>NZ_CP084552.1:0-4530269 GCF_021870055.1 Arthrobacter sp. FW306-06-A | reverse complement strand
CAATCGGTTCCCTCAAAACTTGCTTTGCCTGCATTGCCTGCAGCCAAGTCCGGAACCAGGGTCCTGGCCCAACTTCATCCACAGGGTTATGCACAACCCGTGGATAATCGGCTACTGGGACACTCTAGGGGATGAAAAGCCTAGAAGATAGCTGGCTATCCGGCTGTGGATAATTACACTGTTGTGGTTCTCCGGAAGGCCCTGTGAGCCACTTCATCCACAGGCTGTTGGGGATACTTAGGCACAGCTGGGGACAGCTCGGGAGGCAGCTTCCGGTTTGACTCCGGGCTGCGGATTGCCCTAACGTTGTGAAGTCCTTTGTGTCCGCTTTTTGGCCCCGTATGAACTTTCCAGTCGCAGTGCGCCTGGTCAGCTGGGGGAAGCGTGCATATACAAAACTTAGCGTCGGCCAGTTCTTCCCCATACTGATCGGGTGGGCGCACCTTTGATCCACTGGAGTAACTAACGTGAGCAAGCGGACTTTTCAGCCGAATAACCGCCGTCGAGCCAAGAAGCACGGCTTCCGCCTTCGTATGCGTACCCGTGCCGGCCGTGCCATCCTGGCAGCCCGTCGTGGCAAGGGCCGCACCGAACTGTCGGCCTAAATTACTGGCTCGTCGGTAGACATCCCCTTGCGAGTTTAAGGTGCTGGCCGCCCGCAACCGCCTGAGGACCTCAACCGATTTTTCAACAACTGTACGTTCCGGTGTCCGCAATGGGCGCCGGAACGTAGTGTTATATGCGGCAGCTATTGCTGCCGACGAACCCAGCCGGATCGGGTTCATTGTTTCCAAGAGTGTAGGGAACGCTGTAGTCAGGAACCTCGTTAAGAGGAGACTGAGAGAAGCAGCTGCTGCGTCGCTGCGCGAGCACGGTACGGGCCTCGCCATCGTGGTGCGGGCGCTTCCTGCGTCTGCCACTGCCAGCTGGGACCAGCTGCTGTCGGACTACAACGCTGCACTGGGATCTGCGCTGAACCGGCTGGCCGGCCGCCCTTCGCGGGCTGCCGCCAAAGGTTCGGCCGGTACAACACAGGAGGGGACAACGCGTGCCTAACGCCACTGCCGTCGTCGTCCGTTCCCACAGAGTGTTGGCCGCCGTCGGGAGGTTCCTCTGGAACCTGCCCCGGAACATCCTCATTCTCCTGCTGATCGCTTACCGCAAGGTGGTTTCTCCCTTGTATGGTCCGGTCTGCCGATTTTTCCCTTCATGCTCGGCGTATGCCCTTGAAGCGGTCACTGTCCACGGGGCAGTCAAGGGAAGCTGGCTCGCAGTCCGGCGCCTTGGTCATTGCCACCCATGGAACGCCGGCGGAGTGGACCACGTCCCCGCCGGCCGCCGGGAATGGCCGGAAGGCCAGACCCCCACAATTGTTGTGCTGAACAATCCGGACATTTACCTGGTTGCTCGGACTGATGAAGAAGGCCGCAGTGCGGCCTGACGAATAGGGATAAGTATGGACTTCTTTGGAACAATCATGGCCCCGTTCAAGTGGCTGGTTTCCATCATCATGATTGGATTCCACGATGGCTTGAGTGCTATCGGGATGCCCGCCGCGAATGGCTGGACCTGGACGCTGTCCATCATTGGGCTGGTGCTGGTGATCCGTGCCGCCCTGATCCCGGTGTTCGTCAAGCAGATCAAGGCCCAGCGCGGCATGCAGTTGCTGCAGCCGGACCTCAAGAAGCTCCAGGACAAATACAAAGGCAAGACTGACCAGTTGTCCCGGCAGGCCATGGCCCAGGAACAGATGGCCATGTACAAGAAGCACGGCACCAACCCGTTCTCCGCCTGCTTGCCCATGCTGATCCAGATGCCGTTCTTCTTCGCGCTGTTCCAGGTGCTGTCAGGAATCACGGCCGCACGCCAGACCGGTGCCGGCATCGGGGCGATGAGCCACGAACAAGTGGTGCAGTTCGACGAATCCAGCATTTTCGGTGCGCCCCTGTCTGCATCCCTGCTGCATGGCGGCGGCGGCAACCAGATGGCTGTCTGGATCCTGTCCATCGTGATGATTCTGGCCATGACGGCCTCGCAGTTCATCACCCAGAAGCAGATCATGGCCAAGAACATGTCCGAAGAAGCCATGGCCAGCCCGTTCATGCGCCAGCAGAAGATGATGCTGTACATCTTGCCGATTGTCTTCGGTGTGGGTGGCATCAACTTCCCCATCGGTGTCCTCATCTACTGGACCACCACCAACCTTTGGACCATGGGCCAGCAGTTCTTCGTCATCCGCCGCATGCCGACGCCGGGATCCCCCGCAGCCAAGGCCCTCGCCGAGCGCCGTGCCGCCAAGGGCCTGCCCGCACTTTCCGTCCTGAGCGGCAAGCGGGAAGAGGCAGCCGACGACGCCGCGGCCGCCGCAGTTGAGATTAAGGGACAGCGCGTCCAGCCCCAGCGCAAGAACAGGAAGAAGAAGTAATGTCTGCCGAGAGCACCGAGCACGCCTTTTCTGAAGAGATCGAAGATCAGGACGATTCCGTGAACCAGGATGCTTCCGCCGCCAAGGTTTCCGCCGCCAGCCGCCTCGAGGAAGAGGGGGACGTCGCTGCAGACTACTTGGAGGAACTGCTGGACATCGCCGATATCGACGGCGACATCGACATTGAAGTCCGCAACGGCCGCACCTACATCTCCATCGTGGCCGACGAGGAAGCCGAAGGGCTCGAAGGCCTGGTTGGCGAAGACGGTGAGGTCCTTGAAGCGCTCCAGGAGCTGACCCGACTGGCAGTCCTTTCAGCCACGGAAAACCGGTCCCGGCTTGTTTTGGACATCAACGGCTACCGGCAGGAGCGCACTGGCCACCTGCAGAAGATTGCCGAAGATGCTGCAGCGTCCGTAAAGGAAACCGGCAAGTCGGTGGCACTGGAACCGATGAGCGCCTACGAACGCAAGATCGTCCACGACGCCGTGGCCGACCTTGGCTTGGTCAGCGAGTCCGAGGGCGAAGGCGCCGACCGACACATCGTTGTATCCGCGGACTAGGGAAGCTGACCCGATAATCATGGTTGACATCACGGCAGCAGAACTCCGCGCTGCTGAGAAAATCTTCGGTGACCGGCTGGACCTGGCCAAGCGGTACGTGGAGCATCTGGCCACGTCCGGAACCGAGCGCGGCCTTATTGGGCCGCGGGAGGTTCCCAGGCTGTGGAGCCGGCACGTCCTCAATTGTGCGGTCATCGAAAGCGAAATTGCCCAGGGAAGCCATGTTGCCGATGTCGGAAGCGGCGCCGGACTGCCTGGACTATGCCTGGCCATCGCACGACCGGACCTTGAGCTGACGCTCATCGAACCGTTGGAACGCCGCGTGATCTGGCTCCAGGAAGTGGTGGATGACCTGGGACTGGACAATGTCACGGTTATGCGCACACGCGCGGAGCTGGCCGTAGGACAGGTTGAGGCTGACGTGGTAACCGCCCGTGCCGTTTCGGCCTTGACCAACCTGGCCGGCCTGACCATCCCGCTCCTCGGCGGCCACGGTGAAGTGGTGGCCATCAAGGGACGCAGCGCCGGGGAGGAAATCGAGAAGGCGGCCAAGACCATCCGTAAGCTGGGTGGCGTGGAGACCTCGGTGGTGACAGCAGGTGACAACCTCCTCGAGGAGCCCACTACCGTGGTCCGCATCGTGGTGAACAAGTCCCAAAAGAAGTCCTGACCCGGGCCCGCTGACGGCTGTCAGCAGGCAGGAGCGGCTAGGCTAGACAACGGCAGCAAAATTGGCTGAACGAGAGTGAGTGTGCCCCAGTGACCAGTAGTGAAGCCTCCGCACAACGGATCCCGCCGTTTGTGTCTTTGGGGTCGGCACGTTCTGTCGCTGGGTCCGGGCTTGCCGGTGTCGGCACGGCTCCTGCCCGGGGTGGAAATCATCCGAAAACGGGTGTCTCTGCAGCGTCTGGTAAGGCAGTTTCACGTGAAACAACCGGTGGCGGTCGGTCCAACGTCATTGACGCTATCGATGATTCCAGCCCCATCGCACGGGAGCTTGCCCATGAGACGAAGCGCCGTGAACGCCTAATGGGGCGCCAGCTCCCTCGCCCTGAAAAGACTCGGATCTTTACGGTGTCCAATCAGAAGGGCGGCGTGGGCAAGACCACCACCACGGTCAACATCGCAGCCGCCTTGGCAGCTGCGGGACTCAATGTGCTGGTCATCGATATCGATCCCCAGGGCAATGCCTCCACGGCTTTGGGCATCGAGCACCACGCTGACGTGGACAGCATCTATGACGTCCTGATCAACGATGTCCCTCTTGCCGACGTCGTAGCCCCGTGCCCGGATATTGGAAAACTCATCTGTGCGCCGGCCACGATCCACCTTGCAGGGGCCGAAATTGAGCTCGTGTCCCTTGTGGCCCGTGAGCAGCGGCTGCGCCGGGCCATTGATGTCTATGCCAAGGAACGCGAGAAGAGCGGCGAGGAGCGGCTGGACTATGTGTTCATCGACTGCCCGCCCAGCCTCGGCCTGCTGACCGTAAACGCTTTTTGTGCAGCCAGCGAGGTACTGATCCCCATTCAGTGCGAGTACTACGCGTTGGAGGGCCTGAGCCAGCTCCTGAAGAACATCGAGATGATCCAGAAGCACCTCAACGCGGACCTCGTTGTGTCAACCATCCTGCTCACCATGTATGACGGCCGTACCAACCTTGCTGCCCAGGTTGCCGCGGAGGTACGCCAGCACTTCCCCGAACAGGTTCTCTCCGCCGTGGTTCCGCGGTCTGTCCGGATCTCCGAAGCCCCCAGCTACCAGCAGACGGTCATGACGTACGATCCGTCCTCAAGTGGTGCCCTGTCCTATTTGGAAGCCGCCGCTGAAATAGCGGAACGCTAAAATCTTCAATACCGCAACGCACGGAGCGAGGCCCAGCCTGGCTCTACCACTGGAGGGATTTACCCATGAGCGAGAAGCGACGGGGCCTAGGCCGCGGTCTTGGCGCGCTGATTCCAAGTTCCGCCGCAACCAATGGTTCCGGTAACGGTGGGGCGGTATCGCGGCCTGTGGACTTGTTCTTTCCGGAGGGCCGCAGGAAGACAGAACCCACGGAGCAGCCAACAGCCGCAGCAGCGACCAGGACGCAGGAGGCGGAAACGCCTACTACCCCTCCGTCTTCGGTTAAGCCAGCTGCCTCCAAGGCTCCTGCCGGCAAGAGCAGCGATGATAAGAAGGCCCCTGCGGCTGCGCCCGCTCCGGCAAAGAAGGCTCCTGCCAGGAAGTCCCCCGCCGCGGCATCCAAGGCTGCTGCCGCTGAACCTTCTGCCATCGTGGAAGATCCGGAAGTGCCAAAACGGGACGACCCCCTAGGCCCTGAGGAGCCGGCTGAGACTGGTGCGGCCCCCGACTCCGGTGTTGAGCTGGTGGAAGTCCCCGGTGCCCGTTTCGCTGAAATCCCGGTCTCGGACATCCACCCGAACCGGAAGCAGCCCCGCAATGTCTTCGATGAAGACGACATGGCCGAATTGGTGCACTCGGTTCGTGAAATCGGCGTTCTCCAGCCAATCGTGGTTCGCACGTCAACCGAAACCGGTAGCGAACCCTACGAACTCGTCATGGGCGAACGCCGCTGGCGTGCAGTCCAGGCCGCAGGGCTGGACACCATTCCGGCGATCATCCGAGACACGACGGATGATGACCTTCTCCGTGACGCGCTTCTCGAAAACCTCCACCGCAGCCAGCTGAACCCGCTGGAAGAGGCGGCGGCGTACCAGCAGCTCTTGGAGGATTTTGGTACCACCCATGAGCAATTGGCGGATCGCATTGGCCGTTCCAGACCGCAGGTATCCAACACTCTTCGCCTGCTGAAGTTGCCGCCGTTGGTGCAGCGACGGGTTGCTGCCGGAGTGCTCTCCGCAGGTCACGCACGCGCCCTTTTGTCGCTTCCCGACGCTGCAGCAATGGAACGGCTGGCGCAGCGAATCGTTGCAGAGGGTATGTCTGTGCGAGCCACAGAAGAGGCGGTCACCCTGTACCAGGATCCTGCAAAGCCTGCCAAGAACAACATTCCCCGCCCCGGCGCCCGGCATGAGCGCTTGGACTACCTGGCGTCTTCGCTCTCCGACCGCCTGGACACCAACGTCAAGATCTCCCTTGGCGTAAGGAAAGGTAAGGTAAGCATCGAGTTTGCCAGCGTTGAGGACCTGAACCGCATCATGGATGTTTTGGCTCCTGGGTCCACCAACTAATCGCCACAGCAAAAGGGTCCGGTTCGTCGTGAACCGGGCCCTTTTCGTTGCTCCTCGAATCCCTGCTCGCTGGTGTTAGCGTCGGACCGCTGAGTGACCGCCGAGCCGCTTAAGGGTGCAAAGCATCTTCAGTTAGCGTGCTGTTTGCGTAGCCGCCGGTGTAGTTCAAAATTCTCAGTGGGTATTAGTCGGGGTATCCATCGGGAAGGCTGCTCGGTAGCGGCGGCAGTCAAGTCGCGGGGTGCTCGGCAGCAGTGAGGGTGGTTATCTCCTTCTTTGGGGAACCGTTGGCGGCCGCCCGCACCAGCGGGTGACATAGGGCGCAAAAATCCCATCAAAGGGGCGGCGTTCTCTTGCACGCGGGCAGCAAATGACGGGTATGAACATGCGATTCGTTACGGATAAACGCCGTATTCACGATTAGAAGATGTACGCGCGAGTTGTCGGTCTTACTCCCAAGGCCCAACGCCTTGTGTTTCACGTGAAACGATGCCAACGGGAGGCTTGCATACGCGCTAGTCCCTCATTCGCAGATACCACGCCCACAACGCCTTTGCTGACGCGCGACGGTTCAACGTTTGCCGCATGTGCTAGTCGACCGCGTTCGCGTGGCCGTCGCATGGAGCAGCGCCGGCCCCATCCGTGATGATTGAATCGTAGTGCGAGGGCGCAAGAATCTCGTGGCTGGCGGTCCATTCGCAAGTTCCATCCAGCGGAACAACTAAGCGAATAAGCGATACGGAGGCGAGTGGCTCTTGGTGGATACAGCCCCGCTGCCTCTTCATACAACCGGAGCACTAGGCGAAGTCGCACGCGAGAAGTCGTGCGCGCGGGATTCGAGGCGGGTTTATGGTCCAGGCTCGCATCTTGATCAGTGGCTTTGAGGAATCCACTCGGCAGCGTGCTCTTCGCAAACTGACTGCCCCAGTGGGAATCGACGTTGCTGCACTCAGCCCAGTCTGCTGCTCCGTAGCTGCCGACACGGCAAGTCCATCCAATGCGCTCTGACCTGCGCGCCTAGCTGCCGGGACTTCATTTTTATGCCTGTCCCCATTCCAGCGTTCCAGGCTGTCAGAGACATGCGGGTAACGCTTGCAGCAGACGTGGGCTTGCCGGCCCTGCAGTTGACGCGTCGGTTTCACGTGAAACATAAGGAGCACCCTACAAGCTTGGTTTGTTTTCATTGGCGGCGGGCTGGTTCACCGCTGCTAGGGGTACCCTTTCAGTTTCCAAGGCCCGTGTGAGGGCGACGAAGCGCTCCCCCAGGCACGGACACGCTGGCCGAACCTGTTTCACGTGAAACTCTTCCACCGCCGTTCCCGACCTCCTCGGTAGCCGTAGTCGCCGGCTACTGTGAGGGATGACATTGCGGCGCTGCCCGATCTCAGCGTGGGCCTGGACATCGGTTCGCCGCACTTGTGATGGAGCCGGATGTCCGTGGGAGGCACAGCAGACCGTCTCTGGCAATCGCCGTGTTTAGGAGTTTTGTGTAGCGATGGACGGTCACCATGTCCCTCTGGGTCACACTTTCGGTGTCTCTATTCGGTGGTCGCCCGGCACAGACCCGTGGTTGCCTCAGTCGGATGCAGGTACCGATGCCACCGTAGTAGAGGTCCTGCGTCTGCTCGAGGAAGAGCGGTCACGCCGTTCAAACCTTCCCCCTTCGGAAGGGCTGCCAGTACACACGATAGTGGGCCATCGCCTCAGCCATGTGGATCCCGAGGCACAGCGGGGATTCCTGTCCATACGCACTAGTTGCTGGAGTAGGGGGTCCACTTCAACCGGCATCTGCCAAACTTTTGGCCTGCGTGTCGAGCAAGACTTTCGGCTCCCTACTCCTTTTGCGACGCGTCGGGGCGTGGGTGGCTTCAAGTAATCAGCGGCGCGCCGACGCCCAACTCGTCCTAGTCTGTCGACTCACGAGCTTCCTGGGTTGGACTGGTATGAGTACAGGTCTAGAGGCTCTTCGTTATCAGACGCTCGCGTGCACGAGCCCCGCGTGGGCGGTAGATAGCGCTGTGGATAACTCTGTGGATAGGCTCACAGATGGATCGGGTCGCTCCAGGTCGCCCTGCGTCTCGGGAGGCGCTGCCCAGACGAATTCTCGTCTGTATGCTTCCAGCTTGCTTGCAAGACGTTCCTACGTTTCACGTGAAACAAAGGAAGTGGTCAGGCGTATAGGAGGCCGGAATACCTGCTGAGACGTATAGCAGTTGCTAAATCTCACCTAGCGGGTGCTGGAGCCGCTCTTGCGAACAGCACCGGCGGCTTCAAGGTTGGTAGTTGCCGTATTTGAGCAGCAGGCATCCACTGGACTGGCTTCCGCTAGCCGCACGTCTGCCAGCGATCGGCCCGCCTGAGCCTGTGGACAACGCTGTGGATACTGATCCGCGACCCTGTGGATAAGGCTGGGGAAAAAGCCAGCTGCGGCAGTCTGCCTTCGCCCCATCCTCCTCCCCCGTCCTGTCGCTAGTGACTGCAGTAGACGCTGTGTACTCGCGCATGTTGGCGCCGCTCATTCGGTGTCTCAATCTACATCGCATGGATCCCTACACGGCCCATAATCCGTGGGCGCTCCTAGGTGGCGACTAGCCATGAGGATGGCAAGAACCCCGAGAGGTTGGACTGGGTCGCATTCCACATCCCCTCCCTTGGAATCATCGCAGCCAGTTCGGTAATCAGTAGTGGCCGCGGCGGCTGGCATGCTTCGCCAGACATGTCGCTGCCCTTAAATACGAGGCCGCAAGCCGGAGGATTCCCAACCGTATCTGCGCCGACCAGAGCAGTCATCTATAGCTGAGCTGGGGTACGGTCAATCTGCATGTGAAGCAGCCCTGCCTCTACCTGAAGCTCATACGCCCGAAGGCTGCTCCACCCAAGCCGTTTCACGTGAAACAGCACATCAAAAGCGCTGCCTGTTTCACGTGAAACAAGCACCATCGCGGCGGCAAGCGCTGCTTGGAGTGGTCCCCCATGCTGAATGGCCGCTCTGGTGGGGCTGCTCCTCCATGCCTGGCAATCGCTCTGTTCGCCGGGTCTTCCTGTGGGCAGGATGCACGTGGGTGGGTGTGCGACCGGTGTATCTCTGCAGCTCCCTTGGTGTGGGCAATGTCGCCGCAAGCGCTTGCTACCGGACTGGCGTGGCTCGAGCTCATTGCAGGCTCCATCAACATCAAAACGGATCGGATCCGTGCCCTGTGAAGGGCCAGGGCCTCGGCTGTGGGGGCGCCCGGCTAGGGAGTGCCTACCATTCGCGCCGCTCACCACGGCTTGCTTGTGTGTAGGTATCGTGCGGCGGCTTGGACATAGTGCCTCTCAGTCTTCGAGCGAGGTCGCGTCGACAGTTGGACGAGGAACGTAGAACTACTGAAGCTGTTCCCGTAGGCGCGGTTCCAGCGGACGAGGAGGGCGGCTCGATAGACCCTAGTTGTCCGGCTGACGGTCAACGAGTCGGAACCGAGATGGCGATTCCTTGTACGGTAAGAGGCCAGTGTGCAGCCAGCGCGGAGTTCAAGCGTGGTGATGAGCCTAGTCTGCAACCCGCCCTAAAACTCCGCGCCCAGGATTTGAAAACCTGTGGAATGCCAAATGCAGCGACTGCCATAGAACAGTGCAATTCACAGCTGCTGCTCTTGAGTGGCGCGACGGTCTGTACGCGCAACGCATCTGGGTCAATTCTTGGGCCCGAGCCCACGGCCGCCCTTGAGTATCTAGTCGAGAGTATGTTGCCGTGGTATGTTCGCGTGTGCCCTCCCGCCATACGGGCTGTGGCTAGGCACTTGGTTTCACGTGAAACATCGGGTGACCGCGGCAGGCGGGACGGTGCGCAATCGAAGCGAGCTACTTACAGTTGATGCGATGGCTTCAGTACGTTCACGAGGCGCATATACCCGACTCGACCTGGATTTTGGTTTGTCGTGTAGATGGGGTCCCTAAAACCACAGGAACATGACGGTCATGTCGATGTCGTAGGCCCGGGTCGTTCAATTCAGAGGGCGCATCCCACTAGCACTCACCCTTGCAACCAACGGTGCACATCAGCCAGGGGCAAGGAGGCATGTTTCACGTGAAACAGGCACCCCTGGTAGCTACCGCCGCTGGCAGCGGCACCGCAGCGTATGAGGAGGGTACTCGACCCCGTACAAATAGAACCCAAACAGGCACCGAACGCCCTGCACATAAAAGAGTGGCCACCGCCTCCCGGCGATGGCCACTCCTACTGGAAACCCCTGTTCACCATGGGCGCTCTAGCCTAGGACAGGACGTTAGCAAATTCCTTCTCGAAAAACTGCTTCGGCTTTGCTCCGATGACGGTGCTCTTCACCTGGCCACCCTGGAAGAGGTAAACGGCAGGAATGGAGGTGATTCCGTACTCCGCAGCGATCGCGGGGTTGTCGTCAACGTTTACCTTGACGACGTCCACCTTTTCACCGTACTCGACGGAAATCTCATCCAGAATGGGGCCCAGCTTGCGGCAGGGGCCGCACCATTCCGCCCAGAAATCCACGATTACCGGCTTCTCGGCCGACAAAACGTCAGTGCCGAAACTTGCGTCAGTTACATCTTTAGCGTTGCTCATAACCTATCTTTCTCTTCGGATAACAGTGCGCGGATCAAACCGGCAGGTCTGCCAGGTAGTGTTCGACGTCGATTGCTGCGACACATCCGGAACCAGAAGCGGTAATCGCTTGGCGGTAGGTGGGATCCACAACGTCGCCGGCAGCAAATACGCCGGGAAGGCTTGTCTTGGAGCTTCGACCCTCTACTGCAATGGTCCCTTCCGCGGTCAGGTCGAGGACGTTCTTGACCAGGTCAGTTCGCGGGTCGTTGCCGATCGCCACGAAGACACCTGTAACGGCAAGCTCCGACTCCGTGCCGTCCAGCAAATTCTTCAACCGAAGACCGGTGACCTTGTCGGTTCCCAGCACGTCAGCAACAGTGCTGTTCCAGATGAAACTGATCTTTTCGTGGGCCAAGGCTCGGTCAGCCATGATTTTGGAAGCCTTGAGGGTGTCGCGACGGTGGACAACCGTGACCGATTTCGCAAACTTCGTAAGGAAGAGGGCTTCTTCCATGGCGGAGTCACCACCGCCGATGACAGCGATGTCCTGATTCTTGAAAAAGAAACCGTCACAGGTTGCACACCAGCTAACACCATGACCGGACAGCCGCTTCTCATTGGGCAGTCCCAGCTCCCGGTATGCAGAGCCGGTGGAGAGGATGACGGCCTTCGCCTTGAAGGTCTCCCCCGTGGCGATGGTGACCGTCTTGACCGGCCCCTCCAGCTCCAGCGCGGTTACATCCTCAAACTGGATCTCCGTCCCAAAGCGGGCGGCCTGCTTCTCGAAGTTCTCCATCAGGTCCGGGCCCATGATTCCCTCTGGGAAACCAGGATAGTTCTCCACGTCCGTGGTGTTCATTAGCTCGCCGCCGGCAGTAACCGACCCGGCCAACAACAGTGGCTTGAGGTCCGCCCTGGCGGTATAGACGGCCGCCGTATAGCCCGCCGGGCCCGAGCCCACAATGATGACGTCGCGAACATCCGACGCCGTCTTCTCTTCGATGGTCACTGGACCGTGAACCTCTTCCTTGTTCGACTCGCCTCCCTGTGGAGGCCGGCCACATGGCACAACTGCGTCCGCGTGCTGAATATTCCAGCGCCTGGGCAAGGCAAACCCCCGACAGCATGAGAGATAGTTGCAGTCAGGGCGCACTTTCCAGACTACATTCCCAGCCAGGCTGGTTCGCGCCCGGCAGCAACATGCGGAGTCGTAAAGCCGCCCAGGCTCCCGCCCTACTGGACCTTGATCTCAGCCAGCCGGAGGCCGTAGCCGTAACGGGTCTTGGGTGCCGCGAGCTTGGGCAGTGAGTTGATGGACACAATGACATACTGTGCCTGCACGGGCTCCGGGAGGGGCATGTTCAGGTCCGTGGACGTGAAGCTGTTGGTCCCAACCAGCTTGGCACCGTCCGTGGTGGGCTGGTCATTGGTGTACACGCTGATGTTGCCGCCCGATCCCCCAAGCTGGGAGAGCGTGATGGAGGAGACAGTGGACTGGCTCTTCAGCTTCACCACGAGGGGAACACCCTGCGGGGCCAGGCCGCCCCAGTTCTCCGTGGCGAACTCCATGTCGGACCAGTAGCTTGCGGCGTTGCCGTCGTACGCCTTGATCAAGTCGCGGTCGAAAGTGGCGGCAAAGTCGAAGTTACCCTGCCTGCTGACACTCTCGATGGCCGGCGGAACTACCGGTGGTTTTGAGGGAGCTGCCTGCGTTGCCGGCGCGGATGCCTGCGGTGCAGTGGTGCTCGCTGCCGGTGCGGCCGTTGGCTGGGCCTGTGGTTCGGAGGTGAATAGGCTGCCCAGGTTGGTGACGGCAAAAATCAGGCCAGCAATCAGAACCACGGCCAGCAAACCCCCAACCAGCCAACGCATGGAACGGGGCTGGTTCTGGGATTCATCCCGGTCATCGTCGTAGTCGTCCCGGTCAGCGAAGGAGACTCCCGCGGAAGCGGGTGCTGCCGCGCGGGCGAACAGGGCAGATTTGCTCTTGACCGGCCGCGGCTCCTGCTGTGCTTCGTCGGTGTCCTCGTAGCGGTCCTGGTCCCCCGCGTGTGTGTAGTCGTCGTCGGACCACAGGGAAACCTTTGGCTTGCGCTGCTCCGCGGCAGGGTGGGCCTGGGTGCTGCCGACGGCCGCCGTATCGTTCGGGCCCGTGTCTGTCTCCGCGGAACCAGCACGTTCAGACGGAGAAGGAGCACGATTGGTTACCGGCTGGGCGGCGGTGGCATCCGGGTCGACCCGGGAGGCTCCCAACCCCGTCTTTGATGCTGCGGCACCGGAAGCAGCGGCAGCACCAGCAACACCGGCGGCTGCACCCGCAGCAGCTCCGGCACCGCGGTGGCCGTTCGAGGCAGGCGGCTGAGAGGCAGGCTGCTGAGAGCCAGCCTGCTGCGGACCAGGTTGCTGTGCTGCGGGGCGAACGGAAGGCCGGGGCGGTACAGCGGGACCGGAACGGTAGGGATCAACCTGGCTGGGGTGCGAATCGGCGTAATTGATGTACCCGGCCTCGACGTGGTCTTCCTCGTCGTACGGCTCAGGCTCGTGGGACCGGGGCTGGCCAAAGATTTCACTGCCCAGGGTGTCCGTAAAGAAGGGCTCAACGTAGGGCGGATTCGAGGTAACCACCAGATCCAGCAGGTCGGCAGCGGACGTGTGGTTGGTGATGAGGTAGGTGGTGTCCTCGGTCACGCCAAGGTCCAGGACCTGCACGGTGCCAGGGCGTTCGCCGGTGGCCACTTCGCGGGCGCTCTGGGCAACCTGTTCGGTGTTTTCCGGTCCGGCAACCAGGATGCTGACCGGGCGGTTGAGGACCTGGTCCACACCGTCCAGCACCAGATCGTGGTCATGCGAGGCCAACACTGTGGCGGTGACCTTGTAGCGGCCGCCCAGTACTGATCCGACATCGATCGGGTTGGACACGTGTTCCTCCTAGACTGTCCGGGATTGCCGGCCTCTATGACGCAACCGCCGTTCAGGCGCCGCGCACGGCCAACCCTGAATGCAACTACCCCTGTACCTGTTCGATCCTAGCTGATCTGCCCCGGACGGCCGCGGAGAAGACGGGCTCCGGGGCACATTCGCGTTACTTTTTGCGCTTGCGCCGGCTGCTGAAATACGGGTTTTCGCCGGCTTTCCCCTGGTAGGTCCGGCGGCCGGGGAGCGGGATCCGTTCGCTGAGCAGGCCGCCCCGAGCCGTGCTTGGCTGGTCCTCGACCGGCAGGTAGCCGCCCTCGGCACCTTGCTGGCTGCCGCCGTCGTACGTTTCCTGGCGGCGGGAACCCCGCTCCGGATCGGGGCCCGCACGGAAGGAGACGGCATCGAACTCGCCGGAAATCCGGGGGATGAGGCCGGTGTCCACGGAGGTGGTGGCCCGTTCAGGACGGTGCCCGGAGGAACCTTCGGCAGGAGCGGACGACGGCGCGTCCCCGGCTTCCGGCGCAGGGGCCTGGCCGCCGCGGCCAAGCCGTCCCAGCAGGGGCCGGAGCATGTCGCTCAGCTCCGAGACGCGGAACAGCCGCAGCAGCAGGAAGTAGACGGCCAGCATGACCGGCCCTGCGATGGCTACCGTCACCAGCGCTTGGAGGCGCCCGCTCCACGCGAAACCGTCCGGGTTGTAGCTGCCCATCAGCCACAGGGCGCCGGCGCCGGCAATGGCCGAACCCAGGGCTGCGTACCCCATCCGGATGTACGAGTTGGCAATCCGCGGCCCGTCGAGGCTGCCCAGCATGCGCCGCAGGAAGAACGCGCTGATGACCACCGAGAGGATGTTGCCCACCATGTACAGGACGGCAATGGCATAGATGATCTGTCCCACCGGCAGGAACTGGATGACGAACGCACCGGCCACGTACACGACTGCGAGAAGCAGCTGCACGTAGAAAGGCGTGCGGGCGTCCTCGTTGGCGTAGAAGACGCGGGACATCATGAAGTTGGCGCTCATGAACGGCGTGCTGAGGGCCAGGATGGTGAGCGTCTGGGCCAGCATGACGCCGTCCTGGCGCAGGCCGCCGGAGAAAAACATGCCCAGCGGACCGGCCAGGGCGAACAGTGCCAGGGCACCGAAAACAGTGGCCACGGCCATAGTCCGCAGGCCGTGCGAGAGGGCGTCGCGCAGTTCCGCGCGGTTGCCGTCCTGCGACGCCCTGGTCATCCGGTTAAAGAGGACAGTGGCCAGGGACAGCGCGATGATTGAGTGCGGCAGCAGGTACAGCTGGCTGGCAACCTCGAGCACGGCATTGCCGGGAAGGGTGGAGGCGGACGGGTCCCCCGCCTCCTGCAGCCGGATGCGTTCGGCGCCGGGGATGGTGGCGATGCGCATGACGTACAGGAAGGCGAGCTGCCCGACGGCGGCCGTCAGGAGGGTCCAGACGCTCAGCCGGGCAGCGTGGCCCAGTCCCACGCCCCGCCACCCGAACCGGGGACGGAGACCCAGCTTCAACCGGAAAACTGGAACCAGCAGGATGGCGGTCTGGGACAGCACGCCGATAGTGGAGAACCCGGCCACCAGGAGCGTCTGGGTGGGCCCCCAGTTGTCCAGGGTGTGGGGGCTGACCTTGTTCGTGCCGAAGATCCAAATGAACATGCCCAACCCTGCGATCGACACCAGGTTGTTCAGGATAGGCGCCCACATGGCAGGTCCGAACGCGCCATTGGCGTTCAGGACCTGGGTGAGCAGGGCGTAGAGGCCATAAAAGAAGATCTGCGGCAGGCACCAGAAGGCGAACGCGACCGCCAGTGCCTTCTGCTGCGGCGAGTAGCCCTGGGTGGTCAGCTCAATGACCCCCGGGGCCGCCAGGGTGACCAGTGCCGTCAGGCCGAACAGGAGCAGGACAGCCAGCGTCAGCAGCCGGCTGATGTAATCCGCTCCCCTGTCCGGAGCCTTGCTCGCCTTGATGATCTGCGGAACCAGCACCGCATTGAACACGCCGCCGGCCACCAGCAGGAAAATCAGGTTGGGCAGGTTGTTGGCGTTGATGAACGTGTCATTGACCGTTGAGCCAAGGCCCAGGGCTGTTCCCAGCATCCAGGTCTTGCCGAAGCCCAGGAAACGCGACACCAGCGTGCCCGCAGCCATGATGGCGCTGGAACGCGTCTCGCTGGCTCCCGCTGCTGCGGGCTGGTCGATGTCCGGCGCAGCTGGCTCGGGGGGCACGCCGTCGGGTGCCGAATCATCGGGCCGGCCGGACCGGTCGGAAGGAAAGTTGGTAGCTGACATCGACTTCATCGTCTCACCCGCAGGCACTTAACACCGCAATGACGACGGCGGCGTCCGGGCTTAGAGGTGTCCCGGCAGGACTTCGCGGGCGAGGTCGGCGATGCGGCGTTCGTTGGGAAAGGACAGCTTCCGGGCCAGTTCCTGGATGGGCACCCAGGCGACGTCCACGGCTTCCTGGTCCGGATCGTTCTCGATGGTGAGCTCGCCGCCGGTGGCGCGCAGGAGGTAGTGGTGCACGGTCTTGTGCACCCGGTGTCCGCTGACGGTGAACCAATAGTCGATGCTGCCCAGGGGGGCCAGGATGATGCCCTCGATGCCGGTTTCCTCGGCAATTTCCCGGACCGCGGCCTCTTCGTTGTTTTCCTTGCCCTCCGGATGGCCCTTGGGCAGGCACCACTCGAGCCGGCCACCCCGGTTAAGGCGGGCGATGATCGCCACCCTCAGTTCGGCGTCGGACGTGTCCACCACGACGCCGCCGGCGGAGACTTCCTCCACCGTGGGCAAGGACGCCGGCGCCGATTGCTGGGCAGGGGCAACGTGCGCCCCGATTGCCGACGGCAACGGTGCGTTTGTCCTCCTGCCTGGAGCGCTCGGTACTGGATGGGCCATGGAGTCCACTCTAACGACTGTTGCCCTCCTGTGATGACCGGAACATGACACGAAGATGGACGGGATATGACGTACTTTTTGGCGGGGAAGGCGAATCAGCGCGGATCGTGACGCTTTTTTGGACTGCCGCCGCGCTGGTTTCTGCCAAGCTTAAGGAACTATGTCGCACGCACATCACAAGATTGATACCCACACCGTCGACTTCAAGGTGGATCCGGTGGTCCTGGAGCTCGGGCAGCGCTTCGTGGACGCCGGCCACGAGTTGTCCCTTGTGGGTGGTCCCGTGCGTGATCTGTTCCTTGGCCGGACCTCCCCCGACCTGGACTTCACCACCGACGCCACACCCGACCAGACCGTAGCCCTGATCAAGAAATGGGCTGACAATTTCTGGGAGATCGGCAAGGCCTTCGGCACCATCGGCATGCGCAAGGCCGGTTTCCAGATCGAGATCACCACCTATCGTGCGGAGGCCTACGATCCCGAGTCCCGCAAGCCCGTGGTGGCGTTCGGTTCCTCCCTGACGGATGATCTGCTGCGCCGCGACTTCACCATCAATGCCATGGCGCTGAAGCTGCCTTCCATGGAATTGGTGGATCCCTTCGGTGGCGTACGCGACCTGCACGCTTCCCTGCTGGCCACGCCCGGTTCTCCGGAGGCGTCCTTCTCCGATGACCCTCTGCGGATGATGCGGGCCGCCCGGTTCGCCGCGCAGCTGGGGGTCTCCGTCCGGGACGACGTCCGTGAGGCCATGGCCAACATGGCGGACCGGATCAAGATCATTTCCGCCGAACGGGTGCGCGACGAGCTGGTCAAGATGGTGTGTGGGGCGCGGCCGCGGACAGGCATCGACCTGCTGGTGGACACCGGGTTGGCCGAGCACGTGTTGCCGGAGGTTTCCGCCCTCCGCCTCGAATCCGACGAGCACCACCGGCACAAGGACGTCTACCAGCATTCCCTCCAGGTCCTGGAGCAGGCGGCCCGGCTTGAAACCGATGCGGAGGGCCCCGTGCCCGGGCCGGACTTCGTGCTGCGCTTTGCTGCATTAATGCACGACGTCGGCAAGCCGGCTACGCGACGCTTCGAACCGGGCGGAGCGGTGAGCTTCCGCCACCACGACATGGTGGGTGCCAAGCTCACCACCAAGAGGATGAAGGCGCTGCGGTTCGACAATGACACCACCAAGGCCGTGGCACGGCTGGTGGAACTTCACATGCGCTTCTATGGCTACGGCGACGCCGGCTGGAGCGACTCGGCCGTCCGGCGCTACGTGACCGATGCCGGTCCGCTGCTGGAGCGGCTGCACCGGCTGACCCGCTCCGACGTCACCACCCGCAACCAGCGCAAGGCCGACCGGCTGTCCTTTGCCTACGACGATCTGGAAGAACGGATCGCCGCACTCCGCGAACAGGAGTCCCTGGATGCGGTGCGCCCAGACCTGGACGGAGCCGCGATCATGGCGCTGCTGGGGCTCAAGCCGGGCCCCGTGGTGGGCCGCGCCTACAAGTTCCTCCTCAACGAGCGGATGGAACACGGACCGCTGCCCACCGAGGAAGCGGAGGCGCGCCTGCTCCGCTGGTGGGCCGAACAGCCTGAATCTGCACCTGCCGGACCGGGGGCAGAAGCCTCTTCCGCCGTCGTCGAACGTTCACCCGTTGAGGAGCCCAAGTGACTAATTCCGCCTTTGCCCCGCGCCCCCAGCTCTGGATCCTTCGCCACGGTGAGACCGAATGGTCAAAGAGCGGGCAGTACACGGGCCTGACCGACCTTCCCCTGACAGTGGAAGGCGAGCAGCAGGCCGTGGAGGCCCGCAAGGTGCTGGACGGCGTCGACTTCGACCTGGTGCTCACCTCTCCGCTGCGGCGCGCACGGCGGACGGCCGAACTGGCCGGATTCCCTGACGCCCGGCACGAGCCGCTCGCCGTGGAATGGAACTACGGCGACTACGAGGGCATCAGCTCGGACCTGATCCGCAAGGACAACCCCGATTACCTGATCTGGACACACGGCGTGCCCAACGGTGAAACGCTGGACGAGGTGGCCGCGCGGGCGGACAAGATCATTGGACGGATCCTGGAATCCGGGATGGACAACGTGCTGATCGTGGCACACGGCCATTTCTCCCGGATCCTCACCGCCCGTTGGCTGGAATTGCCACCCACGGAAGGCCGGCACTTTGTCCTGGGCACCGCCAAGGTCTGCACCCTGGGATGGGATAAAAAGACGCCCGCTATTGTGCGCTGGGGCCTCTAAATCTTCTTTTTGAATAAACTTCTTACCTTTTTACGGGAATTGCTGGCCTTTCGCTGATTCCTGGGGTAACTTTATTCCTGACCCCACGGTGATCTGCCCGGGTCCCAGACCGCAACGCAACCCACGCAGCGGACAGCAGAAAAGGAGGTTGGGATAATGATGACTTTGACTGGCGAATGGAATGCCCCCATCAATGCGTTCCCGGCCTTTGCTGATGACGCACGCATAGCTCCGGTCTACTCCGGTTCCCGCCGCCCAGCCGCCCTCGCGGGCTTGCTGCGGCGCCGCTAACCGGCACCTGCATCCGCTCACCCGCCAGGACTCCTTCCAAGGCTTCGGCCCTGGCTCTCGGCCTGCCCGGAATGCTGCGCTTCTTCGCTGACTTCCCGGAAAAGCTTTTGGCATAGCCCCCGCTCTTTCTTCGAATAGTCCCTGCTCGGAGAATTTTGCATCCGGCTTTGTGGTCTCACTTCAGCTTCGCCATAGTCAGGCACCCCTGGAATTGCGCTTTCTTGTGCGATTCCGATTAATTCCCTGGTGGAATTTATGCACCCTTTTTACTGCACTTTCCCGCGCACAAAAACAGCGCTAATTCGCCGTGCCCTTTTGCACCTAATGATCAACGAAAGGAGGTGGTTCCCTTGATGCGAATGATCATGGGACTCCTGTCCCGCCCCCTGCAGCGCCGCAGTTCCTTCAACAGCGCCCTGCTGGAGCAGCACCGGAACGATGTTTTCGTGCTCATGCACCAGCAGCTGGGCGGCCTGCGCTGACGGCCGGCCCCGATCCTGCCGGACACTGATCTCCTGGGACGGGGCCGGCGGTAAGCTCGATGCCATGCACGAGACCCAGCCGCCGGAGGATGAACGACGGCCCCGCATCGTGGTGCCCAGCCGCAGTGATGACGTGTTGCGGAATTTCACGGAGGTGCTCGGTGGCCCGCTGGGGACCAGGACAGCGCCCGGTGTGGTCTCCCCCGGCATCTTCACCGTTGAACGGGTGCTGATTGTCCTCACGGCGCTGGCAGCCTTGGTGGGAATCCTGCTGAAGGGATACTGCAGGGCCAACGGCTGGGAGACGCCCACACAGTTCTACGCCACCTGCTACTCGGACTTCCCGGAGCTGTTCCGGAACCGCGGCATGGCAGCGGGGATGTTCCCCATCCTGGGCAGCGGCAGCCAGTTCGAATACCCGGTGCTCATAGGACTCATCGCAGGGGTTACGGCCTGGTTGGTGCCGGGCGGAGACCCCAAAACCATGGCCCTTGCCTACTTCGACATCAACGCCGTGCTGCTGGCGGCAGTGGCCATGGTCACCGTGGTGGTGGTTGCCCGCATGCCAGGCAGGCGGCCCTGGGACGCGGCCATGGTGGCCGTGGCCCCGGGGATCGTGCTGGCCGGCACCATCAACTGGGATCTTTGGGCCGCCTGCCTGCTTGCCATGGGCATGTACCTCTTTGCCCGGAAGCGGCTTGTCCTTGCAGGGGTGCTGATCGGGCTGGCCACCGCCACCAAGCTGTATCCGGTGCTGGTACTCGGAGCCATCCTGCTGCTCGCCGTCCGGTCGGGCAGGTGGCGACCGTTGCTGGTAACCGGCGCCAGTGCAGCGGCCACGTGGGTGCTGGTTAATCTGCCGTTCGCGCTGATGAACCCTTCCGGCTGGGCCTATTTCTTCCAGTACAGTGCCGACCGGGGCGCCGGCTACAGCTCGGCATGGTTCGCCTACAACCTGGTGGCGGGCAGGCTGGGCTGGTCCGGGCTGGGCGCCGAAGGCGTCAGCATCCTGTCTGCCGGGTTCTTCGTGCTGGCCTGTGCCGGGATTGCCGCCGTCGCCCTGACCGCGCCCCGCCGTCCCCGCCTGGCCCAGCTGGCATTCCTGATCGTCGGGGCCTTCATCCTCACCAGCAAGGTCTATTCGCCGCAATACGTGGTGTGGTTGATCCCGCTCCTGGCCCTGGCCCGGCCGCGCTGGCGCGACTTCCTGATGTGGCAGGGCATCGAAGCCCTGCATTGGGCCGCGATCTGGATGTACCTTGGACAGGTGACCAGCGCAGGTTCCTCGCAACACAACCTGGACATGCCGTACTACGTCCTCGCCGTTGCCGTGCACATGGCCGCGGTGGCGTACCTCATGGCGCGCGTCACCTGGGACATCTACAACCCCGCATACGACCCCATCCGAAGGCACCACCTCGATGACCCGCACGGCGGGCCCTTCGCGGACGCACCGGACCGGTTCCGCTGGCGCATCCGGCGGCGCGCCGCTTCGGCCCTCCCTTCCAAAGCTTCACCCTCACTTTGAAAGAAGGTCCCATGGTTGATGTTGCGGTAGTAGGTTCCGGGCCCAATGGGCTCTCGGCGGCAGCGGTCATGGCACGTGCCGGGCTGTCGGTGGAGGTCTTCGAGGCAGCATCGACGATCGGCGGCGGCACGCGGACCACCGAGTTGATGCAGCCCGGCCACCTCCATGACGTCTGCTCCGCGGTGCATCCCATGGCCGTTGCATCCCCCTTTTTCCGCGCCTTCGAGCTGTCCCGGAGGGTTGACCTGATAACCCCGGACGTGTCCTTCGGGTCCCCGCTGGAGGGTGGCCGTGCTGCATTGGCCTACAAGTCCCTGGACAAGACCGCGGAAGCCCTGGGGCAGGACGGCCCGGCGTACCGGCGGCTGATGGAACCGCTGGTCCGCCATGTCGCTGACGTCATGGACTTCACCCAGAACCAGATCCTCCGGATCCCCCGGAACCCGCTCGTGGCCGGCATCTACGGGCTGCGGACCCTGGAACAGGGAACCGGCCTGTGGAACCTCCGGTTCAGGGAAGAACTTGCCCCGGCCCTGCTCAGCGGGGTGGCGGCCCACGCCATCTCACACCTGCCGTCCCTGGCCGCGTCCGGGGCCGGGCTCATGCTGGGCGCCCTGGGGCATGCGGGCGGATGGCCCATCCCCCGTGGCGGCTCGGCATCAATCGCGGCAGCACTGGCTGATGACATCCGCGCCCATGGCGGCGTGATTCACACCGGAACACCGATAGACCGGCTGGAGCAGCTTCCGGCGGCCCGGGCCACCCTGCTGGACGTGGCGCCGCGCGGTCTCCTGGACATTTCAGGGGAATCACTTCCGGGCCACTACCGGCGGGCACTGGACCGCTTCCGCTACGGCAACGGCTCCTGCAAGGTGGATTTCATCCTGTCCGGGCCGGTGCCATGGCAGGCCGAAGGACTTTCCGAATCCGGTACCGTCCACGTGGGCGGCACACGGGCCGAACTGGCGCGTTCAGAAAATGAGGTCAGCGCCGGACGCCACCCTGAACGGCCCTACGTGCTCGTGGCCCAACCGTCCCGTTTCGACCCGAGCCGGGCGCCCGCAGGCAGGCACATCCTCTGGACCTACTGCCATGTTCCCTCGGGCTCCACAAAGGACATGACCAACCAAATTGTGGCCCAGCTGGAACGGTTCGCTCCGGGCTTCCGCGACCTGGTGGTGGAATCACATGTCATCACCGCTGCGGAGCTGGCCGAGTACAACCGCAACTACATCGGGGGCGACTTCAGTGCCGGCGTCATGGATGTCCGGGGGCTTATCCAGAAGCCTGTGATATCCCCCGTCCCGTGGCGGACGCCGCTGCTGGGCGTCTACCTCTGCTCGTCGTCAACCCCACCGGGGCCGGGGGTGACAGGCATGCCGGGCATGCATGCGGCAAGGCAGGCCCTCAATGATGTCTTCAAGCTGCCGGTCCCTGACCTTGGCATCGCCTAGGTTCCAGGCATGGCCGGCGCTTGGTTGGGCCGTCCGCTGCTTACACAGTTGCGCAGCAGGCGGCCGGCCCGGGGGATAATGGCGCGATGGGGAAATCAACAAAACTTTCGCTTGCCGTAGCTGCGCTCATTCTCGGAACCTCGCTGGTGGCCTGCGACGACGGGAAGTCCGGGGCGGAAGCCGCCGCGCAACAACTGGCCGGCGCGGTCTCGGCGCTGGATGTGGGATCTGTGGCCTTTGAGGGCAAGGATGCTGCGGCAGCCAACGACCAGCTCCACCAGGTCTTCGCGGCCCTGGATCCGCAAAAGCCGCAGGTCCAGGCAGGCGGGCTTACGCTCGACGGCGACAAAGCATCCGCCCCACTGAATTACACGTGGAAGTTTGGCGACGCCGAGTGGAAGTACACCATCGCGGCAAACTTCAAGAAGTCCGGCGACAAGTGGCTCACTGTCTGGGACCCGGCCATGCTGGCACCCGGCCTGGCGGACAGCGAGATCGTGACCAAGGGCTCACAGTCGCCCAAACGCGCGGACATCCTTGGTGCCGGGGACGTCCCGCTGGTCACCTACCGTCCCGTGGTGAACGTGGGGATCGACAAGCCCCAGCTCGGTGGCGCGGACCCGGCCGATTCCGCCGGCAAGCTGGCCGCACTGGTGGGAGTGGATCCTGCCGCCTATGTACAGCAGGTCAAGGCTGCCGGTGAACAGGCCTTCGTTTCCGCGATCACCCTGCGGGAAGAAGGCCGGACCATCTCCGACCAGCAGATCCAGGCCATTCCGGGTGCCCGGGGGATACCGGCGTCGATTCCGCTGGCGCCGAGCCGGACGTTCGCCCGTGCCGTTCTTGGGTCGGTGGGTGAAGCATCCGCAGAGCAGATCGAGGCATCCAACGGTGCCCTTGTGGCAGGTGACGTGACCGGCGTCGGCGGTCTCCAGCAGCAGTACGATGAACAGCTCCGCGGCTCGGACGCTGTCGTCATCCGTGCACAGCGGGCCGACCTGACCCGCGAACAAATCCAGTCCGCCGGCACCGACCCCCGCCGCGTCCTCTTCCAAGTGGACCCCAAGCCCGGAACCCCGCTGAAAACCACCCTCGATCCGCGGCTGCAGACCCTGGCGGAAAGCACCCTGGAGGGCGTGAAACCGGCGTCGGCGATCGTTGCCCTGCGTCCCTCCACCGGCGCAGTCCTGGCAGCTGCATCCGGACCCGGCAGCAACGGCTACAACACCGCCATGCTGGGACAGTACGCGCCCGGCTCCATTTTCAAAATGGTGGACTCGCTCGCCATGTTCCGCAATGGGATGACGCCCGATTCCACCGTCCAGTGCACTCCCACCCTTACGGTGGACGGCCGCACGTTCAAGAACTCCGAGGGCTACCCCGAGACCTCCCTGGGCGCGGTAACGCTGCGGGACGCCTTTGCACACTCCTGCAACACGGCCTTCATCTCGCAGCGGGACTCGGTGTCACAGGGCCAGCTTGAAGCCGCCGCCACGTCCATGGGTGTCGCGGTGGAAGCGCCGAAGCTTGGTGCTGAAGCCTTCCTGGGTTCCGTACCCGGCCAGGCCCAGGGCACCGAGCACGCGGCCTCCATGATCGGACAGGGAAAGGTGCTGCTGTCCCCGCTGGCGGCGGCAATCATGGCCGGGTCCGTCGCCAAGGGCGCCCCGGTCTCGGCGCAGCTGGTCCTCAACGCCGACGCCGGTGCTCCCGCCGCCGGAACGACAGCAGGGTCCACCGCCCCCGCAGCAGAACCGACGGCCACAGCCACGGCCGAGGCGCCGTCCACGGCCTCTGACAAGCCCATCACCGCAGCGGAGGCGGCATCGCTCGCAGACATGATGCGCGCCGTCGTCACCTCCGGACACGCAGGATTCCTCTCCAGCGTCCCCGGTGCCCCGGTGGGGGCCAAGACGGGAACCGCCGAATTCGGCACCGAGAACCCGCCGAAGACCCACGCGTGGATCGTGGCCGTGCATGGCGACCTGGCAGTGGCCGTCTTCGTGGAGGACGGCGGCCTGGGTGCCACCACCTCTGGCCCGCTGCTGAAGCAGTTCCTCACCGCCGCCGGCTAGGGAGCGGCGTGGGAGGATTGACGGTGTGGCCCATATTGACGTTTCCGGCATCGACTACTTCCTCTCCGACGGCACCCAGCTCCTGAACGGGGTCACCTTCAAGGTCCCGGACGGCACCAAGACCGCCCTGATCGGGCCCAACGGCACCGGCAAGACCACGCTGTTCCGAATCATCGCGGGAGACCTGGTTCCGGACGAGGGCGTGGTGGGCCGTTCCGGGACCATGGGCATCATGCGACAGTTCGTGGGCCAGGTGCGGGACGGTTCCACGGTCCGGGACCTCCTGGTCTCCGCCGCTCCCCCGGCGCTGGCGGCGGCTGCGCGCGAGGTTGATGAGGCGGAGCTGGCCATGATGGAGCACGACGACGAACCCACCCAGATGCGGTACGCCCAGGCCATCGTGGACTGGGGGGACGCGGGCGGCTACGACGTCGAAACTGTCTGGGACGAGGTCTGTATGGCCGCGCTGGGACTGCCCTTTGACCGCGCGCAGCACCGTCCGGCGTCGACCCTTTCCGGTGGTGAGCAGAAACGGCTGGTACTGGAGGCGCTGTTTGCCGGCCCGGACGATCTCCTGCTCCTGGACGAGCCGGACAACTACCTGGACGTCCCCGGGAAGCGCTGGCTCGAGGAAAAACTGAACGAGTCCAGGAAGACGGTCTTCTTCATCAGCCACGACCGCGAACTGTTGAATAACGCTGCTGGACGCATCGTGACCTTGGAGCCGGGCATCAACGGGGCTGCGGCCTGGATCCACGGCGGCGGCTTCGGCTCCTATGTTGAGGCACGCGCAGACCGGAACGCGCGCTTCGAGGAACTGCGCAAACGCTGGGACGAGGAGCACATCAAGCTCAAGGAGCTCGTCAACATGTACAAGAACAAGGCCGCGTTCCGTTCCGACATGGCCAACCGCTACCACGCTGCCCAAACGCGGCTGGCGAAGTTCCTCGAAATTGGGCCGCCGGAGGCGCTGCCCATCGAGCAGAACGTCCAGATGCGGCTCAAGGGCGGGCGGACCGCCAAGCGCGCCATCGTGGCGGAGCGGCTGGAGCTGACCGGCCTCATGAAGCCGTTTTCCACTGAAGTATGGTTCGGTGACCGCGTGGGCGTCCTGGGCTCCAACGGTTCCGGCAAGTCCCACTTCCTGCGGCTGCTGGCCACCGGTGGCACTGACCCCGAACGGGAGCACCTGCCGGTTTCCGATGTGCAGATCGCTGAGGTGCCGCATGAAGGGACGGTGAAGCTGGGTGCGCGTATCCGGCCCGGCTTCTTTGCACAGACGCACGTCCGGCCCGACCTGCTGGGGAAGACTCTGCTGGAGATCCTGCACCGCGGCGACGAGCACCGTTCCGGGCTGGGCCGTGAGGCCGCCGCCGGCGCGCTGGACGGCTACGGCCTGGCGGGGCAGTCGGAGCAGAAGTACGAGTCCCTCTCCGGCGGCCAGCAGGCACGGTTCCAGATCCTGCTCCTGCAGCTCAGCGGTGCCACCCTGCTCCTGCTGGACGAGCCCACGGACAACCTGGACCTGCATTCGGCCGAGGCCCTGGAACGCGCCATTGACCACTTCGAGGGGACCGTCCTGGCTGTCACCCACGACCGCTGGTTCGCCCGGACCTTCGACCGGTTCCTGGTTTTCGGATCCGACGGAAAAGTCTACGAGTCCGCCGAGCCCGTGTGGGATGAGCAAAGGGTGGACCGCGTCCGCTGAGAGGTTGCTCCATCAGATATCGCTGTTCCACCCGCGGTTTGGCAGCCGCAACTGATAGAGCAACTCGAGAGTTGCTCTTTTGCAGTGATCAAGTGATCAGAGACTGTTAGCATTTGCTCATGAAGACCGATGAACGGCACCGCACAATTGCCGAAATCCTTCGGCAGCAGTCGGAAGCGAGCGTCGAACAGCTGATGCAGGCGTGCGGTGCCTCGGGCGCCACCATCCGGCGCGACCTTGAGATCCTCTCAGGCCACGGCGTCCTCCGCAGGTTCCACGGCGGTGCCAGGAGCCTGATCGGGCAGGGGCAAAATCCCGGCTACGGGCAGCGTGAGCTGGAGGACCGGGATGCCAAGACCCGTATAGGGGCTGCGGTGGCAGGCCTGCTGGCCGAACGGGAACACGTCTGGCTGGACAGCGGAAGCACGGCGACGGAGGTGGCGCGGGCCGTGTCAGGCAGGGCGCTGACCCTGATGCCCATGTCCCTGCAGGCCCTCAATGCGGCAACTGCGGGTGAGGGAAGTGCAGGCTCCCGGCCTGCACTGTTGCTGCCGGGCGGGAGCGTGGTGCCCGGAGAACTTTGTTTCCGTGGACCCCTGGCCGAGTCCAATATCCGGTCCCTCCGCTTTGATACCGCCGTGGTTACCCCCTGCGCAGTGCATCCCAACGACGGCCTGCTGGCCCACGACCTGGAAGATGCAGCAGTCAAGAAAGCAGGCCTGGAATCAGCTGCACGGGTGGTGGTAGCCGCCTCAGCGGCAAAGTGGCAGGCCCACGCACGGGTGCTCGTGGCCGGGCTGGACCGCGTGGACATCATCGTCACGGACAGGCAGTTCAGTGCGCAGGATAAGGCCGAACTCGAAAAATACTCTGTGGAAGTAGTGAGCGTATGAGCACCAGCACCGGCATGGAAGAGCACGCAGGATTGAAAGCCGCCGCCGCGGCCACGTTTGTGGTCTTCGGCATCAACGGGCTTGTCTTTGCCAGTTGGGCAGCCAGGATTCCCGCAGTCACCCAGACGCTGCAGATCACATCCGGCCAAATGGGCACCCTGCTGCTGTGCACGGCCATCGGCTCGCTGCTTGCGCTGCCCACCGCGGGACTGGTGGTGGGCAGGATCGGTACGGCCAACACCGTGCGTTTTGCCGGCCTGCTGGCCGCGGCGGCAGGCGTGGGTATCGCGATGTCGCTTTCGGCTGTTTCCATTCCCGGAACGGCGGTGTCCCTGTTCTTCTTCGGCATCGGCATTGGGCTGTGGGACGTGGCGCAGAATATTGAAGGGGCCGACGTGGAGCACAAGCTCCGCCGGACCATCATGCCGCAGTTCCACGCGGCCTTCAGCGGCGGCGCGTTCATAGGTGCCCTCGTCGGCGCGGGGCTGTCCACCCTGGGCGTGGACCTTCCGCTGCATCTTCTGGTGATCGCCGCCGTGGTGGTTGTGGTGGCCCTGGTGGTCCCACGCTATTTCCTCCCCCACCTGGTTACAGCCACCGTGGAGGGGGCCCCGAAGCCTGCCAAGGGGCAGTCCGCCTGGCGGGACAGCAGGACACTGCTGATCGGCGTGGTGGTCCTGGGCGCCACGCTCACGGAGGGTGCCGGAAACGACTGGATTGCCAAGGCATCGGTTGACGGACTTGCCACCTCAGAGTCCACCGGTGCCCTTATGTTCGCCCTGTTCGTGCTGGCCATGACCGCTATGCGATTCCTCGGTGGCCGTGTCATTGACAAGTACGGACGCGTCGCCGTGCTGCGCGCCAGCATGGCAGCGGCCGCCGCAGGGCTGGGGCTCTTCGTGCTGGCATCCAACATCTGGCTGGCGGGGATTGGTGCCGCGCTGTGGGGCGTGGGCGCCGCCCTCGCCTTCCCGATGGGAATGTCCGCCGCGTCCGACGACCCGCAACACTCAGCCGCCCGCGTCTCCGTTGTATCAACTTTGGGGTATATCTCGTTCCTGGCTGGACCGCCGCTGCTGGGCTATCTGGGGGACCTGACGGGGATCCACACGGCGCTGCTGGCGATCATGGCCCCCATCCTGGTTGCTCTCCTGCTCGCCGGAGCTGCCAGGCCCTTACAGGTGGAGCAGGCGACCGCCGCGCAGGACACCGATCAGGACAGCGTGCAGGAGTCCTCCAAGCACGAGTAGCCCTTGGGGTTAGGGTGATCACATGCAAATCAGCAGGCCACGGGGCCGGACCTGGATCAGCCGGCTCGATAAATACCTCTTGAGGCATGTTTCAGACCTGCCGGGCGGTAACCACGACGTCTTCTTCCGGCGGCTTTCCGCTGCCGCCAACCAAGGCAAACTCTGGATTGGCACGGCGGCTGTCATGGCGCTCTTCCCGGGCAAGACGAGGAGGGCTGCGCTGCATGGCCTGATTGCCCAGGGGGTAGCCTCGGCGGTGACCAACGTGGTGTTCAAGACGCTGCTCCCCCGGACCCGTCCGCTCCCTGAACATCTGCCGGTCTTCCGCTTCGTGCATCCGCAGCCCACCAGTTCTTCCATGCCGTCCGGCCATTCCGCATCCGCCGTGGCGTTCGCAGTGGGAGTGGGTTTGGTCCGCCCCGCCCTGGGCACCGCATTGGCACCGGCTGCCTTAGGTGTGGCCTATTCAAGGGTGCACACTGGGGCGCACTGGCCCTCCGATGTTCTGTTCGGCTCCGCCCTCGGTGCCGGCGCTGCCTTGGTGACCCGCCACTGGTGGCCGGTCCGCCCGCCCATCCCGCAGACCAACCGGGCTTGGACCAGTGCCCCCGAACTGCCTGGTGGTGAAGGCCTCAGCATCGTGGTCAACACCCTTGGCGGCTCCTTCAAAGAAGAGACCGCCGAGGCTTTGCAGGAAGTATTTCCCAAAGCTCATATAAATACCGTGCAGCCTGACGAGGACCTGGTGGAGCGGATCGCCGCTACTGCTGATTACCCTGGTACCCGCGCCCTGGGTGTTTGGGGCGGAGACGGGACCGTGGGCACGGCGGCCGCTGCCGCCGTCGACCGTTCTTTGCCCCTGCTGGTCCTCCCCGGTGGGACCTTGAACCACTTTGCCCGGGACGCGGGGACGGGCAGCCTGAAGGATGCCGTGCGGGCGGCAAGCAACGGTGAGGCCGCACTCGCAGACATCGGAGTGGTGACCGCAGAGCGGGGCCTGGCCGGGAACCCGGAGGTATCCGAGGTGGCAATGCTGAACACGTCGAGCATCGGCCTCTACCCGAACTTTGTCCGACGGCGCGAGCACCTGCAGCCCGCGCTCGGAAAACCGCTGGCCGGCGTCGTTGCCATGTTCCGGACCTTCGCCGCGGGTACGCCCACCACTCTCACCGTGGACGGGAAGCGGCACAAAGTGTGGATTGCCTACCTGGGGAGGGGCCGGTACTACCCGCGCGACCATGCGCCCCTGATCCGGCCCGTCATGGACGACGGTGTGCTGGATGTCCGGCTGATCACCGCCGATGAGTCCTTTGCAAGGCTGCGCCTGCTCTGGTCCGTGCTCACGGGCACCGTGGCAAGCTCCCGGATCACGCATCTCCGGGAGGCCACGGGGGTCAGGATCGACGCCGACGGTGCCCCCATGGCGCTGGCCGTGGACGGAGAGGCCCTGGCCGGAGTCCGAAGCGTGGCCTACAAGGTCCGGCCGAAGGCGCTGACGTACTACTCACCGCGCTCCTGAGGGGAGCGGGCGCGGGGAGGACCCTGATTCTCCCCTGAATCATCCCTGATACGAGGCAAAACGCTGCCCGCACCCCGGTAGCGTGGGGCAAGAACACCCAGCGAAAACCGTCCGCAGCCGCGTGCTGCCGTCCGAAGGATGAATCATGATCGAGGCAAACGGGCTGACCAAGGTCTATGGTGCCAAAACCGCCGTGGCCGGTGTCAGTTTCACCGTTAAGGCAGGGCAAGTCACCGGCTTTCTGGGCCCCAACGGGGCAGGAAAGTCCACCACCATGCGCATGATCATGGGATTGGACCGGCCCACATCCGGATCTGTTACGGTCAACGGCCTGCCATACGTCCGGCACAAGGCGCCACTGCGGCAGGTGGGTGCCCTCCTCGACGCCAAAGCCGTCCACACCAGCCGCAGCGCCTACAACCACCTGCTGGCCATGGCGGCCACGCACAGCATCCCCAAAGCGCGGGTGCATGAGGTGATCGAGATGACCGGGCTGGAGGCCGTGGCCCGCAAGAAGGCCGGCGGCTTTTCACTGGGCATGGGCCAGCGGCTGGGTATCGCCGCTGCCCTGCTGGGGGACCCGCAGACCCTCATCCTGGACGAACCGGTCAACGGCCTGGACCCCGAGGGGGTGGTGTGGGTGCGGAACCTGGTGCGGTACCTGGCCGGGCAGGGGCGCACAGTGTTTCTTTCGAGCCACCTGATGAGCGAGATGGCCCAGACTGCGGACCACCTGATAGTCATTGGCCGCGGCCGGGTGATTGCCGACGCACCCATCAAGGACATCATCACCGGCAAGGGCCAGTCACGGGTCCGCGTCCGTACCGACCAACCTGACCGGCTCCATCAGCTGCTGTCTGCGCGGGGTGCCTCCGTTGACGTGCCGGAGCGGGAACTGCTCGAAGTAACGGGCCTGGAGCCCAAAGCAATCGCCGCGACCGCCCTGGAAAACCAGGTCATGGTCTATGAACTCACCCCCCTTGTTGCCAGCCTTGAGGAGGCATACATGGAACTGACCAAGGACGACGTCGAATACCACTCCCTGCCCACTGTGGAGGTCAGCAAGTAATGAGTTCCACAACCACTGAGTCAACGTCCTCCCGCGAACCGGCACCGTCCCCCGCCGGACCAGCCTCCCGCAACGCCGGAAGGTCCCTTCCCGGTCCCACCTTCTTGCGGGTCCTCAACTCGGAGATCATCAAATTCCGCAGCTTGCTCTCCACCCTGATCCTGCTCGCCTCCACGGCGGTGGTCATGGTGGGATTCGGTGCGCTGTCGGCGTGGGGGACAGGACAGTTCACGAATGCCGCCACCCGTGATCCGCAGGCGGCCTCGAGGATGGCATCCCAGGGCGGAGACCTTGCCATCAGCGCCCCCACCTCCGGTATCGCCTTCGCGCAACTGATCCTCGGGTCCCTGGGTGTGCTCCTGATGAGTTCCGAGTTCACTACGGGCATGGCCCGGTCCACCTTCGCAGCCGTACCCAAGCGGATCCCCGCATTTGCCGCCAAGCTGGTGGTGGTGATGGTGACGTCGTTCGTGGTCACCGCCGTGTCCACCTGGGTGGCCGGGCTGGTTGCCGTGCCCATCCTGGACAACTACGGCCTGAAACTCGACCTGGCCAGCTCCCAGTCGGTGAAGCTCCTCCTGGTCAACAGCATCTACGTGGCCGCCGTCGCCGCCATCGGCATGGCCCTGGGCACGCTGCTGCGGAACTCCGCCGGTGGCATCATGAGCCTGGTGGGCATCTTCTTCGTGGCACCTCTTGCCTTCCAGCTCATCCCCGGGGACTTCTTCAAGGAAGCCCGGAAGTACCTGCCCGGCAACACCGTTGAGCCGCTGACGGCTGTGCAGCACGTTCCGGACACCCTCGAGGCGTGGCAGGCCGGACTGGTCCTGGGCGCCTGGGTGGTGGTTCCCGTCCTGCTGGCCGCCGTGCTGCTCAAACGCCGGGACGTCTGACCTCCGGGCTCCTGCTTCCGGCCATGCATCCGTAGCGGCGTGGTTTCCGGCACATGACAAATATGCCTGGGAGGAAACTTTTCTTGCTCGTGATGGTTCCTGCTTGGAGGGCCGTCCTGTTCGCCGGAGGCAGATCTGTTGAACTGCACAAAGCAGGGCGGATAATGGCGGACCTAGGGTGAAACGACGATGTGGTGCATCACACGGTCCGCCGGTGTCCACCAAGGCACGTCGCTCAACCCATGCTATTTCCCAACAGGACGGCGCTTCCATGCATGCTGACCAGCAACTTTCAAAGTCCCTGAAACCCAGGCACCTGTCCATGATCGCCATCGCCGGCGTGATTGGTGCAGGACTTTTCGTCGGCTCGGGGGCAGCCATCCAGCAGGCCGGCCCGGGCATCCTCGTGGCGTACGCGGCCGCCGGCCTGGTGGTCATCCTGGTGATGCGCATGCTGGGCGAGATGGCCGCAGCCAACCCCGAGACAGGCTCGTTCTCCACCTACGCCGACAAGGCACTGGGCCGCTGGGCAGGGTTCAGCATCGGCTGGCTCTACGCCTGGTTCTGGATCATCGTCCTGGGCATCGAAGCCACCGCAGGCGCTGCCATCATGCACCGCTGGGTGCCGGGCATCGACCAGTGGGTGTGGGCCCTTGTCCTCATGGTGCTGCTGACGCTGACCAACCTCGGTTCCGTGAAGTCCTACGGTGAGTTCGAGTTCTGGTTCGCGTCCATCAAGGTCGCTGCCATCGTCCTGTTCCTCCTCTTCGGCGCTGCCGCCATCCTCGGCCTCGTTCCGGGCGTCCCCGCACCGGGGCTGAGCAACCTGATCAACAACGGCGGCTTTATGCCCAATGGCCCGGGTGCGGTCCTGGCAGGCATCCTTGTGGTGGTCTTCTCCTTTTTCGGCGCTGAGATCGCCACCATCGCAGCCGGCGAATCCGAAAACCCTGTGGATGCCGTCAAGAAGGCAGTGAAATCCACGGTGTGGCGCATCCTGGTCTTCTACATCGGCTCCATCGCCGTGGTGGTCACCCTGCTTCCCTGGAACTCCGCCTCCGTGGCCAAGAGCCCGTACGTGGCGGTCATCGAACTCTTCGGCATCCCCGGCGCCGGAACCATCATGGACGTCGTAGTTCTTACTTCCGTCCTTTCCTGCCTGAACTCCGGTCTTTACACCGCCAGCCGCATGCTGTTCTCACTCTCTACCCGCGGTGACGCGCCGCGCTCATGGACCCGCATCTCCCGCCGGGGTGTTCCCGCCGCTGCCGTCCTTGCCTCCACTGTGGTCGGGTTCGTCACGGTCGGTCTGAACTACATCGCACCGGACACCGTGTTCCTCTTCCTGGTGAACACCTCGGGGGCCATTGCCCTGTTCGTATGGCTGGTCATCTCGGCGTCGCAGCTTGTCCTCCGCCGCCGCATGGGCGCCGCGGCCAAGGACCTGCAGCTGAAGATGTGGCTGTTCCCGTACCTCACCTGGGCAGCGATCATCAGCATCGTGGCCCTGCTCATCGGCATGGTGATCGTGGAGTCCACCCGGGAATCGCTGCTGCTCTCCCTGGCCCTGGCTGCCGTGGTCGTGGCGGTCGGTGTGCTCCGTTACCGTCGGCACGGCGCTGCCGCCGGCCAGCCGGACGCCGTGGAGGTCGAACCCGCAGCGGCACCTGCGGAGTAGGCGCGGCGCTAAACTCGGGACCATGCCTTTGCCTTCCTCTGCCGCAGACCACATCCAGGACCTTGGCGCCTATGTCAGCGCATCGCCGTCGAGCTTCCATGCTGCGCACGAGGGCGGCCGGCGGCTGGAGGAGGCCGGGTTCACCCGCCTGGATGAACTGCAGCCCTGGGAGGGCGGGCCGGGTCGGTTCTTCATCATCAGGGACGGCGCACTGATCGCGTGGGTGGTCCCCGAAGGTGCGGGGCCAACCACGGGGTTCAACATCCTCGGGGCGCACACCGATTCGCCGTCGTTCAAGCTCAAGCCCAAGCCCACCACCGGTGCCCACGGCTGGCTCCAGGCCGGAGTGGAAATCTACGGCGGACCGCTGCTGAATTCCTGGCTGGACCGCGAGCTCCGGCTCGCGGGCCGGCTGGTGATGCTCGACGGCGCAGAGCACCTCACGGCCACCGGCCCGCTGCTCCGCTTCCCGCAGCTGGCCATCCACCTTGACCGGGCCGTGAACGAGGGGCTCACCCTGGACAAGCAGCGGCATATGAACCCGGTGTGGGGGCTGGGGAATCCTACGGATTCGGACCTGCTGGGCGTGCTGGCAGGTTCGGTTGCCGGCTCCCCCGTCGATCCGGGACAGATCGGCGGGTACGACGTCGTCATCGCGGACACGCAGGAGCCTGCGGTTTTCGGCGGCAAGGGGGAGTTCTTCGCATCAGGGCGGCTGGACAACCTTTCAGCCACGCACGCCGGGCTTGCGGCGCTGGTTGCGCACGCGGGCTCCGGGGATGCCGGCGGCCCCATTGCCGTCCTGGCCGCGTTCGACCACGAGGAAATCGGCTCCAACTCCCGATCCGGTGCGTGCGGACCCATCCTTGAAGACGTGCTGGTGCGCATCTCTGACGGCCTCGGCGCGACGGTGGGCCAGCGGCGGCAGGCCCTGGCGGCGTCGTTCTGCCTCTCAGCCGACGCCGGGCACGCGGTGCACCCGAACTATCCGGAGCGGCACGATCCCGCCAACCATCCCGTGCTGAACGGCGGTCCGCTCCTGAAGATCAACGCCAACCAGCGCTACGCCACGGACGCGTACGGCGCCGCTTTCTGGGCACGGCTGTGCCGCGAAGCCGGCGTGCCCTACCAGGAGTTCGTGTCCAACAACGTGGTGCCCTGCGGCTCCACCATCGGCCCGCTCACCGCCACCCGGCTGGGCATCCGGACTGTGGACGTGGGCGTGCCGCTGCTGTCCATGCACTCAGCAAGGGAGCTGTGCGGGGTTGAGGACCCCCTGCGCCTGGCCACGGTGGCGGAGCTGTTCTTCGGGACGGCTGCGTAGTTTCCTAACGGATGAATCCCCGGTGATCGATCTCGTGGGCGGGTACCCCCACCCACGTTTCCCCGTCAGGGACGTTGCTGAGGACTGCGGCGCCCATTCCGATCGTCGCGTAGTCTCCCACTGAGGTCCTGTCCCGAACGCTGGAATTCAACCCCAGGTAGGCGCCCCTGCCAACCCTGACTCCGCCGCCCAGCGAAACGCCGGCGGCGAACGTGGCAAAGTCGGACACGTCGTCGTCGTACGAAAACGTCACCGCTGGCATGGCCACCACGTGCGACCCCAAGGTAACAGCGGCAGTGAGGGTGACATTCCGCAGCAAGATGCTGCCCCGCCCCACCCGGCACCCCTCGGGAAACTGGACGGTGGGATCCACCGCCGTGGCGTACCTGGAGTCGTTGATTCCCAGCGATGCAAGCCGCGCCACCACGGCCTCACGTTCCTTGCTGGCCATCACGCACACGAGCAAGAAGGCGTGTGTGTAGTTCGGAGCTTCACCAATGCTGCCCAGGACGGGGGCGCCGTCTACTGTCACACCCGCCATTTCCTTGTCATCGTCGAGCAGGCCGACGACGTCGTACTGCCCGCTGCTGCGAACCATCGCAAGGACTTCGCGGGCGAGGCCAGTTGCGGCAACCAGTATCAGTTCGCTCACGTGCCCACCGGGGATGCTGTTTTCCGGATGGCGTTGATGACGCGGTTGATGCTGGTGGCATCCAGTTCATGGAATACCGGCAGGACCAAAGTCCGCTCACTGAGCCGTTCAGTGTTATGAAGTCGCGTGTTGCCGGTATCCCGCCATCTGTAGGCGGGCTGCCGATGGGCGGCGTAGGCTCCCCGCCGCGCAGTCACCCCGGCCTCTGCCAGCCGTTCCAGCAATAATTCGCGCGTCGCCGGGAATGCGGGAAGGACTTCCATCCAGAGGGACTGGAAATTCGTCGTGCCATAGGGAGGATCAGTTACAAACCGCAGGCCATCCAGGCCTGACAAAGCGCCTGCATAAATGCCCGCAATCCACCGCCGGCGTTCCACCATGGCCGGAAGCCGCCGTAGCTGGCAGATCCCGATCGCTGCCTGCAGGTCGGTCATCTGGTAATCGAAGCCCACTTCCAGGCACACCTCCCGGGGAGGGACGAACTGCTCCGTGTTCGGCCGCGTCAGGTTGCTTGCATGCCCGCGCAGGGCCCGGGCGCGGGCGGCCCAGTCCGCCCGGCGGGTGGTGAGCATGCCGCCCTCACCAGTAGTGAGAATGTGATCGGGATGAAATGACCACACGGCAATGTCTGATCCAGTCCCAACGGGCTTTCCTCTATAAAGTGACCCCACCGCGCAGGCGGCATCCTCGATCAGTGTGATCTCGTGGCGGTTGCAAAGGTCCCGAATAGGGTCGAGATCCACAGGCACACCGGCTTGGTCCACTACGATCACCGCGCGCGTGTCCAGGGTCAGGGCGGCATGGATCGTTTCTGCAGTCACGTTCCCGGTGGCAGGGTCGACGTCACAGAACACAGGCCTTGCACCCACATAGGTGACGGCGTTCACTGTGGCTACGACGGAAAGGGACGGAACCACCACATCGTCGCCCGGGCCGATACCGGCCACCACCAAGGCGAGATGCAGGGCTGCGGTGCAACTCGACGTTGCGACGGCAAAGCGGGCGCTCTGGGCGGCTGCGAAAGCAGCCTCAAATTCCCTGACTTTCCTGCCTTGGGTAAGGCAACCGGAATGAACCACGTCGGCCAAGGCATCGGCTTCCTCTTGCCCGAGCCACGGCTTCACGACTTCTATCCTGGCAACTACTGACTCAGTAGCCACGGGACACCAACTTTCCTTGGAGGAGCAGGAGGAAGACAATGGCTGCCTCTACGTGGTCCACAAGATGCTCTGCGACCAGTCCCCGGAGAGATCGCCCGGGCCTTCCTGAAGCGGCGCAAGAACTCCGGACACTTGGCCATCAAGGCTCCTGCTCCGGGCGACGGCTTCCAGCACTGCCAGGACCCTCAGCCCGGGCAGGTGCGGTGCGTACCCGTCCCTTTGGCGTCGGATCCGGCTTGAAAACTCAGCCGCCAGCCGATCCATTGTCTGCTGCTCAATGGTCAACAGGGTGCCGTCTTCGCCCAGCAATTGGAGAAGGTCGGGTTCCGGGCAATATGGGGCCGTCAGTTTCTGCTGGGCGGACAGGCAGGGGTCAAAGACCCGCAGACGCTCCTTGTGCAGTTTGGCATCCCAAACCAGCGTGAGCCGGGTACCCGCTATCACCAGTTGGTGGCTTCTGGCCCGGCTGAGCCTGTTGACGTGGAGGTGGACAGGGGCATCATTGGGAAGCCTGAAATAGATGTGGCCCACACAGTCACGTCCGGTGCCCAAAGGGTCACCGCCGAAGGCTGAGACGTCCAGGGGAGCCAGGCCGTCCGGGAGTACCTGGTCCAGGATGGCAAAGTCGCCCGGCGCCAGATCCCAAAACACGTCCCGCTCTGTCTTCAGGAGGTTGGTTTCGGACAGGAGGGCTTCGACAAAAAGGATCTCGCCCAATGAACCGGTGTCCATCAGCTTTTGAATTTTCTGGATGGCCGGCTCAAAGGAATGGGGATGGTCGGCCATCAGGACAAGACCACCCGTTTTCGCTTGCGACACCATCTCCTGTCCGTGTGCCAGGCTGTCTGCGAGGGGCTCTTCCACCAGGACATGCTTGCCGGCCCGCAAGGCCGTCATGGCCGTTCCATGGAGGGCACCCAGCGGGGTGGCAATTGCGGCAGTATCTACGTCGACGCTGTCCAGCAGTTCATCTATCGTTTCGAAACAGGGGACAGCTCCGAGTTTCGCGGCGAGCCTGCGTGCCCGGTCAATGTCTACGTCGCATATTGCCGCCAATTCCCAGCCGGGGGAGGCCTGGAAGGTCCTGGCCAGAGCAGCGCCCCTGGATCCGGCGCCCACGACGGCCATTCCCAACTTGGCAGCCGACTGGTTGTCCAAGCCGAAATTGTGTGCCACGGCATTCATCTCGTCCTCTTCCTGCTTGAGCTGTCAGTAGGCGCCGGAAGGCTGAACAACGGCACGGAAAGTGCGCCACAGAATCAGCAGGTCCCCGGCGATCGACCAGTTTTCGACGTAGTACAGGTCCAGGCGCACGGCTTCATCCCATGAAAGGTCCGAGCGCCCGTTGATTTGCCAGAGCCCCGTAAGGCCGGGCTTGATCAGGAGGCGTCGGTGGGTATGCCGCTCGTACGCGCTGACCTCGCTGGCGAGGGGAGGGCGGGGCCCCACCAGGCTCATATCGCCCACCAGGACGTTCCACAGCTGCGGCAACTCATCCAGCGAATACTTGCGCATCCAACGGCCGCATTTGGTGACCCGTGGATCGTTGTGCATTTTGAAAAGTACGCCTGAGCCCTCGTTGTTCTTGGTCAAAGTTGCCAGGCGTTCCTCGGCATCCACCACCATCGACCGGAACTTGTACATTCCGAACGTCTTTCCATCCTTTCCGATGCGCTCTTGGCGGAACAGGACCGGGCCGGGGCTGTCTTTCCTGACGATGACGGCAAGGAGGAGCAGAATCGGTGCCAAGACCAGGAGTGCGGTGCCGGCAAGTGCCACATCCACCACCCGCTTAAGGATGTGCCTTCCGCCCGAGTACTGGGGGATGTCAACGTGCATGAGCGGCAGTCCCTCCACGGGGCGCCAATGGATACGGGGCCCTGCCACGTTGGTCAGGGTTGCTGCCAGCACCATCTCCGCCGAACACTCCTCCAGCTTCCACCCCAGCTCCCGGATGAACCTGTTCCCTCCCGGGAGAGGTCCGGCGATGATCACAGCATCCGCCGTGGCGAGCCTTGCCGTTCGCGGAATGTCATCCGTGGACGAAAGGACCGGGACCAGTCGGTCGTCTACCCGCAGCCGTGCCCCCCGCCGGGAACCCGGGAGGCAGACACCCAGGATTTCGTAGACGGGACCCGATTTCTTCTCGATCTGGTGGACCACATAGCGGACGTCCTCAGGTTCGCCGACAACGATGGCCCGCGACAGGTGCCGCCCCTTTGCCTTTTCCGTGGCAAGCCGGCGCCGGAACGCCCAGCGGTTGGCGGTGAGCGCAACGATTCCCACGGGGAGGGAAACGGTGGCCAGGGCGGCACCGCCTTGGATCGAAAAGATCACGGCGGCCAAAGCAAGGAAACCAAAGACGCGGAAGGTAGCCCCAGCTACACGCTTATACTCGTCAGCGCCGACCCCCAGGACCTTGGGATCGCGTGTCCGGTGAATCTCCAACGCGGCGATCCAAATCAAGGCCACTGCTGCCGTGGCTACGGCTCCAGCCTTGGACCCGTCACGGAACAATCCGCGGTTGGCCAGCTCGGAACCCAGCACGACGGAGCCTGCCACCAGGAGGCTGTCCGTAATCCTCAAAAGATTGATATGGGTTGCGATCCAGTCGGCAGACGATTCCCGTCCCTTGGCTGGTACGTCCACGAGGGCAACAGGCCCTGCCGATCCTGCGTAGATGCCACGGGGAGGATAGTCGCTTCCAAGGTTGCCGGCGTAGATAGGGCGGCCAGTCCTCTTGTAGGGGATTGTGTTCCGTTCCCGGGTAATAGGTACTTCTGCCATCGTGGCCCCTAACGGTTTGTTCACCTGTAATGTGACTCTGACGCAAAGCTAGCTGGGGAGAGCAGCATGCGCCGGGTTTCGGCAGGTTCCCTGTGGATCCTGCGACGGTGTGTTGTGGGAAATGCGGAGACTGCGGAGCCCTCGGACTTAAAGGACAGGCAGGACGTAGGGCTCCGGCTGGGACTTCGCTTTCCCCGCAGCAAGGGCAGTCAGCTGGGCCCGTGACTCGACGCCGAGTTTGCGGTAGATGGCGGTAAGACGCACTTCCACCGTCCGCACGGAAACGAACAGCGTGGCCGCTATTTCCTTATTGCGCATGCCCCTTGCGACCATATTTGCCAGGACCCGCTCATGGTCGGCGAGCAGGAGCAGGGCCGGGTTACCTTGCGGACCTGGTGCTTCCACCCTTTCATTGAGCAGGAGGGCATCCACCTGCTGAAGCCAGGCGTTGGCCCCGATTTCGTCGAATATGACCTTGGCCCGCATCATCTCGTCCCGCGCGTCCCGCAACCTTCCCAGCGCCTTTAGCCGTTCGGCGTAGGACAACATTGTCCTGGCACGCTCAAGCAGAGACTCATGCCGGTTCCGGTTCTCGAGCGCCTGGGCAAACAGCTGGAGGGACTGTTCGCCGTCTGCCAAAATGGCCCGGCTCCGTGCAACCGCTGCCATCAACCAGGGGGACCGAAGCCCTACGGAGCGGCTTTCCAGGCTTGCTAGGGCTTGGGTAGCCTCGCGGTGGCGTCCCAGTCGAACCAGGACCTCCACAAGATCCGCATCGCAGCGGAGCAAGGTGGGATTGTTGAACCGCACGCCGATCTCCGCAGCGCGCGAAAGCTGGGCAAGCGATTCGGCGAGGTCGCCTCGGAGCAACGCGAAGTGCCCCTGCCAGGAGGCAAGCTGGGCGGTGATGGCGGCATGGCTCTCAACGCCGGCGTGGCGCTGTGCTTCCTTCGCATGGGTCTGGGCCATTGGCTCATCACCCAGAGCGTGGGCCCGCCATGCCCGGAGGACATGGCGCATCCCGCGGTGGTAGTTGGAGTCGGGCTCGCGCAGTTCGAGCTCGTCAACCAGCTTCACGGCAGTCCGGACATTGCCCGCCCTGATTTCGTTGTCTGCCGCGGCGAAAAGGGCCGTTTCGCGCCAATTACAGTTGGCGTCTGCTGCGGAAGAACGCACCCGCGCGAAGATTTCCTGCGCCTCACTGTGCCTTTCCGCATAGCTGAGGGCGCGGCCATGGATCAGCAGGCCTGCAATGGTGTTGTCACCGTCCGGGGCATACTTGGGCTTTGCAGGCTCCGGCTCGCCGCCAATAATCTCGGTCAGCATCCTTGCGCGCTGCGTGATCTCAAGGCATTCTTCGGAAGCGGAATCCGCGAACTCCCGTGCGTGGCACAGGATGTCCCTCGCGTCTGCGAGTTCCCACCGTTCCGCATAATAGACGGCAGCCACAGCAAGCAAGTTGGCAGCAAAGGATGGATCGAACTGGCCGAATTCCTTCACGAGGCGCAGGACCATGGCAGAACGGATTGCTGCACCCTGGATGAAACCTATTTCGAATGAAAGCCCCGTCAGACGCAGGATGAGGGCCGGATTCCGCGTTATCCGCTGAGCCCACTCCAGATAGCGCCTGGAGTAAACAAACTCTCCGCGGTTGAACAAAAGCTCAGCCACAGTGGAAAGGCGGGCAGCGGTCTCAGCCTCCCAGGGGTTGATGCTCAGTGCCCGCTCGATGTATTCGACGGCGAAGGGGACTTCCCCGGCCCTTATCAGGTCGACCGCGTGGCGCAGCAAGCCAAAGGGTGTCTGCCGTTCCAGGGCGGTGAAGCTGAGGTGCCACCTTCGTGCGTAGGGATCTGTAGCTTCCGAAGCTTCCGCCAGTGCCGAGTGGCTGGCAGTGCGGACGGCAGGCGTCATCGATCCGAAGATGTACCCGCGGAGCAGTTGGTCGCGGATACCTACATAGGAGCCTGTCCGTTGCACGAGTCCGCGGCCCAGCAGCTCCTCCACCGCGGCCCAGACATTGGGGTTGACTTTCTCTATTGCGGAGATGTCGCTTCGGAACGATAGGGATAGGAGGTCCAGGACGCTGCGGGCCGCTGCCGTCAGTCCTCCTACGGCCAAGGCGAATTCGGCTTCGAAACTGCCCTTGCAGGGCAGGGGGACAGGGAGGGCAAACTTGCCCTCGGCCTGGCGTTCCAGCAACTGGTTGTAAAGTTCGACGGCGGCGAGCGGGTTCCCGCGGCTGGCTCCGGCGACTGCGTGGGCAGCGGCGTTGGTACCCTGACTGACCGGAAGGGCCTCGAGCATCTTGACTGTGTCGCTGTAGCTCAAGGGATGAAGGGTGAGGACGGGCAGGCCCGAAAATGGGCTGTCAGGAATCTCTTCCCGCAGGCAGACAATCAGTGCGATATCCGTCCCTGCAAGGCGGCGGGCGAGAAAGCCGATCACTGCCTGGCTGCTTGGGTCCAGTTGGTCTGCGTCGTCGATAACAATGACGGTCCTGGACGAAGAGCGCTGGTGCAGGCCCCTGAGCAGCAGGGCGGATATTGCCGGCGCGTCGAGGGTTCCAGGCGTATCGCGGAGGATTTGGTCTGCAATTCCGTTGAGAACGGGATCGTCCATCGCATTCAGGAGGGCGGTAAGCCCGGACATAGGCCAGGCGGACTCGAATGCGCTCGCGCCGAGAAAGACGGTCCGGTAGTCGGAAAGATGCGGAGTTTCGGAAACCAGTGCCGACTTCCCGACCCCATGGACACCGATCACGGCAAGGGCGGCATCCTTCGGCCCTCTAATCACGGAGAGGAGCCTGTCCAACTCCCTCTTTCGTCCTGCCAATGACATGGGGTCCCCAATTCTCGAAGAAGGAGACCTGCATTCTTTCGATTTTTAGTAGTAATAAATCCCTAAGCGTCGCCTCGTGGTTAAGCTAATAACCACGGGAGCGGCAGGCCGTCGGCTTATCGCCTTCGGCGCGGTACCCAGCCGTAAATGAGAATATAGCCGTGAATCCGGAGCCAGCGCCATACAAAGTTCTTCTGGATTTCATCAAGATCGCCCCTTCTTTTCATCAAGACGGGCGCCATGCTCCCTAGCTACCTAATGGACTGCGGCGCTACCCTCCCCTACCTAACGGCCACCGCCGCGCAGCTACCCCCATACTTACGTACTCCAATGGGCTTCCGTCCATAAAAGCGAGTACTCACTACTCGTGATGCCTGCTCAGGGGCGGCGTATGCTCACCAGACGGCCACAAGCCATGGCTGCGTTGCCGGCAGCAGTGACCAAACTGGGAGCACGCACTCCCTTGCCGGCCCACACGGCCCGGTCCGGAAACGACGTGTCTTAAGGGGTAAGTGAATTGTCGATATTTCCCGGGCTTCCGGATTCGGTTGCACACCCTAATCGGTTCGCCAAGTTTATACCCGATTCCGGTGCCCAGTTCGAACTAAATATCAATCCTGTTTTGATGTCCGTTTTTCGGACCTTGGAAGATACCGGACAGTCCTGGACTCTATTGCGGGGTGAGGACGATCTTATGCACCCCGCCGGTGATGTTGACTTGCTGGTTTCCCGAAAGTTACTGCCCCGTTTGGACCGCGTCCTTGAGGCTGCAGGATTCCGCCGGGTAATGGCACAAGGACACGGAAGCCACCATTTCTATTTTTGCTATCTTCCAAATGAGGATTCCTGGATAAAACTGGACATTGTTTCGGACATTGCTTTCGGAAAGTTCCAGGAGCTGCGGACGGGCCTTGCCGCCGACTGTCTGCGGCGCCGGGTCGCCCATGGACCACTCTGGCTTCCGGAACTCCGGGACAAGGCATGGCTTCAGATCCTGCACTTGGTGCTGGACAAGGGACACATTGCACCCGAGAGAGTACCGGTTGCCCTTGGGGCCACTGCCGTGGCTTCGGCTTCTGACCCAGTGGCTGATTTCCTTGACCGCAAATTCGGAAAGGGGAAAGCCCAGGACCTCCTGGATTTACTGGGTTCCGGCAATTTTCAGGATGTCCCCGCCGCCGCGGCGTCTCTGTCAGGAAACTGGACGCGAAACACATCCGCGCCCAAGATGATTTCGGTAACCCACAGAGTGCTTCGACGCGTGGGACCGTATCTCAAGGGCAGGGGACCTGTGATCGGAGTGCTCGCGCCGGATGGAGCGGGCAAAACCACTCTGCTCGTCGAATTGCAGTCGCACTCTCCACTGCCCTCGACTTATGTCTATATGGGCCTTTGGTCGGGCAGCCGGCACGATCCCTGGGTCCGTCGGGTTCCAGGCGCTGTGGTTGCCAGGAAGGTATTCCGCATACTTCGCGGTAGCCTCACCGCAAGGTACGTCTCGTTCCGCGGCCGGCTGGTGCTCATGGACAGGCTCGCTGAAGACACCTTATTGGCCAGTCCCGAAACTAAAAGCCGCCTTGGTGCGCTGACCGATGCACTTGCCCTGCGCCTTCAACCGACACCCGATCTTGTGCTGGTCCTCGACGCGCCCGGTGAGCTGATGTTCAAACGAAAGGGAGAACACAGTCCCCAGATATTGGAGGAGTGGAGGGCGGCCTACCTGGAGCTGGCTGGGAACCTTCCAACGGCCCGCATTGTTGATGCCAGCCGATCAGCCTCCGAGGTGAGGAAAGAGGCATCAAGCCTTATGTGGCGCACGTTGGTGGGGGAGGAGGCCGCGGACCCTGCTGAGCCGGCGCGGCTGCCACTGCACTTGTGGACCTTGCTCGATTGGCGGTTCCTGCTTCCGGTCGCACAGTGCGGAAGGGTGGGCTACGGGGGCCACATTGGTCCGGACACCGCCGCATCCCTGAGCCTGTTGGATCCGGGTGCCACCCGGATTGCCATGGATGGAAGTACTGGAGCAGTTGAATTCGACCTTGTCTTGCTCTCGCAGCCAGACCTCCTGCTGTTTGAAAAGGGTATCCGGTCCCTTAGCGCCGACGGCTGGATCTGTCTGCAGGTAAAACGGAAATTCACCCCGGGTCGAGGCCCGCATACCCTCGGCGGCTGGAAACGTGCCCTGGAACGGGCAGGCTTCGACGAGGTGGAAATCCATTGGCTCGTCCCGACGCTCGAACATCCGGAGCGTCTTGTACCCACTGCCTCTGAAACCGCCGTCAGGAATACCATCGCCCACTACTCAAGTGCACGCTTTGGGAAGGCCAAGGCACCTGTCGCGAGGCTGGCCCTAAGGCTGGGCCTGTTCAACATTGCCGCGCCCGCAGGCATAGTGATCGGCCGACGGGTGGAAGAAGCCGGCCACCAGGAGTCAGCGTGAAATACATTGATCAGATCCTCCGCGACCACTACCGCGAACTCTCACTTGGATCCTTTGGTCTTCGTGGCGGGTGGACCTCCCTGCTGCTTACACCGCAGTTCGTCACGTCCCGCCACGTAGTGGCACTGATCTTCGCCAAGGGCGCGCGGGACCCCAGCCTGGTGGTGAAGATTCCCCGCCAGCCGGGGGACAACGCCAGCGTGTGCAAGGAAGCAGACGTTTTGCTCCAACTCAGGGCGCTGGGGGTGGAGTCCGGACAGGGGGCACCGGAGGTCGTTGGCGTCCTTGATGTCGACGGACAAACAGTGCTTATCGAGACGGCTGTGACGGGCGCCTTGTTGGAGCCCCACATCGTCGCGGAAGACTTTGGCCGTGCGCTTCAAGCGGGCGAGGACTTCGTGGCTGCCCTGCCCTGCACCAAACAGGTCGCGGAAAACCCGGACTGGTACGAAAGGACGGTCCGCTCTCCTTTGGACGATCTCGCTTCGCTGGTTCCTGGCGATAATGAAGTCCTCGAGCTCATAGACCGCACCCATGAAGTGCTCGTGCCACTGCGGGAGGAAAAGCTTCCGGCCGTTGTTGAACACGGTGACCTTAGCTACCAGAACCTTTTCCTGCAGCAGGATGGACGGTTGCAGGTGGTCGACTGGGAGCGTTCGCGGCTTGACGGACTGCCCGCGCACGACTTGGTTTTCTACCTTCAATACCTTGGTCAATCCCAGGAAAATGCGCTGTCATCCCGCCAGCTTCAGCTCCGTGCCTTCGACAACGCCTTCAGTGCGGGCGGCTGGGCAGGCGCTTCGGTGACGCAGCACCTCAGGCGGCGGGGCGTTAACCCGGACCTGCTCCCATATGTGGTCATCGCAACCTGGGCGAGGTCCACCGCAACCATGGCCTACCGGCTGGCGGACCAGGGATCCGTTTCCGGGGAGGCAGGGCGTCTTCGGTCGGCCGTCACCTATGACCGAGATTTTTGGCTATGGCGCCACTCGGTCACCGACTGGGCCGACCAGGCTCTGTAGGCAGTCACGGGAAGGTTCCTTACATGACTAATGATGGTGGTGGACTGGCCCGGGTCGGTTTCAGGGGAGCAATCTGGCAAGGTATCGCACTCGTGTCAGGCAAGGGCATCGTGCTCCTCACGACAATCGTGCTTGCGCGTCTCCTGTCGCCGGAACAATACGGGCTCGTGGCTGCAGCCCTTGTCCTCATGGCTTACATGGAAACTGTCGCGGATGCCGGAGTGGCACAAGCCCTGGTGTATCTGCCTGCTTCTGCAGTAACTGCGCGCTCGGCGCTCCTGGTCTCGGTGGTGCTTGGTGCCGTGCTCGCCGTCTTGGCCATACTGGCGGCGCCTTGGATCGGAGAACTGTTCCAGTTGCCCGAGGTTGCACCTTTGGTCAGGGTGCTCGCTATTTCACTGCTGGCCACAGCCCTCGGGGCGGTCCCCGAGGCGCTTTTGAGGCGGGACCTGGAGTTCAAGAAGCTGGCAGTCGCACCGGTCCTCCGCGCATTCACCACCGGAACGGTTAGCCTCATTCTTGCCTTCGCCGGGTATGGAGCATTCTCCCTCGCTGCAGGAACAGCCTCAGGATCAGTTGCGTATGCGATTGCCTGTTGGTTCCTTGTTCGCCACTCCGCTCCCTGGCAAATCTGGCGGGTGGCCGGGGATGCGATCCGGGCAACAATCAAGTTCGGACTTCCCGTGGCCGGCAGTAACTTGCTCGCGAGGCTCATCTTCGACGTGGACTATCTGATCATTGCGGCCGTGCTCGGGGCCCAGGCCCTGGGCTTCTACACGCTGGCATTCCGGCTTCCCGAGGCGCTCATCATCAATGTGTTCTTCGTACTTTCCACCGTCCTGTTTCCCTTGTACACCCAGGTTCAAGACCAGCCCGGGCGCTTGCGGGATGGCTATCTTAGAGGCGTCCGGATACAGGCCCTCTATGGCATGACAGCCGGTGTGGGGCTGGCCGTGCTGGCGCCCGTGGTCGTACCGTTGGTTTTCGGACCCAAGTGGATCGATTCCGTTATCCCACTTGTATTCCTCTCGCTGTATGCCGCGGCGCGCTCGCTTGGAGCGGGAGCAAACGACGTATACAAGGCAATCGGCCGGCCCGGAATTTCGATCGCTTTTTCCAGCGTTCGATTGGCGGTGCTGGTGCCCGTCCTGCTGTTCGCCGCCCAGTGGGGGATTATCGGAGTAGCGCTGGCCCAAATGGCGGCAGCTGTCTTTTTCGCGTTCGGCATGCAGGCCGTGGCAGCCAGAGTGCTGGGCGTAGCGCCGAAAGCCCTGCTGCAAGCGGTCTTCCCTGCGCTGGCATGCAGCGTGATCGTGGCAATTACCGGGCTCGGCATCTTCCTCCTTCCCTACCTCGGCGGATTGCCCACCGCCGTACTGGTGGTGGCAGCCGCGATTGGCGCGGTGTACGCCACCCTGAGGTTTTGTTTTACCGCACTGCATGACGAGCTTCTGGTCCTCCTCCGCAGGAAGAGGCCTCAACCTGCATGACCCAGGACTAAAGGCAACGGAACCTTCAAAGCGATCCAACCTGAAGCATGGAGTGACATGAGCAATTCAAAAGAAGCGGCCACGAGTGATCCTAAATTGATTCCCGCCTCCCTGATACTTGTAGCGCCGCGCGTGAATTCGGGAGGAGTCGGAGACTACGCACAAGAGCTCATTGCTGCGGCAATTCCTTCCTTCTGCTGCTTCCGTGAGATCAGGACCGGCGGGCCCGGAGATGCGGGAATCCTCGACCTGGTGCGTTACCGGGCTCAATTGGCAGAGGTCATCGACAAAGCGGCATCGGACGGACCAGTTGTTGTCCATTTCGAATTATCCGCAGCATCGCTGGCGCCCTTCTGGCTGTTGGCAGGTTGTCCCCGGCACGTGGTCATTACAGCCACGGTTCACGACCCGCCATGGGCGGTTTGGTGGCCCTTCCGGTTCAAGTCCGTGGCGGCGAGGAAGTGGCTCCACCACGGCATCCACCTTCCGCTTCGGCCGGTAAGTAAGCAGTTTGAGCGCTTAGCTTTGAGAGGGACTGCTTTGTTCGCGCTTACCGACGTCGGGGCACGGGCTTTGCGGGAGGCTTTCCCTGCCTGCACGGCAGTGGCGGCGCGGCACTTCATACCCTCCAGGGCCGCCCTTAAACCAGCTTTTGACCGGCCACTGGCCGTAGGACTGTATGGCCATGCCGCCAAAGGCAAGGGTTTCGAGCGGCTCGTGGAATTGCGTGCGGCGCTTCCGCCCGAGGTTGATGTGATCGTGGCGGGGCGTGGAACGGAAAAGCTTCCGCACGTCCCTGGAGTAACCATTCTTGGCGCCGTTGAGGGCGCTGAGGAAGACGCCTTCTTCGAGTCCGTGAGGGCGATCCTTTTGCCGTACGACAAAACAAGTCGGTTCTACGGAAAAATGCTGCCGGCGTCCGGCGTGGTTTCGCGTGCTTTCGCCTATGGCACGCCTGTGCTCGGCTTCGACTCCGGAACCCTCGGTGAAGCGTCGAAAGTGGGCGGACTTATTGCAGTCCCGAATTCCGTGCAGGCGCTGGCCGATGCGGCTTCCATGGTCATCACGGACCAGGCGGAACTTGAACGACTTGAAAGCGAGATTGGAGAACTGCAAAAGGAGCATTCTGTCCGGCAGGCAGTCCTTCCTTTTGTCTCGTTTTGGCGCGATGCCGTGGATGCACTGCCGCCCGGGCGTGAGCCCTTGCCGTGAGCTGAGCATCTGTGGAACCGCTGTCAGCCCTTGTTCCGGCTGCGGTTATCCACATACTCCCGCCAGGAACCTAGGGGCCCGGCGGCACCCGGAATAACGTGGAAAACAAACACGAAGCAACGTGCATAAGCAGCGGAGAGGATCTGCGCGTGGAGTCCCTATATCTTGGATTTGGCAGTGCCGCAGTCATACTTTCCGTGGTGGCAGTCCTAACGCATCCGGACCGCCGCTCTGCACTTTCGTTTCTGCTGGGAGTATCCGCCGGGCTGGTCGGCGTGCAGGTTTTCCGCATCCACATCTTCACGATCCTTGCGGTAATTTGGCTATGCCTGCCGGGAGGTGCCGTCAACAGGAGCTCTGCAAAGTTCCTGGCACCGCTTGGCTTTGCCGCCGCGTTGTTTGCCTCCACTGCGCTCCTCGGAGATCTGGTGAACAGCCCAACCCTGGCACTGCAACTGCTTGGACTCGTTGGCTCAGCCGCAATCGTGGTGCTGAGGGCCAGCCGGGAAGATGCGAAGGCCATGCTGTGGGGCTTGCTTGTCATTTCCACTATTGGCAGTGCAGTGGGTCTGTTGCAGGTCTTCAAGCTCGTGCCGAGCGACCTGTGGCATTTGCAGATCAGTGCCATTGGCCGTCCTACAGGCATTTATCCCGAACCCGACTGGCTGGGCATGTACGCCGGCGTCGGGGTCATTCTCAGTTGGCGGTTGGCCCTGCCGAGGGTGGCGAAGGTGGTTTTCAGCCTGACAAACTTCATGGTTCTTGTGTTGGCAATGGCCCGGGCGTCATGGGTCGCCCTGGTGGGGACGCTGCTCCTGGTCGCGTGTGCCGCGGTGATCTACCGGGGCACACATGCAGTCGGCCCGAGGCTCAAAGGGCCTCGAAAAGGCCGCTTGGCGGCCATTGCTGCCGCCGTTCTGGCATCGGCAGTTGCCCTGACCGCGGTCCCGCAACTCCAGGAGGACCTGGTACGGCGGATCTCGACAATGATAGGCACCGTCCAGGAAGATGACATCTCGGGCCAGGCCCGGATCAGGCAAAACGACTCGTTGATGGCTCTGGCGGACACGGTGCCGGTGTACGGGCACGGCATCAGCGCAGCCGGCAGGGTAGGCGCCTGGGGACAATTCGAGGCCGTGGGCGAGGCACAGAACAACGTCGCCAGTAACTGGATTTTGGGCATGTGGGTTGACGGCGCATGGTTCGCTGTCCCGCTGATCGCCTTCCTGATCACACTGGCGTTGGTAAGGATCCGGACGATTCCGGGGCAACTGCTGACTTTCTGCCTGATCAGCAGTCTTTTCTCGAACGCGGTCTTCTTCCCGATAACCTGGATCCTGGTCGCTCTGGCAATCACTGCGGGCCAGCGCCGGCACAGCACACCCGTCACTGAACAGGAAACTGCGGGCGCCCCGGCAGGGGCGGTGCCGGGACCCTACCCACCCCGCGCAGCTGTGGCCCAGCCTTAGAAAAGGCCACCCCAGTCCGGTAAGGACTCCCAGTACTGCTGGCGACGTGGGCGTGATGGCAGGAGCCGGTGATGGTTTCGCTGGGGGTGCCGCGGCGAAGGCCAGGCAAACTGGTAAAGCTGCATGCAGGCTCTTGGAACCGTGAAGGTTCGGGCCAGCCGGAGAATGACTGTTCGAGGCGATCGCAAATGCGAGCCCTCTTCCTCCCCTTCAGTAAAGGCCTGAACGGTTTGCTCAGCGCCCCCGGGTCCGAGCTCCAATCAGCCCAGTCCCTCGGCCCAGGGCAGGCTCCGCGGGGCTGTGCTATGCGTCCGACGGGCACCTCCGGACGTTGTCGCTGCCGCCTAAACCCCACTCAAACATAGGCCGCCCCAGCATTGCTGCTGGTCGGGCTCCCTTCCAACCATGGAAATGCTCCCCGAAAGTCAACACTGATTCCTCAGTCCGGCCTTCGGGGAGCAAGTCCATGCGTCCCCGGTCTTATCGCTCTGGCAAGATCCAATTTCGGTACAGGGCAGCCCAGTCTCTGGAGGCATCCGCATGGAAGAGCTTGCCTGCGAGTGCTGCTTCAGTCCTGCCCTGGCCCACGGCATGTTCGATCGCACCGATCCAGCCAGCGATTGATGTATCCCGCTGTTCGCCTGATTCCGTCACCAGCAGCCTGGACTGCGGTCCATAGAGTCCCCGGAGGCTGGTGCCAGCACGTCCAACGATAGGAACGGCCTGTTCCAGCGCACGGATAGCGATGCCGCTCTGATAGAAGCGCTTGTAAGGGATGATAATTGCGTCACTGCTGGCAATCAGCTCATCAAGCTCGCCTTCACTAACAAAGCGCGCGTCCACAGTCCAGCCGTTGACGGCGGGCCAACCACGGCCAACTATTTCAAGGTTGTACTTTGGCGTGAGCCTGGTGGCCAATTCCTCAAGCAGGGCCACGTCCCTGTCGGGCTTGTACTGCCCAAGTACGCGGACAGTTGGCCTTCCGGTGCCACCGGTACGCCCTTGTACCGCATCACCCACTGGAAGCATGGGATGCGGCAACAGGATCATCCCGGGGGCCAGGCCCAGGTCGCCCATGGCCTCCGCCGCCTCCTGGCTGTGCACAAGGGCTCCCGGCCGCTTCTTCAGCTGCCCCACAAGTCGGGCAACCAGGGGACTGCTGCCAACAGACCGGACCAGCGGGCGCGGATCGTGGTAGACGATGATCCCGGAGTTGCCGCAGGTGATTTTGACAGTAAGGAAGTCCAGGAAACCGAGTACAGGCCATGTTAGAAGAACGCGGGTCGGTACAGGGCTTCGGCGTGCCAGGCGACCCGCCGAACGGAGGGCCCCCGAATAGGCAATAAGCCAACGAAGCCGCCCCTTTCCGGATTGCGACGGTTCCGGGACGGAAATCAGCTCTGTCTCCGCCCCGGCGTCCTGCAGATGGCCGCACAGGGCTGAGGTGTAATGTTCCAGCGCAACGCCAAGCGGGTTGACGACGACGATTCGCGCAGTGCCGTTAGCGAAGGGTAGCCCGGAGATTGCCGGCGCTGTCGACGTCATTGCTTTGCTCCCCCTGCCTTTCCGCCGTTTTCTCTGCACCCATGGCCGCTTGCATGGCGCGTTCGTAGCGCTGGCACACGTCGGTCCAGTCGTACTGGGCAGCTGCCCGTTCCCTGTTGGCCTCCCTGGCCTTCGCCCGCTCGTCGTCATCCTTCAGCATGCGTTCTACCGCCCGCTTGATGGCCAGTGGTTCCGGAGGCACCAGATACTCGTCCGACCCCAGGACTTCCGCGTTATAGGGGGTGTTGCGGGCGACAACGGGTGCCCCGCATGCCATCGCTTGAACGAGGGCAGGATTTGTTCCGCCGACACTGTGGCCGTGGAAGTAAGCGCCGGCATGCTCCCACAGGGAAAGGAGTTTTTTGTCGTCGCTGAGGTGGCCGAGCCAGTCGACATTTGGATGCTCACTCAAGCGGCGGGCAGCTTCGTCCAAGTCACCGCCGTATCCGGTGGATCCAACAATCACCACCTTGTGCTGCTCGGCAAGGAGCTCGGCCGCTTCGAAGAACTCAGATACGGTGTTTTCGGGAACGAACCGGGCGACCATGAGCACATATCCATCGTGCTCATATCCCGGGACCACATCGCTCCGGGCGGGGATTCGTCCGCCATAGGGGATGAAAACACTGTCGCGGCCGAACTCTTCCCTCCACCGGCGCTGGATTTCCAGCGAGTCACTCACAAGGATGGTGCCGTACCGGGCTGTCATCCGCGCCCCAAGCTTGAAGACGGATTTGGCAATCCGGTTCCACTTGGCACGTTCCCATTCAATGCCGTCAACGTTCACAACACTCGGTATTCCGCGAAGCCTAAGCAGGGGAAGGAAGAAACCATTCGCCACGTTCATCACCAGGGCAACCCGGGGCTTGTGCAGCAACGAATGGAGGACCGAGGACAACCCGAACGAAAGGGTGCTGAGTGATTTACTCTCAAGCCCCCACGTTCTCGTGGTCCGCACGCGTGGGTCGCGGGCCTCGTCGTCGTCCTTTGTTTGGCCTGCCCGGCAGTAGACGTTTACATCCCAGCCGCTTTCTGCGAGGAATGGCGCCAGGTGGCGGACGGCAGTCTCGAAACCGCCGTAATAACTCGGGTAGCCACGGGTCCCGATAACAACTACAGACTTGGACATTCGTTCTCCTCTGGGAGCGTGAAACCAGTACCCACAGATCCGCGGGCGGGTGACGGCAGGGCCATGAAGGTAAAGCGGAGAGCCAGCCGCCTAGGATGAGGGGACGCTTCTCCGTGCTTTCTCATTACCACCGGCCAAGGGAACAGCAGCGGGGCGCGGCGTTGTCCTGGTTTCATGCGCGTTGGACCGGTCACGGGGAATCGGAAGGCGTTCGGCCTCCGGTTCAGGCGTGTAGTACGTATACCCGTCAAACTCCTTGGCAGGCAGGCCGTTGATGAGCGTTCCCAGGACGCTTGCATTGACCTTCCGAAGGTTTCCGAGGGCCTTCCGCAACTGGTCGGTGGTTGTCCGGCCCGCCCTGACAACGACGATTGCTCCATGCGCGATGCGGCTCAGGAGTACGGCGTCCGTTACCGGGAGCAGCGGGGGAGCGTCGATGATGACAATTGCCCGTTCCGCCAAGGAATCAATGAGGTGCTTCATGGCGTGGGAGCTGAGCAGTTCGCTGGGGTTGGGTGGAATCCGGCCGGCCCCCAAAATCGACAGGTTTGGCAAGTCACCGCGCTGTTGAAGGACCTCATCGACTTCAGCTTTGCCAGTGAGGATGTCGGTGACACCTACGCCGGGAACCACGCCGAAAATCTTGGCGACGCTAGGGTGCCTCAAGTCTCCATCGACGACTACCACCTTTTCCCCAGCTGCCGCCATTGTCGCGGCCAAATTGGCAGCAACGGTGGATTTACCCTCACCACTGACGGAGCTTGATACGACGATAATTCGCGGCGGGTTATCAACGTCGAGGAAGGCCAGGTTGGTGCGCAGTTCACGGAGTGATTCAGCGAATGCGGGGCTATGACCGGCTCCACCCTGCTTTACTGTTGCTCCTACGGCACCGGTGTGATCTCCCTTCAGCTTGGCCTCCACGGGAAGGGCCGCGATCACGGGCAGGGACGAAAGGCGCTCGACGTCGTCGGCAGTACGCAGCCGGCGGTCAAGGTGATTCCGGAGGAGTGCGGAGGAATAAGCCAGGAGAAGACCTCCGGCGAGACCGAAGATGGTAGCCAACGCCAGCCCTGGAGAAGCAGGGGCGGTGGGGACAGTGGCTGCGTCGAGCGGAATCAGGGAGAGCCGCGGGATGGCGGGTGCAGCCGGCTGCCCGGAGGCAGCGGCGGCCTCCCTGTCACGGACCTGCTTGGCCAGTTCGGTGATCCACGCGTCCGCAACTTTTTGGGCTGTTGCCGGATCATCGGACTCGGCTTTGACATAGATTTCAGCCGACTCAAGCGGGACGGTGACCGTGACGTCCTTCAGCAGGTCATCGCTGGCCTGGGACAACCCCAAAGAGGCACGCACGTTGTCGGCCACCAAACGGGATTCTGCCAGCGACTTATAGTTCTTGGCCCTTGCCTTGGCCAACGTGTCACCCTGCAGCAGGGTGCTCACATTGTCGGTTCCCACTGCAAGTACCACCGCAGAAGCCTCCGCGGCGTAGACGCGCGGTTGGAGCGCACTCCACGCCATGACTGCAAGCGTGATGCCAAGGGTTACGGCTGTGATCGACTTCCAGTAAGTGCGGGCTACCCGTACGTAGTCCCTCAATCCCATTCCGGCAGCCTTTTCATCGCTGCCGCCAATCTCCTGATAACTCAAGACTTCGATCCCTTCTGTGGGTTGAAGCGCCGGATAGGCAGCTTCGGCAAAGGGGCCCGGGAAGTCCGGGTCTCTGCGTGTGACCACTTCTGCTGCCATGGATGCCCCTTTTCCGGCTGTTGCCTGTGTCGTTGCTTGACGAAATGGCGTGAAGCAACGCTATGGCGCCTGGGGCCGCCGTGGTCCTTGTGGCCAGGGCGGCTGCGGACACCCGGGGCCAGAAATGTGGATACTGCGGGTACCTGCGGGGTTGCCTGGAGCGCCAGGCAACCCTGAAGGTGCTGGTGGGGAGCTAGCTTGCCGGCTTCAGGGCAGCTTGCCAGGCCCCAGCGGCCTTACTGGCTGAGAACGTCCAGGTGCTGGTGCCGCTGGCTCCCGCAGATGGCTGGACCCTGTCGGCTTCCTCGGTAATCTGGCCGCCGGCCGCTTCCCAGCGTTCGGACCAGCCTGTGGGAGCCGTAATCGCCGGCGTGCCACTGTCGTATCCCGCTCCACCAATGAGCATGGCACCGCTGCTGGCAGTCGTAATGCTTGGGACCGTGATGCTGGTTCCGGACGATACCTGGGTTGCCGCGTTGGCATCCAGAGGAGTGGTGGTGTTAACTCCCCGGTAAGCGGTGATTCCCCCGCCCCACTTCACAGCCGGATTCGTGGTCCATGAGTATGAGGTACCGTCGGCAGTTCCCACGACGTGGTAGTAAGCGAACACTTCTGCACCCGACCAGACGCGCAGTCCATTCACAATGGGTGTCCACCCGGCGGGCACCGAGCTGATCGAAGGGTTCAGGTCTGCTGTAAAGGACGCCACCAGGACATCTCCCGCCGCTGCGCCGGACGGTTTGGGCAGCGTAACGGTGGCTGCCGTGCCGGAGTAGCTGCTTGCCGTACCCACCACTGTGATGCTCCCCGTCGGCGTTGGCGTCGGCGTGGGGGTCGGCGTAGGAGTTGGTGTAGGCGTTGGGCTGGGTGAAGGGGTTGTTCCCAGGGGCCGGTCCGAGTACCAGTACCGCTTTGTGGCGTTATTGCTGGCCATGACCACCACACCCGTAGTTGCGTTGACGCTTTGCTTGGTGGTGGTGACGTCATTCATGTTGGCAGAAGCGCCGTCCTGGATAACCGGGGTTCCCCGGCCGGTGCCAAAGACCGGGTTGTCCATGGAGGCGGTCTTTTCGTAGATACTTCCCGGAATGCCGGAGTAGGCACAGCCTGATACTGAGGTGGACGGGCCGGTGTAAAAGGCCCTGACCAGGTTGTTGGTGGTGTCCAGCAGGATCTGGGGGCGCGTGACGCAGTCGGCAATGGTGGCAATAGTGGACCGGGTGAAGGAACCCGTCCCGGGCCGGAATACCAGGAGCTGCAACTCCGGCAGTGTGGGGTCTGACGACGTGTCGTTCAAGCTCGTTTTTACGGCTGCATACACGCGTCCTGCTGAATCTGCCATGAGTGCTTTCAGGTTCAGGTGGTCATCCGCCTGGCCTTTGCCCTGGACAGCCGGCTGGAAGTTCCAGGAGGATGCAGCGGTGGTCGATGTCCCGTCCGTGCGGGTGGCCCAATAAACGGCATTCGAAAGGTGGTCACTCCACATCACGCCGATCTTGTTGCTCCCGAAAGCGACCACGGCCGAGATGTCATCCGGCGCGGGATTCGGATCGGCTACAGGAAGGACGAACGGCGTGCCCCAACTCGTTCCTCCTGGAGTGGACGAATTGACGTAGACGCTGCTTGTGTAGCCGCTCGTGGAGCTCCCGGAGACTTGGGTCCACGTAGCCCAGATGGCACCGGTGGTGTCTTTGTCGATTGTCATCGACTCACTGCTGTTGTTCGTGATGGTGGTGGGGAACCCGCTGTCGAGGGTGTATTTGCCGGCCGAGTAGCTGTACCTGTACAACTTGGCCGGCTGTCCGGATACGGAAGGTTGCGTGCTTGAGTCTCCTGACACCGTCACCACATGGGAAGCGATGTACAACTTGTTTCCGTCCCACAGCGTGTCCGCCAGCGTATTGCCGCGGCTATCGTTGAGGACGCCGGTGTCCACCCATGTTTTTGAGGTCCGGTCCAGCCGGAAGATATGCCACCCGCTACCTGTGGTCCACATGTCTGCCCACCAGGTACCGTCGTTCCACCACAGCTTGCTTTGCGGCTTGTCAGCGGTGGGAGGGTTGCTCACTCCTGAATAGCTGATGCTTTGGTAGCCATAATTCTCGGCGGCCCGGGCACTGTCGATTCCGGCGATAAGCGTTAATAACAGGGCGACTGCCAGGGCCAGGGAGGAAGCAACGGAGGCAGGCGTTTTAGCTCTGGACATCTTGGGGTTTTCCTTAGGCGCAGGTTCATGGACATTTCCCTTGGCACCCCAGCCGTGCCGGACATTCGCGGGCGAACGTCGAGATTAGGGACAACGTAGTCCGCGCCTTCCAGATGGGGCAATGGGGTCTTTGCCGGCCGCATTTGATAGGGAGATGCGGGGATTCAGCCACTCTTCGCGGAGCTCCAGCAAGACGGAAGTCCCGGCCTTCCTGCCTCCTGTTTTCCACATAGCCCGTCCGGCTGCTGCCGGGCTGCAGCAGCATCCGGCTAGCCTTGAGTCAAGCGCGAATCGCCTATCGGGTCCATATGCACTAAGATATTGAAGTCTGTGCTGCGTCCTGCCCCCGTTCCGGTGGCAAGGCATTGCACGGAATCGCAAATGAACCTCCTGTTACGGAAATGCCGTAACCGCTTAGCCCAAAGGAGGTGGGTTCACATATGCGTCCTTACGAATTGATGGTAATCATCGACCCCGAGGTCGAAGAGCGTACCGTTGAGCCGTCGCTTCAGAAGTTCCTGAACGTCATCACCAACGATGGTGGAACCATCGAAAAGGTTGACATCTGGGGCCGTCGTCGTCTGGCTTACGAGATCAAGAAGAAGTCCGAAGGTATCTACGCCGTGGTGAACTTCACCGCCAAGCCGGAGACCGCCAAGGAACTTGACCGCCAGCTGTCTCTTAACGAGACCATCATGCGCACCAAGATCACCCGCCCCGAAGAGCAGAAGGTTGTTGCTGAGTAATTCAGCCGGCTTCATTCTTCACCCCGCAGGAAACGCACTCTTCACCCAGGATCGAACAAGGAGGCAGTAGATGGCAGGCGAGACCACCATTACGGTCATCGGTAACCTCACCAATGACCCGGAATTGCGGTTCACACCGTCCGGTTCGGCAGTAGCGAACTTCACCATCGCTTCCACCCCCCGCACCTTTGATCGCCAGTCCAACGAGTGGAAGGACGGGGAGACCCTGTTCCTCCGCGCCGCTGTGTGGCGTGAAGCAGCCGAGAACGTTGCCGAGTCCCTGACAAAGGGAATGCGCGTCATCGTGACCGGCCGCCTGAAGAGCCGCTCCTACGAAACAAAAGAAGGCGAAAAGCGCACCGTTATCGAGCTTGAGGTCGATGAAATCGGCCCCAGCCTGCGCTACGCCAACGCCAAGGTCAACCGCACCCAGCGCTCCGGCGGACAGGGTGGCGGCGGCTTCGGCGGTGGCAACAGCGGCGGTGGCTTCGGCGGCGGCAACTCTGGTGGAAACCAGGGCGGCAACTCCGGCGGAGGCTGGGGCGGCGGCAACCAGCAGGCTGCGCAGGACGATCCCTGGGCCACGCCCGGTGTGTCCAACGCAGGCGGCTGGGGCAACGGCCCCGATTCCGAACCTCCCTTCTAAAACCCAAACAACGGCCCGGCGCCGGGACTGCCTGGGTGCACAACGCACCCAAAGCAGCTGCCGCCGTCGGACCACCACCATCCCGTGGATCAATATCCACGGGCTCCCTAGAATAGGAGCTCCACGATGGCTAAGGCTGAACTCCGTAAGCCCAAACCAAAGTCCAACCCCTTGAAGGCCGCTGACATCACTGTCATCGACTACAAGGACGTAGCATTGCTGCGCAAGTTCATCTCCGACCGCGGCAAGATCCGCGCCCGTCGCGTCACTGGCGTCACGGTGCAGGAACAGCGCAAGATCGCCCAGGCAATCAAGAACGCCCGCGAAGTTGCTCTGCTGCCTTACTCCGGCGCTGGCCGCGGCTAAGGAAGGGATTAACTAACATGGCAAAGCTCATTCTGACCCACGAAGTAACCGGTCTCGGTGCTGCTGGCGATGTTGTCGAGGTCAAGGACGGTTACGCACGTAACTACCTGCTGCCCCGCAACTTCGCCCTGACCTGGTCCAAGGGTGGCGAGAAGCAGGTTGAGTCCATCAAGGCTGCCCGCGCCGCCCGCGAGCACGCTTCCTTGGAAGATGCTCAGAAGCAGGCCGCTGCTCTGTCCGCCAAGCCGGTCAAGCTGGTCGTCAAGGCCGGCGAGTCCGGCCGCCTGTTTGGCACCGTCAAGCAGGGCGATGTCGCCGACGCTGTTGAGGCCGCTGGCCTTGGCAAGATCGACAAGCGCAAGGTTGAACTGCCCGCACACATCAAGTCGGTTGGTTCCTACCAGGCCAACGTCCGCCTCCACGCTGACGTTGCCGCTGTGATCGAACTCGACGTGGTGGCAGGAAAGTAATTTCCCACCCCACGTCAGGACCCCCGTCGCCGGATTCCGGCGGCGGGGGTCTTTCGCTTTGGCGGTGGTAGCCTGCTCCGGTGAACCCGACACCGCGCAGCCGTCCTTTCCACCAGGTAGATGTATTCGCCAGCCAGCCCTACCGCGGCAACCCGCTCGCCGTCGTCCTTGATGCCCAGGGCCTGGATGCCGCGGCCATGCAGCACTTCGCCAACTGGACCAACCTTTCGGAAACCACCTTCCTGCTGCCGCCCGAGGATCCCCGGGCTGATTACAAGGTCCGGATCTTCACGGGCTCTGAGGAGTTCCCGTTCGCGGGCCACCCCACGCTGGGCTCGGCCCATACCTGGCTGGAAGCCGGGGGCGTACCAAAGGCGGACGGCTACGTGGTGCAGGAGTGCGCTGCCGGGCTGGTCCGGGTAAGGCTCGACGGCGGGAGGCTGGCCTTCGCGGCACCACCCCTGACGCGCTTCGGCCCCGTGGAAGCGCCGGTCCGCCGGCAGTTGGCGGCAGCACTGCGATTGCGCGTGGATGATGTCCTCGACGCGGCCTGGCTGGTGAACGGTCCGGAATGGATCGGCGTCCTGCTGGGGTCGGCAGAACAGGTGCTGGCCCTGGAACCGGACCAAGCTGCCATGGGCGACCTCAAGGTTGGCGTAATCGGGCCCCACGCACCGGGCGCCGGTACCGACTTTGAGGTCCGCACGTTCCTGCCGGGTGACGCCATGGTGGAGGACCCGGTCACGGGCAGTTTCAATGCTGGAGCCGCTCAGTGGCTGATTGGAAGCGGGCGCGCGCCGGAGCAATACCTGGCTTCGCAGGGGACCGTCCTGGGCCGGGCGGGGCGGATCCATGTCGGCGCCGGGGACGGGGAGATCTGGGTGGGCGGCGATTCCACCACCTGCATCAAAGGGAGCGTTCTGCTCTAAGCCGGGGCTCCGGCCGGGTCTGGTTGCGTACTAAATGCCTTGATCCGGGCGCCCGATACTCCGGGAATACTTCCGTGCTGCCCGCAGTTCATTGGTATAGATGCAAACGCATGTAGAATCAGAATGAACGAGCACCAGGAGAACGCCATGGAAACCCGCCGCATCACCGTCCTTTCTGCCGGGCTCGGCGTACCCTCATCCAGCCGGCTGCTGGCAGACCAGCTCGCCGCAGCCGCCGAGCGGCAGCTAAAGGCAGGCGGCTATGACGTGGCAGTGGATGTTGTGGAACTCCGCGACCTGGCCGTGGACATCGCCAACAACTTCGTTACCGGTTACGCCGCACCACGCTTGGCGGAAGTTATTGCCGGAGTGGAGGCATCGGACGGAATCATCGCGGTCTCCCCGGTCTTCAGCGCCTCCTACAGCGGGCTTTTCAAGTCCTTCATCGATGTCCTGGACCCGAAGTCACTGGACGGCAAGGCAGTCCTGCTGGGCGCTACCGGCGGCACGGACCGGCACCAGATGGTGCTGGACTATGCCCTGAGGCCGCTCTTCAGCTACCTCCGCACGCGCATGGCTGCAACCGGCGTCTTTGCGGGGCCCCAGGACTGGGGAACCGCAGAAGAGGGTGGTGGATCACTCGCGGACCGCATCGAGCGCGCGGCGGGTGAGTTCACCCGGCTGCTTGAGGGGCCGCAGCCGGGCCGGAAGCCCGCTCCGCTGGAGTCCCTGCCGTTCGAGCAGCTGCTGGCGGGTATCGCAGGGCCCCGCTAGTCCTCCACCTGCTAGTCGTCCAGCAGCGCGATGAACTCCCGTGCCTGGGTGAGGGAGATGTCGGAGTGGCGGGTCAATGCGTTGGCCGCCGCCTCCGTGTCGCCGCTCCGGGCCAGGGTACGGATCCTGCCGTAGATCTCATCGTTGAGCATGTTGCTGCTCACCTCGCGCGTGACGTCGCCCTTGCTGGCGATGGCCCGGTAGCGGTAGGGGAACCGCTGCGGCTCGTCGTCGTCGTCCTCCTCCTGGACGGACTGTGGCGGCTCGTGGCGCCGATAAGGCTGGGGGTGGGCCGCCAGGGCGCCTACGGCGTCGCGTGAGGCCCTCAGCCCCTCTCCGGTGATCTCGTAATACAGTTTGATGGCGGCCATGGCCTGGCCCTGCGCGATCAATGCGTAAAGCCGCCGGTGTTCCTCTTCCGACAACCGGTCCGCCGCTGCCCTGGCCAGCTCCTGTGATGTGGCGGCAGGTTGCGCCGGTGTGGAAGGGTGTGCGGCCTTGCGCTTTCGGCCGGCGCGGTACGCCACCGTCACCCCCGCAACCACCGCGAGCAGGATAAGGACCGGGACCACAAGGGATTCCATTTTCACGAGCCGTTCTGTGTACTTCCTGGCCCTCGCCAGGTGCGGTTGCTTTGCTGGCCATCAGCCCAGCCATTGCCTGCTGCCGGGTGTGCGGCTGCATGTGCTGGCTACCAAGAATCTTAATCCAGATACTGGTTATCCACAGCAATATTCACCGGTGCGCATACAGTCCGGGGTCCTGCCCGTCAAACTCCCCAAGCGGAATATGAGCAAGCCCACGGCATTGTCCTGCCTGCCCGTGGAGCCACCCTCCTGCCCGCTCCCCGGCGCCGCGCCCCCACGGGGCCTGTGGATGAAATTCCCCGGAAGAAATATTTACTCCACATGCTATTGGATGCGTTTCCGCAGGTCAGAGCGGTGTGGGAGGATAAAAAACTTCTATATCCACAGGCTTCCCCACAGGCTGTGCACAAGCTATGCCGCTTACTGCACAGGTTATCCACAACCTTGCGGGCATGCTGGCTTTGCTGCCGGGACCCCGGCGGTTAGCGTAGCGGGGTACCTGTTCTTCGCGGCCGAAACAGGGCCTCTCCTGCTTCGGCGGGACCCAGTCGGCCGCTTCCCACGTGTAGCTGTGGAAAAGCTGTGGATACTGGGGATAACTCCAGGCGGGGGCTGTTGGGGAACGCTTGCGGCGCTCAATTGTCAGAGCCCGAGGGTAGAACTGGACACGTAGCGGGAGCCGGATTGCCGGAGGCCGCGAGCAGGACGGAACACCGGACGCACGCCCGGTACAAATGGAGGACGGCAGCTTTGTCAATCGCGCATCTGGACCCTGTCGAGGCAACCCGTGGATCGGACGCCAGCAGGAAGCCCCCGCAGGACATCGCTGCCGAACAGTCCGTACTGGGCGGCATGATGCTTTCCAAGGACGCGATCGCCGATGTTGTGGAGATCCTCCGCGGCCAGGACTTTTACCGGCCCGCCCATGAGACCATCTACGAAGCCATCATCGACCTGTACGGCCGCGGCGAACCCGCGGATGCTGTCACCGTCTCGGACGAGTTGACCAAGCGCGCTGAAATCAACAGGATCGGTGGCCCCGCCTACCTGCACGAGCTGATCCAGACCGTCCCCACTGCTGCCAATGCCGGCTACTATGCCGAGATCGTGGCCGAACGTGCGGTGCTCCGCCGGTTGGTGAACGCCGGCACCAAGATCGTGCAGTTGGGCTACGGTTCGGATGGCGAGGTAGAGGACCTGGTCAACCAGGCGCAGGCAGAGGTTTATGCCGTGGCCGAGCGCCGCACCGCAGAGGACTATGTGGTGCTGAAGGACGTCATGGAGTCCACGGTGGACGAAATCGAGGCCTCGGGCCACCGCGGTGAAGGGATGGTTGGCGTCCCCACCGGTTTCTACGAACTCGACGAACTGACCCATGGACTCCACCCGGGCCAGATGATCGTCATCGCTGCCCGCCCCGCCGTCGGTAAGTCGACCTTCGCCCTGGACTTCGCCCGTTCCGCAGCCATCAAGCACAACCTGGCCACTGTCATGTTCTCCCTGGAAATGGGCCGGAACGAGATCGCCATGCGCCTGCTGTCGGCCGAGGCCACCATCAGCCTCCAGGATCTCCGCAAGGGAACCATCAAGGACGAGCAGTGGTCCAAGATCGCTACCACCATGGGACGCATGAACGAGGCGCCGCTGTTCATTGACGACAGCCCCAACATGTCCCTGATGGAGATCCGCGCCAAGTGCCGCCGCCTTAAGCAGCAGCACGACCTCAAGCTCGTGGTCCTGGACTACCTCCAGCTCATGAGCTCGGGCAAGAAGGTGGAGTCCCGCCAGCAGGAAGTCTCGGAGTTCTCACGTGCACTGAAGCTTTTGGCCAAAGAACTCCAGGTCCCCGTGATCGCGCTGTCCCAGCTGAACCGTGGATCGGAACAGCGCCAGGACAAGCGGCCCATGGTCTCGGACCTCCGTGAGTCCGGCTCCATCGAGCAGGACGCCGACATGGTCATCCTGCTCCACCGCGAGGACGTCTACGACAAGGAGTCCCCACGCGCGGGCGAGGCCGACATCCTGGTGGCCAAGCACCGTAATGGTCCCACCAAGGACATCGTGGTGGCGTTCCAGGGCCATTACTCACGGTTCGCCAACATGGCCGGCGACGCCGGTGGCGGCGGTGGCTTCTAGGAGCCCTGCGCCAGCAGATGGTTGGGCAGCCGGTTCCCGGGCGCCGTACCCCGGATCTCCAGGAGTTCGCGGGCGTGGGCGTGGAGCCGTTTGTCTTCGTCGCTGACCGGCACCCAGGCGGGGACGGGCACTGACGTGCCTTCGTCGTCGCGCGCCACCATAACGGTGAGGCAGTAGGTGGTGAGGTTCAGCTCCCTGCCCTTGGGATCGCCGGAGCGGACGTGGACGGCGATGTGCATGCCCTTGGTCCCGGTGTACACCAGCCGGGCTTCCACCTCCACCACATGGCCGATGAGCAGCGGGCGGTAGAAGCGCACGCCCCCGGAGAACACCGCCACGGTGTCCCGGCCGCAGTAGCGTGAGGCACAGACGTAGGCGGCCTCGTCGATCCACTTCATGACGATGCCGCCGTGGACCTTGCCGCCCCAGTTCACGTCGGTGGGGGCCGCCATGAACCGCAGCGTCACCCGTTCGGCCGTGCCGGAGTCGGTATATTCCTGCCGTTTCATGGCTTCCACGATCTGCTCGCGGACCTTGATCCTGGCCAGCGCATGGTCGCGCTGCTCGATCTCCTCCGGAGTGACGGGCTCGAACTGCTGTACCGGAACGGGCTTGCCGTCCGCTCCCACGGCCACGAAGATCACCATGCACGTGCTGCGCATCGTGGCCGGACCGCCCTTCGGGTCGCCCGAGGAGACAACGGTACGGATGTGCATGGATGACCGCCCGGTGTAGACGATGGTGGCCTCCACCTCCACCATGTCCCCGCTGTTGACCGGATCGGCGAAGTGGATGTTGCCCACGTAGGCGGTCACGCAGTAGGACTTGGCCCATCCCACCGCTGCGGCATACGCCGCCTTGTCCACCCATTCAAGGACCGTGCCGGCATCCACCGATCCGCTATGGCCCACGTCGGTGGGGGCGGCGAGGAAGCGGAGGGTCACGGAGTTGGGGCGGCCGGTCTCAGTCATGGTGCGATCTTACTGACGGCCCCGGTTACCGGCCGGTTGGGACCGCAACAAACTGCCCCCCGCATTAACCACAGCGGCGGCTACGCACCTGAGTGCGCAGCCGCCGTCCGGCAGTGGTGCTTCCGTTCAGGCCGGACTAGGCCAGGGCCGCAAGTTTGGAGTTGCTGCGGGCGAACAGCGCGCGGTCTATGGAGAAGCGGCCGGCACCGGTGAGGGCCAGCGCGAACGATGCCGCGGCCAGGAGCAGGACAAGCTCATACCCTCCGTTTGCGGCAAAGATGCCTGCAGGGGCATGAACCAGGAAGAGGGCGCCGAGCATGTCCAGGACAAGGAGTGCGGCCACCACGCGGGTGAGGATGCCCAGGATCAAGGCAACCCCGCCGGCCAGTTCCAGGACGGCGATGGAGGGAGCCATGAGTTCTGCGGCGGGAACGCCCATTTTGGCGAAGGAAGCCTGGGTGCCGGCAATGGTCCATTCGTTGAACTTCTGCCATCCATGGGCTGCGAAGAGGAAGCCGAGGATCAGGCGGAGGGCGGTGAGGGCTGCGGTGGTCAATCGTGGCTGGGTCATGGCTCCACCCTTCCGGACAATTGGTTGAACTGTCAACTAAAAGTCGAGAGGTGTGGTGTTTCTCATGCCCGTCCGCGTCCTGTCGGTGCACCCGGTTAGGCTGGCACCGTGCCCCAAAAATCCGCCCCGGCAACCACGGCCGCCACCCGCGGCCCGGCCCGGGAGATACTCCGCCTCGCCGTCCCTGCCTTCGGGGCGCTGGTGGCCGAACCCCTCTTCCTGCTGGCGGACTCCGCCATCGTGGGGCATCTGGGTGTTGCCCAGCTGGCGGGGGTGGGGCTGGCATCGGCCGTGCTGCAGACCGCCGTCGGGCTCATGGTCTTCCTGGCGTACTCCACCACTCCGGCTGTTGCCCGCGCCATTGGTGACGGGCAGTTGGGCAAGGCCCTGGCGGCAGGGCGCGACGGCGTATGGCTGGCGTTGATCCTGGGCGTGCTCCTCGCCGTGGCCGGCTTTGCCGCCGCAGAGCCGCTGATTGACCTCCTGGGCGCCGAGGGCAGCGCCCGGACCTTCGCCGTCGACTACTTCCGTTGGTCCATGCCCGGGCTTGTGGCCATGCTGTTGATCTTCGCCGGCACCGGCGTGCTGCGCGGACTGCAGGACACCCGTACCCCGCTGGTGGTGGCCACCGCTGGATTTGGCGTCAACATCGTCCTGAACCTCTGGCTTGTCTACGGACTTGGCTTGTCCGTGGTGGGCTCCGCGGTGGGGACCAGCCTTGCCCAATGGGCCATGGCACTGGTCTACCTGGTGATGGTCCGCCGGAACGCGGTCCGGCACGGCGTAACGCTGCTGCCAAGCTGGCGGGGAATCCGCAGCATGACCCGGGTGGGGTCCTGGCTCATGCTGCGCACACTCAGCCTGCGCGCCGCGATCCTGGCCACCGTGCTGGTTGCCACCGCCCAAGGCGAGGTGAATCTCGCAGCCCACCAGCTGGCCATGACCATCTTTTCCTTCCTGGCGTTCGCGCTGGATGCCCTGGCCATCGCTGCCCAGGCGCTTATTGGAAAGGAGCTGGGCGCATCCAACGCGGCCAGGGCCCGGCTGCTGACCGGAACCATGATCCGCTGGGGCGCTGGCTTCGGCGTGGTAACCGGCCTGCTGCTGGCCGCGGCGGCACCATGGGCCGGGGCGCTGTTTACCCCTGACCACCAGGTGCAGCAGGTGCTTACCGTGGCACTGTGGGTCCTGGCCGCGGGGCAGCCCATCGCCGGTTACGTCTTTGTCCTGGATGGTGTGCTGATCGGTGCGGGGGACGCGCGCTACCTCGCCCTCGCGGGACTGGTAAACCTACTGGTCTACGTGCCTCTGCTGGCATGGGTTGCGCTGTCCGGCGCCCATGGTGCCTCCGGGCTCGGCTGGCTCTGGGTGGCCTTCGCGCTGGGGTACATGGCGGCGCGCGCAGTCACCCTGGGCCTGCGTTCGCGCTCCGACCGCTGGATGGTGCTCGGCTCCGCCTGAGGCGGTCCCGGTTAGACCTCCCAGCCGCCGCCACTAAACTGGACCGGTGACGCAACCATCCACCCCCGCGGGCGCTGCTCCCGGAACCGCCCCCCGTAACGACCTCTGGAAGCCGGTCCTGCTCCGTTCGGCTGCTGCGCTGGTGTTTGGCGCCGTGACGGTCTTCTGGACTTCTCCTTCCGTCGAGGTCATGGGCTGGGCCGGGGGGCTCTACCTCCTGGCCGCAGGGGTGGTATCCCTGCGGACCGTCCCCGCAGCGGGCTTCGCCCAGAACTCTGCCCCCGGCAAGCTGCTCTCCGCCGGCGGCGCAGTCCTGGCCGGGGCCGGCTTTGCCGTACTGCTCCTGCACAGCGACCTGTTGTTCGGCGTGGTCGCCGCCCTGGGGCTGGGCGTGGCCGGCATCCTCGAGCTCGCCTGCGGCCTGCAGCACAAGGGCCGCCACGTACTCGCAAGGGACTGGATTGCCTCGGGGGTCCTCAGCATCGGAACGGCGGTGCTGCTGCCGTTCTTCATCAACCTTGGCGCCCACGCGCTGCTGGGTGTAGCCGGTGGCGGAGCCATTATCTCCGGCGTCCTGTGGGTACTTTCCGGGCTGACCCTGCGGCACGATGCCCGCGCCGGGGCAGGAAAGCCGTAAACTAGGGGGAGCGCCTTCTACTTTCTGTAGAAAATGGGTGCGACACCGCAAACGTAAACCAGGCCGGCCGCGCGCCGCCTGCAGGGAGGAATCACTGTGGCTGACCAGCATCAAGGAAAACCGCGCAAGCTGCGGACCTCGGTGAAGGGTCCCCTGATGTTCTCCGCATTCTGGGCCGTCGTCGCCTTCGTTGCGGTGCTGATCTTCGCCTCCGGGGGGAGCGCACGCGCACCCCGCTTCGACCTCGCTTTCACCGCAGCCGGCATCGCCTTCATCGCCACCCTGGTGGTCGCCGCGATGCTGTCCATGAGCTACAAGGAGAACGCGGAACACCTGGGCAAGGGCTCGGGCGTGAACTTGAGCTCCGCGCCCAAAGCCCCCCACGGAGGCTCCAGCCACGGCTTTGGTGCTCCCGGCAGCCAGAACCCGCCGGTCCCCGGCGACGATACGGACGGCACGCCCCGCTAACCTGCCGCGGCCTGCCTGGCGCGGTAGGCGGCAACATGGGCCCGGTTGGCGCAGTTGCCCGTATCGCAGTACCGCTTGGACCGGTTGCGGCTCAGGTCCAGCACGCCGGCGTCGCAGTCCTCCGACTCGCAGATGCGCAGCCGGTCCATTTCCTTGCTGCGGATGACGTCAGCCAGGGCCATGGCTGCCTCAGTGCTCATCCGGTCCGCCAGCGGCGCCTCCGGTGCAGTGGCATGCAGGTGCCAGTCCCACCCGTCGTGCTTCATCAGCTGGGGCAGGGCATTCGCGTCACGCAGCAGCCGGTTGACCGTGGCCACGGCGGCGTCCTCATCCGCCGTCCATACGGCGGCCAGTTCGCGGCGCAGCTTCAGCACGCTCTGCAGTTCCGCGGCATCCCGGGTCCGGGCTCCGGAAAATCCTTCCGCGTCCAGGAAGCTGTCCAGGTCGGCAACGGAGGCCAGTCCTTCGCGGCCGTTTGCGGAGGTGTTGATGAGGTTCACCACCGTGCGCAGCGCCACCTCCGTGTCAGGGGCGAAAACCATGTTGACTCCTTACAGCGCCGAAGCGTAGTGTCATGAGCATTACCCCACTTTACTCCTGACAGGAGGCGACGTTGCCTGCCGCCAACAAGCACCACCCCACTTCGGAACTGCCCGCCACGCGGACCGGCTTCCTTGCGTCCGGGCTCGGCATCGCGTTGTTCTCCTCGGCCGTCTTCGGCCTGTCCGGATCATTGGCCAAGTCGCTGCTGGAGACCGGATGGTCCCCGGGCGCGGCCGTCACCGCCCGCCTCACAGGCGCTGCCCTGATCCTCGCCCTGCCCGCAGTGTCCGCATTGAGGGGCCGCTGGCACCAGTTGCTGGACAACTGGCTCACTATCGTGCTGTTCGGCCTCATCGGCGTGGCGGCCTGCCAGTTGTTCTACTTCAATGCAGTGGCACGCCTGTCCGTCGGAGTCGCGCTCCTGCTGGAGTATCTGGCCCCGGTCATCATCGTCCTTTGGCTCTGGGCCGCCAGCCGCCGTCGCCCACGGGTGTTGACCGCCGGCGGGACGCTGCTGTCGCTGGCCGGACTGGTGCTGGTCCTGGACCTCACCGGCGCCGTGAAGGTGGATCTGGTCGGCGTCCTCTGGGGCATGGCTGCCGCGGTTTGCCTGGCCATCTACTTCTTCATCACGGCCAAGGAAAACGACACCCTGCCGCCTATCGTGCTGGCTTCCGGCGGACTCATGGTGGGTGCTGCAGTCATGTGGCTTGCGGCCGCCACGGGACTGCTGCCGATGGCCTTCACCACCGCGGACACCAAACTGGGACCGTGGACCACGCCCTGGTGGGTGTCGCTTGCGGGGCTGGTGGTGCTGGCAACCGTGCTGGCCTACACCTCGGGCATCATGGCGGCAAGGGCGCTCGGCTCCAAGGTGGCATCCTTCGTGTCCCTCACCGAGGTCCTTTTTGCCGTGCTGTGGGCATGGCTGCTGCTCGGTGAACTTCCGGGCCCTGTCCAGCTCCTGGGCGGCGTCCTCATTGTCGGCGGCGTTATCCTGGTCAGGCTCGACGAGCTGCGCGCATCCGGGGCCGGCAACGGCAGGCTGCCGGCCTCACCGCTGGAACACGCGAACGACGTCGAACCAGTCCCTTAACCGCGCCCGCCGCCGTCGTACGCAGAAAAAGTGGTATGCCAACAAAAAGGGCAGGGACACCGCGTGGTGTCCCTGCCCCGCCAGTATGTGGCGGTAAGCCTAGTGAGAGGCCTGGCTCTGCTCTTCGGCGTTGCGCTTGGCCTGCGCGCCGGCTTCCTTCAGTGCCTCGGCAACCTTGGTGAGCATGGCGGTGTGCGTACCGGACCACTCGTTGCGGAACTTGGTGGCGTCCGGGCCTTCCCAGTTGGTGCTGCTCAGAACCTTGGTGAGAGTGGACTTCTGCGTCTCGATCTCGGACGCCCCTGCCTGAAGCTTGCTGCCGAGCTGGCGAAGCTGCTCAACGTCTGCACCCCAAATAGCCATCAGTTTCTCCTTGTTAGGTCGTGGATCCGAACCAGATCGGCATCCCCAGCGGCCCCCCGGCTCATCCGGAAGATCCATTGCCTAAAACCTATCCCGGCCCCCAAACAGTGTCGATGGGCAGCCCTGCCCATGCCGGGCTCCCCATGGACGCCGGGTGGAGACCATGAAAAAGGGGTCGATCCCAGGCGTTGGAAGAGCCTAGCATGGCGTTATGTGCCGGAATATCCGAACCCTCCACAACTTCGAGCCGCACGCCACGTCCGAGGAAGTGCACGCGGCGGCGCTGCAGTATGTCCGCAAGATCAGCGGGAGCACTAAGCCTTCCAAGGCCAACCAGGACGCCTTCGACGAGGCCGTGCACCAGATCGCGCACATCACGCAGCACCTGCTGGACTCCCTGGTGACGCAGGCGCCGCCCAAGGACCGGGAGGAAGAGACTGCCAAGGCCAAAGCCCGCGCCGCAGTACGGTACGGCGCGGCCTGACCCAGCCTCCGCTGCCTGCCGCTACTTGCCGAAGCTGCGCAGGCGCAGTGAGTTGGCCACCACCAGGACGGAACTGGCGGCCATCGCGGCGCCGGCGATCATCGGGTTGAGCAGCCCCAGTGCAGCCACCGGGATCCCCACCGCGTTGTAGAAGAACGCCCAGAAAAGGTTGGTCTTGATGGTGCCCAGGGTCTTCCGTGACAGTTCGATGGCTTGGGCCACCTGGTGGAGGTCATTGCCCATCACCGTCAGGTCCGCCGCTTCGATGGCCACGTCCGTTCCCGACCCCATGGCAATGCCCAGGTCGGCCTGCGCCAAGGCCGCGGCGTCGTTCACGCCATCGCCGGCCATGGCCACCGTGGCACCCCGGGACTGCAGCTGTTTCACCGCTTCCACTTTTCCTTCGGGCAGGACGCCGGCGTAGACATCGCCTGGCGCAATGCCGACGGCGGCAGCCACCCGGGCGGCGACCGCGGCGTTGTCCCCGGTCAGCAGGATGGGCCGCAGGCCCAGCGCCTTCAGCCGGGTGACGGCGGCGGGGGAGCCTACCTTGACGCTGTCCCGCAGGCTGATGATTCCGGCCGGCGTGCCGTCCACCGCCACGCAGATGGCCGTGGCACCCCCTTCTTCAGCGCCGGCCAGCTGGGCCCGCTGGCCTGCATCCAGGACAACACCACGCTGCTCCAGCCAGCCGCTGCGCCCGGCCATGACCTGCCTGCCTTCAACGGTTCCCGACACTCCGCCGCCCGGGGCGGAACTGAAGCCCTGCACCGGCGGCAAGGTGCCGGCGTCGTTCGCTGCAGGTGCGGAACGTGCTCCGGACGCTGCAGCCGCGATGGCGCGGGCCACGGGGTGCTCGGAGGCGGCCTCCACTGACCCGGCGAGTCGGAGGACGTCCTGATCCGTGAAGCCGGGGAACGCGGAGGTGGCGTCTACGGCCAGGATGCCGGTGGTCACTGTCCCTGTCTTGTCCAGCAGGATGGTGTCTACGGTGCGGGTGTCCTCCAGAACCTGCGGGCCCTTGATCAGGATGCCCAGCTGGGCACCCCGGCCGGTGCCCGTGAGCAGACCCACCGGGGTGGCCAGTCCCAGGGCGCACGGGCAGGCAATCACCATGACGGCGACGGCGGCGGTGAACGCCTGGCGCAGGTGCCCGCCGTCAGCGTCGGGGCCGGCCGCCAGGAGCCAGAGCACGAAGGTCAGGACGGCAATGCCAAGGACCACCGGCACGAAGACGGAGCTGATGCGGTCCGCGAGCCGCGCGATCGGGGCTTTACCGGTCTGGGCCTGCGACACGAGCCGGGCCATCTGGGCAAGGGTGGTCTCCGAGCCAACCCGGGTTGCCCGCACCAGCAGGCGGCCGGACGTGTTGATGGTGGCACCTGTGACGCGGCTGCCCGGGCCCACCTCGACCGGGACGGACTCGCCGGTCACCAGCGAAGCGTCGACGGCGGACGCACCGTCCACCACCACGCCGTCGGTGGCGATCTTCTCGCCCGGGCGGACCACCAGGACATCGCCCACCTGCAGCCGGTCCGCCGGGATCTTCTGTTCGCTGCCGTTGCGCAGGACAGTGGCATCCTTGGCGCCCAGGTTCAACAGGGCCTGCAGGGCATCGCCGGCCTTCTGCTTGGCGTTCGCCTCCAAGTACCGGCCCAAGAGCAGGAAGGTGGTGACTACCGATGCAACTTCGAAGTACAGGCCGCCGGGCATGCCCTCCATCCCGGGGTGCTCCGTCATTCGCGGGTCTGCCAGCAGCTGCCAGGCCGAGAAGAGGTAGGCCGCCGCCACCCCGAGCGACACCAGCGTGTCCATGGTGGAAGCAAAGTGCCGGGCATTGATGGCGGCCGCCCGGTGGAAGGGCCAGGCCGCCCACGTGACCACCGGCAGCGCCAGGACCGCGGCCACCCAGCCCCAGTTAGCGAACTGGAAGGCGGGGATCATGCTGATCATGAACACCGGGACGGTCAGGACAGCCGCCAGGATGAGGCGGGGCCGGAGCCGGGAAGCCGGGATCGCAGCGACCTGGTCCGCTGGTCCCGCCTCAGGAGCCACTGTGTGCTGCGGCCGAAGTGTGGCCTTGTAGCCTGCGGCGTTGACCGTATCCACCAGCTGTTCGTCGGTGATTCCCGCCGGGACCGTGACGTGGGCTGACTCCAGGGGCAGGTTGACCGTTGCTGCGACGCCCTCAAGCTTGCCGAGCTTCTTTTCCACGCGGTTGACGCAGGAAGCGCAGGTCATTCCCTGGATGTCCAGTTCGACGATCCGGGTTCCCGGCGGGTGCAGCAGTTCTTGGTGGCTCATATCAGCTTTCCGGTGTGGGAATGGTTCTTAGGCTTCGTTGGCGACCACCAGATAGCCGGCCTCGGCCACGGCTTCCCCGATGTCAGTGGGTGAGAGTTCCTTGTTTGCGCTGATGGTCACGGTGGAGATACCGCCGGCGTTCAAGTCGACCTTTACTTCTTCGACGCCTTCGATGGCTTCGAGTTCTTCGCTGACAGCCGATACGCAGTGCCCGCAGGTCATGCCGGAGACGCTGATGGTTGTGGTGGTGGGGGAGGTGGTGCTCATGGCTTGCTCCTTCTGTAGGTTCCGGCGGTGGCCGGGGGATTGTGGGATGGTGTCAGCGAAGCAGCCGGCCGATGGCGTCGGCGGCTTCCTTGACCTTGGCGTCGATGGCTTCAGCGCGGGCGTCCGGGTCCGGCTCGGAGGCTGCACCCACCACGCAGTGGCCGATGTGCTCTTCGACCAGACCAAGGCTTACTGCGTGCAGGGCCTTGGTGACGGCGGCAACCTGGGTGAGGATGTCGATGCAGTACTTGTCTTCATCCACCATTCGGGCAATGCCCCGGACCTGGCCCTCGATGCGCTTGAGGCGGCGGAGGTACGCGTCTTTGTTGCCCGTGTACCCGTGCTGCGGGGCAACATGCGCCTCTTCGGGAACCTGATCAACTGCCGCGGCGGCGACGGCTTCTTCGATAGCGTTCATGAGATCAACGTATACCCCCATAGGGTATAACCGCAAGTACCCCCAGGGGGTATCTCTCACCTCCTCGGCGCCTCCCCGGCGCCTACGGGGGGCTGCGGGCTGCGCTGCGGGGGCACAAAAAAGCTCCGGAGTGCGTTATTGGGGGATACGCACTCCGGAGCAGCTTTTGGGCAATTCCGGCTTCCACCGAGGTGGAGCGACCTTGCTTGAATCAGCTTACTGGCTGGTAGTGGCGCTGCGCCAGCATCCCGAATAACTACTTTCGCTTTACTTTAAGCTCCCCTGCATCGGCGCAGATTTCCGTGCCGATGAGCACCTAGGGACGGTCTTCGTGGGCCGGCTTCCGGTAGGGGACCACCAGCACCGGCCGGCTTTGGTGGTGGCTGAGCCACGCGCCGACGGACCCGTTGAGGGCCTCTGAGAGCCGGTGCGAAAATCCGCGTTCGGAGGTGCCCACGATGATGATGGGGGCGTCGAGTTCGGCTGCCACCTGGCCCAAGGCGCGGGCCGGATCCCCGGTGAGGGTGCGGAAGGACCAGTCCAGGGAGGCACCCTCTGATGCCAGTTTGTCCACGACGGCCTGGACATGTTCTTTCAGTTCTGTTGTCAGGGCCAGCATGTCGTCATTGGCGTGCGGGTCGCGCGAAAGCCGGTGTGCGGAGCGGGCAGGATCCCATTCCACCAGGTAGCTTGCTTCATCCACGTAGGCGCAGACCAAGGGTGTGCCCAGTCGGGCAGCCAGGGTCGCCGCGGTTTGCAGGACTTCCGGGTGCTGTTTGGGCATGATTCCCACCAGTAGCGGGGTGCCGTTGAAGTATTCCCCTGTCATGGGGCCCATTGTCCGTCCGGCGAAGGGGTGTGAACAGGTACGTTCGGCCCGGAAGGGCCTGGAGGTCGCGGAAACCTCCGGTGCCGGGCGCGGAGCGGCTAGGAAGCGGCAGGGTACGCCGTGACCACAACATTCTTGCCCCAAGGGTCCTCGGTGTAGCAGCTGATGAGGACCAGCCGGTTGGGCACCATGTCCCACACGGGGCTGTCCTTGAGGCCGGACTTCAGGTAAGTCTTGATGCTTTCCACCTGGTAGCTGATGGTCCCGGCTGTGGTTTCGACATCGAAGCGTTCCCCGACGGCTGCGGCTGAGCTGAGGTGGTTGAAGGGGGCGTCTGCGCCTTCCCAGCTGTGGCCGATCACGTAGGTGGTGTTGCTGGAACCACTGCCCGGGATGCCGAACGGCGTCAGCCAGTATCCGTCCTTGGTGGCGGGGGGTTCGATGGTCCGGCTGGACTGCGCTTCACCGTCCAGGTCCAGGGGGTGGACGGCTACGTCGAACTCTGCGGATGGATACCTGATGCGGAGGGGCTGGGCAGCTGCGGGAAGGACAGGTGCTGCCGCAACTTCCGTGGGCATCGTGCGGGCGGTCTGGGAGGCTGAGGCTGGATCCTGTGCGGCAATTGCAGCAGGAACGCCCGTCCCGGCGATGGGAGCCGGGCCACCCGGTGCCCCGCCACCAGCGATGACCACGGCAGCCGCAGGACCATTCCCAACGGACAGCGGCGGCGCCGGGTGGAAAAGCGGAGCACCAAGGGTGAATGACAGGAACGCGAGGATGCCGCAGAACAGGATGGCCAGGTCCCCACGGTTCGATGTTCCCCAGGCACGCTGCCAAGTGTGCCGCCTGGGCGCTGCGTGCCGGCTCCGGTCCTGTGGCATGGCACTCCTCGTTGGTTAGTGGCATTGGCTGGATTGGAAGGAAGGCGCCCTGCCGGGCACTGGCAGGACGCCTTCCTTGTCAGGGGGCCACGGGTTCGTGGCGGATTGCGGTTAGCCGGCGTTGTTCAGCGGACGCGACCGGCGGCGGGCTGCCACGGCTGCGCCTGCCGCAGCAAGTGCTCCCACCCCTGCCAGCCAGCCCTGGCCGCCGTCGGAAGCTCCCACTGCGGTCTGGGCGTTGTAGCCCTGGTTGGTTCCCACGCTGACTGGTGCGGGCGCGGCCTTAGGTGCTGCCTTCGCTGCCGCGGCAGCCTGCTTGGCAGGCGCGGGCTGTGCCGGGACCTGGGCCGCCACGACCGGCGACTTCACCTCAGGCGATTGCACCGCAGGGGTTTCCGCAGCGGGCTGTTCCACTGCGGGCGGGACGACGACAGCGGGTGGCTGCACCACAGGTTGGTCAACGGTGATCGGCACCTCGGTGGGCGGCGGCGTCACCGTGGGTTCCTCCGTGGGCGGCGGCGTCACGGTGGGCTCCTCCGTGGGCGGCGGCGTCACGGGAGTAACGACGACGACGGGCGGCTGCTCGGCAGGCGGCGTCACCACAGGAGCGGGCACCTCGCCGGGCGGCAGCGGCGCGCACTGGGCGGCGTAAAGTTCCTTTCCGGCGGCGGTCCAGTTCTTGCCCTCCGATTTCGACGTCGGCGGGATGATGTCCAGCGGATGCTGGTCGTGGCCGCCCAGCGCATTGATGCTGAACTCCAACGGCGCCCAGGTGCTGCCGTCGCTGTGGCAGACGATGACTTTGTCTCCGGCGGCCAAGGCAGGTGCTGTGAGGCTGATGAGGCCGAGCCCCACCACCCCCAGTGTGGCTAAGGTGCGTTTCATCTTTTTCCCCATCTGTTTGTGAAACGGACCATGGCGGGGACAGGCCAGCGGTTGCGCCGTATGCCCCAGCGGCACGGTCAGCTTGCTTTGAGATTTCAGGCTAGGGAGGCCGCAGGAGCCAGTCGCGAGTAGGGGGTACTCGTCTTTTCCGGCCCCTGGCAGGTCAAGTTACTTGCCGGTACCCAAAACGCTGCCACGTTCCACCTGCTTAAGTGCCGGCATCTTGTCGGTCCCTCTGGCCGTGCCTAACGTTTTAACTGTTAGGGAGGGGGAATCGTGGAAATCTTCATGTGGTGGCTGGACCTGGACCTCGCCAGCAAGGAGTGGCTGCGGCAAAACCTCCGTGCGGAGGAGCTGCCGCTTCCCGTGCTTCAGGGAATCGCCGAGGCGGGAGGTCCCCATCCGGGCAATCCAGCCGCCGTGCTGACCGCCGCCGACTGGGACTTCATCGAGACCCAGTCTGAGTTCGTGGACTGACCCCTCCCGCCCGGGAGGGGGAGGCGAGGGGCTGAAAACCGTTGCGCGCCAACCGATCCGGTGGTTGCATGGTCCGCATGGCAACGGCGGCAGAATCATTTGTCCTGGCAATCGGTACCAAAAAAGGGCTGTGGCTTGCCACCAGCCGGGACAGGCAGGAGTGGTCCCTCACAGGCCCGCATTTCCTGATGTCGGAGATTCCCAGCATCGGAATCGATACCAGGGAAGGCCGCACCCGGATTCTGGTCGGCGTCCGCAGCCCGCACTGGGGCCCCACGGTTGCCCACTCCGATGACCTCGGTACAACCTGGACCGAGCCGGAGCAGGGCGCCATCAAATTTCCCGAAGATACCGGCGCGGCGGTGGAGCGCGTATGGCAGATCTACCCGGACGCCGGGTCCCGGCCGGGAGTGGTCTGGGCGGGGGCCGAACCCATCTCCCTCTGGAAGTCCACGGACGGCGGGGAGCACTTCGAGTTGAACCGGGGCCTGTGGGACCACCCGCACCGCAGTGAATGGGGAGCCGGCTACGGCGGGGCGGCGGCGCATTCCATCGTGGTTGACTCCTCGGGTGAGACCGTCCATGTCGCCATGAGCACCGGCGGCGTCTACCGCTCGGACGACGGCGGAACCTCCTGGGAAGCGCGCAACAAGGGGATCTCGGCCTACTTCATGCCGGATCCCAATCCGGAGTTCGGCCAATGCGTGCACAAGATCGCCGCGGATGCCGCCGTCGAAGGCCGCCTCTACGCGCAGAACCACCACGGCGTCTACCGGACGGACGACAACGCGGACAGCTGGAACTCCATCGCCGGGGGACTGCCAGCAGACTTCGGCTTCGTCATGCTGACCCATCCCCGCCGCGATGGCACCGCCTGGGTGGTCCCGCTGAAGGCCGACGGCGAACGCATCCCTCCGGACGGCAGGCTCGCCGTCCACCGCACCGACGACGCCGGGAACACCTGGAAGCGCCTCAGCGCCGGCCTCCCGGAGCACGAATACAACAGCGTGCTCCGGGACGCGGCGTCGGTGGACGCCGCCGAACCAGCCGGGGTGTACTTCGGCACACGGGGCGGCACCGTCTACGCGAGCGCGGATGAAGGGGAGACGTTCAGGGAGGTGGCATCCCACCTGCCTGATGTCCTGTGCGTCCGGGCGGCAGTGGTGGCCGGTGCCTGAGATTGCGCTGCTGCTTCCCAGCGTCCTGCAGCCCTTGGCCGGCGGGCAGTCCGTGCTGGTTGCGCCCGCTGACGGGCCGGTGACGGTGGCAAGCCTGCTTGATGCGGTTGCCTCTGACTATGCCGTGCTGGGCCGGCGGCTGCGTGACGAGACGGGCGCACTGCGAAGGTTCGTGAACATATATGTCGACGGCGATGAGGTGCGGCGGCTGCAGGGCCTGGACACCGAGGTGCTGCCTGGCCAGGAAGTCCTGGTGATCCAGTCCGTCGCCGGCGGCTGAAGTACCACCCATACACGGGAAATTCGCGCTTCATCGGACGCAGCGAGTTCAAGCCAAAATCGTTGACAATTTCGTCCGCCATCCGTAGCGTCGGTTTCGTGCAGTACTGATCGGCTGCATCCATTCCTAGCGATGATGCGACAGGAAGGTACAGGGTGGCTGCGAGCCTGAGCCTCAAGGACGTCAACCTGCACTTCGGCGGGGTCAAAGTGCTGCAGGACGTCAGCTTCGACGTCGAGCCCGGCGTCATTTTAGGCCTGGTGGGCCCCAATGGTGCAGGCAAGACGTCCCTGTTCAACTGCATCAGCGGCCACTACAAGCCCAGCTCCGGGGCGATTTCCATCGGCGGGACAGAGGTCTCGGGCAGCACTCCATCCCGGCTGGCCCACCTGGGCCTGGCCCGCACCTTCCAGCATCCAGCCCTGCAGTTGAACGCAACAGTCCTGCAGAATGTGCTCCTTGGCGCCCACACCCGGCTGCCCGGCGGTCCCATATCCTGGGCGCTGCGGCTGCCGCGCACCGTCCAGGCGGAGCGGGCAGTCCGCACCGAAGCACTGGAACTCCTCAGTCGGGGAGGGCTCAGCTGGGCAGCAGAGCTGCCGGCCGATGAACTCTCGCACGGTCTGCACAAAGGCATCGAGCTGTGGCGGGCGCTTCTTTCACGGCCCGCGTTGCTCCTGCTCGACGAGCCTGCGGCCGGACTTTCCCACGGCGAAGTGGAACAGCTCATCGCGACGGTCAAGCGCCTCCGCTCGGAGCAGGACATCACCATCATCATCGTGGAGCACCACATGGGACTGATCTCCGCGCTCACCGACCAGGTTGTGGTGCTGGACCACGGACGCAAGCTGATGTCGGGCACCGCGGCCGAGGCGCAGTCCGATCCCCGCGTGGTCGAGGCCTACATCGGAAAGGACGCCGCGGATGACGCTGCTTGAGCTCAAGGACGTCACCGCGTCATACGGGCCTGTGCAGGTGCTGGACGGGGTCTCGCTGAGTGTTCCGGAAGGCGGGTCGGTGGGGATCCTGGGCGCAAACGGTGCCGGCAAGACCACAACCCTGCGGGCCATTAGCGGCACGGTCAGGACCGGCGGGAGCATCAGGTTCGACGGCCGTGACATCCGTGGCCTCCGGTCGGACCAGGTGGCGGCCCTGGGAATTGCCCACGTTCCGGAAGGCCGTGGCACCCTGGGGCAGCTGAGCGTCCGGGAAAACCTGTTGGTGGGCGCCTATCTCCGCAGGGACCGGAAGGCCATTGAAACGGACATTGAGTACTGCCTCGATCTGTTCCCGCAACTGCAGGACCGGGTGGGCTCCCGGGCTGCGGCACTGTCCGGCGGGGAGCAGCAGATGCTGGCCGTGGGCAGGGCCTTTATGGCCAAGCCCAAGCTGCTGCTGCTGGACGAGGCATCGCTGGGGCTTGCGCCCGGCACGGCCAAGACTGTGTACCAGGCCATCCGCCGGCTGCGGCTCGAATCCGGCATAGCCATGCTGGTGGTGGAGCAGAACGCGAACCTCGCGTTCTCACTCGTCGATACCGCCACCGTGTTGGAAACAGGCCGAAACGTGCTTACCGGCACATCGGCGCAGCTCAAGGGCATGGACGAGATCCGCCGCGCCTACCTGGGGGGTTGAACCGGCATGGAAACCTTTATCCAACTCGTGGTCGACGGCCTCGCCACCGGGTCCATCTACGCCGCCCTGGCCCTGGCGATCGTGCTGGTCAACCAGGCCACGGGCCTGATCAACTTCGCCCAGGGCGGCATGGCCGTGCTCTCCGCCTACATTGCCTACGTCTTCGTCCAACTCGGCCTGCCCATCATCGTCGCCATCCTCATCGCCGTGGTGCTTTCCTTCGTCTTCGGCGCGCTGGTGGAGCGTTTCCTGGTCCGGCGGTTTGAACGCGGCGACCCGGACACCGCGGTGGTGGTCACGATTGGACTGCTCACCCTCGTCACCGGCATCTCGGCGGTGCTGTGGGGCTACAACAATCTCGCGTTTCCGTCGCTCTTTCCCCTGACCAGCGTGGAGATCCTTGGGGCGGTGGTAAGCGTCAGGTCGCTTGCCACCGCGGTGACCATCGTGGTCATCATGGTGGTCCTGCAACTGCTCTTCCTCCGTACCAAGCTGGGACTGGCCCTCCGCGCCGTCGCCGACAACCCGTCGTCGGCCGCTTTCTCCGGGCTTCCCGTGGGCCGGCTGCTCATGGTGGGTTGGGGGCTCGCGGCCACCCTCGGAGCCATCGCCGGCGTCCTGGTGGCACCGCAGCTGACGCTGACCCCGGGCATGCTGGACACCGCCCTGGTCTATGCGCTCGCCGCCGTCATCCTGGGCGGCCTGAACAGCCCCATCGGCTGCGTGGTGGCGGCCTCCGCGATCGGTGTCCTGGAGAACCTGGTGGCCGTCTACGTTCCCCTGATTGGCCACGACCTCAAGATTGCGGTGCCTTTCGTGCTGATCTTTGTCATCCTCATCCTCCGCCCACAGGGCCTGTTTGGCAGGAAGGTCGTGGTGAGGGTCTGATGAGTACAGCTGCTGCCACCGTACGCCGCCGGCGGGTCCGGCTTGTCCTTGTTGCCGTTGTGGCGGTTCTGCTGGTCGCCGCGCCACTGATCCTGCCGGCGTTTGCAAACCAGACACTGGTCCGCATTGGGGTCTATGCGGTGGCGGTGCTGGGGCTGAACATCATCATGGGATACACGGGCCAGGTCAACCTTGGACAGATCTTCTTTGTGGGCCTGGGCGCCTACGTCACCGCGTACGGCGTCAACCATGGCTGGAACATCCTGCTGGTGTTCGTTGCAGCCTGTGCCATAGCCGGCGTGGTGGGGCTGCTGGTGGCGCTCGCTGCTGCGCGCCTTGGCGGCCTGGCCATTGCGATGGTCACCATCGCCCTGCCCATCGTCGGCGTCCCCCTGGCCAAACGGCTCGCCGAGTTCACGGGCGGCTCCCAGGGAGTCTCCGCGCGGTTCACTGATGCCCCCGACTGGTCGGGGCTGGCAAACGACCAATGGCAGTTCTACATTGTGCTGGTGGTGGTAGCCGGAGCATTCCTGCTGGCCCGGAGCCTGGTCCACGGCAAGTACGGGCGGGCCTTCGCGGCGGTCCGTGAAAATGAGGCTGTTGCCGCCTCGATGGGCATTTCGCCCTACCGAACCAAGGTCCTGGCCTTCACCATTGCGTCCGTATTCGGCGGTGCAAGTGGTTTCCTGTACCTCGCAGCGGTGCAGTACACGTCTCCGGAGACCCTGAGCTTCGGGCATACCATCAGCCTCCTGGCCGCCATGGTCATCGGTGGTGCGGGAAGCATTGCAGGTTCGCTTCTGGGCGGGGCCTACTACGTCTTCGTTCCGCAGTTGACCAACGCCATAGACCCCAACCTCACCACCGTCAGCCAGGGCGCGATCCTCCTCGCAGTGCTGTTCCTGTTGCCAGGGGGCCTGGTCAGCCTGCCCAGAGTGGTCCGCAGGCTCACCCGCCGTCCTCCCGCCCGGCGTTCCATATCCCGCCCTGCGGCGGAGACTTCCCAGCAGACCACTCCCGCACATCGTCCGGTACCGGATGCTGCGCCGGAGGAACGTGAACAAACAGAGAGGCAGGATGGACCATGAAGATGAGAAAGAAGCCGGGCGGAGTACTTGGCATTGTGGCCTTGACGGCCGCCGTCGCGCTCTCCCTGTCCGGTTGCAGGGGCGACAGCGGGGGCCAGGGCGGCGGCTCCGCGTCCTCTCCGGGGATCACTGACTCGGCGATCACGCTGGGGATCACCACCCCGCTCAGCGGCGCAATCGCCGGGCCGGGCAAGTGCACCGTCGCCGGGGTCTCGGCTTACTTCGGAGCGGTGAATGCCGCGGGCGGGGTGAAGTTCGGCGACGGCAAGACCCGGACCGTGAACATCAAGTCCTACGACGACGCCTACGATCCCCAAAAGTCCCTGGCCAACTTCCAGCAAATGGTCTCTGACAATGTGTTTGCTGCCACCGCCGGCCTGGGAACGCCCACCAACCGGGCGTTCCGTGACGCCGCCATCAGCCAGAAGGTCCCGCAAGTGCTGGTGATGACCGGCGACCCGCTGTTCAGCGACCGGAAACAGAGCCCCTGGCAATTGGGCTTCGTGCCCATCTACCAGAACGAGGGCGCGGCGTTCGGGAAGCTCCTGGCGAAGTCGGGTGCGCAGCACAAAGTTGCCATCCTGTCGCAGAACGATGACTACGGCAAGGGCTACGTCGCGGGCTTCAAGGACGCAATCAAGGGCGCGTCCAACATCTCCGTGGTGGGCGAGCAGACGTACGAGGCGACTGACACTTCGGTGGATGCGCAGCTCACCCAGCTCGCTTCCTCCGGGGCGGACGTCTTCTTCAACGCCATGTCCATCACGCCGCTCACCATCGCGGCCCTCCAGAAGGCGCAGCAGATCGGCTGGAAGCCCAGCTGGTTCCTGCCCTCCAACACCTCAAGCCCAACCGCCATCCTGGAACCCGGCGGCGGCTCCGCCTACCCTGGCATCTACTCCGTGTCATTTGCCAAGGCCCCGCAGAGTCCGGCATTCGCCAAGGACTCCGACGTCGTGAAATTCCTTGACGAACTGAAGAAGTACGGGAACTACCCGGACATGCCGGCGTTCCCGCACTGCATGTGGAGCTACATGGTGGGGGCCACCCTTGAGAAGGCGTTCCAGAACATGAAGGAGCCCACGCGGGACAGCTTCATGACGGCGCTGCGGGACATCAAGGACCTGAAGGCGCCGCTGATGCTCGAAGGGACGTCGGTGGACACCACAGTCGATGGCCAGCCGGCGGTGTCCTCCGTGGTGGTGCAGAAGTACAACGGCAAGGGGTATGCGACTGTTGAAAACGTTGGCTGACTAGGCCGGGGACGCGCTGGGCACCGGCGTGGCGCGTCCCGGGGATTCCAGGGTGTCGATGAGCTCGAGCCCCCGCCGCGCCCACGCTATCTCAGCGTGGGCTCGGTCCACCAGGCCTTCGTATGTGAACCGCTTGAAGGCGATGGTGCGTTCCCGGTCCGCGGGGTCAGTTACGGCCAGGCGGCGCACCAGCATCGGATTGTCCACCTGGGCGATGCGCTGGAGTTCACCCTCCCACTGGGCAAGCTCGGCCTCCCACTGTTCCTGATGCCGCCGAAAAAACGCGCGCGCCGTCTCCGGCGATGCCGCCTCAAGGTAGGCGGCACGCAGGTGCGCAGGGTCGCGGACCCGCGCGTATTCCAGCGGGGTCTGCATCCAATCCAGGAAGGCCTGGTTCCCGGCTGCCGTCACATGGTAAACCCGCCGGGTGGCGCGTTGGCCCCTGGGCTGCTCCTCACCTTCGATGAGGTGCTCTGCCTCCATCTTGCGCAGCTCAGGGTAGATCTGCGAGTCCGGGGCGTGCCAGACGTGCCCCACGGACATGGAGAACTGTTTCTGCAGCTCGTAACCTGACAGCGGGCCGACGCGCAGCAGGGCCAGCAGCGCGTACCGAAGGCTCATGCGGTACTCCTCCAAGGGCTCAAGGAAAGTGCGGGGGCGGCTGCGCCCCCGCACTTCAGGGTCCCCAGCCTAGGCCGACTGGTAGTTCGTCCGCCACCCGCCGTGGTAGGTGGCGCGTGCCACGGTGGAGTAGGGGACGGGGCTCACTACGGCGCGCACTTCAGTCTGCACATGGGGCTCGACGGCGGCCTTGGCGGTACCGCCGTTCGGCTCGCCCCAAACGACCTTCAGTTCCGTGCCTTCGGGAACGTTGGGATCGATGGTTGCCAGCGAGAGTGCGCGCCGTTCGTTTGCGCTGTAGCCGGTGAACATGGAGTACCCCACCACCGTTCCGTCGGCGTCCACCACTGAGTCATAGTTGGCTGAGCCGTAGTTGGCCAGGGGCAGGTCAAAGAACTTGTAGCTGGGCCCCTCCACGTTGAACAGCGACGCGAAGATGGAGGTGACATCTTCTGCGTCCCAGGCCAGGGTGACCTTCTTGCGCTGCATGGCCGGATCGATCCGTTCGAGTGCGTCACGGCCGATGAAGTCGTGATCGAATTTGACGAACGAGCCGTAGCCCAGCTCCCACGGAGTGAGGTAGTAGTCCTCGATGTTCCCGGACACGAACGAGCCCGCCAGGGTTCCGGTGGCTTCATATCCGTCCGCGGGCAGCCATTCGCGGTAGCCGCGCTCGGCTTCGCCGCTGTAGATGGCCGGCAGCGGCGACGGGATCCAGCCGGACTCCAGGGTATTGGACGGGTAGGCGCGGGAACCCACGGGCACCAGCCCGAACTCGGCACCTGCCTCTACGATTGCATCCCGGATGCGGTCGTGGTCCGCGTACGGGCCCCAGACCTCCAGGCCCGGAGCGCCGGCCATGCCGTGCCGCAGGGTGCGGACCGTGGTCCCGGCGATGGTCATGGTGGACATGTTGAAGAACTTGAGCTGCTCCAGTGCGCCCCCGTTGAGCTTTTCGATGACCTGCCAGGCATTGGGGCCCTGGATTTGGAACCGGTAGTACTGGCGGGTCACGGGATGCCCGTACGGCCGTGACGGGGACCGCCGGTCCACGGTGATGTCCAGGTCCCGGTAGCCGCCTGTCTCGCCGTGATAGAGCAGCCAGTTTGCTGCTGGTGAGCGGCCGACATACACGTACTCGTCCTCCGCCTCGTGGAACAGGATGCCATCACCGATGACGTGGCCGGACTCCGTGGTGGGCACATATTGCTTGGCCTTGTTCACGGGGAATACGGCGGTGGAATTGATGGCGGTGGCGGTGATCAGCTTGATGGCATCCGGGCCTTTCATGAACAGGTTGTCCATGTGGTGGGACTGGTCGTAGAGAACGGCAGTCTGCCGCCACGCGGTCTGCTCCTTGATCCAGTTCTGGAAATCGGCCGGGACCACAGGATAGATGTAGGAGCCGATCTGGGAGTTGCGGAGGAGGTCCACCGCCCCTTTGGACGCGTCCAGGACTTCCTGCAGATTTTTCGGTGCCACGATGAACCTCTTGTTCTGTTTGGATTGTTGGTGGGTATCAGAAGACGATGGTTTGGTTGCCGTGCCGGATGACGCGGTCCTCGGCATGCCACTGGACAGCGCGTGAGAGCACTGCCCGCTCTACGTAAGCTCCTCTGGCCTGAAGGTCCAGGGCCGAGTGTGCGTGCGTCACGCGGGCCACGTCCTGCTCGATGATGGGCCCCTCATCCAGGTCCTTGGTCACGTAGTGCGACGTGGCGCCGATCAGCTTCACCCCCCGCTCCTTGGCCTTGCGGTAGGGCGCTGCGCCCACGAATGCGGGCAGGAATGAGTGATGGATGTTGATCAGCGGAACGGCTGCCGCGTCCAGGAAATCGGGTGACAGGATCTGCATGTAGCGGGCCAGCACCACGAAGTCCACGTTGCCGTCCAGCAGCTGCAGGATCTGTGCCTCGGCCACCGACTTGTCCGGCCCTGCTGAAGGGACGTGGAAGAACGGGACGCCAAAGGAGCGCACGTCCTCCGCGGTATTCGTGTGGTTGGAGATCACCATGGGTATGGTCACGGGTAGTTCGCCCCTCCGGTGCCGCCAGAGCAGTTCCAGCAGGCAGTGGTCGGAGGTGGATACCAGTATGGCCATGCGCTTGGGTATGGAGCGGTCCGTCAGCGTCCAGGACAGGCCCAGCGGGGCGAGGGTCTTGGCTACGTCGGCCTCGATTTCGGGCAGCGCCGCCGTCAGGTCCGGACGGTTGAATACAACCCGCTGGAAAAAGTCACCGGACGAAGGATCGCTTGAGTACTGGTCCAAGGAGACGATGTTCCCCTTGTTCCGGGTCACCAGCGCGGCCACGGCAGCCACGATGCCCGGCCGGTCCGGCCCGTGGACAATCAGGCAGGACTGGTCCTTGCGGGACTCTGTGTGCAGGACCATTGATTGCCGTCCCTAGCGCTCTTCGGCCGTGAAGTGACGGGCCCAGTCCGCCGTCGCCAGCAGGCCCCCGAACGTATAGAAGTGCAGGCCAACCTGCGGGGGGAGGTGTTGGTCCTGCCCGGGTGCATGCTGGGCAAGCACGGCGGCCAGGTCGTTGACGAACCGGTCAGGTCCTGCGTCTCCCATCAGGTTGGTCAATGAGAAACCGTATTTCTTGACGATCATCGCGTTTGCTCCCACTCCGAACCGGCGGGCAAACCCGAGGAGACGCTTTACCCCTGCCGGTCCAGGCGTTCCGACCCGGATAGGTGCCTTGATGCCCCTGGCCCTGACCTCCTCGATCCAGCCGGCGACTGGGCCGGTGTCGAAGGCAAACTGCGTAATGATGAAGGCGCCGAGGTCCTGTGCGGCGAGGGCTGCGGTTTTGTCTTCCAGCGCCCGCCAAAGAGTGTCCTTGGGGATATCGGGGTGGCCTTCCGGGTAACCGCCAATTCCCACCTCCCGGACGCCGAACTGCGGCAAGAGCCCGGTGTTGATCAGCGCGAGTGAGTCCCCGTACGGGCCCTCGGGTTCTGCGGGGTCGCCGCCCACCACGAACACGTGCTCGGCGGCGCCCACCTCCTGGAGGCGCTGGAGGAACTTTTCAAGGTCGCCCCTTGATGCCAACCGGCGCGCTGAAATGTGCGGCACGGGGACGAACCCGAGGTCGCGGACAGCCTTGGCCGCTGCTACCCGCATCTCCAGGTCCTCGTTGCCAAGGAAGGTGACGTTGATACGGGTGCCCGGCGGAATCTTGTCCTTTGCCTCGATGAGGGCGGGAATGTCCTTGCCGGTCATTTCCACCGAGAAGTTCTTGATGAGTTCCAGTGATGCTGCGCGGTTGGGGGCGGGCATGATTCGGGTCGCCATCAGCTCATCCTTTCGGCGGGTGCAACGGTGCACCCGCCTCCGACATTACCTATGTCCATAGGTAATGTCGATAGTTATCTACCCAATTTTGACCCTCCTGCTGCCCGCCCGCTCCTAGCCTTCTGCTGCCTCCGGCTCCAGATGGGCGATGGCGCGGGTGTCCTGGAAGGCCCGGACCCCTTCGATGCCCTGTTCCCTGCCCATGCCGGACTGCTTCATTCCGCCAAAGGGCGCCCGCAGGTCCAGCCGCGTTGCACCGTGGTCGTTAACCCAGACGTAGCCGCAGACCAGGCGCCCGCCCACGCGGTCGGCCGCTGCCGGATCGGCGGTCCACACCGAGCCGCACAGTCCCGCCCAGGTCGCGTTCGCCGCCTGCACTGCCTCCTCCTCCGTATCGAACGGGATCAGGGGGATGACGGGTCCGAACTGTTCCTGGGTGACAACCCGCAGTGAGGGGTCCGGATCGATCACCAGCGCCGGACGCAGGAAGTTCCCGCCCCGCAATTCAGGGTCAGAGGGAAGGGTGCCGAACTCCCTGACGACGGCACCTGCTTCCTTGGCTTCCTCGATGAGCTCGGCCACGAATGCCTTCTGCACGGGGGAGTGCAGCGGACCCATGGTGGTCCCCTCGTCCAGCCCGTAGCCGATGACTGCTTTTTCAAGCCGCTGCGTGAGACCCGCCACCACCTCGTCCAGGCGCGAACGGTGGACGTAGATCCTCTTCGCGTTCATGCAGATCTGGCCAGTGGTATCGAAAATGGCGGCGTAAAGCCGGTCCAGGTGGGTGTCATCGAGGATCGCGTCCGCGAGGATGACGGCGGCGTCGTTTCCGCCAAGCTCCAGCGTCACCCGGGTGAGTGACTTCGCGGCCATTTCCATGATGCGCTTGCCGCCGCCCACACTTCCCGTGAAGCAGACCTTGGCGATGTCCGGGCTGGTGATGAGCGCGGCCATGTCTGCGTCCTTGCCGGTAACCACGTTGAGTACCCCGGGCGGCAGTTTTTCGGCAATCCGCTGGACCACGCGGGTGGTGGCCAGCGGGGCCGTGGGTGGCGGCTTCACGATGGCTGTGTTCCCGGCGAGCAGCGCGTGCGGCAGTGATGCCGCGAGGATGGCAATGGGCCAGTTGAACGGCACGATGACCGTCACCACGCCCAGCGGCTGGAACGTGACCGAGGTGGAGACGGGAATTCCTGGCGCGGGCGGCAGCACCTTGGCAGTGTCGACGTCGGGAGCCAGTTCCAGGGCGAGGTTCCACCTGATTTCGAACACCAGGGAGTCCACCCAGGCTTCCATTCGGATCTTGCCATTTTCCTGGGACAGGATGGCGGCATCCTCATCACGGAAGTCGGCAATGCCCTCCAATGCCTGCCGCATCTGGTCGGCGCGCTCCCGTGCGCTCAGGGCAGCCCACCCGGGGTAGGCGGCCTTTGCCGCAGCGATGGCGTCCTGGACGTCGGCCGGGCCCGCTGCCGCCGCGTGGCCCACGATGGTGCCGGGCTTGCCCGGATCGGCAATGTCCATGGTGGCCGCGGCCTGGCGTTCGGCGCCACCGATGTACAGCCCCGTGGTCACCGGGGCGGACGTGTCCACTGTGTTGGTCATGATGTTGCACCTCTCTGTGCGGTACTGCCGGGATCTTTTAATTTTGTCACTGGCGGATGTTTGGCGTTCCGTGCGTATGGAACGTCTCGATGGTCTTCATGCCCCAGGCCTGGCCCTTTTTGCGCTCCTCCTGGCTCCACTCCACTACCGGTGAGTCCGGGTCCAGCAGCAGGCGGGCCCCGGCGTTGGCCAGTTCGATGCGGTTGCCGCCGGGTTCCCAGACGTAGAGGAAGAATGTCTGGTTGATGGCGTGCTTGTGCGGCCCGGATTCGATGTGGATGCCGTTTTCAAGGAAGATGTCCGCGGCCTTCAAAATGTCCTCGCGGGTATCGGGGGCGAACGCCACATGGTGGAGCCTGTTGCCGTGTTTCAGCCAGTCGTCGGAGTACACGATGTCGTAGGACTTGTTGTTGAAGTGGAACCACCAGGCCGCGTAGCCCCCGTCGTCGAGCCGGATGCGCTCACTCTCCCGCCCGCACAGCGCATGGGCCACGAACTCCCCGTTGGCCACCACGTCCTTCGCGAGGAAATTGATGTGGTCCAGCCGCCGCGCGTTGACGCCCCTGCCGGGGAAAGCCGAGGCTTGGTTCTTCAGCGCGGGTTTGTCGTCCGTTGCCACATACCGTTCGGTTTCGTAGTAGACGCCCATAAGGTGCCCGTCCGGGTCACGGAAGGAGTACGTGGGCCCGGTCCCCACCTCGCCTTCCTCCCAGCCGATGCCCAGGCCGGTGGCTTCAATCGCGGCGACCCTGCGCTGCAGCGCCTCCTGGCTGGTGGTCCGGAAGCTGGTGCGGCCGACGCCGGCATCCTCCGTGGCGGTGAGCTTCAGGGTGTAGAGCTGGTATTCGTCCCACGTCCTCAGATAGGCGGACTTCCTGCCGTCGCTGCTGGTTTCCGCAACGACGCGCATGGCGAGCAGGTCCCGGAAGAACCAGAGGCTTTCATCGAAGGCGGGGGTCAGCAGTTCGACGTTCCCCAGATGGGCGACGTCGAACGAGGTATACCCGGTCATGGAGCTTCCTCTCTAAGGGGGTTGTTCCGGCGTTAGAGGCGGGGCGCGGGAAGATCTTGCGTGCCGTCCGAAGTGCCATGGAGTGGGTCACCATGGTGCCTTACGGCCCACGGTCAGTCCTTTCCGGCGGACATTGCCAGAGAATCACGCTCTGGAACTTTGGTCAAGACATCCCATACAATTTTGTTAGCAATCGCGCGCCAGCCCTTTCAGGGGTGCGTTTCGGCAGTGCCCACTGAACCGAAGGAGAAAGCCATGGCCCCGAAGTCCCTCCAGGAAGTGCTTGATGCAGCAGGCAACACCGTTGATCTCCTGCGCAATTCCCAGCTCGGTACCTATATCTATCCGGTAGTACCCGCAGAGTTCACCAACTGGCGCCGCGAGCAGCGTGCCTGGCGGGAGACGGCAGTCCTCTACGATCAGTCCCACCACATGGTCAACTTCTTCATGAACGGCCCCGACGCCCTGAAGCTTCTTTCTGACACTGGCATCAACAGCTTCGCCAATTTCCCGGTGAACACCGCCAAGCAGTTTGTACCGACGGCGTCCAACGGCGGTGTGATCGGTGACGGCATCCTGTTCCACCTGGCCGACCAGGAGTTCGTCTACGTGGGCCGGGCACCGGCGGCGAACTGGCTCCAGTTCCACGCCGAAACCGGCGGGTACCGCGTGGAATGCACCTACGATGACCGGTCGCCGTCGCGCCCCTACGGCCAGGCGGTAACCCGGAAGTACTTCCGCTTCCAGATCCAGGGTCCCAACGCCTGGCAGATCATCGAAAAGCTCAACGGCGGAACCCTTGAGCAAGTGAAGTTCTTCCACATGGGCCACTTGAACATCGCCGGGGAGCAGGTGCGCACCTTGCGCCATGGCATGGCCGGGGCCCCGGGGCTGGAAATCTGGGGACCCTACGAACAGCACGGCAAAATCCGGGATGCCGTACTCGAGGCGGGGGCTGAATTCGGAATCGAACCGTGCGGGTCCCGCGCCTACTCCTCGAACACGCTGGAATCGGGCTGGATCCCGTCGCCGCTGCCGGCGATCTACAGCAGTGACGCCGAACGGGCCTACCGTGAGTGGCTGCCGGCAACAAGCTACGAAGCGGTCAATGCGCTCGCCGGCTCGTTCGTCTCCAACGACATCGAAGACTATTACCTCACGCCCTGGGAGCTCGGCTACGGATCTTTCGTGAAATTCGACCACGACTTCATTGGCCGCGACGCCCTCCAGCAGATCGATCCAGCCAGGCAACGGAAAAAGGTGACCCTTGCCTGGAACGACGAGGACCTCGCCCGGATCTGGGCATCGTTCCTGGACCGTGACACCCCGGGCTACCAATTCTTCGACATCCCCAACGCCAACTATGGCTCGTCCAACTACGATTCCGTGGTGGACGCCGACGGTACGGGCGTGGGCCTCTCGCTCTTCACCGGGGTCACGGCCAACGAACGCCGCGGCCTTTCGCTGGCAACGGTTGATCCAAACGTAGAGCTGGGAACGGAAGTCAGGGTTATCTGGGGGGAGCCCGACGGCGGGTCCCGCAAGACAACGGTGGAGCCGCACGAACAGATCAGCGTCCGTGCCGTGGTCAGTGCCGCCCCTTATGCCGTCACTGCCAGGACCGAATACCACGGGGGCTGGCGAACCGCGGCCGCCGGTGCGCGGTAGCAGGAGGGGGACGGACGGTATCTGGATCGCCGTCCTGGGCCTCGGGGAAGCCGGAAGCATCTATGCGCAGGACCTTGCTGCCCGCGGGCTGAAGGTCACCGCGACAGACCCCGCCGTCGAGGCTGTCCCGCTGGGCGTCGTGCCCGCCGGCTCCATCAGCGAAGCGGTGGCCGGTGCAGGCCTGGTGCTCAGCCTGGTGGGAGGACGTGCTGCGGAACATGTCCTCCGGGAGGCGCTGCCCGCCATGGAACCGGGGGCTCTCTTCGCGGATCTGAACACCTCCGGACCGGACCAAAAGCGGCGGCTCGCTGAACAGGCAGCCCGCAGGAACGTCCTTTTCGCGGACGTGGCCGTTCTGGCGCCTGTACCCCGCAGCCGGATCGATTCGCCCCTGCTGATAAGCGGCACGGGGGCGGATGCCCTGGCATCCCTCTTCGGCGGTTGGGGCATCCCGGCCACCACCGCAGGAATTGAAGCGGGGGCGGCAGCGGGCCTCAAGCTGCTCCGCAGCGTGTTCATGAAAGGGCTGGCGGCGGTCATCCTGGAGTCGGTCACTGCCGCCGAAGCGGCAGGCGCGAAAGAATGGATGATCGGCCAGATCGCGGGAGAGCTGGGTCCCTCCGGCCCGGCGCTTGTGGCCCGGATGCTTGAAGGTACGGGCCTGCACGCTGTGCGACGGGAAGCGGAGATGTTGGATGCCCGGGCATTCCTCGAGTCGTTGGGAACCCCGCATCCGGTGACCGATGCCGCCATCGCGTGGCTGCAGTCTCTGGCGCATATGGACCAGGGGCGGGTTGCGGACAGTCCTTCCTGACTACGTCCGCCTCCCGCTGCCCGGAAGTCCTACGCCACCCGCCAGACGCTGCACTCGTCCGTATTGATCGCCTTGCGGAGGCCGGTGAGCCGGTCCAGGATCCAGACGACGCCGATGCCGGGGGCGGTTTCCTGGACGCTGCCGCGGCGGATCACAACGTCGTCGTAGGACGGCCCCACTGAGAGGCGGGCTTCAATTTCGTCACCGCGGTGGAGCTGGTCCAGGGCGCGGATTCTGGTTACATGCGGGGTCGCTTTCTTCAACATCGGGGCCTCCTGGCTGGAGCTGGTGCCGGCTCTTGCCTGCACTCACCAGTGTGGCCGCGCAATGTTGCGTACCGGTTTCCCCGCTGTTAGGGGCCGGTTAGTTCTTCACTCCGTCACTGTTTCAACTTCGAAGGCCGCCTCACGGTTGCGGTAGGCGGCAAGGAACGTGGAGATCCGGCGGACCGCTTCCTCGATCTCGCGCACCGAGGGAAGGATGACGAAGCGGAAGTGGTCCGGTGTGGGCCAATTGAAGGCCGAGCCGTGCGAGACCAGGATTTTCTGGTCCTTCAGAAGATCCAGGACAAACTGTTCGTCGCTGTCGATCGGGTAAAGCTCCGGGTCCAGGCGGGGGAACAGGTACATGGCGCCCGACGCCGGCACGCACGTTACGCCTGGAATGGCAGTGAGGAGCTTGTGGGCCAGGTCCCGCTGCTCGCGCAGGCGGCCGCCCGGCTGCACCAGGGCCTCGATGCTTTGGTATCCGCCCAGGCAGGTCTGGATGGCGTGCTGCGCCGGGACGTTTGCGCACAGCCGCAGCGAGGCCAGCAGTTCCAGGCCCTCGCGGTAGGCGGCGGTGGCGGCCAGGGGCCCGGTGATGGCCACCCATCCCGCCCGGTAGCCGGGCATCCGGTAAGCCTTGGACAGGCCGCTGAAGGTCAGGCAGCAGACGTCTTCGGCCACGGCGGCGGTGTGGATGTGCTTGGCGTCTTCGTAGAGCACCTTCTCGTAGATCTCGTCGGAGAACAGGACCAGGTTGTGCTTCCGCGCCAGGGCCGCGAACTGCTCCAGGATGTGCCGCGGATAGACGGCCCCGGTGGGGTTGTTCGGGTTGATGATGACGATGCCCTTGGTGCGGCTGGTGATTTTTGCTTCCACGTCCGCCATGTCCGGCCACCAGTTCTCCGCCTCGTCGCAGAGGTAGTGCACGGGCTTGCCGCCGGTAAGGGTCACGGCAGCGGTCCAGAGGGGGTAGTCCGGTGCGGGGACCAGGATCTGGTCGCCGTTTTCCATGAATGCCTGCAGGCACATGGAGATCAGTTCGCTGACGCCGTTGCCGATCACGATGTCCTCGACGCCGATATTCATCAGGCCGCGGGTCTGGTAGTACTGCGAGATGGCCGTCCGCGCGGTGAAGATGCCCTTTGAGTCGCTGTAGCCCTGGGCGCCGCGCAGGTGGTGGATCATGTCCACCACCACGGACTCGGGCGCTTCCAGTCCGAACGGCGCGGTGTCCCCGAGGTTCATCTTCAGGATCCGGTGCCCTTCAGCCTCCATGTTCTTGGCTGCCTGGAGGATGGGTCCCCGGAGTTCGTACCGGACGTTCTGGAGTTTGCTGGAGTGCTGCATGGCGTGCATGGTTGATTTTTTCACAAACCACGACGGCGGACGGCCGGTTACGGCGCCAGCCGGTCACCTTTGCGGTGCACACGGAACCAGCGGCGGCCGTAGCGCCCCAGCTCCACCGTGAAGCCGCCGTCGGGTGCCAACCCAACGCTGTCGCCGTCGAACAGGTCCAGCAGCATGGCGTCCCGGAAGCCCCGGGGACCGTCATCCGGCTCCAGTCTCCCGCTGACCTTCACGGAATCTTCGCCGAAGTTGTGCAGCAGTACCAGCGTCCCGCCCTCGGAACTGCAGGTGTGGGCGAAGACCGCGGGCTCACCCTGGTCGATGACCCCGAAGCTGCCCCAGCCCAGCTCGGCGGCCTCGCGGTACCGCGCGATCAAGGTGGCCATGAAATTAAACAGCGACTCCGGGTCCCGCTTGGCCGCGGCGGCGTTGACCCGGTCCGGACCGTACTCCCCGCGCACCAGGGGTGCCACCAGGTCCGCTGTTTTGGCGCTTGAGAAGCCGCCGTTCTTCTCGTTGTTCCACTGCATGGGGGTACGGACGGCAGCGCGGCCCTTCTGCCGGAGGTCTTCGCCCATGCCGAGCTCCTCGCCGTAGAACAGCACCGGGGTACCGGGCAGGGAGAACATCAGGGAGTACACCATCCGCAGGCGGTCCGGGTCCCCGCCGAGCATTGGCGGCAGCCTCCGCCGCAGTCCGCGCCCGTAGATCTGCATGTTCTTCTCCGGCCCGAAAGCTGCAAAGACCTCCTGGCGCTCGCCTTCACTGAGCTTGTCCAGCGTGAGTTCGTCGTGGTTCCGCACGAACATTGCCCACTGGTTGTCCGGGTTGATTTGCGGCCGGCCCTTCAGCGTTTCCGCCAGGGGACGTGCATCCTGCCGGGCCAGGGACAGGTAGAGGTGCTGCATGGACAGGAAATCGAACTGCATGTTCAGCTCGTTGCCTTCCATTCCGCCGAAGTACTCCAGCTGCTCCTTGTAGGACAGGTTCACCTCGCCCAGCAGCACCGCGCTGCCGTTGCGCCGGTTCAGGAAGCTGCGCAGTGCCCTGAGGTAGCCGTGCGGGTTGATCCTGGCTGCCTGGTCCTTGGGCTCGCCCCTGGTCTCCAGGAAGAACGGCACGGCGTCCAGCCGGAACCCGTCCAGTCCCAGTTCCAGCCACAGTCCCATGGCCTTGGCGATCTGGTCCCGGACCTGCGGATTGGTGACGTTCAGGTCCGGCTGGTACTTGGCGAACATGTGGAGGTACCACTCACCCGTGGCCTCATCCCGGGTCCACAGCGAGTTCTCCTCCCCTGGAAACACCACCTCGGCGGAGGTGTCAGGGGGTGTGTCCTTGCGCCAGACGTAGAAATCGCGGTACGGGCTGTCCGTGGATTTCCTGGCCTCCACGAACCACGGATGCTGGCTGGAGGTGTGGTTCACCACGAAGTCCGCGATCACCCGCATCCCCCGGTCCTTTGCGGCGCGGATGAATTCCACCAGGTCGCCCAGCGTGCCCAGCCGCGGGTCCACATTGAAGAAATCCGTCACGTCGTAGCCGTCGTCGCGGTCGGGGGACGGGTAGAACGGCATCAACCAAATGCAGGTCACGCCCAGGGCAGCCAGGTAGTCAACCCGCTGGGTGAGGCCGGCGAAGTCCCCGGTGCCGTCGCCGTCGTCGTCATGGAACGTCTCCACGTCCAGGCAGTAGATGACGGCGTTCTTCCACCAAAGGTCGGAGGTCTCGGCGATCCTCATGCGGAAGCGTCCGACGCCGGTTTGCCGGCTGCCGCGGCCAGTTGCGGTTCGGCGGGGGTGCCTGCGGGGGTGCGCACTTGGGGGAGCACCTCCGCGGCGAAGGCGTCGATGAAGGCTGCCTGCTCCTGCCCCACGAAGTGCAGGTACAGCTCGTCGAAGCCAAGGTCCGCGTACCCGGCCAGCCACTCCACGTGCTGCTGAAGATCCGCGGAGACATTGACGGCGCTGCGGACCTGATCTTCGGGCACATGCGCCCCCGCGGTGTCGAAGTGCCGGGCGGTGGGCAGGTCCCAGGGGATGGGCGGGGCGAAGGTGTTGGTCCGCCACTGGTCCAGGGCAATGGCCGCGGCTTCCTTGTCCGTGCCCGCCCACGACAGGTGGACCTGCAGTACCGCCTTTCCCTTGCCGCCGTTGTCCCGGTAGGCGGACAGCATGTCCCGGAGCTTTGGCGCCGGCTGGTTTATGGTGACCAGGCCGTCCGCCCAGGTGGCCGCGCGGTGTGCCGTTTCCACGCTGACGGCGGGTGCGATGAGCGGCGGCGGTGTGTCCGGAACGTCCCAGATCCGCGCCTGCTCCACCGTGACCAAGCCCCGGTGGGTCACCTCCTCGCCGCGGTGCAGGCGGCGGATTACGTCCACGCATTCCTCCAGCCGGCGCTGCCTGATGTCCTTGGCGGGCCACGCGTCCCCAGTGATGTGTTCGTTCATGTTCTCGCCACTGCCTGGGGCGAACCAGAACCTGCCGGGGAACATGCTGGCCAGCGTCGCCGTGGCATGGGCGGTGATGGCCGGGTGGTAACGCTGACCCGGCGCGGTCACCACCCCGAACCGCAGGCTGGTGGTGGCAAGCGCCGCGCCCAGCCAGGACCACGCGAAGCCGGCGTGCCCCTGCCGTTGGGACCATGGTTCGATATGGTCTGAACACATGGCCGCGTCGAAGCCTGCGCGCTCTGCGTGCTGGACGTCCTTGAGCAGCTGGCCGGGGCTGATCTGTTCGTGCGAAGCGTGGAAGCCGACGGTAACCATCGTTAACCTGTACCGCCCCGGAAGCGCCGTGTCGAGGGGCCGGCGGCACGGCGGTGGGCCATTCTGTGGACGCTTCTGGCGCAGCGCTCCTTATTCGATAAGTTTGGGACTTGTAGTACTGCCTTCCTGCGGTGGTGCATGGTGGAAGCGGAAGGAAGTACCCACGTGGGCGGTGTGCTCATCGGACTGGCGGTGATCGGCGTGGTCATCGCCGTCGGCTATATCGCCGCGCGCTGCGGGCTGGGGGATGAGCCCACCATTTCGGCGCTGACGCGGACCGCCTTCTTCATCACCAACCCGGTGCTCCTCTTCACGGTGGTACTGAAATCGGATTTGTCAGTGGTCTTTTCCGCCTACGTTCCGCTTGCCATCATCACTGCAGGGGTAACGGCACTGCTCTATGTCGCCGCCAGCCGCATCTGGTTCCGGAGGCCGGCGGCCGAAACAGCCCTTGGTGCCATGGCCGGGTCCTACGTCAACGCCAACAACATCGGCATCCCCATCACCCTCTACGCCCTGGGTGACGCCACCCCGGTCGCCCCGGTCCTGCTGGTCCAGCTGCTCCTGTTCGCCCCGCTGGTACTGACCCTGCTGGACCTTTCGGCGGCCGGCCGGTTCTCGCCCCGGCTGATGCTGACCCAGCCCTTCCGCAACCCCATGATCATCGCCTCGCTGCTGGGCGTGGTCCTGGCCGCATTCCATGTGCAGCTGCCGGAACCTGTGATGGCACCGCTGACCCTGCTGGGCGGCGCCGCCGTCCCTGTGGTGCTCCTGGCGTTCGGCATGTCGCTGCGCGGGACCAGGATGCTTCGGAGCGGCGGCCACACGGCCGAGATCCTCACTGCCACGGCACTCAAGTCCGCCGTGATGCCGGCGGTGGCGTTCGTCGTCGGACGCTTCCTGTTCAACCTGGACCACCGGATGCTCCTGGGCGTGGTGCTCATGGCGGCACTTCCCTCGGCCCAAAACGTCTTCCTGTTCGCCAGCAAGTACGGACGCGGGGTGGCTGTCGCCCGGGAAACCATCCTGCTTTCCACCGTGGCCGCAGCACCGATGCTGGTGCTGATCGTCTGGCTGCTGGCGGGCTGACGCCGGGCGCGCCGCCCTACCGCCAAGCGGGCCGGCCGGGCAAGAATGGGCACATGGAACTTCCCGTGATGCCGCCCGTCCCGCCCATGCTCGCCAAGGCCGTCAGCGGCATCGACGGCATTCCAGGCAGCGGGGACCTCAGCTATGAGCCCAAGTGGGACGGCTTCCGCTCCATCATCTTCCGCGATGGTGACGATCTTGAGATCGGCAGCCGCAACGAAAAACCCATGACCCGCTACTTCCCGGAACTCGTTGCCGCGCTCAAGGAGAACCTGCCGCCCCGGTGCGTGGTGGACGGCGAGATCATCCTGGTGGGGACTTCGGGCGACCGCCTTGATTTCGACGCCCTGCAGCAGCGGATCCATCCCGCCGCCAGCCGCGTGAAGCTGCTGGCACAGCAGACACCCGCCTCCTTCGTGGCCTTCGACCTCCTTGCCCTCGATGATGACGACTACACCGGCAGGCCCTTTTCCGAGCGGCGGGCGGCGCTGGAGAAAGCCCTCGCGGCCAGCAAGGCACCCGTCCACCTGACAGCGGCAACCACGGACAGGGACACGGCCGCGCAGTGGTTCGAGCAGTTCGAGGGGGCCGGGCTGGACGGCATCGTCGCCAAACGGCTGGACGGCAGGTATGAGCCGGACAAGCGGGTGATGTTCAAGGTCAAGCACGAGCGCACCGCTGACTGCGTGGTGGCTGGCTACCGGCTCCACAAGAGTGGCCCGAACGCCATCGGTTCCCTGCTGCTGGGCCTGTACAAGGACGACGGCGGCCTGGCCAGCGTGGGGGTGATCGGCGCCTTCCCCATGAAGAAGCGGCAGGAATTGTTCGAACAGCTCCAGCCGCTGGTCACCGACTTCGAGGGCCACCCGTGGGCGTGGGGCAAGCAGGAGGAGGGCGAGCGGACGCCGCGGAACGCCGAAGGCAGCAGGTGGAGCGCCGGGAAGGACCTCTCCTTCGTTCCGCTTCGGCCCGAACTGGTGGTGGAGGTCCGCTACGACCACATGGAGGGCGACCGTTTCCGCCACACGGCGCAGTTCAACCGCTGGCGGCCGGACCGGGACCCGGAATCCTGCACGTATGAGCAACTGGAGGAGCCGGTGAACTTTGACCTGGCCTCGGTGCTGGAGACCGGCCGGGGGTAGCGGCCCCCTGCCGGGCACCCGGCCGGGCTCCGTCGTCGTGCATTCCTGCCCGGTTACCGGTGTCCAGCCTGTTGCGGCGCAACGGAAAAGCCCGCCGCCCCTGGTTTTTCCAGGAGGCGGCGGGCTTTCTGCGTTAAGTAACCGGGCAGGAACGCGCGCGGGCGCCTACTTCAGGCCGAGCTGCTTGGTGGGTGTCCGGAAGGACTCCTTGGCGGTCAGCGCTGACACTGCGGCGATGGCGCAGATGATGGCCGTGAAGATGGTGATCTGCACCCAGCCGCCGGCCTTGATGCCGCCCATGGCAGCCACGATGGCCGGCGCGAACCCTGCCATCAGGAAGCCCAGCTGGGTGCCGATGGCCAGCCCGGAGAAGCGGACCTTGGTGCTGAACATCTCCGCGTAGAAGGACGGCCATACGGCGTTGGCGGCCGCGTAGCCACCGGAGAAGTAGCCGATGGCGGCCAGGAACATCAGCGGGACGCTGCCGGACTCCAGGCTGAGCAGGAACACGGGGGTCAGGAGCGCGCTGGCCACGGCGCCGTAGATGAAGACGGGCTTGCGGCCGATCTTGTCAGCGAGCATGCCGAAGAGCGGCTGGGTGCCCAGGGCCACGATGTTGGCGGCCACCACCAGCCACAGGGTGGTGGTCCCGTCAACGCCGGCCACGGTCTTGGCATAGCTGATGGCCAGGGTGCCGAACACGGTGGAGACGGCGGCGATGAAGGCGCAGCAGATCACGCGGAGGACGTCGCGCCAGTGGCCCTTGAGCAGGTCAGCGAACGGGAGCTTGGCGATCTGCGCGGTCTTCCGGGCCTCTTCGAAGGCGGGCGGCTCGTGGAGCGTGCGGCGGATGAGGAATGCCACCACAACCACCGCGGCGCTCAGCCAGAACGGGATGCGCCAGCCGATGCCGAATTTGATCTCATCCGGCAGGGCCAGGACGGGAATGAACACCAGGGCGGCGAGGATCTGGCCGCCCTGGTGTTCCCGTGAGCGTCCAGGAGGTGAAGAAGGAGCGGCGGTTGTCCGGGGCGTGCTCAAGGGTCATGGAGGAGGCGCCGGCCTGCTCACCGGCGGCAGAGAGGCCCTGGCACAGCCGGGCCAGCACCAGCAGGGCCGGAGCCCACCAGCCCACAGTCCGGAAGTCCGGGAGGCAGCCGATGACGAAGGTGGACGCACCCATGAGCACCAACGTGAACATCAGGACCTTCTGGCGGCCCACCCGGTCACCGAAGTGGCCCAGGATGATGGCGCCGACGGGGCGCGCCACGTAGGCGAAGCCGAAGGTGGCGAAGGACATGATGGCTGCGTTGGCATCGGCACTGGGGAAGAAGACCGTGGGGAAAATCAGCGCCGCGGCGGAGCCGAAGATAAAGAAGTCGTAGTACTCGACGGCGCTGCCGAGGAAGCTGGCGAGGGCGGCCTTCCTGGGCGTCCCGGCATGCGTGAGGGCACCCGCCTCTGCGGACGGAAGTGTCTTGCTCATGGTGTTCCTTTGGTGTGACGACATTGTCGCGGATGGATCTGGTGGTCGCAGCCGCCGCTGCCTTGGTGCGGGCGGGGCGCGATGCGGCTGGAGTCCGGAAAAGACCCGGCATAAATAGCCACATGGTGGGAGCTACTTGTGCGATACAGAAACTATGACTGTGAGGGCTGTCACCTGTCAAGAAAAATAATCACCATCTAGAAGCAGCTCTCACATTGTGGCAACATGGAGCCATGAGTGTGAACCAAACCACAGCGATCAACGACGACTCCGCTGTAGCCGCCCCTACTGCGGAACCTGTCAACGCCATGCCTCCGGAGGGAAGGGTTGCTGCCCGTCCCGCCGACCGCACAGACATGGTGGGCAAGGCCCTTGGCCTGCTCGTCCTGCTGGGCGAGGAACCGCGGGGCGCCACCGCCGCAGACATCTCCCGCCGGGCGGAACTTCCGTTCAGCACCACCTACCGCCTGCTCGGCTCCCTGACCCGCGACGGTTTCGTGGACTACGAGCCGGACGGCCGCCGCTACCACCTGGGCCTGCGGATCTTCCAGCTGGGGCAGCGGGTCTCCAACCACCACGGCTTTGCCGGCACTGCCATGCCGGTCCTCCGCCGGGTGACGGCCGAAACCGGCGAAGCGACCATCCTGAGTGTCCGCGACGGCCTGCATCACCTGACCGTGAGCAAGGTGGACGGCCCGCAGACTTTCCGGGTGACCAGCGACCCCGGCCACTTGGGCTCCCTGTCCGCCACCGCCGTCGGCAAAGCTCTTGTGGCGTTCGCCGAGGACGCCGAACGGGAAAAACTGCTGGACGAACTGCCGCTGGAAGCGCTCACCGGGAAGTCCATCACCGACCGCGACGCCTTCCGGGCGGAAATCGACAAGGTCCGCAGGCAGGGCTACGCCGTGATGGATGAGGAAAACGAGGCCGGCATGCGGGCCGTGGCTGTCCCGCTGCTCAACAGCCAGGGACATGCCTTTGCCTCCCTGGCCACCGCCGTGCCCGTCTTCCGACTGGGCCTGGATGAGCTGGTTGCCCATGTACCCCTGCTGCAGGAGGCGGCTGCGGAGCTCGCAGCACGGCTTCCGCAGCGCTAGCGGGCTGCTTCATTACGCCCTCTTGACCCGCCGATGTTCGTATCTAGAACAATGGTGCGATAAGTGAACATTTGGTGTACCGTAATCGCTATCACCCCGCAGCGCGGCCCAAGTTCCGCTGCTGCCCGGTGCCGTACCAAAGGAGCTGCACGCATGAGCAATCGAACTGAGTCCTACCTGGTGGGACTGGTTGGTGATGGTGTGATGCCATCGCTCACGCCGCCCATGCATGAACGGGAAGGTGATGTGCAGGGCCTGCGCTACCTCTACCGGCCCATTGACCTGCTTGAACTGGGGCTCACCGGGGAATCCGTGGGTGACATCCTGAACTGCGCCCGCACCCTGGGCTTCAACGGCCTGAACATCACCCACCCCTGCAAGCAGCTGGTCCTGCAGCACCTGGACGAGGTGAGCCCCGACGCCCGCCGCCTGGGCGCCGTCAACACCGTGGTGATCCGGGACGGCAGGTTCATCGGCCACAACACCGATTTCTCCGGTTTCGCCGCGGCGCTCGCCGCCGGACTTCCCGCCGCCAGCCTGGACCGTGTGGTGCAGCTTGGTGCCGGCGGCGCCGGATCGGCCGTGGCCTACGCCCTGCTAACCGCAGGCGTGCGGACGCTGGACCTGGTGGACATGGACCCCGCCCGGGCCGCCGCACGGGCTGCCGAGCTGCAGGCCTTTTTCCCGGACAGCACCGTCACGGCAGGCACGACGGCGGAGCTGCCGCAGCTCATGCCCCTGGCCGACGGTTTGGTGCACTGCACCCCGGTGGGCATGGCCGCCCACCCCGGCGTCCCGCTGGACCTGGACCTGCTGGAGCCCCGGCACTGGGTGGCGGACATCGTCTACCGCCCCATCGACACCGAACTGGTCCGCGGCGCCCGCGCCAAGGGCTGCGAGGTGCTGGACGGTGGCCGCATGGCGGTAGGCCAGGCCGCCGACGCCTTCCGGATCTTCACCGGGCTGGAGGCGGATCCGGACCGGATGCGCTCACACTTCCTGGAACTCGTGGCCGCCGAGGAGGTGGCCGCCTGATGCGCACCGGAATCGCCACCGTCTGCCTCTCCGGCACCCTGAAGGAAAAGATTAAGGCCTGCGCCATCGCCGGCTTCGACGGGATCGAGATCTTTGAACAGGACCTGGTCACGTCCCCGCTCAGCCCCGAGGACGTGCGGAAGATGGCGGCGGACCTGGGCCTTGGCCTGGACCTGTACCAGCCGTTCAGGGACTTCGACGGCGTCTCGCCGGACCTGCTCAAGGCCAACCTCCGGCGGGCCGAGGCCAAGTTCAAGCTCATGGCGCGCCTTGGCATGGACACGATCCTTGTCTGCTCCAACGTCGCCACCGCCACCATCGACGACGATGCCGTCCGCGCCGAACAGCTGGCGCAGCTTGCCAACCTCGCCGGGGACCACGGCGTCAAGGTGGCCTACGAGGCACTGGCCTGGGGTAAGTACGTCAACGACTACGAGCACGCCTACCGCCTGGTGGAGATGGTGGACCACCCCAACCTGGGCACCTGCCTGGACTCGTTCCACATCCTGAGCCGGGACTGGGAGACCTTCCACATCGAGGCCTTTGACCCGGAAAAGATCTTCTTTGTCCAGGTGGCGGATGCCCCCAAGCTCTCCATGGATGTCCTCTCCTGGAGCCGCCACTACCGCGTATTCCCCGGCGAGGGGCAGTTCGAGCTGGCCAAGTTCATGGGCCACGTGGTCCGGGCAGGCTACTCCGGTCCCGTCTCCCTCGAGGTCTTCAACGATGTCTTCCGCCAGTCCGACGTTGAGCGTACGGCCGTGGACGCCATGCGCTCGCTCATCTGGCTGGAGGAGCAGAGCGCCAAGTGGCTGGCCGGCACCCCAGCCGAAGGTGCGGCGGGGAACAGCGGCGTGGTCCGCCGTCGTTATCCCATGGAACTGGCCACGCTGCCCAAGGTGAACGAGCCCGCCGGCTTCAACTTTGCCGAGGTGAAGGCGGACGATACCGCGCAGCTGGAGAAGTTGCTGGGCCAGCTGGGTTTTGCGTTCGAGGGCCGGCACCGCACCAAGGACGTCCAGCTGTGGACCATGGGCCAGGCGCGGGTGATCATCAACGAGCAGGCCGCGCAGCACGCGGAACCGGCCATCGCCGCGCTGGGGTTCGACGTCGATTCCCCCGTGATTGCCTCCGCCCGGGCCCAGCAGCTCAAGGCGCCCGTGGTGGCCCGCAAGGTGCAGGCGGACGAGGAAGTGTTCCAGGGCATCTCCGCGCCGGACTCCACCGAGATCTTCCTCTGCCAGGGCAGCCCGGACGGCACGGCAGCGTGGACGCACGAGTTCGGGGAAGGGCTCGAGCACCCATCAGCCGGGTCCAGTGCCGTGATCGACCACGTCAACCTTGCCCAGCCCTGGCAGCACTTTGATGAGGCCGTCCTCTTCTACACCAGTGCCCTGGCCCTGGAGCCCCAGCCCTTCGCCGAGGTGCCCAGCCCCAACGGCCTGGTGCGCTCACAGGTGATGCAGACCTCCGACGGCGCGGTGCGGCTGGTGCTGAACCTGGCCCCCATCCAGCAGGCACGGAACGAGGCCCGCAAGACCTACCAGGAACACATCGCCTTCGCCGTGGACGACCTCGTGGCAACCGCCCGGGCTGCCCGCGACCGCGGCCTTGAATTCCTGCAGATCCCGGCCAACTACTACGAGGACCTGGACGCCCGGTTCGACCTCGATCCGGACTTCCTGGCCACCCTGCAGGAGCTCAACCTGCTGTTCGACCGGGACGCTGACGGAGAATTCCTGCACTTCTACACCGCCACGGTGGGCAGCGTGTTCTTCGAAATGGTGGAACGCCGCGGCAACTACGACGGCTACGGCGCCCCCAACGCGCCGGTGCGCCACGCGGTTCAGTACGACTCGCTGCACCGAAGCACGCCACACCGCACCACTTAGACCAGAGCAGGAAACGAACAAAACAGAAAGGAGCCAGCCGTGCCGGAAAACATCACCGAGGAGCTGGAGTCGGAGGAACTCGTGCCCCCGGCCGAACCCAAGGCCGCCCACCAGCTGGACAAGGCCATCGAATCGCAGGCAGACCTCAGTGCAGAGATCACCGCCATCGGCGAGGCCTACCAGCGGGCCCTCAAGGACGGCGCCCAGCAGGAAACGCAGCCGCGGCTGGACTACCCGCCCTACCGCAGCAGCATCCTGCGCCACCCCACCAAGAGCCTGCAGCATGCGGACCCGGAGACCATCGAGCTGTTCTCGCCGGCGTTCGGGCACCAGGACGTGCATGCGCTGGAGTCGGACCTGACCATCCAGCACAACGGCGAACCGCTGGGTGAGCGGATCATCGTGTCCGGCAAGGTCCTGGACGGCGACGGCCGCCCGGTGGCGGGCCAGCTCGTGGAGATCTGGCAGGCCAACTCCTCCGGCCGCTACATCCACAAGCGCGACCAGCACCCGGCCCCCATTGATCCCAACTTCACCGGCATCGGCCGCTGCATCACCGGCCCCGACGGTTCCTACCGGTTCATCACCATCAAGCCCGGTGCGTACCCGTGGAAGAACCACCTGAACGCATGGCGGCCGGCGCACATCCATTTCTCGTTGTTCGGCAGCGAGTTTACCCAGCGGATCATCACCCAGATGTACTTCCCGGGTGACCAGCTCTTCCCGCTGGACCCGATCTACCAGACCATCGTGGACCAGGACGCCCGCGACCGCCTGGTGGCCACCTACGACCACAGCCTCACCGAGCCGGAGTGGGCGCTGGGGTACAACTGGGACATTGTCCTGACCGGTCCCAAGCGGACCTGGACCGAGAATGAAGCATTCGGCACCGAAGGCGACGAGGAGTAGACATGAGCACCAAACTGGTACCCACCCCCGGCCAGACCGTGGGCCCGTTCTACGGCTACGCCCTCCCGTTCGAGAAGGATAACGAGTTGCTTCCTCCCGGGTTCCCGGGCTCCATCCGCCTGCAGGGTACGGTCTACGACGGCGCCGGCCACACCATCCCGGACGCCATCCTTGAGATCTGGCAGCCGGATGCCGACGGCAAAATCGTCCAGCGCACCGGCTCCCTGGTCCGCGACGGCTACACCTTCACCGGCTGGGGACGCGGCGCCGTGGGCAACTCCGGCGTGTTCACCTTCACCACCGTCAACCCCGGCCCCACCAAGCCGGGTGCAGCGCCCTTTATTTCCGTGGCGCTCTTTGCCCGTGGCCTCACCAACCGGCTGTTCACCCGCATCTACCTGCCGGAGGACACCGAGGCCCTGGCCAACGACCCCCTGCTGAGCTCCCTGGACCCGGAGCGCCGCAAGACGCTCATCGCCCGCCGGGACGCCGACGGGGGCCTCACCTGGGACATCCGTCTCCAAGGTGAGGACGAGACGGTCTTCCTGGACTTCCAGTGACCCACGCCGCCGCCTTGGGAGACTTGCGCGCCTTCGCGGAAGAGGCCGACGCCGGCCTGCTCAGTCCCGTCTCAGCCTCACCTTTGGTGGCGGCGCTGACGGGGGACCGGGCAGTGCTGGCGGCCATCCTCGCCGTCGAGTCCGGCTGGGCAGCCGTGCTGCAACGGGCCGGCCTGGCACCCGCCGGTTCGGCCGCCGTCGTCGCTTCCGCCGCAGAGGCGGGGCGCTACGACCTGGCCGGTATCGCGCTGCGCGCCCAGGGCGGCGGCAACCCGGTGATTCCCCTCCTGGCCGATCTCCGGAAAAACGTGGCGGCCCTGGACATCGCCGGCGTGGGAGCCGGAAAGGCCGTGCACACGTCCCTGACCAGCCAGGACGTGCTGGACACCGCACTCATGCTGCTGGCCCGCAACACCGTCCACGCCGTGCTGGCAGACATAAGGGGTACGACGACGGTGCTCGCCGCCCTGGCGGGGCAGCATGCGGACACCCTGTGCGTGGGCAGGAGCCTGACCCAGCATTCCCTTCCCTTCACCTTTGGGCTGCGGGCGGCGCAATGGTTCCAGGGCGTCGCCGCCGCGGGCCGCCAGCTGGAGGCACTGGAGTTCCCGGTCCAATTCGGCGGGGCTGCTGGAACGCTTGCTGCGGGCACCGTGCTGACGGAGGGCTCCTCCGCCACCCCGTTCAGCCTGGCCGACAGCCTGGCTGCCCAGCTGGGCCTGGCCCCGGCGGCCGCTCCCTGGCACACCAGCCGGCTGGCCATCACGTCCCTGGGCCATGCACTGGCTTCCGTGCTGGACGCCTTTGGCAAAATCGCCGCGGACGTACTGTTCCTCAGCCGGCCCGAGGTGGCAGAACTCGCCGAACCGCGCGCTGCCGGCCGCGGCGTCTCCTCCGCCATGCCCCAGAAACAGAACCCCGTGCTGTCCGTCCTGGTCCGCAGCGCCGCACTGCAGGCACCGCAGCTGGCAGCTCAGCTGCACGTGGCCGCCGCCAACTTCAACGATGAGCGCCCGGACGGAGCCTGGCACACGGAGTGGCCGGCTCTCCGGCAGCTGCTGGCCCTCGCCCTCGGGGCCGCTGGGCACCTCCGCGAACTCGCCGAGGGGCTGCGGGTGTTCCCGGACGCCATGCGCCGCAACCTTGACCTTGCCGGGCCGCTGCTGCTGGCCGAGGGCGTCAGCGCAGCGGTGGCACCGCTGCTCGAGGAGAAGGACGGCCGCAGCGGCAAGCAGCAACTTCAGGACGTGGTGGACCAGACGCTGCAGGCGCCCCCCACTGAGCAGGGGGCCGCGTACCGGAAGCTGCTCCGTGAAGCTGTCCCCGCCGCCGTCGTCACCGACGCACGGCTGGAGGAACTCCTGGATCCGGCCAGCTACCTGGGCCAGTCGGCGGAGATCGCGCGCCGCATCCTGGCCACCTTCCCCGACTTTGTTTCCCCCGACGCGAATGGAGCTTCCCGTGGCTAGACCGGCTTTGAAGGCAGCGCTGCTGTCCCCCCAGCGGCCCCTTGGCGACCACCCCCTGCTGGTGGCGGGCCCGTCCCTGGGCACGTCCACGATCCTGTGGAACAGGGTGGCGTCCCTGCTTGGCAACGACTACGACGTAGTGGCCTGGGACCTTCCGGGCCACGGCGTCTCGCCCGCCGCCACCGAAACCTTTGACGTCGCGGACCTTGCAGACGCCGTGGTGGATCTGGTCGACTCCATCGCTCCCGGTGAAAATTTCCATTACGCCGGCGTTTCCCTGGGCGGGGCCACCGGCCTGCAGTTGGGCATCAAGCACGGGGAGCGGCTCAGGAGCCTGTCCGTGCAAAACAGTGGTGCCAAGATCGGCACGCCGGAGGGCTGGCTGGAGCGCGCCGAAACGGTCCGCACCCAAGGCACGCCGGTGATGATCCAGGGCTCCGCGCAACGCTGGTTCGCGCCGGGCTTCATGGACCGCGAACCCGAGTTCAGCAGCCGGCTCCTGCACGCCCTGCGCGACGCCGACCGCTTCAGCTACGCCTTCTGCTGTGAAGCCCTGGCCGCCTTTGACGTCCGGAACGAGCTCGGCAGCATCACCGTTCCGACCCAGGTCATCGCCGGCGCGCTGGACGGCGTGGCCACGCCCGCCATGGCGGAGGAAGTGGCCTCGGGAATCACTGCCGGCGGCGGCACCGCCACCGCCGTGACAATCGAGGGCATCTCCCACCTGGCGCCCGCCGAGGCGCCCGCGCACGTGGCGGACCTCATGCGCAGCCTGATCAGCTGGGCCGAATCCCGGGCGGCAGCCAAGTGAGCGGCGCCGAACGCCCGGGCCTGGAGCGTCACGGCGTGGTCCAGCCGGGCGCCACCAGCCAGGAGATTTACGACGGCGGCATGGCAGTCCGGCGCGAAGTCCTGGGCGACGCGCACGTGGACCGGGCCAACGCCAACAAGGATGAGTTCACCGAGGACTTCCAGGACATGATCACCCGCATTGCCTGGGGTGGCATCTGGACCCGTCCGGGGCTCCCGCGCCAGATGCGCTCGGCCGTGACCATCACCGCCATGGTGGCGCACGGGCACTGGGAGGAACTGGCCATGCATATCCGCGCCGCCCTCCACAACGGCCTGAGCCGGGACGAGATCAAGGAAATCCTGCTCCAGACCGCCATCTACTGCGGCGTCCCCTCCGCCAATACTGCCTTCAAGACCGCCCAGCAGGTCTTTCGCGAGATCGACACCACGCATGAAGAACCTGCGGTCCCCGACACCAACCCCACCCCTCCCAACTAGCTCGCAGCAGTTGTCGTTTTGGGCCCCCAAAACGACAACAAGTGCCAGTCAGTTGGGCCCAGAGAACCAGAGGAATCATGAATCAGGCTTTTGTGTACGACGCCGTGCGCACCCCGTTTGGCAAGTTCGGCTCCGGCCTTGCCGCCGTGCGTCCGGATGACCTTGCCGCGCATGTGATCAGGGAGTCCGTGAGGCGGGCCCCTTCGCTTGATCCGGAGCGGATTGATGAGGTGGTGTTCGGCAACGCCAACGGCGCCGGTGAGGAGAACCGCAACGTGGCCCGGATGGGCACCCTGCTGGCCGGTCTTCCCGTGTCCATCCCCGGCACTACGGTCAACCGGCTGTGCGGCTCGTCGCTGGACGCGGCGATCATCGCCTCCCGCCAGATCAACGCCGGCGACGCCGACCTGATGCTGGTGGGCGGTGTGGAGTCGATGTCCCGTGCCCCATGGGTGCTGCCCAAGACCGAGAAGCCGTACCCGGCGGGGGACATGACGCTGGCCTCCACCACCCTGGGCTGGCGCCTGGTGAACAAGGCGATGCCCAAGGAGTGGACCATTTCCCTGGGCGAGGCCACCGAGCGGCTGCGTGAGAAGTACGGCGTGACCCGGCAGGCGCAGGACGAGTTCGCGGCCGATTCGCACAACCGTGCCGCTGCGGCCTGGGACGAGGGGTTCTACGACAACCTGGTGGCCCCGGTCCCGGGCACGGACCTGGTCCGTGATGAGGGCATCCGCCCCGGCTCCACTGCCGAGAAGCTGGCCGCGTTGAAGACGGTGTTCCGCAAGGAGCCCGAGGGCGCCGAGGTGGGCGGGACGGTCACCGCGGGTAACGCATCGCCGCTGTCCGACGGCGCCTCCGCGGCCTGGATCGGCAGTGAGGCTGCCGCTGGGCTGCTGGGGCTGGAGCCGCTGGCCCGGATCGCCGGACGCGGCGCACACGCCAACGATCCCCAGTACTTCGGCTACGCCCCGGTCGAGGCGGCGAACAAGGCCCTGGCTAAGGCGGGCATCGGCTGGGACCAGGTGGGCGCCGTCGAACTTAACGAAGCGTTCGCCGCGCAGTCGCTGGCCTGCATCAACGCCTGGGGCATCGACCCCGCCATCGTGAACCGGCACGGCGGCGCCATCGCCATGGGCCACCCGCTGGGCGCGTCCGGCACCCGCATCCTGGGCACGCTCGCCCGGTCGCTGCAGGCCTCCGGCGAACGTTGGGGCGTGGCCGCGATCTGCATCGGTGTGGGCCAGGGCCTGGCCGTGGTGCTTGAGAACGTGACTGCTTCCGGAAATACCGCTGGAAAGGACCAGTAATGCTGAACTTTGTCGACTCCGTCCAGGCCGCCGTGGCCGAAATCAAGGACGGATCAACCGTGATGATCGGCGGGTTCGGCAACGCCGGCCAGCCGTTCGAACTGATCGATGCGCTGCTCGAATGCGGTGCCACCGACCTGACCGTGGTGAACAACAACGCAGGCCAGGGCGACCAGGGCCTGGCCCTGCTGATCAAGGAGGGCCGGGTGAAGAAGATGATCTGCTCCTTCCCCCGGCAGTCCGATTCCTGGCACTTCGACACCAAGTACAAAGCCGGTGAGATTGAGCTCGAACTGGTGCCCCAGGGCAACCTGGCCGAACGGATCCGCGCCGCCGGAGCCGGGATCGGTGGCTTCTTCACCCCCACCGGCTACGGCACCATGCTCGCCGAGGGCAAGGAAACCCGCTTCCTGGACGGCAAGTGGCAGGTCTTCGAGACCCCCATCCACGCCGACGTCGCCCTCATCAAGGCGTTGAAGGCGGACGGCAAGGGCAACCTCGTCTACCGAAAGACGGCCCGGAACTTCGGTCCGATCATGGCCGCGGCCGCTAAGCACACCATCGCCCAGGTCTCGGAGATCGTCCCCACCGGCGGGCTGGACCCCGAGAACGTGGTGACTCCGGGAATCTACGTCGACACCATCGTCAAAGTTGCCGGCAGCGGCAACCCCGCTGCAAGCACAAACCCGAAGGTGGCCTGAGATGAGCCTGACCGAAACGTCCCTCCAGACCTCGGCGACGCCCCTGGGCCGGGATGACCTGGCCCGGCTCGTGGCCAGGGACATCGCGCCCGGGTCCTTTGTGAACCTCGGCATCGGGCAGCCCACGCTGGTGTCCAACTACCTCACCGAGGAACAGAACATCACCCTCCACACGGAGAACGGCATGCTCGGGATGGGTCCCGAAGCCCAGGGCGATGAGATCGACGAGGACCTCATCAACGCCGGAAAGATCCCCGTCACCGAACTCCCCGGCGCCTCGTACTTCCACCACGCCGACTCCTTCGCGATGATGCGCGGCGGGCACCTGGACATCTGCGTGCTCGGTGCGTTCCAGGTATCGGTCACTGGCGACCTCGCCAACTGGCACACCGGGGCACCGGGTGCCATTCCCGCCGTCGGTGGTGCCATGGACCTGGCCACCGGCGCCAAGGACGTCTTCGTCATGATGACCCTCCTGACCCGCGAAGGCGCCTCCAAGATCGTGGAGTCCTGCACCTACCCCGTCACCGGCGTGGGGTGCGTGACCCGCGTTTACACGGACAAGGCCGTGTTCCTGACCGGGCCCGAGGGCATTACCGTGCGGGAAACCTTCGGCTGCACCCTCGAAGAACTCCAGGAACTGGTGCCCGTCCCGCTCAAGGCCGCCGCCGTCGGAAGCGCCACCTAGGATTGGTAACCATGACCGACGCCGTCCGCACGGACACCCAGCCGCCGCAGGCCAGCGACCAGTATGTCCAGTCGCTGGCGCGGGGCCTGGCCGTGATCCGGGCCTTCGACGCCGACCGCCCCGTCATGACGCTCACGGAGGTGGCGTCCCGCACCGGGCTGACCCGCGCCACCGCCCGCCGGTTCCTGCATACCCTCGTGGAGCTCGGGTACGTGCGGACTGACGGCAAGACGTTCGCGCTGACGGCCAAGGTCCTGCAGTTGGGGTACGCGTACCTCTCCGGCCTGTCCCTGCCGCAGCTGGCCCAGCCGCATCTGGAGGAACTGTCCCTCAAGCTGGGCGAATCCACCTCCGCTGCGGTGCTGGACGGCACGGACATTGCGTACGTTGCCCGCGTGACCACCCGCCGGATCATGACCATCGGGATCACCGTGGGCACCCGCTTCCCCGCGTATGCCACCTCGATGGGCCGGGTGCTGCTCGCACACCTGCCCCCTGCGGAGCTCAAGGCTTACCTGGCGGCGGCCGAGGTGAAGCCGTTAACTCCCCGCGCCCTGGGAAGCGTCCCGGAGTTGCTGGGGGTGCTGGAAACCGTGCGGGCGCAGGGCTGGTGCCTGCTCAACCAGGAACTGGAACTGGGGCTGATGTCCGTTGCGGCGCCCGTGTACGACGGAACCAAGGTGGTGGCGGCCGTAAACGTCTCCCTGCAGGCCCAGTCCGTGGAGGCCAAGCCGGACCCGGACGCCTACCTGGCATCGGTCACGCGAGAGATCGTGGCCACCGCCAAGCTGATTTCCGCAGACCTCACCGCCCGGGGATAGATCGCCGCCAGCGGTATGTGACCTTGTCCCGCCGCCCTACCCGGGGGCAGACTCGGATGCATGGTCAGCGAGGACGAGGTCAGGCAGGCTGCCCTTGCCCTGCCGGGCGTGACGGAACGGTCCAGTTGGGGACAGCCGGCGTGGTTTGCCAGAACCCTGGTGGCCCGAATCTGGGAGCCCGGCGTCGTCACCGTCAAGACCGGGGAGCGCCACGCGCTGGCCGGGACCGAGCCGGAGACCTTCTTCTGGACTGCGCACCACGAACGCTCAGCCCTGCTGGTGCTGGTCCGCATGGAACGCATTGACGCGGCGCTTCTGGCGGAACTGCTCGAGGATTCCTACCGGCTGGCAGGAGGTACGCCGGCCCGCGGACAGCAGTCCCCTTAAGGCAGGAGGCCGACGGCGGGTGCTTCCCGCCGTCGGCCTCTTCCTGTTTGCTGCGTGGCTGGAAGGGCCCCTACCGCACGTGGTTGCCCAGCTCCCGGAGCGGGGTCTTGGCTGTCTCGCGGGCCCACCAGGCACCCGCCACGGCGAGGACCGAAGAACCTGCCACGATCCAGGCTGCCGGTCCCCAGTTGGCCTTGTCCGCTCCCACCAGGGCGGTGCCCAGCAGCGGGGTGAAACCGGCGCACAGGATTCCGATCTGGAGTCCGATCGCCATGCCCGAGTAGCGGACCTTCACGTTGAACAGCTCCGAGAACCAGGCCGGGTAGATGGCATTGGACATGGCGTAGGTTCCGGCCGTGATCAGCGTGCTGGTCAGGAAGATCATGGGGATGTTCCCGGTGGAGATCACCCAGAAGTAGACGAAGATCATGGCGCCGGAACCGAGCACGCCCCCGATGAAGATGGGACGCCGGCCAAGGCTGTCGGACCATCGTGCCATCAGGGGCTGGCTGCCGATCGCCAGGACGTTGCCGAGGATGCTCACCCAAAGCATGGTGGAGGCCGGGACGCCCACCGAAACCGCGTAGGCGAGGCCAAAGGACTGCATGAACGTGTTGGTGACGGTCTCGAAGGACATCAGCGCCACCTGGAAGAACTGGGCGGGGTGGGTCTGGAACATCTTGGCGAAGGGCAGCTTTACCAGTTCGCCGTGGTCATGCTTTTCCTCGAAAACCTCCGGCTCCTCCAGGGAGCGGCGCACCAGGTAGGCCACGATCAGGACTACGAGGGAGAGCCAGAAGGGGATCCGCCATCCCCAGGCAAGGCGGTCCGCCTCGCTCATGGCGGCAACAGGAAGGAAGGCCAGGGATGCCAGCACGATGCCGGCCGAGATGCCGCTCATGGCGAAGCTGGCGAAGAAACCGCGGCGGCCTTCAGGGGCTTCCTCGGTGGACAATGCCGAGGCGCCGGCCGTCTCGGCGCCGGCGGACAGGCCCTGCATCAGGCGAAGCACCACCAGCAGTGCCGGGGCCCAGTAGCCCGCCACGCTGAAGTCCGGCAGCGCGCCGATCAGGAACGTGGCGCTGCCCATCAGGACCAGGGTGAGAACGAGGGTGTTCTTGCGGCCGATCTTGTCACCCAGGTGGCCGAACACCACTGCGCCGAACGGCCTCGCGACGTAGGCGACACCGAACGTGGCGAAGGACGCGATAAGCGCCACGGTGGGGTCGCCCGCGGGGAAGAAGATCTTCGAGAAGACGAGGGAGGCGGCAGTGGCATAGATGAAGAAGTCGTAGTACTCCAGCGCGCCGCCGAGGAAGGCTGCCAACGCTGCCTTCTTTGCGCGCTTGAGACGGCGCTGCGCCTCGGGCGTCGCCTGGGCTCCTGTTGCGATGTTGGTCATTGTGGGGTTCCTTCCACGCTGAAGGTGGGAATCTTTTTCTAATTTGTACGCATAGCGAACAAGTGTGCGAAGTGCGCCTAAAAAGAGGATACTAGCCGGTGACGCCAATCACAACGCCAATCTCTGCGAAAGGTGGAGCCACGTATGGAACCGCGCGCTCACGCTTCCCGCCTGGTCCTGATCGGGTCAGCTGCTTCCCAGGCCATGTCCCCCGCGCTTTGGAATCCCGTCCTGGCCCGGCTGGGCAACGGCTGGAGGTATGAGGCATGGGATGTGCCACCGGATGGCGACCTGGCGCAGGTCCGCAGAGAGCTCTTGGACCCGGACCTGGTGGCGGCGAACGTGACCATGCCGCATAAGCACTGGGCGGCGGAAACCGCTGATGTTGCCGACGGGTCCGTGAGGCTGAGCGGTGCCTGCAACCTGCTGGTGCGGGCAGGCGAAAGGTTGGAGGCCCACAACACCGACATCACCGCTGCCCGCGAACTGCTGGGGACCGCCTACCAGCGCCACGCCCTCCTGCTCGGGGCCGGGGGAGCCGCCCGCGCAGCCCTCATTTCCATCCGGGAAAACGTGGGGACCGTGTCCATCACGGACCGCGATCCCCGCGCTTCCGCCGCACTGCTGGAACTTGCGTGCCAACTGGGCCTCGAGGCGCACGCCATCACATGGGAGCAAGCCCGCGATGCCGCCGCTGATGCCTCCCTGATCGTCAACGCCACGCCTATCGGAAAGAGCACCTCCGATCCGGCGGCCTGGGGTGGTGCTGCCCTGGCACCCGACGCTGTCCTGTACGACTTCGTATACGCCCGCCACACCACCGCCAGCGTGGCCTGCGCAGAGGCCATGGGCATTCGGTGCATCGATGGATGGGACCACCTTCGGGAACAGGCGGTGGCCATGGTGCCCCTCCTGGGACTGGACGGAGAAACAGGCGCGTTGTTGCAGGAAACCCTCGTCCGTCTTCGGGCTGCGCACTAGGGCGATGGCTCTTGGCCAGGCTTGCTCCCCGCCGGCGCCCGATATGATCGAACAGGTGTGAAAAGCCCGGCAATTCCGTGCCGTGCGCACGGTTTGGAAGGGAACAGGATAGTGGAGGAGCAGTCGGGCTACTTCGTTAAGTCGGTTGAGAAGGCTTTTGACGTCCTGCTTGCCTTTACCCCGGACCAGCCCCGGCTCACCGTCTCGCAGGTTGCAGCCCGGACGGACATGACCCGGGCTTCGGCCCGGCGCTTCCTGCTCACCCTCGCTGACCTTGGCTACCTCCGGGCTGTCGGGCCGGCCTTCGAGTTGACCGCGCGGTCCCTGGACGTGGGCAGGTCCTATCTTGCCGCGCTGACCTTGCCCAAGGTGGCCGAGCCGCACCTGAGGGACTTGGCGGCGGAGCTTAACGAGACAACGTCCCTGTGCATCCTCGACGGCGGCGACGTGGTCTACGTGGCCTGCGTTCCTTCTCCCCGCCTGCTGAGCGTTTCCATCACGGTGGGTACCCGCTTCCCGGCCTGGGCCACCTCCATGGGCCGCGTCCTCCTGGCCGGGCTGCCTGCGCCGCAGCTGGAGGAATACCTCCACTCGGTCCGGCTGCAACGCTTCACTGACCGCTCCATCGGCAGTGTGGAGGACCTGCGTGCCGAAGTGGAAGCGGCCAGGGCCAGGGGCTGGTGCATGGTTTCACAGGAGCTGGAGGAAGGCCTCCGGGGCGTGGCCGTCCCGGTCCGGCGCGGACATGAGGTTGTGGCCGCGGCCAACGTTTCGCTGCAAACGCACCGGGCCGCGGCGCAGGACATTGAAGCGGCCGTCCTGCCACAGCTGATGGAAGCCGCGCGCCGTATAGCGCTTGATTACGGCGGTCCCGCCGTTCGTGCCGTTCAATCCACGTAGCGCCTCAATCCACGTAGCGCAGTCCCGCGGCTTCGAGCGGCCCCCGCATGCTGTAAATGTCCAGTCCAAGTTCCCCGCTGGCAAAGCGCTCACGCTTGGCTTTTTCGTTGTCTTCCCGGGCCCGTGCTGCTGCCGCCACGTCGGCTGCCCTGGCGGCGGGCACCACCACCACCCCATCGACGTCGGCAATCACCACGTCGCCAGGCGTGACCAGGGCGTTGGCGCAGACTACCGGGACATTGACGGAGCCCAGGGTGGCCTTGACGGTGCCCCTGGAATTGATTGCGCGGCTGAAGACGGGAAAGTCCATGGCCTGGAGGGCGGCGACGTCCCGGCAGCCGCCGTCGATGACCAGCCCCGCTGCGCCCTGTGCCCGGAGTGATGTGGCCAGCAGTTCGCCGAAAAAGCCGTCTTCGCATTCCGTGGTGCAGCCGGCAACCACCACGTCTCCGGGCCGGACCTGCTCGGCGGCCACATGCAGCATCCAGTTGTCCCCGGGCTGCAGCAGGACGGTGATGGCAGTGCCGCACATTGCCGCGCCCGGGTACGCCGGCCGGATGTAGGGGCGCATCAGGCCCAGCCGGCCCATGGCCTCGTGGACGGTGCTGACGCCGAAGGCGGACAAGGCCTTGACGCTGTCTTCAGCCGCGCGGGTGATGTTGGTGTGGACAATACCGAGTTCCTGCATGGTGGTTCCCTTCCCAGGCGGGGTCAGCGTCCTTGAGTAGGGCGTCAAGGCCTGGATAGACGCTCCTGGCCGGGCCGGGGACGACGCCAAATTGACGAACAAACCGCACAAGCAAATTTTGTCAGCGATATAGCTAACAATCAACGGTGGGTATTTGGCACCTGCCCGCGGGAGCTGGAGTACGCTGAGTTCGGAAATTGTCAGCAAAATTGGCAACCGAAAGGGACAGGGAGAAGGTTGGCTGTGGACACCGTGAATAGAGCGGGCCGGACCCTTACCGCCGTTGAGCTTGCAGAGCTGCTGCGCACCGCTATTGTCAGCGGAGAGCTGGTGCCTAACCAGCGCCTCGTCGAAGGGGACCTGGCCGCCGAGTACGGGGCGAGCCGGGGAAACATCCGGGTTGCCCTCTCGGAGCTGAGCGTCGAAGGCCTCGTGGAGCGCGTCCAAAACCGGGGAGCGCGGGTGCGTGCGGTCTCGGTAGAGGAAGCGGTGGAGATCACCGAGGTGAGGGCCGCCCTGGAGGGCCTCTGTGCCCGTAAGGCTGCCGAACGGGCCACCGATGAGGACATCGCTGAGCTGCAGGACCTGGCCGCCCGTATGAAGGACGCCGTGGACCGGGGAGACCGTGAGTCCTACTCCGAAGGCAACCAGGCGATGCACGAAAAGATCATCGCCATGAGCGCGCAGCAGACGGCCGCAGCAACCATCCAGCGGCTCCGGGGACAGGCGGTCCGGTTCCAGTTCCGCCTTGCCCGCCAGCCTGGCCGCCCGGCCGTTTCCCTGCCGCAGCACCTGGCCATCATTGATGCCGTCTGTGCCCATGATCCGGACGCGGCGGCAGAAGCCATGCGGCTCCATCTCGAAAGCGTGGCGGACGCCATCCGCGCCAGCAACAAGTAAGGGCAGTCCTTCAGCCAGGCGACCGCCCGGGCATGGCGGTGGCGGGCTGACAGGCGAATTGTTACCACCTACCCTCCAGCCCCCACTCCCGCCGCAGCGCAGGGCGTTCTAGACTCATGCCAACTGCGTGCAGCAGAGCGGCTGCACTGCTCGTCAGTAAGAGGAGTCGGCGGGTGAGACTGGGGATTCCGCGGGAACGCCGGGAGGGCGAGCGGCGTGTGGCCGCCACCCCGGATACCGTCAGGCAACTGGCTGGGATGGGGCTTGAGGTCCTGGTTGAAGCGGGGGCCGGGGACGGTGCCGGGCACGCAGACCCCGCCTACCAAAACGCCGGGGCCGCCATCGTTCCGCAACTGGACTTGGCCGCCCTCGACATCCTGGCCCACGTCCGTCCCCTTGACGCGAACGCCGCTGCGCAGCTCAAAAGGGGAGCCGTCACGGTGGGGCTCGCCTCGCCGTCGTCCGAACTGCCGGCAGTGCAGGCGCTCGCGGACAGCGGCGTCACCTCCTTCGCCCTGGAACTGGTGCCGCGTATTTCCCGGGCCCAGTCCATGGACGCGCTCACCTCGCAGGCGCTGGTGGCCGGGTACCGCTGCGTCCTTGAGGCCGCCATCAGGCTGCCCCGGTTCTTCCCGCTGTACATGACCGCCGCCGGAACCATCCCGCCCGCCCGCGTCCTGGTGCTCGGCGCCGGCGTGGCCGGGCTGCAGGCCATCGGCACCGCCAAGCGCCTGGGCGCCCGCGTCTTCGCCAACGACATCCGCCCCGCCTCCGCCGACGAGGTAGCGTCCATGGGCGGCACCTTCATCCGTCTGGACCTGGAAACGGCCGAGGCGGCAGGCGGCTATGCCCGGCAGTTGAGCTCCGACGCCGGCACCCGGCAGCGGCAGCTGCTGGCGCCCCACGTGGCGCAATCGGACGTTCTGATCACGACGGCGGCAGTTCCCGGACGCCCCGCGCCCCTCTTGGTGACCCGCGAGATGGTGCAGGGCATGCGCCCGGGATCGGTCGTCGTCGACCTCGCCGCCGAGTCGGGCGGCAATGTGGAGGGCTCCGTACCTGGTCAGGAAATCCCCATTCCCACCGCCGACGGAACAGGACTCATCACCCTGGTGGGGCTGAAGGACGCCGCCTCCGCGATGGCCTCCGACGCCTCCCGCCTCTACGCCAAGAACGTAGCCAACCTGCTGGCGCTGCTGGTCCACGACGGCGCGCTGATGCTGGATTTCGACGACGAAGTGGTGGCAGGTGCCTGCCTCACCCACGCCGGGGAGGTGCGGCACCAACCCACTGCGGAGTTGCTGAAGGCACGTGCTTCAACAGCCGGCACCGCCGCAGCCCGGCAGGAAGGAGGGCTCTGATGGACGCGATTGCCCTGCTGACCATCACGGTGCTGGCGGTGTTCGTCGGCTTCGAAGTGGTGTCCAAGGTTTCCAGCACCCTGCACACGCCCCTGATGTCCGGCGCCAACGCCATCCACGGCATCATCCTGGTGGGTGCCATCATCGTGGCCGGCCAGGCAACCGACCCGTGGGTGCTCGCGGTGGCGCTGCTCGCCGTCGTCCTTGCCACTGCCAACCTGGTGGGCGGCTTCGTGGTGACGGACCGGATGCTGCACATGTTCCACGCCAAAAAGGACGCGGTGCAACCCAAGGCGGGCAGCAAATGAGCCTCCTCGATCCGGTCTGGACCTCCGTCCTTTACCTCATTGCGGCGGTCTGCTTCATCTTGGCGCTGCGGGGGCTGAGCTCACCGCGCACGGCCCGCCGTGGAAACCTGGTGGGCGCACTCGGGGCACTGATCGCCGTTGTCACCGTCTTCCTGTCCGCCCGGCTGGAGAACGTCCCCTGGATCCTGGCCGCCATCGCCGTTGGCTCCGCCGTGGCCGCACCGGTGGCCCGCCGCGTGAAGATGACTCAGATGCCGCAGCTCGTGGCGCTGTTCAATGGTGTGGGCGGCGGCGCCGCCGCCCTGGTGGCCCTCCTGGAACTGGCGCACGCGGAGGATCCGTGGGTGCGGGTGGCCATCGTGTTCACGCTCCTGGTGGGCGCGGTGTCCTTTGCCGGCTCGGGCGTCACGTTCGCCAAGCTGCAGGAACTCATGACCACCCGGCCGGTGGTGTTCCCGGGCCTGCCGGTGGTGATGGGCGTGGTCCTGCTCGCCGCGGTGGCCGCCGCGGTTGCCGTGGTCCTCACCGCGGCGCTGCCCCTTGCGGTCCTGCTGCTGGTCCTGGGCCTTGCCGCCGGTGTGCTGCTGGTGCTGCCGGTAGGCGGCGCCGACGTGCCCATTGTCATCTCGCTGCTGAACGCCTTCACCGGTCTGGCCGTCGCCGCCTCCGGCCTGGTGCTGGGCAACGTCCTGCTGGTGGTGGCCGGCACCCTGGTGGGCGCCTCGGGCACCATCCTCACCCGTGCCATGGCGGCGGCCATGGGCCGCAGCGTGGCAGGTATTCTGTTCGGCGCCTTCAGGGGAGGTTCGACGGCGGGATCCACCGCCGTGAGCGGGCGTCCGGTCCGCTCGTCCTCGCCGGAGGACGTGGCGGTTCTGTTGGGGTACGCCCAGCGGGTGATCATCGTCCCCGGCTACGGCCTGGCGGTGGCCCAGGGCCAGCACACGGCCGCCGAACTGGCCCAGGCCCTGGAAGCGCGGGGGATTGAAGTGGATTTCGCCATCCATCCGGTGGCCGGCCGCATGCCCGGGCACATGAACGTTCTTCTGGCCGAGGCCAACGTGCCGTACGAGTCGCTCAAGGAGATGGGCGACATCAACCCGGAGTTCAAGACCACGGACGTGGTATTGGTGGTGGGTGCCAACGATGTGGTGAACCCGGCCGCCAAGACCTCCTCAGGCTCACCGATCTACGGGATGCCCATCCTGGAAGTGGCGGAGGCGCGGCAGGTGGTGTTCCTGAAGAGGTCCATGCGTCCGGGTTTCGCCGGCATCGAAAACGATCTGCTGTATGAGCCGCAGACGTCGCTGCTGTTCGGGGACGCCAAGGACTCGCTGGCACAGGTGCTGGGCGCGGTTAAGGCCCTGTAGGCGCGGAACATGCCCCGCGCCGGGTTACCCTTCTTTGAGAAGCCTGCTTTACATTCCGCCATCTGAGGACGTCATGACTGAGACCAGCTCCACCCCTTCGCCCAAACGAGCCGCCGTCGTCATTAATCCGGCCAAGACGGTGGACATTGACGTGCGCGAGCTGATGGCCAAGCACTGCGAGGAGAACGGCTGGGGCGAAACCCTCTGGTTCGAGACAACGGAGGAGGACCCCGGCGTCGGTCAGGCGAAGGAAGCCCTGGCCCAGGGCGCGGACCTCATCATTGCGGCAGGCGGCGACGGAACAGTCCGCTGCGTGGCGGAGGTCCTTGCCGGCGGCGACGTCCCCATGGGCCTGCTGCCGCTGGGCACCGGGAACCTGCTGGCCCGCAACCTGGGCATCGACGTGACCGACTACGACGGCGCCCTGTCCGGGGCGCTGGTGGGCACCGAGCGGAAAATCGACGTGGTCCGCGCCCGCCGGAACGACCCCGACGAGGAGCAGCTGTTCCTGGTCATGGCCGGCCTGGGCTACGACGCCACCATCATGGCGGACACCAACCAGGAACTGAAGCACAAGGTGGGCTGGCTGGCCTACGTGGACGCCGGGATCCGCAACCTTCCCGGGAAACCGGTCAAGGCAACCGTTGCGATCGACGGCAAACGGGTTGTCCACCGCGGCGTGCGCAGCGTGATGGTGGGCAACTGCGGCAAGGTCCAGGGCGGGCTGGAGATCTTCCCCGACGCCAAGATCGACGACGGCCTGCTGGACATCGCCGTCCTGGCGCCGCACCACGGCAAGCTGGGCTGGCTCTCCGTGCTCGCCGGCATCATCGGCAAGGGCAAGAACAAGGACACCGCCGTGGAGTACTTCCAGGGCAAGAGCGTGGAGATCACGCTGGAGCACAAGGACGACTACCAGCTGGACGGCGACCACGAGGGCCAGGGCAAGCACGTGCTCATGACCATGGAGCCCGGTGCCCTGACCCTGCGGATGTAACCTTCCTGCCGATGTAGGGGCGGTCAGCCCAGCAGCCGCCCCCAGCGCCGCTCCAGCAGCGGTGCGCCGGCCAGTTTCAGGGCGTGCCACAGCGTGACCGCCACGGAGTCCAGCACCGGGACCCCGGTGGTTTCCTCGATCTCTGCAGTGATGTTGGCTCCGTAAAGGTTGGTGCACAGGTAGACCAGGGCATCCGGGGCCGCGGCGGCGAGTTCCCGGGAGCCGGGCCGCATCTCGTCGTCGGTCACCCGGGCAAAGGACTCGTTGTCGCTCAGGCCCAGCGCCCGGTGGTCCACGGTCTTGATGCCTTCACGCTCGTAGGATGCGATGACCTGGTGGTTCACGTCTTCCGTGTACGGCGTGAACAGGCCGATCCGTTCCGTCCCGAAGGCCCGGAACGCCTCGAGGTAAGCCAGCGTGGAGGTGGTCGCCGGGACCCCGGTGGCGGCGGTGATTTCACCGGCCAGCTCCTGGTCGTGGCCCGAACCGAGCCAGGAACCTGACGTGCCGTTCCAGGCAATCACGTCCACGTCCGCCGTCGCCAGCAGCTGCGACGCCTGGCGCATGACGGCGGGGTCGAACTGCCGGTCCGAGGAATCGTCCAGGGCGATGCGGGTCACCGGGATCCGGGTGAAGTGCACCGTGACGTCGGTGCGGCTGCCCAGGATGCGGTACGTCTGGGGTTCCAGGCAGGTGTTGGAGGACGGCACGATCATGCCGATCCTGTGCGGGCGGGTGGTTGCAGGCATGGTGGCTCCTAGAGCGCGGGGGCGGGAAGTTGGGCGGCGTCGGCGGCGGCTGACTGGTGCTGGCGGAAGCCGTTGCGGTGGATGAAGCGGCCTGCGGCGCCGGGATCGTGGAAGCCGTCCGCGTCCAGCACCACGCGTCCGTTGGAAACCACGACGGCGGGCCAGCCGGTCAGTGCCTTCCCGTCGAAGGGTGAGAAATCGGTGCCCATGTGCAGGGCTGCGCCGTCCACCGTGCGTTCCTCTGCGGGATCGAAGACCACCAGGTCGGCGTCGAACCCTTCGGCGATGCGGCCCTTGCCGGGAACGGCGTTGATCCGTGCAGGTTCGGCGGCGAAGGCGTTGACGAATTGTTCAACGGTGGCCCCCGCGGAGGTCATCGCGGTGAAGGTGACCGGCATCCGCGTCTCCACCCCGGGCAGTCCGTGCGGCATGGCGCGCACGTCATCGGTCCGCTCGCGCTTCTGGGACAGGTCGTAGCAGGAATGGTCCGAGGACATGGTGTGGATGGCACCGGACACCAGCCGCTCCTTGAGGGCAGCCACCGTTTCCGCGCTGCGCATGGGCGGGCAGCAGGCGAACCACTCCGGGAAGGTGGAGGCATAGACGGAGTCGTCCAGGGTGACGTAGTGCGGGCAGGTTTCGGAGTAGGCCTCAAGCCCGTGGTCCCGTGCCTGCGAGACCAGGTCCACCGCTCCGGGCGTGGACTGGTGCACGAAGTACACCGGCGCTCCCGTGTATTCGGCCATGGCCAGGGTCTCCTTCACGGAGATCTCCTCGGCCAGCTCGGGCCGGGTCCGGTGCAGGTGTTCGATGCCGATCCGGCCGTCCTGGGCGTGCTGTTCGGTGCAGTCGGCAATGATGGGGTCGTGTTCGGCGTGGATGTAGGCCAGGCCGTCCAGCCGCACCATTTCCCGCATGACCTTGACGATGGTGTCGCCGTCGGCCATGGTGGTGCCCCGGTTGGTGGTGTACATCTTCACTGAGCGGACGCCCTCGGCGGCCAGCTGCTCCAGCTGCCATGGCACCGTTTCGTCCCAGCTGATCACGGCGCCGTGCAGGGCCACGTCGCAGCGGGACTGGGTGGCGAGTTCCTTTTTGTGCAGGACGGCGGCCAGGGGGGTTTCCTGGGCGTCCCGCGGAATTCCGAAGTCGATGATGGTGGTGGTTCCGCCCCACAGGGCGGCTGTGGAGGTGGTGCGGTAGTCGTCCAGGGTGCGGAAGCGTCCGGTCACCTGGGCCACGTGGCAGTGTCCGTCCACGCCGCCGGGGATCACGAGTTTGCCCGTGGCGTCGACGGTGCGGTCCGCCGCGGGCACCGGCTGGGCGGCGTCGACGAGTTCGGCAATCTTTCCTTGGTGCACCACGATGTGGGCGTCCTGGCGGCCGTAGCTGTTCACCACGGTGGCGTTGGCAATGACGAGGTCTGGCTGGTGGGACATCGGTGTCCTCCTGGGTTGGTGAAGTCGGGGTTAGGCGGCGGGCTGCGGGGTGCCGGCGTGCTCTTGGCGGGCGGCGAGGGCCGCGTCCAGGTTGCCGGACAGGCCTTTGCGGTCCTTGGCCGGGGGTGGGGCGAAGGCGCCGGCGCGGTGGCTTCCGGACTGCAGGGCAGCCACGGCCTCCGCCATGCGGATGCCGGCGGAAATGCCGTCAACCACGGGCACGGGAATCTGTCCCTTGAGTTCGCGGGCCAGGCCTGCCAGCGGGGCGCCGGCAAGGATGACGACGTCGGCACCATCCTCCGCCACGGCCTGCCGGCTCAGTGCCAGCAGGGTTTCCCGGAAGTCCTGCTGGACGGAGGCGATGCTGGTCAGGGAGTCGTTGATGGAACGGATGGAGGCCAGCCGGCCGGCCAGGCCGAACTGCTCCACGCATTCCCGGTACCAGGGTTTGATCCGGTCCGAGATGGCGATGATGGAGAAGCGGTGGCCCTGCAGGGCTGCCGCGCACAGGGCGGCCTCGGTGATGCCGATGACGGGAACGTCAGCCAGTTCCTTGAGGGCCGGCATGCCGGGATCGCCGAACGCTGCGACCACCACGGCGTCCACCGGGTCTGCTCCGGGGCGGGTGTGTTCGGCGATGATTTCCGCCACGGCGCCGGCGGCGACGAGGGATTCGAAGCGGGTTTCGATGTACTCCACGCCGTGGCCGGCCGTCCGGACCAGCAGGTCGGTGCCGGGGGAGGCGGACCGCAGCGCTTCGGATTCGATCAGTGCGGTGACATCGGCACTGATGTTGGGGTTGATGACCAGGAGTTTCATTTTCTCTTCCGGTGGAATTCTGGTTCGGTTTTTTGGAAGTCCTCAGGGAACTGGTCCCGGTACTTGCCAATGTGGGAAGCGGACTGGGCGGCTGCCCTGTCCGGGTCGCCGCTGGCGATGGCGGCGTAGAGTTCGCGGTGTTCGCGGATGAGTTCGGGCAGGTCGCTGACGTGCCGGAACAGCCAGTGCATCCGCCCCTGGAGGGGTTCCAGGGCGGACTTGAGGAAGTTGTTGTCCGCGATGCGCGTGATGGCGTCGTGGAATTCGCTGTTGGAACGGTGTGCCTCCATCACCGACCCCTTGGCCAGGAAGGCCTCTGCGTTGTCCAGCAGGCCCTTGAGGTAGTCGAGGTGCTCCCTGGTGGCCCGCTTGGCGGCGAGCCGACAGGCCAGCACCTCCAGGGACTGGCGGACGTCGAAAAGGTCCTCGACGTCCTTGGGGCTGAGGCTGCTCACTTCGGCCCCGCGGGCCCCGCGGTCGCTGATCAGGCCTTCCTGGCGGAGCATGCGCAGGGCCTCGCGGACCGGCAGCCGGGATACGGAGAACTCGGCGGCCAGGTCGCGTTCCACCAGCCGCGTGCCGGGAGCGTAGTGTCCTTCGAAAATCCGGGTGCGGAGGGTGTCCCGGACGGTTTCGCGGAGGGGGCGGTCCTTGTCCTGGGTCTCTTCTGCGGTCAGCATGGTGCTCCATTTCGGATTCTCGTACGGCACTGCTCCCGGCTCGCGGGGGCGTCAATTGCAAGTTTCCCTGCGAGGGTCAGCTTAGACAGGAAGCCGCTTGTTGTAGTTCAGAGTGAGGACGGAGGCGCCCATGATCACCGCGGAACCCACAAAGTACAGCAGCGCCCAGGTGTAGGAGCCGGTGGCACCCACGATGAGGCCGACGACGATTGGGGTGACGAAGCCAGAGATGTTGCCACTGAGGTTCATCGCTCCGCCCAGGACGCCGGCGTTGGTGCGGCCGCCCAGGATGGAGGGGATGCTCCAAAACAGGCCCACCCAGCGCAGGAAGAACAGGACCACGGAGAGCAGGACCACGGCGGTGGTGGCGTCGGGGACCACGGTCACGCCCACCAGGCCCGCCACGACGATGGCGCTGGAGATGCCGAGGAGGGTCCGCATCACCAGGTTGGCGGAGGCGCCGGATGCGCGCCACTTGTCGGCGACGGTGCCGCCGATGATCTCGCCGACGAAGCCGGCACCGAAGATCACCAGCGTGGACCAGCCGATGGTCTTCAGGTCGAAGCCCTTGGCCTGGGCCAGGTACAGCGGGCCCCAGGTCAGCAAGCCGTAGAACACGCCGTTGAAGCCGAGCCAGCCCAGGCACATGGCCCAGAAGGAGCGGAATTTGAGGTAGGGAAGCAGGCCGCGCTTGCCCTTGCTGCCGTCCATGGCTGCTTCGGCGTCCTCGGCGGCGTGCGACGCTTCGATGTAGGAGGCCTCGGCCTCATTGACGCCGCGGTGCTGGCGGGGGTTGTCCCGGACGTACCACCAGACGGCCAGGCCCATGAGGACGGTGGCGGCGCCGGCGATGACGAAGGCCCAGCGCCAGCTGCCCGTGGAGGCGATGAGGCCGGCAATGATGATGCCGCCCAGGCCGGCTCCCAGGGGAGCGCCGGCGTCCAGGATGGTGGCGCCGCGGCCGCGTTCGGACTTGTGCATCCAGATGGCATTGAGCTTGCCGCCGGCGGGCATCACACCTGCCTCTGTTACGCCGATGCCGAGCCGGGCGATGAACATGCTGAGGAAGCCGCCCGCCATGCCGGAGGCCGCTGTGGCAGCACCCCAGCCGATGCAGGAAGCCGTCATAACCTTGCGGGGACCGAACTTGTCGATCAGCCAGCCCACCGGCACCTGCATGAGGGCGTAGGTCCAGAAGAAGGCGGAAAGGAGCAGGCCCACCAGTTCGGGAGGCAGGTTGAATTCCTTTTGGATGATGGGCAGGGCGACGGAGATGGAACCGCGGTCGATGTAATTGACGGAGACCAGGACCAGGAGCAGCAGGAAGAGCTTCCAGCGGACGGCAGTGCGTCGTTGCGTGCCGTCCTTTTCGGGTTTGTCGGCGGTGCCGGGAGCGGCCTCAAGGGATGTGGCCGTTGTTTCAGTGTTTGGGATGGACACAGCTTCTCCTTCACGGGGAAGTTTACGGATGGGGGATGCGAACGGTGCGGTACGTGCCCGTTGGGCCGTTGCCGGTGGAGAGGGTCCGCCGGACGATCCGGAGCGCCGAGCGGAAGCTTTTCATTTTTGGGATCCCAATTTGGGATCCCAAAAACAAAGGTAGGAGTGACACGCGCCACTGTCAAGGGTTTTGCGCGCGCATGCCGCGTGACCGCCTTCCCAACCGATTGTGACCGGCGGCGGGCGGGTAGGGGCAAGGAATGAACACACCCATGCTGGAACGGGCCAAGAAGAACTGGAACAAGCTGGGCGCCGGGCTGTACGCGGGTGTCCTGGGTATTGTCGTCCTCGCCGTCAGCGGCGCGGCGGGCCTCCTGTTCCATCTGCCCTGGCTGTTTCCCAGCCTCGGCCCCACGGTGATGCTGTTCTTCGAGTCTCCCGAACAGAAGGCTTCCAGGCCGGTCAACACCCTGGTGGGGCATGGGGTGGGGCTGTTGGCCGGGGCACTCTGCCTGTATGCCCTGGGCCTGCAGGACCAGCCGTCCGCTACGGTGGGCGGACTGACCCCGCTGCACGTCCTCAGTGGCGTGCTCTCGGTGGGGCTCACCACCCTGGTGCTGACCTGGCTGGGCCTGCCCCACCCGCCCGCCGGGGCAACCACCCTCATCGTCAGCCTCGGCATCCTGTCCGCTCCGGTCCAGCTGGCGTCCATGGCAGGGGCCATCATCCTGATCACGGTGGTGGGGTGGGGGCTCAACGTTCTGTTGGGGACGCGGCCGGCCGATAAGACGTAATCTCGGCCAGTTCGGCCAGCCGGTGGGCCCGAGCCGACTCCGCCGGCGTGAACGGTTCGCCTGGCCGGGAAAAGGTGACGGGCCCGTGCCATGCCGTGGGGATCTTAAGGTGCGTCCCGTCGTCGGGCCCTTTGCTGCCGGCGTCCGACGGTGGCAGGATCCTTGCGTGCAGCAGCTCGGCCACCGCCAGGGGCAGTTCGTCGGGGGCGGCAGCGATGCGCGCCGCGAGGCTTAACGCCTTGGTCTGTCCGTCCGCCATGGCCAGCGCGGTGGTGGGCCAGACGTGCGGACTGCCGCCGCCGCCGTCGTGCAGCGCATCCAAAAGCTCCCGTTCGCCCACGTGGCCCGGCACCGAGAGGACAAACTCGTCCAGGACGCCGCCCGGGACCGGGTGGACGTGGATGCTGAGGATATTGCTGTCCAGCCGTGCCAGCGCCCGCGTGATCCGCTGCAGTGCGCCGGGCCGGTCCCGCAGCAGCGTCCGCGCCCGCCAGAGCGACGGGGCCGCCACCAGTTGCCGGCGGTGCCGCAGGGCCGGCGCATGCAGCCAGCGGAGCAGGATCCTGGCAGCTGACGGCTCGGCCACCCAGATCACCAGGACCGTGGCAGTGAGGGCCAGCACCAGCACCTTGGCTACATAAGGTAGATGGGCTTCCACCACCAGGGCGTGGACCAGCAGCTCGATGGGCAGCATCACGGCCACGTTCGCCACGGTCAGCCTGGCTTTGGGCGGTTCCGGCATCTGGCCGCAGACCTCGCAGCGCAGTTCTTTGGTGGACGGGTGGGGCGGGGTGTGCTTCATGGCTCCAGCATTGCCTCGCGTTGTTTCCCCCGCATTGCCTTCCGATTCCATTCAGGGGAACGCAGCGGGCACCGGGAGGGGGCCGGGCCTTAGGATTTATGAGGAACGTCAGCGCGGCCGCCCGTCAGGATCCACCCCAAGGAAGGCGCTGCCCGTGAAGATGTTTGCCGAGATGTTCACCATCGGACCCGGCAACAAGGACCACCACCCGGCGCTGCGGTGTGCCGTGGGCGTCTTCGTTCCCCTCATCACGCTGGTGCTGCTGGGCCGGCTGGACCTGGCAATCTTCGCGTCCTTCGGCGCCTTCACCGGAATCTACGGCCGCGGCGAACCGCATGCCGTGCGCTTCGTGCTGCAGCTGCGTGCCGGGCTGCTGATGCTGCTGGTGATCTTCCTGGCGGCGCTCGCGGCCCGCATGGGTCCTGCCTGGGGCCTGGATGCCGCCACCCACACCTGGCTCCTGGTCCTGGCCACCACGCTGGTGGCAGGCGCCTGTTCCGTCGCCATCTCCTGGCTGCGGCTGCGCCCGGCGGGATCGCTCTTCCACATCTTCGCGTTCGCCGCCATTGCGTCCATTCCGAACCAGCCGCCCCTGTGGCAGGGCATGCTGGTTGCCGTCCTCACCACGCTGTTCGCCCTGCTTGTCGGCTTCTCGTCCCGGATCCTTCCCAGCCACCGCACCCCGTGGACCAGGCCTCCGCGGATCCGTCGCACGCCCGCGGAGAAGCGCGCGGCGTGGCTTGAAGGGTCCGGCTACCTGGTGGCCGCAGGCCTCGCCGGCACGCTGGCCACCTGGGCCGGGTCCCGCCTGGGATTCGGGCATAACTACTGGGCCATGGTGGCCGCCGTTGTCCCCCTGGTGGGCCACACCACCCAGCACCGCGTGCGCCGCGGCATCCAAAGGATCATCGGCACTGTCCTGGGCCTGCTGGTCCTGGCGGCGATCCTGCTGGTGGGCCTGCAGCCCTGGCAGACGGTGCTCGTCATGGCGCTGTGCCAGTTCGGCGCCGAGATGTTCATCCTCCGCCAGTACCTCCTGGCCCAGGTGTTCGTCACCCCCCTGGCGCTGATCTCCACGCTCCTGGTGGTTCCCGCCTCGCCTGCTTACCTCCTGCGCGACCGCATCGTCGAGACCGTCATTGGTGCCGCCGTCGGCATAGCGGTGGTGCTGGCACCTGCCGTATGGCGCCGTGTGCGGCGCAGGCAGGGACGGGTTGCGACGGCGGCCTGACCGCCTTTTCCGCCCGGCCCGCCCCCGAGCGGCACCTGGGGCGGGCCGGCCGGAGGCCGGTCATGGGCGTTCCGCGGCTGCTTCTTCCCGGACTGCCCGGATGGTGTGCGGCACTGCTATCAGCGCCAGCACGGCGATGGCGGCAGCGGCCGCAAAGACGTAAAAGCCCCAGGGGTAGGCAATGTTGGCAGCTACCAGCGTTCCGGTGACGGCGGGGCCCATGATGGCACCCAGCCGGCCCACGCCGGCGGCGAAACCCAGCGCGGTGGCTCGGAGGACTGCCGGGAACAGCTGGCTGACCCATGCATAAACCAGCACCTGCGCGCTGAACACGAACACGCCGGTGACAAAGACTGCCAGGTTGAGCAGCAGTTCACTTTGGATCTTGACGCTCAGGACCGCCAGGAAGAGCGCGGAGAGCCCGAACCACAGCAGCACCACCTTCTTGGTGCCGTGCTTGTCGGCCAGGATTCCCGCGATGACCAGGCCCACCACGGCGCCCACATTCAGGACCAGCAGGAGGACCAGGCCGGTGCTGACGGTGTACCCGGCGCCGGCCATCAGCTGCGGGAGCCAGGTGTTCAGGCCGTAGACCAGGAGCAGGCCCATGAAGGAAGCCGCCGCGATGGCCAGCGCCACCAGGGGGTAGGGCTTCCGGGCAAGGTCGCGGAAGCCTGTGCGGGCTGCGGCCGGTTCTTTTCCTTCCGCCCCTGAGGCAGCCGCTGAGGGAAGGGTCTCCGGGAGCTTGAACCACAGGAAGGGTGCCAGGGCAATGCCCGCCAGGCCGCCCACGATGAACATCATCCGCCAGTCCGGAATCAGCATCAGGGCAAGGAAGGCCGTGGCCACAGCGCCTACGTGGTAGCCGGTCATGGTCCGGGTGGTCGATTTTCCGGCGGTGCCTGCCGGAGCGTAGTCGTTCATGTAGGCCAGGGCGGCCGGAAGGCAGGCGCCCAGCCCCAGCCCGGCAAGGAGGCGGAAGGCGCAGAACACCGCAACGTTGGGCGCGAACACCACGGCGATGGTGAAGATCGAAAACCACAGGACGCAGGCCACCAGGAGGCGGCGCCGGCCAAAGCGGTCAGACAGCGGGGCAATGAACAGGGCACCGGCGCCAACGCCGACCAGCGAGATGGTGGCGGCCCACGTGGCGCCCACCGCATCGAAGCCAAGCTCATGGGTCTTGATCAGCGTGGGGATGACGGTACCCAAGACCACCAGGTCAAAGCCGTCAAGGACCATCGCCAGCCAGCAGAGCCAGACTGGCCACTTTGAACGGTGCTGAGTGGGCGCAAGTGACATAGAAATACCTCGGTGTATCTTCCAGGAGTTGAGCGGCAGGCTTCGCCGGGGAGGATCGGGCAGCATCGCCCACATCCCCAGTGAGGTTTGTATCACTAGGAGGTGTAATCTGGGACAACTTTTCCCATTGAACGGAAGAAGGTGCTTGCGCTGGCCAACTCGAAATCCGGCGACTCGGTAGTGGACCGGATCGTGCGGCTGATTTCCGCGTTCCCGCAGGACGTCAGTGCCCTGCAGCTGAGCGACCTCGCCCAGCGCGCCGGCCTGCCGCTCACCACCACGCACCGCCTGGTGGGCCAGCTTGCCGCCCACGGGCTGCTTGAGGCGGCGCCGGGCGGCATGGTCCGGCCCGGGGTCCGGTTGTGGGAGCTGGTGAACCGTACTTCCCCCACCCTCGCCCTGCGCCAGGCGGCCATGCCGTTCATGGAGGACATCCAGCAGGTCCTGCACCAAAATGTGAACCTGGCCGTGCTGGACGGCTGGGAGGCGCTGTTCGTGGAGCGGCTCTCCAGGCGGGGCTCGGTGGCCAACCGCGCCCAGGTGGCAGGAAGGATGCCGGTGCACATCTCGTCCGCGGGGCTGGCGCTGATGGCCCACCAGGACAAGATGGTGCAGGAGGAGTACCTCGGGCGCTTTACCGACCCGGAAGGAAAAGTCGCCGCGGATACCGTCCGGGCACTGTTGGCCGAAACTTCCCGCCAGGGCTTCGCCCAGCTCAAGGGCGTGGTGGATCCGGATACCTGGGGCATAGCCGTTCCGGTCCTGAACCGCAGGCAGCGTGCTGTGGCGTCGCTCGGCGTCGTGGTTCCCCTCCGTGAGATGCGCCTGCAGGCGCTGGTGCCCGCGCTGCAGACCGCCGCACGTGGCATCGCCCGGCAGATGGCAGACTCCTGATCCATTCAACGGAATAGGTGTAACGGGGCTCACCACCCGGCGCCCACACTGGTTGGCAGAAGAACCGACCCGGTGCCGCCCAGGCGGGGCCCGCAATGAAGCGAGGACAGAACATGGCACGAAAAATCATCACCACCCAGGTGGCCATCATGGGCGGCGGTCCCGCCGGACTCATGCTCTCCCACTTGCTGGCCAAGGCAGGCATCGACTCGACCGTGGTCGAGATCCGCAGCCACGAGCAAATCGCCCACACGGTCAGGGCCGGCATCCTGGAGCACGGCACCGTCAACCTGCTGGTGGACAGCGGTGTCTCGGACCGTGTGCTGCGCGACGGGGACCGGCACGACGGGATTGAGCTGCGCTTCAATGGCGAGAGCCACCGCATCGACTTCAAGGACCTGGTGGGGGAGTCCGTGTGGCTGTACCCGCAAACGGATGTGTTCCTGGACCTCGCCGCGCGCCGGAAGGACGACGGCGGCGACGTCCGCTACAGCGTCAGCGACACCTCGGTGCACGACCTCGAGGGCAAGCCGAAGGTCTGGTTCACCGACGCCGACGGGGTTGAGTACGAGATCCAGGCGGACTTCCTTGTAGGTGCGGACGGCTCCCGCAGCCACTGCCGCACCCAGATCCCGGAAGCCAAGCGCAAGCGGTACTTCCATGAATACCCCTTCGCCTGGTTTGGCATCCTGGCCGAGGCGCCGCGCAGCTCGGATGAACTGATCTACGCCAACTCGGCCAACGGCTTCGCGCTGATCAGCCAGCGCACCGAGACTGTGCAGCGGATGTACTTCCAGTGCGACCCCAAGGAAAACGTGGCCGACTGGGATGACGGCCGGATCTGGGCCGAGTTCCGCAGCCGGGTCAACGGCAACGGCTTCGAGCTCAAGGAAGGGCCCGTCCTGGAAAAGATGGTCCTGCCGTTCCGCAGCTTCGTTCAAACCCCCATGCGGCACGGCAACCTGTTCCTGGCCGGCGACGCCGCACACACCGTCCCGCCCACCGGTGCCAAGGGCCTCAACCTGGCCATCAACGACGTCAAGGTCCTCTTCGAAGGCCTCGACAGCCACTACAACTCCGGCTCTGATGCGCTCCTGGAGACCTACAGCGACCGCGCCCTGGACCGGGTGTGGAAGGCGCAGCAGTTCTCCTACTGGATGACCACCATGCTGCACACCCCCGCCGACGCCGACGACTTCTCCCGCGCCCGCCAGCTCGGGGAACTGAACTCCGTGGTCTCCTCCCGGCACGGCAGGGCCTACCTCGCCGAAGCCTATACAGGCTGGCCCACCGCCCCTTCCTAAGCCAGGGGAGAATTCCGACGGCGGGGCTGCCAGTTAGTCTTACGGCGCCAGCAGCCGCCGGACCGCCGAAGCGATCACTGCAGCGTCCGGAGCATCGTCCCGCCGGACGGTCAGCAGATGGAGCAGGACGCCGTCGCCGTAGTCGGCCACATCCCGGGCCCTGGCCCCCGCGTCCTGTACTCCCAGCGCGGCCAGGGCCTGCTCCAGCCCGCCCACCAGCCGGAAATGGCCGGCGGTCACCGATTCGGGCTTGTCCAGGGAGAGGGCCAGCCGGGCGCGGGTCAGCCCCGCATGCCGTCCGGCAAGTGCCAGGACCAGCGAGGCCAACTGGTTTGCCAGTTCCTCAACGCTGCGGGGCGGGCCGGCCGGCCCCTGCTCGGCCAGGAGCGCTGCGTCCAGTTCCAGCAGCCGCTCCAGCACTGCCGCAACCAGTGTGGCGCGGCTCCGGTAGTAGTTCGAGGTGGTTCCCTCGGCCACCCGGGCTGCGGCGTCAACTGCCCGGTGGGTGAGGCCCTTCATCCCCCTGTCCGCCACCACAGCCAGGGCGGCATCAAGCAGTTGGTTGCGGCGGTCCGGCATGCGTTCAGTGTAGTGGGACGCCCTTCCCATCCACTACAAAAGTAGTAAAATATGGTGCATGGAAACGATCACGATCGTTGGTGGCGGAATCGCCGGGCTCGCCCTCGCCGCGGCGTTGGATACCAGCCGTTTCCAGGTGACCGTCCATGAGAAACGCCCGGAACTGCCCACCGTGGGCAACGCGCTGGGCATGTGGCCACACGCCCAGCGGGCGCTGGCGCGGCTCGGAATCCTGGATGAGGCACGGGCGGTCAGCCCTGTGCTCGGCAGCGGCTCGGTCCGCAACGCCCAGGGGGAGCCGTGGGTGACCGTCGATGCGGGCGGGATGTTCGGCATTTCCCGGATTGACCTGATCCGGCTGCTGGATGAAGCCGTGCCCGCAACCGTCCGCAGGGTCACGGACACGGTGCAGGCAGTCCCCGCGGACGGCAGCCTGGTGGTAGGCGCCGACGGTGTCCACAGCATGGTCCGACGTGCGGCTTGGGGCGGGGCCACCCAAGCTCGCCTCACGCCGTACCTTGCCCTCCGCGGCACCCTTCCCACTCCAGTCGAACCGGATGAGGTAGGCGAATACTGGGGCCGCGGCGACCTGTTCGGGATGGCCGCCGCCCGGGGAGGCTCCTTTTGGTATGCGAGTTACCGGTCCGAACTCGGCCCCTACGGGATAGATCCCGCGTTAGTCCTCGAGCAGGCAAGGGCTCGCTTCACCAACCACGCCCCTGCCGTCCGGCGCACGCTTGCCGCAGCCACGCCGGAGGAATGCCTGGTCCAGCGCCTGTGGACGGTTCCGCGCCTTGGCTCCTACGTCAGCGGCAGGAGGGTGCTCATTGGAGACGCCGCGCACGCCATGATGCCCACGCTGGGCCGCGGGGCCTGCGAATCGCTGGTGGACGCGGTCACGCTTGCAGACCTCCTCAATACCCTGCCCGAGAACCAGGCGCTGCGGGCCTACAACCGGCAGCGGAGGCTGCGCACCCGTGCCGTGAGCGTGGCCTCGTCAGCGCTGGGACGGATTGCGCTCGCCGACCGTGCCCAGCCGCTGCGGGACCGGGTGCTCAACCTCGCCCGACGGCGGAACGCACGGGCCGCCGTCGGCAGCACCTCCGGCGGTTGATCAGCGGACGGCAGCGGCCGGACGCGTAGCGTCATCTTCACCCGGCGCTTGGGTGCCCGGGGCTCCCGGGCCGGGGGCTTGCGATGCGGAAGGCAGCGTTGGCAGGGGTTTCTTGGTCTTGCGCCGCCCGGTCCTGCCGTACACCAGGTACATGGTCACGCCCGTGATGACCATGAGGAGCACCGTGTAAACGAAGGTGTTGGCGATTCCCTCGGTGCCCTCGGCGCCGTCGGTATTGGCCTTGATGACCAGGCCCAATGGCTGCACCAGCGGGTGGGCCAGGAAGATGGCGGTGTCGTAGTCGTCGAGCAGGCTGTTGAAGTTCAAGGCTGTGATGGCTGCCGCTGCCGGGAGCACCAGCGGCAGGAGGATCCGCCTGAAAACGTACAGGGTCTTGGCGCCCATGATGGCTGCGGCCTCTTCCAGCGAGGAGTTCACGGAGGCAAAGGATGCCTTGAGCATCCGGAGGGTGAACGGGATCTTCACCGTGACGAAGGCGATGAGCAGAATCACCGTCGTTCCGGTCAGGACCGTACCTCCCACCAGCGGACTGGGATGGTCGTAACTGACAATCAGGCCCAGGGCCAGAAGGGCGGAGGGCAGGATCCACGGGATGTGCAGCAGATATTCGAAGGTTGAGGCCAGCCAGTTTTTGTATTTTTGCAGCAGCCGGGCCACGAAAAGGAGTCCACCGACGGCGATGACCGCTGCCAGGGCGCTGTACACCACGCTGACGATGAACGGACGGATGCCCGACTGCTGGGTAAGGACGCGGCCGTAGTTGTCCAGTGTCAGGTTGGCCAGCGAGAGTTGTCCCGTCTGGATGGCGGCGCCGTCGGCAAACGAGTACAGCACGATCAGCACGACCGGGAGAGTGTAGACGGCAAAGAGGAGGTAGGCCACGCCGTGCACGGCCAGGTTGGCTGTGCGATTGGTGATCTCCTGCTTCTGGAGCTCGGAAGACACCTTCGACACGGAAAAGTAGGTGCCGCCCTTTTCGAGGCGGGACATCACGGCGAGCATCAGCATGGTGGCCAGACCCAGGATCACGGCCAGCAGCGCCGCCAGGTCGCGCGAGGTGGGGCTGTTGGTGAATGTCAGGATCATCGGCGTGATGGTCTGGAAGTCACGGCCGCCCAGCACTTGTGGAGCGCTCAACGCGCCCAGGCCCGTGAGGAACGACAGGATGGTGACGGCGAACAGCGTAGGTTTGAGCATCGGCAGGACGATGCGCCGCAGGATGGTCCACGTCGAGGCGCCAAGATTCCGCGCCGCCTCGATGGTCTGGTAGTCGATGCCCTTGAGCGCGTTGGCCACGAATAGCATGTGGTTGGTGGTGGTTGCAAAGGTCATGACCACCAGGACGGCGAAGAACCCGGAGAACCAGTTCGGGTCCATCCCGGGGATCAGCCTGACCAGCAGCGAGGTGACGATGCCCTTGTCCCCGTAGATGAACTTGTAGCCCGCCGCCAGCACTATGCCGCCGTAGATGAAGGTGGAGGCATACCCCAGGAAGAGGATCCTGGAGCCGCGGATCCGGAAGTAGTGCGTGACCAGGACGATGAAGACCCCCACCGCGTTGACGGTGATGGACAGAGCTACGGCCAGGAGAAAGCTGTTGCCCAGTGCCTTCATTGCCCGCTGGGAGGAAAATAGCTTTTCCGCCGCGCGGCCCGAAAAACTGCCGTCAGGAAAGAACGTGGCCATCAGGATGTTGACGTTGGGCCATACCAGGAACGCGGCAATAAACCACGTGAGGACTACTCCAACCACCAGGACGAAGGGGGAACGAACCATGCCGCGGACTGTGGTGCTGCCGCTCATGGCAGGGCAACCGCCTGGTCCTGTTCCAGCGAAACACCAGTGTCTGGTTGGTACTGGAGGATGTGCTCCGGCCGGAGGTAAATGGTTGTACTGGTACCGGCGTCGGGGTGGGCGCCGCCGTCTTCCCGGACCAGGAGGCGTATGTCCGCGCCGTGGCTGCGGACCACATAGCGACTGTGCAGGCCGTGGTAGGTGCGTGAGACCACGGTGGCGGGAAGTCCGACGGCGCTCCCTCCGTCCCCAGGCCGGTCCAGTGAGGCTTTTTCCACGCGCAGGTACGACCTGGCGTCCGTGCTAAGGGCGGCTCCCGAGTGCCGGTTCACTTCTGCGACAAATTCCGGCGTCAGCGTGGAGCTGTCGCCGATGAAGTTGCAGACGAACTCGGTGGCGGCATGGTCGTAGATTTCCTGAGGGGTGCCGACCTGCTCCACGACGCCCTTATTGAACACGGCGACGCGGTCACTCATGGCCAGCGCCTCGTCCTGGTCATGAGTGACGTAGACAGTGGTGATTCCGAACTCGCTCTGCAGGTCCTTGAGCTGCTGGCGCAACTGGTGGCGGAGTTTGGCGTCCAGGTTGGACAGAGGCTCGTCCAGCAGCAGGATCTTTGGTCGCAGCACCAGGGCACGCGCAACGGCCACCCGCTGCTGCTGGCCTCCGGAAAGTTCGGATACATTTTTCGTGAGCTGCTCGTCGCTGAGCTCCACCCGCCGTGCAATATCCCGGACAAGGCGGTCACTGTCCGCCGATTTTTCCTTCCGCACCCGGAGCCCGAAGGCGATGTTCTCCCACACGCTCATGCTGGGGAACAGGGCATAGTTCTGGAACACCATGCCTACCTGCCGCTTGTCGCTTGGGAGGCGGGTCACGTCCTTCCCGTCCACCCGGACGGTACCCCTGGCCGGCTGGATGAAGCCGGCCAGGGTGCGCAGCGCCGTCGTCTTTCCGCAACCGGAGGGCCCCAGGAGGGTGAAGAACTCGCCGGGGCGGACATGCAGGTCCAGGTGCGGAATGGCGGTGAAATCGCCAAAGGTAACTTCGATGTTTTCCAAGCGGATCATGGCAAACCTGTCTGATGGAACGCGGGGACGGCGGCTGGTAGATCGTGTTACGTCATGTACTCAAGTTCGATCTTCTCCACCCAGGCGCCCATGTTTTTCTGGACGAAGCCCCAGTCGATGTCCTGCTGTTTGAGGCCTGCAAAGAAGTTCACAACATCAGGGTTGGCCTTTGCCTGGGCGCCCTTATTGACCGGCATGGCGTTGAACTTCTGCGCGAACTCGCCCTGGACCTCAGCGCTCCCGAACCAGTCAATGAATTTCTGCGCCTGTTCCTTTTTCTTGGTCCCCTTCACCAGAGCTATCTGCTCCACGGCAAGCGGAACACCCACGGAAGGGATGACCGTGTCCACGTTCACTTTGAAGGACTTTTCACGGTCGGCGATGATCGAGGACGGCATCTGGCCCATGTCCACCTCGCCCGAAGCGATGCGGGCAAAGAGGTCGGTCTTGGCGACGGCGGGGCTGCCGTTCTTGAAGTACTGCTCAACCTGCTTCCACCCGTCGTCGGAAATCCCCAGATCGCCGGAGTCGTCCCGGTACCGGGAGAGAATGCCGGCGAAGACCAGCTGCGCGGTGGCAGTGCCCATGCCGGTGACCCGTTCATAGCGGCTCTTGAATTCGTCCTTGGTCCAGAGGTCCGTCCAGTCCTTTGGTGCGGCGTCCTTGGCGATCTTGTCCGAGTTGTAGCCAAGGAGGATGGCCTGCTTCACCAGGGGCCAGTACGTCTCACCGTCACCCAGGCCCTTGTCCACGTCACCGGCCCATGTGGGCTGGTAGCTCTCCAGCGCGCCTTCGTTCTTGATCTGCGAGAAGTACATGTTGTTTAGGCCGAAGGCGACGTCCGCGATGGGATTGTTCTTTTCGGCAATGAGCTTGTTGGTGGCATCGGCGCCCCCGGCCCCCACGATCTCGATCTTGAACCCGGCCTCGGCAGCCTTGGCGGCCAGCCAGTCCCCCCGGCCTTCGCCGTTGGAGTTGGTGTAGATGACCAGGGTGTCACCGGACGCACCTGCCTGCGTTCCGGAAGCTTCACCGGTTGATGCCGGCTGGGTGGAAGCACCACCGCATCCGGCGAGAAGGGTGGCGGCGACGGCGGCGGCAACCAAAGTCTGCATTTTACGCACGATCAGGACTCATTTCTGGACTGGAATCGGAGCATGTCCGCACAGCCTATAGCCGGGCATGACGAAAACCGGGCTGTTATAGCTATCGATTCGATAAACAGCCCGGCTGCTCACTTTGAACCAGTCAGGGAAACAGTGGGGTCCGTGAGGGTGAACTGAGGGCGAACTTAGTCCTGTGACGGAGCCGCGCGGTACACCGGCAGTTAGGCCATGGCGGTCTGGGCGGCGCTGTGGGCGTTAATGGTTTTGGCGTAGCAGGAAGAGTGTTCCACCCCGACGTAGGGTCCGAAGTTCGGGATCGCCTCGAAGCCGGAGTTCCGGTAGAAGTTGCGGCCGTCCGGCTGGGCGGAGCCAGCCTCCGCCTTGATCCGCGTGATGCCTTGCCTGTAAGCCTCCGCCTCAAGTGCGGCCAGGATTGAGCTGGCAACCCCGGAACCGCGGGTGTACGGCAGTACATAAAGGCGCTTGATTTCGGCCGTAGATGCATCCAGGAGCCGCAAACCGCCGCAGCCGACGGGTTGACCTGAACCTTTGTCATACGCCACGAGGAACACTGCGCAGTCGGCGCCCGACGGCGGCAGGCCGGGTTCGTGGTCAGGGCGGCCAAAGCGGGCGTCCAGTTCGGCCTGCTGGGCGCGGCGCAGGTCCGCACCTACGGGGTTGGACCAGGGGACCTGACGGATGTTCAGCCGGGGGTTGGTCTGCATAACTGCCTCGATTCGCCGGAGGGGTATGCCTGATAAGGCTAGGCGGGCGCGGTTACGCGGGTGTTTCCTGCCGGTTAGGGCCTGGATAACGGGTGTGGGAGGCGGCACTGCACTTTACTTGGCAGGCTAGTTATCAGCTGGTCTAGAATGATGGCATGGTTTCTACGGGCAACGAAGGATCCGGCTACTGGTATGGGCCCGACGGCCAGCTGGACTACAGTGCAGCGGTGTTGACGTCACTCCGGGACTACCGGGCGGCCGAAACGGAAATCCGCCGCAGCACCAGGGACTCCATGGGCATGGGGGAAACGGACATCCTTGCCCTGCGGTACCTGCTGAGGGTCCAGGCGTCGGGCAAGCAGGTTGTCCCGAAGGATCTCAGCCAGTTCCTCAATATTACTAGCGCCTCCACCACCTCGCTCATCGACAGGCTGGTGGCCAGTGGGCATGTCCGCCGCGAGCCGCATCCCTCCGACCGCCGCTCGGTGGTGGTCGTGCCGACGGTCGAGTCCGACAAAGAGGTGCGCGAAACCCTCGGCGCCATGCATCAGCGGATGATGTCCGTGGCGGAGAGCCTCACTGCGGACGAAGCGCGTGTTGTCGTGGATTTCCTCCAGCGCATGACCGAGTCCCTTCAGGTGCATGAAAACGAGGAATTAAAAGTTCACTAGGCTGACTAGCTAGTTCAGCTAGTGATATGTATGCTTACGAATGTTCCTGAAGTTGCTTCCAACGGAGTCGTGAGTGTCTTGGTTACCTACACCGAAGTTTCACCGCCTGAGCCTCGCCTGGGCCCTCTAATCCCTGACAACCACGCCGGCCTCCCGGACAGCCACACGGACCTGACCCGATCTACCCTGGACGGCACCACTGCGCCGCAGGGCGGACGCGTGGTCCACTGCGGCACTCCCATGCAGCTCGTGACGCCGGCAGTTGGCTTGGAAGCAGCGAGCTATACCTTCGCACCCGCCGACGCCGTCGGTACTGAGCTTCCGCCCGTTTGGCGCTGCGGCTGTGGGTTTCAGCTCGATGCCTGGTCCGCCGGTCCCCGCCGGGGACACGCGTCAGTGGTTTCCCCCGTATGAGGCTCCTGGACACAGAACTTGCTGCGCCGCTCCCTGTTCGTGCCGAGGGTGTCGTTGCCGGGCGCTGGCAGCTTCGGGAACGCCTGGGCCGCGGGTCCGCTGCCGAAGTTTTCCGGGCCGTAGACCCGGAAGGCGGTCCCGATGTTGCAGTCAAGATCGCCGCTGCCAACGGCCGGAAGCAGCACCAGCGCATCCAGAACGAAGCCACCGTCCTGGCTGGGCTCAACCACCCGTCCATTGTGCGGCTTCTTGCCCAGGGTGTTATGTCCCAGGGTGGTACCTACGCCGGGCGTCCCTTCCTGGTGGAGGAGCTGGCTCTGGGAACAAACATGGCCGAAACCATACGGCTGCAGAGCCCGCAATCAGGTGACGTAGCACGTTGGGCGCGCGGCCTTTTCGAAGCGCTCGCCCACCTTCACACCAGCGGCCTTGTGCACCGTGACATCAAACCGGCAAACCTGATGCTGAGCGGCCTGCGGAGAAGTCCCGTCCGGATCGTTGACTTTGGGATCGCAGCGGCGGCCGGGGCGGCTCCCGAGCCCGGGATTTCCTCCGGAACCGTGCATTACATGAGCCCGGAGCAAGCAGCCGGCGGGGCAGCGGAGCCGTCCTGGGACGTGTATGCCATGGGGCTGGTCCTGCTGGAACTGCTCACCGGCACCAAGGCGTTTCCCGGTACCGCCATCGAATCCCTCGTGGCCCGCACCTTGCGCTCGCCCGAGATCCCGGATTCCTTGGGTGACTGGGCTGTCCTGCTGCGTTCCCTGACGGCGATGGATCCCAGGGAACGCCCGACGGCGGCAGTCGCCGCGGCGATGGCGTCCCGGTTGATTCCGTCGGCATCGCCTTCCAGCCAAGGTTTCCAGCGCACGCTGCACAGCCCAAAGAGTCAGTGGGGCCGGCGCGGCGAGGCAGTTGCGGGGACGGGCCCGGCGACGCGCCCGTTCCCTCTCCGGCGCGACCGGCAGCAGGCCTAGGGAGCCGCTACGTCCCGGCCGGTGGGATCCCCGGCCGTTGGGTCTGCCAAGGCAAGACCGCCCACCGGACTTCCGTCCCAATGGATCAGGGTCCAGCCGGCAGCCAAGTCACCCTCCAGGGCAACGATCCCGGTGTTGGCCAGGACATGCCGTGCTGCGAACTCGTGGTCTGCGCCCTCGGCCCGACGTCCTGCCCAGGTGCGGATGGCAGCTCCGTGGCTGACCACGGCGACCGTGCCGTGCTGCTGCCGCTCCGCCCGTTCCACCACCTGCGCGATGGCAGCGTCGAACCGTTCGAAGAAGGCGTGGCCGTCCGGGCCTGCAGGCATGCGGCGGTCCAGGTCACCGGCGGCCCAGGAGATCACCGTCCCCATATAGCGTTTGTGGGCTTCGTGGTCGGTCAGCTTCTCCAGTGAGCCGGCCTCAATTTCGTGCAGCCCGTCCAGGACCTCCACATCGAGGGTGTGCAGCCGGGCCAGCGGGGCGGCGGTGATCTGCGTCCTGACCAGGGTGGAGGCGTAGAGTGCCCCGATGCGTTCGTTGGCCAGGGCCCGCGCCATGGCTTCCGCCTGGCGTTCGCCCAGTTCGGTCAGACCGGGCCCGGGGTGGTCGGTATCCAGTTGGCCCAGCACATTGCCGGGGGTTTCGCCATGGCGGATCAGGAGCAACTTCATGTTTCCCAGTTTCCCACCTGAACCCTTCCGGACGTGCGGCGGCAGCGGTGTTGCCCTGCCGGGTGCAAGGAAGAAGGCGCCGGGCCTCGTCGAAGCCCGGCGCCGCCGTCGTACGTTCCTGCCCTGCGTGCGGGCTTATTTCAGGTGGTCCACCAGCTGGTCCGCGATGCCGGTGTACTTGCCGGGAGTGAGGGCCAGGAGGCGTGCCTCAGCCTCGGGGGAGAGGCCCAGGCCCTGCACAAACTCCTGCATGCGGGCGGCATCCACGCGGTGGCCGCGGGTCAGGTCCTTGAGGCGCTCGTACGGGTTCTCCATGCCTTCGACGCCGGCAATCGCCTCGGCGCGCATGACCATCTGGATTGCCTCGCCCAGGACCTCCCAGTTCGTGTCGAGGTCCGCGGCGAGGACATCCCCGGCCACGTCCAGCCGGTCAAGGCCCTTGGCGACGTTGGAGATAGCCAGCAGGGAGTGGCCGAAGGCCACGCCGATGTTGCGCTGGCTGGAGGAGTCGGTGAGGTCGCGCTGCCAGCGGGAGGTCACCAGGGTGGAGCCCAGGACATCCAGCAGGCCGGAGGAGATCTCCAGGTTGGCCTCGGCGTTTTCGAAGCGGATGGGGTTGACCTTGTGCGGCATGGTGGACGAACCCGTTGCGCCGGCCACCGGGATCTGCGCGAAGTAACCAATGGAGATGTAGCTCCAGATGTCCGTGCAGACGTTGTGCAGGATGCGGTTGAAGCGCGCAACGTCGGCGTACAGCTCTGCCTGCCAGTCGTGGCTCTCGATCTGCGTGGTCAGCGGGTTCCAGGTGAGGCCAAGTCCCTCGACGAACGACTTGGAGACCTGCTGCCAGTCGGCGCCGGGAACCGAGGCCACATGGGCTGCATAGGTGCCGGTGGCGCCGTTGATCTTGCCCAGGTATTCGGTCTTGGCGATCCGGTCCAGCTGCCGGGTCAGGCGGTGTGCGATGACGGCCAGTTCCTTGCCCAAGGTGGTGGGCGTGGCGGGCTGGCCGTGCGTGCGGGACAGCATGGGCACGGCACGGTTGTCTTCGGCCATCTTGCTGATCTGGCCCACCAGGGCGCGTGCGGCCGGCAGCCACACGTCCTCCACAGCACCCTTGACTCCCAGGGCGTAGGAGAGGTTGTTGATGTCCTCGGACGTGCAGCCGAAGTGGACCATGGCGGTCAGGTTTTCGATGCCGATCGCGGGGAGGCGGCGTCCGATGTAGTACTCCACGGCCTTCACATCGTGGACGGTGACGGCCTCGATCTCGGCCAGCTCTGCCACGGACGCGGCATCAAATTCGGTGACGATGGCACGGAGCTGCTGTTGCTGTTCCGCGCTCAGGGGTCCCGCGCCGGGAAGCACATTGTTGCTGGTCAGGTGGATGAGCCATTCCACTTCGACGGCCACGCGGTCGCGGTTCAGCGCGGCCTCGGACAGGTAGTCAACGAGGGGTGCGACGGCGGACTGGTAGCGGCCGTCCAGGGGACCGAGCGCGATTTTTTCCGGTGACGCGGCGAGGGCCAGGCGTCCTGAGGGCGTGCGGGTATCAGCTGTGGCGGCAGTTTCAGGCATGTGCTGATTCTTTCACGAAGTCCGGCGCCGCCTTAAGCGCGTTCCTCACGTTACTTGTCCACATAGCCGACGGCGGCGCTTACCCGGGCAGGCAAGCGTCCCTAGCGTTGGAAGCGGCAAGGTTGGGGCGGGATCATCTGGCCAGGGAGACCGGGACGGGAAGCAGCATGGGGAACGAACTGATGGACGGGATCTGGGGCAGCGGGCTGGGTGTCAGCCTGGAAGTCCAAGAGGTGGGCAGGAGGGTGGCGCAGTGCTCGGAAAGTGCTGAAGGGGTGCTCTCGGGATTCCAGGACATCCAGCTGTTGGACTGGCAGTCGCCAGCGGGACAGGCCTACCGGGATTCTGTCGCCTTGCAGGCGGTGGCGGTGCGAAGGGCGCTGGACCGGGTCCGGGAGGCTTCTGCCGCGGTGGCAGCACATGCCCGCGCTGCACTGACCTCAGAATGTTCGCCTGACGGCCGGTTCTGATGGCTGACGCAACGCCATCCGGAACGGGAGGACCTATCCGGGTTTTGCCGCCACTTCCGGACGGCAACCTTACAGTCTCCGGCGGGGTGGGCGGCATTACGGTCCAGCTGGAGGAGTTGGAGGTGGGAGCCCGAAAGCTCGATCGGCTCGCCGAGCGTCTTGCCGCCATCGAATCCGGGCTTTTCACCGCATGGCAGGAACTCGGTGCGCACCAGAACCGCCCGCGCACTACGGGAACTGCCGCCCTCATTGCCGTGTGGGAAGCGAAGGATGCCGTCCAGGAAGTCTGCCTGGAACTGCAGCGGATCAGCGGCCAAGTGCGCAGCTGCAGGCGGGAGTATGAGATTGCCGAATCTGCTGCCCACCTGAAGTGGAGGCTGGGTCTGTCGGATCCCGACGTGGAGCTCCAGAAGCACGTGGACTTCTGGCGGACGGGATTCCTGAACGGGGATGCCACGGAAATGCTCGTGGCAGACGCCGTCATCCTCCTCCCCGCGATCAAGCCCGCGGTTGAAGAAAATATCCCCTCACTGCGCACAGGCCCGGTAACGGCCACACAGGAAGAAAGTCTGCCCATCGATTTCGACGCCAGCCCGGGCGGGCTGCTTGAACGGGTACGGCTGATTGAGGCACGCGGCAGCGGCTACATCGAGGTTATCGAGGTGGACGCCGGAGGCAGGAAGGCCTACGTTGTGGTGGTTCCCGGAACCCAGGTCAACGAATCCGATGGCGGCACCAATACCTTCGATCTGGGGGGCATCGCCGATGGCATGGGCGGCCGGTCCGAACGCGTGAATGCCGCCGTGATCCAGTCGCTGCGGGCGGCGGGCGCGGAACCGGGAGCGGATGTTGTTGCCGTTGGGTACAGCCAAGGCGGCATTCATGCCATGAACCTGGCGGCAGACGAGGCCTTCTTGAAGGAGTACCGGCTCAAATACGTCCTGACCGCCGGGTCGCCCGTTTCACGCATCATGCCTTCCCCCGATGTCAGCACCATGCACCTGGAGCACCGAACAGACTGGGTGCCCGGCAGCGACGGCTTGCCGAACCGCGACGCCAGGAACCAGGTCACGGTAACCATGACCAATGACCTTTACGTGCGGGGCGGAGAAGATGCCGGGCTGGGTCCCGGACACAGCCTCACGGGCTATCAGGAGGCGGCCCGGCAGGTGGGCGCCAGCAAAGACCCCTCACTGGTCCAGTCCACGGCGGTGCTTGGCAGTGTCCTCGGCGCCGGAGGTGCTGCGACTGCCACCCGCTTTGTGTTGTCCAAGACTCCGCCGCCCCCTGTTCCCAAGGACCGCAGGGACCCCTTTTCCGGGCGGCCGCAACCGGGTGCCCGGTAGGGCGCCGCCTGGTCCCGGAGGTGGAGTCAGTAGAAGCGGGGCCAGTCAAGAGATCTGCGCGGCATGCAGCTCAGCGGACAGGTTTGGCCGTGTCTTCTCCGGCTTGGGGGCAGGCTCCGGAGCGGGTGGTGGCGCGGGCTGCGGAGCTGGCTGTGAAACCGGGGGCGGAACTGCGCCAGGGCACCGGTAGTTGTAGTCGAGGTCGTTCTCCGTGAACTGGGTCGTGGTTACAGTCCCGCCGGGCGTCAACGGGGCGGCCTCGCAGTATTCCTCTGCCGACTCAGCGGAGTAGGCGCCCGCCAGCCAGTTCTGAAGTTTGTAGAGGTTGCTGTCGGGACTGACATCGCCCACGATCTCGCCGAACTGGTACCCCGTGGAGTAAATCCCGACTTCTGCCCCGGCACCCTGCAGGAAAGCCGTCATGCCTTCCAGCTCGGCCGCATTGACCGCCTTGTCCCATAGCCAGCTGTTCCCGAATTCGACATCGAGCCACCACATCCGGTGGGGCACGTTGTGCCCGGCATGCTGCAGGATGTCGGCCGCGTTGGCGGCCATGGCGTAGCCGTGGACGTAGGCGCAGGCCGGCGAGCCGGTGCCGTCACATGTCCCGTAGGGGTTGCCGACAACAGCGTCGCGATAGGTGTTGCCTGCGGGCCACCACAGAGTGTCCACAGGACCGGTTGCGGCGGTGTTCACATACACGGCCGCCGGTGTCCCTCCTGCCGAGGCCGCGCTTTGGTCCGCCCAGGCCAGCTGGTCCGACAGGCACGGGTTGGCCGTATCCGGCCGGCCACCGTTCACGCCGACGATCGCAAACGCAGGGGGTGAAGGAAGATCTGTGCCGCATTGGGGCCAGGAGATGTCGTTGCCCAGCCCTGCGGGACTGGGTACAGGCCCCGATTCGGCGTCCGCGTAAGCGGGACCGGCCTGCCAGGCGAAAAGCAGGCACGCAGCGAGCAGGATTCTTATGGGCTTCATCTTTGGCCCCCATGTTCCGGAACTGACACCAACGGGCCTTCTTGCGGCCCGGTTCGCAGCCTAAAAGGCCGGCGCCACGGGGGTCATGGGTGGCTGGTACTGGTCTTTTGGGAACCGGCACGGGGGAAGGCACTGTTAGGTACCTGGTTCCGCGGGCACTCCTACTTGGGTGGATGAATCCCGGCCGGTCCGCGGGCGCCGCCAGGGCGGCAGGTCACCCTGCAGGACGTCAGCGCCGTCCGCCGGGCAGCAGCCCTGCCACCAGCGAGACCAGGGAGATGATGATCACGGCGAACACCGCGGTCCAGAAGAAGGAATCGATGGTGAGTTGCACGGACGTATAGCTGCTGATCCATGCCGTCAGGTAGAGCATGGCGGCATTGATGACGATGGCGAACAGGCCAAGCGTCAGGATGGTGATGGGCAGTGCAAGAAGGCTGACCAGCGGCCGGACAAAAGCGTTCACCAGGCCGAAGATGAGGCCGATGAAGAGGTAGGCGAGGACAATCCCGATGATTCCGGGGTCCTGGGAGATGCCGGTTCTGGCCACCGCAGCGGACGCCCCGGTGCTGGTGATGTCCATGCCCGGCAGGATCCAGTTGGCGATCCAGAGGCCGGCAGCATTAACCACGATCCGAAGGATGAAGGAACCCATGGCACCATGCTTCCATACCGTCCCTCCGGGCGACTGGCGGCGGCCTGAATTTCTGCCGTTCGTTCCCCGGAACCCTTGAGGGCCTCGAAGTAGGCTAGGGGCCATGACTTCATCTGAGACCAGGGCGGGCGGAATCACGCCGCGCCCGGTGCTGGACCGGCTGCCCCGCTACGCCGCCGGAAAGCCGCCGGCCGCGGTCAACGGACTGGCCAGCTACAAGCTGTCCTCCAACGAAAACCCGCTCCCGCCGATTCCGGCCGTGCTGGACGCCATCGCCAACCAGAAGGACGTCAACCGCTACCCGGATCCCCTGAGCAGCAAGCTCCGTGCCGCGCTCGAAGAGTTCCTTGATGTGCCTGCCGAGGACATCGTGACCGGAGCTGGAAGCCTGGGCGCGTTGAACCAGATCCTGGCCGCCTTTGCCGGCCAGAACGATGACGGCAAGGCTGACGAAGTCATTTACGCGTGGCGCTCCTTTGAGGCGTACCCCATCAGCGTGGGCCTGGCAGGCGCCGAGAGCGTAAGGATCCCCGTGACAGCCGACGGACGGCACGACCTCGCAGCCATGGCGGCCGCCGTGAGTGCCCGCACCAAGGTGATCCTGCTCTGCACGCCCAACAACCCCACCGGCCCCGCCCTTACCGCGGCTGAAACGGAGGCCTTCATCCGGTCCGTCCCGGCCGACGTCGTGGTGGTTATCGATGAGGCCTACCAGGAGTTCGTCCGGGCGGAGGATGCAGTGGACGGGATCGCGCTTTACCGCAAATACCCCAACGTTGTGGTGCTCCGGACGTTCTCCAAGGCACATGGCCTGGCCGGACTTCGCGTTGGCTACAGCGTCTCCCATCCGGAACTGACCCAGTACCTTCGGGTCGCCGCCACACCCTTTGCCGTGTCCCAAATTGCCGAAAAAGCGGCAATTGTTTCCCTGGAGAATTACTCCCAGGTTGTGGAAAGGGTACAAAAGCTCGTGGCCGAGCGGACACGGGTCCTGGCCGGCCTCCGGGAGCTGGGATGGGCGGTTCCCGATGCCCAGGGCAACTTTGTGTGGCTTGCCCTTGGCGCTGAAAGCACAGCCTTTGCGGAGTTCGCGGGCACCCGGGCCCTGTCCGTGCGGGCATTCGCCGGGGAAGGCGTCAGGGTCAGCATCGGGGAACCCGAGGCAAACTCCCGGTTCCTCCAATTGTGTGCCGACTATACAAAGGCGCCAGCAAGTTCCTAGCGCTTAACAAGTAGCCCTCCAGCTACTTACCGCAGATAAAGTTAGGATCAGTAAGCCAATGTATATGCCGTAAGAGGAATGTATTCCTTGTAAGGCATATATCCTCACGACATCGCATTGCATCCGGATGCGGCAGGCAAGGAGACGGTATGGGCACTCATCTGCCTTCCACCGAGTTCGACGGAACAGCTGTAGACGACCAGCGCGAGGCCGATGCTGAGGCCGTCATGGGAGAGCCCCCTGCCCAGATGGTGCAGTTGCTGGGCCCCGACGGAAAGCTGGGCGCCGATCCGGTCTTCAGTGAGTACGCGGACAAACTCACCCCGGAGGACCTCCGCGGCCTCTACGCCGACATGGCCGCCATCCGCAGGTTCGACGTCGAAGCCACCGCCCTCCAGCGCCAAGGGCAGCTGGCATTGTGGGTCCCGCTTACCGGCCAGGAGGCAGCACAGATCGGCTCGGGCAGGGCCAGCCAGCCGCAGGACTACATCTTTCCCACCTACCGGGAACACGGCGTAGCGCTCACCCGCAACGTGGACCTGGCAGAACTCCTGCGCCAGTTCCGCGGGGTTTCCAACGGTGGCTGGAATCCCAAGGACACCAACTTCCACCTGTACACCCTGGTCCTGGCCGCGCAGACCCTGCATGCCGTCGGCTACGCCATGGGAATCCAGCGGGACCAGAAGCTCGCGGCGTCAGACCGTGCAGGAAGGCAGCCGGATGCGGCCGTCATCGCTTACTTCGGCGACGGTGCCAGCTCCGAGGGCGATGTCCACGAATCGATGGTGTTCGCCTCCTCCTACAAGGCTCCCGTGGTGTTCTTCTGCCAGAACAACCACTGGGCCATCTCCGTGCCCACCAACGTCCAGACCCGCGTGCCGCTCTCCAACCGTGCCAAGGGCTACGGTTTTCCCGGCATCCGGGTGGACGGCAATGACGTGGTCGCTGTACACGCGGTCACCGAGTGGGCGCTTGAGCACGCACGCCAGGGCAAGGGCCCGGTCCTGATCGAGGCCTTCACCTACCGGGTGGGTGCGCACACCACCGCGGACGATCCCACCAAGTACCGGCACTCCGACGAAGAGGACGCCTGGCGCGCCAAGGACCCGCTGGCCCGGCTCGAAAAGTACCTGCGCGCCGAAGGCCTGGCCGACGACGCCTACTTCGCAAAGGTGAAGTCCGACGGCGACGAGCTGGCTGCGTATGTCCGACGCACCGCCCATGATCTTGAAAACCCGGACATCCGGACGGCCTTCGCCAACGTCTACGCCGAAGCACACCCGCTGGTGGCGGAGGAACTGGCGTGGTTCGAGGAATACAGCGCAGGATTTGCCGGCGAGGAAGAATCCGCCGGGCAGGCAGCAAAGGCAGGCCACTGATGACCACCATGACCATCGCGAAGGCCATCAACGAGGGCCTTCGCGCCACCCTCGCCGCCAACCCCAAATCGCTGCTCATGGGCGAGGACATCGGCCCCCTGGGCGGCGTCTACCGGGTCACCGACGGGCTGATCGGCGAGTTCGGCCCGGACCGCGTGGTGGACACCCCGCTGGCGGAGTCCGGCATCATCGGCACCGCCATCGGCCTGGCCCTGCGCGGCTACAGCCCCGTCTGCGAAATCCAGTTCGACGGCTTCGTATTCCCCGGCTTCAACCAGATCACCACGCAGCTGGCCAAGATGCACGCCCGCAGCAACGGCAGCCTCACCGTTCCGGTGGTCATCCGCATTCCCTACGGCGGTGGCATCGGCTCGGTGGAGCACCACTCGGAGTCCCCCGAGGCCCTGTTCGCCCACACGGCGGGACTGCGGATCATCACCCCCTCCAACCCGCATGACGCCTACTGGATGGTCCAGCAGGCCGTGCAGTGCCAGGACCCGGTGATCATCTTCGAACCCAAGCGCCGCTACTGGCTCAAGGGGGACGTGGATGTCCAGGCGCCGGGCCCCGCCGAAGACCCGTTCAAGGCACATGTGCTCCGTGAAGGGACCGACGCCACCGTCGTGGCCTACGGCCCCCTGGTTCCCGTGGCCCTGGCCGCCGCCAACGCAGCAGAAGAGGACGGACGCAGCGTTGAGGTCATTGACCTGCGCTCCATTTCGCCGATCGACTTCGACACCGTCACCGCGTCCGTGAAAAAGACCGGCCGGCTGATCGTGGCGCACGAGGCACCCACGTTCGGCGGAATCGGCGGCGAAATCGCCGCCCGCATCAGCGAACGGGCCTTCCACTCGCTCGAATCCCCGGTGATCCGTGTGGGCGGATTCCACATGCCGTACCCCGTTGCCAAGGTGGAGGAAGACTACCTTCCGGACATCGACCGCATCCTGGAGGCGCTGGACCGCGCCCTCTCCTACTGAGGACACCATGACCCTGAACAAGTTCAACCTGCCCGACGTCGGCGAGGGCCTCACCGAAGCGGAAATCGTCTCCTGGAAGGTCAAGCCCGGCGACGCCGTGGCCATCAATGACGTCCTGTGCGAGATCGAGACCGCCAAGTCCATCGTGGAACTGCCGTCCCCGTTTGCCGGGACCGTCACCGAACTGCTGGTGCAGGAAGGGGTGACCGTCGACGTCGGGACTGCCATCATCAGCGTCAGCGACGAGGTTGCCGGCGACCCCACCCCCGCGGACGTGCGCGCACCCGAAGCACCCGCACAGCCGCAACAAACGGCGCAGCCGCTCTACGGCAAGCTCCCCCAGGATGAGGCGCCGGAGGGGACGGACGACGGCGGCACTGGCGCCGGTGCCCCGGCCGGCGGTCCGCTGGTAGGTTCCGGCCCGAAGGCTGACGCCGTCAAACGGCGCCCGCGCAAGACCTCACCAGCCGCTGCCGTGACGGTCAACGCACCCGAGGTTGAGCCTGTGCAGCCGCGCACCCCCGCTGAGGTGTCCGCCGGCGCACCCGCCGTCGTCGACAACCGCCCAACCCTGGGCGGCACCATCACCGGCCTGGTCAACCGGGTCCTGGCCAAGCCCCCGGTCCGCAAGATCGCCCGTGACCTGGGCATCGACCTGGCGGACGTCGTGGCCACCGGCTCCCGGGGCGAGGTGACGCGGGAGGACCTGGTGAGCTACCAGGCCCAGCGCGACGCCGAACTGGACAAGGCGGACGGCTTCTGGGGCAAGGCAGGAAAGCCGCAGGACCAGCGGGTGGAGCGGATCCAGGTCAAGGGCGTCCGCAAGGCCACGGCGAAGGCGATGGTGGAATCGGCCTTCGCGGCGCCACACGTCAGCATCTTCGTGGACGTTGACGCCAGCCGCACCATGGAGTTCGTCAAGCGGCTCAAGGCCTCCCGGGACTTCGAGGGCGTCAAGGTGTCGCCGCTGCTCATCCTGGCCAAGGCCGTCATCTGGGCAGCAGCCCGCAACCCCAGCGTGAACGCGTCCTGGGTGGACAACCAGGACGGGTCCGCCGAGATCCAGGTCAAGCACTTTATGAACCTGGGCATCGCCGCAGCAACGCCCCGCGGCCTCATGGTGCCCAACATCAAGAACGCCCAGGACCTGTCGCTCAAGGAACTCGCCCTGGCCCTGAACAGCTTGGCCACCACCGCAAGGGCCGGGAAGACGCAGCCAGCTGAAATGCAGGGCGGCACGCTCACCATCACCAACATCGGCGCCCTGGGCATCGATACGGGTACGCCCATCATCAACCCGGGCGAGGTGGCCATCGTGGCCTTCGGGACCATCAAGCAGAAGCCCTGGGTCCTGGACGGAGAGGTGATTCCCCGCTGGATCACCACGCTTGGAGGGTCCTTCGACCATCGCGTGGTGGATGGTGATCTGTCCGCCCGCTTCATGGCCGACGTCGCGGCCATCCTGGAAGAGCCCGCGCTCCTCCTGGACTAGCAGGTGACGGTAAGTGGCGGGTCAATCCGGGTCAAGAACCGGACCGCCAGATGGCTGACTGAGGTTTTCCAGCCACCGGTGGTGGTTTCCCTCCAGCTGCTGATCAGCCCGCTGGCGGAGGCTGGGTTTCCCGGGTCCATCGGGTACGGCGCACTGGCGGCGCTCTTTGTGTGCGTGCTTCCGCTGGTGGTGCTGCTTGTCCTGGTCCGAATGGGGAAGGTGACGGACCACCACGTCAGCGACCGGAAGCAGCGTGCGCCCGTGCTCCTGATGGCACTGGCCTGCATCGCTGTCGGCTTGCTGGTGCTCAACGCCGTGGACGCGCCGCCGAGTGTGGTGGCCATGGTCCTTGCGGTGGTGGGCGGAGTCGCCGTCCTGGCAGCGGTCAGCCCGTTTTGGAAAATGAGCGGCCACGCCGCGGCGATGTCCTGTGCCGCCGTCGTATCCGTGCTGATGCTGGGCCCGGCGTGGGCGCCGCTGCTGCTCCTGGTCCCGGCGGTCAGCTGGTCAAGGGTGGTCCTAAGGGCGCACACGCCGGCGCAGGTGGTGGCCGGTTCGCTCTTCGGCGGCGTGGTGATGGCCGGAATCTGGTGGCTGTTGCGGGGCTGGCTGGTGGGATGAAGCCCCGGGGAGCACGCGCAGCGCCGGGGCTTTAGTACGCGTTGTAGGCAGTCAGGGCGTCAATGACCGCCGGATCGGCAGTGGCTCCCAGGGCGACCGCAGCGCCGGTCATGAGGACGCCCATCAGGGCGGCCATGCCGGCCCAGGCGCTTAGCAGCTTCCAGTCCTCGCGCAGGACACTGCGGACGGTCTGCGGAAGCTGAAGCCCGGGAGCGATGAGGTTGGGCGCGCTGTCCAGGCTGCCGTCGTCCAGCAGCGCAACTACCCTGTCGTTGCCGCGGTCCACCCGCATGGAGCTGATGTGGTTGCCGTGGCGGGCCAGGAGGATGTCGTGGCCAACGAGCTGGCGGCGCTGCAGAGTAATCAAGGAGGAGCCCTTCGCTGGGGGTGGAATCGTCAGTGTCCACGCCTTTGGGGGCCCTACAATTTTATCGTTGCGCCACCAGCTGAAACGGTGATGTGGCGGTGAGAACGGACACCCCCCGCAGCGATGTCCGCCACCACGGGGAGTGTCCGGGGTTACTCCCGGGGGCTGGAGGGCCTAGTCGGCGTCGTAGGTGTTGGCGATGTAGACGTCGCACGGTGCGTTGTGGGCCACGCTGTTGGCCACGCTGCCAAGTACCCGGCCGATGCCGTGCATGCGCCGGTTTCCCACCACGATGATCTGTGCGTCCATTCGGACCGCTTCCTTGATCAAGGCGTCGGCGGGCCGTCCGCGTGCTGCCGAGTACGTCACGGTGATGTCGCGGCCCAGCGATTCCGCCACAGTGCGCGCCACCTGCTCTGCAGCGTCCGCATCGGAGACGATCCACCGGTCGCTGCCGCTGCCGAAAACCTCGGTCCGGTCGCTGTCGAAGGCGGATACGACGTGCAGCGAAGCGCCCATGGCTGCTGCCAGGCCCTTGGCCGACTCGGCCGCCTTCTTTGCGGTCTCACTGCCGTCAACCCCTACAACGATGATTCCACCCATATGCATGCTCCTTTGCTCGGTTTACGGCTTTCGTGTGGCTTACGCTACAGCGCGGCGATGGCTTCCTGCAGCACCGGCGCCAGGCGGCGCACTCCTTCGGCGATCGCGTCGGGAGGCACGGCGCTGAAGGCGAGCCTCAGTTTGTTGGACGGCTCGTCCGACGGCGTGAAGGCGGCTCCCGGGATAAACACCACCCCGGCGTCGATCGCCTTGTGCAACAGAGGGTAGGTATCGACGCCTTCGGGCAAAGTCACCCAGACGAAGAAGCCGCCCTGCGGACTGGTCCAGGATGTTCCGGCCGGCATGAATTCCTTGAGGGCGGCCAGCATGGCCCGGCACCTTTCGGCGTAAAGCCCCCGGTAGGTCTCGATCTGCCCCTTCCAGTCGTACCCGCGCAGATAGGCCGAGACCAGCATCTGGTTCAGGGCAGGCGGGCAGAGCGTCACGGACTCCGCGGCAAGGTAATAGCGGCGCTGCAGGTGCTCCGGTACCAGGGCCCAGCCGATGCGGAGGCCGGGAGCGAAGATCTTGGAAAAGGAGCCCAGGTAGATCACGTCGTCCGGGTTGGCGGCCCGGAGGGGAGCCAGGGATTCCCCCTCGAAACGGAGCAGGCCATAGGGGTTGTCCTCCAGCACCAGGATATTGGCACGGCGACATATATCCACCACCTGCTGCCGGCGTTCCTTGGCCAGGGTGATGCCGGAGGGGTTGTTGAAGTTGGGGATGGTGTACAGGAACTTGATGCTCCTCCCGGCCAGCTGCAGGGCTGCGATGCGGGCCTCCAGCAGTTCCGGAACCAGGCCGTACTGGTCCATTTCCACTGTCTCCACCTGGACCTGGTACGCCTCAAAAGTGTTCAACGCGCCCACGTAGGTGGGGTCCTCCACCAGCACCACGTCGCCGGGATTGCAGAAAAGCTTGGTGGCCACGTCCTGTGCGGACTGGGAGCCGGCGGTGATCACCACGTTCTCCGGTTTGGCATCGAGGATGCCTTCGGTGGCCATGACCTCGCAGATCTGGGCCCGCAGTTCAGCGGTTCCCTGCCCGGCGCCGTACTGCAGGGCGGTGAGGCCGTCCTCGGCGATGATCTTCGCGGCCGTCGCTGCAAGGCGGTCAAGCGGAAGCGACCGCAGGTAGGGGCTTCCACCGGCCAGGGACACCAGGCCCGGCCGCATGGAGATGTCGAAGACGTCGCGCACGGCCGACTGGCGGATGTTTGCCGCACGCTCGGAGAAGAGTTCCTCATGCCGGTGCGCCGAGGTGGCGGCGCGTTCGATGGCGTCAATGGCCTCTGCCGGAAGCGTGCCGGCCGCAGCGTCAAGTGTCTCGTGGCTCACAGAGTCAGGATACAGCCCGCTGTTGCTTCGAAAGCAACAGCTGTTTATCCCTGTTTTACCGGCGCGAGGTTCGGCACCGGGGGGCGCGCTACTTCAACTTCAGGTAGTCCGCCAAGGTCTCGCCGTTGATGTAGATGGCGGCTTTGACGGCGCCGACGGCTTCAAGTGCCGTCTGGGTCAGCTGGGCCTCAATGCGGGGAAGGTCGCAGGTCCCGCCCGGGTTGAGGGTTCCTGCCAGGTAGACCGTGACAGTGGTGCCGTCGAAGCTGCCGGACAGGAACCTTAGCCGGGAGCCGCCCAGCGCGTTGTACAGATTTTCCGGCTGCTGTCCACCGCCCAGGATGGCGTTGACAGCTGCCTTAAGCCTGTCGTCTCCCGCGCCGCCGGCCAGGGCAGCGCCAACCAGGCTGTCGTTGCAGCCAAAGCGGACGCCGTGCCTGCCGCCGTCGTCCATCAGCACGAAGTAGGCCCTTACCGGCGGGGCCGTAGCCTCGGTGCCACTGCCAGGGGCGGGCGAGGCCGCGGGCGCCCCGCGTCCGGATTCAGTGCCGGCAATTGTGGCGGGAAGGAAGGCCAGTGGGGCGGCACTTGGTCCGGTGCTTCCCGCTGGAGCGGGGGATTGCCCCTCCGGGCGGGGGAGCGGGGCGCTGCAAGCGGTGAGCAGCAGGGCCAGGCATCCTGCGGCAGCCATGGCGGCACGCCCACAGCTGTCCCAGCGTCTTTTTCCTGCCATGGGGCCGCAATCCGATCCGGTAGTTCCAGTGGATTAACGCTACGGCCGGTCTTCCCGCCGGGGATGTCCGGACGGTACCGGTTGGGACAAGAGTTGGTCACGGTGCCTGCGCCTGCCCTTAAACGCGGCAGTGTCCGGGACGCACGGGGCGTACCGGACACTGCGGGGTGCGTGACGGGCTAGGCTGCGGGTGCGGATGCGGCCAGGGCGTCGAAGATGCCCTTGATCTGCTCCACTACCTCGGCGTCGTCCTTGGGGTGGACCTCGGCGAAGCGCACCATGGAGCCGGGGACGGCAAGCTTGACGTCTTCCAGGACCTTGGCGCCTGCGATGCCGGCGGCCTTGCGGGCCTCATCCTGGGCCCACACGCCGCCGTACTGGCCAAAAGCGGTGCCGACGACGGCGGTCGGCTTGCCTGCCAGGGCGCCGGCGCCGAAGGGGCGGGACAGCCAGTCGATGGCATTCTTCAGGGTGGCGGGAACGGTGCCGTTGTACTCGGGGGTGACCAGCAGGACGCTGTCAGCCTCTTCGGCTGCAGCACGCAGTGCTGCCGCCGCGGCCGGGACCTGGCCTTCGACGTCGATGTCCTCGTTGTAGAACGGGATGTTGCCCAGGCTTTCGTGGATCACCACGTCCACCTGCTCCGGTGCGTTGAGCTGGATGGCTTCCGCCAGCTTCTGGTTCGTGGATCCGGCGCGGAGGCTGCCGACAAGGGTCAGTACGGTGCTCTTGGTCATGGAAACTCCTGGTTTGGGGGGGCGCGGCCGCAGGCCGCCTTCGGTCGAACTTCAGGCTTCGAGCCTTTCAACAGAGTAAACGGACCGCGGTCCGCTTCTATTCCCTCTGGCTACACTGTCTTTGTGAGTTCCATCCCAGTGCGGCCGGAAACGGCTCCGGTTACGGCCGCGGAGCGCAGCGATGCTGCCCGGAACCGGGAGCGCCTCCTGCTGGCTGCCCGCGAACTGATCGAGCAGGGTGGAGCGGCCGCGCTCACCATGGACCGCCTGGCCGAGCACGCAGGCGTGGGCAAAGGCACCGTCTTCCGCCGCTTCGGGAGCAGGGCCGGACTGATGCTGACCCTGTTGAATGACTCCGAGGCCGCCTTCCAGGCCCGCTTCCTGTTCGGTCCGCCGCCCATGGGGCCGGGCGCTGCGCCCCTCGAGCGGCTCATTGCCTTCGGGACCGAGCGGATTGCCTACGTGGTGGAGTTCGGGGACCTGGTCCTCGCGGCCGGTCATGCCTCCCGGGGACGCTTCGAGGTGCCGGCCGTCACCCTCTGGAACCAGCACGTGGAAATGCTGCTGCGTGAAGCCGGAGTGCAGTCGCCGGAGCCGTGGTTGATGGCCGGCTCCCTTACCGCAACCCTGGACCCCGAACGGCTCCTGCACCTCATCCGCGACCATGGAGTCACACGCGACCGTCTTGCCGTCTCGTGGCGCGATCTTGTGACACGTGTTGTAACAGCCGCGTAGGTTACGTGCTGGAGGTTCCGCCCGTCCAGTCATACAAACTTCACAGAACTATTCATAACGATCTGATACGGCGCGCCCGATTTCCGTGGATTACCGAGCTTTTTGGGTTGGGGCTTGTGATAGTTTCCTCTGGAATGTGACCCGCGACATAGTCCACCAGGACCGGCCCCAGGGCTGCGGGAAGCCAGCTACCCGCTGGTGCAGGACCCGGTGAGGCGGCACAATCCGTGCTTGTCCGGGGAAGACGGAAGGATCCAGCAGCGCACATGCTCAAGTACCTCGCCAAGCGCGGCATCACCTATGTGGTGATGATCTTCCTCACCACGTCCGCCGGTTATTTCCTGGCTGTCAGTTCACTCAAGCCGGCACTCCTCGAGCAGGAGCGGATCCCCCGGCCAACCCCGGAACAGGTCGCCAACTCCATGCGGTTGAAGGGACTGGACCCGGACCTCAGCCCATGGGAGCGCTACGTTGACTGGCTGACCGGCATCGTCACCCGCTGGGACTGGGGCCGGAGCCCCAACGGTGCCTACATCAACGCCGAGTTCGGGGACCGCGTCTGGATCTCCACCCGGCTCTTCCTGGCGTCGATCATTTTGACCCTGGTCATCGGTGTTGCCTTGGGCGTCTATTCGGCGGCCCGGCAGTACAAGTTCCAGGACCGCGCCATCACGTCCTACAGCTACCTTGCCTACATCGTGCCCGCGCCCATCGCCTACTTCCTTGTGCAGTTGGCCGCCATCAGCATCAACGAATCAGCGGGGAACCGCATCTTCTTTGTCACGGGCATCTCAACTCCAGGTGTCGAGCCCGGCTGGCCCCAGTTCCTTGACCTGCTGGCCCATTATGTTGTGCCCACGGTGGCCATCACCCTGGTGGGCTGGGGCGCCTACCAGATCGCGCAGCGGCAATACCTGCTGGACAACGTCAACGCCGACTTCGTCAGGACCGCCCGGGCTAAGGGCCTGAGCCGGAACCAGGCCATCGCCCGGCATGCACTGCGCGTCTCCTTCATCCCGGTGGCCCAAAGCATCGCCTTCACCATCCCGGCCATCTTCGCCGGCGGTTTCTTCGCCGAAAAAATCTTCGCCTGGCCCGGCGTCGGTTCCTGGAGCATTGATGCGATTTCGCTGCAGGACGTCAACGCCGCCACGGCCACCCTGGCCTACGGCTCCGTGATCTTCGCCATTGGCGCCATCCTGGCGGACTTCGCCACCACGCTTGTCGACCCGAGAGTGCGGGTGCAGTAGCCATGACCAACCTCAACGCCGTCGACCCGGCAGCCGTGGCGCAGGACGCGCACCTGGACAATGCCGATGTCGTCATCGGCAAAAACACCATCATCTTCCGCCGGTTCCTGCGCAACAAGACGGCCGTTGCGGGGCTGGCCATCTTCCTGGCCCTGACGGTTTTCTCGTTCATCGGCGGGTTCTTCACCCAGTGGGACAAGGAGACCATCGACCCCTTCAGCATCGGGATGCCGCCGTCAGCCGACCACTACCTCGGCACGTCCCAGGCGGGCATCGACCTCTACGCCATGACCGTCGAGGGCACCAGGATTTCCATCCTGATCGGCCTGGTGGTGGGACTTGTCTCGGTCCTGATCGCCGCGGTCTACGGCTGCACCATGGCCTACTTCGGCGGCAAGGTGGACAAGGTCATGCTGTTCGTCCTGGAAGCGCTGATCATGATGCCGGCGCTCCTGGTGGTGGCAGTGGCCACCAGCGGCGGAGGCGCAGGCCTTAAGCGCGAGCTGCCGTCGTGGCTGCTGCTCATCATCGTCCTGCTGGTGTTCAGCTGGATGGGCACCGCACGCCTGATCCGTTCCATGTCCATGTCGCTGATGCAGCGGGACTTCGTCAAGGCGGCCCAGTACATGGGCGTCCCGCCGCGCCGGATCGTCTGGCGGCACCTGGTGCCGAACATCGGTTCGCTGCTGATCCTGGACATCACCCGCGGCGTCACCGCCGCAATCCTTGCCGAGGTGGCCTTCTCCTTCATCGGCATCGGCATCAAGGTCCCGGATGTGAGCCTCGGCGTGTTGATCGGCGCCGCAACCTCGCAGGTGCAGACCTTCCCATGGATGTTCTGGGTTCCGCTCGCCGTCATGTTCCTGCTGACCGGATCCCTGGCCATGATGAACGACGGCCTGCGTGACGCCTTTGACCCCAGCTCCAGTTCCACCGGCAAGGCCAAGAAGGCCAGGGCCCGGAAAATCACGGCGGAAAAGAAGACGGCATGAGCAGCGAAACCACCACCGGAGCCACCCAGCCAGCACGGTCCGACGTCGAGCGCCTGCACGTGGCAGGGCTACATGCCCCGACGGACGCGGTCCTGTCGGTCCGCGACCTCAACGTCCGTTTCAATTCCGAGAACGGCGTGGTCCACGCGGTCCGGGGCGTCGACTTTGACCTGATGCCGGGAAAGACACTCGGGATCGTGGGTGAATCGGGCTCCGGCAAATCCGTCACCTCCCTGGCCATCATGGGACTCCTCCCGCCAACAGCAGAGGTTTCCGGGTCCGTCCGGCTCAAGGGCCGTGAACTGCTGGGACTCAGCGACAAGGACATGTGCCAGTACCGCGGCAACGACCTGGCGATGGTGTTCCAGGACCCGCTGTCCTCCCTCACGCCGGTCTTCACGGTCGGCACCCAGATCATCGAAGCGCTCACCATCCACCACCCCACCATGAGCAACAAAGCCAAGGAGGCGCGCGCCGTCGAACTCCTGGCCATGGTGGGCATTCCCAGCCCCAAGGAACGGCTGAAAGCCTTCCCGCACGAGTTCTCCGGCGGCATGCGCCAGCGCGTGATGATCGCCATCGCCATCGCCAACAACCCGCGTGTCCTGATCGCCGACGAGCCCACCACGGCCCTGGACGTCACCATCCAGGCGCAGGTCCTCGAAGTGCTGCACACAGCACAGGAGGAGACCGGAGCCGCCGTCGTCATGATCACGCACGACCTGGGCGTGGTGGCCGGGATGGCGGACGACATCATGGTCATGTATGCGGGCAAGCCCGTGGAGACCGGCGCCGTGGACGATATCTACTACAACCCCCGGATGCCCTACACCCTGGGCCTGCTCGGCGCCGTCCCGCGCGTAGACATGGCTGAGAAGACTTCGCTGGTTCCCATCGCGGGCATGCCGCCGAACCTCCTGCAGCCGCCTACCGGTTGTTCGTTCGCACCCCGCTGCCCGCTGGCCTCCGACGCCTGCCTGGAGGGCGAGCCCGCCCTGGAATCCGTCGACGGCCAGGGACTGCACCGTGCCGCCTGCATCAAGTCCGACGCCCTGGGCGGGGATGTGGACGTCCACGATGTGTTCGCGGCCCCGCCCGTGCCGGTGTCCCGCTTCGACGCAATTCCCCGGGCAGAGCGGACCACCGTGCTGCAACTCAAGGACGTGAAGAAGCACTTTCCGCTGACCAGGGGCGCCCTGATCAAGCGCAGGATCGGCACTGTCAAGGCGGTGGATGGCCTGAGCTTCGATATCCGTGAAGGCGAGTGCTTCTCCATCGTGGGCGAATCGGGGTCTGGAAAGACCACCACGCTGCTGGAGATCATGGAGTTCCACCCGGACCAGGACGGCGAGGTGGTGATTGGCGGCCTGAGCAACAAGCAGGCGGCGGACGCTAAGACCAAGGGCAAGATGCGCCGCGAACTCCAGATGGTGTTCCAGGACCCCACCGGTGCCCTGGATCCGCGGTTCACGGTCTACGAGGTCCTTGCCGAGCCGCTGCAGAACGCGGGCATGGACCGCGCCGCCATCAGGAAACGGATCATGGAGCTGATGAAGCTCGTGGGTCTGCAACCGGACCACGTCAACCGCTTCCCCAACCAGTTCTCCGGCGGCCAGCGGCAGCGGATCGGGATCGCCCGCGCGTTGGCCGTCAACCCCAAGCTGGTGGTCCTGGACGAGCCGGTGTCGGCCCTGGACGTGTCCGTCCAAGCCGGCGTCATCAACCTCCTGGACCACCTGCGCGCCGAACTGGGCCTGAGTTACCTGCTGGTGGCGCACGACCTTTCCGTAGTGCGCCACATCTCTAACCGCGTGGCCGTCATGTACCTCGGCAAGATCGTGGAGATCGGGGCCGTGGACCGGGTGTTCGACAACCCCCGCCACCCCTATACCCGGGCGCTGCTCTCCGCCATCCCCGTGCCGGACCCGCAGTTGGAACGCACCCGCGAACGCATCATCCTCCAGGGTGACCTGCCCTCGCCGCTGCAGGCACCCAAGGGCTGCAACTTCGCCACCCGTTGTCCTGTCTTCGCGGCGCTGCCGCCGGCCAAGCAGGAAAAGTGCCTCACCCTCGAACCACCACTGGAAGCTGCGGCATCCGCCACGGACCAGCGGTTCGCCTGCTTCTTCCCGGACGGGGAACTGGATGAGGACATGTTGGTGGTCCACGAACCCGCGGACCACCATGCACCCTGAGACTTCTCGACCCACACGCTCCACCACTCGCACCTATGAAGGGAAAACCATGAGGAAACTGAACAGGATCGGCGGAGCTGCAGCAGTTGCTGCGGCCCTGGCGCTGACGGCCTGCGGCGGCGGTGGCGGTGCCGGCGGCCCCGAAACCGCGAAGGGGCAGGAATCGGGCAGCGACCTGTCCAAACTGATCAGCATCAACGAGAAGCCGGCAGCGGACCTTCAGCAGGGCGGCAAAGTCACCCTGCCGCTGGGTAACATCGGCCCCGACTTCAACGGGTTCTCCAACAACGGCAACAGCGCAGACAACACTGCGCTCCACCGTCCTATCGATGGGGCCGGTACGTGGGGCTGCTGGGACATCGCCTTCGATGGCAAAGTCACGCCCAACAAGGACTTCTGCGAGTCGGTGGACAGCGAAGTCAAGGACGGCAAGCAGACCATCACCATCAAGGTGAACCCCAAGGCCACCTACAACGACGGCACGCCCATTGACGTCAAGGCCTTCAAGAACACCTGGAACATCCTCAAGAGCCCGGACGCCGGCTACGACATCGTCAGCTCCGGCAATTATGAATTCGTTGAGTCCGTGGAGGCGGGCAGCAGTGACAAGGAAGTCATCGTCAAGACGAAGCAGCCGGTCTACCCGCTCGACTCGCTCTTTACGGGTTTGATCCATCCCGCCGTCAACACTCCTGAGATTTTCAATGAAGGCTTCAACGGCAACATGCACCCCGAGTGGATGGCCGGTCCCTTCAAGGTGGACCAGTACGACACCGCCGCCAAGACGGTAAGCCTTGTGCCGAACGACAAGTGGTGGGGCCAGAAGCCGGTTCTGCAGAACGTGGTGTTCCGCCAGCTGGAAACCAGCGCGCAGATCGCCGCGTTCAAGAACGGCGAGATTGATGCCATGAACGCCAACACCATCTCCCTCTACAAGCAGCTGGACGGCACCAAGAACACCGATATCCGCCGCGGCCAGCGGCTGTTCGCCGGCGGCCTGAACCTGAACGCCCAGCGCATCACCGATGTCAACGTCCGCAAGGCGATCTTCGCCGCCGTAGACCGCGAAGCGCTGCGCAAGGTCCGTTTCAACGGCCTCAACTGGGAAGAGCCGAGCTCCGGCTCCATGATGCTGCTGCCGTTCTCCGACTACTACCAGGACAACTACCCGGTCAAGGAAACCGGCGCGGACGCTGCGAAGAAGGTGCTCACTGACGCCGGCTACAAGGCGAACGCCAACGGCGTCATGGAGAAGGACGGCAAGCCCGCCGCCTTCAAGATCAGCAACTTCGGTGACGATCCCACCACCTTGGCTGTGGCCCAAACCCTGCAGAAGCAGCTCCAGGCAGGTGGCATGGACGTGGGCATTGACCAGCGCGCCTCCGCCGACTTCGGCAAAGTCCTGGGCAGCCGCGAATTCGACCTGAGCATCTCCGGCTACACCGTCGGTGCGGATGCCACGGAAGCCGTCAAGCAGTACTACGACTCCAAGACCAATGAGAACAAGCTGGGCGACGCCGAGCTGGATAAGAAGATCGCCGACCTCGCGTCCATCGAGGACAACGCCGCCCGCAACAAGGCAGCCATGGATGTGGAGAAGGAACACATGGCCAAGTACTACTCCATGGGCGTGGTCTTCAACGGCCCGCAGATCTCCTTCGTCCGCACGGGTCTGGCCAACTACGGGCCGTCCCTGTTCCGCAGCCTCTCCCAGGTTCCGGACTGGACCACCATCGGCTGGGAGAAGAAGTAACCACCACTTCGGCGGCCTTAGCCACCTGACGTAGAAGCCGGCATCCCTGGGCACCAGGGGTGCCGGCTTTCTTCTTTGTGCCTTCGGCAGCGGCGGTAGCGTAGTTTCCATGACCGGTACCGAAGGCGAACCCCGCACCATCCGCACCGCCGTTGTCGGCTATGGACTCGCCGGCAGCGTGTTCCACGCGCCGCTGTTGGCCACCAACGCCAGCTACTCGCTTGACGTCATCGCAACATCCGACGCCGGGCGGCAGTCGGCTGCCTCATCCGGGCTCCCGGGGGTGAAGGTGGTGCGCGACGGGGCCGCCGTCCTTGAGCGGGCAGCGGACCTTGACCTTGTGGTGCTGGCGACGCCGCCACTGACCCATCACCCCCTGGCCAAGGCTGCGCTGGAGGCGGGCCTGGACGTGGTGGTGGACAAGCCATTCGCCGTCACCAGCGGGCAGGGACAGGAACTGGTTGACCTGGCCCGGCAGCGGGGCCGCGTCCTGACGGTGTTCCACAACCGCAGGTGGGACGGGGACTTCCTCACCCTGCAAAAGCTGTTGGCCGCCCAGGCCCTGGGTACGGTGACCAGGTTCGAGTCGCGGTTTGAGCGCTGGTCGCCCACCATCGCCAAAGCCTGGAAAGCAAGGGCCACCGCAGCCGACGGGGGAGGAACGCTCTTCGATCTCGGCAGCCACCTGATCGACCAGGCGCTGCAGTTCTTTGGTCCGGCCACCGTGCTGCATGCTGAGCTGACGGCGCGGCGTTCCGACGAACGGGCGGAGGACGACGTCTTCCTGGCCCTGCAGCATAATTCCGGAGTGGTCAGCCACCTGACAATGAACATGCTGTGCGCGCAGCAGGGGCCGCGCTTCCGGGTGCTGGGGTCGATTGGCGGCTTCACCAAGCATGGGGTGGACCCGCAGGAACCGTACATCGCCGCCGGCGGGAGCCCCCTGGACGCGGAGTACGGCGTCGAGGCACCCGAGTGGGCCGGACTCCTGGGCCGCGACGGCCACCTGGACCGGCTTCCCACCGAGCGCGGAAACTACCCGGAGTTCTACCGCCTGCTGGCGAACAAGATCCTCGACGGCGGAGCAGAGTCTCCCCTGCCCCTCCCGGTGAACCCAGAGGACGCCGTTGAGGTCCTAAAGATTATCGAGAGTGCCCGCGAACTGGTTAAAAGCCAATCGATTGCTCCGTAGGTGTCGTTTTGAGGGTTCAAAAGGACAAGTACGGAGCAATCGATGGAGGGACTAGGCCGAAACGAGCTCGTGCCAGTCGGCGACGAGGGGCAGGCCGTGGGCCTCGGACACGGAGTGGTGTGCCACGTGGCCGGCGGCGATGTTGAGGCCGGCGGCGAGGGCCGGATCGCGGTCGAAGGCGGCCTTGACGCCAAGGTTGGCCAGTGCCACGGCGTACCGCAGGGTGACGTTGGTCAGCGCGTAGGTGGAGGTGTTGGGCACGGCGCCGGGCATGTTGGCCACGCAGTAGAAGATGGTCTCGTGCACTTTGTACGTCGGTTCCTGGTGCGTGGTGGGGTGCGTGTCCTCGAAGCAGCCACCCTGGTCCACGGCGATGTCCACCAGGACCGAACCGGGCTTCATGCGGGCCACGAGGTCGTTGGTGACGAGCTTGGGGGCCTTGGCGCCGGGAATCAGGACTGAACCGATCACCAGGTCCGCATCCACCACGGACTTTTCGATTTCGTACTTGTTGGAGGCCACGGTCTTCAGCCGGCCCTGGTACTGGGCGTCCAGTTCACGGAGGCGGTTGATGTTGATGTCCAGGATGGTGACGTCGGCGCCGAGGCCCAGGGCCATGGCTGCGGCATTGGTGCCGGCCACGCCGGCGCCCAGGACAACCACCTTGGCGGGGCGGACGCCGGGCACGCCGCCGAGCAGGACGCCCTTGCCGCCGGCCGGAGCCATCAGTGAGGTGGCACCCACCTGGACGGAGAGGCGGCCGGCAACCTCGGACATCGGGGCCAGCAGCGGGAGGGTCCGGCCCTCCTGGACGGTTTCGTAGGCGATGGCGGTGACGCCGGAGTTGATGAGCTCCTTGGTCAGCTCCGGTTCGGCGGCCAGGTGCAGGTACGTGAAGAGGATCAGGCCCTTGCGGAAGCGGTGGTACTCGGACTTGATGGGTTCCTTGACCTTCATCACCATGTCCGCGCGGGCCCAAACGTCATCGGCTTCGTTGACGATCTCGGCGCCGGCAATTGAATATTCCTCGTCGGTGATGCCCGAGCCCAGGCCCGCCCCACGCTCCACCAGGACGGTGTGTCCGTGGGTGAGGAACTCGTGGACGCCGGCGGCGGTGATGGCCACCCGGAATTCGTTGTTCTTGATCTCTTTGGGGACGCCGATGATCATCGTCTGCTCCAGTTTTTGGGGCCGGTGGGCCGGGAAATGCGGAAGGATTTTGGTGTTTCAACGATAAATCCCGCTGTGAGCCAGCCGACATGACGGGTGGGTGGCGCAGACTTCAAAACCGCGGATTTCTGCGGTTTTTCGCCGCTTCAGCTCGACATCTGTCGAGTCCTGAAGCGTCAGGTGTCGCCTCCTGTCCGTTCGTCCCGGGCGCTTTGAAGGCAGTACTGTTGGCCCATGCAGCAGCAGGGTGTGGAACAGCTCGTGGAACAGGTGGCACAGAAACTGGGCCGCGGCCTGTCCCTGGAGGACCTGGACGGCCTGCTGCTCGCCTACAGCTCCAACCAGTCCCACGCCGACCGGGTCCGCGTGAATTTCCTGCTGAGCAAGAAGGTCCCGGCGGATGTGAGCGCGTGGCAGCTCTCGCATGGGATCGCCACTGCCGTCCGGCCCGTCGTCGTGCCTGCCAACCCGGACCTGGGCATGCTGGGACGGGTCTGCGTCCCGCTGATGGTCCGGGGTTTCCGGGTGGGGTATCTCTGGGTGCAGCAGGACTCGGCGGAGGAAAGCCCGACGGCGATCCTCACCCAGCTGCCGGCCGTCAACCATGAGCTGGAGCTGCTTTCCGGCCTCCTGCTCGACTCCAATACTGCCGAATCCGAATTCCGGCGGAGTCGGGAGCGTGAGTTCCTGCTGGCCTGTTCCGGAGAACCCAACGCGGTGGCGGCGGTGGCGGGATGGAAGGAAGTCCAGGGCCGGGGGCCGTGGCAGATGGTCACGGTACTTGATGCCGACGGGTGGGCCAGCGGCCCGGACCCCATCGCGTCCACACTGATCCACCGCTCCACGGCGCTGCAGGCAACGGTGGGCATGGATGCCGCCCTCTTCAGTGCCGGCACGGAGACCCATTCGGTGGTGCTGTTCCGGGAATCGACCGGCCGCGCCAACCATGCGCAGGTCCTGGTCCACTACCAGCTGGAGCTGGCAAAGCGCTCTGGCCGTCCGGTCCACCGGATCATCCTGGGCATCAGCGAGGGCTTCGCCAAGACCAGGCAGCTCGCCGAGGCATACCGGCAGTCCCGCGTGGCGGCCCAAGCCGCGGCGGTGGATCCGCAGCTGGGCGAGCTGGTGGATTGCAGGTCCACCGGCGTGTACCAGCTCCTGGCTTCGGCCGGGGGAGGAGTGGGGGCCTGGGCGGACTCCGGATCGGTGTACTTCCGAATGCTTGAGGACCACGACCGCAACGGCGAGCTCATCCCCGTGCTGGAACTGCTCTATGACAACGACGGATCGGTCCAGGACGTGGCCGGCAAGCTCCACCTGCACCGGAGCAGCATCTACAACCGGCTGGGCCGGATCCGCCAACTGCTGGGCGTGGACCCCCTGAAGGGGCTTCCCCGCCTGGAACTGCACGCCGCGCTCAAGATGCGCCGGTGGGCCGCGCGGCCCAGGATTTGATGGCGTCGGCCACCAGCCGGGGGCGCAGGTGCTGGACTACGTGCCCCGCTCGCGCTATCTCGACGAAACTGCCCTGCTGCACCACGCGAGAGAGCCGGAGCGACCAATCGCCGCCTGCCACCTGGTCGTGGCTGCCCCGCAGGACCAGGACCGGCACGTTGATCCCCGCGAGCCGCAGCTCGGTTGGATAGGACATCATCACGGGCAACTCAGTCAAGTACCAGCGCGGGCCGCAGCGGAAGTAGTCCGAAACGACGAGCCAGTTGGAGGAGGCGCTCTCGCGGAGGAGCGCATCAAGGAACAGGGCCAAGCCCTGCCGCCGCAGGCTGCGGTGCCGCGAGTCCACCACCGGGCCCATCAGCACCACCCGTTGCGCCTGGCCTGGCGCGTAGAGGGCGGCCTCGATGGCGAACTGCACGCCCATCGAATGCCCCACCAGGATGTACGAGCTGATGCCGCTGGCCTTCAGCACCTGCGCGATGAAGGCGCCATAGTCCGCCACGGACAGCTGCCTGCCGGGCTTGGGCGTTGCGGCGAATCCCGGAAGGTCCAGCGAATAGGTGGGCGCGACGGCGGCAAGTTGGCCATGCAGGCGCCGCAGGTAGCGGTGCGAAACACCGATGCCGTGGATGAGGATATAGGCCGGTGCTGCCGCACCGGCCGCAGCCTCCAGTCCCGGTGCAGGAGTTCCGTCTGACCAGAGGATGCGCCCCTGAAAGCCGTTCGCTTCCACGTCGGCTGACTGCAGCGCAATGTCTTTCCTGGCCCGCGGCCAAGCCATCCGCGTCCGCACTACTCGCCCGCGCCGGCGTTGTCCCCGGCGTTCTTTTCCTGCTTGCGCTTCTGTTCCGCAAGCTTCTGCTTTTCGAGCCAAGCCATGATGTCGGCCGTCCGGATGCGGCGGTGCGAGCCGCGGTACTCCACCGGGATCTCGCCGCGGTCAGTCATGTTGCGTAGGTAGGTGTGCGAGATCCCCGCCAGTTCGGCTGCCTGCGAGGTGGTCAACATGTCCTCCACGCTGCTCACGGTCACCGTCTCGCCACGGCCCAGCCTGGCGAGGAGGTCCACGACGGCGTCCCGCGCCTGTCCGGGCAGGCGGTGGACAGTGCCGTCAACGAACACGGTGATGTCATTGCTGTCCTCAAGGGCGCGCGCAAGGCTGCGCGCATCGCCGGCGGGCAGGCCGGCCGTGACGCGGGGGGCTATCAGTGCCATGCATGTAGCCTATCCCGGCCGCAGCCGGCGTACCGGAGGCGGGCGGGGGGCGTCAGAGCCCCAGCTCCTCCAGGACCGGCAGCTTCTCCCGGACCCATGCCCGTGCCTCGGTGGCGCTCGGTGCGGACAGGGCCAGCTTGGCCAGTTCCTGCGCCTCGGACAGGGTGACCGTCTTCAGGACCGCTGCCACTGCGGCCAGCGAGCGGGCGGTCATGGACAGGGTGCTGACGCCAAGGCCGGTAAGGACGACGGCGAGGGCGGGATCGGCGGCAGCCTCACCACAGACGCCCACGGGCTTGTTGTGGCCTTCCGCGCGGGAGCCTTCGACGGTCAGCCCAACGAGGCGCAGGACCGCGGGCTGCCACGGGGTGTTCAGGTTGGCCAGCGGGCCGAGCTGGCGGTCGGCGGCCATGGCGTACTGCGTGAGGTCGTTGGTTCCCAAGCTCGCGAAGCCGACTTCGCGGAGGATGGATTCGGCGGTGAGGGCCGCGGACGGAACCTCCACCATCACGCCCGGGGTCTTGATGCCGGCGTCAGCGCACATGGAGGCGAAGCGGGCGGCTTCTTCCGCCGTGGAGATCATGGGTGCCATGACCCAGACGTCGGCCTGGGACTGCTGCTCGGCCAGGGCGATGGCTTCCAGCTGCCGGTCAAGGACACCGGGGGTGGTGAAATCAGTGCGGTAGCCGCGGACACCCAGGGCCGGGTTGGGTTCGGTGGAATCGGTCAGGAAGGGCAGCGGCTTGTCGGCGCCGGCATCCAGCGTCCGCAGGACCACCTTCTTGCCGGGGAAGGCGTCGAAGACGCTCTTGTAGGCTGCGGCCTGTTCCTCGACGCTGGGTTCGGTGTCCCGTTCCAGGAAGCAGAACTCGGTGCGGAAGAGCCCCACGCCCTGGGCTCCCAGCTTTGCGGCCGCCTCGGCGTCCTTGCCGCCGCCCACGTTGGCCAGCAGCGGCACTTCGTGGCCGTCCGCCGTCGCGCCCGTGCCGGTGAATTCCGCGAGCAGCGATGCCGTGGCAGCCCAGGCTTCCGCCGTTGCGCGCAGGGAATCGTCCGGCTCGACGGTGATGAGGCCGGCAGCGCCGTCCACGTAGACCTCGGTGCCGTCGGGCAGTTCGTCAACACCGACGGCGGCCACCACGGCGGGCAGGCCGAGGGAGCGGGCGATGATGGCGGTGTGGGACTGGGGGCCGCCGCCGGCGGTGACGAGGGCCAGGACCTTGTTGGGGTCCAGGGTTGCGGTGTCCGCGGGGGCCAGGTCTTCTGCCACCAGGACGAAGGGGGCGTTGGAGGCGGGGATGCCGGGTGCGGCTACGCCCCGCAGCTCGGCGACGATCCGGGCGCGCACATCGAGGACATCGGTGGCGCGTTCGGCCATGTAACCGCCCAGGTTGTGCAGCATTTCGGACACCGAGGAGCCGGATTCCCAGATGGCGCGTTCGGCAGAAACACCCCGGGCCACCAGCTTGGCCGCGCCCTTGATCAGCATGGTGTCCTTGGCCATCAGGGCAGTTGCTTCCAGGACGGCCTTGCCGTCGCCGGTGGCGTGGGCGGCACGGTCCTTCAGTTCGTCGTGCACGGCCTGGGCTGCAGCCTTCAACGCTGCGGTGGCTTCTTCGGCAGTGGTGTCAGGGGCCAGCTGTTCACCGGCGGGAGGCTCGCTGATCGGCTTGGGCATCTGCCGGATCGTGCCGATGACGCGGCCTGGGCTGACGCCTACTCCTGGGAAGTTCTGCACTGAAGGTCCTCATTCTCTGCCGGTAGACAGGCCCGCCAAGTGCTCCGGCGCCATGCCGGGTCCGGCCGGAGGACTGCTACGTCCAGGGGCAGGAAACGTGCCTGAAAAAATTGTATGTGATTCAGTTCATATAGCAACGCTATAGGTGCTAGGGTAGCGGTTATGAGTTTGGATGGCCAGCTTCCCCCCAAAATGCGGCTGCTTCGTGCTGCCGCGGAACTGTTGGCCAATTCCGCGGGAGCCCCGGTCTCCACCCGCCAGATCACCCAGCTGGCGGGGGTTTCGGCTCCCACGCTGTACCACCACTTCGGTGACAAGGAAGGTTTGTTCGACGCCGTCGTCGCCGCAGGGTTTGAAGAATATGTCGCGGGCGAAAGGGATTTCGCCCCCTCCGGACAGCCGCTTGAGGACATCCGGAGAATGTGGGACAACCACGTCCAGTTCGGCCTCAACCAGCCGGAGCTGTACCTGGTGATGTTCGGCAATATCCGCCCGGAAAGCCGGCCGGCCATTGTGGCCGATGCCGAAGCGTTGATGGAGGAGATGCTGAACAAGGCAGCGGCGGCGGGCCAGCTGAATGTCCAGCCAAGGGAGGCGGCCAGGTCCATCCTGGCGGCCAACGTGGGTGTGACGCTGATGCTGATTGCGGAGCCCGCCACCGAACGCAACCTCGAATTGTCCACCATGACCCGGGACGCCATGATCTTCGCGGTGTCCGCCGAGCCTGCCAGCGGCCCGGCCCCGGGCGGCACCGGGAAGTCCTCGGTGGTGGTGGCAGCGATCGCCCTGAACGCCGCACTTCAGGCTTCGCACTCTGACCAGCTTTCCAGCTCGGAACTCAAGCTCTTCCTCGAATGGCTCCACCGGATCTCCACCAGCCCGGCAGGTTAGCCGCACAACCCGGTAATACCCAGCAGTACATCGTCGTAATCATCGAAACCAATCCTGCGGAGCAGCAGGAAATGACGGTTAGGAAATCACATGGCAACAGAGACAGTTGCAAAACCCCGCACCAGCGCGCGCGTGCACGTCCAAAAGTTCGGGACATTCCTGTCCGGCATGATCATGCCCAATATCGGGGCGTTCATCGCCTGGGGCATCATCACCGCCCTCTTCATCGAGAAGGGGTGGCTGCCGGTTCCGCAACTGGGTGGTTTCGGTGAGACTGGCGGGAAGCCGAACATCGGCCTGGTAGGCCCCATGATCACCTACCTGCTGCCGCTGCTCATCGGCTACACCGGCGGCAAGATGGTCTACGACGTCCGCGGCGGCGTGGTGGGAGCAATCGGCACCATGGGCGTGATCGTCGGCGCAGGCATCCCGATGTTCATCGGCGCCATGATCATGGGCCCCCTTGGCGGCTGGACCATGAAGAAGATCGACTCGATCTGGGACGGCAAGATCCGCCCCGGCTTCGAGATGCTGGTCAACAACTTCTCCGCCGGCATCTGGGGCGCCCTGTTGGCGTTGCTGGGGTTCTACGGCATATCGCCTTTGGTCACCGCCTTCAGCACCGCCGCGGGCAATTTCGTGCAGTTCCTGGTACAGAACGGCCTCCTGCCGCTGACCAGCATCTTCATCGAGCCGGCCAAGGTCCTGTTCCTCAACAACGCCATCAACCACGGGGTGCTCACCCCGCTGGGCGTGCAGCAGTCCCTTGAGCAGGGCAAGTCGATCCTCTTCCTGCTGGAAGCCAACCCCGGCCCCGGCCTGGGCCTCCTGCTTGCGTACACATTCTTCGGCCGCGGTGCCGCCAAGGCATCGGCTCCCGGCGCAGCCATCATCCAGTTCCTCGGCGGCATCCACGAGATCTACTTCCCGTACGTCCTGATGCGCCCGCTGCTGATCCTGGGTACCATCGCCGGCGGCATGACCGGCATCGCCACCCTTGCCGTTACCAACTCCGGCCTGGTGGCGCCGGCCGCCCCTGGCTCCATTTTCGCCGTGCTGGCACAGACCTCCCGCGACAGCTACTTCGGCGTGATCCTCTCCGTGGTCCTTGCGGCCGCAGTTTCCTTCCTGGTCTCTTCGGTCATCCTGAAGACCACCAAGCACAGCGACGAAGCGGACCTGGGCGATGCCACCGCCCGCATGGAGGAGATGAAGGGCAAGAAGAGTTCCGTGTCCTCCCACCTGACCGGTGCCGGAACGGCTGCGGGCGCAGCGGCGGGCCGCGGCGGAGTGGGCGTGCTGGCCGGTCCTGTGCGGAACATTGTGTTCGCGTGCGACGCCGGCATGGGCTCCAGTGCCATGGGCGCTTCGGTGCTGCGGAACAAGATGAAGGCGGCCGGCTTCCCGGACGTCAAGGTCACCAACGCCTCCATCGCCAACCTTAGCGACACCTACGACGTGGTGGTCACCCACCAGGACCTGACCGAACGCGCCAAGCCTGTCACCTCCAGCGCCATGCACTACTCGGTGGACAACTTCATGAACAGCCCCCGCTACGACGAGATCGTTGACCTGGTCCGCGAGAGCAACACTGAAGGTACTGCGGCAACCGAAGGGCCGGACGCGGGAGCAGGTACACCCGGCGGCGCCTCCGCCTCCGGGCCGGCAGTGGCAGCGGCGGCCGACGCCGGCACCACCCACGGAGCCCACGCCGCCGACGCCCCGGCCGACGCAGCCCCTGCCCCCGCCGCCGGCTCGCCGGAGATCCTGGCCCGCGAGAGCGTGGTGCTGACCGGTTCGGCCACCACCCGCGACGCCGCCATCGACGAAGCCGGCCGGTTGCTGCTGGCCCGCGGCGCCGTGGACGAGGGCTACATCGCTGCCATGCACGAACGCGAGGAATCGGTGTCCACCTACATGGGCAGCTTCCTGGCCATCCCGCACGGCACCAACGCCGCCAAGGACCACATCCGCAAGTCGGCCGTGTCCGTCATCCGCTACCCGGAAGGCATCGACTGGAACGGCAAGCAGGTGAAGTTCGTGGTGGGCGTTGCCGGCATCAACAACGAGCACCTGCACATCCTGTCCTCCATCGCCAAGGTCTTCACCAACAAGGAGCAGGTGGCCCGCCTGGAAGCCGCCACCTCCGTGGATGAAGTCCTGGACCTCTTCGGAAAGGTCAACGCATAGTGAAGGCAGTACATTTTGGTGCCGGCAACATCGGCCGCGGGTTCGTGGGCCTGCTCCTGCACGATGCCGGGTACGAAGTGGTGTTCGCGGACGTGGCCGAGGAGCTGATCAACCGGCTCAAGGAGGCGGACAGCTACGCGGTGCACGAGGTGGGGGAGAACCCTGCCGTGCGCACCGTGGACAACTTCCGTGCCCTGAACTCCAATGCCCAGAAAGCGGAACTGGTCCAGGAAATTTCGACGGCGGACATCGTCACTACAGCGGTGGGTCCGCACATCCTGAAGTTCGTGGCGCCCGTGATCGCCAAGGGCATCGTTGCGCGGGAGCCGGACCTGGCACCCCTGCAGGTGATGGCCTGCGAGAACGCGATCAACGCCACGGACATCCTGGCCAAGGAGGTGGCATCCCAGCCCGGGGTTACCGCTGCGGTGCTGGACGGCAAGGCAGTTTTCGCCAACACCGCCGTGGACCGGATCGTGCCCAACCAGGAGGCCGGACAGGGCCTGGACGTCACCGTGGAGACCTTTTACGAGTGGGTCATCGACCGCACGGCCTTCGGTGATTCCGCCCCCGTGATCCCCGGTGCCACGTTCGTGGACGACCTTTCGCCCTACATCGAGCGCAAGCTGTTCACGGTCAACACCGGGCACGCCTCGGCGGCCTACTTCGGGTTCGAAGCCGGACTGGAGAAGATCTCCGACGCCATGGCGGACCAGGACGTGGCCGAGGACGTGCGGGCGGTGCTGGAGGAGACCAAGCAGCTGCTGGTGGCCAAGCACGGGTTCAGCAACGACGAGCAGGAAGCTTATGTCCAGAAAATCCTGGTCAGGTTCTCCAACCCGTACCTGCCGGACACCGTCAACCGCGTGGGCCGCGCTCCGCTGCGGAAGCTGAGCCGGCACGAGCGGTTCATCGGCCCGGCCGCGGAACTTGCCGAACGCGGCGTGGTGCCCGAGGCGCTGCTGGGCGCGATCGCCGCCGCGCTGCGGTTCACCGATCCCGCCGATGCCGAGGCCACCGAGCTGGCCGGCATCCTGGGATCGGCCAGCCCCGCCGAGGCCACGGCAAGGATCACCGGCCTGGAGCCGGAGCATCCGCTGTTCAATGCCGTCGCCGTCCTGGTAGAGGAGCGGCAGGCGGAGATGGCCCGCACCCCCGCCTGACCCGGTCACCCGGGACTTACCGACGCACTGCGGAAACCACGACGCCGGCACTTACCCAAGTGCCGGCGTCGTTCTTTGTTTGTGCCAAGCTGGGCGGGTGACCCTTACCCCGGATGCCGCGCCCACAGTGTTCACCGCCGACGTCGACGGCGGCACGTTCCGCCTCCGCCACGCCGCCCGCGCGGACCTGCCCGCCATGGTGCAGCTGCTGGCTGACGATGCTTTGGGGGCCGGCCGCGAGGCCGCCCGGGACCTGGAGCCATACCGGCGCGCCTTCGAAGCGATTGAGGCTGATCCCGCCCACCTGCTGCTGGTAGGGGAAGTAGTGCCCCCGGGCAAGAGCGCGGGACCGGTGGTTGCCACGTTCCAGCTGAGCTTCCTCCCCGGCATCTCCCGCCAGGGAGCCTGGCGCTCGCAGCTGGAGGGCGTCCGGGTGGCAGCGTCCCTTCGCGGCCAGGGCATCGGCAAGCTGATGGTGGGATGGGCTGTGCAGGAGTCCCGGAGCCGGGGCTGCACCCTGATGCAGCTGACCACCCACAAAAGCCGCTCGGCGGCACACCGGTTCTACGAACAACTGGGATTCGAGGCCAGCCACGTCGGCATGAAGCTGGCCCTCTGACGCCTTGACCGTTAGGGTGCCTAAATGTTAGGGTACCTAACGATGAATACCGACGATGCCAAGCTGCAGGAACTTGCCAGCGGGTTCCGCGAAGCCCTCCGCCATAGTGTGTACCTGGTCCGGCGCCTCGACGCCGACGGTGAGCTCAGCGCCGCCCAGCTCAGTACCCTCAAGATGCTGCTCGGTGAAGGCCAGCGCGTCGGCGAGATCGCCCGGAACCTGGGGGTCCGCGTGCCCAGCGCCACGGAACAGATCATCAAGCTTGAGCGCGCGGGCCTGGCCCGCCGCGAGCCGGACCCTGCGGACTCCCGCGCCGTCCGGGTGATCCTGACTGAAGAAGGCCGCGCCGCCGTCGACTCCGCCAACAGGCGCCGCAACCAGGTGATGGCCGAAATCCTCAGCACCCTCACCGACCAGGACCGCAAAGCCCTGGCCGAGGCCCTGCCGGTCATCGACAAAATCAACGCCTCCCTCCAGAACTGAACCGATTCGTACTGAAACTTAGGAGTACCCTCCATGGACGGCCAGCTCGCAGAATCCCTGCAAGCACCAGAATCAACTTTGCAGGCTGAAAAAGCCTCATTCCTGAAGCAGCCCAAGGCGGTATGGGCAACCGCCCTCGCCGCGGTGTTCGCCTTCATGGGCATCGGGCTGGTGGACCCCATCCTCCCGGCCATCGCCACCAACCTGGACGCCAGCCCCAGCCAGGTATCCCTGCTGTTCACCAGCTACTTCCTGGTCACGGCGCTGGCCATGCTGATTACCGGCTTCGTCTCCTCCCGGATCGGCGGCAAAAAGACGCTGCTGATCGGCCTGGCCGTCATCGTAGTCTTCTCCTCGCTGTCCGGCCTGTCGGCAAGCGTCGGTGAACTGGTGGGCTTCCGCGCCGGCTGGGGGCTGGGCAACGCCCTCTTCGTGGCCACCGCCCTCGCCGTGATCGTGGGCGTGGCCAGCGGCGGCGCCGGCACCGCCATCATCCTCTACGAAGCCGCCCTGGGCCTTGGCATCTCCCTCGGCCCGCTCCTTGGCGCCCTCCTGGGCGGTTGGCAGTGGCGCGCACCCTTCTTCGGCACCGCCGTCCTGATGGCCGCCGCCTTCATCGCCTTGATCGCCCTGCTGCCCAACACGCCGCTGCCCGAACGCAAGGTGCGCCTGCGCGATCCCCTGCTGGCGCTGGGCCACAAGGGACTGCGAACGACGGCGGCAAGCGGCCTGTTCTACAACTACGGCTTCTTCACCATCCTGGCTTTCACCCCGTTCATCCTGGGCATGAATGCATATGGAATCGGCGGCGTCTTCTTCGGCTGGGGCGTTGCCGTGGCCGTGTTCTCCGTCTTCGTAGCACCGCCCCTGCAGAACCGCTTCGGCGCCGTCAAGGTCCTGACCGGAACGCTGTTCCTGCTCATGCTGGACCTCGCCGGGCTGGGACTGGCAGCCGGGCACTCGGTTCCCGCCGTCGTCGTCCTGGTCATCGCGGCCGGTGCGCTCCTGGGCATCAACAACACCATCTACACCGAACTGGCCATGGGTGTGTCCGATTCGCCGCGGCCCGTGGCGTCCTCCGGCTACAACTTTGTCCGCTGGATGGGCGGCGCGCTGGCACCGTTCCTGGCGGCGCAGCTCGGTGAACACTTTGGCCCGCAGGTTCCGTTCTTCGCCGGCGCTCTGGCGATGGTGATCGCCATCGCCATCGCCTTCGGCGGACGCAAGTACCTGTCCTCGCACGAACCGCACGTCGTCTAACCACTGCTCTTCAAACAGCAGACCCTCCATCACGCCACGTGATGGAGGGTCTGCTGTTTTCCTGCGAAAGGGGAGGCGGCGTTACTTCACCTTCGCCGACCCCTTCGGCACGAACAGGGTCTCCGCCTGCTCCAGGGACATCCCGTTGGTCTCCGGCACCTTGAACATCACAAAGAAGAAGGACGCGGCCGCGAACAGGGCGTACATGGCGTAGGTCAGCGGCAGCGAGGCGGCGGCCATCGCCGGGAAGCTGAGGGTGATCACGAAGTTGGCCACCCACTGCGCCGCGGCGGCAAGGCCCAGGGCGCGGGCGCGGATCCTGGACGGGAAGATCTCACCCAGGAGGACCCACACCAGCGGGCCCCAGGAGGCGCCGAAGCTGATGACGAAGACGTTGGCGGCCACCAGGGCAACAGGACCCCAGGCGCCGGGGAGGGTGATGTCCTCGCCGCTGCCGGTTGCGGACGAGAATGCCAGCGCCATGGCGCCCAGGGACACGGCCATGCCCACGGATCCGGTCAGGAGGATGGGGCGGCGGCCCACCCGGTCCACCAGGGCGATGGCCACCAGGGTGACCAGGATGTTGGTGACGGACGTTGCCACCGAGATGGCCAGGGAGTCCTTCTCCTGGAAGCCCACTGCCTTCCACAGCGTGGTGGAGTAGTAGAAGATCACGTTAATGCCCACGAACTGCTGCAGCACGGAGAGGGTGATGCCCACCCAGACCACGGCCTGCAGGCCCAGGGTCTTGCCGCGCAGGGAGCCCTTCTGGCCGGCGAGCTTGTCCTCCTCGATGGCTTCCTGGATGTCGCGGATGTGCCGGTCGGTGTCCTCGGAGGGGGCGATGGAGGCGAAGACCTTCCGGGCCTCCTCCTCCTTGCCCTTGAAGACCAGGAACCGGGGGGATTCGGGCAGGGTGAAGGCGATCCAGCCGTAGACGACGGCGGGGATTGCTGCGGCAAGGAACATCCAGCGCCACGCTTCAATGCCCAGCCAGAAGCGCTGGTCCGCACCGCCTGCGCTGGTGGCCAGGAGCGCGTCCGACAACAGTGCCGCGAAGATGCCGGTGGTGATGGCCAGCTGCTGCAGCGAGGCCAGGCGGCCGCGGACCTTCCGGGGTGAAATCTCGGAGATGTAGGCGGGGGCGATAACGGAGGCCAGGCCGATGCCCAGCCCGCCCACCAAGCGCCAGAACACCAGGTCCCATACGCCGAAGGCGAAGCCGGTACCCAGGGCGCTGACCAGGAAGAGCAGTGCGCCCAGCTTCATGGCGGGGATGCGGCCATGGCGGTCCGCCACCCTGCCCGCCAGGAAGGCGCCCGCCGCGCAGCCCAGGAGGGCGACGGCCACGGCGAAGCCGGTCACGGCCTCGGACAGCGCGAATTCTCCCTTCAGGGCGTCCACGGCACCGTTGACCACGGACGAGTCGAACCCGAAGAGGAATCCGCCCACCGCCCCCGCGAGGGCCAGCCAGATCACCCGCCGCGGTATCCCGGTGTTGGTCTGCTCCTGTGCAGTGGGCATGGTTCTCCCTGGGTTCTGGAATGGGTGGAAGCGGTGCGGACGTCGTCGGCTGCAGAACCGGCCGAATGGCCAGTGTACTTACGGTAGTGTTCCACGCCATGGCTCCCCGATCCACTTAGGGGGCCCGCCCAAGCGGTGATGCGCGCCAAAAAGAAGACGACGACGGCGGGCCGTGCCGCCGTCGTCGTCTGGTCTTAGTGCCCGGGCTAGTGTGCCGGGATCTGCATGTCGTCCTTGTCCTGCGGCGAGGCCTTCTGGTCTGTCAGCTTCTTCCGCGGCAGGGCGAAGCTGATGAGGAACGCCAGGCCGGTGAGCGCCGCAGCCGTCAGCATCACCGTGTCGATGGACGTGGCGAACCCTTCGGTGATGGGGCGGGTCAGCGTGCTGTTGGCCGTGTGCAGCCAGCTGGTGTCGTTCAGCGAATCGTTGGAGGCGCCGTTCTTGAAGAAGTCGTACAGCTTGGCGTTGGCCGGGTCCGAAGCCACCGCGGGATCCTTGAGGACGGCCAAATAGGCAGGATCCGTGGCGGCGGACTTCATGCCCTCGGCGATCCTGTCAGCGGCCAGGCTGAACAGCATGGAGATGAAGACGGCGGTGCCCACGGCGCCGCCCATGGAGCGGAAGAAGGCGGCGGAGGAGGTTCCCACGCCCATGTCGCGCGGCGGCACCGAGGTCTGCATGGCCAGGGTGAGCGGCTGCATGCAGAAGCCCAGGCCGACGCCGAAGAACACCGCGATCAGGCCGGGAACCCACAACCCTGTGTCCACTTTCAGGACCGAGCCCATCACCAGGGCGGCGGCGGTGAGGATGCCGGTGCCCATGATGGGGAAGATGCGGAATGTGCCGGAGGCCGAAATGGTGCGGCCGGCGGTGATGGAGCCAAAGAGGATGCCGACGGTGAAGGTGATCATCATCAGGCCGGCCTCCGTGGGGGTGAGGCCCTTGACCAGCTGCAGGTACATGGGGAGCATCGCGATGGCACCGAACATGCCGATGCCGATGATGAAGTTCAGCAGCGAGGACAGCCCGAACGTGATGTTGCTGAAGAGCCGCAGCGGAATCAGGGCATAGTCGCCCGCGCGCTTCTCGGCGAGCAGGAACCACGCGATGCCCAGGATGCCCACCCCGTAGCAAAGGAACGAGTTGGTGGACGCCCAGCCCCACGAGCGGCCCTGTTCGGCCACCAGGAGCAGCGGAACGATGGCCACCGTGATGGCGGCGGCGCCCCAGTAGTCGATCCTCTGCTTGAGGTGTTTCGCCGGCAGGTGCAGGAACAGGAACACCACCACCAGGGCGGCCAGTCCGATGGGCACGTTGATGAAGAAGACCCAGCGCCAGCCGTCAAAGCCCAGGATGTTGGCGGAGCCGGCGAACGCGCCGCCCACCACCGGGCCCAGGACCGAGGAGATGCCGAACACGGACATGAAGTAGCCCTGGTACTTGGCGCGGTCCTTCAAGGAAACGATGTCCCCGATGATGGTCAGCGCCAGGGCCAGCAGGCCGCCGGCGCCCAGGCCCTGGATGCCGCGGGCAATGGCAAGCTCGGTCATCGAGTGCACGGACCCGGCGTAGATGGAGCCCACCAGGAAGACGGCGATCGCGGTCAGGTACAGCGGACGGCGGCCAAAGATGTCGCTCAGCTTGCCGTACAGCGGGGTGCTGACAGTGGAGGTGATGAGGTAAGCCGTGGTGGCCCACGCCTGCAGCGAGAGCCCGTCCAGGTCATTGGCGATGGTGTAGATGGACGTGGAAACGATGGTCTGGTCAAGGGACGCCAGGAACATGCCCAGCATCAGGCCCACCATCACGGTGACGATCTGGCGTCGCGTCAGGGTTTCTCCCGCGCCGGGCGCGGCCGTGGATTTGGACATGGGTGCTCCAAGGGAAAGAAAAGGATATAAGCAGCGATAGTTGCTTTCAGTAACTATCTTACCCGCTCTTTCTATTCCCCGCCCTGCGGACTTTTCCGCTACGGCTCCACGAGGATTCCGTCCGGGTCGCACCAGACGGTGGCTCCGGGGCGGAAGGTCACGCCGTCAATCACCACATCCACGTCCACCTCGCCTGCGCCGGCCTTCAAGCTCTTCCTTGGGTTGCTGCCCAGGGCCTTGACGCCCAGGTCCAGCCGCGCGATGGCCAGTCGGTCGCGGATGGCCCCATTGATGACGACGCCGGCCCACCCGTTCGCCACGGCGCTTTCGGCGATCATGTCCCCCATCAGCGCGGTGCCCAGCGAACCGCCGCCGTCCACCACCAGCACGGCCCCGTTGCCTGGGGAATTGAGCGTCGACTTCACCAGGGCGTTGTCCTGGAAGCAGCGGATGGTGCGCACGGGACCGCTGAAGTGCGAGCGGCCGCCCAGGGACTGGAACTGCAGGGAGACGGACGCCAGTTCGTCCCCGCGCTCATCGTAAAGGTCTGCCGTGTTCACCGCTGTGCCTTCTGCCGGGGTGGGTGCGCTCATCTGGGTCTCCTTTGTCCTTGCCAACGTTGTTCCTTGGGCGATAGGCCGCCAATTGCCCGGGCGGCCGGCTACCGCCCACGATAGTCTGATCCCACCGCCAACCGGCCGCAGCAGGGGGAGCCAAGCCAATGAGTCCGTTCCACACGCCCGTGCCGCCGGGTGGCACCTCCGAAGGTGTTAGTACGACGGCGGCGCTCGCCGAACCGGTGCACAAAGTAACCGCCCGCTGGGTCACCGGCCTGGTGCTGGTGAACGTGGGCATCAACGCGGCGTTCTTCGGCCCCATCAACGTGTTTATCGGCCAGCAGGCGATCAGCATCGACGCGCCCGGCAAGGAGGCTATCCTTTCGCTGGTCACGGCCTGTGGCGCGGCGGTCTCCCTGGTGGCCAATCCACTCTTCGGTGCGCTCTCGGACCGGACCACCTCCCGCTTCGGGCGGCGCGCGCCATGGGTGCTGGCCGGTGCGGTGCTGGCCACTGCGGCGCTGCTGGCCATGTCCTTCTCCGGTGCCGTGGCGCTGATGGTGCTGTTCTGGTGTCTGGTGCAGCTTGGCGCGAATGCCGCTTATGCTGCCATCACCGCCGCCGTCCCCGACCGGGTACCGGTGGTCCAGCGCGGGGGAGTGGGCGGGCTTGCCGCCATGGGCCAGACACTTGGAATCCTCACCGGAGCCGTCTTCGGTGCCGTGGTGTCAGGCAACTTCATGGTGGGTTACTGGCTGTGCGCCGGGGCGCTGCTGGTGTCCGTGCTGCCATACCTGTTCCGTAGCAACGACCCCGCACTGCCGAAGGACGCTGCCGGACGGTTCGGGCTTGGCCGGTTCCTGCGCGGATTCTGGATCAGCCCCCGGCGCTACCCTGACTTTGCCTGGGCCTGGCTGACGCGGTTCCTGGTGAACGTTGGCAACCAGCTGACCATCGTGTACCTGCTCTTCTTCCTGCGGGACATCATCAAATACCAGGATCCGGCCACCGGCGTGCTGGTCCTGACGGGGATTTATGCCGTGATGGTGATGATCACCGCAGTGTTGGCGGGGCCCTGGAGCGACCGGATGGGGAGACGGAAGCCCTTCGTCATCGGCTCCTCCGCCACCATTGCCATGGCCGGCGCCATCATGGCGTTCTTCCCTGTGTGGCCGGGCGCCCTTGCCGGCGCCGCCGTGCTCGGCATCGGCTTCGGCGCATACCTGGCCGTGGACTTCGCACTGCTCACCCAGGTCCTGCCCTTCGCCGTCAGCCGCGGCAGGGACATGGGCGTCATCAACGTGGCCAACTCCCTGCCGCAGGTGGTCGCCCCGGCGCTGGCGCTGCTGGCCGTGACCTACGGGGGCGGCTACCGGACACTGTTCCTGACGGCAGCCGTCATTGGGCTGCTGGGCGCCGTCTTCGTGGTGAAAATCAAGGGCGTCAGCTAACCCTGGAGGTACCGATAGTAAGGCTGGCTGACAAATTAGGGCATGGTTCCGTGCCGTATAGTTGAACCCGGCTGCAGGGCGGTACGGAAGTGGGGGCGCTCCTGGCCGCAGTCGCTAAAACACAACCCCGGAATGCTGATGCCCGAGACTTTTTCAGACCATCCGCCCATGGCCGCCCGGCCTTCCGCTCCACGCCAGCGCCTCCGCTACACGCGGATCCTCGATACAGCTGCAGGGTTCGCCCGCACGGGACTCGACGGTGTGGAACTCTCCCAGGTCGCAGAAAAAGCAGACGTACCGCTGGGCACCCTTTACCGCTACTTTCCGTCGCCCACGCACCTGATGCTGGCGCTGTACCGGCAGCAGCTTGATGAGCTGCAGGCCGGAACCCGCAATTCCTCCCCCCGCTTCCGTGGCCGAGCACTTTCGGGCCTGCTGATGGAGATCTTCCACATGCGCGTCATGCAGCCCGCCGTGGAGCAGTGCCTTAGCCGGGGCGTGTACCTCCCGGAGAAGGACACCACCGACCTCCTGCGCGAGATCGACGCGCTCAGTGAGAAGCTCGTCACCACCGCCTGCGGCGACGCCGTAGGGGCGCGGGTCCTCCTGCTGACCGTCACTGGTCTGGTCCAGTCCGTCCGGAACCGCCGGCTTTCCCTCTTCGAAGCCGAGGAAGACCTCAAAAAGGCGTGCGGCAGGCTGTCTCCCGCGGCCGACTCCGGGTTCACAGTTACCAAATCCGCGTAACTGGTCTAGACCAAAAGCGGATTAAATCCGCCATAATGCCGTGATCTGGACCATAAAAACGGGTGCCTAAACGTTTTTTCACCGTCCATTCCTGTCAAGAGGCGCCAGAAGCCGGTTCCCGGCCTGCCTACCATGGAGGCACAGGAGCGGCAGGGCGGAAACATCCCCGGCGTTCCCACGGACCCGCCACCCCTGGGTTTCCTGTCGCACTACTTTCCCTGCTTGGGCCCGGCCGGGCTCCAGCCCCATGTGCCGTGCGCCCACGGCGAGCACCAGGAGACAACGACGTGTCCATTGACGCAATCACTGCCATTGACGATTCCGCTACCGCCCCGCTGACCGAGGACGAGATCTTCGGAGCCCACCAGGGCGGCAAGCTGTCCATCAGCACCACAGCCCCGCTGTCGAACAAGCGTGACCTGTCCATCGCCTACACGCCGGGTGTCGCCGAAGTCAGCCGCGCCATCCACGCGAAGCCTGAACTGGCCCGAACCCTCACCTGGGCCGAACGCCTGGTGGTCGTGGTCAGCGACGGCACCGCCGTCCTGGGCCTGGGCAACATCGGCCCCAGCGCCTCGCTGCCCGTCATGGAAGGCAAGTCCGCCCTGTTCAAGACCTTTGGTGACCTCGATTCCATCCCGCTGGTCCTCAACACCACCGACGTGGACGAGATCGTGGAAACCCTGGTCCGCCTGCGCCCCAGCTTCGGTGCCGTCAACCTTGAAGACATCTCCGCTCCGCGCTGCTTCGAGCTCGAGGAGAAGCTCATCGAGGCCCTGGACTGCCCGGTCATGCACGACGACCAGCACGGAACCGCCGTCGTGGCCCTCGCCGCCCTGACCAACGCCGCCAAGGTGACCGGCCGCGGCCTGGAAGGGCTCAAGGTGGTGGTGTCCGGCGCAGGGGCTGCGGGCATCGCGGTCGCCGAAATCCTGCTGGCCGCCGGCATCAGCGACGTCGTCCTCCTGGACTCCCGCGGCGTCCTCAACAGCAGCCGCCCGGACCTGGCAGCAGACTCCACGAGCAAGAAGGCCGACATCGCCGGCCGCAGCAACCCCCGTGGCGTTGCCGGCGGCCCCGCCGAGGCACTGGCCGGAGCCGACGTCTTCATCGGCGTCTCCTCCTCCAAGCTGGACGAGGCACACCTTGCCACCATGAACCAGGACGCCATCGTGTTCGCGCTGTCCAACCCGGACCCCGAGGTCCTGCCCGAGGTGGCCGTGAAGTACGCCGCAGTGGTGGCCACCGGCCGCAGCGACTTCCCCAACCAGATCAACAACGTCCTGGCGTTTCCGGGCATCTTCCGCGGCGCCCTTGATGCCGGTGCCCGCCGCATCACGCCGGCCATGAAGCTGGCGGCGGCCCGCGCCATCGCGGACCTCGCCGCAGAGGACCTTTCGGCAGAGTACATCGTGCCCAGCCCGCTGGACCCCCGTGTTGCCCCCGCCGTCACCGCGGCAGTCGCCGCGGCGGTGGAAGCGGAGTAAGGCTTCTTCTTCCTGCAGGAAACCACGACGGCGGCGGCCCCTTTGTGAAGGAGGCACCGCCGTCGTGGTTAAGAAGCCGCGCGTTAAGCGGCCCCTAGACTGGGGACCATGAGCTCCGAGACCGTAGTGACCATCCTGTGCGGCCTGGCGATCCTGGTGGGGGTGGCGGGCACCATCATCCCCGTCCTGCCCGGAAGTGTCCTGATCGGCGTCAGCCTGTTGGCTTGGGCTATCTGGGGCGGCGCCGGGACTGCCGGATGGGTGGTCTTCGCGGTGGCCATGATCTTTGTCGCCGCGGGGATGACTGCCGGGGCGGTCCTCACGGGGAGGAAGCTGAAGCAGCATGCCATTCCCAGCCGCAGCATCGTGGTGGCACTGGTGGCGGGCGTGGTGGGGATGTTCATCATCCCGGTCGTGGGGCTCTTCGTGGGCTTTGCCGCCGGCCTGCTGGTCAGCGAGTTCCTGCGGACGCGGGACATGTCGACGGCGGCGAGATCCAGTTGGGCGGCGCTGAAGGCCACCGGCCTGGGCATGCTCGCCGAATTCGGACTCGCCTGCCTCGCCGCCAGCACCTGGATCATTGGCGTGTGGATAGCCGCTGCCAATGGCTAAAGCCGTTGCTTGCTAAGTGCGGCGCGGGTAAAACCAAGATATGACCCAGCCAGCTTCAGCCTCCGAGCACGTCCACGCCTGGATGGAGCGATACCAGGCCGCCTGGACCAGCAACGCGGCCGACGATATCGGTGCCCTCTTCACCCCTGACGCCGTCGATGAAACCCGTCCCCATGATCCCGAAGCGTGGCGGGGCAGGGACGGGATTGTCGACGGCTGGCTGGCGGCCCGGGATGAACCGGGAGGCTGGACGTTCACCTGGGAGCTGCTCGGGTGCGACGGCGCCACCGCCTTTGTCCAGGGCGTCACCGTCTATTCGGGCGGCGGGCCGACGTACGACAACCTGTGGGTCATCAGGTTTACCGAGTCAGGCCGCGCCGCCTCCTTCACCGAATGGTTCATGGCCAGGAGCTGACCTTTCCCGGCCCGGTAGTCCTACAGGCCCAGTCCGCCGAGCTTGTCGCCCAGGCCGCCGGGAAGTTTGTCGCCCAGGCCGCCGGGAAGCTTCGACAGCAGGTCCGCGGGATTGATGCCGAGCCTGGAAAGCAGGCCGGCATGCTGTTCGGTGTCCACCTGGTCCGGCAGCTCGGACTCCGCCTGCGACGCCTTGTCCTGGTCTCCCTGGGACCGCAGGAGTTCGAGGATCTGGTTCTTGTCGATCTGCATGGCATTTCTCCTACTGAGGATAGTTGCTAAGGGTGCTTACCACCCTTCCTGAAAACGGCGCCGGGGACAAGGGCCGGGCTCGGGGTCCGCGCCTTGGAGACCGCGTCCGGCGGGAGGTCTCCACAGCTAGCATGGAAGGATGAGCTCCGGGGATACTGCACCGATCTACTGGGACAGCCGCGACCTCACTCCTTTCGGGCAGGCCCAACTGCGCACCCCGGTCCATGACCTTGCTGGGGGAGTAGGTGGCTTGCTCACAGGGGTTTTGGGCGGACGCAATCCGGCCCTGCTGTCCATCGACGGCGAGGTGCCGCGGCTTAAGCGCCTGATGCCCAAGCCGGCCAAGGCGGTCCACGAGGCCGTCTTCACCAGCCGTGAACCGGAGCGCCTGATCACCTTGGCCCGCGCCTACCCTGGTTGGGCCGGGCTCTGCTACCTGATGGCCGGGCTGCTGGTGTACAAGCACGGCGGCTACCTGCGGGCCTCCGAGCTTCTCCAGCGCGGGCTCACCACCAGGAACGACGACGAAGCGAACCGCTACTCCTCCACTTACCTCACCCGCATCGTCACTAGGATCGAACTCGCCGAGCGGGTGGAGATCCCTGTCCTGTTCAGCGAGGAATCGGTGTTCCTGGCGCTGGCCCATTCGCTGCGCGAGACGGGCCGCACGGAAGCTGCGCTTGATGCACTCGCCGGCCTGCCGCCGTCGCTCCCCATGGCCTTGGCGCGCTGTTCGCTGGCCCTCACGCTGGGACGGAGCCGAACCGTCATCGACTGGACCGAGGGCCTGCTGAACGCGGACGACCTCTCGGCCGCCCTGCTGCTGGTCCGCGCCCGTGCCCTGCGCCGGGAGGGCCGGCTGGATGCTGCACACCAGGCGATCGCCGAGGTGCTTCGCCGCCGCAAGACCCACCTGGCGCTCCGCAACGACGCGCTCACGGACCGTGCACTGCTGGTGCTGGAATCAAGCCGCCGGTCCCTGAACCCGCGTGATTGGGGACGTCGGCGGGAAGACCCGGAACCGCAGCGTGAGCTCGAGGCGCCGGTACCCATCCGCAAGGACGAGGAAATGCGCCGGATCTGGGAGCAGGACTGGAAGGAACTCAGCGGGGACTAGGAATTCCGCTGTGAACCAGGCATGGCCGGGATCTAGGCCCGCCCGGCCAGGAACGGCACCAGCTGCTCACCCAGCAGCACTGCCCCCAGCGCCACCATGATGATGCCGCTGGCCAGGGTCACTGACCGGGCGGCGCCGGGCCTACTCTGCAGCAGTTTGCGCGAGAGCAGGGCCACAACGGTGTAGACCACGCCCACCAGCGCCACGAACGTCATGCCGAGGAGCCCGGATTGCACCGGCACGGGCAGTGAAGCGTCGGCGCTGATGAACTGCGGGATGAGCGCCACGTAGAAGAGCAGGCCCTTGGGGTTGATCCCGCTGGTGCCCATCCCCTGCAGGAAGGTACGCAGTTGGGTGCCGGTACCGCCGTCGGCAGAGGCGCTGAAGCTGGCACCGCGCCAGGACCGCAGGGTTCCCACCCCTAGCCACAGCAAGTAACCAGCACCCGCCAGCGTGATCCAGCCCAGGACGCCGGGCATCCCGGCCAGCACTGCGGCGAGCCCTGCCACCAGCAGGACCGTGTGGAGGACGTAACCACCGCAGAGCCCGGCCACCGCGGGGACGAAGCTGCGCTGCCGGAGCCCTGCGGCAATGGTGTACGCCCAGTCCACTCCCGGAGTGCAGGCCAGTGCTGCGGCCACCACCAGAAAGGCCAGGAACAGCTGCGGATTCATGGGTTTCTCCTGTCGAAGGGCTCTCAGGAGCAACCATAGGGAGAATCCGGCCAAAAGTGCTCTCCTGTTTTCGCCCGACTCACGGCCCAAGCAGTATGTTTATTGCGTGCTGGACAACATCGACAGAAGTATTTTGCGCCACCTCCAAGAGGATGGGCGGATGACTGCCACCGCCCTCGCTTCGAAGGTGGGCCTAACGGTGGCGCCATGCCACCGGCGGCTACGGGACCTGGAACAGTCCGGGGTGATCCGCGGGTATAAGGCGGACGTCGATCCGGCAGCCGTGGGCCTGGGCTTCGAGGCAATCGTCTTCGTCACGCTGCGGCAAGTGGACCGGCCCACCATGGAAATCTTCGAGAACCGGGTGGCGGAGAATCCCAACATCATCGAGGCGCAGCGGCTCTTCGGTTCCCCGGACTACCTGTTGAAGGTCATCGCCGAGGACCTGCCGGCCTACCAGCGCTTTTACGATACCGAGCTCACGTCCCTGCCCGGGGTGGAGCGGCTGACCTCAACACTGGTGATGAAGAACCTGAAATCAAACGCGGGTCCGCCGGTTTAGCCTCAGCGCTCCGGCTCACCCTGAAGGAGGCCGGTGGTGCGGTACGGGATGACCTCACGCAGGAACATGCTGGTGGAGGTGCGGACGATGCCTGGGCAGAGACGGATTTCTTCGGAGACCCGGTAGAGGTCGTCCGGGCTTTTGGCCACCACCCGGATCAGCAGGTCGGTGTCCCCGGCCGGTGCATGGCATTCCAGGACTTCGGGAATTTTGCGGAGGGCGGCAATGGCCTCGTTGAGGTGGCTCTGGTCCAGTTCGGCGCTGACGGCTGCGGCCACGCCCCTTCCAAGGGCGGCCGGCAGCACCCGGCTGCTGTTGGGCCGCAGCGCCCCCGACGCCGTCATCCGCTCCAGCCGGCTTTGCACGGTTCCGCGGGCAAGGCCAAGCCGCTGCGCCAGCACCATGATCGGGACTCGCGGGTCCTCGTCCAGGGCATTCAGGATGCGCTTGTCCGTGGCGTCCAGTTCCTGCAATCTGACCACTCCCTGCTTGTTCTAGCGTCAGGAATTAGTCAGAGTGACCAATCCAACTCCTGTCGGTTGTCCCAACTGTATGGTGTCTGCTGAAATTGTGGCAACAAGGGCAAAAGCTACCGCTGGTCCCCTCAGGCTACAGTTTCCCGGCACACCACCCGGCACGCTGGACACCGCTTCCCGCAAGGAGGCCGCCGCTGGATGAGTCTTGTTCACACCACGCTCACTCTGCAAACACGGCAAGAGCCCCTGAGCTACCGACGTCGGAATTCCGCAGTCATCGGTAGCTGAGGGGCTCTTGTGTTGTCCTGGCATTCCGGTCTCCCGCATAGGCTGGGTCCATGACCTCCGCCGGCCGCTTTGCCCCCAGTCCCTCCGGTGAACTGCACGTGGGAAACCTGCGGACCGCCATCCTTGCCTGGCTCTTTGCCCGCTCCACCGGGCGCAGGTTCCTGCTGCGGGTGGAGGACCTCGACCGCGCCCGTGCTGGAGCGGAAGCCGTGCAGTTGCGCGACTTGGCCGCAATTGGCGTGACTTGGGATGGGGACGTCGTTCGACAGACGGATCGGCAAAGCCTGTACGCCAAAGCGATTACCCGGTTGAAGGAAGCGGGCCTGACCTACGAGTGCTTCTGCACCCGACGCGAAATCCAAGAGGCGCCCTCGGCCCCGCATGCGCCCCAAGGTGCCTACCCGGGGACTTGCCGCAACCTGGACCCCGCAGAACTGGAGTTCAAGCGGTCCATGCGTCCTGCCGCCATCCGGTTGCGGGCGGATGTGGCGGAATACACGGTGCGGGACGTCCTCCGCGGCGACTACACGGGAGTGGTTGACGACCTTGTGCTGCGCCGCAACGACGGCGTGGTGGCGTACAACCTCGCCGTCGTGGTGGACGATGCCGATCAGGGCATAGACCAGGTGGTCCGCGGCGATGACCTGCTCCCGTCCACCCCGCGGCAGGCATATGTGGCGTCCCTCCTGAATATTCCCGTTCCGGAATATGCTCATGTTCCATTGGTGGTCAACCACGACGGCGCCAGGCTGGCCAAGCGTGACGGAGCCGTAACGCTGGCGGACCTGGCAGCCCGGGGCACTCCTGCCGACGCGGTGCGGGACCATCTGCTCGGCTCATTGGGGCTCCTGCCGGGTCCGCTCGAACGCGCCTTGGCAGAGTTCAATCCCGGACTTCTGCCCAGGGAACCGTGGGTCTGGTCCGCCCCGGGCGGCCGCTCCGCCCCGTAGGCTGGTGGCATGCCGGAATCCACTGATCAGCGCTCTGCCAGCAGTTTCACTCCCGAGACGGCCCGTGTCCTTGCGGAGGTGGCGCACAACCGCCAGAAGGACAAGCTCAAGCGGCCTTACAAAGACCACGTGCTGGCAGTGGGGGATGCCCTGGCAGACTTCGACGACGACGTCCGGATCGCCGGCTATCTTCATGACATTGCCGAAGACACCCCGATGACCCGGCAGGCTCTGCTTGAAATGGGGGTTTCCGAGCGCGCGGTCGACATCATTGAACGCGTCACCAATCGGCTGCACAGCAACCCCGATGACTACCTCGCCGGTATCCATGAGATAGCCCAGGATCATGACGCCGCCCTGGTCAAAATCGCCGACAACGCGCACAACTCACTGCCCGAACGCGTCCGTGCGCTGGCCGAAAAATGGCCCGATAAGCCGCCTGTTACCAAATACCGGGACGCCCGGCCGGTGCTTTACGCCGCCGTTGAAGCGGAGGAGATCCGCAAAATCCTGGCCCGCGTCAACCCTTGGCTGCTGGAGGAGTTCGACGCAGAGTTGGACGAGGCGGATGACACCGACTACGAAAACCTCCGATACGACGACGCTCCCGGGAGCTAGACCCGGCCCAACGCCTCGATGTCCTCCAGGAAGTCCGCCTGCACTTCGGGACTGACCGTGGTGCGCGTGTCGCCGATGGCGTCGAGGTAGTCCTGGGTGGAGGGGCCCTTCCGGACCGCCTCGCGGACGGAAACCCCGCCTCCGGAGGCCAGCCCGCCGTCGTCGTACACTGCTTTTTCCAGCGCCCGCTGGGAGGCGCTCCGGGCTGCGTACTCGATGTCAGCAGGGGAGAAGCCTTGGGTCTTCTCCACGAGCAGTTCCACGTCCACGCCGTCCACCACCGCCGCAGGGATGAACCGCTGCCACATCGCTTCCCGCGCCTGCCGGTCCGGCAGCCCGATGGGGATGACGTAATCGAACCGGCCGTGGCGCAGGAAGGCCGAGTCCAGGGCGCGGATGAAGTTGGTGGCGCAGACCAGGAGCCGGCCCGGCTGTTCACGGAACGCGGGGATGATCTTGAGCAGTTCATTCGTGACGCCCTGCAGCGGCGACGGCGGATCGCCCGCGCGCTGGGACGCGATCTCCTCCACCTCGTCGATGAACACCACGGCGTGCTCCAGCTCCGCGATCTCCAGGAAGGTCTCGCGGAGGGCACCGGCCAGGCCCTGGGGATCGCCGGCCAGGCGGGAGGGGAACACCTCCACGAACGGCCACTCCAAACGGGACGCGATGGCCTTGGCGAAGGTGGTCTTGCCGGTACCGGGCGGGCCAAAGAGGACGACGGCGCGCGGCGGCACCACGCCGAATTCATCGGCCAGGTCCGCCTCGGCGAGCGGCAGCACCAGGCGCCGTTCCAGCAGTTCCTTCTCCTTGCGCATGCCCGCCACGTTCTCCCACAGGTCGCGGGCCAGGACGCGGCCGCCCAGCTGGCCCAGGGCGCCGAGCTCCTGCCGCTGGACCGGGATGGTGCGCTCGAAGTAGCGCAGGTTCTTCTTGAGCGCGAAGCCGCGCCCCAGGAAGGCCTCCACCCGGGTTTCGGATTCCGGCATGAGGGCCGACAGTTTGTTCAGGCCGTGCGGGGCCATGCGGTTCTCGACGGCGGCAAGCAGCGAGGTGCCGATGCCCCTGCCACGGTACTCCGGCAGGGTGGCGAGGAAGACGATCCAGCCCTGGTCGTGCGCGGCGCGCCCGACGGCGGCACCCACCACCTGCTCGCCCTGCACCGCCACCACGGCGTGGTCCTTTTCGCAGGACGCGAGGACCTCTGACAGGGCGTAGACAGGCTCCACATTGTGGGCCTTGAGCGTCTCCCAGAGGTGCAGAATCCCGTCCAGGTCAGCCGAATGGAAATCCCTGATGCGCCAGTTGGTCATGCGTTGCTCCTGTTTGGTTCGTCGTTGAGCCTGCGTTGCCGCCTTAGCTGAGCATAGGTGACCGGGCGCGGTGGTCAGATTCCCAACGCGTCCATGGTGTTGCGCAGGGTGTCCGCGGAATGCCGCAAAGCCGCCAGCTCGCCGTCGTCCATGGGTGTTTCCAGGACGCGGTGCACCCCGCCCCGGCCCACCACGCTGGGCAGGGACAGTGCCACCCCGGAGATCCCGTGCAGCCCCGACAGTACGGTGGAGACCGGCAGGACGGCGTTGTCGTCGCGCAGCAGCGCCTCCACGATTCGGGCGCCGGACAGCCCGATGGCGTAGTTCGTGGCGCCCTTGCCGGCGATCACCTTGTAGGCCGCCTGGACCACCTCCTTGGCGGTGGCGGCGAGGTAGTCGGGCGTGAAGATACGCTCGCCGTCGTCCGTCCAGTCCCGGATCGGGACCGGCCCGATGGTGGCGCCGGACCACAGCGGGAATTCGGTGTCGCCGTGCTCGCCCACCATGCTGGCGTGGACGCTGGTGACGGAAACGCCCGCCCGCCGGGCCAGCAGCCAGCGCAGCCTGGACGTGTCCAGCACCGTCCCGGAGGAGAAGATCCGCTGCGCCGGCAGCCCGGAAATGCGCTGGGCGGCCACCGTCAGCACGTCACAGGGGTTGGTGACCAGGACATAGACGGCGTCCGGCGCGCGCTCAAGCAGCTGCGGCATTAGCTGCTCCAGGATCCGCACGTTGGTGCCGGCCAGGTCCAGGCGGCTTTGGCCCGGATTCTGCTTGGCACCCGCCGTGATCACCACGACGTCGGCGCCTTCCGTCACGCCGATATCCCCGCCTCCGGTGACGGTTGCCGAGGCTGCGGCGAACTGGCTGCCGTGCGCCAGGTCCAGGGCTTCCGCCTCCGCCTTTGGCGCGTTGACATCGAACAGCGCGATGTTGCTGGCGGAGCCGCGGATCAGGGCGGCGTACGCCAGCGAGGTGCCGACGCTGCCCGCGCCCACCACTGCGAGTTTGGATCCTGCCATCGTGTCCGTCCCATCCGGAGTCGTTGAGAGTGTCCTACCCGAAGAGTAGCGTGGCCCACACCACTCGAACCCCATGTAGGAGCCACCATGCCACATCTCGGACGCCGGCTCGCGGCTGTTACTGCCGCGCTGGCAATGAGCGTCACCACCGGGGCCATCAGCCCCGCGTCTGCCGACCCCCGGCAAACCGACAAGAATCCCACGGCTACCGGCTACGGTGGGGCCGTCAGTACGGTGGACCCCGACGCTTCAGCGGCGGCCATCGAAGTCCTCAGCAAGGGTGGAAACGCGGTGGACGCCGCCGTTGCCGCGGCAGCCACCCTTGGCGTCACTGAACCGTACAGCGCCGGGATCGGCGGGGGCGGCTACTTTGTCTATTACGATGCGAAGTCCGGGAAAGTCAGAACCATCGACGGGCGGGAAACGGCACCGGCCGGGATCAAGCAGGATGCGTTCATCGATCCAGCTACGGGCAAGCCTTACCGTTTCACTCCTGAACTGGTCACCAGCGGCGTCTCGGTAGGCGTTCCCGGCACGCCGGCCACCTGGGAACGGGCGCTGGAACGCTGGGGCACACTCAGCCTGGGCGACGCCCTGAAGCCTGCCATCAAGGTTGCAGACCGTGGTTTCGTGGTGGATGAGACCTTCCGTAACCAGACCCAGGACAACCAGGCACGGTTTGCGGCCTTCACCTCCACCAAGGACCTGTACCTGCAGGGCGGCAAGCTGCCCGAGGTTGGCTCAATCTTCAAGAACCACGACCTCGCCGCCACCTACCGCATGCTGGCCAAGGATGGCATGAGTGCCTTCTACACCGGCCCGTTGGCGGAGGAGATCGCCAAGACGGTGCAGAATCCGCCCAAGTCCCCGGACACCACCCTCCCCGTCCCGGTGGGTTCCATGACGGCGGAGGACCTGGCCGACTACGAAGCCCTGGACCAGGATCCAACGCACGTGAACTACCGCGGCTATGACGTCTACGGCATGGCCCCCTCCAGCAGCGGCGGCACCACCGTTGGTGAGTCCTTGAACATCCTGGATGTGTTCAACCTTCCGGCGCTGAAGAAGGACCAGCCTGCTGTGCTGCACCACTACCTCGAGGCCAGCGCCCTGGCGTTCGCGGACCGCGGCAAGTACGTAGGAGACCCCGCATTTGTGAAGGTGCCGACCAAAGCCCTGACTGACCCCATCTTCGGCAAGGAACGCGCCTGCGAGCTCGACCCCAACACGGCGGCAACCAAGCCCGTGCAGCCCGGCGACGTCACCTCGTACGACGGCACCTGCCCGGCGGCACCGGCGGCGCTCGCCGATGAGAAGGACACCGAGAACATCTCCACCACCAACATGACTGTCTCGGACAAGTGGGGCAACGTGGTGGAGTACACGCTGACCATTGAGCAGACCGGCGGCTCGGGCATGGTTGTCCCCGGTCGTGGCTTCCTGCTCAACAACGAGCTCACCGACTTTTCCACGGTCTACAGCGCCACCGACCCCAACCGAATCGAGCCGGGCAAGCGACCGCGTTCGTCCATGTCGCCCACCATCCTCCTGGAGGACGGCAAGCCGTTCCTGGCCCTGGGTTCCCCGGGCGGTTCCACCATCATCACCACGGTCCTGCAGACCATCGTCAACCGGATCGACCTGGGCATGAGCACCCCTGATGCCATTGCGGCACCCCGTGCGTCCCAGCGGAATACGGCCAGCGTCACTGCCGAGCCGGCCTTTATCGACAAATACGGCGCGGCCCTGACATCCCGCTTCGGCCACAAGCTGACACCGTCGGGTGACTCGTTCACGTCGGCCTCTGAGATTGGCGCAGCCACCGCCATCGAGTTCCTTGATGACGGGCGCGTCCTGGCGGCCGCGGAGCCGGTCAGGCGCGGCGGCGGATCGGCCATGGTGGTCAAGCCGTCCAAGTGACCGGCAGCAGCCACCGTTAAACCCCGACGGCGGCACTTGGATTCTGCGAATTCCAGAACCCAGGTGCCGCCGTCGGATGTTTAAAGCGCGGTTACTTCTTGAAGGTGTCAGCCGGGGCGTTGGCGACCACGGGGGACATTCCCGTGAAGCCTTCGCGGGTTTCGGCGATTTCACGGATGCGCGTGCGGCAGGCGTACCAGCCGATGACCATGAGGATGGAGGCGATCGCGGTGACGAGCATGGTGAGCGGTGAGTCGATGAAGACCATGATCAGGACGCCGACCAGGAAGAGCAGTGAAAGGTAGCCCGTGTAGGGGGCGCCGAACATCCGGAACGAGGGGCGTTCCACCCAGCCCTTGTCCGCCCAGCGTTTGAGCTGGATCTGGCACAGCACGATGGTGGCCCAGGTCATGATGATGCCCACGGAGGCGATGTTCAGCACGATCTCGAAGGCTTCGGCGGGGACGAGGTAGTTCAGCGGCACGCCGAGAAGGGAGACGACGGCGGTGATGGCGATGCCGCCGTAGGGGACGCCGGCTTTGTTCATGCGGGAGGCGAACTTGGGGGCCGAGCCGTTGACGGACATCGAGCGCAGGATCCGGCCGGTGGAGTAGAGCCCTGCGTTCAGCGAGGACAGGGCGGCGGTGAGGACCACGAGGTTCATGATGACATCCACGCCCTGGACGCCGATGGAGCCGAAGAAGGTCACGAAGGGGCTGACGCCCTTTTGGTAGGACGTGAACGGCAGCAGCAGGGCCAGCAGGATTACGGAGCCGACGTAGAACACGGCGATGCGGAAGACCACGGAGTTGATGGCCTTGGGCATGATCTTTTCCGGGTTTTCGGTTTCGCCGGCGGCGGTGCCCACCAGTTCGATCGAGGCGTAGGCGAACAGGACGCCCTGCATGAGGATGATCATGGGCAGCAGGCCGTTGGGGAAGATCCCGCCGTTATCGGACAGCAGGTTGATGCCGACCTGTTGTCCGTCCACGGGGGTGCCGAAGATGACGAAGTAGGTGCCGATGATGAGGAAGGCGACCAGGGCGGCGACCTTGATCAGGGCGAACCAGAATTCCATTTCGCCGAAGACCTTCACGGAGACCAGGTTCAGGGCCAGGACCACGATCAGGGCGGTCAGTGCCCAGGCCCACTGGGGGACGTCGGCCATCCAGGGGATGTAGTTGCCGAAGAAGTGCATGTAGAGGGCGGCGGCGGTGATGTCCACGATGGTGGTGGTGGCCCAGTTGATCCAGTAGAACCAGCCGGAAACGAACGCGGCCTTTTCACCGAAGAATTCGCGGGCGTAGGAAACGAACGAACCCGACGAAGGGCGGTGCAGGACCAGTTCGCCCAGGGCGCGCAGGATCAGGAACGCGAAGAACCCGCACACCGCGTAGGCGATGACCAGGGACGGGCCTGCAGCGTTCAGCCGGCCGCCGGCGCCCAGAAACAGGCCGGTACCGATCGCACCGCCGATCGCGATCATCTGGATCTGCCGCGGCTTCAGGTTCTTGTGGTAACCCTTGTCCTCCGCGTGCAGGGAGGTCTCGGTGGCATGCGCGTGCCCACCATCGATCAGGTGGTCTGGAAGGGGGGTGTTTGTCATGGGGGTGTCCTTACAAGACGGATTACTTGCTGAGGTTGGCCAGGCGTTCGGGGCTGAGGAGTTCCTGGAGCTGGGCGTCGGTGAGGAGCCCGTGTTCCAGGACCAGTTCCGCCACGCCCTTGCCGGTGGCAAGTGCTTCCTGCGCGATGGCGGTTGCAGTGGCGTAGCCGAGGTGGGGATTCAATGCGGTGACCAGGCCGATGGACTGCTCCACGGTGCGGCGCAGGTGATCGGTGTTGGCGGTGATACCCCGGATGCAGCGGGCCGTAAGGGTGCGGCAGGCTGCTTCCAGGTGGGAAATGCTCTTGTGGAGGCTGTGGACAATGATCGGTTCGAAGGCGTTGAGCTGCAGTTGCCCGGCTTCGGCGGCCATGGTGATGGTGACGTCGTTGCCGATCACCTCGTAGGCCACCTGCGAGACCACTTCCGGGATGACCGGGTTGATCTTGCCGGGCATGATCGAGGACCCGGACTGCACCGCCGGCAGGTTGATCTCGCCGAAGCCGGCGCGCGGGCCTGAGGAGAGCAGACGGAGGTCGTTGCAGATTTTGGACAGCTTGACCGCCACCCGCTTGAGCACGCCGGACAGGTGCACGAAGGCGCCCACGTCCTGGGTGGCTTCAATCAGGTCGACGGCGGTCACCAGCGGGAGTCCGGTGATCTCGGCCAGATGACGGCAGGCTGTTGCGGCGTAACCGGCGGGGGCGTTCAGGCCGGTGCCGATGGCGGTAGCTCCGAGGTTGATCTCGTGGATCAGCAGCTCGGCCTCCGCCAGGCGCAGCCGGTCCTCACCGATGGTGATGGCGTAGGTTCCGAATTCCTGGCCCAGGGTCATGGGGACGGCGTCCTGCAGCTGGGTGCGGCCCATCTTCACCACGGTGCGGAACTCCATGGCCTTGGCGGCGCAGGCTTCCTCGAGTTCTTCGAGTGCCGCCAGCAGTTCCCGGCCGGCGAAGATGGTGCCCAGCTTGACGGCCGTGGGGTACACATCGTTGGTGGACTGGCTGAGGTTGACGTGGTCGTTAGGGTGCAGCCGCGCGTAGTCACCCTTGGGGTGGCCCAGGATTTCCAGGGCGCGGTTGGCGATGACCTCGTTGGCGTTCATGTTCGACGACGTCCCCGCACCGCCCTGCACAACGTCCACCACGAACTGGTCGGCAAGTTTGCCGTCCAGGACGTCCTGGCACGCCTGCCCGATGGCGTCGGCGCGTTCGGCGTCCAGCAGGCCGAGCTCACGGTTGGTGCGGGCGGCGGCCAGCTTCACCGCCGCAAGGCCGCGGACCAAGTGCATGTTGGATGACAGCTTCTGGCCGGTGATGGGGAAGTTTTCCACGGCGCGAAGCGTGTGCACGCCCCAGTACGCGTCGGCTGGGACGTCCCGGTCGCCGAGCAGGTCGTGCTCCGACCTGGCTGGGGCGGAGGTGGCTTCCGCCGCGGTTTCGGTGATGGTCATGGTTGTCCTCACAGGGCTTCGTTGTCGGGCGTGGACTGGTTGGTGTTCAGGAAAGCAGGGTTCAGGAAGTCGGTGGCCAGGAGCTGGCCCACAGGGTGGCCGCCGCCCAGGACAGGGGCCGTGGCGATCCCGGCAAGAGGCTCGGTATCCATTCCCAGCGCTTCCAGGAGGCTGACGGTGGCGGGCATCCGGGCGCGGTCGCCGCCGTCGGAAATCTTTACGGCGACGGCGCTGCCGTCGGGCAGGCCCACCAGCTGCACGCCTTCAAAGCCGTCCTTGGCTACGGCGCCGGGGACCAGGCGCATCAGGGCGGTGACATCGCGGCCTTCCCCGGCCACCATCTCCGGGTGCCGCTGCATGGCGAGCCCGACGGCGGCCGCCGGGCTGCCGTCGTCGTCGTTTCCGTCCAAGGAGGCCGCGGCCGCCCGGGCGATCCGGCCGAAGGCTCGGGCCATGCCGCCCAGCGTCAGGGCGAACAGCGGGGTGCCGCAGCCGTCGGTGCTTACAGCTGAGGGCTCCTCGCCGGTCAGGTCGAGGACCGTTTCCGCCACGAGCTGCTGCAGCGGGTGCGACGGGTCAAGGTACCCCCGCACGGGCCAGCCGTTGATCTTGCAGGTGGCCACCATGGCGGCGTGCTTGCCCGAGCAGTTCTGGGTGATCTGCGTGGCGCTGCCCCCGGTGCGGAGCCAGTCCTCGCGCTCCGCCGTGCCGTAGGGCAGGTCCGTGCTGTTTTCCAGGTCGGTCGGGGCCAGCCCGTGCAGTTCGAGGATGCGCAAAGCGCCGTCCCGGTGTGCAGCCGCACCGGAATGGCTGGCGGCGGCCAGGGCCAGGAGGTCGGCCGGGAGTTCAAGGCCGGCGCGGACCATGGCAACCGCCTGGAGGGGCTTGAGTGCGGAGCGCGGGTAGAAGGGGGCCAAGGGATCACCCGCAGTTGCCGCCACTGAACCGTCGGCACCCAGGGCGATTGCGGAGCCGTAGTGGACGCTCTCCACCAGGCCGTCGCGCACGGTGGCGACCAACGGGGTGTGCTGCGGCAGGGCCAACTCGGCCGGGGCAGCAGTATGGGCAGCAGAAAAGACGGGGGAGGGCATGGGGTCCTTGGAAGGGTCGGTTGAAGCTGGCTAGTTATTGAGGATGGAGTCGAGGGCCACGCCCACGGCGTCCAGATGGTGCGCCATCGCAGCGCGGGCCTTTTCCGCGGAGCCGGACTCGATCGCGGCAAGGATTTGCTGGTGCTCAATGTCGGAGGCGTGCTGGCGGTCCGCCACCATGTTCAGTGTCTCGGACTGGTGCGCCAAGGCATCCCGGATGTCTGCCACGACGCTGGCAAACACTTTGTTGCCGCTGGCGCGGGCGATGGTGGCGTGGAAGCTGGAGTCCAGGGCCACCCAGGACTCCGGATCGGTTTCCACGGCCATGGCGGCGACGATCCCCCGCAGGATTTCCAGTTCCTCCGCAGTGCGCCGTTCAGCCGCCAGTCCAGCGGCCGGGACTTCGATGTGCGGGCGTGCTTCCGTCAGGTCGCGTGCCGAGTACTGCCCCAGGGTGAGGTCATTGGCCACCTTGCTGGCGACGACGAACGTGCCCTTGCCGGTCCTGGTTACCGTCAGCCCCAGGGCGGTGCAGGATCGGAGGGCTTCCCGAATCACCGAGCGGCTGACTCCATACACCTGTGCGAGGGTGGCTTCCGAGCTCAGTTTGCTCCCCACCGGAAGCGCGCCGGACTCGATGTCCTGGCGGATGGTGTTGAACACCGCCTCTGCAGCGCTCAGCCGGGCAAGGGGGCGGACTACAGGCTGTCCTGCTGTCCGGCTGTCTGACAGGTTCACGCCTTAAATATGGCACTGGTCACAGTGGGTGTCAAACTCTCCCTAGTCCTGCCGCTGGTTCGCTGCGCGCCGCCGCTGCTGCCGCCGTCGTGAGCGAAAGTGCCAGGCGATGAGCCCTGCCACCGCAACTGCGGCGATGACGACGGCGAGGTCCCGGCCCACTGCCTGGGCTACGGCCTCGTAGGAGTTGCCTGCGAGGAAGCCCAGCAGGACGAAGCCGATGCCCCAGACAATGCCGCCGGCAGCGTTGTAGGCGAGGAACCGGCCGTAGGGCATCCGGGATGTACCGGCCAGGGCGGGCATGACGGCGCGCAGGAAAGCGGTGAAGCGGCCCAGGAACACGGCGGAACCGCCCTTGCGCCGGAGGAATTCCTGCGCGTTTTCCAGCTTGCGGGAGTGCCGTGCCAGCACTTTTGTCTTCACGAGCCGGGCTCCCAGGTGCTTGCCGACTTCATAGCCCACGCTGTCGCCGATGATGGCGGCGAACACCACCAGGGCCATCATGATGCCCAGCTGCACCTCGCCCCGGCTGGCCACCACACCGCCCAGGACGGCTGCCGTCTCACCTGGGATCACGAAACCGACGAATATGGCGTCTTCGGCGAAGACCAGGCAGAAGACGGCTATGTACGCCACGATCGGGCTGACGTTCAGGAGTCCGTCGATGAAGCCCGTCATGGAACCAACTTTAAGCCCGCGGAGCGGGGACGGGGCCGGGCTTCACCAGGAATCTCCCGGCTGGGGATGCTGCCCCGGTTGGGCGCTTTGCGGAGGACGTCAAGGTTCAGCCTGGTTCTTTCGCCGGTCAGGTGTACCTACGAGTATGCGCAGGTGCGGCTGAAAGAAAGCTGTGGTATCCGTTAGAGGTGCTGGATTCCGGCCCGCTGCATCGCGTCCCGGTAGGTCTCCACGTTCTTGGCCAGGAGCTCTTCCTGCTTGGCCTCGGAAACAGCAAAGGCCCTGCCGCCAAGGGCAGTGGCCTTGTAGATTTTGATGCCGTTGTTCTTCAGCGACGAGTGGTAGGTCTTCTCGAACAGGGTCAGGAACGTGGATGCATCCGTACCGTGGGCGATGATGGCCGAAACGCGGGAGTTGATCTTGAGGAACTGCCGGAATGGGCGGAGGCCGTCGGTCTTCTCCTGGACGCTAAGGGCCGACGGGCTGCCGCTCTCGCGCACCCAGGGATAGGCGTTCCAGGGCATGACGTAGCGGGGGTCCAGTTCTGCGAGCTCATAGATTTGGGTCGCACGGCGGGCCGCTTCGTCATCGTTGTAATGGGAGACAAATCCCGATTCCGTCCCCTTGCCGGGGCTGGCCTGGAGGCTGATGATCCTGCATTCATCTTCGTCGTGGACGGGGTCGATGTAGGGGACGGTGGAACCCGGCTTCTTTTCCATCAGTTCATCGCACAGTTGGGTGACCTGCGCGATATTCGGTTCCTGCAGCAGGGCCTTTTTTTCGTCCCAATCAATCGTCACGATTTCTCCTTGGCAGCGAGGCGTCCAGAATCAGGCGTCCTATGTCACTCTACGCTTCCCCGGGGAGGGGTGGGCACACCGAATTTTTTGGAGCAGGCCAACCTAGTGCGGGCCGCGCAGGTGCTGCTTGTGCAGTTCGCTGAGCTGCTCATCGGTCAGCTCGTCAAAGACGCCCGCTTCACGCTTGTCGCTTCGTGAGAAGCGAACGAACATAAGGATGATCAAGGGGAGGTCCAACACTTCACAGATGAACCACAGCAGATTTCCCGCAAACTGCTGGTCCTGGAACGCGTCCCTGAACCACCACTGCGGGCTGGGGACTGACATCACATGGTCAAGCACCTGGCCGTTGAGGCTAAGCAGGATTCCGGGGATCGCATCGATCAACAGTTCGATGAACACGAACATGAATTCCAGGGTCAAGTAGGCGCTGGACCGCTGGAAGTCGGACTCCTCGATGATGGGCAGCGCCATCAGCATGCCAAGCAGAGGTACACCGAGGGTGAGGAGTCCGCCGGCCACGGGATCTGTCCGGAGCGTGTAGAAAGCTGGTGTCAGGAATGTGGAAAAGAGCGCCAGCCCCAGCAGTGGCGCGCCGAAAGAGTTGCTGACGAACCTAACAGGCCGGCTGGCCAGGACCGTGTTTAGGGTGTCTATGCCCTTGGCGGGCAACGCTGTCCTGGCCAGGGTGAGTGGCTTTCCCAGCCCGATAAACAGTGGAACAACAAAGAGCAGCATGGAGATCTTGATGGTGAACGCCCACCGCTGCTGCGCGCCGTACACGCCGGTGAACCCACAGGTCAGGACAACAAAAGCGCCCAGGCCCAGGACGTAGAACGCAACGGCCCGCCACACGGGCCAGCCCTGGCCACGGCGGGCGGCTGAGCGCATTCCCCACCCGTATAAGACAGCGGCCACGACGACGAAGGCGGCGGCGGCCCAGTCGAGTTGCCAGGAGGACATCAGGATCTCAAGGGGTGGCACGCGCCAAGGATAGCCGCCGTTCCTGAGAGCTGCATGACCGAGTGCCTCCCCGGGGCTGCGCTCCCGCCGGCGGGGTTCCGGGGAGTGGTGGTGCGGTGGAGTGGTAGGTGTGGCCTGTTGGAGTGGAGGTTGCCACGGTGTGGCGTGCACCCGGGACGGGTTTGGCGGTCCAGCCAGGTGTTTCCTTGGCGTGGTTGCAGGCTTCGCAGAGTCCCTGGCCGTTGCCGGCGGTGGTGGGGCCGCCGCTGTGCCAAGGCCTGATGTGGTCGTGGTGCCTGATCGGGGCGTCGCAGTACGGGGTCCGGCACGTATCGTCCCGGATCTGGAGGAAGCGTTTGAGCCCTGCCGGGAACAGCCGGGCTTTGGAGTCCATCGCCACCAGTTCCCCGCTGCCGGGGGCGGTGTAGAGCCGGCGGATCCAGAGATTCAGGTGATGACGGCCGGACGCGTCCACGGTGGCGTCACCAGCGACTTCAGGGGTGGCCGCGGCATCCGTGGCGGTGTCCGCGGCGGCATCGCCAGCGTCAACGGCGGTGGTCCCGGCCGCGGTGCCGTGTCCGTCAGTATCGGCAGTGGCCGGAGAACCAAGGTTGCCGGGGCCGGGGACTGTTACCGGTGTTCCCGGGGCTGGTTCGCCGGTGAGGGCGATGGTCCGGGCCCATGCCGCGGGGATAGTGCCGTACCCGGGGAGCCGTGCGGGTTCGGGGTCGGCTTGGAGGAGGGTGTGGTCGGTCATGACGAGCTGGACCTCCACGCCTTTGATCCCGCCGGGGGTGCCGGTGACCCTCTCGATGAGGGTGTCTGCCATGACCTGCCCCCGCGACCTCTCATCCCCGCCTGAGCGTGCTGTGTCCGCATCCCGGGCCAGGGCGGCGTAGGCGGCCACCCCCTGGGCGACGGGGAGCAGGGCGGTCAGGTAGGTCATGGTGTCCGGGGCCGGGCGCAGGCTCACACACCGCTCGGCCACGGCCCGGGCTGCCCGCTTCGCGACCGAGGCCGGATCCCGCCGGTAGGCGGCGGCGCGGACGGCGGCGGTGATGGCTTTGTCGCCCATGCCGTCGAGGGCGCCGGTGTCGGCGGCGAGTTCCTCATCCACCCCGGCCCGGTCCTCCGGCGAGAGGCAAATGGTTTCCTTCACGATCAGCGTGGCCCGCCACTCATTCAACAAACCACTTCGAAACGCAGCGGAGGTGTGCGGCATCCCGGTGAGGGTTTTGGCCAAGCCCAGCAGTCGAGAGCCCTTCGCGGGGGACTCGCGCCGGGCCAGCGCGATCTGCGCCGCCACCCCGGCACCCTGCTCCCCGGCAGGGACCCCGGCGGCAGCCTGCACCTGCCGCTGCTGACGATCAAACGCCACAGCAACCTCGGCCTGCTGCGCACCCGCCAGGCACTTCAGGTCTTCCAACCCGCGCAGCTGGTCAATCATGCCCGCACCATCCGCAGGGGCCGGAACACGGGCCAACAGGTTCAGGACGTCACCCATGGAAGGGGCGGCGGGTTGAACAACTGACGGGGATTGACGCCGGTCAGCAGCAAACAGCCCCCGAGATTCTGCCTGCAGCACTCCCGCCGTCCCCACAACCGCTTCCATGACCAAAGTCTTCCACCAGGGTGTGACATCGACAGCCACCCAAAACCCCTATGTGGAAAACGCAAAGTCGGCGGTGGTCCCAGGCCTGCTGTTCAATGGATTATGCAGTTCACCAGGAAAGGCCTGAAGGCCGAAGGTTTCGCCGGCTTCCGGTTAATCCAGGACCTCGAGACCATGAGGATCCCACAGGGAACAGGCCTCTTCGCCGTGATTGCCCCGGACGGCTTCCAGCCCCGCCTGCTCACGAAAAGCACCGCAGGCGTCTTTAAGAAGAAGGACCCGTCCCTCCCCGCGGCCGCGATAGCCGACGAGTGGGTGGACGCCGCCGTTGTTCTATACGTGGGAAGGGCCGGCCCCGGAAGCAAAAGTAACCGCGGACTTCGGCGCCAGATCCAGGAATTCGTTGACTTTGGGCAAGGGAAGCCGCCCGGCCACTGGGATGGGCGGCTTATTTGGCAACTCGCCGACGCCGGGTCACTGGCCATTGCGTGGAAGGAACTTCCGGCGGACCAGCTGAACCGTGCAGAAGCGGGTTACCACGCTGCTTTTGTGGAGGAATTCGGCCGTTTACCGTTCGCTAACCTCGTACAGGCACGTACCAAGGCAGGCGCCTGACGTCGGCAGCACGTCTGTCACGCAGGTCCGCGAAGCCGCTCCATCTCCCGGCGGTCCTTCTTGGTGGGCCGGCCGGCGCCCCGGTCCCGCTGCGGAAGTCCAAGTGCCGGCAGGACGGGCCGAGGGGGTGTGTGGTCGGTAAAGCAGTGGGAGGCGGCCTCGGCCCCCACGCGTTTGGCGATGAGCCGCCGCACCTCGAGGATGCGTTCGTATCCGGGCATACGGACGGTGACCGTATCGCCGGTTACCAGGGTGGCCGATGCCTTGGACGGGTTGCCGTTGAGGCGGACATGCCCGGCGCGGCAGGCTGCGGTGGCGGCAGAACGCGTCTTATAGGCGCGGACGGCCCACAGCCAGGCATCGATGCGGACGCTGGCGGGGGAGGAAGGGAGGCTGGTCATGATTGGCACCGAGTATAGCCCCGGGCCCGCAACTTCACTCCACCGTCACGTGCACCCGCTGCACCACATTGTTGCCCATCCCTTGCAGGTTCCAGTTCTGCTCCAGCGGCTGGCTGGCACCTGTGATGTCCGTCGCGCGGCAGGAAAGGACATGCTCGCCGGGGTTGGCGACCCAGGGCAGGCTCCACCTCCGCCACGCGTAGCCACCCGCCGGCTTGTCCAAATGGGCGGGCAGCCAAGTGCCATCGATTCCGACGTCGACGGCGGTCACGGCACCTTCCCCCGACCACGCCCTGCCCACCAGCAGGACTGGACCCGCGCGGAGGAACCGCTGCCGGGTGAAGAAGTCCGGCACGCCCGGCGGGACCATCAGCGAACGCACCCTGATCCGCGAAACCGGCGTGCCGGCGTCGTCCGCGGAGTCCTGGTAGCGGTAGGCGACCTCCTGCTGGAAGCCGGCGAAGGGCGTCTTTACCACCTCGATGGACTCCAGCCACTTCACGCTGGCCATCCCGTACCAGCCCGGGACCACCAGCCGCAGGGGGTAGCCGTGCTGCGGCGGCAGGTCGGTGCCGTTCATTTGGTAGGCGAGGACGACGTCGGGACGCAGCGCCTCGCGGATCGGCAGGCTTCGTGCGTAGCGCTGGGGGACGCCGCCCTGTACCCCGGCGTCGGCCCCGGTGAAGACCACCTCTACCGCGTCCGGGAGCACCCCCGCTTTGCCAAGGAGGTAGGCAAGCGGAACGCCGGTCCAGTGCGCCGTACCCACCGCCTCCAGGACCCATGGCTGGCTCAGCGGCCGCGGCTCAAGCAGCGACCGGCCGTTTCCCGCGCACTCGAGCGTCACGGGAACGGTGATGGCCGGGTCCCTGCGGAGCGCTGCCATGCTGAGTTCCAGGGCCCGTTCCACTGCCCCGCTGATCCGCAGATGCCAGGACGAACCGTCGAGGTCCGGGATGTCGAAGTGCGTCAGCACGTAGTGGAGCCCGGGCGGGGTGACGTCGCGGCGGAGTGCCTCCAGCGGCATGGAATGGTTCCGTGCGGCGAGCTGCAGTTCCTCCCGGGTGAGCGGACCGGACGTGGGCTGCGCGGCGGTGGCAGGAGCCGGCGCCGGCCCCTGCCGGGTTGACTGCTGATTGCTGTATTTCATGGCGGTGCGATTCTGCTTGGCGGACTGACAACGCCCCCGGCACCAACAGGTCTACGCCGGGCCACCACGCCCGTCAACGGGTTTGAGCCGGCTAAAGCACCGGCCGGGTCAGGAACTCCGCAAGCGTGATGGGGTCCTGCCCGGTGAGGCCGTGGACGTCAGGCGAAAGCCCTGCCATTTCACCCGCTGCCATGGCCGTGTAGGTGCTGACCCAGGCGTCCAGCTGCCACTGCGGAGCGCCGTAGGAGGCCCGGGACGCGTAGGCTTCCTCCACCGTCTCCGGCTGGTAGCGCACGGTCCGCCCGGTCCCTGCGCTCAGTATCTCAGCGGCCTGCGCCATGGACAGTTCCTCCGGGCCGGTCAGGTTGTACGTCATGCCCTTGTGGATGGCGGGATCGCGCAGCACCGCGTATGCGGAGCGGGCAATGTCCTCCCGCGCCACCCCAGAAAACACGCCGTCACCAGCAGGTCCGCGGATCACGCCGTCGTCCCCGGTCATCAGCGGCAGGAAGTCCAGGTAGAAGTTGTCGCGCAGGAAGGTGTAGGCCATCCCGGACGCCTTGATCCGCTCCTCCGTGGCGTAATGGTCCCTGGCCAGGGTGAAGATGGCATCCGGCGCGGCCCCATAAAAGGACGTGTACACCACGTGCTCCACCCCGGCCTCGGCGGCGGCGTCCACGAATGCATAGTGCTGCTGTAGCCTGTCCTCGGCCTCCGCGGCGGACACCATGAACAGGACTTTCGCCCCCTCAAGGGCGTGCCGGGAGGCGGCGCCGTCCCCGTAGGAACACACCACCGCGTGCGCGCCGTCCAGCTGCGGGGCCCGCGCGGCGTCGCGCACCAGCAGGCGCTGGGCGAAACCGGACGCGGCAAGCTGCCGCGCCACCATTCCGCCCAAGCCTCCGGTGGAGCCGGTGACCGCGAGGTCCGGCAGTTCCGACGGGGACGCCACTTACGCTTCCCGCGTGGCCGGCGACTTGGTCTGTGCCGGGTCCCGTTCGGCGAGGCCGCCAATGGCGTCGTCGATCCGCTTGAGGACCTCCGCCTCCAGCTTCACGCCGGCGGCGCCTACGCTGTCGGCAATCTGTTCGGGCCGGGATGCACCCACAATGGCGGACGCGACGTTGGGGTTCTGCAGCACCCACGCCACGGCCAGCTGAGGCATGGACAGCCCTGCCTCCTGGGCAATCGGCTTCAGTTCCTGCACGCCGGCCAGGACGTCGTCGCGCATCCAGCGCTGGATCATCTTGGCGCCACCCTTTTCATCCGTGGCGCGGCTGCCTTCGGGAGCGGGCTGGCCGGGCAGGTACTTGCCGCTGAGGACACCCTGCGCCATGGGGGACCAGACGATCTGGGACACACCCAGCTCTTCCGACGCCGGGACCACCTCGGCTTCGATCACGCGCCACAGCATGGAGTACTGCGGCTGGTTGGAGATGAGCTGGAAGCCCAGTTCCTTGGACAGCTTGTGGCCCTCTCGGAGCTGCTCCGCGGTCCACTCGCTCACGCCGATGTACAGCGCCTTGCCCTGCCGGACGATGTCAGCGAACGCCTGCATGGTCTCTTCCAGCGGCGTTTCGAAGTCGTAGCGGTGTGCCTGGTAAAGGTCCACGTAGTCGGTCTGCAGCCTGCGCAGGGACCCGTTGATGGATTCCATGATGTGTTTGCGGGACAGGCCAAGATCGTTCTTGCCCTTGGGGCCCGTGGGGCCGAAGACTTTGGTGAAGATTTCCAGGGACTCGCGGCGCTCATCCTTCAGGGCCTGGCCCAGGACGGTCTCCGCGGCCGTGTTCGCGTAGACGTCTGCTGTATCGAAGGTGCTGATGCCGGCGTCGAGGGCCGCGCGCACGCACTGGGTGGCGACATCGTTCTCCACCTGCGAGCCGTGCGTCAGCCAGTTGCCGAACGTGATTTCCGAGACTTTGAAGCCGCTGTTTCCGAGGTATCTGAATTCCATGTGTTCACGCTAACGCAGATGGTTGCTCAGGGTAAGGGCTTAGCCGTTCTCCTTGGCCTGTTCCTTGAGCACCTGCTGCGGGCCGGCGAGCGACACAAGGGACCCGGTATCCAGCGGCGGCACCGGGTGCAGCGGCTGCGGCTTCTTGAATGACCGCGGCATTTCATGCGGCGGTCGGTGGTTGTGCAGGGCGGACTCCACCAGCGGGGCCACTTCGGAGACCTTGTCCGCAGGTACGGCCGGGTCCGGTAGATCCCGGACCGACAGCTTGATTTCAGGCCGTTCCGCACGTGCCCTGGCTTGGGCGCGCTTATCCGCCTCGGCAACGGCGGAGGCCCAGTCTTCCGCGAGGACCGCGGGTTCAGGGCGTGCGGCGGCAAGCTTGGGATGGCGTACGACGGCGGTGCGGAGCGACTCCTTCACCCGGTCCGGTTTCAGCGCGGCGGCCCGTTCCCGGAGCGGCTTGCGGGGCTGAGTGCGGCCGGTTTCCCCGTTGGCGAAACGCCCTTCGCCGGTCCTGCCCGGAACGCGGCCGAACAGGGCCATCAGCACGAGGGCGGCCAGCCGGCCAAGGCCCGCGAGAACCAGGGTGATGACCCCCAGCAGGAAGAGGACTCCGAACATCATCAGGGCCACGCCCACAGTGCCAAGGAAGGTCAGGTTGAGGACGAGAGTGTCCGGGTGGTCCACGTCATCTCTCCTCTCTGCCTGCATCCTGGGCCTGCGTCCGGGTAACAAATGCCGGACCCGCAAGCTCCTTCTCCACCATACGGATTTTTGGCCGGACGTGCCGCCGTCCACAGCATCATGGCCGGGGTTGTAGCGAACCTGTTACCGGATGTGACAGCATCGCCGGGTGACCGACCCAATTGATTCCTTAAACTGCATGTGTCTGTCCGGGGAGCCGTACAACGAGTGCTGCGGCCGGTTCCATTCGGGCCGCGCCCAAGCGGCCACCGCGGAGCAGCTGATGCGGTCACGGTACAGCGCATTTGTCCGGCTGGATGAGGATTACCTGCTGCGCACCCACCATCCCTCCACTGCGCCGGCGAGCCTTGACCTGGATCCGGCCATGGAGTGGCGCCGCCTGGACATCGTGGCCACCGGCAAGGGAGGCCCATTCGATACCGAGGGCACTGTGGAGTTCAAGGCGTATTACCGGCACGGCAAGGAACGGGGCGTCCTGCACGAGAACAGCAGGTTCGTCCGCGAGGGCGGCCGGTGGTTCTACGTGGACGGCGACATCCTCGCCTGACTACTCTTCGTCGTCGTAAAACTCGCTGTCCGGGGTGAAGCCGGCGCGGTCAACCTTGCGGTGGAAGCGCATGCCGGCCAGGCCGCCGAGGATGGCCCCGATGAGGGCCACCGCTGCCACCACGACCGCGGCGATGATGCTGGTGGTGGTGAGCTGTCCTTCGTTGATGGGGATGCGGGGGAAGCTGTTCAGGTTGGCCAAAACGTTGAACTGCTGCCCTGCCACCAGCCCCAGGATCGCTACTACGATGGCCGCGATCAACGCCCACACCCACACCATGAGCCCCTGCTTGGCGCCGTTAAAGCGCGCCATCCGGCCGGCAACGTAGCCGCCGCTGTAGTAGGAAAGGAACAGGATCACCAGGAGGACGATGATGCCCACCAGTCCAACCGTGCCGCTGTTCTGCGCGGCCTGGTTCACCGCCTGGTTGACGTCCGTGTTGTTGGCGAGCCCCACCGCGGTCCCGGCGGCGGCCACAAGCGCAGTCAGCAGCACAGCCATGCCGGTGGCGGTCAGCCAGCCAAAGAACGCCGAACCCACCTTGATGCCGCCGAACCGCTCCCTCTGGCGGGCGACGGCGGTTTCCCTGTCCGCGAGGCCGGCGTCCACCACGGGGGTGGCAGTGGTGGGGGCGGGCTGGTACTCCCGCTCCGCCTTGGGCGGGGTCGCGTCGTAGTCGCGTTCGGCGCTGAGGTCCCTGGCGCGCTCCCGGTCAGAGAGGCGCTCCCGGTCCACTGAACGGGCAGTTGCCCCGTCCCGGGCCGGTGCTCCTTCCCGGGCAGGCGCCTGGTCAAACGAGCGCGTGGCCGTGTCGTCCGCGGCTGCGTCGCGGTAGCTTCCGCTGCGGGTGGTTTCGTCCTCCCGGGCGCGGCGGGGAGGCAGGTTCTCTGGGTCCGTTGAGCTGCTCATGCCTCAACTCAACCACCCGCCCCACCTGATAGCAAGCGTGCTTACTATTTTGTGACCTGCGGTTTTACCGGTATTTCCGGTGCAGGTCCTGCTTTTTTGACGGGCCCGGCGACGCGTCGGCAATCCACGGGCCGGTGCCTTCCGACTGGTCCAGGACTCCCGCCTCAAGCCAGGTGTAGTCGCCGGCCAGGACCTTGCGCGTCAGCTCCCGGTCGGCGTCGTCCGTGTTCCGCCACAGCTGGTCGAAGTACTCGTCAACGCGCACCTTGGCCTGCTCGCAGTAGGCGTCGGCCAGCTCATAGGCGCCGGCGGCCTTGTCAGGGGAGGTCTTGAGGAGCATCTCGGCGCGGGAACAGCAGGCCGTCATGGCGAAGAGTTCAGCGCCGATGTCCACCACGCGGCCCAGGAATGCCTGCTTCCGCTCCAGCTTGGCCTGCCACCGCCCCATGCCGTAGAAGGTTTGCCGCGCCAGCCGCCGCGACGAGCGTTCCACGAAGCGGAGGTGCTTGGCCAGCCTGCCGAACTCGCTGTAGGAGCGGGGGTCCATGCCGGCGCCGGCCACCAGCTTGGGCAGCCATTTGGCATAGAAGCTGGAAGCCCCGACGGCGGCCTTCGCTTTGTCGGCAAGGCTCGCATCCAGGGACGCAAGGTCGCCCGCGGCCGCCAGGTGCGCATCCACCGCTTCCCGGGCGATCAGCAGCCGCATGATTTCGGAAGAGCCTTCGAAAATCCTGTTGATACGCAGGTCCCGCAACTGCTGCTCGGCCGGCACCGCACGTTCGCCGCGCGCAGCGAGCGACTCCGCGGTCTCAAAGCCCCGCCCGCCACGGATCTGGACCAGCTCATCCGCGATGGTGCAGCTGATCTCCGTGGCCCACAGCTTTGCAAGCGCCGCTTCGATCCGCACGTCCTTCTGTCCGGCATCCGCGAGCTCGGCCGAGAGTTCAAAGACCGCGTCCAGGGCAAAGGCCGAGGCCGCGATGAAAGCGATCTTCTTGCCTACGGCTTCGTGTTCGCCCACGGGCCGGCCCCACTGCGTGCGGGCGTTGGACCATTCGCGGGCAATCTTCAGGCTCCACCGCCCGGAGGCCACACAGAGGGCGGGCAGCGCCAGACGGCCGGTATTAAGCGTAGTGAGCGCGATCTTCAGGCCCTGCCCTTCGCGGCCCAATCGATTGGTGGCCGGCACCCGCACCTGGTGGAAGCGGGTCACCCCGTTCTCGATGCCGCGCAGGCCCATGAACGCGTTGCGGTTTTCCACCGTGATGCCCGGCGAGTCCATTTCCACTACGAACGCGCTGATGCCGCCCTTGTGCCTGGTGCCGTCCGGGTCGGTGTGCGCCGGCACCACCGCCATCACCACCACCAGTTCAGCGATCACCCCGTTGGTGGTCCAAAGTTTCACGCCGTCCAAAAGGTACGCGTCGCCGTCGTCCGTTGGCGTTGCGGTGCTGCCCAGGCGGGCGGGATCGCTGCCCACGTCCGGTTCGGTGAGGAGGAACGCGGTGACGGCGCCGGCGGCACAGCGCGGCAGGTACTCGCGCTTCTGTTCCGGCGTACCAAAGACTTTTACCGGCTCCGGCACGCCAATGGACTGGTGGGCAGAGATGAGGGCGCCCAGGCTGGGGTGCACGCTGCCCAGCAGGGCAAGGGCGCGGCCGTAGTACACCAGCGAGAGCCCAAGCCCGCCGTATTCCTCCGGGATCTTCATGCCAAAGACGCCCAGATCCGCCAGGCCCTTGATGTAGTCGTCGGGAATCTTCGCTTCCCGCTCAATGACGCGGCCGGACATCGTTTTGGCGAATTCCGTGAGGCGGCCCATGAACTCCTCGCCCCGTTCCACGGACGCAGGGTCAGCGGCGGGCCAGGGGTGGACCAGATCCAGGTCGAAGCTGCCAAGGTAGAGGCCCTTGGCGAAGCTTGGACGGTCCCAGCCGGATTCACGGGCGGCTTCGGCGACGGCCCGTGCATCTTCAGCGGTGGCCCCGGCGCCGATCTTGCCGGTCGGGACGGGTGTCTCATCAGCCGGGGCGTCCTTGGCCTGGCTGTCAGTGGCGGAGGTCATGGGTCATCTCCTTGGCCGGATGGCCGGTGTAGCCATGGATCCGCCGGGGTTGGAGAACCCTTCAGCTGTCCCTCAAGATTACCCGCGGGTAGGTTCCGGTACTAGGGGACGTTTGGCCCTGGAAATCTCCCGGAAGCTCGACGGCGGAAGCGCGGTGGACCAGCTTGTCCCACCCTGCATTAATCCCGTGGACCAATGCCATGAGCGTATTGATAACCACCATCCAGGTGAGCTTGCCCGCGCCCAGCACCACCAGGGCGATCAGTCCTGCGGTGAGCACGAATGCGGCCAGAATTGCGCCAAACACCAGTGTCCCGATGAAGACCAAAGTGGCTGTTTCCACGGAGCTTAGATCGAACTGCATGAATCCCCCTGCTGCGACGTTGCTTTGCGAAAGACTGCTGTGGCGAGAACCAGTAGCAGAAGCGTAGGGGGACGGGTGCGCGCCCAGCCAGAGCCGGTGGGGCCTATGTGACTCTTGATACGGGATTGAAACACTACCGGCAGGTAGGTCACGGAGCGGTAGCGGCGGCCTGCGTTAACCTTGTAGTTGGCAGTTTTCCGGTCCGTTCTGTTCGGAGCGCCCTGCCCAGACCCCGAACAACTACCAGCCAACAGCCCAAGGAGAGTGTGTGCCCCGCTCCGCCAGGTCATCTGCTGACGCCATCAGCGCCCGGCTCCGGGACCTCGAACTCCTCACAAAGGGACCTGCCTGGGCCCTGACGCGCTCGGCCCCGTGGGTGATCGCGGTACTGCAGGCTTCCTTCACCCGCACACGTCCGCAGGTGCCGCTCGAGGAATTCCATGCCGACGTCGACACCTTCCTTGAGGAGCTCCGGCGCCAGGATCCCGGCCTGGGAGGAGGTGCCAATGGCAAGGCTTTTGGCGATGAGTGGACCCGGCGGCAGTTCCTGACGCGCCGGAACCAGTCCGGCCAGATCGTTTACGAGGCCACCGAGCCTGCCGCCCGTGTGCTCGCCTTCCTCGACAGCCTCTCCAGTGAACGGTCCACTTTGAACGGTTCCCGCCTGGGCACCCTGCTGGGGGACGTGGAAAAGCTCGCCAACGAAACCAACCCGGACCAAAGCGCCCGCCTCGAAGCCTTGGAAGAGGAGATCGAAGAGCGGCAGCAGCTGATCCAGGACATCAGCACCGGCGAGTTCGACGGCCTGCTCGACGACGACGAAGCCCTGGAAGCCGCCGGGAACATTCTGGACCTCGCTGCCAGCCTGCCGGCGGACTACAAGAAGATGCGCGACCGGATCGAGGAACTGGTGGGCGAGCTCCGCAACCAGATCATCGAGGAGTCATTGACCAAGGGCGCCACCATGGCCCAGGTCCTTGAAGCCGACAAGCGGCTGCGCCAGAGCCCCGAGGGCAGGACGTTCCGGTCCTTCACCGCGTTCCTAGAGGACCCGCAGCAGCAGCTTCGCTTCCGCTCCGCAATCGGCGAGGTCCTGAGCCGGCAGTTCGCGGACGACCTCTCACCCGAGGACCGGGAGACCCTGAAGAGCCTGGTGGCCGAGCTCCGCCAGCAGCATAGCCAGATCCAGCGCATCTACGGCAAGCTCAGCGAAAGCCTCAACACGTACGTGCAGAGCGACGACTTCCGCCAGTCGGTCCGGCTGCGGCAGGTCCTGCGCGAAGCCGAGCAGGCCATCCGCTCCCTCCCGTACGAGCGGGAACGCCCCGGCCTTGTTCCGGGGCCGGTCCTGTACAACGCCGGGTTCGAGTCCCTGTCCATGGTCAAGCTCTTCGACCCGGACGAGTTCGCGGCGCCGCCCCGCCTGGCGGACCCCATCGCCTTCACCGACTCGGACCGGGTGCGCTCGCCGCGGACGGGCAAGGCCAAACCGGCGGTGGTCCGGGCGGCCATGGCAGGAGCTGCCACGCTCGCCGATGCCTGGCAGCAGCTGCCGCCCGGGGAGCAGCACATCAATTCCATCCGGGCCCTGTTGTCCGAAGCCCTGCACGCCGGGGCTGACTTTGACCGCGGCGCCTGGGACGGCCTGGACTTCGAACAGATAGACGGCTCCACCCGCAGGGCCTACCTGCCGGTGGTCACGCTCGCAAAGGATTCAGATGACTGAGGTTTCACACGACAACGGGCTCGATGAGGCGGAGGACATCCAGCCAGACGCCGAGCAGGTGCCGGCGGCCGAGCGCCCGTTTACCGTTTCCCCGCGCGACACCTTCGTCGACGGCGCTGCGCTGTTCCCCGGCGACACCGGCGTCCTGTCCATGAAGGTGCGCCAGGCCCTGGTGAAGCTGCTCAAGGGACCGTACATCGACGGCGGCCGGGACGAGAAGCTGTGGACGGTGCTCCTGGACAACCAGGTGATCCTGCGCAGCCGCCTCTCCGAGCTGTTCCTGACCCTGCAGCTGGACCACGAGCGGAAAATCGCGGTTCTTCGCCCCGTTGATCCGGAGGTGATCGGCGGCAGCACCCGGTCCAGCATCCTGCGCCAGCAGCGCGCCCTGAGCCGGGTGGAAACCATCGTGCTGCTCCGCCTGCGCCTGCTGCTGGACCGGCACGTCACCGCCCAGACAGACCCCACGATCACCCGCGAGGAAATCACGGACCTTGTGGCGCACTACCAGCCCGCCGGTCAGCAGGACGCCCTCCGCGACTCCGACGTGGTGACCCGCGCCATCACCAAGCTCCTGGCCCGCCAACTCCTGCTCCCCACGGGCCTGGACGACGTGTACACCATCTCGAACGCCCTGCCCCTGGCCTTGCCGTTCGAAAACATCGGCGACATCCCGGCCCATATCGAAGCCCTGGTAGCCGCCTCGGCCGACCCCACTGGCACAGAAGCGATGCTCGACCTTGAGCCAGATCCTGCGGTTGAGCCTGCCGAAACCGGGGACGACAACGACGACACGGAGGACGCCAAGTGAGCATCGCGAGCATGCTTCCGTTGGGGGATGTCACGAACCCCGGCCAGATGCGCCTTGCGTTGGTGCAGGTGGTCAACTGGGGGACGTTCCATGGGGCCCACACGATGCACGTGGACCGGAACGGGACGCTGCTGACGGGTAATTCGGGCGTGGGTAAGTCCACGCTGTTCGATGCGATGCTGCGGGTTTTCGATGCGCGGCCGCGGTCGAATGAGGCGGCAGCGCAGCGGTCGGGCGGTGCCGTGGAGGACAAGCGGACCACGTTCACGTACATGCGCGGCAAGGTGGGCGACAAGGCCGTGGGCGAGGGGTCGGCGAGTGCCTTCCAGCGCCCCGGTGCCACATGGTCCGCCGTCGCGCTGACGTTCGATAACGCTGCCGGCACGCGGGTGACGGTGTCGGCGCTGTTCGACCTGCCCAAGAACGGCACGGAATCGAGCGTGGGCCGGTTCTACCTGGTGGACAACGTGCCCCTGGACCTGGAGGCGCTGGAGGGCATCGCCGACAAGCGGTTCACCAAGGGTGCGCTGGAGGCGATCTTCCCGCACGCCCAGGTTTTCGACGTGCACAAGGCGTTCGCAGAGCGGTTCCGCCGGCTGCTGGGCATCAACTCGGACCAGGCCCTGCCCCTCCTGCGCGTGATCCAGGCCGGCAAGGGCTTGGGCGGCAGCGTCAACACGTTCTTCCGCGACCAGGTCCTGGACGCGCCCGCAACATTGGCCGCCGCGGATGATGTGGTGGAGGAGTTCAGCAACCTGATGTCCATCCGCCAGCGGCTGGAGGACGTCCGGCAGCAGCGCGACCAGCTGGCGCCGGTGCCGGGGCTGAACCGGGAGTACGCGCAGTCGCTGCTGGACGCGAACCGGCTTCGGGAGCTGGTGGGCGAGGAATTCGAGGCCTACAGGCAGCAGCTCGCCGTCACGGTCCACCAGAAGACCCTGCTCCGCTTCCGCGAGCTCGCCCAGGCGAAAGCCAAGGAACTGGGCGCCGAGCGTACGGTCCGGGACGGACTGGCCAAGGAACTGCGGCAGCTGGAAACCGACTACAACAACCAGGGCGGCAACGCGATCTCGGCGATCGAGCAGTCGCTGGAGAACGCCCGGGTGGGGCTGAAGCTCCGCCAACAGGTGGAGGAGGCGGCCCAGCAGGCACTGGCCGACGCCGGGCTGCAGCTTGAGTGGAGCGCATCCGGCTGGGAGCAGGCCCACGAGCAGGCGGCCGCCCGGTCCGCCGAGCTGAAGGATGATTCGCAGGCCCTGCAGGAACTGCGGTTTGAGGCGTTCGATGCGCACGCCGGCCGGAAACGTGAGCTGGCGGCAGCCGAGCAGGAGCTCGTCTCGCTGAAGACGCGCAAGTCCCTGCTGCCGCCGTCGAGCATTGAAAACCGCGCCGCCATTGCCGCCGCAACAGGCATCCCCGAGGACCGCATGCCGTTCGCCGGCGAGCTCATGGACCTCGCTGAAGGTGAGGAACGGTGGCGCCCCGCGGCCGAGCGCGCGCTCCGCAGCCTGGCCACCACCCTGCTGGTGCCGGGTGAGCACTTCGGCGCCGTGACCCGCTACCTCAACGACCACAATGTGCGCGGCGCCTTGCGTGCAGTGGATGTCTCCAAGCCGCTCGCCGGCGGCGCGCTGGCCGTGGAGGACGCGCGCGACGGCGACCTGCTCAACAAGCTGGACATCCTCGCCTCGGGCACGGCTGCCGAAGCCGGCGAATGGGTGCGCGAACGCATCGCGCTGGACTTCGCTTTCCCCTGCGTGGAGGACCCCGACGAGCTGGCGGCGCTGGACAAGGGCCTGAGCCTGGGCGGGGTGGTCAAGCGCAACCGGCACACGGTGGAGAAGGACGACCGCTTCACCAGCCGCCAGGACTACGTCCTCGGCTTCGACAACGCCGCCAAGCTGGAACTCGTGGCAGCCCAGGTGGAGGACCTTCGGCAGGAAGTGGCCAAGGCCGCCGAGCTGGCGCAGAGCCGCGAGGACTCACACCAGGGCATGAGCCGGCAGCTCGATGCGCTGCGACGGATCGCCGAAGACGACCGCCCCTGGGAACAGGTCTCCGCTGCGGTTGCGGCCGACGAGCTCGCCCGGATCGAGCAGCGGCTCAAGGACGCCCTCGCCGCGCAGGCGGACCTGGAGCCACTCCGCGCCACCATCGAGGAGGTCCGGCAGAAGCACCAGTCCAGCACCGAGTCCGCTGCTGTGCTGCAGAGCGAATACAAGGCACTCGACCGCCAGCTGACGGCTGCGGACACCCTGCTGGAAGCTGCACGCGACCGCCTTGCCCAGGCGCCGCCGTCGGACGCCACCGTCAAGGCCCTGGAACCGTACTTCGCGGAATTCGGCGACGTCACCGAGATGCACGAGCTGGACAACCTGGCCAACCGGGTCCGGACCGCCCTGCTGGGTGAGCTGCACACCGCGGAGTCCCGCGGACAGGCGACGGCCGAGCGGCTCACCCGCATTTTCGAAGGCTTCGTGCGCGAGTGGGGCAGTGCCATTTCGGCGGACCATGGCACCAGCATCGGCGCCGCCAGCGAATTCGAGGCCCGTTACCACGCGATCGTGAACGACGGGCTGCCCGCGCAGGAGGCGGAGTTCCGGCAGTTCTTCAACCAGCGCACGCACGAGTCCTTCAGCACCCTGCTGCACCTGCTGGACGAGGAACGCCGCTCCATCACCAGCCGCATCCTGCCCCTGAACGGCATCCTGTCGCAGGTGAACTTCCACGAGGGCAGCTACCTGGAACTGGACATCAAGCAGACGCTGCCGCCCACGGCCAAGCAGTTCAAGGACGCCATCCAGAACGCCTTGAAGGCGCGTCATACCCGCCCTGCAAAGTCGGAAGCTGGCCGTGCAGAGGGTTCCGGCCCGGAGAGGGACGACGACGGCGAGCTCACCGCCCGCTACAAGACCCTGGAAACCCTGGTCAAGAGGCTCGGCTCGCAGGCGCCCGAGGACCGTCGGTGGCGCGCCGAGGTGCTCGATGTCCGCGGGCACCTGTTCATCCAGTGCAAGGAGCACCGGGAGGTCACCGGCCCGGCCGCCGGAAAGAAGGGCGGCGTCAGGAAGACCGAGGTGTTCATGCACGCCGACACAGGATCCATGTCCGGCGGCGAGCGGCAGCGGTTTACGGCCTTCATCATGGCCGCGGCCCTCAGCTACCAGCTGGGCATCGCGGAGCAGGGCTTCACCACCTACGGCACGGTGATGATGGACGAGGCGTTCGTCCTCGCCTCGGAGGAGTTCGCAGGCGCCGGGATCAAGGCCCTGCACGAATTCGGGTTCCAGCTGCTGCTGGCTGCGCCTGAAAACGTGATCGACCTGTCCCGGCACCTGGGCTCGGTCACGGAGATCCTCCGCGACCGCCGCACCAACCGCTCGGGCATCCTCACCGCGCCGGTGATCCGGCCCCGTCCGGGGGAGGAAGGGGCCTGGCGGTCCGAGGCGAACCCGGTGGACATCGTCCTGCGTTAGCTGCTGCCGGCGCCCGTACTTTATAACAAATCAATGGATATTATCGTTCGGGTGCTGTTGAACGGTGCTGTCCTGGTGCCATCCTGTGGGCGTTAACCACTTGCCTTCATGAAAGGCAGCGCAAATGCGCCCAGCACATCGCGCCTCCACCTTCATGGCGCTCGCCGCGGCTGGGGCCCTCGGCCTCACGGGCTGTGCGGACGGCACGGCCGGCGGCGGAGGTGCCTCGACGGGGTCTGCCGCCGGGACGAGTGCAGCAGGTCCGCCTGCATCAATCATTCCCGCCGCCACCTCGTCTCCCGCTCCCGCCGGGCCGGTGATCTTCACATTCGCAGACGGCCGCCTGTCCTTTGCGCGGCCGGAGGGCTGGGACGTGAAGCATGAACAGGTATCGGCGTCCCCGGCAGTGGAAATCGCGACGGTCTCCGATGCCGGCGGCAAGGAGCAGGTGGCCATCTACTACAGCCAGGTGGGTGACGTCACGGCCGGCAACGTCTCCAGGTTCGTACTCGATACTGACCCGGTGCCGGGGTTGATCGGGGCTGCTGTTCCCACGCCCAGTTCATCGTTCTTTGTTGATCACGCTTTCGGCACTGCCACTTACCACATGGGGCTAACGGCGGGACCGCCGGTGTCGCCGGACGGCAAGGTGCAATATGGCCTCGTGATGCTCGGCGACCGCATCCTGACCGCAGATGTGTTGTTCGCCGGTGCCCCGTTCCCTGACGATGAGGCGGCAAAAGCCTGGTACTGGAGCGGCGAAGGCCAAATGCTGAAGGCCCTGCTGATGAGTTTCTCCTACCGGTGAGCGGCAAGCGGGGAAGCCCTCCCCCTCCCAAGCGTGGGGGAGGGCTCCCATATGACTGCCTACTTGCCCGGCACTCCTATTTCGACTGGACGCGGGCCAGGAACTGCGCGGTGCGGTCCTGCAGGCCCCGGATCTGGCGTTCCACGACGACGGCCGGGTCCGGATTGATCTCGTTGGCCGGCGGTTCCTTGCGGACATTGCCGCAGCACAGGAATTCGGCGCAGATCAGCGTTCCCACGGTGTTGCCGTCACGACCCGACTGGCCGGCGCGCTTGGCGACCCAGAGGAGCACATCCTCCTTTGAGAACACGTCGCGGCAGAGCTCGCACAACACGGAGCGCTTCTTCCGGGCCCCTCCTTCAGGCGCCCGGAGCATGATTCCGGTGAGGCCTTTGGGTCCGGGAACCACCAGGTAGCCGCGCAGCGGCATCTTCTCATCGCGCCAGCCCAGGAACTCCAGGCTGTCCCAGGCGAGGGAGTCAAAGTTCTTGGGCAGCGTGAGCTTTGCAGCTTCCGAGCGGCTGGCGTTGACGAAGGATGAGCGGATCTGTTGAGGCGTGACTGATTGCATGGCTGAACTTTCGTAAAGGGTGGGCGGCCCGGAGCCGGGCCAGGGGTAACGGGGGAGTCAGTCAGTCTCCGCGGTGCAGGCCAAAGCGGCCACCCCGCTTTCCACGGCAGCGGCGGTCCAAGTGACCATCTGCGTGCGCATTGTTCCCGTTGTCCTGTTCCTGTTCAGCATCCCGGTGTCTCTGCCGCCGGTCCGGCAAGGACATCCTGCCAGTTCAGTGGCTTCCTGTCCAAGGACCTGCGCTGGTTTGTGCTCTCCATCACCTTCCCTGCATTAGGCAATGAAAGTGTTGCGTAATAGCCATTTAGATAGGTTAGCCTTACTTAAGTTTTCGTCAGCCTGATTCAAGGAGTCCCGTGACCAGCCCCTCATTCCCCGGCCCCGCACCCACCCGCCGGACGCTCTTCTCTTCCGCCGGCAAGGCTGCGGCGGTGTTAGCCGCCGCAGCCTTCACGCTTTCCGCCTGCAGCACGGGGCCAACCTCCTCAGTTGCGGATGCAGGCAACGCAACCAGCAGCACCGCATTCCCGGTCACCATCAAGCACGTCTACGGCGAGACCACCATCGAGAAGCAGCCCACCCGCGTTGCCACTGTCTCCTGGGTGAACGACGACGTCGCCATCGCCCTGGGTGTTGTCCCGGTGGGCGTTCCAAAAAATGACTGGGGCGGCAACTCCCAGGGCTCGACACCCTGGAAGGACGCGGCCCTCGAAAAGCTGGGCGCCGGCTTCGGCTCGGACAAGGCGCCGGTCCAGTACTCGGAGGCCGACGGCATCAACTTCACTGAGATCGCCAAGCTCAGCCCCGACGTCATCCTCGCCGCCTACTCCGGTCTCACCGAAGAGGACTACAAGAAACTCAGCGGGATTGCCCCCGTGGTGGCCCATCCGGACGTGGCCTATGGAACCTCCTGGCAGGACGCAACCACCATTATCGGCAAGGCACTGGGGAAGGACACCGAGGCTGCCAAGCTCGTCGCCGACACCGAGGCCACTGTCAAGGACAAGGTCTCCGAGTTCCCGCAGCTCCAGGGCAAGAGCTTCATTTACGGAAACCTGGAACCCGCCAAGGGTGATGGCGTCAACGTCTACACCGCCAACGACAACCGCCCCCGCTTCCTCACGGAAATCGGCATGACCCTGGCCCCGGTGGTTGCGGACAAGTCCCAAGGCTCCAAGGAGTTCTACATTCCGTGGTCGGCTGAGAAGGCGAACGAACTCAAGTCGGACATCTTCGTCACCTGGGTTCCCGACGCGTCCACCGCGGACGCCATCAAGGCCGACCCGCTGCTCGGCCAGATTCCTGCCATCAAAAATGGCGCCCTGGTGGCCGATTCGGACAACACCCTCACCCTGTCCATTTCGGCTTCGTCGCCGCTGAGCCTGCCCTGGTCGCTGGATGCGTTCCTGCCACGGCTGGCGGCAGCCGCAGATGCCGTGAAGTAGGGGAATTCCCATGAGTACGACGACGGCGCGCGCCGAAGGGGGAGCGGGAACCCGGGTGCCGGCCCGGGTATCCAGTGGTTCCCTCCGCGGTGATCTTTCGAGAGGGAAACGGACCGCCTGGCTGGGTGCCGCCGTCGTCGTGCTGGTGCTGCTGGCCGGCACATCGCTGGCCGTGGGTGCCCGTGACGTTCCGCTCGGCAGCGTATGGCGTGCCCTCACCGCATTCGACCCCGCCAATGGTGACCATGCCGTGGTCCACGCCCGCATTCCGCGGACTGTCCTGGGCCTGCTGGCCGGCGGCGCGCTGGGCCTGGCCGGGGCCGCGATGCAGGGCGTGGCCCGCAATCCGCTGGCCGACCCCGGCATCATCGGCGTCAATGCCGGCGCCGCCCTGGCAGTGGTCACCGGCATCTACCTCTTTGGTGTCACCACCTTCTCCGGCTACATCTGGTTCGCCTTTCTCGGGGCCTCCGCAGCCGCCGTCGTGGTGTACCTCATCGCCTCATTGGGGAGGGACGGTGCCACACCCGTGAAACTCGCGTTGGCGGGTGCGGCACTCAGCGCCGGGCTGTCCTCGCTCATGAACGTCATCCTGGTCTCCAGCCAGGACACCCTGGACAGGTTCCGCTTCTGGCAAGTGGGCGGCATCGCGGGCCGGGACTGGTCCGTCCTCCTGCCTGGCCTGCCTTTCCTGGCCGCCGGTGCGCTCATCGTGCTGTTGGCCGGGCGCAGCCTCAACAGCCTGGCCCTGGGGGACGATGTGGCCCGCGGACTGGGGCAGCGGGTTGGCCTGTCCCGTGCCGTAACCGCCCTGGGAATCGTCCTGCTGTGCGGCACGGCAACAGCGCTGGCGGGGCCCATCGGGTTCGTGGGTCTGGTAGTGCCCCACGCGGTACGGTTCCTCACCGGCCCGGATTACCGCTGGATCCTGCCCTTCTCCCTGGTCGCCGCCCCCGTGCTGCTCCTGGGCGCGGACGTCATCGGCCGGGTGGTGCTGCTGCCGGGCGAAGTCCCGGCCGGGATCATGACGGCCCTGGTCGGTGCCCCGGTGTTCGTGTGGCTGATCCGCCGCGGGAAAGGAGCCGGGCTGTGAGCCTCACCAAACCCCGCGAGATGGCACTTAACGGCAGTCCTGCGCGCAGACATTGGGGTTATCTGCCATCTCGCGGAGGAAACCGGACCGCGATCCTGGCCGCCGGGGTGATGCTGATGTTTTTCGCATCGGTCCTGCTGGGCAGCTACACGGTGACCATTCCGGATGTCTTCACCATCGTCACCAACCACCTGACCGGCGGACCGAGGATGCCAGGCGCCAGCTTCATCGTGATGGAGAGCAAGCTGCCCCGGGCCGTGATCGGCACCCTGATCGGGATTGCCTTCGGCCTGGCGGGCGCTCTCTTCCAGACCATGCTGCGCAACCCCCTGGCCAGCCCGGATGTCATCGGCATCAGCTCCGGCGCCAGTGCCGCCGCCGTGGTTGCCATCGTCGTATTTGGGGCAGCCGGCGCCGCGGTGTCCGGGGCGGCGCTGGCGGGGGCCCTGGCCGTTGCTGCCCTGATTCACGCAATCTCGAACGGCGGGAAGCGCCGCGGAACCGGTCGGGGCAGCGCTGCGGGAAACCGGCTGGTGCTGGCCGGGGTGGGCATCGCCGCTGCCCTGCAGGCTGTGGTCAGCTTCCTGATGACCCGCGCCGACATCCGCACCGCCGCCGACGCCCTCGTATGGCTCAACGGATCCCTGAACTCCGCCAACTGGGAACGCGCAGGCATCCTGATCCTCGCGCTCGCGGCGCTGGTCCCCGCCGTCGCGCTCATCGCCGGGCCGCTGCGAATCCTTGAGCTCGGTGACGACGCCGCTGCGGGCCTCGGCGTCCGGGTGAACACAGCGCGGCTGGTCTTGGTGTTCGTTGCGGTGTCACTGGCAGCAGTGGCGACGGCGGCAGCCGGGCCGGTCTCATTCGTCGCCTTCCTGGCGGGGCCCATCGCCCGCCGCTTGACCGGGAAAGCCAGCCTGCCGGCGTCGGCCCTTGTGGGTGCACTGATTGTCCTGGCCGCGGACTACTTCGCTGCCAACCTGGCGCCCCTGCTGCTGGACGGCACCGTCCTGCCGGTGGGCGTCATTACCGGTGCGCTCGGCGCCCCGTTCCTGCTGTGGCTCCTGGTCACGGCCAACCGAAAGGATGCCTGACGTGGCAGTTCTCGAAGCCCAGGACCTGACCCTCAAATACGACCAGCGCTGCGTCGTGGACGGGCTCAGCGTCCGGATCCCCGAAGGAAAGGTGACCATGATCGTGGGCGCCAACGCCTGCGGAAAATCCACTCTGCTCCGCGGCCTGTCCCGGCTCCTGAAGCCCGCTGCCGGCACGGTGGCCCTGGACGGCAAGGACATCCACACCCGCCCGGCCCGGGAGCTGGCCCGTACCTTGGGCCTCTTGCCCCAGCACCCCACCGCTCCGGACGGCATCACCGTGCGCGACTTGGTGGGCCGGGGCCGCTACCCGCACCAGGGCTTCTTCCGCAGCTGGAGCGAAAAGGACGACGCCGCGGTGCAGCGCGCGCTGGAAACCACCGGAACGCTGGAGCTTGCCGGGCGCGACGTGGACGAGCTCTCCGGCGGGCAGCGGCAGCGGGCCTGGATCGCGATGGCGCTGGCGCAGGAAACCGAGGTCCTGCTGCTGGACGAGCCCACCACCTACCTCGACCTGGCTCACCAGGTGGAGGTCCTGGACCTGGTGACGGACCTGAACCGCACCCGCGGCACCACAGTGGCCATCGTCCTGCACGACCTCAACCTCGCTGCACGGTACGCGGACAATGTCATCGCCATGAAGGACGGTGCGGTAGTGGCCATGGGTTTACCGGCTGAGGTGGTGACCGAAGGCCTGGTCCGTGACGTGTTCGGTTTGGACAGCAGTGTCATCCCCGATCCCGTTTCCGGTACCCCACTCATCATTCCCATTGGCCGCCACCACGCCACGGCCAACGAACTGGAGCTCATCCCGTGAGAACCCGCGAAACCGCAGCAGCCCAGCCAATCGCCGCGCAGCCGGTGTCGGCCCAGCCCATGAGCCTGGCTTTCGAGGTCACAGTCTCCGCCGTCCGGCAGCTCAGCCCCACGTTCCGGAGGATCACGTTCGGCGGCTACTCGTTGCGGGACTTCGGCGTTCATGGGGAGACGCGGGACCTGCGGATCAAGCTCGTGATTCCGTCGCTGGCCGCGGACGGCACACCCCTGCCGCTCCCAGCCTTCCAGACGAGTGATGCCGGCTGGTACCGGAACTGGCTGGCGATGGATCCGGATCTGCGCGGCTCGATGCGCACCTACACCGTCCGGGAAGCCCGGCTGGACGGGGTGTACCCGGAGATCGACGTCGACTTCGTGATGCACGTGGACGGGGACGAGCTGGCCGGGCCGGCCGCGGGTTGGGCATGGAACGCCCAGCCCGGCGACGCACTGACCATCATCGGCCCCAACAACCGGGCCGCGCACTGCATCACGGCGGAAACCTACTCCGGCATCGAGTGGCGCCCGGGCCTGGCCCAGCGCATCCTGCTCGCCGGCGACGAAACAGCCGTCCCGGCCATCTCCGCCATCCTCGAAACCCTCCCGTCATACATGAGCGGCCACGCGTTCCTGGAGGTTCCACAGGCGGGCGACTTCCTGGAACTCAGCTCTCCGGCCGACATCGAGATCACGTGGCTGGCCCGCGGTGCCGCTATCGGCAGGTCCCGGCCGCACGGTCAGCTGCTGCAGGAGGCGGTCCGCAAAGCCGTCCCCGTGCCCGGCTGGGTGGGCATCAAAGTGGACGACGGCGGCGCAGGGCCCGAGCCCGAAGACGTCAACGTCGATGAAGACATCCTGTGGGAGACACCCGCCCGCCTGGGCACCGAGGGGATCAGCGCCACCAGGAACCCCCACCTGCCGGCCGGCGCACTGCCCTTCTACGCCTGGATCGCGGGCGAAGCCGCCGTCATCAAGGACCTCCGCCGGTACCTTGTCCGGGACGTAGGGATTGACCGAAAGCAGGTGGCGTTCATGGGTTACTGGCGGCAGGGCAAGGCCGAGGGGTAGCCTGTGCCTCCCGCTTGGTGCGGCGGGAGGCACATCCTCTGCGTGCTCGCTCGTTCCTCGCTTAGACGCACGCTGCCGGATGTCCCTCCCGCCGCCCTGGCCGGAACGTTCCCTTACCCTCGGTCTTCCCTGCGACGCCCGCTCACTTTTGGTGGGCCAAACCGAAACGCCCGCTCACTTACTGTTCATCCCGGCGTCGTACTTCCTTTTCCTTCCGCCGTTACGTTGGGGCGGTGCCTGAATCCTTGCTTCCTGATTCCGGGCGGCGGGTGTTTGTTGCCCTTGGGGACTCGTTTACCGAAGGGGTGGGGGACCGGGATGAGCGGTTGCCCAACGGGGTGCGGGGCTGGGCCGACCGGGTGGCCGAGAAACTTGCCAAGGCGCAGCCCGGGTGGAGATACGCCAACCTGGCCATCAGGAGCAAGCGCCTGCGGCACATCATCGTTGAGCAGCTGGAACCCGCACTGCGGATGCGGCCCACACTGGTCACCCTGTACGCCGGCGGCAATGACATCCTGGACCTGAAAACGGACATGCCCGCGCTCATGGAGGCGTACGAGCAGCTGGTCGCGAGACTCGCCGGCACGGGTGCGGTTCTTGTCCTCTTCACCGGTTTCGACGTCAAGGTGTCCGCGCTGCTGGAGCCGCTGAAGAAGCGCAACACCTACTACAACCAGCGGGTTCGGGAGATTGCGGAGAAATACGGGGCCGTACTGGTGGACTACTGGTGCCTGGACGCGTTCCACGACCGCCGGATGTGGGATTCGGACCGGCTCCACATGTCCAGAGCCGGGCACAAATACCTGGCGGGCCAAGTTCTGGACCAGTTGGGCGTTCCGCACAAGATCAAGCCCAAGGACTGGGAACCGCCGCCCAGGCTGGGGCTGCGCGAATGGGAGCGGCGGCAACGGCGCTGGGTCCACGACTGGGTCCTGCCGCTCTTTGGCCGCAAGCTCCGCGGCGTCACGCTGGGGGACACGCTCACCCCGCGCTGGCCGCAGCCGGTGAGGGTGCCGCGGAAAGGCGGACTGAAGAAGCTGGCCGCAGAAGAATACGACGGCGGGACGGCGCCTTAGGCGGTAGGCGCGGGCGGGGTGTCCAGCAGGATTTCGTACCCGGAGGCCACCCGGCCGGCGTGGAACTCCATCACTTCGAAGTCGGCAACACCGTTGGTGTAAAACGGATCCTGCGCCAGGCTCGCATCGAGGGTTTCCCGTTCGGCCTGCGAGAGGAGCAGCCCTCCGGTCCGGGGAATCTTTCGGCCGGCGGCGATGAACACGCCGTCGTCGAACGCCTTCTGCAGCCAGGCGATGTGGGCGTCGTTGTGGAAGTCGACAATCTCCTGGGGCACGCGGTAGGTGAGGGAGACAACATACATGCGGCAAGCCTACCGGGGCCGGAGCGGCTGGTTGAAAGATCAATCGTAGAATGGGGACCATGACCGAACCCCGCTGGCTGACCGCTGACGAACGCCGCGCCTGGCTGGCACTGGTGAGCATCAACACCCTGCTGCCGGCGGCCCTGGACACCAGGCTGCACGCTGCGGGGAAGCTGTCCCTCTTCGACTACACCGTGCTGGCCATGCTCTCCGAAGCGGAGGACCGGTTCCTGCCCATGAGCGAACTCGCTGCCCGCAGCAGCGCGTCGCTGTCCCGCCTTTCGCACGTGGTCACCAAGCTGCAGAAGCGGGGCTGGGTGGAACGCCGTCCGCACCCCTCCGATGCCAGGGTGACCACCGCGCACCTCACCGAGGAAGGCATGGCCACTATCGTGGGGCTGGCTCCAACCCACGTGGAGGACGTCCGGGACCTGTTCCTCGACGCCCTGACTGAGCAGGATGTGCTGGACCTGGCCCGCATCGGCGAAAAAGTGGTGGGCCGGCTGGACACGGACCATTGGATTCTTCGCGAAAAGCCGGCCTGACCCGGGCAGACGCCGGTCGATTGGTTGCTTCTGGCAACGGATGGCAAACTAGCCGCATGGATTTCACTTCCCGGTTCGTGGCACTTGGCGACTCCTTCACGGAGGGTGTTGGTGACGACGATCCCACACGCCCCAACGGTGTCCGCGGCTGGGCAGACCGCGTAGCTGAACAGCTCTGCGCCGCCGATCCCAACTTCGGTTACGCCAATCTCGCCATCCGGGGTAGGAAACTCCGCCAAATCCTGGCAGAGCAGGTGGACGCCGCCGTCGAACTTAACCCCACCCTGGTGACCATCTACGCCGGTGCCAACGACATCCTGCGTCCCAAAGTGGACATCGACGACCTCCTGGCGGAATACAACGACGCCGTCGGAAAGTTGTCTGCAACCGGCGCCACCGTGGTGATGTTCACCGGATTCGATGCCCGGGGTTCAAAGGTTTTCGGCACCATGCGCGGCCGCACGGCCATCTACAACGAGCTGGTCCGGGGGATTGCGGGGGACCATGGCGCCCTGTTGGTGGACTACTGGCGCTTCAGCGAGTACTACGACTGGGGCATGTGGGGGCACGACCGGATGCACATGTCCGCCGCCGGCCACGGCAACATGGCCAAGCGCGTCCTTGAGGTCCTCAAATACGACCACTCCATCGACGTCCCGCCCATGACGCCCGTCCCGGAGCTGAGCCGTTCCGAAGCCATCCGCGCCAACGCCCAGTGGTTCCGTGAGTATGCAGCGCCGTGGGTGGTCCGCCGCGTCACCGGCAAGTCATCCGGGGACAACCTGCAGCCCAAGTACCCGCAGTTCACCCGGCTGTAGCGGGAATACCGGCCAACCGCCCAACCCGCGTCAGGAGGGCTGAAAGCCCGGCGTGGCCAGCATGGAGCCGTCGGCCCGGATGGCCATCACAGCAACATCCCACCCGACCGCGGCGCGGTTCAGCATGCGCGTCCCGCCGGCGACGATTGCGGTGGCCAGGACATCGGCGGTAACGATGTCCGCGGCTGCCACGGTGACCTGGACGAATTCGCCGCCGTTTCCCACCCGCCAGATGTGCTCGCCGCGTTCGGCAGAGCCGGATGTGGCTATTGCCGCGTGGCGGCTGTTCCCGCCCAGCGGATAACCGGTGATCAGGGTGCGGCGGTCCGCGGGATCCACGACGCCGGCCTTCCACGGCTGCGTTCTTTCGGGATGCGGCGAGCCGCTCACCAGGACGTCGCCGCCGGCGTTGAGGCACCAGTCCCGCCGGCCCAGGGCCAGCAGCGACGTTCCTGCCTCGCGGATGGCATGGCCCTTGACGATCCCGGACAGGTCCAGCACGCCGTCAGGCCTTTCCGGGGTGAAGGCGCCTTCCGTGCGGAGCCGCCATTCATGCGCCTCGGCGTACCGTTCGCGCATCTGCGCCGGGGCCTGCGGAAGCTTCAGGTCACCCCGGGCCAGTTTGCTGGCCTCCGAATCGGGGCGGTACAGGCTGAACGTTTCGTCCAGGTCCCGGAAAAGGCATTCGACGACGGCGGTGGCGGCGCCCAGCTCATCGAACCCCGGCTGCCCTTCCGCGGGGGAGTCCACGGGCATGGTGAGCCCGATGACGGTTCCCATGCACTGAAAAGTGCGCGCCTTCAATGTGCTGGTCGCCGTCCGGGGGTCAGAGGTTTGCTGCATCGATGGCTGCCTGGAGTGAGGTCAGGTACGCGTCGCTGGTGATGGTGGCGCCGCTGACGGTTTGGACATTTGCCGACTGTGCCGCGAGGACCTTGCTGCGAAGCAGGGGAGCCGCGCGGTTGCTGATCTGGATGGACTTGCCGTCGGTATTGGTGAGCTGGAGGGCTGTGACATCCGTGATTTTCCCGTTGGCCACCGTGATCTGGACCTGCACGGGACCGAACCGGGTCTGCACCGTGTTGCCCTTGTAGGTGCCGGCGGCCGAGGAGTTCGAGGACCCGGAGGAGCCGGACGACCCTGAGGTACCTGAGGAGCTGGACGGGCCGGCGGCTCCGGAAGTGCCGGCGGTGCCCGAAGACCTGGACGTTCCCGGGCCGGACGAGCCTGTACCCGTCGAACCCGTGGTGCCTGCCGCCGTCGTACTCGATGCGACGGTGCTGATGCCGCCTGCCTGCGTGCCCGTCTGCCAACCCGCCAGGAGGATCCCGGCGGAGGCCAGGGCCGCTGCAATTGTTCCGCGTATTTTCACCAGTCAAACCTTTCGTGATGGATCTGTTCCTCGGGGACGCCGGCCTTCCCGGCGTCCGCTATGACGTTGGCCGCCCACACCGCCGGGCCGCAGACGTAGACGTCCGCATCCGCGATGTCCGGCACGTAGGAGGTGAGGCTGTAACCGCTCCGGACGGCGTCCTCGGGAAGCCACGTGGACGTGGTGCGGGAGCGTTGTCCCGTGAGGTGGAAGAGCCGGACGCCGCGGGCCTGGCAGAGGTCGAGGATCTCGCTGCTGAGATACAGCTCCTGGTCTGTACGGCCGCGGAGCAGGACCGTCGCCTCGCCGGGTGCAAAAGGCGTGGTTTCCAGCAATGCCCGCAGGGGCGTGATGCCAATCCCGGCGCCGATCATCACTACCTTGTTCCTGGTCCGGGCAGCTGTGCTGAGCAGGCCGTAAGGGCCCTCCAGTGCCACTTTGGTTCCCTTCCGCAGCCGGAGGAGCTGGGCGGAGCCATTGCCAAGGTTGCGGACCGTCACCCGCAGGGTCCCCTGGCCGTCCGGGCCGTTGAAGACGGGTTCGGCGGACAGGCTGAAGGGGTGGGGATGCCACCACATGCCCGGGGAGAGGAAGCGCCAGATGAAGAAGCGTCCGCCCGTTCCAGCCAGCTGGTCAAGCTTCCGGCCCCGCATCACAATGTTCACCACGCCTGGTGCCACGGGCTCAACGCGGGCCACGGTCAGCTGGTGCCGTGCCGATGCCAGTACCGGCTCCAGGATGCGGAAGTACACCAGGGCCGTACCGGTGTAGATGCAGATGGCAAGCCAGTACCAGCGCTGCCACGTCCCGGCCGCAAAGAGGCCCCCCACGCTGAACTGGTGCGGGATCGAGGTGGCAACGGCCGCGTACGTCAACAGGTGGACCACGTACCAGAACTCGTAGGGGAAGCGGCGGCGGACAGCCACCAGCGACGTCACCACGACGGCGATAAACAGCGCCATGGAGACGAAGGCCAGCCACATGTCGGGCACCTGCAACCACAGGTTGATGGACTCGCTGACCGGATCCAGTCCTTCTGCCATGCCATACCCGATGGCCAGCAGCACGCCGTGTGCCAGCAGCAGGTAGAGGGAGGGTTTCCCCAGTTTTCGGTGGAACTCCAGCGCGCGGTCGTGACCGATGGTGCGGTCAATGAAGGGGACCCTTGCGGCCAGGAGCAGCATGAGCAGGACCAGGTCCATGCCCGCCAGTCCCGCCACGATCCCTGCCGCCGTGAACAAAGAGGCGGGCGACGTGATGTCGGTGGCCCCGCCGTCGGCAAGCCAAAGGGCGATTGCCGCGGCGACGGACGCCCAGGCGATGACAGTCAGGAGATCCGTCCGCAGCATGCGCTGGCGGTGTTGCCGGGAGAACCAGCCGCGGGCGGGGCTCTTTGTGGTCGGTGATAGCTCCGGGCGGCCGGAGCTGCTTGCAGCCGGTGATGCCGGCAGGAGCTGCGTGTTCATGCATCCAACATGCTGGGCGAAGCTATGCCGCTGCTGTGAAAAGGGGCAACCGCGGGCTGTGACCTTGGACGGCGGCGGCGCCCTTATACACCCGATTGGTCTTTAATTGCGTCAACTCGTAGACTTGGTAGGCGCTAAGTGCGCGGAGCGTGCGCAATTGCTCCGGTTGCCCGGTAATTTTCTCCAGGGTGGCCGGTAGTTAGGGGCTCAAGTTGCGTAACTAACCGTTGCCCGTACATTCTGTGGGTCGCCTTAGCAGCATGGTCCAGCAGCAGATATGCGGATCATTACTTTCAATTCTTGAGGAGAAGTCATGGCAGCACACTGCCAAGTGACCGGGGCCGAGCCGGGCTTTGGGCACAGCATTTCGCACTCGCACCGCCGCAACAAGCGTCGGTTCGATCCGAACATTCAGAAGAAGCGCTACTGGGTTCCGTCCCTGCGCCGTAATGTCACGCTGCAGGTTTCTGCAAAGGGCATCAAGACCATCGACGTACGCGGCATCGACGTTGTCGTCGCCGACATTCTGGCTCGCGGGGTGAAGCTCTAGTGGCTAAGGACAAGGACGTACGTCCCATCATCAAGCTCAAGTCGACCGCGGGCACGGGTTACACCTACGTAACCCGCAAGAACCGTCGTAACGATCCTGACCGCATGGTCCTGAAGAAGTACGACCCCAAGATCCGCCAGCACGTCGAATTCCGAGAGGAGCGCTAAACATGGCTAAGAAGTCCAAGATTGCTCGCAACGAGCAGCGCAAGGTCATCGTTGAGCGTTACGCTGCAAAGCGCCTCGAGCTGAAGAAGACCCTGGTTGACGAAAACGCAACCGACGAAGCACGCGAAGCAGCCCGCCTGGGCCTGCAGAAGCTGCCCCGCAACGCGTCCCCGATCCGTCTGCGTAACCGCGACATCATCGACGGCCGCCCCCGTGGCACCTTCCAGAAGTTCGGCATCTCCCGTGTTCGCTTCCGCGACATGGCACACAAGGGCGAACTCCCGGGCATCACCAAGTCATCCTGGTAATCCAGCACCGCTGATACCAGCTGCTTGAGAAGGGCCGGCAACCTTAGGGTTGCCGGCCCTTCTGCGTTTAAGTTCCTCCCCTGCGCGCTGGGAGCGCCACGTTGGCGCTGTGCCGGAGACCACAGACGGGAATCACGACGGCGGCAGGCAGCCTGGGCGGCACAATGGCCCGTCCTGCCGCGCGATTCCGGGGTTTTCACCGCTTCCGGACGACGGTTTGCGGTGGGCCCCGAGTCCGTGTATTGTTTTCTAAGTCGCCGCGGGGGAGACAGTGAAGAACTGATCACCACGGGCGGCCAAAACCCCCAAAAATCAAAGCCAAAATCTGGTTGCTCTTTAGGGCGCTGGAAACTGGTGGGGAACCGACCTCCACATCGATGAGAATCCTGAAAGACGGATTTGCGTCGGATGCGGGGATCGGGTAAGTTTGAAAAGTTGCTCCGGAGCGATCCTGAACGTTGGTTTGGGTGGTGCCGGGTGTGTCTGTTGTTTGAGAACTCAATAGTGTGCCAAGTTTGTTGATACCGATTATGTAATGTGATTGGTTGATTGTGCTGTGCCGCCACCCCGTGGTGTGCATGGTGTTTTTGGCTGGTTTCAAATTTTGTGCAGCCGTGGTCGCCGTTATTTCCGGTGGTTGTGGTTGTGTCTGTTTGTTTTCAACGGAGAGTTTGATCCTGGCTCAGGATGAACGCTGGCGGCGTGCTTAACACATGCAAGTCGAACGATGATGCCAGCTTGCTGGTGGATTAGTGGCGAACGGGTGAGTAACACGTGAGTAACCTGCCCTTGACTCTGGGATAAGCCTGGGAAACTGGGTCTAATACCGGATATGACTGATCATCGCATGGTGGTTGGTGGAAAGCTTTTGTGGTTTTGGATGGACTCGCGGCCTATCAGCTTGTTGGTGGGGTAATGGCCTACCAAGGCGACGACGGGTAGCCGGCCTGAGAGGGTGACCGGCCACACTGGGACTGAGACACGGCCCAGACTCCTACGGGAGGCAGCAGTGGGGAATATTGCACAATGGGCGAAAGCCTGATGCAGCGACGCCGCGTGAGGGATGACGGCCTTCGGGTTGTAAACCTCTTTCAGTAGGGAAGAAGCGTAAGTGACGGTACCTGCAGAAGAAGCGCCGGCTAACTACGTGCCAGCAGCCGCGGTAATACGTAGGGCGCAAGCGTTATCCGGAATTATTGGGCGTAAAGAGCTCGTAGGCGGTTTGTCGCGTCTGCCGTGAAAGTCCGGGGCTCAACTCCGGATCTGCGGTGGGTACGGGCAGACTAGAGTGATGTAGGGGAGACTGGAATTCCTGGTGTAGCGGTGAAATGCGCAGATATCAGGAGGAACACCGATGGCGAAGGCAGGTCTCTGGGCATTAACTGACGCTGAGGAGCGAAAGCATGGGGAGCGAACAGGATTAGATACCCTGGTAGTCCATGCCGTAAACGTTGGGCACTAGGTGTGGGGGACATTCCACGTTTTCCGCGCCGTAGCTAACGCATTAAGTGCCCCGCCTGGGGAGTACGGCCGCAAGGCTAAAACTCAAAGGAATTGACGGGGGCCCGCACAAGCGGCGGAGCATGCGGATTAATTCGATGCAACGCGAAGAACCTTACCAAGGCTTGACATGAACCAGACCGGGCTGGAAACAGTCCTTCCCCTTTGGGGTTGGTTTACAGGTGGTGCATGGTTGTCGTCAGCTCGTGTCGTGAGATGTTGGGTTAAGTCCCGCAACGAGCGCAACCCTCGTTCCATGTTGCCAGCGGGTAGTGCCGGGGACTCATGGGAGACTGCCGGGGTCAACTCGGAGGAAGGTGGGGACGACGTCAAATCATCATGCCCCTTATGTCTTGGGCTTCACGCATGCTACAATGGCCGGTACAAAGGGTTGCGATACTGTGAGGTGGAGCTAATCCCAAAAAGCCGGTCTCAGTTCGGATTGGGGTCTGCAACTCGACCCCATGAAGTCGGAGTCGCTAGTAATCGCAGATCAGCAACGCTGCGGTGAATACGTTCCCGGGCCTTGTACACACCGCCCGTCAAGTCACGAAAGTTGGTAACACCCGAAGCCGGTGGCCTAACCCCTTGTGGGAGGGAGCTGTCGAAGGTGGGACTGGCGATTGGGACTAAGTCGTAACAAGGTAGCCGTACCGGAAGGTGCGGCTGGATCACCTCCTTTCTAAGGAGCACCTACAATGATCCGTCGCCAATGCATGTTGGTGGTGGGTGTGTTGTCAGGAGTAAAGGCCCGTTGCACGGACGACTGTTCCGTGGCGGGTGCTCAAGGGTGGAATATCAACAAATAGCGGCTGTCTGGTCTTTTGGTCTTCTTTAGTACGAACCCTGGTGGTTCTGGAACGGTGGGCCGGGGGGTTTCCGGGTGGTTTAGTGTTTGGCACACTGTTGGGTCCTGAGGCAACAGGGCCGGGGAGTTTTCCCGGGTTTGTTTGTTTCTGGTTTCCCTGCCATGACGTTCCTGCACGTGTTTGACTCCTTTTTTTGGGGGTTTGTGTGTGGGGTGTGTGGTGTGGGGTTGTTGTTTGAGAACTACATAGTGGACGCGAGCATCTTGTATAAGAAGCAATTTCCAAGATTATGAACCTGGATCTGGTTCGTGTGCCTTTGGGTGCGCGGGACAGTTTCTGTGGTTCTCTCGAAAATGTTTTTGATCTTTGTGGTCAAGTTTTTAAGAGCACACGGTGGATGCCTTGGCATTAGGAGCCGAAGAAGGACGTAGGAATCTGCGATAAGCCTGGGGGAGTCGATAACCGGACTGTGATCCCAGGGTGTCCGAATGGGGAAACCCCGCCAGGGGCGTGAGTTGCCTGGTGACCCGTACCTGAACACATAGGGTGCGTGGGGGGAACGCGGGGAAGTGAAACATCTCAGTACCCGCAGGAAGAGAAAACAATAGTGATTCCGTTAGTAGTGGCGAGCGAACGCGGATCAGGCTAAACCGTTCCATGTGTGATAGCCGGCGGGCGTTGCATGGTCGGGGTTGTGGGACTTTCCATACCAGTTCTGCCGGGCTGGTGGGGTGTGATGTGCGCGCATAGGTGAACGGTTTTGAAAGGCCGGCCAGAGAGGGTGTTAGTCCCGTAACCGTAATGTGTTTGTACCGCCTGTGAGAGTATCCCAAGTAGTACGGGGCCCGAGAAATCCCGTGCGAATCTGTCAGGACCACCTGATAAGCCTAAATACTACCTAATGACCGATAGCGGACCAGTACCGTGAGGGAAAGGTGAAAAGTACCCCGGGAGGGGAGTGAAACAGTACCTGAAACCGTGTGCTTACAATCCGTCGGAGCCAGTCTGATTCTGGTGACGGCGTGCCTTTTGAAGAATGAGCCTGCGAGTTAGTGTTACGTCGCGAGGTTAACCCGTGTGGGGCAGCCGTAGCGAAAGCGAGTCTGAATAGGGCGTGTGAGTGGCGTGATCTAGACCCGAAGCGAAGTGATCTACCCATGGCCAGGTTGAAGCGACGGTAAGACGTCGTGGAGGACCGAACCCACTTCAGTTGAAAATGGAGGGGATGAGCTGTGGGTAGGGGTGAAAGGCCAATCAAACTTCGTGATAGCTGGTTCTCCCCGAAATGCATTTAGGTGCAGCGTTGCGTGTTTCTTGCTGGAGGTAGAGCTACTGGATGGCTAATGGGCCCTACAAGGTTACTGACGTCAGCCAAACTCCGAATGCCGGTAAGTGAGAGCGCAGCAGTGAGACTGTGGGGGATAAGCTTCATAGTCGAGAGGGAAACAGCCCAGACCACCAACTAAGGCCCCTAAGCGTGTGCTAAGTGGGAAAGGATGTGGAGTTGCCCAGACAACCAGGAGGTTGGCTTAGAAGCAGCCACCCTTAAAAGAGTGCGTAATAGCTCACTGGTCAAGTGATTCCGCGCCGACAATGTAGCGGGGCTCAAGTACACCGCCGAAGTTGTGGCATTCACATGTTGTCCTAGCCTTCGTGGTTCAGGAGTGTGGATGGGTAGGGGAGCGTCGTGTGGGCGGTGAAGCTGCGGTGTAAACCAGTGGTGGAGCCTACACGAGTGAGAATGCAGGCATGAGTAGCGAAAGACGGGTGAGAAACCCGTCCGCCGAATGATCAAGGGTTCCAGGGTCAAGCTAATCTGCCCTGGGTAAGTCGGGACCTAAGGCGAGGCCGACAGGCGTAGTCGATGGACAACGGGTTGATATTCCCGTACCGGCGAAAAACCGCCCATGCTGAGCGGGGGATACTAACTGCCCGAAACCTGCCTGACACCCCTTGTGGGTGAAGGGTTTTGGTGGAGCGCAGGACCTGATCCCGGGAGGCAAGCGTATTAACAGGTGTGACGCAGGAAGGTAGCCGAGCCGGGCGATGGTTGTCCCGGTCTAAGGATGTAGGGCGAATGGTAGGCAAATCCGCCATTCATATGGCCTGAGATCTGATGGGACCCCCGTATGGGGGGATTTGGTGATCCTATGCTGCCGAGAAAAGCATCGACGCGAGGTTTTAGCCGCCCGTACCCCAAACCGACACAGGTGATCAGGTAGAGAATACCAAGGCGATCGAGAGAATTATGGTTAAGGAACTCGGCAAAATGCCCCCGTAACTTCGGGAGAAGGGGGGCCCCAACCTTGAACACCACATTGCTGGTGGGAGGGGATCGGGGCCGCAGAGACCAGGGGGAAGCGACTGTTTACTAAAAACACAGGTCCGTGCGAAGTCGCAAGACGATGTATACGGACTGACTCCTGCCCGGTGCTGGAAGGTTAAGAGGACCGGTTAGCCGTAAGGCGAAGCTGAGAATTTAAGCCCCAGTAAACGGCGGTGGTAACTATAACCATCCTAAGGTAGCGAAATTCCTTGTCGGGTAAGTTCCGACCTGCACGAATGGAGTAACGACTTCCCCGCTGTCTCAACCATAAACTCGGCGAAATTGCAGTACGAGTAAAGATGCTCGTTACGCGCAGCAGGACGGAAAGACCCCGAGACCTTTACTATAGTTTGGTATTGGTGTTCGGAGTGGCTTGTGTAGGATAGGTGGGAGACGTTGAAGCCCGGACGCCAGTTCGGGTGGAGTCATCGTTGAAATACCACTCTGGTCACTTTGGACATCTAACTTCGGCCCGTAATCCGGGTCAGGGACAGTGCCTGATGGGTAGTTTAACTGGGGCGGTTGCCTCCTAAAAAGTAACGGAGGCGCCCAAAGGTTCCCTCAGCCTGGTTGGCAATCAGGTGTCGAGTGTAAGTGCACAAGGGAGCTTGACTGTGAGAGAGACATCTCGAGCAGGGACGAAAGTCGGGACTAGTGATCCGGCGGTACATTGTGGAATGGCCGTCGCTCAACGGATAAAAGGTACCTCGGGGATAACAGGCTGATCTTGCCCAAGAGTCCATATCGACGGCATGGTTTGGCACCTCGATGTCGGCTCGTCGCATCCTGGGGCTGGAGTAGGTCCCAAGGGTTGGGCTGTTCGCCCATTAAAGCGGTACGCGAGCTGGGTTTAGAACGTCGTGAGACAGTTCGGTCCCTATCCGCTGCGCGCGCAGGAAATTTGAGAAGGGCTGTCCTTAGTACGAGAGGACCGGGACGGACGAACCTCTGGTGTGTCAGTTGTACTGCCAAGTGCACCGCTGATTAGCTACGTTCGGATGGGATAACCGCTGAAAGCATCTAAGCGGGAAGCTCGCTTCAAGATGAGATTTCCATACACCCTCGGGTGTGAGAGGCCCCCAGCCAGACCACTGGGTTGATAGGCTGGATGTGGAAGCGAGGACTAACGACTCGTGAAGCTGACCGGTACTAATAGGCCAACAACTTACACCACACAGAACATACAAAACTCTGCTTGCGTCCACTATGTGGTTCCCAACCAACAACCCCCAACACCCGGGGTCGATGGCACGGAACCAACAACTACATACAACAACACCACCAATGTTGTAACCACAGTCTTCCCACCCCCGGCAACACCTAAGGGGTTCGGGTGAAAAGGTTACGGCGGTCATAGCGTGGGGGAAACGCCCGGTCCCATTCCGAACCCGGAAGCTAAGACCCACAGCGCCGATGGTACTGCACCCGGGAGGGTGTGGGAGAGTAGGTCACCGCCGGAACATCATTAACTGGTCGAGGCCCCAACCACACGGTTGGGGCCTCCCACATTTAACAACCAAAAAGGGTACCGGGGACGCTTAGACTTACCGGTTATGACCCCCCGAAGCTCCGGCCCCGCGCCCAAGCGCGCCACCATCCTGGACGTGGCGGCGGCAGCAGGCGTATCACGCCAAACCGTGACCCGAGCCATGAACGGTATGACAGGCATCAGCCAGGAGACCAGGGAACGGGTCCAGAAGCTCGCGGCAGAGCTGGGCTACACCCCCAGCCGCTTCGCAAAGGGATTGGTCCAGGGCGCCCGGATCTCTGTCGGCCTCGCCATCCCCGATCTGACCAACCCTTATTTCCCTGCCTTTGCCTCCAGCGTGGTGGAGGCGGCCACCTCCCGCGGGTGGAATGTGGTGGTGGACGACTACGGCCACGGCAGCGGAAGCGCGGTGGACGCTGCCGCCCGGCTGGCACCCCAGGTGGACGCGCTGATTGGCTACCTCGCGCCCCATCCCGACGAAGCCCAGGACATCATGGGCCGCCGCCCCGTCGTCGCACTTGACTCGCCAAACGCGGGCACGGCCGGCGGAATTGCTTTTGATTTCCACCACGCAGCCCGGCTCGGGCTCACGCACCTGGTGTCCCGGGGCTGCCGTAACATCGCCTTCCTGGACTCCGACCAGGGAGGCCCGCCCAGCAGCCGCAGCGCCGCCGCAGCAGCTGTGGCGGCTGGCGCCGGCATGCAGCTCACCCGCCTCCAGGCCGCGCCATCCGCGGACGGGGCGAGGCTGGCCATAGCTGGCCTCGGACCGGCCGGCGGCGGAGGGCCCGACGGCATTCTCGCTTTCAATGACCTCATGGCCGCAGGAGTGCTGAAGGCCCTGCAGGAAGCAGGCGTAGCTGTTCCCGGCGACTGTGCGGTCATGGGCATGGACGGAATACCGCTGGGCGAACTCTTGACGCCCGAGCTGACCACCCTGTCGCTGGACCTCCGCGCGGTGGGCCGGGCCGCCGTCGGACTCCTGGACGGGTTGCTGTCCGGCTCAATCGCGGAGCGCAGCCCTGCCGCCTACCTGACCCTTCAGCACCAGCTGGTTCTCCGGCAATCCGCCTGACCCCTACTCAAATGACGCGCAAAGCGATAAGCTCTTGCTGCGCCTACGTGAACGTTCACGCAGCGGCCCCGGTCAACGTCCCAAGCAAGGAAACCACATGTCTGTGCACCTCCCCGCCGCTACCGCCGGCGTCCACTCCGGCAGGGCAACCGCAGGCGCTTCCCGCAACCTCGAGCTAGGCAGCGAGGACGTCGCCGAACTCGCCTCACTGGAACCAGGCCGGGGCAGCCTTCCCGCGCGGGCCTACCTGGCGTCGGATGCAGCGCGGGTCTCGCTGAACGGTGAGTGGCAGTTCCGGCTGAGCCCGGGAATCCGGACAGCCCCCAAAGACGGATGGCAGCAGGGAAAAGATCTGGATGGCTTCACCACCCTTCCCGTCCCATCCAGCTGGAACATGCACGGCCACGGGTCACCGGCCTACACCAATGTCCAGTTCCCGTTCCCGGTGGAACCGCCCCATGTGCCGGACGCCAACCCGATCGGTGACCACGTGGTGACCTTTCACGCAGGCCCGGAGTTCTTCCCGCATGCGCTCCTGCGGTTCGACGGCATCGACAATGCCGGAACCGTATGGCTGAACGGAGTGGAGCTTGGTACCACCCGGGGTAGCCGGCTGGCCCACGAGTTCGACGTCTCGGGGGTCCTTGTTGAAGGCACCAACACGTTGGCCGTGAGGGTGGCCCAGTTCTCCGCCGCAAGTTACGTGGAGGACCAGGACATGTGGTGGCTCCCCGGGATCTTCCGGGACGTGACACTCCAGGCCCGGCCGGCGGACGGCATCGATGACGTCTTTGTCCACGCAGGCTATGACCCGGGCACGGGCGAAGGCGTGCTCCGCATTGAGGTGACCCGAGCCGGGCAGCCGGTTGACGCCGTCGTACGTGTTCCGGAACTTGGCCTTGAACTGCTGTCGGGCACCGAGCAGCGCATTCCCGCCGTGGAACCCTGGTCCGCGGAAGTCCCCCGCCTCTACGATGCAACGGCCAGCACGCCCGGCGAGACGGTTTCGCTGCAGCTGGGCTTCCGGAGCATCACCATCGAAGACGCCCAGTTCAAGGTGAACGGCCGCCGCATCCTGCTGCGCGGCGTGAACCGCCATGAGCACCATCCCCGGCTGGGCCGTGCCGTGCCCCGGGAGGTCATGGAATCGGAACTGCGGCTGATGAAACAGCACAACATCAATGCCATCCGGACTTCGCACTACCCGCCGCACCCCGATTTCCTGGCGCTGGCGGACCAGCTGGGTTTCTACGTGGTCCTTGAATGCGACCTCGAAACCCATGGCTTCCACAGTGCCGGGTGGGCGCAGAACCCCAGCGATGACCCGCGGTGGGAAGGTGCGCTGCTGGACCGGATGCAGCGGACGGTGGAGCGCGACAAGAACCACCCGTCCGTGATCATGTGGTCGCTGGGCAACGAGGCGGGCACCGGGCGGAACCTCGCGGCCATGTCCCGCTGGACCAAGGACAGGGACCCGTCCCGGCCCATCCACTACGAAGGCGACTGGTCCTCGCCCGATGTGGATGTCTACTCCCGGATGTATGCCAGCCAGGCCGAGACGGCGCTCATCGGCCAGGGCATCGAACCGCCGCTGGAGGACGCCGGACTCGACGCGCGCCGCCGCGCCATGCCGTTCGTGCTGTGCGAATACGTGCACGCCATGGGCAACGGGCCGGGCGGCATGAGCGAGTACCAGGAGCTGTTCGAAAAGTACCCGCGACTCATGGGCGGCTTCGTCTGGGAGTGGCTGGAGCACGGGATCACGGTGCCTTCTCCGGGAGGCGGTGAGCATTTCGCATACGGCGGGGACTTCGGCGAAGAGGTCCACGATGGAAACTTCGTCACCGACGGGCTGGTGGACGCCAACCGGAAACCCCGTCCTGGACTCCTGGACTTCAAGAAGGTGGTTGAACCGCTGCATATCGACGTCTCGCCGTCCTGGACAGGCTTCACTGTCCGGAACGGGCAGGATTTCGCGGACACCTCAGCCTTCCGCTTCCAGTACAAGGTGGAGGCCGGCGGCGTGATACAGCGTGAGGGATCGGTGGCCATCGCCCCGCTGGCACCTCAGTCCCAGGCTGCTGTGGAGTTGCCGGCGGAGGTTGGAGAGTTTGCGGCGGGGCTGTCGGAGGACTCCGACGCCATACTCACCGTCAGTGCCGTGCTGGCCGCAGACACCGCCTGGGCCGGTGACGGCCACGAGATCGCCTGGGGGCAGGGGGCCCGCTTCGCTCCTCCGGGTGCGGGGGTGCCGGCCCGCGACTTCGTGGAGGTGGGAGACGAGGAGCTGCGGCTCGGCACTGCGGTATTCGACCGGGCCACGGGGATGCCCACCTCGATTGCCGGGCTGCCTGTTGAGAAACTCGCCTTGGTCCTGTGGTGGCCGCCGACCGACAACGACCTTGGGCGCGAATGGGGCGGCGCGGACCCCCGCCCGCTTGCCACCCAATGGCAGGACGCAGGACTCCACCGGTTGCACCCCCGCCTGCTGGGAATCAGTGCGGAGTCAACGGACGACGGCGGTGAGCACCTTCGCGTGAGCACGCGCGTCGCCGCGGCGGACAAGCAGTTTGGGGTACTGGTGGACTACCTGTGGACCAGCAGTGACGGTTCGCTGGCACTCCGGACGCAGGTCAAACCTGTAGGAGACTGGGTCAACGCGGGCTTCGACGTCGAGTGGGCCCGGATCGGGCTGGAGCTCATTCTGGGGGCGGAGACAGGCTCTGTGGGATGGCTGGGCCAAGGTCCGCATCAGAGTTACCCGGACACCGGCCAGGGCGCACGTCTGGGATGGTTCGAATCGACTCCCGCCGGCCTGGATGTTGACTACGTCCGCCCCCAAGAGTCGGGCGCCCGGTCCGGCGTGCGGTCCGCCGTCCTGCAGACCGGGGGTAGGCAGCTGCGACTTTCCGGCGAGCCGTTTGCCCTGACGGTTCGGCCCTATGGCCTGGACGTGCTTGCCGCTGCGAACCACAGGCCTGACCTCGCGCCGGACGGCCGCACTTACATTTACTTGGACCACGCCTTGAGGGGCGTGGGGACCGCGGCCTGTGGACCCGGGGTGCTGGAGCCCTACCGACTGAAGCCGCGGGAGGCTGACTTCGAGGTAGTCCTGCGCGTGGAGTAAGAAACCCGTCCGGATGTGACCCACTCCATAGAAGCCGTTCTCCTGCTCTGTTCGCATGCCAGGCCTGGTGTTTGCCGCCGAAAACCCCGCCATTCCGGGGTTTACGGCGGTACCTTGGGTTCTTTCTACCCGATTTGCGGTGGGGGTTGTGTGGGGGTATTGTTTTCTGAGTCGCCGCCGCTGAAGCGGAAAGATAGCGGCCAACCCCCCTTTTTTGAACGGCCTGGAAATGGTTCGCTTTTGTGGCGTGCTGTGTGGGTGGGGGCTGATTCTGGTGGTTTTGGACGCGGGAACGTGGTTTGCAAAGCCGGGCCGGATCGGGTAAGTTTGAAAAGTTGCTCCGGAGCGATCCTGAACGTTGGTTTGGGTGGTGCCGGGTGTGTCTGTTGTTTGAGAACTCAATAGTGTGCCAAGTTTGTTGATACCGATTATGTAATGTGATTGGTTGATTGTGCTGTGCCGCCACCCCGTGGTGTGCATGGTGTTTTTGGCTGGTTTCAAATTTTGTGCAGCCGTGGTCGCCGTTATTTCCGGTGGTTGTGGTTGTGTCTGTTTGTTTTCAACGGAGAGTTTGATCCTGGCTCAGGATGAACGCTGGCGGCGTGCTTAACACATGCAAGTCGAACGATGATGCCAGCTTGCTGGTGGATTAGTGGCGAACGGGTGAGTAACACGTGAGTAACCTGCCCTTGACTCTGGGATAAGCCTGGGAAACTGGGTCTAATACCGGATATGACTGATCATCGCATGGTGGTTGGTGGAAAGCTTTTGTGGTTTTGGATGGACTCGCGGCCTATCAGCTTGTTGGTGGGGTAATGGCCTACCAAGGCGACGACGGGTAGCCGGCCTGAGAGGGTGACCGGCCACACTGGGACTGAGACACGGCCCAGACTCCTACGGGAGGCAGCAGTGGGGAATATTGCACAATGGGCGAAAGCCTGATGCAGCGACGCCGCGTGAGGGATGACGGCCTTCGGGTTGTAAACCTCTTTCAGTAGGGAAGAAGCGTAAGTGACGGTACCTGCAGAAGAAGCGCCGGCTAACTACGTGCCAGCAGCCGCGGTAATACGTAGGGCGCAAGCGTTATCCGGAATTATTGGGCGTAAAGAGCTCGTAGGCGGTTTGTCGCGTCTGCCGTGAAAGTCCGGGGCTCAACTCCGGATCTGCGGTGGGTACGGGCAGACTAGAGTGATGTAGGGGAGACTGGAATTCCTGGTGTAGCGGTGAAATGCGCAGATATCAGGAGGAACACCGATGGCGAAGGCAGGTCTCTGGGCATTAACTGACGCTGAGGAGCGAAAGCATGGGGAGCGAACAGGATTAGATACCCTGGTAGTCCATGCCGTAAACGTTGGGCACTAGGTGTGGGGGACATTCCACGTTTTCCGCGCCGTAGCTAACGCATTAAGTGCCCCGCCTGGGGAGTACGGCCGCAAGGCTAAAACTCAAAGGAATTGACGGGGGCCCGCACAAGCGGCGGAGCATGCGGATTAATTCGATGCAACGCGAAGAACCTTACCAAGGCTTGACATGAACCAGACCGGGCTGGAAACAGTCCTTCCCCTTTGGGGTTGGTTTACAGGTGGTGCATGGTTGTCGTCAGCTCGTGTCGTGAGATGTTGGGTTAAGTCCCGCAACGAGCGCAACCCTCGTTCCATGTTGCCAGCGGGTAGTGCCGGGGACTCATGGGAGACTGCCGGGGTCAACTCGGAGGAAGGTGGGGACGACGTCAAATCATCATGCCCCTTATGTCTTGGGCTTCACGCATGCTACAATGGCCGGTACAAAGGGTTGCGATACTGTGAGGTGGAGCTAATCCCAAAAAGCCGGTCTCAGTTCGGATTGGGGTCTGCAACTCGACCCCATGAAGTCGGAGTCGCTAGTAATCGCAGATCAGCAACGCTGCGGTGAATACGTTCCCGGGCCTTGTACACACCGCCCGTCAAGTCACGAAAGTTGGTAACACCCGAAGCCGGTGGCCTAACCCCTTGTGGGAGGGAGCTGTCGAAGGTGGGACTGGCGATTGGGACTAAGTCGTAACAAGGTAGCCGTACCGGAAGGTGCGGCTGGATCACCTCCTTTCTAAGGAGCACCTACAATGATCCGTCGCCAATGCATGTTGGTGGTGGGTGTGTTGTCAGGAGTAAAGGCCCGTTGCACGGACGACTGTTCCGTGGCGGGTGCTCAAGGGTGGAATATCAACAAATAGCGGCTGTCTGGTCTTTTGGTCTTCTTTAGTACGAACCCTGGTGGTTCTGGAACGGTGGGCCGGGGGGTTTCCGGGTGGTTTAGTGTTTGGCACACTGTTGGGTCCTGAGGCAACAGGGCCGGGGAGTTTTCCCGGGTTTGTTTGTTTCTGGTTTCCCTGCCATGACGTTCCTGCACGTGTTTGACTCCTTTTTTTGGGGGTTTGTGTGTGGGGTGTGTGGTGTGGGGTTGTTGTTTGAGAACTACATAGTGGACGCGAGCATCTTGTATAAGAAGCAATTTCCAAGATTATGAACCTGGATCTGGTTCGTGTGCCTTTGGGTGCGCGGGACAGTTTCTGTGGTTCTCTCGAAAATGTTTTTGATCTTTGTGGTCAAGTTTTTAAGAGCACACGGTGGATGCCTTGGCATTAGGAGCCGAAGAAGGACGTAGGAATCTGCGATAAGCCTGGGGGAGTCGATAACCGGACTGTGATCCCAGGGTGTCCGAATGGGGAAACCCCGCCAGGGGCGTGAGTTGCCTGGTGACCCGTACCTGAACACATAGGGTGCGTGGGGGGAACGCGGGGAAGTGAAACATCTCAGTACCCGCAGGAAGAGAAAACAATAGTGATTCCGTTAGTAGTGGCGAGCGAACGCGGATCAGGCTAAACCGTTCCATGTGTGATAGCCGGCGGGCGTTGCATGGTCGGGGTTGTGGGACTTTCCATACCAGTTCTGCCGGGCTGGTGGGGTGTGATGTGCGCGCATAGGTGAACGGTTTTGAAAGGCCGGCCAGAGAGGGTGTTAGTCCCGTAACCGTAATGTGTTTGTACCGCCTGTGAGAGTATCCCAAGTAGTACGGGGCCCGAGAAATCCCGTGCGAATCTGTCAGGACCACCTGATAAGCCTAAATACTACCTAATGACCGATAGCGGACCAGTACCGTGAGGGAAAGGTGAAAAGTACCCCGGGAGGGGAGTGAAACAGTACCTGAAACCGTGTGCTTACAATCCGTCGGAGCCAGTCTGATTCTGGTGACGGCGTGCCTTTTGAAGAATGAGCCTGCGAGTTAGTGTTACGTCGCGAGGTTAACCCGTGTGGGGCAGCCGTAGCGAAAGCGAGTCTGAATAGGGCGTGTGAGTGGCGTGATCTAGACCCGAAGCGAAGTGATCTACCCATGGCCAGGTTGAAGCGACGGTAAGACGTCGTGGAGGACCGAACCCACTTCAGTTGAAAATGGAGGGGATGAGCTGTGGGTAGGGGTGAAAGGCCAATCAAACTTCGTGATAGCTGGTTCTCCCCGAAATGCATTTAGGTGCAGCGTTGCGTGTTTCTTGCTGGAGGTAGAGCTACTGGATGGCTAATGGGCCCTACAAGGTTACTGACGTCAGCCAAACTCCGAATGCCGGTAAGTGAGAGCGCAGCAGTGAGACTGTGGGGGATAAGCTTCATAGTCGAGAGGGAAACAGCCCAGACCACCAACTAAGGCCCCTAAGCGTGTGCTAAGTGGGAAAGGATGTGGAGTTGCCCAGACAACCAGGAGGTTGGCTTAGAAGCAGCCACCCTTAAAAGAGTGCGTAATAGCTCACTGGTCAAGTGATTCCGCGCCGACAATGTAGCGGGGCTCAAGTACACCGCCGAAGTTGTGGCATTCACATGTTGTCCTAGCCTTCGTGGTTCAGGAGTGTGGATGGGTAGGGGAGCGTCGTGTGGGCGGTGAAGCTGCGGTGTAAACCAGTGGTGGAGCCTACACGAGTGAGAATGCAGGCATGAGTAGCGAAAGACGGGTGAGAAACCCGTCCGCCGAATGATCAAGGGTTCCAGGGTCAAGCTAATCTGCCCTGGGTAAGTCGGGACCTAAGGCGAGGCCGACAGGCGTAGTCGATGGACAACGGGTTGATATTCCCGTACCGGCGAAAAACCGCCCATGCTGAGCGGGGGATACTAACTGCCCGAAACCTGCCTGACACCCCTTGTGGGTGAAGGGTTTTGGTGGAGCGCAGGACCTGATCCCGGGAGGCAAGCGTATTAACAGGTGTGACGCAGGAAGGTAGCCGAGCCGGGCGATGGTTGTCCCGGTCTAAGGATGTAGGGCGAATGGTAGGCAAATCCGCCATTCATATGGCCTGAGATCTGATGGGACCCCCGTATGGGGGGATTTGGTGATCCTATGCTGCCGAGAAAAGCATCGACGCGAGGTTTTAGCCGCCCGTACCCCAAACCGACACAGGTGATCAGGTAGAGAATACCAAGGCGATCGAGAGAATTATGGTTAAGGAACTCGGCAAAATGCCCCCGTAACTTCGGGAGAAGGGGGGCCCCAACCTTGAACACCACATTGCTGGTGGGAGGGGATCGGGGCCGCAGAGACCAGGGGGAAGCGACTGTTTACTAAAAACACAGGTCCGTGCGAAGTCGCAAGACGATGTATACGGACTGACTCCTGCCCGGTGCTGGAAGGTTAAGAGGACCGGTTAGCCGTAAGGCGAAGCTGAGAATTTAAGCCCCAGTAAACGGCGGTGGTAACTATAACCATCCTAAGGTAGCGAAATTCCTTGTCGGGTAAGTTCCGACCTGCACGAATGGAGTAACGACTTCCCCGCTGTCTCAACCATAAACTCGGCGAAATTGCAGTACGAGTAAAGATGCTCGTTACGCGCAGCAGGACGGAAAGACCCCGAGACCTTTACTATAGTTTGGTATTGGTGTTCGGAGTGGCTTGTGTAGGATAGGTGGGAGACGTTGAAGCCCGGACGCCAGTTCGGGTGGAGTCATCGTTGAAATACCACTCTGGTCACTTTGGACATCTAACTTCGGCCCGTAATCCGGGTCAGGGACAGTGCCTGATGGGTAGTTTAACTGGGGCGGTTGCCTCCTAAAAAGTAACGGAGGCGCCCAAAGGTTCCCTCAGCCTGGTTGGCAATCAGGTGTCGAGTGTAAGTGCACAAGGGAGCTTGACTGTGAGAGAGACATCTCGAGCAGGGACGAAAGTCGGGACTAGTGATCCGGCGGTACATTGTGGAATGGCCGTCGCTCAACGGATAAAAGGTACCTCGGGGATAACAGGCTGATCTTGCCCAAGAGTCCATATCGACGGCATGGTTTGGCACCTCGATGTCGGCTCGTCGCATCCTGGGGCTGGAGTAGGTCCCAAGGGTTGGGCTGTTCGCCCATTAAAGCGGTACGCGAGCTGGGTTTAGAACGTCGTGAGACAGTTCGGTCCCTATCCGCTGCGCGCGCAGGAAATTTGAGAAGGGCTGTCCTTAGTACGAGAGGACCGGGACGGACGAACCTCTGGTGTGTCAGTTGTACTGCCAAGTGCACCGCTGATTAGCTACGTTCGGATGGGATAACCGCTGAAAGCATCTAAGCGGGAAGCTCGCTTCAAGATGAGATTTCCATACACCCTCGGGTGTGAGAGGCCCCCAGCCAGACCACTGGGTTGATAGGCCGGATGTGGAAGCGAGGACTAACGACTCGTGAAGCTGACCGGTACTAATAGGCCAACAACTTACACCACACAGAACATACAAAACTCTGCTTGCGTCCACTATGTGGTTCCCAACCAACAACCCCCAACACCCGGGGTCGATGGCACGGAACCAACAACTACATACAACAACACCACCAATGTTGTAACCACAGTCTTCCCACCCCCGGCAACACCCAAGGGGTTCGGGTGAAAAGGTTACGGCGGTCATAGCGTGGGGGAAACGCCCGGTCCCATTCCGAACCCGGAAGCTAAGACCCACAGCGCCGATGGTACTGCACCCGGGAGGGTGTGGGAGAGTAGGTCACCGCCGGAACAACTATTAACTGGTCGAGGCCCCAACCACACGGTTGGGGCCTCCCACATTTAACAACCAAAAAGGGTACCGGGGCCGGCCCCCAGAAACCCGGCTCTTCGCGGTTGATGGGGAATTGAGTTCGTGTCGTTGAAGACAAAGGGGCCCGTGGCCCTGTTGGGATGAGTGTGTCTAAGCATTCAACCTGGAACAGGACCACGAGCCTTGAACGAGCCTACCGGGGTCGCAGCCGATGCTGCCACCATCCTCTTCAACCTGCCCGACTACCGTGTCATCTCCACGACCATGTCCGCTGGCCGCCGTCAGGTCATCGTCGAAACTGACGCGCTACCGGGCTGCCCGAGCTGTGGGGTCATTGCCTCCCGGCGGAAGGAACGCCGCCTTCAACGGCTCCGCGATATTCCCGTCGCCGGGCCGGTGGACGTGCTCTGGTCCAAGTACCGCTGGTACTGCGAAGAGTCAGCGTGCGACCGGCTCTCGTTCTTCGAATCCACGCCGCAAGTGCCGCGCCGTGCCCGGTCGACGAGCCGGCTGCGGGACCAGCTCGTGGACGCGGTCATTCGCTCCGGCAGGGCTTTCTCGGAGACAGCTGCCGGCTTCGCCGTGTCCTGGTGGATGGTCCGGGCTGCGGTGACCGAGGCCTGCCTGCTGCGGCTGCCCGACGTGGACAAGCTCAGTCCGCGGATGCTGGGCATTGATGAACACCGGTTCCGGTCCGTGCGCTACTTCCAGGACCCGACCACGAAGGCGTGGACACGGTTCGAGCCGTGGATGACAACCATCGTGGATCTGGAGACCGGCCAAGTCCTCGGCGTGGTCGACGGCCGAGACCACAAGGGCGTCGGGGACTGGCTGTTCGCCCGGCCCCTGCAGTGGCGGCTGGCCGTGCAGGTCGTCGCAATCGACCCCTCCGCGGCGTTCCGCAAAGCCTTACGGATGTGGCTTCCCCGCACTGCTGTCGCCGTCGATCACTTCCACCTGATCTCGCTGGCCAACCAGGCAATGACTGAGACCAGGCAGAACCTCTCCCAACAGGTCAAGGGCCGCCGCGGCAGGGCCATCGACAAGGCCTGGGCCCACCGCATGCTCCTGCTGCGCGGCGGTGACACCCTCACGTGTAGGGCCGCCCTCCGACTCGAGGAAGTGTTCGCCCTGGACGATCCAACCGGCACCCTCCAGGCCGTCTGGAAGGTCAAGGAACAACTCCGCGCCCTGTTGCGCACCGGCTCCCTGGAGGACGCCGCGGCGGCCAAGCAGGTACTCGAGGAGCTGGTCAAGGAAGCCGCACGGCCGGAGACGAACAGGCTGTACCGTACAGTCTGCCGGTGGTGGAAGGAGATCGAGGTGCTGATCATTACCGGCGCCACGACAGGCAAGGTCGAGGCGAACAACACCGCAATCAAGAACATCAAACGAACCGCCCGCGGGTACCGCAACGCCGCCAACTACAAATCGGTTATTCTCTTGAGAAGTGCCGTCAGGACGGCGGCATGACGCTCATTCCAGGGATCCATTTCCCCACGAACCGCGAAGAGCCAGAAACCCAAGCTCACCTCCGGCGGGTAAAACACCAACCCCCGCTCACCTTTGACGGCTCTTCACGGTTCGTGGTGAATGTTCTGCCGTGAAGGATGTTCATGCCGCTGTTCTGGCGGCACTGCGCAACAGGATACGCGTTTTGTAGTTGCGTGCGTTGGTGAATCCCCGGCCGGTCCTCTTTATGTGCTTGATCGCGGTGTTGTTGGCTTCCACTTTCGCGGTTGTCGCACCGGTGACGATGAGCACTTCGATCTCTTTCCACCAGCGGCAGACCGTCCGCCAGAGCCGGTTGGTTTCGGGCTGCGCGGCTTTGACAACCAGTGTCTGAAGCTGGTCTTTCGCGGCGGCCGCGTGGGCGAGGGACCCGGTGGTCAGCAGGGCGCGGAGCTGTTCCTTGACCAGCCACGCGGCCTGCAACTTCCCGGTGGCGTCGTCGGTGTCGAACACGGTGCTGAGCCTGTTCCGTGCCCGGTCCGAGAGTGTGTCCCCGGCCCGCAGGAGCAGTCGCCGATTTGCCCATACCGGGTCGATGGCGCGTCCCCGCCGGCCATGAACCTGCTGCGTGAGGCGCTGCCGGACTTCGGTGAGCATGTCGTTGCCAAGCTTGACCAGGTGAAATGCATCGACTGAGACAGCGGTGCGTGGCAGCCACATCCGCAGGGCTTTGCGGAAAGCGGCGGATGGGTCGATGGCAACGACCTGCACGCCCAGGCGCCATTCGAGCGGACGGGCGAAAAGCCAGTCCCCGACGCCCTCACTGTCGCGGCCGTCAACGATCCCTAGGACTTGTCCGGTGTCAAGATCGACGATGGTGGTCATCCATGGTTCGTAGCGTTTCCAGGCCTTGGTGGCCGGGTCGCGGAAGAACCGCACGGACCGGTAGCGATGTTCATCGATGCCGAGCATCCGCGGTGCAAGGGCGTCGACATCGGGCAGCGTCAGCGCCGCAGAGTCCAGGGCCCGCTGCACGAGCCACCATGAGACTCCGAAAGAAGCGGCGGCCTCGGCGGCTGCCCTGCCGGATCCGATGACGGCGGCAACCAGGGCCTCACGGAGCCGATGGGTGGACCGTGCCCGGCGCGGGACCTGGGTTGTTTCCTCGGTGAATGTCTGGCGCGGGCACAGGTACTCATCGCAGAAGAATCTCCGCTTGGCCCAGACCACTTCGACCGGCCCGGCGACGGGGATGTCACGCAGGCGTTGTGGCCGGCGGGAATGAACGCGGGTGCTGATGACGCCGCAGGATGGGCAGCCGGCCTCGGCGGTGGCCACGACTTGGATCCGGCGCTGCCCGAAAGCGAGGATCTCAGTATCGGTGACGCGGTAGTCGGGCAGGTTGAAAATTGCGGTGGCAGCATCGGGGCGCGGCGAAGTAGGCTCGATCAAGGCTCGTAGCTCCTGACTTGATGAATGCGTAGAGAACATCCATCACAGCAGGGCTACGAGCCCTTCAGCTTTCAAGACACGAACCTGTTTCACCATCAACCACGAAGAGCCCCTTTGACCGGTAAACGATCAACCCCAGCTCACTTCTGGCGGGTAAGCGATCAACCCCCGCTCACTTCTGGCGGGTAAACGATCAACCCCCGCTCACCTGGTAACGATGCCTTGAGAGCGGGCGCCCAGGGAAAACCTGCCAGACGCGAGCGGGCGTCGGGCGGGAACCTGCCAGACGTGAGCGGGCGTCGGGGGAGAACCTGCCAGAGGTGAGCCGGCGTCGCGGGAGAACACGCCATACCTGAGCGGGCACCGGGGGAGAAACGGGGCTCTGAGCCCAAACCGGTCCCGGCGGGACGCGAATATGGCCCGGAATCGGTGATTAACCTCAAAAAGTCCCGGAAACACGCGGAATTTGCGGATCGGAAGGGCCCAAGCTGGTAAGTTTTCGGACAGTGGCCTGTGCGCATGCCGCGTGCAGGCTCCAGAATCAGAACCGTCCAGGAGGACATAAATGGCTAAGAACCGTAGTGAACTTGTTGCAGAGGTAGCAGGCAAGGCCGGCACCAGCCAGGCTGCCGTTAACTCCGTCCTCGATGCACTGTTCGAGGTTTTCGAGACTTCTGTCGCCGCCGGCGAGAAGATCACCATCCCGGGCTGGCTCGCAGTTGAGCGCACCGACCGTGCAGCCCGCACCGGCCGCAACCCGCAGACCGGCGAGACCATCCAGATTGCAGCAGGCCACAGCGTGAAGCTGACCGCCGGCTCCAAGCTGAAGGCTGCAGTCTCCAAGAAGTAGGCTTCCCCTGCCGGCATATCACCGGCCGGAACAGGAGCGGCAACCGAGAGGTTGCCGCTCCTTGCTTTTTAACCCGGATTCGCGGCCTGGGCGGGCGTGACGGACAATGGAATGGTGTCTTCTGCCGCAAAACCACGTTCCACCCCTCCCCAGACCGATCCCGGCAAGGGAGCTGCGGTCCGGGATGCCGGAACCCGGGGGATTACGCTGCCCTGGCAGCTTGCGGGCCTGGCGGCGCTCTTCCTTGGCCTCGCGGCAGCCCTGATCTTCTCCGGCGCCGCAGCGGCCCGCAGCGTTGCCGATCCCGGGGCACTGGTCCGGTGGGGCCTGCCGATCAGCAAGGCCATCCATAACGTTTCGTTGGCGACCGTCGTCGGGGGCCTGGTCTTCGCCGTCGGCATCCTTCCAAAGAACCTCAACGCCCGGCACCACACTCCGCGAGGCCGGGGAACGGCAGCTTCAGGAGGCAGTGAAGTACCGGAGCACCCCGCCTTCACCCGCGCGCTGGCGATAGCAGCTGTCGCCGGTGCGGTGTGGACCTTGTCCGCCATCGCAGTCCTGGTACTCACGTACGGCGACGTAGCAGGGCAGGGGCTGTCCGGTGATCCCGCCTTCACCCAGGCGCTGGTCTACTTCATGACCGATATTGAAACCGGCCGCGCATGGCTCGCCGTCATCATCATTGCCGCAGTGGTCACCACCGCGCTGTTCGGCGTCCGGTCCCTGGGCGGCCTGGCCCTCACCCTCATTCTGGCCCTGATCGGCCTGGTACCCGCAGCCCTGATCGGCCACTCGTCAAGCTCTTCCGATCACGAAGGTGCCATCAACTCGCTCGGCCTGCACCTTGTGGGCGTGACCACCTGGGTGGGCGGCATCATCATCCTGGCCCTGCTCTCCGGCATCCTGACCGACGCGAAGCCCGGCGCGGCAACTGACATCACCGAACCCACACTCCGGCGCTTCTCCAGCCTGGCCGGGTTCGCTTTCGTACTGGTCTTCGCCTCAGGCATCATCAACGCCAGCATCCGCGTCACCAGCTGGTCCGATCTCTTCGGTTCCGCCTACGGACAGCTGATCCTGGCCAAGACCGCAGCCGCGGTGGTGTTGGGCGGCATCGGCTTCATGCACCGGCAGTGGGTCATTCCGCAACTGGGACGCAAGGGCTCCACCCTGTCCTCCAGGCGCGTCCTGTGGCAGCTCATTGTCGCTGAACTGCTGATCATGGGCGCCACGTCCGGCATCGCCGTGGCCCTGGGCCGCTCAGCCCCGCCACAGCCCACCGAGCCCGCCCCCAACGCGTCACCCGCCTTCATCCTCAGCGGCTACGAGCTGCCGCCCGAACTCACGCCGGAACGCTGGCTCACCGAGTGGCGGCTGGACTGGATCTGGGTGGGCGTTGCCCTGTTCGGGCTGGTGACCTACTTCATGGGCGTCGCCAAGATCCGCAGGCGAGGCGACTCCTGGCCCTGGTTCCGGTCGCTGAACTGGGTCATTGGCCTGGTGGTGCTGACTTACATCACGTCCGGGCCGCCGTCGGTCTATGGCCGCATCCTGTTCTCCGCGCACATGGTGGACCACATGGCGCTGACCATGGTGGCGCCAATCTTCCTGGTGCTGGGCGCTCCGGTGACCCTGGCACTGCGGGCGCTGCCTGCCCGTGGCGACGGCTCCCGCGGCATGCGGGAGTGGCTCCTGGTCTTCGTGCACTCCAAGTTCTCGCAGCTGGTCACGCACCCGCTGTTCGCGGCGGCCAACTTTGCCGGCTCCATCGTGCTGTTCTACTACTCGGACCTGTTCGGCTTCGCCATGCGGGAGCACGTGGGCCATGAACTGATGAACCTGCACTTCCTGCTGACGGGGTACATCTTCGTGCTGACCATGATCGGCACGGACCCGCTTCCCCGCCGCGCCCCGTACCCCATGAGGCTGCTCCTGCTCCTGGCCACCATGGGCTTCCACGCCTTCTTCGGGGTCTCCATCATGGGCGGGACCGGGCTCCTGGCCGCGGACTACTTCGGCAACCTGGGCCGTGCCTGGGGCCCCTCGGCACTGGCGGACCAGCAGGCCGGCGGCGCCGTGGCCTGGGGCATCGGTGAGGTGCCCACGCTGCTGGTGGCGATCGGCGTCGCCATTATGTGGTCCGGGTCGAGCCAGCGGGAGGCGACACGCGTGGACCGCGCGGCGGACAGGAATAATGACGCCGATCTAACCGCTTACAACGATATGTTTGCCAAATTGGCCGAACGCGATGCCAGGCTGGCTGAACGCAACAAGCTGGAAGGACGCTGATGAGCGAAACCGTACGCACGCATGCCCGGGTCCGGGCCTCCGAACTGGTGGGCCGCAACTGGTTGAACACCGGTGGAAAGACCCTTGACCTGGAGGCCCTGCGCGGCAAGATCGTGCTGCTCGATTTCTGGACCTTCTGCTGCATCAACTGCCTGCACGTTCTGGATGAGCTGCGCCCGCTGGAGCAGCAGTACTCCGATGTGCTGGTCACCGTGGGCGTCCACTCGCCCAAGTTCGAGCACGAGGCTGACCCGGTGGCGCTGGCCGCGGCCGTGGAGCGCTACGAGATCCACCACCCCGTGCTGGATGACCCCGAGCTGGACACCTGGAAGGCCTACACGGCCCGCGCCTGGCCCACCCTGGTGGTCATCGACCCGGAGGGCTACATCGTGGCCCACCTCTCCGGTGAGGGCCACGCGGACGGGTTGGCCGTCCTGATCCCCGAACTGATCGCCGAGCACGAAGCCAAGGGCACGCTGCACCGCGGCTCAGGCCCCTACGTGGCGCCCGAAGCGACCTCCGGCACCCTGCGCTTCCCCGGCAAGGCGCTCTTCCTGCCGCCGGGCCGCGGATCCACGGCCTTGGCTGGAACGTCCGACGACGGCACGCCAGCAGGTGCCGCAGCCGCCGTTGCTGCCGACAAGGGCTCCTGGCTGGTCACCGACACCGGGCACCACCGCCTGGTGGAACTAGGCACCGACTTCGAAACCGTCCTGGCCACCTTCGGCTCGGGCACCAAGGGCTACGCCGACGGTCCCGCCGCGGGGGACACCGCCAGCGCCCAGTTCAACGAACCCCAGGGCCTGGTCCTGCTGCCGGAAGACGTGGCAGTCAAGGCGGGCTACGACGTCGTCATTGCCGACTCGGTCAACCACCGCCTGCGCGGACTCTCGCTCACGGACGGCAAGGCCTCCACCCTGGCAGGCAACGGCATCCAGCGGCTGCTGGAAACCGGGCCTGCGCGCGTGGACGAGGAAGGCGCCGGCTTCAGCGGCTCACTGGGCAACGACCCGCTGGACGTTGCGCTGAGCTCGCCCTGGGACGTGGTGTGGTCGCGCAAGCTGAACGCGGTGGTAGTGGCCATGGCCGGCACGCACCAGATCTTCAGCTTTGACCCCGTCGCCGGTGCCGTGTCGATCATCGCCGGCAACGGTCTGGAAGGCCTCCTGGACGGACCGGCGCACGAATCCTGGTTCGCCCAGTCCTCCGGCCTGGCCGAAGACGCCGACGGCAACATCTGGGTTGCGGACTCGGAAACCTCCGCCCTCCGGAAACTGGTCATCGCCGACGGCGGCACCATCACCGTGGAGACCGCTGTGGGCAAGGGCCTGTTCGATTTCGGCTTCCGCGACGGCCCCGCCTCCGAAGCCCGGCTTCAGCACCCGCTCGGCGTCACGGTCCTGCCCGACGGCTCCGTGGCGATTGCCGACACCTACAACGGAGCCGTGCGCCGCTACGACCCCGCGTCCGGCACCGTGTCCACCCTGGCCCGAGGCCTCGCCGAGCCCTCCGACGTGATCGTGGACCACACGCAGTCCGCGGGCTCCGAACCCCTGCTGGTGGTGGTTGAGGCCAACAAGCACCAGCTGGTGTACGTACCGATCCCCAAGGAAGCGCAGCAGGTGGACGAGGGCGCGTCCCAGACCCAGCGGCCCAAGAGCCCCGTGGCGCCCGGCACGCTGGACCTGACCGTCCGCTTCACGGCGCCCACCGGACAGAAGCTCGATGACCGCTGGGGCGACCCCACGCAGCTGAAGATCTCCTCCACCCCGCCCGAGCTGCTGGTCTCCGGCGGCGGAACCTCGGTGGGACTGCTGCGCACCCTGGAGCTGTCCGCGGACGTGCCCGAGGGCGTGCTGCACATCACCGCCCGCGCCGCCGCCTGCGACGGCCCCGAGACCGAGGACGGCGAGATCCCGGACCACGCCGCCTGCCACCTTTACCAGCAGGACTGGGGCATCCCGGTGGTCCTGCAGGCCGACGGTGATACCGAGCTGGTGCTGGACCTGCGCGGCATGGACTGACCGCGTTCTTTCCTGCTGAACTGGCCCAGTTTTCAAGCTTTGAAAGCCTGAAGACGGGGCCAGTTCCGTTTCTGCGGCCCCAAAACCGGGCCAGTGCGCACAGCCCCCTTGCCCACATAGCGCCCGTGATACCTGCCGACAGCCACTGGGGACAGACATTGTGGCGTCATGGACCCATCGGAAATCCTCAAATCCGCCGGAGGAGTGCTGCTGCGGCGCGACGTGGCTGCCGCCGGGGCGACGGAAACAGAGATCAGCCGCGCAGTTCGTGGCGGGCAGGTGGTGCGGTTGGAGCGCGGGCTGCTGGCCGTTCCGGGTGCTGACGCCGAGCTGGTGGGCGCAGGACTGGCCCGCAGCCTGCTGACGTGCGCATCTGCCGCCCCGCATTACGGTCTCTGGCAGCTTCAACCGGCTGCCCGGCCGCACTACTGGCAAAGCAACGGAAGACGTGCCCTCCGTTGTGTCAGCCACCGCCTTCCCCTGACGCAGAGGCCCCGTCATCGGACCCTTGCAGCACTTCCCGACGTCCTGCTTCACGCACTGCTGTGCCTGCCGGAACTCGAGTCGCTGGTCATGGTGGAATGCGCCTACAACAGAGGGGACATTGAGCCGTCCCTGCTGTTGCGCCACCTGAAGGGTAACCGGTCAGGCAAAGCACGCAATGTTGTGTCCAAGGTTGAACGCGGCGCAGACTCTCTCCTGGAAACCTTGGCCCGGGTGCTGTTCCGGGAGGCGGGCATAGCCACCGAGACCCAGGTGTGGATCGAGGGGATCGGCCGCGTGGACTTCCTGCTGGAAGGGTTCCTCATCGTGGAAATTGACGGGCTCGCCTTCCATCTTGATGCCCGTCAATTCAAAAAGGACCGCCGCAGGGACAACATGGCTGTCCGTCACGGACTACCCGTACTCAGGTTCTTCTATGACGACGTGGTCTTCGCCCCGGAATCCGTCCTGGCGCAGGTCCGGGAGGTCCTGGTGCGGGGGTCACTGCGGTGGCCGCAGCCGGACCAGCCCAGTTTTCGGGGCGGTTGGGCTTAGGACACTGAAGAACGCGGCAGGCATGGGTTCAAAACTGGGCCAGTCTGGCACAGCACCCTGAAGCAGGCCTAGAAGCTCAGCTGCGGAGTGACCTTGACCGTGTCACCCGTGACATCCAGGCGGGTGGTGAAGCTGAAGTCCACCTCTGCGTCCAGCGGGTACCAGGCCCCCGTGAACGAGTTCTGCTGCAGCGCTTCCACCTTGGCCTTGCCGTCCAGGGGGGCAACCACCCAGCGGCCGTCGAACGGCTCCACGGAGACGCCCGGGTATTCGGTCACGGTCCACCGGATGCTGCCGTCCTGGACCCGGTTGTTGCTGGCGTAATAGAAGGGACAGTCCGGCTGGAGTTTCTGTTCCTTGACCGCCTCCGCCGCACAGCCGTCCAGGAACTCCCGGATCTTGGCGGCAACGTCGCTTTTCAGCTTGTCCGTGGCCTGGGTCAGCAGGTTGAGCGGGGCCACGGGCGCATCCTTGGAGGTGACCGTGGCGCGGGTGGCGGCAGCGGAGAAGTACTGTCCGTCCAGGGAGGCCTCGTACTGGCCGGGGTAGAACACGGCGAAGGAGTTGCGCCCGTTGGGCATGTTCACCGGAACACCGTTGACCTGGGCCTCGTTGCCGTTGACCACGGTGATGTCCACGGTGGGCAGCCGCGACGGCACGAACGCCCATGTGTTGAAGAACAGCCACTCGGTGCCGGTCTTTTGGAGCAGGAATTCCGTGTGCAGCCGGCTGCCGTCGATCGTGTAGTCCATGGGCACCATCACCTGGTTGCCCGGGCGTTCCTGAGGGTCCCCGATGCTGATGTTGGAGAGCCGGGAAGCGGACGACTGCAGCCCCGGGCCGTCCAGCATCGCGGCGTTGCTGGGCGGAACGGCGGCTTTGAGGAGCCCCAGGGCACGCCCGCCGTCACCGCTCTTCAGCGCGTCCAGGTACTCCCGGACAGGCTGCTGCGGGCTGGCCACGGTGTTGTTCACGACGTTGATGGCCACGATGGCTGCGGCGACGGCAAGCATGAGGCCCAACAGCCATCCGGCCGCGATCCTCACCAACGCTTGACTCATCTGCACGTTCTACACAGTAACGTCAGTGCGGACGCACTCTAAAGTTGGTGTCCCCCTAATCAGACAGGCAACACCTACGTAACGCCCGACGGCGGGGCGCCGGGACAGCGGCAACAGGAGCCCTGGGCATCGGCCAGGGACAGCAGTTGCCGCCTGGGAAACGCGGGTCAGCGACGGCGGCGGCGGGATGACGTGCCGAACACTCCGCGAAGCAATTCGCGGCCCAGCTGCGTACCCATGGACCGTGCCATGCTCTTCAGCCCGCCGCCCAGGGCACCACCGAGGACCCCGCCCAGATCACCCATCATGCCGCCCGGCTCCGGCTCTGGGGACGACGGCTTCCTGGAGCGGGGCGCCTTGGCCCTGGGCTTGGACTCACGTGGCTCGCTGTAATCAGGGGTGCCGTACTGCACGTCGGAATCCTCTGGCGCCGGGACCGGGGCCTGCGGTGGCCTGCTGCTGGGCCGGCCCAGGATTTCCTCCTCGATCCTCCGTGCTTCAGCGTCCACGTCATAAGCGCCAGGAGCAGTTGGGGCACCGGCCGAAGCGCCGCCAGCAGGCTCAGAAGCCGCCGGACCCGTGGGCGCGGCCGCCTTGCCGTTCAGCTTCTCGTATGCGGAAGGGTTGTCCACCGCAGTTCCGTACTTGCCCAGCAGCGCCGAACCGGCCACGGTGCTGCGGACCAGGGCTTCGTCGCTGGGACCCATGACGGATTCGGGGGCGCGCAGCCGGGTGAGGGCCACCGGCGTGGGGGCGCCTTTTTCGTTCATGACGGTGATGACGGCCTCACCGATGCCGGCGGAGGTCAGGGTCTCTTCGAGGTCGTAGTCGCTCACCGGGAACGTGGACACCGTGGCCTTCAGTGCCTTGGCGTCCTCGGGGGTGAACGCGCGCAGGGCGTGCTGCACCCGGTTGGCCAGCTGGCCCAGGACGTCGGCGGGCACGTCCTTGGGCGTCTGGGTGACGAAGAAGATGCCCACGCCCTTGGACCGGATCAGCCGGACGGTGGTGGTGATGGCGTCCAGGAAAGCCTTCGTGGCGCCGTTGAAGAGCAGGTGCGCCTCGTCCAGGAAGAACACGAGCTTGGGCTTGTCCAGGTCGCCGGCCTCGGGGAGGTCCTCGAACAGGTCGGCAAGAAGCCACATCAGGAAGGTGGAGAACAGCATGGGCTTGGTCTGCAGGGTGGGCAGCTCCAGGCACGTGACCACCCCGCGGCCATCGGGGGCGGTGCGCAGCAGCTCCGCGGTGTCGAATTCCGGCTCGCCGAAGAACTTCTCCAGGCCCTGCGCCTCCAGGTTCACGAGCTCCCGCAGGATCACACCGGCCGTCGCCTTGGACAGGCCGCCGAGTTCCTCCAGCTTGTCCTTGCCCTCGTCCGAGGTGAGGAACTGGATGACGGCGCGCAGGTCCTTGAGGTCGATCAGCTCCAGGCCGTTCTTGTCCGCGAAGTAGAACACCAGCTGCAGGCTGGATTCCTGTGTGTCGTTCAGTTCCATGATCCTGGAGAGCAGGATGGGCCCGAATGAGGTGACCGTGGCGCGGACCGGGACGCCGTTGCCGTCGCCGCCCAGCGCCAGGAACTCCACCGGGAACGTCTTGCCCTCCCACGGCTGGCCGATGCTGTCCGTGCGGGCCTTGAGTTTGTCGCTCCCGACGGCGGCCGTCGCCAGGCCGGAGAGGTCACCCTTGATGTCGGCCAGGAACACGGGGACCCCGGCGGTGGAGAGCTGTTCGGCCATCATGTGCAGCGTGACGGTCTTGCCGGTTCCGGTGGCGCCGGCCACCAGCCCGTGCCGGTTCATCATGGCCAGCGGCAGCCGCACCGGCGCGTCCTTGTGCAGTTCGCCGTCGATGATGGCGGCTCCCAGCTCGATGGTGGCGCCTTCCAGGGTGTAGCCCTTCTGGAGGGTGGCAAGCTTCTCTGCTGTGGTTTTGGTGGCCATGGCGCTAGCTTAGCGGCGGCTGCCCTGCCTGCCGGGAGACACCGCCGTCCAATTCTGCGGCGCCAGGTCCTTGGTGAACGCCAGCGGCCCGATGGTCTCCGGATCGGCGTCCACGTCGAACTGCGCCCGGTAGCCGGTGTTCAGGTAGAGGTGCTTGGCCTCGGGCTGCCGCGGACCGGTGGTGAGGTACAGCCGGGTGTAGCCGCGGGCGGCGGCCATGGCCTCGAGTTCGGCCAGCACAAAACGGCCCAAGCCACGACGCCGGTGGGCTGAGTGGGTCCAGATCCGTTTCAGTTCCGCGGTGGTGTCGTCGTACCGGCGGAACGCCCCGCCGGCGATCGACTCGCCGTCCTCCTGGATCACCAGGAGCGCGCCGTTCGGCTCCTCGAATTCCTCCGCCGGGTAGCGGTTCAGTTCCTCTGCGGCAGCGCTGCGCCCGAACAGGTCCCCGTAGCGGGTGTCATATTCGACGGCGAGCTCGTCCAGCAGCGGTCGGACCCGCGGATCGTGCATGGGCAGGCTGAGGACCGTAAGGCTGGCGGGATCGAGGGACCGGGGTTTGAGGTCGGGTTCTGCGGTCACGGATTCACTTCTTTCCAACAGCGGCTGGTTCTGGAGATATTGTCCCGGACGGCGGGGCGGCGGTATCCCGGGCAACGCCGAGGATGGTCCGGGCCAGGGCGTCGTTTTCCCGGAAGGGCGCGGCGTTGGTGTTGGGCCGGGCGAAGGCGCCCGCGCCCCAGCCGGACGTTCCCGGGCCAATGCCGAAGAGGCTGGGTTGGGGTTTGCTGTCGGCTCCCATCAGCCGATGCTCAGGGGAAACCAGCAGCTTTCCGGTGGAGTGGATGCCGTCCGAAGTCAGCAGCTGCTGCTCGCTGCCCAGTCCGCTTTCATACAGCGAGGCAAGCACGGGATTAAGCGACCGGGCCACGGAGGTGGACGGAAGCCGCGCTTCGATCACCGCTTGGGCAGAAACGGAGACGCCTGAATGCGGCGAGGTGGCACGGAAAGTTCCACCCTCCTCGTCAAGAGTGACCTCCAGGCCGGGGCCCAGGAACTGCAGCAGACCGGCCCGGTGCAGCGCCAGCATCTCGCGCAGCCGGTGCGGCGGCGGCCCGGAATCAACAAAGCTGAAGAAGCCATGCCACCAGCCGTGGATGAGCTGCTGCGAGCGTGCGTTCAGCCGCTCCGCCGGAACCACCCGCCCCACCTCCATGTAGACGTGCAGCAGGGCCAGGAACAGGGCAAGGGTTTCCGGATGATTCGGGCTGTCCCGCAGGGCCAGGTCATTTTCGATGTACTCGGCCACTGCATCCTGGACGGCCTGGTGCCCGTCGAAGCGAAGCCCGGCAAAGGGGCGGTCCAGCCGTTCCAGGTCCAGGTGCAGGCCCGCGTCCGGGACAGCGGCGGCCACCAGGTCCGCGCGCTCGCCGCTGTACCAATCGAGGCCGGCGTACCGCGCGGCGAAGGAATCCCAGCCCATGGTTGCCCGCTCGGGGCTGCCGGTCAGGAGTTCCTGGTAGTAGTAATAGCCGGCTTCCTTGGCGATCAGCGGCCAGAGGTGCTCCCGGAAGTCCAGTTCACCGTGCTGCTCCAGCAGGGCCTCCACCGCCGCCGTAAAGAACTGCAACGGCCCGGGTGCCTGTCCCCGCAGGACTGCGGAGATCTTCGAGTGGTACGGCACCCCGCGGCGCGACCCGGCCCACAGCCGTGGTTCCCGTCCCGACGGAACGTAGCGCAGCCCGCCGTCGTTCGTTTCCTGGAACCTGCCGCCGCGGCCTTCCATGAGGAGGACCAGCAGGTCCACGAACGCCAGGCCCATTCCGGCGACGATCACGTCCTGCCCGGGGCCGATGGGGGAGTAATCGACGTCGGTGGTGTAGGCGGGTGCCGCGTGGTATCCGCCGTGCCGGGCGGCGAAGTCCGCGAAGCCGGCGGAGACGGCGTCCGGCTTTGAGTCGGTGTGGCCGAGGGCGGTGACCACGATGTCGGCGTGCAGGGTCCGGCCGTTGGCCAGCGCAACGTCGTGCCCGCCGCCCTCCGGCGCCGTGATGCCGACGGCGGTGGTGCGGTGGACGGTCACGCTGCGGCCCAGGGACCGTGCGGCGCGGCGGAAGAACCATTCGAGGTACTGGCTCTGCAGTTGCCGCGTGGGGAAGGTGGTGCCGGTCAGGGTCCGCAGCTGCTTCCACAGCGGCTGCGGGAAGTCCGGAACGTCGATGATGGAGGCGTCCAGCACGCCGGCGGCCCACTCGGCCAACCCGGGACCGGGGGCGGCGGGGCCGGCGCAGTCCACTGACTCGTCGGTGAACATGGTGATGTCCGCCGCCATCGAGTTGAGCAGGAGGCCGGGGTCCTGGTCGTAGCGCCAGATCCGGCCCGAGCCAGGGATGTGCGGCTCCACCACGTGGATCTGCAGCGGACCGGCGAAGACGTGCGGCCGGTTGGCTGCGATCCGTTCCAGCACGCCCGCCGTGCGCGGTCCGCCGCCGATGAAGACGATGGCCGGGATGGTGGCTGGCATGGGCGCTCCTGACGGCGGGGGTGGATTGGATGCCCATGCTAGGCAGCCGTGACGACGGCGGTCGAGGGCCTGGTCATGCCCGTTAACTCCGCGTCACAGCCGGTTAAACGACGCAAGAAAACGACTCATGACGCCGTGCGAACTCCGGTGAAGATATGCAACCTGCCGCCTTGCTGGCCCGTTCCACGCGGTCCTAGATTTGCAGCCAGCAGCGGGCCGCAAGGGCTCCACATCAGAGGCAACAGCCAAGGGCAACCGCCCGCACAAGGAATTCACGACAAGAATCGAGGTGGCGCATGAGTTCAGCAGCAACCAAGGTGGCGCAGTCACAACAACCGCAGCCCGCGGCGGAAGCGCCGCCAACCGGGCCTGGTGCCCCCGTCCGGCAGGCCACCGACTATTCGTCCTACCGGGTGGTGGCAGCAAAGCATCCGGGGCGCTGGGTGGGGACTACCGTCGTCGCGCTTGGCGTCCTTGCCGTGGCCTGGTCCCTGGCCACCAACCCGCGCTGGGAGTGGGGCGTGGTGGCGCAGTGGTTCACCGCGCAGTCCGTGGTCAACGGGCTGGTGGAAACCCTGAAGCTGACCGCAATCTCCGGGGTCCTGGGCTTCGTGCTGGGCTTCATCCTGGCGCTGATGCGGCTATCTGCGTCGCCGCTGCTGGTCTCGGTGTCCTGGACGTTCTCCTGGATCTTCCGGTCCACGCCGCTGCTGGTTCAGATGCTGCTTTGGTACAACCTGGGCTACCTGTACGAAAAGATCAGCCTTGGCATCCCGTTCACCGATGTCCGGTTCTTCGAGGTGCAGACCACCACGCTGATCAGCCAGTTCGCGGCAGCGGTGCTGGGCCTGACCCTGAACCAGGCGGCGTACTCGGCCGAGATCATCCGCGGCGGCATCCTCTCGGTGGACCAGGGCCAGCTGGAAGCCGCGGCCGCGCTGGGCATCCCGGGCTGGCGCCGCTCCACCCGGATCGTGCTCCCGCAGGCCATGCGGGCCATCCTGCCCACGGCGTTCAACGAGATCATCGGCCTGGTCAAGGGCACCTCGATCGTCTACGTCCTGGCCTACTCGGAACTGTTCTACACGGTGCAGGTCATCTACAACCGCACCCAGCAGGTCCTGCCGCTGCTGCTGGTGGCCACACTCTGGTACATCGTCATCACGTCCGTGCTGAGCGTCTTCCAGTACTACATCGAACGGCACTACTCCAAGGGCGCGGTGCGGAACCTGCCGCTGACGCCCCTGCAGAAGGCCCGCAAATTCTTCGCCACCCACGCGGTGCCCAACCGGAGGAACTTCTGATGACTGAGACCCTTCCCGCCCCCACCGCCACCCGCGGCCTGGTGGAGATCACCGGCGTGCGCAAATCTTTCGGGCCCACCGAAGTCCTCAAGGGCGTCAGCCTCACCGTGGAGCCGGGCGGCGTGGCAGTGATCGTGGGCCCGTCCGGCTCCGGCAAGTCCACCCTGCTGCGCACCATCAACCACCTGGAGAAGGTGGACGGCGGGTACATCGCCATCGACGGGCAGCTGGTGGGCTACGAGGTCCGCGGCGAGCGGCTGCACGAGCTGCGCGAGAAGGACATCCTCAAGCAGCGCACCGAAATCGGCATGGTGTTCCAGAACTTCAACCTGTTCCCGCACCTCACCGCCCTGGAGAACGTGGCGGAAGCCCCGGTCGTAGCGCAGGGACGTTCCAAGGAGGAAGCCCGCCGCCGCGGCCTGGAACTGCTGGACCGGGTGGGCCTCAGGGACCGCGCCGGTGCCTACCCGCGGCAGCTCTCCGGCGGCCAGCAGCAGCGCGTGGCCATCGCCCGCGCCCTGGCCCTGGACCCCAAAATCCTGCTGTTCGACGAGCCCACCTCCGCCCTTGACCCGGAACTGGTCAACGAGGTGCTGGACGTGATCCGCGAACTGGCCAAGTCCGGCACCACCCTGATCATCGTCACCCACGAAATGGGCTTCGCCCGCGACGTGGCGGACACCGTGGTGTTCATGGACCAGGGCCAGATCGTGGAACCGGGCACCCCGCAGGACATTTTCAGCAACCCCCAGGAACCGCGCACCCGGAGCTTCTTCTCCAAGGTCCTGGAACCGGCCTTCAACATCTAAAGGACTTCACCCCATGGCTTTCCCAACCAGCGGCCCACGCCGCAGCCGCGCACTCGCGGTGCTTCCCGCCGCCGTCCTTCTTGGCACCGGACTCCTTGGTACTGCCGCGCTCGCCGGCTGCGCCGACCCGGGCGCATCGGCCGCCGGCAATGCCAGCGGTGCAGCACAGACGACGGCGGCCCGCAACGGCGTGGTCTACAACACTTCGCCGGACCAGCAGCGGATCCGGGCAGAAAAGGACGCCGCGCTCGCCGCCAAGGTCCCCGGGCTGATCAGCAAGGACGGCAAGCTCACCATTGCCACCACGGCCGGCTCCATCCCGCTGTCCTTCCACGCCACGGACGACAAGACGCCCATCGGCTCGGAGCTGGACATCGCCCAGCTGGTGGCGGACAAACTTGGACTGGAGCTGGACGTTCAGGTCACGTCGTGGGAGAACTGGCCGCTGAAGACCCAGTCCGGCGATTTCGAGGCCGTGTTCTCCAACGTGGGCGTGAACAAGGACCGGGTGAAGCTGTTCGACTTCGCCAGCTACCGGGCCGCGTACATGGGCTTCGAGGCCAGGAAGTCCTCCACCTACGACATCAAGGGCGCGGACGACATCTCCGGCCTGAAGATCTCCGTGGGGTCCGGCACCAACCAGGAGAAGATCCTGCTGGCCTGGAACAAGGAACTCGAGGGCAAGGGCAAACCGCCGGCAACGCTTCAGTACTACTCGTCCGACGCCGACACTATCCTGGCGCTGTCCTCCGGCCGGACCGACCTGAACATCGCACCCTACCCGTCCACGGTGTACCGGGAGAACACCCGCGACGACCTGAAGGTGGTGGGCAAGGTGAACGCCGGCTGGCCGTCCGAAACCCTGGTGGCCGCCACCACCCTGCGCGGCAACGGGCTGGCTCCGGTGATTTCCGAGGCACTGAATTCGGTGATCAAGGACGGCTCCTACGGCAAGGTGCTGGAGCGCTGGGGCCTGTCCGAGGAAGCGCTGCCCGAATCCAAGACCATTACGGCGGAAAACTTCGCGGCAACGCAGCCCGCTGCAACTCCCTCAGGGAAGGCATCATGACCGCATCATCCACTGGCACCGCCCTTGAGTCCTTCGACGCCGACTGGCAGGAATGGCATGCAGCCCACGAGCAGCACCGGGCTCACCCGCACGGTTTCCTGGCCGTGACCCACCTGCATTGGCTGGGCGACGAACCCACGCCGCTGGAAGGTGCCCCCGGTACCTGGAGCGTGGAGGCCGACGTCGTCCGCGTGGTTTTGGCGCCGGGTGACATTTTGCAGCAGGACGGCAGGGAGCTGAACACGCCGTCCGGCGCGACCCTGGAGTTCGGGCCGATCGAGGAGCGCGGCGGCATCAACCTGGTTTCCGGCGATTCAGTCATCGAACTGGCCAAGCGCGGCGGTGAGTACATCGTGCGGCCGCGTCATCCGGAAAACCCGCTCCTGCAGGAGTACCAGGGAACGCCCGCCTACTCGCCCGATGCGGCGTACGCGGTCCGCGGAACGTTCGTGCCGTTCGAGGCGCCGCGGCCCACCACCGTGGGTGCCGCCGTCGAAGGCATCCAGCATGTGTACGAGGCCCCGGGCGAGATCCGCTTCAAGCTGGCCGGCCAGGAGCTGGTGCTCACCGCGTTCAACGGCCATGCCCCGGGCTCCTTGTCCGTCCTGTTCACGGACCAGACCTCCGGCAAGACCACCTATGCGGCGAACCGCTCGCTTTCGGTGGTGCCCGGCGCGGACGGCTCCGTGCTGCTGGACTTCAACCGGGCCGTGAACCTGCCCTGCGCCTACACGGACCTGGCCACCTGCCCGCTGCCGCCGGCCGAAAACCGGCTGCCCGTGGCCATCGAGGCCGGCGAGAAGATTCCCTACGAACGTCAGGATCAGCAGTGAGTACTTTTCCCAGGCCGGGTTTCCTGGCCATCGAGCTCGACGGCGCCGGCCGGGACGGTGCGGACATCACCCGGGCGGTTGTGGCGGCCGAGTCGGCGGGCTTCCACGCCGCCACGTTCACCGATGCGCCTGCTCCGGGCCGGACGAACGCTTTGCAGCGCGCCGCGTTCGCCGGGCCCGTGACACGGACCATCGCACTGGTTCCCGAGGTGGACAGTGTCTACACCGAGCCGTTCCACGTCTCCACCCAGCTGGCCAGCCTGGACTATGTCTCCCTGGGCCGGGCCGGGTGGATCGTGGCCGCGGCCGAATCGCCCGAGGCGGCTGCCGCCGTCGGACGCTCCTCCGTAACCGGTGCCGCGCTGGGACAGGAAGCCGCTGCCTCCATCGAGGTGTCCCGGCGGCTGTGGGACTCGTGGGAGGACGACGCCGTGATCCGCGACGTCCCCACCGGGCGGTACATCGACGTGGACAAGCTCCACTATGCCGACTTCGAAACGCCTGCCGGTTTTGCCGGAGCCGGTTACTCCGTGAAGGGGCCGTCCATTATTCCGCGGCCGCTCCAGGGGCAGCTGCCGGTGCTGGTGCCGGCGTCCCTGCTGGGGGAAGTTTCAGCTGAAGCCGTGGATGCGGTGCTGGTCTCCGCGCCCACTGCTGAACTGCTGGCGACCGAGGTCCGGGATGTGCAGGCGCGGGTGGGTGCGGGCGTCGCCATCGTTGCCGAGCTCGACGTCGTCCTGGACACGCGTGGGCAGGCTGCGGGTTCACGGGTCGCAACGTTCGACGGCGGCCGGGCGGCTTTTGCGGGTTCCGCGGCGGGGCTCACGGACTTCCTGGCGTCCCTGCTGGCGGAGGCCGACGGCGTTCGGCTCCACCCGGCGTCGCTCTTTGTCGACCTTGAGGAACTCAGCCGGCTGGTGCTGCCGGAGCTGCGCCGCCGCGGGTTGCTCCGTCCGGTGGTCCAGGACGGGACCTTCCGCGACGTGCTGGGCCTGGAGCGCCCGGCCAGCCGTTACGCATCTGCCACCGCTGCGCCTCATGGCGCGGGAAAGTAAGGGGAAACACCATGACGCAGCACAGCCGTGCTAAATCCGATGTTTTTGTGCCGAGCGGCCAGATCCAGTTCGGCGTCTTCTTCCAGGGCGTTAACTCCGGCACCATCTGGAAGGCGCCGGAATCCGGATCACAGACGGACTTCGAGTCGTTCCGTCGCATCGCGCAGACCGCCGAGCGGGGGCTGTTCGCCGCGTTCTTCCTGGGGGAGGGGCTGCGCCTGCGCGAGCACCTGGGCCGCCCGCACGCCCTGGATGTGGTGGGCCGGCCGGACGCGCAGACCATGCTTGCCGCCCTGGCGTCCGTCACGGAGAACATCGGCCTGGTGGCCACGCAGAACACCACCTACAACGATCCCGCGGACCTGGCGCACCGGCTCGCGTCGCTGGACCTGATCTCCGGCGGCCGCGCGGCGTGGAACATCGTGACCACGGACAACGCGTGGACCGGCGCGAACTTCCGCCGCGGCGGCTACCTGGACCACGCCGACCGGTACAAGCACGCCGAAGCGTTCGTGGAGACCGCCAAACGGATCTGGGACTCGTGGCAAACTCCGGAAGGGCCCGCCCGGCGTGTGCTGCACGAGGGCCAGCACTACACGGTGGATGTGACGCCGCGGCTGCCGCGCAGCGCCCAGTACCGGCCGGTGCTCTTCCAGGCCGGCGATTCGCCCGAGGGACGCAACTTCGCCGCCCGGCAGGCGGACGTGATCTTCTCGGCCCATCCCAAGTTCGACGCAGCCGTGGAGTTCCGGAAGGACCTCGTGGAGCGGTCCATCGCCGCAGGCCGTGGGGCGAACGCAGTGCAGATCATGCCCGCGAGTGAATTCATCCTCGCCGCCACTGCCGAGGAAGCGTTGGAGAAGAAGGACTGGGTGCGCAGCCTGCAGATCGGACCGCAGCAGGCGGTCGCCTACCTTGAGCAGTTCTGGGGACGCGAGCTGTCCGAATACGATCCGGACGGGCCGCTGCCGGAGATCGATCCCGTGGTGGAGGAAACCTCGGAGACCCGCGGCAGCGGCTTCCACGGAGCCAAGGCCCGGCAGCTGGCCGACCAGTGGCGGGCCGAAGCCAAGGACAAGGGGCTGTCCATCCGGCAGTTCGTCACCTCCAAGACGGCCCGCATCGACTCCACCTTTACCGGCTCCTACACGGCGGTGGCGGACCAGTTGGCCGAGTACGCGCGCGTTGGCGCGGTGGACGGGTTCAACATCTCCCCGTGGCTGATTCCCACCGGCCTGGACGACATCGTGAACCACCTGGTGCCGGAACTGCAGGAACGCGGCGTGTACCCCACCGAGTACCGCGGCAGCACGCTCCGCGAGCACCTGGGGCTGGAGACGCCGGAGCGCGCAGCGGCTGGGGCTGCCGAGGCGGTTCGAGCCTGATGCGCTGGGCCGGTCTTGCTGAAAGGGACGACGACGGTGGCGAGGTGGGCGCCGCCGTCGACCCTTCCGTGGGTGCGTCCTCCCACACCGTCAGGCTGCAGCTGACGGTGTGGGAGCAGTGGCTGTAGGGCTCTGGGTAGTCAGGGGTGTGGCCGGCTACAGGATGCCTGTGGGCACAAGGAGCGCCCATGCCATGGCCGGGGCAGCCAGGACAACCGCCCCGGCATAGAACATGAGCTGGCGGTAGACCCGCTGCCGGTCGTCCTCCCGGGCGTTGGCCACCACCAGGGCGCCATCGGTGGAGAAGGGCGAAACGTCCACAACCGTCGCCGCGACGGCCAGGGACGCGACGGTTCCGGAGGCGCTGAGGCTGCTGGCGGCCAGGAGCGGGCCCGCCATCGGGATGAACGCGGTGAGCAGAGCAGTGGACGACGCGAAAGCCGAGCCGACTCCGATGACGTAGCACAGGACAAGTGCGATGAGCAGGGGTGCGCCGAGTGCCAGCGCCTGCTGGGCCAGCGTGTCGATGACGCCGACGCGCTGGAGCAGCGAGACGTAGGTGATCATCCCTGCCACCAGCAGGACCGTGGACCAGGAAATGCCGCCAATAAACGTGCGGTGCTCCTTGATGTTGACCAGCGCCAGCAGGAGGCCGGCGGAGAGGGCCACGAACCCAATCGGCAGGTGAAAACCCAAGGTGCACACCAGCAGCCCCAATATCAGTACCAGGGTGAGGACCTGCTGGCCGTGGGGCCGGATGGCCGTGGCGGGGCCTTGCAGCGTGGCGGCGCCGCTGAGGGAATCATGCAGCCGCCGCATGAGGACGAACGCGATGATGGTCAGCACGGACAGGATGAGGTTGAGCGCGAAGCTGGCGGCGAACAGCGCCATCGGGGAAACGGGGAAGCCGTTTTTCACCGAAATGTTGTGGACCAGCACGCCGGCCACGGACAGCGGGGAAAAGCCGCCTGCGTGCGCGCCATTGATGATGAACGCCCCCATGAGCACGGGGTGGAGGCGCGACTCGTAGGCGAAGCCCATGGCCGCCGGGGCGAGGAGCGCGACGGCGGCGGGAGAGAACGTGCCAAGGGACGTCAACACGGCGGCCACGAGGAAGAAGACCCACGGCAGCAGCATCGTCCGCCCCCTGACCAGCCGCACGCATGCCTGGACAATGATGTCGATGGTGCCGTTCCGTTGGGCCATGCTGAAGAAGTAGGTGACGCCGATGATCGTCAGGACGATGGCGGCCGGAAACTCGGCAAGGATCTCAACGTCGGTCATGCCAAGCATGAAGTAGCCGACGCCGAACGAGGCCACCAGTCCCATCACGCCAATGTTCAGCGGCCACTTGGTGGCAACGATGAACATCACCACCAGGATGACGAGCGGGATGATTTGGGTGGCTGTCATGGCCTGCTCCGATGTCGTGGTGACCGCTGGTTTGGCGACGACGTTACCCCACAACGGCGGTTCGCCCGGGGCGTGGCGCCCCGGGCGAACCGCGGTGGTATTCATTTTGCACAGGCGGTCAGTGTGCCAGGGCAGGCTCGGCGAGCTGCACCTTTTCTGCTTCGGTGGGCACGAAGCCGGCCTGGAGTTCGGAACGGAGCTTGGCCATGTCCAGCTCGCCCTGCCATTTGGCGATTGCCACGCAGGAGACGATGTTGCAGACCGTGCTGGTGAGGGCTCGGGCCTCGCTCATGAAGCGGTCGATGCCAACGATGAGGGCGACGCCGGCCACGGGGAGGGTGGGCATGACGGTCAGGGTCGCCACCAGGGCCACGAATCCGCTGCCGGTGACACCGGCCGCACCCTTGGAGGTCAGCAGCATCATGCCGAGCATCAGCAGGATCTGGCCCCAGTTGAGGTGGATGTCGCAGGCCTGGGCGATGAACATGGAGGCGAGGGTGAGGTAGATGGCCGTTCCGGTGAGGTTGAAGGAGTAACCGGTGGGAACCACCAGTCCCACAACGCTGCGGTCGCAGCCGATCCGTTCGAGCTTGGAGAGCAGGCGCGGCAGGACGGGTTCGCTGGAGGACGTGGCAAGGACGATCAGGAACTCGTCCTTGAAGTAGCGCAGGATCTGCCACAGGCTGAAACCGGTCATCTTGGCCAGGACACCCAGGCCCACCACCACGAAGACGATGCAGGCGGCGTAGAAGGCAAGGATCAGCATGCCGAGGTTTCCAATGGAGTGCGCGCCGTACTTGCCAACCGTGAATGCCATGGCCCCGAAGGCTCCCAGCGGGGCTACCTTCATGATGTAGCCGAACATGATGAAGAGCAGCTTGTTGAAGCTGTTGACCACGTCCAGGGCCAGCTTCCCGGGTGCACCGAGCTTGCTGAAGGCAAAGCCGCACAGCAGCGCAATGACCAGCACGGGCAGGACCTCACCGTCGGCGAAGGCGCCAACGAAGGTGGTGGGGATGATGCTCAGGATGAAGTCCACCGGGTTGCTGCTGGGCAGCTGCGTGGTGTACTTCTGGGCCACCGAAGAGTCCAGGTGCGTGGGATCAATATGCATGCCGGCGCCGGGCTGGAACAGCGTCACCGCGGCCAGGCCCAGGGCCAGGGCGAGTGCCGTCAGTGCGTAGAAAAGGCCCAGCGAACGGATCAGGGTGGGGCCCACCTTTTTGGTGTCCCGCAGGGAGGTGATGCCTCCCACGATGGTGCAGAACACGATGGGGGCGATCATGAACTTCACGAGTTTCACGAAGCCGTCACCGATGGGCTTGAGCGATGCGCCGAGATCCGGCCACAGTGCGCCTACAACGACGCCGAGGGCGACTCCGATGAGTACCTGGACATACAGGTGTCCGAGGATGGATTTGATCTTCATTGAACAACTTCCTGGTTGTTGCGGCCCCATTAATAATGGGGCAAAGAGATAAGGGTTTTAGGCGGACAGCTCAGCGGGCTGGGCCACGTCGATGTCTGCAGTAGCGATGTGCCGGGCCGCCCGGTGGAGGGCCACTTCGGTGACGGCGCCTGTGTCATCGGAAATGATGTCGGCGGTGATTACGCCGGCAGGCGTCCCTATCCGCAGCACACGAAGACTTCCGGTGCTGGTGGAGGGTGATAGTCCCGCTGCATTGGCCACCACCGATGACTCCAGCGAGGCTGCAAGGGCAACTGCCACGGCTGAGGTCAGGCCGATGGCAGGGTGCGGCGCGAGCATGGACAGCATCCGCACCCGCACGTCGTGGCTGTCGGCAGGAATGGTTGTTCCGTCGGCTGCGATGTAGTCGCCGGCAGGCGCTACAACACCCACTTTCGGTACAGCGTTCTGCGGCGGGTCCTCCGGCTTCCGGAGACCCATAATGAGGCCAGCCGACGCGCGGGCTGCAATGAGCGTGGGCAGCTGCGCGCTGAGGTTGTCCGTCATCGAGGACAGATCGACGACGGCTTCCTCAGCGGGGAGGAACACAGCCGGGGCGCCTGCGTCCACCATGGTGGCACTGAGCGTCCTGCCATCTACCTGGAGCTGGTCCACCGTGTTGCCGGTAGGCAGCACAGACCCCGTGCTCTTGCCCCAGGGGCTGTGGAAGGAGAGATTGACGGGGACACCCGCTGCGCTGCTGCCGGGAACCCGCGCCAAACCTGACTTGGGGATGCGCCCTCCCGGGGTGGGTACGCTTCCGGTGAGCACCGCCCCGGAGGTGAGGTGGCGCATGCGGACCTTGGTCATGCCGTCCTGGGCGGCAACGATGCCCGACTGGACCGCGAACAGCGCAATGGCCGTGGCGCAGTTGCCGCAGTTGGAACCCAGCTCAACGGTAGGGTCACCGATCCCCACCTGGGCGAAAAGGTAGTCAAGGTCTGCCTCGGTGTCAGGAGTTGCCCAGATGACTGCAGCCTTTGACGTGGTGGACGTGCCGCCCCCGACGCCGTCCAGCTGCCGCGCATCCGCTGCGCCGAAAGCTGCTGAGAGCAGTGCGGGGATTTCCTCGCGGGTGGGGGCATGGAGGGCCACGTCCCTGGCATCGAAGAGCCAGCACTTGCTGGTGCCGCCCCGGTACCAATGTCCTTTGAGTCCCACTGTATTTCTCCCTTGTAACGTGCAGGGTGCTCTACTTCACAGCACCTCGTACTTCTACGATCCGGGATAAGAGGCTTCAGCACAATCACAAGAAAATCGACAACCATCTACTTTTGCTAAACTCAACCTATGGCAATCCTCGACCTTCACCGGCTTCATGTGCTTCGTGAAGTGGGCCGCTCCGGCTCGCTGACATCCGCTGCTGCGGCCCTTTCGTTCACGACCTCGGCGGTCTCGCAGCAGATAGCCAAACTTGAGCAGGAGATGGGCGTGGTCCTCATCGAACGCCACCCCCGGGGTGTAGTCCTGACCGAAGCGGGACACGCCCTCCTGCATTACGCGGATGAGATCGACAGGACCGTTGAAGCTGCCCGCGCCGAAATGGGGGAGTTCGCGGGCCTTCGACGGGGGCAATTGCGACTGGGGACTTTCCCCACCGTGGGAGCATCGCTGATGCCGGACGTTGTGCTGGCGTTCCGGGCCCGGCACCCTGAGGTGGCGGTAACGGTTGTCAGTGCCAGGCGGGACGGCCTGCTGGAACGGCTTCGGCGACGGGAAATCGAACTCACGCTGCTGTGGGACTATCCGTGGCAGCAGATCGACGATCCCGATTTGACCCTGGTCAGGCTGATGAATGATCCAACGGTGCTGCTGGTACCGCGTGACCACCCCATCGCGAAACTGGCCTCGGTCCGCATCGGCGCACTGAGCGACCAAGAATGGGTGGTGCGCGACGAGCACCCCGTTGCCGACGTCCTCAGCCGGGTGTGCCGCGACGCAGGGTTCGAGCCGCGGATCGCGTTCGCAGCCAACGATTACCAAGAGACGCAAGGCATGGTGGCTGCAGGCATCGGAATCGCCCTGGCGCCCAAGCTGGCGCTGACCGCCCTCCGCCCCGACGTCGTCGCGGTCCCCTTGGCTGGATCCCCAAAGCGCCGGATCCTCCTTGCCCACCTGGCAAACCGGCGGCTCAGCCCTGCCGCGCAGCAGGCAACCAAGGTGTTCAGATCCATCGCCAAAGGCGGGGTTTCCTAACAAAGGCGCGGACCGGCGTCGTGCGGCGTCCTTTCCGTTGCCACCTGACTGGCCAGGGGCCCGTCGACGAGTGCGCGGGCAAGGTCCATGAACTCTCCGTGGGTCACCGGAGCGGGAGCCGTCAAGGCGGCCGCCGGGCGGGTGTTGCGGGCGATGGCAAAGTTGTCGCTGACGAAGCGCCGATGCACGATGACGCTGTTGATTGCCGGTAGCACCAGCAGGAACTGCCCGTAGTTACCTGCTGCCAGGAAGGCCCCGTCCCACCGCGGGTTGCGTTCCCGGGGCAGCCACCAAAGGTAGCCGTAGTCGCAGTTGCCAAAACCGGTACCTGCCGCCATGTCTTCGCGCATCACGTGGGAGGCCACGCTTGCCTGGATCCACTCCTGCGGCACTCGTTGCCGGCCCTCCCACTGCCCACCGGCCGCCATGAGCAGCCCGATCTTTGCCAGATCCCGGGCGGAAAGAAAGAAATGGTAGGCCGGGAAGGCGGACTTGGATGCGTCCCCGAGCATGAGCTGGCGTGTGGGCTCATAGTCCTCGAATCCCAGCGGACCGGCCAGGTGTTTTTCGAACGCTTCGAAGACGGTCACACCGCTGACCTTCTCGAAGATGGCGCCGGCGGCGTTGAAATCCCAGTTGTTGTAGAGGAAATGCTGCCCCGGTGCTTTTGTGCCGCGCGGGGGGAACGCATGCTCGTCACTGCCCGGGCTGGAGGGCGGATGGTAGACCCCCGAACGCGAGGTCAGGAGGTCACGGAGCCGCGCCGTCCTCTCGAGGGGCAGCAGGCCGCCCACATCATCAACACCGAGCTCCTCGAGGGTCGCGTCGAGGCTGACCATGCCGGCCTCCACCTGGATGCCGAAAAGGATCGAGAGCAGGCTCTTGCGGACAGAGGCGACGTAGCTGGCCCGGGTGGTATCGCCGAGTTCCAGGACGGTTGCCCCGTTCCGGAGGACCAGCAGGGAGGAGGTGTTCCGGGGCACCGGAAGTGCGGGGTCGTGGGCGGCGGTCACGGGGCTCCTGGCGGTGGGTGAAACCAAAAAGCCTGGGGACCCGGCGAGGCCGGGTCCCCAGGCACGGTTCAGGGCTTACTTGGTGTAGCCGAACACCTGGTTCCACTTGGTCAGGTCGTCCTTGCCGTAGGTCACGGCGTCCGTGTTCTGCATCCGGTAAACCTTGCCGGAATCGACGGCCGGGAGGGTCACACCCATGATGGTGGGCGGTGCAACGTCGGTGCGGACCGGGTATTCGCCGATCTGCGCGAAGACCTGCTGGCCCTGCTTGGAAAGGTTGTAGTTCATGAACACCTTCGCGGCTTCCACGTTCGTGGCCGTGCCCGTCATTCCCAGGTAGTAGTCGTAGGAGACGAGCCCTTCCTCCGGGACGATGAACTTCACGGGAGCCTTATCCTGCACGGCCGAGATGTTGGTGCCGCTGATGGTGACCGTGCCCACGGCTACTTCGCCGCGGGCCAGGGCGGTGGCTTCGGCGCCGAGCGAATCGTAGATCTTGGGCTTCTGCGCAGCATACTTGGCGAAGTAGTCGCCGCCCATCTTGGTTTCCATGAACCTGTTCAGGGCGGCGGTGCTGCCGCCCGAGCCGCCCTGGACGATGCCCAGCTTGCCCTGCCACTTACCGCCCACAGCGTCAGCCCAGGACTTGGGGGCATCGGCTTCCTTCACCAGCTGCGTGTTGTAGCCCAAGGTGTACACCGAGTTGAACATGCGGGTGAACTGTCCCCCGTCCACGGAAACGTCCTTGAGCGCGGAGGCGCCGGGGACGTCATAGGCCTTCCAGACTTTCGCGTCCTCCATGGACTTGGCGATCCGGTAGTCGGAAGTGCGGATGACGTCGGCGCTGAGCTTGCCGGCACCCTGCTCGGACAACACACGCTCTGAGAGCTTGTTGGGGGTGAGCCGTACCACGTTGACCTTGATGCCGGTGTCCTTGGTGAAGGCATCCACCAGGGCGCTCTCAGAGGAATCGGTGTATCCGGAGTACAGCGAGAGGGTCTGTGTTTTCGCCTTCTCGTAGGTTGCCTTGTCAGCGATGGACTCGCCGTTGATGGCCAGCCCGTCGTCGGTCTTTACAGCCGCGCTGGCAGTGACGACGCCGGCGCTCTGGGCGGCGCTTCCACAGCCGGTCAGGCTGAGGGCCAGGAGCACTCCGGCTGCGGTGAAGGCGGGGAGCTTGGACGCTAACTTCATTGTGGGTGTCCCTTTCGAGGTGGGGGTGAGGTTCAGTTCTTGGTCTTGCGTTCGCCGCCGACTTTTTGGGCGATGACGGCGAGGATTCCGATGACGAGGCAGTACAGGACGCTGACGGCGGCAGCCGCCTGGCTTTGGCCGTTGTCGAAGTTGTCGAACACGAGGATGGAAAGGATCCGGGTGTTCGAGGTGAACAGGAAGATGGAGGCGCTGAGCTCCCGCATGGACAGCATGAGGAACAGCAGGAATGAGGACATGATGCCGACGCGCATCAGGGGCAGGGTGACGTCCAGGACGGACCTGGTGCGTCCCGCACCGAGCATGACGGCGCTGTCCTCGAGGTCCTGGTCCATCTGGAGCATCGAGGCGGATACGCCGCGGTAGCCCTGCGGCATGAACACAGCAACGCAGGCGACGGCGAGGATCGCCAGCGTCCCGTAAATGGGCAGCGGCAGCAGCAGCCAGGTCCAGAGCAGTCCGATGCCCATGACGATGGCGGGGACGGCCAGAGGGGTCATCGCCACCAGTTCGATCAGGCGTCCCACCTTGGACTTGGTGCGGTACCGGATGTAGGAGGCGATGAAGCTGAGGGTGGTGCCGGCGAACGCTGCGATCAGGGCCACCAGCACGCTGTTCTTGAGCGCGAGCTGGAAATCGTTGGAGCCGAGGACCTCGATCAGTTTGGCAAAGCTGAGGGAATTCGCCTCGAGCAGCTGGGACATCGAAGACACGAAGGGGGTGGCCTGCATCGAAGCGGCCAGCAGCGCGAGCATGGGCAGGACCACGGAAACCGCGAAGTAGGCCAGGGCGATGATCGTAAAAGGCCAGCGCATCTTGCGCAGCGGCACCTGGCGGGGACGGTTGCCCTTGCCGGTCATGGTGGTGAACTTGCGCTTGTTGATGATGCGCTGCTGGATGAGGGTCACGGCCATCAGCGCAACGGTCAGGATCACTGCAACGCTGGCCGCCTGGTTGCTCTTCGCCGGTGTTGCGCTCATGAGGCGGTAGATGTAGGTGGGCAGCGTGTCCACGCCGGCGGGGTTGCCGATGACCTGGGCCACCGGGAAGTTTTCCATGGTCAGCGCGAAGACCAGTACCGCGGATCCCAGGATGGCCGGCAGGGCCAGGGGCAGGGTGACGGTCCGCAGCATGGTGCGCAGCGGAGCCCCGTGAACCGTTGCCGCTTCTTCGAGGTCGGCGTTCATCATCGACAGCGAGCTGTGCAGCAGCAGGAAGGCGTACGGGGCGTAGAAGATTCCCAGCACGAACACCAGGCCCGGCAGGCTGTAGATGTTGATGGCGGCGTCAATGCCCAGGTCGCGGAGGAAGATGTTGATGTACCCGGCGCTGGGCGAGCACAGCAGTGACCAGGCCAGGGCGCCGACCAGGGCGGGAATGAACATCGGTGCCATGCCGATAAAGAAGATGAACTTCCGCCACGGTGCATCGGAACGGGCGCATACGAAGGCCAGGAATGCGCCAATCAGCAAAGCGATGATTGCCGAGCCCGCCCCCACCATGAGCGAGTTGACCAGGGCGCCAAGCGCTTCCGGAGTGGCCAGCAGCGCCAGGTTGGACAACGTCAGGCCGCCCAGGGAGATGCTGCCCGGCCGCGGAACACTGTCGGAGAATGCTGCGAGCAGGACCAGGGCAAGGGGCAGGACAATGAGGACGCCGAGGATGACCAGGACGATCAGGCCAGGAGTGTTCTTCCGGAGGCCCGCGATGGTCCGGGCAGAGCGGTAGTCCCGGGGTTCGGGCTTCAGTGCAGGGAGGGCCGCGGCACGGCGGGTCGCCTGGCTGGTCTTGAGGCTCATGCGAGGACCTCAGCCGGCAGGATCTGGACTTCGCGGGGGTTGACAGTCACCCAAACCCGGTCGCCCACCTTGTGCTGTTCGCCGCGCCTCAGCCCGCCGAGTGCGTCCAGTTCGGGCCCGGATTCCAGCTGGATCGCATACCGGATGTCGTTCCCCTGGAATCCCGCTACCCGGACCGTTCCGGGCCAGGAGTTGGGGTGTTCCGTTGGCAGGGCGGTGATCTGCAGGTCCTCCGCCCGGATGCAGACCTTGGGGGATGTGCCTGCATCGGTGGCCTGCTGCGCCGACTGGACGGTGAGCTCACTGTTGGTGATGCGTGCGGTGGTAGATCCCGCGGCCGTGCCTTCGGGGGTGCAGTCCATGATGTTGGAGACGCCCAGGAAGTGTGCGATCGAGGCGCTGGCGGGCGCCTCGTACATGTGCTGCGGGGCTCCCATCTGCACAATCCGTCCGCCCTGGAGCAGTGCGATCCGGTCTGCCAGCGCGAAGGCTTCGTGCTGGTCGTGGGTGACGTACACGCAGGTGAGTCCCAGCTGGAGCTGGATTTCACGCAGCTCCACCCGAAGCCGGTCACGCAGGCGGGCGTCAAGGTTGGAGAGCGGTTCGTCGAGCATGAGCACGCTGGGCCGCATCACCAGGCTGCGCGCCAGGGCGACACGCTGCATCTGGCCGCCGCTGAGCAGGCTGGCGCCGCGGTCTGCGTACGGCTCCAGCCCCACAAGCGTGAGCGCCTCCATGACGCGCTCATCGATTTCGTTCTTGGGAAGCTTCTTCTGCTTGAGGGAGTAGGCGACGTTCTGGGCCACTGTCATGTGGGGCCATACGGCGTAGGACTGGAAGACCATGCCGACGTTGCGCTTGTTCGGGGGCAGGTTGATGCCCTTCTCGGAGTCGAAGACCACAACGTCGTCGATGATGATCCGCCCCGAGGTGGGCTCCTCCAGGCCGGCAATGCAGCGCATGGTGCTGGTCTTGCCGCATCCCGACTGGCCCAGGAGGACCAGTGCTTCGCCGTCTTCAACGTCGAGGTTAAGGTTTTCGATGGCAGTGAAGCTTCCGTACTTCAGCTGCAGGTTTTGAATGCTGATCTTCATGGCTGATTCCTTGGGCTGGTTATTTCCGGTAGGGGTTTGTTCAGTCACTTGGCACCAGGATGGTGCTTTCGCTGATGACGCGGGCGGAGCGTTGGAAGGAGACTTCAACGGGATCGGCTGCGTCCAGTGCCAGGGCGGTCTTGCCTTTCAGCAAGTGGATAGAGAGTCCGGGCTCCGCCGCCGGAACCATGCTGCGATGCACCACGCTGCCTGCAGTGCCTGAGGCGGCAGCGACGGCGACTGCACTGGTGAGGCCGATGGCGGGATGCAGCGCGGTCATGGAGATCATCCGTGCCGAGACGCCGGTTGCTCCTTCCGGGGGCGGCCCCACGATGCCAACCTTTGGAATGGAGCTGAGGTTCTGCGGCAGGTTCATCTTGACCGCCGCCGCGGCGCGAAGCTGCGGGGCAATCCGGACCAGCGACTCCAACGCTTCCTCACTGCCTGTCGCATCCAGTCCCAGGTCTTGTGCATCGAAGAGCGCTGCCGGAGCACCCGCGTCGATCAGCGTCGCCCGGTACCGCCGTCCGTCCAGGTCGATGTCGTCGACCGCATTGCCCGTGGGGAACTGTGTGCCGTAGCTGGACCACGAGGCTTTCTGGAAGATGACGTCGATGGGGACTCCGGGGTAATGCTGGCCATCGAGGCGCCGGCCACCGTAGGCAGGTACTTGCGCCCCCGGCGTCGGGATCTCGCAGACGAGGCGCAGCCCTGTCACTGTGTTCAGGATGGGGACCCGGGTGACGTCCGCGGTGGGCGCGACGAGCCCGGCATGCAGCGCGTACAGGCCCAGGGCGGTTGCGCAGTTGCCGCAGTTGCTGGCCCACTCAACGGCGGGCTTGTCGATGGCCACCTGCGCGAACCGGTAGCGGACGGTTCCGTCCGGGTCCGTGCCGGCAACGGTGATCGCCTTGCTGGTGGTGGATGAGGCCCCGCCTACTCCGTCGATTTGGCGGAGGTCCGGCGAGCCAAAAGTGCGGATAAGGAGGCGTTCGGTCTCCAAAGGACCGGACGGAAGGTCCTCGTCCCGGAATATCCAGCACTTGCTGGTGCCGCCACGGACGAGCGTGGCCGGGACCGGGGTCACCGGGAGGGAGCCGCCCTGCGGTTCGTCCCTGAATAGAAGCGTCATTGGTTCTCCTGGAGTACCCGCGCCACCGTGTGCAGCCGCCGGGCAAATGTTCAAAGTCAGGCAATCCGGAGTTCGGTAGATGCCCGTTTGTATGGCGTTGGTCACAAACGGTATACCGTTGCTACTGCTTAAGCAACAGCAAGGGGAATGTGAATACAGCGAAGGAGATGGAGGAGTGTCTGCGGGGCGCTGAAAGCGCGTCAAACCGACGCACTGTTCACAGGGGGCTAGAACGGTATGCAGTGCGTTAGAATTGCGGCTAAAGGTATGGCGCCGCGCGCCCTGCCGCTTGTTCCGTGAAGACCGGAGGCCGCCCGTGGCGTCGCAACCAGAAACAAGCCCCTACCTGATGATCAGGAACGCCATCATCTCGCAGGAGCTGCCTCCCCGTGCCCAGCTTGTTGAAAGTGGCCTGGCCAAGAAGTACAACGTCTCCCGCACTCCCATCCGGGAAGCGCTCCGGCGCCTCGAAACCGAGGGGCTCGTGGAGCGCAGCGGCTCACGCATGCAGGTGCGGGAGTACCGCCCGGAGGAAATGCTGGACCTGTACGAAGTCCGGACCTTCCTGGAGGAGGCGGCCGCAAAAACCGCGGCCCTCCGGCACACGGACATGGACCTGATGCTCATAGACCGCGCGCACCAGGCCATGGTCACCTTGGACTTTGACGCTGCCACTCCGGCCGAACTGGCCGCCACCAACCGCACGTTCCATGAGCGCATCTGGGCTGCGAGCCACAGTGCGGCTCTCCTTGATCTGCTGGACCGGATCCTGGTGCACTTCATCCGGTACCCCGGAACCACGCTGTCCACCAGGGAACGCTGGGAGCGCGTGCTGAAGGAGCACGAGGAACTGCTGGTGGCCATCCGCGCGCGGAACGCCGAGGAGGCCGGCCGCATAGCCAGCGCCCACATGGATGAGGCCAAGAACATCCGCATCCAGATGTACATCGATGCTCAGGAGCTCAACCAACCGCGCCTGGGGTAACCGCCGTTCCTGCGCCCTGCCGCTCCTGCCTTCCGCACCACTGCCGGGATAAGAGCTATTGCAGACGACGGCATACATATGTATACAATCGTGTACAGCGATGGAGCTGAGGAGACTGATGATGAGCAAAAGCGACGTTTTGGTAGTTGGCGGCGGCAACGCCGGATTTGCGGCAGCACTTGCAGCGGCCGAGCGTGGACGCAAAGTGGTCCTGTTGGAAAAGGCCCAGGAAGCCGCATCGGGCGGCAACAGCTTTTACACCGCCGGTGCCACCCGCATCTCCCATGACGGGCTCCAGGAACTCATCGAATTTGTGGAACCCGACGACCGGCACGCCGCCAGCGAAGTCCCCGCCTACACCACAGCCGAATACCTTGCCGATCTGTCCAAGGTCTCCGAAGGGCGCAACGACCCCGAACTGTCCGCGGTCCTGGTCAGCGAAAGCAACCCGACCCTGCGCTGGCTGCAGGGCATGGGACTCAAATACCGCCTGATGTATGAGCGCCAGGCGTACCGGACCCAGGACGGAGGGTATCTGTTTTGGGGCGGACTGCACGTGGGCAACGTGGGCGGTGGCAAGGGACTCATGGCGGACCACCGGGCTGCCGCGGAGCGCATGGGCGTGGAAGTCATCTATGACTGCGCGGCCACCGGACTTATCCAGGAGGACGGCCGCGTCTGCGGCGTCCGCTACCGCACTTCGTCCCAAGAAGGGGAGTTCCGGGCTGAGTCGGTCATCCTTGCTTCCGGAGGTTTCGAAGCTTCACCGGAACTGCGCCGCCAGCACCTGGGCGAGGGCTGGCAGAACGCGAAAGTCCGCGGCACGCCGGGCAACACGGGGGAGATGATCCTCGCCGCATTGGACGCCGGCGCGGCCAGGGGCGGCGATTGGTCCACCTGCCACAGCGTGGCCTGGGACGCCTGGCACCCGGAAAACGAGAGCAACCTGGAGCTCACCAACCAGCTCACCCGCGGCGGGTACCCGCTGGGCATCGTGGTGAACATCGAGGGCCGGCGGTTCGTGGACGAAGGCGCCGACTACCGCAACTACACCTACGCGAAGTACGGCCGGGACATCCTGGCCCAGCCGGGATCGGCCGCTTTCCAGATCTTCGACTCGGCCTCCCGCCCCATGCTGCGGGCCGAGGAATACGACATGCCGGGCGTTTCGGTGGTTTCCGCGCCGACCCTGGCCGAGCTGGCCCAGAAAGCCGGCATCAGCCCCGAGGGCTTGGAGGAAACGGTGCAGGGCTTCAATGAATCGATCACTGAGAATGCGCCGTTCGACCCCAACGTCAAGGACGGACGCCGCGCAGACACACAGCCGCCCAAGAGCAACTGGGCCCGCAGCATCACCACCGGCCCGTTCTACGCCTTCCCGGTGACCTGCGGCATCACCTTCACATTCGGAGGCCTCAAGACGGACACCTGGGGACGCGTGCTGACCGAAGACGCTGAGCCGCTCGAAGGGCTCTATGCCTGCGGTGAAGCACTGGGTGGACTGTTCAGCGGGAACTACCCCGGCGGCTCCGGGCTTGCGGCAGGCGCCGTCTTCGGCCGCCGCGCCGGCTCCATCGCCTAGGCAACCCAGCAGTCCCCACAAGCAACGGAAAAGAGGAAAAGTGGCCAGTCCCATCCACCAGCGGCTCCGCGAGGATGTTCTCGCCAGTGTCTTCGCGCCTGACGAGCCGCTCACGGAGGCCAAGCTCACCGAGCGGTACGGGGCATCCCGGACGCCCGTGCGGGAAGCGCTCCAGCGGCTGGAACAGGATGGGCTCGTCGAACGTCGCGGCAAGGCAGTGGTGGTCCGCACGCATTCGGCTGAGGAGATCATCGATATCTACGAGTCGAGGATCATTCTGGAGCAGGCCGCCGCCGCCAAGGCCGCCGTCAAGGCAACAGCCCTGGACCGTCAACTGCTCACGGGGCTGCTGACGCAGATGCAGCAGCTGGATGCCGGCGACGGCCGGGCCCTCGCGGAAACCAACCGCGCCTTCCACGCCCAGCTGTGGCACGCCACCCACAGCCCGTCGCTCATCAGCCTGCTGGAGCGCTTGGACCAGCAGGTGCGCCGGTACACCCTCACTACACTGACCTATCCCGGAAGGTGGCCGGTGGTGCTGGCAGACTACGCCGACCTGCTGGCCGCCATCGGGGACGGCGACCCCGGACGCGCGGGGGAGATCGCGGCCCGCCACATGTCGGACGCTTTGGCCATCAGGTTGAAGATGTACGCCGAGGATCCCAGGACGCTCTAGGCCGCACCCGCGGCCTGGCAGTGTCCCCTACAAGACCCGCCGGCCGATGTTCCTGCATACTCCATCGCAACAGGAAACCCGAAAGTCGGGCGCAGGACGTCAGCCGGCGCAAGAGGTGGGGCAGGCTCCAATGAGCCTGCCCCACCTTGCTTTTCAGCTGCCTGCTGCACGTGGCCACCCTGCTGGAACGTACGACGGCGGCGGCCAGGCGAGTGCCGCCGTCGAACCCTCCAGGGGTGCTTCCCTTTGGAAGCGTCCGGCTGTGGGCTCTGGCGGGGCAAAGCCGGGCGGATTAAGCTCTCCCGCATCAACCCGCGCATTGTGAAGGGACCAATGATGAAACTGAGCCACATTCCCCTCCGCCTGGCCACCGGAGCGTTCATCTTCAACGCCGGCTACAGCAAGCGGAACCTGGACAAGGACAGCGCCGCCCGACTGCAGGGCATGGGCGCCAAGGTGTATCCGCAGCTGAACCGGATGGAGCCGGAAAACTTTGGGAAGCTGCTCAGCTATGCCGAGATGACCCTGGGCGCAACACTCCTGGCACCGTTCGTGCCGAGCCGGCTGGCGGGGCTGGGCCTTGGCCTCTTCTCCGGCTCCCTCCTCACCATGTACCGACGAATCCCGGAGATGACCCTGGAGGACGGGATCCGGCCAAGCCAGCAAGGCACTGCGCTGGCAAAGGATGTGTGGATGTTCGGAATTGCCCTGGCGCTGATCCTGGACCGGAAAGGTTCTCCGACGCGAGGTGGCAGCCGGCCCCTGGCTCGCATGGCCTCCTAGGCCAGCCGCGTGACCTGAAGGCTATTGATCGTGGCTGTACCGCCCACGGCGAAGACCGCGAGGTCGGTGCTGCCCTCGGCCGGGAAAATCAGCTCGGTCATGGTGACCTGGCCGCCTTGGGCGAAGACTTCAACGGAGCAGCGGTCAACGACGATGCTGAGGTCGTAGGAACCGGACGTTGTCCGTACGGGCGCGGTGTCGAGGGAGGGGAAGGATTCGTGGAAATCAGTCTGTCCGGACTCCCGCCGGTCGACGAACAGTTGGCCTTCGTCCGGGCGGATGCCCACGCGGGTCCCTTTGGCACCGTCGCCACGCAGGACAAGTCCGAATTCCTTCGCGCTTCCGGGAGCAAGGCTGACATCAATGCGCTGAACCGTGCCTGCCGCACCCTGCAGCATCCTCACGCCGTCGTCAATCGTGGTGTCCGCAAGTGAGAACGGCTCCAGGGCGGCCAACGCCGTCCAGTCGCCTGCTGGTTGCTGGACCAGTGCCAGATCTCCGTCGATGGATTGGAGGGAGACTTCGCGGGCGAGGCTCATGGGGCTGCGCCAGGGTGTGGTGGGGATGTGGTTGGCGTATTCCCAGTTGTTCATCCACCCGATCATGAGGCGGCGGTTGTCCGGGGCGTCGTTGAAGGAGACAGCTGCGTAGTAGTCCCGGCCCCAGTCCAGCCATTGGTAGTCGCCCCGTAGGTCACCCCCGTTGAGGCCTGAGGTCACCGTACTCGTGGAAATGAAGGAGGTTCCGTCGAAGTCGCCAACGAAGTATTGGCCGGCCGAGCCGCGGTTAGGGCCGCCAGGGTTGAGGTTGACGGTCAGCACCCATTTGAGGTTTTCCGGGTCGCCATCAACTGGCAGCGGGAAAAGATCCGGGCATTCCCAGATACCCCCGGTGGCGTTCGCGGGACCGAAGGTACTCAGGGGTTCCCAGTTTTTCAGGTCTTCGGACTTGTAGAAGACCACCTTGAAGTCTTGGGCTTCGACGGCGACCATCACCCAGTAACTGCCCTCGCCGCCGTCGTACCGTATGACTTTTGGGTCGCGAAAGTTGGCTGACCGGCGGTCCAGTACAGGGTTGTCGGCGTGCTTTGTCCAGGTGTAGCCCCCGTCGAGGCTGTAGGCCAAGGACTGGGCCTGGATTCCCTCGTGCTGGGAGCCTGGTTTGTAGGCGCTGGTGTAGATGGCTACGAGCGGGGCAACAGAACCGGCGCCGAAGCCGCTGGTGTTGTCCCGGTCATAGACCATGCTGCCGGAGAAGATCTCTTCGTTTTCGTCGCAGGGAATGGCGACAGGGTGTTCTGTCCAGGTCAACAGGTCTGTGGACGTGGCGTGTCCCCAGGACATGTTTCCCCAGACGTTGCCCAGCGGGTTGTTCTGGTAATAGAGGTGGTAGGCGCCCTCATGGAAAATCAGGCCGTTGGGGTCATTGAGCCAAGTATTTCGTGCTGCGTAATGCAGGGCAGGCCTGTAAACGTCGGCGGTGGCTGCTGCATTGTTCGTAGTGAGGGTTTCCATGGGTTCCTTTTGGAAGTCTGGGTTATTTGCTGGCGCCGGCCGTCAGGCCTTCTCGCAGGGTTCGTTGGCCGAAGATGAAGACGACCAGTGCCGGCAGCATGGACAGGATCACGCCGGCGAGGACCACGGAGATGCTGCCGGTTCCGAGGTTGCCTTGGAGCGTGACCAGGCCGAGGGGAAGGGTGAAGTTCTGTTCGCTGATGGTGAGGATCAGTGGCCGGAAGAACTCGTTCCAGTGGAAGTTGAAGGCAAGGATCCCGACGATGGCCATGCCGGGGACCGCCAGGGGAACGTAGACCGAACGGAAAATCCGCCACGGCCCGGCTCCATCCAGGGCGGCTGCTTCGGCGAAGTCGTTTGGCAGGCCAAGGAAGTACTGGCGCATCAGGAAGGTTCCGAATGCTGTGGGAATGGCAGGCAGGATCAGGGCCAGCAGGGTGTCGGACAGACCCATTCCCCGGATCAGCATGAACACCGGGACGATGGTGACCTGCACCGGGACCATCATGGTGGCCAGCACCAGTGAGAAGATGGCGTTTTTGCCGCGGAAGTCCAGGCGGGCGAAGGCATAGCCGGCCAGGGTCGCCGACGCCATCTGCCCAAGTGCAATCAACCCGGTCACCAGGGCGCTGTTCAGGACCAGGAGGCCGACATTGATCTGCTTGAACACTTCCTGGTAGGCGGTGAAGTCAGGGTTGATGGGAAGGAAGGACGGCGGCAGGTTGAAGGATTCCGACGGCGTCCGCAGCGAGGTGGACAAGGTCCACAGGACAGGGCCGAGGGTCAGCGCCGCTGCCACGGCCAACGCCGCGTATCTGCCGACGGTGCCCGCTGCGGGCAGGCGGCGGCTGCGGGAGGGCTTAGGGGTGATCGGCGTTTCGGTGATGGAACCGGAATGCTTGCCGGTCCCGGTCTGCAAAGTCTGGCTGGACATGGGGGACCTCACTGGTAGAAGACGAAGCGGCGGCTAAGGCGGAATTGCAGGGCTGTGACGGCAAGGATCAGCACGGTGAGTACCAGGCCGATGGCAGAGGCTTTGCCGAACTCCAGTTGCTGGAAGGCGGATTCAAAGATGACCATGACGGCGGTACGGGTGGAATCGCCGGGACCGCCGTTGGTCAGGACATACGGCTGGTCGAAGACCTGCAGGGCACTGATGATGGCCATGACAGAGGCCACGAGCACAGTGGGGCTGATCAATGGAAGAGTCACATTGCTGAACTGTTTCCAGCCCGTGGCGCCATCCAGGTTCGCTGCTTCGTGCAGTTCTTTCGGGATGTTGGTGAGGGCGCCGAGGAAGAGCAGGAAGGAGAACCCGAAGTTCTGCCACACATAGACCAGGACCACGACGGCGGCAGACGCCGCGGGACTTGTCAGCCACGGCACAGCGGGAATCCCGACGAGCGACAGGAGCCAGTTCACCACGCCGAACTGTTCGTTGAACATGTACCGCATGAAGATGGACACCGATGCGGCGGACAGGACCAGGGGGAAGAAGAAGGTGGAACGGAGGAACACCCTCAGCCAGGACGGCATCCTGGCCTGCAGCATGGAGGCCAGGCCAAGGGCGATGCCCAGTTGAAGGATTACCGCGACTATGACAAACCCGATGGTGTTCAGGAAGGACACGCGCACGGTGGGGTCCTGTGCCAGTGAGGCGAAGTTGGCGAAACCGACGAACTGTGGCGCGGAGATGATGTCCCAGCGGAAGAAGGCCAGGACCAGCGAAGCGATGATCGGCAGGAACGTGAAAAGGGCCATCCCGAGCACTGTGGGAGCAAGGAAGATCCTCGCCAGCCAACGCTCGACAAAGGAGCGGCGCGCGGCCGGTGGTTTCACGGTTTGCCGTGGGGCGGTGGAAGTGGTGGTCATGAGTTCCTCCTCAGAGCCAGTTCAAGGTCGCGCTGCAGGTTGCCCATCGCTGCCCGGACATCGGCGGAGCTGCCGCTGACCGCGGTGGAGACGTTCTTCATCAGGGCAGTCTCGACGGCCGCCTGCTGCGGCGGCGCGGGGATCGGGCCGGAGGTGGGGAACCTGTCCAGGGTGTCGTAGAAGACTTTCCAGTGACGGGGGCCAGTGGCAGCGTAGAAGGACTCGTTGACCATTGAGCGGCGGGTGGGCGTGGTGTTCGGTTTCGGAATCGCCAGCTGCATCGCTTCGCGGCTGGAGCAGAACTTCACCCATTCCCACGCCGCGTCCTTGTCTTTGGCTGTGCGCATGATTGCGTAGCCGGCAGCGCCGAACTGATGGCGCTGGGTCCGCCAGCGGGGGAAGAACTGTACGTCGAATTGACCGGCGGTCATCCCGGCCTCATGCAGGCCCTGCGCCCAGTAGCCACCGGCCGGCGTGGTGCCGATGCGGTTGTTGCCGAACAGGCCCACCAGGGCGTTGCCGCCCCCGGATTCGGGACGCACGCCGAGTCCCTCGGCGACGAGTTCGCGCAGGTAGTCGAAGGTCTCGACAACCCGCCCGTCCTCGGCGTTGGGAGCCAGCCACTGATACCCGCCGCCGCGGGTACCCCTGGCAGGGTCGTTGGGGTAAAAGCGGTCCCAAAGCCAGTCCCCGCCGGGAGCCTTCGTTTCGGACAGGAAGCTGGTGTCATTGGCGTAAAGCCATGGCACAACCCCGCCAAAAAGCCGGTTGGTCCAGTAGTACGGGGTGAAATCAACGGGGCGGGCCTTGCGCAGGGCCCGCAGGGTGGCGGTGAAGTCGTCCTTGGTCCAATCGTCCTTTGGCCGCTCAAGGCCGGCCTGGGCGAAGGTGGTGGTATTCAGGTACATGTTCGCCGCGTTCCAGTCCAATGGAAGCTGGTACAGGCTTCCCTGGTACATGAAGGCTTCCAAGAGGCTGGGATGAACGTCGTCGAAATAATCGCTCATCGCCGTGGCGTCCCGGCGGACATAACTGTCCAAAGGCTCGGCGAGCTTGTCGGCGAAAAGTTGGGCACCTTCGGTGGCGACATAGACGACATCCGGCGGTGTTCCCGCAGCAACCATGGTCAGGATCTTGGAAAAGAAGTCCTTCCAGTCCGCACCCTGGATGGCCTGCAGCTGCACTGGAATGTCCGGATGCGCGGCGGTAAAGGCCTGGATCAGGCCCTGGCGTCCCGCGGCATCCGCGGCCGTTCCAAGGATGGCGATGTTCAGGGCCTTGCTGCCCCGGCCCGGGATGTCTGCGCCGGTCAGCCGGGGCCACGCCCCCACGGTGGCTCCCGCCAGGGCGAGTCCGCTCAAGCCCAGCATGGAACGGCGGGTGAGTTGTGAAAGCTTGCTGCCGGACTGCAGCGAATGCGAAGGGGCTTGTTGCCCCGGTGTCTTTTCAGACGTCATTGTCGGCTCCTCCTAACACGTGTTAAGTAGGTTAGGAGTGGTACCTAACACGTGTCAAGAACTTTTTCGTCCGTTACTTTGTAAGGGTCGCGCGCGGGGATCCCCGGGGAACGGCTTTACCCGTAGGCAGGGGAAAACAAGCTCAATGCCGCCGGGGCGGCCGGATAGGGGAACCCGCCCAGAATTCTGAAGAGTGTCAGCTGAAGCGGGGGAGTGGGGGGTCCTGCCCTATCAGGAAGCAGGGGGAGCGCCAGTAGATGCCCGGGTGATGATCCGGCAAGGCACCAGGATCGTTTCGCCCTCATGAGTCTCTGCCGCGGGCGCTTTTCCTTCGACCTCATCCAAGAGCATCGACATGGCCGTTGCTCCGATTTCGGCGTGCGGAAGTGCCACGGTGGTGAGGGCGGGAACAAGGTTGGCGGCCACATGCTGCTGATCGTCGTATCCAACAACGGACAGATCCTGGGGAACACGCAGCCCTGCGGCTGCCGCATACAACAACACGCCGGTGGCTACCCTGTCGTTGGAGCAGATGATCGCCGTCGGCCGGTCTCCGCCGCCCAGCACAGCGGACGCAGCCCGGTAGCCGTCATCGATGTCCCAGCCGGTCAGGTGGACGCGTTGTTGTTCGCGGCCTAGTCCGGCTTCTTCCATCGCTTCGCGGTAACCCTGTTCGCGCTGCGGGGCGGCAGGTGAGCTGAGGGTCCCCGTTAGCAGGGTGATGCGGCGGTGGCCCAGGTCGATCAACAGCTGTGCGGCTGCACGTCCACCGTCGACCTCTGCAGGGATGACCGAGCGGAACGGGGAGGCGGCGTCAGTGCAGTTGGCAAGTATCGCCGGCAAGGTACGCATCGTTGCCGGGGTGGTCACTTCGCGCAGGCTGCCTGTCGCATACATGATGCCGTCCACCTGCCGGTGCGCGAGTTGCTGTGCCGCGGTGCTTTCGCGGGACACGTCGTGCTCCGAATCGATAACAAGGACCATGTATCCCCGGGCAAGGGCCGTGCGGGAGGCGCCACTGATCAACCGGCCTGCGAAGGGGCTGGTGACGATGTCATCCGTGATAACCCCGATAGTAGAAGTTTGTTGGTTGCGCAGACTTACGGCAACTGAATTGGGTGTGTAATCCAGTTCCGCCGCAGCGCGAAGGACGCGCTCTTGTCGTTCCGCCGTGACGTTGCCCTGGGCCCTGCCATTGAGCACAAGCGATACAGCGCTGCGGGACACTCCTGCCCGCTTTGCCACATCCAGTGCGGTCGCCTTACGTTTGGCCATGCTCATTCCCCTTGCCTCTCGGACCAGCTTAGCTAACTCGTGTGAGGGACTCTTGTCGGGATGCGGCGCTTCGGAACCAGAAGAGCGGCCAATCGACTCACAGCACGGGCACAGCAATAACCAGTGCGTGGCATATCTGCGCGGGGTCTCCTTGGATCATGAACAGTTCACGCACACCCCGCCAGTCCGACTCTGACCAGCCGCATCCCGATCACGACCGGGGCCTGGAGTTCGACTTGAACACCCTGGTGAGCCGCAGGTCCCTGGGACTGTTCCTGGGGGCAGGCGGTGCGGCCGCCGCGCTCGCCGCCTGTACCCCGGCCGGAAACACGAGTGCCACCTCGTCGGCCACCTCCACGGCTACCGCCGCTGCGTCGTCCTCCGCTGCTGGCTCTGCCACGGACGCCGCCACCGCCACGCCAACCCTGACGCGCGCCATCGCCGAGTGCGGCGTGGAAATCCCCCAGGAAACCGCAGGCCCCTACCCCGGAGACGGCTCCAACGGACCGAACGTCCTGGAAGCGTCCGGAGTGGTGCGCCGGGACATCACTTCGAGCTTCGGAACCGCGTCCGCCAAGGCCGAGGGCATACCCTTGACGTTCACGCTGACCCTCCTGGACAACGCCAACGGCTGCACCCCGATGGCCGGTGCCGCGGTGTACGCGTGGCACTGCGACCGGGACGGGAAATACTCGATGTATGACTCCAGCCTGAAAAGCGAAAACTACCTCCGCGGTGTGCAGGAAGCCGATGCCAACGGGCAGGTCACGTTCACGTCCATCTTCCCCGGCGCCTACTCCGGGCGCTGGCCGCACATCCACTTCGAGGTGTTCGAGGCGATGAACAATGCAACGGCTGCCGGGCAGGTACTGGCCGTCTCCCAAATTGCCCTGCCGCAGGCAGCCTGCGATGACGTGTATTCCACCCCCGGGTACGAGCGCAGCATCACGAACGTGACCCGCACAACGCTGAAGTCGGACAACGTGTTCAGCGACGACGGCGGCATCTACCAGTTGGCAACGATGACCGGTTCAGCCGCGACCGGTTATACAGCCGGGCTCAACGTGACCGTCTGATGCCGCGCTTTGCCTAGCCGAGGTGCACGGCGTTCCAATCCAGGAGCCGTGGCTCGGCCAGCCCTTCCGTCACGAAAGGGTCTCCGGCGACGAAACGTTCGGCTTCCTGACGCGACGTGAAAATTCCCATCGAGCTGGCAGCCGGATCCGGAGTTCCGAATGCGCCGAGAGCCACCAGGCCGCCGCCGTCGGCATGGAACGCCTCGTAGTAGGCCTTGTGGCGTGGGAAGGTCTCCATGATCCGGGAGCGGTCGATGCCCTCCCGCACTGTGTACAGCACCACACATTCCATGCGGCAGAACTTACCACCTGGGCTCATGCAAGAATGACCGCATGACCCATCCAACTGAGCCGTCCGCCGTGGAATCAGAAGCGCAGCCAACCTCCGACCCCGCCTTCGAAGCCGCTTACCAGGCTGCCCAAAAGAGCCTCAAAGAGGGCGGTATTCCGATCGGGGCCGCCCTTGCCCGAGACGGTGTGGTCATCGCGAGCGGGCACAACGAACGCGTCCAGAGCGGCGACCCCATAGCGCACGGGGAGATGTCCGCGCTGCGTGCCGCTGGCCGGCAGAAGAGCTACCGGGACACCACGCTCTACACCACCCTGGCCCCGTGTGCCATGTGCACGGGAACCATCATCCAGTTCAAGATCCCGCGCGTGGTGGTGGGGGAGGCGAGAACGTTCGACGGCGAGTTCGACCTTCTGCGCTCGCGCGGCGTTGAGGTGGTGGTCCTGGATGATCCGCGGTGCGTTGACATGATGCGTAGATTCCAGGAGGACAACCCGGACCTGTGGGCTGAGGACATTGCGGAGGAGCCCGCCGGGTAGGGCTGTTGCTTGCCGGCGCCGTCCCACCGGGCTCCAGGGCATCAGCGGTTCCACTCCAAGGAATCGAATTCATCCACTTGACTGGGCGTTAGAGTGTGCAGCAGGCAATCCGTTCCAACCGCGTAATGCCGGCAGTTCCCATCCCGTTGTCAGGAGAGGTAATCAAGAGATGTCCCACGATCCGTATGCCGCACTTCCCCAGCTTCCTGAATTCTCCTTGTCCAGCCCAGAGATCCAGGACGGGCAGGCGCTCCCTGCGGCCCAAGCGAGCGGGAAGATGGGAGTCGACGGCGGAGAAGACCGGTCTCCGGCACTTGCCTGGGAGGGGTTCCCGCCGGAGACCAAGAGCTTTGCCGTGACTGTCCTGGACCCGGACGCTCCCACCGGCAGCGGGTTCTGGCACTGGGCAGCCTTCAACCTGCCGGCGTCCACTACCTCCCTTCCGTCGGGTGCTGCCGAGGCCGGCCTGCCCGGGCCTGCGGTGCAACTGATGAACGACGCCGGCTTCCGGGGCTTCGTGGGCGCGGCTCCTCCCGAAGGACACGGTCCCCACCACTACCACTTCGTGGTTCACGCAGTGGATGTGGAACAACTCGACATCCCTGCCGATGCAAGCCCCGCCTACCTCGGCTTCCAGCTCTTCAGCCAGGCCATTGGACGGGCCCGGCTCACCGCCACGTTTGAAGTCCAATAACGGAACAGCCGGCCACATTCTGCAGGCGCAGCCGGAGAATGTGGCCGGCCCCGAAGGGCGTCCCGAACACCACGTACGGGTCAGAATCCGACGTTGTCCCTGCCCTTGAGGCCCAGCATCTGGCGGGCTTCATCAGGCGTTGCAATTTCAAAGTTGAGCGCTTCGAGAATGGTGCGGATGCGGGTGACCTGCTCGGCATTTGAGCGAGCCAGCTGGCCCGGGCCGATCCACAGCGAGTCCTCCAGCCCCACCCGGACGTGGGAGCCCATGGCTGCGCCGATCGTGGCAAGCGGCATCTGGTTCTTGCCGGCGCCAAGAATGGACCACTGGTAGTCGTCGCCCAGGAGCCGGTCTGCGGTGCGCCGCATGTGCATCAGGTCCTCGGGATGTGCGCCGATGCCGCCGAGCAGGCCGAAGACGGACTGGACGAACAGCGGTCCCTTGGCCAGGCCACGGGCATGGAAGTGGGCCAGGTTGTTCAAATGGGAGATGTCGTAGCATTCAAATTCGAAGCGGGTCCCGTTGGCATTGCCGATCTCCAGGATGGTCTCGATGTCCTGGAACGTGTTCTTGAAAACCAGGTCGCGGCTTTTGACCAGCCCTTCGCGTTCCCACTCGTGGGTGAAGTCCTTGAACCGGTCCAGCATCGGGTACAGCCCGAAGTTCATGGACCCCATGTTCAGCGAGGCAAGCTCGGGTTTGAACAAGGCCGCCGGCTGCATGCGTTCTTCGACGGTCATGTGCGGCGATCCGCCGGTGGTGATGTTGATGACCGCGTCCGTGTTCCGCTTCAGCTTGTCCAGGATCGGCTCGAAATGCTCGGGATTCTGCGAAGGGCGCCCGTCCCGCGGATCGCGGGCGTGCATGTGCACGATGGCCGCACCCGCTTCAGCGGCGCCAATGGCCGCATCGGCGATTTCCTGGGGCGTGACGGGCAGGTGTTCGGACATGGAGGGGGTGTGGATGGCGCCGGTAACGGCGCTGGTGATGATGACCTTGCGTGTTGCTGCCATGGGACGTTTCCTTTCGGGGTCTTAGTAGAGCTTTTCGGTGTTTCCGTCGACGGCCAGGGCCTGGCCGTTGACGTTGCGCGCCATGTCGCTGGCCGCGAAGAGGGCCATGTTGGCGATGTCTTCGGCTTCAATCAGCCGGCCCAGCGACGACTGGCTGCGGTACAGGGCGGAAACGGTGTCCACGGGCTCGCCCAGCATTCCCGCTTTGGCCGCGATCACCGCATCGATACGCGGACCGTTGACGGCGCCGGGGCAGATGGCGTTGACCCGGATTCCCTCTGCCCCGAGCTCGATGGCGAGGGTCTTGGTCAACCCGACCACTGCCCACTTGGATGCCGAGTAGGCGCTCCGCCCGGCCATGCCCAGGCGGCCGGCCGCCGAGGAAAGGTTGATGATTGATGCCCCCGGTGCCGAGCGCAGGAGCGGCAGGGCGTGCTTGATGCAGTAGAACTGTCCGTGGATGTTGACGTCGAACGTCGCCTTCCAGGCCGCGCTGTCGAGGGACTGGATGGGGCCGGTTGGTCCGGCGATGCCGGCGTTGTTCACCAGGACATCGAGGCCGCCGAATTCGCCCTGGATCGTCGCCATGAGGTCCTGGACCTGCGATTCATCCGATACGTCGCTGACAGCGGCCTGGAAGCCCTCGGCACGCGCTTTTTCGACGGCGTCGGGGTCAATGTCCGTCACGAAGACGTTCGCCCCGTGGGCCTTGAACTTGGTGGCAATTGCCAGGCCGATGCCGTTTGCGCCGGCGGTGACCAGAACGCGTTTTGAACTGAAATCCATGATGTTTCCTTTATTGAGTGGTCAGTGGGCTGCCGGGGCAGCCTGCGGCTTTTCCGTGCCGCGCTTCAGCATGAGGGAGAGCAGTGCCCCGATCGCGCACATGCCGACGATGAACCAAAGGCCGGAAAGCTTCGACCCGGTCAGGTCCTGCATGAGCCCCATGATGTAGGGGCCCAGGAAGCCGCCGCAGAGGCCAATGGTGTTGACGAAGGCGATGCCGCCGGCCAGGGCTGCGCCAGTCAGGCGCGTGGCGGGGTAGGTGAAGAGGATTGGCTGGAGGGCGAAGAAGTTGAAGGCCGCGAGGCAGAAACCGATCATGCCGAGGACTGGACCGCCAATGGCACCGAGGGCGAAGCCCGCCACGATGCCCGTCATGGTTCCAGTCACCAGCAAGCGTGAGCGGCGGCCGTCCGTGGCAAACCGCGGAACCAGCAGGGCCCCTGCGGCGGAGAAGATCCAAGGGATGGCCGTCAGCAGGCCGATTTGAAGCGGGTTGAGCTTGCCGTACGTGCCGATGATGGAGGGGAGGAAATAGGACAGGGCGTAGACGGCGATCTGGTGCGTGAAGTAGACGCCAACCACCAGGAGGATCTGCCTGTCCTTGAGGACGTCGCGCAGGCGGTGGTTGCCGGAGGCGGCAGCACCGGCCTTTTCCTCTGCGGCGATCCGGGCTTCGAGGTCTTCGGCCTCGGCGGGGCTAAGGAAGGTGGCCTTGGTGGGACGGTCGGGAAGCTTCTTCCAGACAACCCAGGCGAGGACGCATGCCGGCAGGCCCTCGATGATGAACATCCACTGCCAGCCGTGCAGCCCGGCGAAGCCGTCAAAGCTGGTCAGCAGCAGGCCGCCAAGCGGTGCGCCGACGATGTTGGCGATGGATACGCCCAGCAGGAACATGCCGTTGGCCTTGGCCCGGTCCTTGACCACGAACCACTGGGTCAGGAAGTACATCACGCCCGGGAAGAGGCCTGCCTCGGCGATACCGAGCAGCATGCGCATGATGTAGAACGACCATTCGCCCTGGACGAAGGCCATGGCCGCGGAGATCAGTCCCCAGGTGATCATGATCCGCATGATCCAAAAGCGGGCCCCCACCTTGTGCATGATCAGGTTCGAGGGGATCTCCGACATTGCGTAGGTGAGGAAGAACAGGCCCGCGCCGATGCCGTACGCCGTGGCGGAGATGCCGAGATCGATTTCCAGCCGGTCCTTGGCCATCCCGATGTTGGTGCGGTCCAGGAAGGCCATGATGTAGGCGGCGATGAGCAGCGGCATGATCCTGCGGAGGATGACGCCATTGATCTCCTTTGGCGTGCGCATCGTGGTCGATGTTGATAAGGCAGTCATGTGGTATTCGTCCTTGAATATCGGCCCTGTCCTTGATGGGCAGGGCACTGAGGGCGTGGGGGATCAAGGCACCAGCGATGAAGGCTGATGCCGGGGGCGAAGTCGGGTGGGGGCTAGGCGGGCGGTGCGTTACACCCGCACGTTCTCCCGATGTGGATGCGGTGCGGACAAATCAAAGAGCTGTAGGTGTTGGACGGGGACTCGATCCTGCGCAGCAGCATGGCGAATGCCTCCTGGGCCATCTCCTGCTGCGGCTGGACAACGCTCGTCAGGTTGATCAAACCGGAACGGCTGTGGGCCAGCCCGTCGCACCCCGCGACCGCCACATCCTCGGGGATGCGCAGGCCCTGGGCCAGCGCGTATTCCATGACGCCGATGGCGAGCTCGTCGCTGCCGCACACCACGGCGCGGGGCGCCCTGGCCTGGGAGAACAGCCGTTCCGCTGCCAGTCGGCCACCTTCGTTGTTGACGCGCGTGCTGATCTTCCACTCGCCGCTGATGGTGACGCCCGCAGCAGCCGCAGTGCGGACAAAGGCCTGCTCACGGGTGAGGGACGCCGTGGAGAAGCGCGGTCCCACCACGGTGGCGATGTCCTGGTAACCATGGCCCAGCATGTGTTCCATCAGCATGCTTGCCGCGGCATCGTCGTCAATGCCCACGAAGTCGCCCTGCAGAAAGTCGGCCCTTCGGGACAGGCAAACGTAGGGGACCCGGGCAGTCCGCAGAGTGCGTAAGGCGGTGGCGTCCTCGCGGAGAGCCGCGGCGAGGACGACGCCATCGACGTTGCGGTTCGCGAGCGTGGCGGTGACCTGTGCGAGCGTGGCCGCGTCGTCCTGCGTGGTGGCCACAAACACTTCGTATCCGGAGTCGGCGGCTGCAGAGATGATGCCCTGGGCCCACCGGGGATACATCGGGTTGATGATGTTGGGCAGGATCAGCCCAATTACGCGGGTCCGCAGCGGATCAGAAGATGAAGACGACTTACGGGGCCTGAAGCCCAGCTCGTTCGCGACGCCGATGATGTGGCGCCGGGTTTCCACCGACACGCCACCCTTGCCGTTCAATGCATAGGACACGGTGGCAGGGGAAACGCCCGCTGCGCGGGCAACGGCTGCGGCAGAAACCGGCGCGGGGCGGGGCACGGACGTTCTGTTGACTTGATGGCCGCTCACAACCGTCCCCTCTCCATTGACGTGCACCCACGGTTCTTGTGACGTCAATTACAGTAGGAGGGCGCTTCAGCGTTAAGCAACGTTAAGTAGTCCAGGGGTCCTTTTGCCGGAAGGTACGACGGCGGCGGCGGGGTGGGTGCCGGCGTCGTGCCTTCCGTGGGAGGTGCCTGGGGACCGTCAGGTGCCGGCTACCCGCTGGATGAATTCGACCGTCTCGCGTTCGGTTTCGGCGCGGGTGGTGGGTTCGTTGTGCACTTCGTGCCGGACGCCGGGGAACACGCGGGTGCGGACGTCCGCGTGGCCGGAATCTGCCAGGCGGTTTGCCACGTGGTAGGCCCCTTCGCCGTAGTTGGTGACGGGGTCCTGGTCGCCGGCAAGGATCAAGACGGGCAGTTCCGCGGGGAGCTGTTTGTACCAGTCGTCGGAGTTGACCTGGTCGTAGAGGTCCACGAAGCCCTGCAGGAACCGTGCGCTGAGCGGTGCCCCGAAGTTGTTGAAGGGGTCCCTCCCGTGGTCGGCAACGACGTCCGCGTCCAGTGCCACCCAGGCCGTGGGCCCGGCACCGTCTCCAAGGCGGCCCAGGAAGCCGTCGAACAACTGGGCCACCAGTTCCTGGGGCGCGGGCTCCGCCGCGCTCTCACCAGAGGCAAGCCGGGCCAGTGCCGGCCGGTCGATCATTTTCTCGATGCCGCGCATTTGGGCGGCGATCCCGCAAAGAATCAGGCCCGAAAGTTGCGCTCGCGGGTCGGTGGCCAGGCCGCGGGCAATCATGGATCCCCAGCTGTGGCCGAACACGATGTAGGGGAGGTGGGGGAGCGCTTCCCGGGCCTTGGCCTGGAGGGTGACCTCATCGGCGACCACCACGCTGGCGGCGTCGTCTCCGGCGTCGCCCCAGGTTCCCTGCTGCATCGCCGTGCGCCCGTGCCCGGAGTGGTCGCCTGCCACCACAATGAATCCCGCATCCACCAGGGTGGAAATGAGGTGGAGGTAGCGGCGGGAATGCTCGCCCAACCCATGGATCAGCTGCACGATCGCCTTGGGCTCCCCGATGGGCTCGTAGACCCACGCCTGGATGGTGTCGCGGCCGTTGGCGGACGTGAACTCGATTTCCTGCAGTGACATGTAGACAGTTCCTCCCGTGCCGGCACCGTCGCCTGCTCGAGCCGAGCTTAACCCGAGTGCGGACAGCACCGTCAAGGTCTTCGTCCCGTGCGTTTCGGTTAGGTCCTGGCCGGGAGAAATGTTGGTTCATCCGCGGGCCCTCCGCCTAGTCTGAAAATCAGCCACATCCCCGACTCTTGAAGGAAGCCGATGCCGCATCCCACAAGCCCCCTCCGCAAGCTTGGCTTCCTCACCATCGGCCTGTTCGATCCCGCCAGTCCGGCCGCGGGCCACGAGTCCACGTTGGGGATCATCGAACTGGGGGAGCGGCTGGGGTTTGACAGCGCCTGGCTGCGACACCGGCACCTGCAGTTCGGGATCTCTTCGCCCGTGGCGGTGATGGCCGCGGCGAGCCAGCGCACCTCCCGGATCGAGCTGGGTACTGCGGTGACGCCGCTGGGCTGGGAAAACCCGCTCCGCCTGGCCGAGGACCTGGCCACCGTGGACCTGCTCGCCGGCGGCCGGATCAACCCTGGGGTGAGCGTGGGCGAACCGATGCACTACGACACGGTGAAGCATGAGCTGTACCCGGACAGCGCGGACGTGGAGGACTTCAGCTACGCGCGTGTGGAGCGGTTTGCGCGGTTTGTTGCCGGGGAACCGGTGCGGGAATTTTCCGGCAAGCAGGGCGTGGTGGAGGAGTTCTCCAACCGGGTGGAACCTCATTCACCCGGTCTGCGGGACCGCCTCTGGTACGGGGCCGGCAGCACGAAATCAGCTGTCTGGGCCGGGTCCAATGGCTTCAACCTGCTCTCCAGCAGCGTGATCTTCCCGGATAAGGACCAGGAGCCCCACTTCGCGCTGGTCCAGCAATCGCAGATCCGGGCTTTCCGGGAAGCTGCTGCCGCGTCCGTGCGTGCTGGGGCGCGGGTTTCACAGGGCCTGGTGGTGATCCCGACCGACTCGGCGACGGCGGCGCAGCGGGAGAAGTACCAGCGGTACGTCGATGAACGCACTCCCCGCACCGCTGCTCCGCAAGGGCCGAGGGGCATGATGTTCGCGGCTGATCTAATCGGCACCAGTGATGAGATCGCTGAACAGCTCTACGCGCACGCAGGCTTCCAGGAAGTCGATGAGGTGGCCTTCGCCCTGCCTTTCAGCTTTGAACATGAGGACTATGTCCAGATCCTTACCGACATTGCGGGCAAGCTGGGGCCGGCCTTGGGCTGGACTCCGGGGAGCGACCACCTGGCATCGTAAGCGGCGGTCCTGCGCAGTCCATCACCACCTGAAACGGCGCAGGTGCACGCCCGGGAACCGGACATGCACCTGCGCCGCGCGGAACGGGGTTAGGGCTGCTCGAAAGTACCGACCAGCCGTGCGCGGCCAATGCCGTGCGAAAAGATGTTGAACCCCAGGTAGGCGGGGCTGGCTTCAGCGGGGATGTCGAGCTTCTCCACATCCAGCGCGTGTACTACCACGTGGTAGTGGTGCACGCCGTGGCCGGAGGGCGGCGCTGCGCCCACGAAGCCGGGGAAGCCTGCGTCGTTCGCCAACTGCACAGCACCTTCGGGGAGCCCGCTCTCCGCTGCACCGGAAGGCAGGGAGGTGGTGGACGCCGGCAGGTTGAAGACAGCCCAGTGCCAGAAGCCGCTCCCCGTGGGCGCATCGGGGTCCAGAACGGTGACCGCAAAGCTCTTGGTCTCCGCAGGAAAGCCTGACCACGACAGCTGCGGGGACTGGTCCTGGCCGCCTTCAATGCCCATCTTTCCGCTGCGCTGTGCCGGGGAAAGCGTCTGACCGTCCTCGATGTCGGCGCTGGTCACCTGAAATTCCGGAAGCTGGGGAAGTTCTTCGTAAGGGTCACGGGATGTCATTGCGTGTTGTTCTCCTCGTTACTAGGTTGACGGTCCAAGTATTCCCTAAAGGGTGGGTTGACGGGTTCCGATGGTCTCCGGGCGGTGGTCGCAGCACTCAGGCGGAGGCGCCGGTGTAGGCCTCGTCCAGCATGGCAGGACCGGCCGGAACGCCGCCGGAGGGGACAACGCGGCCGGCCTTGATGACGGTGCGGTTCCGGCTCCCGTCCCAGAGCACAGAGGGCTCCTCGAAGGGATCGCCGTCCAAAATCACCAAGTCCGCGCACGCCCCCTCCGCGATCCGGCCCAGGTCTTCGCGCCGGAGCAGTGCCGCGTTCGTTGAGGTCGCCGAGCGGAGCGCATCGTAGACACCCAGCACTTCGCACTGCAGGCGAAGCCCGGCCAGCTGTTCATCCTCAAGCTCCCCCATGAGGTCGGTGCCGAAACCAATCCGGACCCCGGCGTCGCGCGCCAGAGTGACGGCCTTCTTGCCGGCAGCCAGGACCTCCTGGTTCTTGGCGGCGCCCACCTCGGTAAGGCCGATTTCGGCTCCGCGGCGGCCCATGGCGTCATACGTCACCAACGTGGGCACGAGGTAGACGTCGTGCTCCGCCATGAGCCGGGCGGTTTCAACATCCAGGAGGTTGCCGTGTTCGATGCAGCGGACCCCGTTCAGCACAGAATGGCGGATGGCTTCCGGCGAGTAGGCGTGCGCCGTGGCGTAACTGCCACGCCGGGATGCCTCTTCCGTGACCACTTGGATCTCGGCCGCACTGTACTGCGGCACACGGATCGGATCCACCGGGGAGATCACCCCTCCGGAGGTCATCAGCTTGATGGCGGTGGCGCCGGTCCGGAACCGGTGGCGCACCGCCAGCAGCAAGTCCTCAACACCGTCCATCACCTCGCACATGTGGCCGCCATGGAAGCAGCTTCCGTCGTTCGCAGCGCGGTTGTCCCCGTGACCTCCGGTCTGGCTCAGCGCGGGACCGGTAAAGAAGTAGCGCGGACCGGGATACAGCCCTTCCTCGATAGCGGTTGCAAGGCCTATGTCACCCCCAGCCACGTCCCGGACTGAGGTGAAGCCCCTGACGAGTGCGGCCTCAAGTCTGCGGGCACCTGCCAGCGCGGAGTAGCTCAAGGGGCCGGTTTCGTTGACGGCAGAAGTCAGGCTGAGCGCATAGGCATGGAAGTGGGCATCGATGAGGCCGGGAATCACCACCCGGCCGCCCGCGTCGAGTACAGTCCCGACCGCGGGCCCGGCGCCGCTGCCTTCATTGGTGCTGCCTACGGCTGTGATCCTGCCATCGCGGATACTGATGGAGCCTTCAACGAGGTCGGGTGATTCGCCGTCGAAGATCCTGGCGTTCCGTATGGTCAGGTTTCCCTCAGAGTTGGGGATCATGTGCAGTGTTTCCTTCCTGTTCCAGGACGCAGGCTAGCTCGTGGCGGCCAAAGCGTCTTCGAGGAGGCGGACAGAGCGTGACGCCACCTCTACGGCGGCGTCTACGGAAGACTGGTCATAGCTGCCTTCAGGGGCCAGGAAGTTCATGGAGCCGATGGTGCGGCCGCCGCTCACCACCGGAACATTGACAATCGCGCCGCATCCCAGCGATTCGATGGTTCCGGAGTCGAAGAAGAAAGCCTTGACCGCTTCCCGGTCAGCGCCCAGGAACGGCTGCTGGCCGATCAGGACCTGCTCCAGCCAGACCGGATTGGTGTCTCCCGCGAGGGTCTTCTTTCCGCCAACCGGGTAGACCTCGGGGTGCGTGGTGTAGATGCGCGCCATGCTGGTGCCTTCGTCGGCGATGACGGAGGCGGTGAAGAGACGGACGCCTACAGTGTCCCGGGCGGAAGCGTAGACGTCGTCGAAGGATTCAAACTGGGAACTCATGGGAGTCCTTTCTGGTTTCGTGGGGATCTTTGAAAGTTTGTTTCTCGTGTGCCGCGGCCCGCAGTACGTTGAGGATCAGGTGGACGGACAGCAACTCGGACGGATTGTCCAAGGGGACGCCGAGCTCCCGGGCACGGCCCAGCCGGGCCTGGAGGGTGTTGCGGTGCACATCGAGCGCTGCCGCAGCGAGGCTGACCGAGCTGCGGTGGTCAAGGAACGCCCCTGCCGCAGCCACTATCGCGTCCCTGTCAGGACTGGCCATTAGCCGCGGCAGGGTCAGCTCGGCCACCAGTGCCACGGCGTCCTGATCCACGAATGCGGTTGCGGCCGCTACGCCCAGGCCGGCGAAGCCCAGGACTGTGCCCTGTCCAGCAGACTGGGCGGAGACAGCTGCCAGCCGCGCCTCCTGAATGACGGACGGAAGCGGCGGAGCCTCCTCCACCCAGCGGGACAGCCCGGCCACCAGGCCCAGCTCGGCCAGGGCAGGACGGAGCCGTGTCTTGAGCCGTAGTTCGAGCTGTGCAACAACTGACTCGTGGGCGGCCGGAACAAGCGCTAGCCAGCCGCCGTCGACCTTGGCCAAGGGGCTGCGTGCAGCTGCCTTTCGCCAGAGCAGCCTCAGCACAGCTGTCAGGTCGGGACCAGATATGTTGGAGTCACCCTGGCAGATCCATACGGCCACGTAGCGTTCGTGCCGGCGCCATCCCAGCTGTGAGAGGAGGTGCCGGTGGTCTTCCTCGAAGGTTGCGCCGGAAGAACCGCGGCTTTGGTTCAGCCCGGCCAGTGCCGCGGTGGGGACGGCACGGGCCGCGTCCCGGGAGTCGCCCAGCAACCACGCGGCCTTGACGGAAGGGGCAGCCACTTCCAGGATTGAACGGACCAGCCGCAGGTTATGGACACCGGAGGCGGGTACGCGCGCGGTGAGGGCGGAAGGGACGGCGGCGTCGGCAGCCCCCACGTCAACCGTGATGACCTCGGCCTGGTCCCGCGGGTCCATACCGGCTGAGGCGAGGACCACGCCGTCGTATTCCAGCGAGACGCCCACCCCGTCCAGTTCCCCGGAGATGGTACTGAGCACGTCTGTCAGCGTGCTGTCCTTGGCCACCGCCCGGGCGAACCGGGCGAGCTCGGCATCCACCACGGACAGGGCGGCGCCGATCTCGGCGGCCAAGGCCAACGCGACTCCGGCAGGGTTTCCTTCCGACGCCAGCAGGGTGATGCCCAGCCGTTCAGCCAGGCCGATCACGGCGCTGGAATAGGTGCTTCCGGCCACGACGACGGCGCTGGCCCGCCGTTCCCAGGCATGCCTGAGGGCGGCGGATACGAGCCATCCACCAGAACCCATTTCTGCAGACAGGACCACAACCGTATTCGGCCGCACCCGCTGGATCGCCTCAAGCTGGGAGACCAGAACGACGCTTTCGATCACTGCGCTGGCGGGGGTGAGGTACAGCGGGGTGGTGCCTCGCAGCGACCCGTGCGCCAGCAGCCCCGCAACGTCGAGCCGGGTGTCCTTCATCGGCCTAACCATGACGCCGCCTCGGATGCTTGAGCGGGATGCCGAACGCCGCCGGTTCGGCCAGGTCCAGCCCCGCCTCCGAATACCATTGCGGGGCGGCATTGAGTTTGAGCACATCCACCACGTTGCCCACCCGAAGGTCTTCCAGGCTGGCCACAGAGCCGTGCTCGGAGTTGAGCAGGGTCACCATGTCGGGGACAGCTGCCGCTACGGCACCGTCCACGAGCACCAGCAAAATCTCATTCTGGATCTCCAGCCGGATGATCTGCCCGGTGGTTTCATCCACCAGCGTCACGCTCGAGGGTTGGGCCGGAAGGCCCAGGTCGGTTGGGCGTGAAAGGCCTTCGATGTGGCTCACCCGCGCCCGTGCAATCCGGGTCACGCCCAGGAAGTCGGAAAGTGACAGGAATTTGCTCTCAGCCGACGTGTCGGCGTCGAGGATCTGACCTATGCGGATCATGCGGCTGACGGATCCGTGGACCCCGTGCTCTGCCAGCTGCCGTGCGGAGCATGGATACATCACGGTGGCGGCCCAACCACCCAGCTCGGTGACGAGTGCGCGGACCAGCGTCTCGGCGCGCTGCGGATCAGCTGCCTCCACCACGGCGCGCTCGCCGGTTACTCCCATAAGCGCTATGGGGCCGATAGCCACCCCGCCGATGTTCAAGGTGGTCTGGCTGATGAGCGGAAAGACGCGCCCCATGGGATCGGAGTCGATCACAGGAAGGGAGGACTGCAGCCCCACCATCAGCGGAATGATTCCGTTGATGTTGGCAGCGGCGAGTGAATAGATTGCGCCCACTTTGCGCCCGAGCCTGGTTTCGATCGCCTCGATACAGCCGGTGAATTCGTCACCTACGGGTGGCATATCAGCAATGAACAAGCCTTGGGTCACCATGCCGACAGCCACCACCAGGTCATCCGGGGCGAGCTCATCCACGGTGATGAGCTCCACGGACCTGTCCTGCATTGCCTCCTGGATCATGCCGGCGTAGACGTGGATGGCGGTGGGATCGATGGCGCAGGCCAGGAAATGGGCACCGGTTCTGAGGTGCCCCACGTCTTCGGGGCTGAGGATGGTGCTCATGCTGTGGCCCCCAAGGCCTGGCCGGCCAACGGGTTCTCCTCTGAGCTGGACGTTCCGCCGGCAGCCCGGACCCGGATCCGAACGATTCCGGGGTTCCCGTAAGGCATGGCGAAGACGTTCGATTCGATGATGCGGGTGTCTGTAGGGCTGGCACCCAACTGCACCACAGCCGAGCCGGCTTCCTCCTCAGCCCGGTGCTGAACCCGCTGCAGTTCGGCCTGTCCGCTGACCCTCTCGAGCCTGTCGATCCACGCTGTCAGCGGTGTAGCGGCGCAGCCTATGAGGCTCAGGTCCGGGACACCCGGAAGTGTTGGCAGCAGGCCGTGTTCAGGAGGCGTGTCCTGGCTGCTGCGGATGTCGACGACAACTGACGGGATGTCGGGCCGGACCGGATGGTTGGCCGTGTACGGTTCCACGATCGCGGCGTTGGTGGCGAGGCTCGCTTCATAGCCCTGCCGGATAAGGCTGTGCGCAACAGGCAGGCCGCTGCGGATGGTGCCCACACTGACACCCTCGTCGGTGCAGACAACCACTTCGCCGTCGCACAGCCCGCCCAGCGTTGCCGCGCCGAGGATCGCCATGGCAGGTTCCGGGCGGAGCGCATGCACGGGGGCTACCGCCAGCCGTGCCAGGGGCGCCCGGCCGCCGTCGTTCCTTGCATAGGACAGTGCGGCGGCGGGGAAGTGGCGCTTCCCGGTCTCTTCCAGCATTGCCGCCAGCTCTTCGCCCGATTCCATCAGGGCGCTGTTAAGGACGGCTGTGTAGTCACGGTCGCGGAACACGCTCGAGTAGAAATCACTGGAGATGCTGATCCGCATGTCGCTGTTGTTGGACAGGATGGCATCCGCGATGCGGGTTTCGTGCTCGGCGGAGGCAGTGGAGCCGACGGCGGTGATGGCTACGTTCCGCATGCCCCCGGACAGGATGGAGGGCAGTTCCAGCAGGAACTCGTTAAGGCCCAGCGGTGCCAGCGGCCGTCCCCGCAGGTCGTGGCCGCCGCGGACATGCACGGTCCTGGTGACTGCAGGCTCAATGCTCGCCGGCAACCTCGTGTTGTGGAACTGGTCAGCCGGAGGACGGGGAGAGATGTGGACAGCCATGACGTCTCCCGGCTGGGCCGCGGCGAGGACGCGTCCGACGTCGGCCGTTACGTCTGTGATCAGGCTTCCGAACTGCAGGCGCAAGGAGGACAGGACGCTGTCCAGTGCGTCAGCCAGGCTGCCGGCCTGCCGCTGTTCCGCCACCGAGACGACGGAGCGTCCCTCCAGGACGAGTGCCCGGCAACTGCTGCCCTGGAGCATCAGTCCTACCCGCATTGCCGGGCCTCCTGTTCAAGTTCCTGCCGGGCCCCAGCCCCGCGATACATCCATGTCATATCTCTAGGGTCCACCCTGGACGGTCATCTGGTGGATTTGCGGAAGAACAGTCCATCGGCTGCTACGGCCAGCAGGATGAGGACGCCCGTGACCACTTGCTGGTAGGTGGTATCCCAGTGCAGCAGGTTGAAGCCGTTGCTGATGACGGTGAGGATCATGACTCCCACGAAGGCCCTCCACATGGCGCCCTGCCCGCCCAGGATGCTGGTGCCGCCGATGACCACAGCGGCGATGGCGGTGAGTTCGATGCCGATGGCCATGGCCGGCTGCGCCGAGCCCGCACGCGAGGCCAGGATCATTCCGGCCATTGCCGAGCACAGGCCGCTGATGGCGAAGACCGCAACGTGGATGGAGCCGGTCCGGATGCCGCTGAGGCGGGCGGCTTCCTGGTTCCCGCCTACGGCGTAGATCCTGCGTCCGAATGTGGTGCGCCACAGAACGATGCCCAGCACGGTGGTCATCGCCAGCATCAAGACTGAACCGGCGGTGAGGCCGAAGAGGCTGGGCCAGGTCCAGGTCTGGAAGGAAGCGAGCTGCTCAGGCAGCGGTGCAACAATCGCGCCGCCGGTGATCACGATCGCCAGGCCCCGGTAAATGATGCTCACCGCCAGTGTCCCGATGAACGAATTGACCCTTGTGCTGACCACGATCAGCCCGGTGATCGTCCCCAGCAGGGCACCCACCAGCAACGCCCCGAAGAAACCGGCCGCAACGCCGAATTGCTGGGTGATCATCACGCCCGAGATGGCGGAGACCGCGAGGGTGGCGGTGGAGGAGAGGTCAAAGACCCCGCTGATGATGCACAGCGTGGCTGCCGCGGCGAGCAGGCCCACCACGGCGGCCTGGTCAAACAGGTTGATGAAGTTGCGGCCCGTAAGGAACGTTCCGGTGTTCAGGGCCAGGAACAGCATGATGGCGGCCAGGCCAAAAACGATCCCGAAGTCTTTGAAGTTCAGATTGAATTTTTTCTCTGCCGTCGAGGGCACGGCAACTGACGTTGTGGTCATGTGGATTCACCTATTTCAGAAAAGCGGAAGTCATGACTTCGTCGCGGGAGGCGTTTCGGTCGAACTCGGCAACGATGCGCCCGTGCCTCATGACATGGATACGGTGGGACAGGCCGAGCACTTCCTCGAGCTCGGAGCTGACCACGATGACTGCTGTGCCCTTCGCGGCCAGTTCGACGATGATGCTGTGGATCCGGGCCTTGGCGGCGATGTCCACTCCCCGGGTGGGTTCATCCACCAGGAGCACCGCCGGAGGGTTCAACAGCCATTTGGCGAAAAGTGCCTTCTGCTGGTTCCCGCCGGAAAGGTTGGCTACCGGCTGACCGGGGCGGGCGCCGCGCAGGTCAACGGACTTGCTGACGTCCTTGACGGCCGTCCTTTCCCGCTGGGCCTTGACGAAGCCGGCCCAGGAGCGTGCGGGCAGGGTGGAGAGGGCGATGTTCTCGGCCACCGGGCGGGACATGACCAGACCCTGTTCTTTCCGCGACTCGGGAATGAGGGCGATACCGGCTTTGATGGCGTCCCTGATGGAGCTGGGGCGGATGCGGCGGCCGTTGATTTCGACGTGGCCGCCGGTGGTCCGGTCTGCACCGAAAACTGCGAGGAGGGTTTCGCTGCGGCCGCTGCCCACCAGCCCGGCGATGCCCAGGATCTCCCCGCGGCGGACCTCAAAAGATATGTCCTTGACCTTGGCACTGGTCAATCCGGCTACCCGGACAACCGTCTCGGCTTCGGACGGAACCTGCGGAACGTCCGGGATGAGGAAGTCGACCTCCCGGCCCACCATGAGCCGCACCAGCGACTCCGGCGTATGGCCGGCGGCCTCTTCGGTGACGATGTGCTGTCCGTCGCGCAGAATGGTCACCCGGTCCACCAGTCCCAGGACTTCCTCCAGGTAATGGGAGACGATCAGGACGGTGGTTCCGGCGCGGGCCAGCCGTTTGACGACCTGCAGGAGTTTTTCCTTCTCCGCCTCGTTAAGGACTGCTGTGGGTTCGTCCATGCACAGCACCTTTGCCCCGCGGGCAAGGGCTTTCAGGATTTCCACCTGTTGCTGTTGTCCGATGGGCAGGTTCCCCACCGTCGCCCTCGGGTCCAGCTCAAAACCGGTCTCTTCCAGCAGCCGGGCAAAGTGCTCGCTGTCCCTGTTGGGGGAGAGGAGGCTTCCCTTGTTCGACCAGCGGCCCAGGAAGACATTCTCCAGCACTGACAGATTGGGGATCAGCGCCAGCTCCTGCGAGATAAGGGAAATCCCGTGTGAGATGGCGTCCCGGGGTGTCGTGATCCTGACCGGGTGTCCGTCCAATTCCATGGTGCCGGAGTCCGCTGTGATGGCACCGCCCAGGATTTTGAGCAGCGTGCTCTTTCCTGCGCCGTTTTCCCCCATGATGCCGTGGATCTCCCCGGGGGTTACCGACAGTGTGACGTCCTTCAGCACCTGCGTTGCACCATAGCGCTTGCCGATCCCGGAGACGGTGATTTCGGGGGCGGTCCTCCGGCTGGCATGCCCGGGTTTTTCCAACTGTTCTATAGCCATGTTGACCTCTGGAAATGGAAGGGAACTTAGGGCCAGGGTCCCCGGGGCCGAAGCGGTGAGGCTGCGGCCCCGGGGTGCCCCCGGAAAGGGGGCTGGGCTAGTCCGAGTACTTCGAGACGTAGTTCAGGGAATCCAGTGCTTCCTTGGTGCCCTTGCCGTTGTTGGGGGAGAGGCTTGCTTCGTCGATGGCGGTTTCCACCTGCTTGCCCCGCGCCTTGGCGAGCCCCAGTTCGGTGGCCTTGGCGCCGTTGGCCACGACGTCGCTGACATAGATGGAGAACCATTTACCGGACCGGACCGCTTCCACGTTGGATACGGACGCGCCGTTGCCGATGAACTTGATGTCACTCTTCCCGGCGGCCGCTGCGGCTCCTGTGATGGCCTGGGATGCGCCGATCACCACGTTGACGTCAGGGGTCGCCTGGGAGACGTTCTGGAACGCCTGCCGGCCGCTGTCCTGCGTGTAGCCGCCTTCCACGCTGGCCACGAGTTTGATCTTCGGATCGGTGGCCAGTTCCGCCTTCACGGCCTCGGTCCGGGCGTTGTCCAGGGGCAGGGACTTGAAGCCTTCAAGGTAGGCCACCTTGCAGGTGTCGCCCGGCACCTGGGCGCAGGCTTCCTTGCCCATTTCGCCGAGCATCTTGCCGTTGCGGGTGGGGAGGTCCACGATGCTGATGGCACCGGGAATCTGCGGCTGGATGGTGTCGAACTTGGGCCCGATGACCGAGAATTCGACCACCACCGTGATGCCCGCCTGCACGGCCTGGGTCAACGGTGCGATGAGGGCCTGGTTGTCATTGGCCTGGACCACGATCACCTCGAATTGCTTGGAGGTGACGGCGTCCTGGATCTGCTGGACCTGGGTCTGGGCGTTGAAGTTGGAGTCCACGAAGGTGGCGCTGGCGTTGTTGGCTTTGGCCGCCTGTTCCACGCCGAGGTACGTGCCCTGGGCAAAGCCGTTGGATTTGGCGAAACCGAAGAATCCAACGTTGAGCTTCTGGTCTGCCTTCGCAGCCACTGCTTCTGCGGTGCTGCTCTGGGCAGGTGGGGTGCAGGCGGAGGTCAGCAGGGCAAGGCTCATAAGGGCCATCGCTGCGGCTGGACGTTTGGTGATTTTCACGGTCAATCCTTTCAATTCGGCGTTTAGTAGCCGTAGTGGGTCTTGGCGAATTCCTCGGTGATAAAGCCGTTGATGATGTCGTACTCAATGTCCTCGCGGGAGCGCTTGGCGACATCGCCGAAACCGCCGCCGCCCCCGACAGCCAGGCGAACCACGTCGCCGGCCTTGATTTTCCGTGCGTTGGCCTTCAGCGTCCGGACCTCATCCTGGCGGCCGGGGTTGATCACCACTTCCGGGCCCTGGGCGTCGGAGCCGCCGAAGAGGCCCCAGGCCGGTGTCTTGGACCTTTCGAACCAGAGACCCACCACGCAGTCGGCCAGGAACTCGTATTCACGGACCACTCCGTTGCCGCCGCGCCACTGCCCGGGGCCGCCGGAGTTGGGGCGGATGGAGTACTCGTTGATCCGCAGCGGGTAACGGGTTTCCATCATTTCGATGGGCAGGTCCTTGAGGGAGCCGTTGACGTTGTTGATCATGGCGGATTCGCCGTCGGTACCCTGCCAGGCGCCCCAGCCGCCCAGGGTGGCTTCCATGCTCACGAAGTTCCGGCCGAAGCGGGGATCGAAGCCGGCGGCGGTGATGATCATCGAGTCGCCGTGGCTCGCGCTGGCCACGCGGTCGGGCATGGCGGGTGCCATGGCCTTGGAGACCAGGTCGATCAGCAGCCCCAGGTGGGAGAAGTACCACTGGCAGGGTGCCGGTGCCACGGCGCCAAGCACGGAGCCGGAGCGGACCTGGGTGGTCAGCGGGCGGAAGGATCCACCGTTGGAGTTGGAGTCCGGGCTGACCAGGAGCTTGTAGCCGACGCGCAGGGCCGAGACGGCCTGGGCTGCGCCGCAGTTGACCGGGCCCATGGTCTGGTCGGCGGAGCCGGTGACGTCGAAGTCCACGGTGTCACCTGCAACGGTGATTTTCAGCCTGATGGGGATGGGGGTGTCCAGGTTGATGCCATCGTTGTCCAGCACGCCTTCGGCTTCGTAGACGCCGTCCGGGATGTTGCGGACGGTTTCGCGCTCGATCTCCTCGGTCTGCCGGAAGATTTCGTCGCGGGCGGCATCGAGTTGGTCCATGCCGTACCGGCCCACCAGTTCCTTCATCCGGGTGGTTCCCATCCGGAGTGCGGCGATCATCGCGTGCATATCCCCGATGGTCTGGTAGGGGAAGCGCACGTTGGTGCGGATCAGGTCCACCACGGAGGTTTCGATGCCGGCCTCCATGAGCTTGACCGGCCCCATGCGGAAGCCTTCCTGGAAGATGTCCGTGGCATCCATGGAGCCGCCCACGTCCTTGGATCCCATGTCCATCCAGTGCGCGCGGGTGGCGGCGAAGCCCACCACCGAGCCGTCGTTGAAGATGGGCGCGAAGATGGTGACGTCGTTCAGGTGGGTTCCGCCGAGGTAGGAGTCGTTGAGGATCCAGACGTCCCCTTCCTGCCAGACTTCGCGGCCGTAGAGTTCCTCCACGGCGATGGAGCAGGTTTCCAAGTTGCCGAGGAACAGGGGGAGGCCGGCGGACTGTCCGAGCACACGGTGTTCGGTGTCCAGCAGGGCCACCACGCAGTCCCCGCCCTCGTAGAGGATCGGTGAGTAGGCGGAGCGGATCAGGGTGGCGTTCATGTCATCCGCGGCGCTGGTGAGCGCGTTGCGGATGATTTCAACGGTTACGGGATCCAGGGTTTTGACTGCGGCGATTGTCATTGGTGGTACCTCAATTTCCTTCTGCGTCTTCGGTGCGGATGACCAGCGAGCCGAACTCGTCCACGGTGACGTTGAACCCTGGCGGCACCACGGTGGTGGCGGTCTGCTCCACGATGATGGCGGGACCCTCAAAGGCGTGCCCGGCGGCCAGGTCGTCGCGGCGCACCACGGTGGTGTCGTGTTCTTCGTGGTCAAAGACCACCCGGCGCACTTCGTGCTTGAACTCCGGGCTCTGTGCCTTTGCGAAGAGCGGTGCCTCCAACCGGCCCAGGTCGCCCACGGCCTGTGTCCGGAGTGCCACGATTTCGATGGGGGCGCCAGGGTTGGAGTGCCCGTAGCGGTCGTGGTACATGGCGGAGAAGCGGGCGGCCAGGTTGGCGACGAAGCCTTCCGATTCGGGTTCGTCGGCGGAGGTCAGGGGAACGTTCAGCGAGAATTCCTGCGACTGGTAGCGCACGTCCACGGAGGCGCTGGTCCCGCGGCTTTCCTCGGGGACACCCTCGGAGACCAGAGACTTCAGGCCCTCCGCTTCCATCCGGCGCAGGACACCGGCCATGTCGGCGACGTCGATGTCTTCATCGAGGAAGAAGTACGGCTCGGAGAAGTCCTTGCGGATGTTGGTCTGCAGCATGCCCCACGCCGAGAACGCGCCGGGGAAGCGGGGAACCACGGTTTCGGGGATCCCGAGCTCCTTGGCGAGGAAGACTGCGTGCATCGGTCCTGCGCCGCCGAAGGCGACGAGGGCAAAGTCGCGCGGTTCGATGCCGCGGGAGATGGTGATGGTCCTGATGGCCTGGGCCATCTGGGAGTTGGCGACGTCGCAGATGCCTTCGGCCATGGCGATCGGGTCCAGGCCCAGCTGGTCGCCCACGGTTTTGAGGGCCGTGATGGCCGCTTCCCGGTCCAGGGCGACCTGGCCGCCGGCGAACCAATCGGGGTCCACACGGCCGAGCACCAGGTTGGCGTCGGTAACGGTTGGTTCGGTGCCGCCGCGGCCGTAGCAGGCCGGGCCCGGGTTGGCGCCGGCGGACCGCGGGCCCACCCGGAGGCCGCCGGCTTCGAGCCATGCCACCGAGCCGCCACCGGCTCCCACGGTGTGGATGTTGACGACGCTCATAAGCATCGGAAGGCCTTCGAGGTGGGCTTCGGTGGACACGTCGGGTTTGCCGTCGACCACCAGGGAGACGTCGAAGGAGGTGCCGCCCATGTCGACGCCGATCAGGTTGCGGTTGCCGGACACGCCGGCCAGTTCGACGTCGCCCATGGCGCCACCCACCGGACCGGACAGCAGCGTCTGCAGGGGACGCTTGCGGGCGGACTCGGCCGTGAGCACGCCGCCGGAGGACTGCATGATGTGCAGCGGGGCCTCCACGCCGCGGTCGGCAAGTTTCTCTTCCAGGTCCAGGAGGTAGTTGCGGACCACGGGGCCCGTGTAGGCCTCGACGACGGCGGAGGACGTGCGCTCGTATTCGCGCCATTCCTTGGCTGCTTCATGCGAAAGGGAGATGGTGAAGTCTTCGCCCAGTTCTTCGAGCAGGATTTCGCGGGCACGAAGTTCGTGGGCCGGGTTCTTGTAGCTGAACAGGAAGGCAACGGCCACGGCGCCGTATCCTTCGTCCAGTGCCCGGCGGGCCGCCTGGCGGACGGCAACTTCGTCGAGCGGCCGGATCTCGTGGCCTTGACCGTCGAGGCGGCCGCCGACGCCGATGACGTCCTTCCGCTCGAGGAGGGGAGCGGGCTTGCGGTACTGGGCGTTGTAGAGCTCCAGTCGGGGGCCGCGGGCGATGTGGTAGGAGTCCTCGACGCCGGCGGTGGCCAGCAGCAGCACGGGAACGCCGCGGCGCTCCAGGAAGGCGTTCAGGCCCTGGGTGGTGCCGTGCACCAGGAATTCGATGTCGGAAAGGTCGGTGACAATCGATTCGAGGCCGGCGATGACGCCCGCGCTCAGGTTGCCCGGTGTGGTGGATGCTTTGGTCGCCTCATAGGTCCCTGCGGCCTGGTCGTACGCCACGATGTCCGTAAACGTTCCGCCGATATCCATCGACACCCTGTAGTTCGGCATGTGTATCTCCTCATGGTTCTGGGGTGGAACTTGGTGTGTGGGAAATCACGTTAGAGAGCAGGGGTTTCGGGTATGGGTGCGTCGTGCACAATCCAGGAGTAAGAAAAAGGGCTTGCTGCCCAAGAGGCCGTCCGGAAGGCCGGTTTTCCAAGGGTTTCAACTGGCCGGGAAAATGGGGGATGGAATTTGCGCGTGATGCTTGACGCGCTCGGTGAGCCACTCTTCGTCCTTCACGGCGGACCGAATTGGGGCGGTGCTGGGCGGGCAGCCGGGCGCCGCGGCGTCCAGGCCCACCAGCAGCGTTATGCCTCCCAGGCGGCGCGGGGAGCCGGACATGGTCGACGCCGGATTCGCCTACCCGGTCAACTGGGCCGGGAGCTCTGGTGGCCATTCCGCTGACGCTGGGGAATACTGCGCTGATTGCCAAGCGTCTCGCGGCAGTTCACGCAGCCGCTGGCGCAGTTGGGGTCCATGGCGAACCTGCTGCAGTCCGGGGTTGCGTCTGCGGAGCGGGTGTTTGAGCTGCTGGATGAGGACGAGGAGTCCGTTGAGCCGGGGCCGTCTGCCGGGCCGCTGTTTGGGCGGAGCGGCTGCTGTTCGAGGACGTGTCGTTCTCGTACTCGCCGGGGAAAACCACGCTGGTGAACCTGATGATGCGGTTCCACGAGCTGGACGCGGCGCGGATAACGTTCGACGACGTGGACGTCACCTCGGTGCCGCGGCGCGAGCTGCGCTCGCGGATCGGGATGGTGCTGCAGGATGGGTGGTTGTTCGGCGGGACCATCCGGGACAACATTGCGCTCGGGCGGCCAGGGGCTACTTCGGAGGAGGTTCTGGAGGCGGCGCGGGCGACGTATGTGGACCGGTTCGTGAAGTCCCTGCCCGAGGGGTACGACCCGGTGCTGGAGGACGAGGGTGGGAACGTGTCCGCGGGGGAGAAGCAGCTGCTGACGATTGCGCGTGCCTTCCTTGCGCGGACGTCGGTGCTGATCCTGGATGAGGCGACCTTTTCGGTGGACACCCGGACCGAAGTGCTGGTGCCGAAGGCAATGAGCGCGCTGCGGTCCGACCGGACTTCCTTTGTGATCGCGCACCGCCTGTCCACGATCCGCGACGCCGACCTCATCCTGGTGATGGAGGCAGGCCAGATCGTGGAGCAGGGGACGCACGCTCACTGCCGGCTGCGGGCGGCGCTTACGCGCGAATGTATGAGGCCCAGTGTGCGGCTCCTGCGGCGGAGGTCTGACGCATACGGAGCTTCGTCTGCCGAAATGCGCTGTCTGTCAGGTTTGAGTCTGAGACGGTTCACCGAGGCAGTGTAGGAATCGGCTTCCGACTCTAACCTGACGCTTTCATCCTTGCTGCCTGACGTCAGGTTTGGGTGTAGTTCAAGTCAACGTAGCGCAGCGTGTGGGCTACATCAGCACGTCCCGTGAGTTATCCCACGCTTCGAATCGTTTGCTCAGAAAATCAAAAGTGATGTACGGGGACTGCATCTCCGCGTCGCTGGAGAAAAACTTTTGCAGTCCCTTGTCCTTCTCAGGATTCCTACAGCCAGGGTGAGCCACCCGGCTTTGCTTCGTGATCCTGAACGTGAGTCCCTGGACTACGCCGAACTTCGTTATTAGATGGACCTCATTATGGGCAGTGAGGCGGTCGACGATGGCTTGGTGTACTGCGTTGATCTTCTGGTCCGTGTCGAAGAGCGCATGCTGTCCATCCACTTCAAGCCACGCCATTCAGGTTTCCGTCTCGATTTGCACAGTTGGCGCAGGAAAGCCCACAGCTTTCGGGGGCGCCTTGCAGGAGGTGACTGACTGCCCGTTGATAGTGCACCGCTGGCGCAACACGTCCAGCGCGGCCAGCGGCGATTACCCGGACCTGGGGCTTCCGTTCTGCTGTAGAAGTTTCCTCAGAGCCAAGCACCGCATTTTCTTAACGGGCAACCCCTCATGGTCCCCCCTGCTCCTCACGTTTGATCAATGCATCCTCATTGTGAACCACGGCTTCAGACCGAATAAGGAACCAACCAGGGTGAACGCCTCGCTCTGATCACCACTCGAACGGTGTGAACCAGGTTCAAGGGGTTACGCATCGTGGCTGGTCAGTGACACGAAGGGATACTTTGCCCCCGGATCGTGTTCAGCCGGTACGGGGATTTGAGTAAGGAGGGCGCGGCGTCAACGCCGTGGTTTCTTTATTACGTTGCGGCTTCCGGAGCCGGTGAACCTGCCTGAAGGCGGCTCAGACTGAGGGCAGTTTCCCTCAGCCGGCTTGGGCGGAAGGGTTTGGTGAGGTAGGCGGCGGCTCCGGCCGCCAGCCCTGAAAGGATGTCGTCTTCCCCTGCTCTGGCTGTGAGGAACAGTAGTGGTGCCGAACTCAGGGCCCGCAACGCTTGCGCGACGTCGTGTCCGTCGTTGTCCGGTAAGCCCAAGTCGAGGGTGATCAGCGACAACGCGGGGCCCGCGGCAGCGCACGCGGCTATGCCCTCAGCCCCGCTCCCGGCAGTCAGCACTGCGAAGCCGGCGCCGGCCAGCACGGCTGTGATCAGTCCACGGATGTCGGGGTCATCCTCGATGACCAAGCAGACGCGCTCTTCTTCCACAAAGCCCCCTGGCTCCCTTTAGTTGTGGCAAGCTTACGGCCGGCAGGACAGCCGCCGCGGAAACAGTCGCCACATCTTCCATGAGTTCCCGGTCATGTGCGGCCTTGGAAGGAAGCTCCCCGCTTGGCATGGGAGGTGGAGAAAGCCCACCGATTGGGGGAACGGCGGGCTTTCAGTTGCTGACGCTACACGCCTCAAATTTAGTCAGCGACTGGATCATTCCGGCCAGGAAAGGGCTAGGTAGTGAGAGTGGACCATGCTGTCTTTGAGTGCACTTGTTGGGATCGTCGCATGGCTTGTCTGGATCTCTCCGCGAGCTGGTGCTCGCCGGAGACCCGGTAAAGATCTGACGCCCACTGAAATTCGGCCACAGCGTCCCGGTAGCGGGCTTCGTCAAAGAGCCGCCGCCCGATGTGGTGTCGTACGTTGGCTTCTTCCACCCTGGTGGAGGCCAGCTGCAGTGCTTCCTCCTGCAGCTGTGCGGCTTCGTACCAGCGGTACTGCCGCTGGAAGACCTGGGCGAGGACCAGCACCAAATCGCTCCGGTCCGGGAAACCAGGCAGCAGCCGGAAGCCTTCTCGGAGAGCCTCGCTCTCGCGGTTGAGCAGCGCCAGGAACCGGACACGATCCAAGGGCGGGCAGCCGTTTGCGAGGGCGTTCTCGAGCGCCGTGCGGTCAACTGCCACGTCGCGGAGCGTGGCAGGGTCAGTACGCCAGAACCCTGAACTATCGTTCACCGTTGCGTGCCCTCCGTAGAACTCGTCACGGAACCAGCAATTAACAGTACGACCTCGACGGTCGACCGTAATTCCTCATGCTCTCATGACGCCCCGGAGGAGGATCAGTGTCAGGGGAGGGTGCTGAATTTTTCGGCGTCGGTTTTGCTGCCTTGGACGATGATTTGGTCATCGTTGTAGAGGACGGTTTGGGCTGTGGTGTGGCCCCAGGTCCCGCCGAGGCGTTTGAACGCGACGATGGTGATGCCGTACTTGTCCCGAAGCCCGAGGATTCCCAGGGGCCTGTCCTGCGCCTCGGCCGGGGGAGTGGTGCGGACCATGACGAAGTCGTCTTCGAACTCGACGTAGTCAAGGATCCCGCCGCGGACCAGGTGCGCGACGCGTTTGCCCATGTCGTGTTCGGGCCTGATGACATGGTCCACGCCGAGCTGGCCGAGGATTTCGGCATGTGGTTCGGAGATGGCTTTGGCCCAGATCTGTGGGCCTTGGAATTTCAGGAGCCGGGAGGTGGTGAGGATGCTGGCCTCGATGTCGGTGCCGATGCCCACCACGGCGCGGTCGAACTCGTGGACGGAGAGTTGCCGGAGGACTTCTTCCTGGGTGGAATCGGCCCTCACGACGTGGGTGAGGCGGCCGTTGAAGGACTGGACGATGCTCTCGTCCGCGTCGATTCCCAACACCTCGGTTCCTTGGGCTTCCAGCTCCAGTGCCAGGGACCCGCCGAAGCGGCCCAGCCCGATCACGGCGACCGAATCTGCTTTGGCGAGCCGTTCGGGGGCGCGGGAGAAGATGATTTTTCTAGCCAATGAGGGGCCTTTCCTTGGGGTATTCGTAAAGAACCGGGCGGGTACGGACCGCGAGGGCCACGCCGAGGGTGACGGGGCCGAGCCGGCCGATGAACATCAGCAGGATCAGCACGATCTGTCCCGCTGGGGGCATGCCCGCGGTGATGCCGGTGGACAGGCCGACGGTCGCGAAAGCGGAGATGACTTCGAACAGGATCTTTTCCTGTCCGAAGTCGGTGATCAGCATCAGGAACATCGTGGAGCTCACGATCAGGGCCAGGGCGAGCAGGACGACCGTGATGGCCTGGCGGTGGACGGCGCGGGAGAGGCGTTTGCCGAAAATGTTTACGGCGGTGTCGCCGCGCAGTTCAGTAGTGAGTATGAAGAGCAGAACAGCGAACGTGGTGATTTTCAGGCCACCAGCGGTGCCTGCGGGCCCGCCGCCGATGAGCATGAGGATGTCCATCCCCAGCCAGGACACGGGGTGCATCTGGCCAATGTCGATACTGTTGAACCCGGCCGTGCGGGTAATGACCGATTGGAAGAACCCCGCCAGAACGCGCTCGGCCGGGTGAAGGGCTCCCAAGGTAGCGGGGTTGGCCCATTCAACGGCTGTCAGGAACACTGTTCCGCTGGTCAAGAGGAAGGCAGTGCCGGCCAGGACGAGTTTGGTGTTCATGCTCCAGTGCACAGGGGTACGGTAACGGCGGCGCAGCTCGAACAGCACGGGAAAGCCCAAGCCGCCGATGATGACCGCGAACGCGATCGGCAGGCAGATCCAGGGGTCCCCGGCGAAGCCGATGAGATTGTCCGAATACAGGGCGAAACCTGCGTTATTGAACGAGGACACGGAGTGGAAGAACCCATGCCAGAGAGCTTTCCCCAAGGGGTAGTCGTAGCCGGCCATGAAGCGGACGGTGAGGATCGCGGTGAGCAGGAGTTCCACTATTGCTGTAATCGTCAGGACGCCGAGCAGAACTCTTGTGATGTCGCCGAAACCGGTGCTTTTGGTTTCGGTCGCTGTCGTCATACGGGAGCGCAGCCCCAACCGGCGGGCCATCAGGACACCCAATAGCGTGCCGAAGGACATCACACCGAACCCACCTATCTGAATCAATGCCAGGATCACGACGTGCCCAAACCCGGACCAGAACACAAGTGTGTCAACGGTGATCAGCCCCGTCACGCACACCGACGAGGTCGCAGTGAACAATGCCTCCAGAATCCCCGCACCACCGGGGCCCTCTTTCGCCACCGGGAGCATCAGCAGACCAGTCCCGGCAGCCACTGCAGCCGCGAAGCCCAACACGATGACCTGCGCCGGATGCTTGGGGGAGAGGCCCTGCGCTGCATCGTTCGCTACCGACGACAAAGTTCGCAGTGTTACTGAAACGATCCCGGACAGAGCGGAAATTCTTCGCCTCACAGCGGGCACGAAACGCATAGCGGTCACGCTACCACCGGCCACAGGTCAGTTCAGGACAGGCATCCTTGAAAGCCGTACTCGGGGCTGCGCAGCATCGCCCCGATGCGGGCCCGGCTCATGCTGCCGAAGGGTTTGCCCAAATAGTCGTCAGCACCGGCAGCGAGGCCCACGAGAACGTCCTCCACAGACGCAAGTTTGGTGATTACCATCAGGTACGCATCGCTGAAAGTACACGGATCCGTCGTGCAGCTTCAATGCCATCGAAGCCGGGCAGATCGAGGTCGAAAAGGCGCCTTCTGTTCTCACCACGGCTGTGCGGGAATGGGGAAAGTGAAGGAGTTACCTGGACTGTCGTTGCCCACACTGCACGCCGGTACGTAACGGCTTGCTGAATAAAGGTAAGGACAAGCAGACACACAGCTGGCGGTACTGCAGGTTAGTGGGCCGCTTCATACTGGGCCAGAAGATCTGCTCCTACCCGGCCGCGGTTGTTGACGTTAATCCCTTGTTCCTGCGCCCACGCCCGGACCTGGGCTGTGGTGGGGCCGCTGGTCCGGGCTGGTGTTCGCTTGGCCGTGCCGCTGTTGCGCTGCTTCCTGCCGGCCATGATGTAGGGCTCCAGGATGGACCTTAGCTCAGCTGCGTGGATGGCGTTGAGGTCGATCTCGTACGTGGTGTCGTCGAGCTGGAAGCTCACGGTCTCCACAGCCTCTGTGCCGTCAAGGTCGTCTTCAAGGACTGTGATCAGTTTTGTAGCCATCCGAAGGAGACTACCAGCGCTAGAGCGGAGAGCAGGAAGAGGAGCTCCCACGTCGGGAATCGCCCGTGACAGAGTGCAGTTTTACTGGCGGCCAAGAGTGCCCTACAGCCACTTACGGTGCTTGAAGGACAGGTAAAGGACAATGCCCATCACCAGCATGAGTGCCAGTGCAAAGGGGTCGCCAAGGACCCAGTCTAATTCGGGCATGTAATTGAAGTTCATGCCGTAAACGGTGCCGACGAGGGTGGGGGCGAACAGGATCGCGGCCCAAGAGGAGATCTTTTTGACTTCCTCGTTCTGGGCGAGGCTGGACTCTGTGAGGTGGCGCATCTCTTCGTTTTGCCGCTGGCCCACCAGCGCTGCATTAACGGTCAGGGCATTCTGCAGTAGGGCCCGGAACCCGTCGACTCGTTCCACCAGTCGCAGGACGTGGTCGTGAACGTCCCGGAGTCGTCGCTGCAGCTCTAAGTCCAGGGCGTACTTGTCGATCCGCGGAGCAGGGCTTCGAGCATTCCGCGCAGCGGGTGGGTGGCCCGCTGGAATTCTATGACTTCACGGGACAGTTCATAGATGCGGCGGGTGACGTCGGGGTTTGAGCCGAACAGCTCGTCCTCAATCTCGTCTATGTCGTTCTCCAGGCCGGCCACGACGGGTTCGTACTGGTCCACGACTTCGTCCAGGATCGCGTACAACACTGCCTGAGGTCCCAGGGTCAGGAGCTCCGGATCAGTCTCGAGCCGCTGACGGACGCGCTTCAGGTCCGGAGACTCGGCATGGCGGATGGTCACGGCAAAGTCAGGGCCAATGAAGACGTGCAGTTCACCGAATTCGACCTTTTCAACCTCATCGAGGTACCTCGCTGGCCGCAGGACAGTGAAAAGGGTTTCACCATAGCGTTCCAGCTTGGACCGCTGGTGCCCGTGCAGGGCGTCCTCGACAGCAAGCTCATGAAGGCTGAACTCTGCGGCGACTGACTGAATTTCCGCTGGCTCCGGCCGGTACAAACCGATCCACGCCATACCGCGCCGTTCACGCATCACCTCATACGTCTCGTCCAGGTTCCGCGGGTTATCAGTCCTGTGTCCGTTGACGTAAACGGCGTTATCCACCATCGTCATGATTGAAGCCTTCCTCGGGGGAATCTGCGGGTGGTCCATTGCCGAACCGCTGGCAGCAGCCGACCACCGGTGAAAATACCCGTAACGCACAAAGTTGCCCGTTCACTGTACCGGGCGGGGGATGGCGCTGCCCCGATGATGAGCCGTTCCTCAGGCAGACGGTAGAGGCCGAGCCCGGCTGAGAGGGTGAGGGCTGAGGGCTGAGGCGACTGTGTGGGTGCCGATGCGGCCGCTGAACATAAGCAGCAGCAGCATGATGCCGGAAACGACTGCGGCAATGCCCAGCAGTGCAACTGTCCTCATCCTGCCATCGCGGCCCTGCTGCCCGGCGAGGTCAGAAGCTTCGAGTCACTTGTCTCCTCGCCGGATCAGCGTGCAGACGGGAAGGGTCAGAATCCAGACAATCCCGGCCAACGTCAGAAGGATGGTGAAGGCGGCGAGCTGCCCAATAAACATCAAAGCAGCCACTGCCAACGTTCCCGCGTATGTCAGCGCGAAGGAAAGCGTTGCAGGATCAAACATCAAAAGCCGTCTCCGGAAATAGTTGGGGAGGTAAGGAGGTGCCGGGAGGGGGAAACACATTCCCGGTCCCGGCAATTATCTCCTGGGACAAGCGGAGGCAGTCGCCGGTGGACTCGCGTAACGGCCGTACCGGCGCAGCTGCCTCCGTACCTCCGGCTAATGACGGTCCTTCAGGAGGTCCTGATCTTATGCGGTTGAACGTGCTCAGCCGCCGGGGCCAAGGGGTGGCTGCCCGGCCTAATAACAACTGCAAGCTAAGACGCTTCAGGCCCGTCCAGCGGCGAGCATCCCCTTTATCCTGATCGACGACAGGTTTGCGTCAGCCGTAAGGCTCAGCACGTGGCGCTCTCGACCCCTCGATCCGTCGGCGTGTATCTTTCCTCAGTCCGGCTGGTTGTGGTTGCACTGTTACCGACCGGCGGCGGGACGGCGTTAGGACTGGGACCCGCCTGTACCGGCTGGACCAGCAGCGGCACCGGTGCCAGTTCCGGCTGCTGCGTCTCCTCTGCTGACCAGTATTTTCCGGGACGCCGTCCCTGCGTTTTCCGGCAGCGGGATGCGGACCTCGAGGATCCCGTCATCGTAGGTCGCACGGATGTCACTCTCGTTGACGGGTCCTGGCAGGCCTACGGTGCGGGAGAAGGTGCCGTACCTGAACTCAGAGCGGTATCCGTCCTTGTCCTTGTGTTCGGACTTCTCCTCATTGCGTACGTTGATCCGCAGGTCGTTGCCGACAAGCTCAATGTCGACGTCGTTCTGAGGATCGATTCCCGGGACCTCGGCCCTGACCACCATGGACCCGGCGTCACGGTATTCCTCAACCCGAAGCCAGGAAGCCATGTCCCCTTCCAGGAACCGGCGAAAGGGTTCAGTGATGTCAGCGCCACCCCAGCGCATTATGTTGGCCATCGCGGCCACCTCCTTCTCTTCTGCCCGGTCCCACGGCAACCGTACAACCGGCGCCGGGACCCCATTTGACACCAGTATGCCCATGAAGCCCCTGATGATCAGGGCTTCCTGCGGACCTGCTAGAGTTCCGCGGCAGGTCCGTCCAAGCCGCGCGGACCCTCACGGAACATGTGCTCGAAAGCCATTTCATCGGCCGTCAGGACCAGCAGATCCAGGAGCTCGGCCTCACACAGCCCTGAGGCCTCGCTGACTTCCGCCAGGGACGAGGTCCCGCTGGCGAGCAAAGCCGAGGCCGATCCCCGCAACGCCGCATACGCGGCGTCCAGGGTAGCCTCCGCGGTCCCGATCACTGTTGCCAGAGACCGCAGCAGGTCAAGTTCTGCGCTCATTGCTGCTCCTCCCGCGCGTTCAGGAATTGCTGCCCGTCCTGGATCTACTCCCTGGCTCGGCCGGCGAGAGCGTAGGAACGACTTTCCTCGTCCTTGCCCGTGCGCAGGACCTTCAGCGCACCGGCCCACGCGATGACCTGGTCAAGCAGGGTCTGCAGGTTCTTCTCGGCACCCTCTGACGGCGTGAAGGTCCGGTAGTTTTCAAACTCAGTGGCCAGGGGCAGGGCGACCTGGGCGCGGACGTCCGCCAGGTGCAGCTCCCCGGCAATGGCCCGCAGGTGCTCTGCCGCGCGGGTACCGCCGGCGCTGCCGTAGCTGACGAAGCCGGCGGACTTGTTGTTCCATTCCCTGTATAGGTAGTCAAGGGCGTTCTTCAACGCCCCGGGAATCGAATGGTTGTACTCACCGGTGACAAAGATGTAGCCATCGAAAGCGGCGACCGCGTCGGACCAGGCCTTGGTGTGCCCATGGCTGTTCATCCCGGTGGAGGGCGGCAGCGGCTCATCCAGCAGCGGCAGATTGAAGTCGGCCACGTCCAGGACCTCGAACGCCGCGTCCCCGCGCTCCTGCGCCCGTGCCTGCACCCAATCGGCCACAGCCCTTCCCAGCCGCCCCGGTCGCGTGCTCCCCAGCACGATGGCTATACGAATCATGACGGAACTCCTTTCCGATGCCTCCTTGGTCCGCCAAATAAACAATCCCGACCCCGAAAATCTTCCAGCCTTCCATCACGATTTTCCAGGTATAACAGGGCAATCGCAGGGTATAAGGCGCGGCGTTGCCAGGTCTCGTTGACTTTATGGAAGTTCAGGATGGTGTCGAGTCGAACACGGACCACTGCTTAAGGGAAGGATGCCTGAGCCCTGATCCCGCCTGCACGCCGTTAGGCGCAGTGGCGCTTTTGATTGAACCCAACCGCCCACGAGGCAAGGCTACAGCTAAGGCATCCTTCCCGGCTGTTAGGCACTAATTTGCTGCTGTGCGCCTGCTCCGGACGTGACTTCAATCTTCCGCGGCTGGGCCTTCTCCGCCACCGGAATGCGGACCGTGAGGACGCCACTATCGTAAGCTGCCTTCACCTTGCCTGTATCGAGCGCTTCGCCCAGAATCAGCTGTCGGCTAAAGACACCGCGCGGGCGCTCAGCAGCGAGCAATTCGGCACCTTCACCAAGATTGTCCTTTCGCTCGGCCCGGATGGTCAGAACGTTTTGCTCAACCTTCACATCCAGCGATCCCGTATCGACGCCGGGCAAATCCACCGCGACCACGAACTCCTTGCCGTCGCGCCAGGCATCCAATGCCATCGCCGCTGGGCGCGCCGCAGTGCCGAGCACCTGCTGCGTCAACCGGTCGAACTGGCGGAACGGATCACTCATCATCAACATGACATACCTCCTTTGATCAATAAATGACCGGACATATCTATGTCGGCTGATATAGATTTTCTATCACTGAGGTTTGAGACTTGCAAGACCGGTTCGTCAGTAAAAGCACCACATGCAAGCCGCCTCCTGAAATGTGGCGTTAGTTCCGGAATCCTTCCGTCCCATCGTCGACCGCGAGCCGGACGTGCTGGGCCGAAAGACCCAATGGGGTAAAGGCGGCCTCATCACGCTCTGCCATGTCACTGGAATACGACCCGTTCCCCTGGATGTTTCCTCATGTATAAGACCGGGGCGCCTTCACCGGCCGGCAGCCTTCGTTCGGCGCGGCAGCCTGAGGACAAAGCGCGGCCTGCGCCGGACAGCGGGAGGCAAGGTACCCACTTCGTTGTCGCTGATGCTGCATTGGACCTGGGTTGTTGTCATCCTCACAATGGAATCCCTGGCCACAAATCGGCGCCCCTCCTTAGTTGTCACAACGATGCCGTGCAGAATACTCCCCGTTGCGTCGTCCAAAACCTTGTCCACTGCTCCGAAACGCAGCCCGGAGGCGGAGAGGACCGGCGTTCCTTTTCTCAATGCCGTATAGGCAATCGGTGTTCCTTCCCCACTCACCATGCACTCCCTTACCTGACGGAGCCACCCACGGCGGCGCCCTTACTGCGAACTTGCACCAATAGGAGGTTCGCCACGACAAGGCATAGCCCTGCCCATGACTTGCCCGACGGACGACCTAGAAAAGACCGGGCGGTCACCGGAAGGAAGTTTTCCTGCCAGCAGCTGTAGAACAGGCGCCTTACTGCCTTTGGAAGCGGAAGCGGCAACTCAACGCACTTTTGGCCGCCCAAACCCATGCCCAGCGCTCCGTCTGCCCAGTGGGCCGGGCTTACCCGGCAGATCCTGGTCATCAGGGCATAGGCCCTGCATGTGCCGCCCCGCGCCCGAGTTTTAGAACGGTTCCTCGCGTGCGTCCGGGTAATCCTCTTCGTCATAGAAGGGAGGCGCCGCGGCCTGTTCGATCAGATCTGCTTCCGAGGCCTCAAGTCCTGCATCCTCTGCAGTCACCCTGCGGCCCGTCCCGTAGGGCAGCACGTCTGTACGCTGCTCGATGACATCCGCTTCCGGGGCCTCGGCGGGCAGCGAGCCCACGTCGATTTCTTCGGTGCCTTCAGGCAGAACAGGTATCTGCTGCTCGAACGCGTCAGCTTCCGGCGCTTCTGGCCGTGATCCACGGTTCATTTCTTCCTCCTGTCACCTCCAGTGCTGATTCCCCGGTCCAAGGACGTGCACCGGGAGATCCGGACTTCGCACCTCCTTGCATTAGTTTGGCACCGGCACCCAAAAAAATCAGCGGCCACCTGGGAACACTTTTGCTGGTGGCACCCAAGGCACCGGCGGCACCGGAAACAACGTCCCAACCTGGTGAACGGGAAGGTGCCCAGCGACACCGCCCCGGGGGCGCCGTAGTCTGCCACCGCCCAAGATTCCGTTCAGGACTGACAAGCCCGGGACGTTCCGGTTTCAGAAGCCGAACGGAGAGGCCCAAAATGCGGCAAAGCCCTCGTCCCATCTGGTTATCTTCGTGATGATGGGTGCCACCTATGACGGCAGTAAAGTGGGGCAGCCTGAATTTCAGGTCCATCCAATGTTTCCCTGGCCAGCAGGCTCCCCAACCGAAATGAACATACTAAAGACGGGCCGGCCGCGGCCTGATGGTAGATGGCGTCCGCCGTGGCCCTTGGTGTGGTTGGATGGGAGCACTTTCGATAGGGAGGTGAACGTGGAGGTCTGGACGGGTAGTTCTTATCCGCTGGGTGCCACCTATGACGGCAGCGGGACAAACTTTGCTCTTTTCAGCGAGGTGGCAGCAGAGGTGTATCTGTGCTTGTTTGATGACTCCGGGCTGGAGCAGCGGATCCGGCTCGAGGCTGTGGATGGGTTCGTGTGGCACTGCTACCTTCCGCACGTCCTGCCCGGGCAGCTCTACGGTTACCGGGTGGACGGCCCCTACGACCCGGCCCTGGGCCTGCGCTGTAACGTGAACAAGCTCCTGATGGACCCCTACGCCAAAGCCATGAGCGGAACCATCAACTGGGGCCAGACAATGTTCTCCTACAACTTCGGAGATCCTCATTCCTTCAACGCCCAGGATTCGGCACCTGACGCGATGCGGTCAGTGGTGATCAGCCCCTTTTTCGACTGGCAGCATGACCGGCCGCCGAAGGTCCCCTACAACGACACGGTGATTTATGAGGCCCACGTGAAGGGTCTGACCATGACCCATCCCGAGGTCCCGGAGAAGGAACGGGGAACCTACGCCGGCATCGCGCACCCCGCCGTGATCGAGCACCTGCAGAAGCTGGGCGTCACGGCCATTGAGCTGATGCCTGTACACCAATTTGTCCAGGACAGCGTGCTCCAGGAAAAGGGGTTAAGCAATTACTGGGGATACAGCACCATCGGGTTTTTCGCCCCGCACGAAAGCTACAGCTCCAGCACCCGCCCGGGGCAGCAGGTGCAGGAGTTCAAGGCGATGGTCCGTTCCCTGCATAGTGCCGGCATCGAAGTGATCCTCGACGTCGTCTACAACCACACAGCCGAGGGCAACCACCTTGGCCCCACACTGTCCTTCAAGGGCATCGACAACAGGGCCTACTACCGGCTCATGGACCAGGACCAGCAGCACTACCTCGACTACACAGGGACCGGAAACACCCTGAACGTCCGACACCCCCACGCCCTGCAATTACTGATGGATTCGCTGCGGTACTGGGTGCTGGAAATGCACGTGGACGGTTTCCGTTTCGACCTCGCCGCCGCCCTCGCCCGCGAATTCTACGAAGTAGACCGGCTCTCCAGCTTCTTCGACCTCGTGCAGCAAGATCCCGTGGTCTCCCAGGTCAAGCTCATCGCCGAACCATGGGATGTCGGACCCGGTGGCTACCAGGTAGGCAACTTTCCTCCGCTGTGGACGGAGTGGAACGGGAAGTACAGAGATGCCGTCCGCGACTTCTGGCGCGGGGCGCCGGCCACCCTTGGGGAATTCGCATCCCGGCTGGCCGGTTCCGCCGACCTCTACGAAAGCTCCGGCCGCCTGCCCGTGGCCTCCATCAACTTCATCACCGCCCACGACGGATTCACCCTTCGCGACCTCGTCACCTACAACGAAAAACACAACGAGGCCAACGGGGAAAACAACAATGACGGCGAATCCCACAACAGGTCCTGGAACTGCGGGGTGGAGGGCTCCACAACAAACCCCGAGATCCTCGCCCTGCGGGCCAAACAGCAGCGTAATTTCCTTGCCACGCTATTCCTCTCCCAGGGCGTTCCCATGGTCGTGCACGGCGACGAGCTGGGAAGAAGCCAGCAGGGCAACAACAATGCCTACTGCCACGACTCACCCCTGTCATGGATCGACTGGGAAACACCGGATCAACCACTCATCGAGTTTCTCGCAGCCGCCAGCGCCCTCCGCCGCGAACATCCCACGTTCCGCCGCAACCGCTTTTTCAACGGACGTCCCACCCGGCGAACCCTGAACCAGCCCCTGCCGGACATCGTCTGGCTCAACACCGACGCCTCCGAAATGGTCCCCGAAGACTGGGACAACCCCCTCGCACGTGCACTAGGGGTGTTCTACAACGGCGACGCCGTAGGCCGCGACCACCGCAACCGACCGATCCGTGACCACCACTTCCTGCTCTACTGCAACTCCGGGGACAGTCCCGTGGTCTTCAAACTGCCTGGCCCCGACTATTCAAAAGCATGGGAACCACTGATCGACACCGCCGGAGAACGAGCCGGCCAAGGCTTTATAGGGGCCAACGGAACCGTGGAACTGGAGGGAAAATCACTCCTGGTCCTCCGCGCCTACACACAACCAGCAAAGAACCCCGACAACTCGGTGGCAGCATCGGTGGCGTCGCTGACAAACCCCACAAAGGACAGCACCAAAAATCTAAAAACGCCGCTACAACCCGAGCGCAGCTAGGGCCGATCACCCAACTCAGGCCGTGAATAGGGCGAGCCGACACGAACCTCCGCACACTCGTCGACAGCCTTCCGCAAGACGCCGATAGCGCCTGCCGGATGGACGGTTACGTGATCGAAAACGGTTAAGTGGCAACTGGGTGAGGGATCCCTACCAGCACGCGAACCGGTCGGACGCACTGGTTCTCTGCAGGGCAGATTTCCCAGTCGTCCGCGCCGCCTGTGCAGTGCCCACTAAGGCTGTGCTCATAGAATTCGGACGGGTGCCAGGAGGCCCCCGTCCTGAGAGCCTTCAGCTTGTCCCTGCAGGGCAAAACCAGAGCACTGGGCCGCGGCCGCAAAGAACGTCAGGTGCCCGAAAAGGGGACCCTGACTGCTGCCGGAGGTACTTTACTAGCGCCGGTTCCGCGGCGTTCCTGAATCGTGCGGGAGGATCTGCGTGAAGAACTGTCACCTTTCGGAGACCGTCGGCCCACACTGCTTGTCGCCAGTGCCGATCCCGGATACTCATTGCTCACCTTCCGGAGATAGTTGAGGAAAAGCCACCTCGGGCGTAGGAATTTAAACTCGCCGGGCGAGGTATTTTAAGATGCTTCGCCGATGGGATGAACACCTTTTGTGGATACCGACCGACCATCCCCGTAGAACCACTGAACGGAGATAGTTGAAAAAATGACCAATACTGCAAAGGACGAGACCGAAGAGAGAGTCAAGGAAGCTGCTGTGACCGGGAACGCCCTCGGCCTGAGTGCCAGCCAGGTCATTGCCGGCGGCGCCGCCGCCGCAGTGGCTTCCATCATTGGCGGGCACCTCGGTCTGACAGGAACCGTCGTCGGTGCCTTCATTTTCAGCGTTATATCGGCCGTTGCGCTGCCGCTGTTCCGCGCCTCTCTGGAAAAGAGCCACGCCCAGCTCAAACGCGTCATGCCCAGACGCGGGACCGGGGCAGTCCGGACAACGCCACCGCAAAGTGTCCCCAGGACCGTGCGGGCAACATCTGGCAAGGTCTCCGCTGCGCAGCTGCTGCCGGATCGGGCCTTGGGAACTCTTGCCGGTGTGCAGCATGCGCCCGGCAAGTCACCCAGAGTCCCAAAGGCCCGGAGTGCTGTCGGTGGAACAGCCCTCATCTTCCTTGTTGGTCTGGGGTCAATTCTTGGCTTCCAGTCAGCCACGGGCCTGGCCCTCTCGGAGGGGACCGGTGCCCTCCAGTCGGGTGTTTCCATGGTCGTCTCAGACGCTACTGAGAACAAAGTCGCTCCACCCTCGGACCCGACACCAAACGCGCCGACAGAAGAATCGGGCACTGTGCCACTGGATTCAGCCACCGAGCCCGCTGAACAGCCAACACCGACACCCACCCGCACAAGCCACCCCGATCCAAGCGCGAAGCCCACGGCACCGGTAAGCACGAACGCCCCGGCACCTCCGAGTCTGCCCCGCCCGCTGGTGACGTCCAGTACCGTGCCTACCAGATAGATTTCCTTGGCTGCAGGCTGGAGTGCCGCCTGTTGCTACCGGGAATCTTCCACGACTCCTCTACGGGCAGAGAAGCGCGGGCCCAAGGAGTTGTACGGGCTTCTCCTCTGGCCGTGCGGGGTCGCAGTGCAATTTTGTGGGTTCGTCAGCCAGGGCAGGAGGGCATGGAATATGGCGCCGCCTGGCCGGGTTTAGCAGTGGTCCCTTGATTGATTGGAAGTGAAGGAGAATCCGAATGTCCGTTGACTACGACGCGCCCCGGGTAACGGCCGAAGACGAGGCCACCGAATCCCTCCAGGAGCTTAAGACAGAGGCTGCCACCCCTAAAGGGGCTGTCATCGACGTCGATGAGGCCGATCTTGCCGAGGCTTTCGAGCTGCCTGGCGCCGATCTTTCCGGTGAGGAACTCCTGGTTCAGGTCATCCCGGTCCAGGCGGATGAATTCACCTGCATGTCCTGTTTCCTTGTCCACCACCGCAGCCAACTCGCCAAGGAAAGGGACGGAAACAAGTACTGCTGCGAATGCGAGGACTGAAGCCTTGACGGCGGGCAGGGACGGTAGCTAGAAACGTGAACACCGAAAGTTGTGGATATCGGAGGTGAATCGTGAACGAACCGGCGGGCCATCAAAACAGGCTGGGCCAGAACGCGCATGGGTCCCGCTCTGGTTCCTGGCCCAGGGTGCCGTGGCGGACCGAGGGCCTGCCCGCGGCCCGGCACGATCGTGGCAAACGAGGCCAGTGGTGGCGGACTCTGCTGATTGTTCTGCTGTACGTGGCTGTGTTCGCTGTCCTGACGGTCCAGGACCAGCAAAACCAGCCTCAATCCGTTTCCTACACCGAATTTAAGGCGCAGGTGCGGGCGAACAACATTGCGGAGATCTTCGCGAAGGGCCAGAGCATTGAGGGTACCCTGCGCAGCGGAAGGCCCCTGCCCGGCAGCGACGGCAGGAACTACAGCCAGTTCACGACCGAGCGCCCTCTCTTCGCCGATGACAACCTTCTCAGTGCACTCGAACAAAACAACGTCACGGTCCGCGCCACCCCGCTCGTTGAGGAACGCGGTGTTCTGACAAACCTGCTGATTTCGGTGGCTCCCATCGCGCTTCTGGTCCTCTTCTACCTGTGGCTGTTCAAAAAGCAGTCAGGCATGCTCGGAACAGGCGGATTAGGTGCGGGGAAAAAGTTTCGACCCGTGGACCCCGACAAGGTCCGGGTGACGTTCAAGGACGTAGCCGGTATCGATGAGGTCGAAGCGGAAATTTCTGAAGTCGTTGATTTCCTCAAAGACCCCAAAAGATACCAGGCCATCGGCGCCAAACCGCCCAAAGGCGTCCTGCTCAGCGGGCCGCCGGGGACCGGAAAGACCTTGCTGGCACGGGCCACCGCCGGTGAGGCCGGGGTACCGTTCTTCCACGCAAGTTCCTCCGAATTCATCGAAATGGTCGTCGGCGTCGGAGCCAGCCGGGTGCGGGAGCTTTTCCAGGCCGCCCGCAATGCTGCCCCTTCCATCATTTTCATCGATGAAATCGACGCGATCGGGCGCAAGCGAAGCGGCTCCCTGACCGTAAGCGGACATGATGAACGCGAACAAACGCTGAACCAGATCCTCACCGAAATGGACGGATTCTCCTCGTCCGAAGGAATCGTTGTCCTGGCAGCAACAAACAGGCCCGACGTCCTGGACCCCGCCCTGCTGCGCCCGGGCCGGTTCGACCGCTCCATCACCGTCCACGCACCAGATCAGCCCGGCCGTGCCCAGATCCTGCGCGTCCACGCCGGAAACGTCAAGCTAGCCGCGGATGTGGACCTTGACGCGATCAGCCGCATCACCCCGGGATGACCGGGGCCGAACTGGCCAACCTCGTCAACGAGGCAGCACTGCTGGCCGTCAAACGCTCCCGCCCCGCGGTCACCCAGCGCGACCTGCTTGACGCGCTGGAAAAGGTCCAGCTCGGCACCGTCAGGAACGTGGTCATGCCCGCCGAGGAACGCAGGCGCACCGCCTACCACGAGTCCGGGCACGCTCTGCTGGGAATGCTCGAGCCCGGCGCCGACCCTGTCCGGAAGATCTCGATCATCCCGCGCGGCCGTGCACTCGGTGTCACCCTTTCCACGCCCGACACAGACCGGTACGGGTACGACGAAAACTACCTCAAGGGCAGAATCGTCGGCGCACTGGGCGGCATGGCGGCAGAAGAGCTCGTCTTCGGGGTCGTCACCACCGGAGCCGAAAGCGACCTGCAGACCAGCACCCACCTGGCCCGGATGATGGTCGGACGGTGGGGCATGTCTAAACGCATCGGGCCCGTCCAGGTCCTCCCCGAGGAAGGGGACCCCCGCGCCGCCGGCGTCTCCGAAGGCATGCTGGACCTCGTCGCCGAAGAAGTCCGTGCCCTGGTCGAGCAATGCCATCAGCGCGCACTGGCCCTCCTGCAGGAAAACCGCTGGCGCCTGGACAAACTCGCCGAACGACTCCTGGAACAAGAAACCCTCGAAGAACAGGAAATATACGAAATCGCAGGCCTTCACCGCATCCCGGCAACCGCCTCCACCACACCCCAGATAACAACCGCGCTATGAGGGAACGCCGATAGCCCGCTGGTCATAGTTCTTCGGGGTGGCTGCTATTAAAGTCGATCTAGTGGGAATCTGCCGTCGAGGGCAAACTTCACCGGCGGGTACAGGCCGTCGGCGCAGGTTCAGCTATCCAGTGACCCGGCCCGCCAGCACCACGCTGCTGCCGGACCCGTTGTGGAGGGCGGTACTGATGTGCTCCGCGCACCCGGCCCTGAAGGGCCAATCTGTGCACTCAAGCCAGCGTCGAAATCAGTACTGCGGCTTGCTGCCGATACGCTAGAAGCCCAATTCTTCAACCGCGGATGTTTCCGCCAGACAAAAGGCAGGTGTGCGACAGAATGTTTTTCACAGGCGATAAATGGATCGCCGTCGTTCTCCAGATCGGGATCACCATAGGTCTGGGGGCCGTGGCTTGGGGTGTGGCCCGCTGGGTTATTTCCCGCATCGTGCGGCGGGTCAGCAACGGTTACGCGATGCTGAGGAAGCCCCACTTTCGCTGGGCGCAGCCCGTACTGCGGACACTGGATCACGAACGCAGGGTCCAGCGGGCAGAAACCATTGGATCACTACTGACTAGCACTGTTGCGGTCCTTATCGTGGTGACTGTGATCATTTACACACTCGGCGCTCTGGATGTAAACATCGCACCGCTACTCACGAGCGTCGGGATCTTAGGCGTCGCGATCGGCTTCGGCGCTCAGCAGCTTATCCGTGACTTCCTGGCAGGGATCTTCATTACCCTGGAAGACCAGTACGCCATCGGTGACGTAATCGAGACCAGCGAAGTTGTCGGAACCGTGGAGTCGGTGGGTCTCCGTATTACCCGTGTCCGGACCGAGGACGGAGCCGTCTGGTACTTGCGGAACGGAGAGATACTGCGGGTCGGAAACCACTCACAAGGCACCTACACGCCCTCCACGGACGGCATGTCACCAGAAAAGGTTTCGGCCCAGGCGGGAAGCTAAGGCCACAGAAAAATGGGACACCTGTCAGGTTGGGGTGTGCACCAACTGGGCGAACTCGCGTCCAACGGCGCTCCAAGGGTGCAGGACGCTGCCCGCACATGGGGCGCATGAGCGCTGGCGGCCCGGGCAGGAAGGTAGCCGGTGGGCTGCGTCAGACCGTTCCCGGTACGGATTCTTGCCGGTTCGTGGGTTGCCGGTTTGGCTGGGACGTCAGGCGGTGACCATGGCGAAGGCCAGGATCAGTTCGGTGATGTCTCCGGCGTAGTACATCAGTTCTCCCGCCTGGCGCAGTTCGGCGGCAGTGGCGGTGACCGTGACGTACAGGCCGGCGTAGAGCAGCTGGGAGATGATGGCGTGCGCGGCGATCGCCACGCCCAGGATGACGAGTCTGGCCGGGACTGTGTCCGTGGACAGCGCTGCCAAGGGCAGCGGCTCGGCCTTCACCGGTTCCGTCTTTCCTGCTAGCGGCAAGGAGAACTTGAGCTTTTACGGCTTCAATTCCTCCGTCACACGGTTGAGGATCGACACGAACCCTTCCTGCGTGGGGACCGTGCTGACCTCTGTTAACGGTGAACCCTCCATTATCATCCTTGATTCGGACGCGCGTACGGACGGGAAGGTGCCCGTCCTCACGGTGGCAACAGCATTCGCCGTGGATGACGGTAAAAAAGTTTGGGTCCTACAGAAGTGCCAGGTCCCTCCACCGGCGGCCTGATCTCGCCAACACTTTCAAAGGACTCACCGCCGAGAAAGCGCCCGGCACAGTGCTCGTTGCCGATACCGGTGCAGTGCGCCCGGCCGGGAACAACGCTGTACGAGCATCACGGCACCGTTCTGCTCGGCAACGGTCCGGCCCTGTCCGCCGTCGACGCGGCTCCGGCCAGGTGTTGTGGAGCTCCAGCGACCTCCACCGGCCGCCTGGGGCGGACCGTGGGGAGAGGATTGAGCAACCAACAGATCAACCAGGAGATGGTGCTGGCAGAACCATCACAGAAACCAACTCAGCGCGGCCGCGATGGGACAACTTGCGGGGGCCGAACCTCTCCCACAGTTGCCGGTTGGGCTTTGGCCCGGTGAGGTAACCGACGGAATAAGCCCTTGACGATTGGCCCCGACACTCTCCAGACTCACTTCTAAGGGGTTGATCGGATTGACCTTCTTTTCAGTCCCTTTTTATCGGGGCCTTCTGGGGCTATTGCCGCCAGAGGGACCACTATCGCCGGTTGCAATCCGTTTTGAGGGGTTGCGAACGGGGTAGGAACCAGGCTGCTCCTACCCCTCTCGGTTGCCCTCGCCATCGCGCATCTAATTCTGTCCTTCGCAGGCTGGCCGCACCGGCCCCCTCCACCCCCACCGCTGACCGTTTCGGGGCTGCCTGCAGAACCATCAACAGGGCCTTGTGGGGCTTTTGGTAAGTGTGCTTAGCTTATTTCACCGCCGGTTCCTCCGTAACCCCTGATATGGGCCCGGCTGGTTGGTTGCACATAGGACGTGCCTAAGCAGACGGACGTCTCGTCAAGGGAACTCCCTGGCGCCCCGTCGAGGGAATCCCGCACCTTTCCCCAAAACAAAGAACGATACTTTTCAGGAGCACACCCGAATGCTGATCCGTACAGACCCTTTCCGTGAACTGGACCGGCTCGCACAGCAGGTCATCGGAACTCATGCCCGCCCTGCCGCCATGCCCATGGACGCGTGGCGTGACGGCAACGAGTTCGTTGTCGAGTTTGACTTGCCCGGCGTGGACCCGGGGTCCATCAATGTGGACGTTGAACGGAACGTCCTGACCGTGCACGCCGAACGCAAATCCAGGTCAGGGGAGAACACCGAGATGATTGCCTCCGAACGCCCCTGGGCACGTTCAGCAGGCAGGTGATCCTAGGCGACAGCCTCGATGCCGACAACGTCAAAGCAAGTTATGACGCCGGTGTGCTAACTATGCGCATCCCGGTGGCCGAGAAGGCCAAGCCCCGCAAGATCGAAATCAGCCAAGGCTCCCAGGCACCGCAGATCGCCGCCTAAAGGGACTGGAGGTTTCTCGGCAGCGCTTTTGGAGCTGCCGAGAAACCCCGCTCCGGTCCAGTACTTCTTCAGGACATAAAAGACGAGTGTGAGGGAATGAGAAAAGTTACCACGGGATCCGAAAGTTCCCTGGCCGGTTCCTCGACCGGCCGTAGTACCAAGTCAGTGCTTCGCGAGTTCAGCAATTATGCCGAGGCCCAGCAATTGGTGGACCGGCTCTCCGATGCCGGTTTTCCCGTCGAACACGTACAGATCGTAGGAACCGGGATCCGCAGCGTCGAGCAAGTCACCGGCCGCCTGACCAAGGGCAAGGCCGCTCTCTATGGCGCCGGCAGCGGGGCCTGGTTGGGCCTGCTGATCGGGCTGATCTTCGGGCTGCTCACCGTGGGGCCGGTATGGATTATGATCCTGCTAATCAGTCTGGTCCTGGGCGCCTTTTGGGGAGCTGCCTTTGGATTCATCGCACACGGGGCAACCAGAGGACAGCGTGATTTCAGCAGCATCCATGCCCTCGAAGCAGAGCGGTATGCAGTACTGGTCAGCGACCAGCACTTGAACGAAGCGTCCCGGCTGGCTACAGCCTGACAAAAGCCAGACAGGAAACCAGGCACACTGCGAGGGACTCATGGGAAACGTACAGGGCCCTTGTTCCTCATCGGCGATGCATGACCGAAACCTTGAATCCCGTTCAAAAACCCTGACTGTCATTGATGGGGTCGCACGGATCTACCTGATCCGCTCTCCATTAGCCATTGGCGCCTCCACCGTCAACCCTTTGGCCCCGGCAGGACGGCGGTCGTACTGCCGCCCAAGTCTGTCACAGCCGGTCCTGCTCGCTGACAATGGAAAAGAACAGGGCATCCGGAAGTGGCCTTAGGAGCCAATTGTGTGTCAGGAGCTGGATCGGGTGTAGGCGGCGGCGCGGACGACGTCCTCGTCTTCGAGTCCGGCTCCCAGTGCTCCGCCGATGGTGGCCAGGCTCGCAGTGAGCCAGCTGAGCTTCGCGTAGTCCAGGACATCTACCGGGCGCCCTGCGACACCGGTCAGCACCCCCTCGTCAACGAGCAGGAACGCCCCGACCAAGGACAGAATGAACAGGGCCAGATAGAACACCAAGACGCCGATGACCACGGTCGCGGCGGTAGCCAGATTGAACAGGGTTACCTGCTCGCGCTGGGCCCGCCGCCGGGGACGCTCCCACAACCCGCCCCCCAGGATCAGGGTTGCACTCACCGTTACGATTGCCATGACCGCCAGCAATGCCAGACGGACTGGTCCGTAGGCCAGGGCAAGGAGCCACAAGTCGGAGGCCACGAGCGTCAAAACCCCGGTGGCCGCTGCCACGACCAGCGCCCGTGACAGCCTCGCGATGAAGGCCCAGGGGCGGTTGGCGCGGATCATGCCCAGCAGCAACCGCACGTTGCCGCTCAGCACCCTGGCCGTGAACTGCACGACATTGTCTTCCGGGCGCTCTTCCAGGTCAGTGGATAACTGGTGTGCTCTGCGGGCGAGGTTCTGCTGGGCATCGACGTCGGCGACGTTGTAGTCCAACAGTTGCCCAACGACCTTCACGGTGGTGTCCTGCGCTTTTTGCCGCAGGTGCCTGGCTCCCAGGGCGGGGACGGCAACCAGTCCTACCCCATGCACGGGGCTCAGCTGGGTGAGCACCGGGCGCCGGCCATCCTTCAGCGGTATCTCGGTGAGCACCACGGCCAGATCCCAGCCTTCCTCCAGCACCCGGTCCCGGGCTGCCTCGAGCAGGTTCAGGGTCGCGGTCGGTGGACTTACCAGCCTGTCCTCGCCGACCGTTACCTCCCAGCGCACCCCGGGATGATGCTGTGTCAGGGCCTCGTGTACCGCGGTGCTGATGTCCGGGCCGAGCACCTCCGTCAAAGGTGGCGAGACCAACAGGCCGATGAGCAGTTCAGAGTCTTGCTGCAGATCGGCAGGTTCGGAGGAGGATTGGAAAGGCTTGCTATTCACCCATCTATGGTGACGCAACAACTGCCCGACCGCCATCAGCGGCGGTCGATACCCGATGGTAGAGGAGCAGCAACCGTGTCATGCTCCAGGTGGTGGCGTTCATGCTCCCTGCGATGATGCTATTGCTGCACGGTAGGATCTGTGGAAAGCCCGAGGGCCCCCAGGCGGCGGGTTTTCTTACACACCGCTGGGGGCGCTGAAGGGTTCGTTGCGCTGCGTTTGTTCAGAACCATGCGCAGGTATTCAGCACCAGAGCGGCGATGCTCTGGTGGCCCGGCGGGGACCGATGGATCCGGTCAGGGTCCCGAATCCTGGGGCCGGCAAACTGCTGAAAACGATAGCAAAAGCATACGACCCTTGCCTCCCAGGCCACGGCCGAAAAACCGCCGTCTGCCACGCCATGCACGGTCGTTGGACCCCTCCGGAACCGGGAAACAGCGGAGCCCGGTGCCGTACTGCAAACTGGCCAGCGGACTATAGCCGCTGCCGCAGCCTGATTGCGCCCCGTCTTAGGAGGCGGGGCGCGCGACCAGCTGGATTTTTACCTCCTGCGTTTCAGCTCCCCTGCGGAATTCAACGGCTACGGTTTGCCCGGGACTCCTGGTCCTCAGTGCGGCGAGGAAGTCCTCAGGCGTGGCGAGATCATCCCCGTCGAGTTTGGTGAGCACGTCCCCGGGCCGGATGCCGGCCTGGTATGCCGGCCCGGCCTCCGGCACCGAGAGTGCAAGCACCCCGCGTGTGTCGGACAGGCCCAGCTGGTCGGCGATCTGCTGCGTGATTTCCGCCAGCCCCAGGCCGATGAAGGCGTGATCGGCAGTGCCGTCCTCCCTGAGCTGGTCGGCCACTTTCACTGCGGTGGCGGCGGGGATGGCAAACCCAAGGGCCACAGCACCTGACTGCGGCGGAATATAGGCCTCGCTGATGCCGATCACTTCACCCCTGCTGTTCACCAGGGCGCCGCCGGAGTTGCCGGGACTGATCGCGGCATCGGTCTGGATTAGGTCGACAAGTGACTGGCTGCTCGATGCCGATCCCGGGATCTGGCGGTTGAGGCCCGAGATGATGCCCGCCGTCGCTGTATTTTCGAATCCCAGCGGCGAGCCAATAACGATCGCAAGTTCGCCGATCCGGGGCAGGACGGTTTGGAATTTAGCGGCGGGCAGACCTGTCCGTTGGGCTTCCACCAATGCAAGATCAGAGACGGCGTCGGTGGCCCGCACGGTGCCGGCCACCCGCTGGCCGTCGGCAAAGCCGACCTCAACCTGGCCGTTGCCGCGCACCACGTGCTCATTGGTCAGAATCAGGCCATCCTCCGAATACACGACGCCGCTTCCCAGGCCGCCGTTGGTGAAGATCGTCACCACGGATGGCTGAAGGTTGCTGATGATGGCAGGAATGTCCGCAACACCTTGCGGAAAACTCTGCCCGCTCCCGCCCCCCGGACCGGTTTGTCCGGCGGGCGCGCCGCCGGTTGTGCTCCCGGGGGACTGCGAGGTCACCGACGCCTCCGGACTCTGCCCTGGGCCGGTGCAGCCGGACATCAAGGTTGCGAGGACGGCTGCCGCTGCGAGGAGTCCGGGGAGACGGGACGTGCGTTTTGCTGTCGCTGGCCGATGGTTCATTGAACGTCCTCTCGTGACCGGGCTGTCCGGATGCTGCTTAAAAGCTAGTCCCGCGAAGGCCGGCGGCCATAGCCGATTCCTTGCAGGGCTACGAGCCAGGAGCACTGGCTCGTGTGGCTGCCTTCCTTACGGTCAGGCCCAGGGTGTTGCCTCCAGGGCTAGCCCAAACAGGACGTCACGTTCCGCGCCGGCATGCACCTTTGCGGCGTCGACGTCCATGACCTGTGGTTCCGGATGACCGGCCCTGGGGCAGCGGACTATATCCTGACCAGCTGTCCTTTCTTGCTGATTTATGCCGTTCCGGCCCCTTCAAGCTCCTTGGTGCTGTAGTCAACCATGAGCTCACCCCCTTCGGCTGTCACTGTCACCGCTCCCCCCTCCGCGATGCTGCCGCGCAGCAGGGCGCGGCCGACCTGCGTTTCCACGACACGGGAAATATAGCGGCGCAGGGGTCGGGCTCCGTAGACCGGATCAAAACCCTGCTCGGCTATTAGCAGGCGCGCCTCCTCGGTCAGGTGCAGCTCAATTTGCTGCTCGGCCAGCCGTTGCCGCAGCTGTTGGAACTGCAGATCCACGATACGTTCGATCTGGGGCAGGCCAAGGGGTGCGAACAGCACGGTGTCGTCCACCCGGTTCAGAAACTCGGGACGGAAATGTGCCCGGAGTTCGCCCATCACCAGCCCACGCGCCTCCTCGGTGATCGCCCCACCCTCGGTGGAGCCCTCCAGGAGATATTGGGAACCGATATTGGAGGTCATGATGATGACGGTGTTGCGGAAATCAATGGTGCGGCCCTGCGAATCCGTGATCCGTCCGTCATCAAGGACCTGCAGGAGTGTGTTGAAAATATCAGGGTGGGCCTTTTCCACCTCATCGAAAAGCACTACCGAGTAGGGTTTCCGGCGTACGGCTTCGGTGAGCTGGCCGCCTTCGTCATACCCGATGTAGCCCGGAGGCGCCCCCAGGAGCCGGCTGACGGTGTGGCGTTCCTGGTACTCGCTCATGTCCAGCCGGATCATCGCGTTCTCACTGTCGAACAGGGCAGCCGCCAGCGCCTTGGCGAGTTCGGTTTTCCCGACGCCGGTCGGTCCCAGGAAGATGAACGATCCGATGGGCCGGCGGGGGTCGCGGATGCCGGAGCGGGCGCGGATGATCGCGTCGGTGACGGCCGCGATGGCGTCTTCCTGGCCTATGACGCGTTCGTGCAGGATGTCGTCGAGGTGGAGGACTTTTTCACGTTCGCCCTGCTTCAGGCGTGCGACGGGGATACCTGTCCAGGCCGCTACGATCTCGGCGATCTCGTCTTCCGTCACGACCTCGCGGAGCAGCCGTTGTTCACCCTGTTTTGCGGCCAGTCGTTCCTCCTCAGCGGGCAACCGCCGTTCGAGGTCGGCAATTCGGCCGTAGCGTAGCTCCGCCGCCCGGTTGAGGTCGTAGTTCCGCTCGGCTTCTTCCGCCTCCTGCCGCAGCTGCTCCAGTTCGCTGCGAATTTCCTGCAGTTTGTGGATCGCCTGGCGCTCGGCCTCCCATTGGGCCCGCTTCGCGTCGGCTTCGGCACGCAGGTCGGCCAGTTCACGCCTCAGTTCCTCCAGCCGGGTCTTGCTGGCGGGGTCGGTTTCCTTGGACAATGCCGCGTCTTCGATCTCGAGCCGCGTGACCTTACGCGTCAGCTCATCGAGTTCCGCAGGCATCGAATCAATTTCCGTCCGCAGCCGGGCACAGGCCTCATCCACCAGGTCAATGGCCTTGTCAGGAAGGAACCGGTCCGTAATGTACCGGTGGGACAGGGTGGCGGCGGCCACCAGGGCGCTGTCCTGGATCCTGACGCCGTGGAAGACCTCCAGCCGTTCGCGGAGCCCACGGAGAATGGAAATGGCGTCCTCGACGTCGGGCTCCTCAACCAGGACCGGCTGAAAGCGGCGTTCCAGGGCCGCGTCCGATTCGATGTGTTTACGGTATTCGTCAAGGGTGGTCGCCCCGATCATATGGAGCTCCCCGCGGGCCAGCATGGGCTTGAGCATGTTCCCGGCGTCCATGGACCCTTCGCTCGCTCCTGCCCCTACGACAGTGTGCAGCTCGTCGATGAAGAGCAGGATCCTGCCCTCCGCAGCCAGCACCTCGGCAAGCACCGCCTTCAGCCGCTCCTCAAACTCGCCGCGGTATTTCGCGCCGGCCACGAGCGAACTCATGTCGAGCGAGAAGATGGTCTTGTTCTTCAGCCCTTCCGGCACGTCCTGCCGGACGATGCGTTGTGCCAGGCCCTCCACGATGGCGGTTTTCCCGACCCCCGGCTCGCCGATCAGCACCGGGTTGTTCTTGGTCTTGCGGGAAAGAATCTGAACGACCCTCCGGATCTCCGCGTCGCGGCCAATGACCGGATCCAGCTTTCCGCTGCGCGCGTCCGCCACCAGATCGCGGCCGTACTTCTCCAGCGCCTCGTAGGTCTGTTCCGGCGTCGCGGAGGTGACACGCTGGTTTCCCCGGACCTGGGTCAGGACAGACAGGAACGCCTCGCGGGTGATCCCGTGATCAGCAAGCACTCTCCCGGCCGCCGTGGACCGTCCTTCCTCCGCCAGCGCAACCAGCAGGTGTTCCACCGAGACATACTCATCCTTCAGCCGCTTGGCTTCACGGTCAGCCGTATCAAGGAGTGCGCCAAGCCGGCGGCTGACGTATACCTGTCCCGGCGCCGCCCCGGGACCCGTGACCTTCGGCTTGCGCCGCAGTTCAACCTCGACTGCCGACTTCAGCTCGTCGACGTCGATCTGCATGCCCGCGAGCAGTCGCGGAACCAGGCCCCCCTCCTGCTGCAGCAGGGCCGCGAGCAGGTGTTCACCGTCGGTCTCCGTATGCCCGGAGCGCTGCGCTATGCGTTGAGCCTCCGCCAAGGCCTCCTGCGACTTCTGTGTCAAACTCTCCATATTCATCGCGAAGCAGTTCCTTCCACCTGGGAGATTTCTACCAAACGTCGTTCAAGCGAGTCGACGCGCACCAACAGATCCAGTACCAACGGAATGGCCGCGTAATTCAGCGCCAGCTCCGAATGCAGTCTCATGACGCGCGCTATCAGTTCCGGGGTACGGGGGCTGAACCAGGGCCCGCCCGGGGCGTCGCCCAGCGGCCGGATCAGATCCAGGTCCACAAACCGCAGAACGACGTCGGGGTGGACACCGCTGCTGCGCGCCACCGCCTCAAGATTCAGGCGCCATGGATAGGCCAGCGGATAGGCCTGGCTCATAGCCCCTCCCTCGGGTTGAAGTCGGATGCCGTGGCGAGTTTCTCGTACAGCTCACGCTCCTGCCTGTTGGGATGACGGGGCACCATGATGCGGATCTCCGCGAAGAGGTTCCCCGGCTGGCCCTTCGAATCGGGCATCCCCTGGCCGCGCAGCCGCAGCCTGCGCCCGCTGGAGGAGCCTTCAGGCACGGTGATCGTGACCGGGCCCGCGGGTGCGTTGACCTTGATCCTGGCCCCGAGGGCGGCTTCGGCCGGCGTGACGGGAAGGTCGAAGTGAATGTCCCGGCCCTCAAGCCGGTACCTGGTGTCGTGCTTGATCCGCACGGTCAGGAACAGATCACCTGGCGGACCCCCTTCCCGGCCCAGGGCACCCTGACCGGCGAGACGGATACGTTGCCCGTCCAGCACGCCGGGGGGCACGGTGACGTCATAGTCCCGGGTTTCACCGCCGGGCTGGGCCAGCCTGACGGTGCGCCGTCCCCCACGGATCGCCTCTTCGAGGGTCAGCCGGAGCTCGGCCTCGTGGTCCGCCCCCGGGGCCGGGCCCGCTGTCTGCTGCCGGAACCAGCCGCCCAGCAGATCCTCCCAATCGACGTCCCCCACGTTCACGTCCACGTTGCCGTACCCTCCGCGTCCTGGCCGCGGGCCGGGCCGCGGGCCTCCGGAACCCCGTCGCCGTCCGGCCCCCGCCGGACCGGTGCCGCTGCCGGCGTATTGCCGGAAGTCAGAGCCGAACCGGTCGTACTGCGCCCTGGTTTCAGGATCCGAGAGGGTGCTGTAGGCCTCGCCGATTTCCTTGAACCGGTCAGCCGCGTCCGGCTCGCGGTTGACGTCCGGATGGTACTTTCTTGCGAGTTTGCGGTAGGCGCGCTGGATCTCCTCGGCGTCCGCTGTCCGCGGGACGCCAAGAACCGAATAGGGATCCTTAGCCACGGTCGGCCTTCACCGCCCGGCTCACCACAACAGCGGCTGGGCGGAGCGTGCTCTCGATGCTTCCGTACCCTGGGCGCAACACGCTGAGTACGGTCCCGGGCGGAACCTCGTCGGTTTCCACTACGCTGACGACCTCGTGCACCCGCGGATCGAAGGGGACGTTCTCGGCGTCGATGCGGGGGTAGCCCAGGCGGGCCAGGGTGTCGATGGCCTGGGTCCGGATGGAGGCTATGCCTTCAACGAGCGGGTCCTCCGTACGGTCGGCATGGGTCAAGGCAAGCTCCAGGTTGTCGAGGATGGGCAGCCACGCCAAGGCAACCAAGGCGCGCTCCTGCGCCCGTTGCTGTGCGCTGTCCCGAACTGCCCGCTTCCGCGCGTTATCGGCCTCGGCCAGCGCACGGCGCCACTGATCTTCCATCTTCGCCAAGGCTTCATCCTGCGCCGCGGCCGGCATTTTCCTTTCATTGGGTTCGGTGGCCTCCGCTTGGTCACTTCCTTGGTGGGGCTGTCCAGCCTCTGCCGGCTCGCTCATTGCTGCCCTTAACCGCGGTCAAATTCTGCGTCGACGATGTCGTCATCATCTGCGCCAGCGGTCACTCCGGGCTCCCGGGCGGATCCCGGTCCCGTCGCGGACCCTGCCCCGGCGGAGGCCGCGGAAGCGGCCGAGGCGCTAAGCGCCGCCTGCAGCTGCTGGAGCTCGGAGATCAGCTCCCTCGCCGTGGCGATGTCCGCCTGGTTGCTGACGGCGTCGCGTGCTTGCCCAATCAGCAGTTCCGCCCTGGCCTTGTCGTGGGCAGGAGCAGTGTCGCCCAAGTCGTTGACGGACCGCTCAACCCTGTACGCCACCGCATCGAGCTCGTTGAGGGTATCGATACGCTCCCGGTTCTGCAGATCCTCACTCCTGTGGGACTGAGCCTCGGCAATCATCCGCTCGACTTCCTTGGAGTCAAGGTTGGAACCTTCGCTGATGGTGATTCCCTGTTCCTTGCCCGTGTCCTTGTCACGCGCCGTGACGTTCACGATGCCGTTGGCGTCGACGTCGAATGTGACCTCGACCTGAGGTTCCCCGCGGGGCGCGGGACGGATATCGGTCAGCTGGAAGCGCCCCAGCACGCGGTTGTCCGCGGCCAGTTCCCGCTCCCCCTGCAGGACCACCACGTCCACGGCCGGCTGGTTGTCCTCCGCGGTGGAGAACACTTCACTGCGCCTTGCCGGGATGGTTGTGTTGCGTTCGATGATCTTGGTCATGACACCGCCACGGGTTTCAACACCCAGGGAAAGCGGGACGACGTCCAGCAGCAGGACATCCGAGACCTCGCCTTTGAGCACGCCGGCCTGGATCGCGGCACCGATTGCGACGACTTCGTCGGGATTGACGCTCATATTCGGATCTTTGCCGCCGGTCAGGCGCCGCACGACGTTCTGTACGGCGGGAATACGGGTGGAGCCGCCGACCAGAATCACTTCGTCGATGTCATTGGCAGTGACTTTCGCGTCGGTCATCGCCTGCTTTACCGGCCCCATGGTGCGCTCCACCAGGTCATGGGTGATCTCATCAAAGACGGAGCGGCGCACGGTCGCCGCCAGGTGCTTGGGACCGGTGGCATCAGCCGTGATAAAGGGAAGGTTGACCTGGGTCTGGGTGACGGAACTGAGCTCAACTTTGGCTTTCTCGGCCGCTTCAAACAGGCGTTGCAACGCTTGGGCGTCCGAGCGGAGGTCAATTCCCGCCTCCTTCTGGAAATCATCAGCCAGATAATCGACCAGACGGCGGTCAAAATCGTCTCCGCCGAGGTGCGCGTCCCCCGCCGTGGACCTGACCTCCACGACTCCGTCCCCCACGTCCAGCAGACTCACATCGAAAGTTCCGCCGCCAAGGTCAAAAACCAGTACCGTCTCATGCTGTCGTTTGTCAATGCCGTAGGCCAGGGCAGCCGCGGTCGGTTCGTTAATGATGCGCAGGACTTCCAGCCCGGCAATCCTACCCGCGTCCTTGGTCGCGGTGCGCTGTGCGTCATTAAAGTACGCGGGGACCGTAATGACAGCCTCCGTCACCTTCTCGCCCAGCTGCTTGGCGGCGTCGTCCACGAGCTTGCGGAGAACGAGCGCGCTAACCTCTTCGGGTGCAACTTTCTTGCCCTGAACCTCGAACCGGGCCAAGCCGTTCTCGTCTCCTACGACGTCGAAACTCACCGCCTTTGCCTCATCCGTGATCTCGTCATAGCGGCGCCCGATAAAACGTTTCGCCGACGTGATGGTTCCCTTAGGGTTGAGAATGGACTGCCTGCGGGCCAACTGGCCCACAAGCCGTTCGCCATTGTCGGTGTAGGCCACCACCGAGGGGGTGGTCCTGGCTCCTTCCGCATTGGGGATGACGCGGGCTTCCCCGCCTTCCCATACCGCGATCACCGAGTTGGTCGTTCCCAGATCAATTCCTACTGCCTTGGACATGATGATCCACTCCGGTAAGAGAGGTGCAACCGGTCCTCTGTACGGTGTCCGCCCTAATAACACCGCATGACAGATCCGCAGAATCAGACCTGCCATTTTGGAACCGAAGGCTTGCCACGGGCGTCCTACATCCGAGTCTGCTCTCTGACCGGATCGGCTGCATGGCCCCCCCATGCCTAAATCAGCCGACTCTTTTGGACCTAGCAGGTCCATAAGCCACAGAGGTATTCTCGATGCACAGAGAGCAGCCGGAGGTCTACGCGCGGACTTCACGCCTACGATGAGGCCCAAGTTATGGACGGAGACGAGGGATCCAAGATGTTCGATCGGCTTAGCGCCGAGGAAATCCTCAGCACGGCAGCACAGAGGGCTTCAGCGCTGCCGTTCTGTGTAGTGGAGGACCTTTACCTTGGGGTGAACGGCCAATTGCGACCCACCCCCGACCGCACAGCAAAAGCCCAGGATCAGGATGTCCTTCGCCTCCATGGCAGGGATGCGGTGCTCCCGGAGTCCGGACGAGGATGGCGATACGCGCTGTTCATCTTTGGGGACAGCGGCGAGCTGAACGGGTGTCTGGTGCTATCCGCCCCCAGCGCCCCGGGGCCGCCTCAGCTGATGCAGCTCCGGAACCTGGGTGGACCCACGCCGGCGGCGTCCCCCGGAGACCCAACCGCAGGACACCCACCGGAGGCAACCGGCCAGCTGCGCTACCCTGACGGCAGTGAGGACACTGAGGAGCGTCTCCTGTCCCTGTCGGCAACGGTCCTGAAGCTTGAGGCGCGTGCCAGGGTCCAAAATGCCCTGGACCGCACAATGATTGCCGACCTCGGGCAAAGGGAATCCAGGGAAGCCTTCGTGGCGGAGGTTCTTTCAGAACTGACGGGCCGTCCGATTTGTATCGAGGACGCATTTGGCAACATCCGCGCTGCAGCCGGCATTGGTCCAGACCGTCCCTACGCCCAGCCAGGGCCTGGCGCGCGGGCACGGATCGCCCAACTCTGGCTTGCCTCTGGATCCCCGGTGCGGGAACCTCGAAGGCTGGTGGCTTTGGTGCTGCCGGACAGGGATGTCCTGGGGGCAATCTGCATGCTGGAAACGGACAAGCCGTTTACTGACGAAGACGTCTTCGCTTTGGAGTATGCCAGGCGGATCCTGCACGTCGAGTTGGCGCATCGGCGCAGCCTTGCCCAGGTGGAACTGCGGCTGGGCCGTGATCTCGTGGATGAGCTCGTTGCCGGGATGGATCAGAGGGCCGCAGTTTCGCGTGCGCAAGCACTCGGGTATGACCTCGGAGCCCCCCAGCATGTCATTGTGGCACAGTGGCAGCCGAGGACGGGGGGCCATTCTGCGGTGGTCGCCCTGCGGAAAGCCCTCGGGGAACTCCGCACGGCCTCGCTCGTTTCGCAGGGCTCCGACATGACCATTGCCGTGGCCACCGGCGCCCCGACCGGCGCCGAGCTCTTTAAAGTCATGTCAAGGCTGCTGCACGGCGCCTCCGGGGCGGTAGGCGTCGGCGGCCCCTGCCAGGAGGTCACGCAGATTCCGCGTTCATTCGCGGAAGCCCAGCGTGCGCTGCACATTCGGACCCATTCAATCGAGCCCTCCGGCCTCACCCGCTTTGATCAGCTGGGCATCTACCGCATCCTCGACACAGCAGGCGGCCAACCGGATCTGGCTGGCTATATCGATGAGTGGCTGGGCGCCCTCCAACACACCGATGACAGCCGCGGTTCTGATCTGGTGCATACCCTGGCCCAATACCTGGACCACGGTGGCAATTATGACAGTACCGCCCAGAGCCTGACCATCCATCGCAGCACCCTGCGGTACCGGCTGAAGTCCATCCGGCAAATCACGGGCTTCGACCTGGCAGACCCGGAGATAAGGCTCAACCTCCACGTCGCCACCCGGGCCTGGCGTCTTCGCCCGCAAACTTCGGCCGGGACGCGGCCCAGGGCCGGTATGAGTTCGACGGACAGAAGATCTCCAGCGTGACGGATCTCCTGGCCGCTAGCCGGAAGAAAGAGCCAGGGCAACAATCCGACGTCACGCTCCAGCGCGGACAAAACACCAACACCAACACGGTGAAAGTTACCTTGTGACGCACGGCTGCCGAATAGGCCCGCCTGGCACAACAATTCCTCAAGGGATCCGGGACGGCGTTACTCGGCCGGGGCATTGCGGCCGTTCCTTTCGGCATTGGCAGGAAGTAGTACCGGGCAGAAACCGCTTCACTGTGGCGCCGTCCGCCCAGGCAGCAGGATCCGTTCCGGCGGCTGGCTGTTTGTCGGGTTCAGGATCCATGAGTTGTCCGGGATCGGCCGCGGCTTTGTTCGGCGCAGCTTGCGTATCAAGATGGCGAACGGCAGTAACAGCAGCTGCAGGATGCCGGCCGCTATTAGCAGTGTCACCAAGAGGACGAGGTACGGCAGGTAGAGGAGGAAGATGCCGACAAGGGCGGTAAGGTATCCGGTGCTGAATCCGAGGATCGTTCCGGGATCCACGTTTGCTCCCCAAGGGTTATCTGGAGTGGTGGGTGGAGCCCCTGCCTCGTGCTCGTCGGAGGCTTACCCTTCTCGGGCGTATAGCGGCGTGGTTTCGGTGAAGGCGGGCTCGCCATGGCCTCAGGCGGTGGCGGTTCGTTCCTGGGGAGGCCGAGGCGACCAACGTTGACCCGTTCCGCCTGCGGCGAAGATGAAAGACGACGGTGGTGGTCAGGCCGGTCCAGGCGAATGCTGCGCCGATGACAAGGAGCACTGCTGGAAGCGTGTCCACTGCGGCACTTCTCCTAAATACTGAAGGAGTCTGCGGGCGATCCCTGGTAGGTGCTGATCATTAACGTGGTGTTGGCTTTAACCCAGGCTGAGCCGCTTGGGCCGCAGGCGCATATTGATTTTCCGTCAACCTGCCTCGGCCGGACAACCTGTGCCTGCTGACCACGCAGCCCGAAATGGTGCCGACTTTGATCCGTCCATCGCTGGGGTCAATTCGGGTTATCCACGGCTGAAATTGGGAGCGAGCGGGGGTAGCTCCCTGGCAGCAGTAGCGGTGGATAACCTAAGAGAATTTTCCCGGTTGCGGGCGGTACGGCGGGGGCTTCCACACTGAAGCCTGCAACCTATCCCTATTGTTAGCGGTTGTGAGTACCATACCTCCCGTCGGCAGTTTGGGGCGTGCCCCAAAGCCTTGGTCTATATGCCAGGTCTCACTCGCCGATATTGGAGATTCCTTCAACCTGATTAGGCTCTGACGAACTGGCAGTGGTGACTCTATTCCGTCCACGGTAAAGTGTGGCCGTTTGGCCGCTTCATTGGCGGATCAGAGCAATTAGCAGACTGACCACCACCGAAACGACGATCATCGAGACCCAAGGGAAGTAGACCCGAACGTTCCCGCTGTCGATGCGGACATCCCCAGGCAAATGCCCGAACCACGACAACCAACCGTTCCAAGCCAGTACCCCAACCAGGACTACCAGCACCCCAACAACTACGAGCAGGGGACCAAAGTCACGGTTCATTAGCTGACCTCCTTGCCATGCAGTTGTGTTCGCAGAACCTGGTTTCCGGTCCTTTTCCTGAAGAGGTGTCGGGTTGGGTGTAAATTTCGGCGGCTCATGGGCGCTTATTGCTCCGCTACGCCGTCAACCTGATCCTTCAGGAGTTCCCAGAAGTCCCAGGCCCCGAACATTGTCATCATCTCCTGTCACGTCCGCCCATACCCATCAGCCCCCGCAGGAAACAAAAGGCAGGTTTGTGCCGGTTCCAGCGACCTTCTTTGTGATGCCGTGTTCACTGGTCCGGTATGGAACGGGAGAAAGGCTCCATCAGGTTTCCCCCAGTTCCAAGGGAACCGGGATCCGGCTTCTGCGCCCTCGTACAACGGCGAGAAGTGCTCTTTGTTCGTGCTTCACGAGCCGGTTGCCAGAAAGGATTGATTTACCCTTTGGTACTCATCTCTGCCGGTGCGGCGGGGGAGCGGTGAAGTCCTGCGGCTTCGTAAATTTCCTGCTCGTCGAGGGTTTCTTTTTCCAGGACGCGCTGGGCAAGGGAGTCCAGGCGCCAGCGGTTTTCCTGCAGAAGCGTGAGGGCGCGTTGGTGACATTGTTCCACCAGGGTGCGTACTTCTTCGGCCACGGTGTCGAGCATGCCTTCGGAGACGCCCGCGGCGCGGGGGTCTCCTTCTTCGGGGAGGATCTGGACGGGGCCGATGCGTTTGGACATGCCCCATCGTCCTACCATCATCCTGGCCAGGTGGGTGCTGGTCTGCAGGTCGCTTTCGGCGCCTGTGGTGACGACGCCGAAGACGAGGTCTTCGGCGGCCATGCCGCCCAGTGCCCCGACGATCCTGCCTCGGAGGTAGTTTTCGTCGTACCCGTACCGGTCGGTGTCGGGGGTGGAGAGGGTGACGCCGAGGGCGCGTCCGCGGGGGATGATGGAGATTTTCCGGACCGGATCGGCGCCGGGTTCGAGCATGCCCAGGAGGGCGTGGCCGGACTCATGGTAGGCGGTGCGCCTGCGTTCATCCTCGGGCATAACAACGTTCCGCGCGGTACCGAGCTGGATTTTCTCGAGAGCGTCGAGCAGGTCGCGTTGGGTGACTGCGGGGTGGGATCGTTTCACCGCCAGCAGTGCGGCCTCGTTGACGAGATTGGCCAGCTCCGCTCCTGTCATGCCGGGGGTGATACGGCTGACAGCGTCCAATTCAGCGTCGGGGGCGAGCCGCACGTTTTCTGCGTGGACGCGCAGGATCTGCAGCCGGCCCGCCTGGTCTGGGGCGTGCACGGTGATGGAGCGGTCAAACCTGCCGGGCCGCAGCAGGGCCGGGTCCAGGACATCGGGCCGGTTTGTTGCTGCCAGGACCACGATCCCTTCGGATGAGGAGAACCCGTCCATCTCGGTCAGGATCTGGTTCAGTGTTTGTTCCCGCTCATCGTGCCCGCCCACTGTCAGGGAACCGCTTCTCTTGCGGCCGATCGCGTCGATTTCATCGATGAAGATGATGGAGGGTGCGGCATTGCGGGCGGCCTGGAAGAGTTCCCGGACCCGGCTGGCGCCGACGCCGACCACCATTTCAACGAATTCGGAGGAACTGGCGTGGAAGAACGGGACCCCGGCTTCACCGGCAGTGGCGCGGGCGAGCAGGGTTTTGCCGGTCCCGGGCGGGCCGCTGAGCAGGACGCCTTTGGGTGGTTTGGCTCCGATCGCCTGGTACTTTTGGGGGTCTTTGAGGTAATCAACCACTTCGGAGATTTCCGCTTCAACCTCATCGATGCCGGCGACATCCTTGAAGGTCACCCGGACCTTGTCGGGGTCCACGGGCTGGAACTTTTTCCCTGCCCCGAAGCCGCCCATGCCGAGCATGCCTGACTGCTTTTTGAACAGCCACAGGTAAAACAGGACCAGGAGCACGATGGGGGCGACGGAGATCAGCAGGTTGGCCAGGACACCGCGTTCGCTCACAAGCGGGGTAGCGCGGACGGTGGCGTTGTTTTGTTCCAGTTCGCTCAGCAGGCTGTCGTCAGCGAAAAGGGGACGTTCGGTCGTGAACCGGATATAACTGTTCCCATTGCTGCCGGGCAGGGGCTTTTCGGTCCGGAGGGTCCCGTCGATGGTCTGGCCCTTGGCGAAGACTTCCGCGATGTTGTTCTCCCGGACCTGCGCCTTGAACTCGGTGTAGGACACGGACACGGGTTTGCCCAACTGGTCCTGCACGGACAAGGCAGAGAACACTGCCAGATACAGCACCACGATCAGCAGGGTGCGCCACCACCGGCCTTTTTTCTTCCCCTGCCCGGGTTCGTCGGGCAGGCCTTCGGTCCGCCACGGTACTTTAGGCCAGGACCCCAGCGGTGTTCCTGCCCCGTCACGAGGGCTGTCCTGGCGGGTGGCTGAATCGCTCACTATCCACCTCCCGAATGTCTGAGCTGTGTTCATGGTATAGCCACTGGTTCCGCTTACGTCAACCAATCCGTCTCAATCAGGGAAGCGTCACAGGCTGCTCAGCTTTCGCATTCGATGCAGTACTTGTTTCCGTCCGTTTCCCTGGCGAGTTGGCTGCGGTGATGGACCAGGAAGCAGGACCTGCACGTGAACTCGTCCGGCTGGATCGGCACGATATGGACCAGTAATTCTTCACTGGAAAGGTCAGCGCCGGGAAGTTCGAAACTGTCGGCCAGGTCGCCTTCATCCACGTCAAGGATCGCCGCTGCGGGTGAGGCTTTGTCAGTCTTGAGCTCATCCAGTGGCTGCGCCGCCTCATCTTCGGCCTTTGTACGGGGCTCGTCATAGTCAATGGCCACTGGTCCTCCTCCATGTGGTAACCAGGAGACATCCCGGGAGCAACATCAGCGGTAAGGGCCCGTCCAGCGTGCGTGCGGACTGGACTTTCCGGTGCCAGCAGCGGGACGGACCCTCAGCCACTGGGTACCTCGGAGCGGTATCCGCGCTTGTCCTTGTGCTCGGTCTTTTCCTCGTGCCGGACGTTGATGCGTAGATCGTCCCCGCTCAGGGTGATGTCTAACCTTGCCGGGATCGATGCCAGGCACCTCCGCTTTGACGACCATGGAATCGCCGTCACGGTATTCCTCTACCCTCAGCCAGGATCCTGTTTCCCCTTCGAGGAACCGCCGGATGGGATCTGCGATGTCGACGCCGGACCACCGCATGAGATTGCTCATCGTGTGCCTCCTGTCTGCTGCCCAGCCCGCACAGCCGACACGGCCCCAGGCCAGGATCGGATCGAACAGCTTTAAGATACGCGCGCTGCCGTTGGTTGTTAAGCCCCAGCCAGGAGGGCGTTACGGCCGAAGTTTGAGCCATTTACTGTTTTTGAAGGACGGGTAGAGGACGATGCCAACGAGAGGAATCAGTGCCAGAAGCCGGGGTCTTCCGCTTACCAAAGACTCTTTCCAATCTCAGGTGTCAGTGTTAAAAATCTATGTCAGCGGATATAGATCTATCCTGTCGGTTGCTGATCAGAGGAGGCATGTCATGTTGATGATGAGCGATCCGTTCCGGCAGCTCGACAGGTTGACGCAGCAGGCGCTGGGCACGGCTGCCCGCCCCACCGCGATGGCCATGGACGCCTGGCGTGACGGCAAGGAGTTCGTGGTCGCGCTTGATTTACCCGGTGTTGAACCTGAGTCGATCGATGTGAATGTCGAGCAGAACGTTCTGACCATCCGTGCCGAGCGTAAGGACACCGTTGGAGAGGGCATCGAACTGATTGCTTCCGAGCGCCCGCGCGGTGTCTTCAGCCGACAACTGCTTTTGGGTGAAGCACTGGATACAGAGAAGGTGAAGGCAAGCTACGACGGCGGTGTCCTCACGGTCCGGATTCCGGTGGCGGAGAAGGCCCGGCCCCGGAAGATCGAAGGTTCGTCCGGAGCCGGCGAGCAGCAGCAAATCAGCGCTTAACTGACCGGGAAGGAGGCTGCAGCCCACGGCTGCCTCTCCGGCGGTATCTCCTGCAGGAGCACCACTGCGCCTCTTGGCGCACAGGCAGGATCAGGGCAGAGGCATCCTTCCTCCGAAGCGGTGGTGGGCTTGGTGCCACCCGGCGTCCGCAAGGCATCGCTTCCCATGACACAGGTTGTCCTGAGGCCAGGCGGCCTGAAGGTGACGACAATGACTATCCAATATATGAACGACGGTTTTGCCCCGCATGTGGACCGGGGATTCCAGACGGCAAAGACACGCCTTGAACCGAGCAGGCTCGATTGGGACCAGGACGGGGAGTCTGCAAAGCACTCCCGGGCCCTGGTGGAACATATCCTCGCCCTTGAACCTGAACGTGTCCCTGCCGTCACAGCCGAACTTTTTGCTGAGGCGATTGCCGTGGCGAACGCCGTGCGGCAAGCCCAGGGAAGAGGGCCCGTTACGTCGTTCCGCGCCCGGGACTTTTGGGAGATCCTCAAGGATCTGATCGACAGCGTCCTCGAACAATAGCCGCTCACCCTTAATTGCCGGAACGACAGGGAAGGATCAGCATGGATGCAGAACTTGAACAGCTGCGGACTCTCGCTCACGTGATCCTGACCGCCGAGACCGCGCTCGATACCGCCTACGCGGCGTTGCAGGCCTCCGCGTCGGCACTGCTCGCAAGCGGGTCCTGGTCCCTTACCGATGTCAGTGAAGCATCAGGACTAAGTGAAGGCGAACTGCTGGACCTGCTCACCTTGGGGGCCAACAACAGGGCCCTCGAACAGATGTTTCCCGAGGAATCGCCCGATCACGAGGGACCGGGTCCCCGTGGCGCTGTCGAATGAAGAAAGCAGGCCGGCTTCACGCTGATCGTCGCAGGAATCCAAAACCACTGTCATTGGCGCCATCGGCTTCCTGCTGATGGGCGCAGGCAATGGACAAAAAATCCCGGGTGCAGCAGTGTGGGGGTTGGTCATCCTGACCGATTTCCACTGCTAAGGAGATGCAAAATGAGTCTGCCACACGGAATAACTTCAGGGGTCTGGGTTCTTGACATGTCGCACAGTGAGATTGCATTCACGGTCCGGCACGCAGGCATCAGCAAGGTACGGGGCCGCTTCCTCGAGGCTTCCGCCGAGGCCAGGATCGGAGAGTCCCTGGCCGACGCGTCACTGCATGCCACGATCAAAACTTCCAGTTTCGATTCCGGTGACGCCAACCGGGACGCCCACGTGAAAGGACCGGAATTCTTCGATGTGGAAAAATATCCGGAGATGACATTCCGAGCCACATCCATAGAAGGCGACGGCGAGGACTATACGCTGACCGGCGATCTCACCATCAAGGGAGTCACCAGACCGGTGGAACTGGAAGTGGAGTTCAGCGGTGTGGCCGTGGACCCTTTCGGTGCCACGCGCGCAGGCGCCTCGGCCGAAGCCGAGATTAGCCGTAAGGACTTCGGCCTGACGTGGAACGCGGTACTGGAAGCCGGCGGCGTGCTGGTCAGCGACAAGGTAAGGATCAATATCGAAGCGGCGCTGGTCAAGCAGTCCTGACGCCCGCTCTGCAAAGTTTGCCCCTTTTCGCCTTTTTGTGGGTACTCCCCCGCCTAATTTGAAACGCCGATAATAACGATTCTGTAAAGCTAGAGACGCGCTACTCGGGTTGCAGGGCCGGTCTGAGCAGTGGAACTTCCCGTCCGGCCACCCTTGCCGACCGGCACATCGTCGAGACTCCCACGTCATGAACAATATTCTCTTGACGTCCACGTCATCTCGTTAATTTTTGCGAGATCCCCAATTGTCATGGATGTCCATGATGGCGTCTTAGTGCAAATAAGGCGTCGCGTTATGTCGCCTGCAACGATCGGCTTTACCGCCTTGTTTTTTCCATCGAACACAACTCCCCGGTCTTCGCTGGCTATCAATACATACCCCATTATTGACGGGCCACTTTTGAGTTGCACAATCTCGAGCGGACCAAGCTGAACGGGCGTCGTCAACAACATTATTCCGTAGCCGGATATGAGCAGGGCCCCGGACCGGTAGATCGCATTTCTAAAATCCGGTTTCCCGGCGTCCCAAATTGCTTGCCGACGCTCACGGACAGCCCGTCGTAGCTCGAGAAGTTTACCGTCCTCTGTGCCTTCAGCTTGGGCATTTTCGGTGTGGATCAGAGTGCGAGCCTTCGTCCAATATTCGAATAATGCCGCATCCTTGGGGGCGGTGTCATCTCGTACCCACTCTGTGAAACCTTGGGCCCGGGTGGATGCTGCTGCATGTCGGATTCTCCACATGATGTACGTAAGTAAGAGTGATCCTGCTGCGAAAAGAGCGGAAAAGGCGAGGGCATAAATATAAAGACAAACGAAGGTGGCGACACTAAACACCTTACGCACAAAAGGCTGTTGGCGCTCATCAAGTGCAATAGCGGGCGCGGCAATTGTCATGCTTAAGAGTATTAGATTTGCAGCATTGATGAGTATCACCATTGCAAGCGAGCCTAGCGGCAGGTTTGTGACGATTGCAAGCGCCGTATTCTTGTTTCCTTGGACTTGCACCATTATGTTTATAGTGACGTAAATGACCGCCGCGGCAGGTATCGTCGGAAGAAGCGCAGAGACTGTCCGTTGTTCATGCTCCGTTACCTCCCGCATTTGCCTAACCAGGTCGGGGCGCTCGGAAGACTTCGATATTTTAGGCACGAAAAGACGAAAGAAGCGGACCCAGCCAGATGGCTTCTCAGTGTCTTTTGCCGGATTTGAGTTACTCATGTTGGAAGAATTATAAATCCCACCAGAGAGCGATATGGCGGTGCCACACGGCTTACGGTCATCCCGGCCCAATTTACATCAGGAGTGTCGGTAGGCCGCCCGACTGCGCGGCGTGCGGTGGGTCTTCGCGTAACCTGGCCTTAACTCCAAACAAACCTCCACATCACCCTCGAAGACATCACCAGGATTAACAGGCCCCTCCGATATCATCTACAGCATTGACGAAGAACCGGTCGCATTCCCGCCACCAGCCGATAGAACCCTCGTCGGCAGCCCATTTCGATCTCTCCCGCCCCTGCTGAAGCGCCGATAACGGAGGTTCTGTAGAACTAGGGTTGACGGGGTCTTGGGCGACGCGTCAGACCGGACTCCTGCGCCGACACGGATGAGGGTTTCACTACTCATCGTCTGGCGTTCGGCTGGTTGGCTTAGGGTGTCAACGTGGTTCGGCGGTACATCGGATTCCCGATGCCCAACCTCCCTATTAGCGACGATGATTAAGGACCAAGATTCAACAACGATGATTAAGGACCAAGATGGGCTTGCGGGAAAAGTGGGCAGAGCAGGAACAAGAACGTCAGGCCGCTAATCAGGAGCGCGCTCGAGTACGTGAAGCAGAACGGGCCAGGGAAGCGCACAGAAACAGTCCCTTGGGCATGGCGGAGAGTGCATACAAAAATGGAGACGAGTTCTTCCAGGTCGAGATGGAAGTAAGCTCCCTGGCCGGATCACACTCGTCATTCGGCTCCTCCGAGAACGTACTAGTCCAAGCACCTTCCACTGCTGTTACCCTGGGGCAGATCGAAGCGGTTGGCTGGCATCTCGAGCACGCTGGTTACGTCTTCGTAGAAACGGGGTCCACGTCCACTAACCGTGTGCTGGCAACCGGGCAGGGTGTAGTCACCAAAGGACATGTCGCCGGGATTTACTTATTCAGACGTAGGGGACAGTAGAAGCTCTGACTTACTGCCACTGAGCGTGGTTAGGATGCCAACGACGGCCGACGGCCGTGGAATTGGCGAAACTCCGGCCAAATAGCGGTTGGCCGAAGTTCCACCGACAACTCTGCCGGGCGAACCTTGACCTTGGCTGTGAACACTGCCCCGGTTCCGGATGTCCCGCCGCGGTACGGGCCGGGGGAGTGGTTATTCGAGCCGGGCATGGCGGAGGTACTGGTACACCGTTTCTCTGCTGATTCCGTAGTCACGGGCGAGGACGACTTTCGGGATGCCGCTGCCGGCGCGCTGGACCAGCTCGGCCGCGCGTTCCGGTGTCAGGGTCTTCTTCCGCCCCTTGTAAACTCCGCGCTGCTGGGCCAGGCGATGCCTTCGCGTTGACGCTCTCGAATGAGGGAGCGTTCGAATTCGGCGAAGGCGCCCATGACGGAGAGCATGAGGTTGGCCATGGGGGAGTCCTCACCGGTGAAGACGAGCTGTTCTTTGAGGAACTCCACACGGACTCCGCGCCGGGTGAGGCCTTGGACCAGGGCACGCAGGTCATCGAGGTTGCGGGCGAGGCGGTCCATGCTGTGCAAGAAAACGGCGTCACCGTCGCGAACAAACCGCAGGAGCTCGGTTAGCTGCGGCCGCGTGGTGTCCTTGCTGGATGCCTTGTCCGTGAAAACCCGGTCCAGGACCTGGCCTTCGAGCTGGCGCAGCTCGTTCTGATCGATCGTGCTGACCCGTACGTACCCGATGCGCTGACCATTCACGGCGGCCTCCCGTTCGTCGGTATGTGAGAACGAGTGTTGGCTCGCGCTTGGGGCACGTCAAGACCCGGCGCGCGCGGGGCCTGGCCCTAACCCAAAGTGACGTCCGCCGTATCCCTGCGCCGGGAGAAACCTCAGGGTGGTATAGGTTGCTCACTGGTCAGAAAACAAGCGACAGATGGAAGAAACGACGACCACCAACAGTGGCTGCCGATTATGACGAAGTCCGTTCCGACGTCAAGGAGTCCCAGGAACGCTCCCTGGAGGCCCTGAAGTCCGCCAGCGCCCCGGATACCCGCAGGGTCGTCACCGAACTCGACGAAGCGGACGCCCTCGACGAAGGGCTGACGCCGGGCGGGGAAATCGTCTCCGAGGAACTCATCGTCCAGGTCGTCCCGCAGGCCGCGGATGAGTTCACCTGTTCATCCTGTTTCCTGGTCCGTCACCGGTCGCAGCTGGTACGCGAACGCAACGGCCAGTCCTATTGCACCGAGTGCGAAGGCTGACAGCCCCGGCGCCGGCCACGACGCGGTCACCGGCAAGCCTGCAGGAAGGCTGCAAATGATGCATCTAAGGCAATACGCAGAGTACAGGTTTACATAACATACGTTATCGGCGTGCCGGCCAAGACCGCGCTCGGGAGAAGATCTTTGAGTACCGGGCAACCCTGGTGTGCCCCGCCGTAGTATCCGGACACACAGCGCAACGTTCCGGCCCCCGCCCGTAACCTGTTTAAATGCCTCGTTTCGCACTGGACATCGAGTCCGTCCCCCGTCCCGCCCGGTCCCGGGAACTGCTGGACGCCGTGAACCACCGGGTGGTCATTGCCGACGGCGCCATGGGCACCATGCTGCAGGGCCGTGACCTGCAGCTGGACACGGACTTCCAGAACCTCGAGGGCTGTAACGAGATCCTCAACGACACGCGCCCGGACGTCATCGCGGACATCCACGACGCCTACTTCGCCACCGGCATCGACGCCGTCGAAACCAACACCTTCGGAGCCAACTGGTCCAACCTCTCCGACTACGGCATCGATGACCGCATCGAGGAACTGGCAAGAAAGGGCGCACAAATCGCCCGCGAACGCGCCGAAGCGGCAGAAGAAACAGACGGCCGCTTGCGCTGGGTCCTCGGCTCCATGGGCCCCGGCACCAAGCTCCCCAGCCTCGGGCACACCAGCTACGACTACCTCAAGCAGACCTTCGCCCTGCAGGCCGAGGGACTCATCGACGGCGGCGCGGACGCCTTCCTCATCGAAACCAGCCAGGACCTCCTGCAGACCAAAGCCGCGGTCAACGGCTGCAAGCAGGCCATCGTCTCCCGCGGCATCCGCCTCCCCATCTTCGTCGAGGTGACGGTCGAAACCACCGGAACCATGCTCATGGGCTCCGAAATCGGCGCCGCACTCACCGCCCTGGAGCCACTCGGCGTCGACGCCATCGGCCTGAACTGCGCCACCGGCCCGGACGAGATGAGCGAGCACCTCCGCCACCTCGCCAAGCAGTCCTCCGTCGCCATCGCCTGCATGCCCAATGCCGGCCTGCCCATCCTCGGCGCCAACGGCGCGCACTACCCGCTCACGCCTACCGAACTCGCCACCGCGCACGAGCAGTTCGTGCGTGAATTCGGCCTGGGCCTGGTGGGCGGCTGCTGCGGTACGACGCCGAAACACATGGCCGCCGTCGTCGAACGTCTCGCGCCCTTCCGCGACAAAGCGGTGGCCACCAAGAGCGAAGGCCCAGCACGGATTCCCGAAGAGCGCGAGGCCGGCGTCGCCTCCCTGTACCAGCACGTGAACTTCGACCAGGAGTCCGCCTACCTGGCCATCGGTGAGCGCACCAACGCCAACGGCTCCAAGGCGTTCCGCCAGGCCATGCTCGAAGAGCGCTGGGACGACTGCGTGGACATCGCCCGCGAGCAGATCCGCGTGGGCGCGCACCTGCTGGACGTCTGCGTTGACTACGTGGGCCGCGACGGCGTCGCGGACGTCAAGGAAATCGTCTCCCGCTTCGCGTCCGCCTCCACCCTCCCGCTGGTCATCGACTCCACCGAACCACCGGTCCTGAAGGCCGGACTGGAACTCATCGGCGGCCGCCCGGTGGTCAACTCCGTCAACTACGAGGACGGCGACGGCCCCAACAGCCGTTTCGCGCGCATCATGCCGCTGGTGAAGGAACACGGCACCGCCGTGATCGCCCTGACCATCAACGAAGAGGGCCAGGCCCGCACCACCGAGGGCAAGGTGGCCATCGCCTCGCGCCTGGTGGACGCCCTGGTGGGCGAGTGGGGAATGCGCGTTGAGGACATCATCGTCGACTGCCTCACCTTCCCGGTGGCCACCGGCCAGGAGGAAACCCGACGCGACGGCATCGAAACCATCGAGGCCATCCGCCAGATCACCGCCAAGTACCCGGGCATCAACACCACCCTGGGCGTCTCCAACGTCTCCTTCGGCCTGAACCCGGCCGCGCGCATCGTCCTGAACTCCGTGTTCCTGCACGAAGCGGTCCAGGCCGGCCTGACCAGCGGCATCATCGACGCCGCCAAGATCGTGCCGCTCGCATCGCTGCCCGAGGAGCAGCGCAAGGTGGCCCTGGACCTCGTCTGGGACCGCCGCGAATACGACGCCGACGGCAACACCACCTACGACCCCCTGGCCCGCATGCTCGACATGTTCGCCGGCGTCGACACCGCAGCACTCAAGGACCAGCGCGCCGCCGAACTGGCCGCGCTGCCCACCGGCGCTCGCCTGGAACGGCGCATCATCGACGGCGAAGGCAAGGGCCTCGAGGAAGACCTGGACCTGGCCCGCAGCGAGGGCATGACACCGCTGGGCATCATCAACGACCACCTGCTCGAAGGCATGAAGGTGGTGGGCGAACGCTTCGGCGCCGGCGAAATGCAGCTGCCGTTCGTGCTCCAGTCCGCCGAGGTTATGAAGAACGCCGTGGCACTGCTGGAACCGCACATGGAAAAGTCCGATTCCTCCGGCAAGGGCACCATGGTGATCGCCACCGTCCGCGGCGACGTGCACGACATCGGCAAGAACCTGGTGGACATCATCCTCACCAACAACGGCTACAAAGTGGTCAATATCGGCATCAAGCAGGGCATCGCCGAGATCATCGCCGCCGCCGAGGAGCACAACGCCGACGTGATCGGCATGTCCGGCCTGCTGGTGAAGTCCACCGTGGTGATGAAGGAGAACCTCGCCGAGCTGCAGTCACGCGGCCTGGCCAAGAAGTGGCCGGTGATCCTGGGCGGCGCAGCCCTCACCCGCGCCTACGTGGAGCAGGACCTGGCCGAGCAGTTCGACGGCGTGGTCCGCTACGCCAAGGACGCCTTCGAGGGCCTGTCCCTGATGGAGCCGCTGGTCCGCGTGGCCCGCGGTGAGTCACCGGACGACGTCGGCCTGCCGCCGCTGAAGAAGCGCATCCACAAGGGCGGCGCCAAGTTCACGGTCACCGAGCCGGAGGCCATGCCCGGCCGCTCCGACGTCGCCAGCGACAACCCGGTGCCCGTGCCGCCGTTCTGGGGCACCCGCATCGTCCGCGGCGTCTCGCTCCACGACTACTCCGCGTTCCTCGACGAGCGCGCCACCTTCATGGGGCAGTGGGGCCTCAAGCCCGGCCGCGGCGAGGACGGCGCCTCGTACGAGGAACTGGTGGAGCGCGAGGGCCGGCCGCGGCTGCGCTACTGGCTGGACCGCATCCTGGCCGAGGGCATGCTGGACGCCTCCGTGGCCTACGGCTACTTCCCGGTGGTCTCCGAGGGGGAGCAGGTGGTGGTGCTGCACCACGGCGAGGATCCCGACGGCGTCCTCGGCACCGCGGGACTGCTCGCCCCCGACGGTGGAACAGGTGGCCCGATCGGCACCGACCGGCTGCGCTTCGACTTCCCGCGCCAGCGCCGCGACCGGCACCTGTGCCTAGCCGACTTCGTGAAGTCCCGCGAATCGGGCCAGATCGACGTCCTGCCGGTCCAGCTGGTCACCGCCGGCTCCAAGATCGAGGAGTTCACCTCCAAGATGTTCGCTGCCAACCAGTACCGCGACTACTACGAACTCAACGGCCTGGTCATGCAGCTCACCGAAGCGCTGGCCGAGTTCTGGCATGCCCGCATCCGCAAGGAGCTGGGTTTCGGTGCCGAGGAGCCGAAGGATACGGCAGGGTATTTCAAGCTCGATTACCGCGGTGCGCGGTTCTCGCTCGGCTACCCCGCGTGCCCGGACATGGAGGACCGCCGCAAGGTGACGGAGCTGCTGAAGCCCGAGCGCATGGGCGTCATCCTGAGCGACGAGCTGATGCTGCACCCCGAGCAGTCCACCGACGCGTTCGTGTTCCACCACCCGGAGGCGAAGTACTTCAAGGTGTGAGCTGGCGGCTGCCGGCCGCGCGCCGCCAGCCCCGGTCGGGCACTCAAACGCGCCCGGCTAAAGTGCAATGAGCTTGCGGACATTCTCGACGACGGCCTGGCGCCGGCGCGCGACGGCGGGCAGCTGGGCCCGGGCCATGTCCGGGGTGAGGATGTGCCACGCCATGGCCAGGGCGCGGACCGCCGTCAGGATTTCGATGGCGGTCCGGTCACCGGGGAGCAAACCCTCCTTCTGGGCTGCCTCGATGCGGCTGAGTTTGTCCCGGTAGGAGGCTGTAAGGGTGGACAGTTGGCCCTCCTCGCCGCGTTCCAGGATGTACCAGTTGGTCAGCCGGAGCGTATTGGGGTACTTCTGGTAGACGTCGAATGACCGCCCCGCGTAGCCGGGGAGGTCTGCAGCGTCGAACTCCACCTCGTCCACGAAGGCGAGTACCCGCTGGCTGAAGACCTCGTCAAAGAGGCGGTCCTTGCTTTCGAAATAGCGGTAGATCATTGCCTTGTTCGCCTGCGCGATGTCGGCGATCCGGTCCACGCGGGCGCCGGCGATCCCGTACTTTGCGAACTCCTCCTCGGCTGCATCGAGGATCCGTTTCCTGGTTGCTTCAGCATCTCGGGCCACTCCTGCACTCTAGCAAGTAACCAGTTAGTTGACAAAGAACGGCGGCAGGCGCACCATCAAGTAACCAACCAGTTACTTATCAAGGAGTGTTGACGTGAGCAGGTTACAAACGGAAGCCCGGGTGGCCCCCTCGCCAGGAGGATGGTCGCGGTTCGTGGTGCTGGCCGTGATCATGGGCTGCCAGTTGATGATGGTGCTGGACACCTCCATCGTCACCACTGCACTTCCGCACCTGGAGCGGGAACTGGGCTTTACGGGTCCAACTCTTTCCTGGGTCCAGAACAGCTATGCACTCGCCTTCGGCGGGCTCCTCCTTCTAGGTGCCCGGGCCGGTGACCTGCTGGGGCGACGCCGGGTGTTCATGGCGGGCGTCGCCGTCTTCACCATCGCCTCGCTGTTTGCGGGGCTTGCGCCGAACTCTGCAGTGATGATCCTGGCGCGCGTGCTGCAGGGAATTGCCTCGGCGTTCGCCATTCCGGCAACCTTGGCCCTGCTGGTCCAGTCCTTCCCGGAACCCGGGGAGCGGTCGCGGGCCATCGGGATCTACAGTGCCGTCATTGGTGCCGGCGGAAGTGTCGGCATCATCGTCGGTGGGGTTTTCACCGACCTGCTCTCCTGGCGCTGGGGCCTGCTGATCAACGTGCCGATCGGTGCGGCGGTCCTGCTGCTTGTTCCCCGATTCCTGCCGGAAACGGCCAAAAGCAAGGGCAGTTTCGACGCACCGGGCGCACTGACCGTCACGCTCGGCATGACCGCCCTGGTCTTCGGCCTGGTCCATGCCGGCGAAGCAGGCTGGGCAGCTCCGGCAACGTGGCTGCCGCTGCTTCTCGCAGGCCTGCTGATCGCCGTGTTTATCCTGACTGAGCGCCGCAGCCCCCAGGCCATCACGCCCCTGCGCCTGTTCAGGGACACCACCCGCTCCGGCGCCTACCTCATCCGGATCCTGATTGTGGGCGCGATGTTCTCAACGTTCTACTTCCTCAGCCAATACCTGCAGAACGTTCTCGGGTTCAGCGCCTTCACCGCCGGCATCTCATACATCCCGCTCACCCTCCTGTTCTTCGCGATGGTCTACGCCGTCCGGCCCCTCAGCGCCCTCATCGGCAAGCCCATGCTGCTGGTGGCCTCGCTGGTCGTTGCGGCGCTGGGAATGTGGTGGCTGAGCACCATCGGCCCCGTCTCGGCGTACTTCCCGGACGTCTTCCTGCCCCTCATCGTCCTGGGCGTTGGCCAGGGAATCGCCATCATCGTGCTCACCGAGTTTGGGATGTCCGGCGTGGCTCCGGAGGACAACGGTGCAGGATCCGGCCTCGTGAACACCGCCCACCAGCTGGGCGGATCGATCGGCTTGGCTCTGCTCACGGTCGTCTTCAGCACAACCGCCGGAACGGACGCGCCCCACACCCCCACGGAGGCACAGGCTTATGCAGCCGTTTTCACGGCTGCCACGTGGTTTTACGTCCTTGCCGTCATCGGCGGAATCGTCATCTTCGCAGTGAACCGCCGGACCGCGTCAAAGTAGGAGGCGGCGCTTCCGGACCGTCCCCGCTGCGGCCGCCAACCCTTCCACCGCCGGCGGACACTGGCTTCACCCGCCGCAGCGAGGCAAGCACTGCCCGGCCCACCACGGCGATGCCGATCACCGTGGTGACGGCACGCAGGGTGTCCCAGCCCGCCGTCGAGGTCAGGAGCGAGTACAGCAGGAAGCTGCTGAGGTTGGTGGCCAGCGGCGCGCCCGGCACGTACGAAATCCCGGTGCCGGCACCCACCGCGAAGGGCCAGAACCACAGATTCAGCAGCAGCCCGAACAGGTAGGACGCCACGACGCCGTAGCCGGCCAGCATCCAAAGTTCGGCCCTGCCGCGCACCCGCTTGGGGAGCAGCCCGGCCCCGGCGCCCACCCACGCACAGGCAAAAATCTGGAACGGCGTCCACGGCCCCATCCCGCCCCACAGCGCGCTGGACACGGCAATGGTCGCCGCACCGAGCAGCAGCCCGAACCGGGCACCGAAGGCCCTGCCGGCCAGGATCAGCAGGATAAACACCGCTTCCACGCCCCCGACGCCGGTGCTCGCCACCCGGACGGCGGAACCGACGGCGGCCAGCACGCCGAGCAGTGCCACCGTGTGTGCTGAGCGGACGGACCCGTCCAGGGAAAGTACGACGGCGACCGCGGCCACGGGTGCGATGGCCAGGGCAATGTAGGGGGTTGCGGCGGCGGCGTCCTGGGGGAGTGCCGCGGCGAGCAGCGGCCAGCAGAACGCCGCGAGGGCGAGCAGGTTGGCGGCCGCGAGGATGGCGAGTTCGGCGCCTCGCGGCAGCCGGAGGCGGTGGGGCTTCTTCGCAGCCGCAGTGACGCCCTGCTCCTGAAAAGCGGCTGGTGTTGGACAGGCAAGGGCCGGCGCGGGTGCCGGGACGAACGTTTCCCTGGCGGGTTCCAGCTCTGCTGACGGGGCCACGCCATCACGCATGGGGAGGATCCGGGCACCCAGGCCGTGGGCAAAGCCAAGGTCGTGCGTGGCGATCAGGACTGCCGTACCGTCCTCCGCGGCAGCCCGCAGCGCCGCCGAAACCGCTGCGCGTGCGGCGGGATCGAGCCCGCGGGTGGGCTCGTCGATCAGCAGGACCTCCGGGTTGTCCATTGTCTGCAGGGCGATGGCCAGGATCCTGCGTTCGCCGGCGGACAGGTCCCGCGGATGCTCGTGGCCGATGGGCATTCCGTCCGCTCCGCGCAGCCGGGCAAGGCGCGCAGCTGCGAACCCGGGCTGAGGCTGTACGCCGTTCTTTCCACGGGCCAGCCGCCGTTCCGCCGCACGCAGCTCGCCCGCCACCGTGTCCCTGGTGAAAAGGTCGTCCGAGGCGTCCGGCACCAGGGCGACCCGGCCGCCGTCGACCGTTCCTGCACGGGCGGTTCCCGGCGTCCCCTCGCCCAGGGCCAGCGCCACGAGCAGGGACGACTTCCCGGCCCCGTTCGGCCCCACCAGCGCCACGATCCCCCCGCGGTGCAGGTCCAGCGAGGCGTCACGCACCAGCGGCGTGCCCTTGTGGTGCACCGAGAGGTGGGCCGCCGTCAGTACGGAGGGCTGCTCCGGAACGGGAATAGGCGCTGGACGTGCACCAGTCGGGGTTGAAGGGGACGGCGCAGTATCGGGCACCAGCGCCGCATCCTGGATGGTCCACCATGCGTCGGCAACCGGTACCAGAGCCTCCGCCCGGTGCTCGGCCACGATGACGCAGACGCCGTCTTCGCGGGCCAGTGTACGGAGGATAGTGGTGACGCGCGCGCGGGCCGTGGCGTCGAGATCGGCCAGGGGCTCGTCGACCAGGAGAAGCCTGGGGCGGTCCACGACGGCGGCCGCGATGGCAACGAGCGTAGCTTCACCGGCCGACAGGGTGCTGACGTCCCGGTCCAGCAGTGCGGTGACCCCCACCCGTTCCGCCACCTCCAGCACTCGCGCCTTCCCGGCGAGGGACGGCGCGCCGCGGAGCTCCAGCGCCAGGGCAATCTCGTCCCGGACCCGGGTGGTGGCGAACGCGGCGCGGGGATTCTGCAGAACCACGCCCACCATGCGGGCCGTATCGCGCGGGGGAGCGGAGGCGCGGTCCAGTCCGCCAACAATCACGGTGCCGGAAATCTCCCCGCCGTCGACATGGGAGAGCAGCCCGGCGATGCCGCGGAGGATGGTGGACTTGCCGGAGCCCGTAGGCCCGGTCATCACCGACAGCGTCCCCGGCCGCGGTTCGAAACTGCCAACCTGGAGCTGGGCCTCACCAATCCGGAACTGCGCGTCGCGCACCTGAAGTGGGCTGCCGCCGTCGTGATCCGTGTGGGAGGTGCCCCGGCTCCCGAAGCCGCGCAGCTCCAGGGCCGCGGCCACCCTGCCGGCGTGTTCCAGCGTGCGCTCCAGGATCGGCACCAGGGCCCGGGGCCCGAACCGTTCGCCCCGGAGCCGGAAGGCCAGGCGGACGGAGGCCACGGCGTCGGACAGGGCGGGGAGCGCCGCCCACGCCACCACCAGCATCCGCGCAATGCCCTGCAGGGGGCCGCCGCGGGCCAGGCGGACGAAACCGCGGGATACATCCACCCAGGCGTTGAGCAGCCCGAAAGCCAGGATGGTCAGGGCGATCGGCAGCGCGGACAGCACCGCCGCCCACAGCCCCGGGGCGGTGACCGGGCCCAGGAACACCACATGGGCGTACGGGGCGGGCAGCCGCAGCGGCGGGAGATTGAGCAGGACCGGACTGCCGGTACCTGCCCCGTTGAACAGGACGCGGTAGACGACCCGCGCCGCGATGAACACAGCGGCGAGAACTGCCGCTGCGCGCAACGGCGCGGGCCGGAAGGTCATGACGCGGGTGCTGCCGGTTCGTTGTCCACGGTGTAGAGCAGTTCAAGGCTCTCACCGGGGCTGAGCTTGAGGCTGTCCAGGCCTTCCTGCGCGTAAGCCCACGTGCCGGCGGCGGGCTTCACCCACAGGGCCCAATAAGAGACCGTGTTTTTGTCATCGCACGCTTCGCGGGTAGTGCCACCCTTGTGCTTGATGTCGAAGTCCGCAGCGGGCACGCCGTTGACGCGGCACGCGAAGCTCGTGGGGTACTTGGCGGTGCCTTCGATCTTCACGTCGGCTTTGCTCAGCACGTCCGATGCCACGGTGGGTCCTTCCACGGACACGCAGGTGGAGGTGTCGGCGGCGGCTTGCTTCAGGGCGCCGGAATCGACGACGACCTTCACGCCGGCGCAGGGGCCGGCGGAGGTTGCAGCGGCGCTGGCATTCGACGAAGCCGCTGCGGAAGAGGCAGGGGCCGAGGAGCTTGGCTGGGTGGAGGCCGGGGTGGAGCAGGCGGCGAGGGTAAGCAGGAGGCCGGCGGCGGCGATGGAGCTCGCGGCGGCGGTGCGGATCTTAGTCAATGTCACCTGTCAAGGGTAGGGCGTTGCCGGTCCGGAGCCGATGGCGGTTCCGTTGTGTGACGCCGGGTCTCAACATGGCCAGGCGGGCACCACCCACAAAGGCCGACGGCGGCACTCAAGCGAGTGCCGCCGTCGACCTTTATTGATGTGGTGTTGTTAGCCTTCGGTTGCCAGGACCGCGTTGGCGGGCACCGCTTCCTCCGGTGCGTCATACCTGGGGTCATTGGACGACGGGTGGGCAGCCACCGCTGCGGCATGCTCGGCCAGCACGCCGGTCTGGTGCCGGATCTTCAGGCGGTAGAGCAGGGCCCCGCCAACGACCACCGCAGCCACGAACATCACCCCGCCCCACTGCAGGTACCACTCGAACGGCGGCACCGAGTTGTAGATCTCCGGTCGCGGCCAGACCAGGTTGATGGTCATGGCGGCACCCCACAGGACGGCCAGGATGTTCACCGGCAGCCCCCACTTGCCCATGCAGAACCCGGGCTCGGAACCGTCATCCAGGATGGGCCACTTCCTGGCGAACCGCTTGCGCAGCAGGGGCACCGTGACCAGGAGGTAGGACAGGTAGATCAGCACGATGCTGATGCTGGACAGGATGGTGAAGATGGCCGGCTGCATGACGTTGACCAGCAGCGGGATGACCGCCATGATGCCGATGACGATCGCGGCGACCGTGGGGGTCCTGCGGACCGGGTCCACCTTGCTCAGCTGCCGGCTGAAGGGCAGGTTGTTGTCGCGCGCCATGGCGAACATCATGCGGATGGCGGCGGCGTGCACGGCCAGGGTGCAGACCACCACGGCCACCACGATGCAGGCCAGGAAGGCCTTGCCGAAGGGTCCACCCAGGACGGAGAGCACGATGTGCTGCAGCCCGCCGTCGGGAGATCCCACTTGGGGGTCCGCGAGGTCCGGGGCGGCCAGGATGCCGAACAGCAGGATCAGCCCGCCGAGCACGAAGGACGCCGTGACAGCCCGCAGGATGGCCTTGGGTGCGGTCTTCTTGGGGTCCTTGGTTTCCTCACCGAGGGAGCTGGCAGTGTCGAAGCCGTACATCACGTAGCCGGAGGCCATGGCGCCGATCAGGAAGACGCCGAAGAAGCCAAGGTCGTTGCCTTCACCGAAGCCGTTGGTCTGGAAAAAGACCTCGGGTCCGCGCACCACGTGCCAGCCGAGGGCGAGGACCAGCAGCACGGCGGCGATGAGCTCCACGAAGACGCCGATGCTGTTGATCCGGGTCATCAGCTTCACGCCGAACGCGTTGATCAGTGTGGAGATGGTGATCATGATGGTGGCCAGCACCACGCCGTTCATGGCGAAGTCGTAGGGGCCGGTGCCGTCACCGACGAACTGGAAGCCCTCCCAGAGCTGGGGGAGGGTGATCTGCAGGGCCAGGGCCACGGAGCCCAGGGCCATGATGGAGGACAACAGCAGCAGCCAGCCGGCCAGCCAGGAGGAGGTTCCGGAGGCGAGCCGCTTGGCCCAGTTGTAGACAGAGCCGGCCACCGGGTAACGGCCCGCCAGCTCGGCGAAACACAGGGCCACCATCAGCTGGCCGACGAACACAATGGGCCAGGACCAGGCGTACGCCGGGCCGGCCATGGAAAAGCCGAAGTAGAACAGTTGGAAAACGCCGGTGAGGATGGAGATGTAGCTGACACCCGCGGCGAAGCTGGCAAACTTGCCGATGCTTCGGTCCAAGGTCTGGGTGTAGCCGAATTCGTCCATGCCGCTTGAATCAATACTCTTGCTGGGTTCCAATATGGACTCCTAGATCAGAAAAGCACGATGGGCCGGCCGCCCTGGGGTGCGGCGGAATATTGCTTGGTGGAGGGGCCCGCATTGTTGGGATGTGCGGCCCCGTTCAGGCCTGCCGCTCAGGCCAGGGACGTGGTGAGCTCCTTCTCTTCCAGGGCGTCGGCGCCGGCGTAATCAGCCTTGATCAGGTCGGCACAGCGCTCGCCGATCATCATGACGGTGATGTTGGGGTTGACCGTGACGTGTTCCGGCATGACGGACGCGTCGGCGACCCGGAGGCCGGTGACGCCCTTGACCCGCAGCTCGGGATCCAAAGGCGACATGTCGTCGTCGGCCGGTCCCATGCGGACGGTGCCCACCGGGTGGTACACGGTGTTGTGGGTCTTGCGGATGTAGTCCCGCAGTTCGTCGTCAGTCTGCGCCTCGACGCCGGGGGAGAGTTCGCGGCCGGTCCATTCCGCCATGGCGGGCTGGGCGGCGATTTCGCGGGCCTTGCGGATGCCTGCCACCATGACGCGCATGTCGTGGCCCCCGGGGTCGGTGAAGTAGCGCGGGTCCACCATGGGCTTGTCGCGGAAGTCGCGGCTGCGTAGCCGGACCGTCCCGCGGGAGCGGGCGTGCGTGACGTTGGGGGTGAGGCTGAAGCCGTTCTCCGTGGTGGGGTAGCCGTGCCGCAGGGTGTTCATGTCGAACGGGACGGACCCGTAGTGCATCATCAGGTCGGGGCGGTCCAGGCCGTCCTCCGTGGGAGTGAAGATGCCGATCTCCCACCACTGGGTGGAGGTCTGAACCATGGGCTGTTTGGCCTCGAACTGCACCACGCCTTCCGGGTGGTCCTGCAGGTGCTCGCCTACGCCGGGGGAGTCCACCAGGACCTCGATGCCGTGCTGGGCGAGGTGCGCGGCCGGGCCGATGCCGGAGAGCATGAGCAGTTTGGGGGAGTCGATGGCGCCGGTGGACAGGACCACCTCGCGGTGCGCGGTGAGGCGGTGGGTGCGGCCGAAGGCGGAATCCACCACGTCCACACCGGTGCAGCGCTTGTCCGCGTCGAACACCAGCTGGCGGGCGCGCAGGCCGGTCAGCAGGGTGAAGTTGGGGCGGTCGATGATGGGATGGATGTAGGAGACGGAGCTGGAGGCGCGGGTGCCGTCAGCACGGCGGTTGATCTGGAAGAAGTTGGCGCCGTTGACCACGGTGGTTCCGGTGTTGAATTTGGCGCGGGGGATGCCCGACTGCTCGCACGCATCGAGAAGCGCGACGCCGGCAGGATCCGCCGGGGGCACGTTCATCAGGTGCACGGGGCCTGAGTCCCCATGGTGGGGTGCGTCCGGTCCGGCGTCCTCGTTGGTTTCCAGCCGCTGGTACAGGGGCCAGGCGGCGTCGGCGTTCCAGCCGGTGGCGCCGTACTTGGCTTCCCACTCGTCCAGGTCCTCGCGCGGGGCCCAGAAGGCGATGCAGGAGTTGTGGCTGGAGCAGCCGCCCATCACCTTGGCGCGGGCGTGGCGCATGAAGGAGTTGCCGTTCTCCTGCGGTTCGATCGGGTAGTCCCAGTCGTACCCGGATCCCAGCAGCTCCATCCAGCGGTCCAGCTGCAGGATCTCGGGGATGTTGCGGTCATCCGGTCCCGCCTCCACGAGGGCCACGGTCACGTCCGGGTCCTCGCTCAGCCGTGCGGCCACGGCGGCGCCGGCGGACCCGCCGCCGATGACGACGTAGTCGAACCCACGTTGGGTGGCGTCGTCGATGTTGTCGAAGTGCATCTAGTTCTCCTTGCCGTGGTCAGCAAACCAGCCGGTGACCTGCGGGCTGGTGTTCTGGTAGATGTGCTTGGCTTCCTGGTATTCGGCCAGGCCCGTGGGGCCCAGCTCGCGGCCGACGCCGGACTGGCCGAAGCCGCCCCACTCGGCCTGGGGGAGGTAGGGGTGGTAGTCGTTGATCCAGATGGTGCCGTGCCGCAGCCGGGATGCCACGCGCTGCGCCTTGCCGGCGTCCTGCGTCCAGACCGCGCCGGCCAGGCCATAGATGGTGTCGTTGGCAGTGGCGACGGCCTCGTCCTCGGTGCGGAATGTTTCCACGGTGACCACCGGGCCGAATGCCTCGTCGGTGACCACGGACATCCCGCGTTGCACCTGGTCCAGGACGGTCGGCTGGTAGTAGAACCCGGCGTCGTACTTCTCTCCCTGCGGCGCGGCGCCGCCGGTGCGCAGCCGTGCACCCTCCTGGATGCCGCGCTGGACGTAGGCGTGCACCTTGTCCCGGTGCGCGGCGGAAATAAGGGGGCCGGTTTCGGCGGCGTCATCGAAGGGGCCGCCCAGCTTGATGTCCTGGGCGCGGCGGACCAGCTCGTCCACGAAGCGTTCGGCGATGGATTCCTCCACCAGCAGCCGGGCCCCGGCGGAGCAGACCTGGCCGGAGTGGACGAACGCGCCGTTGAGGGCGTTGTCCACGGCGGCGTCGAAGTCGGCGTCGGCGAAGACCACGTTGGGGTTCTTGCCGCCAAGCTCCAGGGCCACCTTCTTGACGGTGCCGGCGGCGGCAGCGGCGATGCGCTTGCCGGTTTCCAGGCCGCCGGTGAAGGAGACGAGGTCGACGGCGGGGTGTTCCGAAAGCGGTGCGCCCGCCTCCGGGCCGGTGCCGGTGACGAGGTTCGCCACGCCGTCCGGCAGGCCGAGGTCCTGCAGCAGCTGCATGGCCAGGATGCTGGTGGACGGGGTGAGCTCGGAGGGCTTGAGGACGAAGGTGCAGCCTGCGGCGAGGGCCGGGGCGATCTTCCACGCGGCCTGGAGGAGGGGGTAGTTCCAGGGCGTGATGAGGCCGCAGACACCCACGGGTTCGTAGACGATCCTGCTCACGACGGCGGGGTCCCCGGCGTCCACCACGCGGCCCGCCTGCTGCCCGGCGAGCCTGCCGAAGTATTCGAAGCAGGCGGCGATGTCGTCCATGTCGATGCGGCTTTCCACCATGCGCTTGCCGGTGTCCAGCGACTCGGCACGGGCGAACTCTTCCCGGCGTTCGCGGAGCCCGGCGGCAACCTTCAGGAGGAAGGCGCCGCGCTCCGGTGCCGGGACGCCCGACCAGACGCCGGAGTCGAAGGCGGAGCGGGCGGCAGCGATGGCGCGTTCAGCGTCCGCCCGGCCGGCCTCGGAGACTATGGCCGCCAGCTCGCCGTCGGCCGGATTCCGGATTTCGCGCACAGCGCCGGAGGATGCCGGTTCCCACTTGCCGTTGATGAACAGGGTGGACGCTGTGTCGGTTTCGACGCCTGGAACAAGGTCCTGCGTTGATGTGGCGTAAGTCATACGGAGGACAGTAATGCACTTTGAACAAGTGTTCAATAGATTTCTTGAACACTTGTTCAATGCTGCTCATGCAGCTACGGTTGCCTTGCGGCCGGCGCTTTAGGCGTGGTCCGGCCCCGCGTTTTAGTCTCTTTCGCTCAGGTCAGGATCGGGGATCGGCGCGAACGCGATCTCTTCCGTCCGCGCGATGCTTCGTTGAATGGAGGCCTTGTCCACCCCGAGCAGCGCCGTCAGCCACATGCCGTTTTGGATGACGACGATGTCCGAAGCCCGCTCCCTGCACGCCAGCCAGGGCAGGTCGGGCTTGGCGCTGGACACCAGCGCGGCGAGCCCGTCGATGTACCGGTCAAAGGCGGCGGCGTTGATCTGCGCGTAATCCTCATCCGCTTGGGCCAGGGCCCAAAGATGCAGGCGCAGGGACAGGTACCGGGTGGTGAGCAGGTCGGCGGCCGCCACCCGCCGGAGCGCCTTCCGAAGCTGCTCATCGGGGGACACCGACGGGTCCGGGGCAACGAGCAAAAGATCGTGTTCATCCACCCTGCCCAGGGCTGCCCGGATCAGGGTGGTCTTGTCATCAAAGTAGTAGTTGACCAGGCCCAGCGCCACGCCGGCTTCGCGCGCCACTGCCCGCATACTAACGCCCGAAATACCGTGCCGGGACAGCAGGTCCATTGCTGCGTCAAGGATGCGCGATTGCCTGTCAGTCTGTTCGCCCGAGTTCACGGCACTGGTCCCCATCTGGCCAGACTATTGCCTAACACTGCACCTGCCTAACCATGGAGCGGCGTACTTGCCGGCCTGCCGATTGATGTTTGAAGCCTTCTTCTGCCGGGCAGGGTACTGGTACACCCGGGATTTACCAGTACAGCTTGGAGAAAGATGGAAAGCGCAAGCCTCGTTGCCCTCTTGTTTGCGGGCGCTATCCGCGACGGCGGGAGCGCACTGCCGCACGCCCCACAGGTCATCGCGAAGCCCGGGTGGAAGCGGCGGGCGTGGTTGGCGTTCCGGAGCAGGACTGCAACTTTCCTGCACCGGCTGGCCTGGGCGGTTGAACCGGACCCGCGCTGACACGGAAGAATCCCCGCCGGGTTCTGTGGCACGCGCCCGTTCCCGCCTCACGGCTGGGCGTGGTCCGCGCGCTCCAGCAGGCGGGACACCCCGTAGCCGATGACCAGGCCCCAGAAGGCTGCATGGATGTTGAAGAGGTTCATGCCGGAGATGGTCACCACGAACGTCACCAGCGAGCCCAGGGTGAAGCTGGTGGCGAAGGCCGTGACGAAGGCCTGCTGGAGGGCCCGCAGCATCGCGATGCCGCCCAACGCCAGGACAAACTCCTTGGGCGCGGCGAGCATCAGCCGGGTCAGAGTGGGAGCAAAAGCAGCGAACACCAGGGCCAGCAGGCCATACGCCACGGCGGCCGTGTATTGGCGCTCCCGCTTCCCGGACGAGGTCAACAGGGCGTTGGTGGGGCCTGTGACGCAGGCCGAAACGGCGCCGAAGCCGGCGTTCAGCACCGAAAAAGCGCCGGAGGCAATGGCGAAGGCATTCACGGGCGGCTGATGGCCGGCGGCACGGAGGACTGCGATGCCCTGGCCATTTTGAACGAACAGGACGGTGAGGGCCAGCGGAACCACCAGCTCGAGCTGGGCAGCCCACGTAAAGTCAGGGGCAGTGAAAACCGGGGTGGCCACGAGCGGTCCGCCGGGCGGAAGGTTGAACTGGCCGCTGGCCGCTACGGCGATGCAGCCCGCCACCAGTGTGCCCAGGACCGGCGGCAGAAACCTGCCAAGCATGGGAACTGCGGTAAGGACCAGGAACGCGGCCACCATCGGAGCAGCCACGGCCGGGTTGTCCTGGGTTGCGGCGACGATGTCTGTGCCGAACTTCAGGAACACCGCAGCCACCATGGCCATTACGAGCGGCATGGGCACCAGCGCCATGGCTTTGCGCACCACCCCGGTGGCGCCCAGGGCTAGGATCAGCACGCCGGAGGTGAAAAAGGCCCCGACGACTTCGGGGAAGGCCAGGTGCTGAAGGGACGGCCCCAGGAGCACCGTGCCAGGGATGGACCACGCGAAGCCCAGGGGCTGCCGGTAAATGAGCGACATCAGCAGGGTCGCCGCGCCGCCCGAGAAAAGGATGCCAAAAACCCAGGACGACAGTTGGCCCTGGGTCAGGCCGCCGGCCGTCCCGACGGCCAGGGTGACGGCGATGGGTCCGGACGCCGCGAAGATGAGCCCGATTGCCCCGTTGGAGACGTACGACAGGCCCAGGTCGCGAAGAACCCGGCGCGGACCCGCGGGCCTGACCCCCGGGCGCTCCAACAGGGGTTCCGGCGCCGGCGGGGCTGACCCGGCGGATGTGGCGGCCGGGTCGGGGCGGGTATGGCTCATCGGAACTCCTGGCTGGCGCGGAAAAACCGGAGGCGCTCCGAAGCATCAGCTCCGGAGCGCCTCCGTGCGGGGGTATCTCCCAGTTTGCGTGCTACTTCTTCTGGCCCTGCTTTGCCAGGACGTAGTCATAAACTACTTCCTCGCCCTTTCCGTCGGAACGGGGGCGGGGGTCCAGCATCAGTTCAGGCTTCACCGCCGAGGCGATGTCGTCCGCGTTGTGGGGGTCGCCGGGGAAGTACAGCTGCTGCGTGACCGGCTCGTAGCCCGGCGCGGACACCTTGATGTGGATGTGCGCCGGACGCCAGGCGTGCCAGCCCGCGGCGTTGATCAGCTGTCCGCAGGCGCCGTCCGTGGGGATCTGGTAGGGCGCCGGACGCATGGTGTTGATCTCGAACCGGCCGTCGTCCGAGGCCTTGACGGTGGCCCGGAAGAGCCACTCGGGCATGCCCGGGGCGTACTGGGAGTAGAAACCGGCGGCGTCCGCGTGCCAGATCTCCACCTGGGCGCCCTGGATGGGGTTGCCGTCGGTGTCGGTGAACTGGCCGGTGAACCGCAGCGGGGTGCCCTCTTCGTCGTCGCGCATTTCCACGGTGGCAGGCGTCTGGAGTTCCGGGGAGTTGGGGACGTAGTAGGGGCCCTCGATGGTGCCCACGGTGCCGGGTCGGTCCTGGGAGTTCACGTCCTCAACGGTGTGTTCAAGCCAGACGTCGAGGAACAGCGGCCATTCACCGTCCGTGCCCACCTTGATCAGCCATGCTTTAAGGGCGTTGTATTCCTCATAGGTGACCTGGTGCTCCACGACGATGTCGTTGGCGGCCTTGATCAGTGCGCCGGCCAGCAGGCTCACCCGTTCCTTGGATACATCCACCCGGGAGAGCTTGCCTGACGCGGCGAAGCGTTCGGTTGCCTTGGAGCCTGCTTCGACGGCGGTGCCTTCGTTTTCCGTGCGGCTGTCCGTTGGGGTCTGGGTCATGACGATGTCCACCTTCTTCATTGAATGGGACAGGAAGGGCTCCTGCTCCCCACGCGGCCTGCTGGGCGGAACGTTCCACCTGCCCTGCACGGCACCGCGTGATCTCGGTCTCAATCGTAGGGCCGCAGATAAGGACGCTACAAATATCAACTAGGCGTCTTTTGAGTCATTATCAGTACATAAAGGCACCCTTGGTGGAACCTAGGTATTTGCCTGATGTGAGGCCAATCACGAGCGGTAAGAATTGCTGGATAACGTCCGCCGCCGAAGCCTCTTCCCGAGTGGACCTCCGCCCGTCCGTCCAGCAATCTCCAATGAAGGAGCACGCCATGACCGAGAACCTGATCCATGCCCGCGAGGTCCTTGCCGACGCCTTGATCGACGACCGCGAGAACGGCGTCATCCGGGCCAAGCGCGAGATCTTCACCGACCAGGAGATCTTCGAACTCGAGATGAAGCACATATTCGAAGGCAACTGGGTGTACCTCGCCCACGAGTCGCAGATCCCCAACGTGGGCGACTACTTCACCACCTACATCGGCCGTACCCCCGTGATGATCACCCGGGACAAGGACGGGAAGCTCAACTGCCTGGTCAACGCCTGTTCGCACCGCGGCGCCATGCTGTGCCGCCGCAAGACGGACAACCGCACCACCTTCACCTGCCCGTTCCACGGCTGGACCTTCAAGAACTCCGGCGAGCTGCTCAAGGTCAAGGACTCCCGGAACGCCGGCTACCCCGAGACCTTCAACAAGGAAGGCTCGCACGACCTCACCAAGGTGGCCCGCTTTGAGTCCTACCGCGGCTTCCTGTTCGGCTCCCTGAAGGCCGACGTGCTCCCGCTCGAGGAGCACCTGGGCGATGCCACCAAGGTCATCGACTCGATCGTTGACCAGTCGCCCGAAGGCCTGGAAGTGCTGCGCGGTTCCTCCACCTACACCTACGACGGCAACTGGAAGGTCCAGGCCGAGAACGGCGCGGACGGCTACCACGTCACCGCAGTGCACTGGAACTACGCAGCCACCACGGCCCGCCGCAGCGCCGGTGACTCCGCCAACAAGACCAAGGCCATGGACGCCGGCAAGTGGGGCAAAGTCAAGGGCGGGTTCTACTCCTACGACCACGGGCACCTGCTGCTGTGGCAGGAATGGACCAACCCCCAGGACCGCCCGTTGTGGGACCGCCGCGACGAGCTTGTGGCCAAGTACGGCGAGGAGATGGCGAACTTCATGATCAACATCTCGCGCAACCTCTGCCTGTACCCGAACGTCTACATCATGGACCAGTTCTCCTCCCAGATCCGCCACTTCCGGCCAATCTCCGCGGACCAGACAGAGGTGACCATCTATTGCATCGCCCCCAAAGGTGAGTCGCAGGAGAACCGCTCCAAGCGCATCCGCCAATACGAGGACTTCTTCAACGCCACGGGAATGGCAACCCCGGACGACCTGGAGGAATTCCGCTCCTGTAACAAGACCTACTGGGCCACCAGCGCCCCGTGGAATGACATGACCCGCGGCTCCACCCACGAGATCACCGGCCCGGACGAGCAGGCGCAGGCGCTGGGCATGACAAGGGTGATCGCCTCCGGCGTGCGCACCGAAGACGAGGGGCTCTACCCCATCCAGCACGGGTACTGGAAGGAAGTCATGGACCGGGCCCTGGCCGAGGAAGAGGAGCGTTCCGCCCTGGAATCCGTTCCCGTCACCGCCTGAGAGAGCCCACAGGAACCACAGAGAGCGCAGAACCCATGACCAACCTGACCCACACCACCCCGGTCCTCAAGACCGCGGAGGAGATCGCAACCCTCGAAACCGTCCGGGCGTTCCTCTACCGGGAAGCCCGCCTCCTGGATGACCGCCAGTTCGATGAATGGCTGGAGTGCTACCACCCGGACTCCGAATTCTGGATGCCGGCCTGGGACGTGGACGACCAGCTGACGCAGGATCCCCAGAACGAGATTTCCCTGATCTACTACGACAACCGCGGCGGCATCGAGGACCGGGTGTTCCGGATCAAGACCGACAGGTCATCAGCCACTTCCCTCCCGGAGCCGCGCGCGGGCCACAACATCACCGACGTCGAAGTGTTGGCGAACGACGGCGGCAAGGTGGAGGTGCGCTTCAACTGGTTCACCCTCTACTTCCGCTACAACACGACGGACACCTACTTCGGCACCAGCTACTACACGCTGGACCTGTCCGGCCTGCAGCCGGTGATCCTGAAGAAGAAAGTGGTCCTGAAGAACGACTACATCCACCACGTGGTGGATGTCTACATGATCTGACCTGCCCGCAGCCGGCGCCGGGACATACGGGCGCTGCGCGGCAGCTTCCATCCCTGTGCCCGCCGGGCACGCCACAACTTTTTTACCCGGGACGCGACGACGCGCCCGGCCAGTCAGGAGGACCCCATGGGCCACAAAGTAGCCCTCAGCTTCGAAGACGGCGTCACCAAAGTCATCAAGGTCGGCGATTATGAGACCGTCATGGATGCCGCCTACAAGGCGCGCATCAACATTCCGTCAGACTGCCGGGACGGCGCCTGCGGTACGTGCAAGGCGTTCTGCGATTCCGGCTCGTTCGACCCGGGCGACTTCATCGACGACGCCATGACGGAGGAGGAACTCGAAAAGGGCTACCTGCTGACCTGCCAGGCTGTCCCGGAGTCCGACCTGGCCATCCAGATCCCCGCCACGTCCGAATCGGCCAAGACGGCGGCTGCCACCTTCAGCTCCACCGTCAAGGAGCTCAACCGGCACACGGACACCACGGTGTCCTTCACCCTTGAGGTGGACGACCGCGAGGCGCTGGCCTTCCTCCCCGGGCAGTACGTCAACCTCAAGGTTCCCGGCACCGATGCCGAGCGCTCCTACTCCTTCAGCAGCGGCCCCGAGGTCCAGGATGCGTCCTTCATGGTCCGTGTGACTCCACAGGGCGCGATGTCCGAGTACCTGCGCGACCGCGCCGCCGTAGGCGATGCCATCGAGTTCACCGGCCCGTACGGATCCTTCTTCCTGCGCGAACCTAAGCGGCCCCTCCTGCTCCTGGCCGGTGGCACCGGACTGGCCCCGTTGCTGTCCATCCTGGAAAAGCTTGCCGAAAACCCGCCCTCCAGCCCGGTCCACCTGATTTACGGACTCACCCGTGAGGCGGACATCGTGGGCCTGGACTGGCTCCGCGCCTACGAGGCGAAACTGCCCGGCTTCACCTGGGACTACATCGCCTCCGAGCCCGGCACCTCCGCCCCGCACACCGGCTACGTCACGCAGATCATCGAACCGAAGCACCTCAACGACGGCGACGTGGACATCTACCTCTGCGGCCCGCCGCCCATGGTCAACGCTGTCTCCAAGTGGCTGGATACCGAAGGCATCAAGCCTGCCAACTTCTACTTCGAACGTTTCGCACCGAAGGAAACCACCGGAGGCGACGCTGAAACGGGCGCGCCGGCTCCGGTTGAGAAAGTCCAGGCCGACGGCGACACCATGACCCGCGGCGAGGCCGTGTCCTCGCTGGAAACCGGGCGGTTGGATTTCCGCAAGGAGGACAGCTTCGCCCAGCTTGATGCCCGGATGGGCCTGGAGCTTGCGGTCAGCGAACTGCTGCTGGGAAGGCTCAGTGAACACCAACTTCGCCAGTTCCGCCGGCTCGCGGAAGCCACCACCGGCTCGGTGCAGGGCGGGAGCATCACAGATCCCGAGGAGTTCGCGCGCACCAACGAGGAATTCCACGAGTACCTCTTCATGGTCTGCGACAACCCGATGCTCCTGGAGTCCTACCGGCGCCTGGACGTCCACGCCCAAATGGCCGCGGCGTTCGAAGCCGGAACGCCGATCTTCGAACGCGTCACGCAGGACCACCTTGAGATCGTGAGCGCTTTCGAACGAGGCGACAAGGACCACCTGCGCGCCGTCATCACCGCCCATGCCCAGGACGCGAAGGACACCATGGCCGGGGCCATCGACGCCAAGGCCGCCCTCTGATGGCTGCGCCGTACGCCGGGCAATACATGACGCCGGGCAGGTTCGGCGGCAAGGTCGCCGTCGTCACCGGTGCCGCCCAGGGGATCGGCCAGAAGGTGGCCGAGCGCATCGGCGCCGAAGGCGGCGCAGTGGTCCTGGTGGACCGCGCGGACCTCGTCCACGACGTTGCCCGCGGCATCGACGAGGCCGCCAAGGCGTCGGGTTCGGGCGGGGCGGCCACGTCCGTCACCGCGGACCTGGAGACCTTCGCCGGCGCCACCCAGGCCATCAAGGCAGCGCTCGCAGCCCACGGCCGGGTGGACGTGCTGGTCAACAACGTGGGCGGCACCATCTGGGCCCGTCCCTACCAGGAGTACGACGAGGACAAGATCGAGAAGGAAATCCGCCGTTCGCTCTTTCCCACGCTCTGGACTTGCCGGGCAGTCCTGCCGGCCATGATGGAGCAGGGCTCGGGCACGATCGTGAACGTCTCCTCGGTAGCCACCCGGGGAATGCACCGGGTGCCGTATGCCGCGGCGAAAGGTGGCGTGAACGCCCTGACCCAGTCGCTGGCCATGGAGGTGGCCGGGCAGGGCATCCGCGTGGTGGCCACCGCCCCGGGCGGCACGGAAGCCCCGCCGCGGAAGGTCAAGCGGGGGCCGGACGCCGAATCCGCCACCGAGAAAGACTGGTACCAGACCATCGTTGACCAGACGGTGGAGTCCTCGTTCATGAAGCGCTACGGCACCCTGGACGAGCAGGCGGCGCCCATCGTGTTCCTTGCCTCGGACGAGGCGTCCTACCTGACCGGCAGCATCCTCCCCGTGGCCGGCGGCGACCTGGGCTAGTGCATCCAATCGATGCACGCCATGGGGGGCGCCCAGGCCCCTCCGGTAGGATTGCGGCCATGACAGCGGGCTCCACCCAGGGCGAGATGGCGGAGGACTTCCCGCTGGCGGGCCGGGCCGCGGTGTTCGAGCAGCTGCTGGAAATCCTCCGCACCGTCCGCAAAGGCAAGGTGGGAACCGTTGTCCTCTCCGGCCCGTCCGGATCGGGCAAAACCGCACTCCTGGAACTCTTCCTTGACCACTGCCGCACGGCCGCCCGAGGCGTCCGCGTGCTGTCCGCCATGGGGGACGACTGGGAGGCGCAGTTCGCCTTGGCAGGCTACTCCCAGCTCATGCGGACCCTGCCGCTCCGTACGGCAAAGGATTACGACGACGGCCCGGCCCTGGCGCCGGGGCCCGTCGCCGCCCTGACCCCCGACCAGGTGGTCAACTACGCCTCCACCCTCAGCACCCATCTCGAAGGCCTGCAGACGCACGGCAGCGTGGTGGTCGCCGTCGACGACGTCCACAAGCTCGACGAGGAGAGCCTGCGCATCCTCACCTTCGTCATGCGCAGGCTGCACGACAAGCGGGTCCTCTTCCTGCTGACCCTCAACCCTCTAGACGCACCCCGTGTCCCCGCCGGCGTGCTCGACTTCCTCACCGGCCACCAGGTGGTCCGCATTCCGCTGGAACCCCTCTCGCCGCAGCAGGTCCAGGACGTGGCCCGGAGCCTGTTCGGCCTTGACCTCAGCGCGACGGCGGCCCACGGCCTGGTGACGCACACCGGCGGGATTGCCCAGTCCATCGTGGAGCTGCTCCGCGAGTTGCCGCCGGAAACGTGGCAGTCGTGGTTCCCGTCCCTGCCGCCCACCTCCCGGGTGCGCGCCAGGGTCCGCAGCGTCCTGGCCGCCGCGTCCCCCGCCCTGGTCGCCGCCGCGGAGGCCGCAGCTGTGCTCGGCCCCGGCGCCGGCCTGGCTGAGGTGGCCAGGGTGGGCGGCCTGGAATCCGTCTTGCCGGCACTCGATGAGGGACACCGTGCGGGGCTCCTGGGACTGTCCGTGGACCAGTCCCGCTCCGCCGTCGCCTTCCTGGAACCCGGCACCGCGGAAGCCGTCTACGAACAGATCGTCCCCAGCCGGCGCATTGCCCTGCACCGGAAGGCCGCCGTGGCCGTCCAGTCCGAGGGCGAACAGTTGGGCCACCGGGTTGCCGCCACCCCGGCCGCAGACGAAACCCTGGCCGCGGAACTGGAAGACTTCGCGCGGCGGCAGGCCACGGTCGGGGCGTGGCAGGATGCCTCCACCGCGCTGTTCTCCGCCTCGCGGCTGTCCCCCAATATCCGCGCCCGCAACCTGCGGCTCCTGAAAGCCGTCGACGCCCTGGTCGGCTCCGGCAATGTGGCCCAGGCGCAGGCCTGGGCCGGGGCAGTGGATGCCCTGCCGCCGTCGCCCCTGCGCTCCTCGGTGCTTGGGTACCTGTCCACGGTGTCCGGCCAGAACGACAGCGCCCAAAGCCAACTGGAGATGGCCTGGCGGACCAGCAATCCGCAGCATGAACCCGCCGCCGCAGCACAGGTGGCCCAGCGTTTCGTCCTCCACGGGGTGGCCTCCTGGGACGGCCCGATGATCACCGGTTGGGCCGAACGAGCCATGGCTCTGACCGAGCCCGGAACACCGGCGCACATCGAGTCGGAAGCCATCTACGGCCTGGGCCTGTATGCCCAGGGCCGGATATCGGACGCCGAGGCCTCCTACCAGCGGGCCTCAGCCCAGGCGGCCGAGAATGCCCAGAAGCAACGGGTGCAGATGGGTGCCGGCTGGCTGGCCCTGCGCTTGGACAACGCCGAATCCGCGCTGGTGAATTTTGAGTCGGCCGCCCCCACGGAGTACCGCGGGGGATCGCTGCGGATCTCCCTGTGGGCCGAGGCCTGGCTGGCCCGCACCCACCTTGTGCTGGGCAACTGGGATGCGGCCGCCGCCACCATCTCCCGGGCCAGCGTCCGGCTGGAGACCTCGCGGATGCCGCTGATCCGGCCGCTGCTGTATTGGACGGCCGCCGAGCTGTGGTCCATGCGGGGCGACTGGGACCGCGCACGCTACTACGTCTCGCAGGCCGCGGTGCAGCCGGGAACCTACCGCGCCATGCAGGTCCCGGCCAGCCTGGCGCGCGCCCGCTTCCACGAGGCACGGGCGGACTACGAAAGTGCCCTGGCTGCCATGCAGCCGCTGGCGGAGCTGGACCCCTGGACTGATCAACGGGTGTCCTTTTGGCCCTGGCAGGACACGTATGTCAACGCCCTGGTCATGACGGACAAGCTCGATGCCGCTGAGACGTTCCTGACCGCGTTCGAGCGAGTTCACCGCGAACGGGAAGTCCCCTCGGACCTGGCCCGCGTGGCGTGGGCGCGGGGGCGGCTGCTGGCCGCGCAGGGCGACCCGGACACGGCAAGGGAGTACTTCGAGGCGGCGCTGGGGCACCTTCGCGGGCTCAACCGCCCTTATCTGCGTGCGCGGATAAGTTTCGCGTTCGGGCAAAGCATGCGCCGGGCCGGAAAGCGGCGCTTGGCCTCATCGGTGCTGCGGGCGGCGCGGGATCTGTACGACACCCTTGGCGCGGCCACGTACGTGGAACGGTGCGACCGCGAGCTGAAGGCAACCGGCCTCGACGTGGGGAACCTGCCGGACCCGGCGGATCCCGTGCTCTCCTCGGTGGGCAGCCACCATCAACAGCTCACCGCCCAGGAACAGGCCGTCGCCGAACTGGTGGCTGCCGGGGCAACCAACAAGGAGGCGGCCCGGTCCCTGTTCCTGGCCGAAAAGACGGTGCAGTACCACCTGACGCGGCTGTACCGGAAGATGGGAATCCGGTCGCGCAGCGAACTTGCTGCCGCGTTCCGGGCCAGGGACTGACCCGGAACGCCGCGGGGACTGCTGCCTACTTGACGTCCGACGGGTGCTTGGCCAGCGGAACCACGGTGATGTCCATGTACGGGAACAGCGGAAGGTCCTGCAGAATCCCGTGCAGCTCGTCGTTCGATTCGACATCGAAGATGGAGTAGTTGGCGTATTCGCCCACCACTCGCCAGATCTCGGGCCACTTGCCGGAACGCTGCAGTTCCTGGGAATAGGCCTTCTCCTTTGCCTTGATGCCGGCGGCTTCTTCGGCGGGCATGCCGGCGGGCAGTTTGACGTCCATATGGACCAGGTACTTCATGGTGACCTCTCGGTGGAAGGAACGGGTGTCAGTCGGTGCGGTAGTGGGCCAGCTTGTCCTCGTCCACATCGGTGCCTGCGCCGGGAGTTTCGGGAGCGTGAATCCGGCCGCCGGTGATGGCCAGTGGTTGCGCCAGCAGGTCATCGGTCATATCCAGGTAGTTGGACAGCTCCGCCGCACGCCTGGCCGTGTGCGCGAAGGCTGCGCCGAACACCACGGAGGCGACCGTGCCCACCTGGGTGTCGATCTGGTTGCCGATATAGACATCGATGCCCATGCCCTCGGCCATGCCAACGATCTTGGCGGCCTCGGTGAAGCCGGACCGGGCGGTCTTCACGGACAGCAGGTTGGCCCCGCCGGTCAGGATTTCGCGGGCCGCCTCGCCCAGGTTGGCGGCGGATTCGTCCGCGGCAATGGGAATGGGGGAGTTGGTGACCAGGCGCCGGCGGCCCAGGACTTCGCGGGCGTCGTCCGGCTCCTCAAGGAACTGCAGGCCGAGGTCGGCGGTGCGGCGCAGCACCTCGGCGGCCTCGTTGGCCGTCCAGCCGCGGTTGGCGTCCATGTACAGCTCGGCGTCCTCGCCCAGGCCCTCCCGCAGCACCCTGGCAGCCTCGATGTCCAGGTTCAGCGGCCGGCGGCCGGTCTTCAGCTTGAAGGTGTTGATGCCGTAGGTTTCCCGGAACTCCAGGGCCAAGGCCAGGAGTTCCTTGGCGGGTTTGAATCCGAGCATGTGGGAGACGCGCAGCGAATCGGTATAGCCGCCCAGCAGCTTGGTCACGGGCTGCCCCAGGGTCTTGCCGATGACGTCCCAAACGGCGATATCCACCGCGCCCTTGGCCGTCTGGTTGTGGATGGTGCGCGCCAGGACGGCCTGGATTTTTTCCCGGTCAAAGACGTCGGTGCCCACCAGCTGCGGGGCGAAGACATCCTGCACTACCGCCACGATGGACTTCTGCGTCTCACCATAGGTGTAGGGGCGGGGCGGGGTGTCCGCAGTGCCCACCACGCCGTCGTCGGTGTGGACGCGGACCAGGACGTGGTCGGCCTCGTGCACGGAACCGGAGGCGAAATGCAGCGGGTGGCGGTACGGGATCGAGTAGGGGATCGCCTCGATGGCTGCGATCTTCATGACGGGAGGAGCCTTTCATCAGCGGGAGCGGGGGTGCCGGCAGGGGTGGCGTCAGCGGTTGCCCTGGCCACGATGTCCAGGAAGTTTTGCAGGAGGGCGGACCGGTGGCCGCGCAGCCAGGCGACGGCGAGTTCCACCGGCGGAACGTTGTCGATTTCCCGGTACGCGACGCCTTCGAGCTGGAAGGCGCGCACGCTGGACGGCATGACGGCGATGCCGCCGCCCGCAGCCACGAACGCCAGCATTGTGGAGGTCTCACCCACCACTTGCGTGATCCGCGGCTGGAAGCCCGCCTGGCGGCAGAGGTCCGAGGTAATACGGTTCAGCACGGACTCCGGAGCGTAGGCGATGAAGTCCTGGTCCTGCAGTTCATGCATGGCCACGGGCCGGTCCACCGCCAGGGCGCTGAAGGAGGGAAGCGCGACGACGAGTGGCTCCTGGCTGACCACGCGGTAGTCGATCTCTTCGGAGGCAACGGGGGGACGCAGCAGCGCCGCGTCCAGGGTCCCGTTCCGCAGCCCCGCTTCCATGGACGGCGTCAGCATCTCCCCGTTCAGCGCCAGCGACAGGCCGGGCAGGACCTGCTTGGTGAGCCGCGCGATCCGGGGCATGACCCCGTAGGTTGCCGATCCGGAAAACCCCACCCGGAGGACGCCGGTGGCGCCCTTGCCCACTTGGTAGACATCGGCCCGGAGTGTCTCGACGTCGTTGACGATCTGGCGGCCGCGGTCCAGCAGGAGCTGGCCCGCCGCCGTCAGGTCCACCCGCCGGGTGGTGCGGTTGAGCAGCTGGACGCCCAGTTGGTCTTCCAGTTGGCGGATCTGCTGGGACAGGGGCGGCTGCGCCATGTGCAGGCGCTTTGCCGCCCTGCCGAAGTGCCGCTCCTCCGCCACCGCGATGAAGTAGTTCAGCTGGCGGATGTCCATCCGGTGCCACCTTCCAACGGGCCGGGGGAGGCGCGGCGCGGCCTCATTGATTCATAGAGTAACCATAAAAAGCCTTACTTAGATACTTTTTCGACGTAATCTTGCTGTTCCTCCGCTGCGGGCACAGCTTCTTCGAGCCTGGGCTGGCGCGGCACCAGGACAGTGACGGCGCCGCCGAGCAGGGCTACCGCTCCGTAAAGGTAGAAGGCTGTTGCCCCGCCGATGCCCGCTGCGGCCAGCCAGCCGCCGATGATCGGGCCCAGGACCCCGCCGAGCCGGCCCACGCTGGCGCACCAGGCGACGCCGGCGGCGCGGGCATTGGTGGTGAAATAGTTGGACTGGAAACCGTAGACCAGCACCTGGGTGCCCAGGGTTCCCACCCCTGCGGTGGCAATGAAGGTGAAGAGCAGCGGCAGCGGGAAGCTGAACGTCATCAATCCCAGGGAAATGGTGGCGAGGGCAAACGTGGCAGCGATAACCCGCTGCGGCCCGTTCCGGTCCGCCATCCGGGAAGCGACCAGCCCGCCCACCACGGCACCGAGGTTCAGGGCCAGCGGGAAGAACAGGGCATAGGTCCGGCCGTAGCCGTAGCCCTCCACGATCTTGGGCAGCCAGGTGTTGAGCCCGTACGTCAGCAGGAGGCCACAGAAGGACATCAGGCCCAGCAGGATCGAGGCCACGGCGAACTGGCGGGAGAAGACGGCGGCGAACCCGGATTTCCGCGGAGCGGCGCCGGCCTCCCGGATCACCTGCTCTTCGGCGAGCGGCACCCCGGTGCGCCATGCAGCGGCCAGGGCTTCCTCCTCCCGGCCGCGGGCCAACAGCCACCGCGGGGACTCCGGAAGCTTCCGCCAGGCAATGGGCAGGATGACCAGGAGGGGCAGGGACCCAATGACGAAGAGACCGCGCCAGCCGATGCTGTCCAGGAAGGCGATGCCCAGGACGGACGCCAGCACTCCGCCCGCGGGGACCCCGGAGTAGACGATCGCGTTGTAGAACTGACGCCGTCCCGCGGGCGCGAACTCGGCCATCGTGGCGCCGGCGCTGGCGATAACCACGCCCAGGCCCAGCCCGGTGGCAAACCGGAGGGCCCCGAATGCGGTGACGTCAGTGGCCAGGGCGGTGGCGAACATGCCCAGGGAGAACCAGGCGATGCCCGCGAGCATCAGCCGGCGGCGGCCGAAGAAGTCACCGATCGCCCCGCACGCCAGTGACCCCACCAGCACGCCGATCAGGGCCCAGGACCCCAGGAGGCCGGCCGTGGCCGCATCGAAATGACCAATTTGGCCCGCGTCCGCGAGCAGTCCCGGAAGGACGGTGCCGTAGACCACCAGGTCGTAGCCATCAAAAAGGAGGGCGGCGCAGATGATGAAGGCCACCCAGTTGGCTGTCCGGACCTCCTTTCCCGGGTTTCCGGAGATCGTGGATTGGGGGTGCGGCAGGGTCATGGCGCAGGTCCTTTCAGGGGGGCGGGTGTGGAGGCGTTGCGGTATTCGGATGGATCCGGACCGCGGCCTCGGCACCCCAGCCTGACAGCCAATGTGACACGCGGCATATGAGGGAAATGCCCGGTTTCCCGCCGGGGGTGCATTGTGCCGTTTCCGCATATCAAAGGGGCTGTATTTGCAATGGATCCAGCGCGAACAGGCCCAATGCGCCCGGTGGCGGCGGCTCTTTGGGGGGTGGCGGAAGGACCAGTCTCAGTCCATACGCGGCCGGTATGAACCAGGCGGGCCGTAACCATGGCCGGGGCCATGACGCCCCGGTTAGGCTGGCGGAATGATCAATCCAGCACGGCTGCACTCAGACCTGTCCCGCTTGGGCCGGGAGACGGACATGTTCCTGGCCACGGTCTCCTCCTTGTCCGATGAAGAACTGGCTGCCCCCTCGCTGTGTGAAGGGTGGACCCGTGCCCACGTCATCGCCCACGTCGCATCCAGCGGACGTGCCCTGGTTGGGCTGATCGACTGGGCCACCTCCGGGGAGGAACGCCAGCTGTACGCGTCCCCTGAAGCGCGCGCCGAGGCAATTGCCGCCCTTGCTGCCATGCCGCGGGAGGACCTCCTGGCTGAAGTGCGGGACTCGGCAGCCGCCTTCGCCGGGGAAGCCCAGCGGTTGACCGGAGAACTTGCGGCACCGGAAGTAAAGATTGGGGGACGGGACCTGCCGGCCACGTCGATCGTGGCGCTGCGGATTGCCGAGGTGGTGGTGCACCACCATGACCTGGAAACCGCCTGGACCATCGAAGAGGCTGACCCCGATTCGCTGTTGAACGCCATCGAGGCCGTGGTACGTGCCATGCGGGCCAAGGGCGCGCCAGGGATGACGCTGGTTACCGAGGAACGCGACGAGTGGGTCATCGGTGACGGCGGCCTGCGGGTTGAATCGGACCGGGAGGGCCTGCTGAAATGGCTGGCACGCGGGGACGCCGAAGATGTTGAGGCGGCAGGCCCGGTGCCCGCGCTGCCCTCCTGGTAAAGCAAAGAAAAATCCCCGCCGGGCTCCAGCGAATTGCTGGTTCACCCGGCGGGGATTCCTTCGTCGGCAGGCCGCTACTTCTTGGGCAGGCCCGCCGGGTTCAGCTCGGACTTCTGGATGGCCTCGGAGGAGAGGCCCCAGCGGTCCAGGATCTTGGCGTAGGTGCCGTCCTCGATCAGGTGGTTCAGCGCAGCCTGCGCCGCGACTGCCAGACCATTGCCCTTCTTCGTGGTGAAGGCAATCTGTGCCGTCAGCGGCCAGCCGCCGTTCAGCGTGCCCACCTCCTTCGTCTTCCCGTCCTGCGCCGCCTTGTAGGCGGCGGCCGCGTTGGGTCCGAACGTCAGGTCCGCACGTCCTGACTGGAGCGCCAGGCTCGAGGCGGAGTCGTCGTCGTAATATTGGAACTCAACCGGCGCCAGGCCGTTCTTCTTGTTCTCGTCGTCCCAGCGCACCAGGATGGCTTCCTGGTTGGTGCCCGAGCCCACGATGATCTTCTTGCCCGCCACGTCCTTGGCTTCCTTGATCTCACCGATGCCGGAATCACTCTTGGCGTAGAAGCCCAGCAGGTCGTTGCGGTAGGTGGCGAAGTCGAACTTTTCCTTGCGCGCCTCGGTGACGGTGACGTTGGAGAGCACGGCCTCGTACTTGGATGACTCAATGCCCAGCGGCCAGTCGGCCCAGGCCACGGGCAGGACTTCGACCTGGAGTCCCAGTGCCTCGCCCACCGCGTAGGCAATGTCCACCTCGCTGCCGATCAGGGTCTTGTTGTCCGTGGCGAACAGGCTAAGCGGTGCCGCGCCGCCCGTGGTCACCACGGTGAGCTTGCCGTCGGCCTTAATGGCTTCCGGGACCAGGGCTGCTGCCGCGGAGTCGACGGAGGCTTTGAAGCGGTCCTGCTGGGGCGAAAGGTTGAAGGTCTTGCCGGTGGAATTGGTGGCGGACGACGACGGTGCTGTCGCCGCCGAGGCGCCGGGATCGGAGCAGGCAGCCAGTCCCAGCAGCGCTGAGACGGCAAGGGCCACGACGGCGGCCGGCTTGGTTTTGAAGGCCATGGTTCCTCCTTGGAAAGGGGCGAAAGATGCAACGGAATGTGCGCGTTGCAGCAACTATCCGGCAGCCCCGGAGGGGGAATCAAAGGCCCTCGAAACCCTGGGATACAGGGAGTAACCGCAGTTAACCGGAGGACCGCGGCGGTCACATTCCGGGTGCGTCCCTTTCCTCCATGGCCTCGATGGCTGCCGTCCGGGCCTGGCTGGCGCGGAGCCGGTCAACATCGAACTTCGTGCTGCGGTCGAAGTTGAAGACGCCGTTCTTCTCCTGGAACACATCGGTCAACTGCGTGTAGCAGTAGCCGAACATGTCGGGGTTCTCCAGCAGGGCTTTGCAGAGCCCGTCGAAGCGTTCGTAGAACTCTTCCTCACTGCCTACACGTTGTCCGTAGCCCCAGGAAGTGGCAACGTCTGTTCCGAGCCCGGCCTCCTGGGCAGCGCGCCGCGCCTCGTCTTCGTTCCACCAGATCCCGCCGAACTCGGAGACAAAGTACGGTTGTCCCGCGTAGGGGACGGAGTACTCCTGGCCGTCGTGGCTGCGGTTGATGAAGGGCTTGCCCTCGGAGAGGCCCTGCTGCTCGATTCGGAAGCGGTCCGGGTCCTGTTCGTAGGAGTGGGAGTCGTAGATGTCCGTTTCGCGGATGCGGTGGGAATAGCCCGAAGCGTCGATGACAGGTCGGGTGGGGTCTGCCAGTTTGGTGGCCCAGAACATGGCTTCCGTCACGTCGTCCAGCACCGTGGGCCTGTCATGCATGATCTGGTGCGTCTCATTCAGTGGGCACCAGCCGATGATGCTGGGGTGGTTGAAGTCGCGCTTCAGGACTTCGAGCCACTGCCCTACGAAACTCGCGCTGGGCTTTTGGTTATGCCCCACGGTTCCGCCTCCGGAGACCCCCCAGTCGCCGAACTCGCCCCACACCAGGTAGCCCAGCCGGTCGGCGTGGTAAAGGAAACGCTCCTCAAAGACCTTCTCGTGCAGGCGGGCACCATTAAAGCCTGCGCGCATCGCCAGCTCGATGTCTTCCACCAGGGCAGCGTCGCTGGGTGAGGTCATGAGCGACTCCGGCCAGTACCCCTGGTCCAGGATGAGCCGCTGGAACACAGCCTTGCCGTTGATCCGGACCACCTTGCCGTCCAGTGCTACGGAGCGGACCGCGGCATAGCTGGCGACCCGGTCGACGACTGTGCCGGCGGCATCGCGCACGGTCACCTCGAGGTCGTACAGGAACGGATCCTCGATGGACCAGGGGCGAAGGGATTCAGCCGGAATTTCCAGCCGCAGGGACGGGGTGAGATCCAGGTCTGCCCTGGTGGCCGACTCCACAGTAACGCCGGCTTTATCGCTGAGTACTGCACTGACGCTGTGCCCGGCACGGTTCTGGCTGACAGGCACTTCCAGCGTGATGGCGGACTCTGCCAGGTTGGGCGTCATGCGGAGCCGCTTGATATGGACCTCCGGAACGGCCTCCATCCATACGGTCTGCCAGATACCGGTGGTGCGGGTGTACTGGCAGTGGGTGTTGTTGTACCAGGTGGCCTGCTTGCCCCGCGCCTGCATTTCGTGCCGGGAATCCCTGGCCCGGACAACGATCAGAGCTTCCGCGCCTGCTTCGGCAACGCCGGTGAGGTCGGCGCTGAAGGGGGTAAAGCCGCCGCGGTGCCGCGCTACTTCGACGCCGTTCACCCACACTGTGGCGTCATGGTCCACCGCACCAAAATGCAGCAGGATGCGCTGCCCTGCCCACTCCTGCGGAACGGTTACGGTATGCCGGTACCAGACAGCTTCCATGAAATCGACGTGCTCCACGCCGGACAAGGCGGACTCCGGGGCGAAGGGCACCAGAATTTCGCCCTGGAGTTCGCGGGTGACCAGGCCCCGCTCCAGTCCCGAGTCGGATGCATCGATTTCGAAGCCCCAGGTTCCGTTGAGGTTGATCCAGTTCTGGCGGAAAAGCTGTGGGCGGGGGTGCTCCGGCTTGGGCTGGGCGGAAGTCACATCGGAGTTCGTCAAGAGCTGTCCTTCTTGGGAGGGGCGGTGGATTCCTCTCCAGTGAACAACAGGATCAGCAAATTTTCAACGTTAGAAATTTGTTGAAGCCCAGGGGTGCTTGGTCCCGGTTGCGTAGCCCCGGGCTAATACGTGGATTCGCGGTCCTTGAGCTGGTGGCTGATGACAATCTCCTGCGGGCCCGTATCCGTGCCCCCGATGCCGGCCAGCAGCAGACGGCACGCTTCCTCCGCCAGTGCAGCCATGTCGGGGGCAATGCTGGTCAGTGATGGAGACATGAATTCCGCCTCCGGAATATCGTCCCAGCCGGCAACTGCCATCTGCCCGGGTACGGCAACGCCGCGGCGCCGGAAGGCGCGCAATGCCCCTACTGCCAGGACGTCGCTGGCGCAGATAATGCCGTCGCAGGCGAGACCGGAATTAAGGAGCCGCAGGGCTGCCAGTTCCCCTTCCTGCCGGCTGTAGGTCCCGACGTCGAGCACCAGCCGCGGCTCGAAGGGAAGGCCTTGTTCTTCCAGGCCCCGGCGGAATCCGTCAAGCCGCAGGGACGCGGTGCCTTCGCCGCTGTCGGGACGTCCACCAATGAAGCCCAGCTGCCTGCGCCCCCGGGCGGCGAGATGCTGCACCAGGTCACGGGCGGATCGGTCGTTGTCGATGCTGACGTGGGGCACGCCAGCGCCGGTAAGCCTTTCGCCCAGCAGCACCATGGGCGTTGTGTCCGTGCGTGTCCTGAAGAGTTCCAGGTCCATGCCCAGGGGGCTGTAAATCACGCCGTCCACCAGCCGGTCCCGGTAGCCCGTCAGTACCGTGCGCTCGGTTTGCAGGTCCTCTCCGAAGACTTCGGTCAGGACTGTGTAGCCCCGGCGTTTGGCCGCCGCGATGAGTTCCTCCGCGAGCTTGCCGAAGTACGGCGAAGAAATTTCGGGGATGGCGAGGACCAGAGTGTGGGAGGTGCCCTGCCGCAATTGGCGGCCGGCAAGGTTGGGGCGGTAGCCGAGTTCGGAAATGGCGGCCAGGACCTTTTCCCGGGTCCGCGCGCTGACGTTTGGCCTGTTGTTGACAACGTTGGACACGGTCTTCCACGAGACACCGGCCAGCAGCGCCACATCCTTGACGCTGGCTTCGCCACTCCTGGTTCGCGGGACGGGAGGCTGGGCGGGTGGATTACCTGCGGAATTCAACGTCTAGGCCCCTTCGGTAAGTGTTTCAGCGGGTACGGCATGCCAACCCTTGACAAACTCTAGCGACCCCTCCATTGTTTCTAACGTTAGAACTTCATCAAAGACGTAAGTTCACAAGCGTTGCGTCGGGCAGGAACCATCGATGTACGAACCGAGAAAACCCGGGCCCTCACGGCCCCACGGGGAGAGTTACCTCTCCCCGGAACCAGCGGCTAGCCCCCGGACAGGCATGAGCAGACGTTCAATCCTCCGCTCGGCAGCTGCTGCCACAGGGCTGCTTGCAACTGGAGGACTGAGTGCCTGCGCGAGCCCGCAGTCCGCTACAGCCATCCAGTCATGGGATCTGTTCTCCGGCGCGGACGGCGTCAAAATGCGCGGCATGATCAGCAAGGTCAGTGCAGCCCAGCAGCTGAACGTGCGGCCGGTTACCTTGGCTTGGGGTTCTCCCTATTACACGAAACTTGCCATGGCGGCTTCCAGCGGCAAGGCGCCGGATACAGCAATCATGCACCTGTCCCGGCTTGCCGGCTTCGCACCCGAACGGCTCCTGCAGCCGTACGACATGGATCTCCTTGCCCGGCATGGTGTGGTGCAGGAGGATTTCGCCCCGGCCGTTTGGGAGCGCTGCATCCACAATGGGAAACTCTTCGCGGTCCCCATGGATACCCACCCCTTCATCCTGCTTTACAACAAAGATCTGGCAGCGAAAGCCGGGATAAGCGACGCCACGGGAAAGCTCAAGGACATGGCCTCGCCCCAGGCATTCATGGACGCGGCGGCCAGAATGGCCGAAGCCACCGGAAAGCAGGGGCTGTCCTTCGGCCACGTCCTGGACTCGGCACAGTCCTGGCGCTTGTTCTGGGGTTTCTACAACCAGACAGGTGCCTCCTACCGGCTGACCCCGGGTGAGCCGGCGGAACTCGACAAGCCCAAGGCGACAGAAGTGCTTTCGTTTCTTATCGAACTCCTGGACGGTAAGAAGGCAGCGAACAACCAGACATACCACGGTGCCATCGCCGACTTCACCACCGGAACCACGGGCATGATCTTTTCCGGCGAATGGGAATTGCCGGCGTTTGCCGAGGCGGTGCCCAATCTTGGGGCGATGCCCATGCCGACCCTCTTCGGCCAGCCTGCAAGCTACACCGATTCCCACGTGTGGGTGCTGCCGCGCCAGGTGCAGGATGACGCGGGTTTCGAGGCCGCGCACAAGTTTGTTGCCGGCATCCTCAAGAACGGCCTTACTTGGGCGCAGGCGGGCCACATCCCGGCATATGCCCCCATCAGGGCCACCCAGGAATACCGCGCGCTGGTTCCGCAAGTGGACTACGCGGCGGCGATTGAGACGCCCGCCTTTGACCCCGCCGTCTGGTTCGCGGGAGCCGGAACTGATTTCCAGAACCAGCTCTCCCAAATCCTTTCGGCCGCCCTTCAAGGCACTGTGCCCGCGAAAGACGCAGTGGATTCGATAGTGGATTACCTCCAGACGATGCTTTCCACTCCCAACCCGACATGACCTGGTGAAAACATGCTGAGAGAGCTATCTGAAACTAAGCCGGCCGCCGCCCTGGAAGGCCGCCGGCCGGCAGCAAAACCGAAACAGGCCAGCGGCTTCTGGTACGTGGCGCCCTTCCTGGCGGCTTTCACGCTGTTCCTTCTGTGGCCGATTATCTCCGGACTGTGGATGAGCCTGACCAACCAGAGCCTCACCGGGGCCGGGGGTGGATTCGCCGGGTTCGGCAACTACCTGGAAGCGTTCGGGGACAAGGCGGTGTGGCAGTCCCTGGGCAACACGGCAGTGTTCACCCTCCTCACCGCGGCGCCCTTGGTTGTGTTGTCGTTTGTGATGGCGCATCTTGTGTACGTAGGCCTGCCGGGCCAGTGGCTGTGGCGCCTGAGTTTCTTCGCGCCCTATCTGCTGCCTGTTTCGGTAGTGGCGGCCCTGTGGCAGTGGATGTTCCAGCCCGGCTTCGGCCTCATCAATGCCACCTTGAGCGCGTGGGGCATCAAACAGGTCGGTTTCCTCGACACCGAAGGCGTGGCGATGTTCTCGGTGGTCCTGGTGACTATCTGGTGGACCGTCGGGTTCAACTTCCTGCTGTACCTGTCAGCCCTTCAGAACATCCCCGACCATCTCTATGAAGCGGCCCAGCTGGATGGCGCCGGTCCATGGCGCCGGCTGGTATCCATCACCATCCCCATGGTCAATCGAACCACCGTCATGATCGTCATGCTCCAGATCCTTGCCTCACTCAAGGTGTTCGAACAGATCTACCTGCTGACGAACGGTGGCCCCCGTGGCAGCACCCGGTCCGTGCTGGAGTACATCTATGACACCGGCTTCAGCGGATACCGGCTGGGTTATGCCTCCGCAATCTCGTACCTCTTCTTTGCTCTCATCGTCGTCATCGCAGTGCTCCAACTGCGCGTGATGAACAGGAAGGCCTCCTGACCATGCCAACGAAAACTGAAACCCTGCGGGTCCCAGGTCCTACAGCGGGAACTGGTGCCTCCCGGGCCGGAAAAACCGGAGTCCTGAAGATTGGCGGGCTCATTGCGTTGGCGGTCCTGGCATTGATCTGGCTGCTGCCCATCCTCTGGGGCATCACCACGTCGCTGAAGACAGAGGCCGACGCCGCAGGTTCACCCTTCAAAGCGCCGGCAGGCGGATGGAATTTTGACGCCTACCTCCAGGTGCTGCGGCAGGGCGACGTGCCCCTGTGGATGTTCAACAGCCTGGTCATCTCCGTTGCCGTCACCGTCCTGACGGTCGGAATCTCGGCGCTGGCAGCCTACGGCTTCTCCCGGACAGAATTCCGCGGACGGAAGTGGCTGTTCGCCCTGACCGTGGCCGCAATCATGGTTCCCGGGCAGATCCTGATCGTGCCGCTGTACCAGCAAATGAACGCCATGCTGCTGACGGACACGTGGGCGGGCATCGTCCTGCCGCAAATTGTTGCTCCCATGATGGTCTTCATCCTCAAAAACTTTTTCGACACGATTCCGAGGGAGCTGGAAGAGGCTGCCAGGATCGACGGTGCCGGCGGGCTGCGGGTATTCCTGACCATTGTGATGCCACTGTCCCGGCCCATCCTGGTTGCCGTATCCATTTTCGTGTTCATCGGTGCCTGGAATAACTTCCTGTGGCCCTTCATTGTGACCAACAATCCGGACCTGCTGACCCTCCCCGTGGGGTTGGCGACCATCAAGAATGCCTACGGGGTCCAGTACGCGCAGACAATGGCGAGCGCGATCCTGGCTGCGCTGCCCTTGTTGGTGATGTTCATGCTCTTCCAGCGGCACATCGTGAAAGGCTTCGCCACTTCCGGCCTTGGCGGGCAGTAACCGGCTCGAGCAATACTCCTGGCTGTCCCGCCTGAAAGGCCCTACTTGTCCTGTGTGGCAGGTGGGGCCTTTCACATATTCAGCAGAAAGCGAGTACTTGGGGGAAAAAGACAAGTGGTGATTACGCGTGTTCTACCCCTGCACCGGAATTTACGGTTGACCCATGAGGCGGCCAGAGTGGGCCGCCACAATGGTCTTATCAGGAGCTCGCATGCCTACTTCCCCGTCCCCCTCTGTTCGTGCCCGCCGTTTGGCTGCGGCCGTGGTCCTGCCCGGACTGCTTGCCACCAGCATGGTGCTGGTCCAGCCCGCGGCGGCAGCCCCCGGCACGGCCCCCGGAATCTGTAACGGCGTGGTCAACCAGCTGGCGCACCGCGGCGCCGTCCAGGAGAACCTCCTGAAGGCCGCCGCCAAGAAGAACGCCGACGCCATTGCTGCCCGGCAGGCGGAGAAGGCTGCCCTTCAGGCCCAGGCAGATGCACTGGCGGCACAGAAGGCGGACGCGGAGAAGGCGCTGGCTGACCTTGCAGCCCAAGAGACGCAGCTGGACAACCAGGAAGCAGCAGCGCAGGCGGACGTGGACAAGCTAACTGCCCAGCAGACGAGCCTGGCCTCCCAGGTGACGGCAGCGGAAGCCGCCCTCGCCGACCTACAGGACCAACAGGCAAGCATGGCGGGCCAGCTGGCGCCGCTGCAGGATGAACTCGCCGCGGCCCAGGATGCCACGGCCGCACTTAGGGACCAGGCGGACAAGCTGGGCGCAGAACTTGTGGCCAACAGCACGGCGATTGCGGCTGCCCAAACGGAGCTTTCCCGGCTGCAGCAGGCCGCGGACCAGGCGGCTTCAGACGTCACTGCCAAGGATGCCCAGATCCAGCAGGCCCAGGAACAACTGGCGGCCCTGACCGCTCAAGCGCAGCAGGCCGCAGACGCCGTGAAGGCTGCACACACGGAAGTCACTGACGCCGAAAATCAGCTGAAGGTTCTTGAAGCTGCCGGAACCACCGCGGCCGCGGACCTTCAGGCGCAGCAGGACAAGGTGGATGCGGCCAAAGCCGCGCTGGTCACACTGCAGGAAACCGCTGCCGCCGCGGACGCCGCTGTCAGCAGCAAGAAGGATCAGATCGCCACGGCCCAGACGGAGCTTACGGCCCTGCAGTCCGCGGCCACCGCTGCCAAGGCGGCACTCGATGCCAAGAACGCAGAGATCACCGCAGCCCAGTCGGACCTGCGGACCCTTCAAACCAACGCGGCGGCCGCTGCAAAGGCGGTCAGCGACAACAACGCCAAGATCTCTGCCGTGAACACTGACATCGCCAACCTCCAGAGCCAGATTGACAGCGTGAACAACCAGATCGCCTCGAAGCAGGCCACGCTGACTCAGGCCCAGAAGGACTTGGCCGCGCTGCAGACCCAGAAGGCCGACCTGGAGAAGCAGATCGCTGACCTGGACAGCCAGATTGCTGCCATCAATGGAAATTCCAGCAAGAAACGGACTCTTCAGGCCCAGCGCGACGCCCTCCAGGTCCAGTTGAACGGCGTGAACGCTCAGATCGCCGACAAGACCGCTACCATCTCGGGGCTCCAGGGTGACCTGGCTACCCTCCAGAAGCAGGTGGACAGCCTGAACTCCCAGCTTGTGGCCAAGCAGCAGGAAAGCAGCACCCTGCAGCAGCAGGCTGCGCCTCTTCAGGCAGCGCTCGATGCCGCCAACGCAGCGGTCACGGCAAAACAGAACGACATCGCCACCCTCAAGGCGCAGGTGCCCGGGCTGCAGGACGCCGTTAACCAGGCCAACGCAGCTGTTTCCGGCAAGCAGTCCGAGCTCAGCACCCTGCAGGGGCAGCTCCCGGCTCTGGAGCAGGCAGCAAAGGACGCAGCCAGCGCGGTTACCGACCAGCAGCAGGCGGTGGCGGACCTCGAAGACGCATTGCCAACCCTCACCGAAAACGTTGAGCAGGCACAGCAGGCCATCACGGACCAAAAAACGGTCCTCGACGCGAAAAATGCAGCATTGACGGTCGCGCAGGGGGCGCTCACTGCAGCCAATACCGCCGTTCAGGACAAGCAGACAGAGCTTTCCACGCTGCAGGGTCAGATCAGCGGACTCCAAGCCACCCTTGATGCCGCGAACACGGCCGTTGCCACGAAGACCGGTGAAATCAACGCGCTCAATCAGCTGGGCGACGACTTGGCCGCCCGCATCAACGATCTCAATGGCCAGATCGCCACCGCCGAAGCCAACGTCCTTGACCTTCAGGGACGGGTGACGCCGCTGCTGGGTCAGCTCAATGGCCTCAATGGCGAGATCAGCGCCGCTGAAGCCAACCTCAAGGCGCTGCAGAGCCAGCTGACCGCGGTGGACACCCAGCTGACCGCGGCGCAGGGCCAGCTCCGGACCCTGCAGACACAGAAAAAGCCAAGCAAGGACGCGGTGGAGACGCAGAAGCTGCTAGTGGCCAGCCTGCAAACGCAGCTGGCGGACATCCAGAAGCAGATCGCGGCGATCGATCCCACCATCACGAACGGGGGCTGCGCCGCCTGACCACGAGGCATGAAGACCGGCGTCCAATGACGTGCGCCGCAAGGAGGGGACCAGTTCTTTACGAACTGGTCCCCTCTGTTACTGCGTAAAAAGCAGAGCCGGCTAGCTCAGCGCGGCCAGCACTTCCTTGGCCACGTCCTCGCTGGACTGCGGGTTCTGCCCGGTGATGAGGTTGCCGTCCCGGACCACATTGGAGGACCAGGCGGCGCCATTTTCGATGACGGCGCCCTTCTCCTTGAGCGCGTCCTCCACCAGCCAGGGGGTGTTTTCGCCCGTGCCCCCGCCAAGTTCTTCCTCATTGGTGAAGACCGTGAGGCGCCGTCCCTTGAAAGTGAACCCGCCGTCGTCGTCTGTTGCGCTCAGCAGCCCGGCGGGACCGTGGCAGAACGGTGCGATGATCTTGCCGTTCCGGTTTGCTGCCACCAGGATGCGGCCCAGGTCGGCGTCCTTGTAGAGGTCCGCCATGGGGCCGTGCCCGCCGGGCATCACCACGGCGTCGTAGGAGTCAATGTCGACGTCGGCCAGGACCAGCGGGTGCGCCAGCTCGCCGTCGATCCGGGCCAGGTAGTCCTTGAACCCCTGCGCACGTTCCTCGCCGCCGGCCGACTCAGGAGCCAGGCTTACCTGGTCCACGGTGGGTTTCCGGCCGCCAGGGGTTGCGATGTGGACCGTGTTGCCGGCCTCGGTCAGGGTCTGGTGGGACACCACCAGTTCCTCCGCCCAGTAGCCGGTGGGGTGTTCACTGCCGTCCTTCATGGTGAGGGAATCTGCGGCCGATACGACCATCAAAATGTTTGCCATGGTGTTTCTCCTGTCTTAGCTGACGTGAGTGGCTGGAAGCCGCTTGCTACTTGCCGGCTGCTTCAAGCTCAGCGTACGTGTCGTCGTCGAGCGTGATGCCGGCGGCGGCCATATTCTCCTCGAGGTGCTCCACGGAGCCGGTGCCGGGAATCGGCATCATCACGGGGGAGCGGCGCAGCAGCCAGGCGAGTGCCACCTGGGAGGTGGTGGCGCCCAGCCGCTTGGCGGCCTCATCCAGCGGGCCACCCGGCTGCGCGAGTTCGCCGGCGGAAATCGGAGCCCACGGGATGAAGCCGATTCCGTTCTCCTCGGAGTAGCGCAGCACGTCCTCGGAGCTGCGGTCCGTCAGGTTGTAGCGGTTCTGGACGGTGGAGACCGTGAAATGCCTGCTTGCAGCTTCCAGCTCCTCAACGCTCACCTGGGACAGGCCCAGGGCGCGGACCTTGCCTTCGTCCTGGAGTTCGCGCAGCACGCCGAACTGCTCCTCGGCGTCCACCTTGGGATCGATCCGGTGCAGCTGCAGCAGGTCCAGGGTGTCCACCTTCAGCTTGCGCAGGCTCAGCTCGGTCTGCTGGCGCAGGTATTCGGGCCGGCCAACGGGAATCCACTTGTTGGGCCCGGTGCGCGTGAACCCCACCTTGGTGGCGATCTTCAGCCCCTCCTTGTACGGGTGCAGGGCCTCGGCGATGATTTCCTCGCTGATGTTGGGGCCATAGGAGTCAGCGGTGTCGATGAAGTCCACGCCGAGTTCGACGGCGCGGCGCACTACGGCGATGGCGGCCTTGCGGTCTGCGGGCTCACCCCAGACACCGTCGCCCACGATGCGCATGGCACCAAAACCGAGCCTGTGCACGGTTCCCAGGTCCTTGAGATCGATCGTTGCGGACAGTTCCAGCTGGTTCGTTGAATCATGGCTCATAGGGGCGGCAACATCGTAAGGGTGCTGAGTATTCCGGAGAAGACGAAATAAGCCGGGCTCCGGCGTGGTTATGCATCAAGTGCCCGCCGCAATCCGGCCGGTGCTTCTTACGAAACGTTCCTGAAAGGCCGCAACCGACGTGACTCTTCCCCTTTCCATCCTTGACCTGGCAACCATCGGCAAAGGCCAGACGGCGGCGGAGAGCTTCGCGGGCAGCGTGGCCATGGCGCAAAGCGCGGAGAAGCTGGGCTACCGGCGCGTGTGGTACGCCGAGCACCACAACATGTCCTCCATCGCTTCCTCCGCCACCAGCGTGCTGATCGCGCACGTGGCCGCGCATACTGAAAGCATCCGGCTGGGTGCCGGCGGCGTCATGCTGCCCAACCATTCCCCGCTGACCATTGCAGAACAGTTCGGCACCCTGGAAACCCTGCACCCGGGCCGTATCGACCTGGGCCTGGGCCGCGCGCCGGGCAGCGACCAGAACACCATGCGCGCGCTGCGCCGCGACCCGATGTCCGCGGACAGCTTCCCGCAAGACGTCCTTGAACTGCAGGGCTACCTGACCGGTCCCACCCGCATCCAGGGCGTCGAGGCTACCCCCGGCAAGGGAACCAATGTTCCGCTGTACATCCTGGGCTCGTCCCTGTTCGGCGCCCGCCTGGCCGCGCAGCTGGGCCTGCCCTACGCCTTCGCCTCGCACTTTGCCCCGGCCGCCCTGCAGGAAGCGGTGGCCATCTACCGCCGCGAGTTCAAGCCGTCAGCCCAGTTGGACGCCCCGCACGTCATTGCCGGCGTCAACGTCATCGCCGCCGACTCCGCTTCTGAAGCGCAGGCGATGTTCCAGGCCACCAAGCGCGCCCGCGTCTCCCTGTTCTTTGGCGGCGGCCGGGAATTCACCGACGACGAGGCGGACATGATCCTGGATTCGCCGCAGGGCCGGCACATGGCACAAATGATGACCTACTCCGCAGTGGGGACGCCCGACGTCGTGATCGATTACCTGGACAGCTTCGGGAAGCACGCCGACGCGGACGAGCTCATCGTGGCCCACCAGAGCCCCGGTACCCAGGACCGCCTGCGGTCCGTGGAGTTGCTGGCCCAAGCCGCTGGGCTGGTGGCGGTCTAACATGGCCGGCGCGGCGAACGCTAAAGACGGCGTAGGGTTCCGGTCCGATCGCGGGCCCATCCTCATTGCCCTGATGCTGTCCACGGGACTCGTGGCCATCGATTCCACCATCGTGGCCACCGCGGTGCCATCGATCGTCCGCGACGTCGGCGGCTTCTCGTCCTTCCCCTGGCTGTTCTCCGCCTACCTTCTGGCGCAGGCGGTGTCCGTGCCGATCTACGGCAAGCTTTCCGACATGGCGGGCCGCAAGCCCATCATCCTCACGGGCATCGGCCTGTTCCTGCTCGGTTCCGTGCTGTGCGGCGTGGCTTGGAGCATGCCCTCCCTGATTGCCTTCCGGGCACTGCAGGGACTCGGCGCCGGTGCGGTGTTGCCCGTGGCCGTCACCATCGCCGGCGACATTTACACCCTGCAAGAACGCGCGAAGGTCCAAGGCTACCTGGCCAGCGTCTGGGCCGTTTCATCGGTGGTGGGGCCGAGCCTGGGCGGCGTCTTCTCCGCACTGGGCATCTGGCGCGGCATCTTCCTGGTCAACGTGCCGCTCTGCCTGCTGGCCGGGTGGATGCTGGTCCGTACGCTCCATGAGGACGTGGAACGCGCCACCCACAAGGTGGATTACGCTGGTGCCGTGCTGTTGGCCGGCTCGCTCGGGCTGCTCATCCTCGGCGCCCTCCAGGGCGGCCAGGCGTGGGCCTGGGATTCTCCCATCAGCATCGGCGTGTTCGTGGTGGGCGCAGTCCTGCTGGTCGCATTCCTCCTGGTGGAACGCCGGGCAGCGGAGCCCATCCTGCCGGCCTGGGTGGTGTCCCGCCGGCTGCTGGCCACCACCGCGCTGGTCTCCTTCGGCGTCGGCGCGGTGATGATCGGCCTGACCTCCTACGTGCCCACCTTCCTGGAAGGCGCCCTGTCCTCCTCGCCGCTGGTGGCCGGCCTGGCGCTCGCCGCCCTGACCCTCGGCTGGCCGCTCAGCGCCTCACAGGCCGGCAAGTTTTACCTGCGGATCGGCTTCAAATCCACGGCGCTGATCGGCATCGCCGTCTCGGTGGTGGGCCTGCTGATCCTGTCGCTCACCGCCTCCTCACCCAACGTGGCGCTGATCGCGGTCAGCTGCTTCGTCGTCGGCCTCGGCCTGGGCCTGCTGGCCACTCCCACCCTGATCTCGGCCCAGTCCAGCGTGCCCTGGCATGAACGCGGCGTGGTGACCAGCACCAACATGTTTGCCCGGTCCATCGGCAGCGCCCTGGGCGTCGCCGTATTTGGTGCCGTGGCCAACTCCATCTATGACGGCAGCAGTGGTGGCGAGGCCGATCCCGCCACGGTTATTTCCGCGTCCGGGGCCGTCTTCCTTGCCGCGCTGGTGGCCGGGCTGCTGACCGTTGCCGCAGTGCTGTTTATGCCGGCGGTGAAGGCTGACAGCGTGGAGCAGGCCGGGGATGGGGCCGCGGCAGTCGAAGAACAGGCAGGCGAAGGCCCGGCAGCCACGGAGCCCGCTGGCAACGCTGTTCCCAGCCGCGCTGTTCCCAGCCGGGCAAAGGGCCGCAGCTAGCGGGACGCCCGGAAAATTTCGGGCGCGGGGCGGGTCCCGGTGGCAAGGTCGGCCAGGATCCGCCCGATCACGGGCGTGAACTTGAAGCCGTGGCCGGACCCTCAGCTTCGGGATCCGGATGGCTGGGTTGCCGCCGCCCGCAACCTTGCCCAGCAGCTTCTCCGTCCAGCCGCCCGCCGTCACCACGGCCTGGGCTGCGGTGACCACCTCCGTGCCCGCAGCCGATTCCAGCGTCAGCCGCACGCCGTCGTCGAACACCTGGAAGTCCATCACCCTGGTGTGGTGCCGGATGTCGGCGCCCCGGGCAGCGGCCAGCCGCTGGAAGGCGGGAAGTGCGGCTTCCGGATTGAGCTGGCCGCCGTCGGGCATGTGCAGGACCTGCCGGTCGAACCGGATGCCGCGCCACCGTTCGCCGGCCTCGGCCGGGTGCAGGAACTCGGCGCGGATGCCTGCAGCAGTGAGGGCTGCGGAAATTTTCTTTGGGTCAAAGCCGGGTCCATGGGTGACGACGCCGGTGCGCGCCAGCAGTTGCTCGCCGCTTTCCTGTTCCAGTTCCTCCCACAGCGCCAGCCCCTCGGCCAGCATGGCCACATAGTCCGGCTGGTGGTAGCCCGGGTTCAGGTTCCGGGTGGCGCCGTGGGACGCACCGATCTTGTGGCCGGGGCCGAACTGCTCCACCAGCGTCACCTGTCGGCCCCGGCGCGATAACGCCCAGGCAGCCGCGGAACCCATGGCCCCTCCGCCGATCACCACACTGTCCAACACAGAATTCATCAGCCCTCCAAGCTACGGTTACGCCAACAACAGCGCCACGCCGATCATCGCCGGCACCGCCACCACGGTGGTGATCAGCACCGTATCTTTCGCGACCGTGAGTCCCGTCTGGTACCGGCTGGCCGCAACGAACACGTTCTGGGCCGTGGGCAGGGCCGAGGTAACCACCACGGCGAACAGGGCATGCCCGTCCATTCCCAGCGCCAAGCGGGCGAAAAGGTAGGCAAGGGCCGGCTGGATGCCGAGCTTGAAGGCGCTGGCCAGCAGGGTGTCCAGGCGCCGGCCGGCGGAGGCCTGCAACGGCCGGGTGCCGTTCAGGCTCATGCCGAACGCGATCAGCATGGCAGGAATAGCCGCGCCGCCGATCAGGTGGATGGGCTCCATGACCAGTTCCGGAACCTGGAAGCCGGTGCCGGCCACCAGCAGCCCCAGGCCGGAACCCACGATCATGGGGTTGCGCAGGATCATCAGGAAAAAGCCCAGGACCGTGGTGCGGTGCGTGCTGGTGCTCGAGTCCAGGATCATCAGGAACATCGGGGTGAAGAAGGCCAGCTGGAAGATCAGCAGCGGCGCCACGTAGCTGGCGTCGCCCAGGACATATACCGCAATAGGAATACCCAGGTTCGCGGAGTTCGCCAGGGAAGCAGACATGGCCGACATCAGTGATTCAGGCAGTGCCCGCTTCAGCCAGAACCTGGTGATCGTGAAGAAGATGGCTGCCGTGACGATGGCGGCCACCGCCGTGACGAGCAGAGGTTCGGCAAAGACTTCCTGCAGGCGGGCCTTGCTGAGGGTTTCGAAGAGCAGTGCCGGGCTGGCAACGAAGAAAGTCAGGCCACTGAGGACGGGCCGGGCGTTGTCGCCCAGGATCCTTTGCCGGCCCACGAACCAGCCCACCAGGATGATGCACCAGACAACGAAGAACCCGGCCAGCACCCCTAGCAAAGGATGCCTCGCGGGGCATGGAAGAAGGGTCTACCGGAGTTCACGCTCCGGGATCACACGGTGGCGTTGTTGAGCGCGAACGGCGGGCGCACGACGCCGGGGGTAAGGCCCTCGGCGGGATCGTTGCCCAGCTGGATCACCCGGTTGTTTTCGTCCACGTGGACCACGCGTGGCTCGAAGGACTTGGCTTCTTCGGTGGTCATCTGGGCGTACGTAATCAAGATGATGATGTCGTTCTCATGCATCAAGTGCGCCGCTGCACCGTTGATGCCGATCACGCCGGAGCCGCGTTCGCCGGCGATGGTGTAGGTTTCAAGCCGCGCGCCGTTGGTGACGTCCACGATGGAGACCAGCTCGCCGGGAAGGATGTCGGCGGCCTCCAGCAGGTCGAGGTCAACGGTGACCGAGCCCACGTAGTGCAGGTCGGCGTGCGTGACGGTGGCCCGGTGGATTTTGGACTTGAACATTGTTCGATTCATAACGGGTCCAGTCTAGACCTGCGGTTCCATGCCCGCAGTGACGTACGAAACATAGGGCCCCAGATGACGCGGCTGCGCAGCGAGGCGCGATTTCGTTGCGCAGGGGACGCGCCTGCGCAACCCCAAGCTCTTTGAATGCGCAGCTAAGGACACATACGACGGCGGCCGGTCACCCGGCGTCGTTCCTTGCCACCGCTGCCGCGGCCGCAGCCAGGGTTTCCCGGGCGGCAAGGATCGCCGGGCGCTGGGCGCTGGAGCGGCGGACGGAGGTGAAGATGGTGCGGTGAGGCTTCCCGGGAAGCTCCAGCAGCTGCGCCGTGGTGCCCCTGCCGGTCCACACCAGGTCCGGCATCAGGGCCACCGCATTGCCCGACTCGATCAGGCGGGCCTGGGCCTGGAGGTCGGCGGTTTCAAAGCGGACATCGGGTTCGAAGCCGGCGCTGCGGCACGCCTGTTCCGCCCAGTGCCGCGATGCGGCACCCCTCGGTTCCATGACCCAGGCAAGCCCAGCCGTGTCCGCGAGCGAACGGACCTCCGGCCCGCCGTCGGACGCCGGGGGCACGGCCAGCCGGATGGCGTCGGTGGTCAGCTTCACCCGGTCCAGCTCCGGGTAGCGCGGTGCCGCGTGGCCGGGGTACTGCTCCGCGATCACCAAGTCGAAGTCGCGCGCCCATGTCTCGTGCAATGCCGTCTCGGGCTCGCGCTGGATCATCTCGATCCGGACCTCGGGGTAGGTGGTTGCCATGCGGGTCAGGGTGTCCGGCATCAGGGCCAGCGCCGCCGACTGGAAGACAGCGATTTTCACCGTGCCGGTGACGGTCGTCAGCGAGGCGGCCAGGTCCGCCTCCGCCTGTTCCAACGTTTCCAGCAGCTGTGCGGTATGGGCCACCAAGACCTCTGCCTGGGGTGTCAGCTGCACCCGCCGCCCCGTTTTCCGGAGCAGCTCCACGCCCACTTCCTTCTCCAGGAGGGCCAGCTGCTGCGAGACAGAGGACGGGCTGTACTGCAATGCCTCCGCCACCTCCGCGAGCGTCCCGCGGATACTCAACTCTCGGAGCAGCCGAAGCCGGCGGACGTCAAGCATGGCGGATTCCTAACTGAAACTAACGAATATAGGTTAGAAGTAGTCACTTTATCTAACGGAATGGCGAACGCATACTGTTGGAATCGAGTTACCCCCGTCACAGCCAGTTCCCTTGGCGTGCCGCGGCGGGGTCGCACCCCAAGCAGGAGTTCCTGATGAGCAGTAAAGATTTGACCCAATCGATCATGCGGCGCAAGCCGATCGATGACATCGAGGAAGAGAGCAAGCACAGCGGACTGTTCAAGTCCCTCGGGCTGTGGCAGCTCACCGCCATCGGCGTTGGCGGAATCATCGGCGTCGGCATCTTCTCCCTCGCGGGACTGGTGGCCGCCGGCAGTGAAGGAAACCCGGGAGTGGGGCCCGCGGTGCTGATTTCCTTCCTGATTGCAGGCCTCGCCTCCGCGGCGGCCGCCCTGTCCTACGCTGAGTTCGCCGGAATGATTCCGCGCGCGGGCTCGGCCTACACCTACGGCTACGTTGCCCTCGGCGAGGTGATCGGCTGGTTCATCGGCTGGGACCTGCTGCTGGAATACATCGCCATCGTCGCGGTGGTGGCCATCGGCATCTCCGGCTACCTTGACGCCTTCCTGGCCGGCATCGGCATCCACATGCCCGCCTGGATGACGTCCACTGTGGATGAGGGCAAGGGCGGCATCGTCAATATCCCGGCCATCCTGGTCTGCCTCCTGGTCACCTGGATCCTGTCCCGCGGCACCAAGGCCTTCGGCCGGTTCGAGCTCGTTGCCGTGGCGATCAAGGTCATCCTGATCCTCTTCATCATCGGCCTCGGCGTCTTCTACATCGACACCAACAACTACAACCCGTTCATGCCGAGCGGCTTCGGCCCCGTGGTGGCAGGCTCCGCTACGGTGTTCTTCGCAGTGTTCGGGTACGACGCCATGAGCACCGCGGCAGAGGAAGCCAAGGACGGCAAGAAGCACATGCCCAAGGCAATCGTGCTCTCGCTCATCATCGCCATGCTGCTCTACGTCGCCGCCACCCTGGTCCTGACCGGCATGCAGAACTACAAGGACATCGACCCCAAGGCCGGCTTCGCCTCCGCCTTCACGTCAGTTGGCCTGCCCGTGATCGCCACCATCATTTCGGTGTTCGCCGTCCTGTCCATCCTTACCGTGATGCTCACCTTCCTGCTGGGCGTGACCCGGGTGTGGTTCTCCATGAGCCGCGACGGCCTGCTCCCCGGCTGGTTTGCCAAGACCGACCGGCACGGCACCCCGCAGCGCGTCACCTGGATCGGCGGCATCGCGTCCGCCTTCCTGGCTGGGGTGTTCCCCATCAAGGCGGTCGCGGACCTGACCAACATCGGCATCCTGGCTGCGTTCGTCGTCGTGTGCCTGTCCGTAATCATCTTCCGTTACAAGCGGCCTGATGCTCCCCGTACGTTCCGCCTGCCCCTGATGCCCGTGATCCCGGCGTTCGGTGTCCTGGCCTCTGCCTTCCTGATGCTCCAGCTGCACTGGGAAACCTGGCTGCGGTTCGTGGTCTGGCTGGTCATCGGCCTGGTCATCTACTTCGGCTACGGGCGCAAGCACTCGCTCATGAACCCCAACAGCCCCCGGCACCAGGAACTCGCGGACCTGCACCGCCCGCTCACCTGACCTCCCCCCAGACGCCCCGTCACTTCCTGCCGCGGTTCTCCCAACGCGTCATCAGATAAAGGTCCGTCCCGCCGAGCCCTCTCCCACGTTCCTTGGGGGAGGGCTCGCGGCTTTCCGGAAGGGTAATCGGGAGGGAACGAGGGGGTGGAAAAACATTCGGTTTTCCTAACCTGTATTGGTTGGAAAAGATCGCTTTATCTTATGTGAGTGGAAGCTCATACTGATGGAAAGACCTCCTCCCACAGCAAGAAAGATCGGGAAAACCATGACCCACGTTGCAACGGAACCGACAACCTCGGCCGGCACCGCACCGCAGACCGTCGACGTCGACGTCCCCCAGGCAAAAGCCCTCGCCACTGAAGCGGTGGCCCTGGTCCGGCACTGGCTCACCGAGGCCGCCAAGGTTCCGGTGGACGCCTCCGCCCAGCAGCTGGCCGGCGTCCTCAAGGACCCCAACGGCCTGGAGTTCACGGTGGGCTTCGTCGACGGCGTTGTCCGTCCCGAGGACCTGAACGTCGCCGCCCGCAACCTGGCAGCCCTGGCCCCCAAGGTTCCGGCCTTCCTGCCCTGGTACATGCGCAGCGCCGTGGCGCTCGGCGGCACGATGGCGCCGGTGATGCCGCAGGTAGTCATCCCCATCGCCCGCAAGGTGCTGCGCGAAATGGTGGGCCACCTGATCGTTGACGCCACCGACGCCAAGCTTGGTCCCGCCATCGCCAGGATCAGGAAGGACGGCATCAAGCTCAACGTCAACCTGCTGGGCGAGGCAGTACTCGGCGAGCACGAGGCCGCCCGCCGGCTCGAGGGCACGCACGCACTGCTGGCGCGACCCGACGTCGACTACGTCTCCATCAAGGTCTCCTCCACGGTTGCCCCGCACTCCGCCTGGGCCTTCGACGAAGCCGTGGAACACGTCGTCGAAAAGCTCACCCCGCTCTTCCAGCTCGCCAACTCCTTCGCGGGCCCGGGAAGCAGCACCGGCGGCAAGGCCAAGTTCATCAACCTGGACATGGAGGAGTACAAGGACCTGGACATGACCATCGCGGTCTTCACCAGGATCCTGGACCAGCCAGAGTTCAGGAACCTCGAGGCCGGGATCGTGCTCCAGGCGTACCTTCCCGACGCCCTGTCCGCCATGGTCCGGCTGCAGGACTGGGCAGCCCAGCGGCGCGCCAACGGTGGCGCAGGCATCAAGGTCCGCGTGGTCAAAGGCGCCAACCTCCCCATGGAACACGTGGAGGCTTCCCTCCACGACTGGCCCCTGGCCACATGGGGCACCAAGCAGGACTCGGACACCAGCTACAAGCGGGTCATCAACTACGCGCTGCACCCCGACCGGATCAAGAACATCCGGATCGGTGTGGCGGGCCACAACCTGTTCGACATCGCCTTCGCCTGGCTCCTGGCCAAGCAGCGCGGCGTGGAGTCCGGCATCGAGTTCGAAATGCTCCTAGGCATGGCGCAGGGCCAGGCCGAAGCCGTCAAGAAGGACGTCGGTTCCCTGCTGCTCTACACCCCGGTAGTGCACCCGGCCGAGTTCGACGTCGCCATCGCCTACCTGATCCGCCGTCTGGAAGAGGGCGCCAGCCAGGACAACTTCATGTCCGCAGTCTTCGAGCTCAGTGAAAACGAAGGCCTGTTCGAGCGCGAAAAGCAGCGCTTCCTCTCCGCGCTGGAGGCGCTAGACAACACCGTCCCGCTGCCCAACCGCCGCCAGGACCGTAACCTCCCGCCGGAACCCATGCCGCACACCGGCTTCCGGAACACCCCCGACACGGATCCCGCGCTGCCGGCCAACCGCCCCTGGGGCCGCGCCATCCTGGAGCGCGTTCCGTCCTCCACCCTGGGCAACGCCGCCGTGAAGGCCGCGTTCATCAACGACGAGGAAACGCTGAACTCGGCCTTTGCCAACGCTGTGGAGAAGGGCAAGGACTGGGGCGGGCTTTCGGGTAGCGAGCGCGCCGAGATCCTGCACCGCGCGGGCGAGATCCTGGAGGCCCGGCGCGCCGACCTCCTGGAGGTCATGGCCAGCGAGACCGGCAAAACCATTGACCAGGGCGATCCCGAGGTCAGCGAAGCAGTGGACTTCGCCCACTACTACGCCGAATCCGCACGGAAGCTGGACACGGTCGACGGCGCCACGTTCGTCCCGGCCAAACTCACCGTTGTCACCCCGCCATGGAACTTCCCGGTCGCCATTCCGGCAGGGTCCACCCTGGCGGCACTCGCCGCCGGCTCCGCCGTCGTCATCAAACCCGCCAAGCAGGCCGCCCGCAGCGGCGCCGTCATGGTGGAGGCACTCTGGGAGGCCGGCGTGCCCAAGGGCGTGCTGACCATGGTGCAGTTGGGCGAGCGGGAACTCGGCAAACAGCTCATCAGCCATCCTGCCGTGGACCGCGTCATCCTCACCGGCGGCTACGAAACCGCCGAGCTGTTCCGCTCCTTCCGGAAGGACCTGCCGCTGCTGGCCGAAACCAGCGGCAAGAACGCCATCATCGTCACACCCAGCGCAGACCTGGACCTGGCAGCCAAGGACGTGGCCTACTCCGCCTTCGGCCACGCCGGCCAAAAGTGCTCTGCCGCTTCGCTGGTGATCCTGGTGGGCTCGGTGGCCAAATCCAAGCGGTTCCACAACCAGCTGATCGACGCCGTCACGTCCCTCAAGGTGGGCTACCCGCAGGACCCCACCAGCCAGATGGGCCCCATCATCGAGCCCGCCAACGGCAAGCTGCTGAACGCGCTCACCACCCTGGGCGACGGGGAGAACTGGGCCGTGGAGCCCAGGAAACTCGACGATACCGGCCGGCTCTGGAGCCCGGGCGTGCGCTACGGGGTCAAGCGCGGTTCCTACTTCCACCTCACCGAATTCTTCGGCCCGGTCCTGGGCGTAATGACCGCCGGGACCCTGGAAGAGGCCATCGCCATCCAGAACCAGATCGAATACGGCCTGACCGCGGGCCTGCACTCCCTGAACGCCGAGGAGCTCGGCGTCTGGCTGGACGGCATCCAGGCCGGCAACCTCTACGTCAACCGCGGCATCACCGGAGCCATCGTGCAGCGCCAGCCGTTCGGCGGGTGGAAGAAGTCGGCAGTCGGACCGGGCACCAAGGCGGGCGGTCCCAACTACCTGGCCGGTCTGGGCGACTGGGCTCCGGCCACCAGTGCCGCCAAGGCCGAGATCACGCACGCGGGCATCCGCCGGCTCCTTAATGCTTCCGGCCCCGCGCTGCAGCCTGCCGAGCTTGAGTCCGTCGAACGGGCGTTGGCATCCGACGCCCACGCCTGGGCCGAGGAGTTTGGCACCGCCAAGGATGTTTCCGGGCTGAGCGCCGAACGCAACATCTTCCGCTACCGCAGCCTCCCGGTCACCATCCGGCTTTCCGAAGGCGCGCCGCTGGCACACCTGCTGCGGACGGTGGCGGCCGGCATTCTGGCGGGCTCGGCGCTCACGGTGTCCAGCGCCGTCGAACTTCCCGCCCAGCTGCGCTCCGTGCTCACCGCCCAGGACATCGAGGTGGCGGTGGAGTCCGACGCCGGCTGGCTGGCTTCGGCGGAACGCCTCGCCTCCGAAGGCAGGCTCTCCGGCGCCCGGATCCGTCTGATCGGCGGCGACGCGTCAGCGCTCGCGGAGGCGACCGGCGGACGGCCCGACCTTGCCATCTACGCGCACGCAGTCACTGAGGCCGGACGCGTTGAACTTCTGCCGTTCCTGCACGAGCAGGCTGTCAGCATCACGGCACACCGTTTCGGTACCCCGAACCACCTTTCAGACGCGCTGATCTAGGTACCCAGGACCGGCCTACCAAGGTCCGCCCACGCGAAAGGCCGGGCAGCCACTCAGAGTGGCTGCCCGGCCTTTCGCATAAGGCTTTAGCCCAAATACCAGCCGGGCGGAGTCCAGGTGACCGGGACGCTGTGGGCTGAGAAATCCTCGCAACGGGTGCAGGTGTAGGCCACTTCGCCAAGGGTGGCTACCGTTCCGTCCCGCCGGTAGGTGGGGGGAATGTACGACTCAAGGTAGACGAACTCATCGGTTCGGCATTTGTCGCAGGTGGGTTTCCCGACGTATCCGGAGTCCACGGAGGCGTGTCCGGTTCCGAGGGTGTTCTGGCGCGTGGACGGCCGCGGTGCAGAGTACGGGCGTGCGTGTGCAGAACCGAGATGGATGTTCCTGGCTGTCGTCATTGGCTGCCTGTCCCAAGCGTTTTCCCATGCAGGGGACGCGCTTGATTTAGTGAACTGGCCTGCTGCTTGACCTTGAAAAATCAGCATAGGCTATGCCAGTTCCCCTATCAATGGACACGAACCCCCTAACTCCCCCAAATACTGGAAATCATGCCGGAAGAGAGTTAAGTTTGCCGGTTAATGGTCCGGCCGACGATCGACTGGGTGAGGGCGTCGATCACCTCGGCGTTCGCCAGCGGATTGCGGATCAGGGTGAAGTCCACATCGCCCACGGCGGGAAGGTCGAAGCGACGGGTGATGATCTTCAGGTCTTCAGGCACCAGCGAGGTCGGCATCACGGCCACGCCGATCCCGGCCCGGACCGCTGCCAGCACGCCGCTGATCTGCCGGGTGGTGCAGGTGATCCGCCAGGTCCTGCCGTGCGCTTCGAGTGCATCGATGGCGAGTTTCCGGCTGAGGCTGGGCGCGGGGTAGGCGATCAGGGGTACGGGGGTGCCCGGCTCCATCACGGTCTGCTCCAGGCCCACCCAGGAGAAGGAATCGTGCTGGACCACGGTGCCATCCTTTGCCCCTGCCACCCATTTCACGAAGACCAGGTCCAGCTGGCCGGCGTTGAGCTTGCGGTACAGCTGGTCGCTTTGCCCCACCGTCAGCTCCAGGTTGATCTGGGGGTAAATCTGCCGGAACTCGCGCAGGATGCGCGGCAGCCCGGTTATGGCGAGATCGTCCGCGGTGCCGAACCGCAGCCGGCCCCGCATCGCCGAACCTGAAAAGTAGCGGGCTGCGGCGTCGTGGGCGGACAGAATGTTCCGGGCGAATCCGGCCATGGCGTCCCCGTTGTCCGTCAGCCGGACATCGCGGGTATCGCGCGTGATCAGGCTGCGCTTGGCCGCCGCCTCCAGCTTGCGGATGTGCTGGCTGATGGTCGGCTGGGCCAGCCCGAGGCGCTCGGCGGCTTTGGTGAAGCTGAGCGTATCGGCGACGGCCAGGAAAGAGCGCAACTGGGCTGGTTCGAACATGTGGACTCCGGTGACTCTGTAGCTGCGGTCTTATTGCGTATTGCAATACGAGTTATAGGGACCATACGCCTCCATAATCTGCTCCGCCAGCCTAGCGTTAAGGGCATCCCAGACCGCCCGCAATATTTGAGGACATCCCTGTGGCACCCCCTCCGCCTTCGTCGGCCTCCATCTCCCAACCAGTCATCGACGCGGCGGGCTCAGCGCCGCCCAACAACCAGACCCAGCCGATTCCGGTCGTCGCGGAGCGGCTCCCGTGGAAGCACACCTTCATCTCGCTGAAGGTGCCCAACTTCCGGATCTTTGCGGCCGGCCACTTCATCGCGGTCATCGCCATCTGGATGCAGCGGATCGCCCAGGACTGGTTGGTGCTCCAGCTGTCCGGCTCCGTGACAGCCGTTGGCATCACCGTGGCTCTGCAGTTCCTGCCCTCCCTGCTGCTGGGGCCCTGGGGTGGCATGATCGCCGACCGGTTCGCCAAGCGAAAGATCCTCATCTTGTGCCAGAGCGTGGCCGCTGTCCTTGCCGCAACGCTTGCCACCCTTGCCCTCAGCGGCGTCATCATGGTGTGGCACGTCTACGGCATTGCCCTGGTCCTGGGCCTGGTGACAGTCCTCGACCAGCCGGCGCGCCAAGTGTTCGTCAACGAACTCGTAGGCCCCACCTATCTGCGGAACGCCATCAGCGTCAACTCCACCACCTTCCAGCTGGGCGGCCTGATCGGCCCGGCCATCGCGGGCCTGCTGCTGACGGCGGTGGGCGCCGGCTGGGCTTTTGCGGCCAACGCCCTGGCCTGCTGCTCGACGGTGGTGATGCTCCTGGTCCTGCGGAAGGACCAGCTGTTCGTCAGTGCACCCACGCCCAAGAGCAAGGGAATGCTGCGGGAGGGGCTCCGCTATGCCCTGAGCAAGCCCACTATCTACTGGCCATGGCTGATGGCCGGATTCGTTTCGGTCTTCGCCATGAGCCTGCCCGTAATCCTCGCCGCCTTCGCGGACCACGTCTTCCAGGTGGGCGCCGGTGGCTACGGTGTGCTCAATGCCCTGGTGGCACTTGGTGCCCTGTCCGGCGCCGTGGCGTCCACCCGCCGTCGTCAACTGCGCCTTCGGTCCGTGGTGTTCTGCGCCGGCATGTACGGCCTGATGCTCTGCCTTGCTGCGCTTGCGCCGTCCATGGTGTCCTTCGGGGCGGTGATGGTGCTGTCCGGATTCTGGTGCCTCATGTTCCTGACCGGCTGCAACCAGCTGGTGCAGGTCAGTTCCAACCTGGGCATCCGCGGCCGCGTGATGAGCCTGTACATCATGGTGCAGATCGGGGGCCAGGCGCTGGGCGGCCCCATGCTGGGCTCGATCGCTGAACATGCCAACCCGCATGTTGCCCTGTTGGTCTCCGGCGGCGTGCCCGCGCTGGCGGCCATCACCGTCGCCGCGATCCTGGCGCGGAAGGGTGGCCTGGCGGTCCGGATGGACATGAAGGCCCGGCGCCCTTTGAGAATCGTCAGCAGGCACGCGGGTGCCTAGCGAACGGGCCCGGTAGGGCCGGTCGCCTGCCTGCAGCGAACACAAGACCCCGCCATCAGCCGCGATGACGGGGTCTTGTGCTGGCCCAGCGGGATGTTCGCTGGGTTACTTCTTCTTCGCCGCTTTGGTGGGGGTGATGTCCAAGGAGCCGGCAGGGGCAGCTGCGGCCCTCTTGTCTGCGCGCTTTTCCTTGATGGACTTGCCGGACTTTTTTGATGCCGTTTGACGCGGGGACTTATCAGCCATGATTGCTCCTGTAGCGGAGCCGAAAGGCTCCTTGCTACCGACGGTACACCCTGGCACCTAATGGAACTGTGGAGGGCCGTTGTGCGGGCACGAGAGCGGCTGACGGGAATCGAACCCGCGTATCAAGCTTGGGAAGCTAGCGCTCTACCATTGAGCTACAGCCGCAGCGCCCTCGCTCGAGCGGGGCAGAACTTAGCTTAGCGCAGATCTGCAGGCTCCCCGCCAACCCGGCCAGCAGCGCCTCCGTGTCCTTCAATGCAAGACCTGCAACCCGCCGCAACCCGGGGCGTCATCCAGTAACTCTTCAATAACGTCCGCGGTGCCTGCTAGGCCCGGCCGAGGGGCGCTGGCTAACCTGATCCGGGTAGCGGCCGCATTTGGGGGAGGCAGCTATTGCGGCAGCCGACGTCAACCACAGGAATTTTTTTACATGGCAATCGCAGAGCACGAGGTCCTCATAGAACGCGACGCCATGCCCGTGTACCAATACCTCCTTGACGCGACCAATCTTCCCGCCTGGCGCAGTGACGTCCGGAGCGTGAAGCTCGTTCGGGGGCCCGCCGATGCCAACGGCGCGCTGTACCGCAAAATGGTGGCCGGCCGCTCCGGCCTGAGCATCCCGGCGGAACTGGAGATCACCAACCTGCGGCCAGGGGCAGAAATTGAATTCCACATCGTCTCCGGTCCCGCAACCCGCTGGGGCGGCTACTACCTCAGCAGCGAGGACGCCGGGACCCGCGTGCGGTTCGCCATGGAAGCAAAACGCGGCGGCCGCTTCGGCTTCCTCAGCAGGTTCACGTTCCTGGACGGGATGCTGCAGCGCCGCGTCAGCTCCGACGTGGCCCAGCTGGACCGGCTGAAGCACGTGCTGGAACTGCAGCCCGCACTCTGACGCTGCAATGCCGGGTGCTGGTGCCGGGGTTCGGCTACCGGTGCCGGCAGACAGCCTGGCCTACTGCGCCAGCCGCTGCCCGCTCCAGGGGCCGGTTATGTTCGACGGCGACGCGAGGCTTCCAGAGCTAAGGTCCCAGTACTGCACGGTGTCATTGGCCCGCCGGAGGGCCACGCCCGTGGAGTTCAGCCCGGTGACATTCCGCAGCGCCCGGATTCCCGTGACGTCCGTCCACCCCGTTGCGACGGTGGGCCTGGCCTCCGCGCGGACCGCGGTGGTGCCCCACCCGCGGTAGAGCTGTACGGTGCCGTCGGTCTTCAGCGCGAGGACGTCCTGGAAACCGTCGGCGTCGTAGTCCACCATGGAGAGCCGGGAGGCGTAGATGCCAGTGGCAATGGTGACCCGGTCCGCGATGTCGCCGGTTCCCCTGTTCGCATACATGAACAGGTTGCCGGCGCCGTCCAGCGCCAGGATCTGGGGCATGCGGTTGTTGGCGCACCAACCACCCACGGCCAAGGTCAGGGTGTTCCAGCCACCCGTACCGAGGGTGATGGGCGCCTGGAACCCACCGGTGGCGATGCCCCTGTACAGGGTCAGGTTGCCGCCGGTCCACTGGGTCAGGACGTCATAGGCGCCGTCCCGGTCCCAGTCGGTGACAAAGACTTCCTTGGCTCCGCCAAAGCCGGAGCCGATGACCTTGGCCGCGGCGTAGGTGCGGGGGCCGGTGGACGCCCGGTTCAGCAGTTGGCCGGCGGAGTCGACGGAAACGAGGTCCGCCGGGCCGGTGATCGCCGCTGCGGCGAGATTGAGGGTGGGCGGCATGTGCTTGACGGGTGCGTCGCACAGGCTTGGCGGCGGGGGCGGGAAAGCTCCACCCGACCCGGCGCCACCCGGGGAATCGAGGGTTCCCGCCGGCAGTGTGGTGTATCCGAAGAAGTTCACCACACCCCAAATCCGGTACGTGGAGTTCGTATAGGAGATCCCGGCGCCCATCACGTTGAAGCGCGGGTCGAGAAGCATGGCATTGTGGCCCGGTGAACCCTTCCACCACTCCACAAGCTGGGCGGCGTCCCGGTCGGTGCGGATGGCGATGACTTCACCGGCTCCGTTGTTGGGGTTCAGGGCGCGGGGATCAGTCCAGAAACTCGCGCGGTGTTCGATTACCTCACGCGTGGCGATGTTGTCCGACCATTCTTGCGACAACCCGGCCACAGTGGGGTGGTACTTGACCTTGTTAAGGCCGTTGGCCACCCGGTACTCGTTGATCTTGGTGAACACGGTGAGGATGGCGGACGCGTTGCTGTCCGGTACCAGTGCCTCGGTGGAAAGGGGGGCGGAGGAATCGGGAGCCGCGAGCTGCGTTGTGGACGGTGAGGACAGTTCCTGGTCCGGTGCCCACAGCGGAGGGATGGAAGCCGTTTGGGGTGTGGCCGGGAAAGCGGAAGTGGGTGGCGGAGACGCCGAAGTTTCCGTGGAGGGCGCAACCCCGGCATCGGACGGAGGGGCGAGGTCGGGTGCGGACGTGGCCGTTGGGGGAGCGGGTGCAGGGTCCGGTGCGGGGGCTGCCCCGGTCAGGGGCGAAGCGACGCGGATATCGGGGTCCACGGCAGGGGTGAGTTTCCCTGCCGTGTCAGCCTGCATGGACGTTCCGCTGCCACGGACCAGCGGAGCCTGCAGTGTGATGCTCGCTGTGCCCGAGGCCTGGCCGAAGGGCAGCGGCTCGGGGGGTGCGGCGGCAGACGAAGAGACCAGCGCCAATGCACAGAGCACGCCAATAAAAGACGGTGCCACTAATTTATTCACAACATCCCCAGCTCTGTTACGCCATCCGGGAGACCATTCCGGCGGCTTTCATTCGCAACATTAGCCCCACCAGGCCACAGCAACAACGGGAAAGTGTGGCTGTGGATAACCGATACGGTAATTTGGGACGGTGCTGATCTCTGACCGCGACATTCGAGCCGAAATTGATTCCCAGCGGATCGTGCTGGAACCGTACGATCCGGCGATGGTCCAGCCGTCGTCCGTGGATGTCCGGATCGACAAGTTCTTCCGGTTGTTCGACAACCACAAGTACGCGCACATTGATCCGGCGCAGGAGCAGCCCGAGCTGACCCGGCTGGTGGAAGTGGAGCAGGACGAGGCCTTTATCCTGCACCCGGGGGAGTTCGTCCTGGGTTCCACCTATGAGACCGTGACGCTGCCCGACGACATTGCGGCCCGCCTGGAAGGCAAGTCATCGCTGGGCCGGCTTGGCCTGTTGACCCACTCCACTGCCGGCTTCATCGACCCCGGCTTTTCCGGCCACGTCACCCTTGAGCTGTCCAACATGGCAACACTGCCCATCAAGCTGTGGCCGGGGATGAAGATCGGCCAGCTCTGCTTCTTCCGGCTGACTTCGGCGGCGGAGTACCCGTACGGCCAGGGGGAGTACGGAAACCGGTACCAGGGCCAGCGTGGCCCCACCGCCAGCCGCAGCCACCTGAACTTCCACCGCACCAGCATCTAGAGCACCAGCAGGCAGCCGCGCGCCAAAGCTCCTGCGCTTCCAATGCTTTGAGGGGCTAGGTCTGCGGGGCGACCGCCCGCGGCCGGATGAACGGCTTGGCCAGCGGCTCCACATAGCGCGCGGCCAGCGGACCCAGCACCGCCATCAGCAGCACGTAGGCGGTGGCCAGCGCCGCGAGCTCATGCGGAACCGCTCCCGAGGCAACGGCAAGGCCCGCGATCACGATGGAGAATTCGCCGCGCGCCACCAGTGCGGCGCCCGCCCGGAAGCGGCCCGGCCGGGCGATTCCGGCCTGCTTGGCGGCCCAGATTCCCGTGATCATCTTGGTGCCCGCCGTGGCCACCGCCAGGACCAGGGCCCAGCCCAGGACCGGCGGAATGGAGGCGGGGTCCGTGTTGAGCCCGAACGCCACAAAGAAGATAGCGGCAAACAGGTCCCGCAGCGGCTCAAGGATGCGGGTGGCATTGTGCGCGGTGGAGCCTGAGATGGCGATGCCCAGCATGAACGCGCCCACTGCCGCAGAGACCTGCATGGCGGATGCGGCGCCCGCCACCAGCAGGGCGGCCCCGAGGACGTTGAGCAGGAAGACCTCGGAGTTCTCGCTGTGCACGGCCTTGGACACGTGGTGCCCGTGCCGCAGCGCCACCATCAGGACCACGGTGACCACCGCCAGGGCAGTCCCCACCGTGGTCAGCCCGCCCAGGAAACTCACCCCGGCCAGGGTGGCCGTGAGGATGGGCAGGTAGACGGCCATGGCCAGGTCCTCGAACACCAGGATGGACAGCACCACGGGTGTTTCGCGGTTACCAAGCCGGCCCAGGTCCGTAATGACCTTGGCGGCGATGCCCGAGGAGGAGATGTAGGTGACCCCGCCCATGACCATGGCACCCACGCCGCCCCAGCCCAGGAGCAGCGCGAGCCCGGCTCCGGGGAGGAAGTTCAGGACGAGGTCCAGGATGCCGGCCTGCCAGGAACGGCGCAGCCCGGTAAAAAGTTCGGCAGCCGTATATTCCAGCCCGAGCATAAGCAGCAGGAGGATGACGCCGATTTCGCCGGAAAGATGGGCAAATTCGTGCATGCCTTCGAGCTTGACGACGCCGCCGGCGCCGAAGGCCAGCCCGCCCAGCAGGTAAAAGGGGATGGGCGACATCCCGATCCGTCCGGCCAGCCTGGCCAGGAGGCCGAGGCAGAACACAACGGCCCCCAGTTCAACGAGCGTCTGGGCCAACGGGTCCATGGGAACTAGCCGTGGCGCAGGATATGGGCCGCTGAGTCGAGGCCTTCCTGGGTGCCCACTGCCACCAGCAGGTCGCCGGGGTGGAGGACGACGTCGGGCCCGGGCGATGGCAGCACCTCACCCTCGCGCATGATGGCCACGATGGAGACGCCGCTCCGGGTGCGGATGGACGCCTTGCCCATGGGCTGGTTCTGGAACGGGGAGTCGGCGGCGATGGAGAACTGCCGGGTGACGATGCCCGGGACGTCCTTGTGCTCCTCCGCGAGCTTCATTGCCAGGTGCGTGCCGCCCAGGAGGTTGCCAAGGGTGGCTGCTTCATCGCTGGTGAGCGGAATCGAAGCCTGGCAGGTATCGGGGTCGTCCCAGGTGGAAACGATGAGTTCCGTCTGGCCCTCCCGCCGCTCCACCACACCGATGCGGCGTCCGGAGGCGGTCATGAAATCCTTCCGGAGGCCCAGGCCCGGAAGGTTCGTTTCGTCCACGTTCATGGGTCCAGCCTAGTCCGCCTTCCACCACTTGGCGGAGTCCCGGACCAGGCCCCCATCGCGGTGTTTCAGCCGGCGGGAACGACGGCGACGGGAGCCTTTGCCGGTGGCTTCACCGGCAGCAGCACCAGGAGTCCTGCCAGGAGGACCACCATGATGCCCAGGATGCCCCACCGTTGTGCCTGGCCGGCAGGCACCAGCGGGGTTGCCAGGGTGATGCAGAGGGTGAACAGGGCGGGTGCAAGGAAGCTGACGGCCCGGCCGGTGGTGGCATACAGCCCGAAGAGTTCGCCGGACTCCCCGTGCGGTGCGAGTCTGGCCAGGTAGGCGCGCGACGATGACTGGGCCGGCCCGACGAACAGGCAGAGGAACAGGCCGAACACCCAGAACGTGGTGCTGCCCGCCCATTGCATGCCGAAGAAGGAATAGTTGCCGTTACCCAGGACCAGGATGGCAGTCCCGGCCACAAGCAGTCCCACCAGGGAGCCGGTGATGACGGCTTTGGGGCCCACCTTGTCGTCAAGGAACCCGCCGAGCATCGCGCCGATGGCCGCCACTACGTTCCCGAAGATCGCGAAGAAGATCACCTGGGAAAGGGCAAAGCCAAACGTGTCGGCCGCGATGATCCCGCCGAACGTGAAGACCGCGGCCAGGCCGTCACGGAATACGGCGCTGGCTAAGAGGAAGTAGATGGTGTGGGGGCTGGTGGCGTAGATGGCCTTGATCCGCCGGAACAACAGGCCGTAGCTGGCAAGGAAACCCAGGCGGGCGGCCTGGGGTGACCGGGGTAGTTCAGGGACGGCGAACAGGACGGGAAGGGCGAAGACGAAGAACCACAGGGCTGAGAAGACGGCCACCAGTCGGATGTTGAGGCTGTCCTGCGTGGACGCGCCAAACCAGTCAAAAGCCGGCTGGACAAAGAGTTGCAGGACGATCAGGAGGGCCACGATCCCGCCCAGGTAGCCGGCGCCCCAGCCGAATCCACTGACCTTTCCGATGTTCTGCGGCGTGGAAACCTGGGCCAGCATGGCGTTGTAGTTGACGCCGGCGAATTCAAAGAACACGTTGCCCAGGGCGATCAGGCAGGCCCCGAGGAGCAGGAACTCCGGCCGCGGGAACACGAAGAAGCACAGGGCCGTGAGGATGGCGACGGCGGCCGAGTTCACTCCCAGCCACAGCTTGCGCCGGCCGCCCGCGTCGGAGCGCTGGCCCGTCACGGGTGCCAGCAGCGCGATGGCGAATCCGCCCACGGCCAGCGCGGCGCCCAGCACGGCCGATGCGCTGTCCTCGCCCCCAAAGGCGTTGGACGTCAGGTAAACGGTGAAGACGAAGGTAGTCATCACTGCGTTGAAGGCCGCCGAACCCCAGTCCCAGGAGGCCCAGGCCAGGATGCGCCCCTTGCTGGAGGACGGGGTTCCGGCTTCGAGTTCCGAGGCCGGCTGCATTGCCCCCGGCGCGCTGGCGCTGTTCATACGATGAATCGTATCCGCCCGTGGCGAACACTCCGGGGAGCTCCGGCCCGTGCTGCCGGGGATTCTGCCCGGGTGGGGAGCCATTGAACGGGAAGGCTGGCAGGCACGCCTTGATAAACTAAACCCTCCCGGACCTAACTTTTTGCCGCCTGCTCCAACTTTTGACAATCGAATCCCTGACGTTGCGGAGAATACAGTGATCACAGTCCTTGCCGTGCACTTTTCGGTGGCTGTCCTCGCGCCCTTGCTCTTCAGGGTTTGGGGCCGGAACGCCTTTTACGCGCTGGCTGCAGTTCCCGCGGTTTCCTTCGGCTGGCTGATGCTCCAGCACGGCCCGATCTATTCCGGCGCCGGAGCCATCACCGAAACGTTCGACTGGATCCCCAGCCTCCATCTGGAACTGGCCTTCCGCATGGACGCGCTGGCCTGGGTGATGTCCCTCCTGGTGCTTGGCGTCGGCTCCCTGGTGCTGGTCTATTGCGCGCGGTACTTCAAGAGGAAGGACCAGGACCTGGGTGCGTTCGGTGCCCAGTTGTTGGCCTTCGCCGGTGCCATGTTCGGACTGGTCACAGCGGATGACCTCCTGCTGCTGTTCATCTTCTGGGAACTGACCACCATCCTGTCCTACCTGCTGATCGGCTTCGCCCGGACCCGGCTTGCCGCCCGGCGCTCCGCCCTCCAGGCATTGATGGTCACCACCGCCGGCGGCCTGGCCATGCTGGTGGGCCTCATCATGCTCGGCTACACCGCCGGGACCTACCGCATCTCCGGCATCCTGGAGCAGGCCGCCTCGCTGGCAACCGGAACGTCGGGCGCCATGGTGAGCGCCGCCGTCGTCCTCATCCTGGTGGGTGCCATCACCAAGTCCGCCCTGGTCCCGTTCCACTTCTGGCTGCCCGGCGCCATGGCCGCGCCCACTCCCGTCAGCGCCTACCTGCACGCCGCGGCGATGGTCAAGGCCGGCATCTACCTGGTGGCACGGCTCGCGCCCGGCTTCTCCGAGACCGCGTACTGGCAGCCCGTAGTCCTGGGGCTGGGCCTGGCCACCATGCTGGTGGGTGGCTACCGGGCGCTGCGGCAGACCGACATCAAACTGATCCTTGCCTACGGCACCGTCAGCCAGCTGGGCTTCCTCACCATGGTGGTGGGCTTGGGAACCCCCGATGCCGCGCTCGCGGGCCTGGCCATGCTGCTGGCCCACGGCCTGTTCAAGGCCACGCTCTTCCTGGTGGTGGGCATCATCGACCACCAGTCCGGAACCCGTGATGTTCGTAAGCTGTCCGGTGTCTTCCGCTCCTCACGCGCCCTGGGCATCGTGGCCGGAATCGGGGCCGCGTCCATGGCGGGCATTCCACTGCTGGGCGGCTTCGTGGCCAAGGAATCGGTGCTGGAAGCGTTCGTGCACCACGCCCTGGAGCCGCACTCCGGTCCCTGGGGCCCGGTGGTCCTGGTGGGGCTGGTGCTGGGTTCCATCCTCACCTTTGCGTACAGCGCCCGCTTCATGTGGGGTGCTTTTGCGGTCAAGCGCGGCGTGGAGCCCACCCCGTTCAAGGCGATCACGCCCTCCTTCCTTGCCGCCCCTGCCATCCTCAGCCTCCTCACCATCGCCTATGGGCTCTGGCCGGTTCCGGTGGACGACTGGATCCAGCCGTACGCTGCGCTCTTCGCTTCCACAGCGCCCGACGCCGGCACTCCGGCCCAGCAGGCAGGGCACCTTGCGCTATGGCATGGCTTCACCCCGGCGCTTGGGCTGACAGCCCTCACCTTTGTGCTGGGTGCCGCCATGTACTTTGGCCGCAATGCGGTGGCCCGCGCCCAGTCCCTGGTCCCGGCGTGGGTGGACGGCGACCGCGCCTACCAGTTGACCATCGGGGCCCTGGATGACGTGGCGGTTTGGATCACCGGCCGCACGCAGCGCGGTTCGCTGTACTTCTACCTTGCCGTGATCCTCAGCGTGGCATTCGTCCTGCCGCTCGTGGCCATCCTGCTGGGCGGCAGCGCCATGCCGCAGAACATCTACCTGGTGGATCCCAACTCCCCGCTGCAGCTCGTGGCGGGCGTAGGGATCGTGATCGGCGCGCTCGCTGCCGTCAAGGCCAACAAACGCTTCCTTGCGGTCCTGATGGTGTCGGTGACCGGGTACGGCATCGCGCTGGTGTTTGCGCTGCAGGGCGCCCCGGACCTGGCCCTGACCCAGATGCTGGTGGAGACCATCATCCTGGTGGCCTTCGTCCTGGCCATGCGCAGCCTGCCGCCCGAATTGCGGGACCGTACCGGCGGCAGGTACCGGGTGGTGCGTGTCATCATCGGTCTGGGGTTCGGCGTGACCATGGTGTTCGCCGCCATCTTCGCCATGGGTGCCCGCACGGCCATTCCCATCTCGCTGCAGTTCCCGCAGCTTGCATATGAGGGCGGCGGCGGGCTGAACGTGGTCAACGTGACCCTGGTGGACATCCGTGCCTGGGACACGTTCGGTGAAATCAGCGTGCTGGCGCTCGCCGCCACCGGCGTGGCCAGCCTGATCTTCGTGCGGGGGCGCGGTGACCGGCTGCAGTCCTCGGCTTCCGTTGCCGAGGGCACGGTGGGACGCTACCGCGGCGTGGACCCCGGCTCCCGTGACGCGGCAGCCCTGGCCATCAGCCGGAAGTTCGCGGCCTCGGCCAGCGACGCCTGGATCGTGGCCGGCAGGACACTGGCACCGGAACGCCGTTCCATCATCTTCGAGGTAATCACCCGGCTGATCTTCCACTCCATGATCATCTTCTCGCTGTACCTGCTGCTGGCAGGCCACAACCTGCCCGGCGGCGGCTTTGCCGGCGGCCTCACGGCAGGGCTGGCCCTGACCATCCGCTACCTGGCGGGCGGGCGCTTCGAACTCCGGGAAGCGGCGCCGATCAGTGCCGGCGGCCTGCTGGGGTCCGGGCTGGCCCTGGCTGCAATCTCAGGTGTGATGCCCCTGCTGCTGGGCGGCCAGGTGTTCCAGTCCGCCATTATCGAGGTGTGGCTGCCCGTGTTCGGGGACATCAAGTTCGTCACTTCAACCATCTTCGATATCGGCGTGTACATCGTGGTGGTGGGCCTGGTGCTGGATGTGCTGCGCAGCCTCGGGGCCGAAATCGATGAGCACATGGAGGAGCGGTCCGCGGAGGGCGGCCACGAACCGGACCACGACCGGCACGGGCAGGAACCCGAACGCCTCGATGGCCCGGACCAGCAGGAACAGGAACCGGACGGGATTCCTGCCGAGACCACCGCGAAGGGCCACGCATGAGCGTCAACCTGACCCTGCTGATCGTGATGGGCGCCCTGTACGCCTGCGGCATCTACCTGATCCTGGAACGCAGCCTTACCCGGGTGCTGCTGGGGCTGATGCTCCTGGCCAACGCCACCAACCTGCTGATCCTGGCCACCGGCGGATACGCTGGCCTGGCTCCGCTGTTTGCCAAGGACACCGCCGCCCAGGACTACAACGACCCGCTGCCGCAGGCCTTGATTCTGACCTCGATCGTGATCTCCTTCGCCGTCACGGCGTTCATGCTGGGCATCATCTACCGCACCTGGGTCCTGGCCCGCCAGGACGAGATCCAGGACGACCTGGAGGACCGCCGCGTGGCGGCCACCCCCAGCTTTGACGCCGAGGACGACGCCGAAATCCCCGCGGAAACCTCCGAGTTCCCGCTCACCATGCTCGGGTCCGACGGCCGGGACGTCTCCAACCACGGAACGCCCGGTGCCGGCTCCGAAAGGGGTGTGGGAAGCCAGGAAACGGACCAGCCCGTGGCCACGCTGGTGGCCGGGGGCCGGGAGATGCCCGCAGAACACGCTGCCGCGGAGGAAAAGCCCGGCTCGCTCAACGTTGACCCCAACCCGGAAGGAGGCGGCAAGTGAACATTGCAAGCCTGGCCCCGCTCGCCGTCGTACTTCCCATCCTGGGCGCCGCCCTCACCTTCCTGCTGATCCGGCACTCCCGGGCCCAGCGTGGGGTGAGCATCGGCCTGCTCTCGCTGACCCTGCTCCTCGAATGCCTCCTGCTGGCGTCCGCCTGGAGCGGCGGCACCACGGCGGTGACCATTGGCGGCTGGGTGCCGCCGTTCGGCATCGTCATGGTGGTGGACCAGTTCTCATCGCTGATGCTGGTGGTGTCCTCCGCCGTGAGCCTGGCCGTGCTGATCTACGCCACCGGACAGGGCATGGCCGACGGCGACGAGGACGCCCCGGTCTCGATCTTCCACCCCACCTACCTGATCCTGGTGGCCGGGGTGTCCAACGCCTTCCTGTCCGGGGACCTCTTCAACCTGTACGTCGGCTTCGAGATCCTGCTGACCGCAAGCTACGTGCTGATGACCCTGGGCGGCACCGGGCCGCGCATCAGGGCCGGCGTCACCTACGTGGTGGTCTCCGTGGTGTCCTCCGTGCTGTTCCTGATCGCGATCGCCATGGTTTACGGGGCCACCGGAACGGTCAACATGGCGGACCTGGCCATCAAGCTCGGCGAACTGGACCAGGGCACCAAGACCCTCCTGCACGTGATGCTGCTGGTGGCGTTCGGCATCAAGGCCGCCGTCTTCCCCCTGTCCTTCTGGCTCCCGGACTCCTACCCCACGGCCCCGGCACCCGTCACCGCGGTGTTCGCCGGCCTGCTCACCAAAGTGGGCGTGTACGCGATGGTCCGCACCGAGACCCTGCTGTTCCCCGGCGACACCCTGAACACGCCGCTCATGGTGGCGGCGCTGCTGACCATGGTGGTGGGCATTCTGGGTGCGCTGGCCCAGAGCGACATCAAGCGTCTGCTCTCGTTCACCCTGGTCAGCCACATCGGCTACATGGTGTTCGGGCTGGCCATGTCCTCGGCCGTGGGGCTGGCGGCGGCCGTCTTCTATGTGGCGCACCACATCACCATCCAGACCAGCCTGTTCCTGGTGACCGGGCTCATCGAACGCCGGGGCGGCAGCTCCTCCGTGGACCGGCTGGGCGGCCTGGCCAAGTTGTCGCCCATGCTGGCCCTGCTGTTCTTCATCCCCGGCATGAACCTGGCCGGCATCCCGCCGTTCTCCGGGTTCCTCGGCAAGGTGGGGCTGATGCAGGCAGGCATTGAGCTGGGCACGCCGCTGGCCTACGCCCTGGTGATCGGTGGGGTGGTGACCAGCCTCCTGACGCTGCTGGCCATCGCCAGGGTCTGGAACCGTGCCTTCTGGCGCCGTCCAACCGACGCCGAACATCCGGACCCGGTGCTGCTTGCCACCCCTGGGACGAGGGCTTCCGGGCCCGGAGCCAAGGCCAACAGCACCGTGACCCTCCTGCCGCGCACCATGGTGGGCTCGACGGCGGGCCTGGTGGCGCTTGGCGTTGCCCTCTCCGTGTTCGCGGGGCCGCTGTTCGGGCTGTCGGACCGGGCGGCCCGCGACATGCTTGAGCGCACCCCGTACATCCATGCGGTCCTGGGGGAGGGCACCGCTGTACCGGGAGCCGCTGCAGGGACCTCCACCGGGGGAGGAACACGATGAGCCGCCAACGCATCTCCCTGCGCCAGGAACTGCCGCTCCTGGTCTGGCTGGTGATTGTCTGGGGCGCCCTCTGGCAGGATTTCAGCCCTGGCAACCTCCTGTTCGGTGCCCTGCTGGCCGTAGGGGTGGCCCGGCTCTTCTACCTTCCGCCGGTGGAGCTCAGTGGCCGCTTCAACATCCTTCATGCCGTGCCCTTTGCCCTGGTGTTCCTGTGGAAGGTGGTGGTGGCCAGCGCGCAGGTCCTCTACCTCGCCACGGTCCGCGGCCCCAAGGTGACCAACGCCGTCGTCGCCGTACGGCTGCGCAGCCACCAGGACCTGATCGTCACCGCCACCGGGCATGTCATTTCCCTGATCCCGGGGTCGCTGGTAGTTGAGGTGGACCGCTCGACATCCACCCTCTACCTGCACGCACTCAACATCACCTCCCCGGAAGACGTGGAGGGCCTGCGGAACGAAGTCCGGTCCATTGAGGCCGGCCTGATCCGCATCATGGGCAGCCGGGAAGAACTTGAAGCCGTCCGAATGGAGGCCGCCGCATGATGCCCGTTGTCCTGGCTGTTACAGCCGTCATCTTCTCGCTGGCCGCCGCCGGAGCGATCATCAGGATTGCCCGCGGGCCGTCGCTCCTGGACCGGGTACTCGCCGCCGACGTCCTGCTGGCCATCCTGGGCGGGGCGCTGTGCATCGACATGGCCGTGAACCGGCACCTGAACAACCTGATGCTGGTGGTGGCCATCTCCATTATTGGCTTCATCGGATCTGTGACCGTGGCACGCTTCGTAGCAGACCGGAGGGTGAAACCCGATGAATCCTGACTTCTCCGACCCCGACGCCTGGATCGACCTGGTTTCGGCCATATTCATGGTGGTGGGGGCACTCATGTCCCTGGGCGCGGCCATCGGCCTGCTCCGCTTTCCGGACCTGCTGAGCCGCATGCACGCGGCCACCAAGCCCCAGGTGCTGGGCCTGTTCCTCCTGCTGGCCGCCATTGGGCTGCAGATGCGGACGTGGTGGGTGTGGCCGGTGCTGGTGGTGGCCTGGATCTTCCAACTTCTGACGGTGCCGGTGTCCGCGCACATGGTGGGCCGCGCAGGCTACCGCACCAAGCACCTGCACCGGGAACTGCTCACCGCCGATGAGCTGGAGGCCGTGGTGCAAAAAGCCGCCGCCGAGGCTGCCCGGAAGGACAGCCCCGACGACGGCCGGCAGCGGTAAGGAAGAGCTAGACGATGTCCTGGCTCTTGGCGAACCGGGTGATGGCACGCTGCGTGCCGCGGTTGGCCAGGACCTGGATGATGGCGCTCACCGATGCCGAGATCAGCGCGAAGGTCAACGCCGAACGCAGGCTGGTGGGGACGTCCTCGTGCTTGCCGGTGGGCGGCTTCTGTCCCGTGGTCTTTTCCCAGATGGTGTTGACCAGCTTGGTGCCGGCCAGGCCTGCACCCAGGCTCACCCCGGTCCCGAGCAGCTTGATGAAAAGGTTCATTCCTATTACTCCTTGCGGGCGGAAAACGGACTGTCCCCAGCCTAGCCGCACACCCGCCAACCACCCGGCAAGAGTCGGGGCAAGGGCGTGGCAGGCAGGCGGAGCTTGCTGGACTGGCTAAGCAGCCGGGGGCTCTGTGCGGAACTTGATCAGCTTGTGCGTGCCGTCGCAGTACGGCTTGATGGCGGAGGCCCCGCACCGGCACAGGGCCACCGTCTTCCGGTCCCGGGGTACGGCACCGCCGGACGGGGTGACGAGCTCAAACTCACCGCGGACAATCAGGGGCCCGTCCGGGCAGACCACGATGGAGCTCGCGGCGGGGTCCTGCTCCGCATTTGCCCGCTCCACATCCACCTGTTCCAGGTCGGCTCCTGTTCCATGCTGTTCACGATTCATGCCTGCACCGCATCCATCCTTGTTGTTCCTGGTGTGCCCGGGACGCGTCTGTCCGGGACCCCTCTGCCCGGGACGCCCTGCAGCCTGCCCCCGTGGCGCCGCAGGAGCTCCGCCTCGGAGTGCGCCGCCGTCCTGATCCTGCTGCCCGCGTAGGGAACGCCGCCCCTCGACCTGAACCCGAGGGCCAGCCACACGCAGGTGGCCCGCTCAAGTGCCCACAGCGGAGCGAACCAGGCTGCCGAGGCGGGGAAGACGGCGGTACCGTTGTGCCGCCGTCGTCCAATCTCTGCAGCGGTGGTGATCGCCACGGCGAGTCCGCACAGGGTGGTTGCCCGCACTTTGCCCGGAAGGAACAGCGCGGCTGCGGCTGCCGGGAACAGGGCAAGCTCGGCGGCCAGCCGCCGGGGCTGGGCGAAGCCGTCGTACGCCTGGCGCACCCGCTGGCGCAGGAAATGCCGCACGGTGGGCGGCCTGCGGGCCACGAACAGGTCCGCAAGTGTCCGCTCGCTCCCGCCTGCGGCCTTGATGGTCCTAATGAGTTCGAGGTTTTCGAACAGGACGCCGGCATAGCCGCCGGTGGCCAGCAGCGCGTCGCGGCGCACCCCCAGCGTTCCCGGGTAGTCGGCCGACCAAGCGCGGTTGAGCAGGGTCCGGGCCGTGTCCCAGCGGGCGTGCCATGGGAGGGGGGTGAAGTAGTTCTGCGGGCGTACCACGTGAGCGGATTCCAGGTGATGGACGACGGCGGCGAGGGCCTCGCGCGTATAGCGGACGTCGTCGTCTGCGATGACAAGGAACGGCGCACCCGGGGTGCGCACGCCGGTCATGACGCCTGCCACCTTGCCGTTACTGACCTGCCCGTGAAGGGCAATGCTGTCCGGCGGGGTGTCCGGCCGGATGTGGCGGACCGCTGCCGGAAACGTGGCACGGTGCCGGTCGAAGAGGTCGGGGTCTGAGCCGTCCACCACGGTGACCGGAATCCAGCCCACCAGTTGGCGGAGGTAACCGGCCAACTCTGCCAGGCCCGAGTCCTCCGTCCAGCGCAGGGGAAGGATGTACTCCGCGTCGGAGACCAAACGGGGACGCCCTTCCCTTGCCCCGGGAGCGACTGCCGCGGGCGCGGCTGTCACGCTGCCGCCGGTACGGCCGCCCGGAGCGATGTCTGCCCGGCTTCCCAGGACGACATCAGGTGGGCGGTAAGGCGGCTGTCGATGGCCATGACCGCCGTCGCCCCGAACAGGACATCGGCAAGCAGTTGCGGTTCGGCTTCCACCAGGCCGCCGGCGAGGTCCCGTCCCGCAATCTGTTCGTGCACGGCGTCGGCCTCCACGTGCTCGTCAAAGTAGTGCGTGATGTCAGGGCCGAAGCCGTGCCGGCGGAATCCGTTGCCGTAGAAGCGGTTGGGCTGCGAGGAGGTCATTTCGTAGATGGCGAGGTGCCCGGTGATGGCACCGCGGAGCCGGCGGTTCAGGCCGCAGAGCGACATGAGGTTGACGGAAGCCAGGGAGATTGCCGGGACCGTGTCCACGTAGGCGCCGTAGCTGTCATCCAGGCCCAGGCCGCGCATGGTCCGGGCGAACAGCGCGCTGTGCATCCGCTCAGGCCGGCCGCCGCCGTATTCGTCCGCCTGGATTTCCACCAGGGCCGCCTTCGGCCTGCCGCTGAGCCGCGGAATGGCCCAGGTGTGCGGGTCGGCTTCCTTCAGCTGGTACATGGATTTGTGGACCAGGAACTCCTTGAGCTGGTCCAGGGTGGATTTCCGGGCCACGTAGCGGGACAGGCTGGGGCCGGTGTCCGTGGCGGCCAGGCCGAAGAGGACGTCGGCAACGGCGTCACTGGTCATGGCAATTCCGTCGGGCAGTTCGAAGTTTCCTGCCGCCTCCTTGGCGGCAGCGCGCAGTGCCGCTTCGAAGGGTTCCTCGATCAGCCGCCGGACCCTGATCAGCGCAGGCTCCCACTCCCAGCTGTCTGAAACGCCGTCCAGCCCGGAGTAATGGAGTTCGTAAAGGCAGAATAGTGCGAGTTGGATGTCCTCGTCGGCAATGATGTCGCCGGTTCCGGCCAGCTGCCGCACCACCAGGGAGTACAGCCCATCCAGGCCCGGCCCGGCGGCGTCCGGAGCCTGCGCCAGGACTTTGAACAGTGCGCTGCTGACGGGGCCTCTGGTTTCCGGGATTCTCATGGTGCTCCTTGGTCTGCCGCGCTGCTGACGGGAACGAACGCGGGGCCGACCATGGTGAGTCCCATGTGCCCGTACTCCTCGAAACCCGGGAGACAACATAGTAAGCATGATTACTAATAAAAGCTAAGCGCGCTTATTTCCATGCCTGGCGCCACCACGCACGGCCGGTCACATCCTGTCCGGTTGGCGCCCGCAGCCCTCAATCCAGCGCCGTTCGGTGTAAACTGGACCACGCCCGGATGGGCAAATCAAAAGCCTTACCCTAACCAAAAAGCAACACTAAAAACGACAGGGGAGCGCCGCCGTCGGGCATCCTGGCTAAAGCCGGGCACCGCAGGTGGGCGCTGAGAGTGCGGACCGCCGCAGACCCTCGAACCTGATCCGGTTAGTACCGGCGCAAGGGAGTCGAGTTCTCAAAGTGTCGCGGCTGCACGGCAACGGGCCGTCAGCCGGTCCACTTTCCCCTCCTGTTCCCCAGGAGGATCACATGAGCACTGCAGCAATCAAGAAGACCACCAGCAGGTCCTGGCGCGTCGTGGACATCGTGGTGGCCGCGCTGGTGGCCATCGCCGGCGGCGTCATCTTCTGGGCATGGGACCAGGGCGCGGCAGCACTGTCCGCCCCCATGAACGCGGCCTACCCGCCGCTCACCGGTCTGCTGGCCGGCGGATGGATGATTCCGGGCGTGCTGGGCATGCTCATCATCCGCAAGCCGGGCGCGGCGCTGTTCTGCGAGACCGTGGCCGCCACCGGAGAGCTGCTCATGGGCTCGCAGTACGGCGCCTCGGTCCTGTTCTCGGGGTTAATCCAGGGCCTGGGTGCGGAGATCATCTTCATCATCTTCGCCTACCGCAAGTTCAACCTGCCCGTCTCCCTGCTGGCAGGCGCCGCGGCCGGCTTCTTCTGCGGCCTGAATGACTCGTTCGCGCCGTGGGGCTGGAACATCGCCTACTCAGGTGCGGACAAGTTCGCCTACATCGTCCTCACCACCATCTCCGGCGCCGTCCTGGCCGGCGGCCTGTCCTGGCTCGCCACCCGCGGCCTGGCCCGCACCGGCGTACTGAGCTCCTTCGCGTCCCGCAGGGCTGCCACGGAGCCAGTCTTCTCCTGATGGCACCCTCCCAGGGCGCAGCCGGCGCCGTCCGCCCCGCGGCGGTCACTGCCCGCGGCTGGGGCTGGCGGCATGCCGGCAGGGCCAGGCCCGCGGTCCATGCCCTTGACCTGGACATCAGCCCCGGCGAGCGGGTGCTGCTGCTGGGCCCCTCGGGCGCCGGAAAGTCGACGCTCCTGCATGCGCTGGCCGGCGTACTGGGAGACATTGACGACGACGGCGAGGCGGGCGACGCCGACGAGTCGGGTTCGCTGCTGGTTGACGGCGCCGTGCCCCGCTCCCAGCGCGGCCGCGCCGGCCTGATGCAGCAGGACCCGGAGACGCAGGTGGTCCTGTCGCGGGTGGGGGACGACGTTGCGTTCGGAGCCGAGAACCTTGCCGTGCCGCGTGACGCCATCTGGGCGCGCGTGCACGAGGCGCTTGCCGACGTCGGACTGTCCCACCTCCCGCTGGACCACCCGACGTCGGCCCTGTCCGGCGGGCAAAAGCAGCGCCTGGCGCTGGCGGGGATCCTGGCCATGCGCCCGGGGCTGATCCTGCTGGATGAGCCCACCGCCAACCTGGACCCGGACGGGGTGCTGGAAGTCCGCGACGCCGTGGCGCGCTGCCTGGACAAGACCGGGGCCACCCTGGTGGTGGTGGAGCACCGGGTGTCGGTGTGGAAGGACCTGGTGGACCGGATCGTGGTCCTGCAGCCGGGCTCCGCCTCCGAGCCCGCCGTGCTGTTGGACGGGCCGCCGGACCGGGTACTCAGTGAGGCGCGCACCATGCTCGCCGCGGCGGGGGTGTGGGTTCCCGGCTACGTCCCGGCCGCCCGTGCCCGGGCTGCGGTGCAGGCGCCGGGAACGGGGAATCTCCTGCTGGCGGCCGAACAGCTGGGTGTTTCCCGCGAACGACCCCGCCGCAAGGGCTTCCGCAGGATCCCGCCCGTCCCCGTCCAGGAAGGCGTGGCCGCGCAGGTCCGCGCCGGGCAGGCCCTGGCCATCACCGGTCCCAACGGCGCCGGCAAGTCGACCTTCGCGCTGACCCTTGCCGGCCTCCTGGAGCCGGTCTCCGGAAAAGTCTCCGCCACCCTGGACCTCAGCCGGGGTGCGGGCATCGACCCGTTCCGGTGGAAGGCCGAGCAATTGATTTCCCGCGTAGGGACGGTGTTCCAGGAGCCTGAGCACCAGTTCGTGACCGGCAAAGTGCTGGATGAGCTGCGCTTTGGCCCCCGGCACCTGGGCCATGGTGAGGACCGGGTTGACGAGCTGCTGGAGCGGCTGCGGCTCACCCAGCTGGTGGATGCGAACCCGTACACGCTCTCCGGCGGTGAAAAGCGGCGGCTGTCTGTGGCCACCGTCCTTGCCGCCAGCCCCCGGGTCCTGGTCCTTGACGAGCCCACCTTCGGGCAGGATGCCAACACCTGGGCCGAGTTGGCCTCGTTCCTGTCCGAGCTGCTTGATGCCGGAACGGCGGTGGTTTCGGTGACCCATGATGCCGAATTCACCGAGGCGCTGGGCGGCGAGGAGCTGCGGATGGTGGCTGCGGAAACGGTGGCGCCATGAGGCAGCAACTCACCCTCAGCGGCAACCGGGCCGTGCTCACCCGCGCCAACCCGCTCAGCAAATTCGCGGCGGTCCTGCTCATCACCGCCGTCCTTGCCCTGTCCATCGACTGGGTCTCGGCATCCGTGGCGTTGGTCTTCGAGCTTCTGCTCTTTCCCTTGGCCGGGCTCACCCTGTCCCTGCTGTGGCAGCGGGGCTGGCCGCTGATCCTCGCGGCCGCCATAGGCGGTTGGAGCACGTCCATCCTGGCGCCGGACAGCGGCAGGATCCTGCTCGACGCCGGCATCTGGACCATGAGCGAAGGTTCCCTTCAGCTGGGGATCGGCTTCCTCCTGCGCGGCTTTGCCATCGCCCTTCCGGCGGTGCTCCTGATGAGCTGCACTGATCCCACGGACCTTGCCGATGCGCTGGCGCAGAAAGCGCGCCTGCCGCACCGGTTTGTCCTGGGAACCCTCGCCGCAATGCGGCTGGTGGGGCTCATGGCCGAGGAGTGGCAGACCATCGGCATGGCACGGCGTGCCCGCGGCGTGGGTTCACGCGGCAGCCTGGGCCAGCGGGTGAAGGCCACGCTGGGGCAAAGCTTCGGGCTCCTGGTGCAGGCCATTCGGCGCGCGTCGAGGCTGGCCGTCACCATGGAAGCGCGGGGCTTTGGCGGTGCCACGCGGACCTGGGCGCGGGAATCAACCTTCAGCCTGCTGGATCTCGGAGTGGTGGCCGGCGGCGTCGTGGTGGCTGGGCTTGCCCTTTTTGCGGCTGTTACCGCCGGTACCTGGAACATGGTGTGGTTGGGGAGCTAAGTCCCGGGCTTAGGTGCTATATAGGCTTCCCTATCGCACGTGATGGGTACAGCCTTTCCGTAACCCCCAAACGGGCCCTTGGGTAGGTGCTCGGCAGGCTGGATAACTCATTTATGATATATTCGGCGTATGACGCAAGAGACCGCTGAACACGTTGCCGCCATGCTGAGGGACGCCCGGAGCGAGAAGGGGTGGACCCAGGGCCAGTTGGCTGCCGAACTCGGCACCAGCCAGAGCGCCGTGGCCCGGATGGAACAGGGCAAGCAGAACCTGAGCCTGAAAATGATCCAGCGCCTGGAAAACATCTTCGACCGCAGCATCGTCAACGTGGGCAAGCCGCAGATGACCCACCTGCGGGTGGAGGGCGGCCGCACCCTTTCCGGTGCCGTGGACGTGAACAGCAGCAAGAACGCCGGCGTCGCCCTGCTCTGCGCCAGCCTGATCAACCGCGGCACCACCGTGCTCCGCCGGCTGGCCCGCATCGAGGAAGTTAACCGCATTGTCGAGGTGCTCACCAGCATCGGCGTGGAATGCACCTGGCTTAACGACACGGACCTGCGCCTCCGCCGTCCCGCCGTCCTGGACCTCGAAGCGATGGACGTGGACGCGGCACGCAGGACCCGCAGCGTCATCATGCTGCTCGGCCCCATGCTGGATGAATCGCGGGAGTACCGGCTGCCCTACGCCGGCGGCTGCGACCTTGGCACCCGCACAGTGGAGCCCCACATGCAGGCACTGCGCGAGTTCGGCCTCTCGGTGGAAGCCACGGCCGGTTTCTACACCGTCCAGGCACCTCCTGCCGACACCCGCGACCGCTCCTTTGTCCTCACCGAGCGCGGCGACACCGTCACCGAGAATGCGATCATGGCGGCGGCGCACCGGCCGGGAACAACCGTGATCCGCAATGCCAGCCCCAACTACATGGTCCAGGACCTCTGCTTCTACCTGCAGATGCTGGGCGTCACCATTGAGGGCGTGGGCACCACCACCCTGAAGATCACCGGCCAGCCCGAGATCGACGCAGAGATCGAATACTTCCCCTCCGAAGACCCCATCGAAGCCATGAGCCTCATCACGGCCGGCATCGTCACCAACTCCGAGGTCACGGTGCGCCGCGTTCCCATCGAGTTCATGGAAATCGAGCTGGCCACCCTGGGCCAAATGGGCCAGAAGCTTGAGATTTCGGGCGAGTACATGGCCCGCAACGGCCGAACCCGCCTGATGGACGTCACCACCAAACCCTCCGAGCTGCGCGCCCCCGAGGACAAGATCCACCCCATGCCCTTCCCCGGGCTGAACATCGACAACCTGCCGTTCTTCGCCGTCATCGCCGCGAACGCCCATGGCCAGACCATGATCCACGACTGGGTCTACGAAAACCGGGCGATCTACCTCACCGAGCTGAACCGGCTCGGCGCCCAGGTACAACTCCTGGACCCGCACCGGATCTACGTCAACGGGCCCACCAAGTGGCGTGCCGCCGAGGTTGGCTGCCCGCCAGCACTCCGCCCGGCGGCCTGCCTGCTGCTGGCGATGCTGGCAGCACGCGGCGTGTCCGAACTGCGGAACATCTACGTGATCGAGCGCGGATACGAAGACCTGGCGGAGCGTTTGAACACCATCGGTGCCAAGGTGGAGTACTTCCAGGACTAGGCATTCACGGTTCGTCATGAACCGCGTGTGACAGTTCCAATATCCCTGCACTGCCGCAAAATGTTCGTATGCGTACGTTCGGCGTAGAGGAAGAACTCCTGATCGTTGATCCGGAGTCCGGGGAACCGCTTGCGCTGGCTGACGCCCTCCTTGCCGGCCACCGCGTTGCGGCGGACGATCTTCCCGTGGAACCGGACACGCATCACGCCGGGAACCACGGCGATTACGACGACGAGATGGGCCTGAGTGCCGAGCTGAAGCTTGAGCAGATCGAGACCCAGACCCGGCCATGCGTGGATCACGGCAGCCTCCTGGAACAGATCCGCGCCGGCCGTGCCCTGGCGGACCAGGCGGCCCGGAAACACGGTGCCAGGGTGGCGGCCCTTGCCACCTCGCCGGTGGCATCCCCCAGCCATACCACCCCGGATCCGCGCTACGCCAGGATGCTGGAACGCTTCGGCCTCACTGCACAGGAGCAGCTGACCTGCGGCTTCCACGTCCACACCTACATCGAATCGCCGGAGGAAGGCGTGGCGGTCCTGGACCGCATCCGGGACAAGCTGGCGGTCCTGACGGCGCTGAGCGCCAATTCACCCTTCTGGAACGGGGTGCCTACCGGGTTCGAAAGCTACCGGACCCAGGCCTGGAACCGGTGGCCGACGGCAGGGCCGGCAGGCATCTACGGCACCTACCCCGCCTACCGGAGGGTGGTGACGCGGCTGCTGGATACCGGGGTCATGTTGGACGAGGGGATGCTGTACTTTGATGCCCGCCTGTCCCGCAACCACCCCACCGTTGAGGTGAGGGTGGCGGATGTATGCCTGCGGGCCGAGGACGCAGCCCTTATTGCCGTGCTGGTCCGGGCGCTGGTGGAATCTGCCAGCAGGGAGTGGCGGGATGACGTTGATCCCACACCCGTTCCCACAGTTCTTTTGCGAATGGCCTCCTGGCAGGCCAGCAGCGAGGGGCTCAGCGGCGAGCTCCTGGATTTTGGCAACTTCCGTCCGGCCCCCGCTGCGGATGTGGCCCGTGCGCTGGTGGATTACCTGGCCCCCGTCCTGCAGGAGCAGGGCGAGCTGGCTTTGGCCCGGCAGGGTGTGGAGGAGATCATCGCCCGCGGAACAGGGGCCGCCGAACAACGCCGCGCCCGGGACAAGGCCCTTGCCGGTCCGCCGCCTGAGGACATGGGGTTTGGCGCCGTGGTGCGCCAGGCCGTGCAGGTGACCATGCGCGGAGCGCTGGATCTCGGAGACGTGGAGGACACACCGGAACTGCTGCGGGTCCGCCAGGCCTGACCCGCCGCGGCGCGCGGGTCCGCGATGCGCAGTTTCCTCTTCGACGCGGTGTTTCCTTCCCGCGGCCCACATTCGGGCCGCGCCGGGGAATATGCGCCGCGGGAACACCGAAGCGCGTCGAATACCTAGATCTGCTTCAGCGCCTGCTCCAGGTCGCGGATGAGGTCCTCCGCATCCTCCAGTCCCACGGAGAGGCGGACCACGCCGTCGCTCAGACCAATGGCCGCTCGTCCTTCCGGGCCCATGGCGCGGTGCGTGGTGGTGGCGGGATGCGTGATCAGCGACTTGGAATCGCCCAGGTTGTTGGAGATGTCGATGATCCGCAGCCCGTCCAGCAGGGCGAAGGCGGCTTCCTTGCCGGAGCGTCCGCCCGACGGGGCAAGCTCCAGGGTCAGGACGGTGCCGCCTGCGCTCATCTGCTTCGCCGCCAGCCCGTACTGCGGGTGCGATTTCAGCAGCGGATACTTCACCCAGCTCACGGCCGGCTGCTCCTCCAGCCACTCGGCAAGCCGGAAGGCCGTGGCGGAGGAGTGGTTGACGCGCAGCCCCATGGTTTCCAGGCCCTTGGTCAGGACCCAGGCGTTGAACGGGGACAGGGCGGGGCCGGTGTGGCGCATCAGCTGCTTTACGGGGCCGTCAATGAACTCCTTGGTGCCCAGGATGGCACCGCCCATCACCCGGCCCTGGCCATCGATGTGCTTGGTGCCGGAGTAGACGATGACGTCCGCGCCCAGGTCACCGCAGCGCTGCAGCAGGGGAGTGGCAAAGACGTTGTCCGCCACCACGGTGGCCCCGGCCGCGTGCGCCAGGTCGCTGACCGCGGCGATGTCCACGATTTCCTGCATCGGGTTGGACGGGGACTCGAAGAAGACAGCCGTGGTGGGTTTGGAGAGCGCCTCGCGCCACTGATCCAGGTCAGGGCCGTCGACGAACACCGTCTCCACGCCCCACCGGGGCAGGATCTCGTTTAGGACCACGAAGCAGGAACCGAACAGCGAGCGGGCGGCCACCACGCGGTCGCCGGCTGCCAGCAGGGCACCCAGGGCGGTGAATACCGCGGACATGCCCGACGCCGTCGCAAAACATGCTTCGGTGCCTTCGAGCAGCCGGAGCCGTTCCTGGAACGTGGCCACGGACGGGTTGCCGTAGCGGGAGTAGACAAAGCGCTCGTCTTCGCCGGTGAAGGCGCGTTCAGCAGCGGCTGCGGATTCGTAGACGAAGCCGGAGTTGAGGAAGATGGCCTCCGACGTTTCCTGGAAGTTGCTGCGGTCCAGCCCGCCGCGGACGGCCTGGGTGTCGGGGTTCCAGCCGGGGGCGTCGTGGTTGAAGCTCACTTAGTTCTTTCCGAGGTTGGTGGGCAGGCCGCGGTTTTTCCAGCCATTGACGGTCCGTTCGCCGAAGCGGTCGGGATCGCCCTCGAAGCCCTCGAGGACGCTGTAGGCGGTGAAACCCGCCTGGGTGGCGGCGGTGGCCGCGGCGACGGAGCGCTTGCCGGAGCGGCACAGGAACACCAGTTCCGTGCCCGGGTCCTCCGGCGCCTGGTCCGTCAGATCCTTAATGAAGTCGGGGTTGGGGATGCCGCCGGGGAAGGTCCACTGGATGAAGAGTGGGTCGTTGTCCGTGGCCTTGGTGTCCGGGATGCCGATGTGGGCCCATTCGCCCTCGGTACGGACGTCCACCAGGACGGCGCCCTGCTCCAGCTTGGCCCAGGCTTCCTGCGGCGTCAGGTCTCCGGCGTAGCTCATGCGTGGCCCTCGCCGTCAAACTCGCCGTCGAACTCGCCCTCAAGCTCGTCAACGGCCGTTGCAACGGCGGCGTCTGCCGAGGCGATCGCGGCCGGAAGGACGATGGCCTGCGCCACGATGACGGTGGTGCCGTTAAAGGTTGCTGCGGGGCTGCCGTGCAGCACGTAACCGTCTGCGAGTGCAGCGGAGATCCGCTCGCAGAACTCACGGTTGTCCGCGCCGGTAATCAGGCGGTAGGACAGTCTTTCCTCAGGGGCGGGTGCGTCGGACACGACGGATCTCCTTCTTTCACGCTTGCAGCTCGAATCGGTCGATATGCCGAGTATTCACCTGAGGCACCCCGCCGCGAAAGGGAGGGTTGCCGACCGGCCAGTCAGGGCTTCACACCGGTACTCATTACTCCCCAAAAACGTAACACCTGCGCTCCCAAGCCGCACCGCCGCCGTCGTCATGTTCCGTAATTCACCGGACGGCCAGGCGACACGCAAGGGCCGGCCGCCGGATAAAGTTCTTACCGGGGCACCGCCCCGTCGCCTAAGCAACGGGCAGCAGAGCAATGAGTACCGGGGGGTCCTTGTCAGCATGCGCGCAATCACATCGCATCACCGCGCCACCAGCCACGTAAACCGTCCGCGCTCTGTGGCTGCCTTTCTAGCGGCCATCGTCATCGCCTTCCTGGCCGTGCTGGCGCCGGCAGGTCCGGCGCAGGCGGCGCAGGCTGCACCGGACAGCGGCAAGCCGTGGCTGGGTGCGGTGCTCGAGTGGGGCGAGGATACCGCTGCAGGCTTCAGTGACCGGCTGGGCGCCACCCCTGCTGTCTTTGGCCACGACATCACCCTTCCGTTCCGTGATTCCGAACGGAACGACATCGACGGCTTCCTGCAGCAGGCCGCAGCCAAAGGTGCCCACGCCCTGCTCACGGTGAAGCCCTCGGTGCCGCTGGACCAGCTCGGCACTGCAGAAGCTGAAGCCTTCGCGCAGCAGGTGCACACTCTCACATCCGGGTTCAAGGGCCAGCTGCTGATCCGGTTCGCCCCTGACATGAACACAAGCTGGGTGGGTTGGGGCCAGCAGCCCGCCGAGTACCGCCAGGCTTTCCAGGAGGTGTCCAGGGCATTCAAGAAGTACGACGGCGGCCGGGCCGCCATGGTGTGGGCGCCTTACCTGGGCAAGGACTACCCCTTTGACCGGAGCCGGAATGCGCCGCAGCCAGGAAGTGAGGGGTTCGCGCTCCTGGACACCAACGGGGACGGGGCCTGGACCGGAGGCGACAACGCCTACGCACCCTACTACCCGGGTGACGACGCCGTGGACTGGGTGGGCCTGGCCGCCTACCACGACGACACCGCCGGCGGGGCCGCCGTCAACACTTTGCCGCGGGCCGGTGAGCTTGAGGAGATGCTGACAGCCTCGGGAAGCGAAAACTTCTACGCCACCTACTCGGAGGGGCGCAGGAAGCCTTTCCTCCTGCAGACCGCGGCGTTCTACAGCCCTTCAACCGGCGGCGCGCCCGAAGCCGGCATTAAAACCGGCTGGTGGGACCAGGTGGTGGGAACTGCCACCTCTCCGGAGTTCGCACGCACGGCCGCCGTCGTATGGGACGAACGCACCAGCACCAGGGACACCGGCGTGGCGAGCATCAGCTGGCTGCTCACCGGAAACCCGGACATTGCCAAGGCCGCGGGGGACAGGCTGAAGGCCTCCCCGATGGTGACCGGCCCTGTCACCGATCAGGCACCCACCGGCACTTATGTCCGCGCCAACACCCTGTCCGGGCCTGCTGCCTGGACTGTTGCCGCCGCCATGGTCATCCTCCTGGTGGCCCTGTGGCAGGTTCCGCGCAGGATCAATGCAGCCACAGCCTGGAGCTACCAGGATCCTTCCACCAGGGACTCGCGCGTTGACCTGCTGCGCGGAATGGCCATCGTCTTCGTGGTGGTCAACCACCTGGGCATGGCCTCGCTGTTCCAGTTGCTCACGCAGGAGGCCGTGGGCTTCGTGTCAGGCGCAGAGCTGTTCGTCCTCTTCTCCGGACTGGTGGTGGGCATGGTGTACGGGCCCAAGGCAAAGGAGGACTTCGGCCGGGTTGTGGACCTCACGTCACGCCGCGCAGGCAAGCTCTACCTGACGGCGCTCGCCGTGCTGATCGGGGTCTTCCTGCTGTCCCTGCTCCCGTTCTTCCACGCCGAGGCGCTCACAACCTTCGTGGACCAGGGAACCGGCGGCGCCGGGCACAACGGTGCCGGCCGGACCTACGACCTCTATGCGGGCATGTCGTCCTTGTTCCAGTTCCCCGTGCCGCCCCAGGTGCTGCCGGCCATCGTGCTGCTGCAGTTTGGGCCCTGGCAATTCAACGTCATGGGCCTCTACGTGGTGCTCTTGCTGGTCAGCCCGCTGATCCTGGCCGCATTGAACCGCGGAAAGGCCGTCTGGATGCTGGCCGCGACCCTTGCAGTGTATGCAGTTGGTGCCGTGACCAGGTTCCGGGTCCTGCCGTCGCAGTTCGAGGACTCCTTCCCCCTGCTGGTGTGGCAGGTGCTGTTCGTGCTGGGGCTGGTTGCCGGCTATCACCGCCGTGCCGTCGTTGCCTGGCTGTCGAGGCATACGTGGGTGGTGGTTGCCTGCACCGCGGCCGCGTTCGCGCTGGCTTTCCTGTCCTGGGGCAATCCCTACCTGGCGAACAACTACGACGTCCGCATGGCGCTCATGCCGGACGGCGTATACCGCGCCATGTATGACGCCCTCTTCGGCCGCACGTACCTGGCTCCCGGCCGCCTGCTTAATGTCATGGTCCTGGTGGTGGCGGCCTACGCATTCCTCAGCGCTTATTGGAAGCCGGTGCAGCGGGCGCTGGGCTGGTTCCTGATTCCACTGGGCCGGGCCACGCTGTACGTGTTCATCATGCATGTGCTGCTGATCGCCGTCGTAGCCAATATTCCGGCGTTGCAGCAGCAGAGTATCTTCCTCAACACCGCGGCCTATGCCGTGGTCCTGGGACTGCTGTGGGTGATGGTGCGCACCAGGTTCCTCTTCCGGATCATCCCTACCTAGCCCAGGTGGGGACGCGCTCCTCAACCTTGGCCGCGGCTGCTTCAGGGCATGAAAAATGCCGTGGCACCGGAGTGCCACAGCATGTGTTCGTGCGCCCAAGGGGTGCCCAAAGGCGGGCCGGGGAAGCTAGACAAGCCCCGGATAGCTGGTGAGGATGTAGTCGGCCGCAGCTGGACCCTTCATGCGGAGTCCGTTGTGCCCGGGGTTGATCCTGTGCTTCATGGCTGACCAAAAAGTGGATTCGCTGCCGAGCGGCTGCTGATTGATCACGCACCAGCTGGTGTACAGCCCGTAGAGGCGGTCCCGGTTCAGGCTGGAATCGGATACATGATCGGAATAGGTTGCTTCGTGGAGGAACAGATCGAACTGCGAGTTAGCCATGACGGCTCCCTTCGCTAAGTGCTCGGCGCTGCCGTGTGGCTACAACAGCAAACCGCGATCCCCTGCACGGGGGTGATCGGGGTATATAGTCCATCCCCGGCTGAGACTGAGGGGACGAACAGCGCTCTCACCGCTTGTCTACACTGTAGACTTTACCCGTAGACTACAAGTGAGGCAACCGTCTTGAATAACTCCGGGACCACCGCCGGCGGGGCGAGGACCAATCCATGACTTCCACTGCAGCTTCCGGGCCTCGCTCGCCCAAAACCCGGCTGAGCCGGGACGTTGTGCTAACCAAGGCCCTGGAACTCGTTGACGCCGAAGGCCTGGAGGCCCTGACCATGCGCCGGCTGGGGCAAGAGCTCGGCAGGGACCCCATGAGCCTTTACCGGTACGCGGAAAACCGGGCAGCCCTGCTGGACGGAGTCTCGGAACTGGTGCTCAATCAGCTCAGAATCCATCCCGAGGACCCGGACTGGAAGGCCCAGCTGCGGAGAATCGCCCACAACCTGCGGACGCTGGCGCTTCAGCATCCCAACGTAGTGCCCCTGCTGGTAACGCGGCCCCTGTCCACGCCGCTGGGACTGCGGCCCCTGGGTACGCTGCGGCCGCTCGAGCAGATCCTGTCCCTGCTGGTGGCCGCGGGGTTCCAGCCGGCAGATGCACTCCATGTCTACCGCGCCTACTACGGCTTTCTCTACGGACACATCCTCAACGAACTGCAGGAATACGTCGTTGACCCGGAAGAAAACGAGGTGCTGCTGCGGCTGGGGCTCCACCGCCTGCCCGCCAAGGAGTTTCCCAGGCTGCGTGCCCTGGCTCCGGCGCTTGCAGAATACGACGGCGGCGCGGAGCTTGAGCAAGGACTCACCATCCTGCTTTCCGGGCTGGAAGCACAGCTTTCCGGAAAGGGCCCAACTTCCCACGCCTGACAAGGCGCCGCCGGCCGCTACTCGAACGAAGCGCGGCGCCGGTCCTGCAGCCGGGTGTTCCAGACATCCGGCCGGTTCACCTGGAACCTGCGGCCCGTCAACGCTTTGGCGTTCAGCCTGACATAGTTGGCCTTCTCTCCGGGCTGCCACGGCTCCAGGCCAAGTCCGTCCACTGCATCCCGGACGGCCTGGTCCTCGATGATTTCCGTGTCGCCCCGAACCACTACGCTCCAGGCCTGTTCCGTCGAGGGGTCGTAGCCGTCAATTTCCAGCGCCGCCGGCCGCTCCATCCTGGCGCCCCAGAGTTTTGAGCCCGGAGCGGTGCGGAAGACGATACTGCGCAGGTGCACAACGTAGTTCACGGGGAAGATTTCCGGATGCCCGTCCACCACGATGGCCAGCCTGCCCACCGTGTCATTCTCAAGCAGTTCCCAGCAGTCGTCGAAGGACAGGTTTTCGATCGGCAGGTTTCGCGAGTCCATGGTCCACACCTTACGGGTGATGCGGGTGCGGGAAAAGGGATTAAGCGCCTGTTGCAGGGCCTAGTGGATGCCGGCGAAAAGTCCGCTCAACTCGGCGGTCAGTTCCTTCTGGACGGACGGGCTGCCGATCTGCTTGCCGTCGATCGTGTTCACAGGGGCAAGAAGGCGGACGCTCGAGATCAGCCAGACCGCATCCGCGTCCAGGAGGTCCTGCGGCTCCAGGGGGCCGTAACCCAGCTCCCAGCCTGCCGCCTTGGCGGCAGCGAAAAGCGCGCCCTGGGAGGTTCCCGGGAGGATGCCGCTGTCCAGCTGGGGTGTGATGAGGCGCTTCACCGGCGTGCCGTCGTCGGACTTTCCCACATGCGCCAGCAGCACCGTGGACGTGGGGCCTTCCAGGACGCGGCCGTCGGAGGACAGGAAGATGACGTCGTCCGCTCCCTGCTTATGCGCGTAGCGGAGCGCGGCCATATTGACGGCGTAGGAAAGCGTCTTGGCGCCCAGAAGCAGCCAGGGCGCCCGTTCGGCCACGTCACTGTCGTAGCCGCGGTCAAGGAGGATGACGTCAATACCTGTTTCACGCTGCCGGCGGCCGGTAGCCCCCGCGGGCGATGCCTGCACCCAGGCTGTAGGAGCGGGGGCACCCTCCACGCCGCGGGTCACCACAAGCTTGACCACCAGTTCATCGGCAGCAGGATCGGCGGGTGGGTTCTCTGACCGGTGCCGCGCCACGGCAGCGGCAATGGCGCGGCGCCACGCCTCCTGGTCCGGGATGTCCAGGTCCAGTGCCGCGGCGGAGCCTGCCATCCGGTCCAGGTGGGCCTGCATTTTCCGCACTGACCCGCCCACCGCCAGCATGGTTTCGAAGACGCCGTCGCCCCTGGTAACCCCAAGATCCGTGACCAGCAGCTGGGGTTTGGACGCATCGGCCGCCCTGCCGTCAGGAAATGCGGGATCGAGGAAAAGGAGAACCACTGGGGCTGGAGAGGTCATGGCACCAGCTTAGTGCGGCACCGCGGATAAGCTGGGCAGAGTGCCCCGGCCGGAAGCCGTCCTCCGGAGCCCAATCTCCCGGGAGTTATAGACGTGTTGTGGCCTTTTTCGCTTGCCGGCACCGCGCCGACGTGGGTGGTGGTGCTTCTGGGCTTTGTAGACCTGGCCATCCGGGTCCTGGCCCTGGGCATCATTCCCGGCAACAGACGCCCCACCACGGCCATGGCCTGGCTGCTGGGGATTTTCTTCATTCCCTTCGTGGGCATCCTCCTGTTCCTGCTGTTCGGCAATTTCCAGCTCTCCAGCCGGCGCCGCGCGCAGCAGCAGCTGGTCAACGAGCGGGTGCGGGCCGGCATCACGTCGCTCTCCGACGTCGAAAGCGACTACCCCGGCCCCGAGTGGGTCAAGTCCGCTGCTGAGCTGAACCGCACGCTGGGTTCGCTGCCCATGGTGGACGGCAACACCGTGGACCTCATCCCCGGCTACCCGGACTCCATCCTGGAGATGACTAAGGCGGTGCGGAAGGCGAAGAAGTTCGTCAATGCCGAGTTCTACATCATGAGCTCGGACCACGTCACCAACGATCTCCTCACCGCCTTGGAGGAAGCCGCCGAGCGCGGCGTCGAAGTCCGTCTCCTCTTCGACCACATTGGCACGCTGCGTATCAAGGGCTACAAGAAGCTGCTGAAGCGCCTCAAAGCGGGCAAGATCCAGTGGAAGCGGATGCTGCCCCTCCTGCCCATCCACGGCCAGTGGCGCCGCCCGGACCTCCGCAACCACCGCAAGATCATGGTGGTGGACGGCGAAATCGCGTTCACTGGGTCACAGAACCTGATCGAGCCCTCCTACAACAACCCCCGCCACCGCAAGGCGGGCCGCGAATGGGTGGAGCTGATGGCGTGCCTGCGCGGACCGATCGTCACCACCCTGAACGTCGTGTTCGCCACCGACTGGCTGAGCGAAACCGACGATTCGCTGGAACACCAGCTGCAGCTTCCCTCCGACCCCCATCCCGGCGGCATCACTGCCCAGGTGGTGCCCAGCGGCCCGGGGTTCATCACCGAAAACAACCTGCGCCTGTTCAATACCCTGATCTACTCGGCGCAGCACCGGATCTCCATCTGCAGCCCCTACTTCGTTCCGGACGATTCCCTGCTGTACGCCATCACCACGGCGGCCCAGCGCGGCGTTGACGTGGAGCTGTTCGTGTCCGAGAAGGGCGACCAGTTCCTGGTCCACCACGCCCAGCGGTCCTACTACGAGGCCCTCCTCGAAGCCGGCGTGCGCATCTACCTGTACAAGGCCCCGTTCGTGCTGCACGCAAAGCACTTCACCATCGACGACGAGGTGGCCGTCCTGGGCTCCAGCAACATGGACATGCGGTCCTTCTCGCTGAACCTTGAGGTGTCCGTGATGCTCCTGGGCGAGGACATCGTGAACAAGATGCGGGCGGTGGAGGACACCTACCGGGACATCTCCCACGAGCTTAAGCTTGCGGACTGGGTCAAGCGGCCGCTCGCGGCGCGGTATGTGGACAACGTGGCCCGGCTGACAGCCACCGTCCAGTAAAGGCGCTGTGCTGTAAAGCTAGTCGTCGGCACTGACGCGCTGGCCGTCGTCGAGCCCTGCGTTTTCTGCCCAGCCGCCCTTCCGGAACGCGGGAGTTCCCACGGCAAGCACCGCGACCGCCAGGGCGCAGCTGCCGATCATGACAATGACCATTGACAGCGAATTTCCGCCCAGGACCCCCACCAGGGGGCTGACCAGTCCGGCCACCCCGGACTGCAGGGCACCGATCACCGCTGCCGCCGTTCCCGCCATGTGGCCGTAATTGTGCAGGGCCAGGACGGAGGCGTTCGCCGGGACCATCCCCTGCATCGACAGCACCAGCCAGAGTCCGGCTATCACCCCGAACGCTCCGCCGGCACCGGTGGCCACCACCACGAGCAGCAGCAGGGCAAGGACCAGCTGGACCACGAGCGCGGTGCGCAGGAGGCGGACCGGCGGGAATTTGCGGACCAGGGCAGCGTTGAGCTGGGCCGAGAGGACGAGCGCGGCGCCGTTGAGGGCGAAGACGAGGGCGAACTGTTGGGCGGTGAGGCCGTATTCGTTCTGGAAGACGAAGGGCGATCCCACCACGTAGCTCATGATCAGGGCCAGCCCCAGCCCGGGAATGACGGCCAGCGCCATGAAATGCCTGTCCCGCAGCAGCTCCCAGTAGGCCCTGGCCACGTGCTTGGGGTGGCCGGGGCTGCGACGGTCCTCCGGCAACGTCTCCGGCATGAACTTCAGCACGATTGCCACCAGGACCACCCCGATGAGCGCCAGCGCGTAGAAGACGGCACGCCAATTCCAGATCCCGGCGATCGCCTGTCCCACGGTGGGCGCGAGCAGCGGTGCCACGCCGATGACAAGCATCAGCCGGGACAGCAGCCGGGCGGCGGCAGAGCCAACGAAGCGGTCGCGGATCACGGCGAGTGCCACCACGGCAGCGGCCGCGTTGAAGAAGCCCTGCAGCACGCGCAGCCCTGTCAGTGTTTCGATGTTCGGCGTGATGGAGCACAGCAGCGAGATGGCCACGTGCAGGGAAATGCCGATGATGAGCGGCAGCCTTCGCCCGAACCGGTCCGAGAACGGGCCGATCACCAGCTGGCCAAAGCCTGCCCCGACGAGGGTCCCGGACAATGTCAGCTGGGCCGCGGTCTGGGTGGTGTGCAGATCGGCTTCCACTGCGGGCAGCGAGGGCAGGTACATGTCCGTGGTGAGGGCCGGAAGCGCGGCCAGGGCGCCAAGCATGAGGACGTATTTGAAGCTGCGCGGTGCATGCGTCCCGGGGGTGCGGGGATGGGAGGAGTCCGTCACGCGGCAAACCTAACTCGTGGAAGCGCCTTGGAGTCCGCCGCCTGGCTTGAGCGGTTCAGCTGACGCTCTGAGGCCCTACCCCCTGCACCGTCCTCCTAAACGGGCGTCCGCAGTGTGGATGCAGCGTGGTTGCCGATGGCAGGAGCCGGGCCATGCCCGCCGTCAGTCTTCCGGAAAGACTGCGCCCAGCGTGGAGAGGACGCCATAGGCCTTGGTGCGGATCTCGTCGTACTCCTCGTCGGCAACGGAGTCCGAGGTGATGGCGCCCCCGACGCCGAGTGACAGTTCCACAGTCCCGTCCCCTGCCGTGTTGAGCACCAGCGTCCGGATGGCGACGGCGAGATCGGCCGCCCCGTTGAGCGAAAAGTAGCCGATGGCACCGGAATAGAGCCCCCGCGGCCCCGCCTCCAACCGGTCCAGGATGGCCATGGTGCTGATCTTGGGTGCTCCGGTCATGGAGCCTGCCGGGAAACATGCCGCCACCGCCTCTGCCCGCGGCGCCCCCGGGAGGAGCTGCGCATCGATGGTGCTGACCATCTGGTGGACTGTTGCATAGCTTTCGATCGCGCAAAGCCGGCTGACCGTAACGGATCCCGGTTCTGCGAAGTGGCTGAGGTCGTTGCGCAGCAGGTCCACGATCATGATGTTTTCGGCCCGGTCCTTGAGGGACGTGGCCAGGTCCGTGCGCAGCATGCTGTCCTCCGCCGGGTCGGCAGCCCGGCGCCGGGTGCCCTTGATTGGCTCGGCGCGCATGCCGCCGTCGGAGGCTATCTTCAGGAACCGCTCGGGGGACGTGCTGGCCACGGCAACGTCTCCCAGCCGCAGGTAGCTGGCAAACGGTGCCGGATTCCTGCGGCGCAGCGCCAGGTAGGTGGCCCACGGGTCCAGCGAGCCGGCCGGGGTCCGGGCTTCGAGCGTGGTGGTCAGGCACACCTCGTAGGTGTTTCCCTCGGCGATTTCGTGCTGGGCGGCGGCGATCTTTTCCCGGTACCTGGCGCCGGTGTCCCGGCTTCGGAAGACGGGCGGTGGGGAAGGTACGACGCCGGTGCTGCCGCCGGCGTCCGCGGTTGCGCTTGCGGCGGCTTCCACGGCCGCGCGCGCCCGGGCCAGCCATTCCCCGGCGTCCGGTGCCTCCAGCGCCAGCAGCCAGGCGGCGCCTTCGGCGTGGTCCAGGACCACCGCCCGGCCGGCAAAAATCAAGGCAGCATCCGGGGTGGGCGCGGAAACGTCACTGCCCCCGGTTTCGCGCTTCAGCTCATAGCCCAGGCAGCCCAGCCAGCCCAGGGTGAACTCGCCGGGATACCCGTCCGGGGTGCGCACGGCCCGCCGGCCCCAGACGGTATCCAGCCAGCGGAAGAACGGACCCGGGACCTGTGCCGTGCAGGAGCCGGCGCTGATCCGGCTGACGCCTGAACGGTACGTGACGGACTGTCCAAACGTGCCGCCGTCGTCCGCCATGATGCTGAACCGGCTCCGCTCAGCGGCTGTCCGCGCCGCCGTGCCAGCCCCGCCCGGCGGGCTGCCCGCATTCGAGGAATCCAGCCATACAGCGTTGGCCGCTGCGCCGTGCAGCGACTGGAACAGCGCCGGTGCGTCCGGCACGGCATCCAGCCGCTCGGCGCGGAGCCGCAGGCCCCGGCGGGCGGACAACTCGGGCGCGAGGACCGGTGCCAGGGCGGGCAGGTAGGGGAGGAGCTGCAGCAGGTCCGACGGGGCTGATCCGTCAGCGAGGTTCTGGACGCGAAGGTCCGCCTGGCCGGGCACGTCGTCCCGTCCCAGCCATTCTTCTTCCTGGGCAGCCCACCGGTCCCAATACGGCTCAAAGGTTGCGCCGTCCCGGTCCAGCGCCCGGGTCCGGCGGGTGTCGTCCGGTGACTCGGCCCAGATCACCGCGTCGATCATGGGGCGGGCGGCTTCCGCGGCGGCTCCTACGCCCTCCATGATGACGATCTCTGCGGGCAGCGTCACCCGGGCGTCGCCGTCGTAATGGTTCTCCCAGTCCCAGCTGGTCCAGGAGGCTGCCTCGCCGCGGCTCAGCGGCGTGAGGACGGTGGTGACATAGCGTTCGATGCCGGCGGCCAGCCCGTCCCAGCCGGGGTAGATGTCCTCCAGGTGAAACAGTGAGACCTTGTGGTGGGCGCGGAGCCGCGCCGCAAGTTCGACGGCGAGGGTGGTCTTCCCTGCGCCGGAGCGCCCGTCGACGGCGATGATGACGGGGGCTGGGCTCATGGACTAGAGCGTACCGTTTTCCATCGACCCCTTTTATCCATGAACTACGCCCTGCCGCGAGGCATGCCGCCCGCTGCTGAGGTGCCCGCCCAGGAACCCGCTCACCAGCAGCAGGACTGCCCCCATCCGCGCCAGCCGTACCCCCGCCCGGTGGTTGCCGCGGGACCGCGCCCGCCAGGAGGCGACGTAGACGGCCGTCGCCGCGGCATTGGCGGCAGCGTGCACAACGCCGACGCGCTTGAGTGGGCGGTCCTTGCCTGACCAGGTTGCCCAGCCGGACAGGGCGGTGGGGACGGCGGCCACAACCCCAAGGGCCACCAGTCGCTGGGAGGAGCGGCGTGAGGCCTCGTCATCGAAAAGGTCCAGGAACACCGCGGACCACCAGGCGCCGAACGGGCCGTCAGTGAGGATGGTGTGCAGGGGAATGCCGGTGGTGTCGCCGCGGACGATGGTGCGGACTTTGCGCTGCGCCATCAGCCGGGCCGCCAGTGGTTCTGCTGCCGTGACGGCAGCGTCCAAACGTTTGGCCTCCTCCAAAGCGCCAAGGAGACGGGTGTACCTGCCAGGGTTGGATGTGGCGTGCATGCAGCACAAAATACTCCTGGCGCTGCCGGATTGCACCGGCTTTCTTCCGCTGGAAGATTTTCCTGCGCTCGGCTCCTAGTGCGGTTGAAGTTGGGTGTTCTGCAGGACTGCGGCCTTGATGTGCTGGACAAGGCCCGGGAGGGCGGCGTGGATCTGATGCCACACGGCGTCGAAATCCGCGTGCCCGCCGTACCAGGGATCCTCGATGCCCTGGTCCAGCAGGTCACGGTCCGCCATGGCGGGATCAAAACTGCGGAGCATCCGGATCTTGTCCAGCGATTCCTGGTCCGGTGCGGCTTCAGTCAGCCACGCGTAGTGGTCAATGTCCAGGGCCAGGATCAGGTCGCGCTCGCGGAACCAGTCCGGCTCCCACTCCCGCGCAACGTGATGCTCCGATGCCAGCTGTGTGGCGGCGAGCCGGCGGGCTGCCCGGGGATCGATGGGCCGGCCGGCCTCGTAACCGGTGGTGCCGGCCGAGTCCACCTCCACCAGTCCGTCGAGGCCCTCGCGTTCCAAGGCTGCCCCGAGCATGAGCTCGGCCATGGGGGACCGGCAGATGTTGCCCGTGCAGACGGTGATGACGCGGTATGCGCTCGACGTTGAGTTCATGGGACTAAGCATGCGCGCTGCCGAACCCTCTTGGCTCCCCGGCTGTTCACATTGTTTTACAAGCTTGTAAAGATGCATTACTTGGCCCGAAATGGGTACGGGCCATCCCCGTGCCGGGAGTGGAAAAGGCCCCTGTCAGTGGATCAGTGCCAGCAGGATTCCCACGCCGACGAACAGGACGCCGAAGACCCTGCTGAGCACCAGTTGGCCCTGCTCGGTGCTGGTGAACCGCTGGAACGAACGCGCGGCCGCCGCGAAAAAGAACCACATCACCAGGATGTCGATGGCCACGATGGTGGCCGTCAGAATGGCGTACTGGGTGAACAGGGGCTGATCCGGCCGGATGAATTGCGGCGTGAACGCAAGGAAGAAGACGATCGCCTTGGGGTTCAACAGGTTGACCCAGAAGCCCCGCCGGAAGATGGACCAGGTGGGCTCGTTGCGGAGGACCGCTGCCTGCTCCTGCGCGGCCGCGGGCTTGCTGAGGAACTGGCGGATGCCCAGGTACACCAGGTAGGCGGCCCCGGCATAGCGGATCACATTGAAGGCGATGGGGGAGCTCGCCACCAGCACCCCAACGCCCAGGGCCACGATCAGGACGTGCACTATGAGGGCCGCCTGCTGGCCCAGGATTCCCCATATGGAGCGGCGGAAGCCGGCGTTGAGCGAGTTGCTCATGGTGTTGATGGCCCCGGCCCCCGGGGTGAAGCTGATCAGGACGCCGGCACCCGCCAGGGCCAGCCACAGGGAAAATTGCACTAAACAATATTACGTGGGGTGCGGGTGTCCACGGCGAGCGGCGGAACTACGCCCGGGCGATGACCTCGCCGTTGGGGATCAGGAACCAGCCGTCGTCCGTGGAGCCCCAGCGGTGCCAGCCGGCCGAGATCCGCGCCAGATCCGCGGGCTCGGCGTACCCGTACTCCAGCGCCTGCTCGGCGAAGGCAGAATGGAGCACCCGCTCACCCCAGACGCGTGCCTGCCAGCGGCGCTGCTGTGCGGTCGCGTAAAGCCAGTTGCTGCTGGTGGGGGCAACATCGGTGAAGCCCGCGGACTGGGCCCAGCTGACCAGCCGCCGCCCGGCGTCGGGCTCTGCTCCGTTGCGGCGGGCGATCCGCTGGTACAGGTCCATCCACTCGTCCAGTTCAGGGATTTCGGGGTACCAGCTCATGCCGTGGAAGTCGGCGTCCCGTACCGCCACGATGCCGCCCGGCTTGGCCACGCGCCGCATCTCCCGCAGGGCCTCCACGGGATCGGTCAGGTGCTGGAGTACCTGGTGGGCATGGACGACGTCGAAGCTTTCGTCGGGAAAGTCGAGGTCATAGATGTTGCCCGCCACGAATTCCACATTGGGCACTTCCCGTTCGACGGCGAGCGCCTGAGCCTGGGCGACGATGTCCGGTGAACGGTCCAACCCGGTGACCTTTCCGGGTTTGACCAGGGCGGCGAAGTCGCAGGTGATGGTGCCCGGTCCGCAGCCGACGTCCAGCAGGGTCGACCCGGGCGTGAGGTAGGGGAGGACGAAGGCCGCGGAATTTTCGGCGGTCCTGGCGGCATGGGCGCGGACCACCGATTCGTGGTGGCCGTGCGTGTAAACGTCGTCTTCGGGCTGCTGCGCACTCATGATCAAACGCTACCCCTCCATCGGTCCTGCTATTCGGATTCCGTCCTTGCCGCCACGGTTGCGTCAATCATTGCCGTCATGAAGCGCGTGACAGTGTCCAGCTCCTCCTCCGAGAAGCCGGCGATGGCGCTGCCCATGTGCTGCGCCAGCGGAGCGAAGATGGCACCCCCCTCCCGGAATGCCTTCGGTGTCATCTTGAGCTGGACCTGACGCCGGTCCGTGCTGTGGCGTTCCCGGACCACATGCCCGGATTGGTCCAGCCGGTCGATCAGTGCGGTAGTGGCGGGTGAACTCAGGTTCAGTTCCTTCCGCAGCAGGCCGGGCGTCACCACGTTGCCCCTGGCGGTATGGCGCATGATCACGGCGAGAGCGTTCATGTCCGTGCGGTGCATGTCCTTGCGGTCCCCGGCGGCATCCACGTAGCGGTTCGCCTCGATGGTGAACTCCTGCAGGATCCGCAGCAGCGGGTGCCCGAACTCCGGGCCCGCCTGCTCGAAAGGGGAAGCATCCGGAGCCTTGTTCTCCGCCATCTCCACCTCCCAGCTTTCATTCCTGCGCCGAGTTTTGCCCAGGCGTCCTGACGGATATTACTCCAGGCCCCATGGAGCCTCCTGCACCCGCCGGGTCAGCAGTTCCGGCGGAATGAAAAAAGCTTGACTGGCACTTATCTCTGTCATGGAGATAATCTATGCTGGAACAAATACTACTCCTCCTGCTCACCCTTGGAAGGCATCATGAAACGCACAAAAGTTGGCAGGGAACGTGTCCCGTTCTGGCTGCGCTGGCTGGTCCCGGTTGTCCTGGTGCTGACCTGGCTGGGCCTCGCGGGCGTGGGCGGCCCAACCTTCGGCCGCCTGGAGGAGGTTTCGTCCAACGACCAGGCCTCCTTCCTGCCCGCCAGCGCCGAGGCCACGGAGGCCCAGGATTGGCAGGCGAAGTTCCGCGACTCCGACGAAGTCCCCGGCATCATCGTCATCGAGAAGAGCGAGGCATTCACGCCCCCGCAGCTGGGCGAACTTGCCACCCTGAAGGCCGACCTTGAGAACCTCAAGCTGGGCAGCACCGTCATCGGCCCAATTCCCTCCAAGGACGCCAAGGCTGTGCAGTTCGTTGTGCCCATCGGATCGTCGGCCGAGCTCAAGGACGCCGTCAAGGAACTCCGCGACACGGTCAAGGAGGCAGCGCCCGAAGGTGCCCAGACCTTCGTGACCGGTCCGGCCGGACTTGCGGCGGACCTTACCGCTGCGTTCGGCGGAATCGACGGCATCCTGCTGCTCGTGGCCCTGTCCGCCGTGTTCGTGATCCTCCTGATCGTCTATCGGTCCCTGCTGCTGCCCATCATGGTGCTGCTGACCTCGGTGTTCGCCCTGTGCGCTGCCATCCTGCTGGTGTTCGGCATGGCCAAGGCCGGCTGGATCCAGCTCAACGGCCAAAGCCAGGGCATCCTCTCCATCCTGGTGATCGGCGCGGCCACGGACTACGCCCTGCTCTTCGTAGCCCGCTTCCGCGAGGCCCTCACCCACACCACCAACCGCACCGCCGCCGTCCTGACCGCCTGGAAAGCGTCCTTCGAGCCGATCGTGGCCTCCGGCGCCACCGTGATCATCGCGCTGCTGTGCCTGCTCTTTTCCGACTTGAACTCCAACAAGGCACTGGGGCCGGTTGCCGCGGCAGGCATCCTGTGCGCCCTGTTCGCCGCGCTGACCCTGCTGCCCGCCCTGATGGCTCTGCTTGGCAGGGCCGCGTTCTGGCCCTTCCGTCCCAAGCTCCTGCCGGCAGACCAGCGCGAGCCTGAGCTGGTCACCGGGCTCGAAGGCCAGAAGGGCCTGTGGCGCGCCACCGGTTCGCTGGTGTCGCGCCGCCCCAGGACGGTTTGGGTGGCCTCAGTCCTCCTGCTGCTGGTCGCCGCAGGCGGCCTGTTCCAGCTGAAGGCCAACGGCGTGCCGCAGACGGATGTCATCCTCACCGCCTCCAATGCCGTCGACGGCCAAGACGCACTGGCCCGGCACTTCGACGCCGGCAGCGGCAGCCCCGCCGTCGTGGTGGCCGACCAGGACAAGGCAGCAGAGGTGCTGGCCAAGGTGAAAGCGGACGACGGCGTGGGCGAGGCGTACCTGCTCGGCCCGGGAAGTGTGCCCATCACCGGAGCCCCCGGCACTCCCAGCGCCCCGGACGTACGGGACGGAAAGGTGCTGATCAATGCCACGCTGAACAATGCCGCGGACTCGCTGGAGGCGGAGGAAACCATCAAGGCCCTCCGCACCGAGGTGAAGGCCGTTGATCCCGGCGCCCTGGTTGGCGGCGTAACCGCAACGGCGCTGGACACCAACACCACTGCCCAGCACGACCTGGTGGTCATCATCCCCGTGGTGCTGGTGGTGATCCTCTTCATCCTGATGCTGCTGCTGCGCTCCGTCGTGGCCCCGGTCCTGCTGGTGCTCTCCGTGGTGCTGTCCTACGCAGCCGCGCTGGGAGTCTCGGCCTTCGTATTCAACAACCTCTTCGGCTTCCCCGGCGCCGACGCCACCGTTCCGTTGTTCGGTTTCGTGTTCCTGGTGGCCCTGGGCGTGGACTACAACATCTTCCTGATGAGCCGGGTCCGGGAGGAATCGCTCAAGCATGGCACCCGCCCCGGCATCCTCCGCGGCCTCGTCGTGACCGGCGGCGTGATCACCTCCGCCGGCGTGGTGCTGGCCGCCACCTTTGCGGCACTGGGCGTCATTCCGATCATGTTCCTGGTGCAGCTGGCCTTCATCGTGGCCTTCGGCGTCCTGCTCGACACCGTGCTGGTGCGCTCGCTGCTGGTCCCGGCCCTGGCCTACGACATCGGCCCTCGAATCTGGTGGCCCAGCAAGCTGGGGCGGACCGACGGCGGAAACGCCGTGCAGCCGCGGGAGCCCGGCGTCGAGCCCCTGGAAGAGGTTCCCACCCGCTAGTCCCTGCTTTCCTCGCCCTAACCCTGTTGCCGCCACCAGTCCACGGTGGCGGCAACAGCCGTTTCCAGTGGGCGATGCGGGCCGCCGGAACCCTGTTGGTGCGCCCGCCCCGTCGGTAGACTGCCAATGCGCCCGCACGGACGCGGAGCCTCGAAGGAGAGATGCACCATGACTGAGAACCCGGAATTTGCAGCCGAGGAACCCCGCAGCGGCAGCAGCGCACCTGGACTGGAAGGGGAAGGTGGGCAGTACGTGGATGGCGATTACGGCGACGCCGGAGCCGTGGACAGGCCGGCGGAGGGCGCAGGTGAGGGCCAGTACCTGGAGGGCGATTACGGGGAAGCCGGGCCTGCTCGGACCCGCACGGAAAATGCTGGGGAAGACGGGCAGTACGAGGACGGCGACTATGGCGATGCGGGTGCCCTCAATGAGCCGGAGCGGGGTACGCCGGAGGGCGAGTATGAGGAAGGCAATTACGGTGATGCCGGGACGGCCGGTGATGCCCGCACCGAGAAAGTCATCCGCGAAGGGCTGACCGGCGGCGGCCAGATGCAGGCGACAACGGAGGAACGCGGACCCCTCCACGGAGACCGCGGCACTGAGCGCTAAGCAGCCCGGCGGGCGCCGTTCTCGCAGAGCGAACTGCCCTGCCGCCGTCGTACTTCTTTCTTTGGATGCCGGAAACACAAGGAACTTTACGGCCTGAAAGCCTGGACACATTTCAAAGTTGAGCGAGGTCCGCTCAACTTTGGATTGACATCGTTGGCGCCCTGAGTAGAGTTGAGTGCAGAACGCTCAACGCTTAGGGCGCCAACCAGTTTCCAAGGAAAGAAGGAAGCAACACATGTCACGTGCAGTAGGTATCGACCTCGGAACCACCAACTCCGTCGTCTCCGTTCTCGAAGGTGGCGAGCCCACCGTTATTGCCAACGCCGAGGGTGGCCGCACCACGCCGTCGGTCGTTGCATTTTCCAAGTCCGGCGAGGTCCTGGTTGGCGAGATCGCCAAGCGCCAGGCCGTCAACAACATCGAGCGCACCATCGCTTCGGTCAAGCGCCACATGGGCACCGACTGGACCGTGGCCATCGACGACAAGAAGTACACCCCGCAGGAAATCTCCGCGCGTATCCTCATGAAGCTGAAGAACGACGCCGAGTCCTACCTGGGTGAAAAGGTCACCGACGCCGTCATCACCGTTCCGGCCTACTTCAACGACGCCGAGCGCCAGGCCACCAAGGAAGCCGGCGAAATCGCCGGCCTGAACGTCCTGCGCATCGTCAACGAACCCACCGCCGCGGCACTCGCCTACGGCCTGGACAAGGGCAAGGAAGACGAACTCATCCTGGTCTTCGACCTCGGTGGCGGTACCTTCGACGTCTCCCTGCTGGAAGTCGGCAAGGACGAAGACAACTTCTCCACCATCCAGGTTCGTGCCACCGCCGGTGACAACCGCCTGGGCGGCGACGACTGGGACCAGCGCGTCGTTGATTACCTGCTGAACCAGCTCAAGGTCAAGGGCATCGACCTCTCCAAGGACAAGATCGCCCTGCAGCGCCTCCGCGAAGCTGCCGAGCAGGCCAAGAAGGAGCTGTCCTCCTCGTCCAGCACCAACGTCTCGCTCCAGTACCTCTCCGTCACCCCCGACGGCCCGGTCCACCTGGATGAGCAGCTGACCCGCGCCAAGTTCCAGGACCTCACCAAGGACCTGCTCGAGCGCACCAAGAAGCCGTTCCACGACGTCATCAAGGAAGCCGGCATCAAGCTCTCCGACATCAACCACATCGTGCTGGTCGGTGGCTCAACCCGTATGCCCGCCGTCTCCGAGCTGGTGAAGGAACTGGCCGGCGGCAAGGAGCCCAACAAGGGCGTCAACCCGGACGAGGTCGTGGCAGTCGGTGCAGCCCTGCAGGCAGGTGTGCTGAAGGGTGAGCGCAAGGACGTCCTCCTGATCGACGTCACCCCGCTGTCCCTCGGCATCGAAACCAAGGGCGGCGTGATGACGCACCTGATCGAGCGCAACACCGCCATCCCCACCAAGCGGTCGGAGACCTTCACCACCGCCGACGATAACCAGCCGTCCGTGGCCATCCAGGTCTTCCAGGGCGAGCGTGAATTCACCCGCGACAACAAGCCGCTGGGCACCTTCGAGCTGACCGGCATCGCCCCGGCACCGCGTGGTGTTCCGCAGGTTGAGGTCACCTTCGACATCGACGCCAACGGCATCGTCCACGTCTCCGCGAAGGACAAGGGCACCGGCAAGGAACAGTCCATGACCATCACCGGTGGCTCCAGCCTTTCCAAGGAAGACATCGAGCGCATGGTCCGTGACGCCGAGGAGCACGCAGCCGAGGACAAGGCCCGCCGCGAGGCAACCGACACCCGCAACACCGCCGAGCAGCTGGCCTACTCCGTGGACAAGCTGATCGCCGACAACGCGGACAAGCTGCCCGAAGAGGTCAAGACCGAGGTCCAGGGCGACGTTGACAGCCTCAAGAAGGCCCTCGAAGGCACCGACGACGCCGCTGTGAAGTCTGCGTTCGAGAAGCTTCAGGCTTCCCAGACCAAGCTCGGCGAAGCGATCTACGCCCAGGCCGGTTCCCCGGACGGCGCAGGGGCTGCAGGCGCTGCAGGTGCCGAAGGTGCCGCCGGAGCTTCGGCAGGTTCCTCCGACGAGGACATCGTCGACGCCGAGATCATCGACGAAGACGAAGCGAAGAAGTAACCCATGCCGCACCACGGTAACGAGGAAGAGCACAACGCATCCGCCGGCCAGGAGCGCGGTCAGAACGGCGAACCGATCATCCGGGACAACCGCAAGGTTGACCCGGTGACCGGGCAGGCCCGGCACCCCGAGGGCAGTCACGCTGAAGGCGGAAACACTGCCCCCGGGGCCGGTTCCCAGGCCGGAGCAGATTCCGACGGCGACGCACTGGCCCAGGCCGAGGAGATTCTCAACGGCGTGGACGTGCCGGCCGAGGAATCCGTGGCCCAGGGGGCACCGGCAGGATCAACCGGCAACGCCGAGGCAGCCGAACTGCGCAACGACCTGCTCCGCCTCCAGGCTGAGTACGTCAACTACCGCAAGCGCGTTGAACGCGACCGCGCCGTGGCAGGGGAAATGGCCGTCATCGGCGTCCTGAACTCCCTGCTCCCGGTCCTGGACGACGTCGACGCCGCCCGGCAGCACGGCGACCTCACCGACGGACCCTTCGCCGCGATCGCCAACAAACTGGAGAACGCGCTGAAGACCTACGGCCTGGTCCGCATCAACGAGACCGGCGTGGAGTTCGATCCCACGATCCACGAGGCCCTGATCCAGCAGCCCGGCGAGGACATCGAGGTTGACACCGTCAGCCAGGTGCTCCGCTCAGGCTACAAATCAGGAGACCGCGTCCTCCGCGCGGCCCAGGTCATCGTCGCTGTACCTGCGTAGCATTACTCCAACGAGATGGCAGTTCGCAGCAATGATTCGTAAGAACACTGATGTGAACTGCCATCTCGGCACGTACTTTTTGAAAGGAAACGCCATTGGCTAGCCAGGATTGGGTGGACAAGGACTTTTACAAGATCCTTGGTGTTGCCAAGGACGCTTCCGACGCCGACATCAAGAAGGCCTACCGGAAGCTTGCGCGGCAGCACCACCCTGATACGAATGCGGGGAACGCTGCTTCCGAGAAGAAGTTCAAGGACATCTCCGAGGCTTATTCGGTGCTTTCGGATCCCGATGAGCGCCAGCAGTATGACGCCATCCGGGCCATGGGCAGCGGGGCGCGGTTTGCTCCCGGCGGTGCCGCCGGTGGCAACGGCGGGTTCGAGGACATGTTCGGCGGCCTGTTCACCGGCAACACCGGACGCCATGCGGGCGGGTTCAATCCTTCCGCCGGTGGCATCCCTCCCGAGTTCGCGGATCTTTTTGGCGGCTTCGGCGGTGCCCCCGGGTTCCAGCGCACGCCGCAGAAGGGCGCTGACCGGACCGCTTCCACCAGCATTTCCTTTGCCGGTTCCATCCGCGGCACCACTATCGGCCTGCGCGAGCCCAGCGGCGAAGTCATCGATGTCCGCGTTCCTGCCGGCATCAAGGACGGCCAGAAGGTCCGCGTGCGCGGCAAGGGCCAGCCGGGTGCTGCCGGCAGCGGCGACCTGGTGGTGTCCGTCTCCGTCCAGCCCCACGCTTTTTACACGCGCGACGGCGACAACCTCCGCATCCACGTCCCGGTCACCTTCCCGGAGGCTGCCCTGGGCGCCGACATCGAAGTGCCTACCATCGACGGCGACAAGGTGAAGGTCCGCGTCCCGGCGGGCACGCCGTCGGGACGCACCCTGCGGGTGAAGGGCAAAGGCGTGAAGACCTCTAAGGGTACCGGCGACCTTCTGGTGACCATCGACGTCGCAGTTCCCAAGAATCTCAACAAGGACGCCGAAGCTGCGGTCAAGGCGTTCGCCGAGGCAACGTCGTCGGCGGACGTCCGAGAGGGCCTGGCAGCCAAGGCCCGGCTTTAGGGCGGAGGTGAGCCGTGGACATCAGTGCTGACCAGCCGATCTTCGTGATCTCCGTGGCGGCCGAGCTGGCGGACATGCATCCGCAGACCCTGCGGCAGTACGACCGGCTGGGCATCGTCAAGCCCAGCCGCGCCCCCGGGAAATCGCGGCGCTATTCGCAGCGTGACGTGAACATGCTGCGGGAAGTGCAGCGGCTGTCCCAGGAAGGCGTATCGCTCGAGGGCATCAAGCGCATCCTGGAACTCGAAAACCAGGTCGCGGCCCTCCAGAGCCGCATCACCGAGCTCACCGAGGAACTGGGCCGCCGGCCCCGTGCGGTGGACTCGCGGATCTTTGCTGCCGGCGCAGCCGGTGACGTGGTGAGCCTGGCACGCGGACAGCGGCCCCGGCCCAGGTCGCAGGCTGTCATGCTGTGGCGGCCCCGGGCCATTGGGCAGTAGGTACTGCATTCCGCTGCCTGCCGAAAATAGAGTACCTACTACTCGTGACCGGACAGCCCCCTAAAACTTGAATGGAACCATCGCCGGATCAGCGGCGGTGGTTCCACAAGTTCTGGGGGTTTTTCCGTGTTTAGAGTTCTCAGCAAAGGTCTCATCCGCAAGGCCCGGCCATGAGTCCGGGAATGGAATCGGTGGCCGCGTTCAGCCACTCCCTGCCTGGGCAGATCCTGCTGGCCATCGGGCAGACTGTCGTGGTGGTCTGCGTCTGCTTCGACATGGTCCGCGAGCTTTCCGTCCCGAGGTCGCACCGGCGCTACGTGGCCAGCACGGTGTTCCGGACCCTGGCCATCCCGTCCATCATGGCCAATGCCATGACCGTCTTCATCGCCTTGGTGGTTTCCTCCTGGATGGATGTGGTGATGGGCATGTTCGTGCTGGTGGCCATCGTCTTCCGGTTCCACCACAACCAGGACGAGGACAACTGGTGGAAGGGCAAGGGCAAGAAACTGGCACGCTGGGCCCGCCGCCAGTTCGCCGGCCGGACGTCAGCGGCCCCGGCCATGGGCTAGCAACGAAGGCCCCTGTGCCACACTGGCCCACTTTTCGGAGATAACCCACGACGGGAGCCCGGGTTTTCGGGTTTCCCGCGTCCAAAACTGGGCCAGTCCGGCAGCGGGCTCAACCACCGGGGCTTAGTAGCTGGGCCGGGTTTCGCCGTCGGTTGGCTTTACGAACTTCGCCGCGAGGGCCTCGGAGCCGCGGGCCAGGAGGGCGACGTCGGCGCCGACCAGGATGAAATCGGCGCCGTGGTCGAGGTAATGCTGCGCGGTGTCCGGGTTGAAGGCGTTAACGCCCGCGGGTTTTCCTGCGGCTGCGGCGGCTGTGAGGCAGTGTTCGACGGCGGCACGCACCTCGAAGTGTTCCTGCTGTCCCAGCAGGCCCATGGATGCGGCCAGGTCGGACGGCCCGATGAAGACGGCGTCCACACCGTCGACCTTGAGGATGTCCTCCACTGCCTCGACAGCCGCAACGGACTCGATCTGGACTGTCACGCTGATGGTCTCGTTGGCGCGGGTCAGGTAGTCCGGGACCCGGTTCCAGCGGGCGGCGCGGGCCAGCGCGGATCCGACTCCGCGGACGCCCTGCGGTGGGTATCGGGTGGCGGCCACGGCGGCCTCGGCCTCGGCCACCGAGTTCACCATGGGGATCAGCAGGTTCTGCACGCCCAGGTCCAGGTACTGCTTGATCACCACGGTGTCGTTGACCGGTGGCCGGACCAGGGTATGCACAGGGTAGCCGTGGATGGCCTGGAGCTGGGCGAGGATGGATTCGAGTCCGTTGGGGCTGTGTTCGGCATCGACCAGCAGCCAGTCCAGTCCGGATCCGGCGCAAAGTTCAGCGATGAGCGGACTGCCGGAGCAGACCCACATGCCGGCCAGCGGCCGGCCTGCTTCACCCTTTTGCGCTGCCAGGGCCGACCGGAAGTTGTCCTCTATTCGAAACGGCATGTCACGCTCCCCAGCGGTCCGTAGTCGGCATGCACGGTATCACCCTTGTACACCCACATGGGACGGGTGAAGGAACCGGCCAGGATGATGTCCCCGGCCTTCAACGCGTCACCGTGGGCGGCGATCTTGTTGGCCAGCCAATGGACCCCGTTGGCGGGGTGGTCCAGGACGCCGGCGGCAACTCCGGTCTCCTCCACGGTCTGGTTCTTGTACAGGATGGCGGAGACCCAGCGGAGGTCCACGGCGTCCGGCTTCACCGGGTTGCCGCCGATCACCATGGCGCCCATGGCCGCGTTGTCCGAGATGGTGTCCACGATGGTCCGGCCCTCCATTTCGATCCGGGAGTCCAGGATCTCGAGGGCCGGAACCACGTAGTCGGTGGCCTTCAGGACATCGAAAATGGTCACGCCCGGGCCCTTGAGCCCGTCCTTCAACACGAACGCCAGCTCCACCTCCACCCGCGGGTGCGTGTACTGGTCCCACTCCACGGAGCAGCCGGTTTCCAGCACCATGTCATCGAAGATGGCGCCGTAGTCAGGTTCCGTGATGCCGGTGGCGGCCTGCATGGCCCTGGACGTGAGGCCGATCTTGCGCCCCACCAGGGTCCTGCCGGCGTCCTCGTTCCGGCGCCGCCACAGCTGCTGCACCGCGTAGGAGTCCTCCACCGTCATGCCAGGGTAGCGGGCGGTCAGGCGGGGAACAGGGGTGCGGGTCCGGCCGGCTTCCACCAGTTCGTCCGCGATGGCCTCAATCGTCGTCGGCTCAAGCATGGCTAGACCTGGACTCCCAGCTTGAAGCCGGTCCGGTCGCCTTCGGGCGAGCCTTCCTTGCGGGTGTAGGAGAAGCCGTCGGCCCCCACGGTCACCGCCATCTCGGACTTTTCCTCGCGGACGATGACCGGCTGCGGGTTGCCGTCCAGGTCCAGGACGAGGGAGGCCTCGGTGTACCAGGACGGGACGACGGGGTTGCCCCACCAATCGCGGCGCTGGTTGTCGTGGACGTCCCAGGTGATGGTGGGGTTGTCCGGGTCGCCGGTGTAGTAGTCCTGGGTGTAGATCTCGATGCGGTGGCCGTCCGGATCCAGGATGTAGAGGTAGAACGCGTTGGACACGCCGTGCCGGCCGGGGCCGCGTTCGATCCGGTCGCTGATGCGCAGGGCGCCCATCTTGTCGCAGATCTGGATGATGTTGTGCTTCTCATGGGTGGCGAACGCGACGTGGTGCATGCGCGGGCCGTTGCCGCCGGTCAGGGCCGTGTCGTGGACCGTCTGCTTGCGGTGCATCCAGGCGGCATAGGTGACGCCGTCGGAATCCTTGATGTCCTCGGAGACGCGGAAGCCGAGGTCCTCCAGGTACGCCCGGCCGCGCGGGACGTCCGGGGTGACCTGGTTGAAGTGGTCCAGACGGACCAGTTCACCGGCCGAGTAAAGGTCGTAGCGCTGGGTGAGGCGTTCGACGTGCTCCACCTCGTAGAAGAACTCGTAGGGGAAGCCCAGCGGGTCCTCCACGCGCACGGAGTCGCCGATGCCCTTGGTGAAGCCTTCCTTGCGGCGCTCCACCCGGCAGCCCAGTTCCTTGTAGTAGGCCTCGGCGGCGTCCACCTCGGCGGGGGACTTCACCCGGTAGGCGAAGGCGGCGACGGCGGCGACCGGTCCCTTGCGCAGCACCAGGTTGTGGTGGATGAACTCCTCCAGGGAGCGCAGGTAGATGGCGTTCTCGTCTTCTTCGGTGACGTGCAGGCCCAGGACGTCCACGTAGAACTCGCGGGATCTGGCGAGGTCCGTGACCACGATTTCCATGTAGGCGCAGCGCACGATGTCCGGTGCCGGGACGGTGGGGGTGGGAACGAAGTTGGTCATGGGACTCTCTCTTCTTCGAAAGGGCTTTCCCCAACTGACTGGCAGTAGTTGTCGTTTTGGAGCTTCAAAACGACAACAAGTGCGAGCTAGTTGGGCTAGGCGCCGAATTTGGGGGTGTGGACGGAGCCGAGCGTGATGTGCACGGCCTGCTGGTCCGTGTAGAAATCGATGGAGCGGTAGCCGCCCTCGTGGCCCAGGCCGGATGCCTTGACACCGCCGAACGGGGTACGCAGGTCGCGGACGTTGTGGCTGTTCAGCCAGACCATGCCGGCTTCCACGTTTTGCGAGAAGTTGTGCGCCCGGGTCAGGTTCTGGGTCCAGATGTAGGCCGCCAGGCCGTATTTGGTGTTGTTGGCCAGCGCGAGGGCTTCGTCGTCGTTTTCGAACGGGGTGATGGCCACGACGGGTCCAAATATTTCGTCCTGGAAGATCCGGGCGTCGGGTGCGACGTCGGCAAACACCGTGGGTGCGATGTAGTTGCCTTCGGGCAGGTGGTCGGGGCGGCCGCCGCCGGCCAGGAGCCGGCCTTCGGACTTGCCGATCTCCACGTAGGAAGCCACCTTCTCGTAGTGCTCGGGGTGGACCAAGGCTCCCACCTGGGTCTTGGGGTCGTGCGGGTCGCCGACCACGATGTTCCTGGCCCGGGCGGCGTACTTTTCGCAGAATTCGTCGTAAATGCCGCGTTCCACCAGGATGCGGGAACCTGCGGTGCAGCGCTCCCCATTGAGGGAGAAGACGCCGAACAGGGCGGAATCGATGGCGGCGTCCAGGTCCGCATCAGCGAAGATGACGCAGGGGGACTTGCCGCCGAGCTCCATAGACAGGCCCTTGAGGTTGGTTGCGGCGTTGCGGAAGATCGTCTGGCCGGTGGTGGTTTCGCCGGTGAAGGAGATCAGCGGGACGTCCGGGTGCTTGACCAGTGCGTCGCCGGCCTCCTCGCCCAGGCCGTTGACCAGGTTGAAGACGCCGTCGGGCAGACCGGCGTCCTTGAAGATGGTGGCCCACAGCGAAGCGGACAGGGGAGTGAACTCGGCGGGCTTGAGGACCACGGTGTTGCCGGTGGCCAGGGCCGGGGCGAGCTTCCAGGACTCAAGCATGAACGGGGTGTTCCACGGGGTAATCAGGCCGGCGACACCGATCGGCTTGCGGTTCACGTAGTTGATCTGGGAGCCGGGGACCTTCATGGCATCGTCGAACTGGGCGACAATCAGGTCCGCGAAGAACCGGAAGTTCTCGGCGGCGCGGAGGGCCTGGCCCTTTGCCTGGGTGATGGGCAGGCCGGTGTCGAAGGTTTCGAGTTCTGCCAGCCGGGCTTCCTGGGCCTCGACGGCGTCGGCGATTTTGTTGAGGATGCGGGCGCGCTCGCGCGGCTTCATCTTCGGCCATGGGCCTTTGACGAACGCTTCGCGGGCGGCAGCAACGGCAAGGTCGATGTCCTCTTTCTGGCCGGCTGCGGCGGTGGCGTAATTCCGGTTGGACACCGGGTCCAGGACGTCGAAGGTCTTGCCGCCCACGGAGTCCACGAACTGGCCGTTGATGTAGTGCTGGATATGCGTGGGCAGATCCTCCGGAACGTAATGCTTGGCGGTTTCTACAGAGGCAGTCATCGTTGAAGTCCTAACTGTGTTCGTTGTCGTGCAAGGGTTCGCGCGTCCAGGTGGTTCGCGCTTAGGTGGTTTGGGCGAGGTACGCGTCCAATGTCGCAGTCCGGTGGAGGCGGGCTGCCTTTTCGATGGCGTCCGCGTCGGCTCCCGTCTCGAGGAGCTTCAGCAGGTTCTCGTGTTCCTCCACGGAGTCGCGGGCGCGGCCGGGGACGAAGCGGAAGGTGGAGGACCGGAGGGATGCGAGCCGGTTCCAGCCGCGGTGCACCAGGTCCAGGATGTGCGGGTTGGGGCAGTGCTCGAACAGGACGCTGTGGAAGTCCTGGTTGAGCTGCGTGAACCGGACCGGATCGAAGTGTTCCAAACACTCGCGCATCTCCTGGTTCACAGCCCGGGCCCGGGCCACCGCGGCGGAGTCGATCAGCGGGGCCGACAGTGCCGTCGCGGCCCCCTCCACAATGCTGAGGGTCTGCATCGTGTACAGGTACTCTGTGGGGTCGATGCCGGCCACGGTGGCGCCGACGTTCCGTTCGAAGGTCACCAGGCCCTCGGCTTCCAGCCGCCGGATGGCCTCCCGCACCGGGACCACGCTGAACCCCAGGTCCTTGGCGATGGCCCCCAGGACCAGCCGGTATCCGGGGGTGTAGGTGCCTTCCACGATCCGGGCCTTGACGGACTGGTAGGCCTGCTCCGACTTGCTGCCAGCAGGGGTATCGGAAAGCTCCGGCACGCCGGTCAATGCTGTCTCAGTCATTGGTGCTGCCTGCCCATCCGTTCCCACTCCACGTACCTCTTCTGCCATTCGGCGTTCATGGGGTAGAGGCCATCCACGCTGTTGCCCTGCTTGACCATCTCGAAGATGAAGGTTTCTTCCTTCTCCTGCTGGATGCAGTCGTCCGCCAGTTCCTCGGCGATGGCCGGCGGGATCACCAGGATGCCGTCCGAGTCGGCCACGATGATGTCGCCGGGCTGCACGGTGGCGCCGCCACAGGCGATGGTGATGTCGGTGTCCCACGGAATGTGGCGCCGTCCCAGCACCGCAGGGTGAGGGTTGGCGAAGTAGGTGGGCATTTCCAGATCCGCGACGGCCGAGTAGTCCCGCACGCCGCCGTCGGTAATGATGGCAGCGGCGCCCCGCACCTGGGCACGGAGGGCCAGGATGTCGCCCACCGTGCCGGTGCCCTTCTCGCCGCGGGCCTCCATGACCAGGATTTCGCCCTCGGTCACGGAGTCGATGGCCTTCTTCTGGGCGTTGAAGCCGCCGCCGTGGGTCTTGAACAGGTCTTCGCGGTTGGGCACATACCGGAGGGTCCGGGCCAAGCCCACAACGCGGCGGTCCGGCCGGGTGGCCTGCAGCCCATCGATGCTGACGTTGTTCAGGCCGCGCTTGCGCATTTGCGAGGACAGCGTGGCGGTGGCAACTGACTCAAGTTTTGCCTTCAGTTCCGGGGAGAGGGCGGGCGAAACCGCGGCAAGTCCTGCGGCTTCGCGCGACCCGTAGGCCTCCTCCCGCTGCAGGTCATCGACCTTGGGCTGCGCGCCAAAGTCCGCGAACGCCGTCGTGCCTTCCTCAACTTTGGTGACCAGCCGCCCGGTGGAGAGCGCACCGTCCGTGGTTCCCACCTCCACCTCCAGGATGTCTCCGGGCTTTGCCACGGAGGCGCCGGCCGGGGTGCCTGTGAGGATGATGTCCCCCTCCTCAAGGGTGAGCAGCTGGGAGAGATCGGCGATGAGGCGGGCGAACGGGAAGAGGAGGTCTTCGGTGGTGTCGTCCTGGACCAGCTCATCGTTGTGCCAGGTGCGGATGCGGAGCCTGGAAGGGTCGACGGCGTCTGCCGGGATCAGTGCCGGGCCCACGGGGGTGAACCCGTCCCCGCCCTTGGACCGAAGGTTGGAACCCTTGTCGGCGTACCGCAGGTCGTACACGCCGAGGTCATTGCTGGCCGTGACGGCGGCGACATGGCTCCACGCGTCCTCCATGCTGACGCGGCGGGCGGCCTTGCCGATCACCAGGGCGATCTCGCCTTCGTAGCCGAGCAGTTCGCAGCCGGCTGGCCGCTCGACGGGGCTTCCGCTGAGTGCCAGGGAGCTGGAAGGCTTGAGGAAGTAGGACGGCTGGGCGGGGGTGCGGCCGCGCTGGGCAGCCCTGCTGGGGTAGTTGATATGCACCGCGATCACCTTGCGTGCTGCCGCCAGGGTGTCGCCGTTGACCTGCTCCAAATCCTTCTCCTCATCAGGTACGAAATCGTATACGATCACTATGGCCGCTTCCGCGCGGTCCGTCAACCCCCGGTTTTCTACCGCTTTCCTGATAGCTCCTGGTCCACTTGTCGCCCACATCACATGCGGCGTACAGTGGAAACCAAGTTCTTAGTTTCGATTATCGAATCTAATGTTCCAATATCGAACAAAATCTGACGGAACAGTTATCCACAATGAAGTGAGGAAAGCCCGTGCAGTTCCACCACCACGGATACGTATCCGGTGACCCGCGCGTCCAGCCCGCAGCCGGCGTCGGCCTGAACCGGCCCGAGGAGCTTCCTGAGGAAGTGGACGTCCTTATCGTCGGGACCGGCCCTGCCGGTATGCTCGCCGCCGCGCAGCTGTCGATGTTCCCCAACGTGACCACCCGCATTGTCGAGCGCCGTCCCGGCAGGCTGGCCATCGGCCAGGCCGACGGAATCCAGGCCCGCAGCGTGGAGACCTTCCAGGCCTTCGGCTTTGCGGAACGCATCACCGCCGAGGCGTACCGGATCACGGAGATGGCCTTCTGGAAGCCTGATCCCGCCAACCATGCCAACATTGTCCGTTCTGCCCGTGCCGTGGACGACGAGATGGGCATCAGCGAGTTCCCGCACCTGATCGTCAACCAGGCACGCGTTCTGGACTACTTCGCCGAGTTCGCCGCGAATTCGCCCACCCGACTCAAGCCCGACTACGGCTACGAATTCCAGGGCCTCACCGTCGCCACTGAAGGGGACTACCCGGTGACCGTGACCCTGCTCCACACTGCAGGACCCAACGAGGGGCAGGAGCGGACGGTCCGCGCCAAGTACGTGGTGGGGGCTGACGGTGCCCGCAGCAAGGTTCGCCAGGCGATTGGCTGCACCATGGCAGGGGACCAGGCCAACCACGCCTGGGGCGTCATGGACGTACTGGCCGTCACCGATTTCCCCGACATCCGTACCAAGTGCGCCATCCAGGGCGAGAAGGGCAGCATCCTGCTGATTCCGCGCGAAGGCGGCCACCTGTTCCGCATGTACGTGGACCTGGGCGAAGTGGATCCCGCCACCCACCACGCAGTGCGCAACACCAGCATTGAGCAGATCATCGCCAAGGCAAACGACATCCTCCACCCCTACACCCTGGATGTGCGCAACGTGGCATGGCACAGCGTGTACGAGGTGGGCCACCGCCTCACGGACAGGTTCGACGACGTCCTGCCGGCGGACCGCGGCACCCGCACCCCCCGCGTATTCATCACCGGCGACGCCTGCCACACCCACAGCGCCAAGGCGGGCCAGGGCATGAACGTCTCGATGCAGGACGGCTTCAACATCGCCTGGAAGCTGGGGCATGTCCTTGAGGGCCGCAGCCCGGAAAGCCTGCTTTCCACCTACTCAGAGGAGCGGCAGGTGGTGGCGAAGAACCTGATCGACTTCGACAAGCAGTGGTCCTCAATGATGGCCAAGAAGCCCGAGGAGTTCGAGGACCCGTCGGAGCTGGAGGAGTTCTACGTCCGGACCGCCGAGTTCCCGGCCGGGTTCATGACCCAGTACGCGCCGTCGCTGATCGTGGGCAGCAGCGGGCACCAGGACCTGGCTGCCGGCTTCCCGGTCGGAAAGCGCTTCAAGTCCGCACCCGTGGTCCGCGTCGGTGACACCAACCCCATCCACCTGGGCCATCACGCCACCGCCGACGGCCGCTGGCGGATCTACGTCTTCGCCGATCCCGCCCTGCCCGGCACCGGCTCCGCCACGGACAAGCTCGCGGAATGGTTCGCCAACTCGCCGGAATCTCCCCTCGCCGCCACCCCTGCCGGCGCCGACCCGGATGCGTGGTTCGACCTGAAGGTCGTCTACCAGCAGCCGCACACCGCCGTCGACATCGGGGCCGTCCCTGCAGTGTTCAAGCCGCAGGTGGGGCCCTTCAAGCTGACAGACTACGAAAAGGTGTACGCCACGGATCCCAAGGCCGACATCTTCGACCTGCGCGGCATCGACCGCAACGGCGCCGTCGTGGTGGTCCGCCCGGACCAGTACGTGGCCAGCGTCCTGCCGCTGGCGGCGACTGCTGAGCTCGGTGCGTTCTTCGGTCCCCTGCTCAAGCGCAGGGAACCGGTGACGCAGCCCCGTCAGGCTGTGGCTGCTGCCGCGCGGTAGTCCGCGGCCGGGTAGACGCCCAGGATCCGCACCTCGGTGGTGAAGAAGTCCAGTTCCTCGAGGGCCAGTTTGAGCGGCAGGTCCTCGGGGTGGCCTTCAACGTCGGCCATGAACATGGTGGCCGCGAACTCGTTGCCCACCATATAGCTCTCCAGCCGGGTCATGTTCACCCCGTTGGTGGCAAAACCGCCCAGCGCCTTGTACAGGGCGGAGGGGACGTTGCGGACGCGGAACACGAAGCTGGTGACTGCCGGTCCGGGAAGTTCGTCCCGGGCCGGCAGTGCCGTTTCCCGGGCCAGGACCACGAAGCGGGTGGTGTTGGAGGGGTCGTCCTCCACGCGCGAGGCCAGGACATCCAGGCCGTAGATCTGCGCGGCAAGCGGGGGAGCCAGGGAGAGCTTGCGGGGATCGTTCCATTCGGCTACTTCCCGGGCAGACCCTGCGGTGTCGCCGGCGATGACCGGCTTGAGGCCGTGTTCGCGGATCAGCTTCCGGCACTGGCCCAGCGCGTGGATGTGGCTGTGCACCTCGGTGGCGCCTTCGATGGTGCTGCCCGGGATGCCCAGCAGGTCGAAGTGGATGGGCAGGAAATACTCGCCCACGATCTGCAGGTTGGACTGCGGCAGCAGGATATGGATGTCCGCCACGCGCCCGGCGATGGAGTTCTCGATGGGGATCATGGCCAGCTCCGCCTCGCCGCTGGCCACCAGCTCAAAGGCGTCCTCGAAGCTGGCGCATGGAACGCTTTCCATGTCCGGGAACATCTGCTGACACGCGATATTGGAGTTGGCGCCGGGCTCACCCTGGTACGCAATCTTGGAGGCCATGATCCGTATGGTTTCACGCACGGACACGGGTTAAGAAAACGGGCACCGCGATGCTACGCCGGGGTGACGCGCAGCCAGAGGTATTGCCGGGGAAGGAGCGTTACGCCGTCGTCCAGCTGAAGGGCGGCTTCGGAGAGAAGGTCGACGGCGGCCGGCGCGAATCCGCCGAAGGTCTCCGGCGGAAGGGTCTGGGCGGAGTCGCTGAAGTTGGCAAGGGAAAGGACCGCGCTGCCATCCTCCGGATCGCCGGGCCGCTGGTAGGCCAGGACTGACCGGTTGTTCGTGTGGAAGTCCACCAGCGTGGTTCCGGCAAGTTCAGCGGTATTCGCCCGGACCTCGATCATCCGTTTCAGGCCTGCATACACTGCACCTTCCGGAGTGGCGGGATCCAGGCGGCGGGCGTACTGCTCCGCCGGAAAGTGCGGGCGGTGGACCCACCGGCTGTCCTCCCCGTGGCCCGGTTCCGACGCGTAGCCATAGTCGTTGACCTGGCCCACCTCGTCGCCCAGGTACAGCAGCGGGATGCCGCCGGTGCTGAACGGCACCGAGTGGGCCAGGAGGATCCGTTCCACCGCCTCAGCCGGGTCAAGCTCCATGCCGCACAGGGACGCCGTCGTGCCTGAAATCCGGCAGTCACCGGTCTTCGGATTGTCCTGGAAGGGGACGCCGCGGGCGAAGCTGCCCGGGAACCTGTTGACGTAGAAGGAGTTCAGGAAACGGCGGTGGTCAAAGCCGTTGATGCCCAGTTCGGCCGCGTCCTCGTCGGCGAAGGTCCAGCCGATGTCATCGTGGCTGCGGACGTAGTTCACCCAGGCCGTGCCGTCCGGGATGTTGTGCCGGCGCTCCAGGGCCTGGGCCAGGAGCGAGGCATCGCGGGTGGCCAGGGATTCCCAGATCAGGGCCATCTGCAGCGGGTTGTAGGACAGCTGGCATTCTTTGGGGTCGATGTACAGGGCCACCTCGTCCGGGTGAACGATGGCCTCTGACTTGAACAGCAGCGACGGCGCCGCCAGCCGGCACACGGCGTTGAAGGCCCGCAGCAGCGTGTGCGCCTGCGGGAGGTTTTCGCAGGGCGTGCCGAGCTGCTTCCAGATGAACGCCACCGCATCCATGCGCAGGATGTCCACGCCCTGGTTGGCGAGGAACAGCATCTCGCCGGCCATGGCCCGGAACACCTCCGGGTTGGCGTAGTTCAGGTCCCACTGGTACGTGTGGAACGTGGCCCACACCCACCGGCCGTCCTCCATCTGGATGAAGGAGCCGGGGTGGTTCTCGGGAAAGATCTCGCGGACGTTCGCCTCGAAGGCGTCCGGCATGGTCCGGTCCGGGAAGATCCAGTAGTAGTCGCTGAATTCGGGATCTCCCGCGGCTGCCTTCCGGGCCCATTCGTGCTCGTCCGAGGTGTGGTTGAAGATGAAATCCACCACCAGGCTGATGCCGTTGGCCTTCAGCTCCGCTGCAAGGGAGCGCAGCTGCTCCATTGTGCCCACCTTCGGGTTGACCTGCCGGTAGCTCGAGACCGCGTAGCCGCCGTCCGAATGGGGTTCGGGTGCCAGGAACAGGGGCATGAGGTGCAGGTAGGTCAGGCCCAGTTCCTTGAAGTACGGGATGCGGGCGCGCACCCCTTCCAGGCTTTCGGCATAGCGGTCCACGTAGCAGACCCCGCCGAGCATCCGGTTGGACTGGAACCAGTCGGGAGTCCCTTCGCGTTCGGCGTCCAGGGCCTTCAGCTCCGGGGAACGCTCCTGCCAGGAGCGGGCACATTGGAGGACCAGGTCCGTGAGCTGGTCCAGCCAGTCATTGCGGTCGCCGTACAGGGAGTGGAACAGGCTGCGGAGCGTGGGAAAGTGCTCCTCGAGGCGCCGGTCGAAGTCCGGGTCCGGGCGCAGCCCAAGCCCGCGTTCCCGGGACACAGCAGACAGCACATGCCGGCGTGCCTGCTGGTCCTCGTTAACCGTTTCCTGCATGTTGACCGGCCTTTCCACACTTCCTCCGGCCTCCCTGGCCGCTCACCTGTAGGGAAGTATTCCACGTCACATGCGGAAGGCGTCCGACGGCGACGGGACGGTTACGTTTCGCAGGGCCCCGGTGGGCCGGAGCAGGTGGTGCCAAGTCCGGCCTAAGCTTTATCCGTATACAGGTACGCCGGAAATGATAGGAAACCCATGAGCCGCAACTTCACCATCGACTCAATTCCCGGCGACGGCATCGGCGTGGATGTCACCGACGTGGCCATGGAATGCGTGGACGCCCTGGCCGGGCTGCACGGCTTTACCGTTACCTGGCGGGTCCGCGACTGGAACAGCGACCTGTACGTCAAGACCGGCAGGATGATGCCGGTTGACGGTATTGAGCAGCTCAGCAGTGGCGACGGCATCTTCCTGGGCGCCGTGGGAACCCCTGACGTCCCGGGCGACGTGACCCTGTGGGGACTGCTGATTCCCATCCGCCGCGAGTTCGACCAGTACATCAACCTGCGCCCCATGAAGCTGCTGCCCGGCGTCACCGGTGCGATGCCGGGCATCGAAGACCTGGACATTGTGGTGGTGCGGGAGAACGTTGAGGGCGAATACTCGCAGATCGGCGGGCGCTTTGGCGCCGGGACGGAAGCGGAGTTCGCCGTCCAGGAGAGTGTGTTTACCAGGGCCGGCATCAGCAGGGTGGCGCGCTATGCAGCCCAAGCAGCCGCCGGCCGTGGCGGAACGCTGGTCTCAGCCACCAAATCCAACGGCATCATCCACACCATGCCGTTCTGGGACGAAGTGGTGGCTTCCACGGTGGCCCAGTTCCCGGGCGTCACCGTGGACAAGGTGCTCATCGATGCGCTCGCTGCCCGGCTGGTCATGAAGCCCACCAGTGTTCGCACCATCGTGGCCTCGAATCTGTTCGGCGATATCCTGTCCGACCTTGTGGCCGGCGTCGCCGGCTCCATCGGCATCGCGCCGAGCGCCAACCTGAACCCTGAACGGCGCTTCCCGTCGATGTTCGAACCCGTTCACGGTTCTGCCCCGGACATCGCCGGCAAGGGCATCGCTAACCCGGTCGGTGCCCTTTGGGCTGCGGCCATGATGTTGGAGCACCTGGGGGAGGTGGCGGCAGCGCGGTCCCTGACAAGCGCTTTCGAATCCACGCTTGCGGACGGAGTGGCCACTCCGGACCTCGGCGGATCAGCCACCACCATGGAGTTCGCGAAGGAAGTGCGCCAGCGGCTGCAGTAGCTGCGCTTTAGACACGACGACTAAAGCACGCTGCGGATGGCCTGTTCAAAACTGGTGACGTGCTCCAGGGCGAGTTTGCCCGCCCGGTCGGAATCGCCGTCGGCCACGGCCTCCAGCAGTTCCACGTGCTCGGCGATGTGCGACGCAACGGACGGCACCTTTTCCAACACCATGCACCAGATCCGGGTGGCCAGGTTGTCGTAGCGGATCAGGACGTCTTCGAGGTGCGCGTTGGCCGCGGCCCGGTAGATCAGCCGGTGGACTTTGATGTCGTACCGCATGAGGTCGTAGGGATCATAGCCGTCCCCCATTTTGGCGATCGCCGCCGCGGTCTCGCGAATCTCCGCGCGCAAAGCCGGCGTTGCCAGCTTGGCCGCCCGGCGTGCCGCCAGGGGCTCCAGTGATTCGCGCAGCTCGGAGACGTCGGCGAGTTCGGTGATGTCGACGATGGTGGCGAACGTTCCGCGGCGGGGATATGAGACCACAAGATGGTCGCTTTCCAGGCGCTTGAGTGCTTCCCGGACCGGCGTCCGGCCAATCCCCAGTTCGGCGGCCAGCTTGCCGTCGTTGATCGCCTCGCCTGGCCGGATGTCCAGCATGATGAGCCGGTCGCGGAGGTGTCGGTAGGCCTGTTCGGAGAGTGAGAGATCTCCGTCCCCGGCCAGGTGGTTCTCTAATGTGACGCTCATTTCGAGCCTTCCCAGGAGTGCTATTGACGTCCAAGTGATCTGGAACATACTATTACGACAGTTCTAATATATCAGTTACAGATCAGTTATAGATCAGTAACTCCGAAGGGCTTTGAAGGAGAACAATGCAGGACGTACTGAACGCCTCGCTCGCCACGGTCGACGCCGACGTCGCCGCCGCTGTGGCACGGGAACTGCACCGCCAGCAGTCCACCTTGGAAATGATCGCCTCGGAGAACTTTGCTCCGTCCTCCGTCATGGAGGCCCAGGGCTCGGTCCTCACCAACAAGTACGCCGAGGGCTACCCCGGCAAGCGCTACTACGGCGGCTGCGAGCACGTGGACGTCATCGAACAGCTCGCCATCGACCGCGTGAAGGCCCTGTTCGGCGCCGAGTTCGCCAATGTCCAGCCGCACTCCGGCGCGCAGGCCAACGCCGCCGCCATGTTCGCCCTGCTGAACCCCGGCGACACCATCCTTGGCCTGTCCCTGGCGCACGGCGGCCACCTGACCCACGGCATGAAGATCAACTTCTCCGGCAAGCTCTACAACGTGGTTCCCTACCACGTCCGGGAGGAAGACCTCCGGATTGATATGGCCGAGGTGGAAGCCCTGGCCCTGGAGCACAAGCCCAAGCTGATCGTGGCCGGCTGGTCCGCCTACTCACGCCAGCTGGACTTCGCGGAGTTCCGCCGGATCGCCGACCTCGTGGGCGCCTACCTGATGGTGGACATGGCCCACTTCGCCGGCCTGGTGGCCGCAGGCCTGCACCCCAACCCCGTCCCCTACGCGGATGTGGTGACCACCACCACCCACAAGACCCTGGGCGGCCCCCGCGGCGGCGTCATCCTCGCCAAGGAGGAATACGCCAAGAAGATCAACAGCGCCGTGTTCCCCGGCCAGCAGGGCGGTCCCCTGGAGCACGTGGTCGCCGCCAAGGCCGTGGCCTTCAAGCTCGCCGCCGCCCCCGAATTCAAGGAGCGCCAGGAGCGCGTCCTGGCGGGCGCCAAGCTGCTGGCAGATCGTCTCCTCAAGGAAGACGTGGCAGCGGCAGGCATCTCCGTGGTCAACGGCGGCACCGACGTCCACCTGGTCCTGGTGGACCTGCGCCACTCCGAACTCGACGGCCAGCAGGGCGAAGACGCACTCCACCAGATCGGCATCACCGTCAACCGCAACGCCGTCCCCTTCGACCCCCGCCCGCCGATGGTCTCCTCCGGCCTCCGGATCGGGACACCCGCCCTGGCCGCCCGCGGTTTCGGCGCCGCCGAGTTCACCGAGGTTGCGGACATCATTGCGACGGCCCTGATCGCGTCGGCGTCCACCGGCACCCTGCCCGGGGACACCGCCGCCGAACTCCGCTCCCGGGTGACGGCCCTGGCCGAAAAGTTCCCCCTGTACCCGCACCTCACCGCCGACGCCAGCCTGGCAGAAGCCGAAGCAGACCTGATTGGAGCAGCCCAGTGAGCGCAGACCTCCTCCCCGAGCACCCGGATTTCCTCTGGCGCAACCCGGAGCCCAAGTCCTCCTACGATGCCGTGATCGTCGGCGGCGGCGGGCACGGCCTCGCCACCGCCTACTTCCTGGCCAAGAACCACGGGATGACCAACATCGCCGTCCTGGAAAAGGGCTGGCTGGCCGGCGGCAACATGGCCCGGAACACCACCATCATCCGCTCCAACTACCTCTGGGACGAGAGCGCCGCAATCTACGAGCACGCGCTCAAGCTGTGGGAGATCCTGCCCGAGGAACTCGAATACGACTTCCTGTTCAGCCAGCGCGGCGTGATGAACCTGGCCCACACCCTGGGCGACGTGCGCGAAAGCATCCGCCGCGTCGGCGCCAACAAGCTCAACGGCGTGGACGCCGAATGGCTGGACCCGCAGCAGGTCAAGGAACTTTGCCCCATCCTGAACATCCGGGACAACATCCGCTACCCGGTCATGGGCGCCACCTACCAGCCCCGCGCCGGCATCGCCAAGCACGACCACGTGGCCTGGGCCTTCGCCCGCAAGTGCGACGAAATGGGCGTGGACATTATCCAGAACTGCGAGGTGACCGGCTTCCTCAAGGACGGCGACCGCGTAGTGGGCGTCAAGACCAACCGCGGCACCATCAACACCGAAAAAGTTGGCCTGTGCGCCGCCGGCCACAGCTCGGTTTTGGCCGAGATGGCAGGCTTCCAGCTACCCATCCAGTCCCATCCGCTGCAGGCCCTGGTCTCCGAACTGCACGAGCCTGTCCACCCCACGGTGGTCATGTCCAACCACGTCCACGTCTACGTTTCGCAGGCGCACAAGGGTGAACTGGTCATGGGCGCCGGCGTGGACTCCTACAACGGCTACGGCCAGCGCGGCTCCTTCCATGTGATCGAGCAGCAGATGGCGGCCGCCGTCGAACTCTTCCCCATCTTCGCCCGGGCCCACGTGCTCCGGACCTGGGGCGGCATTGTGGACACCACCCTGGACGCCTCGCCGATCGTGGGCCTGACCCCGGTGGAGAACATGTTCGTGAACTGCGGCTGGGGTACCGGCGGGTTCAAGGGAACGCCCGCTGCCGGCATGACCTTTGCGCACACCATCGCCACCGGCGCGCCGCACAAGCTGAATGCGCCGTTCTCGCTGGAACGCTTCGAAACCGGCGCCCTCATCGACGAACACGGCGCCGCCGCCGTGGCCCACTAGCCGCCGCCACCAGAAAAGGACTAACGCACATGCTGCTGATCCCATGCCCCAACTGCGGCCCGCGGGACGAAACCGAATTCCACTACGGGGGACAGGCCCACGTCCCCTACCCGGAGAACCCGAATGAACTCAGCGATACGGAGTGGTCCCGCTACCTCTTCTACCGCGAGAACCCCAAAGGCACCTTCGCCGAGCGCTGGGTCCACAGCACCGGCTGCCGGCAGTGGTTCAACATGCTCCGCGACACCGTCAGCTACGACATCCAGGCCGTCTACCCCATGGGAACACCGCGGCCCGACCGTTCCCCGAGGGTCACGCCCGAATCCGGAACCGCCAGCACGGCCCCTGACAGCACCACCACGGGAACCGCTGGACCCAGCACTTCCACCACGAGCATCCTGACCACCACCGCCCCGGAAGGAGCGACCAAGTGACTTCCCAGAACGCCCGCCTGGCTACCGGCGGCCGCATCGACCGCACCATTTCCTGGCGCTTTACGGTGGACGGCGAGGAATTCACCGGCCACCCCGGCGACACCCTGGCCTCGGCCCTGCTGGCCAACGGCCGCATCGCCGCCGGCAGCTCGCTGTACGAGGACCGTCCCCGCGGCATCATGTCCGCCGGAGTCGAAGAGGCCAACGCCCTGGTCCGCGTGGAAGCCCGCTTTCCCGGCCACGTAGCCGAATCCATGCTCCCCGCCACCACCGTCTCCCTGGTGGACGGCCTGAAGGCCACGCTTCTGAATGGCCTGGGCAAGCTTGACCCGGAAGACGACCGCGCTGAATACGACAAGAAGTACGTCCACACCGACGTCCTGGTGATCGGCGGCGGCCCCGCCGGCCTTGCCGCGGCGCGAGACGCTGTCCGCACCGGCGCCCGTGTCATGCTGCTGGACGACCAGCCCGAACTCGGCGGCTCCCTGCTCTCCGGCTCCACCGCCGAGGGCCTGGCCGAGACCATCGAAGGCAAGCCAGCCCTCGAGTGGGTGGCCGATGTTGAAGCTGAATTGGTCTCCGGCGCCGAGTCAACGGTCCTGAACCGGACCACCGCGTTCGGTGCCTACGACGCCAACTATGTCATCGCCGTCCAAAACCGCACCGACCACCTGTCCACCCCCGCAGCTCCCGGCGTCTCCCGCCAGCGGATTTGGCACATCCGTGCCAACCAGGTGGTGCTGGCACCGGGCGCGCACGAGCGTCCCCTGGTGTTCGAGAACAACGACCGCCCCGGCATCATGCTGGCCTCTGCCGTGCGCAGCTACCTCAACCGGTACGGCGTGGCCGCCGGCAAGCGCGTGGTCATCAGCACCACCAACGACAGTGCCTACGCCGCCGCCGCTGACCTGACCGCCGCCGGCGTCAAGGTCGCAGCCGTGGTGGACGCCCGTCCCCAGCTCACCGCGGTGGCAACTGCCGCCGTCGAAAGCGGGCTCCGGGTGCTGATCGGCAGCGCGGTTGCCAACACGTCGGCAGACAGTGACGGCCGGCTGGACGGCGTCACCGTCCGCAGCATCAACGACGACGGCGAGCTCACCTCCGGCGTCGAACAGATCGCCTGCGACCTGCTGGCTGTGTCCGGCGGCTGGAGCCCGCTGGTCCACCTCCACTCCCAGCGGCAGGGCAAGTTGCGCTGGGACGAGGACCTGGCAGCGTTCGTGCCCAGCACCGAAGTGCCCAACCAGCAGACCATCGGCTCCGGCCGCGGTTCCTTCGACACCGCTGACTGCCTGGCCGAGGGCATCTCCGCCGGCGCACGGGCAGCCATCGCCGCCGGGTTCGCATCCGCCGTCGAACCTTCCGTGTTCGGCGCGCCGAAGGCCTCCGCCCCCACCCGCCAGCTGTGGCTGGTACCGGGGGAGAACGGCACCCCGGATGACTGGCACCACCACTTCGTGGACTTCCAGCGCGACCAGTCCGTGGCGGACGTCCTCCGCTCCACCGGCGCCGGCATGCGCTCGGTGGAGCACATCAAGCGGTACACCTCCATCAGCACCGCCAACGACCAGGGCAAGACTTCCGGCGTCAATGCCATCGGCGTCATCGCCGCCGCACTCCGGACCGCCGGCGAGGCGTCCCGCGGCATCGGCGACATCGGCACCACCACCTACCGCGCACCGTTCACCCCGGTGGCCTTCGCGGCACTGGCCGGACGCCAGCGCGGCGAACTCTTCGACCCCGCCCGCATCACGTCGATCCACCCCTGGCACGTTGCCAAGGGCGCGCTGTTCGAGGACGTCGGACAGTGGAAGCGCCCCTGGTACTACCCGCAGGCCGGGGAGGACATGGACGCCGCCGTGCTGCGTGAATGCGCTGCGGTCCGCGAATCCGTAGGGTTCATGGACGCCACCACCCTGGGCAAGATCGAGATCCGCGGCAAGGATGCGGGCGAGTTCCTCAACCGCATGTACACCAACGCGTTCAAGAAGCTCGCCCCGGGCTCGGCACGCTACGGTGTCATGTGCACCCCGGACGGCATGATCTTCGACGACGGCGTGACCCTCCGCGTTGACGACGAAACCTACTTCATGACCACCACCACCGGCGGCGCCGCCAAGGTGCTGGACTGGCTCGAGGAATGGCTGCAGACCGAGTGGCCGGAACTGGACGTGAACTGCACCTCGGTGACCGAGCAGTGGAGCACCATTGCCGTCGTCGGGCCCAAGTCCCGCGAGGTCATCGCCAAGGTGGCGCCGGAACTGGCTGCCAACGGCGGCTTGGAGGCCGAGGCCTTCCCGTTCATGACCTTCCGCGAAACCACGTTGGCGTCCGGCGTCCGTGCCCGGATCTGCCGGATCTCGTTCTCCGGCGAACTTGCCTACGAGATCAACGTGCCGGCCTGGTACGGCCTGAACACCTGGGAAGCCGTGGCGGCGGCCGGTGCCGAATTCAACATCACCCCGTACGGCACCGAAACCATGCACGTGCTCCGCGCCGAGAAGGGCTACCCGATCGTCGGGCAGGACACCGACGGCACGGTCACCCCGCAGGATGCCGGCATGGAGTGGATCGTCTCCAAGGCGAAGGAATTCATCGGCAAGCGCTCCTACTCCCGGTCGGACGCGCAGCGTGAGGACCGCAAGCACCTGGTCAGCGTCCTTCCCGTGGACGGCTCGCTGCGCCTGCCGGAAGGCACGCAGCTGGTGGAAAAGGGCCGCTCCACCAACCCGGCCTATGGTCCGGTGCCGATGGAAGGATTCGTCACCTCCAGCTACCACAGTGCAGCGCTGGGCAGGTCCTTTGGCTTGGCCCTGATCAAGAACGGACGCAACCGCATCGGCGAAACGCTGGTGGCAGCCGCCGGCGACCAGCTGGTGGACGTGGTTGTGGCAGAGACAGTGCTTTTTGACCCCGAAGGGACCCGTAAAGATGGCTGAAACAGCAGCATCCCCCACCTCTGCAGACAAGAACCTCGCAGCCCGCGTCAGCCCTGCCAGGCAGCTGGCCGAAGCATTCGCGGCAGGCTCCCTGCCCGGCACCGTCGAGCTCACCGAGCTGCCCTTCCTAACCATGGTGGGGCTCCGGGCCGAGGCGGGGTCGGACGTGGCGCAGCGGCTGGCCGCTGTCACCGGCGGCCTCCCGGCTGGGTCGGGCGCGGTGGCCCGCAACGGCGACGTCTCCGTCCTGTGGCTGGGCCCCTCCGAGTTCCTGGTGGTGGCACCCACCGAGGCACACGAGTCGCTGGGCGGCGGCCTGATCCCCGCACTCCGGGACGCGCTGGGCAGCGACGCAGGCCAGGTGGTGGACCTCTCCGCCAACCGCACCACCTTTGAACTGAAGGGCCCGCGGGCCCGCGCTGTCCTGGAAAAGGGCTGCTCGCTGGACCTGCACCCGCGGGTGTTCAAAACGGGCACCGCCTTCTCCACGGAAATCGCGAACATCCCCGCCGGTCTGTGGAAGACCGGGGAGGACACCTTCCGGATCTTCCCGCGTGCTTCGTTCGCCGAGTTCCTGGGCCGGTGGCTGCTGGACGCCATGCGGGAGTACGCCTCGCCAGAGGTTCCCTGATGGCGCTCAGCGTCCTGGACCTGTTCTCCGTTGGCATCGGGCCCTCGTCGTCACACACGGTCGGCCCGATGCGGGCAGCCAAGCTTTTCGCTGACGGGCTGAAGGGCGACGGGCAGCTGGCCGCCACCGCCAGGGTCCAGACCGAACTGTTCGGGTCCCTTGGTGCCACCGGCCGCGGCCACGGCTCGGACAAGGCAGTGGTCCTGGGGCTGAAGGGCCTTGACCCGGAAACCGTGGACACCTTCACCGCCGACGACCAGGTGGCGGCCGCCGCGCTGGACGCCGAACTGCACCTCGCCGGGGTGCACCGGGTGGACTTCAACTGGGAAGAGGACGTGGTGCTCCACCGCCGCAAGTCCCTTCCCGCGCACCCCAACGGCATGACCTTCCGGGCCCTGGACCACGCCGGCGCCGTGCTGAGCGAGCGGAGCTTCTACTCCATCGGCGGCGGCTTTGTGGTGGACGGCGATGCCCGGGGCGGGGACAAGGTGGTGGCGGACGACACCGTCCTGCCGTACCCGTTCTCTACCGCAGACGAGCTCCTGCAGATCTGCAGCCGGGAAGGCATGTCCATCTCCGACGTCATGCTGGCCAACGAACTGACCTGGCGCAGCGAAGCCGAACTCCGGGAGCAGCTGCTGGGGCTGTGGGCCGTGATGAAGGAATGTGTGCAGAACGGCTGCAACGCCGAGGGAATCCTGCCCGGCGGCCTGAAAGTGACCCGGCGCGCACCGGCCCTGTACAAGACACTGTCGGCGGATTCGGCCACCAAAGATGCGCTCCATGCCATGGAATGGGTCAACCTGTTCGCGCTGGCCGTGAACGAGGAAAATGCCGCCGGCGGGCGGATCGTCACCGCCCCCACCAACGGCGCCGCCGGGATCGTGCCGGCCGTCCTGCACTACTACGTGAAGTTTATTCCAGGGGCCGACGACGACGGTGTGGTCCGCTTCCTGCTGGCGGCGGCCGCCGTCGGAATCCTGTTCAAAACGAACGCCTCCATCTCCGGTGCCGAAGTGGGCTGCCAGGGCGAGGTTGGTTCTGCCTGTTCGATGGCCGCCGCCGGGCTCTGCGAGGTGCTTGGCGGAACGCCCCCGCAGGTGGAAAACGCAGCGGAGGTGGGGATCGAGCACAACCTGGGCCTGACCTGCGACCCCGTGGGCGGCCTGGTGCAGATCCCGTGCATTGAACGGAACGCGATCGCCAGCGTTAAGGCGATCAACGCGGCCCGTCTGGCCCTGCACGGCGACGGCAGCCACAAGGTCTCGCTGGACAAGGCGATCAAGACGATGCGGGACACCGGAGCCGACATGAAAACCAAGTACAAGGAAACCTCCCGAGGAGGCCTCGCCGTGAATGTGATCGAGTGCTGAGCCATGACCGTTACTGAAACCCACGTGCCCGCGCCCAAGGCGCCCACCACCGTGGAACACGTCCTTACCCTTGACTGCCCGGAAGGACCCGGCATCGTGCACGCCGTGTCCGGCTTCCTGCTGGAACACGGCTGCGACATCATCGACAACAAGCAGTTCGGGGAGCGCTCCGAGGGGCACTTCTTCATGCGGGTGCACTTCGTCTCCGAGGGGGACGAATCCACGCTGGAGGTCCTGCGTTCTTCCTTTGCCCCGGTGGCCGACAAGTTCGGCATGCGCTGGCAGCTGGAACGCCAGGGCTCCAAACGCAAGGTCCTGATCATGGTGTCCAAGTTCGGGCACTGCCTTAACGACCTGCTGTTCCGTTCCCGCATTGGCGATCTGCCCGTGGAAATCGTGGCGGTGGTGTCCAACCACCGGGACCACGAGGCCCTGGTGGAGTGGCACGGCATCCCGTTCCACCACATCCCGGTCACTGCCGACACGAAACCCGCAGCGGAAGCCGCGCTGATGGCGCTCGTGGACGGGCTGGACGTCGAGCTCGTGGTGCTGGCCCGCTACATGCAGGTGCTCAGCGACGACCTGACCCGGAAACTGGACGGGCGGGCCATCAACATCCACCACTCGTTCCTGCCCAGCTTCAAGGGCGCCAAGCCGTACCACCAGGCGTACGCCCGGGGCGTCAAGACCGTAGGCGCCACCGCGCACTACGTGAACGCGGAACTGGACGAAGGGCCCATCATCTCCCAGCAGGTGGTGGACGTGGACCACACCTACGGGCCCGAGGACCTGGTGGCCGCCGGCCGCGACACCGAATGCAAGGCCCTTTCCAACGCGGTGAAGTGGCACTGCGAAGGCCGGGTCATCCTGCAGGGAAACCGCACCGTAGTGCTGCGGTAACGGAACAAAACTTCATAGCAATGCGCGGCCGGCTGCTTGTTGGGGCGGCCGGCCGCTGCCACATGTCGAACGCTTTTTGCATTCATTCGGGACGGGACGGGAGAGTTGGGGAAACACCAACCCTTTGAGGAGACCCAAGATGAACGACCGCCCGGTGAACAACCAGGTACTGGAACTGGACGACGTTTCGTTCCGCCGGGACGGCCGCGACATCATCAGCGGGATCACGCTCTCGGTCAAGGCCGGAGAACACTGGGCATTGCTCGGGGCGAACGGAGCCGGGAAGAGCACCCTTATGGGGCTGTGCGGGGCCGTCAACCACCCCAGTTCCGGAACGGTATCCGTGCTTGGCGAACGCCTGGGGCGGGTGGAACTGAAGGCACTTCGCCAATCCATCGGCCACGTAAATCCGCGCCACCAGGTCCTGTCACCCCTCACTGTCCGCCAGGTTGTCCTCACGGGCCTGACGGGGAGCAATGACCTGGCCCCGCGGTGGGAGCCCACCCACGCCGAGTATGCCAAGGCCGATGAGCTTGTGGAGCAGTTTGGACTGGCCCACAAAGCCGGTCTGCGCTGGCCCACCCTCTCCCAGGGTGAGCGTGGGCGGGCGCTGATTGCCCGGGCCCTTATCTCCTCCCCGGAGCTGCTGCTTCTTGATGAACCCTGCACGGGCCTGGACATCGCCGCCCGGGAGCAACTGCTGGAAACCATCGACGACCTCGCCTACACCCACCCGCAGATGGCGTCAGTCCTGGTCACCCACCACCTGGAGGAACTGCCCGCCACAACCAGCCACGCGCTGCTGATCACGGCCGGGCAGGCAGTGGCCGCCGGGCCCGCTGCCGGGGTCATCACCAGCGAAAACATCAGCGCCGCCTTCGGGCACCCCATTGACGTCGAGTACCGGCACCAGCGCTGGAGCGCCCGCACGGGCCGCAGCAGCAGGCGTGGGATCCGGCGGCAGCATGCAGCCGAGGTCACCGCTTCCTAGGCGCTGCGTTAGTCTGCCAGGCGGGTTTTGCCCCGCTCGCCGGCGTGACGGAGCGAAGCGTCGTTGACTGTCGCAGCCAGCCCCGGGGCGCCTGCACTGGCCCGGCGAGGACTGCGCCGTCCCCGCCGCGCCAGCAAGCCCGCTGCCACGAAGAGACCGGCCAGGAGCGCCGCCGCCAAACACGCCACCAAGCCGCTCCGGGGCCACAGTCCGGCCAAGCCCAGGAACGCCGGGACGGTGGCCGTCACCTGGCTGGCCAGGACCAGCGCCCAACCGGCGAACGGTTCCAGCCGCGCTGCTCCCAGCGCTGAGGAAGCAAACAGCAGGCCCCACAGCACCGACCAGCACACCCACAGCACAGCGAGCAGCGGATCGGTGCCCACCCAGGCACCCGCCAGCAGCAGGCCAAAGAACGCCACCATGCCGCAGAACCAGCCCAGTCCCTTTGAGCCAAGCCCCAGCAGGACGTCCAGCCCGGCGTAAACGTAGGTCAGTCCGAACAGGAACATGCCGACGCCCGTCATGAGGGCTTCACTGCCGGCGCCGGTCCCCGAAAGATGCCCGACGCCGAGCACCAGTTGGGTGCCACCGAGCACCATGCTGAACACGGCTGCGTCGCGGCGGGGGAGTTGGCCGAGTGTTGCCAGTCCGTTGACCAGCAGCGCGGCGCCGGAGAGCAGGAGGCAGATGTAGGGCATCAGCGCTTCCTCCCGGACCTTAAATAAGGTTCTATAGTTCCCGAATGATGGAATTCTTCTGTCACATTACGGAGATTAGTGGAAGCGCGCGGATCCGCCTACTGGTGCCCGGTCGTAATCGGATACGTTGAAGCGTGAACCTTTGAAGCGATGGCGCTTTCCTGCGCCGGCCCTCATATCGGCAACGTTAGGAACTGTTCATGGACGCACGGCTCGAATCCATCAAGGACACTGTCCTTGCGTGGAACCCCGGCGAAGCGGAGTTCCACCAGGCGGTGGTTGAGGTGTTTGAAAGCCTGGGTCCGGTCCATGACAGGCACCCCGAATTCCTTGAGGCTGCCATCCTTGGGCGTCTCTGCGAGCCCGAGCGCCAGATCATCTTCCGGGTTCCGTGGACCGACGACTCCGGCCGCGTCCAGATCAACCGCGGGTTCCGGGTGGAGTTCAACTCGGCGCTGGGCCCCTACAAGGGCGGCCTGCGCTTCCACCCGTCTGTTTACCTGGGGATCGTGAAGTTCCTCGGCTTCGAGCAGATCTTCAAGAACGCCCTCACCGGCATGCCCATCGGCGGCGGCAAGGGCGGCTCCGACTTTGACCCCCGCGGCCGCAGTGACGCCGAGGTCATGCGGTTCTGCCAGTCCTTCATGACCGAGCTCTACCGGCACATCGGGGAGTACACAGACGTCCCGGCGGGCGACATCGGCGTGGGCGGCCGCGAAATCGGCTACCTCTTCGGCCAGTACAAGCGCATCACCAACCGCTACGAGTCCGGCGTGCTGACCGGTAAGGGCATCTCCTGGGGCGGATCCCTGGTCCGCCCTGAGGCAACCGGCTTTGGAACCGTCATCTTCACCCAGGAGATGCTGAAAACCCGAGGCACGTCCTTCGACGGCCAGCGCGTGGTGGTGTCCGGCTCCGGCAACGTGGCCGTCAACGCGATCGCCAAAGCGCAGGCCCTCGGCGCCACCGTCGTGGCCTGTTCCGACTCGTCAGGCTACGTGGTGGACGAGGCGGGGATCGACGTCGAACTCCTCCGCACCGTCAAGGAAGTGGAGCGCGGCCGCCTGGAGGAATACGCGGAACGCCGTGCCGGCGTCTCCTACGTGGACGGCGGGTCCGTGTGGGACGTGGACGCCACGGTGGCGCTGCCGTGCGCCACGCAAAACGAGCTCGACGGCGGTGCTGCCGCCCGCCTGGTGCGGAGTGGCCTGCTGGCTGTCGGCGAAGGGGCCAACATGCCCTCAACCCGGGACGCCGTGGCGGTGTTCCAGGAGGCTGGGGTGCTGTTCGGACCCGGCAAGGCCGCCAATGCCGGCGGCGTGGCTACCTCGGCCCTGGAGATGCAGCAGAACGCCAGCCGCGATTCATGGTCCTTCGAACATACCGAGGAGCGGCTCACGGAGATCATGGTGGGCATCCACGACCGCTGCGCCGCCACCGCTGACGAGTACGGTGAACCCGGAAATTACGTGCTGGGTGCGAACATCGGAGGGTTTGTGAAGGTGGCCGACGCCATGCTGGCGCAGGGGCTGATCTAGCCTGGGGAGCGGCATCCAGCCGCGCCCCAGCCTCCCGTGCCATGATCGGGGAATGAAGTCCATGACGGTTCCCGGCGACCACCACCGGAACTTCAACTCCCTCGCACATCATTCGCGGCTCCGGATGCTGGTCATGCTGGTCGTCGGCCTGGCTGCGGCACTGTTGGTCGGTCCCTCAGGGGCCTGGGCCTATGCACCCGCGCTCGGGTGGGCAGTCGCCTCGGCCACCTACCTGGTTTGGGTGTGGAGCGTTATTGGGCGCCTGGGGCCCGCGGCCACTGCGGCGCATGCCCGAAGAGAGGACCCGGGCCGGGTCTTTTCGGACGCCCTGGTCCTCACCGCCACGGTGGCCAGCTTCGCGGGAGTCGCCCTGATCCTGCTTGACGCCTCCAATGAGCAGGGTGGAGCCAAGGATGTCACCGTGGCCATGGCCCTGGGCAGCATTGCCCTGTCATGGTTCCTGGTGCACACGCTGTTCACCCTCCGGTACGCCGCGATCTACTACCGGGACGGCACCGGCGTCGATTTCAATGAGGAGTCCCAGCCCCGCTACTCGGACTTTGCCTATCTCGCCTTCACCGTAGGCATGACCTTCCAGGTTTCGGACACGGACCTGAAGACCAACGCGATCCGTTCCACGGTCCTGCGGCAGGCGCTGCTGTCTTACCTCCTTGGGGCCATTGTCCTGGCCACCACCATCAACCTGGTCTCGGGGCTCATCCACTAGGCGATCGAAGCCGCGCCATCGGTGCCGCCCTGCCCGGGGCGCCGGGGATTTATTCTGGGCGCATGGTTGAGATGAGAGTTAACTGGCACCGGCGGCACAAAGAAGGCCTTAGCGCGGGCGACAAGGCTGCGGACAGGCTTCGGAACGGCATGGGCAGTTGGCCTTTCGTAGGCATCTTCGTGGGCTTCATGGTGCTCTGGGCAGGAGTGAATTCCTACCTCCTCGCCAACAATGCATGGGACCCGTATCCCTACATCCTGCTGAACCTGTTCCTGTCCATGCTTGCCGGCCTGCAGGGCGCCATCCTCCTCATCGCGGCCAAGCGCCAGGACGCCATCGCCTCCGCCATGGCCCAGCATGACTATGAGACAGATGTCCGCGCTGCCGCCCAGATCGAAATGCTCATGGCGGTCAATGCTGAGCAGCTGAAGCTCCTGCAGGAGCTCCGGGACCAGCGCGACCAGCCCTAGGAACGCCAATGGGTGCAGCTCCTGCTGGAGCTGCACCCATTGCTGTGTGTGTCGCCGACTAATCCTTCTTGAAGGCGTCCTTGACGTTCTCGCCGGCCTGCTTCAGGTCCGATTTTGCCTGGTCCGTCTTGCCTTCGGCCTTCAGGCTCTCGTCGCCCGTTGCGCTGCCGGCAGCTTCCTTGCCCTTGCCGCCAAGCTTTTCTGCGGCGTTACCGATCTTGTCGTCCAAACCCATGGAGTTGCTCCTTACAGTTGGTGCTCTCCCTGGCAAAGCCAGAGCCTGACCCCTCCATACTAAGCATGCTTTCGACTTTGGTGCCCATCCGCCGTCGTACATTTTGGGTAAATTTGCCAGGACCTCCAGGCGAGCCACTCAGGCGGCAGGGACGCCCAGTGGGCGGGCGACGTGCAGCTGGCCGTGGTCAACGAGCCACTGGACGGCTTCGAAGATGGCCTGCTCGGGCTCGTACCGCGGCACGTAGCCCAGCACTGAAGCGGCCTTCTCAATGCTGAAGCACTGGCTGCGGTAAAGGTGGCCCCAGGTGGACTCTGCGTAGTCCCGCGTCGTGTCTTCGCGGAAGCGGTCCCACGGGACTGTTTCCAGCACGGCGGCGTGTCCGAACCAGGCCGCGGCGATGTCCGCGTAGCCGCGGACGGTCAGCGCTGTGGGGGCGACGATGTTGAAGTCCTCGCCGCTTGCTGCTTCCCGCTGGGCGATGGCTTTCTCGAAGGCCTGGGCGACGTCGTCGGCATGCACATGGTGCATGAGCTCAGTACCGCTGCCGGGGACCCGGAGGGGCTGGCCGGCGGAAATGGTCTGCCATACGGCGGGGTCGAGGTTTCCCAGCGGGCCGATCGGATGCCAGCCCGGTCCTGTGATGTGGCCTGGATGCAGCGAGGTGGTGGCCAGTCCGCCGCGCGCCGTTTCCTCCTTCAACATCAGGGCAATCCGGTTCTTCTGGATGCCGTACTCGCCGAAAGGCTCCGCGGCCGAATCCGATTTTTCCCTGATGGGCAGTTTCAGGCTTTGCCCGTAACGCCAGACGGAGCCACAGTGCAGCAGGTGGCCCACCTTGCCGCGCAGGCTCTGTACCAGCGACGCTGCCGATTCAAGGGTGAAGCAGACCAGGTCCACCACGGCGTCCGGCTTCAGGGCAGCAACCCGGTCCCCGAAAGTCCCGTGGCGGTCCTCCGCCTCCCGGTCTGCAGTGACCTGGCGCACCTCCTGCCATTCGGGTGCCTCGTGGTAAGGCTTGCGGTTGCCGCGGCTGATGACGGTGACCTCGTGGCCAGCTCGGACCAGCCGGGGGACCAGGAACGACCCGATGTGGCCGCTGCCGCCGATGACGGTGACTTTCATTGCTCTCCGATCGTTGTGTTCCCTCCACCGTAGGGCCCGGGGAACAGGAAAGGGAGGTCCTTGTGGACCTCCCTTGGGAGTTTCTGCACTGCGAGCAGTTTGTGCACTCCTGTGGTCAGGCGGGCTTGGCGAACTCGGCTGCACTGATGATTTCGTAGCCGACGTACGCCTCGTCGTTTTCCACCCAGGCGTCGTGCCCGGCGGGAATGGAGTAGGCGTCCCCGGCATGGATGGTCATTTTGCTCCCGTCGTCCAGCTGTACGGTCAGGGTGCCGCCGGTGCAGAAGCCCAGGTGGTTGACCTGGCAGCTGTCCGTATGGACCACCGTCTTGACTGTTTCGGACCAGCGCCAGCCGGGTTCAAAAGTGAAGCGGCCCAAGGTGGCACCGCCGATGTTCACCACGTCCACCTGGGTCTTGGGTGGCCGGCGCTTTTCGTCGGGCTCGTTGAAGGACTTGGATTCAAGATCCTTAACCGTTACTGCAGGCATTTCTGGCTCCTCGGAAGGGAGTGGTTATGAAAATTCATACCCAAGCGCGCTGAGCCGCTCCGGGAAAAGGCACGGCAGGGCGGGGTGTGCCCGTCCACAGCCTGCCGAACCTTGCGTTGCAACGATTTCAATCTGCTCTTGCGCGCACCCTGTGTCAATGACGTTTTTCGGCCTCAAACCGCTCCCGGGCCGGGTTGCTGACACCAGGGATCGAGCGGTCTAACCCGGGCTGCGCCGCCCACACCACACCGTTGGCCAGGACGCGCTGGATCTGCGGGTGGTGGTACACCGGGTACTCCTGGTCCCCAGGGCTGAAGTAGAAGATACGGCCCTTGCCCCGGGTGAACGTGACACCGGAGCGGAACACCTCACCGCCCGCGAAGGAGCTGATGAAGATCAGGTCGTCCGGGTCCGGGATATCGAACAGTTCCCCGTACATCTCCTGTTCCGGGATGACGATGGGGCTGTCCACGCCTTCCGCGATGGGATGCGAGGGCTTCACGGTCCACACCAGCTCGCGCTCGCCGTCGTTGCGCCAGGCAAGGGAGCAGCTGGTCCCCAGCAGTTTGGTGAAGATCTTCGAGAAATGCCCCGAGTGGAGCACGATCAGCCCCATCCCGCCCAGCACGTGCCGGTGGACGCGTTCGACGACGGCGTCGCTGACGTCGGCATGGGCTATGTGGCCCCACCAGAGCAGGACGTCCGTGTCCGCCAGCACCTCCTCCGCAAGGCCGTGCTCATCATCCGTGGCCAGGACCGCCGTCGTGACCTCCGCGTCCGGAAGGTGGGAGCGAAGCCCGGCGGCGATGGCGCCGTGAATGCCCTCGGGGTAGATCTCCCCGATGTGGGCCGGCTGGTTGTTGGCCTCGTGCACGCCCTCGTTCCATACCCGGATCCGCAGTTTGCCGTCCATTACAGCCGAACCTCCCTCTGCTCCAGTGCTGACTGGTAGCAGGCGTCGATGATCTGTGCCCGGTACAGCGCCAGAGAGCCATCGTGACGGCTCCACACCTGCGCGCCGCCGCGAACTGCGGCGACGAAGTCCTCCACCACTTCATCGTGGGCGCGGCCCGGTACGACGGCGGGCATATAGTCAGCGGATTCGCCGTCTTTGTCAGTGAACACACGGAGCTCGCCAACGGGTGGAAAAGGGGCCCCGTGGGCCTTGAGTTCGGCGCCGCCGTCGGTGCCGTAGACCGTGAACTCCAGCTGGTCGTCCACTTCCCGGTAGGTGGCCCAGCTTGCTTCGACGACGAGTGTTGCGCCGCCTTCCAGCCGCAGGAAGGCCGAGGCAAAGTCCTCCACCTCGAATGCGTGGCTGGAGGCCTGGGCGGTGAACCGGGTTCCGCCGCCCCTGCCCTGCGGCCCGAGCTCGGAGTGGGTGGCGGCGGAGACAGCAACCACTTTCGGTTCGCCCAGGAGGTACAGCGCGTAGTCCAGTGCGTGGACACCGATGTCGGCAAGCGGTCCGCCGCCGGACAGCTCGGGGTTGGTGAACCAGCTGCCCAGGGTGGGGATGCCGGAGCGGCGCAGCCAGGATGCCTTGGCGTAGTAGGGGCGGCCCAGGCCGCCGTCGTCGATGACCTGCTTGAGGGCCCGGATGTCCCCGCGGCGGCGGTGGTTGAACGCCACGTCCAGCACGCGCCTGGCCTCCCGTGCCGCGTCCACCATGGCCTGGCCTTCCACGGCGTTGCGCGCGATGGGTTTTTCGCTCAAGACGTGGATTCCCCGCTTCAGCGCGGCGATCGCCACCGGCGCATGCAGGAAGGTGGGAACTGCAACGCTGACTGCGTCCAGGCCGCCGTGGTCCAGCATCTCCTCCCAGTCGGCGAAGCCGTTCGGGATGGAGTATTCGGCCTGTAGGGAGTCCCGGAGTTCCTGCTCCATTCCTGCGAGCGAGACGATGCTGACGCCTTCCAGCCCGGCGTAGGCCTTCAGGTGCTGTTGGCCGGCCCAGCCGATGCCTACCACGCCCACCCTGAGCTCAGTCGGCGGCATGGGGGAGGGCTGCGTGCTGTTCAAGGGCTGGCTCCTTCGGGGTGGTTTGCTGCCCGGATTCCCTTAGCCTAGTCCTGCAACCGCTTGCTCCTGGGCTGCCACGTATTCCTGCGGCTGAAACATCAGGTGCTCCTGCGCCCTGCGTTACAGCTGAAACCCCGGGGCAAATGACGGAAACCATCATTTAACACCCCTGAAACCCAACCAAAAATGGGCGCCATAGATTGAGACCAGACGGCACAAGCCGCCCCTCCGCCGGACGTGGTTACTCCGTCCACGTCCCTCCAGGCGGAACGGCTCTGACAGCAAGTTACCGTCCTGTTCGCATCTTGAAAGGGGTTTCCCATGGATTCGGGAAATGTCGCTTGGATTTTGGCCAGCTCGGCGCTGGTTTGCATGATGATCCCCGCCCTGGCCCTGTTCTACGGGGGCATGGTGGGGTCGCGCCGCATCCTCAACATGATGATGATGTGCGTCGGCGGCGCCAGCCTGGTGGCCGTCCTGTGGGCCCTGTTCGGGTACTCGATGGCGTTCGGGAACTCTGTCGGCGGCCTGGGCCTGATCGGTGACGTCACCGAGTTCCCAGGCATGGGGCAGCTGCTGGCCAAGGATGATTCGGCCTCCATCCCGGTCATCCTGTTTGCCGCGTTCCAGCTGTTTTTCGCCTGCGTCACCACCGCGCTCGTCGCCGGGGCTGCCGCAGGCCGCATGAAGTTCGGCGCCTGGATGCTGTTCGCAGGCATTTGGGCCACCATTGTCTACTTCCCCATCGCCCACTGGGTTTTCGCGTTCAATTCGGCCGACGGCAGCAGTGTGGGTGGCTGGATCGCCAACGGGATCAAGGCGATCGACTTCGCCGGCGGCACCGCGGTGCACATGAACGCCGGCGCCGCTGCCCTGGCCCTGGCCCTGGTCCTGGGCAAGAGCTCCGGCTGGCCCAAGGTGGAACACGCCAAGCCGCACAGCCGCCCCTTGGTGCTGCTGGGTGCAGGCCTGCTCTGGGTGGGCTGGTTCGGCTTCAACGCGGGATCCGCCCTCTCCGCCGGCCAGTCAGCGTCGGTGGTCTTCCTCAACACCGCGGTGGCAGCTTCCACGGGCTTGCTGGCCTGGGCGCTCGTGGAACGGTTCCGCCATGGCGCGGCCACCAGTATGGGCGCCGCCTCCGGCCTGGTCGCCGCGCTGGTGGCTATTACGCCGGCCTGTGGCGCGGTGAGCCCGCTGGGGGCACTGGCTATCGGCGCCATCGCCGGGGCCGTCTGCTCACTGGCCATCGAATGGAAGTTCCGCCTGGGCTTCGACGACTCACTCGACGTCGTGGGCGTCCACCTGGTGGGCGGCATCCTGGGCACCCTGCTGATTGGCCTCTTCGCCACGGACAAGGCTCCGAACGGCGTCAGCGGCCTCTTCTACGGTGGCGGGTTTGAACTGCTGGGCGTGCAGGCCCTGGCCACGGTCACGGTGTTGGCCTACTCCTTCGGCATCACCTGGGTCCTCGCCAAGATCCTGGACAAGGCCATGGGCGGTCTCCGCATCAAGCCCGAAGACGAACTGCGCGGCATCGACCTCGCAGCACACTCGGAGCTGGCCTATCTGATGGACGAGGATCCGGTGGAGCTGGGCTCACCGCAGCGGGTCTAGTCCCAGCCCGACAGTCAGGGCCAAACCTTGGACCGGTGCCGGCAGCCGCCGGCTTATAGTTCCAGGGTTTGGCCCTTCTGTGCGTCGAGGGCTTAGTGCCTAGTGTTCCGTGCAGACCAGGTTTCCGTCCAGCACTTCCAGCACTGCCGCCCGGACGTGGCTGAGGCGCGTGCCGGGGTCCGGCGCCATGGTGTCGATGTCCTCACCACCCCAGTACGGGTGCGTGAAGTAGACCAGCAGCGCACGCTGGGCGGTTTCTAGGGGTCGTTGCAACACTGCTGGTGTTATGTGGTCATTAGTAGATCACGCAGACGCTCGGCTGGGGTGTCCCAGCCGAGCGTTTTGCGTGGTCGGCTGTTGAGTTCTTGGGCGACGTGTTCGAGGTCTTCGGGGCCATAGATGGATAGGTCCGTGCCTTTTTCGAAGTATTGGCGCAGCAAGCCATTGGTGTTTTCGTTGGAGCCGCGTTGCCAGGGGCTGGCGGGGTCGCAGAAGTAGACCTGCATGTCCGTGGCCATGGTGAAGGATTTGTGGGCTGCCATTTCCGCGCCCTGGTCCCAGGTCAGGGAGCCTCGGAGGTGTTCGGGGAGTGTCTTCATCGTGGCGATGAGGCCATCACGGACGGTTTCGGCGGTGTGGTCTCCGGGCAGATGGACGAGCATGACGTATCTGGTGGTGCGTTCAACGAGGGTGGCGATGGCGGACTGGTTGCTTGCCCCGGTGATCAGGTCTCCTTCCCAGTGTCCTGGAACGGCGCGGTCTTCAACTTCGGGTGGGCGTTCGGAGATCATCACCATAGGGTCAGCGAAGCGGGGCTGCCGCTGCTGGGGGTCCTTGTGAGGCTTACGGCGCGTCCGGCCGGTGCGCAGAGCTGCCTGGACTTCACGTTTGAGTCCTCCGCGGGCCTGGAAGTAGAGGGCCTGATAGATCGTTTCTGGGCTCACGCGCATCTCCGGGTCGTTGGGAAACTTCCTGATCAGCTTGTTGCTGATCTGTTCCGGTGACCAGCGCCGAAGCAGCTTCTTCTTCACATACTTTCGTAACCGGTGGTGAGTGACCAGCTTGCTGTCCTTGGGCCGGGGCCGCCGGGCGGTCGCGGCACGTTGGGCTGCATAGGCGTAATACTTCCCATCGTTGACACTGTTCCTGGCCAGTTCCCGGCTGATGGTCGAGGCGGACCGGCCCAGCTCCCTGGCGATCTTCCGGACCGGTGTGCCGGCAGCGCGGAGGTCAGCAATCCGTTCCCGGTCCTGCAAAGTCAGGAATCTGGCATCCAGTGGTTTCTCCAAGGCCGCAAGTGCGGGAAACGCGCCAGAATCGGTGATCGCTTCGTCGGTGGTCAGTGTCATCACACCACTGGTGTAATCGACCCGGCGGCCATCACGGTAGATTCGCCCGTTCCGTGTCCTTCTGACCCCGTTGTCCCATTCCTGGGCCGTGCACCGGTTAATGCCCAGTTCTTTGGCAGCCTCCCGGCGTGTCATTCCAGCTTCGCGGAGCTTGCGGAAATCCTCACGGCTGGGGCCTTCCGTGCGTTTCCGCGCAAGCCCGGCCTTCTGGGTCCACTTGTAACAAGTTTGACGGCTCAACCCCAGTTCGGCAGCGGCAACCGTAGTGCTACCGGTACGCGCCAAAGCCTTGAAGAACGCTGCCTTCACCTCCGGGGTTACTCTCGCCCCACGGACATTCCCGCCATTTATGGTGCCGGCAGATATTCCCGCCTCACGCAGCCACCGGTAGCACGCCGACGGTTTAAGCCCGAGCTCAGCCGCGGCAAGAGCAACACTCCCCGCGCTTGCCAGTGCCCGGAAGAACCCTTCCCTTTCCCCGGAGGTATAGCTCCGTCGAGGGGTCCTGCCCTCGCTTAAAGACGACATGGTCGTTGCAACTCCCAAAACTAAGGGGTGTTGCAACGACCACTAGAACCCAAGCTGCGTGCCGCCGTCGGCCCTTTCTCCGGGCGCCCCGCCGGCAAGGGGCACCACGTCAGCATGGCGCCCGACGACGGCCCTTCCGTCCACCGATTCCGGCGCCGTGAGGATCAACCCGCCAAGGTGCTCCTGCCGGACCCAGGTGTCTGCAGCATCATCGGAGCGATAGACGGCCTGGCCGCGCCATTCGTCCACGATCATCCAGTAGTGGCCGCCCAGCGGGAAGACCTTGGGGCCTTCATGCGGACGCCCGGGGATGGCAACCCCTTCCAGGACCCACGACGACGGGTCCTCCGGGGTGTCGCTGACCGCGCTGTAGGTGTTGGAGCCCCGGGCCTCATCCTTGTACCAGAGCCGGTGCCGGCCGTCCCCGCACTGGGCGACGGCGGCGTCGATCACCCGCGGCGAGTCCAGGTCGATGCCGCCCAGGTACTCCCAGTTCTCCAAGTCCCGGCTGGCGAACTGGACGATTTCCGCCTTCCCGGTCCAGTCCGTCCGCCTGCCGCCCAGGACGGTCAGGTACATGATCCACTGGTCGTCAATGCGCACGACGTCGGGCGCCCAGAGGGTTGCCGGCAGTTCCGTTCCGGGCGGGACCAGTCCCTCCACGGTGCCCTGGTAACGCCAGGTTGCGCCGCCGTCGGACGACCTTGCGACGCCGACGCCGGTGCCGTGCACCCACTCGACTCCGGTTAGTCCCGGTGCTGTGGCACGGCGCTGGGTGTAGAAGAGGACCCACTCGCCCTTGAGGTTGTCCCCAACGAGGATGGGGTCGGTGGGCCCGTCCCAGACCGGATCACGGTAGGGGGCGGTGAAGGCGTCCGGGCGCAGGTGCGCCAGGAGTGGTGGTGCTGTGACGGCAGGCTGCGCGGCCGTCCGCGCGGTTGTCTGCTGGTGGTTCACCGGCTTCTCCAACGTTGTAGTTTTGGTTGGATACCAGCATAGGGTGCGGTTCCCGACGCGCAAACGCATCCGCGCTGCGCAGGCTCCCCAACGCTGTGGATATTTGGGCCGCGAAACGGAACCCGCGCGTCGCAAATGACTATCCGCGTCGCAACCGACCATCCGTGTCCGCTTTGGGCAGGGCAGCCGCGGCCCCGGATCCCCTACTCCTTGAACAACCCCGCCAGGTCCTCGGCGGTGATGGCGCCGCCGGCCAGGGCGTCGCCCTCCATCACGTCCGCGAACAGCTGCGACTTCCGGGTTTTCAGCGCCATGACCTTTTCCTCGATGGTGTCCTTGGCTACGAGCCGGTACACCATCACGTTCCGGGCCTGGCCGATGCGGTGGGTCCGGTCCACCGCCTGCGCCTCGGAGGCGGGGTTCCACCAGGGGTCGAGCAGGAAGACGTAGTCGGCTTCGGTGAGGTTGAGCCCGAAACCGCCGGCCTTCAGCGAGATCAGGAACACCGGCGCACTGCCGTTCTTGAACTCGCTGACCACATCGGCCCGGTTGCGGGTGCCGCCGTCGAGGTAGCAGTACTCGATCTCCTCCTCGTCCAACCGCTCCCGCACCTTGCCCAGGAATCCGGTGAACTGGCTGAAAATCAGCGCCCGGTGCCCCTCGGCCACCAGGTCCTCCAGCTGCTCGAACAGGACGTCCAGCTTGCTGGAACGCACGGCGGACAGCGCCGGGTCCACCAAGGACACGTCCAGGCTCAGCTGCCGGAGCAGCGTCAGCGACTGGAAGATGGTGAACCGGTTCTTGTTGACGTCCTCGATCAGCCCCAGGATCTTCTGCCGCTCCCGTTGCAGGTGCGTCTGGTACACCTTCTGGTGCCGCGGATTCAGCACCACCTCCAGGACCTGCTCCTGCTTGGGCGGCAGGTCCTTGATCACCTGGTCCTTGGTGCGGCGCATCATCAGCGGCCTGACCCGGCGGCGGAGCTTCTCCAGCTGCCCCTTGTCGCCGTTCTTCTCCACCGGCTTCTGGTAATACTCGGCGAAGCGCTTGGGGCTCGAGAAGAGTCCCGGCGCCACGATGGAGGTCAGCGCCCAGAACTCCATCAGGTTGTTCTCCAGGGGCGTGCCGGTAATGGCCAGCTTGAACGCCGCCGGCAGCTTGCGCGCGCACTGGTACGCCTTGGACTGGTGGTTCTTCACGAACTGCGCCTCGTCCAGCACCAGCCCGGACCAGGTACGGGAGGCGTAGGACTCGTAATCGATCCGGAACAGGGCGTAGGACGTGATCACGATATCTGCCCCTCCCAGGGCCTCTGCCACGTCCTGGCCGCTCTTGGCGAAGGTCTCGCCGACGGTCCGCACGGTGAGGCCGGGGGCGAAGCGTGCGGCCTCGAGCGCCCAGTTGCCCACCACGCTGGTGGGCGCCACCACCAGGAAAGGCGCGACGGCGGCCGGCTGGTTTGCGTCATCCACACCAGGGGCGGCGGCAGCACCGTCGTCGGGCTTCTCCGCGGACGACCGGGCCTCAACAGCCAGCTCCCTCGCCGCGCACATCAATGCCAGCGCCTGCACGGTCTTGCCCAGGCCCATGTCGTCGGCGAGGATGCCGCCCAGCCCGTGCTTGTACAGGAAGCTGAGCCAGTTAAACCCCTCCAGCTGGTACGGCCGCAGTTCGGCGTTGAGGGACGCCGGCAGCGGCAGCCCGTCCGTTCCGCCTTCCAGGAGCCCGCCCACCGCTGAGCGCCAGGCCGCTGCCTGCTCGTCGACGATCCCCAGCTGCGCCAGCTCGTCCCACAGCCCGGCCTGGAACCGGCTGATCTGCAGCGGAGCATCCTTGTTGTCCTGCAGCGACCTTGCTTCCTCGATCAGCGCCCGCAGCTGGTGCAGCTCCGGCAGGTCCAGCGAGAAGTAGGCTCCGCTGGGCAGCAGCATCTTGGTCTGGCCGGCAGCCAACGCGGAGAACACGGCGGCGAAGGAAACGGGCTGGCCCTCGAGGGAAATCTGGATGCCCAGGTCGAACCAGTCCCGCTGTTCTGTTGCCTTGGTGGAGATGGACACCACGGGCGCTTCCTCGGCCTCACGGTAGTCGGCGATCTCGCCCACGGTGTCGACATCCACGTCCGGCGCCTCCCGCAGCCGGGGCAGTACTTCCTCCGTGAACGCCAGCGTGTCCAGGCCCGTCAGCTCGGCAGAAGCCGCCAGCCGGGGCGTGCCCCAGCCGCCAGTGGCGGATTCGCCCAGCGCGGGCACCACGTTCCACGGCTGGCCGACGCCTTCGAGGATGCGGGACTCGGCGGTGTCGTCCCGGTAGCCGGCGTCGCCCGGGTGACGCCACAGCGGCTGCGCCGTGACCAGTTTGCCGGTCTTGTAGTGCCACTCCCAGTGCAGCCGCACCCGGTGGTCAGCCCCGTAGTTGGCCAGCAGCGACAGGGTGGGGACGGCAAGTTCGGGCAGTTCCACCGACTCGTCGCGCGCCGTCACGCGGGCCGTCTGCTTCAGTTTGGGGTAGAAACCGGTCAGGAACCGCGATTCGTCTTTGGCGGGAATGTGCAGCGTGCTTCCCGCCGTGACGAAGGCCAGCAGTTCCTCGCTCAGCCCGTTCTCCAGCGGCGCCAGCGTGATGGTTCCGTTGGGGTCGGGGACGCCGGGCAGCGACGCCTCCCCGGAGGTGAAGAACAGCCCGTGCACAGGCCGGCCGATCGTTCCCACCGAGGCCGGATCAACGTCTGCGCCCTCAACGGTGATGGTGGGCGAAAGCTCCAGCCCGCCGTCGGACGCCTGTACCTTGACGGCGTCCACCGCGGCAGGCTCCGCAACAGGAGCCCCGTAGCGGCTCAGGGAAAGTCCGACGGCGGCGGGGGCCTCGGCGACACGGACCGGCTCGGTGCCGCGCGAGTGGACCAGGGCGAGCCCGATCTTCCGGGCGTCGGACAGGAGGCTCCACAGGTTCTTCCCGGCGTAGGAGTTCAGGCTCAGCCACAGGCCTGCCGAGTTGTGCACCCGGCTGGCGGAGGAGGAGTGGCCGGCCAGGAACTCCTGCAGCCACTCCACGTGCGCCTGGTTCGATTCACGCCGGAAGTTCAGGTAGCTCAAGGTGTTCCAGGAAACGTCGCCGCGGATCCACTTGCCCTTGGCGCCCATGATGACGGGCCGCACCTTGAGCTGCCGCACGCCGCGGACCGGGTCCCGGCGGCCGGTGTAGGAGAAATGCGGCGGCGGTTCCTCCACCTCGAACTGCAGGGCCAGGGGAACGCCGCTGGTGGAGGGGGCGGATCCGGGCTGCGAGATCAGCGGGCTGAGGGCCTGCTCCCAGTCGGACAGGGCGGCGGAGGGTGCGCGGGACACCTGCGTTGCCGTGGACGGCGCCAGCAGCTGCATCCGGACCGAGGGGTTGTCCTCCGCGGCGAAGAGCAGGGCCGCCACGTGCTTGCAGTCCTTCCGGACCGGGCAACTGCAAACGCCAACGGTGCAGCTCCAGCCGCCGGCCTTGCGCACCAGCTTGGCGGTGGTGGAATAAGGAACTTCGGCGCCGCCCCGGACCTTTCCCAGCATGAGGCCCGTGCCGCCGTCGAACGATATGCCGGAGACCCTGCTGGCCATGGCGTACGCCAGCCCAGCCGCTAGTGAGCGGTCGTTGATGGCAGGTGTCTGTATCGCCAGGTCCGCACTTTCGTCCGGTTGGGATGGCATGGTGGCACTACTTTCGGGAGGTCACGGCGGAGCCGGGTCCGGTGGGTGGCTATCTGATCCATCTTAGTTCGCCAGAGCGGGGGCCTTTGCCGGGCGCTTTCTCCACACGCCCCAAAAACTTCGCTTGGCGTTCATTTCTCCCCGGCCCAGCCGTGACACTTCCCCCGTACCGTAAAGGCGTCCGCCGCACCGCCACCTCCACCAAGGATCACCATGGCCACCACGCACCTGCCCGTCGTCCTCACCAGCAGCAGCATCGACGGCAGGGACGAAGAGGTGGTGGAGGCCAACGCGGCGATCGTCAACGCCATGCACCATGCCCTGCTGCTCGCGGACGAGATGTCGCCCGTTGCCGTCCGGAGCTGCGCCGTGGACTTCTACCTTTGCCAGGTGCTGGACGGCGGCTTCACACGCTATGCCGCCATGGCAGGCCGGCGCTCCGGTGCCGCCGACGCACTGGTCCGCGAGGGCATGGCCGCAATGGGTGCTGCCGCCCATCTGGACCTTTTCAACCTGGCCATGGAGGCCCTCGCTGCGCTGCCCGGCGGGGCTGGGTCCAGCGCCCGTGGCGCCGGTGCCGTTTCCGACGGCGTCTTCCGGATGGCGGAGCTTGACGGCGAGTTTGAGGAGCTGCTGGAACGCGAAAACGTCACGGCCCTCAACTCCGGGTGGCTGCGCGGCCAGCCGGACCTCCTGGTGCTGGATGACGAGGAAGTAGGGCCCTACATCCAGCGCATGGCGGCGCGGGTTCCTGACATGGCAGGCAGGAAAACGGCCGGCGCTGGCGCCGCAGCTTCGCGGATCGCGGGATCGCTGTGACACCGCCGGAGCGGACCGGCGATCCGGAAGCTTTCCAGCGATCTGGGGGCAGAAAAAAGAAAATTGTGGGCGTCCGTAACCTTTCCGCCACCGCAGGCGATGTAGTCCGTGATGGGCCCGCCCGGCGGGCCCAGCCCAATGTGTTGTCTAGGTTTTGGAGAAGTAAATGTCTGTGTTCACCGTTCTCGCCACCAGCAAAGTCGCCGCAGGAGTCCTGGCTGCCGGAACCCTGGCAGTAGGAGGAACCGGTGCCGCCGCCGTCTCGGGCGTCCTCCCCACCCAGGCCCAGCAGACCGCCCACGAGCTCTTCGGTGCGCCCGCCCCCAAGCTGGCAGCGGAAGCAGCCGCTGACGCCCAGGCCACCCCGGCTCCCACCGCCACCGCCGCTGTGACCGACGCCCTGAAGACCGCAGAAGCCACCGGGGACGCCACCGCCAAGGCTTCCGCTACCGCTGAGGCTTCGGACGAAAAGGTCAGCGCCGACGCAACGGAGTCGGCAAAGGCCAACACCGCCGTTGACGCCGCCGGCCCCGCGGCCCTGGGCCTCTGCACCGCCTTCACCCACGGCGGCCTGGACGCTTCCTCCAAGGCATTCTCCTCGCTGTCCATCGCAGCCCAGGGCGACGCGAACATCAAGAGCTACTGCGCCGACGTCGTGACCAAGGCTGACGCCGCCGCGAAGGCCGGCGCCGAAACCAAGGGGTCCGTGTCCGTCCAGGCTGAGAAGCCCGAGGTTCCGTCCGCTCCCGCTGTGCCCGCAGTTCCGGCCGTTCCGGGTGTTGACGGCAAGACCACCGTCCCCGCTGTTCCTGCCGTTCCCGCTGTCCCGGCTGTGGGCGGCAACACGGCCCACAGCTCTTCAGTTTCGGCCCGCTAAGGCTCATTCGCTAGTCTGGACTGCGGCTCGCAAGCCGCAGTCCAGGCAGCCGGGCGGGGTCGCGCACGTTTGCCGGGGCGCCCCTGGAAGACCCGCCAAGAGGCAGCCGGATGACCACGGGGACTGGCAGTCCGTACCGGAGACCGGGACAAGGCTTGAGCCGAGTCCCGGGATGGAGGAGCCGCTGGTGCTAGACACTCTGGCCCAAGAAGAGATGGACATATTCGACAACGCAGCCGGAACCGATCCGGCCGCGTTGTTCGCTGCTGCCTATCGAACCTTCGCGGGCCCCGTGCAGGGGTACCTCAAGGCGCGCGGACTCGATGACCCCGAGGCTGTCACCCAGGACGTGTTCCTGGCCTTCTACCCCCGGATCAGCAACCTCACCGGTGGCCTGCAGGGCGCCAAGTCCCTGATCTTCTCCATTGCCCACGCCCGCATGGTGGACCACTACCGCCGGCTGGAGCGCAGGCCGCAGCTCACACCGTACGACCCCCAGTACGACGGCCGCACCACGCCGTCGGCTGAAGACCACGCCGTGGAACTGAACAGCGGAGCCGCGGCGATGCTGGAAGGGCTCAGCGAGGAGCACCAGGAGGTCCTGGCCCTTCGCGTCGTGGCCGACCTGTCCATCGACCAGGTGGCCGCCATCATGGGCAAGAGCGCCGGAGCGATCAAGCAGCTCCAGCGCCGCGCCCTGCAGAACCTCAAGGCACAAACGCTCAAGAGAAACCAGGCGAATCATGAGTGACACCGCAGGATCCCGCAACCACGGGGCCGTTGACCAGCTCCTGCTGGAAGCAGGCATGGGTGACGACGGCCAGCTCCGCGACGCCTTGGCCGACCTGAGGTCCCTCGCGGCGGAGGCCCCGGCGCCCTCCGCCGAAATCGCGGCGTTGATGGCGGGTTCATCACACGCAGCCACGCCGGCCGACACCACGGTACTTCCCATCGCGGACCGGCCTGGCGATGAACTTGCCGCCCGCCGCAAGGCCAAGCGCCGCATCACGCTTACCACGCTGTCCGTGGCGGCATCGCTCGCCGCCGGCGGTGCTGTCGCCGCAGCCTCGGACCAGGGCTTCCGCGAGTCCTTCAGCCAGCTGAACCATGCCGTGACCACTTTCGTGTCGGGCTCCGGCGCCACACCTGAGGGCAGCACCGGCGGTCAGGTACCCGCGCCTGGGCCCGCAGCTTCCCGGCCATCGGCGACCAGCAGCCCGGACTCCGTTCCGGCGGCAACCGCGCCTGCTTCGGCGCCTGCCGCCGCGGCGCCGTCGAGCATTCCTGCCCGGCCCGGAAATACCCCCACCCACGGAGCGTCGGCCCAGAAGCCGGCGGAAGTCCCCGCGCAGCCGTCCCTGCCCGCGGATGTTCACGGGGATGTCAAGAAGGGCCTGGAACAGGGCAACCCAAAACTCCCCGTTCCAGTGCCCACGGAAATCCCGCTCCCGGGCAAGGTCCCGGACGTACCCCTCAAGTAGGGGTGGCAGCGGGCAGGCCTAGTAGCCCTGGCCTGGCGCCTTGATCATCGCGCCCGACGGATCCGACAGGTACCACACACCGCCCACGCCCTGGCCAAGGGTGTCGCCCGGCTTGGTGTCCTTCGCGAAGTAGTACAGCGGCATCCCGTTCAGGGTCACCTGCTTCTTCCCGTCGGGGGTGCTGATGGTGCCCACTTTTCCGGTCACTCCCTCTGCTGCCGGTGTGCCCGAGCTGGTGGTCAGCGGCGGCCATGAGACCAGGCAGGAGCCGGTGCAGGCGCTGGTGCCGGAGTCCTTGGTGTCCTTGGTGAAGAAGTAGAGGCTCATGCCCTTCGCATCCACCACGATGCTGCCCTCCGTCGAGGAAGCCGTCTTAAGGTCGACGGCGGCGCCTGCCTGGGACGATGAGGCGGACGACGACGTGGAGGTTGAAGACGGGCCGGCAGACGACGCCCCGGATGACGCGGTGGCTGTGCTGCCCGCGGCGCCCGTAGCCGGGCTGGTTCCGGCCGGGGGTGTACTGCTGCTGCCGCAGCCGCTGAGGGCTGCTGCCAGGGCCAGGATGGCAAGGCCTGCCCCGAGATGGTGTTTCATGGTGTGCTCCTTGGCTTTGATGCTTTTTTGCTGTGGCGTTCTTCGCTGCTGCCTTCACAGCGGGCGCCGGCCCCTTTACCGGGCGCCTACCCCTACCACGCCGCCGGGTAAAGAATGGTTCACAGCGCGGTGGAGCGGGATTGCGGGCGAGGGCTGTTGAACCTTTGGAAGGCTTCATGCGTGGTAACAGCCAGGAGCGCCGGATGCTGTGGCGTTCCTGCACAGTGGCCCGCGTGTGGCGACGTGGGCCATGCAATGCCGGGGCAGCGATGGGAGGGGCGGCATGCCGCTCGACGACAATGTGGTGGAGGCCATCTACCGTGAACACGGCAACGCCCTGCGCCGGTTCGTGCTTAGCGCCACCCATGATCCGCAGCTTGCGGAGGACGTGGTCCAGGAAACCGTGCTCCGCGTGTGGCAGCACGCCCCGGACGTCAACGGCAGCTTCCGCAGTTACTTGTACCGTACGGCCAGGAACATCATGATCGATAACTACCGACGCAGCCAGCGGCGGCCGCCGGAGGCGCTGGAGGGCACCCCCACCGATCCCGTCGAGGTGATGGGCCGCGTTGATGAACTGCTCAACCGGGTCCTGATGGAGGAGGCACTGCTGCGGCTGAGCAAGGAACACCGGGACGTTTTGGTGGCCCTGCATTACCGCCGGTTCACGGTCAACGAGGCGGCTGTCCAGCTCAACATCCCCAGCGGCACGGTCAAGTCCCGCGCGTATTACGCCCTCCGGGCCCTGCGGGGCATCCTGGATGAAATGGGGGTGGAACGATGAGCACCAACCCACACACCTTGCTGGGGGCCTATGTGCTGGGCGGCCTTGAGCCCGCCGACCTTGCCCTCTTCGAGACGCATCTGCAGGGCTGCCCCGGCTGCCGCAAGGAACTTGCCGTGCTGGAGAAGGTGCCAGTGCTCCTGGACGCGCTTCCCGTCCCCGACGCAGTGGCGCTTACCGACGTTCCCGGCAGCGGGGCGGCTGACCCCGGCGTCCCCGTCCGCCTTTTCGACGAACTGGCGCGCCGCCGTCGGACATTACGACGGCGGTGGGCAGCGCTGGCGGGCGCCGTCGCCGCTGCCTGTCTGGCGGTGGGCCTGGCGGTGGGGCCTTTGCTGGCCAGGCCGCCGCAGCCGGACGCCACCTATTCGGTGGTGTCCGGGGGAGGGCTGCAGGTGAACATCGACATGGCGCGGAAGACGTGGGGGACCGAACTCGCGGTGAGCGGCAGCAGCCTGCCGGCGGACGGGACGCTCTCGCTGTGGGTGCGGGACCGCGCCGGCGGGGAGGACCGCGCCTGTGCCTGGACGGCCACGCCCAGCGGAAAGGTCAAGGTCACCGGGGCAACGCCCATCCAGCTGGGCAGCATCTCAAGCGTGGAGCTGCGGGACGGCGCGCAGCACGCGGTGGCGGTGATTACGGTTCCCTAGGTGTGGGGCGACTGGTCCCGGGTCCCCAGTGCCTTGAACTCCGCGACCAGGGCCTCGTCCTCGCAGGCGCGGGCGAAGGCATCAATCCGCCGTTCGATCTCGTAGCCCAGCAGCCAACTGCCGATCCGCTCCATGATGGGCCGCAGCAAGGGTGGCCGGCAGGAAAAGGTGTACTTCCAGACCGCCCGGGTGCCGTCGTCGTCAGCGGTGAAACGCCAGCCGCCGCCGAAGTTCTTGAAGAACCAGGGCCCGGACACCATGGTCATGCCCACGTTCCGCGGCGGCGCGTAGGAGACATACTGGCTGACCATCGTCAGGCCAAGGCGCGACCTGGTGCGGGTGCGGATGCCCTTGCCTGCTGCCTGCGCTCCGTCCAGGAAACCCTGTGCGGAGATGAAGGGGTCCCACTTGAGGCGGAACTCTCCGGTGGTCTGGGAAAAGGCGAATGCAGTCTCCGGATCGATTCGGATGAGGCGTTCGGCACGTACCTGCGGCATTCCCCCACCTCATCACACTGCAGCCGGCTATTTGGTCATTTTGGCCAGCCGGGCGCGCATGATCATGTACGCGCCGTAGCAGACCAGCCCGGCTCCCACCGCGGCCAGGAGATAGGGGCCCATCGGTTGGTCCCGAAGGGCACGCAGCCCGCCGTCCAGACCGGTGGAGTCCTCCGGATGTTCCTTGATGGTGGCAATCACGATGAGCAGGCCGGTCAGCAGCAGCACCATGCCCTTAGCCAGGTATCCCGCAACCCCCAGGGTCACCACCGCTGTACGAGCCGTCCCGGAGGCCGGCATCCGCAGGTGCTTCTCGAAGGATTTGTTGGGGCCCCGCATGCCGTAGGCCACGCCCGCGACCGCCACGGCCAATCCGATCAGGACGAGCAATGCCACCCCGCCCGGGGCCTGCACCATGGCGATAGTGAAGTCGCTGGCGGCCTTGCGGTTGTCCCCGCCAGACCCGGAGCCCGTTACGAAGTGCCAAACAGTCACGGCCAGGACGGCGTACACGACCGCCTGCAGGGCGGCCTTGGCCTTGTTCTTGATCTTTTTTCTGGTGGCCTGGTGGTTGAAGTCGAAAATTGCATCGCCGGTCTGCCAGAGCGACAACGCGGCGCAGGCCGCGAAGCTGCCCCATAGCAGAAACGGGCCCACAGGCATGGTTGCCAGCTCGGCCATCGCGCCGCTGAAATCGGCATTGCCCGTGCCGCCCACGGCCAGCCGGACGGCAATGGCACCCACCAGCAGGTGCAGGATGCCGCTAACGGCAAACCCGGCCCGGGCCAGGAACTCGAGGATGCGCGAATTCGTGACGTCCTCGGCCTTCTCGACCACCTGTTTGAGTTCTTCTTTTATCGTCTTTCCTTTGAGCAGGCGCGGTAGTGCGCTGGTGTGCGTGCCCTTCGTACAAGGGCAATCGTGCCATGCCGGCCGGGATGCGGAACAGTCGGCTCCCGGCACTGTCCGCGCCCGGACCGCCGGGCGATGGGGAGGGATCCCCATCGCCCGCGTCCGGTACCTGTGCAACCATAAGGACCAGCGATCGACAGGCACCGCACACTTTTCCCGGGGGAAACCATGACTTTTTACGGCGCAGACATCAGCCAGCTGCGGGCGCTGGCCAAGGCGGCCGACCAGGCAGCATCCCTGTTGAGCAGCCGGGCCGGTTCACTGCACAGCCAGATCCAGTCCGCACCGTGGAAGGGCAGGGACGGTGAACGCTTCCGCCAGGAATGGAGCGCCAGCCACCGCCCCAGCCTGGACAAAGTCGTCGCCAGCCTGCGGGAAAACTCCAAAATCCTGATGAAACACGCCGATGAACAGGAGAAAGCTTCCACCCGCGGAAGCGACGGCTCCGGCGGCAGCGCCTGGGACAGGATTACTTCTTTGGCGGCGCAGGCCAAGGATTGGTTCCAGGAAAAGGCCGAAGCCGCCAGGGAGCTCGCGGAGCACCACCGCGAACTGGCGTCGGGGCTGGACCGGATGCTCAACGCCAGCCCCGAAGAGCAGGCGAAGTGGTGGGCCGGACTGTCCGACGCCGACCGCAGATACCTGATCGAGGGCGAAGGCAGCGACGGCCCCTTCGCCGAGGACCTCATGCGCATGGACGGGGGCATCCCCGCGGCCGCACAGCAACTGGCCAAACAGCACCTCCAGGAGCTGGCCAAGGCGGACATCCCGGTCTACTCGGAGACGGGCAAGGCCTCCATCGAAGCCCGGGTCGCCTGGGTCCATGGCGGTGCCGAAGTGGGGACCGAGGTGGTGGAGAACGCCGACGGGTCCGCCACCATGAAGGTGTACGGAAACCTGGGCCTGGGCGTGAATGACACCACCGGCACGGCGGGGGCCACCCTGACCGGCGAGGTATCCCGCGAGTACACCTTCGGCAGCGTGGAGGAAGCCATGGCTGCCCGCGAACAGATGTACCGGGACCTGCCGCCGGACAGCATCGGCGAGATCAAGGATGTGGCGGGCAACCCTCCCGGGTACGTCCTGGACACCATCAATGACGCTGCCAAGGACAACGGCTCCATGGGACAGGCGGACAAGGCCAAGGGCACGTTCTCGCTCGATGCAGAGGGTGAGGCCGGCACGGCCTCGGGCGGGGCAAAACTGGACCTTGCCTATGAGCGGAACCTGACGGACGGAACCTCCACCGCCAGCGGTGAAATCTCCGCGCAGGGCCAGCTCAAGCTTGACGGCAGGGTCTTCGAAGCCTCCGGAAAGGGGGGCTTGCAGGTCAACATGGACAAGAGCAACAACATCGATTCCGTCTCGGTGTCCATGGACGGCACCGTGGCGCAGGGCGTCACCTCCGGTGTGAAGACAGAAGCCGCCAAATTCGATTCCACCGTCACGGCAGGGACGCAGGGCAGCGTCAAGATCGACGTGGATTACTCTCCGGAGAACCGGCCCATCATCGACAGCTACCTGCGCAACGTTGCCCTGGGGAATGACACCGGCGCAGCCCGTGACGCGGCACGGCTCTATGAGGCCGGTTCCGCCACCGTCCAGGTGAACTCGGTTGTGACGGCCACCAACGAGGCAGGCTTTGACGTGAAGATGGGCGAGGTGGAGGTCAAGACCGAGAACCAGGCCACCACCAACGTCTCCACGTACTATAAGGTCCCCAACGACACCAAGCTCGAGAGGCTCTGAAACCCATGTCAGTGCACATCGAATCCCCGCTGGGCTTCACCGCAGACTTCCCCGAGCACACCCAGGTCCTGGGCGACTCCACGGCCGGGCCCAACAGCGAACAGTACGGCCTGCTGAACGGCGTGCTGGTCACCGTGATCAAGGACGACACCTCCGTGCAGGACGCCCCGCAGGCCAACGGCTGGGCGCACCTGATGGCGGGCTTCTACCTTGAGGACCGGGGCGGGACCCTCCTGGCGGAGGGCGAGCTGAACCTGCCCGGCAAGGCTGCCTACGCCGTGGTTGTGGGATATGACGACGACGGTGGGCCGGCCAAGGTGGCAGCCACGGTAGGCGTGTGGGAAAGGGGGCGGTTCATTGGCGTAGTGGTCATCTGGCCCTACCTGAACCCGGAGGCAGAACCCCGGCTGGACATGCTCAAGGAGATCGTGGGCTCCATCAGCGTCGGCTGAAAGTCCTGCCCGGACTGGCCGGGATGCACCGCCCAGGCAGGTTCAGCGTTCAACGGCGGCGGTAGCAGAGGTCGAAGATCAACCTGCCGGCCTCGTGTGCCTTTGCCTCAAAGCTGGTCCTGATCCGGCCCTCGAAGCGGGGTGCCCAGCCGCCCGTTTCGTCCACGCCTTCGTTGGGGCCGGTGTGTTCCGTGCTCACGGGCGCGCGTCCCTCGCGGACGGGCGCGCCGCCCACCACGGATTCAACGCCGGACTGCCACACCTGGGTCAGCGGGCTTTCGGGGCCGCGGCGCTCGCCGGTGTGCAGGTTCTCGAAGTCCATTGAAGCTGCCATCACGTCGCGGACGTGGACGGCATAGTTGGACCAGTCGGTGGCGATCCGGAATAGGCCCCCCTGTTTCAGGGCCCGCGCCGCCAGCTCTGCGAACTCAGGCTGGATGAGCCGGCGCTTGTGATGCCGCGACTTGTGCCACGGGTCCGGGAAGAAGACCCACAATTCACTGACCGAGCCTTCGGGCAGCATGGTGGCCAGTACCTCCGGAGCGTTTGCCTCCACCACCCTGACATTGTTCAGGCCCCGGCTGTTGATCTTGATGATGGTGTTGGCCAGGCCCGGGGTGTAGACCTCCACGGCCAGAAAGTTCGTGTCCGGGTTCTGTTCGGCTGCATGGCAGATGGCATCGCCAAGGCCCGAGCCAATCTCGACGATGAGCGGGGCGTCACGGCCGAATTCAGCCGCAGCGTCAAAGACGTAGTCGGGGTGGACCGAGGTGTTGGCCACGTGCCTTGGTACGTCGACGGCCCACCGCTCGGCATGCTCGGCCCAGGCAGCTTGCCTCCGGCCCTGCAATCGGGTGCCGCGGCGCACGAAGCTGACCGGGCGGCCGCCATAGGTGCCAAAGGAGGCCTGGGTTCCGGGCGTCACGGGCCTCGGGACATGCGGCTGCTGGGGGTTTTCAGGGGATTCGCTCATCCCTTCCAGAATAGCGCCGCGAGACTGCTCCGGATCGGAGGGGTCAGAACACCCCCACGTTGTCCAACGCCGGACCCAGTGCCAGGGCATAGACCAGACCGCCAAGACACAGCGCAACCGCCGCAGCGGAGCGGTCACCGGATCCCTGTGGCGACCGCTTTAGGGCAGGGATGGCCCGTCGCAGGGCGAGAGAAGCAAAGAGGAGCGGAAGGCTGAACAGCACCAGGGGAGTCACCCATGGCCTGCTGGAAGAGCCGTTGGACGAATACGTCATCAACATGGCGAACATGGATACAGGTGCCGTGAGGATCATGCTTGCAGGGGCAAGGATCGCCAGGACCAGGCTGTCGGCCCCTTTATGCCTGGGCGCACCTGGCTGAGGCTGGCCAGGGCCTCCCTGCCGGGGAGGCGATCCCGGCCCGCCCGGCGGTGCGCTTCCCTTCGATGCAGCGTCCACGGATCTACTGGCCTGCGATGCACCGTTCATCGATCTACCGTCCAGCGACGCACCTTCCGCCAGTCGGCTTTCCGTCGATCCCGGGCCGGGTTCCGGTTGCGGCGTGGTTTCCATGGTGCTCCCATCGGTTGATGCAGCCATGTGCGTGGCCGCGGCTGCTTTCAACCTACGAAGTTGCAGGGGAAGCCAGAAGCCGCCTCTTCCCCTATGTGGAAAACCTGCATCCGCGCTCTCCTGCGAGAATGGGCCCATGAAGGACGCAATGAATGCCGGGGCAAGTAAGCAGCGGCGGATGACAGCCGCGGGGGACGCACAGGGCCGGGCCCGGAGCGGCAGCAGCCTGATGGACCTCAGCACCCTGGTGGACGCAGAAATCGATGAACTCCCGGCGGCGGCACCCACCCGGGTGGGCAGCCGCCGTGCCTTGGTCTACTTGGGGGTGTGCCTGGTCCTGATCGGACTGAACCTCCGCAGCGTCTTTTCCAGCCTCTCCGCAGTCCTTCCGGAAGTGACGTCCCAGGCGGCGCTGCCGGGCTGGTCCGTGGTGGTGCTGACCACCGTCCCCGTGACACTGCTCGGCGTGTTTGCGCCGCTCGCCCCGGTCCTGGCTCGCCGCTTCGGGGCGGAACGGGTGCTTTTGGGGGCCATGGCGTTGCTGACCGCCGGGCTGCTGCTGCGGCCCGTGGACACCGGGGCAGGCACGGGCGGGGCCGGCCACCTGCCTGCCCTCCTGGTTGGCACGGCTGCCTGCGGGGCCGCCATCGCACTGTGCAATGTGCTGCTCCCCGGCCTGGTGAAGCGCGACTTCCCCCACCGGCTGGGCCTCATGGGCGGCCTCTACACCACCGCCATCTGTGCGTCCGCCGCCCTGGGAGCCGGATTCACGTACCCGGTCTACACGGCGACGGGGGAGTGGACCAAGGCGCTGTGGGTGTGGGCGCTGCCCGCCGCCGTCGTCCTTTTGCTGTTCCTGCCCGTAGCCGTCCGGCAGGAAACTGTCCGGCACCAGGCGGTCAGGGACGGCGTCAATGTGTGGCGTTCCCCGGTCGCCTGGCAGGTGACCATCTTCATGGTGCTGCAGGCCATGATGTCCTTCAGCGGGTTCGCCTGGCTGGCGCCCATCCTCCGCGACAGGGGCGTGGACGGTGCCACGGCAGGGCTGATCGTCGCCGTGTGCATCGTGCTGCAGATGCTGGGTTCGCTGTTCGCGCCGGCCTTGGCCGCGAGGTTCCGGGACCAGCGGGCCATCAATACCGTAGTGGCGTTGATGACCGGCGCCGGGTTCGCGCTTAGCATCCTGGGTCCGCTCGATCTCATTTGGGTGTGGGCCGGGCTGCTTGGCCTGGGCCAGGGCAGCCTCACGGCTTGCGCACTGACCCTGATCATGCTCCGCACCCGTGACGGGCATACCGCCGCCCACCTGTCCGGCATGATGCAGGGTGTTGGCTACGGGGTGGGCTCCACGGGGACGCTCATGGTGGGGCAGTTGCACCAGGCCACAGGCTCGTTCGTGCCCGCCGGCATCCTGTTCACGGTGGTGGGCCTGCTCGCGGCGGTCTTCGGCTACCGCTCAGGCCGGAACCGGTTCGTGGGGTAGGAACTGCCGTGCGGGACTCCACCCTTCCGGCCGCCCATCCCGCCACCGGGATCTTCCGGCCCCCGTATCTGTGGGTGACCATCGGCACGTGCGCCCTGGTGTTCCTTGCCGCTTTTGAGTCCCTGGCCGTCACCACCATCATGCCGCTGGTCAGCCGGGAGCTGAACGGCGGCAGCCTCTACGCGCTAGCCTTCGCCGGGCCGCTGGCCACCGGTGTGATTGGCATGGTGGGAGCCGGCAACTGGTCCGACCGGCGCGGGCCAGCCATGCCGTTGTACGCCTCTGTCTCACTGTTCGTGCTGGGACTCCTGATTGCGGGCAGCTCGGTGTCGATGCCGATGCTCGTCGCAGGCCGCCTGGTCCAAGGGCTCGGCGGCGGCGCCCTTACCGTGGCGCTGTACGTGCTGGTTGCGCGGTTCTTTCCCGGCCCGCTCCATCCCAGGATCTTCGCTGCCTTTTCGGCCGCGTGGGTGGTCCCTTCACTGGTGGGGCCCTTCGCCGCGGGCGTGGTGGCACAGGTGTTCAGCTGGCATTGGGTGTTCCTGGGCGTGGTGGGCCTGGTCATTCCCGCGCTGGTGATGATCGTGCCGGTGCTCCGGGGCCTGGATGAACCTGAAGAGGCAGGCGCGCCCCAAGGGGCCGGTCAGCCAGCCCACCCCGTCCCCCCCTGGGCCCTGGGCCGGCTCGGGTGGGCGGCGCTGGCCGCGCTCGCGGTGCTGGGCCTCAACCTCTCGGCCGAGGTCAGCATCCCCTCGTTCCCCGCCGCCACGGCACTCCTGGCATCGGCCGCCGTCGTCCTTGCCCTGGTGGCCGTCCGGCCGTTGGTGCCCCACGGCACCCTTGCTGCCCGCCGCGGGCTGCCCAGCGTGATCCTGGCACGCGGGCTGGCTTCGGCTTCCTTCTTTGGTGCGGAGGTCTACCTTCCCTACCTGTTGATCGACCAGTACGCGTTCCCGCCCACCCTGGCTGGCCTGACCCTGACCGGAGGAGCGCTGGCCTGGGCCGGTGCAGCGGCGGTCCAGGGCCGGCTCGGTTCCAAGCTGCCGCACCAAAGCGCGGTGCAGACCGGCTCGCTGATGGTCCTGGCGGCGGTGCTCCTGGCCCTGGCCACCACGGCGCTGCACTGGCCCGCTGCCATCGCCATCGCGGGCTGGGTCTTGGCGGGCGGTGGCATGGGCCTGCTCTACCCGCGCCTCAGCGTGATGACCCTGGCGCTCTCCACCAAGGAGAACGAAGGCTTCAACAGCTCGGCCATGTCCATTTCCGACTCCCTGGGCGGAGCGCTGTCGCTGGCCACCACCGGGATAGTCTTCGCGGCATTTACGACGGCGGTCCAGTCCTTCGCGGGTGTCTTCGCCTTCACTGCGGCCATCGGAGTGGGCGCGGCGCTGGTGGCGCCCCGGGTTACCGGGCGTACGCCCTCAACCAGCCGCACGCCCTGAACCAGCCGTACGCCCTGAGGGGCGGTCAGGCGAGGCGCGTTGCGCGGAGGACGACGTCGGCGATGGTGGCTTCCTGCCCTTCCGGTCCGGTCACGGGGCGTTCCCGTGAAGTGAGGACTTCCAGCTGCCACTCCGGGCGGCCATTTGAATCGAGCCGGTCCAGCCCGAGCTCCTGTACCAGCTGGTCGGCGGTGTAGAACATGCCCGCATGATGGTGCGCTGGGCCCCAGGGCGGCAGCCGGTCAGGATGGTGGCCCACCACCAGCAGCGTCCCGCCCGGCTTCACGGCTCCGGCGGCGGTCCGCAGCGGAATCCGCCAGTCGAGCTCCTGGGAGTGCAGGAACTGCGACGTCACCAGGTCGTACAACGCCTCCGGCTGCCACTGCGTCAGGTCCGCCAGCTGCCACGTGATCCGGCTTCCGATCCCACCGTTGGACGCCTGCACGCTTTCCCGTTCCAGCTCGGCCAGTTCGTGCGAGTGCGCCCGTTCCAGGGCTACGGCGGAAACGTCGACGGCGGTCACGGACCAGCCCTGCTGCGCAAGCCAGATGGCGTCGGCACCTTCGCCGCAGCCCAGTTCCAGCGCCTTTCCCGGGCGCAGGCCGCCGGCTTCACGGACCAGCTGCGGGTTGGGCTTCCCGCTCCAGAGCCGCGCCTTGGTGCGGTACCGCTCGTCTCAGACCGATGCGGCATCAATGCTGCCGCCCGCCGCCTCGGGCGCGCTGCCGCCGTCGTGCGCTTGATTCCAGGGCGCTTCGTCCCCTTGGGGCCGGTGCCCCTGCGCTTCCTGCCGGTGCGTTTCCTGTTGCTCCTCCGGGTGCTCGTTCATGGGTCAACACTGCCCCGCCGGGGCTCCCATGGCAACGCCGCGGAAGGACGCCGGGCGCCGGGATGGTAGACTGGTGGAACTTGATGTGCAGTGATGCCGCCTGCTCCTGATCTGGAGATCCTTTCCGGGGAGTGGGCTTTCTTCATGTGAGAGGCACATCCTGCGTCGATGAACGCGTTCCATTTGGTCCCGGCCGGCTGTCCCTATTTACAGCGCCCGGTTGATCACCTGACTTTTCTTCGGCGAAACCCCTGGTCCAACCGGCATCGGGGGCCGATATCCGCCCGGATACCGCCAGAAAGACCGTAAAGAACTACATGACTACTTTTGCTGCCCTCGGTACTCCCAAGGCCCTTGCAGACACCCTTTCCGCGCAGGGAATCGTTGAACCGTTTCCCATCCAGGTCAAGACCCTTCCGGACACGCTGTCCGGACGTGACGTCCTGGGCCGCGGCCGGACCGGATCCGGTAAAACCATCGCTTTCGCCATCCCGCTTGTAGCAAGACTCGCTGAGCGGGAAGCCAAGCACTTCCGTAAGCCCGGCCGCCCCATGGGCCTGGTCCTGGCACCCACCCGTGAGCTGGCCACCCAGATCAACGCCACCATCGAGCCCCTGGCCAAGGCTGCCGGTCTGAACACCACGGTGATCTACGGCGGCATTTCCCAGGCGCGGCAGGAAAAGGCGCTGCGCGCCGGCGTCGACATCGTCATCGCCTGCCCCGGTCGCCTGGAGGACCTGATCCGCCAGCGCATCCTCACCCTCGAGGCCGTGGAGATCACCGTCCTGGACGAGGCCGACCACATGGCTGACCTCGGCTTCCTGCCCGTGGTCAAGAAGCTTATGGACATGACCCCAAGCCAGGGGCAGCGGTTGCTCTTCTCCGCCACTCTGGACAACGGCGTGGACAAGATCGTCCAGCGCTACCTGTCCAACCCGCTCACCCACTCCGTGGATGACCCGCAGGCCGCGGTGACCACCATGGAGCACCACGTGCTGGTGGTCAACGACCAGACCGTCAAGAAGCAACTGATCGTGGAGCTTGCTTCCGGCGCCGGCCGCCGCGTCCTGTTCATGCGGACGAAGCACCACGCCCGCAAGCTGGCCAAGACCCTGACGGACGCCGGCATCCCCGCCGTCGACCTGCACGGCAACCTGTCGCAGAACGCCCGCGACCGCAACCTGGCTGAGTTCTCCAATGGTGACGTCCGCGTCCTGGTCGCCACCGACGTCGCCGCCCGCGGTGTGCACGTTGACGACGTCGAACTCGTCATCCACGTGGACCCGCCCACCGAGCACAAGGCATACCTGCACCGCTCCGGACGCACCGCCCGCGCGGGTTCCGACGGCACCGTGGTGACGCTGACCCTGCCGGAGCAGCAGACCGACGTGAAGAAGCTCATGAAGGCCGCCGGCGTGGACGTCAGCTTCGAACGCGTCACTGCCAGCTCGCCCATCGTGGCCGAGCTCGTCGGTGACATCGCCGAAAAGGTCGACCCCCGGACCCGCGCTGCACTGATGGCCGCCAAGACGGCCAAGCAGGGTGGCGGCACCTCCACCGGAGCCAACGCGGAACGCAAGCGTGCACGCCGCCAGGCTGCCCCCACCGCCGGTGGCCGTGGCGGCCGCGGCGGACGCGGCAAGGTTGCAGCAGAGGCAGTGCGCGGCGACGTTCCGCGTGCCGAGCGCCGCGCCGCAGCATTCGAGGGCCGCACTGAGGCCCGCGCAGCGTTCGACCGCAACGCCGAGCAGAACGAGGACCGCGCGGTGGCCGCAGCAGCTGCACGCCGCAACGCCCGTGGCCGCGGCACCGCTTCGACCCACCGCAACGACGTCCCCGCGGCAGGTGGCCGCTCATCGGCCGGCCGCGGTTCGGACGGACGTGCGGCGGAAGGCCGCGGCGATTCCCGGATCACCCGCAGCGACGCCCCGCGCGGCGGCACCGGCCGCCCGGCCTCAGGCGGGCGCCCCGCTTCCGGTGGACGTCCGGCAGCCGGTGGTCGGCCCGCTTCCGGCGGCGGCCAGCGCAGTGGTCGTCCGGCGACCGGGCAGCGCGCAGCAGCAACCGGTGGCAGCAAGGCCGTCTGGTCGTCCAACACCGGCGGAACCTCCGGCGGTTCGTTCAGCTCAGGTAATGGCGGCTCGGGCAACGGCGGCTCAGGCCGTCCGGCCCGCAGCGGCCCGCGCCGCGCATCCGCCCCGGCGTCGAATGAGCGCCGCGGACGGTAACAACGCCTGGCCCATCGAGTGCTCCGATAACGTCGTTTAGGAGGTTCTAAACGACAGTTGCGGAGCACTCGGTGCGTTAAACCGGGTTTGGCAGCAGGGACCAGGGCCGCGGCTGCCGGGTGCCTCAGGTCAGCGCCGCCATGGCGACCGCGCCCGCCAGGCCCAGCCCCATCACGGCAGCCCCAGTGGCTGCGATCACCCGGCCGGGGAAGGCCCCGCGGACCATAAGCATCGACGGCAGGCTTAGCGCGGGCAGGGTCAGCACCAGGGCCGCCAGGGGAACCATTCCAACTCCAGCGGCCATCAACGCGCCGATGATGGGGATTTCCGCGGCGGTCGGGATTACGAACAGGGTTCCGACGACGGCGAGCAGGACGGCGGCGAGCACGCCCCAGGACGCGAGCGTGCCGGCTTCCGGGAACAGCCAGCCACGAAAGGCGCCCAGGAGCATCACCACCACCGCATACTCCGGCAGGAGTCGCACCGATAACCGGACCAGGGCCTTGGCGAACCTGTGGACTGCGCCCGCGGCAGTCACGGTTTCAGCGGGCTCTTCCACCGGTCCGGCGACGCTGGTCCCTTTTGCCAGGCGGCTCACGAGCAGCGTGACGCCAAAGACAAGGATCACGCCGGTGCCCACGCGGACGGCCACGAACTGCCAGGGGAGCACAAAGGCCATGAATGCCAGGGCTGCCGGATTGAGCACGGGATTACCCAGCCAGTATGCGAGCGCGGAGCTGACGGGCACCCCTCTGCGGCGAACATTCAACGCGACGGGCGCGGCGCAGCATGTGCACATCATTGATGACATGGACAGGAGCCCGCCACAGACCGTGCTCACAGCCGGGCCACGCCTGGCCTGGAACAGCGCGAGCAACCGGCGGGCGGGAAGAAACGCCTCCACCGCCGCTGCAACGAGCAGGCCGGCCACCAGCGCCTGCCAGATCGACCCGACGTAGCCCAGGCTGTACTCAAAAGCCGCGTTCCACGAGGGGGCGGGCGGCGCGCTTGCCTTGCCGGACAAGACGGAGTTTCCCAACGAGCGGCTGTCCGCCACCGCCGGGATCTTGAGGGCATAGGGGTACCACTTGGCCCACAGGAGGACCGCGATGGCTATCCCGGCCGTGGCCAGCGTTCCCACAAGCACCATTCGCCGGGCAGCCGAATCCGGAGTGAGCTCCTGGTCCCGTTGCCCGGTGTCCCGTGTCCCGTTGTCCTGGCGGTCGATACCCGCGGCACTATCCTTCATGCGTTCCCGAAACCTCTCCTCGTGGGGCTTGGCGGCAGCTGGCGAGCCGCTACCAGCCGCGGGCGCGCCATTCGTCGAGGTGCGGCCGCTCTGCACCAAGAGTGGTCGGCTTGCCGTGGCCGGGATGGATGACCGCGGAGTCCGGGTAGGCGCCGAACAACCGCTCCGTGACGTCGGCCAGGAGCTGGTTGAACCGTTCGGGGTCCTTCTGCGTGTTGCCCACGCCGCCCGGGAACAGCGAGTCACCGGAGAAGATATGCGCCGGCCCGTCCGGGTCCTCGTAAACGAAGGCAATTGAACCGGGGGTGTGCCCGCGCAGGTGGACTGCCGTCACATCAAAGCCGTCGAAGTTGCCAACGTCGCCATGCCTGAGCCGGACGTCAACGGGAACCGGCAACGCATCGGCGTCGTCCGCCCCGGCGGCTGTCCGCGCCCCCGTAGCCGCCACCAGCTCCTTCAGCGCCCGCACGTGGTCCCAGTGCTGGTGGGTCGTTGCGATGAGGGCCAGCCGGGGAACAGCCGTCGTGTCCGCGGCCCCGTCCGCCAGCAACTGCTGGATGGCGGGAAGGTCGTCGGCGGCATCAATCAGCAGCTGGGCCCCGCTCTCCTTCGCCGTCAGCAAGTACACGTTGTTGTCCATCTCGCTGACGGAGATGCTGCGGATGGTCAGGGCCGGCAGGTCGTAGAGAAGTGAGTCCATGGGCTTAGGCCTGGGACGGCTGCAGGTCGAGCGGCATGGTCTCCGAGTAAACCTGCTTTGACGGTGTCCCGGCGAGAACCTCGCCCAGCCTGTGCTTCCCCTCCGGCGTCTTCCGCCATGCGGCGTAGTCGTCATGGTCCTGGGTGGTGGCCCAGGTTTCCACTACCAGGATGTGGCACGGATCTGCGTCGTCCACCAATGCTTCGATCCCCAGGTTTCCGGGCCAGGCACGGGTGGCGGCGAGGGTTTCAGACAGGTATGCGGCGGCGTCGTCGCGGCGGGCGGGGTCAATCTGGACTTCGAAGTGCACGATGGCAGGCATGGGGCTCCTTTGGGTTTGCGGTGGAATTGGTGAAAGGCGTGTTATTCCCGGCCCTCGGACACCCATTTGGGGTCCGCGGAACGGGAGCCGACGACGGCGTCTGAGGCCGCGTCCAGGGCCTCCAGGTGCGCCGGGGTGAGGTCGAGGGACAGTGCGCCGAGGTTTTCGTCGATGCGGGCGGCCTTGCGGGTGCCGGGGATGGGGACCACGGGCAGGCCCAGCCGCTTGCCCTGGGCCAGCAGCCACGCCAAGGCAACCTGGGCGGGGGTGGCCTGCAGCTGGTCCGCCACGGACCGGACCGCGTCCACCACGGCCTGGTTGGCGCTTGCGGCATCGGGGGCGAAACGGGGGATGTTCCGGCGGAAGTCCTTGTCGCCCAGGCTCGAGGTGTCCACGGTGCCGGTGAGGAACCCGCGGCCCAGCGGAGAGTAGGGAACAAAACCCACACCGAGGTTGGCGGCGGCGGGAACCACATTGCGTTCCACATCGCGGCTCCAGATGGACCATTCGCTTTGGACCGCGGCGATGGGGTGGACCGCCGAGGCGTCCTGCAGTTCCTGCGCCGTCACTTCGGACAGGCCCAGGTGCTTGACCTTTCCCTGCTTCACCAGCTCGGCCATGGCGCCCACGGTCTCTTCGATGGGGACCCGGACGTCCCGGCGGTGCATGTAGTAGAGGTCGATGACGTCCGTGCCCAGCCGCTGCAGGCTCCGCTCCACCGCCTGGTGCACGTATCCGGCGTCGCCCCTGATGTCCGTGTAGCCGTCCGTCGGCGTGCCCACCAGCGCGAACTTAGTGGCCAGCTGGACCTCGTCCCGCCGGTCCTTGAGCAGCTGGGAAATCAGTTCTTCGTTGCTGCCGCCGCCGTAGATGTCGGCTGTGTCAATGAAGCTGACACCGGCGTCCACGGCATGGTGCAGCGTCTGCAGTGCCTCCGCTGGGTCCACCTCGCCGTAAACGGGGGTGAGGGCCATGCCGCCGAACCCGAGGGGGCTGACGGCCAGGCCGTCGCCGAGCTGGACTGTAGTGCCGGGGTTGGTGGGGGCGTTAGCCATGGGTGCTCCTGTTCGTTTCCTGAGAATGACGTTACAGCCAGGGTATGACGCGGTCCGCGGCAGGGCGGGTTGCCTGGATCAGCCGGGCGTTCGCCTCGTCGGGTCCGCTGGCCCAGGCAAGCGCAGCCTCCGGGTCCATCCCGAACGACACATGCCGGTCAACCAGCCGCTGCAGCCGGAGCTCGTGCGGGGTTTCGAGGAACCACACCTCGTCCAGCTGCGCCCGCACCTCCTTCCATGGCTCCTGGTCCGCCAGCAGGTAGTTGCCCTCGGTGATCACCAGCGGGACGTCGGCCGGGACGGCGATGGACGCCGCTACCGGTTCATCGATGGTGCGGCGGAACTCCGGCGCGTACACCACTGCCTCGTCCCGGCGCGCCAGGCGGCGCAGCAGCGAGAGGTACCCGCCGCCGTCGAACGTATCAATGGCGCCCTTCCGCGCACGCAACGGCGTGCCCTCGATGATCGCGTTGCCCAGGTGGAAGCCGTCCATCGGGACCACAACCGAGGTTCCCGGGCTGAACTGCTCCTGGAGCCAGGTTGCGAAAGTGGACTTGCCGGACCCTGGCGCCCCGGCAATGCCGAGGATGGTCCGCGTGCCAGGCACCATGCGGCGCCGCAGCGCGTCGACGGCCTGGGCGATCTCGGGGGAGTCCATGGCAAAAGCCTAGTCACTGCTGGGAGCAGCCGGAGCGTCTTTTCCGGCCGGCAGCGCCTTCAGGCCGGCCGCGCAGCCCACGATGCCGGCGATGAACAGCAGTTTCACCACGCTGAAGGGCTCCACGCCGGTGGCCATTGCCCAGCCGACGGTGAGTGCGGCGCCTATACCCACCCAGATGGCGTAGGCGGTGCCCAGGGGAATGCTGCGGATGGCCATGCCCAGGCCCAGCATGCTCAGGGTCGCAGTGACGGCGAAGACGGCAGTAGGCAAGGGTTTGCTGAAGCCGTCGGACAGGCCAAGGGCCGTGGCCCAGACTGCTTCCAGGACCGCGGACGCCAGGAGCACCAGCCACGGGAGTGCGCGCTTCAGCATTACGCCACCACCTTCAGGCCAACCACGCACGCGGCGATGCCGGACAGCAGCAGCAGGCGCGCCGCCGTCGGGGGTTCCACTTTGGTGGCCATGGCGTAGGCGGAAGTGAGGACGACGCCCACACCCACCCACACGGCGTAGGCGGTGCCGGTGGGGATGGACTGCATGGCGACGGCAAGGCTGCCGGTGCTGGCCGCGACGGCCACGAGGAAGAGGGCGGCCGGGGCGAGGCGCCGGCGCCCGGAAACCTTGGAGGCCCGGTGCAGCGCGGCCGCCCAGACGGCTTCCAGAGCGCCGGAAAGAATGAGGATTATCCACGACATGACCAGATCCTTTGGCCAGTCTTGTCGCGTGCCGGGTACTGAACCGTCGTCCGGAGGCTCGGGTGCGGAGCCTTGGATTCCAGCGTAGCAACGCACGACGGCGGCCAGCCACCGTTGGTGCCCAACCTCACCAGCGGTGCCGGTACTTACGCGGTGGTGTCCACCGGGTCGATGGACACCACGGCCAGGAAGCCGCGCCCCAGGATTTCGGGAGAGCCGCCGTCCGAGCCCACTACCGTGTCGTAGCGGCCCAGCTCCATGGGCTCTCCGCCGCCCTGGCTGACCGTCGCCTGCCCTTGCAGCAGCACACCGAACTGCCCTTCGAACACCGGGTGGGCGCGCTTCCTGGACAGCTCAACGATGGACGTGAAGCCCTTGAAGGCCCCCGCCCGGGTGATGACGTTCAGGTCCCTGATGTCCCCGGTGGGCAGCTTGGCAGCGGTGGCGGCCCCGCCGTCGAACCTGAAGGGACGGTACTTCTCCAGGGGCTGCTCTGCGCCGTCAACGGAAAGCAGGATCAGTTCCCCTTCGATGACCGTCAGGACGCGCTCCATGCCGGGGAACGCCGTGAAATCTCCTGCCTTGGCAACGTCAGCGATGCTCACCCGCCAGTCAAAGCCACCGTCTTCGGAGTCCTGGCGTGCGATTTCCCTGGTCACCCCGCCGCCATTGCGCCACGGTTGGGCCTTGAGTTCTGCGAAGCGGATGATCTGCATCAGCCCAGCCTAGTTGCCGCGTGTGGGCGGCATCGCAGTTGGGTCCGGTCCCTGCTACTCTCCTGCGGGGGGTCAACACGAAAACAGCCTGAAGGAGCCGGGAATGTTCGTCAAAGTGTGTGGTCTCAGCACGCCCGAATCGGTGCGCGAGGCAGTGGATGCCGGTGCGGACGCCGTGGGTTTCGTGCTCACGGCCAGCCCCCGGGTGGTCTCGCCGTCGCAGGCGGCTTCGTTGCTGGCAGGGGTCCCCAAAACCGTCTCCCCGATCGGGGTGTTCCGCGACGAACCGGTGGCCGACGCCATTGCCATCGCCCGGGCAGCGGGCCTGGAATGGATCCAGCTGCACGGCAGCCGGTCCCGCGCGGACGTGAAAACCGTGCACGACGCCGGCATGAAGCTGATCAGGGCCATCACCATGGGTGCCGCCCAGGATGATTTCGAGGACTGGGGCGAGGACCTGCTCCTGATTGATGCAGCGGTGCCCGGATCCGGCGAGTCCTGGGACTACGCCTCCGTGGCTGCGCTGCCCGCGCTGCAAGGGCGCAACTGGCTGCTCGCCGGTGGACTTGAACCCGGGAACGTGGGCCAGGCATCGGCAGCCGCGCATGCCTGGGGTGTGGATGTTTCCTCCGGCGTTGAAGTATCCCGGGGCGTGAAGGACCTGGCCAAGGTCCGCGCCTTCGTGCACGCTGCCAAGGACGCCGCCACGGTCTAGGTGGGCTGCCAGGGCTGGGCTGGCAGGGCGGCAGCCCCAAGTTCCGGCCACCGGATCGGGCAGGACCCCTGGGCACGAACCAGTATCAGGGCAGGATCAGGGGAGTCCCCCACCCTTTTGTCGGAGGGACGGGGGCACAATGGGTGCATGAAGACACTTCTGAACATCATCTGGCTGGTTTTCGGCGGCCTGTGGCTTGCCTTGGGCTATTTCCTGGCGGGTGTGGTCTGCTGCCTGCTGATCGTCACCATCCCGTGGGGCATTGCCTCGTTCCGGATCGCCGCCTACACCCTGTGGCCCTTTGGTCGAATGGTGGTGGATAAGCCCGGCGGCACCGGTGTCTTCTCGCTGCTGGGCAATGTGATCTGGCTGCTGGTGGCCGGAATCTGGATCGCCATCGGGCACGTGGTCACGGCGTTCGCCATGGCCATCACCATCGTCGGCATTCCGCTGGCCATCGCCAACCTGAAGCTCATCCCGGTGTCCCTGATGCCGCTCGGCAAGCAGATCGTGCCCACCAGTACCCCCTTTGTGAGTACCTACCCCGTCAGGACCTACCGCTAGCCGCCTTCGCCGGGCCTCAGGGCGCGAAGCACGCAGAACTCGTTGCCGTCCGGGTCAGCCATGACCACCCACGTGGCGGCCGCGCCCTGTCCCACGGAGACCTGGCGGGCACCCAACTTCTCGAGCCGGGCCACTTCAGCATCCTGGTCCTCGGGCCGGAGATCCAAATGCAGGCGGTTCTTGAGCTCTTTCCGTTCGGGGACCCGCAGGAAGAGCAAATCGGGCACCACGCCGTCTTCCTTGCTGCCCGCCGGCGGCTCCAGCACGACTTCGTCATCCTCCTCATGGGTGCGCCGCCACCCCAGCGCCTTTTCCCAGTAGGCTGCCGGAATCCCGGGCTCGGTCGAATCAACGGCGATGGCTTGGATGCGCAGGCTCATCCGTGCAGTTTTGCACAGCTGCAGGGATTCCTGAACTCTCTCCCGGCGACGGTGACGGCGCCCGTCCCGGGCCTGCCGCGGCGGGTCTGCGGGTTAAGCTGTTCCTCAAAGCTGCCGGAATGCCCCGTTCCGCAGGATGGCCACCGAATCGCTTTGGTCCAGTTCCGCGGCGATGTCAGCGTCCCCGGCGTAACCGGCCCCGGACAGCTCCCGCCCGCTGGAGCATTGCTGCAGCATCTCCCGCAGGCGCGGTTCTGCGGATTCGTAGACAGCCATGGCCGCTACGGCTTCCGGTGCATAGCCGTGCCGTCCGTCACCGGCTTCATACCCGCCCTTGCCGGCAGCCACCAGCCCGGCGATGAACGCACCGGCTCCGATCTGGTCCTCGACGGCGGGGCGAAGTGTGCCGTCCGGCCAGCGTTCACCGGCGGCCACCACCGCCACCACCGCGTCGCCTGGAAGATTGGCGGCCACCCACTCCGCCGTGGCCGCCGCGTTCCGCAGGCATACCGCGGCCATCAGGGGAACCTCCCCCGCAAGCGCGTGGCACAGTTCCGAACCGTTGGGGGACGGCAGCACCACTCTCTCCAGTCCCTCCGCATCTCTGAAGCTTGTCGGGGACAGGCTCAGCCCGCCGCCGTCGCGCGGCCCCGCCAGCTGCGCCTGGTGGTGGGCAGCGAAGTCTTCCGCGCCGGTGTCCCGCCACCGGTAAGGGAAGACTTCCGCGCCCCGGTCCAGCGCCACGCTGACGCACGTACTGAAGGACAGCACGTCCACCACCACCGCAATATCCGCCCCGGGCGCCACCGTCAATGCCCCGGCGAGCCCCCAGTCCAGCCGGACCGTGAACGGGAGTTGCCGGTGCGCGGCATTGGCGGAGAACGTGTGCCGCGGGCTGGAGCCGGGCGCGTTCACGTCAGTTCGCTTTCCAGGTTGCGGTGCGCCGCGTCCAGCCACAGGTCCCGGGCGCGCTCGTGGTGGAAGAGCGGGTCCAGTTCCAGCAGTTGGCGCACGACGGCGGCCCTGCCGGCGGCGAAGTCGGCGTCACCGATGTGCGCATAGTCCTTCCGTACGGCGGCAACATACCGGGCGTAGTCCTCCGGCTCCCCACCCAGGACGGACAGGTCCGCGTCGCAGAGGAGGGCTCCGTCGTCGTCGCCTGGTTCCGGCCGGTGGTCGGATGTCAGCCGGACCAGCCGCGCCGTCTCCGCCACCTCTTCCTCCGGCAGGCCGGCCTCGGAAAGGCGTTTCTCGGCAAGCCGTGCGGATTCCTCCTCATCCTCGCCGGCGGCGCCGCGGTACACGGCGTCGTGGAACCAGGCGGCCAGCAGCACGGACCGCGGCGCCTCGTCCGGTTCGGTGAGCAGGTCCAGCGCCTCCAGGACCGAGAGCAAATGCGTGCAGCCGTGATAGTGGCGGTGTGGTTCGCTCCACCGGTCCAGCAGGTCCAGGAACAGTGCGTCATGGCCCGGCATGATGGCTTCCCACCGGTTCAGGAGCGGGACCTTCAGTGCCTTGTTCCGCCGCCGGGCCGGGATGCGCAGTCCGCTCGCGATGAGCCTGCGGACCAGCACCCTGGCCTCCACGGACACCGCGCCGGCCGCCACGAGCTCCTCGAAGCGGCGTTCCGGTACGTCGTAATGGTCGCCGTCGAAGGCCCGCTCCGGGATCCCGGCGGCGGCAGCGAAGGCATGCAGCTCGTCCAGGGAAGCGTCCGAGACCAGGTGTGAGAAGTGGGTTCCGTGTGCAGGCCACAGCGGCGGGTCGATGTAAATGGCCATGGAAGCGAGTCTAGTGCTGCGGTGTGTCCGGAAGCCTGGGGTCCACAGGACAGGCTCAGCTCCTCCTTTGCGCCCTAATGCTGTTTCTGCTGCCGCATTTGCGGACTAGGATCTGTCCATGGCCCTTATCCGCGTTTCCGAAGCCGCCCGGTTCCTTGGCGTGAGCGACGATACCGTCCGCCGCTGGACCGAGAACGGAACCCTCAACCCGCTGCGCGACGGCTCGGGCCGGCTCGCGGTCGACGGGCTGGAACTGGCGGCCCACGCGCAGAAGCTGGCCCAGCTCCCGGATGACCCCAAGCGCGGCAACAGTTCCGCGCGGAACCGCTTCGTGGGCCTGGTGACCAACGTGATCACGGACAAAGTGATGGCGCAGGTGGAACTGCAGTGCGGACCCTTCCGGGTGGTGTCGCTGATGAGCAGCGAGGCGGTCCGCGAACTGGGCCTCGAACCAGGCGCCGTGGCCACCGCCGTCGTCAAGGCAACAACTGTCATCATCGAGGCCCCGAAAGGGAAGGCCACGGCATGATCAGGCAGGACATCCCCTTCCTGAGGCCCCGCTTCTGCGCCGCGCTGCTTGCCTTGGGTATCCTCCTGCCGGCTTTGCTCGCCGGATGTGGCGCGCAGGCCGGCAATGCCCCGGATGCCGGCGCCACGCCAAGCGGCACCGTCACCGTTTTTGCCGCAGCCTCCCTCAAAGCCACCTTCACCGAGCTCGCCCGCACTTTCGAAGCGGAATACCCGGGAACACACGTGGCCCTGAGCTTCGCGGGGTCCTCGGACCTGGCCGGCCAGCTCAGCCAGGGTGCACCGGCGGACGTCTTCGCATCAGCAGACACGGCCAACATGAAGAAAATGCAGGACGCGGGCCTCGCGGACGGCACGCCGAAAGACTTTGCCACCAACACCCTGGCCATCGCCGTGCCGCCCGGCAACCCGGCCGGAATCGCCTCGCTGCAGGACCTGGCCCGGCCGGGCATCAAACTGGTCACCTGCGCCCGGCAGGTTCCGTGCGGTGCCGCGACGGCCAAGGTGGCTCAGGCCGCGGGGCTTACCCTGAACCCGGTGAGCGAGGAGAATGCCGTCACGGACGTCCTGGGCAAGGTCACTTCCGGTGAGGCCGACGCCGGGCTGGTCTACGGCACGGACATCACGGCCGCCGGTTCCAGCGCGAAAGGCATCCCGTTTCCGGAAGCTGCGGGTGCAGTCAATACCTACCCGATCGCGGGTGTCGCCACCGGCCGGAACAAGGCCACCGCCAGGGCCTTCCTAAGCCTGGTCATCGGTCCGGAAGGCCAACAGGTCCTGGCCGCGGCAGGGTTCGGCCCGGCCGGCGAGGGTGCGGGCAGCAAGTGACGCAGCAAGGGAAGGTGGCCCGGCAGCAGGGAAGGCCTGCGGCGCGCCCGCGCACCCAAACCAGCGCGTACTCGGGCATCCCCGGCTGGGTGCGGGCGCTGGCCGTCGTGGCTGCCGTCGTCGTCGTGCTCCCGCTGCTGGCCATGGTGCTGCGGGTGGACTGGGCCCATTTCATTCCGCTGGTGACGTCCGGCCCGTCGCTGACGGCGCTGGGGCTGAGCCTGCGGACTTCGGCCGCGAGCACCCTGCTGTGCATCGTTTTGGGCGTCCCGTTGGCCCTGGTCCTTGCACGGGACACGTTCCGCCTGCAGGGCCTGCTGCGCTCGCTGGTGCTCCTGCCGCTGGTGCTTCCCCCGGTGGTGGGAGGCATCGCCCTGCTCTACACGTTCGGCCGGCAGGGGCTGCTGGGGCGGACCCTGGAAGTGCTCGGCCTGCAGATCGCCTTTTCCACCACGGCTGTGGTCCTGGCGCAAACGTTCGTGGCGCTGCCCTTCCTGGTGGTGAGCCTGGAAGGCGCGTTACGGACCTCCGGGTCCAGGTACGAGGCGGTTGCCGCAACCCTGGGAGCCCGCCCGGTCACCGTCTTCCGGCGCGTCACGCTGCCGCTCGTCCTGCCCGGACTGGCCTCCGGCGCCGTCCTCTCCTTCGCGCGGAGCCTGGGAGAATTCGGCGCCACGCTGACTTTCGCGGGCAGCCTGCAGGGGGTGACCCGGACCCTGCCGCTGGAGATCTACCTGCAGCGCGAAACGGACCTGGACGCCGCCGTCGCCCTGTCCCTGGTGCTGGTGGCGGTGGCCGTGGCGGTGGTTGCCCTCGCCTACCGGCGCCCGGCAGCGGGCCGCGCCGGATCAGGACAACGCACGACGGCGGCTGCTCCGGCAGGAGGGAACGCACAGTGACGCTGTCCTTCCAGGCAGCCGTGGCCGGCCGGGGGTTCGACGTGGCCCTGACCGTCCGGCCGGGCGAAACCGTCGCCGTCATGGGACCCAACGGCGCCGGTAAATCGACCCTGCTGTCCAGCATTGCCGGCCTGCTGCGGCCGGACAGCGGCCGGGCCGAACTCAACGGCAGGACGCTCTTCGACCTCGATGGGGCACAGCACACCTGGTCGCCGCCGCACGACCGCGGCACGGCCCTGCTCGCCCAGGAACCCCTGCTCTTTCCCCATCTGAACGTCCTGGAGAATGTCGCTTTCGGGCCCCGCAGTGCCGGCGTGTCCAGGCGGGAGGCCAGGGAGCAGGCCCTGCGGCTGCTGGCGGACGCCGAAGCGGACCATCTTGCCGCGCGTCGTCCTGCCGAGCTCTCGGGCGGGCAGGCCCAGCGCGTCGCCGTGGCCCGGGCGCTCGCCGCCGACCCGGCGCTCCTCCTGCTCGACGAGCCGCTGGCCGCCCTGGACATCCACTCCGCCCCGCTGCTGCGCCGCCTGTTCAAGCGCGTCCTGGCCGGGCGGCAGGCCATTATCGTCACCCACGACGTACTGGATGCGCTGATGCTCGCGGACCGCGTGGTGATCCTGCAGGACGGCAAGATCGCGGAGGAGGGACTCACCCGGACCGTCCTGGAGCGCCCGCGAAGCTCTTTCGCCGCCGGGCTTGCCGGGCTGAACTTCGTTGCCGGCACCCTCGACGGAACCGGGGTCCGGACCGATGGCGGCCTCAGGGTCACCGGCCACGACGACGAACCCGGCCACCTGCACACGCCGGGCGGTTCCGGCGTCGCCGTCTTCCCGCCGTCGGCCGTTTCCGTGTTCCTGACGGACGCACATGGAAGCCCCCGGAACTCGCTGGCTGTCACCATCACCGATCTGGAGCCGCACGGCGACCAGATCCGCGTCCGCGCCGGAAGCCTCGCCGCGGATATCACGCCTGCCGCTTCCGCGGACCTGGGCCTCGTCCCGGGCATGACGGTGCACTTCGTGGTGAAGGCTGCCGCCGTGTCCGTGTACGGAACCTAAGGGCCCTGAACACAGGGCCGGAGCCGGTTCCCGGGAGGCCCCCGGTTCCTAAAAGGTCCTCGGGCTCTGGACAGCCGTTTCGCCTTGGGCAAACATGGCTAGTGGACCTCGCCGTTCAAAGTTGAGCGTAGTAGACTCAACTTAGTCAACAAGCCCCCGAAAGGAGCTCTCTTTGGACGTCAAATTCACCACCAAGAGCCAGGAGGCTCTTTCCGCCGCCGCAATGAACGCCTCGACGGCCGGGAACCCCCAGTTGGAACCGGCCCACCTCCTCAAGGCCCTGATGGACCAGCGGGAGGGCGTGGCCGTTGCGCTGCTCCGTGCGACCGGGGCCGACCCCGACGCCGTCAGCGTCCAGGCCAGCAGCGCCATCAAGGCCCTGCCCGCAACGTCCGGCGGCTCCAGCCAGCAGGCCCAGCTGTCCCGGCCTGCGCTGCAGGCCATCCAGCACGCCAAGGAGGAGGCTGACCGGCTGGGCGATTCGTTCGTGTCCACCGAAGTGCTCCTGGTGGGCCTGTCCGCCGGCAATGACGCCGCTGCCCGCCTGCTGCGCGACGCCGGTGCTTCCCGCGAAGCCCTGCTCGCCGCGCTGCCCGGCGTCCGCGGCGACCGCAAGGTGGACAGCCCGGACCCGGAAAACACCTTCCAGGCTCTTGAGAAGTACGGCACCGACCTGACTGCCATGGCCCGCGCCGGCAAGCTGGACCCCGTGATCGGCCGCGACTCTGAAATCCGGCGCGTGGTCCAGGTCCTGTCCCGGCGCACCAAGAACAACCCGGTGCTCATCGGTGAGCCCGGCGTGGGCAAGACCGCCGTAGTGGAAGGCCTGGCGCAGCGGATAGTGGCCGGGGACGTCCCGGAAAGCCTGCGCGGCAAGACCCTGATCTCCCTGGATCTGGGTTCCATGGTTGCCGGCGCCAAATACCGTGGTGAGTTTGAAGAACGGCTGAAGGCGGTGCTTGAGGAAATCAAGGGCTCCGATGGCCAGATCGTCACCTTCATCGATGAGATCCACACCGTGGTGGGGGCCGGCGCCACCGGCGACTCCTCCATGGACGCCGGCAACATGCTCAAGCCCATGCTGGCCCGTGGCGAGCTGCGGCTGATCGGTGCCACCACCCTGGACGAGTACCGCGAGAACATCGAGAAGGACGCGGCTTTGGAGCGCCGCTTCCAGCAGGTGTACGTAGGTGAGCCCAGCGTGGAGGACACCATCGGCATCCTCCGCGGACTGAAGGAACGCTACGAGGCGCACCACAAGGTGTCCATCGCCGACTCCGCGCTGGTGGCAGCGGCCACGCTCTCCAACCGCTACATTTCCGGCCGGCAGCTGCCGGACAAGGCCATCGACCTGGTCGATGAGGCGGCTTCACGCCTCCGCATGGAAATCGACTCCGCCCCGGAGGAAATCGACCAGCTCCGCCGGCAGGTGGACCGCCTCACCATGGAGGAACTGGCCCTGAGCGGCGAATCGGACCCCGCGTCCGTGGAGCGGTTGGCCGCACTCCGTGCCGACAAGGCGGACAAGGAAGAGGAACTCTCCGCGCTGAATGCCCGGTGGGAAGCCGAGAAGGCCGGCCTCAACCGCGTAGGCGACCTGAAGGCCAAGCTGGATGAGCTGCGCTCCGCCGCTGACAAGGCCCAGCGCGAAGGTGACCTGGAGACGGCTTCGCGGATCCTCTACGGCGAAATCCCGGCGCTGGAACGCGAGCTGAACGCCGCCGCGGAGGCCGAGGCTGCCGTCACGGACAAGCCGGCGCAGATGGTGGCGGAGGAAGTAACCGCGGAAGACATTGCAGAAGTCATCTCGGCCTGGACGGGCATCCCCGCCGGCCGGATGCTGCAGGGCGAAAGCCAGAAGCTGCTGCACATGGAGGAGGAGCTGGGCCGGCGCCTGATCGGCCAGGCCAAGGCCGTGCAGGCAGTGTCGGACGCCGTCCGGCGCGCGCGGGCCGGCATCAGCGACCCCAACCGCCCTACCGGTTCGTTCCTGTTCCTGGGCCCCACCGGCGTGGGCAAGACCGAGCTGGCCAAGGCCCTGGCTGACTTCCTGTTCGACGACGAGCGTGCCATGGTGCGCATCGACATGTCCGAGTACAGCGAGAAGCACAGCGTGGCCCGCCTGGTCGGGGCGCCTCCGGGATACGTGGGCTACGAGGAAGGCGGCCAGCTGACCGAGGCCGTCCGCCGCCGCCCGTACTCCGTGGTGCTGCTGGACGAGGTGGAGAAGGCGCACCCCGAGGTGTTCGACATCCTCCTGCAGGTGCTCGACGACGGCCGCCTCACCGATGGGCAGGGTCGCACCGTGGACTTCCGCAACGTGATCCTGGTGCTGACCTCCAACCTTGGCAGCCAGTTCCTGGTGGACCAGTCGTTGAACGCCGAGGCCAAGCGCAACGCCGTGATGGCCACCGTGAACGCGTCCTTCAAGCCGGAGTTCCTGAACCGGCTCGATGAAGTGGTCCTGTTCGACGCCCTTACGGTGGAGGAACTGGCGCACATCGTGGAACTGCATGTGGCGGAACTGGGTCGGCGGCTGCACGAGCGGCGGCTCACCCTCGATGTCACCGACGGCGCCAAGGCATGGCTGGCGTTGTCCGGCTACGACCCCGCCTACGGCGCCCGGCCGCTGCGCCGCCTGGTGCAGCGCGAGATCGGCGACCGGCTGGCCAAGGCCATCCTGGCGGGCGAGATCAGCGACGGCGACACAGTCCTGGTGGACACCGCGCCGGACTTCGGCGAACTCACCGATTCCAGCGTCGACACGCTGACCGGTGCCCCGAGCTCAGGGCTGTCGGTCCGTCGGAAGGACTAGCCTCGCGCTGCGGTTTGGGTGTGCTGCCCCGGCAGGCTCTCTGTCAGGGCAGCACACTTGCGTTGATCACGTTGCCGCCGTCGGCCGCGACGTAGCAGTCCACCCGACGGTCGCCTGATCCCCAGCTGGTGGTGCTGGGGTAACTGCGCTGGTAGTTGAGCGGGAACTGCTTCGCCGCCGGGCTGAGCTTTGCTGCCTGGCAGACCTCCAGCGCTTTTGCCTTGAGCGGGTCCGCACCCGGATACTCGGCGGCCTGCGGGTAGTGCAGGGTGGCCACCAACTGCGCCGAATGAGGCGTGTCACAGGCCACCACCGTGGACGTCAGCGCCTGCGGGTCGAAGTCCTTGAAGCAATCACCAACGGCGTACGCGGCGGGTGCCACCCCTTCCCGGGGGAGGGGCTGGGGGCTGGCGGGCGGAGTGACGGCGGTCTGCAGCACACCCGGTGCAGCGGCTTTCGGTGCCTGGGTGCCCGGGGAAGAGCCCAGCCACACGGCAAGCCACACCAGCGATCCCGCAACCGCCAGGATTACGACGACGAAAAACGCCTTCCAGACGGCCGGCCGCCTGTTGGCGCGCTTTTCCAGGGCGGGCTCGTGGGGCGTTTGGGACCAGGTGACGGATTCCGGCGCAGGAGCTGACGTGCCGCTTCCGTTAGGGATCTTAGGCAGGCTTCCGGTGCGCGGCGGCGAGGACGGTTTTGGCGGGAGGTCCTGCTGGTTCACGGGTGCGCATCCTCCTGGTTTGGTTCCGCGGCTCGCCAACGGCCGGATAATATCCGGCAGTTCTTAGGTGACTCTACCGAAGAAAAATGCCGGAATCCCGCGGGTGGGAGTGCGTCATGGTACCCCACCGGGCCGTGCGGGCCTCCAGGCGGCAAGCGGGGCCCGCCGAAAGCATGTAATCTAGGTGTACGACAAATTGACCAAACATTCCGGGGCCTCACCGATCGCCAAGGTGACCACCTCCGGTCCAAGTACAAAAGGGGGTCACGCCATGGGGCGCGGCCGTCAAAAGGCAAAAGCTACCAAGCAGGCTCGGGACATCAAGTACTACTCCCCGAACACTGACTACTCGGCACTTCAGCGTGAGCTGACGGGCCCTGCCAGTCGTTCAACGAGCCGTTACTCGAATGAGCCGGTCGAACCGGACTATTCGGCTTATGTGGATAAGTACGCGGATGATTTGGATGACGATGACGACGAGGTTGACCACCGTCGCATCGGCTAGTTGTCGCAAGCCCGCCGTGGCTCTGGCCCGGCTGCTGTGGCGCTCAAGCACAGACTGATCCCGCAGGAATGCGGACGCAGGTAATGTGCGGGAACTCCTTTTTGATACCCGGTTCGGGTGACCGCTTACAGCGCGAAGCCCGCTGCCACCCCGGATTACCGGTGCGGCAGCGGGCTTTCCGTGTTGCTTCACGGACCGGATTGGTAACCTGACCGGATGACTGTTCGGACCACGTACGCCAACGGCGAGCCCTGCTGGGCGGATCTGCAGACCCCGGATGTTGCCGCCGCCAAAGACTTCTACGGCCGTATCTTCGGCTGGACCTACCAGGACTTTCCCACCCCGGATGGCCGCAGCTACGCGCAGGCCTTCGTGGGCGGAGAGCTGGTATCCACGATCGCACCGCAAAACCCCCTCCAGTTGGAGGCCGGCACTGCCGCAAAGTGGAACATCTACTTCTCCGCCAAGGATGCCGCGGACGTGCTGGAAGAAGCACGCCACACCGGCGGCACTGCTTTGTTCGGCCCGGAGCCGGTGGGCGATACGGGAGTGCTTGGCTTCCTGGCCCCTCCCGGCGGTGGAACCACCGGGATCTGGCAGCCCGGAACGCACTTCGGAAGCCGCTTGTTCAACGAGCCCGGTGCGCTTGCCTGGGCGGAACTGTTCACGCCCGAGCCCCCGGCCGCCGTCGGCTTCTTCCAGCAGCTGTTCGGGCATGAGGTCACCGAGTATCCCCAGGACGACGGCGGCAGCTACAGCACGCTGCTCATCGACGGCAGCGAGGTGGCCGGCGTCGTTCCTGCCGATGAAGGCGAGCAGGCCGACTGGCAGGTCTATTTCGGCGTGGCGGATGTTGCAGGGGCGGCAGCGGCGGCCCAGGCAGCAGGCGGCGAGGTCCTGGTAGAGCCGGACGAATACCCTGTCGACGGTTCACTGGCCACCATAAGGGATCCCCAGGGCGGAGTGCTCAACCTGATCCAAGTCGATTAAAAACATCGAGTGCTGAGTACTTGTCGTTCCCAGGCGTGAAAACGACAAGTACCCAGCAATGGATGGAGGGTTTTAGGCGTAGGCGTTGACCAGGCGGACCGCTCCGCCGTCCACGCCCTTGGCGCCCTGCACGTAATCGGGGCCGGACTTGTCGATCGAATCGGAGTCCGCGGTGACGGTACCCATGATCCAGGACGGCAGCCCGCGCTCGTTGAGGCGGGCCACGGCGGCATCCGCTGCCTCGGGGGACACGATGGCCACCATGCCCACGCCGAGGTTCAGCGTGCGCTCCAGGTCGGCCAGGGGGACGTTGCCCAGTTCGGACACGAGCTTGAAGATGGCCGGCAGTTCCCAGGTGGCGCGGTCAACCGTGGCCACCAGGCCCTGCGGCAGGACACGGGCCAGGTTGGCGGCCAGGCCACCGCCTGTCACGTGGCTGAAGCCGTGCACGGCCGCGCCGGCGCTGACCGGGAAGGTGCGGGCAAGGTCCAGGCAATCGGCCGCGTAGACGCGGGTCGGCTCCAGGAGTTCCTCACCCAGGGTGCGGCCCAGTTCCGAGACCTGGCGGTCCAGCGCCCAGCCGGCATGGTTGATGACGCGGCGGACCAGGGAGTAGCCGTTGGAGTGCAGCCCGGAGGAGGCCATACCGATCACCACGTCCCCGGCGCGGACCCGGTCCGGACCCAGCAGCGCGTCGGCCTCCACTACGCCGGTGGCTGCACCGGCAACGTCGTACTCATGCTCGCCCAGCAGGCCGGGGTGCTCGGCGGTTTCGCCACCCACCAGGGCGGTGCCGGCTACGGAGCAGGCGGAGGCGATGCCGCGGACGATGTCGGCGATGCGCTCCGGGACAACCTTGCCGCAGGCGATGTAGTCGGTCATGTACAGCGGCTCGGCGCCCACCACCACGATGTCGTCCACCACCATGCCCACCAGGTCGAATCCGATGGTGTCGTGGATGTCCATCGCCTGCGCGATGGCCACCTTGGTGCCCACGCCGTCGGTTGAGGTGGCCAGCAGCGGCTTCCTGTAGGTCAGCAGCCTGGAGACATCGTAGAGGCCCGCGAAGCCGCCCACCCCGCCGATCACCGAGGAGTTGTGGGTCGCCTTGACGGCATCCTTCATGAGCTCGACGGCGCGGTCCCCGGCTTCAACGTCCACGCCGGCGGAGGCGTAGGTGATGCCGGAGTTTTCTGCGGCGGGGCTGGCGGAGGTCATACGGAATCCTTCTTGTCGGCGCTGGTGGCGGCGTGTACGTCGGGCACGAGGTCGGCTTCGGTCAGCAGGTTCTCGAATTCGGAGTCCGGGCCCGGATCGCAACCGGTGGCACCGGACTTTTCCGCGGGATCCTCGGTGGCGTCAACGGCCAGGGCGGCGGTTTCACCGGGGAGCGCGGACGGGGAAGGCTTCAGGCCGCCGAGGTCCGTGCGCTCCAGCAGGTTCTTGCCCAGCTTGTCCGCATCGGGAAGCTTAATGGGGTATTTGCCGGTGAAGCATGCGGTGCAGAGGCGTTCGCGCGGCTGCCGGGTGGCCCCGATCATGCCGTCCTCTGTGATATAGGCCAGTGAGTCGGCGCCAATGGCCTGGGAGATCTCTTCAATGGTGGCGCCGTTGGCGATCAGCTCGGCCCGGGAGGCGAAGTCGATGCCGTAGAAGCAGGGCCACTGTACCGGCGGGGAGGAAATCTTCACGTGCACGGCGGCAGCTCCGGCTTCCCGGAGCATCCTTACGATGGCCCGCTGGGTGTTGCCGCGGACGATCGAGTCATCCACCACGACAACGCGCTTGCCGCGGATCACCGATTCCAAGGCGTTGAGCTTGAGCCGGATGCCCAGCTGGCGCAGGGTCTGCGACGGCTGGATGAAGGTGCGGCCCACGTAGGAGTTCTTGACGAAGCCGTGGGCGAAAGGGATGCCGGATTCCTCGGCGTAACCGACCGCCGCCGGGGTGCCGGACTCCGGTACGGGGATGACGATATCCGCAACCTGGGTATTTTCCCGGGCCAGCTGGCGTCCCATCTCCACCCGGGATTCGTACACGGACCGCCCTGCTATGGCGGCGTCCGGGCGCGCAAGGTACACGTACTCAAAAACGCAGCTCGCCGGCGTCGGCTCCGCGAAGCGCTTGGAACGCACCCCGTCCTCGTCGATGGCGATGAACTCACCCGGCTCGATCTCGCGGATGAAGCTGGCACCCACGGTGGCCAGGGCGGACTGTTCGGACGCGACGACCCAGCCGCGCTCCAGCCGGCCCAGGACCAGGGGGCGGATGCCGAAGGTGTCGCGCGCCGCGTAAAGGGTTCCTTCATCCATGAAGACGAAGCAGAAGCCGCCTTTGATCTTGGGCAGCAGTTCGGTGGCGGTTTCCTCGAGCGTCTTGCCCGGCTCGCCCTCCAGCAGGGCGGTGACCAACGCGGTGTCCGAGGTGTTGCCCTGCTTCATTTCACCGGTGAGATGACCGCCGTTGCGTTCGGTGATCATGGCGTTGAGTTCCACGGTGTTGGTCAGGTTGCCGTTGTGTGCCAGGGCAACCGTGCCAGTGGCCGTGGCGCCGAGCGTGGGCTGTGCATTGGCCCAGTGGCTGGCGCCGGTGGTGGAGTAGCGGCAGTGGCCCACAGCCAGGTGCCCGGTCAAGGTGTTCAGGGTGGTCTCGTCGAAGACCTGGGAGACGAGGCCCATGTCCTTGTAGACGTTGATCCGTTTGCCGTCGCTGGTCGCTATGCCAGCCGACTCCTGACCGCGGTGCTGCAATGCATACAGCCCGTAATAGGTAAGTTTTGCTACTTCCTCACCCGGTGCCCAGACGCCGAAGACGCCGCAAGCGTCCTGGGGGCCTTTTTCGCCGGGGAGAAGATCATGGGAAAGTTTTCCATCGCCGCGTGCCACTGATCGATTATCGCACGATATGGGGTATGTCTTTTCCGGCCACCGGTTTGTGACCTGCTAGCCCTGGGTATCGGTATCGGGCTCTGAATCCGGAACAGCCTCCACCACGGCCCTCTGCTGCCGTTTCACGCTTCGACGGTCAAGGACCAGCGCCAGACCAGCACCGAGGATGGCACCGATGGCAGCGAACATGATCAGAAAGAAACCGAAGACGGCTCCGGGGTCGAATGACGCGTCGCCCGGAACCGCATATGCCACCACTGCGGCAGCGATAATTCCCACCACGGCACCCAGGATCAGGAATGGAACGTATTTGGGTGCCCGGCGGACGGTTACTTCGCGCCGCTCGGCAGGGGTTTCTTCAAAAGCCATGCCATCCAGCCTACTGCCGGACTTTTGGGCCACATAACAGGACGCCGGGCGGCGGGAGCCCAGGTTTCCTGCCCCGCCAAACTTCGCCCGGAAAGGATCCGTGACCCGCGCCGCAACTGGCCTGCAACTGATATATCTATTGACACGACCTGTAGCCGCTGCCATATTTCCCGTTAGTGCTCTGTGCAACTTGTTGTGTAATCCGCAATCATCCCCGCAGGTCGCACTGGCCATGGCGAGACCCCTGGGCCTTGGCACGTCAGCTAGATTGGCACTTGGTGCCGACTCACCGGATCCAGCCGGATCCAGGAAAGGAACACAAGACCATGGTCCACAAAGTCCAAGCAGTTGTGGTTAAGGAAAAGAACGCCCCGGTGTCGCTGGAGACGATCCTGGTGCCGGATCCGGGCCCGGGGGAGGCCTTGGTCGACATCCTGACCTGCGGTGTCTGCCACACCGACCTGCACTACAAGCAGGGCGGTATCGGCGACGACTTCCCGTACCTGCTCGGTCACGAAGCCACTGGCGTGGTTAGCGCTGTCGGCCCTGATGTCACCTCCGTGGCTCCCGGCGACCGGGTCATCCTGAACTGGCGCGCTGTGTGCGGCGAGTGCCGCGCGTGCGCCAAGGGCCAGCCGCAGTACTGCTTCAACACCCATAACGCCACCCAGAAGATGACCCTCGAGGACGGGACCGAGCTTTCCCCGGCCCTGGGCATCGGCGCCTTCGCCGAAAAGACCCTTGTGGCTGCCGGACAATGCACCAAGGTGGACCCCGAGGCGGACGCTGCCGCCGTCGGCCTGCTGGGCTGCGGCATCATGGCCGGCATCGGTGCCGCAATCAACACCGGCGACGTCAAACGCGGCGAGTCCGTGGCAGTGATCGGCTGCGGCGGCGTGGGCATCGCGGCGATCGCCGGCGCCAAGCTGGCGGGCGCGACGACAATCATCGCCGTGGACATCGATGACAACAAGATTGAGATGGCCAAGTCCCTCGGTGCCACCCACGGCGTGAACTCCAAGCAGGAGGACGCGGTGGAAGCCATCCGTGCCCTCACCGGAGGATTTGGCGCGGACGTGGTGATTGACGCCGTCGGCCGTCCTGAAACCTACAAGCAGGCCTTCTACGCCCGCGACCTTGCCGGCCGCGTGGTCCTGGTGGGCGTGCCGACGCCGGAGATGACGCTGGAACTGCCGCTGCTGGACGTCTTCGGGCGCGGCGGCTCGCTGAAGTCCTCCTGGTACGGTGACTGCCTGCCCTCCCGCGACTTCCCCATGCTGGTGTCGCACTACAAGCAGGGCAACCTGGACCTGGACGCCTTCGTCTCCGAACGCATCACCATCAAGCAGGTGGAGGAAGCGTTCGAGAAGATGCACGAGGGTAAGGTCCTGCGCTCGGTGGTGGAGATCTAATGGCAGTCACCATCGAGAACCTGGTCACCTCGGGCACTTTTTCGCTCGACGGCGGCACCTGGGACGTGGACAACAACGTCTGGATCGTGGGCAACGATGAGGAATGCGTCATCATCGATGCGCCCCATGACGCCGCTGCGATCATCAACCAGGTCCGCAGCCGCAAGGTCAAGGCCATCCTGCTCACCCACGCGCATAACGACCACATCGGCGCCGCCCGCGAAGTAGCAGACGCTCTGGGCGCCCCGATCCTCCTGAACTCGGAGGACCTGGTCCTGTGGGAGCAGGTGTACCAGGACGCCAAGCCCGACCAGTACCACGCCGACGGCGATGTGTTCGAAGTTGGCGGGTCCACGCTGCGTGCCATCCACACCCCGGGGCACTCGCCGGGATCCACGTGCTTCTACCTCGAGAGTGAAGGGACGGTCTTCACCGGGGACACGCTGTTCAACGGCGGCCCGGGTGCCACTGGCCGGTCCTACAGCGACTACCCGACCATCCTGACCTCCATCAGGGAGAAGCTGCTGACCCTGCCCGCTGAGACCGTGGTCCGCACAGGCCACGGCGACAACACCACCATCGCCGCGGAACGGGAAACACTGGCCAAGGTGGCGCAGTAGCCAACAAAGAATCGATGCAGTAAGCCCGTGAAGGGCGGAAACAGCGACGGCGACACCGGCACCTGCCGGACTGTCGCCGTCGCTGTTGCATGTTCCCGGTAGTCACGCAGGGTTGTTGCCGTCCGGCCCCCCTCCGGATCCAGGTCCCTGCCGTAGCCGCCGGCGGAAGCCAAGCGCCCGCGAGGTGGCACTTCGCGGCAGTCCAAAGCACTGGGATTGCCGTCAAATGCCAATTCGCGGGCCGTTCCGGGGTGAAAAGTGCGGGTTTATTCGACGCTGCACCTGACACGCAAGGCCTGTTGGCGGCACGCATCGGACGACACATTCCGGGCTTTTCCGTCATATCTGAAATTCATTGACAGCGGGGGTGGCAGGAGTCACACTGTTGCATATGGTGATCGCTGTTGCGTTAGGTGCTTCCAGTTCTCCTCTGGAGTCATCAAGTCTGTTGCTGATGTACCTCCCCACATTGGTGAACAGAACGTCCTGGACAACCCCTGTTGCCCCAGCCGCTCCGTAATCTCCTCAATTTGCTCAAAACCCAGCCCTTTTGGGAGGAAACACATGACTACCTCAGTGAACGCGCCCCTCAGCGCACGCGGAAAGCTCGCTTCAACAATGCCGGCCGAGCAGCTGGCTGAAATTACCGAGTTGTTCGCTCTACGGCGCACCGGCTACTCCCTCGACGCCCCCTTTTACACCGACCCCACCATCTTCAAGCTCGACGTGGAGGCCATCTTCGGCCAGCACTGGATCTTTGCCGGCAGCGTTGCCGAGCTGCCGGAGCCGGGCGACTACATCACGGTGGACTACGGCCCCTACTCCCTGATCGTGCTGCGCACCGATGAGGGCGACGTCAACGTCCTGCACAACGTCTGCCGCCACCGGGGTGCGCGGGTCCTGACCGAAGCTGCCGGTTCCACCGGAAACCTGGTCTGTGGCTATCACTCCTGGACTTACTCCCCGGAGGGCAACCTGATCCACGCCTCCGCCCCCGGCGAAGCCAAGTTCGATAAGAACTGCTTTGCCCTCAAGCGCGCCCACAGCCGCGAGGTTGCCGGCCTCATCTTCGTCTGCATCGCTGACGAACCGCCCGCAGACTTCGACGAGACCTCCAAGATCTTTGAGCCCTACCTGGCACCCCACGACCTGTCCAAGACGAAGATTGCCTACCAGCAGAACATCATCGAAGAGGGCAACTGGAAGCTCGTCATGGAGAACAACCGTGAGTGCTACCACTGCGACGGACACCCGGAACTCGCCTGCTCGCTCTTCCCCACATGGGGCCTGACCGAGGGACTGATTCCGGCCCACCTTGAAGAGGTCTGGGACCGCAACAAGGAAGCCCAGTCCTCCCTCGAGGAGCGCTGCCGCCGCTACGGCCTGCCCTACGAGGTGGTTGAGGAACTCGACACCCGCATTGCCGGTATCCGCATCTCACGCGAATCCCTGGACGGCGAAGGCGAATCGTTCTCGGCCGACGGCCGCAGGCTCTCCAAGAAGCTGCTCGGCGACCTGCGGGACTTCCGCCTGGGCCGCTGCTCGATGCACCTGCAGCCCAACAGCTGGTTCCACTTCCTGGGCGACCACGTCATCACGTTCGGCGTCTTCCCCATCAACGAGCACCAGTCCCTGGTCCGCACCACCTGGCTGGTGGCTGACGACGCCGAGGAAGGCGTTGACTACGACCTCGACAAGCTCACCTACACCTGGAAGCAGACCAACATTCAGGACAAGGCGTTCGTGGAACTGTGCCAGCAGGGAGCTGCCAGCCCCGCCTACGAGCCCGGCCCGTACATGAAGAGCGAATACCAGGTGGAGGCCTTCATCAACTGGTACGTCCACCGCGTGCAGGAGCACTTGGCATGATTGACGTCCTCACCCAGACGCAGGTCCAGGAACCACAGCGCATCCGCGGCCTTGAAATGCCGTGGAACCGGGTGATGGGCAGCGTCGAAGGACCGGCCAGCGCAGCCAAGGCCCTGGGCCCGTGGCATCCGCAGGAGTTCATGGCCGAATGCGTCGAAACCATCCCCGAAGCGGGCGGCATGATGACCTTCGTGTTCCGCCGCTCCGATGGTGCACCGCTGGCGTTCCGCCCGGGCCAGTACGTGAACATCGCCTTCCCGGTTAACGGCGAGGACCAGGAACCCGTGGACCGCAGCTACTCGCTGTCCAGTTCGCCCACGGAACCGTGGACCTTCAGCGTTACCGTTAAGCGTGACCCGGGCGGACTGGTTTCCCCTTGGGTGCACCAGAACGTCAGGCCCGGCACCGTCCTGGACATGCTGGGACCTGTGGGCGCATTCCACCTGCCTGACGCCGACCGGCGCGCCCGGTACCTCTTCCTGGCTGCAGGCGCCGGCATCACCCCCATCATGTCGATGCTGCGGACCATCCACTCCCTGCCGGGAACCGCCGACGTGGTGGTGCTCTATCACGGCGCGGAAGCCGGCGGCTTCGCCTTCCACCGGGAGCTGGCCTACATCGCTTCCGTGGACTCGCGCATCAAGGTCTTCTATGCCCTGGGCGACCGCGGCAGGCCCGAGCACTGGGAAGGCTTCAGCGGACGGCTGACCTCAGCCATGATCGATGAGGTGGCGCCCGACGCCAACGGCCGGCAGGTGTACGCCTGTGGACCGGAGGGGTACCTGAACACCGCCACTGAGTTGCTCAGGAAGGTGGGCGTCGACGACACCTCCATCTACATGGAGTTCTTCTCCGGCGACCGGCAAACCCTCCTCGAATACCAGGCCGAGCTCGCCCTGGCGGCGGACATCGCCGAGGAAATCGCTGGGGAAATCGCGGAATCCGCCGAGGACTACTTCGAAGGCCAGCCCGCAGCGTTCGGGATCTACGAGCCCGGCTACGACGAGGACGGAACCCTGCAGGCCACGGGACTGGCGCTGGAAGCTGCCAACCCGGAAGCCCCGGCCGGTGGCACCCCGGCTGTGGCACCGGATGCGCAGGCCCCGGACGCCTCCAGCTTCGACACCGTGGGAACCGGCAGCCTCACCCTGTCCTTCATGCGCGCCGGGATCAACGTGCGGATCGACCCCGAGGAGCACATCCTCGAGGTGGCCCAGCGCGCCGGTGTCCGGATCGGCGCCAACTGCAAGGAAGGCATGTGCGGCTCCTGCAAGGTGGTCAAGTTGTCCGGGGAGATCGACATGAACCACCAGGGCGGAATCCGTAAACGTGAAATCGATGCCGGAAAGTTCCTTCCCTGCTGTTCCACCGCGCGCACCGACATGGTGATCGACGCCTAGCCGCGCCCTGGGCCGACGGGCACCCCGCGGCCCCCAAAGATTCACCGCAAGTGAAAAGTAACACCACACGGAAGGTCTGATGCACCCAGCGTCAGGCCTTCCGTGGCAACCGAACGCCAACCATAGGAGCCATGCCCATGTCAGGTAACAAAGCCGTTGCATACAAGGAGCCCGGAGTCGTCGAGGTCATCGACACCCCGTATCCCTCGTTTGAGCTGAAAGCCGGCCCCGGCGTCAATCCCGCCAATGTCGGCCGGAAGGTCCCTCACGGGGTCATCCTGCGCACCGTGAGCACCAACATCTGCGGGTCCGACCAGCACATGGTCCGCGGCCGGACCACCGCACCGGCCGGCCTCGTCCTGGGGCACGAGATCACTGGCGAAGTCATCGAGACCGGGCCCGACGTCGAGTTCATCAAGGTCGGGGACATCGTCTCCGTCCCCTTCAACATCTCCTGCGGCCGCTGCCGGAACTGCAAGGAGCGCAAGACCGGGATTTGCCTGAACGTGAACCCCGACCGTCCCGGCTCCGCCTACGGCTACGTGGATATGGGCGGTTGGGTTGGCGGCCAGGCCGAATACGTGCTGGTCCCCTACGCGGACTGGAACCTGCTGCGCTTCCCCGACCGGGACCAGGCACTGGAGAAGATCATGGACCTGACCATGCTCTCCGACATCCTGCCCACCGGTTTCCATGGCGCCGTCACGGCAGGTGTCGGGGTCGGGTCCACCGTGTACGTTGCCGGAGCAGGTCCCGTGGGCCTTGCCGCGGCCGCCAGCGCCCAACTGCTGGGAGCAGCGGTGGTTATCGTGGGCGACCTGAACGAGGATCGCCTGGCCCGGGCCCGGTCCTTTGGCTGTGAAACCGTGAATGTGGCCAACGGCGACCCCGCCGACCAGATCGAGCAGATCCTCGGCGTCCGGGAAGTCGACTCCGGCATCGACGCCGTCGGTTTCGAGGCCCGCGCACACGGCCACGGCGCCCAGGAAGCACCGGCCACCGTCCTTAACTCGCTGATGGACCTCGCCACCGCCGGCGGCTCCGTGGGCATCCCCGGTCTCTACGTCACGGGCGATCCCGGAGCAGCGGACGAGGCCGCCCGAAAGGGAAGCCTGTCCCTGTCGCTGGGTACCGGCTGGGCCAAGTCCCTGTCCTTCACCACGGGCCAGTGCCCGGTGATGAAGTACAACCGGCAGTTGATGATGGCCATCCTGCATGACCGGATCCAGATCGCCAAGGCGGTCAACGCCACGGCCATTCCGCTGGAGGATGCCCCGCGCGGGTACGCGGAATTCGATGCCGGAGCCGCGACAAAGTACGTCCTGGACCCGAACGGCTACCTCAACAACTAATGCCTGGTTCCCGTTTATAAAGAGCGGTAAGGCCAAACGGCGGCACCCCGGACTGAGCAGTTCAGTCCGGGGTGCCGCTTGCTGTGGGTGGGGCGGATCAGCCGCGGAGGCGTTCCATGCCCGGGTCAAAGAGCGGTTCGGCGCTGATGGTGGCTGCTACGCGCCGACCGAAGTACTCGATTTCCACGGCGTCCCCTTCGGCCACCGACGAGGGCAGCCAGGCGTAGGCGATGGGCTTGCCGACGGTGAAGCCGTACGCCGCGCTCGTGACGTATCCAGCGGCTTCCCCGCCCACGTACACCGGTTCCTTGCCCAGCACCACTGACGTGCCGTCGTCGACCGTCAGGCAGCGCAGCGTCTTGGCCGCCGGCTGTTCCTTGCGGACCGCCAGGGCCTCGGCACCCACAAACCCGGTCTTGTCCTTGGCCACGGAGAAGCCCAAACCAGCCTGGTAGGGGTGGTGCTCGGAGTTCATGTCCGTGCCCCAGAGCCGGTAGCCCTTTTCAAGGCGCATGCTGTTGAAGGCGCCGCGGCCGGCAGCGATGATGCCGTGCTCTTGGCCGGCTTCGAACAGCAGGTCCCAGAGCTTCAGCCCGTATTCACCGGTGGTGTAGAGCTCCCAGCCCAGTTCGCCCACGTAGGAGAGTCGCATGGCCGTGACGGGGATGCCCCCAACGGAGATTTGCTTGGTGCGGAAGTACTTGAGGCCGTCATTGCTCAGGTCGTCCGTGCTGACCTTGCCGATGACCTCGCGGGCCAGCGGGCCCCACAGGCCGATGCAGCAGGTGCTGCCCGTAATGTCGGTGACGTGGACCCACTGCGAGGGATCCGCCGCCGATTGCCGGCGGGCCTCCACCCGGAGGTAGTCGAAGTCAACGTTGCTGTTGACGCCCAGCTGGAACTCCTCCTCCGCGAGCCTTGCCACGGTCACGTCGCTGCGGATACCGCCGTCGTGCTCCAACAGCAGGCAGTACGTCACGGCACCTGGCTTCTTGGCGATGTTGCCCGTGCTGAGCCGGTGCAGCAGTGCCTGGGCGCCGGGGCCGGTGACGGAGAGGCGCTTCAGCGGCGTCATGTCGAAAAGTCCGACGGCGGTGCGCGTCTTCCACGCTTCGGCGGCGGAGATGGGGGAGTGGAACATGGCGGACCACTCGTCGCGCTCGGGGGCCTGCCATTCTTCCGGCAATTCGGCCAGGAGACCCCGGTTGGCTTCGAACCAGTGCGGGCGTTCCCAGGCGGCGGATTCCAGGAAGAAGGCCCCAAGCTCCTTCTGCCGGACGTTGAAGGGGCTGACGCGCAGGTCGCGCGGCGATTCGCGCGGCTGCAGCGGGTGCAGGACGTCGTAGATCTCCACGAAGTTCTGCTGCGAGGTCTCGCTGACGTAGGCGTCGGAGGTCTGCACCTTTTCAACGCGGGTCAGCTCGCAGCCGTGCAGGTCGGTCTGCGGGTGGCCGTCGATGATCAGCTCCGCCATGGCCTTGGCCACGCCGGCGGAGTGGGTGACCCAGACGGCCTCGGCCACGAAGAAGCCCTCGAGGTCCGGTGCCTCGCCCATGAGCGGGCCGCCGTCGGGGGTGAAGGAGAAAATGCCGTTGAATCCGTCCTGGATCTCAGTGCTGCGCAGTGCCGGCAGCAGGTCCTGGCTGTCCTCCCACGCGGGAACAAAGTCTTCGAGGGTGAAGTCCAGGCGGGAGGGCATGCGGTGGTCGGACATCTCCTTGGCCGCCACCTTTGGCAGCGCGGACATGTCCACCGGCATCGGGCGGTGGGCGTAGCTGCCGATGCCGATGCGGTCGCCCCATTCGCGGTAGTACAGGTCCTTGTCCTGGTAGCGCAGGATGGGCTTGCTGGCACCCTTCGGAAGCTCGTTGACGCCCTCGAGTTCGGCCAGGGGCGTGGTGACCGCGTACTGGTGGGCCAGCGGCAGCAACGGCACCTCCAGGCCTACCATCTTGCCGAGCTCACGTCCCCAGAACCCGGCGCAGGACACCACGATGTCAGCCGGGATCACGCCGTCGGACGTCTCCACGCCGGTGACCTTGCCGGCTTCCCGGGTGATGCCGGTGACTGTGGTGGAGCCGCGGTAGCTCACGCCGCGCTCGCGCGTGCGCTCGATCAGCAGCTGCACCGCCCGGGCCGCCAGGGCGATTCCGTCGGTGGGGATGAGCAGGCCGCCCAGGACCTCGCGGCCGCCGGAAAGCTTTCCGGTATTCAGCAGCGGGTAGATCTTTTCGCATTCGTCGGCGTCGATGATCCGGCTTTCGACACCCCAGGACGTCATCACGCCCATCTTGCGCTGGAGGTCGGCGAAGCGCTCCGGAGTGGTTGCCAGCTCCAGGCCGCCCACCTGGTTGAAGCAGGACTCGCCGTCCTTGCTCAGGGCGAGGAGCTTGTTCACGGTGTACGTGGCGAATGCCGTCATGGTCCTGGACGGATTGTTCTGGAACACGAGGCCCGGGGCGTGTGACGTGGAGCCGCCTGCCAGTTCCAGCGGGCCCTGCTCGACGACGGTGATGTCGTTCCAGCCGCGGCTTACCAGCTCGTCGGCGAGGTTGGTGCCGACGATGCCGGCTCCGATGATGACGACGCGGGGTGATGCGCTCATGATTTTTGGTTCTCCTGGGTGGTGCTGGAATCCGCCTGACCGGGTGATGGAGTTAGCTTCGCTATGAGCAACGCGCATCACTATATGCAACAGAGTGGCTTAGCTCACATTGGATGTCAAGGATTTCCTGCTTTGTTGCGGGGATCGGCAGCACTGCGTCGAAAGGCAGCAAAAAGGCCCCCGCCGCAGGCACGGCGAGGGCTCTTGTGCAGTCCCGTGTCAGTGGGAGACGTCTGCTGAGATGTCGGCGAGGGTGCGCCCCTTCGTCTCAGGCGCGAGCCATTGCGAGAGGATTGCCCCGAGTAATGCGACGGCGGCGGCTACGACCATGCTGGGCCCCATGCCGATGTTGCTGATCGCCCACGGCAGGGCGAAGGTGCCGAGCGCGGCTCCAATGCGGCTGAAGGCCGCGGCGAAGCCCATTCCGATGCCGCGCAGATGGCCGGGGAACAGCTCGGCCGGATAGACCTGGGTCAACGTGGTGTAGCCGGCGTTGAAGAAGGAGAAGGCGAGGAACAGGGCGAGCACGAGGATCGCCGGTGCGTCCGCCCAAACTCCGATCACCAGAAGGATGCCTGCGCAGAGCCACTGCCCGGGCACGGTAAGGATTCGGCGGCCGAGCTTGTCAATCAGAAGCACGGTGGTGACAACACCCGCGGTGGCAAGTGCGGACAGCCCGACTCCACCGGCCCAGCCGCCGCCGAAGCCGAACTGGTTGAGCACGTCGTCGGCGAAGGTGGCGATCGCGAAGTACGGAGTGACCGCACAGAACCAAAAACCTGAGGTGAAGAGGGTGGTGCGCCAGTTCTGCCTCGAGAACAGCATTCCGAGGGAGGCGCTCTTGATTTTGGTCCTGCCCTGCGCGGCCTGGGCCTCCTGGATCGCCCTCAGGTCGATCTCTTCGGTGATGCTGTTGTGCATCTGGGGCGATTCGATGTATCTGTGTGCGATCTCGAGTGCTTCCTCACGCCGTCCCTTCGTAATGAGCCAGCTGGGCGATTCGGGGAGCCCGAAGCGGGCGAAGAACAGGACAAATGCGAGGATCGTGCTCGTGCCGATGACGAGGCGCCAGGGGGTGCCGGCATCATGCAGGAGCGTGCCGATGATGAATGCCATCATGAAGCCGACGTACCAGGCGATCAGGGTCAGTCCGAGCAAACGCCCGCGGAGCTTTGGCGGGGAGAACTCTGACAGCAAGGGGCCGCCGATGGAGTATTCACCGCCGATCGCAACGCCCATGAGGAACCGGATGATGGCCAGTTGGATCACGGCTCCGTCTCCGGAAGTTACGAAGAACTGGGCCGCTGAGGCCGCGAGGAACAGGCCCATGTCCACGAGGAACATGGGCTTGCGTCCGAATTTATCGGTAGCCCAGCCGGCCAGCGGGGAGCCGACGAAGATACCAGCCAGCGGGCCTGCCGCAATCATGCCCAGGGACAGTGCGTCGAGCTGGAGCTCTGACCGCATGGGTCCGGTGACGGGGCCGATAATTCCAAGGATGTAACCGTCGAGGAACATTCCGCCGATGAAGACAGCAACAAGCCGCACCATGAAGCGACGTTTGAACGCGGAGCTGGTCTCTTCTGATTTTGAGGTGTCGACGGGGGCCGTCGACCTGGTCGAATTAATCATTGAAATTCGTTCCCTTCGGGCTTCAGCGCAAGCCGCTGACGGCACCGGAGCGCCGTTTTCTGGACTCAGGGACAGACTCCGGTGTCGTCCCCACGTTCCGGCGCTCTGCACTGCTTTGATCGATGGTGCTGCCATCTTTGATAGTCATCAACAGTTTCCTTTGGTGATTTAGCGGTACCGCCTGGATGCTGACATCGCTGGGCGGGCCGATGGGCGAGGTGCGGATCGGCCAGAATGAATTCGTTCGTCTGTTTCCGAGGCCATCACGGGTGGAGCCGGGGGAAGGGAAGGACATATCCGGGCGAGCTTCGTTCCGTGATGATCAACAACGTTCGCTTTATGCAACAAAATCGTGCGCTACGTCACACTCAAAGTCAAGACTGTGAACTGTGAAAGTCAGAGTATGTAAGCGCCCTTGCATCGTGTTCCGGGGCACGCCAAAGGCCCGCTCGTTACGGCGTCCCGTTTTCCGAAAACGGTGCTTCGATGAGGAATACCTCCCCAGGTCTTAGGCCCATCGAAGCACCTTTCACGGAAAACGGGACGCCCGCTGCAAACGCTGGGCCTAGCTTGCCGCTTCCAGGATGTGGGCTCCTGAAACGCCGGCCTGCAGCGGCAGGGGGCACGATTGCCGCCGTGCGGCCTCCACGGTGTGGAGGAGCAGCAACGCCGTCGTCACGGAGCCGACGCCACCCGGAACAGGGCTGAGCGCAGCTGCAACCCCTCGGACGCTGTCCGCATCCACGTCCCCCACCAGCGAACCGTCGGCCAGGACGTTGGTGCCCACATCGATGACTACGGAAGAGGGAGAGACATGGCTGCCGTTGAGCAGGGCCGTCCTTCCGGCCGCGACCACCACGATGTCAGCCTCAGCCGTGTAGCGCTCCAGCGGCCCGGAGCGTGAATGGCACACCGTGACGGCAGCATCGCGTTCCAGGAGCAGGAGGGCCAGCGGTTTTCCCACTACTGCCGAGCGGCCGACAACCACAGCGTTGCGGCCCGCCACCGGGATGCGGTAGTGCTCCAGGATCTCGACGACGGACCGGGCCGTGGCAGGCGCGAAGGCCGGCTGCCCTACGGCCAGGCGGCCAAGGCTCAGTGGATTCGCGCCGTCGATGTCCTTTTCCGGCGGTATCAGGCCCACCAGGGCATCGGTGCGGACGCCGGCCGGAAGCGGCGTCTGCAGGATGATGCCGTGCACCGACGGTTCGGCGCCCAGGTCGCGCAGGACGTCGGCCAGCACCTGCTCGGTTGCATCGTGCCCCAAGTCGATGACCCGGCAACCAATCCCGGCCGCCTCGGCGGCCCGCTCGATGGAGCGGACGTACCAGTGGGTCGAGCCGTCGTCGGTGGCGATGACCACGGCCAGTGCAGGGTGGATACCGCCCTGTTCGAGGTCCCGGGCCTGCTCCCGGGCGCGGTGCCGGATGTCCCCGGCCAGTTCCTTTCCGGAAAGCGACTGGGTGCTCATTGAAGGATCCTTTCCCGTACCCGTGCCGTGAGGGCGTCGGCCGAGGCCACGACCTTTTCCTCGATGCCGTCCGTCTGCTCCTTGAGCAGCGACCGCACTGCCGGGTCCTTGATGGCCACGACATTGATGTCAATATTGACCCGTGCCGTGGTGGCGGCGGCACGTGCTGCATCTGCTGCTGCGGCCACATCGCTGATCACGTTCGGATTGGCGACGTCGGCCAGCCCTGTTGCGAGCTCCACCACCGCGCCGGCCAGTTTGACCAGTTGGGCGGGGGTCTGTGCGGCCTGCACCAACGCTGCCTGGATGGCCGACATCTTGGCAGCCTTGAGCCCCTCGGTGTCAGAGGGAAGCCGGTAGGCGTCAATGACGGCCTGGAAGACCTGCTCATCGGCGTCGGCCAGGCGCAGTGCCTCCGACGCGAGCCCATCGGCCACCTTCGTGGTCCGCTCCACCAGGGCTGCGTGCTCCCCGTACTTGGGGCCGGTGGTGTAGCGGGCCACCATGGCCACCAGGGCTGCCCCTTGGGCGGCGTGGAGTGCGGCCGCCGCCCCGCCTCCGGGCGTGGGTTGCCGGGAGGCGAGCCGTGCGAGGTAGCCGCCGATGGTCTCGGTGCCGATCGAGCCCGTGGCGGATGAACCGGTGCCAACCGGGCCAGCCCCGGACGGCGCCGCCGTGTTCACTTGCTGTTCCGTCATGCTCAGCCGCGCAGCCGGGACATGGTGGGGTCGTACAGCGGGTCCTGGGTGACTGTGGCCACGATGCGACGGCCGAAGTACTCGATCTCCACCGAATCGCCGACCGAAACTTCGGCGGGCAGGTAGGAGTAGGCGATGGGCTTGCGGACGGAGTAGCCGTAGGCGGCGCTGGTCACGTAGCCAACTGCCTGGTCCTTGTAGAACACCGGTTCCTTGCCCAGCACCAGGCTGCGGCCGTCGTCGACCGTGAGGCAGCGCAGGCGCCGCCCGGAGTTCTCCTCGGTGCGGCCCTCCAAGGCTGCCTTGCCCACGAAGTTGTCCTTGGCCATCTTCACCGCGAAGCCGAGGCCGGCCTCAAAGGGGTCGTGCTCGGTAGTCATGTCGGATCCCCAGGAACGGTAGCCCTTCTCCAGGCGGAGCGAGCTGAATGCCGCGCGGCCTGCGGCGATGATGCCGAAGGGCTGGCCGGCCTTCCACAGCGCGTCCCAAAGGCGCTGGCCGTTGTCAGCGCTGGTGTACAGTTCCCAGCCGAGCTCACCGACATAGGACAGCCGCATCGCGGTGACGGGGACGCCGCCGATGACGACCTGCTTGGACCTGAAGTACTTCAGGCCGTCGTTGGAGAAGTCGTCGCTGCTGACCGCGCCGACCACCTCGCGGGCGAGCGGGCCCCAGAGGCCGATGCAGCAGGTTCCGCCGGTGGTGTCGCGCACCTGGACCCAGTCTCCGGCGCTGCCGCTTTCGTTTTGGTGCCGGGCTGCCCGCTCGAAGTAGGCGGTGTCGATGTTGCCGTTGGCGCCGAGCTGGAAGGTGTCCTCGCTCAGGCGTGCAACGGTGATGTCGCTTCGGACCCCACCCTTGTCATCCAGCAGGAGCGTGTAGGTGACGGCGCCCGGCTTCTTGTTCATTTCCGCGGTGGTCAGTTCCTGCAGCAGCTTCAGTGCCCCGGGTCCGGAGATTTCCAGGCGCTTGAGCGGGGTCATGTCGTACATGGCGACGGCGGTACGCGTCTTCCATGCCTCGGCGGCGGCGATGGGGGAGCTGAACATGCCGGACCAGGAATCGCGGGCCGGCGGCCGCCAGTCGGCGGGCAGATCCTTGAGCAGGTCAGCGTTCGCCTCGAACCAGTAGGGACGTTCCCAGCCGGCGCCTTCGAGGAAGTACCCGCCCAGTTCCCTGTGCCGGGCGTGGAAGGGGGATACACGCAGGTTGCGCGGGGAGAGCTTGGGCTGCAGCGGGTGCATAACGTCGTAGATCTCCACGAAGTTCTGCTGGGAGGTTTCGCTGACGTATTCGGGGGTCAGCTGCACTTCCTCGAAGCGGTGGATGTCGCAGTCGCCCAGGTCGATGGAGGACTTGCCGTCCACCAGGAGTTCGGCCACGGCCCGGGCGATACCGGCGGAGTGGGTGACCCATACTGCTTCGGCCACGAAGAAGCCGTCCAGTTCCTTCGACTCGCCGACAAGGGAGCCGCCGTCGGGGGTGAAGGAGAAGATGCCGTTGAAGCCGTCCTCGATCTCGCTCTCGCGCAGGGCGGGCAGGATCTGCTTGGTGGCTTCCCAGGCCGGGAGGAAATCCTCCAGGGTGAAGTCCAGTCGGGAGGGCATGTTGTGTTCGCTGATCTCGTTCGGCTTGAAGCTGCCGAGCTCGTCCAGGTCCACCGGCATGGGCTTATGGGCGTAGGAGCCGATGCCGTATCGGTCGCCGTGTTCGCGATAGTAGAGGTCCTGGTCCTGGTGGCGGAGGATGGGCAGACGCGCACCGTTGGGCAGCTCGTTCTTGCCCTGCTGTGCCGGAACCGGCGTGGTCTTGACGTACTGGTGTGCAAGGGGCAGCAGCGGCACGGACATGCCGATCAGTTCGCCGACCTTTGCGCCCCAGAAGCCGGCACAGGAGACGACGATGTCTGCCGGGATCACGCCGTCGGGCGTTTGGACGCCGGTAACGCGCCGGCCGGATTGCTCGATGCCGGTCACTTGGGTGTTGCCGATGTACTTCACGCCGGCCGCTTCAGTGCGCTTGATCAGCAGCTGGACCGCGCGGGCGGCCAGCGCCAGACCGTCGCTGGGAACGTGAAGGCCGCCGAGGATGTCCTCTTCGTTAATAAGGGGGTACAGCTCCTTGCACTCGGCGGGGGAGAGGATGGAGCCCTCAATGCCCCATGACGAGGCGTAGCCAAGCTTGCGCTTCAGGTCCGCAAGCCGGGTTTCGGTGGTGGCGACTTCCAGTCCGCCCACCTGGTTGAAGCAGCTGACGCCGTCCTCGGTGAGGGACAGCAGCTTCTCCACCGTGTACTTCGCGAACAGCGCCATGGACTTGGAGGGGTTGGTCTGGAAGACCAGGCCGGGGGCGTGGGACGTGGAGCCGCCCGGCATGTTGAGCGGGCCCTGGTCCAGGACCGTGATGTTGTTCCAGCCCCGGGTGACGAGTTCATCCGCCAGGTTGGTGCCGACGATTCCGGCTCCGATGATGACGATGCGTGGCGACGATTCCATAAAAGGTCTCTCCTGCTGCTTTAAGTATTGTGTCTGCGAAACGGGCGGGCGGTTACCGGAACACCACGGTGCTGGTCTGGTCCAGCAGTACCCGGTGCTGGCAGTGCCAGCGGACGGCGCGGGACAGTGCGAGTGCCTCGGCATCCTGCCCGACGGTGGACAGCTGGGCCGGGCCGTAGGTGTGGTCCACCCGGATGACTTCCTGCTCGATGATCGGCCCCTCATCCAGGTCAGCAGTGACGTAGTGCGCCGTGGCACCGACCAGCTTTACGCCGCGGTCGTAGGCCTGGTGGTAAGGGCGCGCGCCCTTGAAACCGGGAAGGAACGAGTGGTGGATGTTAATGGCCCGGCCTTCCAGCGCCCGGCAGAGGTTGTCAGAAAGCACCTGCATGTAGCGGGCCAGGACCACCAGGTCGGCGTCATACTCATCTACCAACTCCAGGAGCCGGCGCTCGGCGTCGGCCTTGGTGTCCGGGGTGACCGGGAGGTAAATGAAAGGCAGGCCGGCGGCTTCGGCCATTGCACGGTGGGTCTCGTGGTTGGAAACGACCGCTACCAGTTCCCCACCGAGGCTGCCGCCGCGCCAGCGGAAGATGAGGTCGTTCAGGCAGTGGCCGAACTTGGAGACCATGACCAGGACGCGCTGCTTGGTCTGGCCGTGGAAGCTGAACTTCATGTCGAACCGGCCCGCAATGGACGCAAATTCTTCTTCGAGCATGGCTGGCGTGTAGTTGGGGGAGCCCGAGAACGCCGTGCGCAGGTGCAGGGTTTCGCGGAGGCTGTCGTCGAACTGCTGGTGTTCGTCGATGTTGAAGCCACGCTCGAAGAGGAACGTGGTCACGGCCTGGACGATCCCTGCCTGCTCCCGGCACGACAGGGTCAGCACGAACTTCTGCGCCTGCTCTTCCTTGAGCGCGGGCAGGGTGGTGGTTGCTGAGGCTGTTTCGATGAGGGTCATGTCCCTCCTCCTTCTAGATATATTCCAAACCACTGAACTGATATATTAGATTGGGTGCCAGCGTATACTGGTCCACAGACGAGGTCAATAGATTTTTTGTGGATTGCGAAGAAGGGGGCCCGGCATGGCATTTGAGGCTTTGGCGGTGGCGGACGACGCCGGCAGGAAGTCGCTGGCCGACGTCGCCTACGAAAGCATCCGGGACCGGTTGCTGACGCTGGAAATCAAGCCCGGAGAACTGCTCAATGACGAGCTCCTGGCCAGGAACCTGGGCGTGGGGAGAACCCCGGTGCGTGAAGCGCTCAAGCGGCTGGAGCTGGACCGGCTGGTGAAGACTTACCCCAGGCGGGGGACGTTCGCCACCCGGGTGGACGTCACCGACCTTTCCTTCATCTCCGAGATCAGGGCACAGCTGGAGCCCCTTGCCGCCGCACGTGCAGCGAGGGTTGCCTCGCCTGCGGCCCGCGCGGAGCTGTCTGCCACCCTCGAGGAGGTGGAGGTGTTTGACGTGGCTGCGGCAACGGTGACAGAGACCCTGCGGCTGGATGCCCGGGTGCACCAGGGGATTTACGCCGCTGCGGCCAACCCTCACCTGGAGGACATCCTGATCCGCTACGACAACCTGGCCACTCGGATCTGGTGCATGGTCATTGATCGGCTGCCGGACCTCCATCACCATGTGCGCGAACACCTCGATCTGCTGCGGGCGGTCATTGACGGGGATGAAGATCGCGCCGCGGAGCTGGCCAAAGCCCATGTGAGTGGATTCGAGCATGCGGTGCGCGAGGCCCTTTTCAACGCCTAGCCCATCCCGGCCCTCAGGACCCTCGTTGACGCGGACTGTGACCTGCGCCATACTCGGATAGTGCTTTGATATATCAATCAAATACCAGTGTTTTCTCAGGAGCGGCGACGGTGCCGGCGAACGGAGTGACGAGTGAATTCCCAAGCAACCCTTGACGCCCGGCGTGATGCCAGCGAACTCGACCTCGAGCACGATGAGCAGCGCGCGGGAAGTTCTGGAAAGGTCCTCGGCCTCCGGTCCGACTGGGCGCGGCTGCCCGGCCGGAGTGTTGAGGTGTGGCTACTGGGGGAGCATGTGGCTACCGGGGTGGTGGACCAGGCCGCGGAGGACGGATCGGTCCTCTGGATAGCCGCCGAAGGCATCAGCACGCGGCGCATTTTCGACAAGTCATCGGGCTATCAGATCTGGGCTTAATCGCCCTGCCGCCCGCAGCGCTGCCAGTTTTTAGCGCAGCCCGCAGCTGTGTCTGGACCTAACCCGCAGTTCCGGCCCCTTGGTTGGTCTGCATAGCCATAACGACGATGGCCCCGACGCAGGCGCCGGGGCCATCGCAATGCCGGTGCTCCTACAACCGGTGGGCTGCCTTCTGCGTGTCGGTACTTGCCCCTGGGCACGGACTGCCCTTTGCGCATGCTTCTGAGCACTCGTGCTTGGTCACAAGTTCAAATTGGACGCCGCGGTGCTGCTCGACCCCCGTGCGGATGGCCCGCTCCACCACCGAGTCCGCCAGCCGGCGGTGCAGGGAGAGCGGGTCCCGCCGCAGATCCTTGGTGATGGCAAAGCAGAGCAGCAGCATAACGATGATGAAGGGCAGGGCCGCCACGATGGTGATCCGCTGAAGGCCGGACAGTGCTTCCGAGGGCTGGTCGCCGCCGGCCAGGAGCATGACGGCCGCCACGGCACCGGTCAGGGCACCCCAGAAGATGACCAGGGCACGCTTAGGTTCAGAGCTGCCGTTGGAGCTCAGTGAAGCCATGATCAGGGATGCGGAATCCGCGCCGGTGATGAAGAAGATTGCCACCAGAACCATGGCGAGGACGATCACGGCCGCGGTCAGCCAGGCGGGCAGCGGGAGGTTCTTGACCAGGTTGAACAGGGCGCCGTCGAAATCGATGGTGGCCTTGCCGTCGACCATGGTCATGAGCCCGGGCGAACCGGCGTTGTCCGCTTCCTGCTGGATGCGGAAGGCGGTGCCGCCGAAGATGCCAAACCAGACCACGCTCACAATGCTGGGGACGAGCAGGACGCCGGTGACAAACTGCCGTATGGTGCGGCCACGGCTGATGCGGGCGATGAACATTCCCACAAAGGGCGTCCAGGAAATCCACCAGGCCCAGTAGAAGATGGTCCAGCCCGACATCCAGGTGCGCAATGCTTCGTCGCCGACGGCCTCCGTGCGGGAAGACATTGCGGCCAGGTCCCGGATGTAGTCACCCAGAGCGGAGGGAATGAGGTTGAGGATGAAAAGCGTCGGCCCTGCCACAAAGACGATCATGGCCAGCACGACGGCGAGGACCATGTTGATATTGGACAGCCACTGGATGCCCCGGCTGATGCCGGAAACTGCGGAGGCAACGAAGCATGCCGTCAGGATGGCGACGATCCCGACCAGCACGGGGGTTCCGATTTCGCCGGCCCAGCCGTTGGAAGTGAAGCCGCTGCCGATCTGCAGGGCGCCCAAGCCCAGGGAGGCTGCGGTGCCGAAGAGCGTGGCGAAGATGGCCAGGATGTTGATGACCTTGCCCACCGGTCCTTCAACGGTCCTGATCCCGAACAGGGAGGTGAAGGCGGCGGAGATCAACTGCTTGCGGCCCAGTCGGTACGTGCCGTAGGCCATTGCTATTCCCACGACGGCGTACATGGCCCAGGGGTGAAGCGTCCAGTGGAAGATCGAGGTGGCCATGGCCGTTTGGATGGCGGCCGGAGTGCGGCCATCGACGGTTCCCGGCGGCGGAGAGATGAAGTGGTACAGCGGCTCGGCGACGCCGTAGAACATCAGGCCGATGCCCATGCCGGCGGCGAACATCATCGCGATCCAGGAGACCGTGCGGAATTCAGGCTTTTCACCGTCCTTGCCCAGTGGAATGTTGCCGAACTTGCTCATTGCCAGCCACAGCACGAAGACGACGAAGAGTGAGGCGAGGACCATGAACAGCCAGCCCGTGTACTCCATTACCCAGTCAAGGGCGTCTTTTGACGTGGTGGCGAGACTGTCCTTGTCGAGGAATCCCCAGGCAATGAAGGCCAAGGCTATGGCGCCCGTGATCCCGAACGTCGCCTTGTCCAGCGTCAACTTCCGGTTGCGGCGCTGGGAGACTTCCTGCTCCCGCCTGCCCAGCCGCAGCTCTTCGAGGATCTGTTCATGATCGTTAGGGGCAGCCGGGGCCGCTTCTTCCCGTGGATCGTCAAGGCTTGCAGGGGCGGCGTCCCCTGACGGGGGCACTTTGGGCTTGGGGGTAGTCAAATCACTATTGATGGCCATGAAAGCGGGTCCTTTGGCTAGTCCATGGGCTTGCGAGTGTGCTTGGCCTGTCGTTGCAGGAGCCCTAACGGCAACCGGCAGCCGCGGCCATGCGGGGGAAGGGTCATTAGCCCTGTGGGGGAGGTGTTCCGCAAAGATCAACAGAGTTCGCGCTAAGCAACAAGAGTGCTGTACGTCACTTCGAAAGTCAAGGGAGGCTGCACGGGCCGTGTCCCCGCTTAAAGCAAAATGACCCCCGGCCAGCCGGGGGTCATTTTGTTGTTATCGGACCGTGTAGCCCATGTTGGCGCTGACCTTGAGTCCGGCTTCCTTGAGCGTTTCCAGCAGCCCCGGGATCTGCTCAGGGTCGAAACGGAATGCGGGTCCCGAGATGCTGAGGGCGCCAATCACGGTGCCCTGGTGGTTGTAGACGGGCACCGCCACCGCGTTCAGGCCGATTTCGAACTCCTCGCGGACCACGGCGTACCCCTTGGCGGCCACCTCGAGCAGCTCCGCGTCCAGTTTCTTCCGGTTTGTGACGGTCCGGGCCGTTCGGGCTTCCAATCCCGTCTCCTTGAGGATCCGGTCCCGTTCATCGGCCCCCAGTGCTGCCAGGAGCACCTTTCCGCTGGAGGTCGCATGCAAGGGCGTGAGGCTTCCCACCCAGTCGTAGGTGGCCAGCGTGGAAGGGCCCATGGCTTGGTCCACGTTGACTGCATAGTTGGAACGCAGGACGGCGAGGTTGACGGTTTCCTTGAACTCCTCCGCCAGGCTTTCCAGCACAGGCCGTGCCTCGTGCACCAGGCTCAGCCTGCCGGGAATGGAACTGGCCAGGCGCAGGATGCCGAAGCCGAGCTGGTACTTTCCGCGCTCGCTGTTTTGGTGGACCATTTCGCGGGTTACCAGGGAACCCATAAGCCGGGAGACGGTGGACTTGTGGATCCCCATCTCCTCGGCGATCTCGCTCACGCCGGCGTGCCCTTCCCTGGCAAGGATCTCCAGGACGGTCAGAGCACGCTCCACGGACTGCACTCCGCCTGACTGGCCGCCTTGGGTGTCGGTATCTGATTCCGGTTCATTTTTAGGAGCCATACTTCCTGATCCTATGCGGGAACTGTGACGGCCGTGACATTGGATCAACCTGGGCGGCGTCCGGCCGCCCTGGATTTCCGCTAGCTCCCGCGGTAGGTGGAGTATGCGAACGGGCTCAGGAGCAGCGGCACGTGGTAGTGCTCGGGGCCGGTGACCTCGAACACCAGGTCCACTTCCGGGAAGAAGGTCTGTGTCTGCAGGCCTGCGTAGTACTTGCCCGTGGCGAAGTTCAGCTTGTAGTGTCCCGGTTCCAGCTGCTCCGGCCCCAGGTCCTTCGCCCGGCCGTCCGCGTCGGTGCTGGACGCTGCCAGCTCGCGCCAGGTGCCGCCGTCGTTCTTTGAAAGGACGACGGCGACCCCCGCCGCCGGGCGTCCGGCGCCGGTGTCGAGGATGTGGGTGGTGACGTGGGAAACGCTCATTCGCTGATCAGTCCTTCGAGCCGCAGTACGGCGATTTCGCGCAGCTGCTGCGCCACGATGCTGTCTTCTTCTTCCGGAGAGTTGGAGAGCCGCTGGTTCAGGGCCGCCAGGATTTCCGGGGCGGTGCGTCCGGCTGCCCGGATCAGGAAGACCCGGCCGAACTTCTCCTCGTACTCACGGTTCCCGCGCGCCAGGGACTCGGCGGCTTCAGCGTCCGCAGGGTCCACCCCGGCTTGCTCGGAACGGGACATTGACGCCTCGGTGCTGGCCGCCGTCGGGCGTTCCCCGATCCTGGGATGGTGGGCCATGGCGGCTTCAACCTCGGCGGAAGTGAACGGGTTGGCAGCCTGGGCGGCGAACTCCAGGAGCTCGTTACGGGCGGGGAACGGGCGTGCCCCGGCCACCGCCTCCACCCAGCGGCTGATGTCGATGCAGGGCCGGAGGATGGCCTGGGCCGCGGCAGGATCCGCGCTGTTGAATTCGGCAAGCTTCATGCTGGTCGTATTCCTTGGTGTCATGCTGGCATCCACGGTGACGGCTATGCGGACGCCGGAGTGCCCGGCACCTGCGCACAAAGGCAGGCTTCCGCATCATGGAACTGTTATTTCAGCATACGCAATATTCAAGAGCAGGCGAGGGTCACTGTCAAGCGGCGCGCCAGATTCCTAGTCCCCTGAGGACGTCCTGGAAAGCACCCACGTGTTGGTTCCGTCCTGGCGCTCGAATGTCACCGTGGTGACCAGCGCCTCGATCAAGGCCAGGCCGCGCCCCGACTCGGCGTCGTCGTCCGGGGTGGAGGCCTCCATGGGACCGAACGGCGCCTTGGCGTAATAGGCGCTGACCCGGGCCTGCAGCAGCGCGGGCTGCACCGTGGTCTCCACGCCCAGCTCCACCTCGCGGTCCCCGGCCGGCTGCGCATGCTGGACGATGTTGGACGCGGATTCGATGACGGCGGTGGTGAACGTCATCTGGTCCATGTCGTTCACGAACGGGACGTCCAGCCACAGGCTGTCGAGGTCGTTGTGGATCTCTTCTATGGCCTCTTCGGCGGCCGGTCCGCGGAAGCTGCGCGATGCCAGTACCTCAGTCATTGCTGAACGCCTCCTCGGCCGTGGGGTAGGCGGTGAGGACCTTGTCCATGCTGGTCAACTTCAGGACCATGTTCACCTGCGGCTGCACGGCAGCGATGCGCAGGTCGCCGCCGGCCTGGCGGGCGGCCTTGAGGCAGCCGATCAGCGCGCCAAGGCCGGAGGAATCCATGAATGCAGTGTTTTCCAGGTTGACCACGATCCGGTTGGATCCGCCGGCGATGACGTCCGTGACGAACTCGCGCAGTTTGGGCGCGGAGACCATGTTGAGCCGGCCGTCCGCCTTGACCTCCGCGTACGAATCTTTGACCTCGTAACTGAACTCCATCAGGATTCCTCTCTGTTTGCAGGTTCTGCGGCCGGTTCGTACCCCTTGTAGAGCACGGCGCGGACCAGGATGCTCATGACCACCAGGTCAAAGACCACCCAGACAACGTTGACCAGGGTGCCCAGCGGCTCGGCCAGGCCGGTGGCCAGGCGGATGATGCCGACGACGGCGGCGACGGCCAGCAGGATGGACACCACGATCTGGGGCCGGATGAGGCTCCAGCTGGGTCCGCCGCTTTGGCGCGCCTTTGGGGTGACGGCAAACCCAAGGGGACGGCCGAACCAGACGTTGCGGGCCGCCGTCGTGCATGCCTTGATCCAGGTGGGGAACAGCGCAAGGCTGTACTGCTGGCCGCGCCAGGTGGGAATGCCCCGGCCTGCCACGGCGAACAGCAGCTGGTTGACCACCATGAACGGGATGAACCGGATGAAGAAGTCCCAGCTCAGGCTGCTGACCGGCAGGATGCCCAGCAGCAGGTAGATGATGGGGGCGGCGAAGTAGATGACCGCGGCGAACCCGCTCAGGTACGTCCACATGGTGGCGAAATACATCAGGCGCTGGCCGAGCTTGAGGCCCTTCTGCACCAAAGGGTTCTCGCGGAGCAACACCTGGATGGTGCCCTGGGCCCACCGGAGGCGCTGGGTGAGCATGGTCTTGAGGTCTTCCGGCGCCAGGCCGTAGGCCAGGATCTCGTGGTGGTAGACGCTCTCCCAGCCCATGGCGTGCATGCGCATGGCGGTGGCCATGTCCTCGGTCACCGAGATGGTGGCCAGAGGCATCACCGGCTGGGCCTCGTTGCTGCGCTCCACGGTGAGGGCATCCAGGACGGCCTGGACGGACTCCAGGGCGCCCAGCGGGGACCAGTCGCGGGCGGACATGCGCTGGACGGCGTCATCAGCCACCACTGGGACACCGGACTCGCCCACGTGGGCCAGCTCCATGGCGGCGATTTCCTCGAGGTCTGCCTGCAGTGCTGCGACGTCGGCCTGGACCAGGGTCTGGACGGCGGCGTCCACGCGGCGGCGGACCCGGTAGGTCACTTCGCTGAGGGGGCGGCCGGTGTCCACTTCCGCCTGGGCTTCGCGGGTGGCGGCCTCCACCTCGTCCAGGACCTCCGACACCAGGGGTGACTCGACATCGGCAGATTTCCGGGCCTGCTTGATGGCTGCCCGGGACGCGGCCAGGGCGCGGCGGATGCTCTTCTCGGTTTCCTTGACGTAGCCCACCAGGCCCAGCTGCATCAGGGCCTCCCGGCGCAGGATGGCGTTGGAGCCGCAGAAGAAGGCCGCGTTCCAGCCGTCCTTGCCCTGCTGGATTGGGCCGTAGAACAGCGGTGCCTGGCTGCCGAGCGGATCGTCAGCGGGAACGTTGCTGAAGTACTGGGGCGTCTGGACCAGGGCCACGCGCCGGTTGTTGAAGTAGCCCAGGGTCTTTTCCAGGATGTCCGGCTCGGGGATCTGGTCCGCGTCCAGGATCAGCAGGAACTCGCCATGGGTGACCATGAGGGCGTTGTTGAGGTTGCCGGCCTTGGCGTGCCGCGGCAGGTCCTTGGTCCAGTCCCCGCTGCGGGTGACGTAGCCCAGGCCATGCTCTTCCGCCAGGGCCTTGAGCTCGGGGCGGGCACCGTCGTCCAGGATCCAGGTGCTGTGCGGGTGCCGGATCTTCTGCGCCGCCAGCGCGGTGGTGAGGACCATGTCCAGGTCCTCGTTGTAGGTGGTGATGAAGACGTCCACGGTGGCGTCTTGCGGCGGCGGCGGGGCGCCTTTGCGGATCTTCAGCTTCCACACGGTCATGCCGAAGAGCATGACGTCGATCAGGCTGTAGGTTTCGGCGACCACCAGGGGGAGGGCAATCCACCAGGCATCCCAGTTGAGGGACGCCGCCCAGCGCCAGGCGATGTAGTTCAGGCCGGTCAGGACGGTGAGCACCACCACCAGCCGGGTCCAGAAACGGGTCATGCGGCCACCTCCCCGGGGAGCCGGCGGACCACAACCACCGTGACGTCGTCTTCGGCGGTCTCCGCCGGGGCGAGGGCCATGATGGAGTTGCTGGCTTCATGGGCCGAACCTGCAGCCTGCGTCGCCTGCTGCACGGCGTCCGTGAAATCCTCCACGGACTCGAACACATCAAGCACGCCGTCGCTGACCACAACCAGGGAATCGCCCGGGGCCAGCTCCAGCTCTGCCTGCGGCCACTGCGTTCCGGGCCAGGCCCCCACTGGAGGCCCTCCCGTGGGGAGGCGGTCCGCCGGACCCGCAGGCTGGACGTGCAGCGCAAGTCCGTGGCCGGCGTCGACGTAGCTGACCTTGCCGGACGCCGCGTCCAGCCGGGCATGGAAGAGGGTGACGAAGGAGTTGGAGGAGTCAAGGTCGCTGGCGATCGCCTTGCTGGCAGAGGCGAATCCCGCGTCCAGGTCCTGCCGCAGGCCGGTGGAGCGCATCACTGCACGGACGGTTGCCGCGATCAGCGCCGCCCCCATGCCCTTGCCCATGGCATCGGCGAAGGTCAGGTGGAGCCCGTCGGGCGTCTGGTACCAGTCGTAGAAGTCGCCGCCCACGCTGCGGGAGGGGCGGAAAAGGCCCGAAACGTCGTAGCCGTCCACCCGGATGTCCTCCTTGGGCAGAAGGCTTTGCTGCACCTCCGTGGCGCGTTCCAGTTCACTCCGGGCGGCGGACGCCGCCGCTTGGGAGGGGCGGCGGCGGAACAGGGCGTTGATCCGTGACTGGAGTTCCCGGGGGCTGAACGGCTTGCTGATGTATTCATCGGCGCCGTTGTCCAGCCCGGTCAGCTTGTCCAGTTCGTCCGCGCGGGCAGTGAGCATCACGATGAACGCGTCCGAGAATTCGCGCAGGAGCTTGCATACCTCCAGCCCGTCAAGGTCCGGCAGGTTCAGGTCCAGCGTCACCAGGTCCGGTTTGGTCCGCCGGACTTCCTCCACTCCGGGGAGGCCGGCGCCCGCGTGGGTGACGTCAAAGCCCTGCTTCACCAGGACGCGGACCAGCAGGCCGCGGATGTCCGGGTCATCTTCGATGACTACCGCACGGCGGGTTTCGGAGGGAGAGACCATTCTCTACTTCTACCGTATTAAGCCGCACACGGCATGTCTTAGGCTTCACAGTTTCCGGTGACTTGCCTGACAGGAGGCGATACCCACCTTTTTCGGTCCTGCGCAGGGGCACCGCTCAGCAGATCTTGTGGAAATCTTGGCATCTGCTTGCCGGGACGTTGAGGTGCGGCGCTCACACTCGAAGGAACGCAGCAGCTTTCAGGAAACAGCGTACGACGACGACACCGCGCGGAGGCTGTACGGCTTGCGGAAGGCGGGGAAGCCACATGGAACAAGTTAAGAGGAAGGGCGCGGACAAGGCCAAAGCATGGCTTCGCGTCTACTTCCACTCACGCAAAGTACGGGCGGCATCGCGGGAACTGGAGCACGCGCTCGCCGAATCGCGGGAAGTGTCCAGCTGGCCGGGGGACCGGCTTCCGGTGGGGGAGGAGATGTCCCGGCACGTAGAGAAGCTGACCCGGCGGCTGAAGCTGGAGACCGAGGCGCACCGCAGGCTAGAAGTCCTTCTCAAGACTGCGGGTGGAGGGCATTCCGTAGCGGCGCTTTAGGTGCCACACTTAGCAGCAATCGATTGGCTGGGGGATAGTCAGGAGATTGCTGTGAGTTTGTTGCTTGGCTGGTCGTACCTGATGGCAGGACTCATGACCATGGACGCGCTGCTCCTGGCGCTATGGGCCATGGAGGTTGACTGGGGCAAATACTGGCGCCGGAAGTAGCTGAATCCCGGTTTGCGGGACTGCCCCATGGTGCAGGCGCAGTCATGGGGCAGCCCGCAACCGGCAGCCAGCTATTGTCTGCCGCTGCTGGTTCCTGCGGCCAGGGACCCCTTGCCGATGGCGTTGGCAAGCAACTCTGACGTGGAACCCCAAACGCCCAGGGTTGCCTTGACCTCCGGGATAGTCTCCTCGTTGAGGGCGTTTTCGTAGGCCGAGGCCAGGACGTGCTCGATGTCGATCCGCTCCTTCTTCTCGGCTGACAGTACCGCCGCTTCCACCATGCATAGGCTGAGCACGTTCGAATGCACCTCACTGGCAGGGGTAGCGCCTGTTCGGAGGGCATTGACGAACTCGGCAAGTGAACCGGCGATCTCCTCGGCATCCTGGCGGTTCCCCGGCTGGTCGGCCCTATCGGCCGATTGGGGCTGGCCAGGAAGCTCCAGAAGGGCTGGACCCTCGCCGTCCCAACTTGCGGTGCCGTGCGCACCGCTGATTCGCCAGTTGCCGTTCCAGGATGTTTCCAGGCCCGGGCTGCACCAGCTTCCCGTGAACATGTAGCGCGCACCGCCGCTGAATTCGAACAGGGCCGTGGTGGCCGCGTCCCCGGCATACCAGCTCCAGCTCGGGTTGTACTCCTCGCAGTAGACCGACGTGGGTTCCTGGTCCAGCAGGTAGCGGGCAACGTCGAAGGCATGGATGGCCATATCGACGAGCAGTACGTGGTCCATCTCTTCCCGGAAACCCCCGAAATGGGGTGCCTTGAAGAACTCGGTCGTTACGATTCCGACGTCACCCAGCAATGGAAGCTGCTGCCGGAGGTGTGCGAGATTACGGTAGTAGCGCCGGGACTGGCTGACCATGAGCAGTTGCCCGCTGACCTCTGCCGTGGCTGCCAGGGACAGCCCCTGGCTGACGGTTGGGGCGAGGGGCTTTTCACACAGGACTGGCAGGCCGGCCAGCAGGGCCTGGACGTTGGTAGCGTGGTGCGCCACCGGGACGGTCGCATTCACAACAGCTTGTGCCGACGTCGCGGCTGCTACTTCCGTCAGGCTCGTCCCCGTAGCCACACCTTCGAGGCCTGCTTCGCGCAGTGCTTCTGTGGCTCCTGCCAGGTTGATGTCGACCAGGCCCACCAGCTGAACGTCAGGGGATGCCGTCAGGACGGATATCCATTTTCTGCCCATCAGCCCGGCCCCGATGAGAACCACGCGGACGGGTGTGTTGTCATCCTTGAGTGTTTCGAAGGAGCTCAATTTTGCATCGCTCCCTTGTAGCCGTGACCGTTGTAGAAGTCTTCTGTCTCGTAGCGCAGAAGGACAGGGCTGGTCCGTTCCGGCCGGTTAGTCCTTGCCCACTCAACACCGTTGGCGATGACCCGGCGGACGTCCTTGTGGTGGTAGACGGGGTAGTCCTGGTCTCCAGGGCTGAAGAAGAAGATCTTCCCGAATCCGCGCTTGAAGGTGCAGCCACTGCGGAACACCTCGCCCCCCGAGAATGAGCTGAGGAATATGAGCTCATCAGGGGACGGGATGTCAAAGAACTCACCGTACATCTCCTGCTCGGGAATGATGAACGGGTGGGGGACGCCCTGTGCGATGGGGTGGGTGGGATCCACCGTCCACACGATTTCACGGTCCCGCTCGGAGCGCCAGCGAAGCGTGCAGCTGGTGCCCATGAGTTTCCCGAAAATCTTCGACCAGTGCCCTGAGTGCAGCACAATGAGGCCCATCCCCGCCAGGACATGCTCATGGACGCGGTCCACCACCTCGTCCGAGACTTCGGCGTGCGCCGCGTGCCCCCACCACACCAGTACATCTGTTGCTGAGAGGACTTCTTCTGTTAATCCGTGCTCCGGGTCGTCGAGAGTTGCGGTGGACACCCGGGCCTTCTGGCCCAAATTCTCTTCAATGCCCTGGCGGATGGTGTTGTGCATGCCTTCGGGGTAGATCTTGGCTACCTCCGGCTGCAGCTGTTCGTGACGGTTTTCTCCCCAGACAAGGACCCTGGCTGGCCCTGCTGAAGATTCGAGCTCCGACATGTCATTCCTAACTGTTGTGCACCTTAAAGGGAAAGCGGCTTGAGGTTTGAAGGGGAAACCGGGTTGGAGGGCGGGCGCTTACTTGACGGCGCCGCCTGTTGCCCCGGCGGCGATGTATTTCTGCGCTATCAGGAGCAGGACGATGGCCGGCAACGAGGAGAGTACTGCGGTGGCCATCACGGCGCTCCAGTTTGAAACCTCCGAGCCCAGGTACTGGTAGATGCCGAGGGTTACCGGACGGACATCAGGCTTGGTGGTGAGGGTGAGGGCGAACAGGAAATCGCTCCAGGAGAACAGGAAGGAGAACAACCCTGCCGTAATGAGCGAGTTGCGGCTGATGGGAAGGACGATGGAAACGAAGGCCCTTACCAGCCCGGCGCCATCGACCCGTGCTGCCTCCACCAGGGAAGGGGGAATGCCGATCATGAAAGCCCTCAGGATAAGGATGGCGAAAGGGATGGCGTGCGTCGAGTCGGCGAGGATCAGCCCCGGAATGGTGTTGAGCATTTTCAGGTCGTTGTAAGCGGTGTACAGCGCGTTGGCTATCACGATCCCCGGGATCATCTGTGACACCAGGATGGCCAGGAGCGCGATGTTGATCCATTTGAACCGGAACTGTGCCAAGGCGTAGGCCGCAGGTGCTGCAATGGCCAGGCTGAAGAGCACCGTTCCCGCCGAAACGATGAGGCTGGTCAGCAGGTTCTTGCCCTGCTGGGAAATAGCCGTTTCATACCCGGCGAAGCTGGGATTCAACGGAAGGAGATCAGCCGTGAGGGTGTTCCCGGAAGGCTGGAGTGAGGCGTTGATCATCCAGTAGACCGGAAAGAGCATGATGGCCAGGAACAGGATCCCCAGCCCTGTGAAGAGGCCCTGATGCATGGGCCGGCCGGGGCCCGGTGCCGTCCCGCGTACAGAAGGACGAAGCTTGGTTGGTGCTGAGATTGTCACTGGTACCCCTTATTCGTCGACTGCTCGCCGATTGGCGCGGAGGTAGATGATTGCGAACAGCAGGGAAATGAGAATGAGGATGTTGCTGTAAGCGGCGCCAACACCGAATTGGAAGTCGACAAAGGACGTTTGGTAGGAACGGACGGCCAGCGTTTGGGTAGCGTTCGCGGGTCCGCCGTTCGTCAGTCCCAGGATGATGTCCAGAACTTTGAGGGTGTACACCACGCCCAGGACAAGAACGACGCTGACCACGGGCCTCAGGTTGGGCCAGGTGATGTGCCGGAACGCTTTCCATCCCGTGGCCCCGTCAAGGGCCGCCGCCTCGTACAACTCCTCCGGAATGTCCTGCAGGCCCCCGTACAGGATGGTGACGTTGAAGGGGATCCCAACCCAAATATTGACGAGGACCACCGCCGAGAGGGCCACTGCCGGGCTTGTAAGCCACGGTATTGGGTCATGGATCAGTCCCGTTGCCTCGAGGAACCGGTTGAGGATGCCGCTGTCCTGGTCGAGGATTGAACGCCAGGTGGCACTGCCCACGATGAGAGGCAGCAGCCACGGGAGGAGAAGCATCGACCGAAGGAAGTTGCTGAGGTGGAAGCGGCGCCTGAAAAATGAGGCCAGTGCCAGGCCGATGACGAACTGGCCGGCAATGGATCCCACCGTGAACACTGCCGTATTGATCAGCGCAGGCGCGAAAAGGTTGCTTTGAAAGACCGTGATGTAGTTATCCAGGCCCACCCATGGGGCCACCCCCGTGAAGAAGGTCTTGGTTGTGTAGGCCTGGAAACTCATGGTGATGTTCTTCAGTACTGGGTAGCCAAAGAACAGCGCCAGGTATATCCCGGCGGGAACCACGAAGAGAACCTTGGCGATGTTCTCTTCCGAGAACCGCGGTCGGCCAGCCTTCTTGTTCCGGACGCGGAGTACTTCTGGTGCCTGAAGTTGCGAACGCTCAATGGTTGGCATGTGTTTTACGGCCCTTCCGGTTCAGCAATCGAAAACAATCCGGCCAGAACACGGTCACGCCTCAGCCCGCTGCTGCCCGCGCGAATGCTTCGTCAACAGACGCGCCGCCTGTCAACGCAAGTTGAACCGCGGTATAGATGGTGGTGGCCGCTTTCGGCCACTCCGGGCCGAGCTTTCCCGTGCGTGCCCGGGCGTTCTCAACCTGCTCGGTGAACGACTTCATGGCCGGGACTTCCTGGATGTATTTCTCTTGCAGGCCGGCGCGGACGGGCACTGTGTTGCGTGCCTTACCCAACGACATCTGGCTGTCTTCGCTGCCCGTGCATGCCACGAACTCGGCTGCCTTTTTCTCCTTGGCTTCATCGCCTGTCCTGGGCACAGTCCACACCATGCCGCCCAAAGGGGCGGTCGGCGTCTGGCCCGGCTTGTTCACTGGAATCTGGACCGAGTCCCAGTGCACCTCGGGCGCTTTGGCAAGTGCCGGAATCTGCCACGGCCCATTGATCATCATGGCCGCCTTGCCTGCCACGAACTGGTCCTTTACGTCAGCCTGCGTCCAGTTGACGATGCCTTTTGACACAGAGCCACTGTTGACGAGATCGACGTAAAGCTGAAGGGCTTCCTTCACCTCAGGCGAGTCCAGCTTGGTTTCGTCTCCACCATTCGTCCACATGAAGGGCAGGAACTGCCACGACCCCTCGTAGGTGGCTGCTGCCGAAAGAGCCAATCCATACCTGTCGGCCGTGGTGAGCTTGGCAGCGGCAGCCTTCAGTTCGTCCCATGTTTTGGGTGGCTGGACGCCAGCCGCGGCGAGGACGTCTTTGTTGTAGAAAAGCCCCAACGTGTCGGCCGGCAGGGGTAGGCCGTAGACCTGTCCGTCCTGTGTGACAGCATCCAGGCTGTTGCCGGCGAAAGGTGAGGTGTCCACATTGAAGTCCCCCAGGGGTGCGAGGGCGCCTGTTGCTGCGACATCCTTTACTTCTGGATTGTCGAGCATTAGCACATCAGGCAGTGTCTTTGAGGAAGACCGCTGGAGCACCGTCTGCATTCTGTCCTTGCCGGGCACAGTGGTTCGCTCAATTGTCACCCCAACAGCGGCGGCGCATTTGTCGATCGAGTCCTGGAGGATGCCCTTGTCGGGTTCGTTGTTGTAGCTGTCCAGTACTGTGAGCGTTTTTACGTCCCCGCCTGCGTTGGACGTCCCGCCGGAACAGCCGGTGAACGCCAGAGGCAGGACTGCTGCCATCGCCAGTGTTGCCGTAATTCTCCCTTTGATTTTCATGTTCAAAAGCTCCTTTGCTTAGGTGTCGCCACTGAAACCAGCCCGGCTTTTCGCGCAGCGGGGTTGGGGAACGGGGTTTGCATGTGCGTGCCGGACAAGCGGGTCGGGGGTGGGGACCGGGCGCTGTCGGGGATGGCAGCCCTGCATTTAACCGCTTAACCATTGCTGCCGCGCTGAATCCCTCAAGGTGAAGGGGTTTGTTGGGAACAACTCTGCATGCCGAAAAGAAGGCTTGTCAAGGAAAAATTTAACCGGTTTACTGAAAGGACATCAGCAAGCCTGACAACCAGAGGAGGGGCATCTGTGCCAACGATGAGAGACGTTGCGAGGTTGGCTAACGTCTCTGTTGCAACGGTGTCTTTCGTGATCAACGGCAGCAAGCCGGTCACACCTGCCACTAAGGCCCGCGTCGAGGATGCCATGCGGCAACTCGACTACCGCCGCAATGCGCTGGGCCGCGCTCTGGCGAGTAAACGTACGCGAATTATCGCGTTGCTGTACCCGGCGCTGCAGCGGCGGCTCACTGAGACGGCGGTCAAGTTCTTTACCAGCGCGACGCAAAGGGCGCGCGAGCTTGGCTACAACCTGGTCCTGTGGCCGATCAGCAACGAGGCGGAACAGATAGAGGAACTCATATCGAGCGGGTTCATCGACGGTGTCCTGCTCATGGAGGTCCAGCTGGACGACCCCCGGGTGGAGTGCCTTCGAAGTTCCACCATGCCTTTTGCACTGATTGGACGGGTCCGGGAGCCGGAGAGCGTGCCATATGTGGACGTCGACTTCGAAAACGCCGTGGTTGAGGCAGTGTCCTATCTCGAAGGATTGGGCCACCGCTCGTTTTGCCTGGTGGACAGCGCCGACGTTGAGTATGCCCTCACAGGCTATGGTCCCTTGGTGCGTACCAGGGAAACCTTCGCTGCAGAAATGCAGCGGCGCGGATACAGTTCTGCCCAGCTCTCCTGCGAGAACTCGCCCATTTCAGGGCAGGCCGCCATTGAACATCTGCTCGCCGCCGCTCCGGATACCACTGCCATCATTTTGATGAACGACAACGCTTCCTTCGGCTTGATCAACGGGCTGTCGAAACACGGCCTTGAGGTTCCCACCGATGTATCTGTTCTGTTAATCGGCGCGTCGCCCGCCGTTGCTGAGACGACGGATCCGAGGCTCACCGTGATGAGCCTTCCCAGTACCGAACTTGGCCGGATGGGAGTTGAAACGCTCATTGACCAACTCGAGGAGCGGGGCGCGCCCATGCAGCACGCTTTGGTGAAGTGTTCGTTCGAGGAGGGACAGTCGACCGGCCCTGCCCGGAACTGGAACCCGGCAGGTCCCTGGTAAGGAGGCTGACGTGCAGGGGGACCGGGGCTAGGCGAAGCCCTCCCTAGAGCACCAGCCGCATCAGCACGCGCGGAAAACCGTTCAGGACCGACGTCGTGTCCGCCGCCTTGGTGAAGCCTGCGTCCTCGAACAGCTTGCGGGTTCCCACATATGCCATGGTGAGGTCCACTTTGCTGCCGCCGTTGTCCACCGGATAGCCCTCCACGACGGGCGCCCCATAGGACCGTGCCATCCCGACGGCGCCTGCCAGCAGGTGGTGCGAGATCCCCTTTCCGCGGTGGCCGGGGCGTACCCGGAGGCACCAGACCGACCAGGCGTCCCGGTTGTCAACGTGCGGGATCTTCCTGTTGCGGGCGAAGCTGGTGTCCGCGCGCGGGTGGACCGCTGCCCACCCAACGGGTTCGCCGCCGTCGTACGCTATGACTCCGGGTGGCGGATCCTGGGTGACCAGCTGCCTGACCAGTTCCCCCCGTTCCTCGCCCCGCAGCGAAACGTTTTGCTTGGAGGGGATCCGGTAGCTAAGGCACCAGCAGACCGTGGCGTCCGGCCGCTTGGGCCCTACCAGTGCTTTGACGTCCTCGAAGTTTGTTGCCGGACGCACCTCGATCACCATGCGATCATCCTAGTCACCGGGAATCCGCCCAATACTCCACGCCGCCACCCTGCGGACGTCAACCCGGGTTGCCTGCAGCGGCACCCTGACTCCTCCTGAGAGAAGGACAGGCCCCAGGAAGTGGATGTACTGCGGCTGGGCGCCGTTGCCGGTACCGGCTTCATCTGTCCCGGATTCCCAGGCGTCGAGGACCCCGGCGACGGCCCAGCTGCCAATCCGCACCTGGTCATTCTGCCGCTGCGTCCAGGCCTGCTCCGACACCACCGATCCGGACAGTACCGCACCATCGACCACTACGGTTAGTTCCATGGTGGCGTCCTGACTTAACCCGAAGACCGAGGCGAGCACGAGTGCCAGGCGCGGGTCCGTCCCGTTCGCCGGCGCTTCCTTATCCGTCCCGTTGTGCATGGCGTCCCCTTCCTGGGGTAGAGCTGAATCCGCTTCAGCCCAGTTTCCACCCTGTTGGCGGTCCTTGCGCGTCACTACACTGGGACGCATGACCCAGCAGGAACCGGGCAACGCCGCTGCGGATCCAGAAACAATCCACCGCTCCCTGCGTACCCCGTCCCAGCGCTCCCGAACCTTTGCCGGCATCCTGGTCAACACCGCCCTGGCGAATATCACCACCAGCTACCTGTGGTTCGCGCTGACTTTCTGGCTGTACCTGGAGACGCGCAACGTGATCGCCACCGGCGTGGTGGGCGGCGCCTACATGCTGCTGATCGCCCTGTCCAGCATCAGCTTTGGCACTTTCGTGGACCGTTACCGCAAGCTGGCCGTCATGCGCTTCGCAGCCGGCTTCAGCCTGGTCATGTTCGTGCTGTCGGGGGTGATGTTCCTGCTGACGCCCGCGGCATCGCTGCTGGACCTGGGGCAGCCGTGGTTCTGGATCTTCACTGTGATCATCCTGGTCGGCGCCGTGGTGGAGAACCTGCGGAACATCGCCCTGTCCACAACCGTCACCATCCTCATCGAGCCTGAACGCCGCGCCAATGCCAACGGGCTGGTGGGTATGGTGCAGGGGCTGATGTTCATCGTCACCTCCCTGCTGTCCGGACTCTCCGTCGGGTTGCTCGGCATGGGCTGGACCATTGCGGTCGCACTGGTGCTTACGGCGGTCGCCGCGGCGCACCTGCTGACCCTGCGGATGCCCGAGGAAATGCGCGCGGCGGCCACGGACGCCCATGGCAACTTTGATCTTCGGGGTTCTTTGGCCGCGGTGCTGGCCATCTCCGGGCTGTTTGCGCTGGTCCTGTTTTCCACGTTCAACAACTTCATCGGCGGCGTCTACATGGCGCTGATGGACCCCTACGGGCTGGAGATGTTCTCGGTGGAGATGTGGGGCGCCGTGTTCGCAGTTGGATCCACGGGGTTCATTATCGGCGGTGCCCTGATCGGCAAGTTCGGGCTCGGAGCCAACCCGTTGCGCACCCTGCTGATGGCAGTGGCAGTCATGGGGGTTCTCGGCGCGGTCTTCACCCTGCGGGAGTGGGCGTGGCTCTACATCCTGGGAATCTGGCTCTACCTGCTGCTGGTCCCGTTCGTGGAGGCGGCCGAACAAACCGTCATCCAGCGGGTGGTGCCGTTGGAGCGGCAAGGCCGCGTTTTCGGCTTCGCCATGGCGTTTGAGTCCGCCGCGGCCCCCGTCACCGCCTTCCTCATCGCCCCCATCGCCCAGTTCTGGATCATCCCCTATGCGCGGTCGGCGGACGGCGCCGCCGCCCTGGCGCCGCTGCTGGGTGAGGGCACGTCCCGCGGGATCGCCTTGGTGTTCCTGGTGGCGGGCATCATCATGATCGCGGCGGCGCTGCTGGCCTTCCTTACGCCGGTCTACCGCAGGGTTTCGGCGTCCTATGCGCAGGTTGCAGCAGAGGTGAAGGCAGAAGGTTAAACGCCGGACGCCCCAGCAGCATGTGCTGGGGCGTCCGGAGATGCAGAGAGAGCTTAGACTCCCAGGGCTTCCTTGAGGCGGGTGACGTGGCCGTCGGCCTGGACCTGGTACTGGGCCAGGGTGACGTTTCCTTGGGGATCCACTACAACCGTGGAGCGGACGATCCCTTCGTGGATTTCGCCGTTGACCAGCTTTTCGCCCCAGGCGCCGTAGGCCAGGGCAACCGCGTGGTCGGGGTCGGAGAGCAGCGGGAAGGTCAGGGAGAAGTCGCCGCTGAAACCGGCAAGCGCTTCCGGGGCGTCGGGGGAGACACCGACAACTTCATAGCCCTTGCCCTGCAGGGAGGCAAGGCTGTCGCGGAAGTCGCAGGCCTCGGTGGTGCAGCCGGGGGTGGCGGCCTTGGGGTAGAAGTACACGATGACGTTCTTGCCACGGTAATCGGCCAAGGAGGTTTCCCGGCCCTGGGCGTCCCGGAGGGTGAAATCAGGAGCCGGGGTGCCGGGCTGAAGCTTGGTGGTCAGGGTGGGGCTCATGGCGTTCCTTTGTAAGACTCGGTCAGTGATGGCCAAACATCCAGTGAAGCGGGTTGCCGCTTACTGATACAAACCCGCGCGTCATATGCAGTATTCCGCAGGACCCCGAACCGCGGCGTGCGGGCCGGGAACAAACTGGTAGCCGCCGCCGCGCACCGTGGCCACGGCGTGGCGGGCGTTGCCCAGTTTCTTGCGGATCCTGCCCACGTATACGTCGATGGAGCGGGCGGTGGCGCCGGGGAAATCCAGCGATTCCAGGAACTCCTGCAGCTCCTCGCGGCCCACTGTGCGGGACAGGTGGGTCACCAGATACCGGAGCACCTTGTACTCGACGCCGGTCAGCGCCACCGGACGGCCGTCCAGCAGGACGGTGTCGGCGGCAAGGTCCACGGCGACGCGGCTGACGGGGCCGGCCGACGGCGGCAGGCGGGTGCCGCCGTCGGCCCTTGAAAGTGCCGGGCTGGGTGCCTCCGCCGCGGAGGAAGCGCGGGAGGAGTCATCTTTTGCTTCCTCCGCGGCGGACGTGGGGGCTCCGGCGGCAGGCCAATGGACTTCCGCCTCCGGAGCAGTTTCGAGGGCCCTCGCGAGGACCATTTGGGCGGCGTGGCGCAGGAGTTCCGGGCTGGTTCCTTCAGCGGGGACAACCCACACGGCCAGTCCGTGGGCCGTGGCCCGCCGGGCTGGAACCGGATACGGCACCTGTCGCGGGGCCGCCGTCCGTGGATGATGGGCTTCCACTGCCATGGCGCGCCCCTATACGCCGCCGCGGCGGATCAGCTTGCCCGTAGGGGTCTGGCCGTCCACTACGGCGCCGCGGAGGTAGGTTTTGCGTACGACGCCGGACAGGGCTTTGCCGTCGTACGGGGTGATGGGGTTCTTGTGCTTGAGCTTGGAGACGTCCACAACGAAGGCTTCGTCCGGGGCGAAGACGGAGAAGTCGGCGTCGTAGCCCAGGGCCAGCTGTCCCTTGTTGGTCAGCCGGGCCAGGTTGGCGGGCTTCTCTGCCATCCAGGACACCACCTGCTCCAGCGGGATGCCGCGGTGCCGCGCTTCGGTCCAGATCAGGGACAGGCCCAGCTGCAGCGACGAGACGCCGCCCCAGGCCACGGCGAAGTCGCCATTTTCCAGGTCCTTGAGGTCCAGGGTGGAAGGGGAGTGGTCCGAGACGATGCAGTCGATGGTGCCGTCCTGCAGGCCCTGCCACAGCAGCTCCCGGTTGGAGGCCTCGCGGATGGGCGGGCAGCACTTGTAGGCGGTGGCGCCGTCCGGGATTTCCTCCGCCATCAGCGTGAGGTAGTGCGGGCAGGTCTCCACGGTGAGCCTGACGCCGTCGCGCTTGGCGCTGGCGATCATGGGCAGCGCGTCCGACGACGACAGGTGCAGGATGTGCGCACGCGCACCGGTCCAGCGGGCCCGTTCGATGACCTCGGCGATGGCCTTGTTCTCGGCGCCGCGGGGTCGGGAAGCCAGGAAGGTTTGGTAGTGGTCGCCGCCCGGGTGGGGTGCGCGGTCGATGGCGTGCGAGTCTTCGGCGTGGACGATCATGAGCGAGTCAAAGGACTTCAGCTCGGCCATGTCCTCTTCCATCTCGTCCGCGTCCAGGTGCGGGAACTCGTCCACACCGGAGTGCAGGAGGAAGCACTTGAAGCCGAAGACGCCCTCGTCGTGCAGGGGGCGCAGGTCCGCCTTGTTGCCGGGGATGGCCCCGCCCCAGAACCCGACGTCGATGAACGCCTGGTCCTCGGCCACCTCGCGCTTGAGCTTGAGGTTCTCCACCGTGGTGGTGGGCGGGACGGAGTTCAGCGGCATGTCGATAATGGTGGTGACGCCGCCCGCTGCCGCAGCGCGGGTGGCGGAGGCGAAGCCCTCCCACTCGGTGCGGCCAGGCTCGTTGACGTGGACGTGGGTGTCCACCAGGCCGGGGAGCAGGGTTTCGTCGTCGGCCAGTTCGATGACTTCGGCGCCCGCCAGGCCGTTGCCCAGCGGTTCGATGGCCACGATCTTGCCGTTGCGGACACCTACCTCGCGCGGCGCGATGCCGGCGGTGGTCAGGATGCGCTGGCCCCGGATGACGAGGTCAAAACGTTCTTCAGACACGGAGGTCCTCCTTGGTACTTGCGGCGGCGGGCCTGTTGGCCGCCAGCCCCGCACTGATTTGGGTGCCCAGCTGCTCCAGCAGCGGCCCAGCCTCTGCTATGCACCTGTTTACATCGGTTTCGAGCGCCGTCAAAGCGTAGACGTCCTCGAATCCGGCCGCTGCCGCCTGGCCCTGGTCCAGGGTGGTCCGGCCGCAGACGGCGATGACCGGAACGCCCTGGGCCGCGGCGGCCCGCGCAACGCCCATGGGGGTTTTGCCCAGCAGGCTTTGCTCGTCCAGGCTGCCTTCGCCGGTGATCACCAGGTCTGCACCCGCCAGGCGGTCCGCCAGCCCGGTGAATTCCAGGACGACGTCGATGCCCGGCCGCCGCGACGCGGCCAGGACGGCGATGGCGGCGTAGCCCACGCCGCCGGCTGCCCCGGCTCCGGGAGCCTCAGCAGCCTTGACGGCGCGGAATCCGATTTCCCTGGCCAGGACTTCGACAAACCTGGCCAGGGCGGCGTCGAGCATGCCGACGTCTTGGGGCGTGGCGCCCTTCTGCGGACCGAACACCGCTGCGGCGCCTTGGGCGCCCAGCAGCGGGTTGTCCACATCGGAGGCCAGCACAAACCGTGTGTCCACCAGTCGGGGCTCGAAATCGGTGAAGTCGATGCTGTGCAGGTTTGCCAGCGCAGCCCCGCCCGGTGGAAGTTCGTTGTTCCTGTTGTCCAGGAACCTGGCGCCGAGCCCCTGCAGGAGCCCCGCGCCGCCGTCGGTGTTGGCACTGCCGCCCACGCCGAGCACGATCCGCCGGCAGCCGGCGTCGAGCGCTGCCCGGATGAGCTGGCCGGTGCCCAGGCTGCTGGCCGTGGCGGCCTCAACCGGGGTGGGCCGTCCGCCCTTCTGGACGCTTGGCACCAGGGCGAGCCCCGAAGCCGCCGCCATCTCAATGACGGCCTCGTGCCCGCGGACCGCGTAGTCCGCCTCCACCGGCTGCCCCGTGGGACCGCTGACCGTGGCCGTGCGACGGGTGAAACCGGAGCCGACGGCGGCGTCGAGGGTGCCCTCGCCGCCGTCGGCTACCGGAATCCGGACCACGTCAAGGTTCCCGCCGGCACCGCGCTGCAGGCCCTTTTCCAGGTGGCTGCACACCTCCGGGGCGGACAGCGATCCCTTGAACTTGTCCGGGGCAATAACCACGCGCATGGTTATGCCTGCAGGGCCAGGATGGCGGTGGGGGCGTCGGCGGCGGTCTCGGCCAGTTCCTCGAACTCGTTCACGGCGTTGATTTCCACGCCCATGGAGATGTTGGTGACCTTTTCCAGGATTACTTCCACCACCACGGGTACCCGGAACTCGCCTATCAGGGCCTTGGCCTTGTCGAACGCGGCGGCGAGGTCGCTGGGGTCCTCTACGCGGACGGCCTTGCAGCCCAGGCCTTCGGCCACCTTCAGGTGGTCAACGCCGTAGCCGCGGGTGTCCTCGGACAGGTGGGAGCTGTTGATGTTCTCGAACGCCAGGGACACGTTCTGCTCCATGTTGAAGCCGCGCTGGGACTGGCGGATCAGGCCCAGGTAGGAGTTGTTCACCACCACGTGGATGTACGGCAGGTTGAACTGCGCACCCACTGCCAGTTCCTCGATCATGAACTGGAAGTCGTAGTCGCCGGAGAGGGCAACCACGGTCTGGTCCGGGTTGGAACGTGCGACGCCGAGCGCGGCCGGGGCGGTCCAGCCCAGCGGGCCTGCCTGGCCGGCGTTGATCCACTTGCGCGGGCCGAAGACGTGCAGCATCTGCGCGCCGGCGATCTGGGACAGGCCGATGGTGGACACGTAGGTGGTGTCGCGGCCGAAGGACTTGTTCATCTCCTCGTACACGCGCTGCGGCTTGATGGGGATGTTTTCGAAGTGCGTCTTGCGGTGCAGTGAGGCCTTGCGGTCCTGGCATTCGGCCACCCAAGCGCTGTAGTCCGGCAGGGACCCGGCAGCAGCCCGTTCCCTGGCGAGTTCAACCAGCCCTTCCAGCGCCGCTCCGGCGTCGGACGCGATGCCCAGGTCCGGGGAGAACACGCGGCCGATCTGCGTGGGCTCGATGTCGATGTGCACGAACTTGCGGCCGGCCGTGTAGGTCTCCAGGCCGCCGGTGTGGCGGTTGGCCCAGCGGTTGCCGATGCCGATGACGAAGTCGCTCTGCAGGTAGTTCTCGTTGCCGTAGCGGTGCGAGGTCTGCAGGCCCACCATGCCGGCCATCAGCTGGTGGTCGTCCGGGATGGTGCCCCAGCCCATGAGGGTGGGGATGACCGGAACGTTCAGGGTCTCTGCCAGTTCCACCAGCTGTGCGGAGGCGCCGGCGTTGATGATGCCGCCGCCGGCCACGATCAGCGGGTGCTTGGCCGCCAGGAGCATGTCCAGGGCCTTCTCCAGTTGCTTGCGGGAGGCCTTGGGCTTCTCGACGGGCAGGGGCTCATAGGTGTCGATGTCGAATTCGATCTCGGCCATCTGCACGTCGATCGGCAGGTCCAGCAGCACGGGGCCGGGGCGGCCGGAGCGCATCAGCTGGAAGGCCTTCTGGAAGGCGCCGGGAACCTGGCCCGGTTCCAGGATGGTCATGGCCATCTTGGTGACGGGCTTGGCGATGGACTCGATGTCCACGGCCTGGAAGTCTTCCTTGTGCAGCTTGGCCACGGGGGCCTGGCCGGTGATGCAGAGCATGGGGATGGAGTCTGCCCAGGCAGCGTAGAGGCCGGTGATCATGTCGGTGCCGGCGGGGCCGGAGGTGCCGATGCAGATGCCGATGTTGCCGTCCTTGGCGCGGCTGAAGCCGTCGGCCATGTGGCTGGCGCCTTCAACGTGGCGGGCCAGGGTGTGGCGGATGCGGCCGTGGGCGCGCATGGCGGAATAGAAGGGGTTGATGGCGGCGCCTGGCAGGCCGAACGCCTCGATGGCGCCTTCCTTTTCCAGGATGGCCACCGCTGCATCAACGGTACGCATCTTGCTCATGGGGTGCTCCTTGTTGTGCCCCTTTGGGGCGAAGTCTGGGTGTTTTTGGGTGTGGTGAGGGAACCGCCGTCGTTTTATGTCCGACGGCGGGTGCCCTGCTGGTGTTTCTTAGGCGCCTGTAGCGCTGGTGCTTATTTCCTGCCGCTGAGCTGGAGGACCTGCTTGAAGAGTCCGGAGTGGTCCAGTGCGCCGTCGCCCTGGTTGACGGTGGCGGCGACGAGCTGGGCGACGATAGCGCCGAGCGGGATGGTGACGTTGGCTTCGCGGGCGGCCGAGGTGACGATGCCCAAATCCTTGTGGTGGAGGGCCAGGCGGAAGCCGGGGTCGAAGTTGCGGTCCAGCATCTTCTGGCCCTTCTGGTCCAGGACCTTGGAGCCGGCCAAGCCGCCGCCGAGGACCTTGAGGGCGGCGTCCGTGTCCACGTTGTAGGCCTCAAGGAAAGCGATGGCCTCGCCGAGGACCTCGATGTTGACGGCGACGATCAGCTGGTTTGCAGCCTTGACGGTCTGGCCTGAGCCGGAGGGGCCCACATGGACGATGGTCTTGCCGACCGCGTTCAGGACATCCTGGGCGTCCTCGAAGTCGGCCTTCTCGCCGCCGACCATGATGGAGAGGACGGCGTCGATGGCGCCCTGTTCGCCGCCGGAGACCGGGGCGTCGAGGGGGCGGATGCCTGCTTCGCGGCCCTCGTCGGACAGGCGCTTGGCGACGTCGGGGCGGATGCTGGAGGCGTCGATCCACAGGGTGCCCTGCTTGGCGTTGGCGAAGACGCCATCCTTGCCGCTGACTACGCCCTCAACGTCGGGGGAGTCCGGCACCATGGTGATGACGACGTCGGCATCCTTGACGGCCTCAGCGATGCTCGAGGCACCCCTGCCGCCTTCGGAGACCAGCTTGTCGATCTTGTCCTGGCTGCGGTTGAAGCCGGTGACGGTGTGGCCGGCCTTGACCAGGTTGATTGCCATGGGCAGGCCCATGATTCCGAGTCCGATGACGGCAACGTTGCTCATGATGGTTCTCTTTCTGAAGTCTGTATGTGTTCCCAACTGACTCGCATTTGTTGTCGTTTTGAGGGCTCATAACGACAACTACTGCGAGTCAGTTGGGCGGGAGGGGTCAGTTGGATACGCGCTCGCGGATGGCCCAGCTGAAGGCCGTTTCCTGCGGTTCCTTGTACTCGAGGCCGATGTAGCCTTCGTAGCCGAGTTCGCGGCTGCGGGCGATCCACTCGCCGAGCGGGAGTGTTCCGCTACCGGGTGCGCCGCGTCCCGGGTTGTCGGCGATCTGGATGTGGCCGAAGTCCTTGGCGTGGTTTTCGATGACGGCCGGGACGTCATCGCCATTGACTGCCAGGTGGTAGAAGTCAGCGAGGAGCTTGATGTTGTCGACGCCGGCCTCCTCCTTCACGCGGGCGATGACCTTGAGTGCGTCGTCGGCGGTGAGGAGCGGGTACTTGGGTGCGCCGCTGACGGGTTCCAGGAGGACGGTGCCGCCGATGCGGGCCACGCCCTGGGCTGCTGCCGCCAGGTTCTTGACGGCGAGTTCGTCCTGCTCTTCGGCGGTGAATTCGTCCTGCCGGTTGCCGTAGAGGGCGTTGAAGGCCTTGCAGCCCAGGCGCTCACCGATGCCGGCCACCACGTCGATGTTGTCCTTGAACTCGGAGCAGCGTCCCTTCCAGGAGACCAGGCCGCGGTCGCCGCCGGGCATGTTGCCGGCGTTGAAGTTCAGGCCCGTGAGCTGGACGCCGGCGTCCGTGATGGCGTTCTCGAACTTGGTGACCTCGCTGTCCGCCGGGACGGAGGTTTCGAAGGGCCACCAGAATTCGACGGCGTCGAAGCCTGCTGCCTTGGCGGCGGCGGGGCGCTCGAGCAGGGGCAGCTCCGTGAGGAGGATGGAGCAGTTCACTGTGTACGTCATCGTAGGTCCTTCCAAGGAGGGCTTTGATCTATTTTCCCTTGCGTCCGGCTTCCTCACCGTTTCCGCTTTGTGGAATTTAGATTCTGCTTTATGAAAAGTGTAGGGAAGGTGGGGTGGGGTAGTCAAGACCGGCCCCGGGCAGCAGACTGGGATGACGTAAGTCCGTTCTGCGGAAACGAATTGGAGCGATCATGACCGGCGCCCGCCTCCGTCTTCTGGCCTGGCTCGTTGCCGTGGCCGGATTCCTTTCCGGCTGCACGACGGTGGCGGATCTCCGGGAGGCGTCGAGTGCTCCCGCCTCACCGGCTGCTGCATCTGCGGATGCTTCTACGGAGTCCTCTGCCGGTCCCGATGCATCCGCAGCCAGTACCGCCCTGGCACCTCCGCCGGCCCCCATCCCGGCAGCGCCTGCAGAACCGGCTCCGAGTCCGGCAGCCCCTCCAGCTCCAGCTCCAGCCCCGGCTCCAGCTCCAGCCGCGGCGCCGCAGCCGTTCGCCCTCAACCTGTACCGGGAGGGGGATTTCGTGCCGCAGTACACCTTCGACTGGTGTGTGGCCGCGAGCATTCAGATGGCGCACAACCTCATCGACGACACCGGCGGCGGAACCTGGGCTGACCGGGCACAGCAGAACGAGCTGTGGGAAATGGCGCGTGCCCGTTCGTCCGATTCGTTCAACGGTGCCAACCCGTTCGGCTGGGCGCAGGTCCTGACGTTGTCAGGAATGGGGCCGTACGGCGTCGTAAGCATTCCCGACTACCAGGAAGCACTGCGGACGGCGGCCCGTGCCATCACCGAAACGGGGCGGCCTGTTGGGCTGGTGATGTGGAGCGGCCGGCATGCCTGGGTGATGAGCGGTTTCGAGTCGGTGGGGGACCCCCGGCAGTTCGCGGACTTCTCGGTAACCGGTGTCCACGTCCTTGATCCGCTGTACCCCTACGGGAGCGGCCAGTGGGGACCGTCGCCCGCGCCCAATGCTCTGCTGAGCCCCGAACAACTTGCTACCCAGTTTGTGGTCCGTGAGCCCCGGCGGTGGAGCAGCGCCCTGCCCGCCGGCTACCTGCTGGTGCTGCCGCAGGCCTGACCTTTGTGCTTGCCTTCCCGGGCATCAGGGACGTCAGGGCCGATACCCTAGAGCCCAAAAGGTGGGTGGGACACAGGTGAGCAGCAGGACAATCGGCATCAGGGACGTGGCAGTGGCCGCAGGCGTGTCCGTCACCACGGTTTCCCATGTCCTGAACGACGTGCCGTACGCCAGGGTCAGTCCGGAAACCCGCAAGAAGGTGCGGTCCGCGGCGGAGCAGTTGGGGTATGGGCCAAACCGGCTGGCCCAGGCCCTGCGGACCCAGCGGACCGGCATGCTGGGTCTGGTCTGCGAGGACATGGCCAGCACGCCCCACACAGGCAGGATCATCGTGGGGGCGGAGGAGGCCGCCAAGGCCCGGGGGTACAACCTTCTGATCATCAACGCGTCAGGTGCGGCCAACCTTGAATCCCGACAGGCCGACGTCGGCGCGCTCCTGAACCGCCGCGTGGATGGCATCCTTTACGCCACCGCTGATTACCGAAAGGTGGAGTTCCCGGCGAACTTGGGCAGCGTGCCCGCCGTCCTGGTCGGCTGCGAGATGGGGGAACCAAAAGTCCCCGCGGTGGTGCCGGATGCGGAAGGTGGTGTACGCCGCGCCCTGCACGCTCTTGTTGGCGCGGGCCACACGCGCGTGGCCTTCATCCACAACGCCGGTGATGTTCCCTCAACCCGCCGACTGGTGCAGTCCTTCCGGGCCGCGCTTGACGAAGCAGGGCTCGACGGCGGCACGGCACCTGTGGAGTCAGGGGTCCCCAACGTGCAGGGCGGCTACTTCGCGGCCCGGCGCATCCTGTCAGGTGAAGACCGCGCCGATATGCCAACGGCACTGTTTTGCCACAACGACCTGATGGCGATGGGCGCCTACCGTGGGGCCGCCGAGTTGGGACTTTCCATTCCCGGTGACCTTTCCGTCATTGGCTTCGCTGACCAGGGGTTGGTCGCGGACAGCCTCTATCCGGCCCTGACCACTGTGGAAACGCCACATCACGGAATGGCTGCCTTGGCAGCCAGGCTCCTGATTGACGCCGTTGAGGCGAAGAGCGACCTTTCCTTGCTTGCAGCGCAACCGGCCATGGTGGACTGCACACTGATGGCCCGGGATTCCGTCGCAGCCCCTCCAAGTCAAACAACCTAGCTCCTCCCGTCCAGGACCGCGAAGGCGTCCCCGACTACTCCGGCACCGGTTCCCATGCCCTCACGGCGTTAGGTGCATGGTTCCTGGGTACTTTCCTTTCATGCTTATCCCCAACGTCGCAGACGGTGTCCACCTGATAACCCACGCCAACGTCAACTGCTATGTGATTGAGGACGACCACGGCGTGACCCTGGTGGATGCCGGGCTGCCCAGCATGTGGCCCATGCTCACGCAGCTCCTGGAGGAACGGAACCGGCGCCCGCAGGACGTCAAGGCGCTGGTCCTCACCCACGGGCACTTCGACCACGTTGGCTTTGCCCTGCGGGCACACAAGCAATGGGGGATCCCGGTCCTGGTCCACGCGGAGGACGCCCGCCTGGCGGCGCACCCCTACCGCTATAAGCCGCAGCGCAACCGCTTCCTCTACCCCTTCACCCATCCCAAGTCGCTGCCGGCACTTAGCCGGATGGCGGCAGCCGGAGCCCTGGCCGTCAAAGGCATCTCCGATACCAAGCCGCTGGGCACCGGGGTGGCTGACGCTGTCACCGGCCGTCCTGACGTCGTCCATACTCCCGGGCACACCGACGGACACTGCATCCTGCACCTGCCGGACCGGGGCGTCCTGCTGACCGGCGACGCCCTGGTGACGCTCGACCCCTACACCGGCCAGGCCGGCCCGCAGATTGTGGCATCGGCCGCCACCAAGGACACGGGGCAGGCGCTGGCATCGTTGGAGGCCATTGCGGCAACGGGAGCAACCACGCTGCTGCCCGGCCACGGTATGCCCTGGAAAGAGGGAGCGGAAGCGGCGGTCCGTGAGGCACGCCGGATCGGCGCGCACTGACCGGAGCCGGGTCCCAGGCGGGAACGAAAAGGTCCCCGGCGCAGCCACACGCGCCGGGGACCGTTCGACTACCAAACCTAGTGCGTCAGGTCCTTGCCCTTGGTCTCGGGGATGGTGAAGACGAACGCCGCGCTGACCACGAGCAGCAGCACTGCGTACACGTTGAACACCTGCGGCGCGCCCAGCGAGGAGCCGAGCCACTGCTGCAGGTACGGGGCCGTCCCGCCGAACAGCGCCACGCAGATGGAGTAGGGAACGCCCACACCCACGGTACGGATCGACGTCGGGAACAGCTCGGCGTAAACGGCCGGGACGATGGCTGCACACGCGGCGATGAACACCAGCATCACGGACATGCTCACGGCCAGCTGCCAGGCTGAGTCCTTCAGCAGCCAGGTCATGGGGAAGTGCAGTACCGCCGAGCCGATGGCGCCGGCCCAGAGGACTTTCTTGCGGCCGATCCGGTCAGACAGCTTGCCCCAGACGGGCAGGGCGGCGATGAACACGATGTTGGCCACGACGCCGGCCCACAATGCTTCGCCCCGGTCGATCTTCAGTGCGGTGGTGGCGTAGCTCGGTGCCACCACGCCCCAGATGTAGTAGATCACCGTGAGGCCCACCGTCAGCCCGATCACCTGCAGGGCCTGCTTGCGGTAGCGGACAACCTGCGGCCAGATCGCAGCGCGCTTCTCGGTGGCAGCCTCACCCTGGAAGGCCTCGGTTTCGTGCAGCCGGGACCGCATGATCAGCGCATACAAGCCCATCGCGGCGCCGATCAGGAACGGAATGCGCCAGCCCCAGGCGTTCATCGCCTCGGTGCTCAATGCCATGTTGAGCACGGCCCCCAGCAGCGTGCCGAACAGGATGCCCACCGTTCCGGAGGTGTAAATAAGGGTGGCCCAAAAGCCTCGGTGCTCCCTGGGTGCCATCTCGGACAGGTACGTCTGCGACGACGGCAGCTCACCACCGTGCGCCAGGCCCTGGACCAGCCGGGCCGCCAGCAGCATCAGGGAGGCGAACGCGCCGACGCTGGCGAAGGTGGGTGCGATGCCGATCATCAGGCTGCCCAGCGAGGCGAGGCCCACGGCGAGGGTCATTGAGGACTTGCGGCCGATCCGGTCGCCGATCCAGCCAAAGAGGAAGCCGCCAAACGGCCGGGCCACAAAGCCGACGGCGAAGATCGCCAAGGTGGACAGCACCGCCGACGCCGGGTCTTCCTTGCTGAAGAGTTGGCTGGCGATGAACGGGGTGAAGGTGGCGTAGATGGCCCAGTCGTACCACTCGACGGCGTTGCCGATGCCGGTGCCGACGACGGTCTTGGCGGTGGACATGCGGCCGGTCCTGGACTTGGTTGCTGCAACTGACATGGTGTTCTTCCTGGTCGGTTGGTCTGGAGGGGCAGCGGCGCTGCTGCCGATTTCTTGGGGTGCTGAGTTCTTTAGGGGGCTCTTTAGGAGGCGTTGGCGAGGGCGGCCAGGCGTGAGATGGCGAGTTCCGCATAGAGTGCGGCCCCGTCAGCCAGCACGCCGTCGTCGAACGTTGCGTACGGTGAGTGGTTGAACGGCGAGGCGTCGTGGTCGTCGCCGGGTGCGACGGCGCTGAGCCCCACGAAGGTGCCGGGCACCTCGGCCAGTACCCGGGAGAAGTCCTCCGAGCCGCTGAGCGGGGTGGCCCAGCGGGAGAGGCGGCGCTCGCCGAAGAGTTCGGTGATCACCTTCTCTGCGGTGTGGGTTTCGTCCTCGCTGGTGATGGTGAGGGGGTACTCCTGCAGGTAGTCGACGGCGACCTCCACCCCGTGCGCGGCGGCGATCCCCTTGAGCAGGCGCGGGACCGCGTCCATCATCTTCAGGCGCGAGGCCTCTGAGAACGTCCGGATAGTGGCCTCGATGCGGGCCGACTCCGGGATGACGTTCCGCTTGGTGCCGGCGTGCAGTACGCCCACGGACAGGACCACGGGATCGAACATGTTGAACTGCCGGGTGACCATCACCTGCAGGGCCGTCACCATCTCCGCGGCAACGGTGACCGGGTCCTTTGCGGAGTGCGGGGCGGAGCCGTGGCCGCCGGCGCCGAGCACCGTGACTTCCAGGCCGTCGGAGGCGCTGAGCATGACGCCGGGCTTTGTGCAGAACGTGCCGTGCGGCTCGAGTGAGGAGAACACGTGCATGCCGTAGGCCGCGCTGACCCGGGTGCCGGCGGCATCCAAAACGCCTTCGCGGAGCATGTAGCTGGCGCCGTCGAAGCCTTCCTCGCCGGGCTGGAACATCAGGACGACGTCGCCGTTGAGTTGGTGCCTCTTCTCGGCCAGGAGGGTGGCGGCCCCGGCGAGCATTGAGGTGTGCAGGTCGTGGCCGCAGGCATGCATGGCGCCGTCAGCCTGTGAAGTGAAGTCCACTCCGCTTTTCTCCTGGACGGGCAACCCGTCCATGTCGGCGCGGAGGAGGACGGCAGGGCGGGGCTTTGCGTCCTCGCCCGAAGTGGAACCGGCGCCTCCGCGCAGCACTGCCGTGACCGACGTCGTCTCCTTGCCCAGGGTGATCTCGAAGGGCAGGCCATCCAGGGCCTGCAGGACGCGTTCCTGCGTCCGGGGAAGGTGCAAGCCGATTTCCGGCTGCCGGTGGAGTTCATGGCGCAGGCGGACCAGGTCTTCCTGGAGGTCAAGGGCATCGGCGGTAATCGTCATGAAGCACTCCTGTGCGTCGGCGGTGGGCTTGTCCACTATTCTGAAGTGGTCTGGTTCACATTTTTCGAAAGCGCAGGAAATATACTTTCAGTCCTGCTCCTGCGCAGAAAGCGTGCAAGAGAGGAGCGGGGCGCGTGGAACTTAGTGAGGAAGACCTGGCCCTGATCCAGGTCCTGCAGAGCTCGCCGAGGCTTGGCTGGGCGGACGCCGCCAAGGTGCTCGGTGTGCACGCAACCACTCTGGCCGCCCGCTGGGAACGACTGAAGTCCAGCGGGGCAGCGTGGGTGACTGCGCACCTGGCCGGAGACCCGAAGCAGATGCTCCTTGCGTTTGTGGCCGTGGATTGCGACATGAACCTCAGGGGCAGTGTTACCGAGCAGATTGCCGGCATTCCGGAGATTGTCACCGTGGAGGAAGCTGCGAGCAACCGGGACCTGATGCTCACAGTCATCACCGGTTCTTTGGCTGATTACAGCAGCCGTGTGGCGTCCCGCCTCAAGACCATCGAGGGGTTGACGAAGTACCAGACCTCCCTGTGCACCAGGCTTCATGCCAGTGCGGATGAGTGGCGGCTGAACATCCTCGATAAGACCCAACTGGCCACACTGCGGACACTCGCCCAGCAACGCGCCAACGAGGCAAAACAAGCGGCCGCTGCGGCCGCCCGGCTACCCGAAAGCCACCTGGACCTGCTGCCGTTCCTGGCCCGTGACGGCCGGGCAACCGCGGCTGATATAGCCCGTGAACTGGGGCGGCATCCGGCCACGGTGCAACGGCAGCTCAACCGGGTACTGGCCAGCGGAATTCTCCTGTTCCGGTGCGAAATCGCACAGGGCTACTCGGCCTACCCGGTCACCTGCCAGTGGTTCGCGAAGGTCCCGGCCGGCCAGCACGAGGAGGCGGCGGCCGCGATCCGCACCATCAGCAATGTCAGGCTCAGCGCTTCCACCACAGGTCCCACCAACTTTGTGATCATCATGTGGCTGCAGTCCCTGGCGGATGTGATGACGGCGGAGCTCGCCCTGCAGCAGAAGGTGCCGGGCCTTGACCTGGTGGAGAGCGTGGTCATGCTCCGGACCGTGAAGCGCGTGGGCTGGATGCTGAAGGAAGACACGACGGCGAGTGGCGCCGTCGTCCATGCCGGAAACCTTGGTGCCGCGGACTGAAACGGGGCGACAAAGTGGGGAACCAGGAGCCTAACCCCTGGTTCCCCACTGTGGACCTGGAAGGTCTATTTGCCGCCGTGCACTTCCACTACGGCGCTCTTCTCCCATGGGGTCCAGTCCGACCAATGGCCGCCGTGGTTTTCCACCCGGAATGAGACGAGTTGGTAGACCTTTTCGCCCTTGCGGTCATGGTTGCGAACATCGACAAAGTAGTGAACGGTCCTCGCGTCGTCATGGCGGCCAAATTCCTCTGTGAACTGTCGTTTGACGAGGAGGTCATCGTGGTGGCGCTCGTCTTCATAGATCCGCTGGCGGATCTCGACGGTCTTTTGGCCGTTGCAATCCACTGTGATCCTGAAGTCGACGTCGTTCCCGCGGAGATCCTTTGGATCCAGGGGGTTGACGGTACAGCCGTTACGGCTTGTCTCCGCGTTGGCGGGTGCGGCCATTGCCAGGGAAACCCCGAGCAGGCCCAGTGAAACCAACGGAACCAGGGCCGTCCGTGCCTTGGTTGGGCGGTTTGTTCCAGTGTTGGACATTTTTCGTTGCTCCTCAAAGGGGTGTGATTCACCTTTGCGGGCAGCCTTCAGAACCGTCGCGACTGATGAGCATGTTGTAAAACCGGTGTGGCGGCCCCGTGCCTGCCCGTCCCATTTCAGACAGCTCGCCCGCCGAAGCGGGTGGCTTCGACTCCGGATCCTTCCGCTTGATGTTCGCGCGGTTATCCGGTCGTTTAATCTTCCGCCCGCGCTTTGGGGGCGTACTAGGGGAGCACCTACCCTGCTTGTGCGGGGTTTTCCCGTGGGTAGGCGGAACGGGCCGCCGCTTGTCGCGGCCGTGCCGCACACTGTTTCCATGACATTTGCGAATGTGGGAACCCTTGGTACCAAGCCGGGGCAGCGCGATGCCCTCGTTGCCATCCTGCTTCGGCCCAAGCCGGAGATGCGGGAAGCCGGTTGCTTGCTCTATGAGGTGGGCATCAACGATGACGTGCCGGACACGGTGTTCGTTTCCGAACTCTGGGAGTCCGCAGAGGCGCACCAGGCCTCACTGCAACTCGACAGCACCCGCGCGGCGATAGCGGAGGCCACACCGCTTCTGTCCGGGGAGATGGGCGGCCATCGGTTCACTGTCCTGGGATCGCCACTGCGGTGAGTTTTGCCTCGAGCAGCGACCCTTCGGCTTTGCCAAAACAGGATGTTCCGTGATGAGTGGACGGGCCTGATCGGGGTAAGGGACGTCACATGAAACCGTTGCCTGCACTTGAGCTTGTCACCCGCCTTGAGGACGCCGAATGGCTTGACCCGCTGGCCAAGAGCGTCAGGAAGGCCGTCAAAAAGGTCATCAAACCTCAGTGGGCCCGCGACATCCTGCATGGCGTTCCCATCGGACACCCCGTGCATCCCCTTGCCGTCCAGGTCCCGCTCGGCGCCTGGGTGTCAGCCGGTGTCCTCGACGCGGTTCCAGGGGCTGAAAAAGCGGCAAGCCTGTTGATCGGAGTGGGAACTGCCAGCGTGCTTCCGTCTGCGCTCGCCGGGTTCACGGACTGGTCCCAGCTGCACCCGCAACAGCAACGGGTTGGCCTGGTGCATGCAGCGGCCAATGTGACGGCAACGAGCCTTTACATCGCATCACTTATCCAACGGGCCAGGGGCAGCCAGGGCAGCGGCAAGGTTCTTGCCTATCTTGGGCTTGCCACTGTGGGCGCTGGCGGTTTCCTTGGCGGCCACCTTTCCTACCGCCAGGCCGCCGGCGTGAACCACAGTGAGGACGTCCCGCACCGTTTCCCCTCCGGCTGGCACCCGTTGGCGCCGTTGGCGGAGCTGCCTGAGGGTGGCCTGCACAAGCGCGAGGTGGCCGGCATCCCGCTGTTGGTACACCGCGAGGGCGACACCGTCAACGTACTGTCCGACGTCTGCAGCCATCTTTCCGGACCGCTTCACGAAGGAAAGATCAAGGACGACGACGGCGACCCGTGCGTCGTCTGCCCATGGCACCGGAGCACTTTCTCGCTGCGCACCGGAGAGGTGAAGGCGGGGCCGGCAACTTCCCGGCAGCCTCTTTTCGAGACGCGCGTCAGTGGAGAGCTTGTGGAGGTGTGCCTGCCCGGGGCGGACGGCTAGAAAGGCCGTTCGGCCCTACTGGGCAAGATAGGGCGGCGGAAAACTGGGTGCATGCGAGGTCCAGTGGTGCAACTGTCCGACCGGTCACCGCTGCGGTGCAAGGGCGAATCTTGTGCATGTCGATCTTTCGCACGCCTGTGCTCCACCCGTCCCCTCATTTCCAGCGGTGTGATGCCACGGTGATGCGGGTTTCGGAACCGCGGGAGATTGCCTCCGGCGTGGTGCTCATGACCGCCGGTACGGGGCCTAGGGCCGCAAACCTCTACCTTGTCCGTTCGGGTTCCGGCTGGGTAATGGTTGACTGCGGGTGGGCCGGCAGTGCAAGAGCCGTTCTCGGTGCTGTGGAAAAGATGCTCGGAGCCGGGAACGCGCCGGCTGCCATTTTCCTGACGCATATCCACCCGGACCACTCAGGTGCCGCCGGTGCACTGGCGCGCTCTTGGAACATCCCGGTGTACGTCCATCAGGCTGAGCTGCCAATGGCTGCCGGGCGCTACATTCCCGAATTCTCGATGCCGCTGGACCGCTGGCTGGTTGCCCCGTTCCTGTGGTCATTGCCGACTCGTGCCCGCCGACGCATGGAAGCGGCAAACGACATCTCCGACGTGGTGCAAGGACTTCCGCGCAGCGGGGAAGTTCCCGGTCTGCCAGATTGGGCTGCCGTTCCGACCCCTGGTCACACACCCGGACATGTCGCCTACTGGCGCTCCAGGGACGGCCTCCTGATGACTGGAGATGCGGTGGTGACGGTGAACTTGAACTCGCTGCGCGGAGTCCTGCTGGCATCACCTGATTTGTCCGGCCCGCCCTGGTACACCACCTGGAACTGGAAGATGTCCTTGGAATCAGTCTCGCGATTGGCGGAGTTGGGCCCCCGCTTGCTGGCGCCCGGTCACGGGCAGCCCCTTGCCATGGGGGTCGTTCCCCGGCTCCGCGCCATGGCCACGAAGGAGCAGGCACAACGGCTGGTACGCCGACGCCGCACCGGCGGAGCGCCCAAAGCTGCATGAACCGGAGCTCAAAGCTGACTAAACCGTAGCGCCCCAAAGCTGCCTAATGGGGAAGTCCCGTGGGGGTTTGCTGCGGTCAATTTTACGTGGGGGCATTAGGGCTTTCGCTGAGGGGTATGCCGGCTTCATGCTGTGCAGGGCAGCATCATTTGGGCAGGGCTGCATCACGTGGACAGAGCGAAGGGCGATGCAAGGAGTTCGGCCCACAGCGGATCATCCGGTGCGAGATCATCGGGGTCTATGAGTGAGTCGTCGTCGGGCTCCCACAGTGGGAGGTCTTCCGGGCTGGCATCCACACACCTGGCATTGGCATTTGCACACCTGGCATCGAGGCACTGGTATTCGGTGGGCGTGAGCCATTGCGGCCAGTGTGTGGGTTCTGGGTGGGGGTGTTCGGGTTTGTAGTGGCGGCCGGTGGGCGAGGTCCAGCCGGGTGATTCGTTGTTGGTGGCCGGGTCTGGTGTCCATTGGGTGTGGTGTTTGAGCCGGTGGTGTTTCGGGCACAGTTGTGCCAGGTTGCCGGCCCCGGTGGGTCCGCCACATCCCCAGGCTTTCAGGTGGTCGGTTTCGTTTTCCGGGGTGCGGTTGGTGCAGCCGGGGAAGGTGCACTTGCCGTCGCGCATCCTGATCCAGCGTTTGATGGTTTCGGTGAGCCGGTAGTTCTTCCGGCCGATCTCCAAGGGTGCCCCGTCCCTCGGGTCGACCAGGACGCGGTAGAAGGAGTCCGCGCCGTCGGCGACCAGTTTGCGTGCGGTGGATGCCGGGATGGGTCCGAGCCCGTCGAGCATGGCGGGTTCCTCCGTGAGTCCGAGCAGGGAGAACACCGGCACCGTGACCAGGACGTCCGCCCGCGGGGTGGGGACCTTGCCCGGTTCGCTCGCTGATCCAAGGAGCAGGGATGCTGCGATGTCGGGGCGGAGTTGGGTGATGGTGCGTGGTTCGTTGGGGCCCTGGAGGCCGCGGGCGGTGGCGGTGGTGCGGTTCCAGATGGCGCAGGCGGTGTCGCCGGGGAGGTAGAGCGAGACCCAGGCCATGCCGTCCCGGTCCGGGGTGTATTCCATCCGCCGGTCCGCCACCCCTTTGGCGTGGCGTTTCTGCAGTGTCTCGGGGTGGTGGCGTTCGCGCCAGTTACGGACTTTGGCCCGGAACCGGGAGGGGACGAGTTCGCCCGGGGCTGCGCCGCGGCCGGGGTGGGGTGCGTCGGGGTCGAAGAAGTGCGCCACCAGCGCGGCAGCACCGGCCGGATCGAGGCCCTCGGTTTCATCGGCGATTACCCTTGCGTGCTGCCAGGACATGGCCCCGGTGGCCAGGGCCTGGAACACCGGTGGGAGGGAGCAGATCGTCCGGGACTGTTCCACCAGAGCACCTGCGGCGGCGGAGCTGATGGTCAGGACCCCTGCGATCTCCTCCACCACGGACATCTCGGCGTAGGTACGGTCCTGCACCGACGCGTCGGGCGGGGTCATGGCCTGCTGGAACCCGATCGCCTCGGCTGCATCCCGCGCCTTCATGGCGGCAAGCTGCGCTTCCAGGCGGGCTGCGAGTTCGAGCCGTTCCAGCCGGATCTCGTACCGCCGCTGCAGCACATCGACACCCGGACCAACACCAACGCCGGAACCGAGAGCAGCGCCCGAACCAACAGCAACCCCGGAAGCCAGGAACGCATCCTCCCGGTCCAGCACACTTATGGCGTCCAGCGCATCAAGGGCAGCCACAGAGGCTTGAACACCCTGCACACCTGCTCCGACACCGCTGCTGCTTGCCATAGAAGAATCATCCAACAGGGGTCCGACAATTTGGGTTGCGAGGCAATGAGGGAGGACAGCTACGAGGAAGCTCACTCAGTTCACCCGATCGGATGCACCCACTCACCCCCACGCAGCACCCCGGCCACCTGCAGATCCTGGCCAAGCATCACGATGTCCGCGGGCATCCCGGGGCGGAGGTCCCCTGCTTTTGCCGAAAGGCCCAGCACGGATGCCGGGACAGCGGAAGCGGACGTCACGGCATCCTGAAGGGGGACACCTGCGGCGACGGTAGCCCGGACTACGTCCATTAGGGTGGCGGTACCGCCGGCGATGGCACCCGTACCATCCACGCGCGCCACCCCGCCGCTCACGGTTACTTGGAGCGACCCCAACCGATACTGCCCATCCTCCAAGCCGGTTGCGGCCATGGCATCGGTCACCAGGGCAATATTGCCCGCTCCAACAAGGTCGAACACCAGCTTCACCGTCTCTGGTGCCAGGTGCACGCCGTCGGCGATAAGCTCCAAAACTGCTTTGCCGGCCCGTGCCAAGCTGAGGCTGGCCGAGACGGGGCCGGGGGCGCGGTGGTGCAGCGGGGGCATCGCATTGAAAAGGTGTGTCACGGTGGGCCGGATCCTGCCGTGACTGTCAGCCGCAGAACGCAACCCGGCGCCCGCGCGCTCAAGGAAAGCAGCCGCCGTCGTATGGTCAGCAGCGGTGTGGCCCAGGGACGGGACAACGCCGCGGGTACTGAGCTGGTCGACCAAGCTGGAGGCACCCGGGAGTTCTGCTGCCAGCGTCATGGATGTGAGTGAGGACCCTGCCGCTGCCAGCAGTTGGATCAGCAAAGCAGGATCCGGGTCCGTCAACAGGTCAGGGTCGTGGGCGCCGCACTGCTGGGTAGAGAGGAAAGGACCTTCCAGATGGGAGCCTGCAACCAAGCCCTGCTCGCTCAGCTCCCTCAGCACGCGCAGGTTGCGGATCAGGTCCTGGGGTTTCCCGGTAACAAGACTGGCGAGCAGGGTGGTGGTGCCGCGGCTGTGCAGGTAGCGGGCTGCCCGGGATACACCGTCCAGGTCGCCCTCTGAGAAGTCCGAACCATAGGCCCCGTGGCAGTGCAGGTCCACCAGGCCCGGCACGAGAACCCGGCCGCCAGGCCCGTTTTCTGGAAGAACCCCGGAAAATTCCGATGCTGGCCCCGCGAAGGCAACCAGGCCGCCGTCGACCGCTACAACCCCGTCCGGTATGTCCAAGGCGGCGGTGACAATCCGCCCGCGGAGGGTCAATTCGCTGCTCATGGTGCACCCGCCTCCCGCCACGGATTATGTCACAGGGCCCGAACGCGCACTCGGGCAAAAAATCGCGCCCCGTTATTTCGCCCTCCCAATGGGAACATCTACAGTGGAAGTACTAAGCATGCTGTCTATTTCGGAGGTTGAACCTAATGCGAAAAGTTTCTGCGCTTGGAGTGGTTGCTGCTGCGATGCTGGCGTTGGCCGGCTGCTCGGGAGGAGGCGGCGGTACCGCCAGCCCCTCGGGCACGGCAAGCACGTCGGCTTCGGCGTCGGCGTCTGCCAGCAAGACGGCCGAGGCCAAGGTCTATTCGGAAGATCAGCTCCGTGACCTCATCTCCGGCATGAAGGACGCGGACGGCAACGAGCTCAAGCTGTACTCCAAGGAACAGGTGAACCAGGGTGGCAATATCGCCAATCTGCTCATGAGCACGGCGACCATTGATCCCAAGGAGTGCAAGGATATTGCCACCGCGGGCCTGCTGGACAAGGTGGAAAACGGTGACGTAGCCGTGGCGCTTTCCGAAGGCAACCAGCCGCGAACGCTGTCCGCCCAGTCCGGCAGCAACGGCCCGGATGCTGTCAAGACACTGACTGACATCAGCGACAAGATGGACCAGTGCGCCAAGTTCTCGGTCTCCGCGTTGGGACAGAAGTACGACGTTTCCAGCGAGAAACTGCAGGCGGATACGGACGCGGAGAAGACCTTCGCCACGGTCAGCACCCGCAGCGGTGACAACCAGCAGAAGCTGATGCAGGTGTCCGCTGCCCAGGGCCGGCTGTTGGTGGTCGCCACCAAGAGCGGCTCTGACCTGGGTGACAAGGACCAGAAGGAACTTGAGGGTCTCATCAACGACGTGCTGAAGAAGGCCGAGAGCGGCGGCGCAACTTCCAGCGCCACCTCCACCTCCACCAGCTCGTCCGGTTCGGGAAGCATGTCCTCGCCGAGCAGCTCAGCCTCGTCGACGGCCTCGCCGACCTCTTCGTCGACGATGTCATCCGGCAGCGGCGCCTCGTCGTCGGCCTCCCCGGCTGCTTCGCGGTAGCAGGCACCTTCTCAGTATCAGCGTGTGCGGGTCGGGACCCCCTGGTCCTGGCCCGCACGTTCTGTATCCGCATTTTTTCTAGGCTGGCCAACGGCCAAACAGCCGTAAGAAGACCAGCCGCGCGTCCAAGTCGGCCGCAACCTCGTCCGCCGTACGTGACGCGTCGATCTGCACAAAGCCCGCGAACTCCGGCAGTTCGCGGTACCCGCTGCGGAAAGCTGCGAGGTCATCAAGGGTCTCGGAATCCGTTCCGCGGGCAGTGATCCGGCGGTGTGCTTCGGCATGGTCAAGATCCAAGTGAAGAATGGCGTTTGGCTGCGGCAGCCGGGCCAACAGCCAGGGAAGGAACCGTCCCCGGGGCAACCCTTTCGCGCGGCGCAGTGCCAGTTGGCAGTGAAGGTGCCGGTCCATGACCACCAATCCATCGAACCGGCTGGCGCGCAGGTGCGAGAGCAGCACGTTGCCCACCCGGAGGACGGTTTCGACGGCGTCAACCAGCTGATCGGGCAGCCGCACTCCCAGCTTGGCCGCGGCCAAAGACATGACGCGGCGTCCAGCATGGTTGCTCACCAGCATGGCCCGGCCGCCACCGGCGCGCACGGCTGCAACCAAGGCGCGTGCCGCCGTCGACTTCCCCGACCCGTCGATGCCCGTCAGCACAATGATCATCCGGCCTCCTCCCGCTGTTCCGTTCAACGCTGGAGGCGGCCGGAGAGTCCCCCACGGGATGCATCTCACAGCCGGGGGACGCGGGCGCTCAATAGGACTGGGGCGGACGAAGGAATACCTTCAGCCCGTAGGCTGGAGTCCGGACAGGGGTCCTCCCTGGCCCGGAACAGCAGTTCCGCAACAGCAGTTCCACAGCAGGCAGTTCCCAGGTGAAAGGCAGGACCATGACCGTTTCCAGCGACGATCCCCAGAACACCGCAGACCTCCGCGGCCCAGGCGACCCGGATGAGGCCAAGGACCAGGCCACAAAGGCACCTGTGTCGGGCCAGCACCTGGAACAGGCGGGCGCGGAAAACATCCGGGAGGAACAGCAGACCCATGCCGCCGGAACCGTTCCGGCGTCCTATGTTGGCGGCGAAGAAGCGGCGCGGGAACCCGAGCCGGAGGACGCCCTCAAGGACCAGGGAACCTGGGACGACGAAGTCTAGGCATGATCAGCCACGCCGATATAGAGCAGGCGGCACGCCGGACAGCGGGCCTGATCCGCAGGACACCCGTGCTGCAGGCAGACCCCGGAGTGTTCAAGGGCGAGGTCTGGTTCAAGTGCGAGTTCATGCAGCACACCGGCACGTTCAAGGCCCGCGGTGCGATCAACCGCATCCTGGCCAGCAAGGAGCGCGGGGAACTGCGCGCGGATGTGGGAATTGTGGTGGCCTCCGGCGGAAACGCCGGACTGGCCAACGCCTATGCGGCGAAACAACTCGGGGTGCCGGCCACCGTGTTCGTTCCCGAAGCCGCGCCGGCCGTCAAGGTGGCCAAGCTGAGGGCCATCGGAGCCAGCGTGGTCCAGGGCGGCGCCGAGTACGCCGCCGCCTACCAGGCCGCCGTGGCCCATGCAGAGGAAACCGGCGCCGTCTACTGCCACGCGTATGACCAGCCCGAAATAGCTGCCGGCGCCGGAACCGTGGGCTCCGAGCTGCTGGAACAGTTGCCGGACATCGATACAGTCCTGGTGGCCGCGGGCGGCGGCGGGCTGATGGCGGGAGTGGCGGCCGCCGTCGAAGGGTCCGCCAAAGTGGTGGCGGTGGAACCGGAAAGTGCGCCCACCCTGCACGCCGCCCTCGCGGCCGGCCAACCGGTGGACGTGGCTGTTTCGGGCATTGCCGCGGACTCCCTGGGAGCCCGGCGGGTAGGCGACATCGGATTCTCCGTCGCGGTCCGCTGCGGCGTCGTAAGCGTCCTGGTAACGGACGAACAAATTGTCGCCGCACGTTCAGCGCTGTGGAACGACTACCGCATTGTGGTGGAACATGGAGCGGCGGCCGCCTTCGCGGCGCTGGCGTCCGGAGCGTACGTGCCGGCGGAGGATGAACGCGTCGCCGTCATCCTGTGCGGCGCCAACACGGACCCCGCCACGCTCTAGGGCCATCAACAAAAAGGACCGGCCACCTGGACAGGTGGCCGGCCCTTTCGTCCAAGCTCTTAGCCGCCCGCCTGGCCGCAGAACTTGCTGTAGGTTGCGCCGGCTTCCTGGTAGCCGGACTGGAGATCGGCCAGCTTGTCCTTGTCCGGGTTCTCCTTGGCCTGTTCGTCCGTGTACGCCAGGATCGAGGCGAGGGCGGGCTTGAGGTCGTCGGAGGCCACCGCGTGGATGGGGCGGATCTGGTTGGCGAGGTTGTTCATGCCCGTCTTGCCTGCGTTGTTGGCGGGGTTCGACACAACGGCCTGGATCCGCTCGCAGGTTTCAGCGGTGGTCAGTTGGTGGGTGGCGGTGCAGGCCGTGGCAGAAGCAACGAGGCCGGCGGCAAACAGGGCTGTGGCGAATTTCTTCATGGGTCCCTCGGTAGTGGTCAGAGGGTTCGATTGTAAGCAGATTGGGTACCCCGATGCCTTCGCGGGCCCAATACCCGAGCTTAAAATGGCAGCACCAATCGTGCGGAGCTCGCCGCAGATGGGCCCCGTGCGCATCAGCCGAGACTAAGGAACCAGCATGCGCCGAACAGTACGCCGACGCGCCGCAGCCGGCCTCATTGCCACTGTTTCATTGCTCCTTCCCACGGCCCTTCCGGGCTTGGCGGCGCCGCCTTCAGGGGAGATAGTGCTCGACGGCGCCACCTCCGCCGAGGGTATCGCGGCAGGGGAGGGCAAGACTTTTTACGCGGGGGAACTCACTACCGGTGACATTTTCCGCGGCGATATCCGCGACAGCACCGCCACCCGCTTCATCGACGCACCCGCGGGGCGCGCCGCCGCCGGGATGAAGGCTGATCCCTGCCACGACCTGCTGTTCGTGGCGGGCGCCGATACCGGGAAGGCCTTCGTCTACAACACCGACACCGGGAGGTCCGTTGCCGATATCGACCTGGCCAAGGGATTCATCAACGACGTCACGCTGACCGATGAAGGCGCCTGGTTTACCAACTCGGCCGCAGCGGAACTCTACTTCCTGCCCGTCGGAGAGGACGGCAAACTGGGCAAGGTTAAGACCCTCAAGCTGAGCGGCCCGGCCGCGGACCTCAAGCAGGGGTTCAACCTTAACGGCATTGCCGCAGCCCGGGAGGGCCGAGTGCTGATCGTGGCGCACACTGTTGACGGCGCCCTTTACACAGTCAACCCAAAGACGGGCGCGAGTGCGGCCATCAAAGGGGTCAACGTTCCGTTCGTGGACGGCATCCTGGTACGAGGCCATACCCTCTGGGCGGTCCAGAACCAGCTCAACCAGATAGTGCGCGTGGACCTTTCCGGTGACCTGTCCTCCGGCGTTGTTGAGGACACCATCAAGAGCGATGCGTTCAATGTCCCCACCACCGTGGCGCTGTTCGGAAACACGCTTGCCGCTGTCAACGCGCAGTTCAATCAGCCGCCCAGCCCGTTCGAGGTGGTGCTGGTTCCGGCCCGGAAGTAGCAGGTGAAAGAAAAACTGGCTGGCAGTGGGAACTGCCAGCCAGTTTTTGTATGCGACAAATCAGATGGTTCGAGGGGCCTTGGCCAGGTTGTCCTTCAGTTGCGTGGCGTTCTGCCGTGCCACATAGGCCGGGCGGTCGCGCTCCACGCGCCAGCTCTCGGAAAGCGGGCCGACGTTGACGGTGTCGAAACCGAATTCGTCGTAGAGGCGGGTCACCAGTTCAGCGGCTTCCGGGTAATCGCTGGCGGTGGCAAGGGCGCGGCGGTTCTCCGTGCCGGCCGGAGTCCCGTCGGTGGTGATGTCCTTGGCCATGATGTGGTTGAAGCCCTTGGCTACCTTGGACTGGGGGAGGTGTTCCTGCAGCATCCCGGAGGTGGTGGCCTCGCCGTTGTCCAGGGCGGGAATGCGGCCGTCCCGCTCCCAGTAGTAGTTGTTCGTGTCGATCACAATCTTGCCGGCCAGCGGTTCCACCGGGACGTCCTTGTAGTTCTTCAGCGGCACCGTGACCACGGCGAAGTCGCCGGCCGATGCCGCTTCAGCTGAGGTGGCTGCCCGGGCCTTCGGGCCAAGCTCAGCCACCAGGTCCTGGAGGGTTTCCGGCCCCCGTGAGTTGCTGATGACCACGTCGTAGCCCAGCTCCACGGCCTTCCGTGCAACCTGGCTTCCAATATGTCCTGCACCGATGATTCCGATTGTTGTCATATGGGCGGCAACACCGCCCCCCGCCGAGATATTTCAGCTGGTCCAGGGGAATAAAAGGGCTGGTCCGTGCCTACTTTCGGGTGCCTACTTTCCCAGGTAGCGCCCCGGCCGGTGGTTCAGCGCGAGAATGAGGTTCAAGAGGGTGGCGCCTGCAGCGGACAGCAGCACCATCAGCGGTGGAACGAGCACGAGCGACGCCACCACGATGGCCACGTCCAGCACCATCTGCACATACCCGGCCCGCCATTTCAGCTTCTCCTGCAGCAGCAGGGCCAGGATGTTGAAGCCGCCCAGGCTTGACTGGTGCCGGAACAGGATCAGCAGTCCGACTCCGGCCAGCAGGTTTCCGCCCAGCACGCCATACAGGGGGTCGATGTGCAGCGACCCCAGGGCCGCCGGGTGCAGGCTGGCCATCAGGGACACCAAGGCAATTGCCGCGCCGGTGCGGAGGGCGAAGTTCCAGCCTTTCTTCCACACCGCCAGCACGAAGAACGGCAGGTTGACCGAGAAGAAGATGACGCCGAACGGCAGCGCCACCGAGTAGCTCAGCAGCAGCGCCAGCCCGGCGGTGCCGCCGGTGACGGCACCGCTGGACTTGAGCAGGAACAGCCCCAGCGATGCGGCGAACGTGCCCGTCAGGATGCCCAGGACATCCTCAACCACGGAGTGGCGGGCGGCCGACGGCGGCGCGGAACCTGCCGTCGTCGGCTCTTCCACCTGCCGGGCCGGGGCAGCGACGGTTGCGTCAGCGGGAAGTCTCGTGGAGGTGCTCACCGGGACACAAACCTCTCGCGGTCGGCCAGGACCGCCAGCACGCGGTCATTGGTGGCCGCGTCGGCCAGAGTGATCCGCACGCCGTCGACGGCATAACCGCGGGCAAGGATGTCGGCCCCGGACAGTGCATCCAGGGGCCGTTCCCGCAGTTCGTCGGAGGCGCGGATCCAGTAGAAGTTGGCCTGGCTGTCCGGCACGTCCCAGCCGTAGCCGCGGAGGGCCTGGATGACCCGGGTTCGTTCCTGCGCCACGGCCTCGGTCCGCTCCAGGATCTGGTCCGCGGCAGCGAGTGAGGCAACCGCGGCGGCCTGCGCCATCCGGTTCACGCCGAACGGAACGGCCGTGCGGCGGAGGCCTTCGGCGATACCGGGACGGGCAATGGCGTAGCCGATCCGCAGCCCCGCCAGCCCATACGCTTTGGAGAAGGTTCGCAGGATGCAGAGGTTTGGGTAGCGGCGGTAGAAGTCCAGTGAGTCCACGCCGGAGCCGCGCTGAAACTCGACGTACGCCTCGTCCAGCACTACCAGCACCCGCGGGGGCACGGACTGCAGGAACTCTTCCAGTGCCTCCGGGTTGATGGACACGCCGGTGGGATTGTTCGGCGAGCACAGGATCACCAGGCGGGTGCGATCGGTGATGGCAGCCGCCATGGCCTGAAGGTCGTGGTGTTCGCTTGCCAGCAGCGGTACGGGCACCGAAACGGCTCCGGCCACCGCCACCAAAATGGGATACGCCTCGAAGGACCGCCAGGCGTAGACCACCTCGTCACCGTGCCCGCAGACGGCCGAGATGATCTGCTGCAGCACACCTGAGCTTCCCGGGCCCGCCGCAATTTCCTCAGGGCTGACGCCAAAGTGCCCGGCAATGGCTTCACGTGCCTCCACCGCACCCATGCTGGGGTACCGGTGGATACGGTCTGCCTCGGCGGAAATCGCCGTGACGACGGACGGCAGGGGAGGAAAGTGGCTTTCATTCGAGGCAAGGGCGGCGGTCAGGTCGGACTGCGCGCTCTTGCCGGCCACGTAGGCGGGGAGTTGGGCGACGGCGGCGCGGACCTCGGGTGCCGCGGCTTCGGAAAGGGTGCTGGTCATGGACAGCATGGTGCGGGAGTTCGGGACGTTTGCGCAACAGGGGTGGATTGGGCAGGACAGATCCAGTAGTTGAGCTGCGCTTGAGTGGCAAAATGCTCAGTATGCACCTCATTGACGCGCTGGACGCAGAGATCCTCCTCACACTGGACAGTGACCCGCACGCGACGGTACTGTCCCTCTCCAGAACACTGGGCGTGGCACGCAATACTGTCCACGCCCGGCTCCGCCGCCTGGCCAGCGACGGCAGCCTGGCCCCCTTCAGCCAACGGGTCCGGACAGCAGCGTTGGGCCTGCCGCTCATCGCGTTCATCTCCATTTCCATCAGCCAGTCCTCAAGTGACATCGCCGTCGCGGCGCTGCAGACCATCCCGGAAATCATCGAGATGCATGCCACCACCGGGGATGCAGACCTGCTCGCCAAAGTGGCCGCGAGGGACCCGGCCGACCTGCACCGGATCACCAACGCGATGCTGGCGATTGACGGCGTCGTACGCACCAGTACCGCCATGTCCCTGGTCGAAGTAATGCCCACCCGGACCGTGCCGCTGCTGCAGGCTGCCGCGGAGAAGGGGCATGTGCAGAAGCAACCGTAAAAGAACATATTCTCCCAATCACTTTCGGTCAAACCCTTGACCGGGTTTGTCAGACGCTGATAGACCTAGAGGGCAGAAAGCGCTTCCTCGTAGTCCGCACTCCTCGAAACCACTCGCGATGGGTCAATAACGCTCTACGAATGAAACGTTCCAAAAAGACAGCGGCGGACTCAGCCGCCGCTGCATCAAAGGAGATGTTCTTTTGGCAAACCCCTCAATTCATTCCCCAAAAACTCTGGCGGGCGGGGCTTGGAAGGCGGCGCCGGCAGCAGCGGCTACCCTTACCGCGGCTGTTCTGGCCTTCACCGGTGTCCCCCTTGCCGCCGCTGATCCAGGCGCAGGAAACCCTGCCTCTCCCGCTGCCCCCGCAGGTCCAGGCCTCACCCGGCAGGTGGAAAACCTCGACCGTGCCCCGGTTGCCGTCCTGACCGGTCAGGGTGTTTCGCTGGGCTGGCGCATGCTGGGCCTGGACAAGGACAGCGTTGGCTTCCAAGTGATCCGTGACGGTGCCATCATTACCGACGAGCCGATCCGGGACACCACCACGTACCTGGATCCGGACGGCAAGGCCGACTCCAAGTACGTCATCAAGACCGTGGGCAACGGCAACGGGCAGGACAAACTCAGCGCCGAATTCACCCCGCTGGCCCAGAACTACCTGCCCATCAAGCTGGATAAGCCGGCCGATGGCGTCAGCAAGGATGGAAAGCCGTACACCTACAGCGCCAACGACTCCAGCGTGGCGGATCTGGACGGCGACGGTGCCTACGAAATCATCCAGCTCTGGAACCCTTCCAACGCGCAGGACAACTCCAAGTCCGGCTACACGGGCAACGTCTACGTGGACGCGTACAAGATGGACGGCACCAGGCTGTGGCGGATCGACCTGGGCCGCAACATCCGCGCCGGCGCGCACTACACCCAGATGCTCGCCTACGACTTTGACGGGGACGGCAAGGCCGAAGTCGCCTTCAAGACTGCGGACGGCACCACTGACAACGCCGGTACGGTCATCGGCGACCCCGCGGCCGATTACCGCAACAGCGCCGGCTACGTCCTGTCCGGGCCCGAGTTCCTCACGGTATTCAACGGCGCCGCCGGCACCATCATGGACACCGTTCCGTACGACCCGCCGCGCGGCAGCGTTGCGGCCTGGGGGGACAACTACGGCAACCGCGTGGACCGTTTCCTCGCTGGAGTGGCATACCTGGACGGCGAACACCCGTCCATGATGTTCAGCCGCGGCTACTACACCCGCACCGTGCTGGTTACCTATGACCTGGTGAACGGCAAGCTGGTCAAGCGCTGGAAGTTCGACTCCGACGTGGCGGGTGCCGAGTACAAGGGCCAGGGCAACCACAACCTGTCCGTGGCGGACGTGGACCAGGACGGCAAGGACGAGTTCGTCTTCGGCTCCATGACCATCGACGACGACGGGTCGCCGCTGTACAACACCAAGCTCGGGCATGGCGACGCCATCCATACCGGCGACCTGGACCCCTCGCGGCCCGGCCTGGAAACCTTTGCTGTGCACGAGAGCATGAGCGCCAGCGGCAACCGGGGCGCCACTTTCCGCGACGCCGCCACTGGTGAAGTCCTCTGGAGCATCCCCGCTGTCAAGGACACGGGCCGCGGCGCCACCGGAGATATTGACCCCCGGTTCCCCGGCTCTGAAAGCTGGGCAGTGGGCGGCGACGCCGCCTGGAACTCACCCGTCGGATTCCTGATGTCGGCCAAGGGGGAGCGGATTTCGGACAAGATCCCCGCCGCCAACTTCATGGCGTGGTGGGACGGCGACCTGCTGCGCGAGATCGTTGACCATGACTTCGACGCCAACGCGGGCATGGGCGTACCCACCATCTCCAAGTGGAACTGGGAAACTGAAACCAGCGAACGGCTGCTGACCGCCGCCGGCGCCCGCACCAACAACCACACCAAGGGCAACCCGTCGCTGCAGGCGGACCTGCTGGGGGATTGGCGCGAGGAGCTGGTGTACCCATCGGAGGACAGCAGCGAACTGCGGATTTACACCACAACTTCGCTTACCGAGGTCCGGCTCCGCACCCTGATGCATGACCCCATGTACCGCACCGGCGTGGCGCGCGAAACGGTCGGCTACAACCAGCCGCCGCACCCGAGCTTCTTCATCGGCGAGGGAATGCAGGCCCCGGCCGCACCGGCTGTCTTCTACGCAGGCAAGACGAAGTAAACCTTCCCGGACGCAAGAGCGCCGCCCGCCTTGGGGGAAGGCGGGCGGCGCTTGCTTTTGGGCTGGATCAGCGACCGGGCGGGTCGGAGATCCGGCGGGGTCAGTGACCGCCGAGGTTGCCGCCGACAGGCGGCAAGCCGCCTTCGGTGCCGCGATCACCCTCGCGCCGTTCGCCGGCGCTCAGGTTCTCGCCTTCGAGTGTCTCGTCCGACTCGCCGGTAGTATCCACCAGGCCGTTGGTCTGGTCGAACGTATGCCCGATCCGGCTGTCATCCAGATCGGCGACGGAACCGGAGGAACCGGCAGCCGCCGTCGTGCCCGCCGCGGGAACTCCGGTGCCCGCGTCCGCTGCGCCGGCCGTGGCGCCGGTGGTGAGCGGCTCAGCCGGAACAACCGGTTCCGCCGGAACCACGGGGGTGGTCTCGGTAACGGTCACGTCGGCAGTCTCGGTCTTGTCCTTGTTGCCGCTGGCCGCCATGGCTGCCGCTGCTCCCGCGGCCGCCGCCAGGCCTACGCCAGCCGCAACCTTGCCGGAGACGCCCGCCTTGCCGGAATCGCCGCGGGAGGCGCCGGCGTGTTCAACACCGGGGGTGCCCACAGCGGAACCGGCGTTGACGGATCCACGCCAGGCACCGCTCGCGTAGCCCTCGTCCTCGATGAATTCCTTGAACTTCTGCAGGTCCGATTCGGCCTGGCGGTCGACGACGTTGAGCTTGTCGCCCACCTTCTCGATCACGCCTTCGGGCTCGTATTCGAGGGTCAGCTGGATGGAGGTCTGGCCGCCTCCCACGTCCTCGAAGTCCACTGCGCCGGCGTTCGTGGCGCCTTCGGTGGCGGCCCAGGCAACCCTGCGGTCCGGGACCTGCTCAAGGATCCTGGCTTCCCACTGCCGGCGGACGCCGCCGATCTCGGCCACCCACTCCAGCCTCTCGTCGCTGAGCTGCGTAACGCTCTTGACGCCGCCCATAAAGTGGGGGAACTCCTCGAACTGGGTCCACTGGTTATAAGCCGTGCTCACCGGTACGTTCACCAGAATGCGTTTTTCCACCTTCGTGCTCATAACGTCTCCTTCGCTTTGTTACCGGGAACTGATGATTTGGTAAAAATCATCAGCATGCTTACCAACATACCTTTTGGTTGCTTCGGTTTCCAGAGCGGGTGGTGCAAAAGGTGAAACCCCGGCGGGGCTTGCCCTACCTAGGGCGCCACCACGACGCCATACGAGCCCTCGTTGAGGTTGCTGGGTGTGGAGGAAGGGGCCACCACGCCGAAGTCGTAGCCCTTGGCCCGGATTGCGTCAATGGTTCTGGCCAGGTAGTCCCATTGCGAGGCGGGGCAGGACAGGACGTCGTTGCCGTCGTGGAGCAGGATGATCGCACCGGGGGCAACCTCATCCATCACGTACTTCTGGACTCCGGCTGCGCCGGGGCACTCGTAATCGCCGGGTTCGCCGACCTCCCAATGCCATTGGATTCCGCCGCTCATGCCAATGCTCCTGATGTAGTCCAGGGAGTATGGGGTGCTGTTGCCGAACGGGAAGCGCATGAGTTTGGGTGTCGTACCGGTGATGGACTTGATGGCGGCGTTGGTGCGGTCAACCTCCTGCTTTTGGCTGGTTTGGTTCAGGTCGGGGAAGTTTGGGTGGTTCCACGAGTGGTTGCCGATCACATGTCCCTCGGCTTTGATCCGCCGGACGAGGTCGGGGTACTGCTGGACGTGGGAGCCCTGGAGGAAAAATGTTGCCTTGACGCCCTTTTGTTTGAGGACATCGAGGACAAATGCGGTGCGTTGGGGCGAAGGACCGTCGTCAAAGGTCAGGCCAATCAGTGGCTTGTCGGCGGCTTGGGCTGATGCGGCTGGACCCCCGGCCAGCAAGGCCAGGATCAAGCTCAGGGCGGCCAAGGCCATGACCGCAATTTTGCTCTTCATGGTGCTCTTTCCCTTCCCAAGGTCGCTTTCAACCTTGTTTAGGTGCAGCACCCTATGGCGGGCTTAAAGCGGGTGTAAACAGGTGGCAGGCGTCGAGTGCGTAACTTCTGTGGGCGCCCCAAAAGGGCGTTATGCGGCCGTTATCTTCCTCCGCGCGAGGCGCGGAAAACGGACGACGGCGGCATCTGGCCTTCCTTGGAATCAAAGCCGGGTGCCGCCGTCGTTGGTTTCTGGCTGGGAACGTTGCGTCAGTCCAGGTGGTCGCCCACCAGGGCCAGGTTCTGGATGACCGCAAGGCCGAACTGCGCGGTGTCATTGGTGGAAACGGTGGGCGCCTCATCCACAGGCAACAGCACGTGCGGCGGCTCGATCTTCCGCAGCGTGAACGCGGATTCGTGGTTCAGGTGCTCCCCGCCCTCGGCGAAGCTCTCCCAGGCTTTGGCCGCAAGGTCACGGTCCTGCAACCGCGCGGCGGCATAAGCCGTGAGCCGGCTGTGCGCCTGCGTGAGGTAGATGCCCTCAAGCGGCTGGCCCACGGCTTCCACCTGCTCCTCCTTGGTGGCCAGGAACAGGCGGCAGTACTGCAGCCAGGCCCGCTCGAACTCCGGATCGTCCACCAGGTCCACCAGCTCGCTGCAGATCTCCACCAGCCCGAACACGGCACTGAGGTGCGACACTGACATCTGCTCGCGGCCGGTATCGAACCGGCCCTTGTCCAGGTCGTACAGTGCTTCGCCTGTGAGGAAGCCGTACTTGAGCGCGCCGATGTCCGCCATGGTGCCCAGCAACCGGTCGCGGGAGCGCGGATTGCCGGTGCGTTCCCAGTCCGTCAGCCAGGCGGCCGCAAGTGAGCCCCAGTCCGTGCCGAGCCCCACGCCCAATGCCCCGCGGTCGGGCCGGTAGGTGGCGGCGTCCGGGCGGACCTTGCGGACCGGGTCCAGGCCCAGGAAGTTCTGGTCGCTGTCCACCAGTTCCGTCAGCAGGTCCCCGGTGCGCTCGTCGGCGGTCAGGTAGTAGTAGAAACGGCGGTAGGCGGGGGTGCTGATCCGCAGCTGCTTGGCGCTGCAGCCCCAGTGCTGGACGTTGTGCCGCGACCCCAGGCCCTTCCAGGGGCCGAGATGGTAGACGTCCACCTCGCCCGTATGCCGGGTCATGGCCTCGGCGAAGCGGAAGATGTCCGCCCGGCCCGAGCGCAGGTAGGAGTACCAGAGCCAGAGATCGGGGGAGAGTTCGGAATTGTCCCAGGCGTAGCCGCCGATGTCGTAGCGCCATACGTGACGGTCGAAGTCGTAGGTGTGCATCACGTCGCCATAGTTCCAGAAGCCGTACCACCGCCGCTGCTCCACCTGACCGGCGTAGAAGTTGAACAGGAAGTCCAGGCGGTCCTCCAGGCGGGCCCGGGCCGGGGTACTCCGGTCCACTGGCATCCAGTCGCCGAACACCCCCACCGAGTGCAGGTATTCCGGCGTGGCCTGCAGGAGAGCGGGGGTGGAAGCGGAGGCAGCATCTGCGGCCAGGCCTTCGGTGGACGGGGTGGCTTCATAGGCGAACAGGGTTAACTCATGCGTGCGGGCAATGCCCTTGGGGTTGCCGAAGCCCGGTTCGTAGTCCTCATACGTAATCTCGAGGCCCTCCAGCTGTTCGGCGAACGTGTCCTGGCCCAGGCCGTCGTGGTAGAACCGCAGGTCCATCGGCTGCGCTTCGGGCGAGTAGAGCCAGGCCGTAAGCGCTGCTTCGCCGGTGGCGGCGCCGCGGATGTCCAGCTGCCCTGGATGGGACTGCCAGAAGTCCTTGATCCCCACGCCCAGGCCACCCTGGGAGTCGCTCAGGGAGCAGAATCCCGCCGAGCGGCTTCCGCCGGAGATGCCCACCCAGCCGTGGCCGGCGGCAGTGCGCTTGCGCAGTTCGAAGCCGTCCGCACTGAGCTGGCTGAGGGTGTAGTCGCCCCAGGTGGGGATCAGGTGCAGGCGGGCCGAGACTTCCGGGTTCCAGGTGTCCAACGGGGGAGTGGGGCGGCCGGCGACCTGCGCCTCCCGCACCTCCGTGCCGGGGTCACGGCGGAGTCCGGTGAGGCCGCGGACCGCTTCGGTGAGGAACCCGCCGTCGGCGCCCGCAATGCGGATATGGCGGTTGTGCGGGTCGTCCTCCAGCGGCACCGTAAAGCGCACGCCGAGTCCGGCCAGGAAGTCCCGATCCGCGTCCCCGTCCCAAACAAAGGAGTGCACCATCCGAACGCTGCGGGCGCCGGCATAGAAGTAGAACCGCACCACGAACGGCAGCCACTCCCGTCGGCCGCTTTCCGGTTCGTCCGGGCGATGGGTGCCTTCCAGCCGGACCACGGCGCGGACGGGGCCGCTTTGTTCGAGGACGACGGCGGTGACCTCACCGGTGAAGGCATGGCGGCCCAACGTACCCGCACCTTCCGGAAGGCCGTCCTGCAGGAGGCTGACGAGCTTGGCGTCCCCGGCAACTTCCCGGCCGTCCCGGACCAGGCTGCTGAAGAGAGTGGAGCCCCTGCGGTTGAGCACCATCGTCAGGAGGCCTGTGTGCACGGTCAAAGTGCCGGCACCTTCGGTGACCGTGACTGAAGCGGCGTCCGACGGCGGCTGGCCGGCCGCGGTGGTTGTGCCGCCGTCGGCCGTCACGTGGTAAGTCTTCGACGGCGCGTCTGTTGCCGCCAATGCGATGCCTGCCCACTTCAAGGATCCGTCCGGCCAGGTGGCCAGCGGCCACGCCTGGCTGGGAATGGGCGTGCCGGTGGCGTCGGATACTGTCAGCGCCTCCGTGCCCGGCACGAGGCCACGTACGAAAGGCATGCCCCATGTGGTTCCGCCGCTGATTTCTGTTGGGCCCTGCCCGTCGATCCACCTGATGAGGGTGCTGTCCGTCATGTCATCCAATTCCGCTGCTGATTGCCGCGCGTCTACGTCCCAACCAAGTGGGAAAGCGCTTTCTGGGGTTGGATTACAACGTAGTAGACAAGTGCCAGGCAGGCAAGGGGTTTTTGCCAGGCGGGACAGTCCCGCGGAGTTGAAGCGGGCAGCCGTGGGGCTGGTAGACCGGAGAGGTACTACTTCTTGGCCGCATCCCCTTCGTCGTCTGCGCCTTCGGCGGGATCCTGGGGGTGGACGCGCAGGTCGCTGGGGTCGGCGTTGGGGTCGCCTTCGGAGGGGGCCTGGTTGTGGACCCGGTCGTCGTCATCCTTGGCTCGGTTCTCAGTCATGGCTGCTCCTGTCATGGGTAGAGCTGGGGATCGTGGATTGGGCCATCCCTCATTCAGCGCTTCGCTTCCGGACCTGTCAAGGACCATCCACGCACTCTGGCCGGGCCTTGCCTTGTGTGCTGGACTGGGGGAGCAGTTGGCACCACCGCCGTCCCTTTGGTCTCCCCCGGGGAGAACGGCACCATTTCCAGCCAAACTCAGCCAGCCGGCGTGGACCGGCTGTTGGAAAGGATCACTCATGGCGACATACAAGATCGGATATTTCGTGGGCAGCCTGGCGAGCGGCTCCATCAACCGGACCCTGGCAAAGGCCTTGATCAAACTGGCCCCCGAAGAACTCGAATTCACCGAGATCCCCATCAAGGACCTCCCGCTGTACAGCTACGACTACGATGCCGATTTCCCGCCCGAGGGCCGCGCCCTCAAGGAAGCCATCGAGGCTGCCGACGGCATCCTGTTCGTGTCTCCCGAATACAACCGGTCCATCCCCGGCGCGCTCAAGAACGCCATTGACTGGGGCTCGCGTCCTTGGGGGACCAACTCATTTGCCCGCAAGCCCACGGGCATCATCGGCGCCTCTCCCGGCAGCATCGGCACCGCCGTGATGCAGTCGTCCATGCGCAGCGTCCTGAGCTTCCTTGATGCGCCCCAGCTGAACGCACCGGAAGCGTACATCACGTACAAGGCAGAAGTTTTTGGCGACGACGGGGAGGTCAAGGACGAGTCCACAGCCAAGTTCCTGGGGCACTACATGGACGAGTACGCCGCTTTCGTTGCGCGGGTCCTGGCAGCCAACGCGCCCGGCCACATCGGCGACCTGGAGCCTGACTCCGCCAAGCTCTCCCGGTAGTTCCGGTAGTTCCTGCAGCTCATGGGCCGGGGCATTCCTGGGGCGTACGGATGCCCGCCGTCCCAGCGACGGTGGGCATCCGTATCTGTGAGTCCTTGACGGTCCGCGAGTCCGGTTAGTCCAGCGGCAGCGTGACCGTGACGCTGGTGCCCCGGCCGGGGCTGGAGGTAATTTCCACCGTTCCGCCCGCTTCCTGGACGGCCACTGACATGAGCCGGAGCCCGTAGCCGTGGTGCCGCCCGGTGGTGGCGAGGTTGCTGTCAAAGCCTGTGCCGTCGTCGGACACTGCCAGGCGGATGCCGTGGTCAACCGCGGCAAGCTGGATGGCGAGCGTGTGCGCCGAGGAGTATTTGAACGCGTTGCTCAGTAACTCGCGGGCGGACTGGTACAGCAGGGATGCGGAGTCCGCAGGGATCTCGAGGCCCCAATGGGGAGTGTCCCATTGGACCACCGTCCCCTGCTGCCGCAGGGGTGCCGTGAGCCGGTCGATGCACCCGGCCACCCCCAGGGTGTGGAAGTCCAGCGGCTGCCGGTCTGTCAGTACGCCGCCCACGGTTGTGACTTCGTTGTCCAACGTTGTTTTGCTTCCCATGACTTTCTGCTCCCCAAAAAGCTGGCTTTGCCGATGCCTCCAGCGTGGACCCGCAATGTCTAGGGATGGCAAGCTTTGCCTCAAGATCCCATCAATTTTGCGCGGCGGGGGAGGATGGCAGCCGCCTTTTTGCAGTGGCTGTGACATGGCGCGCTGCCAGCCCCATTGTTTTATCCCCGTTGGACTGGGGACGGAGGGCATATGCCTACTTGGTTGACTTCGATCGTATGGGGCACCGGCGCCGGAGCTGCGCTGGTCCTGGGAGCCGCTGTGTCCTGGCGGTGGGCGATACCACCGAAAGTTGTCTCCACGGTCATGGCCTTCGGCGCGGGGGTGCTGATCTCCGCCCTTGCCTTTGACCTGGTGGACGAGGCCGTCCAAGGCGGCGGTCTGTGGCCGACAGCGGGAGGCTTCCTGGCTGGTGCGGTAGTGTACGTCGGCGCGAACATGCTCCTGGCCCGGGTTGGCGCCAAGCACCGCAAGAGGTCCGGCGGCCAGCAACCCTCCGAGCAGGACGCGCCCGGCAGCGGCACGGCCATTGCTGTCGGAGCGTTGCTGGACGGGCTGCCGGAATCGGTGGTCCTGGGCGTCGGCCTGCTGGCTGGGGGAGGGATGAGCCCTGCCATGCTGGTGGCGGTCTTCATCTCCAATTTTCCTGAAGGGCTATCGGGTACCGCGGGCATGAAGAAGGCTGGCCGGAGCAAGGCTTACGTCTTTGGGCTCTGGGGCGGCATCGCGGGCCAGCCGGGAAGTGGCGCGGCTGGTCAAGGAAGGTGTGATCCGGCTACTCGATCTGCTCGTCATCGCAAAAAACGAGGAGGGCTTGGTCGAGGTGGTCGAGCTGACCGACCCGGGTGGTCAGGCGAAAGAGTTTTCATACTTGGAGGGGGTGCAGTCAGGCCTTCTCGGTGAAGAAGACATTGGGGAGGCGGCTGGCGCTGTTCTCCCGGGAAGCCTGGCGGTGCTGATCGTGTACGAGAACATTTGGGCGGCGCCTTTCGTAGCGGCCGTGCGCGACGCCGGGGGCGAGCTCGTCGCGAGTACGCGGATCCCCGCGCCCGATGTGATGGCAGCATTTGAAGCCCTCGGCGCAGCACCGCCCGTTTCCTGACCGATACGACCGGATTGAAGAGGAGAAGAGAGACGATGGGACTGCTTCGAGGCGTGGTGCGTACCGCTGTCGTTGCCGGGACGGCTTCGGCGGTCAGCGGCAGGGTCCAGCGCTGGCAGGCTGAGAAATTCGCGGACAAGGATGCCGGGATCGCTGCCAAACAGCAGGCGATGTATGAGGCCCAGATGGCATCGGCCCAGCCCGCCGCCGCTGCTGCAACCGGAATTTCCACTGAAGCTCTCGAGCGACTCAAGGAGCTCGGGGCACTGAAGGAGCAGGGCATCCTCAGCGAACAGGAGTTCGAGGCGCAGAAGGCAAAGATCCTGGGGAGCTGACGCTGCGCCACATCAGGTGGCGGTATCTCGTGTAGCGTGCAGGGAGATCACCAGCCTGAGGGGGCAGCGCTTGACCATCCTGACCGTTCAAAGACCAGCACCACCGTTGACTTTGTTCTGGAAGCTCACCATCACCCTTGCCGCGATTGTCGGCACTGGCACCTGCGTGGTCCTGGGGTTCATCTACGTACACTTCTTCGTCGGAGTCCCCGGGACCGTCGAAGTGCTCGAGCGGCAATTGACCAAGCAGGATGCGGTCCACGCCATCCAGGACGACGAAGGGGATGCCGAAATTCGGGAGAGCAGGTTCCTTGCCTCTTACGAGTCGACGTCCTACTACGCAGCGCCTGGCATCGATCCTGGCGTAGCGTGCTTGGTGGTGACGTCTCCTTGGGACGACGAAAGGTCCTACTGGGAAATGTGCCATGAGGTCCGTGACGGCCGGGACGTCCTGGTGGGGATCCAGGATCCCGACAGCAGGGACGTCCTCTTCGTGCCTGACCAGTTCGACCACGCACCGCTGGAACGGGACGGGTGGATGACGCTGCACCGCAACCTTTTGATCCGGCCCCTGACTGAAGTACCTCAACCAGCGGAACCACCGACCAGCAGCGCTGTACAGCAGGAGACCCGGCAGGGACAGGTAATCCTTATCTGAACCGGAAGCCTTCTGGTGGCTGGCACCCAGCCCACGTGGAGTCTCCCCCTTCGGGCAAAATCACGCTCCCGCCGGGACCGGCACCGTGAGCCTGCCGTCCCGCATGGTGGCCACAACGTCGGTCAGCGGCACGAACTCGGTGTCATGGGTGACCATTACCGTCGCCACCGAAAACTCCGTGGTCACGTCCCGCAGGAGGGCGATGATCGAAGCACTGCGCTCATGGTCCAGCGCGGCCGTCGGCTCATCCACCAGCAGCACCTTCGGACTGCCCATGAGTGCCCGGGCGATGTTCACGCGCTGGCGCTGGCCGCCGGAGAGCTGGTGCGGCAGCTTCCGGGCGCTGGCGGATAGCCCGACGACGTCCAGCAGTTCGGCGGCCCGGACCCTGGCCGCTTTGGCGGGCCTTCCGCGAAGGTGGTCGCTGATGATGAGCTGTTCGACGGCGGTAAGCGAGGGCAGCAGGTTGGGTTGCTGGAAGATGATGCCCACCTTTCCCCGCCGCAGGGCCGTAAGCTCCTTGTCCTTGAGCCCGGAAGTATCGGTGCCGTCGATCATGACCTGGCCGCTGGTGGGGCGCACCAGGGTGGCGGCGGTGGCCAGGAGGCTGGACTTCCCGGACCCCGAGGGGCCCACGAGTGCAACGAACTGCCCGGCTTCCGCGGTGAGACCCACCCGGTCCAGGGCGGTGGTGGTGCCGCCGCCATCGGGATATTCGAGGGTGACGTTGGCCAGGGTGAGGGGAACAGGAGTGGTCATGACGGGTTCCTTTCGGGGAGTGATGGGGTTAGTTGCCGCCGAGCGCCAGGAGCGCATCGACCTTGGTGACGCTGCGGACGGCCAGTGCTGCGGCGGCCAGGCCCAGGGCAACGATCCCGACGACGGGAAGCACCGTGGTGCCCGCGTTCAGTTGGAACGGGGCGGCCTGCGCGGCAAAGAAGCCGCCGGCAACGCCAACAGCTCCGCCGACGGCTGCCCCCGCCACCAGGACGATGGCGGCCTGGGTCATGGCGTCCCGGAGGATGTAGGAGCTGGGCGCGCCCATGGCTTTCAGGACGGCGATGTCACGGGTCCGCTGGATGGTCCAGACGGTCAGGAAGGCCACGATCACCAGAGCGGATATTCCATAAAGGAAGGCCTGCATCAGGGTGAGGGAACCGTTTTCGCTCTTGAAGGAGCCCAGTGCCTGGAAGGATCCGGTGCGGGACTGACTCACCGTGTGAGCCGCGGCGTTCCCGGCGGCCTCATCCACTGTGGCACCGTCCGCATAGGTGATGGCGACAACGGTAGCCGGCTGGCCGCCGTCGGACACGTGCGCCGCCTTGGCCCACGCCGGCAGCGCCGTCCATACGACGCTGGTGTGCGCGTACCACTGGTCCGGCACCACGGCGGCCACGGAAAGCTCCACGCCGCCCAGGGACACCTTGTCCCCTTGGCCCACCGACAGCGCCTCCGCTACCGAGGCACCCACAGCGGCCGTCCCGGCGGACACCTCCACGGGCGCCAGCGGACTGCCGGGCGATACGCCGAACACCGCCACGTTCGCAGTGCCTGACGCGTCCGCCGATTGCGCCCGGGTCTGGGTGATGCCCAGCGGCTCGGCGGACTTGACGCCGGGCTGGTCGTTCCAGCTGTCCACCTGGGCAGCCGTCACGGAGCTTTCCGTATAGGACGCCTTCGGTGAGCCGGAACCCGGGGCGCCAAAGGCGATGGCGTCCACCGGCTTGGCGGCTGATGCGCCAAGCTGCCCGATGGCGGACGTCGACTGCTCGGCGAGCCCCGCGGTCAGCCCGGACAGCATGACCAGCAGGAGGGTGATCAGGGCTACGACGCCGCCCATCATGGCGAACCGGCCTTTTGCGAAGCGGATATCGCGGATTGCCAGGAACACGTTGTTTCTTCTCTCAGCAGGGGTGGTTTGTTCTGTCCTTCCACTCTCCCGGGGGCACCCCGCGCGGGCATCGCGGGGATGGTTGATTGGCGGGAATGGAAGGGTTGAGCTGCGAGTCAACCTTTCGGTTGATTCCCGCTTGGACCTCCCGGCATAAGCTGGTGAGATGCCTGCCACGCCCCCGCCGCCAACATCGGAGACGGCCCGGTCCGGCGGATTCCTGGGCGCACTGGAGAACGCATCGTCGGCGGCCATCCTTCGGGTCCTGCGGGTCACCCTGCACACCGGGTTCGCCGTCCTGCTGGCCGTGGGTTTGGTGCGGATGCTGATGGCCGGAGGTTCGCTGCGCTGGGTGTGGTCGGGCGCCGCCGTCGTCCTCGCTGCCGTCTACCTGACCGGCACGGTCCTGGAAAAGAGGCACGCGGAAGACCGGATCACGTTCAACCCCGGCCGCTACGGCCTGCTGTGGCTGGGCCTGGTGACGGCCCTCTGGGCGTTCCTGCTCGCCGGAAGTGCCGACTTCGCCTGGCTCGCCTTTCCCATCTTTTTCCTGCACCTGCACCTGCTGCCGCGGCGGCCAGCGCTGCTGACTATTGGGCTGATGACGGTGGCGGTGATCGCTTCCCAGTGGGCCGTCAGCGGTGCCCCGGCGCCGCATGCCGCGGCTGTTGTGGGGCCCGTGCTGGGGGCCATCTTCTCGGTGATCACCGGCCTGGCCTACGCGGCTTTGTACCGCGAGGCCGAGAACCAGCGGCGTGCGGCGGACGAATTGCGCCGCACGCGGGAGGAGCTGGCGCGTTCCCAGCATGAAGCGGGCGTGCTGGCGGAGCGGGCGCGGCTGGCCCGGGAAATCCACGACACCCTGGCGCAGGGCCTGTCCAGCATCGTGCTGCTGGGGCGGGCGGCGGAACAGTCGCTCGCGGACGGTGATGCCGCCACCGCCTCTGGCCGGCTGGCACTGGTGCAGCAGACCGCGGCGGACAACCTGGACGAGGCGCGCAGCTTTGTCCGCGGCCTGTCCTCGCCCCAGCTTGAAGGCAGTTCGCTGGTCGGGGCCCTGCGCCGGCTCTGTGACAAGACGGAGGCTGCCGCGTCAGCTTCCGGAGCGGCGCTGCACTGCCGGCTGGAGGTGGACGGCGAGCCACAGGAGCTGCCCCAGTCCGTCCGCGTCACCTTGCTGCGCGCGGCGCAGGCGAGCCTGGCGAACGTCCGCGAACACGCCCGGGCCGCCACCGCCGTCGTCAGCGTCGCCTTCCTGGGCAGCGAGGTGACCATGGACATTTACGACGACGGCGCGGGCTTTGACCCGTCAGCTCCGGCAGGTGCCTCGGGCGCAGCCGACGGCAGCGGATACGGACTGCGCTCGCTGAGGGAGCGCATCGCGGCGCTGAACGGCTCGCTGGCCGTGGAATCGGCGCCGGGCGAGGGCACGGTGGTGGCCATCCGGCTGCCCTTGGCGGAACTGCCTGTGGAGGAACAGTGAGCGAGGTGCGCGTCCTGCTGGTGGACGACCATCCCGTGGTCCGCGCCGGACTGCGCGCTATGCTCACGGGCTTTGACGGCATCTCGATTGCCGCGGAAGCAGCTGACGGCAAGGCTGCGCTGAGGGAACTGGCACGGCTCACGGCCCTGGGCGAGGCGCCCGACGTTGTCCTCATGGACCTGCAAATGGGGGAGGGGATGGACGGTGTCACAGCCACTGCCGAGATCCGGAAGCTCGCAGTGCCGCCGCCGGTGCTCATTCTCACCACCTATGACACCGATGCGGACATCCTCGCGGCCGTTGAGGCCGGGGCGAGCGGCTACATGCTGAAGGATGCCCTGCCGGAACAGCTGCGGCAGGCAGTCCTGCAGGCCGCTGCCGGCGGCACCGTGCTGGCCCCCCGCGCTGCCGCGTTGCTGATGGACCGGATCAGCAACCCGGGCACCTCCCTGACCCCGCGCGAAGTGCAGCTGCTGGAGCTGCTGGCCACCGGCCTGTCCAACCGGGCCATCGCCAAGCAGGTCTTCATCTCGGAGGCCACCGTGAAAACGCACCTGGTGCACATTTACGGGAAGCTCGGCGTGGACAACCGGACCGCTGCCATCGCCGCGGCCACCCAGCGGCGGATCATCCGGCCGCCCGGCGCCAAGGGCTGACTGTCGATAGGTCGCGACGGCGGGGCCCGGCACCCTGCCGCGTCCCGCCGTCGTCCATCACCTGGGTGGCGCGCACGGCCCTACCCTGCAGTAGGTTTATGTCACTGCCCTTCAGGTGCCATTGCCCGTCAGGTCTCACTGTTCAAAGGAGAACGAATGTCCCGTCCGGTTCCACCCGTTGATGCCCTTCTTGCCACCTATGGTGCGGCAGACGCCTGCGCGGCCGACCTCCTGTGCGACAGCCATGACCCCAGCGCCGTCGCCTTCACCGTGGTTGCAGCCGATCTCACCGCGGAGGACATTACTTACGGCGAGCTCCGGGAGCGCTCGGAGCGGGGGGCCGCCGCCCTGGCGGAGCTGGGGATTGGCCCGGGCGACGCGGTGGCCACCCTGATGGGAAAGTCCGCGGACCTTGTGGTCATGCTCCTTGCCATTTGGCGGCGCGGAGCCGTCCACGTCCCACTGTTCACGGCATTCGCGTGGCCGGCCATCGAACTTCGACTCACAGCTTCCGGCGCAAAGGCCGTGATTACCGACGCCGACCAGCGGGTGAAGATCCAGGAGACCGCGGCCGCAGTCGTGGTTGTAGGTGCAGAAGCAGCCCAGCCGGACCTGGCACTCACGCCGCTCCTGGCCAGGCAGCAGCCGGGTATCGCCTCCGAGGCTGTGGGTGGTGACGGTGCACTGGTGCTGATCTTTACGTCCGGAACCACGGGCGCCCCCAAGGGGGTACCGGTGCCGGTCAGGGCGTTGGCGGCGTTCCGCCAGTACGTCGAACTGGGCCTGGACGTCAGTGAAGAGGATGTTTTCTGGAACGCCGCAGACCCCGGCTGGGCGTACGGCCTGTACTACGGCATCCTCGGGCCCATGGCGGCGGGGCGGCGCAACCTCCTGCTGCATGCCGGATTCTCCCCGGAACTCAGCTTCAAAGTGTTGGAGGCATTTTCCGTCACCAACTTCGCGGCGGCTCCCACGGTGTACCGCACCATGCGCGCGAAAACCGAGCCCGGAACGGGCCCTTTTGGCCTTCGGCGTGCCTCGTCCGCCGGCGAACCGCTGACCCCGGAGGTGATCAGCTGGGCGCGGGAGGTACTGGGTGTTCCGGTGCGGGACCACTACGGACAGACCGAACACGGGATGATGATCATCAACGCCTGGCATGACGACGTACGGACAGAGCTGAGGCCGGGTTCCATGGGCCGGCCCCTCCCCGGATGGAGCTGCGCGGTGCTCAAGGACAACGCGGATGAACCGGCTGCGCCGGGTGAACTGGGCCGGGTTGCCGTCAACGTGGCCGAAAGTCCCATGATGTGGTTTAAGGGGTACCAGGACGCGCCGAAGAAGACCGCCGAAAGGTTCAGTCCGGACGGCAGGTGGTACCTGACCGGCGACGCGGGCATGGTGGACCAGGACGGCTTCTATTTCTTCTCCTCCCGGGACGACGACGTGATCATCATGGCCGGCTACCGGATCGGCCCGTTCGATGTGGAGAGTGTCCTGGCCACCCATCCGGCGGTCCTGGAAACTGCCGTGGTAGGTGCCCCGGACGAGCTGCGCGGCGAAGTACTGGAGGCCTACGTGGTCCTGGCGGAGGGAACCACGGGCAGTGATGCCCTGGTGGCCGAGCTCCAGACAATGGTCAAGACGCAGTTCGCCGCGCATGCCTATCCGCGCCGCATTCACTTTGTAAAGGACCTGCCAAAGACGCCGTCGGGCAAGCTGCAACGCTACATCCTGAGGCAGCAGCGGGTCGCGGAGCTCGGCAAGTAGCAGGACAGGAAGGAACGACGATGGGCAGAAACTTCCGGCCCTTCCGGAGCCTTTTGCTTTGGGGCCTGTTAGCGTGGAGGCCCAGCCACAGAAGGAGGAGCGATGACCATCAATTCACCTGATTCACTGCCTGAGGATGAGCCGCAGGAGGGCTCGGCAGCGGGCAAAGGCAATGCCGACGGCGGGATCCCCGGTGGGAAGGACGGCATCGGGATTTCCGATGGCGCCGCGCCGAACACTTTTGAACCTGAAGAGGACCCGGACGCTGCGGCCGATCCCGCCGACTAACGGCGCGAAAATGACGGCTCAAGGTTGGATCAAGATTCGCCCAAGGTGTGGGGTTTTGGTCCAGACCCAACCTACTGGCCGGTAATTTTTAATTGCTTCCACGTCAGTTCCCCGGCAGGAAGCACTAGGAGCCCCCGCGCTGGAGCTAGACTCGCGCGGGGGCTCCCCCCAAAACTGTTGCTTTGGTTTTAGTTGGCGAATTTCACCGGATTGAAGTGCTCAACCACCGGAAACGGCTCGTAGAAGCGGTGCAGCAGCGTGCGCCACTGCTGGTATTCGGGAGATTCGCGGAAACCTACCGTGTGGTCCTCCAACGACTCCCATTCGACGAGGAGCAAATAGGTGTTGGGGGTTTCGACTGATCGGGACAGGGACAGCGAGACGAAGCCCGGCATGGAAGCAATGATGGGGCGGGCCTGCTTAAAAGCGGCTTCAAATTCCTCTTCCTGGCCCGCAATGACAGGCAGAAGCGCATGTTCAGTGATCACCGGCCAAGTCTGGCAGATGGGCGCGCCCACGCCCCGCTAATCGGTGCTGATCCAGTACCGGCGCTTGCCGTTGCGGGTGTCCTCGTACTGGCCGCCGTTCTTCTCGATGGTTGCCCGGGAGCCGGCGTTGTCCTCATCGCAGGTCAGCAGGACTCGCTCGATCCCCAGCGCCCGTGCCAGGGGAAGTGCGTCAGCCAGCGCCTTTGCGGCGTGGCCGCGGCGTCTCGCCGAGGGCCTGACGCTGTAGCCGATGTGCCCGCCTTCGTTGAGGAGGTAATGGTTCAACTCATGCCTGATGGCGAGGGATCCAACGAAAGTGCCGCCGTCGACCATCCAAAGGTAGGTGCAGGGCACGTAACCCGGCTTCCGCTCAGTCTCCGGCAGGGCATCTTTGACCAGGGCGTCGACGAAGCGGGCAAACACGCGCGGATCCTTGAGTTCTTCCAGCGACCAATCTTCGGCGCCTGCCCCGTCCAGGTGGGCTCCTTGAAACTCCGCCGTTCCCTCCAGCCAGGAGGAGTGGAGGGCAGGGTCCGGGACGATGAGTTGAGCCATCCCAGAATCCTATGCCGCCGCTGGGGAACACTTGTTGCCGGGAAACGATGCCCCGGCGCCACCTGCTCGCGGACGTTGCCCATGGCCGGTACTATCGGCCCGGGACCCATTTCGCGGTCAGGAAGGGGGGACGATTAGTGGGCGGCACTCACTCAACAACGGCGGCTCTCATGGAACCGGTTGGGCGGGACGGGTTACTGCGGGACTACGGCTTGGCCACCCGGATCGACGAGGCCCCGCTGGTCAACTCTCCTGAACTGTCCGGCGAGCCCCTTGAGAATCTCGTCGAGCTCGCCACCAGACTCTGCGGCATGCCGTACGGGGTGATCAACGTTGTCACGTCCGACGAGCAGCGCCAGGTGGCCGCCGTCGGAATTGATGCCGGTATTTGTTCCCGGCAGGACTCCATGTGCTCCAAGGTCTTCCTTTCGGGGGAGGCCACCGTGGTTCCGGATGCCTCCATTGATCCGCGCTTCGCGGCTAACCCGTTTGTGACCGGGGAGATCGCCGCCGTCCGGTTCTATGCGTCCGTGCCGCTGGAGACGGCGTCTGGGTTCGTCATCGGGTCCTTGTGCGTCTTCTCCAATTCGAGTGCCTCGCTCAGCGATGAACAGCAGGAAATGCTGGAAATCCTGGCCCGCCAGGCGGTGCAGCTGCTCGAACTCCAGCGGCGCACCCTGCAGTTGAACAGCGCCCTTGAAGAACTGCGGGAAAGCAACGCCAAGCTGGCGGAATTTGCCGGGCGCGTCAGCCATGACCTGCGCAGCCCCCTCACCACCATTCTGGGTTACGTGGAGTTGGGCGAAGACGATGTGGAAAGCGACCACCCCGCTGCAGAATACCTTCAACTCATCGGCGCCAGCGGCAACAGGATGCTGGCCATGCTGGAGGACGTACTGCATTACTCACGCATGGGCGGAGGCCTTCAGCGCCAGCGTGTTTCCCTGCAGGAAGTAGCGTCCGAAGTGGCCGGCGATCTGGGCCTGTCCTATGGGGCCGACGGTGTCCTGGACAGCGAGGACTTGAAGCTCCATGTGGACCATGGCCAGCTGCGCATCCTGCTGCAGAACCTGGTAGCCAATGCCGTAAATTACCAGAGCCCCGACCGGGACCTCAAGGTGCGGATCAGCGGGATCTCGAACTATCACGGAGCCACTGTCCTGGTGGCGGACAACGGCAAGGGCATAGCGCCGGCGGACAGGCAGCGGGTACTGGAACCTTTGGTCCGGCTGCACCGGGAAGGGGATGGGCAGGGATCCGGCCTTGGCCTGGCCATCTGCCGCCGCATAGTCGAAGCACACGGCGGTGAGCTGACGCTTAAGGAGACCCCGGGCGGGGGAACCACCGCGGTGATCAGCTTCCCCGGCTGACCAGTTTGGGATTTTAACTAGCCCGGGCCGGCCGCAGAGTGCGGCCGGCCCGGAGCTTGCGTCAAACGGATTAGTTCAGGTCGAAGCGGTCCAGCTCCATGACCTTGGTCCAGGCAGCCACAAAGTCGTTCACGAACTTCTCCCGGGCGTCCTCGCTCGCGTACACCTCAGCCAGTGCGCGCAACTGCGAGTTGGAACCGAAGACCAGGTCCACGGGGGTGGCGGTCCACTTCAGCTCACCGGTGGCAACGTCGGTGATGTCGTAGACGTTTTCCTCCGACTCGGAGGCTTTCCACTTGGTGCCCGGCGAGAGCAGGTTGACGAAGAAGTCGTTCGTCAGGACCTGCGGCTGGTCCGTGAGCACGCCATGGTTGGAGCCGCCCACGTTGGTGCCCAGCGCACGCATGCCGCCCAGCAGTACCGTCATCTCCGGTGCCGAGAGGTCCAGCATGTACGCCTTGTCCAGCAGGAGGGTTTCCGGCGGAAGCTTCAGCCCGGGGCGCAGGTAGTTGCGGAACCCGTCGGCGCGCGGCTGAAGGTACTGGAAGGATTCGACGTCGGTCTGCTCCTGTGCTGCGTCCGTGCGGCCCGGACGGAACGGCACCGTGACGGGGAACCCGGCGTCGGCTGCTGCCTTTTCCACGGCGGCGGCGCCGCCCAGCACGATCAGGTCCGCGAGGGAAACCTTCTTGCCGCCGGACTGTGCCGCGTTGAATTCCTCCTGCACCCGCTCGAGCACCGGAAGTACAGCAGCCAGCTGCTCCGGCTCGTGTGCCTCCCAGCTGCGCTGCGGCTCCAGACGGATCCGCGCCCCGTTGGCACCGCCGCGCCGGTCCGTCTTGCGGTAGGTCGCCGCGGATGCCCAGGCCGTGCCGGCCAGCTGCGGGACGGTCAGGCCGGAGTCGAGGAGTTTCGCCTTCAGCTGGGCGATGTCCTGCTCGTCGATCAGGTCATGGTCGACGGCGGGAACGGGGTCCTGCCACAGCTGCGGTTCCGGAACCCACGGGCCCAGCATGTGCGGGCCAACGGGGCCCATGTCGCGGTGCAGCAGCTTGTACCAGGCCTTGGCGAAGGCCAGTGCGAATTCGTCCGGGTTTTCCAGGAAGCGCCGGCCGATCTTCTCGTAGGTGGGGTCGAAGCGCAGCGACAGGTCTGTGGTCAGCATCGTGGGGCGGTGCTTTTTGTTGGGGTCGTGCGCGTCCGGGATGATTTCGGGGCCGTCCTTGGCAACCCACTGGTGGGCGCCGCCGGGGCTCTTGACCAGTTCCCACTCGTACTCGAACAGGATCTCCAGGAAGCGGTTGCTCCACTGGGTAGGAACGTCCGTCCAGGTGACCTCCAGGCCGGAGGTGATGGTGTCGCCGCCCTTGCCGCTGCCATAGGTGCTGAGCCAGCCAAGGCCCTGCGCCTCAAGGTTGGCGCCCTCAGGCTCGGGGCCCACGTGCGCATCGGCGGGGCCGGCGCCGTGGGTCTTGCCGAAGGTGTGGCCGCCGGCGATCAGCGCAAAGGTCTCCTCGTCATTCATCGCCATGCGCTTGAAGGTCTCGCGGATGAAGGCCGCGGCGGCCACTGGGTCCGGGTTGCCCATGGGGCCTTCGGGGTTGACGTAGATGAGGCCCATCTCGGTGGAACCCACCTCGTCGGACATCTGGCCTTCGCCGACGTACCGCTCATCGCCGAGCCACGCGTCCTCAGGTCCCCAGAAGATCTGCTCCGGCTCCCAGACGTCCTCGCGGCCAAAGGCGAAGCCGAACGTCTTGAAGCCCATTGACTCCAGGGCAACGTTGCCCGCGAGGACCAGCAGGTCGGCCCAGGAGAGCTTCTGGCCGTACTTCTGCTTGACCGGCCACAGCAGCCGCCGGGCCTTGTCCAGGTTGGCGTTGTCCGGCCAGCTGTTCAGCGGCGCGAACCGCTGGCTGCCGTCCCCTGCGCCGCCGCGGCCGTCGTGGACGCGGTAGGTGCCGGCGGCATGCCAGCTCATGCGGATCATCAGGCCGCCGTAATGGCCGAAGTCCGCCGGCCACCAGTCCTGGGAGGTGGTGAGGACCTCAGTGATGTCCCGCTTCAGTGCGTCAACGTCGAGCTTCTGGAATTCCTCGCGGTAGCTGAAGGAGGGGCCCAGCGGGTTGCTTGCCTGGCCGTGGGTGTGCAGGACGGAGAGGTCCAGCTGGTTGGGCCACCAGTCCTGGTTGGTCCGCGGGCGGTGCCCCTTGGGCTGCGGGGAATCGATCGCCGGGTTTTCACTCTCACTGCCCTGGGCGGTGGCACTGCCATGGGCCACCGGGCACCCGCCCTCAACCTTCTGGTCCAGGCCCTGGGCGCTCCCGGGAGTGGGGACCGGAGGATGGTCTTGGGGTTCGGTCATGTGCTTTTTCCTTCCGTTGGGCCGAGGCCGCGGTTGGACTCGGGCAGCCGGTGCAATCCTCCTATTTGAACATGGACCTGTGACAGCGCAAGTCACGCCTACGCCATGGGTGAAACCGCTGGTCATCGTCCCCGCGGAACCCACCTGGCAAAGACACTTGTGAAGCTGTTGGCGGGCAGGGAAGGAATATCCGTCGGACGCTGCGGCTTGTCGCCAGTGGGCTGTCTTTGCCCCGTGTCCCGGCGTGACGCAGCGCGCGGGCCTCCGCCAGAGCGTGAGGCCGTGCTGACGCGCGGACACACCAGCACCTAAACCAAGAGGAGCACTATGACCATCGGATCAGGAACAGCAGCGGGCAGCGGCCGGACAGCCCTGGTAGTAGGGGCCACCGGTATTGCAGGCTCCGCCCTGGTGGACACCTTGGTTGGTGAAGGCTGGGAGGTCCTCGCTTTGTCCCGCAGGCCCGGGCCGGAGCGCTCCGGTGTCAGGTGGCTTTCCGCGGACCTGACCTCAGCTGACTCCCTGGCAGCTGTGCTTGGCCCGGAGAACCCCTCCCACGTCTTCTTCACCGCCTGGTCGCGGCGCGCCACTGAGGAGGAGAACATCGCCGTCAACGCCGGCATGCTGCGGGATCTACTCGCGGCACTGCGGGGCAAGAAGGTGGCGCACGTTGCCTTGATGACCGGCCTCAAGCACTACCTCGGACCCTTCGAGGCGTACGCCGCCGGTGAAATGCCGGACACGCCGTTCCACGAGGAGGAGCCACGGCTTCCGGTGCGGAACTTCTACTACGCGCAGGAAGATGAGTTGTGGGCCGCGGCGGAGGAACAGGAATTCACCTGGTCCGTGCACCGCGCCCACACCGTTATTGGGCACGCCGTGGGCAATGCGATGAACATGGGCCTGACGCTCGCCGCGCAGGCCACCCTGTGCCGGGACAGCGGGCAGCCGTTCGTCTTCCCGGGATCCGAAACCCAGTGGAACGGCCTCACCGACATGACGGACGCGGGCCTGCTTGCCGAGCACATGCTCTGGGCCGCCACCACTCCCGCGGCCGCCAATGAGGCCTTCAACATCGTCAACGGAGATGTGTTCCGCTGGCGGTGGATGTGGCCCCAGCTCGCCGCCTACTTCGGAGTGGAGTGGGAGGGATACCAGGGGGAGCCCCGTCCGCTCGAAGGGTCCATGGCGGGGCGGGAGGACCAGTGGCGGCGGATTGCCGCGGAGAACAACCTTCGTGAACCGGACCTGGACCGGGTGGCGTCCTGGTGGCACACCGATGGCGACCTGGGGCGGAACATCGAGGTGGTGACGGACATGGGCAAGAGCAGGGATGCAGGCTTTACGGGCTACCGGCGGACGCTGGACGCCTTTACCTCACTGTTTGACCGCTACCGCGCCGAGAATCTGATTCCTTGATCACCCGGTCGCGGCCGGCCAGCAGGCCCATCAATGCCAGCACCGCCATGGCGCCGGCGGTGGCGAGCAGTGGAAGCGTCCACTCCGCGGTGGCGTCGTGGAGTGCGCCGAACACCACAGGCCCCGCGGCGCCAAGCGCGTAGCCCACGGATTGGGCCATGCCGGACAGCGATGCTGCCTGCGGGTGGTTCACGGTCCGAAGGCTGAAGAGCGACAGGGCAATGACGATGAGGCTCCCGCACCCCAAAGCACCCAGGACAACCCACAGCAGGATGAGTTCCGGCGCCAGGGCCAGCCCGAGGAAGGTCACGAACACCAACATCCCGCTGGCAAAGGAAACCAGCCGTTGGTCTGATCCCCGGTGCAGGACACCGCCCGTCCCCAGGCTGGCGAACACGCTGATCAGCAGGAAAACGGATAGGTGCAGGCCGGCAGTGGTGGCGGGGATCCCACGGCTTTGCTCGATGGTGGGCAACCAGGCCATGAGGACGTAGAAGGCAATGGACTGCAACCCCATGAAGGCGGTCACCTGCCAGCCCAGGGCTGAACCCCAGGGCGACCGGTAGGCGGCGTCGGGCTTTCCCGATTGCCGCGTGCCTGCCGTGTGCCGGCGAAGCCAGGGCAGGAGCACCGCCATGGCGATGAGGGCCAGCCCCGCCCAGACTCCCAGGGCGAGCCGCCATCCTGCCGGGGAGGTCTGTGCCACGGGTACGACGACGGCGGCCCCCACCGCTGCGAAGGCGGCCTGGGCAGCGGTGTAGCTTCCGGTGACCTGGCTGACCCGCAACGGAAAGTCGCGTTTAACGAGGGAGGGCACCAGGACATTGAGGAAGGCAATGGCCACGCCGATCAGGATTGTGCCGGCCCAAATAAAGCCGGGCACAGGCAAAGAGCGAAGCACGATGCCCGAAGCGAGGATCAGCAAGGACACCCACATTGCCCGGTCCAGTCCCAGGCGTGAAGCGAATCCGGGGGCCCATGGCGAGAAGACCGCGAAGGCGATAAGCGGGAGCCCGGTGAGGAAACCTGCTGCGGCACTGGACAGGCCAAGATCGCTGCTGATATTGACCAGGACCGGCCCCACGCTGACAAAGGACACCCGAAGGTTGACGGCGATGAGCAGGACGCCGATGAAGGCCATTCCGAATCTCGCAGTGCGGTGTGGGGCGTTTTGTGTGGCGGCAGGCATCGTTGGTTCTTCCATCATTCGGTGAGGTGGCGCGTTCTTGGCGCCCTTTCAGTTCTCTCCCACTGACGTACCCACCGGCGGCCCCGAATCTCCCGCCGGGCCGATGAATACGCCGTGGGAGAACTGCCGTTTTTCCCAGTCAACTGGCAGGATCAACGGCCCTTTCCGGACGTACACTGACCTTCGCACCACGTTTGTGGACACTCCGTCAGGTGAGGGCTCTGCCTATGCTCTGGAAGTTGCTTGTCGAATACCTCCGGCCGCACCGGCCGCTGCTGGCCGCCGTCGTGGTTTTCCAGCTGGCGCAATCCATCGCGTCGCTGTACCTGCCCACGCTGAATGCGGACATCATCGACCAGGGCGTGGCCCGGGGCGATACCGGCTACATCCTGTCCACGGGCAGCATCATGCTGCTGGTCACGCTGGCGCAGATCGCCTGCGCCGTCGTGGCCGTGTACTTCGGCGCCAAGGCTGCCATGGGCTTGGGGCGGGACCTGCGGGGCGCCATCTTTGAACGGGTGGGGCAGTTCTCCGAGCAGGAAGTCACCCGTTTCGGCGCCCCCAGCCTCATCACCCGCTCTACCAACGACGTCCAGCAGGTGCAGCAGCTGGTGCTGGTGTCCGCCACGCTCATGGTTGCCGCGCCCATGCTCAGCATCGGCGGCGTGATCATGGCCATCCGGCAGGACGCCCAACTCTCGTGGCTCATCGCGGTGTGCGTCCCGGTGCTGCTGATCGCCGTCGGCCTTATCGTCACGCGGATGGTGCCGCTGTTCCGCAAGATGCAGGCCCGGATCGACACCGTGAACCGCGTGCTGCGCGAGCAGCTCACCGGCATCCGCGTGGTGCGGGCGTTCGTGCGCGAGGACGTGGAGACGGAGCGGTTCGCCGGCGCCAATACCGACGTCACCGACGTTGCCCTCCGCGCCGGCCGGCTGATGGCCCTGATGTTCCCCACGGTGATGCTGGTCCTGAACGTTTCCAGCGTGGCGGTGATCTGGTTCGGGTCGTTCCGGATAGAGGACGGGTCCATGCAGGTGGGCACCCTGATCGCGTTCCTGAGCTACCTGATGCAGATCCTGATGTCCGTCATGATGGCTACCTTCATGGCGGTGATGATCCCGCGCGCATCGGTGTCCGCGGACCGGATCGGGGAGGTGCTGGGCACCAGTTCAAGCGTCCTGCCACCGGAGAAGCCGCTCACCAGCGCCGTCCGGCGGGGTGAGCTTGAAATGCGCGACGTCGGATTCGCCTACCCGGGTGCCGAGCATCCGGTGCTGCAGGGCATCAGTTTCACGGCCCGTGCGGGGGAGACAACGGCGATCATCGGCAGCACCGGTTCGGGCAAGACCACCTTGGTGAACCTGATGCCGCGGCTCTTCGACGTCACCTCCGGGGCGGTGCTGATGGACGGCGTGGATGTCCGGGACCTGGACCCGGACCTGCTGTGGGGGCACATCGGCCTGGTGCCGCAGAAGCCCTACCTGTTCACCGGAACCGTCCGCAGCAACCTGCTGTATGGCAATCCGGATGGCACGGAGGAGGAGCTGTGGTCAGCGCTTGAGATCGCGCAGGCCCGGGACTTCGTGGAGCGGATGGAGGAGGGGCTGGACGCGCCTATTTCGCAGGGCGGCACGAACGTTTCGGGTGGCCAGCGGCAGCGGCTGGCAATCGCACGTGCCCTGGTGAAGCGGCCCGAGCTGTACATCTTTGACGATTCCTTCTCGTCCCTGGACACCGGCACGGACGCCCGGCTGCGCCAGGCGCTCAAGCGCAACATTGCGGGGGCCACCATGGTGGTCATCGCCCAGCGCGTGTCCAGCATCGTTGATGCGGACCAGATACTAGTGCTCGACGACGGCAGGATCGTCGCGCACGGAACGCACCACGAGCTGCTGGAAAGTTCCGATACGTACCGCGAAATTGTTTCGTCCCAGCTGGCAGCGGAGGAGACGGTATGAGCGCACATCGCCCGGGCACCCCTCCCGCACCCGGCACCAAAGCCGGGCCCGCCGCCGGACCCGGCCAGGCCGCCGTCGTACGCATCCCAAGGCCGCGCGGCGGCCCCGGCCACGGCGGACCTTTTGCCGGGATGAACGTGCCGGCGGAGAAGGCGATGAACTTCGGGGGCTCCGCCAAACGGCTGCTGGGCACCCTGCGGCCGGAACGTGCCTGGCTTGTCCTGGTGCTGCTGATGGCCGTGGCGGGCGTGGTGCTGCAGGTGATCGGGCCGCGGCTGCTGGGCGAGGGCACCAACCTGATCTTCGCCGGGGTGGTGTCCAAGCAACTGCCGCCGGGGATGACGCAGGCGCAGCTGATCGCCATGCTGCGCGCGTCAGGGGAGAACCAGAAGGCGGACATGCTCAGTGCCATGACGCTGACGCCGGGCGCGGGGATCGACTTTGGCGCGCTGGCCGGCGTGCTGACATGGGCGCTGGTGCTCTATGTGCTGGGGTCGGCGTTCATGTGGGGGACGGCGTATGTGCTGAACGGCGTGGTGCAGCGGACGGTCTTTGGGCTGCGCGAGCAGATTGAGGCGAAGATCAACCGGCTGCCGCTGCGGTACTTCGACTCGATCCAGCGCGGCGAGCTGCTGAGCCGAGTGACCAACGATGTGGACAACATTTCGCAGAGCCTGCAGCAATCCATCAGCCAGGCGGTGACATCGGTGCTGACGGTGCTGGGCGTGCTGGTCATGATGTTCATCCTGTCGCCCACGCTGGCGCTGATAGCGCTGGTGACCATTCCGCTGACGCTCGGGATCACCACGCTGATTGCCAAGCGCTCGCAGAAGCTGTTTGTTCAGCAGTGGACCAATACCGGCGAGCTCAACGGGCAGATCGAGGAGACCTACACTGGACATGCGCTGGTGAAGGTGTTCGGGCGGCAGCGCGAGGTGGGGGAGCGGTTCCGGCAGAAGAACGCGGAGCTGTATGAGGCGAGCTTCGGGGCGCAGTTCATTTCCGGGCTGATCATGCCGGCCATGACGTTCATCGGGAACCTGGTGTACGTGGGGATCGCGGTGGTGGGCGGGCTGCAGGTGGCGTCCGGGGCGATGCAGCTGGGCGATGTGCAGGCGTTCATCCAGTACTCGCGGCAGTTCACGCAGCCGCTGGCGCAGCTGGGGTCGATGGCTAACCTGCTGCAGTCCGGGGTGGCGTCTGCAGAGCGGGTGTTTGAGTTGCTGGATACGGAGGAGCAGTCGGCGGACCCTGCGGGGGCTTCGTTGCAGAGCCCGGATGGTGCTTCGCGGGGGCGCCTGGTGTTTGAGGACGTGTCCTTCTCGTATTCGCAGGACAAGCCGCTGATTACTGGGCTTTCCTTGGTGGCGGAGCCCGGGCAGACGGTAGCCATTGTGGGGCCCACTGGGGCGGGCAAGACCACGCTGGTGAACCTGATGATGCGGTTCTACGAGCTGGACGGCGGCCGGATCACTCTGGATGGCGTGGACATCACCACCATGACCCGGCACGACCTGCGCTCGCGGATGGGGATGGTGCTGCAGGATACGTGGCTGTTCGGCGGGACCATCCGGGACAACATCGCGTACGGGCGGCCTACGGCTTCTTCCTCCGAGGTTCTGGAGGCCGCGCGGGCGACGTACGTGGACCGGTTCGTGAAGTCCCTGCCCGACGGGTACGACACCGTGCTGGACGACGAAGGTTCCAACGTGTCCGCCGGTGAGAAGCAGCTGCTGACGATTGCGAGGGCGTTCCTGGCACAGCCTTCTGTGCTGATACTTGACGAGGCGACGTCCTCCGTGGATACCCGGACCGAGGTGCTGGTACAGAAGGCCATGAGTGCGCTGCGGTCTGACCGGACGTCCTTTGTGATCGCGCACCGCCTGTCCACGATCCGCGACGCCGACCTCATCCTGGTGATGGAGGCCGGCCAGATCGTGGAGCAGGGGACGCACGCTTCACTGCTCGCCGCCGGCGGGGCTTACGCGCGGCTCTACGAGGCCCAGTTCGCGGCGCCGGTGGCGGAGGTTTGACCTTCCCTTTTCTGTATAAGGGTTTGCAGCCAGAGGATCTGTTCGGGCCCGGAACTGGCATAGGTATCGGAATCAAAATGTCGTACCCTCCTGCGATGCTTTGGTTATGGAAACCAGGGCTGTTCTGAAAAGTGGAGGCGAGGCCGGGATGGTCGCTGCCGCCACCTCCCTGACCCGGTTGGTAGGCGAGCTGACAGGAGTCCTCGGCCGATTTTCGGATGGTACTCGTGTCGCAGACGCTTATGATCCCTTCGCGAACTGGCCGATTTGTGCTTGGACGGCCTGGGTGTTGTGGCCCGCATTGAAGCCGCCACTGCTGCAGCAAAAGTCCAAGTGCTGGCGACCTATGCAGACGCAGCAGAAGCGTTGGAGGCGCCAGCGGAAACCGCATACGAGTCATCGGCCCGGGAGATGAGCCTTGTGGCGGAGGTCGCCTGTGTTCTTACTGTCGGTGAACGCGCTGCATCGGCCCTGCTGGGTGAGGCCCACGCGTTGACCACTTCCTTGCCGGCCGCACTGAATGCGTTGCAGGCTGGCGCCATCTCTTGGCAGCACGCCCGGATCATCGTCGACGAAACCACTGGGCTGAACGATGCCGCTGCGGCTGCACTTGAGGCGCACTTCCTGAACCCGGAAGCCCCGAACGCGGCCCGTGGCGCCGCGGCGGGGGAGTTGGTGCCGGCCCGCTTCCGGCGGAAGGTGCGCGCCTGGCGGGAGCGACACCATCCGGAATCCCTGGAGATCAGGCACGTGAAGTCGGTTGAGGACCGCCGGATGGAGTACTCCCCGGACCGGAACGGCATGGCCTGGGTATCGCTGTATATGGCCGCGGACAAGGCCTGCGCCATCTGGAACAAGAGTTCTGCCCTTGCCCGCGGGCTGCAAGGGCCCGACGAACCACGGACGCTCACTCAACTCCGGGCGGATGTGGCCGAGAAGTTGCTGCTTTGTGGGACAGGCCAACCCGCAGGGTCTGGGCCGGCTCTCAAGGCGGATGTGCTGGTCACGGTACCTGTCTTCTCCCTCCTCGGTGCCACGGACGAACCCGCCGAACTGGATAACTTTGGGCCTATCCCTGCATCGATGGCGCGGAAGCTTGTCGCGGAAGGTGCTGGCTCGTTCTACCGGGTCCTGGTGGACCCTCGCGACGGAGCACCGCTCGAACTTGGCCGCACCAACTACAGGCTCACGGAGCCGCTCAAACGGTGGTTGCGGATGCGCGATGGTAAATGCACCTTCCCCGGCTGCAGCAATCCCAGCCAGGACAACGAAGCAGACCACCTCAAGGCGTGGCAGGACGGCGGGTCTACCGGGATCAGCAACCTGGGACAGCTGTGCCCCAAGCACCACCGGCTCAAGCATCGAACCGGCTGGAGTCCGGGTCCGGCTGCCAGGAACGAGCCACCGGGCTGGGTCTCGCCCACCGGCCGCAAGTACAACGCTGAACAAGCGGACCGGGAACCGACGGTCTGGCCCCCGGGGTGCCTGCCCGAAGAATCGAGCCCACTGGAAGCAATGATCGTTGATTACCTCATTGCCTCTTAGGGTGCCGCCCGTGGCTGCCCGATGCCCAAAACAGGTCGATATCACTTAGCTCCCAGTTCTGTTGTTCCCACTCGTTCACCACCTGGCAACCAAGGGGCCTCACGCCGTTTCAGCAGTGCAACCAGTCTTTTCACGCACCCTTCGCCCAGCGCGCTAACCGCTGGGCCATAAATCCCGAGGTACCAGGAGTACTGCGTGTTCGTGAAAACCACCCTCGCCGCCGTCGCCCTTCTCGCCACCCTGGCCGGGGCGGCACCAGCTCCTGCCCACGTCCGGGCCGAGGCACCCGAGCCCGCGCCCGTCGTCGTCGGCCAACCGCTTGCCGGGACGCATGCGCACAACGACTATGAGCATGGCCGTCCCCTGTTCGACGCACTGGAGCACGGCTTCACCAGCGTCGAGGCGGACGTCTGGCTGGTGGACGGCGAACTGCGCGTGGCCCACGACCTCGCCGACGCCAAGCAGGGCGTCACTCTCGAGAGCCTCTACCTCGACCCGCTCCAGGCACTGGTCCGCAGCCAGCCCGGCCACAGTGTCTACCCCAAGTGGGACGGCAGCCTGCAGCTCCTGATCGACATCAAGAGCGAGGGTGAGGCCACTTACGCCGCCGTTGAGAAGGAACTGGCCGAGCACCACGACATCATGAGTCGCTACACCAATGGCAACGTCAAGACCGGCCCCGTCACCGCAGTCATCAGCGGCAATCGCCCGCTGGCCACCATGCAGGCGCAGACCCAGCGCTTCAGCTTCTACGACGGCCGCGCAGCCGACCTCACCTCCGGCCTGCCCGCCACCCTGATGCCGCTGGTCAGCGACAACTGGACCAAGCTCTTCACCTGGCAGGGCGTCGGCCCCATGCCCGAAGCCGAACGCACCAAACTCGGCGCCTTCGTGGCCAACGCGCACGCCACCGGCTACCGCGTCCGCTTCTGGGCCACCCCGGACCAGCCCGGCGCAGCCCGCGACGCCGTCTGGACCGAACTGGCCGACGCCGGCGTGGACCACATCAACACCGACGACCTCGCCGGCCTCCAGCAGTTCCTCGCCGCCCGCGGCGCGTAAGCCCGTCCAGACACCCCGACAAAAGGACCATCCCCATGCCTTCAAAGACAGTCAAAATCACGACGGCGGCACTGACCCTGACGTTCGGCCTCCTTGCGTCGCAGCCCGCCTTCGCCGAAAGCAGCCAAGACAACAACAGCGACAGCAACCACGCCTTCACCTTCGGCGTCATCGGCGACATACCCTATGGCGCCACCGAGATCGCCAAGTTTCCCTCCCGCATCAAGGACCTCAATGCGGACAAGGACCTGGAGTTTGTAGCACACGTGGGCGATATTAAGAACGGCTCCTCCGTTTGCTCGGATGAGTACTTCTCCTACATCCGCACCCAGTTCGACACCTTCACCCACCCGCTGGTCTATACGCCCGGCGACAACGAGTGGGTGGACTGCCACCGCGCCAACAACGGCGCCTACAACCCGCTGGAGCGCCTGGACAAGATCCGGGAGGTCTTCTTCAACCAGCCCGGTAAGACGCTCGGCGCCACCATGCCGGTCAAGTCGCAGGAGAACCTGGGCCTGCCCGAGGACGTCCGCTTCGACAAGAACCGGGTGGCCTTCTCCGTGCTGAATGTCCAGGGCAGCAACAACTCCCTCCTGCCGTGGACCGGCCTGGGCAAGACGGAGCCCACCCCGGAGCAGCTGGCCGAGGTGGAGCACCGCACGGATGCCGTGATCGCCCAGATCCACCAGACCTTCACCGACGCCAGGCGCAGCAACGACCGCGCCGTGGTGCTCATGCAGCAGGCCGACATGTTCGATCCGTCGCTCCTGGCCGACGCCACCGCCAACCCGAACACCGTCTCCGGCTTCCGCGAGATTGTGCAGGCCATCGTCCAGGAGACCAACAACTTCGACGCCCCGGTCTACCTGGTCAACGGCGACAGCCACGTCTTCGCCGAAAACCAGCCCCTCGCCGCCGGTTCGCCCTGGCTGGGCATTTACGGCTCGCCGGCCGCCGACGATCTGCAGCACATCACCGTTGACGGCGCCAACAACGCCGTGGACTACGTCCGTTTCACGGTGGCCGGCAACAGCGCCAAAGGCGCAGAGGTCCTGAGCTGGGAAAAGGTCCCCTTCAGCCGCTAGGCGCTTAACGGAAAGTGGATGACGGCGGGGCCACCCGCCGTCGTCCACTTCGGTATTAAGGCTCTGGACACGGGTAGGCGCGGGATCTATCGTGCAGGGGTGGCGGCTGCCTGGCTGGCAGGAAGGCCGAATCTGCCGGTCCGCCGTTGCGGCCGTCCGTCATGAGGAGGAAGCAGATGGAACACTTTCAAGAGGTTGAAGAGGCCGTCGAGGTCGCGGTTCCGGTGCGGACCGCGTACAACCAGTGGACCCAATTCGAATCCTTTCCGAAGTTCATGTCCGGAGTGGAATCGGTGACGCAGCTGACCGACAGAACCAACCACTGGGTCACCAAGGTGGGCGGTGTCCAGCGGGAGTTCGACACCGAAATAGTCGACCAGGAGCCAGATGACCGGATCGCCTGGCGCAGCACCGATGGCAAGTCTCATGCCGGCATCGTCCGGTTCACGCCGCTGGATGCCAACCACACCAAGGTCAAAGTCCATTTCGAGTGGGCCCCCGAAACCATCACGGAAAAGGCTGGCGCGGCGCTGAAGATCGACGAGATGCAGGTCAAAGCTGACATGCGGAAGTTCAAGGACTTCATTGAATCGCGCGGCACTGAAACCGGCGGCTGGCGCGGTGACGTCAAGGACAGCGGCCCGGGCGGGCAACTCTAGCAAGCCGGGACACAGGAAAGCGGACGACGGCGGATGGCCACCCGCCGTCGTCCGCTTTCTTATATGCCGAGGTGAGTCGCTAGAGGCGAAGCTCCATGAAGACGCTGTTGGGATCCAGCACGTAGTCCGCAAAGGGCGGGCATTCCGTGAAACCGTGCTTGGCGTAGAGCCGCCGCGCGGGGGCGAAGTAGTCCTCGGTGCCGGTCTCCAGGTAGACCCGCTCAATGTTCCGGGTCCGGGCGTCCTCCAGGATGTGCCCGAGCATGAGCGTGGCCACGCCACGGCCCCGCGCGGATGCCGTGGTGCGCATGGACTTGATCTCGCCCTGCCTTACGGGACCCGTGGGGGAGCCCAGCAGTTTGAGGGCGCCGCACCCCAGCAGGTTGCCGTCCTCGCGGGCGGTCCAGAACGTGATGGAGGGAGCGGCCAGCGCGGAGTGGTCCAGGGCGTGAACGCTTTCGGCGGGCGAGGTGGCGTACATATCGGCCAAGTGTTCGCTCAGGAGCAGGTGGACGTCCTGGCGCGTGGGGCTGTCCCGGTCAATCGAAATCATCGCCTCAAATTTACCCGTTGCGGGCGGCACTGCTGGTGTGCCAAGATTCCCCTGATCGTGACGCGACCTCAGGAGGTGAGACCCATGAAAGCTGTATCCGCAATGGGTGCTCCCTCCCAGCCCACGATCCACGGCTGACCTAGCCGCCACAGGGAGCGCCGCACACGCAATTCGCGAAAGGCGACTCCCATGAACACAACACCTTCTTCCATGCCGGGTGCCAGTGACGCTGCGGCATCCGGCCGCGCGCTGGTCCTCGGCGGGGGCGGATCCACCGGCAACGCCTGGCTGATCGGCGTTCTCGCTGGCCTGGCCGACGCAGGTCTGGACGTGACCAACGCCGACAGGGTCATCGGAACATCGGCAGGAGCCACGGCTGCTGCCCAGATCGCCGGCGCCACTCCCGCAGAACTCTATGCCGCCGTCCTGGCCGCTCCGCTCCCGCAGCGGCCGCGCCCGGGAGGACCACCGGCCTTGGGCGGGTCTGTACCCGACCACTTGGAGCGGACCGGCCGGATCATTGCCGCCGCCAGGAACGCCGCGGAGATGCGGCGCCGAATGGGGGCGGCTGCACTCGACCTGGCTTCGGACTACGACGGCTCGGTGCGGTGGCGGGCCATTGTGGCGGGGCGGCTGCCCCGGCAGGCGTGGCCGGACCATGAGCTGCTGATCACTGCAGTCGACGCGAGGACCGGGGACCCCGCAGTGTTCCACCGAGACAGCGGTGTCAGCCTGGTGGACGCCGTGGCGGCCAGCTGTTCCAGCGCCTCCGCGTACCGGATCGGGGATAGCAACTATATCGACGGCGGCTACCGGCGCAACGAGAACGCCGACCTGGCCGCCGGATGCAGCCGCGTCGTGGTTCTCTCGCCCTTTGGCGGCAGGACCCGCATGCCGCTGGAGTGGGGCATGCAGCTTGGGGCGCAGGTCGAGGAGCTGCGGGCGGGCGGCAGCCTGGTCGAAACGATCTTTCCGGACAGCGACGCCGAGCACATGTTCGGCCCCAACGCGATGGACCTGTCACTCCGCCCTGCAGCAGCGCTAGCCGGGTACAACCAAGGCAGGTCCCTTGTGAGGAGGCTCGGTGAATTTTGGCGGTAAGCAGCATCCGGCGCGCGATTGGCGATGGCCTGGGATGGGTGGTTTGTGCGGCTCTGGGCTGCGGGAAAACGGGGGCTGGCCAAAAAGATAAAAGTGGGTATGGTAGCGGTTATCACGGGAAAGGAAGGCGTGATTCCGATGTCAGGAAAATCCTCCAAGGGTGGTGCCGCCAAGAAGGTCGGTAAGTCCATTCTCGAAAAGCGGGCCGAAAAACGGGCGAAAACCGAAGCCAGCGAACTGCATGTCGTAAAGCACCGCAAGAACCACCGCTGAACGCCGTCGGCGTACCGCTAAGGCTAAGCGGACGACGCCGGGTTAGCACCCGCCGTCGTCCGCTTCTTCTGTCCGCTAGTCCTCGATGGTGACACCGCGCCAAAAAGCGATCCGGTCCTCAATGTGCTTGGCGCGCGGCTTCGGCTCGGGGTAGTACCAGGCCGCGGCCTCGTTCAGCACGCCGTCCACGTCCAGCGTGTGGTAGCTGGCCGTGCCCTTCCATGGGCAGAACGTGTTCTTGCTGCTGTCCCGCAAATAGGCGGGATTGACAGCGTCTCGCGGAAAGTAGTGGTTGCCCTCCACCACCACGGTGTCCGCGGATTCAGCGATGACTTTTCCGTTCCAGATAGCCCTGACCATGAGTTCCCTTCCGTCGCTGCCGCCCCTCACAAGGTGACGGTTGTACGGATGCCAACGGGCTGGGCGGCGGGCTTGTTCCCGTCGCTAGTGTGGGCTCTTGTCGATCACGCAGAACCGGTTGCCATCTGGATCTTCCAGGACCACGAAGTCGGGATCGTCCGGGTACGAGTCCCAATCCACGCGCTGGGCGCCGAGCGATACCAGCCGCTCCACCTCCGCGGACTGATCGTCCGCATACAGGTCCAGGTGGATCCGCGGGTGGTGCTGGACGGGCGTTTCGCTGAGCATGAGGGACAGTTCTGCGCCAGGGCCCGACGACGGCACCAGGGTCACCCACGTTTCGTCGCCAGGTTCCCGGGGGACATAGCCCAGCGCGTCATGCCAGAACTTGGTGGCGGCGGCGACGTCGTTGACGCCGAGGACGATCGTTCCGATGGTCAACATCCGCCCAGCCTAAACCCGTCATGTTCCGCCCGGCTAGACTCACGGGCATGGGGGAGAACAGCACACCTGATGGAAACCGACCGTCCAAACGCGCCAAGGTTACTGCCGCCGTCGTGCCCTTACTGGGCGTCGCCATCGCGGTGGTGGGCTGCATCGTTGCGTGGAGCAACCGAAACAGCAACGTGGGTTGGTTCGCGTACGCACCGCTCAGCAATGAGGTCTTTTCCGGGAATGGCATCGCGTTCATGAGCCAAGGGACGCAAATCGGCATAGCCATCATGGTGGCTGGGCTGCTGGTGCTCGCGTTCTGGGCTGGATACAGCGTGGGCCGGCGGGCCAGTTCCGGCCTTCGGTAGATGAATGGGGTCCTACCTGGAGGGGAACGGGTGGAGGTTAGCTTCCGGGCTTATTGATGGGCTTGTCCAGCGCTACGCTGATGGTCTGGCCCGGTTTAAGTTCGCCGGTGGGCAGGTCGGTGAAGTCATACCAAGCTCCACCCGTACCCGTGCTCGGACGGTTGGCTGACCGCAGGTCAGTGACGCCGAAGCGGAACGAAACCTGCCGCTCGGTGTCCCCCGGGGCGGTGGTATAGGTCAGCGGAACCCCGTTGGCATCGGCGGTGAAAGTTCCCTGGGCGCCCTCGATTTTCACCTCTCCTGGTATCAGTCGAACCTTCGTGCCGGCGGGGATGGGTTGATCCGCCTGGAGGGAAGGGTTGTACAGCAAGATCTGTGCTGTGGTGGACCGGAACTTGTAGCCAAGGCTGTCGAACGAGTCGCCGTCTACGGTGGTGTAGAACACTGTCTGCCCAAACGAGTTGTTCACCGACGCGCCCGAGCCGGACCTGCTGTCCACCGGCTTCTTCTGTAACTGGATGGCCTTTCCGGCCTGGATGAAGAAGACGTTCCCCTTTTCGTAGGTGAACGGAACCTTGTTCGCTTCGGCCAGCTGTTCTTGCGTCAGATTGAACCGGTAGGTGATGCCGGCCAGGCTGTCGTCGGGCTCTATTGTGTAACCCGTCGGAATGCCGTTTGCGTCAACGGTGGCAGCGCCCTTGGCACCTGGCATGGGACCGGCCGGGATCAGCCGGAGCCGTGTGCCCGGAGTGAGGGGAGTTCCGGGCTGGAGTCCGTTGAACCCGGCGACCTTCGCCTCGGAAAGCTTGTATGCCGCCGCCACTGCCGGCAGCGTGTCGCCCGCCACCGTGGTGTAAAAGTCCGCGTTGCCAAACGAGTCGCGTACCGTTTCTCCGTCCAGGGGAGGTTTTGCCGCGGAGGGCGAAGCTGAGAACGTTGGCGCAGCTGCGGCTGCCGGTTCCGCTTGGGTTGAAGCGTCCGAGTAAGAGCACCCTGCCAGCCCCAACGACAACAGGGCGGCGAGCCCGGCTATCGATCGGCCCAAGGGTAGACGCGTGCCCATTGTTGAAGTGCCGTCAGTCCCCATCATGAATTAGCCCCCAATAGTTCGGCCGCGCCGAGAAAAGGTCCAAATGGACCAACAGTGAGCCTAGTGGGTGAAGCTCTTCCCAACTACCCGCACGAGCCCAAGCGTTTTATGTCGGAAATTTCCGACGTATACTGTTCCCGTGCTTCCCGATGTCTTCGCCGCAGTGTCCAACCCGGCACGGCGCGTCATCCTGGACGAGCTGCGGCAGGGCCCGCGGACAGCCGGGGAACTCACTGGCCTGCTGGACCTCAGCCGTCCGGCCGCGTCCGAGCACCTTGCCGTGCTCCGCGAGGCCGGCTTGGTGCGGGAGGAGCGGCAGGGCAGGAACAGGGTTTACCACCTGCAGCCTGGCAACCTCGCAGAGATCGGCGGCTGGGTGAAGCACTTCGAGCACTACTGGAACCAGCGGCTGGATGCCCTGGCAGACCTTCTGGACGAGGAGAAACCGTCATGACCGAGAACGCCATCCGGCTGGAACGCCGCTACCCTCACCCCACGCAAGCCGTGTGGGCAGCGTTGACCACGCCCGAACTGCTGGCGCGCTGGTGGGCACCGGGCAACATCGCGCCTGTGGTGGGCCACCGTTTCACCATGGATATGGACGCGTGGGGCCAGCAGCAGTGCGAAGTCCTCACCGTAGACCCCGGCACATCCATCAGCTTCCTCTTCTCTGAAGGCCAGCTGGACACCACCATCGCATGGCGCCTGGAACCCGTCGACGGCGGCACCATCCTCCACTTCGAGCACGCCGGCTTCCGGCTCGACACCCCCATGGGCCGCCACGCCATCGAAGGCATGGGCAACGGCTGGCCATCCCTGCTGGCCCGCCTTGACGGTCTCCTTGCCGAAGCCGCCTGACACTAAGTTGAGCGGACGACGGCGGTCCCAGCCCGCCGTCGTCCGTTCCCCTTTGGCTCCTTCACCCCGTTTACTGCCGGACGGAGAAGGGTAACGATGGAGTATGACTGATACCGGAGACGGCGGCGCCAACGACCCCTTTGATGGCAACGATGAGCTGGTGGTGGGAACGGATTCCGATGCCACGCCCGAAGAGATCGCGGAGGATGTCCGCCACGACATTCAGCTGGGCCATGTCCAGGACGACGTAAGCCACGTCCTGGAGGAGCGTTTCGAAGAGGCCGGGATCAAAGCCCGGCCGGAAGAAGTGGATGACCTGGCCGAGGAAATCGAGCGGGAAGCCTCCAGCTGACCTTCCTGTCTGTAGCAACGGCTTCAAAAGCCGGGCGGGCCAGAAACGGCGGGTAACGACCTGGGCCAGTGCGTTGGCCGTGTTGGGCGCATGGCTCCAAGGAGTCATACCGGTGGTCCAGGTGGCCCGTCCCGTTACTTACCGGCCAACAGCCAGCCAACCTGTAGTGGGGAGGATGACCACATGTGCGGCAGATACGTCATGTCCAAGGCCAGCGGGGACCTCCTGAGCCACTTTGACGCCAAAGAGGTTGAAGGCAGCCTGCCCCCACCCAGTTGGAACGTGGCCCCCACCGAGCCGGTGCCGATCGTGGCCGAGCGGCTGGACGGGGGCAGCATCGAACGCCACCTGCTGGTGGCCCACTGGGGCCTGGTTCCGTCCTGGGCCAAGGACATCAAGATCGGCAACAAGCTGATCAATGCCCGCAGCGAGAGCATCCTGGAGAAGCCGTCGTTCCGCAAGGCAGCGGTGAAACGACGCGCGATTCTTCCTGCCGACGGCTACTACGAGTGGCAGAAGACGGAAGACGGCAAAAAGATCCCCAACTACCTGTACTCCGAGAAGGAACCGGTGCTCGGCTTTGCCGGCCTGTACGAGTGGTGGGCCGATCCTTCAGTGCCGGAGGATGACCCCGGCCGGTGGCTCCTGAGCTGCACAGTCCTGACCACCACCGCCCAGGACGCCCTGGGCCATGTCCACGATAGGTCCCCGGTGATCATTCCCCTCGACCGCTTCGCTGAGTGGTTGGACCCGGACCTAACAGACAAGAACGATATCCGGCACCTTCTGGACACTCTTCCCGAGCCCGTCCTGACCCCACGGGTAGTCTCCACGAGGGTAAACAGCGTACGGAACGACGGACCGGAACTGATCGAGCCGGCTGATTGACGAGGTTGTCGCGGACCGCACCGGCGCCTTTGGGGTGCCGCGGGGCCTACGGCCAGTCAGCCCGGGTGAAGCGGATTGGGCTTCGCATGGTGAGCAGGCAGTCGGACGTCCAGTCCGCCACTTTGTGCTGTACATCCAGTGATTCCGGCACGGCTACCAGCTGCGCGTCCTGGTGTGCGGCGTCTGTAAGACTCTCAACTGTGCTTTTCATTTTGTCCCCCTTGGCAAAGCGTGTGTGCCAACCCTAGGCAGCGCAGAACGCCAGGGGAAGAGGGTTAATCCACCAGCGGGATAAACTGAGCAGATCTTGAGGTTTGGCCTTATTCGGCGCCCGGAAGAGCGGGTGTCCGGGCGCCGCTTTCTGTGGGAACCGACGTGCCGGGAGTCATCAGCGGGACAACCTCCAGCCGGGCTCCCGGCCCGGCGATCACCAGCACCTGCTGCGCGGCAGTGGCCTCCAGCGCCACCGCGATCTGCCGCATGACGTCCGCAACCACGGGCGAAGGATCGGACGACGACGGAAGTCCCGCGCCGCCGTCGTCCGCCCTGAGCCAGGTGGTCACCTTCGCCCCGGTGGCGTCAGCGATTGCCCGCGCCACAGCCTCGGCATCAACGACAGCGGGTGGATAACCGCTGACCAGGGTGACCCGCTCTATCACCCGCCGCCGGGCAGGGGCCGCCGCGGCGAGTAGTGCACGGTCGTGCCGCCACAGCGCAAAGTGGTAGCCCGCCACGAGCCCGGCAGCCACCAGGAGTCCCAGGGGCGCCCGGATCCGGTCAAGGACGCTGCCGCCGGTGACTTCGCCCAACAGGAATTCGAAGAGCCGGTATCCGATCACCAGCAGCGTAATGAGCGCCACCACAGCACTGACGCCGAAAAATGCCACCAGGTACACGCGCCGGCCGGGCGGAATGTCGTCCGCGCTGCGTGGTTGGTGCAGGGGCTTCCACGCGAGCCACCACACCGGTGCTCCCACCACCAGGGAACTGATGCCGCCCAGAAGCAGGGTACGGGTTGTCCCGCCCGCCAAAGGAGATACGGCTGCAGCCAGCAGTGCATTCACCACCACGCCGATGCCGGAGGCCGCCGCGGCAAGCGCCACTGCGGACGTCACCAGGAGGCTGGCCCGGCGGGTCCGGGTGGAACGGTGCACGGACGTACTGCGGTGATACCGCCACACCAGCGCCCCGATGGCGGCAGAGGCGATGGCCGGGGCCAGCGGCTCAAGCAGATCGTTCAGGGGATCGCTCCGGTCGAAGGCCAGCCGCAGGAGGACGAACAGGATGACGCCCAGCCCGCCCACGGCAGCGATGCCGGCCAGGAAGATGCCCACGCCGATGATGGTGACGTCCACCAGCCCTGTTTGGAAGCGCTGCCCGCCCTCCCGGAACCAGTGCCACCACCACACCACCGCCCCGCCCGCGGCCCAGATCAGGGACCGGAGGACCTCAAACCACCAGGGCTCGAAGACGGTGGTTGCCGTGAAACTGCGGATCGCGACATCCAGCAGCACACTGAGCGCGGCGATCAAGCCGCCGGCACCCAGCAGCAGCCCAAAGACGGAGCCGACGACGGCGCGCACGTCCTCAAGGTGGCGCGACGCTTTGCGGGGGTGCTTCCACATCCACCGGTGCCACCACCAGATAGCCGCCCACACAATGGCGTTCGCCAGGGGGGACGGCCACTGGCTGACCTGTCCGCCGATGAAGGACGTGGCCAGATCCAGCAGCGACGTGGTGGCGATGATCAGCGAGACGGCGTAGATCCCGGTGAGGTAGAGGCCCCACCCGGGGGCCCTCCGCTCGGCTTCATCGTCGAGCCGCCGCCACACGAACCACCACAGCAGCAGCGCCAGCGGGCCGCCGATCAGGGTGAAGGCCAGGGACAGGGCCAACCCGGTGACGTCGCCGGAAACCAAGGTGGTTGCCGTACGGAAGAGACGCTCAAGCAACCCGCTTACACCTGACGCGGCGATGACCACCAGCGCGAACAGCAGGACGTACAGGATCAGCCGGCGGAGGGTGGCCAGGCCACCTGTGGGAACGGGAGACGTCGGGGCTGCGGAGGCGCTCATGGCTTCACCGGCATCACCGTGCAGGCCATCAGCGGGTAAGGCGGCTGGTCAATCATCCATTTCCCATTCACTTTGAGGAGCGAGAAGGCGTCCTCCGTCTCATACTCGGACGGCCCAAAGGGGCCGCCCTGGGCCGACCGCACAATCGAAACCTTCACGGTGGCTGAGTCGGTGCGCTCCGTCGTCGAGATGAGGACAACGCGGGCGGGCGACGGCTCGCCGGTGTACGTACCGCGGCACCTGCTCCTGGCACCCTCCGTGAGATAGGACTGGGCGGTGGGAACGTCGCCGTCGATCACTGCCTTGCTGTACCGCTGGACCACCCCGGCGGGACTGTCTTCATCCAGCGGCGCCGGCTCGCCGCGGGTGAAGACCACGGCCAGCGCCACCACCACCAGCAGCACCACCACGCCCACCAGCGCGAGCAGGACCCGGTCCGGTTTTCGCGCGTTCTGATGTTCCTGCACAGTCCGGTCCCCGGCGGCGGTGTCGTCCATGGCGCAAGTATGGGCAGGGGAAGCGGTTCCGCTCGTGTCTTTGGGCCCGTTTTTGCCGCGCCAGAGCAGAATCTTCAAGATAATTAGGAAAAGGGGTTGTTTGAGTGAAAATCTTCACTATAGTTGTGTGAGTAACATCACCCAGTGAAAGACAACCGATGACCACCGAGAGTAGCACCACCGCACCGCCGGCCACCAGCGAACTGCTGGCCACGGTTGGCAACAAAGTGCGGGCCATGCGCAAGGAAAAGGGTATGACCCTGGCCAAGCTCTCGGACGTCACCGGGCTCAGCCAAGCGATCGTCAGCCAGATCGAACGCGGAATGGCCAATCCGTCCTTCACGACCCTCGCCCAGCTGGCCCATGGACTGGACATCCCCGTGGGAAGGTTCTTCATTGGCCAGGACCAAACCAAGTCACCCGTCGTCCGCAGATCCGCACGGCGGAACCTGAAAAACGTCACCCGCGAATCCGTGGGGGAGGCAGTTCACGAACTGCTCACCCCGGACCGTGACGGCACCATCGAAGCGCAATGGATCATGACGCCTCCAGGGCATGACACCAGCGCAACACCCTTTACCCACAGCGGGGAAGAGTTCTGCTACATCATCTCGGGCCGGAAGGACGTCTACTTGGACGGCGTCTGCTACAGCCTGGAAGAGGGCGACTCGATCACCTACCCGGCAGAAACCCCGCACTGGTACAAGAACAGCTACGAAGAGGTATGCGTAGCCATCTGGGTAAACGCACCACACAAGTGGTAGGCCTGCCGGTCCCCGCCGGCGCCTGCGTTTCCCCATAACTGTCCGGACCCAATCTGTGGCCCCGGGCAATCCTTGCCACCTTCGCATCCTGCGCCTCCTCCAACAGGCGTCGCTGCGTCATACCCTCCTGCGCCCTTCCCGGCGCCAGCGTAAGGACACTCCCATGCTCGACATCCAAGCGACGGACAACGCCGTACCGTCACCACGTGCCACCACCTCATCCCCCCGCAACCGCGATAAATTCACCCCAGAAGTCCGCAAGGGCCTCCTCGGCCTTGGCCTGGGCAACGCCCTGGAATGGTACGACTGGATGGTCTTCGGCCTCCTGTCCGCCTTCATCGGTCCCAACTTCTTCCCCAACACCGAGCCTCTCTCCGCCACCCTGAACGCGCTGGCCGTGTTCGCCGTCGGGTTTGCCTTCCGTCCCCTCGGCGGCATCCTGCTCGGCACTCTGGCCGACCGCATCGGCCGCCGCCGCGTGATGCTGCTGTCAATCATGCTGATGGCAGGCACCACCCTGGTCATCGCAGTCACCCCCAGCTACGCCACCATCGGCGCCTGGTCCGGCATCATCCTGGTGGCCTGCCGTATCCTGCAGGGCATCTCCACCGGCATCGAAGCCCCGCTCTCCACCTCCCACGCCGTTGAACTGGCGCCGGAAGGCCGCGAAGGCTACGTGGCCGGCATCATGTCCTTCTACGTCAACATCGGCATCCTGCTCGCCTCCCTTGTCAGCTTCGTCTGCAGCCTGGTGATCGGCGGCGCGGCCATGGGGGAGTGGGGCTGGCGCGTCCCCTTCATCATCGGCGCAGTCTTCGGCTTCGTGGTGCTCTACCTGCGCCGCTCGCTGCCGGAGACCCTCAAGGAGGAAGAGCGCGCCACCAACACGGCCAAAACCGTCTGGTCCGGCGTGGGCAAGCACTGGCTCTCCGTCCTGGCCATTGTCTTCGTGGTGGGCGCCGCCCAGGCTTACAACTACGCGTGGAACGTGGGCCTGCCCAGCGCGGCACGCAGCGGCTTCAAGGAAGACCCCACCGCCGTCTTCGCCCTCACCACCATCCTGGGTGTCATCCTGGTGATCGGCAGCTGGATCATCGGCAAGCTGGCCGACGGCCGGTCCATGTCCCGCTGGTTCCTGGTGACCCGCGTCCTGGCCATCCCCTCTGTGTTCCTCATGCTCCTGTACGTCCAGCCCGGCATCGGCGGTTTCGCGGCGGTCCTGCTGGGTGGCTCGATCGTCCTGGTCCTGAACATGACCCTGTACAACGTGGTCAGCTCCTCCCTGATGCCCAAGAACATCCGCGGAACCGGTGTGGCCCTGGGCTACGGCATCGGCGTGGCCATCTTCGGCGGCACCGCCTCCTACCTCCTGGTCTGGCTGCAGTCCCTGAACCTCACCTGGGTCTTCCCGGTGTACGTCGCCGTCCTCTCCATCCTCAGCATCGTTTTCTACCTCGCCGCACGCCGCTCCAACGGCATCTTCGTCGGAAAGTAAGGACTTCCCCATGAACACGCTCGAACTCAGCACCACCACTGCGGACCTCACCGCCCCGGTGATCTCCCGGTCCAACGTCCTGGTGGTTGGCGGTGGTCCCGCAGGTGTGGCCGCCGCCGTCACCGCCGCCCGTTCCGGCGCCAAGGTGACCCTCCTGGAGCGCTACTCCTCCCTGGGCGGCCTGGCCTCCGGCGGCATGGTGCTGGTCCTGGACGACATGATCAACGGCCAGGACATCACCGTCACCGGCATCGTCTCCGAATACGTCGAACGCCTGCAGAAACTGGGCCTGGCCATCGTCCCGCCGGCCGAGGACCGCCGTACCTCCGAGGAACTCTGGAACAAGTGGGGCCGCTACGGCACCTTCGACTTCCACTCCCACACCAACCCCAAGCCCATCTGCTACGCCGCCGCTTTCGACCCGGACGGCTGGAAGCGAATCTCCAACGACCTGGTCCGCGAGGCCGGCGTGGACCTGCGGCTGCACTCCTGGTTCTCCCGCCCCATCGTGGACAACGGCGTGATCAAGGGCGTCATCTGCGAAACCAAGCTGGGCCCGCAGGCCTTCATGGCGGACGTGGTCATCGACACCACCGGCGACATCGACGTGGCCTCCCGCGCCGGCGCCAGCTACGCCAAGGACAACTACCTCACCACCCTCGTCTTCCGGCTGGGCAACGTGGACACCGCTGCCGCCGAAGCCTTCGAACAGGCCAACCCCAAGGAAGCCCGCGCCATCAACCGCAAGATCAAGCGCCTGCTCGGCGGGGCCTGGGAACTGTGGTGGCTCAAGACCCCCATCGAGGGCGTGGTGTGGTGCAACGCCCCGCACATGACCGGCTTCGACGGCGTGGATCCGGCAGACATGACCGCCGCAGAGTTCGCCGCCCGGGACAAGATCTCCGAGGCCGTTGACTACGTCCGGGCCAACCTCCCCGGCTTCGAAAAGTGCTACATGCTCGATGTCGCCTCCCAAATGGGCGTCCGCCAGACCCGCCTTCTGCAGGGCGAGTACGTCATGACCAAGGAAGACGTCACCTCCCGCCGCCACTTCCAGGACAGCGTGGCCCGCGGCCGCGACTACTACTACCCCTACCGCTCGCTCCTGCCCAAGGAAGTGGACCAGCTCCTGGTGGCCGGCCGCCACTACTCCGCCACCCCCGAGGCGCAGAAGATGTCCCGCGAAATCCCGCCCTGCATGGCCATGGGACAGGCCGTCGGCGTCGCCGCCGCGCTCGCCGTCGAGTCCGGCGTGCTGGTCCGCGATGTGGCGGCAGCGGACATCCAGCAGGGTATGCGCCGGCACGGCGCGGACCCGGGCGACGTCCCGTCGTCGAACGCCACCCTGGACGCCGAAGCAGCGGTGCCGGCGTGAGCGCGGCAACGGTAGAGCGGGTGGAACGCCCGACGGCGGCGGGCGCCAATGCGGCTGCCTCACCCGTGCCCCTTCCGCTGGAAGGCATCCGGATCGTGGACTTCACCCAGGTGTTCATGGGCCCGTCCTGCACCCAGCTGCTGGGCGACTACGGTGCGGACATCATCAAGGTGGAGCGGCCCGGCGCGGGTGACATCTCACGCAACTCGTTCCCGGACCAGGACGGCCAGGACAACCCGATCTTCCTGTCCATCAACCGCAACAAGCGCAGCGTCTCGGTGGACACCCGCACCGACGAAGGCCGCGAGGTGTTGCACCGGATTCTGGCCGACGCGGACGTGGTGGTCAGCAACTTCCGCTCCGGCGTCATGGAGCGGATGGGCTTCGGCTATGAGGACCTGAAGGCGAAGAACCCGGGCATCATCTGGGCCTCCGGCACTGGGTTCGGCCCGGTGGGACCGTACTCGCACAAGGGCGGGCAGGACGCGATCGCCCAGGCCTACTCGGGCGTGATGTGGCGCCGCGAATCGGATGACCAGAAGCCGGCCATCTACCCCACCACCCTCTGCGACTACATCACCGGGATGCACCTCATGCAGGGCATCCTGCTGGCGCTGCGCACCCGGCAGGCATCGGGCGTGGGGCAGAAGGTGGAGGTGACCATGTACGACTCCATGCTGCACCTGCAGATGCAGGAGGCCTGCATGCAGCTCAACCGCGGCTACGAGGTCAACTGGGGCGCCATGCCGCTGAGCGGCGTCTTCGAAACCACCGACGGCGCCGTGTGCATGGTGGGCGGCTTCACCCCCGACCCGCTGGCGCGGATCTCCGACGCCCTGGGCCTGGACGAGGACCTGACCGAGCGGCCCGGGTTCGCCACCCTGGAGCAGCAGTTCAAGAACAAGCCCGCCCTCCAGGCCATCTTCCGGGAGCACTTCGCCACCAACACCACCGAATACTGGACCGGGAAACTGGAGGAACAGGGGCTCCTCAACGCCCCCGTCCACACCCTGGAACAGGCGCTCGCCGACGCCCAGACCGAGGCCAACGGCATGATCGTGGAGGCCGAACACCCGCGGGTGGGCACCGTGAAAATGCTCAATGCGCCCATCCGGCTCTCCGCCACCCCGCCCACGGTCCGCCGCGTGGCGCCCCGCCTCGGCGAACACAACTTGGAGGTCCTGCTGGAAAACGGCTTCGACGCCGAAACGATTGAACGCCTGCAGCAGTTGGGGGTCCTGCGGTGACGGCCCTGGCGGAGCGGGTAGACGAAGTCACTCTCAGCATCAACGACGGCGTCGCATCCGTCACCATCGACCGCCAGCACGTCCTCAACGCTGTTGACGGCACCGCGCAGGCCCGGCTCAACGACATCTGGGACCAGCTGGAGCAGGATGCATCCGTGCGGGCTGTGGTCGTTACCGGGGCAGGGTCACGCGCGTTCTGCGTGGGCGCGGACATGTCCGCCTCTGCCGTGGACAAGACCGGCCTGGAGTACTGGGCCGGCCTGGACCCCAACGGGTTCGGCGGCCTGAGCCTGCGCACCACCCTGGACATCCCCGTGATCGCCAAGGTCAACGGCTACGCATTGGGCGGCGGCATGGAGATCGTGCTGGGCGCGGACATCGTGGTGGCGGCGGACAGCGCCAAGTTCGGATTGACGGAGCCCCGGGTTGGGCGGTTGGCGCTCGACGGCGGCATCCACCAGCTGCTGCGCCGCGTCCCCTACACCCAGGCCATGGGCATGCTCCTCACCGGCCGGAAAGCCGGCGCGGCCGAGATGCAGGCCATGGGCCTGGTCAACGAAGTGGTGCCGGCCGAGGAGCTCGACGCCGCCGTGCAGCGCTGGGTGGACCAGATCCTCGCCTGTGCCCCCACCTCCGTCCGGGCGGTCAAGCAGATGGCTGCCCGGACTTCGCACCTGACGGCCGCCGAAGCGCGCGGCCTCCGGCTCCCGGCCCTCATGGCCGCCCTGGACAGCGAGGACTCCGCCGAAGGCGTCCGGGCGTTCCAGGAAAAACGGCAGCCGCTGTGGCCGGGCCGCTGACCGGGCCGCCGCCGTCGAACCTCTTCCCGCTTCATCTTCCTTGAAAGGAAACAACCATGCCGCAATCCGCCGCGCCTGAAAAGCGTGAATCCCTGGCCCCGGGCGTGTGGGGCGTCGTTGCCACCCCGTTCCAGGGCAGCACCCTGGACGTGGACCTGGACAGCCTCTCCGACCTCGTGGAGCGCTACGAAACCATCGGTGCCACCGGCCTCACCGTCCTGGGCGTGTTCGGCGAAGCAGCCGCACTTGCGGCGGAGGAGCGGCGGCAGGTCTTGGAAATCGCCGTCGAATGCACCAGCCTGCCGCTGGTGGTGGGCGTGACCGCCCTGGCCACCCGGCCCGCCATCGAGGAGATCCGTGCTGCCCAGGAGGCTGCCGGCCAGCGTCTCGCCGCCGTTATGGTGCAGGCCAACTCGCCAAAACCTGAAGTTGTCGCCGCCCACCTGGACGCCATCCACCGTGCCACCGGCGCCAAGGTGGTGCTGCAGGACTACCCCCTGGCCAGCGGGGTCACCATCTCCACGGAGGCGCTGATCGCGGTGGTCAGGGCAAGCCCGTCCGTTATCGCCATCAAGGCCGAGGCGCCGCCGACCAGCGTGGCCATCGCAACCCTCAGCGCCGCCACCGGCATCTCGGTGTTCGGCGGCCTTGGCGGCCAGGGCCTGCTGGATGAACTCCTGGCCGGAGCCGCAGGAGCCATGACCGGATTCTCCTATCCGGAAGCATTGATTGCCTGCGTCCGGGCCTGGCAGCGGGAGGGCTACGCGGCGGCCGCCGCCCAGCTGGTGCCTTACCTGCCGCTCATCAACTTCGAGCAGCAGGCCAGGGTGGCCCTGGCCATCCGCAAGGAATGCCTGCGCGAACGCGGCTGGATCAAGGACTCCGGCGTCCGCGCCCCGGCGCCGGGCTTCCCGGAGAACCTGCGGCACGCCATGATCGCGCACCTCCGCGAAGCGGCCACGGCACTGAAAATCACCCGCACGCCCGTCCCGGCCGGGAGCCTCTGATGGATCTGGGCATTGCGGGACGCACAGCGCTGGTGGCGGCCTCCACCGGCGGACTGGGGCTCGCCGTGGCGCGGGCACTCGCCGCGGAAGGGGCCAAGGTGGCCATCGTGGGCCGGCGACATGACCGGGCCCAGGAGATCGTGGGCGAACTGCACGCAGCATATGGTGACCTCCCTGGGTTCGGCGCCATTGCCGTCGAAGCCGACCTCACCGCCCCCGGGGGAGTGGCAGCGGCAGCGGCGCAGACCGAAGCGGGCCTGGGCCAGATCGACATCCTGGTCCTCAACGGGCCCGGACCCAAGCCCGGCGCCGCGGCGACCCTGGGCTCCGAGGACATCGCCGCAGCGTTCGACACCCTGGTCAAGCCCCACCAGGCCCTGGTGGCCCTGGCCCTCCCCGGAATGCGGGAGCGGCGGTGGGGGAGGATCCTGGCCGTCGGGTCCAGCGGGGTGGCCGCGCCCCTGCCCAACCTGGCCATCTCCAACACCGGCCGCGCAGCCCTGGCCGCGTACCTCAAGACCCTCGCGGCGGAGGTGGCGCTGGACGGGGTGACCGTCAACCTGCTCCTGCCCGGCAGGATCGCCACCGACCGCGTCACCGAACTGGACCAGGCAGCGGCCAAGCGCCGCGGCACCACCCTGGACGAAATCGGGCTCGAATCCCGCAAAACCATCCCCGCGCGGCGGTATGGGGAACCCACCGAGTTCGGTGCCGCAGCCGCCTTCCTGTGCAGCGCACCGGCGTCGTACATCACCGGCGTGGCGCTGCGGTGCGACGGCGGCCTCATCCGCAGCCTCTAGCCCCACCCACCATCTTCCAAAGGAACGCCATGACCTCCACCGCCCTGGACCCCCAAACCACCGCCGACGCACACCTGACCGCCCAGCACCTCATCAATGGCCAATGGCTGGGCGAGGCAGAAACCCGGCGCATGAACCCCGCCCGGCCGGACGAGCTCGCCGCACTGTCACCCCGCGGCACCGCCGAGGACGTGGACGCCGCTGTCACCGCAGCAGCAGCCGCGCAGCCCGCCTGGGCAGCGCTGCCCGCACCATCCCGCGGCGCCGTCCTCCTGGCCGCCGGAAACCTGCTGATCGAACGGCAGGCGGCCATTGCCGAGGACCTGGTCCGCGAGGAAGGCAAGACCCTGGCCGAGGCCAAGGGCGAAGTGAAGCGCGCCTCCGACGTGCTGCGGTTCTTCGGCTCGCTCGGCTGGGCCGCGACCGGTGAGGTGCTGCCCAGCGGGCTGCCGGACACCACCATCACCACCCGGCGCGAGCCGCTGGGCGTGGTTGGCCTGATCACCCCTTGGAACTTCCCCATCGCCATCCCTGCCTGGAAAACGGCGCCGGCACTGATCAGCGGCAACGCCGTGGTCATCAAGCCCGCCGAGCTCACGCCGCTGTCCGCCACACACCTGGCCCGCGCCCTGCAGGACGCGGGACTGCCGGCCGGCGTATTCAACGTGGTGCACGGCAAGGGCCGCGTGGTGGGCGATGCCCTGGCCCGCGATCCGCGCGTTGCCGGAATGTCCTTCACCGGTTCCACCAAGGTGGGCCTGGGCCTGCAGGAGATCCTCAACGGCCGGCGCGCCCGGGTGCAGCTGGAGATGGGCGGCAAGAACGGCGTCCTGGTCCTGGACGACGCCGATCCCCACATGGCGGCCCAGGTGGTGGCCGCCGGCGCCTTCGGCCTTACCGGCCAGGCCTGCACGGCCACGTCGCGCGTTTACGTCACCCCCGGCATCCGCCCCGCGTTCCTGGAGGCGCTGGTGGCAGAAGCCGCCAAGTACACGCCGGGCGATGGCCTGGAGTCTGCCATGGGGGCTGTGGTGAGCCAGCAGCAGTTCGAGCAGGACCAGGCAGCGGTGCGCGGCGCCGTCGAACGCGGTGCCACCCTCCTGCATGGAAGGTACGACGGCGATTCCTCCGGAGCGCTGTCCTTCCCCGCCGCCGTGCTCACCGACCTGGCCTTCGACGATCCGGCCGTGACCGAGGAAATCTTCGGCCCCGTGGTGGCCGTCCTGGAAGTGCCAGGCTACGAGGCCGGACTGGCCGCCATCAACGACTCCCGCTACGGCCTCACCGCCGGTATCTGCACCGACTCGCTGGCCCTGGCCACCGATTTCTCCGCCAGGGCGCAGGCGGGCGTCATCAAGGTCAACCGGCCCACGGCGGGACTGGACCTGAATGTGCCGTTTGGCGGCGTCAAGGACTCCTCCACCAACACATTCCGCGAGCAGGGCAGGTCCGCCCTAAAGTTCTTCACCTGGGGCAAGACCGTCTACACGGGTGTGTAGCTGCCATGACGTACGTGATCGCCCAGCCCTGCGTGGACGTAAAGGACAAGGCCTGCATCCAGGAGTGCCCAGTGGACTGCATCTACGAGGGCGAACGCTCGCTCTACATCCACCCGTCCGAATGCGTGGACTGCGGTGCGTGTGATCCCGTGTGCCCGGTGGAAGCCATCTACTACTCCGACGACGTGCCGGACGAGTGGGCAGACTACGTCCGCGCCAACGTGGAGTTCTTCTCCGACCTGGGGTCACCGCAGGGGGCCTCGGCCCTGGGGAACCTGCACCGGGACCACTCGGTAATCGCAGCGGAACCTGTTCCTGCGGGATAAACCCTCCAGTACATCCCTGCCGTTGAATGGCCGCCAAGCGCTCCCGCTTGGCGGCCATTCCTGCGTTAAAGCCCAAGTTTCGCTCTTGTTACAACCCTGTTGCCTTCGACGCAACAAGTTGGATCGTTTTAGGGTAGACCCTGAAGTGTGCGACTTCCGGTCCATCCATTCGATGGGCGCGGGATTAATCATTCCAAAACCTATTGACTGTGTTGCGCATCACGGCCTATCTTGAAACAACCACGTTGCAAGCAATGCAACTCCAACTTTCAATTGGTGGTTTCATGAGTACCCAACAAAACTCACCCCGGGCCGGAATCGTTGCCGCTGACGCCAACGGTCCCGCCCGGGCTGGCGATGCTGCGGACAGTACCGTTGCCAGCAAGGACGTCCGACGCCGGGTGGTCACCGCGAGCTTCATCGGCAACTTCGTCGAATGGTTCGACTACGCCGTGTACGGCTACCTGGCAGCAGTCATCTCCTCGGTGTTCTTTCCCGAAGCGGACCGGCAGACCGCGCTCCTGGCAACCTTCGCAGTCTTTGCCATTTCCTTCTTCGTCCGTCCCTTGGGCGGCTTCTTCTGGGGCCACATTGGTGACAAGCTGGGCCGCCGCAAAGCGCTGTCCCTCTCCATCGTCATCATGTCCGTCTCCACCTTCTGCATCGCACTCATCCCCGGCTACGGCACCATCGGCATGCTGGCCCCGATCCTGCTGCTCCTGGTCCGCGTGGTCCAGGGATTTTCGGCCGCAGGGGAGTACGCCGGAGCCTCGGCCTTCCTGGTGGAATACGCACCGGCCAACCGCCGCGGCCTCTATGCCGCCGTCGTTCCGGCCAGCACCGCTGCTGGCCTGCTCCTGGGCTCACTGATCGCGGCACTCCTCAGCTCGGTGCTCAGCACCGAACAGCTGCACGACTGGGGCTGGCGGCTGCCGTTCCTCCTGGCAGCCCCCATGGGCCTGATCGGGCGCTACATCCGCACCAAGCTGGAGGACACCCCGGCCTTCCGCGCCCTGGCCGACCAGGAGGAAAACGCCCCCAAGGCTCCCGCGCTGGACATGTTCCGGACGTACCGCAAGCAGCTGGTCATCGCGTGCGGCGCGGTGCTGCTCAACGCCGTCGGCTTCTACGTCATCCTCAGCTACATGCCCACCTACCTGTCCGAGGAACTGGGCTTTGGACCCACCGAGTCCTTCCTGGCCACCACCATCGCCCTGGCCAGCTACATCGGCTTCATCTTCCTGACCGGCATCGCCTCGGACCGGTTCGGCCGGAAGCGCATGCTCATCACCGCCTCGGTGCTCTTCATGGTCCTGACCGTCCCTGCCTTCATGCTGCTGGACACCGGCAACTTCCTGGTGATCGTCCTGGTCCAAATCCTGCTGGGCGGCATGCTCACCCTGAATGACGGGACCCTGCCCAGCTTCCTGGCCGAACTGTTCCCCACCAAGGTCCGGTACAGCGGCTTCGCCGTCAGCTTCAACCTCTCCAACGCGCTCTTCGGCGGCACCGCACCGTTCATGGCCACCCTCCTGATCGGCATGACCCAGAGCAAGCTGGCGCCCGGCTGGTACCTGGTGGCCGCGTCCGCAGTGTCCCTTGTAGCGGTGCTGTTCGCCGCCGAGACTTCCCGGAAACCCCTCAAGCACCTCTGACCAAGAGGTTTTCCCAAGACCAACCTCATCACGCAAACCAACACCGGCTGCAGCAGCTGCCGGCACCCATTAGAAAGGCACACCTTCGTGACTATCACCGCTGACAACGCGTCCTCCATTGCCGAACTCGAGCGCCTCAAGGTCCTGCACATCGGCTCCAAGGGCAAGCTGACGTTCTCCGACGCGGAGTTCGAGCGCCGCCTGGGCGGCCTGCGCCAGATCATGGCCGCCAAGGACCTGGACGCCGTCATCCTCACCAGCTACCACGGCATCAAGTACTACTCCGACTTCCTGTACACCACGTTCGGCCGCAACTACGCCCTGGTGGTCACCGCCGACGACTCGGTCACCGTCACCGCCAACATCGACGCCGGCATGCCCTGGCGCACTTCCTACGGCGAAAACATCGTCTACACCGACTGGCGCCGGGACAACTTCTACTTCGGCCTGCAGGAAGCGCTGCGCCAGCGCGGCGTCAAGGCCAACCGGATCGGCGTCGAGGATGACTTCCTCCCGGGCCTGACCCGCGAAAAGATCGCCGCCGCCTTCCCGGGCGCCGAGCTCCTGGACGTGTCCCAGGACGCCATGCGGCAGCGCATGATCAAGTCCGCCGAGGAAATCGAAGTCATCAAGCACGGCGCCCGCATCGGAGACCTGGGCGGCGAGGCCATCCGCAACGCCATCCGCGAAGGCATCAGCGAGTACGAGGTTGCCCTGGTTGGCACCGAGGCCATGGTGCACGAGATCGCCAGGACCTTCCCGCACCGCGAGGTCCGGGACACCTGGGTGTGGTTCCAGTCCGGCATCAACACCGACGGCGCGCACAACTGGGCCACCACCCGGAAGCTGCAGCAGGGCGACATCCTCTCGCTCAACTGCTTCCCCATGACGTCCGGCTACTACACCGCCCTGGAGCGCACCCTCTTCCTGGGCCAGCCGGACGAGCGCTCACTGGAGCTGTGGAACATCAACGTGGAGGTGCACCGCCGCGGCCTGGAACTCATCAAGCCCGGCGCCGTCTGCAAGGACATCGCCGCGGAGCTCAACGAGATCTACATCAGCCACGGCCTGCTGGCCAACCGCACCTTCGGTTACGGCCACTCCTTCGGTGTGCTGAGCCACTACTACGGCCGCGAAGCCGGCCTGGAGCTGCGCGAGGACATCGACACCGTCCTGGAACCGGGCATGGTGGTGTCCATGGAGCCCATGATCACGGTTGCGGACGGCCTGCCCGGCGCCGGCGGCTACCGCGAGCACGACATCCTGGTCATCGGCGAGGACAACTCTGTCGAGAACATCACCAAGTTCCCGTTCGGTCCCGAGCACAACATCATCGAGGGATAACCCACTGAACGGCCAGAGCGGCGCCGTGGACTGAGCAGCTCAGGCCACGGCGCCGCTTTCGGCGTCTGCCGCCAACGATAGGGAAAGATGGTATCCACCATGACTCCTGCAAAGACCCCCGACAGCAACGGCAACGGAAGCGGCACCAACGGCGGGCCGGACGCGAAGGGCGCCTCCGTCGTCGTCAATGCCATCGCCGTCCTGCGCACCTTCACCGCGGATGAGCCGCTGCTGGGCGTTACGGAAATCGCCAACCGGGTGGGCATGCACAAGAGCAGCGTGTCCCGGATCCTGGCCACCTTCGAGCAGGAAAACCTGGTGGAACGGGACCCGGAGACCAAGCGCTTCCGGCTGGGCCTGGGGCTCATCGCCGTCGCCGGGCCGCTGCTCGCCGAGATGGAGGAACGCCGCGTGGCCTACCCGGTCCTGCGGCAGTTGACGGAGCAGACCGGGGAAACCAGCGCGCTCATGCTGTGGAACGGCGACGAAGCCATCTGCGTGGAACAGATCGCCAGCCACCACCAGATCAAGCACACCACCCCGCTGGGCGCGCGCTACCGGGACGCCATGAGCGCGTCCGTTCAAGTCTTTCTGTCCACCCTGCCGGCAGAGCGGGTGCGGGAGCTGCTGAGGAGTGGCACCATCACTTTTCCAGGCATGGACGACGCCGGCCTTGCCGCCTACGAGGCCCGGCTCCAGGATGTTGTGCGGCGGGGGTGGGCGGGCAACTACGGGGAATCGTCCATGGACGAGGTGGGCGTGGCAGCGCCCGTCCGCGACCACCGCGGCGACGTGGTGGCGGCCGTGTTGATCCCGGCACCCCGGTTCCGGGTATCCAAGGAGCAATTCGAGAGCCTGGGCGAGGCCTGTGTGGCCGCCGCAGCGAAGGTAACCACACGGCTGGGCGGGCGGACGGCAAGCTGACCTCGGCAGGTCTGTACAACTAGCCGTGGCCCACGGGAGACTGGCGCCATGCGTGAACTGGCCTTTGGCATGAACGTGAGCCTGGACGGTTACATCGCCGCGCCCGGCGACGACATCGCCTGGAGCACACCGAGTGACGAACTGTTCCAATGGTGGTCCGACCGGGTGGGGGCGACCGGCCTGGCGCTGTATGGGCGCAAACTTTGGGAGACGATGAGCTCCCACTGGCCCACCGCGGATCAGCAGGCTGACGCCACACCGGCGCAGGTCGAGTTCGCCCATCGCTGGCGCAATATGCCGAAGGTGGTTTTCTCTTCGACGATCAGCGCGGTTGACTGGAACGCCCGTTTGGTCTCGAGCGATGCGGTTGCCGAGATCACCCGGCTCAAGGACGGCGACGGCGGTCCCATGGATATCGGCGGCGCCACACTCGCCGCGGCGGCTATGCGGGCCGAACTGATTGACGAGTATGCGGTGGTCACCCATCCGGTCCTGGTAGGCGGCGGCACACCGTTCTTCACAGCCCTGGACAACTGGGTGAACCTGGCCCTGGTGGAGACCCGCACGTTTCCCGGCGGTGTGGTCCTAACGAGGTACGAGGCCAGGCGTTGAGCCGTACGACAACCGCGTCCACGAGCCTGTATAGCTGTAAAACCGGACGATGCCCTAGGTGCCGTCGGCCAGCTTTTTCATTCGCAGACGCTGCTCTTCCCACTGATCGGGCGTGAGGTCTGGAATGTTCGGCGCGGATGGGCGCAAACCGATGAAACCGTCCAACTGCTCGCGCACGATGTCCAGGTGTCCGGCATGACGGTGAGACTCGGCGATCATATGCACCAGAAGGCGTTCGACCGTAGTGTGCCGATGCTTTACCCACCACTGCACCACGGCCGGTGAATCCAGCTCCATTTCATCGAGCACTGCATCGGCCGCGACGTTTGTCTCCCGATAGACCTTAACCGTATCGATCAGCGTCATATTCGGCGGCGGGAGGAAGTCTGCCTGAGGGTCCTCGGCGTCGATAACGCCCCGGATAATGGGGTTCTCAATTTTGCGTCCAAGACATGAAATGAAGTACTGGGATTCGGTGACGGCCAGGTGGAGCAGTAGGCCCATGACATGGGTGCCTGTCGGAGTAAGGGGAGTACGTGCCTGGGCATCACTCAGGCCCTCACATTTCCACAGGATTGCTTCGCGGGCATCGTTCAGATATTCACGAAGCTGTGCACCTCTGTCATTTCTATCGATTGGCATGAACTGAACGTTATGTCCTTTTTAGAAGCTGACTGCACAACCTTCCGCAGACTTCCTGGTTTCACGGCAGCCCGGCAACCCGGGCCGCCAGGTGCAGTGCCGCCAGCCGGCCCGTGCCGCGCGGATCGCCCCCACACAACTCGAAAATCCGCTGCAGCCGGTGGTGCATTGACTGCCGTTCCAGATGCAGTTCGCGGGCAGACTGCGCCGTGTTGCAGCCGGAGTCCAGCCACACCTGCAGGGTCTCCAACAATTGGGACTGCCGCTGCGCATCATGCTCCAGCACGGCCCGCAGCTGCCGGTTGACGAACGCGTCACGGGCTGAGGCATCGAGGCCGGTCAGGGCGAGGCTTTCAACGGCGGTGTCCTGGGCATCAACCACCACCAGGCCGCGCGCCGGAAACCGCCTGCGCGCCGAGGCATTGCGCCGCCGGATCTGTCGCACGTCCAGGGCACGGCGCGCCTCCGCCAGCGACCAGGCCGCCTCCGCAACACGGCCTACCGGCGGTCCCACGGCTATCACGGCATCATGGTCGCCCTCCAGCCCCCGCAGGGATTCCAGAAGCTCCCGCCGCTCGCCCGGGGGCTCGGTGCAGGGCAAACCGATCATCACCACCAGCTCTGCGTCGTCCAGGTAAGCGGCGCACGGAATCCTGCGCGAGCTCAGGAAGCTTTCGACGGCGCCACGCAGCTCCTGCGGCGCCGCGGCATGAATGGCTGCCACCACGGCCGGGGAGTCTGTCGGAAAGCCGGCACCTGGAGCAAGTTGTTCAAGCCGCCACTCGGGAGCGGAATTGAGCACTGCGCGCATCAGTTCAGCACCCGCCAGGGCATGCAGCCCGGGAGGCGTATGCTGCAGCAGCGCCAGGCCCAGGATGTCGACGGCGCGTTCCCCGGCCACCTGTGCCAGTGCCGTGTCGGCAACCTCCGGCACCAGCACCTCCAACCGGCCCATGAGCACGCCGCGCACGGGGATGTCCACGCTGAGCACTCTTCCAGCAGGAGTCCCGCTGAAGTTGGCATCCCCGCCCGGCCCGGAGCCGCCGTCGTCCGCTGCTCCTTCCTCGGCCGCCCCGGCCGCGCCATCCGCGCTAACCTCGCTGCTCCACCCCTCCGGCACCGCGCTGCCCATCGTCACTCCCCACGGGGAGGTGAGCTTCACGGCGGAACCGGTAATCCCCGCCAGCACGGCCAGGATCTTGTCCAGCGAGGCGCCGTGGGCCAGCTCCGAAGCCATGGCGCGGGTGGCGGCGTCGGCCTGCTGAAGGTGGCCCACCGACTCGCTCACCAGCATGGAGTTGATGGCCTGCATGACGCCCACAAAGGGCACCACCTTGCGCAGCTCCACCACGGGCAGGCCGAACTCCTCAGCCTTCTGCAGCATGTCGGCAGGAATCTCCGGCAGTGCGCCGCCTGTCTCGATGGCCAGCGCGGCAATGCCGCGCTGCGCCAGTTCGCGGACGTACTCCTCGCGTTTGGCGGGCGTGGCGGTGGCAAGTGTGATGCCGCCGCAGAGCAGCAGCTCGCCGCCGCGGAGCAGGGGAGCGATGTCCAGCACCTCGCTGGAGTGGACCCAGCGGACCGGCTGGCTATCCGCGGCTACCCCACGGGGATGGATCACGGGGTCTGCGGCGGCGAGGGCGGGATGGGCGAGTATTTCGCCAAGAAACACTGACACGACGTTCCGTAACGTAGTAGGAGAATCTGTTCGACAGATCGTATCTTGTTCCTTGTGATGGGGGCCACATAGCCTTTTGGTACTTATCCACCTCACGGAGGCCCCCATGCAAGAAAAGCTTTCAACAGCCACGCACGGCCAACCTGCGCAGGCAACCGAGGACCACAACGCCGTGGACCACGAAGCCTGGCTGCAGCCCATCCCCGAATCAGCGAGAACACGCAAGGTATCCGGCCAGTTCTGGATCTGGGCGGGCGCCAACCTGGCGCCCATCAACTGGGTGCTGGGGGCACTCGGGATCCAGCTGGGACTCGGACTCGCGGACACCATCACCGTCCTGGTGCTGGGCAACCTGATTGGCATGCTGCTCTTCGGCTGCTTCGTCCTCCTGGGACAAAAGACCGGAGCCACCGGCATGGTCCTGGCCCGGGCGGCGTTCGGCCGGCGCGGCAACTACCTGCCGGCCGCCATCCAGGCCCTGCTGGTCATCGGCTGGTGCGCGGTGAACACGTGGATCATCCTGGACCTGGTCATGGCACTCTTCGGAACCCTTGGCTGGGTTGACCCGGAAGCACCCAACTACGGCTGGAAGATCGGCGTCGCCACCTTCATCATGGCCCTCCAGGTGGCCATCGCCTGGTTCGGCTACAAAGCCATCGCCGCCTTCGAAAAATGGACCGTTCCGCCCACCATCCTCATCCTGGCCGTCATGTCCGCCGTCGCATGGTTCGGCATGGACATCGACTGGGGCTACGCCGGCCCGGCCGGCGCCATCCTGGAAGGCTCCGAAAGGATCGCCGCCATGAGCGCCGTGATGACCGCCATCGGCATCGGGTGGGGCATCACCTGGTTCACCTACGCCGCTGACTACTCCCGGTTCGTCAGCACCAGCGTCCCCAAGAAAAAGGTCTACCTGGCCTCAGTACTGGGCCAGTTCATCCCCGTGGTGTGGCTCGGCGTCCTGGGTGCCAGCCTGGCCACCAACAGCGGCGAGATCGATCCCGGCAAACTCATCGTCCTGAACTTCGGCGCCATGGCGCTGCCTGTACTGCTCATGGTGCTCCACGGCCCCATTGCCACCAACATCCTGAACATCTACACCTTCTCAGTCGCCACGCAGGCCCTGGACATCTCCATCAGCCGCCGCAAGCTCAACCTGTTCGTCGGCGTCTTCTCGCTCGCCGCCGTCGTCTTCTTCATCTTCCAGGAAGACTTCGCCGCGGTGCTCGACGCCTGGCTGATCGGCCTGGTGGCCTGGGTGGCCGCCTGGGGCGGGATCATGCTGGTCCACTACTTCTGGCTGGACAAGCGCTGGCCGGGTGCGCCGGAGCGCCTGTTCGACGGCGTTGGCACCAAGCGACTGCCCGTCGTCAACTGGGCGGGAGTCATCTCCCTCGTGGCCGGGATTTTCGCGACGTGGCTGTTCATGTACGGCCTGATCCCCATCATGCAGGGCCCCATTGCGGTGGCCCTGGGCGGCTGGGACCTGTCCTGGCTGGCCGGCGGACTGACCAGCGCCGGGGTGTACGCCATCCTTGGGCCGCGCCAGCACATCCGCTACCTCGCCCTGGAGCCCCGCATTCAAGCTGAAGCAAAGAGCCCGGCGGCGGACACCACTCCCGCCCTTCCTGCCCTCTGATCCCTTCCCCTCCCTGAACCTGGCGGGCGCACTGCGCCCGCCAGAAAGGATTTTCCCGTGAACCAGCCCGCCATTGCGGACGCCCTGCACAGCATCACCTGGCCCAACGGTGCCAAGGCCGCCGCGTCCTTCACCTTCGACGTCGACGCCGAATCCTGCACCATCGCCCACGATCCCACCAGCACCCGGCGCATGTCGCTGATGACCCACCAGTCCTACGGCCCCAAGATCGCGGTGCCGCGGCTGCTGAAGATCCTGGAGCGCCAGGACATCAAGGCCACGTTTTTCATCCCCGGCTTCACCGCAGAGTCCTACCCTGATGTGGTGCGGCGGATCGTGGCCGACGGACACGAGGTGGCCCACCACGGCTACCTCCATGAACCCATGCAGGGCATCAGCGCCGCCACCGAGGCCAGCTACATCGACCGCGGCCTGGAGGCCCTGGCAAAGGTGGCCGGGATTCGGCCCGTGGGCTACCGGGCACCGTGGTGGGAGCTGAACTGGCACTCGCCGGGCCTGCTGGCGGACCGCGGCTTTCTCTACGATTCCAGCCTGCTCGACGGCGACGCCCCCTACCGCTTCGCCGTCGCCGCCGATGATCCCAGGGACCTCGTGGAGATTCCCGTGGACTGGACCCTGGACGACTGGGAACAGTACGCCTTCTACCCCGGCGTGACCGGCAGCGGCGTGATCGAGAGCCCGGCCAAGGTGCTGGAAATGTGGACGCTTGAAGCCGAGGCACACCACTCCCAGGGAAGCTGCTTCGTGCTGACCAACCACCCGTTCATCTCCGGCCGGCCGTCCAAGGCTGTGGCCCTGGAGCAGCTGATCGAGCGGGTGAAGAGCATGGACGGCATGTGGGTGACCACGATGGAACAGATCGCCTTGCACACCAGGGCCACGGTGAACGAGGTCCACACCCACGCACGGATCGACGTGCCGGTATTCCCGGGCGCGGGTGCACAGTTTCAGCCGGCCGTGGTGCGGCAGGGGGTGCTGGCCTAGAGTGGCCGAAGGGGCCGGCGCCGCCGGCCGGGAGGAGCTCCGCATGGACGTCAGGGACAGCAGCTTCGAGCAGGAACTGGCATGGCAGGTACCGCTCTACGAGCAGATCCACCGGAACCCCGAGCTTGGCCTTGCCGAACACGCAACATCCGGGGCCGTCGCGGCGAAGCTGGCCGGCTGGGGCTTTGACGTCCGGCACTTCGGCGGTACCGGCGTCGTAGGCGTTCTTGCCAACGGCGCCGGTCCCTGCGTCCTGGCCCGGGCGGACATGGACGCCCTCCCCGTCACCGAGGCCACTGGCGCAGCGTACGCCTCCGCCGTTCCAGGGGTGATGCACGCCTGCGCGCACGACATGCACGTGGTGGCCCTGCTCGGCGCGGCAAAGTACCTGGCTGACCACCGGGACACTTGGCAGGGCACCTACATTGCCCTGTTCCAGCCGGCGGAGGAGACGGCGGCGGGTTCCCAGGCAATGCTCGACGACGACCTGGCCGCCGGAATCCCGCGGCCGGACATTGCGCTGGCCCAGCACGTCATGCCCACCGAGGCGGGAACCATCGGCACCACGCCGGGACCCGTGCTGTCCGCCGGCGATTCCCTCCGGATCACCGTCCACGGCCGCGGAGCCCATGGATCCATGCCACACAAGGCGGTGGATCCCGTGGTGCTGGCCGCCTCGATCGTCCTTCGCTTGCAGACCGTGGTGTCCAGGGAAACCACGCCGGGGGAGTTCGCCGTGCTGACCGTTGGATCGGTGAACGCCGGGGCCACCGCCAACATCATCCCGGACCGCGCCGAACTGCTGCTCAACCTGCGGACCTACAGTATGGCGACCCGGAGCCAGATGATTGCAGCAATCGAACGCATTGTCCGCGGCGAGTGCGCTGCGGCTGGCTCGCCGCAGGAACCCGGGTTCGAGTACTACGACCAGTACCCGCTGACCAGCAACGATCCCGACGCCTACACCCGGATCACCGCGGCCTTCACCAGGTCCTTCGGGTCGGATGCCGTCTACCGCACCGCGCCGCAGACGGCATCCGAGGATTTCAGCCGCATCCCCGACGCTTTCGGGATTCCCTACGTGTACTGGATTGTCGGTTCCGTTCCCCGGGACCTTTACCGCCGGGCCGTGGAAGCGGGCACTGTGGACACGGACATTCCGGCCAACCACTCGCCGTTCTTCCTGCCGGCCGTGGACCCCACCCTGCGCATGGCCACGCAAGCACAGGCCACCGCGGCCTTGGCTTACCTTGGCACCGGCGCCGGTTAGCCGGCGGCAGCCATCAGGGACTGCATCTGCGCGGCGGCGTCGCTGCCGGGGGCCGGCGTGTAGACCACGATGTGCAGGTCCGGCCGGTCCGACGGGGACACCTGGTGGTGCTCCAGCTGCAGCACCCCCACCGCGGGGTGGTGGAAGAGGCGCTCGCGGGATTCAAAGCCCAGGATGTCGTAGAGGTCCCAGCCCTGCCGGAACTCCGGGCTCGCTTCCTTGAGCCGCTCCACCTGGTACTGGATGTCGGGATCGCCCAGCCGCTGCCCGGTCTCGGCCCGGAACTCGGCAAGGAACCTCTTGCTGGTGGTTTCCCAGTCGGGGAGCAGGTCCCGGACATAGGGGTCCGTGAACACCAGCCACAGCAGGTTCCGGTCCGCCGGCGTCACGGTGTCGATGTTGGGGTAGAGAGCCGCGTAGGCCCTGTTCCACCCGGCCACGCCCCAGTCCGGGAACAAGGCAAAAGCCGGATTGGGATCCAGCGCATCCATCAGTCTTTGGATGTGGGGCGGTGCCGTATCGGCGGCGGGGCTGGCTGGAGCGGCCGACGCATATCCGCCAAGGGACAGCACATAGCCAAGGCCGGTACTTGAAAGGTGCAGTGCGCGGCTGACCGCTTCCAGGACCTGGCGGGACGGGCTAATGTCGCGGCCCTGTTCAAGCCACGTGTACCAGGTCACGCTGACGCCGGACAGGAAGGCAACCTCTTCGCGCCGCAACCCCCGCTCACGGCTGCGGCCGATCGGGGGCAGGCCATAGTCGGCCCGCAGCGCCTGGTCGCGCCGGGCCCGCAGGAAGAGGCCAAGTTCTTTGCGCCGCCCGGGATCATTCACCCGTAAATACTATTACTCTGGTACTCCCACTACTAGGAGCAACGCTGTCTTCCCGGAAGCGGAGGGACCGGACAGGATGGTACACATGCCTGCACTCCGCTCTAAAACAGTCACCCACGGCCGCAACATGGCCGGCGCCCGCGCACTGCTGCGCGCGTCCGGCGTCGCCAACTCGGATATCGGCAAGCCGATCATTGCCGTGGCCAACAGCTTCACCGAATTCGTCCCCGGCCACACCCACCTCGCCCCCGTGGGAAGGATCGTCTCCGACGCGATCCTCGCCGCCGGCGCCGTGCCGCGGGAGTTCAACACCATTGCCGTGGACGACGGCATCGCCATGGGCCACTCCGGCATGCTCTACTCGCTGCCGTCCCGCGACCTGATCGCCGACTCCGTGGAATACATGGTCAACGCCCACTGCGCCGACGCCCTGGTCTGCATCTCCAACTGCGACAAGATCACTCCCGGCATGCTGATGGCCGCGCTGCGCCTGAACATTCCCGTGGTGTTTGTCTCCGGCGGCCCCATGGAAGCCGGCCGCGTGACCCTGACCGACGGCTCCGTGCGCTCCCTGGACCTGGTGAACGCGATCGCCGACGCCGTGGACGAGTCCATCTCCGACGCCGACATCAACCTCATCGAAGAGAACGCCTGCCCCACCTGTGGATCCTGCTCCGGCATGTTCACCGCCAACTCGATGAACTGCCTCACCGAGGCCATCGGCCTGTCCCTGCCTGGCAACGGCTCCGTGCTGGCCACCCACACCGCCCGCAAGGCGCTGTACGAGAAGGCAGGCGCCACCGTCGTCGACCTGGTGAAGCGCTATTACGACGGCGACGACGACTCCGTGCTGCCGCGCTCCATCGCCACGGCCAAGGCGTTCGACAACGCCATGGCCCTGGACATCTCCATGGGCGGCTCCACCAACACCATCCTGCACCTGCTGGCCGCAGCCCAGGAGGCTGGTGTGGACTATGGACTGGCCGAGATGGACGCCAAGTCCCGCCAGGTCCCTTGCCTGGCAAAGGTGGCGCCGAACGTTGCCAAGGACAAGACCTACTACATGGAGGATGTGCACCGCGCCGGCGGCATCCCTGCGCTGCTCGGCGAGCTGAACCGCGGCGGGCTCCTGCACAAGGACGTCCACTCCGTGCACTCCGCCGACCTCGACGGCTGGCTGGATGACTGGGACGTCCGCGGCGGCAAGGCCACGGAGGAAGCCAAGGCCCTCTGGCACGCGGCCCCCGGCGGGGTCCGCTCCTCCACCGCTTTCTCCCAGTCGAACGAATGGACCTCCCTGGACACCGACGCCGCAGGAGGCTGCATCCGCTCCGTGGAACACGCCTACTCCAAGGACGGCGGCCTGGCCGTGCTCCGCGGCAACGTGGCCGTCGACGGCGCCGTGGTGAAGACCGCAGGCGTGGATGAGTCCATCTGGACGTTCTCGGGCCCGGCCGTGGTGTGCGAGTCCCAGGACGAGGCCGTGGAAAAGATCCTGAACAAGTCCATTAAGGAAGGCGACGTGGTGGTCATCCGCTACGAGGGCCCCAAGGGCGGACCGGGCATGCAGGAAATGCTGTACCCGACGTCGTTCCTCAAGGGCCGCGGCCTGGGCAAGAAGTGCGCCCTCATCACGGACGGCCGCTTCTCCGGCGGTACCTCCGGCCTGTCCATCGGGCACATCTCCCCGGAAGCTGCCTCCGGCGGCGCCATCGCCCTGGTGGAGGACGGCGACATCATCAGCATCAACATCAGCGAGCGCTCCCTGCAGTTGGAGGTCTCCGATGAGCTCCTTGCCGAACGCCGCGAGAAGCTGCTGATCAACGGCGGCTACAAGCCCAAGGACCGGGACCGCCAGGTGTCTGCCGCGCTGCGTGCGTACGCCGCGATGGCCACGTCCGCGGACAAGGGGGCTGTCCGGGACGTGTCGCTGCTGGAGCAGTGACTCCGTTCCCCGGGCGGGGGAGGGCAGGTCCTCCGGCCCTCCTCCGCCCGGGGGAACCGCGCCACACTTAAGGGGTCAACGTCAGGCCCAAGGAGGGTGTGGTGCGCAGGTTCGTGGCAGCCCTTGTACCCGTAGCCCTCTTCCTTGCCGCGTGTGCGCCGCAAATGGGAAGCCCACAGCCCACCGCTTCAGCTTCCGGCCCTGCCAGTACCTCCGCAATGGCGCCGAGCGCGCCGGCGGCGCCAACGCCGTCGAACGTTCCCCCTGCGCAGGCTCCGACAGCGCCCGGCAACGCCGGGGAAAGATGGACCACGTTTACGACGGCGGATGGCACCATGGCGTTCGACCTCCCCGCCGCCTGGACCGTCAAGGATCCCGCGGGGGAACTGGCCGAAGGCGGCGGGGCGTTTGCGGAGGTGCGGAACCAGGCCGGCAAGGTAATGGCGACGCTGCGGACCAACATGGCCACGGGATCCACGTGCACCGAGAGGTTCCCGTACGAAGTCCTGGACGGCGCGGAGATTCCGGCGCTTGTCCAGAACGGCGTAGTGCCGGAGTTCATCTTCGAGAGTCGCGGAAACGCCGCAGGGTCTTTATCAAACCCCGGCGGCCGGCTACGGCATCACGTCGGGCCCGATGCCAGGCGGCCCCGACGCCTGCCCCATCTTCCAGTTCTTCACATGGCCGCCGAACAGTGCCATGTTCGGCGCGTTCTACGACCCGGCCAACAACGCCACGCCGGGGGACCCGTCGCTGCCTTATCTGGAGCAGGCAAGGAAGTACCGGGATACGGCCGAGTACGCGCACATCAGGAAGATGATCATCTCGCTGCGGCCTGTTGCCAAGTGACCCAGCTACCGGCACGGGCGAGCTACCACAACGGGCCGAAGGGCCCATCCGCTGTCATACCCCTCCGGTACTCTTTTCCCATGGTGCAGGGAGTTGCCGATTACCGGGCAGAAGGCATAATGCTCGCCGGGGCGGGACGCGCCATCCTGCTGCAGCTTGCCAACCCTGCCATCGGCCGCGGCGTCGCGGCACACAGTACCTTCACGCAACGCCCGGTTTACCGGCTCAAGGGCACGCTCACGTACGTCTACGCCATCACCTACGGAAACGATGAGCAGGTGAGGGAAGTCCGGCGCAGGGTGAACCGGGCCCATGTACCCGTCCGCCGCGGTGCCGACGAATCGTCCGCCGGCTACAACGCCTTCGATCCGGCGCTGCAGCTGTGGGTGGCAGCAACTCTTTACGACACAGCGCTCACCATCATCGAGAAGATTCACGGCCCGCTCGACGACGAGACCGCCGATGCGATGTACCAGGACTATGCGCGGATCGGTACCGCCCTTCAGCTTCCGCCGGGGATGTGGCCGAAAGACAGGGCGGCCTTCCGCCACTACTGGGAGGAGCAAGTGTCTGCCCTCCGCGCTGAGGAAGAGGGCGTCCGCGTTGGACGGGGCCTGCTGTTTCCCAGGCGTACGGCCCTTTGGTACCGCGCCATCATGCCACCGGCCCGGTTCCTCACGGCCGGGCTCCTTCCCGCCCAGCTACGGCAGGACTTTGGCCTGGAATGGAGCGATCGCCACCAGCGCAGGTACGACCGGTCCTGGCGCGTTATTGCCGTGGCCTACCCCAGGCTTCCGCGCGGCATCAGGCACTGGTTCAAGGACTACTGCCTGGCAGAGCTCGAAAAAGATTTGCGCAGGAACCGCCAGCCAAGCCGGCACCAGGGGATCAGTGCGTAATTCAACTTCAGTTGAGCAGCGGATCGACGAACGGGCCCGCCGCTTCCTGGCCGCGGCCCCCGCCGGTGGTGCCAAAGCGAAGCTGACAGAGTTCGTTGTCTTCGCCCTCAAGCAGGGCTGGGCCTGCATCTTCGGCGCCGCGCTGCTGGCGGTGCTCATGGCGGCCAGGCTCTGGTACCCGGACCACGCCGGCCTGGCGCGCAATGATTTCCTGACCGTCGCCGCCGTCGTTATCCAGATCCTGATGGTGGCGTTCAGGCTGGAAACCCTGCGCGAGCTGCGGGTGATCGTCCTGTTCCATCTGGTGGGGACCGTGATGGAGCTGTTCAAGACCGATATGGGTTCCTGGTCCTACGAGGCCGAAGGCGTCCTGCGCATAGGTGCCGTGCCGCTCTTCAGCGGGTTCATGTACGCGGCCGTTGGCTCGTACATGGTGCGCGTCTACCGGCTCTTCGACCTCAGGTTCGCGGGCTATCCCCGCCGCTGGATCACGGCCATCCTGGCCTCCGCCATTTACGCCAACTTCTTCACCCACCACTACATCTGGGACCTGCGCTGGGTGCTGCTCGCCGCCGTCACGGTGGTGTTTGGCGGTGCGTAATGCACTTCCGGGTATTCCGCCGGGAGTTCCGGATGCCTCTGGTGGTCGCGTTCCTGCTGGTGGCATTGTTCATCTGGCTCGCAGAAAACATCGCCACGTGGTCCGGCGCCTGGCTCTACCCCAGCCAGGTGGACGAATGGCACCCCGTCGGCCTGGAGAAACTGGTGGCCTGGTTCCTGCTGATGATCATCTCCGTGGTGCTGGTCGCCTGGGTCTACAAACCACAGCCGCCGGAAACAGACAACATACCGCGGCGGGAAGCTCCGTCAACGGCCGTGCTCCCCTAAGGAGGGTCTGGCAAAACCCGTTTCAGCAGGGCCCTCGCTACGACTTTGGCAGCGCGGTTTGATGGAAACCATGGCCCCCGAAGCAACAGTCACAAATATCAGTGCGCCCCAAAAACCCGACGGGCAGCACCCTGCGCACTGGGGCGGCGTGTATGCGATGTCGCTGTGCGTCTTCGCGCTGATCGCCTCCGAGTTCATGCCTGTAAGCCTGCTGACGCCAATGGCCGCCGAGCTCCAGGTCTCCGAAGGGATGGTGGGGCAGGGCATTGCGATCTCCGGCCTGTTTGCAGTCCTGACCAGCCTTTCGGTGGCCACGCTGGCCGGCAGCATGAACCGGAAGACCCTGCTGCTGGGACTGACCGGGCTCATGGCCCTCTCCGGTGCCCTCGTTGCGTTGGCTCCGGGATACCTGCTCTTCATGGTGGGCCGCGCCCTCATTGGCGTGGTGATTGGCGGGTTCTGGTCCATGTCCGCGGCAACTGCGATGCGGCTGGTGCCTGCCTCCAAGGTGCCCCGGGCCCTGGCGGTCTTCAATGGCGGCAATGCCCTCGCCACAGTCCTGGCCGCACCGCTGGGCAGCTATTTGGGCTCCATTATCGGCTGGCGCGGGGCATTCTTTTGCCTGGTCCCCGTGGCGCTGCTGGCACTCGCTTGGCAGTGGATCAGCCTTCCATCCATGCCGGGCGGGACACGTCCTGCGGGAACCGGGGGCATCTTCGCGGTTTTCCGCGAGCTCAAGAGCAAACCCGTCGCCTGGGGGATGGCCGCCTGCGGGTCCTTCTTCATGGGGCAGTTCGTCCTGTTCACCTACATCCGCCCGTTCCTGGAGACGGTGACCCGCGTCGACGCGGCCACGGTATCCCTGGTTCTCCTGGTGATTGGTGCCGCGGGATTTGCGGGCACCCTGCTGATCGGCCGTTATCTGGGGAAGCGGCTGTACCGGACGCTGGTTGCCATCCCGGTGCTCATGGCGATCATCGCCGCCGCCCTCGTTCCTACCGGTGACTGGCTCGCCGCCGTCGTGGTTCTCCTGGGACTTTGGGGCCTGATGTCCACCTCCGCGCCGGTGGGGTGGTGGAGCTGGATCGCCAAGGCCATGCCGCACAACGCCGAGGCCGGTGGCGGATTGATGGTGGCCGTCATCCAGACCTCGATCGCCCTCGGTTCAACTCTGGGCGGAGTCCTGTTCGATTCCGCCGGCTACCGCGGCACCTTCCTGGCCGCTGCCGCAATCCTTGCGGCGGCGACCGTCCTGGCGTTCATGACGTCCCGCGTTACAGACCGAACTGCCGGGACATCCAACACACTGTCCAGCAACCCCGACTAACAGGAGGAGAACATGAAGTACACCAAAAGCGGCGGCCAGACCGGCGCCGGACCGGCGGAATGGTTCACCGGAACCGTGCAGATCGACGGCATCCGGAACCCTGACGAGCAGTCGGCCATCGGCTGTGCGCATGTGCGGTTCGCCCCCGGTGCCCGCACCGGTTGGCACCACCATCCCAAGGGCCAGACCCTCTACGTGACCGACGGGGTTGGGCTCGTGGCCCGGCGCGGCGGCGAAATCCAGGAGATTCGTCCCGGCGATGTGGTCTACATCGAGCCGGGCGAGGAGCACTGGCACGGGGCCACCCCGGAGCGGTTCATGGCACACATCGCCATGCAGGAGGCCGATGCGAATGGGCAGGTGGTCACGTGGCTCCACCACGTTACCGACGAGGAGTACGGCGCCTGACCCTTTCGCCGAAGAAAGCGGGCGGACGACGGCGGGAGGTCCCGCCGTCGTCCGCCCACCTTTGCTGCGCGGTAGGTCAGTCCTCGTAGGTGTTCGCGATGTAGACATCGCACGGGGCGTTGTGCGCCACGCTGTTGGCCACACTGCCCAGGAGCCGGCCGATGCCGCGCATCCTCCGGTTGCCCACCACGATCACGCGGGCATCCAGGCGGACGGCTTCCTTGATGAGGGAATCGGCCGGCTTGCCGCGTGCTGCGAAGTGCGTGATTTCCACTCCCGGATGCGATGCGGCCAGGGACTTGGCCACCATCTCCGAGCTGTCGGCGTTGGAGATCCGGACCTTGTCCGATCCCACGCCAAAGGTCTCCGCGTTTTCAATTTCAAAACCAGTCACCACGTGCAGTGACGCTCCCAGCGACTGGGCGAGGTCCAGCGCCACCTCCGCAGCCTTCCGTGCCGACTGGCTGGCATCCACACCTACAACAACTACATTGGCCATGCGCCCGCTCCTTCGTATAGTCCTGCTAAACGTCCATCTGTCAGTCTAGGGACTACCCGCGTGGAGCCTCTTGTACTCACACGGCGCTGTGTCAGGAAAATCAATGCACCGCAGCCCCGACCCTGTCTGCCTTCTTCGCATACTGGCTGTTGGGCCGGTCGAGGCCGAAGTGCTCCCGCAAAGTCCGGCCCGTGTACTCGGTGCGGAACAATCCGCGGGCCTGGAGGATGGGAACCACCTCATCAGCGAACGCCTCAAAGCCCCCGGGCAGCCACGGCGGCATGATGTTGAATCCGTCCGCGGCGCCGCCCCCGAACCAGCGCTGGATCTCGTCCGCCACCTGCACGGGGGTTCCGGCGAATACATAATGCCCGCGGGCGCCGGCGAACCGGTGCAGCACCTGGCGGACCGTGAGGTTTTTGCGGCGGATGATGTCCAGCACCAGCTGGCTGCGGCTGCCTGCGTTGCCGGCCGCGGCCAGCAGATCCGGTGGGAATTGCCCGTCCAGCGGCACGCCGTCCAGGTCGATACCCAGCAGCTTCCGCAGGATGCCCAGCCCGTACTCCGGCTGGGTCAGTTCATCGAACTCCTGATTCAACGCCCGGGCTTCGGCCTCCGTGGAGCCCAGGTAGGGGCTGATTCCGGGGAGCACCAGGAGCTGGCCTGGGTCGCGGCCGAACGCCGCCGCCTGCTCCTTGATGTCCGAGTAAAAGACCTGGGCACTGGCCAAGGACTGGTGCGCGGTGAACACGGCTTCGGCGTGTTCGGCCGCGAAAGCCTTCCCGTCCGCAGAGGACCCGGCCTGGACGAAGACCGGACGGCCCTGCGGGGACCGCGGGGTGTTGAGCGGACCCGCCACCCGCAAGTACTTACCCTCATGGCCGATTTTGTGGATCAGGGACGGGTCGGCGAAAAGTCCGCTGCCGGCGTCGGCCACCACGGCGCCGTCCTCCCAGCTGTCCCACAACTTGCCAACCACGCGGACGAACTCGTCGGCCCGGGAGTAGCGTTCAGCGTGCGGTGGGTGTTCATCCAGTCCGAAGTTCTGCGCCGCACGCTCCGCGCCGGTGGTCACGATGTTCCAGCCTGCGCGGCCCTTGCTGAGGTGGTCCAGTGAGGCGAACAGCCGGGCGGCGTTGTAAGGCTCCAGGTAGGTGGTGCTGGCCGTGCCAATCAAGCCGATCCGCTCAGTGGCCACCGCGACGGCGGACAGCCACGTGAAGGGTTCGATCCGGAACCGGGTGGCGTACTGCACGTTGCTTTCCAGTGCCGGCCCGTCCGCGTAGAACACTGCATCCAGCTTGGCGGCCTCCGCCCGCTGCGCCAGCTCCTGGTAAAAACCGATGTCCAGCAGCCGGTCCGTCTGCGACTTCGGGTGCCGCCACGCAGGCTCGTGGTGGCCGCCCGGGTAGATGAAGAGGTTGAGCTTCAGCTGCCGGCCCATCAGAACGCCGACCCAATGGACGCCAACTCCGGCACCGCAGCACCCTCGTACTGGTTTTCCGGCCGGCCCAAACCGTAGTGCTCCCGCAGCGTTTTTCCGGCGTACCCGGTCCGGAACAGGCCTCGCTCCTGCAGGATGGGCACCACCTGGTCCACGAAGGTTTCCAAGCCGGACGGGAGCACCGGCGGCATGATGTTGAAGCCGTCCGCCGCGCCGCCGTCGAACCATTCCTGGATGGCGTCCGCCACCTGCACGGGGGTCCCCGTGAAGGTCCGGTGCCCGCGGCCGCCGCCCAGCCGGCCGATCAACTGGCGGACAGTGAGCTGCTCGCGGCGGGCCAGCTGCACGATGAGCGTATAGCGGCTCTTGGCTCCTTCTATCTCGTCCTCGCTGGGCAGGTCTTCCGGCAGCTGGCGGTCCAACGGCAGGTCCTCGGGGTCCAGGCGAAGAGTCCTGGCAAGCTGGGTCCGCGCGTACTCGGGTTTAATCAGGCGGTCCAACTCCCGCTCGAGCTCCAGTGCCTCTTCCACGGTGGCGCCGATGACCGGCACAATTCCCGGGAGGATCTTGATGGTTTCCGGGTCCCGCCCGGCGGAAGCGGTGCGGGCCTTCAGGTCGCGGTAGAACTCCTGCGCGTCCGCGAGGGTCTGGTGGGCGGTGAAGACGGCGTCGGCGTACTTCGCGGCCAGGTCCTTGCCGTCTTCCGACGATCCCGCCTGCACGATCAGCGGGTGTCCCTGTGGGGAACGCGGAACGTTGAGCGGGCCGCGGACCTTGAAGTGTTTGCCTTGGTGGTCGATGGTGCGGATTTTTTCCCCGTCGCCCCACACGCCCTCCGCCTTGTCCGCCAGCACGGCGTCGTCCTGCCAGCTGTCCCACAGCTTCTGCGCCACCTCGATGAATTCGGCAGCACGCTCGTACCGGACGGCGTGGGCGGGCTGGTCGTCCACGCCAAAGTTGCGTGCGGCGTCCGGGCCAGCAGTGGTCACCACGTTCCAGCCGGCCCGCCCGCTGCTGGCCCAGTCCACCGACGCGAAGCGGCGGGCCAGGTTGAAGGGTTCGTTGTAGGTGGTCGAGGCAGTGGCGATCAGCCCGATGCGCTCCGTCGCGCCGGCGATGGCGGTGAGCAACACCGTGGGTTCCAGTTTGCCGGCCGGGCGCCTGCCCACCTCGCCGAAGAGGACGGGGGAGTCGGCAAAGAAGATTGAGTCCAGCTTGCCGCGCTCGGCGGTACGTGCCAGCTGCTTGTAGTGCTCCACGTCGGTGCTGGCCTGCGGGTCGCTCTCCGGCAGCCGCCACGATGCTTCATGGTGGCCCGTGCTCATGAGGAAGGCGTTGAGGTGGAGTTTGCGGTTTTTGGGCTGGCTATGGGAAGTCATGGGAGTCCTTTTCAGCTATCAGCGGCCGACGGCGGCCGGTTCGGGGGTGTGCGCGGGCTCGACGCCCAGCGCGGTGAGGAGGTCGCGGCGGAGGGCTTCATGCCCTGCGGCGTCCGCGGAAGAGCGGATTTCCGGCGACACCGGGCGGACGGTGGCGATGCGGCCGTGGTCCAGGACCACGATCCGGTCGGCCAGCGCGATGGCCTCGTCCACATCGTGGGTGACCAGCAGAACGGCGGGCCGGTGTGCGGCCACCAGGTCCTGGAGCAGGCCGTGCATCTTGATCCGGGTCAGCGCGTCAAGGGCGCCGAAGGGTTCGTCGGCCAGCAGCAGCTGCGGTTCGCGGACCAGGGACCGCGCCAGCGCCACGCGCTGCTGCTCGCCGCCGGAAAGCTGGTGCGGCCAGGCCTTTTCCCGCCCGGCGAGTCCCACCTCGGCGAGGGCCTTGCGGCCCTGGGCCTCGGCGTCGTGCTCCCGGATACCCAGGGTGACGTTGCCCAGCACGGTGTCCCAGGGCAGCAGCCGGGAGTCCTGGAAGACCACGGAGACGCGCTCAGGCACGCTGATCACGCCGCTGCCGCGGACGTCGTGATCCAGCCCGGCGAGGGCGCGCAGCAGGGTGCTCTTGCCGCAGCCGCTGGGGCCAAGGAGGGCCACGAATTCGCCCGGGTCGATGTCCAGGTCCACCCCGTTCAGAACGCCTTTCGAGCCGAAACCGCGGATGAGGTCCCGGACGGAAACTGCGGAGGCGGTGGTCAGCCCGCCAGGGTGCGCTGCCATGAAAGGGCCTTTCGTTCTATGAAGCGGACAATGCCGTCGGAGAGCAGGCCAAGGATGCCGTAGACGGCCAGGCCCAGGACGATGATGTTTGTTTGGCCGTAGGTGCGGGCGAGCTCCATCATGTAGCCGATCCCGCTGGTGGCATTGATCTGTTCCACCACCACCAGGGACACCCAGGCGCCGGTGACCGCGAAGCGGAGGCCCAGGAAGAACCCGGGAAGCGCGCCGGGGAGGACCACCTTGCGGATGAAGCCGGCCCGGCTCAGGCCCACCGTCTGGGCGAGCTCCACGAAGCGCAGGTCGATCCCGCGCAGCCCTGCGTGGGTCTGCAGGTAGACCGGGACGAAGACGCCGAGGGTGATGGTGAGGACCTTCATGGTTTCGTCGATGCCGAACCAGAGGATGAGCAGCGGGATCAGGGCCAGGCCCGGGATGGCGCGCTTGATCTGCACCGGCCCGTCGATGAGCGCCTCACCCACCCGGCTCAGTCCGGACAGGAGCGCCAGGGCGGCGCCCACCAGGATGCCGAAGAACAAGCCCAGGCCGGCGCGCTGGGCGGAGATGGCCAGGTTTTCCTGCCGCCTGCCGTCCGCGATCAGTTCACCGGCGGTGGCCACCACAGTCCAGGGTTCGGACAGGATCCTGGGGTCAAGGAGCCCCGTGGCGGAAGAGACTGTCCAGAGCAGCAGCAAAACGGACGGACCCGCCCAGGCGAGCCGCCGTCGTCGTCCGGGCCCCAGCTTCTTGGCCGCGGGCCGGACGTCCTTCCGCCCGGACAGCACCGGGTCCTGGTGCGGTGCCACGCTGGTGCGCTCCAGTACGGCGCTCATGCCGCACCTGCCTTTCCGGCGGAAGCAAACGCAGTGCCGGCAATGGACTCGAAACGGGTGTCATAGAGGTCTGCTGCCTTCAGTTGTGGCTTCTTCTGCTCGCGGGACAGGAGATCGACGGTTTCCTGATGCCGTTCGATCGCGTCGGTCCACGAGGTGGGCAGGTCGCGCTTGCCCGTTGCGTCGATCAGGTACTGGCCGTCCTCCCGGGACAGGCCCTGGTCCTTGACGTAGTAGCCCTCCAGCCACTCGGCCGGGTGGTCCTCGATCCAGCGCTGCGCCTTGCCCCACATCTTCGCATACGCGGCAAGGGCTGCCGCCTTCGCGGGATCGGCCAGGACCTTGGCGGGGGAATAGAGGAGGCTGGGATCATCCCGAAGGCCGTGGCGGAGGGTGGTGGCGCCGTCGGCCCTGTATTTGGCCAGGTACCGCTTGATCTGCACGCCGCCCAACGGAGCCGCGTCCACCTGCTTGCTGGCCAAGGCGGTGGCGTAGGCGTCCCCGGTGCTGGGCAGTTCCACCAGCTTGACGTCCTCCTGTTTGAGCCCGGCCTTGTCCAGGATCCGCAGGACCAGGGCACCCTGCGCCTGGCCCGGGCTGTAGGCCACCTTTTTGCCGCGCAGGTCCTCAAGCCGGCTGATGCCCGCTCCCGGTGCCACGCCGAGTTCGTAGATGGGGTGGTTCACCGCATCCGGCCGGTAGCCGGCCGCGATGACGCGCACGTCCAATCCGGTCCAGGTGGCGTGGATGGGCGGAATATCCGCCACGGAGCCCACGTCCAGGGCGTTGGCCCGGAAAGCTTCGGTGGTTTGCGGACCGCCGGAGATGTTGGCGAACTCCACGGTGAAGCCGTCAAGGTCCTTGATCAGGCCGGACAGTTCCAGTGCGACCTTGATGCTGGGATCGCCCACCTTGATGCTGGTCCCCGCGGGCACTGAGGCGGCCAATGGTTCCAGGGCGCTTTGGCTGATGCGCTGGCTGCCTGCGGTTGCCGTTCCCCCGCAGGCAGCCAGCAAGCCGGCGCCGGGGACCGCCAGGAGAGCCACCAGGGCGCGGCGGCGGGTGAAGGACGGGGCTTGTTGGCGGGAGCGGGGCGGCGGGGATGACGGGAAGGACATGGTGTTCCTTTCGGGAAAGATTCCGGGTACGACGACGAGACCCGGGATGTGTGCCCGGGTGGACGTGCAAGGTGAGTGGGTCCGCCTTGAACGGCGGGGTGCGCGAGCTTGTGGGTGGTGCTTCGTGGTGCTGCATGCGGCCTGGCCGGTGCCGTGACAACACCTAAACACGGCCCGCCGGGCATTGGCCAGCGTCACGCAACGGACGCTAAACGCGGCGAAACGGCACTACTTATGGCGCCATGCGGAAGACAAATTGGGACCAACGAGGACAATCGGGGCAACCCGGCGCCATAAACCGCAACCGGGGCTCACGTGACTCTACGTCAGCTTTCCCGGCACGGCGCGTGAGGCACTCGGATTCTATGCGTCCGTTTTCGGTGGTGAGCTTACCCTCCACACAAATGCGGAGTTCGGCCGGACGGATGGTGCCTCAGATGCGATAGCGCACGGCGAACTCAGCGGCGTTGTTGCCTTGGCGGGGTCGGACACGCCTCCGGGCGGGACGAGCGCCCGGTTTGAAGGCCTAATGCTCTCCTTGCTCGGTACCGCTGAGCCTGCAGTTCTCCACGACTGGTTCAACAAACTCAGCCTTGGCGGCCGGGTGGTTGACCCTCTTGCGGCCAAGCCCTGGGGCGCCTCTGATGGCCAGGTCATCGACCGCTACGGGCTCCACTGGCTCATTGGCTATGAGCCCGGCGCCGACGCTTAGTGCCAGCCCAAGGGCTGCGGGCCGGGGCAAGTTCCTAGCTGCCCACCTTTGCCTGCGCCGTTTCCACAATGTTTTCAGTGACCGCCCACGACGCCAGGAGCTTCAGGGCCTCAGCGGACGGGCTTCCGGGTGTGGCCGGGTAGACCGTAAGGGTATGTCCGGGGTCCTCTTCCAGCCCCAGGACCTGGTAGTTCAGCTCAAGAAGGCCCACCACGGGGTGCTGGAAGAACTTGGTCCCGGCGTAGTGGCGGCGGACGTTGTGGGCGGCCCACAGGGTGCGGAACTCGTCGCTGCGCATGGACAGCTCCCCAATCAGTTCGGCGATGCCCTTGTCATGCGGGTTGCGGCCGGCCTCGCGGCGGAGGATGGCCACGTTGGTGTTAGCCGCCCGGTCCCAGTCCGTGTAGAAATTGTGGGCGCGCGGATCCAGGAAGATGAACCGGGAGTGGTTGGCCGGCCGGGACGGATTGCGGTACATGTCCGAATAGAGGGCGTAGCCCAGGGTGTTGGCGGCCACGATGTCCAGCCGGTTGTTGCCGATGAAGGCCGGCGCGTCCGTGATGGCGTCCAGGAGGTACTGCAGCTCCGGCCGAACCTTTGACGGGGACGCGGCACCCGCGCTCGCCGCCCGCTTGCGGCCCGATGTGTTGGCCGCGCGGGCAAGGTCGTAGAGGTGGTCGTGCTCGGCGCGGTCCAGTTCCAGGGCGCCGGCAATGGCATCCAGGACGCTGTCCGAAACACCGCTGAGGTTTCCCCGTTCCAAGCGCGTGTAGTAGTCCACGCTGACACCGGCCAGCCGCGCCACCTCCTCGCGCCGCAGCCCCGGCACCCGCCGCCGGCCACCATACGGTTCGATGCCTGCCTGCTCCGGGGTGATGCGTCCACGGCGTGAGGACAGGAACTGTCGGACCTCGGCTCGGTTATCCATATGGAACACGTTACGGCGCCTGCGGCGGCGCTAAGGAGGTTCTGCCAGAACCAGTTTCAGCAGGGCCCTCGCAAACGGTTCCCACGCCGGGTTTGATGGGAGTGTCCGCTTTCAGCCTTTCACCCTTTGGAGGAGCCAGCATGCGCGCAACCATCATGCACGCCCCCGGCGACGTCCGCGTCGAGGACCGGGACAAGCCCGCCATCCAGCAGCCCACGGATGCCGTGATCAAGGTTGTTGCCGCCTGCGTCTGCGGGTCGGACCTGTGGCCCTACCGCGGCGCCGACACGCTGCACGAACCAAGGCCCATGGGCCACGAGTACGTGGGGATCGTCGAAGAGGTGGGCGCGGATGTGAAGAATGTGCAGCCGGGCCAGTTCGTCGTCGGCTCCTTCTTTGCCTCGGACAACACCTGCGAAATCTGCCGCTCCGGCTACCAGAGCGGCTGTGTCCACCGGCAGGGCGTAGGCGGCGCCCAGGCCGAGTACCTGCGCGTCCCGCTGGCGGACGGCACCCTGGTGGCCACCCCGGGAACGCCCGACGCCGGGAAGGTTCCGTCGCTGCTGGCCGCCTCCGATGTGTTGGGAACCGGATGGTTTGCAGCCAAGGCAGCCGAGGCGGGACCCGGCAAGACCGTGGCGGTAGTGGGCGACGGGGCCGTGGGACTTCTGGGCGTCCTCGCGGCGAAGCAGATGGGTGCCGAACGGATCATCGCCATGTCCCGGCACGCGGACCGGCAGGCCCTGGCCCGGGAGTTTGGCGCCACCGACATCGTGGAGGAGCGGGGGGACGCAGGCGTGCAGAAGATCAAGGAGTTCACGGATGGGCTCGGTGCGCACTCCGTCATCGAGGCCGTGGGCACGCAGGAATCGATGATGCAAGCCATCCACGCCACCCGCGCCGGAGGCCACGTGGGGTTCGTTGGAGTATCCCACGATGTGGCGCTGCCCGGCCGGGACCTGTTCTCCTCGCTCGTGCACCTGCACGGCGGCCCCGCTCCCGTCCGGCAGTACCTGCCCGAGCTGATCGACCTGATCCTGGGCGGTGGGATCAACCCTGGAAAGGTGTTCGACCTCGAGCTCCCGCTTGACCGGGCCGCAGAGGGGTACAAGGCCATGGATGAACGCCGCGCCATCAAGGTGCTCCTCCGCCCGTGACGAGTTAGTCCGAATGAAGTCCGCGTCCCACCACTTCCGCCAAAGGTAGGACTCAGAAGACCAGGCACAACAGGGCCACCCTTGCCCGCCCATTTCCGGGGTTTGCTCCGAACAACCCCGGTAGCATTTAGAAGTCCCCCAACAGATCACAGGAGAACCATGACTACCGTCAAGGCTTATGCATCCCCGTCCGCCATGGAGGACCTGGTGGCAACCACCATCGAGCGCCGCGAAGTGGGTCCTCACGATGTCCTGATCGACATCAAGTTCGCCGGCATCTGCCACTCGGACATCCACACCGTCCGCGGTGACTGGGGCCCGCAGCAGTACCCCCTGGTCCCCGGCCACGAAATCGCCGGCATCGTCACCGAGGTCGGCTCCGAGGTGACCAAGCACAAGGTAGGCGACCGCGTTGGTGTTGGCTGCATGGTCAACTCTTGCCGGGAGTGCGTCAACTGCCAAAAGGGCGAGGAACAGTACTGCCTCAAGGGCAACGTTGGCACCTACGGCGCCGTTGACCGCGATGGCACCATCACCCAGGGCGGCTACTCCACCCACGTCGTGGTGACCGAGGACTTCGTCGTGACCATCCCCGAGGGCATCGACCTCGACGTCGCCGCACCGCTGCTGTGCGCCGGCATCACCACGTTCTCACCCCTGCGCCACTGGGGTGCCGGCCCCGGCAAGAACGTTGCCGTCGTCGGCCTTGGCGGGCTGGGCCACATGGCCGTCAAGCTCGCCCACGCCATGGGCGCCGAGGTGACGGTCCTGTCGCAGTCCCTGAAGAAGCAGGAAGACGGCCTGAAGCTGGGCGCTGACCACTACTACGCCACCAGCGACGAGAACACCTTCTCCGAGCTCGCCGGCTCCTTCGACCTGATCATCAACACCGTCAGCGCCTCCATTGACATCAGCTCCTACCTTGGCCTGCTGAAGCTCGACGGCGCCCTGGTGAACGTCGGCGCTCCCGCCGAGCCGCTCCCCGTCAACGCCTTCGCATTGATCGGCGGCCGGCGTTCCTTCGCCGGTTCCATGATCGGCGGCATCCGTGAAACCCAGGAGATGCTCAACTTCTGCGCCGAGCACGGCCTGGGCGCTGAGATCGAGGTCATCCCGGCCGAAAAGATCAACGAAGCCTACGAGCGCGTCCTTGCCTCGGACGTCCGGTACCGGTTCGTGATCGACACCGCCACCCTCTAAGGCACCACGGACGCATGGCGGGCCGGCTCCCAAAAGGGGCGGGCCCGCCGTCGTGCTTTAAAGAGCGGACGACGGCGGGCCAAGCCTTTCGGCAGGGCTTACGGCGCGAGGCTCTTCAGGATTGACGCCGCCGGGCCCTCCACGACGTTCCGGTAATTGATGCCGGCCCACAGATTCAGCCAGTCCGGTTCCCCTGCCGCCGCAGCCGCGGCGCGCAGGGGAGTGGTGAGGTGGTGGATCTCGGGATAGCCGTAGGGGGCGTCGCCATCATGGCGGCGCATGAACTCGTTGTGCAGGCCCCTGGCGTTGCGGCCGGAGAAGACCCGGGTGACGGCCGTGGTGGTGAAACGGTGCGACGACGTCAATGCGGCCCGGTGGGTGGCCTTGGTTCCGGCTTCGTCCGCGCAGAGGAAAGCGGTGCCGGCCTGGACCGCCGCGGCACCGACGGCGAGTGCGGCACGGGTGTGCTCCGCAGTGGCGATGCCGCCGGCGGCAATGAGCGGCACCTCAAGGTCGGACAGCTCGCCCAGAATCCCGTGCAGGGGCACCAGCGGGGGAGGCGCGTCGGCCTTGAATGTGCCACGGTGGCCGCCGGCCTCGGGGCCCTGCACGCACAAGGCGTCGGCGCCTGCCGCCAGCGCCCGAAGCGCCTCTTCACGGCCCGTGACCGTGGCTATCACGTACATCCCGCGCTTCCGGAGTTCCTCCACCACACTGGATTCGGGGAAATCGAAAGTGAATGAGACCACGGCCGGTGCGAGCTCCAGGAGTACTTGGAGCTTTTGGTCCCAGTCGTCATCGTCGTGCTTGGGCTCTCCCAGGCTGACACCAAACCGCTCAGCGTCAGCCGCCAGCGAATCGGCGTACTGCTGCAGGGCTTCGGGGCTGATGACCGAGGGCTGGGGGACAAAGAGGTTGACACCGAAAGGGTGCGTTGTGAGCGACCTGACTGCTTCGATCTCTGCACGCATGGCCGCGGCACTCTTGTAGCCCGCCCCAAGGAAGCCGAGCCCGCCGGCGGAGCTCACCGCAGCCGCCAATTGGGCTGTGGAGGGTCCGCCGGCCATCGGGGCCTGGACGACGGGCAGCGCCAATGACTTGAGACTGAACCTTTGGCCGTGGTGCTGCGTGTCCATCTGCCCTCCCAATCGTCTGCGCGTACCTGACGAATGCTACGCCGGTACGCGCTTTCGTTCGACGAGGCAGGGGCCTGTCGCCACGATCAGCTTTGGCCGGCTTCAACCAGGAGCTTGAGGTTCTCGAGGGTCTGTTGGCGCGCCCGTTCCTGCATGCGCTCAATGATCAGTTCATCAGCGAACTTCCCCACGGCGCTGGCCGGGACGTTGTAGTCGAACTCCGCGGTCACCACGGTGGTGTTGTCTCCATCCGGGGTGTAGTCCCACGTTTGCCAGCCCTTGAGCGGGCCATCGAACTCCAGCCGCAGTCTCTGTCCACCGTTCGGAGTCTGCTCCCTGCCGGTCACGCGGGTGGTCACGTGGAACGGGACACCCGCCATGAGGTACCTGTGCTCGACGACGGTTCCCACACCGCCGTCGCCCTCAATCTTCTCCGCCTCACCGAGGTTGACCCACCACGACGCCCAGTGCTTCGGGTCCGACGCAACCTCGACGACGCGGTCCACCGATGCGTTGATCGGCGTGCTCACCTTGATATGGCCCATGGGAATCTCCTCGTGCTCGCGGCCGGATAGTTGGTGATGAGCAGACGCTATCGGCAGCCTGCCGGGCCAAACAGGGGCCAAAGCCCCGAGGGGGCCCTTGGGCGCCGGCAGCAAAAAGGACGCGGACGACGGCGGGTGGGTCCCGCCGTCGTCCGCGTCCTCTGTTTGGGGCTGCTTACAGCGCCAGTGCCGGCTCGTCCCCGCGCACGCTCAGCGTGAAGGTGTTCGGTCCGCTGCAGTGGACTGCAATGCGGCACGTGGTGGTGTTGTGACGGGAAGAGAGGTCGGAGACCGCGGAATCAAGGGTCTCGTGGAGCGACGCCCGGTCCCAGATCTTAAGCGTCACGGATTCGGCAGTGATAAACGTCATTGTTCAGTACTTTCCTGTGTCTAGCCGGTTGTCTGCCGGCGGTGGCCTGTCCGCGCTCGGAGGGTCGGTGGCCTGTGCTCACCGGTGGGCCTCGTTGCGTCACCAGGATGTCAAGGGCGGATGGTTCCCGCCCTGCCCATCCATAGTGCCCATGCCGAAAGGCGAGACTCAACCGGACGGCACAGTTATTGCGAGTGTTTCTCATCACGTGTGAGCCGCGCCACAGCTTCTATTCCTCGAAGTGGGTGGTGATGCGTTCTTCCCCCGAGATGGAAGCGATGACCATCGCGGCAACATCGCGGAGCTTGACGTTCCTGGTGCTCGAGGCCCTGGTCAGGATGTTGAAGGCCGTGTCCCGGTCGCATCGGTTCTCGGCCATGATGGCGCCCACTGCCATGTCGATCACGGTGCGGGACTGCATGGCCGCTGCAAGGTCATTCCTCGCATCACTGAGCTGGGTGATCCGCAAAATCAGCCGCAACGAACTCGCCGCCTGGCCGGCAAATGACTCCACAAGGGCGATGTCCTGCGATGAGAACCCGTTGCTGCGGCCTGAGTACAGATTGAGCACCGACTCGGCGTCCCCGGCCAAGTCCAGGGGAACGGCAAGGATGGAGTACACGCCGTGCTGCATCGCAGTCCGTACATAGGGACCCCAACGGGTTTCGGCGGCCAGGTCCGGCACAAGGAGCGTGGTCTTGTGCCGGAGCGCGGTGAGGCACGGCCCCTCGCCAAACCCGTTTTGCAGCTCATCGAGGGCCTTGGCTGCAGCATCACTGGAAGCTACTGCCTCCGGCTTCTTGCGCCGGAGGACGGTGACCCCGCTGTGGATGGTGTTGCCCGGGGCGGACAGCCGCGCCGAAGCCAGGATGGCCAGTTCCCCGAGGAAGCCCTTGATGCTGGGGTTTTCCAGGACCAGCCGCTGCAGCGAAACTTCCGGTTCAGCTGCGGCCAAGCCATCAGTTTCCCGGAAGGGACCCTCGTCGGCGCTCATTCGTCCTCATTTGCGCTTAATTCCGTCATGGCCGTGGTGATCAGTCCCACCTGGGCAGCCGGGAGGTGCAGCGCCTCATTGAGGTACGCATCCAGTGACATCTCGTCGGCATCTCCGCCGAGGCCGAAATAGTACGTCCACAGCTTGACCAGGGGGACCTCACCCTGGTGGAAACGCTGTGCCACTGCCCGGCGCTGTTCGTCTGCTTCCAGCAGGTTGTCCGGGCCGCCGGTCCAGTCGGCGTTCATGGCCGGCCTCCGTTTGCTGAAGCGGCCACTGGCACCACCTTTGGCGGGGCCTGGCGCAGCGGGGCGCCGCAGCGGATAAAGGAATCTTGGGGCAGAAGCTCCGGGAACCCCTCACGGGCTGCTGGTGGATGGTAGCTGGCCATAAGGCCTCAATCCCTGATTACGCCTGAAGGTTTAGGCCCCGGCTGGCGGCCGCCGCTCTTGGCGCGGACGGCCCGTACATTCAACCCCTGGACCTGCGCGCAATCCCGAAATCTCCTACCTTTGACACTACGCGCCCTGGCGGATTTCTGATACAGGAACTTATTCGCCTCCGGTTCACCTCCGGTTCGCCCGGCCGGAGCACGCCCGTGGCCGCTTGAACTCAAGTAAGCTGGGCGAATGTTGAGTTCATCGGACCACGAATCTGTACAGGTACTTCAAAGTATTCTGGTGGGCTCAGAGAACGGGGTCGAGTTCCTTTCGGGACTGTCCAGCCTTGCCGCTGCTGCGGTGTCTGAAGCTGCCGGGGACACGATTGAGTGCGCTGTCACGCTGAAAATGCGACGTAGGCCGGCAACCGCTGCCGGCAGCAGCGCGCGGGCTATCGAAATTGACCATGTCGAGCAGGAGTTGGGCGACGGCCCCTGCGTCCGGGCGCTCAGGGAGATGGCCCCGGTAATCATTGATGACGTGGACAGGGATCCGCGCTGGCAAACGCTGAACCAGAAGCTGGCTGAGTACAATGTGCACAGTACTTTGGGTGTGCCGCTGGAGATCACCGACGATGCCAGAGCTGCGCTGAACTTCTTCGCCACAAAACCGGGAGTGTTCACAGCTGACGTCTACGACAAAGCAGTTGGCTTCGCCGCTGCCGCCCACAACACCCTGAATCTTTCCGTTCGTATCAACAACGCGCAGAGCAGGGCGGACGACCTCGAAGCGGCAATGCAAAGCCGCACCGCCATCAACCTGGCCTGCGGGGTGATCATGGCGCAGAACCGGTGTTCACAGGAAGAAGCGATGGAGATCCTCACCAAGGTCTCCAGCAACCGCAACAGGAAGCTCCGGGATGTGGCCAGCGAGCTGATCGAGCAGTTGTCAGGAAGCAGCGCCAGGACGCACTTCGACGGATAACCCGGCTGCGCCGGGAATTAGCCCCGGGCCGTCGCCTTAACCGGGCCAGTCAGCTCAGTCGCCTTTCAGCACGGAGACCGAAGTGGCCGCGCCGCCGGTGCCCCGGATGTCCCAGCAGTTTCCGGCACCAATGACCCTGTAGTCGACGTCGCCCGCTGATTCCACCACCACTGCTGTGTTCTCGTCGATGGCCACTGCCCGCTCCGCCAGTCCGGCTGCCACGGCACCAAGTGCCCGGCTCAGCGTACCGGCCTGGGCGGCGTGGACATCCACTGTGAACGGGACCAGCCCCAGGCCCTTGCGGAGATCCACGGAATCCAGGCCTTCTGAACACTCCTCCCCGCAGACCTCTACCCCATTGATCCGGTATCCGCCGATCAGTGCCAGGCGCGGTGCCATCATCGCCCCGGCGGAAAAACCCAGGTAGGGCACACCGGCAGTGACGAGGTTGGAAATGGCGCTGGCCGCGGGGTGGAGCCATTCCCAGTAGCCGGGCGTCAGCCCGCCACCCACCACCACGCCGTCGACTCCATCAAATGTGGCCGGATCCGCAGGCTTGCCCGGCGCCAGCGGTACAACAACGATCCGGCAGTCGATCCGGCCCTGCAGGGGTTCCGCGTAAGCTGCCACGAGGTCCTGCAGGTTGACCCCCGTGCCATGCACGGCGACGGCGACATGGGCGGGCCGGCGCTGCCCGGCCTGCTGCCGGACTTCAGCTGCAAACGCGTCGAAGACGTCCGGAAAGGCATCCGGATCCGGGCCCGCTCCGGCGAGGAAGATGGTCATGCGGCCCAAGATACCGTGACCGGCTGGCGTCCTCCGGGCAGCGGGGCATGTCCACGCAGAAAACCCATTGACGCCAGTGAGCGGGCGGACTAATCTACAACCAAATGGTTGTAGATCAGCTCCGTGAGACCGAAGTGGATCGCCTCTTCCAGGCGTTCGCGGATTCCACCCGCCGGGACATTGTCCGCCGGGTCACCGTCGGCGAGTACTCCATCTCCGGCCTGGCAGCCCTCTACGCCATGAGTTTTGCCGCCGTACAGAAGCATGTGGCGGTATTGGAGCGCGCATCCCTGGTCACCAAGGAAAAGCGCGGAAGGGAGCAGATCGTGCGGGGCAATCATGAAGGACTGCAAAAGGCCCGGCGGCTGCTCGACGAATATGAACAGGTCTGGCGGCAGCGCGCCGCCAAGATGGCAGACATTCTCGCTGAAGGTTAGGACGGCATTGCCATGACAGTCATCAGTACGGAAAAAAATCCTGAGGCCCTGAGCCTTACCGTGGTCGCCGAGTTTGACGACGGAGTCGAACGCGTCTGGCAGCTCTGGGAAGACCCCCGCCAGCTTGAGCGGTGGTGGGGGCCGCCCACCTATCCGGCAACCTTCTACCTGCATGATTTCGTGCCGGGCGGCAAGGCCAAGTACTACATGACAGGGCCTGAAGGGGATAAGGCGCACGGCTGGTGGGAGTTCACCAGCATTGAGTCACCGCGCAGGCTGCAGTTCGACGACGGGTTCGCGGACAATGACGGCAATCCCACCGGGGAATACGGCACTGCCCACGCCACGGTGACGCTGGAAACAGTGGGGGAGCGGACGCGCATGACCATCCTGTCCACTTTCGAATCCGAGGAACAGCTGGAGCAGATGGTGCAGATGGGTATGGAAGAAGGCATGAAGCAGGCAGTCGGACAGATTGACAGCATCCTCGCCGAGCACGCCAACGCCTGACTGCACAGCATCAACCAGGAACCTTTCCACGGCGCCAGGTGGAGCGGACGACGGCGGCACGTCCCGCCGTCGTCCGCTCGCCCTGGGCGTTGAACGTGCGAGCTGCCCGCTGAATACTGGAAGGTGGGGATTGAGCGAGGGAAGGCGGTGGCAGCGATGAGCGGCGGCGCACGGGATTTCCGGAAGCGGCTGGAGCGGGCGTCGGAGCTGCGTTCATACCGCGGCGCCGGCATCAGTGCCGAGGAAGAAGCAGCGCTGGATGCCCTCGACGCGCAGGAGCGGGAGAAGCGCCGGAAGGTCAGCGACGCGGCCCGCGCCGAATACCTGGTCCGGGACGCCATGGCGCAGGGCAAGTTCGACAACCTCAAGTACGCGGGCAAGCCGATTCCAGGCCTGGGCGAAAGCTATGACCCCGACTGGTGGGTCAAGGGATTGATCCAGCGCGAGAACATCAGCGGCCTGGGCCCGGCCGCCATCCTGCTCCGCACCGAGGACGCGGAACTGGATGCAAAGCTGGACGTCCAGTACACGGAGCAGCAGGTCCGGGACGTTTTGCAGGACTTCAACCGCCGGGTAATCGATGCCCGCCGCCAGCTGCAGGGCGGACCGCCGGTGATCACCAAGACCCGCGACGTCGAGGAGGAAGTGCAGCGCTGGCGTGGCAGGCGGGCCGCGCGCGTTGAGGACGCTCCCGCCGAGCCCGAGCCCGAGCGGTCCTGGTGGAAGCGGCTCTGGAAGGGAACCGGCTAGGAGCCCGGGTTCATGCCCTCAAAAAGCTCGCATACGGCGTTGTAGTACATGTCCGTCTGCCCCCGGTGGCTCAGCCCGATCCTGGTGCACACCCGCTGTGAGGCTGCATTCGCGGGGTTGGTGACCGCAACAACCCGTGGCAGGCCGCGCGCGAAGGCATGGTCGAGGACCACCCGGGCGGTCTCGGTAGCGTAGCCCTTTCCCCAGTGGTCCGGGTGAAAATGCCATCCGATCTCCGTGTCGCCCGAGGGCTGGAGCGGCAATTCGCTACCCGACGCCGGAATGGACTTGAGGAGCAACGTTCCGGCGAGCTGGGGCTTTGCCGACCCGGGCTGGGAGGGCTCCGGTCGGGCGAGCCCGGGATGGGTCTTGAGCTCGACAGCCCATATCCCGTGGACGGGGTGGTCAAGTGCGCGCCATTTCCCTATAAGTTCCACAGCATCGCCCATGCCCACTATGACGCGGGGCTGGTTGCCAATGAAACGCTGCACTTCCCAGCGCGAGTATAGGTCAAGCACGAATTCCGCGTCGTCCGTATGCCAGGGGCGCAGAATGAGCCGCTCAGTCTCCAGGATCGTCACGCCACCCATCGTGCCAGAGTAATCGGAACGGCTGACTTTGCGTTTTCCACATAGGGGTTTTGGGTGGCTGTCGATGTCACACCTTGGTGGAAAACTTTGGTCATGGAATCGGTTGTGGGGACGGCGGGAGTACTGGAGGCAGAACCTCGGGGGCTGTTTGCTGCTGGTCTGCCGGAGTCATCACCTCCGTTGTCTGCGGTATTTTCCGCTGCTGACCGGCGTCGGTTCCCGCCTGCTGTTCAACCCGCCGCCCCTTCCATGGGTGATGTCCTGAGCCTGTTGGCCCGCGTCCCGGTCCCTGCGGTTGGTGCGGGGATGATGGACCAGATGCGCGGGTTGGAAGACCTGAAGTGCCTGGCGGGTGCGCAGCAGGCCCAACTTGCTGTGGCGTTTGATCTCCAGCAGCGGCAGGTGCAGGCTGCCGCCGGGGTCCCGGCCGGTGAGCAGGGTGCCGGGGTGGCGGCGCAGATCGCGCTGGCCCGGCGCGAGTCCCCCGCGAAGGGCTCCCGGCTGCTGGGAATGGCCAAAACCCTCACCGGGATGCCGCACACCTCCGCCGCGTTCAGGAGTGGGCTCCTCAATGAGTGGCGGGCCACTCTGGTGGTGAAGGAAACCATTTGCCTCTCCCCCGAGGACCGGGCCGGGGTGGATGAGGAACTCGCCGCCGACGCCGGCGCCCTGAACGGCATGGGCGACAAGTCCATCATCGCCGCCGTCCGCGCCGCCGCGTACCGGCGGGACCCCGCCTCGGTCGCGAAGCGGGCAGCCCGGGCCGTGGCCGAGCGGTGTGTGAGCCTGCGCCCGGCACCGGACACCATGGCCTGCCTGACCGCCTTGCTCCCGGTCGCCCAGGGGGTGGCCGCCTACGCCGCCCTGGCCCGGGATGCCGACACAGCACGCTCAGGCGGGGATGAGAGGTCGCGGGTACAGGTCATGGCAGACACCCTCGTCGAGAGGATCACCGGGACCCCCGGCGGGATCAAAGGCGTGGAGGTCCAGCTCGTCATGACCGCACACCCTCCTCCAAGCCGATGCCGAACCCGCACGGCTCCCCGGTTATGGCATCATCCCGGCGGCATGGGCAAGGGAACTCGCCCTCGCTGGTTCGTCAATGCGAATGCCGGTAACAGCCCCCGGCCCCGGCAACCTTGGTTCTCCGGCCACCCCTGAAGCCGCTGGCGAGGCCAACGTGGACGCGTCCGGCCGTCACAACCTGAATCTCTGGATCCGCCGGCTCTACACCGCCCCCGGCACAGGTGAATTGGTGGCGATGGACTCCAAAGCCCGGTTGTTCCCGGCGGGGCTGAAGCGTTTCCTCCAGGTCCGGGACGACACCTGCCGGACCCCGTACTGCGACGCTCCGATCAGGCACCACGACCACATCAGGCCTTGGCACAGCGGCGGCCCCACCACCACCGGCAACGGCCAGGGACTCTGCGAAGCCTGCAACCACGCCAAAGAAACACCCGGCTGGACCACCAAACCAGTCCCCGGCCCCCGCCACACCGTGGCAACCACCACCCCAACCGGCCACACCTACCACTCCACCGCACCACCACTCCCCGGAACCCCGCCCAACGCAACCTGTGGTCCACCGGGCACGACCGCCGTCGTGCCTTCCAGATCATCGGCAGCTTACTGCGCCCCTCCAAAGCGGTGGCCAGTGCCTCGCCGACAGTGAGGAACGGCAGCACTGAGGGGCGCGTCCCAACCTATGGCTTGTAATTCGGGTTCGGACCGATCATCGAAGGGGGAGGTGGTGCGAACGGGCCTGCCGGATAGAGCGGTGCCACCTTGAGCATGTAGTTGGCCCACTGCGGGCCCGCAATCATGTAGCCGTCCAGGCGCGGGTAGAAGGTGCCGTTGATGCTCACGTTCTGGCCTGCACGTTTCTGTCCTTCCAGTGCATCGCCGAAGAAGGAAGCGGTCACCAGGCCGGTGGTGTATCCCACCACCCACGTGGACCCGTTGTTGTTGGAGGTACCGGTCTTGGCAGCGGTGGGAAGCTTGTCCTGCACTTTGGGGTTGATCCAGACGCCTGAGCCCTTCTTCAAAACGTCCTGCAGAACAGAGTTGACCCCGCGGGCCACATCCGGTTTGACGGCGTCGTGGCAATCCGGGGCCTGGGCAGGCAGTTTGGCACCAGCGGCATCCTTAATCTCAACCAGTGCCATGGTGGCGCAGAACCGGCCGTCCGTGGCGAAGGTGGCGAAGGCGTTTGCCAGGGTCAGGGGAGCGACGCCTGTGCCGCCGAGCAGATTGCCCAGCTGGTGCATGTTGACTGGGGAACTATCCAGGCCGCTGTGCAGGCCAACCGCGTCCACCATCTTCTGGATGCCGCAGAAATCCAGCTGGGAAGCTGAGGCGAAGGTGGCGGTGTTGATCGAGTTGTAGAGGCCGTAGTTCACGGGCATGGGCCGGTAAAACCCGTCTTCGGCATTTTGCAGGTCATCGGCCGCGCCAAGGGCCGGGTTCGCCTGGGCCGTGCTGTAGGCCCCAAGCACCTTTCCGCAGCTGTCCCTCCAAGGGAACCCAAGTGGATACACCCGGCGTGAAGCGTCCACTTCGGCCGTGAGCGTCTTGCCCTCGTTCAGCCACTCGGCGAACGTGAAGGGCTTCATGGTGGATCCCGGCTGGAACCCGCCGGCACCATTCAGGTCGTTCCCCTGCGCGTCCCGGGCATCCACATTGAAGTTGAGGTTGGTATCGAACTTGCCGGGCTGGGGAAGGAACACCGTGTTTTGGGCCATTGCCAGGATCTTGCCGCTGCCGGGTTGGATGCTCACCAGCGACGCTGCCCAGTGGTCCGGGTTAGCCCCCGCGGTCCCGTCCACCTGGGCCTGGGCGGCAGCCTGGAGCCGGCTGTCCAGGGTAGTGACGATGGTCAGGCCGCCCCGGAAGAGCCGCCGCTCACGTTCAGCTTCCGTTGGGCCATAAGCGGGATTGTTCAGGATCAGGTGGGAGATGTAGTCGCAGAAGTACGGGGCCATGGTGGCATTGGCACAGCCCTGCTGTTGGGGGCTGATCTTCAGCTGGATGGGCGTGGCCACGGCTTCATCGTGCTGGGTCCGGGAGATCTTCCCCAGCCGCAGCATCTCGTCCAGGACCTGGTTCCGCCGCACGATCGACTTGGCCGGGTTGGTGGCCGGGTTGTAGAGGGTGGGGCTGTTGACCACCCCGGCCAGCAGGGCTGCCTGGGGGAGGGTGAGGTCCTTCGCAGTGGTGCTGAAGAGGCGGCGGGCTGCGGCTTCGATGCCGTACGCGTTGTTGCTGAAGAACACGATGTTGAGGTAGCCCTCAAGGATCTGGTCCTTGGAGTATTTCTTTTCCAAGGTGATGGCAAGCTTCATTTCCCGCAGCTTGTCGCCGAGGTTCTTTTGCCCGTTCAGGACCACCGCGTCCGGCCGGTCCTGGGAGAGTTGCGCCTCATTAAGGACATTGGTCACGTACTGCTGGGTGATGGTGGATGCGCCCTGCTCGCCGCCTCTGGTCAGGTTGGAAACCAGCGCCCGCAGTATCCCCTGCGGATCCACGCCGGCGTGCTCATAGAACCGGCTGTCCTCGATCGCGATGATGCCGTCCTTGATGAAGGGTGACATCTGGTCCAGCGGCACCTGCACCCGGTTTTCGGCGTAGAACGTGGCAATTTGCTGCCCGTCGGCAGTCAGGACCTTCGTGGCCTGCGACGGCGGCTGCACTGTGAGGTCCGACGGCAGCTTTTCGAAGAAGTCTATGGAGGAACTGACCCCCATCCCCGCGGCGGCGACGGCAGGGACCACCAGACTTGCCACCAGGACGCCGCACATAACACTTGCGGCCAGGAACCCCAGGATCCTACCCATTGTGGCGTTCAAACCGCGCCTGCGCCTAGGCTTCCGCTGCTTCGCCATTCCCCTGCCCTCGCCCTCGAAGGTGGGACCAGAATACGCTCCTGCACGAGGCGGAAACAGGTGCGGAAAGGTCAGGATTTGGTCACGTCAAAGCGTTGACGGGCGATAGTTACCGATATATCTTTTAACTATCGCTGACGCCAAAGCGACTACCTATCAATGAAAGGACGATGCCACCATGAACGGCATATTTGACGACAAAAATCCCGGCCCTGGATTCGGCCGGGGCCGCTTCGAGCGGGGAAGGGGCCATAAAGGTCCGCACGGGCACAGGGGTCCGGGGTTCGGGCCGGGATTTGGTCCCGGTTTCGGGCCGGGCTTTGGTCCGGGTTTTGGCCCTGGGTTCGGCCCCGGTTTCGGACGGGGCGGCCGGCGGGCCAACCGGGGTGATGTCCGCGCCGCGATCCTCTCGCTGCTGGCAGACGCCCCCTCGAATGGTTACGGACTGATCAAGACCATCGCCGCAAAGACCGGCGGCATGTGGCGGCCCAGCCCCGGATCCATCTACCCCACCCTGCAGCAACTGGTGGACGAAGGCTTGATCGCGGCCCTCAGTGAAGGCCGCGGGACCGAGTTTTCCCTCACCGATGCCGGCAAGGCCTACGTGGCGGAGCACGCAGAGGAAATGGAAAACGCCTGGAACGCTGAACCGGACAGTGCGGACCGGGACTTCCACCAGAGCATTGGCAAGCTGATGGGTGCCATCCACCAGTTCCGCAGTGGAGTGTCAGAGGAACAGCGGGCTGCCGCCATCGAGAAGATGGATGAAACGCGGCGCGCGCTCTACAAGATCCTTGCGGACTAGCTGCTACGCGAAGGAATCTTCCTTGGCGAGCCGTTCCACGGGGACGGCGGCAGGAGCAGTTCCGTGGTGGTGGCTCAGCATGTGGCCCAGGCTGCTGAAGCCGGAACCCATCTCGCCGAAGGCGTAGGCGGTCTCGGCGTGCTCGGACAGGTCCACGCCGGCGGCTTCGGCCTCGTGGCTGACGCGGAAGCCCACGGTCTTGTTGATGATCCGGGCAATGACCGCGGTGCCGATGCCGGACAGGAGCAGGGTGATCACGACGGCGGCTGTCTGGGCGATGAGCTGCTGGACGCCGCCGCCGTAGAAGAGTCCACCGCCCAGGCCGTCCACGGGGAGGGCGATGAAGCCGAGTGACAGGGTGCCGATCAGGCCGGCGCCGAGGTGGACGCCCACCACGTCCAGCGAGTCGTCCAGGCCGAAGCGGTATTTGAGGTCCACGAACACGCAGCACGCGGCTCCCGCCACCAGGCCCAGGCCGATTGCCGCCACCGGGCTGATGTTGGCACAGGAAGGTGTGATGGCCACCAGGCCGGCGACAACGCCGGAGGCGGCGCCAAGCGACGTGGGGTGCCCGTGGCGCATCTTCTCGGTGACCAGCCAGCTCAGCATGGCTGCCGAAGGGGCCACCAGCGTGTTGATCCAGATGACGCCGGCCTGCTCAGCGCTGGTTGCCGCACCGCCGTTGAAGCCGAACCAGCCAAACCAGAGAATGGCCGCGCCCAGCATGATGAAGGGGATGTTGTGGGGGCGGTGGTTCGGGTCCTTGGCGAAGCCGTGGCGCTGTCCCACGATGACGGCGAGTACCAGGGCTGCCGTTCCTGAGCTGATTTCGACGACGGCGCCGCCGGCGAAGTCGATGACCTGGCCGAAGATCCGGGTGACCGCCCCGCCTGCACTCATTAGTCCGCCGCCCCAGATCATGTAGGCAAGCGGGCAGTAGATCACCGTGATCCACACCGGCACAAACAGTGCCCAGGCGCTGAACTTGGCCCGGTCGGCGATGGCGCCGCTGATCAGGGCCACGGTAATGATGGCGAACGTGGCGCTGTAGCCGGCCTTGAGCAGGTCAGGGGAGCCCATCAGGTTCTGCAGCCCGAAGCTGGTGAAGGGGTTGCCGAACAGCCCAAGGATCCCGTTGCCGGTGGTCATCGAGTAACCCCAGAGGACCCAGACAACGCCAACGATCCCTGCCGAGATGAAGCTCATCATGATCATGTTGAGCGCAGCCTTGGCGCGGGTCATGCCGCCGTAGAAGAGGCCAAGCCCGGGGGTCATCAGCAGTACCATTGCGGCTGAAATCATCAGCCAGACGTGTTGGGCAGTGATTTCCACCGGTGGGTCCCTTCGCAACGTGATCTTGGTGCGGGACCCGATTGGGCCCCGGAGCATTTCCCCCGGGATCCATTTTTGGTGCAGCGTGTTTCAGCTGATGCCCTTTAAAGTTGCGCCCACGTTACACAAATCCCGTGGGCGTGAAGATCACGTGTCGGCAATGTTTCCGGAATGTAAACGGCCTGGTCTCTGCGTTCGGGCGCGAAAGGCGAACACGGCCTCAGTTCCCCGAAACGACGGGGCGCACGGGCCTCTTGAGGTGAGGACCGCCGTCGTACGCTCTTTTGCCTTCTGTTTCGGGGCCGTGAACGGCACCTCACCCGGATCAGAACTTGCGTGCGTTGGCCAGGACCGGCAGCTTGGCGCGAACGTCGTCCACTGTTGAGGGATCGATATCGACGACGGCGAGTTCGGGCTTCCCGCCCAAGGCCACCACGGCCTTGCCCAGGGGAGTGACCACCGCGCTGTGCCCGATGCCGGTGGGCGCTGCTCCGGCCGGACCCGCGCCGATGGCTTCGGGGTCGCCCTGGCCGCACGCAACCACGAAGGTGGTGCTGTCCAGCGCACGGGCGCGCACCAGCAGGTCCCACTGTTCAGCCTTGCCCGGACCCGCGCCCCAGGAAGCGCACACAATATTCACCTGGGCGCCTGCATTGGCGTTGGCCGTGAACAGGCCGGGAAAGCGGACGTCGTAGCACGTGGCCAGGCCGAAGACCGTCCCGTCCAGCTCGAAGGTCACCGGCGCTTCCCCCGCATCCACTGTCTTTGACTCGGTGAAGCCGAAGGCGTCGAAAAGGTGGACCTTGTCGTAGGAGGCCTCCACCCCGGGACCGGTGACCAGCAGCGTGTTGCGGACGCGGCCGTCCTGGCCCGGGGTGAACATGCCGGCCACGACCGTGATCTCCAGCTCCCGCGCCATCCTGCGGACCTCGCTGGCCCACGGCCCGTCGAGGGGCTCGGCGATGCCTTTCAGGGAGTGGCCGAAGGCACGCATGGTCGCCTCCGGGAAGACCACCAATTGCGCACCCGCGTTCTTTGCCTGGGCGGCGTAGTCCCACACCAGTTCAAGGTTGGCGGCGGTGTCTGCGCCGCTGATGATCTGCGCTACTGCGATACGCATGGAAAGGCTCAATCTGTTGGTGACGGAAACAGGTGTCCGGGCCAAGCGGCCCGGACACCCAGGTTGACTCAGTGCGGCGGACTTACTGCCGGTAACCCTCAACCTCGCTGATGGGGCGGGCCTCGGCGTCGTCCGGGTTCTCGCCGGACTCCTTCTTGGCGCGGCGCTGGCGCAGCAGGTCCCAGCACTGGTCCAGGCTCTCTTCCACGTGCTTTAGCCGTGCCGGGTCCGGCTGGCCGCCTTCTGAACCTTCCCGCAGCGAGTGCTCCTCCTCCACCAGGGCCTGGATGTGCGTCAAAATATCCTGATCATTCATGGTTTCCCCTTACTCCGGTCCGGTCCCCTTCAGCGTACGTACCTGGTGCTGAAGCCACCAGTCCCCGCGCTGTACCATCAATTTCATGCCCACTGCGCTGGATATGGCAGGTCCCATCCTGGAGGTCCTCACTTGGTTGTGCCTGCCCGCCGGGCTGGGCCTGCTCTTCTATACCGGCTTCCTCCGCCGCTACGTACACCCCTGGGACGTGGCCGAGGCGGTGGTGTACTCCGATTCCACCGGGGTGGGGTTCCGCTGGTTCGACCGGAAACACCAGGTGCACAACGCCCCCATGTCCCCGTACGACATCAGGGACATGTCTGTGGGCGACACCCTGCCCATCTACTACCACCCCAAACGGCCAACTCAGTGGCAGATCACCCAGCCTGAGGAAGCAGGCCGGACGGCGTCGGTCCTTGGCCGCTGCCTGACCGCTATCGGCTCGGTGGCATTGTTGGCCGGCTTCGTCCTGCCGATGTTCTAGGAGCATCAGCCGGTGGCCGGCACCTTCAACTGACCAGGACCACAGCGATGCCCAGCACTGCCAGGGCGACTCCGGCCAACGCCGTCCACAGCACCGCCGGCAGGTCCGCCTCGATGCTCTCGCCGGCCAGCCCGTGGGACCTCTTCCGGTAGCGGCGGCGCTGGGTGAGGTAGATGGCAAGCGCGGCGCCGCCGGAAACCATCGGCAGCATCAGGATGGGCGCCCCGTACGTGGGAAGCCAGCGCAGGAAGAAGGCGCTCGCCGTCACCAGCGCCAGCATGGTCCGGCCCCACGCGAGGGCTGTCCGTTCGGGCTGGAGCCCGGGATCGCCATGGGGGATGGGTGCGGGGGACGGCACGGAATCAGCGCCAGAGGATAAAGACCAGTACGACGGCGGCGGCCAGTGCGCCTGCCCCGGCCAGGAGGGGCACAAAGAGCGGCAGCGGCAGCGGGGCTTTGTTGCGCATGCTCCGTTCCACCCGGAGCCAGCGCACGGCGGCCCCGCCGCTGAGCATCATGCCCAGCAGCAGCAAAAGGACCGCCAGGCCTTTGCGGACAGGTTCAACGAAGAGGCCCGAAGTGAACGCCTCGATCGCGATGCCGCCCGCCAGCAGCGCAAGGGACGTGCGGATCCAAGCCAGGAAGGTGCGTTCGTTGGCAAGGGTGAAGCGCGGGTCCGGTTCTTCGCCGCCGGGCAGCAGCCGTTCGGCGATTTTTCCGCGCGACGGCGGGACCGCCGGGGTGGACGGCTGCTCACTGTTGATCACCGGGCCAGTTTAGCTGTGCGGGAATGGCGCGGCCGGGCAGCCGATTTGGAAACTAAGCAAGCTTCCTATTATTTTGGTTCCAGCCTCTCCGTTTGGCCCCCCAATCAAGCGGAGAGGCTTCCATCTTCCGGCGGAGGCGGAGCACGGCCTTGTCCGCCAAAATGTTTCAGCGATCGGCAGGTCAGCGGTAAGCCCGTGCAGCCGTCATGCCAGCCGGGAATGCAGCCGCCGCCCGCGCAGTTGGGGGAGGTATGGAGCGTATCGGATTCCTTTCATTCGGCCACTGGGGCCCCGGCCAGGGTTCCCGCACCAGGACAGCGGCGGACGCCCTGCTCCAGGGAATTGAATTGGCGGTTGCCGCTGAGGAGATGGGCGTGGATGGCGCATTCTTCCGTGTCCACCACTTTGCCCGCCAGCAGGCCTCCCCGTTCCCTCTCCTGTCCGCCATCGCCGCCCGCACCAGCCGGATCGAGATCGGCACCGGTGTCATCGACATGCGCTACGAAAATCCGTTGTATATGGCGGAGGAGGCCGCGGCAGCGGACCTGATCAGCGGCGGCAGGCTGCAGCTCGGCATCAGCCGTGGTTCACCCGAGCCCGCCTTGGAAGGCGCCTCAGTCTTTGGCTACCGTCCGCAGCCGGGGGAGACCGATGCGGACATGGCCCGTCGCCACACTGATGTCTTTCGCAAGGCCATCACCGGTGCCGGCATGGCCCAGGCCGATCCGCGCTACGCCGGTGGTGCCACCGGACTCCTGCCCATCCAGCCGCAGTCACCGGGACTGGCGGAACGGATCTGGTGGGGTGCCGGCACCAGGAAAACCGCGGTTTGGGCCGCGGAACTGGGCATGAACCTGATGAGCTCAACCTTGTTGACCGAGGACACCGGCGTTCCCTTCCATGAACTCCAGGCCGAACAGATCCAGCTTTTCAGGGAAGCATGGACCGCGGCAGGACACCCCCACGCCCCGCGTGTTTCGGTCAGCCGCAGCGTCCTGCCCATCGTTGATGAAGAGGACAACTACTACTTCGCAGGCAGTGCCCTCCGCGACGGCCGGGACCAGGTGGGCGTCATCGACGGCACCACTGCCCGCTTCGGCAAGAGCTATGTGGGGCCGCCGGACCTCCTGGCGGAGCAGCTCGCTGCCGACACTGCGGTACAAGCGGCGGATACCCTGCTGCTGACCGTCCCCAACCAGTTGGGCGTGGATTTCAACGCCAAGCTGCTGGGCACCATCGCGGAGCACGTTGCCCCGGCCCTGGGATGGAGCCGATAGGACGCTGGGAACTATTAGTGAGACCCAACCGTTACTCTTGAAGAGCGTAGTGGGGGCTTCGCGCCCTACTACTAGTGTGACTGCTGAACGGTCATATGACGGAGAGAGAGAAATATGGCTCGCGCCGCCTTAGGCTTTGACGCATGATCCGGCTACGACAGCTGGCCCAGGCGGCTTCAGTACTCACTACCCCTTTGACGCCCGAGGACGTCCTCTCGCTATTCAATCCGGTCTACTCGGCCCGGCAGTTGCGTGGCGTGGTCACCCGGGTGGTCCAGGAGACCGCCCAGTCCGCCACCATCTTCTTCCGCCCCGGACGCGGCTGGAAGGCGCACCTTGCAGGGCAGTGGGCGCGCATCGGCGTCGAACTCGACGGCGTCCGCCACTGGCGCTCCTACTCGCTCAGCGCACCCGCCGGCAAGGACCCGGCGATCACCGTGACCGACGTCGGTGCCGTCTCCGGCACCCTGGTCCGCACCACCAAGCCCGGGGATGTCCTGTTCCTGGCCCCGCCGCAGGGTGATTTCGTCCTGCCGGAACATCCGCGCCCCCTCCTGATGGTTACCGCGGGCAGCGGCATCACCCCGGTGATGTCCATGATCCGCACCCTCGTGCCACGGCGCCCGGACGCCGACGTCGTCCTGGTCCACTCAGCCCGCACGCGGGATGACAGCCTGTTCCGTGAGGAGCTGGCTGAGCTTGCCGACCAGTTCCCGAATTTCCGGCTGGCACACTGGTACACCGGCGAGCAGGGCCGCATGGACTTCTCCAGCACCAAGGAGCTGGACGAGATCTGCCCGGACTGGAAGGAACGGGCTGCCTATGCCTGCGGCCCGGACAGCTTCCTGGACGACGCCGAAGCGTTGTGGCAGCGGGCAGCCCTGACAACGCGGGCGCCCGGCACTGACGTGGCGGTGCCCGGCAGTGCCGGCAACCTGATGATCGAACGCTTCAACACCAGCTTCGACGCCGCCGTGGGGCACGACGGCGGCCTGGTCACCTTTGAAGCCAGCGACCGGGAGGTGGAGGCCGACGGCGACACACCCATCCTGGACGTCGGCGAGGACGCCGGGGTGCTGATGCCCAGCGGCTGCCGGATGGGCATCTGCCACAGCTGCCTCACGCCGCTCCTGGCCGGGCAGGTCCGCGACCTCCGTACCGGGGAAGTCCACGGCGAACCCGGCCAACTGATCCAAACGTGTGTCTCGGCAGCCGCCGGACCCGTCAACCTCGAAATCTGAGGAGCAGTACCGTATGTCTGTCATCTCACCCACAAAGACCACTGCCGCCGGAGGGGCCAGCGCCGGCTCATCGAGGACACGCCCCGGCAAGCTCGCCGAGTCCGGAAGCCCCACTGTTCGGCCGCCCGCCGCCGCGCACCTCACCGACGAACAGGTGGCGGAGCTGGGCCGCGAGCTCGACGCCATCCGGGATGAGATCCTGGGCAAGCGGGGCGCGGAAGATGCCGCCTACATCCGCCGCATGATCAAGATCCAGCGCGGCCTGGAACTCTCCGGCCGTGCCGCCCTGCTGGTGGGAAAGAACAAGGCCGCCTGGGTCACGGGCACCACGCTGCTGAGCCTTGCCAAGATCCTGGAAAACATGGAGCTGGGCCACAACATCCTGCACGGCCAGTGGGACTGGATGCGGGACCCGGACATCCACTCCACCACCTGGGAATGGGACTTCGTCACGCCGTCGCGGTCCTGGCAGCACACCCACAACGACCTGCACCACCGCTGGACCAACGTGGTGGGCAAGGACAATGACGTCGGATACAACCTCCTGCGCATGGACGAGCAGCAGCCGTGGAAGCCCATCAACCTGGCCAACCCGCTGTTCAACGCCATCCTGGCACCGGTCTTCGAGTGGGGCATTGCCATCTACGACCTCGAACTCACCGAGTACAAGGAAGGCACCAAGTCCAAGGAAGCCCTGCTCAAGGACCTGAAGGCGCTGGGCAAGAAGGTGGTCACCCAGTTCACCAAGGACTACGCCGCCACGCCCGCCCTGGCAATGCTGACCGGCTCCGCGAAGCAGGCCCTGTTCGGCACCATCGCAGCCAACGCCATCCGCAACGTCTGGGCCCACGCCGTCATCTTCTGCGGCCACTTCCCGGAAGGCACCGACACCTTCACGGAAGAGATGGTGGACGGCGAGACCCGCGGCGACTGGTATGTCCGCCAGATGATCGGGTCCGCCAACATTTCGGGCTCCAAATTCATGCACCTCATGACCGGCAACCTGTCGCACCAGATTGAGCACCACCTCTTCCCGGACCTGCCGTCCAACCGGTACGCCGAGGTGGCCCCAAGGGTCCGCGAAATCTGCCAGCGCTACGGCCTGAAGTACACCACCGGCCCGCTGCTGAAGCAGGTGGGGTCATCCTGGGCCAAGGTCTTCAAGCTGGCACTGCCGGGCAAGACCGCACAAGCCTAGCCAAAATCCCTGAATGCAGAAGTGACCCGGCCGGCCCTGCCCGCCGGGTCACTTCCGCATTTACCTGTGTTACCGCCGGGTGCCCGGAGCCAGGAGCATATGGTCCAGCTTGGGCAGCGCATGCCGGAGCTGGTGCTCCGCGCGGTGAAGGGTCTCTTCCGCCTGCGACAACGCGGTGTCCGCCAGCTCGATGCGGGCCGACCCCTGCAGCCGGTGGCCGGACCAGCGCAGCTGCAGGTGCTGCACTGAAAGCACGCCCGGCGTCCGCGCCAGTGCGGCCTCGGCACGTGATACCAGTTCCGGTTCGATCCCGTCCATCAGCCGGCGCCCGATGCTGCGGACTGTGCCCCACAGCAGCACCATGATGGCGGCGGAGATGACGAGCCCGACGATCGGGTCTGCCAACGGAAAACCGAGCATGACTCCCACGGCGCCGATCACCACGGCCAGCGAGGTAAAGCCGTCCGTCCGGGCGTGCACGCCGTCGGCAACCAACGCTGCGGAACCGATCCTGCGGCCAACCCGGATGCGATAGATCGCCACGGCCTCGTTTCCTGCAAAGCCGATCAGGCCTGCCGCGATGACCCAGCCCAGGTTCTGCAGCGGCTGGGGATTGATCAGACGGTCCACCGACTGCCAGCCGGCCACGACGGCCGAGAGGGCCACCACGGCAACAATGAACAGGCCGGCCAAATCCTCGGCCCTGCCGTAGCCGTAGGTATACCGGCGGGTGGCGGCCCTGCGCCCCAGGATGAAGGCAACCCACAGGGGCACTGCCGTCAGAGCGTCGGAAAAGTTGTGGATGGTGTCCGCCAGCAGGGCCACCGAACTGCTGAACAGAACCACCACAAACTGCAGCACCGTGGTGGCCAGCAGAAGGAACATGCTGATCTTGAGCGCCCGGATGCCCTCGGTGCTGGCCTCCATCGCATCGTCAATCGAATCTGCAGCATCGTGCGTGTGCGGGACGAACAGCTCGATCAGCCAGCCCTTGAAACCGGAGTGGTGATGATGGTCGTGGTCGTGGTCGTGGTCGTGGTCGTGGTCGTGGTCGTGGTCGTGCCTGGCGTGGCTGTCCTCGTGGGGATGGCTATGCGTGTGCGTCGACTCCGGGTGCGGCCCGGTCATGAGGCGCTCCTCTCTGCACTGTGTACGGGGGCGCCGGTGTGGGAAGGGACGCGGTGGTGGGCGGGTTCCCCGCCCAGGGCGTGCTCGGCCTGGAAGATGGCGTCGGCCACCAACTGGCGGGCGTGCTCGTTCTCCAGACGGTACAGCACCCGCGTGCCTTCCTGCCGGGTGGAAACCATCCGGGCGAGGCGCATTTTGGCCAGGTGCTGGGAGACCGCCGCGGGGGACTTGCCCACCACCTCCGCCAGCGCGCCTACAGCCATCTCGCCGTCACGCAGCGCCAGGATGATCCGCACCCTGGTGGCGTCCGCCAGCATGGCGAAAACCTCCACAGCCAGCTCCACGTATTGGCTGTCCGTGCCAAGGGAGCAAGCATTCTTATCTGCATTCATGCGCATATAGTGTCACACCTTTGGCTCCCGCGGCACTTTTGGGCGTACCGCCGCCGTGAAATTCGGGCCTGCTCCCGAGCAGTCGCGCACCCTAGAGTAGGAGGTGCACTGGCGCGGCGCTCTGCCTGCCGCCCTGATCAGTCTCGAAAGGAATACGCCCCGATGGCTTTCATCACCGTAGGTACTGAGAACAGCACTGACATCGAGCTCTACTACGAGGACCACGGCTCAGGCCAGCCCGTGGTGCTGATCCACGGCTACCCGCTGGACGGCTCCTCCTGGGAGAAGCAGACCGCGGCGCTCCTGGGTGCGGGCTACCGCGTCATCACCTACGACCGCCGCGGCTTCGGCAAATCCAGCAAGCCCACAGAGGGTTATGACTACGACACCTTCGCGGCGGACCTCAACACCCTGCTCACCACCCTGGACCTGAACAACGTCGTACTGGTGGGCTTCTCCATGGGGACTGGTGAGGTGGGCCGCTACCTTGGCACCTACGGCTCCGGCCGAGTGGCCCGCGCCGCGTTCCTGGGCTCGCTGGAACCGTTCCTGCTCAAGACCGACGATAACCCCGACGGCGTCCCGCAGGACGTGTTCGACGGGCTCAACGAAGCTGTTACTGCTGACCGCTACGCCTTCTTCACCGAGTTCTTCAAGAACTTCTACAACTCGGACACCTTCCTGGGCACCCCGCGCCTCAGCCAGGAAGCGGTGAACGCCAGCTGGAACCTTGCTTCAAGCGCCGGCGCCACGGCATCCGTTGCCGCCCAGCCCACCTGGCTCACGGACTTCCGCCAGAACATCCCCAAGATCGATGTTCCCGCGCTGATCGTGCACGGCACCGCGGACAACATCCTGCCCATCGATTCCACGGGGCGGCTGTTCGCCAAGGCCCTGCCGAGCGCCGAGTACGTCGAGATTGAGGGTGCGCCGCACGGCATGTTGTGGACCCATGCGGCAGAGGTCAACGAAGCGCTGCTCGGCTTCCTTTCCAAGTAGGCACTGAAGGAAGAAAGGCGACGGCGGCTGCCCGCCGCCGTCGCCTTTCTTCCTAACTGCCGTTCCCGGCCGGGGCGTTGTGCCTGGGCGTGGGTTGTCCCGCCGCCAACTGCCGGGCAAGCTCCTTCAGTTCCCCTGGGTGGAACGGCTTGGTGAGGTAGCCGTCAGCCCCTGATGCCATGCCGGCCAGCAAATCGTCGTTCTCGGAACGGGCTGTCAGGAACAACTGCGGTGCGGTGCTGAGGGCACGGATGGCACGGGCCACTACGTGCCCGTCCATGTCCGGAAGGCCAAGGTCCAGGGTGACCAGGGCGATGGTGGGATCAGCAGCGGCGGCTATGCCCTCTGCCCCCGTGCCCACGGCTGTCACTTCGAAGCCGGCACGGGACAGGACCATTGTGATCAGTTCCCGGATATCGTCGTCATCCTCCACGACAAGGCAAACACGCTGCTGTTCCATTAAGGCCCCCCGGCGAAAAGTTGGCACTAGTCTACTTGTGGCGGAACACGTTGCCGTGTGCCGGCCACCTAACCGTCGTAATGTGTACGCGCAGGCCCCTGGCCCAGGGCATTCACCACAGCAGCGGCCACATCGTGCAGCTTGGTGTTGCGGGTGCTCGATGCCGTCTTAAGGATGCCGAACGCGTCCTGCTGGCTGCACCGGTTCTGGGCCATGATGATTCCCACCGCCATATCGATGACCGTGCGGGATTCCAGGGTGGCGCGGAGGTTCGCAGCGGTTTCGCTGTAATGCGCAAAGCGGACTGCAAGGCGGAGCGCCAGCGAAGTCTGGCTGACGAAATCCTCGGCGAACGCCAGCACACGGCCTTCGAAGCGGTGGGCCCGGCGTGAGTACAGCAGCAGCGCAGCCTTGGTTTCCCCCTCAAGCCGGAAGGGAAGTGCCGCGACCGATTGCACACCCTGGGCCACGACGGCCGAGGAGTATTCCGGCCAGCGCTCGTCCCCGGCAAGGTTCGGCGCGTGCACAGTCTCCTGTGCGGTGATTGCGGTGAGGCTGGGGGTCTCTGCAAACTTGTGCTCAATCAGGCCGATCGACTTGGCGTCCTGGCTGCTGCTCGCGATTGTCGCCGTCTTCCGCTGCCGGAGCAGGGTGATGGCACATAGCATTTCATCGCCCGGCTCGGAGAGGTTGCGGGCGGACACCTGCGCCAGTTCCGTTAAGAAGTCCTCGACGTCGGAGCTGTTGAGGACCAATTCATGCAGGTGTTCTGTTATGGATGTATCGGTTTTTGCTGTTGACTCGCTGGCCACGGTTCTTGGTGCCATTCGTTCAGGTCAAAACGAGCCTGCAACACACAAACGCCCCGCAACTGGGCGGGGAGCCGGTGATGGTCGCTGGATCGACGAACTTTCCAACGGCCTGCTGCTAAACCGATAACCAGAGTATATACATTCGGGGCGGCGCCAAGCCCACAACCACCCGGGGCCGTGACGCCGTTTGCCGGCGCCGAAAGGGGGTACCGGTCACAATGAAGCGGGCAGCACCTCGGGGAAGGGCGGGAACATGACCAGGCTCCTCATCATCGGCCCACCAGGCTCCGGCAAAGGGACCCAGGCAGAACACTTGGCCCGGCACTTCGGAGTGCCCGCCGTTTCCACCGGCGACATCTTCCGGAGCAACGTCAGCCGGCAAACGGAGCTGGGCAGCCAGGCCGCGGACTACCTGGACGGCGGCCACTTCGTACCGGACCATCTCACCAACGCGCTCGTGAAGGACCGGCTCCTTGAACGCGATGCCCGGCACGGCTTCCTGTTGGACGGGTATCCGCGGACGCCACCGCAGGCAACGGAACTCGACAACATGCTCGCGGCGCAGGGGCATGCCCTGGACGCCGTCATCGAGCTGCAGGCGCCGGATTCGGAACTGGAGGAGCGGATGCAGCGCCGCGCCTCGGAACAGGGCCGAACGGATGACACCATCGACGTGTTCCGCCGCCGGCTGGACCTCTACCGCCGGCAGACGCATGAAGTAGTCTCGGTGTACGCGGGCCGGGGCATCCTGGTGTCCGTCAACGGCAGCGGCGATCCGGGAACGATTACCGGCCTGGCAATCGCCGCCGTCGAACAGTTCCTGGCAGCCCCGCGTCCCCCGTCCTGACCGAAACACCGCACGGAGAAGCACTCGAACAGAAGGAAACACTGATGAGAATTGCCGTTACAGGCGGAAACGGAAAGCTGGGGCGGCACGTGGTGCGCCGGCTCACCGACGACGGCCACCAGGTCCTTACCCTGGACCGCGCGGGTGACCGCAGCCCGGGCCTGCTGGTGGTGGACCTACGCAACTATGGCCAGGTGGTGGACGCGCTGTTGGGCGTTGATGACCGGCACGATGGGTTCGACGCCGTGGTGCACCTGGGTGCCATTCCCGCCCCCGGCATCCTTCCGGACGCAGCAACGTTCGAAAACAATATGCTCTCCACCTACAACGTGTTCCAGGCCGCGCGCCGCGCAGGCATCAAAAAGGTGGTGTATGCCTCCAGCGAGACCGTCCTGGGGCTGCCCTTCGACATTGACCCGCCCTACATTCCGGTGGACGAGGAATACCCGCCCCGGCCGGAAAGCACCTACTCCCTGGTGAAGCGGCTGGAGGAGCAGATGGCCGTGGAAATGACCCGATGGGATCCTCAGCTGAGCATCACGGGCCTGCGGTTCTCCAATGTGATGGATGAGGCCGACTATGCACGGTTCCCCTCCTTCGACGAGGACGCAACCCTGCGGAAGTGGAACCTCTGGGGCTACATCGACGGCAGGGACGGTGCACAGGCCGTGGCACGGGCTCTGGAGAACGCCAAACCGGGATTCGAAGCCTTCATCATTGCCAATGCCGATACCGTCATGAGCCGGCCAAGCGCCAGCCTGGCGGCAGAGGTCTTCCCCGGCGTCAAAGTCACCAAGGACCTGGGCGAGCACGAAACGATGCTGTCCATCGACAAGGCGCGGCGCCTGCTGGGTTTCGAACCCGAGCACAGCTGGCGGAACCACGTGCCGGCAACCAACAGCGCCGGCTAAAACCAGCAAAATCGCCCGCCCGCAGGAATCCCGAAGGGTTGGCACAGGATCATCCAAGGAGCCGGAAGCCATGCGCTTCCGGCTCCTATCCTTTTGGTACAGCCACCGTTGGTCCGGTTCCGCGGGAGGATTCTCTAGCCAGGGACCGGCCACCCAGCCACCACGAGGACCCCAAAATTCGTACCCGATCCTTCCTGCTGCCTGCCCTCGCGGCGCTGCTTTCCACCGCGTCCCTTCCAGCCGTCGCCGCCCCTGCCTCCCCGGCCGGTTCCGGCGGAGCCGGCAACGCAACCGGCCGCTACATCGTCCAGTACGCGCCCGGAACCGATGTCGCTGCGGAGGTGTCCGGACTCCACGGCCAGGGACTCGCCGTCGGCCGCACCTTTGAGCACGCCATCCGCGGCGCCGTCGTCACCGCCAACCCGGCCCAGGCGGCTGCCCTTGCCAAGTCCGGAAAGGTGCTGTCCGTGGAGCCCGATGCCCCCGTCAAGGCCTCCGGGACCGAGCAGCCCGCCCCTTGGGGCCTGGACCGCGCCGACCAGCGCGCGCTCCCTCTCTCGGGTTCCTACTCATGGACCGCTGCCGGAGCCGGCGTGACCGCCTACGTGGTGGACACCGGCATCCTGGCCTCACACACCGACTTCGGCGGCAGGGTGGCCGCCGGCTGGACCGCCGTGGCGGACGGCAACGGAACCACCGACTGCAACGGACACGGCACCCACGTGGCCGGAACCGTGGCAGGCTCCACCTATGGCGTGGCCAAGAGCGCCACCCTGGTGCCGGTCAGGGTGCTTGACTGCAGCGGATCCGGATACAACTCCGACGTCGTGGCGGGCCTGGACTGGATCGCCGCCAACCACGCAGCAGGAACCCCCGCCGTGGCCAACCTCAGCCTGGGCGGAGCCGCCAGCAGCACGGTGGACAATGCCATCCAGGCCGTCCTTGACGACGGCGTCACCACCGTGGTTGCCGCCGGGAACTCTGCCACAGACGCCTGCACCACCTCTCCCGCCAGGGTTCCGGGGGCCGTCACGGTGGCAGCCGGCGACTCCGCCGACAAACAGGCGTCGTTCTCCAACTTCGGATCCTGCGTGGACCTCTACGCTCCCGGCGTCGGCATCACCTCCGACTACTACACCTCCACCACTGCCACGGCATCCATGTCCGGAACCTCCATGGCATCCCCGCACACCACCGGGGCTGCGGCCCTCCTGTTGTCCCAGAACCCGGCCCTGACGCCGGCGGGGGTAGCGGCCGCCCTGGTCTCCAACGCCACGCCCGGAGTGATCAGCGGGGCCACCACCGGAACCCCGAACCGCCTGCTGTTCACGGGTGCCGACGCCGCTGCTCCGGCACCTGCCCCCGCCCCTGCACCAACCGTAACGTCCGTATCGCCCGCCGGGAAGGCAGCGGCGGTGGCAGTTGACACCAACGTGACGGCCACCTTCAGCACCTCGGTGCAGGGCGTTTCCGCTGGAACCTTCGTGCTGCGGAACGCGGCCGGCAGCAGCATCACCGCGGCCGTCAGCTACAACGACACCACCAGGACGGCCACCCTTGACCCGGCCGCAAACCTGGCCGCAGATGCCACCTACACCGCAACCCTGGTGGGCGGTACCTCGGCCATCCGGGATGCCGCGGGTACGCCTCTGACCACTACCAGCTGGACGTTCACCACGGGCCCCGCGCCCACGGTCACCAGCTACAGCCCTGGCAGCAATGCCCTCCTGGTCCGCAGGAGCAGCAACGTCAGTGCCACGTTCAGCGAGACGGTCCAGGGGGTTGGTACGGCCACCTTCACCCTGAAGAACGCTTCCACCGGGGCGGTGGTGGAGGCAACGGTCTACCGCAACGGCACCACCAACCAGTGGATCCTCGATCCCCAGGCAGCATTGGCCGCCAAGACCCGGTACACCGTGACGCTGACCGGTGGCGCCACCGGCATCCAGGACCTGGCAGGGAACCCGCTCGCCTCCCGCAGCTGGCAGTTCACCACCGGCTCGTTCTAGCCGCCAACCTGCCGGACCACCGAGGCGCTCGCCCTGGACCATGTGTCCAAGGCGGGCGCCGTGGTGTCCAGCCCTGATGGAGTGAATGGCGGTTCACCGGGATAATCTTCAGCCTAGGCATTTACCATGGCCGTTATTCGGCATGGCTAAAACAGGGCGCAGGGACGGGCAGCACATTGGCACATAATTCAGCAGGTTCCGCAGTCAGGGAAAATGGCAACGGCCGGTGGCGTACTTTCCATGAGAAGTTCGTGGTGGAGGAGCGGTATATCGACCCTGCCGACCGGCGCCGCCTCTACCGGACGTCGGTGGTCCTGGCCGTGGTGGGGCTGGCCCTCTTCATTGCCACGCTGGTCAGCGTTGTACAGGCCGACGGACTTTCCTTCGCCGACCACCCGGTGCATGACTGGCTCCTGACGACACGTTCAGCGGCAGTGACGGCCATCATGATCTTCCTGGCGGTGTTCTTCGGCCCCGTCGCGCTGCCCATCATCATCCTGGTGGTGATCCTCATCTGGGGATTCGCGGCCAAACATGCCTGGCGCCCCATCCTGCTGGCCGCGGCCATGCTGACCGGGGTGATCATCTCCCAGATCATCCTGCATATCGTCCAGCGCTCGCGCCCACCCGTGGACCAGATGCTGTTCGGTGCGGACCAGACCTTCTCGTTCCCGTCCGGGCACGTGCTGGGGGCCTGTGACTTCCTGCTGGTGGGTGCCTACCTGATCTTCTCCCGCCACAGGAACCCGCGGGCTGCGGTCTTCGGATTTATCGGCGCCGGGATCGGGATCGTCCTGGCCATCGCCAGCCGCCTGTACCTCGGATACCACTGGCCCACGGACACGCTTGCTTCGTTCTCCCTCTCGCTGCTCATCCTGGGCGGCGTCATCGCCCTGGATACCTGGCGAACCGCCCGCGTCCCCGGGGAACCTGTCACCGGAGAGCTGTCAAAGGAAGAATCTTCCCGGGAGTGAAATCTGCACTCCGGGCCTGGCCACTGCCGGGCCTGGTCACTGCGGCCGGGAACGGGCGCGCTTCAGGGCGCGGTGGAGTTTAACGTTCGCTGCCTCCAGCTCCAGGACCTTGGCAACGCCCGCCAGGTTCAGCCCTTCTTCGAGGAGCTCGCCAATCCGCAGCAGCACGGCAATATCATCTTCGCTGTACTGGCGGGTTCCGCCGGCAGTCCGCGACGGTGTCAGCAGCCCCTTTGTTTCATAAAGCCTGATGTTCTGCTGTCCCGTTCCCGTAAGCTCGGCCGCCACCGAGATCGCGTACAGCGCCCTTGAGCCGGGGGAGCGGGCGCTGCGTCCTGCATCAGGTCCTGCCATTTCTTCTCCCAAAATCGGTCCAGCCGGTGTCTTGCTTCAGTTTCCCACCAGTGCTATAAAAAATCTATATCCACCACCATAGATTACGCGGAGGTGGGTAACCACAGATCCAACACCTGGAAGCTGAAGGAGTGGGAAATGATGTTGATGCGTACCGACCCGCTCCGTGAGCTGGACCGGCTCACGCAGCAGGTCTTTGGAACCACCGCCCGCCCGGCTGCCATGCCCATGGACGCCTGGCAGGAGGACGGCGAATTCGTGGTGGCGTTCGATCTTCCCGGCGTGAAGCTGGACTCGCTGGACCTGAACGTTGAACGGAATGTCCTCACCGTCCGCGCGGAGCGCCAGGACCCCACACAGCCCAACGTCGAGCTGGTGGCCTCGGAGCGTCCCCGCGGTGTGTTCAGCCGCCAACTGATCCTGGGCGACACCCTGGACACGGAGAAGATCAAGGCCAGCTACGACCAGGGCGTCCTGACCCTGCGGATTCCGATGGCTGAGCAGGCCAAGCCACGCAAGATCGAGATCAAGACCCAGCAGGGCGAGATGCACCAGATTGGCACCTAGGTCCATGCTTTCCAGCCCGTGCCCCTGCCTTCCCGGCAGGGGCACGGGCTGAAGAGGAGGCTGGGATGACTGACCCCCCTGATTACTACGCCATCCTGGGGGTGGGCCGTGATGCCACCCGGCAGGACATCTCCCACGCGTACCGCGCCCTGATGCGCAGCCACCATCCGGACATGGACGGCGCCCGCGCTGACGGCGATGGCGGCGGGGGCGCGCAATCGAAGGCGGACAAACCGGCGAAGAACGTGGACCCTGGACAGGGGGACCAACTCCTGCGGATCATGCAGGCGTTCAACGTGCTGGGGGACCCGGAACGGCGTGCCGCGTACGACAGGAAGCTGGCGGCACCGGCACCCACGATCATTCCCGTCCGGAAAGTCCGCAGTACCCGGGGACCGTCCGGGCCCGTCATCCGCATCACTCCGGTGCGGTGGGAAAGCGGACCCTGGGCCTGAACACACAACCTTTAAACACTTTCCAAGGAGGCGGAACACCGCATGAGCGAGTGGCGGCGCTACGATTCACACCTGATCCCCGCGTTCCATGAACGTTTTGAGCAACGGTGGGGCGCCGGCACCGCGCCCTTCCTGGACCCCGAGGCGCATGAACAGCCGCTGCCCCGGGCACAGTGGATCAACCCGGCCACGGGTGCCGCCCTTGCCGTCGTCCCGGTCTGGACCGCCGACGAGCGGCAACAGCGCTCGTTCGGGGTGTTCTACCTGCCGCCAGGCGGGGACATCTGGGTCCTCCGGCCCGGGTACACCGGTTACCTGGAACCATCCGACGGCGACACCGAGCATCTCGTGACCCTGCGCAATGATGCGTTCCGCAAAGCAGTGGCGCACGCCAAGGAGTTCCTTTTCGGTTCGCAGTAGCAGCGGTGCCGGGCGCGGGTTGCTGCTCGTCAGCCGCCCTCCGCTATGACATTCTGGGACGTACCCTGACCACCGTGACCAAAAGGCTGGACCCCAAATGCACATCTCCGCCAAGGACCTCGCAGCACTCATCCCCCCGGGGTTCACCCTTGGCGTTGCCACCGCAGCATTCCAGATCGAGGGGGCACTGGACGAGGACGGACGCGGTCCAGCAGCCTGGGACAGGTTCGCAGCCAAGCCTGGTGCAATCGTGGAGGACCACAGCCCGGTGGTGGCCACAGACCACTACCACCGGATGCCCCAGGATGTGGCCCTCCTGAAGCAGCTGGGCGTTGACTCCTACCGGTTCTCCTTCTCCTGGCCGCGCATCCAGCCCGGCGGCACCGGCCCCGCCAACCGCGCCGGCCTGGCGTTCTACGACCGGCTCCTGGATGAGCTCCTGGCCAGCGGCATCTCGCCGATGGCCACCATCTACCACTGGGATACACCCTTGGAACTGGAGGAAGCCGGCGGGTGGATGAACCGGGACACCGCCTACCGCCTGGGTGAATACGCCGCCATCCTGGCCGAGGCGTTCGGGGACAGGGTGGCCCGCTGGGTCACCATCAACGAACCGGCGACGGTTAGTGCCAATGGCTATGCATTTGGGCTGCATTCGCCGGGCAAGGAGCTGGCACTGGGCGCCTTCCCCACCGTCCACCACCAGCTGCTGGGCCATGGGCTGGCTGTCCAGGCACTGCGCGCGGCGAAGGTGCCGGGCGAAATTGGCATGACCAACGTCTACTCACCCATGGTGCCGAACTCGATCAACCCGCTGGACAAAATCAGCGCCGGGATCATGGACCTGGGCCAAAACCGGCTTTACGCGGACCCCGTCCTCACGGGTAAGTACCCGGACCTGATCCGTGCCGCAAAGTTCTTCAGCTCCTTTGAGCACCCCGAAGAGGACATGGAGATCATTTCCCAGCCCCTGGACTTCTACGGGCTCAACTACTACATGCCCACCAAGGTGGCGGCCGGGCCGGGCGGCGGGACCGTTCCGTCAAGCATGGCGGAGGCCATGGGCAGCGACCTCAGCGCGACGGGCAGCGGCGCAACGCCGTTCCACGTCGAGACCTGGCCGGAAGCCGACATCACCGCCTACGGCTGGCCGGTCAAACCGGAGTACATGGCGGTTGCCCTGAAGGAAATGGCAGAGCGGTACCCCAACCTGCCCCCGGTGATCATCACCGAAGGCGGCGCCAGCTTCGAGGACATCATTGTCCGGGACAAGTCCACCAACACCCGCTTCATTCCGGACGAACGCCGGCTGAAGTACCTTTCCGACCACCTGGAAACGGCGCTGCGCGCAACGGCGCCCGGCGGCGTGGCGGAGTCCATGGATCTCCGCGGCTATTACGTGTGGTCCTTCCTGGACAACTTCGAGTGGTCCGCCGGCTACAACCAGCCGTTCGGCCTCCTGCACGTGGACTTCGAAACGCTGGAGCGGACCCCCAAGGCGTCCTACTTCTGGTTCCAGGAACTCATCGAGGAACGCGACCTCGCCGCAGCGGCGGAGCTGGCCATCGCCCAGGCGGTGGTCCCGGATCTTCTGGTCGAGGAAGGTGTGGAGGGCACCGAAGCGCCCGACGACGGCGCGGCGCTGGGGGCCAGCGCCTAGGTGTACTCAGTCAGTAGGTTGGTTGCACCTGCTGATCGGTGGGTTGCCTCCGAGGCTGCCGTGGGGCCGGTGGTTGTTGTAGAAGTCTAGCCAAGGCTGCAGAGCGTCTGTGCGGGCCTGGTTTGAGGTGAAGGGTTGACGGTAGGCCCAGCCTTCCTGGAGGGTGCGGTTGAAGCGTTCTGCTTTGCCGTTCTGCCAGGGATGGCGGGGTTTGATCAGGATGTGTTTGGCGCCCAGCGCAGTCAGTGCGTCCTGGAAATCTTTCGAGAGCCGGTAGGCGAAGGCATTATCGGTCATGACCCTTTTGACGGGTGCGCCGTGGGCTGCCATGGCTGCCGCGGCCCGGGTAAGGAATCCTGCGCAGGTCGCGCCTTTCTCATCGGGCAGGACCTCGGCGTAGGCGAAGCGGGAGTGGTCATCCACGGCCACGTGGACGTAGTCAAAACCGACCCTTGAGTGGCCTGTTGAATGATTGCGGGCAGACTGATTCGGGTCTGCCCGCCAGCCCCCGCCATCCGGGATTCGGCCCAGTTTCTTGACGTCGATGTGGATCATGTCCCCGGGAGCGTCGCGTTCGTAGCGGCGGTCGGTCGCCCGGGATGCCCGAATCCGTACCCCGGTCACCGGGTCCAGGTCCCACAGTCTGGGCATGCCCGCGCGGGCCAGGATCCGGGAGACCGTCCGGGCGCTCGTGCCGCAGCGCAAGGCCAGGTCCGCAGGTCCCTCGCGGTGCTCGACGCGCTGGGTCAGAACATCCGCAACGACTTCCGCTGAGGTTGCGTTCGGGCACGACCTTGGGCGGGAGCTGCGGTCCTCGAGGCCGGCCCAGCCGTGGGCCCGGTACCTGCTGATCCAACGGTGCGCGCAGGTCCTGGAGATACCCATCTCCTTGGCAACGTGGGCGACGGGACGGCCGGCAAGGATACGCTCGATGATGATCCGTCTACCGTTCGGAGTCAGCCGGGCATTACGGTGGGACATGAAGACCTCTTAGTCGTTGGCTGTGTGTGGTAACCACCAACCTAAGAGGTCTTCACCTATTCACGATGTAACCAACGTCCTGACTCAGTACACCTAGGGACCGGGGGGTGTCAGCCCCGGAGCAGGTCCAGCATGGCGAGCTGCTTTGCGATGCCGGCGCCGTCGGGGGAATAGATCCAGGGCACCCTTGAGGTGCTGTGGTCCCCGTCTTCGGAGTGGCCGCCGGCGAAGACCGACTCGCTGACGGACAGTTGACGAATGGCGATCGCCGCAACCTTGTCCGGGTTCTCAGCCGCGAAGGCGGAGTAGATGGCCTCGTCGTGCTGGCCGTTGTCGCCGATCAGGAGCCACCGCATGTCCGGAAACTCCTGCGCCAGCCGCTCCAGGTTCCGGTGCTTGTGGTCCTGCCCGCTGCGGAACCAGCGGTCCTGGGTGAGCCCCCAGTCCGTCAACAGCAGCGCGCCCTTGGGGTACATGTTGCGGGTCAGGAACCGTGCCAGCGTGGGGGCGGCGTTCCAGGGCCCGGTGGACAGGTAGATGATCGGGGCTTCAGGGTGCTCGATGGTCAGCCTGTCCAGCAGCACGGCCATGCCCGGGGTGGCCATGCGGGCGCGTTCGCTGAGCACGAAGGTATTCCACAGCGCCAGGAAGGGCCGGGGCAGGGCTGTGACCATCACGGTGTCGTCGATGTCGGAGACGATGCCGAATTCCACTCCGGGGGCGATCACCTGGATCAGTGCCTCTGCCGGCTCGGTACCCTCCGCGCGGAGCACTGCGGTGTGCCAGCCGGGGGAGAGCTTGACATCCACCTCGGTGTCGATCAGCCCGCCCCGGTCCGCCGTGACGTGGGTGACCACGTCCCCGATGGTGATTTCGACGTCGCTGTACTGCAGCGGCACCCCGGTGAAGGCGCGCCAGCCGCGGACGTTCTGGTTGCCGTTTTTCGCTTGGTGCTCCGCCTTGCTGCCCGGCTGCGGCTTCTGCGTCAGCAGCACCCGCCCCAACACCCGCACCCGGGTGGTGGAACCGTAACCCTGGTAGGCGATGGTCTGCGGCACGAACTTCCACCGTTGGGCGAGCTGGATCCTGACGTCATTGAGAGCGTCGGACAGCCGGTGTGCCAGCCGGAAGAACTGGCCTCCGGAAAGCGCAACGCGGCCCTTGGTGTTGTCCCGGGGCGGGCGTGCCGTGTCATGGGCGGGGTTCTGCGGAGCCGTGTCCATGGCACCACTCTGCCACAGGCCGGCCCCGGGCAGGCATCAGCCGTTGCCCAGGATCCCGCGCAGGGTCTGGGCGTTCCGCACCGCGTTCCCGCCGCCGTCGTTATTGAAGTAGGCGTACACGTCGACGCCGGCGCTGTCCCACTCCCGGATCCTGTCCGCCCACCAGTGCATGTCCGCGTCTGAGTAGGAGCCGCCGTACAGGTGCTCCTGGTCCGGTCCGTGCAGCCGGATGTACGTGAATGGCGCAGTGGTGCGCAGGATGCAGGGCAGGTTGGCGCCGCTCATGATGCAGTACGCCGCCTGGTGGCGCTCCAGCAGCTCAAATACCTCCGGGCAGTCCCAGGTGGGGTGCCGGAACTCAACGGCAACCCTGATCCAGGACGGCAGCACGGCCAGGAAATAGTCCAGCCTCGCATCGTCCCGCGCCAGTTGCGGAGGCAGCTGGACCAGGAGCACGGCGCGTTTGTCCCCGAGCTCATGCCAGCACCTGGCGATGCGCTCCACCCAGACTTCGGGGGAGTACAGCTTGCGGGCGTGGGTCAGTCCGCGGGGAGCCTTGACGGACATGCTGAACCCTGGCGGCAGGCGCCTGTTCCAGCCAGCGAAAGTGGTGTCCCGCGGCCACCGGTAAAAGCTGGCATTCAGTTCAACCGTGCTGAACCTGGAGACGTAGCACTGGAGCCGGTCCCGGACGGGCAGTCCGGGCGGGTACAGCACGTTCTCCCAGTGGTCGTAACTCCATCCGGAGGTGCCAATGTGGATTGCCATTTGCCTCAGGCTACACCCGGACATTTCCCCTTCCATTGCGGACTCTGTGTGGCAGGGTACTGTCATGGTGCGAATTGAGGATTATGCGGTGGTTGGCGACCTTCACACCGGGGCCCTGATCAGCAAGGACGGCTCGATCGACTGGCTCTGCCTGCCGCGGTTCGATTCCCCTGCGTGCTTCAACGCGCTGCTGGACACCCCGGACGCGGGCCGCTGGCTGCTGGCGCCCGTGGGTGGAGGTGCCTGCACGCGCCGCAGCTACCGGGACGGCAGCCTGGTCCTGGACACCGAGTGGGACACGGCGGATGGAACCGTGCGCGTTACCGACTTCATGCCGCCCCGCGACTCCGTGGCTGACATCGTCCGGATCGTGGAAGGCGTCAGCGGCAGCGTCAAAATGCACGGGGAGCTGATCCTGAGGTTCGACTACGGCCACATCATTCCGTGGGTCCGCAAGGACAAGCGCGGGCTGCACGCCATTGCGGGGCCGGACGCCGTCTACCTCGTGACCCCCGCACCCCTGCACGGGGAAAACATGCATACCGTCAGCGACTTCACCGTGAACGCCGGCGACAAAGTCCCGTTCGTACTGACCTGGGCGCCCAGCCACGTGGGCAGGCCCGTCTCCGTGGATGCCGAGGACGTCCTGGCGAGCACCTTTGAATTCTGGCGGGGCTGGTCCTCGCAATGCACCGTGGAGGGGAAATACCAGGACGCGGTGGTGCGCTCCCTGATTACGCTCAAGGCACTGACCTACGCCCCAACCGGGGGCATCGTAGCCGCGGTCACCACCTCCCTTCCCGAGCAGCCCGGCGGCCAGCGCAACTGGGACTACCGCTACTGCTGGCTGCGGGATGCCGCCATGACCCTGCAGGCGCTCCTGGCCGCGGGGTACACCGCCGAGGCCGCCGCGTGGCGGGACTGGCTGCTCCGCGCGGTTGCCGGCGACCCCGCCGACCTGCAGATCATGTACGGGATCCACGGTGAACGGCGGCTGCCGGAAATGGAGCTGCCCTGGCTGAAGGGCTATGAGAACTCGGTTCCCGTGCGGATCGGAAACGCGGCGGCCGAGCAGTTCCAGCTGGACGTGTGGGGCGAGGTCCTGGACTGCCTGGCGCTGACCCGGAACTCGCTGCTGAAGCATACCGACGAGGCTTGGGACGTGCAGATCGCGCTGATGGAACACCTGGAAACCATCTGGGACCAGCCGGACAACGGGCTCTGGGAAATGCGGGGGCCCCGCCGGCACTTTACCCATTCCAAGGTCATGGCCTGGGTGGCGGCCGACCGGATGGTGAAGGGCGTCCGCGAGTCCGGCCTGCCGGGTCCGGTGGAGCGCTGGGAAGCGCTGCGGGACCAGATCCGCGCGGACATCATGGCCAACGGTTTTGACGCCGAGCGCAATACGTTCGTCCAGTCCTACGGCCGGCCCGAGCTGGATGCGAGCCTGCTGCTGATTCCCAGGGTGGGATTCCTGCCCAACGACGACCCCAAGGTCATCGGCACCATCGAGGCCATCCAACGGGAGCTGACCCAGGACGGGTTCGTGCTGCGGTACAAACCGCAAGAGAGCGACGACGGCCTTCCGGGCGACGAGGGCGTCTTCCTGGCCTGCTCGTTCTGGATGGTTGAGGCGCTCCTGGGTGCCGGGCGCCATGAGGAATCGCGTGAACTCTTCGAACGGCTGCTGGAACTGCGTAATGATGTGGGGCTGCTGAGTGAGGAATGGGCGGTCAAGGCAGGCCGCCAGCTGGGTAATACACCGCAGGCATTCAGCCACTTCGCCCTTGTGACTAGCGCTCTGGAGCTACATCAGGATACCGTTCGGCGCAGTGACATCCCTCTTCCATCTGCAAGGGCGGATTCGCGCTGAGGCGGCGCGGACCAGGGCTGGAACTTCTCCTTCGCGCGATAGATAAGTATACTTACTAACACCTCATGGAGTGCTCCCAAGCACAGCGCCGTGATTGATGGAGGAGTGATTGTTATGGCCGGATTTTTTGAGCTCGTCGATGCCCCTGACGGTGGATACCGGATCAGGATGATGGACGGAAGCGGGAACCTGATGGCCATCTCGGTGACCTTCCCAACCAAAAGGGCAGCTGTGGCAGGCGTCGCCATGGCCCGCGAAATCGCCGGCACCGGCCTCATTCGGGACAAGAGCCTGGACGGCGCCGGGTCCGTCATCCGTGACCGCGTGCGGCCCGTCAGTTCCCCCAAGGATGAAGCGGCCAAGCGGAAAAAGGCGCCGGATGTACGACGGGCAGCGGTGGGCTGATGACTGAGTCCACGACACCCCCTGACGGTGTCCGCCGGGGGGTCCTCTTTGACGTTGACGGCACCCTGATCGACTCGTCCTACATCCACACCATCTCCTGGTGGGGTGCCTTCCGCCAATACGGGCACGATGTGTCCATGGCGGCCATCCACCAGCTCGTGGGCATGGGCGGTGCCCGCTTGGTGGACAACCTGCTGCCGTCCGGCCGCGACCGTGACGAGGACGAGGACATCATGGCCAGCCACGGTGCACTGTACGCTTCGCACTGGCCCTCGCTCCGTCCCTTGGACGGAGCCAAAGAATTGTTGGGCCAGTGCCATGCCGGCGGGTTGGCCGTGGCACTTGCCTCCTCGGCCCGGGAGCGGGATCTGCAGGTCATGCGGTCCGTCCTGGATGCAGACGCCTTTATCGATGCCGCTACCAGCGCCAACGATGCGAAGGAAAGCAAGCCGGCGCCTGACATCCTCGAGGCGGCCCTCGAATCTGCCGGCGTGGACGCGGCGCACGCGGTCTATGTCGGCGACGCCGTGTGGGACATGAAGGCGGCCGGAGCCCTGGGGATCCCGGCCATAGGAGTCACCTGCGGGGGCATCCAGGCCGCGCAACTGCGCGAGGCGGGCGCCGTCGAGGTTTATGAAGGGCCGCGCGACCTACTGGAGAACCTTGCCTCCAGCGCCATCGGCCGCTTGCTTGCACTGCAGCCGAATCCCTGAAACCGGCTAGCACCGGTTCACAGCGGCTGGCCGCCTGGCACTGAATCCTCATCGCCCGCGATGGCCGGCTTCGGCCAGGACACCACTACCACCACCGAGCCGTCATCGTTCCGCTTGATGTCCGTGGCCACCTCGGCCGCGGGCGCGCCCATCTCCTCTACCCGCCTCCGGTAGGTGCTGACCAGCTCCGTCAGGCTTTCCTCCGTCCATTCGCCAGGGCGCATGCGGGTGGAGATCTCGACCGGTTCCGGCTGGTACAGCGACATGGCGTTCCTCTTTCGGGTGCTCTTCTTGGTGTTCCGGGACTCTCCCTACGCTAGAAGCAGCGGACGGCCGCTACAAGCTTTTAGTCAGCATGCTTACTTTTTTCCCTCAAAACCGATACGGTCGAAGAAAGGGTGCCTCCGGGTGCCCTGCCCCGCCCAAGGAGACCTCCACGGGCAAAGCAGAGCGAAAGGGAGACTGTGAAAGCACTGACGTGGCAAGGAAAACGGTCGGTAAGCGTAGAAGAAGTACCTGATCCCGTTATCCAGGAACCGACGGATGCAATCGTACGGATCACCTCCACCGCCATCTGCGGCTCGGACCTGCACCTCTACGAGGTCCTGGGCCCGTACATGCACAAGGGTGACGTCATTGGCCACGAGCCGATGGGCATCGTGGAAGAAGTGGGCAGCGGCGTCACCAACCTCCGCAAGGGCGACCGCGTGGTGATTCCCTTCAACATCTCCTGCGGCTCCTGCTACATGTGCAAGCTGGGGCTGCAGTCCCAGTGCGAGGTAACCCAGGTCAAGGAAAAGGGATCCGGCGCCGCCCTCTTCGGCTACTCAGAGCTGTACGGGTCCGTTCCCGGCGGCCAGGCCGAGTACCTGCGGGTGCCGCACGCCGACTACGGACCGGTCAAGGTGGGCAACGAGCTTCCGGACGAACGCTACCTGTTCCTCTCCGATATCCTGCCCACCGCCTGGCAGGCAGTGGAATACGCCGACGTCCCGGCAGGCGGTACCTTGGCCGTGTTCGGCCTTGGCCCGGTTGGCCAGTTCGCCGGCCGGATCGGCGTCCACCTCGGGTTCCGCGTCATCGGTATTGACCCCGTTCCGGAGCGCCGGGAGATGGCTGCGCGGCACGGGGTGGAAACGCTGGACTTGAGCAAGACCATCGGCGACGAACTCCGCGAAATGACCGGGGGCCGGGGCCCGGACGCGGTGGTTGACGCCGTCGGAATGGAAGCCCACGGCTCGCCTATGGCCGGCTTCGCCCACCAGGCGCTGGGGCTCCTGCCGGACAAGCTGGCCCAGAAGGCTATGGAGACCGGCGGCGTGGACCGGCTGGCAGCGCTGCACGCTTCGGTCGACGCTGTGCGCCGAGGCGGCACGCTGTCCCTGAGCGGTGTGTACGGCGGCACGGCCAGCCCCATGCCGCTGCTCACCATGTTCGACAAGCAGCTGCAGGTGCGCATGGGGCAGTGCAACGTGCGGAACTGGACGGACGCCATCCTTCCCCTTGTGGAGGACGACGCCGATCCGCTGGGTGTGATGGACCTGGTCACCCATCGTGCGGGCCTGGAAGGCGCGCCCGCTCTGTATGAGAAGTTCCAGAAGAAGGAAGACGGCTGCATCAAGGTGGTCCTCAACCCGGGCGCCTAAGCGTTCCCCAACAGCACTAAAAAAGCAGGGGCCGTTATGGAATTCCATAACGGCCCCTGCTGCTGCCCGAACGCACAAATGGCTAGGTCAGCTTCACCTGCCGGTTCATGTCCTTGTACAGCAGGTAGCGGAACTCGCCGGGGCCGCCGGCGTAGCAGGCCTGCGGGCAGAAGGCGCGCAGCCACATGAAGTCGCCGGCCTCCACCTCAACCCAGTCGTTGTTCAGCAGGTACATGGCCTTGCCCTCCAGGACGAACAGGCCATGCTCCATCACGTGCGTTTCCGGGAACGGGATGACGCCGCCGGGCTGGAACGTCACGATGTTCACTTGCATGTCGTGGGCCAGGTCGCTCGAGTCGGTGAAGCGGGTGGTCTTCCAGACGTCATTGGTGTCCGGCATTGAGGTCGGCTCCACGTCCTTTTCATTGGTGACAAAGGACTTGGCCTCGTATCCCTCGAGCCGCTCGTAGGCCTTGCGGATCCAGTGGAAGGAGACGATATCCTCGGAGACGTTCTCCAGGCCCCACTGCGCTCCGGCGGCCAGGTAGGCGTAGCCGCCTTCCTCGAGCTTGTGCAGTTCGCCGTCAAGGGTCAGGTTGACGGTTCCCTGCGTGACGAAAATGACGCCCTCCACGCCTTCTTCGAATTCGGCGCGGGGTGCCCCGCCGCCCGGTCCGATCTCCACGATCAGCTGCGAGAACGTGGTGGCGAAGCCGGAGATGGGGCGGGCGATGATCCACGACCGGGTGTTGGCGAAGCCCGGCAGGTTGGAGGTGACGATGTCCGTCAGCACGCCCTTGGGGATGACGGTGTAGGCCTCGGTGACGATGGCGCGTTCGGTGGTGAGGTGGGTCTGCGGCGGCAGGCCGCCGGTGGGGGTGTAGTACTTGCCCATGAAGGGGTCCTTTGCTTAGGAGTTGGAAGTGGTGGCCAGCCGCGGGTGCGCCAGCGCGGTGAGCTGCGGAATTCCGACGCCGGCAAGCGCCTGGACCTCCTCGCCACCAACAGCGCCGCACTGGACGCCGCGGAGCACGAAGGCGGCAAGGGCGCGGGCGGTGGCGGGCTCGTCCATCACGCCGCCTTCGGTCCGCTCCACGTAGTTGCGCAGGCGGGCCGCGGCGGCCGGGAGGCCTTCACGGTAGAAGGCGTAGGTGGCAGCGAAGCGGCTGGGCAGCTGGGCCGGATGCAGGTCCCAGCCCTGGTAATAGCCGCGCTCCAGCGACCGGCGGACCAGGCGGCCGTGCAGCTGCCAGGCGTTCTCCACGTTGTCGCCCACCGGGATGATGTTGGTGGAACCATCGGAGAGCCGGATGCCCGTGCCGGCCACGGCCAGCTGCATGACCTCCTTGGCGAAGTCCGCCACGGGGTGCTCCATGGACTGGTATTCGGCGGAGATCTGCAGGGACGCGGAGTAGTCGTAGGTGCCGTAGTGCAGGCCGCTGATCCGGCCGGGCACGGCGTGCGGCAGCTGCGCCACCGGCGATGTGCCTTCCGGGCCAAGGATCAGCTGCGGGGTTTCCACCTGCACCTCGAACCGGAGGCGGCCGGCGGGAAGTCCGTGGACTTCCTCCAGCCGCGACACGGCAAAGTCCATGGCCTTCACCTGCGCCACCCTGGTGACCTTGGGCAGGGTCAGGACCAGGCCTTCGGGGAGTTCACCGGCCGTGGCCAGGCCGGAGACAAACAGGTCCAGGGTCCGCAGGCCGCGGGCCCGGGTGGGGGCCTCAAAGCACTTGAACCGGATGCCGATGAACGGCGGAGCGGAGCCCGCCGCGACTGCCTGGGCCACCGTGGAAGCCGCGGCAACCGCGGCGGCGTCCTCGGCGTCGTCGCCCCTGTCCCCAAAGCCGTCCTCAAAGTCCAGGCGCAGGTCCTCGATCGGCTCGGCTGCCAGCTTTGCGGCAACCCGTCCGGCGACTGCCTCGGCGAGGCTGGCTTCCTGGCCCAGGAGCCGGCCCAGCTTTTCGAACCCGCCGTGGGCTTCCACCGTCGTGGCTGCCTGGGCGCCCCAGTCGGCAGCGAACGACGGCGTGAACCGGTCCGCCGGCACGTACACCGTGTGCACGGGCTGGCGGGAGCCGTCGTCGCCCGGGTAGTTCTGCTCCAGCAACCGGTCCGTGGCGGCAAGTTGCCCGTCGATGGCGGCCAGGTCCCCTGCGGAGAGCGAGGGTTTAGGTGTTGCCATCTCAGCCCACCAGCTCGTAGGCGGGGGTGGTCAGGAAGTCCGTGTAGTCATCGGACAGGCAGATGTCCGCGATCAGTTCGCTGGCCGGCTGGTAGTAGCGGCGGAACGCTTCGTCGCCGAACTCGGTGCGGAGCCGCTCGGTTTCCTCGCCCAGGACCCGCTCCACCAGTTCCTTGGTCACGGTGTTGCCGGAGTCGGCCAGGATGGACTTGTTGCGGATCTGCTGCCACACCTGGGAACGGGAGATCTCCGCAGTGGCGGCATCTTCCATCAGGTTGTGGATGGCCACGGCGCCGTTTCCGGACAGCCACACCGCCGTGTAGGCGACGGCTACGTACAGGTTCAGCCGCAGTCCGGCCTCGGTGACCTGGCCGTCGGCGGACTGGACGTCCAGCAGCTGCTCCGCCGTCACGGAAACCTCGGGCCGCTGCTTGTCCACCTGGTTGGGCTTGTCACCCAGCACGGAGTCGAAGACTTCGCGGCAGGTGGGGACCAGGTCCGGGTGGGCAACCCAGGAACCGTCGAAGCCGTCGTTTGCCTCGCGGGTCTTGTCCGCACGCACCTTTTCGAAAGCTGCCGCGGTGACTTCCGGGTGGCGCCGGTTGGGGATGACCGCTGCCATGCCGCCCATGGCGAAGGCGCCGCGCTTGTGGCAGGTCTTCACCAGGAGTTCGGTGTAGGCACGCATGAACGGGGCGGTCATCACCACGGACGCGCGGTCCGGCAGGACGAATTCCTCGCCGGCGTCGCGGAAGTACTTGATGATGCTGAACAGGTAGTCCCAGCGGCCGGCATTCAGTCCGGAGGCGTGGTCCCGCAGTTCGTACAGGATCTCGTCCATCTCGAAGGCGGCCGGGATGGTTTCGATCAGCACGGTGGCGCGGATGGTGCCCTGGTTCAGGCCCAGGTAGTCCTGCGCGAACACGAACACGTCGTTCCACAGACGCGCCTCGAGGTGGCTCTCCATCTTGGGCAGGTAGTAGTACGGGCCCTGTCCGTTGAGCACCAGCTGTTTGGCGATGTGGAAGAAATGCAGCCCAAAGTCCACCAGCGCGCCCACGGCCGGTTCACCGTTGATCAGCAGGTGCTTTTCCTGCATGTGCCAGCCGCGGGGGCGGGCCACTACGACGGCGAGCGGTGCGTCGGTTCGGAGGCGGTACTCCTTGCCTTCCTCCGAGGTGAAGCTGAGGGTACCCTGGGCCGCGTCGCGGAGGTTCAGGATGGCGTCGATGACGTTGGCCCAGGTGGGCGTGCTGGCGTCCTCAAGGTCCGCCAGCCACACCTTGGCGCCGGAGTTCAGGGCGTTGATGGCCATCTTTGCCGGCGACGCGGGTCCGGTCATCTCCACGCGGCGGTCCTGCAAAGCCGCCGGTGCCGGCGCAACCTTCCAGTCGCCGTCGCGCACGTCCTTGGTCTCCGGCAGGAAGTCCAGCTTGCCGGTCTCGGCTACCCGCTGCCGCTTGACGGCGCGGGCCGCCAGGAGCTCGTTGCGGGTACCCGCGAACCGGTTGTGGAGCTCTTCCACGAAGGCCAGTGCCTTGGGCGTGAGGATCTCCTCCGCGCGGTCGATCGGCCGGGGATCTGTGACGGTGATGGCCATTTCTGGTCCTTTCCTTGGGCTGGGAAGTCGGGCGGGTCAGGCGGAGGCGAGTGCCGGCACTGATTCCTTGGCAGAGTCGGCCGATTCGGCGGCCGTTGCAACGTTTGAGGCCTGGGCTGCGGCCGCTACGGCCGCTGCGACGTCGGCGGTCACATGGGGGTCGAAAATGCTCGGAATGATGTAGCTCGCATTGAGCTCATTATCATTCACGCGGTTTGCGATTGCCTCGGCGGCAGCCACCAGCATTTCCGGCGTGATGTCGCTTGCGCCGACATCAAGGAGCCCGCGGAAGAGGCCGGGGAAGGCAAGGACATTGTTGATCTGGTTGGGGAAGTCGCTGCGGCCGGTGGCCACGACGGCGGCGTGCCGGGAGGCAACGGCGGGGTCCACCTCGGGGGTGGGGTTGGCCATGGCGAACACGATGGCGTCCTTGGCCATGGATGCAATGTGCTCTTCGCCAAGGATGTTCGGGGCGGAGACGCCGATGAAGACATCGGCACCCGCCAGGGCCTCGTGCAGGCTGCCGGCGAAGCCTTCCTGGTTGGTGTTGTCCGCGATCCAGGTGCGGTGGGGATCGTTGTAGGTCTCGCCCTTGTGGATGGCGCCGGAGCGGCCGGCGGCCACGATGTGCCGGGCGCCCTGGGCTTTGAGCAGCTGGATGATGGCAGAACCGGCGGCGCCGACGCCGGACACCACGATCTTGACGTCCGCGATCTTCTTGTCCACTACGCGCAGGGCGTTGACCAGGGCTGCCAGGGTCACGATGGCCGTGCCGTGCTGGTCATCATGGAAGACCGGGATGTCCAGTTCCTCGCGCAGGCGGGCCTCGATCTCGAAGCAGCGCGGAGCAGCGATGTCCTCCAGGTTCACCCCGCCGAAGACGGGTGCCAGGAGCTTGACCGTGCGGATGATTTCCTCGGTGTCCTGGGTGTCCAGGCAGACCGGCCAGGCGTCCACGTTGGCAAACTGCTTGAAGAGTGCGGCTTTGCCTTCCATGACCGGGAGCGCGGCTGCGGGACCGATGTTGCCCAGGCCCAGCACCGCGGAGCCGTCGGTGACCACTGCCACCGTGTTGCGCTTGACCGTCAGGTTGCGGGCAGCGGCAGGGTCCTCGGCGATGGCCAGGCAGACGCGGGCGACGCCCGGCGTGTAGGCACGGGAGAGATCGTCGCGGTTGCGCAGCGGGACCTTGGGGACCACCTCGAGCTTGCCGCCGAGGTGCATCAGGAAGGTGCGGTCCGAGACGTGCTGGACCGTAACGCCGTCGAGCGCGTTGAGGGCGTCCTTGACGCGTGCGGCGTGGTCGTCGTCGGTGGTGTTGCAGGTGACGTCAACGACGAGGGTTTCGTGGTGGGACTCCGTGACGTCCAGTGCGGTGATGGCCGCGCCGGCTGCTCCGACGGCTGCGGCAAGTTCGCTGGTGGCGCTGAAGCTTGAAGGCGCTTCCACGCGCAGGGTGATCGAATTTCCGGGGCTGGGGTTCGCCATTGAATGTCCTCCTGTTAGGCCTGGTCGGGCTTCTACTCTAATCCGAATATTTTCGTATTATGGATATTATTATCTACTTTATGGAAATACAAGCCCTGCGAATGCGACTGTCCCTGCGCGTCGCGGTGGCGCTTGCCGTGCTGTATGTTGGGTGTTCTAAGCAACTCTTTTCACGATGCGGATAAGAGTTGTCGGATTCCGAGCCATAGGAGACAACGGAATGGCAGAAAAAGCCTCTGGCGGGGTGCAGTCGGTGGAGCGCGTCTTCGAACTGCTCGAGCTCATCACCGATGCCGGCGGCGACGTCACCCTCAGCGAGCTGTCGTCCTCGACAGACCTGCCGCTGCCCACCATCCACCGCCTGCTCCGCACCCTGGTGTCGCTTGGCTACATCCGCCAGCTGCCCAACCGGCGCTACGCGCTGGGCCCCCGGCTCATCCGCCTTGGCGAGGGTGCGAACAAGCAGCTCGGAGCCTTGGCCCAGCCCCAGTTGAAGATGCTGGTGGACCGGCTGGGGGAGACCTCCAACATGGCCGTGCTGGACTCGGACATGGTGATCTACGTGGCCCAGGTGCCATCGCTGCACTCCATGCGCATGTTCACCGAAGTGGGCCGCCGCGCCCATACCCATGCCACCGGCGTGGGCAAGGCCATCCTGGCCCAGCTCGACGACGACACCGTGCGCGGCATCGTTGCCCGCGCCGGCATGCCCACCCCCACCGCCAAGAGCATCGGCGACGTGGAGGAACTCCTGGCCGACCTCAAGCTCATCCGCGAGCGTGGCTACTCCATCGACGAGGAGGAACAGGAACTCGGCGTCCGCTGCTTCGCCATGGCGGTACCCAACGCCCCCACGCCCAGTGCGATTTCCGTTTCCGGGCCGGTATCCCGGGTGGATGAAGACTTCGCCGACAAAGCTGTGCCCATCCTGCGGGAGGCCGCCGAGGCCATCTCCCGCGAGCTCAACCGCACCTGAGGCAGCGACGCGGCGTCCCGCCGTCGTCCTTAACCCGCGAGATGGCAGTTCGCGGCAATGTTCCTGGGGAACACTGCCGTGAACTGCCATCTCGCGTTGGTCACTCAGTGCTCTGATGCCTTCTCGGATGACTGGACCGGTACTTCCTTGCCGTCGCAGTCGATGAGCTTGCCGTTCTCGAACCGGTCACCCTCGGCCAGGCAGCGCAGGTCCTCGGCGCGTACCAGGCGTTCGGTACCGGCGACGAACACGGACTGGTTATCAGAGTTGCCGGCCTTGAGGTGGTTGAACAGCAGGTTCAGCAGGATGGCCATGACGGCCGCGGAGCTTATGCCGGAGTGGAAGATGGTGCCGAACCAGGACGGGAACTGGTCGTAGAAGGTGGGCGCGGCGATGGGGATCATCCCGAAGCCGATGGAAGCGGCCACCACGATCAGGTTCATGTTGTTTTTGTAGTCGACCTTGGACAGGGTGCGGATGCCGCTGGCCGCGACGGTGCCGAAGAGTACTACGCCGGCACCGCCCAGGACGGGCGTGGGGACCGCTGCCACCACCCGGCCAAGGACGGGCAGCAGGCCAAGGACCACCAGGATGATGCCGCCGGCGCTGACAACGAACCGGCTCTTGACGCCCGTGATGGCCACCAGCCCCACGTTCTGGGCGAAGGCGCTTTGGGTGAAGGAGTTGAAGAGCGGGGAGACTGCGCTGGAAAGCATGTCCGCCCGCAGGCCGTTGCCGATCCGTTTCGAGTCCACCTTGGTGCCCACGATCTCGCCCACGGCGATGATGTCGGCAGAGGTCTCGGTGAGGGTGACCAGGATGACGATCAGCATGGAGATGATGGCGGCTGCCTCGAACGTAGGCGGTCCGAAGGCGAAGGGGGTGGGGAAGGCGACAATCTCGCCCTGGCCCACCTTGGAGAAGTCGGCCATGCCGAAGACGACTGCGATCACCGTGCCCAGGACCATGGCCAGCAGGATGGACAGCCGGGAAATGGCGGCGCTGCCCACCTTGCTCAGGAGCAGGACGATGCCCATGGTGGCGGCGGCGAGCCCGATGTTCGCCATGCTGCCGTAGTTGGGCGCCTTGTTGTTTCCGCCCATGGCCCAGTTCGCGGCAACCGGCATCAGGGTCAGGCCGATGGTGGTGATCACCGTGCCGGTAACGACTGGCGGGAAGAAGCGGATGATCTTCGAGAACAGGGGAGTGATCAACAGACCGATCAGGGACGCCGCGATGACCGACCCGAAGACGGCCTGGATTCCCCCGCCGCCGTGGACGATGGCCACCATGGTGGAGACCCCCGCGAAGGAGACGCCCTGGACCAGCGGCAGCTGCGAACCGAAGAAGGGGACGCCGACGGTCTGCAGGATGGTGGCCAGGCCGCCGACGAAAAGGCAGGCCGCGATGAGCAGGCCGATGTCCTGGGAGTTCATCCCTGCGGCTGCGCCGATGATCAGGGGAGGGGCGACGATGCCGCCGTACATGGTCAGGACGTGTTGGAAGCCGTAGGCAAACATGCTTCCAATTGGGAGCCGCTGGTCCTCGGGGCGGGCCGGCCGTGCGCCTTTTGCAGCGGCTGCGGCGGCGAGTTTCTTCTTGGTGTTCATGGCAGACTTTCTTGGTTCATGGCAGACGTCATCGTCTGGCTAACTGGTGTCTGGCTAACAGGTGAATCTGTGGGGGTGACGACGGGCCCAACCAGGTAGCTGAGCCCGTCGATGGTGAATCCGGGATTTAGCAGAAGCCCGCGATGCCCGACCAGGCGGTGGGAGCCGGGGCCGCGTCGTCGCGCTGGACGGTGGCCTCGATCAGGCCGTAGGGGCGGTCCGCCGCGAAGAAGACCTCGTTGGGGTTGTCGAGGCCGAACGGTGAGAGGTCCACCAGGAAGTGGTGCTTGTTGGGCATGGAGAACTTGATCTCATCGATTTCGCTGTGTGCTTCAAGCACCTTGGTGCCCATGTCGAACAGGGTCTGCTGGAGGGCGTGGGAGTACTTCTCGGTGAAGCCTTCCAGCAGGAGGCCCTTGACGTCGTCGTAGCTCTTGTTGAAGTCCAGCGTGCTGAAATCGGTGCCGGTCTTGAAGCGCCACCGGGCTGAAACGTCCGTGGCGAGGATGCGGTCGGTGGTCTCGGGCAGCGTGGTGTAGCGGTCCCGGGGGTAGCCGACGAATCCTGACTGGGTGGACTTGAGGACGGTCAGGTCCTTGAGTCCGGAGATCAGGTGGCTCGTGGCACCGTCTCGGACCAGGACGGCGGTCCGGACTTCCTGGCCATTGCGGACGAAGGAGTGGTCGTGTTCGCTGCCGTGGGCCTGGATCCGGTTCCAGGCGTAAGACTCGGCTTCCCAGCGTCCGCCGGTGACCCAGTCGAAGCTGGAGGTGAAGTGCTCACCGAGGCGCAGCAGGAACTGTTCCGGTGACCCGATGCCCTCACGGGCAAAGGCGTAGATGGTGTTCTTCTGGGTGTCGGTGGCCACCACGTGGGCGTTGTCGCCCTCAAGGTGGGCCGCGGCGAAGTCGCCCCGCAGTTGCGAGGTGACGTTCAGGTCTTCGATCTCGTGGCGGTTCGTGTCCCGGGTGATCTTGACGACGCGGACTTCTGCCTTGCCGTACTGGTTTTCGCCGAGGATGATCTTGCTGCTCATGGTCTTTTCCCAACTTCCGGTAAGTGGAACCTAGGTTCCATCACTGAAATTAAGCGCGCGTTTCATGCGCGTTTCCGATGGAGCCGACCCAACAAAAAAGAGCCGGCATCCGTTGATGCCAGCTCATTACGACCCTGCCTGCTGCTCCCAGGTTACGTGACGTGCGCCACGAGTTGCACAACAGCGTACCCCGCAATGGCGGTGGTGTACATCACAGGTGCAAAATTCGGTTTGTGACCGGACTAGGCACTTGGGCCTCGGCAGGGGCTATTGACCCCCCGGCCAACCCAGTTCTAGAATTTCATAAAGCAGAAACAAATTTTCGTACTATGAAAAATAGGAGGCTTCGATGTACCAGCAGGACAGGACCCCGGTCGCGCCACAGCCAGCCGCACCGTCAGCAGTCCAGGAGTTCTACCTTCCCCTCGGCGGCGGTACGGACCCGGACTTCTTCGTTCCGGAGGACCGCGTCCACGAACCCGGCCGCTTTTCGCGGTGGATTTCCGCCCTCCCTGGATTCGGGCGGCGCTAAGACCAGCAGGGAGTTCCGGCTACTCCCGCCCCGGCCACTGCTTTCCGGCCCAGGGATCATAGTCGGCTATGAGCTTCTCCTGCGCCGGGCGTTCGTCTTCGGGAACATGCTGCAGGTTCACCCGCACCCGGTACCAAAGCGAGCTGGACCCGCGCATCCCGTCGACCAGGACATCAGCCGGCTGCAGGGAATTGACGACGGCGGCGTGCCGGGTTTTCCATTCGTCGAGGGCCGCGAGGGCCTCTGGCTTGGTCTTGGTGCGGGCCACCTCGATCAACGGCATCGTGGACTGCCGGCGCCCGGACCCGTTCCCCGCCCGGGGGGCCTTTTCGGCGGGGCCCAGCTCCTTGGCAAGGGCCAGGAGCCCATCCAGCCTGCCCGCAGCGCCGTCAATTTCGGAATGCGGATCACCGATCTGCGCGTACCGTTCGAGGACCGTGCGCATATTGAACTGCTCAGGCCTGGCGGTGCGCATCTCGTCCCACGTCAGCGGCGTCGAAACCCGGGCATCCGGCAACGGCCTCACCGAGTAGGCGGAGGCCACGGTGCGGTCCTTGGCGTTTTGGTTGAAGTCCACGAAGACGCTCTCGCCGCGCTCCTCCTTCCACCACCGTGCGGTGGCCAGTCCGGGAGCGCGGTTCTCCACCTCCCGCGCCAGGGTTTCGGCAGCGAGCCGGACGTCCTTGTAGGACCACTCGGGAGCAATGCGCACCAGGATATGCAGCCCGCGCGAACCGCTCGTCTTCGGCCACCCCACCAGGCCTGCGTCGTCCAGCACCTCCTGCGCCACGTATGCGACGTCCACGATCTGCGACCAGTCCACCCCCGGCATGGGGTCGAGGTCCACCCGCAGCTCGTCCGGGTGTTCAAGGTCCTCCGCGCGGACCGGATGCGGATTCAGGTCCAGGCAGCCGAGGTTGATGACCCATGCCAGACCGGCGGCATCCCGGATCACCGCTTCCTCCGCCGATGTTCCGGACGCGTAGTGCAGCATGGTGGTGTCGATGAACGGCGGGTGGTTTTCCGGCACGCGCTTCTGGAAGAATGGCTCGGCATCGATGCCTTTGGGGAACCGCTTGAGCACCATGGGCCTGCCGCCCGCACCCCTCAGCGCGCCGTCCGCCACCGACAGGTAGTACTGGACCAGGTCCAGTTTGGTCAGCCCTGGCTCCGGGAACACCACTTTGTCCGGGCTGGAGATCCGCACTTCGATCCCATCGATGTCCAGAACCTCGGGTGGCGTCTTTGACGGTGTCATGGCGCCACGCTAGCAGCGGGCCGGACGCCTGTCAGCCGTTGACCAGCCTCTTTGCCGCTGCGGCGTGTCCGGCGATGAGGCCGACCACATCCAGCCCGGGGATCTGCCCGTCCACCACCCGCCACTGCCCGCCCACCATCACCCGGTCCGCCCGGTCGGCGGCGCAGAGGAGGAGGGCTGCGACGGGGTCATGGCTGCCGGAAAAGCGGAGGTCGTCAAGTCGAAACAGCGCCAGGTCGGCCTGCATGCCAGGTGCCAGCTGCCCCAGGCCGCGCCGTCCAAGGACTGCCGCGGACCCCCGGGTGGCCCAGCCCAGCGCCCGTTCCACCGGCACGTCAGCCCCATAGCGCAGCCGCTGGAGGTAGAGGGCCTGCCGCGCTTCCAGGATCATGTTGGAGGCATCGTTCGACGCCGAACCGTCCACCCCCAGACCCACCGGGACGCCGGCGTCCTCCAGTTCCAGGACCCGGGCAGTCCCGGAGGCCAGGCGCATGTTGGAGGTGGGGCAATGCGCGACGCCGGTCCCCGCTGCACCGAGGCGGGTGATCTCCGCATCGCTGAAGTGGATTCCGTGCCCCAGCCAGGTGCGGTCCGTCAGCCAGCCAACGCTGTCCAGGTAGTCCACGGTCCGCAGGCCGAACATCTCCCGGCAGAAGTCCTCCTCCTCCAGGGTCTCGGCCAGGTGCGTGTGCAGCCGAACGTCCAGCCGCTCCGCGAGGGCCGCGCTTTCAGCCATGATCTCCTTCGTCACCGAGAACGGTGAGCAGGGGGCCAGTGCGATCTGGATCACCGCGTCAACCCCGCGCTCGTGGTACTGGCCCACCAAGCGCTCGCTGTCCGCCAGCACCACCTCCGGATGCTGCACGGTGGACTGTGGCGGCAGGCCGCCGTCGTCCGTCCCCAGGGTCATGGAGCCACGGGTGAGCGTGGCCCGCATGCCGAGCCGCCGTACCGCCTCAACCTCGATGTCCACGGCATCCTCAAGGCCCGCGGGGAAGAGGTAGTGGTGGTCGGCGGCAGTGGTGCAGCCGGAAAGCAGCAGCTCGGCCAGTGCCACTGTTGCTGCCAGTTCCAGGTCCTTCGGCGTGAGCCGGGCCCACACGGGGTACAGGTTCTGCAGCCAGGGGAACAGCGGGGTGTTGGCCACCGGCCCCCAGGCCCGCGTGAGGGTTTGGTAGAAGTGGTGGTGCGTGTTGATCAGGCCGGGCAGCAGCACGTGGTTGCCTGCGTCGAAGGTCCCGGTGCAGGGCGCGGACGGCTGCTCGCCCGCGGCCAGGACCTCGGTGATGACGCCGCCGCTGACCACCAGGCCGCCTGTTGCGTCGAGGTCATTGGCGGTGAAAGCTGCGAGCGGATTGCGGATCCATAAGCGGGATACGGGTGCAGGGGAGGGAGCGGTCATGGCTGTCCTTGTCTGAGCCGAAGGCGGATGCGGTAAGTCCAGCTCAGTGAGGCCCTGTCTGCTGATCCAGGTGCCGCGCCTGGAGGCAGGGCGGGTGGGTTCAGCGTAGGGAAATCGGCTGACGTGCGTCAACGTGGCTTTTTGTGACCGCGGCGCCGGGAGGAGCCGTGAAGAGTCGGCAACATGCATTTCACATAGCGAAAATGAATTTCCAGAAAAGTATGGCGTGGCCCACAAACGGGTGCTAATCTCAATTCTGCCAAAGGCGGGCACCCGAACCCGGGAAGCTATCTACCAGGCGCAACTTAACCTTCACAGCACATGCTGAAGCCTGGTAACCGTTCGCACCTGGTTTTACTGGTCCTGCGCGGCAACAGGCTTCCCGGCAAAAGGAAGTCGCATCATGAGTACCACCGTCACGGCCGAACAGTTTTTGGCCCGCTCCATCCGGCTGGCAACGGCCAATGTCCTCAACAGCGGGGGCCCGTTCGGCGCCATGATCGTCACGGCGGACGGGCAGGCGTTCGACGGCGTCAACCGTGTCACCGCGGATAACGATCCCACCGCGCACGCCGAAGTTACCGCCATCCGCACTGCCTGCCGCGAATTGGGCACCTTCGACCTCAGCGGCGCAACCCTCTACACCAGCTGCGAGCCCTGCCCCATGTGCCTGGCCTCCGCGCTCTGGGCCCGGGTAAGCCGCGTTGTCTACGCCGCCGACCGGCATGACGCCGCATCCGTCGGTTTTGACGACGCCCTGTTCTACGAATACTTCGAAAACCAGGACAGGGATTCCCTGATGCCGGTCTCCAAGCTGGAGCTGGGCGATCCCCAGGCCCCGGCGCCGCTGGAGCCGTTCAACACCTGGAACACGCTCGAATCCAGGATCGACTACTAGGCCCGGCGGCTTCGATGACCATCCTGGACCATTCCCACGAGGAGCATTCGGCTCCAAGCACCAGCACGATCCGGCGGGCGCCGCGCACTTCCACGCAGGCAACCGGAACACCCCGACCGCCGGCACCGGAATCCTTCCTGGACCGCTTCTTCCAGATCACCCGGCGCGGCTCCACCGTTGCCCGCGAGTTCCGCGGCGGCCTGGTCACCTTCTTCACCATGGCGTACATCGTCATCCTCAACCCCCTCATCCTGGGCGGGTTCAGCGCTGACAACGCCCCCACCGATGTTGCCGGCGGTTGGCTCTCCGCCGCCCAGGTGGGCGCCGTCACCGGCCTCACCGCCGGCGTCATGACCATCCTCTTCGGCCTTATCGCCAACCTGCCCTTCGGTCTTGCCGCCGGGCTTGGCATCAACTCCTTCCTGGCCGTCTCGGTGATTCACGAAGTCACGTGGCCCGAGGCCATGGGCCTGGTGGTGATCAACGGCATCCTTATCGTGTTGTTCGGCGTCACCGGCGCCCGGACGGCCATCTTCCGGGCGGTGCCCAAGGAGCTGAAAGCCGCGATCACTGTCGGCATCGGGCTGTTCATCGCCTTCATCGGCTTCGTGGACTCCGGCTTCGTCCGGCCCACCGCCGGCGGTCCACCCGTCCAGCTGGGCGACGGCGGCTCCATCACCTCAGTGCCCACGCTCGTGTTCGTCGTCGGACTCCTGGCCATGGGCATCCTGGTGGCGCGCAAGGTCCAGGGCGGCCTGCTCATCGGCATCGTGGGCACCACCGTGCTGGCCGCCGTCGTGGAAGCCATCATGAAGATCGGCCCCGCCAGCGCTACCAACCCCGGCGGCTGGCACCTGAACACCCCCGTCCTGTCCGGCCAGCTGGTTTCGGCGCCGGACCTGGGCCTGGTGGGCCAGTTCGACCTCTTCGGCTCCTTCGCCAGGATCGGCGGACTCGCAGCCACCATGCTGGTCTTCACACTGGTGTTCACCAACTTCTTCGACGCCATGGGAACCATGACCGGCCTGGCCAAAAGCGCCGGCGTCGCCCACAAGGACGGCACATTCCCCCGGCTGAAGTCGGCCTTCATCGTGGAAGGCTTCGGTGCCGTGGCGGGCGGGGCCACCTCCGGCTCCTCCAACACCGTGTACATCGACTCCGCAGCCGGCATCGGCGAGGGCGCCCGGACCGGTTTGGCTTCGGTGGTCACCGGCGCGCTGTTCCTGGGCTCGATGTTCCTCACCCCGCTCACCAGCGTGGTGCCGCTCGAGGTTGCCGCCGCCGCACTGGTGGTGGTGGGCGCCATGATGATGGCGCAGATCCGCGAGATCAAGTTCACCAAGTTCACCGTGGCCCTGCCGGCGTTCCTCACCATCGTGACCATGCCGCTGAGCTACTCCATCGCCAACGGCATCGGGGTGGGCTTCGTGAGCTGGGCCGTCATCGGGGCGGCATCCGGCAAGGCGAAGAAGATCCATCCGCTCATGTGGGTGGTGAGCGCGGGGTTCCTGGTGTACTTCGCCCGCGGGCCGATCAACCACCTGCTCGGCGGCTGATCTTGCCCCACCACCCAAGGGGTCGGGCCAGCCCTTGGCCCGGCCTCTTGCAGGACCGACAATGGACACCACCGCCGCGGAAGAAGGAGCGCCGCCATGCTTGACCTGATCCCTTCACTTGGCCCCTGGACGCGCAGGCTGGCAGGCCGACAGTTCGCCGTGGCCACCATCCTGGCCGCCACCGGATCGGTGCCGCGCCCGGTGGGGACCTCCATGCTGGTCACCGAATCCGGCGATGTCCTGGGCAGCCTCTCCGGCGGCTGTGTGGAAGGCGCCGTGGTGGCGCTCGCCCAGGAGGCAACGGACGACGGCGTCCCGCGCCACGAGACGTTCGGCTTCAGTTCCGACGACGCCTTCGCCGCCGGACTCACCTGCGGGGGAGAACTGGCCATTCACATCCAGCCGGTGCCCGCCGGGACCGGTGCTGCCAGGGATCCGCTGCGCGCTGCCCTGCTGCAGCTTGCTGCCCTCGGCCCGGACCAACCCGTAGCGCTGGTACGGCTCCTGGGTAGCCCGGGAAGCGCCGCCGTCGTCCTTTCCGATCCCGCCGCCTTCCGCCTGGCCGCCCACCCGGAGCTGGCAGCGCTGCTGCAGGGGGAGCCCGCCCTGCAGGTGGAAGCGATGGTGCGCAGCGGCGGCACCGGGCTGGTCCGCCAGGCAGGGCACCGGGAATGTCCACCGGACCGGAGCGGGCACGGGCGCCCGGGCGAAGAGCTGGCTGTCCTGGTGGAGTCCCGGCTGGCCCCGCCGCGGATGCTGGTGTTCGGCGCCAACGATTTCGGTGCCGCGCTGGTCCCGGCAGCCAAGCTGCTGGGCTACTACGTGACCCTGGTCGATGCCCGCCCGGCCTTCGCGTCGCAGCCCCGGTTCGCCGCTGCCGACCAGGTGGTGACGGACTGGCCGCACCGGTACCTGGCGGCGGAAGCCGCGGCAGGCAGGCTGGACCCCCGTACCGTGGCCGCAGTCCTGACCCACGACCCCAAGTTCGACATTCCGCTGCTGGAGGTCGCGCTGGCCCTGGACCTCGCCTATGTGGGCGCCATGGGCTCGCGCCGGAGCCACCTCCAGCGGGTGGATGAGCTCCTCAACGCAGGCGTTCCGCCGGAACGGATTGCCCAACTGCATTCACCCATCGGCCTGGACCTCGGCGCCGTCACTCCCGCCGAAGTGGCGGTGTCCGTGACTGCGGAACTGATTGCCGCCCGGAACCGCGCTGCCAGCGGCATGCCGTTGCGGGAAACTTCCGGGGCCATCCACCATCACCCGGCTGCCCCGGCAGCCGCAGACCTTACCAAGCAGGAGATCGCATGGACATGAACACCATCGAGGCGGTGGTCCGCACCACCGACCCCGCGCAATGGCGCGAAGGCGATGCCTGGCTTGCCGGCGGCACGGTCCTGTTCTCCTACGGCAGCTACGCCTTTGGGCCCCAGCCTCTCACCCGGCTCCTGGACCTCGGCGACGCCGGCTGGACGCCCGTCACCGTCACCGATGACGGCATCGAGCTGGCCGCCACGTGCACCATCGCGGAGCTGTACAACCTTCCGGTGTCGCCGGCTGTGGCGGACCGCAGCTGGCCGGCGCTGGACCTCGTCCGGGCGTGCTGCGATTCCTTCGTGGCCTCCTTCAAGGTCTGGAACATGTCCACCGTGGGCGGCAACCTCTGCACCTCCCTGCCCGCAGGGCCCATCATCTCGCTGTGCGCCGGGATGGAGGGGACGGCCACCATCCTCGGCCCGGGCGGCGCCAGCCGGCAGGTTCCGGTGGCGGAGTTCATCACCGGTGATGCCACGAACTGCCTGGCACCCGGCGAGCTGCTCCGCAGTATCCACCTGCCGGCGTCGGCCCTTAACTCACGGGTGGCGTTCCGCCGGCTGTCGCTGAGCAACCTGGGCCGGTCCGGGGCGCTGCTCATCGGAAGGCTCGACGGCGGCACCTCCCTGGTGCTCACCGTCACCGCTGCCACCAAGCGGCCCGTACAGCTGCGTTTCGACGGGGTGCCGGATGCAGACCGGCTGGCCGCTGCGTTGGACGATGCCATCCCGGCGGAGCTCTATCACGACGACATCCACGGCATGCCCGCCTGGCGCCGCGACATGACCTACCGGCTTGCCGAAGAAATCCGGGCCGAACTCGCCGCGCCCCACGGGACGCCGGGACTCGTTGTTTCCGGTGATTTCTGGCCGCCCCGGGCCGCAAGGCCCGGCACCACTCTTTCGAAAGGGGCCTAAGCATGGCCATCGAGATCAACGGCACCCCTGCCGGCACGGCGCCGCGCCCCGGGCAGTGCCTGCGCACCTTCCTGCGGGAGCTGGGTAACACCGGCGTGAAGAAAGGCTGCGACGGCGGCGACTGCGGCGCCTGCACCGTGCACGTGGACGGAACACCGGTCCACAGCTGCATCTACCCGGCCGTGCGGGCAGAGGGGCGCTCGGTGACCACCATCGAGGGGCTGGCGGCGGCCGGAGGTGGCGGCGACGGTGACTTGCACCCCGTGCAGCAGCAGTTCATGGAGCGCCAGGGGTTCCAGTGCGGCTTCTGCACGGCGGGCATGGTGATGACGGCGGCAACGTTCGACGACGAACAAGAGGACAACCTGCCCCGGAACCTCAAGGGCAACCTCTGCCGGTGCACCGGGTACCGCGCCATTGCCGATGCGGTCTGTGGGGACGCCGGCCATCCCGCCCCCGAAGGACCGGGTTCCGGCATCGCGGGGGAAGGCCAGCCGGATCCGGAGCCGGGCCGGTTGGGCGACGACGTTCCCGCACCGGCCAGCCGGGCAGTGGTTACCGGCGCCGCCCGCTACACCTTGGACCTGCCGACGGACCAGCAGCAGGCCCTGCTGCACCTGAAGATCCTGCGCTCGCCGCACGCCCACGCCCGCGTTCTCTCCATCGACAAGGAGGCAACGCTGCAGGTTCCCGGCGTCGTGGCGGTCTTCACCCACGAGGACGCTCCGGAGCAGCTGTTCTCAACGGCGCAGCATGAGCTCTTTACCGACGACCCGGATGACACCCGGGTGCTCGATGACGTGGTGAGGTTCCGCGGCCAGCGGGTTGCCGCCGTCGTGGCTGAATCCGTCGGCGCTGCGGAAGCCGGCGTCCGGGCGCTCCGCGTGGAGTATGAGGAGCTGCCTGCTGTCTTTTCGCCGCAGGACGCGCTGCTTCCGGGCGCACCGCTGGTGCACGGGGACAGGGATGCATCCCGCTCCCGAATTGGCCGGCCGGACCGCAACGTGGTGGCGGAGCTGCACTCGGAGCTGGGAAACGTGGCCGACGGCTTCGCTGCCGCCGATTTCATCCACGAGCAGACCTACCAGACCCAGCGGGTGCAGCACGTGGCGTTGGAGACGCACGCGGCCATCGCCTCGGTGGACGCCGACGGCCGGCTGCAGGTTCGCACGTCCAGCCAGGTCCCGTTCCTGGTCCGGCGGACGCTGTGCCGGGTGTTCGGGCTGGATGAGGACAAGGTGCACGTGGTGGCCGGCCGGGTGGGCGGCGGGTTCGGCGGCAAGCAGGAAGTCCTCACCGAGGACCTCGTGGCGCTCGCAGCCCTGAAACTGAAGCGGCCGGTCCAGCTGGAACTGACCCGCACCGAGCAGTTCACCGCCACCACCACCCGGCACCCGTTCACGATCAAACTGAAGGCCGGTGCCAGCAGGGAAGGCAGGCTGACGGCCCTGGAGCTGGACGTCGTCACCAACACCGGCGCTTACGGCAACCACGGCCCTGGCGTCATGTTCCACGGTTGCGGCGAATCACTGGCCGTATACAACTGCGCCAACAAGAAGGTGGATGCGCACTCGGTGTACACCAACACGGTGCCGGCCGGTGCCTTCCGCGGCTACGGACTCAGCCAGATGATCTTCGCCATCGAGTCCGCCATGGATGAACTGGCGGCCGGAATCGGCATGGATCCGCTGGAGTTCCGCCGCCGGAACATGGTCCGCGAGGGAGACCACATGCTGTCCACCCAGCCGGATCCGGAAGAGGACGTCCACTACGGCAGCTACGGACTGGACCAGTGCCTTGACCTGGTCCGCGACGCCCTGGACCGCGGCAAGGCCCGCTACCGGGATGCAGGCCTGGACGACCTTGGCCCGGACTGGATGGTGGGGGAGGGCGCCGCCCTCTCCATGATCGACACCGTGCCCCCGCGCGGCCACTTTGCCCACTCCCGCCTCCGGCTCCTGCCGGACGGAACGTACCAGGCCGACGTCGGGACCGCCGAGTTTGGGAACGGCACAACCACGGTGCACGCGCAGCTGGCGGCCACGGCCTTGTCCACGGAGGCGTCCCGGGTGGCGGTGCGCCAGTCGGACACGGACCTGGTGGAGCACGATACCGGCGCGTTCGGCTCCGCAGGGACGGTGGTGGCCGGAAAGGCCACGCTCGCCGCTGCGGAAGAGTTGGCAGTCCGGATCCGCGCCTTCGCGGCCGGCATCCGGCAGACGCAGGCGTCCGCGTGCGTCCTCAACGGCGATGCCGTGGTGGTTGACGGAACTCCCGTGGCACTGGCTGAGCTGGCGCAGGCTGCCGCGGATGCCGGCGTCGAACTCGCCGCGGAGGGACGCTGGGGCGGTACCCCGCGTTCCGTCGCCTTCAACGTGCACGGCTTCCGGGTGGCCGTGAACCGCGGCACCGGTGAGCTGAAGATCCTGCAAAGCGTGCAGGCCGCCGACGCGGGGGTGGTGGTCAACCCGCGGCAATGCCGCGGACAGATCGAAGGTGGGATTGCCCAGGCCTTGGGTGCCACGCTGTATGAGGAAGTCGTAGTGGACGACGCCGGCAAGGTCACCACGGACATCCTCCGGCAGTACCACATTCCTACTTTCGCGGACGTGCCTCGCAGCGAGGTGTACTTCGCGGATACCAACGACAAGCTGGGGCCGCTGGGGGCGAAATCGATGAGCGAAAGCCCGTTCAATCCGGTGGCGCCGGCGCTTGCCAACGCACTCCGGAATGCCACCGGAGTGCGCTTCGCGTCCCTGCCCATCGCTCGCGACCGGATCTATTTGGGGCTCAAGGAAGCCGGGCTGGTGCCCAAGCTGGAGCGTGTGCCTTCCTAGGCCAGCCGGGGTCATACTTCCGCTGGTGCGGATGCAACCCGGGGTCGGATCTGACCCGGGGTTGCATCGTTGCATATAGTCGGGGGATGGAACAGCGGATTTTAGGCAAGACCGGACGGAACGTCTCCATCGTGGGGCTGGGTACCTGGCAGCTCGGTGCGGACTGGGGAAACGTGGATCCGGCACAGGCGCAGGCCATCCTCGCAGCCTCGGTGGAGGCCGGAGTTACCCTCTTCGACACCGCGGACGTCTATGGTGACGGCAAGAGTGAGCAGGCCATCGGGAAGTTCCTGGCGGACAACCCGGGCTCCGGCGTCACGGTTGCCACCAAGATGGGCCGGCGGGTGGAGCAGCGGCCGGAGAACTACAATCTGGCCAACTTCCGCCAGTGGGTTGACCGCTCTCGGAAGAACCTGGGCATGGACACCCTGGACCTGGTCCAGCTGCACTGCCCGCCCACCCCGGTCTACAGCAACAACGAGGTCTACGACGCCCTCGACACCCTGGTGGCGGAAGGTGCCATCCGCAACTATGGCGTCAGTGTGGAACGGACGGACGAGGCCCTCGAAGCCATCCGGCATGAAGGAACGGCCTCTGTCCAGATCATCCTCAACGCCTTCCGCCTCAAGCCGCTGGACGAGGTGCTGCCCGCCGCCAAGGCTGCAGGGGTGGGCATCATCGCCCGCGTGCCGCTGGCATCTGGTCTGCTCTCCGGCAAGTACACCAAGGACACCACCTTCGCGGAGAACGATCACCGCAACTACAACCGCCAGGGCGATGCCTTCGACGTTGGGGAGACCTTCTCCGGCGTGGACTACGAGCTGGGCCTGAAAGCCGTGAAGGAGTTCGAGCAGCTGGTCCCTTCCGGTGCTACAACGGCGCAGGCGGCCATCGCCTGGATTGCTGCCCAGGACGGCGTCACTACCGTCATCCCCGGCGCACGCAACGTGGATCAGGCACGGGCCAATGCCGCCGCGGCCACGGTCAGCGTGGGCAAGGAGTTCGACGACGGGGTCCGCTGGATCTACGACCACTACTTCCGCGAGTCCATCCACCCGCGCTGGTAGCGTTCGCCGCCTGCCCCAAGCCTCGCTTCGCTCGCCACGGGGACCCCGGGCGGCTTTCTTACCCACTCGGCTCGGTGGCACGCCGGCGGCAAGGAGTTCAGCGATGGGCAAACGGTCGGATTACCGGGCGGTGCTGGAATTGCTTCCGCCCGGGGAGTGGACCGCCTACCTGACCGCTGAGTCCGGGCTTCCTGGGCCCCGGGGCAACCTGGAACTGGCGGCGGCGTTTGCCGATGTAGCGGAGCCGGACCTGGTCCGGCTGTGCGCCGGGAGCCCCGACGAGTACCTTGCCCTGTGCGGCGCTATTGGTCTTGGCCGGCTGCTTGTGGAGGGCGATTCTGATGCTGCCGCTACCCTGCGGGCGCTGGCGGAAGACGACCGCTGGCGGGTCCGCGAGGGGGTAGCGATGGCCCTGCAGCGCCTGGGGGATGCGGACATGCCCGCCTTGTGGGCCCTGGTGGAACGATGGGCGGACGACGCGCCGCTCGTGCAGCGTGCCGTTGCGGCCGGGATTTGTGAACCGCGGCTGCTGGGTGCTCCGGAGGATGCCGCCAGAGCGGTTGAGATCCTCGACAGGATAACCAGAGTGGTGGAAGGAACGGATCCTGCATCCCGCCGGTCGGAGCAATTCCGCGTGCTGCGCCAGGGGCTTGGATACTGCTGGAGCGTTGCCGTTGCCGCGGCACCGGTCACTGGGTTCGGACACCTCGCCAAGTGGGCTCGCAGCCAGGACCGTGACGTGCGCTGGATCGTACGCGAGAACCTTCGAAAAGCGCGCCTTCACAGGGCCGATCCGTCGGCAGCAGAGCGTTTGGCTGCCGTCCTCGAAAAGTCCGCCGAATGACGGCCCCCGGCATCTCTGCGTTCGTTCAGCGGCTTGCGGCCGTGGAGCTCGGACCGGCGTGCACTAACTTCTTCAATCATGAAGTCCCGGAGAACGCGCTGCGCAGGCGCAACCTGGAGCTCTACCTGCAGGAGATGCTGGACCGGCAGCCCAAGGTGCTGCTGGTAGGGGAGGCACCCGGTTTCCGGGGCATGCGGATCACCGGTGTGCCCTTCACCAACCGGGTTATCCTCGGAGGCCCCACCAACAGCTTCGGGCTTTTCGGCCCCGGCAAGGGGTACGTGCTGCCGCCCGAAGCTGCAGGGGTGGCTGCCGAGCCAACGGCAACGGTGCTGTGGCAGGTGCTGGAAGAGGTGGGGGCTGTGCCACTGCTGTGGAGCGCTTTCCCCTGGCACACGCACCAGCCAGGAAAGCCCTTGTCCAACCGCACGCCCAAGCCTTCGGAGACAAAGCTGGGGACTCCCTTCTGGCAGGAATTGGCGGAACTGTTCGGCACCACCTCCATCGTGGCCGTGGGCAACGTGGCCCAGCACAGCCTCCAACGCAGCGGCTTGGCCGTTCCCAAGATTCGGCATCCGGCGCATGGCGGCAGGGCGGGTTTCAAGAGCGGGCTGGAGCAGTTGCTGGAAAGTGGGATGCAGGCCTGAGCTGAACACTTCACAGCCAGAATGTCGTACCCCTTTGTCATGATTGGTTCATGGGAAGGGCGGCGGTGGTCAAGGCTTACGCAGACATCCGGGCTGCCCTTGCTGTGCTGAATGCCGAGGTGGATTGGTGCGGTTCGGAGTCGTTTTCGGTGGCTGATCCGTTGGCCGGCCTGGCGGATGGTTGCTTGGACATTCTTGCCGGTGCCCGTGAGGTTGAAGCAGGGATTGCCGGGTTGAAGGCGAAGGCTGCGGTGATGTATGCGGAGAGCGCCAGTGCTGTTGCCGGTCCGGATGTGCCGGTGCAGGCGCAGGAGATGGCGGTCGCGGCGGAGGTCGGGTGCGTGCTGGCGCTGGGGCCGCGGGCGGCGTCCTCGTTCCTGGCGACTTCGCACGCCGTTGTTTCCTCGTTGCCGCGGACCCTTGCGGGGCTGCAGGCGGGGACGTTGTCCTGGAGTCATGCGGTGGTGATGGCTGATGAGGCCGCGAGCCTGGGTGCCGCGGGGGCGGCGGCGTTGGAAGCTCATTTCCTTGACCCGGACGCCCCGGATGCTGCTCGGGGGTGCCCTGCCGGGGAGCTGCCGGCGCAGCGGTTCAGGGTCAAGGCCCGGACGTGGCGGGAACGTCACCACGCCGAGAGCATCGAAGTGCGCCATGCCAAGGGGGTGGCGGATCGGCGGGTGGAGTTCCGGCCGGACCAGGACGGGATGGCGTGGCTGTCCGCGTGTTTGCCGGCGGATCAGGCGTTGGCCGGGTGGAACCGGCTCACCGCAATGTCCCGGTCACTGCAGGGGCCCGCGGAGTCCCGGACCATGTCCCAGTTGCGGGCGGACAAGTTCGCTGATGCGATCCTCGGCAGCAGTGGCAGCAGTGGCAGTGGCGATGGCAGCAGCAGTAGCAATAGGACCAGTAGCGGCCGTGGCGCCAGCGTCACGGATGCGATTGACGAAGCTAATGGTGGTGACGGCGATACCGGTGCCCGTGACAGCGCCGGTGTCAATGGCAGGGATGGACGGGAAGACTTGCCTTCACCGATCCGGGCGCAGGTTCTGGTCACGGTCCCGGTGTTCTCCCTGATGGGGTTGGCCGATGAACCGGCCATGCTCGACGGGTACGGGCCGATCCCGCCCTCGATGGCCCGCGATTTGGTGGCGAACGGCGCCGGATCGTTTTACCGGGTGTTGGTGGATCCGCGGGACGGTGCGCCGCTGGAGATCGGCCGGAAGAGTTACCGGGTGACCGGGGCGATGCGGGCCTGGCTGCGGATGCGGGACGGTAAGTGCCCGTTCCCGGGCTGCAGCAACAATTCCCTGGACAACGATGCCGACCACATCCTCGCCTGGGCCAAGGGCGGCACCACCGGGATCTCCAACCTGGGACAGCCCTGCCCTAAGCACCACAAGCTCCGGCACACCACCGGTTGGAAACCCACCGCGGCCACCAAGAACGAACCACCTGGCTGGATCTCGCCTACCGGCCGCCACTACACAAGCGAACACCAGGACTGGGAACCCACCCGTTGGCCTGTTCTTCGCAACGCGGACCAGGTACCGGGGGAGGCACCGCCTGGCGTGCTTTCTGATCTCGTGCAGCTCGGGATATCCCCGGCAGAAGATTGGCTGCAGTGGGTCCTGCACGCTCCATCCGCCTGACGCGGCCAGGGTAATGCTGCCCTGCCCACGCCTGACCGTCTTTGCGTGCTGTTGGGGTCGCCTGCTAGTGGTGGCCCGGTGCCTGTGGAGCTCGACTGCTACTGAAGAAGGCCCAGCTGGTCCGGCGTATCCACGTCCTCGCCGCTGGACTGGTCGCTGCAGTCCACCTCGTCCACAAGGTCAGGATGGGAACGCAGGAAGCCGCGCGCGCCGGCGTCACCCGTTACCGTTGCGCACACTGCCTCGCGCAGCGAGGCGTCGATGAGCAGGGGGTGCCCGCGCTGGAGTTGGCCCGCTTGCCCGCGGTTGTTTCCGTGGCGGGCGAATCCTGGCTGTCGTGACCTGTTCTCCTGCTGTGTGTTTTCGTTCCCTCCTGCTGTCTCCTTTGGCTCAAGACAGTCTCCGCGGCCAGCGTCGCCTTCGTGGCTTCGGGTGTCCGGCAGCCCGCCGTCGGACGGCGCGCGGCGGTAGGCCGCCGTCGTGACACGCCCCGGACGATGGGCGGCCAACAGCCGCCGGACAGTCTCCGGGGTCAGTCCGGGCTGGTCCACAAGGGCTATCAACAGGTGGCTTCCGGGGTTCGCGGCGTGGTTCCCGAGCAGGAATGAGCTGCCCATGCCCGTCTGCCAGTCCGCGTTGTCCAGCACGCGGAAGCGGTCGAGGCTGGCAGCTGCCTGAACTTCAGACGCTCCTGCGCCGAGGACCACCACTACTTCCCGGCAGCCGCCCTCGAGCAGTGCATTGCCGACGGACTCCACCAGCGGCCGGCCCCGGTAGGGCAGCAGGGCTTTCGGTCCCAGGCCCAGACGTGTCCCGGCCCCGGCCGCCAGGACGACGCCGCATACTCCGGGGTCCGCCAAACCCGTCGGGCCTGCGGCCTTAGTGTTCCTCATAGCTGCACCCTAGCCAATGCCAAAGCAGACGGGGCAGCCTCCCACGGAGACTGCCCCGACTGCTCCTGGGTGGTTCTCAGGCGTCGCCGCCCGCCCCGCCCGTGGTGCCGGCGTTGACGTCCAGGAGCTTGTACCGGTCAATCGCGTATGACGGCGCACCCTCCTCAACTTCGCCCCTCGCCGCCAGCATCTGCAGCACTTTCACCACGATGGAGTGGGTGTCGTTCTTGAAGTAGCGGCGGGCTGCTGCGCGGGTGTCGGAGAAGCCGAAGCCGTCGGCGCCGAGGGTGGCGAATTCGTTGGGGACGAACTGCCGGATCTGGTCCGGGGCTGCCTTCATGTAGTCGGACACGGCGACGATGGGGCCGGTGGCTCCTTCGAGTTGCTGGGCGACGAAGGGGACGCGGGCGGGCTGGCCGGGGTTGAGGAAGGCTTCTTCTTCGGCGGCGAGGCCGTCGCGGCGCAGTTCGTTCCAGGAGGTCACGGACCAGACGTCGGCGGAGACGTTCCAGTCATCTGCCAGCACGCGCTGGGCTTCGAGGGCCCAGGGTACGGAGACGCCGGAGGCGAGGATCTGGGTGCGGGGACCGTCGATCTTTGCCGGGGCGAGCAGGTAGATGCCCTTGATGACGCCTTCGACGTCGAGGTTCTCCGGTTCTGCGGGCTGGATGATGGGTTCGTTGTACACGGTGAGGTAGTACATGACGTTCTTGTCCGTCGAGCCTTCCCCGTACATCCGTTCCAGGCCGGAGCGGACGATGTGTCCGATTTCGTAGCCGTAGGCGGGGTCGTAGGTGAGTACGGCCGGGTTGGTGGAGGCCAGCAGGGGGGAGTGGCCGTCGGCGTGCTGGAGGCCTTCGCCGGTGAGGGTGGTCCGTCCCGCGGTGGCGCCGATGATGAAGCCGCGGGTCATTTGGTCCGCTGCTGCCCAGAAGGCGTCGCCGGTGCGTTGGAAGCCGAACATGGAGTAGAACGCGTAGACCGGGACCAGGGGGATGCCGTGGGTGGCGTAGGAGGTTCCGGCGGCGGTGAACGCTGCCACGGCGCCGGCTTCGTTGATGCCGGGGTGGATCAGCTGGCCCGCGGGGGACTCCTTGTACGCCAGGACCAGGTCACGGTCCACCGACAAGTAATTCTGGCCCTTGGGGTTGTAGATCTTCGCCGTGGGGAAGAACGCGTCCATGCCGAAGGTGCGGGCTTCGTCGGGGATGATCGGGGCTATGTGCTTGCCGAAGTTCTTGTCCCGCATCAGGTCCTTGAGCAGGCGGACGAACGCCATGGTGGTGGCGGCCATTTGCTTGCCCGAACCGCGCTTGGCCACCTCGTAGGACTTCGCCTCGGGCAGCACGATCTCAGCGTGGGTGTTGCGGCGCTCCGGGACTGATCCGCCCAGCGCGGCACGGCGCTCCATCATGTACTTGATTTCCGGGGCGTCGTTACCGGGGTGGTAGTACGGCGGCCGGTACGAGTCGTTCTCCAGCTGCTCGTCAGTAATGGGGATCCGGAGGTGATCGCGGAATTTCTTCAGGTCGTCCAGAGTGAGTTTTTTCATCTGGTGGGTGGCGTTGCGGCCTTCGAAGTGGGGGCCGAGGCCGTAGCCCTTGACGGTGTGGGCGAGGATGACGGTGGGTTTGCCCTTGAATTCTGTGGCTGCTTTGTAGGCGGCGTAGACCTTGCGGTAGTCGTGGCCGCCGCGTTTGAGGTTCCAGATCTGGTCATCGGTCAGGTCCGCGACGAGGTCTTTGGTCTGCGGGGTTTTGCCGAAGAAGTGTTCGCGGACGAACCCGCCGGATTCTGCCTTGTAGGTCTGGTAGTCCCCGTCGACGGTTTCGTTCATGATTTTCACGAGGGACCCGTCGGTGTCGCGGGTGAGCAGGTCATCCCATTCCCGGCCCCAGACGACCTTGATCACGTTCCAGCCCGCGCCGCGGAAGAACGCTTCGAGTTCCTGCATGATCTTGCCGTTGCCCCGGACCGGACCGTCCAGGCGCTGGAGGTTGCAGTTGATCACGAAGTTCAGGTTGTCCAGGTTCTCGTTCGCGGCGAGCTGGAGCAGGCCGCGGGATTCGGGTTCGTCCATTTCCCCGTCGCCCAGGAACGCCCAGACCTGCTGGTCGGAGGTGTCTTTCAGGCCGCGGTTGTGCAGGTAGCGGTTGTTCTGGGCCTGGTAGATCGCGTTCAGCGGCCCGATGCCCATGGACACGGTGGGGAATTCCCAGAAGTGCGGCATCAACCTGGGGTGCGGGTAGGAGGACAGGGCGTGGCCCTGGCGGGACTTTTCCTGCCGGAACCCGTCCATGTCTTCCTCGGAGAGGCGGCCTTCCATGAATGCCCGGGCGTACATGCCGGGGGAGGCGTGGCCCTGGAAGAAGACCTGGTCCCCGCCGCCGGGGTGATCCTTGCCGCGGAAGAAGTGGTTGAACCCGACCTCGTACAGGGTCGCCGCGCCGGCGTACGTGGAGATATGCCCGCCGACGCCGATATCGGGCCGCTGCGCCCGGTGCACCATGACCGCGGCGTTCCACCGCATGTAGGCCCGGTAGCGGCGTTCGTATTCCTCGTTGCCCGGGAACTCGGCTTCCTGGTCCACCGGGATCGTGTTCACGTAATCGGTGGTATGGTCACCATCGGCACACCCACGCTCTGCGCGCCCGCGCGCTGCAGCAGGCTCCGCATGATGTATTGGGCACGCTCGGTACCCTGTTCCCTGATCAACGCATCCAGGGACTCAACCCACTCGGCAGTCTCTTCCGGATCACGATCAGGCAGCTGGTTAGTCAACCCGCTGAGGATATGGGAGGTCTCTTCTCCTGCAGCCACGGCAGCCTCTTTTCATTTTTGAATGCTTGGCCTCATGTTTTCGTATTGTGAGAAAACATTGTTGCTAGACGAGATTAGTAGGAGGCGTGTCCAGGGTCAACGTGATAACCGCCACCAGCTGGCCGCAGCGGCGGGTTGGAGCGTACATACCCCCGGAAGCGTTGAAGCCCTGTGCGAATCAGCAAGCGCAGCCTCGGGCACGAGCATCAGCCCTTCCCTGTACAACTCCGATCTTGCCCCCACCAAGCGCGCCGGCCGCAGCTGGACCAGTTACAGCATCTTCACCCTGTGGGCCAACGACGTGCACAGCCTGGGCAACTACGCCTTCGCCATCGGGCTGTTCGCCTTGGGGCTGGGCGGGTGGCAGATCCTTATGGCCCTCGGCATCGGCGCGGCGCTGTTGTTCGGCCTCCTGACGCTGTCCGGATTCATGGGCGTCAAGACCGGTGTTCCCTTCCCAGTCATGAGCCGAATCAGCTTCGGCATCAGGGGCGCCCAGATCGCCAGCCTCCTCCGCGGCGCAGTGGCCGTGGCCTGGTTCGGCATCCAGACCTACCTCGCGTCCGTGGTGTTCCGCGTGATGCTCGTCGCCATGTTCCCCGCGTTGGCGGACATGGACAAAGACTCCATCCTGGGCCTGTCCACCCTGGGCTGGATGGCGTTTGTGACCCTTTGGGTGGTGCAGTTGGTGATCGTCAGCTTCGGTATGGAGATGATCCGCAAGTATGAGGCCTTCGCCGGCCCGGTCATTCTTGCCACCATGGCCGCCATGGCCATCTGGATCTTCGTCGAGGCAGGCGGAAGCATCGCCTGGTCCTCCGACAAGGCGCTGGAAGGGCCGGAAATGTGGCTCACCATCTTCGCCGGCGGCGCCCTGTGGGTGTCCATCTACGGCACCTTCGTCCTGAATTTTTGCGACTTCACCCGCTCGGCAGTCTCCAAGAAGGCTGTGGTGCGCGGCAACTTTTGGGGCATCCCCATCAACATGCTGGTTTTCGGCGCCATTGTGGTGGTCATGGCCGGTGGCCAGTTCAAGATCAACGGCACCATCATCAAGAGCCCCTCGGACATTGTCCAGACCATCCCCAACACGCTCTTCCTGGTCCTGGCCTGCCTTGCCCTGCTGATCCTGACCATCGCCGTGAACCTAATGGCCAACTTCGTTGCCCCGGTTTACGCACTAACCAACCTGTTCCCCAAGCGGCTGAACTTCCGCAAGGCCGCCATGGTCTCAGCGACGATCGGCTTGGTCATCCTGCCCTGGAACCTCTACAACAACCCGCTGGTCATCGTGTACTTCCTCGGTGGACTCGGTGCGCTGCTCGGCCCGCTGTTCGGCGTCGTCATGGCCGACTACTGGCTCATCCGCCGCGGGAAGGTCAACGTGCCGCAGCTCTACACGGCATCCCCTGACGGAACGTACTTCTACAAGAAGGGCGTCAACCCGCGGGCCATCATCGCCATGGTTCCGGCCGCCGTCCTGGCCCTCCTCATCGTCTTCGTCCCGGGACTGGCTGCGGCCGCTCCCTTCGCCTGGTTCTTTGCAGCAGGCATCGCCGCCACGCTCTACTTCTTCATCGCCGACCGCAACCAACGGCTGGAAGACCACGACGGTGAGGCAATCGCCGTCGTCAGCACCCACTGATCCCCACTCACCCAGCAACCGGCCCCACAGGGACCCGGAGCACCAAAGGAATTCCCCATGCGCATACTCGTTGCCAATGTGAACACCACCTCGTCGATGACGGACTCGATTGCGGCCTCGGCACGCAGTGTGGCCGCTCCCGGTACGGAAATCATCGGCATCACCCCGAGGTTCGGCGCAGACTCCTGCGAGGGCAACTTCGAAAGCTACCTCGCCGCCGTCGCCGTCATGGACGCCGTCACCTCCTACCCGGAGCCCTTCGACGCCGTTGTCCAGGCCGGCTACGGCGAGCACGGCCGCGAAGGCCTGCAGGAGCTGTTGGACGTGCCGGTGGTGGACATCACCGAAGCCGCAGCCAGCACGGCGATGTTCCTGGGTCACAAGTACTCCGTGGTGACCACCCTGGACCGGACGGTTCCCCTCATCGAGGACAGGCTGAAGCTGGCCGGACTGGACGCCAGATGTGCGTCCGTCCGTGCCAGCGGCATGGCCGTGCTGGAACTGGAGGAGGAACCCGGGCGGGCAGTGGAGGCCATCATCAATCAGGCGATGCTGGCCGTCACCCAGGACAAGGCCGAGGTCATCGTGCTCGGCTGCGGCGGCATGGCCGGGCTGGATGAGCAGATCCGGCAGCGGGCGGGAGTCCCCGTAGTGGACGGCGTGGCTTCCGCGGTGACAATCGCCGAATCCCTGGTCCGGATGCGACTCTCCACCTCCAAAGTGCGGACGTTCGCTGCGCCCCGCCCCAGGACCGTCATAGGCTGGCCGCTGAACAAGCCGGCCGTGCCGGCGCAGTCCTAAGCCAGGAGACAGAATGGACACGTCCCCTCCCACTGCCCGCGTCGCCGTCGTTACCGGGGCCGGCTCCGGCATTGGCCGGGAGGTCGCCCGGCAGATGCTGGCCGACGGCTTCCGCGTGGTGCTGGCCGGCCGACGCGAAGCGCAGCTGAAGGAGACAGCGGACAGTCACCCCGACGCTCTTGTGGTGCCGTGCGACGTCACGCGGCCCGACGACGTCGAGCGCCTTTTCGAGGCTGCCCGCCGGCAGTGGGGGCGCGTGGATGTCCTGTTCAACAATGCCGGCGTGTTCGGCCCGGCAGCCGGCGTGGACGAGATTAGCCTGGACGACTGGAACGCCACGCTGGCCGTGAACCTCACAGGCTCCATGCTGTGCGCGGCCGCGGCCGTCCGGGCCATGAAAGCGCAGGTGCCGCAGGGCGGGCGGATCATCAATAACGGTTCCATCTCCGCCCATTCACCCCGGCCCCGGACGGTCGCATACACGGTCACCAAGCACGCCATGACCGGCCTGACCAAGAGCATCGAGCTGGACGGCCGCGGCTATGGCATCACGTGCGGGCAGATCGACATCGGCAACACGGCCACGGAAATCATGGACACCATCGGCGTCGGCTCGGGGGCACTGCAGGCCGACGGCAGCCGCAAGGTGGAGCCAATGTTCCCCGTGAAGGACGCGGCGCGCGCGGTGCTGATGATGGCCAACATGCCGGCCACAGCCAGTGTTGGCTCAGTGGTGGTTACCGCGGCCGGCATGCCTTTCATCGGCCGCGGCTGACGTGCTCCGGCCGACTCGCCGCGGCTGGGGAGGAGGCGGCAGGGCTAGAGGGGCAGCAGGGCCGACAGGTCGGCCCGCAGGCCTGATGCTGCCACTTTGCCGGCAGCAACTGCATCTGCCCAGCGCACCTGGCCCGTCACCATCCCAAGCCAGGTGGCGGCGTCGCACTCAATCACATTGGGTGGGGTGCCGCGCGTGTGCCGCGGCCCCTCCACGCACTGTGTGACGCCAAAGGGCGGCACACGCACCTCAACAGAGTTGCCCGGGGCGCGGGCGGTCACTTCCTCCAGCGAGTACCTCACTGCGGTGGCCAGGACCGTGCGTGGCACGGGAACGTCCGACGGCGGCTGGGCGGCTTCCAGCCATGCCTTCAGTGCTGCTTTGCCTTCCTGGACGTCGATACGACGGCGGGCTACGGCCATGCTTTCAGTCTTTCCTTTTGCGGCGGTGCGGATTTTGCGGCGGCGGGAGAACGGGGTGTCAGTCCAGAAGGGCGGAAACTGCCGGGCCCAGCCGGATCTTGCCCACCGGTCGGCCGCCGCCAAGCACCGGCTCAACCACTTTTTCCAGGGCGCTGGCAACGCCCGGAATCTCCACGGCCCCCGCTGCCGCAAGAAGGGTCAGGGCCACAAGCGAGGTGGCGCGGACATTGCCGTCGAGGATCTTGACGGCCACGGAAACGCCTTGGGGCGTGGCCATGGCCAGGACTCCCTCGGCCCCGATCTTGGCGATGATCTCCAGTTCGTCCATCACCAGCGTGTTGGCTTCGCCGCGGCCTTGCACGGCCCAAGGGTAATCCAGCATCGACGTGGCGATGGTGGCCGCCCTGGCGCTGAAGCTCTGGTCGCCGGGCGCCTTGGCCAGCTGGGAGTAGGCCCTGGCCAGCCCCTTCAGGGAAACTGCTGCTACCGGAGCGCCGCAGCCGTCGATGCCCAGGTGCGCGATCTGCTCGCCCGTGTATTCCTCGATCACGGTGCGGACCCGCTGCTGCAGGGGATGGTTGGGCTCCAGGTAGCTATGCGTGTCCCACCCGTTTTCCGTGCAGGCCCAAAGGAATGCTGCGTGCTTCCCGGAACAGTTGTAGGCCAGCCGCGACATCCCCTTCTCCGAGCGCACCAGCCAGTTGCGGGCCGTCTCGTCCTGGGGCCAGGTTTCGGGGCACTGCAGCTGGTCTTCACGGACGCCGGCGGCCTTGAGCATGCCCGCCACCACGTCCATGTGGTCCAGTGACCCGGTGTGGCTGCCGCAGGCGATGGCCACCTGGGCGCCGCGGAGCGGAACCCCGGACTGCATGGATGCCAGCGCCTGGAACGGCTTCAGGGTGGACCGGGCGTAGATGGGGGTGTTGATGTCGCCAAGCTGGGTGACCACCGACCCGTCGGCGGACAGAAGGACGGCGGAACCGATGTGCCGCGACTCCACAAAGCCGCTGCGTTCGATCACGGCCAGTTCGACGGCGGAGTCCACGGTGAAGGTGGCATGCGGATTATGCGGCATACCGCCAGTCTATGGGCCAGCCTGCCACTGCACGGGGACCCGCCACTGAGCGCTGACCATCTACTGCACGGTCACCATTACCGACTGCCAGCCGGAGGCGCCGTCCGGAACCGGATCGGCACGCTTGTCCGTTTGGACCTCGCCGGTGCCGTCGGTGGCCCGGACCTTGATGTAGTGCGGGCCGGGCGTGGCGTCCCACTCGTAGGACCACTGGCGCCAAGTGATGGTGGACGCTTCGGCCGACAGGGCGGTTTCCATCCACTCGCCGTTATCGATCTGGATCTCAACCTTGGTGATGCCGCGCGTCTGGGCCCAGGCGGTGCCGCCCACCGCTACCTTCCCGGCCGGCACCTTGGCGAAGGACTTGGGCACCTCCACGCGTGCCATGGTCTTGATGGGTCCGCGTTCGGACCAGCCACGGTTGGTCCAGTATGCCTTGTTGTCGGCAAAGCGGGTGACTTCCAGGTCAACCACCCACTTGGTGGCAGAGACGAAGCCATAAAGCCCCGGAACCACCATCCGCACAGGGTAGCCGTGCTCCAGCGGAAGGGGTTCGCCGTTCATGCCGATGGCCAGGATGGCGTCGCGGTCATCCTGCAGGACCTCCAGGGGAGTGGAGGCGCTGAAGCCGTCAATGGAGGTGGAGAGCACCATGTCCGCGCCGTCCTTGGGTTTGGCGCGTGCCAGGACCTCGCGGATGGGAAGGCCAAGCCACCTGGCGTTGCCGGCCAGGTTGCCGCCCACGGGGTTGGAAACGCAGGTGAGGGTGACATGCGATTCGATCAGCTGCGCGTCCAGCAGGTCCTGGAACGTCAGGGTCACTTCCTGTTCCACCAGCCCGTGCACCCGCAGTTCCCAGTCATCGACGTTGATTTCCGGGACACTCAAGGCCGTATCGATGCGGTAGAACTCATTGTTCGGCGTCAGCCACGGGGTAACGCCCGCAACAGGGGACTGCACGCCCGCCGGGACGGGCGCTGCATCCTTGGCCGGTGCCGGCAGCCGCAGGGCGTCCCGGGCCTGGGCCACATTGTTGCGTGCGGCACCCAGGAGCCGGCCGCCAGTCGCCGCGATTCCTGCAGCCACCGCGGTGATCCCCGCGGCGGTGAAGAAACCCCGGCGGCTGGTGCCGTCGCCACGTTCCCGCGCATCGCCGTCGTACGCTGTATCAGCCGGCGCTTCGGGCCACTCCTGCAGCCCCCACAGCTGCACCATCAATCGGCGCAGGGCCACCAGGCCGGCCAGTGTCCCCAGCACTGAAGGGATGGCGTCCGCGGGGCCAACGCCCGCCCGGGTCACCACGCAGGCAACGATCACGGCACCCATGAACAGCACACCCAGGACGCCCAGCGCCCATTTCCGGTAGGCCACCACGCCAAGAATGCAGGCAAGCACCGCGATGGTGAGGCCCATGCCCACGAACAGGGCGGCCTTGTCATTGGTGCCGAAGGTGGCGATCGCAAAGTCCTTGAGCCCGGGCGGTGTGAAGTCGATGAACGTGGAGCCCAGGGCAAACAGCGGCGTGGCCCTGGCGGTGAAGAATGCGCCGATCAGCTCCGCAACGGCAAGTACGACGGCGGCCGCCACCACGCCTGCCAAAGCGGCCATGGCGGCGGTGCCGGTTTTCCGGTTTCGAAGCGTTGTCATGTGTATGGTTCGGAGCGGCCGGGGCCGCGGATTGACGGGCCGGGCAGGGAAGGTCACAGCTTAGGAGCCGGAAGGGTGCACAAAGTACCCTTGGAGACTGTGAAGGTACTCGTCATTGGCCCCGGAGGCCGCGAACACGCCATTGTCCGCTCCCTGCTCGCCGACCCCAACGTGTCCGAGGTCCACGCGGCGCCGGGCAATGCCGGCATCAGCAAGCTGGTCCCTACCTACAACATCAACGGCAACGATCCCGAGGCGGTTGCGGAACTGGCCACCCGGCTGGCCGTGGACCTCGTGGTGGTGGGCCCCGAGGCTCCGCTGGCCGCCGGTGTCTCCGATGCCGTGCGCGAAGCCGGCATCCCCGTCTTCGGACCCAGCAAGGCTGCCGCACAGCTGGAGGCCTCCAAGGCTTTTGCCAAGGAAGTCATGGCAGAAGCCGGGGTACCCACGGCGATGGCCATGGTGGCCACCAATGCCGAGGAAGCAGCGTCAGCACTGGACACCTTCGGCGCCCCCTATGTGGTGAAGGACGACGGCCTGGCCGCCGGCAAGGGCGTGGTGGTCACCAGGAACCGCGACGAAGCCCTGGCCCACGCGCAGTCCTGCTTCGACGCCGGCGGATCAGTGGTGATCGAGGAGTTCCTGGACGGGCCCGAAGTTTCCCTGTTTGTGCTCTGCGACGGGCAGAACACCGTTGCGCTCACACCGGCGCAGGATTTCAAGCGCATCTTCGACAACGACGAAGGCCCCAACACCGGCGGCATGGGCGCCTACACCCCGCTTGAGTGGGCCCCTGAAGGCCTGGTGCAGGAGGTCCTGGACCGGGTGGCCCAGCCCACCGTCAACGAGATGGCCCGCCGCGGCACCCCGTTTGTCGGCGTGCTGTTCGTCGGCCTGGCCCTCACCTCACGCGGTACCCGCGTCATCGAATTCAACGTGCGCTTCGGCGACCCCGAGACGCAGGCGGTCCTCGCCCGGCTCAAGACGCCCCTCGGCGCCCTGCTCATGGCGGCTGCCAAGGGCGAACTGGACAAGGCAGAGGAGCTGCGCTGGTCCAAGGAAGCCGCTGTCGCCGTCGTCGTAGCCTCGGAAAACTACCCGGACAAGCCGCGCACAGGTGACCGGATCCGCGGACTCAAGAAGGTGGAAGCGCTTGAGGGCGTGCACGTCATCCACGCCGGAACCGCCCTGGATGATGAAGGCAAAGTAGTTTCCGCCGGCGGCCGCGTCCTGGCTGTCGTAGCGCTGGGCAGCGACCTGGTGGAGGCGCGCGAAAGAGCCTACGACGGCGTGGAGCTGGTCCAGCTGGAAGGCTCGCAGTTCCGCAGCGACATCGCCCGCAAAGCCGCCCGTGGCGAAATCAAGGTTCCCTACGGCGCCACGGGTTCAATGCCCATCGTGAAAGCAAAGGCCTGACATGACTGACACTTCGGAGAACCGCGGCTACGCCACCGAGACGCTTGACCTGCCCGGTTGGAAGCATGTTTATTCCGGCAAAGTGCGCGACCTCTATGAGCCCGCCGATGAGTCCATCCTGCAGCGCCTGGGCCAGGACTGCGTGCTGGTGGTGGCCAGCGACCGGATCAGCGCCTACGACCACGTGCTGTCCAGTGAAATCCCTGACAAAGGGCGCATCCTCACGCAGCTGAGCCTCTGGTGGTTCGACCAGTTGGGCGTTGAGCACCACGTGCTCGGTTCCACTGTGGAGGACGGCGTGCCGGCCGAGGTTGAGGGCCGGGCCATGATCTGCAAGAAGCTGGATATGTTCCCGGTGGAGTGCATTGCCCGCGGCTACCTCACCGGTTCCGGGCTCCTTGAGTACAAGGCCTCGGGCACGGTCTGTAACATCCCGCTGCCCGAAGGGCTGGTGGACGGATCCCGGCTGGAGCACGCCATCTTCACCCCGTCGGCGAAGGCTTTGATCGGCGAGCACGACGAGAACATCACTTATGACGCCGTGGTGGCGCTGGTGGGGGACGATATCGCCGCCCGCCTGAAAGAGCTGACGCTGAAGATCTACACCACCGCGGAAAAGATCGCCCGGGAGCGCGGCATCATCCTGGCGGACACCAAGGTGGAGTTCGGATACGACGCCGTCTCTGGGTCCATCACCCTGGGCGATGAGGTACTGACCCCGGATTCCTCGCGGTTCTGGGACGCCAGCACCTATAAACCGGGCCAGGCCCAGCCGTCCTACGACAAGCAGTATGTGCGGGACTGGCTGACCTCCGCCGAGTCCGGCTGGGACAAATCCTCCGACACCCCGCCGCCGGCGCTTCCAGCCGACGTGGTCGAGCGCACCCGCAGCCGGTACGTTGAAGCGTACGAGAAGATCACGGGAAAGAGGTTTTCCTAGCTGTTCAGACCGAAGCCAGGTAAGCCCGAAAGCCGGCCAGGTAAGCCTCCCGCTTACTTGGCCGGCTTTATTTAGCTTGCTTTAGCCGCTGCTGCCGCTCTTTTTTGCGCGAGCTTTATTTCCAGGATCGCATCCAGCGCCTGCTGAACCCGGTCTTGGGCACCTGCCGCGGCGAAGGCTTTTCGAGCCTCCTCGAGATACCCCAATGCCTCGTCGATATCGCCCGCGGCCTTGAGGGACTTGCCCAGGAGCAGGGAGACCTCACCGGCGGTGTGCTTGCCCAAGGCATCACGTTCGGCGTGGATTTCGCGGAGTTTTTCGACTGCTGCCACGATGTCGCCGGTTAGGTAGAGCCAGCGGGCGCGGATAAAGGCAACCTCCAGCTCGTCACTCTTTGTACCGCCGACAATCGAGAAGGCAAGCTCCGCACGTTCGATGGCTGCGAGCGTCTCCGGCTCCACAATGCCGGATGAGAGCCGGACAGCGGCAGAGGCCTTGTTGAAACGCGCCCATAGCTCGATGTCATTGGCAGGGGAGAGCAGGCGGGCTGCCCGCTCATGGTGCTTGACGCCTTCTGTGTAGTCGTGCCGCATGAACGCCACATTGCCGACTACCCAAGCCACCTCGCCAGCGAGTTGGGACATCGCGTGCTCGTCAACTTGGTCGAGCAGCGCCTGGCAATACTTCCAGGCTTCGTCCAGCCGGCCACTTTCGGCCAGCGCACCTATCAGGATCCGGTGTGCACCGATAGCGACGGTCGAGCCGCGGGGGAGGTTGACGGAGAGCCTGACAGCCTCGAGAGCGTGTTCTACCGCGATTGCCAACTGGCCCTGGCCATGGCAGACGGCAGCCAGCATCTGGCGTGCGCGGACTCCCAGGCCAACGGACTCCGTCGCCATTGGGTGCTCAATGAGCCGCTCGATGATTTTGCGGCACTCCTGCAAATCGCCTTGTTTCATGAGGCACTCGGCCTGCATGTAAGTCATGTTCCACCAGGCACTGGTGTTCTTACCCTCCAAGGCAATCTGCGCGGCCGTCGCCGCGTGGCTCGCCGCAAGAGGGTAGTCGCGGAGGTCCCATGCCTGGCGCGCATACAGCCCAGCCAGCACGTATTCAGCGTCGCTGACGGAGATCGGTTGGCTCCAAGCCTCCAGTGCCTTGGGGGCCAACTCCAGCCTGCGGGCCAGTTCTTCAATGACTTCAGCCGTCGGTTCGCGCCGGCCGGTCTCGAGCAGTGAGATGTAGCTGGGGGAGTACAGGTCCTTGCCCAGTTCCGCCTGTGTCAGTCCACGCTCAAGGCGCTCCGCCCGGAGCTTTTCTCCGAATCCGTTGCCCACGCGTTTCCTCCTTCTGGACAGCTGGGGCGCCGAATGCTTGACAGCCCCTGTGGAAAATATTTTACAATGTGTGTCAACAAGGACAGTGCTGGCTTTGTAACGAATCCGACTCGTATTGAGGAACTTATATGTTGAAGAAGATCGCAACCGCGGCCGCCTTGGCTGGGGCCTTGGCTTTTTCTGCGGCGGCTCCGGCCGTCCTGTCTGCAGGTTCCGTCGCCGATAATTCGGGTACGTCGGTAGCTATTGGAAACTGGCCTGACCCTGCCTCCACCAAGGTGAAGGGCAAGAAGACCACAACCACCGATACCGCCGTCGTCACCTACATCGGCAACTGGCCTGACCCCGCATAAATAGCTTCCTCACCATAGGAGGCGAAGGCAGCCCCGGAGCAACTGCTCCGGGGCTGTTCCTTTTAAGGCCACCATGCGTAAGGCCGGAAGCCGGCTGGTCGCGATGCTTTCGCAACCCCTTTGAGATGCAAAAAGAGGGCCTCCGCAAGGAGACCCTCTTTCATTATGGTCGGGATGACAGGATTTGAACCTGCGACCTCTTCGTCCCGAACGAAGCGCGCTACCAAGCTGCGCTACATCCCGATCCGCTGCAAAAGCAACTTTACAAGGATAGCCGATCCAAGGCCCCGATGCGAAATCCTGAACGGGATGGCTAGACCAGCGAATCCTTCCAGGCCCCGTGCAGGTCGGCGAAGCGTCCGCCGCCACCGACCAGTTCCTCAGGCGTCCCGTCTTCCACGATCCGGCCGTCATGCACCACCAGGACGCGGTCAGCGGTCTCCACCGTGGACAGGCGGTGGGCGATGATCAGTGCCGTCCTCCGTGCTGCCTCCGTGCCGGCCAGGAGCCGGGCCAGCCCAGCCTGCACCAGTCGTTCGGACGGGATGTCCAGCGAGGAAGTGGCCTCGTCCAGGATCAGCACCGCCGGCCGTGCCAGGAAAGCCCGCGCAAAGCTGATGAGTTGCCGTTGCCCGGAGGAGACCCTGCCGCCGCGCTTGTTGACGTCCGTGTCGTAGCCTTCGGGAAGTTCAAGGATGAACTCGTGTGCCCCAACCGCCTTGGCGGCTTCCTCGATTTCCTCCCGTGAGGCTTCCGGCCGGCCCAGGGCGATGTTGTCCGCCACCGAGCCGCTGAACAGGAAGGCTTCCTGGGTGACCATGACGATGTTCCGCCGGAGGTCGGAAGTGGCCAGGCCGCGAAGGTCTACGCCGTCCAGGGTGAGCGTGCCGGAGGTAACGTCGTAGAACCGGGCAATGAGTTTGGCCAGGGTCGATTTGCCGGCCCCCGTCTGGCCGACCAGCGCTACGGTCTGCCCGGCCGGGATGTGCAGGTCCAGGCGGGGGACCACCACAGGCCCGTCGCCGTAGCGGAATTCGACGTCGTTGAAGTCGACGCGACCCGTGGCGCTGCGCAGGGCAACCGGGTTCTTCGGTGGCCGGACTGTGGGCACCTCTTCCAGCAGCCCGGAGACCTTTTCAAGGGCTGCCTGCGCGCTCTGGAACGAGTTGTAGAACATGGCCATCTGGTCCACCGGCTGGAAGAACCGCTTGGTGGAGAGGATTAGGGCCAGGAGCACGCCAACGGCCAGGTCGCCGCCCAGCACCCGGAAGCCGCCGAAGAGGAGGACAACTGCCACGCAGACGTTGCCGATCAGCACCAGTCCCGGCTGGAAGATGCCGTTGAGGTTGATGGAGCGGACGGTGACCAGCCGGTAGTCCTCGGCAAGCTTGCCGTAGCGCTCGGAGTTTTCCTTTTCCTTGCGGAAAGCTTTGACGGCGCGGATTCCGGTCATGGTCTCCACGAAATGCACAATGAGCCGGGCGGAAACCACACGGGACTCACGGAAGGCGATCTGTGAGTGCTTCTGGTACCAGCGGGACAGGAAAAACATCGGAACACCGGCGGCCAGCACCAGCAAACCGCTCCGCCAGTCGAGGGCAAAAATGGTGATTGCGGTAAACGCCATGAACAGCATTCCCGAGGCCAGGGAGCTGACGCCGGAATCCAGCAGTTCCCGCAGCGCCTCCAGGTCCGAGGTCTGCCGGGCGATAATCCTGCCGGAGGTGTACTTCTCGTGGAACTCCAGGCTGAGGCGTTGGGTATGCCGGAAGACACGCACCCGCAGGTCCAGCAGCATGGCCTGGCTGAGCCGCGCCGTGGAGGTGACGTAAAGGGACGTGAGTCCCGCCGTCGCAATGGCTGCCAGCAGGTAGGCGACGCCGGTGAATACCAGCGGAAGGTTGTCGCCGGCCCGGAGCGCGGGAAGCGCGCGGTCGATGCCGAAAGCGATCAGTGCCGGGCCTGCGACGCGCGCGGCCTGCGAAAGGACCACCATGGCGATGGTCAGCCAGAACCGTACCCGTACCGGACGGATCAGCGACCCCAGCAAGGCGAGTGACCGCCGTCGTACTGCCCTGCTGTCGCTCTTGCTGAGGTGGGCATTGTCTTCATTGGCGGTGCCGAACGTTGCGGTGCTCATCGTGTAACTTCCTCGGCCTGGTCCTCAAGCGCCGACAGTTCGGAGTCCAGGTCGCGCGGCTCGCGGTCCAGGCTGGCGATGACGTAGCGGTAGTGCTGGTTGTGGGCCAGGAGTTCGGTGTGTGTCCCGACAGCGGTGATGCGGCCATCCTCGAGCAGCGCCACCCGATCCGCGAGGGCCACGGTGGAGGGGCGGTGGGCCACGATCAGGGTGGTGGTGTCCTTCAGCACTTCCCTGAGGCGGGCTTCCACCAACTCCTCGGTGTGCACGTCCAGGGCGGACAGGGGATCGTCCAGGACCAGCACGCGCGGGCGGGCGGCGATGGCGCGTGCCAGCGCGATCCGCTGCCGCTGCCCGCCGGACAGGCTTAGGCCTTCCTCACCGATCAGCGTGTCCACCCCTTCCGGCAGAGAGTAGGCGAAGTGTGCCTGGGCCACATCCAGTGCTTCGTCGAGGACCTCCTCCGTCCGGACCGGGGCGCCCAGGAGGACGTTGTCCCGTACGGAATTGGAGAAGAGCGTGGTGTCCTCGAACGCCACGCCAACAACCCTGCGAAGCTCCTCAACCTCGAAGTCCCGGATGTCCACGCCGTCGAGGGTGATGGCCCCTGTGGTGACGTCGTACAGACGCGGCACCAACTGGATCAGCGCGCTCTTGCCGCTGCCGGTGATGCCCACCAGGGCCATGGTTTCGCCGGGACGGATGTCCAGGTTGATGTCCTTGAGGATGGGCTTGTCCGGCGCGTCCTCGAAGGCGAAGGTTGCGTTCGCGAAGCGGAGTGCCCCAGCGAGTTCCTTGGGGCGCCGTGGCTGAGTTGGGCTGGTGATGGTGTTTTGCGTGTCCATCACCTCGTAATGGCGGTCGACGGCGGTCTTGGCCGTGAGTGCCATGGCCAACAGCATCCCGGAGAATTCCACGGGGGAGGCAATAACCGCCGCGGTGGCGAAAAACGCCACCAGGGCGCCGATGCTCAGTTGACCGCTGGCGCACAGCATGACGCCCACCACCAGCCCGGCTCCCAGCGCCAGCTCGGGAAGCAGGGTGACCACCATAGTGAACGTTGCCTGGTGGCGCGCCTTCTCGATTTCGGTCTGGCGCAGTTCCTCGGCCTGCTCGTTGAAGTTTTCCAGGGCTTCCCGGCTGCGTCCAAAGGCCTTGAGCACGCGGATGCCGTGGACGGATTCCTCCACGGTGGTGGCGAGGTCGCCGGCTTGGTCCTGGCTGCGGCGGGCAACCTTGCTGAACCGGGTGCGGAACCGGAAGCTGTTGATGGTGATGGGAACGGCGGCGGCAAGGAAGATCAGGGCCAGCTGCCAGCTCATGGCGAACATGGCAATGATGCCGATGATCACGGTGAGGGTGGTGACCACCAGCATTATGGCGCCGAAGGCCATCCAGCGGCGCAGGAAGTTCAAGTCCGTCATGGCCCGGGACAGCAGCTGGCCGGAGCCCCAGCGGTCATGGAAGGAAACGGTGAGGTCCTGCAGGTGGTCGTAGAGGGACACACACATCCGGGTTTCCACCGTGGTGGCAGGGTTGATGACGAATTGCCGGCGCAACGCCACCAGGCCAGCTTCGGCGATACCCAGGACCAGGATGACGCCCGCTGACGTCCAGACTGCCTCCGGGGTACCTCCGGGCTGCAGGGCGGTGTTGACCAGGACACGCAGCACCTGGGGGATGGTCAGCGCAACGATGCTGGCCAGGAGTGCACAGAGCAGCCCCAGCAGGAGCCTGGGGATGATGGGCCGGACGTGGGGATAAAGACGGCTGATGGATCGGAAAAAGGGAGTCTGCTTGGCCATGCCCGCTTCTCAAGCTATAAAACGAATGTAGTTTCCTCTAGCAACAACCCTATGCCATGGCGTGAGCTGCTTCACAGCGATTGTGCGGGCCACTGGCTGCTTCCCCAGTTATTGCACTCCGTAATGCCGGATGCCCTATCAGTTATGGTCCCCATAACCCGCTTTTGGGGACCATAACTGATGGAGCAATGGGTTAGTTCGGTGAGGTGAGGGTCAACAGGACGGCTTCGGGCTTGCAGGCGATCCTTACCGGGGCAAAGCGCGAGGTGCCGATGCCGCCGGAGACGTTGACCGGCGTCGTGCTTCCGTTGCTTGACCAGTCGTTGAGGCCTTTGGCGCGCCAGGTGGGAAGGTCGCAGTTGGAGATGATGGCGCCGTACCCGGGGATGCACAGCTGGCCGCCGTGAGTGTGGCCCGCCAGCAGGAGGTCGGCGCCGCTTTCGGTGAAGTGGTCCAGTACCCGCTGATAGGGCGCGTGGATAACAGCCACCTTGACGTGGTCTTTTGCGTTCTGGCTCACTGTTCCGCGGGGCCAGCCTGCATACCGCTCCCGCTTCAGGTGCGGATCGTCGACCCCGGAGAAGTCGAAGCGCATGCCGTTCAGAACCAGGGACTGGTTGCGGTTGGTCAGGTCAACCCAGCCGCTCATGCCGAAGCCTGAGCGCAGGCGCGGCCAGTCAAGGGCTACCGGCTTGGGCTTCACCTTGGACGGTCCCAGTAAGTAGGCCGCTGGGTTTTTGGGGCTGGGGGCGAAGTAGTCGTTGGAGCCGGGGACAAAGACACCGGGGAACTGCAGCAGCGGCTTCAGTGCCTCCAGCAGCGGGTCCACCGCCTTGACGTGGCTGAGGTTGTCGCCGGTGTTGACCACCAGGTCCGGCCGGAGGTCCGCCAGGGACCCGAGCCACTCGGCCTTCTTCCGCTGCCCGGGGACGAAATGGATATCGCTGAGGTGCAGGATGCGGAATGGTTCGCGGCCGGGCGGGAGGATGGCAAGATTCTCCTCGCGCAGGACGAACTGGTTCTTCTCCCACAGGCCGTACCCGAACGCAGCAACGCCGGCCGCGGCCCCGGCGCCGGCAGTGACGGCAAAGCCGCGCCCGATGGAACGGGCGCGGCTTGCCAGGCTATCGATGCTCATATGCGCTTAGCCGTTTCCTCTGCCGTTGTTGCCGTTTCCGTTGCTGGTCGGGGCCGGGGCCGGGGCGGGGGCCTGCGTGGCAGGAGCCCGGGTTGCCTGGGGGGCAGGAACGGGAGCCTGGGTGACCTGGGGCGTGGTCCTGCCAGGCGAGGTAGTGGTTACACCATTGATCATGTTGCTCGGCGGGGCAGGGAACGGGTTGGTCCCATAGGCCGGAGCAATCTTGGCCATGTAGCTGGAGAACATGGGACCGGCGATCATGTAGCCGTCAATGCCTTCATAGAACTTTCCGTTGACGGTGATGTTCTGCCCTGCGCGGTCCTGCGCCCCCAGCGGGTCGCCGAACCAAGCGGCGGTGGCCAGGCCGGTGGTGTGGCCAACAACCCAGGTGGAGCCGTTGTTGTTGGAGGTACCGGTCTTGGCGCCGATGGGGAAGCTGGTGGTCGTGGAAATCCGCGGCCGGATCAGCGATCCTGAACCCCTGTTCAGGACTTCCTGGAGGGCATAGTTCACGCCGCGGGCAACTTCAGGCTTGATGGCATCGCGGCAGCTGCTGGACTGGGCCGGCAGCTGCTTGCCCGTGGCATCGACAACAGAGGTGATGGCGATGGGCTCGCAGTATTTGCCGTCATTCGCAAACGTGGCGAAAGCACTGGCCATGGTCAGCGGCGAGGTCTGCGTGGAACCCAGCAGGTTACCCAAGGTTGACATGTCGATTTTCGGGTGCGGATCATCTGCGGAGGGCAGGCCACCGTGCAAACCTGTCGCATCCACGATTTTCTGGATTCCGCAGAGATCCAACTGGGCGGCTGACGCGAACGTCACGGTGTTGATCGAGTTGTAGAGGCCTTCCAAAACCGTCAGCGGCTTGTACCACTTGGTCTCAGCGTTCTGCAGGTCGTCCGCCGCATCCAGGCCCTGGTTCTTTTGCGCCGTGCTGTACGCGCCCTGCACCTTGCCGCAGGTGTTGCGCCAGGGGAAACCGATGGGGTAGACCCGCTGGGCGGCGTTAACCACCGTGTTCATGGTCTTGCCTTCGTTGAGCCACTCGGCAAAGGTAAAGGGTTTCATGGTGGACCCAGGCTGTGCGCCACCCATGCCGTTGAGGTCGTTCCCGTCCTTATCCAGCTTGTCCACGTTGAAGTTCAACTGGGAATCGAAGCCCTGGCCGGGCAGGAACGTGGTGTTCTGGGCCATTGAGATGATCTTGCCGGTGCCCGGCTGCACCGACACCATCGAGGCGCCCCACTTGTCCGGGTTTGCGCCCGCAGCAGCGTTGACCTGTTCCTGGGCGGTGGCCTGCGCGTTGGGGTCCAGTGTGGTGGTGATGGTCAGGCCGCCGCCGTAAATCAGCCGCTGGCGGTCCTTTATGTCCGCCCCATAGGCCGGGTTGTTTTCCAGCAGGTGCAGGATGTAGTCGCAGAAGTAGGGGGCGGAGGCCGCGTACGCACAGCCCTGCTTGGGCTGGGTTACCTTGGGCTCCACCGGGGTGGCCACGGCGGCGTCGTGTTCGGCCTGGGTGATCTTGCCCTGGTTCAACATCAGCCCGAGCACCAAGTCCCGGCGCTGCTTCGACTTTTCCGGATTGGTGATGGGATCAAAGGCGGAGGGGCTGTTCACCAGGCCGGCGAGCAGGGCTGCCTGCGGCAGGGTGAGGTCCTTGGCAGTAGTGCTGAAGAAGTAACGGGATGCCGCTTCGATGCCGTATGCGTCGCGGTTGAAGAACACGATGTTCAGGTAGCCCTCAAGGATCTGGTCCTTGGTGAATTCTTTCTCCAGGGCGATGGAGAGCTTCATTTCGCGGAGTTTGTCGCCAACGCCCTTGTTGACGCCGTTGAGCTTGATCTGGTCCTCTTCGCCGGCGGCTGCGAGGTTGGCGTTCAGGACGTTGTTGACGTACTGCTGCGTGATGGTGGACGCGCCCTGCTTGTTGCCGCGGGCTGTGGCGACCAGCGCGCGGAGGATGCCGGTGGTGTCCACACCGCCGTGCTCGTAGAACCTGCTGTCCTCCACCGCGATGATGGCGTTCTTCATGTTCGGTGAAATCTGGTCCAGCGGAACCTTGGTGCGGTTCTCCGTATAGACGCTGGCGATCTCGCTGCCGTCCGCAGCCAGGATCCTGGTGGTCTGGCTCGGGGGATCAACCTTCAGTTCGGCGGGAAGGGAATCGAAGAAATTGATGGAACCGCTTGCCGCGCTGCCGGAGACGGCCGCGGCAGGGACCAACAGGCCCGCCACGAGGACACCGCAAATCGCGCTCACACCAAGGAAAAGAAGGATCTTACCCAGTGTGGTGGCAGTGTCGAATAAGGGGTTGTTGCGAGTCGCCATGTTTTCCACTTTACCGGCAAGGGCTACGCTTTCTCTCATGACCAAATGGGAGTACGCGACGATTCCGCTCATCATCCACGCTACAAAGCAGATCCTTGACCAGTGGGGAGAGGACGGCTGGGAGCTCGTCCAGGTAGTCCCCGGACCCGACGGTAACGGCCTTGTCGCCTACCTCAAGAGGGAGAAGCAGTAGCATGAGCACCCCCGCAGAAGCCCAGTCCAGCCCGGCGACGGCGCCGGTTTCCGCCGTCGAGCAGCGCCTCGCGGAACTTGGCCTTGCCCTCCCGGAGGTTGCCGCCCCGGTAGCCTCCTACGTTCCCGCTGTCGTCTCCGGCAGCCACGTCTATACCTCGGGCCAGCTGCCGTTTATTAACGGCAAACTCGAAGCTACGGGCAAGGTTTCGGCAGGAACGGAAGGGTTCGCCGACGAGCCCACGGTTTCCCCGGAGGACGCCCAACGCTACGCGGCAGTGTGCGCCGTCAACGCCCTTGCTGCCGTCAAGAGCGTCATCGGTGACCTTGACCGCATCACGCGGATCGTCAAAGTTGTGGGATTCGTCGCCTCGGATCCCTCCTTCACGGGCCAGCCCGCCGTCGTCAACGGCGCCTCGGAACTGCTGGGCCGCGTCCTTGGCGACGCCGGGCAGCACGCGCGGTCCGCCGTCGGCGTTGCCGTACTTCCGCTCGACTCTCCCGTAGAGGTCGAGTTGATCGCCGAATTCAGCTAAGACCGGACACTTCCCTTGCCGCACCTCGCACGACGCCTTTTTGCACTGCCCCAGGATCTGGAAGGGGCAGCACAAAGCTGGCTCGAACACGGCGAGCGGACCCCCAGGGCCGCCCGCTACGCATCATCCGTAGTCCTCCTGCGCGATTCACCCACCGGTTTGGAGACGTGGCTGGGTTACCGGCCCGGCTCCTCGCCGCTGGGGGTCCTCGCGTTCCCCGGCGGGTCCCTTGACCCGTCCGACGACGAGCCCATGGGTTGGCTGGGCCCGTCGCCGCAGCATTGGGCTGAGCAAATGGGAACGGACGACGTCGGGCTGGCGCGCCGCCACGTGGTGGGAGCCATCCGGGAACTCTTCGAGGAAACCGGCATCCTGCTGGCTGGTCCGGATATGTCCAATACGGTCGAAGCCACGTCAACGTCCGAATGGATGCGGGCCCGCGTGGCCGTCGCGGACCAGGAAAAGACCCTTGCCCAGGTCCTGGGCAAGCGCGGACTTTCCCTCCGCACCGACCTGCTGAAGTCCCTGGTCAACTGGCGCAGCCCCGACTTTGCGCACCGCCGGTTCGATACCCGGTACTTTGCGGCCACCCAGCCGCTTGGCCAGGAGCCGTCGCTGCTTGAGGGCAAAGGCGTGTGGGGCCGATGGGTCAACGCGGCGCAGGTGGTGCAGGAACGGAACACCAGCAATCTTGGGGACGAGGCAGGCCAGGAGAATACCGTGGGCCGCCCCTTGGGCGAACTGCTCGTGCCGGGCTCGGAAATCATGCTGGAAAAGATGGCGACGGCCAACGGCTGCATCGCTTATTTGAGCTACAAGCGGAAGCACCACGTATACCAGCCAACGCTGGTCGAAGAAGACGGCAGGCTCATGCTCGAAGTCGAGGCGGCCAAGACCGTGGCAGGGGACCACCAGCGCGAACGCTGACGCACTGCAGAGGCGGGTAAAATCCTCAACAATGCCACACCGGAAGCAAGGGGGCGCCTTTGCGCGCAACGGTCAAGGACGTAGCGCGCCTCGCAGGGGTTTCGCCAAAGACAGTCTCGAACGTCATGAACGGAATTGTCCCGGTCAGCGCTCCCACCCGAACCAGGGTGGAGCAGGCCATGGCCGAGCTGGACTATGTCCCCAACCTCTCCGCGCGGGGGTTGCGCAACGGCAGGTCTGGCGTCATTGCCCTGGCATTGCCGGACCTGGCCACGCCGTATTCTGCCGAAATTGCGCACAGCGTGGTGGAAGTAGCCCATGAACAGGGCTGGAGCGTGCAGATCGAGGAGACTGGATCCGATCCCACCCGCGAGTACGAATTGATGTCCCGCGCGCGCTCCAACCTGATAGACGGGTTGATCCTCAACCCCGTGGTGCTGGACGAGAGTGCCGTCAAAGTGGGCGTCGCCCTGCCTCCCGTGGTCCTGCTTGGGGAAGTGTCCCAGAAGCTGGCCGACCGTGTGTGGGTGGACAGCGTCGCCGCCGCCCGTGACATGACACTGGCGCTCGGCAGGACGGGCAGGCGGCGTATCGCGGTTCTGGGCGCCGCCGAGGGCAGGGGCTCCGCGGCAGCCGTCCTCCGCACCCGCGGGTACCAGGCCGCGCTTGGCGAACTCGGCATCCCCTGGGACGACTCGTTGATCATCCCTTGCGAAAAGTGGAGCCCGGATACGGCAGCCCATGCTCTTTCCGCCTACCTTGACGCGCACCCGGTGCCCGAGGCGCTGTTCTGTTTCACCGATTCCATGGCGATCGGTGCCCTGAGCGTGCTGTGGAAACGCGGCCTTCGGGTTCCCGACGATGTGGCCGTTGCGGGTTTCGACGACATCGCAGATGCGAAATATGCGGTGCCGTCACTGACAACCGTCTCCTTCGACAAGCGCAGGGTGGCCAGCGAAGCCCTGCGGCTCCTGACCGAACGCATGCAGGACCGCGAGGGCCCGCAGCGGGTGGTGGCCGTCGATTACGAAGTCGTGGAGCGGGAAAGCACCTCTTCCTAGGCCCTGCACGCAGCGCCGGCCACTGGCGTGGTGTCGAAGCGAGACAGCGGGATCACTTTGCGAACGCTAACAATTTTCATTGCGGGACGTATTACATCGATGTAATGTGAGGCGTGCGTCACACCGGAGCCTGTAGGACTGCGATGAGGGACACCCGGCAGCAACGGTTGTGGCAACGGAATGACTTTCAGCGGACCCATCCAAAGGAGTGACGGGTGAAGCAGTTTGATTTTTTCGACGACAGGCAACTGTCCAGGCGCCGGCTGTTGTCCGGAACCGCAGCGTTGGGAAGCGTGTTCGCCGCGGCGGCCTTGTCCGGGTGCGGCGGAAATGCCTCCGCCGCGGCCCCCAGGGATATCCAGTTCTGGCATCTCCTGTCCGGTGGCGACGGCATCAAGATGCGGAACATGATCAGCAAGGTGAACGACGCCAACCCCGCGTTCAAGGTGCACCCGACAGTTCTTGCCTGGGGGCCGCCGTACTACACCAAGCTGGCCATGGCATCGGCCGGCGGCCGTCCGCCGCAGCTGGCCATCATGCATGCCAGCCGCGTTCCCGGCTATGCGCCCGGCGGCCTGATCGACCCATGGGACCTGGACCTGCTGTCAGAGTTCGGCGTCACCAGCCAGAGCTTCGCGCCCAGGATCTGGGACAAGAGCCAGAACAACGGCAAAGTCTTCTCCATCGCCCTGGATTCGCACCCCTTTGTCATGTTCTATAACCGTGACGTGGCGGGAAAGGCAGGACTGCTTGGCAGCAACGGGCAGTTGCAGGAAGCGAAGTCCCCGCAGGAATTCATCAGCATCGCGCGGGAAATGCAGAAAGTGACCCAGGCGCACGGTCTGTCCTTCGGGTACCTCGGCAGCGGGTCACAGATGTGGCGCCTTTTCTACACCCTCTACCGGCAGCACGGGGCAAGCATGGAACTGACCCCCGGCAAGCCAATGGTGGCCGACAACGAGGCCGCCGTTGAGTCCCTGGAATTCATGACCTCCCTGTTCGATGACACCATCGCGGCGCAAAGCGGCGACATCAGCACCGGCATCGCGGAATTCGCCCGCGGGGGATCAGGCATGCTCTTCAGCGGGGTCTGGGAGCTTCCCACCTTCAAGAAGGCAAACCTGCCCGTTGACGCCGCCACCATCCCCACGCTGTTCGGAACGCCGGCCGCATACGCTGACTCGCATTCCTTCGTGCTTCCCCGGCAGCTGAACGTCGACGAGGCCAAGCGCCGCGACGTCTACAAATTCGTCAGCGACATCCTCAAGGGCTCGCTGTCCTGGGCCGAGGCAGGACATATCCCCGCCTTCCAGCCGGTGGTGCAATCCCAGGCCTACCGCGAACTCACGCCCCAGATCCACTACGCCAACGCCGCAGACATCATCGCGTACGATCCCCAGTCCTGGTTCAGCGGCTCGGGCTCCGACTGGCAGACCTACTTTGCGGAAAACGTACAGAACGTCCTCCTTGGGCGTGACAAGGCAGCTGATGGATGGGCCGCCTTCGAGAAGCGCACCAACACCCTTCTTTCCCGGCCCAACCCGGTCTAACCGTACTGAGCGACAAAGGAGTCCTTCATGAGTTCTTCATTAACAGCCCGGCGGAGTCCGGGGAGCCGGGTTTCTTCACCAGCAGCCCGGGGGAGCCGCGACAGCGTCACCAGGAATAACCTCAGCGGTTGGGGGTTCGCCGCGCCGTTCCTGGCATTCTTCCTCGTTTTCCTTGTATGGCCCATTGTCTACGGCATCTATATGAGCCTCACCGGCAAGTCCCTTACCGGAGCCAATGACAGCGTGATTGGCTTCGCGAACTACGCCGAAGCCTTCGCTGACGCCGACATGTGGCGCTCACTCGGAAACACCCTCTACTTCACGGTCATCAGCACGGTCCCCCTCGTGCTGGTCGCGTTGGTGATGGCGGCGCTGCTGAACGTCGGATTGCCGGCGCAGTGGCTGTGGCGCCTCTCGTACTTTGCCCCGTACCTGCTGGCGTCCACCGTCGTGTCCCTGTTCTTCACGTGGATGTACAACCCGCAGCTTGGCCTGATCAACGATGCTCTGTCCAAGATCGGCATCCCGAAGATCGCCTGGCTCAACGACCCCAACGTGGCCATGTGGGCGATCGTCATTGCCACCCTCTGGTGGACGGTGGGTTTCAACTTCCTGTTGTACCTGGCTGCGATGCAGAACATCCCCGCCCAGCATTACGAGGCGGCGTCATTGGATGGTGCCGGGGCCTGGCGCCAGCTCTTCTCCATCACCCTGCCGCAACTGGTCCCCACCACCGTGATGATCGTGCTCCTTCAGGTCCTTGCCTCGCTCAAGATCTTCGATCAGGTGTACCAGATGACCGCCGGTGGACCGGGAGGATCGACCCGTCCCGTGGTGCAGTACATCTTCGAAACCGGGTTCACCGGCTACCGGCTGGGCTATTCCGCAGCCATCTCCTACATCTTCTTCGGACTGATCGTGCTCGTCTCGGCCATGCAGTTCGTCATAACCCGCCGCAGGAGCGCATAACCATGGCAACCCAGACCCTCAACCGTGCCACATTGGGCGCAAGCACCAGCCCAGCCGTCCGCCAGCCACACAGGAAGATGTCGGCCGGCAAGGTCGCTGCCGTAATTGTCGCCGCCGTTATCGCAGTCCTGTGGCTGGTCCCCTTCGCCTGGGCGACCGTTACGGCGTTCAAGAGCGAGACGGATGCCGCCTCGCCGAAAATCAACTGGATCCCGCCGTCTGGCTTTACCGCCGACGCGTTCGTGAAGGTGTTCCAGGACGGCAACATCCCACTCTGGACCTGGAATTCGCTTTACACTTCGGCGGCCATCACGGCCGTCACGCTGGTGATCTCGTCGCTCGTGGCGTACGCCTTGTCCCGGATCGACTTCAAGGGAAGGAAGGTGCTGATGACCGTGATCATCGCCTCCATCATCGTCCCTCCGCCGGTCCTAATCATTCCGCTGTTTTACCAGATGCTCGCCCTCCACATGATCGATACGTCCTGGGCCATCATCCTGCCGCAGGTCATCCACCCCGCCATGGTGTTCGTGCTCAAGAAGTTCTTCGACCAGATTCCCCGCGAACTTGAAGAAGCCGCAGTGATGGACGGCGCCAGCCGGATGAGGATCTTCACCCAGATAATCCTGCCGCTGTCCCGGCCCATCCTGGCCGCCGTCGCCATCTTCGTGTTCATCGGCGCCTGGAACAACTTCCTGTGGCCGTTCATCGCCACCAACGACCCGTCCCTCCTCACCCTCCCGGTGGGCCTGCAGACCATCAAGAGCGCCTATGGCATCCAGTACGCGCAGAACATGGCGTCCGCGTTGCTCGCGGCCCTGCCCCTGATCCTGGTCTTCCTGTTCTTCCAGCGCCAGATCATCAAGGGCGTTGCGACGACGGGCCTCGCCGGCACCTGATGCCCACCGTCACTTTTCACCCCGTACCTGCTGCACAACCAAGGAGATAGTCCTCATGTCCCGCGCCAGAATCACCCTCGACCGCGACTTCACCATTGGTGAAGTGCCCCGCCGGCTGTTTGGCTCCTTCGTGGAGCACATGGGCCGCTGCGTCTACACCGGCATCTTTGAACCGGGCCACCCGGAGGCCGACGAGAACGGCTTCCGCCAGGACGTCCTCAAGCTCGTCAAGGAGTTGGGCGCCACCGTGATCCGCTATCCCGGCGGCAACTTCGTTTCCGGCTATGACTGGGAAGACGGCATCGGTCCCCGCGAGGACCGCCCGCGCCGGCTTGACGGCGCCTGGCACACGGTGGAAACGAACGCCTTCGGCCTCCACGAGTTTGTGGACTGGTCCCGCCAGGCAGGAACCGAAATCATGGAAGCCATCAATCTCGGCACCAGGGGAGTAGACGCCGCCCGGGCAATCGTGGAGTACGCCAACCACCCCGGCGGCACCCGCCTCTCTGACCTGCGCGCAAAGAACGGCCACAAGGACCCGTTCAACATCAAGCTCTGGTGCCTGGGCAACGAGATGGACGGGCCGTGGCAAATTGGCCACAAGACCGCCGACGAATACGGCCGCCTGGCACAGGAGGCTGCCAAGGCCATGCGTTATGTTGACCCTGGCATCGAGCTGGTGGCCTGCGGAAGTTCCAATTCACGCATGCCTACGTTCGGCGACTGGGAGCAGACTGTCCTGACACACACCTACAACGAGGTTGACTACGTGTCACTGCACGCCTACTACCATGAGTATGAAGGTGACGCTGGCAGCTTCCTCGCAAGCGCAGTTGATACCGACTACTTCATCGAATCAGTCATCGCAACTGCCGATGCCGTCCGGGCGAAGGGAAAGCACAAGAAGCACATCAACCTTTCCTTCGACGAATGGAACGTTTGGTACCAGCGCGGCAGGGACACCGAGGACCAGTTGCGGAACGTCGCCAAGGCGGGCTGGCGCGAGCACCCGCGACTCATCGAGGATAAGTACAACGTGACCGACGCCGTGGTGGTGGGGACCCTGCTGAACTCGCTGCTCCGCCACGGCGACCGCGTCAAGATCGCCAACCAGGCGCAGCTGGTCAACGTCATCGGCCCCATCTTCAGCGAAGAGAACGGACCGGCCTGGCGGCAAACCATTTTCCACCCCTTCTCCCGGATGGCAGAACTCGCCAAGGGCCAGATCCTGCGGCTGTCCGTTGACTCGGACAAGTACGAAAATGAGCGCTTTGGCGGCACGGACCTCGTGGATGTCAGTGCCACCTGGAACGAGGAGACCGGCCGCGTGGCGCTCTTCTTCGCCAACCGGGGCCTTGAAGAAGCGGCCGACGTGGAGGTCAGCCTGCGCGGTTTCGACGCCCAACGGGTAGTCCGTGCTGAGGTCCTGGAAATCCCGGAAGGCGGCGACCGCTTCACCATCAACAGCCAGGAAAACCCCGACCGGGTGGGCCTCAAGCCGCTGGAGGGAGCAAAGGCAAACGGTTCCGAGCTGCGGCTCAGCCTTCCCGCCCTCTCGTGGGCCGTCGTCGAACTGGACGTGGCGAAGAGCTGATCCGACGGCGGGTCGACGAACCTCCGGCAACAAAAAAGCCGCCCCCTCGGGCGGCTTTTTTGTTGGGTTCCAGCTTTATTTAGCGCGAGCGCTGGCGGAGGCGCTGCATGTCCAGGATGACCACGGCGCGGGCTTCGAGGCGGAGCCAGCCGCGCTGGACGAACTCGGCCAGGGCCTTGTTGACCGTTTCGCGGGAGGCGCCCACCAGTTGGGCCAGTTCTTCCTGCGTGAGCTCGTGTGCCACCAGGACACCGTCGGTTGCCGGCCGGCCGAAGCGGTCTGCAAGATCCAGCAGGGCCTTGGCCACGCGCCCCGGGACGTCGGAGAAGACGAGGTCGGAGAGGGAATCGTTGGTGCGGCGCAGGCGGCGGGCCAGGGCCTGCAGCAGCTGGGCCGAGACCTCCGGGCGGGTGCGGAGCAGGGTGTTGAGGCTTTCGTTCTTCAGCCCGGCCAGGCGGGTCTCGGACACCGCGGTGGCAGTAGCCGTGCGGGGACTCGGATCGAACAGGGCCATCTCGCCGAAGAGCTCACCCGGGCCAAGGATGGCCAGGAGGGACTCGCGGCCGTCGGGGGAGGTGCGGCCGAGCTTCACCTTGCCGGAGACGATGAAGTACAGCTGGTCACCCTGGTCGCCCTCGCGGAACACCGACGCGCCGCGGGAAAGGTCCACCTCGGTGAGCTCGTCCGTCAGCAGACGGAATGCGTCGTCGTCGAGCGTGGCGAAAAGGGGTGCTCGGCGCAGTACCTCGATGTCCATGAAATCTCCTACGTAAAAGTATCGGCTGTGGCGCTTTTGCCATTGTTTCAGAATTTTCAAGGTTCTGTGACGAACTTGGCAGCCGAAACACCTGCGGGCAGTGCGCAGCCGGTCCGCCGGAGGGGGCGGCAGGCCACAGAAGATTGTCAGCCACCCCCCACTAGAATGGAGGTTCAACTGTTAATAAGGAGCCTTTGTGGTCGGCCTGACTGTCCTGGACATTGTCCTGATCCTGGCGCTGCTGTCATACCTGATCTACGGCCTCCGCAACGGGTTCCTGGTCACGGTCGGCGGCCTCGTGGGCTTTGCTGCCGGCGCCATCGCAGCCTTCTTCGCCGTCCCCCTCGTCAGCACCTTCGTTGAGGATTCAGGATGGCGGCTCACCGCCATCATTGCTGCCGCCGTCGTACTCATGGCACTGGGACACGGCCTGGGGACCATGGTGGGCCGGCAACTGCGCGGCGTGGTTCGGATCCGGCCGCTGCGCGCGGTGGACCGCCTGGTGGGCGGGGCGCTGAACCTTGTGGTCGCCGCGCTGGTGATGTCCATGCTGGCATTCAGCGTCAGCTCCCTCGGCGTGCCTGTTGTGTCCCAGCAGTTGGCCGAATCCAAGGTGATCCGCTTCATCGACGGGCTCACTCCCACGCCGGTCAAGGCCACCATGGCGCAGCTGCGTTCCACTGTGATCGGCAACGGCATTCCCACGTTGATTGAAGGGCTGGACCAGGGCCAGGCGGTCCAGGTGCCCAACACGAGCACCAACACGCCGGCGCTCAACAAGGCTGCCCAGTCCGTCCTGAGGATTGCGGGCACGGCCTACGAATGCGGCCAGAACCAGACCGGCAGCGGCTTCGTGGTCTCCGATGACCGCGTGGTGACCAACGCGCACGTGGTGGCCGGCGTCTCGCAGCCCGTGGTGGAAATGCCCGACGGCGGTGCCATGCCCGGCCGGGTGGTCTACTTCGACACCAAGCACGACCTGGCAGTCCTGGCAGTGGATAACCTGCCCTCCCGGCCGCTGCCGCTTAGCCGCGACCTGCCCGGCGGCAGCCAGGCTGCATTCGCGGGGTACCCGCACGGCGGTCCCTTCCAGTCCAAGCCTGCCACCGTCCAGGACATCGCCACCGTCCTGGTCCCGGACATTTACGGCAACAACCCCTCGCCGGAGGACATCTACCGCCTGGCCGGGGACGTGCAGCCCGGAAATTCGGGCGGCCCGCTGCTCACCACCGACGGCCAGGTGGCCGGGGTGGTGTTCGCCAAGGCAACCTCGGATGCCGAAGTAGGGTTCGCCATCACCATGAATGACCTGGAGCCTGTGGCAGAGCAGGCGCCGGGACTGTCCTCACCGGTTTCCTCCGGACAGTGCATCCAGAAGTAGGGCAGGGCATCCAGCAGTAGGACCTGGCGGTCAGAGGACCTCGGCCAGGTAGTCGATGGCCAGCTTGTAGCCGAACACACCCGCACCCACGATCACTGCCGCGCAGACCGGCGACAGGTAGGAGTGGTGCCGGAATTCCTCGCGCTGGTGGACGTTGGTGATGTGAACCTCGACGGCGGGAAGCTGGACGGCTGCCAGGGCGTCACGGAGTGCCACGGAGGTGTGCGTGAAGGCGCCGGCGTTCAGGACGATGCCCGCGGCGGTGCCCCGGGCTGCGTGGATGGCGTCCAGCAGGACGCCCTCGTGGTTGGACTGGAGGCATTCCACCGCGAATCCGTGCGCCTTGGCAGCGGCCGCTGCCAGCTGTTCCACGTCGGCAAGGGTTGAGGTGCCGTACTTCTCCGGCTCACGGGTTCCGAGGAGGTTCAGGTTGGGGCCGTTGATGACCAGGATGGTGCCGCGGCCGGCTTCGACAGTGGAGGAGGCTTCAGTCATGCCTGCAAATCTATCGGGTGGCCCGGCCCGCCGCGCATTCTTACGCAACTCCCTCCCATCGGTTGCTGAGTACTTGTCGTTTTCAGGCCTGTAAACGACAAGTACTCAGCAATCGACGGTGATGAAGGCTGTTAGAGGGCTGTGACCTTCAGCAGCAGCGCGTGCTCCGGGTTCAGGATGGGCATCGGCAGGCCGACTTCGGCAAGGAACCTGCCGCTGGCCACCGCACCCTCAGCCAGCCATGCCGGCGGCTGGGCCTGGGTGAACGTGTGGCGGTAGTCGGCGTCCTCTGCGGTGGGGAAGACCGCCTCCACGCGGTAGCTGCGCGCATCATCGAGTCCCGGAATGCCCATCCGCCCCGGCTGCTCGGCAGCCGAGGTACGCGTGCTGACCAGGGTGAACAGGGCCGCCGTCGTCCCTGCCGCCACGGAGCTGTCCGCCACCACGCCGTGCAGCAGGAAGGAATCGTCCGCAACGTCCGCATGGACGGCACGGCCGCTGTGGATCAGGTCCCGGTGCTCCTTGTACAGGGCCACGATGCGCCGCAGCTCCTCGCGCTCCTTGCCCTGCACGCTGCGCACGTCCCATTCCATCCCGAAGTGGCCGAACAGTGCCGTGATGCCACGGAAGGACAGGTCGTGGGTGCGGGCGGTGGTGTGCGAGGTGGTGGGCCCGATGTGGCTGCCCACGAGTTCCGGCGGAACCACGGCCTCCGTCCAGCGCTGGATGGTCTGCCGCTCCAGCGCGTCGTTGCAGTCCGACGCCCAGATCCGGTCCGTCCGCTCCAGGATGCCCAGGTCCACCCTGGCGCCGCCGGAGGAGCAGCTTTCAATTTCGACGCCGGGGTGGGCCTTGCGGAGTGCGTCAAACAGCCGGTAGGCGGCAAGGGTTTGTTCGTGGACGGAAGCGCGGCCGCCGTGGCCGTGTTCCGTGAGGTCCCGGTTCTGGTCCCACTTCAGGTAGCTGATGTTGTTGCCGGCCAGCAGGGCGTCGATCCGGTCAAAGACGTACTGCCAGGCTTCGGGGTTCACCAGGTCGAGGACATGCTGGTTGCGCCACTCAAGCGGCAGCCGGCCGCCGTCCTTGTGCGCGGCGGCCGAGGGACCCACGATCCATTCGGGGTGCGCCCGGGCGATGTCCGAGTCCAGGTTGATCATTTCCGGTTCCACCCACAGGCCGAACTCCATGCCGCGGGAGGTGACCGCATCGATCAGCGGTGCCAGGCCGTCCGGCCACACCGTCTCGTCCACATACCAGTCGCCCAGGCCTGCGCGATCGTCGCGCCGTCCGCGGAACCAGCCGTCGTCGAGCACAAAGCGCTCCACGCCGAGGTCCGCGGCGGAGTCGGCCAGCTCGATCAGGGTGTCCAGGTTGTGGTCAAAGTACACAGCCTCCCAGGTATTCAGCACCACCGGGCGCGGTTTGCCGGCGGGCAGCCCGGTGGCTGCGGCGGGCAGCACGTGGTGCGGGCGGGAGCGGAACCAGCTGTAGAACGCCTCCGTGATGCCGTCCAGGCCCCGGTCCGAGTAGGCGGCGAACAGGGCGGGCGTGGTGTAGCTGCCGCCCGCTGCCAGGATGACTTCGGCAGGGCCCAGGAGTTCCGAGCCGCCGATCATGGTCCGGCCGTCACCGATGGTGTCCGCAAACTGTTCGTGGTTGCCGCTCCAGGCCAGGTGCGTCGCCCAGACCTTGCCGTGCCGGTTGCCGAAGCCTTGGGTGCCGGCGGCGAACAGCAGGGTGGAGTCGTGCCCGGTGCGGCCGTGCCGACCGGTCCGGACCCAGGTGCCCTGCTGGATCTGCCGCCGCTGCGGGTGGCGTTCCCGGCACCAGCGCCCGGTCAGGTCCAAAAGTTCGACGGCGTCCGGTCCCACCGGGAGGACGGTTGCCAATTCGTCCACCTGGAAGGGCGTGGTGCCGTTGTTGGTGACGGTGTGCCGCAGTTCCAGCAGCCCGCCGGGGTGCAGCGTGAGGGAGGTTGTTACGCCGATGCCGGTGTCGGCGTCGGCGTGTTCAATGGTCGCCGATGCCCCTTCGGGGCTGACGGACGTGACGCGGAGGCGGGAGGAGAAGTCAAGGCCGGCCGCGCCGTCGCTGATCCGGTGGCCGCGCAGGGCCGGGCGGCCGCGCCAGGAGGAAGAGGCTTGGGGAAGGAGGCCGGCAGGGACGCGGGCGTCGATGGAGGAGTGCCCCACGGGCGTGGCCAGGATCGCGAGGTCCGGCAGGGCGTCGCCCAAGTCGGCACCCCAGTGGATGACCTCGGCCTCCCCGCTGTCGAAGCTAATCACCAGGCTGGTGCCGGCGGAACGGAGGTTGAGGGGTTCCATAGGATCTCTTTCAGTGTTCAAGGGGTGCATCTTAAGTTACGCACGGGAGAAAGCAAGGGAAAGGGGTGGCCGGATGCCGCCGCCGCGAGGTGGAAGCGGAGGCATCCGGCCGGTGGTTGCGACCACATACGCAACCACATACTGAGGGCTACTTGAACAGGGCGTTGACCTGGTCGTTGGCCTGGGTGAGGGAGCTGGCTGGTGCCTTGCCGGACACCACCGAGTCCATGGCCGGCTTCATGATGCCGTCAACCTTGGCGGCGTTGTCCGCAATCGGGTACAGGAACGTGGTGCCGTCCTTGACCTGCTCGCTGAAGGGGGTCACGTCCACGCCCTTGGCCTTGAAGGCTTCAACGGCCTTGTCGGCAGAGGTCTTGATGGCGGGGAAGACGACGGCCTTGGAGGCGACCACGTCCTGGCAGGCGGCGGAGCCCAGGTACTCCACCCACTTGATGGCGGCTTCAGGCTTCTTGGTGCCGGCGTAGACGGAGTCCGCCAGGCCGTTATACATGCTGGCGCGCTTGCCGTTGACTCCGACGGGAGTGGGGGCGATGCCCACCTTGATGTCCTTGTAGCCGGTGTACTGGCCGATCATCCAGGAGCCGTTGGCGTTGATGACGGACTTTCCGGCGGCAAAGGTATCAGCCATGCTGGCGCCAACCGTGGTTTCGAGCTTGGGCATGTAGCCCTTTTCCACCAGGCCGGCGAACCAGTCGATGCTCTGCTGGAACTTGGGGTCGTCGTAGTTGAAGTGCTTGCCCCAGGGGTTCTTGTCGGTGTGCGTCCAGTCGGTGGTGCCTGTCAGGTAGCTCCACTCGGTCTGGCCCTGTCCGGAGCCGGAGCCGTTGAGGCCCAGCCCGTAGACCGCCACGTTGTTCTTGTCGAAGCCGGGTTCGTCGCCGCGCTTGCCGTTCTTGTCCACGGTCAGGTGGGCGATGGTCTTTTCGTAGGTGCCGCCGTCCTGGGGGTTCCACGTGAGGCTGGCCATCTGTTCAGGCGTGACGCCGGCGTCGGCCGCGAGCTTGGTGTTGTAGAACAGCGCGATGGTGTCCCAGTCCTTGGGCAGTCCGTAGCGCTTGCCGTCCTGTCCCACCCACAGGTCGGCGAGGCCGGAGTTGTAGACGCTGGTGTCGATGTTGTCCTTCTTGACGGCGTCATCCAGCGCCAGCAGCTGCTTGTTCTTGATGAATTCCGGGTACTTGCCCAGGTGGTCAGTGAAGACGTCAGGGGCGGTGCCCGCCACGAAGCCGTTGGTGAGGGTGCCCCAGTAGTCGTCCCAGCCGCGCTGGGTGACCTTGACGGTGATGTCCGGGTTGGCCTTGTGGAAGTCGTCGGCGCACTGCTTGTACGCCGGCAGCTGGTTTGCGTCCCAGAGCCAGTAGTTGATTTCGCCCTTGCCGGCTTCCGAGGATCCACCGCTTCCGCAGGCCGAGAGTGCCAGTACTGCGGCAGCGGCTGCTGCCAGGGAGCCGAGCGCTTTTTTGTTCATTTTCATTACAGGTCCTTTCAAGGTGTTTCCGGGCACGCCGCCATGGCCTGTGCCGGGACAGGGTGTTGGGGAGTTGCGTGGGGAGGGTTACTGCTACTTGATGCCGGAGAAACCGATGGAATTGACGATTTTCTTGCCGAAGATGGCGAACAGGATGAGCACGGGAAGGGCGGATACCAGGGTGGCCGCCATGAGTCCGGACCAGTCGGGGGCGCCCTGCGGCGACTGCGACTTGAAGACGCCCAGGCCCACCGTGAGGACCCGGACGGATTCGTCCTGGCCCACCAGGAGGGGCCAGAAGTATTCGTTCCACTGGCCGATGAAGGTGAGCAGGGCAAGGGTGGCGATGGGGGCTGCGGCGTTTGGCAGGATGATCTGGAAGAAGATCCGAAGGTGCTTGGCGCCGTCGAGCATTGCCGCTTCCTCCACCTCGCGGGACATGTTCAGGAAGAACTGCCGGAGGAAGAAGATGGCGAACGGGGTCATGAAGATATAGGGGAGCACCAGTCCCACCATGGTGTTGAGCAGGCCCAGGTTCTTGATGAGCAGGAAGTTGGGCAGCGCGGTGAAGATCGGTGGCACCATCATGGTGGCCAGGAACAGGCTGAAGACCAGGTTCCGTCCCCGCCACCGCAGCCGGGCAAACGCGTAGGCGGCCATGGCGCTGAAGAACACGGCGCCGGTAGTGGTGATGGAGGCGAACAGGACGGAGTTGCGCAGGTAGATCCAGAAGTCGATCTGGGCACCGGATCCGCCCTGGGCCACGGCCTCTTCCGGGGACTGCAGGCCGAAAACGCGCTGGAATGCGCCGAGGTTGAAGTCTGCAGGGAGCAGGTTGGTGGCGTTGCCGGCCAAGGCCCCGTTGGTGGACAGCGCGGTCCGGAGGATCCAGTAGAACGGGAGGACCGAGACGGCAACGGCGAGGGCTACGAGGAGCCAGGCGCCGCCGCGGCGCCAGGTAAACGTCCGACGGCGGGCGGTTGCCCGGGCGGGTGCGGAGACTTTTGCGGTGGTCATGGAAGTGTCCTTAGTCCAGGTCTGATTCGTTGCCCTTGAGGAACTTCATCTGGATGAAGGCCACCAGGGCGAGGATGACGAAGAGGATGACTGCCAGGGCGGAGCCGTAGCCGAAGTCCGATTCCGTGAAGGCCTTTTGGTAGATGTAGAACTGCAGCACCCGGCTGGCGTTGACGGGGCCGCCCATGGTGGTTACGGCTACGGTGTCGAACACCTGGAAGGAGCCGATCACGGTGACGATCAGCACCAGCGCAAGCACCGGCCGGAGCAGCGGCATGGTGATTTTGCGGAACGTCTGCCAGGGGGAGGCGCCGTCCAGGTTGGCCACTTCATAGACGTGGCTGGGGATGGCCTGCAGGCCGGCGAAGAGGAGCAGTGCCGTGTAGCCCATGTGCCGCCAGGTGTTGATCAGGGCCTGGGTGGGGATGGCCCATTCCTCGCTGCCGAAGAATGCCACCTTGGGCAGGCCGAATGCCTCAATGAAGTAATTGACGATGCCGATCTGGTAGTCGAGGAGCCAGAACCAGAGAAGGGCGGCGATCACGTTTGCCATGAGGTACGGCAACAGGAGTGCGCCGCGGATCAGGGTTGACTTGGCCACCCGGTGCATAAGCAGCGCCAGCCCGAGTGCCAGGGCAGTCTGCAGGACGATGTTGATCAGGACGTACTGCGCGGTGACCGCCAGGGCGTTCCAAAACAGAGGGTCCTTGGCGATGGCTTCATAGTTGGCAGTGCCAATCCATGTTGGGTCACCGAGGATGCTGTATTCGGTGAAGCTGAGGTAGATGCCCCGCAGGGTGGGCACCAGGTAGAAAACGATAAATCCGATCATGGCCGGGGCGATGAAGAGCAGTGCGATCTTCAGGTCGCTTTGTCCCCTGCGCTTCAGGGGCCGGTGCACTGAGTGCTCCGTCCGGCTGGCGTTCCTGGTAAGGGTGGTCATCGTCGACCCTTTCCTGAGTGTGATGGAAGTAACAAGCTGGGTAGCAATCTACACGAGTAGATAAGAGGATCGCAAGAGACCCTATGAGGTTTAGTTTTCTTGATGTTTTCGCCAGTAAATGGATATTGACTCGAGTAGATAGTGATGAAACACTCAGGGAAACTTCAAATGGAAGGCAGACAATGGCGTTTTCGATCGGCGTACTCGGCGTTGGGCAGTTCGGCGGACAGTTCGCGCACCTTTTCAACCTCCACCCCGGCGTCAGCGACGTCTTCGTGGTGGACGAGCGGCCCGAGCGCGCGGCCGAGGCTGTGGAGCGGTACCACTTGGCAGGGGCCAAGGCGGACTTCGCGGAGCTCCTCGCCTCCGACGTTGATGCCGTTGCCATCTTCACCCAGCGCTGGACCCACGGCCCGCTGGTCGAACAGGCGCTCCGGGCAGGTAAGCACGTCTACTCAGCAGTACCCATGGCGGTATCGGAAGAGGAGATCGCCCGCATCATCCAGTCCGTCCGGGAAACCGGCTTGGTGTACATGATGGGGGAGACCAGCTACTACAACCCCGCTACGGTGTATGCCCGCGAACAGCAGGCGGCCGGCAGGTTCGGGCGAATCTTCTACTCTGAGGGCGATTACGTCCATGACATGGACCTGGGCTTCTACGACGCCTACCAGTACAGCGGGGGTGAGCGGTGGAAGGAGACCGCCAGCTACCCGCCGATGCTGTACCCCACCCACGCAATCGGTGGTGTGCTGGGTGCCATTCCAGGACACGCCGTCAGCGTCAGCTGCGTTGGAGTCCGCGACGACCGGAACGACGGCGTCTTCAACAGGGACATCAGTATGTTCGGCAACGACTTTTCCAACGCCACCGCACTGTTCGAACTGAACGACGGCGGCGTGATGCGAACCAACGAGATGCGCCGCGTGGGCTATCCCTCCCATATCCGTGAGTCCCGCTTCAGGTTCTTCGGCACGGAGGCGAGCTTCGAACAGCTTGCCAAGGTTACGGTCTGGCAGGACAAACAAAACGTCCATGACATCTCCGAGCAGATGGAGACCCGTCCCAGCATGTCCCTGGACGACCCCTCCCTGGCAAACGTGGCCCCGGAGCTTCGCGACGCCTTCGTCTCCGGACTCTCGCCCGTCCACGACGCAGAACGGCTCCCGGAGGAGTTCCGCGGCGCACCCAACGGACATGAAGGCAGCCACCACTTCCTGGTGGACGACTTTGTCACGGCCGTGAACACCGGCACCCTGCCGCCGGTCAATGCTTGGGTGGCGGCCCGTTACACCCTGCCTGGCATCGTGGCCCACCAGTCAGCACTTCAAAACGGCGTACGGCTTCCCATCCGTGACTTCGGTGATGCGCCCGGTACCAGCAGTTAGCATGGACACTATGACCTCCCCGCCCGCGCAGGCCTCCCGCGGCGGCCCCGTAACCCGCAAGGACGTTGCGCGTTATGCCGGCGTCAGCACCGCCGTCGTCAGCTACGTTGTCAATGGCGGGCCCAAGAAAGTGGCACCGGCAACGGAAGCCAAGGTCCAGGACGCCATCCGCGTCCTTGGCTACCGTCCCAACGCCGCCGCCCGGGCGCTCAAGCTGGGTTCAAGCGAGACGCTGGGGCTCATCATCCCGGACAACACGAACCCCTTCTTTTCCCTCCTGGCCCATGCTGTTGAGGACGCTGCCGCGGATCTGGGCTACGCCCTGGTGCTCAGCAACTCCGACGGGAACCTGTCCAAGGAGCGGCGGAACATCCGCAACCTCGCCGCCCGCCAGGTGGACGGCGTGCTGCTGGCAAGTGTCCTTTTCGAACCTGACCTGGAAGCGCTGGAAACGGCGGACATCCCGGCCGTGCTGCTGAACCAGGAACGCGATGCCCCGGGCTTCAACAGCATCGGTGTGGACCTCGCAGCAGGGGCCAGGATCGCAGTGAACCATCTGATCGGTCATGGGCACACCAATATCGGTCTGGCGATGGGCACCAACGTTTCCGGCAGCCTGGACGGCCGCGAGGTGGGTTGGCGCCAGGCGCTCCAGGAGGCAGGCCTGCCGGAGGGCCCCATCGTATACAGCGGCTTCACCTGGCCCGGCGGCTATTCGGCCGGCCAACGGCTGCTGGCCTCGATCAACAGGCCCACGGCGATATTCGCAACCTCGGACACCCAGGCGGTGGGCCTGCTCCGCGCCATTCATGAGGCGGGCCTGGCCGTGCCGGGTGAGATCGCCGTCGCGTCCTTCGACGGTTCCATTGAATCCGAATATTCGTGGCCGCCCCTGACCACTATGGAGCAGCCCGTGGCTGCGATGGCGGAAGCCGCCGTGCAGGCCCTGGTGGAAGCCAAGCGCGGCGGGAAGCCAAAGCACAGAATATTTCCCACAAAGCTCCACGTCCGGCAGTCGTGCGGGTGCCCCTGAAGGCCGTCTGACAACAAAGGCCACCATCCCCGCGGCGCGGGGATGGTGGCCTTTGTTGTCAGGAGTTGTGTCGAGGCTGTGCCTCCAGCTCGTTATTCCTTGACGGGGATGGACTGCGCCTTCAGGGCATCGACGGTCTTCTGCTGGCCGCTCTTAAGTGCATCCAGGAGCGTGCCGCTGCCGCCGGCTGCCTTGCCGAAACCATCCGACACATCGGTGTAGGTCTTGGTCATGGTGGGGCCCAGGTGAAGTTCGGATTCACGTTGGACGAGGCCTCGGCGAAAACGTCGTAGATCTTCTGGCCACCGAAGTAGTCCACGCCGCCGGAGAAGGCGCCGAGGTCCTTTGCCGATTTGGCCGCGGGGTAGAGGCCGCCGAGCTTGTTGGCCAGCGCCAGCGCCTCAGGATCCGTGTTCAGCCACAGCGCGAATTTGGCTGCCTCGTACGGGTGCTTGGAGCCCTTGAGGACTGCAGTCGAGGAACCGCCCCAGTTGCCCGCGGCCTTTCCGCCGGCCTCCCACTGCGGCATGGGTGCAACTGCCCACTTGCCCGCGGTGTCGGGGGCTCCGCTTGCCAGGGTGGACGCGCCCCAGACCGCAGAGACCCAGGTCCACTGCTGGCCTTTGTTGAAGGAGGCGTTCCACTCATCGGAGAAGGAGGGAAGCGTGGATACCTCGCCCTTTTCGAGCAGCTTCTGCCAGTAGTTGGCCACCTTCGCGGACTCCTTGCCGGTCAGGTTTACCTCCCACTTGTCATCGGTGTTGGAGAACCACTGTCCGCCCGCCTGCCATACGTTGCCGGCAAACCAGTTGACGTCGCTGCGGGGGAAGTTGGTGATGTAGGAGCCGCGGGCCTTGATCTGCTCAGCTGCCGCAGCGTATTCGTCCCAGGTGGTGGGGACCTTGATGCCCGCCTCCTTGAAGAGGTCCGCCCGGTAGAACATCGCCATCGGACCGCTGTCCTGCGGGATGGCATAGACGGCCTTGTCCTCGTTGAAGGTGACCTGGCCCCAGGTCCAGTCCACGAACTTGTCCTTGGCTTCTGCCACTCCCTCGCAGCCGGCGATGTTCGCCAGTCCGTCCTGCACACGGAAGTTGGGGAGTGCGTCGTATTCGATCTGCCCCAGGTCGGGGGCGTTGCCCGCCTGTAGCTGGTTGAAGAAGTTTTGGTAGGTGCCCGAGTTGCCGTTGGGCCCGGTCTGGACCTTTACCTTGATGTCAGGATGGTCCTTGTTCCAGAGGTCCACCACCTTGTCCATGCCAGGCACCCAGGTGGTGAAGGACAACTCAACCGGTCCGGAGGAGGGCTTGCAGGAGGTGGTGTCCTGGGCAGCAGAGGTGCTTTCGCCGCTTGAGCAGCCCGCAAGGGACAGCGCCGAGACTATGGCAAAGGCGGCAGTGGCTTTTCCGTAACGCACGCGCATTTCTATTCCTTATTAGTGGGGTGGGTGTACCGGGGCAGTGGGCCGCGGGACGGGTTGTGGGGGGAAAATTTTGTGGGCTATTTGACGCTTCCAGCGCCCAGGCCGCTGCTCCAGAAGCGCTGCAGCCCGAGGAACGTTGCGATCAGCGGGAGGATCGACACCAGGGCGCCGACGATCACCAGGACCCGGAGCTCCGGAATCTGGCTGATCTGGCTGTTCCACGCATACAGGCCCAGCGTGACCGGAAACAGTGTCTGGTCCCGCAGCATGATGAGGGGCAGGAAGAAGTTGTTCCAGATGGCTACGAACTGGAACAGGAAGATGGTCACCAGGGCAGGAGCCATAAGGCGGGTGGAAACCGTGAAGAAGGTCCTGGCCTCAGATGAACCATCGAGGCGTGCAGCCTCCAGCAGCTCCGTGGGGACGCTTGCCGCCGCGTAGATCCGGGCAAGGTAGACGCCGAAGGGGCTGACCAGGCTGGGCAGGAACACTGCCCAAAGGGTATTGGTCAGTTTCACCTGGCTGAAGATCAGGAACAGCGGGAGGGCGAGTGCAGTTGCGGGCACCAGCACCCCGCTGAGCACGACGTTGAAGATGGCCTCACGGCCACGGAACTCATACTTGGCCAGGGCATAGCCGCACATGGCGGCAATGACGGTACCAACCAGGGCGCCCAGCCCCGCGTAGAGGGCGCTGTTGGCCAGCCAGCGCCCGAACACGCCGTCGCTGTAGGTGAACAGGTTGCCCAGGTTGGCGAAGAAGGTGGGGATGGAGTCCGCGGTGAACCACAGCGGTGCGGTGCCTGTGATGTCCCCGCCGGTCTTGGAGGAGGAGACCAGCAGCCACCAGATGGGGGTCAGAAAGTAGAGCGTGAAGACGCCCATGATGAGCATGGCCGCTCCCCGGGACATGATGCTTTGCCGGGGTCCCCGGGGTGTGGTTGCCGTGGTGGCCGGCTTTTTTGTGGTCATGGCCGTTGCTGCGCTCACTGGGAAACCTTCCGCTGGGTTGCCTTGAGGAAGACGAAGGAAAGAACGAATGTTGCCAACGCAAGCACCACCGAGAATGCTGCAGCCAGGCTGTAGTTCGGGACTGATGCTGTTGTGTAAACGGCGAGGTTGGGAGTGAAGGTGCTGCTGATGGCCGTGCTGAAACTGCGCAGGGTCTGCGGTTCCGCCAGGAGCTGGAGCGTTCCGATGATGGAAAACACGCCGGTGAGGATGATGGCCGGCACCACGAGGGGAATCTTGATGCGCCAGGCGATCTGGAAGTTGCTGGCACCGTCCAGCCGGGCCGCTTCGTAGATCTCCGTTGGGATTGCCAGCAGGGACGAGTAGATGATCAGCATGTTGTAGCCGACGTATACCCAGGTCACAATATTTGCCACTGCCCACAGGACCAGGTCTGCCGAGAGGAAGTTGACCTGCGAGGTAACGGCATCAAAAGGGGAAAGCGACGGCGAATAGAGGAAGCCCCACATGATCGCTGCGATGACGCCGGGGACGGCATAAGGGGCGAAAAACGCCAGCCGGAAGAACTTCTTCCCCTTCAGGAGGGGCGAGTCGAGCAGCAGGGCGAAGAGGAGTGCAAGGCCAAGCATGACGGGCACCTGGACCACTCCGAAGAGCAGTACCCGCCCCACAGACTCCCAGAATTCACTGTTCTGGAACACCTGCTGGTATTGGACCAGCCCGCCGAAGACCTGCTGGGGAGGTCCGAATGTTCCCTTGCGTTCAACGGTGAGCAGCGACTGCACCACGGCAAAAATGATCGGAACCGCATAGAAGGCAAGGAAAAGGACGCCGAATGGCGCAACGAACAGGAGGACGGCGCGGCGCTGGGCGCCTGTGGTTTTGGACTTCCGGGGCATCGGCACTCCGGTGGCCGTTGCCGGCGCGGTAATGGGTCTAGTCACGTTCATCATCTTTCTGGCCGGTGTTCTGGCCAGTAGTCGGGGGAGCTGATGTGGCGGTGCGGACAACCCTCACGGCGCCCGCAGGAATGGCGACGGCGGTGGCGACTTCTTCGCCGGCGATCAGTTCGTGGCCGCGGGCCGCGTACTTGTGCTCTTCTTCGGTGTGGTTGATCAGGAAGGTGTAGTCGTGGTCAAGGCCTGCCCGGACCACGACTTCAAGCCCTGGGGCTGACTCGTAGGCAACCACTCCAGCGCCGGCAGCAGCCTCGGACACGGTGTGGCGAAGTGCTGCCTGGTCCAGCGCCGTCGCCAGGTACCACGCCGTTCCGGACCCGTGCTGGTTGCGGGTGACGGCGGCCGTGCCGGCGAGGGGCCCATCGGTGAAGGAGGCTATTGCCTCCGCTCCCTCCAGCCGCAACGCTTCGGTCCACAGGGAGGCATCAGCACCGTTGTCGAGGGTCCTGGCCTGTCCCCGGGCCAGGGGGATGAATTCCTCCGTCCGGATGCCGAGCAGTTGCCGGAAGGCGCCGGGATAGCCGCCGGCCAACACCTTTTCGTTTTCGTCCACAATGCCGCTGAAATAGGTAACGATGGCATGGCCGCCGCTGCTGACGTAGTCCGCAAGCGCTGCTGACTCCTTGTCCCGGACGAGGTACAAGCCGGGCACCACCACGAGTTTGTAGCCGGAAATGTCGGCGCCGGGGGCCACGATGTCTACCGTGATGCCCGCGTCCCACAGTGCCTTGTACATCGCGTGCACCTGGTCCAGGTACCGAACGTCTGAAGATGGGTGGGACTCCTGGTCGTAGGCCCACCACGCTTCCCAGCTGAACATTAGGGCCGCCTCCGCCATGACTGTCGAACCGGCTACCTCGGCAAGCTGCTCCAGTATGCCGCCGAGTTCCACCACCTCCTTCCAGATCCGGGAATCCGTTCCTGCGTGGGGAAGCATTGCGGAGTGGAACTTTTCACTGCCCTGGACTGAAGCGCGCCACTGGAAGAAGCAGAGCCCATCGGCGCCGCGGGCCAGGTGGGCAAGTGAGTTGCGGAGCATCTCGCCAGGGTTTTTGGCAATGTTGCGGGGCTGCCAGTTCACGGCCGACGTTGAGTGCTCCATGAGCAACCACGGCCGGCCCTGGGCGAGGCCCCTGGTCGCGTCGGCGGCAAAGGCCAGTTCGATGGTGGGGTCTTCAAGCCGGTGGTCGAGGTAATGGTCATTGGCAATGACGTCCATATGCGGTGCCCATGACCAGTAATCCTGGTTGCGGATGTGGGCGGCGACCATGAAATTGGTGGTGACGGGAACGTCGCTGTGCCGCCTCAGGACCTCGGCTTCGGACTGGTAGTAACCCAGCAGTTCATCCGAGCTGAAGCGGTGGAAGTCCAGTACCTGGGTCGGGTTGCTGGTGGAAACAGTGGTGCGGGGCGGCAGGATTTGGCTCCAGTCCGAGTACCGCTGTGACCAGAAGGCGGTGCCCCAGGCGCTGTTGAGCGACTCGAGGGTCCCGTACCGGGTGACCAGCCAGCCGCGGAAAGCCTCGGCGGAGACGTCGCAGTAGCACAGTGCGTTGTGGCAACCGAGTTCGTTGGAGACGTGCCACAGCCTGACGGCCGGATGGGCGCCGTACCTGCGCACCACCTCGGTGACCAGCCGGAGGGCGTATTCGCGGTAGTGCGGGGAACTGGGGCACCAGGCCTGGCGCCCGCCGGGCCAGGCGCGGGTTCCGGATGCCGACTGGGGGAGGATGTCCGGGTGAAGCGCTGTGAGCCAGGCCGGTGTGGAGGATGTTCCCGTCCCCAGGTTGACGCCAATGCCGTTGGCGTGGAGCAGGTCCAGGATCTCGTCAAGGCGGTCGAACGTAAAGATGCCCTGGGTTGATTCCAGTTCTGCCCAGCCAAAAATATTGACGGCGACGAGATTTACGCCGGCCTGTTTCATGAGGCGGACGTCTTCCTGCCACACGGTGTTGTCCCACTGCTCGGGGTTGTAGTCGCAGCCGTAAACGAGTTGTCCGCTCGGGGACAGCCCGGCAACCGGCGTTCTGGTGGGGCTCAACCCTGCTCCTTCGGCTTGCAGCAGACGTGCAAGACCGGGGCAGACCCGGACTCCTGGACGCTGTTGTCTCAACGATTTCTGTGAACGTTCCCAGAGAAGCAATGCAGTGAGTGATGCAGATCATCTGGGAACGTTCCCAGAGTACGCATCGGCGCGAGGGGTGTCAATGCGTGCGGCAGGACATCCCTTCCTGCAGACTCGGCTACAGTACAAATATGTCGCTGACACGCACCCGTGCCCGCCGCGCCACCATCAACGATGTGGCGGACGCTGCCGGGCTTTCCAGGGGGACCGTTTCACGTGTTATGAACGGGGAAAAATATGTGTCGGACGAGGCCAGGCAGGCGGTGGAGGAAGCCATTGCCCGGGTTGGGTACGTCCGGAACAGCGCCGCCCGGAACCTGGTCACCAAGGAGTCCCGGGCCATCGGGCTGATCATCCACGAACCACACTCGCTGTTGTTTGAAGATCCGAACATCGGCTCCATCCTGCTGGGGGCCAACGAGGTCCTGTCCAAGGCTGACTATCAACTGGTTTCGCTGATCATTGACTCGGACCGTGACAGCCGCCGGGTGGCTGATTACCTGCGGGGCGGCCTGGTTGATGGTGCCGTCATCATCTCGGCCCGCGCCTCCGATCCGATTGCGGCGGCCGTGGCGGAGATCGGCTTGCCGGCCGCTTTTGTGGGGCATCCGGAGGGGACTCCCGAGTTGCCCTACGCCGCCATCGACAATGTGGAGGCCGCCCGCAACATCACCGGAAGGTTGCTCGAAACTGGGCGCAAACAGGTAGGTATGATCGCCAGCGCATTGGACCGCGATTCCGGGAAGGACCGCGTGGCAGGCTTTCGCGCTGCACTGGGCGGACGCTTCAATCCCGACCTGGTTGTTGAGTATCCCCTGTACACCTATGCCGCAGGCTTCGATGGAATGCAGGAGTTGCTGCGGCGGGCGCCGGACATCGATGGAGTCTTCGCCGCCTCCGATGCCGTGGCTGCGGGCGCAATGACCGCGCTGCAGGAGGCCGGCCGAAGGGTGCCCGAAGATGTGGGCGTTGTCGGTTTCGATGACAGCAGTTGGGCCCTGCGCTGCCGCCCGCAGCTCTCCACAGTCCGCCAGCCCGCGGATCTGCTGGGGAGCGCCGCTGCTGAGCTCGTCCTTGCCCAGCTCAAGGGGCTTCCGGGCACGCCGCGGGTCCTTGAGACAGCGATCCAGTGGCGCGGTTCTGCCTGACCTTTCGGGGCGCATCCCCGCTCTGGTTCCGGAACAGGATGAAACCAAGGGACGCGAGAACCACCATGCCGCCAAACGCCTGTCCGGCCGAGAGTGATTGCCCCAGTACTATCCATCGCGCCAGAACTGCAGTGGAGCTGAACAGCCGCGAATTTGGGCCGGGAAGGTCAAATGTGCGTCAGCACTGAATAACAGGAGCGAGAAACAATGCATCTCAAAAGCATTCGGATGCCTTCCCCTGATCTTGAAGGCAGCGCAGTTTTCTACCGTGACGTTCTTGGTCTTCCGGTCCGGCAATCCAAGGAAACGGTGGTCGTCGAGGTTGGCTCCAGCCTGCTTGAGTTCTTCGAAGGCAATGCCTCTGAAGGCAGCAACCATCTGGCTTTCACCATTCCGGCCAACCAGTTGGCAGACGGGAAGCGCTGGCTGTCTGGCAGAACCAGGGTCATAAGCCTCAATGGAAATGACGAGTTTCAGCTGGGGGAGCCCTGGGAATCGGAGTCGGTCTACTTCGAAGGCCCGGACCGGATGATTTTGGAATTAATCTCCCGGCAGCAATTGGACAACGCTTCCTCCGCGCCGTTTTCCGGCGCAAGCCTCTTATGTATCAGCGAAGTAGGGCTTGCCGTGCCGGATGTCGCACGCTCCATACAGGAGATAGGGGATGCGTTCGGGATTCAGTCTTTCGCCGGCGACGGGCAAAGCTTCCATGCGATGGGGAACCATGACGGGCTCCTCATTCTCGTGCCCGCCGGCCGGCGCTGGTTCCCAACCTCCGATGCCCTGTCGTCGTTCGGACAGCTCACTGTGGACATCGCGGGCACGCCCCGTTCCGGGACCTTTGATTCCGGGGTGGGATGGCGGCTCAGATCAGGCTAAGCCGTGAAGAAGCCCTAGGCAGGGACCACCCGCAGTTTGGCCCGTTCGCCGAGTACCCGGCGCGCCTCGGCGCTGAGCCCGGCGTCGCTGATGACCTCGTCCACGTCATCCAAGGCGGCGATGGAGCTGATCCCCAGCATGCCCCACTTGGTGTGGTCGGCCAGCACCACTGTTTTCCGCGCAGCCGCCACGAACGCACGGTCCGTTTCCGCCTCCAGCAGGTTGGGCGTGGTGAACCCGGCATCGGCATCCATCCCGTGGACGCCCAGGAACAGGACATCCAGGTGCAGTTGCTTGAGTGCGCCCGTTGCGATTGGGCCCACCAGGGCGTCCGACGGCGTGCGCTCGCCGCCCACGAGAATGACGGTTGACGACTGGCGGGCTGAGCCGGAGGAAGCAGCGTGGTGGAAGAGGTCTGCGATCCTCACCGAGTTGGTCACCACGGTGATCCGGGGGCCATCGACCAGTTCCTTGGCGAGCGCCCATGTAGTGGTTCCGGCACTTAGGCCAACAGCCATCCCTTCCTGGACCAAAGCGGCCGCCTCTACGGCTATGGCGCGCTTTTCCAGCGTCAACTGCGTGGACTTCAGTTCGAACCCGGGTTCATGGGTGCTGGCATCGCCGGGAAGCTTGGCCCCGCCGTGGATGCGCTCCAGCTTCCCGCCTTCTTCCAGCAACTCGATGTCCCGGCGGACGGTCATCAGTGAAACACCCAGCTGCTGGGCCAGGTCCGAGACACGGACAACCCGTTCGCGCCGGACAACGTCCACGATGGCCTGATGGCGTGCGGCAGGGAGCATGGGGGTCCTTTCGTGCTGCTCGAGCCGGAAAGCTATGTTCCGTCTTGTTCCATAATGGTCTATCCCTTGCTGGAACCGAGAGTCAGCCCCGCAACAAACTGCCGCTGGAGGAGCAGGTAGATGATCAACGTGGGGATAACGGTGATCACCGCTCCTGCCGCCAGGAGGTTGTAGTTGTTCAGGAACTGGCCCTGCAGGTTGTTGATGGCGGTGGTGATGGGGAGCCGGTTGCCGCTCTGGATGAACAGGAGGGGCCAGAAGTAGTCGTTGTAGATGAAGATGACTTCCAGGGTGCCCAGCGCGGCGAACGCCGGGCGGCACAGCGGCAGGATGATCTCGCGGTACTGCCGCCAGATGCTGGCACCGTCCACCAATGCCGCCTCGGTGAGGTCGGCGGAAAGTGCCTTCATGTAATTCGAGAGCACGAAGGTGCAGAACCCCATCTGGAACGCCGTGTCCACCGCGATGACGATGATGTAGGTGTTGAGCATGTTGCCGGAATCGCTGAAGGAGTAGGGCACCTGGAAGTGCTTGGCCATCTCGAACAGGGGCGCAGCGAGAACCTGTGGGGGCAGCAGGTTTCCCGCAGTGAACATGATCAGCAGGGTGATGTTGAATTTCCAGCTGACGCGGCTGACGGCGAAGGCCATGAGCGAGGCGAGGAACAGGGTCAGCAGGACCGCAGGCACGGTGATGATGACCGAATTCCAGAAGTAGGTGGCAAAACCTCCCTGCGTCCAGGCCTGGACGAAGTTGTCGAAGTTGAACTCGCCGGCAACGCTGAAATAGCCGTGCTCGTTGGTGGACGCCACCGGCCGCAGTGCGGTGAAGACGGACCAGCCCAAGGGAACCAGCCAGACGGCGGCCATCACCACCAGGAAGATGTGCGTCCCGTAATGGCGCTTGGGGCGGCTTCCGGACCGGCCGGTGGCTTCTGCGGAAGACCCGTCGGCGTGGGCTGCGGCGATGCTCATGCTTGGTTCTCCTTGCCAAAGGTGCGGCTGAGGTAGAAGACGATGGGAACGAGTGAAATGACCAGCAGCACCACGGCGAGGGCGGAGCCGACGCCGATCACGTGGCCTTCGCCCACGAGGTTCTGGATCACCAGGGCGCTGAGCATTTCCAGGCCGTTGGTGCCGCGGTTGATCACATAGACGACATCGAAGGCGCGGAGGGACTCGATGATGGTGATCACGACAATCACGATGTTGATGGGCCGCATGGCCGGGAAAACCACCCGGAAGAAGGTCTGCACGGCGGAGGCGCCGTCGATGGCTGCGGCCTCCTTGAGGCTGGGGTCCACGCCCTTCAGGCCTGCCAGGTAGAGCAACATGACGTAGCCGGCGTGGCGCCACGTGGCCGCAATCATGGCCGCCCAGATATTGACCGACGAATCGCCGAACCAGTCAACGGCCTGCGGCGTGCCGGCAGTGCCCAGGAGGAAGTTGAGCAGGCCGTTGTCCCGCTGGTAGAAGAGCTGCCAGATGATGCCGATCAGGGCTAGCGACAGCATGACGGGTGCGAAGAAGATGCTTTGGTAGATCTTGCTTCCGCGGATGTTCTGGTCCAGCAGCACCGCGAGCAGCAGGCCCAGGGGCGTGGCGATGAGGGCCAAAAACAGCAGCCACAGCATGTTGTGTTGAACAGCCGGCCAGAACGGGGGGTAGTCCTGGGCGATGAACTGGTAGTTTGCGGTGCCCGCCGGGCGGATGTCCGCAAGGTCCAGGCCGTTCCACCGGGTGAAGCTGAGCCCCACCGACATCAGCATGGGCAGCCAAACCATCGCCAGTTCAATCAGCGTGGGGATGCCCACCATCAGGGACAGGACCACTTTGTCGCGTCCGGACAGGCGGCGGACGCGGCCGCCTTTGGCCCGGCGGACAGGTGCGGCCGGCTCCCGCGCCTCCGGCGGAATCAGTTCTCGTGCGGTGCTGCTCATGGCGTGTCTTTCCTTGCTGTTGGATGCAGGAGGCAGGACGACGGCGGGAGCCCCGTGCCGCCGTCGTCCTTCCTTTGGCGGGGCTACTGCGCTGCGTAGAGGTTCTTGGCCTGGGCCTCAAGGTTCTTGACGTCCACGCTGCCGTCCTTGATGAAGCTCTGCAGCGCCGGGATCATCACGTTGTTGGCCATGGCCGGCAACGCGTCGCGGTCGAAGAACTGGCTGATGTATTTGGCGTTCTTGATGGTGTCTGCGCATGTCTTGTTGAGGGGTGTGAACTTCGAGGTGTCTGCACCCTTGGCGGTGGCGATGTTCGAGTTATCGACCTTGGCATAGGCGTCCTGGGCCTCGGGCGTGCCCATGAATGCCATGAAGTCGCGGGCCGCCTTGTTGTCCCCGCCTTTCTTGGACAGCAGCAGGCCGTCAATGGGGGCTTCGACTGCGTCCCGGCCCTCCATGGCGATCTCCGGGAAGGGGAAGAAGTCGATGTCCGACAGCACCGCCGGGTCGGTGAACTGCTGGGTGACGAAGGAGCCCAGCAGGTACATGCCGGTCTTCTTGGCTTCCAGCGCCTTGGCCGCGTCCTGCCATGTTTGGCCGAGGGCGGCGGGATCCTGGAAGGGCAGTAGCGCCTTCCAGGTGTCGAAGACGGACGTTACTTTCTGCTGGTCCCAGGATTCCTTGTGTGCGCAGAGGTCCACATGGAACTGGTAGCCGTTGAGCCGCATATTGATGTAGTCGAAGGTGCCCATGGCGGGCCAACCGTCCTTGTCGGCAAAACCGATGGGAATGATGCCGTCTGCCTGCATTTTCGTTGCCAGGGCCTTGAGCGCATCAAAGGTGGCCGGCACCTGGTACCCCTTCTCCGCCCACAGGCTCTTCCGGTAGAAGAAGCCCCATGGGTAGTTGTAGTTGGGGACGAAGTACATCTTGCCGTCCGGCCCCGTGGATGCCTTCTTCAGCGCATCGGAGTAGTTGCCGCCAATGGTCTGCCAGACATCATCAATGGGAGCGAGGAGGCCCTTGCCCGCGTAGTACTGCATCCGGTAGCCGGCGAACCAGGTGAAGGCGTCGTCGGGAGAGCCCTGCAGGTAGGAATTGATCTTGTTCTGGAAGTCGTTGTGGGGCACCACGTTGGTGGTGACCTTTTTGCCGGTCTTGGCTGTGAAGGCATCGGTGACCGCCTGGTACGCCCGCTTGGGGACGTCGTCCGAGGAACCTGAACCGAACGTGAGGCCGGAAGAGTCGGAACCTGTGCCGGACGGAGCGCTTCCGCCGGTGCAGGCCGCGAGGAACGGGATGCCGGCCAGGCCCATTGCGCCCACACCGACGGTCTTGAGGATGGTCCGCCTGCTGGGGAAAGCAGTTGCCGACGCATCAAACTGTGAAGCCATGGTCTCTCCCTTGAGTACTAGCCGCATGTGAGGGACCTCACATTAGTTCCGACTATAACCTCGCAAAAGAGAACATGGAACAACGGTAAATAACACTTTGGGTGTCGATGCCCTTTGAATCGTCACAACAGCGAAATGGCCCTGCTTCCCTGTAATAACGGGGAAGCAGGGCCATCCTGCAGCAGGGGGGACAGGTACTAAGCCTGTGTTACTTTCTGAGCGACTGGGCGATCTGCTGCATGATCGTCGGGTCGGACAGGGTAGTGGCATCACCCGGGTCGCGGCCCTCTGCGACGTCCTTGAGGAGGCGGCGCATGATCTTCCCGGAGCGGGTCTTGGGCAGTTCGGGCACCACCAGTATGTTCTTGGGCTTGGCGATGGGTCCGATCTCCTTCCCCACATGGTTGCGCAGTTCCTGGACGGTGGCGTCGCCGTTGTTCACGGCGTCACCGCGGAGGATGACGAACGCGACGACGGCCTGGCCGGTGGTTTCGTCCGTGGCACCCACGACGGCGGCCTCCGCCACGGCGGGGTGGCTCACCAGTGCCGATTCGATCTCAGTGGTGGAGAGCCGGTGCCCGGAGACGTTCATGACGTCGTCCACGCGCCCGAGCAGCCAGATGTCGCCGTCCTCGTCCTTCTTGGCACCGTCCCCGGCAAAGTACATGTTCTCGAACCGCGACCAGTAGGTGTCCTTGAACCGCTCCGGGTCGCCCCAGATGCCGCGGAGCATGGAGGGCCACGGCTCCCGGATCACCAGGAAGCCGCCGTGCCCGTTGGGGACCGATTCGCCCATTTCGTCGACCACGTCCACGGCGATGCCGGGCAACGGCACCTGCGCCGATCCGGGCTTGGTGGCCGTGACGCCGGGCAGCGGGGCGATCATCTGGGCGCCGGTTTCGGTCTGCCACCAGGTGTCCACGATGGGGGCTTTGTCGCCGCCGATGACCTTGCGGTACCACATCCAGGCTTCGGGGTTGATCGGTTCGCCCACCGAGCCCAGCACGCGGAGCGAGGAGAGATCATACTTCGCCGGAATCTCCGAGCCCCACTTCATGAAGGTGCGGATGGCGGTGGGGGCGGTGTAGAGGATGGAGACCTTGTACTTTTCCACGATCTCCCACCAGCGGCCCTGGTGCGGGGAGTCCGGGGTGCCTTCGTACATCACCTGGGTGGCGCCGTTGATGAGCGGCGCATAGGCGACGTAGGAGTGCCCGGTGACCCAGCCGACGTCGGCCGTGCACCAGTACACGTCCGTTTCCGGGTGCAGGTCAAAGACCGCCCTGTGGGTGTAGGCGGTCTGCGTGAGGTAGCCGCCGGTGGTGTGCAGGATGCCCTTGGGTTTGCCGGTGGTACCGGAGGTGTAAAGGATGTACAGCGGGTGCTCGGAGTCATGGCCCACGGCGCTGTGCTCGGCGGACGCGGTCTCCACGGTGTCGGCCCACCAGTGGTCCCGGCCTTCCTTCCAATCCACGTCCTGGCCGTTGCGCTTGACCACCACCACGTTCTGCACCGTGTGGCCATCGTGCGCCAGGGCGTCATCCACGGCCGACTTCAGCGGGCTCGGCTTGCCACGGCGGAAGGTGCCGTCTGCGGTGACAACGAGCTTGGCCTCGGCGTCGTCGATCCGGGAACGCAGGGCCTCGGCGGAGAAACCGCCGAACACCACCGAGTGGACCGCGCCGATCCGGGCGCAGGCCAGCAGCGTGATGACGGCCTCCGGGATCATGGGAAGGTATACCGCCACCCGGTCGCCCTTGGCCACGCCCAGGGATTCGAAGGCGTTGGCTGCCTTCTTCACCTCTTCAGTCAGCTGCGCGTAGGTATACGTCCGGGTGTCCCCGGGCTCGCCCTCGAAGTAGATGGCAACCCGGTCGCCTTTGCCGGCTTCGACGTGCCGGTCCAGGGCGTTGTAGGCGGCGTTAAGCTCACCGCCGACAAACCACTTGGCGAACGGTGGATCGGACCAGTCCAGTGCCTGGGTGAAGTCCTTGCCCCAGGTCAGCAGCTCCCGTGCCTTCTTGGCCCAGAAGGCGGGCCGGTCAGTACTGGCTTCGTCGTACTCTGCTGCGGTGACAACGGCGTCCGCTGCGAATTCCGGGCTGGGCGGGAAGGCCCGCGTCTCGCTCAGCAGGTTTTCGAAGGCGTCGCCCTGGTGGCCCTGCTGGCCTGCCGGCTCGTCGGAAGCGGACGGAACGGTGGCGGTGGAGCTGGGAGTGTCCTGGGACATGTGAACCTCATCATTCATCGATCTTTGCCGCGCGGGATACCGCCACCGCAGGGCCCGCCGCTCGCACGGCGCTGGGCTCCAGCCGGGACGGACATACCGCAAAGAGCTGTTCCGAAACCAAGCCTAGTGCTTGCCGCCCATCCTCTGTGCGCCCCGTCACAGAAGTGCCAGCGAGCGGCATTTTTTAAGCGGTGAATGGCGTCTTGATCGCTCCGGCGGCGCTCCCGAAGGCTCGCCTCAGCTAGTGATCAGCTTGGCTGTTGACTAGGCTGAGATGGAATTGTGACTTCACTTCGGACCACTCCGGCAACGTGCTGATCGCGCAGCGCCGGGCCGGAACCGCATGTCAAGACGGCACAGTTTTCGGGGCCTCAAGGACCCGGTGCCGCCACGCTAAGGAGAGCAGAATGAACCAGCAGAGCTTCGGCCAGCGAAGGGCCCCGGACACCGATGCGGGGCCCGGAGGCTCCGGAACAACGGCCGGGGGACCGGGGCAGCCAGCTGCTGCCGGCGGTGCCGCCAAGGGACCGGCTGCAGGACAAAAGGCCGGTGCCGGAAAGCTGGATCCCCAGGCCAACCAGGCCGTGCTCGGTCCGTTCACCGTGCGTGACCTGGCCGTCTTCGCCGGTACCCTGATCCTCTTTGTGGCGTCCCTGCTGCCCCTGTTCGGTACCCGGTACAACCTGTGGAACCTGAACAACCTGTTCTTCCTGGGATTGGGCATCATCCTGCCGCTGATCACCAGTGCCCTCTTTGCCGCCCGCCGCCTGGCCCCTGCCACGAAAATCCGGGTTGGTTCGCTCTCGATCGACCAGTTCGCGTCCGTGGTGGCCTCCTTCGCGGTTGCCTTCTTCTTCCTGTCGGTTGCCGGCGGCTACGTGGCCAGCCTGTTGGTGGGACTGATCGGTTCGCTCGTCCTCTTCGCCGCCACGGTGCTGGGCCGCTTCCTGCCGTACCTCTCGGGCGACTTCAAGGACCGGCCCGAGGCACCGGCGCACCTCGTGGCACGCGAAGCCGCGGTCCCGGTACGCAAGCCGCGCGCCCCCAAAGCACCCAAGCCGGAAGTCGGCCCCAGCCAGTCAAAGGGCGGCCTTAAGGGCGCCGGCATCTTCGGCGGTGCGGGTGCAGGCTCTTCCGCCGTCCAGCCCGGTTCCTCCGCCCAGCTCGGGTCCGTTAACCAGCCGGTGCCCTCTGCCCAGCCGGCCGGTCCTGAGCCTGTCCGGTCAAACCACACGCCTGCCACCGCTGCAGTCCCCGTTGCCACAGCAGGAGGACCGGCCGCTGCGGCTGCCGGTGCCGTGAGCAGCAGCACCCCGGCTTCCACCCCGGATGCCGGCGCGGCCACTTCCGGCGCCGCAGCCGCCGGCGCGGCACCTGCCAGCGCTGAAGGCGCTGCCTCCCCGACGCCCGTCTCAACCGCCCCGGAAGTCTCCGACCGGACCCCTGAAGTGGAAGCCGGTCCGCCCACCCAGGCAGCCGACGTCGTCCGCCCTGCCTCTGCGCCGGCCGCCGAGGAGACCCAGTACGCAGACGTCCCCGCAGCCAATGCTCCGCAAGCGGCCTACGAGCCGCCGGCCGCCACCGCCGTCCATCAGCAGGTCCGCGCCGAGCAGCCCATCGGCGCAACCGTGGACCCGGCCAGCCGCCATGACGAAAATGACGGCCAGCCGATCCACGAGGCCTTCTGGTTTGCGGTTGCGCAGCACCGCACAGCCTTCGATCCCCGCACTGGCGCCCCTGCCTTCGTGATCGAACCCGGCGGCTGGGTGCTGGCACTCGAGGACCGCGGCCACGAGTTCCTGGTCCAGCACACCGACGGGCGGCTGGGCGTCCTGCGCGACCTCAGCAACATCGAGCGCGGCTGACGCCGGTGGCCGGGGTCCGCACCAAAGCCGGCCAGGCCGCCGGGATGCCGGTGGTCTCGTCCGAATCAGTCCTGGCACTGAAGCGGCGGGCACGGCGCATCCACCGGGCCCTGGCCGAGAAATACCCTTACGCCCACGCGGAACTCGACTTCAGGAACCCGTTCGAACTGCTGGTGGCTACCGTCCTGTCCGCCCAGACAACCGACGTCACGGTCAATCAGGTCACCAAAGTGCTGTTCGCGCGCTACCCCAACGCGCGTTCGCTGGCCGAGGCGGATCCTGCCGAGCTTGAAACGATCCTCAAGCCCACCGGGTTCTTCCGCGCGAAAGCAAGGAATGTCCTTGCCCTGTGTACCCGCCTGGTGGACGACTTTGACGGCGAGGTCCCGGGCCGGATGGAGGACCTGGTCACGCTGCCGGGGGTGGGGCGGAAAACGGCCAATGTGGTGCTCGCGAACGCCTTTGGTGTTCCGGGGATCTCGGTTGACACGCACTTCGCCCGCCTCGCCAAGCGGTTCGGGTGGACCCAGTCCGAGGACCCCGTGCAGATTGAACAGGACGTGGCCGAACTGTTCGAGCGCAAGGACTGGACCATGCTGTCCCACCGGGTCATCTTCCATGGCCGCCGCGTCTGCCATGCCCGCAGGCCCGCCTGCGGTGCCTGCCCCGTCGCCAACTGGTGCCCCAGTTACGGGCTGGGCGAGACTGATCCCGACAAAGCAGCCAAGCTCCTCAAATACGAACTTGCGCCCGGCAGCGAGGAATTGCTGGCGCAGTACCTGGCAGAGGAACACCGGGCCGCGGAAATCCGGATGGCCTCCCAGCTGAGGACACCGTGAGCGCACGCGAAGACCTGGCTGAGCTGATCAGGAGGGCGGAATCCGGAACGGCCGGGCCTCCCCACCCCCGCTGGGCCGCGCTCACGGTGGATGCCGCACATGCCCGCAGGGCCGCTGTCCTGATGCTTTTCGGTGTCCTTGACGACGTCCCGGCGGAGTCCGGCAAGCCATTGGCGCCGGCTGACCTGGACGTTTTGCTCCTCGAACGCGCCCACACCCTGGGGTCGCATCCAGGGCAGGTTGCGTTCCCCGGCGGCGGCATCGACAGGGGAGAAACCGCAGTGGCCGCGGCACTCCGCGAAGCAGAGGAGGAGACCGGACTGGACTCAGGCGGGGTTGAGGTCCTGGGCACGCTCCAGGAGCTTGGCCTGGCACACAGCAACTTCCTGGTGACGCCGGTGCTCGGGTGGTGGCATTCCCCGTCTCCGGTCCGGGTGGTGGACTACGCCGAATCCGCGCAGGTTTTCCGCGTTCCCGTCCGCGACCTGCTGGATCCGGACAACCGGGTCATGGCCACCGTGCACCGGGCAGGCCGCACCTTTGACAGTCCTGCCTTCACCGTCAACGGCGTAGTGGTGTGGGGCTTCACCGGCATTGTGCTGAGCGGCCTCTTCGACCAACTCGGCTGGTCGGTTCCGTGGGACCGGAACCGGCTGCATCCCATGGGAGTCTAGTTTCAGGCCTGCTGGCGCAAGTCCACCACGATTCCCGTGGCGGCGTTCTCACGCATGGCATTGATGCCATCGCGGAGCAGGCTCAGGGACCGAAAGGTTGGCGACACCGCAACCACATTGCCCTCGGCGTCGGTGAGCCGCAACCGGTACGACTCGTCGCCTGCACGGTGGATTTCAAATCTTCCCGCCATGGACGGGGACCTCCCTGGTATGCGTCATTGCATCAGCGTGCGGACCGATCTGCTTCAGTCGCCGCTACGACTGTAACGTCAGTCACCGGACCCGCATAGCTACCGCCGGGTAGATTACTTTGCGTCTCGAACGCAAGCTGTTGACGCGCCGGGGACTGTTATTTCGCGAGGTCGTAGGAGTCAACCACGGCGAGGCTGACCGGAAACTCCACAGGGATAGGACCGAACAACAGTTCCTTCGCAGCCCTGGCCGACTCCTCGATCGCCCTGATGCAGGCGTCGACGCCGTCCGCGGGCGCATGCACCATCACCTCATCGTGCAGGAAGAAGACCAGCTCAGCCAGGACAGCACCGCCACCGCCACCGGTGCCTGGCGTCCGCAAGGTGCGCAGCCGCCGTCGTAATTCCGCCAGCCAGCACGCCGCCCAATCCGCCGCCGACCCCTGGACCACGAAGTTCCTGGTGAAGCGCCCCCGGCTCCGGGCAATGGACTCCGCCCGGCGCTGCTCCTCCGCTGTTGCCGATCGCTGGCTTAGGAACCACCGTTCCGAAGGCGGGGGGCTGCTCCGGCCCAGCCGCGTGGTCACCGTCCCGCCGGCTTCGCCCGCCCTTGCTGCCCTCTCCACGAAGTCCACGGCGCGCGGATAGGTGCGCGCCAGCTGCGGCATGAGCCGACCTGCCTCACCCGAGGTGGCCCCGTACATGGCGCCCAGCAATGCCATCTTTGCCTTGGCCCGGTCGCCGCCGAAACCCTTGGCAGCGATGCCGGCATAAAGGTCCTGGTCCCGAGCCGCCTCCGCCATGGTGGAATCCTGGGCAAGGGCCACCAGGACGCGCGGTTCCAGCTGCGATGCGTCCGCAACGATGAGCTTGTGGCCTGGATCGGCGTGCACCGCGCCGCGGACCTGGCGCGGGATCTGGAGCGCGCCGCCGCCCCGGGACGCCCAACGCCCCGACACCACGCCGCCCACCACATACTCCGGTCGGAACCGGCCGCCGTCCACCCAGGCGTCCAGCCAGGACCAGCCGTTGGCGGTGTGCAGGCGGGAGAGTTTCTTGTACTCCAGCAATGGTTCGATAGCCGCGTGTGTGTACTCCCTGAGCTCCCACTTGCGGGTGCTTTTCACTTCGATCCCGTTGCGGTGGAGGGCACGCATCAGGTCCTGCGGCGAATCCGGGTTGAGCCCGGGAGCCTGGAGCAGGGAGCGCAGTTCCGCGGCCAGCGCTTCAAGCTTTTGCGGCCGCTGGCCGGCCGGCGGGCGCGGACCGAGATGGCTGACGAGGATCTGTTCGTGCAGGTCCTCCCGCCAGGGAACGCCTGCGTGCTGCATCTCAGCAGCCACCATGGCGGCAGCCGACTCCGCCGCGAGCAGCAGCTGAAGGCGCTTACGGCGGTTATCCTCCGTGTCCACCTCCGCCAGTGCGCCCTGCTGGGCAGCGTATTCGGTCCGAAGGTCCTCAAGGGCAACGCCCGGCGGCGGGCCGGTCGCGGGATCATCGAACAGTGCACCCTGGTCGGCCGGGGGACGGGGCGGCAGCAGCGCTTTCGGGGGAAGCACGGGATCCTCCACCGGGGTTCGGTCGGTGTTCCTGGCGTAGTCCGTGTGGGCGCTGAACTGGGAAAAGGCCAGGATGTTGCCGCAGAGTGTGACGTCATAGCAGCGTTCCACTTCCACGCCGGAGGCGAGCAGCTGCGGGTACCAGTCCTGGGTCCGGTGCCAGATCCAGCGGGGCGGCAGGCCGCCCGGGCGCGTGGCTTCGAGTTCGCGGACGACGGCGGCGAGGTCGCTGAGTGCCACTACTTGGGGTTCGGGGTTGGCCGGCTGGGCATGCCCGGCCTGGGTCAGTTCCTGGAGGGCCGCGCCGCGGGGGTGGGCGGCGAGCAGCAGGTACATGCTCCCATTGTGCCCTGTCTGGAGATGACGCAGTTCCGGGTTGTCCACATACAGGATGTGCTCCCTTACCTGGGCGATGGCGCAGGAACAGAGTGGTTCCATGAGCAGGCACCAGTTGAACGCAGCGCCATCCGGGCAGGAAAAGGCGGGAGCTTCCTCCTGGCCGCCAACGGATCCGGCCTCAACACCACCGGAGAGTCCCTTGGCGCCCGGGGATCCTTTGTCCGTCGGGACGAGGGAACGTGGTGCCGCATGGCTTCCGGATGGGGCCGGTCACTATGGGGCCGGGCCATATGGTGCCGGCCGGCACGACGCATCGCTCGCCGGTTCGGGTGCGTCAGTGGCGATGGGTCCGGGCGAGGTACTGCTGGTCACCTCCTCCGGCGTCCTCCGCGCCGAAGTGGAGCGCATTGTGGCAGCCGCCGGCGCCCAGTTGCGCGTCGTCGAGGACGCGGTGGAGGGCGGGCCCTACTGGGATTCTGCATCGGCCGTCCTGGTGGGAAGCGACATTAGGGAACTGCCGCCCCGGCTGAGTACGCCCGTGGTCATGGTGGGCCTTGACGGCGAGGGGGACAGCCTTTGGCATCTTGCGGCTGCTCTGGGTGCCGAACGTGTTGCAGTACTGCCCGACGCCGCCGCCTGGCTGGCGGACCATCTCAGCCGGTCGCGCTCGCCGGGTCCGGGCGGCCTGGTCCTCGGTGTTATTGGCGGCTGTGGTGGCGCCGGGGCCACTACCGCCGCCATCTGGATAGCGCAGGCCGCGGCAGGGCTGGGCGCCCGGGTTCTGTTGGTTGACGGCGACCCTTGGGGAGGAGGACTGGAACTGGCGCTTGCCGCCGAGGAGAGTCCCGGTCTGCGCTGGCCGGACCTCGCCGAGGCCAGGGGAAGCATTGATCCGCTGCAGCTCTCAGATTCCCTCCCGGTCGCCGGCGGCTTTTCCTTCCTGTCCTGGCCTGCCACGCGGGAACCGCCCGCTGCAGTCGCCGCCGCTGCCGCAGCCGGGGTTCTCGACGCCGCGCGGCGGGGATACGAACTGGTTGTCGTCGACGTGGGACGCGGTGCCGAGCCGCTCCACACAGTGGCATGGGACTGCGACCGCATCTTGCTGGTGGTGCGGGCCCAGCTGAAGGCGGCGGTGGCGGCCGTACGCCTGCTGCAGGAGCTTCCCCCGGTGGAGGGGGCCCTCCTGGTACGGGGGCGGACCGGCGCGGCGCTCGACAGTTCCCTGATCGCTGAGGCCGTGGGGCTGCCGGTGCAGGGCCGTATCCCCGAACTGCGTGCTGTCGCCGGGGCTATGGAATCCGGGCGGCTTTTGGACCTGGGTAAGCGGCGGAATGTGCGGCACTTCGGCGGAACCGTGCTCGACTGGCTCGGAGAGGATCTGCAGGCGGAGGACATGGCGTGAGGCGGGCATGGGGTACTCCGATAACGTCGGCCCCGGAAACGGGCAGGACCCCAGGGGCGGGCGGACTCGGGGAACGGCGCAGCGCCCGGATCCTGGCAGCGAACCAGGCTGGACGCGCCGGGCGCGGCAGGGACACCGCCGGCACCGGCAGGGCCGTGGATTCCGGGCTGCTGGAATCCGTCCGCGAGTCGATGATGGCTGAGGCCGGAGCGGTGACGCCGTCCCGAGTGGCCGCGGCGGTCCAGGCCACGGGCAAATTGTTAGGTACCGCCGGATCGCTCGCAGCCGTGGAGCGGATCAGCGCCGAGCTCAATGGGCTGGGGCCGCTGCAGGAGCTGACGCGCGACCCCGGCGTCACAGACATCTTCGTCAACGCTCCCGACTCCGTCTGGGTGGACCGGGGGCGGGGCATCGAACGCGTTGCCGTCCTGTTCGACGGAGAGGCACAGCTGCGGGCACTGGCCTGCAGGCTCGTGGCTGCAGGCGGTCGCCGCCTCGATGACGGTTCACCCTGTGTCGATGTCAGGCTTGCCGGCGGTTACCGTGTCCATGCCGTGTTGCCGCCGGTATCCACGTCCGGGACGCTGCTGAGCGTCCGGATCCGGAGGGAACGTGTCTTCACCATGGCGGAGCTGGGCTCCGGCGGCATGTTCGTGCCGGGAGTGCGTGCGGTGCTGGAGAGGGTTGTCGCGCAAAGGTTGAGTTTCCTTATCAGCGGGGCTACGGGCTCCGGCAAGACGACCCTGCTGTCCACCCTGCTCGGCCTGTGTTCCGTGGAAGAGCGTTTGGTCCTGATCGAGGACGCGTCCGAACTGAACCCTGTCCACCCACACGTCGTCGCGCTCGAATCACGCCACGGAAACCTTGAAGGCGGCGGCGCGGTGGACTTGGGGGAACTGGTTCGCCAGGCGCTGCGGATGCGCCCGGACAGGCTGGTGGTGGGGGAGTGCCGGGGCGCTGAAGTACGTGAGCTCCTCACCGCGATGAACACCGGGCACAGCGGGGGCGGAGGCACCATTCACGCAAACACGGCAGCAGCCGTACCCGCCAGGCTCAACGCCCTCGGCGCGCTCGCAGGGCTCGGCCCCGAGGCGGTGCGGCTCCAGGCCGCCAGCGCGCTGGATGTGGTCATCCACGTCGGCAGGACGCAGCGGGGAAGGGAAGTCCTGTGCATTGGACTCATCAATGACGGCCCGGAAGGACTGACGGTGGTGCCGGCCGTTGGACAATCGGGGACTCCGGGCCCTGCATGGCCGGCGCTGGCAGCCCGGCTGGGGATGGACCCCGAGGGCGCGTTGTGACTCCTCTCTTCACCCTGGTGCTGTGCGCTGCTGTGCTGTTGCTCCTCAAGCCGCCCCTGGATGCTGCCTCCAGGCTGCGGGCAGCAACCAGGAGCAGTCCCAAATCGCCCGCGCTTCCAAGGATTCGGAAACTGCCGTGGGCCAGGGCGGCCGGCGGAAACGCCAAAACGACGAGACAGCCCGGCCTGACCCTGGTGGTGCAGCAGCTTGCGGCGCTGCTCAGGGGTGGACGAACACCTGGGCGTCTGTGGGACGAACTCTGGACGGTCTACGGCGTCCCCAACGGGAACGGGCAGCCGCATTGGGGGCCACTCCACGCCGGCTCGGCGCTCTCAGAGGGATCAGCTGCCGTACTCGCGTCCGCGCGGGCGGCTGCCGCAACGGGAGCTCCCGTAGCCGAAGCCATCCGGCGGGCACTGCCCACAGCCTTCAAGGGCAGGGACAGGGAGGCCCGGACCTGGTCCCAGCTCGCTGCCTGCTTCGACATCGCAGAAGCCAGCGGATGTCCGCTCGCCGACGTGCTGGCGCGCTTTGCGGCCCAGCTCGAAGCGGAGGATGACGCAGACGCGGCGCGGCAAACAGCCCTCGCCGGGCCCAAGGCAACCGTCCGGCTACTGACCTGGCTTCCATTGATGGGTCTTGGACTGGGTGCGGCCCTGGGGGTGGACCCACTGGCCACCCTGCTGGGAACACCTCCAGGACTGGCGGCACTGTTGGGCGGAGCAGTCCTCACGGTTGCGGGGAGGGCCTGGTCCGCGCGACTTGTAGCGGCCGCCGCCGGGTCAGGAACTCCATGAGCACGGGTTTGGGCCCGGGCCTCGCGCTCTTCCTGCTGCTCGCGGCCGGCGCCTGGCTCGCCTGTTCCAGCCATGACCGTTCCCGCCAACGGCTTCGCCGCCTGGCTCCTCCAGTGCCGGGTGCAAAGGCCACCGCTGGGCCCGGAAGCAGTCACGGCAGGGGCCTGAACGATACGGCGATGATGCTTGAACTCGTTGCAGCGATGCTCGACGCCGGGGCCGGGATTGGGCGATCGCTCGAGCTGGTGGCCGCCTCGGCGGCACCGGAGTACCGGGACTCGCTGCGGCCCGTGGTTTCGGCACTGGCCATCGGCGCCGACTGGGAGACCGCCTGGCGCAGCTCCGCCGTCCGCAGCACCGGGATCCTGGAGCTCCGTGATGCCCTGGCGTTCGCAGCCCTCACCGGCGCTCCGTCCTCCGCGATCCTTTATGCCCAGGCCGCAAGGCTTCGCCGCGAGCGGTTCCGGGCCGCGGAAAAGCGTGCTGCCTCGCTTGGGGTAAAGCTGGTGGTTCCGCTGGGCCTGTGCTCGCTTCCTGCCTTCATTTGCCTTGGAGTCGTGCCGGTGCTGCTGGCCCTGGTGCCGTCAGGCTCGTAGCGGGCGAGTGCCGTCAGGCTCCCAGCAGGCCAGTGTCGTCCGGCTACCAGAGTCGATGGTTCCGGCCTGCTTCACGTGCAGTCATTCGTGGGCATCTCTTCCTCCACACAGGGAGAGATGCCCGGCTTTTCCACTTAGCGAACCGCTTCCCTTACCGGCTACAGGTACGCGGGGAAGAGTCAAAGGCAGCCGGCAAAGCCACCGGCAAAACAACCGAAAGGAAACCATATGTCCACCAACCACCGCCGTCGTCAGTACTCCGCCAGCTACTCCGCCGGGACCTCTGCGCTCGCCGCTTCCGGACTGCGGCCAGGGCCGCTGCAGTCCGGTCGAGGTGAGGGCCGCCTTCGTAACTCCGGCGGCACCCAATACCCTTCCAGCCCTGCACCGCTCGTGGACGCACCTTCCAGGAAGGCATCGGCCCCAACAGTTTCAGCCCCGACCACGTCCGTCCCTCTGCCAGGCAACGTGGTGGAGCTCTACCCCAATTCAGTGGGGCATGGTTTTGTTGGTCCCCGCTCGGTGGATAGCCGCCCAGTCGTGTCCGGTCCAGCCCGCGCCTCGTCGAAGTCCCCGCGCACCGCAACGCTGATGTTTTCCGAAGCCGGAATGGCAACTGCGGAGTATGCCATCGCCACCCTGGCCGCGGTTGGGTTTGCCGGGCTGCTTGTGTTCATCCTCCGCAGCGATGAAGTTCGGGGTTTCCTGCTCAACCTCATTCGCACCGCCTTGGCGCTGCCGTGACACCAACACCTGCCGTGACTCTCCTTCGTTCCGGCCGACCGCTTCCAACTAGCACCGGCAGCGTGGACTGCAGCCGAGTCGTCAGCAGCCCGGTGTCCGGGGTCGCAGTCGCGTGTTGCCGCATCACCGGCACTAAAGCAGCCAGCGGGAACGGCGGTGGGCATGGAGGCAGGGCATTGAACGCAGTAGTCAACGCACGCGGTGCGGTAACGGCAGAGTTTGCCGTGGCACTTCCTGCCGTGCTGGCGCTGCTGGCCATGCTGCTTGCCGGTGCCGCCGCGGGCATGACGCAGCTGCGTATCGAAGAGGGAGCCCGGGCCGGTGCCAGGGCTTTGGCGAGAGGCGATGACCCGGCAGCGGTGGAACGGACAGTCCGGACGCTTGCCGGCGGCTCGGCGGCGGCATCCGTCTCTGCTGACGGCGGATGGTTCAGTATCACCGTGACGGACCGGGTATCAGGACCTTTAGGATCCGCCATCCCCTGGACCCTCACCGCCCGTGCCACAACGCGCAGTGAAACAGCGGGGACCCGAGTGGGCGGTGGCGTTGGCGGTGGCCTGACCGAGGGCGCAGGGCTCAAATGATGGAGCAAGCCAAGCTACGCCCTGTGGGTAACGCAGGTAACCCGGCCAGTCCGTGCGACAGCGCTCTAACGGGGCAGTGCGGAGGCGGCCCGGCCAGTCCGTGCGACAGCGCTCTAACGGGGCAGTGCGGAGGCGGCCCGGCCAGGCGGTGCAACAGCCCTTCAACCAGGCGGTGCCGCAGGGCCCAGGCCAGTCGGGACCGCCCTGTTCCCAGGCCTGCTACCGGCCGTTGGCGGTGGGGGTTCGACGATAGGAGTGAGCGCGGTTCGGGGACCGTCCTGGCTGCAGGGCTGGCACTTGTGGTCATAACGGCAATGGCGGTCATGCTGCTGCTGGCCCAGTCAGCGGTACTTGCAAGCCGTGCGGCATCGGCCGCAGACCTGGCCGCGCTTGCAGCGGCGGACGCACTTCGCGGCATCAGCAGTGGCGAGCCCTGCACGGTTGCCGCCGAGGTGGCAGCCCGCCACGCGGCAACGGTCCTCGGCTGCACCGAGGGGGCGGGACAAACCATTGAGGTGCGGACCGAGCTTGCGGAGCGCTCACTGTTGGGCGCGGCCACCGGTCGTGCCCGGGCCGGACCTCCACCATAGGAATCGCGGCCTTGCGGGAGTCAGTTCCGGGCTTCCTGTTCCACCGGCACCGCTTCCGTGGCGTCCTTGAGCAGGACATCCAGCAGGGTCACCGCGGCAGCCTTGTCCAGCGGGTTGTTCTTGTTTCCGCACTTTGGCGACTGGACGCAGGACGGGCAGCCCGCCTCGCACTCGCAGGCCTTGATGGCGTCGCGGGTCGCTGCCAGCCACACCATGGCTTTGTCGAATCCCCGTTCGGCAAAGCCAGCCCCGCCGGGGTGCCCGTCGTACACGAAGATGGTGGGCACTCCGGTGTCGGCGTGCAGGGCAGTGGAGACCCCGCCGATGTCCCAGCGGTCGCTGGATGCAACGAGGGGCAGGAGCCCGATTGCTGCGTGCTCCGCTGCGTGCAGGGCACCGGGAAACTGCGCTTCAATCAGTCCGGCCCCGGTCAGCGAACGGTTGTCCACCACAAACCAGACCGCCTTGGTGAAGAGCTCGCGTGCACCCAGCTCAAGCGGCTCCTCCCCGAGGACCTCGTTGGAAATCAGGGCTTTGCGCTGGAAGGAGACAACTTGCGTGGTGACCTTCACATCGCCAAAGTGGACCGTGACATCGCCCCACTGCATGGTCCGCACGGTGTCCAGGACCTCGATCTGGGTCACATCCCGTGCAGTGGTGTAGTAGTCGGGATTTGCCCGGCGCACCATGACGCAGTGGTCGTCCTCGTTCAGGTCCTCCACCACGTAGGTGTCGCCCTGGTGGACGTACACCGCGCCAGTGTGCGCCTGGTAGTGGGTCTGCGGCGAGTCCATCGTTCCCAGGAGGGAACCGGTCTCGGCATCGACGATGCTGACCGGCCCGCCACCGTCGGCCCGGAGATTGACCATGGCGGCGGCGCTCTGCGAGTGGGTCCAGAACCAGCCCGCGGGCCGCCGCCGGAGGTAGCCCTGTGCCACCAACCGGTCCAGGAGCATTTCGGCGGTTCGGCCGAAGAGGTCGAGCTCGGCAGGTCCCAGCGGAAGTTCCGCTGCCGCCGCGCACAGGTGCGGTCCGAGCACGTAAGGGTTGGAAGGGTCAAAGACGGTGGCCTCGACCGATACGTCGAAGATGGCTTCGGGGTGGTTCACCAGGAACGTGTCCAGCGGATCGTCGCTGGCCACAAACGCCGCAATGGCGTCCTGGCCCGCGCGGCCGGCCCTGCCTATCTGCTGGAACAGCGATGCGCGCGTGCCCGGCCAGCCGGCCACCAGGACGGCGTCAAGGCCGGAGATGTCGATGCCCAGCTCCAGGGCGGATGTGCTGGAAACGCCCAGCAGCTGCCCTGAACGCAGGGCTTTTTCCACAGCACGCCGTTCCTCCGGCAGGTATCCGGAACGGTAGGCCGCCACCCGCTGGGGAAGGCTGGGATCCACCTCGTCAAGGAGGCGTTTGGTGATGGCGGAGATGGTCTCGGCCCCGCGCCGGGACTTGATGAAGGCAATGGTGCGGATCCGGGCTGACACCAGGTTGGCCAGCAGGTCCGAAGTCTCCGCAACAGCGGTCCGCCGCTCCTTGGCTCCGTTCTCACCCCGGACTTCGGTCAGCGCCGGTTCCCACAATGCCACGGTGGTGGCCCCGTGAGGCGAACAGTCGCTGGACACCGCCTTTACGGGGGCGCCGATGAGGCGGGAGAAGGAGACATCGGGCTCCGAAGCGGTGGCGGAGGCCGCAATGAACACGGGCTCCGGGAACGCCGTTCCTGCCCCGTAATAGGCGCAGATCCTGCGGAGCCGCCGCATCAGGTTGGCCACATGCGATCCGAACACGCCGCGGTAACTGTGGGCCTCATCCACGATTACATAGCGCAGCCGGCGGAAAAACCCTGCCCACCAGGCGTGGTTGGGAAGGATGCCAAAGTGCAGCATGTCCGGGTTGGCCAGGATGAAGTTGGCGTGGTCCCGGATCCACCGGCGCGCGGCCGGATCAGTATCGCCGTCGTAGGTTTCGGCCCGGACGGTGGGCAGTTTGAGGGCACGGATGGCGTTCAACTGGTCGGCTGCCAGGGCCTTGGTGGGGGAGAGGTAGAGGGTGACGGCGCCGTCGTCGTGGATTTTTCCCGGGTCCGCGAGCACCTGCAGCTCGGACCGGTGGATCGCGTCCAGCGCCGGCAGCTGGTACGCCAGGGACTTTCCGGATGCGGTTCCGGTAGCCACCACGACGTGCTGGCCCGAGTGGGCTGCGTTGGCCGCATCCACCTGATGCAGGTATGGCTCCCGGATGCCGAGGGAGCCGTATGCCTCAGCGATGTCCGGATGCAGCCACTCAGGCCATGGTGCGTGGACCGCCTCCCGCGCGGGGATGGTGTGGACATGACGAAGCTGCTCCGGGTCCGGGCCGCGGCCCAGCAAAGGAATCAGGGAGTCATGGGGGTTCACCCCACCATTCTTTCATCCGGCGCCTAACGCACGGCCAGCGGTTCGCCCACGGAAAAACCGGGCAGCCAGCTTCAGCTCAGCGAGAGGTCCGCGCCCTCGTGGGACGCCGAGAGCATCAGGACCCGCGCTACCGTGGTCCAGCCGAGGTGTGAGTAGAGCTTCTGCCCGTCCGCCGAAGCCAGCAGGAGGCCGGTCCGCACGTCGTGGCCGAAGGCCTGGGCCGCCAGGGCGCGCATGATGAAGCTGCCCAAGCCCCTGCGCTGGAACCGGGGTTCGGTGATGATCTTGTCGAACACTGCGGTGTCACCCACTACGAACACCCTGCCGCTCGCCGCTAGGGCATCTCCGGAACGGACCTCGGCATAGTGGACGCCATCCTGCTCGAAGGTGGACAGGCTCAGCTCATCGTCGGAAAGCCAGGGGTCCTCGGCGTCCTGGGTCTCCATGTCCACGATCATCATCGTTTGCGTGTCTGAGGTGACATTCAGCCCGTGCCGGGCAGCCAGGTCCGCATACCGGGAGGGGTCGTTGGTGAGGACGGTGAGCACGCGGGCCGGGGATTCGGCCGTCCTGGCGGCCAGTGCTGCGAACTCATCGGCCGTGGGTTCGGAGGCGAAGACTTCCCACTCCCCACTTGTGTCGGACCGGAGCACGGAGGGGAAGCGGCCCTCCGTGGAGGTCCGGTAGCCGCGACATCCCGCCCAGCCGGCAACCCACACTTCGAGCAGGCCAGTGATGTCTTCAACCAGGGTTTCCGGACTCATGGGATGAACAATATTCCAGCCCGATCGCCAGCAACAGGGGGTGTGGAAGTGCTTATGCAATTGTGATGAGCACCAGGGCTGGGTTATGCGGGGCAGGCAGGGACAGACAGCCCAGCCGGTACCCTTAAATACGTGGCTTTGAACAAGATTGTGCTCTTTTACGGCTTTACCCCCATCGCCGATCCCGAAGCGGTGCGGCTCTGGCAGCGCGCGCTGTGCGAGAAGCTGGGCCTGACCGGCCGCATCCTCATCTCCAAGGACGGGATCAATGCCACGGTGGGCGGGGAAATCCGCGCTGTTAAGCAGTACGTCAAAACCACCCGGGAATACCCCGGCTTCCGCGGCATCGACGTGAAGTGGTCCGACGGCGGCGCGGAGGACTTCCCGCGGCTCAGCGTGAAGGTGCGGGACGAGATCGTCTCCTTCGGTGCTCCCGGAGAACTCAAGGTGGACGCGGACGGAGTGGTCGGCGGCGGGAAGCACCTCAAGCCCGAGCAGCTGCACGAGCTCGTCGAGGCCAGGAAGCAGGACGGCGAGGACGTGGTCTTCTTCGACGGACGGAACGCGTTCGAAGCGCAAATTGGCCGGTTCAAGGACGCGGTGGTCCCGGACGTGGCCACCACCCATGACTTCATCAAGGAGCTGGACTCCGGCAAGTACGACGCCCTGAAGGACAAACCGGTGGTCACCTACTGCACCGGAGGCATCCGCTGCGAGGTGCTCTCCAGCCTGATGGTGAACCGCGGCTTTAAAGAGGTGTACCAGCTGGACGGCGGCATCGTCCGGTACGGCGAAGCATTCAAGGACCAGGGACTTTGGGAAGGCTCGCTCTACGTCTTCGACAAGCGGATGCACCTGGAGTTCAGCGAGGACGCCAAGACCATCGGTGCGTGCGCCCGCTGCTCCGCACCCACCAACAAGTTCGAGAACTGCTCCAACCCCAGCTGCCGGACCCTGACGCTGTACTGCGCTGAGTGTGCGGCCAGCCCGGAAACCCTCCGCTGCCCGGACGGCTGCGCAGCGGCGTAGCAGACGCGTTCAAAGCCGGCGAACGCGGAAGGCGTAGTTGGCAGGCGTCCTGGCCTCCACCCGGACCGTGAGGACGCTGTCCGTTGACAGGTAGATGACGTTTTCGCGGTTGATGCCACACCGCAGGGCCAAGTCCACCAAGGTGAGGGTTTCGGTGCGTACCGTAAAGGTCACCCGGCGCTGGCTCCGGCAGGCGATGGCGAGGATGTAGGTTCCGGTCTCAAGTACCGGTGACGAAACATGCCGTACCTCCCCGGCGCCCAGGAGCCCGGCATCGGCCTGGACCACGGGACCGGTGCTCTCAGGCAGTGCCCGCGACACCCAGTCGCCAAGCTCGGCGTCGCTGACCGGGTCCTGCTGCAGCGGGTCGCGGGTGAAGGCCGGCGCCGGGGCGACGGTACCGGTATCCTGCGCGCTTCCGGCGCGGTCGTCGTACGTATATTCACAGGCCGCCAGCGCACCTGCCGCAAGCACAAGTCCAAGGGCGACGGCGGCCGCCGGCTTCGGTGCCAGGGGCGCCCGTGCTGTCCCTCGGGTAAGGGGCGCGGAGTTTCTCCGCACGCTGGGCATAGTCCGACCTTATGCCCGCAACGGGCGGCGGGCCAGAGCCGGAGGAGGGGCTATTGCGCGGGCACCAGCCGGTAGGCGTAGAGCAGCGGAGCGTCCACGCTGGAGGTGCTGATTTCCACCCGTCCGGCGGCTGGAAGGGTGATCCTGGTGGATTCCTGCCGGCCATTGCACGCTGCCCCGGCTTCCGCCACGGCCTTGCCGTCCAGCGACACGGCGAAGAATGCCTTGCCCGTGCCGTCGCACACCGCCGCGAGGGTGTAGCTGCCGGCGGGCACCCTTGCGGCTTCCTGCACGATGCGGTCCCGGTTGAGGATCTTCCCCGAGTCCTGCAGCACCACGTTGGCCGGAGATGATGGCAGGGCAGTAGCCCGCCACTTCGGAACGTCGGCATTTTCCACCGAGTTCACCGGCGAACATCCCGCCAGGGCCAGGCCGAGTACCGCGGCAGCCGCCGGCCCCCGCAGCCAGCGCCGGACACTCGAGCCTCCCATGGGGGCAAACGAGGCGGCCGTGCGGGCACACGGAACGGGGGAAAGGCGGGAAGGCATGGCTCCACCGTACCCCGCAGCCATGCCGGACTAAACTTGAGCGGTGCCTAAATCCCCTTACGAGTTCACCGCCGGCAACACCCCCGACGCTCCCCGCAGCGACCTCCCCGGCCTGCTGGCCGCGCTTGCTGCGGACCTGCGCCGCCTGGACTACACGCTCGACGGCGTTGCCCGGCTCCTGGGCCCCACGGCCTCTGCGGCGTTGAACCGGGACCAGACCATTCCCGCACTGCTCGCTGCCGAGCAGGCTGTAAGGGAGGACAGCCGCGTGGTGCCGCTTGCCGCCGTCGTCCGCCTCTGGCTCCTCGCCGAGCCGCAGGAGCGGGAAACGCTCGACGCTGCGCTGCCGGATACCGGCGTGGAAGGCCTCCTGGAACTGGGGCTGGTGCAGCCCGTCCCCGGCTCGGCGCTGCTCACTGCGAAGGCAGACCTGCGGCCGTACGGCTGGGACAAGAATGATGACGGCAGCGGCGGAGCGGAGCTGTGGGTTGCCAGCGATCTTGCCGCCCATCAGCAGGCGGGCGTGCTGAGGCACGACCACGTCCTGGGCATCGGGCAGGCGTCCACCACCTTGGTGCAGACCACCATCCGCCGCCACACCGAGCGCGCACTGGACCTGGGCACGGGCTGCGGCATCCAGGCCTTCCACCTGCTGCACCACTGCCAGCATGTCACCGCCACTGACATCTCCGAGCGGGCCCTGGCCTACGCGCGGTTCAACATCCTGCTGAATGCTGAGGCGCTTTCGGTGGACCCGGACCGGCTCGAGGACCGGGTGAGCCTGCGCCTGGGTTCCCTGTTGGAGCCGGTCGCGGGCGAGGAGTTCGGGCTGGTGGTCTCCAACCCGCCGTTCGTTATCACCCCGCGCAGCGCGGGCGAGGATGCCGCGGACCAGTTCACCTACCGCGACGGCGGCCTGCCGGGAGATGAGATTGTTGCGTCCCTGGTGGCGGACCTGCCCGGCATCCTGGCGCCCGGCGGCTGGGCCCAGATGCTGGGGAACTGGGAAGTCCCAGCGGATGACGCCTGGGACGAACGGCCCAGGTCCTGGGTGCAGCCGGGCACGGACGCCTGGTTCATCCAGCGCGAGCAGGTCAGCCCGGAACAATACGCCGAAACCTGGCTGCAGGACGCCTCGGAATCCCGCGACCGGCAGCACTACCGGGAGGCGTACGCGGCCTACCTTGCGGATTTCGCCTCCAGGAATGTGGCCGGGATCGGCTTCGGCATGGTGTGGCTGCGCCGCCCTGCCGGCGGCGTGCCGGCCGCCATCAGCCGCTTCGAGGAACTCACCTACCCCATCGAGCAGCCCATCGGCCCGCACCTGGGTGCCGCCGTCGACCGTTGTGACTGGCTCGCTGCGCATGATCTTGGCAACACGCACCTGCTGGTGGCGGACGACGTTACCGAGGAACGCCACCAGCGCCCCGGCGCCGAGCACCCAGGCGTGATCCTGCTCCGGCAGGGTGCCGGGCTGCGCCGCACGAACCTGATGAGCACCGAGCTGGCCGGGTTCGTGTCAGCGTGCGACGGCGACCTTACCGCCGGGCAGATTGCCGGCGCTTTGGAGGCCCTCCTGGGCGGGGGTTTTGGCGGCGAGGAAGCCTTCGACGCCGGGTCCTTCCAGGGTGCGCTGCTCGCGGACGTCGCCAATCTGGTCCGCGACGGCTTCCTCATCCCGGCCGGGATCCCTGCCTGACGGGACGCCCCCGTAAGCCCGCAATGGAGCCCCGTCTTTTCCACATGAATGCGCACGATTCCCCAAAATATGGTGAACTAGGCGAACATGGGCTCATCTGCCCCAGCAACCTTTTTCTGTAGGAGCACCGTGCCAAGCAAGGCCAAAACCGGCAAGAAACTCGTGATCGTGGAGTCTCCGGCCAAGAGCAAGACCATCGCCAAGTACCTGGGCGAGGGCTTCATCGTGGAGGCCTCCATCGGTCACATCCGGGACCTGCCGCAGCCGTCCGAACTGCCTGCAGAGCTGAAAAAGACCTCGGTGGGCAAGTTCGCCGTCGACATTGACCACGATTTCAAGCCCTACTACGTGGTGTCCCCGGACAAGAAGAAAAAGGTCACCGAGCTCAAGGCCGCCCTCAAGGACGCCGACGAACTTTATCTCGCAACAGATGGGGACCGCGAGGGCGAAGCCATCGCGTGGCACCTGCTGGAAGTGCTCAAGCCCAAGGTCCCGGTTTACCGGATGACGTTCGGCGAAATCACCAAGGAAGCCATCCAGCGTGCCATGGGCAACCTGCGCGACGTGGACCAGGACCTGGTGGACGCCCAGGAAACCCGCCGCGTCCTGGACCGCCTCTACGGTTACGAGATCTCGCCCGTGCTGTGGCGCAAGGTGGCCCGCGGCCTCTCCGCCGGGCGCGTGCAGTCCGTGGTCACCCGCATGGTGGTGGACCGCGAACGCGAGCGGATGGCGTTCAAGGCTGCCTCCTACTGGGACCTGACCGGCCAGTTCGGCGCGGAATCCGGCTCGTTCAAGGCCAAGCTTGCCGCCGTGGACGGCGCCAAGGTGGCGACGGGCCGCGACTTCAACGACAACGGTGAGCTCACCTCCCGGAACGTGGCCCACCTCAACGAGGAACTGGCAACGTCCCTGGCGGCCGGCCTGCAGAACGCGGACTTCCGTGTCCGCTCTGTGGACACCAAGCCGTACACGCGCCGTCCCGCTGCGCCGTTCACCACCTCCACGCTCCAGCAGGAGGCCGGCCGCAAGCTGCGCTTCTCCTCGAAGAGCACCATGCAGATCGCCCAGCGGCTGTATGAAAACGGCTACATCACTTATATGCGTACCGACTCCTCGGCGCTGAGCGACGAGGCCGTCACCGCCGCCCGCCGGCAGGCGTCCGAGCTGTACGGCCCGGAATACGTGCCGCAGTCCCCGCGCGTGTACTCGAACAAGGCTGCAAACGCGCAGGAAGCCCACGAGGCCATCCGTCCTGCCGGGGACTCCTTTCGCACGCCTGCCCAGGTGGCGAAACAGCTGTCCGGGGACGAGTTCCGCCTATACGAACTCATCTGGAAGCGCACCGTCGCCTCCCAGATGGGCGACGCCAAGGGTTCGACGGCCACCATCCGCCTGGGTGCCGTGTCCACCGACGGGCGGGACGCCGAGTTCTCCGCCTCCGGCACCGTGATCACGTTCCCCGGCTTCCTCGCCGCCTATGAGGAAGGCAAGGACGAGACCCGCGGCGACGACGACTCCGACGAAGCCCGCCGGCTGCCCAACGTGGCCAAGGACGACTCCCTCACCGCAACGGACATCCAGGCCGTGGGCCATGAGACCTCCCCGCCGCCGCGCTACACCGAAGCATCCCTCACCGCGGAACTGGAGAAGAAGGGCATCGGCCGCCCGTCCACCTACGCTTCCACCATCTCCACCATCCAGGACCGCGGCTACGTCCGGAAGCAGGGCTCGGCCCTGGTACCCAGCTGGATCGCCTTCTCGGTTATCCGCCTGCTGGAGCAGCACTTCTCCGACTACGTGGATTACGAGTTCACCGCCGACATGGAAGGCGACTTGGACAAGATCGCCAACGGACAGGAAGCCGGGGCCTCCTGGCTGCGGCACTTCTACTTCGGCGAGGATTCAGATCCGGGCCTGTTGAGCATCGTCAACAACCTGGGCGAGATCGACGCCAGGGAAATCAACTCGATCCCCATCACGGACGAGATCACGCTTCGGGTGGGCAAGTTCGGCCCGTACCTGGAAAGCTCGGCCGCCGTGGTGGACCCGAAGACCGGCGAGATCGTGGAATCGGCCCGCGCCAACGTTCCTGAGGACCTGGCGCCCGACGAGCTGACCGCTGCCAAGGCCATCGAGCTGATGGAGACGGCGGCGCCGGAGGAGCGCGTGCTCGGCACCGATCCGCACACGGGGCACACGGTGGTGGCCAAGAATGGCCGCTACGGCGCCTACGTCACCGAGATCATCCCCGAGATGACGGATGAGGAACTGGCCAAGCAGCCGGTGGAGTACTACAAGAATGGCAAGCCCAAGCCGCCCAAGAAGCCGGTCAAGGCCAAGCCGCGCACGGGCTCGCTGTTCAAGTCCATGACTGTCGAGTCCGTGACCCTGGACGAGGCACTGCAGCTCATGAGCCTTCCCCGTGCGCTGGGGGAGGACGCCGAAGGCAACCTCATCACGGTCCAGAACGGCCGGTTCGGCCCGTACCTGAAGAAGGGGACGGACTCCCGCTCCATAGGCTCTGAAGAGGAGATCTTCACCATCACCCTGGAGCAGGCCCTGGAGATCTACTCCCAGCCCAAGCAGCGTGGCGCCCGTGCCGCGGTGCCGCCGCTGGCCGAGTTCGGTCCGGACCCGGTGTCGGAAAAGAACATCGTGGTGAAGGAGGGCCGGTTCGGGCCCTACATCACCGACGGCATCACCAACATCACGGTTCCCCGCGCCACCTCCCTTGAGGAGCTCACGCGGGAGCAGGCAGTGGAGCTGCTGGCCGAGAAGCGCGCCAAGGGGCCGGTCAAGCGGACCGCCACCCGCAAGGCTCCGGCCAAGAAGAAGGCAACGGCGAAGAAGTAGCGCTGGGATCGCCGAGTTCGCCGGAACGGTGCGGTCTCGCTGGAAAGAACCGGCGAGACCGCATTCTTCCGGCGATTTCGCGTCAAGACAGCGACTCTGTTTGCGGTGCAGGGCACAACGTGATCGGCTAGTTGTATGACTGAACAGCAGGGAATCGACGACACCAATCCGCTCAACGACCTTGAGGAGAAGCTCTCCACTGGCGGGCAGCCTGACGCGAACCCCGTGGACGTCATCCTGTCGTTCCTCAACAGCGAGGTCTACATCATCAGCTCGGACACGGTGGAAGGCGTGGACTCCCAGGTGGAGCCGCTGGTCCTGGCCAACGCCGATGGCGACCCCGTCCTCGCCGTTTTTTCGCACCCCAGCAGGGTGGACCAGCAGTACCTGGAAGCGGCCCCGAACGTGCTGGGCACGCAGGGGGCAGCCATCATCGCCAACCTCGGCGATGAGCTGGGCATGGTGATCAACCCCGGAGCCGCCTACGGCTTTGAGATCAACCCCGAGGGCGTGGCCAACATCCGGCGCGACTTCAAGCGCGCTGACGAGCAATAATGTCCCCATGCGTCTAGGCGTCCTCGATATTGGTTCCAATACTGTCCACCTGCTCCTGGTGGATGCCCACCCCGGCGCGCAGCCGGTCCCGTTCGCATCGCACAAGCGGCCGCTGTCCCTGGTCCAGTACCTCGAACCGGACGGCAGCATCAGCGACGAAGGCCAGCACGAGCTGACCGAATTCGTCCTGGAAGCCTGGGAATTCGCTGCCCGGCACAAGGCCGAGGACCTGCTGGCGTTCTGTACGTCGGCCATCCGCGAGGCCACCAACGGCCCCGAGGTCCTGGCCCGGGTCAAGCACGAAACCACGGTGACCCTGCAGGAGCTCACGGGCAGCGAGGAAGCGTCCATGACGTTCTTCGCCGTCCGGCGCTGGCACGGGTGGGGTGCCGGCCCCATCCTGAACCTGGACATCGGCGGCGGTTCCTTCGAAATGGCCTTCGGCCAGGACGAATTGCCCGAGGTGGCCACCTCCGTGCCGCTGGGCGCCAGCAGGCTCACCAGGGACTGGCTTGCCGGCGACCCGCCGTCGGCAAAGAGCGTCAAGGAACTCCGCCGCTATATCAGGGCCACGCTCAAGCCAGCGGTCCGCGAGTTCGACGGCCTGGGCCGGGCAAACGTGGTGGCCGGTACGTCCAAGACCTTCCGTTCCCTGGCCCGGATCGCCGGTGCCGCCCCCAGCGCTGAAGGCCCCTACGTCAAACGCGAACTGCACGCCTCGGACCTGGGCATCTGGACCCAGCGGATCTCGGCCATGAGCTCGGAAGACAGGCTGCATCTTCCCGGCGTGTCCGAGGCACGGGCCCACCAGCTGCTTGCCGGCGCTTTGGTGGCTGAGGCCGCCCTGGAGATGTTCAAGTTCAAGAAGCTGCGCATCTGCCCGTGGGCCCTGCGTGAAGGGCTCATCCTGCGGCGCCTGGACCAGCTGGTGTTTTCCGGCCCGCTCCAGCCGGCGCCCCACGTGGCCGCCGCGCAATCGGTGGACGCACCCGTCTAAGCGGCGGGCGCCTTGCTGCCTCCCGCCGTCGTACTCCCCGGCGAAGCCCTGGCTGTTGAAAGCCCGCGGTTAAAAGCGGAAGCACCGGGGCGGGCAACAGGAAAATGGGGGAAAACCTGTTGCCACGCCGCCGGTGCCCTGGCAGGCATCCCCATGCCTGCCGCATCACTCGCACCCTCAATGAGGTAATAACTACGTTAGGACCGTAAGTTGTGTGCTGCCTGCGGTGAAGATGGGAGTTGCCTGTGAATGCCTGCCTCCTGCAATGATGGAGGCATGAGCAACCGAATCGCATTCCTTGGCTGTGGATCCATGAACGAAGCCATTCTTGGCGGCCTGCTGAAGGCAGGAACGGACCCCGGGGATGTGGTGGCCACCGTCCGCCGCGCTGAGCGCGCCTCGGAACTGGCCGAACGGTACCACGGCATCACTGCCATCGCGGGCGAGGAAGAGCCCGACAACAACAGGCAGGCCGCCAAGGGATCCGCCGTCGTCATCCTTGGCGTCAAGCCGGTGGGCACCGCGGACCTGGCCCGGGAGATCAGCCCCGCCCTGTCACCGGACACCGTGGTGGTCAGCGTGGCCGCGGCCGTGTCGATCGCCCAGCTTGAGGCCGCATTGCCGGCCGGGCAGCCGGTGATCCGGACCATGCCCAACACCCCGGCAAAGCTGGGCCGCGGCGTCGTCTCCGTGTCGCCGGGAACGCACTGCACCCCCGAGCAGCTTCAGTTGGTCAAGGACATCCTGAAGGGTGCCGGGACCGTCGTTGAGGTCCCTGAGGAGCAGGTGGATGCGCTCTCTGCCATCAGCGGATCCGGGCCGGCCTACGCCTTCTACCTTGCAGAAGCCATGGCCAACGCGGGCGAAAAGCTGGGCCTGGACCGTGAACTGTCCCTGCTGCTTGCGCGCGAAACGGTGGCTGGGGCAGGCCTCATGCTGGCCGAGCCCGGGGCAAACCCCGCAGCGTTGCGCAAGGCAGTCACCAGCCCCAACGGCACCACGGAACGCGCCATTGCCACCTTCGACGAACAGGGCATCCCGGCCATCATCGCCGCCGGCGCCAGGGCGGCCGCCGACCGCGCAGCCGAAATCACCAAGCAGCTCGGCTAGGGGCGCGCTGCGAACCTCTCCAGCAGGTCCACGTGGCCGGAAACGATCAGCATGTCCCGCGAGGACACCTTGGTCTCGGGCCGCGCATAGGTGAAGTCCTCACCCGGGGACTTCACACCCACAATGGTGACGCCGTACTTGGACCGGACCTTTGACTCGTCCAGGGTGAAACCCACGGTTTCGCGCGGCGGGTACATTTTGACGATGGCGAAGTCGTCGTCGAACTCGATGAAGTCCAGCATCCGGCCGGACACCAGGTGTGCGGCGCGCACACCGGCGTCAGCCTCCGGGTAGATGACGTGGTTGGCGCCGATCCGGGTCAGGATCTTGCCATGCGAGGGCGTGATGGCCTTGACCCAGAGGTGCTCGATGCCCAGGTCCACCAGGTTGACGGTGATCAGCACCGAGGACTCGATGGAGGTGCCCACGCCGACGACGGCGGAACTGAACTCCTGGGCGCCGAGCTGGCGCAGCGCATCGATATTGGTGGCGTCGGCCTCCACCACGTGGGTCAGGAGGGGTGCCCACTTCTGCACCAGGTTCCGGTCCCGCTCGATGGCCAGCACTTCCCGGCCCTGCTTGACCAGTTGCTCTGCGGTGGATGATCCGAAGCGGCCCAGCCCGATCACCAGGACCGGGGAGTTGTGGGCGGGGCGCCGGGGGGCGTCTGTGGAACTAGCCAATGATCGGCCTCTCTTCGGGGTAGTGGTACAACTGGCTGCGCTGGCGCAGGGCCAGCGCGGCGGCGAGTGTTACGGTGCCCACACGGCCTGCGAACATCAGCACCGTGAGGACGTAGACCCCGGCGGGCGGCACCTCGGCGCTCAGGTTGGTGCTGAGTCCCACCGTGGCGAACGCCGAGATGGTTTCGAACAATACGCGGTCCAGCGACTGGCCGCTGATGTGCAGCAGCAGGAACGCGGACACGGACACCAGGGTGGCGCCGGCAACGATCACGGAGATGGCCACGCGCATGCTGCCCTGCGGGATGGTCCGGCCGTACACCTTGACGTCGGCATCGCCCCGGGCCTCGGCGATGATGGCCAGGAACATCACCGCGATGGTGGTCACCTTGATGCCGCCGGCCGTCGACGCCGAACCGCCGCCGGCGAACATCAGGGCGTCGGTCAGCAGCATGGTGGTGGAGTCCATCTGGTTCTGGTCCACCAGGTTGAACCCCCCGGAGCGCATCATCACGGAGGCGAACAGCGCGTGCGTGATCTTGTCGCCCACGCCCATGGAACCGATGGTCCGGACGTTGTCCCACTCCATCAGTGCCCAGAGGAATGCCCCAGCCACCAGGAGGATCAGGGACACCTGGATGGTGAGCTTGGTGTGGAGGTTCCACTTCTTCCAGTTCAGGCCGTTCTGCTGCAGGACCATCACTACGGGGAACCCCAGGCTGCCCAGGAAGACCCCCACCATGAGGGGGATGAGGATCCACAGGTCCGTCTCATAGGGCACGATGCCGTCCGAGTGCGGGGTAAATCCGGCGTTGTTGAACGACGAAATGGAATAGAAGATGCCGTGCCAGACGGACTGCCAGAAGGGCTCGCCCAGGGTGAGGAACCGCGGGATCAGCGCCAGCGCCAGGATGCCCTCGATCACCACGGAGGTGGTGATGACGATCCGGAGCAGGGTACCCACCTCGCCCAGGCGCCCGGCGTTGTTCATGGACTCGGCGGCAATGATCTTGCCGCGCACACCCAGCCGCTTGCTCACCATCAGGGCCAGCAAGGACGCCAGCGTCAAGGTTCCCAGGCCGCCGATGAAGATGCCCACCAGGATCACCAGCTGCCCGAAGAAGGACCAGTGGACCGCCGTCGACACCACCGTGAGGCCTGTGACGCACACAGCCGAGACTGCGGTGAACAGGGCCTCGTCGAGGGGGGTGGGCGTTCCGTTGGCCGAAGACACCGGCAGGGACAGCAGGAAGGTGAATACGAGGCATACGGCGGCGAAGGCCGTCAGCGCCAGCCGTGCCGGGGTGGTGTTGGCGATGTCGTCAATGAAGTCGCGCAGCCGCGTCAGGATCCAGAGGCCCTCCCGCTCCTGTGCCGGGGGGTGCCAGATGGCCGGGGTCCGGGGCCTTGACTGGCTCTGCGTCATGTGTGGCTTTTCCTCGGTTGAAACGGCTTCCTTCAGTAGTAAACCACTAAAGCCGGCGTCCTGGCCGGGCGGACGGCAGGCTGGGCTCGGGTAGCCTGTGATTGATGACATACCTGCCCGGCCTCAGCCAACCCGCGCCGCCAACGGTGGTGGCGTGGAGTCCTGACATGACAGCCTACAACTTCGGCCCGGGCCACCCCATGGCGCCGGAGCGAATGGAGCTGACGGCCCGCCTGGCCCGGAGCCTCGGTATCTTCGACCTGGAGCATGTTGACGTGGCGGCACCTGAGGTGGCATCTGACGCGGAACTGGAGTCCGTCCATTCATCCGACTATGTGGCGGCAGTCCGCCGGGTCAGCGCGGACCCGTCCCGGCCGGACGAGTCCCGCGGGCTGGGAACCGAAGACGATCCGGCCTTTGCCGGCATGCATGAAGCCGCGGCGCGCCTTGCCGGAGGGTCCCTGCTCGCAGCGCAGCGGGTGCTGGAAGGTTCTGCCGTACATGCCGTGAACTTCGGCGGCGGCATGCACCATGCCGCCCGGGAGCGGGCCAGCGGGTTCTGCATCTACAACGACGCCGCCATTGCCGTGCAGAAGCTGCTCGACGGCGGCGTACGCAAAGTGGCGTACGTTGATGTGGACGCGCACCACGGCGACGGCACCCAGAACATTTTCTGGGACGACCCCCGGGTCCTTACCGTTTCGCTGCACGAGACCGGCCTCACGCTCTTTCCCGGAACAGGGTTCGCCAACGAAATCGGCGGCCCGGCAGCCGAGGGGACGGCGGTGAATGTCGCGCTGCCGGCCGGTACCTCCGACGCCGGATGGCTGCGCGCCTTCTACGCCGTGGTGCCGCAGTTGGTGGGCGCCTTCGAACCGGACGTGATCGTGAGCCAGCACGGCTGCGACTCCCACCGCAGCGACCCCCTCACGCACCTCAACCTGAGTGTGGACGGACAGCGCGAGGCAGCGAACGCCGTCGGGCATCTGGCCGAGCGGTACTGCGGCGGCCGCTGGATCGCCACCGGCGGCGGCGGGTACAACGTGCTGGACGTGGTGCCGCGGGCCTGGAGCCACCTGGTGGCCATCGCCGCGGGGCGGCCCGTGCCACTGCGGACGCCCGTGCCACAGGTCTGGCGGCAGTACGTGGCGGAGAAGTTCGGCAGGGAAGCGCCCGCCCTCATGGGGGATGACGTGGAGCTGTGGTGGCGTTCCTGGGAGGTGGGCTTCGACCCGAATGACGCGGTGGACCGCACGGTCATGGCCACCCGCAAGGCGGTGTTCCCGCTGCACGGCCTGGATCCCTGGTTCGACTAGCCGGCTCCACCAGCGGCAGCCGAAATAGTGATGCCTTTCGGCGTATATGTCGTTAGGGTGGGAGGCATGGTGACAGACGACGTATTTGCCGTCATTGCGGAATCCACGCGGCGGGACATCCTGGTGGCCCTCCGTGCAGGAGACAAAGCCGTGGGGGAACTGGTGGAGGAACTGGCGGCCAGCCAGCCCACCATTTCCAAGCACCTGAAAGTCCTCCGTGAAGCGCAGCTGGTCAGCATGCGCGCGCAGGGCCAGAAGCGGTACTACGCCTTGAACCGGGGTCCGCTGGAGGGCATCGCCACCTGGCTGGAAACGTTCGACGTCGGCACCCGCACCACAGCCGCCGCCGCACCAGCCGGCCAGGACCAGACAGTCCCCGCCCACCTGAGGGAGGGCGTCGCCGCTGTGGCGGCGTCGCTGCCGCCTGCCCCAAGGCCCCTGGAAACCGCGCAGCCGGCCGGGGAGGAAGCCCCGGCCCCTGTCCTGGTGCGGGAAGGCGCCGAGCTGAGCCCCGCCGTCGTGATTCCCGGCGGCACCACCGCGCCGCTGAGCGACGACAGCGTTCCGCAGCAAATCGGACGCACCGTTGGCCGCGCCGCCACCAAGGCGGCCGACCTGCTGGCGAATCTTCCCAACCTGCCCAAGTTTGGGCGTAAGAAGTAAGGAGCTACTGTCCCAACAGCCGCACGTGGTCCGGGGTGAGGTCGGAAACCCGGCTGACGCCCAGCAGGGCCATGGTGCGGACCATGTCCTTTTCGAGGATCTGCAGGGTGCGGTCCACACCGGCCCGGCCGCCCGCCATCAGGCCGTAAAGGTACGCGCGGCCGATCAGAGTGAAATCGGCGCCCAGGGCCAGCGCGGCCACAATGTCCGCGCCGCTCATGATGCCGGTGTCCAGGATGATGGCGGCATCGCTGTTGTCACTGGCGAAGGCCTGCTTGACCTCGGGCAGCAGGTGGAACGGGATGGGCGCGCGGTCCAGCTGGCGGCCGCCGTGGTTGGAGAGGATCACCCCGTCGGCGCCGTGGTCCACAACGCGGCGGGCGTCCTCCACGGTCTGGATGCCCTTGACCACCAGGTTGCCCTTCCACGTTTCGCGCAGCCAGTCCAGGTCCTCGAACGTGAGCGTGGGATCGAACATGGAATTGATCAGGTCCGCCACGGTGCCCGTATAGCGTGACAGCGAGGCGAAGGTGAGCGGCTCGTGGGTGAGGAAGTTGAACCACCAGGCCGGCCGGTAGGACGCGTCCAGGACGGTCTTGAGGGTCAGGGCCGGCGGGATGGTCATGCCGTTGCGGACGTCGCGGAGGCGGGCGCCGGCCACGGCGGTGTCCACGGTGACCATGAGGGTGTCGTTGCCGGCCTTGGCGGCGCGCTCGATGAGCTCCAGCGAGCGGTCCCGGTCCGTCCACAGGTACAGCTGGAACCAGTTGCGGCCGTTGGGGGCCGCCTCGGCGACGTCCTCCAGGGAGGCGGTGCCCATGGTGGAGAGGGTGTAGGGGATACCTGCGGCCTCCGCCGCCTGGGAGCCGGCATATTCACCCTCGGACTGCATCATCCGGGTGAAACCGGTGGGAGCGATGCCCACGGGCAGGCGTGAAGGCTTGCCCAGGATGTTGGTGCTGAGGTCGATGCTGGATACGTTCCGCAGGATGCCCGGCCGGAACTCGATGTCCAGGAACGCCTGCCGGGCGCGGCGGAGGGTGATTTCCGCTTCGGCTGCCCCGTCCGTGTAGTCGAAGGGCGCCTTGGGCGTGCGGCGCTTGGCGATGTCGCGGAGCTCCCAGATGGTGCTGGCCCGCTTCAGCCGGGCCTCCTTGCTGAACTCCGGCTTCTTGAACTGCATCAGCGGGGCCAGGTCGGAGTACTTGGGGACCCGCCGTTTCAGGGCTGGGGGCAGGGCGGACGACGACGGAGCCTTGGCAGGTGCCGGCGCTGCGGGGATGTCCGTGGCGTCCGGCGCCGGGGTGGCCTCCGGATTGTTGGGCTGGATGGTGTGCGTCATGGCTCCTCCTGTGGGGTTGGGTAGCTTCGGGTGGCGGCAGCAGCGGCCGTGCGGCCCGGCCGGACTGCGGCAGGCTGTCGTCCTGGGTCAGCCGTGGACCGTGCTGCGCGGTGCCTTGGCCGGTCCCGTGCTGGCCCTGACTTCCAGGCGGGGCTGGTAGCGGCTGCCGGAGGTTCCGTCGCCTTCCTGGCGGATCAGCGCCCTCAGTTGGTGCCATGCCTGCTCGCCCAGTTCGCTGATGGGGACGGCGCCGGTGGTGAGCGCCGGCGTCGTATACCTGGCGAAGGGGATGTCGTCGAAGCCGGTCACGGAGATGTCGCCGGGGACGTCCAGGCCCCGCTCGTGCAGGCCGCTCATCAAGCCCATCGCCACCAGGTCGTTGAAGGCCAGGATGCCGGTGGCTCCGCTGGCCAGGACGGCGTCCACCGCTTCATGGCCGGTGTCGAAGTCCGAGCCGCCCTCCAGCATGGTCACTTCAACCTCCGGGTGGGCGGCCTTGAAGGTTTCCAGGCCCCTGAGCCGCATCTCGTTGGAGGCACTGCGGGGCGGCCCTGCGAGGAACGCCAGGCGGGTGTGGCCCAGTTCCACCAGGTGCCCGGCGATGTCCTGCACGCCCTGGCCGTAGTCCACCACCAGGCTGGGCACGCCAGGGGTGGCCGTGGTGCGGTTGATCAACACCAGTGGGTGCAGGGAGGGGGCAATCTCTTCCAGTTCCGCATCCGACATGCGCGGGGCGCACAGGACCAGCCCGTCACACCGCCGGCGGGCTTCGCCGGCCAGGATGGACTCTTCGCTGGAGACTTCGAACGAGTCGGCGATAAGGACGCGGTAGCCGTCCTGGGCTGCCGCCCGGCTGAGGCCGCGGAGGATCTCCTGGAAGGTGGGGTTGGCCAGGTCCGGCACCACGATGCCGATGGTGTCCGTCTTGCCGAGCGCCAGGCTGCGTCCCACCGGGTTGGGCTGGTACTTCAGTTCCGCGGCGGCGGCACGGACCCTGGCGGCAATGTCCGGATCCACGGTGAAGTTCCCGTTCATGACGCGGGAGACGGTGGCATGGGAAACTCCCGCCTTCACGGCGACATCCGCGATGCCGATCCGGCCGCTTGCCGATTTCCTGGCCATGGGGGACCCCTTCTTTTACGCCGCCCGGCCGCGTCCTCCGGAACAGTCAGTGACCTGGAGGGCGCAGGCCGGAAGGCAGGTGCTTTGAAGGACAGCATATACGGCTTTGGGAAAGCGATTTCTTTCTTTTCCCGCTGTTTTCCCGACCCTTCGCGGAGCGACCCGAAGCTGTTGGCTAGAAAGCGCTTTCTTCCAATGCCCAAAGTGGTTGACGTACCCGCTGACGGATTGATACAACTGCTATAGCGATGTGAGAAAACGCTTTCTCATTTGGTGCCGCGGGCACCACGCCGAACGTCAACGGCCGCTCCCACGGCCGGGTATTGAGCTTTTCGAAAGGGACCCATCATGGTCAACACCGCCGAGACCACTTCGGCCGCAGCTGCCTCCCGGCCCGGCACCGCCGCCGGAACCGCCACCACCGCCGGGGACGGCCGGAAGGCCCGCATTGCCCTGATCGGCACCGGCGGGCGATCCGAGATGTACATCCGCGCCATTTTCGGCAAGCATGCGGACACCGCCGAACTGGTGGCATTCTCCGACGTGAACCCCGGGCGGGTGGAGTTCTACCAGAAGCTCATCCAGGAACTCGGCGCCCCGGGCCCGGTGGCCGCCTTCGAGCCCGGCGACCTCACCGCCTTCATCCAGGCCAACAACATCGACCGCATCATTGTCACCACGCCGGACTACACCCACGCCGACTACATCGTGGAGGGCCTGCGCGCCGGGGCTGACGTGGTGGTTGAAAAGCCCCTGACCATCGACGCCGAAAGCTGCCGCCGCATCGTCCAGGCCGTCCACGAGACCGGCCGGAACGTGGTGGTCACCTTCAACTACCGCTACTCGCCGCGCAACAGCGCCCTGAAGGAAATCATCCAGAGCGGAGTGATCGGCAAGGTCACCTCCGTCGACTTCAGCTGGGTCTTGGACACGGTCCACGGCGCCGACTATTTCCGCCGCTGGCACCGGGAGAAGAAGAACTCCGGCGGCCTGCTCATCCACAAGGCATCCCACCACTTCGACCTGGTGAACTGGTGGATCGATGATGTCCCGGAGCGGATCTTCGCCTCCGGCGGCCTCAAGTTCTACGGCGACAAGAACGCCGCCGAGCGCGGGCTGGGCCCACGCCCCGAGCGCGGAACGCCCGACGCCGATGCCCCCGCAGGCGACAAGGATCCCTTCGCACTGGACCTCAGGGAAGATGAGCGGCTCAAGGCCCTCTTCCTGGACAACGAACACTACGACGGCTACCGCCGCGACCAGGACGTCTTCACCAGCGGCATCACCATCGAGGACAACCTGGCCCTGGTGGTGGAGTACCAGGGCGGCCCGCGCCTGAGCTACTCCCTGAACGCGCACAGCCCTTGGGAGGGGTACCGGGTGGCGGTCAACGGCACCGAGGGCCGGGCCGAGCTCGAAGTGGTGGAACGCGCCGCCGTCCTGCACAGCACGGACCAGAAGACGGTGGTGGACCCCAGCGCCACACCGGTCGAGGAAGAGGACGCCGTACGCCGCAACGGCGAGCGCCTGGTGGTGCAGCGCCACTGGGAGGCTGCCTACGAGGTGCCCATCATCAATGGTGAGGGCGGCCATGGCGGCGGTGACGAGCTGCTGCTGTCCGACCTGTTCAACGGACCGGGCGAGGATCCGCTGGGCCGACCTTCCGGCTACCTGGACGGACTGCGTTCGGTGTCCGTGGGCATCGCCGGCAACCGCTCCCTCGAAACATCCCTGCCCGTGCGCGTCGAGGACCTGGACCTCGGCGTCGACCTTCGCCGCGGCAAGTAGGAAAAGGCCATGAGCAGGATATTTGTCACCGGCGGCTCGGGCCGCCTGGGCCGCAGCGTTGTGGCAGGGCTCGCCCAGGCCGGCCACGAGGTAGTCTCGGTGGACCGCGACGCCGTGCCCGCTGAACTGCTGCCGGCCGGCGTCGTCCAGGAAACCGCCGACCTGCTGGCCCCAGGTGAGGCGTTGCGCCTGATCGGGGCAGCAAAGCCCGACGCCGTCATCCACCTTGCAGCGATCGCCGTTCCGTTCAGCGCACCGGAGGACATCATCTTCGGCACGAACACCCGGCTCGCCTTCGCGGTGATCAGCGCGGCGACGGAGGTGGGGGTCCCCAAGATCGTCACGGCCAGCAGCCCCACCGTGCTCGGTTACGGATGCCCTGCAGGATGGCTGCCGCCGTCGTTCCCGCTGGACGAACGCACCCCGGCCAAGCCCTGGAACGCCTACGCCCTGTCCAAGCTCATCGCCGAACAGACCGTACAGATGTTTGCCGCAGCGCAGGGGGAGAGAATCCGGTATGCGGCCTTCCGGCCGTGCTTCGTGATCTCGCCCGAGGAATGGGAAGGCGCCCCCACGCAGCAGGGCCACACCCTCGCCGAGCGCCTGGCGGACCCTGCACTCTCCGCCCCGGCCCTGTTCAACTACGTGGATGCGCGGGACGTGGCGGACTTCCTGGACCTGCTGCTTCAGAAGATGGAAGACATCCCCAACGGGGAAACCTTTTTCGTGGGCGCGGCGGACGCACTTGCCACTGCACCCCTTGCGGAACTGATGCCGAAATTCCTGCCCGGAAGCGAAGCACTCAGCGCCGGCCTCACCGGCACCAGCCCCGCATTCTCCATCGCCAAAGCCCAGGAACTGCTCGGCTGGCAACCCAAGCGCACGTGGCGCACCGAACTCAAACCCACCCTCAACGACGAGGCCTCCACGCTGGTCACTGCCGGCGGCGGAGCCAAGGAGACATCATGAAATTCGACGGCGTTCTCTTCTTCCCCGTCACCCCGTTCACGGCCGAAGGTGCCGTTGACGTGGAGCTGCTCAAGGAGCACATCGGCTCCCGGCTGCCTTTTGGGCCCGGCGGCGTGTTTCCCGCCTGCGGCACAGGTGAATTCCACGCCTTGAGCATTGACGAGGTCCGCACCGTGGTGGCGGCCGCCGTCGAAGTCGTCGCGGGCAAGGTTCCCGTGGTGGCCGGTGCGGGCGGGCCCTTGGGCCACGCGCTCGCTGCCGCCCGTGCCGCTGAGGAGGCGGGCGCAGACGCCCTCCTGGTCCTCCCGCCCTACCTGGTCACGGGCCCGACGGACGGCCTGGTGGCCTACATTGAGGCTGTGGCCAACGCCAGCAGCCTGCCGGTCATCGTGTACCACCGCGGCAACGCGAAGTTCACCGCCGCGTCCATGGCCGAACTTGCCGCCAATCCAAAGATCATCGGCTTCAAGGACGGCCTGGGCGACGTGGGCCTGGCCCAGGAGATCGTGACCGCCGTCCGCGCCACCGGCCGGACAGACTTCGCCTTCTTCAATGGCCTGCTCACCGCCGAACTGACCCAGGGCGCCTACCGCGGCCTGGGCATCCCGCTCTACTCCTCCGCAGCCTTCGCCATGGCCCCGGAGATCGCCAAGGCCTACTACGATGCCTACGTTTCAGGCGACGAGGACCGGCGCAGCGCCCTGCTCGAGGGTTTCTACGCACCCCTGGTCCGCCTGCGCGACCAGACCCCGGGGTTCGGCGTTTCCCTAATCAAGGCGGGACTGCGGTTGGCCGGGCTGCCCGTCGGTTCGGTGCGCCCGCCGCTGGTGGACCCCACGGAGGAACAGCTGGTGGAGCTCAAGGCCATCCTGGCCAAGGGCCACGAGCTGGCCGGCAGCTGATGACGGCGCCTACGGCCGAATCCGTCCGCACCGTTCCCCGCATCACCGGGCTGGCCACGCGGCTCCTCACCGTTCCGCTGCGGCGGCACTGGGGTACGGAGGCGCCGGAGAACCACGTGATCGCCACCGAGCTTTCCACGGACGACGGCGGCACGGGCTTTGGCTTTTCCTGGACACCCACCATCGGTCCCCAGGCAGTCAAGGCGCTGCTTGATTACGACATCGCACCTTTCATCACCGGCCTGCCGGCCTCGCCCGAGGCCGTGTGGGACGCGGTGTGGAAGCGCCTGCACGAAGCCGGTGGCGGCGGGCTCACCACCATTGCCATGGCCGGGGTGGACCTCGCGCTGTGGGACCTGCAGGCGCGCCGTGCCGGAACATCGGTCACCGGTTTGCTGGGCCAGCGCCAGGACTCCGCCGAGGTCTACGGCTCCGGGGTGAACCTGCACTACACCCTGGACGAGCTGGTGGCGCAGGCCGAACGCTGGGTCGCCGCGGGCCACCAGGCGGTCAAGATCAAGGTAGGCAAACCGGACATCCGCGAGGACGTCGAACGCCTTGCCGCAGTGCGCTCCGTCCTGGGCCCGGAGCGCAGGCTCATGATCGATGCCAACCAACGGTGGGACCTGCCCACCACCTTGCGCGCCCTGGATGTCCTGGCCGAATTCGGGCTGGAGTGGCTGGAGGAGCCCATCCGCGCGGACGACCTCTGGGCCTACCGGCGGCTGCGGAAACATTCACCGGTACCCATCGCCCTCGGCGAAAACCTGCACACCATCTACCGGTTCCGCGATTTCATTGAGGCGGAAGCGGTGGACATCATCCAGCCCAACATCATCCGGGTAGGCGGGATCACCCCGTTCCGGCGGATCGTGGAGCTGGCACGGACCCACAGCATCAAGGTGATGCCGCACCTGCTGCCGGAACTGTCCGGACAGCTGGCCCTCACCATGGCGGAGCCCACCCTGGTGGAGGACGTCGAAGATGCGTCCTTCGAACAGCTGGGCATCCTCGACGAACCATCGCCGGTGCGGTTCAGGAACAGCCGGGTGACGCTCGCGGACCATGCCGGGCTGGGTTTCCGCTTCAAGGACAGGCTGCAATGATGAATTTCCAGACGACCTCTATTGGATGAACAGGTTCCTGACGTGACAACTGCAACGCTTTCCCTCACCGAACTCACTGCCGCCGCCACGGCCGCAGCAAAAATCGCCGCGGCTGCCTCCGACGCCGAACGCGCCAGCTGGTTGAACGCGGTGGCAGACGCCCTGGACGCCAACGCCGCCGAGCTGGTAGACATCGCGGACGCCGAAACCAGCCTGGGGGCCACCCGCCTGACGGGCGAGGTGGCCCGCACCACCGGCCAGCTGCGCCTGTTTGCCCGCGTGATCACCGAAGGCTCCTACCTGGAAGCCATCATCGACCACGCGGACCCGGTCGCCACCCCGCCCCGGCCGGACCTCCGCCGGATCCTCAAGCCCATCGGTCCGGTCGCGGTTTTCTCGGCGTCCAACTTCCCGTTCGCCTTCTCGGTGGCCGGCGGAGACACTGCCTCGGCGCTCGCCGTCGGCTGTTCAGTGATCGTCAAGGCACACTCCGGCCACCTGCGGCTCTCCGAACGGACGGCGGAAATCGTGGCGGAGGCGCTTCGCCGCGCCGGGGCACCGGAGGGCCTGTTCGCCCTGGTCCACGGCCGCGAAGTGGGAACAGCCCTGGTCCAGGATCCTGCCGTCAAGGCCGTGGGGTTCACCGGGTCCATCCCCGGCGGCCGTGCCCTGTTCGACCTTGCCACCTCCCGCCCCGACCCCATCCCGTTCTACGGGGAACTGGGCAGCCTCAACCCCGTGGTCATCACAGCGGAAGCGCTGCAGGCACGCTCAGCGGAACTCGCCGCCGGACTTGCCGGGTCCTTCACCCTGGGCGCCGGGCAGTTCTGCACCAAGCCGGGCCTGGTGGTCATCCCCGCGGGAACCGACTTCGCCTCGGAGGTGGCAGAAGGGAGCAAGGACAAGCCGGCCCTGGGCATGCTGACCAGCCGCATCGCCGAGGCCTACCCGGACGGGCTCCGCAGTTTCGCTTCCGTTGACGGCGTGGACGTGGTGGGCGGCAGCGTGGACCAGGACGCCGTGGCCAACGGCGCCGCTCCGGTGGTCTTTTGCACCAGTGCCGCCAACGTCCTGGAAAACCCGGAGCAGCTGCTGGAGGAATGCTTCGGACCCACCACCATCCTCATCGAGTACAAGGACCGGGAGGAGCTGGCTGCCGTCCTGGCCAAGGTCCCGGGAAGCCTCACGGCAACGCTCCACAGCGAGCAGGGTGAGGATATCGAGGCCCTGGTGGAGCAGCTCTCCGGGCTGGCCGGACGCGTCCTGTTCGAAGGCTGGCCCACGGGCGTGGCCGTGAACTGGGCCCAGCAGCACGGCGGCCCCTACCCCGCCACCACGTCGCTGTTCACCTCGGTGGGTGCGACGGCGGTCCGCAGGTTCCAGCGCCCCGTGGCCTACCAGGACGCCCCGGAAAGCGTGCTGCACCCGGCACTGCGCGAGGACAACCCGCTGCGCATCCCGCGCCGGGTGGACGGGGAACTGCAGCTTCCGTAGCTCACAAAGAAAACCCCGGAGCCTTTGGGCTCCGGGGTTTTTTGCTGCCCGGGAAACTCGTTTACTACAGCTGCAGCGTCACCGGCCGCTCCAGCCCGTTGACGGTGCTTATGGGCCAGCGCGGGTCCACCGTCAGGACGCGGAGGCCGGACTCCGTCAGCTGGACGGTGTCTTCGATCTTGACGCCGGGGCCTGACGGGTTCCAGGTGAAGGCCTGGTCCAGCACCACAGTGTCGGTCACCGCAGACGTCACCCTGGGATCACGCCCCGCGTATCCGGCCGGTCCGCCCTGGTGATGCTGCTCCCACTGGTCCGTCCCGAAGCCGTGCCGGGAGTACGCTGCCTGGATTTCGGCAAAGATTCTGTCCAGGCGCGCCCCGGGGACCGTGGCATCGAAGATGTCCGCTTCCACGGCCGCGATACGGGCCTCGGCGTCGCGCTCTTTCGGGGTGCCGGCGTCGAACCTGATCCAGCGGGTGATGTTGGCCACCAGGCCGTCCCGGCGGGCGCACACCACGGCCATGGCACGACGGCCCAGCGGGGCGTGGGTGGCCAAAGGGTGCCGGAAATCGCTGCGGGAGCTGCCGTTGCACAGGAGTACCAGCGGCTCCGCGCCGGCCGCCACCACGCGGGCGGCCAGCGCCGAGACGAGTTCGAACTCGGTGGTCTCCGGGCGCGCTGCGGAAAGAACGTCCGTCATCATGGCAGCCAGCTCGGCGCTGAGCTGGGAGTACCGCGCGCTCTCGGCCGGGAGGAGCTGCTGGCGGGCAGCGCGCAGTTGCGCTGTGACGTCCGCTTCCGCGAGCGGCGGCCGGGAACTGCTTCCGAGGGCGGCGGCGGTCTGGTGCAGGTTGCCGTACCAGGGCACGGTGTGCAGGTTGACTTGGGCTGGAAGCTCTTCGGCCGCGATCCGCCCGGCCTCATTGTTGAAGGTCACCAGGTGGTCGCCGTCGCGGTCCACCAGGAGGGCTGCGATGGGGTCGCCGGCCAAGCTGATGTGCACGCGGCTGCCGTCCAAGTACCACGTCAGGGCAGTGTTGGAGGTCAGGAGCAGGGAGTCCCGCCCGGCAGCGTCCAGGATGTCCAGGACGCGGCGGCGCTTGATGGTGCGGTCCGTCCTTGAGCCCGGCGGCCGCCGTGCCTCCTTCGGGGGAGCGGCTGTGGTTGTTGTTTGCGTCATGACGGGTCCCCCTGTTGGTTAATTAGCGCTTCTACGTCGGCGGTGGCCAGGATTCCGTCGGCCACGAAAACGGTGATGTGCCGCCGTACCGGGTTTCCCGGCCGGGCCAAGACGGGACTGTCCCAGGCGAGCGACTGTCCCACGCCGGGGTAGCCCTCCACACGGACAAACCACGGGTCCGTGCAGCCTTCCGGGGCGACGAACACCAAGGTGGCCGGCCCGCCGTCGAACCTTCCGGACCAAGCGAGCCAGCGCGTGACGCTGCCGTGGGTCTTTGACTCGCCGCTGCCGGCCTGCGTCCACACCGCCGCTTCCCCGCACGCCGGGAGGCGCCAGAAGAAGCCGCCATAGCCGCCCTCGAAGCGGCCGTTGGAGCCCGGGCTGCCTAGGCTGACGGGCTTGTCCCCCGCGGGGGACAGGGCAAAGTCCACGGACAACCGCCAGATGGAAGGCGCGACGGCGGACCACGCCCACGTGCGTTCCTCCACCAGGACGGGGGAGCCGTCGGGGCCGTTCCACTCCAGGGTCTCCTGGAGCCTGCCCTTTTGCCCGCCGCTGTCGTCGGTCTGCTGTGAAGCGGTGGCCGTGATGCTGCCGTGGTCCGGGCGCCAGATGTACTGCCCGGCCTCCGGCGTATAGGTGCGTCCGCCCCAGAAATTGACGCCGTCCACGTCCTGCAGTGCCACCCCAACACCCAGATGCCACACGTGGTCCAGCGGCATGTGGTCCGTGACCACAGTGCCGCCGAGGGTCCGGACAGGGTGCAGGTAGGGGCGCGGGGAGGATATGGCGCGGATGTTGCTGCCGTCCTGGTAGTCCGCCACCGGCCGGCCATCCAAGGCCAGCGCCCGGACCGGCGGGAGGGCCCGGGCCCACGGGACGCCAAGGTCGGCGAACGTTGCCTGTGACTTGATGGCGCGCCCGATCAGGTCGCTGATGCCCTGGATCACGGGGTGGGCGTCGTCGCCGTCGCCCTCCCAGGAGATGGATGCAGTATCAATCGGAGCCGGCGCGGGGGAGGTGCGGATGGCTTCCAGCACTGCGGTGAAGGCGCCGGTGTCCTGCAGGGCGCACAGCAGGGGCGTCCCGGTGGCGCGGGCGTCCAGCAGGTTCTCCAGCAGGTCGGTGCGGCCGTACGTTTCATGGCGCTCGCCGTCGGCGCTGCTGATCACCACCTCATCCCGCGTGTAGTAGAGGGTGATGTCGCCCAGGGTTCCATGCACGGTGACGGTGGGATCGAGCTGCTCGGGTGCGCACAATGTGAGGGCGCACAGCAGGGTGTTCCCGCCGGCGGTGCGGATCCGGAGCACCGAGGTGTCGTCGCTCTCGGTCTGGTTGGCCCGGTAGAGGTCGGTTTCCACGGAGGCGACGTCGGAGAGCGTGTGGGCGCCGGCCAGGGACAGGCCCGTGGCAACGGCGTGGGCCAGCGCATTCGTGGCCACGCCATCCACCACGTCGGTGCCGTCCAGGCTGCGCTTTCCTGCCCAGCGTGAGCGCTTGAAGTAGGCCTTGGTCCGCAGCCACTGGCCTGTGGCGCTGATGCCCAGGACGGTGCCGATCTCCCCGGCAGCAACTTTCTCACGGATGGCGGGCAGGGCGTGGGATCCCAGGCTTTGGAAGCCCACTTGGACCAGGCGTCCCTTCTCCTGTGCGGCGGCAAGGACCTGATCGTACTGCGCCAGGGAGGCCACCGGTGGCTTTTCCACATAGACGTCCATCCCGGCGGACAGCGCGGCGAGGGCCAGCGGCGCGTGGGATTGGATGGGGGTGGCAAGAATGACGACGTCGGCACCCGGCTGTGCGGCCAGCAGCGAGTCCAGATCGGGGAAGACGGCAACCGTATCGGCCAGGGTGCCGGCCTGCGGCGGAAGGGGATCGGCCACTGCCACCAGTTGCAGGGCACCGGCTGCCTCGAGCCGGGCCAGGTTGGCGAGGTGGCGCTCGCCGAAGCCGTGCACGCCCACCAGCGCAACCCGGGGGATGGCGGTGGAGGTGGGCTGTTGCTGGGCGGATTCCGCTGGGTGCTGTGTGGTCACGTGGGTCCTCGGTGCTGTCGGAAAGGGGGTCAAGAGGTCAGTGTCCCGGCCAGGAAATCGAGGGCCTCGTCCTGCATGCCCGCCGTGAACACGTGCCCGCCCGGCCAGAAGCTGCCGGTGTAGGCGTCCGTGCCGGGGTGCAGGGATTGCAGCAGTTGGTCCGCCTGGCGCATCCCGTCCTCCGGGAACAGCTCATCCGCCAGGGCGTACTGCACCAGGAAGCGTGCTGTTTCCGCCCGGCAGGTGAGCTCCGGCCAGTCGCCCAGTTTCCACAGGCCGGGAGTCTGCAGCAGCCAGGAGTGCGCGTCCAGGTAGGCGGGGAAGAGCGACTCGAAGGTGGTCATCATGCAGGTGACCACAGCGGCCCGGACGCGCGGGCTGAGGGCGGCGAGGGCAAGGGAGCGGCCGCCGCCGCCCGAGAAGCCGATGCAGCCCAGCCTGTCCTGGTCGACGTCCGGAAGTGCTGCCAGGATGTCCAGGGCGGCAAGGTCGTCATGCGCCACCATGCCGGCCAGGCTGGTGCCCAGCAGGCCGGCTGCCTTGGCAACGGTGTCTTCATGAAAGCCGGCAGCGGCGTTGTATTCCTCCGCCTCGGAAGGCACTACGCCGTCCTCCCGCCACTGCGCCCGCCTCGCCGCTGTTGCGGAGGCCGTCCGCCATGGGGGAGTTTCGAGGTTGAACCTGCGGCTGCCCCACGCGAATGTGTCGTGGGCCAGGACGGCAAATCCCCGGCGGGCGATGGCGGTGGCCAGGGCGCGGCCGTCATAGTGTCCTGCGCGGGCAGCGGCAGCCGACGGGTGGTTGTCCGGGAGTTCCACCAGCCGGTCGGCCCCGCCGAACTTGTTCCCGCCGTGGCAGTGCAGTGCCAGGACGCCCGGCAGCGGACCAAGACTCCCGGCCGGCTTCACCAGCCAGCCCGTAGTCCGTGGACCGAAGCCCAACTGCCAGCTGAGCTGGGAGGTGGTGGCGCCGTCGTATGTTTCCTCCCAGTGCACCGTTACCTCAGGAAGTGCACCGCGCTCCGGGACGCCCAGCGCGTCCGCCAGCTCCTGCGCCGCGGCGCTGGAGGCTGCGTGGAGCGGATGCTCCCGGACGTAGTCGGGCCAGTCCTCATAGCCGGCAATGGCGCTGGGCCGTGCTGTTGGGGTCACGTGGCTGGCCTCCTTACTGCGGTGGTTCCCGGTGCTGGGCGGGTTTGCTTGCTGGGGTCAGGCGAGGTTCTGGTTGACCTCGGAGATCATGCCCTTGGCAGCATCGCGCGGGGAGATCTTTCCGAAGAGTACATCCGTGTTGTAACGGTTCAAAACCTCCATGGTCGCCGATGATCCTGCCGGGAACGGCTTCGGAGCTTCGATCTTCATGGCGGCAATGCGGTCCAGGTACGCGGCCTCCTTCTGCTGGGTTTCCTTCAGCATAGGAGTGATGCCGGCCTTGAGTTCAGTGTTGGCGGGCATTCCCCGGTCACTCTTGATCTTGGACGCTGCGTCCATGTTGTTGACCAGGTAGTTAATGAAGAGGGCAGCTTCCTTGGACTGTGGCGACTTGGACGAGATGGCGTATTCCATGGAGGAGCGCAGCCACGCGCCGGGTGCCTTGCTTTCGCCCGGGAGCTTCACCATGACCAGCGGCGAGCCGGAGTAGGAGGTCATCTGGTTGCTCCAGGAAATCTTCATCCCTTGTTTGCCTTGCCCCATCAGGGTCATTTCGGGCTGCGCGGAACCGTCCTCCACGGTCTGCGAGGCAGACGGGGCGCCGCCGGTCTCCGTCAGCTTCTTGTTGAGCTCGAACCAGCGGGTCAGGGTGTCCTCGCTGATGCCCATCTTCTTTCCGTCGTCGGTGTAGAGGGCTTCCCCGTTTTGGCGGGCCCAGACGGCCAGGAAGGAATCGTTGGCCATGGGCGTGGTGCCGAACGTTCCGGCCGGCGACTTTTGCGTGATTTCGGCAGCGATCCTGGCGTAGTCGTCCCAGGTCCAGGTCTCGTCATCCGGCATGGCAACACCGGCGGCCTCGAAGACCTTGGGGTCGAGGACCATGGACATGGAGTTGACGCCCGCGGTGATGGTGTACTGCTTGCCGTCGATCTTGCCCAGGTCCACGGTGCCTTCCGCGAACTTGGACGTATCGATCTGGTCCTTGACCTTGTCCAGGTCCAGCAGGACTCCGCGGCTGGCGTACTCGCTGGGATAGGCGCCGCTCATGGCAATGACGTCCGGCATGGTTCCGCCCGCAATCTGGGTGGCCATCTTGTCCCAGTAGGAGCTGAATTCGGTGTTCTCGCCCTGGACCTTGATGGTGGGGTTCGCGGCTTCGAACGCCTTGATCACCTCCATGGTGGTTTTGGCCCTGGAATCGTTGCCCCACCAGGCGAACCGGATGGTGACGGGATCTTCTGCCGTCCCCACTTTTCCTGCCTGCGGGCTGCTGCCGCAGCCGGTGAGGGCCAGCGCGGCCGCGGCGCAGGCGCCGGTGATGCCCAGGACGGATTTCTTGAGACCAAACTTCATTGTTGTGCCCCTTGGCGGGTTGGTTGTGCTCGAGTGACGGCGGTAACAGAAAGCGTTTTCTCAAAAACTAACAAAGGGCTATACAGGAGTCAAGAAAGCGTTTACTTTGGTACGGAGCCGCAATTCATACGGCCCCGCGGCGCCGGAACCGCTTCCGCTCTCACGGGCAGGAGCAGGGCCGGGCCTGGGTGCCGGATACCCCATCGCCCTGCGATGAAACAACGTGGAGGCCACGATGACCAAAGGAGACCACATGGCCGCAAAACACATCCCCAGGACGGAGCAGCTTCCGTGAGCGCCATCAGCGAACTCAGCTCCATCACCCGGCGGAAGGGCAAAGCCACCGCTGCTGAAAAGAAGGCCAACAGGCGGGACAACAAGGCCGCCTACATCTTCCTGCTGCCGTGGCTGGTGGGCCTGGTGGCCATCACCATCGGCCCCATGCTGATGTCCCTGTACCTGTCCTTTACGGACTACAACCTGCTCCAGCCGCCGGAATGGACGGGGCTGCACAACTTCACCCGAATGCTCAGCGACGCCCGGCTCCACAATTCACTGCGCGTGACGTTTACCTATGTCTTCGTGGGCGTTCCGCTGCAGCTGGCTGTGGCGCTGTTGATCGCCCTCGTCCTGGACAAGGGGCTTCGCGGCCTTCCGTTCTACCGCTCGGTGTTCTACTTGCCGTCGCTCCTGGGCGGCTCCGTGGCCGTTGCCATCCTGTGGAAGCAGATCTTCGGCACCACCGGCCTGGTCAACCAGGTCCTGGCCATGTTCGGCATCCAGGGTCCGGGCTGGATCTCGGATCCCAGCACGGCGCTGGGATCGATCATCCTGCTGCACGTCTGGACCTTCGGCGCCCCCATGATCATCTTCCTGGCGGGCCTGCGGCAGATCCCGAACATGTACTACGAGGCCGCCAAGGTTGACGGCGCCACCACGCTGCAGCAGTTCTGGCGGATCACCCTGCCGATGCTGAGTCCGATCATCTTCTTCAACCTGGTGCTGCAGATCATCGGTTCATTCCAGTCGTTCACCCAGGCGTTCATTGTCTCGGGCGGCAACGGCGGCCCATCCGACTCCACCATGTTCTTCACGCTGTACCTCTACCAAAAGGGCTTCGGCCAGTTCGACATGGGCTACGCGTCGGCCATGGCATGGGTACTGCTGCTCATCATCGGTGTCTTCACCGCCATCAACTTCATCGCTTCTAAGTATTGGGTTTTCTATGACGACTAAGCTTGAGACGCTGCCCACCCCGGAGAGGAAGTCCGCCGGCGCCGGCAAGCCCAACAACCGCAAGCCCAGGGTCCGTGAGTCCCGGGGAACACTGGCCTTCAGCCGCGCGCAGCGAGGCAAATCGCTGATGAAGCACGGCATCCTCATCCTTGCCGGCGCCCTGATGATCTACCCGCTCCTGTGGATGGTGGTGTCCTCGCTCCGCCCCAATGAGATGATCTTCCGCGAGCCCGGCCTGTGGCTGAACAGCCTGGAAATGAGCAACTACACCTCGGGGTGGTCGGCCCTGACGCACCCGTTCGGCCACTACATGCTGAACTCGGCCATTGTGGTGATCGGCTCGATCCTGGGAAACCTGGTGTCGTGCTCCATGGCCGCCTACGCCTTCGCCCGGCTCCAGTTCACGGGCAAGCGGCTGTTTTTCGGCATCATGCTGCTGACCATCATGCTGCCGTTCCACGTGGTGATCGTTCCGCAGTACATCCTGTTTTCGCAGATCGGCTGGGTGAACACGTTCTGGCCGCTGCTGGTGCCGAAGCTGCTGGCGACGGACGCGTTCTTCGTCTTCCTGATGGTGCAGTTCATCCGCGGCATCCCCCGCGAACTCGATGAAGCAGCACGCATCGACGGCGCCGGCCATCCCCGCATCTTCCTGCGGGTCATCCTGCCGCTCATGGTGCCGGCATTGGCCACCACCACCATCTTCACCTTCATCTGGACCTGGAACGACTTCTTCGGGGCCCTGATCTACCTCACGGACCCCGATATGTTCACCGTCCCGGTGGCGCTGCGGGCCTTCGTTGATTCGCAGTCGGCCACAAGCTGGGGATCCCTGTTCGCCATGTCCATCGTCTCCCTGCTGCCGGTCTTCCTGGTGTTCCTCTTTGGCCAGCGGTTCCTGATCAAGGGCATCGCCACCACCGGCATCAAGTAACCCAGCCCTCCAACTTCCATATCCCTGAACGGCCCGTCCTTGCGGCGGGCCGTTCGTCCGTCCACGCCGTTCGAAATCTTTCAAGATCACGACTCAGGCTTCTTGTATTACAAGTTGTGGACTTGTAGCATTAGATCTAGAAAGCGCTTTCATAACGCATCCGCTCGGCCCTATCGCTGAGTCGGAACCGAGTCCCCACTTGGAACACCACCCGCACCTTGATCAAAGAAGATCGGAGTACACAGTGCCGCTTTTTCCCCGTCCTGCAGCTGCTGCAAAGCAGCGGGCAGGGGCACCCACTTCAGGCGCACTGCGCCACGGCCGCCAAGGCCGAACCCGTAAAGCCGGCGCCGTTGCGGCTGCAGTTGCCGCCGTTATGGCCCTCAGTGCCTGCGGCGGGGGAGCAGCCCCCCAGAACGCGGACGGTACTGTCGAGCTCCGCTTCTCCTGGTGGGGCGGCGACAAGCGCGCCCAGCTCACCCAGGAAGCCATCAACCAGTTCGAAGCAGAGAACCCCAAGATCAAGATCAAGCCGGAGTTCGGCGACTGGAGCGGATACTGGGACAAGCTGGCCACCCAGGTGGCGGCCAATGATGCTCCGGACATCATCCAGATGGACGAAAAGTACATCACCGAATATTCCAGCCGCGGGGCACTCCTGGACCTTTCCAAGTACGAGATCGACACTTCCAAACTGGACGAGGCTGCACTCAACGCCGGCAAGGGCGAGAAGGGCCTGACGGGCATTGCCGCCGGCATCAACGCCGCCACCATCCTGGCCAACCCGGCCGTCTTCCAGGCCGCCGGTGTCCCGCTTCCGGACGACACGAAGTGGACCTGGGAGGACTTCGGCAAGATCGCCGCCGACATCACCGCCAAGTCCCCCAAGGGAACCTACGGTGCGGCCGCCTATGGAACCGACGAGGCCTCCCTTGGCGTGTGGCTCCGGCAGAACGGCAAGTCCCTGTACACGTCGGACGGCAAGCTGGGCTTCGAGCCCGGGGACATCGCCGAATGGTGGGCCTTCCTGAAGAAGCTCAGCCAGGAGAAGGCCGTGCCTTCAGCCTCCGAGGTGGTGGAGGCCGAGGCCGCTCCGCTTGACCAGAGCGGGCTGGCGACCGGCAGGAACGGCATGGCCTTCTGGTGGTCCAACCAGGCCCCTGCCTTGGAAAAGGCCAGCGGCGGAGACCTGAAGATCCTGCGCTTCCCCACCAAGACGGGGTCCGCCGCCGACGCCGAGCTCTGGTACAAGGCGTCGCAGTTCTGGTCTGCTTCCTCCCGGACCAAGCACCCCCAGGAAACTGCAAAGTTCATTAACTTCCTGACCAACAACGTCAAAGCCGGCGAGGCGCTCCTGGCGGACCGCGGCGTCTACCCGAACTCGGAGGTCCGGGCAGCCATCCAGTCCAAGCTCACCCCTGCCGACGTCAAGGTGGTCAAGTTCATCGATCAAATCAAAGATGAGCTCGGGGAGGCCCCGGCGCCGCCGCCGAAGGGCGCCGGCGCCATCCAGGAAATCATCAAGCGGTACACGTCGGAAGTCCTCTTCGAACGGCTGTCCCCGGAGGACGCCGGCAAGAAGGCAACGGATGAAATGAAATCAGCTATCAGCAGCTAGTCGGCAGGGCTGTTTTGAGGTGAGTCCTCCAAAACGGGGCACTTTGACACGGACTCGCTAGCCGTCGTCGTGGTTTGCACGAAAATAGCGCCCAAAGTGCCCCGCGACGGTGGGGAGGGCGGCACCGGGGGAGGTGCCGCCCTCGGACTTCTGTCCGCGCGCCTACGCCTCCGCGATCACGGCCACGCTGCCGGCCGGAACGGTGCCGCCGAAAGACTCCCCCGTCAGGAGATCAGTTCCCGTGGCCGAGACGGAGACATCCGCCCGGGTGTGGTTGATGGCGAACAGGAAACTCTGTCCGTCGGCCGAACGCCTCCGCACCAGCTCCACGCCGGGATCGGCCACGGCCGCGGGGGAGACCAGGGACTCCGCCAGCAGTTTGTCCAGGAGGGCGTCGATCCCGTGGCGGTCCGGGAAGGTGGCAAGGTACCAGGCGGCACCGGACCCCACGCTCCGACGGGTCAGGGCGGGCGCACCCTCCAGCGGGTACTCGGTAAAGGTCTGCAGGGCCTCGGCGCCGGCCAGGTGGACATCTTCGCTCCAGATGGACGAAACAGTGCCGTCGCTCAGCTTCAGCTGCGCTCCGGCCAGCAGGGGGTGGAACTCCTCCACCCGAACCCCCAGGAGTTCCCGGAACGCCCCCGGGTAGCCGCCCAAACGGATGTGGTCCTCCATGTCCACAATTCCGCTGAAGTAGCTGACCAGGACCGTGGCACCGGCGTCCGCGGCAGCGGTGATGTTGGCAGCGTGGTCGTCGGACACGGCATACAGGGTGCACACCAGCACCAGGTCGTACCCCTCAAGGGCATCGGAGGGGTGCACCATGTCGACCGAAATGCCGCGCAGGAACAGGCCGCGGTGGAAGGCCCGCAGCAGGTCCAGGTACTTGACGTCCACGCTGGGCTTCGAATCGATTTCGCTGGCCCACCACGCCTCGTAGTCAAAGACAATGGCCGCACGCGACTGGACCCGCGAACCCCGCACCGGCTCCAGCCGTTTCAGTGCGGCGCCGAGTTCCACCACTTCCCGCCACACGCGGGTGTCCCGTCCGCCGTGTGGCACCATCGCCGAGTGGAACTTCTCCGAGCCCGCAAAGCTCTGCCGCCACTGGAAGAACATGACGGCGTCGGCCCCGCGGGCCACGTGGGCCAGGGAATTGCGCAACATCTCGCCGGGCATCTTGGGCTGGTTGCGCGGCTGCCAGTTCACAGCCGACGTCGAATGTTCCATCAGGATCCATGGGTCACCGCCCGCGATGCCCCGGGTGAGGTCCGCGCTGAAGGCCAGTTCGACGTGCCGTTCCGGGTCCGCAGCGACAAGGTAGTGGTCGTTGGCGATGACGTCCAGGTCCTTGGCCCAGTCGAAGTAGTCCATGGACTTGGTGGCGCTGGAGGCCATCAGGTTGGTGGTGCACGGGATGTCCGGGGTGACCTCGCGCAGGACTGCCACCAGCTTCCGGCAGTAGTCCATCAGTGCCCAGGAGTTGAAGCGCTGGAAGTCCAGCTGCTGGCCCGGGTTCAGCGTGGTCGGGGCGATGGCGGGCGGCAGGATTTCTTCGAAGGAGCCATAGTTCTGGGACCAGAATGCCGTGCCCCAGGAAGCATTGAGGGCCCCAATGCTTCCGTACCGGCGTTCCAGCCAGGCGCGGAAGGCTGCCGCGTCCTCCTCGCCGTAGAACTCCGAGACGTGGCAGCCCAACTCGTTGTCCACATGCCACAGCGCCAGGGCCGGGTGGTCCTTGTACCGTTCGGCCAGGACTCGGGTGATGCCTGTGGCATAGCGGCGGTAAACGGCCGACGACGGCGTGTAGTGCCGCCGGGAGCCCGGTCCCAGCACGGTCCCGTCAGCGGTGACCGGCAGGATCTCCGGATGCTTTCGGACCAGCCAGGCGGGGGGAGCAGCGGTGGCGGTGGCCAGCGCCACCTTCACGCCGATTCCTGCGAGGTTGTCCATGACGTCGTCCAGCCACCCGAAGTCGTACTTGCCCTCGGCCGGTTCGAGCAGTGCCCAGGAGAAGATTCCCACGCTGAGGAAGTTCACGCCGGCCTCCTGCATGAGTTCCAGGTCCTCCAGCCGGACGCTGACGGGCCACTGCTCCGGGTTGTAATCACCGCCGAAAGCGATGCCTTCGACTTTGCTCCAAACGCTCGACGGTCCGTGCGTTACCTGTTCTGTCATGGGACTCCTTTGTCAGCTGGGTAGATGGAACGAACGAATGGTCAGACCTTTGGAAAACGCTTGCCCAATCCTGGGAATGTCGCTATTGTATCGTTTCAGAAGCCGTGTAAGCCAGCTCACTACCGCCGTTGTAGACCGAGAAAAGGCAAACACCCATTGAGCAAGGAGGCTCCCGTGATCAACAGAAGGCATTTCCTCACAACCGTGGCCATTGGTACCGCATCCGCAGCAGCACTGTCGGCCTGTGGGAACGGATCCGGCTCGTCCGGCCAGACCGGTTCCGCAGACAAGCCCGTCACCATCAACTACACCTGGTGGGGCAACGACGACCGCGCCGAGCGTACCCGCAAGGCCATTGCCCTGTTCGAGTCGAAGAACCCGGACATCAAGGTCAACGGAAACTTCACCGACTTCGCCGGCTACTGGCAGAAGCGGGCCACCGAGGCCGCAGGCGGCGGGCTGCCGGACGTCATGCAGTGGGACCTGTCTTACCTGCGCGACTACGGCCAGCGCAACCAGCTCCTGGACCTCAGCACGGTCAAGATCAACACGGACGCCTTCGAGAAGTCCCTCCTGCCTTCAGGCCAGATCAAGGGCAAGACCTACGGCATCCCCACCAGCACCAACGCCTTCGCCGTCTACTACGACCCCGCCAAGCTTGCCTCCCTGGGCATTGCCGAGCCCACCGGCAAGTGGACCTGGTCCGAATTCCAGTCATTCCTGAAGGAAGTTGGCGACAAGGGCAATGGCACCCTCTATGGGTCCACGGACTTCACCGGCGTGTGGTGGCAGTTCAACATCTGGCTCCGGCAGAAGAACATGCAGGCCTTCAACAGCGACGGGAAGCTGGGTTTCAGCAAGGACGACCTGAAGACCTGGTGGAACCTCAACTCGAAGCTTCGCGGGACCCAGGCCATCGTTCCGGAAGAGAGGGTGACCCAGCTCAAGCCCAAGTCGCCGTTCGGTTCGAACGTCAGTGCTGCCGAGGTTACCTGGGACAACTTCATGGCCGGCTACCTCGGGGACAGCGGCGCAAAGGAACTCAAGCTGGTGCCCGTGCCGTCGGATGACCCCAACAACCTGGGCCTGTTCCTCAAGCCTTCCATGCTGATGGTGGCAAGCGCCAAGACCAAGTTCAAGGATGCTGCCGCGCGCTTCATCGATTTCATGGTCAACGACCCCGAGGTGGGCCAGATCTTCAAGACCTCCCGCGGCGTCCCCGCCTCCAAGACCCAGCGCGACGGTACCACCTTCGACGGCGCCGACAAGCTCGTGGTGGATTATGAGAAGTCCATCGAGCAGTACCTCAAGGACGCCCCGGAGCCGCCTATCGTCGGCTTCGGAACGCTGGAAGCTTCGTTCGGCCGGATCGCCTCCGACCTTAACTACGGCAAGGTCACCGTTGACGGTGCCGTCGACGCGTGGTTCAAGGAAGCCGAAGACGTCATCAAGCAGAACGCCTGATCCGGCTGCCATGCCCTCCCGCCCTGGTTCCACGACTGACGGAATGATCTCGTGACTTCAAGCCCAACCCTGAGCAGGCGTTCGGCGTCGTCCGCTCCCGTGCAGCTTCGCAAGTCGAAGCGCAACGGAGTGGACGCCCGTGCCGGCTACACGTTCCTGCTGCCCTGGCTGCTGGGATTCATCGCCCTGACGGTAGGGCCGATGATCTCCTCGCTGTACCTGTCCTTCACCAACTACAATCTGTTTGAGGCCCCCAAGTGGATCGGCCTGGACAACTACACCACCCTGTTCCAGGACGAACGGTTCCTGCAGTCCGTGGGCGTGACCTTGTCCTACGTGGTCTTCGGCACCCCGCTGAAGCTCGCGGCCGCGCTGGCGGTGGCCATGCTGCTGAACAGCAAGCGCCGCGGCCAGGGCTTCTACCGCTCGGCGTTCTACGCGCCGTCGCTGATCGGCGCGTCCGTGTCCATCGCCATCGTCTGGAAGGCGATGTTCGGGGACTCCGGGCCCGTGGACCAGGGGTTGTCCTTCTTCGGAATCAACCTGGGCGGCTGGGTGGGCAACCCCGCCATGACCATGCCGATGTTCATCCTGCTGACGGTGTGGCAGTTCGGCGCCCCGATGGTGATCTTCCTGGCCGGGCTCAAGCAGATCCCCGGCGAGCTCTACGAAGCAGCGTCCATGGACGGCGCCGGCCCGGTGCGGAAGTTCTTCAACATCACCTGGCCCATGCTCTCCCCGGTGATCTTCTTCAACCTGCTGATGGAAACCATCCACGCGTTCCAGGTTTTCGCGTCGGCCTACATCATCTCCAACGGCGACGGCGGCCCCGCCGGATCCACCCTCTTCTACACCCTCTACCTGTACCTGCGCGGCTTCAGCGACTTCCGGATGGGCTACGCCTCGGCCATGGCCTGGCTGCTGGTGGTCGTGGTCGGCATCATCACGCTGATCTTCTTCCGCACGTCCAAGTCCTGGGTCCACTACAGCGGTGATTCACGATGACAACCATGGCAACTCCCACCCAGTCCACTCCGGACACCGTCCCGGCCTACAACCCGAAGTCAGAGTCCACCGGGGCCAAGCGGGCCAAGAGCGTGGTCTTCCACGCCGCGGCCCTCATCCTCACGGCCATCGTGCTGTACCCGGGCCTGTGGATGATCGCGTCGTCCTTCAAGCCGAACTCCGAAATCGGCGGGCAGAACACGTCGCTGTGGTCCAACAATTTCAGCTTCGACAACTTCGTTACTGCCATGGACGGGATCGGCGGGGTGTCCACCCTGCAGTTCTTCACCAACTCGCTGATCCTGGCCCTCGGCGCAGTGGTGGGGACCATCCTGTCCGCGTCCGTTTCGGCCTACGCGTTCGCCCGGATCAACTTCCCCGGCCGCAGCATCTTCTTCGGCATGATGATCGCCACCTTGCTGCTGCCCTTCCACGTGGTGATCATCCCGCAGTACATCGTGTTCCAGCAGTTGGGCCTGGTGGACACGTACGTGCCGCTGCTGATCGGCAAGTTCCTGGCTGCGGACGCGTTCTTCGTCTTCCTCATGGTCCAGTTCATGCGCGGCCTGCCCACGGAGCTGGACGAGGCGGCACGGATCGACGGCGCCGGGCACGCCCGGATCTTCTTCTCCATCATGCTGCCGCTGATGAAGCCGGCCCTGATCTCCACCTCGATCTTCTCCTTCATTTGGAGCTGGAACGATTTCCTGGGCCCGCTGCTGTACCTGAACACCCCGGACAAGTACCCGCTGCCGCTGGCCCTGCGGCTCTTCGTGGACCAGACCCAGTCCTCGGACTACGGCGCCATGATCGCCATGTCGGTCCTGGCCCTGCTCCCCGTCCTGATCTTCTTCCTGATCTTCCAGCGGTACATCGTCGAAGGCGTCTCCACCCAGGGCCTCAAAGGCTAAAGGCAGTAAAGGAAGAAAATGAGCGTCATGGACAGCACCACACCCGCATCCAGGCACGAACCCATCCCGGTGAACCGGTTCGCCCTGTTCTCCGAAACCCTTTTGGCAGGGGTGCTGGTGCTGGTGCTGTCCCTCCCGCTCGTCACCATCCCGGCCGCCTACGCCGCCGGGACCGCGCACCTCGAACGGCACCTGAACGGCCGGGACGATTCCGTCCGCGGCCTGTGGGGCCTGTTCAAGGCTGCCCTGCCGGGCAGCTGGAAACTTGGCATCACGACGGCGGCAGCCGCCGTCGTGATTGTCCTCAACCTCTTGCTCGCCTGGGTTGGGCAGCTCCCCGGCCGCGGCCTGGTCCTTCCCGCCACGCTCATCCTTGCCGCCGGCGCCGCCATCGTGCTGCTGCGCACCGCATCCGCCTGGTCCGACTACGGAGGGTCCGACTTTGCAGCCGCCGGAACCACCGGCAAGGACACTTGGCGCCGGGCCCTCGAAACCGGCCAGGCATTCTCCCTCCGTGACTGGACCGGGTCGCTGCTGCTGGCCGCCGCCCTGTTTTGTGCCGTGGTCTTCGTCTGGATGCTCGCCGCGCTTTTCGTCGTCGTCCCCGGAACCCTCATCCTGGCCGCCGCCGCAGTGAAGCTGCGCTCCGGCCGCACCAAACGCTGACTGTGCCTGCCCGCCGCACGCGCTCCCTCCAGTCAGAACAAGCCGTCAGCAGCCAGCCCCGCTGGTACCACCCCCTAAGGCAGCACAACTACCGGCTCTTCCTGGCCATGCAGCTGGCCGGCAGCCTCGGCGTGTGGATGCAGCGCCTGGCCCAGGACTGGCTGGTGCTGCAGCTGACCGGAAGCCCCGCTGCGGTGGGCGCCGCCGTCGCCCTCCAATTCCTGCCCATGCTCGTGGTGGGTCCACTCGCCGGACTGGTGGTGGACATCTTTCCGAAGCGCCGGATCATGATGGTGTGCCAGTCCATCATCGTCCTGCTGGGCCTGGGGCTCGCGGCCTGGGCTGCCGGCGGCACCATCACCGTGTGGGTGGTCTACGCCAGCTGCGTTGCCCTGGGCATCATCGCCGCGGTGGACCAGCCCACCCGCCAGGTCTTCGTCAACGAGGTGGTGGGCGACGCCGCGCTGCGGCCCGCCATCGGACTCAACAACGCGCTGTCACAGCTGGGGGCGATGGCCGGGCCGGCGCTGGGTGGCGTGCTGATTGCGCAGGCAGGGCCTGCAGCGGCCTTCGCCGCCAATGCGCTGATTGGCCTGGTGATACTGGGCCTTATTGCCGCCGTCCGACTCCACGAACTGCACCCCACCGCGCCGGCCGCGCGGGGGCGCGGACAGGTGCTCGCCGGGTTCCGTTACGTCAGGGAGCGGCCGCGCCTGCTGCTCCTCATCCTGCTGGCGGGGCTCATGGGCGCGTTTGGAATGAACGGACCCGTTGTCCTTGCCGCGTTCGCGCAGCAGGTGTGGCACAACGGCGTGGAAGGCTTCGGCCTGTTCAACACCGTCAGTGCCGTTGGGGCCCTGGCCGGTGCGCTCCTGGCGGCCCGGCTCGGCAACATGGGCCGCAAGGGCATCGTGGCCGCGGCGGGCCTCTTCGGTCTGTCGCAGCTGGTGGCCGCGCTGATGCCCAACGTGGTGCTGTTCATCGGCATGCTGGTGGTGGTGGGCATGATGACGCTGCTGTTCCTGACCAGTGCCGCCACCGTCGTCCAGCTGGAGGCCGGTGCCCGCCATCCGAGGCCGGGTCATGGCGCTGTACCTCCCGCTCCTGTTGGGCGGGCACGCGTGCGGCGGCCTCCTGGCCGGCTGGCTGACCGAACAGTTCGGCGTCCGGACCGGACTGGTGGCCACCGGTGCTTTGGGAATGCTCTCCGCGGCCGTGGTGGGACTGCTGCTGTGGTGGCACGGGCGGCGGCAGGACCGGGTTTGACGCTGCACCCCTGCGCGAGATGGCACTTCGCGGCAGTGGCTTGCGACGGGATTGCCGCGAAGTGCCAACTCGCAGGGTTCAAACGGGAGTGAACGTCCAGGTTCCGGTGTGGACGCGGAATTCGCGGGCGGCGCCGGGGGTTTGCTCGTCGGCTTCTGCAGGGGAATCCACGACGGCGGCATCCGCACGCTGGTCCTGCAGGGCCCGGGGCCCTTTGACTCCGTAGCTGCCGGCGGGCAGGCGGACCGTGGCTGCGGTTCCGGGCGGCACCGTGCACTCCAGCTCCACCAAGCCGCCGCGGCGCCGCCAGTTCGCATGCACGTATCCGTTGCCCACCGGAACGCTGCCACGGGCATGCTCCAGCCGGCACACGGGCGGTTCGACCAGCACGTCGTTGCCGCCCGGGACGAGGTAACGGATGCCCAGCAGGTACTCCAGGATCTCCTTGACGACCGACGCGGACCAGGCATGCGACTGGCTGTAGTCCGTGCCGTCTTCCAGGTCCCAGGCCTCCCAGGTGAAGGTGGCCCCGTGGTCAAGGAGCCGGGCCCAGCCGGGCTGGTCCGTGTTGGTGAGGAGGTCCAGCACAGCGTCCGTTTTGCCTAGGCCCAGCAGGGCCCGGACCAGCCGGTGCACAGTCATGGGTCCCTGCCGCATGCCCATCCCGGCGATCCGGTCGGCATCTGCGGCAGCATATCCAGGATCGGTGATGCCCAGGGACAGCGGAAAGGATGTTGCGTGCTGGGAGGCGTGGGAGTTGGGTGTGCCATCGCCGTGGAGTCCGTCCACCATGACGCCGTCCACCCGGAGCCGGGTCCGGATGGCGTCGGCAAGGCCGCGGGCTGCGGCGGAATAACGGACCGCGGCGGACTCGTCGCCTGCCGCGCTACAGAGGCGGGCTGTCGAGACCAGCGCGGAGTAGGCCTGCGCGTTCACGGTGGTCTTGGCCGCGCATTCCATGTCGTAGCCGAACCGCCCGGGCGCGGGCCAGTCCACGATGCCGTGCAGGTAAGGTCCGGAGCCGCCGCCCAGCCTGGTGACCAGTCCCGCCGTCGGGCCCTCCGCCGGAACGTACCGCAGCGCATAATCAGCCGTGTCGCACAGGTGGGGGAGCAACTCCCGGACCAGGGCCAAGTCCCCGGTTCGCAGGTGGTACTCCTCGGCCCATTCCGGCAGCATCAGGGAGAAGTCGGGGATGTCCCGCTTGCCGTCGCCGTTGGGGTAGACGGCGTTGTAGCGGCCCTTTTCCCCTGCGGCGCTCCAGTAGCGGCGGGCGGACCATGCGAACTCCCGCAGGGCCTGCGCCGTGTAGGCGTGCTCGCCGAACAGCGCCATGGTGGCACACGAAATGTTGGCGGCGTCCGCCAGGAACTGGCCCTTCTCCCGGGTGGGGGTGTCCACGAACTGCTCCTGCACCCCGTACAGCGCGGAGTCGCGGAGCAGCCCGAAGACGGCGTCCAGGACCGGGTCCGAGCTGCTGAAGCTGCCTTCGCCGGGATGGCTGGCGTGGACGGTGGTGGCACCCACGCGGGACACCTCTGCGGCGTCGATCCCGGGCAGTTCAAGGTAGCGGAAACCCAGGTGCACCGAGGCGCGGAACTGCTGTGGCCCGGCCGCCTGGGTGTAGGGGAAGGACATGTCCGTGTTCTGGCTGGCGGTCTTCCCGGCGTCAACCCTGCCGTCGGGGCGGAGGGCGTAACCGGCCCGGAGCATCACGGTGCGGCCGGGGACGCCGTCCAGGAAATCCACCTCGGGGCGGGCGGGAAGGACCTGGCCGAAGTCCGCCACCATCGTGCCGTCGTCGGCGGTCAAAAACTGCCGCGGTGCCACGAACTCCCCGGCAAGGAACGTCCGGCGGGGGTGCAGGCGGGGAAAGTCCGACGACGGGTGGCGGCCCGTGACCACAGCGGCAGGCAGGTCGTCGGCCGGGTCGAGTGCCGCAGCGGCCAACCCGTCCAGGTGCTCGACCGGATCGCCCTCATCGTTCCGGTAGCCGGACTGGCGGTACGGCGCCTCGGCGGCGGACCAGCCGGGGCCGGAGGTGAGAACGTCCCGGCGGCCGTCGTCGTAGTCCACGCTGAGCCGGACCAGCAGGCCAGGGACCCCCGCTGCCCGGCCCTGGCCCGGGCCGTACCAGTGGAGCAGGGCCGTCACCGGGACCGCCGAACCGCCGGGCTGCCCGGCCAGGATCTCCGTGACGTCGGCGGCGTCGTAATAGCCCTCGCCGGGGTAGCCGAACGATGTGGTGTTCAGGCAGGGCGTTCCGGCCACGGAGAGCTGGGCGTGGTGGTGTGCGGCAACATAGAGCCGCGCCCGCCGCACCGTCCCGGACAGCCGGAGGGCCGTGCGGAACAGGGTCCACTCGTCGGGCGGGCGGTGCGTGGTGGTCCGGGGCCACTGGGCCAGGCACGCAAGGCCCTGGTTATCGTCCACGTCGAAGCGGTGGTCAAAAATGAGGGCTTCCGCCCTGCCGGCAGTGGTGTCGGTGAGCCGCAGCGCGGCGTACTCGGCCTGGCTCCGCGGGCCCTGATGCAACGCCAGCAGGGCGGAATCATCATCCGCAGCGGCGGGCTGGTCCAGGGCCAGCAGCTCCGTCCCGTCCAGTGTGACGCGGATGGTCCTGCCGTCATCGGTGACAACCAGGTCCCGCCAGCTGCCCGGCGCCGGATCCTTGGCCCGGGCGCTGGCCAGTACCGGAGTGTCGGGCACGGGGGAGGGGATCTCCCATTCCGGGGCGGGACGCAGTACAGCGCTGCCATCCGGGTCCAGTTCGAGCAGCAATCCGGTTCCGGCGCCGCTGCTGCGGAGCAGGAGCCCGGCGAAGCCCATCACGGGCCGCAGCCGCGCTTCAAGCCGGAAGCTGCGGAGCGCAGGGGAGGGGAGGGGTAGGAAAGGGGAACCGGCCACGCGGAGTGAATGATTGAGGATTTCCAGCGGGGCGCGTCCACCCGGGGCACGGCCCATCCAGCCGGCCTGCCAGGAGCCGTCACCGAGGCCGGTGCTGAAGGGTTGCAGGGCGGACCAAGAGCCAGGATTGCCGGCTGCGTCCAGAATGCGCACGCGCCACGCGTAGTCCGTGTCGTCCTCGAGCCGGGGGCCGCCGCAGGGAACACCCCGCTGTGTAGCGCCGGCCATCTGTCCGGAGCTCCACAGCACCCCGCCCCGGGCGTCCCGGACCTCAAGCTCAAAGCCCACCTGCCGTGCAAGGGCGGGGTCGGCGTCGTCATCCTGCCCGAGCTGCCAGCCGAACGCAGGGGACGGGGCCGCCGTCAGGCAGGGGGAGAGACCGTCCGTGAGGAGGTTGACGGCGTACAGCCGACCCTGGCTCCCGGGCCGGGTTGCACCCTCGGTTGCCGCCTCCTGCAGTCCCGCCCGGTCCATCATCAGAAGGCCGGCAGGTCAAAAACCGCGGGGGCGGCTGCAGCCCAGGGCAGGCCCAGCTCACTGAAGGTGGCATGTTGCCGGCCTGCCTGATCCAGGGCCTCCTCGATGCCGGCTACCACCGCGTGCGCGGCGTCCCCCTCGCCCTCCCAGCGCACGTAGGCGGGATCGATGGGAGTGGGAAGTGGTGCTGTGCGCACGGCCTCCAGCACCAGCATGAAGGCGCCACTGTCCTCCAGGCTGCTGATGAGCGGGACCCCGCGGGACCGGTGGGCCAGGAGGTTCTCCGTGAGGTCGTCCCGGCCATACGTTTCCTCACTGCGTCCCGCCGCTGTTTCAACCGTGAGCCGGTCCTCGGTGTAGTGGAACACTGCCGTCCCGTTAGAGCCCTGGAGGGTCACGTAAGGCTCAACGGACTCCGAGGCGCAAATGGTCAGGGCACAGGTAATGGGCAGTCCGGCGGCGGTGCGGATCCGGATCACGGAGGTATCGTCCGATTCGATGTCATTGGCCCGGTACAACTCGGTTTCCACGGACGCCACATCGGTGGTGGTGCGCGCCCCGGCAATACGGAGTGCCGTTGCCACGGCGTGCGCCAGCGGATTGGTGGCCACGCCGTCCACCACGTCCACACCGTTGATGCTCCGTTTCCCGGCCCATCGGGAGCGCTTGTAGTAGGCCCGGTCCCGGACCCAGCGGCCGGTGGCGGAAATGCCCTGCAGGGTTCCGATGGTTCCCGCGGCCAGCAGGTCCTCGACGGCCTTCAGGGCGTGCGAGCCGAGGCTTTGGAAGCCGATCTGGACTCCACGTTCCGTTGCTGCGGCGGCTTCGCACAGCCGGTTGAAGTCTGCAAGGGAGGCGACCGGCGGTTTCTCCAAGTAGAGTTCCGCATCCGTGGCCAGGGCGGCCAGGGCCAGCGGGGCATGGGTCTGGATGGGGGTGGCAACGATAACCAGGTCCAGGTCCCGGGTCGCCTTCAGGAGGTCGTCAAGCCCCGGGTAAACAGCGGCCGACGGCGGCACGGCACCCGGCGCCGGAGGCTGCGGGTCCGCCACGGCGACCAGTTCAACGCTGCCGGCGGCCTGGAGCCGTTCGAGGTTCCGGAGGTGGTGGGTGCCAAAGCCGTGCACACCCACCAGCGCAACCCTTGCCGCCGGTGTGGTGGCCGTGCCGGCGCCGCTGCCGGCGGTTTCCGTTGCCGTTCCCATCGTTCTCCGTTCTGACCGGCGGCACCACGTCGCGGGCACCGGTGTCCCAGGCGCTGGCATATTTCCAGCAAGCGCTTTCCATCAATCAGTGTGCGGCATTCGCGTACTTCGAGTCTAGTTATGTAACGATTCAAAAAACCACTTGACCGTGGTGTGACAGGAGGTCTAGATTTCGAGAAACCGATTACCAGCGTGATGCGGGACACGTTCCGCTTCGCCCCTGCAACGATGGAGAAACAGAAGGGAGCCGTGCCATGCTGTCCGGGACCTTCAGTGCGCGTGCCTACTCGTTTTTTGACACGCTTGTATGGATTGCCTGCCTGAACCTGCTCTGGATCGCGTTCACCGTGTTGGGCCTCGGTGTCCTTGGTGCCGGCCCCGCAACGGCGGCCGCGCAGATCCTGGTGCGAAAAAGGGCGGCCGGCGATGCTGCTCCGCTGCTGCGGGGCTTCGCTGCCGAATACTTCCGGAACTTTGGCGGGGCCAATGCCCTCTCGCTTCCGGTCATGGCCGTGGTGGCTGCGCTTGTCCTGAACTGGAACTACTTCTCAGGCAGCCACGGGATCTTCCCGCAGCTCATGGCCGTGGTCCTGCTTGTTGCGGGAGTCTTCGTCGCCGGTGCCTTCTGCTATGTGTTCCCGATGTACGCCAGGTACGAACTGCCGCTGCCGCAGTATCTGCTGATGTCGTCCCGGTTCGCCGTGCGGCACCTTGCGGGGACAGTCATCCTGCTGTTCGTGTCCGCGGCCGTGCTGTATGGCAGCAGCTGCCTTCCGGGGCTGATCCCGTTTTTCAGCATGGGTGCCTGGCTCTACCTGACCGGCTGGCTGTGCGACCGCTTCTTCACCGCCAACGACCAAGCCGTAGGCCAGGCCGAACCTGTGGGGCAGGCCGTCCCGCAGGGCGCCTCCACCTAAAAGCAATTCCCCGGCAGCCGGGCTACCCCTGATGGTGGCAGGCGCATGCCTGTGTCGTTCAAATGAAACGTATCAACCCGGCGGGCCAACGCCAAAGAACCCCAACGAAGTGGAAAAGGAAAATAAATGATCTGTAGGAAACTTACCCTTGCCGCCGCCGTCGTCACTGCGACGGCCCTGAGCCTCACGGCGTGCAGCGGCGGGGGTGACACACCGGCCGCGGACCTCACCTCGGTGTCCATCATGGCCCCGTTCCTTGAGGCGCAGCCGCCTGCAGCGGACGGTGCCGTCCAGAAGAAGCTCGAGGAACTCACGGGCAAGCAGGTCAAGATCAACTGGGCGCCCAACGCATCCTACGAGGACAAGACCAACATCACGCTGGCGGGGTCGGACATCCCGCAGGTCATGGTGATCCAGGGTAAAACTCCGGGCTTCGTCAAGAACGCCCAGGCAGGGGCTTTTTGGGACCTGACGGACAAGTTGGACAAGTACCCGAACCTCAAAACCACCTTCCCGGACATCCAGAAGAACGCCAGCGTCAACGGCAAGGTCTACGGCGTGTTCCGTGGCCGTGCCCCCATGCGCGCAGCGGTGATGTTCCGGCAGGACTGGCTGGACAAGCTGGGCCTGCAGCCGCCCAAGACCGTCGAGGACCTGTACAAGGTGGCCAAGGCCTTCACGGAGCAGGATCCGGACGGCAACGGCCAGAATGACACCTACGGCATCACCATTCCCAAGTGGGGTGCGCTGGGAACCAACAGCCCCTACGACCTGATCGAGGAATGGTACGGTGCCGGGAACCGCTGGACGGAGCGGGACGGGAAACTCGTGCCCAGCTTCGAGACGGACGAATTCCTCGAGGCGGACCGGTTCATCAAGAAGATGGTGGACGAAAAGCTCATCAACCCGGATTTCGCCACCTTTGACAGCACTAAATGGAACGAGCCGTTCTTCAACGGCAAGGGCGGCATCATTGTCGACGTCGATTCGCGCGTGAGCGTGCTGATCAACCTCTTTAAGCAGGCGGATCCCAACAACTTCCAGAACAAGGTGGGCTTCGTGGGCAATCTCGAAGGGCCAGACGGCAAACTGCACGCCCACCCCACCGACGGGTACTCGGGGTTCCTGGCCATGCCCAAGGCCAGCGTCAAGACCGAGGCTGACCTGGTCAAGGTCCTGCAGTTCCTGAACACCATGAACGGCAAGGACGTCCAGATCCTGCTGAACAACGGCATCGAGGGTGTGAACTTCAAGGTGGAGGACGGCAAGGCGGCCACCATCAAGCCGGAAACCCCGGAAGGCAAGGCCGTCACCACCGACATCAAGAGCTACGCACAGCTGGGCATGAACGTTGCCGGCAACGGGTTCTACCCCGTGAAGCAGCCCTCCGACTACGAGCAGCAGGTCTTCGACAAGCGCACGGAAGTCATGGCGGAGGATCTCAAGAGCGCGGTCTACAACCCGGCAGCACCCTATGTTTCAGCCACGTACGTTGCCAAGGGCGCCCAACTGGACAACATCGTGGCCGATGCCCGGATCAAGTACCTGGCCGGCCAGATCGATGAGCAGGGCCTCAAGGACGCCATCAAGCTGTGGGACACCAGCGGCGGTAACAAGGTCAAGGAAGAGATCAACAAGCTCTGGCAGGACAACAAGTAAATGGCAGCCCCTGTCATTGACACCCTCGCCGGGGAGCGGGCGGGCAAGACCCCGCCCGCTCCCCGGAAGGGGGGCAGGTTCTCCGTCCACTTCGCGCACTACAAGTGGCTGTACCTGTTGCTGCTGCCCGGCGTGGTGTACTTCGCAGTGTTCCGCTACGCACCCATGTACGGGGTGTCCATCGCCTTCAAGGACTACGTCCCGTTCCTCGGCGTGAACGGCAGCCCCTGGGTGGGTTTCCGGAACTTCGAGGACTTCTTCGCCAACCCCGACTTTCCCCGGCTGCTGGGCAACACCCTCATCCTGGCGTTCCTGAACCTGGGCGTGGCCTTCCCGCTGACCATCATCCTGGCCCTGCTGCTGAATGAGGTCCGGCTGTCCGTCCTCAAACGCACCGTCCAGACCCTGGTGTACATCCCGCACTTCCTGTCGTGGACCATTGTTGCGTCGCTGAGCTTCCTGCTGTTCGCCCTGGACATTGGACCGTTGTTCCAGTTCCTGAACAACGTCATGGGCACCAATATCGATTTCCTGAGCGACCCCGCCTGGTTCCGGCCCCTGATTGTGCTCCAGGAAATCTGGAAGAACACCGGCTGGGGCACCATTATCTTCCTCGCAGCGCTGGCCACCGTGGACCAGGACCAGTACGAGGCAGCGATCATCGACGGCGCCGGCCGCTTCCGCCGGGTCTGGCACATCACCCTGCCCGCGATCCGCTCCACAATCATCGTGATGCTGATCCTGGCCATCGGTCAGATGCTCAACACCGGCTTCGAGCAGATCTACCTGATGACCAACGCCCTCAACAGGGAAGTGGCCGACGTCTTTGACACCTATGTCTATTTCGTGGGCATCACCCAGGGCGCCTACAGCTACTCCACGGCGGTGGGCCTGTTCAAATCACTGGTGGGCATCGTGCTGATCTTCGGCACCAACTGGCTGGCCAAGCGATTCAACCAGAGCGGACTGTTCTAATGAAGATCCACAACACCCGCGGCGGCCGGATCTTTGACGCCGCCAACTACGTTTTCCTGTCCCTGGTCGGCATCATCACGCTGCTGCCGTTCGTTTACGTCTTCGCCGGGTCATTCGCCACTGAGGCCGAGATAACCCGCCGGGCATTCTTCGTCTGGCCTGAGCAGTTCACCTTGGGCTCCTACGAGTACATCTTCGCCACGCCGGCGTTCGTCCGCGCCCTGGTGACCACCATCCTGGTCACGGCGGTGGGCACCCTGGTCCAGCTGGCCTTCACGGTGACCATGGCCTACCCGCTGGCCAAGAAGACCCTGCGGGGCAGGAACGTGATCCTTTCCCTGGTGGTTTTCGCCATGGTGTTCTCCGGCGGCATGATCCCCACGTTCCTGCTGGTCAAGGACCTGGGCCTGCTCAACTCCTACTGGGCCCTGATCCTGCCGGCGGCCATTAACCCGTTCAGCCTGATCATCATCAAGAACTTCTTCCAGGAACTACCCGCCGAACTGGAGGAGTCGGCCAAGATGGACGGCGCTACCGAAATCGGGATCCTCTGGCGGATCCTGCTGCCGCTGTCCAAACCGGTCCTGGCTACGTTTGCGCTGTTCTATGCCGTGGGCATCTGGAACGACTTCATGTCGCCCCTGCTGTACCTGAGCGACAACTCCAAGTGGACCCTGCAGATGTACCTGCGCCAGGTCACTGCCGCTTCCGACCTGCTGGGCACCGGCAACGTGGACCCCAACTACATCCCGCCTGAACAGGGCATCAAGTTCGCCGTGATCGTGGTGGCCACCCTGCCCATCCTCATTTTCTATCCGTTCCTGCAGAAGCACTTCGCCAAGGGCATGTTGATCGGCTCCGTCAAGGGCTGACTCCCGTCTGGATGAAAGGACACCATGAAGATACTGCTGGCCGGCGACTCCACCGTCGCAAACTGTCCCACGCAAGAGTTCCCCATGAGTGGCTGGGGCGCGCACCTGGCCCCGCTCACCTACACGTGGGCAGCAGTGCATAACTTCGCCAAGGGCGGGGCCAGCACCGAGTCCTTCCGCAGTGAGGGGCTCTGGGCGGACCTGCTCGCCGCGGCAGGACCGGGCGACCTGGTCCTCATCCAGTTCGGCCACAACGACCAGAAGAAGCAGCATCTCGCGGCCCGCACCGGGTATGCGGCCAACCTGCGCACCATGGTGGCCGAGGTGCATGCCGTGGGCGCCGCTACGGCGCTTTGCACGTCGGTGGAGCGACGGCACTTCCTTGACGTGCCGTCGTCGGACGCTGTCCTGGAGGAAAGCTTGGAGGACTATCCGGAGGTGGTCCGCGAGCTTGCCCTGGAGCTGGGCGTCGCAGTTCTGGACCTGAACGCCTGGACGCGGTGCCTTTACCTTGGGCTGGGGCCGGACGGCTCCCGGGAGCTCTTTTGCCACTTCGCGCCGGGTGGGAACGCACACTGGCCGGACGGCTTGGCTGACAATACGCATTTCTCCCAGCACGGGGCCGCGCTGGTGGCGGGGGAGGTGGCCCGGCAGCTTGGCGGCCTGGGCTACGGCGCGAAGCAACGGCTGGCAGGTACGACGGCGGGACGCGGCTAGGTGGGCAGCGCGGGCCTGGAGACAGGCATCCTTTACCGCAACCCGCTGGCCGGGCCGGACGATGTCGCCGGGTGGGTGGCGGAGGGGCCGCTACGCTTAGGCAGCCTTGAGGGCGCACTGGAGCTGTCAGGCAGCCTGGATGACCAGGACTTCGGCGACCATGCACACTGGACGTTCTGGTGCCCGGAGGAATTTCCGGACGGCATCCGCATCAGCTGGGAATTTTTGCCCCTTGCTGAGCCAGGCCTTGCCATGCTGTTCTTTGCCGCTGCGGGCCACGGCGGGCTGGACCTCTTCAGCCCGTCCCTGGCACCCAGGACCGGCTACTACCCGCAGTACCATTCGGGCGACATTGATGCCCTGCACGTCTCCTATTTCCGGCACAAGTACCAGTCCGAGCGGGCGTTCCGGACCTGCAACCTGCGCAAGAGCGCGGGGTTCGAACTGGTGGCCCAAGGTGCGGACCCGTTGCCTCCTGCGGAAGACGCCACGGACTTCTATCGGCTGGAAGTGCTCAAGGACGGCCCGCTGGTGGCATTTTCCATCAACGGGCTGCCGCTCTTCGAATGGCGTGATTCGTCGGACAAGGTGCTTGGCGGGGGCCGGATCGGCTTCCGGCAGATGGCACCGCTCCGGGCTGCCTACCGAAACCTGGTGGTGGAGAAGCTCCAGGCGGCACGCACCTGCACGGGACAGTAAAGCGGGCGGCCCTTTCGGGGCCGCCCGCTTTACTGGCGTTCCAGGTTCTTGATCTGCCGGAACTAGAGGCCCAGGAGGCGGTTGAGCAGGTTGGCCAGGCCGCTCAGGCCCGTCCCGCCGTCGAGGAGCCCGGTGACGGCGCAGAGGAGGTTGCCCACCAGGTTGCCGGCTCCGGTCTGGGAGGTGATGTCGAGGACCACCTGGTTCAGGTCCACGTTGAGTCCCAGGAGATCCAGGTGCAGCGGCCCGAGGACCAGGTTCAGGATGTCGCAGCTGCCGCCGCTGGCGAGGGCAGCCGCGGTGGAGGGTGCGGCTGCAGCGGTGGTGGTTACCGTCTGGGTGACAGGGGTGGCCACGCCGTTAAGGTCCGTGAAGGTACCCTGCACCAGGCCGGTGACGGTCAGCTGGCCGTTCTGGGCGCTGAAGCCGGACGGCGTGAACGAGCCAACGAAGGTGCCGACGCCGTCGATGGTCTGGTTAATGGTTCCCGTTACGTTGGCAACCTGTGATGACTGGGAAGCGGCAGAAGGAGCCGCTGGAGCCGCTGCCGTCGCCGGGCCTGCCATGCCAAAGAGCATGGCGCCGGAGAGGGCAATGGCGGTGACTGAAGCTGAGACCCTTGTTCGCATTTTCGGTAGATCCTTTCAGCGCCGGGTTGCGGCGCAATGAACCCCCCGAGGCTCCGCCCCCATGGAGAACCCCGGCGGAACTGGTTATTTCAAATGCAGTTGTTTCAAATGCAGCCCTCGCGGGCCGCGACTCGCAGCTGCCGGATGGTGATCCGGGCCACGGCACGTCGACCAACCTATTAGTAAGTATGCTGATTAGTCAAGCCGCTTGCAGGCTGTTGGGCATGGGCGCCGTGTTCCGGGTTCCCTGCACTAAGGCAAGATAGGGGAGTCAGTAACTGCCCACTGGAGGGAGGCGGGATATGGAACCCGTAATGGTCGACGGCGGCAAGGGCACTGTGGAGTTGCGCGCCGACGGCATCATCCACCTCATCTGGGAGCCCAGCGTCCGGATAGAAGTTGAGGATGCGACCGCGGCCATGGCCGCGGTGAACCGCATAGCCGGCGAAGGAACCTATCCCATGCTGGTGGACATGGCCACCACCGAGAATGTCAGCATCCAGGCACGCTCCGTCTTCTCCATCCCCTGCGCGGCCAACCGCATCGCCCTGCTGGGGGCAAGCCCTGTGGACCGGATCATCGCGAATTTCTTCTTGGGCGTCCACGTCCCGCCGTGCCCCACGCGCTTCTTCACTTCCCGGAGCGACTCGATGAAGTGGCTGCAGCAGTCCGGCAAGTAGCCTTTCCCGGTGTCCGTCGCCGCTGGGCCGGCGAGTTCTGTGTCAGCCGGCGCTGGGCCCGCTTGTGCCGCGTGCGGCAGTGCTCTGCCGGACCACCAGTTCTGGGGTGAACACCACGGACCGGTGGACGGGATTCTGCGACTCCACTTCCTCGGACAGCAACTCGATGGCCGTCCGGCCCAGTAGTTCCGTCGGCTGGCGGATGGAGGAAAGCGGAACCACGGCCGAGACTGAAAAATCGATGTCGTCATAACCGATCAGGGCCACGTCCTCGGGGATGCGGAACGTGTGGGTCATGGTGAGTGACTGCATGACGCCCAGGGCCAGGAGGTCGTTGGCGCAGAAAATGCCCTCCGGCAACTCGGCCCTGCCCCGCTCCACCAACGTGTCGCCCACGCTGCGTCCGGCCAGGACGGTCTGTCCCTCGGCTTCCAAAACCTCCAGCATTGCGTCCGGCTCCTCCTTTGCGGCCCGCTGGGCCCCCTGGAGGCGGTCTGCCACCTGCCGGATGGAAGTGGGACCGCCAACAAAGGCGAGTCGACGGCGGCCGGTGTCCAGCAGGTGCCGGGCGGCAAGGTATCCGCCGGCGTCGTCGTCCACGGCAACCGAACTGAACTTGGATTCGTCAGCCAGCCGGTCCACCAGCACCGTGGGCACTCCGCGTTCGCGGAGGAGGTCCAGCCTGTCCGTGACATCGCCAACGGGTGAGATCAGCAGGCCCTGCACGCGCTGCTCCTGGAAGAGGTCGATGTAGTTCGCCTCACGCCCTGCATTGTGGCCGCTGTCGCCGAGCAGGACTGCACTTCCCTGCAGTGCGGCGGCGTCCTCCGCCGCACGGACCACGGAGGTGAAGAAGGGGTTGCCCACGTCCAGGACAATGAGTCCGATGGTGCGGCTGTGCCCCACGCGGAGCTGCCGGGCGGCATCGTTGCGGACAAAGCCGAGGTCGTCGATGGCGCGCAGCACCCGCTCCTTGGTCCGATCCGACACCCGGTCCGGATAGTTCAGGACGTTGGAGACCGTGCCTACGGCCACGCCCGCGTGGGTGGCGACGTCCTTGATGCTGGCTGTGCGGTTCATCGATTCTCCGTGCTGATATGCCCGCGGCAGCTGGTTCCGCGCGGGAAATCAAAAGTTCTTGCCATTGCTTGACACCTGCTTAAATCCAAGAGTACTTTGAATCGTAACAATGAAACGATTCAAAGAATCCAAAAGTTTGTAGAGGAGTTCCAGTGAGGGTGTGCTTCCGTTCCTCGGTGCAACCGGCGTTGATGGATGAGTACCGCCGGCGGCACGCAGCGGTCTGGCCCGAGATGCTGCACGCCCTCAAGGAGGCAGGCTGGCATAACTATTCCCTCTTCCTCGGAGAAGACGGCCTCCTGGTGGGGTACGTGGAGTGCGACGACTTTGACGCCGTCCGTGCCCGCATGGCCCTGACGGAGGTGAACGCCCGCTGGCAGGCGGAAATGGCAACGCTTTTCGAAGATTCCGGCCAGGCGCCCGACGAAGGGTTCCAGGTCCTTGAGGAAGTCTTCAACCTTGACAGCCAGTTGGCGGCCCAACCCTCCGCGGGCTGACCGGGGCACAAAAACCAGCAGGGCTCCAGCAGCGGGGCATCAACCACAACGCATCAGAATGACGCTCAAACACCGGAAAGAACCATCATGAACGACGTAGCAACGGCGCTGGGCAGGCTCGGGGAGCTTGCAATCGAGGTCCCTTCGTGGGCCTATGGAAATTCGGGAACGCGGTTCAGGGTGTTCGGCACGCGTGGCACCCCCCGGACCGTCCAGGAGAAGCTGGCGGACGCCGCCAAGGTCCACGAGCTGACCGGACTGGCGCCCACCGTGGCCCTGCACATCCCGTGGGACAAGGTGGATGATTATGCGGCCCTGAAGGAATACGCCGCCGGCCTGGGCGTGGGCCTTGGCACCATCAACTCCAACACCTTCCAGGACGACGAGTACAAGTTCGGCTCGCTGACATCCTCCAACGAGTCCGTCCGCCGCCGTGCGGTAGATCATCACCTGGATTGCATCGACATCATGCATGCCACGGGCTCGAAGGACCTGAAGATCTGGCTGGCGGATGGCACCAACTACCCGGGCCAGGACGACATGCGCGGCCGGCAGGACCGGCTCGCCGAATCCCTGCAGGAGATTTACGCCGCCCTGGGCGATGAGCAGCGCCTGGTGCTGGAGTACAAGTTCTTCGAACCGGCGTTCTACCACACCGATGTTCCGGACTGGGGCAGCTCCTATGCCCAGACCCTGGCGCTGGGCGAGAAGGCGTTCGTCTGCCTGGACACCGGCCACCATGCCCCGGGCACGAACATCGAGTTCATCGTGATGCAGCTGCTGCGCCTGGGCAAGCTGGGCTCCTTCGACTTCAACTCCCGCTTCTACGCCGACGACGACCTCATTGTGGGTGCGGCGGATCCGTTCCAGCTGTTCCGGATCATGCATGAGGTCATCCGCGGCGGCGGGTACGGCAAGGACTCCGGCGTGGCCCTGATGCTTGACCAGTGCCACAACCTTGAAGAGAAGATCCCGGGCCAGATCCGCTCGGTGCTCAACGTCCAGGAAATGACGCTGCGCGCCCTGCTGGTGGACACCGCAGCCCTGAACGAAGCCCAGCGCGCCGGTGATGTCCTGGCCGCCAACGGCATCTTCAATGACGCCTTCTACACCGACGTCCGGCCCATCCTGGCCGAGTGGCGTGAATCCCGCGGGCTGCCCGCGGACCCGATGGCCGCGTTCAAGGCCAGCGGCTACCAGAAACAGATCAACGAGGACCGCGTGGGCGGCCAGCAAGCCGGATGGGGCGCCTGAGGAAGTTATGACGAACACGACTGTTGAAGACCTGATTTCCCGTTCCAACCGCCTGGGCGCGGACAAGCGGAACACCAACTTCGCCGGCGGTAACACCTCGGCCAAGGGCACCGAAAAGGACCCGGTGACGGGTGAGGATGTCCAGCTGCTGTGGGTCAAGGGCTCGGGCGGGGACTTGGGCACCCTGAAGGAGCAGAACCTGGCGGTGCTGCGCCTTGATCGGATGAACGCTTTGAAGGGCGTTTACCCGGGCGTGGAGCGCGAGGATGAGATGGTGGCGGCGTTCGATTACTGCCTGCACGGCAAGGGTGGCGCCGCCCCCTCGATCGATACCGCGATGCACGGCCTGGTTGATGCCGCGCATGTGGACCACCTGCACCCGGACTCGGGCATCGCCATTGCGACGGCGGCGGATGGCGAGGCCCTGACCACCAAGATCTTCGGCAACAAGGTGGTGTGGGTGCCCTGGCGCCGCCCCGGCTTCCAGCTGGGCCTGGACATCGCCGCGATCAAGGACGCCAACCCGCAGGCCATCGGCACCATCCTGGGCGGCCATGGCATCACCGCCTGGGGTGCCACCAGCGAGGAGGCAGAGCAGAACTCGCTGTGGATCATCGAGCAGGCCGAAAAATACATCAGGGACAACGGCAAGGCCGAACCCTTCGGGCCCAAGCTGCCCGGGTACGGTGCGCTGCCGGGGGCCGAGCGCCGCGCCAAGGCGGCAGCCCTGGCGCCGGTGATCCGCGGCCTGGCCTCCACGGACAAGCCGCAGCTGGGGCACTTCAGCGATGACGCCGTCGTTCTTGACTTCCTGGAAGCCGCGGAGCACCCACGGCTCGGAGCGCTGGGCACCTCCTGCCCGGACCACTTCCTGCGCACCAAGGTCAAGCCGCTCATCCTGGACCTGCCGGCGGACGCCTCCCTTGAGGAGTCGATCGCGCGGCTGCACGAACTGCACGCGGACTACCGCGAGGACTACCAGGCCTACTACGACCGCCATGCGGACGGAAACAGCCCTGCCCTCCGCGGAGCGGACCCGGCCATCGTGCTGGTCCCGGGCGTGGGCATGTTCTCCTTTGGCGCGAACAAGCAGACCGCCCGGGTTGCCGGCGAGTTCTACATCAACGCGATCAACGTGATGCGCGGCGCCGAGGCGATCTCCGCCTACGCCCCGATCGAGGAATCCGAGAAGTTCCGCATCGAGTACTGGGCGCTGGAGGAAGCCAAGCTGGCGCGGATGCCCAAGCCCAAGTCGCACGCCACCCGCATCGCGCTGGTGACCGGTGCCGCGTCCGGCATTGGCAAGGCGATCGCCACCCGCCTCACCGCTGAAGGCGCCTGCGTGGTGATCGCGGACCTGAACCTGGAGAACGCGCAGAAGGTCGCCGAGGAACTCGGCGGCTCCGATGTTGCCATCGGCGTCCAGGCGGACGTGACGGACGAAGCGCAGGTCGCGGCGGCGATCGACGCCGCCGTGCTGGCATTCGGCGGGGTGGACCTGGTGGTCAACAACGCCGGCCTGTCCATCTCCAAGCCGCTGCTGGAAACCACCGAAAAGGACTGGGACCTGCAGCACAACGTGATGGCCAAGGGTTCGTTCCTGGTGGCCAAGGCCGCCGCGAAGGTCATGATTGCCCAGGGAATGGGCGGGGATATCATCTACATCTCCTCCAAGAACTCGGTGTTCGCCGGGCCCAACAACATCGCCTATTCCGCCACCAAGGCAGACCAGGCCCACCAGGTCAGGCTGCTCGCGGCCGAACTGGGCGAGCACGGCATCCGTGTCAACGGCATCAACCCCGATGGCGTGGTCCGCGGCTCCGGGATCTTCGCCGGCGGCTGGGGCGCCAAGCGCGCCGCGGTCTACGGCGTCGACGAGGAGAAACTGGGTGAGTACTACGCCCAGCGCACCCTGCTCAAGCGCGAAGTCCTGCCCGAGCACGTGGCCAACGCCGCCGCCGTCCTGACCAGCAACGAACTGTCGCACACCACCGGCCTGCACATTCCCGTGGACGCCGGAGTGGCCGCAGCCTTCCTCCGATGAGCACGGTTCCGAACGGTGTCGACGCGCATTTTGCCGCCAGCGTGTTTGCCGCCGTCGATATCGGCGCCTCCTCCGGGCGCGTGATGCTTGGACGGGTTTCCCCCGAAGGTGTGGCGCTGGAGACCGTCCACCGCTTCCCGAGCGGAGTGGTGGAGCGCGACGGCGGCCTCCGCTGGGACTTCGACGGCCTCTTCGCCGAGGTGATTGAGGGCCTGCGGGCTGCCGCCACGGTGGCGGCGGTGCAGGGTGAAACGATCGCGAGCATCGGCATCGACACCTGGGCCGTGGACTACGGCCTGGTGGACGCGGCCGGGAAGCTGGTGGCACAGCCGTTCAGCTACCGGGACGACCGCAGCCGTGCTGCCGTCCAGACTGTCCACGCCACCCTGGACCCGGCGCGCCTGTACCAGACCACGGGGCTGCAGTTCCTGCAGTTCAACACCATTTACCAGCTGGCCAGCGAACGGAACCTGGACGGGCTGCAGGCCCTGCTCATCCCGGACCTGATCGCGTTCCTGCTCACCGGCGTGCGCCGGACCGAGGCCACCAACGCCTCCACCACTGGACTGTTCGACGCCGTGGCGGGGGAGTGGGCCACCGAGTTCTTCACCGCACTGGGCCTGCCGAAGGACCTGTTCCCGCCGCTGATCCAGCCGGGCGAGGCGTTCGGGAACCTCAAGCCGGACATCGCCGCGGCCGTGGGCCTTCCGGCGGAAACCACAGTGGTGGCGGTGGGCTCCCATGACACTGCGTCCGCCGTCGTTGCCGTCCCCGCGACAGCGGACAACAGCAGGGACGGCTTCGCTTACATCTCTTCCGGCACCTGGTCCCTGGTGGGCCTGGAACTGAAGCGTCCGGTCATCACGGAGGCCAGCCGGGAAGCCAACTTCACCAACGAACGCGGTGTCGACGGCACCGTCCGCTACCTGCGCAACGTGGGCGGGCTGTGGCTGCTGAGCGAATGCCAGCGCACGTGGGCCGGGGAAGGGTTCCAGCCGGACCTTGCCGCCCTGCTGGCTGCCGCCGCGGCACTTCACGCGGGCGGGCCGCAGATCAACGCCGACGACCCGGACTTCATCGCCCCGGACAACATGCCGGACCGCATCCGCGCCGCGGTGCGGCGGACCGGTGCGGACCTGGCGAACGACCCCGCGGCCATCACGCGCTGCATCATGGACAGCCTCGCGGCAGGCTATGCCAGGACCATCACGGCGGCGGAGCGCCTGGCCGACCGGCAGGTGGCCGTGGTGCACATCGTTGGTGGTGGTTCCCAGAACGCCTTGCTCTGCCAACTCACCGCCAACGCAACCCGCCGACCGGTCATCGCGGGACCCGTCGAAGCCACCGCCCTTGGCAACGTACTCGTCCAGGCACGCGCTGCCGGGGCAGCCACGGGAGGGCTGGCCCTCCTGCGTGGAATTGTCGCCACCGGAACCAGCCTGCACCGCTACGAGCCACTCGTCAGCGTGAGCCAGGGATCTCCGCAGTAGAAGGGGATCCGTGCAGTAGAAATAGAAGAACCCACCGCGAGCCGCCGAACAACAGAAACAGAACTGGACAACGATGCCCCTCTTCGACCTTCCCCTGGCACAGCTGCGCAGCTACACCTCCGATGTCACGCCGCCGGAAGACCTGGGCGCTTTCTGGGATGCCACCCTCGACGAAGCCCGGGCCTTTCCGCTCAACGCCACCTTCGAACCGGTCGAGAACTACCTCACGGTGATCGACACTTTCGACGTCACCTTCTCCGGCTTTGGCGGCGCGCCGGTCAAAGGATGGCTGCACCTGCCTGCCATCAGGGAGGCAGGTGCCCGGCTTCCGGTGGTGGTGAACTACATCGGTTATTCCGGCGGCCGTGGCCTGGTCAACCAGGACACGCGCTGGGCACAGGCCGGATACGCGCATTTCATTATGGACACCCGGGGCCAGGGGTACGGCGGCACTCTGGGGCACACCGCGGACCCCCATCCGTCAGCCGGGGACGTGGCACACGCGGGCCTGATGACCAGGGGCATCGCCAGCCGCGAGGACTACTACTACCGCCGCGTCTACGTTGACGCCTTCCGCGCGGTGGAAGCGGCCCAGGCCCACCCTGCCGTCGACGCCACAAAAGTAGTGCTGGCGGGAGTCAGCCAGGGCGGCGGGCTGGTGGTGGCCACGGCGGGGCTCACCGTCGGAAGGCTCGACGCCGTCATCGCCGCGCTGCCCGACGTTCCGTTCCTGCAGGACTTCCCCCGCGCCATCGACATCACCCCACGGGGACCGTACCCGGAGATCGCCCAGTTCCTGGCCCGGCACCGGGAGCGCTACGACGACACCCTCGCCGTCCTCAACTACTTCGACGGCGTCAACCTGGCCCGGTACGCCACGGCGCCGGCGCTGTACTCGGCTGCCCAGATGGACGATATCTGCCCGCCGTCCACCGTCTTCGCCAGCTTCAATGCCTACGGCTCCGGGACGTCCGGCGCATCCGCCACCGGAGCTGTAAAGGACATCGACGTGTACCGGTTCAACAACCACGAAGGCGGCCAGGAACATCACTGGATCCGGCAGCTGGTGTTTCTGCGCAAGATTTTGGGGTAGATTCCTGTTCGAATGCGAAAGCGTTTTCTCGTTCGGGGGACAGGGAGCAATGAAGCCTTTGAGCAGGGCCGCAATCGTAGGCTACGGCGCCGGCGATGCAGCCAACAGCATGATCATCAGCACCGCCAACATGTTCCTGCTGGTCTACTACACGGATGTGGCCGGGATCGGCGCGGCGGCCGCCGGCACCCTGCTGGTAGTCGCGCGGGTGTTCAATGCCTTCACGGACATCGCCGCGGGCAGGATCGTTGACCGCTTCCACAGCCCCCGATGGGGAAAGTTCCGCCCTTTCCTGATCTTCGGGTTCATACCACTGGTGCTGGGCGTAGCCGTGTTCCACGTGCCCGACGTCGAGCCATCACTGAAACTCCTCTACGCCTACTGCACCTACTTCCTGGTCTGCCTTGCCTACAGCCTGGTGAACGTCCCGTACGGCTGCCTGGTGGGGGCCATGACCCAGGACCCCCGCGACCGGGCCAGGCTTGCCGGGGCGCGGACCATCGGCGGTCTCTCCGTGGGGGCGACGCTGGGGTTCTTCGTGGCACCGCTCCTGGGCGGGGGAGGGGACGTCCAGCAGATCTTCACCGTGATGACCCTGGTCTTCGCGGTTCTGGGTTCCGGGCTCTATGTGTTCACCGGGATCGCCTGCCGGGAACGAGTGGCCGGCAGCGTCCCCAAAATCACCTGGCGCCAGACCATCGAAGCACTCAGGGTCAATTCGCCGCTGGTGGTCCTGTGCCTTGCCTCCGTGCTGCTGGTGACGGGCAACTCCGCCACCGTGGCCGCCCAGTTCTACTACCTGCGCGATGTCCTGTCCCGCCTGGACCTCTTTCCCCTGATGGCCGCAACACAGGTGGTCATCACCCTGGCACTCGCCGTGCTGATGCCCCGCCCGGTGGCCAAATGGGGCAAGAAGGCGGTGTTCACCGTCGGCTGCCTGCTCGGCGCCGCAGGCGGACTGGTGGTTTTCCTGGTGCCGGCGGAAGCACCCTGGCCGGCGGTGGCCGGGATGGTCCTGGCCCAGCTTTCAGCCGCAACGATCAGCATCCTCACCTGGGCACTAATCGCGGACACCGTGGAATACGGCGAATGGAAGACCGGCGTCAGGGTCCAGGGCATCAACTACGCCCTCCTGGCTGCCACCCGGAAGCTGGGCATGGGTTTCGGCGGAGGATTGGTGGCCTTCGCGCTCGCGTGGGGCGGCTACTCCTCGTCAGTTCAGGAGCAGGCGGCCCCGGCCCTTACCGCCATCCGCGCCGCTGCCGGACTGTTGCCCGCCGCCCTGGTGCTGGCCGCCGTCGTCATCATGTCCTGGTACCGCCTCACTGACCAAAAGCACGCCGAACTGGTGGCGGGCCTTCAGGAATCGCGATGAAGGGAATGTGACGCACTGATTTTGCGGCTGCGTGCACCCGGGTTTATGGTCTCTTCCATGACTAACCGTTGGTATGCGTATTTTTCGTTGGCTCTGGAGGGGCCCGCGTCTAACTGACACGCATCCAGCATTCCTTCAGAGCCAACAGGGCAGAGATCATTCTCTGCCCTTCGCCGTTTCTCCGGCGGGTTCTGAAATCCGGGCCCGCTTCCCATCTGGAACAGGACCCCGAACATGAGCACCGCAACAGCAGCAGCCCCCGCCACCGAGACCAAGTCCACCTCGAACCTGCGCGTCAGCGAATTCACCCCGCTGCCCACCCCCTCCGAACTCCTCGCCGAACTGCCGCTGGACGCCCGCGCCGCTGCCGTCGTCGAACGCGGACGGGACGAGGTGCGCGCCATCATGGACGGCGTGGACGACCGCCTGCTGGTCATTGTTGGCCCCTGTTCCATCCATGACCCCAAGGCGGGGCTGGAGTACGCCCGCCGGCTGGTCAGCCAGGCCGAAAAGCACAAGGAAGACCTGCTGATCGTCATGCGGACCTACTTCGAAAAGCCGCGTACCACCGTGGGTTGGAAGGGCCTGATCAACGATCCACGGCTGGATGGCAGCCACGACATGGTTACCGGCCTCCGCACGGCCCGGCAGTTCCTGCAGCAGGTCACTGCGCTGGGCCTTCCCACCGCCACCGAATTCCTGGAACCGATCAGCCCCCAGTACATGGCCGACCTCATCTCGTGGGGTGCCATCGGTGCCCGCACCACCGAAAGCCAGATCCACCGGCAGCTTGCCTCCGGATTGTCCATGCCCATCGGCTTCAAGAACGGGACCGACGGCGGCCTGCAGGTGGCCATCGACGCCTGCGGGGCAGCGGCGGCGGCCCAGGCGTTCCTGGGGATCGACGGCGAGGGCCGGGCCGCGCTGGTGGCAACGGCCGGAAACCCCGACACCCACGTCATCCTCCGCGGCGGCCGCAAGGGGCCCAACTACTCAGCGGCCGACGTCGAACGCGCCTCCAACGAACTGGCGGGCAAGGGACTGAATCCCCGCCTTATCGTCGACGCCAGCCACGCCAACAGCGGCAAGAGCCACCACCGGCAGGCCGAGGTGGCATTGGAGATCGGCGCCCAGTTGGAAGACGGCGGGACCGCAGCGCGCGCGGTGGCCGGCGTCATGCTGGAAAGCTTCCTGGTGGGCGGGGCGCAGAACCTGGACGTCGCTGACCATGCAGCAGGGCGCGCTGAACTGGTCTACGGCCAAAGCGTCACGGATGCCTGCATGGACTGGGATGTCTCCGCGTCTGTCCTGGAGCAGCTGGCGGCATCGGCACGGAAGCGCCGGGGGTCGAATTAGGGGATGAAATAGGGGGCCCGCCACTTTCACATCTGCCACAGGAACATCTAGAGTATCTACTTAGGTGGTTGGTGGATGGCTCAGCATCGGAACACCGCATTGGCACGTACCTGGGGTCACTGTTGTCCATCCGTCAGCAAAGGAAAATAGGGAAATGTCGGCAGAACAGAACTTCTCCAACGCGAAGTTCCTGACCGTGGCCGAAGTGGCCGAGGTCATGCGCGTCTCCAAAATGACTGTCTACCGGCTGGTGCACTCGGGCGAAATGCCGGCAGTGCGCTTCGGCCGCTCCTACCGGGTCCCCGAAAACGCCGTTGAACAGTACCTTAAGGGTGCTGTCGTGGACGGTCACACCGAGACGGCCTGAGGCAGCCTGTCCTGAGCCGCTCCCAATAGGCGGTACCCTGTTAAGGAACGTTTTACGTCATTGTAAGAATCTGTCAGTTGTTCAGTTCGTAGCTATGTCCGCGGACATTCTCCATCAGACAGGTACTGCATCTAGTTTGTAAGGAACTTTCGTGGGTTCAGTTATTAAGAAGCGTCGCAAGCGTATGGCCAAGAAGAAGCACCGCAAGTTGCTTCGCAAGACCCGTCACCAGCGCCGCAACAAGAAGTAGAAATACTTCCAACAGCGTGCAAATGCCCGTCGCCTTCCGAGGCGGCGGGCATTTTGTTTGTTACCGGGCTACGCCCGCGGGCCGCGCATCCGGGCGAAGCCCTTCCAAAGGCCGTAAACCGCACCGCCAAAAGTGGCTGCCTTGAGGCCGAACGTGGCAGCGCGGCGGCCGGCGCGGAAGTCGTAGACCGGCCAGTTCCGGTCCCGCGCGTGGCGGCGCAGCTTGGCGTCCGGGTTGATGGCCACGGGGTGCCCCACCAGCGACAGCAGCGGGACGTCGTTGAAGGAGTCGCTGTAGGCCCAGCAGCGCTTGAGGTCCAGGCCCTCCTCGTCGGCGATGGCCTGGACGGCTACGGCCTTCGCCGAGCCGTGCAGGATGTCTCCCACCAGGCGGCCGGTGTACATGCCGTCTGACACTTCGCCCACCGTCCCCAGGGCTCCCGTCAGTCCCAGGCGGGTGGAGATCACGGTGGCCACCTCGATGGGCGTGGCCGTTACCAGCCAGACGCGGCGGCCCACCCTGAGATGCTGCTCCGCCAGTGCCTTGGCGCCCGGCCAGATCCGCGAGGCGATCATCTCGTCGTAGACCTCTTCGCCGAGGGCCTTGATGTCGTCAACGGTGATCCCGGCGGCCAGCGTCAGGGCCGAATCCCGCACGGCATGGACGTCATCGATGTTTTCCCCGCGGGCCACGAACTTGAACTGCTTCCATGCGAAGCCGGCGGCCTGGGCCAGGGTAAAGGCTCCGCGCTGGTGCATCTTGCGTGCCACATGGAAGAGGCTGGCTCCGCGCATCAAGGTGTTGTCCACGTCGAAAAACGCCGCTTCGCCCGGCTGCGGCTCGGCAGCCGGGCGCGTGACTACGGCGACGTATTTCTCCTCGGGCATGGTGTTGAGTCTAGTCAATCCGCTGGCCTGCCGCCGTCGGCGTCACCGGCAGCACGCGAACGGCGATACCGTTAAGCCATGGCTACACCCCGCGTCGTCCTGGTCACCAAAGCTGACTGCCACCTTTGCGAAGACGCGCGCGACGCCGTCAGCCGGGTCACTGCCTCATTGGGCCTTACCTGGAGCGAAGAGTTGGTGGACAACCAGCCCGAGCTGCGGGAGCGCTACGCCGAGGAAATCCCGGTGGTGCTGGTGGACGGCGTACAGCGCGACTTCTGGAAAATCGACGAAACCCGGCTGGAACGCGTGCTGCAGCGCGCCATGGCCCAGTAGGGGGAGTGCCGGTGACCTCCCTGGATTCCACGCCGCAGCCGCTTCCCGACCTTCCGGCTGCCACGGGCACGCCGCCCAAGCAGATACCGCCCGCAGCCGTAGCCCGGCTGACCCTCTACCTCCGCGCCCTGAACACCCTGCTGGCTGAGGGCGTGGAGCGCGTCTCCTCCGAATCGCTGGCTGAAGCCTCAGGGGTCAGTTCCTCAACCCTGCGCAAGGACCTGTCCTATGTGGGATCGTACGGAACCAGGGGTGTTGGCTACGAGGTGCAGTACCTCAGCCGTCATATCGCGGCAGCGCTTGGACTGACGCACGACTGGAAAGTGGCTATCGTCGGTGCCGGCAACCTCGGCAAGGCGCTGGCGCGGTACGGCGGCTTCGAGTCCCGCGGGTTCGACGTCGTGGCCATTTTCGACGCCGACCAGATGGTGGTGGGCAGCGAGGTGGGATGGCTGCGGGTCAGCGACGTCGCGGACCTCGAAACAGTCCTGCACCGCACCGGGGCCAACATGGTGGTGCTGGCGCTGCCGGCCGCCGTGGCCCAGGGCGTCTGCGACCGGGTGGTGGCGGCGGGCGTCCACAGCGTCCTGAGCTTCGCCCCGGTGATGCTGCAGGTTCCCGACGGCGTCAACCTCCGCAAGGTGGACATGGCCACCGAACTCCAGATCCTGGCCTACCACGCGCAGCGGGCCCAGACACCCGGACAGACAGCCTAGCGCTGGCTTAACGCAGGCGGCCCGGGACGCATTGCTGCGTCCCGGGCCGCCTGTTTGCCAGCAGACGTGCTGGGTTACCGCCCGTAAGGGTTGCCGAACCCACCCGAGTACGGGTTGGCGAAAGGCTGCTGCTTCCGGAAGTACGGGGCAGCTGCAGGCAGGTAAAGCAGCACAATGGCCACGATGCCCAGGACGGTTCCAAGCGTTCCGAGGGAGGGAACCCCAAACAGGCCGAAAATGGACAGCGCTGCAAAGACCGTCCCCAGGATGCGGGCCCAGTTCTTGCCCTTGCGGATGAAGAAGGCCACCAGCAGGTAGAGCGCGGCGCCGATGATGGCAAAGACCACCAGCGTGCCGGCGATGACGCTCTTGATGCTGTCGTAGCTGATGTCTGTTCCGCTCGACTGCATCTGCTGTTCAAAGAGCTGCCGGAACTGGGGGTCGTCCAGCTGGGTGAGCCCGAGGAGCATGCCGATGACGAAAATGGCGGCCGACGCAATCAGCAGCCAGAAGGAGATGTTCACAAGCTGGGGGACGCCGTTGCTTCCGGCGGGCTGCGGCTGCTCCGAGGGGTACTGGGCGTAAGGGGACTGTCCATACGGCGACTGGCCGAACTGGGACTGGCCGTAGCCGGGAGCCTGCGACCCATACTGCGGTGCATTCTGGCCGTACTGGGGTGCATTTTGGCCGTACTGCGGTGCTGCCGGCGGCTGCGAGCCGTACTGCGGAGCGTTTTGGCCGTACTGCGGAGCGTTCTGGCCGTAGCGCGGCTGGGCTCCGGACTGGTCGTTGCCGGATTGTCCGGGGCTGGTGCGCGGGTCTTCGGACCCGGGAGGCGGGACGGGAGGAGTACTCATGGGCGTTCCTTCTGCAGGGTCGGGATCCAGTTAGGCTGCCGGGAATCGGTCCTCAGCCTTCCCCCCAGCATGGCTTAAGTCCACCGTACCCCCGGCGGGCGGCGTTGTGGATCATTCGGGAGGTGTTGATGCACCGCGTTTGCAGGTTAAACACGGCACCCCGGCCATGCCGTGCAGGCGGGCCGGGGTGCCGTGAAGGGGAATTAGGCTGCGGGAGCGATGAAGGCGAGTTCCAGGTTGATGGCAACCTTGTCGCTGACCAGCACGCCGCCGGTTTCCAGGACGGCGTTCCAGGTCAGGCCGAAGTCCTTGCGGCTGATGGTGGTCTCGGCGGAGACGCCGGCGCGGGTGTTGCCGAACGGGTCCACGGCCACGCCGTTGAACTCGGTTTCCAGGGTCACCGGACGGGTAACACCCTTGATGGTCAGGTCGCCGGTGAGTTCGTAGCTGTTGCCCTTGGCCACGAGGCCGTTGGAGACGAAGGAGATCTCGGGGAACTTCTCCACGTCGAAGAAATCCCCGCCCTTGACGTGGCCGTCGCGGTTGGCGTCGCCGGAGTCAAAGCTGGCGGTCTTGATGGTGGCGTTGATCTTGGAATCGACCACGTCCTCGGCCAGGTCCAGGGTGGCGGCGGCTTCGGTGAACTGCCCACGTACCTTGCTGATGCCGGCGTGGCGGACGGTGAAGCCAATCTCGCTGTGGGAGTTGTCCAGGGTCCAGGTGCCGGTGGTGACGTCTGCGGGAAGTGCCATGATGTTGCTCCTTGTATAGCTGTGTCTGTGGTGATCCTGCTGTTGAAGCTTCATAAGTTGAAGTCTCAACTAACTTGCTGCATCCAGTATAAACATGCATTTGCATGTTTTGTTCCCGGGTCCGGAACATTTCTTCAAAAACTTCAGTTCTACTGAACGTAGAAGATTTCGGATCGCGCGCCATCTTTGAGAAACTGGTAAACATGCCCCAAGCCACTGTCCATCTGCTCCGCCACGGCGAGGTCCATAATCCCGACGGCGTTCTCTACGGGCGGCTCCCGGATTTCCACCTTTCCGAGTTGGGGCAGGAGATGGCCCGCATGCTTGCGGAGTACTTCCGGCAGCGCGCCGAGCACGGAGCCCGCATCACCTACCTCGCCGCCTCTCCGCTCGAGCGTGCGCAGGAAACTGCACGGCCGACGTCGGAAGCCCTGCAGCTGCAGATCCACACAGACGAGCGGATCATCGAAGCGGAAAACTACTTCGAGGGCATGAAAGTCACCAAAGGTGAACTGCGCCGGCCACGGCACTGGCCGCACCTGGTCAACCCGCTGCGCCCGTCCTGGGGTGAGCCGTACAAGCAGCAGGCGGCGCGGGTGGCAGCGGCTGCGCAGGACGCGCGCCGGAAGGCGATTGAACTTGCGGCCGGCGATTTTGGCGCAGAAGGCCCTGAGGCCATCCTGGTCAGCCACCAGCTGCCCATCTGGGCCACCCGGCTGAGCGCGGAAGGGCGGCCTTTGTGGCACGATCCCCGCAAGCGCGAGTGCACCCTGACTTCCGTTACGTCCCTGGTCTTCGACGACGCCGGCTCGCTGTTGCGGGTTGAGTACAGCGAACCCGCAGCATCCCTTCTTCCCGGTGCCGCCAGCACCCCTGGAGCCTAGTAGTGAGCAACAGCAACCTTCCCTCGCGCCGCAGCCTGCTCGCTGCCGGCGGCGTGGCGCTGACCGCGCTGACCCTTGGCCTGTCCGGCTGTGCCCAGGAGGATGCTTTGGCCAAGCAGGCCAAGGCGGGGGACAACAAGAACTACGTTGCCGGTGACGGCTCCGTGACCGAATTCGCCGCTGCGGACCGCAAGGAAGCCGTGCAGATCCAGGGTGCCCTCTTCAACGGCACCGCCGTCACGCCTGCCGACTTCCAGGGCAAGGTGAGCGTCCTGAACTTCTGGTTCGCAGCCTGCGCCCCCTGCCGCGTGGAAGCGCCGCTCCTTGAAGCCCTGCACCAGGAGTTCAAGGACCAGGGCGTCCAGTTCTTCGGCGTCAACCTCCGGGATGAGAAGCCAACGGCGGAGGCGTTCGAAAAGACCTTCCACCTGACCTACCCCAGCTTCGACGACAAGGACGGCGCCGTCCTGCTGTCCGTGTCCGGCCTGGTGCCGCCCGGAGCCGTGCCCACCACCCTGGTCCTGGACAAGCAGGGGCGGGTGGCCTCCCGCGTCCTCGGCGAGATCGAGAAGGGCACCCTAAAGGCCCTCATCACCGCCGCAGTGGCGGAATAGGAACAGGCCGGGACCGTGAACAGCCCCTTCGCCGAAGCCATCCTCAGCGGCTCCATCCTGCTGGCCATCCCGGTGGCACTGCTCGCCGGGCTGGTCTCCTTCCTTTCGCCCTGCGTCCTCCCGCTGGTACCCGGTTATCTGGGATACGTGACCGGCCTGAGCGGCGTGGACCTGGAAAAGCAAAAACGCGGCCGCATGCTGGCAGGCATCGGATTGTTCGTCCTGGGCTTCTCGGTGATCTTCGTCCTGCTGGGCGGCGCGTTCGGCCAGCTGGGCACGCTCATCACCGGCAGCCAGAACGCCTGGATCACCCAGCTTCTGGGCATCCTGGTGATCATTATGGGCATCGTGTTCATGGGCGGCTTCAGCTGGCTCCAGCGGGACGCAAAAATCCATGCCAAGCCGCCCGCCGGTCTCTGGGGTGCCCCGCTGCTGGGCCTGACCTTCGGGCTGGGCTGGGCGCCGTGCATCGGCCCCACCTACTCGGCCGTGCAGCTGCTGAGCCTCTCCGGCGGGTCCTCAGCCGCCAAGGGCGCTTTCCTGGCATTCGTGTACAGCCTGGGGCTGGGCATTCCGTTCCTGCTGATCGCACTGGCCCTGCGCCGGGGGATGGGCGTGATGGCGTTCTTCCGCAAGCACCGCCTGGCCATCCAGCGGACCGGTGGCGGAATCCTGGTGGTCCTGGGGCTGCTGATGGCCACCGGCGTGTGGGGTGCCTGGGTGACCGGGCTGCAGTACTGGTTCCAAACCGATGTGAAGTTGCCGATCTGATGAGCGAGCGTGTGAAGGTAAAAAAGAAGCAATCCGCCCCTGTTGCCGAGGCGAAGGCCCAGGCCGCCCTCCCGGCGCTGGGACCCAGGGGCATGCTCCGGTGGGCCTGGACCCAGCTGACCAGCATGCGGACTGCGCTGTTCCTCCTGCTGCTCCTCGCCGTCGCCGCCGTCCCCGGGTCGCTGTTCCCGCAGCGGCCCGCCAACCCGGCCACGGTGACCCAGTACATCAAGGACCATCCGGAGTACGGCAAGCTGCTGGACTCCCTGCAGCTCTACGACGTCTACTCCTCCGTATGGTTCTCCGCGATCTACCTGCTGCTGTTCATCTCGCTGATCGGCTGCGTGGTGCCGCGGGCCATCGCCCATTACAAGGCCGTGCGCTCCCAGCCGCCGCGTACCCCGCAGCGCCTGTCCCGGCTGCCGGAATACGGCACATTGGTGATTCCCTCGGGCGCCGGAATCCCGGCGTCGGACGCCATCAACGGTGCGGCTGGGTTGCTGCGGAAACGCGGCTACCGGGTGGAGGTCAGGGATGCCGAGGGCGCGCTTCCGTCCATGGGTGCCGAGCGCGGCTTCATGAAGGAAGTGGGCAACCTGGTGTTCCACACCTCGCTCATCGGTGTGCTGGTCTCCGTGGCCGCCGGCGGTCTCTTCGGCTACAGCGGCCAGCGGATCCTGGTGGAGGGCGACACGTTCGTGAACACCCTGGTGGGCTACGACCAGTTCAACCCCGGCACCAACTTCCAGTCCAGCCAGCTGCAGCCGTACTCGCTCCAGCTGGACAAATTCAACATCACCTTCGACCGCGAATCGAAGGGCAAGTTCGGCCAGCCCATCGACTTTGCCGCCACTGTCACCACCAAGGAGAATCCGGAGGCTCCGCCGAAGCAGGAAATCCTGAAGGTCAACGACCCCGTGAGCCTGGGCGGCACCAGCATCTACCTGACCGGCAACGGCTATGCGCCGGTGGTGACAGTCCGTGACGGAGCGGGCAACGTCGCCATGCAGGGCCCGGTGGTGGCCAAGCTGCAGGGCGAGAACTACTACTCCTCCGTGGTGATCAAGGTCCCCGACGCCAAGCCGGACCAGCTCGGGTTCGTGGGCTTCTTCCTCCCCACGGCGTTCGTCACGGACAAGAATATTTCGTTCAGCGCCGATCCCGAGCTGTTCAACCCGCAGCTGACCCTGAACTCGTACTACGGCGACCTTGGCTTGAACACGGGTGCGCCGCAAAACGTCTTCGAGCTGGATGTCAAGAACCTGACGCCACTGAACGCCAGGAACCTGGCGGCAGGCGGCATCACGCTGGCCCCCGGCTCCACCTACACCCTGCCGGACGGCAAGGGCACCATCAGTTTCGATGGCGTGAAGCGCTACATCGGCGTGGACATCCACCACAACCCGGGACAGCTCTCCGCCCTGGTGTTCGCCCTCCTGGCCGTGGCCGGCCTGATCCTGTCGCTCTACGTCAACCGCCGCCGCGTCTGGGTCCGCACGGGCACAGCCGCTGACGGCCGCACCATGGTGGAGTACGGGCTCCTGGCCCGCGGCGAGGACCACCGCCTGGCCGGTGAGGCGGCGGCACTCCGGAAGCTGTTCACCGCAGAGTGGCAGCTGCCTGAAGGCACTGACTCTGAAGGTGCTGTGTCCGAAGACACCGCTCCGTCCCAGCAAACTCCCAGCCGGGCAGGCGATAATGTCGCAGGCTCCGTCGATAACGCGGCAGGCTCCGCTGAAACTGGCGCCGGCTCCGTCACCACCCCAGCAGGCCCCACCGGGCCCGAAAAGGACCAGTAATGCCATTTGGAATCAACGAAACCATGGGCCAGTACAGCGAACTCTTCATGCTGCTGGCGGCGGGTACCTACACGGTGGCCTTCATCGCCTTCGCCTGGGACCTGGCCAAGAGCAGCAAGGCGCTGCGCGCGGTGGACCTCAAGGCCGCCCAGGCCGGGACCGCCGCCAAGGTTCCGGTAGCGGCAGGAGTGGGTGCAGGTTCTGCCGGGGCCCGCCTGGACGGGCCTGCCGACCGGGCCGAGCGCCCGTCGTCGTCCGCCAAGGCCGGCGGAGCAGGAACTGGCAGTGTCGTAACGGCCGACGGCGACATGAAGTACGCCGCGGAGCGCCGGGTCCCGGCGCGGGTGGCCGTAGCCCTGACCATCCTCGCCGCCGTCATCCACGGGGCCGGCGTGGTCACCCGTGCACTGGGCGCGGGCCGCGTGCCGTGGGGCAACATGTACGAATTCCTTACCACCGGCGCATTCCTCGTGGCAGCCGTTTTCCTTCTTTCGCTGATCCGCCGCGACCTCCGCTTCCTGGGCACCTTCGTGGTGGGCCTGGTGATCATCATGCTGGTGGCGGCCTCGGTGGCCTTCTGGACCCCCGTGGGTCACCTGGTTCCCGCCCTGCAGAGCTACTGGCTGGTCATCCACGTCTCCATCGCGGTGCTTTCCTCGGCACTGTTCACCCTGACTTTCGCCATGTCCGCCCTGCAGCTGGTGCAGTCCCACCGGCAGAAGACCGTGGCCGCGGACGGCACCGACAAGCTCGGTTTCATGCGCCTGGTGCCCTCAGCGCTGAGCCTGGAGAACCTGTCCTACCGCATCAACGCCATCGCTTTCATCGGCTGGACCTTCACGCTGATGTTCGGTGCCATCTGGGCCGAGAAGGCTTGGGGCCGGTTCTGGGGCTGGGACACCAAGGAAGTGTGGACCTTCGTCATCTGGGTCGTCTACGCCGGCTACCTGCACGCCCGTGCCACCCGCGGCTGGACCGGAACCCGCGCCGCATGGCTGTCGATCGTGGGCTACCTCTGCGTGATCTTCAACTTCACCATCGTGAACACGTTGTTCAACGGGCTCCACTCCTACTCGGGCCTCTAAGCTGCGCCTTAAGACCCGCTGGTTTTACGGGTCTTAAGGCCCGAAATCGATCGGTGATACGGCAGCCACCTGCCGTATCACCATTCGTTGTAGCAACAGGGGTGTTCCCCGGTCCCTGTGAATGCTAATTTGGTGACTGTTCACTGTGATGAAGCTTGCATGTGGACCACCAGCCTTTCGAGGTCACCATGAGCTACGCCCTCGCCGTAGACGTCGGGACGAGTTTCACGGCAGCCGCGGTTGTACGCTTTCACCAAGGTGCTTCCCCCGTGCCCGAGTGCCTTCCCCTCGGCGCCCGTGGAGCGTCCGTCCCCTCCGTGCTGTACTACCCGGAGGAAGGCACTGTCCTGGTGGGCGAGGCCGCCGAACGCCGCGGGCTGGACACACCGGAGCGAGTGGTCCGGGAATTCAAGCGCCGGATTGGCGACGACGTACCCATCATCCTGGGCAGCCTGGCGCTGCAGCCTGAGGACGTCTTCGCCACCATGGCCCGGTGGGTGGCAGACCGCGCCGCCGAACGTGAAGGGGGCCCGGCGTCGGCCTTCGTCCTTACCCACCCTGCAGCCTGGGGCAGCCACCGCCTGTCCGTGGTGCGGGACGCCCTCAGTTCCCACGGGCTGGAGAACGTGACACTCCTCCCCGAACCGGAGGCCGCGGCCCTGCACTACGCGTCGCAGGTGCGGGTGGAGGAAGGCAGCACCATCGCCGTTTACGACCTCGGTGGCGGCACCTTCGATACCGCTGTCCTGCGGAAGTCCGGCAGCAGCCGCTTTGAACTCGTGGGACGCCCGGAGGGAATCGAAGACCTGGGCGGAGCCGACTTTGACGCTGCGGTCTTCCGCTACGTGGCAGGCCACAGCGGGAACGCACTGGACAGCCTCGACGCCACCGACCCCGTGGTGCTTGGCGCCCTGACGCGGTTACGGCGCGAATGCGTGGAGGCCAAGGAAGCCCTGTCCGCTGACAGCGAGGCAAGCATCCCGGTACTCCTGCCGGGCGTCCAGCAGCAGGTCCGCCTGGTCCGTTCCGAGTTCGAAGCGCTGATCGAAGAGCCCGTGCGGGAAACGGTGGCGGCACTGGAACACTCCCTGGCCCAACTGCACCTTGAGCCGGAAGACCTGTCCACGGTGCTGCTGATCGGGGGCTCGTCCCGAATCCCCTTGGTGGCACAGCTGGTGTCCGAGCAGCTGGGCCGGCCCATCGCGGTGGACGCCGACCCGAAGTCCTCCATCTGCCTCGGCGCCGCCGTGGCGGCGCTCCTGGCACACACCGCTGCCGCAAAGGCATCGGCGTCGGCGGAAGCTGAGGCGGTCGAAACTGAAGCGGCACTGGCCGGGCCGGGATCAAGCGGAGCGGACGCTGATGAGGCGCGTGCCGCCGTCGTGCCTTCCGGCGCGCCACCTGGAACGGGCCACCCCGGACGGCCCAGCTGGTCGCGTAAATATTCGACGGCGGGAGGAGCCATTGCCGCGCCCTCCCGCAGTGCGCTGCACGGGAAAGGGGGCGCGCACGCCCCGAAACCCACGGTCCGGGTCACGGCCGTCGCCGCGGCCGCTGCCGTCCTTACGGTCCTTACCGCCACTGCCGCCCAAAGTCCGGATGGCTTCGGGAGCCTGACCGCGATGTTCGTGCCGCAGGCAGGGGCCAGCACCACGGGTGGATCCACCGGGGGAGGGACAACTGAAGCGCCCGATCCAGGGGGAGCAGCAGTGGTTGCCGTTCCCCATCCCCTTGCGGGCGTTGAAGCCAGCGCCACGAAGCCGCTCAGCCAGGAGCCCGGACCCGCTGCCTACGCACCGCCCGCCGGAAAGCCGGCGAGCAGCGGCGACGGGAACGCCCCCGGTGGGGCGAAGGCCGGTGGACCCGCTGCGGGAGCTCCCCTGACTACGCTGTCCGGCTCCGGTGCGGCCGGCACCGGCATCATTCCGGATTCCATTGCCACTGTCACCGCAAGCCCTACCGACCTCTCGCAGCCTCTCCCGACCAGTCCTGCAACCTCCGTCCCCGCGTCCCCTGCCACTACTGCACCCGGGACCACAACGTCCCCGCCCACATCGCCTGCCCCGTCATCGTCCGGCACGGCCTCGCCCGGCACATCACCAGGGGTGACAAGTAGTCCCACGCTTAGTCCCACTCTCAATTCCGGTCCAGCTCCCACGGACACAGGCACCGCGACGCCGACCAGCGAGAGCGCGTCTCCCAGCATGACGCCTGCAACAATGTCAGCCGCCGGCCCCACTGGCGATGCGCTCGTCACGCCAACGGCCACCGAGCTGACGCCCACACCTGCCGTTGCGCCTGCACCTACGCCCGAGGAGACCACCACTGCCTCCACTGAGACTGCCGTCGCCACGGCCACGACCACAGCTCCGGCGGCCTGAGATGGATGCGCACCTGCAGCGGGCGGAACGCCCCGTACCCCTGCACACGTCTCCGGACCACCAGGGGCACCCGCCGCCGCCCCATTCAGCCGAGCTGATGGCCAAGCAGTTGAAGGGCGCAAACGCGGCAGTACGTGAGCTGCTGCTGGCACTGTCGGTGGGCTTCGCCTTGCCCGGACCGCTCCCGGCAGACCTCCAGCACAAATTCATCAGCGGGACCGTGGAGGACCTGGACTCCTTAGTGGACAGGGCAGAGGCCGCGGGCCTGCTGAGGCCGGATGGCACCGTGGTGGGGACTGCCCAGCACGCCCTGTTGACCGCCACTCCAACCGCCAAGGTGCACGCGCTCCAGCGGGAGCTCGTGAGCGTTTTCGCGTCCACCGGGCAACCGCTTGGCAACCTGGCGCGCGACCTCGCCAGGGGCGGACTCGCCGATTCCAGGGTTGCAGCGGAACTTGAGCAAGCGGCCAACGCTGCGCTGGAAAGCGACCCCAGGCTCGCCTCCCAGCTCTACGAGGAAGCGCTCCTTGCAGGTGCCGACACGCTGGCAACGGCGGCCCGGCGCGCCCAGGCCGCGGCCGGCGACGGTGAACTGGATACCGCCGCCCGCATCATCGACGCGCTCCTGGTCAGTGCGGACCCGCCGGACGTGCGTCGCGGCGCGGACGTAGCGGCCTCTGTGTGGGCGCAGCGGGGAATGCTGGCACGCGCAGCCGACGTCTACAACTGGTTGGGGCCAGGCCGCGTAGGTGCCTCGGCACCCCTTGCCGCCGTCGCCATGATCGGTGCGGGAGACCGGGCAGGTGCCGAAGCCTTCTTCCAGCCGGACGCTCCGGCGTCGTCCCCGACCCTCCTCGCGGCTGCCCTGGTGCAGACCGGCCAGGGAGTCTTCGCATCTCTGGGCGAAAAGCCGCAGCAGGGCATCTCCATCCTGATCCACGCATCAGACATGTTGAACTCGGCGGGCATGGCCCTGCCGCTGCCGGAAACGCCGGCCGCCCTGGCAGCCCTCCTGGCCTTGCACAGCGGCGAGCCGCACCTGGCGGAAACAGTCTGCCGGGCCGCGGTGGTGGCCGGGCAAGGTGGCAATGCCGCGCAGCCCAGGCTTTTGCTGCTCCAGGCCTGGGCAGCCATGATGCAGGACAAACTCGAGGACGCACGGTTTGCCGCAGCGGAAGCAGCCAAGGCCAACCACTGGCCGCTGGTCCCGCGCGACGAGTTCATGTCCGCCGCCCTGGAGGTGGGACTTGCCCGCCGCAACGGAGACGTACCGGAGCTGCTCAGGGCGTGGGAGCGGGCACGGGAGGCAATGCTGCACACGTCGGTGGACCTCTACAACCTCCTGCCGTGGGGGGAGCTGCTGATTGCCGCTGCCCGCCTGCGGGAGACGCGCCGCGTGGCGCAGTACCTGGACGACGCGTGGAAGCTGCTGGGGCGCCTGGGCGGACCTGCGTTGTGGGCCGTTCCCCTTCACTGGGCCGCCGTCCAGGCTGCGCTGCTCAATGAGAGCCCCGCCGATCTTGCCCCCCACGCCACGGCACTGGCAAGGGCCTCGGCCCACAGCCAGCTGGCCGCCGTCCTGGCGACGGCGGGCAAAGCCTGGGTATCGGTGCTGGCCGGCCGTTTCCGTACTTCCGAGGTGGAGGGCGCGGCCCGGCTGCTGGGAGCTGTGGGAATGCCGTGGGAGGGCGCCAGGCTGGCCGGACACGCAGCTGCCCGCGCAGAGGAACGGCGGGACATGATGCGCCTGCTCTCCTGCGCGCGGGACCTGCATCCGCAGGGCAGCACAGGAGCGTCCGGGGGCGCCGACGCGCAGGCAGGCAGCGGTGCCGACGGCGTGGGCAAAGGTGCGCAGCCGGACGCATCCGGCCTAAGCGAGCGCGAAAAGGAAGTTGCCAGGCTGGTGCTTGAGGGCAAAACCTACCGGGAAATCGGCGAGGCCATTTACATTTCGCCCAGGACGGCGGAGCACCACATCGCCCGGATCAGGCGCCGGCTCGGCGCGGAGAACCGGTCGGACCTGCTGGCCCGCCTGCGCCTGGCACTTGGCGTGGAAAGTTCCCAGCAGCTGAATCCGCAGCAGGAATGAACCCCTAACACCCCTAGGCGTGCCAGGCCCGGCGCCCCGGAACGGCGGCCGCTGCTAGGGGGAAACCGCCCGATGTCCTGTCCCCGGCAGCGAACCTAGGTTGAGATAACCGGATACGTTTCGCCGGATGATCCGCAACTTCAAGAAGATGTGAGGACCACGCATATGCCAACACTCGCAAACGACCTTGTTCAGTTCCTGATGCAGCTCTTCGGCAACCGGGAAGCAATCCAGGAGTTCCTGGACGACCCCGAGAGGGCATTGGCGGAACACGGCCTGGGCAACGTGTGCTCGGCTGACGTGGACGCCGCCATGCCGGTCGTCCTCGACTACGCCCCCATCACCGTCAACGCCTCATCCCTGGACCGGGTACATCACACCGGCGGAAACAGTGCCTGGGCAGGGCACACGGGGTCCGGGTACATGGGATCCGGGCAGGCGGGCACCACGGCGGCGCACGCCGGGAGTGCCGCGGCAATCCATGGCGGCGGGCCCAGCCCGGGGCAGGGCGGGACCGACTACGACCAGGACGACCACGCCAACGCGGTCCAGCAGCTGCACCACGTGGTGAACCACTTTTCCTACACGACCAACACCACCATGCTCGACGACCGGGACACCACCACGGACCAGTCCGTCAACCAAAACATCTGGGCGCATGGGGACGTGGAGCAGTGGTTTGACCATGATGCCGTTGTGGCCTCCGGAGATTACGCAGTGGCGGCCGGTGACGACGCCAGTGTCCGGGACTCCAATAACATTCGGGATTCGTACAACGCCGACCATTCGACCGATAACTCCAGGGACAACTCCATCCACGCGGGCGGAGACGTTGGAATCGGCAACGAGGTGACTGCCATTTCCGGTTCCTTCAACACCGACGATTCCTTCAACACCGACGTCGGCCTGGATGTGGACGACTCCTTCAACGACAACTCGGACCATTCGGACTACTCCGACCACTCGGACCACTCCGTCAGCACGGACACAGCCCTGGATGTCCGCGACTCGTTCAGTGACAACTCCGACAACTCCACCCACAACTCGGTGGAGGTGGAGGATTCCTTCAACCCGGACAACTCCACCAACACGGCGGTGGACGTCCACGTTGACGACTCCTTCCAGGACAACTCGGCCACGAACACCGTGCAGGACAACCTGGTGGTTGCAGACAACCAGCTCGATTTCACGGAGGACAACCCGAGCCACACGGATGTGGACCTGGAAAACCACACCGCCATCGACCACGCGGTGGTTGACGACTCCACCGCGCTGTAACACGCTATTCCAACAACCCGCTGTTCGCGGGAGGCAAACCGCCCGGCAGGAGGCATCCACTTCCTGCCGGGCTCTTCCGGTATTTCCGGCATTGGGAATATTTCGGCACCGACAGGGGGACACGCTGTGGCAGAAGCAGCACCGGCAAGGCCACCGGGGCCCGTCACTGCCGGGCAGTTGGGAAAGCTCGTGGAGCAGGGCCTTCAGCTGGTGGGCAGCGGGGACCGCGCAGACCTGCGCCGGAGGCTGGAGCAGGCCAGTGCCCGCCTGCGGGACCCGAGCATCAGGGTGATTGTCGTGGGGGAGTTCAAGCAGGGAAAGAGCAAACTCATCAATGCCCTGGTGAACGCCCCGGTATGCCCCGTGGACGACGACATCGCCACTTCCGTCCCCACGGTGGTCCGTTACGGGGAGCCGGCGTCGGCCGCGGTCCTGGTCCCCGCCCCGGATAATTTCGCCGCGGACATCTTCACGGCGGAAGACCCCGCCGGGGATGCTGCCGGCGGCGGCATTGAGCGTCGGCCGGTGGCGCTTACCGACCTGCCGGCCTTTGTTTCCGAGCAGGGGAACCCGGGAAACAGCAGGAAAATAGCCGCCGCGGAGGTCTGCCTGCCCCGACGGCTCCTCACCGGCGGACTCAGCATCATCGACTCCCCGGGCGTGGGCGGCATGGGCTCCACGCACACTTTGACCACCCTTACGGCCCTGCCCACCGCGGACGCCATGCTGCTGGTGTCGGACGCGTCGCAGGAATACACGGAGCCGGAACTGCGGTTCCTGCGCCAGGCCATGCGGATCACCCCCAGCGTTGCCGCCGTTCTTTCCAAGACAGACCTGTATCCGGACTGGCGGCGGGTGGCGGAACTGGACAGGGCGCACCTGGACCAGGTGGCGCCGGACATTCCGCTGTTGCCACTGTCCGCAGACCTTCGGCTGGAGGCTGCGCGGCTCCAGGACAGTGAGCTCAACGACGAATCCGGCTACCCGGCCTTGGTGGCCCACCTGCGCAATGACGTGGTGGGGAAGGCAGAACGGATCCAGCGCCGCTCCGTGAGCCAGGACCTGCTGTCCGTCACCGGGAACCTGAGGCTGTCCCTGCAGTCCGAGCTGGACGCCCTGGAAAACCCTGGTGGCACGCCCCAGATGCTCGCAGAACTGGAACAGGCCAGGGCGGAGGCGGACCATCTGCGAAAGCGGTCCGCCCGCTGGCAGCTCACGCTCAGCGACGGCATCAACGACCTCATCGCCGACATGGAGTACGACCTCCGGGACCGCCTGCGCGGGATCCAACGGGAAGCGGAGAACGCCATCGACCAGGGCGATCCCGGTCCCGTGTGGCCGCAATTCTCGCAGTGGCTCGAAGAGTGCGTTGCCGCAGCGGTTTCGGACACGTTTGTCTGGACCAGCGAACGGTCCCAATGGCTGGCGGCCCAGGTGGCTGAGCACTTCGCGGCGGACGAGGTATCACTGCCGGTCCTGCACGTCTCCGACTCCGGGGACGCCCTGGATCCGGTGGAGCAGATGCCGCAGCTGGATCCCGGCCGGGTGAACCCGGTCCAAAAAGTCCTCATCGGAATGCGGGGATCCTACGGCGGCGTCCTGATGTTCGGCCTCCTGACGGGGATCTTCGGGATGGCCCTGATCAACCCGCTGTCCGTGGGTGCCGGGCTGCTGCTGGGGCGCAAGGCCTACCGGGAGGACAAGGAGACCCGGCTGAAGCGGCGCCAGAGCGAGGCGAAAGCCTTGGTGCGGCGGCAGCTGGACGATGTGACGTTCCAGGTGGGTAAGCAGTTGAAGGACAGGCTGCGCCTGGTCCAGCGGACCATCCGCGACCATTTCACCGAGATCGCCGATGAATACCACCGGTCGCTGTCCGACTCGGTGGCCGCGGCGCAGAAGGCTGCGAACTCGTACGCACAGGAGAAGGAAGGACGCGTGCGGGACATCAGGGCGGAGCTGAAAAAGGTGGATGCGCTCCATCGGGCTGCAGAAGCCGTGGCCGCCGAGGCAGCTGCAGCCAGGACCCAGACAGCGGCGGGGGTGGGATGACGGCGTCCACCACGGCCGGGGCGGCAGCGTTGATCCGGGAAGCGCTGGAGGTATATGCCGATGACCTCCACACCACCCAGGAACTGCACGGCTATGCGCGGCGGTTGGCAGAGCCGCTGCGGATTGCCGTTGCCGGCATGGTGAAGGCAGGCAAGTCAACGCTCCTGAATGCCATCATCGGTGAGGAAATCGCCCCCACGGACACCGGCGAGTGCACCCGGATCGTCACCTGGTACCGGCACGGCCATACGCCCCGCATCACCCTCCACCCCGCGGCAGGGGAGCCCCGGGCCCTGCCGCTGAAGCGAGTGGACGGGCGCCTGGTCTTCGTCCTCGACGGCGTACGTGCGGAAGAAGTGGAACGGCTCGACGTCGAATGGCCGGCGCCGGCACTGCGGGCCATGACCCTGATCGACACCCCCGGCATCGCTTCGGTCTCCCAGGACGTGTCCGCGCGGTCCCTGGCGTTCCTGACCCCGGAGGATTCGCCGTCGGAGGCTGACGCCGTCATCTACCTGATGCGCCACCTGCACGCGTCCGACCTGAGGTTCCTGGAGTCCTTCCGCGACACCGGGGCGGGCCGCTCGGGCACGGTCAACTCCATCGCGGTGCTGTCCCGGGCAGACGAGGTGGGAGCCGGCCGCATCGACTCCCTTCTGTCCGCCGGCAATATCGCGGAGAGGTACAGCCGTGATATTGCCCTGCGGAAGCTTGCCCTCGGCGTGGTCCCGGTGGCCGGGCTCCTGGCCCAAAGCGCCCGTACCTTGCGCCAGCCGGACTTCGAAGCCCTGCGGTTGCTGGCCACCCTGGACAGAGCCGAGCGTGAACGGATGCTGCTCTCCGCCGACAGGTTCCGCCGGTCCACCGGGCCCGCAGGTCTGACGGAAGAGGCGCGGGCGTCACTGCTGGAGCGCTACGGGCTTTTCGGGATCCGGCTGGCCGTGGTCCTGATCCGCAACGGGTTTGCCGAACCCACGCCGCTGGCCCACGAGCTGGCCCGGCGGAGCGGTCTGGACACCCTGCTGGACGTGCTGGACCGGCAGTTCCGGGCCAGGGCGGAAGCGCTCAAGGCCCGGACCGCCCTGGTGGCTGTGGAAAACCTCCTGGCCAGCCAGCCACGCCAGGGGACGGAAAACCTGGCGGCATCCCTGGAGCGGCTGCAGGCCAACGCTCATGAGTTCCGCGAGCTCCGGCTGCTGGCGGCCCTGCGGACCACGGGGGTGGAGCTCGCCCCGGAGCTGGTTGCGGAAGCTGAACGGCTGGTCGGAGGCCAGGGCGCCACCGCATACCGCCGGCTGGCCGTGGCGCCTGATGCCGGACCGGAAGTGCTGGCCGCTGAGGCGAGCCGCTGCCTGGCACGCTGGCGCGCAATCGCTGAGAGTCCGCTGACGGCACGGTCAGCCGGTGAGGCATGCCGGGTGGTGATCCGCAGCTGCGAGGGAGTGCTGGCAGAATACGCCGGGAGGAACCGGCAGCCGAAGTCGGCGTAGGGCGTTCCCAGGCCTTTGCCGGCTCAAGCCCTGGCACTCTCCGGCCTCAGCCAGGCCCCGGCAGACGGCAGGAACAGCAGCGCCAGCCCGGCTACCGCCAGGAGCAGCCCGGCGCCCCACAGCATCACCACGTAGCTGCCGGCGGCACCGGCGGGGACCAGGAAGGCGGACGCCAGGAGCAGTATGAGGGCATGGCTGGCCAGCAGGGGGAGCAGGGTCCAGCGGGCCCAGTTCCGGCGGTTCAGCACGGCGGCGAGCACTGCTGCCTCAAACAGGGTCACCAGCAGCAGGGCGCCGATGCTTCCCCAGAAGACGATCTCCGCCGTCCTGCCTACGGCCGCGGCGCCACTGCCTGCCGCCATGTTTGCCACCACGCCGTGGAGCCGCTGCAGATTGGAATCACGAGCCACGAAGGATCCCAGCAGGACGGCCAGTCCCGCACCGAAACTGAAGAGCCACAAAGTGCGCGCAGTGCGGACTGTGCCGGGCAGCGGGGTGACAACGGGAATGGGCGGCGGGGTGGAGTAGGACGGGCCAGGCCTTGGTGGGGGAGCGGACGGGTGCCGCTCTTCACCGCCGGACTGGAATGCCATAGGCCTATTTCAGTCCGTCGGTATCGTGTTCGTCGGTGCCCCGCTGTCCTTTTCCGCCGTCCTCCTTGGCCTTTGCTTCCAGTTCGTCCCGGAGTTTCTTCAGTCGCTCGGCCTCGGCCTGGCTGCGGCGGCGGGCCTCGAGGTTGCGGAGGAAGTCCGGGTCATCGTCCGGGGCCATGGAATGGGGGTAGCTGGGCCGCGGCTGCGCCGTGCCCCGTGGGCGTCCAATCAGCAGCCACAGGATGGCGCCCAGGACCGGCAGGACGATCTGCACGATGATCCAGGCCGGTTTCGAGATGCCCCGGGTAAGGCGGCCTTCAGTACGGATCACGTCCACCAGGCCATACACGAAGATGACGAGGACTGCGACGGCCAAAGCCACACGGAACAGCATGCCATCAAGTCTATCGTCAGGACGGGCAGGGGCCGCCGGGCGGAGGCGGCTAAACTTGAATAGTGGCCTTTTTGAAATATTCCCTGATCCGTTTGGCGATCTTTGTCCCCCTTTTTGTCCTGTTCATGCTCCTGCAGGTAGGGGTGCTGATGGCCGTGATCTGCGCCGCGCTCATTGCCTTTGCCATCAGCTACCTGTTTTTCCAGAAGCAGCGCGATGCTGCCGCGGCGGCCCTGCAGCACCGTTTCTCGGGGAAGGCCAAGCCGCTGCGCTCCGCCGGTGAAGTCCAGGACGCCAATGCCGAGGACGCCCTGCTGGACGCCAACCCGGACATCACCATCAACAACGCCAAGGGCACCAAGAACAGCTAGAACCCGTGGCTGAGGATCAGTCCCAGTGAGAACAGCACGCTGTAGCCGAGATTGATCAGGCCGGTCTGCTTCAATACCGGGATCAGGCTCTTGCGCTTGCGGCCGTTGATCATCAGCCAGGCCGGCATCAGGCAGGCGGGGATGAGCAGCAGGACGATCAGGATCCATGGCCGGGCCGGTGCCAGGATCACCACCAGCAAGATGGCGACGGCGAGCATCAGGACATAGCTTTCCCGCGCATGCTTGTCCCCCAGCCGCACCGCCAGCGTCTTCTTGCCGGCCTGCATGTCGGTAGGAATGTCCCGGACGTTGTTTGCCATGAGCAGCGCGGTGGCGATCAGGCCGGTGCCGATGGCGCCGATGACCGATGACAGGTTGATGTGCCCGGCCTGGGTGTAGGTGGTGCCCAGGGTGGCCACCAGGCCGAAGAAGACGAACACGAAGAGGTCCCCCAGGCCCATGTAGCCGTAGGGGTTCTTGCCGCCGGTGTAGCCCCATGCGGCCATGACGCAGCCCAAGCCCACCAGGATCAGCCACCAGGCCTGGGTGAGGAACACCAGCACCAGGCCGAACACCATGGCCAGGGCAAACGTGCCGAACGCGGCCCACTTGACGTGCTCCGGCTTGGCGGCGCCGGATCCCACGAGCCGCAGCGGCCCCACCCGGTCATCGTCCGTACCGCGGATGCCGTCCGAGTAGTCGTTCGCGAAGTTCACGCCCACCTGGAGCAGGAGTGCCACCAGCGCCGCGAGGATGGCGTTGGGCAGCAGGAACGAGTCCATCTCGTAGGCGGCGGCAGTGCCGATCAGCACCGGCGCGATCGCTGCCGGCAGCGTCCGGAGTCGGGCGCCTTGGATCCATTGGGCGGCTGTGGCCACGGTTAGTACCTCGTGTTGTTTCGGTCAGACGGCAGGATGGAACGTGCGCACCCGCCGCGGTGGTGCAGGTCCAACTCTACTTTCCCCGGTGCAGGGCGCTGAGTTCGGCGGTCATGGCGAGCCGGTCGGGTTTGCCGTTGGGCAGCATCCGCAGCGCCGGCGCCGCGAGGACGGTCTTGGGCGCCAAGACCCCCAACTGCCGCTGCCATTGACGTTGGAGTACGACGGCGGGATCCCCGGCACCTTCTCCGGCGGTGCCTTCCGTACCTGCGGGGGCAAGCGCCACATAGGCGGCCACGGCCTGCCCCCACTCGGCGGACAGGACGCCCGCCACGAAAGCCGCGGCGACGGCGTCGGACTTTTCCAGCTGTTCCTGCACGTGGCCGGCGGAGACCTTGACGCCGCCGGTGATGATCACATCGTCGGCGCGGCCCAGCACGGTGAGCCGGCCGTCGTCGTCAATGGAGCCCAGGTCGCTGGTGCGGTACCAGCGCACCCCGTCCTCCTCGAAGAATGTCCCGGTTTCCTCGTCCGGCGCCTCGATGTAGCCTGCGGCGACGGTGTCACCGCCCAGCAGGATCCGGCCGTCCGTATCCACCCGCACCGAGACGCCTTCCAGGGGATAGCCGTCGTAGATGCAGCCGCCGGAGGTCTCCGCGGAGCCGTAGGTGGTAACCACGCGGACGCCGGCGTCGCGCGCCGCCGCCAGCAGGGCCGGCGGCGCAGGTGCCCCGCCCAGCAGGATGGCGTTGAACCGGCGGAGCACGGCGAGCGTGTCCGGCGACGGATCGTCCAGCAGCCGCTGCAGCTGGGTGGGAACCAGGGAAGTAAAGCGGATGTTGTCCGTGAGTTCCAGTGCCGCAGCAGTGAAGGCCTCCGGGGTGAAGCCGACGGACATGTCCATGACCCAGGGCCGGGTGCCGGCAAACAGGGAGCGGACCAGCACCTGGATCCCGGCAACAAACTGCACCGGCAGTGCCAGCAGCCACTGGCCCTCGCCCTTGAGCCGCAACGCCGTGGCCATCGAGGAGGCTGCCAGGGACTCCACGGTCAGCAGGGTTGCCTTGGGCGTGCCGGTGGAACCGGAGGTGCGGACCACGGCCACGGCGTCGTCGCAGCCGGGGGTCTCAACGTGCCCAACGATGAGGCTGCCGTCGGGGCCTACGGAGAGTTCGACGGCGGGGCCCTCGCCATGGAGGGCGGCCGCGAGGGCCTTCAGGGCGGGTTCGATGTTGATTGGACCGGCCGATACCGGAGTGGGGGAAGCTTCGCTGTTCATTGCCGTCCTGCCTTAGAAGTAGTGCGGGAAGCGTGACCAGTCGGGGTCGCGTTTTTGCAGGAAGGCTTCCTTGCCCTCCACAGCCTCGTCCGTCATGTAGGCCAGCCGGGTGGCTTCACCGGCGAAGACCTGCTGGCCGGCCAGCCCGTCGTCCGCCAGGTTGAAGGCGAACTTCAGCATGCGGATGGCCTGCGGGGACTGCCGGGCGATGTCTGCCGCGTACTCGAGCGCCACCTCCTCCAGCCGCCCGTGGTCCACGGCCTCGTTCACCGCACCCATGCGAACCATGTCATCAGCGGAATATTCGCGGGCCAGGAAGAAAATCTCCCGCGCTGCCTTTTGCCCGATCTGGCGGGCCAACAACGCGGAGCCGTAGCCGGCGTCGAAACTTCCCACGGTGGCGTCCGTCTGCTTGAACTTGCCGTGCTGGCGCGACGCGATGGTGAGGTCCGCGACAACGTGCAGGGAGTGCCCGCCACCGGCGGCCCAGCCGTTGACGACAGCGATGACCACCTTGGGCATGGTGCGCATGAGCCGCTGGACTTCCAGGATGTGCAAGCGGCCAGCGCGGGCAGGGTCGATGGTTTCCTGCGTCTCCCCATCTGCGTAGCGATAGCCGTCCCGGCCGCGGATCCGCTGGTCCCCGCCGGAGCAGAACGAATGGCCGCCGTCCTTGGGGGAGGGGCCGTTGCCGGTGAGCAGGACGGTGGCGACGTCGGGGGTCATCCGCGCGTGGTCCATGGCCCGGTAGAGCTCATCCACGGTGCCCGGCCGGAAGGCGTTCCGCACCTCGGGCCGGTTGAACGCAATCCTGACGGTGGGCAGGTCACGCACCCAGCCGCCGTCCGAATCCCGCTCCACCTGCCGGTGGTAGGTCATGTCCTGGAAGTCCTCGAAACCGGAGACCACCCGCCAGCGCGTGGGATCGAAGACATCGGACACCGGGGCGGGGATCTGGTTGCTCACCGTCCAAGTCTAGTAATCGTGCTTAGCTGATGCAGAACTCGTTCCCCTCGGGGTCCGCCATGGTGTGCCAGGAATGCGGGCCCTGCCGCGCCGACCAGAGGAAAGTGGCTCCCCGCGCTTCGAGTTCGCTCCGGACCTCGTCCTTGTCCCGGCCGTCCAGCCGGACGTCCCAATGCACCCGGTTCTTGACCGTCTTTCCCTCCGGTGCGGCCTGGAACAGGATGCGCCGCTCGGGGGCCTTGGACTCGATCTCTTCCGGCGGCCGGATGGCAGCGCCGTCCTTCCACACCATGTTGCCCCGGTGGGTCATGGTTTGGTCCTCGCTGGCATAGCCCTGCTCGATCATGGAACGGATGAAGGCCCCGTCCTGGGGCTCCACAGCCCACTGCAGGGTTTCCGCCCACCAGTCTGCGAGCTCGTGCGGCCTTGCGGAATCGACAACTATTTGGATATTCAGTCCCATGCGTCCACGGTAAAGGCGGCTGCCGCCCTGCGGAAGATCCCCTGGGGGGCGCTAGGCCTGGACGTTCTGCATCTGGTCGAACAGTTCCGGCGGGATGGCGTAGACCAGGATCACGGCCAGCAGGTTCTTGGCGGCATGGACGAAGTAGGAGAACATGACGTTCTTCCCGGTCCACATGTAGACGAACACCAGCGTGGCGCCCATGGCCAGGTACGGGAGCAGTGCGGTGAGGGTGATCGCTTCCTGCCCCACGATGTGCAGGGCCGCGAACAGCACCACGGACAGGATGCAGCAGATCCAGATGTTCACCCTCCTGCTTAGCTTGCCGATCAGCAGGTGCCGGAAGATGTATTCCTCCACGAACGGACCAACTATCACCAGCAGCGGGACCATGAGCCAGGCGGGGACCTGCTGCATCAGTGCCTGCAGCCCGGCCTGGTTCTGGGAGGTTTGCACCTGCCCGTTCGCCGCCACCAATACCGCCGTGAGGATCATCATGGCGATGACGGACGCCGGCACCATCAGCAGCGTGAACCAGGGCCGGGTTGCCAGGACCTTGAGGTCGCGGACCACCACCTTGCGGGCCGCCAGGAGTGCCAGTATGCCTACCGAGGCATAAAAGAGCAGGTTCACTGCGTACGAGGCCGCGGCGGGGGAGGGGGCTATCTGGCGCAGCAGCGGTGCCACCAAATCGCCGGCAGCGGCGAAGAACCCTGCGATGGCAACGTAGAGGCACAGCGTGGCCACGTCCATGGGGGAGAAACGGTACAGCTGGGGCTGCGGGGCGGGCGGTAAGCGGTGGGCTGTTGCCATGCTTCCAGCCTATCGCCGGGGCCGGCGTGTAGTGCGCGTCACGTACCACTCCGCACCAGGTTGTAGGATGGTCAGGTCGCGTGAAGCTTCGGCAGTTCGACGGTTCGCCCTCACATTCGCTGGCTGTAAGGCCTGAAGACCGAATTATGTGAGCTCGATCATACGAAGACCGGATGCGGCCAACCCCCAACCCACAAGGAACAGTTGTGCCTCAAAGTACCCCCACAGACCTAAAGAACAGTACGGCGCCATCCACCGCCGTCGACCCCACCCTCAGCGCCGAGGGCTACAGCAAGACCCTGGGCCGCCGCCACGTCACCATGATCGCCATGGGCGGCGCCATCGGCGTGGGCCTCTTCATGGGAGCCGGCGGCCGCCTGGCCTCCACTGGCCCGGCCCTGATTTTCTCTTACGCCATTGCCGGCGTCATCGCCTACCTCCTCATGCGTGCCCTGGGTGAGCTCATCATGTACCGCCAGACCTCCGGCTCGTTCGTCAGCTACTCAGGCGAAATGTTCGGCAGGAAGGGCGCCTTCCTTTCCGGCTGGATGTACTTCATCAACTGGGGCATGACCGGCATCGCCGAACTGATCGCCATCGGCCTGTACTTCCAGTTCTTCTTCCCCAACGTTCCGGTGGAAGCATCGGCCATCGCCGCGCTGGCGCTCCTCGTGGCAGTGAACCTGCTCAGCGTCAAGGCCTTCGGTGAATTCGAATTCTGGGCCTCCTGCCTCAAGGTGGGCGCCATCCTGATCTTCCTGGTGGTGGGCACCTTCATGGTGGTCACCAACGCCCAGGTGGGTGACGGGCACGCGTCGGTGGCCAACCTGTTCGCCGCCGAAGGGGGCATGTTCCCCAAGGGCGCCCTGGTGATGGTCCTGGTCCTCAACGCCGTTATTTTCGCCTACAACGGCATCGAGCTGGTGGGCATCACCGCCGGCGAGATGCAGAACCCGGAGCGCGAGGTGCCCAAGGCCGTCCGCGCCGTCGTCCTCCGCATCGTGGTGTTCTACGTTGGCTCCGTGACCCTGCTGGCCATGCTGCTGCCGTCCGACCAGTACAAGGCCGGCACCTCCCCGTTCGTCACCGTTTTCGGCCAGATGGGCCTGGGCTGGGTGGGCGACGTGATGAACATGGTCGTGATCACGGCGGCGCTGTCCTCCTGCAACTCCGGCCTGTACTCAATCGGCCGGGTGTTCCGCACCATGGCCAACAACGGGCACGCCCCGCAGTGGCTCACCAGGATGTCCAAGCGCCACGTCCCGTACGCAGCCATCCTGGCCATCGCGGCGTTCTACCTGGTGGGCATCATGTTGAACATCTGGCTGGGCGGTTCACACGCATTCGACCTCGCCCTGAACACCGCCTCCATCGGCGTGATCTTCTGCTGGGGCTCCATCTTCGCCAGCCAGATCGTGCTGCGCCGCCGCAAGGGCATCACTTCCAGCCTGCCGATGCCCGGTTCGCCGTGGACCAGCTGGGCCGGCCTGCTCGGCCTGCTGGCCATCACGGTGCTGATCGGCTTTGACACCATGACCAGCAAGGACGGCGAGGTGTTCTACCTGGGCCTGTGGACCCTGGGCACCATTCCGTTCTTCGCGCTGCTCCTCTGGCTGGGCTGGCAGAAGGTCAAGAACAACCAGCCCAAAAGCGAGCTTTACAGCTGACCTTCCCGGCTTACTGAACAACGTTCGACGGCGGGCCGCCCCCTTGAGTGGGCGGCCCGCCGTCGGCGTTTCCTTTCAGGTGCCGTGCGAAAAAGTCCTCGATGCGCTGCCAGGCCTCAGGGGAGGATTTCGGATCCGGGCCCACGCCCATCACCCGCATCAGCGGGCGGAGGAGTACCGGCCCCAACTCTTCATCGTTGAGGAAGGCGTGGCCTGCCCCGGGGAATTCCTTCACGCTGTGCTCGATGCCCAACTGGTCGAGGGCTGAATCGAGCCGGGCCGCGGCGCCCTTCAGGGACTTGTCCGCACCGCCGTAGCTGGCCACGATCGGACAGGAGCCCCGCAAAGCCTCCACCAGGTCCTGCTGCTCCTTGCCGGGCAGCCGTCCGTAGTTGACGGAGGCGGCGTCGAACCCGTCCCGGGCGGTCGGCAGGGCAAACCCGCCGCCCATGCAGAAACCGATAACCCCGGTCTTGGCGTTGCATAGTTCCGACTCCGCAAGCCAGCTGCGCGCGGTGGCGATGTCTATGAAAGGCCTGCCCGTGCGGGCTGCCATGGCACGCATGGTTCCCACCAGGCAACGCCTGCGACCGCCGTCGCTGAACAGATCCAGCGCCAGGGTAAGGTAGCCGGCCCGGGCCAGCCGGTCCGCATGCCGGCGGGTCTGGTCATCCAGGCCGAACACTTCATGGATCATGACGACGCCGGGAAAGGGGCCCTGCCCTTCGGGCACGGCAAGGTAGCCGTGCAGGAAGGTCGATCCGCCGGCAGCCGTGCTCTCGGCGCTCAGGTCTACGTTCGTCATGGCCCAAGGCTAGCCGCTGGGAGTCCCACCGGGCAGACTGGGGCCTGTGAGCGAACCGTGGGTGCTGCATGTGGACCTGGACCAGTTCATCGCTGCCGTTGAAGTGCTCCGCCGGCCCGAGCTGGCGGGAAAGCCGTTGATTGTGGGCGGGCGCGGGGACCCTACCGAGCGCGCCGTCGTGTCCACGGCATCCTATGAGGCCAGGGCCTTTGGGGTTGGCTCGGGAATGCCGCTGCGGATTGCCGCGCGGAAAGTGCCGGATGCCGTCATCCTGCCCGTGGACCACGGGGCCTACCTTGAGGCGTCGGAGAAGGTCATGGCGGTGCTGCGCTCGCAGCCGGGAACCACAGTCCAGGTGCTCGGCTGGGACGAGGCTTTCGTTGGCGTCGAGACCACCGATCCTGAAGCCTTTGCCAGGCAATTGCAGGAGGCCGTCCTGGCGGAGACCCTGCTGCACTGCAGCGTGGGGATCGGCGACACCCTGCTCCGCGCCAAGGTTGCCACTTCATTCGGCAAGCCCGCGGGGGTCTTTCGGCTCACGGAAGAGAACTGGCTGGACGTCATGGGGAGCCGGCCGACGGTGGAGCTGTGGGGCGTGGGTACCAAGATCTCACGGCGCCTCGCCACCCTGGGGATCAAGACTGTTGCCGAGCTCGCAGCGGCGGACCCCAGTGACCTGGTCCCCGAGTTTGGTCCGAAAATGGGTCCCTGGTACGCGCAGCTGGGACGGGGGGACGGCTCCCGGGTGGTTGACGATACGCCCTGGGTGCCGCGGGGGCACAGCCGAGAGACCACCTTCCAGCGCGACCTGACAGACCCCGAGCGGATTCGCGACGCCGTCCGGGAGCTGGCCGCGCGCGTGCTGGAGGATGTTGCTGCCGAGGGAAGGCCGGTGATCGGCCTGACGTTGAAAGTTCGGTATGCGCCGTTCACCACCAGGACCTACGCGCGGAAGATCCCCCAGACATCCGATCCCGCGGACGTGCTGTCCCGGGCCCTTGACCTCGCGGCGAAGATCGAGCCTGGGCAGCCCATCCGGCTGCTTGGACTCCGGGCCGAAATGACCATGCCTGAGGATTCGCGGCAGGGCCACACACCGACCCGCAGCGGCTGGTGACTTCCCCCTTCGATTGCTGACTTCCCGCATCGATTGCTGTGTATTTGTCGTTATGAGCCCTCAAAACGACAAATACACAGCAATCGATGATGGGTGGACAGCGAAACGGCGGCAGATCCAAGGGATCCGCCGCCGTTTGGGGCTGCTGCAGCACGCCGTTCGCTGCGGCTGCATCAGCAGGGACTAGCTGCGCTTGAACTCGTCCTTGACGCTTTCGCCCACCTTCTTGGCGTCTGCCTTGACCTGGTCGGCCTGGCCTTCTGCCTTGAGGCGGTCGTTGTCGGTCGCGTTGCCTGCAGCTTCCTTGGCCTTGCCGCCAAGGTTCTCTGCCGCGTTACTGATCTTGTCTCCGAGGCCCATGGTTCCGGCCTCCTTTCGTTTCCGTCGATCAACCGTGCCCTTTCACGATAAGCAAAGCTTGCTTACTATTTCAAGTCCCGCGCTGCGTTTGCTGCCCTTTGTCAGGCCCCACCGCTAGGCTCGGGCTCATGGATAAAGTGCGCGGCAAGGCGGCAGCCAGGGTGGTCCCGCCCCGGCTCTCCCCGGTGGAGTTGAATGACCTCGAGGACCTGCCGGGCCACGCGTTCCGCCGCGGTGACCGGCATGAGAATGCACGGTTCATCCGTGCCGCCATGGACGGCCTCGACCTCGCGGACAGCGTTTTTGCCGAGTGCCGGTTTGATGCAGCGTCCTTGAGCGATGCCCAACTCCGCGGTGCCTCATTCCGCGACTGCATCCTGGCAGAGGCGTACGCGCCTGTCTTCCGCGGTGCCCGGACTACCTGGCGCGAGGTTGAGTTCCGGAATCCCCGGCTGGGCTCGGCCGAACTCTATGAAAGCGGCTTGCAGTCCGTGCGGATCGACGGCGGCAAGGTGGACTTCCTCAATCTCCGCGGCGCCAAGCTCACTGACGTGCTGATCAGCGGCTGCATCATCAATGAACTGGACCTCGGGGGTGCCGCGGCAACAAGGGTGAAGCTTGAGGGCTGCACGGTGGGCTCACTGGACCTGACGGGAGCCAAGCTGAAGGATTTTGATATCAGGGGTACGGAATTCCGCGGGATCAGCGGCTTGGGCAGCCTGTCCGGAATGGTTATCGACGAGTATCAGCTGAACCTTTTGGCGCCGCTCATTGCGGCGCACCTGGGGGTGGCGGTGCTGTAACCGGATGCGCGCGTGGGGCCTGCCGTGTACCATTTACAGAACGAACGGTCGGTAAGTGGAGGGTTCCGCTGCGCCGGCCGCCGATGACAGTGCTGTTTATCGCGTGAAGGGTGTTTCCATGGCTGCAACCGCAGGTCCGCAGGCTTTCCTTGTTGGCGGGGTCCGAACGCCGGTGGGCAGGTATGGAGGGGCTTTGTCCTCCGTGCGGCCTGATGATCTTGCGGCCCTGGTGGTCCGGGAAGCGGTGCAGCGTGCCGGCCTGGATCCGGAGAGCATTGAGGAAGTGATCCTCGGCAACGCGAACGGCGCCGGCGAGGAGAACCGGAACGTGGCCCGGATGGCCACCCTGCTGGCGGGGCTGCCGCTCCACATTCCAGGGATCACCGTCAACCGGCTGTGCGCATCGGGCCTGAGCGCCATCATCCAGGCCAGCCACATGATCAAGGCCGGAGCTGCGGACATCGTCATCGCCGGGGGCGTGGAATCGATGAGCCGCGCACCTTGGGTGCAGGAAAAGCCCACCGCCGCGTTCGCCAAGCCGGGCCAGATCTTCGACACCTCCATCGGCTGGCGCTTCACCAACCCCCACTTCCAGCACGGCGGCCTGTCCCGCGACGGGAAGATGACCTACTCCATGCCGGAGACCGCGGAGGAAGTGGCGCGGGTGGACAACATTTCCCGGGAAGACGCCGACGCGTTCGCATTCCGCTCCCACCAGCTGGCCCTGGATGCCATCGAAGCCGGCCGGTTCAAGGACGAGATCATTCCCGTCACGGTCAAGACCCGCAAATCCGAAACCGTGGTGGACACCGACGAGGGCCCCCGGCCCGGCACCAGCCTTGAGGTCCTTGCCGGGCTGAAGCCGGTGGCACATGGCGGATCGGTGGTCACCGCTGGCAACTCATCGTCCCTCAACGACGGAGCCTCAGCCATCATCGTCGCCTCCGAAGCGGCCATCGAGCGCTTGGGCCTGACTCCGCGTGCCCGTATCATCGACGGCGCCTCTGCAGGCTGTGAACCGGAGATCATGGGCATCGGCCCGGTCCCCGCCACCCAGAAGGTGCTCAAGCGGAGCGGCCTGAGCGTCGGCGAGCTGGGCGCCGTCGAACTTAATGAAGCCTTTGCCACGCAGTCCCTGGCCTGCATCCGCCGCTTGGGACTGGAACCGGAAATCGTAAACCGTGACGGCGGCGCCATCGCCCTGGGCCACCCCCTTGGTTCCAGCGGGTCACGAATCGCCATCACCCTGCTGGGACGGATGGAACGGGAGGACGCGAAGATTGGCCTCGCCACCATGTGCGTCGGCGTGGGCCAGGGCACCGCAATGCTGCTGGAGAAGATCTAATGGCCGTCGCGGTGAACCTCGCCGAAGAAAAGTTCTCATCCCTCCTGGTGGAGGAGCGGGAAGACCGGGTGGTGGTGCTGCTCAACCGGCCCGAGGTGAAGAACGCGATCGACCAGCAGATGGTGGACGAACTCCACACAGTCTGCGCCGCGCTGGAACAGAACCCCAAGGTACTGATCATCGCCGGCGTGGAAGGAGTGTTCGCCTCCGGGGCCGACATTGCGCAGTTGCGCGAACGGCGGCGGGACGATGCCCTGCAGGGAATCAACTCCACTATCTTCGTCCGGATCGCCAAGTTGCCCATGCCGGTCATCGCCGCGCTGGACGGCTACTGCCTGGGTGGCGGCGCCGAGCTCGCCTATGCCGCGGACTTCCGGATCGGCACCCCCAACGTAAGGATCGGCAACCCGGAAACGGGGCTGGGCATCCTTGCCGCGGCCGGTGCCAGCTGGCGGCTCAAGGAACTGGTGGGTGAGCCGCTGGCCAAGCAGATCCTGCTGGCCGGGCTGGTCCTCGGTGCCGGTGAAGCCAAGGCCATCAACCTCATCACCGAAATCCACGACCCCGCCGACCTCCTGGATGCCGCCCACAGCCTGGCCAACAGGATCGGACGCCAGGATCCCCTGGCTGTCCGCATCACCAAGTCCGTCTTCCACGCGCCTGCGGAAGCCCACCCGATCATTGACCAACTGGCCCAGGGCATCCTCTTCGAGTCGCAGGCCAAGTTCGACCGCATGCAGGAGTTCCTGGACCGCAACGCGGCCAAGAAGGCAAACGCCGCCAACCCTGCCGACGGAAAGTAGACCCGTGAGCGATTCAACAACGAACCCAAACCTGCCCACCGGCCTTCCCCGCTTCGTGGGAGTGCTGGGCGGTGGCCGCATGGGCGCGGGGATTGCCCACGCCTTCCTCATCAAGGGCGCGAACGTCCTGGTGGTGGAGCGCGACGACGTCTCCGCCGAAGGTGCGCGGGAACGCGTGGAGTCGGCAGCCCTGAAGAGCATCGAGCGGGGCGCCGTGGACGCCAACTTCGACGAACTTGGGTCCCGGCTGACTGTGAGTACCGACTACGACGACTTCAGCGGCCGCGAGTTGGTGGTGGAAGCGGTCCCCGAAGACTGGGACCTCAAAGTAACGGCGCTGCGGGGCATTGAAGAGCGGCTGGCGGAGGACGGGTTCATCGCGTCCAACACCTCTTCCCTGTCGGTCAACGGGCTGGCCCGCGAAATGAAGCGGCCGGAGAACTTCCTGGGCCTGCACTTCTTCAACCCCGTCCCGGCATCCACGCTCATCGAGGTGGTGCTGGGGGAGCGCACGTCTCCCCGACTTGCTGCCGCGGCAAAAACGTGGGTGGAGGCACTTGGCAAGACCGCCGTCGTCGTCAACGATGCCCCTGGGTTCGCGTCCTCACGCCTGGGCGTGGCTATCGCGCTGGAGGCCATGCGGATGGTGGAGGAAGGGGTCGCCTCGGCCGAGGACATCGACAACGCCATGGTCCTGGGCTACAAGCACCCCACCGGGCCACTGAAAACCACGGACATCGTGGGCCTTGACGTCCGCCTGGGCATCGCCGAATACCTGCAGTCCACACTTGGAGACCGGTTTGCGCCCCCGCAGATCCTCAGGGACAAGGTGGCCCGCGGTGAGCTGGGGCGCAAGACCGGCAGGGGTTTCTTCGACTGGCCCAGCTAGGAATTCCCGCCTACGCTGACGGATTCAGTCGAAGAATCCCACGATGTAGCCGATGAAGTACAGGAGGCACAGCAGGACCACGACACCGATGATGCCGATCCACAGGAACTGCGTGCCCTTGCGGGTGCCGTGCTCGTCGTGACCCTGCGTCATGCTGGTGGACGCCTCACCCGGTGGTGTTTCCCCTGGCGGCACTCCGCCCCCGGGCTCCAAACCGGTGAGCTTGTCCTCTTCCGGATCCGGATTCTGGCCTGACATGGTGACTCCCTCGCTCGACGTCTTGGTGCTTGCCCCAGCGTAACCCGTGCTTCCGGCGGCCTAGGCTGGTGCAGTGACTTTCCTTGAACCCCTTACCCTCACGGGCCGCTACGTAATCCTCGAGCCGCTTGGGGAGGAGCACCACGACGGCTTGGTGGAGGCTGCCAGGGACGGCGAGCTGTGGAAGCTTTGGTACACGTCGGTGCCCGCACCCGGCAAAATGGCGGCGGAAATCCGGCACCGGCTGGCCCTGCAGGAGCAGGGGTCCATGCTGCCCTTCACCACCCGGCTGATCGATGCCGCAACCGGCGGACCGGGACGCGTTATCGGCATGACCACCTACATGAACATTGACGCCGCTACGCCGCGTGTAGAGATTGGCTCCACCTGGAACGCCGCGTCCGTGCAGGGGACCGGGACCAACCCGGATTCCAAGCTCCTGCTGCTGCGGCACGCCTTCGAAACCATTGGCTGCCCGGCCGTCGAGTTCCGGACGCACTGGTTGAACCACCAGTCGCGTGAGGCCATCGCCCGGTTGGGTGCCAAACAGGACGGCGTGCTGCGCAGCCATTCACGGACCAGTGACGGAAACCTGCGGGACACCGTGGTGTTCTCCATCCTGGATCACGAGTGGCCCGCCGTCCGCGCCGGGCTTGAGTATCGACTGGACCGGCGCGGACAGGGGCACGGCTAGGGGACGGAGTAGGCGCCGGAACCGGTGAGCGCAGCGAAGTAGGCCTGGTAGCCCGAAGCGTTCGGGTGGAAGTTGTCCGGGCTGGCGGGGTTGGCGAGATCCAGATTGATCCAGGGATCCGCGGAGTTGACGCCGTGGCCGGCGAACGCTCCCCGGACGTCCACGTACTGAACCCCTGTGGCACTGGCGGCCGCCGCGATGGAGGCGTCCAGGCCATCGGCCAGGACGGTTGCCTGCTGGATAAACAGCGACAGCGGATCGGCAGGATTGGGGGTGACGGGGTCGTACAGGTAGGGATAGCCCGTCACCACGATCCTGGCATTGGGTGCGGCGGCCTTCACGCTCTGGATCATCGAGATGACGTCCCGGGTGAGCTGTCCGCTCTGGATCATCGCTGCGGCTGAGGCGGTGGCCGCGTCACATGCGGGTCCTGCGGCGGGGTTGGCCAGGGCAGCCCCGCAAGCGGTGATGATGTCTCCGAACCCGATGTTGTTGCCTCCTGCGGTGATGGTCACGAGCTCCGTGCTTTTGTTCAGCTGGCGAAGCTGGCTGTTCACGACGTCCCAGGTGGTTTTGCCGCTGCAGGCAGCATTCACCACCAATTGGATTGATTTGGCTTCATTCGCAAGTTCGGCATAGGCGCTGTTGCTGCGATAGCAGGCGTCCAGGTACGGCCCGGCACCTTGTCCCGCTGCATACGAATCACCCAGCGCGATGTACTTGTCTTTGTCCACTGCCTGCGCCGGAGCGGCCGCAAAGCCTGCGGCGATCGCCAGCGTGGCAAAGGCGGCAGCGAAAGCCCGCGGCCGCCGTCGTGTTGAAACTGTTCCCATGTGTTCCCCTCGAATGCTCAGTGCCCTCCAGTGGGCCAAGTTTTCGTCACAGTACTCCCGCCTGTCACACCTGTCACGGGCCATTGGACACTCGCGCTGCACCGCCTCTTCCCCTTATGTGACATGCGGCTCCCAGCAGCGTGTGATTAGCTGTCCGGATGAGCACAAGGGGCAGGTCCATGGACTGGGATGGCGCTGTCAACGCGTGGCACGTTTCCGGCGGCATTTACCGCATGGGGCGGCGCGAGTGGCTGACGGAAACAGGGTGGAAACAGGCGTTCGACGACGGCGTCCGCACTGTGGTGGATCTCCGTAACGCTGGTGAGGGGCGGCGCCGGGACAACGACCCGGCAGTGCCTGCCGCTGCCTGGGCCGGGATCGAGGTGGTGCAGGCGCCTACGGAGGAGCCTGGTGACCCGCGCTTCACCGCAGTCGCCGGCCCCTACCTGAACGATCCAGCCCACTATGCAGAGAACGCCCGGCTCTTCCCCGAAAAGCTGGTGAGTGTGTTCCGTGCCATCGCCGTGGCCGCGCCCAAGGGGAACGTCCTGCTGCACTGCGCCGCGGGACGCGACCGCAGCGGGCTGGTGGCTGCCATGGTCCAGGACCTTGCGGGTGATTCTGACGAAGAGATCGCCGAAGGCTACCGAAGGGCCGTCCGCGGCATCAACGAGCGATACCGCACCCACGGCCCGCCCCACAGCCGGGAGCGGTACCTGGCCGAGCCGGAGCTGGCCCCGCTTCTGGAACAGCGGGGGCGTGCGGTGGTGGCGTTTGTCCGCGGCCTGGACACCCGCGGCTACCTTCTGGCCAACGGGCTCACCACCACCGAACTTGATGCTGTCCTGGCCCTCTCGGGCGCGGGGGTGGCCCGATGAACGCCGACATGCTGCGGCGCGTGCTTGCCCTTGGCGCTGTGACCGGAATGCTGGCCTCCTCGGCGTCGGTAGCCGGTCCCGCCTTTGCCGCCAGCGGATCGGACTCCGGGCAGGAAGCGCCGACCGGGAGCAGCACTGCCGCGCCGGCCCCCGCTGCCGGCCCGTTGCCCTCAGCCGGCCCGTCCGGCACAGGCACCTCCACAGGACTTTCCGAAGCGGCTCTCGCCGAAGCAGTGCAGCGCGACCTCAAGCTGACTCCCCAACAGTTCGAAGCCGCAGGTGAACTTGGCGCCCGGGCGGCAGCAGCTGCGGTCCAGCTGCGCCAGGTTCCCGGTTACGTGGGCGTCCGCCTCGAGGGCCCATCCATCGTCGTGACCGGCTCCGGTCCTGAACTGCAGGCTGCCGTTGCTGGGCATGCCGGCACAGTTAACGGCTTGACCCTTGAAGCCCCGGCGCCCCACCCGTCGGCCGTGGCGCCCACCGTCATGCCGCCGTCGTCCCCCACCCCGTCTCCTTCAGCGTCGCCGGCCGCCCGGGCGGCCACCGACGGTACCCGCTCAAAGCTGGCAGTAAGCACTGAGCAGCTGTTCCAGGCGTATGTTCGCGACGTCGGCCCGCAGGGGCTGCAGGCAGTAATGTCGGTGGGCGGAAAGTTCGTCATCAGGACCGGCGGAATCAATGCGCCGGAGTCGCTGCCCGCTTCTTCAGGAGCCGGTGCCGACACCGCAGGCCCGGCAAAGGGAAAAGTTTCGCCTGAACAGTTCGTTTCCCGTTACGCCAACGTAGAGCTTGACGGTGGCGCGCCGATCAAGCCCGAGGCAGACGTTCCCGGCGGCTTGGGCTACCAGACGGACGTCGGCTTCGTCTGCTCTACCGGCTTTTCCGTCTTCGATCCGGCGGGTCTTCCCGCTGTCCTTACGGCTGGCCACTGTGCCTCGGACGGCGCCGCCAAAAAGGCCACCCTGGAACTCCAGGGCACTCCGGCCGGTCTCCTGGGAAAATTCGGCTTCAGCCAGTTCGGCGGGCCCGGCAACTCGCGGGTGGTTGACCCCAACACCCCCATCGGCCCGGATTACACGGCAGTCACGGATCCCGGCAACGTGGGTACCGACGTATCAGTCATCCAGTCGCTGCGGCAGGACATCGATCCGATGCCCGCTGCCAGCACATGGGGGAATCCCTCCCAGCCTGGACCGGATGTGAAGATCATTGGGGTCAAGGATCCGGTGGTGGGAATGCCCGTCTGCCGGTCGGGGCGGAGCTCGTTTTGGTCCTGCGGAACTGTGGACGCGGTGGGAATCTTCATCGTGCCCGGGCCGGCCTACGGGACCGACGCTACTGACCTTCGAGCCTTCAATGGCTTCCTGTCCTATGGCGTGCAGTCCAGCGGTGGTGACTCCGGCGGCCCTTACGTGAGTGGCAATTACGCCGTGGGCACCCACTCAGCCGGGGACACCCCGGACGCGAACGGGCATGTCATCCAGAACTTTGCCGTGGGCGCCACGTTGCGGGACAGCCTGGCGGTGCTGCCCGGTTACCAGCTGGAACTCTTCCTCAACAGGCCGGCCGTCACCGCGCCGGCGCTCGGCGGAACGTACCAGCCGGGACAGACGATCAGCGGGCAGGTTCCTGCGGCTCCGGCGTCCGCCGTTGCTGAAGGTTCAAAGGTTCGGATCACCATCCAGGGCAAAGACCCGTTCGAGGTGCCCGTGGAGGCCGGAAACTGGAGCTTCACGGCTCCGCAGGGCACGGGTACGCTCCGGTTCACGGCCGAGACGGTGAACGGGTTCAGCAAATCGGGCACGAACAGCTTTGAGTTTGCTGCAGCAGCAGCGGAACAGCCTGCCCCTCCGGCGCCGTCGGGTCCCGCTTCAAGCAACCCTGCCCCGACCAGCCCGGCCCCCGCAAGCCCGTCACCTGCCGCGCCGGCGGAAGCGCCCGCCGTCGTGCTTCCTCCGTCAAGCACCCCTGCGCCCAGTGCCCCCGCGGACCTGGCCAACACCGGCGGAAACCGGAACAGTCCCGCCGACCCGGGAAACCTGGCCTACACCGGAGCCGACGGGCTGGTTGCCGCAGCGGTCGCTGCTGTGGCTGCGCTCGCCGTCGGAATCCTGCTGATGCTGTTGGTCCGCCGCCGGAAGGGGCGCTCCACCAACTAGTTGATAAGGGGCTGGGTCCGAGGGCCCCGCCCCTTGCCATTAGGTGCGGTCCGTTAGCTGCGGTCCGTCAGGTCAGTGCCGGCCGTGCCCGCGGTCCTTGCCGTCAACCACCTGGACGGCTACGTCCAGGGTGCCGTCTGCGAGGCTTCCCCAGGCGTAGACGATGGTGTTCTTTCCGCCCTCAACCGTGATGTCCGCCGGCCCGATCACGGGATCGGTGGTTCCTGCCGCGGCCACGCTGGCCGAAATGGTGCCGGCCTTCAGCTTCAGTTTCGCTTCGTCCGGGTTGCTGAGTCCTTCAATCACCGGAGTTCCGCCGGCCAGTACGTCGACGGCGGGGGCTGCGGCCACGTGCCTGACCGTGAGCTTGCCCTTCTGGTCGTTGCGGGGGGCTTTGGTGTCGTTCGTGAAAAGCGACGCTGTGGGGGTGCCGTCGGCACTGAGGTGGGCGACGGCCGTGTAGTTGCCGCCCTGGTCCAGTTCCACGTTGACCGGGCCGATCACCGGGTTGTCGGCGCTGGTGGCGTCGGCAGCGGTGATGGCGATTTGGTAGTCGCCGGCGGCCAGTTCCAGGGGCCCGGCAAGGGTGCCGGGGGTGAAATCGTCCAGGGTGAGGTTTCCGTTCACCCATACGTCCACGGTCAAGCCGGGGACGCCATGCAGGACGGAGAGCAGGGCAGGGTCATCGTCATGGTGGTGCCATCCGCCGGCCTGGGCGGGAGCGGCGAGGGCCAGCGAAGCGGCGAGCGAGATGGCTCCGGCGGCGTAGATCATTTTGCGCATGTCAAACTCCTTGCAGGATGCCCGGCAGCCGAGCTGTTTGTACTTACGCGCTTAATACCTGCGGAGCGGCGGCTCTGGATGCAGTGCCGGTAATTTTTTCGTCAGTTTTTGCGCTTCATCAGCAGGTTGGTGATGCGCAGGGTGCACAGCCGCTGGCCTGCCTCGTTGGTGATCAGCACCTCGTGCGTGGTGAGTGTGCCGCCCAAGTGGATGGGGGTGGCGGTGATGGTCACCTGGCCCTCACGTGCGGAGCGGTGGTGGGTTGCGGAAACGTCCACGCCCACCGCGGTCTTGCCCATGGTGCTGGCATGGATCACCGCGGCCCAGGACCCCACGGCCTCGCCCACGGCCAGGGAAGCGCCGCCGTGCAGGAGCCCGAACGACTGCCTGTTCCCCTCCACAGGCATGGTTGCGACCACGCGCTCCACGGACTCCTCCAGGATCTTCACGCCCATCTTCTCGTCCAGTTCACCGAGGGTGATCTTCCATAGTTCGTGCCCGGACGGCTGGTTGCCGGCGGTATCCGCAGGGGACATGGCGTTCATGAGTTCTCCTTTGAGGCGGCCAATTCGGTCCTGGCCTTCTAGTCTGCAGCACGGCACTTCATGTATGGTGAATATATTACCGAACGGACGGTCAGTAATGGCTGTCCTGTTTGCCTGCCCCCTTGTTGGAAGGACCGTCAACGATGACCACCACAGCCACAGCTCCCCAGGCCACGGTCGACACCGTGGAGACAGTGCCCAGCTTCGTCATGGACGCCTGGTGGACGCCCGACGCCGGCTCGTCGGCTTCCGCCGTCCCCGTCCGGGACGCGAGCACAGGGGAGATCCTGGCCAAGGTCAGCACGGAGGGCCTGGACCTCGCAGGGGTGGTGGAGTACGGACGCACCACCGGCCAGGATGAACTGGGCAAGCTGACCTTCCACCAGCGGGCGCTCAAGCTCAAGGAACTGGCCCAGTACTTGAATGCCCGCCGCGAGCACTTTTACAACTTCTCCTTCCAGACGGGCGCCACCAAGATCGATTCCATGGTGGACATCGACGGCGGCATCGGCGTCCTCTTCACCTTTGGCTCCAAGGGCCGGCGCGAGCTGCCCAACTCCCAGGTGGTGGTGGACGGGCCCATGGAGGTGCTCTCCAAGGATGGCTCCTTCGCCGGTGAGCACATCTACACCCGGATTCCCGGTGTCGCGGTGCAGATCAACGCCTTCAACTTCCCCGTTTGGGGCATGCTGGAGAAGTTCGCGCCCGCGTTCATCGCCGGCGTCCCCACCATCGTCAAGCCCGCCACCCCCACCGGCTACGTTGCTGCTGCGGTGGTCAAGGCCATCGTGGAATCCAACATCCTGCCCAAGGGCTCGCTGCAGCTGGTCTCCGGCTCGGTCCGCGGCCTGCTGGACGTGCTGGACTACCGCGACCTGGTGGCCTTCACCGGCTCCGCCTCCACCGCGAAGTCGCTCAAGGCGCACCCGAACGTGGTGGAGGGCGGTGTCCGTTTCACCTCGGAGACCGACTCCCTGAACGCCGCGATCCTGGGGCCCGACGCCGTCGAGGGCACCCCGGAATTTGACGCCTTCGTCAAGTCCGTTGTCACCGAAATGACCGTCAAGGCCGGCCAGAAATGCACCGCCATCCGCCGCGCCATCGTGCCGCAGGAGCTGGTGCCGGCGGTCTCCGCCGCTATCGGCAAGCGCATCACCGACCGCGTGGTCCTGGGAGACCCGCGCGGCGAGGGCGTCACCATGGGTGCGCTGGCCTCCGTGGAGCAGCTTGAGGACGTCCGCGCCGCCGTGCAGTCCATGCTCGACGCCGGCGGTGAGCTTGCGTACGGAACCCTCGATTCGCCGTCGGTCACCTCCGCCGACGGAACCACCGGGGTAGTGGACGGCGGCGCTTTCATGGCCCCCGTGGTCCTGAACTGGGACAATCCGGAAGCGGAAGCCATCCACTCGCTGGAGGCCTTTGGTCCGGTATCGTCCGTGATCGGCTACAAGGACCTGGCCGACGCCGTTCGCCTCGCAGCCCGCGGCGGCGGATCCCTCGTGGCGTCGGTCTGCACCAACGATCCCGAGGTGGCCCGCCACCTGGTCACCGGCATCGCCGCCCACCACGGCCGCGTCCTGATGCTCAACCGCGAGGATGCCCGCACCTCCACAGGCCACGGCTCGCCCGTGCCGCACCTGGTCCATGGTGGGCCGGGGCGTGCCGGCGGCGGCGAGGAACTGGGCGGCATCCGGTCGGTGCTCCACCACATGCAGCGGACCGCCATCCAGGGGTCACCCAACATGCTCACCGCCGTCACCGGCGTCTGGCACACCGGCGCGGCCCGCAACTTCACCGTGGAAACCGAAGGGACCCACCCGTTCCGGAAGCATCTGTCCACCCTTCGGATCGGCGACGCCGTCCGCTCCGACCTGCGGCAGGTCACCCTCGAGGACATCAGTGCGTTCGCCAACTCCACCGGCGACACCTTCTACGCCCACACCAACCAGGAAGCGGCGGAAGCCAACCCGTTCTTCCCGGGCATCGTGGCGCACGGCTACCTGCTGCTGAGCTGGGGCGCCGGACTGTTCGTGGAGCCCGCCCCGGGTCCCGTGCTGGCCAACTACGGCCTGGAAAACCTGCGCTTCATTACCCCCGTTGCCGCCGGTGATTCCATCCGGGTGACCCTCACCGCCAAGAAGATCACGCCGCGTGAAACCGACGAATACGGCGAGGTGGCCTGGGACGCCGTCCTCACCAACCAGAACGACGAAATCGTGGCCACCTACGACGTCCTCACCCTCGTCGAGAAGTAACCCTCCCCTTGCTCTATCACTTTTGGTCCCTAAACCGCGGTTTTAGGGGCCCAAAGTGATAGAGCATCGGGGTGCCGGGGGAGGGTCTTTCGGGGCTGCCCGGCGTAAGATTCTGCCCACAAGGAGGTGGCCCCCATGCATCTGACAATGAGTTCAGCCACAACCATCCTGCCGGTGGATAACGCAGCCCGCGCCCGGAGCTTCTATACGGAGAAGCTCGGCCTCCCGCACCGCGGAACCACTGACGATGGGAATGAACTGCTGGGTATCGACGGCGGCCCGTTGCTGGAGTTGATGTCGGTGTCCGACGGCAAGCACTCCGAACACACGGCGCTGAGCTTCGAGGTCCCCGACATCGAGGAGGCCGTCCGGGACATGGAAGCCCGGGGCATCAGGTTCCAGGACTACGACTTGCCCACCCTGAAGACGGAAAACCACATCTGCACCACGGGATCGGAAAAGTGCGCGTGGTTCATGGACACCGAGCACAACATCCTGTGCATCCACCAAAACCTGGGCGACAAGCTGGAGTACCAGGTCTAGGCCCGGCAGACAGTAGAACAGCAGCAGGGGTCCCCGGTCGGATCGGGGTACCCCTGCTGCTTGTCTGTGGATTGCGGCGGCTAGCTGTACTCAGTCAGTAGGTTGGTTGCACCTGCTGATCGGTGGGTTGCCTCCGAGGCTGCCGTGGGGCCGGTGGTTGTTGTAGAAGTCTAGCCAAGGCTGCAGAGCGTCTGTGCGGGCCTGGTTTGAGGTGAAGGGTTGACGGTAGGCCCAGCCTTCCTGGAGGGTGCGGTTGAAGCGTTCTGCTTTGCCGTTCTGCCAGGGATGGCGGGGTTTGATCAGGATGTGTTTGGCGCCCAGCGCAGTCAGTGCGTCCTGGAAATCTTTCGAGAGCCGGTAGGCGAAGGCATTATCGGTCATGACCCTTTTGACGGGTGCGCCGTGGGCTGCCATGGCTGCCGCGGCCCGGGTAAGGAATCCTGCGCAGGTCGCGCCTTTCTCATCGGGCAGGACCTCGGCGTAGGCGAAGCGGGAGTGGTCATCCACGGCCACGTGGACGTAGTCAAAACCGACCCTTGAGTGGCCTGTTGAATGATTGCGGGCAGACTGATTCGGGTCTGCCCGCCAGCCCCCGCCATCCGGGATTCGGCCCAGTTTCTTGACGTCGATGTGGATCATGTCCCCGGGAGCGTCGCGTTCGTAGCGGCGGTCGGTCGCCCGGGATGCCCGAATCCGTACCCCGGTCACCGGGTCCAGGTCCCACAGTCTGGGCATGCCCGCGCGGGCCAGGATCCGGGAGACCGTCCGGGCGCTCGTGCCGCAGCGCAAGGCCAGGTCCGCAGGTCCCTCGCGGTGCTCGACGCGCTGGGTCAGAACATCCGCAACGACTTCCGCTGAGGTTGCGTTCGGGCACGACCTTGGGCGGGAGCTGCGGTCCTCGAGGCCGGCCCAGCCGTGGGCCCGGTACCTGCTGATCCAACGGTGCGCGCAGGTCCTGGAGATACCCATCTCCTTGGCAACGTGGGCGACGGGACGGCCGGCAAGGATACGCTCGATGATGATCCGTCTACCGTTCGGAGTCAGCCGGGCATTACGGTGGGACATGAAGACCTCTTAGTCGTTGGCTGTGTGTGGTAACCACCAACCTAAGAGGTCTTCACCTATTCACGATGTAACCAACGTCCTGACTCAGTACAACTAGCTTTCGGCGCCCCCGTGCAGGCCGTCGTCGCTGCTGTCGTCCTCGGGGCCGGTGCCCCGGCCGTCCTCGCTGCGGTCGGAGAGGTCCATGTTGCCGCGGGCCTCATCCATGGTGGGGCCGCCGGAGGGGACGCTGTAGGTGTCCGGGCGGACGCCGTGCGACTGTTCCTCGATCAGTGCCTGCTCCTCGCTGAAGCGGATCACGTTGGCTTCATCTCCGGCGTCGCCGGGGATGTCCTCGCGGATCTTTGACGGATCCGGAATGATGAAGCCTGCGTCGGGTTCTTCCTTGGGGTGGCTCATGTGTTTTTCCTTCCTATCGGGTGGTTGTGTTGGCTGGGCGGTCGGTAAGGTCCACCTTGATGTCCAAGGTCTGGTCGGCGCGCTTGACCTTGAAGCCTACGGTGTCGCCGGGGTTGCGCTTGCGCAGTTCCGCCAGGAGCTTTTCCGGCGTGGTGAGCTCCACGCCCTCCATGGACTGCAGGACGTCCCCCGGGCGGATTCCCGCGCGTCCGGCGGGCCCGTCGGCATCGGCAGCAAGGACCACCACCCCGGATCCGGACTGGATACCCAGCTGGTCGGCGATCTGCGGGGTCAGCTCGCCCGGGGTCAGGCCCAGATACGCGTGCTTGGCCGTGCCGTTTTTCAGCAGTTCCTCGGCCACGTCCACGGCGGTGGCGGCGGGGATGGCGAAGCCAAGGGACACGGCGCCGGACGACGGCGGGATGTAGGCCTCGCTGATGCCGATCACCTCGCCGCGCATGTTGATCACGGCGCCGCCGGAGTTGCCGGGGCTGATGGGTGCGTCCGTCTGGATGAGGTCCACCAGCGAGAGGCTGTTGGATGCGGAGCCGGGGATGGAGCGGTGCAGCCCCGAGATGATCCCGGCGGTGGCGGTGTTTTCAAAGCCGAGCGGGGATCCCAGGACCAGCGCGCCCTCGCCCACCTTGGGCAGGTTGCTTTGGTAGGTGGGCTTGGGCAGGCCGGTGCGCTTGGCCTGCACCAGGGCGAGGTCGGTCACGGCGTCGCTTGCCTTGACCGTTCCTTCCACCCGCTGCCCGTCGGCGAACCCCACCTGAACGGTGGTGGCGCCGCGGACCACGTGCTCGTTGGTGAGGATCAGCCCGTCCGCCGAGTACACCACGCCACTGCCCAGGCCGCCCTGCGTGAATATGGTGACGACGGACGGTGACAGGTTTTCCACGAGCTGCGGCAGGTTCCCGGCAGCTCCGGGGTCGGGGCCCGCGCCGGTGGCCGGCGCTGCAGAACCAGAGGCGGCTTGGGTGGAGGGTGCCGGCGTGGCATTGGCCGACGACGATGCCTGGCTTGGGGAGGTGCCGCTGGGATTGGGAGGGCCCGGCGTGCCAGTGCATCCGCTGAGTGCCAGGGCTGCCGTGAGAGCCCCGGCGGCCAGCGCAGTGCCGCGCGCGGGGTAGAGATGGCGTGAACGCTCTGGAGCGCTGGCCTTGCTCATCAGGACCTCCCTGCGGATGGTGGCTTTCTACCACCGTAACGGGGGAGCGGGGAAAATACCAAGCACCCTTATTATCTGGGGCCGGGGAGTTTGCGCGTTCCCTATGTGTCCGCGTGGAGGCCATCGAACGCCATGGTGATGACGTCGTCCGCCAGCCGTTCCGGCGATAGTGCGCCGCCCGGTTTGTACCACTCCACAATGGAGTTGATCATGCCGAACAGCAGCCGCGAAACGGTGCGTGGGTCGATGTCCGCGCGGAGGGACCCCTCGTCGCGGGCCGCCGAGATCAGGCCCGCGACCTTGTGGTCGAAAGCGCGGCGGCGTTCCAGGGCGTCCCGTTCGATTTCGGTGTTGCCGCGCAGGCGCAGCAGCAGGGTGACGAAGGGCAGGCGGTCCACCAGGACGGCCACGGTCTGGCGCAGCACAAACTCCAGCCGGGCATCCGCCGCACCGGAGGTGGCCTCGGGTTGCTCCAGGATGGCTTCGAGCCCGCCCAGGGCGTGGTCGAGCGCGAGCTTGAGGAGGTCGCCCTTGGACGGCACGTGGTGGTAGATGGCGGACTTGGAGATGCCCAGATTCTCCGCCAGGATGCCCATGGAGGTGGCGTCGTAGCCGTGCCGGTTGAAAACATCCACGGCGATGCGGAGCACCGACTGCTGGTCGTAGCCGGGGCGGCCCCGCTTGGCAGTGCCATTCGCGGCGGTGCCGTTGGTGCTGGAGGTTTCGGTGCTGGCAGTTCTGCTGGCGCTGGGCATAGTCGCTATTTTCTCATGAACGTTCGGTAATCGGCCGCAGCCGGGCCGCCGCGGGGACCTTCGGCACTTGGATGTCGATGGCCACCGGGCCACCCTGAGGGGAAAGCTGCCAGGAAGCAGGAGCCCTGCCGCTCCTCCTGAAGATCGAAGGGATGCCAGCTGTGGATGACAATGCTGTTCGCCGGATCACTGGATGGGCCGGCGTCGGGATGCTGGTGTTCTGGGCAGGGCAGTTCCCGCTGTATCTCGCCCAGGACCCCTCCGTTAGTTTGTACGACGGAGCGGCAGGTGCGGCTGAGGCGTACCGGATCCGCAACATCATCTTCACCCGGGTCCTGCTCGATCTCTGCCTCTACGTGGCTGCGATCGTCTTTGCAGCGGGGTTGGGCCATCTCATCGGGCGTGCGGATCCTCGTTACGGCTGGGCCGGGTCCCTGGTGGTCGCCGCCATGGCAGTCTGGGTGGGTGTGACCCTCGTGGCCAATGGAATGGAGGGTGGCCTGGCTCTGGATGCCTTGGCACCTGCTCCCGATCCCTCGGTGAACCGGGCGCTGACCATGGCTTACATGCTGATCTACAACAGTTCCATTGCCTTCGCCATCACCGGGCTCTTCCTGGGCGCGGCAGGCTGGGCGGCGGTGGCCACCGGTGTCCTGCCGTCCTGGACCCGATGGGTCGCCTATGTCGGCGTGGTGCTGTGCGCCGCCGCGGTCCCCTCTATGTACGGCGGCCCCTTGGACCCCTCGGGGTTCTATAACGCTGCCGGCTGGGGCCCGGTGATCATCGCCAATCTGGCTCCGGCGGTCTGGTTTGTGCTGGCGGCCGTGCTGCTGCTCCGCAGGCCCGCTTCCCTGCCGGCCGGCCGGAGTCCCGGCAGGGAACGGACGCCGGGCAGCGCCGAACGCTGAAGCTGCCCGGCGGCCCTGGACGGCATTAGCCTTTCGGACGCAGGTCGTAGATTCGGCGCAGCTTGCCGTTGGACCGCTCCAGCGAACCAGGCTCCACCACGTCCACGGTGCACGAAGAACCCACGTGGATCTTGATCTGTTCCTTCAAGGTGCGTGCCGCCGTCGTGCTCTGCTCAATGGTGACTGCGTCCCGGCGCTCGATGCGCACGGTCAGCTGGTCCATCCGCTGGCCCTCGGGGCGGGTGAGCTCCAGCTGGAAGTGCGGGCTGAGCTCGGGGATGCGGAGGGCGATTTCCTCGATCTGGGACGGGAAGAGGTTCACGCCGCGCAGGATGATCATGTCGTCGCTGCGGCCGGTGATGCGGCCCATGCGGCGGTGTGCGGGGCGTGCGGTGCCGGGCAGCAACCGGGTGAGGTCCTTCGTGCGGTAGCGGATGATCGGCAGGGCTTCCTTGGTCAGGGACGTGAAGACCAGTTCTCCGTGCTCGCCGTCGCGCAGGACGTTTTCCTTGCCAGGGGCCGGGTTGAAGGGGTCGATGATTTCCGGACGGAAGTGGTCCTCCCAGATGTGGCTGCCGTCCTGGGTCTCCACGGCCTCGCCGGCCACGCCCGGACCCATGACCTCCGACAGGCCATAGATGTCGCAGGCCTTGATGTTCATCATCACCTCAAGCTCGTGCCGCATCTCCTGGGTCCACGGCTCGGCGCCCAGCACGGCGAACTTCAGCGAGGTGGAAGCCGGGTCGATGCCCATGTGCGCCATGGCGTCGGCGATGGTCAGCAGGTAGGTGGGGGTGGCCAGGATCGCGTCCGGCTTGAAGTCCTGGATCAGCTGGATCTGGCGTTCGGTCTGGCCGCCGGACATGGGGATGACGGTGCAGCCCAGGGCCTCGGCGCCGGCGTGCGCGCCCAGCCCGCCGGTGAACAGCCCGTAGCCGTAGGCGTTGTGGACCTTCATGCCGGGGCGGATGCCGGAGGCGCGGAAGCTGCGGGCCACCAGCTTGGCCCAGTCGGCCAGGTCCTGCTTGGTGTAGCCCACCACCGTGGGCCGGCCGGTGGTGCCGGAGCTGGCGTGGATGCGGGCCACCTCGCTCTGCGGCACAGCGAACATCCCGAACGGGTACTCCTGGCGCAGATCCTCCTTGGTGGTGAAGGGGAAGTTGCCAAGGTCCTCGAGTTCGCGCAGGTCGCTGGGGTGGATGCCCGCTTCGTCGAATTTGCGCTTGTAGAGCGGGACCCGGTCGTAGGCGTAGGCCACGGTGTGCTGCAGCCGCTGGAGCTGCAGGGCCTCGAGTTCGTCGCGGGAGATGGTTTCCTCGCGGTCCAGCCCTTCCGTGGTGGTGGGGTTGGCGTCCGTGCCGGCCGGGCTGGCTGCTTCCGCCGGGTTGGAAACGGCAGCGGCGGGGGTTTCGGGGGCATGCAGGGTCATGGTTTTCCTACTTCTTGGGGATGGTGCGGCTGCGTCCGCGGAACTCGGCGATGAGCTCGCCCGGGGAACTGGGCTGGGTTTCGGAAGCCGGCGTTGCGGCGTCGGCGGCGAAGATCTGGATGTCGTAGAGCCCGCTGCGTCCGGCGCTGGAGCGGCGGTCCGCGACGGCGGTGAGCACCTGGCCGCGGAATGCCGGCTTGAGGAAATTGATGTCGACGCCGGAGGCGACGGTAATGGTGCCTTCCTCGCCCGGTGCAGGGTGGATGGGGTTGCACGCGAGGGCGAAGGCGGTGTCGCCGAAAGCGAAGATCATTCCGCCGTGGGCCATGCCGAAGCCGTTGAGCATTTCCTGCCGGAGCGTCATCCGGATAGTGGCGTGGCCGTCGCTGATGGCGAGGACCTCGATGCCCATCCATTCGGAGGCATAGTCGTTTTCCAGGATGGGGTGGGTGGCCCCGGAAAGGGTGGTCTCAGCCATGCGTCATTGCCTCCAGCTTTATTTACCGAATGTTCATTAGGTAATCCCATGAGGGGTCCGGTGTCAAGGGGATGCGTGCCTTCCTGCCCACTTACATCGGTGGCCCAACCCGCCAAACGGGGGACACGCCGTCGTCCGCGGCGCGCCGCACGGTGGCGGTGAAAGCAACCGGGCGGGAACGCATGACGGCGGCCCCGCACCTTTCCCCGCGAAGTGGCACTTGGCGGCAGTCCCGGCGCTGAACACTGCCGCCAAGTGCCATTTCGCGGGGAGGGAAGTGCAAGGATGGGGGTACCGGCACCAGCAAGGACAGCAAAGGGCGGACCATGGCCAAAGGCATCTACGTCAGCGCAACAACTCCTGGATCAGGCAAGTCCCTGATCGCCCTCGGGCTGGCGGACACCCTGCACCGGCACGCGGACCGGATCGGCTTCTTCAAGCCGGTGGTCCACGGCCCCTCAGCCGCCGATGACCCCATGGTGGCACTGATGAAGTCCCGGTTCGCCCTGGACGATGACCGGTGCCGCGGCGGCCTGACCTACGAGGAGGTCCGCACCCTGCTCGCGGAGGGAAACCGGGCGGAGATCGACGCCAGGTGCGTGGAGATCTTCGCCGACATCGCCCGCCTCTGCGACGTGGTGATCGTCGAAGGCACCGACCTGGTGGGCCAGGACTCCGCCGTCGAATTCGACTTGAACGCCCGGCTGGCCAACAACCTCGCCACCCCTGTGATGGCGGTGGTAGGCGCCAAGGGCCGCACCGTCAGTGAGACGGCCGCCGCCGTTGAAGTTGCCCGCAAGGAACTCGCCGCCGAGAAGTGCGCGCTGCTGGCCATCATGGTCAACCGCGCGGACGCTGATGACCTGGACGCCATGGCCGCCGCCCTGAAGCCGGGTGCCTCCGGCCGGCCGGTCTACATCCTGCCGGAGCTGGAGGAAATTGCCAGGCCCACGACCGGTGAGGTGGCCATGGCGCTGGGCGTGCGGCAGATCGCGGGTACGCCGGACATGGAGCGCGACGTCTAGGACATCAAGGTGGCCGCCATGAACGTGGGCAACTTCCTGAACGTGCTGGATGAGGGCGCGCTGGTGATCGTGCCGGGGGACCGCGCGGACGTGATGGTGGCCTGCCTGGCGTCCTCGTTCTCGCCCGAGTTTCCCGTGCCGTCTGCACTCATCCTCACCGGCGGCCTGGCCCCGGACGCCAACATCTACCCGCTCCTGGCCCAGGCGCCGTTCCCGGTGTTCGCGGCGGACGAGGACACGTACCAGACGGCCCGCCGGGTGTCCGAAGTGCGCAGCGAGATCTGGTCCGGGCACCGGCGCAAGGTGGCTTCCGCCCTGGGGCTGTGGTCCCGCCGGGTTGATGAGGCCGAACTGGTGGAGCGCCTGCACCTGCCGCGGGCGGAGCGGATGACGCCGCTGCGGTTCCTGCATGACCTCGTCGAGCGGGCCCGGGCGCAGCGCCGGCACGTGGTCCTGCCGGAAGGAACCGACGTCAGGATCCTGCGCGCGGCCGAGATCCTGCACCGCCGCGACGTCTGCGACCTTACCCTGCTGGGCCCCGAATCCGCCGTCCGGGAACTGGCTGCGGCAAACGGCATCGACCTGTCCGGTATCAGTGTCATTGATCCGGCCACGTCCGAGCTACGGCCGAAGTTCGCCGAGAAGTACGCCGAGCTCCGGGCGCACAAGGGCGTGGACCTGCCCAAGGCCCTGGAAATCATGCAGGACGGAAGCTACTTCGGCACCATGATGGTTCAGCTGGGCGTGGTGGACGGCATGGTCTCCGGCGCCGCCCACACCACGGCGCACACCATCCGGCCGGCGCTCGAGTTCGTGAAGACCCGGGAGGGTGTGAAGATCGTGTCCTCGGTGTTCCTGATGCTCATGCCGGACCGGGTGCTGGTCTACGGCGACTGCGCCGTGAACCCGGACCCGAACGTGGAGCAGCTGGCGGACATCGCGCTCGCTTCAGCGGAGACCGCCGCGCAGTTCGGGGTGGAGCCCCGCGTGGCGATGCTGTCCTACTCGACGGGCGGTTCGGGCTTCGGCGAGGCGGTGGACGAGGTGCGGCAGGCCACCGAACTGGTGCGCCAACGCCGGCCGGACCTGGCCGTGGAAGGTCCCATCCAGTACGACGCAGCCGTGGACGCCTCGATCGCCGCATCCAAGATGCCCGGTTCCTCGGTGGCCGGGCAGGCCACCGTGTTCATCTTCCCGGACCTCAACACGGGCAACAACACCTACAAGGCCGTGCAGCAGAGCTCCGGTGCCGTCGCAGTTGGGCCGGTCCTGCAGGGGCTGCGGAAGCCGGTCAACGACCTCTCCCGCGGCTGCACGGTGGAGGACATCGTGAACACGGTGGCCATTACGGCCATCCAGGCGCAGGCCCAAAGCCCGGCGCAAGCCCAAAGTCTCCAGGCTCCAGCAGAGGCACCGGCCTCCTGAAGGACCACGCAGAAAAGTACGACGCCGGCACTTCGGAGGCGGTTTCTAGGGGTCGTTGCAACACTGCTGGTGTTATGTGGTCATTAGTAGATCACGCAGACGCTCGGCTGGGGTGTCCCAGCCGAGCGTTTTGCGTGGTCGGCTGTTGAGTTCTTGGGCGACGTGTTCGAGGTCTTCGGGGCCATAGATGGATAGGTCCGTGCCTTTTTCGAAGTATTGGCGCAGCAAGCCATTGGTGTTTTCGTTGGAGCCGCGTTGCCAGGGGCTGGCGGGGTCGCAGAAGTAGACCTGCATGTCCGTGGCCATGGTGAAGGATTTGTGGGCTGCCATTTCCGCGCCCTGGTCCCAGGTCAGGGAGCCTCGGAGGTGTTCGGGGAGTGTCTTCATCGTGGCGATGAGGCCATCACGGACGGTTTCGGCGGTGTGGTCTCCGGGCAGATGGACGAGCATGACGTATCTGGTGGTGCGTTCAACGAGGGTGGCGATGGCGGACTGGTTGCTTGCCCCGGTGATCAGGTCTCCTTCCCAGTGTCCTGGAACGGCGCGGTCTTCAACTTCGGGTGGGCGTTCGGAGATCATCACCATAGGGTCAGCGAAGCGGGGCTGCCGCTGCTGGGGGTCCTTGTGAGGCTTACGGCGCGTCCGGCCGGTGCGCAGAGCTGCCTGGACTTCACGTTTGAGTCCTCCGCGGGCCTGGAAGTAGAGGGCCTGATAGATCGTTTCTGGGCTCACGCGCATCTCCGGGTCGTTGGGAAACTTCCTGATCAGCTTGTTGCTGATCTGTTCCGGTGACCAGCGCCGAAGCAGCTTCTTCTTCACATACTTTCGTAACCGGTGGTGAGTGACCAGCTTGCTGTCCTTGGGCCGGGGCCGCCGGGCGGTCGCGGCACGTTGGGCTGCATAGGCGTAATACTTCCCATCGTTGACACTGTTCCTGGCCAGTTCCCGGCTGATGGTCGAGGCGGACCGGCCCAGCTCCCTGGCGATCTTCCGGACCGGTGTGCCGGCAGCGCGGAGGTCAGCAATCCGTTCCCGGTCCTGCAAAGTCAGGAATCTGGCATCCAGTGGTTTCTCCAAGGCCGCAAGTGCGGGAAACGCGCCAGAATCGGTGATCGCTTCGTCGGTGGTCAGTGTCATCACACCACTGGTGTAATCGACCCGGCGGCCATCACGGTAGATTCGCCCGTTCCGTGTCCTTCTGACCCCGTTGTCCCATTCCTGGGCCGTGCACCGGTTAATGCCCAGTTCTTTGGCAGCCTCCCGGCGTGTCATTCCAGCTTCGCGGAGCTTGCGGAAATCCTCACGGCTGGGGCCTTCCGTGCGTTTCCGCGCAAGCCCGGCCTTCTGGGTCCACTTGTAACAAGTTTGACGGCTCAACCCCAGTTCGGCAGCGGCAACCGTAGTGCTACCGGTACGCGCCAAAGCCTTGAAGAACGCTGCCTTCACCTCCGGGGTTACTCTCGCCCCACGGACATTCCCGCCATTTATGGTGCCGGCAGATATTCCCGCCTCACGCAGCCACCGGTAGCACGCCGACGGTTTAAGCCCGAGCTCAGCCGCGGCAAGAGCAACACTCCCCGCGCTTGCCAGTGCCCGGAAGAACCCTTCCCTTTCCCCGGAGGTATAGCTCCGTCGAGGGGTCCTGCCCTCGCTTAAAGACGACATGGTCGTTGCAACTCCCAAAACTAAGGGGTGTTGCAACGACCACTAGAACCCAAGGGAAAGTGCCGGCGTCGTACTTTTTGTCGGGGAACAGTCAGCTGTTGTCCGGCTTGGCCAGGCTCTCCGGGTCCTCCTCCTTGGCAGGCTCATCGGAGAGGCCCTGCGGGGTAAGGTCCAGGTCCTCCCGGTTCTCCGGGGCCTCCGGCGCTTCTCCCGTTTCGGCGGCCTTGAGGTGGCCGGTATCGTCCAGGGCCGGGTTGGCGCCCTCCACCCCCGTGGGATCGTCCTTGCTGCCGGAATCCGGCTGCGCGTTGAGTGGGGCGGTGCTGCTGGATCCCGTGTTGGTGGGGTCGTTCTCGTCGATCGAATTGGGCTCGTTCGTCATGGAATTGTCCTCTCGGCGTGGTCCAGCCTTGTTCGCCGACTCTATGCACAGGCTCCGCTGATCCGCAAGGAACCCACGGCGGAGTATCTGTGCCTGGAAAACCTGCCGCCACAAGCGGGTACGGGAAAGGTGCGCCCCGTTCGCTGAGCGCACCTTTTCGCTGTTCCGTTCGCAGCCGTTTCCGATCGGCTGCGTCCATAGTAAGCATACTGATGATAATTTTGGCAAGCTTCCCGTGCCGCTGCAGCGAAAGCCCTTTTAGCGCGGCAGGTCAGGACGAAAAGTCGGCCAGCTGCGCGCTGTCCTCCGGGAATTCGAGGCCCTCCGTGATTTTCCCGCCGGAGATACGGAAGACGAGGATTTCACGCTGGTCCAAGGTCTTGCCGTCGCGCTGCGAATGGGTGGTATGAATTCCAATTGCGTATTTGTCGCCCAGGGCCAAGTCCTCCACGTTCACCTTGATGGACCCGTTCGAGGGGGATTGGCCCCCAAAAAAGCGCCCCCTGAAGCCGGCGGTGACACGGACTGTCCCCTCCCGGGGTCATTGTGGGGCCCTCTGTCGGAGGGGTGGGCTAGCATCGCAGGCATGCCCGGTACAGCCATAACCACCGCCTTCATCCCCGTCCGGAACCCAGACCGCAGCCGACTGGTACAGCCGCATGCTCGGACTCACGGTGGGGCAAGCCAACAACTTCTCGGCCGTCCTCTCCGCCGCGGGAACGGCATCGGTGACCCTCATGGGGCCGGACAGCGGTATCAACGCCCAGCCCGGCCTTGCCTGGGCAACCTGCAACTTCCTGGTCGAGGACCTGGAGGGAGCCCGCGCCCGGCTCGCAGACAACGGGGTTGCCGTTGGCGCCATCACGGGCGCCCCGGACGTCTGCCTCTTCTTTACAGCCCAGGACCCTGACGGCAACACGCTGCTGCTGACCGACCGTTAGCCGCGCAACCTATAGTGGGGGTTGAACTGCAGACGCCAGGCTGAGGAGGCCCCGCATGCTCGTGCTCGTCATCAATTCCGGTTCGTCGTCACTGAAGTACCAGGTCCGGGACGTGGCCGCCGGGACCGTCCTCACCGAGGGGCTGATCGAGAAGATCGGCGTGGGCAACGGCGGCGGCGGGGATGGCGAATTGGTGGGCCCGCGGGACCATGCGGAGGCACTGGAGCAGGTGGACGCGGCCATCCACCAGGAACTGGGCGACCTGGAACTGGGGGCGGTGGGACACCGGGTGGTCCACGGCGGCGAGCGGTTCGCCGAGCCCGTCTTGGTGGACAACGAAATCACCCGTGCCATCGAACGGCTCAACCCCCTGGCCCCGCTGCACAACCCCGCCAACGTCCTGGGCATCCGCGCCATCACCAAGAAATGGCCCAAAATGCCTCAGGTTGCAGTCTTTGACACCGCCTTCCACCGCACCCTGCCCGAGTATGCCTGGCGGTACGCGGTCCCGGATGAGCTCTACACCAACCATGGCATCCGCCGCTACGGCTTCCACGGCACCTCCAACCAGTACGTTGCGCGCCGGTCGGCAGCGTTGTTGGACCTCCCCGTGGAGGAGTTCGACGGCGTGATCGCCCACCTGGGGAACGGCGCGTCCGTGACCGCGATCCGCGGCGGACGCTCCGTGGACACCTCCATGGGCTTCACCCCGCTCGAGGGCCTGGTGATGGGCACCCGCTCCGGCGACCTTGACCCCTCCATCCTGGTGTTCCTCGGCCGCGCCGGCTGGACGCCCGAGGACCTCGACACCATGCTGAACCGCGAGTCTGGTCTGAAAGGCCTTGCCGGGCACAACGACATGCGCTCCGTGGTGGAGGCCTCCGAGGCCGGCGACGAGCGCGCAGCCATGGCGCTCAGCGTGGCCTCCTACCGGCTGGCCAAGTACATCGGCGGCTATCACGTGGCGGTGGGCGGGGCCAAGGCGCTGGTGTTCACCGCAGGGATTGGCGAAAACTCACAGCACTTCCGGGCCCAGGTGGCGGACCGGCTGGGCGCTCTGGGCATAGAGCTCGACGGCGGCCTGAACGCCGAGCGGTCAAAGGAGCCGCGCGTGATATCCACGCAGTCCTCCGCGATTCCTGTCCTGGTGGTTCCCACTGACGAGGAGCGCGCCATCGCCGAGGCGACGGCCGCCGTCGTTTCCGCCAGCCGCTAAGACGCATGCCGGAGATTTCCCTTCCCATCCGCACTGACCGGCTGGTCCTGCGCCGGTTCGACGGCGGCGACCTGGAAGCCTTCCACGCCTACCACTCGCTGCCGGAGACCGCCCGGTACCTTCCCGGACCGGCCAAGACCTACACCCAGTCGATGGAGCGGGTGGGCCGGTACGCCAACTTTTCCTTCGAGAAGGAGGGGGACTGGGCGGCTCTCGCCATCGAAGCGGCGGATGAGCCCGGGCTGCAGGGCGAAGTGGTGCTCAAATGGCTGCCGGGACGCGGGCAGGGCGAAGTGGGCTGGACCCTGGCACCGGGTGCCCGCGGCAAGGGTTATGGAACGGAGGCCGCCCAGGCCGTCCTGCGCCTGGGTTTCGAGGAGCTGGGCATGCACCGGATTGAAGCCCGGCTGGACGAACTCAACAGTGCCTCGGCTTCACTCTGCGGCCGGCTGGGCATGCGGCTGGAAGCGCGGCACATCGATAAGTGGCACTACAAAGGCCAGTGGGCCACCGAGCTCATCTACTCGATCCTTGCCGATGAGTGGCGCATCGGCACCGCCGGCTAGCGTTACGCCCGTCCCTTGAGGATCAGGTTCCAGTAGATCTTCGGGAAGATGTCGCGGTCCAGCACCCAGGACAGCTTGCTTTCATTCCACGTGGGCAGCCGCGGGATGGTGGGCATGGGCCGGTACCGGTCGTCGAATTCGGCGAACACCACGGTGTCCCGTGACACGGTGAACGGACACACGGAGTAGCCGTTGTACTTGGCCCGCAGCGGCTTTCCTTTCCGGGCTGCCACCAGGTTCTTTGCCACCACCTTGACCTGCTTGCGCAGGGACCCGCCGGACTTGGAGTTGGTGGTGCCCGCGGCGTCGCCCAGGGACCACACGTTGGGGTACCGGAGGTGCCTGAGCGTCTGCCGGTCCACCTCCACGAAGCCGCCTGCGTCCCCCGCGGCGGGCAGGTCCGTGGCCTTGAGCCAGTCCGGGGCCGACTGCGGCGGAACGGCATTGAGGACGTCGTACGTCAGGTCCTCGGTGGTGTTGGCGGCGTTGTTCCGGATGGTGGCCCTGCGGCCGGCCGGGCTCACGGCCACCAGTTCGCTGTTGGTCCGCAGCTCGATTCCGTACTCGGCGATCTTGCGGTCCAGTTCCCGGTCCACCTCCGGCACCCCGAACACGGTGGGGTACGGCTGCACCATGACCACGCGGATTTTGTCCAGCACCCCCTGCCCGCGCCAGTAGTCACACGCGAGGTACATGGGTTTCTGCGCGGCGCCCCCGCATTTGATCGGCCCGGCCGGCATGGTGAAGACCGCCGTGCCGGAGCGCAGGGCGCTGAGCAGCGCCCAGGCCTTGGGGGCCAGTTCGAAGTCGTAGTGGGAGGCGCCGTACGGGGAATGGACGGCGTCGAGCAAGCCGGGCACGCGGTCCCAGTCGTACTGGAGCCCCGGGCACACCACCAGTTGCCCATAAGCTACCGAAGTCCCTGATCCGAGGGTGACCGTGTTGGCGTTCGCGTCCACGCCTACGGCAGCATCCCGGATCCAGGTGACGCCCTGGGGGATCACCGACTCCTGGCTCCGGACAGCCTCCTGGGCCTGTGCCCGCCCGCCGGCGATATGCGAGAACAGGGGCTGGAAGAGGTGGTGGTCCCGGGGCTCGACCACCGCCACGTCCTTGACGCCGTAGCGCTGCAGCCGGGCCGCCAGGGAGATCCCGGCATTGCCGCCGCCGATGATCACCACCTCGTGCTGGGCAGCCACGGCGCTACTTCTTCTCGGTCAGCGCGGACGCCTTGTGCGCTGCACGGGCGCCGGTCTTGTCCGATTCCACCACGTACTGTGGTTCGTCCTCGCTGGCCCGGTGGGTGTTGCCGTCGAGTTCGAAGTCGCTGGTTTTCTTCTCCACGATCCTGCCGTGCGTCTTGCCCTGTGAAGTGTTCCACTCCACGTGCGTTCCCTTGCTCAATGACATGCCTGCTCCTCTGGTATCCCGCCGGAAAACACGTGCCCCCCAATAGTAAGCATGGTTAGCTTTGCCAGGTGCGCGGGTGAACATCGATTGCTCCGTACCTGCCGTTTAGCGGGCCCAAAAGGACAACAACGGAGCAATCGATGGGCTACTTCAGGCCGGCGCCTGGCAGCAGTTCGGTGGCGCCCAGGGCGTCGGCGATGAACGCGTAGTCCCAGGCCCGTTCACGCCACTGCACGTAGCGGCCGGATGCGCCGCCGTGGCCGCCGTCCATCTCGATCTTCATGACAATGGGCTCGGACCCTGTGGTCCTGTTCCGCAGTTCCTGCACCCACTTGGCCGGTTCCACGTAGAGGACGCGGGTATCGTTGAAGGACGTCACCGCGGCGATTTTGGGGTAGGCCACCTCCCGCACGTTCTCGTAGGGGGAGTAGGACTTCATGTAGGCGTAGGCCTGGGGATCGGTGATCGGGTTGCCCCATTCCTCCCACTCCAGGGCGGACAGCGGCAGGTCCGGGTCAAGGATGCTGGTGAGCGGATCCACGAACGGCACCTGGGCCACGATGGCCGCGTACTTTTCCGGCGCCATGTTGGCCACGGCCCCCATGAGGAGTCCGCCAGCCGAACCACCCAGGGCGGCGATGCGGGAGGGATCCACCCAGCCCGAGCCGGCCAACCAGTCCGTGGCGTCCACGAAGTCCGTGAAGGTGTTCTTCTTGGTGAGCTTCTTGCCGTCCTCGTACCAGTGCCGCCCCAGCTCGCCGCCGCCGCGGATGTGCGCAATGACGAACACCACGCCGCGGTCCAGCAGCGACAGCCGGGCAATGCCGAAGCCCGGGTCCATGCTCATCTCATAGGAGCCGTACCCGTACACCAGGCCCGCCGCCGTCGAATCCTGCTTGACGGCCTTGTGCCGCAGGACCGACAGCGGGATCCGCGTGCCGTCGGCCGCCGTCGCCCACTCACGGGTGTTAACGTAGTCGCTGCCGTCGTAGCCGCCCAGCACGGGGCTTTCCTTGCGCAACAGCAGTTCGCCGGAGGGTCGCTCCGGGGTGGGCAGGACGAAGTCGTAGATCCGGGACGGCGTGAAGTAGGAGGTGTAGCCCAGCCGAATCACAGGTGCCTCATAGTCGGAGCCGCCCACGCCGGCGGTGTAGAGCTCCTCATCGAATGCCGGCTCCACGGGCTCCTGCTGCGCGGGCGTGCCAAGCCCGGCCAGCCCCAGCACCTGGACCCGCTCGATGGTGTCCTTGCGGATGGAAACGATCAGGTGCGTGGAAGTGACGCCCGCGCCGTTGACGCGCACGTCGTTGGAATGTTCGACGACGGTCTGCCAGGTCTGGTCAGCCAGCGGCCTTTCCAGCTCGGCCGGGTCCGCCAGGGAGACCATGGAGTTGATGGCGCCGCGGTTGTGCGTGAGCAGGATTTTTTCTTCGCCGTCGAGCAGGAAGGGCTCGGCTTCGTACAGGATCCGCTCGTCCCGGGAAATCACGGTGCTGACTGTTCCGGCGGGGTCGTCAAACCGGAGCAGCCTGGTTTCGCTGTACTCAGAGCACCCGATGCCCAGCACCAGGTGGCGCCGGTCAGCGGAAAGCTCGAAGCCCAGCCACATGGCGGGGTCGTCCTCCTGGTACACCACCGCGTCCTGGGCCACAGGGGTGCCCAGGACGTGGGACTTCACCTGATAGGGGCGCCAGGACTCGTCCACCACCGTGTAGAACAGGCGGGTGCCGTCCGGGGAGAAGGCAACACCGTAAAAGATGTTTTCGATGACGTCCGGCAGGAGCTCACCGGTGCGCAGGTCCTTGATCCGCAGCGTGAAACGTTCATCACCGGAGTTGTCCACGGCATAGGCGTAAAGGGTGCCGTCAACGGTGACGGCGGTTCCGCCTACGGAGAAGAACGGCTTGCCTTCGGCCTCCACGTTGCCGTCCAGCAGGATCTCTTCGCCGGGGATCTCCATGCCGGGTTCCACGGCCGGCGGGGTCCAGTCGGCCACCTTGTCCCCGGTGTCCTGTGCCTTCACCCGGCAGTGGATGCCGTACTCCTTGCCTTCGGCCGAGCGGCTGAAGTACCACCAGCCGTCCTTCCGGTGTGGGACGGAGAGGTCGGTTTCCTGGGTACGGCCCTTGATCTCCTGGAAGATGGCTTCGCGGAGCGGTTCCTGGTGCGCAGTGACGGCTTCCTGGTAGGCGTTCTCGGCCCGCAGGTGCTCCACGACCTCCGGCGACTCCTTGTCCCGCAGCCATTCGTAGTTGTCCACGAACGTCTCCCCGTGGTGGATGCGTTCGGTGGGGATCTTCTTGGCCACCGGGGGCGCCGGGATCGCAGTGCCGGTGGAATCCTGCAGGGAAGTGGAGGTCATGGATTCAATATATAGACCGCCCCCAAGAAGTCGGCAGGCCGTTCGCTGACGGGGGAGACGCCGCAGCCCTAAAGGGGCGAAAGACTCTGGAGCTTTGCGTCCACATCCCGGCAGGCTGGAGGGGCGCGGCAGGAAAGCGCAGGTAAAGGAGAACGCCATGACCCCCGAATCCGGTCCGGCTCCCCGGTCCAAGGCCTGGCTGGCGGTGGCCCACAGCGTCAGAACGTCCTGCGTCATGCTGGCGCGCCGGCAGGTGCACCTTCCCAAGGACAACGTGGGCCGGGTCCTGCGCTTCGCCGACGGAAGCACCTCGCGGGTCTACCGGGAGACCGCCGTCGACCGCCTGCCCGCCGAGCCCTGCGTGCTGGTGGTGGCGTTCACGCTGCGGCTGGTGCGGGGCCGGGCGCACCGCCTCTTCGAAGCGGAAAGCATCCTGAACACCCCGCTCTTCGTAGGGTTCCCGGGCTTTATCTCCAAACTCTGGTGCGCCCACGACACCTTCGGCGCCTATCGCGGGCTGTACGAGTGGGACGGCGCCGAGCGCGCCAGGAACTATGCGTCGGCCCTTTGGCGGGTCCTGGAACTGGTCAGCGTCTCCGGATCGATCAGCTACAAGGTGCTTCCCGGGCTGCGCCGCGAGGAGGTGCTGGCGGACCCGGCCAGGATTGCGGCCGCCGGAACCGACCACGCCTGGTGGCGGCTCCGCGTGAAAAAGTGACGGCCCGTGGGCATGCCAGGCAAGCAAGGGACGACGGCGGACACGGACGTTCTAGTGGTCGGCGCAGGTCCCGCCGGGCTCACCACCGCACTCCAGGCCCTTGCCCACGGCGCCACCGTGCGGGTGGTGGACCGGCGGGATCACCGGGTCCGCCCCTCACGGGCGCTCATGCTGCATGCCCGGGCACTGGAGGGACTCCGCCCGCTCGGTGTAACCGCTGGCCTGCTGGAGCGGGCGGACACTGCGCCTGAGGCACGGATCCACCTGGGGCGGCGGGTGGTTGAAGCACGGCTGGGGCACGCAGATCTTCCGGACACCGCCTTCCCGCACCTGACGCTGGTCCGGCAGGCCGACGTCGAGGAGGTCCTGTGGCAGGCGCTGCAGGACAGAGGCGTGATGGTGGACTGGGGTGTGGAGTTCCGTGGCCTGCACCAGGACAACGGCGGGTTGCAAGCGCTATCAAGCGGACTGGTCCGCGCCGAGCTCCAGGGAGCCCACGGGCCGGGGCATCACGTCTCCCGCTTTTTGGCCGGCTGCGATGGGCAGTCCAGCACCGTCCGCGGCATCACCGGCGCGCAGTGGCGCGGAGGCCCGTACCCCGTGGAGGCGGTCCTGGCCGACCTCGAACTCGATGGTGGCCTGGACCCCGGGCTGCTGCACGTTGCGGTGGGGCAGGCCGGGCTGGCCTTCCTCTTTGCCCTGGGCGAGGGGGCTACGTGGCGGATGCTGGCCACGCGTCCGGCGGTCCCGGATTCCGGCGCCCGCTTCGGCCAGCTGGGTCCGCCCATACCGCCGGAGGAGGTGGCGCAGCTGGTGAAGGACTCGGGCCTGGAGGCCAGCGTGCGGGAGGTGGGCTGGTCCGCCCGGGTCCCGCTGCAGCACCGGATTGCCAGCACCTTCGGGAGCAGCCCGGTCTTCCTGGCCGGCGACGCGGCGCATGCCCACTCCCCGGCGGGCGGCCAGGGCATGAACAACGGCATCCTGGACGCCCTCAACCTCGGCTGGAAACTCGGGTTCGCCTCGACCGCCGGCAGGCCGCTTCCGGAACTGCTGCAGACCTACGGGCAGGAGCGGCTGCCCGCGGCCCGGCGGGTGCTGGCGCTGACGCACCTGATCTTCTTCGGCGAAGCCTCGCCGCATCCGGCGGCACGCCTGGCCCGCAGCATCCTGCCGGCGTTCGCTCCGGTCATGCCGCTGCTCCTCCGCCGGCGGTGGCTCATCGCCAGGGGAGTCAGGCTGCTGGCCCAGCCGTTCGTGAACTACCGGAACAGCGCCATCTCGCGTGAGGGCACGCCCAAGGCCCGCGGGTGGCCGCGGCCCGGCAAACGGCTGCCCGATGCTCCGGCTGCGGTGGATGGACGCTCCGTCCGCCTGCATGAGCTGACCGCGGTGCCGGGACTCCACCTTTTGCTGGAGCGCGACGCCGGCCCAGTCGCGTTGGACGCCATCCCCGCCGTTGCGTCGATGGACAGCCAGCCCCGGCTGCTGCATGTCCACCGCCTCACCAGCCACCCCGGCACGGGAGTGGCCGGCATCAGGCCCGACGGCTACGTGGGCTTCCGCTGCGGCGAGGCGGACCCGGTCCAGCTCCGCGACTGGCTGCGGCTGGTCGGTGCCGTGCGGGACTAAGGCGCCCTCCCGCCGTCGTGATGCTCTATCAGTTATGGCTCCTAAAAGGGCCCTTTGGGGACCACATCTGATAGAGCAACGGGGGTAGTTGAGAAGGGGTTGCGGGCGTAGTCTGGTCAGTTCAAGGCACATCGCCCGGTGTGTGATTCGCCCAGTGTTTGATCCGATCAGCGTGAGAGGGGAATTTCCATGACCATCCCGCCAGTGCACGAACCTGAGCCATTTCCGCCCGAACCCGGTCCCGAGCCCACATCGCCGGATCCCACCCAGCCGCGGCCGCCCGGTCCGCCGTCCCCCAACCCGTTCCCGGCACCGCCGGCGCCCGGCCCGCTGCCGGTCCCGGATCCAGGTCCGGCGCCGCTTCGTCCCGACCCCACCAGGGACTGACCGAAAACCTTAAAACAGTGACTCGATGAAGGGCCTTCCGCGCAGCAGCAGCTGGGTGGAAGGCCCTTTTCCCTGGTGCCGTCGACTGCGGAGTCAGGCCCCGACGGGCAGAAAAATCACCCAAAAACCATGCAGGAACCCCTTGAAGACCTGCTGCTGCGGTGCTAAAAAATCTATATCAGCCAATACAGATCGGCTGATGTGGAAACGATGTTGGACCATCTCTTACGAGGAGGGAAGCCATGTTGATGCGCACCGATCCGTTCCGCGAACTGGACAGGCTGGCCCAGCAGGTCCTGGGTACCTCTGCACGCCCGGCGGCGATGCCGATGGATGCATGGCGTGAGGACCAGGAATTCGTCGTGGCCTTCGATCTGCCCGGCGTCGCTGTGGATTCGGTGGACCTGGACGTGGAACGGAACGTCCTGACGGTGCGGGCGGAACGGCCCGATCCCGTGGGCAAGGACACCGAACTGATCGCCAGTGAACGGCCGCGCGGCGTTTTCAGCCGGCAGCTGATCCTCGGCGACACGCTGGACACGGACAACGTCAAGGCCAGCTACGACGCCGGCGTCCTGACGTTGCGGATCCCGGTGGCCGAAAAGGCCAAGCCGCGCAAGATTGAGATTCAAACGAAGGGGGCAAAGCAGGAGATCTCCGCATAGCCGGCGCAGGGATCCCGCCAAGCGCAGGGACCCGAAGAGGTTCGGAAAAGGATCGGGAGGCGGCCAGATCTGTTGACTGCCTTTTTGGGGCGAATCGCCATCTGTGCAACGCCACAGCGCCAGACAGCGCATCGGCAGCTTAGGCCTCAACCTCCCGACACGGTGGCCCCCGGGTTTAGCCGGGGGCCATCCGCGTGCCCGGGTGTCCTGCCGCCGGGCGTTAGACGCTGAATTCCAGCATCAGGGCAGGCAGTTCGTCGGCCAGTTCGCGGGCCAGGAACCCGAGCGGTCCCAGCCTGACGGCCAAACGGTCCCCCGCGGCTGCGTGCAGGTGGGTGCCCCAGCAGGCCGCTTGGGCGCCGGTGGTTCCGCGGGCACGGAACCCGGCAATGGCTCCCGCCAGGACGTCGCCGCTGCCGGACGTACCCAGCCCGCCGTACCCCGTGGTGATTTTCCACAGCTCCGGCTCGTCCGGGTTCAGGCCGGGCGGCTGGGTGATCAGCCCCTGGCAGCTGACCACGGCGCCGAACCTGGCGGAGATCTCGGCCAGGTCCTTTTCGAGGTCATTCACCTCCCGCCCCAGCAGGACCTCCGCTTCCTTCGGGTTGGGGGTGAGGATCAGCCGGCCGCGCCAGGGGCCGAGTTGGTCCTCCAGGGGCACCAAGGCACCCAACGCGTAGGCATCAAGGACGACGGCGGGACCTTCCTTTGCGCCGGCGTCGCCTTGGGAGCCCCGGCCGGCGTCACCTTGGGCGCCGCTGTTGGATTCCTTATTCTGCCCGAGCAGCGCTTCCAGCAGTTCGCGGGCGAGGTCGGGATGGTCCAGGCCGGGCCCTACCAGGATGACGTCGGCCCGGTCCAGGTAGGAGGAAATGCGGTCCAGTTCCGGTTTGACGGAGCCGCCGGGAGTCTCCGGAAGGCCGATGGACCCGCACTCAGGCAGTGCCACCCCCAGCTGCACTGACACTGACTCGGCCACTGCCAGCGTGACTTTCCCGGCCCCGGCACGCAAGGCTGCGGTGCCGGCCAGAAGGGCTGCCCCCGGGGTGGCCCTGGCCCCGCCCACTACCAACACGGAGCCGCGTGAATACTTATCTTCGCCCGGCGCCGGCAGTGGCCACCCCCGCAGGAGCGTCGCCGTCACCAGCGTGGGCCCGGGTGCGTTATCGTGGGCGGACACTGGTGTCTCCCGCGTGCTGGGTGACCTCGACGCCCTGCTCGGCCAGATGGTCGGCCACGTTGAAGCTCTCCAGCGTCCACGGCCCCACCCCGGAGGGGCGGACAAACTTGGTCAGTGACGCGTTGAGGATGGCCTCCCTGGCTGCCAGGTCCAGCAGTTCCTTTTCGCTGAGCCCTTCCAGGACATACCGGAACAGCATGATTACCGCGTCGTGGCACACCAGCATGACCCGCTGGCCAAGGCCAAGGTTGTTCAGCTCGGCCAGGACGGACCGCAGCCGCAGCGCAACGTCCGCCCAGGATTCCCCTCCCGGTGGCCGGTAGTAGAGTTTGCCCAGCCAGTCACGGCGTTCGGATTCCTCGGGGTAGCGGTTTTCCACGCCCAGCCGCGTGAGCCGGTCCAGGATGCCCAGTTCGCGGTCGCGGAGCCGTTCGTCTATGCGCACCTGCACTGGCCAGCCTGCGGTTTCCACCGCGATCTCAGCCGTCTGGCGGGCACGCGCATACGGGGAGGACACCACCGTGTCAGGGCGGAACTCCTCCGCAATCCGTCCCAGTGCCATGCCCAGCGCCTTGGCCTGGTCCCTGCCGGTGCCGGACAGGTCCACGTCCGCATCCCGGGCGGGAACCTTGATGACCTCCACGCCGGCCTCGCGGGCCTCCGTGGCCGCAACGTTGCCTTCGCTCTCGCCATGGCGGATCAGCAGCAGTTCCACCGCCCCGGCCTGCTGGACGGCCTCCGTCAGGCCGTCGTCGTTTGCTGAAGTGTCCTTCAAGAAATCACCCCGTCCTCACCCTGCCAAATGCTGTGTCGAATGCAGGAACACTACCAACGGCGTACCCAGGGGCAGGCGCAAATAACGACGGCGGCGGCAGCGGACCATACGGCTCGACGCCCATTTTCCTCAGCGACGCGCAAAATCATCGACGCGCCCCGAATATCGGCGCGTCAGGGAATATGCGCGTCGCCAGTGGTTCTGCGCGTCGAGGGCAGGGCTTACCGTTCGGGCGTCAGGACCTTGGAGAACACCGTGGCACCGTTGGCGTTCCGGAGGCTGGCGGTGAAGCTGTTGTCCTCGCCCAGCTGGACGTGGCCGAAGAACTGGTTTTCGCCGTCGCGCGGCGATTCTCCGGCGAAGCGTCCGGTCTTTGCGAACACCACCTCGGGGCCGAAGGTGCCGTCCATGCTGTTGGGGCCGAAGGAGCCGGCGGCGATGGGCCCGGCCACGAACTCCCAGAAGGGTTCGAAGTCGGTGAAGGCAGCACGCTCGGGGGAGTAGTGGTGGGCGGCGCAGTAGTGCACATCGGCGGTGAGCCACACGGTGTTCTTGACGCCGTTGCGCTTGAAGGCGCTGAGCACTCCTGCGATTTCGAGTTCACGGCCCAGGGGAGCGCCGTTGTCCCGGTTGGACAGGCTCTCCTGGTTGACCGGGCCGTCCGGCACCACAATGCCCAGCGGCAGGTCGTTGGCAATCACCTTCCATGTCGCCTTGGACCTGGACACCTCGCGGATGAGCCAGTCCACCTGCTCCTGGCCAAGGATGTTGGTGGCGTAGGGTTCCTTGCCGTCCGTGTTGGGGGACTTGTAGGTGCGCATGTCCAGGCAGAAGATGTCCAGCTGCGGGCCCCGGGAGATCTTCCGGTAGATCCGGGCCGGCTGGTACTGCCCGGCATCATCGAACGTTCCGGGGCGCCAGATGGCCGAGCTGTCGGCGATGGGCATGTTTTCCTGCCAGGCCTGCCGGCCGCGGGCGGCAAGGGTGTTGACGTCCCGCACCGTGTAGCGGGAGTCGTCGATGATCTGGCCCGGATACCAGTTGTTGTGGGTCTCGTGGTCATCCCACTGGGCGATCACCGGAACGTCGGCAAACATGGCCCGCATGTTGGCGTCCATGGAGTTGTAGCGGTGGCGGCCGCGGAATTCGGTCAGCGTTTCGGCAACCTTGGACACCTCTTCCGTGACCAGGTTCCGCCACACCTGCCCGTCCTTTTCCACAACGGTTTCGGCGATGGGGCCGTCGGCGTAGATGGTGTCGCCGGAGTGGATGAAGAAGTCCGGGCGGGTCTGGTGCATGGCCCGGTAGCCACGCATCCCCCCGATTTCCTCGTTGATGCCCCAGCCCTGGCCCGCGGTGTCGCCGGTCCACACAAAGCTTTGCGCGGACGACGCCGGGACGTCGCCGCCGTTTGTGGTGTCGCCGGTGCGGCCCTTGCCGTTGACCGTCCCGGTGTCGGGGGCCGTGCGGAAGCTGCCGCGAACCGTCTCACTGGCCGCGCCGGCGTCGTCGTCGAAGCTGATCTCCAGCGCAAAACGCGTGTTGGACGGCAGGTTGCCGGCGTGGATTTTGGCAGTGAAGTCGGATGCCTGGGTGGCGCGGGGCCCGCGGAGGACCCGCTCAAAGGCGCCGCGCCCGCGCAGCACCTGGCCGCCGTCGTCCACTGCCCGCAGGACCGCCGTCATCCGGCCGGCTCCCGAGGCGCGCGACCACAGCACGGCCGAATCGGAGGTGACATCGCCGGTGGCGATGCCGCTGGGCAGTGTGAGCCGGTTGCGCACCAGGGCGACGCCGGCGGGAGACTGGGTGGCGGCCGTGGCGTTGGCGGCGGGCACGGAGGCCAGCGCGGCGGCGAGGACAGAACTCTTGACGATGGTGCGGCGGGAAACCCCTGCCGGGGAAGACTCGGTCATGTCCTCAGGGTTGCCCCGGCCGGTACACGGACTCTGGCGTCACGGTGAACGGGCGGCGAGCCGCGGCTGAACAGCGGGGGTTGCGCCCTATGGCTTCGCGAAGTCGCCGATCCGGCCCTCCCGGAGTGCTGCGCCCACGGCCGCGATGCCGCCATAGTCTGGAAACAGTACGGATTGTCCGGCCACGAAACCTGAACCCGCCGTCGGAAGCGTCATGGTGCCGATGGCGTTCACGTCCAGGTTCCGCAGGCTGTAAGCCAGAATGGCGGCCTGCACGGGGTCGAAGGCCTTATCCACGGTGAGGCAGCAGGAAGCGAAGTCGACCAGGGACCGAACCGTATTCACATCGTTGAGGGCACCTCCAGCCGTGAGGCGCGCCAGGATTGCGCGGAGCATGATCTGCTGGTCGCGGACCCGCTGGAAGTCGCCGTCGGCGAAGGCGTAGCGCTCGCGGGAAAACTCCAGCGCCGCCTGCCCGTCCAGGTGGTTCATGCCTGCGGGGAAGACGTGTTGGGTTTCAACGCTGGACTGGAAAGGGATGGGCACATTGACGTCGATTCCGCCCAGGCCGTCCACCAGGATTTTGAACCCGCCGAAGTCCAGCATCAGCGTGTGGTCGATGGTGATTCCCAGCAGTTGCTGCACGGTGGCAGTTTCCATGTCGATGCCGCCATACTGCAGGGCTGCATTGATCTTGGCGGCCCCGTAGCCGGGGATGTCCACCCAGTTGTCGCGGTTGATGGAGATGAGGTAAAGGTTCCGGCGGTCGGCCGGGACGTGAACCACCATCAGGGAGTCCGCCCGCTGGTCCTGGGCTTCGCCGGTGGCTGCCGTATGGGCGGCGGCGTCCCGCGCCGGCGTGCCGCCGCGGATGTCGCTGCCGATCACCAGGATGTTCATCGGAACTGCGGGCAGTTCCGGGATCGGGGGAGGCGGGGGCGGGGGAGCGGGAGCCGGCGGCGGCGTTTCGGAAGGAGTGGGCGTAGGCGTTGGGCTGGGCGTTTCGCTGGGCGGCTGGGTTTGGGTGGCTGCCGGTTGTGCCTCCTGGCCGGCGCGGTTCAGGCTGAAGACCGCGATGCCGGCTGCCGCCACAAGGGCCAGCACCACCAGTGCCACGATCCAGCGGCGGCGTCCCAGGGCAACCAGCCATCCGGGCCGGGGCGCGGATGGGCCTGTGGGCGGACCGGAATTGCCGGGGCCGACGGGACCGGACGGATCAGGACCGCCTGGGATGCTCATGACGCCTCCACCTCATTGTGACTGGTGGCATCAGTGTCCGTCCGGCAAGCCGTTATTGGCTACATAGTTGTCCAAACTGTCACCTGCCAGCGCATCGCCGATGTCTTTGATTGCCGTTTGGTTCGGAAGGACGATGGACTGGCCGTCCGCGGAGGTTCCGATCCCCAGGGTGGGAAGGGTAAACATTTCCATGTCGTCCGCACGCACGTTGCGCAGTTCCAAGGCCAGGTTTGCCAGGGCCGCTGCGTTAAGTCCGCTGTCCACGCTGATGAACGGCGACATGGCAGTGACTACGTTATGCACCTTCACCGGGTTCAGAAGGGTTTCCGGGCTGAGGTTCTTGGCGAAAAGCGCCCGCACGAAAGCCTGCTGGTTGCGCACCCGCTGGTAATCGCCATCGGTGAAGGAGTAGCGCTCGCGGACGAACTCCAGGGCGTGCTTGCCGTCCAGCAGGGTACGCCCCTGCTGGTAGGAGAATTTGTCGTGCGCGGAAACGAAGGACCGGGGGATGTCCACCTCAACCCCGCCGAGGGCATCCGTGAGGCCAACAAAGCCCTCAAAGTCGACCATGGCCACGTGGTCCACGCGCTCGTTGAACATGGTCTCCACCGTCTGCACCATGAGGGGGACGCCCCCGTAGGCGAGGGCTGAATTGATCTTTGCCCTCCCGTGACCCGGAATGTCCACCCACAGGTCGCGCATCAGGGAGATGGCGAAGATTTTGGATCGGTCCGCGGGAATGTGCACCAGCATGAGGGTGTCAGCGCGCTGATCCGAGCTGCTGCCGGATTCAGCCTTGCCAACCGTTGCCCCGCGGCTGTCGCTGCCCATCACCAGGATGTTCAGCGCCTGCCCGCCGGGTGCCTGGGCAGGGGCGGCTGCTGCGGGCCCTGCTGCGGGCCCGGCCGCCGCACCAGTGCCGGTGCCTTCGGCCGGTGTTACGCCGGACGGCGCAGCGGAACGCGGCTGAGGGCGGTTGGACTCGGACGGGAATGGATTGTCAATGACCTTCGCCTGTGAATCGTACGCACGGCCGAGGCTGAAAAGGTACGTACCGGCTGCGGCGGCTATCAGGATCGCTGCGGCGAGCAGCACCAGCAGCGCGGTCCGCAACGGGTGCCGACGGCGTTTGGACCGCTCAACAACGCGGACGGCGCCGGTACTGCGAAGCTTCGCCTGGGTGCTCATTTCGGAAAATTAGCACCGGAAAAAATGCCTTACATCGGGGAAATCCACAGAAAAACCGCACTCTGTTCCACACCAGCCGGCAGGCCCGAGACCAGACGCCGGATGGGTGGAGCCTCTGCGGCAGGACCTACAGTTGGGCGGCGTCCGGGCTCACGGGCGCGTTCAGGCGGGCGTGGCGCAGGATGGAGACGATCGCCGGAGCCAGCTGGTCCTCCATCTCCCGGTAGACCTCGGGCGAGCGGCGGTAGGGGTCCACGATGTCATTTTCGGCGGGGTCGGCGGGAAGCGAGAGGTGCCGCACCCCGGCGGCGCGGGCTGGCAGCCCGCGCCAAAAGGCGGCGTTGGCAGCCAGCCGGGACTCGTCGTCGGACGCTGCTTCCTGGGGGCCGGCGGGCTGGGTGTCATTTTCGGCGGCCCGCTGGTCCAGGACATTCAGCATCCGGGCGAACTCGCGGATGGTGAAGGTCCGTTTGAGCAGGGACGCGTCCAGCTGCAGGACCTCGCCGCGGTGCCCGGACGTCATGGTGAGCACCAGGTCCACGCCGCGCAGGATTGTGGGGGTGAGCTGCCGGGCAGCGAAGCCTTCGGGATTCCCGCCGAAGGTCCGCACGATGTCCGCCGAGATGGGCTGCATGGGCTGGCCCACCAGGGCGCGGGTCCCGGCGCTGGAGACTTCGAAACCGCCGGGCACTACTTGGTCAAGCCCCGCCTGCAGCAGCCGTTCGGCCACGGGCGACCGGCAGATGTTGCCGGTGCAGACGGTCAGGATTCGTACTGGTGCGGAAGTGTCCAAGGAGATTTTCTCTTTTCCCAGCTGGCGGCGGTCCGGTGGGGCCCGTGCCCTTCAACTTAACATGCGACGCCGCGGCGGCGGCTCCCACACCGGGTGCCGCCACCGCGTCGTTCACATTTCCCGCCAGGTCGGCGGGCTGTCCCACGCTAGAGCGTGGCCAGCAGCTGCTTCATCTGCATGATCTCCGTCTGCTGCGCGTCCACGATCTCGTGGCCCAGCTTCACGGCTTCAGGGGATTTGCCGGCGCTGATCTCCTGCTGGGCCATGTCGATGGCGCCCTCGTGATGGCCGATCATCTGCTCCAGGAAAAGCCGCGCAGCGTCGGTGCCGGTGGCCGACTTGAGCTTGTCGATCCCTGCGTCGTCCACCATGCCGGTCATGCCATGGCCGGTGTGGTCGTTCATCATGGTGGGTGCGTTCCACCCCTGGAGCCAGCCGGTCATCTGCTCGATCTCGGGGGCCTGCGCCGCCTTGATCTTGCTGGCAAGCGCAGTCACTTCCGCCGGGACGCCCTGCTTGTCCAGGATGATGCCGCTCATCTCCACCGCCTGGGCGTGGTGCGGGATCATCATCTGGGCAAACATGATGTCGGCCTGGTTATGGTCGGCATCCGCGGTGGGCGTCGTGCCCCCGCTGGACATGGCCCCGGAGCTGGGCATCGTGCTCGACATGGGGCCGGAGTTCCCGTGGTCCATGGGCATGCTGTTGCCCGATCCGGCGTTGCCGGCGCAGCCTGCCAGGCCGAGCGAGGCCGCCAGGGCAGCAGCAATGGACAGGGTCTTGATGGTGGTGTTCATGGTTGTCTTTCAGGGGAGTGGGTGAACTGGGCCGCGATGGATGTGGCGCAGTCCGGATTACGTCCGGCTGATCGACAGGTCGCAGGGTGTGGGGCTGGGCGGCAGGTAGCCGTAGCCGGCGCCCGCGGTGCTACCGGGGGCGCGAGGTGCAGGAATCGCGGCGGGGGATGCCTGGGGTGGGGAAAGGGTGACCGGGCTGCCGGGCGCAGAGGGGACACAGGGCGCGCCCGATTCCTGGGCGCCCGGGCAGGAATCGCCGCAGGCGGGCGAGGCAAGGGCTGGCGCGTCCGGAGTGGAGGAGCCGGGGCGCTCGCCGGCATGGCCGCCGGCAGCAGCGGAATGCGCGACGGCGGTGTGGCTGGGGGAGTGCCCGGCGCTGTGCGATGGGTGGGCGGACGCCACAGGAGAAGCCGGACTGTGGGAAATCATGACCTGCAGGCCGGACCCGTGCGAGCCATGCCCGGAGGTGAGCACGTGCATGCCCAGCAGCCCTGCGATGACGGCCAGGGCAGCGGCCAGCAGCCAGGCACAGCGAAGGAGGGACGCCACGGCGCGGGTGGTCATGGCCGTCCCTCCTTTCAATGTGCCTGGAATGTTCAACGTACCTCGGACGGGTTCAGTTTCAGGCGCCGGAGGAGCTGGGCGTTCAGTGCCACCACCACGGTGGACGCGGACATCAGCACCGCCCCTGCTGCGGGCGACAGCACCACCCCGGCGAATGCCAGGACACCGGCAGCCAATGGCACGGACAGGACGTTGTAGCCGGTGGCCCACACCAGGTTCTGCCACATCTTCCGGTAGCTGGCACGGGATAGGTCAACCATGGACAGCACGGCCCGCGGATCGTTTCCGGCCAGCACCACGCCGGCGGATTCCACTGCCACGTCGGTTCCGGCGCCGATGGCGATGCCCACCTCGGCACGGGCCAGCGCGGGTGAGTCGTTGACGCCGTCGCCCACCATGGCCACCCTCAGGCCGCGGCCCTGTAGCTCGGCCACTTTCTTGTCCTTGTCCGCGGGCAGGACCTCGGCGAACACCTCGTCGATGTCCAGATCCGCGGCCACGGCCTTGGCCACCTGGTGCGCGTCACCGGTAACCATGGCCACCTTGACCCCGCGCCGCTGCAGGGCAGCAACAGCCTGCCGGGACTCCGGCCGCACCGCATCCTCCATGCTGACGGCGCCCAGGACGTTGCCGTCGTCGACAACGTGCAGGACCGCTGCCCCGCGGTCCATCCAGGCTTTGGTGCTCCCCGCCAGGGAGGCCGGTTCCACGACGCCGAGCTCGCGCAGGAGCGCCGGCCCGCCCACATGCACCGTACGGCCTTCCACGTTGGCGCGGACGCCGCGGCCCGTCAGCGAGGTGAAGCCGGTGGCCGGAGCCAGCGCCAGGTTCCGTGCCTTCGCAGCGCGGACGATGGCCCGTGCCACGGGGTGTTCACTGTCGGACTCCACGGCGGCGGCGAGGGCAAGCACCGCGTCCGGATCTGCTCCTTCAGCTACGGCAACGTCCTTCAGCTCCGGCTCGCCGGTGGTCAGGGTGCCGGTCTTGTCGAACAGGACCACATCGATGGTCCGCATCCGTTCCAGCGCCATCCGGTTCTTGATCAGGACGCCGGCCCGCGCCGCCTGCTCGGTGGAAATGGCGATCACCAGAGGGATGGCCAGGCCAAGGGCGTGCGGGCAGGCAATGACCAGTACGGTGACGGTCCGGGTCACGGCGTCCGGGACACTTCCCATCAGCGTCCAGGCGATGAAGGTGAGGACCCCGGCGCCGGCGGCAAAGTAGAAGAGGAAGGCTGCGGCACGGTCCGCCAGGGCCTGTGCGCGTGATGATGAGGCCTGTGCTTCCTCCACCAGCCGCTGGATCCCGGCCAGGGCGGTCTGGTCGCCAACGGCCGTGACCCGGACGCGGACGCTGCTGTCCGTGGCAACGGTTCCGGCCACCACGGGATCGCCTGCGCCACGCGCCACGGTCTTGGATTCACCGGTGATCATGGACTCGTCGAACTCGGCCTGGCCGTCCACCACGTTTCCGTCAGCGGGCATGCGGGCTCCGGGACGCACCAGGACCAGGTCCCCGGCGTTGAGTTCGGACACGGGAACGGTCTCGGTGCCGCTGTCGGTGATGCGCTCGGCTTCGTCCGGCAGCAGCGCGGCGAGGGCATCAAGGGCGCCCTGCGCGGATCCGAGGGCACGCATTTCGATCCAGTGCCCCAGCAGCATGATGGCCACCAGCAGGGCCAGCTCCCACCAGAAGTCCAGGTCGAAGCCGCCGATGCCCAGGCTGGTGACCCAGGAGGCGGCGAAGGCCACCGTGATGGCCATGGCAATCAGCAGCATCATTCCGGGGGTGCGGTCTTTGAGCTCCTGCAGGCCGCCCTTGAGGAACGGCTGGCCGCCGTAGAGGAAAATCGCGGTGCCCAGGACCGGGGGGATCCAGGCGGAGCCGGGGAACTCCGGCGGCATGTAGCCCAGCAGGTGGGCCATCATGGGGCTGAAGTAGACCACGGGAATGGACAGGGCCAGCGTCAGCCAGAATCTGTTCTTGAACATGGCCGTGCTGTGCCCCGCGTGCTGGCCGTGCGTGTGGATGGTGTGGTCGTCGTCGTGCTGGCCGTGTCCGGCGTGCTGCGGGTGTCCGGTGTGCCCGGCGCTGTGTGCAGGGGGCTCCGTGAGCGTCCCCCCGGGCGGCTGGGGGTGGTCATGCCCGCCTCCCTGGTGGTGCACGGCGGGGTGGTCCTGCGTGCCGTGCTGGTCCTGCATATCGTGGTGATCCTGCATGGTTCCTCCTTGGAGGCAATCGCTGCCCGGCTTTACCCGGGGCTGCGGAAAAATGTTGGGAGCGCAGGGGCGCGGCCCGTATCAGGCCAGGGCGTAACCGGCGGCAGCCACGGCCTGGCGGACGTCGGCTTCGGACGCCCGGCCGGTCACGGCAAGCCGGGAGCGGCCGCCCGGCACCAGGTCAACCGAGGCGGAGGTTACGCCCGGAACGGCGAAGACAGCCGTTTCGACAGACCGGACGCAGTGCCCGCAGGTCATGCCTTCCACTGCAAAGCTGCGCTGCGCGGAAGCGTCCGCGTCGGCATTTACGACGGCGGCCGGAGGCTCCTGCGGGGCGGTCGCGGGGAGGATGCTGGCCGGCTCCACCGAGTGGGTTGGGGCGCAGCAGCTGCAGCCGGAGGATGCGAGGGGGAGCTGGGGACGGTTCCCGCTGTTCATGTCAGTTCCAATCCGTTGAGGGAATCAAGGGGCGCTGGGGTTGAACGGCTGTGAAAGGCTGGTGCTGGTGCGCCGGCCGGGACATACCACTTCACTGACAACACCGCCAATATACCCCCTGGGGGTATAAAGGTCAAGGACTCTAGCGCATTTCACGCGCGACTTCCATGGGACCTCCCGCACTACCTTCTGTTGCGCAACGCGACCATACTGGAAGGAGCGGGGACAGAGCCGGACCGCTGGGGGCTGGCCATTGCACGGGAGGTGGACCTGTGACGGAGCTGAGCGATTTGTACACGTATTCGAGTGCCCTCGGAGACAGCGAAAGCGATGCCGGTACCTTCCGCGTGGACATTGAGCCCTCCGGTCCAACCTTCCAGTGGTCGGACGGGATGTTCCGGCTGCACGGATACCAGCGCGGCGAGGTTGTCCCCACGCTGGAACTGATCTTTGCCCACAAGCATCCTGATGACCGCGAGCGGTGCGAGGAGATTGTGCAGCAGGTTTCCGCCACAGGCGGCTTCTTCTGCATGTATCACCGGATTGTGGACGCCCGGGGGAAGACGCGGCGTGTGGTGACCTCCGGCGAGGCGGTCTTGAGCGCCGACGGAGCAGTGCTGGCGCTCGAAGGCGTAACGGTAGACCTCAGCCGCACCCTGCAGCGCGAAACCGAACAAACGGCCCGGGACGCCGTCGCGCGAGCAACGGCAACCCGGACCGTGATCGACCAGGCCCGGGGCATCCTCATGGGCCAGCTGAGACTTGGCTCCGATGACGCGTTCCAGATGCTGGTGAGCACCAGCAGCCACCGGAACGTCAAGCTGGTGGTAGTGGCGGCGGAACTGGTGCAGTTGGCCAACTCCGCGGAGGCACGGACCTACCTGGACCGTGCCGTGCGGGCCATCCAACTGCACGGCCGGGCGAACCACGCGGGGGACCGCCGCGCGGGCTAGTGGTGCTCCACCCAGCAGGCAAGGATGGTTGTGGAGAGCTGGTATGCCAAGGCGCCGCGGGTGATGGCATCCGGTCCAACCGCAGGTGGAAGCGCCGATGCGTTCACCTGCAGCACAAAGTTGTCCTTTTGGAAAACGGCGGAACCGGCTGCAGTTTCATAGGCGGGAAAGCCCAGGTTGGCCAGCCCCTCAATGGGGGAGGCGTCTGTGGCAAGGGCTTGCATGGCGTCGAAATAAGCCCGCGCCCTCGCTTGGTCGGGCGCCTCCTGCACGGTAATCACCAGTGCACCTTCGGTTAGATGGTAGGTGCAGGTGAAGGTGCCGTTGGCCCAGCTGCTTACCGTGTGCGGTTTCCGGTCGAGCGACAGGATGCTGGTCAGCCGTTCCATCGGCTGGTCCCCGCATACCATCCTGGCGGCCGCGCTGGGGCCTCCGGGGCTGGTTTCGGGAACAGCTGTATCGGTGCCATGGTGGCCGGCATGGGCCGCCGCCGTTGAGCCGGCGGGGCCGGGGGGCGCCGCTGGAAGGGCCTGCCCGGCTGATCCCGCCGCAGCACAGCCGGTGAGCAGCAGCGACAGCGCCAGGGTTGCCAGCAGGGGAGCACGGTTCTTCATGACGATCCGTCCTGGCCGCCGCGAGTGGGGCGGCCGTTGTTGTCTGTCCGATCAGGCTTTGAGCTTGGCGAAAACGACGTAGTTGTCATCGAAGAGGCCGGTGGCGGCGTCATAACCGTCGCAGGTGATCAGCCTCAGTTCGGACTCCGGAGTGTTGCCGTAAACCTCAAGGGTGGGGAAATTGTCTTTGCCGTAGACGGCAGCGCGTTCGACGACGAAAAGGGCCGTGCTGCCGTCCGTCCGCGCCACACTGACCTCGGCTCCGGGCGCGAGTTTACGGAGGTCGGCGAAGACACCTTTGTGGCCGCCGAGCGCGTTGACATGCCCCAGCACCACGGCCGGGCCGCGCTCGCCGGGCGTCGGCGAGCCGTTGTACCAACCAGCCGGGGCTCCGTTGCCCTTGTCTTCCGGGACCTGCAGCGAGCCGTTGGGCCGCAGGCCCAGGCTCAGCAGTTCCGTGCGCAGGCCAATCGAGGGGATATCAAGCGCCGCCGGTTCGGACCGGGGCAGGACTGGGGGTTCGACGACGGGAGGTGCGGTGGGTGCGGGCGGGCCGGCAGGAACGGGGGCGGTGGAGATTGGCGCGGCGGGCGAAGGCATGGACGCGGAAGGTGCGGGGGATGCCGACGGTACGGGGGAGAGCGAAGGCGATGGGCCGGTGGCGGACGTTCCTGGTGCGGAGCCGCAGCCGGTGAGGGCGAGCAGGAGCAGAAGCCCGGCAGCCGCGGGGGCCCGAAGGCTTCCACGGCTGCCGGAGTTCAGGAAGGACATGGCGTGGTCCAGCCAGCCGGACTTAGGCTTCCGAACCTGAACCGCGGCGGCGGACCAGGTAGGCGCCACCTGCTGCCGCTGCCAGGACCAAGCCGCCGCCCAGGGCGAGGGCGCCGCTGTCGGTGCCACCGGCCTGCTGCGCAACGCCCGTGTCAACGCCGCCGGCGGGCATCTTCATCTGCCCCGCTTTAAGCGTCCCGCAAAGGGCGGGGGAGGTGGCAGCGAGTGGGAGGCTCGGAACGAGGTCCGATTTGGCGGCCTGCCCGGCCGGGCTGAGGGTGGCCGGATCGAGCCCGTGGACAACGACGACGGCGGTGCCGGACTCCAGGGCGGATTTGGTCTCGGCGTTGAGTTCGAAAGTTCGGTCCACGGTGTAGCTGGCACCCTGGCCCGCAACCTTGAGGTCGAGCCCGGCCGCAGGGCTGGTATCGCCGCTGGTGGACAGGGTCGTCACAATTCCGCCGTAGCTGGGTGCACCCTCGGTGGTGGAAACAACGCCGTCGCCGTCCTTGTCTGCCGACGGTGCGGGGCAGACGCCTTGGGCGCCGCCGTGGATGTGCTGGACGTGGGGGTAGGGCGCGTTGTTGAAGGTGGAGGCCAGGCCGGAGACCTTCAGGACGGCGTGTGCCTGATTGCCGGTGACGTCCACGGTGACGGTGCCCGAGGCAGAGCTGCCATTGATTTGGGTGAGAGTGGACTGGTATGTGTGGTCCGCTGCGGAGGCGGGACCGCCCGAAAGGGCCAGGGCGCCCAGGGCGAGGGTGGGAACTGCGAGGAAACGAAGTGTCTTGTTCATCGGAAAGCATTCTCCTCATGCAAGTGACGTTTTGTCCCAGATGAGGGACATTACTGATTCGATGCCATCGAAGCGCCGGATGGGTGTTTTTGTGAACTGGCCCACAAAACCCCGAAATCCGTCGGAGAAGAGTGTTTGGGGGGGGGGGCGGCAGCGGGGCGCCGTAGAATGGACCGAAGGTGCGCCGGGAAGTCTGGTCGGCATGTATTTGTCGAACCCGGATTTAAGGACGCCTGCATGAGCGCCACACCGCCCACCCCACGCCAGAACAAATTCTTCGGTTCCACCGTTTTTTCCCGTGGCAGCTACGCCGAGGCGCTGCGGATCGGCGAGATCCTCCGCAAGGAAACCGTCGGCGGTGCCCTCCTGGTGGTCGCTGCCGTCATCGCGCTGGTATGGGCAAACTCCCCGGCGTCGGACAGCTACTTTGCCCTCCGCGACTTCAAGGTTGGCTACGAACCATGGCACCTTGAACTGAGCCTGGGGGCGTGGGCGGCGGATGGGCTGCTGGCCATCTTCTTCTTCCTGGTGGGCCTGGAACTCAAACGCGAATTCGTGGCCGGTGACCTGCGCCAGATCAGCAAGTCGATCGTGCCGGTAGCGGCAGCCGTGGGAGGCGTGGCGGTCCCCGCGGTGATCTACGCCGTCGTCAATCTCGCCAGCCCGGAAACGCTCCGGGGGTGGGCCATTCCCACCGCAACGGATATTGCTTTTGCCGTTGCCGTCCTGGCGATCATAGGGTCCCACCTGCCCAGCGCCCTGCGGATCTTCCTGCTTACTCTGGCAGTGGTGGATGACCTGATTGCCATCAGCATCATCGCGTTCTTCTACTCCAGCGACATCCAGGTGGCGCCTCTGCTTCTGGCGCTGGTTCCGCTGGCCGTTTATGCCTTCCTGGCGCATAAGTTCCGGCGGTTCTTTGGCCTGCATGCCGCCGCTGCCTGGCTGGTCCTGCTGCCCCTGGGCGCCGTGACGTGGGCGCTGGTGCACGCTTCCGGTATCCATGCCACCGTGGCGGGCGTACTGCTGGGCTTCGCCATTCCGGTGATCCGCTCCCAGGCGTCGGGCGGACCCGAAGCCGGACCCGGGCTGGCGGAGATCTTCGAGCACCGGTTCCGGCCCATCTCCGCGGGCGTGGCAGTGCCTGTGTTCGCGTTCTTTTCGGCCGGCGTGGCCGTGGGTGGCTGGGCTGGATTGGGCTCAGCCCTCACGGACCCCGTGGCGCTGGGCATCATCCTGGGCCTGGTCCTGGGCAAGCCGATCGGCATCCTGGCCACCACGTGGATCCTGACCAAAGCCACCAGGGCCACCCTGGACAGCTCCTTCAAATGGATCGACGTGTTTGGCGTTGCGCTGTTGGCGGGGATCGGCTTCACCGTGTCCCTGCTGGTGGCGGAACTCAGCTTCGGCAACGGCAGCCTGCATGACGACCATGCCAAGGTTGGCATCCTGGCCGCGTCGCTGATTGCCGCGCTGCTGGCAACCGCCGTGCTGCGCACCCGCAACCGGCAGTACCGCCTGGCCGAAGAGCTGGAGAACGTGGATTCGGACCACGACGGCGTCCCGGACGTCTACCAGGACCGCGCCTGAGCCCTCACCGGGCTTCAGGCGGTGGCGAGCGGCTTGGCCGGGGGCTGGGGCTTGGCGGTGACGTCCGGTTTCACCGGCGCCCCGGCCTCCACGTGGCGGATCTCCAGGGCTTCGGGGTCCAGCAGCTTGCGCGTGCCGGTCCGGGCGTCCAGGATCCAGAAGAGTTCAAGGGCCGGGACGACGTCGGTCACGCGCCCTTTGTGGAAGAGCCTGCCCCTGTGCCAAGCCTCGATCTGATCCCCGATCCGAAGCTGGGCCGTACGTACTCCTTGTGCCTCCATAATGGGCTGCCTCCTGCTGTTGTATCCCCGTAAGGACAGCTTGGCGGGGAGACATTGCCGGAGTGTTTCCACAGGATGATTTTTCTGTGTCAGGAGAGACGGCTGGTGCTCAGTCCTCCACCGGGAACGCCACGGCTTCGCCCACCACCCGCAGGCACAGTTCCATGCCGGGCCGGGCGATCGAGGCGTTCCAGTGCCGAATGGTGATCACCTCGCCGCCGCCGGGGTACCGGTGGTCAGCGTGCTCGGCCACTTCCTGCGGCACGTTCAGCTTCAGCCGCACGGTGGTTTCGGGGCCGAAGTAGTCCGTGTCCACCACCACGCCGCGGATGGGTCCGTCCTCGGCGATGCGGATCTGTTCCGGCCGCAGCATCAGCTGTACCCGGCCCTGCGCCGGCGGCCGGCGGACCGGGATGCCGCCCAGGGAGCAGGTGGCCAGGGAGCCCTCCAGCCAGGCGTCCAGGATGACGGCATCACCCAGGAATTCGGCGGTGGCCCGGTCCGCGGGGCGGGTGTACACCACGAAGGGGTTACCGATCTGGGCCAGCTTGCCGCCGCGCATCACGGCCACCTGGTCCGCGAAGGACAGGGCCTCGGCCTGGTCGTGCGTGACCAGGATGGTGGTGACCCCTGCCTCGGCCAGGACCTTGGCCACGGCCCGGCGGGTGGCCACGCGCAGGCCCGCGTCCAGGGCAGAGAAAGGCTCGTCCAGCAGCATCAGCTCCGGTTCGCGCGCCAGCGCCCGGGCCAGGGCGACCCGCTGCTGCTGGCCGCCGGAGAGCTGGTGCGGGCGGCGCTTGGCCATGGACGCATCCAGCGACACCATTTCCAGCAACTCCGCCACGCGGGCGTTGACGGCGCGGCGGCCGCCGTCGAGCTTGGCCGCATTCAGGCCGAAGGCAATGTTCTGGCCCACCGTCAGATGCGGGAACAGGGCACCGTCCTGGGCCACGTACCCGATCTCCCGCTTGTGCGCCGGAAGCCACGCGCCATCACCAGCGACAAGGGTCCCGTTCAGCGAGATGCTCCCGGTGTCCGGATGTTCAAACCCGGCGATCAGGCGCAGCAGCGTGGTTTTGCCGGAGCCGGACGGGCCCACGATGGCGGTGGTGCCGCCCTTGGCCACGGAGAGGTTGACGCCCCTCAGGACCGCCTGCGATCCGAAGTTCTTGGTGACGTCCGTGATCTGCAGGTGGCTGTTGGTGGTTGCCGCCACCGAGGGTGCCACCCGGGGCTCGGGCAGCCTGCGGGTTGATGGTGCTGTCACTGTCCGGCTACTTTCTTGGACTGTTGGAAGAGGAGGTAGGTCATGGGCGCGGAAAGCAGGATCATCAGCAGCGCGTAGGGAGCGGCGCCGGCATAGTCGATTTCGCTGCTCTTGCTCCAGAACTCGGTGGCCAGGGTCTTGGTGCCGTTGGGGGACAGGAGCAAGGTGGCGGTGAGTTCGTTGGCGATGGCCAGGAACACCAGGGCCGCCCCGCCTGCGGCGGCCGGGGCGGTAAGCCGCAAGGTGACGCGGATGAAAGCCAGCAGCGGCGGCTTGCCCAGCGCCTGCGCGGCCTCGTCCAGTTCCTTAGGGGCCTGTGCCAGCCCGGCCCGGAGGTTGACCAGGGCGCGGGGGAGGAACAGGAGCACGTAGGCTGCCACCAGGAGCCCCGCCGTCTGGTACATCCCCGGGACCATGCGGATGCTCACGGTGACGAATGCCAGGGCCACGACGATGCCGGGCATGGAGCTGGTGACGTAGTTGGACAGTTCCAGGGACTTGCTGAACCAGCCCGGGTGGCGGACGGCGAGGTATGCCATGGGGAAGGCCACCACGGTGGTGGCTGCGGCGCCCGCCAGCCCGTAGGTGAAGGTGGTGAAGAGGGCAGGCAGGAACTCGGACGCGGTCCAGATGTCCGCCCCGCCGGCCAGGATCCACCGCATGACGTAATACAGCGGAAGTCCGAACGCCAGTGCCGTCAGCACCACCAGGAACAGCTGGGCCGGCACCTGGTACGCGTGCAGCGGCAGCCGCAGCGCCCTTGCCTGCACGCCGGAACCGATCCTCGCGTAGCGGGCGGTGCCGCGGCTGCGGACCTCGGCCACCAGCAGGAGCAGGCAGAAGAACACCAGGACGCTGGCCAGCATGTTCCCGGCTGCGCCGTTGAAGGTGGACTGGTACTGGGTCATGATCGCGGTGGTGAAGGTGTCGAACCGGATCATCGCGAACGCGCCGTATTCGGCAAGCAGGTGCAGCCCCACCAGCAGGGCGCCGCCGGTCAATGCAATCCGGAGTTGGGGGAGCACCACGCGGAAGAAGGACCGCCAGGCCCCCAGCCCCAGGGCTGCGGCGGACTGTTCAATGGCCGGGTCCAGCCGGCTCAGGGTGGCCGCGGCCGGGATGTACACCAGCGGGAAATAGGACAGCGTGGAGATCAGGATGCCGGATCCCAGCCCCCCGAGCGACGGGACGGCCGATACCCAGGCATAGCTGTTCACGAACGCGGGGACGGCCAGCGGAGCGGCCAGCAGCACGGCCCAGATCCGGTGGCCGCGCAGTTTGGTCCGCTCCACCAGCCACGCTCCCGCCACGCCAAGCAGCAGGCACAGCGGGATGGTGGCGGCCATCAGGAGCAGGGTGTTCAGCAGGAGTTCGCCCACGCGGGGACGCAGGATAAGCCCGACGGCAGTGTCCCACCCGGTTGCCACCGTCATGTAGGCCACGTACCCCAGCGGGACGAGGGAGAAGAGGGCGATCAGCACCGCCAGGAGGGACACTGCGGAAACGCCGAAAGGCGGGCGGGGGCTGTTGCCCCGGCCCGCCGTCGTCGTGCTCCGCCTGGGAGGAGCCGATAGATCGGTGGTCACGGAATTAGAGGAGTCCTGCCTGGGTCATCAGATCGGTGACCTTCTCGGAGTTGAGCTTGGCGGCGTCAACCTTGGGTGCCTGCAGGTCCTTGATGGGAACCAGCTTGTCATTGGCGGGAACGTCGGAGCCGATGGCGTACTCGAAGGACGTACCGTTCTTGAGTACCTCCTGACCCTTCTTGCCGGTGATGAACTTCAGAAACTCCTGCGCAGCCGCAGCGTTCTTGGAGGACTTCAGCACACCGCCGCCGGAAACGGACAGGAACGCGCCCGGGTCCTGGTTCTTGAAGTAGTACGGGGTGACGTTGCTGGAGTTTTCGCCGGTCTTGGCCTGGTCGCCGTAGTAGTAGTAGTGGTAGATCAGGGCGGCATCCACTTCACCGGCGTTGACGGCCTTCATGGCCGTGCTGTTTCCCTTGTAGGCCTTGGAGTTTTCCTTCATCCCCTTCAGCCACTCTTCCGTGGCGGACTCGCCCTTCAGTTCCAGGAGCGCGGAGACGATGGCCTGGAAGTCGGCACCGCTGGGGGAGGCAGCCCACCTGCCCTTCCATTCGGGGTTGGCCAGGTCAAGCATGGACTTGGGCAGCTTGTCCTCGGTGAGCTTGGTCTTGTTGTAGACCAGCACGGTGGAGCGGGCGGCGATGCCGGTCCACTTGCCGGTGGACGGCGAGAATTCGGCCGGGACCTGGGCCAGGGTGTCCTTGTTGACGTCGGCGAACAGGCCGGCGTTCTCCACCTGCGTCATGGCGGGGGAGTTCTCGGTCAGGAACACATCCGCGGGGGAGGCCTGGCCTTCCTGGATGATCTGGTTGGACAGTTCGGTGTCCGAGCCCTGGCGCATGGTCACCTTGATGCCGGTTTCCGCTGTGAAGGCATCCACCCATTCCTTGGTGAGGCTCTCGTGCTGGGCGTTGTACACCGTGATTTCACCCGAGGAGGCGCCGCCGGAAGCGGCGGACGAGCTGTCGCCGGCGGGGGTGGCGCCGCCGCAGGCGGTCAGGCCGAGAGCTGCGCTGGCGGCGAGTGCGATGCCGGCCAGCGCGCTGTTGCGGATCTTCATTGAGGCTGCTTTCGGTGGGGAAAAAGTCTGCTTGAACCTAGGTCCTATTAGGCAACACGAATGTTTCCTATGTCAGAAAAATTGTAGGGTAGGCAAACCTAAGCTCCAAGCCGAAGAGCCCCTTAAGTGACGAGGTTCACATCAATTACGAAACTTGGGCGTGACGTAATTGCCGATGTATCGGCGACTTGCTCGCAGGGCCTTCAACAGCGCTGCCCATAGACACTGGCGCTACTCACAAGTGCTGGCGCTGCCCGTATTCGGGTAGCGCCAGCGTCTTTGCGCCTCGAAGGCCAGGATGCGCCTCGAAAAGCGGGGGAGCCTGGCTACTTGTTCGGGTTGGGATCGTGGAGGTCGTGTTCACCGATATCGGCGGCGCCCAGGAGGCCCTCTCCAGGGGCATTTTCATGCGGATGTACGCGGATACTCAGCTCGGGATGGTGCAGGTCCAGGGCGGGGCGCTCGGAACGGATCCGGGGGAGCGAGGTGAAGTTGTGGCGCGGCGGCGGGCAGGACGTGGCCCACTCCAGTGAAGCGCCGAAGCCCCAGGGGTCGTCCACCGTGACCTTCTTCCCGGCGCGCCAGGTGATGAACACATTCCAGAAGAACGGGATCAGTGACGCACCCAGCAGGTAGGAACCGATGGTGGAGAACTGGTTCATGAAGGTGAAGTTGTCCTCCGGCATGTAGTCGGCGTACCGCCGCGGCATGCCCAGGACGCCCAGCCAGTGCTGGATGAGGAACGTGGCGTGGAAGCCCAGGAAGAGCATCCAGAAGTGGATCTTGCCCAGGCGCTCGTTGAGCATGGTGCCGGTGAACTTGGGCCACCAGAAGTAGAATCCGGCGAACATGGCGAAGACGACGGTGCCGAACACCACGTAGTGGAAGTGCGCCACCACGAAATAGGTGTCCGAGACGTGGAAGTCCAGCGGCGGGGAGGCCAGGATGATGCCGGTCAGGCCGCCGAACAGGAACGTGGCAAGGAATCCCATGCTCCACAGCATGGGCGTCTCGAAGGTCAGCGATCCGCCCCACATGGTGCCGATCCAGTTGAAGAACTTCACGCCGGTGGGCACTGCGATGAGCATCGTCATGAACGCGAAGAATGGCAGGAAGATGGCGCCCGTGACGTACATGTGGTGGGCCCACACCGTCACGGAGAGGGCTGCGATGGCGATGGTGGCGTACACGATGCCCTTGTAGCCGAACAGCGGCTTGCGGCTGAATACCGGGAAGATTTCCGAGACGATGCCGAAGAACGGCAGCGCGATGATGTACACCTCCGGGTGGCCGAAGAACCAGAACAGGTGCTGCCACAGGATGGCGCCGCCGTTGGCGGGGTCGAAAATGTGCGCGCCGAACTTGCGGTCCGCGCCGAGCGCGAACAGTGCGGCGGCCAGCGGCGGAAACGCCATCAGCACCAGGATGGCCGTGACCAGGGTGTTCCATGTGAAGATGGGCATCCGCCACATGGTCAGGCCCGGGGCGCGCATGCAGATGATGGTGGTGATGAAGTTGACCGCACCCAGGATGGTGCCGAAGCCCGACAACGCCAGGCCGAACACCCACAGGTCGCCGCCGATGCCGGGGGTGAAGGTGGTGTTGGACAGTGGCGCGTAAGCGAACCAACCGAAGGACGCGGCGCCCTGCGGAGTGATGAAGCCGGACACCGCGATGGTGGAGCCGAACAGGAAGAACCAGAATGCCAGCGCGTTCAGGCGCGGGAAGGCAACGTCCGGCGCACCGATCTGCAGCGGCATGATGACGTTGGCGAACCCGGCGAACAGCGGGGTGGCGAACATCAGCAGCATCATGGTGCCGTGCATGGTGAACAGCTGGTTGTACTGCTCTTTGGTCTGCAGGATCTGCATGCCGGGCTCGAACAGCTCGGCGCGGATCAGCAGCGCCATCACTCCGGCCAGGCAGAAGAACACGAAGGACGAGATCAGGTACATGTACCCGATGGTCTTGTGGTCAGTGGAGGTGATCCAGTTGACCACGATGGTGCCTTTGGGGCGCCGGACCACTGCCGGTGCCGCCGTGGCTGCCGTTCCACCCATTCTCTGGCCTGTGGTGGTCATTACGGTGCCGTCCTTTACTCTGTTGGTTCCAAAGCCTGCGGTGCCGGTGCCGACTGCGGCTGCCGGTTGAAATCGTTGCCCAGGCTTCCGGTGTTGCCCTTGGCCTTCAGGTCGGCCATGTGGCTGTCATACTCCTGCTGGCTCACCACCCGGACCTTGAAGAGCATCTCTGAGTGGTACTCACCGCACAGCTCCGCGCATTTGCCCATGTATTCGCCGGTGCGCTGCGGGGTGATGCTGATGTATGGGTTGTACTGTTCGTGGCCCGGGTAGAGGTCGCGTTTCTGCAGGAAATCGATGACCCAGAAGGAATGCTGCACGTCGCGGGACTGAAGGTGCAGCTCCACCTTCTTGCCAACGGGCAGGTAGAGCGTGGGCAGCCGGTCCGGGGCGCCGTAGCCGCCTGTCAGGTGGGCCTGCTGCCCGGCGTCCTCATGGACCTGTTCCTTGACGTAGTTGAAATCCCACGACCACTGTTTGCCGAAGACATCGATCACCACGTCCGGATTGGCGTAGCGCTCATCGATGGCGCGCTGGTCCCGGTCCGTGAAGACGAACAGGACGCCGATGACGATCAGCGGGACCGCGAGGTAGAACACCTCAAGCGGAAGGTTGTAGCTCAGCTGCGCCGGGAACCCCACCGTGTTTTTCCTGCGACGGTAGGCCACGATCACCCAGATCATCAGGCCCCAGGTAATGATCCCCACGATCAGCGCGGCGATCCAGGAGTTGACCCACAGGTCAGTGATGAGCGGAGTCTTGTCGGTGGTGTCCCGGGGGCCCGGAAGGAAACCGCGGGTGACTTCCGCGGAGCAGGAGGCCAGGGCCGGCATGGCCAGGAGGCCAACTGCCAGTGCCGCGAAGCGCCGCGTCCTGTGATTCCTGAACGGTCTTCTACCCACTTGTGGTCCCTCCGGCACGCTCCAGAAGCCCAACTGCATGAGCCCACCGCACCAGCAAAAAGCCCGGTGGGTTGTGTGGCCAACCCTACGCGGGGAGGATGCTGATGGGAAGGGGACGGGCTGCGGCCGGGACAAGACCGGAACGCCAGTCCAGGGACGGAAAGGGCAGTCATGGACCCAGCAGAAATGCTCATCGCGGCGGGCCAGTTCAGCGCGGGCACCGATCCCGGGGAAAATACGACGGCGGCCGGCCGGTTGATTGCGCAGGCTGCGGAAGCAGGGGCGCAACTGGTGGTCCTGCCCGAGTCCAGCCTGTACGGCACCAGCGAGCCGGCCGGGGCCCTGTCAGCCATCGCGCAGGACCTGGACGGCCCGTTCATCCGGAGCATGGCGGGTTTCGCCCGGGAGCATGGCATCGCGGTGGTGGTGGGAACCTATGAGAAGACGGAGGCTGGGCCTCCGTTCAACACCCTGGTGGCTCTGGACAGGCGCGGCAAGATCCTCGGCTGCTACCGGAAAGTGCATCTCTACGATGCCTTCGGGTACCGGGAAAGCGACGGGATCACGCCGGGCAGCGCCGGGAGGCCGCTGGTCTTCACCCTGGGCGGCTTCAGCTTCGGCGCCTTCACCTGCTACGACCTCCGCTTCCCCGAGAGTGCCCGCGCCGCGGTCGATGCAGGAGCCGATGTCCTGCTGGTGCCGTCCATGTGGATCCGAGGCCCAGGGAAGGAGGAACACTGGTCCACGCTGGCCAGGGCGAGGGCCATCGAGAACACGGCCTACCTCCTGGCAGCCAACCAGGCAGGGCCGCTGGCCACCGGATACTCCATGGCGGTGGACCCGGCCGGGGTGGTGGTGGCGAATGCCGGCGAGGAGCCCGGCCTGATCGTCGCCCGCCTCAGCCGGGACCGGCTGGCCCGGGTGCGCGAGCAGGTGCCGGTGCTGGAAAACCGCCGCTACGCCGTCGTGCCCCTCCCCGACGCAAGGCGCTGAACGGGCCGGGACGGGCGGCTGCAGGCGAGAATTACCGGCTGCCCGCCCAGACCGATGCTGCACCCGAGTGGCCGGTTGCGATGCTTTGGTAGACCAGGAAAACTCCGGCCAGCACGCCCAATACCGAGGTGGCGGGGAGCAGCCAGCGCGCTTCGAGGATGCCGCGCAGGCCGCGGAAGGCGGGACGCCTGGTCAGGATGGAAGGGAAGGCAGCGGCGATCTGTGCAGCCACCACCACCAGGAAGAAGGCGGTGACGAAGCGCAGGAAGCTTCCCTGTTCGGCGTGTTCCTCGATCAGTTTTGAGACCGGCCTCGCCTTCTCCAACTGCTCCCCGGCTTCCGCCGTAAGGACGGACAGCGGGACCAGAATCAGGGCAAGGATCCCCAGCGGCCAGGCCAGGTAGCGCCTTGAGCGCCGGAGCAGCGCGAAAACCACCGCAGACAGCCCGGCCAGCGGCGCCAGGACCACCACGCCGTGGATCAGCAGGATATGGGCGGGAAGGCCGGCGATCTCCATCAGGCGATCCCGGTGGTGCCCAGCAGGCTGCCCACGGCAAACGTGAAGGCCATGGCAAGCGCGCCGCCCACCACCAGCCGGATGGTCGCCTTGCGCTTGGAGCTTCCGCCGATCTTGGCGCTGACGGTGCCGGTCAGGGCCAGCGCCAGGATGACGGCGACGAAGGTGACGGGGATGCGCGCCTGTTCAGGCGGGAAGATGATGGCCAGCATCGGCAGCACGGCGCCGACGGTAAAGGCGATGGCGGAGGCGAAGGCGGCGTGCCAGGGGCTCACCACTTCTTCTTCGTCAATGTTCAATTCGGCGGCCAGGTGGGCTTTCAGCGGGTCCTTTGCCGTCAGCTCTTCGGCAACCGTGCGGGCCGTGGCCTCACTGAGTCCCTTGGCCTGGTAAATCCCGGCAAGTTCTTCCAGCTCGCCTTCGGGATCGTCCCGAAGTTCCTGGCGCTCCTTTTCGATCAGCGCCCGCTGGCTGTCGCTCTGGCTGCTCACGGAGACGTATTCGCCCAAGGCCATGGACACCGCACCGCCCACTACTGCGGCCGTGCCGGCCACCAGGATGGGCGCAAGGTCGTTGGTGACGCCCGCGACGCCCACCACTGTTGCCGCGACGGAGACGATGCCGTCGTTGGCACCGAGGACACCGGCGCGCAGCCAGTTGAGGCGTGCTGCCACGCTGCTGTCGTGGGGTTCGCGGCTCAGCTTGAGAGTTTCAGACATGCTGGCAGTAAAGCACCGCATGGACCCCCGTGCCACGAAGGTTTGCATCCCCTAACCGTGTTGGCAGGGAAAGGGTCAGGCGGGGGACACCCGGAACCGGAGCCCGAAGTGATTCAGCGTGCCCGGCAGTGGCCGGTCCGGGGACAGCCGGTGGGACTCCAGGGTGAAGGTGCTGTCCTGCAGCAGGCGGGCCAGCAGGGCACTGGTCAGCAGCAGCACCAACTGGCGGCCGGGGCACCGCACCGGCCCGTCGCTGAAGGGAACCACGCCCCAGTCTTCGGGATCACCGGGGCGGGCATCGTCGTGCTGCAGCCAGAGGCCGGGGTCGAAGGTATCGGCCTGCGTGAGGCGACGGCCGTCGCGGTGGAAGTAAGGGGCAAAGACCAGCACGCCGCAACGCGCCGGCATGGTTCCGTTCTCCCAGGCGACCTCACGGGTGGTCTGGCGCAGGATCATGGGCGTGGTGGGCCACAGCCGCAGGGACTCCAGCACGCAGGCGCGCAGGAACGGCAGGTTCCGGCCGCCGGTTTGATCAGCAGCAACTTCCACCCGGGCCTGCGCTGCCTGGCTGGGATGGCTGGCCAGGAGCGCCAGGGTGCGGATTGCCGCCATCCCCGCCGGTTCGAACGCGAACAGCCACTGGGGGACCTGGTCGCCGGGCGCCGTGGGGTCCGAGTCGGGCCGCCCGCGCAGGGCGGAGGCCAAGGTGCCGGGCGGAGCGGCACCGATGCCGGCGCGCACACGCCCCAGGAATTCGGTCCGCACGCTGTGGCGGCGCGGCTTCAGGCCGGACCAGTTGGCGTCCTTCCGCAGCCGGGCCAGCATATCCGTGAGTTCGACGTCGTCCCTCGCCGCATCGCCGAAGACCACCCGCCGGACGGCCCGGTGCCAGGCGGCGGTGAACAGCGGCCAGTCCAGCGCTCCGTCGGCCGACCCGACGTCGCCCATGGCCGCAAGCAGCAGGGCGTCCGCTTCCTCTTCAACGACCGGCAGGAAGGAATCGGCGAACCGGTGGACCGGGCTGGCGGTATCCAGCGCCTGTTCCTGCAGCGCCCGCCGCACAGTCCTGTCGGTGCCGGTGGAAACCAGCACATTCCGTGGCTCGAAGTGCGCCAGCGCACCGCGTTTTTCGCTGCTCGCCGGCGAGAAGGGCTCCGGCGACTCCGCCAGGACCCGGTGGAGCTGGTCCGGGCGAAGGACCACCGCCTGCTTCCTGAAGGGCAGCCGGAGCAGGAGCGGACCGGCAGGATACTTGGCGTCCAGCTTCTGCATCCGCGTCACGGCGCGCCGGTCCAGGCCCAAGCGCTCGGCCAGGGCCTCGACCCGCGGCCGCCGGATCAGGGGACCTTTGGCCGCCGTCGGAATGAAGACGTCCATCAGGAACGCTGCCGTTTCGCCGATGCCGGCGCGCGGAAGGGAATGCATGGGTACCTGCCTTGCTCGGGTGCTCGTCCTAGGGTGAGGTACCCGATTCTGGGCTCCTGTAGCGGCAGGACATTTTTTGCCCCCAGCAACCGGCTTTCGGCCCTAGCGGTGCCTCTCCGGCGGGAGGAGGCTGGAGGGCGTCCCGTATGAAGGATCTGCCATGGACGTCCGCCTCCTCTCCCAAGTGCTCTCGCTGCGTGCAGCGTGGCGGCGAAGGGACCGGTGGGATGCCGCGCGCATCGCTGTCCACCAGGAACGGGCCCTGCAACGGCTGCGCGAAGCCACCTATGCGGGCTCGGAATTCTACCGGCGCCATCACGCGGGGCTGCACGAGGCTCCCTTGCAGGAACTGCCGCCCGTGAGGAAAGCGGATCTGATGGAGCACTTCGATGAAGCCATCACCACCCCGGACCTGAACCTCGCCGATGTGCAGGACCATTTGCAGGAGCTCGCAGAAGGCGGAGGGGACCCCGGCCGACCATGGAGGGGCCGGTGGTGGGTTGCCGCGACCGCCGGAACGGCGGGCGGCCCGGGGATCTTCGCCTGGAACCGGTTTGAATGGGCAGCTGTCCTGGCGTCCTATGCCCGAGCGTATGACTGGGCCGGCATCTCAGCCGGGAGCCGGGGAAAGCCGGTGAAGACAGCGCTGGTCAGCTCCCGCGTCCCCACCCACCAGTCCGCAGCCGTCGCAGCGTCCCTGGCCTCCCGGTTTGTACCAACGCTCCGGCTCGATGTCACTGCGCCACTGGACGGAATCACGGCCGCCCTGAACGGGTTCCAGCCGAAGGTGCTGGTGGGTTATGCCTCCGCCCTCAAGCCGCTGGCTGCCGAACAGTCCGCCGGGCGGCTGCATATTGCACCCGCCGGCGTCATGTCTGCCTCCGAGGTCCTGACCAGACAGGCTGCCTTGGAGATGGAGGCAGCCTGGGGGACTGCCCCGATTGACGTCTATGCAGCTACCGAAACAGCAGGTATCGCTTCGGGCTGCCCCTACCGGAACAGCCACCTCTACGAGGACCTGGTGATCCTCGAGCCTGTTGACCAGGCCGGAGCACCGGTCCCGGCGGGAACGACAGGGGCCAGAGTGTTGGTTACCGTCCTGTTTTCCCGCACCCTGCCCCTGATCCGCTACGAGATGTCCGACAGCGTCAGGGTCGGCGGGCGTGGCTGCCCCTGCGGGCGATCCTTCAGCCTCCTTGAGGAAGTGGAGGGGCGCCTCGAAGATGTCCTGGAGCTTTCGGGAAGGGAAGGTCCCGTCAGGCTCCATCCGATCGTGTTCCATCATGTGCTGGATGAGGTGGCAATGGGCTGGCAAGTGATCCAGGAACCCGCGCGGCTGCGCGTCCTTGTGGCCGGAATCGCGCCAGGACAAAATCCGGAGGGAATCCGTGCGGCCGTGGCGGGGGCGCTTGATGCCGCGGGCGTGCCGGCACTCCCGGTGGTCGTGCAGCCGGTTGACCGGATCGAGCGCACCGCCTTGGGTAAAGCTCCCTTTGTCCGGGCGCTGCGCAGTTCACGCTGACCCGCAATCCATGGCAGGCGCGGGCAGACGTGGGGTGCGGCAGCGCTTGAATCCGCTCAGGCCGGTTCAGCAGCGTCCTGGTCCGGTATCTCGATCTGGAATCCGCAGGCGCAGCGCAGCACCCTGGTGGCCAGGTACACGCCAAGGGCTTCCGGCAACTGGCCATAGGTGCCGTGGATGCTGCGCATTTCGGCTCCGCTGGCGGCCATGACCTGTCCGCAGTGGACGTAGTGGCCGCCCCGGACCAGGACGTCCGGAGTACGCCGGCTTTCGGTGGCCATCAGGCGACGGCGGGGTAGCTGCTGAGGATGTAGTCCGCCGCGGCGGGGCCCGTCATGCGCAGCCGGCAGTTCCGGACATCCACGCCGCAGCGCAGCATTCCCGCGCGGAAGGCCTGGTCCGGCTTCGGCGTCAGGCCGTGCAGCGCTGCCCAGCTGACGTAAAGGCCGTAGAGGCAGTCGGGACCAAGGGGGTGGTCCCTGGAAGGGTCGGAGATAGTTGCTTCGTCGAGGAATAGCTGGAACTGCGAGGACGCCATTGCGTGTCTCTTCCGCTGCTGCTTAATTGCCGCCGTTGGACTACAGCAGCTGCTCTGGCCGGCCTTTGCAGAAGATCCGGGGAGGACGGGGCATGATCCCAGTCACAGGTACTAATCTACGCGGGGGTAGGGCGGAAGTACAGCCGGAGCAATTGCGGCTGCGCAACCGCACCCCTTCCCACGGATTGATAAGGCTGCTTATCATATTGTTCCCTTCCGACGGCGGCCACGGCACCGGGGATGAAATGGTGCAGAGGTTGCCGGGGAAGATTCGACTCATGCGTGCTCCGGAAGGGTAACCAAGAGATATGGAGAACAACGAGATGAACGATTCACCCCTGCACAAGGAATTGCCGCTGCCCGACTATGACCACCTGCCCGTCGGCACCCTTCCCACGCGCATTAACGGGCTGGACGAAGCGGACGTTGCCCAGCTGGTCACCTACGAGAAGGCACACGGAAACCGGCTCCCGATCCTGCAGATCCTGGAGAAGCGGTTGCAGGACCTGCAAAGCGGTGCAGAGCCGAGTGGCACCCGGAATCCGACCACTCCGGAGGTCCAAGGCAACGCAGGGACCCCGCAGTCGTCCTCCGTCCCCGGGCCCCCGGTGAACCCGCCGTCCCACGGCGATCCCACCAACCCGGCACAGCCCCGCAAATGACCTGCGGAACGGGCACGAGCATGCAGGACAACCTGGGCGCCGGAGGCACTGAGAGGCATAGCGGCGCCGCGGACCTGCTCCGCTCGGCCAACTGGGTGGCCGGCGAATTCCGCGACGTGGGCTTCCCCATGGCGGAGGTGCTGCGCCAGCTTTGACGTCCTGATGGACGGGGCAGTCACGCTGGCCTGCTTCTGGGAGGAACTTGCAAGGAAGCAAGGGATAGGGGACGACGACGATGGACACCTACGGCAATGACGGCACCGGCGGCGCCGGTGCAGGCAGGCGCACGTTCGGGATTGAAGAGGAGCTGCTCCTGGTGGACCCTGCCACCGGTGAAGCAGTGCCGCTGGCAGGCGCCCTCCTGGACCTGTACGTCCGGCCGCTGGAGGCCGGTGCCGGCCCCGTCCTGACCGCCGAATTCCAGCAGGAAATGATCGAGCTGGTCACCCCGCCGCACGCCACGCTGGCGAGCCTGGAGCGTGACATCATTGCCGGCCGCGCGATTGCCCACCAGGCAGCCGAGGATGTGGGCGTCAGGGTGGCGGCACTGGGCACTTCGCCGCTGCCGGCCGACCCCCATCCCGTGCAGCTGCGGAGGTTCCGCGCCATGACGGAAGAGTACGGGCTGACCGCCAGGGAACAGCTCACATGCGGATGTCATATCCACGTCTCGGTGGAGTCGCCCGAGGAAGCCGTGGCCGTGCTGGACCGGATGCGCAACTGGCTGCCGGTGCTCATCGCGCTCAGCGCCAACTCCCCGTTCTGGCATGGCCAGGACAGTGGCTACGCCAGTTACCGCTCGCAGGTGTGGAACCGCTGGCCCTCTGCCGGACCGCTGGAAATCCTGCGAACACCCGATGCCTACCACCAACTAGTGCACGACATGGTGAGCACCGGGGTGGCCCTCGATGAGGGCATGATCTACTTTGACGCCCGCCTCTCCCGGCACTATCCCACCGTGGAGATCCGCCTGGCCGATGTGTGCCTCCGGCCGGAGGACACGGTCCTGCTGGCTGGGATTGCCAGGGCCCTGGTGGAAACCGCGGCAAGGGAGTGGCGGGAAGGAATCGAACCGGTGGCTGTCCCGTCGGCGTTGCTCCGCCTGGCTGCCTGGAAGGCGAGCCGCTGGGGCCTCCGCGGTGAGCTGCTGGATCCGCAGACGCACCGCCCGGCGCCCGCCCTCGCCGTCGTGAATTCGCTGCTGAACCATGTCCGCGGGGCGCTGGAGGACATGGGGGACCTGCAGCGGGTGGAGGACCTGGTGGACCGGCTGCTCGCCCGCGGCACCGGTGCGGTGCGGCAGATAGAGGTGCTGCACCGCACCGGGGACATGGAACGGGTGGTGGAGGACGCGGCCAACTGCACCGTTTCAGCGTCCTAGCCAGGGGCGGAAAGGTGGTCAGTAAGTCGTCGCGTTGGGCAGGATCAGTGGCGGCAGCGGTGCCTGGTCGAAGTCGAAGGCCTTGGCCAGGTCGCCCAGTTGCGGGTTGTTCTCGCGCACGTCGGGCCTCGGGTCCGGCCGTCCGTCGGTGGCGGGATCGATGCGCTCGCCGCCAAGGAAATCGTCCTCGATGAACTTGAAGTAGGCATCCTGGCTGAGCACCTGGTGGTCAATGTAGCCCTTCTTCGCATAAGGGCTGATCACCAGGCCCGGGACGCGCAGGCCGTAGCCGTTGTCGTCCACTACCGGCGGCTGCAGGTGGTCGTAGAACCCTCCCCAGTCGTCCCAGTTGAGGAAGATTGCCGTGCTGTCCCAGTCCGGCCCGCTCATGACAGCGTTGATCAGTCCTGCCACGTACGCCTGCCCGGTGCTGATCTTGGCCGGGGCGTGCTCGCTGACTTTGTCCGTGGGCGCCACCCAGGTGACGGCGGGCAGGGTGCCTTGCTTCGCGGCGTCGTAGAAACCACTCAGCGGCTTGATGTTGCCCTGCTGGCCGTCCTCCTTCACCGTGTCGAAGTACAGCAGCGGGTTCCACAGGCCCGGGGTTTTGGCGTCCTGCTTGACGGGATCGCAGGTGGCGGCGTCGTTCCGACAGTCGGGTTCAGTGCCGTTGAAGACGTAGTAGGCCCAGTCCACCTGGTGCTTGTGGAGCAGGAAGGTCAGGTCAGTCCAGGCGTAGTCCGGCAGTTCCAGTTTTTTGGCGGCCTCGGTGAGCTTCTTCTTCAGGTCGTCGGCCACCGGCGCGGCGTCCACCGCAGCCTGGCAGACAGCGTAGGAATCGGTGGGCTTGCAGCTGGTGCCGATGATCTGGTCGATCTGGGCGGCCAGGTCCGGGTTGATGCCCGCTGCCTCCAGCGCCTCCTTGCACGGGTCCAGGTCCATCCCGGCCTGGCACTTTCCGATCAGGGTGTCCTTGATGATCTGGGGCTCCGGTTCGGGATCCGGATTCTGCAGGGCGTTGACGCACGATGACGGATCTCCACTGACGGTGCACTTGGCCGACCATTCCGAGACCAGGTACAGGTGGGCCGGCAGGCTCCAGGAGGCGGCGGAGGCGAACAGGTGGTCCTGGAGCGTGAAGTTCTGCGCATAGGCCCAGTAGTTGGGCAGGTCCCGGCCGTCGTGGAAACCCATCACGTCCGTGGGCGCACTGGTGTTGTACACGCAGTTGGTGCTGCCGGCGCTGCAGCCCGACAGCCCTTTCTCCGCCTGCGCCACAAACCCGTCCATCGCCCCGCCGTTGATGTCCGCCGTGGCGTCGGCATGACTGTGCGGGCCCCCTGCATTGCTGTCCGCCGAGTTGTAGAAGGGCCTGGCGCAGCCGCCCTCCGCAGGGTCGGGGACGCAGACGCTGGGCTGGCCGTCCTTCATGGGGATCCCGTCGGCCCCGGGATAGGTGCCGAAGTAGCTGTCAAAGGACCGGTTCTCCTGGGTGATGATCACCACGTGCTTGATCTTGGAGATTCCGGCAGCGGCGATGCCAGCGGGACCGGCCGCAGGAGCGGCGTTCGGTGACGGGTTCGCCGGCGCCGCTGCAGGGGAGCCCGTCTGTTGCGGGCCGGCACGGAACACGGTGAAAAGAACGACGGCGAGGATCACCAAAGCGACCACTGCGGCAGCCCCCAGTACGAGCCGGCGTCGTCCGTTATGCTCAGGCCACATCCTCAGGATTCCTTCCGGTAAACGTCGTCGCTGAAGACCCTCGCACCGGGATCTGCCGCCAGTCCCAGGCGGGGGAGGCGGAAGAAGTCCTCGATGCTGGCCAGCAGGCTGTAGTGGTTGTAGGCCCGGTCCGATGAGGTCCCCGCCTCGCTGAACGGGGACAGGACCAGCGCGCCCACCTTGCCGCCCGCCGTGCCGCCGGCCGGTACGGCACTGGCCGGTTCGGACGGCCCGGCGGCGTCGCCCTCGGCCTCATCGAAGGTGATCACCAGCATCCCGTCCTGCTTGTACGCCGGGGAGGACAGGATGGCCGGCACCTGCTCCTTGAGCCAGCTGTCCGCCGCACCCAGTCCGCCGTCCGAGCCGTCGGCGCAGGTGCCGTCATGCCCGTCATGGCAGAGGTTGGGCGTGATGTAGGCAAGGTTCGGGGTGGTGTCCACCGACCGCAGGTCGTCCTTGAGGGCCGAGGAGTTCACCACGTTCCTTGCGCACTCCGGGGATGAGGTGATGGAGCGGAAGTACACAAAGGGGTTGTGGTGGGTGGAGTACTGCTCCTCCGGGGTGGCCTTGATGTGGTTGTCGGCCTCTTCCAGGACCGGGTGCTCGCACGGCTGCTGCATGTCCTCCATGTAGCCCTTCCAGGTTTTGCCCTGCGCCGCCAGTTGCCCTGCCAAGGTCTGGACGTTCTCCGGATAGACGCACCCGTCGCCCTGCAGCGTGCCGTCTGAATTGGTTCCAGTGGCGGTGAACGCGGTGTAGGTGTGGCAGTCCTTCTCGGTGCTGTCGTTGGGGGGTTGCCCGGAAATCTGGGCCAGGTAGTTGGGCAGTGAGTTGTGCGCTATGCCGTAGTAGTTCTGCAGCAGCACGCCCTTCTTCCGCAGTGTTCCGGACAGGTACGGGGCGGGGGAGTTGTCGCCCCAGACGCTGGCGTATCCCTTGTTTTCCAGGTTGATCACGAAGATGTGCTGGGGTGTGCCGGCGGCCTTTACGGCGTCGACAGCGTCTGCAGCGGAGCTTGGGTTTGCCGTGGGTGTTGCCGTTGCCGGTGAAGCGCTGGGCGAAGGCGTGGCAGCACCGGACGGCGTGGCTGTTTGCGGAGCCGGCGCGGGCGCGGGCGCGGGCGCCTGGCAGGCCACCACTCCGGACAGGAACAGTGCCAGAACGGGCAGCAGCATGGGAAAGGGGCGCCTCACCGCAGCGAAGGGACGGAGTGGTCTTCGGTTCACGGGCAACCTCCACGGTCGGGTATTCACCTGCGCCCCAGCGCTGCGGTCACTCTCGCACATCGGAACCGCTATTTGCAGGGGCGATTGCTGTGAGTTGGCAGTGAATCGCGACGCAATGCAGGCGCTGTCCTGCCCTAGGTCTTTCTGCCCTACACCCCGAACAGCGCCAGGCGTTGACTTAAATCGCGGGAAACAAAGGCCCGCGGGACGGGAAACGCACAGGGCGCAGCCGTCCCAAAACAGAAAGGAAAGTTCAGTGAAGAAGTGGTATCGGTGGCAGGACTACGTAGCTGCTGCCGCCGGACTCTTTACCGCGGTGGCGGTCCTGTTCACGCGGCAGCAAAACATGTCCACCACCCTCATGCTCGTCTTCGGCGGGCTCCTGGTGGTCAGCGGCATCATCAACCTGGCCATGCCGGGAACTCCGGCCATGGAATACGTGCAGGCCATCCTCGCAGCAGGACTGGTCCTCTCGCCATGGCTCGGAACATACACGGGCGCGACGGGGGCTGCCTGGACGTCATGGATCGCAGGGGCAGTGGCACTGGTGGTAACAGCGGTGGCCATCAAGCCCAGCACCGACGTCCGCCGGACCTACCGCGTCTCGCATTAGTAAAAGGAATCCGCCATGACCGAGGTGCTGCGGTACGAAGTGGGATCCGGGACCGTGCTTGTCGAGGCTGCTGATGACAGCTACGGCGTGGACCATCCCGCACGGAACGAGCAGGGAATCCTGGACACGGGCAGGCGACTGGAAGATGCACTCGCCAGCGTCCGCCCCGCCGCCCGCGCAGCACTGGAGGCCATGGCGGAACTAACTCCGGAAAAGATCGAAATCGAATTCGGCGTCAAGCTTGCGGGGGACGCAGGGGCCGTGATTGCCAAGAGCAGTTCCGATGCCCACTTTGTCCTCCGCATGTCCTGGGCCCCTGCCGCGGCAGCGGTGCCCGGGGAAGAAATCATGCATGGCGGGTGACAGCTATGGTTGCGTTTCATGACAGGTCCGACGCCGGGCGGCGGCTGGGCAAACGGCTTGCGGGCCTGCGAGGACGGGACGTGGTGGTGCTGGGCCTGCCCCGCGGCGGTGTCCCGGTGGCGTTCGAAGTAGCAAAGGCCCTCGAAGCGCCGCTGGACGTGATCGTGGTGCGGAAACTGGGGGTTCCGTTCCAGCCCGAGGTGGCCATGGGGGCCATCGGGGAGGGCGGAGTCCGCGTCCTGGATGCGCGCACCATGTCCCTGGCCCGGGTTTCGCAGGAGGACCTGCAGCAAGTGGAACGGCAGGAACGGGCACTGCTGGAAAGCAGGGTGGCGCGGTTCCGCCAAGGGCGTCCCCGCATCAACCTCGACGGCCGCACGGTGATCATCGTGGATGACGGCATCGCCACCGGTTCCACCGCCAGGGCCGCTTGCCAGGTGGCCCGGCACCTCGGCGCGGCGAAAGTGATCCTTGCCGTTCCTGTTGCCCCTGCCCGTGCCATCGTGGAGCTGAAGGAACCGGACGACGTCGTCTGCCTGCTCTCGCCCCAGGACTTCCAGGCCGTGGGCTACTACTACCACGACTTCTCGCCCACCGAAGATGGCGAGGTGGTGCAGTTGCTGGACGCCGCCGCATCCCCGGCACGCCGCCGCGCCGAGGAAGGCGGGGACGGGAGCCTGGAGCAGGACGTGGAGATTCCCAACGGCCGGGTGGTGTTGAGGGGCAGCCTCTACCTGCCCGCCAGGTGCGACGGCACCGTCCTCTTTGCCCACGGCAGCGGCAGCAGCCGGCACAGTCCCCGCAACCGCTTCGTCGCCTCCGTGCTGCACGGGGCAGGCCTGGGCACCCTGCTGCTTGACCTGCTTACCCCGGAGGAGGAGGTCAACCGGGCGAACGTGTTCGACATCGCCCTGCTGGCACACCGCCTTTCCTCGGCAACCCATTGGCTGGAGGCACGGCACGACGGCTCGGCCGGCCGGATCGGCTACTTCGGGGCCAGCACCGGCGCGGGCGCCGCCCTGTGGGCCGCCGCAGAGCCCGGCGCCCAGGTTGAAGCCGTGGTGTCCCGTGGCGGACGTCCGGACCTGGCAGGCCCGCGGCTGGCGGCCGTGAAAGCGCCCACCCTCCTGATCGTCGGTGGCGCGGACACGCAGGTGCTGGCCCTCAACCGGCAGGCTATGGCCCAGATGCAGGCCCCCACCCGGCTGGAGGTTGTCCCGGGCGCCACCCATCTCTTCGAAGAGCCCGGCACCCTGGCCATGGCAGCCAGCCTTGCCGCGGACTGGTTCCGGCAGTACCTTCTGCCCGAGCCGGTGGGGCGGTCCAGGCCGGAGGCCAGGGATGAACGCTGACGGCCGCTGGGCTGAGCGGGGTGAGGAACGGGCGGCTGAAACGGGCCAGATCCGCCGCCTCGCCCACCCCCTGGCCACGGCGGACCACCTCGAATCCCTGGTCCGCCTCGCTGCCCCCGCCCGGTTCGTCTGCCTTGGCGAGGCATCGCACGGCACCCGGGAGTATTACCACTGGCGGGCGCTGCTCAGCCGGCGGCTCATCGAAGAGTACGGCTTCACATGGATCGGCGTGGAAGGGGACTGGCCGGACTGCTGGCGGATCAACCGCTGGGTCCGGGGCGAGGCCGGCCAGGACATGGATGCCCGCCGGCTGCTGGCGGGCTTTGAACGCTGGCCCACCTGGATGTGGGCCAACCAGGAGGTGGCGGAGTTCCTCACCTGGCTGCGCGACCGGAACCTGGACCTCCCCGCGCACCAGCGCACCGGCTTCTACGGCCTCGATGTCTACTCCCTGTGGGATTCGCTGCGGGAGATCTTCTCCTGGCTCGAGGCCAACGCCGAGGACGCCCTCCCGGCCGCCATGCAGGCCTGGCACTGCTTCGTTCCGTACCGCGAGGACCCCCAGCGGTATGCCTTGAGCAGCCGGCTGGTGCCACAGTCCTGCGAGGCGGACGTGGTGGCACTGCTGGCGGAGGTCCGGCGGCGAACGCTGGGCCGGATGCAGGATAATCCGGCGGCCTTCGACGCCGTCCAGAATGCCATCGTGGCCACCAACGCTGAGCGCTACTACCGCACCATGGTGCGCGGCGACCAGCAGTCCTGGAACATCCGGGACCACCACATGAGCGACACCATCGACCGGATCGCGCGCCACCACGGACCGGACTCCAAGGGGCTGGTGTGGGCGCACAACACGCACGTGGACGATGCCCGGGCAACGGACATGGCGCATGACGGCAAGGTCAACATCGGGCAGCTGGTCCGGCAGCGGCACCCCGGAGAGGTGGTGCTGGCGGGGTTCGCGTCCTACGCCGGCTCGGTCACCGCAGCGGAGTCATGGGGATCGCCGGAGTGGGTAATGGATGTGCCTGCCGCCGTACACGGGAGCCACGAGGACCTCCTCAACGAGGCACTGGGCGAGCCGTCCGTCCTGGTGTTCGGTGCCGACAGGACCGGGCCCTGGCTCACCTCCTGGCGCGGCCACCGGGCCATCGGCGTGGTGTACAACCCGCACCGGGAGCGGGGCAACTACGTCCCCACGCGGATGGGGGAACGCTACGACGCCCTGTTCTGGCATCCCCGGACCGAGGCGCTGCGGCCGCTGCACCACGAGTACCAGCCCGGCGAACCCGAGTTCGAGACCGAGCCCTCCGGGTTCTAGGCACGAGGGAGGACCACTATGACCATCGGAGTTGAAGGGTCCACGCGCTGGCCAGCCATCACCAAGGACGTGGCCGCGCTCCCGGTGCAGCCCAACATGCTGGATTACGACGCGGCCCGGCGGGATTTCACCTGGGACCAGGCGCGGCGGGCGCTGGCCGGGCTGCCCTGCGGCCGGGGGCTGAACATCGCCTACGAGGCCGTGGACCGCCACGTCGCGGAGGGCCGCGGCGGCAGGGAGGCCCTGCGTTTCGTCAAGGCCGACGGCGGCACCCGGTCCCTGAGCTATGGCCACCTTTCGGAGCGGTCCGGGAGGTTCGCGGCAGTACTGCAGGGCCTGGGCGTGGGACGCGGCGAGCGGGTCTTTTCGCTGCTGGGGCGCAGCCCGGACCTGTATGTCGCGGTCCTTGGCACCTTCAAGAACGGCAGCGTCTTCTGCCCGCTCTTTTCCGCCTTTGGCCCCGAGCCTGTGCGGCAGCGGCTGCACCTGGGCACCGGCAGGGTGCTGGTGACAACCAGGGCGCTGTACCGCAAGAAGATAGCTCCGGTGCGGGACGCCCTGCCCGAACTCCGCCACGTCCTGCTGGTAGACACGGACAGTCGGTCTGAACCGGGAACCCTGGACCTGGCCGCACTCCTGGCCCAGGTCGACCCTGTCGAGGAGATCGCTGACACCCAGCCGGGGGACATGGCACTGCTGCACTTCACCAGCGGCACCACGGGCACACCGAAGGGCGCCATCCACGTCCACGACGCCGTCGCAGCCCACTACGCCACCGGCCGCTTCGCCCTGGACCTGCACCCGGACGACATCTACTGGTGTACCGCGGATCCGGGCTGGGTGACCGGCATGTCCTACGGCATCATTGCGCCGCTGGTGCATGGAGTCACCGCCGTTGTGGACGAGGAGGAACTGGACGCGGACCGCTGGTACCGGATCCTCGCGGAGCAGCACGTCACGGTCTGGTACACCGCGCCTACGGCCCTGCGGATGCTCATGAAAGCGGGCGGTGAAAGGGCTGCCGGACATGACCTCTCCGCGCTGCGCTTCATCGCCAGCGTGGGGGAGCCGCTGAACCCGGAGGCGGTGGTGTGGGGCCAGGACGTGCTGGGCCTGCCGGTGCACGACAACTGGTGGCAGACCGAGACCGGCGGGATCATGATCGCCAACTACCCCGCCATGGACATCCGGCCCGGCTCCATGGGCCGGCCACTGCCCGGCATCGAGGCCGCCCTGGTGGCCAGGGACGCCGACGGCAAACCCATCATCCGGGACGGCCAGGCTGTCCTGGTCACCGGACCGGACACCATGGGGGAGCTGGCGCTGCGGCCCGGCTGGCCCTCGATGTTCCGCGGCTACCTCAATGAGGAGGAGCGGTACCGGCGCTGCTTCGCCGGCGGCTGGTACCTCACGGGAGACCTGGCAAAGCGCGACGGCGACGGCTACTACTGGTTCGTTGGCCGCGGCGACGACGTGATCAAATCCTCCGGCCACCTGATCGGCCCCTTCGAAGTGGAGAGCTGCCTCATGGAACACCCGGCCGTGGCCGAAGCGGGTGTGATCGGAGTGCCGGACCCGGTGGCCGGGGAAGTGGTGAAAGCCTTCGTGGAACTCAAGCCGGGCCACCAGCCCAGCGAGGAGCTGCAGCTGGACATCATCGGATTCGCGCGGAAACGGCTGGGTGCCGCCGTGGCGCCCAGGCTGCTGGACTTCACCGCCACCTTGCCCAAGACCCGCAGCGGAAAGATCCTCCGCCGGCTCCTCAAAGCCCGCGAACTGGGGCTGCCGGAAGGTGACACCTCGACGCTGGAATCCCCGGCGGGCCCGGCAGTGACACTGAAGGAACAGCAATGAGCACCCGCAAGGACCAGCCATGACCGCCCTCAAGAACCAGGGCGTCCCGGACGCGGGGCACGCACTGCACCTCCTGCGGCAGATGCTGCGGGTACGCCGGCTCGAGGAAAAATGCATCGAGCTGTACAGCGCGGCCAAGATCCGCGGCTTCCTGCATGTGTATATCGGCGAGGAAGCCGTGGCGGCCGGGGTGATGGAAGCCCTGGCGCCTGAGGACGCGGTGGTGGCCACGTACCGGGAGCATGGGCACGCCCTCCTGCGCGGGGTCTCCGCCGGCGCCATCCTCGCCGAAATGTACGGCCATGCCGAGGGCTGCTGCCGGGGCCGCGGCGGGTCGATGCACCTGTTCGACGCCGCCACCCGTTTCTACGGCGGAAACGCGATCGTGGCAGGCGGGCTGCCGCTCGCCGTCGGCCTGGCGCTCGCGGACCGGATGGCCGGGCGCCAGCAGGTGACCGTCTGCTTCTTCGGCGAGGGCGCCGTGGCCGAAGGCGAGTTCCACGAGAGCATGAACCTGGCCGCCCTGTGGCAGCTGCCGGTGCTGTTCTGCTGCGAAAACAACCTCTACGCCATGGGAACCGCGCTGGTCCGGTCCGAATCCCAGACCGACATCGCGCTCAAGGCCGCGGCGTACGAGATCCCGTCATGGGCCGTGGACGGCATGGATGTGCTCGCGGTGGAGGAAGCCGCGCGGCGCGCCGTGGACGCAGTGCGGTCCGGCGGCGGCCCGCACTTCCTGGAACTGCGAACCTACCGCTTCCGTGCCCACTCCATGTTCGATCCCGAGCTCTACCGGGAGAAGTCCGAGGTGGCGCAGTGGATGGAACGGGACCCCATCCGCCTGCTGCAGGGTGCCATGGAGGCCGCCGGACAGCTGCCGGAGGAGGAATGGGACGAGCTGCAGGCGGACGTGGACGCGGAGATCAGCACCGCCGTCGGATTCGCCGAGAACGGGACACCGGAACCGGTGTCCGAACTCGCCCGGTTCGTGTACAGCGACCGGTTGGAAGAAATCAACAGTGGGATGGACATCGGCAAGGAGCCAGGGAAAGGCGGGGCGGCAGGATGAAAACCACATACCGGGAAGCCATGCGCGCGGCCCTCCGCGACGCGATGCAGCGCGACGAACGCGTGTTCCTCATGGGCGAGGACGTGGGCCGGTACGGCGGAAGCTTCGCCGTCAGCCTGGGCCTGCTGGAGGAATTCGGGCCGGAGCGGATCCGCGATACCCCGCTCTCCGAATCCGGGTTCGTGGGTGCCGGCATAGGTGCGGCGCTGGGCGGCATGCGGCCCGTCGTCGAAATCATGACGGTCAACTTCAGCCTGCTGGCGCTGGACCAGATCATCAACAACGCCGCCACCCTGCTGCACATGTCCGGCGGCCAGTTCAACGTGCCCATCGTCATCCGGATGACCACCGGCGCCGGCCGGCAGCTGGGCGCCCAGCACTCGCACAGCCTGGAAGGCTGGTACGCGCACATCCCCGGGCTCCGGATCCTGGCCCCGGCCACCCTGGCCGATGCCCGCGGCATGCTGTGGACCGCGCTGCAGGACCCGGATCCGTTGCTGATTTTCGAGCACGGTTCGCTGTACAACGTGGCGGGCGAGCTGGACGAGGAGGCCGGCGCCGTGGGCATCGACAAGGCGGCGGTCCTGAGGCAGGCTGACGGAAGCGGGGACACGGTCACGCTCATCATATACGGCGGCACACTGCCCCTGGTGCAGGAGGCCGCGGACCAGCTTGCCGGGGAGGGCATCGGGACTGACGTGATCGACCTGCGCACCCTCCGCCCGCTGGACACGCACACCCTCCTGGACAGCGTGGCCAGGACGCACCGGGCCGTGGTGGTGGATGAAGGCTGGCGCAGCGGCAGCATCTCCGCAGAGATCGCGGCCAGGATCAGCGAGCAGGCGTTCTTCGACCTGGACGCACCGGTGGAGCGGGTGTGCAGCGAGGAGGTGCCGGTTCCGTACGCCAAGCACCTGGAGCAGGCGGCCCTGCCGTCCGTGGAGCGGGTCATGGCGGCCGCGCGAAGGGCCGTGGGTGCCGGTGGATGAGTTCCGGATGCCGTCCCTGGGCGCGGACATGGAGCACGGCAAGGTGGTGGAATGGCTGGTCAAACCCGGGGACTACGTCCACAAGGGCGACCTCGTGGCGGCCGTGGATACGGACAAGACCGTGATGGACATCGAGTCGTTCCAGGACGGCGTGCTGGCCGAATTCCTGGTGGACATCGGCGACACCGTGGACGTGGGCACCCCCATCGCCCGGATCACCGCCACCCCCGCCGAACTCCCTCCCGCCCAACCCCCGCTCACTTCCGGCGCTCCTTCCCCCGACGCCCGCTCACCTTTGGCAGCCCAGGAGCCAACGCCCGCTCACCAGGGTGACGAGGCCGGGCACCCGGAGCCTGCAGTCAAAGCCGCCCCGCCGGTCCGGCACCTTGCGCACACCCTGGGGGTCGACGTCGGACGCATCACCGGGAGCGGGCCCGGCGGCGAGGTGCTGCGGGCCGACGTCGAACGCGCCGCAGCAGCGTCCGTCACCGCAGCGGCGCCGGAGGAAGCAGCAGCGCCTGAAGAGCCGGCAGCGCCGGCACCCGCGGAAGCCAGGCGGGTCCGGTCATCGCCGCTGGCGCGGCGGCTGGCGGCCGAACTGGGCTTGAGCTGCAGGACGTCAGCGGAACTGGCCCCGGCGGCGCGGTGACCGAGGACGATGTGCTCTCCGCAGTCCCGCCCAGGGGGCGGCCACCCCGCGAACAGGTTGCGGAAGCACCGCCGTCGGAAGCTCCGGCCCGGGAGCCTGCGCCCGAAGCCGCGGAAGAGGCACCACGGCAAAAACGCCCGACGGCGGCCGGCGGCAAGGCTGAGACCCTGCGGCAGGCGGTGGGTGCGCTGATGTCCCGGTCCAAGAAGGAGATCCCGCACTATTACCTGTCCACCACGCTGGACCTGGCGGCGGCGATGGCCTGGATGCAGGCGGCGAACCAGCAGCGGCCGGTGTCGTCGAGGCTGGTGCCTTCCGCCCTGCTGCTGAAGGCCACCGCGCTGGCAGCCAAGGAAGTGCCGGACCTGAACGGCTTCTTCACCAAGGGCGCGTTCCACCCCAGCAGCGAAGTGCACCTGGGCGTCGCCGTCGCACTGCGGCATGGCGGACTGGTGGCCCCGGCCCTGCACGACGCCGACACCCTCAGCCTGGATGAGCTGCGCGACCTGGTCAGCCGGGCAAGGGAGGGCAGGCTGCAGCGCGCGGAGATGGCCGACCCCACCATCACGGTGACCAACCTGGGGGATCTGGGCGTCGAAAGCGTGTACGGGGTGATCTACCCGCCGCAGGTAGCCATGGTGGGGTTCGGCAAGGTCCTGGAGCAGCCGTTTGCGGACAACGGGATGCTCGGCATCCGGCACGCCGCCATCGCCACCCTGTCCGCGGACCACCGGGTGAGCGACGGGCTGCGGGGCGGCCGGTTCCTGGCACGCATCGACGAACTGCTGCAGGAGCCGGACAAGCTGTGAAACCTGCAAGCGAGGAGGAACCGTGAATGAACAGGACGCGCGCCAGGCGGTGGCGGCGGCGATCGGGAAAGTAGCTCCCGACGTCGAGCCCGAAGACTTGGACGGTGCCGCCAGGCTCCGCCAGGACCTGGAGCTGGACTCGCTGGACTTCCTCCGCCTGGTGGAGGTCATCGCGGAGACCACCGGCGTGGACATCCCCGAGGCCGACTACCCTGCCGTGGCCACCGTGGACGGGATGGTCACCTACGTCGCTGCGCACGGGTGAAGCTGCTGTGGGAACGCCGGTGCAGGACCCGGTAAAGCCACGGCGGCGACGGCGCTGGCCGCGCCGCCTGGGGATCACGGCGCTGGTTGTCCTTGGGCTGGTCCTCGTTTCCACCGTGGCCAACCTGCTCCTGGAGCAGCAGGAAAGGGCAACGTTGGTGCCCTATGGCGAGAGGGTAGCGGTGAACGGCGGATCGCTGAACGTGGTCCGGAGCGGGGCATCCCCGAACGGCACCGCCCAGGGCGGGAGCGACGGCGTCGCTTCCACCGGGGGCCAAGGCCAGCCCATCATCCTACTCAGTGGGCTGGGAACTGCGGCCCCCGGCTTGGACTTCGCGCCCCTGATGCGCGAGCTCAAGGGCTTCGACGTCATCGTGGTGGAAGGGTTCGGGTACGGCTACAGCGACATGGAGGCCAGTGCCCGGACCAACGAACACATCAGCAACGAACTGCACGAGGTGCTGGCCAAGCTCCAGGTCCGGCAGCCCTACGTCCTGGCGGGCCACTCCATTGCCGGGTTCTACCTGCTGGATTACGCCAACCGGTACCGCTCCGAGGTTTCCGCCGTGGTGGGAATCGACGTCAGCATTCCCAAACCGGGGGACCAGCCGGTGGCGGAGCCGCAGCCGGGGATCAACTGGGCCAAACTGTTGGCCACCCTCGGCGTGGTCCGCGTGGTAGCCGCGCTGGCGCCCGGCCTCATGGACCCGGACAGCAAGGCCTACACCGACGAGGAGCTGCAGCGGATGCGCACCATGACGGTGTGGAACGTGGGCAATCCTGCCGTGGCTGATGAAACCGCGCGCATCGCCAACAACGCGGCTGCCCTCCGGGGCGTCACCTACCCCCATGACCTCCCGGTCCTCGCTTTCATCGCCGATGAAAAAAATGACAGGACTGCCACCAAAACCGCCGCCGCGGAGAACCTGCTGAAGAACGTCACCCGGCACCAGGTCCTGCCCCTCGAAGGCGGGCACTACCTGCACTGGACGCAGGCTCAACGGATGGCGGAGGAGATCCGGCGGTTCGTTGAATCGGCGGGCTGATTCCAAAGGCAGGAGTGGCGCCCGCTCCGTCGTCTCCGGCATCGACGGCTCGGCCACAAGCACCTACTTCGAGTCCTGACTCTGCCCCTGTCGCAGAGCGTGGTCGTTGCCACGCATCCGGACGGCAACCACCACACCGGACGCTGCGGTGAGAACCGCGACGGCGGCGATGGCGGCGGGGATGCCGTAAAGGTCGGCGAGGACACCGGACAGGAGGGCGCCGACGGCGAATCCGCCGTCGCGCCACAGCCGGTAGACGCCCACTGAGCGGGCGCGCCAGGCCGGGTGGGCCACGTCGCCGATGGCGGCCAGCAGGGTTGGATAGACCAGGGCGGTACCAAGGCCAAGGACGACGGCGGCGGCGAGCCATGGCCCAAAGCCGTGCGCTGAGGCGATGATCCCCAGGGCGGCGGCCTGCACCAGCATCCCCGCCGCGATGAACCACTTGCGGCCCCACCGGTCTGACGCGGCACCGGTGACCAGCTGGGCGGCACCCCAGGCGGCGGGGTAGGCGGCGGCCAGGATGCCGATCTGGCCCAGGCTCAGGCCGGCACCGGCGAACAGGACGGGAAAGAGACCCCAGGCCAGGCCGTCATTGAGGTTGTTCACCAGGCCGGCCTGGCTGGCCGCCGAGAGTGACCGGTCCTTGAAGCTGGTGAGGGTGAAGACCTGCCCGGTGCTGAGCCCGGCGTGCGCGCTGTCCTGGCTGCCGACGTGCTGGAAGGCCTCGGTCCTGGCGTGGTGGTGGGTTTCCTTCACTGCCAGGACCGTCAGTCCCAGGCCGAGGGCAATGTATGCGGCGCCCAGGAGGAAGGGGGCGGGCCGCAGGCCGTAGGCCGTGGCGAGGTAGCCGGTGGCAAGCGCAGTCACGGCTACGCCCAGGTAGCCCGCGGCCTCGTTGAAGCCCATGGCCAGGCCGCGCTGCTTGGGGCCCACCAGGTCCATCTTCATGATGACTGCCGTGGACCAGGTGAGGCCTTGGCTGATGCCCAGCAGCACATTGGCTGCCACGATCCAGCCCCAAGAGGGGCCGAAGATGAGCATGAGTGGCACGGGTACCGCTGCCAGCCAGCCGGCGACCAGCACGGGTTTGCGGCCGTAGCGGTCAGAGAGCGTCCCGGCGAAGTAGTTCATCGCGGCCTTGGACAGGCCGAAGGCCAGGATGTAGGTCAGTGCGCTGGTGTACTGGTCGAGGTGGAATTCCTGCGCGGCCAGCAGGGGCAGGACGGTGCGTTCCTGGCCCAGCGTGCCGCCCACCAGCGCGTTGACGGCCACCAGCAGCATGAACTGCGCCAGGTTTTGCCGCAGGCCCAGCACCGCAGGCGCTGGTCCCGTGCTGCGGCGCGGGAGTGCTGTGCCGTTCATCGAGTGGTTCCGTTCCGTTTGGGCAAAGGGTGGCCCGGGCGTGTGGGGGCACGCCCGGGCCGGAAGCCCGGGCAGGAGGGGGGGCCTGCCCGGGCGGTCTGTGGTCGCCTGGGTTAGGCGGCGGGGACGCTGTTCCGCCACGCGTTCCAGGCGGCGTAGCTGCCGTCGAGCTCGACGACGTCGTACCCGGCACGGCGCAGGGCGCTGGCGGCTACGGAGTTCCGCACGCCGGACTGGCAGTAGGTCACGATGGTCCCGCCAACCGGCAGCTCATCCAGGTGCCACATGACGCGGCCGCCGCTGAGCTGGTACGAGCCCGGGACGTGCCCGGCCTTGTGCTCGGTCTTGTTGCGGACGTCCAGGACCATGGCTGCGTCGAAGCCTTCGAGTTCCTCCGGCTGGATCAGCTTGGGGGTGAAGGTGGGCAGTCCCTCGATGCTGGTCAAGTAGCCAGCCACGTTGTCGATGCCCACGCGGACCAGGTGATCCCACATGTCCTGCGCCTGCTCCTGGTCCTTGGCCAGCAGCACCAGCGGGTTCTTGTCCGTCTCCGGGTTCACCACCCAGGCGCCGTAGCTGGCCACGGACTTGCCGGCCGGAACGTTCAGGGACCGGACCACGGTGCCTTCGTGGACCTCGCTGTTGGAGCGGGTGTCAATGAAGGTCAGGGTGTCTTCCGCCAGTCCTGCGGCCACGATTCCGGTGGAGAGCTCGGGCAGCGGGGTGCGTTCACCCATGACGTCCGGGCCTACGCGGTTTTCGCGCTTCATGCGGCCGAAGTAGGCGTGGGCGTCGGGCTGGCCGTCGAGGAGTTCGTTGATGAAGCCCTGCTCGTCGTTGGCGGCGAGGTAGGGACCCCACCAGGCGTAGAGGCGCTCGTAGCCGACGGTGGAGGAGGGGATGGCACCCAGGGCCTTGCCGCAGGCACTGCCGGCGCCGTGGGCGGGGTGGACCTGGACGTAATCCGGCAGGGTGAGGAACTTGTCGCGCAGGCTGGCGAACAGCTGCTTCGCGCCCTCGAACCTGGTGTCCACGCCGCCGGCTGCTTCGTCCAGCAGGTCCGGCCGGCCCAGATCGCCGGAGAAGACGAAGTCTCCGGAGAGCAGGTAGCCGGGCTTGTCGCTGAACGCGCCATCGGTCACCAGGAAGGACAGGTGCTCCGGGGTGTGGCCGGGGGTGTGGACGGCCTTGATGCTGATGTTGCCCAAGGTGATGATGTCGCCGTCGTAGAGCCGCTCGCCCTCGAACTCATACTGCCAGTCGGGCCCGCCCTCACCGGAGACGTAGATCTTGGCGCCGGTGGCGGCGGCCAGTTCGCGGGTGCCGGAGAGGTAGTCGGCGTGGATGTGGGTCTCGGTGACCGCAACGATCTTCATGCCGTTCTTGGCAGCCAGTTCCTGGTAGACGGCGATGTCGCGGCGGCCGTCCACCACGATCGCTTCGCCCTTGGCCTGGCAGCCGATCAGGTAGCTGGCCTGGGCGAGGTCTTCGTCGTAAATGCGCTCGATAAGCATGGGGTGCTCTCCTTCAGGTAGGGGGAGTATTTGTCTCTGGCAACTATTTTAGATACCCCCGGGGGTATAACGCAAGGGGACTGCCGCCAATTGAGTTGCGGTGCGGCGGGAGCCGTCGATCAGGGAAGGGCGGGTCCGGGCAGGCTTAGGTGGTGGGGAGTCCGGCGCGTGTCCAGGCGGTCATGCCGCCGGCCATGGTGTCCGCTTTGTAGCCAACGCCGTTGAGGGCATCGGCGACGGCGGCGCTGCGGTTGCCGCTGCGGCAGACGGCGATCACGGGCACGGCCGGATCGAGCTCGCCCAGGCGGGCCTGCAGCTGGCCCATCGGGATGTGCAGCGCGCCGGGGATCATGCCCTCGGCAACTTCAAAGTCCTCGCGGACATCCAGGATGTGGGCGGTAGAGCGGCGCTGGTCGGTTTCGGTGATGGTGATTTCAGCCATGGGAGTTCTCCTTTGAAATGGGTTGCGGCTGGTGGGGTGGAGTTGGGTCAGCGGATCGTTTCGCCGGCCTGGCGCCAGGCGGCCATGCCGCCGCGCACCGAGTACGCGTCATATCCCTTGGCGGCGAGGAGCCTGGCCGCCGAGGCAGAGCGGACGCCGGAGGCGCAGACGGCAATCACCGGCCGGGCCTTCTGGATTCCGGCAGTGCTGGTCTGCAGCCGGTCCAGGGGAACGTGTTTGGCTTGGGGTGCGCGGCCGGTGCGCCATTCCTGGGCGGACCGGACGTCGATCAGCGTGGCGCCGGAGCCCAGGAGTTCCTTGGCCTGCGCCACGGAAATCGTCTTGTAGGGCTTGCTGAAGGCCTTCTTGAGGGAATCGATCAATCCCACGATGTTCTCCTCTGTAACGGGGTCAGGCGGTGACCGTGCCGGCGGTGACCCACGCCGCGACGGCGAAGATGAGTACCGCGAATGAGATGCGGATGTGCTTGTCGTGCAGGCGCCGGGCCAGCCGGGCGGCGAAGACGGAACCCAGGATGGCCGGGACTGCGAACGCCAGGGTGGTGGCCCAGTCGATGGTGTAGCCGGCTGCGTGTGCGCTGAACCCGGCGGCGGAGTTGACCACGATGATCGCCAGCGAAGTCCCTACGGCCTGCTTCATCCGCAGGCCCAGGAAGATGGTCAGTGCGGGGGTGATGAGGAAGCCGCCGCCCACGCCCAGCAGCCCGGTGAGGAACCCGACCAGCACGCCCACAGCCACGGCTTTCGGGGCGCAGGACCGGAAGGCCCGGCGCGGCCCGGTGCTGCAGGAGCCCTCGGTTTCGCGCGGCTTCTTGAGCATCCGGATGCCCGCGACCACCATGATCACGGCGAATGCGAGCATCAGGATGTTCGGGTCCAGCAGTTTCCCCACGGCGGCTCCCGCCCAGGCCGCCGGGATGCCGGCGGCGCCTACCAGTGCGATGACGGGCCAGTTCAGGCCCTCGCGGAGGCGGGGGAGCAGGGCCGCCAGTGAGGAGATGCCCACCACCAGAAGTGAGGTGGGGATGGCCTGGGCGGGGCTCATGCCCACGCCGTACACCAGGGCAGGAACGGCGATGATGGACCCGCCGCCACCCACTACGCCCAGTACGACGCCGACGACGAGCCCCAGTCCCAGGGCCGGGATCATGCTGCCGCGCCCGCTTCAGCTGTCTGCACGGGAAGCTGCAGGATGGCGCTTTCGCGGGTGGGTTCGTTGGCGGCCTTGTTCCATGGCATGGCAGACAGGGCCTTTCCCATGGCGCAGGTGTTGGTCGCGGCCGAGAAGGTCAGCCCGGTGCCGATGGCGCCGGCGAGCATGCGGACCTTGGGGGAGACGAACTTGCCGCCCACCAGACCCAGCATCACCAGGGAGCCGGCGGCCAGGCGGACCTGGCGCTCCAGGTCCCAGCGGTCTTTGCCCTTGACGACGTCGCCGCCGGCAGCGGCGAAGCCCGGAACCCCGCCGGTGAGGACGTAGGCGGTATCGAGGCCGACGGTGGCCATCCGCTGGCGTGCCTGCTCGGCGCGGACGCCGGACTGGCAGACCAGGACCACGCGTGAGCCCAGCCGGGCGGCGAGTTCATCGGTGTGCTCGGAGAGCAAGGGCAGCGGCACGTTGTAGGAACCGCGGATGTGCATGGACTCGAACTCGGCTGCAGAGCGAACGTCGATCACCACCAGGTCCTGGTGCTCTGTGATCCAGGACTGCAGCGTTTCGGGAGCAAGCGCCGTAACGGCGGTTGCTTTGGAAGGGGATGTCATGTGTGGCCTCTCGGAAGGGGTCTGGGGGATACCCGACCGAGTATTACAGATACCCCCGGGGGTAGTCAAAACACCCATGGGGGTATATAGTTGAGCGCAGCACCCCATCGATGGAGACACCTCTTATGGAACTGAACCCCACTGAACTCACGCCCGTGATCAACCGCCTCAAGCGGGCCCAGGGCCAGCTTGCCGCCGTCACGCGGATGCTTGAAGAAGGCCGGGACTGCAAGGACGTTGTCACCCAGCTGGCGGCCGTGTCCAAGGCTCTTGACCGGGCCGGCTTCGCCATCATCGCCACCGGGCTGGAGCAGTGCATCGTCCAGAAGGACGCAACCATGGACCGCAAGGACCTGGAGAAGCTCTTCCTCTCCCTGGCATAAACCAACGCCCCATCAGCGGACCGGCAGCAACCTCAAAGGAGCACCATGACCTACACCCTGGCCACCACCGTCTCCCTTCCCTGGGCCGAAGCCGTGGAACGCACCCGCGAAGCCCTCGCCGCGCAAGGGTTCGGAATCCTGACCGAAATCAATGTCCGCTCCACCTTCGAAGCCAAGCTTGGCGCTGAAGCCGCGGACGCCGTCGGGGATTACGTCATCCTTGGCGCCTGCAACCCGGCCCTTGCCAGCCGCGCCTTGGCCGCCGAGCCGGAAATGGGTGCCCTGCTGCCGTGCAACGTGGTGGTGCGCCGGAACAGTGCAGCCGATGCAACCACTGTGGAGGCGATCGATCCGCAGACCATGGTGCAGCTGAGCAGCGCACCTTCAGTTAAGGAAGTGGCGGACGACGCCGGCACCCGCCTCCGCAAGGCACTGGCCAGCCTGAACGGTGCAGCCGAGTAAACAGTCAGCCTGTAGACCACAACGCGGGGCTCCGCCGTTACGGCGGAGCCCCGCGTTGTTTTGCTTAAAGCACGGGAGCCGTTCTTCCCGGGCGTCTCAACCCAAGGAAGCCAGGAGGTCGGCGCAGGCTTGTTCGCAACGGCGGCAGGATTCGGCGCAGACGCGGCAGTGTTCGTGCATGGAGGCATGCTCACCGCATTCGTCGCCGCACGCCTTGCAGGCCGCACGGCAGGCTTCCAGGACTGCCCGGGTGATGTTCGCGTCGTACCCGGTGTGGCGGGAGAGGACGTTGCCGGTGGCGGCGCAGATGTCCGCGCAGTCGAGGTTGGTGCGGATGCACTTGGTCAGCTCCGCGACCATGTCTTCGCTCAGGCAGGCGTCGGCGCAGGCCGTGCAGGTTTGGGCGCATTCGAAGCAGGCCTGGATACATGCGGCGAGCTTGTCCTTGTCCAGGTTGCCGAGGTCTTTGGGGTAGGTGTCCAGCATGGACTGTACGTGCGTCATTTTTGGTCTCTCGTTTCCGGTTGTGGTCAGTGGATTGGGTGGGCGGAAGTGCCCGTTTACGTCCGGCTGATGGAGAGTTGGTCTAGCGTCAGCGCCTGCCGCCGGGGCTCGGGCTCCTGCGCCACCTGCAGTACATGCTGCAGGGCGGCTGGCGCGGCAGCTCTTGGCGGGTCCGGCGCGGCCGCCTTCGTTGGCGCCGGCTCGCTGCGTGGCGCGGGGTAGCGGTCGCAGCACGCATGGTGCTGGGGCGCAGGGGAGTGGAGGGCGGCTGCGTGCTGGACCACGGACGGCGCCGGGCCAGGCTCAGCCACCAGCGCGTACCGGGTGCCCTGCGAGTAGGAGGCTGCGGCCACGAGCAGCGCAGCCAGGAGAAGCCAGCCGAAAAGGATCCGCAGTGCTGCAGGCACGCGGATCGTTCCTTCGGGCATTACTTCCAACTCCGTGGAGGCCTCCTTGGGTGGCAGGCAGGTCGGTATAGGTGGCGGCAGCCGGCCATAGTGCGGGCGGCTGCCGTGTGATCTACTACTAAGTAGACTGACTATTTTGGTCGAGAAAATCAAGGGAGCTTTCGCTGATGTCCACGTTGTCCGCTCTTGCCCTCATCTGTACCCTCACCCCGTCCCCGGAACCGTCCAGCAGCGAGCTGATGGCCCAGCACATCCTTGACGAACTGGAAGGCCACGGGGTGGCCACCGAGTCACTGCGCATCGTGGACCATGACGTGAAGCGCGGCGTGCAGGTGGACATGGGCAACGGTGATGCGTGGCCCGCAATCCACGAAAAGATCCTGGCCGCGGACATCCTGGTCCTCTCCACCCCCATCTGGATGGGCCACCCCTGCAGCGTCGCCCAGCAGGTCATGGAGCGCCTGGACGCCGACCTGTCGGAAACGGACGACGACGGCCGGCCGGTCATGTACGGAAAGGTTGCCACGGTTGCCGTGGTGGGAAACGAGGACGGGGCCCACAAGACCATCGCCGACATGATGCAGGGACTGAACGACGTCGGCTTCAGCCTTCCAGCCCAGGGCGGCACCTACTGGGTGGGCGAGGCCATGCAGACCGTGGACTTCATGGACCTTGAGCAGGTCCCGGACCCGGTAGCTTCCACCAATGCCGGGCTTGCCCGCAACGCCGTGCACCTGGCCCGGCTCCTGCGCTCCAACAAATACCCGGCCAAGTAGCGGGCGGCTCCGCGGTGGGGCTGCCCGCCGGAACAGGAAAGGAACATCATGTCCCAACCATTGGTCATCGTTTTTGACGTCAATGAGACCCTGTCCGACATGGGCCCGCTCGCCGAGGCATTCGCGCAGGTCGGGGCGCCTCGCGGGCTGGCCAAACTCTGGTTCGCCACGCTCCTGCGTGACGGGTTCGCCCTCACCGCCAGCGGGGGCAAGGCGTCCTTCGCCACCATTGGCGCCGATGCCCTCCGCACCCTGCTGGGAGCCGAAGGGATCTCCGGAAACCTGGAGACCGCCGTCGAACGCGTCATGGCTGCCATGCAGAACCTGTCCCTTCACCCGGACGTCCCGGACGGCATCCGCGCCGTCGCGGCGGCCGGGCACCGGCTGGTCACGCTAACCAATGGCGCCACCGCCAACACGGACAAACTGCTGGTTGCCGGTGGCGTTAGGGACAAATTCGAGCTGCTCCTATCCGTGGAGGACGCGCCTGCCTGGAAACCGGCCAAGGCCGCATATGAGTACGCGGCAACTGCGGCCGGAGCAGACCCGGCCAAGATGCTGCTGGTTGCCGTGCACCCCTGGGACATCCATGGGGCAGCCAAAGCCGGGCTGCGGACCGTGTGGATCAACCGCACCGGCGCCCGCTACCCCTCCTATTTCCAGTCACCGGACATCACCATCCCGGCCCTCACCGGGCTGCCCGCGGTGCTCGCCGCGTAGCCACCCCCGCCCCGCCCCAAACTCGAACGGAGACCACCCATGGCCCAGCCCGTCGAACGCCATACCGTTGACGTGAACGGCATCCCGCTGTCCTACCTCGCGGCGGGGGATGAGGGCGCCCCGCCGCTGATCCTGCTGCACGGCACCTTCTGGAGCCGGGTGTGGCAGCCCGTCCTGCCGGCCCTTGGCGAACACAGCCGCTGCTACGCGCTGGACTTTCCGGGCTTCGGCCGGAGCGGGGGAGAGCTGGATGTTGAGCAGGCCAGCGTACCGGCCCTGGTGCAGACCGTGCTCGATGCCGCGGATGCCCTCGGCATCGGGGAGTTTGACGTCGCTGCCCACGACATCGGCGGCGGCGTGGCCCAGCAGCTCGCCGCCTACAGCGGGAGGGTCCGGAAGATGGTTCTGATGAACGCCGTCATGTTCGACTCCTGGCCGGTGCCCGCCGTCGAGCGTTTCCGGGAGCCTGACGTGCGGGCAAACACCAGCGAGGAGGACCTCCTCGCTGCACGCCGCAAGTCCACGCAGGGCAGCGCCACCCGGACGCTCACCGAGGAGGAACTGGAGGACTACCTGTCGCCGTGGCATTCTCCGGCCCGGTCACGCTCGTGGATGGCCATGGCAGCGGCCGCCGATCCCCGCTACACCCTGGACTTGGTCCCGGCCCTCAAGGAAGCCGCAATCCCCACCCGCCTGGTATGGGGCCGTGACGACGACTTCCAGAAAATCGGGTTTGCCCGCCGGTACGTGGAGGAGGTCCCCAACGCGGACCTGGTGGAGGTGGACGGTAAGCACATCCCCACGGAGGATTCACCGGACGCCGTGGCTACGGCGATGCTGGAGCACCTGGCTGCACAGCACTCGGCTAAAGCGCCGTAAGCCCGGCCTCCGCGTCCAAAACCACCGCCCGGTGGCGGCTCTCCAGCTGGACCACGTCCCGCGTGAAGGAAAACGTGAGCAGGCCAAGGGCCAGGGCCGGCGCCGCAACCGCCGCACTGGGCGGAGTCACCGGCAGCAGTGCCACCAGCAGCGCGAACGGCTGGAACGCCCCGATTGCCTTGCGGGACGTGCTCGGCGGCAGCGTTGCACGGAGGTGCGGCCGGAGGAAGCCGGCGGCAGAGAATGCGTAGTACATGGCCCCGGTGGCCAGGGTCCAGGGACCAACGACGGCGGCGGCCGCGACGGACAGGACCAGGACCAGGGCGGCGTCCGTGGCTCCATCGAAGCGGGCTCCCTCCGCCGACGAGGTGCCGGTGCGCCGGGCCACCGCGCCATCGAGCCCGTCCAGGAGGAACGTGGCGCCGCCCAGGACTGGCAGGAGCAGGTCCGTGCGGGGCCCGGTGAACAGTTGCTGCACGGCCAACACGGCGCAAAGGGCCACGAGGACGGCGCGCAGGAGGGTGACACGGTCGGCGGGCGTGGAGAAGCGCGGGACGCGACGCAGGATGGAGCCGACGGCGCCACCGGCCACCACGGCGCCGGCGGCCAGCCCGGCCAGCTGGGTCATTGGAGCGGACGGGGTCAGCGTGAGCAGCCACAGTGCCGCCAGCCCGTAGGCCACAAGGGCGGCCAGCGCGTCCGGCAGTGCCCGTTCAGCTGCGCTCATCCGGACCTCCCCTCGCATGCTAGCAATGGCTGCGGTGATCCTCACCGCCGGCGACGCCCGGCCGGAAGCCTGCTGCCGTCGTCGTACCGTGCCCTGTGGCCGGTCCGGACCAGGCCGGCGATCGCCAGCATGGTCCCGGCGCCCTCGGCGACGGCACTGAGGGTTTTGGAGAAGAACCAGACGGGGTCGTACATGGCCGGGATGGGCCCGATGGCCGGGATGTCCACGTACCGGTAAAGCACGACGGCGGCGAACGCGCTGAGTGCCACCACCAGGGCCAGGGCGTAGGCAGCCCTGCTGCCGCGGACCAGGACGTAGACGCCGGCCACCAGCGCCGCGGCCGCCTCGAGCAGGAACAGGGTGCCTTGGCTGATGGTGCCCGGCTGCGCGTTCTGGTAGCCCGGGGCCAGGAAGAAGTGGACGCCGGAGTCGATGAACAGCGCCAGTGCGGTCAGGAGTCGTAGAGCCACGTTTATGTATACGCCCGGAATTCGCTCCGGGTTCAAGTCGCCCTATTACGTCTGCGGGTTTTGTGGGGAATATTTAGGGGTGTCTGGAATATTGCGCCTTTAGCGGGCAGAAGCGCCTGCGGCCCTACGAGTAAGGAGAACAGCGATGACCCTTCCCAAGGAACTCACGCCGGGAACATGGACCCTGGACATGGCCCACAGCGAGATCGGCTTCAGCGTCCGCCATGCCGGGATCAGCAAGGTCCGGGGCCGCTTCACAGAAGCGTCGGCGGAAGCGCGCGTGGGCGAATCCCTGGCGGACTCGTCCGTGCATGCCACGGTGTACACCGCCAGCTTCACTTCCGGGGATGCCAACCGGGACGCCCATGTCCGCGGGGCTGATTTCTTCGACGTGGAGCAGTACCCCGAGATGACGTTCCGCGGCACCCATGTCGAGGGCGACGGCGAGGAGTACACGCTGACCGGGGACCTCACCATCAAGGGTGTCACCCGGCCCGTGGAACTTGAGGTCGAGTTCACCGGTGTTGCTGTGGATCCCTTCGGCGCCACCCGTGCCGGGTTCTCCGCTGAAACCGAGATCAGCCGCAAGGAGTTCGGGCTGACCTGGAACGCAGCCCTGGAAGCCGGCGGCGTGCTGGTCAGCGACAAGGTGAAGATCAACCTGGAAGCAGCGCTGGTAAAGCAGGGCTAGATCTCAAATACATATATTCGACGCGCGACGGTACTTTCGACGCGCAAAAACGATGGCGCGACCGAAATATCGGTAGCGCCATCGTTTTTGCGGCGCGGGAATGAACTTCCGCAGCGCCAAACCGTCCGGGCAGAAACCGTCCCGGTCACAGCGGCTCGGGACGCACCTTCACGTTGCCCAGCGAACGGATCAGCGCCACGGCGGTGATGGATCCGGCCGCCATGATCGAGGCCAGCACCACCACCTGGAACCGGCCCGCCTCCAGGGGAGAGGCGCCGCCGAAGATGGCACCCACGAACGCGCCGGGCAGTGTGACAAGCCCGGTGGTCTTGGTCTGGTCCGTGGACGGGATCAACGCCGAGTGCACTGCCTGCCGGGCCTGGATCAGGGTGGCCTGCCGGGGGGTTGCCCCCAGCGCCAGCCAGCCCTCTACCTGGTCCCACTGCTCCAGGACGGCCTCGAAGAAGCGGCGGCCGGCAAGCGTGGCGATGGTCATGGAGTTGCCGATCACGATCCCGCCCACCGCCAGCGCGTATCGCGGGGAGAATTCGATGGCACCTGTGCCAAACACGATGGCCACCGTCACCAGGATGCCCGCAGCCATCGTTGCGGCCACCACGGCAAAGCGCCGCCAGGACCAGGTGAGCCGCCGCGTCGCCGTCACGGATGCCACGGTGAACATGACCAGCAGGGCCGCCCCCACCCAGAGCGGGTTGGTGATGACGCCGCCCAGCACCAGGCTGATCACCGCCAGCTGGGCCGCGCCGCGGAGGATGGCCAGGGCAGGGGAGAGGTACGACGGCGTCCGCGCGCCCCACAGGATGCCCACCGTGAGTGCCGCCAGGATGGCAATGGCCACCAGGGTGGGCAGCAGGGCGGCAAGGGCGGGCATGCCGCCAGCTTACTGGGGGCGGAAACCGCCTCCTGCGAACCCGCCTAGGAGTTGCTGTCCGAAATCGCGGAGCTGACAGCGGTGGGGCTGTCGTATTCCCGGTCGGGGAGTGCCTCGAGGGCCTCCATCACGTTGTTGTCGGCGCCGGATTCCTTGGCCCGGGACAGCAGGTCTTCACGCTTCGCCGGGTAGTCGATGCCGCCCAGGAACTTCTGGATCTGGATGGGATTGGGAGTGTCTGCCATGGTGCCGGGTTTCCTTTCGGTGTTCGGCTGTGCTTTCCGTGGCCCACCACGTTCAGACCGCGGTGGACCCATCCTAGTCCCGCAGCCTGCCGTCCCAAACCAGGCGTCAAGGAATCATTAAGAAATCCCGTTTTGGCGCTTGGGGCGTTTTGGCCGGTGCTAGCTTCGCAGGTGGTCGCGGTGCAAAGGGCAGCGCGGAAAGGCAAACATGACCACGTTAAGCAGGCCCCCGGCGGATCCTTCCGCGCATCACGCGCACGGAAGGAAGACGTTCCAGGGCTGGCTGCTCTTCGGGCTCCAGGACAGCAAGGGCGCCCATCCCGGTCCCGGGGGCGTGCCGACGCAGCATGAGAAGAAGCACACATGGTGGCAGGTCATGTGCCTGACGGGGGTGGACTACTTTTCCACCCTTGGCTACCAGCCGGCCATTGCTGCGCTTGCAGCAGGGGTCATCTCCCCGCTGGCCACCCTGGTACTGGTGGCGGTGACCCTGCTGGGCGCCCTGCCGGTGTACCGCAGGGTTGCCGGCGAAAGCCCCCGCGGTGAAGGCAGCATCGCCATGCTCGAGCGGCTGCTGCCCCGCTGGGGCGGCAAGCTCCTGGTGCTGGTCCTCCTGGGATTCGCAGCCACCGACTTCATGATCACCATGACCCTTTCGGCAGCAGACGCCACCGCGCACCTGCTCGGGAACCCGGTGGCTCCGGGGTGGCTGCAGGGCCAGAACGTCCCCGTCACCCTCTTCCTGCTTGCGTTGCTGGCCGCTGTGTTCCTGCGCGGCTTCAAGGAAGCCATCGGCATCGCCGTTGTCCTGGTGGTGTTCTACCTGGGCCTGAACGCTATCGTGGTTGCCGTTACTTTCGTTCAGGTACTCTCGCACCCCGCCGCCATGGGGGATTGGTGGACCAACCTGTGGGTGTCGCACGGAAATCCGGTGATGGCCGTGGCCATCGCGCTCCTCGTGTTCCCCAAACTGGCCCTGGGACTGTCCGGCTTCGAAACCGGCGTGGCCGTCATGCCGCAGGTCCTGGGGAAAGCGGACGACACCGAGGAAAATCCGGCCGGCCGCATCCGGGGTACCCGCCGCATGCTCACCACCGCCGCCGTGATCATGAGCGCCTTCCTGCTGACCACCAGCTTCATTACGGTTGTCCTGATCCCGGAACAGGAATTCCAGCCCGGTGGCCAGGCGAACGGCCGTGCCCTGGCCTTCCTGGCGCACGAATACCTCGGTGTGGGGTTCGGCAGCGTTTATGACATCAGCACCATCGGAATCCTCTGGTTCGCCGGTGCGTCGGCGATGGCCGGCCTGCTGAACCTCGTTCCCCGCTACCTGCCGCGGTACGGCATGGCTCCGGCCTGGGCCAAGGCCGTCCGGCCGCTGGTGCTCGTCTTCACCCTGGTCGGCTTCCTGATCACCTTCATCTTCAAGGCCGACGTCGATGCCCAGGGCGGTGCCTACGCCACCGGCGTCCTGGTGCTGATGACCTCCGCCGCCGTGGCCGTCACGCTATCGGCGCGCCGTCACGGGCAGCGGAACCTCACGGTGGGTTTCGGCGCCATCACCGTGGTGTTCGCCTACACCACGGTGGCCAACATCTTCGAACGGCCCGAGGGCATCCGGATCGCCGCCATCTTCATCCTTGGGATCATCGTCATCTCGCTGCTGTCCCGGGTCCGCCGCTCCTTCGAGCTGCATGCCACCCGGGTGCACCTGGACCAGCAGGCCCTGGAGTTCATGTCCAGCACCCTGGACGGGCCCATCGCGATCATCGCGCACGAGCCGCTGCGGATGACCGCGGAAGCGTACCGGGACAAGCTGGAGTCCGCCATCGAGGTCAGCCACCTGCCGCTGGCCGGCGACGCCCTGTTCCTCGAGGTTGTGGTGGATGATTCCTCGGACTTCGAAACCGAGCTGCACGTCAAGGGAGTGAACCGGCATGGGTATCACATCCTCGAAGTCCACGGCCCCGTGGTCCCCAACACCATCGCCTCCGTCCTGCTGCACATCAGGGACATCACCGGGCTCATGCCGCACATCTACTTCCGCTGGACCGAGGGCAACCCGATCAACAACCTGGTACGGTTCCTGTTCCTGGGCGAGGGAGAGATCGCGCCGGTGACCCGGGAGGTGCTGCGCGAGGCCGTCCCGGATGTCACCCAGCGCCCGTGGGTCCACGTCGGCTGACCGCCGTCGCACCGTAACGCCCACACCCTTCCCCGCGAGATGGCACTTGACGGCAATGTTTCCGCGGAGCATCGCCGTGAAGTGCCATCTCGCGGGACGGAGGAGTGCCAGCGCGCCACCATAATGGGACGCATGGACAGTCCCGTCACCATCCGCCCCATGTGCCCCGACGACTGGACAGCGGTCCACGCGATCTACGCCGCCGGCATTGCCACGGGGGAGGCGACCTTTGAGAGCGAGCCGCCCACCTGGGAAGCGTTCGACGGCGTCCGGCTGCCTGGCCACCGGATCGTCGCCGAAGATGCGGGCAGGGTCCTGGGATGGGCCGCGGTCTCCCGGGTTTCTTCACGGGAGGTGTACCGGGGCCTCGTGGAGCACTCCATCTATGTTGCCCCGCAGGCACAGGGCCGCGGCGTGGGCCGGCTGCTCCTGGACGCCCTGATTGAGTCGACGGAAGCGGCCGGAATCTGGACCATCCAGTCCAGCATTTTCCCTGAGAACATGGCGAGCCTTGCCCTGCACCGGAAGCTGGGCTTCCGGGTGGTGGGAACCCGGGAACGGATTGCCCGGATCAACCACGGCCCCAAGGCGGGCCACTGGCAGGACACGCTGCTCCTGGAACGCCGCAGTTCCGTGGCCGGGACCGAATAGAAGGACCTCCCGGCGCCGGGTCCGTACCTGCCTCCGGTGCCTAGACTGGACGTATGCGGGTAATGAACCCCGGGGGCTTTTGATGAGCCTGCAAGCGATGTTCGTGGGCGCCCTGTTGTCCGCCGTCGTGGCACTGGTCCTGCTCCTGCTGGTGCGGAGGGAACGGCGCGTGGGGGTCGTGGCAACGGCAGCAGCCGCGGCTCTCCTGATGCCCATGGCCTGGAATTCGATCCTTAACTGGACTGCAGCGATCGGCCTGTTCTCCCACGACCTGCCGTTCCCGCCGTTCCCCATCAGCTGGCAGGATACGGGAACGGGAGTGTTCACCCTTGCCGGCACCGCCATCGCCCTCATGTCCGGGCCCTGCAGGCGGGACGCAGCCCGCGGCGTGGCAGCGACCGCCGCCCTCACCGCGCTGGCCGCTCTGCTGGTGGACGTCTACCTCTACTGAAGTGGCGCCGGTACTCCGCGCGCTCGTACTCCGGGCGCCGGCTCAGCCGCGGCAGCGGGCGAAGCGGCCCGGCACCTACCGCGAGGGCAGCGTCAGGATCTCGGCGCCGTCGTCGGTAATGGCGATGGTGTGTTCCGTGTGGGCCGTCCGGCAGCCTGTGGCGCTCCGGAGCGTCCACCCGTCGTCGTCCGTCACCAGTTCAGCCGTGTCCGCCATGATCCACGGTTCCAGCGCCAGCAGCAGCCCGGGCCGGAGCTTGAAGCCGCGGCCGGGCCGGCCCATGTTGGGCACGTGCGGGTCCTGGTGCATGGTGGAGCCGATGCCGTGCCCGCCGAACTGCGTGTTGATGGGGTACCCCGCGTCGGTGAGAACGCGGCCGATGGCGTAGGAGATGTCGCCGATCTTTGCCGTTGGCCCTGCCGCAGCGATCCCGGCGGCCAGGGCCCGCTCGGTGGCCTCAATCATCGCCACGCTCTCCGCCGGCCGCGAATCGCCCACCAGGAAGCTGATGGCAGCGTCGGCGGCCACCCCGTTTTTCACGACGGCGAGGTCCAGGGTGAGCAGGTCGCCGTCGGCCAGTTCGTAGTTGTGCGGCAGTCCGTGCAGCACGGCATCGTTGACGCCCGTGCAGATGTAGTGGCCGAAGGGGCCGCGGCCGAACGATGGCGCATAGTCCACGTAGCATGACTCGGCCCCGGCCTCGGTGATCAGCTCCTTGGTCCACTGGTCGATGTCCAGCAGGTTGGTGCCCACGGCGGCGCGGCTCTTCATGGCCTGCAGGATGTCCGCCACCAAGGCTCCGGTCTCCCGTGCGCGGGCCACTTCAGCGGGGTTCAGGATCTCGATCATTGCGGCGCCCTTCGTCTGCGGCCAAAAGCTCTCGGGGCCATCCTATTTGCCGTGGCTGTGGGCGTTGCAAGGGGCGGAGGAAGCAGGGGGGATTTCCGCGGATTGCCAAAGATATAGATGAGTGTAAATATTTACACGTGTCTATGTCTTTGGAGCTGACCCCCGTCCAGGCCGTCGCCTGCTGTGCGCCCCTGGCGAGGGAGCCGTTGTCAGAACCGGAAGCGGAAGGAATCGCGCCGCTGTTGAAGGCGCTGGCCGATCCGGTCCGGCTGCGGCTGATGTCCCTGGTCGCCTCGCATGAGGGCGGCGAAGCCTGCGTCTGCGACCTCAATGACGCCTTTGAGCTGTCCCAGCCCACCATCAGCCACCACCTGAAGATCCTCCACGAGGTGGGTTTGCTGGACCGGGAAAAGCGGGGGGTGTGGGTCTACTACCGCGCCCGGACCGAGGCGCTGCAGAATTTGGCCGCCCTGATTGGCGGGCAGGCCACGTGAGCACACTTTCCCGCCGTGCCGCCGCCGAGTTTGTCGGCACCGCCTTCCTGGTGATGGCCGTGGTGGGCTCGGGCGTCATGGCGTCCAGGCTGTCCCCGGACGACGCCGGCCTGCAGCTTTTGCAGAACAGCCTCGCCACGGGTGCCGCGCTGGTGGCGCTGATCGTGGCACTGCAGCCGGTGTCGGCGTCGTTCAATCCGGTGGTGACCCTGGTGGAACGTGCACTGGGGATGATCGACACCAGGACCGCGGCAGGGTTGATTGCCGGCCAGGTTTTGGGCGGGCTGGCCGGAACCATCACGGCGAACCTGATGTTCGGGCTGGACGCGGTCGCCTGGTCCACGCACCAGCGCACCGGGCCTGACCTCTGGCTGGCCGAGGTCATCGCCACGGTGGGGCTGCTGCTGGTCATCTTCGGCACGGTCCGGTCCGGCCGGGCGGACAGGGTGGCCTTCGCCGTCGGCGGGTCTATCACCGCCGCCTACTGGTTCACCAGCTCCACCAGCTTCGCCAACCCGGCGGTGACCATCGCCCGGACCCTCACGGACACCTTTGCCGGCATCGCACCGCCGTCGGCCCCTGCCTTCATCCTGGCCCAGCTGCTGGGCGGTGCCCTGGGATACTTCCTGGTCCGCTTCCTCTACCCCTCCTTCACCGCTGCCGCTGCCGTCGCGGCTGACCGAAAGGTGCTCTCATGAGCCACAAACCCTCCGTCCTGTTCGTCTGCGTCCACAACGCCGGCCGTTCCCAGATGGCCGCCGCGTTCCTTACCTCGCTCTCGCAGGGCGCCATCGAGGTCCGTTCCGCCGGATCGCAGCCGGCGGAGAAGGTCAACCCGTCTGCGGTCCAGGCCATGGCGGAGGTGGGCATCGACATGTCCGCCGAGATCCCCAAGATCCTCACCACCGAAGCCGTGCAGGACTCTGACGTGGTGATCACCATGGGCTGCGGCGACGAATGCCCCTACTTCCCGGGCAAACGCTACGAAGACTGGGTGCTGGAGGATCCCGCCGGCAAAGGCGTGGAGTCCGTCCGGCCCATCCGCGACCAGATCAGGACCCGGGTGGAAGCCCTGATCGCCTCCCTCATTCCTGCCCAGAGCTGAATTGGAGCATGCCATGACATCGCCGGAACCTACATCGCTTGAGTCCCTGCAGTCCCTGCCTGTTGCCGTGATCGGCGCCGGACCCGTCGGCCTGGCCGCGGCCGCGCACCTGCTGGAACGCGGGCTGGAGCCATTGGTCCTCGAGGCAGGCCCAACTGTTGGCGCTGCCATCCGCCAGTGGGGCCACGTCCGCGTCTTTTCCACGTGGAAGTACAACCTGGACGCTGCCTCGGTCCGGTTGCTGGAACGCTCCGGGTGGGAAGCGCCCCGGCCCACCGCCCTGCCGTACGGCGCCCAGATCGTGTCCGAGTACCTGGAACCGCTGGCCGCAACGCCGGAACTGAAGGACCGAATCAGGACCGGGGCGCGGGTGGTGGCCGTCAGCCGGCAGGGCATGGACAAGGGCAGGAGCCAGGGCCGGGACACTGCCCCGTTCCTGCTGCGGATAGAGCACGACGGCGGCAAGGTCACCCAGGTGCTTGCCCGCGCCGTGGTGGATACTTCCGGCACCTGGAGCACCCCGGCGCCGCTGGGATCGTCAGGGTTGCCCGCCCCCGGCGAGGCAGAGGCCCGGGCGGCGGGCCTGGTCACGGGGCCACTGCCCGATGTTTCAGCTGGTGGTTTCGCCGGCCGCCGCACCCTGGTGATAGGTTCCGGCCATTCGGCGGCCAACATGGTCCTTGACCTGGCCCGGCTGGCCCGCGCCAATCCCGGCACCGAGGTGCTCTGGGCCATCCGCGCGGCCACACCCGCCCGCGCCTACGGGGGCGGGGATGCCGACCAACTGCCCGCCCGCGGCCAGCTCGGCGCGAGGCTCCGCACCGCCGTCGACACGGGTGCCGTCCAGCTCCTGACGGACTTCCACACCGCTTCCATCGGCGTGCATGACGGCGCGGTGACAGTGCACTCAACGGACGGCCGCGCTGTTGAGGTGGACCGCGTGATTCCCACTACCGGTTTCCGCCCGGACCTGGCCATGCTCTCCGAGCTGCGCCTGGACCTGGACCCGGCGGTGGAGGCACCCAAAGACCTCGGCCCGCTGATCGATCCCGATTTCCACAGCTGCGGAACCGTCCCTGCCCACGGCGCCCGCATCCTGGCCCAGCCGGAGAAGGACTTCTACCTGGCCGGCATGAAGTCCTACGGCCGGGCGCCCACCTTCCTGATGGCCACCGGCTACGAGCAGGTCCGCTCCATCGCCGCAGCCCTGGCCGGAGACACCGAGGCCGCGGACGCCGTGGAACTCGAACTCCCGGAAACCGGAGTGTGCTCCACCAGCATCCTCAGTGACTCGCATGATGCCGGTGATTCCGTCGGCGGATCCTGCTGCGCGGCGCCGGCACCGGTACCCGTGACGATCGGGTTCGCCACGGGCCTTCAGCACGGCCGCAGCAGCGGAACCATTTCGGGGTAGGCGTGCGTTCCAGCCCAGTTACTCCCGGCCGCCCGGGTGCACAGCCAAGGGCACGCCGTCCCTCACGGCGCGCCGCGGGAGGAGCGGAAGAGTAACTGGGCGGGAATGCATGGTTGGCCGGGACTCATGGGCCGGAAGGCTCACCCCAGTTGATGCCGATGGAGCGGCCGCGCGCGAAGTGGGCGTTCGCGATTTCATTGACTTCGCGGAGGCTCATGCCCGGATGGGCCAGGCGGATCCACTCGTAGTCCCATTCCTGCAGGTCCCGTTCGCGGCCGGCCCGTTTCTGGTTGCGCATGTGGGCTGTGAGGTCGTCGCCACCAACGGGGATGCGGGGTGCGGCAATGACGGGTTGCGGCTTAGGTGGGGGTATCGGGGCCGGACGGGGCGGAGCCTTCGTAGTGCGGACCAGCGCCACCGTCACTGCCACCACGCCCAGGCTGATGAGGATGACCCACCAGAATTTGATGATGATGGCTATGACGATCAGGACCAGGAAGGGGGCGCACCCGATAGTGCCGCCGCCCTTGCTGCGCGAGCGACGCCGTTTTGCTGCCATGGTGGTTCCTCTTGTGACGTGATGGAGCTATAGAATCCACTTTCGCACCGGCTACGCGCCGTGTCATGAGTACTAACTACTCAATTTTGACGCCTCATTAGGGGCCTGGCTGGTTGCCCTGCACGGTGCCGATTGCTCACCGGACCTCAATAGCGCCCATCATGCCAAGATCCTCATGGTCCCGGATGTGGCAGTGGTAGGCGGAGCGTCCGCGGAAGTCCGCGAATGCCACCCGGACGGTGACCCGTCCGTTTGCCGGTAGGTTCACCACGTCGCGCCAGTCGGGGGAGGAAGCTTGCTGACCGTTTTGCTCGACGACCTGCATGGGCCAGACGTGCAGGTGGAACGGGTGGTCCATCGTGCTGGTGTTGATAAGGGTCCATTCCTCGACGGTTCCGGCCCCGGCGGTGATATCGGTCCTGGCCGGATCGAACTCCCTGCCGTTAATGGTGAAACGCATCATGCCGGCCCCGCCCATTCCCATGCCGGCGGACAGGACGATTTGCCGGTGGACGGCCAGCGCTGCACCCCTCAGGTCCAAAGGCGCTCTTAGTGCAGGGACTGCTGCCTGGGGAGGGGCGGCTTCGCCGGCCACCTGGAAAGAAGCCAGCGCCACGCCGTCGGCCGGCTCAGCGGGTCCAAGCGGCCCAGGCCCCTGGCCCATCATCCCCGCGGTGCTGCCGCGGTTGTACCGGAACGCGCGCAAAGAGGAGTTGCCGGCCTTGGCGGTGACCAGCAGGTCAGCCCGGTTACCGGGGGTCATCACCAGATCTTCCACCTGCCGCGGTTCGCCGAGCCGGCCGGAGTCCATGCCCAGCAGCTGCAGTTGCTGCCCGTCCAGCCGCAGCTGCAGGTAGCGCGCTACACAGGCGTTGACGACGCGCCACCGTTCCCGCTGCCCGGGACGGGAAGTGAACTGGGGGTTGATTTGGCCGTTCACCAGGAGCAGTTCGCCCTCCCGGCCCGCCATCCGCCCCATCACTGACGTGGCGCTGATGTTCCCCAAACCGTCCACCGAGGTGTCCGATACCACCAGCACACGCTCGGCGCTGGACTCGATTGGCTCAGGGTCCTCCACGATGATGGCTCCATAGAGCCCGGCGAAGACCTGGTCGGCCACCATCCCGTGATGATGGGGGTGGTACCAGTACAGGCCGGGCGGGTGATCCGCGGGCAGCCGGTATTCGTAGTCGAACGAAGTGCCTGGCGCGACCGCGACGAACACGTTGTCCCCGTTGTTCTCGGGCGACACGTGGAGGCCGTGCACGTGCAGGTTGGTGGGCTGGGACAGGCTGTTGGTGAGACTTATCTTGAGGGTGTCCCCAGCCTTGAGACGAAGGGTGGGCCCGGGCACGCTGCCGTTGTACGCGAGCGCCGTGGCCTGCCGCCCGCCAAGCTGGACCTGCGCAGGGCCGGCTGCGAGCCGAACCTGCAGTTGCCCGTTCCCGCTCCGGAGTTCTTCCGGCTGGATCAGGCTGCCGCCAAAAGGCCGGGCGGCGGGGGAGGACAGGGACCAGATCAGGCCGGCTCCGCCTGCCACAGTGCCCGCAGCCCCCAGCCCGCCGAGGAGGAGCGCCTGCCGGCGGCTTATGGGGCGCACTACCGGCCCTCGCCGAGCACCCTGAGCTGTTCGCGGTACTGCTCCGCGGTCAGTTCACCCCTCGCGAAGCGCTCATCGAGGATCTGCCGCGCCGTCGATGCCGGCGGCCCTTCCCGCCCCTGCCCGCCGCTCCGGATACCACCGCCGAAAACCCGCACGGCCACGAAGACGAGCAGCGCTATGCCCAAGAGCATCAGGATGCCCCAGAGCCACCAGCCTGCGCCCTGCCCGTAACCCCACATCATCGCCGGAGCCCTTCTTCGCGTTGGTACTTGCGATTCTTGGCGCGTTCCGGCCCGGTAGGTAGGGCCCGAGGACCCGTCGATCCCCGGCGACGCGCCTGCCCATATTCGGTTCCCCGCACTCCAGCCCAGTTACTCCCGGCCCCTCCGGTACCCGGGCCTGGACACGCCGTCAGCCACGGCGCGGTCCGGGAAAAGCGGAAGAGCAACTGGGCGGGAATGCACGGTGGCGGGCCAAGCCAGCAGCAGGGTCAGTCCGTGATGTCGGTGCTGGTGCTCAGCTCCTGCCACTGCTCCAGCTCGGCGCGCTGGGCTTCCGCCACCTTGCCGAAGGCGCCGAACGCGTCCGTGCCCAAGACCAGCAGGCCCGGCGGGTTGGGGGATTCCACGACGGCGATGATCGCCCGTGCTGCCTTGTCCGGGTCGCCGGGCTGGTTGCCGTGCGCGGTGTCGTGTTCCTTGCGGCGCTTGCCGGCGGTGTCCGCGTAGTCACCGATCGCCGAAGCGGACTGCGTGAGCGAGCGGCCGGCGAAGTCGGTGCGGAAGCCGCCCGGTTCGATCGCGGTGACATTGATGCCCAGCGGCTTCAGCTCGCTGCGGAGGGACCCCGACATGCCCTCCAGTGCAGCCTTGGTGGCCGCGTAGTAGCCGGAGCCGGGCGGTGTGATCCGTGCGCCGATGGACGAAATGTTCAGGATGGAGCCGGCCTTGTTGGCGCGCATGCCCGGCAACACTGCCTTGATCATGTCCACCGCGCCGAAAAAGTTCGTGTCGAACAGGCGGCGGATGTCGGCGTCGTCCGCTTCCTCCACCGCCGCCCGGTAGCCGTAGCCGGCGTTGTTCACCAGCACGTCGATGCTGCCGAACTTCTCCTCCGCCTGCTTCACCGCTGCGGCAATCTGCGCCTTGTCGGTGACGTCGAGGGCCAGGGGAAGCGCGGTGTCCGGGAAGCCGGCAGTGATGTCCTGCACCGCGTCCACGTTCCGGGCGGTGACGACGGCGTTGTGCCCGGACGCGAGCACGGCCTCCGCGAGTGCCCGGCCAAGTCCGGTGGAGCAGCCTGTGATGAGCCATGTTGCCATTGGTGTTTCCTTTCGTGGGGGTTAGGCGGGGGCAGGCACTTAGCGCCGGTGCCGCCGTCGTGCGTTGGGCGTCAGTTCGTGGGCGCCGTAACTGTTGTCGTCCGGGTTGACGGTGACGCCGGGGGCGACCAGCTGGTCGATGCGGTCCAGCACCTCGGGGGCCAGGACGGTGTCCGCGGCCGGGAGGTAGGACTCCAGCTGCTCCATGGTGCGCGGGCCCACGATCGCGGAGGTGACGCCGGGGTGGTTGATGACGAACGCGATGGCCATCTCGATGAGCGTGACGCCTGCCCATTCGGCCACCTGGGCCAGCTCCTCCACGATGTCGAGCTTGCGCTGGTTGGCCGGCTGCGTCATGTCGAACCGGGCACTCGGCCGTGCTGACGACGTGGGCCGGGACGCCGAGTCCTTCCGCCACCGGCCCGAAAGCCAGCCGCCGGCCAGCGGGCTGTAGGTGAGGGTGCCCATCCCGTGCCGCTGCACCGTGGGAAGGACATCCTCCTCGATGCCGCGGACCAGGATGGAGTAGGGCGGCTGCTCGGTGACGAACCGCTCCAGGTTGCGCTCGCGGGAGGCCCACTGCGCCTCCACGATTTGCGAACCGGAGTAGGACGAGGAACCGATGTAACGCACCTTGCCCTGGCGGACCAGGTCGGTGAGGGCGCCCAGGGTCTCCTCCACGTCGGTGTCCGGGCTGGGCCGGTGCACCTGGTAGAGGTCGATGTAGTCGGTGTTCAGGCGGCGCAGGGAGTTCTCCACCTCGCGCATGATCCACCGGCGGGAGCCGCCGCGCTGGTTGGGGTCCTTCTCGTCCATGGGCATGAAGAACTTGGTGGCGAGGAAGGCGTCGTCGCGCCTTCCTGCCAGTGCTTCCCCCACGATCTCTTCGGAGGCACCGCCGGAGTACACGTCCGCGGTGTCGATGAAGTTGATGCCGGCGTCCAGGGCGCGGTGGATGATGCGGGTGGCGTCGGCGCGGTCGTTGTTGCCCCACGGGCCGAACATCATCGCGCCGAGGCAGAGGGGGCTGACCTGCACACCGGTGCGGCCAAGCGGGCGGTAATCCATGCTGTGCTCCTACTATCTGCGGCGGTCTAGGCTTCGGGGATGACCATGGCGAACCGCTCCGGGCGGGCCACATCGGGGTCCGGGCCGCTGCGGACGCCGGAGTCCAGGGCGTCGATGGCAGTGAGTTCCTGGGCGGCGAGCTCGAAATCGAACACGTCGAAGTTCTCCGCAATGCGTGCCGGATTGGTGGACTTGGGGATGGCGGAGCGGCCCTGCTGCAGGTGCCAGCGCAGCATCACCTGGGCGGGCGTTTTGCCATGGGCCTGCGCGATGCCGGCAATCACCGGGTCGCGCATGACGTTCTTCCGGTTCTCGCCCCAGCCGGGGTAGAAGGTGATGCCGCCGATGGGTGACCAGGCCTGGGTAAGGATCCGGTGGTCCTCATCGATGGTCTGGACAGCCGGCTGCTGGAAATACGGGTGGAGCTCGATCTGGTTGACGGCCGGGACCACGTCGGTTTCCGCCAGCAGCTGCTGCAGGTGGTGGGGCATGAAGTTGCTGACGCCGATGGCCCGCACCCGTCCATCCTTGAGCAGGGTTTCCAAGGCCTTGTACGCGGCGACGGTTTTGTCGAACCGGTCCGGGGCGGGCTGGTGCAGGATGAACAGGTCCAGCTGCTCTACGCCCAGCTTGCCCACGGCCTTGTCCCACGCGTGCAGCGCCTGATCGTAGCCGTAGTCGCTGACCCACACCTTGGTCTCGATAAAGACGTCTTCGCGCGCCAGGGCCGAACGCCTGATCCCTTCGCCCACCTCCCGCTCATTGCCGTACGCGGCGGCGGTGTCGATGTGCCGGTAGCCCACCTCCAGCGCGGTCTGGACGGCCGCCGTCGTCTCTTCCGGGGGACTTTGGAAAACGCCCAGGCCGAGTGCGGGCATGGTGACACCGTTGTTGAGTTTGAGTTCCATGCCTTCACGCTATGTGGGTGTCCGCGATTGTGGGAGGGCTTGCCAGTCCCTCCTTCGCCGGTTTGGGCACGCGTACCGTGGAGCCATGACCAACACCGATGACGTGCGGAAATTCCTGACCTCCCGCCGTGCCCGGATCACGCCGGAGGAGGCCGCGCTGCCCGCGTACGGCGGCAACCGGCGCGTGGCGGGGCTGCGCCGGGAAGAAGTGGCGATGCTGGCCGGGCTGAGCGTTGACTATTACATCCGGCTGGAACGGGGAAACCTGTCCGGCGCGTCGGACAGCGTCCTTGAGGCCCTGGCGCGCGCCCTGCAGCTGGACGACGCCGAGACGGCCCACCTTTTCGACCTGGCCCGCGCGGCCACCGCCGCCCCGCGGGTGCGGCGCAAGCGGAGTCCCTTGACGGTGCGTCCCAGCGTGCAGCGGGTCATTGATGCGATTACGACGGCGCCGGCCTGGGTCCGCAACGACCGCGGCGATGTGCTGGCCTCCAATGAGCTGGGCCGGGCCCTGTACCTGGAAATGATGGCGGAGCCGGTCACTCCGCCGAACAGTGCGCGGTTCACCTTCCTGAATCCGAAGGCGCGGGAGTTCTTCCGCGACTGGGAGCGGAGCGCGGATGACATCGTGGCGGTCCTGCGCTCCACCGCCGGGAAGAACCCGTACGACAAGGACCTCTCGGACTTGATCGGCGAGCTCTCAACCCGCAGCGAGGAGTTCCGCATCCGCTGGGCCCGGCACGACGTGAAGTACCACCGCACGGGGCGCAAACGCCTGCACCACTCCATCGTGGGGGACCTGGACCTCACCTACGAAGCGATGGAACTCCCAGCGGACCCGGGGCTGCGGATCAACATCTATACGGCCGAGCCTGGCACGCCGTCGGAGGATGCGCTGAAGGTGCTGGCCAGCTGGGCCGCCACGCAGACAGCGGCTGTGGTTCCGGCCCGGGAGGCCACATGACCCGCGCTTCTGCGCGTATTCGTTTGCGAGGCCCATATTCCTTTTCGAGGCGCATATTCCTTTGCGCAGCAGATATGCGGGCCGCGAAAAGGAATATGCGCGTCGCGGGTGCTTCTGCGCGTCACTATGCGGGCCAGGCGTGCGGCTTCAGGACTCAGCGTTGATGAACCCAATAATGATTGCTGTCCACCATCACAGCTGTGACACTGCCAGGCAGGACAGCAAGTGCACCCGCTGGCCAGGGGACAAGTCCGTGAAGGTGGTGTCGACCGGCAGCCGGGCGAGCCGCCGCATAAGGGGCACAAGCATGATCCCGTTCAGGCTGAGGACAAGAACCGCAGCGAGCTTGACGTCGGTCATGGGGTTTTCCAGATGTGGGCTCAGGAACGCACCGGTGGCGAGCAGCCCGGCAAGACCGCCCCAGATGAGCGGCGTCGCAGCCCCGTCCAGTCGAATGATCTCGCCAAGTCCGCGCCGGCCGATCAACCACAGAAAACCATGCCAGTCGACCAGGATGATGGCGCCAAAAGCCACAACAAGGCATAAGTCGTGCACCACGAGGTCGACGGCATGGACGTATCCATCGACATAGACCATGGGTGACAAGCTGACGGACAGCAGCCAGGCCACCACAGCCGCTGCGGCAAGGGCTACAACCAGGCGCCGGGTGGACCGTTCGGATTCCCGATGCCTCCTGATGGTGCGTCGGCTGACCGGCACGTAACTCATGAGATACCTCTGCGGAGACCTGCCAGCTGTGGCCTTCCCAGTAAGGCCCGGAGTAGCTCCAACATAGTCCTGCGCATTCCTGTCAACAAGGAACAGGCCTCCCGAAGCCAAGCAATTGGTTTCGATGCGCAGGTTCCTTGCCGCTCCTGAATGCCCGGCGCCAGGCGAAATCATCCGCCCTCCTCCAGCCACGCCATCGCCTCATCCATGGACGTGAAGTACCGGGTGGGGTGCACCGGCTTGTGCCTGCCGGTGTAGAAGCTGGCAAGGGTCTGGTCCACGGGGGAGGTGCCCACCACGGCGGCACGCGTCAGGGGCCAGGTACCGGCAAAGGCCTTTAGCGCCCCCTGGTCAATCCACTCCACGCCGGTTATTTCCACCAGCAGCGGCAGGGCGCGGCCGCCGCTAAGCTCTTTGGCGCGCTCCATCAGCGCCACAGCATCGCGTTCCGTGACCACATCCCCGTGCCCCCACTTGAGGTGCAGCAGCTCCCCGGAGAGCTCGATGGTCCCGGTGACGTCTTCCATGCCTACTACTTTGCTGCTCCTTCACCGCGTACAGCAATACGGCTCGAAAAAGGTACGACGACGGCGGCTCACCTGCCGCCGGAACGCACCGCCGCTGGGCGTCCAGGCAGACTCCCGGGGCGCCCCTTCAGCCACCGTTCCGCCAGGCCCATGGCGCGTGTTGCCGCCGCCCAGTACAGGACCCCGCAGGCCAGGGAGGCCAGTACCGCGAGGCCTTTGGCCAGGGGTTCGAAGCCATCAGCGAAGTCGAACAGGGGGTACACCAGCCAGTGCGTGACGTAGATGTACAGCGAGGCGCTGGCCAGCAGCGCCGTGATCCGGCGCAATCCGCGGGGAACCCGCAGCGTGGGAAGCCAGAGCAGGACCAGGCAGCCGGCGAGGATCGTGGCGCTGCGGTAGGGGTTGTCGAAGGACGCGGGAACCGTGAGGAAGGCGAGACCTGTCACCGCGATCCGCTCCCACTGGGTGCGGGAGGCGGCGGCCGCCCAGCCCAGTCCGAACAGCCACAGCACCGGACCCTGGCCCGGGTAGCGGCTGTCCACCAGGCCATAAAGCAGGGGCAGGTCAACGGCAACCAGAACCACGCCGAACGCCCACGGCCAGCGCCGCACCACCCGGTCAACGGCCGGTATCGCCAGCAGCAGGGAAAGGCCAAGGAGGATGTGGACCAGGATCTCCACGAACCAGAACCGCGAGTAGTCACTCCATCCTTCGGGGCCCAGCAGCGGATTGAGCAGGACTACGTTATGCCAGGCGTATCTGTCCGTCACGGCAAAGGCGAACCCGATGACGGCAATGCTCGGCACGGCGATCCGGGCGATGCTGCGCAGGTGCCGCCGGAACCGCGCACCACGCTCCCCGGACAGCTGGAACCGCGCGAAGTTGTACCCCGCCACGGCCATGAGCACATGCGCGGTGCCCTGCCAGTGGAAGAACCCGATGTGCGTGGAGACGATGGCAATGATCGCCACCGCACGAAGCACGATTCCCGTCTCCATTGGTGCAAGCAACGGGCGCTGCACCCGGTGAACCCGGGTCCCCGCAGGTTTGCCGGCCGGCGCGGCAGCCGGTGCCACGTGCGGCGCAGGCGTCAGTTCGCAGACAGGCATCAGGTGCCAGCCTTCGGGAAGGTACCCGAGTGCACGCTCCAGCCGGACCGACGCCGCCACGTAGGACAGGGAGTCGCCGCCCAGGGACACGAACGTATCGGTGCCGGCGACGCGGTCCACTTCAAGCACCTCCGCGAAGATGCGCGGCACATCAGTGGAGCCCGCGCCGGGAACTGCAGTGCCGCCGTCGTGCGCTTCTTCACCACCGCCGAGGGCGAGGACGGCAGGATAGTCCGGCTTTCCGTTGCCAAGGCGCGGTATGGCTTCGACGCGGTGAAGTCCGACGGCGGCGCGCGGCAGGCCCAGGTCCTGCGCCAGGGTTTTGGCGAGCAGGGTGAGGTCGTGGTCGCCTTCGACGGCGGCAGTCACCGCGGCGTCGGAACCGGCGGCGGCCGCCGTGACACCGAGGTCCGCCAGAATCCGCTCCACGTGTCCCAGGTCCACGCGGAGCCCGGCAATTTTCAGGAAGCGGCTGCGCCTGCCAACAATCTGGTACAGCCCCTCGGGCCCTCGCCTGGCCAGGTCGCCCGTGCGCAGTTCGGTCAGGACCCGGCCAAAAGCAAGATCCTCCGGCCGTTCGGCGTACCCCAGCATCACGTTGGGGCCGGAATACACCAGTTCATCGGCGTCCAGCCCGGGGACCGGCTCCAGCCGGAAGGAGCCGCCCGGGATGGGTACGCCGATGGACTCGGGATGCACCACGGCCTGTTCCGGCGGCAGGTATGCCATCCGCGCCGTGGCCTCGGTCTGGCCGTACATCACGAACAGGTCCCACCCCTTCCGCCGGCCCAGGTCGGCATACCAGCGCACCCGCTCCGGTGCCAGCCGTCCGCCGGCCTGGGTGATGTAGCGCAGGTTCGGCAGGTCCATGTCCTGGAATCCCACGCGGTCCAGGAGGTCGAAGGTGTACGGTACGGCGGCGAATGAGGTCACGTTACCGGTGCGGACCAGGTCCCAGAAACAGGGGTCCACAACCGAGAGGTCCGTCAGCGCCAGGGACGCGCCCGCCAGAAGGTGGCTGTTCACCACACTCATCCCGTAGCAGTAGGAGAGCGGAAGGGTGGTGGCAGCTTTGTCGGCCGGTTGCAGCTGCAGGTATTCAGCGATTGCCGCGGCGTTGGCCTGGATGTTGTCCGCGGAAAGGCGGACCAACTTGGGGGAGCCGGTGGATCCGGACGTGCTGAGGAGCAGGGCCAGATCGGGGTGCAGGTCGTGGGAGGTCTGCTCCCGGCGCACGTCCAGGGCCGCGTCACCGGGGTGGGATGTCCGGACTACGATGTCCGGATCGTAGGCAGTTATCAGCGCATTTGCGGCGGACTCGCCGCTTGGAAGGACCAGCAGGGGATTGCCCGAGGACAAGGCCGCCAGGTAGGCCACCACAGACGGCAGGGTGTTCGCGGCCTCCAGCGCAATGAGCCGCCGGCCGTGCCCCAACGTCCTGGCAAATTCCTCCACGCGGAGGGCCAGTTCCGCGTAGCTCAGGGACAGGCTTCCCGTGCTCACGGCGGGACGGTCTCCGAAGCGGGCAAGGTCGGCGGCAAACGGAACGCCGGTGAGCTTTGTCTCTGTCATCACCAAAGAACCGTAGAAGGTGAGGCTAACCTAACTCAAATGGACGTATCTGTGGTTCCGCTCTTTCGCCGGCAGGGCAGGCGGTAGCAAAATATTGTCGAAACCTTCGGCAGCCCCTGCTGCCCAGCCATGACAAGGTGCCAAGCCATGAATTATTTGCTTCCACCGGCCTATGAGCCTGCCGGACTCACCGGACGGATGGTCACCGGCCTCCTCTCCGCGGAGGATGCTTCAAGGGCCGTGCAGTCCCTGGCGTCTGCGCTGCGGGACGTGATTCCGCACGCTGCGGGCGCGGGGGTCTCCCTGATTAGCGCCGACGGCCGCGGCGAAACCATAGGTGCCACAGACAGTCTGGTGCTCCAGGCGGACAAGTTGCAGTATGAACTGGGCCAGGGGCCATGCCTGAGCGCCTGGGCCGGGCAGCGCGCCGTCATCATCCAGGACACATGGAAAGAAACCCGCTGGCCGGAGTGGACGGCGGCAGTTGCCGGCTTTCCGCTGCGGTCGGTCCTCAGCGCGCCGCTGACCCCTGACGGAAGGCCGATCGGTGCCCTGAAAGTGTATTCACCCGTCCCGCTGGCGTTCGACGACAACTCGGTGTTCCTGATCGAGCGGCTCGCTGCCCCGGCCGCGGTCATGCTGGGCCATGTTCGGGACCGGGCGGCTGCGCAGCGGATGACGGAGGAGTTGGCTGAAGCTTTGGCAGGCAGGGACATGATCGCCCAGGCCCAGGGCATCCTGATTGAGCGGCTGAATCTCACCTCGCAGGAAGCGTTGGACGTGCTGCTGGCCCGCTCCCGGGGCGAGAGTACGCCACTGCATGATGTGGCACGGGAGGTCCTCCAGGAGACCGTCGGCGAATAGGGACGCCCGCCGCCAAGATCGCCAGTATTGACGGCCGGAAGTGGATGGGGAAAGGGCAGCTTGTCCCCTCCCCATCCAATCCACACCAGGAACCCCCCCCAATAACGGGGAGAGCGTTGCCCCGGGCTTCCTGGTGGCTTGCTTGGACCGGGTGGTCGGCCAGAGAATTGACGGATAGACGTTTTCGTCAATTCTGCTAGAAGTGTGGCCCTCGCTCCGCTGCAAGGTCAAGGGACCTTAGTACGGGATGGATGGGCAGGACATGGAGATCGGGGATCAGGATCCGGTCCCGTGCTGCGCGTTCTGCAGCTCCTGGGCGGCCGCTGCCCGAAGAGTGAGGTTGGCGTTGCGCGCCGTCATGATGAGGTGCTTCGCCGCCTCGTCCAAGGTAAAGCCGCATCGCGCAGCTATTGCTTCGCACGCGTCAGCAATCACCGCCCGCGATGCCAGGGTATGTTCCAGCTCCGCAAACTGCTCGTCGGAAAAGGTTGCCGGGGTGGTACCAGGGACGCCAGGCGGCGCCGGCATAGGTGTGGCAACGTTATGCGTCCGCCTCGGTGTGTAGTTCGCGCGGACCACGGCAGCCGCCACCTGCGACTGCAGCACGGAGCGTGCGGCGGCAAGCAGGTTCGCCACCTCAGGGCTAGCGAGCCGGTACATCAGCCGCCCCTCGGAGCGCTGGCACTCGATCAGCCGCTGGCCCCGCATTTGGGCCAGGTGGCGCGACAGGTGCGAGGCCTTCTCGCCGGTAGCCGCGCAGAGTTCCGGGATGGAAGACCCGCCATGGGACAGCGTGTCCAGGACCTGCGCCCTCACCGGATGGGCCGCGGCCTTGAAAACCTCCGCGAGAGCCAGCATCGACGGCCGTGCCCCGTCTGCATCAGGGACTTGTTTCGTCACGGTTTCCCACCCTTGCCTTGTCCGGGCCCCGCCAGGGAGACACGCCAATGTGTTGACGCCTAAGATCGTCCCCCGCAACCGGACGTCAGCGCAACGATTTCCCGCAGAAATGCCCGGCAGGGGAAACACGGCGGCGGCCAGCGCCAAAAGGAGCGGACCGCCGGTGGTGCAGGGGGAGGCTATGCGGTGGTCAGCACCGTCTTCAGCCAGCCTTCCTCGCGCCGGTCGAAGTTCAGGTAGGCGTCCACCACGTCGCTGATCGGTTCGTGCTGGGTGATGAATGTGGTGGGGTCGAAGACACCGGAGGCCACCAGGTCCACCAGCGGCGGCGTGACCGATCGGTGGTCGCAGTTGCCCATCCGGATGGTCAGATTCTTGTTCATGGCCTGGCCAATGGGATAGGTCATCATCGCCGGGCTGTACACGCCAATGATCCCGATGCGGCCGTACTTCCGCACGGTCTCGATGCTCCACTGCGAAACCTGCGACGGCGCGTTCCCCGGCACCCAGTTGTCGCCCTGCACATTGGTGGACGGGGCAACCTCGGCCACTTCCTGCGCGAACTGCTCCGCCTGCTCCTCGCCTTTGGCCGCCGCGGGCCCGGCCCAGGGCCGCTGCGCATCCACGCCAACGGCATCGATCACCGCGTCCACGCCGATTCCCTGCGTCGCCTCCTGCAGGGCCTCCGCGGGGTCCTCGCTGTTGAAATTGATGACATCTGCGTTCTGGTCGAGCGCCTGGACCAGCCGGGTCTCGATCCCGTCCACGGCGAACACCCGCGACGCACCCTGCCGGAACGCGGACGCGATTGCCAGCTGCCCCACAATGCCCGCGCCATACACGGCCACCGTGTCGCCGCGCTGGATGCCGGCCAGCTGCGCGCCGAACCAGGCCGTGGGGAAGATGTCCGAAAGCAGGATGGCCTGTTCGTCGCTGACATTGTCCGGCAGCCGGGTCAGGGTGTTCGAGGCCCACGGAATCCGCGCGTACTCCGCCTGCAGCCCGTTGATGGGGCCGGTGGTCTCCGGTCCGCCGAAGAAGCACGTCCCCGCCTGCGGGCCGTTCGGGTTGGCAACATCGCACTGCGCAGTATGTCCGGCCCGGCACTGCCAGCACACGCCGCAGGACATGGTCGAGGAGACAATCACGCGGTCCCCGGGCGCGAACCGCCGCACGGCCTTGCCCACGGCCGTCACCTCTCCCACGGCTTCATGGCCCAGGATGGTGCCTTCCTTCATGCCGGACATGGTGCCGCGGATGAAGTGCAAGTCGGTGCCGCAGATGGCGCTGCGGGTGATGCGGACAATGGCGTCGTTCGGATCGAGGATGGTGGGATCGTCCACGTTGTCCAGGCGGATGTCGCCTTCGCCGTGCCATACAAGAGCTTTCATGATGGGACTCCTTTTACGCGCTCAAACCGCCAAATAGGGTTCTGGTCATCAGGCACTGCATGCGCCCAGCTGCAAGATAGTAAGCCTACTGCCTATTTTGCGGCAGGGCGAGGGTTCCATCCACCCCCGAGCGACGCGCATCCTCATTTCCGCTGCTCAAGTTCCGGCCCGACGCGCAAATTCCTGAGCGCACTCCAAATAAGCGCCGCGCCATGGAGGGATCGTGTCATGGGAAGTTTTGCGCGTCGAAAACAGCGGAACGCGTACGACGCCGGGCCACGCCTGCCGCCGCCAGTTTCCGTTCCAGCGTTCCAGCCGCAGCGAGGTCCGCCCAGTCCCACCGCTCCACGCGGAATCCCAACGAACGAAGCCGGTTTTCGCGGTTCTTCTCAGCGAGAACGGCCTCGGATGTGGTCCGGCCCTTGAGGAACTCGGGTTTGACGTACTTCTCTTCGCCGTCGAACTCCCCAATGACCCTTGAGTCCTTCCAGTAGAAGTCCGAGTACCCTACCAGTCCGGCGGCGTCCGTGAAGCGCTGCTGGAGGATCGGGGGTTCGAAGCCGGCCACGTGGATCAGCGCGCGGCTCCAGGACTCGCCTGCTGAAGCGGATGCGGGATCGGCAAAGGCGATGGCGGTCCGGATCCTGCGCGCCGCCGCCGCGGAGTAAAGCCCACCAATGCCTGCCTCCAGTTCGGCCTTGGCCAGGGCATGCAATTGACGGCCCAGGTCCTGCCGCAGCACGTGGTCCAGCGGCGCTATGGCTTCGGTGAAGGGGCTGAAAGCGGCCAGATCCAGAACAGTCCGGACGCGTCCGGTGACCAGGAGCCCCTCCAGCTTCACCACTTCCAAACCCTCACGCGCAGCGAAGTGGCGGGTGACTCCGGCACGTGACCTCCCGCCGTCGTTCTTCAACGTGAGGGCCTGCACGGGGTGGTTCTGCCCGATGAACGGGATGTCCCACACGCTGGCCGAGGAATGCCGGGCGAAAATGGTGGGCTTTTCAAAGGTCTCCGCGGCGGCCTGGACCCGGACGCGGTACTGCTGCCAGGGCCTCATGGCCCGCCACGTGGGCCCGTCCACATACACGCCGTGCCTGATCCGCACCAGGGCGCCGGACCGCACGCGCTTGGCCAGAGCGTGGGCGTTGAGCCCGTGCAAAATGCGGTCCCGTGACAGCAGGAACGGCGGGAGGTTGGTCATATCCCCACGCTGCCCCCAGGGGCCGCTGCCAAGAAGGGGCTTCTGAGGCTATGTGGAAAAGCGCCGGCGCGGGCGGGGCAGCCAGTTAGCCTCCGTCACCGGCGACGCGCATCCGCGTTTCCGCTGCGCACGTTCCTTTCCGCGGCCCATATGTGCGCCGCGCAAGTGAGCACGTGCGTCGAAAATGCACCCGCACGTCGAGCACTGGAGCGGGCCGAGGCTTCAGCAGGAACGCACGACGCCGGCCCGCACCAGAGCGGCCTGCCCGCCGTGTGCAGGTGGGCAGGCCGCTGTGGCCGGGTCGGGCGGCTACCGCTCCGCACGCGGGTCCTGGGCTCCGCCCGGCTTGCGCGTGGGATCCACAGTGCCGCCCTTCCCGTAGTCTCCTTCCGGGTACCGGCCGGTCTCGGACGCTGCGGTCCTGCCGGGGACGGGCCCGGCCTCGCCGTAGTCGGCCTTCACGTAGCGGCCGGCTCCCACGGTCCTGTCGCCCAGGGGTTCGGGCAGTCCGGCTTCGGCGCCCGCCCCGCCGTAGTCCCCTTCGACGTACTGGCCCTCTTCGTCTTCGGCATGGCGGCCGCGCTGTGCACCGGCTTTGCCAAAGTCGCCTTTGACGTACCGTCCGCGCAGCTCCCGTTCCTCCGGTGTCTCATCCGCAGTTGGGGTGTTTTCGATGCTGCTGTCGTTCATGGTCTTGCCTTTCCGAACGAACTCCACGTCCCTGCAACGGCAACCTGGACCTGTCCGGGGTGTCTCTTCCCTGGCGGAATCCGGCTCCGCGCCCGCTCAAACAAGGCGGCGGTGCTGGCGTCAGAAGTGCCGCCCGGTAGGGGTGACCGTCGGTCTGTTGCCTAGGGATACTTTCGGCGTAGCATAGAAGTGCTCGCATTGTCAATTGGTCCTGAAGTGAGGCCATAAACCTAGAAAATCGCAAAGAAGGTACTGCGATGAGTGATGTAAGTCCACTGAGAAATGCGGTCCGCAATGGCAGCGGACTCAAGCGGTTGGGTGGGACCTGGGGCGAGCTGCTTGCGGAGTTCCTGGGCACGTTCGTGCTGATCGCGTTCGGCGACGGCGTCGTGGCCATGGCGGTCGCGGCGTTGCCGGGATCGGGCCGTGCCCAGACATCAACAACCATCTTCATGGCGGCGGGCGACTGGCTGCTCATAGCCTGGGGATGGGCCCTTGCCGTGGCGTTGGCCGTCTACGTGGCCGGCGGCGTCAGCGGCGCCCACATCAACCCGGCCGTGACGATTGCCTTTGCAGTCCGCCGCAAATTCCCGTGGCGCAAAGTGGGCCCGTACATCGTGGCCCAGGTGGTGGGTGCTTTTGCAGGGGCGGCGTTGGTGTACCTGCTGTACTACAACGCGATTGACGCCTACAACACCGCCGTGGGCACCGGCCGCGGCGACGCGAAGGGCCTGGCCACCTACTCAATTTTCGCCACGTTCCCGGCGCCCTACTTCAACGGAAACGCCGTCGGCCCGCTGGTTGACCAGATCGTGGGCACGGCGTTCCTGGTGATGTTCGTCGTGGCCATCATCGACATGCGCAACACCGCCGTCCAGGCGAACCTGGGCCCGTTCATGATCGGGCTCGCGGTCGCCGCCATCGGCATCTCCCTTGGCGCCAACGCCGGCTATGCCATCAACCCGGCCCGTGATTTCGGCCCGCGGCTTTTCGCGTGGATGGCCGGATGGGGCCAAACGGCGCTGCCTGGCACAGTGGACGGGGCGTTCAGCTGGTACTTCTGGGTGCCCATCGTCGGCCCGATCGTCGGCGGCGTGATCGGCGTGCTGCTCTACGACTGGTTCATCGGTGACGTCCTGGACGCCAAGGCCCGCCTGGCAGAGTCCACGCCTCCGGGCCGCGCCGGCGGCGAAACGCCTCCCGCCACCGAGGCCGAGACCTCCGTTCCGGAGACCCGGACCACCCCGAAGCGGAGAGCGGCGTAGGGGCGCACCAGCGCCAACATGGAAGGCACGACGGCGGAGCTCCCGTGGGGGTCCGCCGTCAGGCCTGCCCGGGGTACTGGGCGAACCAGGTCACTTGGTGATGCTGAACGAATCCGTGAAGCTGTATCCCTCGGCCGGCACGAACTTCACGTCCATGCGGGATTCGGTCAGCCGGATGTCCAGGGTTCCCAGCGCCGGATCCACGTTGCTGCCGGACCATGCCGTGAAGTACGGTTTCTCTTCATCCTTGGTGTTGATGGGCCTGATGTTCCTGCCGCCCAGGCCTGACGTGACAAATACCGTGCCCTTGCCTTTGGCGAGGGAGTCATCCGTATCAGCCATGCAGTCCCGCTTGGTCGACATCTGGCGGCAGCTGACGCTGTTGGCCAGCTGGTTGGTCCGCTGATAGACGTGTTCGTGGCCGTTCAGGACCAGGTCCACCTTTTTCTTGATCAGCATCTCGGTCAGCTCCCGGCCGGCGTCACAGCTGTAGCGTCCGATGGTGAAACAGGGGGTATGCATCCCAACAACCGTCCAGGGGATCTTCGCGTCACGGGCACCGTCGATGGCGCTTTCTGTCCACTGCCGGCGTTCGCTGCCCTCCGAATAGTCCAGCTCGTCCCCGCCGTCAAAGGGAATTCCGGGGGACACCAGGATCAGCCGCATCAAGGGGTTTTCCTGGGGCAGGTCCACGTACCACTGTTTGGCGTATTCACCCTGGAGGCCCGGCAGCTTGTTCGGCAGGCACTGCGCGAACTTCTCGATATTGCCCTGCAGGCCGTCGCTTTCATGGTTGCCGGCAACCAGCTGGTACGGAAAGTCGGTTCCCAGCTTTCCGGTCACCATGTCGCAGAACTGCTGCTCTGGAACGTCGGAGTAGGACATGTCACCGAGGTGGAGGTTGAAGTCGGGCGAGAGTTCCTTGATTTTGTCGAGCACGGCCCTGGCGCCGTCCTCGATGCCGGTGTCGCCGGCAGCAGTAAAGTGCACTGACCGTGCGTCTGTTTCCTTTGGATTGTCGGGGGCCGGCGGTTTCGACTCGCACCCCGCAAGCCCGGCACACACCAGCAGGGCCAGAAAAATCGATGCGGCCCGCTTTCGTGCCGGCATAAGGTCCTCCCTCCAACGGCGCCCCACTGCTTGATGCGCCCGCCCGGCTGCCCATGCCGGGGTGAGACCAATCTATTGAGCCCTCACCCGGGGAGCAATAGGGATTCCCGCAGGAAAGCCCGCAGTCCCGCCGACGATGCCGCCTGGCCACCACCCCGCCTCCGACGCGCATGTTCCCCACAGAGGCGCACGTTCCCTTTCGCGGCCCTAATGTGGGCCGCGAAATGGAACGTCCGCGTCGAAAGTGCGTTTGCGGGTCGAAAACGAAGAAGCCCGCAGTCAGGCCGAGGCCAGGGGCAACGACAGTTCCATGGTGGTCCCGTCCGGGCCGGTGCGGGCCACCTTCACGGTGCCCCCGGCCGCGGAGGCAATCTCGCGGACCAGTGCCAGCCCGATCCCGAAGCTCCGCCGCCCCTCGGACCCAGCAGGCCCGCCGGCGCGGACAAAGCGGTCGAAAATCCGGTCCGGGTCCACCCCGCTGATGCCGGATCCCGTGTCGGTTACCCGCACCAGCGCCCGGGAACCCTCGGCCGAGGCGGTAATGGTGATGCTCCCGCCGGCCGGGGTATGCCCCAGTGCGTTGTCCGCCAGGGCCAGCACCGCCCGCCGGAACGAACTGGGATCGATCCGCACCAAAGCCGGCCCGCCGCCGTCGAACGTTAAACTGACGCCTTGTTGCCGGGCAAGGTCCTGAAGGCTCCCGGCGGCGGACTCGGCAGCCAAAGCCACGTCCACCGGCTCCAGTACCGTTACGGGCGCCGACGCAGTGGCGGCCAGGAGCAGCTCGTTCACGATCCCGGTCAGCGTGGACGCGTCCTCCCGGATCTTCGCCAGGGCCAGCGAAGATTCCGAGCCCGGTTCGGCCTTCCTCTGGGCCAGCTGGATGCGGGTGTCCAAAATGGCCAGCGGGGTGCGCAGTTCGTGGCTGGCGTCCTGGACGAACCGCCGCTGCCGGGCCAGCGCCTCACCCAGCGGCCGGATGGCGCTGCGCGCGCTGAGCCAGCCCACCACCCCGGCCAGCACCACACCCGCAAGGCCGGCCAGGATCATCCCCTCGATCAGGTCCCTGGAATCCAGGTAGGTGTACGGCTTTCCCGAGGCAGAGGCGGGCTGGACCGGGTGGGCGAGCTTGTACATGAGGAAGGCGGTGGCGGCGGCCAGGAGGATGAGCACCAGGGCGGCAACCCCGGCGCTGATCCGCAGTGCCACCTTCAGCGACGCGCGGCGAAGGATCTCCCGGTCCGGGTCGGCGGAGGCAGCAGCAGTGGTGCGCGGCCCGGAAGGAACGGGTGCAGTCATGAGGGCTCGCCGATCTGGTAGCCCACGCCGTGGACGGTGCGGATCAGGGCCCTGTCGATCTTGCGGCGCAGGTGGTGGACGTAGGTGTCGATCACGCCGGGCTGGTCCGTCTCCTGGAAATGCGCGGCGAGCAGTTCGTCCCGGGTAAACACCCGGTCAGGCTCTGCCGCCAGCGCGGCCAGCACCTCGGCCTCTTTCGCGGTCAGCGTCACCAGGTCGCCGTACAGGGACCGGACAGAGCGCGACGCCGGATGGAACTCCCAGCTGCCGATGCCCACCGGGCCGGCGTGCGGACCCTGCCCCGCGGGCGGACCGTAGGTGCGCGTCAGTGCACGCAGGCGCGCAGCCAGCTCGCCGCCGTCGAACGGTTTTGCCAGGTAGTCGTTGGCGCCGGCGTCCAGGCCGCGGACTTTTTCGTCGGTGTCGCCCAGCGCGGTGAGGATCAGGATGGGGGTGCCGATGCCCTTGGCCCGCAGGGCGGTAATGACGCTGATGCCGTCCATGACGGGCAGGCCGCGGTCGATCACCATCACGTCCCACGGCTGCGTCAGCCCCAGATGCAGGCCCTCCTGCCCATTCGCCGCGAGCCGCACCGTGAAGTCCGGCTCCAGCAGCTCGGCAATCAGCGGACCCAGGACGGGATCGTCCTCCACCAGCAGCAGGGCCGGCCCCTCACCTGTTGTCATGCCGCCTATTCTTCCGCAGCCGCCTCAACACCTTCATCAACTGGTTCTTCAGCTGCGGCGAGCCTGTTCTTCCGGCGGCGCTTCATATATTCCACAATCCACGGCACCACGGAGGCCAGGACCATTACCACGGCAATGATGTCGATGTTGTTGGCGATGATCTCGTAGTGTCCCAGCCACGTGCCCAGGAGGGTCACCGACGTCGCCCACGCCAGGGCCCCCGCCATGTTCCAGAGCGTGAACGCCTTGTATTCGTACCGGGCAATTCCTGCGGTGACCGGCGCGAAGGTGCGCACCATGGGTACAAAACGGGCCAGTACGACGGCGGCACCTCCATGGCGGCGGAAGAACTCTTCCGTGACGGTCAGGTGGGCGGTTTTGAGGATGCGGGCATCGTCCTTGAACCAGCGGCGGCCGAACTTGCGTCCCAGCAGGTACCCCACCTGGTCGCCGCCGATCGCGGCCGCGGTGATCACGCCGATCAGCAGGGGCAGCGCCAGGTTCAGCTGCTGGTGCAGGAGGCCTGCGGTGAAGAGGAGGGAGTCGCCGGGCAGGAAGGGGAACAGGACGCCGGATTCGATGAACACCATCGCGGCGATGACGCCCAGTGCGGCCGGGCCGAAGCCCTCCAGCAGGCCGGCGGGATCAAGCAGCGAGGGCGAACCGGCGGTTGCTGCCAGGGGTATCAGGAGGCTGTGCATGAGTACTCCCTACGCCCGGCCGAAGGGGCGGAGGACGGTGGCCGGCAGGCGTTCCATCAGGGCAGGGGCGAAGCGGTTCCAGAGCCCGGCGAGCAGGACCACTGCGGCGCTCGCGGCAAAAAAGGAGGCTGCGACGTCGGTGGGGTAGTGGACCCCCACGTACAGCCGGGACCAGGCGACGATGAGCGCCATGGCCGCGCCTGCCACCGCAACCGGCCGGGCCCAGCGGGTTCCGCGGGCCAGGAAGTACAGCGCGAAGGCCAGGGCCACGGCGAAGCTGACGTGCCCGCTGGGGAAACTGTTGGATCCGGTCTCCGGCGCCAGGGGGTCGAACAGCATCGCAGGGTTGGGCCGCTGCCGGGCGAACAGGAGCTTGAAGGCCTCGCTCGCCACCCAGCCCGAGCATGCGGTAAGCCCGAAGGCGACGGCGGTCACCAGGTCGCGCCGGAACAGCCAGATGCCCAGGGCGGCAACTGCGATGAGGGCCAGGCCCACCACCGGGCCGAACAGCAGGTTGATCCCCATCGCCACGGCGGTCAGTACGGCGACGTGGTGCAGGCTGAGGTTTTGGTCGACACCCAGTTCCGCGGTTGTGTCGCCGGGGACCAGTTGCACGGTCAGGCCCAGCACCACGACGGCGGCGCACAGCACGATGCCCACCGGCAGCCAGTGCCGGGGCTGGGGGAGTGCCCTGAACTGGGTGCCGACGGCCGGGGGTGCCGTGGGCGAGGTGTGCTGGTGCGGTCGGTCGTTGTGGGTTGATCCGTGCATGTCTTCCTTGGGGGCGTGGCGTGGGGGCCGCTGTTCGGCCTGTCATTCCACTCTCCTCCGCGGGCTTTAAGAAAGGCTTAAGAAGTGCTGGTTCCTGGCTGTGGGCAGGGGTACGACGGCGGCCCGGGCCTTTCGCGCGCGGCGTGGCGGCGACGCGCAAACTCATTTCCGCTGCGCAGATTCCTTTTCGCACCCCGTATTTGGGCCGCGCATGGGAATGTCCGCCCCTGGAATGAACATCCGCGTCGAAAGTGCAGCGGGGCGTGATCAGTGGATTTCCATTCGGGGGTAGACGGACTTTCGGCCCTATTCGTTTTCGTTTGTTGCGGCGACTGTGGTGGTGGTGCATTTGTGCCGCAGGTGGCCAATGTTGACATCGGGGAAGTTGGGGGATGAGGACACTATGCCAGAGGTAAAGGATTACAAAGACGGGCGTCCGCTTCGGGTTTTTATCCTGGATGACCATGAACTCGTCAGGCGGGGTTTGAGGGACCTGGTCGAGGGCGAGGGGATGGAAGTAGTGGGGGAGTCGGGGTCGGCGGTGGAGGCCTCGCGCCGCATCCCTGCTTTGCGGCCGGATGTGGCTGTCCTTGATGGCAGGCTCGCCGACGGGACGGGCATCGAGGTTTGCCGGGACGTTCGGGGGATCGATCCGGAAATTCGTTGCCTGATCTTGACGAGTTTTGACGACGAGCAGGCCCTGCGGGGCGCGGTCCTGGCGGGGGCAGCAGGCTATGTTCTGAAGGAGATTGGCAACCACGATCTGATAAACGGCATCCGGAGGGTGGCTGCCGGGGAGAAGACTTTCGGGCCTGGTGTTGAGGAGCGGGTCCTCCATGGGTTGGGTGAGGAGGCCCGGGTGAATCCGAGGTTTTCCGGTCTGAGCGTGCAGGAACGGAAGGTCCTGGAGTTTATCGGTCAGGGAATGACCAACCGGGAGATCGGTCAGGAGATGCGACTGGCTGAGAAAACAGTGAAGAACTACGTCTCCTCCGTGCTTGCCAAGCTTGGCTTCGAACGACGCACCCAGGCTGCTGTCTACGCAGCGCGCCCCGATGCCCCCGCTCAAAGGGCCGCCAAGGGAGCCAGGTCGGCCTGACCGACGGGGTGGGCCGCGGATCAACGGGGAGGACGAGCGGTGGGTTCTGGTCGGCGTCAGGTTTGGAAGTGCACCGGTGGTTCGCTGCCGCCTGAGGCGGAGGCCACTATTGCTGCCGCGAGGTCCCGTACTTTGATGTTCCGGTTGCTGGAGGCGCGGCGAAGAATCCCGAAGGCGGTTTCGTGGTCGCAGTGGTTTTGGCCGATCAGGATCCCTAAGGCAATGTCGATGACGGTGCGGTGGGACAGGGCTGCATACAGTTGCTCGACGGTTTCCTTCAGTTCTGCGATGAGCAGGGCCGAACGCAGGGGGCCGCTGATCCGGTCGGCGAAGTCTTCAGCGGCGACGATGTCACCGTACTGGAGGCCGCCGGGCGCCTGGGTGGAGAACGTCAATACCGCTGCCGACCCCTCGTCGACGGCAATGGGTACGGCCAGTACGGAGCCGATACCGCATGCCGCTGCGGACGGTGTGAACTTGGGCCAGCGGTTGTCAAAGGACGTGCTGCGCATGATGATGGTCCGGCGGCCGGTGATGGCTGTGAGTGCAGGTCCTTCCTCGAGCCGCTCCTGCAAGTCGATAACCTGGGCGGCCAATCCTCCGTTGCAGGCGTGGACGGGCGTTTTCTTCGGGGTGAGGAGCGTGATGCTGCACGAGGTGCCGTCACCGGTTGAGGCAGTGAAATCCACCAGTGTCACCACGGCCGAAAGTGCATCGTTGATGTTCTCGCTTGCCATGAGGCTTTCCTCCAAGGCTTTGGCCGGGTGTGGGGCGGGCGGTGCATGACGTGTTTGGCCGGCCCCCATGGCTGACTGGACGCTTGGCGGTGGATCAGCGACAGTGAGCCGCCGGACGCGGACCTGGTCTGTCCCGTCCTGGTCGCGGACACCAGCAGGCATGTCGCCCAAGCCCATACCGTCAGCGTCAGCCTCGGAGGCCGGCGCGGCGGATGTGTCCTGGTAATGGCCGGAGACTTCCAGTGCGTGACCGTCCGGGGTTAGAAGCCGTAAACGGGGGGAGTCCAAATGATCCGTGCTGACTTCGAATCCACGCGCCATATTCTTGGCCTTTCAGTTTGGTGGACTTCCAGTAGACGTTCCGCTGCTGCGGTACCAACAGGGACAAAAGGCCCCACGAGTTCCGGGGTCCAATGGTGGCTGGGGTTGGTAGAGTTGTTGGGTAGACGCTGGGGCTGCTGCAGATATTCTTTTCCGAGGCGATGCAGCCCGCCATGGAACGGCGTTGGTCTTGGACCGAGGTGCTTTCATGTGGCGTGAACCTATTAAGCAGCGGACCCGGAACCTCCTGCGGGAGTTTGTTGAGCGGGCTGATGAGCTTGTCCGGGCCCAGGAACATGTTGAAGGGCTCCTCGGCGCGGTCGTGTCCCTCAGCGAAAACCTCAGCCTTGAGGCCGTGCTGGACCGGGTGGTGCAGTCAGCATGTGAGCTTGTCGGGGCGCAGTACGGCGCGCTGGGCGTCATTGGCGATGACCAGCAGCTGAACACGATCACCGTCGGCATTGACGAAGACGGTGCCCGTCTCATCGGTGATCTTCCCACCAGCCATGGATTGCTGGGGCAACTGATCCGTGAGCCCAGACCGCTCCGCCTCAATAATCTTGGCGAGCAAACAGCCGCGGCGGACTGCCTGCCGGGACTCCCGCCCATGCGGACCTTCCTGGGCGTTCCGGTGCGGGTACGGGATGAAGTGTTCGGGATCCTGGCCCTGACGGAAAAGATCGAGGGCCGCGAATTCACCGCCGAGGACGAGGATCTGGCGGTGGCCCTGGCCTCCGCTGCGGGCGTGGCGATCCAGAACGCGCGGTTGTATGAGGACAGCAACAGCCGCCAACGCTGGCTGGAAGCAGGTATGGAGGTCAGCGACCGGCTGAAGAGCCAGCCGCGCTCGGAAACAGAAAATCTGGAGATGATTGCTGAACGGGCATTGCACGCGTCCTCCTCGGCGTTGGCGGTAATCGCTTCGTTGGCCGGTGACGGCAGCCTGCGGTGCCGGACGGCTCTGGGCGTACAGTCCATGCCGGCCGGGCAGGAACTTCCCGCAGGCCCGGTGTTTTCGGAGGTTCTTGCCACGGGGCAATCCCAGTTCCTGCGGGACCCGCGGCAGGTTTTCGACGACGTGTCAGCGGAAAAGCTCGGCCCTGTCCTGGTGGCTGCCTTGGCCAGTGACAGCGACGGCCAGCGCGACAGTGTGCTGATTCTGGCAAGATCCGCCGGCACCGCCCGGTACACAGACGTGGACCTTGAGCAGAGCTGCGTGTTCGCCTCCCGGATCGGGCTCACCCTTGACCTTTTGAAGGCTAACCGGCTGCGGGAAGAATACGCCTTGTTCATCGACCGGGAACGGATTGCCCGGGACCTGCACGACTTGGTCATCCAGCGGCTTTTCGCCGCAGGGCTGAGCATCCAGGGCCTGCGCCGCTACACCTCGGATCCGGCAGCGCATGAACGGCGCGTCGCCGGCATCACCACGGAACTGGACGACTGCATCCATCAGCTCCGCGACACGATCTACGCCCTCCAAACCGGAGAAGCCGATCAGGAGCTGCTCAGCGGCCGGGTCCTGCGAGCTGTTCAGGAAGCCGCCAATGCTGCCGGGTTCCTCCCCAGGATTCAGCTTTCCGGGCCTGTCGATGACGCCGTGGACTACGAGGTAGCCGAACAACTACTGCCGGTGCTGCACGAAAGCGTCAGCAATGCCGTGCGGCACTCAGGGTCTGAAGACATCCAGGTCCTGTTGGCAGCCCGGGACGGCGAGGTGGTCCTCACAGTCCGGGACCACGGGTGCGGCTTCCAAAATCCTGATCGGACGAGCGGGCTGGACAACATGCAAAACCGTGCCGCCCGCCTGGGAGGGACCTGCACCATCGACAGCGCCCCCGGCGAGGGGACCAGCATCACCTGGACTGCACCCACAGCCCCACTGCAGGTGCTGCCCAGATCTGCGCCGGGCTGAGGTCGGGCGGCCCAACCAGCGCTCTTCAGACGCTTTGACCCGTAGCAGCCGGTGGCGCCAGTTTGTCCCGCCGGCTGAAGCCCAGTTTCTGCAAGACCGAAGACACGCAGCGGACAACCGTCTCCTGGGAAGCCGTCATATGCAGTTCGATTTGCCTGTTGGTCATGCCGCGGGCCATGAGCGCAAAGACGTTGCGCTCCTCAAAGGTCATGGCCTCCAGCCAGTGGACCCCAGCAGTTGCGGAGAGGCTCTCGGCAACCCTTTCCCGGATCTCTGGCTCCAGCAGCGAGCGGCCGGCTGCTATCGCACGGACATCGTTGAGAAAATCCCCGATGCCCCCGACCCGCTTCACCGCGTACCCTGACGCGCCCGCCAGCACGGCTGCCCTCACCCCGTGCTGTTCGTCCCAACCGGTCAGAATCAGGCATCTCACCGACGGCGCGGTAGAGCGCAGGTGACGGCAGACCTCAATGCCCGTAGAGTCCGGCAGGCGCTCGTCCAGGACAGCGATGTCCGGATCCAGGTCCGGGATCAAGCGGTAGGTTTCAGCAGCCGAGGCGCCTTCACCCACCACCTGGAATCCTTCATGCTCCAGCAAGTCCCGCAGCCCCTGCCGGACCAACTCATGGTCGCTGACGATGAACACCCGGACGGGCAGTGCCCCAGACCGAACCCCATCCTGTGGTGTTGCTGATGTTTCCATGACGATGCTCTTATCGGCTCATGCCCTCCCCGGCCACCCCATTTCAAATGGCCGCCCCGTTCGGAAGAATCCTCACCACATCATCCCGCAACACCCCGCATCCGGGCAGGGCCAAAGGTCCGCTCCGCAAGGAACGGCAAACGGCTGGCCTACAGGAGAAAGGCCAGCCGATGAATCATGACCATTCAATGCCCATGATCCGGCCGGCCAACGCAGGGATCCCCCGTGACATACCGCAGACCGAGCAACTGGTCCTCAACTCGGTTTCGACCACCCACTGATGGGACTCCTCCAACCGGTACTCGAACCCGAACCCAAGCTTCTGCAGTTCATTCAGGGCCCTGCTGGCTACCTCCCAGGAGCCCCACCGGCCGACCACTCCGCCGCTGTTCCTGATGACGTTGCATCCGCCATCGCCAAGCTCGGCTGCCAGGTCTTTCCGGCTGGCCGGCCCACTGCCGTGCACTGCCCGGTACTCCTCCACGGTTACCACGTCTCGTCCCCTCACCCATACATTGCCCGCCCAAGCTCTGCATCCGGTCCTGCAGGCTGGAAGCTCTCCCGGCTCCCCCTCAAGTCCGCCGATCCGGCCCCGAAAACTGGGGACCCGGACGGCACCTCTACAAGAATGACAAGCGTTGCGGGCCCGGTTATAGGGCTGAAAGTCCCCCTGCGAGCGCTCGCAGTACTGTTCCCCGCGGTCCGCAGCAGTGAGCGGGCGTTGGAGGAAAGGCTGTCAGACGTGAGCGGGCGTGGGGAGAAAGGTGGCCAAAGGAGAGCGGGCGTCGAAAGAGGGGCGGCACGCTTGACGGCCCGGCACTGCCCCACATATCCTGAACGAACGGTCGGTAAATAATTCCGCACGTTCCAGAAGGTCTTTGCATAGGAGCAACCATGGCAGCGCAGAACTTGCAGTCAGTGCCGGTCGAGCTAACGGCTGGAACCAGCGAAACAGCAGATGCGGCAGGCCAGGCCCACTTCGACCGGATCATCGCCGAGGACTCGCGCATCGAGCCCCGCGACTGGATGCCCGCCGCCTACCGCAAGACCCTCCTGCGCCAGGTAAGCCAGCACGCGCACTCGGAGATCATCGGCATGCAGCCGGAGGCCAACTGGATCTCCCGCGCCCCCAGCCTGAAGCGCAAGGCCATCCTCATGGCCAAGGTCCAGGATGAGGCCGGCCACGGGCTCTACCTCTACTCGGCCGCCGAAACCCTGGGCCAGTCCCGGGACAAGATGATGGACGACCTCATCGCCGGCAAGGCCCGCTACTCCAGCATCTTCAACTACCCCGCGCTCACCTGGGCGGACATGGGTGCCATCGGCTGGCTGGTGGACGGTGCAGCCATCTGCAACCAGGTCCCGCTGTGCCGCGCCTCGTACGGTCCCTACGGCCGGGCCATGGTCCGCATCTGCAAGGAAGAGTCGTTCCACCAGCGCCAGGGCTTCGAGATCCTCCTGGAGCTCTCCAACGGCACGCCTGCCCAGAAGCAGATGGCCCAGGACGCCGTGAACCGCTGGTACGCGCCGGCCCTGATGATGTTCGGCCCTCCGGATGATGATTCCCCCAACTCCAAGCAGTCCATGGCCTGGAACATCAAGCGGTTCAGCAATGACGAGCTCCGCAGCCGGTTCGTCGGCATGATGGTGGAGCAGGTCCGGGTCCTGGGCCTCACCCTCCCCGATGACCAGATCCGCTTCAACGAGGACACCAAGAAGTGGGAGCACGGCCCCCTGGACTGGCACGAGTTCCAGGAAGTCCTGGCCGGCCGCGGCCCCTGCAACGCCCAGCGCCTTGAGCGCCGGAGGGCAGCGCACGACGACGGCGCCTGGGTCAGGGAAGCAGCCGCGGCTTACGCAGCAAAACAGTCAGCAAAGATGCAGAAGGAACACGCAGCATGAGCCCGCACGGCAACCCCGAAACCCCGGCCAGCTCGGCCACCGAGATCAACCGCGAAGCCCCCAAGGTCAGCCCCGCACCGGAAGAGCACCATGACAGAAGTGCCTGGGGCCTCTGGGAGGTCTTCGTCCGGTCCAGCCGCGGCCTGAGCCACGTCCACGCCGGCTCCCTGCACGCACCCGACGCCGCCATGGCCCTCCGTAACGCCCGCGACCTCTACACCCGCCGCAACGAGGGCGTCTCCATCTGGGTTGTCCCGGCCGACGCCATCGCCGCCAGCGACCCCGACTCCAAGGGCTCCTTCTTCGAGTCCCCGCAGGGCAAGGACTACCGGCACGCCACGTACTACACCAAGAGCGAGGGAGTGAAGCACCTGTGATCCCCACCGGCTCCCACAGCTCGCAAGCTCGCAGCGGGTCCCTCGCCGGCGTGGCCCCTGGCACGGATTCCGCAACCCGCATCACCCCCGGCAACGCCCTCCGCCCGGAGGACATTGCCCTGGAGGTCAAGACCGGCCTGGCCAAGCCCAGTGAGGACATAGCGGAGTATGCACTGAGGCTGGGCGATGACGCCCTCATCCTCGCCCAGCGCCTGGGCCACTGGATCTCGCGCGCCCCGGAGCTGGAGGAGGACATCGCCCTGGGCAACATCGCCCTGGACCAGCTGGGCCACGCCCGCAGCTTCCTCACCTACGCCGGCGCCGGGATGCCCAACGAGGACGGCACGGCCAAGACCGAGGATGACCTGGCCTACTTCCGCCGCGAACACGAGTTCCGCAGCGTCCAGCTGTTCGAGCAGCCCAACGGCGACTTCGCGGCCACCATCGCCCGCCAGTTCGTGGTGAGCTACTACCAGTACGAGCTCTACCGGCGCCTCACCGAATCCACGGACGCCACCCTGGCCGCCATCGCCGCCAAGGCCGTGAAGGAAGTGGACTACCACCGGGACCACAGCGCCCAGTGGATCCTGCGCCTGGCCGGTGGCACCGAGGAGTCGCGCACCAGGATGATCCACGGCCTGCGCCTCATGTGGCCGTACGTCAACGAACTGTTCCAAGACGACGAACTGACCGAAAAGCTCGCCCAGGCCGGTGCCGCCGTCGCGCCTTCCAGCCTGAGGGAAGACTTTGACCGCCTGATCGCGGATGTCCTCAAAGAGGCTGAGCTGGAGGTCCCGGACGTGCCCGCAGCCCCGGGCGGCGGCCGGTACGGCAGGCACTCCGAGTACCTGGGCTACATCCTCGCGGAGATGCAGGTGCTGGCCCGCGAGTACCCCGGAGCAACCTGGTGACCGTCATGGACATCTACGTCAGCGACTTCGAGGCAAAGCGTACGACGCCGGCACAACCGTCGGGGGAGAAGGACGCCTGGGACATCGCGGCCACCGTCGTGGACCCGGAGATCCCGGTCCTCACCATCGCGGACCTGGGGATCCTGCGGGACGTGCAGGTGGCGGAGACCGGGCAAGTGAAGGTCACCATCACCCCCACGTACTCGGGCTGCCCGGCCATGGACGCCATCCGCGACGACCTCTACAAAGCCTTCGAGAAGGAAGGCTACGCGGACGTGCACGTGGACCTGGTCCTGGCCCCGGCGTGGACCACGGACTGGATGACCGAGGCCGGCAAGGCCAAGCTGCAGGAGTACGGCATCGCCCCGCCCAGCGGCAACTCCAGGGCCGGCGGCCACTCCGGCCCCATCCGGCTGAGCCTGGCCGTCAAGTGCCCGCAGTGCAACAGCCTCAACACCAGGGAACTCACCCGGTTCGGTTCCACGTCCTGCAAGGCGCTGTACGTCTGCCAGGACTGCAAGGAACCGTTCGACTACTTCAAAGTCCTGTAAGGAACCACCATGACTGTTGTCCGCCAGACCGCCGCCGAAGAGGCTGAGGCGACCGGCCGCCGTCGTCCGTCCTTCCACACCCTTGAGGTGAAGGAGGTGCGCCGGCTCACCGACGATGCCATCGAGGTCAGCTTCCATGTGCCAGCCGAGCTCGCCGGCAAGTTCGACTACCTGCCCGGCCAGTACGTGGCCCTGCGCACCACGCTGCCGGACGAGACCGGGGAGCCAAAGGAAATCCGCCGCAGCTACTCCATTTGCGCCGAGCCGCGCAGCTTCGCGGACGGCACCAGCGAGATCCGTGTGGCGATCAAGAAGGACCTGGGCGGGCTGTTCTCCACGTGGGCCAACGCCGAGCTGAAGGCGGGGGACACGCTGGACGTGATGAGCCCCATGGGCGCGTTCGTGTCCAAGCACGGCCGGGACGGGCAGGCCGTGGAGCAGAACGTCATGAACTCCATGAACCATCCCGAAGAGTTGGCGGGGGAGCCGGGGAACTTTGTGGCCATCGCCGCCGGCTCCGGCATCACCCCGGTGATCGCCATCGCCCGGACGCTGCTGGCCGCCAACCCGGACACCCGGTTCGACCTGATCTACGCCAACAAGGCCGCCATGGACGTGATGTTCCTGGAGGAGCTGGCGGACCTGAAGGACAAGTACCCGCAGCGGCTGGCCATCCACCACGTGCTGAGCCGCGAGCAGCGGATCGCGCCGCTGCTCTCCGGCCGGATCGATGCGGAGAAGCTGCAGCAGCTGCTGGGCACCGCCCTGCACGCGGACGATGTGGACGAATGGTTCCTGTGCGGGCCGTTCGAGCTGGTGCAGCTGTGCCGGGACACCCTGGCCGAGCGTGGGGTGAAGCCGGAGAACGTCCGGTTCGAGCTGTTCACGTCCGGCAAGCCGGACCGCCCGGAGGGCCACGCCGGCCGTCCAGTGGTGGTGGACGAGTCCAAGGAAACGTACAAGATCACGTTCAAGCTGGACGGCCTGCAAGGCGAGGTGGCCAGCCCCACGCACGCCCGCGAGTCCATCCTGAACGCGGCGCTGCGGGTCCGCCCGGACGTGCCGTTCGCGTGCGCCGGGGGAGTGTGCGGCACCTGCCGGGCCAAGGTGGTCACCGGCACCGTGACCATGTACGAGAATTACGCGCTGGAGCAGGATGAGCTGGACAAAGGCTACGTCCTGACCTGCCAGAGCCACCCCACCAGCAAGGAAGTCACGGTCGACTTCGACGTCTAATCCGTTTTCACCAGAAGGAGCCCCATGATTTCCCTTTCCATCAGCAACGGCATCGCCGAGGTAGTGCTGGACGCGCCGCACAAGCTGAACTCATTGGATGAGCAGGCGCTGCGGGATTTAGCACAGGCGTACGACGACGCTGCTGCCGCCGCCTCACGTGGTGAGGTGCGGGCGCTGCTGCTGAGGGGAGAGGGGCGCGCCTTCTGCGCGGGCCGGGACATCGCCGGGGTCACCCCGGAGAACGACGACGCCGCCGCGTACCTGGGCGGGCTGGTGGAGCCGCTGCTGAAGAAGATGGCCGCGTTCCCCGCACCGACCTTCGCGGCCGTCCAGGGCGCGTGCCTGGGCGTGGGGCTGGGGCTGCTGCTGGCCACGGACGTGGTGTACGTGGCGGAGAACGCGAAGTTCGGGTCGCCGTTCGCCAAGTTGGGGGCCACGCTGGATTCGGGCGGGCACTGGTACTTCACGGAGCGGCTGGGCATGCACCGGACGCTGGACCTTATCTACACCGCGGACCTGATCTCGGGCGCGGAAGCGGTGGCGCAGGGGATGTTCAGCCGGGCGATGCCGGCTTCTGAACTGCTCGAGTCCACGCGGGCGATCGTTGGCGGCGTGGCAGCCGGCGCCACCAGTGCCTTCGTTGCCTCGAAGGAGCTGGTGGCGCACATCCGCGACCAGCGGCTGGGCCTGTGGCAGGCCATGCAGGAGGAGAACGAGGAGCAGGCGCGCCTCTGCAAGACCGATGATTATGCGGAGGGTTTCCGGGCGTTTCAGGAGAAGCGGGAACCGAAGTTCACGGGAATTCCCCTCGTGTAATTGCCCTTTGGCAAGCCTTGCAGAATTCTTGATTGAACCTTGCAAGCCCTTTTCAAAGATCTTTATTTGCGTTCGTAAGAGTAGGCGAAGCCGGGCAAATCGGCCGATGCGCCCTGCCGGTCTCAAATAGGCAGCCGCATCCGGAACCTACTCTGGGGGCACAATTGTCTGAGGTTTTGAATGAGGAAGTCGATGGTAAGGAAGAGAACGGCTTCAGTCGCCGGCGTGTTGTGGCTGGTGTCGCCTGGTCACTGCCGGTAATTGCCACGGCCATCGCGGCTCCAGCAGCGGCAGCGTCCGGGCCAACGCCCACGCCTACCGCAACTCCGGCGACTGGCTTGTTTACTTCCGGTACCCAGAACATGACGTCGACGGTAAGTACTGCCCATGACCGGACAGGAATGGTAGTACCGGCTCTTCTGAGCCTCAAGAACCTCACCGGCGTCACCGGTCAGATCAGGGTTGTACTTACCATCACACCGCCATCGTCAGCTGCACCTGCAATTTCCTTCTCGACAGTCAGCGTAGGGTCTTCGACTCTGGCCATTACGCGGCCGCAGAGTAACGCAGCGGAGTTCAGCGCTACGCTGCCCGCGGGTGCCACCACTCTCGATTTTGCTTTCAGCGGTTACAGCTACACAGGCAAGAAACAAGATTCAGGCACTTACACGGTCACCACCGTTATTACCTACGTCCAAAACGGAACTTCCACCCAAATGCCGTCGGCCCCGAGCACTACGATTGTTCTGCCGAAGGCTGGGTGACCACAAGCATGGTCTGGAAACGTGGCGGCCTGGTCGCAGAAGTCTGTACCAAACCCCGGGCTCGTGTGGCTTTGCTGCACCTCGACGCAACGCAGCCCGTGGTCCTGGAAGGAACGGCTGCGGTCATTTGGGATCTGATCGATGGCCAGCGGAGCGAGCAGGACATCTTCGCTGAGCTGGAGTCCACCTTCGAGGATCAGTCAGGGCAGATGCAGGCCCAGGTGGAGGGCTTCCTGGCAAGCCTCGAAGCACAGCGCCTGATCGAAGCCGCACGCGGCGTTTCCCACTGACGGCATGACAGCCGCGGGAACCACGGAGAGCGCAGGGCTGGCCTGGAAGCAACGCCTCCTCGAGGAGTTGGCAAGGGGTGGCGACCTGCTGTGCCTGGATGTTTTGGGGCAGCAGTTCGTGGTCCGATGGGGCAGCGCGGTCACCTGGCAGCAGAGGGTCAGCATGAGCTCGGCGTGGGCTCGCTGCGCCAGCAGCCGTGAGCCTCTGCTGCCGCCTGCACCTGTGGAAGCGCAGTTTGGCAGGCCGTTCACGGCGTCGGTCGCCTGCACGTCCACGAAGCATGGCGGGGGCACCTTCCAGCTCGCGGCAGCTTCCTTCGAGGAGTTGGCGGAGAACCTCACGTCCCGGCTCACGGTAGCCGCCATCCTGTCCAACGCCGGTGAGCTGATCATGCTCCACGCGTGCGGGGTGGCGGATCCTGATTCCGGGGCCGTGGTGGCGCTGGTGGCCAAGTCGGGAACGGGAAAGACCACGGCCGCCTCCATGCTCGCCAGGACTTATGGCTATGTCACGGATGAAACGGTGGCCATTGCCTGGGACGGGTCGGTGGTTCCTTATCCCAAGCCCCTGTCCGTCAAACAGGAGGCCGGCACACCGAAGCGCCAGGCGTCCCCGGATGAGTTTGGGCTGCAGCCGGCACCGGCGTTGCCCTACATCCAGTCGATCGTGCTCCTGAACCGTATCGAGGGGGCCCGGCACACAGCTCCGGTGCTGGAGAGCGTACCGCTGGCAGATGCCGTCTTGGCGCTCGTCCCGGAGTCTTCCTCGCAGGCAGAAGTCGTGGATCCGCTGCAGTCACTCTGCCGCCTCATCGAGAGCGTCGGGGGAGTGTGGCAGGTGACGTACTCCGAGTCAGCTGACCTCCCGGCCGCGCTGGAACCTCTGTTCCGTCTGCAGCCAGCCGCCCAGACAGAGTGGGCGCCTGCAGCAGCAAAAAGCGTCCAACACCAACAGGTCCCGGCTGGCTGCATTCAGCGCACCGCTCCACAGGATGCGGTCGCCATCGCCGGGGACCGTCTGGTCATGCTGGACAACCAGATAGTGCGCCTAAGCGGGATCGGCCCCGCAGTCTGGGAAGCCTGCGCCAATCCCGTCAGCCTTGACGGAATAACGAAATACGTCGGCAGCGTGCATGGCAAACCCGAGGGCTATCGGGAGGCCGTCGCCGGAGCCGTAGAGCAACTGGTCGCCAAATCGATTCTGGAACGCGCCAGCAACTGAACTTACCCGCATCCGTGCATACAAGAACTTGAGTTTAAGGAACCATCGTGAGCACAGCAGCAGCCCCGGCGGAGACGCCTCCTGGCTTGGACCTGGCGGACTACCTGAACGTTCTCCGGACGTACTGGAAGGCCATTGTCGCAATCACACTGCTGGCCACCATGGCGGCCGCAGGATGGACGCTTCTCCAACCAAAGGTCTATTCCTCCGATTCCAGCGGCATAGTGGTCACTCCCGGCTCGGACAACGTGAGCCTGGCCTTGGCCGGTGACAGCCTGGCCAAGGCCAAGGTCAAGGACTACGAGTCTGTGGCCAAATCGCGGCTCGTCGCGGACCGTGTCATCCAGGCCCTGGACCTGAAGACGAGCGGCGACGCCCTGCTTGGGAGCATCAGCATCAAAGTTCCTCTCGATACGGCCCAGATCACCGTCACCGCCAAGTCGACCGATCCCGCAACCGCACAGCGCGTGGCAGATGCTTGGGTCAACGGCCTTGCGGCCCAGGTGGAAGCCATCGAGACGGCACCCTCCAACGACACGAAGTCCACCGCGACAACAGCCGACGCCGGGCCATCGGTGAACGCAACCACGGCCGTGCGTGTTCTCCCGCTGGGCAAGGCCGTCCTCCCCAGCAGCCCAACCTCACCCAACACAAAGCTCAACCTCGCCCTGGGTGCTCTCGTCGGAATGGCCCTCGGCGTGGCCTACGCCCTCATCCGCCGCCACCTGGACCGTCGCATCCGCCGGGCTGCAGACATCGAACGGCTATTCGGTGTGCCTGTCATCGGTACCCTCCCTGTGGACCACCGCCTCGCTGGGAAGAGCACCATCGTGGACGCCGGCACCGCCGAACAGCTGCATGATGCCGGCGGGGCCATGGCCGAGGCCCTCCGCGAGCTGCGCACCAACCTCAGCTTTCTGGACGTGGACCAGCCGCCCCGGGTCATCGTGGTCACCAGTTCACTCCAGGCAGAGGGCAAGTCGACCGTCACAGCCAATCTTGCGGTCACCATGGCGGCAGCGGGTGAAAACGTGGTGGTGGTCGACGGCGATCTCCGCCGGCCTACGCTGGTGGACGTCTTCAATCTTGTTCCGGGTGTGGGGGTCACCGATGTGCTCACCGGCACGGCGGATTTGGCTGATGTCCTTCAGCCCTGGGGTGCCTTGCCGAACCTTTCAGTTCTGGGGTCGGGGCGTATCCCGCCCAACCCCAGTGAGTTGCTTGGGTCCCGGGCCATGAAGAACATGCTGGCGGCTTTGGCGAAGGATGCAGTGGTCCTCATCGACGCGCCGCCGCTTCTTCCCGTGACGGATGCTGCTGTCCTCTCCCGGGCTGCCGATGGCGCAATCCTCGTCATCCGGACCGGCAAGACCACCCAGGAGCAGCTGGACCTCTCCCTGGGAAACCTCGAGAAGGTCAAGGGGCGGGTTCTGGGCGCCGTCCTCAACTATGTTCCTAGCAAGGGACGGGATGCCTATTCCTACTACGGAACGTACACGGCTGCGTCCACCCCGCCCGCGGAGACGGCTTCCGCTCACGGCCGGGATGAAGAGGACACTCTGGGAGCGCTGGAAGCCGCGGCGGGTGGCCGCAGAGCCAGGGGCTAGAGTCCTGTGACCCACGCTTCCCGTAAAACGCAGCTCGAGATCCCGGAGGGTGTGCTCCTGGGTCATGCCCTCGTGGCGCGCCTGGCAAATGGCCTCGGCATCAGGGCCTTCTTTATCAAGGGGCCTGCAAGCGTCCTTCAGGGGCTTCGTGAAGCCAAACTGTCGACCGATGTTGACGCCTTCGTCGATCCCGTCAGGCTTGAGGAAGTGCTGGAGCGACTCCGTGAACGGGGTTGGCGTGAACGGCCTGTGGACCCGGACAGCAGGACGTTCCCCAAGCACTCCGTCACGGTCCACCATCCGGAGTGGCCCTGCTGTATCGACATCCATTTCCGCTTTCCCGGTATGGAAAAACCCGCGCACGACTGCTTCGAAAGCTTGTGGGCGAACACTGAGACCATCTCACTTGCCGGCCAGCGGTTAAGGGTTCCCGCCAAGGAACTTGGCGTTTTGTTTTTGGCTCTGCATGCCCTGCGTTCTCCCACTCTGCCTGCTTGCCAACAGGAGTTGGACTACCTTGCTGACCTCATGCGCAGGGAGGACATGTCCGAGGCGCTCCTGGAACTCGCTGGAGCAACAGGATCGCTGGCAGCCATTCAACCCTTCCTGGAAGGGCTTCTTCCCCCGACGACCAGCGTTGTCTGGCCGGAGCCCTCCATGGAGTGGCGCAACCGCGTGGCAGCCCAAGAACCTGGCAGCGCACGCCTCGCCGCTATCCTTCAGGCCACGTGGAAAGAGAAACCAAGAATGCTGCGGGGAGCGCTCTTCCCACCGCCGGAGGTCTTCCTCAGCGGGAACATCTATGCGGACATGTCGCTGGTTGGACAACTCAGGCAGCATCGTGCCCGGTGGGGCCGGTTTATGCGTGCTCTGCCTCGTCTAGTTCGGCGCCTCTGCAGACTCTGATCGAGCGGTGAAGTCCTTCTGAAATCCGCATCCAATTGCCGTTTGGCCCACCAAATTTGTTAAGGTTCAGCTATGACTAAGGGGAAAGCAATTACCAAAGCCGTCATTCCTGCTGCCGGATTGGGAACACGCTTCCTGCCCGCCACCAAGGCAATGCCGAAGGAAATGCTGCCGGTGGTTGACCGCCCGGCCATCCAGTATGTGGTGGAGGAAGCGATCGATGCGGGCCTCTCGGACCTGTTGATGATCACTGGCCGCAACAAGCGAGCCCTGGAGGACCACTTCGACCGCGAGCCGGGCCTGGAAGCTGCCTTGGAGGCCAAGGGGGACAAGGACAAGCTGGGCTTGGTGGAGTACGCCTCCAACCTGGGCCCCATCCACTACGTCCGCCAAGGCGAGGCCAAGGGCCTGGGCCACGCAGTGCTGTGCGCGCAGCAGCACGTGGGTGACGAGCCGTTCGCCGTGCTTCTGGGTGACGACCTGATCGACGAGGCAGAGAACCTACTGAGCACCATGATGAAGGTGCAGCAGAAGACTGGCGGTTCCGTGATTGCACTGATCGAGGTTGATCCGTCACAGATCAGCGCTTACGGCTGCGCTGACGTCACTGCTGTGGAAGGCGAGGACTACGTCCGCGTCAACAGCCTGGTGGAGAAGCCGGCTGCAGCTGACGCACCGTCCAACCTGGCGGTCATCGGCCGCTACGTGCTCCATCACAACGTGTTCAGCGTCCTGGAGCACACGGAGCCTGGCCGCGGCAACGAGATCCAGCTGACAGACGCCCTGCAGACGCTTGCCGCCGGCGAAGGCGAAGGCTCCGGCGTGTACGGTGTGGTCTTCAAGGGCCGCCGCTACGACACCGGGGACAAGCTGAGCTACCTGAAGGCGGTCATCACCCTCGCGTCCGAGCGAGTGGAGTTCGGCGAGGACCTGAAGACCTGGATGAAAAGCTTTGTAGGCTAAAAGCAGCTTTTAGCACTTCTGGGAGGCCTGCTGCCGAAAGGTGGTAGGCCTCCCTTTTTTCGTGGCCCAGGCGGCCAGCAGCGCCCCGATGACAGCACCTGACGTGTTGGTCAAGATATCTGATGGGCTTGCAAAGCGATCGTCCAGAAATAGGAGCTGTCCCAGCTCGATGCAGCCGGAAATCAGCATGCCGAAACCGCCGATTTGCCACCAGCGTTTTGGTAAAAATGCCAGTGCGGCCACAAATCCGACGGGCATGAAAAGGACGACGTTGGCGGACGCTTCGACCAAACCGTAGTTGAACCAGCGGGGAATCCCGTGGCGGTGAAGGAAGGCGAGGACGGCTGCGAGGTGTCCGGAAACTGGTTTGTCGACGGGCGATGGCCAAAAAGCGATGAATGCCAGGGGAATTGCCATAGCCACGAGGATTAGTTGCCACAGTCGCTGATGGTAAAGGAACCTCAAGTCGGCCTCAGGTGGTCCGTAGCAGGGCGCATACTGCAGTTCCGAGTGCAGATAGGGCCAGGACTACAAGGAGCGCGTAGCGTATCACCTGTGGCCGGAGGAGCGGGACGGAAAAGTCGTGCTCCCGTGGTTGTTTGCGCCAATGTCTCCCCATGGATCAAATTGATACCACATAAAGCAAAAGGTGGGTGCTTCTCCGTTTCCGGAGAAGCACCCACCGTCGTTGGTGCTATGGAGTGTTGGTGCTATGCAGCAGCTTCCGTCTTGGCGCGGCGGCGAACCACTACAACGGAAGTTGCGCCGGCGGCCAGTGCGCCCGCGCCGACCAAGGTCCAGAGGACGAGGCCGGAATCAGCGCCGGTGTTGGCCAGACCACCGGTGTTGGCCAGCGGAGCGCCACCCGCGGTACCGGCGACGGAGCCGCCAGTGTTTGCCAGAGATGCGGCAACGGTGACCGTGACGGGACCGACAGTGACACCGGAAGTGTTGCCGGTGGCGGTGATCGAGTAGGTTCCCGCCTCATTGATGGCGATCGGCAGTGCAACAGCTCCCTGGGCATCAGCCGTGGCGGACAAAGTCTGCGCCTCGGCCACAACGTTGATGCGAGCGGGAACTGCGCGGGTACCAAGGGCGGCGCCGTTGGAGGCCGGAGCCTGACCCGGAGTGACGCGGATGGTCAGTGATTCACCAGCGAGGAAGCCCTGGCCGCGGAAGATGAAGGTTTCACCCGGACCAACCGTGCCGTCGGAGACAGCTGCCTGCGGCGGAAGCGCCGGGTACGTTGCGGCCATGGCGGGCGCGGAACCGATAAGTGCGATGGAACCTGCAAGAGCGAGTGCAGCGAAAGTCTTCTTCATGTGTGTCCCCCCGGAGACGTTTAAGTTTTGATACCCGATTTTGGGGAGATGTCCCCGCTGCACGAGACCATGTGCAGAACTACGGATAAATATCCCAGATAGAAGTTACCATCCTGAGTCGCTTGTGACCAAGTTCAATCAAGACGGTTTACATAGTGTTAATGCTTGCGCCACTCTCTCTAACCGCAGGATGGTTTTTCAGTAGGGAGAATAACGTCCTTTACAGGCTGGACAGTGGGTGTGACAACAAGGTTAGGTTCTGTCTGTTGAACAATCTTTCCGAAGGTGAAGTCGACCGTTTTGCTTTCACCAGGAGCGAGTTGTTGGGCTACAACACCAACGGGCCTGTTGGCGTGGAGGTAAGGGGCGAAAGGAGCCTTCTGGCCATCGATAGCCGCGGATTCCACGTTTGCCTGCGCGGGTCCGTAGGCGACGATATTCGTTTGAACGGTGCCTGGAGTTACGCCAAAGATGCCGCCTCCGGTGACGTACCTAGGCAGTGAAATGGCAGCATCCGCGGGCGCAGTGTTTGTACTGGTGATACGCACTCTGGTCTGCTCGTATCCCTCGGTGGGACATTCCTTGATGAGCTGAACCGTGCGCTTGATGTAGTAGTCCATCTTTGCACCGGTGCCGTCGTTGAAGTAGACCCCGAATTGGGCGGGAGAAACACTGGGTCCTGAAATCGCACCACTCATGGGGTACTTAGAAATTACGGACTGTTCCGAGGAACGAGCAGACCACACGAGGACGCGTCCTTCTTCCGTCCCGCGCGTGAGGCCGCTAATCAGGCCCTTCGCCTCGCCTCTACCACTGGAAAGGGCAGCAAACACTTCTTTAGCCACAGCCGCAAAGTAGGCGTCTTGTAGCTTGGGACTTGGGATTTTCGAGTAGACCTCGGACAGGAGGGTCGGCACTACGTTGCTGCCTGTCAGTTCGGATGGCAACCCTGCCGCCTTAACCGCAGCCAGCTCCGTACCAGTGACGGTTACTGGTCCCGTTGCCTGCAGAATGTAACTCAACACCATGGGATCGATGGAAATGACTCCGTCAACTTGTTGGCCGGTCTTCTTTGCCCACATCGTCTGGGCCGTGGCAGCCGCGGTAGGGAAGTCGGGTGTGAGGTTGACGTCCTGCATGTACTTCCCAAGCCGACTTGAATAAATCTGCTGCTGTTGGGGATCGACCGCCAGGTTTGGGGACATGATTCCAACATCACCTGCACTGCTCTGGGCACCGAGTGAAAGCTTCCCGTGGTCCAGTGTCATAACTGCCAGAGCGCCTGCTATACCGCCCGAGGCACGTGCTTCCGCATTGTTCTGGATCATGAGCAGATAGTTCTTCTGGCCATCCGCGCCCAACATTTCAGGCGCAAGGTTGGCCGCATCCGCTGCTGCGTTGAGTGCACCCGTCGCCTGCTTCAGTTCTTCGGTTGCATCCTGAAGAGGGTGGGCGACCTGCGGCAGCAGTTGAGAGGTATCAATTGCCTGTAGCCGTTCCGAGGAAGCTCGAACTGTATAGGCCGCGGATGCAACAGATGGGGCCGCGGTTTTGAGCGGCTCGAGGCTGCTGCCCGAAGCGCTCGGCATTAGTGCGTCCCAGTTAAGAGATTCGTAGACATTGATCAGAGGACTAAGACCAAGAGTTGCCACGTCGTCAGCTGATCTTGCTGCCTCGGAAACTGCACTGATATTGGGCCCGATCCAAGGCGCGCTGGAGACAAGGGTCCATAGGGGGTCCTCCGACGCCTGGCGGGCGGCCACAGTGTGCTGACGTAGTACCGAGACCGTGTCTGCCGCCGATTCTGCATCTGAAGCCAGTATTTCTTGCTTTAGCTGAGAAACCAGACCGGCGGCAGCCTCCAGCTCATGCTTGATTGAAGATGCCTTTAGCCCTAACCAAAACGTCCCACCGCTGAGGAGTATAAGCAGAACAAAGATCGCCAGGACGATTTTTGTCACCCTTCGTGGCCGCCTTCTTCGTTCCGTCACTTCACGACGGGGACCGGGGGCCTGAATCTCCTCTGGAGTAGTTGCATTCATGCTAAGGACGTCCTAGCCCGCGGTAGGTCCACCCGGCAGCACGCCATTTGCTGGGATCCAGGATGTTTCTACCATCCAGAATCTTGGGAGAGGAAACGAACGTCGAGGCTTCGTAGGGATCCAAGTCTCGGTACTCCTGCCATTCCGTCAGTAGCAGAAGTGCATCGGCTCGCTGGAGGGCCGTTTCCGTTGATTCCTCGTAGTGGAGTTCGGGGAAACGGTGGGCGGCGTTGTGAAGTGCTTTCGGGTCCGTTACCGTTACCACCGCACCCTGAAGCTGAAGTTGGGCTGCGATACTTAGCGCTGGGGAATCGCGAACATCATCGCTTTCTGGCTTGAAGGCAGCTCCCAGTACCGTGATCCGCTGCCCTAAAAGTGAACCCCCGCAAAGTTCTCGCGCTAGTTCCACCATCCTCGTCCTACGCCTCATGTTGATGGCATCTACCTCACGGAGAAAAGTCAACGCTTGGTCCGCACCCAATTCACCTGCGCGTGCCATGAAGGCACGAATATCTTTCGGGAGACAGCCGCCACCGAATCCAATGCCGGCGTTGAGGAATTTGCGTCCAATCCTGTCATCTAGGCCGATGGCATCTGCCAGCATGGTCACGTCGGCGCCTGCAGCATCGCATAGCTCGGCCATGGCATTGATAAAGGAGATCTTCGTAGCCAAGAATGAGTTGGCGGCCGTCTTGACCAACTCGGCCGTCGGCAGATCTGTAACTAGCCGGGGGGTTCCCAACTCGAGAGGGGTTGCGTAAACCTGGTCGAGGACTTGAACGGCATAATGTTCTTCCGAACCTCCAGATATGCCATAAACCAGCCTGTCCGGATGAAGCGTGTCTGAAACAGCGTGCCCTTCCCGAAGGAACTCTGGGTTCCACATCAAGTGGGCAGCTGGCTGAACTTGTTCGATGAGGCCAGCGAGCCTCGCAGCAGTTCCAACCGGGACCGTTGACTTGCCTACAACGAGGTCGTCAGGAGATAGGTAGGGCATCAGACCTGCTGTAGCAGCATCAACGTATGTCAAATCGGCTGCGTTCTCTCCCTTCTTTTGCGGAGTGCCAACACAGATGAAGTGCACGGAGCTTCCCTGCGCCGCGGCCATGTCAGTCGAAAAGGAAAGCCTTCCCGTCTCCTGGACTTCCTTGAGTAGCGCTTCCAAGCCAGGCTCAAAAAACGGGGCGTGAGCAGCAGACAAGTCCGCTATTTTTCGTTCATCTATATCAATGCCCACGACCTCATGTCCGAGTTTTGCCATGCATGCAGCATGGACAGCGCCCAAGTACCCACAGCCAACAACTGTTATTCGCATCAATTCATCCTTTCCCGGGGCTGTAGTCTGCCGCCAGAAAATCAGTAGGCTCCGGAGCTTTGGAAAACTGCTCGGAAGGTCTTTATGAGTATGAGGAGGTCCCCTGCCAATGACCAGTTTTCAACGTAGTAAAGGTCAAGGCGTACGGAGTCCTGCCAAGAAAGATTAGAGCGGCCGCTTACTTGCCATAGACCCGTGAGACCCGGCTTAACAAGGAGTCTTCGCCTGACATCTTGCTCGTAGGCTTCGACCTCCGCAGGTAGGGGTGGGCGGGGGCCAACAAGGCTCATCGATCCCCTGAAGACGTTAAATAGTTGGGGAAGCTCGTCAAGGCTGAACTTACGGAGGAGTCGGCCGATCGACGTGACCCGCGGATCCTCCTTCATCTTAAAGAGGAGCCCGTTACCGTCACTGCTTTCCTTGAGAGAATCAAGTCGTGATTCCGCATCTACCACCATCGACCTGAATTTGAACATTTGGAACCGGGCGCCCTCTATGCCCACTCGATCCTGTTTGAACAGGACGGGGCTGCCGTCATCCAGCCTGATCAGGGCCGCTACGACTGCCATAACAGGCAGGCTGACTACAATCAGGAGAGCAGATACCACCACGTCGAAGAGCCGCTTCGCTACTCTTTGACCTCCCTCAAGAGTAGGCGTAGTGACGTGGATCAACGGAAGTCCGGCAACCTGCTGAGTGTGGATTCGTGGCCCCGCTATGTCTGTAAGTGCGGGAGCCATAATCAGTCCGATATTTCGGGAAGCAAGTTCCCATCCCAGATGTCTGAGTGTTTGCGGATGTAGCTGCACTCCAGCGGAAACGGCCACCGCGTCGGCGCGACAAACCTCGATCGCCGCCACAATCGACTTTGCGTCCGGAGAGTTTCCTACGACAGGAAGTCCGGATTCAGGTTCAACGGATGACAGCTCCGAAGTATTCGGTGTGTAAACCGCAACGGGCAGATATCCAGCGTGTCTGGCGGTCCTTAAGGAACGAGCCAAGTGTGCGACCGCGCTTGGGCCTCCAAGTAACAGCAAACGGGACATACTTTGTCCCATTTGCCGATTCACATTTAGGTGCTGCCTAATAAGCCAGCGTGCAAGTAGGAGTCCGAATAAACCCGCGGGCAAGGCGACGCCCACATAGCCACGGGCAGTATCCAGTCTTAGTACATACGACACGATAGCGACCAGCCCAAATAGCCACAATGACGCTGCGGCCACACGCTTGTATTCGTCGGGTCCTGCACCCAGAATACGACTTTGACGGCTATTCCAGGCTCCAAGCATGATCCACCAAGCCGCAACTAGTGCAATCGAGAGCCATACGTATACGCCTTCCTCGCCTGCAACGACGAAGTCCGCTGCCCAGCCAAAGCGGATGACGTAGGCACCGGCAACAGCCCACGTAACAACGAAAGCGTCAACAATTCGCAACTGTCGGCTGCATTTTGACCGCCAGTCGCGCACCTCTTTCACGAAAAGTCCCCCAGTGATTGAGCTTCCGACACCAACTACCCTGCAGAGCTAGCTGCGAATGCTCTCGACATTTGCGCGGTACCACTCCACGGTGGAACCAATTCCCTCTTCTAAGCTTATGGAGGACTTCCAACCAGCCTCAGCCAGCTTAGAAACATCCAGGAGCTTCCGCGGTGTTCCGTCAGGCTTGGATGTGTCCCACTTAATCTCCCCGGTGTAGCCCACCGCTGCGGCGACGATTGTAGCCAGCTCCTTGATGGTGACGTCCGAGCCCGTCCCGACGTTGACTTGGGCCGGGCCGTCATAATTTTCAAGGAGATGAAGGCAGGCATCTGCCATGTCATCCACGTGGAGGAACTCCCTCATAGGCGAGCCTGTACCCCAGTTGGTGACAGACACTTGGCCTGCTTTCGCGGCCTCATCGTAACGCCGGATAAGCGCGGGCAACACATGAGAGCCTTGCGGGGAAAAATTGTCGCCTGGACCGTATAGGTTGGTTGGCATGGCAGAAATCCATGGCAAGCCATACTGCCGGCGTACAGCCTGCACCTGCATGATGCCTGCGATCTTGGCGATAGCGTAAGCGTCATTCGTCGGCTCCAAGTGGCCAGTAAGAAGCGAATCCTCCCTAATGGGCTGGTCAGCAAACTTCGGATAGATGCAGGAGGAACCCAGAAAGAGGAGACGTTCTACTCCGTATTGCCGTGCCGCATCAAGAACGTTCACCTGAATGCGGAGATTATCGCTCAGGAAATCTACCGGATAGGTGTTGTTGGCCAGGATGCCGCCCACCTTTGCCGCGGCAAGGATCACGTATCGCGGTTTCGATTGTTCGAAAAACTCGAACACAGCTTCGCGGTCCTTGAGGTCCAACTCCGAGGAAGTACGACCAATCAGGTTTGTGAACCCTTCATCATCCAACTTCCGCCAAATGGCAGAACCGACAAGTCCTCGGTGTCCGGCAACATAGAATGGGGCAAATCGATCAAGCTTTGAAGGCTCGAAGTTGACGTCATAAGACACTAGTTCTTCCAACTTTCCAGATTGACGGTGTCGATCCAGTGGTTGCCAGCGTGCTTTAGAGCTTCAATGTCGGCATCCACCATGATGCGAGCCAGTTCCGGTGTATGGACCGATGCCTTCCACCCAAGCTTGTCTTGGGCCTTCGATGCGTCGCCCACTAGGGCGTCTACCTCTGTCGGGCGTAGATAACGTTCGTCGAAACGGACATGGTCTTCCCAGTTAAGCCCAGCATGCTCGAACGAGATCTGAAGAAAGTCGCGGACCGTGTAGTTGCCCCCTGTGGCCAGTACGAAGTCGTCCGGTTCGTCCGCCTGGAGCATTCGCCACATACCTTCGACGTATTCTGCTGCGTAGCCCCAGTCACGCACTGCGTCGAGGTTCCCCATGTAAAGCAGGTCTTGCTTCCCAGCCTTGATTGCCGCAACGGCACGGGTAATCTTTCGGGTGACAAAAGTTTCCCCCCGCCGCGGAGACTCGTGGTTGAAGAGGATGCCGTTGACAGCGAACATCCCATAAGCCTCTCGGTAATTCTTGGTTATCCAGTAGCTGTAAACCTTCGCAGCACCGTACGGTGAACGAGGGTAAAAAGGGGTCTCTTCGTTTTGTGGAGGTGGCGTAGCCCCGAACATTTCAGAGGAGGACGCCTGGTAGAACCTCGTTTCGATTCCAGACATTTTCACAGCTTCCAACAAGCGGATAGTGCCTACTCCGGTTGTGTCGGCAGTGTGCTCAGGTTCGTCAAAAGACACCCGCACGTGCGACTGCGCGGCAAGGTTATAAACCTCGTGAGGTCTGATTCCGGCAAGTAACGTGACGAGGCGCGCGCCGTCGCTGAGGTCACCGTAGTGAAGAAAAAGTTTTGCCTTCGGGTCATGCGGGTCGACATAGAGGTGATCGACTCTTGCAGTATTGAAGGTAGAAGCGCGCCGGATAAGCCCGTGGACCTCGTAGCCCTTAGCAAGCAAAAGTTCGGCCAAATACGAACCGTCTTGACCTGTTATGCCTGTGATTAACGCGCGCTTTGTCATGGAGCCCCCATCAAAGAATCGTCGCGCGCCCTAAGAAGGGTGCACGACGGTATAAGTTTCGTAACGCCCCAATCATAGTGCCCTTCGGGGAAGTGAAGCGACTGTCAACACCTGTCATACCCAGTGTGACCAAGATGCACGCCGTCTTCCACCATCCGACAAATCATAGCCAGCGCCTTGCTATCCTTGCTTGGGCCATCATCAGCTGAGCGGACAGAACTTTCGAGGTTATCTGGGCCGCGGCAGGAGAGGCCAGGTCTATAAATGAGGAGGGGGTCATGATGGACAAGGGGCAGTTCGCAGGAGTTCCGTTTTGTGTCGCAACACCGGGTACCGCAGCTCGATTCATCGTGGACACGGCGAACGAGTCCAGTCTTGGGGCGGACATCCATTTCTTGAATGCCTATAGCATAGCGTTGGCAGAATACGATCCAGCATATAGGCGGTGCCTAACGAATGCCGCCTATAACTTTCCTGATGGCAAGCCGATATCGCTCTTGAACCGGCTTCGATCAGGCCGCATGACCCAGGTACGAGGGCCGGGGTTCTTTGAAAGTGTCATGGACCTAGGAAGAACGAAGGATCTTCGTCATTATCTGCTTGGTTCAACGCCAGCTACTCTTGCGAAACTCCAGGAGAGTCTTGAGTGCCGCTACCCCGGCGTCCGAATAGTGGGCTCTTTTAGTCCCCCGTTTGGTGAAATGACGAGCGAACAGCGTTCGGAACAGGACGAAGAAATCCGCATCTCACGTGCCCAACTAGTTTGGGTAGGCCTAGGGACGCCAAAGCAGGACTTCGAAGTAGCACGGCTTGCAGAGGCTGGCTTTAAGGCGGTTGCTGTTGGAGCGGCTTTCGATTTCTCTGCCGGTACGAAGAGAGAAGCCCCACGGTGGGTATCAAAGCTAGGCCTGGAGTGGCTGTTTAGGTTCGCTACCGAGCCTAGGCGGTTATGGCGTCGGTATCTCGTGGGGAACCTGGTCTTCCTCAGAGCGGCCATACGCCACGGTGTCAACTAGCTCTTGATGCCCGATGATTCTTTTGGAAGAGGAAGACGATGCTTTTTAGGCGAGCTAAATCTATGCTGCTGCGAATGCTGGCCGTCCGGAGAAATGTTTCCGTTGGTCGCGAATTTCATGTCGGTCCAGGGTCGGCGATTTGGGCTCCAAAAGACCTGAAAGTTGGCAGCGACGTCTACGTTGGAAAGCACGTGACGGTGGAGGTTGACGGCGAAATAGGCGACGGTGTGCTCATCGCAAACCTCGTCGGAATCGTGGGACGTAGGGATCACGATATTCATGACCGCGGCACCAGCGTCCGCAGGAGCCGATGGGTGGGCGACGAGCCTGAGGAGTTGAGTCTGAGAACTGTTATCGGATCAGACGTCTGGCTTGGATACGCCGCCACTGTCCTGTCTGGCGTTACTATCGGGGATAGCTCCATTGTCGCAGCCGGCGCGGTCGTAACTCGAGACGTTCCCAGTAACTCTATAGTTGTGGGAAATCCCGCAAGAAAAATTGGCGAGAGGTTTAGTGCCGAGGATTTTCGTCTGCACTGGGAGCAACTGCACGAAAAAGGATATCGCCGGATGACAAGTGATAAGCGGATGGAATCATGAGGGTTGCAGTTATTCATCCGTGGCTTCCCCAATATCGATTAGCCTTTTTCCGGGAACTTATAGCTCGGGGAACCCGGCGCGGTATCGATATTAACGTCTTTTATGGCGAAACACCGCCCGAGTGGAGGAACCGAGATGACACTAGGTCGATGGAGGGCTTTACCTCCCTCAAGACCCGGTTCGTGTCAATGCCCGGGAGGCGAACCCTAAACCGGAAGTCGCTTCGGCCGGTGAACTCTTCTGGTCCATACGACTTGATAATCGTTGAGCAGGCGGTGCGAAATCTCGAGACATATGAGCTACTGGCGCGGAAGGCACCAGTTGCATTTTGGGGACACGGTAGAACCTTCACGAAGAGAGTGAGGCCCCAACAGGATCGGTTTAAGCAGTGGTTGACTCGGCGAGGAATGTGGTTCTTCGCCTACACCTCTGAGGGGGCTGAAGCGATGGAAATTGCTGGGATGGCTCCGGAGAGAATGACCGTTGTGCAGAACTCGATAGATACAAACGCGCTCCTTACCGAACTTCAGGGTGTGAAAAGCCAAGCCTTAGCTGCCTTTGAGGCCAAATATGATCTCCACGGCAAAACGGCTCTTTTCGTGGGGGGCTTGGATGAAAGCAAACGTCTGCCCTTTCTCTTCGAGGCAGCTCGAAAGGCAGGCGAACTGGACCCTAACTTTCGACTGTTAGTCGTTGGCTCTGGGGACGATCAGGGGTTAGCGGAGATGGCTGCTGCGGAAAGCCCGAATATTCACTGCCTCGGTCCTCTCTTCGGTTCCGAGAAGGCTCTTGCACTGGCCGCTGCGCAGGTGATCGCAATGCCGGGCCGCGTTGGGCTGGTGGCCGTTGATAGTTTCGCCAGTGTCACTCCGATAGTAACTACAAATTGGCCCTGGCACTCTGTTGAGTTTGCTTATCTCGAGGCAAACAAGAGCGCAGTCATAACCGATGACTCCGTCGACGCTTATGCGCTGGGCCTAGTGAATACGCTCCGGGATCGAGACGCTTTGGAAATACTCAGACAAGGATGTGCCGAGGCGAATGAGAAATACACTTTGGATGCCATGGTCGAAAACTTCTTAAATGGAATTAGCCTTGCCTTGACGGCGGATCACTAATGAGAATGCATGTCCTGATAGCCTGCCATAATCGTGCGGATTTAACTGTTCAAAGTGTAACCGGCTTCTTGGCCTCTGCCCAGAAAGCTGGTGTTGATTTGTCGTTCACCGTCTTCGACGACGGCTCTACTGACGGCACAGCACAACGACTGTCCGAGATTCCCGCCGACATCACGGTGCTTCGAGGGAACGGGTCCGCTTTCTGGGCACGAAGCATGTCGATCGCAGAGAAATGTGTGCTCAACTCGATGGCTCCCAACAGTTCCGACTTCCTCGTTTGGCTCAATGATGATGTTCGGATTGATGACGACTCAGTAGCTCGACTGGTGGAGTCTGTAAATCAGAATCCGGAATGTGTGGTTGTGGGGGCAGTCAGGGCACCTGGTGTCGATTCCGTCTCCTATTCCGGTATGCGTCGAAGTGGGGTCCATCCCCTGCGGTTTAGAACGCTCCCGGCAGCAGACGCCAGCCAGGACGTGGACACGTTCAACGGAAACCTAGTGGTAGTTCCAACGTCTGTCGCACTCCGACTGGGGGGAATTGATGGTGAGTTTTCCCATGGCTTGGCTGACATCGATTACGGCCTACGTTGCGGGCGTATGGGTATACGAGTGGTCCAAGCGGCGGGCACATTCGGTACGTGTCCGAGGAATCCTCCTCATCCGACGGCTACAATTCGTACTGAATGGGCAAGATTTGTTGGTCCGAAGGGTGGAGGTAACTATGCGTCGTTGCGAAGAATCCTCCGCAAGTCGAATAGGCGCTCTTGGTTGCTATATATAGCTGCAACCTACACTCTTTGGTGGGCGCGCATGACTTGCCGCAGTTTTGCTGCTCGGAATTCTGTGCTACGCCCACAAAAATAATCTCCTTGCGTGTTACTCCTAGGAATCTCAGATCGCTAATGATTTCGCATCGGTGCTGGCGCCAACATTTAGTAGCGCCAAAGGGTGGTATTTCATGGAACCTGCGAAAATATAATTTGAAGGGCAGGTAAATGAGCGAGCTAAAAGTCATTCATCTTCTTGGGCGTTTATATCCAAGCGGTATGGAGCGCATGCTGGCTTCAGCGGCACAAGATTTTGTTGAGCAAGGAATCCGCAGCATCGTAATTGGACAAGGAGAAGGTCATCCTTTTCGTGATGACCTTGCCAATGCTGGTTATGATGTCCGGGTCGTACCAAGTCTACGTACTCTTGCCGGTTGTTTTGCTCTTTCGAGAATAGTGAGTGCAGAACGTCCCGATGTAGTGCACATTCATACTGAATCCGCGTTTCTCCCGGCTGTCCTGTCTTCGTATCTATCGGCTCGAACTCGAGTTGTACGAACGGTCCATAGTGTATTCAGACCCCATGGGAAGGCGGCCTTCAGCCGTCGAGTGCAGGCAATGCTCGCTGATCGCTTCGTAGCTCAGTTTGTCGCTCCGTCTCCGGACGTTGCGAAGAATGAGTTGAACTGGAATCGGAAACTGCAAGTTGTCTATAACTGGGTTTCCTCAGATTACATTGCTGCTAAACGTCACTCTGGTTCTAATGCGAGTCCTCTGCACGCAGTTCTCGTCGGTAATTGTGCGTCCGTAAAAAACCACGAGTTTGCTTTGAAGCATCTTATGGCGAACGGCTACGTTGTTTCACATCATGGTAATGAAGCGCACGCTACAGCACTTGAACGAGAAATGCTGGAAAGCCTGGCCAGTCAAGGCCGCTTGCGTTACCGGGGTAGCGAACCGCCCTTGCAGTCTCTTAAGAATGGTGGCGTGTTCGTGTTGCCATCTTTGCATGAAGGTATGAGTGTCGCGTTAGCAGAAGCCATCGCTCTCGGAACGCCCTGCTTAGTCGCCGACTCCATCGGTCTTTCTTGGGCAAAGGGGATCCAGGGGGTGGAACATATTTCTTTGCTGGAGGAGGACGCTTGGTCGTCTGCGCTTCGTGAGACGGGGTACCTTCCCGTAGCAGGCGGGTCCGCCCCACCGGACTTGTCTCCGCGTCGAGGGGCCGAAGAATATGCGGAACTCTACCGTACTGTTGCGAACCACATCCGGAGCGGCCGGGGCGCCATTGGCAGGCAGGTATGAGGATAGCTATCGTCGGGCCTTCCAGCCCGCGAGAATTCGCCGAGTTCTTAGATGTGCGTCCCGACTCTTTGCCCGTGGGTTTGGGCGGCACGCCTGTAAACAGCCTGGTCCGGTCTTTGCTGAGGCATGGGAATGCTGTTCATTTGGTCACCGCGTCACCAGATATAGCAAGCACAAAAAGGTTCGATGCAGATAACTTCCATATCTCCATTGTTCCGTATCGCAAGAGAGCACGCGCCCGCGCACTCGATTTATTTCGTGCGGAGCGAAATATGATGTCGAAGGAGCTGAATCGTGTTCCAACCGACGTGGTCCATGCCCATTGGAGTTACGAATTTGGCTGGGTCGGTGTGACATCTGGCTTGCCCCAGATACTCTCTATCCACGACGCGCCACTTACGATTCTACGGCGGATGCCAGATGCTTATCGAATCTTGCGGTTGTTGCTGGCATATGCTGTCCGAACGAAGGCATCCCATGTGACCGCTGTTTCTCCAGATTTGGCAAAAAAATGGCGCCGGCAGATGTTCTTTCCCGGAGATGTTCGTGTAATCCCAAACATTACTCCAGAATTCGACTTATCCGATGATTTCGCTGGCCTGCCCTCTCATCCTGTTATCACCGATATTGCCGATAGTACGCCATTGAAGAATGTGCGCACGCTTCTCACTGCATTCAAGGAATTTAGATTCCAGTACCCGGAGGCGGAACTCAGGCTTATCGGATCAGGCTTGGAGGATGAAGGCGAACTTGCACGCTGGGCGGCGGATTCCGATCTGAAACGTTCTGTGAAGTTTCTCGGACGACAATCACGTGTGGGTGTATCGACGCATCTACGAGAATCGGAGATGCTCTGCCACGTTTCTCTTGAAGAAAGCCAAGGCATGTGTTTTCTCGAGGCCATGTCTCACTCAGTTCCTGTTATCGGGGGACATGACTCCGGTGGCGTGGCATGGACTCTGGGAGAAGGAGACGCCGGCCTCTTGGTTGATGTTAGGAAAAGTGAGGACGTCTTACGGGGCTTGCTTCGGCTCCACGAAGATAGAGAACTGCGCGCTTCGCTTATTCAGCACGGCCATGCACTACTGTCCGAGCGATATTCGGCTGACGCTGTCACTAGCGCCTATATCGATTCCTACGAGCAAGCAATTTCGTCTTTTCGAAAGCCGCCATCTTCATGAGCGGAGTCAAAGCAGCAGCCGCCGGTGCTCGATGGACCATAGGCTGTCAGATCTTTGTGAGTGCTGCCCAGTTCGTCGTATCGGGCATAACCTCAAGAATCTTCTCGCCCGTTGACTTTGGGAGCTTTGCGGCTGCGGTCAGTTTGCTGGGCATCTTGACCCTGATGACAACTACTGGGTTGCCCTCATACGTACTCAAGGAAAGTACTCTTTCGACCGGTCAGATATCTCGTATACGCGGGATAGCAGCAGTTGTCGGAACTGTAACGGCGGCATGTTACCTTGTGGTGGCCCCATTCTGGCTAGACCTTTTGAAAGCCGGCGAAGGCGACCAGTACTTGTGGCTGATGGCTGCAGCGCAAGCCGTTGGTCCTATCGGTGGAGTCGAGTCCGCACTTCTACGTCGCGAGTTGAATTTGAAACGAGACACCGTCACTGTTCTGCTTTCCTTTGTGGTTTCCGCCCTGGCGGGGCTGCTACTAGCAGTATTGTTGCGACAGGCCTGGGCGTTGGGTGTTCCAATGGCAATCAGCCCAGTCGTTCTGGCGATTTCTGCTCGTTTTCTTCAGCGCCGCGGCTATCCGGGCGGACAGCGCCTGAATGGCAAAGAACTCTTCCATTTTGCCCGTAGGATAACCTCCCAGAATGTTGGCTTTATGCTGCTGCAGCAAACGCCCGGCTGGGTCGTGAGTTCCGTCCTGGGGGCGGGAGCCCTTGGGCAATTTACAAAGGGTGTAGCTCTGGCTCAGATGCCTGCAACGGCTCTCACCTCGATTCAAAGCCGTATTGCCCAACCGCATTGGCGGAACGCTGAGTCACGTCGTTCTTTTCAAGACGCAGTTTGCGACGCTGCCATTCTGTCGTCTGGTGTTGCGTTTCCTGCATTCGCAATTTTGTCTGCAAACGGTCCCTTTGTAATAAACGTTTGGCTCGGACCGGGTTGGGCCCTAGCTGGCACAATGGCTTCTACTCTTGCCATAGGATTTGCCCTTTCAATCCCATTCACCCTAATTGCGGGAAGCTTAGAAATGCGCGGCGAGTTCCGTCCAGCACGTCTGGCGCAATGGCTTATGGCAGGAGCAATGGTTCCCTGTGTTGTGGCGTTGTTCCTAACCCGTGACGTGCTGTGGGCAGGGTGGATGATGTTGCTCTCCCAGATCACTGCGCTGGTGTCATTGATCTGTGTTACCAAATGGGAAAATTCGAACACGGTCAGGCGTCTCATGAGAGGTCTGGTGACGGGATGTTTCTGGGCAGCAGCCATTGGCGGGAGCGGGCTTGGTGTGGCAATGATGCTCGGTGATGGTGCTGAAGATTCTTTTCGCGCAGATGCAACTCATCTGGGAGTTGCAGTCGTCGTCTCCACTGTCGTTTGGGCCGGAACTTTCAGGTGGCATGCTGTCAGCGGCGTACTCACGCGGCGAGGATTTGTCCTACCATGGTTCTTCCGCCCTGCCAATCCATAAATTGACGCTCCTGGAGCTCAATCGGCAGGTTTAGTGGGAGCGCCTTGGACCCGCCCCATCCGGTCTGTGCCGCCTCCCGGGTATGATGGCTGGGACACAATGAATTTCGCCGTACTAGTAGTGCGTCGCCTGGATGTTTCCAGGAACCGATACAAGGGGATCCGGTTTGGACATAGGTGAGTACGGGCGTCTGTTGCGTCGCCAGTGGATTTCAATACTGAGCTTGGCTCTCGCAGGCTTACTCATCGCTGGCATCGTGTCGGTCTTGTCCCCTCCTAAATACTCGGCAGACACCGAACTTTTTGTTGCCATTCAAGGGTCTGGTTCGGTACAGGAGTTGCAGCAAGGCAATACCTTCGGGCAGGCACGAGTTCAGTCCTATGTGAAGACAGTTACTTCTCCGCTGGTGTTGCAGCCGGCTATCGACGCCCTCGGACTCGGCATGTCCTCAGCCGAGTTGGCCACTCGCGTCCACGCTACAGCCGACCTAAACACTGTGTTAATCAACGTTTCAGTCGTAGATGATTCGCCTGTCAGGGCCGCTGCAATAGCCGAGGCTGTGGCTAACAGCCTGGTTAAAGCCGTCGATGCTCTCGAAAAACCTACAAACAACGGAAACTCGCCGGTTAGCCTATCAATTATCAAACCTGCCACTGCACCGACGGTTCCGACGGCACCTAATACCCGGCTGAATCTACTTCTTGGGTTGCTCGCAGGGTTAGCCCTTGGCGTAGGTATCGCCATTGCCCGTTCCTCCATGGATAACCGCGTGCGGGGTGAGTCGGATGTTCGTCTAGTGTCCCATGCTCCAATTCTCGGCGGAATATCCTTTGACGCCGCTGCAGTCCAGCAGCCGCTCGTGACGCATGCTTCGGCGCAAAGTGCTAGAGCCGAGTCGTTCCGGCAACTCCGCACGAACCTGCAGTTCGCGAATATTTCAGGGAAGGCTCGCACGATACTTATCACGTCTTCCTTGCCCGGCGAGGGTAAGAGTACAACGGCCATCAACTTGGCAATTTCGTTGGCCCAGGCTGGACAGTCCGTTTGCCTGGTAGATGCCGACCTGCGACGTCCTACCGTAAATGAATATCTTGGTCTCGATCGCAATGTCGGTCTCACCACTGCACTTATAAGTGGGGGGGATGCGAGTGAATTTCTGCAGCGCTGGGGGGAGGACGATCTCTTTGTTCTGGTCTCCGGGCAAATTCCTCCTAATCCAAGCGAGCTCTTGGGTTCTGCAACAATGGAGGAACTGCTTGCGAGTCTTGAGCAACAATTTGACACGGTTATTATCGACGCCCCGCCCTTGCTCCCAGTAACCGACGCCGCAGTCCTTTCTCAGCACGTAGGGGGCGTCGTAGTAGTGGTAGGGGTGGAGAAAGTTAAGCGTCAGGATCTGGAGAAGTCAATCAGCGCTCTGACGCTCGTCGATGCCGAGTTGCTGGGTTTGGTACTAAATAGGCTGCCCGTCAAGGGCCCCGATTCTTACTCCTACACTTACTACCGGCATGACGATGCTGCGGCGGTCGGGGGAGCAGTCAAGCGCAGGTCGCGCAGCAAGGGGAAAAGCACCAACGAGGAGTCACATCTACCAGAAATAGTTCACAGCAGTATGTACGTTGAGCCTCGACCCGCTCGCGCTTTTCCAGTGGAATCTGAAGGAAGCCGACGCCGAAGGTAGCGGCAGAAACCGAACTTCGTGCGTTCTGGGGCTCGCGTGCATGAGAAGAGCCTTCGCAAGAGAATCTTTAAAGCGCACGTCACGCCGCTGCTGTAAGGCGGCGATTCTAGAGTGCTAGTTGGCGGCACCCCTCAAGGGACTACTAAGGGTTAACTTAACGAAGCTGCTGGGGCTTGGCCTGGGGCTGATCGTTGTGCTTGAGGTACGCGGTTGCTCGCGTTCCCTGTTCGGCTCCTAACTGGGGCTGATGAAGAACTAGGACGCGTTTTTGTCGTTAGGCGTCGCCTTGGGTTCCACTGGTTGTCCCTAAATGGAAGTGACAGAAAATCAACCAAGGGGCCGCCTCGCCGCTGGTCCATGAGGCATTGCCCTAACGAGGTGCGGCAACCGTAAGACGCGTGTCAGTTCTCTGAATGGCATATGTATCGCAGGACTTAGACGAGACTTGAGCTGATGGCAGGCTTTCAGCACAACTGGAGGCTGCTGGCCATCCCTCAGCTACCGTTGTGAGCGTTGTGGTCGACTGCCTTCCCGGAAACTCAGGGGCCTTGGGTAGAATCGGGGACCAAGACAAGCGCACACTGCTTGACGGAGATACGGAGAAACAATGTCGGAATGGCTCGAAGTCGGCGCGGACAGCTATGTACTGGTCACTGAAGCGTCGCTGCTGAACACGGGCCTCATCGTCGGTTCCGAACGCGCCATGGTAATTGACACCGGCTGCGGTCCCCGTCAGGGGCGCGAGATCCTCGACGCTGTCCGCGAGAAGACGGACCTGCCCATCGTTGTCGTCAACACACATGCCCACTATGACCACTTCTTCGGCAACAGCGTCTTTGTCGAAGCCGGCGTAACCGAATTCTGGGCCCATCAGAACTGCGCCAAAGAGGTCCATGAAAAGGGCGACATGCAGCGCCGGCATGTTGCAACGCAAGAGCCAGAGATGTCCGCTGGGGAGGGGGACAACGTTGAACTCGTGGTGCCCAATGCCATCGTCAAGGACCAACCAGTCCTCGTCGACCTCGGTGGTTTGACGACAACCCTGTTTTACCTCGGCCGTGGGCACACCGATGGAGACCTTCTGGTGGGCACTCCCACCACACTGTACGTGGGCGACTTGGTGGAGCAGGGCGCTCACCCGTCCTTCGAGGACTCCTACCCGGAGGAGTGGGCGGATGTGCTGCGGCACATCTCAGCGCTGCGCCACCGCTACGAGTTCCTCGTCCCCGGCCATGGAGAACCGTGCAGCGATCAGTTTGTCAAGACTATGGCCAACACCATGAGTACAGCCGTCCGGCAGGCTCGCCAGTCCATACGCGACACTCCAAATGACGCGACGAAGGCCATTCCGGTGCTGCCATACGGCCCGGAGCAGTCCCGCTGGTTCATCAGGCGTCTCCAAGAGAATTGGCGCAGCAGCCTGAACGCGTCGTAACACCGGTTCGCTTTGAGCGCGCCCACGGTGGCTGTGTCCTCTGTCCTATGTGGCGCTGGCCATGCTCGCCCAGCTACCGTAATCGTGAAGCCGTTAGATCGAGGTTAACCAGGTCGGACTCCAATTCTGATCAAATCGGAGCTGGTTTATTGCACTTGATGGGGCCTCTACCTCCCTAATCTGTAGTCTCCACGGTTCTTTGACGTGACTTGTCAATTGTTCTGTCACATGCTTAGGTCATAGGCAATAAGGATGCTTATGACCAATGGAGACTGTTATGGCCTTGACTGACTACGCCCTTGCGCTGAGCTCGTTGCTGGGCACCCTACTCATTCCCTTCGCCGTTCTCTATCAGATGCTGCGGCTTAGACGACGAGCAATGCGGATCTCCGTCCGGCCCGCACCCACATCACCGTCGCCAATCTACCGAGGTAACCGACGCTGATCATGCCGTATGTCGATATCAACCCCCACAAAGCCCGTCCCAAGTGGGTGGGTTACTCCGTCCTTGCCGCTCTCCTGGTGCTTACCGCAGCCGTGGTTTCCGCCGCGCTCATCCACCACTGACCAGCGGATACGGGGCAGGGTCTCCTGCCGGACCCCCTAGACTTACAGATTGAACCAGTGCCGCAGAAACCGTTCGCCGAAACGTCCGGGGGGACAGACATGCCAGATCCGGCTGATCAGACTGCAGGCGCCCCAGCAGAAGATGCAGGGCAGCCGCAGCTGCGCCGTCGCCGCGACCTTCGTCGTGACCACGGCTCAGTTCAGGATGCCTGGACAGGAACCATGCCAGCCGTAACGCCCCCTTCCAGTTCAAACGACGCCGGCAAACCGGTCACGCGGCGCAGCTCTTGGGCGGAGGCGGCCGCCGCGGCCGACGCGACCAAGCCGTCCCGCGCCCCTTCCACCGCGCCGGCTTCGCCTGTTGCGCCCGGAGTGTCTCCTCCATCGCCGCCTGCTGCGGATCCGGTGCCTATTGCCACAGTGCCTCCTGCTGCCCCGACCCAATTCCCGGGCACTGCGACCTCTCAAGCTGCCGAATCGCCGTCGGACGCTCCTGCCGAAACGCGGTCCCTCCGCCGCAGCCGGCCCACTGCGGCCGACGCGATCGCGGATGCACCCATGCCGGACTTCATCAGCTCGCCCGGCCTGTTCGTCAGGGAGCAGAAGCCGCGCCCCGTGGGCGGGTTTCGTGGTGCGCTGTACAACCTAACCGGCGGCGCTTGGAACCTGGGCCCCGGGCTAAAGCAGCGCCAGGAAGACGAACTGGCCCGCCGCATTTCCCGCCAGCTCCAGGGCAGCTACAACACCGCGGTCCTAAGCCTCAAGGGCGGCATCGGCAAGACATCCACCACCGTGGGCGTAGGCCTGACCCTGGCCGAATACCGCGGGGACGCCCCCTGCGCCATCGACGCCAACCCTGACTCCGGCGACCTGGTGGAACGGGCGCTGGGCGAGGGCATTTACCAGCAGTCCACGCCGCGGACCATTTCGGACCTGCTGGAAAACATCGACTCCATCGATTCGTTGACATCGCTGGCCCGGTACATGCACCACGCCGGCCGGCTGCACCTAATTGCGGGGGAGCAGGATCCGGAGGTTTCGGACTCGCTGACGGCCGAGGAGTACCGCCGCATCCGCAAGCTCATCTCCAGCTACTACTCAGTGGTGCTGACCGACTGCGGCACGGGCGTGACGCACAATGCGATGAGCGGGATTTTGCAGTCGGCCGACAATCTGGTGATCGCCGCCGGCTACGCTGTGTCCGGTGCCAAGCGCGCCCGCAGCACCCTGCACTGGCTGGCCAGCCATGGCTACGAGGACCTGGCCCGCAACGCTATTGTGGTGATCACGGACAAGGATGAGGTTTCCTCCCGCGTGGATAAGGACGCCATAGAGGAGCACTTGGCCGGAATCTGCCGGGAGCTTATTGCGGTACCGCATGACCGAGGAGTGGCCGACGGAGACCTGGTCACTCTGGAGGTGCTCAAGGCCGAGACGCGGCGCGCGTACAAGGAGATCGCCGCGGCGATCGTCGATGGGTATCGGTAAACCTTTTGACGCATTCGCGGCGGTGTCTCGCGGACTGTTGCTACCTTCGTCGGGGCCTCATTCGATAGCGTAGGGCTGGAGGGGAACAACAGGAAAGCAGTACCAGGTAAGCAATTGCCGTCGCAGCTGGTGGGACAGCGGATGTACTTGGTGGACGTCGTCCTCAACGACTATCTGCGACTGCAGTTTGACGGAAAGCAGGTCCCGGCCACGGTACACAGATGCCCTCAGCCCAGTTGACTCCCGGCACGTTCTTCGAGATTTTCCCAAATCAACTGTTTCCCGGATCCAGGGTGGATGCTTGGCGCCCGGGGTGAGGCCAACTTCGAAGACCTGTCGTGACCGATCCGCTGAGATCGGAACCATCGATGTGGTTTGGAAGAATTTGATGGCGTAGTTTGGCACCGGAACTGCGCCCACGGGTGGATATACGAAACCTCACCTGCTCGCGGGGCGGCCCAAGTATCGGCCGCAGAAAATACAAGTACTCCTTACTGGTCAAACTTGCGGCGGATTGCGGCTAGCCTGCACGCATGTTGCGGACGCTAATTCGAAGATTGGGGCTTGGGCCAAGATGCCGGTTTTGCGGCATGAAGCTACGGCGCATTCCTCCACCCGTGTTTTGCTCAAGGGCATGCTTAGAAAGCTGGCAGTACAGGCAAACTCATTTTCCTGAGGGGTTCAAGGTCCCTAGCAACCGGCAGCTCTATCGGATGGCCGCCACTTCGCGGGAAGACGTTGGGTGATCGTGCGGTTCGTAATCCCAAACAACAAAGAACCTAAAGCCTTGCCTTAAGTCAGTAGCGTGGTCACGGAGAACCCGGTGACGTAGCTTTCCCATAGGGGGTGCCCCGGCCTTGTTGACTCGGGATGCGTATTCCGATGGGTTGCTTCCTATTCGATGAGCATGTGATTGCTCATCCGTCGCTGTCGGTGCTGGGTTGTCTCGATTCAGGTTGTGGTAACAGCCCGAGGTCCTGCCGTGCGAGCCGTCGCTGACGGTCAAGGACGTTCTTCTACAGCAGCGAGAAGAACGATTTCATGGGCAGGGGCGGCGCATGAACCGACCCTGCGTTTATATGACCCTTATGCTTAGGGATATGGGGACAATACTTTCGCTTGCCCTGCCGGGCTTGGTCTGCCTTGCCGGCATTTTGTGGGCCTACCTTATTGTTGGAGCCTGGCGGCCGGCCGCTGAGCACAGAGGCGGGTACTGGGCGCTGGAAGCCATACTTCTAATTTGCGGCCCCATCACGACCGTGGCCATAGCCATGTACCCGCCGGGTGGGACGCCCAGTGTTTTCCAGGAAATCAATCATGGGGCAAACCTAACGGCGGTGGTACTGGCTGCGTGGGTGATCCTAAAGGCGGTCAGCCATCCTCGGAAGAACGCCGGGTGGGTGACCTTTGCCGTGCTGACCTTCTATGCGGTGTTGGGCGTATCAACAGTCGCGGGCGTTGTGCCCGACTTCCCCGAAGCGTACTGGACAACTCCGCTGGTTGTTCTTGCGTTTCTGGTATACGGCGGGTACTCGTCAGAATGGCTTCTTAAGATGTCCCGGCTGGTGATTCGCATCATCGTCGTGCTGAGCTTCGCCGCGATCTTGCTCCTGCCGCAAATCGTGTTCAACCTGGAGGAAGCCAGAACCGTGTTCGGGATCCACCGGCTTCAGGGCCTGATGGGGCACCCGAACGGGTTTGCCGCTTTGGCGGTTGTCGGTTTCATGCTTGAACTCCATGCACGCTCACGTCTCGTCTGGCGTGGAATGTTCCTCGTCGCTGTCATTCTTGCGCAATCAACCACCGGGATTATTGCATTGGTAATAGGCTTGCTCGTCATGACTAACGCCTTGAGCAAGGCCTTTCGGGTGGCGCTCTATCTTGGAGCTGTTGCGACACTGCTAATTGCTCTATTCGGAGGCAACCAATGGCTCATGTCCACGTTCGTCCCCGAGCAGGCTGGGACCCTGACAGGCAGGACAGCCATTTGGGCCGCGGCCCTAGTGGGCTTCCAACTGAACCCATGGTTTGGTTACGGCCCTACCTTGCTGGGCCAGGAGTATCGCAATTCCTATCTGCCGAACTTTGATGCTGCCGCCCAAGCGCACAACCAGTTCGTGCAGACCTTGGGCGGCGAGGGGATTACCGGCCTCGCCTCCCTGGTAATCCTCATCTCCGTGCTGCTCTTCGCAGCCTTCCGGGTACGAAAATCCACAGATGGATTGTCGGTGGCATTGGTGATGTATTTAGTCGTTCGCGGAGTCACAGAGACGCCGCTGCGTCCTGCCGGCCCCGGCTCCACAACATTCATCCTCATCGTAGTTTTCGGCCTGCTCGTGGCAACCCTCTCCGAGATTGCAGCGGAGTCCCCGACAATAGATGATCACGCGAAGTCGCGAAGCCAACCCAAGCTTGAAGGCCGGACAATTCGGGCAGAAGGAACAGGCGGAGAGGCGCCGCACCAAAGCACCGCACGCTCCGTTTAGCGTCCAACCAGCAGTCTGCTATGGATGGACAAGAGAAAGCTTCTTGGCGCTATAAATGGATTATCAAGGCCCAGATGGCAGCAGCGATATCGGGGGAACTCGGTAACGCCGTTGTCGGCCCGCTCTACGGCTACCTCCGGAGCCGTAGTATCCAAGACGCCGGCAGACTAGCCCTAAAATGGGGCAATGACTTCTGGGGGATTTTTGAATAGATTCATGCCTAAGCCGCGGCTGAAGTTCGTTGACGGGCTGCGCGGTGTGGCGGCACTGGTGGTGGCAGCTGGCCACGTCCTTGGTATGGTCGGGCCTGACCGTCCTGTAATCCCCATCTGGAAAGCTGATGCGCTCGGCCTTGTGCTGTGGCCATGGACTTTTGGTGGACCCGCCGTTTGGCTGTTCATCATGCTCTCTGGCTTCACTCTGTACTGGACCGAAGAGTCCCGCCGTTTGGGAAGCCGAGGAGCCACGCCTTTCCGTGTGTACTGGCAGCGGCGCTTTTGGCGAATCCTGCCCACCTACTACGCGGCCCTGGCCTTCGGTGCAGTCGTTGTCCTCGGGTTCGGCTGGATGTTATTGGACCCATCCCCGAGCCTCATGACATACGAGCCGGTGACTCTGGGTGGTGTGCTGTCGCATCTGTTTATGGTCCACAACCTTGACCCCGCATGGCGGACGCAGATTGTCCCACCGCTGTGGTCGATCGCTGTCGAGATGCAGCTCTACCTGCTCTTCCCGCTGCTATTCATACTGCGCCGGAAGCTGACCGTTTACGGTGTCGCCGCCGGACTGGTGCTAGTGTCTTTCGCACTCAACCAGGTTGCTTCGTTCCCCGTGTTCGAGCTGGTTGAGTGGTTCGTCGTTGGGGCCATTCTCGCCCACGTCCTACGCCGCCGGCAGGTTCACGCAAAGGTGGCCCTTGTCGTCGCGCTGACGGCTCTCGCTATCGGATTCGCTCGCGTCCCTACCCTCTCGGGCCGCATCGAGCAGGGCGTGTGGCTGGTTGCGTTTGCCGCCCTCATTGCGTGGATGTTCGCCCGCGGGGACCGAAAGAACCTGCTGGAATCCAAGCCCGCACTGTGGCTCGGGGCGCGCTCTTACAGCCTTTACGCGGTACACTTCCCTGTCGCCCTCCTGTGCTGGTCACTGGTGGGGCGGCTTGACTTGTCCCGGGTTGAATACATCATCGGTATTGCAGTCTTCGGCATGGGCGTGAGCCTCGCCGCGGCGAGCGCAAGCTACCGATGGATCGAAGTCCCGTCGCTTGAGAAGTCGCGCCTCGTTGGGGGCGGCAAGGCTTCCTCTGCCGCCCCCAACTCCAATACCAAGTAGGGAGTGCACGCCCGCTTCCAGCGGGTGCTCGTCTTGACGTAGATGTGGTTGTCATCCTTACGGATTTCACCCGTCCAATCGGATACGTCAGCAGAGGACGCCGGGGCCGGGTCTGTCGCTATCTTAAAGGCGTTGCCAATGGTCTGGACGATGCCGGCAGCGATGACCGGCCAGGCGTGGTTAGGCTCGTGCCGACCACGCGTTTACATCCCCCACGCGCTCAGGACTATGCTTACTTGCGCCGCCTTCTAGCCCCACACCCCACCGCCGCGTACCAGATCAGCTGCATAGACACGAAGAACTCCGTGACGTAGTTCAGCGACAATGCGCTCCCGTCCGCGGTGGGCGTGCCCTGAGTCCGCGTCGGACAGGGAATCGAAGGGGAGGATGCTCACCGCGTATGGGAGTGGAGCAGGGCCGCCAGCGGTCCCGGCCGGGCGTGAAGAGCGGCAGCGCGCCGGCCAGCAGGTAAGCGGCGATCGCAAAGCGCACCGTTGCCCGAGCGCCGATCACGATGGGCAACGAGCCGGTGCCGGCCGCGCGGTTCTCCACTTCATCCTGCACCACGCACAAGGCATAATTGCCCACGCCGGCCTCCGCCGTCGTGGGTTGTAGGGTGGCGCGCTCGCTCGAGGTGGCCGTCGCGGACCCGCAGTCTGCTTCACTGGAGTCGTTGATCGAGGAGAAAAGAAGGTTGGTGGTTAGCTCGATGGCGTCCTACGTTCCGAACGAGTTGCTCTCCCGGCTGGTGGACCAACGGCTGTGCTCGGTGGAGTTTGTTTTGAACGACTACGTGCAGTTCCGGTTCGACGGGGAGCAGGGCCCCGGCCACGTTACGCTCAACAGCCATGTGTGGCCTGTGGTCCGGCAGAATGGCCGCCAGTGGCGCGAGCAGGATCTTCGGTATGCCGACGCCCTGCGCCGGTTGGATCAGGGCACTGTGGTTTCAACGACGGAAAAAACCGGCTCGGGTATCCGCGTCGACCTAGACGCCGGCACCATCGTGATCCACCCTGCCAAGGAAGAGATCTTCGTGGAGATTGCCGAACTCAGCGGCTTCCCGGACGGGCGGTGGATGGCCTGGCGCCCCGGCGAGGACAGCTTCGAAGATCTGGCGTAGTGCAGCATCCACCAATACCGAGAAAGGCAGGGCCCGGTACGCCCGGACCCTGCCTTCGTCGGTTCTAGTCCTAACCCTCGTGCACAGGAACCTGGACAAACCGTGACAGGTATTCCATCAGGTCGCGGATCCCAAAACTCCAGGCAGGGAGGTCCTCGGCGGTGCCCGTGGTGTTGATCAGCGACCCCAGCTGGGCGCTGTGGATCGTCACCCGGTCTCCCTCCTTGTGGGTGAACCCCAGGCCCGGCGCATCCCGGTCCTGGCTGGGTGCAAAGAGCGTCCCCGTGAACAGTGCAAAGCCGTCCGGGTACTGGTGGTGCCTGCCGTAGGCGGCCCCCACCAGCTCTTCGAAGGGCCGGCTGATCCGGGACAGGCTGTTTTTCCCGTCAAGACGGTAGCCGTCGGTCCCCTCCACGGTCATCGTGATGTCCTCGCTCCGCAGCGACTCCAGGCTGAACCGGTCGTCGAAGAGGCGGATGAACGGGCCGATGGCACAGGACGCGTTGTTGTCCTTGGCCATGCCCAGCAGGAGCGCGCTGCGGCCCTCCACATCGCGCAGGTTCACATCGTTGCCTACGGTGGCTCCACGTACCCGGCCGCGGGAATCCACGATCAGGACCAGTTCCGGTTCCGGGTTGTTCCAGCTCGAAAACGACGGGATGCCGATCCGGGCCCCAAAACCGACGCTTGAGAGCACCGGGGCCTTGGTGAAGACTTCCGGGTCCGCGCCGAGCCCCACCTCCAGGTACTGGGACCACATCCCCTTGGCCGCCAGCACCTCCTTGACCTGCCGGGCCTGCTCGGAACCGGGCCGCACGCTGGCGAGGTCGGAGCCCAGAACGGCCAGGACGGACTCACGGACGCCCGCGGCCTGGTGGAAGTCACCGCCGCACCGTTCCTCGATGACCCGCTCAATCATGCTGTCAACGAACGTCACGCCGCAGGCTTTGACCACCTGCAGGTCCACCGGGGCCAGGAGGTACGGGCGTCCCGTGTCCTGCGCCAGGGAAGCGTCGATCAGGGCCGCCAGGTCCCAGCTGGGTGACTCGCGGGTGGCAGCGATGAGACCCGCCGGGTCGTCCAGGTCCATGAGTTCCGCAACGGTGTGTACGTGGGCAGTGTGGTCAAAGACGTCCTGTCCGCTGACGGAGACCACGCGCGGCCCGCCCGTCTCCGGGTCCCAGACGCGCCCCACCAGTAGGGCTTTGTCCGCGTCGGCGGGCAGGATCTGGTCTGCACTAACAGTCGTCATCGTGTTTCAGCTTTCTGTCCGGCAGGCTGGTGGATTCCGTCCACCCGCCGCGTGATGTTCCAGGGGTTGTCATCCCGCAGGGCAGGCGGAAGCTGCTCCGGGGCGAAGGAGTCATAGGCAACCGGGCGCATGAACCGTCCGATGGCAGCCGTCCCCACGGAGGTGGTGGAGGCGGCGGTGGTGGCGGGGTAGGGCCCGCCGTGCTGCTGCGCGTAGGTGACGCTGACTCCCGTCGGCCAGGCGTTCCACACCAACCGGCCGCTCCGTTCCCGCAGCACCGTCAGCAGGTCATCGAGCTTTTCCTCCGGCTCACCCTGGACAGTGGCCGTCAGCTGGCCCTCCAGCAGGGCGGCCAGTTCGGTGAGGTCTGTTCCGGGACGGTACCGGATGAGCAGGGTGGCGGGGCCGAACATTTCCTGCTCCAGCAGCTCCGGCTGCGCCAGCACTGCCTCCGCGGTGGTGGCCAGCACGGTGGGCCGGGGTGCTTCGGCGTCGTCGCCCTTCACCAGCACGTCCACGCCCTCGGCGGACCGCACCTTTTCCAGGGCGGCGTCGAAGCCCTCGCGAAGCTTGGGGCTCAGGAGGGGTGCCACGCTCTTGGACTCGAGTTCCTGCTGAAGCAGGGCTGCCACCTCGTCGATATCCTCCACCGGCGCGAACAGCAGCCCCGGCTTGGTGCAGAACTGTCCCATTCCTGCGGTGAACGACGCCGCGTAACCCGACAGGATGGCGTCCCGGCGCGCAGCCCAGGCCTGCTCCGTGACGAACACGGGGTTGATGCTGCCCAGCTCACCGTAGAAGGGGATGGGGGTGGGGCGGCGGCAGGCCCGGTCAAACAGCGCCCGGCCGCCCGCGGTGGAGCCCGTGAAGCCAATCGCCTTGGTCAGGGAATGGTCGACCAGTGCTTCGGCTGCCTTCCGGCCCACCACGGCGGAAAACAGTCCCTGCGGTGCGCCTGCTGCGGCAAGGGCTTCCTCGACGATGGCCGCGGTACGCAGCGCCAGCTGCAGGTGCCCTTCGTGGATCTTGTGCACCACGGCGCAGCCGGCCGCGAGGGCGGAGGCAGTGTCCCCGCCCATCACGCTGAAGGCAAAGGGGAAGTTGGAGGCACCGAAGACGCCCACGACGCCGAGGGGCACGTTGACCCTGCGCAGGTCCGGGCGGGGGCCCATTCCCCAGTCCTGGTCGGCGTGGTCAATGATGGCGCCCAGGTGCTCACCGGCAAGGATTTCGCTCCGGAAGAGGCGCAGCTGGAAGACCGAGCGCTTCAGTTCGAAACGCAGCCGGCCCTGGTCCAGGTGGGTTTCCTGTTCTCCGAGGCCAACGAGTTCATCCGCGTTGGCTTCGAGGGCGGCGGCGATGGCCTCCAGCCAGGACCCGCGGACCTGTGGTTCCACGTCCCGGGCCTGCTCGTAGGCCGCGTGCGCGGCCACTATCTGGTTTTCGACCTGCTCTGGGGTGGTCTGCATGTTGTTTCCTCCTGGAATCATCTTTAGTTCCAAATCCATTCCTTGTCGAACAATGTGCGATATTTCGAACGGTGCACGTAGACTGGAAGCCGCGCTAGGCCATCGCGCCCCAAACGAAAGGACTTCACGTGCCCCGCTTGACCCCCGCCGTCGTCAGGAGCCTCGACGTCCTGGAGCTTTTCATGGACGCCCGCCACGGGCTTTCCGCACCCGAAGTGGTGCAACGGACCGGCCTTCCCCGGACCACCGTCCACGAACTGCTCACCACCCTGACGGAGCGCAAATACCTCCGCCGGGACGATGCCACGGCCACCTACCACCTGGGGCTGAGCGTCTTCCGGCTGGGCAACGCGTTCGCCGAACGGCTGGACCTGCACGCCGTCGGGCTGCGCATTTCCCAGTCCGTGGGCAGGGAGTGCGACGAGACCGTGAACGTGGGAATCCTCGACGGCGCGGACGTGGTGTACATCTGCAAGGTGGACAGCACCCAGTCCGTGCGCATGGTCTCGCGCATGGGCGGCCGGCTTCCGGCGAGCTGCACCGCCGTGGGCAAGGCCCTTCTGGCGTACCTGCCGGACGCCGAACGCAAGCGCATCATCACAAAGGGCCTTGCCAAACTGACCCCCAACAGCATCACTGAACCCCACGCGCTCGCCAACGTCCTGGACGAGATCCGTGCCTCCGGGCTGGCCTTCGAGTCCGGGGAGTCCACGCCGGACGTTTCCTGCGTGGCGGCGCCGGTCCGGGACCACACCGGCGCCGTGGTGGCGGCCCTGAGCGTCTCCGTTCCGGACATGCGCTGGAACCAGCGCCCGGTGGAGGAGTGGTCTGCATTGGCGGCCGACGGCGCTGCCCGCTTGAGTGCCGAGCTCGGCTACCGCTGACGGCCGGGGGAGCGGGGCGAACCCCTGGCGGTCAGCCGGCCAGTGCCACATGATCGCCCGAAATGCCAGCCGTGGACTTGACGCCCAGCAGCTGCATGGACCGTACGTACTGGGAGCGCAGGATCTTCACGGCATGGGCGGCGCCGCGCTCGCCGCCGGCCATCAGGCCGTAGAGGTAGGCCCGGCCCACCATCGCCGCATCCGCTCCCAGGCCGACGGCGGCCAGGATGTCACTGCCGGACATGATGCCGCTGTCGATCAGCACCGTGGGGTTGGATCCCAGGGCCTCGCGGACCTGTGGCAGGATCTTCAGGATGGTGGGCGAGCGGTCCAGCTGCCGGCCCCCGTGGTTGGACAGGACCACGCCGTCGCAGCCCAGCTCGATAACCCGTTCCGCATCCTTGACCGTCTGGATGCCCTTGACCAGCAACTTGTGCGGCCACACTTTACGCAGCCAGGCGATGTCCTCGAACGTCAGGGCGGGATCAAACACCTGGTCCGCCACCTCCGCGGAATTCCCGCCAAAGCCACGGAGTGAAGCGAACTCGATGGGCGGGGTGGTGAGCTTGTCGAACCACCAGGACGGGTGCAGCGCCATGTCCGCAAAGGTCTTCGGCGACAACGTGGGCGGAATGGTCAGCCCGTCACGCAGCTCCCTGACGCGGGCACCGCCCACTTGGGTGTCCACAGTGACCATCAGGACGTCGTAGCCGCTGGTCAGCACCCGCTCCAGCAGGCCCTCCGTCTTGCTCCGGTCCTTGGCAATGTAGAGCTGGAACCAGTTGTTCCCCTCGGGCACCGCCTTGGCGAGGTCCTCCACGGTGGTGGTGCCCACCGTCGAGAGGGTGTACGGGATGTTGTTCCGCGCCGCGACCCGGGCCACCGCCTTTTCGCCGTCGTTGTGCATCATCCGCGTGTAGCCGGTGGGAGCCAGGACCAGGGGGAAGTCGATGGTGCGGCCAAAAAGCTTCGTGGACGGATCGGGATCCGAGACATCGCGGAGGACCGCCGGGGAGAACTCCACGTCACGGTAGGCCTGCCGGCACCGCGCGATGGTGATCTCTTCTTCGGCGGCGCCGTCCGTGTAGTTGAAGACAGCCTTCGGCGTGGTCTTCTGGGCCATTGCGCGAAGGTCCGCGATGGTGAACGCCCGGGCAAGCCTTCGCTGCACCGGATCCAGCTCGAAGCTCCGGAACTGGACAAGTTCACGGATCTCGGACCACTTGGGCAGTTGACGGTCCTCCATAGGGAGCAACCCCTTTCACGTTCGAAATTTAGTACAAAGGTCGGCAAGCTGGCGCTGGTGAGTCTGGCAGTTTGGTGGTTGGGCCCCGCGATCGCTGGCGGCTGCATTGCCGCTGGTGCAGGCACTTCCGTCCAAATTCCGCTTCATCGCTTGACGGTCCGGGGTGGTATCCCTAGACTCCTTTGTGTTCCCGATCACCCTACCCCAGCGAATGCTTGATCGCCACATCGACCAACGTTCGAAATATCGAACACAGAACTTGCCAAGTTGCGAGACCCACAAAGCAGTGGGCTTTCGAAAGGACCCCCAATGTCAGCAGTCCCCAACGCCGCTGCGCCCAGCGGCGGACGGATCGTCCTGCGCTCCGCCCAGGACGTCACCGACCTCATCAACAGCGGTACCCTCAAGACGGGCAAATCCTTCGCCATCACCCTCATCGCCCTGGGCGGCATCTTCCTGGACGCCTACGACTTCACCTCGGTGGCGTTCGGCCTGCCCTACATCTCCAAGGACTTCCACCTGACTCCCGAGATGCTGTCCGTGGTGTCCGCCTCCATCATGGTGGGCGCCCTCGTCGGATCCGTCTTCGGCGGGTACTTCGTGGACAAGCTCGGCCGGTTCAAGGTGTTCATGGCGGACATGGTCTTCTTCGTTGTCGCAGCCATCGCCTGCGCCGTCGCCCCGGACGTCTGGACCCTCATCATTGCCCGCTTCATCATGGGCGTGGGCATCGGCGTCGACTTCCCCGTCGCCTTCAGCTTCCTGGCCGAGTACGCCTCACGGAAGAAGAAGGGCGGCACCGTCTCCCTCTGGCAGCCCATGTGGTACGCCGCCGTCGCCTCCACCTTCGCCCTGCTGATCCCCGTGTACTTCCTCTTCCAGGGCATGCAGTGGCCGGAAAACCAGATGTGGCGCATCGTTGTGGGCTTCGGTGCCGTCCCTGCCATCCTGATCATGATCTTCCGCCAGAAGTACATGGCTGAGTCCCCGTCCTGGGCGGCGCAGAACCTGGGCCTGCACGAAGCAGCCAAGATCCTCAAGCGGACCTACAACGTGGACGCCGAAGTGGCGGAAGACGCCGTGGACCCCCGCGCCGAGCGCAAGCAGTTCCAGATGACCCTGACCCAGGCCTGGGGCAAGCTGGTGGGCAAGAAGTACCGCGGCCGCACTGGACTGGCCCTCGTCATCAACGCCAGCCAGTCCATGGAGTACTACGCTGTCGGCTTCTTCGTCGGGCAGATCGTGCTCGCCATGCTGCACACCCAGAATGTGATGACCAACATCATGTCCTCGCTCATCCTCAACGTCTGCTTCGGCGTTACCGGCGGCTTCATCGGTGCCCGCCTCTCCGGCAAGATCGGCCCGCGCAAGCTTTCACTCCTCGGCTTCTGCGGCACCTTCACCTGCATGATCATCGCCGGCAGCCTCAGCAACGTCGAAGGTGCTTGGTCCTTCATCGGCGCCCTGGTCATCGGCCTCCTGATCTTCTGCCACGCAGCAGGCCCCGGGGCCCAGGGAATGACCATGGCCACCATGTCCTACCCCACCTCCCTCCGCGGAGCCGGCACCGGCTTCACCCAGATCGGCATCCGCCTAGGAGCGATCGCCGGGCTCGTGTTCTGGCCCCTGGCCACGGCCGCCTGGGGAACCCGTGCGCTGCTGGTGCTCGCTGTTGTTCCCGCCATCGCCATCGTGGTGATCCTGATCAACAAGTGGGACCCGCACGGCCGCGACATCGACGCCGAAGACTACGAGGACCAGTCCGTGGCCGCGGTTAGTGCAAACCGCTGATTCCGGTGCCCGCAACCCCTACAAACCCTCAAGGACAACCATGAGTGCCATCACTGGCGTAATGCCGGTAGCGCCCACCATTTTCGCCGACAATGAGGAACTGGACCTCGACGGCCAGCGCAGGGTCCTGGATTACCTGGTGGACGGCAAGTCCGACGCCGTCTGCATCCTGGCCAACTACTCGGAGCAGTTCTCGCTGACCGACGAGGAACGCGAGCAGGTGCTCCGGACCACCATGGAGCACCTGGACGGGCGGCTGCCGGTCTGCGTCACCACCAGCCACTTCAGCTCGCGGATCGCCCGGGAGCGCAGCCTTCACGCCCAGGAGCTCGGCGCGGAGATGGTGATGCTCATGCCGCCGTTCTTCGGGGCCACCATGAAAGTGGACGACGACGCCGTGGTGGAGTACTTCAAGCGCGTGGCCGACGGTCTGGAGATCGACATTATGATCCAGGACGCACCGATGAGCACCACCCCGCTGTCCGTGGCCCTCCTGGCACGGATCGCCAGGGAGGTGCCGAACGTGAACTACGCCAAGATCGAGATGCCCCAGGCCGCGGACAAGCTCCGCGCCCTGGGCGCCGCGGCCGGCCCGTCGCTCCCCGGACTTTTCGACGGCGAGGAAGCCATCACGCTCATCCCGGACCTGGAAGCCGGGGCCGTTGGCACGATGAGCAGCTGCATGGTTCCGGACCAGCTGGGCCAGATCGTGCGGGATTTCCACGCAGGCGAACGGGACAAGGCGATCCACGCCTGGGAGGACCTGCTTCCGTTCATCCACTTCGAGAACCGGCAGTGCGGCCTGCGCGCCACTAAAGTCCTGATGAAGGAGGGCAACATCATTGCCAGCGACAGGACGCGCCATCCGGTGGGGGAGCTGAACCCGCATACCCGGGCGCAGCTGGTGGAGATGGCCAAACGCAAAGACCCGCTGATTCTCCGCTGGGCGTGAGGATCACAGGACGCAGGAAGAGGAAAGGGCGGGCATGCCGCGCATACTAATCACCGACTACGAATTTGAGTCGATCAGCCAAGAGCAGGCCGTGGCAGACGCCAACGGCGTTGAGCTGCTGCGGGCCAACTGCAGGACGGAGGACGATGTCCTGGCGGCTGCGGCCGATGTGGACGGACTCATCGTCCAGTACGCCCCCATCACCGAACGGGTCCTCAAGGGCCTGCCCCGGCTGAAAGCCGTCAGCCGGTACGGGGTAGGCGTGGACACCGTTGACGTCCCAGCCGCAACGGAATGCGGTGTGGTGGTGTCCAACGTGCCCGACTACGGTGTGGAGGACGTCAGTGACCACGCCATTGCGCTGGCCCTGACGCTGGCACGCGGCATCCCGGACCTGGACAGGGGAGTCCGGGCCGGGGAAACCCGGCTCGACTCGGTCAAGCCAATCCGCCGCTTCTCTTCACAGACCTTCGGCGTGATCGGACTGGGCCTGATCGGTGCGGCCACCGCAGCCAAGGCCAAGGCTCTGGGCTACCGTGCCCTGGGCTACGATCCCCTCCACACCCCGGGGACCACCACCAAGGAAGGCATCGAGGTGGTGACCTTGGAAGAACTGCTGGCCGCGTCCGACGTCGTATCCCTGCACGTGCCGTTGAACAAGCACACCCACCACTTGATCAACGCAGGCACGCTGGGGCAGTTCAAGGCGGGGGCCACCATCATCAACACCTGCCGCGGCGGGGTGATTGACACCGCGGCCCTTGTTGACGCGCTGAAGAACGGAAAACTCCAGGCAGCAGGCCTGGACGTCTTTGAGGAAGAGCCCCTTCCCCTTAACAGTGCGTTGCTGGACCTTGAGCGCGTGGTGCTGACACCGCACACCGCCTGGTACACGGAGGAATCCAGCGACGAGCTGAAGCGGCGCACCGCGGAGAACGTGGTGGATGCCGTCCTGGGCCGCCGGCCGCGCAACATCGTCAACCCTGAGGTCCTCACCTAGCCACCCCAGGTACCCGCCGGAGCGGGGCCAACAGTAAAGGCATGAACATGAACACACCGATTGAACTGATCGCAAACCCGCGGCTTGCCGCGGACATGGGACTGCTGGTCCTGCATCCGGAGGACAACGTTGGCACCGCCCTGGGGACGGTTCCCGCCGGCACCTCCGTCCCGTTCAACGGCAGTGAGTTGCTGTGCGCGGATGAGATCCCCGGCGGACACAAGGTGGCATTGCGGACCATCGAGGCCGATGAACCGGTCCGGAAATACGGCCAGATCATCGGCTTCGCGGGGCCCCTGATCAGCAAGGGCGAACATGTGCACGTCCACAACGTGGCGTACCGGGAGTTCGACCGGGCCGGCCAGGCGGGCACCGCGCTGCGGGAGACCGAATTCGTGCCCGAGGATCAGCGGGCAACCTTCCAGGGGTACCGGCGGAGCAACGGCTCCGTCGGGACCCGGAACTACATCGGCATCCTGACGTCCGTCAACTGTTCCGCGACGGCGGCGAAACTCATCGCCTCCCGGATCGAGAACAGCGGCGTCCTGGACCAGTACCCCAACGTGGACGGCGTGGTGGCGCTGACGCATTCCTCTGGATGCGGCACCGGAGGGGACGGAAACTACGGCTTCGAGGTGCTGCGCCGGACCCTCCACGGGTACGCGAACCACCCCAACTTCGCCAGCATCCTGGTACTGGGGCTGGGCTGCGAAGTCAACCAGATTGCCGGCCTCGCCACCGGGTGGTCGCTGAGCCCTGACAAGTCGATTTCCAGCATGACCATCCAGGCGCAGGGCGGCACCAAGGCCACGGTGGCGGAAGGGGTGCGGCGGATCGAGGAACTGCTTCCCGAAATCAACAAGGCACAGAGGACTGCCGTTCCCGCCTCGGAGCTTGTCCTCGCCATGGAGTGCGGAGGCTCGGACGCCTTCTCCGGCGTTACGGCCAACCCGGCGCTGGGCGCAGCCGCGGACCTGCTCATCCGGCACGGCGGCACCGCCGTATTCGGCGAAACCACGGAAATCTACGGCGCCGAGCACCTGCTCACGTCCCGCGCCGAGTCCCAGCACACGGCAGACAAGCTCATGGAACGTATCCGCTGGTGGGAACAGCACGTTACCCAGGACGGATCGTCGATCAACAACAACCCGTCCCCCGGGAACAAAGCCGGCGGACTCACCACCATCCTGGAAAAGTCCCTCGGCGCCGTGGCCAAGGGCGGGACCACCAACCTGGTGGGCGTCGTGGAGTACGCCGAACCCATCACCGCCCACGGTCTGGTCTTCATGGACACCCCGGGATATGACCCCGTCAACGCCACCGGCATGGTGGCCGGCGGCGCCCAGGTCCTCGCCTTCACCACCGGCCGCGGTTCCGCCTTTGGCTGCAAGCCCACGCCCAGCATCAAACTGGCCACCAACACCCCGCTATATGAACGCATGCGGGACGACATTGACGTGAACTGCGGGGCGGTGGCGGACGGGCAGCTGACCATCGAGGAGATGGGGCAGCAGATCTTCGACCTCATCCTGGCTGTGGCTTCGGGCCAGGAAACCAAGAGCGAAGAACTGGGTTACGGGGACAACGAGTTTGTCCCCTGGCAGCTGTCCACCGTTCTCTAGGTGCCGCCTACCGCACCGCCGAGTACCAGATCAGCAGCATGGTCAAGGAGAACCCGGTGACGTAGTTCAGCCACAGGAACCGTTCCCACCCGCGGTGGGCCTGCTCCGAGTGGCCGCGAGGTGCGGGCACTCACTGCCTGCGCCGCATCCCGGTACGATGTGCTGAGTTGTGTGGCCGGGGCGGGGGATCTTGTGGGCAGGTGGGCGGGCCGTAGGTTCTTTATGGTTGCGGGGCTGGCCGTGCTCATGGTGGCCGCCGCTACCGTCGTCTTTCTGTCCCTGAACCGCGTGGACCGGGACCCGGCAGCAGGAAACGAAGCGCAGCCCCAGGAGCAGACAGCATCGACGCCGGCGGGGCCGGATGCCGCGATCGCCGCTGCGCCGGACGCGGGGCAAGTAAAGCTGACCTGGCCGCAGGAGCATCCCCTGCGTTTGTTCTTCAGCGGCGACTCACTGACCGCCGGGGAGTTTTCGACCACGGAGGACACCTCGTTCCGGCGGCTGGTCACGGCTGGATTGGGAAAGCGTGGTGCCGTTGAGGAAGTTGGAACGTACAAGTCGGGGTACCGGCTACAGGACGTCGCCTCGGGGTTCGCGATCCCTCGGGGTGCAGGCCTTGCCGTTGTAGAACTGGGCACCAACGACCTGGTCACCAACACGGACACCGCGGTGTTCGCCCGGCAGTACAAGGAGTACCTTAACCGTGTTGCCGCGGCCTCCCCTGACGCCAAGCTCCTGTGCCTGGGCGTGTGGGCACCGGCAGCTGCTGGCAGAACCGCCGCCCTCGACGCTGCCATCACAGCAGGGTGCCATGCTCATGGCGGCCAGTTCATTTCCCTGAAGGAACTTTTTGGCACGCCGGCCAACAGGGGCCCGGCCGGTGATCCGGTGTGGCTGGGGAGCAGGGACAGCTTCCACCCCAACGATGCGGGCCATGCAGCCATCGCCGATGCCGTGCTCCAGCGGATAGCGCCATCCTGATTCCCGCCGTGCTGAAGTGAAGATCGTCGAACTCAGCGGCTTCCCGGACGGCCGGTGGATGGCCTGGCGGCCGGGTGAGGACAGCTTCGAAGACCTTGCGTGACAGCAGCCGGAGGGGAACGGCCCCCTAACGCACCGCCGCGTACCAGATCAGCAGCATGGTCACGAAGAACCCGGTGACGTAGTTCAGCCACAGGAACCGTTCCCAGCCGCGGTGGGCCTGTTCCGAGTCCTCGTCTGTGACCGAGGCGAAGGGGAGGATGCTCACCGCGTAGGGGAGCGCCAGCAGGGCTGCGAGCGGTCCCGGCCAGGGCGTCAACAGCAGCAGCACAGCGGCCAGCAGGTAGGCGGCGATTGCGAAGCGCACCGTGGCCTTGGCACCGATCACAGTGGCCACGGATCCGATGCCGCCGGCCCGGTCCGCCACCACGTCCTGGACCGCGCCGAACGCATGGCTGGCCACGCCCCACAGGAAGAACGCCCCCAGCAGCGCCCACAGCGCCGGCGTGAACTGCGCCTGCGCCAGCACCAGCCCGTACACCGCGGGGCTCACGAAGTGCGTGCTGGACGTGGCCGAGTCCAGGAACGGCCGCTCCTTGAACCGTAGCCCCGGCGCGCTGTACGCCACCACCGCGAAGATGCTGACCGCCAGCACCAGCCAGGACAGCGGGTTCCCCAGCAGGACCAGCGCCGCCAGGAACGGCACGTTGGTGCCGATCGCCGCCCGGAGCGTGACGGCGTGCATGGTCCGGTCCAGCACCGCGCCCTCCACACCGCCCTTGCGCGGGTTCCGGAGGTCCGATTCGTAGTCGAACACGTCATTGATGCCGTACATCGCCAGGTTGTACGGGATGAGGAAATACAGGGTCCCCACCACCCAGGCAACGTCGATCTCGCGTGCCGTGAGCAGGTACGCCGAGGCAAACGGGTACGCCGTGTTCACCCAGGACAGCGGGCGGGAGGACAGCAGGAGCATCCGTAAGGTTTTCATGGCCGCCTTCCCGACGGGCTGGCCTTCGACGTCCGGTCCAGCAGGATCCACAGGCCCGGCAGCAGCAGCACCGCGGCCACCGGGTACGCGAAATCCTCCAGCGGGGCCAGGCCCACCATCATCCCCGAAATCATCTCCGGCGCGTACGTGAACAGGCCGGCGGCGATCATCAGGTTGTCGAACACTGCCGTCAGGACCAGGACGACGGCGGCCGCCCCACCCGCCGCTGCCAGTGCCACCTTCCGCGTCCGGCCCCTGAGCTGCCGTACGGCCGCGGCCGTGCCCACGGCCAGGGCGGCGAGCAGGAACACCGCGTTCAGTGCCCAGTAGCTCATGAGCGTTCCTCCACTTTCTCGCCGTGCGCCAGACGGGCCGCGAGGAACCGCCGGAACAGCTGGAACAGGTTCATCACCAGGTAGCAGAGGAACACCAGGAAGATCGGCTCCTCCAGCGGCAGCTCCGGTGCCAGCTCGATCCCGATCGTCTCGTTGTGCCCGCGGAAGAAGATGCCCAGCCCGATCCCGGACAGGTCCCACGCCAGGAAGAACACCAGCCCCGCCGCCAGCACCACGGCCGCGCGCCGCGCATCCTGCCAGAAGAAGAGCCGCAGCCGCTGGTCCAGCAGCACCATGCAGCCCAGCGACACCAAAAGGAACGCCAGGTACGCAACCGCCGTCACGCCGTCGTACCTTTTGAAACTGTTCCCTCTTGTGCAGGTGCCGATGGCACTGCTGTGCCTGCCGGACGCAGCGGCGCCGGCAGCGGACCAGTGCTGGTGTCGCCGCGCAGCCGCTTGACCACCAGCTCGGCGCTGATCAGGCACATGGGAATGCCGATCCCCGGAATGGTGGACGCGCCCGCGTAGTAGAGCCCCTCCACCTTGCGGCTGACGTTGCCGGCCCGGAAGAACGCGCTCTGCTTCAGCGTGTGCGCCGGCCCCAGCGACGTGCCCTTCCACGAGTGGTAGTCGCGCTCAAAGTCCGCGGGCCCGTACATCCGCCGCACCACGATGCGCCCGGCCAGGTCCGGGATGCCCGCCCACTCACTGAGCTGCCCGATCACGGCGTCGGCCGCACGTTCCAGCCGCTCGTCGCCGCTGCCGCCCAGACCCGGATCCGGCGGGATGGGCACCAGCACGAACACGTTCTCGTGCCCGTCCGGGGCCACGTCCGGATCGGTGGCGCTGGGCTTGCACACGTACATCGACGCCGGCTCAGGGATGAACGTCTCCTTGCCGAAGATCGCCTTGAAGTTCTCCTCCCAGTCCTTGGTGAAGAGGAGGGTGTGGTGCTGCAGCTGCGGCAGCCCGCCGCGGACGCCCAGGTACAGCAGCAGGGCGCTGGGCCCGGCGGTGCGCCGCTGCCAGTACCGCTCCGGGTAGGTCTGGAGGTTTCGGGGGAGCAGCGCGGTTTCGCTGTGATGCAGGTCGGCAGCGGAAATTACGACGTCGGCCGGCAGGCTTTCCTCCGTTCCGTCACCCTTGCGGAAGCGCACCCCGCGCACGGCCGCCGGCCGCCGCCGGGAGATGATGGGCGCCGTTTCGATTTCCAGCACCTCCGTGCTGGTCCTGATGGTCACGCCGGCGTTGCGTGCCTGCTTTTCCAGCGCCTCCACCAGCCGGGCGAAGCCGCCCATGGGGTAGTAGACGCCCACCTCCAGGTCCAGGTGGCTCATGAGGTGGTACATGCTGGGCGCGGTGAACGGCGAGGCGCCCAGGAACACCGCGGGGTACTCCAGGATCTGCTGCAGGCTTGGATTGCTGACGTAGCGGCGGGCATAGCTGTGCAGCGGCTCCAGCAGCAGGCGGGCCAACCGGGGGAGCCGGGCCAGGATGTCCGGCACCAGCAGCGGGGCGAAGGACTGGAACGTGGGATACAGGAAGCGGCGCTTGGCCATGGTGTAGGTCTCGGCGGCGGAGTCCAGGTACTTCTCCAGCCGCGCACCGGCGCCGGGTTCCAGCCGGTCAAACAGCGCCACCACCCGTGCCCGCCCGGCCGGGACGTCCACCGGCTCTGCCGCGCCTTCGGAGATGAGCCGGTAGCCGGGGTCCAGCTTCAGCAGGTCCAGCTGCTCGTCGGCGGAGGTGCCCAGGAGCTGGAAGTAGTGGTCGATGACCTCGGGCATCAGGTACCAGGAGGGCCCGGCGTCGAACCTGAAGCCATCCTCACTAAACGTGTACGCCCGGCCGCCCAGGACGTCCTGCTTCTCCAGGATGGTGACGCGGTGCCCCTCGGTGGCGAGCAGGGCCGCCGTCGCCAGTCCGGTGATGCCGCCGCCGATCACCACCACCGTTTTTCCAGGTCCAGCTGTCCGTCCTGACGGAACTGCTTTCTTCACGGCCGTCACTGCGCCGCCACCCGGGCCGGTCGGGCGGCAACTGGTTCCAGCCCGCGCCTTCCGGTGAGCACGGCGGCGGCGATCTTCAGTTTCACGGGGGTGGGCACGCTGATCCTCGCCCGGATCAGGTCCGGTGCAGGGGTGACGCGGATCCGCTCGGCCAGTTCGGCGAAGAGCTCCTGGGCCAGGGCCACGGCCAGGCGGCAGGACGTGGGCAGGCTGCGGAGCACCGCGCGGGATTCCTGCAGGTCGTGGTCAATGTCCGCCAGGAGCCGGATCTTCTGTGCCTCGTCGAAGTTTGCGGGGCTGACGCCGGGGAAGTAGCTGCGGCCCAGGGACGTGAAGTCCTCTGCAAGGTCGCGCAGGAAGTTGATCTTTTGGAAGGCCGCGCCCAAGTGCCGGGCGCCGCGCTCCAGCCGGGCCCGTTCCTCCGCGCTGACCGGTTGCCCGTAGAGAAAGCACCTCAGGCACATCAGGCCCACCACTTCCGCGGACCCGTACACGTACTCGGTGAAGGATGCCAGCGTGTGTTCCGACTGCTCCAGGTCCGCCCGCATCGAGGCGAAGAACGGGCGGGTGAGATCGGTGCCGATGCCGGTTCGGCGGGCGGTGTCCGCGAACGCGTGGATCACCAGGTTGCTGCTGTAGCCGGTGGCCAGGGCGTTCTCGGTTTCCTGCTCGAACGCGTCCAGCTGCCGCCGGCTCTCCTCAGGTGACAGGCCCGCCGCGGAGGTGACGCCGTCGACAATCTCATCCGCCACCCGCACCAGCGCGTACACGGAATCCACCTGGCGGCGGACGGCGTCGTCAAACAACTTGGAGGCGAGGCCGAAGGAACTCGAATAGGAGCGGAGCACCACGCCGGAGGACTTGAGGGCGGCGGCGGTGTAGTCGGCCAGCGCGTCGCGGTCCCGCTTCATGCGCCCATCCGATCGGTGACCAGGCGGGACAGGGGGGAGAGGCCGTCGCGCAGCTCGTGCGGCACGAACGGCTGGACCAGGACATCCAGGGCCCGTTCGGTGAGGTCCGCGGCGAGTTTCAGGGTCTTGTCCCGTGCTCCGGAGGCCACCAGGAGTTCGCGGATCTCGGCGGCATCCCTGGCCGTGAGGTCCTTGGAGAGCAGCTCTCTGATGCGGGTCCACTGGGGTTGCTGCGCGGCGTAGGAGATCAGGGCCGTGCGCTTGCCCTCGCGCAGGTCGCCCCAGCCGGTCTTGCCGGTCCTCGACTCATCCCCGAACGCGCCCACCATGTCATCAGCCACCTGGTACGCAGTGCCAATGATGCGGCCAAACCCGCCCAGGGCCTCCACCAGTTCCCGGTCCGCGCCGGCCAGGACGGCTCCGGCGCGCAGCGGCGTGTCGAAGGAGTACACGGCCGTTTTCAGCCTGGACATCTCCAGGACCTGGTCCACGGTCTGTGGCGTGGGGTCCAGGGGTGCCAGCACGTCCAGGAGTTCGCCGGCCGCCGAAGCCATGACGGCCTCGTCAAGGAGGTCGCCCAGCCGCTGCCGGATGGCCGGGTCCGCCTCGACTTCGGACAGGAACCGGTATGCGTTGGACAGCGCCAGGTCCCCGGCGATCACCCCGGCGGACAAGCCGGTGTGCTCTGCCCTGTCCGGGCTGCTGCCCTGGTCCGTGGCGAGGCTGCGGTAGGCGCCGGCGAGGTTGGGCATCCCGCGGCGGGTGAAGTCCTGGTCCACCACGTCGTCGTGGATGATCAGGGCAGTGTGCAGCAGCTCGTAGGAAGCGGCCAGCGTGGCTGCCGCCGTCCTGTCGCTGCCGCCCAGCAGGGAGTAGGTGGTCATCACCAGCCGGGGACGGAAGCGCTTGCCACCCACCGTGCAGGCCTCAAGGTGTTCCCACAGGCGAAGGTACTGGGGGTGCAGCGCGCCGGCCCTCATCTTGGCCCGGGCAAAGAAGGATTGCAGAACGTCATTGACCAAGCGGCCGTCATCGGTGTGCGCCAGCGTGGTCCCCGTATCCATAGGTAAAGTAAACACGGGCACCTATGGGAGGGCAATTGAACGGGAAGACAGAGCAGGTGGTCCTGGCCGCCGACGACGGAACACCCGTTGGCGTCGAGGACAAAGCTGCCGTGCACACCTCCTTCACGCCCCTGCACCTGGCCTTCTCCGCCCACGTGTACGATTCCGATGGCCGCATCCTCCTCACCCGCCGCGCCTTGTCCAAGCTGACCTGGCCCGGAGTCTGGACCAATTCCTTCTGCGGGCACCCCGCTCCGGGAGAGGAACTCGAGGATGCCGTGCGGCGCCGGGGCGAGTACGAGCTCGGCCTGCACCTTTCGGACATTGAACTGCGGGTTCCGGACTTCCGATACCGGGCGGTGGATGCCTCCGGCGTGGTGGAAAACGAGATTTGCCCGGTCTTCACGGCGCGCGCCACGTCGCCGCTGGATCCCCGGGCCGACGAGGTCATGGAATGGCAATGGACCGATCCCGCCCTGATCACCGCCGCGGTGGCCGCAACCCCCTGGGCCTTCAGCCCATGGCTGACCCTCCAGCTGCCGCTGCTCTACCCGGAGCGGTTCGGCGCTTAGGTTCCTTGTGTCACCGTTGTGGTGACGGACGACGGCGGCGCTCGCCGCAGGCTTGCAGTGTCACCTTCCAGCGCTCCCAGGGAGGCAGCTGCCGCCAGTGGATTCCCAGGGTGTGGAAGGCGCGCTTTAACCGCAGGCGTGCGTCGGCGCCTCCTGCCAACGCGCGGGCCGAAATGCCAACCTTCAGCGAGGGATCGTAGGCCGTGCGGCGGGTGGGGTCCAGCGCAAAGCCGAGGTCGACGTCGTCGTGCACGCCCGTGTCCAGCCGGTTCACCCTGGTGCGGGCCTGCTCCCAGTCCTGTCGGCGGAAGGCGCAGTTGGAGCCGAAGGGCGGCCAATGCCCCATGGCCGCGCCCATCAGGACGAAGTAGGCCTGAATGTAGGCGACCCCGGCGAGTTTGCCGCGGATCCTGCCGGTGCCGTAGAAGACGCCGGGCCCGGTGAGAAGGGCCAGGTCCGGTTCCTGCTCGAAGCGCCGGCAGATGCGTTCCAGCCAGTCCAGCGGCGGCACGCTGTCCGCGTCGCAGCGGGCGATGATGTTCCCGCGGGCCGCGTCGTAGCCGGCGGAGGCTGCGGCGGCGATCCCCGGCACGTTTTCGTGAAGGACCCGGGCGCCGTACTTTGCTGCGATTTCTCCCGTGTTGTCGCTGGAGGCGTTGTCCACCACGATGATTTCCAGCGGAGCCATGGTCTGGGACTGCAGGGCCTGGAGGCAGCGTTCCAGGAAAGGGCCGTCATCCTTGCACGGGATGACCACGGAGAGGGACGGCATTCCCCGATGCTAGCCTGCTTCGCTGTCCTTCCGCCTGATCGCGGGCCCTGCCTGATTTTCGACGCGCATATCCATCCGCGATGCGGTTCCCCGTTTTCGACTCGCAGACTCGGTTGCGCTCCCCAAATGTGGGTCGCGGGAAGGAACCTGCGCGGCGGAATCCCATTCGCGCGTCGAAATCCGCCTGTCCGGTCCACCTAGGATGGTCCCCATGAAGGCTGCCCGAGACGCGGAGTCCGTTGCCCTGGTGATCAACGCCGGTGCGCGCCTGGCCGCGGCCGGGGCGGAGCCGGTGGTGGAGAAGCTGCGGCAGGCCGGCCTGCCGATCTCCGCCGTGCACCTCGTCCGGTCCGGTGGCGATCTGGCTTCGACACTCGAGGCTGTGTCCTCGAAGGGGCATGACCTGGTGGTCGTCGGCGGCGGCGACGGCACCGTGTCCTTCGCTGCCGGGCGGTTCGCCGGAACTGGAACGGTGCTGGGGGTCCTACCCTTGGGGACAGCCAACGACCTTGCCCGCACCCTCGAAATTCCGGCCAACCTTGAGGCGGCGTGTGCTGCGCTCGCCGACGGGAAAGTGGTGGACATCGACCTGGGGCGGGCCAACGGCGAGCCCTTTCTCAACGTGGCGTCGGTTGGCCTGTCCGTGGGGGTGACCGAAAGCCTGAGCCCGCGGCTGAAGCGGAGGCTGGGGCCGCTGGCCTACGGCGTTGCCGCGGTGCGCGCGTATGCCCGGCACAAGCCCTTCCGTGCCTGGCTCGAGTTCCCGGAAGGCGACCACGAACCGCTGGAGCTAGAGAACATGCTGCAGGTGGCGGTGGGCAACGGCCGGCATTACGGAGGCGGCAATGCGGTCTCGCCCACCGCCGGCATCGACGATCACACTCTGGACATCTACGCCATCCCCGGGGCGCCGCTCCGGGAACACGTAAGGATCGCCCGGCTGCTCAAGGACGGCAGCTTCGTGGAGCGCGACGGCGTGTACCACTTCACCACGACTCGGGTCCGGCTGGTCACCGAGCCGCCAATGCCGGTGAACCTCGACGGCGAGATCGCCACAGTCACGCCCGCGGACTTCACCATCGACCGCAACGCCGTGCACGTCGTGGTGCCGCAATACAGCACCGCGGCGAGGCTGGACTCGTAGGGGAGCCCTCCGCGGCCGCTTGCCCTTCCCCGTTTTCGAGGCGCAAGTCCCTCCGCGACACGGTTCCCCATTTTCGAGGCGCAGATTCCTTTTCGCTCCCCCAATTTGGGCCGCGAAAAGGAATCTGCGAGTCGACATCCCATTCGCGAGTCGAAATCCAAGGTGCGTGCCGTCGTCGTACTTCTTTGAGGGATGTGGGGGCCGACGGCTTTTTTCGGATCGACGCTGATCCGTTGCCTCCGCCGTCGGCCCCTGGCCTGTGTGGAATGGGGGGTGTGGTTGCCTGGCGGCGCCGCTTCTTAGCGCCGCCAGGCACTGAGACCATCGGTTTTATCCGATGCAGGCGCGGGTTGACTGGGCCCAGTTCCCAGGTGCATCAAGGTTGCGTCCCCGTCCTTCACGCACCACTTTGAAGGGAATGCCTCAAGGACCTGTTTGCTTTCGATCAAGATTGCATCAAGGTCGGCGAAATTTCGTGCCGGCAGACGTTGAGGGCGTTCCCAACACAACGGAAGCGCTGCAGATCTGGCAAGAGACCTGCAGCGCTTCCGTTGTTTTGCCGTTTCTACCGTGCGGTGTAGTCCTCGGCTGCCTTGCGCAGGCGGCTGTGGGCGCCGCCATATGCTTGGGCGCCCTGGAGCGTCCACTTGGGCAGCTTGGCCACCATCGTGTAGTTGGGGTCGCATACGTTGGCCGCCGGGGCCAGGCCCATCTGGCTGACCAGCTGGTAGGAGTCCAGCAGGTCCATTCCAGTCAGGTCCGAGGTCCAGGCGATGAGGTCCTTCTGGCTAATCCGGTACGCATCCTCAAGCGGGCGGGTGGAACCGGTGCTCATGATGAAGTCGTCGTTCTCCAGGCGGGGCCAGGCGGCGGCACCCTCCTTGATCAGGTCCACGGCGATCACCGAGTTCATGGCGGATTCCAGGCCGGTGCCGCAGACTTCGCCCTCGCCCTGGCGGGCGTGGCCGTCGCCGAGGGATAGCATGGCCCCGGACACGTTGACCGGCAGGTACAGCGTGGTCCCGGCACGGGCTTCCGGGGTGTCCATGTTCCCGCCGTGCGTGGACGGCGTCATGACCAGCCGGACTTCGCCGCCGGCAGGGGCCACACCCACGGTGCCGTGCATGGGATCCAGCGGCAACTGAAGCCGGAAGTCGGAGTTCCGCGCCTTGAACGAGGCGGTCCAGTTTTCCAGGTCGATGTAGTAGAACCAGACGCGTTCCTCCAGCGACTCGTTGAGCGTGGCCGTCTCGCGCGTTCCCGTCATGGCGCCGAACTGCGGAAGCACGCAGGACACCGCGTACTTTCGGGCCGGCACTATGGAGACGAAATGGACGGCCAGCATGTCGCCGGGTTCCGCGCCCGCCACCTCGATGGGCCCCGAGACAGGGTTCATCTCGTTGAAGGGCACCACTTCGCTGGGCAGTTGGTCAGGGGAGGTGACCCGGCCGCCGAAGCAGTCCTCGGTGCTGACCTCCACAATGTCGCCGGGCTTGATGCTGATCATCGGCTCCCGGCCGCCGAACACGTACGAGTATTCGCCTGGCTGGGGCGCGAGTTTGTGGACAACCATCTTTACTGAACCTCCGCTGCTTCAGGTTCCCCTGCCGCCGTCGTAATTGGTACTTCCTTCTTACCCATGCGCCCGGTCTTGAACAGGACGACGGCGACGACGATCCCCACGATAGTATTTTGGTCCTCGCGCCCGGAAGATCTCACGAAGTCAGGCAGCCCAGGCTCTCCTCGACTCGCTTCCCGGTTTTCGCGGCGCACCTTCCTTTGCGCACCCCAAATGCGGGCTGCGAAAAGGAATCTGCGCAGCGGAATCGCATTGGCGCGTCGAAAGCGCAGGTGCCGGCCGCCGTCGTACTTTTGTCCTGCCTGTGACCGGGGAATCTGGTGCTGGTTAGTACCTGACGGTGCTTAGGTGTTGGGGGCCGCAGCCTTCCTGGCCAGCGCTTCCGCCATTTTCTGGACCTTGGTGCCGTAGCCGCCGTTGACTGCGGTGTCCTTGATCTTGTTCGCCTGCGCATCCAGATCAGCGGGGGCGGCGTTCTTAAGTGCCGTCAGATCCGTCTGGAGATTTGCGGGGAGCTTGGCAAACAGTTTCGGGTGGCCGATGAGCTGGCTGGCCACCTGCTGGAGCCCGGCGCCCGGGTTGCCCGAGCTGAACGCGGTGCGCAGCTCCTGGCGAAGCCCGGCCAGGCTGGTGGCGGCCTTCTCCGCCGCGTCGGCGCGCTTCTGGATCTCGGCGCCGTACCCGCCGGACAGGGCAGTGGTCTTGATCTTGTAGGCGTCCTTCACCCTGTCGGCCGCGGGGGCGTCCTTGAGGGTGGTCACGTCTGCCTGAAGGGCGGCGGGGAGCTTTGCGAAAAGCTGGGGGTGGTTCACCAGGGCGGCGGCGGCCTTTGCCGCACGGTCGCCGGCGGACTGCGGGCTGTCCGCCTTCAGGCTGAGGAAGGCCTCCAGGCCACCCGAGCCCTTTGGCATGTGGGCCTTGGCCGCCGCAGCGGGGGAGGCTGTTGACGTGAGGGTTGACGTGGGGGAGGCGGACGCAGCACCGACGCCTGCGGCGGCCATGGCACCCGCGGCGAGGACTGCCGCCGCCCCGACTCCGATGCGGGATTTCATTGACGGAATTGATGGCTTCACCACGTTGTGTCCTTCCGAATTTGCGCATGCGTGCCGAACCAGTGACCGGGCACGGGTTCACTGTAGGAGCCAAGGCTGGGGAAAAGCTGAAAACGCCGTGGTTCTTGTCCGGTCCTTACCTCTGTCTGGGGTGCGGATTATGCTCGGACAATGGCGCATGATTCTCTGGCGAGACCCGTTACCCCCGGCAAACAGGGGCTTTGGCAGCGGCGCATGTGGATGTGGATCGCCGCCGCCGGACTGGACGTGTACATTCTGGGTTTCGTCATCGGGCTGCAGCCGGCGGGTCCTCTCTGCGGCAGCCCGTTGGCCCCGAACAGCCGGGCAGCTGAACTGCTGGACCAGCAGCAGGGCGGCGGCGGGGCGGCAGCTGCCTGCTACCGCAGCATCGATGCCGATTCCGTGCCCGTGTGGATCCTCCTGGCGTTGGGAATCGCTCTTGTTATCGCCGGAGTTGCGGCGCGGATCGTCATCATCCGGCGTTCCGCTGCCTGAGCCGGCCCTTAAACGAGCTGGAGCGGCGCCGCACGTACGCCACGTTGGGGCATCTGCAAGGATGGGCTGGTGGCTCACCCGGGCGCGCTGAACCTGCCGAAAGGTCCACCATGGACATCGTTGAAGTGATTTTGAATGACCACCACGAACAGCGGCGGCGGTTCGCCCTGCTCGACGAAATGCATGAGTGCGAAACTTCAGACCTGGAACCCGTGTGGAATCAGCTCCGCATCCTGCTGGAAGTACATGCCAAGGCAGAAGAGGAACTGTTCTACCCGGCCTTGATGGAACTGGGGACAGGGGCAGGCGGAAAGGACTCCGCCGGGGACGAAACCACCGACGCGATCCACGACCACAATGAAATCCGGGACGCCATCCGTGATGTCTCCGACCACCGGGCAGGGGCACCGGAGTGGTGGGAGGCGCTGTCAAAGCTCAATGAAGCCAACGGCGACCATATGGCAGAGGAAGAACGCGAAGGTTTGACCGACTTCCGGCAGCACGCTTCCCTGGAACTGCGCCACCGGCTTGGACTGTCATTCAGCATTTTCGAGTCAGCCCACGCCGGCGGCATCGAACCCGGGGACATCGATCCCGACGAGTACGTCCACGAGCACGAATAGGGCCGGCCGCGTCCGCCCGCAGTGCGGTGAAAACCGGTCACCCCGCAGCTGTTCGGCTGCAGGGTGACCGGGTCTCGCCTTCCGGGTGCCGAATCAGTCCTGGTACGGCTTACTGTTCCGGATCGGCATTTTGGAGCCGGCGCCTGACGAAGATGCCGGTCACCACCAGTGCGAGGACCAGGACGCCGGCAATGCCGCCCACCAAGGCCCACGGCACCTGGCCGACCGCGGTGCCTGCCTGGGCGGGCGCCGCCGTCGTGGGCGCGTCACTGGTTGCGCCGGAACTGCCCCCACTGCCTGCGGTACCGGCCGCGGCAGTGCCCGCCGTGGCCGCACTGTTCGCGGTGAAGCTGAAGGTTCCCTCGATGGGGTGCCCGTCCGAGGAAACCACCCGCCACACCACCGTGTACTTGCCGGCGGGCGCTCCTGCTTTGACCGCCTGGGTGACGTGGTTGTCCACGATGTCCACCGCACCATCTGCCTGGTCCGTGCCCGTGGAGTCCTCCACCCGCACGATCGAATTGATGGCGATGGGGGTGCGGTCAAAGGTCAGGCCGATTTTGGCCGGGACGCTCTGGATTGTGGCGCCGTTGGCGGGATCGCTGGATTCGAGGGCGTCGTGGGCCTGGGCCGCAGCCGAGGGTAGTACCAGGAACGCTGCTGTGGCGAGGGTGAGAAGGAGCCGCGCAGGCCAGCCCCGGCCCTTATTTTGCGCTTTCACGGACCGCCCCTTTCGTGCGCCGCCCGGCGAGGGCAACCGCCAGGGCGGTGGCACCGAGGACCAGCCCGGCAGCGCCCAGGACGATTCCCCAGACGGAAGCGGCACCGTTGGACGCGGGGGAGACCTGGGCCGCTGGTTCCGCAGCCGACGCTCCGGCCGCGGCAGCCGCCGTCGTGCCGTCCTCGGCGGTGGTGGTGAAGGACGGGGCCGGATGTTTGGGCTCGGGCTGTCCCTCGGTCTGTTCCTGGTCCCAGTTCACTACGGAGCCGTCCGTGTAGGACTGCGCCGTCTTCAACGTCACCGTGGTCCCCGCTGCCGGGAGCCTTCCCACGGACAGGGAGAACGACTGGTACTGGTTCTGGCCCAACTGGTGCGCCTCATCCGCAGTCCACACCACGGAGCTCGGCGCCTTGGTCACCGTGGTGCCAGCCACTGTGACGGGCTTGGGCAGGTCGCTGGTGATGACCTGCGCGCTCCAGCCCTCTACCGGCTTGACCGACACGGAGGTGAAAGGGGTGTCTGCAGGCAGCTTCACCTCGAGCTTGCTGGTCTTCGCGGTGGGGGATTCGTTGGGCACATTGAACGTCAGGTGCGAGTAGCCGTTGGCGCCGGTATCGTCAGGGTCCACGCTGACGTGGGCGGATGCGGCGGTGGCGCCTGCGGCGATGATTCCCGCGGCTGCCGTCGCGGCGGTCAGGGTTTTCAGGGTATGGCGAAGTGTCGTTTTCATTGCGTGCTTTCAGGGAAAGGGCGTGCTGGCAGGACCCGGCGCGGCAATCGCCCGGGTCAGGATATGAGGTGCCGCTCAGGGAGCGGTGGGAACCAGCGGCGGCCCACGCCGGGCCGGCAGCCTGAGGTTTCGCCAGCGGGAAAGAACGACGACGGCGGGCCGCGCCGGTTGGAGCGGCCAGTCAGGGATGACCACCGGCGTGAGGATCCGGATGATGGGGCGCAGCCACACGGCGAGTGCCCAGACGGCTGCTTCGCCCCGTGCCAGCACCACAGCCGTGGCCAGTGTTGCCGCGGCGTGCAGGACCAGCATCAGTGTGTTCGGAACGGCGTAGTCCGGGGTGAATGCCGTTGCGGGCAATACGGATCCGGGGCCGTGGAGGTGGCCGACAGCAACGTGCTGGAAGCCTGCGGGCACGGACAGGGCGTTGAAGGCCTCATGAAGGATCAACTGGCTGGCCACCAGGAGCCCGGCCATGGCGGGCGCGGCCACTTTGAAGCTGGCCAGGATCATGACCGGCGCCAGCACCAGCGCCACAAGCCCCAAGAAGATTACGGGGTGGGGCAGCGCACCGCCCGCCATGACGTGTGCGCCGGCAGCCAAGGCGACCATCGCCGTCGTAACAGCCATGGCGCGGGGGAAGCGCAACGGGGCACTCATGCCATACGCCACCCTTCCAGCTCGATCTTGCCGGTATCCACTCTAGGCAAGGGCCCGAGGTGCCCGTTAATCGGGCCGCCTCTTCACCGAAACGGCCCCGCTGGCCGTGACGCAAAGTGTGCTCCCGGTGCACCGTTCAGGAGCGCCCCAGACTTGAAGAGTAGGGTGAGGGCCGGTTGCGACCACTGCAGGAATACGATGCCGAGAACCGGAGACACGCATGCCCAAGGGAGTTTCTTTCCAATCCACGTCAGACTCGCCCGGGCGCCGGAACCCGTTGCGCGTCGCCGGGATCACGCTGGGCTGGTTCGCCGGCTTCCTTGCAGTCAGTGCCCTTTGCGGGGCCCTTGTTGCCGGCCTGATGATGCCGGCGGCAGCCGTCACGGAAACGGCGTTAGCGGGCGGATCTGCTGCCCTGACCACCAACCTCCCCAACGACGTTTTCTCCGCGCCCCCGGCACAGATGACGCGTGTGCTTGCAGCGGACGGGTCCCAGATCGCCACCCTTTTCAACGAGAACCGGACGCGGATTTCCCTGGACCAGATGTCGCCCAACATCAAGAACGCGATCGTGGCAATCGAGGACTACCGGTTCTATCAGCACGGCGGCATTGATCCCGAAGGCATCTTCCGGGCCCTGGCCGTGGACGCCGCCGGCGGGCACCAGGGCGCATCGACCCTGACCCAGCAGTACGTGACCAACATGCTCAACGAAAACCTGATCGCCCAGGGCAAGGACGCCCAGGTGGTGCTCAACGGTCAAAAGGGCGTGAACCAGAAGATTCAGGAGATGAAGCTCGCCATCGGCCTTGAGGAAAAGTACTCGAAGGACCAGATCCTGGCCGGATACCTGAACGTGGTGGGTTTCAACAGCAACGCGTACGGCATCCAGGCCGCCAGCCAGTACTTCTTCTCCATTGACGCCAAGGACCTCACCCTGCCCCAGGCGGCACTGCTCGCCGGCCTGGTCAATGGTCCTTCACTCTACGACCCCACCGTTCACCCGGAGGCCGCCAAGTCGCGGCGCGACCTAGTGCTGGACGCGATGCTGGAACACGGCTACATCAAGCAGCAGCAACGCGACGACGCCGTGAACACTCCCATCCAGCTCAAGCTCAACCCGCCCAAACAGGGCTGCGCGTATGCTCCCCAGGCGCAGTACTTCTGCGACTACGTCATCCACCAGATTGAGAATGACCCGGCGTACGGCGCCACGGTGGACGACCGCGACCAGAAGATCATGGCCGGCGGCCTGACCATCAAGACCACCCTGGACCCCCGACTGCAGGGACCGGCCCAGGCACAGGTGGACGCCACTGCCGGCGCCAACCCGGACAAGTGGGGCGCCTCGCTGGTAACCATTGAACCCGGCACCGGAAAAGTCCTGTCCATGGCGCAGAATTCACGGAAGCTGCCCGGACAAGGCGCCGGGTTCGTCTCTGACTACAACTTCAACGTGGACGGCAGCAACGCGGCCGGGAACAGCCTGGGTGGTGTGGGCGGCATGCAGCCCGGCTCCACCATGAAGCCGGTGACCCTGGCGGCCTGGCTTGGCGAGGGTAAGTCGACAAACCAGATCGTCGACGCCTCCAAGCGGCGCTACGGCATCTACTACCCCTGGAAGACGACCTGCCATCCCGTGCAGGGCTGGTTCGACAGCACGGTGCCGCAGTCTTCGGACCTGCAGAACGATGAGCCCAACTGGTACCGGCCCATGACGGTCCGCGAAGGCATCTACCAGTCGATCAACACGGCCACGTTTGCCTCACTGGCCGGGCTCAATGATTTCTGCGATGTCCAGCGCGCCGCAGATGCCATCGGCCTGCACCTGGGCAGCGGAAAAGACGAAAAGATCGATCTCTCAACCCTGGGAAACATCCTGGGCAGCCAAAATGTGGCACCCCTGACCATGGCGAACGCCTTCGCGACCTTTGCGGCCAACGGCACCTACTGCACTCCCATCTCCATCACGGAAGTGGACGACGCCCAAGGCAAGAAGATCGGCGGACAAACATCCTCCTGCCAGGCCGGGGCGCTGAAACCGGATGTTGCGAAGGCCGTCACCAACGTTCTCCAGGACGTCCTCACCAAAGGTTCCGGTTTGCTGATTCCGCAGAAACTCGGGGTGCCGGATGCTGCCAAGACCGGCACGAATGAATGGAACAACCAGACCTGGGTGGTGGGCTACACGAAAGGTCTGGCGACGGCATCCTTCTTCGGCGATCCGTTCAATGGCGGCCCGGGCCGGCTGGGCCGCAACATCACTGTCAACGGCAAGTTCTATCCCGCGGTGGACGGAGCATTTATCGCGGGGCCGCAATGGGCGCAGTACATGCAGGGCGTAGTGGGCCTCTACGATCACGGAAACTTCGACGCGCCGCCACAGGACCTCATCAGCGACCCCGCGGGACAACGGACCAAGAGCAACTGATCCGGGACGTTTTGGCCCCTGGGAATCGCCGTAGGGTTCGGAAGGGAAAACCAATGGAAAAGGCGCAGTCGGGAACAACCGTGCTCGACAGGACCTTCCGCATCTCCCTCCTCCTCAAGGGGTTGGACGGAGTCCTGGAACTGATCGGCGGCATTCTCCTTTTGCTGGTCACGCCGGCGCAGATCGGCGAGGTGGCCTGGTTCCTCACCCAGCATGAACTTGCCCAGGATCCCCGGGACTTCGTGGCCAACAGCGTGCTGCACATGACCGCCAACCTTTCGGGGTCGGCGTCGTTGTTTGGCGCTGCCTACCTCCTTCTGCACGGCGTGGTGAAAATCGTCCTGGTGTGGGCCGTCCTGAAGGAAAAGCTGTGGGCCTACCCCTGGATGATCGCCTTCCTGCTGGTCTTCATCGCCTACCAGCTGTACCGGATCTCCGTGTCTTTCTCGTGGGGCATGGTGCTCCTCACGGCATTCGACATCTTCATCGTGTGGATTACCTGGCGTGAGTACCGGCTCCGGCGAGCGCAGGGCCGGGCGCCTGAGGATGATGCGGCAAGGTCCCGGTCCTCGCGCTGACAGCGTGCCCTTCCAATTAGGGCACCCCTGCCTGGAACGGGGCTCCTAGGTTGCCTCGGAATCAAAAGGGGCTGCCTGCCCGGGAACCACCTTTTGCCGCCGCGGCGAAGCCCCCGTTTCCGCGCGCTCGTTCCCGTCCGGGCTCCGGGGGAGGTCAGCAGGTTCATCCAGGAGTGCCTCGCGGATAATCCGGCGGGGATCGTACTGGCGTGGATCCAGCCGCTTCCAGTCAATGTCATCGAACTCGGGCCCGAGTTCCTGGCGGAGCTGTTCCTGGGCCCCGGAAGCCATGCGGCGCAGCTCCCGGATAAGGCGGCCAAACTTGGCGGCGTATTCGGGTAATTTGTCCGGGCCAAGCACCAGGACCCCGATGATGAGGAGGACGAAAAGCTTTTCGGCGTCGATACCGAACATCCCATCATTTTACTGCCGTCCCGGCCGCAGGAGTGTGGGAAGAACTCGCCTTGGAGTCCCCACTGGACCGGAGAATTCCTGCGGTCAGGCCATCGTGGCCACGGCGAATAGTCCGGCCACTCCAACCAGGTAAAGGATCAGGACCACCAGCGAGTCGGCTCCCATGCCCAGGCGTTTCTTTTTCGGCCGGAAGAGGAGGCCCAGCAGGTAGGCCAGGGTCAGCAGGATGGCCAGGGCGGTGAGGTAGATGTCCATGGCCTGGGCCTGCGGCAGCACGGGCTTGCCGGTGATGAGGACTGCCACCAGGAACAGCACGGGCAGGAAAGCGTTGCCGCCAAAAATGTCGCTGAAAGCCAGTTTGTAGTCGCCCTGTTTCACCGATGCCAGCCCGGTGGAAATTTCGGGCAGGGAAGTGGCCAGGGCCAGGAAAGTCGCACCGAAGAGGACGCCCGAAAGCCCGATGTGCCCGGCGATCGCGTCCCCGCTGCGCTCCAGCACCACGCCTGCGCCCAGGGTTGCCAACCCAGCGACTGCGAAGATCAGGGCAGACTTGCCCGTGCTGATGTGCCGGTTCTTGTCGTTGGCCTTCTTCTTGGAATGGCCTTGAGGCTGGTCCTGCCCACCGGGGGCGTCACCTTGCTCGTGCCAGGGAAGGCCCTTCTGGGAACGCTGGACGAGGATTAGCCCGACAATCCAAATCACGGCGATCAGCACCGCGGCCGGGGTCAGGCGAAGGGCCACGAGCGAGTTCGGCATCTGGCTGCCGGCAATCACCACCCCCAGGACTGCGATGACGGTGACGGCTTCAATGACCAGGGTCAGGGACGCTGCCTTGTAGCTGAGTGGATCGGTGCCCCTGGTTCCAAACACATCGAGGATGACCAGCACGACGGTCTGGATGGCGATACCGCCCAGGATGTTTCCAACGGCCACCCCGATGTTGTTGGAAGCGGCCGCACTGACAGTGATGGCGATTTCCGGCAGATTCGTGGCAACGGCAAGCAGGATCAGGCCGCCCAGCGCCGAGCCCAGATGCAGCCGGTCATCGAGAACATCCGTCTGTTTGGAGAGGTGGATTCCCGCCACCCAGATCACCGCCGCGGCACCGGCGAAAATCAGTAACAGAACTGCCAAAGGCAGGGATTCCATGCCTCTCCCTTCCCGGGCGGCGCCCTACCGTCCAGGAAATCAGATACCCAGCGAAGGGGCCGGGAACTGAATCTGCGGCTGGGAATAGGCTGGGAATCGCCGCTTCCCGCACGACGAGGCCACATCGCCGCAGGTCAGCAGCCTGCTGTTTAGCCCTAGTAAGGCCCACGGGTTTCTAGGCAAAACTACTAATCATGCTTACTATTGTGGAGCGCGAGCTGTCCGCCGGGGGCAGAGCACCCGCGCTGCACCGGAGGTTTTTCAAGCATGGACAACGAAATGCGTCCCCTCACCGATGAAGAACTGATGTCCGAGCAGGCCACCGCCCTGCCGGACAAGGAAGTTGCGTCCGTCCTGGACCTGAATGCGGACCTGGACTTGGGCATCAACGCAGCGGCACCCATCGACCTTGCCGTCGCCGCCAACGCCAACGTGGCAGCACCCATCGACGCCGCCGCCTCGGCCAACATCCTCTCCTACGGCTCGGACGCGCAGGCCCTCTCGAGCCAGGACGCCACCATTGACCAGGGCATCACCGCCGACGCCAATGCCGACTCCACCCAGGACAGCGTGATCGGCCAGGGTGACGGCACCACTGATACGGGCACCACTGATACGGGCACCACCGACGCCGGCACCACGGACGCTACCGCTGGCACGGTCACGGATCCCACCAGCACCGGCGGGCTCACGGACACCGTCGGCGGCGCCCTGAACGGCAACCTGCTGAACGTCGACGTGAACCTGGACGCCGACGCCGCCATCGCCGCTCCCATCAACGGTGCCGTGGCCGCCAACGCCAACGTTGCCGCCCCCATCGACGCCGCAGTGGCCGCCAACATCGGCTCCATCGACAGCCAGGCCTACGCCATCTCGGACCAGAGCGCCACCATCTCGCAGCACATCGACGGCGAGGCCAACGCCACCGCGGGCCAGCAGTCCGACCTGCAGCAGTAAGCAAACATGACCCAAATCCACGGCGGGCCGCCTCCTGAGGCGGGCCCGCCGTCGTCACGCGTCTCTGTTGCCCCGGATCCGTCGGGCCAAATTCCGTCAGGCCAGAGTACGACGGCGGCTGCCCACCTTCCTGCCCGGGCCGACGGCGTCCAGCTCCTGGGCACCGCAGAGGGGTCCGGCTACTGTGAACCGCCCGCCCTGGTGCGGCGCGCCGACGGCCAGACCCTCCAGCTGACCCGGCTCCTGTACCTGGTCCTGGAGGCCGCCGACGGCACGAACGACCTTGACGGCATCGCCCGGCACGTCAGCGAAGCTTCGGGCCGGCTGGTCAGCGCGGACAATGTCCGGACGCTGATGGACAAGCAGCTGCTGCCGCTGGGCCTGCTGCGGCTGGCCGACGGCAGCCAGCCCGAGGTCAAAAAGTCCAACCCGCTGCTGGGCCTGCGCTTCCGCTACATCGTGTCCGACCCCGAGCGCACCCGCAGGATCACGGCACCGTTCGCAGTGCTGTTCACCCGCTGATCGTGGTGGCCGTGACGGCGGCGTTCCTTGCAGCTTGCTGGTGGGTGCTCATGGTCAAGGGCCTCGGATCGGCCACCCATGAGGCCTTTGAGCAGCCCGCCCTCCTGCTGTTGATCCTCGCCGTCACCATCCTGTCGGCCGGCTTCCACGAGTTCGGCCACGCCGCCGCCACCCGCAAGGGCGGAGCCACACCCGGGGCCATGGGCGCCGGGCTCTACCTGCTCTGGCCGGCGTTCTTCACGGACGTCACCGATTCCTACCGCTTGGGCCGGGGCGGCAGGATCCGCACCGACCTGGGCGGCCTGTACTTCAACGCCATCGTGGCCGTCGCCATCATGGGACTTTGGTGGGCCACCGGCTTCGACGCGCTCCTGCTGGTGGTTGTCACGCAGATCCTGCAGATGGTCCGCCAGCTCATCCCGCTGGTCAAGTACGACGGCTACCACATCCTGGCAGACGCCACCGGCGTGCCCGACCTGTTCCAGCGCATCAAGCCCACCCTCCTGGGAATCCTTCCTTGGCGCTGGGGAAACCCGGAAAGCAAGGTACTCAAGCCCTGGGCGCGCACGGTGGTCACCGTCTGGGTCCTGGTGACCGTACCGGTGCTGCTGTTCAGCATGGTGATGATGGTGCTGTCCCTGCCGCGGCTGTTGGCCACTGGGTGGGCCAGCGCGGGCAAGCAGCAGGAAGCGCTGGCGGCATCACTCGCCACCGGCGATCCCGTGGGCGCGGCCGTGCGCGCCCTCGCCATTGTCGTGGTGGCGGTCCCGGTGCTGGGCGTGCTGTACATCGTGGTGCGGCTGCTGCGGCAGCTGGTGACCGGGCTGTGGCAGAAGACCCGCGGCAAAGCCGTGCAGCGGACGGCCGCCATGGCCGCCGTGGCCGCCTTGTTGGCAGGGCTCGCCTGGGCATGGTGGCCCGACGGCGGGACGTACCGTCCGGTGCAGGCATACGAACGCGGGACGTTGGGTGATGCAACGCGGGCCGTCCTGCCCAAGCCTGCGCGTGCGGGCGTGGCGTTGCGGGAGGGTGCTTCCGGTCAGACTGTTGCGCTGTGGCCGGCGGGTGCTGTGAAGCCCACGCGGGACAAGCCCCAGTTGAGCATGGTGCTGGTGCCGGTGGCGGAGCCTGGCGCCGCCTCTCCCGGGGGTGATGCTCCCTCTGCTGCCGCTTCGGCTGCCGCCCCGTCCTGGGTGTTCCCGTTCGACAGGCCGGCCGCCCCGGCCGCCGACGGAAACCAGGCGCTCGCCGTCAACACCACCGACGGCTCGGTGAAGTACAGCGTGGCCTTCGCCCTGGTGTGGGCAGACGACGGGGAGCCGGTCACCACCACCAATGAGGCTTACGCCTTTGCCAACTGCTCGGGCTGCGCGGCCGTTGCGGTGGGGTTCCAGGTGGTCCTGATCGTGGGACAGACGAATGTGATTGTCCCGGAGAACCTTTCGGCGGCGGCCAACTACAACTGTCTGGACTGCCTGACGTATGCCCTGGCCAGCCAGCTGGTCTTGACGCTTGACAAGCCCCTGGACGGAGACAGCAGACAGCAGCTTGAGGCCTTGTGGGCGCAGATCGCTGAGTACGGAAGGAACATCCAGAACGTCCCGCTCTCCGAGATCCAGGCCACGCTGAATGGGTACAAGGAGCAGATTACGGCCATCGTCAAGGGAGCTTCGGTTTCCGGGGGAACTTCTGTGGCGACGTCCCCTGCTGCGGTCAGCCCCAGCAGTGGTCCGACCCCTGCCCCTACCTCAACCCTTGCCCAGGATGGTCCGTCCGCCACCGCCGATGCACCTGCCCCGGCAGCGACTCAGGTGGCCACCGCACCGGCGGGCCAATACATGGAAAGCGGGCAGCCGACGTCGTCCGTTGACTACGCAACGCCGGCACCAACTGTGGATTACGGGGGAGGAGAGACGGCGGCGCCGGCGCCTACGTCCAGCGCAGGGTAGGGGAGGGGGCACCCCGACCATGCCCCACCGACGATCCCGCCATTGGGATGGGTAGGCCGCCGGGGCGAATGGGGTGCAGCCAACCCTTATGCGAGGTTCGCCGCGCGAGTATGTTGACTGCTGCCGGAGCGTGCTGCCCGGCAGCAGTTCATTTTTGGGGCATGGGCTGGGAACCCCAGACGCGCCGCCCGTGTGTCCGGCGGTTGCCCTTTTAGTCGCCCTTGCTATCCAAGGAGACAACCATGAACAGGAAGAATCTTCCGGTTCTTGCTGCCGTGTTCCCGGCTATCTTCCTCTCCGCAGTTCCGGCTTCGGCCACCACTGCCTCCGATGACGACGTCCTCAACACCTATGTCGACTGCCCGCTGGAGCGCATCGGCTCCCAGCTGGTCCGCTGTGACAACCTCACGGGCTTGGGGCTGGATGCACCTGACTGGATCCCGGAGCAGCGATAGCAGTAGTCGGCGCACTGCCATATCCGGCCAGCTTCTTCATTCCGCCGCGCATCCCACTTATCGACACGCAGATTCCCGAGCGCGCACAATATTTGCTGCGCGGAATGAAACATGCGCGTCGAAATCTCATCGGCGGCTCGACAACCGAAAGGGGTATACCCGAAGCTGGCGCGGGGTGGGGTGGTCAGGGCTGGCGGCAGTGGCCGGATCAGTCGGGTGAGGGTTGATGAAGTTGCGTGAATTCATGCTGGTTGGGTCTGGGTGGTCCACCGGAGATTAGCCTGGCTGCGGGGAAGCAGCCACCTACCGCGTATCCACGTCCTCAAACACCAGGAACGTCTGCGTGTCGAGCACGCCGGGCATGGTCTGCAGCTGGTCGAAGATGACCCGTCGCAGATCGATGTTGTCCACGGCGCGGACCAGCAGGATCACATCGAAGTCGCCGCCCACCAGTGCGATGTGGTGCACCTCGGGGATGGCGCCCAGCTGGTCACGGAGTTCGCGCCAGGAGTCCTGCTTCAGCTTCAGCGTCACATAGGCGGAGGACTTGAGCCCGGCCTTGATCGGGTCCACCAGCGCGGTGAAGCGGGTCAGCACGCCGTCGGAAGTCAACCGGGAGATCCGGGAGTAGGCGTGGGCCCGGGAAATGTGGACGTTCTCCGCGACCTGCGTCACCGACATCCGGCCGTCGCGGGTCAGTTCGGCAATGATCCGCCGGTCGATGTCATCGAGCGCAACCTCGGCTGCAGCGTCCTTGCCCGGCATTTTGTCCACGGCCCCCATCGGTAATCCACGTCACAGTTACAAATCGTCTCCCATAGTAGGCAGTTTGGAGCAGCTTCTCCACGATCTGCGCAGGTGCTGGATACGAAACCTGCTGCAGGACCATACTGGGAGCGAATAGTGGCTACCGAAGGACGGACCAATGACGATCTCCGCAGACCACACCGTGCCGGACACCGCCAGCCCGCAGGAAGCGCCGGAAAACGCGCTGAACGAGGCTGTAAAGAAGTTCGGCATCACGGTGGAGGACTACATGCTCCCCGCCCGGCACCAGATCCAGATGGTGGACCCGGACGGCCGGCTCAAGCCCGAAGGCGAGCAGGGCACCCAGCCCGGCCACGAATACCCCGTGCCCGGCGACAAGGAACTGCTCGAAGCGTACGAACGCCTCGTCGTCGGGCGCCGCGTCAACGACCAGAACTCCGCCCTGGTCCGGCAGGGCCGCATGGCCGTCTACCCCTCCAGCCATGGGCAGGAAGCCTGCCAGGTGGCCGCCGCCCTGTGCCTCTCCGACGGTGACTGGATGTTCCCCACCTACCGGGACGCCGTCGCCGTGATGACCCGCGGTGTGGACCCCGTGCAGGTGATGACCATCTTCCGCGGCGACTGGCACGGCGGGTACGACCCCCTCAAATACAAGGTGGGCATCCAGTGCACGCCGCTGACCACCCAGCTGCTGCACGCCGTTGGGGTGGCCCACGCCGCGAAGCTCCGCGGCGAGGACACTGTGGTGCTGGCCATGTGCGGCGACGGTGCCACCAGCGAAGGCGACTTCCACGAAGCCCTGAACTTCGCCGCCGTCTTCCACCTGCCCGTCATCTTCTTCGTGCAGAACAACAAGTACGCCATCTCAGTGCCGCTGGCGCACCAGTCCGTGGCACCGTCGCTCGCGCACAAGGCTGTGGGCTATGGCATGGCCGGCGAACGCGTGGACGGGAACGACGTCGTCGCTCTTCTCGCCGTCTTGGACCGAGCCGTCAAGCTCGCCCGCGAAGGCTCCGGACCGCTGCTGGTGGAGGCCAACACCTACCGCATGCAGGCCCACACGAACGCCGACGACGACACCCGCTACCGGGAAAACAGCGAAGTTGCGGAGTGGCGGGCCAAGGACCCCGTCAACCGGATGCGCACCTACCTGACGGACCGGGGGCTGCTGGATGACGACGGCGAGGCCCGGATCCGCGAGCACGCCGAGGCGGTTGCCGCACAGCTGCGCGAAGGCCTCAGCGAGGACGTTCCCGTGGACCCGCAGGAACTCTTCCGCCACGTCTTTGACCGGCAGACCCCGCAGCTGAAGGAACAGTCCGCCATGCTTGCCGACGAGCTGGCCAGGGATGCAGCAGCAACTGATTCGAAGGAGGCCGGCAAGTGAGCCCCACCATCACCACCTCGTCCGAGGCCAACGGCAACGTTTCCGCCGCCACCGCCCGGGCCGCCGCTTCCGCTGCTGCGTCCGCCGAAGCCGCCGGCCCGCAGCCGGTCACCATGGCCAAGGCACTGAACACCGCCCTGGCCGACGCCATGCAGGCAGACTCCTCCGTGCTGGTCTTCGGCGAGGACGTAGGGCTCCTGGGCGGCGTCTTCCGCATCACCGACGGGCTCACCGCCACGTTCGGCGAGCAGCGCTGCTTCGACACCCCGCTGGCCGAGTCCGGCATCGTGGGCATGGCCGTGGGCATGGCGATCAACGGCATGCGGCCGGTCATCGAAATGCAGTTCGACGCGTTCGCTTACCCGGCGTTCGAACAGATCGTCAGCCACGTGGCCAAGATGCACAACCGCACGCGCGGAATGGTGAAACTGCCCATGGTCATCCGCATCCCGTACGGCGGCGGCATCGGGGGAGTGGAGCACCACTGTGACTCCTCCGAGTCCTACTACGCCCACACGGCCGGCCTGAAGGTCTACACCCCGGCCACAGTGGCGGACGGCTACCGCATGCTCCGCGAAGCCATCGACTCCGACGATCCGGTGGTCTTCATGGAGCCCAAGAAGATGTACTGGACCAAGGACTCGGTGGACTTGGGCGAGCTGCGCCGGCTCCACGACTCCCGCGGGGACGGCACGACGGCGGGACTTGGCTCTGAGGGGCGTGCCGCCGTCGCGCGTCCCGGCACGGACGCGACGCTGATTGCCTACGGTCCGTCCGTGCCCACCGCTTTGGCCGCTGCCGAGGCCGCTGCGCTGGAGGGGCGCTCGCTGGAGGTCATCGACGTGCGGACCATCGTGCCGTTCGACGACGAGACGGTGTGCGAGTCTGTCCGGAAGACCGGCCGGGCCGTGGTGATCGCCGAGGCGCACGGCTTCGCATCTGTGTCCTCCGAGATCGTGGCCCGGGTGCAGGAGCGCTGCTTCCATTACCTGGCCGCGCCCATCCGCCGCGTGACCGGATTCGACATCCCGTACCCGGCGCCCAAACTCGAAAAGTACTACCTGCCCGGCGTGGACCGCATCCTCGACGCCGTTGACGACCTTCAGTGGGAGAACTGACCATGAGCGAACCACGCGTGTTTTTGTTGCCCGACCTGGGTGAGGGCCTCACTGAAGCCGAGCTCGTGTCCTGGCACGTGGCCGTGGGCGACGAGATTGCCGTTGACCAGCCCATCGCCGAGGTGGAGACCGCCAAGTCCGCGGTGGAGGTGCCGTCCCCCTACGCCGGGATCGTCACCGAACTGCACGGGCAGCCGGGGGAGACACTGGACGTGGGGAAGCCGCTCATCTCTGTTATGCCGCTCTCCGTCGGTGTTGGGAACGACGCGGATGATGCCGCCCCCGCCCCTTCGCCGGACGACCATGCTGCAAGCAGCATGTCGTCCGGCTCAGGAAGGCCCGATGCCACTCCCGGGGCGGCATCATCCGCGTCGGCTGCGTCGGAGGCGGCAGCCGAGACCTACCGGGAAGAGGAGAAGGCCGGGTCCGGGAATGTGCTGATTGGGTACGGCACTCCAGGCGGTCATGGTGTTGCCCGGCGGACCCGTGCGCGGAAGTCTTCTGTGGCGGTGGCTGAACGGACCGAGGCCCCTGCCGCGGAGTTGTCCAAGGAAGACGAGCTCACCCTCCTGCGGACCCGGGTGCCGGGCAAGCTTGGCGCCGTCATCTCGCCGTTGGTCCGCCGGATGGCGCGCGAGCACGGCGTGGACTTGGGAGAGCTTTCCGGTTCCGGCGAGAGCGGGCTGATCATGCGCCGCGACGTGGAGGCTGCGATGCGGACCGAAGCGCCTGTGGCTGAACCTGAGGCCAAGGCGGTGGAGGCGCCGGAGCGTCCGTCTGCTCAGCCGGCCGAATCCTCGGCGGGCTCGGCCACCGACTCCCGTACCGGACTTCCCATTTCTGCACGCACGCCGGTCCGGGGTGTCCGGAAGGCCGTGGCCAGCAACATGGTCCGCAGCCGCTCGGAGATCCCGGAGGCGACCGTGTGGGTGGACGTTGACGCCACGGCCCTTCTGGAGCTCCGGGCGGGGCTGAAGGCCAACGGCACCGAGGTTCCCGGCCTGCTGGCGTTCATCGCCCGGTTCGTCACCGCGGGGCTGAAGAAGTACCCGGAACTGAACACGCGGATCGAGACGGCTGAGGACGGGTCGCAGGAAATCGTGTCGTTCGAGGGCATCAACCTGGGCTTCGCGGCGCAGACCGACCGCGGCCTGGTGGTGCCCTCCGTGCGCGGCGCCGAGAAGCTCAGCGCCCGCGAACTCGACGCAGAGATCCGCCGGCTCACCCAGGTGGCCCGAGACGGCAAGGCGACGCCGGCCGAGCTGGGCAGCGGCACGTTCACCCTGAACAACTATGGGGTGTTCGGCGTTGACGGTTCCGCGGCCATCATTAACCATCCCGAGGTGGGCATCCTGGGCGTGGGCCGGATCATCGACAAGCCGTGGGTGGTCAACGGCGAGCTGGCCGTCCGCAAAGTCACCGAACTCACGCTGACGTTCGACCACCGGGTCTGTGACGGCGGCACGGCCGGCGGCTTCCTCCGCTTCGTGGCAGACGCGATGGAAAACCCCACCTCGCTGCTGGCGGACATCTGAGCCGCGCCGCTGGCCCCGCTCGACGCGTATAAATATGGGTAAGAAGTACGACGGTGGCGCGTGCCGCCGTCGTACTTCTTCAGGCGGTCGCCGTTACTTGGCCCTGACGTTGTAGTAGAGGATGACGCCGTTCCAGCCGGTCTCGGCTGCCAGGACGCTGTTGCTCCACACCAGAGGCTGGTTGTTGTACCAAAGCGGCAACGCGGGCAGTTCCCTGAAAAGCACTTCCTGCGCCTGGTTGAACTTTGCATTGGCCTGTGCCGGGTCAATTGACCGCAGGCCTTCTTCGAGCAACCCATCGAACTCGGGGTAGGAGAAGTTTTCAAGATTCGCAGATGCCCCTGTACTCCATTCAAGGCCCAAGAAGTTGTACAACGAGGGATAGTCGCCTTGCCAGGCGGTGCTGGTCAGGCCGGGGAGGGACTGCGACACGCGCAGGTTCAGAAGATCCGCGAATCTGGGAAGCGCCTGGACCGCAGTCTTGATGCCCAGATTGTTTTCCATGCCTTTAGCGACGGCATCGACCCACTCCTTGTTGCCGCCGTCAGTGTTCGTTGTGAAAATGAGGGGCTTGCCGGCGTCGTACGGCTTTAGGGCTTCTGCCTGCTCCCACAGTTTCTTGGCCTTGTCCGCGTCGAACTTCAAGACATCATTACCGGGAATCGAATCCGAGTAGCCGTCCAGTACCGGCGAAGTGAATTCTGTGGCGGGCGTGCGTGTGCCGTTGAAGATCACCCGGGTGATCTCTTCCCGGTTGATGGCGTGGGATAACGCCCGGCGGCGCAGCTTCCCCGCTTCGCCCTGGAAGTTTGCGTTATAGGGCGGAATTACCAGGGCTGCGTTGACGGCCACCGGCCTGGCAGCATTCCGGGTTTGAAAGTCACTTTTATAGGTCTTGAGTGGCGTTGGCGGGCCCGGAAGAGCTTAAGGATCGATTAAGCCTCCTGGGGGATTCTTGAGACATCAAAGCACCGGAACCCGGAGCTCTTTCGCAGGACCGATCACACCACCGGTCATTCGACAAATTCCTCGCCGAACCGGCGAAAGCCTGAACGGAAAACGGTCAGGAAACCCAGCCGTCCCCCGCGGGGTGGCATCGCATGAAAGGAGCAGTACAGTGTTCACGCTCAAAGGACACCATCGCATCACCGGTATCGTCAGGCTGGCTAGTTCATCATCTTGATTTATTAGCAGAACTTTAGCCTCGACCTCGGAGTGCCTGGATGAACTCACGTCAACGGCCAGGGCGGGGCAGGCACCTGGTACTTGCTGATCGCGGCCTTCGCCTGCTCATACCGGGATCCGCTGGACATGAGCATGTCCTGCTCCATGAAGCTGAACCCAAACAGCCCGTTTACCTTCAGTTCCGCCATTTTGACGTCGTTGAAGAAACCGGCCATGTCGGCATCATAGACAGCCAGGGAGTTATTGTCGGGTTTGTAGTGTGCCAGCAGTGAAAAGCCGTTGCCGTAGCCGTGGAGTGCTTTCACCATCCACGTGGACTGCTCCACGTTCCCGCTGTTGCCCATTGCCTGGAACGACTGGAAGTCCGATCCATCCATGACGTCCTTGAAGAACGGAAGCATTGACCTTCCACCGCCCCTTGCCGGGTCATCGAAGTTGGCAGCCCAGCCGCCCCAGGTCAGCGCAACCTTTGAATTGGGGGCGTATTTATGGAAGGTGTCTTTGGCCTCGCGGTAGGCATCCTTCAAGGCTCTGTAGTAGTTCTGGCCCGTGTCCCAGTAATTCCCGTCCTCGTGGCACGGGTAGGTCTGAAATTCGGTGAACATGGAAACGTACAGCGGCGGGCCGTCTGCTGGGCCGCCCGTGTTCTTTGCCAACCGCACCATGTCGGCCTGGAATTCCCGTGACAAGGGGTAGCTGGCGCCGCAGACCTTCCCGTACTTTGTCTGCACCATGCCGGCGTCCGGCCACCCTTTCGGTCCCCAAGTATCGGTTGTGTATCCATCCCAGATGACCAGATGCATGGCTTTCCCTGCGGCGTAGATCTGCGGTGTCACGGAGGTGCGGAATTTGTCGAAGAACGCCATGTCGGTCCGGTAGTTGTACCAACTGGTAATCATGTTGACTGGCACTTCCTTGACGATTGGCTTGTCCAGGGCGCCATAGGCCTGTGATCCCACACCGAAAAGAAAACTCCCGTGGATCTGCTTCGACTGTTTACCGGGAGGTCCCGAAGTTGTGGAGGGAGCCGCTCTATCCGGGGGTGGCGACGGTATGCATCCTGCCAGGAGAAGGCATGCTGCGAGCACAACAGCGAGCAGCCGCCGCGGCACTGGCGTCCGTCGGCCAGGCAGGTCACGCGCGGACGGTCTGTTGCGGAGGCACCTCCACTGCCGCTTTCGGTCCATGCGATCCATCCTCCCGGTCGCCCAGGCAGGAACTTTAAGGGACAGCCTGGGCCGCCCCCGCGTCAAGCTTTAGGGGCACGCAGATAACGACAATCAGTGCCGGGCAGAGTCGACTGTCCGACACTGTCGATATTGCCCCTTGCTCAGGTCCTGCCGCCACAGCAAAGGTCCTGAAAATGTTGATTACGGGAGATTAGGGGGTTTTGCTCCGGTTGGCGGTTTTAACCTTCCAATGGGGCCCATGCCGTAACCTTGTGAGGATAATTCCTGTTGCTTGGGCGGACACCTGGGAGGGCCTGCCCGGCGTTCCTTCCGGAAACACGCCCCGCAGGAACATGCCTCCCCGGTCTCACAAAAGGGTCAGAACTTTGCCAACTTCAGCTTTGCAGGCTCCCAAGCTCGGTCCGCTCGAAAACCTGGGCTGGACTGCCCTGTCCATCACTGCCGCTGCAGTTCTGCTTCCGGCAATCGGGGTCAGGGCGCTGTCCCGTGCAGTCTTTCCCAAACCTGCCGCAAATGCTGACGAGCGCCATTACCTGATCCAATAGCAGCAAAGGTTTTTCCAAGGATTTGGCTTTATAGCGCTTTTGGGGGTCCTGCTGCTGGCTTCTTGTGGCTAGAATCGGGGCGGGGGTCAGCTGGTGATTCCCGGCTGTCCGCGCTGAGCCGTCCTGGGGTTGGCGCTCGTCCCTGAGGATGCCCGCCCATGTTCCATTTCCGGCCCTTGGCTGCCGCCGCAACCGTGCTGGCCGCCGTCGTGGCTAATGCCGCGCTGATGGCCCTCCCCGCACACGCAGACGAACTGCCCATTCGGGACGCACCGCCGCGGTCAACCCCTGCCGCTGTCCCCACGGATCAGTTCATCGTGCGGATCAAGGGGGGACGGGGGATCGCCTCCGAGGCGACAGCCACGGCAGAAGCCGCCAGGTTAGCGGCCGGAAAAGTCGGCATCTCCGCCCGAAACGTCAGGTCCGCCGCCACGGGAGCGCAGGTCATCAAGACCAGCAAGGCCCTCCCTGCCGCGGACGCCACGGCTTTCCTGGCTGCGCTCAGGGCAGATCCCACTATCCAGTCCGCCGAACCCGACGTCGTTGTGCAGGCGACAGCGGTAGCCCCCAATGACCCCGGCTACACTGCGCAATGGGGCCTGTGGGAAGACGCCTCCGGCATCCGGGCTCCTGGCGCCTGGGACGTGAACCGCGGTACAGGTGCCGTGGTGGCCGTGGTGGACAGTGGCATCACCAGCCACTCGGAACTGAATGCCAAAGTCCTGCCTGGTTACGACATGATGTCCAACGCGGACTGGGCGCGCGACGGTGACGGGCGCGATCCCAACCCGCAGGATGAGGGCGACTGGATGGGCGCGGATGAGTGCGGCGCCGGAACCCCGGCGTCCATCTCCTCATGGCACGGGACCCATGTGGCAGGGACCATTGCAGCGGCCGGCAACAACAATGACGGCATCACGGGCGCTGCTCCTGAGGCAAAGATCCTCCCCGTGCGGGCCCTTGGCTCCTGTGGCGGCTACTCCTCCGATGTAGCGGACTCCATCATTTGGGCCGCCGGCGGAACCGTCCCCGGTGTTCCCGCGAACCCTAACCGGGCGCAAGTGGTCAACCTCAGCCTCGGCGGCATAGGCACGTGCTCCGCCATCGAGCAGGATGCCATCAACTTCGCCTACAACGCCGGCACCGCAGTGGTGGTGGCGGCAGGAAACGCGAACCGCCCCGCAGCAGATATGAGCCCGGCAAACTGCCAAAACGTCATCAGCGTGGCCGCAGCGGGACGCAACGGTGCCCGCGCCAACTACTCAAACTACGGAGCCGCCGTCGACATCACCGCTCCCGGCGGTGACCTTGACGTCGACAACACCTCGGGAATCCTGTCTACCTCCAACTTCGGGTCCACGGCACCGGAGGGTGAGGCGTACGAATTCCTGCAGGGAACTTCCATGGCGGCTCCACACGTGTCCGCCATCGCCGCGATGATGATGTCCGAAATTGGCAGCACCTTCACCCCGGAGATGGTGGAGAAGCGGCTCAAAGCCACTGCACGCCCACTGCCCATTGCCTGCCCCGAAGGCTGCGGCGCCGGATTGGCAGATGCTGCAAAGGCCCTTGCTTTCACCTCCGCCGACCTGCCCGCCAACACTGTCATCCCCGCAGCGGTGACGTTCACGGACAAGGACGGCACCGCCCAGGACACCTTCACCATCCCCACGCAGCAGGGCGTGGAGTACCTTCGGGATGGAAACGTGGTCCCGCCAGGCGTGCGCGCAGGTTCCGGCACCGTGACAGTCTCGGCCCGGGCACTGCCCGGCTACACCATGGCGGCCGGAGCCACCTCACAGTGGGTTTACACGTTCGCCACCACCACTGCACCCGTTCCCGGTTCGCTTATTACCGTCACCCCCTTCCGTGCGTTGGACACGCGCCAATGGTCTCCGGTTCCGGCGGACGGCACAGTCTCCTTCCAAGTGGCCGGCCAGTCCGGAATTCCGGCCAAAGTCTCGGCAGTGGTGTTCAACCTGACAGTGGCCGAAGCCCGGTCCTTCGGCTTCGTCACTGCTTATGCATCGGGCTCAGCCCGCCCAGACGCATCCAACCTCAACTTCGATACCGGCCAGATCGTGGCCAACTCGGTGACGGTTCCGGTGGGCGCTGATGGGAAGGTGACGCTGTTCAACAGGTCATCGGGCACCACGCACCTGCTGGCTGACGTTTCCGGGTACTACCTCGACGGAACGCCGACGGCGGGCGGTGCCTTCCAGCCGATTGCACCGGCCCGGTTCCTGGACACCCGGACCAGCTCTGCGGTGGCGCCCGACAGCACCACCTCGGTCCAGGTGGCCGGCAGGAACGGCCTCCCCGCCAACGTATCCGCTGTGGTGATGAACCTGACGGTGGCCGAGGCGAAATCCTTTGGCTACATCACCGCCTATCCCTCGGGAGCGGCCCGGCCGGATGCCTCCAACATCAACTTCAAGGGGGGCCAGATCATCCCCAACTCCGTCACTGTCCCTGTGGGCGCCGACGGCAAAGTGGTGTTCTACAACCGCTCCAGCGGTGCCACCCACTTGGTGGCCGACGTCTCCGGCTATTACCTGGCTGGGAAGCCGACGGCAGGCGGCACCTTCCAGCCCATGGTCCCCACGCGTTTCCTGGACACCCGCCAGGGTTACCCGGCCGAACCGGACAAGGATGCGGCGTTCCAGGTGACAGGGGAGCACGGGATTCCTGCAGGGGCAACCGCCGTGGTGTTCAACCTGACGGTGGCCCAGGCAAACTCCTTCGGCTACATCACCGCGTATCCCACCGGGAAGTTCCGGCCGGACGTCTCCAGTGTCAACTTTTCGACCGGGCAGATCATTGCCAACTCCGTCACAGTGCCCATTGGTTGGTATGGCAAAGTCAACCTCTTCAACCGGTCTTCGGGGAGTACGCACCTGGTAGCGGACGTCTCGGGGTACTTCCTGCCCGGCTGACAGCCGGCGTTCCGCCGCAGACCGTTCCTTCCATTTCCAAAGTACCGCGCGACGGGGGCCTTGCCGCAAGGCCCCTGTCGCGCCGCATACTGGCGGTCGAAAAGGAAGGGGACGGTTGGGTATGCACGACGTAGTAATAGTGGGGAGCGGCCCCACGGGGCTGATGCTTGCGGGCGAGCTGCGGCTGGCGGGGGTGGACGCCCTTGTCCTGGAGCGGCGACCGTCCCAGGAGTTGGCCGGCTCGCGTGGCGGCGGCATCCATTCACGCACCATCGAGCTGCTGGACCAGCGCGGCATCGCGGGCCGGTTCCTCGCCGAGGGCAAGACGCTTCAGACCGCCGCCTTCGGCAGCACCCAGCTGGACCTGACCGGCTTGCCCACGCGCCACCCCTACACGCTGGCTTTGTTTCAAAACCACATTGAGCGGCTGCTGCTTGAGTGGGTGGAGGAGCTGGGTGTGCAGATCCGTCGCGGCATGGAGGTGGCCGGTGTTTCAGCGGACGACGCCGGCGCAGACGTAGAGCTCGCAGGCGAGGGGCCGGTGCGCGGCAGGTATGTCGTGGGCACCGACGGTGGGCGCAGCGTGGTGCGGCGTTCGGCCGGCATCCCGTTGGTGGGTCCGGATGCGACCCGGAGCAGCCTGATCGCTGAGGTGAAGGTGGCGGGGGAGCCCGGCCAGCAGGGGAAAGTGGACGCCCGGGGCATTCATGGACTGTACCCGATGGGGGACGGCGTGGTCCGGGTGGTGGTCACCGAGGCCACGCTGGGCCCGGCCACCGAGCCAACCCTGGCCGACTTGAAGAAGGCTCTCATCGATGTGTTTGGCACCGACTTCGGCGTGCACAGCCCCATCTGGCTCTCGCGCTTTACCGACGCCACCCGGCAGGCAGAGGCCTACCGGAAGGGCAGGGTGCTGCTCGCCGGAGACGCGGCGCATGTCCACTCACCTACAGGTGGCCTGGGCATCGGGCTGGGGCTGCAGGACGCGGTCAACCTTGGCTGGAAGCTGGGGCAGGTGGTGCTGGGGATCTCGGGCGAGGAGCTGCTGGAGACCTACCATGCGGAGCGCCATCCTGCCGGGGCCCGGTCGCTCAAATACACCATGGCCCAGTCCCTCTTCCAGAAGGCCGATCCCCGGCAGGAGGCCCTGCGCGACCTGCTGGACGAGGTGCTCCGCGTCGATGATGCCGGCGCACCGATCGCCGCCCTGGTCAGCGGACTCGACGTCGCCTACGACCTGGGGCCCGGCCATCCGCTGCTTGGGCGCCGCATGCCCGACCTGGACATCACAACTGCCGAAGGTCCAGGCCGGGTGTACCAGTTCCTGCACCAGGGCCGGCCGGTGCTTCTTGAATTCAGCGGCCCGGCGCTGGAGCCGGGCGCATGGGCGGGCCGGGTGCAGCATGTCCGGGCAATTTGCGACGGCGCGTGGCAGCTTCCCGTGCTGGGCGCGGTGGATGCACCCACGGCGGTCCTGGTCCGGCCCGACGGTTACGTCGCCTGGGTGGGTGAAGGCTCAGTGGAGGGGCTCCCTGAGGCGCTTGCCACCTGGTTTGGTCGCAGTGGCGTTGGCTGCTGAGAGGTTGTTTGGGCCGCCAAGGGTGCTGCAGTTACTGGATCCGGCAGCTACTCCTTGGGGCCCGCGATGTTGACCAGCCATTGGATGCCGAACTTGTCGGTGCACATGCCGAAGGCGTCGCCCCAGATGGCCTTCTCCAGCGGCATTGTCACGGTGCCGCCCTCGGACAGCTTGTCCCAGTAGCCCCGCAGCTCGGCTTCATCGTCACCGCTTAGGGACACACTGAAGGTGTTCCCGGGGTTGTAGTCCATGCGGGCCGGAGTGTCCGATGCCATCAAGGTCAGCCCCGATGGGCCGTCAAGCTGTGCATGCATCACCAGGTTGTCCTCAGCGGGATCCTGGCTTGCATGAAAATCTGCGAACGTGCTCACGTTCAGCTCGCCGCCGAAGACGTCTTTGTAGAATTCCATGGCTTCCCGTGCGTTGCTGCGGAAGCTCAGGTAGGGGTTGAGGCGCGTGGGCATTTGGGCTCCTTCATAGACGGACATCGTTGTCAGCACGGCCATGCTAACAGCGCCGGGGAATGCCGAGAAGGGGTCCCGTCCGCAGGGTGGGGGATGACCGAGAGCCCGGGCCGGCAGCGCCAGGCAGATGGCGCGTGACCGGAAGGTGAACACGCGTTCATCCGCAAGGCGGGAGGGGTTAATTGCGCGAAAGTAGCTTGGGGGGCCCCGGCTATTACCAATTTGAGAGGCTCCCCCAATGAGTTCGTCCCATGGACAACGAATCAGCAGAAAGCGGATGGCCGCCGCCACGGGCGCGGCGGCACTTGCAGCGTGCACCCTGACCGCAGGCTTCGCCGGCCCCGCCGCCGCCGATGGTGACGGCAGCACAGCTACTCCTATCAAGCACGTTGTGGTGATCTTCCAGGAGAACGTCTCCTTCGACCACTACTTCGCCACCTACCCCAAGGCGGCGAACATAGCAGGTGAAACCCAGCAGGGCACAGGTACCCCGGCGTCCGCATTCACCGCGGCGGGGGACACGCCCAAGGACATCAACACCTTGGCCAAGGCGGGCCTGCTGGCACCCAACAACCCAAACTCGGTCCAGCCTGCCCGGCTCTCGCCGATGCAGGCCGTCACGTGCGACCAGGACCACGGCTACACCGCCGAGCAAAAGGCCTACAACGGCGGGGCAATGGACCAGTTTGTCCAGTTCACCAGCCGCGACGCCTGCGGCACCAACCAGTACAGCCGCCCCGGCCTGACTATGGACTACTACGACGGCAACACCGTCACCGGCATCTGGAACTACGCCCAGAACTACGCCATGAGCGACAACCACTTCAGCACGGTCTTCGGTCCGTCCACCCCCGGCGCCCTCAACCTGGTTTCCGGCCAAACCCATGGCGCCAAGGAGTACACCGCCGCTGGAGCGCCCGTGGCCACGCCGGCAGCCGGCAGCAGCACCGTCCGCCAGCCCGATGCGAACGGAGTGGGCACCGTCATCAACGACCCCGACCCTGTCTACGACGACTGCTCCAACAACAGCCATGTCAAGAGCAACAACCTCGCTGGCATGAGCGGCACCAATATCGGTGACCTACTCAACGCCAAGGGCACCTCATGGGGCTGGTTCCAGGGCGGGTTCACACCCACCACCCCGGCGACAGCGACCACGCCGGCCTCCTGCCTGTCCAGCCACACCAATGCCGCCGGCGCCTCCGTGGTGGACTACTCCCCGCACCACCAGCCGTTCCAGTACTACTCCTCCACGGCCAACCCCCATCACCTGGCCCCCGCCTCAGATGAGGAGATCGGCCACAACGGCCAGGCCAACCACCAGTACGACCTGACCGATTTCGACAAGGTGGTCAACACAGACAACATGCCCGCTGTGTCCTTCCTCAAGGCGGGGATGTACCAGGACGGCCATGCCGCCTACTCGGACCCAGTGGACGAGCAGAACTTCATCACCAAAACCGTCAACCAGATCCAGCAGTCCAGGAACTGGGAGGACACCGCCGTCGTGATCGCCTATGACGACTCCGACGGCTGGTACGACCACGTGGCCGCACAGGTGAAGAATTCCTCCAACACCACAGACGACGCCGGCTGGTGCCAAAGCGCCGCGGCCGCAGGAGTGCCCATGGCCGGCGGCTACACCGACCGCTGCGGCCCGGGCCCGCGGCAGCCGCTGGTGGTCATTTCCCCGTACGCGAAGAAGAACTTCGTGGACCACACCCAGACCGACCAGGCCTCGGTCCTGCGCTTCATCGAAGACAACTGGAACACCGGGCAGATCGGCGACTCTTCAGCCGACGCCGTGGCGGGATCGATTAGCGGCATGTTCAACTTCCACCACTCGCGGAACGACAAGGTGATGCTCGATGAGCAGACCGGCGCCGTCGCGTCCATTACCCATTCCAGTAAGGGCAGCGACACGTCCGGCAAGGGCTGCGGTCCGCAGTAAAAAGCGTACCCGCCGAGCCCGGCGCCCCTCCTGGGGCGCCGGGCTCTTCAGTGTCTCCTGTGATGCCCGAGCCGACGGTGCAGCTGCTGGTGAAGGGCACTGAGAGGGCGAATTCTTGTTGTGTCAGGTAGTCAAGGGGCCGCACGCGACAGAATCATTAATTGGGGGAAATAATTGGGGATTTAGTCCCTATGTCCGGGCACTGGGGAGCGCTAGGCTGGGACCAGGTCAGGCAGACGGCCTTCTTGTTGCCGTCTCGGGAACTAACGATGCCTGCCTCCCGCCTGGTCATGCCGGGCCCCTTGGCAGGCCGCCGCTCCCTGTGACGCAATCAACCGCAAGCTGGCGCGGGTGTGGCCCAGGGAAATCCAATTTCGGGGGTGGGCCACATTCGCGTCGTACTCTCCGGGAGCCAGCAGCGTCGCTGGCTCCCGGTCTGGTTTTTGGGCCTTAATCCTCGAAGTGCGCTTTGGCTTCCTCCGGCGGTGCATAGCGGTTCACGAGGGACTCGGCCAGATCATTGAGCTTTTGGTTCCGGGTATTGGAGGCGCTGCGAAGGATCTCGAAAGCCCTGTCCTTGCTGCACTTGTTCTCCGCCATGATGATCCCGCAGGCCAAGTCGATCACGGTCCTCGTGTCCATCGCCGCCCTGAGGTTCTCAGCCCGCTGGTCTGACGAAGCGATTCTGACAGCCAGCCTCAGCGCTTTGCCTGCCATATCGGCGAACCGCACGCCCTCGGCCACCGCCTGCTCATTGAAGATTCCACTGACGGGAGCAAAGAAATCAAGGACGGCGCCGGCGTCGTCCTCCAAATCCATCGGGATGCCCAGCGATCCGCCGATGCCTGCGGCGGACAATGCGCTGCGGTACTCCGGCCAACGTGGGTCCGACGCCACGTCACCCAGCAGAACGGGAACGCCGCTTTCCAGGGCCTCGATGCAGGGGCCGTCGCCGAGGCTTTGTTCAATGCGGTCAATTACCGTCGCCCGGCCGCTGCTTCCGCCGATGGTGGCCGTTCGTTTTCGCCGGTGCAGTGTCACGGCGCACTCAACGGGCACTCCAAGGGTGCCGCTCATGCTGGCCGCAGCAAGTCCGGTGAGGCCGTCCAGCACGGATTTGATGTCCTCCATCCCTGCGACAAGATCCACAAGCCCCTCGAGGTCATCCACCATGTCCTGCTCAACCATGAGTTCACCCTAGAAGCGTGGGCTGGCAGCCACAAGGGGCGATATTTCCAGACCGGAAGTCAGCGTTCTCCCAGCCTCCTGTCAGTCCAGTTATGGAAACGTTATATATGCTTGCTTAGTGGTTTTGAGGTTGAGCAGCGGATTGATGTCAGCGCCAGATCGCCCGGCGGCGCCCGAAACGGGCCTCATCGCCGGACGCAAGCATGCCTTGGACGGCCTCCGGACCGTGGCCGTCGCCGGCGTTTTCTTCTTCCATACCGCGACGGAGGCGATGCCCGGCGGGTCCATCGGGGTGGACGTGTTCTTCACGCTCAGCGGCTTCGTCATCACGCTGCTGATCATGAAGGAACGGCTCGCCACCGGTCGTCTCCATCTCGGCATCTTCTACGCCAAGCGCCTGGCCCGGCTCTGGCCGGCACTGCTGGTGCTCTGCGCGGTGATCCTCGCCGGCGGCTTCCTGTTCCCTGCCTCAGGCTGGGGCGGGCAGGCGGGCTTTGTCCTTCCGGCCGCCGCCTACGTGATGAACCTGGCCCACTTCGGCATGTTCGGTGACTCCATCGCCGGTGAAACGCTTGGCCCCACCTGGACCCTGGCCGTTGAGGAACAGTTCTACCTGGTGTGGCCGCTGCTCCTGCTGGTGATGCTTCGGTTCTTGAAGGTCCGCAGCGCAGCCGTCGCCACCGTGGCCCTGGCGGCCGCCTTCGTACTGAACCGGTTCCTGCTGGTCAACGCCGGCGAACCGCTGGACCGCATCTACAACGGTCCGGATACCCGGGCTGACGAACTGCTGATTGGCTGCGCCCTGGCCCTGCTGTTCACCGCCGTGCGCCACGGCTCGCGGCTGCATGCAGGGCTGCTGTCGGCATCCCGCTGGGCCGCGCCCCTGGCTGGCGTCGCCCTTGTGGCCGCACTGTTCCTGCTGAAGGAACCGGACACCCCCGGCACCTGGTTCAACGTGTTCTGGACGGCCGGGCCCGCCGCGCTCGCACTACTGTCCGCGGTGCTGATCGGTTCCCTGGTCCTCCAGCCGGCCGGCTTCCTGTCACGCATCCTCAGCCACCCCTGGCTTGCCCGCCCCGGCCGCGACCTGTCCTACGGCATGTACCTCTGGCACCTTCCGGTCTACCTGCTGCTGATGCCGCTGATCCCGGAACTGCCGCTCCGGATCGTCCTGACCGCGGCACTCACCGTGCTGCTGGCCTTCGCGTCCTTCCGCTGGGTTGAGCGCCCGCTGCGCCGCTGGGCGAACAAAAGGCTCGAACCCGCCGTCGTGCCTTCCACGACGGAGCCGTCCAAGACGCCCGTTTCCGCGTCGGCAGGCTGAACCGTTCGGCCGACCAAACGCCGGTTCTGGAAATCAGTGCGGGATGCTTTCCTGGTCGCGGTGCGCGGCGGGTTCGATCTGGAAGGTGGAGTGCTCCACGCTGACGTCGAAGTCCTGGGCCACGCAGCGCTGCAGATCCGCCAGGATGGTGGCCGAATGACCGTCACGCATGCAACCGTCCTGCACGGTGACATGTGCGGACAGGACCGGCACACCGGAGGCCACCAGGGAGGCGTGCAGGTCGTGGACGTCGATGACATGGGGCAGCGCCAGGATGTGCCGGCGGACCTCGGCCAGGTCCAGGCCCGGGGGAGTGCTTTCCATCAGCACATTCACCGTGTCCCGCAGCAGCTTCAGCGTCCGCGGGATGATCAGCACGCCGATGAGAAGGGATACGACGGCGTCAGCCCGGGTCCATCCCGTCAGGGCAATGACCAGCGCGGCGACGATCACGGCAACGGAACCGAGGGCATCATTGAGCACCTCGAGGAACGCAGCCTTCATGTTGAAGCTGTGGTGGCGGCCGGAGGCGAGCACCAGCAGCCCCACGGCGTTTCCGGCCAGGCCGATCACACCGAACCACAGCATCAGCGAACCACCCACCCCCGGCGGTTCGAACAGGCGGCGGATGCCCTCCACGATCACGAAGCCGCCCACCCCCAGCAGCAGGGCAGCCTGCCCGGCCGCGGCGAGGATCTCGGCGCGCTTGTAGCCCCAGGTGCGCTTGAAGGTTGGCGGCTTCAGGGCCAGCGACGCCGCAATCACGGCAATGAGCAGCCCGGCGGAGTCGGTGAACATGTGCCCGGCGTCGGCCAGCAAGGCCAGGCTGCCGGTGAGGACCGTGCCCACGATCTCGGCAACCATCACCGTGAACGTGATGGCGAAAACCAGCAGCAGCTTGCCGCGCTGGCTTTGGGGATCGGCCACGTCGTGGCTGTGGTCGTGGCCCACGGGTCAGCCCTTCCCGATGGTCGGCAGGCCAAGCGGCTGCAGGCCGACTGATGTTGAATCAGGGCTGGCGCAGCCCGGGCAGCAGCCGTCCTGTTCGTCGGCGGCTTCCGCCGCGTGCGGAACAGTGCAGCACGCGTCCCCACGCCAGGCGTTGATGCCTTCACGGACGGCAATGCCCGCGATGACCAGTGCTGCGCCGGCGTCGGCCCACCACCAGCCCAGTGTGCTGTTCAGGACCAGGCCCACCAGGAGCACGGCGGAAAGATAGGTGCACAACAGCGTCTGCTTGGAGTCCGCCACGGCCGTCCTGGACCCGAGCTCCCGCCCGGCCCGGCGCTGACCCCAGGACAGGACGGGCATGATGAACAGGCTAAGCGCGGCAATCACAATGCCCGGCAGGGAGTGCTGCGCTTCCCCGGCGCCGGCCAGGGAGCGGATGGAGTCCACGGCCACGAACGCGGCCAGGGCGAAGAACGACACGGCAATGATCCGCAGCGTCAGGTGCTCGCGCCGCTCTGGGTCCTTGGCTGAGAACTGCCAGGACAGCGCCAGCGCGGAGGCTACTTCGATCACGGAGTCCAGGCCAAAGCCGATCAGCGCAGCTGAATCAGCTGTGCCGCCGGCCCACAGCGCCACGATGGCCTCGATGATGTTGTACGTGATGGTGGCCGCCGCGAAGAGCCTGATCCGACGGCTCAGGACCCGCCGCCGCTGGGTGCCGGCCACGTTGGGGGCGGTCATGCCAGGCACTCCCCGTCGGGTGCGCAGCAGGCAGGATCCACCGCCAGGACTACGCTCAGCAGGTCCTTGATGGCATGTCCGATCCGCGCATCCGCCAGCTCATACCGGCTCCGCCGCCCGTCCGGAACCGCAACCACCAGGCCGCAGCCGCGCAGGCAGGTCAGGTGGTTGGACATGCTTTGCCGGGATACGGCAAGGCTGTCCGCCAGGTCCGACGGATATGACGGACCCTCCGCAAGGGCCAGCAGCACGCGGGCGCGGGTGGGATCCGATACCGCATAACCGAACCGGGCCAGCACCGGAGCGTGGGTGAGGGTCTGCATGTCCTAAAGGTACAGCCGGGGCTGTATTCAGGCAAAGCTGGATCGTGCTGGAGGTTCTGCTATCCCAGCGGGTTGGCCGCCTGGCACTTCTGGTCGCTGCCGGTCTGAGCCACCACGCTTCCGGAGGAGTCAGCGGACGACGGCGGGGCGGCGGGTTTGGTGCCGGACGCAAAGTCCGTGCCGGCGTACAGTTGCACGCCCTGGATGTTGGCAACCTGCTGGACGCTGCTTGCCGGCAGGCCGAACAGCGCGGCAACGTCGGCTGCCACGTCCTCGAACCCGGCGGAGTAGTACACCATGGTCTGGCCCTGCGCCTGGGCCGGCAACTGGGTGAGCTTGGTGAACCCGGCGTCGGACAGCAATCCTGCGATCGCCTTGCTGCGGCCGGTCACACCGGTGCCGTTGGCGATGGAGACCGGCTGCAGCGACTTGTCATAGGCCGGTGCAGCGGGCGTTGCCGGCGTCTCAGGTGCTGCCGGCGCAGGCTGGCTCAGGTCCGGGCTGTTGCGCAGGGCCTTGAAGAAGTTGGATGCAGCCGGCTCGTCGAGAGCCAGCCGGTTGGGGTCCTGCGGCGCGGGGACGGTGGGTACGGTGATGAAGTTGATGTTGGCCGGATCGATGTTCTTCAGCCGGTTGGCGATGGTCAGCAGGGACGGGGCCGAGGCCAGGCCGGAATCCACCGTCAGGTTCTTGGTGATGGTGTCGGCGATGCTCAGGACCTTTTGCGGGTTGCCGAGGGTGCCCTCGGACTTGAGCTTGCGGCTGAGCGAGGCAAGGAAGCCCTGCTGCGCCTGGATGCGGCCCAGGTCCCCGCCGTTGGCGAACCCGTGCCGGGTCCGCAGGAAGGCCAGCGCCTGGTCGCCCTGCACCTGAGAGGTGCCCGCCGGCAGGTTCAGGTGCGAATCGGGATCATTGACGGCCTCGGTCACGCAGACCTCCACGCCGCCTACCGCGTTGGACAGCTCCTTGACGGCGTTGAAGTCCGCCATCATGAAGTGGTCCACCTCAAGGCCCGTCAGCTTGTTCACCGTATCCACGGCACAGCCGATGCCTGCCTGGGCCATGGCGCTGTTGATCATCGCGCTCTTTTGCCCGGGATACGTTTGGTTGGTCTTGGAATCCGTGCACGAAGGCACATCCACCAAAAGGTCGCGGGGGAAGCTGATGACGTTCACGTGGTTGTTGTCCGCGGAAATGTCCAGCAGCATCATCACGTCGGACTGCCCGTAGCCGGAGGATTGGTCCGCGGTGCCGTATTGGCTGTTGTTGCCGCTCCGCGTGTCCGAGCCCAGCACCAGGATCTGCAGCCGGTCCGTGTTGTCATTCGCGGCCCCCTCCGTGCGCTGTCCGCCCGCGGACAGCTGCGAAGTGCTGATGTTGGACTGCAGGCGCCAGGCCCAGTAGCCGCCAAACGCCAGGACGGCCAGGAGCAGCACGGACACCACAGCAGTGAGGACCTTGACCCAGCGTGGGGCACGACGGCGGAGGGGCCGGAGGTGGCGCGAACTGGTGGCGTACAGCTCACCCTGGCCGGGGTAGGCGAGGGGGCTGGAGCTTTCCTGTTCCGGGCCGGGAGATTTTCTGGAACCGAACACGACAAAAGGACCTTCGGGAGGGGACAGGTTTCCGCTACCCTACAGGCCGAAGCTGGCAATTCGCCTAAAACCCTTGACTTGGCGGGTGTCCCGTCGCCCTCCAGTAGCGGGGTGGGCGTACTCTTTCTTTTCGGCGGTACCCGCCCGGGCCGCTGGCCCGGCCCTGCGGGAAACCGCGGATGTTCAGGCTGAGGAACGGACAGATGAGTACAGGACAAAAGCAGCGCGTTACGCGTCCTCCTGCCCGGCGCAGGCTGGGCAAACTGGCGGTATGGCTGGAGGACGACTCGCCGGGCCGCCTGCGGCCGCTGATCCTGGCAGTGGTGCTCACGCTCTCAGGGATCGGACTCGTGGAGGTGGCGTCGGCGTCGTCCGTGGAATCCGTGGCGGCAGGAAACAATCCGTACGATCTTCCCCTGAAGCAGGCCATGTGGACCGTGGCCGGCGCGGCGATCATGCTGGTGCTGGCGCGGATGCCCGTGCGGCGGATCCGGTGGCTGGGCTGGCCGATGCTGATCGGTTCACTGTTTGCCCTGGTGCTGGTGTTCACGCCGCTGGGCATGACCGTGAACGGCAACCGGAACTGGCTCAGTGTGGGTGGTTTCACGGCCCAGCCGTCCGAATTCGCCAAGCTCTCGCTGATTGTGTGGGGAGCCTGGATCCTGGACCGGAAGCAGGCCCTGCTTGGGCAGTGGAAGCACGCGGTCATGCCGCTGGCACCGGCCGGTGCACTGATTATGGGCATCGTGGCGCTGGGGCACGACCTGGGCACCACCTTGATCATCATGATGATCCTGGCCGCCACCATGTTCTACGGCGGCGTGCGGATGAAGGTGTTCTCCGTGGCCGGGCTGATCTGCGCGGCGGCAGCCCTGGTGCTGGCAGCCACCAGCGGCAACAGGATGGGGCGCATCTCCTCCTGGCTGGGCATGGGGTCTGACGAGGACGCGCAGGGCATGGGCTACCAGGCGCAGCACGGCACATACGCACTGGCTTCCGGCAGCTGGTTCGGCGTGGGCCTGGGGCAGAGCCGGCAGAAGTGGAACTGGATCCCGGAAGCCCATAACGACTTCATCTTCTCCATCCTGGGCGAGGAACTTGGCTTGGCCGGCTCGCTGCTGGTGCTGGGCCTGTTCGCCACCCTGGCCATTGCCGTGTTCAAGACCATCGCCCGGACCACGGATACCTTCTCGCGGATCGTGGCCTGCAGCGTGATCACCTGGATCCTGGGGCAGGCGGTGATCAACATTTCCATGGTCAGCGGGCTGCTGCCCGTTATTGGCGTGCCCCTGCCGTTCATCTCATACGGCGGGTCGGCGATGGTTTCGTCCCTGGCAGGAATCGGAGTGATCCTGGCGGTGACGCGTCCGGAAGGTACTGTTCCACCATCCCGCCGTGGCACCCGCGTGGGCCGCGCACTCCGTCGCGGTGCCGGGTCGAATCGTGCTGGATTAAGCGGCGCTGTGCCTGATAGTGCTGTGAAGCAGGCCCGGGAGCATGCGCACCAGCGGTAACGCCGGAGGGGCGCTTCCCGCCGCGCCCATGACTGCCGTCCGCTTCATCCTGGCTTTCGGCATCATCAGCGCGCTGATGGACATGGTGTACGAGGGTGCGCGGAGCGTTACCGGGCCGTTCCTCGGTGCGCTGGGCGCATCGGCGCTCCTGATCAGTGTGGTCACCGGTGCCGGTGAAGCCGTGGCCCTGGTCCTCCGCCTGGTGTTTGGGCGGCTTGCTGACAGGCCCGGGCTGCGGTGGGCGCTGGCCATCAGCGGTTATGCCCTGACCGCGGTCTCAGTGCCCCTGCTCGGAGTCACCGACGCACTGTGGGTCGCCTGCCTGCTGGTCCTGGCCGAGCGCTTGGGCAAGGCCGTGAGGAGCCCCGCGAAGGACACCATGCTGGCGGAGGCCGGTTCCGCGCTGGGCCAGGGAAAGGCATTCGCGCTTCATGAAGCACTGGACCAGGTGGGGGCGTTGGTGGGGCCACTGCTGGTGGGGGTGGCCCTGGCGCTTTCCGGCAGCTACGGGCCCGGTTTCCTGCTGCTGGCTGTGCCCGGACTTGCGGCCATGCTGGTCTTGTTCTGGCTGAAGCGCAGAGTTCCCGATCCTGGCGTCTACGAGCTCGCCGCCGCCCAGCCGGGCAACCCGCAGCCTGCAGGCGGCGTGGAGCAGGCCGATGCGGAGCCCCCTGGAGCGGAGCGCAACGCGGCCATTCCTGTTCCCGGCGGCGCTGCCGGAATGCCGCGCCAGTACTGGCTTTACGCTGCGTTCAGCAGCCTGACAATGTTCGGCTACGCCACGTTTGGACTGCTTTCGTTTCACTTGGTGGCCACAGGGCTGCTCCCGCCGGCGCTGGTTCCGGTGCTTTACGCCGCGGCAATGGGTGTGGACGCGGTGGCAGCCCTGGGCTCGGGCTGGCTTTTTGACCGGGTTGGGCTGCGGGTCCTGCTGGTCCTGCCGGTGCTGGCCGCCGCGGTTCCGTGGCTTGGCTTCAGTAACAACACCGGGCTTGCAGTGGCAGGTGTGCTGGTGTGGGGAGCGTCGATGGGGATGCAGGAGAGCACTATGCGTGCCGGCGTGGCGGGCCTGGCACCGGCCAACAAACGGGGGAGCGCCTACGGAATGTTCACCGCCTGTTACGGCCTGGCCTGGCTGGCGGGAAGTTTCCTCATCGGCCTCCTCTACCAGCAGTCGGTCTTTGCCCTGGCCGTCACCGTCACGGTGGTGCAGGCAGCAGCATTGGCGATTTTCGCCGTCGTCCGTCCTGGCCGCTCCGGCGACCTAACTGCCTAGGCGACCGCCCCCGCAGCCTCCCGGCATTCTGCACAGCGGACGTCCGCAACCAGGCTGCCGGCGTCGTCCTTTTGGAAATGGGTGACGTGATTGGTGTTCCTGCCGCACCGGGGGCAGAAGCTCTGGCTTTGTTTAGTCCACATGCCTGAATAATACGGAATGCCGTGATGCAGGGAAGATCGCGGGTCAAAGTATGCGGATGCCCGCAGGTCTCCTTAACCGGATCTTGATCAAACCTGCCGGCGATCCTTCAGGGAAGCCTGAGTTTCGCCGGGTAGCTTGTGCCCATCAGGCGGTAGCAGGGAAGGAGCGCAGGACAATGACCATTACCGATTACTTCGTGGCTCTTGGTGGCATGCTGGCTTCACTCGGGTGTGCAGGACTTCTGGCGGCAGCACTTATCCGGGCCCGGGCGCGTCATTAGCCGCGCGGTCACCCTTGCCTTGCCCTCCCGCCATTGGCCGCGGGGAGTTGCGCGGCGGGATTAGGCGATTGCCGGAGGCTCGAAGCGGGTTCCCGGCGGGCCGCTGGGCATCGCCCGGAGGATGCTGTCCGCGACGCTGCGCACTTTGAGGTTGCGGTTCCTGGAGGTGCCGGCCAACTTGCTGAAGGCTTCAGCATAGGAGCAGCGGTTCTGCGCCATGAGCACTCCGCAGGCAACGTCGATGCTGGTCCTGCTCTCCAGTACCTGCTTAAGGTTGTCGCCGGCACGGATGACGCCGTGGACGTCCAGTGCCAGCTTCAGGCTGTGCGATGCCACCTCGACGAACCAGGCGGCGTCATTGACAACCTTGGCGGTGAATCCGACATTGGCCGGGGCCAGGAAGACCAGTGCGCCGGCCAAGCCGGGCTTTAGATCCAGGGGGACGGCAAGGGCTGCGCCGAAGCCGTTGTCCACCAACCGCCTCCGGTAGGCCTGCCAGCGCCCGCCGGCCTGATTGATGACTGTTGGAGCAGCCAGTACGGAACCGAGTGCTGTGGGGCCGTCTCCGTGCTCGTCCTCGGACGCTGCCAGGCCAGCCGCGCCGGATGTGCTTCCGGCCGTGGCAAGGCAGGACCGCTGGCGGTGCAGGACCACGGCACATTCCATCGCCGCACCTGCCGTGGTACTGACCCAGTGGGCTGCAGCGTCGGCGAGTATCTGCAGGGACCCTGCCTCGCCGTCGGCCCCCGTTACGAGGTCCAGCAGGAACCCCTGCCGCTCAAGCGCCTTGTTGTTTGCCGGGCCAACTGCCACTGACGCACCCCCATTCCTTTACGCCCACCAGCTACAGGCGCGGCGGGTTGCATAGAAACCTATTGGGCTGCCGATGCCCGGGCACGAGTAGCCAGTACTCTACTTTTCCCGTCGGGCTGCGCGAGGTACCTGAACATGCTTTGCATCGTTATGGAGGTGGAGGGACGGCGAGTGGGCTACGATGGGTTTGTTAGACAGCCAAGCAAGTAGGATATCGAAGGAATTCGCATGAACCCGCATGGTGCAAGCGAAGGCTCACGGTACCCATCCTCGGCGGGTGCCGAGCCCCGCGCAGTCGACGTCATCAACGCCCTCCGGGAGTTCCGGACATCCGAAAGCGCCATGAGAAGGCGCACCCGTTCCTCCGTGGCAATGGGGGAGACGGACCTCCTGGCCCTGCGGTACCTCATAGACGCGGAATCGGCCGGAATCGGCATCCGGCCCACAGAACTTGCCGCCCGCCTGGCCATCACCTCCGCTTCAATGACAAGCCTGGTCGATCGGCTGGTTGCGGGTGGGTATGTGTTTCGGGAACCCCATCCCACGGACCGGCGCGCTGTGATTCTGAGGCCCACTCCCGGTGCTGACGAAGAGGTCCGGCACAACCTGAACCAGATGCACAAGCGCATGCTGGAGGCTGCCGAATCCCTGTCTCCCGAGGAGATCAAAGCCGTGATGCACTTCCTGGAACGGATGCGTGAAGCGGTGGACGCCGTCAATGCCAAACCCGGCGTTTCCGTACGCTAGACAAGTAGAGAATCCTAGTTAGACTAGCTACATACTTGTTTATCAATCGGATGGCGGATCGAATGACTGCAGTACTTGAACCTCAGGCACCGGGACAATCGACCTTTACGGGCCGTCGCGTCGAATGTGTGCAGAAGGCCGTGCCCATTGCCCTGGACCACCCGTCGGGATTGCGTGGTTCTTCCGTTGCCGTGAATGCCTCGGATCGTGCCCTGGCTGACCCTGCCGCCCCCTTCCACTGCGGCACCGCAATGAGTTCGATTCCAGTGCCTGTGCCGTCGCTGAGCTGGGCTTCGACGGAACTTGACTCCAGGGAGTGGGCCTGCGCCTGCGGCTTCAAGATGGACGTTGGCATCACCGCTGATTCCATGGAGGCCGTGCGGCTGGAATCCGCCATGCTGGAAAGCCTCCAGTGGGAAATGGACGCAGCGCAGGAACGCTTCGAGAATGCCGTGCGGGCCGCTTCCCGGTTGGGCGCGGCCCCCGAAGCTCTTGGCAAAGCTGCCGGCCTCGCCGTCGAGGAACTACAGGAGATCCTGGCCCGCAGCGTTCAGCTGTTCTAACGCCTGGCAGGCGGGGCCTGTAATAGGCTCCCCGGGCCCCGAAGTGCAGCCATCCGTCTGTTCAGATGCGGCTGCACTTCGGGTCGTTGGGAGCGGTAAAGCAAAGTGGTGGCCGGCCGGCTCTGGCCCGAAAAGTGGGCGCGGCGAGCGGCCGGAAGGTTTTATGCAGCCAGGCGGACTGCCCTCGGACGCGGATCTCGGCGCTCGGCCAGCACGCTGATGGTGCAGGGTGCCTGGTCCGGATCGATCTTTGCGGGCAGGTGCCGTGTTTCGGAGGCGGTATGGAGCATGTCCAGCGCCTCCTCATCAACCAGGGCGCTGGAAACGTCCAGCTCCAGGTCCAGGCCTCCCCTGAGGGAGTTGGCACGCTTTGCCACTACATAGAGGGCGTTGACGCTGTGGATGGTGATATGCCCCTTTGCAATCACCTGGGCCTTGCTGTGGTCCAGATCCACCCGGACCACAATGTTCAGCTTAGAGTTCAAGTTGTAAAGCCTTCCCCGGCATTGGCTGCGACGCTGCAGCTTCTTGCATGGCCTGTTTGCTTAAGCCTCCACTAGGTTAGGCAACGAATGTGATGAGCGCAACACAGTGACGTTTGTTACACCGCAAGTAGTTTTCTATCAGTTTGAGGAGCACCCATGAGCGCCGATCCCGCCGGCAAGCCTTCCGTCCTCTTTGTTTGCGTCCACAACGCAGGCCGGTCCCAGATGGCGGCCGCTTTCCTGACCTCCCTGTCCCGGGGAACCGTGGAGGTGCGTTCCGCCGGATCCCAGCCCGCGGAGAAGGTGAACCCCTCCGCCGTGGAGGCCATGGCGGAGGTAGGTATTGACCTCTCCGCGGAGGTCCCGAAGATGCTTACCACCGAGGCAGTGAAAGAATCGGACGTGGTGATCACTATGGGATGCGGTGACGAGTGCCCGGTTTTTCCGGGCAAGCGTTACGAGGACTGGGAACTGGAGGATCCGGCCGGCAAGGGCGTTGACTCGGTTCGTCCGATCCGTGATGAGATCAAGGCACGCATTGAAAAACTGATCACCGAACTCCTGCCCGCGCAGCACGCGGACGCCCAGTAGTACCGCCACCGAAGGACAACCAATGAGCAAAGAACAGCTGATCATCATCGGCTCCGGCCCCTCCGGCTACACCGCCGCCATTTACGCCGCCCGCGCCGGCCTGAACCCCCTGGTCCTGGCCGGGTCCGTCACCGCCGGTGGCGCGCTGATGAACACCACCGAAGTGGAAAACTTCCCGGGCTTCCCGGGCGGCGTCCAGGGCCCGGAGCTGATGGACGGGCTGCAGCAGCAGGCGGAAAAGTTCGGCGCGCGTATTGAGTACGACGACGCCACGTCCGTTGACCTCAAAGGTCCCGTCAAGCGCGTGGTCACCGGCGGCGGGGAGACTTACGAGGCAACGGCTGTCATCCTGGCCACCGGCTCCGCCTACAAGGAACTCGGCCTGCCGGAGGAGAAAAAGTTCAGCGGCCACGGCGTTTCCTGGTGCGCCACCTGCGACGGCTTCTTCTTCCGCGAACAGGACATCATCGTGGTGGGCGGCGGCGACTCCGCCATGGAGGAAGCAACCTTCCTGACCCGCTTCGGAAAGTCCGTCACCGTCGTCGTGCGCAGGGGCGAGCTCCGGGCCTCCCGCATCATGGCCCAGCGTGCCAAGGACAACCCCAAGATCCGCTTCGCCTGGAACTCCGCCGTCACGGCCATCCACGGCGACGGCAAAGTCACCGGCGTCACCCTCACGGACACCCGCACAGGGGAAACCCGGCACCAGGACGCCACCGGCATCTTCGTGGCCATCGGCCATTTGCCGCGCACCGACCTCGTGGCCGGCCAGGTGGACCTGGACGAGGAAGGCTACATCAAGGTTGACGCGCCCACCACGTGCACCAACCTGCCCGGTGTCTTTGCCTGCGGCGACGCCGTGGACCACCGGTACCGCCAGGCAATCACCGCCGCCGGAACCGGCTGCGCCGCAGCCCTGGACGCCGAGCGCTTCCTCGCCGCGCTGGAGGACGCTGCCAGCATCGCCACTGCGCTCGTCGAGGAACCGACCCACAGCTGATGTCCGTCCCAGGCCCCAACTGAGTCGCAGTTAATGTCGTTATCAGCCCCGAAAACGACAACAACTGCGACCCAGTTGGGGCTTTGCCTGTTAGACGACTTCGGGGAGCTTTCCCGTTAATACTGATACGGGAGCGGCCGACCAGCGCTCGCGTTCCGGTTCGTAGGAGACCACCATGGACACGTCGCTTCCCCGCGCCTCGTCGATTGCCAGCAGCAGGGCGTCCTCCATGTGCCTGGCATATTCCAGCCGCTCGGGCAGGGAGCCCTGCAACCCGCCGTCGTCAATCAGCACGTGGCTCTTGCCGTCCACAATGACCTTCAGTGAATACCCGCGGTCCTCCTGCCGGGACCCGCGGGTGGATGTAATCTCGGTGACTCGATCGGCCCGGACCAGCCCGTTGCCCAGCGTGCGGATCCACACTTCACCCATGAAATGACCTCCCCTTGGCTGTGGGCGCAGACCGCCAGCGCCCCCTAGGGCGAACAGTACTCCGTCCCCGCATCTTTGTGACCCCTGTACTTTTCCGGCATCTGCTGGGCGGAATATGACGTGTCCTTTTCATACTGGTCGGTTAGGGTGGGTGCCGTTAGCCCGCCGGGGGTGCACCTGACTTTGGGAGGAATGTATGTGGTCAAAGCTTGATACGTATCTTTATCCGCTGCAGCCCTCTGCCCATTGCCCCTCAGGGACGTTCGAACTGCATGTCCCCTCCGGGAAAATGGTGTGGTCCGAGGGCATGTACGGCATACACGGACTCAAGCAGGGTGAGGTGGTGCCCACCTTCGAACTGTTCATGGCCCACAAGCACCAATTGGATCGGGAGCGCATCCAGGAGATCTGGGCGGACCTCCTGGAAGGCGGCGGCCAAGGGGCGCTGCTGCACCGGGTCATTGACGTCCGGGGCAGGGAACGGCGCGTTTTTTCTGCCATCCAAGCTGTCGTGGAACCATCCGGACAGGTGGACTACGTCCGCGGCTTCATGGTGGACGTGACCCAAAGCCTGCGTATCGAGTCCCAGCACGCCGCCGAGGAAGCCATCGAGGGAGCCCTCGGGCATAAGGCCCTGATTGAACAGGCGAAGGGCATTGTCATGGCACTGCAGGGAGTGGACGGCCCTGCCGCATTCCAACTCCTGGCCAGCAGGAGCCAGCACGCCAACACCAAGCTGCACATCGTGGCCGAAGAACTGGTGAACGCGGCAGCGAACGGCAAGGCCGCTGAGCTCCTGGCCGGTTACTGACCTCCAGCTAGCCCATCACCTGCTGGTTGACCCAGCGTTCCAGGGGCGGTACCAGCAGCAACACCGCGACGCCGGCCACCATCAGGACGTGCACGAAGACGTTCCATGCGGTGGTCCCCACCGTCTCGCCTCCGCCCGTTGCCGCCTCCCAGAACGGCACCAGGGTGACCAGCCCCAGCGCCGCAGAGGCCAGGGCTGCGTACTCCCACCAGCTCCACCGGGCGAACAGTCCCCACGTGGCCACCAGGAATCCCAGCACGGTCAGCAGCGACAGCACCATGGTGATGGCCCACCAGACGCCGGAGGTGTTGACCCCTTTGCTGGCGAACGTGGGCGTCAGCCACAGCCAGCTGCTCCCAGCCATCAGGAGGGCGATCCCGCCAAGGGTGCGAAGAGTGAACACTGCCAACCACCTCCTTCAAAAAGGCTCCGTTTCCAAATAGGCTCCGTGCTGCCGGGACCGCTGGAACAGTGCCGAACGGCCTGCCGTCCCCTGCAGGCGGTGTCCCCGGGCGCTTCCTGCGTCGGGGGACCTTCGGCACTTTTTGCCGCGGCTGTCCATGCGGGACGCTGTTGGCATGGCGGCCAGGACTACCACCAGCCGGAGCGGCAACGTTGGCTCCGCCGTGATCAACGCCCTGTTGCTGTGGGGGATCAACGTCTGGCCGGGCTGGCAGATAGTTCCGTTCCTCACCGCGGACATGACCCGCGTCCTTGACCTCATCAACGCATCCCTCATCGCCGGCATCATTGTGAACCTGGTCTGCGAGGTGATCCATTCGCGGGCCCTCCTTTCGCTGGGAAACATTGTGGTCATGGGCATAGGGGTGGCGGCCATGCTGCGAATGTGGCAGGTCTTCCCCTTCGATTTCGGCACCAGCTGGTCCGGCTGGCCCGTAGTGGTGCGGGTGTTCCTGGTGCTCGGGATCGTGGGTTCGATCATTGGCGCCATTGTTGAGCTGGTGAATTTCTTCCGGGCCCTGGCCGGGTTCGAGCCGCGCGTCCGGTGAACCTTGCCCCTGTTGCACCTAAGCCTCAGTCGAAGTGCGTAATGACGTTGGGATCCTTGCCCACCGAGGCCACCAGCAAGGCTGCCACGTCCCGAAGCTTGCGGTTGCGGGTGTTGGAGGCGCTCCGCAGGACCTTGATGGCGGTGTCCTGGTTGCAGTTGTTCTGGGCCATGATGATTCCCGTTGCCAGGTCGATGATGGTCCTCGACTCCAGTGCTGCTGCCAGGTTGTCGCGGTCCTCCGTCAGCTGTGCCAGGCGCACGGCCAGGCGCAGCGCCTTGGAGGCCTGGCCCGCATGCACTTCCGCCTTGTGAATTGCTTCATCGCTGAACGCGTGCGTTTGGGCGGCGTACAGATTGAGTGCCGCACTTGCCTCCCCTTCCAGCGGCAGCGGAACGGAGAGGATGGAGCGGATGCCTTCGTCCCAGGCCGTGGCACAGTAATGGGGCCAGCGGCTCTCCTCATGCAATGTGGGGATGTAGACGGTGACCAGGTCCCGGAGGGCGGTCAGGCAAGGCCCGTCGCCATAGGCATACTCCAGCTCATCCATGGCTTTGACCCGCGAATGGCTGGTGGCCACCGTTGCCGGTTTCTTCTTCCGCACCATAGTGACGCCGCAGAGCAGCCTGGTGTGGACGGAAAGCGCCGCGGCAGAGAGGGTCACGAGTTCGTGGAGCAGCTCCGCCATGTCCGGAGTCTTCAGGACAAGGTCCTGTAGACGCTCCACGATCCCTTCCTCACGCGGAGTTTCGTGCTTTCCCGCCATGTGGCATCACCCCAATGTGCTGCGTACGGAGATTCTAGGAGGAAGGGCGGGCGAGGAACCCCTGTACCAGGCCCCCTTTCCAATGCAGGGGGACCACAATGGGCGGCCATAGGATAAATCTGATGACTTCCCCTGATGATCCTGAGCCTTTCAGCCTGCGCAGCATTGCGGTTGCCGCTTTCGGCCCCACACTGCTTTTCGGGATCGGGCAAGGTGCCATCCTGCCGGTGGTGGCGTTGTCCGCCCGCGAACTGGGAGCGTCGGTGGCAGTGGCGGCCCTGATCGTCACCCTGATCGGCCTGGGGTCCTGGTTCTTCAACCTGCCCGCGTCCCTGGTGACCCTCCGCTTCGGTGAGCGCTGGTCCATCGTGGGCGCCGCCGTCGCTGCCGGCCTGGCGCTGGCAGCAGCCGCCGTCTCCTCCACCCTTGCCTCGAACGGACTGTGGCTGCTCGCGGTGGCGATGGCCGTCGTCGGAATGTCCGGGGCGGTGTTTGGCCTGGCCCGGCAGAAGTACCTCACCGAGGCCGTGCCCGTGGCGTTCCGTGCCCGGGCGCTGTCCACCCTGGGCGGTGTGAACCGGATCGGCGTGTTCATCGGTCCGTTTGCGGGGGCCGCCGTGATGCAGTTCTTCGGCCTTGCAGGCGCCTACTGGGTGGGCGTGGTGGCCATGGCGGCCGCCGCGCTGCTGTCGCTCACCATTCCGGACCTGACGACGCCGGAGGTCCGGCCGGGCGGGGATGCCGGCCCCCAGCCCACCCTCCGCAGCGTCGCGGTCTCACACGCGGGCGTGTTCCTTTCACTGGGCGTTGGCATCCTGCTGCTCAGCGCACTGCGGTCCTCCCGCCAGGTGGTGATTCCGCTCTGGTCCGACCACCTGGGAATGGACGCCACCTCGGCCTCCCTTATCTATGGGTTGTCCGGCGCGATCGACATGCTGGTGTTCTATCCCGCCGGGAAACTGATGGACCGCAAGGGCCGGCAGTGGGTGGCAATCCCGTCCACGCTGCTCATGGGGACGGCGCTGCTCCTGATCCCGCTCACCGGATCCTTTGTTGGGCTGCTGCTGGCGGCGCTGTTGATCGGTTTCGGCAACGGCATCAGCTCCGGGCTGGTGATGACGCTCGGCGCCGACTTCTCGCCGGACCGCGGCCGGGGGCAGTTCCTGGGCCTCTGGCGGTTCATGGCCGACGCCGGGTCCACCGGCGGTCCCGTCCTCCTGTCGGGGGTGACCGCGCTCGCCTCCCTGGGCCCGGGGATCTCAGCCACCGGAATCCTGGGGTTCGCGGCGGCAGCCGTGTTCGCCGTCGTAATTCCCCGCCTGAAGCACCGCCGCAACTACTGACCGTGTTTGCGGGCCGGTTTGGTGGGTAGCGCGGCCGTCGAGGTTATTCTCGACACATGAGTCATCCCGGCGCCGCTGCCCGCATCAGTCCACTGCAGAAGGCCGTGTGGTGGGCGCAGGACTATGTGTACGCCGCGGGCTGGCAGGTGCGCGGCTTCCTGTCGCGCGTGCAGCCGGCGTCCTTCCGGAACGGGACCCGCGCGCCCGTGGTGATCATCCCCGGCGTGTACGAAAACTGGCAGTTCATGATGCCGGTCATCCAGGCCATCCACGACGCCGGGCATCCCGTCCACGTGGTCACCGTACTCCAGCGCAACAAGCTGAAGGTGCCGGAGGCCGCCAAGCTCGTGGCCCAGCACCTGGAGGAGGCGGGGCTGCGCGGCGCAATCCTGGTGGCGCACAGCAAGGGTGGGCTGATTGGCAAATACACCATGCTGTCCCTGGATCCCGAACACCGGATCGACCGGATGATCTCCGTGTGCGCACCGTTTTCCGGCTCGCGTTACGCCCGGTACATGCTGCTGCCAAGCCTGCGGATCTTCTCGCCCCGGAACGCCCTGACGCTCCAGATGTCCCGCGAGCTCACCATCAACAGCCGGATTACATCCATTTACGGACCCTTTGACCCGCACATTCCGGAGGGAAGCGTCCTGCCCGGCGCCACCAACATCGAACTGCCGGTGGCCGGGCACTTCAAGATCCTGGGCGACCCCGGAACCGCCCGCATCATTGTGGAGCAGCTGAACCTTCCGGCCTGACGTCCTTTTGCCGGGGGCGTGCTGCCGGTGCTTGTGGCGTGCGTGCGGCGATATGCCGGGCGATGAAGGCCGCGTCCCGGCCTACCCCGTGGACCATGGAGGACGCCAGCGACTGCTGGAAGATGGCGCCCAGGAAGTAGAGTCCCGACTGCGCTTTGGCCACCCCGCGGTCATGTTCCGGTTCGCCGTCCGGGCCGAACACCGGCAGGTGGATCCACCCCAGGTCCGGCGTGAAACCGGTGCACCAGATGATGCTGGCCACCTCGAGTGCCCGGCCATCCGCGAGTATGGGAAACCCATCCCTGGTTCCTTCCGTCCTGGGAACGCGTTCGACGCCGGCACGCACCAGGTCGCGGTTCTTCACCCTGACCAGGGGTCCGCTGTGTGCCAGGATCTGCGGGCGGGCCTTCCGGCCGGCAGGCGTGTTGAGGTTCAGGACGTGCGAGAACGCGAAGAAGACGGCGAGGGTGAGGGGGCGGGTGGCCAGGGCGTCGATGGGCCAGGGGATTTCGCCGGGGTGCCTGCCGGAGATGTATGTCCTGCGGGTCGGGGCCAGCTCCAGGGCGATGTCCGCGCCGGAGTTGCCCGCGCCGACCACCAGGACCGGGCCTGGCGCGAGGTCCGCTGGGCTCTTGTAGCTGCCCGCCGTGAGCTGTTTGATGTGCGGGCTGAGCTGCTGTGCGAAAGCCGGCACCTTGGGCTTCCGGTCCCAGCCCGGGGCGACCACTACGTTGTCGGCTTCGATGCGTTGGTTGTCCGTTTCGATGACGAAGCACTGTCCGGTGTGGCTCACGCCGGTGACCCGGAAGTTGTTCCGGACCGGCAGTGCGAAGCGGTCCGCGTAGCCGCTGAGGTAGTCGGCGAACTCTTCCCGCGACGGGTAGGACCAGGGCGGGGCTGGGTAGCGGCTGCCGGGAAGGGCGTCGTACCGGGCGGGGGTGAAGAGCCGGAGCGACTCCCAGCGGGCACGCCAGCTGTCACCGGTCCTGGGGTTCTCGTCGAGGATGACGAAGTGACGCTTGAGGCGGGACAGGTGGTAGCCCATGGCCAATCCGGCCTGGCCGCCGCCGACGACGACGGTGTCGAAGTGCTCTGACATGATGGCCTGCCCTTCCACCCCTTTGCCGCTTCTTTGCGATGGGCTCTTGGCGGCCTGGGGCTTCCTGCTAGAATTCATCCGAAGCATACTCGGATCAATTAAGGCTAGGCCCGGCGATGAGTGAAGTCAATGCCCCTGCGCGCCGCTACCACTCGCCCCGGCGGAAGCAACAGGCGGCCGCAACGCGGGATGCCGTACTGGCCGCCGCTCGTGAATTGTTTGTGGGGGAGGGGTACCGTTCCACCACTGTGGCGGGCATTGCGCGGAGGGCGGGTGTCGCCGTCGACACTGTCTACGCCGCCATCGGGCGCAAGCCTGACCTGCTGCGGGAAGTAGTGGAAACTGCCATCTCCGGGACCGGCCATGCGGTCCCCGCCGAGAGCCGCGACTATGTCATTCGCCTGAGGGAAGCGGAGCGCGCCGCCGACAAGATCTCGATCTACGCCCACGCCCTGGCCGCCATCCAGCCCCGGCTCGCGCCGGTGTATGTGGCCCTGCGGGATGCCGCGGGGACCGACGCCGATTGCGCTGCGCTCTGGCGGGAGATCTCCGACCGGCGCGCGGCGAACATGCTGAAGTTTGTTGAGGACCTTGCCGCTACCGGGGAGCTGCGGACCGACCGGCCGGCCGCAGAGCTGGCCGACGCCGTCTGGAGCATGAACGGGCCCGAGTACTGGGTGTTGCTGGTGGACCAGCGCGGGTGGACCCCGGAGCAGTTTGCGGGCTGGCTTACTGATGCGTGGTGCCGGCTGCTGCTGACCGTGGACCAGGCTAAGAAGCGCTAGGGCCAAGGCGGCCGGTGTGGGTGGCCGGCGAACGCTCCTGGTCGCCGGGGGATTGCGGACGCGGTTCCTTCAGCTCAATGAAGAGGCAGTGCGTGGGGGAAGAGCCGGTATTCGTCCCCGAATGTTCCTGCGCGTCGAGCCAGCGGGCCTGCCCTGCCCCGAGTTCCACATCCACTTCGCGGCCTCCCGACCGGAGCCGGCGGGCGAACGAAGTGAGTGTGACCATCACGCTGTCCGGGTGGGAATGGGTGCCGGTGCTGTCGCCGGGGCCGTCACTGTACTCAAGGACGCGGACCCGGTCGTTCTCGAAGACCAGCCGGTAGTGCTGTGGATTCACTGCAATGGGATCGGCCATGGGAAACCCCTCATTTTTTATGGGACGTCCGTACCATTACGGTACGTATGTATCATAAGTCCTGTGTCCGTACGCCACAATGAAAAGTATCTGGAGACCGGCAGGGCCCGGCAGAAGTCGCGCACGCGGGACGAGTTGGTGTCCGTCCTCCGGGATCTGCTGAAGGACGGACGGGACCCTTCGGTTGCAGAAGTTGCTGCCACGGCGGGCATATCCCGCACCACTGCCTACCGGTACTTTCCGGACAAGGAAGCGCTGCTGCACGCGGCCCTCCCGGAGACCGGTCTGGGATCGCTGCTGGGTGAGGACCCGCCGTCGGACGTGCGTGACCGCCTGGAGCGCACCCTGGACGCGCACTTCGACTTCATCCGCACCTGGGAACCACAACTGCGGGCATCGCTCCGGCTGTCTTTAACCCCGGGCGCTGCCCGGCCCACGCTTCGCGGCGGCCGGGCTGTGGGCTGGTACCGCGACGCGCTGTCCCCGCTGGAAACCGGAGGATCCGGCATCGACACTGCCGCCCTGGCTGTCAGGCTTCGCGCGGTTGCCGGCATTGAAGCCTATGTCTGGCTGCGGGACGTTGCAGGCCTCCGGCCGAACCAGGCATTTGGGGTCATGCGTGCCAACGCCTTGGACATTCTTGACGCTGCGCTCGCTGCCTAGAGCAGGCTGTCCCGCCGCTTTGGAGGGCGGTGGATAAGTAGGGCAATCGGAATAGAAGCGCAGGTCAGAGGCGGTTGAGCTTTCAAATAACTTGAGCTTTTGTTGACGATTTACTCCCTCACTTCCTGAGGTTGAGCGTTCATAGTAGTCCTCAGTTAGGCCACGCTCGGCGGAAGAAGGTGCCGCTGCAACACCCCCAAGGCAGCGGCGCCGCCTCCCGCCGAGCTGGTTCTGTCATAAATGTGGTTCCCGCGACGCGCATATTCGACCCCGACGCGCAGCTTCAATTGCGCTCCTGATACCTGGGCCGCGCTGGTGAAGATGCGCCTCGAGGATGGAAAAGGCCGTCGAAGAATGTGTCAGCGAGCTGGCAGGTGCAGCCCCTCCGTAGACTGGCACCATGTCATGCCGTATAAGTGAACTGGTCCTTACTTGCGCTGACCCCGAACTGCTCGCGAAGTTCTGGAGCGACGTGCTTGGCTACGTGGAGATTGACCGGGAGGACGGGGCGATCGAGATCGGGCCGCCGGACGCCGGGTTCGGGGGAGCGCAGCCAACGATCTTCCTGAGTCCAAGCAGCAACCCGCGGGTGGGGAGGCTTCCGCTGCACATCGACATCAACCCGGTGGACCGGGACCAGGACGCCGAGCTGGAACGCCTGCTGGCGCTCGGTGCACGGCCGGCGGACGTAGGCCAGACCGGCGAGGCGCAGTGGCACGTCCTGCAGGATCCCGAAGGCAACGAGTTCTGCCTTCTGCGCAAGCGGCTCGACCCGCTCGAGTAAGAACAGAGGCACATCCGTGCGGGACGCGTAGAGGGAGTTGCCCGGCGGTGCCTGCTTCTAGACGCCGCCCGGGCACCTTTAACTATCCGCCGCACCCCTCAAGCTAAGGGCCTCAATATCCTCAAGGTTTGATCAAGATCTCCCCGCAAAAGCCCGTTTCGTGCTAGGGCCAGGCGGGCCGTGAAGCTTATCGCCGCCATGGGGGGAGCAAGGCGGTATCGAGAACGCCATCCTGGCCGGGGCTTCCTCCTGGCCCGCCTTGGCGCCGCGGACTGACCTGCGCGTTGCACCCGCCGTTCCGTGTCAGCGGCGGGACGCGTGCCGCCGTCGGGAGGCAAACGCAAACAGGGACGTAGTGGCCACAGTGGCCAGGTACCCCGCGATCACGATCAGCGAGATGCCGGCCCAAAAGTAATTGGTGGTGCTGGCCTCCTGCCAAGGGCTGGGGGCAATCCGAATCAGTGAATAGACGGCAACGCCCGCGGACGCCAGGCCGATCAGCACCGGCAGAGTGAGCCAGATCCGGGCCGAGCCGAGATGTTCACCGAACCCGTCCCACTCGTTCCACGAACCGCGCCGGAGGATCAACCAACCGGCCGGAATCATGAACGCCCCTACCAGCAGGAACGCCGCCACCACGTCGGCGGGCCGGTGCCACTGGTTGATCAGCGTGGACACGCCGGAGGCAATGGCGAAGGTGCCGCCGACGAAGCCTGCCATGGGCCGCCAGCGCGGGGACGCCATCAGGAACACTGCCGCCGCCGCTGAAGCCGCCAGGGTGGTGTGGCCGGATGGCAGCGAATTCAGTTCGAGGGTCAGCACACCCTTGTCCGGGCGCGCCGGCAGCAGGTCCTTCAACACTTGGGTGGCCACGTTCGCGCCAATGCACGCAGCGACGGCGATGCCGGCCTCGGCCCAGTGCCGCCGGATCACCGTGACAAACAGGACCACGACGGCGGCCATCACCAGCGAGATGGTGGGCAGCCAGTCCAGGAACTTGGTGGCCGCCTTGCCCGCAGGCCCGTGGATTTCCACCGCTTCCACCAGCGCGGACTCATCAATGAACTGGCCCGTGGTGGTCTGGACAAAGAAGTAGTAGGTGGCCATCAGCCCGGCAATGCACGCGGCAGTGGACAGCACGAACAGGAACGCCGAACCCGGGGCAGGCCGGGCCGGAGTCCTGGTGGGCAGTTGCCGTGAAGAAGTCATCGCGGTTAAGGGTGACACAAAAAGCTGGATGGCCGCTCAGGAGTTGGGCGCGGCGGGTTTGACCGGGTCCAGCCGGGGGATGCCCGCCGCGGCCACCAACAGCGCCAGCGCGCCCAGCCCGAACGGCAGCGCCGTGGCCGTGGCGATGCCGCCCACCAGCAGCGGGCCGCCGGCGTCGCCCAGCTCCCGTCCCAGTTCGGCCGAACCCATGGTCCGGCCCATCCGCTCCGGCGGGGTGGTGTCGGCCAGATGCGCGAAACCCAAGGGGGTCACCGCGCCGATGCCTGTCCCAATGCAGGCCGCGGCCACGAAGATGGTGACCACACCCGGGGCCACCGCCACCAGACCGATGCCCGCGGCAATCAGCAGCAGGCCCGTCGTCGTGCCGCTGTTGTCCGTGATGGCGTTGCGGTCCCGCAGCCTTCCGATCCAGGGTTGGGTGAGTACCGAGCCCAGCGCCAACACGCTCACCGCGGCCGTGCCCGCGAATGCGTCCATGCCATGGCGGGTGGCCAGGGCGGGGATGAATCCGACGGCGGCACCCAGCGCGCCGGTTGCTGCGGCCAGCACCAGTGTGGGCACCAGGAAACGGCGCTCGCCGACCTGCCGGGCCAGGTCCATCACCGTGTACCGCTTCCGCGGCAGCGGCGCCAAATGCGGCACGGACACCAGCACCCACACGGCGGTCACGGCGGCCAGCGCTGAGAGCGTTCCGAACAGCAGCGGAAACCCGCCGGCAAGGATCAGGCCCGCGCCCAGCGGCGGCCCGATAATGTAGCCCAGGCTCTTCCAGGACCCGTACCGGCCAAAGTAGGTGCCCGCCTTGCCGCCGCGGGCCATCCTTGCCACCATGGCGGACGACGCCGGCGAGAAGGCAGATGCCGCAGCGCCCTGTCCCAGCCTGGCCAGGGCAAGGATCAACGGGTCCGCGGCTCCCAAACCGATGAGGGACAGGGCGGCGAAGGCGAAGAGTCCGCCGACGATGACAGGCTTGGCCCCGATCCGGTCGCTGAGCGCTCCGAACACGGGCTTGAGGAAGACTTCGGCCACGTCATAGAGGGCCAGCAGGATGCCGAGGTTCAGCAGCGTCAGGCCGACGTTCCCGCTTTGCGAACCGAGTCCTGCCGCGATGCTGTGGGCGCCGAAAGCGGTGACGAACCCGGCGGCGTAAAGAGGTGCCGTTGCCGTGCGGGTGGCGTGCCCGGTGGACAGGGGCTTGTCGGGGCTCATAGTTGGGACTTTAGTGCCTTCATAAACTTGTGAAAACTTCGAAGACTTGAATCATGAACACCGTTGTCCAGACAGCGAACCTGCATAAGCACTTCGGCCGGGTCAGGGCCCTGGACGGCCTGGACCTCGAAGTCCAGCACGGGGAGATCCACGGCTTCCTTGGCCCCAACGGCGCCGGGAAGTCCACTACCCTGCGCGTCCTCCTGGGCCTGGCCCGGGCAACTTCCGGCGCCGCCACGGTTCTGGGCCTCGAACCCTGGACTCAGGCCGCAGAATTGCACCGGCGCCTCGCCTACGTTCCCGGCGACGTCCGGCTCTGGCCCAACCTGTCCGGCGGCGAGACCATCGATTTGCTGTCCCGGCTGCGCGGCGGCACGGCGGACGGCGAGGCCTACCGCCGCCGGAAGGACCGCCTGTGCCAGGTGTTCGACTTTGATCCGGCCCGGAAGGGGCGCGCCTACTCCAAGGGCAACCGGCAAAAAGTCGCCCTGATCGCGGCCCTCGCCACTGAAGCCGAGCTCTACCTGCTGGACGAGCCCACCAGCGGCCTGGACCCGCTCATGGAGGAGGTTTTCCGCAGGGAGCTGCTGGCCGCCGTCGACCGCGGCGCAACGGTGCTGCTGTCCAGCCACATCCTCTCCGAGGTGGAGGTGCTGTGCCACCGGGTGAGCATCATCCGCGCCGGAAAAATCGTCGACGGCGGCACGCTGGAGTCCCTGCGGCACCTCACCAGGTCCGAGGTTTCCTTCGCTGCGGACGGTTTGGACGCGGAAGCCCTGTCCCGGCTCGGCGCGGTGCACGACCTTACGGTGGACGCCGGCCGGGTCCGGTTCAGCGCCGACGCTGACCGGATTGCGGAGGTGCTTCCCGCATTGGGCGCGCTGGGCGTGCAGGGCCTGACGATTGTCCCGCCGTCGCTGGAGGAGCTGTTCCTGCGGCACTACGGGGATACCGCTGCTGCCCCGGAGTCGGATGCTCCGGCTTCCGCTGGCTACGGTTCCCGGCGGCACCTGCTGGGTGCGAGGGGACGGAGCTGACATGGAAGTCTTTCTGGTCCTCTTGGGCCAGCGGCTGCGGCGGGACCGCTGGCAGCTCCTAAGCTGGGTGGTGGCCATCGGGGCCTTCGCCCTGTTTGCAGCGGCCGCCGTCACACAGACGTACGGCAGTGTGGTGAGCCGCACCGAGATCCTGCAGGTGGCCATCGCCACTCCCGCCATCCTGATGCTGCGCGGCCTACCCCGCGGTGCGGACCAGGGGGCGTTCACGTTCTTCCTGATCTACGCGTTCCTGGCCCTGCTGGCCGGGCTGATGAGCACGTTCCTGGCGGTGCGCCACACGCGTGCCGATGAGGAAACCGGCACTGCCGAACTGGTCGCCGCCACGCCTGCCGGCCGCCTGCTGCCCAACATCGCCACCCTGCTGCACGGCATCACGGCGAACATCCTCGTGGCACTGGCGGTGTTCGCAGGGTTCGCCTCCCAGGGCCTGGACGCGCAAGGTTCCCTGACCGCCGGAGCCGCAACGGGCGCCGTCGGGCTCGCCTTCCTTGCCCTGGGCCTGCTGGTGGCCCAGTTCATGCCGACGTCCCGCGGCGCGAACGGCGTGTCCGCCGCACTGGTTGTCCTGGCCTACGTCCTGCGTGGGATCGGCGATGCCACGGGGACCCCCGGTGCCGACGGGACCACCATGACGGAAGGGTCCGCCAGCTGGTTCTCACCCATTGGCTGGGGCCAGCAGACGTACGCTTTCTCGGGAAACCGCACCTGGCCGCTGGTGCTGCCGGTGGGCCTCGCCGTCGCCTGCTTTGCAGTCGCCTGGCTGATCCTCCGCACGCGGGACAGCGGGGCAAGCGTGTGGGGAACACGGCCGGGACGCGCCGCAGCCCGGCCCGGGCTGCGGAGCCCGGTGGCCCTGGCGCTGCGGCTGCAGTCCGGATCGATTATCGGCTGGGGACTCAGCGGCCTGGCCCTGGGCCTGCTGGCGGGCTCGCTCGGAAAGGCGATTGCCGCCGTCGATACCCCTGATACCAACATCACCGCCATGCTGCGGGCCATGCTCCAGTCCCAGGGCACCTCGCTCACCCAGCTCATGGTCTCGGTGCTCTTCTCGATGGCCGGGGTCCTGGCGGCGGCGTGTGCGCTCCAGGCCGTGATCAGGCTGCGGCAGGAGGAAGCGGCCGGGACGGCCGAACTGCTGCTGTCCGCTCCCGTGGGCCGGGTCCGGTGGCTGGCCGGTTACCTGCTGCTGGGGGCGGCGGCCGTGGTATTGGTGGTGGGCCTGGCAGGTGTGGGGGCCTGGGCAACATTGACCGGCTCCGGCGATACCTCGATGCCCGCCGATGCCCTCTGGCAAACCGCCCTGGCCCAGCTGCCGGCGGCCCTGATCTACCTTTCCGTTCCAGCGCTGGTGTTCGTCCTGTGGCCGGCAGCGACCATCGCCGCCAGCTGGGCGCTGCTGGCCCTGGGCGTGGTGCTCGGCATCCTGGGCGCCATGTTGGGGATTGATCAGGCCCTGCGTGACCTGTCGCCATTCGCCCACACCCCGGTTCCTCACGGCGACACCACGGACTGGAGCGGCGCATGGTGGATGCTCTTGATCGCCGCGGTTGCAGCCGTGCTGGCGGTCTCGGTAATGCGGCGGCGGGAGGTGGGTTCGATGTGACCACTGACATGGGCGTGGCTGATGCGCAAACCCCGGAACTGACCGTCGCGGCTGCCGAAAGGACCGCGGCCGCCTTCGCCGCGGCCGGGTTCCCCAAGATGCCGGCGCGGACCTTGTTGGCGCTGGTTTCCTCGGAACAGGGAAGCCTCACCGCCGCAGAGCTCTCGGAGCGGCTGGGCGCCAGTGCCGCAGCGGTCTCGGGGGCGGTGCGGTACCTGCAGACCGTGGGCTTCGTCCACCGGATTTCGCAGCCCGGCAGCCGCCGGGACCTCTACGCCCTCCATACCGATGAGTGGTACGTGGCGTCGATGCGGAACAGCACCGTTTACGAGAAGCTGGCAGCACTCACCGATGCCACGGCGGAAACCCTCCCGGAGGGATCTGCCGCGCGGGCGCGGGTAGCGGAGATGGCCCGGTTCTACCGGTTCCTCAACTCGCGGATGCCCGCGCTGCTGGATGACTGGGAGCGCGAGCGGGAGGCCCACCCGTGACCATCATTGACAACGCCGTCTACGTAAACGGACTCCGCACCGAGGACCCCGAAGACCTTGATGAAACCTACTTTCTCCTGCGGCAGCGACAGGGGATGGCATGGATCGGCCTGTACCGGCCGGACGCGGAGGAACTGCAGTCCGTCGGCGAGGAATTCGACCTCAACCAGCTCGCCATCGAGGACGCGCTCTCCGGCCACCAGCGGGCCAAGCTGGAGCATTACGGCGGCTGCCTGTTCCTGGTGCTCCGGCCGGCGCGGTACCGGGACGACGTAGAAAAGGTGGACTTCGGCGAGATCCACGTTTTTGTCGGTGACGAGTACGTGGTGACCGTCAGGCACGCCGAGTCCCCGGACCTGGCAAAGGTGCGCCGCCGCATGGAGTCCATGCCGGAGTTCCTTGCCCTGGGCCCCGACGCCGTGCTGTACGGCATCCTGGACCAGGTGGTGGACGAGTATGAGCCTGTGGCTGCCGGCTTGGAGAACGATATCGACGAAATTGAGGATGACCTCTTTGGCGCCGACCCGGAGGTTTCGCGGAGGATCTACGAGCTCTCCCGGCAGGTAATCATCTTCCAGCGCGCCACCAGCCCGTTGGCCGGAATCCTTCGCCAACTCATGGCGGGGACCCCTGAGCGGCCGCCGGGGGAAGTCCTGCAGGACCACCTGCGCGACGTCCTGGACCACGTGCTGCGGCTCAACGAGCGTGTGGCCTCCTTCCGGGCCCTGCTTCAGAACGCCCTCGCCGTCAACGCAGCCCTCGTGGCCCAGCGGCAAAACGATGAAATGCAGCGCATGACCGAGTCCAGCCTGGAACAGAACGAGCAGGTCAAGCGCATCTCGTCCTGGGCCGCCATCCTGTTCGCGCCCACCCTGGTGGCCTCTATCTACGGCATGAACTTCACCAACATGCCCGAGCTGGCGTGGACGTACGGCTACCCCTACGCGCTGGGCCTGATGGTGGCCATGGGCCTGGTCCTCTACCTCGCGTTCAAGCACAACAAGTGGATCTGAGCGCCTCCACGCGACCGCTGCTCCCAGCTTCATGCCCTACCATTGCCTCTGAATCCTAAGCCTGCTTAGCAGTTGGGCGGCTTAGCGGTCGATGGTGAGTGGAGAGAACTGTATGAGCAAGGCTCAAACGAGCGGACGGCCCCAGGTCGAAGACACGGCAGCTGGCGCTCGGCAAAAGTCCTTGCTGCGCCGCTTTGGGGCGCTGCTGGGCCCGGGCCTGGTCACAGGTGCCGCGGACGATGACCCCTCAGGGATTGCCACGTATGCAAAAGCCGGTGCCACCTTTTCCAACGGCATGCTGTGGACCGCGCCGGTCACGCTGCCCATGATGATGGCCGTGCAGGAGATCTGCGACCGCACCGCACTGGCCACCGGGGAAAGCCTGGGCTGGCTGGCCCGCCGCAAGTTCTCCCGCCGTCCCCGGGTGGTGATCGGCATCCTGATCGTTGCCCTGCTGGTGGGCAACATCCTCAACGCCGCCGCGGACCTGATGGCGATCGGGCAGGGCATGCAGATGCTCGGTGCGGGCCCGGACCACCTGTGGAGCGCGCTTGCGGGCTTAGGCATTGCCGTCGCGCTCATGAGCGGATCGTTTGCCGTCATTGCGAAGGTCTTCAAGTGGTTGTGTCTTACGCTGCTGGCGTACGTTGCGGTCCTGTTCGTTGCCAATGTCGACTGGCCGGACGTGTTGGAAGGCATGCTGGGAATGAAGTTCAGCTTCGCCCCCGAATACCTCGGCCTGATCGTCGCCGTGCTGGGCACCACCATCTCGCCCTACCTGTTCTTCTGGCAGAGTGCGCACAGGGTCCAGGAATTGCGCGCCGAGGAGCACGGCGGTGACGAGGCGGTGGGACTGAAGGACCGTCCGGACGCGGCTGCCGCCGCCCACACCCTCCGGAAGGCCCGCGCCGACGTGTTCATTGGCATGGTCTTCTCCGTCCTGGTGATGTTCTCAATCATGGCGGCCACGGCGGCAACCCTGGGCAAGGACGGCACGGACGTGAACACCGCGGCCGATGTTGCCAAGGCCCTGGAGCCCGTGGTGGGGCCGGCCGCCACGTTCCTGTTTGCCGCCGGATTCATCGGCACCGGCATCCTGGGGGTCCCAGTACTCGCCGCGTCCGGTGCAGCGGGACTCGCCGGCCTGCTCGGCAAGGACTGGGGCCTGGACCTGAGCCCGCGGCGTGCCCCGTTGTTCTACACGCTGCTGGGGGTCGGAATCATTGCCGGCGTCCTCATCAGCTTTTTCTCCGCCGACCCCATCGGGCTCCTGGTTTTCAGCGCCACCGTCAACGGCATTGCGGCCGCCCCGTTCCTGGTGGTCACCATGCTCATCTCCCGGGACAAAGCCATCATGGGCAACTACGCCAACGGCCGGCTCGCCGCCACGCTCGGCTGGTTCACCGCCGCCGTCATGGTCGTGGCCGGAGGCATCGGCGTCTGGACCACCCTTACCGGAGCCTGACGGGGAGTTGCCCCTGCCCGCGTACAGTAAACCGCATGCCCCTCCCCGGTCTCCCGCCAGCCCCCGCCGCCCTCCCCGAAAAAGTTCCTCCGCTGGAAGAACTGCTGGCGGGTGCCCATGTGGTGAGCCTGCCCATGCGGGTGAAGTTCCGCGGCATTATGCAGCGCGAATCGCTCCTGCTCCGGGGTCCCGTGGGCTGGGGCGAGTTCTGCCCCTTCCCTGAGTACGGCGACGCCGAGGCGTCCCGCTGGCTGGCCGCCGCGATCGAGGCCGGGTGGGAGGGCTTCCCCCCTGCGCTGCGGCATAGCATTCCCGTCAACGCCACCGTGCCCGCCGTTTCCGCGGACCGGGTGCCGGACGTCCTGGCCCGGTTCGGCCGGGTGGACGCAGTCAAGGTCAAGGTGGCGGAGCAGGGGCAGACATTGGACGACGACGTCGCCCGGCTTCACGCCGTCCGCGCCGCCTTGCCGGATGCCGCCGTCCGAGTGGACGCCAACGGAGGGTGGGATGTGCCCGGCGCCGTGGAGGCGCTGACCCGGCTGGCGCCCGTGGGGCTGGAATACGCCGAGCAGCCGGTGCCGTCCATCGAGGGCCTGGCCGAGGTCCGGTCGCGGCTGGGGGACGCGGGGACTCCTGTGCTCATCGCGGCAGATGAAAGCGTGCGGAAGGAAACCGACCCCCTCCGCGTGGCCCGCGCCGGCGCCGCGGACCTGATCGTGGTCAAGGTGGCACCGCTCGGGGGAGTACGCCGCGCCCTGGACATCGTGGCACAGGCCGGGCTTCCCGCCGTCGTCAGCTCCGCTCTGGACACCTCCGTGGGCATCCGCGCGGGGCTGGCGCTCGCCGCCGCCCTGCCGGAGCTGCCCTACGCCTGCGGCCTGGGGACGGTGTCCCTGTTCGAATCGGACGTCACCCTGGATCCCTTGGTGGCCGACGACGGCGCCATCCGCCTCCGCGACGTGGCCGCCGACGCGGAGCTGCTTGAGCGGTTTGCGGCTTCCGCGGAACGCCGGGACTGGTGGCTGGATCGGCTCCGCCGGGTCCACGCCCTCCTCGCCCCATCGATTGCTCCGTAACTGCCGTTTAGAGCGGCCTAAACGGCAGTTACTCAGCAATCGATGGCGGGATTGGCAACGTTCCTGCAGGTCACGGGCGGTTCACCATGAGTTCATCCAATTGATGGCTTCCGGTAGGAACCGGCTGGAAGGGTGATCGGGCACCCCAGAGAGATTCCTTGGAAGGTTCCCCATGTCTGAAATTGCCCGCAAGTTCACCCTGTTGCCCATGCTCGGCCACACCAAGGGCAAGCGCAGCCCGGTCACATGCGCACTCAAGTGCGACAACGCCTGCGCCGGGGACGTCTGCAACACCAGCTCCAACAGCTACTTCCGCGATATCGCTTCCGCCACCCTGTCCCGCCGCGCCGCCCTGGGCATGGGCGCCGCCGGAGCACTCGCCGTCGTCCTTAACTCCGTGGTGGGCTCCGCTGAGCCTGCCTCCGCTGCCGGCCTGTCCCAGGCCGCCAAGGAAGGCTTTGGCAAGTCCAAGCTGCAGTTCACCGCCATCAAGCCCGTGGACAAGGCAGTCGACGCGTTCACCGTGCCCGAAGGGTTCACCTGGCAGCCCATCATCCGCTGGGGCGATCCGCTGTTCAACGATTCCCCGGAGTTCGACCTGAACAACCAAAGCGCGGCAGCCCAGGCCCGCCAGTTCGGCTACAACAACGACTACACGGACATCGTGGAAATCCCCGGCAGCAAGGGCCGCCGCGCGGTGCTGTTCACCAACCACGAATACACCAACGAAAGCATCATGGTCCCCGCGGGCTACGACCCCAAGGAAACCCGCGCCATTGGCCGTGCCGCCCATGGCCTGGCCGTAGTGGAGCTGGAGCGCAAGAACACCACCAAGCCTTGGAGCTACGTCAAGGGTGCACCGCTGAACCGCCGCTACCTCTCCGACACCACCTACGAACTGACCGGCCCCGTTGCCGGCTCGGCACTGGTCAAGACCGTGGCAGATCCCTCCGGCCGCGCCATCAAGGGCACGTTCGGCAACTGCTCCGGCGGCACCACCCCCTGGGGCACCATCCTTTCCGGCGAGGAAAACTTCAACGGCTACTTCGTGGCGGGCGGCACCTCCGCCGGCGACAAGCGCTACGGCCTCACCGCCAAGCCGACCGCGCGCCAGTGGGAACTGGACGACCCCCGCTTCGACACCCGCAACCCCGGCTACGAGAACGAGTCCAACCGCTTCGGCTGGATCGTGGAAGTCGACCCCTTCGACCCCACCTCCACCCCCAAGAAGCGCTCCGCCATGGGCCGGTTCAAGCACGAGGGCGCCAACGTGATCGTGGCCGAGTCCGGCCACGTGGTGGCCTACATGGGTGACGACGAGAAGTTCGACTACCTCTACAAGTTCGTCTCGGCGGATAAGTACCGTGAGGGGGACCGCCGGCACAACATGAACCTGCTGACCGAAGGCGACCTGTACGTTGCCAAGTTCACCGGCAACTCAGCCGCCGCGGAGATCACCGGCACCGGTGCACTGCCCTCCGACGGCGCGTTCGACGGCACCGGCGAATGGCTGCCCCTGGTGGTGGGCGGCAAGTCCGCCGTCCCGGGCATGTCCGTCGAGGAGGTCCTGGTGTATACCCGCCTGGCCGCGGACAAGGTTGGCCCCACCAAGATGGACCGCTGCGAGGACGTCCAGCCCAGCCTGCACACCGGCAAGGTCTACGTGGTCTGCACCAACAACTCGGACCGCGGCACCGGCACCAAGGAAGGCGCCACGGAGGTCAACCCGCGCACCCAGAACCGCGACGGCCATATCGTCGAAATCACCGAAACCGGCGACCAGACGTCCACCAGGTTCAACTGGACCCTCCTGATGGTCTGCGGCGATCCCGCGCAGGGCGACGTCACCTACTTCTCCGGCTACCCGGTGGACAAGGTCTCGCCCATCTCCTGCCCGGACAACGTGGCCTTCGACTCCGTGGGCAACCTCTGGATCTCCACCGACGGCGCGCCCTCCGGCATCGGCTACAACGACGGCCTGTTCAAGGTCACCCTCGACGGTGCAGAGCGCGGCAAGGTGGAGCAGTTCCTGTCCGTGCCGCGTGACGGCGAAACCTGCGGGCCGGTCATCCACGACGACGAGCGGATGGTCTTCGTCTCCGTGCAGCACCCGGGTGAGGACGGCACCTTCGAGGCGCCCAACTCCTACTTCCCGGACTACGTCCCGGCAGGTACGACGCCGGCACCCGGCAAGGTGCGCGCGCCCCGTCCCGCGGTGGTCCAGGTTTTCCGCGGCTAGGCCCTTTCGTTGCTCTATCACTTATGGTCCCCAAAACCCCGGTTTAGGGACCATAAGTGATAGGGCATCCGAGGAGTGGGCGGGCGTTTGGGGGTGGCAGACTGGTTGGGTGACTTCGTTCAACGAACCCGCGCCCGACTCCGCCTCCACAGAGGCCCGCACCGACCTCCCTGCTTCCACCGACGCGGCAGGTGCCGTCCGCTCCAGTGACGCGCCTGAGCTGGACACACAGGAGTTGAGCGCGCTGTCTGCGGCGCGGATCGCCGTCGAGGTTTTGCTCGACGGCGGGGTGCGGCACGCGGTGGTGTCGCCGGGTTCGCGGTCGGCACCCATGGCGTACGCCCTGGCCGAGGCATCGGCGGCCGGCCGGGTGGAGCTGCTGGTCCGGATCGACGAGCGGTCCGCCGGATTCACGGCGCTGGGCTTGGCCCTGTCCACCGGCTCGCCCGCCGCCGTCCTCACCACGTCCGGAACCGCCGTCGGAAACCTGATGCCGGCCGTGATGGAGGCCAACCATGCCGCCGTCCCGCTGATCGTCCTGTCCGCCGACCGTCCCGAAGAGTTGCGCGGGACCGGCGCCAACCAGACCACCGTGCAGCCGGACCTGTTCGGGGAGCAGGTCCGGTTCGCCGCCGACGTCCCCGCAGGAAGCAGCCCGCAGCGGGCCATAGAAACCGGGCTGTCCGCGGCTACCGGCGCCTTCCCGGACCTGCCCCCGGGACCGGTCCAGCTCAACCTCGCCTTCCGCGACCCTCTGGTTCCTGCTGCTGGCGAGGGGCTGCCTCAGGCTGTGGAGCGGCAGCGCTACCGGGTGGGCACCGAGCCGCTGGTCATGAACCTTCCGCCGGCACCGGAATCCATGCCTGAGCGTCGCACGGTGGTGCTGGCGGGCCATGACGCCGGCCCGGTGGCTGAAGCGTTCGCCCGCGCCCACAACCTGCCGCTGCTGGCCGAGCCGTCTTCAAACTCCCGGTTCGGACCCAATGCGGTGGGCCCCTACCGGCTGCTGCTGGAGCACTTCGGGCCGGGTTCGGCACAGCCGATTGAGCGCGTGGTGTTGTTCGGCAGGCCCACTCTTTCCCGCCCGGTGGCTGCGCTCCTGGCCCGCCCCGACGTCGAGTCAGCCCTGTACCAGCCGGTTCCGGTCGCCTGGTATGAGCCAGGGCGCCGCACCGAGCTGCCCTTGGAGAACCTCGCAGACCTTGCCGATTTCGCCGGCCGCGGGGCGTCCGCCTGGCTGGACACGTGGCTGCTGGCCGGCTCGGCCGCGCAGCACGCGCTGGACCAGGTGCTCTCCGCCGAGGCCGCTGCTACCGGTCCTTCCGTCGCCGCGCTGGTGTGGAAAAATGCCCGGGGGGAGCTGCTGCTCGGTTCATCCAACGGCATCCGCGACGTGGACCTTGCCGGGCTGCCTGCCCCGGACCCCGCCGCCACCGTGTATGCGAACCGGGGCCTGGCGGGCATTGACGGAACCATCTCAACGGCCACTGGCATCGCGATCGGGGGCCGGCAGGAAACCACAGTCCTGCTGGGGGACGTGACCTTCCTGCATGACGCCGGCGGCCTCCTCCTTGGCGCGGGGGAGGAACAGCCGGACCTGCGGATCGTGGTCCTGAACGACTCCGGCGGCGCCATCTTCGGCCTGCTCGAACACGGGGGAGTGGAGGAAGGCGGCCGCTACGGGGACGCCGTCGAACGCCTCTTCGGCACCCCGCACTCCGTGGACATCGCGGCACTCGCCGCAGCGTACGGCGTCGGACATTCAATGGTCAGTACGACGGCGGGACTCGCCGAAGCGCTCGACCGGCCTGTGCAGGGGCGCAGCATTGTGGAGGTCCGGACGGACCGGCGGTCGCTCCGGCAGCTCCACGCCCGGATCAAGGAAGCCGTGGCCGCCGCGGTCGAGGGAGTGCTCTCCGGGCAGTAGGGTTTCGACGCGGAAATCCGCCCATGACGCGCAAATGCCCTGCCGCTCCCGAAATTCGGGTAGCGACAGGGCATTTGCGCGTCGGAAGCGTGAAACTCAGAGCACGCGGCTGAGGAACTCCTTGGTGCGGGCATGCTGCGGGTTGGCGATGATTTCGCGGGGATCGCCCGATTCCACCACCACGCCTCCGTCCATGAACGTCAGCGTGTCACCCACCTCGCGGGCGAAGCCGATCTCGTGGGTGACCACGATCATGGTCATGCCCGACTTGGCCAGGTCCTTCATCACGTTCAGGACGTCGCCCACCAGCTCCGGGTCTAGCGCCGAGGTGGGCTCGTCGAAAAGCATGAGCTCCGGCTCCATGGCCAGGGCCCGGGCGATGGCGACGCGCTGCTGCTGGCCGCCGGAGAGCTGGGAGGGGTAGTGGCCGGCGCGGTCGCCCAGCCCCACCCGGTCCAGCAGCTCAAGGGCACGCTTCTGCGCTTCAGCCTTCGACTGGCCCTTCACGTGGACCGGCGCTTCCATGACGTTCTGGAGCGCGGTCTTGTGCGGGAACAGGTTGAACCGCTGGAACACCATGCCGATTTCGCGGCGCTGGGCGGCGATTTCCTTGGTTTTCAGGTCGTGGAGCTTGCCGTTGACCTCGCGGTAGCCGATCAGCTGGCCACCAACGGAGATCCGCCCGGCACTGATGCTTTCCAGGAGGTTCACGCAGCGCAGCATGGTGGACTTGCCCGAACCCGAGGGCCCGATCACCACTGACACTTCGCCCTGGTTGACGGTCATGTCGATGCCCCGAAGCACATGGTGGTGCCCGTAGTACTTGTGCAGGCCTTCGATCTTGACCAGCGGCTTTTCTGCTGTGATCGTCATCGTGCACTCTCCTCGGGGAAGTCCGTCTTCATTGAGTGGTGCGCGTCAGCACCCGCGCCGGCGGCTTTGGCTGCGGCCGGATTGACCGCTGCCGGGGCCAGGTTGTCCACACCCTTGCCGTAGTACGCCTCGATGAAGTGCTGGCCCACCATCAGGATGCTGGTAATCACCAAGTACCAGATGGCGGCAACGATCAGCAGCGGAACCGGCAGATAGGTTCGGTTCGCCAGGGCATTGGTGGCGAACGTCAGGTCCAGCGTGAATGGAACCGCGAGTACCAGCGACGTGGTCTTCAGCATGCCGATGGTTTCGTTGCCCGTGGGAGGAACGATGATCCGCATGGCCTGCGGCAGGATGATCCGCCACATGATCTTGCCCTTGGACATGCCCAGCGCCTCGGCGGCTTCCTGCTGGCCCTTGTCCACGGACTTAAGGCCGGCGCGGAAGATCTCCGCCAGGTAAGCGGACTCGTTGAGGCCTAGGCCGAGGATTGCAGCGACGGTCGCGTTGACCACACTCGCCGTATCAAGGCTGAAGAGCTCGGGTCCGAACGGGACACCTGCGCTGATCTTTGGATAAAGAACTGCGATCAGGCCCCAAAAGACCAGTTGGGTGTACACGGGTGTGCCGCGGAAGAACCACACCCATACCCAGCTGGACCAGCGGAACACCGGGTTGTCGGACTGTCGCATGACTGCCAGCAGGATGGCCAGGACAATCGCCAGAACCATCGATGCCACGGTCAGCAGCAGGGTCCAGCCCACGCCCTGGACAACCTTCACGTCCAGGATGTAGGTGCCCACAATGTCCCAACGGAAGTTGGGGTTGGTGAACAGGCTCTGAAGCAGGCCTGCGACCAGGAGGAGGATGATGGCGGCGCTGATCCATCTTCCGGGGTGGCGAACCGGTACTGACTTGTTCAGTACCGGTTCATCCCGGTGTTGATGGTGTTCCATGTGCACGCCTGACTTGTCGTCGGTAACGCGAAAACTCAAGACTTAACCGCCGGGTTGACCTCGGACTTGGTGATGGCGCCCTCGGCGTTGCCCCAGCCTTCGAGGATCTTCTTGTAGGAGCCGTCTTCCATCAGCTTGGTGACGGTCTTCTGGATGACCTCGGCCCAGGCGGTGTCGGACTTGGCCACCGCGATCCCCTGCGGAGCGGAATCGTAGACGTCGCCCAGCTTCTCCAACTGGCCGTTGGTCTGGGTCAGGGCGTAGCCGATGATGGGGGAGTCCGCGGCCATGGCGTCGATGCTGCCGTTGACCAGGCGGGTGGTGACATCCGTCTGGTTCTTCAGGGTGACGATGTCGATGGGCTTCTTGCCGTCGGCCACGCACTTCTTGTTGCGGTCGGCCAGATCCGGGTCTTCCTGGACGGTGCCGGTCTGGACGCCGATGGACTTGCCGCAGACATCATCGAGGGAGAACTTGTTCGGGTTGCCCTTCTTCACGGCCCATGCGGTGCCGGCGTTGAAGTAGCTGACCATGTTCACTGCGCCCAGTCGCTCCGGGTTGATGGTGAACGAAGAGATGCCCAGGTCGTACTTGGGGCCGAGGGCCGGGAGGATGCCGGTGAACTCCGCGGTCTGCACCTGGACCTTGAGGCCCAGGGTGGCACCGATGGCCTTGGCGATGTCCACGTCGTAGCCAACCGGAGTCTGACCGTCCGGACCCAGGAATTCGGCGGGGGCGTAGCTGGTGTCGGAGCCGACCGTGATGGTGCCCTTGGACTTGATGGAGTCCGGGACCATGGCGGCGAGGGCATCGTCCTTCTTGACCGTGGTGGGATCAAAGCTGGCGCTGGCGCTGGCGTTGCCTGAAGAGGTGGCCGCGCTGGAGGGACCCGTTTCCGAGGCGTTCGTGCATGCTGAGAGGGCCAGGGCGCTGATGGCGATCATAGTGGCAGCGGTCAGCTTGGAGGTGCCCAGGAGGGTACGGGGAGTCTGCATTTCTTACCTTTTGTTGCAGGGGCTATGAGGTACTAACGCGGCTTATAGTGTAACGCTCAACAAGAGAGGTACGTCACACGCAACTAAGTTTCACTATTGGATAACTGTAGCGGGGGCAAAATCAAGCCTTCCAGAGCGGGAGCAGTCTGTCATTCCAGACTCCTTACCCAACTGGCTAGCAGTTAATGTCGTTTAGGGGGCTCAAAACGACATTAACTGCGACCTAGTTGGGGGCGCGAAACGTCAGCTGCTGATGCCCAGCGACTCCAGCATCGGCCGGAACTTGGCCCAGGTCTCCGCCAGTTCGGCCTCTGGTTGTGAACCGTCAACAATGCCGCAGCCGGCATACAGCCGTACCGTCTCAGGGGACTCAATGACCGCGCCCCGCAGGGCGATGCCCCATTCACCGTTTCCGGCCGCATCAAGCCAGCCCACCGGCCCCGCATACGGGCCGCGGTCCAGGTGCTCGAGCTTGCGGATCAGTTCTCCGGCCACCGCCGTGGGCGTTCCGCACACGGCGGCCGTTGGGTGCAGGGCGTTGATCAGGGCGAGGCACGTGGGGACGTGCCCCTCCACCTCGGTCAGTTCCGCCTTGACGTCGGAGGCCAGGTGCCACACGTTGGGCAGCTCCAGGATGAACGGCTCGTCGTGGGCATTCATGGCCTCGGAGAAGGGTGCCAGCTGCCTGGTGAGGGACTGGATGGCGATCTCGTGCTCGTGCCGCTGCTTATCGGAACCCGCGAGCACCCGCGTCGCGTAGTCCATCGGGGAGCCGTCCTCGCCGTGCGCGTCCCGGCGGTCAAGGGTGCCGGCCAGCACCCGGGCCTGGGCGGTGCGTCCCTCCACCTGGATCAGCATCTCCGGCGTTGCGCCCACGAGTCCGTCCACGCCGTAGGTCCAGCATTCGCGGTACCTCGCGGCGAGCTCGCGCAGGACATCCGCGGCATGTACGCCGGACGGAATAGTTGCCACCACATCCCGTGCAAGCACCAGTTTCTCGAGCGCGCCGGTTCGGATTTCCTCAACCCCGGCGGCGACGGCATCCATCCACGCTTCCTCGCTGAGCGAGCCCGTGTGCAGTGTTGCGCCGGCGGCCAGGGGGAGGGGGCGTACGACGGCGCCGCCCGCCGTACCGGGCATGTCACCAACTGAAGCGTCCCCGGGGGAGTCCGCTGCCGCCGTCGTGCCTTCTTCGACCGGGGAGCCGAGGGAACCACTGCTGAGCCAACGGTCCAGCGCGGCGAGGGCCGTCTCTTCGGTGAGCGGGCCGCCGTCGAACGCCAGTTGGGTGAGCCAGGCCTGGTTGTCCCGCACGCCCACCACAATTTCCGGCACGATCAGCCGGGACTCGTGGGCGGAAGTCTTGGAAAAAGCAAAGGAGCCGAAAGCCACGGGACCGGTTCCCGGCAACTCCACGGAATCCGTGACGTCTGCCTCAAGGACCAGGTGCCGCCACCAGATGTCCGCCTCCAGGAAGCGGTCGGGGCCCGTGGCGGTGAAGCGCGCTATCTCGCCGAAGCCCGCCAGGCCGGCTTCGCGGCGGGTCCAGCACAGGACGTCGTCCCGGACCAAAAACGAAGGCAGCCCCCCGGGGAACGCTTTGCCATCCAGGGGGACTGTCAAGGTGCGGAACGTGCTCGTCATGATGAGACAACACTACTCCCGCGTAGAGTCCCCCCTTCCCGGCGCCCCGCGGGAACCGGGCGTGCAGCAGGGCTGGTCAGGACCGTCGGGAACATTTGAGACAATGTCATGGTGAACCGAGCATCCTTGGATAAGCGTCCGGACGAAGTAGCCACGATGTTTGACGACGTCGCACCGAAATACGACGTCGTCAACGATGTCCTCTCCATGGGGCAGACCCGCCGCTGGCGGAAGATCGTGGTGGATGCCATGGAAGTCTCCAAGGGCCAGCGGGTCCTGGATCTGGCAGCGGGAACCGGCACCTCCAGTGAGCCATATGCCGATGCCGGCATAGACGTGGTGGCCTGCGACTTCTCGCTTGGAATGCTCAAGGTGGGCAAGCGCCGCCGCCCGGATATCGACTTCGTGGCCGGTGACGCCACCAACCTGCCGTTCGCCGACAACACCTTTGACGCCACCACCATCTCCTTCGGCCTGCGCAATGTGAACGAGCCCAAGAAGGCGCTGCAGGAGATGCTGCGCGTCACGAAGCCCGGCGGCCGCCTGGTGATCGCCGAGTTCTCGCAGCCGGTGGTTCCGCTGTGGCGCACCATGTACACCGAATACCTGATGCGGGCCCTGCCGGCCATCGCCACCAAGGTTGCCTCCAACCCGGATGCATACGTGTACCTCGCCGAGTCCATCCGGGCCTGGCCGGACCAGGACCACCTGGCCGCCTGGCTGCAGGAGAGCGGCTGGGAGAAGGTCACCTACCGCAACCTCACGGGTGGCATCGTTGCCGTCCATCGGGCATTCAAGCCTGCCGATTCCTCGCCTGAGGGCGCTGCCGCCGCCATCGCCGCGCACAAGGGCCCGGTGGCCAAGCTGCGCCGCAACATCGTCCGCTGACCTGTGAAGGTATTGATTGTCGGCGCGGGTCCGGCCGGATCCACTGCCGCGTACTACCTCGCCAAGGCTGGCCTGGACGTTACGGTCCTGGAAAAGACTGCGTTTCCGCGTGAGAAGGTCTGCGGTGACGGTCTGACGCCCCGCGCCGTCCGCGAGATCCAGAAGCTCGGCCTGCCCCACCCGGAAGGTGAGGGCTGGCGGCGCAACAAGGGCCTGCGCCTGATCGCCGGCGGCCGCACCATCGAGCTGCCCTGGCCCGAGGTCTCCGACTTCCCGCAGTACGGCCTCATCCGCACCCGGCTGGGCTTCGACGAGGAACTGGCCCGCCACGCTGAGTCGGCCGGTGCCACCATCCTTGAGCGGCACAGTGTCACCGATGCCCTTAAGAACGACGCCGGCCGCGTCACCGGAGTCCGCGCAGCGCTCCTTGACGAGGCCGGGCGCAAGACGGGGGAGACGCGCGAGTTTAGCGCCGACGTCGTCCTAGCCGCCGACGGAAACTCCACCCGCACATCGGTGTCCCTGGGGATCCAAAAGCGTGACGACCGCCCGCTCGGCGTCGCCGTCCGCACCTACTTCACCTCCCCGCGCACCGACGACGACTGGATGGAAGGCTGGCTGGAGCTTCCCGGCCGCGACGGCAAGCTGCTGCCCGGCTACGGCTGGGTGTTTGGCGTGGGCGACGGCACCTCCAACGTGGGCCTGGGCATCCTGAACTCCTCCAAGGATTTCGGCAAGCTGGACTACAAGCAGGTCCTGCGCGAATGGACCGCCGGAATGCCGCAGGAGTGGGGCTTCACCCGGGAGAACCAGGTGGGCGAGATCCGCGGCGCCGCGCTGCCCATGGGCTTCAACCGCACCCCGCACTACTCGCCCGGCCTGTTGCTTCTGGGTGACGCCGGCGGCATGGTGTCCCCGTTCAACGGCGAGGGCATCTCCTACGCCATGGAGTCCGCGCGGTTTGCGGCGGAGTTCATCATCGACGCTTCCTCGCGCTCGGCTGCTTCAGGCGGGACGTACGACGCCGATGCGCACCTTGCGCGGTACGCGGACTACGTGCGGGACCAGTGGGGCTCGCACTTCACGCTTGGGCGGGCCTTCGCCGCGCTGATCGGCAAGCCCGCCGTCATGAAGCTTGCGCTGCGCACCGGCATGCCGATTCCGGTGCTGATGCGGTTCGTGGTCCGGCTTCTTGCCAACCTCACGGACCCCTCCGCGAAGGGCTTCGAGGACCGGGTGATCCGCGTGCTGGAATCGCTGGTTCCGGCCACAAGTAATACATCCACTGTCCCGCCAGCTTCGAACCAGCGGTATCCGCAACAAAAAGTTAGGGTTAACCCGTGACCAAATCCGCAGACCAGAGCTGGACGCACGCCGGGCACGGCCTGCCGGACTCCGAACCCAGCCTCAACACCACCGCGATCGCCACCGGACTCCAGCTGCCGGCAGGCTTTGCGGCTATTGCGGGGGACCCCGAACTGGGCCCGGCCATCACCACCAACCTGGCCAAGGTGGAGAAAAAACTCCGCGAAGCCATCGCCAACTCGGACCCCCTTGCTGACGCAACGTCGCGCCACCTGGTGGAGGCCGGCGGCAAGCGGATCCGGCCCCTGCTGACCCTGCTCTGCGCCCACCTCGGGGACGCATCCCTGCCCGCCGTGGTGCAGTCCGCCGTCGTGGTTGAACTGACGCACCTGGCAACCCTGTACCACGACGATGTCATGGACTCCGCCCCGTTCCGGCGTGGTGCCCCCACGGCCCACGAGGTGTGGGGCAACTCCGTGGCCGTCCTGACCGGTGACCTCATCTTTGCCCGGGCATCCATCCTGGTGTCCGAACTGGGCGGCCGCGCGCTGGGCATCCAGGCCCGCACCTTCGAGCGGCTGTGCCTCGGCCAACTGCACGAAACCGTCGGTCCGCGGCCGGACGAGGACCCCATCGAGCATTACCTCTCAGTGATCGCGGACAAGACCGGTTCCCTGGTTGCCGCCTCCGGCCAGTTCGGGGCGATCTTCTCCGGCGCTGACGAGGCCTATGAAAACGTCCTGGTGGAGTACGGCGAGAAGGTGGGCGTGGCCTTCCAGCTGGCTGACGATGTCATTGACGTCACCGGGGTCAAAGTGAAGTCCGGCAAGTCCCCGGGAACGGACCTGCGCGAAGGGGTTCCCACCCTGCCCGTGCTGCTCCTGCGCAAGGCTGCCGCTGATGGCGACCAGTCCGCCGTCGACCTCTTGAAGCTCATCGACGGCGACCTGTCCTCCGACGAGGCACTGGCTGCCGCTGTCGCCGGGCTGCGCGAACACCCCGTGACCGCTGAGTCATGGGTGGTGGCGCGCCAGTGGGCCAGCGAAGCAATCGCCGCCCTGTCTCCGCTGCCGGAGGGCGTGGTCAAGGAGTCCTTGTCCAACTTCGCCCTGGCTGTGGTGGACCGCGCCAGCTGATTCCCGTTCGTTAGGAGCCCGGGACCTCTGGTGATTCGCTGGAGGGCCGGGCTTCTTCGCTTTAACGGGACAGCCCCGGCCCTCAGCAACCGAAGCTGCTGTGAACCGGGGCTATCTCTCCGTTCGCATCAGACCCGCCGGAGGCGTTTAGCGGATCCGTGAATAGCTTATGACAGCTTTGTCATAATGCGCAAGTCTCTCTTTACGTGATCTGTCACGGACTTTTCTTGCTTGCTCTGACGGTCGTGGGGCACATTGACGGCCTGAACCGCGAATGGGGCGAGATGGTACGGCGGGTTCGTGTCGAAGTGCCCCTCGACGGCACGTTGTCCACATGACAAAGTCCCGGGCTGACGCTTGCTCACGGCCAGCGCCATCGTTGAGCTGTGGAGATTGAGGATTTTCTGCGTGACAGGGGAGGCGTCCCCAGAACTGCGAGCATCAGCAAGGCTGGTATTCGCCGAACCCTTCTGGACAAGGCCTTGAAGGCGGGGCGCATAGTCCGGATTCGGCGGGGTGTTTACGCTCTGGCTGACGATGGAGGAGCGCTCGGCTTCGCGTTGAAGCACAATGCACACCTGACGGGTCTTTCAGCTGCCCCTCTTTACCAGCTGTGGACTCTGCAGAAGCCCAGCGTGCTCCATGTCAGCCCGGGCCACAAGAGTGCGGTGCCGGGAACGCTCCCCCACGGCAGGATCCTTCATCCAGTGCACCCCTGGCTTCCGGCGGCCGGTCTGGCAGACGTCCTGATGCACGCCTTGCGCTGCCTTCCGATGCTGGAAGCCCTGGTGATGGTGCAGTGTGCTGCGCAGCGAGGAAACATAACGGTGGACTTCCTGCGCTGGAAACTGCCCGGCAACCGCAATGCCCGCGCCAGGGCCGTCCTGGATTACGTCATTCCGCGTGCGGACTCGGTCTTGGAGGTACTGGCCAACTACCACCTCCGCGCGGCTGGGCTCAGTGTCCGCAGGCATGTGGAACTCGATGGTGTTGGCGAGGTGGACTTCCTGGTTGAGGACTGCCTTGTGGTGGAGACGGACGGCCAGACCCATCTGGAGCCGAAGCAAGTTAGGAAGGATCGGGCCCGCAACAACGCCACGGTGGTCGGCGGCCGGCTTTGCCTCAGGTTCAGCTATGCCGACGTCGTTCATCACCCAGAGCAGATGATGGCCCAGGTGCTTGCGGTACTTGAGCAGAGGAGGCGGGGAGCCTTCAGCGCGAGGTGAGTGCCGCCGTCGTGGGGCACTTGGGACGCCGCACCTGGGACTACGGGCTTAAGTTGCGGCGTGTCCGTGTCAATGTGCCCCACGAGCGAAGGGCGCCCGGGAAGGAGGGGCCTACTCTTCCTCTTCGTCCTCGAAGGCCCACTCGAACATGTCGAAGACGAACTCGGAGAAGGTCCCTTCCTCGGACTTCCACTGGCCGCGGGCGTTGTTGCGGCGGTAGACAATGGGGTCCGGCACGCTGAGGTCGCCTACGCGGAAGCCCCAGGTGTACTCCTCGTCCTCGTCCTCAAGGAACATCAGGAAGCCCTCGTCATCAACTTCGAGCTCGTCGGGGTCCCAGAAGTAGTGGTACGCCTCCATCAGGTCCTCGCAGCCGCCCAGGGCGAGGTAGAACTCGCGCAGGACCAGGGGAATCTGGAACTGGTGCTCGGCAAGCTGAGAGTCGAGTTCCCCGGGAGCCAGGCCGTCCTCTTCCTGCCATTCATCCTCGAGATACTTCGGAACAAGCGCTTTGAACTTCTCGAGGAACATGTCAGTCATGCTCATATCCTAGCCAATCCGGACCACCCCAGAATGCCAGCGACAACGGCCCTCACAGCCCCGAATCTGTGGCCCGCCGGTGCCACCCGCGCACGGCAAGGGGTGCCTGCCAGGACCGCCGCCAGGCGAGGACCCGGAACGTGAACACCAGCGCCGCAATCCCGGCTGCGGTCAGGACGTTGAACACGCCAAGGACCCACAGCACCGCCGTCAACGAGGAACCGAGGAATGCCGGCAGCGCGTAGATGTCCTTCGGGTTGAAGAGCTCCGGCACCTCATTGGCCGTGATGTCCCGGAGCAAACCGCCGCCCACCGCCGTCGTAACCCCCAACAGCACTGAAGCCACGGGATTCAACCCAGTGGCCAGCGCCTTGAGTGTGCCGGTCATGCAGAACAGGGCCAGGCCGGCGGCGTCGAACAGGATCAGCAGCGACGTGTACCGCTGCACGCTGGAGAACAGGAAGAACACCAGCACGGTGGCCAGCAGCGGCGGCGCCAGATAGGCCGGGTTGGTGAAGGCCGCGGGGACGATGGCCAGGATGATGTCGCGGATCACGCCGCCCCCAAGCCCCACCAAAGAGGCCAGCAGCAGCGACCCGACAATGTCGATCTGCTTCCGCGCAGCCAGCAGCGAGCCCGAGACGGCGAAGAAGAACACGCCCAGCAGATCCAGCCACACCGGGGAGTTGTCAAAGGCGAAGGTCATGGGGCGTCCTGGCATTTCAAAGAGGGCGGACAGGGCGGCTCCAACGTTACGCTAGCCCCTATGAACAGCCCCATCATGATCGCCTGCGCCCATGGGACTTCCAACGCACAGGGGGCCGCGGAGGTCAATGCCCTGCGCGCCGCCATCGCGGAACTGCGCCTCGGGCTTGATGTCCGCGAAGCGTACGTGGACGTCCAGCAGCCCGACCTCGTGGACGTGATGGCTGGCCTGCCGGAGGGGGAGCCCGCCGTGGTGGTGCCGCTGTTGCTGAGCGTTGGGTACCACGTGAAAGTGGACATCGCCCGCGCCGTGAAGAGCCGTCCCGGCAGCGCCGCGGCCGCCCCGCTCGGCCCCGATCCCCGTCTCGCGCAGCTGCTGGACCAGCGCCTCCGCGAGGCCGGCACCACGGACAACGACGTCATCGTCCTGGCCGCGGCGGGCTCGTCCAACCCCAACGCCGCAGTGAGCGTCGAGGAGCTGCTGGGCCAGCTGCGGGCATTGAGGTCCAACCGGATGGTGGCCGCCTATGGTGCCTCCGCCCAGCCTTCCGTGCCCGACGCCGTCGCCATGCTGCGCGAGGAGCTCGCCGGAGGTGCAGGGGCGGGGGAGTCCGCAGGAGCGGTCGACGTCGGCGGCCGCGTCGTGATTGCCTCGTATCTGCTGGCGCCGGGCTTCTTCCACGACCAGCTGGCCAAGGCGGGGGCCGACGTCGTCACCGAACCCCTGCTGCCGTCCCCGACACTCGCCGAGATTGCGCTGGACAGGTACGACGCCGCCGTCGCGAAGATGAACGAAACCCCCGCGGAAGCTGCTCCGCCAGGTCCCGCGCCAGCCCCGGCGGAGGCGCCCGACGCGGGGTCCCAGGATGCACAGCAGGGTGGCTTGTTCAAGGCCGTCCGGCGTTTCGTGACGAAATATTTCCCTAGGTGACTTAGCGTTTCCGGGCCTTTGTGACGCTATTCGGCGTCGCCCTACAGTCGATGCATGACTGATACAGCTCTAGCCGGAGCGTCCGCGGACTCAGCTGCCCCCAAGCGCCCCGCACGCCCGTCACGCCCCGCCGCGAAGCCGCACGGCCAGTGGAAAGTGGACGGCAAGACGCCGCTGAACGCCAACGAAACCTGGAAACAGGAAGACGACGGCCTGAACGTCCGCGAGCGTATCGAGACCATTTACGCCAAGGAAGGCTTCGACGCCATCCCCAGCCAGGACCTGCACGGCCGGTTCCGCTGGTGGGGCCTGTACACCCAGCGCAAGCAGGGAATCGACGGCGGCAAGACCGCCACGCTTGAACCGCACGAGCTCGAGGACAAGTACTTCATGCTGCGGGTGAGGATCGACGGCGGCGCGCTCACCACAGAGCAGCTGCGCGTGATCGGCCAGATCTCCGTGGACTTTGCCCGCGACTCTGCCGACCTCACCGACCGCCAGAACATCCAGCTGCATTGGATCCGGGTTGAAGACATTCCGGAAATCTGGAACCGCCTGGAAAGTGTTGGCCTGTCCACGACCGAGGCCTGCGGCGACGTGCCCCGCGTCATCCTGGGTTCGCCCGTGGCCGGCATTGCCAAGGACGAGATCATCGACCCCACCCCGCTCATCGCCGAGCTGGGGGAGCGGTTCATTGGCAACCCGCTGCTGTCCAACCTGCCGCGCAAATACAAGACCGCCATCACCGGCCACCCCAGCCAGGATGTGGTCCACGAGATCAACGACTGCGCATTCGTGGGCATTGAACACCCGGAACTCGGCGTTGGCTACGACCTCTGGGTGGGCGGCGCGCTGTCCACCAACCCCATGCTGGGCAAGCGCCTCGGCGCCTTCGTCCAGCCGGACCAGGCCGCCGACGTGTGGCTGGGCGTCACCAGCATCTTCCGCGACTACGGCTACCGCCGCATGCGCACCAAGGCCCGCCTGAAATTCCTGCTGGCCGACTGGGGTACGGAGAAGTTCCGCCAGGTCCTGGAGGACGAATACCTGGGCTACAAGCTGGCCGACGGCCCCGCCGCGCCCAAGCCTTCAACCCCCGGCGACCACGTGGGCGTGCACGAGCAGAAGGACGGCAAGTTCTTCATCGGTGCCACCCCGATCGCGGGCCGCCTTTCCGGATCCGGCCTGGTCAAGCTCGCGGACACCCTGGAGGCCCGCGGCTCCTACCGGCTGCGCACCACCCCGCACCAGAAGGTCGTGGTCCTGGACGTCGAGAAGGACCAGGTGGAGCCCCTGGTGGCCGAGCTCGACGCCCTGGGCCTCTCCGCCCGCCCGTCCGTGTTCCGCCGCGGCACCATCGCCTGCACCGGCATCGAGTACTGCAAGCTGGCCATCGTCGAGACCAAGTACACGGCCGCTACCGCCGTCGCCGAACTCGAACGCCGCCTCGCGGACCTCGCCGGCTCGGGCCAGCTGCCCGCGGCACTCTCCCTGCACATCAACGGCTGCCCCAACTCCTGCGCCCGCATCCAGACGGCGGACATCGGCCTGAAGGGCATGATGCTTCCAACGCCCGACGGCGACCCCTCCCCGGGCTTCCAGGTCCACCTTGGCGGCGGGCTGGCAAACAACGACCGAGAGGAAGCAGGCCTGGGCCGCACCGTCCGCGGCCTGAAGGTATACGTCGACGACCTGCCCGACTACGTGGAGCGCGTGGTCCGACGGTTCGTTGCCGACCGCGCCGAAGGCCAGACCTTCGCCGAATGGGCCCACACAGCAGACGAGGAGGCACTGCAGTAATGGCAAAGCATCTCGCACCCGCACCTGCCAAGCGCCCCACGGAGGAGCTTAAGGCACTGGCCGAGGCCGGCGCCGCCGAACTCGGCTGGGACGCCCCCGCGCGTGACGTGATCGCCTGGGTGGAGCGCAACTTCGAACTCCCCGCCGTCGCCGTCGCCTGCTCCATGGCTGACGCCGTCCTGCCGGCCCTGGTCGCGGACCAGATGCCCGGCGTCGACGTCCTGTTCCTGGAAACCGGCTACCACTTCCCGGAAACCTACGCCACGCGGGACGAGGTGGCCGCCAACCTCCGCGTCAACGTGGTGGACGTGCTTCCGGAGACCACCGTGGAGCAGCAGGACCGGCTCCTGGGCAAGGACCTGTTTGCCCGCGACGCTGCCCAGTGCTGCGCCCTCCGCAAAGTGGCGCCCCTGCAGCGCACCCTTGCCGGTTACGAACTCTGGTTTACCGGCGTCCGCCGCGACGAAGCACCCACCCGCACCAACACGCCTCTGGTCAGCTGGGACGAGAAGAACGGCCTGGTCAAGGTCAACCCGATGGCCGCGTGGACGTTCGACCAGCTGGTGCAGTACTCGGACGACAACCTCCTGCCCGTCAACCCGCTGCTTTCCCAGGGTTACCCCTCCATTGGCTGCCAGCCCTGCACCCGCAAGGTGGCGCCCGGCGAAGACCCCCGCGCCGGTCGCTGGGCAGGCTCCGACAAGACAGAATGCGGACTTCACGTATGAGCACTTCACTAACCGAGGAGACCCAGGTGACTGAGTCCGCCGTCTCAACCCGCCTCAGCAGTCTGGACACCCTGGAGTCCGAAGCGATCCACATCATCCGCGAGGTTGTTGCCGAGTTCGAGAAGCCTGCGCTGCTGTTCTCCGGCGGCAAGGACTCCGTCGTGATGCTGCACCTGGCCACCAAGGCGTTCTGGCCAGGCAAGGTTCCGTTCCCCGTGCTGCACGTGGACACCGGCCATAACTTTCCCGAGGTCATCGACTTCCGCGACCGCACGGTTGAACGGCTGGGCCTGAAGCTCGTGGTGGGCTCCGTGCAGGAGTTCATCGACCGCGGCGAACTCGCCGAACGTGCCGACGGCACCCGCAACCCGCTGCAGACCGTCCCGCTGCTGGACGCCATCCAGCAGAACAAGTTTGACGCCGTGTTCGGCGGCGGCCGCCGCGACGAGGACAAGGCCCGCGCCAAGGAACGCATCCTGAGCCTGCGCGACGAGTTCGGCCAGTGGGACCCGCGCAACCAGCGCCCCGAGCTGTGGAACCTGTACAACGGCCGGCACACGGTGGGCCAGCATGTCCGCGCGTTCCCCATCAGCAACTGGACCGAGCTGGACATCTGGCGCTACATCGAGCGCGAGAACATCGAACTGCCCGGCCTGTACTACGCCCACGAGCGCGAGGTCTTCGCCCGCGACGGCATGTGGCGCGCGGTGGGTGAAGTTTCCCAGCCCCGCGAGGGCGAGGAAGTCATCACCAAGACTGTCCGCTACCGCACGGTGGGAGACATGTCCTGCACCGGCGCCGTCGAATCCAATGCCTACACCGTGTCCGACGTGGTGGTTGAAGTCGCTGCCTCCACCCTGACCGAACGTGGCGCCACCCGCGCAGATGACCGCATCTCCGAGGCCGCCATGGAAGACCGCAAGAAGGACGGGTACTTCTAATGACCACGGAAACTGTTTTGTCCGGCGCTGCCGGTGGCCTGGAAACCGCCCTGCCCACCACACTCTTCCGGTTCGCCACGGCAGGATCGGTCGACGACGGCAAATCCACCTTGGTGGGCCGCCTTCTCCACGATTCCAAGGCCATCCTGGCTGACCAGCTTGACGCGGTCGCCCGCACCTCGGCTGACCGCGGCTTCGGCGGGGAAAAGGGCGGGATCGACCTGGCCCTGCTGACCGACGGCCTGCGCGCCGAGCGGGAACAGGGCATCACCATCGACGTGGCCTACCGCTACTTCGCCACCGACCAGCGCAGCTTCATCCTGGCCGACTGCCCCGGGCACGTGCAGTACACCAAGAACACCGTGACGGGCGCGTCCACCGCGGATGCCGTCGTCGTACTCATCGACGCCCGCAAGGGCGTGCTGGAGCAAACCCGCCGCCACCTGTCCGTGCTGCAGCTGCTGCGCGTGGCGCACGTGATCGTGGCCGTGAACAAGATCGACCTGGTGGACTTCAGCGAGTCGGTGTTCCGTGAGATCGAAGCGGATGTGCAGCAGGTGGGCCGCGAATTGGGCCTCGGCTCGGACGGGATCTCCGACCTGCTGGTGATCCCTGTCTCCGCGCTCGACGGCGACAACGTTGTGGAGCGCTCGGAGCGCACCCCCTGGTACACCGGTCCCGCACTGCTGGAGGTTCTGGAGACCCTTCCGGCCGCCGATGAACTCGAAAGCCACCTGGAAAGCTTCCGGTTCCCGGTGCAGCTGGTCATCCGGCCGCAGGGTGCCCTGGCACCGGACGCCGTGGCCGCCGGGCTGGACGCGGAGGCCTACCGCGACTACCGCGCGTACGCCGGCCAGATCACCGAAGGGTCGGTGAAGGTGGGGGACCAGGTGTCCGTCCTGACGCCCGGTCAGTCCCCGCGGACCACCACCGTGGCGGGCATCGACTTTGCCGGCGCCTCCCTGGAGGAAGCCGCCGCGCCGCAGTCGGTGGCCATCCGCTTGGCGGACGAGTTCGACGTCGCGCGCGGTGACACCATCGCCGCCGCCGGCACCGTCCGCGAAGCCTCCGCCGACCTGTACGCCGCCCTCTGCTGGCTCTCCCCGAAGCCGCTGCGCGAAGGGCAGAAGGTGCTGGTCAAGCACGGAACCCGCACCGTCCAGGCGATGGTCCGCAGCGTGTCCGGCAAGCTGGACCTGTCCACCTTCAAGCTCGAGGGCGCCTCCGGCCTGGAGCTCAACGACATCGGGCACGCCCAGCTGCGCCTCGCCGCACCGCTGCCGCTGGAGAACTACCTGCACCACCGCCGGACCGGCGCGTTCCTGGTCATCGATCCACTGGACGGCAACACGCTGGCCGCGGGCCTGGTCAAGGACCACCCGGGCGACCACGAGGACGAGCGCTACAGCATCTAGTTCGCACCGGAATCGCCTGAACCCTGCGGGGCCGCCGTATCGTTACGGCGGCCCCGCTGCGTTTCCGGCGATTTCACGTGACTGCGGCATTCCGCACGTTTACCACAAAGGTTGCCGGGGGATGTTCCCTGCCTGTTTGGAGCCGTGGGAAGCTCAGGCATTGCATCAATGCCTGCGACTGCAGGCCATGGCCGGATACTTTGAGGAGGCAGGATGCCAACCAACCAGGAGTGGTACACAAGGGGGAGCGAGCTCGTCACGATCGACTCGCGCGAATGGAACATTGCTCCCCGCCGGGCGCGGTTGCTGGTACTGCTGCCCATCATCCTGTCCGTCGCTGTGGCGGCAACTGTTCCCTTCAAGGAGTTCTATCTCTGGATTGTGGACGAGGACCACCCGATCGAGTGGCTCCAGTTTGCGTGCCTCGTGGCCGCCGCCGTCATTCTGGCACTGCTCAGCGTCCGCCTGCTGCGGAGACGGCAAGTGGGCATGGCATTGCTTTACGGCGTGGTGGCCCTTGGCGTTGTGTTCCTTGCCGGTGAGGAAATTTCCTGGGGCCAGCGCATCTTCGGATGGGGCACCCCTGAAGAGCTGCAAGAGGTCAACCGCCAGGGTGAGACAAATCTGCACAATCTCCGGGCGGTGCAGGTGCTGGTCCCGTATGCCATGCTCCTGGCAAGCCTGTATGGAACATGCGTTCCGCTTTGGGCGGCGTTCCGGAAACGGTTGAAGCACTCCACGTACAGCCATCTGCTTGTACCTCCGCTCTGTCTCGTGCCCGCCTTCGGGCTGGCGGCGGCTTATCGCCTCTTCCGGTTGGTAATCTGGCCGACCCCCACCTTCGTCATTTCCGAATACGGCGAGGTCATGGAGTTGACCCTGTACTTTGGGCTGATGATGTTCTGCTGGTTCAACCTGCGCAACATGCGGCGGCCCCGGTTGAACCTGACTTTCCAGGATCAGCGACAGCCCGCCCACCGCCGGGCGTAGATGCCCGTTTCCCCACCGTCCGCTTCCGCAACCGCGGTCCGTTCGCCAAACCTGACCTTCCAAGGCCGGATCAGGCGAACGAGCCGCGGTTCTGCCGTCTCGTATGGTTGTCAGAGGAGGCGGCAATGGAAACCATCAGTCCGAAACTCTTGAACTGGGCGTCGATCCTGGACGACAAGACCCGCGAACAGGCGGTGATGACGGCGGCCCTGCCGTTCATCTACCCCCACCTGGCGCTGATGCCGGACGCGCACCTGGGCAAGGGCGCCACCGTGGGTTCGGTGATCCCCACACTCCGCGCCATCATCCCGGCCGCGGTGGGAGTGGACATCGGCTGCGGCATGATTGCGGTCCGCACCCAGTACTCGGTAAAGGACCTGCCGAAGGACCGCAAAGGCCTCCGCGAGGACATCGAGCGGGTCATTCCGTTGTCCGCGGGCCACAACAACCGGAAGGTCCTGTCCACTGCTGAGCCACGAATCGCCGAACTGAAGCGGCGGGCCGCCAAGGCAGGGTTCAACCCCGCCCAATACGTCGCCCAATGGGAGCTGCAGCTGGGGTCCCTGGGCTCGGGCAACCACTTCATCGAAGTCTCAGCGGATGAGGACGACGGCGTGTGGCTCTTCCTGCATTCGGGCTCGCGGGGCATCGGCAACAGGATCGCGCAGCACCACATCGGCGTCGCCCAGCACGTGGGCCGCAAGCATCAGATCCGCCTGCCCCACCCGGACCTGGCCTACCTGGACGAGGGGACGCAGCAGTTCGAGCGGTACATTGCCGAGCTGCGGTGGGCCCAGCACTTCGCGCTCCTGAACCGGGAGGAAATGATGGACCGCGTGACTGCCCAGTTCAGCCGCTGGGTGGGAGGCCCCGTGCAGGAACGCGAGCGGATCAACTGCCACCACAACTTCACCCAGCAGGAGACGCACTACGGCAAGCCGGTTTGGGTGTCCCGCAAGGGAGCCATCAAAGCCGGCCACGGCGATCCCGGACTGATCCCTGGATCCATGGGGACGGCGTCATATGTTGTGGAAGGCCGGGGCAACCCTGCATCGCTGAACTCGTCCCCGCATGGGGCCGGGCGGGAATACTCCCGAAACGCCGCCCGAAAGACATTCACCCTGGAGGAACTGAAACGCGCCATGCGGGGCATCGAGTTCCGCGCGTCGGAGGCCTTCATTGACGAAATCCCGGCCGCCTACAAGCCGATCGACCAGGTCATGCAGGACGCCGCGGACCTGGTCACCGTGCGGCACAAACTGCGGCAGCTGGTCAACGTCAAGGGCAACTGAATCTGGGCAGCCCGGGCAACAGCAGGGCAAAATATGACGCCAGATGAACGTGCGTGACCCCCCGTTTCCGCTTCGTTGAACGGGTTTGGGCCACTCCCTATGGTGAAACAATGACTAGTTCCAAGCCCGGGATGACCCGCATCGTGGCAGGCGAAAGCGCGGTCCCCACGCGCAAACGCGCCGCCGAGGCTGCCCTGGCCATCGGGCTGGTCCTGCTGATCGCCGTCGGGGCCATCGTGGCCTCCAACATCTCCCGCAACACCGAGGCACAGGCCGCCGAGCCCACCCCGGCCGCCGAGCTGAAGCTGGGTTACTTCGGGAACGTCACCCATGCCGCAGCGCTGGTGGGTGTCAAGAAGGGACTCCTCGCGGAGGCCCTGGGCAGCACCAAGCTCAGCACCGAGACCTTCAACGCCGGCCCGGCCGCGATCGAGGCCCTGAACGCCGGCGCCATCGATGCCGCCTACATCGGCCCCAATCCGGCCATCAACTCGTTCGCCAAGAGCCAGGGCCAGTCCGTGCGCGTGATTGCCGGAGCCGCGGCCGGTGGTGCGCAGCTGGTGGTCGAGCCGGGGATCAACTCCGCGGCCGACCTCAAAGGCAGGACCTTGGCAACCCCGCAGCTCGGCGGCACCCAGGACGTGGCACTCCGGGCCTGGCTCACCAAGCAGGGCTACAAGACCAACGTGGACGGCAGCGGTGACGTGGCCATCAACCCCACGGACAACGCTCAGACGCTGAAGCTGTTCCAGGACGGAAAGCTCGACGGCGCCTGGTTGCCTGAGCCCTGGGCCTCACGTTTGGTGCTCCAGGCCGGCGCCAAGGTGCTGGTGGATGAAAAAGACCTGTGGGATGGGGCCGGCACCGGCAAGCCCGGCGAGTTTCCCACGACCATCCTGATCGTGAACCAGAGATTCGCTGCTGACCACCCGGACACCGTCAGGGCCCTGCTGAAGGGCAATGCGGACTCGGTGGCATGGCTCAACTCGGCTCCGGCCGATGAGAAGGCCAGCCTCATCAACTCCGCCCTGCAGGAATCCGCTGGGGCAGCGTTGCCCGCTGACGTCCTGGCCCGATCGTTGTCCAACATCACTTTCACCCTCGACCCGCTGGCCGGCAGCTACCCCAAGCTGCTGCAGGACGGCGTGGACGCAGGCACCACCAAAAAGGCCGACATCAACGGCCTCTTCGACCTTCGCGGCCTGAACCAGGTGACCGGCGGCGACAAGATCTCAGCTGCCGGCCTCGGCCAGGACTGACCCACCACTACCTAAGGACGCCACCATGCCAGTCGTACTGGAACACCTGGGCAAGCGCTTCGGCGACGGCGCCCCGGTACTGGACGACGTCAACGCCAACATCAAACAGGGCGAATTCGTTGCCCTCCTTGGTGCCTCCGGCTGCGGCAAATCCACCCTCCTGAACATCATCGCGGGACTCGAAGCGCCGACGTCGGGCGCCCTGGAAGTACCCAGCGACGGCGCCGCCTTCATGTTCCAGGACGCCGCCCTCTTCCCGTGGCTGACGGCCCGGGAGAACATCGAGCTGGCCCTGAAGCTGCGCGGCGTGGGCAAAACCGAACGGCGCGCCAAAGCCCAGGAGCTCCTGGAACTGGTGCACCTGGGCTCCGCCGGGGATAAGCGCCCGCACGAGCTGTCCGGTGGCATGCGGCAGCGCGTCTCACTGGCCCGTTCCCTGGCCCAGGACCGGCAGCTGCTGCTCATGGATGAGCCGTTCGCCGCCCTCGACGCCATCACCCGGGACCTGCTGCACGACGAGCTCGAGCGCATCTGGAAGGAAACCGGGCGGACCATCGTCTTCGTCACCCACAACGTCCGCGAGGCCGTCCGCCTGGGCCAGCGGGTCCTGCTGCTGTCCTCCCGCCCCGGCCGCGTAGTCCAGGAATGGGCCGTCACCGAGGAACACCGAACCGACGCCGGGCTCGCCGGCCAGCTGACCGGGGTTATCACCGCCCGGCTGCGGGAGGAGATTCGCCGCCATGCCAAGTAACCCGACACCCCTCGCGGAAGCACGCACGGAGGCGGCATCCGGTGCTACGGCTGATGCTTCCGAAACCCGTGAGCACGTGCATGCCGCTTTGACCCGGACGTCCACTGGCAAGGAGGACCTCCGGGAACTCGAGTCCGGCCTTGACTCGCTGCAGTCCGACGCCGACCGCAAGCACCGGGTCGACTGGAGCCGCATTTTGCTGCCCGTGGCCGCGCTGGTGGTCCTGGTGCTCATCTGGCAGTTCTATGTCTCGCTCGGGGTGAAGCGGCGAGACCTCGTTCCCGGCCCCCTGGACGTCGTGGCCCAGATGGGCGTCCTGTGGAGCGACGGAAAGTTCCAGCAATCCATTTGGACGTCCCTGCAGCGTGGTGTGGTGGGCTTCCTGATTTCGGTGGCCATCGCCACGCCGGTGGGCCTGCTGCTGGCCCAGGTTGCACCGCTGCGCCGCGCGTTTGGCCCCCTGATTTCCGGTTTGCAGGTCCTGCCCTCGGTGGCCTGGGTTCCGGCCGCGATCATCTGGTTCGGACTTACTGACGCTACCGTGTACTTCGTGGTGTTCATGGGCGCCATCCCGTCCATCATCAACGGGCTGATCTCGGGCGTGGACCAGATTCCACCGCAGTACCGCAGGGTCGGCACCGTCCTGGGCGCATCCCGGCTCCAGATGGCCCTGCAGGTCATCCTTCCGGCCGCGCTGCCCGGCTACCTCAGCGGCCTGAAGCAGGGATGGGCCTTCTCCTGGCGCTCCCTCATGGCCGCGGAAATCATTGCCGTGGGCGGCACCATCGGCTTTGGCCTGGGTTCCCTGCTGGACCAGGGCCGGGATCTGTCCGACATGACCATCGTCATGGCTGCCATCCTGCTGATCCTCGCGGTCGGCATCCTGATCGAGCTGCTGGTCTTCGGCCCCATCGAGAAGCGGCTCCTGCGCCGCCGCGGCCTCCTGGCCGGCAGCACCCGCTGACCCAACCGCTTCCCAACACAGCCCCTTCCCAACGCACCGCAAGAGCCCGACGGCGAGTCCCGCCGTCGGGCTCTGCTGTTTCCTGCCGCTGCCCGGAACCAAGACGAGGCACTTTGGCACGGACAGGCCGGGTCATCAGGCCGTTGCGACGCCGGAGCCCGCCAAAGTGCCCCACCACGGGGCCCGGGGCGGTCCGGAAGAATGGCAGACTGACGCCATGACCGTCAGCTTCGTGTGCCGCACCGAGTCCACGCTGCCCGTGGAACAACTCTTCGACCGGGCACGCAGCATCGACCTGCATCTGGACTCCCAACAGGACGCCGGGGAACGGGCGGTGGCCGGCGTCACCAGCGGGCTCATCGGGGAGGACCAGGAGGTGACCTGGCGGGCGAAGCACTTCGGTATTCCGCTCACCATGACCAGCCGGGTCACCCACTTCGATTTCCCACGCAGCTTCACGGATGAGCAGGTGAAGGGCCCTTTCAAGGCTTTCAAGCATGTGCATGAGTTCCAACCAACAGCCGCCGGAAGCATCATGACGGACCGCGTTCAGTTCACCGCCCCGCTGGGTGTCCTGGGCCGCGCCGTCGAGCGGCTCATCCTGCGTGGCTACCTTGAGCGGCTCATTATCCGCAGGGGCACGTTCCTGGCGCAGCACAGGTAAAAATCCTTTGTGACGCAGCGTTACCTTACGTGAACTGGTGTTGCTCGTCCTTTGTTGGCGAATATGACGCCGCCCTACCGTTGATTCATGGCAATTCAGGACATTTACCCCACCGCGCTGCGGCTGCTCGGCCGCCCGGTGCTGGTGGTGGGTGGGGGCCCCGTTGCTGCCCGCCGCGCCAAGGGGCTGCTCGACGCCGGTGCCGTGGTCACCGTCGTGGCCCCGGTTGCCTCGCCCGCGCTGCAGGAGATGGCCGACGCTGGCCTGCTCACCTGGGAAGCGCGCCCCTACCTTTCGCGGGACGTCGACGGCGTCTGGTTCGTCCAGACGGCCACCGGCGATCCGGAGGTGGACGCCCAAGTATCGGCCGACGCCGAGGCGCAGCGGGTTTGGTGCGTCAACGCCTCCAACCATGAAGCTTCTGCCGCCTGGACCCCCGCCGTCGCCGTGGTGGACGACGTCAAAATCGCCGTCAACGCCGGGGGAGACCCGCGCCGTGCCATGGCCGTCCGGGACGCTGTTGCCACCGCCCTCGAAACCGGTGACCTGCCGCTGCGCCGCCGCCGGGCGCACCAGGGAAGCGTGGCCCTGGTGGGCGGCGGCCCCGGCGACACCGGGCTCATCACTGTCCGGGGCCGTCGGTTGTTGGGCCAGGCCGACGTCGTGGTTGCCGACCGCCTGGGCCCCCGCGCGCTCCTGAACGAGCTTGCCCCGGATGTGCGCGTCATCGAGGTTGGGAAGACTCCCGGCCACCACCCCGTGCCGCAGGCGGAGATCAACAGGATCCTGGTGGAGGAAGCCTTGAAGGGCCACCGCGTGGTCCGGCTCAAGGGCGGCGACCCATACGTGCTGGGCCGCGGCGGCGAAGAAGCCGAATACTGCCGGCAGCACGGCGTCGAGGTTGAAGTGGTCTCCGGCGTGACCTCCGCCATCTCGGTACCCGCCGCGGCGGGAATTCCGGTCACGCACCGCGGCCTGGCCAAAGGCTTCAGCGTGGTCACAGGCCACGAGGAACTCTCCGAGATCCCGGCCCGCCCGGACCACACCATCGTCCTGCTGATGGGCGTGGGCCAGCTGCGCGAATCGGCGTCCGCGCTGGGCGAAGCCGGACTGCCGCTGGAGACGCCAGTTGGTATCGTGGAAAACGGCTATTTGCCGGACCAGCGCGTCACCATCGGCACGCTCGGTTCCATCGCCGACCAGGCCCAGGCGGCCGGCGTCGCAAATCCTGCCGTGATTGTCATCGGTGACGTGGTGCGCGTGAGCCCCTTCGCGCCGTCGCACTTCAAAACCGCTGACTACAGCACCACCACCCCGAACAGCCCCCGCAAGACCGCCCTCACCACCTAGCCCCAAGCCCAACTGACTGGCAGTTGTTGTCGTTATGAGCCCTCAAAACGACAACAACTGCGAGCCAGTTGGGCCGGAACGAAGAAAAGGAACACAGCCGTGTCATCCAGCAACACCGTAGGATCTGCTGAGCGTCCGCTGCGCGTCGCCGTCGTGGGCTCCGGCCCGGCCGGTGTCTACGCCGCCGATATCCTCACCAAGAGCGAAGCCGTCAAGAGCGGCGAGCTGACCGTCAGCATCGACCTCTTTGACCGCTACCCGGCACCCTACGGCCTGATCCGCTACGGCGTGGCCCCGGACCACCCCCGCATCAAGGGCATCGTGAATGCCCTGCACAAGGTGCTGGACCGCGGCGACATCCGCTTCTTCGGCAACGTGGACTACGGCACGGACCTCACCATCGAGGACCTCCGCAAGCACTACGACGCCGTCATCTTCGCCACCGGCGCCATCAAGGACGCGGACCTGAACATCCCCGGCGTCGAGCTGGAGGGCTCCTTCGGCGGCGCCGACTTCGTGTCCTGGTACGACGGGCACCCGGACGTGCCGCGCGAGTGGCCGCTGGAGGCCAAGGAGATCGCGGTCATCGGCAACGGCAACGTGGCCCTGGACGTGGCCCGTGTCCTGTCCAAGCACGCCGACGACCTGCTGGTCACCGAAATCCCGGACAACGTCTACGCCGGCCTGAAGGCTTCCCCCGTCACTGACGTGCACGTCTTCGGCCGCCGCGGCCCGGCCCAGGTCAAGTTCACCCCGCTGGAGCTGCGCGAGCTGTCCCACTCCAAGGACGTGGACATCATCCTGTACCCGGAGGACTTCGAGTTCGACGAGGAATCGGACCGCCAGATCCAGACCAACAACCAGACCAAGACCATGGTGGGCACCCTCACCAACTGGATCGCCGAGCAGCCCGAGGACCTCTCCGAGCTTAAGGCGTCCCGCCGCCTGCACCTGCACTTCCTGCACAGCCCGGTGGAGATCTACGACGACGCCGAGACCCCCGGCAAGGTAGCCGGCATCAAGTTCGAGCGGACTGAGCTGGACGGCACCGGCAACGCCCGCGGCACCGGCGAGTACGTGGACTACCCGGTGCAGGCCGTGTACCGGGCCATCGGCTACTTCGGTTCGGCACTGCCGGACGTTGAGTTCGACCACAAGAAGGGCGTGGTCACGAACGACGGCGGCCGCGTCCTGGACGCCGACGGCCAGCACGTGCCGGGTATCTACGCCACGGGCTGGATCAAGCGCGGACCGGTCGGCCTGATCGGCCACACCAAGGGCGACGCCCTGGAGACCGTCACCTACCTGCTCGAAGACCGCGAAAACCTGCCGTTGGCGCAGGCACCCCAGGAGGACGCCGTCGTCGAACTCCTCGATGCCCGCGGCGTGAAGTTCACCAGCTGGGAGGGCTGGCTGGCCCTCGATGCCCACGAACTCGCCCTCGGCGCTGCAGCCACGGAGGCCGGCGGCTCGCACGGTGTTGAGGTCAAGCGTGAGCGCATCAAGGTGGTCCCGCGCGGGGACATGGTTGACATCTCCCGCGACGGCGTCGCCGCCCAGGTCTAGGACCTCAAAACAAGGAGCCGCGGGACCAATGGTCCCGCGGCTCCTGCGTTTAAGCCTATTAACCGGGCTGCGCCATTCCGCGCCGACTATCTCGAGCGCCCTATTTCCCCGCCCCGCCGATCGCCATGAGCTCCAGCCGCCGGAGGGTCTCGCGGTTCCGGGCAGAAATCAACGGGTCCCGGAGGAATTTCGGCATCAGCTTGCCCGGCCCGCGGATGGCGTCCTCTGCAATCGTCACCCGGCACTGGTTCCCGCGGTCTTCCAGCGAGATCTCCACCTTGGCCTCGCCCATGGGCCAGCCGCGTGCCACGAGTTCCAGGGAGCGGCCGGGCTGCATGGCCGTGACCCGGGTGCTGTCGTCGATGACCAGTGGCCAGGCCCCTACCGAGTGGTGCAGTTGGGCGCCGGGCTGCGGCCATTCGGCGTCCACGTCCCTGATCCGGGACGCGCCCACCACCCAGCCCGAGTAGAGCCAGCCGTCAGAGATGACGCGCCAGACGTCGGCGGCGGATGCGTTGAACAGCAGCGAGACGGTGGACATAGTGTTCCTTCCGGTTCCGGTAATGCTTTCCTGGAGTGTTGCGGCAGGGTTCCTTGGCTGCGGCCGTTGCCTGGCATGGACGACGGGGGGAGATCCGGGCCGCCGTGCGGCCCGGTAGGACGGCTTCCGCAGGCGCCGGGTCCATCCGTAGGCCTCGGCCCCCGGCGGCTGGTTCTCCAAGGGATCGAACCGCAACGGGATGTCAGCAGGATCGGCTGCGGCATGCAGCCGCAACTCACCGCACTCCCGCCAGTGTCCGCCCGGCGTGGCCCAGTGCAGCGCCAGCACCCACTCCCCGGACGCCAGCGAACCCGGAGGGAGGCTCCGCGTCCGCAGCCCCAGCAGGACGGGACCGTGCTGGCCCCGGTACGGCATGAGCGTGGTCATGGTGGCTCCGGCGACGTCCAGCCGTGGCATCAGCAGGAACCGGCCCGGCAGGCCCCACCTGGTGGAGGCAAACAGCACGTCAGCCGGACCGCCGGCAGCGTCATCGCCGCTGGCGGACAAGCCCGCGGGCGAAACCCGGAGGGCCAGGCCCAGGATGTCCGGCAGCGCCTGCGGCAGGCCTACGGACCGCGAGAAGCGGGCCACCACCTGGTCAGCCCCGGGGGAGTCCAGCCAGCTGATGCCGCTGGGCCCGGCCGGGTTCCCCGTCCTGGTGAGTTCCCCTGCCAGGCCAATCCCCTCGGGATGGATGGGCCGGTCAGGCCGCGCGAGTTTGAGGAGCCGGAAAAGGGCAGCAAAGGCCTGCCCGGCACTTCCGGTGACGGCGGAAACTACGCGCAGCTGTTGGGTCATACTTCCTTCCTACCCACAAAGCCCGGGACTACATGCGCCCGAACCGGGCCCGGACCAGGGCGAAAATCCCGTAGGCGATGAACCCGGCACCGATCGCCACCAGCAGGGCGGGCCCGAAGGGGTGGTCCTGCAGCGCCTTGAGGCTGCCGTCCAGCCCGGTTGATTCCTCGGGCCGGTGCTTGGCTGCAGCAATGACGAACAGCAGTCCGGTGAGGTCCAGCGCGATGCCTTTGGCCACGTGGCCCGTGACGCCCAGGCTGTCGATAAGCCTGCCGCGCCGGGTGCCCTCGAAATGGAACAGTTCTTCCTTGAAGCCGCGCCGCAACCCCTTGACGATGAAGTAGATGCCGATGCCCAGGATGGTCAGGCCAAGGGCCACCAGGAGCCACGGCCCCACAGGGTTGTCCATCAGGCTGGCGCTGAAGTCGCGCGTGTTGTCGCCCGAGTCGCTGCGCTGGCCCAGCGCGAAGCCTGCGAAGGTTACGCCCACGCTGCCGTAGGCGATGGCCAGGAACCCTGAGGAGACCAGCTTGGCCAGCCGTTCCTTGCGGGGGAGGCTCCTGGCCCGCAAGGTCGCCTCACTGGCCTGCCATAAGGCAAGGCCGAGGCAGGCCACCACGCACCCCCACATGACGATCGGGCCCCACGGGTTGTCTGCCAGTTGGGCAATGGCGCCGGTGGGTTCGGCCTCTCCCGGATGCCCGAAAGCGATGGCGATGGCGATGGCACCGAGGATGACGTGGAGCAGGGCCATGACGGCAAACCCGGCGCGGGCCAGCACATCCAGCACCCTGTGGTTGGAGGCCTCTTCGACAACGTCCGCTGCCTGCCGAAGCGTGGATTCGCCGTTGGACATCTGTCAGCCGTTCATGGGCCCTTCGGCCCGCAGCTTTTCTGCGCCCGGTCCCTCGACGTGCACGGTACAGCGGACCACCAGTTGGCCGGGGGCGTTGTCCAGCTCCACCAGGGATTCGTCCGCGCTGAGGACGGTGAACACTTCAGAGCCCGCCACAACGTCCACGCCCTTGGCTTTTGCCGTTTGCTTGGCATTGCGGAGCGCCTCGCGCTCCAGTCCGTCGACGTAGCCGCTGTCACTTTCGCGGGCGGGGTTTCCGAAGGCCCAACCGAACAATGTCCCTGTGTTTCCCATGGCGACGATATTACGCGGTGCGCACCAGTCGGGGCGGGCTTTCGTAATATTAGTAAGTGTGCTTACCATGAGCGCACCATACCTCGATGGGACACGGCAAGTGAAGTCTGCCGCGCAGCGGCACCCCGGAACCAGTTCACGACGATAGGAATGCACATCATGGCAGGAAATCTCATTGCCCGTTCGGTTCACGACCTCACGGCAGCAGCATGGTTTGGTGGATCCCTGATGGGCGCCATCGGGCTCAACGGGGCAGCGGCCCAGGCCAAGGACCCCTCGGAGCGGACCCGGCTTTCCAGCGCCGGCTGGATGAAGTGGGCTCCGTTCCAGACCGCGGCCTTCGCCTCCCATCTGGTGGCGGACCTTGCCATTGCCTGGGAGAACAAAGGCCGCATCGCCAAGCAGGAGGGCGTGGCCCGCGACACCATCATCAAGACCGCCGTTACGGTGGTGGGCGCTGCGGTGACCCTGTACTCGGGCATCCTGGGCAAGAAGGTGGACAAGCTGGCCGGTGAAGGTGCAGAAGGCGCAACCGAGCCGCATGGCGCTGCGTCGGACGAGCTCAAGGCCGCCCAGCAGCAGCTCAAGCTTCTGCAGTGGGCCATCCCGGGCTTCGCAGCGCTGGTGATCATCCTGGGCGCCAAGCACGGCGAGATGCAGCGGCCCAAGAACGTGTTCGCGGGCCTGCGCGGCGACTGAGGCTAATAAGTAACACAAAGCGTACGACGGCGGTCCGGCACCAGAGTGCCGGGCCGCTGGCGTGTCCGGGACGCACCGTCCTCGGCGACGCGCAGGTTTATTTTCGCTGCGCATATTCGAAGGCGCACCGGATTTATTCCGCGCGCCAAGGAACATGCGCGTCGATAACCGGGGATAACCGGGGAAGCCAGAGCAACTACTCCGCCAGCCACTCCGCGCAGGAGTTCAGGTTCCGGTTCACGCTGGCCACGGCGGCATCCTCGTCCCGCTGTTCGATGGCATCGAGCAGGGTCTCGTGGCCGTCCCGGGGAAGCCCGTTGAAGCCCGGCCGGCGCTGCTGCGTCAGCAGGTCCTGATGGAACACGGTGCCAAAGCTCGCGTAGAGCTCGTGCAGCAGGGGGTTGCCGGAGGCCCGCGCGATGCCTTCATGGAAGTGCCAGTCGGCGTCGGCCCAGGCCTCGAAGTCCCCGTTCCTCCAGGCCCGGTCCCGGGTGGCGAGGAGCGCACGCAGGGCCATGACGTCGTCGTCCGTGGCATTGCGCGCGGCCAGTCGGGCAGCCTGTGTGTCCAGGCCCAGCCTGACCTCGAGGATGCGCTGTTCGCTGTGGTCCTGGTACATCCGGCGGGCCGCGCCGGACATTTCGCTGGTGGCACGCACGTAGGTGCCGTCCCCGCGGCGCACCTCCAACATGCCGCCGTGGGCCAGAGCCTTGACCGCCTCGCGGAGGGTGCCGCGGGAAACACCCAGCCTGGCCATGAGCTCGGGTTCGGGTGGGATCCGCTGGTTTAGCGGCCACTCGCCGGAGTGCACCATTTCCCGCAGCTTGGCCGTGACTTCAGCGGCGAGCGGCGGACGGACCGAAGGACTCAAGGACATGGCGTTATTTTCCTTCCGCGCGGGCGCCATCCGGGGCAACCGTGCCGGGAGCGCCCGCTGGCTTTGCGGACATCGCCTTCCCGGTGAGCAGGTGGGACACCACGATCTGCACCAGGGCCAGGCCCAGCAGCAGCACGAGGGGCAGGGACCAGCTACCGGTGGCGCTGTGCAGCAGCCCCATGCCGAACGGGCCCACGGTGGCCAGCAGGTAACCCGAGGACTGGGCAAGGGTGGACAAGGCCGTGGTTTCGGCGGTGCTGGTTCCGCTGCGGCTGATCATCACCATCACCAGCGGGAAGATGCCCAGGCCAAAACCCAGCAGGACGGCGGGGACGGCTGCCAGACCCACGGGGAGGACCAGGAGCGCCGCGATCCCCACCATCATGGTGATGCTGACCAGATAGAACGCGGGGCGCAGCATGCCCGGCCGGGAGCCAATGGCAATCAGGACCATCCCGGCCGGGACGGAGACCAGCTGCATCAGCCCGAACATCAGTCCGCTCTCCGACGCGCCAAGGCCCATGGTGGTGAGCATGTAGGGGAACCAGCTCAGCAGGGCATACGCCAGCAGGGCCTGCAGGGTGAAGATGGCGGTGAGGAGCTGGCCCTTGCGTGTCCGCAGGAGGGGCCACGGCGAGACGTGCCGGGCGGTGGTCCGGACGGCGTGGCGGTGGGCATGCATGGCCACGGGCACGAACCCCAGGAAGGCTGCCACAGCGGCGATGCCCACGGCACCGACGGCGGCGGACGGGGATCCCAGGGCCTGTGCCAGCGGAACCACCAGGACGGAGGTCAGGGTACCGCCGGTGGTCATGGTCACCGTGTAGACGGCAGTCATGAGGGAGGTCCGGGAGGAGAAGTGCTCGCGGATGAAGGACGGCATGGCCACATTGCAGATGGCCAGCCCGGACATGCCCACCACACTGCCGGCCACCAGCATGCCGGTGGCGGGGATGCCGCGCAGCAGCAGCCCGCCCGCCAGCAGGGCCAGGGACAGCAGGATGGCCTTCTCCACGCCGAGCTTGCCGCTGAGCCACGAGGTGGCAGCGCCGGCCACAGCGAAACACAGGGTGGGGATGGAGGGGATGATCGCCGCCACCAGCGCCCCGTAGCCCAGCACCGCCTGGAGGTCGTGCAGCAGAGCGGACGCCCCCGTGATGCCGGCGCGCAGGTTCAGCCCGATCAGTACCAGCGCAATGACCCCGAACACGACGGCGGAGCGCGGCCTCGAAGGTGCCGTCCCGGCTGTCTTGGCGGGCGTGGCGGCGGGAGTCGCCTGAGTGACTGCGGGGGCGTCCGCGGGCGCGGAGGCAGGGGGAGTGGCGGGCATACCCTCAACGGTAAAGGTTAGACGTTTGATGTTTTCGCTTTTGTGGCCAACCTCTCGCCGGAGCGGAAGCCTGCAATAGACTGCCAACGGACTGTCGGAGGGCCTGGCATGGACCAGGCGGCGCGGAAGGACGGCTGTGGAGGCTTCCCGGGGACTTGAGATCGAGAAGAAGTACGACGTCGACACCGCCACCGAGGTGCCGGCACTGGAGCAGGCTCCCGGGGTGGCCCGCACGGGTAAGCCGCACACGGACCTGCTGGAAGCGGTATACTTCGACACTCCCAAACATGGCCTGGCTGGCCGCCGCATCACGCTCCGCCGCCGTACCGGGGGCAAAGACGCGGGGTGGCACCTGAAGCTGCCGCCGCAGGCTGCCGCCGGGGAAGGCCCCCAGCACCGGACGGAACTGCACGCGCCGCTCGGCCGGCCCGACGTCGTCCCGGACAGCCTCCTCACGCACCTTCACGCCTACCTCCGGGGGACTGTCCCGGCGCCCGTGGTCCGCCTGGAAACCCGACGCACCACGTACCCCCTCTACGGGCCGGACGGCGTGCACCTCGCCGACCTCGCCGACGACCAGGTCACCGCCGTGCGACTGGAGGACGGACATCCCGACGAGGCTACACGGCAGGAATGGCGCGAATGGGAGCTGGAACTGGTCCATGGGGATCCTGACCTCTTCGGCCCCGTGGAGGACCTGCTCACCGCCGCCGGCGCCCAGCCGGCCGGCCACGCTTCAAAGCTCGCCCGCGCCCTGGGAAGTGACACCAAGGCAGGAAAGCGGGCCGCTGCCGCCGGTGAGGTTCCTGCCGCCGGTGCTGCCGGCCCTGGAAGTGCCCCCGCCCTCTTGGCTGGAAAGCGCGCCCCGGCCGCCGCCGTCGTCACCGTCTATGTAGCTGCGCAGATCGACCAGATCCTCGCAAGCGACGCCGACGTCCGGAACGAGGAACCGGACGCCGTGCACGCCATGCGTTCGGCGACGCGCCGCATCCGCTCCGTCCTGGCTGCCTACAGCCGGCTCTACCGGGCATCGCCGGTGCGCAAGCTGCGGAGCGAGCTGAAATGGCTGGGCCAGCTGCTGGGCCAGCCACGCGACGCCGAGGTGCTGGGGAAACAGCTCCGCGAACAACTGGGCGGCCTGCCGCCGGGGGAGGGCATCGCCGCCGCAACCGTGGAACAGCGCACCGGCAGTGATTACGACGCCGCCTACCGGCTCCTGCGGGAAGCCTTGGGATCGACCCGCTACTTCCGCCTCCTGGACAAGCTGGAGGATTTCCGGGACAACCCGCCCGTGCGCGCCGAAGCCGTGACTCCCGGACGCCGTGCCGCCACGAAGGCGGTGGACAAAGCCGCCAAACGCCTGCGCCGTTCACACAAGGCGGTCAAGCGGGCCCGGCGCGGCAGGGAGGAAGAGCTTGCCCTCCACCGCGTCCGCAAGGACGCAAAGCGGCTGCGCCACGTGGCCGAATCGGCGGCCCTGGTGCACGGAAAGCGCGCCGGCAAGGTGGCCAAGGCCGCGCACCGGCAGCAGAAGATCCTGGGCCAATTCCAGGACGCCGTGGTGGCCCGCGACCTGCTCGCCGCCATCGCCGCGGAGTACAGCGATCCGGCAACGGCGGGCATCTACGCCGAGCTGCTCAACCAGCAGGAAGAACGGATGGGGGCGGCAAAGGCCGGGTCCCGGAAGGCGTGGAAGAAGTCGCGCGACCTGCTGGGCCACGGCGTCATCTGAGGCTGTAAGCGGCGGCTACTTGCCCTGCCGCGCCGACAACCGGGCCACGGCCAGGGCGAGCCACAACTGCACCCGGTCCGCGGTGATGGCCGGGTCGTAGCCGGTGAGCTCGGTGATCTGGGCCAGCCGGTACCGGACGGTGTTGCGGTGCAGCGTGAGCTCTTCCGCGACTGCTGCTACGGACCCGTTGTTGTTCAGGTAGCTCTCCAACGTGGCCACCAGCTCCGAGCCGTGCGCCGCATCGAAGGCACGCAAGGGGTTCAATGACTCGTGTGCCATGTCCGCCAGTGGCACGTCCTCGCTGGCCAGCAGCAGGGACGTCAGGCTCAGCCGCTCGGGCTCGTTGACCGGCAGGCCGTGACTGGCGGCGTCGCGCGCCTCGAAGTAGCTCCAGCGGAGTCCGTTTGGCTTGGTGTACGCCCCACCGATGCCGATCGTGGCGTGGATTCCGGCCTCGGCGAGGTGGTCGCTGAGTTTCCGGGCCAGCGCAGGTGCCGTCCCGCCGTCGTCATTGATTACCAGCACGAGGTCCTTGCCCACGACGGCGGCAACAGCCTTCTCCAGCTCCTGCGGCACCGAGGTGCTCCCTAGAGCCTTGCCGTGGGCGGCCGAAACGGCCAGCAGCACCACGTTCTTGCGGGTGCTGTTCACGCCCACGCCTGCCAGCCTGCGCTGCGCCTCGCTGGTCTCCAGCGCCCCGTGGATCACGTCCTCGAGCACCTGGCCGCACAGGGCGCGCTGTGCCTGCCGCTGCTTGACCATGTTGTTCAGCTCCACGCTGATCAGGTTCTGCGCGTAGCCGATGATGCCGGTGTCATCGAAGGGCTGTCGCACCCACAGGGTGCAGGCGTCGCGCCGGCCGGTGGGCACGGGGTAGCTGGACCAGGTGTCCGCCGACGGGTGGGTGCTGCTGCTGCTGTTGTAGAGCTGGGCCGTGAACTGGGTGAGCGCGATGTCGGTGCGCAGCATGCCGCCCAGGTTCTTCAGCAGCTCCGCGAGCCCGCCGCCGGTCAGCAGCGCGCGGGCCAGAACCTGGTGCCCGGCGATCAGCCGTTCCAGCTTGGCGTAGTGGTCGGCGGACTGGGCATCGGCCACCAGCTTGGTGATGGCGATGAAGGGCGTCTCGTATGGCACCTCGACCACGGGCAACCCCCACCGGTTGGCCTCCGCCAGGAGGGCCGGCGGCACAGCCTCGTGCGACAGCCCTACGCCGAAGCCGATGCCCACCGCTCCGGCGCGCTGCACCTGGCGGACAAAGCGGCGCTGCTCGGGCGCCGAGCGAAGCCGCAGGCCCGTGGTGAGGACCAGCTCCCCGCCGTTGAGGAACCGCTGCGGATCCTCCAGTTCGGTCACCGCCACCCAGTTGATGTCCTGGTTCCAGGTAGTCTCCGCCACGCCCGCCTTGGACAGCTTCAAGGAGGTCACGCCCACCAGGGCAGCAAGGGAAATGGCCATGAAGCAAGGATAAACGTGAGCTGGGCAACCGCACTAAACACCTTTGGCAAGGGTGTGCAGGTGGCTATTCACCCGGCTTGGGCGCTGGCATAGGCTCAATGCAGTTCCATCCATCCGTCCTGGTCTCCGCCCGGCCGCGGATGGCCCTTACGAAAGAGGTTGCACACCGTGGTTCAAACCTTGCAGAACTTCATTAACGGGAAGTTCGTTACCCCCGCCGGCACCACCCTGCTGGACGTGGTCAACCCCGCCAACGGCGAAGTGGTGGCGCAGGCTCCCGTGTCGGTGCAGTCGGATGTGGACGCCGCCATGGCGGCCGCCAAGGACGCCTTCAGGACCTGGAAGCACGTCACCCCGGGCCAGCGCCAGCTCATGCTGCTCAAGCTCGCGGACGCCATCGAGGCCAACAGCGACGAACTGGTCGAGGCCCAACACCGCAACACCGGCCAGGTCCGCTCGCTCATTGCCTCCGAGGAAGTGGCTGCCGGCGCCGACCAGCTGCGCTTCTTCGCCGGGGCCGCCCGCATCCTGGAGGGCAAGTCCGCCGGCGAGTACTTCGAGGGCCACACCTCCTACGTCCGGCGCGAACCCATCGGCGTGGTGGCCCAGGTCGCCCCGTGGAACTACCCGTTCCTGATGGCCATCTGGAAGATCGGTCCCGCGCTCGCGGCCGGTAACACGGTGGTCCTCAAGCCTTCCGACACCACCCCCGAATCCACCCTGGTGCTGGCCCGGCTCGCCGGGGAGATCCTGCCCGCCGGCGTGCTGAACGTGGTGCTCGGCACCGGCGAAACCGGGGCCATGATGGTGGAACACAAGGTCCCCGGCCTGGTGTCCATCACCGGCTCGGTCCGGGCCGGCATCGCTGTCGCGTCCGGCGCCGCGAAGGGCCTCAAGCGCGCCCACCTGGAGCTGGGCGGCAAGGCGCCGGCCATTGTCTTCAAGGACGCCGACATCAAGAAGAGCGCAGCGGCCATCGCCGAGTTCGCCTTTTTCAATGCCGGACAGGACTGCACCGCCATTACCCGCGTGCTGGTGGAGGAATCCGTGCACGACGACGTTGTGGCAGCCATGGTGGAACACACCAGGACCCTGCACACCGGCTCGCAAAACGACGAAGACAACTACTTCGGGCCGCTGAACAACGTCAACCACTTCAACGCCGTCACCTCCGTGGTGGAGAACCTGCCCGCCAACTGCAGGATCGAGACCGGGGGGCACCGTGCGGGGGAGAAGGGCTTCTTCTTCGAGCCCACCATCATCACCGGCGCCAAGCAGACCGACGAGGTGGTGCAGAAGGAAACATTCGGCCCCGTTATCACCGTCCAGAAGTTCAGCACTGAGGAAGAAGCCGTGGCCATGGCCAACGACGTCGACTACGCCCTGGCCTCCAGCGTCTGGACCACCAACCACGGCACCGCCATGAGGCTCAGCCGCGACCTGGACTTCGGCGCCGTCTGGATCAACACCCACATCCTGCTCACCGCCGAAATGCCGCACGGCGGCTTCAAGCAGTCCGGCTACGGCAAGGACCTCTCCATGTACGGCGTGGAGGACTACACGCGCATCAAGCACGTCATGTCCGCCCTCGACGCCTGATTTCCCACCACCAGCACTGAAAGTAACCCCATGACCACCACCGCAGCAGACATCACTTACCGCCTGGAGCAGAAGCGCCGCGTCCAGGCCGACTTTCCCGGCCCCAAGTCCGTGGCACTGACCGAACGGCGTAAGTCCGTGGTTGCCGCCGGCGTCGCTTCCAGCGTTCCGGTCTACGTGGCCGACGCCGACGGCGGCATCATCCAGGACGTCGACGGCAACTCGTTCATCGACCTCGGCTCAGGCATCGCCGTGACCAGCGTGGGCGCCTCCGACCCCGCCGTGGTCGGCGCGGTCAAGGAAGCCGTGGAGCACTTCACCCACACCTGCTTCATGGTCACCCCGTACGAAGGCTACGTGGCCGTCGCCGAGCAGCTGAACCGCCTCACGCCGGGCGACCACGAGAAGCGCACCGTCCTGTTCAACTCCGGCGCCGAGGCCGTGGAAAACGCCGTTAAGGTGGCCCGCCTGGCAACCGGCCGGGACGCCGTCGTCGCCTTTGACCATGCCTACCACGGCCGCACCAACCTGACCATGGCGCTGACCGCCAAGGCCATGCCGTACAAGACCAACTTCGGCCCGTTCGCCCCCGAGGTCTACCGGATGCCGATGAGCTACCCGTACCGCGAGGAAAACCCAGCCATCACCGGTGCCGAGGCCGCCAAGCGCGCCATCACCATGATCGAGAAGCAGATCGGCGGCGACCAGGTTGCCGCCATCATCATCGAACCCATCCAGGGCGAGGGCGGCTTCATCGTCCCGGCCGAAGGCTTCCTCCCGGCGCTGGCCGCCTGGGCAAAGGAGAAGGGCATCGTCTTCATCGCCGACGAAGTCCAGTCCGGCTTCTGCCGCACCGGCGAATGGTTCGCCGTCAACCACGAGGGCGTTGTCCCGGACATCCTGACCATGGCCAAGGGAATCGCCGGCGGCATGCCCTTGTCCGCCATCACCGGCCGCGCCGACCTGCTGGATGCCGTCCACCCGGGCGGCCTGGGCGGCACCTACGGCGGCAACCCGGTGGCGTGTGCCGCTGCGCTGGCCGCCATCGGCTCCATGGAGGAATACAACCTGAACGGCCGTGCCCGCCACATCGAGGAACTGGCCCTCGGCCGGCTTCGCGACCTGCAGGCTGAACTGGCCGGTGCCGGAACCGACGTGATCGGTGACATCCGTGGCCGCGGCGCCATGCTCGCCGTCGAACTGGTCCAGGCCGGCTCCAAGGAGCCGAACCCGGAACTGACCAAGGCTGTTGCAGCCGCCTGCCTCAAGGAAGGCGTCATCATCCTCACGTGCGGCACCTACGGCAACGTCATCCGCCTGCTGCCGCCGCTCGTCATCACCGATGACCTGCTGGCAGACGGCCTGGAAGTCCTCGCCGCCGCCATCAAGGCCAACGCATAGCCGGAACGACTCCCTCCGGCAACGCAAGGAAGGTGGGCCCGCAGTCGCGGGCCCACCTTCTCTTTGGTTAATTCAGGATCAGGAGGCCTGGCGAAGCGCCCTGCGGGCCAGCGAGTTGCGGCGCGCCGCCCGGAGCATGTCCAGGGTCAGCAGCACCAGGGCCAGCCACACCACCCCGAACCCGATCCAGCGCTCAACGGTCATGGTTTCACGGAACACGAGCAAGGCCACCAGGAACTGCAGGACGGGGGCGAAGTACTGGAGCAGCCCGATGGTGGTCATGGGCAGCCGGCGCGCGGAGGCGCCGAAGAACAGCAGCGGAACGGCAGTGATCACGCCGGACGCCAGCAACAGCCAGAAGTGCCCCGCGCCTTGGGTGGTCAGCGTCGAGCTTCCGCTGGCAGCAAGGACCACCATGGCCACGGCAGCCAGCGGGGCGAGCACCATGGTCTCCACGCTGAGGCTGGTGATGGCGTCCACTTTCGAGCCCACCCGGTTCTTCACGAAGCCGTACAGGCCAAAGCTGAACGCCAGGGTGAGGGCGATCCAGGGCAGCTTTCCGTAGGAGTAGGTCAGGACGCCCACGGCCACGAAGCCGACGGCCACCGCGGTCCACTGGAGCGGCCGCAGCTTTTCCTTCAGGACCAGCACGCCCAGCAGCACCGAGACGAGCGGGTTGATGAAGTACCCCAGGGATGTTTCCACGGCCTGCCCCGTAGTCACCCCGTACGTATAGGTCAGCCAGTTGATGGCGATCAGGAACGCCGCCAGCGCCAGGGAGCCAAAGACCACCCGGTCCTTCAGGGCCGCGGCAAGCACCCGCCACGTCCTGGTGACCGTGATCAGGAGCGCGCAGAACAGCAGCGACCAGACCACGCGGTTGGCGACGATTTCGACGGCCCCCGCCGGCATAAGGATGAAGAAGTACAGGGGGAGCAGCCCCCACAAAACGTACGCGCCGATGCCGAACAGCATCCCCGCCGTCGTGTCCTTGCCAACGGGCACGGGGCCCGCAGGTGCCGGGGCACCTGCTGGGGATTTTGCGGCGGGCGGAGCGGCGGCTTCCGGGGCGGCGACGGGCGTGACTGGCGAGGTTCCTTCTGGCATGGGCACGCTCTCAATAACAGCATCCGGCGGGCGGGTATTCCAGCAGGCAGGCGGCAATCCGGAAAATAGTCAGTAGGCTTGCTTTCATGACATGTGCGCCTTTGCCGAAGCCCGCCCCATGAGGCTCCGGCGCAGCAATGCCTCGGGCCGTGGCTACCGCAGGGTGGCCGCCGGCAAGGGGTTCAGTTACCGTGACCTGGACGGCTCCACGCTTCCACCCGGCCCGATCCGCGACCGGCTGGAAAGCATCGGCATCCCGCCGGCATGGACCGACGTCTGGATCGCCCCGTTTGAGAACGGCCACATCCAGGCCACCGGGGTGGACGGGGTGGGCCGCCGCCAGTACATCTACCATCCGGAGTGGCGCGAGCGTAAGGACAGGGTGAAGTTCGACCGGTCGCTCCAGTTGGCCGAATCGCTTCCCGCAGCCCGGCGGCGCGTCACCATGGACCTGCGCAGCGACGGCTTCACCCGCGAACGCGTCCTGGCCGGCGCCTTCCGGATGCTGGACAGCGGGTCACTGCGGGTGGGGTCTGAGCGGTACACGAACGAGAATGGCAGCCGCGGCCTTGCCACCCTGCTGTGCGCCCATGTCCAGGTGCGAAAAGACCGGATCATACTGCGCTTCCCGGCCAAAAGCGGCAAGGACTGGGAGTCGGAAATCCGCGATCCGGACCTCGCCGTCCTGCTGCGCCTGCTCAAGCGGCGCGGTCCCAACGCCCGGCTCCTGGCCTACAAGGAGGGCAGGGTGTGGCGCCCGGTCACAAGCGCCGACATCAACGCCTACGTAAAGGAGCGCACCGGCTCCGACTTTACGGCCAAGGACTTCCGGACCCTGCGCGGAACGGTGGCAGCAGCGGAAAGCCTGGCCCGCACCGGTGTCCAGCGCACTGCCGCCAAGCGGAAGCGGGCCATCAGCCGGGCCATGTATGACGCCGCGCAGACGCTGGGCAACACCCCGTCCATCGCGCGGAAGAGCTACGTGGATCCCCGGGTGGTGGACCACTACCACGACGGTGAAACCATCGACCCGAAACGGCCGGACTCCGCGGAAGCCGAACTGCGCGCGCTGCTGTACCGCGAAGGCAAGGTTGTGCCGCTGGCCGCCAACTAGAATGGGGGACTGTGCGCTGCACCGTGCTGCGCACCCTCATGGATCATGAGCAGGACCAGTCAGAAGGGCTCCCGGTGTCCAACCACAGCGAAACCCCGTCCAACCGTCCCCTCCGCGTTGCCATCATCGGCGCGGGACCGGCAGGAGTCTACGCTGCGGACATCCTCACGAAGTCCAGCGGCGTGAAGGACGGCGACTTCCAGGTCAGCATCGACCTTTTTGAGGCCTACCCGGCGCCTTACGGCCTGATCAGGTACGGTGTGGCCCCGGACCACCCCCGCATCAAGGGCATCGTGAACGCACTGCACAAGGTCCTGGACCGTGGCGACATCCGCTTCCTGGGGAACGTCACCTACGGCCGGGACCTTACGCTGCACGATTTCCGCGCCTTCTACGACGCCGTCATCTTCTCCACGGGTGCCGTCAAGGATGCGGACCTGGACATTCCGGGCGTTAATCTGCAGGGTTCCTTCGGCGGTGCGGACTTTGTTTCCTGGTACGACGGCCACCCCGACGTCCCCCGCGAGTGGCCGCTGGAGGCCAGGGAAATCGCCGTCATCGGCAACGGAAACGTGGCCTTGGACGTTGCCCGCATGCTGGTCAAGCACCCCGAGGAGCTGCTCAGCACCGAGATCCCGGACAACGTCTATGCCGGTTTGAAGGCCTCGCCCGTCACCGACGTCCACGTCTTCGGCCGGCGCGGCCCCGCGCAGGTCAAGTTCACCCCGCTGGAGCTGCGCGAGCTCAGCCACATGAACGACGTCGACATCGTCCTGTACCCGGAGGACTTCGAGTTCGACGAGGCCTCGGACGAGGCCATCCGCACCAACAACCAGGTGAAGACCATGGTGAACACCCTCACCAACTGGCTGGTGGAGGAGCATGCGGAGTCCGAGAACCCCTCCTCCCGCCGGCTGCACCTGCACTTCCTGCACAACCCCGTTGAAGTGCTCGACGACGGCACGGGCAAGGTGGGCGGCATCAAGTTTGAGCGCATGCAGCTGGACGGGACAGGGAACGCCAAGGGGACGGGGGAGTACGTCGAGTACCCCGTCCAGGCCGTCTACCGTGCCATCGGCTACCACGGCTCGGCCCTGGACGAACTGGAGTATGACGCCAAGCGCGGCGTCATCCCCAACGAGGGCGGGCGCGTCCTGGACGCCGACGGCAACCCCGTTCCCGGCGTTTACACCACGGGCTGGATCAAGCGCGGTCCCGTGGGGCTGATCGGGCACACCAAGGGTGACGCGCTGGAGACCATCGGCTTCCTCCTGGAGGACCGTCTGAACCTGCCCGCGGCGAAAAATCCCGATCCGCAGGCCATCATCGATCTTCTTGAGGAACGCGGCATCGAATACACCACCTGGGAAGGGTGGAACAAGCTCGATGCGCACGAGGCAGGCCTGGGCGCAGCCTGGACCGGCCCGGAGGAACTGAACCACGTGGTGCGCGAACGCATCAAGGTTGTGCCGCGTGAGGACATGATCCGCATCTCCCGCAGCTGACCGGGGGTCGCGGCGGCGGGAGCGGAGGCGCTGAGGGATCTGGTCCGGATACACCCAGTACACCGGCACCCATGACACGCAGTTCTGGTGCGGCTATGCTGGCTTGGCCACCTCCAGCCTCAAGCGCTGGACAAAACTCTGGACCGGGAGTTCGATGACGAACCTGCTCCACCCTGAACCGCTCCAGCGCGCCGCGCTGGCGGGACATGAGCGCCTGGCTGACCTGGCTCCACAGCATCCGGGCCGGGGCGACGCCACGCCCGAAATTCCGGGCCTGCGCAAACTCATCCGCGAGTCCTGGCAGCGGTCCGCACGCTTCAAGGCCAATCCTGACAACGTGGCCGCCCGCTTGGCCTTCGATTGGGACGAGCTGGACGACTACCGCCGGCAGCACCCCTTGGCCGCCATCATGCCGGTCATCAACAAACTCCTGGTCCAGCCGAGCCATGACAGCGGCCTCCTGGTGGCCGTGGGCGACGAGGTGGGAAGGCTGCTGTGGGTGGACGGCGACCCCACCCTCCAGCGCCGCGCCGAAGGCATGATGTTCGTTCCCGGCGCCGACTGGTCCGAGGCAAGCGTCGGCACCAGCGCGCCCGGCACCGCCCTTGCCCTGGGCAGGGGGATCCAGATCGCCGGAGCGGAGCACTACCAGCGCGCCGTGCATCCCTGGAGCTGCACCGCCGTCCCCTTCCATGACCCCGACTCCGGCGCCCTGCTCGGCGTCGTGGACATCACCGGCACGGACACCGCGGTGGCCCCGCACACGCTCTCGCTGGTGGAGGCCACGGTGGCCGCCGCCCAGGCGCAGCTGCGGGTGGAGCGCCTGCAGCATGCCGCGGAGCTGGCCAGGAAGGCCGTACGACGGCGGCCGACGGCTTCCGGAAGCAGGCAGGCCCCAGGTGCCAAGGAAGGCAGCCTCTACCGCAACAGCCTCCAACTGCTGGGCCGCGACCAGGCGCTGCTCAGCCTGGCCGGCCGGACGGTTTCCCTGTCCGCCCGGCACAGCGAGATCCTTGCCCTGCTCAGCACACACCCGGAAGGGCTCAGCGCCGAGGAACTCGGCTCGCTGCTGTATCCAGGGGAGGGTTCCACCATTACGCTCAGGGCCGAGATGGTCCGCCTCCGGAAGATCCTCCAGGAGCTGAGCCCGGAGGCCGTTCCCGGCTCACGCCCGTACCGGCTCCCGCTGGACCTGGTGCCGGACACGGGCCAGGTGCTCAGCTGCCTGCAGCGCGGTGCGCACCGGATTGCCCTGGCGATCTACCGTGGCGAGGTGCTTCCGCGCTCAGAAGCGCCCGGCATTGTGGACTTGAGGAACAGGGTCTCGTCCCTGCTCCGGGAAGCTGTCCTCACGGACGGCAGCGCCGAGTCCCTGCTCAAGTTCGCCGCGCTGCCCGAAGCAAGGGACGACGTCGGTATCCGCCGGGCTGCGCTTCGCCTCCTGCCGCCGCGCTCACCCAAGCGCGCCGCCGTCGTCGCCGACCTGGAACGGCTGGAAGCCGAGCTCCGTGCCTGACAGCCAGTAGGTGGTTGAGCTTGTGGACACCAGGTTCCGACAAGCTCAGCCCGCGGTTGTGATCCGCAACCCACCCGTGCAACCTTGCTGCAACCTTTCCCCTCCTACGCTGGGTCCATCGGCGGGCGCCCTGGTGGGCCAGCCTTCTGCACAGCAAAGGAGCTAAGCACATGACCGTTTACGCACAGCCGGGAACCGACGGTTCGAAGGTCACCTTCAAGGACCGGTACGAGAACTGGATTGGCGGCGAATGGGTGGCCCCGGTGAAGGGCCAGTACTTCGACAACATCACCCCGGTAACAGGCAAGGCATATTGCCAGGTGGCCCGCGGCACGGCCGAGGACATTGAACTGGCCCTGGACGCTGCCCACAAGGCCGCACCTTCCTGGGGCAAGACCTCCGTGGCGGAACGGGCCGCCATCCTGAACAAGATCGCCGACCGCATCGACGAAAACCTCGAGATGCTGGCCGTCGCGGAAACCTGGGACAACGGCAAACCCATCCGGGAAACGCTCAACGCGGACCTGCCGCTGGCCGCGGACCACTTCCGCTACTTCGCCTCCGCCGTCCGGGCGCAGGAGGGCAGCCTCTCGCAGCTGGATGACAACACCACCGCCTACCACTTCCACGAGCCGCTCGGCGTGGTGGGCCAGATCATCCCCTGGAACTTCCCCATCCTGATGGCCGTCTGGAAGCTTGCGCCCGCGCTCGCCGCCGGCAACACCGTGGTGCTCAAGCCCGCGGAGCAGACGCCGTCGTCCATCCTTGTGCTGATGGAGCTCATTGCGGACCTGCTGCCGGCCGGTGTGCTTAACGTGGTCAACGGCTTCGGCGTCGAAGCCGGCAAGCCGCTGGCGTCCAGTTCCCGGATCCGGAAGATCGCCTTCACCGGCGAGACCACCACGGGGCGTCTCATCAGCCAGTACGCCAGCCAGAACCTCATCCCCGTCACGCTGGAACTGGGCGGCAAGAGCCCCAACATCTTCTTCAACGACGTAGCCCAGGAAAACGACGCCTTCTACGACAAGGCCCAGGAAGGCTTCGCCCTGTTTGCGTTCAACCAGGGCGAAGTGTGCACCTGCCCGTCACGTGCGCTGGTCCAGGAGGACATCTACGAGTCCTTCATGGCGGACGCCGTGGCCCGGGTGGAAAAGATGATCCAGGGCAACCCGTTGGACACCGAAACCCAGGTGGGTGCGCAGGCGTCCAACGACCAGCTGGAGAAGATCCTGTCCTACATCGACATCGGAAAGCAGGAAGGCGCCAAGATCCTCACCGGCGGTGCCCGTGCCGAGCTGCCGGGCGACCTGGCCGGCGGCTTCTACGTCCAGCCCACCGTGTTCGAGGGCCACAACCGCATGCGGATCTTCCAGGAGGAGATCTTCGGCCCGGTGGTGGCCGTGACGAAATTCAGCGACTACAACGACGCCATGGGCATCGCCAATGACACGCTCTACGGCCTCGGCGCCGGAGTGTGGTCCCGCAACGGCAACGTGGCCTACCGCGCAGGCCGCGAGATCCAGGCCGGACGCGTCTGGGTGAACAACTACCACGCCTACCCGGCAGGCGCGGCGTTCGGCGGCTACAAGTCCTCGGGCATCGGGCGCGAGAACCACGCGATGATGCTCGACCACTACCAGCAGACCAAGAACCTGCTGGTCAGCTACGACGAAAACAAGCTGGGCTTCTTCTAGGCCATGGCTTCGACCAGGCTCGATGCCGCCGTGACGCTGCCCGGGGAAGACTTTTCCCGGGTGGCGCTCACGCCCGCGGCCGTGGACCTGCTGCGCATGCTGTGGGACCGGCATGGCCCGCTCATGTTCCATCAGTCCGGCGGCTGCTGCGACGGGTCCGCTCCCATGTGCTACCCGGCAGGTGACTTCATCACAGGGGAGTCCGACATCCTCCTGGGACTGTTCGACCTGTCCGACGGGCTGCAGCCCCAACCGCTTGAGTTCTGGATGTCGCGCGAACAGTTCAACTACTGGAGCCACACCCACCTCAGCGTCGATGTTGTGCCAGGCAGGGGGAGCGGCTTTTCCGTTGAAGCCCCTGAGGGTAAACGTTTCCTGATCCGGTCCACGCTGATGGACTGGCCCGCCTAGAAGTTCGATCCGCCGCCACTGGGGCTCTCCTTTGGGAGGGCCCCCAGTGCGTTGGCGGAACATTATTCGGTCATTAGGGCGTCTCACTATTCGGGACGATTGGGACCGTCCAGTGGATGGACACTATCGTTGATAGGTCTGTTTCCATCACAAACCAGGATTGTGACCCCTTATGAACCTTCTGCGGACAAAATCCATCGAGCAGTCGATCGCCGACGCCGATGAGCCCGGACGCAAGCTTAAGCGTTCCCTCAGCACCTGGGACCTCATGATCATGGGCGTCGCCGTTGCTGTTGGCGCCGGTATCTTCTCGGTCGGCGCCAAGGCCGCCGCAAACTTTGCCGGTCCCGCCGTGACGCTCTCCTTCGCCATCGCGGCCGTCACCTGCGCGCTGGCCATCATGTGCTACGCCGAGTTCGCCACCGCCATCCCCGTGGCGGGTTCGGCCTATGTCTTCACCTACGCCACGATGGGCGAACTTCTTGCCTGGATCATCGGTTGGAACCTGATCCTGGAGCTGTTCACGGCCGCGGCCGTGATCGCCAAATACTGGGGCATCTACCTCAGCAAGGTGTTTGCCCTCACCGGCCTGGACATTCCCCCGGCCATCTCGCTGGGCGGCGTGGACCTCTACTGGGGCGCTTTCCTGATCGTTGCCATCTTCACCGTGCTGCTGGTGCTGGGCACTAAGCTCTCCGCTCGGGTGGGCAACATCTTCACGCTGATCAAGATCGCCGTGGTGCTGTTCGTGATCGTGGTGGGCTTCACCTACGTGAAGTTCGAAAACTACGCCCCGTTCGTTCCCGCTGCCGAGCCCACTGCGGGCACCGGTGCGGCGGACGTCCTGAAGCAGTCGTTCTTCGGCTTCCTGACGGGCGCTGCCCCTGCCCAGTACGGCACCGCGGGCATCTTTGCCGGCGCCGCCCTGGTGTTCTTCGCCTTCATCGGCTTCGATGTGGTGGCCACCTCCGCCGAGGAAGTGAAGAACCCGCAGAAGACCCTGCCCCGCGGCATCTTCGGCGGCCTGGCCCTGGTGACGCTGCTCTACATCCTGGTCTCCCTGGCCCTGACCGGCATGGTGTCCTACACGCAGCTGGCCGAAGCCAAGAGCCCCACCCTCACCACCGCGTTCGAAGCCGTGGGCGACACCTCTGCCGCCAAGGTCATCGCCTTCGGTTCCCTGGTGGGCCTGACCACCGTGATCATGGTGCTCCTCATGGGCCTGTCCCGCGTGGTGCTGGCCATGAGCCGCGATGGCCTCCTGCCGCGGGCACTGTCCAAGACCAGCGACAAGCGCGCCACGCCGGTCCGCCTCCAGATCATCTGCGGCACCGCGGTTGCCCTGGTGGCAGGCCTCACCAACGTGGACCTGCTCGAGGAAATGATCAACATCGGCACGCTGTCCGCGTTCGTGGTGGTCAGCCTGGGCATCCTGGTGCTGCGCAAGAAGCGCCCGGACCTGAAGCCCGCCTTCCGCGTCCCGTTCGGCAAGGTGCTCCCGGTGGTCTCAGCCCTGCTCTGCCTGTACCTGATGACCAACCTGGCCGTGGAGACCTGGATCTTCTTCGCGTTCTGGCTGGTCCTGGGCCTGGCGATCTACTTCGCCTACGGCCAGCGCCACTCGCGGCTCAACGAGCGCTTCGCCGAAGCCAACGCGGCGGTCAATGGCATTTCCAGCACCGCTGCCCTCGCGGCCGCTGAAGCTGATGACGAGGACGAGCTGAGCCGCACCTGACGGCCCTCGAATCCGCCCGACGGCCGGCGCATCACCAGCTGTCCAACTGCCCGCCCGGCCTGTGCCGGGCGGGCAGTTGCTTTTCCAGCCTGCAACTTTGCAAGTTCAGGGCGCCGCGTACTTCCCCACCCACTCGACCAGCGGCCGCAGCTGCCGCCACCTGGCGGCAATCTCGTCCGTGGCGGCTTCCGTGGAAAGCCACTCCGGCTGGCCCAGGTCCACTCCCGTATACAAGGTCTTGTGCTTGAGAAGCTCCGCCCGTGGGTGGTCCCGGCCGAAACCGCGGGGCACCGTCTTGAGCTTCTCGCCTTCAATGAGAAAGCCGGCGGCCGCCACCGCATCCACGATCTCCTCCAGGGCGGCGCCACTCCCCGGGGCGTCCGCTGCCGCCCGGAACCTGGCCAGCTGGGCGGGGGTGTGGGAGCGATAGCCCCCTCCTACCAGCAGCCCGTCGGCGCTGACCTGCAGGTAGTAACCCACCCCTTCCTGCCGGGTGGCGAAGGCGCCCTGGGCAGTCTTGTAGGGTGACTTGTCCTGGGAAAAGCGGACGTCCCGGTAGGGGCGGAACAGCCTGGCCGGACCAAACTCCGGCTCCAGGACCGCCAAAAGTGCTTCCAGTGGCTCCTTGACCGCGGCGTCGTACACGTCCTTGTGGCCAAGCCACCAATCGCGGTTATTGTTCTCTTCCAGCTCCGAATAGAAACGGAAGGCTTCCGTAGGAATGCCTGCAAATGTGTTCATGAACGGAGCCTAGGAGGGCCGCCCGGGGCAGGCCAGGGGACCAGGACCGTATGTGCAAAAAGACCACCCCGCCACGGAACCCGTGGCGGGGTGGTCTTTCGGTTAAGCCTGCAGGAAGCCTGGTCAGCCGATCTTGTTGGCGGACTCTGCATCCGAGGCCGGAGCCGACGGGGCAGCCCCGGCGCCGAGGTTAGCGCGCAGCTTGGCGCCCAGTTCGGCGTCGACGTTGGTCCAGTACTGGATGGCGCGTTCCTTGATGTCGGAACGCTTGACGCCGCCTACTGCGCCGGTGATCGTCTCCAGGAAGCGGGCCTTTTCGGCTTCGTTGTAGACCTCGCGGTACAGCGCGCCGGCCTGGACGAAGTCGCCGTCCTCTGCGTGGAGGGAGTGCGCGGCGAGGGTCAGCTCGCCGTCGTTCTCCCAGCCGCCGGCGGTGTTCTGCGGCTCAACTGCAGCCGGACCACCGAAGGTGTTGGGCGCGTAGACCGGAACGGAGGGAGCGTTGAACAGGAAGCGTCCCTGGCCGTCCTGGCTGTAGTTGTTGACCTGGTTCTTGGGCTGGTTCACCGGGATCTGCGCGTGGTTGGTGCCCACGCGGTAGCGGTGTGCGTCCGCGTAGGAGAAGATGCGGGCCTGCAGCATCTTGTCCGGGGAAGCGGCGATGCCCGGCACGAAGTTCGACGGCGCGAAGGTGGCCTGTTCGATCTGCGCGAAGTAGTTCTCCGGGTTCCGGTTCAGCTCCATGGTGCCCACCTTGATCAGCGGGTAGTCCGCGTGCGGCCACACCTTGGTCAGGTCGAACGGGTTGAAGCGGTAGCTCTTGGCGTCCTCGTAGGGCATGACCTGGACGTGCAGGTCCCAGGAGGGGAAGTTGCCGGCTTCGATGTTCTCGGACAGGTCGCGGATGTAGAAGTCCGCGTCGGAGCCGGCAAGCTGTTCGGCCTGCTCGGAGCTCATGGAGTTCACGCCCTGGTTGGACTTGAAGTGGTACTTGACCCAGAAACGCTCGCCCTCCGCGTTGATCCACTGGTAGGTGTGCGAGCCGTAGCCCTGCATTTCACGCCAGGAAGCGGGCAGGCCGCGGTCACCCATCAGCCAGGTGACCTGGTGTGCGGACTCGGGGGACAGGGTCCAGAAATCCCACTGCATGTCGGCGTCGCGCAGGTGGGTGCCCGGGAGGCGCTTCTGCGAGTGGATGAAGTCCGGGAACTTGATGCCGTCGCGGATGAAGAAGACGGGGGTGTTGTTGCCCACGAGGTCGTAGTTGCCCTCGCTGGTGTAGAACTTCACGGCGAAGCCGCGGGGGTCGCGCCAGGTGTCCGGGGAGCCGTTCTCGCCGGCAACGGAGGAGAAGCGGATCAGCATCTCGGTCTCGACGCCCGGCTGCAGGAATGCAGCCTTGGTGTACTTGGAGATGTCCTCGGTGGTCTTGAACGTGCCGAATGCACCGCCGCCCTTGGCGTGCACTACGCGCTCCGGAACCCGCTCACGGTTGAACTGGGCAAGCTTCTCCACCAGGTAGTGGTCAGTCAGGATGATGGCACCATCGGCACCAACTGACTTCGAGTGTGCGTCGGACGTAACCGGCGCGCCTGACTGGGTTGTGGAAACGGCAGTCATTGTTCTCCTATTTCTCTTTTTCTTGCGAGGGACTGTGGGGAGGAAGTTGCTGGGCCTGCTGGCACTCCTGGCAGATGCCCTGGTACATGACGTCGGCGATCTGGATAGTCATCGGCTTGGCGTCCGGGTTCCAGTGCGGGGTGAGGCACGGGGCGTGGCCGACGGCGCAGTCCACGTCCTCCACGCGCCCGCAGCTGATGCAGATGGCGTGGTGGTGGTTGTCGCCCACACGCGTTTCGTACAGGGCGGGGGAGTGCGGCGGCTCAAAACGGCGCAGCATGTGCAGGTCCGTCAGGTCGCCGAGGACCACATAGACGGACTGGGCCGTCAGTTCGGGGAGCTCGGCGCGGGCGGCGGCAAGGATGCTTTCGGCAGGGGAATGCGGGTGGCGTTCGACGGCGGCGAGTACAGCGAGCCGCTGCTTGGTCACCCTGCGGCCATGGGCGCGCAGGGCTGCAGCCCATGCTTCCTGGCCATCAAAGTGCTCCGTCATGGCTCCATTGAAGCACTTATTTTGAGCAACTCACAATAAGGCTCGGCTAACCTCTCCCCGCGTCCCGCTAGTGTTACGGGGTGGGGAAATTACTTGCCGATGTCACGCCGCTCAAGGAAAGCCCCGCATTCCGCCGGCTCTGGCTGGGATCCGCAGTGTCCGCCGTCGGCAGCCAGCTGACCTTGGTGGCCGTGAGCCTGGAGGTGTACCGGCTGACCCAGGACAGCTTTTACGTGGGCCTGCTGGGCATCTTTGCACTGGTTCCCCTGGTGATAGGCGGCCTGATGGGCGGCTCCATCGCCGACGCCCACGACCGCCGCCGGATCGCCCTGCTGGCCTCCGCCGTGCTGTGGCTGACCACCGGCCTGATCGCGCTCCAGGCCTGGCTGCATCTGGGAAACGTCTGGGTACTGTACCTGCTGGTGGCACTGCAAAGCGGGGCCCAGGCGATCAACCAGCCGGCCCGCAGCGCCATCATCCCCATGCTCATCCGCAAGGAACTCCTGCCCGCGGCCAACGCCCTGAGCATGCTGTCCATGGGCCTGGCCATGACCGCCGGACCCCTGCTGGCCGGCGTGCTGGTGGCCTGGCTGGGATTCGGCTGGACCTACACCATCGACTTCGCCAGCTTCGCCTTCGTCCTCTGGGCGGTGTACCGGCTTCCGCCCATGGCGCCCGCCGGAGCCGGCGGCAGGCCGGGAATCCGCTCCGTCATCGAGGGTTTCCGGTTCCTGGGCACCCGCCCCAACCTCCGCATGACCTTCATCATCGACCTCGTGGCCATGATCCTCGCCCAGCCGCGGGCGCTGCTTCCGGCTGTCGCGGCGCTGATGATCGGAGGCGGGGAGGCGACCGTGGGCATCCTGCTGGCGTGCACCGCCGTCGGGGCCTTCCTGGCCGGTCTGTTCTCCGGGCCGCTGGGCAGCGTGCGCAGCCAGGGGACCGCCGTCGTCGTTTCCGTCATGGGCTGGGGCGCCTCCATTGGAGCGTTCGGCGCGGTGGTGCTGCTCGCCGGGCCCGCGCCCGACGGTGCTGTGACCGTGTGGCTGCTGCCCGCCGCCGTCTGCTGCGCCCTGGCCGGCATCGCGGACTCTATCAGCAGCGTCTTCCGCAACACCATCCTCCAGGCCGCAGCCCCCGACCATCTGCGGGGTCGGCTCCAGGGCGTGTTCATCGTGGTGGTCGCCGGCGGTCCGCGGATCGGCGATCTGCTGGCAGGTGGCGCGACTAAGATTTTGAGTGAGGGCTGGGTCCTGCTGCTGGGAGGCGGGCTGTGCATCGCGGGGGCGTGGCTGGCGGCGAAGCTGCAGCCGGGCTTCCGGAAGTACGATGCGCGGAACCCGGTTCCCTAGCAAGCCGTTCCTTTAGTAAGGAGGAAACGTGCACAAACATCACAACGGCCTGAAGACCGCGGCACTGTTCGGGGTGCTGTGGGCGGTACTGCTGGGCCTTGGCGGGCTGATCGGGGTGGGGACCCGCAGTTCCACCCCCATTTGGATCATGGCCCTGATCGGGGTCGGCACCACCTTCTACGGGTACTGGAACAGTGACAAGATCGCCATCCGGTCCATGCAGGCCATCCCGGTGACCGAAGCCCAGGCGCCGCAGCTCTACCAGATCGTCCGTGAGCTTTCGATGCGGGCCAACCAGCCCATGCCGCGCATCTATGTCTCGCCCACCATGAACCCGAACGCGTTCGCCACCGGACGCAACCCGCAAAACGCCGCCGTCTGCTGCACCGAAGGCATCCTGCAGCTCTTGGACGCCCGCGAACTGCGCGGTGTCCTTGGCCACGAGCTGATGCACGTCTACAACCGGGACATTCTCACCTCGTCCGTGGCGGCCGCCGTCGCGGGCGTCATCACCTCGGTGGGGCAGATGCTGCTGTTCTTCGGCGGCGGTGACCGGCGCAACGCCAACCCGTTGGCCATGATCGCCATGGCCGTGCTGGCACCCTTCGCGGCGTCGCTGATCCAAATGGCCATCTCCCGTACCAGGGAGTACGACGCCGACGAGGACGGTTCGCAGCTCACCGGCGATCCGCTGGCGCTCGCCTCAGCCCTGGCCAAGATTGAGCGCGGCGTCAGCCTTGCGCCGCTGCCGCAGGACCAGCGGCTGGTCAACGCCTCGCACCTGATGATCGCCAACCCGTTCCGCGGCGGGGCCATGAACAAGCTGTTCGCAACGCACCCGCCCATGCGCGACCGCATCACCCGCTTGGAGCGGATGGCTGGCCGGCAGCTGTAGCCGGCATCCCGCCGTCGGCCCTTGCTGGACATTTTCGATGCGCAACCTATTTTTCGACGCGCATATTCGCTGGCGCTCCCCAAAAAACGGGTGCGCCAGCGAACATGCGCGACGGTTTCGAGTTTGCTCGTCGAAGACGACGGCGGCGCGGGCCGTGCAAGGCGGGCACGGCGGTCAGGCGAAGAGTCCTTCGCCGATGAAGCCCCCAGGCTTCACCCCGCGGGGGACAGCGAACAGGCCCGACCCCGTGTGCTTCAGGTATTCCACGGCCAGCGTGTCGCCCTTGGCCATGGCCATCTGCATGGGCACGTAATGGGTGCGCGCGTCGGTGACGAAGGCAATGAAGAACAGGCCGGCGTCGAGGTGCCCCACGCCGTCGGATCCGTCCGTGTAGTTGTAGCCCCGGCGCAGCATCCGCACCCCGCTGTTCTGGGCGGGGTGTGCCATCCGCACGTGTGAATCGAGCGGAATCAGGGGCTTGCCGCCCTTGCCCTGCCGGGAGAAATCCGGTTCGGTGAATTCTTCGCCGCCGGACAGGGGTGCGCCGGTCCCCTTGGTCCTGCCGATCAGGCCTTCCTGTTCGCCAAGGGATGTCCGGTCCCAAATCTCGATGTGCATCCGGATCCGGCGCGCCACGAGGTAACTGCCGCCCGCCAACCAGTCGTCCTTCGGCCGGTCAGGGCGGGCCCACACGTGCTGGTCCAGCAGCTGGTCATCCTCGACCTTGAGGTTGTTGGTCCCGTCCTTGAAACCGAACAGGTTCCGCGGAGTCTGCTGGGCGCGGGAGGTGGAGGAGGTCCGGCCAAAGCCCAGCTGCGACCACCGGACCCGCACTTTCCCAAACCCAATCCTTGCCAGGTTCCGGATGGCGTGGACCGCCACCTGGGGGTCGTCGGCGCAGGCCTGGACCACCAGGTCGCCGCCGCTGCGAGCAGGGTCCAGGTCGTCGCCGGGGAAATGCGGCAGGTCGATCAGGGCCTCGGGCCGCCGGCCCTCCAGGCCGAAACGGGCCATACCGTCCTTCTCGAACAAGCTGGCGCCGAAGCCGAACGTGAGGGTCAGTTTGCCCGCATTGAGGTCCAGGGCCTCGCCGGTATCTTCCGGAGGTGCGCCGTATGGTCCGTCGACGGCGCCCGTTGCCCCGGCTGGTTTGCCCTCGGTGAGCGCTGCCGCAGCGTCGGTCCAGTCCTTGAGGAGCTGGATGAGTTCCTCGCGCTTGCTGGTGGTGACATCGAACGCTGCCATGTGCAGGCGGTCCTGCGCGGGGGTGGTGATGCCGGCCTGGTGGTCCCCGTGGAAGGGGACTACGGCGTTGTCGGCGGCAGGGGCGGGTGCTGCAGAGGCAGCGACGGCGTCGTGCCCCAGGAAACCTGCGGCAAGCCCGGCGGCGGCCCCGCCCAAGCCGGCCAGGCCCAGCAGGCCCCGCCTGCTCAGCCGGGATCCCGCCGTCGGCCGTTCACTGGCACCTGAATCAGAAGGTGGCCCGGAAGGTCCGGATGCTTCCGGGGGCCGGACGCCAAAGGGGCACCCGGTCACAGGACCACCGCCGCAGTCAGCCGGGAGAGCGGTTCCCCGAGGGCGTCAACCAGCGAGGCCAGCCGCTGGACCTGTTCCGGAGTCAGTTTGTCGTAGGAGGTGAAATCCGCTCCCTGGGCATGGGTGGCCAGTTCAGCCTGCAGCGCCGCGAACTTTTCGTCCAGTGATGCGGCCAGGGCCGAGTCCTTTTGCAGCAGGGCGGGCTTCAGGCTTTCGAACGCAATGCGCGCGCCGTCAACGTTCGCCTGGAAGTCCCAGAGGTCCGTGTGCGACCAGATCTCCTCTTCGCCGGTCACCTTGCCGGTGGCCACTTCGTCCAGGAGTTCCTTGGCGCCGTTGCCCAGCATGTCCGCGGAGATCTCAAGCGTGCGGGTGCGTTCCACCAGGTCCTTGGTGTCGGCCACCATACGGTCGGCGATGGCTGAGCGTTCGGCAGGCGTCATGGCGGTGTAGCCAGCGGGCGGGAAGAGATCCTTTTCCGCGCGGTGCCACCCGGTCCACTCCTGGCCCGGCTCGAGGTCGGCCTCGCGTGCATCGAGCTGCGGGTCCAGGTCCCCGAAGGACTCGGCGACGGGCTCAATCCGTTCCCAGTGCTGCCGGGTGGCCGCGTACAGCCGCTTCGCCTCACCGGCATTGCCGGCCGCGAAAGCTGCGGCGAATTGCTCTGTGCCGGTGAGCAGCTGTTCGCCCTGGTCCTTCACATAGGACGCGTACTGGGCAGTGGCGGTGTCGAGCAGGTGCTGGAAATCGGCGTCCGCGGTCGGCTGGTCCCCGGACTGCGTCACCTCCAGCGCACCCCTGATCCCGTCGCCTTCCATGCCCGGCTTGCAGGCGGTGGTGTACGTGCCGGCGGGGGCGGTAACCACCAGGTTGCGGCTCAGCCCGGGTCCGATGTTTTCCACTTCGCCCAGGATGCGCAGCCCGTCCGCTGCCAGCAGGTAGAACTCGGTGACTTCTGTGCCTTCATTCTTGACCGAGAACGTGAGGTTGCCGCTGGGGACGCTGGCTGTCGAAACCTTGCAGTCGGTGTTCGAGCTCACCACGTTGATGGCGCCTCCTGAGGCGTCCGCAGCCTTGGTGTTGTCGGTGCAGCCAGTGAGCAGCAGGGGGAGGGACACGACGGCGGCAGCCAGCGAAGCGAGCTTGCTGCCGCGGGCGGTGCGGGAGTTTTTGGGCAGGGTGTTTTTGGGCAGGGTGAAGCCAGGCATGGGGATTCCTTTGGGTGCGGGTGGCGGGGAGTTAAGCGGCTGCCACAGCCTTGGCGGTGGGTTTCGTGCCTGCGGCAGCAGTGCTGGGCGGCGTCTTGCGGTTGGTGCGCAGGTAGAGGAACAGCACCGGCAGGACGTAGAGGAGCCAGGCGGCCGCCTCGAGCCAGGTTGTGGCGGGGGAGAAGTTCAAGGTTCCCTTTAGCAGGGTGCCGTACCACGACGACGGCGGGACGGCGCCGCTGATGTCGAACGCCAGGGAGTGCAGCCCCGGAAGCAGGCCGGCCTCTTGGAGGTCGTGGATTCCGTAGGACAGGACGCCGCCGGCGATGATGACCAGGGCGGCGCCGGTCCAGGTGAAGAAGCGGGAGAGGTTCACTTTCAGGACGCCGCGCTGCAGCAGGTAACCAAAGCCGGCCGCGGCAACCAGGCCGAGGAGGGCGCCCGCAAGCGGCTGCGTGGATTCGCCTGTGGCTTTGGCCGCGGCCCACAGGAAGAGCGCCGTTTCCAGGCCTTCGCGTCCCACTGCGATGGCGGCAACCATGGCCAGGCCCCACCCGGTTCCACCGGCTGACTTGTCCACGCGGGACTTCAGGTCGCTTCCGAGCGTCCGTGCGGTGCGGGCCATCCAGAAGACCATCCACGTGACCAGGCCGACGGCGAGAATGGAGAGGCTGCCGCCGATCGCCTCCTGTGCCTCGAAGGTGAGTCCCCTTGGGCCGAAGGTGAGGAGCGCGCCGAAGCCGGCAGACACAGTTAGCGCCGCCGCAACACCTGCCCAGATGCGGGGGATGAGGTGGCGTCGGTCCGTCTTGGCCAGGTAGGCCATCAGCAGGACTACCACCAAGGTGGCTTCGAGTCCTTCGCGCAGGCCGATCAGGAAGTTGGCAGTCATGGAAGTTCTTTCACTCAGGTAAGCCTTACTTAGGAAGGCCTAAGAAAGAGATTACCCGGCGGGTGGCATTACGCAAACTAAATGTGGCGTAATTGGTCCGGATTGCGTTTGACGTCGGTTGCCCCCAGGCCGCCGGCTGGATTGTTCCGACGCGGTAAGCCGCCTCCGATGCGCAAAAAGGCCGGCGCACCCCGTATGTCGGGTGCGCCGGCCTTTTGTGCAGCGCCGGAGGCTATGGGCGTCGATTACGACGCCGCGGCCGGGCTAGCTGCGGAAGTTCACGAACTGCAGGTCGGCTTCGTCGAAGTCCTTCAGCAGGGCCATGGTGGCCTGCAGGTCGTCACGGGACTTGGAGGAAACGCGGAGTTCGTCGCCCTGGATCTGGGACTTGACGGACTTGGGCCCTTCGTCGCGGATCAGCTTGTTGATTTTCTTGGCCAGGTCCTGGGCGATGCCTTCCTTAATGGAGGCCTCGAGCCGGTATTCCTTGCCGGAAGCATAGGGCTCGCCGCTGTCCAGGGACTTGAGCGAGATGCCGCGCTTGATCAGCTTGGACTGGAAGACATCCAGGACAGCCTTGACGCGTTCCTCCGAGTTGGCCTTCATGAGGATCTTTTCGCCGCTGAAGTCGATCTCGGCGCCAACACCCTTGAAGTCATAGCGCTGGGCAATTTCCTTCTGGGACTGGTTGAGTGCGTTGGCCACTTCCTGCTTGTCCACCTTGCTTACGACGTCGAACGTTGACTCGCCTGCCATGACTCTCCTTTTGCTGATGGGAACCCTGCGGGGGGACAGGGCCTGGATTCCTGCGTTCCAGCCTAATACGGATGCCGCGGCCGGTGGGATGCGCATTTCACAGTTCCCTCTCAGCGGAAGCACCGGCGGAACGAAGGATCGGTGGCCAGGGTTGGACCAGAGGTACAGCAGTTGAAGGGAACACCGCCATGCACCGCAAAGCCGCCCATTACGTCACCCGCACCACCACGGCGGCAGCCGGGGCAGTGGCCACAGCCGCAACGTCAATGGCCGCGGCAGCGGTGGCGGCGTCCATCGTCCTCAGCCCGGTGCCGGATGCTTCATCCCGGATGGACGGCGTGCGGGCGGACCTTCAGCGGGCCGTGCAGCTCAACCAGATCACTGAAGATCAGGCGCTCAGCTTTGAGGCCAAACTGGCGGGGCGCATCCTGGGCCAGGCATAAGGTTTTTGGCGTGGTTCCAGGGCTTTTGAGGTGCTGCAGGCCCCGATTCGATTCTTCGGCGGAAGTTCTGTAAAGTTGTCTTGCCCGCGGTTACTGAAGCGGAAAGGACACGGAAACGGCTCCTTCCGAACACTGCATCAACGGGTACTTCTTTTGAAGTTCGGCAGATTACCCGAGCGGCCAAAGGGGGCTGACTGTAAATCAGCTGGCAACGCCTACGGGGGTTCGAATCCCTCATCTGCCACCCAAGGAAAGCCTCCGGAACCAACAGGTTCCGGGGGCTTTTTCGTTGTCCGGTGCCCTGCTCCAGAGCGCCCAGGCAAGGCTCCTGCCGCCGTCGACACGATGTTGGGGCGGGCATAATCTGGAAGTATCGGCGCATGTGCTCCGATGCCCTGCGTCGATATCCCACATCGATGAAGGAGGATTCAATGAGTGCCGTACGCGAATTCATGACCACTGATGCGCGATGTGTCGGGGAAGGCGAGTCCCTTCTGGACGCGGCCCGTATGATGCGGGACCTCGATTGCGGAGCTCTTCCCATCTGCGGTGACGACGGCAAGCTGAAGGGCATGGTCACCGACCGTGACATCGTGCTCAAGTGCGTCGCCGCCGGCCGTGACCCGGGCCAGACCATGGCCCGCGAGCTGGCCTCCGGCAAGCCGTACTGCGTCGACGCCGACGCCAACGTTGACGAAGCCATCCACATGATGGAGGAGCACCAGGTCCGCAGGCTCCCGGTGATCTCGGACCACAAGCTGGTGGGCATCATCAGCCAGGGCGACATTGCGCGCAACTACAACGAACAGCGCGTGGGTGAACTGGTGGAACACATCTCAGAACGCCACGGGATCTAGCCCAGGCGACATGGCCTTGTCCGCGGGTCCAGCCCTTGAAGGTTCGGACCCGCGGACAGGCTTGGGAACTTTGCGGTTCAACAGGTTTCGTGCACAGGTTCAGTTCAGCGCGATCAGGAGCATCGTGCTGGTTCCCGGAATGCAGGTCTGCAGGATGGCCCGGGGGAAGCCGCCGAAGACCGCAATGACGTCATTGGTGGTTCCCGGGTTGGGGACCGTGCCGCGCCCCGTCACCGTGTACGTGCCGTAGCCCGGAATGCTCACCGTCTCACCCACGCCGATTCCGGAGAAGCGCGCCCACCCGCCGCAGAAATCGTGTTCGGTGATGAACAGCGAGTAGCCGTCATTCGGGGTGTAGTGGATGGGCCCTACGCAGGCGTCCACCATCGACTGACCCCCGGAGCCCGCAACGTAGATGGTGCGGACGGCAGGTGCTGCCGGGACAGCTACGGGCGCGGGAGCAGGAGCGGGTGCGGCTGCTGGAGCCGGGGCAGCGGCGGGCTCAGGTGCGGCAGCCGGTGCCGGTGCAGGCGCTGCTACCGCTACCGGCGGCCCGGTCAGCAGCAGCGTTTCGCCCGGGTAGATGATGCTGTAGGCGCTCAATCCGTTGGCTGCGAGCATCGCGTTCATGTCCACGCCACGGGACGCTGCAATCGCACCTACGGTGTCGCCGGCCACCACCGTGTACGAATTGGGATCGCCCGCAGGTGTGGGTGCGGGTGCAGGTTCGGGGACTGGCGCAGGTGCCGATTCCGGTGCGGGTGCGGGGGCCGGGGCGGGTTCGGGCGCTGCCGGAGCGGGCGCTTCTGATGCCGGCGCAGGTGCTGCCTCCGCAGCCGGCGCAGCTCCCTTGGCCGCAACTGCCGCCACGGCATCGTCGCCGGCGGGGGTGCTTGGCGGCGCTGGCGCGGCGGTTTCTGCGACCTGGGCCGCCGGCGTCGTGCCACCGCTGAGCAAGGTGGGCGGCGCCGCCAGAGCGCCGACGCCCACTGCGGCCACCACCGCCGCCGTGGCCATGCCGGCCCACAGTTTGTTGCTGATTACCGGGCGGCCGGTGCTGAGGTCCGTGCGCGGTTCGTCGGTGGCGAAGCTTCTGCTGGTGCCGTCGGGGGAGGTGGATGTCTTCGGGTTCATGGGTTGCCCATCAGGTGTCGGTCCTGCCCGGGCATGCGAGGCACGCCGGGACTGGACGGAGCGAGATGTGATTGCACCGCCGGACCCCGGCAAACGACGGAACCGGTGGCGGTACAGATTGGAGGCATCCGCACACCCAGAAAATGCAGAGCTCCGCGTGAAGGAAGGTCTCCCGGAAGCCACCCGGGGGACCTGCCAGTGCGTGTTGGTCCTAGGAACCCCGAGTCTAGGAATCGTGCCAAGGGGCGGGCACCAGTAGGACTTACCCGACTTTTCCGGCCCGGTACTCGCCTGCCCGGGGCCCGCTACTCAAGCAGCGACGGCCCGGTACTTGCCGTTACAGCGGGCGGTGTTCCCGCAGTTCAGCGATTTCCTGCCGCAACAGTGCGATCTCCGCCACCAGTTCCGCCACCTCAACCCGGACCGGTTCCTCCACCGCCTCGGCCACCGATTCAGCGGTGTCCTCAACGCGTTGGACGAGCCAGGACGCGATGGAGGCGGTAACTACACCCAGCACGGCGATCCCGCTCATCATCAGCGCCGTGGCCACCAAGCGGCCGATGGGCGTCACCGGATACATGTCCCCGTAGCCCACGGTGGTGATGGTGGCGGTGGCCCACCAGAGGGCATCGCCAAACGTGGTGATCTTGGCGTCCGGCGCCCACTGCTCCACATCCAGCACGGCCAGCGCTCCCACGAAGACCAGCAGTGCAGCAGACGCCGCCACGTACGTCACTACCCGGCCGCGCAGGGTCTCGCCCACCGTCCGGTGCAGTACGGACAGCAGTGTCACCAGCCGCAGCAGCCGCAGGGGCCGGAAGAACGGCAGGGCCACGATCACCAGCTCATGCAGGTTTCGGACGAACCACTGCCGGCGCTTTTCCGCCAGCCACAGGTTTGCCGCATAGTCCAGGACAAAGACGCACCACGTCACCCACATGACGGCCTCGAGCCAGTCGGCCCAGCTGCCTTCAACCCGGCCGATCACCTGCCAGGCGTAGGCGCTCAGGAAGACAAGCGCGGTAGCCATCAGGGGCCACTCCGCCAAGTCCCGGTAACGTTGCTGCGTCATGCAGGAAATCCTACGGCGGTGGGCACGCCGGCCAGCAGCCTGCACAATGTTACTCGCGGGTAGCATTGGTTCATGCACCTGCTTCTGAGAACCTTGCTCCTGCTCTTCCGGTCGAAACGTCGCCCGCCCCTCACGGTGTGGGAGGCGTCCTCCCTGCCCCTGCGCGTCCTGCCCACGGACATCGACATCGCCATGCACGTGAACAACGGCATGTACCTGTCCCTCATGGACCTGGGCCGGTTCGACCTGATGGTCCGCAGCGGCATCTGGCAGCGGATGCGCCGCCGGGGCTGGAGCCCGGTGGTGTCGGCCGAGACCATCTCCTTTCGCAAATCGCTGCAGCTGTGGCAGGACTACACCATCGAGACCCGCATCATCGGGCTGGACACCAAAGCAATCTTCTTCGAGCAGCGCATGGTGGCCGACGGCGAGATTTACGCCCGCGCCTACATCGCCACCCGGCTGGTCACCAAGGCCGGCCCGGTCAGCCAGGAGGACATCCTCGCGGAATTCGGCGCCCCGCCGGCGGATCTCATGCTCCCCGAGTGGATCCACGAATGGCGTGCCGCCAGCGCCCTCCCCGGCAGCCGCACACCGGCCCCGCATCTCTGGAATGCCGACGCTTAAAGCCGGGTGCCGGCGTCGTCCTTCCTGCTATTCCCAATGACGCGGGGAGCGAACAGGCGCGACAGCGAGGGGCCCGGCGCGTACCGTGGACACATGGCTACCCTTGACATCACAGGTGAAAAGTTCGCATCCACGATCGAAGGCAACGACATTGTCCTGGTCGATTTCTGGGCAGAATGGTGCGGTCCCTGCAAGCAGTTCGGCCCCACGTATTCCGCGGTCTCGGAAAAGCACCCGGACGTCCTCTTCACCAAGGTGGACACCGAAGCTGAGCAGCAGCTCGCCGCGGAGGCGGGCATCACCTCCATCCCCACGCTGATGGCCTTCCGCGAAAAGGTGCTGGTGTTCTCGCAGCCCGGTGCCCTGAACGCCCAACAGCTGGAACAGGTGGTGGACGCCGTGAAGGCGCTGGACATGGAGGAAGTCCACGCCCATGTGGCCAAGCAGCGGGAGGAAGCGGAAGCGGCGGCAAGCAAGCCCGCCGGATCCCAGGGCGGCACCCAGGACGGCACGCAGATCCCCGACTTCTAAGACTTGTCTTAAATCAAATGCGGGACCTCCCTTTGGAGGTCCCGCATTCTGTGTTTAAGGCGCTGCGCTAGACGCGTTCCACCTTGACCGGCTCGGCCAGCAGTGCGCTCAGCGACTCGTTCAGGTCCTGCACGGCGGTGCCCTTGGAGTGCTTGTCCAGATCCTCCTCGGACGCCCACTGCTCGGTCAGGACCAGCTTTTCCTCCGTGGCCTCGGTCAGCTCGTAACGGATGCAGCCGGGCTCCTTCACCACCTCATCGATCGCGATATCCAGGGCCAGTTTGACGCGGTGGAACTCGCCCTCGTTGGGGATGAACGTTGCTATCAGATCAATGGGTGCACTCATGGTTTTCACAATACCGGGCCCTGCTGATACCTCCGGTTCTGTTGCGTCGGTTTCCCCGCCTGTCGTCCTTCTCCTGCCGTGATCCTGTTGGTAGCGTGCCTTCATGCGTGCTTACACAGCCGGGGACACTGACGTCCCGCTCCTGGAGGAAACCATCGGCGCCAACTTCGAGCGGGTGGTGGCACGGTTTCCGCTCCATGACGCCCTGATCGAGGCCGCCCCGGTGCCGGGCGGTGACGCCCGCCGCTGGAGCTACACCAAGATGAACGACGACGTCGACCGGCTGGCACGCGCGCTCCTCGCCTTGGGCGTCGCCAAGGGGGAGAGGGTGGGCATCTGGAGCCCCAACTGCGCCGAGTGGACCCTGCTGCAGTACGCCACCGCCAAAGTCGGCGCCATCCTGGTCAACGTCAACCCGGCGTACCGCAGCCATGAACTTGAGTTCGTGGTCAAGCAGAACGGCATGCGCATGCTGGTCACGGCGCCGTCGGACAACAACAGCGACTACGTGGCCATGGCGCGCCAGGCCCTCCTCACCTGCCCGGACCTGCGGGAGCTCGTCTTCCTCCCGGACCACGGCCTGGACCCCCTCAAGGCCGGCAGCCCCCAAAGCGATGCCGAACTCACGTACGCCGAACTGCTCACCCGGGCGGACGGCGTCGCGCACCCGGTACTAAAGGCCCGCATGGCCGAACTTTCTCCGCACGACCCCATCAACCTGCAGTACACCTCCGGCACCACGGGATTCCCCAAAGGCGCCACGCTGACGCACCACAACATCCTGAACAACGGCTTCGCCATCGGCGAGCTGCTGGGCTATACGGAACGTGACCGGGTGGTCATCCCCGTGCCGTTCTACCACTGCTTCGGGATGGTGATCGGCAACCTCAACGCGCTCAGCCACGGTGCCGCCACGATCATCCCGGGGCGCGGCTTCTCGCCCGCCGCGGCACTCGAGGCCGTCCAGGATTTTGCGGGCACGTCGCTGTATGGCGTGCCCACCATGTTCATCGCCGAGCTGGCCCTGCCCGACTTCGGGTCCTACGACCTCTCGACGCTGCGCACCGGCGTGATGGCGGGCTCGCTGTGCCCCATTGAGGTGATGAACGGGGTCATTTCGGAGATGAACATGGTGGACGTTGCCATTTGCTACGGCATGACCGAGACCTCGCCGGTGTCCACCATGACCCGCAAGGGGGACACTCTCCAGCAGCGAACCGAGACGGTGGGCCGCACCATGCCGCAGCTGGAAAGCCGGATCGTGGACCCTGCCACCGGCGAGGAGCTGGAACGCGGGCAGATCGGGGAACTCTGCACCCGCGGCTATGCCGTCATGGCGGGTTACTGGAACCAGCCGGAGAAGACGGCCGAGGCGATTGACTCCGACGGCTGGATGCACACAGGCGACCTGGCCCGCATGGACGACGACGGGTACGTGGTGGTGGAAGGCCGGATCAAGGACATGGTCATCAGGGGCGGCGAGAACATCTATCCCCGGGAGATCGAGGAGTTCCTGTACACCCACCCCGACATCCAGGACGTGCAGGTGATCGGGGTCCCGGATCCGCGGTACGGCGAGGAACTGATGGCCTGCGTCATCCTCAAGCCCGGCGCCGGCCCGCTGACCGCTGAGTCCCTTGCCGAGTTTTGCCGCGGCCGGCTGGCTCACTACAAGATCCCCCGGTACGTGGAAGTCCGCGAGAGTTTCCCGATGACGGTCTCGGGGAAGATCCGCAAGGTCCAGATGCGCGAGGAAGCCGTGGCCCGGCTGGGCCTCTAGGCGTTGACGCGGCGCCGGCGGCTGGTTCCCGCGCGGACGGCCACGACGGCCGCAATTGCCACTGCTGCCAGCGCCGTCAGGGCCAGGACCGCGCCGCTTTCCCACTGCGGCAGCGACAGCGTGCGGGTGCTGCCGCCGGTCGTCTCGCTGCGGGGGATGTTCCAGTCGTCCTGGGAGGGGAAGATGCCGGCCGGTAGCTTCTCCTGCTGGAGCTCCCGCTGGGCGGCCAGCCGGTCCCGGACCTCCTGGTTCGGGGCGGGCACGATCGTGTCCGCGACTACCGCGGCAGGAAGGTTCACGATGTACGGCTCACCGTAGAACGCGGAGGATGCCACCGATTCCAGCCAGGTGCCCGGCGGCGTCTCGACGCCGTGCCGTGCGAAGGCAGCACGCAGCATCTCCTGGATCTCGTCGAGGCCCCTGCCATCGGCGTCCCGGGTGACCTCGAAAATGGCCAGCTGAAGCCGTACCTTCTCGTCCCCCATCGGGTCCGCGACGGTGGGATCATCAGCGTTCGGGTCATCGGCGGTGGGATCCTGTGCGTCGGGGTCCAGGGCTGCGGGGTGGGCGGCTTGCCGCCTGCTGCTGGCCCGGTTCGTGCTGACTGGGTTGGTGCTCATGGGGTCTCTTCCGTCCTGTTCAGCATTCCGCCTCGCGGGCGGCCTTCACCCATGGCCGTACCCATTGCCCCGTGGATCAAGCGCCCCGGGTGAAAAGTGGGGCCGCGGAAAGGAACGCCGCTGGAAAGAGGGCCTGCGGTGCGCACGCACATCAGGCCCACGGGTCAGTGCCCGCGGTGGTCCTGGATGGTCATGCGCGGGCCGAAGGTGGGTTTGCGGAAGCCGGTGCTTTGGATCATCCGGACCACGCGCTGGCGGTGTCCCCGCCAGGGCTCCAGCAGCCGGAGCATCCCGGCGTCGTCCGTCCGGCGTCCGGTCAGTGCCGCCCCCACGTAGGCCGCCAGGTGGTAATCGCCCACCGAAATCGAGTCAGGGCAACCATGGGTGCGCTGCACCACCTCGGCCGCAGTCCACACCCCGATGCCGGGGATCACCTGCATCTTCTCCGCTGCCTCAAGTGCCGGCAGCACCGCAAGGCGTTCAAGCGCGACGGCGGAACGCAACGCCCGCATGACCGTGGCGGAGCGCTGGGGTCCTACGCCCGCCTTGTGCCACTCCCAGCTGGGAACCTGCAGCCACTGCGCCGCGGTTGGCGGCACAACGAGGCCCGCCGGGGTGGATGATCCTGCCGGGGGAGCAGGCGTTCCATAGCGGTGCACCAGGTAGCGGTAGGCGCGCCGCGCCTCGATCACCGTCACCTTCTGTTCCAGGATGATCGGCACCAGCTGGTCCACCATGCGGCCGCTGGATGGCAGCCGGACCGACAGGCTGCGCCGCCGCGCCTCCCGGACCATGTGGGGCAGAGTGGCGTGGAAGTCGGGGTCGTCGAAACTCCGCCAGTCGTCGTCCGCCCCCAGAAGCCGGGGTGCCGCCTGCACGGCGGCTGCGGCGCCCGGCCCCCACGCCTGGATGTCCACCAACGGTCCGCCTGCTTCGCCGCCGCCCGCCGGGGCGAGCCGCATGGTGGCCGGGCCGGCCGGCGTCGTAAATGCGTTCCAGATGACATCCCCCTGGACGCAGAACGAAGGATCACTGTTGCCGCGCAGGAGCGGCGCAAGGGTGCGGGAAAGACTGTAGGGAGCCTCTGGACACCACCGCAGGGACACGTCCGCCGCGGCCGCCAGCCGGGGAGGTGCGTCTGCGGTCGTCATGCCTTCCATCGTCCCACGGACCACGGACAGCGGCGGGACCATCGGCCCTTCTGCGCTTTCCGGGCCCGGATTACGATCACCGCGTGGTACCCGGGCGACCGGAAGATGACCGCGAATAACAAAACACGGAGGGCAATGATGGGCGGAGTAGTGCATTTCGAGATCCCCGCGGACGACCAGAAGCGGGCCAGGAAGTTCTACCAGGAGGCACTGGGCTGGCGGATCGAAGCGGTGCCGGGGATGGACTACAGCATGGTCATCACCACGGACATGGACGACGACGGCCAGCCGGCGGCCGCGGGCGCTATCAACGGGGGAATGATGGCCAGGGATGGCCAAATCACCACCCCGGTCATCACCGTCGACGTTCCGGACATCAACGCCACCCTCAAGAGCGTGGAGCAGCTGGGCGGCTCGGTGGTCATGCCCAAGAACGAGATTCCCGGGATGGGCTACACGGCGTACTTCAAGGACCCCGAGGGCAACGTCATGGGCCTGTGGGAAAATCTTCCCGGCGGAGACCGAGGCACAGGCAGCTGATCCCGCCGGCCTTAGGCCATACCGCTGACCAGCCACAGCGCCAGCACGGCCAGCGGCACGGTCGCCGCAACGGCCACCAGGCCCGCGGCGGCGAACCCGCCCCACCTGATCGGAACGTTCAGGACGCGTAGCCGCTCATGCCACAGGAGGGTTGCCAGCGAGGCCCATGGGGTCACCAGCGGGCCCAGGTTCACGCCAATCAGCAGGGCGGCCAGCCTGGCCGGCGAGCCCGCCACCGGTTCCAGCGCCAGGTAGGCGGGAAGGTTGTTGGCGGCGTTGGCCGCGCCGGCCCCCACTCCGGCCAGCTGCAGCAGTGCGGGCAGTGTGTCCCCGGACCCCGCGACACCGGCCAGCAGGGTGGTGAGGCCGTGCGAATGCAGGGTCTCCATCAGCATGAACAGGCCCACCGTCAGCATCAGCGGCCGCCAGGGAACCATGGACCACCGCAGCACGGAGGGCCTGCGGCGCAGGAAGACCACCAGCAGGACGGCGGCCGCGGCGAGCGCCGGGTACTGGACCGGCAACCCGGACACCAGCGCGGGCAGCAGGACCAGGAGCGTAATGGCGGCCGCCTTCAGCAGGGTGGGGTCGCGAACAGGGTGCGCCGGCTGCGGCCCGTAGGTTCCGCGCAAATCGCGGCGGAAAGCCAGCCACAGCAGGACCAGCGGAACCAGCAGGCCAACCAGCGAAGGAGCCCAGACCAGTCCCGCGAAGCGCCACGGGCTTAGCCCCAGCCGGTCCTGGGCCAGGAGGTTGGTCAGGTTGGAGACCGGCAGCAGCAGGGAAGCGGTATTGGCCAGCCAGATGCTGGTCAGCGCGAACGGCAGCGGCGGGATGCGCGCATGGACCGCCAGCAGGACCACCACGGGCGTCACCAGCACGGCGGTGGTATCCAGGGACAGGAACACGGTGGACACCGTGGCCACCCCCACCACCAGGAGCCACAGCAGGAAGACCCGCCCCCGGCCCAGGGCGGCCAGCCGGTCCGTCACTACCCGGAACAGTCCTGCCTCGTCCACCAGTTCGGTGACCAGGGACATCGCCAGTACGAAGGCCAGGATGGGAATGGTTCGGGCAGCCAGCTCCCCGAATGCGGGCAGGGGGAGTACGCCAAGTGCCAGGCTGGCCAGGCCTGCTGCCAGGATGGCGCCGGGCAGCAGGTAGCTCCGGGCCGCTTTGAGCCATGCGAACTGCTTCACCGGCCTATCCTTGCACCCCGGGCAGGGAACGGCGCACAGGAAGCGGTAGCTTTGTACCTATGAAGTACGCCCAGTCCATCCTGGACCTCATCGGCAATACCCCGCTCATCAAACTCAACCATGTGACTGAGGGCATCAAAGCCACCGTCCTGGTCAAGCTGGAGTACCTGAATCCCGGCGGCTCCATCAAGGACCGCATCGCAGCCCAGATGATCGAGGACGCCGAACGCGAGGGCAAGCTGAAGCCCGGCGGCACCATCGTGGAGCCCACGTCCGGCAACACCGGCGTAGGCCTGGCCCTGGTGGCACAGCAAAAGGGCTACAAGTGCGTCTTCGTGGTGCCGGACAAGGTGGGCGAGGACAAGCGTGCCGTGCTGCAGGCCTACGGCGCCGAAGTGGTGGTCACGCCCACCTCGGTACCGCCGGACAGCCCGCAAAGCTACTACGGCGTCTCGGACCGGATCACCCGCGAGACCCCGGGCGCCTTTAAGCCGGACCAGTTCTCCAACCCCGCCGCACCGGGCAGCCACTACAAGACCACGGGCCCGGAGATCTGGCGGGACACCGACGGCAAGGTCACCCACGTCGTTATTGGCGCCGGCACAGGCGGCACCATCACCGGCACCGGCCGGTACCTTAAAGAAGTTTCGGCTGACAGGCCGGAATCCGACGGCGGACTGGTCCGGATCATCGGCGCGGACCCCGCGGGGTCGGTCTACTCAGGAGGAACCGGCCGCCCGTACTTTGTTGAGGGCGTCGGCGAGGACATGTGGCCGGCGAACTACGACAAGACAATCCCGGACAACGTCATCGCGGTCACCGACGCCGACTCCTTCGCCATGACCCGCCGCCTGGCCCGGGAAGAGGGGCTGCTGGTGGGCGGCTCCTCCGGCATGGCGGTAGTAGCCGCGCTGCAGGCGGCCAGGGACCTGCCGGAAACTGCCGTCGTCGTGGTCATCCTGCCTGACTCGGGCCGCGGCTACCTGGCCAAGATCTTCAATGACCAGTGGATGCGTTCCTACGGGTTCCTCTCCGGCGGCGAGGAAACTTCCGTGGGGGAGGTCATCAAGTCCAAGAACGGTGAACTGCCGGACCTGGTGCATATCCACCCCAACGAGTCCGTCCGCGATGTCATCAACATCATGAACGAGTTCGGCGTCAGCCACATCCCGGTCCTGTCGCAGGAACCGCCCGTGGTCATGGGCGAGGTCCTGGGCGCCGTGGACGAGCGCACCCTCACCGCCAAGCTGTTCCGCGGCGAAGCCAAGCTCACGGACAAGATTTCCGAGCATATGGGCCCCAAGCTGCCTGTCATCGGATCGCTGGAAACCATCTCCGCCGCCAGGGAACTGCTCTCGGACTCGGACACCCTCATGGTCACGTTCGTGGGCGCTCCCGTGGGCATCCTCACCCGGCACGACCTGCTGGCCTACCTCAGCAACTGAACTGCCTGACCCGATCAGCCAACCCCGATAAGGAGCATCATGCCTGCCTCTGAAAACCAGGGTTTCAACACCCGCGCCGTTCACGCCGGCCAGGACTTCGAGCCCCGCACCGGGGCCGTAGTGCCGCCGCTGCACTTCAGCTCCACGTATGCGCAGGACGGCATCGGCGGCCTGCGCAGCGGCTACGAGTACGGTCGCGGCGCCAACCCCACCCGGGACGCGCTCCAGGAACAGCTCGCGGCACTGGAACTTGGCACGCACGCCTACAGTTTCAGCTCCGGCCTCGCCGCGGAGGACGCCCTCATCCGTGCGCTGACCCGGCCCGGCGACCACATCGTGCTGGGCAACGACGCGTACGGCGGAACCTACCGGCTGATCAGCCGGGTGCTGGGCGATTGGGGGATCGGCAACACCCCGGTGGACATGGCCAACCTGGACAGGGTCCGCCGTGCGGTGGCTGCGCACAAGACCCGGTTCGTGTGGGTGGAGACGCCGTCCAACCCGCTGATGAAGATCACCGACATCGTGGCGCTCGCCGACATTGCGCACGACGCCGGCGCCCTCCTGGTCGTCGACAACACCTTCGCGTCCCCATACCTGCAGAACCCGCTCGCCCTGGGTGCCGACGTGGTGGTCCACTCCACCACCAAGTACATTGGCGGCCACTCCGACGTGGTGGGTGGCGCCGTCGTGGTCAAGGACGAGGAATTGGCGGAGAAGATCGGCTTCGTCCAGTTCGCGGTGGGGGCCGTGTCCGGCCCCATGGACGCCTTCCTGACCACCCGCGGCCTCAAGACGCTGGGCGTCCGGATGGACCGGCACAGCGAGAACGGGCAGGCCGTAGCCGAATGGCTGCTGGAACGCCCCGAGGTGGAGGCCGTCCTCTACCCGGGCCTGCCGAACCACCCGGGCCACGAGCTCGCCAAAAGGCAGATGCGCAAGTTCGGCGGCATGGTGTCCGTGCAGTTCAAGGGCGGTGAAGCTGCCGCCCGCAAGGTGGCCGAGTCCACGTCCGTGTTCACTCTGGCGGAGTCGCTGGGCGGCATCGAGTCGCTCATGAACTACCCCTCCGAGATGACCCACGCCTCCGTCAAGGGCACCGAGCTGGCCGTCCCGGTCAACCTGCTGCGGCTCTCATGCGGCATCGAGGACAAGGAAGACCTGATCGCAGACCTGGACCAGGCGTTCACCTCCATCCCGTAGCCCACCCCCCGCGGGATGCCACTCACCTCCATCCCGTAGCCCACCCCCGCGAGATGCCACTCACCTCCATCCCGTAGCCCACCCCCGCGAGATGCCACTTAATAGCAATGGTTGCGACCCGGACTGCCGTTAAGTGGCATTTCGCGGGAACCCTAGCTTTCTTGAAGAAAGTCAGCTAGCGTTCCCGTATGCCTCTTCGATCTGACTGGTCCCAACGCAGCTGCAGCATGGCCCGCGGCCTGGACATCCTGGGCGACCCCTGGAGCATCCTGGTGCTGCGCGAGGTCTTCTTTGGCAACGGGCGCTTCGACGCCATGAAGGACCGGCTGGAGGTGGCGGATTCCGTCCTCACCAAGCGCCTGGCAGGCCTGGTTGAGTCCGGACTGCTGGAGAAGAAGGCATATGACGACGGCGGCCGCACCCGCCAGGAGTACGTCCTCACCACCAAGGGTGAGGACGCGCTCCCGGTCCTCAACGCGGTCACCATCTGGGCGGAGAAGCACCTGCCCGCGCCCTCGGACCAGGCGCACCTCCACGTCATCCACACCGGCTGCGGCAAACCCACTACCTCGGCAGACACCTGCACGGAATGCGGGGAACGGCTGACGGCGGCGAACACCAGTTGGCACAGCCGGGCCAGGTCGGAGCATCCCATCCCGTTGTCCACCGCGTCCGGAAAAGAAACTGCGGCATGAGCACCGTGCCGGAGGAAGCCCGCGAAGTTCCTGCTGGTTCTGCTGCCCTTCCCTCACCGCCACGTAAGCGCATGCGCCTGCATCCTGCCTGGATCGTTGCCGCCGTGGCGTTCCTGGCACTCGTTGGGGCGGCCGGATTCCGCGCGGCGCCTGGTGTCCTCATGGTCCCGCTCCAGCAGGAGTTCGGCTGGTCCACCACCGTGCTGTCCGCGGCCGTGAGCATCAACCTGGTGCTCTTCGGCCTGACCGCCCCGTTCGCCGCCGCCCTGATGGAACGGTTCGGCGTCCGGGCCGTCACCGCAACAGCCCTGGTGCTGATCGGCATGGGCAGTGCCTTGACCGTGCTGGTGAACCAGTCCTGGCAGATCCTGTTGACGTGGGGGCTGCTAATCGGCCTGGGGACCGGTTCCATGGCCCTTGTCTTTGCCGCCACGGTCGCCAACACCTGGTTCACCAGGAGCCGCGGTTTGGTGATCGGCATCCTCACCGCCGGCAGCGCGGCCGGACAGCTGGTCTTCCTGCCCTTCATCGCCATGCTCGCCCAGGACCCCGGGTGGCGGCAGGCCTCCCTGCTGATCGCCGCCGGTGCGCTCGCCGTGGTTCCGCTGGTGCTGAAGTTCCTCAAGAACTCACCGGCCGAGGCGGGGGTCCTGCCCTACGGCGAGAAGCCGGCCGGCGTGGCCGCCCAGCCGCCGGAAACCGCAACGGTTCCGGGTGGCCGCCCGCGTGCCAACGCCGCGGTCCGCGCCCTGCAGGTGCTGCGCCGCGCCAGCAAGGTCAGGACCTTCTGGGCGCTTGCAGCCGGGTTCGCCATCTGTGGCGCCACCACCAACGGCCTGATCGGCACCCACTTCATCCCCTCCGCCCACGACCACGGCATGCCGGAAACCACGGCAGCGGGGCTGCTTGCCGTCGTCGGGATTTTCGACATCATCGGAACCATCGCCTCCGGCTGGCTGACCGACCGCTTCAACCCCCGCATCCTGTTGGCCGTCTACTACCAGTTCCGCGGCATCGGCCTGCTGGTGCTTCCGCTGCTGCTGAACGCCGAGGTGCAGCCCAGCATGATCGTGTTCGTGGTAATTTACGGCCTGGACTGGGTGGCCACTGTTCCGCCCACGGCTGCCATCTGCCGGGAGACGTTCGGTGCGGACGGCAGCGTGGTGTTCGGCTGGGTCTTCGCCGCCCACCAGCTCGGCGCCGCCGCGGCCGCCATCGTTGCCGGCGCCCTGCGCGATGCCACCGGGCACTACACCTACGCGTGGCTGGGGGCGGCGGCCATGTGCACCATCGCCGCGGTCATCAGCGCCACCATCCGCCGGCACAAAGGGTCGCAGGAACCGACGGCAGCGGCGGAGCCGGCAGCGGCCTGAGCAGTGTGGGACCTGTGAGCAGTGCGGCACAGGACAGTCCCCGCCGCCAGCCGCCGCTAGGCTGGTCGGATGGAATCCCAATCATCCGTCCCCGCCCGCCCCGTCGCCCTGGTCACCGGCGTGGGGCGCCTGGCCAGTATCGGCGCCGGTATTGCCCGGCAGCTGGCCGCGGACGGCTGGGACCTGGTCCTCTCCTACTGGGCCGACTACGACGCCCGCATGCCCTGGGGGAGCGAACCCGAGGACGTTGTCAGGCTTACCGCCGAGCTTGAGGCCATCGGCGCCAAAGTGCACGTCCTGTCGGCCGACCTGCAGGACCCCGGCGTCCCGGACCGGCTGGTGGCGGAAGCTGCACAGCTGGCCGGGCCACTGCAGGGCCTGGTGCTGAGCCACGCGGAATCCGTGGATTCCGGGCTGCTGGACACCACCATTGAATCCTTTGACCGGCACTTCGCCGTGAACACCCGCGCCAGCTGGCAGTTGATTGCCGCCTTCGCACGCCAGGCAACGGACGACGGCGGCGCGATCGTTGCGCTGACCAGCGACCACACAGCGTTCAACCTTCCCTACGGTGCCTCAAAGGGTGCCTTGGACCGGATCGTGATTGCCGCCGCACGTGAACTGGGTCCGCAGGGGATCTCGGCAAACGTGCTGAACCCGGGTCCGGTTGATACCGGGTGGATGACCCCCGACGTCCATGAAGAGCTCACCGCGCAGCAGCCCACCGGCCGCCTGGGCACCCCTGCCGACGTCGCCAGGACCGTTGCGTTCCTGCTCTCACCGGCAGGCCGCTGGGTGTCGGGCCAGCTGATCAAGGCCGACGGCGGCTTCTCGGCCTGACTGGCCGGGCCGGACGTCGGCCCACGTCCCGGGTCCCCAACTAGCTCGCAGTTGTTGTCGTTATGCGTCGCCAAAACGGCAACAACTGCGAGTCAGTTGGGGGAGGGGTTAGTGGAAGGCGCCCAGGCCGGTGATGTGCCGGCCCAGGATCAGGGTGTGCACCTCGTCGGTGCCCTCATAGGTCCGTACTGATTCGAGGTTGGCGGCATGCCGCAGGGGTGAGTAGTCGGTGGTGATGCCGTTGCCGCCCAGGATGGACCGCGCCTCCCGTGCCACGGCAATGGCCTCGCGCACGTTGTTGAGCTTGCCCAGCGAGATCTGCTCGGGCCTGATGGTACCCGCGTCCTTGAGGCGTCCCAGGTGCAGGGCCAGCAGCGTGCCCTTCTGGATTTCCACCAGCATGTTCACCAGCTTCTCCTGCGTAAGCTGGTAGCCGGCCAGCGGCTTGCCGAACTGGAGCCGGTCCTGCGAGTAGGCCAAGGCCGCCTCATAGGAATCGCGGGCCGCGCCCATGGCGCCCCACGCAATGCCGTACCGGGCCTCATTCAGGCAGGTGAACGGGCCGCGCAGTCCCCGCGCTCCCGGCAGCAGGGCCTCGGGACCCAGCCGGACGTCGTTGAACACCACGTCGCACTGGATGGAGGCGCGCATGGACAGCTTCTGCGTGATGGCCCTGGCGGTCACGCCGGGGGTTCCGGCCGGCACCAGGAAACCGTGCACGCCGTCGTCCGTCATGGCCCAGACCACCATGACGCCCGCAACTGACGCCAGCCCGATCCAGCGCTTGGTCCCGTTCAGGACCCAACCGGCGTCGTCTCCGGTGCCGTCGCGCTGCGCAACTGTGGCCATGGACGCCGGGTCCGAACCCGCCGTGGGCTCGGTCAGGGCAAAACACCCAATGACCTCGCCGGCTGCCATCCGGGGCAGCCACTCCTGCTTCTGTTCTTCCGAGCCCCACGTGTGGATGGCTGTCATGGCCAGCGAACCCTGGACGGACACGAACGTGCGGATCCCGGAATCGCCGGCTTCCAGCTCCATCGCGGCAAGGCCATATTCGACGGCGGAGCGGCCGGGGCAGCCGTAGCCTTCCAGGTGCATCCCCAGCACGCCCAACTCACCCAGTTCCGTAGCCAGCTCCAGGGGGAAGACGGCGTCCTCATACCAGCGGGCTATCTCCGGCTTGATGCGCTGGCTGGTGAAATCCCGGACCTTTTGCCGGAGTTCCAGTTCCTCCGCTGACAGCAGTGAATCGAGGTTCAGGACGTCTGACAGGCCGGCCGCCGCGGCTTCAGCAGTCAATTCTTCGCCCGTCATTCGGTCACCGTCATTTCTCAACCAGGAAGTAGCCGCGGGTGGCGGGCAGGAACCGGCAGGCGGCGGCCAGCACCACGCCCAGCGCCAGCAGCACCACTCCGCTCACAAACGCGCCGCCGACGCCGAAGATCTGCGTATCGCCGTACGCCGGGTCCCACATCTGCACTGCCGAGATGAAGAACGCGGCGGTCAGCAGCAGCGCGCCCACCAGGGGGAGGATGCCGCGGAACCAGAGGTTGCGGGCCGATTCCCGCAGGGTTCCGCGGAAGTACCAGAAGCAGGCGAAGCCGGTAAGGGCGTAGTAGAAGGCGATGAACAGGCTGATGGCGCTGATGGAGTCCGCCAGCAGGTTTTCGCTCAGGAAGCTCATGGCCACGTAGTAGGCTGCCGCAGCACCGCCCATCACCTGGGTGGAGAACCCGGGGGTCTGGTTGCGCGGGTGCACCTCTGCGAACTTGGCCGGAAGGGCTCCGTGGACGCCCATGGACAGGGTGCCGCGGGCGGTGGGCAGGATGGTGGTCTGGGTGGAGGACAGCACCGAGGCCAGGACCGCGACGACGATCAGCCAGCCCCACGGCCCCAGCACCACGTCCTTCATGGCCAGGAACACGTCGTCCTTGTTCGCCTCGTTGCCCAGCCCGATGCCCTCGGAGCCCACCGTGGCGTACATCATCACCAGGAGCGCCACGGAAACGTAGATGGCCACCAGCACGAAGGCCGAGATCACGGCGCCGCGGCCGGGGGTCTTGGAGGGGTCCTCGGTTTCCTCGTTCACGGCCAGGCAGGTATCCCAGCCCCAATAGATGAACAGGGCCAACAGCGCCCCGTGCACCACGGCGCCGGGGTCGGTGAAGGCGCCCACGGGGTTGAACCACTCAAAGTCGAAGGCCTGGCCTTCTGGGGCACCCCCAACGATCCGCACCACAATGGCCAGCGCGAAAATGCCCAGGGCAATGTACTGGACGTAGGTCAGGACGCGCTGCACATGCTCGCCCAGCCGGATCCCGCGGTAGTTCACCACGGTCATCAGCACGATGAACAGAGCAACCCCGTCCCGGTGACCAGAACCTTGTTCTGCGCCAAGGACCCGTCGCCCACCAGCAGCCACAGGTATTGCCCGGCCACCTGGGCCAGGTTGGCCAGGACCACGATCCCGGCGAGCGCGACACCCCAGCCGCCCAGCCAGCCGGCCCAGGGGCCGAAGGCCTGGCGGGACCAGGTGAACGTGGTGCCGCAGTCCGGGATGGCGCTGTTGAGCTCGCGGAAGGCGTAGGCGATGAACAGGACCGGGACGAAGCCCAGCAGGAGGATCAGGGGAGTGTAGTTGCCGTTGACCGCAACGATCAGGCCCAGGGTGGCGGCCAGTGAGTACACCGGCGCGGTGGAGGCCAGTCCCAGCATCACCGAGTCGCCCAAGTCCAGGATCCCGGCCCGCAGCCCCTTGGCCGGCACCGGGGTGCCCGGTCCGCCTCCGGAGGCGCCCGTCGTCGTCATGTCCGTACTCATAGGGTGATACCTGCCTTGGTGGAGTCGGCCACCGCTGAAAGCGGCGCCGGTGCATCAATCGTGTTGGGGACGAAGCGGCAGAAGTAGTCCGTGACCGGTCCGTCGGATTCGCGGATGCCGCAGCCCACGGACTCGCCGTCCACCACCCAGAGCCCCAGGACGGGACGGTTGCCGTCGAAATCCGGCAGCGGGTGGTATTGCTGGTAGCACCAACCCTCGCGGCCGTACCCGCCGGGCTGCTCCAGGTTGATGCCGTCCGCGTGGATGCGGATGTTGTCGCCTTCGCGGCCGTGCAGCGGCTTGGCCACCCATTCCTTCAGCGGTCCCGGATCGGTGAGGTACGCCGGCAGCAGGTTGGGGTGGTTGGGGTAAAGGTGCCACAGCGCGGCCAGCAGGGCCTTGTTGGAGAGCAGCATCTTCCAGGCAGGTTCCACCCAGCGCGGGTTGTGGGCACGCTCCAGCAGCCGCGGGCCGAACTCCTCCTTCATCATCAGCTCCCAGGGATAGAGCTTAAAGATGGTGCTGATCAGGAAGTTGTCCAGGTCCACGAAGCGGTTCAGGTTGGGGTCCCACCCGATATCGGACATATTGATGCCGATGGTGGTCCAGCCGGCCTGGCTGGCAACATCGCGCATGTACGCGGCAGTCATCCAGTCCTCGCCGGACTCCTTAACTTCCGAATGGGCAACGTGCAAAGTGCTCATTCCCGTGCGGTACTGGAATTTCTTCCACTGCCGGATCAGGGCCTCGTGGATACCGTTCCACTGGTCCTTCTCCGGGTGGACGTCCTGCAGCCAGAACCACTGGGCCACAGCGGCTTCGATCAGCCCGGTGGGGGTGTCGGCGTTGTATTCGAGCATCTTTGCCGGCCCGCCCTGGCCGTCATAGATGAAGTCGAACCTGCCGTAGACGTCCACGTCGCCCGCCTGCAGGGATTCCGCCGCCAGTTCCAGGGCCTGCGGACCGATGCCGATGCTGCCCATGGCGCCGGTGGCCAGGAACTTGGCGGCCTCCAGGCACATCCGGTGCATGTCTTCGGCCACCACTTCGAGGGCCTCCACCTCGTCCATGGTGAATTCGTAGTACGCCGATTCGTTCCAGTACTCAATGCGGCGCCCGTCATCCGTGGTGGTGGTGGAGAAGACCAGGCCCTGTTCTTCGATCTTTTGCTTCCAGCCCGGCCGGGGCTCAGACAACATTCTCTTCATCCGTCAGCCCCCCGAAACCTTGCCGCCGCCGCTCGAACCGCTCTTGGCGCTTGACCCGAAACCGCCGCGGCTGACCGTGCCGCCCTTGCTGCTGTAGCCCGTGGAGGCCTTGGCCCCGCTGGGAACGGTCCGCGTGTAGTTGGGCGCTGTGGACCGGTTCTGGCCGATGGCCGGAACGCTGGCTCCGCGCGAGTAGAAGTACCAGGCGTAGATGCCGCCGCCGCGGCCTGCTGAGCTGTCGCAGCTCCTGTCCTCCACGCGCTCGCCGGTTTCATCGTTGAAGCACACCTGGGCGTACTCGGGATCGTCCTCGTTGCTGGCCACCACGGCCGTGATGGTGCCGGCCAGGAGGGCGGTGACGCCGAGGCCCACCACCACTGCGCGGCGCTGGGAGCGCTTCTTCCGCGCCGCAGCATTGTCGAGCTGCTTTTCGCGCTCGCGCGCAAACGGGTCCACGGGGGTGACGGGTTCGTTGAGGAGATCAGGACGCAGCTCAGGCTTGGGCACCTGCCACGGCGGCCGCTTGGCGGCGCTGCCCGCGCCACTGGTTCCCGGGATGTTGTTAGCCCCGCTCGGCGGCCCTTCCTCCGGGTCCCCTTGCGGGATCTTCTGGTTCGAGTCCACGGCGTCCCCCTCAGTTATCCGCACGATTTGGGCGCAGCACTGCCCCCAATGCAAGTCTCGACTCAGCGTAGTCCCTGCCGGTGCCGCCTGCGAGTAGGAACGCAGTGCGGCAGCAGGGGAGAACTGCCCATGGCCGGCAGGCGGGGGTGGATCCCAAGGGGACCCTAGACTGATGCCATGGAATCAGGTTCTGTCCTTGCTGTCTGCCGCGTCCACCAGCTCCTGGGAGACCAGGGCAGCGTGGGCGTCACCGCCATCGACAAGCGCCCGGCCGATGGGCCCGTCAAGGTCCACAAGCTCGGCCTCCGCGGGGACATCCAGGCCAACAGGGCACACCATGGCGGGGAGGACCAGGCCGTCTACGCCTACTCCCAGGCCGACGCCGATTACTGGGCCGGCGCACTGGGCCGTGAGCTGCCGCCGGGCGTCTTCGGTGAGAACCTGCGGGTATCCGGCATCGAAGCCACGCACGCGGTGATCGGGGAGCGCTGGAAGGTGGGGTCCGGCGTCGAACTTGAAGTCACCTCCCCACGCACCCCCTGTGCAACGTTCCAGCGCCGGATGAAGGAGCCGCAGTGGGTGAAGCGGTTCACCGACGAGGGGAGGGTGGGGACATACCTGCGCGTCATCCGCACCGGCAGCATCCGGGCCGGCGACACCATCGAGCGGACCTTCGTCCCGCGCCACGGCATCACCATCGGCAGGTGGTTCACTGAACCGGACGCGGAGGTCATTGCGGCCCTGCGCGGTGCAGAGGCCGACGGCGAGATCAGGCTCCAGGACGAGTACCACGCCAGGTTTGAGGTACTGCTGCGGCGGTTGGCGCGGTAGCCCGTCTTGCCCGAGTGCCGCCCACGGCGTGCTGTGTGCGCAAGCTCACCGCCGCCGTCGCCCGCTCGATTAGCGCCGCGGCGCCTGCGTGCCCTACACTTGAAACATCCCCCACTCCGGAAATCCCTTATTCCTGCCCAATTTTTGAGGCAGGACTGGCAAGTGTTGGGGCCCGCACAAGCGATGCGGGCATTTTCATAGGGAGAGCCGGCTAAAGAGAAACGCTGTACAGACTGCTGGGATAGCAGCCAAGAGATGCAGCGCGAAGTCCTGCCATGGGATTGCGAAAGCGCCGGACTTCTGTGACCGGCCGGTCAACGTTTGCCCGGCACCATCGGCACGTGTACTGCGGCTCCGCTCACCTTGGGTAGTGCCGCCTGGCCCCCTATGGATGAGGAATCTCCCTATGCCCGAAAACCAGAACGAAACCGCCGCTGAAGCAGCAACTGCCAGCATCGAATTCACCGAGCCCGCTGCCCCCGCAGCTGAGGTTCCTGCCGCTGAGGCCGTCGCGGCCCCCGCCGAAGCCCCCGCTTCCGACGAAGCCCCCGCCGCGAAGGCAACGGAGTCCGACGAGGAAGAAGGCGTCAAGTTCGCCGACCTCGGCATCGACGCCCGCGTCCTTGCCGCCCTCCAGGATGTCGGGTACGAGAAGCCGTCCCCCATCCAGGCAGCCACCATCCCGCTGCTGCTCGAAGGCCGCGACGTGGTGGGCCTGGCACAGACCGGTACCGGCAAGACTGCAGCATTCGCAGTGCCGGCACTGTCCCGCCTGGCCGAACTCCACGACCTCAACGGCCCGTCCCGCAAGACCCAGGCCCTGGTCCTGGCCCCCACCCGCGAGCTGGCACTCCAGGTTGCCGAGGCATTCACCTCCTACGCCAAGCACATCGATGACTTCACCGTGCTGCCCGTCTATGGCGGCTCCGCCTACGGTCCCCAGCTGGCCGGCCTGCGCCGCGGCGCCCAGGTGGTTGTGGGTACCCCCGGCCGCGTGATCGACCACATCTCCAAGGGTTCCCTGGACCTGTCCGAGCTGCAGTACCTGGTACTGGACGAGGCTGACGAGATGCTGCGCATGGGCTTCGCCGAAGACGTGGAGCAGATCTTCCAGCAGACGCCGTCGGACCGCCAGGTGGCACTGTTCTCCGCCACCATGCCCAGCCAGATCCGGCGCATGTCCAAGCAGTACCTGAATGATCCGGCCGAGATCTCCGTCAAGTCCAAGACCACCACCGGTGCCAACACCCGCCAGCGCTACCTCCAGGTCATGGGCCCGCACAAGCTGGACGCGATGACCCGCATCCTTGAGGTGGAAGAGTTCGACGGCGTCATCGCCTTCGTCCGCACCAAGATGGCCACCGAGGACCTGGCTGACAAGCTGAAGTCGCGCGGCTTCCAGGCTGCCGCCATCAACGGCGACATCCCCCAGCAGCAGCGTGAGCGCACCGTCGACGCGCTGAAGGAAGGCCGCATCGATATCCTCGTTGCTACCGACGTCGCTGCCCGCGGCCTGGACGTGGAGCGCATCAGCCACGTCATCAACTACGACATCCCGCACGACACCGAGTCCTACGTGCACCGCATTGGCCGCACCGGCCGTGCAGGCCGTTCCGGCGACGCCATCCTGTTCATGACGCCGCGGGAGAAGTACCTGCTGCGCTCCATTGAAAAGGCCACCCGCCAGCCGGTGGAGCAGATGCACCTGCCCACAGCGGAAACCGTGAACACGCTTCGCCTGGGCAAGTTCGCCGAGCGCATCACCGAGACCCTCGCCTCCGAGGACGTCTCCGCGTTCCGTGACCTCATCGCCTCCTACGAGGAAGAGCACAAGGTGCCGGCAGCAGAAATCGCTGCGGCACTGGCCGTCATGGCCCAGGGCGGCCAGCCGCTCCTGGTCAAGGAACTGCCCGCTGCTCCCGAATTCCAGAAGCGCGAGCGGTCCAAGGACGGCTTCGGCTCCCGTGGGCCGACCCGTGCACTGACCGAGGGCAACGCCACCTACCGTATCGCGGTGGGCCGGCGTCAGCGGGTCATGCCCGGCTCGATCGTGGGCGCCATCGCCAACGAGGGTGGCATCTCCTCCGCCCAGATCGGCGGCATCGATATCCGCTCGGACCACTCCCTGGTGGAGCTGCCCGCGGACCTCAGCCCTGAGCAGCTGCGCGCACTGTCCCGCACCCGGATCGGCGGCGAGCTGATCCACCTGGAGCTGGACAACGGCCGCAAGCCGTCCGGTGACCGGGGCGCCTACCAGGGCAACCGCGGTGGCGACCGTGGAGGCAACTTCAAGGGCAATGGCGGGTTCAAGAAGGAATTCCGGAAGAACGACGGCGAGCGCACGTCCGCTGACCGCGGCGGCCGTTCGTACAGCGAGCGTTCCGAGCGTTCCTTCGGTGACCGCAAGCCGCGGACCGAGGGCGGCTTCAAGCCCCGCAACAAGTGGTAACCACGTTTAGCTAAGCAACACCCGGACGGGCCGGCTCATCGCGAGCCGGCCCGTCTTTTTTGTTTAAACTCTTTGCGCGAAGTAGTCTTCGTCACATCCGGGTCCGGAGGGGTCCCACCGCCGTCGCTGGGGAGGCCTCGGGTACCGCTACATCCCTGATCTGGCGGGGATTTTGGGGGTCCGGGGCCGCCGGCCACGCCGATTTGTTGGTGCGGAAATCTTCCGGTAGAGTATTTACTCGTTGCCCCCCTAGCTCAGTGGTAGAGCGCGTTCTTGGTAAGAACGAGGTCACCGGATCGATTCCGGTGGGGGGCTCTGAATGAGGGCCTGTGTCAAGGCGGTTTGACCGGCTTGACACAGGTTTTTCTCATTCGTGGCGGTGTAGCTCAGTTGGTTAGAGCGCACGACTCATAATCGTGAGGTCGGGAGATCGAGCCTCCCCACCGCTACAGGCTAAGCCCCCAGGATCGCATGATCCCGGGGGCTTTCTTGTTTCCCTGATTCCCAGTAGCTTTGCAGCAGGCTGCGGATGGGGGATTCGGTGGACTTTTTCACGGCAGTGATGGATCCGTTCCGGTGGCTGGTGTCTGCCATCCTGGTGGCTTTCCATGACGGACTGGCTGCGGCAGGCATGCCGGCATCCGGTGGCTGGACGTGGACGCTGGCCATCATCGGGCTGGTCCTGGTCGTCCGCGCCGCGCTGATCCCGGTGTTCCTGGCACAGATCCGTGCCCAGCGCAGGATGCGGCTCCTGCAGCCGGAGCTGAAGGCGCTCCAAGACCGGTACAAGGGCCGGACGGACCAGGCGTCCCGGCAGGCCATGGCCCAGGAGCAGATGGCGCTGTACAAAAGCACGGCACCAGCCCGTTCTCCGCCTGCCTGCCGCTGCTGATCCAGGCTCCGTTCTTCCTTGCCCTGTTCCAGGTGCTGTCCGGGATCTCCAACGCGTCGCGGCAGGGCGAAGGAATTGGGGCGCTAAGCCGTGACCAGGTGCTCCAGTTCGAATCCGCCAGTATCTTTGGTGTGCCGCTGTCCGCCTCTTTGCTGCACGGCAGCGGCGGCGGTGGCCCCGCGGCCGTGGCCGTGCTCGCCGTCGCCATGATCCTGGTGATGATTGCCTGCCAGTTCCTTACCCAGAAACTCGTGGCTTCCCGGAGCTTTGCCGGGCAGGACAGCGATAACCCCCTGATGCGCCAGCAGAAGGTCCTCCTCTACGTGCTGCCGCTGGTCTTCGGCCTGGGCGGAATCTTCTTCCCCATCGGCGTCCTGGTCTATTGGACGGTCTCCAACCTCTGGACCCTGGGGCAACAGTTCCTGGTGTCCCGGGAGCCTATCCAGAACTGATGTCCAGCGGCAGAATGTCCCCATGGCGCAGCTGATCTACTCCGCAATCATGTCCCTGGACGGCTACACGGCAGACCCAAACGGGAACTTCGCCTGGTCGGCGCCGGACGAGGAAATCCACGCCTTCATCAATGACCTGGAGCGGGATGTGGGCACCCATCTTCTGGGCCGCCGGATGTATGAGGTGATGTCGGTCTGGGAAACCATGGGCACGCAGGATGACCCGGAGGTGATCCAGGACTACGCCCGCTTGTGGGCGGCAGCGGACAAGGTGGTGTATTCGACGTCGCTGGACACCGTCTCCACGCCAATGACCCGGCTGGAGCGGCAGTTCGTCCCGGACGCCGTGCAGGAGCTGAAGTCCACCAGCGCCAGGAACATCAGCATTGGCGGCCCCACCCTTGCCGCGCATGCCCTCAACGCGGGACTGGTGGATGAGTGCCAGTTGTTCATCAACCCTGTAACTGTGGGCGGCGGCCTGCGCTTTCTGCCCGACGGCTTGGACCTGAAGCTGGAACTGCTGGAAGAGCGCCGGTTCAGCAACGGTGTGGTGTACCTGCGTTACCGGACAGTGTGAATCACCGGGCCCGCTGAACCGCCGCGGCGCTGGCCCTGGGCTGGACTGCGAAGAGGGTGAACACCAAAGCCACCAGGGCTGTGACCACCAGCAGGAGCAGCCCTATCGAGTAGCTGCGCGTAGCGGCGTCGTACGTTGCCCCCATGACGAGTGGGGGAAAGTAGCCGCCCAGGCCACCCGCCGCGCTCACGATGCCACTGATGCTGCCTACCTTCCCTGCCGGTGAGAGGACGCCCACCCAGGCGAACACGCCGCCCGTCCCCAGCCCCAGCGCCGCAGCCATGGCAACGAACGTGGCACCTGCCGGGACCTCGCCGTCGGGCCGCATGTTCACCACCCAGCCCAGGACGGCCACGGCTCCAAGGGCCACCAGGACCACGGGCTTGGGGCCCAGCTTGTCCGCGAGGACGCCACCGACCGGACGGGCCAGGACGGCGGCGAGGGCAAATCCGGCGGTCCGGGCACCCGCACCGGCGGGGTCGAAGCTGTAGACATCGCGCAGGTAGGTGGGCAGGTAGGTGGCGAAGGATACAAAGCCGCCAAAGACCACGGCGTACAGGAAGCACATCTTCCAGGTGACTGAAATCCTGGCAGCATCCAGCAGCTTGGGCAGCACCGGTGCGTGGTTCGGAGCCCATTCGGGGGATTCCTTCATGAGGAACCAGACCAGCGCGGCCATGACGGCCAGGACACCGGCGATCAGCAGGTGCGTGGGAAAGTAGCCGATTCCCGCCACCAGCCGCGGATTCAGGAAGGCCGCCAGCGCCGTCCCGCCCATGCCCGCACCAAAGATGCCGGTGGCGAAGCCGCGGCGGGCGGGCTCATACCAGGAACTGACGAACGGAATTCCGACCGCGAACACCGTCCCGGCCACGCCCAGCAGCAGGCCGGCGCCCAGCACCAGCGCGAAGGAACTGAGAAGGCCGCCAATGGACACCAGGAGGATGGGAGGGATGGCGGCCAGCAGCACAAAGCTGAACATGGCCCTGCCACCGTATTTGTCCGTCAGGGTGCCCACCACGATCCGTCCCAGCGAACCGACGAACACCGGCATGGCCACCAGGATCCCCGTGGCGGCCGGTGCCAGGGCCAGGTTCTGGGTGTAGAAGGCACCCAGGGTGGCCACGGAGTTCCACGCCCAGAAACCTGCCACGGACGCCGCCGTCGCGAGCGCAAGGTTCAGCGCCCTTCCGCTAACTGGCGTTGGGGTTGTTCCGGCCACTGCTAGCTCCTCAGGAGATTGTCCAAGACGCACCGCCGGTCAGCGGTTGCGGGTATCCCTGTCCGGCGTGCCAACGGCGGACCAGCCCCGGCCCTTCGTTTCCCTGTCCCGCGAGCGGTAGACGATGTACGGGCGGAAAAGGTAGTGCAGGGGTGCCGTGAATGCGTGCACCAGGCGCGTGAACGGCCAGATGACGAACAGCGCCATGCCCACCAAGGTGTGCAGGTGGAAGGTTAACGGCGCAGCGGCCATCGCCGCGATGTCCGGCTGGAAGATGAACAGCGACCGGAACCACGGCGCCACCGTTTCCCGGTAGTTGTGCCCGTGTTCTCCCTCGAACACACTGGCCAGGGTGGTCCACAGGCCAAAGACGATGGCCGCGGTCAGCACCACGTACATGGTCTTGTCGTTCCTGGTGGTCGCCATGAAGACCGGGCCGGTGGTGCGCCGCCGGTAGATCAGCAGCGCGATCCCGCCCAGCGTTCCCACCCCGGCGATGCCGCCCACCAGCAGGGCGTTGAAGTGGTAGAACTCCTGGCTCATGCCCGCCGCCGCCGTCCAGGCCATCGGGATCACCAGGCCGAAGAAGTGCCCGGCGATGACCGCAAGCAGCCCGAAGTGGAAAAGCGGGGAGGCGATCCTCAGGAGCCGGGATTCGTAAAGCTGGGAGGACCGGGTGGTCCAGCCGAACTGGTCGTACCGGTAGCGCCACACCAGCCCGCCCACCAGCACCACCACCATGACATAGGGCAGGACGCCCCACAGGACGGTATCCCAGGCGTTGAGTACGACGGCGGGTCCCGGCTCCGCCACGGTGGACGCCTTGAGTGCGGGCATGGTCAGGCCCTCCTGACCGGCAAAAGCCGCGGGTCGTAGGGATCCAGTCCCACGCTTTCGGAGGGTGGACCGTATCCGGCCATGCGCATCACTTCCTTCTCGTCCTGGGGTGACTTCCCGGGCAAGGTGGCGCAGATGGCCGCCAGCATCGTGGCATGCGGCAGGTTGTCCCGAAGCAGCCCCAGCCGAAGCATCTCCAAGCTGGCCCGGTAACGCTTCAGCAGGGTGCGTCCGGCCGCGGAATCCACCCGGGCAGCGAATTCCAGCACCATGGGCAGGTAGTCGGGAAGTTCCCCGTCCAGGTCCACCAGGGCGCCGCTGTGCCGGTAGGCCTCCTTGAAGAAGCCCAGCACCTCACCGCGGCGCCGGGTGTCGCCATCGGTCCAGTAGCTCAAATGCAGCGCGTGCCGCCGGCCGAGATCGAACTCGCGGACATATTGGGCCTGCAGTTCCATGGGCGGGGTGGCCTCGAGAAGGTCCAGTACCGGCGCAAATGCCGGCAAAGCCCCGGGAAACTCGGACAGCGCTGCCCGGACCAGGGGAACCCGCTGCACCAGGTCCTCATCGGGATAGGACAGGCACCAGGCCGCTGCCAGGTACACCACCTGGTCGTGGCGGTTCACGGCTGGTCCTCCGCAGCGTCGAGGGTATCCGCTTCGTGCCCCTTGTCCGGGAACAGGCCGGGCGGCGCCCCGCGGCCGTCCCAGTTCAGCAGGTTCACCCTGCCCTTCAGGCCCGTCCCCGCGGAGACCTCGTCACTTGTCTGCCGGTCGCGCAGGGCGTGGAAGGTGTCCACGGCCACCGGGACGGGCCTGCCGCTCGCCTCCCCGAAGGGCGCCGAATCCTGCATGCCAGGGCCGCCGTCGAAATCCAGCGAGCAGCCCATCTCCTCCAGGTCGTGGGCCTGCTCCACGTGCGCCTTGGGAATGACGTACCGTTCGTCGTATTTGGCAATGGCCATCAGCCGGTACATCTCGTACATGGTCTGGCCGTCCATGCCCACGGCCTCGGGGATCGAGTCGTCCGGGTCGTTGCCGAGGCTGATGCCGCGCATGTAGGAACGCATGGCGGCCAGCTTCTTCAGTACGGCCGTGACCCGGTCCGCATCGCCTGCGGTGAACAGTTCCGCGAGATACTCCACCGGGATGCGCAGCGCATCAATGGCGCCAAAGAGATTGCCGTGGTCCTCGCCGTCGTGCCCCTGGTCCCGCAGCAGGTCCACAACGGGTGAGAGCGGCGGCACGTACCAGACCATCGGCATGGTGCGGTACTCGGGGTGCAGCGGGAGTGCCACTTTGTAGACCTTGGCCAGGGCGTAGACCGGCGAGCGCCGCGCGGCGTCAATCCAGTCCTCGGGGATCCCCTGGGCGCGGGCCTCGGCCTGGACGGCGGGGTCGTTCGGGTCCAGCAGCACGTCCATCTGGGCATCGTAGAGTTCCTTGGGGTCGGTGACCGCGGCCGCCGCGGTGACGGCGTCGGCGTCGTACAGGAACAACCCCAGGTACCGCAGCCGGCCCACGCAGGTCTCCGAACAGACCGTCGGCAGCCCCACCTCCACCCTTGGATAGCAGAAGGTGCACTTCTCGGCCTTGCCCGTCTTGTGGTTGAAGTAGATCTTCTTGTACGGGCAGCCGGTGACGCACTGCCGCCAGCCACGGCACTTGTCCTGGTCCACCAGCACAATCCCGTCCTCCACCCGCTTGTAGATCGCGCCGGAGGGGCAGGACGCCATGCAGGACGGGTTCAGGCAGTGCTCGCAGATCCGCGGCAGGTAGAACATGAACGTCTGCTCGTAGGCGAACTTGATCTTGTCCTCGGACTCGCGCCGCACCTTCTCCACGATCGGGTCCAGGTGGCCGTTTTCGGCGGAGCCGCCCAGGTCGTCGTCCCAGTTCGCGGACCACGTGATTTTCGTGTCTTTGCCGGTGATCAGGGACTTGGGCCGGGCCACCGGGAAGTCGTCACCCAGCGGCGCGTCCACGAGGGTCTTGTAGTCGTAGGTCCACGGCTCGTAGTAGTCCTTGAGCTCGGGCTGGACGGGGCTGGCGAAGATCCCCAGGAGCTTCTTCACCCGGCCCCCGGCTTTCAGCACCAGCTTGCCGCGCTTGTTCAGCACCCAGCCGCCGTGCCACCTCTCCTGGTCCTCATAGCGGCGCGGATACCCCTGCCCGGGCCGGGTTTCCACGTTGTTGAACCAGACGTACTCGGTGCCCGCACGGTTGGTCCAGGCCTGCTTGCAGGTCACGGAACAGGTGTGGCAGCCGATGCATTTGTCCAGGTTCATGACCATGCCCATTTGAGCCATGACACGCATCAGTACTGCACCTCCTGGGAACGACGGCGGACGGTGGCAACCATGTCGCGCTGGTTCCCGGTGGGGCCGAGGTAGTTGAACGCGTAGGCCAGCTGGGCGTAGCCGCCGATCAGGTGCGAAGGCTTGACCAGCAGCCGGGTCACCGAGTTGTGGATGCCGCCGCGCCGTCCCGTGGCTTCGGACTTCGGTACGTCGATGGTGCGTTCCTGTGCGTGGTGGACGTAGACCACGCCGGCCGGCATCCGGTGGCTGACGATCGCCCGGGCCACCAGGACCCCGTTGATGTTCAGGCACTCCACCCAGTCGTTGTCCTTGACCTGGATCGCCTCGGCGTCGGCGGGGCTCATCCAGACAGTGGGGCCGCCGCGGGAGAGCGAGAGCATGAGCAGGTTGTCCTGGTATTCGGAGTGGATGGACCACTTGGAATGCGGCGTCAGGTACCGGACCACCACTTCCAGCTCCCCATTCCGGCCCAGTTTGGGTTCGCCGAAGAGCCGGTGCATGTCCAGCGGCGGCCGGTAGATGGGCAGCCCCTCGCCGATGTCCGTGATCCAGTCGTGGTCCAGGAAGAAATGCATCCGCCCCGTCAGGGTATGGAAGGGCTTGAGCCGTTCGATGTTGATGGTGAACGGGGCGTAGCGCCGGCCGCCCGTTTCGGAGCCTGACCATTCCGGCGACGTGATCACGGGGACCGGTCCGGCCTGGGTCTGGGCGAAGGTGATGAACTTTTCCTCGGAGCCCTCGGACAGGTCCGCCAGCTTCCTTCCGGTGCGGACTTCGAGGTCTTTGAAGCCCTGCACGGACAGCGCACCGTTGGTGGTGCCGGAGAAGGCCAGGATGGCCTCGGCCATTTTCGCGTCGGTGTCGATCGCCGGCCGCCCGTCCGCTGCGCCGCCGAGCATCACGCCGTTGGAACGGCTGAGCCGCTCCAACGGGCCGGCGAGTTTGTACGTGACGTTCTTGACGGTGAAACCGAGCTTGTCGGCCAGGGGCCCGACGGCGGCGAGCTTGTCCGCGATGGCCGTGTAGTCCCGCTCCACCACCGAAAAGGCGGGCATGTTCTGGCCCGGTACGGCGGGAATGTCCGTGTCACGCCAGTCCCGCACGATCCCCCCGGGTTGAGCCAGCTGGCCGGGAGTGTCGTGCATCAGCGGCACGCTGACCAGGTCTTTCCGGACGCCCAGGTGGGCCTTGGCGAGCCGGGAGAATTCCCTGGCCAGCAGGTGGAAGGTGTCAAAGTCGGTCTTGGTTTCCCAGGGCGGGTCGATCGCAGGGCTGAACGCATGCACGAACGGGTGCATGTCCGTGGAGGAAAGGTCATGCTTTTCGTACCAGGTGGCGGCGGGGAACACGACGTCGGACAGCAGCGTGGTGGAGGTCATCCGGAAGTCGGCGGAGACCAACAGATCCAGCTTTCCCTCCGGTGCCGTCCCATGCCAGGCCACCTCCCGGGGCTTGAGCTCCTCCGCGCTGTCCGGGCCCAGGACGTTGTTGTGGGTTCCCAGCAGGTTCCGGAGGAAGTACTCGTTGCCCTTGGCGGATGAGCCGAAGAGATTGGACCGCCACAGCACCAGGGTGCGCGGCCAGTTCCGCGGCGCGTCCACATCCTCGATGGCCGGGTTGAGGGAGCGGTTCTTGAGGGAATCGGCAATGTAGGACGGCGCATCAGCTGCGGTGCCCGCGGCGACGGCGGCCTCCGCCTCATCCGCCACGTCCAGCGGGCTACGGTCGAACTGGGGGTAGAAGGGCATCCAGCCAAGCCGGGCGGACTGGGCGATGGCATCCGCCGTATGCATGCCGTCCAGCTTTCCCGTGGACAGCGGGGACTTCAGGGCATCGGCCGAGTAGCCGTCCTGCCGCCACTGGTCGGTGTGCATGTACCAGTAGCCGGTGCCGATCATGGTCCGCGGCGGCCGGGACCAGTCCAGCGCGTTGGCCAGGGATACCCAGCCAGTGACGGGGCGGGTCTTTTCCTGGCCCACATAGTGCGCCCAGCCGCCGCCGTTGCGCCCCATGCAGCCGGTAAGCATCACCAGTGCCAGCACGGCGCGATAGGTCGTGTCGCCGTGGAACCACTGGCAGATGCCCGCGCCCATAATGATCATGGACCGGCCCTGCGACTGCTCGGCATTGCGGGCGAACTCACGCGCTACCCTGATGCAGGCCTGCGCCGGAACGCTGGTGATCTCCTCCTGCCACGCAGGCGTGTAAGGGGTGGCGGCGTCGTCGTATCCCTCGGCCCACGTGCCGGGAAGGCCCTGACGGCCCACGCCGTACTGGGCCAGCATGAGGTCGAACACCGTGGTGACCAGATGGCCGTCGACCTCCAGGACCGGGACACCCCGGCGCAGGATGCTGCCCCCGCCGCCTGCATCCTCGAAACAGGGGAGCAGGATTTCGGCGCTCTGCGTGGACACTTCCTTGAGGGAAAGGGCGGGCTCGATCCCTTCGAGGTCCAGGTTCCACTTGCCCTCCCCGCTAGGCGAATAGCGGAACCCCATGGACCCGTTGGGAACGGCGGCCCGGGCCGCCGCCTTGTCGTACAGGACAGTGCGGAACGCTGCATCCTCGGCCAGCGACTCACTGGGGACGTCCAGGGCGGTGAGGAATTTCGACGGCGTGAGGGCGCCGTCGTCGTTCTTCTCCAGCCTGACCAGGAAGGGAAGGTCGGTGTACTGCTTCACGTAGTCGGCGAAGAACGGCACCTGCCGGTCGACGAAGAATTCCTTCAGCATCACGTGGCCCATGGCCATCGCCAGTGCTGCGTCCGTCCCCGCCTGGGCGGGAAGCCATTCGTCGGCGAACTTGGTGTTGTCCGCATAGTCCGGACTGACCGTGACCACCTTGGTGCCGCGGTACCGGACCTCGGTCATCCAGTGCGCATCCGGCGTGCGCGTCACCGGAACGTTGGAGCCCCACATCATCAGGTAGCGGGCGTCCCACCAGTCCCCGGACTCGGGAACGTCGGTCTGGTCCCCGAACACCTGGGGGCTCGCGACGGGAAGATCGGCGTACCAGTCGTAGAAGGAGGTCATCACCCCGCCGATGAGCTGGATGAAGCGGGTGCCCACGGCGTGGGAGACCATGGACATGGCCGGGATGGGCGAAAAGCCGGCGCACCGGTCCGGCCCATAGGCCTTGATGGTGTTCACGTGGGCGGCGGCGGCGATCTCGATGGCCTCCTGCCAGGACACGCGTACCAGGCCACCCTTGCCGCGGGCCTGCTGGTAGCGGCGCCGCCGCTCCGGGTCGGCGGCTACTTCGGCGAACGCCAGCACGGGGTCGCCCAGCCGGGACTTGGCTTCCCGGTACATTTCCACCAGGACGCCCCGGGCGTAGGGGAAACGGACCCGGGTGGGGGAGTAGGTGTACCAGGAAAAGGCTGCCCCGCGCGGGCAGCCCCGTGGCTCATACTCCGGGCTGTCGGCCCCTACGGAGGGGTAGTCTGTCTGCTGCGACTCCCATGTGATGATGCCGTCCTTGACGTACACCTTCCAGGAGCACGAACCCGTGCAGTTCACCCCATGCGTGGAGCGCACCACCTTGTCGTGGCTCCAGCGGTCGCGGTAGAAGATGTCGCCCTTGCGGCCGCCCTCGCGGAACACCGCCCTGCCGTCATCCGTCTGCTCCCACCTCGTGAAGAAACGGCCCAGCTTCAACATCGCTTCTGATGCGGGTCCATCTAACCCCGCATGGGGTCCGGCAGCCATGCCCCCAAGCTAGGTGGCTTCCGGAAACCGTGGACAGGGCACAAAGCCCCTGTTCAGCACCACGTCGCTTCTGTATGCCGGTGCCTTGCGGGCAGAATGGGTGCATGACACGCATCGCCATCATTGGCGGCCACGGGAAAGTGGCCCTCCTCCTGTCCGAACTGCTCACCGGCGAGGGCCACTCCGTGACCTCGTTCATCCGAAACCCGGACCATGCCGACGACGTCACAGCCACCGGCGCCACGCCGTCGGTCCTGGACGTGGAGAATTCCACGACGGCGGCCATCGCCGACGCGCTCGCCGGGCACGACGCCGTGGTCTGGTCCGCGGGTGCCGGCGGCGGCAGCCCGGAGCGGACCTACGCGGTGGATCGGGATGCGGCCATCCGCTCCATGGACGCCGCCGCCCAGGCCGGGGTGGACCGGTATGTCATGGTGTCCTACTTCGGCGCCGGCAGGGACCACGGGGTGCCGGAGGACAGCAGCTTCTTTGCGTATGCCGAAGCGAAAGCGGCTGCTGACGAGTACCTCCGCGGCACCAAGCTGGCCTGGACCATTCTTGGCCCCGGCGCACTGACGGACAACCCCGGAACGGGACTGATCGACGTCGACCCCTCGCCGGAAGGGGAACGGGAAACTTCCCGGGCAAACGTGGCGATCGTGGCGGCGGCAGTGCTGGACCTGCCGCAGACCGCCGGCCGCACCATCGAGTTCCGCGACGGCACCCTGCCGGTGGCCGCGGCCCTGGAACCGCGCCCGTAGGCTCCTAAGGCGTCCGAAGCTCCAGGTCCAGCGAGTTCCTTTCCACGTAGTCCAGGGCGCAGCGCACCGCGCCTACCGTCACGATGGAATCACCCAGCGGGGACACCGCCACCCGTGCAGGGGTGGCGGTGAACTCGTGCAGGCGCTCGCTGATGGGCGCCAGGAGGACGTCCGCCGAATCCGCCACGCCCCCGCCAATCACCACCAGTTCGGGGTTAAGCATGGTGGCCACAGTGCCCACCACCCGTGCCATCCTGTCCGCCAGCCGGTCCAGGATGCCCAGGGCCACGGAGTCCCCTTGGGATGCTGCGGCGAAGACCTGCTCGGCCTCCACACGCGCCGGCCGGAGGTCGCGGAGGGCGGTGGGCGTGTCCGTGGCCAGTGCCTCGGCTGCCCAGGTCCTGGCCAGGTGGGCGATGCCGTAGGTGTCACCCACGCCTTCCACCAGGTTCAGGTAGGCAAGTTCGCCGGCACTGCCGCGGCTTCCGTGCACCAGCCGGCCGCCTTCCAGGATGCCGGATCCCAGCCGTTCGCTGGCCAGGATCACCACCACGTCGTCGACGCCGGCAGCCGCCCCCTGCCAGCGGTCGCCAAGGGCGGCAAGGTTGGCGTCGTTTTCCAGCAGCACCGTCCACCCGCGGGTCTCCTTGAGGGCCGGCCGCAGCCCGAGGTCGAACAGTCCCCAGAACTTTTGCGTGGCCACCACGTCCCCGTGCCGGTCCACCGGTGCTGCCACCCCGGCGCACACGGCCAGCACCTGTTCAGGCCCGGTTCCCGCGGACTGCAGCGCCGCCATGGCCACGCCGTCAATGAAGGCGATGCGTTCCTTCGAGCCGACGTCACCAGCTTGGAAGGGGCGGCTGGAGCGGCCAAGGGTCATGCCCCGGAGATCGGAAACCACCACGGTGACCTTGGAGTAGCCGATGTCCATGCCCAGGACCACGCCCGCCCGCCCGTCGAGTTCGAACCGGCGGGCGGGACGGCCCTTCTGGTACCCCCCGAACTCGCGCTGGTTCTCCAGCTCCAGGATCCAGCCGCGCCGCACCAGGTCCTCGCAGACGGCAATGGTGGTGGCACGGGTGAGTCCTGTGGCGGCCATGACATCCGTGACCGTCACTGCCGCCGTCGTCCGCATGAATTCCAGGACCGCGCCGGCGCTGACGCGCCGCAGCAACTGGGGGGTCGCCGGAACTGGTTCGGGCATGCTGTTGACCTTCCTGTGCAAATCACCAGATAATACTTGAGGAAGTAAATTTAGGCTCAATATAAATATAACCGCACTGAAGAAGAGGGTTAGTCCTTGTCCACCACTGCCACCCTGGCAACCCTGTCCGACTCTGACCGTCTGGCCGACCCCAACTGGTGGCGCCAGGCCTCCGTCTACCAGATCTACCCCCGCAGCTTCGCCGACTCCAACGGAGACGGCATCGGCGACCTCAAGGGCATCACCGCCAAGGTCCCGTACCTGAAGTCGCTGGGAATCGACGCCGTCTGGCTGAGCCCGTTCTACCCGTCAGCGCTCGCCGACGGCGGCTATGACGTTGACGACTACCGTGACGTCGACCCCAAGCTGGGCACGCTGGCCGACTTCGACGAGATGGCGAAGGCACTGCACGACGCCGGCATCAAGCTCATCGCGGACATCGTCCCCAACCATTCGTCCAACCGGCATCAGTGGTTCCAGGAAGCACTGGCCTCGCCCAAGGGCTCCCCGGCCCGGGACCGCTACATCTTCCGTGACGGCAAGGGCCCCAACGGCGAGTTCCCGCCGTCGGACTGGGACTCCGTGTTCGGCGGACCGGCCTGGGAGCGCATCACCGAACCGGACGGCACCCCGGGCCAGTGGTACATGCACATCTTCGCGAAGGAACAGCCGGACCTGAACTGGTCCAACCGCGAGATTCGTGACGACTTCCTCAAGACCCTGCGTTTCTGGTCGGACCGGGGCGTGGACGGCTTCCGCGTTGACGTGGCACATGCCCTCACCAAGGACCTCACCGAGCCGCTGCTGTCCAAGCTGGAACTGAGCGCCGCCAACACCGGTGTGGACGGATTCGACGACGGCACGCACCCCTTCTGGGACCGCGACGAAGTGCACGAGATCTACGCCGAATGGCGCGAGGTGTTCAACGAATACAACCCGCCCCGCACCGCCGTTGCCGAAGCCTGGGTGCACGCCACCCGCCGCGCCCGCTACGCCAGCCCGCAGGGACTGGGCCAGGCCTTCAACTTCGACCTGCTGCAGGCCGACTTCGATGCCACCGAATACAGGGAAATCATCACCCGCAACCTTGCCGAGGCCGCTGCCACCGGCGCCTCCTCCACGTGGGTGTTCTCCAACCACGACGTGGTGCGCCACGCCACCCGCTATGGCCTGCCCCAGGTGGCCAAGGAAAAGGCCGGCGCCAAGGGCCAGGACGGCAAGGACTGGCTCCTCGCCGGAGGCCCCAAAGACCAGCTGGACGTTGAGCTCGGCGAACGCCGCGCCCGCGCCGCCACCCTCCTGATGCTCGCCGTGCCCGGATCCGCCTACCTGTACCAGGGAGAGGAACTGGGCCTGCAGGAAGTTGCCGATATTCCCGAATCGGAGCGGCAGGACCCGTCCTTCTTCCGCAACAAGGGCGTGGAGATCGGCCGCGACGGCTGCCGCGTGCCGCTGCCCTGGAAGGTGGAAGGCACCTCCTTCGGCTTCGGCGACGGCGGCTCCCACCTGCCCCAGCCGGATTGGTTCAGCAAGTACGCCGTGGAGGCCCAGGACGGAACGGAAGGCTCCACCCTGGAGCTCTACCGCAAGGCCCTGAAGCTCCGCCGGGAGCTGCTGACGGACGAGGACCTCGAATGGGTTGAAAACGGCGGCCCGGACGTCCTGCACTTCAAGCGCCCCAACGGCTGGCAGTCGGTGACCAACTTCGGCACCACCGCCGTGGACCTTCCCGCCGGGACCGTCCTGGTCAGCAGCGCTCCGCTGGAGGACGGCAAGCTGCCGGCCAACACCACCGCCTGGCTGCGGGACTGATGCAGGAAGTCATTTACGGCTGCATGGGCCTGGGCGGCAGCTGGTCTGGGGAACCGCATGAAGCTCGCCATGTGGACCAGGCCGCCGCTGCCGTCCAGGCCGCCCTGGACGCAGGCATCACCCTGTTCGACCACGCTGATATCTACCGCAGCGGAAAGTCCGAGGCGGTGTTTGGTGAGGTTCTGGCCGGCACGCCGGGCCTGCGGGAGCGCATCCGGCTGCAGACCAAGTGCGGCATCCGGCTGAACGAACGCGGCCTGCAGACCCACTACGACCTGAGCCGGGACGCCATCCTGGAGCGGGTCAACGGCAGCCTTAAACGGCTCCGGACCGACTACGTGGATATCCTCCTGCTGCACCGCCCGGACCCCCTGGCGGACCCGGCGGAGGTGGCGTCCGCCGTCGGGCAGCTCATGGCTGAAGGCAAGGTCCGGCAATTGGGCGTGTCCAACATGTCCGCGGTGCAGATCGAGGTGCTGCAGGACCGGCTGGAGACGCCCGTGGTGGCCAACCAGCTGGAAATGAGCCTGCTCAAGCGGGCCTGGCTGGAAAGCCAGGTGCTGGTCAACCACCCGGAACACCTGGACTACAGCTTCCCGCACGGCACCGTGGAATACTGCACCCGCAACAACATCAGCCTGCAGGCCTATGGTGCGCTGGCCCGCGGCGCCTACACGGGAGCTGAGCCGGAGAACCCCGGCTCAGCCGAGGCGGCCACCGCGGAACTGGTGGCCCAGCTGGCGGGGGAGTACGGCGCCACCGGCGAGGCTATTCTCCTGGGGTGGCTGATGAAGCATCCCGCCGGAATCGCGCCGGTGATCGGCACGGTCAACCCCGACCGGATCCGGGCCTGCAGCGACGCAGCGAGGGTGGCCCAGGCCCTGACCCGGGCTGACTGGTACAAACTCTGGGTCACGGCCCGCGGGAGCAACATCCCCTGACCCTCCCAACTGACTGGCAGTAGTTGTCGTTTTGGAGCTCCAAAACGACAACTACTGCCAGTTGCTTTCCCCTCCCGCCCAGTCATATCCCGTTTAGTTCGTATTGAACCTCACAAGCGGGCCGTTTTCTTCGCCGTGCCGCTTCCGGGCCGGATACTGTAGAAAGCATGACGTCTACCATCGCCGCCGAAACCGTTAGGCCGGAACGCAATATCCCCGCCGAGATCGCCCGCTCCTGGCTGCTGGTCAATGCCATGAAGCCGGAACTCTTCGACCAGTCGGCCGTTTCCCGCGCGGACTCGATCATCCTGGATATTGAAGACGCCGTGGACCCCTCGCAGAAGGACCAGGCCCGGAACAACGTCATCGACTGGCTTACCGCCGGCGGCAAGGCCTGGGTCCGGATCAACGACGCCACCAGCCCGTTCTGGGCTGATGACCTCGCCGGACTGCGCGGCACCCCAGGGCTGCTGGGCGTCATGCTCGCCAAGACCGAATCCGCGGACCAGGTGACCGAGAGCTACCACCGCATGGACGGCAAGACGCCCGTCATCCCGCTCGTGGAATCCGCCCTCGGCATCGAGGAAGCCAACCACATCGCCAAGGCCCAGGGCGCGTTCCGACTTGCCTTCGGCTCCGGCGACTTCCGCCGGGACACCGGCATGGCCGCCACCCCGGAAGCCATGGCCTACCCCCGCGCCAAGCTCGTGGTCGCCAGCCGCGTCGGCAACCTGCCGGGCCCCATCGACGGCCCTACCGTCGGCACCAACCACCCCATCCTGCGCGAGCAGACCGGCATCACCGTGATGATGGGCATGACCGGCAAGCTCTGCCTGGCGATCGACCAGACCCCGGTCATCAACGAGGTCATCAGCCCCACGCCGTCCGACGTCGCCTGGGCCACCGACTTCATGAACGACTTCGAGGCCAACGGCCGCGTCATCCGTGATGGCTCCGACCTGCCCCGCCTGGGCCGCGCCGAGAAGATCATGAAGCTCGCGGTAGCCTTTGGGGTGCAGCCCGCGCTGTAACACCCCCACATACATCAGGAGACCCCGTTGACCGATACACGCTATCTGGTCCACGGGGTCTTTTGGGAGGGCCCGCCGGCTGTCCAGCCCGCGGAACCCGATAAGACAGCGGACGACGGCGGCGGCCCGGTTCTGCGCCTCCAGTCACCGGAGGGGGAGTTCCGGGAGATCGCCCTGCGCCGGGGACACCGGCTCGGCTTCCAGGTGGCGGAGCCCGGCAGGTTCTGCCTGGGCCATGTGCAGATGCGACAGGCCGGCTCGCGCAGCCACGTTCTCTGTGCCTCCGCTGCTCCGGCCATCCGGGGAAAGCAGTGCGAGCGGTGCTTCATACTGGACGAGTCGCGGCTGATGCACGACTTCCACCGCGGCGGCCGCGTCACTCCCGGCCTGCGGGACTACCTGATGCAGGAACACTGGCTCTACGTGGCAACCTTTGGCGGCGGCGCCACCAAGGTGGGGACGGCGTCCGGCCCGCGGAAGTGGAACCGGCTCGCGGAGCAGGGGGCCGCGGTTGCGCGCTATGTGGCCCGGGCGCAGGACGGCCGGGTGGTGCGGATCCTTGAGGACCTGGTGACGGCCGACGTCGGGCTGACGCAGCAGGTGCGGTCCGCGGCCAAAGCCGAAGCACTGCTGCAGCCGCTCCCAGCCACGGCGTTGGACGCCGTCAATGCCCGTGCCGTCGGTGACGTTCGAGCACTCCTGGCGCGCACCGCCGTCGACGGTTTCGAACCTGTCGATGAGCAGTGGAGCAGGCCCGCGCATGCTGATGCCCTGTATGGGGATGCCATCTTTGGAAACAAGCTCCGCCATGCATACCCGCACGCCCTGGAGGCGGGGCAGCACGGGTTCGGCATTGCTGCCTTGAGCGGCGCGAACGCCTTGGCCCGGTTGGACGGCTCGGACGCGGATTTTGTGGTTAACCTGACCCAACTGGCCGCCCGCACGATTGTCCTGGGTGACTTTGTTTCGGAGGTGCCCGCAGTGCAGGAAGCCCTGTTCTGACTCAGCCCGGGCCTCCGGACACGGCCGGTAGACTTGGACGGTGCTGAACGAATTTTGGGCCACTGCGCCGACCCGCTACAAAGTCCTGGTTTTCAGCGCGATGGGCCTGATCGCCGTCGGTATCATTCTCAACCTCATCGGCAACACTGGTGGCAACCAGGGACTTGCCATGGCGTCCCTGCCGCTGATCGGGCTGGGCCTGGTCCTGCATGTCGTCGGCCTCGTGGTCCGCGGCCAGGCCATCCGCCGGAACCTCCGCCGGTAGCGGGCGCCAAAAACCGCGGCGGGCCTTTTCTAACGGCCAAGACGCGGACGATAGGCTGGAATCCATGACTATCAATCCGGATCTGCAGGGCCGAAGCTACCCTGCCGCAGAGGTGTACGACGTTGGCCGCGAGAAAATCCGCGAGTTCGCCCGCGCCGTGAAGGCCACCCACCCTGCACATTTCGACATCGACGCAGCCAAGGCGCTGGGCCACAGCGACCTGGTGGCGCCCCCCACCTTCGCCATCATCATCGCCCAGCGCGCCGACGCCCAGCTCATCCAGGATCCGGAAGCGGGTATCGACTTCTCCCGCGTGGTCCACGCAGACCAGCGCTTCACCCACCACCGGCCCATCATTGCCGGCGACCGCCTGGTGGCGGAACTCCACGTGGACGGCGTCCGGGCCATGGGCGGCGGTGCCATGATCACCACCCGCTCGGAGATCTTCGCCCTGGGTTCCGGCGACTCCCGGGAACCCGTCACCACCACCACGTCATCCATCCTGGTCCGCGGAGAGGGACAGTAGCCATGAGCCTCAGCATCCACGAACTCAGCCCCGGCCAGGAGATCGGCAGCCGTACCATCGAGGTGACCCGTACAGACCTGGTGAAGTACGCCGGCGCTTCCGGTGACTTCAACCCCATCCACTGGAACGAAGCCTTCGCCACCAGCGTGGAACTGCCGGGCGTGATCGCCCACGGCATGTTCACCATGGGCTCAGCCGTCCAGCTGGTGACTGACTGGGCAGGCGACCCCGCCGCCGTCGTCGATTTCCAGACCCGCTTCACCAAGCCCGTCCTGGTCACGGACACCACCGGGACCGACCAGCCCGGAGCCAGCATCGAGGTCAGCGGCATCATCGGGAAGCTCGACGCTGAAGCCAACACGGCGCGTATCGACCTCACAGTGGTCTCCGCCGGGCAGAAAGTCCTGATGAAGGCCCAGGCCCTCGTCAAGCTGTCCTAAGCTGCACCTTTTGACCACTCCTGCAGGAACCACCGCCACCGCCGCGCAAGTCACCGCCTGGCGCAACGCCGTCGTCATTGCCTACGGGGCCAGCGGCCTGGCCTTTGCCTCCTGGGTCTCCCGGTTGCCGGCCATCCGGGACGCGCTGGACCTCAGCCCTGGCAACGTGGGCATCATCCTGCTGTGCATGACGCTGGGCTCGTTCGCTTCCGTGTCCATGTCGGGGCTGATCGTGCTGCGGCTGGGCTCCAAGCGGACCATCCGCACCGGCAGCATTGTGGTGGGTGCCGGGCTGCTGACCACCGGTTTTGGCACAACTGTGCTGGCAAACCCGGTGGCCACAGCCGTCGGCCTGGCCATCATCGGCCTGGGTACCGGGAGCTGGAACACTGCCTCCAATGTGGAGGGCGCGGCGGTGGAACGGGCCGTGGGGAGGCACATCATGCCCCGGCTCCATGGGGCGTTCAGCCTGGGAACGGTAGCCGGGGCGGGGCTGGGTGCGCTGGCTGCGGCCGTGTCCCTGCCCGTGTTCTGGCACTTGGCAGCGGCAGGGGCGGTGGTGGCTGTTTCGGTGGCGACGGCTGCGTCCTGGTTCCGTGCCGATACTACGCCGGTGCCGGGCGAGCGCAGCTACTCCCCGGACAATTTCGAGGACCCCACTACAGGACCCATCCCCGTGATTCCTGCCGCGGGCACGGCGGAGGCACCGCTGGACAACAAGCGCAGGATCGCCCAGGCCTGGCGGGAGCGGCGGACCCTGCTGCTCGGGGTCCTGGTGCTGGGCCTTGCACTGGCTGAAGGCGCCGCGGGGGACTGGGTGGCCCTGGGGCTGGCGGACGGCCACGGGCAGAGCGATGCCGCCGGTGCTGCCGGTTATGGCCTCTTTGTCACGTTCATGACCATCGGGCGCTTTGCCGGGACGGTGCTGCTCGATAAGTTCGGCAGGGTCCCGGTGATGCGGTGGTGCGCCGCGATGGCCGTGGTGGGCCTTGGCATCTTCGTCTTCGCCCCGGCGCCGTGGCTCGCCTACGTTGGGCTGGCGGCCTGGGGCCTGGGCGCCTCCCTGGGCTTTCCAGTGGGCATGTCCGCTGCGGCCGACGATCCCGCCAAAGCCGCCGCCCGGGTATCGGTGGTATCCACCATCGGGTACGGGGCGTTCCTGTGCGGGCCGCCGCTGCTTGGCCTGCTGGCCGAACACGTGGGCATCCTGCATTCACTCCTGGCCGTGATGGTAATGCTCGCTGTGAGCTTCGTGCTGTCGCCGGTGGCCCGGAAGGCTGCATAAGTACTCAGTTCTACTCTTCCGGAAGCGCGCAATCGAGTATCTTCAAGTACTGTGGATCGGTGACTCCCACCCTGCTTTCGTCCCTGACCACGTCCGCCGTCGGCGGCCCCGCCGGTACGTTCATCGAGGCGCGGACTGAGGCGGAGATCATCGACGCCGTCCGTTCCGCGGATGCGGCCGGTGAGCAGGTGCTGATCATCAGCGGCGGGTCCAACCTCCTGGTGTCTGACGAAGGGTTCCCCGGGACCGTCATCAAAATCGCCTCGGAGGGGTTCACGGTCAACGCCGAGGACTCCTGTGGGGGCGTTGCCGTGGTGGTGCAGGCAGGCCATAACTGGGACAAGCTGGTGGAGCACGCCGTCCGCCATGCCTGGTCCGGCATCGAGGCCCTCTCCGGCATTCCCGGCTCAACCGGCGCCACTCCCGTCCAGAACGTGGGCGCCTACGGTGCGGAAGTTTCGCAGACCATTGCCGCTGTCCGCACTTGGGACCGGCAGCGGAATGCCGTGCAGACCTTCACGAACTCGGAACTGAAGTTCGGCTACCGGGACTCCATCCTTAAGCAGACCACTGTCAACGGCTCGCCCCGGTACGTGGTGCTCACCGTTGAATTCCAGCTGCCGCTGGGGCGGATGAGCGCCCCCATCCGGTACGCCGAATTGGCGCGCGCCCTCGGTGTGGAGGTGGGCAAACGCGCGTACGCCAACGATGTCCGCCGTGAGGTGCTCCGGCTGCGCGGCTCCAAGGGCATGGTGTGGGACGCCGCGGACAGGGACACCTACTCCACCGGCTCGTTCTTCACCAACCCCATCGTTTCCGCCGACGTGGCAGACAGGCTGCCGGAAGCGGCGCCACGCTACCCGGCCGGCCAGGACGGGCTGGTGAAACTCTCGGCAGCGTGGCTGATCGACCAGGCAGGGTTCGGCAAGGGCTTTGGCCTGGAGCCGGAAGGCGTGGCCGGCGGACGTGCCTCGCTCTCCACTAAGCACACCCTGGCCATCACCAACCGCGGCTCCGCCAGCGCCGCCGACATGGTGGCCGTCGCGCGGGAGGTGCGCGCCGGCGTCGAACACCGCTTCGGCATCTCGCTGCACCCGGAGCCGCTGCTGATCGGCCTGGAGCTCTAAGCGTTCCCCGCTGTCCGCCTGCCGCAGGCGGGCCTAGGATGGGCGCATGGCTGCACAGGGTGCGCTCCGCGACCGCAGGATGATGGGGCGGCTGAGGCTTGCATCCCAGCGCCTTGCCGGGGATGCTGCCACCTCCGCTGCGGAGGCGGTCCGGTGGATGACCGCCATGCAGGCGCAGGACCTGCCGGCAGCCCTGTGGGCCGTAGGTGCCAGGGTGCCCGCGGTGGGCAGCGCCGACGTCAGGGCTGCCATCAACAACGGCGAAGTGGTCCGGTCCTGGCCCATGCGCGGAACGCTTCATCTGGTGGCTCCCGAGGACCTGCGCTGGATGCTGGAGCTCACGGCCGAACGGCTCACCAGGAGCATCGCGGCGCGGCACCGGCAGCTGGACATTGCGTGGTCCGACATCGAGAAGGCACGCGACCTGGCGCTGGACCGCATCCTGGGTGGCAGCCCCATCAGCCGTTCTGAGCTGTTCAAGGTGTTCGACGCCGGAGGCCAGCCGACGCACGGCCAGCGGGGAATCCACCTCCTCGGTTCGCTGTGCCGCCACGGGTGGCTGGTTCTGGGGCCGCTTGCCGGAAACCAGCAGCTGGTCGCGGCCTTCGATCAGTGGATTCCGGCGTCCCGCAGCCTGGAGCGGGAGGAGGCCCTCGCTGAGTTCCTGCTGCGCTACTTCCGCAGCCACGGCCCGGCCACGCTTCGCGACTTCGCCTGGTGGACGCAGTTGCCGCTGACCGAGGTACGTGCCGCCTTTGAGATCGTCCGCCAAAAGCTGGCGGAACTGGAGGTTGAGGGCACCAGCTACTGGCTCTCACCCGACGTGGCCGCCCTCCTGGACACCGGCCTTCCGGGCGCGCGGTCCGTGCACCTGCTGCCCGGTTTCGACGAATTTGTCCTCGGCTACACGGACCGGACGCACGTCTTGGACCCCGGGCATTCCGACCTGATCGTGCCGGGCGGGAACGGGGTCTTCAAGAAGACAGTGGTCGCCGCGGGGAAGGTGATTGGCACCTGGGGACTGCAGGGCACGGGGCCGGGTGCCGTCGTCGTACCCGAATTCTTCGACGGAGCCCAGCCGCTGGGTCCTGCCGCCCAGGGCGCCCTCGCCAAAGCCGCGCAGCGCTACACAACATTCCTGGCCACCTGACCGGCCCCTGCCCGCATAACCGGCTCTTGCACGCATGACCGGCCTCGGGCAGCAACGGAACTTCTCACCATCAGCCTCGACCGGATGGTCCTGGACTGCGCTCGAATCCGCCCCCTGGAGGAAGCCGCGGTGATCAGCGACCACGCGCTTCGAAAGGGTGCCGGCGGAAAGCCCAGGCGCCGGCTGCTCGGCGAAAGCCAGACCAAACGTGGCAGCAGGAGGGCCTTGGGTCTTTTGGACGTGCTGGACGGGCGGTCGGAATCGGCGGGGGAGACGTGGACGCGGTTGCTGCTCCATGCGTTCGGCCTGCACAACTTCACCCTGCAGGTAGAGATCCCCACACGTGAGGGTCTTTTCCGGGCTGATTTTGCCGATCCCGAGGCCCGGGTGATCATCGAGTTCGACGGCGCCGCCAAGTACAACGATTACCGTCCCGCCGAAGAGGTCCTGATTGCGGAGCGCCGCCGGGAGAACGCATTGCAGGAGTTGGGATGGGCGTTCTTCCGAATCAACTGGAAGCACCTGGACCGGCCGGGGGAGCTGCGCCAAAGGCTGTTCACGTTTCTGGCGCGGCACCCCGGAACGCAAAAGCGGCCCTTGCCCGCATGACCGTCGCTGGGCCGCAACGGTCATGCGGGCAAGGGCCGCTCTGACAGCAATCTGTAGGCGTTACAGGTTACCGGTGGCGATGTTGAGCATGCGGCGCAGCGGCTCGGCGGCGCCCCAGAGGAGCTGGTCGCCAACGGTGAACGCGCTGATGTACTGCGGCCCCATCTCCATCTTGCGGATGCGCCCCACGGGAATGTCCAGGGTGCCGGAGGCAGCCACGGGGGTCAGCTCGGCCATCGAGGCTTCCTTGGTGTTGGGAACCACCTTGGCCCACTGGTTGTCCTCGTCCAGGAGCTTTTCGATCTCGGCGACGGACAGGTCCTCGCGGAGCTTCAGGGTCAGGGCCTGGGAGTGGGAGCGCATGGCGCCGATCCGGACGCAGAGGCCGTCCATGATCACCCGGTTTTCCTCGGAGGTGCCCAGGATCTTGTTGGTCTCAACACCGGCCTTCCACTCTTCCTTTGACTGCCCGTTGCCCAGGTCGGCGTCGATCCAGGGGATCAGGGAGCCGGCCAGGGGGACGCCGAACTGGGTGGCGTCGATGTCAGAGCGCTGGTGGGCAAGGACCTTGCGGTCAATGTCCAGGATGGCCGATGCGGGGTCGTCCAGTTCCGTGCTGACCTCGGCGTTGAGCGTGCCGAACTGGCTGAGCAGCTCACGCATGTGCCGCGCGCCGCCGCCTGAGGCTGCCTGGTAGGTCATGGAGGTTCCCCACTCCACCAGGCCGTTCTTGAACAGGCCGCCGAGGCCCATGAGCATGCAGGACACGGTGCAGTTGCCGCCGATGAAGTCCTTGGTGCCGTTGACCAGGCCCTTGTCGATGACGTCGCGGTTGATGGGGTCCAGCACGATGATCGAGTCGTCGTTCATGCGCAGGGTGGAGGCGGCGTCGATCCAGAGGCCGTCCCAGCCGCGGCTGCGCAGCTCGCCGTGGACCTGCTTGGTGTAGTCGCCGCCCTGGGCGGTGACGATAATGGGCAGCTTGGCCAGGGTGTCGAGGTCGAACGCGTTCTCGAGCTTGCCGGCGCCGTCAGCGAAGGACGGCGCGGCACCTCCCGCGTTGGAGGTGGAGAAGAACACCGGGTTGATGTTGGCGAAGTCGCCCTCGTCCTGCATGCGCTGCATCAGGACGGAACCGACCATGCCGCGCCATCCGACCAGGCCGACGGAAGGGGTAGCTGCTGTAGTCATTGGTCCAGTTTAGACTTCGTATCCGGCACGGCGCAGTCGGTTACGTCACGCCGTGGGCGGCTTGGAAACGTACGACGGCGGCAGACACCTGAGGCATTCATTCGAGCGGTCGCGGGAGGTTCCTGCCCTTGGGCAGCTTTTCCGCTTTGCATTCGGAGCTTGCCTGCTGGTCACTCGCTGACATGTCCTGCTCCTGGTTCCGGTGCGTGCCGTTCCTTACGCAGCTTCTTGGCCCGGTACTCGTCCCTCGCCAAGCCGAAGGTGTACCAAGCGCCGAATCCCCCTAAAGCGATGGCGAACAACGCGCCCCACTCGGGCCCTGCGGTGTGCCCGAACGAAGCAAGGAACAGAACTGAAGAGCCAAGGAACATGAGCCCCAGAAAGGCAGACACTATTCCCATGCCCCACCAGGTCCGGACCTGTGCCTGGCCTCGGCCCGGGGAAAAGCCGATCTCGTCCCCGGGATAGCTGTGCAGCTCGCCCGTATTGGTCCTGCGCAGAACGCGTTTCTCACCCCGTGCAAGCGCTGCCTTGTGCTCGGCATACACTTCGTCGTTGCGGCGTTCACGGTCGCGGTCGAAGTTCACAGTCAGTCCTTACGGATGGTGCGGATCTGTTCAAGAAGGGAAGCTTCATCCACGCCCATGGTTTCAATAATGTTCTTTTGCTGCGAGTCGGCCGTACCGGTGGTCCATGCCCCATCGCCGCCCTTCTTCACGTAAAGGGTCTGTCCGGTGGGATCCTCGCGGCGGCGGAGAGTGGCGCCGCCCTCTGGGTTGTTGTCCAGGTGCTGCTTGATAACCATGAGGTTGGCCTCGGCGGCGGTAACATCCGGTCGTTGAGCCATTGCCCACCACGTGAAGTAGGCGCGGGGCTGGAACAGCAGATGGATGTCATCGCTTTCCATGAAGACGACGCTGTCGCCCCCTTCGGCCGTCAGCAGCGAGATCTCAATGCGGCGGGTGGCGGAGGAGAGAAGGGCAGCCACGGCGGCAGTGGGTCCTGATACGGAGAGGAGCCCGTCATTTTCGGCCTTGGCCAGGCCACGGGCCACCAGTGAGGACGCGCCTGCGCTCACCATGTCCGTGTTGTTCAGATAGCCGTCAACCCTCAGTGCTTCAGCGCTGAGCACGGCAGCGTCCCCGCCCTTCAGACGTGCGAGGGTAACCATCTCGGCAAAGCCATATCCGATGGCGTCGGGGATGGCTTCCGCAGTTGTCTCAGTCATCGTCAATACCTCTCGTTGTGGGCTCAGAATCCAAAGAAGTCCCCGACTTTTTCGGCCGCATCCCCGGCGCCTTTCCAGGCTTCCTTGGCACCATCAGCGATGGACGCGCCGACGGCATTGACTGTTTCCTTGACTACCGGAACATTGTCGTAGATGGCCAATGCGCCGGACGCTACCATTGCAGCGGTCCCAACGGGGGGCGGGATGAAGCCGGCTGCGCCCAACCCTGCCTTGACCACCGAATACCAGGCTTGGCCGTTGTCGTCAGGATTGCCATTGCTGAAGTTGTTGAGAGCGTCAAGGGCATCAAGGCCAACTCCGATGCCGCCCAAGGCTTTACCTCCGAACTCGAAAAACTTGGCCGCCTTGCCGCCCTCGGCGAGGTTCAGGGCGGTGTCCCACCTGCCGTCGAACAACTCAGAAGAGGTGTTGAAATACTGGCTCAGCATGTTCGAGTCCTGGAAGGCCTTTGCAACGCTCCGGAAGTCTCCAGAGAAGAGGAACTCGCCGAGGTTGTCTGCCTTGCTGATGAAATGGGGAAGATCGAACAGTCCTGCCCGGAGATTCGGCAACGCTTTGGTGAGGTTGTAGATGTCCCAGCCGCTGCGGAACGGGGAGTCCGGATCGGTCAGCCAGTCCGGTCCCCAAGGATCGTTACTGCCTTGCCCCGGAATTACCGGGCGGGGACCGTTGTTGCCGGCGGTCGAACCGGTGCCAGGTTCTCCACCGGAGCCCGAGCCGTTGGTGCTGGCCTTCTCCTGCTCATCGGCGTTCTTGAGCAGCACCTTTGATTCCTGCTGCAGCCGCGAGACGGTCTGTTGCAGAAGCGTCCGGTGGTTGGTGTTCCAGTCAGACCGGAATCGCTGGGCGTCTGCGCCCTTCCAGGCCGGGTTGTTGTTGATCTGGCTGCTCAGCTGCGTCGATTGCTGCTGCAGCAGGTCCGCCGTCTTGCTGAACTGCTGCGCGAGGGTGCGCAGTTGCTCGACGTCCGCGCCCCACAAAGTTCCTGCCACCAGGATTCCCCCCAATATTCATTCAACAGCCCCCAGAGTGCTGCGTGCCCCAGCCTAGGGCAGGAGCAGGCCGGCCGCGATGGGGTGGCCTCCCCATGCCGCCGCCGTAAGCGCTAGCTTTGGTCCGACTGCTCCAGCACCGCTGCTTTCCGCGCGCGGAGCGCAAAGAACGCACCGAAGGTGAAGACCTGCGTGACCACCACCAGCACGATGGCTCCGGCGATCTTGTTGCCGCCCAGGATCATCGTCAGCCCCACGATTGCGGAGAGCAGCGCTAGGAGGGGCAGCAGCATGTAGCCCAGGACGAACAAGGTTTCCGGTTTCTTCAGCATGTTCCAAGCCCTCTGTCCGTGACCATTTGGTGAATCGGTAGCGCGTGCCGTTGGCCCCCGTCAGCCACCCGTCGGGCGGGACGGAGGCGGTGGCCTCCCAACCGGGGCCAAGCTCGGGAGCGAACGTGTCGCCGTCGGCCTTCACATCGATGGTGGTGACCACCGCGACGTTGGCCAGCTCGGTGGACTGGCGGAACACCTCGCCGCCGCCCAGGATCCACACCGTTTCGCCGCCGTCGACAAACTGCGACTCAAGGAGCGCATCATCAAGGGAGGGAACCACGACGGCGCCCTCCGCCTCAGGTGTGTCGGCCCAACTCTTCTGCCGGGTGATCACGATGTTGGTGCGGCCGGGCAGGGGACGGTACTTGTCCGGGAAGGACAGCCACGTCTTGCGGCCCATGATGACGGGATGCCCGGTGGTGAGCCGGGTGAAGTGCTTAAGGTCCTCGGGCAGGTGCCAGGGCATGTCCCCGTCCTTGCCGATCACGCCGTCGGAGGTCTGCGCCCAGACCAGCCCGACGCCGGTGATTGAGGCGGCCAGTTCCTCCGTGAAGGACTGCGGATCCGTGAAGTTTTCGGTGCTCATACCGCTATCGGTGCCTTGATTGTGGGGTGGTGCTTGTAGCCAACCACGTCGAAGTCCTCCAGGGTGTAGTCGAAGATCGACGCCGGCTTCCGGTTGATCTTCAGCTGCGGGTACTCGTATGGCTCGCGTTCCAGCTGCTTGAGGACCTGGTCCATATGGTTCTCGTAGATGTGGACGTCCCCGCCAGTCCAAATGAATTCGCCCGGCTCCAGCCCCACCTGCTGCGCCACCATGCACGTGAGCAGGGCGTAGGAGGCGATGTTGAACGGAACACCCAGGAACATGTCAGCGGAGCGCTGGTAGAGCTGGCAGGACAGCTTTCCGTTGGCCACATAGAACTGGAAGAACGCGTGGCAGGGTGGCAGCGCCATGTCGTTGAGCTCGGAGACATTCCACGCAGACACGATGTGCCGGCGGGAGTCGGGGTTCGACTTCAGGTTCTCGATGAGCTCAGCGATCTGGTCGATGTGGCCGCCGTCGGGAGTCGGCCAGCTGCGCCACTGCACGCCGTAGACCGGGCCAAGGTCGCCGTCTTCATCCGCCCATTCGTTCCAGATGGTGACCCCCTGGTCGGTCATCCACTTGATGTTGGTCTCGCCGCGCAGGAACCACAGGAGTTCCACGGCCACGGACTTGAAGTGGACACGCTTGGTGGTGATCAAGGGAAAGCTCTTGGAGAGGTCAAAGCGGATCTGGCGCCCGAAAACGCTGGTGGTTCCGGTGCCCGTACGGTCCGATTTATGCGTGCCATTGGCCAGGACATCGCGCAGGAGGTCTTCATAAGGCGTTGGGATGCTCACGCCCCAAGTCTACTGGCTGGGGGTCACGGACTGGCGGTGCTGCTGCTCGCGCTCGCGTCGTGTGGCCGGCAACGGGAATCACTGCGACCACCACTGCGGCCGCCGCCAGCAGAGCCCCGACGGCGGGCGCCGCCTCCCACACGTTGCCCCAGTGGTCCGGGTCCAGAGTGGGGGATGTCCAGTGCAGCTTTGGTCCTGCGCTCATCAGCAGCACTCCTGCCTCCGCAGCGAGGAAAGCGGCGAGGGTACGGACGACGCGGTGCACGGTAATGGCGCGGAGTGCGGCATCGAGCCCCGGGACCGTCGCCGCGACGCTGCTCCGTCTTCGGGTAAATGCAAGGGGAACACCGGAAACGAGCACGAGTCCGGCGCTGGTCCAGGCAGTCACCGGCCACGTCTGTTCCACTTCCAACTCCACCTGCCGCCACGCGACAACGACGACGACCGCCACAAGAACGGCCGCCGCCACCACAAGGGTGCCGGCCATGGCGGGCGGGACGGTCTGGCGCGGCCAGTGGCAGGGCTGGTCCGCGGCCCCGTAATTCCGGTGGACCAGCAGCTCTCCGAGCGCAACAACCGCCAGGACGGCGGCGGCTGATGCGGCCACGAAGAGCGCGGGGCTCCCGGTAACCGCACCCGGGGCGAATATTGCTGCAGGAACAGGCGCAAATGCGGCCAGACCCATGACCGCGCCGATAGACACCACCAGCCTGGTGACCGGTTGCGGGCCGGCACCGCCATTCCAGCGGGCCGGTGACCTCCCGGGAAGCCTGGGTGGGGCCCAGAGAAGCATCAGCAGCAGGACGGCCAGGTTCAAGGCACCGGCCGGGTTAAGCCAGTTGGCCGGCCCGGTGGTCGGATCGGGGCGGGCTGCATGGTTGCCTGCGATGGCCGCCAGCCCTGAGGCTACGGTTGCAACCGTGCGGAGAAAGCGGTTCGTGGTAATGGTCCTCAATAGGCCATCAGTATCTGTGCCCAGCCCAGGAAGCGGTGGGCGGTGGGCCACCAGCACCAGCACCAGCAGCGTTCCAAGTACCAGGACGAGCAGAGCACCGCCAAGGTATGCCGCGAGTTCGACGCCGGGAATTCGGCCTTCGCCGCCCCTTGGGACAAAACTGCCAGTGCCGTCAGGCCACGACTCGTACGGCAGCGGGGAAAAGCCGGGCAGAGTGGATGTCCATATGATTTGCGCGGCAGAAAGCAGGAAGACCACAGCGACGGTCCAGGACAGACGGCGGGGCAGGAACTCCCGGATGCGACGGGTATCTCGCGGCCCAGCGGGCATCGGCCGGGATCCGAAGTAGCTCAGTTGGCCCAGGACGTGTGCAGCCAGGCAGCCGAAAACAGGCCAGGCGAGGGCCGGCAGAATCTCAACAGGTCGATTTGCGGTTCCAGGTACGGGGAGTATCCCTGCGTTGGTCGCTGGGAGCAGCGAAATCCCCATCCAGCCGATGATCCCAACCCACAATGCGTGCCGGGCAGCTGCCGCTGCAACGTCTCTCCTGCCGCCTGTCCGCAGTATCGACCGCAACAGGAGATAAACGGCGGCCGCCAGCAGCATAGACCACAGGATGACTGCAGGCGGAACGTCATGGGCAACAGCGATCGTGGCAGCCAGCACTTTTCCCCCAAAAGCGTGCGTCGTCCCCTAAGTCAAAGCTGCCGGATCCACTGGGTCAAGCCGGAAGGCAAAACCTAGTCATCGAAGGGTTTGAACTGCTCCACCGCCACGACCCGTTTCCTGCCGCCCACGGCCACGTGGCATACCACCACTTCCCCGGGTGACAGGTATGGCTCGCGCGCCGGCAGCAGCTTCGCAAGGTGTGATGGCATGTGCTCCGCCAGCTGCTTCAGCACCGTCGGCAGGGCGGGCCGGTGCGTGCAGACAACCACAGGCTTCTGCTTGTCGAACAGGGACTCGATGACGGCGGCCGTCTTCTTGGGGCTGCGCTGGTGCTTGTGCTCGGTGAGGCCTTCAGCGAGCTTCACCTTGGCCCCCGTGGCCCGCGCGTACGGAGCAACGGTAGCCACGCAGCGCAGCCACGGGCTGGTGACGATGCGCATCGGCTTCCACGCCTGCAGGAGCCGGCCGACAGCCTGCGCCTGCCGGGTGCCGGTAGCTGCCAGCGGTCGCTCGCCCTCGGCCTTGCTCCAGGAGGAGCGCGGCTTGGCCTTGGCATGGCGCAACACCAGCAGCGGCCAAGTGTCCAGCGCGCCCCGTTCGTGCGCGTCCCGCAGGTATTCAAGGGGTACGACGTCGGACGGATTGGACAGCAGGCGGGCGGCCTTTTCAGGGGCGCACCACATGACGCTGTCCACCTCCTTGCCGTCCGGCACCAAGGTGGTGCCGTTGACCTTGACCGCCCAGTAATGGACCACCTTCAGGCCCGACGTCACGTGGTAGTGGATGGGCGGCAGCGGTATGCCCAGCGGCGCTCGCAGGCCGATCTCCTCCCATACCTCACGGACAGCGCACTCGGGGACCGTCTCGCCGGCGTCGATCTTTCCCTTGGGCCAGGACCAATCGTCGTAACGGGGCCGGTGGATCAGCAGGACTTCAAGGCTGTCCTTGTTGATCCGCCACGGGATGGCACCCGCAGCGGTGACCGCTACGGGTTCCCCTGGGTGGTCAGTCTGGTCAGCTACGAGTGCATCGCTCGACACGCGGCTGCCTATCGCCGGCTCAGGCTGCGTTGCCGCGGCCGGGATGCCAGCAGCCAGGACTGGACGTCTTCAAGCGGCTTGCCGTCCTCGGACAGGTGGTGCCGGGTCCAGTGGCCCGCGTTGTCCAGGTGCCAGCTGGAGGTTTCCGGCGCCATGTAGCGGCGCATGAGGTCAAGGACGTAGGTAATGTCGTCCGCGCTGGCCAGCTGGACCAGGGCCTCCACCCGGCGGTCCAGGTTCCGGTGCATCATGTCCGCGGAACCGATGTACACCACGGGATCGCCGCCGTTGGCGAAAGCGAACACCCGCGAGTGCTCCAGGAACCGGCCAAGGATGGAACGGACGGTGATGTTGTCGCTCAGGCCTGGAACGCCGGGACGCAGCGAGCAGATGCCACGGACCACCACGTCCACCTTGACCCCCGCCTGGGACGCGCGGTAGAGCGAGTCGATAATTGCCTCGTCCACCATGGAGTTGACCTTGATCTGGACATGCCCCGGCACTCCCGCCCGGGCGTTGCGGATCTCGGTCTCGATCCGGTCGATGAGTCCCGACCGGACGGAGCGGGGGGCTACCAGGAGCCGTTTGAAGGTGGACTTCGGTGCGTAGCCGGAGAGCTGGTTGAACAGCTTGGAGAGGTCCTCGCCCACCTGCTCGTTGGCGGTCAGCAGGCCCAGGTCCTCGTAGTAGCGCGCCGTGCGGGGGTGATAGTTGCCGGTGCCAATGTGGCAGTAGCGGCGCAGCCCGTCCACTTCCTGCCGGACCACCAGCGAAAGCTTGCAGTGCGTCTTCAGGCCAACGATGCCGTAGACAACGTGCACGCCGGCCTGCTCCAACTTACGTGCCCAGGAGATGTTGGCCTGCTCATCGAAGCGCGCCTTGATCTCCACCAGGGCCAGGACCTGCTTGCCGGCCTCGGCAGCGTCGATCAGGGCATCAACGATGGGGGAGTCGCCGGACGTGCGGTACAGGGTCTGCTTGATGGCCTGGACCTTCGGGTCCGCCGCAGCCTGTTCCAGGAACGCCTGGACTGAAGTGGAAAACGAGTCATACGGGTGGTGCAGCAGGATGTCCCGGCGCCGCATGGCGGCGAACACGTTCGCAGCCTTGGAGGTCTCGGACTCGTTCAGGTACCTGGAGGTGTGCGGAACATGCTTGGGGTAGTGCAGGTCGGCCCGGTCGATGCCGGCAATGACTGAGAGGCCACGGAGGTCCAGCGGAGCCGGCACCGAGTACACCTCGGATTCCTCCACACCCAGCTCCCGGATGAGGAGCGCACGGATGTTGGGGTTGATGTCATTGGTGACTTCAAGCCTGACGGGCGGGCCGAACCGGCGGCGCAGGAGTTCCTTCTCAAGGGCCTGCAGGAGGTTCTCGGCATCGTCCTCCTCCACCTCCACGTCCTCGTTGCGGGTGACGCGGAACGTGTGGTGCTCCAGGACCTCCATGCCCGGGAACAGTTTGTCCAGGTGGACGGCGATGACTTCCTCAAGCGCGATGAACCGGGCAACCCGGCCCGGCACCGCGCCGGCACGGGGGCCGTCGATGGAGATCAGCCGCGGCAACTGGTCCGGGACCTTGACGCGGGCGAAGAGTTCCTTGTCGCTGACGGGGTTCCTCACCACCACGGCGAGGTTCAGCGACAGACCGGAAATGTACGGGAAGGGATGCGCCGGGTCAACGGCGAGGGGAGTCAGGATGGGGAAGACTTTTTCCGCGAACATGACGCTGAGCTGCTGCTGGGCTGTGTCGTCCAGTTCATCCCACTGCATGAGGTGGATGTGCTCGTACGCCAGCGCCGGCCGGATCTGGTCAGCGTACACCTGGGCGTGCCGCGCCTGGAGCCGGTGGGCTTCCTCGCTGATGCTCTCCAGCACCTCGACGGGGCTCAGCCCGGCGGGTGAGGGGACCGCCAGGCCCGTGGCGATGCGGCGCTTGAGGCCGGCCACACGGACCATGAAGAACTCGTCCAGGTTGGAGGCGAAGATGGACAGGAAGTTGACGCGCTCCAGCAGTTGCAGGGTGGGGTCTTCGGCCAGCTCCAGCACCCGGGAATTGAAGGCGAGCCAGCTCAGCTCGCGGTCCAGGAACCGGTCGGGGCGGATGTCGCCTTCCGGCTGCAGGTTCGGTGCGAACTCCGGGATGTCGATGCGGTCCTGGGTAGCCCTGGACGCCGGTACCTCGGAGGAGCCGAAGCGTGCCCTGACGGGCACCGCAACATCCTGGGACGTGGCTGTTCCGGAAGGTTCCGGGTTCATGGCTGCTCCTTTTGCTGGCGCTCTGGTGCCGGCGCTTCCGCCCCGCGCGGTTCCTTCTCAACCTTACAAGCATTCACCGAGGGCACGGCCCTTGTTTTACGCGCTGACGGCGTTCGCTGGGTCGCCCTGTTCAGCCCGCAGCCGGCCCATACATGACGTCCATGTCCCACCGGGTGAAACCCAGCCGCCGGTACAGGGCCACCGCTGCGCTGTTGTCGGCGTCGACGTAAAGCATGACGGCGCTCAACCCTGCGTCACGGAGGTGCTTGATGCCCGCAATCGTCAGGGCCTTGCCCAGGCCCATGCCCTGCGCCTGGGGCGTCACTCCCACCACATACACCTCGCCGATGGCGGGGTGCGCACCATGCCGCGGGTGGACCTTGGTCCAGTGGTAGCCCAGCAGCCGGCCGTCCCGGTCCTCGGCCAGGAAGAATCCGGCAGGATCAAACCAGTCTTCCGCCATGCGCGCCTCGAGGTCGGCCCTGGTCAGGTTGCCCTGTTCCGGGTGGTGGGCAAACGCCGCGCGGTTGGCAGCCAGCCAGGAATCCTCGTCCTTGCCCGGCACGAAGGTGCGGATGGCCACCCCGTCCGGGAGGCCGGCGTCGGGCAGGTCCGCGCCCGCCGTCGTCATCCGCATTTTCCACAACTCGCGCATGGGCGCGTAGCCGTAGCGTGCGGCAAGGTCGGCAGCGGCCTCGTGGTTCCCGTGGGACCAGGCCTTCAGCCCGTCGAAGCCGCGGACTTCCTTGAGCGCTCCGACCAGCCGGTCCGCCACGCCCTGGTTCCGGTAGGAGGGATGGACAGCGATTTCCAGGACGCCGTTGCCGTCGGGCTCTTCAACCACCACGGCGAAGCCTGCCAGGTCCTGGGCGGTGGCGGGATCGGAGTCCTCGTCCGGCGCGTACAGCGCCAGTGTCAGCAGCGTGTGCTCCGCGGAGTCCCCGGCACGCATGGTCACCAGGGTCTGCTCGGAAATGGACGGGTTGCCGTCCGATTCCTCGGCGGCGGCCAGGAGGTCCCGGCAGTCTTTCAGGAGTTGCTGGTCAACTCCGCCACGGACGACATGGACGGGCCACTTCTGCGGATGCGCTGGAGTCATGAGCCAAGGCTATACGTCGACGGCGGACGGGGCTCAGGCTTCGGTGAGTTCGTCTTCCTGCTGCCGGACCAGGGTGAGGCGGTAGCCAACGTTCCTGACCGTGCTGATGAGGTTCTCGTGGTCCGCCCCAAGCTTGGCCCGCAGGCGCCGGACGTGGACGTCCACGGTGCGGGTGCCGCCGTAGTAGTCGTACCCCCAGACCTCGGTGAGCAGCTGCTGGCGGGTGAAGACACGCCCGGGATGCTGCGCCAGGTACTTGAGGAGCTCGAACTCCTTGAAGGTCAGGTTCAGCGGCGCACCGTTTACCCGGGCCGTGTAGCTGGCTTCATCGATGATGACGCCGGCGGCGCGGATTTCGGTCGGCGCGTCTTCCTGCTCCGGGACGGCACGGGCGACGGAGAGCCGGATGCGGGCCTCCACCTCGGCGGGGCCGGCGGAATCAAGGACGATATCGTCAACAGCCCAGGCCGACGAGACTGCGGCCATGCCGCCTTCGGTCAGGATCAGCACCAGCGGGGCGCTGAGGCCGGTGGCTTTGAGGAGCTGGGTAAGGGAACGGGCGCCCACCAGGTCCTTGCGGGCGTCCAGCAGGACGACGTCGCAGGGGTCCGTTTCCAGCAGGGCCGTGGGTTCGGCGGGCAGGATATGGACCCGGTGGTTCAGCAACTCGAGGGCAGGCAGGATGTCCACCGAAGAACCGGTGCTGTTGGTCAGTAACAGGATGTGCGACATTGTTCCTCCAAGGGCCGTCCGCGCATCATTGGGCGACTGAACCGGATTCTCACCGGCCGGTACTGGCTGCCTGCAGGAGGTTTGTGGACCGTCAGCGCGCCGCCGGCCAGCCACCTCAGCAGGGAGCGTAGCTGAACCTTGAGTATACCCGGCAGGTCCCTCCCGGCCACAGATTGCGGCCGTGGAGAGGCTCGATTTGCGACATATCCGGTTCATATAAGGCAGGATTGAACCAGGGCTGACAGCCCTGCCATGAGGGGGCGGACCAGCCTTCCGGCCGAATGCCAGGATGGGAAAGCAGCGCAGTGAGTGCACGGACGAACCTCAGGCCGGGCCGCACATGACGGCCGAATTGCAGGCGCCCGTGCGTTCGCTTGGATCCTGGAGCATCGGAGTCGTCGGGATCACCGGCCTCATCGCCATCATCGCCGGGGTCTACGCGTCCCCGGAGGCGCTCGTCGCCGTCGGCATCTTGATCGCCGCGGCTGTGGGCATTGGGTGGCCGCACTTCCTGCGCATCCCCGCCAAGAAGACCCTCGCCGCAGTCATCGCCCTGCCCGGTGCAGCCTCGGCAGTGGCCGCCGCCGTGGCCCCGGCCCCGGGGTACCTGGACTGGACACCGACATTTGTGGCGCTGGGGATGATGGCTGTCTTCGTGGTGCAGCTGATCCGCGGCACCGGCCAGGCGCAGCGGCTGGAATCCACCCTTGGATGCTGCGCGGGCGTGCTGCTGTCCTGCCTCGGCGCCGGCTGGATTGCCGGCGCCCGCTTCAACGGGGTCCGCGAGATGCTCCTGGTGGCGGCCATCAGCGCGGCAGTGGCCCTGCTTGCCGGGCTCATCCGCTGGCCGGACAGCATCGTTGCCCCGCTGGGAGTGGTGCTTGCGGGACTGGCAGGTCCGCTCGCGGGACTGGTCCTGTCCGATATCGCCGTCCTGCCGGCCGCAATCTTCGGCGTGGTGGTGGGTGCGGTCCTGGCGAGCTTCCGCCGTCTTGCGACGCTTCGCGGCGCCCCACTGAACATCCCCGCCGCACTGGGCATGGGCCTTGCCCCGGTGTCGGCTGTGGGATCCCTCGCCTACTTCATAGACAAACTACTCATCTACTAACGGGTTAGGATGGCACCATGTCCGTACTTGCTTTTGAAATCTTCTTCCTTGTCCTGCTCGGCATCGCGAGCCTGTCCATGGCCTGGTTCGCCGGTTTCGTGGTCTACCGCCTCTTCAAGGGCCAGAAGTAGCCACCCCTTTTCCGGAGCCAGCCGCATCTGGAGGTAAGACCAATGCCCATTGAGATTCCTACAGACCTGACGCCTGAACTCGTCCCGCTTTCCTGGCTCATTGGTGAGTGGGAGGGCCGCGGCCGGCTCGGCAGCGGCGACGAGGATTCCGAACACTTCCTGCAGCACGTCTCCTTCACCCACAACGGCCTGCCGTACCTTCAGTACCGTGCGGAGAGCTGGCTGACCGACGACGAAGGGACGCGGCTGCGGCCGCTCACCGTCGAGACAGGGTTCTGGGCGCTGGAGCGCAAGCAGCTGGATGCCGACGGCGGTCCCGGCCTGGTGCCGGCAGACATCGTGCCGGTATTGAAGAGCGCCGACGAGGTGGAAGCGCTGCGCAACAAGGACGGAGGCTTCGACATCTCCGTGTCCATCTCGCATCCGGGCGGAATCTCGGAGCTGTACTACGGCCAGATCAAGGGCCCGCAGATCCAGCTCACCACCGACATGGTGATGCGCGGCAGCCACTCCAAGGACTACAGCGCCGCCACCCGGATCTTCGGGCTGGTGGACGGCAACCTGCTGTGGCGGTGGGACGTAGCCACCGGCGGAGAAGCCGGCAAGGGACTTGAGGCCCACGCCTCCGCGTTCCTGCACCGGGTCTCCTGAGCAGGGTTTCACCCCGATTCCGGAAATCCGGAATACCGCTGACCGCCAAGGACTTCTACTTCATATGACTACGCCCAGCCCTTTGTTGTCGCGCCCCGGCGCCGTAGAGGCCGCCGGCCCTGACGCCGGTGTCGCCGCCCACTACGGTGAGCCGCTGCGCGAGCAGCGCGCCCTCGCAGCCGGAACCGCCGTCGTCGACCTTTCCCACCGCGGCGTGGTCACCGTCACCGGGCCGGACCGGCTGAGCTGGCTCAACACCCTGTCCTCGCAGCAGGTGGCAGCCCTCAAGCCCGGCGAGTCCAGCGAGCTGCTGCTCCTGAGCGTCCAGGGCCGCATCGACTTCGATGCCCGGGTGGTTGACGACGGCGGGACCACCTGGCTGATCGTGGAGGCAGCGGAGGCCGCGCCCCTTGCTGAGTACCTCAACCGGATGAAGTTCATGCTGCGGGTGGAGATCGCCGACGTCTCCGCGGACTGGGCCGTGGTGGGGAGCACCCGGGCAGTTCCCGAATGGTCCGGCTACCTTGCCTGGCAGGATCCATGGCCGCACGTGGGAGCCGGGGGTTACTCCTACGCCACCGTCTCGGAGGAGCACCATCCGGGCGTGGAGCGTCCCTGGTTCGAGTACCTCGTCCCCGCCGCCGAGCTGGAGGAAGCTGTCAGCGGACGCGCGCTGGCAGGCGTGCTCGCCGCGGAAGCCCTGCGCATCGCTGCCTGGCGTCCCCGGATCGGCGCCGAAATCGATGACAAGACCATCCCGCACGAACTGGACCTGCTGCGCACGGCCGTGCACCTGGCGAAGGGTTGCTACAAGGGGCAGGAAACCATCGCCCGCGTCCACAACCTGGGCCATCCGCCGCGCCGGCTGGTGTTCCTGCAGCTGGACGGCTCGCAGCACACCCTGCCCGCCGCCGGCAGCCCGGTCCTGGCGGGAGAGCGAAAAGTGGGAGCGGTGACCTCCGTGGCACAGCACTACGAGATGGGGCCCGTGGCCCTGGCGGTCATAAAGCGTTCCGTTGCCCCAGATGAAATACTGACCGTCCTGGACGGCGACGAGCCGTATCCGGCCGCCCAGGAACTGATTGTCGCCCCCGACGCCGGCCAGGTTGTGGGGCGCCAGACCGGATTCCTGAGGGGGCCACGCTGATGACCGAGAACACCACGCCCGTCCACAGTGGGGCGGAGGCAGCGGAAGGACACGACGACGACGCGCTGGCTTTGGCGCATGCGCTCTTCCAGGCTGCGCGTGAAGGAAACAACGCGCTGCTTGGTGCCTACCTGGATGCCGGCGCCCCCGCCACCATGACGAACGCTGCGGGGGACTCCCTGCTGATGCTGGCCGCATACCATGGCCACGCCGGCACCGTTGAGCTGCTCCTGCAGCACGGGGCCGACGCAAACACCGCCAATGACCGGGGACAGACGCCCCTCGCCGGAGCGGCATTCAAGGGCTACACGGACGTGGCCCGGGTCCTGCTGCGCGCCGGCGCGGATCCGGACGCCGGTGCGCCATCGGCACGGGCCGCGGCGCAAATGTTTGCCCGCACGGAGATCCTGGACCTGCTGGGCTAGCCTTACCAAGTGCCCGCGCGGCACGGCCATAACTTCAAAAGGATGACCGAGTGGAAAACGTAGAAAAGCCCTGGCCGGCCCTGTGGTCCCTGGTGATCGGGTTCTTCATGATCCTGATCGACACCACCATCGTGTCCGTGGCCAACCCCCGGATCATGGAAGGCCTGCACGCCGACATTAACTCGGTGATCTGGGTGACCAGCGCCTACCTGCTGGCCTACGCCGTCCCGCTGCTGATCACCGGCCGCCTGGGTGACAGGTTCGGGCCCAAGAAGCTCTATCTCACCGGCCTGGTGGTCTTCACCCTCGCGTCGCTGTGGTGCGGCCTGTCCGGCGACGTCCGGATCCTGATTGCCGCCCGCGTCCTCCAGGGCCTTGGCGCGGCCATGATGACCCCGCAGACCATGGCCGTGATCACCCGCATCTTCCCGCCGGACCGCCGCGGTTCAGCCATGGCTGTCTGGGGTGCAACTGCCGGCATGGCCACCTTGGTGGGCCCCATCCTCGGCGGCGTTCTGGTGGACGGCCTTGGCTGGGAGTGGATCTTCTTCATCAACGTGCCCATCGGCGTCGTGGGCTTCATCCTGGCGCTGCGCAACGTTCCTGCCCTCAGCACGCACCCGCACCGGTTCGACATTCCCGGCGTGCTGCTCAGTGCCGTCGGCCTCTTCCTGCTGGTGTTCGGCATCCAGGAGGGGGAGACCTACAACTGGGGCACCATCGTTGGACCCATCAGCGTGTGGGGCCTGATCATAGCCGGCATCGTGGTGCTGGCCGCTTTCGTCCTCTGGCAGCGGTTCAACAAGGGCGAGCCGCTGCTGCCGCTGGGACTCTTCCGGGACCGGAACTTCTCGCTCGCCAACATCGGCATCACCACCGTGGGCTTCACCGTGACTGCCTTCAGCCTGCCGCTGATCTTCTACTACCAGCTGGTCCGGGGCCTCACCCCCACGCAGTCGGCCCTCATGATGGTGCCCATGGCGCTGATTTCCGGCGGCCTTGCACCCGTGGTGGGCAAGCTGGTGGACCGGGTCAACCCGAAATTCATTACGGCCACCGGCCTGGTGCTCATGGCAGTCGCGCTGCTCTGGAACTCCGCACTGATGCAGCCCGACACGCCCATCCTGATGTTCCTGCTCCCCAGCGCGGTGCTGGGCTTTGCCAACGCCGGCATCTGGGCCCCGCTGAGCACCACGGCCACCCGGAACCTGCCCCCGCGCCAGGCCGGTGCCGGGTCGGGTGTCTACAACACCACCCGCCAGATCGGCGCGGTCCTGGGCAGCGCCGCCATCGCTGTGCTGATCCAGTCCCGGCTTGCCGCCGAACTTCCGTCGGGTGGTCCCGGCGGGGCCGCGGGCGAAGGCCTTGCCATGGGCGGCCCGCTGCCCGAGTTCCTCCACAGTGGATTCTCGACGGCGATGGGCCAGTCCATGCTGCTGCCCGCCGGGGTAATCCTGGTGGGGGCGGCGGTGGCACTGTTCTTCGCCAAGCCCCAGCCGGTCCAGGGCTGGAGCACCCAGGGCCAGCACGGCGGGGAGAGCCACGGCCAGGGCGGCCAAGCGTCAGCGAAGGTGGACGCTGGTCTGGATTCCGCCGGCTGAGAGTCCAAGTTTTCGGGCCAGTGCCAGGCACCCGGTGTTGCTGACGTCCGCGCGCCACTGCAGGGTCAGTCCGGCGGCGAGTGCCTCGTGGGCCGCGATGGATCCGGCGAGCGAGCCCAGGCCCTGCCGGCGCCACTCGGGATCCACCAGCACGCCCATATTGGCCAGCAGGCCTTCCCATTCCCCGTAGGCACCGCAGGCCAGGGGAACGCGCCTGCCGTCCAGCTGGTGCACGATGGTGAAGCGGTTCTCCAGGTCGGAAAGGCCCACTTCGTTGACGTCGTCCGGCGGGCAGCGCCCCTCCAGCTCGATCGCCTCCGGGTTGCCGTGCGAGACGGTCAGTTCCTCGGACGGTTGCTGCAGCGGCAAGTCGTCCGCGAAGAACAGAGCCGCCGACCCCAGCCCGTGGCCGCCGCGGTCCCTGGTCAGTTTCAGGAGCGTGACGTGGTGGGCCATCTCCTCATCAGGAATGTCCGCAGCGGCATCGATGACGCTCTGCGGGCCCACCAGCGCCGAACTCCCGAACAGCCGCACGAACTCCACCGTGCGGCATGATTCGTCGGCGCGGACAATCCGGTTCCCGGACGCGAGTGCATCGCCGAAAGAGTCGTCGTCAAGGCCCAGCCGGCGCGCCCACGCAAGCTGGATGATGGCCGCAGAGCCGGGATCGAGTGTCATGGTCCCAGCCTAGGGCGGGCCGGAGGCTTAGCCGAACAGGACAGGCCTAACCGAACAGCACCGCGGCTTCGTCGTACCGGTTTTGCGGCACGGTCTTGAGCTGGCCCAGGGCTTCCTCGAAAGCAACGTGGCGGATGTCCGTGCCCTTCAGCGCCACCATGGTGCCCCAGTAGCCCTCCACCACGGAGTCGATGGCGGCCATGCCCAGCCGGGTGGCCAGGACGCGGTCGAAGGCGGAGGGGACGCCGCCGCGCTGGATGTGCCCCAGGATCGTGGCGCGGGTTTCGATGCCGGTCCGGGCTTCGAGCTCGGGGGCGAGCTGGTCGGCGATGCCGCCCAGGCGCGGCCGGCCGAAGGTGTCCAGGCCGCGCTCGGAGTGCGGGCTTTCCATGTGCTCCGGCACGAACCCTTCGGCTACCACCACCAGGGGCGCACGGCCACGGTGCTGGGCTTCCTTGACCCACTCGGTGATCTGCTCAATGCTGACTTTTTGCTCGGGGATGAGGATGGCGTGGGCGCCGGCGGCCATGCCGGCGTGCAGGGCGATCCAGCCCACGTGCCGGCCCATCACTTCGGCGATCATGCAGCGGTGGTGGGATTCACCGGTAGTCCGGAGCCGGTCGATGGCCTCGGTGGCAATCTGCACTGCGGTGTCGAAACCGAAGGTGTAGTCGGTCGCGTCAAGGTCGTTGTCCACGGTCTTGGGGACCCCGACGATCTTCAGTCCGGCGTCGGTGAGGCGCTTGGCCGCAGCGAGGGTTCCCTCACCGCCGATGGCGATGATGGCATCGATGCCCAGCCGGTCCATGTGGGCCTTGATCGCCTCGGGGCCGCCGCCGTTTTCGAACGGGTTGGTGCGGGAGGTGCCCAGGATGGTGCCGCCCTGCTTTGCGATGCCACGGACCATGGTGCGGGGAATGTCGATGATGTCGCCCTCCACCACGCCGCGCCAACCGTCACGGAATCCGACGAATTCCTGGCCGTGGACGGCGATGCCTTTCAGCACGGCGCCGCGGATGACGGCGTTCAATCCGGGGCAGTCGCCACCGCTGGTGAGGATTCCAATTTTCATGTTCGGCTCAAATCCTGGGAGAAGGTTTACAGGCAGAGCGCCACGCTGAGCTCACCTAGAAGTGTAGTGGGGTGTGTGGGGTACGACACAAACCGGTTACATTAGGGCCCGCTGTCCGGAAGCGGAGAACAGCAAAAGGCCCCTGCCTGGCGAAGCATTCGCACAGGCAGGGGCCTTGGTCGGCGGGTGGAAGCCGGGTCCGTTTCAGCGAGCGTTCAGGGCCGGTTGAGCGAGCGGCGGTCCAGGAACGTCTGGAGCAGGATCTCGTTGCGCTGGTCGGGAATGATGATCCAGGCCAGGAGGTAGAAGATCACGGCGGGTCCGGGGAGGAGGCAGAACAGCAGGAACGCGATGCGCACGTAGGCCACGTCCACGTTGAGCTGTGCGGCGATGCCTCCCAGCACTCCGCCGAGCCAGCGCTGCGGGCCGCGCTTCAGGCCAAAGCCCCTGACAATGCTGAAGAACTTATCCATGGTTCAAGACTTCCCTGTAGTTGGTTCGTTGTCACGTTTACGGGCGGAGAGCAGGCCGCCCACCACCAGGGCCACGCCCGCTCCGATCATGAGGCCGATCAGGACGTAGGTGCCGTTAAGGGTGATGATTCCCAGCTGCGCCACGAGGATCAGCACGGCCAGCGCCAGGACGATCAGTCCCCACACCACCGTTCCCACCCTGGCAGGTGCCGGGCCCCCGGTGTCCGGTTCCGCCGTCGGAATGTTGCTGCTGTCCATGTCAGTTGCCTTCCTGGATCGTGACGTTGCTGAAGGTGCCGTCGATCTGCACCACCAGGTGGTTGCCGGGCCTGTCCGTGTTGTAGCTGCTTTCGCGGGTGGTGGTACCGCCGCGCTGCCCGCTTACCTCGTTCAGGTTCCCCATGGTCATGTCCGCCTTGATGTCCACGGGCAGGTTGTGCGGGATGACCACGGTGACGTTGCTGGCGGTGACGTCCAGGGGAACCACGACGTCGGAGGTCAGGGGGGCGCTGGGGGACAGGTCCGTGAGGTCCACGGTTCCCCGGCCGGCGGTGATGTCGATGCCCCCGCGCGCCTCCTCAATGCTTGCCGGGTTCCAGTCCACCTGCTGGAAACGCATCCGGCCGTCATCCACGGTGTTGTAGACGCCCCCGGTGACAAGGGCGATCACGGCGAAGAGGCTCAGGATGCCCGCGCTCCGGCCGCGCAGCCCCGCTATCAGGATGCCCAGGCCGAGGACTACGGCTGCGCTGGCCCACACAATGGCGTTGGCAGAACCGCCCAGGCTGATGAGGTTGGCGGCGTCCAGCGCTTTGAGCCCACCGCCCACCAGCAGGGCACAGCCGGTTGCGATGGCCACGGCCGGGGCGCCGGGACCGGACGGGCGGGGCTTAGGCGGCCGCGGCGGGACCCAGGGCGCCGGGTAGCTGCCTCCGCCGGGGACACCGCTGCCGGGTCCGCCTGGTGTGCTGCGGCCGGGCACACCCGCGCCAGGGACCGCGCCAGTGGGAAACGTGCCGCCATACCCGCTGCCGGTGCCCGTGCCTGCGCTGCCGTAGCCGCCCTGGCCGTAGGCGCTGGACCCCGTGCCACTGGGATACGTGGGCCCACTGCCATAGGTGGGAGCCCCGCTGCCGGACGTAGGCACCGAAGATTGCCCAGGTGCCGGCGCTGAAGCCGTGCCGGCGGAGAACGACGACGTGTATCCCGTGCCTGAGTGCCCCGAAGGTTGGGTCGTTCCGTGGACTGATCCGTGCCCGGCCATAGTGGGGTGGGCCTTGTTGCGCTGGGAAAGGTAGTAGACCAGGTAGATCGCACCTCCCACCCAGAACACGGTCCACAGCAGGCCGCTCAGGCCGTTGTGGCTCCACCCCCAGAAGCCTCCGCCCAGGCCCGTCAGTCCCAGGACCGTGGCGATCAGGGAGCCCGTCATGCCGCTGGACCAGCGCCCGGCGCCGGCTTCCTGGACGTGGATCCTGCCGTCCGGTTCCGGGAGGAAGGCCCATGCCAGGCCGTAGAGCAGCACGCCGATACCGGCCAGGAGGGTCAGGACGATGAAGACACCGCGGATGATGATGGGATCTACATTCAGCCGGTGGGCGATGCCGCTGCACACGCCGCCGATCCACCGGTCGTTGCCCCGATAGATGCCATTGCTCCTGATCCAGCCAAAGAAGTCCGTGGAGGGAGCCGGAGCCGGGTTGTTGTGGAAGGCGTAGTCAGGGCCGGAGCCGGCACCAGGGCCCGGACCAGCGCTCGAACCCGGACCAGCACCGCTGCCCGGGCCGGCTGCCTGGCCGCCAGCGGAGGGATAGTCCGGAGCCATTGGATCGATGGGGTCTGAAGCCCCGATTGGGCGGCCCCCGGAGGGCGTGGTGGAGGGATCCGTCGCGCCGGCCGAAGGTATTGAATCGGAAGACGGCAGTGGCTCGGTGGGCTGCTCGCTGCCCGTGCCGTGCGGCCCTTCAGGGAGGTGTTCGGCAGGGTGTTCGTCGTCGGGGGAGGGGGTCTGCGAGTTCATACCTCGATCCTCCCGCCCGGCCGGGTTCACGCTCTACTGGGGGAAACCCTGAACCGTCCCTGAGCTGTCCCCGGGAACCGGCCGGATGCGGTCCGGGCCACCCTGATCCGTGCTTGGATTGATCCATGACAACCCTCCCGGCGCGCCCGCCCCTGGCACGGAGCAGCGACCGTGTCATCGCCGGGGTGTGCTCGGGCCTCGCCGCACACCTGGGCTGGCCGGTGAAGAACGTCCGGCTGGCCATGGTCCTCGCCTCCTTCGCGGGCGGGGCAGGCCTGGTCTTCTACGCGTGGCTGTGGATCATGGTTCCCACGGCGGATGAGGCTGCCCGCCGCAATGCCCGCCGGCCGGCGTCGCCCATTGCCCCCGCCGTAAGCCATCCAGTGCAGGGCCAGGGCACTCCGGGTGATCCGTTGCAGGGAGCAGCGCCCGACGGCGGACCTCATTCGGGTGCCGCCGGTTCGGTTGCGGACGGCGGGGCGTCCGCTGCCCCACGATGGTTCCGGGCGCGCGGTATGCGGTACGGCAAGGAAATCCTCCTGGGCTGTGGGCTCCTGCTGGTGGCCGGCATCATGATCGCCCAACTGCTGGGCGTGGACGTCTCCCTCGGCACGCTGATCCCCGCCGCCGCCGTCCTGGGCGGTGCCTCCATCGCGTGGATGCAGCTGGACGAAACCCGCAGAGCCGGGCTGGTGGACAAGACCAAGGCCGACCAGGCCGGCGGGTGGGGCAGGCTCGCCGCCGGACTGGCCCTGGTGGTGGCCGGCGTCCTGGTGATGGTCTCCGGCTCAGGATCGTGGGAGCAGACGTGGCTTGCGCTGCTTGCCTCCGTGGCCGTGCTGGGCGGTGTCGTGCTGGTCCTGCTGCCGTGGGCACTGAAATTCTGGCGGGACCTGGAAGCTGAGCGCGCCGGCAGGATCCGGGAGACGGAAAGGGCGGAGATTGCCGCCCATCTCCACGATTCCGTGCTGCAGACGCTCGCCCTGATCCAACGGCGGGCAGGCAACGAGCACGACGTCGTCCGCCTGGCGCGTGCCCAGGAACGTGAGCTGAGGGGCTGGCTGTTCCAGGACGCGGGCCGCGAAAGTGGACAGCTGTCGGACCGGATCAAGGCCGTCGCCGCTGAGGTGGAGGACCTCTTGGGCCATGCCGTGGAGGTGGTCACCGTTGGCGATGCCGCCATGACCGAGGCACGCGAAGCCCTGGTCCAGGCCAGCCGTGAGGCCATGCTCAACGCATCACGCTACGGCGGCGGGACGGTCTCGGTCTACCTCGAGGCATCGGATGGACAGGCAGAGATCTTCATCAAGGACAGGGGGCCGGGCTTTGAACTGGGCGATGTACCGGCGGACCGGTTGGGTGTACGGGAATCGATCATCGGCAGGATGAAACGCCACGGCGGCTCGGCTGCCATCCTCAGCACCGGGGACGGCACCGAGGTCCGGCTTCGACTGCCGGCTGCAGCAGAACATGCGGAAGGGAAATCATGAACACGACGCAGGGGACAGGTGCCGGAAGCGCCCGGCCGGCCAACTCGGTGCGGGTGGTCATCGTCGACGATCACGCCATCTTCCGGTCCGGACTGAAAGCCGACCTCGACGCCAGCATCCAGGTGGTGGGGGAGGCTGCCACGGTGGAGCAGGCCATCGCCGTCATCGCAGGGCAGCGGCCCGACGTCGTCCTTTTGGACGTACACCTGCCCGGCGGCCTTGGCGGCGGCGGCCGCGAGGTCATCGCCGGTTCCGCCGCGTTGCTGTCCACCACGCGCTTCCTGGCCCTGAGCGTCTCTGACGCCGCCGAGGACGTGGTGGCCGTGATCCGAGCCGGCGCCCGCGGCTATGTCACCAAGACCATCTCCGGCGCCGAAATCACGGACGCCGTGTTCCGCGTGGCCGGCGGTGACGCAGTCTTTTCGCCCCGCCTTGCCGGGTTCGTCCTGGATGCCTTCGGCACCGCTCCCGCGGACATCGCCGACGACGAACTGGACAAACTCTCCGCCCGCGAACTCGAGGTCATGCGCCTGATCGCCCGCGGCTACAGCTACAAGGAGGTGGCCAAGGAGCTCTTCATCAGCATCAAGACCGTGGAAACCCACGTGTCGGCAGTGCTGCGCAAGCTCCAGCTCTCCAGCCGCCATGAACTAACCAAGTGGGCCGCGGAGCGCCGCCTCCTCTAGCGACAAACGCCGGCTCACTTTTGGCAACCATTCCCTCAACGCCCCATCACCTTTGGCGGCTTAAGCGCCAACGCCCGCTCACCTTTGGTCGCTTAAACCCAAACGCCCGCTCACTTTTCCTAAGGAAGTGAGCGGGCGTTTGGGTTTTGCCTGTGAAAAGTGAGCGGGCGTCCTACTGGGCCTTGCCCAGGAAGTCCTGCAGGCGCTGCACGCCGGTGGCGAGGTCGTCGTCGCCCAGGGCGTAGGACAGGCGCAGGAAGCCGGAGGGACCGAATGCCTCGCCCGGAACCACTGCCACCTCAACCTCGTCGAGGATCAGCGAGGCGAGCTCGGCGGAGGTCTGCGGCGTGGCGGTGCCGGACGCCGTCGGAAATTCCTTCCCCAGCAGCGCACGGACGTCCGCATACACGTAGAAGGCGCCCTTCGGCGTCGGGCATTCCACTCCGTCGATCGCGTTCAGCCCAGCCACGATGGCCTTGCGGCGGCGGTCGAAGGCCACCTTCATCTCGTCGACGGCGGTCAGCGGGCCGGAAACGGCGGCGAGGGCCGCGATCTGCATGATGTTGGAGACGTTGGAGGTGGCGTGCGACTGCAGGTTGGTGGCCGCCTTGATGACGTCGGCGGGGCCGATCATCCAGCCCACGCGCCAGCCGGTCATGGCGTAGGTCTTGGCGACGCCGTTGAGGATGACCACCTTGTCGCCCAGTTCCGGGGCGGCCGTGGCGATGGAGGTGAAGGGGACGCCGTCGTAGGTCAGGTGCTCGTAGATCTCGTCCGTGACCACCCACAGGCCCTTGGCGGCGGCCCACTTGCCGATCTCCGCGACCTGCTCCGGGGAGTAGACAGCGCCGGTGGGGTTCGACGGCGAGACGAACAGCAGGATCTTGGTGCGGTCCGTGACGGCTGCTTCGAGCTGGTCGACGGTCACCAGGTAGTCCTGCTCCGGACCGGCGAAGACCTCTACGGGGACGCCGCCGGCCAGCCGGATGGCCTCCGGGTAGGTGGTCCAGAACGGGGCGGGTACGAGGACTTCGTCGCCCGGGTCCACCAGGGTGGCGAACGTGTTGTACACGGCCTGCTTGCCGCCGTTGGTCACCAGTACCTGCGAGGGGTCTACTTTGTAGCCCGAATCGCGCAGGGTCTTCTCCGCGATGGCCTTCTTCAGCTCGGGCAGGCCGCCGGCGGGGGAGTAGCGGTGAAACCTGGGCTGGCCGGCAGCCTCAACGGCCGCCTGGACGATGTAGTCCGGGGTGGGGAAGTCGGGTTCGCCCGCGCCGAAGCCAACAACCGGCCGGCCAGCTGCCTTCAGCGCCTTGGCCTTGGCATCAACGGCCAGGGTTGCGGATTCGGCAATTGCGGAAATGCGTTGGGAAACGCGGGCGGCAGACATGGCAGGTCCGTTCTTCGCTTGCAGCCGGGAGGCTGGAATGTGGGATTCGACGAGTTCTACTCTATGCTGTTCACCGGACCCTCCGGGGTGCCGGTTTTGATTTATGACTGCCCCGCGCAGCAGGTTCGCGCAGCAGGTTTCAGACCCGGCGACGGATGGGCCGGAACGGGCCGGTTTTACCTACGCGAAGTTCTTGCGTAGACTGGTTCACCGGTGTTGAAACACGGATGATGACGTGTGCCCCAGTTCAAGCTGGTGTTGGGTCGTCACAGAGTGCAATTCACTCCATAGGGTAGTGGCGCAATTGGTAGCGCAGCGGTCTCCAAAACCGCAGGTTGCAGGTTCGAGTCCTGTCTGCCCTGCGCAAGCTGTTCCGGGCGAAAGCCCGGGGCAGGCGCAGCAACCATGGTTCTGATCAGGGCCGGGTAATCCACCATTGCAAAGATGAGCGAGGACCAGGTGACCGAAACAGCTGCCAGCAGCTCCAAGGGCCGCCCAGCTAAGAAGGAAGCCAAGGCAAACTTCTTCGCCCGCATTGCACTCTTTGTCCGCCAGATCATCGGCGAACTGAAGAAGGTTGTTGCCCCCACCCGCAAGGAACTGATCAACTACACGCTCGTGGTGCTGGTGTTCGTGGCCATCATGATGGTCGTCGTCAGCCTGCTGGACATAGGTTTCGGAACCGCTGTCAGCTGGATCTTTGGCGGCACCGGTCCCAAGGACAGCTAGGCTGCACGGTCCGCAGGCCGCGTGTTCCGCCGGGAAACCGGAAGGATGCACCGGTGTGCGGAATTGAGCCATTTAAATAGGCATGTTAGGCAATGAGGAAGCAGGAGACCAAGTGTCTGAGCAGGAGCTCGAGGTAACCGAGACTGGGCTGGAAGAATCCCCGGACGTCACGGCAGAAGCCGGCGAAGAGTCCGAGGTTGAGTCCTCCGCGCCCGAATCCGACGACGCCGCCTCCGATGTTGCCGACGCAGACGCTGCCGACGCTACAGAAGCCGGCGACGAAGAGACCGACGCCCTTGCCGCCGCGGCAGCCACTGCAGCTGCGGACCCGGCCGAGGAATTCAAGGCCAAGCTGCGCCGCCAGGAAGGTGACTGGTACGTCATCCACTCCTACGCCGGTTACGAAAACCGCGTGAAGGCCAACCTTGAAACCCGCATCCAGACCCTGGACATGGAAGATTACATCTTCGAAATCCAGGTGCCCATGGAAGAAGTCGTGGAGATCAAGAACGCCCAGCGCAAGGTGATCAACCGCGTCCGCATCCCCGGCTACGTCCTGGTCCGCATGGACCTGACCGACGCCTCCTGGGGCGCCGTCCGCCACACCCCCGGCGTCACCGGCTTCGTGGGCAACGCCCACAACCCGGTCCCGCTGCGCCTGGACGAGGTCTTCTCCATGCTCGCTCCCGTCTTCGAAGAGGAACAGGCCGAGAAGGGCAAGCCGGTCAACAAGCAGAACCAGGCTCCCGTGGCCGTGGACTTCGAGGTCGGCGAGTCCGTCATCGTCAAGGAAGGCCCGTTCGAGACCCTTCCCGCCACGATCTCCGAGATCAAGCCCGAGTCCCAGACCCTCGTGGTGCTGGTCTCCATCTTCGAGCGCGAAACGCCCGTCACCCTGGCGTTCAACCAGGTCACCAAGATCTGAGAATCCTAGAATTCGTCCCGGCGCCGCCCGCTTAGCGGCACCGGAACGGCCGGCCGCCTTGCCATGGCGGCCAAAAACCTGAGGCACGCTCCTGTGCCCCAGGACGTTATTGAGAGAAGGACCCTACATTGGCTCCCAAGAAGAAGGTCACCGGCCTCATCAAGCTGCAGATCCAGGCAGGTGCCGCCAACCCGGCCCCGCCGATCGGTCCTGCGCTTGGCCAGCACGGTGTCAACATCATGGAATTCTGCAAGGCGTACAACGCTGCCACGGAAGCCCAGCGCGGAAACGTCATCCCCGTGGAAATCACGGTCTACGAGGACCGCTCCTTCACGTTCATCACCAAGACCCCGCCGGCTGCAGAGCTCATCAAGAAGGCTGCAGGCGTTGCCAAGGGTTCGTCCACCCCGCACACCGTCAAGGTCGCCAAGCTGACCCAGGCCCAGGTCAACGAGATCGCCTCCACCAAGATGGAAGACCTCAACGCCACCAGCCTCGAAGGCGCAGCGAAGATCATCGCCGGCACCGCCCGCTCCATGGGCATCACCGTCGAGGGCTAATACCCCATACCGCTGTCCAGCGTCGTGGCAATTGACGACGACGGGCGGCACCGCCGGGACACCGGCACCAAGAAAATTCAAATGTTGGCCATCCGGCCGGATAACGAACCGGATTGGGCGACTGTGGCAGGGCCCAGCGCGGTCCGCAGACCACAACTGCACAAGGAGAAACAAGCAGCATGGCAAAGCGCAGCAAAGCATATGAGGCAGCAGCCGCCAAGATCGATGCAACCAAGCACTACGCACCGTTCGAGGCAGTAACGCTGGCCAAGGACACCAACCCGTCCAAGTTCGACGCCACCGTTGAGGTTGCCTTCCGCCTCGGCGTCGACCCCCGCAAGGCTGACCAGATGGTCCGCGGCACCGTCAACCTGCCCCACGGCACCGGTAAGACCGCCCGCGTCCTGGTTTTCGCCACGGGTGACAAGGCTGAGGCCGCAATCGCAGCCGGCGCCGACTTCGTTGGTTCCGATGACCTGATCGAACGGATCGCAGGCGGCTGGACCGACTTCGACGCCGCCGTTGCCACCCCTGACCTCATGGGCAAGGTTGGCCGCCTCGGTAAGGTCCTGGGCCCGCGTAACCTGATGCCGAACCCCAAGACGGGCACCGTGACCCCCGACGTCACCAAGGCCGTCAACGACATCAAGGGTGGAAAGATCGACTTCCGCGTCGACAAGCACTCCAACCTGCACTTCATCATCGGCAAGGTTTCCTTCGACGCACAGAAGCTGGCTGAGAACTACGCAGCCGCCCTGGAAGAGGTTCTTCGCCTCAAGCCGTCGGCATCCAAGGGCCGCTACATCCAGAAGGCCACCGTGGCCACCACGTTCGGCCCGGGCATCTCCGTGGACCCCAACGTCACCAAGGTGCTCACCGAGGCGTAGTCCTTGATTGAAGTTCCTGCCCGGACTGATTCCGGAGCATCCGAAGACCGTCCCGGCGCATCAGCGCGGGGGCGGTCTTCTTTTTGACCCGGCGCTTTCCCTAAGCTGGCTTGAGCGGCCACGCCGATCCGTCTGAACGCAACCCGGACTACTCGCGCCGGATTGGTGATTGCCGCCGTCGTGCTTCCGCCGGACCCAGGGAAGAACGACCCTCGGCGCGCTCGGCCCTGACATGGAATGCCAGCGAAAACCAGCATATGCTGGCGATAAATATTGCACTTGGATTCAAACCTGTTGGTTATGAAGGTGAGTGGCAGAAACGGCTGGGATGATGCCCGAATGGCAATAGACGTTAAGATCGAGCAGCTCTGGATCCCCGACTCATTGGACACCCCGGACGCTGCGGACTTCCTGGCGGCCGTGGAAGTGGGCCGCAAAGTGCGCATGCAGACCTGGGGCAGTGACGATCTAGCCTATGGTCCGCTTGAGAAGCTGCTGGAGTTCGCGGATCCTTATGAGCGCCAGCTGATCCTTGTGGCCAAGGTGGACGGCGCCATTGTAGGCACGGTGGACATTGCGCTGCCCCTTACCGACCACCTTGACCTCGCCGAGCTCACCCTCGACATCCTTCCGGAGTACCAGAGGCAGGGCGTTGGACGCCGGCTGCTGGAGGCGGCCGAACAGCTGGCCCGGGGTGAAGGCCGCACCATGATCCTGGTGGACACCAATCACCCCGGCGCTTCACTGCACGAGTTTGAGCAGGCCCAGCTGGTCCCCGGGTCGGGGCAGGGGTTCGTGCCGCTGGAGAGCCGGGAGGTGGAGTTCGCCCGGAAAACCGGGTACACGCTTCAGCACATTGAGCAGTTCAGCTCCTGCCTCCTGCCCCTGGACACCAAGCTCGTGGCAGACCTCCAGGCCGAAGCCGAGGAAGCGAACAACGGCAGGTACCGGCTGCACCATTGGACGGACCGCTGCCCCGAGCGCTGGCTGGAGGCGGTGGCGGCCCTGGAGAACCAGGCGGGGGTGGACGTTGACCCTTCCCTGGATGCGCCGATTGAGCAGGACATGGTGTTCGACGCCGGCATCCTTCGCGAGGCGGAAGACGTCGCCATCGCGCAGGGGAGACGGACGGTGGTCACCGCCGTGGAGCATATCGCCACGGGAGCGCTGGTGGGACTGACCACCATCACGGTGCTGGCGCACCGGGCCGATGTCGTGTTCCAGGACGACACCCTGATCCTGCAGGAGCACCGCGGCAACAAGCTGGGCCTGCTGATCAAGGTGGCCAATATGGAACGGCTCAGTGAGCAGTTCCCGGATGCGCGCATTATCTACACCTGGAATGCGCCGGAGAACCGGTACCTTCTGACGGTCAACAAGCAGCTCGGTTTCCAGACTGCGGGAGTTACGGGAATCTGGCAAAAAGAGCTTCCCACCCTGCATACCAGCACCAGTTGAGGCCCGATTTGGAGGACGGGTACCGCCTCGCGTAAGCTGGAAGTACCAAAGACCGTCGGTTGTTGGAAATCCACTCTCCTGAACATGGCTCAACTCTGTAGTTGTGCGCTGGGGACAACAGTGGCTTTCCGGACGAAGGACCCTCAACGCAGGGCGGCCGGCGCAGGTGAACGAAGCAAAGTTCCGCGGTACAGCCGCGTTGAGCCAAGCCCCGTGCATCTGCGCGGGGCGTTTTTAGTTTTAGCTCTCTTGAGCGGGGACCGTCGAATACCGGCACTATCCCCGGAAGGAGGGTTATGGCAACGCCTACCAAGGTTTCAGCAGTAGCTGAGATCACTAACGATTTCAAGGAATCGAACGCCGCTGTCCTGACCGAATACCGCGGGCTCACCGTTGCACAGCTCAAGCAGCTGCGTGTTTCTCTCGGCCAGGACACCAAGTTCGCGGTCGTTAAGAACACCCTGACCGCCATTGCAGCCAAGGAAGCCGGCGTCGAAGCATTCGACGGCCAGCTTGCCGGCCCCACTGCAATCGCGTTCATCAAGGGTGACGCAGTTGCCGCTGCCAAGAGCCTGACGGATTTCGCCAAGGCCAACAAGCAGCTGGTCATCAAGACCGGTTACTTCGAGGGCAAGGCGCTGGACGCCAGCGAGGTTGCCGCACTGGCTGCCCTCGAGTCCCGTGAGCTGCAGCTCGCCAAGGTTGCAGGCGTCCTCAAGGCCCCTGCCGCCGCAGCTGCACGCATCATCGACGCACTGCGCCTCAAGCTTGAAGAAGAGAACGGTGCACCGGCAGCTGCCGAAGCGCCCGCCGCTGAAGAAGCTCCTGCCGCTGAAGCCGACGCTGCCGCCGAGGCTCCCGCTGCCGAAGAGAACTAATTCTCTTACCCCCACCAGACTCCGGTGCCAGTCCGGCCCAGCGCCGTTCGGACACCACAACAGGAAGGACGCCTACCATGGCGAAGCTCAGCAACGAAGAGCTCATTGAAGCTTTCAAGGAACTGACCATCATCGAGCTCTCCGAGTTCGTCAAGCTCTTCGAAGAGACCTTCGAAGTTACCGCTGCTGCTGTAGCCGTTGCCGGCCCTGCCGGTGGCGGAGCTGCTGAAGAGGTTGAAGAGAAGACCGACTTCGACGTCATCCTCGAATCTGCCGGTGACAAGAAGATCGCAGTCATCAAGGAAGTTCGCGCCATCACCTCCCTCGGCCTCAAGGAAGCCAAGGACCTGGTTGACAGCGCTCCCAAGGCTGTCCTCGAAGGCGCCAACAAGGAAGCTGCCGAGAAGGCCAAGGATCAGCTCGAGGCTGCAGGCGCCACCGTTACCCTCAAGTAACAGCGCCTTTTTCCCGGGAAACCCCGCCCCACTGCGAACCAGTTGGGCGGGGTTTTCCTGCTTTAACCCGTTTCCGGCCCTAGCCGGGCTCACTGATGTCAGCCACCACCGCGCCGAGCGCTGCAGTGAGTGCGTCGGCGTCAACAAAGGCGCTGTAGCCATGGGCACCGGCCCCCATGGAGATACGGCGGCCGGTAATGGTCTCATCAGCGTAGACAGGCCATGCCGTGGTACTGCCCAGGGGCGTGATGGTGCCCCGCTCGTAACCGGTCGCTTCCAGCGCGGTTTCGGCAGGCGGCAGGGACAGCTTGTTGACGCCCACCAGCGTGCGCAGCTTGGGCCAGGAGATCTGCCGGTCGCCCGGGATCAGGGCGAACAGGAAGGTCCCGTCCTTGTGCTTGACCACCAGGGACTTGACGATGTCCGCCGGGCTGATGCCCAGGATGTCCGCGGCCTCTTCGAGGCTCTTCGCTGCGGGCCGCTCCACTACTTCGACCTGCAGGCCCCGGGCCTCGGCGTCGGCCAGGAAGCGTTCCTGCCCGACGCCGTGCGTTCCGTTTCCGGATGCGCCCGCCATCAGTCGCGGTACAGCAGGAGGGCCTCGCCCTGCCCGCCCCCGCCGCAGAGGGATACGGCAGCCTTGCCGGTTCCGCGCCGCTTCAGCTCATGGGCGGCGTGGGCGGCCAGGCGGGCTCCGGAGGCGCCAATCGGGTGACCGAGTGCGATGGCGCCGCCGTGGATGTTGCACTTTTCCAAGGGGTAGTCCAGGTCCTTGAGGGACTGCACCGCGACGGAGCCGAACGCCTCGTTAATCTCGATGAAGTCGAGGTCGGAGGTGTTCCAGCCGGCCTTGCCAAGGGCATTCAGAATGGCATTCGACGGCTGTGAGTGCAGGGAGTTGTCAGGACCGGCAACTTGGCCCGGCTTTCCCACCACCGCCAGGTATTCCAGCCCGTGCTCTTCGGCGTAGCCGCGCGAAGCGAGCACCAGGGCGGCGGCCCCGTCGGACAGGGGAGAGGAGTTGCCCGCCGTAATGGTGCCATCGGTAACGAAGGCCGCACGCAGGCCGGCCAACGACTCCACCGACGTATTCGGGCGGACGCCCTCGTCAGTATCAACCACCAGCGGGTCGCCCTTGCGCTGCTTGACGCTGACAGGTGCGATCTCGCCGTCGAACGTTCCGTTCTTGGCCGCAAGCGCCGCACGCTGGTGCGACTGGGCGGCCACGTTGTCCTGCGAGGTGCGGTCGATGCCCAGCGTGAGGTTGCGCGTCTCGGTGGACAGGCCCATGGACTGTCCGTCAAAGGCGTCGGTCAGGCCGTCGTGCGCGGCAGCGTCCAGCGCCTGGATGGATCCGTACGTCCACCCCTGGCGTGATCCGGGAAGCAGGTGCGGGGCCCGGCTCATCGACTCCTGCCCGCCTGCCACCACCACCGCAGCCTCGCCGGCGCGGATCATCCGGGCTGCGTCGATCACCGCTGTCAGACCGGAAAGGCACACCTTGTTGACCGTTACCGCCGGGACATTCCATCCGATGCCGGCGCCGATGGCGCTCTGCCGTGCCGGGTTCTGTCCGGCGCCCGCCTGCAGCACCTGCCCCATGATGACCGCCTCCACGTCGGCGGCCTCCACACCGCTGCCTTCCAGCGCGGCCTTGATGGCGTGGGCACCGAGGTCCACTGCCGTAAGGCTGGAGAGTTGGCCGTTGATCCGGCCCTGCGGAGTCCGTGCCGCCCCGAGGATGACAACGTCGTTGCTGTCGGGAGAGTTGACCATGGTTACCACTTTCAATCCGGTTCCGGTGTAGGCCACCAAGGCTATCGTGAGCCTGGTCACCCAACTATGCAAACGCTGGAACGCCTATGTGCATTCCTGGCAGGGGAGGGGTCCCCATCGGGGCATTGTGCACGACGAAGGCCGGTTGCGTAGGGTGGACGGCGAGGCTTTGAGGGGCGCGCTTTGCAAAGGAAACTCTTTGCGGGGGCCTGGGCCGGCACGCGGGACGGACGGAATGGGAATCGTGATGAAGACAGTGACGGCGGCAGTGATCGCGGTATTGACCGGCTGCGCGCTGGCAGGCTGCTCTGTGTCCACGCCGGCACCGGCAGAATCTGCCCCGTCCGCCACTTCCCCTTCGGCCCCGGCCCGGGAAACGGAAAGCAGCAGCCCGGCAGCCGGTGGCACAGCTACGGGCGGGGTGGGCCAAGGCCCCGACGCTGCCGGAACCCGGGAATCCTGCGAACTCTTCAACAAGCTGGTGGCGGACTACGGCGCCGTATCGCCCACCGACTCCAATGGCTACGAGGACGTGTACCTGAAGGCGCAGGACGCGAAGGACACCGTGTCCGGCGACCTCAGGGGGCTTTTCAGCTCCCTAAGCCTGCTGGCCATGGACCGGTCCTCGGCAGCGGAGACCGGCGGCAAGCCGGCGCAGGAATCCCAGGACGCAGTCAGGGATGCCGTCTTCGCCAACTCCGCGGCGTGCACTGCAGCGGGCGTAACCCTCCGGCTCTGACAGGGGAAGCCCAGGAAGCGGCTGCTGGGGGACGAATATCCGGTGCTTGCAATCCGACCGGATGTGGGGTAGACACGAAGGTTGTTTTGCCGTATCGTAGATATTTGCGTCTTCCCTGTTTACCTTCAGCCTTCATATAGCGGTGGGCTTCGCCCGACAGCTGGCAATCAACGTGCCGTAACAACGGTCACATCATAGCCAGTTCGGGTCCCGGGTCATATAGCGGAACCGGATGGTAGCGCTGCGAAGTCACTTCGCAGGGTGCACAGCGGGGGAGATCTGAAAACGCCTGAAGGTCTGTGGAAGGATCCCTCTTGGTCGCCTCGAGCACCTCTAATAACGAAACCGCTAACACTGCCGACAGCACTGATGGTGCCACTCGCCGGCTCTCATTCGCAAAGATTCACGAACCTCTTGACGTTCCGAATCTGCTTGCCCTGCAGACGGACAGCTTTGACTGGCTGGTCGGCAATGAGCGCTGGCAGGCACGCGTGGCAAAGGCTGTCGAAGAAAACGATCTCAGCGTCGCCACCACGTCCGGCCTGTCGGACATCTTCGAAGAGATCTCCCCGATCGAGGATTTCCAGGGCACCATGTCCCTGAGCTTCTCCGATCCGGAGTTCGCTGACCCCAAGTACACCATGGCTGAGTGCAAGGACCGGGACGCCACGTACTCGGCTCCGCTGTACGTCAAGGCCGAGTTCATGAACAACAACACGGGCGAAATCAAGCAGCAGACCGTGTTCATGGGTGACTTCCCGCTGATGACCGAGAAGGGCACCTTCGTCGTCAACGGCACCGAGCGTGTCGTCGTTTCCCAGCTGGTTCGTTCACCGGGCGCCTACTTCGAGCGCGCCGCTGACAAGACCAGTGACAAGGACATCTTCACCGCGAAGATCATCCCGTCCCGTGGTGCGTGGTTCGAGCTCGAAATCGACAAGCGCGACCAGGTCGGGGTCCGCCTTGACCGCAAGCGCAAGCAGTCCGTCACCGTCCTGCTGAAGGCCCTTGGCTGGACCGAAGGCCAGATCCTCGAAGAGTTCGGCCAGTACGACTCGATGCGGGCAACCCTGGAGAAGGACGCCACCGAAACCCGCGAAGACGCCCTCCTGGACATCTACCGCAAGCTGCGTCCGGGCGAGCCGCCCACCGTTGAGGCTGCCCAGTCCCTGCTGGACAACCTATACTTCAACTCCAAGCGCTACGATCTGGCCAAGGTTGGCCGCTACAAGATCAACCGCAAGCTGGGCATCGACCGCTCCCTTGGTGACAAGGAAGCTTCTGTCCTGCACGTTGAAGACATCGTTGCCATGATCAAGTTCCTCGTTGCGCTGCACGCCGGTGAGAAGACCATCAAGGGCACCCGCGATGGCCAGGAAGTGGACCTGCGCGTCGAAATCGACGACATCGACCACTTCGGCAACCGCCGCATCCGCGCCGTCGGCGAGCTCATCGAGAACCAGGTCCGCACAGGCCTGTCCCGCATGGAGCGCGTTGTCCGCGAGCGTATGACCACCCAGGACGTCGAGGCCATCACGCCGCAGACCCTGATCAACATCCGCCCCGTGGTTGCAGCCATCAAGGAGTTCTTCGGAACCTCCCAGCTGTCGCAGTTCATGGACCAGAACAACCCGCTCTCGGGCCTGACCCACAAGCGCCGCCTGTCGGCCCTTGGCCCCGGTGGTCTGTCCCGTGACCGCGCCGGCATGGAAGTCCGTGACGTGCACCCGTCCCACTACGGACGCATGTGCCCCATCGAAACCCCTGAAGGCCCCAACATTGGCCTGATCGGTTCGCTGGCTTCCTACGGACGCATCAACCCGTTCGGCTTCATCGAGACCCCGTACCGCCTGGTCAAGGACGGCGTCGTGTCCGACGACGTCCAGTACCTGACGGCCGACGACGAAGCCGAAGTGCTGATCGCCCAGGCCAACGCGCCGCTGGACGAGAACAACAAGTTCGCCGAGGACACTGTCCTCGTGCGTGCCCGTGGTGGTGGAGGCGAGCCCGTCCTGGTTCCGGCCGAGGACGTTGAGTTCATGGACGTTTCCCCGCGCCAGATGGTGTCCGTGGCAACCGCCCTGATCCCGTTCCTTGAGCACGACGACGCCAACCGCGCACTCATGGGTGCCAACATGCAGCGCCAGGCTGTGCCGCTGGTCCGTTCCGAGGCCCCCGTCGTGGGCACCGGCATGGAGCGCGCCGCCGCCGTCGACGCCGGTGACGTTGTCATTGCCAAGAAGGCCGGTGTGGTCACCGAGGTTTCCGCCGAGCTCGTCATCATGCTCAACGACGACGGCACCGAGACCAACTACCGCATCAACAAGTTCGCCCGCTCCAACCAGGGCAACTGCTACAACCACCGCGTACTGGTGAACGAAGGCCAGCGCCTGGAAGTTGGCGGCATCATCGCCGACGGCCCGGCAACGGACCAGGGTGAACTGGCACTCGGCAAGAACCTGCTCGTGGCATTCATGTCATGGGAAGGCCACAACTTCGAGGACGCCATCATCCTCTCGCAGCGCATCGTTGCCGAGGACGTCCTTTCCTCCATCCACATCGAGGAGCACGAGATCGATGCCCGCGACACCAAGCTTGGTGCCGAGGAAATCACCCGTGACATCCCCAACGTGTCCGAGGAAGTCCTCGCAGGGCTGGACGAGCGCGGCATCATCCACATCGGTGCCGAGGTTGAAGCAGGGGACATCCTGGTCGGAAAGGTCACCCCGAAGGGTGAAACCGAGCTGACCCCGGAGGAGCGCCTCCTGCGCGCCATCTTCGGCGAGAAGTCACGCGAAGTGCGTGACACCTCCCTGAAGGTGCCCCACGGCGAGTCCGGCACCGTCATCGGCGTGCGCGTCTTCGACCGCGACAACGACGACGAACTGCCCCCGGGCGTCAACCAGCTGGTACGCGTCTACGTGGCTGCCAAGCGCAAGATCACCGACGGCGACAAGCTCGCCGGCCGCCACGGCAACAAGGGTGTTATCTCCAAGATCCTCCCGATCGAGGACATGCCCTTCCTGGCCGACGGTACCCCCGTCGACATCGTCCTGAACCCGCTGGGTGTTCCGGGCCGTATGAACGTGGGCCAGGTGCTCGAAACGCACCTGGGCTGGGTTGCCAAGACCGGTTGGAAGATCGAAGGCGAGCCGGAATGGGTCAAGCAGCTGCCCAACCTGCCGCGCGAGAGTGGTCCCACCACTGTTGCAACGCCGGTGTTCGACGGTGCACGCGAAGAGGAAATCACGGGCCTGCTGGATTCCACCAACGTGACCCGCGATGGTGACCGCCTGATCAACTCCTCGGGCAAGACCCGCCTGTTTGACGGCCGCTCCGGCGAGCCGTTCCCGGATCCGATCTCGGTCGGCTACATGTACATCCTGAAGCTCCACCACCTGGTGGATGACAAGATCCACGCACGCTCCACGGGCCCGTACTCCATGATCACGCAGCAGCCGCTGGGTGGTAAGGCACAGTTCGGTGGCCAGCGCTTCGGTGAAATGGAAGTGTGGGCGCTCGAAGCTTATGGCGCCGCCTACACGCTCCAGGAACTCCTCACGATCAAGTCGGATGATATCCACGGTCGTGTGAAGGTCTACGAAGCGATCGTCAAGGGCGAGAACATCCCCGAGCCGGGCGTTCCCGAATCCTTCAAGGTCTTGATCAAGGAAATGCAGTCGCTGTGCCTGAACGTGGAAGTTCTTTCCACGGACGGAACCACAATTGAAATGCGTGACTCTGATGACGCAGTCTTCACGGCTGCGGAGGAACTGGGCATCGATCTGTCTCGCGCAGAGCCCAGCTCCGTAGAAGAGGTCTAGAAGGCGCCCGTACGACGGCGGGTGGGAACCCGCCGTCGTACGCCGCCCTCCCTCATCCCGCACCTAAGACTTCAGAATTTAGAGAACAAGAGAGAACAGGGACCATATGTCCAGCGAATCCTCCTTCGGCCTCATGCAGATCGGCCTCGCCACCGCGGAAGACATCCGCGGCTGGTCGTACGGCGAGGTTAAGAAGCCGGAAACCATCAACTACCGCACCCTCAAGCCCGAGAAGGACGGCCTCTTCTGCGAGAAGATCTTCGGCCCGTCCCGCGACTGGGAATGCTACTGCGGCAAGTACAAGCGCGTGCGCTTCAAGGGCATCATCTGTGAGCGCTGTGGCGTCGAAGTCACCCGCGCCAAGGTCCGCCGTGAGCGCATGGGCCACATCGAACTGGCCGCACCGGTCACGCATATCTGGTACTTCAAGGGTGTTCCGTCCCGCCTGGGCTACCTCCTTGACCTGGCCCCGAAGGACCTCGAAAAGGTCATCTACTTCGCTGCCTACATGATCACCAGCGTCGACGAGGCTGCCCGCCACGAGGAACTGCCCAACCTGCAGGTTGAGCACGACATCGAGAAGAAGCAGCTGATCGACAACCGCGACGCCGACATCGCCGCGATCGCCCGCGACCTCGAAGGCGAAATCGCACGCCTCGAGGGCGAAGGCGCCAAGGCTGCCGACAAGAAGAAGGCCCGCGACTCCGCCGACCGCCAGATGGCCAACGTGCGCAAGCGTGCCGACGCCGACATCGAGCGCCTCGAGCAGGTCTGGGACCGCTTCAAGAACCTGAAGGTCGCCGACCTCGAAGGTGACGAAGGCCTGTACCGCGAACTGCGCGACCGCTACGGCATGTACTTCGAAGGCTCCATGGGTGCCGAAGCCATCAAGAAGCGCCTTGAGAACTTCGACATGCAGGCCGAGTCCGAGTCCCTGCGCGACGTCATTGCCAACGGCAAGGGCCAGCGCAAGACCCGTGCCCTCAAGCGCCTGAAGGTGGTCAACGCGTTCCTGACCACCAACAACAGCCCGCTCGGCATGGTCCTCGACGCCGTCCCGGTGATCCCGCCGGAACTGCGCCCCATGGTCCAGCTGGACGGTGGCCGCTTCGCGACCTCCGACCTCAACGACCTGTACCGCCGCGTGATCAACCGCAACAACCGCCTCAAGCGCCTGCTTGACCTGGGTGCTCCGGAGATCATCGTCAACAACGAGAAGCGCATGCTTCAGGAAGCTGTCGACAGCCTCTTCGACAACGGCCGCCGCGGCCGTCCGGTCACCGGACCGGGCAACCGTCCGCTGAAGTCCCTGAGCGACATGCTCAAGGGCAAGCAGGGCCGTTTCCGCCAGAACCTCCTCGGCAAGCGCGTCGACTACTCCGGCCGTTCGGTCATCGTCGTCGGCCCGCAGCTGAAGCTGCACCAGTGCGGCCTGCCCAAGCAGATGGCACTGGAGCTCTTCAAGCCGTTCGTGATGAAGCGCCTGGTTGACCTCAACCACGCCCAGAACATCAAGTCGGCCAAGCGGATGGTGGAGCGCTACCGCCCGCAGGTCTGGGACGTGCTCGAAGAGATCATCACCGAACACCCGGTGCTGCTCAACCGTGCACCTACCCTGCACCGCCTGGGCATCCAGGCGTTCGAGCCGCAGCTTGTTGAAGGCAAGGCAATCCAGCTGCACCCGCTGGTTTGTGGCGCATTCAACGCCGACTTCGACGGCGACCAGATGGCAGTCCACCTGCCGCTGAGCCCCGAGGCGCAGGCTGAGGCCCGCATCCTGATGCTGTCCTCGAACAACATCCTGAAGCCCTCTGACGGACGCCCGGTCACCCTGCCTTCGCAGGATATGATCATCGGCCTGTACCACTTGACCACCAAGCGCAAGGGGTCGGCCGGCGAAGGCCGCATCTTCGGTTCGGTTTCAGAAGCCATCATGGCCTTCGATGCCCGCGAGCTGCACCTGAACTCGCAGGTCAAGATCCGCCTCGAAGGCTTCGTCCCGTACGCCGGCTGGGAAGCTCCCGAAGGCTGGGAGCAGGGCCAGCCCGCACTGGTTGAAACCTCCCTGGGCCAGGTCCTCTTCAACGAGACCCTGCCCGAGGACTACCCGTGGGTTGAGGCTGTTGCCGACAAGGGCGAACTGTCCCGCATCGTCAACGACCTCGCCGAGCGCTACCCGAAGGTTGTCACCGCTGCAACGCTGGACAACCTCAAGGATGCCGGTTTCTACTGGGCCACCCGTTCAGGCGTCACCGTTGCCATCTCCGACATCGAGGTTCCGGCTGCCAAGCCGGAAATCCTTGCCGGGTACGAAGAGCGCGCCGCCAAGATCCAGGGCCAGTACGATAAGGGCCTGATCGACGACGACGAGCGCCGCCAGGAACTCATCGAGATCTGGAACAAGGCCACCAACGATATCGCCTCGGTGATGCGTGAGAGCCTGTCCCCGATGAACACCATCAACCGCATGGTGTCCTCCGGTGCACGTGGTAACTGGATGCAGGTCCGCCAGATTGCGGGTATCCGTGGCCTGGTGGCCAACCCGAAGGGTGAGATCATCCCGCGCCCCATCAAGTCCTCCTACCGTGAGGGCCTGTCGGTGCTGGAATACTTCATCGCCACGCACGGTGCCCGTAAGGGCCTGGCCGATACCGCTCTGCGTACCGCCAACTCGGGTTACCTGACCCGTCGTCTGGTGGACGTCTCGCAGGACGTCATCGTCCGTGAAGAGGACTGCGGCACCGAGCGCGGCCTGGTCACGCCCATCGCCGTCGCCGACGCCAACGGTGAGCTGGTCCTGGACGAGAACGTCGAGAACAGCGCTTACGCACGTACGCTGGCTGTTGACGTCGTGGACTCCGAGGGCAACGTCCTCGCAGCCGCCGGCACCGACTGCGGCGACGTGGTTATCGCCGAGCTCTTCAAGGCAGGCATCACCGAGGTCAAGGTCCGCTCCGTACTCACCTGTGAGTCCAGCGTCGGCACCTGCGCCCTGTGCTACGGCCGCTCGCTGGCCACCGGCAAGACGGTGGACATCGGCGAGGCCGTGGGCATCATCGCCGCACAGTCCATCGGTGAGCCCGGTACCCAGCTGACCATGCGTACGTTCCACACCGGTGGTGCTGTTTCCGCCGGTGGTGGCGACGACATCACGCAGGGTCTGCCCCGTATCCAGGAGCTCTTCGAAGCCCGCACTCCGAAGGGTGTTGCACCGATTGCTGAAGCAGCCGGCCGCATCACCATCGAAGAGTCCGAGCGCCAGATGCGCCTGGTCATCACCCCGGATGACGGCTCGGAAGAGATCGCCTACCCGGTGCTGCGCCGTTCACGGCTGCTGATCGAAGACGGCGACCATGTTTCCGTGGGCCAGAAGCTGATCAACGGCCCGGTGGACCCCAAGCAGGTCCTGCGCATCATGGGTCCGCGTGCGGCACAGAAGTTCCTGGTGGACGAGGTCCAGGGCGTGTACCGCAGCCAGGGCATCGGTATCCACGACAAGCACGTCGAGGTTATCGTCCGCCAGATGCTGCGCCGCGTCACGGTCATCGAGTCCGGCGAATCCGACCTGCTGCCCGGCGAGCTCGCTGAGCGCAGCCGGTTCGAGGAAGCCAACCGCCGCGTTGTGTCCGAAGGCAAGACTCCGGCTTCCGGACGTCCTGAACTGATGGGCATCACCAAGGCGTCGCTGGCCACCGAGTCCTGGCTGTCCGCAGCTTCCTTCCAGGAGACCACCCGCGTCCTGACGCAGGCGGCCATGGAAGGCAAGAGCGATCCGCTGCTGGGCCTCAAGGAGAACGTCATCATCGGTAAGCTGATCCCGGCCGGCACGGGCCTCCCGCGCTACACCGAGGTCACCGTCGAGCCCACTGAAGAAGCGAAGGCCAATCTGTTCACCGGCCCCAGCGCATTCAGTGACTTCTCGTACGACACCCTGGGCGGTGACGGAGCTCCCGAGTTCCACGCCATCCCCCTGGATGACTACGACCTGGGCAACGACTTCCGGTAACCACTGACGGTTGACGCCTGACGAAGGGATGGTCCCGCACCGCAAGGTGGGGGACCATCTCCCGTTAACGTCGATTGCTTCGTACCTGTCGTTCTGGTGGCCCATAACGACAGGTACGGAGCAATCGATGGGGGGAAAGGCCCCGATTAAGGCATGGAGCCTGTCCATGCTAGACTTGTTACCAATTGTTATTGTGGCAGTGGATGAGAGCGCCGGTATCAGCTGAAAGGCTGGACCAGAGCGACGTTTCCGGTTTGCAGGGTTCTTGTGCAACGTATGCCACATTTTTGCATGCCTAGGGAACTGCAGGAATGTACGTTTCGTCCCGGTGTGCGATCCGACTATTAAGGCTTCGCCTTCGCCGCCATGGAGATTCCCTTCAGGGCCCGGGCGGCGGGGCAACGCAAAAGGAGAGTGGCCGGAAACAGCCACTCCGGATAAAACGGAGAACACGAGAGTGCCTACGATTAACCAGCTGGTCCGCAAGGGCCGCACGCCTAAGGTCTCAAAGACCAAGGCTCCCGCGCTTAAGGGCAGCCCCATGCGCCGCGGTGTCTGCACCCGCGTCTACACCACCACCCCGAAGAAGCCGAACTCGGCTCTGCGTAAGGTGGCACGTGTGCGCCTCAACGGCGGCGTGGAAGTTACCGCCTACATCCCCGGTGTTGGCCACAACCTGCAGGAGCACTCCATCGTGCTCGTTCGCGGTGGTCGTGTGAAGGACCTTCCGGGTGTCCGCTACAAGATCGTCCGTGGCGCCCTCGATACCCAGGGTGTGAAGAACCGTAAGCAGGCCCGCAGCCGCTACGGCGCAAAGATGGAGAAGAAGTAATATGCCTCGCAAGGGTCCGGCCCCCAAGCGGCCGCTCGTTTCGGATCCGGTATACGGTTCCCCGCTGGTAACCCAGCTCATCAACAAGGTGCTCGTTGACGGCAAGAAGTCCACGGCAGAGCGCATCGTCTACGGTGCCCTCGAAGGCGCCCGCGCCAAGTCGGGCGGCGACCCCGTTGCAGCCCTCAAGAAGGCCATGGACAACGTCAAGCCTTCCCTCGAGGTCCGCTCCCGCCGTGTCGGTGGCGCCACCTACCAGGTGCCGGTTGAGGTCAAGCCGGGCCGCTCCACCGCCCTCGCCCTGCGGTGGCTGGTTGGCTACTCCAAGGCCCGCCGTGAAAAGACGATGACCGAGCGTCTCCAGAACGAAATCCTGGATGCGTCCAACGGTCTCGGTGCCGCTGTGAAGCGTCGCGAAGACACCCACAAGATGGCCGAGTCCAACAAGGCCTTCGCACACTACCGCTGGTAATACTCCCCGGACGCCGCCGGCTCAACCGAGCCGGCGGCGAACGCGTAGTCCATCCCAAAAGGAGACCCCGTGGCACAGGACGTGCTTACCGACCTTAGTAAGGTCCGCAATATCGGCATCATGGCCCACATTGATGCCGGCAAGACCACCACAACCGAGCGCATCCTGTTCTACACGGGTGTGAACCACAAGATCGGCGAAACGCACGACGGCGCGTCGACCACCGACTGGATGGAACAGGAAAAGGAACGCGGCATCACCATCACGTCTGCCGCCGTGACCTGCTTCTGGGAAAACAACCAGATCAACATCATCGACACCCCTGGCCACGTGGACTTCACGGTTGAGGTTGAGCGCTCCCTGCGCGTCCTCGACGGTGCAGTTGCCGTCTTCGACGGCAAGGAAGGCGTTGAGCCGCAGTCCGAGACCGTATGGCGCCAGGCTGACAAGTACAACGTCCCGCGTATCTGCTTCGTCAACAAGATGGACAAGCTCGGTGCTGACTTCTATTTCACCGTAGACACCATCATCAGCCGCCTCGGTGCCAAGCCGCTGGTCATGCAGCTGCCCATCGGTGCCGAGAACGACTTCATCGGCGTCGTCGACCTGCTTTACATGCGTGCCCTGGTTTGGCCGGGCGACGCCAAGGGCGACGTGACCATGGGTGCCAAGTACGAGATCCGTGAGATCCCGGCTGACCTCCAGGAAAAGGCTGAAGAGTACCGCGCGAACCTCGTTGAGACCGTTGCAGAGTCCTCCGAGGAACTCATGGAGAAGTACCTTGAGGGCGAAGAGATCTCGATCGACGAGCTCAAGGCCGGCATCCGCCAGATGACCATCAACTCCGAGCTGTACCCGATCTTCTGTGGCTCCGCGTTCAAGAACCGTGGCGTCCAGCCGATGCTCGATGCAGTTGTGGACTACCTGCCGAACCCGCTCGACGTCCCCCCGATGGTCGGTCACGATCCTCGCGACGAAGAGAAGGAACTGACCCGCAAGCCTTCCGCTGAGGAGCCGTTCTCGGCCCTGGCATTCAAGATTGCTGCTCACCCCTTCTTCGGTCAGCTCACCTTCATCCGCGTGTACTCCGGTCACGTGGAAGCAGGCGCGCAGGTGGTCAACTCCACCAAGGGCAAGAAGGAGCGCATCGGCAAGCTGTTCCAGATGCACGCCAACAAGGAAATGCCCGTTGAGGGCGCTACCGCCGGCCACATCTACGCAGCCATCGGTCTGAAGGACACCACCACGGGTGACACCCTGTGTGATGCCAACAACCAGATCGTGCTCGAGTCCATGAGCTTCCCGGAGCCCGTGATCTCGGTTGCCATCGAGCCGAACACCAAGGGTGACCAGGAGAAGCTCTCCACGGCCATCCAGAAGCTCTCCGCTGAGGACCCCACCTTCCAGGTGTCCCTCAACGAAGACACCGGCCAGACCATCATCGCCGGCATGGGCGAGCTCCACCTGGACATCCTGGTGGACCGCATGCGCCGCGAATTCAAGGTCGAGGCAAACGTGGGCAAGCCCCAGGTTGCCTACCGCGAAACCATCAAGCGCGCCGTCGAACGCCACGACTACACGCACAAGAAGCAGACCGGTGGTTCGGGCCAGTTCGCAAAGATCCAGATCGCCATCGAGCCGCTGGACACCGCTGAGGGTGAGCTGTACGAGTTCGAGAACAAGGTCACCGGTGGCCGCGTTCCGCGCGAATACATCCCGTCCGTCGACGCGGGCATCCAGGACGCATTGAACGACGGCGTCCTGGCCGGCTACCCGGTTGTCGGCATCAAGGCCACGCTGATTGACGGCGCGTACCACGATGTTGACTCCTCGGAAATGGCGTTCAAGATCGCCGGCCGTATGGCTTTCAAGGAAGCTGCACGCAAGGCGAACCCGGTTCTGCTCGAACCACTGATGGATGTCGAGGTCCGCACCCCTGAGGAATACATGGGTGAAGTTATCGGTGACCTCAACTCCCGCCGTGGCCAGATGCAGTCCATGGAAGATGCACAGGGCGTCAAGGTCATCCGTGCGCACGTTCCGCTGTCCGGCATGTTCGGCTACATCGGCGACCTGCGCTCCAAGACCCAGGGCCGCGCTGTCTACTCCATGACGTTCAACAGCTACGCCGAGGTCCCGAAGGCAGTTGCCGACGAGATCATCCAGAAGTCCCGCGGCGAGTAGTCCTTTCCGGACTTTCAAAGCGAACACCCCGGGTTCGGCGGCCTCCACGGCCGACGAACCTGGTGCAGGAGGCCGGCCGGTCCAGGCCGGCCCCCTGCACCGACAGGCTCAGGGGACTAGTATTAGTTCCTGAATCTGCGATTTCACCAATCCAAAGCCCCCCAAGTAGACTTGCCTGAGTTCTACCGCGACAAGCGCGGCTGGAGGGCAAGCTATTTGTAAACGTTCTAGGAGGAACCTGTGGCAAAGGCAAAGTTCGAGCGGACTAAGCCGCACGTCAACATCGGCACCATTGGTCACGTTGACCACGGTAAGACGACGCTGACGGCCGCCATTTCCAAGGTGCTGTACGACAAGTACCCGGATCTCAACGAAAAGCGTGACTTCGCGTCGATCGACTCTGCACCCGAAGAGCGTCAGCGCGGTATTACCATCAACATCTCCCACGTGGAGTACCAGACCGAGAAGCGTCACTACGCACACGTTGACGCCCCCGGCCACGCTGACTACATCAAGAACATGATCACCGGTGCTGCTCAGATGGACGGCGCAATCCTCGTGGTTGCCGCTACCGACGGCCCTATGGCTCAGACCCGCGAGCACGTTCTGCTCGCCCGCCAGGTTGGTGTTCCCTACCTGCTGGTCGCGCTGAACAAGGCTGACATGGTCGATGACGAGGAACTCCTCGACCTCGTCGAAATGGAAGTTCGTGAGCTCCTGAGCTCGCAGGGCTTCGACGGCGACAACGCTCCGGTGGTTCGCGTTTCCGGCCTGAAGGCCCTGGAAGGCGACCCCGAGTGGGTCAAGTCCGTTGAGGACCTGATGGCTGCTGTCGACGAGTCCGTTCCGGACCCCGTACGTGACCGCGACAAGCCGTTCCTGATGCCGATCGAAGACGTCTTCACCATCACCGGTCGTGGCACCGTTGTTACGGGCCGCGCCGAGCGTGGAACCCTCGCCATCAACTCCGAGGTCGAGATCGTCGGCATCCGCCCGGTCCAGAAGACCACGGTTACCGGTATCGAGATGTTCCACAAGCAGCTCGACGAAGCATGGGCCGGCGAGAACTGTGGCCTGCTGCTCCGTGGCCTGAAGCGCGACGATGTCGAGCGTGGCCAGGTTGTCGTCAAGCCGGGTTCCATCACCCCGCACACCGACTTCGAGGCCAACGTCTACATCCTCTCCAAGGACGAAGGCGGACGTCACAACCCGTTCTACTCCAACTACCGCCCGCAGTTCTACTTCCGTACCACGGACGTAACCGGCGTTATCACCCTGCCCGAGGGCACGGAAATGGTTATGCCCGGCGACAACACTGAGATGACCGTTGCGCTCATCCAGCCCATCGCCATGGAAGAGGGCCTCGGCTTCGCAATCCGCGAAGGCGGCCGCACCGTTGGTTCGGGACGCGTTACCAAGATCATCAAGTAGTACTTGCTGATCAAGGATTTGCTGGGCTTCGGCCCACACTAGAATCCAAAAGAAAGCCCCGCTGCGACAAGCAGCGGGGCTTTCTTTTTGTCCAAAAGCCCCGGCCGGAACATTGCGGAACCGCTATCGACAAGCCCCTGATACTGTGGCAGCACTGAAAGGAGATCATCATGGGATGGCTTATTTTCCTGATCATCGCGGTTGTGGTGGTGGGTGGGGTGTTCTGGGTCAGAAGGAACTTCCGGCACGAAATTGACCGGGCCAAGCGGATCAACAGGGCGAACAAGAACCAGTAGCCGCCCACCCTCCGGCCATCTTGCCGGTACGCCTTATTCCTACTTTTCGGTATGCCTAAATTCGCGGTATCCTCGTCTTAGTGACGCCGCAACGACGAGGACATGTGATGGCTGTATCGACTATGACGGCGCAAACCGCCACTCCGGGGCTCTGGTCCCGCCTCCTGCTGCTGGGGCCTGCCTTCGTGGCAGCCATTGCTTATGTGGACCCTGGAAACGTCGCGGCTAACCTGACGGCCGGCGCCAGCTTTGGGTACCTGCTCGTCTGGGTCCTCGTGGCTGCCAACGGGATGGCCGTTCTCATCCAGTACCAGTCCGCCAAGCTTGGGCTCGCCACTGGCATGAGCCTGCCGGAAATCCTCGGCCAGCGGCTGGGAACCGGCCGCCGACGCGCCTATTGGGTGCAGGCCGAGGTCGTTGCCGGAGCCACGGACCTGGCTGAGGTGATCGGCGGGGCAGTTGCGCTTAATCTGCTGTTTGGCCTGCCACTGCTCGCCGGCGGGGTCGTCATTGGCCTTGCGTCAATGCTGTTGCTGGCACTGCAGTCGCGCCGGAGCCAGAAGTCCTTCGAGTTCGCGATCCTCACCCTTCTTGGTGTAATCGCCGTGGGGTTCGTCTCGGGCCTGTTCGTCGCTCCGCCGGATGCGGGTGGCGCTCTGGCCGGCCTTGTACCGCGCTTCGAGGGAACCGATACCGTCCTGCTCGCTGCCAGCATGCTCGGTGCAACTGTCATGCCGCACGCGATCTACCTGCATTCAGCCCTCGCCCGGGACCGCCACGGCTTCTCGAAGGATCCTGCCGTCAGGACGCGGTTGATCCGGACCACCCGCGTGGACGTCGCCGGCGCCCTGCTGCTTGCCGGCGTCGTCAATATCGCCATGCTGCTGTTGGCTGCCACCAGCCTCCGCGGGGTGGAGGGCACTGACACCATTGCCGGTGCCCACGCGGCGGTCACGTCGGCACTGGGGCCGGTCATCGGCGTCGTATTCGCCGTAGGCCTGCTGGCCTCCGGACTGGCGTCCACCTCGGTGGGTTGTTATGCCGGGGCCACCATCATGGGCGGGCTGCTGAAGATGAGGATTCCGCTGCTGGTCCGCCGAACCGTGACCCTGATCCCGGCGTTGCTGGTCCTTGGCGCGGGCATCGAACCCACGGTAGCCCTGGTCCTCAGCCAGGTCCTCCTGAGTTTCGGTATCCCGTTCGCGCTGATTCCGCTGATCCGGCTTACCGGAAGCCGCAAGGTGATGGGCGTCCATGTGGATTCCAAGCCCCTCCGGATCGCCGGTTGGACCAGTGCCACCCTTATCGTGGGGCTGAACTGCGTTCTGATCTTCCTGACTGTCACCGGGCACTCCTGACCCGCAGAGCCGGCCAGGCTAGTCTGATCGGCCATTCCTTGCGCGGGACAGGGCCTGGTACCAGTAGAAGGACCTCTTTGGCGTCCGCTGCAGCGTCTCAAAGTCCACGTGCACCAGGCCAAAACGTTGCGAGTAGCCGGCGGCCCACTCAAAGTTGTCCATGAGCGTCCACACGAAATAGCCACGCAGGTCCAATCCCTCTGCCAGGCCCCCGGGAGCCGTGGCCTCAAGCGCCGCACCCAAATGACTGGCCAGATACTCCACCCGATCGGTATCCTCGAGGGTCCCCGAAACGCGGTCAGGTTCCGGGAAACTGGCGCCGCCCTCGGTGATGTAGACCGGGGGGAGGGCCGCGCCGTAACGGTCGCGCATTTCCTGCAGCAGGATGCCCAGGTGTTCCGGCGCCACGGGCCAGCCGAAGCCCGTACTCCCGTACTCCGGGTAACCCACCTCGTGGAAGGGCAGCTTGGCAAGCTCCTTGTGCATGTCCGCAGGCAGGGGGGTGATGCCTGGCCCCACGGCCACCTTGACCGGAAAGTAGTAGTTGAGCCCGTAGAAATCCAAGGGCTGGTGGATGGTTTTGAGATCCGCGTCGGAAATCCTGCCGATGGAACGCAGCCAGGGCTTCGCGTACAGCGGCAGCGACGGGTAGCGGCCCAGCAGGACCGGATCCGCGTACATCCTGTTCATCAGCAGGTCATAGACGTGGGCGACCAGCCTATCGCCGATTTTTCGTGAGGCGGGCCTGACGGGAGAGTGCAGGTTGGACAGGCCTACTCCGCCGGCCACTCCAGCAGCCCGCAGCGCCTGCACGCCGAGCCCGTGTGCCAGGAGCTGGTGATGGACGGCGGGAAGGGCGTCGAACAGCAGCCGGCGGCCGGGTGCGTGCACCCCCAGTGCGTAGCCGTTCAGGGTGACCGATACGGGTTCGTTGAGGGTGACCCACTGAGCCACCCGGTCCCCGAACCGCTCACCGGCGGCCCTGGCGTACTCGCTGAACCGCTCGGCCGTGTCCCGGTTCAGCCAGCCGCCGCGGTGTTCCAGGGGCAGGGGAGTGTCCCAGTGGTAGAGCGTTGCCATGGGTGAGACGCCTGCTTCGAGCAGTTGGTCGATGAGACGGTCGTAGAAATCCAGGCCTTCGGCATTGAGGGCACCCCGGCCATCAGGCTGGATGCGTGGCCAGGACAGGGAGAACCTGTAGGAGCCTACGCCCAGTTCCTTCAACAGCGCGACATCCTCCGGGAGCCTGTTGTAGTGGTCGCACGCCACTGCGGGGGAGTGGCCGTCGAGGATGGCACCGGGCTTCTCCGCGAAGGCATCCCACCCCGATGGTCCCCGACCCCCGGCCTTCAGCGAGCCTTCGATCTGGAATGCCGCTGCCGCGACGCCGAGGATGAACGACGGCGGCACGCGCCCGGCCAGTTCCGTCACCGATTCTGTACTCTCCAGGGTCATGCCCCTATCATCCAGCCGCTCCCGGCCCGCGGCAATGGCCCTGACGAGCATCGATACAGAGCCAATTCGCATCTGCCGCAGTTTTCCGGCATACTAGATGAGTTGTTCAAGCGCTTCTTCGTGTCCCGATCCGGATAATGCCGGGTGCAGGGTCCAAGCTGAAGACCAAACATAACCCACCCCAATGGAATTGCGGATTTGTATGCGTGTTCAGCGCGACACGCCCGACCGCGGGGGTCGGTTGCGCCGGCAGGTTGAGGAACCCGGATTCATCCGGATTCAGCTTGTGCGGCGGATGGTGGTTACGACCTCAAATGCTTCGGCAGCCATACAACGAGTAAGTGAACAGGGCAGCCCTAAACCGGGGAAGCACAGACTGAAAGAGAGTCAGGCGACATGGCGGGACAAAAAATCCGCATCCGGCTGAAGTCATACGACCACGAGGTCATTGACGTTTCAGCACGGAAGATCGTTGAGACGGTCACGCGCGCAGGCGCAACGGTAGTTGGCCCCGTGCCGCTGCCTACGGAGAAGAACGTGTACTGCGTTATCCGCTCTCCGCACAAGTACAAGGACAGCCGCGAGCACTTTGAAATGCGCACGCACAAGCGTCTTATCGACATCATCGATCCCACGCCGAAGGCTGTTGACTCGCTCATGCGTCTCGACCTGCCGGCTGACGTGAACATCGAAATCAAGCTGTAGGGAGGTGCTGAGAAACTATGACCGCAACCCGTAACGTAAAGGGCCTGCTGGGCACGAAGCTCGGCATGACCCAGGTCTGGGACGAGAACAACAAGCTCATCCCCGTCACTGTGGTCCAGGCAGACTCGAACGTCATCACCCAGCTGCGCAATGCTGAGTCCGATGGCTACGTCGCCGTTCAGATCGGCTACGGCCAGATCGATCCCCGCAAGGTCACCAAGCCGCTGGCTGGTCACTTTGAGAAGGCAGGCGTCACGCCTCGCCGCCACGTCGTCGAACTCCGTACCGCAGATGCTGCTGAGTACGAGCTGGGCCAGGAGCTCTCCGTGGAGCTCTTCGAGGCCGGTCAGAAGATCGACGTCATCGGCACCACCAAGGGTAAGGGCTTCGCCGGTGTTATGAAGCGTCACGGCTTCCACGGCGTTGGCGCTTCCCACGGTGCCCACAAGAACCACCGTAAGCCCGGTTCAATCGGTGGCGCATCCACCCCGAGCCGCGTCTTCAAGGGCATGAAAATGGCCGGCCGCATGGGCGCCGTTCGTCACACCACGCTGAACCTCACGGTCCACGCGGTTGACGTCGAGAAGTCGCTGCTCCTGATCAAGGGCGCCGTTCCCGGTGCCCGCGGCCAGGTCGTACTCGTACGCACTGCCGTGAAGGGAGCCTAGTTCAATGGCTAACACTGTCCAGGTTGACCTGCCTGCAGAGATCTTCGACGTTCAGACCAACGTGCCGCTGCTGCACCAGGTTGTCGTTGCCCAGCTCGCTGCTGCCCGCCAGGGAACCCACAAGACCAAGACCCGCGCTGAAGTTTCCGGTGCAGGACGCAAGCCGTTCAAGCAGAAGGGTACCGGCCGCGCCCGTCAGGGTTCCGTCCGTGCTCCGCACATGACCGGCGGTGGCATTGTCCACGGTCCCACCCCGCGTGACTACAGCCAGCGCACCCCCAAGAAGATGATTGCTGCTGCACTGCGCGGCGCACTGTCTGACCGGGCCCGCAACGGTCGCATCCACGTTGTCTCCGAGCTGGTTGCTGGAGACAAGCCGTCTTCCAAGACTGCCCTGGCAACGCTTCGCGGCGTTTCCGACCGCAAGAACCTGCTGGTCGTCATCGAGCGCGATAACGATGTTGCCGCACTGTCCGTGCGCAACCTCGCCGGCGTTCACGTTCTGTACGCAGACCAGCTGAACACCTACGACGTTCTCGTCTCTGATGACGTTGTCTTCACCAAGGCTGCCTACGACGCATTCGTTGCCGCTAAGGCAGCAAAGAACGAGGAGGATGCCAAGTGAGTGCAGCCACCATCAAGGATCCCCGCGACGTCGTGCTTGCACCCGTCGTGTCGGAAAAGAGCTACGGCCTGATCGACGAGGGCAAGTACACCTTCCTGGTGGACCCCCGTTCGAACAAGACCGAGATCAAGCTGGCCGTGGAGAAGATCTTCTCCGTCAAGGTCGAATCGATCAACACCATCAACCGTGCCGGTAAGCGCAAGCGCACCAAATTCGGATGGGGTACCCGCAAGAACACCAAGCGTGCGATTGTCACCCTCAAAGAAGGCACCATCGACATCTTCGGCGGTCCGCTCGCGTAGCGGAGACCACTTTAACGAGGAAATAAATTATGGGAATCCGTAAATACAAGCCGACTACCCCGGGCCGTCGTGGCTCGAGCGTAGCGGACTTTATCGAAATCACGCGGTCGACGCCGGAAAAGTCGTTGGTACGTCCGCTGCCCAAGAAGGGCGGCCGTAACAACACCGGTAAGATCACCACCCGCCACAAGGGTGGTGGACACAAGCGCCAGTACCGTCTGATCGACTTCCGTCGCCACGACAAGGACGGCGTCAACGCCCGCGTTGCCGAAATCGAGTACGATCCGAACCGCACGGCTCGCATCGCCCTCCTGCACTACGTTGATGGCACCAAGCGTTACATCATCGCTCCCAACAAGCTCTCCCAGGGTGACGTTGTAGAGGCAGGTGCCGGTGCTGACATCAAGCCCGGTAACAACCTGCCGCTGCTCAACATCCCGGTGGGTACCGTTATCCACGCAGTTGAACTGCGTCCGGGTGGCGGCGCCAAGATGGGCCGCTCCGCCGGCGCATCCATCCAGCTTGTTGCCAAGGAAGGCCGCTTCGCCCAGCTGCGCCTGCCCTCCGGCGAAATCCGCAACGTTGACGTGCGCTGCCGCGCAACGGTCGGCGAAGTTGGCAACGCCGAGCAGTCGAACATCAACTGGGGCAAGGCCGGCCGTATGCGGTGGAAGGGCGTCCGCCCGACCGTCCGTGGTGTCGCCATGAACCCGGTTGACCACCCGCACGGTGGTGGTGAAGGTAAGACTTCCGGTGGTCGTAACCCCGTGAACCCGAACGGTAAGCGTGAAGGCCGCACCCGCCGCCCCAACAAAGAGAGCGACAAGCTTATTGTGCGTCGCCGTCGTACTGGCAAGAACAAGCGATAGGAGCCTGGACACATGCCACGCAGCCTGAAAAAAGGTCCTTTCGTTGACCAGCACCTCTTTGTGAAGGTAGCCAGGGAAAACGAAAAGGGCACCAAGAACGTCATCAAGACCTGGTCCCGCCGTTCGATGATCATCCCCGACATGCTCGGGCACACGATCGCCGTACACGACGGACGCAAGCACATCCCGGTGTTTGTCACTGAGTCGATGGTCGGGCACAAGCTCGGCGAATTCGCTCCCACGCGGACATTCCGCGGCCATGTCAAGGACGACCGTAAGGGCAAGCGCCGCTAGGCGCCTGCGTTTACGTCAAAGACGAGAGAAGGAAAGCAATGGAAGCCAAGGCAATTGCGCGCCACATCCGCGTAACGCCTATGAAGGCCCGGCGCGTCGTCAACCTTGTTCGTGGATTGCAAGCGAATGAGGCTCTGGCAATTCTGAAGTTTGCCCCGCAGGCAGCTTCGGAGCCGGTATTCAAGGTAGTTCAGTCGGCAATCTCCAACGCCCGGGTCCTCGCGGACCGCGACGGCGTGGCGTTTGACGAAGGCGACCTCATCATCAGCGAAGCGTTTGTTGATGAAGGCCCGACCATGAAGCGGTTCCAGCCGCGTGCCCAGGGTCGTGCATTTCAGATCAAGAAGCGCACCAGCCACATCACCGTGGTAGTCGCTACCCCGGAGAAAGAGGAGGCTCGCTAAGTGGGACAGAAAGTAAACCCGCACGGGTTCCGACTCGGCATCACCACCGATCACGTATCGCACTGGTTCGCTGACAGCACCAAGGCCGGCCAGCGGTACAAGGACTTCGTTCGCGAAGACATCCGCATCCGCCAGCTCATGTCCACGGGCATGGAGCGCGCCGGTATCGCCAAGGTCGAAATCGAGCGCACCCGTGACCGTGTCCGCGTGGACATCCACACGGCCCGTCCCGGCATCGTCATCGGCCGCCGTGGAGCAGAAGCAGACCGCATCCGCGGCGAGCTCGAAAAGCTCACCGGCAAGCAGGTCCAGCTGAACATCCTCGAGGTCAAGAACCCCGAGATGGAAGCCCAGCTTGTGGCCCAGGGCGTTGCAGAGCAGCTGACTTCCCGCGTGGCATTCCGCCGTGCGATGAAGAAGGCCATGCAGTCCGCACAGCGTGCAGGTGCCAAGGGCATCCGTATCGCCTGCTCGGGCCGCCTGGGTGGCGCTGAAATGTCCCGCTCGGAGTTCTACCGCGAAGGCCGTGTGCCCCTGCACACCCTCCGCGCGAACATCGACTACGGCTTCTACGAAGCCAAGACCACCTTCGGCCGTATCGGTGTGAAGGTCTGGATCTACAAGGGTGACGTCACCGCCAAGGAACTGGCCGCACAGGCTGCTGCCGCTCCGTCCCGCGGTGGCCGTGGCGAGCGTCCCGGCCGCCCGGGTGGCGCTGACCGCGGTGACCGCCGCCGTCGCAACGACCGTCCGGCCGCTGACGCAGCTCCCGCTGCTGAAGCTCCGGCAGCTGAAGCTGCACCTGCAGCAGCAGAAGGAGGACAGGCTTAAATGCTTATCCCACGTCGAGTCAAGCACCGTAAGCAGCACCACCCGGGTCGTTCCGGCGCTGCCACGGGCGGCACCGAGGTCTCGTTTGGTGAGTGGGGTATCCAGGCTCTGAGCCCGGCATACGTCACCAACCGCCAGATCGAATCTGCCCGTATCGCGATGACCCGCCACATCAAGCGTGGCGGTAAGGTCTGGATCAACATTTACCCGGACCGTCCCCTGACCAAGAAGCCTGCCGAAACCCGCATGGGTTCCGGTAAGGGTTCACCGGAATGGTGGGTCGCCAACGTCAAGCCGGGCCGGGTTCTGTTCGAACTCTCCGGTGTCAATGAAGAGGTAGCTCGCGAGGCCCTGCGCCTGGCAATCCACAAGCTGCCGTTGAAGGCACGCATTGTGCGTCGCGAAGGTGGTGAGTAGAAATGGCAGTAGGATCCAAGGATCTGGCTCCCGCACAGCTGGACGGTTTCGACAACGAGCGTCTCGTTGAAGAACTCCGCAAGGCCAAGGAAGAGCTGTTCAACCTGCGTTTCCAGTCCGCCACCGGACAGCTGGAGAACCACGGTCGCCTGCGCGCGGTAAAGAAGGACATCGCCCGCATCTACACCGTTCTCCGCGAACGCGAGCTGGGCATTCGTGCCGAGGTTGCCGCGCCGGTTGTGGAAGCCAAGGAAGAAAAGAAGTCCAAGAAGGCTTCAACCAAGAAGGCCGACAAGGCTGAAAAGGCTGAGACCGAGGAGGACGCCAAGTGAGTGAAAAGGACCAGAACGTGACCGAAACTGCTACCGCAGCCAAGGCTGTGCAGCGCGGTTACCGCAAGACCCGTCGCGGTTACGTGGTCTCCGACAAGATGGAAAAGACCATCGTTGTCGAGGTTGAAGACCGCGTGAAGCACGCACTGTACGGCAAGGTCATCCGCCGCACTTCCAAGGTCAAGGCACACGACGAAGAGAACACCGCCGGCATCGGCGACCTCGTTGTCATCGCCGAGACCCGTCCGCTGTCCGCCACCAAGAACTGGCGGCTCGTGGAAATCCTCGAGAAGGCCAAGTAGCACCTGCTGCTTAGCTGAGGCCCCTGCTCCTTCCGGAGTGGGGGCCTCCTCGTTTTAACGCGCCCCTCACGGCAGCCAGCATTTCAGCGAAGCGCACGACGGCGGGACCTGCTCTGGCGGGGGAGCGGCACCCTGGGCGGGCCGAAAGGCTGCCATGCGTGACGCCGTCGTGCGTCCTGCACTGCTTGCGGACCAGGGGACGGCGGTGATATGGGGACTGGCGGAAAACGTGCTAGGATATTGAGTTTGTATGGCGCCTTTCGCGCGCCGTCATCAACCTCGTAAACAAGCGTGCCACAGCATAGTGCCCCTGTGCGCCCGGGATCCGTCCCGGACTGGATGGGAGCAACTGCTTCTGGCACAGGCGTTTAGGCCTGGTCTGGCAAAATCCAGGCAGGTCAAGAGACACCCCGATCAACCGTTCCGCAAGGCTCATTCCGTAGCAAGACCACGGCCTGAGAACCGGCGCGACGCAAGGAGTAAATAGTGATTCAGCAGGAGTCGCGACTCAAGGTCGCCGACAACACGGGTGCTAAGGAAATCCTTACCATTCGCGTTCTCGGTGGATCCGGCCGTCGCTACGCAGGCATCGGTGACGTCATTGTCGCCACCGTCAAGGATGCGATCCCTGGCGGCAACGTAAAGAAGGGCGATGTGGTCAAGGCCGTCATCGTCCGTACCAAGAAGGAACGCCGCCGTGCGGATGGTTCCTACATCAAGTTTGACGAGAACGCAGCTGTGATCCTGAAGAACGACGGTGACCCCCGCGGTACCCGTATCTTCGGACCGGTTGGTCGTGAACTGCGTGACAAGAAGTTCATGAAGATCGTTTCTCTGGCTCCGGAGGTGCTCTAGTCCATGGCTGCAAAGATCAAGAAGGGTGACCTGGTTCAGGTCATCACTGGCGCCAAGGCTGAGCGCGGCGGCGACCGCGGCAAGCAGGGCAAGGTCCTGCGCGTCTTCACCGACACCAACCGCGTGCTGGTTGAGGGCATCAACCGCGTCACCAAGCACACCCGGGTTGGACAGTCGCAGCGCGGCACCAAGACCGGCGGCATCGAGGTCGTAGAGGCCCCGATCCACATTTCGAACGTGGCCCTGGTTGACCCGTCGACCAAGAAGCCGACCCGTGTGGGCTTCCGCCTCGACACCGTGGAGAAGAACGGCGTGCAGAAGACCGTCCGCATCCGCGTGTCCAAGAGCACCGGGAAGGACATCTAATGACTGAGACCATCGAGACTCCGGCAACGAAGATCGTTCCCCGTCTGAAGGCCAAGTACGCCGAAACCATCAAGGGCCAGCTCCAGGATGAGTTCAAGTACCAGAACGTGAACCAGGTGCCCCGCCTGGTGAAGGTCGTTGTGAATATGGGTGTTGGAGATGCCGCCAAGGACTCCAAGCTGATCGACGGCGCTGTCCGCGACCTGACCCAGATCACCGGCCAGAAGCCGCAGGTTACCAAGGCCCGCAAGTCGATCGCACAGTTCAAGCTGCGCGAAGGCATGCCCATCGGTGCACACGCAACCCTGCGTGGCGACCGCATGTGGGAATTCGTGGACCGCCTGGTCAGCCTGGCACTGCCCCGTATCCGCGACTTCCGCGGCCTCAGCGGCAAGCAGTTCGATGGCAATGGCAACTACACCTTCGGTCTGACCGAGCAGGTTATGTTCCACGAAATCGACCAGGACAAGATCGACCGCGTCCGCGGTATGGACATCACGGTTGTCACCACCGCCAAGACCGATGACGAAGGCCGCGCGCTGCTCAAGGCGCTTGGTTTCCCGTTCAAAACCGAAGCTTAATTAACTACGTAAAAGGTCCGGCCGCTCCGATCCGTCAAGGACGGGACGGCGGAAACCGTTACGAGGAAGGGCATGAGCCCACATGACAATGACAGATCCTGTCGCAGATATGCTTACGCGCCTGCGTAACGCAAACTCGGCATACCACGACTCCGTGTCTATGCCTTACAGCAAGCTCAAGGCACGCGTTGCCGACATCCTCAAGGCCGAAGGTTTCATCGCCGGCTGGAAGGAAGAGGACGCTGAGGTTGGCAAGAAGCTGACCCTCGAACTCAAGTTCGGTCCGAACCGCGAGCGCTCCATCGCCGGTGTTCGCCGCATCTCCAAGCCGGGCCTCCGCGTTTACGCGAAGTCCACCAACCTGCCGCACGTGCTGGGTGGCCTGGGTATCGCAATCCTGTCCACCTCTTCCGGCCTCCTGACTGACAAGCAGGCCGGCAAGAAGGGCGTGGGCGGCGAAGTCCTCGCGTACGTCTGGTAACGGGAAAGGAAGAGAATAATGTCACGTATTGGACGTCTCCCCATCACCGTTCCTGCCGGCGTTGAGGTCAAGGTTGACGGCTCTGTCGTCAGCGTCAAGGGTTCCAAGGGGGAGCTGAGCCACACTGTGGCCAGCCCCATCGAGGTTGCCCTGGAAGACAACACCCTGACCGTAAGCCGCCCGAACGACGAGCGTGCCTCACGTTCGCTCCACGGCCTGACCCGCACCCTGATCGCCAACATGATCCAGGGCGTCACCGCAGGCTACGAGAAGAAGCTTGAAATCGTCGGTACTGGTTACCGCGTTCAGGCCAAGGGTTCTGACCTTGAGTTCGCTCTGGGCTACAGCCACCCGGTCAACGTTTCGGCTCCGGCCGGCATCACCTTTGCAGTAGAGGGACCGACCAAGCTCTCTGTATCAGGAATCAACAAGCAGCAGGTCGGCGAAGTTGCTGCCAACATTCGCAAGCTGCGGAAGCCCGACCCGTACAAGGGCAAGGGCATCCGTTACGCCGGCGAAGTCATCCGCCGCAAGGTCGGAAAGGCTGGTAAGTAACCATGGCCATCTCCATTAACAAGAAGCGTACGAACAAGAGCAAGGCTGCTGGTCGCAGCCGCCGCCAGCTTCGTATCCGCAAGCGCATTTCCGGTACGGCTGTACGCCCCCGCATGGTGGTCAACCGCTCCGCACGCCACGTATTTGTCCAGGTTGTCGATGACACCATTGGCCAGACCGTAGCAAGCGCGTCCACACTGGAAGCCGACCTCCGTGCATTCGACGGTGACAAGACTGCCAAGGCCAAGCGCGTCGGCGAGCTCGTTGCCGAACGTGCCAAGGCTGCCGGCGTCGAGGCTGTTGTGTTCGACCGTGGTGGTAACAAGTACCACGGCCGGATTGCCGCCGTCGCTGACGGTGCACGCGAAGGTGGGCTGTCACTGTGACCGAAGCAAACAAGGAAAAGGACACTGTGTCTGCAGATCAGAAGGCTCCCGAAGCCGCAGCTGCTGAGACCACTGCCCCCGCTGCCGACGACCGCCGTGGTGGCGCCCGTCGCGGCGAGCGTGGCGACCGCGGCCAGGGCCGCGGCGACCGCGGTGGCCGTGGCGGCCGCGACGGTGGCCGTGAAGCCGAAAAGAACCAGTTCGTAGAGCGCGTTGTCACCATCAACCGCGTTTCCAAGGTCGTCAAGGGTGGTCGTCGCTTCAGCTTCACCGCACTGGTCGTCGTTGGTGACGGTAACGGCATGGTCGGCGTGGGCTACGGCAAGGCCAAGGAAGTTCCCGCTGCTATCGCCAAGGGCGTTGAAGAGGCCAAGAAGTCCTTCTTCCGCGTTCCGCGCGTTGGCAACACCATCCCGCACCGCGTTCAGGGTGAAGCCGCTGCCGGCGTCGTAATGCTGCGTCCGGCCTCCGCCGGTACCGGTGTTATCGCCGGTGGTCCGGTCCGTGCAGTACTGGAGTGCGTGGGCATCCACGACATCCTCTCCAAGTCGCTCGGTTCCTCCAACGCCATCAACATCGTTCACGCGACCGTTGATGCCCTGAAGCGCCTCGAAGAGCCGGCAGCAGTGGCAGCACGCCGCGGCCTGCCGCTGGACGAGGTTGCTCCCCAGGCTCTGGTGAAGGCCCTCCTGGCTCCGAAGGCAGGTGTTTAGTCATGGCTAAGAACCTGGTCCCTTCCGACGCCCAGTTGGAAATCACTCAGATCAAGTCCGCCATTGGCGGCAAGCAGAACCAGCGCGACACCCTGCGGTCCCTCGGCCTGAAGCGGATCGGACACACCGTTGTCCGCACCGCCGACGCCGTGACCGTTGGAATGCTCAACACGGTTCCGCACCTGGTAAAGGTAGAGGAGGCGAAGTAAATGGCAGAGAACACTGCTGATAAGGCACAGGCTGCAGAGAAGCAGAACGCCCTGAAGGTTCACCACCTGCGTCCCGCCCCGGGTGCCAAGACCGCCAAGACCCGTGTTGGTCGTGGCGAGGCATCCAAGGGTAAGACCGCCGGCCGTGGTACCAAGGGTACGGCTGCCCGCTACCAGGTGAAGGCTGGCTTTGCCGGCGGCCAGCTGCCGCTGCACATGCGCCTGCCCAAGCTGCGTGGCTTCAAGAACCCGTTCCGGGTTGAGTTCCAGGTCGTGAACCTGGACAAGCTCAACGAGCTGTTCCCGGAAGGTGGCGCAGTCACCGTGGAGAACCTGGTTGAAAAGGGTGCGGTTCGCAAGAACCAGCCCGTCAAGGTGCTGGGCACCGGCGACATCTCCGTCAAGGTTGACGTCACCGTCCACGCATTCTCGGCCAGCGCCGCTGAAAAGATCGCTGCAGCAGGCGGAAGCACCACCGCCCTGTAAGGGACGGCGCCAGCTGTTGAACTCCCGGTATCCGTGGGCTTTGGCCCCGGATACCGGGAGTTTTTCATATCCGCCGGGCGAATTTTTCGCGCCATCCGGCGCACGTGCGCTGCCCCGGATTGTTCGCAGGGCGCATCCAACCGTTAGACTCGGTTGTCGGGATTTATCAAGTTCCGCCACCCCACCCTTATTGACACCACAGGAGGACGCTTGCTTAGCGCATTTGGCCGGGCCTTTCGCACGCCTGATCTGCGACGCAAGTTGTTGTTCACGCTGGCAATCATCACCATCTTCCGCTTGGGTGCTTTCATTCCCTCGCCAGGTGTGAACTACCAGAATGTCCAGCAATGCTTGCAGAACGGTCAGACCGCCGGCGGGTTGTACCAGCTCGTTAACCTCTTCAGCGGCGGCGCGTTGCTCCAGGTGTCCATCTTCGCCCTGGGCATCATGCCCTACATCACGGCGAGCATCATTGTGCAGCTGCTCCGGGTGGTCATTCCCCGGTTCCAGCAGCTCTACGAAGAGGGCGCGTCGGGCCAGTCCAAGCTGACCCAGTACACCCGCTACCTCACCATCGCGCTGGGCCTGCTCAACGCCACCACCCTGGTGTCGCTGGCACGCTCCGGGCAGTTGCTGCCCGGTTGCCAGCTGCCGATCATCCCGGACACCAGCATCATCACCACCATCCTGATCATCATCACGCTTACGGCCGGTACCGGCCTGATCATGTGGATGGGCGAGCTTGTCACGGAGAAGGGCGTGGGCAACGGCATGTCGCTGCTCATCTTTACCTCCATCGCCGCGCAGTTCCCCACCTCGCTGGGCGCCATCTGGACCTCCCAGGGCCCGGGAACCTTCTTCATCGTCCTCGCCGTGGGCCTGCTCACCGTTGCACTGGTGGTCTTCGTGGAACAGTCGCAGCGGCGTATCCCCGTGCAGTACGCCAAGCGCATGATCGGGCGGCGCACCGTGGGCGGCACCAGCACCTACATTCCCATCAAGGTGAACATGGCCGGCGTCATTCCGGTGATCTTCGCTTCCTCCATGCTCTACATTCCCGGGTTGATCGCGCAGTTCAACCAGCCCCGGAACGGCGAGCCCATGCAGCCGTGGGTTGAGTGGATCAACAACAACCTCACCCGCGGTGACCACCCGATCTACATGGCGGTTTACTTCGTCCTGATCGTGTTCTTTACCTACTTCTACGTCGCGATTACCTTCAACCCTGAAGAAGTATCGGACAACATGAAGAAGTACGGCGGCTTCATCCCTGGTATCCGCGCCGGCAGGCCGACCGCTGATTACCTGCAGTACGTGCTCTCACGGATCACCCTGCCCGGTGCCCTTTACCTGGGCTTCGTGGCACTGATTCCGCTGGTGGCACTGGTACTGATCAATGCGAACCAGAACTTCCCGTTCGGTGGCACCTCGATCCTGATCATGGTGGGCGTTGGTTTGGAGACCGTAAAGCAGATTGATGCGCAGCTACAACAACGTCACTACGAAGGGCTTTTGCGATGACGAGAATGCTGATTATTGGACCTCCCGGTTCCGGAAAAGGAACGCAGGCGGAGCGGATCTCAGAACGCCTCGGCGTTGTGGCCATCTCCACCGGCGACATCTTCCGTGCCAACGTGAAGGGCGAAACGCCGCTGGGCCTCGAGGCCAAGAAGTTCATGGACAACGGTGACTTCGTTCCGGACAGCGTGACCAACAAGATGGTCCGCGACCGCCTTGGCGAGTCCGATGTGAACAATGGCTTCCTGCTGGACGGCTACCCGCGCACCACCGCGCAGGTGGATTACCTTGACGAGATCCTCGCCGACGGCGACGAGAAGCTCGACGTGGTCCTCCAGCTGACCGCCGACGACGAGGAACTGGTGCACCGCCTCCTGGGCCGGGCCAAGGAAACGGGCCGGAGCGACGACAACGAAGCCGTCATCCGCCACCGCCTTGACCTGTACCACGAGCAGACCGAAGCTGTGGTGTCGAAGTACGCCGAGCGCGGCATCCTCACCCAGGTCGACGGGATTGGTCCCATCGACGAAGTTACCGACCGCGTGATGCAGGCCATCAAGGCGGCACAGGCAGCCTGACCAAAGGCGGCCCCGGTTTTATCGAGGCTCCTCCCGGCATCCGGGAGGAGCCTCAGCCATTTGAAAGGAAACACCATGGCCTTTGGCCAGCCCCGCATCGAATTCAAGAACAATGCCCAGATGCGCACCATGCAGGAGGCAGGCCTGGTCCTAAGCCGCGCACTCGACGCCGCCGTTGCCGCCGCGGTGCCGGGAGTCACCACCAAGCACCTGGACGACGTCTTCGCCGCCGTCCTCAACGAGGCAGGCGCCAAGTCCAACTTCCTGGGCTACCACGGCTTCCCGGCCACCATCTGCACCTCAGTGAATGAGGAAGTGGTGCATGGCATTCCCGGCAGCCGGATCCTCCAGGACGGGGACATCATCTCCATCGACGGTGGCGCCATCGTCAACGGCTGGCACTCGGATTCCGCGCGGACGGTGATCGTGGGAACCGCGGATCCGGAGGACCAGCGGCTCTCCGACATCACCCAGGCCGCCATGTGGCGGGGCATCGCAGCGCTGGCCACAGGCTCGCACGTTGGAGACATTGGCGCGGCCATCGATGATTACGTTTCGTCCGTTCCCGGCAAGCCGCTGGGCATCCTGGAGGACTACGTGGGCCACGGCATCGGTTCCGAGATGCACATGGCGCCTGATGTCCTGAACTACCGCACCAGCCACCGGGGTCCCAAGATCAAGCCGGGCCTCTGCCTCGCCATTGAGCCAATGCTTGTGCGCGGCGGCATCGAGACCGCGGTCCTGGAGGATGACTGGACAGTGGTGACCACGGACGGCAAGCGCTCCTGCCAGTGGGAGCACTCCGTGGCGGTGCATGAGAAGGGCATTTGGGTGCTTTCAGCGCCCGACGGCGGTGCGGAGCACCTGGCGCCCCTCGGCGTCACCCCGGTGCCGATCCCGTAAGGGACGCGCCCGTTCGCCGGCGACACGCAAAAGCCCTGGCGACTCCTGAAACAGGAGCGGCCAGGGCTTTTGCGTTCCCAACTACGACTTCAGCTTCGGCTTCACGTCGCGGTCGTAGATGCTCTGCAGCGTGTTCTTCAGGTCCGTCATGGTGGACTTCACATCACCCTGCTGGGTGAGGATCTTCGCGGCAGCCTTGGCCATCTCCTGGTCGGCGCCGGGCAGGAACACGCGGGCGTTGTCCTGGACCTTGGTCACCGCCAGCTGGTCCACTGCCGTCTGGATCTGTGGTGTCTTGGCCAGGACGGCGGTCATGTCCGCAGACTTGCGGGTGGGCATGTAGCCGGTGGCGGCCGAGAACTCGACGGTGCTCTCCGGCTGGGTGACGAAATCGAGGAACATCCCGGCGGCGAGCTGTTCCTCCTTGGTGATCCCGCTGGGGATGCCCAGGCCTGCGCCGCCGGTGGGGCAGACGTTTGTGGTCGCCTTGGGGCCGCCCGGCAGGAAGCCGACGCCCACATTGAATTTGGCCGACTTCAGGATGCCCAGCAGCGAGCCGGTGGAGGCGATGGTGGCGGACGTCAGGCCGGCCGAGAAGTCGTCAGCTGCTTCCTTGGAGGAGACCCCCGCCCACTTGTCCTTGTAGATCGAATCCTGCGCCCACTGCAGCGCCGCCACGGAATCAGTGGAGTCGCAGGTGATGTCCCATTCCTTGGACCAGCCGCCGCCCCAGCCCCACAGCATGTTCTGCAGGGTCCAGCCCGCGTACCCTGCCAGGGCGGGGTAGATGTAGGCGTACTGGGCCCCGGAAGCTGCCTTGAGCTTGGGTGCCCATTGGCCGAATTCGTCCCACGTCTTGGGCGCCCGGTCCGGAAGTCCGGCAGCGGCAAAGTGGTCCTTGTTGTAGTAAAACAGCGGGGTTGAGCGGCCGTAGGGGAGCGCCCACTGCTTCCCGTCGTACTTGTAGTCGTTGATCAGCGACTGCTGGAAGTCGTCCATCTTCATGTTCAGCTGCTTGGTAAGGCTGTCCACCGGGATGATGCTGCCGTTGGTGTAGTAGCGGAACCACCACACGTCGGAGAGGACCACCACGCCCGGAAGGCCGGACTTGGCAGCCTGGGCCGTCTGGAACTTCTGCGCAATTTCCTCATAGTTGGCCCCTGCCGTCACCAGGTTGACGGTGATGCCGGGGTTCTTGGCCTGGAATTTCTGGATCAGGCTCTTCTCAACCTCCTGCGACTGGCCGGGGTGGCTGGACCAGAAGTCGATCTTGGCCGCTGGCTTAACGCCGTTGAAGTCGATGTCGGCCGCCTGCGAGGTCGCCTGCCCGCCGCCAGTGGTGGAGGGTCCGCCGCATGCGGCCAGGGCGGCGGCAGAGGCGGTAACCCCTGCCAGGCCCAGGAAATGCCTCCGGTCCAGGTGAAGTGTCATGACAGTTCCTTTCGGTTGTTGCCTTGGAAAATGTGAGAGTCGAAGGTTGGAAAGTACGACGGCGGGAGGCAGGTCAGCCGGTCACGCTCCCTTGGGTGAGGCCCGCCACGATGTAGCGCTGCAGGGCGGCGAAGATGATCAGGATGGGGACGATGACCAGGACCGCGCCGGCCATGAGGACCCCCCAGCCGGCGGCGTTGCTCTCGCTGTTCTGCAGCAGCGTCAGCCCCACCGGAAGCGTCATCGTCTCCGGGCGGTCCGTGATGATGAGCGGCCAGATGTACTCGTTCCATTCGGTCACCACCGTCACCAAAGCCACGGTGGCGATGGACGGGACCGAGACCGGAACCACGATCTGCCACAGCCGCCGCCAGTGGCCGGCACCGTCCATCTCGGCAGACTCCAGGATCGAATTCGGCAGGGTCCGGAAGTGCTGGCGCAACAGGAACGTACCGAACGCGGTACCCAGGCCGGGAAGGATGATGCCCCACAGCGTGTTCTTGCCTCCCATTCCCGCGATCAAAATGAAGTTGGGCAGGATAGCCACCTGAGGGGGCACCATCAGCGCCACCAGGATCAGCAAAAAGATGAAATCCCGGAACGGGAAGCGGACGAAGACCAGCGCGTACGCCGTCAGGATCGCCAGGATCACCTTGATGGTGGCCCCCACCACGGTGACGATGGTGCTGTTCAGGAAGAACTGCCCAAACGGCACCGTGGTCATGGCGGTCCGGTAGTTCTCCAGGTTCAGGCTCTCCGGCAGGATCTTCAGGTCTGTGGTGACGATTTCGCCGGACTGCTTGAAGGAGCTCAGCACCATCCACAGCAGGGGCAGGAAGACCACCAGTGTTGCGATGAGCAGGGGCAGGTAGCCGCCCACCACCGTCTGGACGAGGTTGCGGCGCGACAGCGGGCGGTCGCGGTCGAGGCCTGGCTCGGGGGCAGCGACGGCCGGCGCAGCGGGGTCCGGGTTGACCGGTGACAGGGAGGTCACGAGTAGTGCACCTTTCGTTCCACGAACCGCAGCTGCAGCACGGTGATGACCAGGAGGATAGCGAACAGCACTACCGAGATGGCTGCCGAGTAACCGGCCCTGTTGTAGGCGCCGAAGGCCTGCAGGTAGGCCTCGTAAATCAGGGTGCTGGTGCCGGTGCCCAGCGGGGTCATGATCCGGATCAGGTCGAAGGCCTGCAGTGAGCTGAGCATGGTGGTGATCAGGAGGAAGAACGTGGTGGGGGACAGCAGCGGCAGCGAGATGCTGACGAAGCGCCGGAACCCGTTGGCTCCGTCAAGGGAGGCCGCTTCCATGACTTCCGAGGGAAGGGACTGCAGCCCGGCCAGGTAGACCACGGCGCAATAGCCCAGGTTCTTCCAGACGTAGACCAGGATTACCATGACCAGCGAAAGCTGGGGATCGTTAATCCACTGCGGGCTCTGCTGCCCGATGCCCCGCAGCAGCCAGGCCAGGACCCCGTAGCCAGGGTCGAAGATGAACAGCCATACCAGGCCCACGCCGACACCGGAGAGCACATAGGGCGCAAAGACGGCGGAACGGGCAAACGTGGTACCGCGGATCTTCGCGTTCAAGGCCAGCGCCACCAGCAGGCCCAGCAGCATGGATCCGCCCACCGTCGTAAGGGTGAACACTGCCGTGGTGCCCAGGACCTTCGGGGCGTCATTGCTGCCGAAGAAGGTGACGTAGTTGGCAAGGCCCACCACCGTGGCGGTGGGGGAGCCCAGGGTCCAGTCCAGCGTTGAGTAGTACATGTTGCTGATCAGCGGACGGTAGGTGAAGACGGCGATCAGCACCAGGTTGGGCAACGCCATGGCAAGGAAAACAAAGAAGTCGCGGCGGGTCCTTGCTGTCCACCGCCGCTTTGGTACTTTCGCGGAACTTCCCGGAGGCCTGTTGGGTTTGGCCGAGGGGTGCGGGGCGAGTTGACGGGTCATGCGTTGCCTCTCCCGGGTTGGGAGCCTGCTCGTGGCGGGCCCTGGCTTGATCTAGGGACTACTACACCAGACCGTCAGGGGGCTGAAACCCGCATATGCCCTTGTTCAAGGGACTGTTATCCAAGGCTTCGTCGCCCGTTAACGCTGTGTTGAATGCAGTCTCGCATAAAGTTCGCCAATGCGGCAGGGGCGCGCCAGCAGAGGGGAGAATAGGGCCATGGGAACCATTACCGATGTTCCGGGCCTGCGCGTGGGCCACGTACAAAAGGACCGCGACGGCTGGCTGACGGGCGTCACCGTGGTCCTGCCCCCACCGGGCACCGTGGGATCGGTGGATGTCCAGGGCGGGGGGCCTGCCACCCACGAAACGGACGCCCTTGACCCGACGACACTGGTCAGCCACGTCGACGCGGTGGTCCTCACCGGCGGCAGCGCCTACGGGCTTGCCTCCGCGGCCGGTGCCCAGCGCTGGTGCGAGGAGAATGGCCGCGGCTTCGCCGTCCCGGGGGGAGTGGTTCCGATCGTCCCGGCCGCCGCCATCTTCGACCTGGGCAGGGGCGGCGACTTTTCCGCACGCCCGACGCCGGACATGGGCTACGCGGCAACGGCCGCCGCAGCGGCACAAAAGGAAGGGCACGACGTCGAACGCGGCAACGTGGGCGCCGGAACCGGGGCGCTCCTCGGCAGGACCTACAAGGGCGGGGTGGGCACGGCGTCGGCCACGCTCAATAACGGTGTAGTTGTGGGGGCAATCGCAGTGGTGAATGCGTTGGGATTGCCGACAGTCGAACAGTCGGTTCTCGAGGAGGCCGTGGTGGAACCGGGTCCCAACACCACTCTGGTCGTTGTGGCTACCAACGCCGTGCTTGATGTGGCCGAATGTAAACGGACTGCCTCGGCGGCTCACGCGGGGATCGCGAGGGCTCTCAACCCCTCACACACCCTGGCCGACGGCGACACTGTTTTCTGCCTGGCGACCGGTGCCGTGGCACTGGACCGGTCGGACGAAGCTGCCCGGCAGCTGAGTCTTATCACGCTGCAAAGTGCGGCAGCCGACGTCGTACGGTTGGCCATCCTTGACGGCGTGGCCAGCGCTGAAACGATCACTACCCCCGCAGGTGAATATGGTGCGTTCCGGTCCGCGTAGGCTACTATGGCCGATTTAACTTTTACCCGCTGACGGGGTAGTGTTGTTTGTTGGTTGTCTGGACTGCCACGCCCTTTTGGGCCTGGAGGCTGCAATCGATCCAACAAAAACGTTCGTAGTCATGCCCGGTGCAATCCGGCGGGGCTGCGGCAACAACAGTTAGCGGAGGGTATGGCCAAGAAGGACGGGGTCATTGAGATCGAAGGCGTTGTGACCGAGGCGCTGCCTAACGCGATGTTTCGCGTTGAGCTCACCAACAAGCACATCGTTCTGGCACACATCTCTGGAAAGATGCGTCAGCACTACATCCGAATCCTCCCCGAGGACCGCGTAGTGGTGGAGCTGAGCCCGTACGACCTCACCCGTGGTCGTATCGTCTACCGCTACAAGTAAATTGCTGGGCGGCATCAGTACACACTGGCCGCCGCTTCAGTTGACCAAACTGCTACACGCAAAGGAACGCCATGAAGGTCAAGCCGAGCGTCAAGCAGATCTGCGAAAAGTGCAAAGTGATCCGCCGTAATGGCCGGGTCATGGTGATCTGCGAGAACCCGCGCCACAAGCAGCGCCAGGGCTAATTTCCTTCCCTGAAGGAAATCCTGGGTTGCTAACCCACGCAAGTAAATAAAGGCAGCACAAGCTGATCTGGAACATTGAGCTCGAAAGAGTCCGGACAGCTAACCCCCGGTCGGAGGCTGGGGCCGCACGGACTGTGCGGGTGTACTGCCTACGACCTCCGGTTTATCAAGGAGTACTGCCACTATGGCTCGTCTCGCTGGCGTAGACATTCCCCGCGAAAAGCGGCTGGAAATTGCGCTTACTTACATCTACGGCGTGGGCAAGACCCGTGCACACGAAACCCTGGCTGCCACGGGCATCAGCGCTGACGTTCGCGTCAAGGACCTGACTGACGCCCAGCTGGTTGAGCTGCGTGACTACATTGAAGGCAACTACAAGGTTGAGGGTGACCTTCGCCGCGAAGTAGCAGCAGATATCCGCCGCAAGGTTGAAATCGGCAGCTACGAAGGCCTGCGCCACCGCAAGGGCCTGCCCGTACGCGGTCAGCGTACGAAGACCAACGCACGTACCCGCAAGGGCCCGAAGCGTACCGTCGCCGGCAAGAAGAAGGCCCGTTAAAATCCCCGCCCGGGATTTACGGACTTTCCCCAATAACTTTCTGTAGGAGAAAAAATGCCCCCGAAGACTCGTGGCGCGGTTCGCAAGCCGCGTAAGAAGGACAAGAAGAATATCGCGCTTGGCCAGGCGCACATCAAGAGCACCTTTAACAACACCATCGTTTCCATCACGGATCCCTCCGGTGCTGTTATTTCCTGGGCTTCCTCCGGTGAGGTTGGCTTCAAGGGCTCGCGTAAGTCCACCCCGTTCGCTGCCCAGATGGCTGCTGAAGCCGCTGCCAAGCGTGCGCAGGAGCACGGCATGCGCAAGGTAGACGTTTTCGTCAAGGGACCGGGTTCCGGACGCGAGACCGCAATCCGTTCGCTGCAGGCCGCAGGCCTCGAGGTTGGCTCCATCCAGGACGTCACCCCCGCAGCCCACAACGGCTGCCGCCCGCCGAAGCGCCGCCGCGTCTAATTCTTTTCCGCAGCAGGAGCTTGCCCGGACCAGCGATGGTCCGGGCAAGCCCAGCGCGTTAAGTCTTCAGACCGAATTTCCACCACCTGTGTTGCGTCATATAGCGGATGCTCGCCGAAAGGAAACCTAAGTGCTCATTGCACAGCGCCCCACCCTCTCCGAAGAGGTCGTCTCCGAAAACCGTTCGCGTTTCATCATTGAACCGCTGGAACCGGGCTTCGGCTACACCCTCGGAAACTCCCTCCGCCGTACCCTGCTCTCCTCCATCCCCGGTGCTGCCGTAACCAGCATCCGGATCGATGGTGTGCTGCACGAGTTCACCACGGTTCCGGGTGTCAAGGAAGATGTCACCGAGATCATCCTTAACATCAAGAGCCTGTCGGTTTCCTCCGAGCACGACGAGCCTGTCGTGGCTTACCTGCGCAAGCAGGGCCCCGGAGTCGTCACCGCCGCGGACATCGCTCCGCCGGCCGGCGTCGAATTCCACAACCCGGATCTGCACATCGCCACGCTGAACTCGAAGGGCAAGTTCGAACTCGAACTGACCATCGAGCGCGGCCGCGGCTACGTTTCGGCAGCTCAGAACAAGTCCGGCGATGCAGAGATCGGCCGCATCCCGGTCGACTCCATCTACTCGCCGGTGCTGAAGGTTACTTTCCGCGTGGAAGCAACCCGTGTTGAGCAGCGCACCGACTTCGACAAGCTGATTGTCGACGTCGAGACCAAGCAGGCCATCGCCCCGCGCGATGCCGTTGCTTCCGCAGGCACCACCCTGGTGGAACTGTTCGGTCTGGCCCGTGAGCTGAACACCGCAGCTGAAGGTATCGAGATCGGCCCGTCGCCGACGGATGCTGCCCTGGCAGCAGACATGGCACTGCCGATCGAGGATCTGGACCTCACCGTCCGTTCCTACAACTGCCTCAAGCGTGAGGGCATCCACACCGTGGGTGAACTCGTTGCCCGCTCCGAGGCTGACCTGATGGACATCCGCAACTTCGGTGCCAAGTCCATTGACGAGGTCAAGGCAAAGCTGGTTGAACTGGGCCTGTCCCTCAAGGACTCGCCTCCCGGTTTTGACCTCGCAGCACGCGCCGCAGCAATCGAAGAGGACGACGCCGCTTTCGGCGACGACGAACTCTAAACCAGACCTTGGCCGGTGGGCAGCACCATGGTGTGCCGCCCACGGCTTCCACATGAGGAGAAACAATTATGCCTACCCCCACTAAGGGTCCGCGCCTCGGAGGCGGCCCGGCTCACGAGCGCCTCATGCTCGCGAACCTGGCAGCATCCCTGTTCGAGCACAAGCGAATCACCACCACGGTGACCAAGGCCAAGCGCCTGAAGCCGTACGCAGAGCGCCTTGTCACCTTCGCCAAGCGTGGCGACCTGGCTTCCCGCCGCCGCGTGCTCGGCCTGATCAGCAACAAGGGCATCGTCCACGAGCTGTTCACCGACATCGCCCAGGCTGTGGAGAACCGCGACGGCGGCTACACCCGCATCACCAAGATCGGCAACCGCAAGGGCGACAACGCTCCCATGGCTGTCATCGAACTGGTCCTGGAGCCGGTTTCCGCCAAGCAGGCCGTCGTAGCCGAGGCTACCCAGGCTGCTGCCAAGGCTGCTCCGGCCGCCGAGGAAGCTCCGGCTGAAGAGGCTCCGGCCGCTGAGGAAGCTGCCGAGGCACCTGCTGCTGAAGAAGCTGCAACCGAAGAGGCTCCGGCCTCTGAGGAAGCTGCCGAGGCTCCCGCAGCCGAGGAGAAGGACGCGAAGTAATTCGCTGATTCGCTTCGCATAGACTTAGGTCTGTGAACCACCAAAAACCCGCGGCCCCCGTTTCAGGGGGCGGCGGGTTTTTGCGTATGCGGCTTGATCTTTCGTACGACGGCGGTCCGTTCAGCGGGTGGGCGGTGCAGCCGGGACGGCGGACAGTCCAGGGCGTGTTGGAGGAAGCAATCGAGCTTTTGGTCCGCCGCCAGGTCCGGGTCACCGTTGCAGGGCGCACTGACGCCGGTGTCCACGCCCGCGGGCAGGTGGTGCACCTGGACCTCACCGAAGCCGAGTGGCTGGGACTGCCGCGCGGGCACGAACTCGATCCCGCCGTCGCCATGATGCGCAGGCTCCGCGGGGCACTCAACCGGGCCCTCGGCGACCTGCACGGCGCGGTGGAGGTGCATGCCGTTTCGTTGGCACCGAAGGGTTTCGACGCCCGCTTCTCCGCCCTCTGGCGCCGGTACAGCTACCGGATCGCGGACGGCCCGGCGCTGTGGGACCCTTTGGAGCGGTACTTCACGCTGTGGCACAAGAACCCGCTGGACGTCTCGCTCTTGAACGAGGGTGCTTCGCAGCTCTTGGGTCTGCAGAACTTCCTGTCCTTCTGCAAGCCGCGCGAGGGCGCTACCACCGTCCGTGAACTCCAGCGGTTCGAGTTCCGGCGCGGCGAGGACGGCGTCATCGTAGCCACCGTCCAGGCTGACGCGTTCTGCCACAACATGGTCCGCGCCCTGATCGGTTCCGCGCTGTACGTGGGGGAGGGCGCTGTGGAGCCGGGCTGGTTGTACGAGCGGCTGCTGCTGCAGAAGCGGGATGCCAAGTCGGTTCTTGCCGCGCCGCACCCCCTGGTGCTGGAGGAAGTGGCGTACCCGTCGGACAGCGAGCTCCTTACCCGCGCCGAACAGACCAGGGCCGTCCGCGAGTACTGATTCCCATCGAGTGCTCCGTACTTGTCGTTTTCGAGCCCGATAACGACAAGTACGGAGCAGTGGATGGTGCTAAAAAGCGGGCGGGGGACCTTCTGCCGGAAGGGTGACCGTGAAGGTGCTGCCCTGGCCCTCGCCGCTCTGGCATGTGATGCTGCCGCCGTGCCGCTCCACGATCATCCTGGTGATGGAAAGACCCAGCCCCGCTCCCGGGATGGCTGCTTTCAGGGCGGATTCGGCGCGGAAGAAACGGTTGAAGGCCTTGGCCGCGTCCTCGCCGGACATGCCCATCCCGGTGTCCGTGACGCTCAACCGCACCCATTGCCGGTCCGCCTGCGCGCTGATACTGACTTTGCCGCCGTCGGGACTGTACTTGATGGCGTTGGACACCAGGTTGTCCAGCACCTGCCCGATCCGCAGCGGATCCGCGTAGGCCCACAGGGGCGACGGGACGTCGGTGGCGATCTCCACGTGGGACCGCAGGGCCGAAGCCTGGGCCGAACCCAGGCTGGTCTCCACCAGGCTGGCCAGATCGGTCCGCTTGGGATGCACGTTTAAGGTGGTGGAGGCGGAAGCTGTCAGGTCGGCCACGAGGTCCAGCAGCCGTTCAGCGTTGCGCTGCACCACGAGCAGGCGCTTGGCTACGTGCGGGGGCAGGTCGTCGGGATCGTCCAGCACCAGGTCCACGTTGCCCAGAATTGAGTTGAGCGGGGTCTTGAATTCGTGCGAGACATTAGAAATGAGTTCCTGGTTGGCTGCCAGCGATTCCACCCAGCCGGTGACGTCGCTGTAGACCACCACGGCGCCGGTGAGCCGGCCGTCCTCGCTGACCAGGGGGCGGGCGGCCGTGGACACGGCGCGCTGCTCCGGGCCCTCGCCCGCCCACACCAGGTAGTCCGCGAAGGACTCACCGGCCATGGCCCTGCTGATGGGCCGCCGGTCCGGAGGAAGCAGAGTGCGGCGGTCCTGGCCGAAAATCAGCTGGTGCCCCTGGCCCGGGATGGCTTCGTCGGCGCCTGTGGCCCGGCGGAAGTTGCGCTGCCGGCTGTTGGAGACCAGGAAATGGCCGGCGCGGTCGACGGCGGCGATACCGACGTCGGTGGCGTCCAGCACGGTTTCGAGCAGCTTCTCCCGTTCCCGGCTTGCGGCCAGCAGGTCCCGGAGTTCGCGGTCCTTGTCCGCCAGTTCCGCCTGTTGCTGCCGGAGGCTCACGCTCGCGAAGCGGATGGCCAGGGACACTGCGAGCATCATCACCGGGAAGAGAACGACGGTGGTGATGTCGGAAGCAGTGATTGCTGGGAAGTGGGCCGCTGCTGTGGGGAGCATGATCAGCAGAGGGCCCAGGAAGCTGAGCACCAGGCTGCTGCGCGCCAGCATGCCAGAGGCGGAGAGCCAGATGACAGGGAAAACCACCAGCACCGCAAGGCCCGGCAGGAGGGGCGCGGCGCCGTTGCGGAGGAGACCGATGGCCGCGAAATCCAGGACCGGAATTAGCAGATAGGGGCGGTGCGCCAGCCGTTCCCAGGGGACCAGGAAACAGCCAAGGAACAGGATGGCGTGCAGGACAATTCCGGCCAGGTACAGGGGGCTGTGCGTGAGTGAGGGCCATGCGAAGGGTGTTGCCACGGCAATGGCAGCCACAATGAGGGTGAGTGGGAGCTGGCACAACACCACTTGGGCGCGGGTTCCCAGCCGGCGGAATATGCGGCCGGGTCCCCGGTGGAACAACGGCTCAGCCATGTTTCTGACTCGTACCCCTTCACATTTGGAAAGCAGGTGCCGCAAGGTCTATCAAATCCCCCCAGTTACCTTGGGCAACCACCCTTTCCCTAGATATTGCACATGTCTTGTCATAATAATTGACTTTTCAATTTCCGGCGCCGATTCGGATGTCATCAGTGCGGCTTACTAGTAGCGTATAAATGGTTGGAGCGGGATTGGCATTGGCGCTGGGCCAATGGGGGGCCATCTTCGCCTGGCGCAGGGATAGCAATGGACGATCTTGGTGTAGCTGTAGTAATCGAGGACGACGACGATGTGCGTAACCTCCTGGAAGGTGTATTGACCCAGGCGGGCTTCGAAGTGCATACAGCGGTGGATGGGCGGACCGGGGTTGACGTAGTCCGCAGGAAGCAGGCTAATGTCGTGACGCTCGATATTGGCCTGCCGGATATTGACGGGTTTGAGGTTCTGCGCCGGATCCGGAATTTCAGCAACGCATATGTGGTGATGCTGACCGGTCGTACGGAGGAACCGGACCTGCTGTCAGCACTTAATGCGGGGGCAGATGACTACATCGCCAAGCCCTTCAGGCCCAGGGAACTCCGGGCACGGGTGGCGGCAATGATGCGCAGGCCCCGGCATGAGGTGGACGGGCAGAACCCGTCCACGTCCCTGGGCCAGTCCCCGGCTCCTGCCGCCCATGCAGAGCCCGGAGTCCTGCAGCACAACGGGCTCCTCCTGAACCACCGGACGCGCACGGTGGAAATCAAAGGCCAGCCACTGGGATTGACCCGCAGTGAGTTCGACCTGCTCCATGTGTTGCTGAAAGGCGGCGGGGCCGTATGCACCAGGGCCGACCTGGTGCGGGCCGTGCGGGGCGAGTTCTACGACCGGGAAACCTATATCAGCGAAGCGGACGAGCGCGCCGTGGAGGTCCACGTGGGAAACCTGAGGCGCAAGCTCAAGGAGGATCAGCTGTCGCCACGCTGGCTTCAGACGGTCCGCGGGGTGGGGTACCGGTTGGCGCCGCGGCGACCTGACGACGCCTAGGTCCTGGCCCTTTTCCGAATCCCCAGCCGTTCTCCGGATCCCTAGCCCTTTTCCAGGATGTAGGTTGCTTGCAGCTCGGAGACGGTGCGTGCCCCGTCCCGCGCCACCCCGGCCATCATGGCCTGGCCCTGGGCAAAATCGCCCTGCCGGATCAGGCCTTCCAGGAGTTCGGCGAGCCTGGCCAGCCTGAGGCCGCCCACCATGGCGGAGCTGATTTTGAGGCTGATGACGGCGTCCAGGGCTGAGTCTTCATCCTGGCTGTCCACAGCTGTTCCCAGCCGGGCCAGGCGCAGGTCCCACATGGCGGCGTAGTCGCGGGCGAAGCGCTGGGCCAGTCCGGTACCGGCCAGTTCGTCTTCCAGCTCGTCCAGGACTGCGGCATCAATCAGCGGCAAGAGACCCGCCTCCTCCAGTGAAGGTCCCACGCTGGGAGCAGGAACGGCAGGAGCAGGCAGAGCGACCCCGGGCAGTGGGGAGTCCGCAGCGGGGCTCTTTCCGCTGGAACCGGGATCGGTACTGTGCATTGTTCAAGGCTACTTCCTGGAAATCCGTCGTTGGCCTATTTGTCATCATTCTGTGTAAACCTTGAGGCAAACTTGCCGTCGCCCTGCGTAGGCGCTACTGCCCGCTGAAAGTCATCACCGCATTGATCACGGCCGGCCCCAGAATGGCGATGAAGAGGACCGGGAAGATAAAGAACAGCAGCGGGAAAAGGATCATGACGGGCAGCTTCATGGCCTTTTCCTCGGCCCGCTGGCGCCGCTTGACCCGCATGACCTTGGCCTGGACGCGCAGTACCCGGCTGATGGCGATGCCGTACGTGTCGGCCTGCACCACAGCCTGCACGAAGCTGCGCAGCTCCGGAATGTTGGTCCGCTCAGCCAGCGCGATGTAGGATTCCCGGCGGCTGCGTCCCACCTGCATGTCCTGCAGGGTGCGAACCAGCTCTTCCGCCAGCGGGCCCTTGCCGTTCTCGCCGGCCCGGGCCATGGCGCCCTCGAAGCCGAGTCCGGCTTCCACGGAGATGAGCATCTGGTCCAGCGTGTTGGCGAGCTCCAGCTGCATTGCCTTCTGCCGCTCCTGGCCCTTGCTGTAGAGGAGCAGGTCCGGGATGAAGTAGCCAAGGACGATGACGAAGAGCCCGGCGAGCTTCATCATCGGTGAGCTGCCGATGGAAGTCAGATAGAGGCCAGCCGCGGCACCGGCCAAGCCTAGGCCGATCTTCGACCCCAGCACCTTTCCCAGCGGCATCGAGGCGGGCCTGCCGGCGAGGGACAGGAGCCGGTCCAGGAACGCGACATAGGCCGGGGGAGTCAGTCGTCGGCCCAGGGCTTCGAGCCGCGCCGGCGCTCCGGTTGGAGCAGCCGCGACGGGCGGTGCACCGCGGGACAGCAGTTCGGTGACCGCTACGCGCCCCTGCTTGTCCACAGTCAGGACTGACCAGGCCAGCGCCGCCACCGGGACACAGACCAGCAGGACGGAGAGGAGAACTATCAGGTTCATGGTGTCCTCAGAACTTCAGGTCGATGATCTTGCGCATCCACAGCGCGCCGATGGTCATCAGGACAAACGAGGCGCCGATCATTACCCATCCCAGGGGATGGGTGAACATCGAGTTCATGTAGCTCGGGCTCACTGCGAGCAGCATGGCCACAATGCCGAACGGCATGGCGATCAGGATGTACGCGGAGAATTTGCCTTCGGCCGCGAGGGCTTTGATGTGGCCCTTGATCTCCGCGCGTTCGCGGATGGTCTCGTTGACCTGGTCCAGGACCTCGGCCAGGTTGCCACCCACTTCGCGGTTGATCTGGATGGCCTGCGAGATCCAGACGAAGTCCTCGTTCTTCATCCGATCGGCGGTGTCATTGAGGGCGGCGAGCAGGTCGCGGCCCAGGCTGGTTTCGGTGATCACCCGCCGCATCTCCTCGGACGTCGGCTTCTGGGACTCAGCCGCCGCTGCGTCGATGGCGCGCAGGATGCTGTGTCCTGCCCGCAGGCCGCCGGAGAGCAGCTGCAGCGTGTCGCCCAGTTGCCCGTCGAAGGCGGTGCGGCGCTTGCCGGCCAGGAAACCGAGGACCAGTTTGCCCACGAACGGGGCGAGCAGGGCGAGCAGCAGTCCCACCAGGGGACCCACGGTGACAGTGCCCACCAGCATTCCGACGCAAGCGCCGATGCCGACCAGCAGGAAGAATTCGGCCTGGCTGAGGCGAAGGCCGGCGTTTTCCAGTTCCGCACGTGAGAAGAGCTTGACGTTGCGCCCGGCGAGCAGCCGTTCGAACGACCGGACCCCGGACTGTGCCAGGCGCGTTATGGAGGATGGCGGCTCGGGTTCAAACGGACGACGGCGGTCCAGCGGCACTGAGGGCGCGCTTGGCAGGAGCACGGCGACCCCGAGCAGGCAGATGGCTGCCAGCAGGGTGACGCTTCCGATGGCGATGATCATGGCTCAGTCCCTACTTCCCGCCCGGGCCCAGCGGGGTGGCAAACACCTCGGGGGACACGTGGATGCCCAAGTCCTCGAACCTGTCGATGAACCGCGGCCGGATGCCCGTGGCAACAGGACGGCCAAGGAACCGTCCCTGGGCGTCCACGCCTGCTGAATAGTCGAACACGAAGGCATCCTGGAGGGTGACGATGTCGCCTTCCATGCCCTGCACCTCCGTTACGTGAGTGATGCGCCGGGACCCGTCGCGGAGCCTGGAAATCTGGACGATGAGGTTCACGGCAGAGGCGATCTGCTCCCGGATGGCGCGCAGCGGCAGGTCCATACCGGCCATCAGCACCAGGGTTTCCAGGCGGGCCACCGCGTCACGCGGGGAGTTGGAGTGCACGGTGGAAAGGGAGCCGTCGTGGCCGGTGTTCATGGCCTGCAGCATGTCCAGCGATTCGCCGCCACGGACCTCACCCACCACGATCCGGTCCGGACGCATACGGAGGGAGTTGCGGAGGAGCTCCCGGATGGTCACCGCGCCCTTGCCTTCGGTGTTGGGCGGCCGGCTCTCCAGCCGGACCACATGGTCCTGCTGGATCTGCAGCTCCACGGCGTCCTCGATGGTGACAATGCGTTCGTCGTGGGGCAGGAATGAGGACAGAACGTTGAGCAGCGTGGTCTTTCCCGTGCCGGTACCGCCGGAGACGATGATGTTCAGCTTCGCTTTGACGCAGGCGTTCAACAGTTCGGCCATTTCCGGCGTCAGCGTGCCGAAATCGATCAGGTTGCGGACCGTCAGTGGGGTCTTGCTGAACTTTCGGATGGTCAGCGAGGAACCGCCCACGGCCAGCGGCGGGATGACCGCGTTGACACGGGAGCCGTCCTCAAGGCGCGCGTCCACCAGCGGCGAGGACTCGTCGATGCGGCGGCCCACCTTGGACACGATGCGTTCGATGACCTTGCGCAGGTGCTCCTCGGAGCTGAAACGGGACTCGGTGAGCGTGAGCTTGCCCTTGCGTTCCACGTAGATCTGGTCCATGCGGTTGACCATGATTTCCGTGACGGCGGGATCGTCCAGCAGGCGCTGGAGGGGACCGTAGCCCAGCACGTCATCGGCAACGTCGCGGACCAGGCGGGTGCGTTCCTCGGGGGTCAGCGGCACCTGCTCGGCGTCGATGATGCGGGTGAGCTCCTCCTTGGCGGTGCTCCGCAGTTCCTGCTCGGTGACGGCGGCGTCGTTGAAGCGCGTTCCCATACGCTCGAAAAGCGCGGTGGCCGCCCTGTCCTTCATGGCTGCGAAGACGTCCACCTTCGGTGCCGTGGGCACCTGCTGCGCGACGGCGTCGTGCGTTGAATGCACGACGGCGGCATATGCCGGAAGCTGCCGCTCGGCGCTTTCCGCCGGGGACGGCAAAGGAGCGGGCGCCGGACGAGGCGCCTCGAGGAGGGCTGTGCCGGTGCCCGTGCCCGGGGATGCGGCCTGATTGCGCGACTGGACCGCATTGATTCGTTCGGAGAGTTTCATCAGATAACCACCCTTCGGTGAAGCTTCCGCTGTGCCTGTGCGCGCCAGGCCGGGTTGAAGCGCTCCACGAGCTGGCGGAGGCTTTTGACGGCGGGGTCTTTCCTGGATTCCTGGAGGACCGGGATGCCGCGATTGGTGGACAGTGCCACGGCCCTGGACCGGGGGACGCTGACGTCCACGGGCGCGCCGATGGTGGATTCGACGTCCTGGACGTTCAGGCCGGCCTTGGCGTCGGCCATGTTCAGGACGACGTGGCGGGATTCGGGCATGATGTCCAGCTGGCGGAGGACCTCCAGTCCGGAGCGGAGGCCGCGCAGGCTGGGGATGTCCATGGCGCTGACCCAGACCACGTCGGTGCACTGCTCCATGGCGGCGAGGCCGATTTCCGGCATGCCGGGGGCGGTGTCGATCACGACGTACTGGAACTCCTGGGCCAGCTGTTCCAGAAGGTGGCTGACCTGTTCCGGCGTGATGTGGTCCGCGTCCACCGGGTTGGGCGGCGCGCACAGGGCGTAGATGCCGGCCGGGTGCACGGTGAGGAAGGCCTTGAGGACCAAGGGGTCCTGGGCCGCTGCCGGGGTGACCGCGTCCGTGACGGTGTGCTGTGGGTTGAGGTAGAGGCCGGAGGCGACGTCCCCGAACTGCAGGTCCAGATCCACGATGACCACGCTCATGGGCGCGATCTGGCCCAGCCCGATGGCGATGTTGGTGGCCAAGGTGGTCTTGCCTACGCCGCCCTTGGGGGAGAAGACGCCAATGACCAGGCCCCTGCCGTTCTCCGCCTGCTGTTGCTCCGGGCCGCGGTGGCGGGTGGCGAAGGACTGGCAGGCGCGCTCCAGCAGCACCGTGATTTCCGCCGCGTCGGCCTGCGGGCTGAGGATGTCCCGGATACCGGCGCGCATGGCGTGAAGGAGGAAGTCCGGGTCCACGTCGCTGACCAGGACCAGGCTGAGGCCGGGGAGCTGGACGTCGAAGACCTTGGCGAAACGGAGTGCCTCTTCATAAGGAACATCCGGTCCGATGATGAGGACTTCGGGCTGCTCCTGGTTGAGGAGGCCGAACAGCTCCGCCGGGCCTGCGGGGAGGATGTCACTGGCGATGGTCTGCACGGTTCCGCGCAGGCCGTGGGCGACGGCGGCGCGCAGCTTTTGGTCGAACTCGGCGTTGGGGGAGAGGAGGACGAAACGGCTCATTTGTACACCGTGTCCTTCCTGGCGATGAAGCCGCCGTTGTCCTGGGCGTCGAGGGGTTCCTTGGTGAGCCAGAGGTCACCGTTGTTTGAGGAGTAGATGATCTTGGTGGCGTCGATGTCGTTGACCGCGACCGTGATCATGAATGACCCCTGGGGGAGGGTGGTGTCCTGGGGATTGGTTCCGTCCGTTGGCTTGGCTGTTGCCTGAGGAGCCCGCTGGACGGCTGTGACCAGGACCTTGCGAAGGGTGAGCTGGGTTGTCGGCTCTCCTGCTTTTGCCTTCTCTGCACCAAAGCTGAACCCGACGCCGACATGGTCACCGGCCTCGATCCTGCCGCCTACAACGCGTTTGGCTTCGAGTTCGAACGTGACTTCCTGGAGGCCGGCGGGCACTTTGACAGAGCCACTGGCCTTGGCATCCTTGGGGGTTACGAGGCGTTCGGCCAGGAGCTGTTCGCCGGGGACCAGGTCGACAGCGGCGACGGTTCCGCCCTTGCCGTCCAGTGAAGTAAGGGCGGTGGTGGCAACACCAGCGGCGGGTACGTCCTCGATCACGAGTGAGGCTGTCATGTCATTCACCGGTGTTCCGGCGGGGATCGCCTTTTGGACGACCAGCACTTTCTTGGGATTGGTACTGGCCATCGCCCGTGCGTCGGCGCCGTTCGCGTAGACGATGATGAGAAGGGCTCCCACAAGCGCCAGGGCTACGGCGGCCGTGCCGGCGAGCATGCGAGATTTCACGTGGTTCTCCTGATGTGGGTAGTGCTAGAGGCCGAGGCGCACGATGGTGGCGCCGTAGGGGTCAACGGGCCCGAGGGTGTAGCCGTCAGCGAGGGACACATAGGTCACGAACCTGCCGATCACGCCTCGGCAGTTCCCTGTGCACTGTGTCGCAGTGGTGACACCCGTTGCCGTTGACTTAGTGCTTTGGAACTCGTAGGGAAGGCCCGTACCACCGCTGAACCGCCAGCCCGTCACATCGAATGCAGCAAATGAAATGAGGCTGTAGATTGCGCCGTTGCCGGTGCCGGTAATCTGGTTGTAAACGGGGAGCAGAACGATAACTTTTCTTCCAGCCGTAATGTCGGCGCCCCACTTGTTCAGCGTGGCGTCGCAGTTACCTGGAGCATTGTTGCCCGGATCGCTGCCGCCTTCGCTGACCGCGAGGTCGATGGTGGCACCGCACTTACCCGTGTCTTGCTTCAACCATCCGTATCCTCCGGCGACCGCCGCGCCGGACGGGCCGTAGTTGCAGGAGGCGTTGGCATTTTGACCGTGATCCTGCAGGAGTTGAATGGCGCCGTCCACATAACCTTTGACTTGGCAGATGGAGAAGGCGAGGGGGAACGCGGTTGTTCCGGCCTTCGGGCTGCCCCAAACGGCGGACGACTTGGCCCCCACCTTCGCCGTCGGAACCCCCAGGACGTCCGCGAAAAAGAGCGAGACAGAGTCGGGAGGTGCGCCCTTTTCTGCCGCCGTCGTATTTACGACCACCTTCCGGTTTGTCGTTTCCAGGGCAATGGAGCGGACGTTGCTGCTGCCGTCCAGTGCATTCTGGTTGGCAAGAGTGGCGGCCAACGTCGATGTGGTGCATAGGGTATCTGAGGAGTCCCGGGCGCATTTCTGGGCGACACCTATGGCGGCAGCGTCTGCGCCATTCTGCAGTTGGGCGTGCTCCGAATACAGCACTCCTACGTCAACAGCAATGGCTGCAGAGCCCAGCAGGACCACCATAACGATGGCAACGATCACCGAAATGGCGCCGCGCTGGTTGCGTGACTTGCCGTCTTGCAGGACTAATTTCAGCCGCCGCACAGCATGACTCCTTTGCCCGTCATCGCGAACGGCCCGGCAATTCCGGTGATGGTGGAAAGTGTGTACTTGACGGTGACCGTCACTTGGGTGCCCGTGCTGCACGTGATGGGGCTCACAGTGACGGCTGATGAGGGAAGGGTTGAGCTTACCGATGCTGCAGCGTTTTGAACTGCAGTTGCGGCAGCGGTGGGGCTGTTGTTGATGGCCATGACACGCACGCCCTCCCGGGCCGCGTTGGTCAGGGTGATTTGGGCGTTGTAGGCCCGGCCGAACTCAATGGTCCCCAGCACAAGCATCAAGAGGAGGGGCAGCAGGATCGCGAATTCGACGGCGGCCGCGCCGCGTTCCGAATCACGTTTCACCTGCTGCTCCTCCTCTTGAATTGCTTGCTTCTGCCGAGCAGAGTGTCGCCGTTTCGATATGGGGTCCGGAACGGCGGGGGCGTGTTACTACGGGGTGGCGACGGCGGTCGCGCCACCAGTGGGGGAAACTTTTCCTGCCACGTTGTTGAAGAGTCCGGTGAGGTTGTTACCGAGCAGCGAGACGGCGACGATGATGACAACTGCGATGAGGGCGACCATGATGCCGTATTCGACGGCGGTTGCGCCCTTTTCGCTGTTGCGAAGGCGGATCATGAAGTTGGTGTAGAGAGAAAGCATTGTGTACTCCTGAGCGAGACGGATTGGCTGGCCCTGCACCAGCACTGAATCGAAGTTAGCAACGCTTGATTCGACATTGACCCGATCTTGCAGCATTCTGCGCAAAGCCTTTACGCCGTGTACTTTTCCTGCGCTTTTGCTTGGCTTTTGCTGGGCCGAAACTGGCTCTTCACGGTTCGTGGTGAATGTTCTGCCGTGAAGGATGTTCATGCCGCTGTTCTGGCGGCACTGCGCAACAGGATACGCGTTTTGTAGTTGCGTGCGTTGGTGAATCCCCGGCCGGTCCTCTTTATGTGCTTGATCGCGGTGTTGTTGGCTTCCACTTTCGCGGTTGTCGCACCGGTGACGATGAGCACTTCGATCTCTTTCCACCAGCGGCAGACCGTCCGCCAGAGCCGGTTGGTTTCGGGCTGCGCGGCTTTGACAACCAGTGTCTGAAGCTGGTCTTTCGCGGCGGCCGCGTGGGCGAGGGACCCGGTGGTCAGCAGGGCGCGGAGCTGTTCCTTGACCAGCCACGCGGCCTGCAACTTCCCGGTGGCGTCGTCGGTGTCGAACACGGTGCTGAGCCTGTTCCGTGCCCGGTCCGAGAGTGTGTCCCCGGCCCGCAGGAGCAGTCGCCGATTTGCCCATACCGGGTCGATGGCGCGTCCCCGCCGGCCATGAACCTGCTGCGTGAGGCGCTGCCGGACTTCGGTGAGCATGTCGTTGCCAAGCTTGACCAGGTGAAATGCATCGACTGAGACAGCGGTGCGTGGCAGCCACATCCGCAGGGCTTTGCGGAAAGCGGCGGATGGGTCGATGGCAACGACCTGCACGCCCAGGCGCCATTCGAGCGGACGGGCGAAAAGCCAGTCCCCGACGCCCTCACTGTCGCGGCCGTCAACGATCCCTAGGACTTGTCCGGTGTCAAGATCGACGATGGTGGTCATCCATGGTTCGTAGCGTTTCCAGGCCTTGGTGGCCGGGTCGCGGAAGAACCGCACGGACCGGTAGCGATGTTCATCGATGCCGAGCATCCGCGGTGCAAGGGCGTCGACATCGGGCAGCGTCAGCGCCGCAGAGTCCAGGGCCCGCTGCACGAGCCACCATGAGACTCCGAAAGAAGCGGCGGCCTCGGCGGCTGCCCTGCCGGATCCGATGACGGCGGCAACCAGGGCCTCACGGAGCCGATGGGTGGACCGTGCCCGGCGCGGGACCTGGGTTGTTTCCTCGGTGAATGTCTGGCGCGGGCACAGGTACTCATCGCAGAAGAATCTCCGCTTGGCCCAGACCACTTCGACCGGCCCGGCGACGGGGATGTCACGCAGGCGTTGTGGCCGGCGGGAATGAACGCGGGTGCTGATGACGCCGCAGGATGGGCAGCCGGCCTCGGCGGTGGCCACGACTTGGATCCGGCGCTGCCCGAAAGCGAGGATCTCAGTATCGGTGACGCGGTAGTCGGGCAGGTTGAAAATTGCGGTGGCAGCATCGGGGCGCGGCGAAGTAGGCTCGATCAAGGCTCGTAGCTCCTGACTTGATGAATGCGTAGAGAACATCCATCACAGCAGGGCTACGAGCCCTTCAGCTTTCAAGACACGAACCTGTTTCACCATCAACCACGAAGAGCCCCGAAACTGGGTTTTTCTAACCCGTGTGCACACAAAAGGACCCCCTCGGTTCTGGGTGCCGAGGGGGTCCGGTCTTTCGGGCGGGGGTGGATCAGCTGAAGGCTTGGATGATGTTGATAACTGCCGGGCCCAGGATGATGATGAAAATTACGGGAAAGATGAAGAGCAGGAGTGGAAACAGGACCAGAACTGGGAGTTTCATTGCTTTGTGCTCTGCTCGCTGCCGCCGCTTGACCCGCATGTCTCCGGCTTGGGCTTTCAAAACCTTTGCTATCGCAATGCCGTAAGTGTCAGCCTGTACAACTGCTCGAACGAAGTTCCGCAGATCCTGGACATTGCTGCGATCCGCCAGGGCGGTATACGAGTCTCGACGACTGCGGCCCACCTGCATGTCTTGAAGGGTCCGAATCAGTTCCTCCGCAAGGGGACCCTTTCCGTTGTGACCAGCCCTTGCCATTGCCGATTCAAAACCTAGCCCTGCCTCAACCGAAATCAACATTTGATCCAAGGTGTTCGGTAGTTCAAGCTGAATCTTCTTTTGCCTCTCGGAACCCCGACTGTAGATCAGCAAGTCGGGGACGAAGTACCCGAGCAAGGTGGTGAAGACAGCCAGCAGTACCAACTGGGGTGTCGCCCCCCGGCTGAGGAAGAGCATCATGATGATGGCTGCTATCAGCGCGATGGCGGGCTTTGCTACCAAAAGGCGCGGGAGAGGCATAGCGGCGGGCCGGCCAGCCAATGCAAGCAGTCTGTCGAGCTTTGCTGCATAACCTTTGGGCGTGACGCGGGCCGCGAACCTCTCCAGATTCATGTTCTGGCTGGATACGGCGTTGGCGGGTACATCTATTCCCTTGCTCAGGTTGCCCTGGATCAGCACACGCGACCTGCGGTCCGTAACGATTACGGACCATGCGAGGAAGGACACTGGAATTACTGTCAGGGCGATGATGCCCCAGGCTATTGGTTGCACTGTTCACCCCTCAAAATTTCAAATCGCTAATTTTGTGGACCCAGATTCCGCCGATCGTCATCATCACGGCAGCGATGCCCAGCAATATCCAGCCGACAGGATGTCCGGTCAGTGCCCCCATATATTTGGGGTTCGCCAGTCCGATCAGAATGAATAGCAGGACTGGAAGTGCCATGAGAATAATGGCGCTTAGTTTGCCTTCTGCGCTTAGGGCCTTGACGGTCCCCTTTATCTGAGTCCGTTCGCGGATAGTTTCGCCGACCTGATCAAACACCTCTGCAAGATCTCCACCGACTTCCCGGTTGATTTCGATGGCCTGGGCCATCCAGCTAAAGTCCTCGCTCTTCATACGTACAGAAACTTCATTTAGTGAATCCTGGAGATCTCGGCCAAGCCGTGTCTCATTGACAACACGGGAGAACTCAGTTGCGGTCGGTTCGCTGGCCTCCTGAGCGACTGCGTCAATCGCTCGTAGAACGCTGTGTCCCGCCCGGAGTCCGCCGGAGATCATGGTCAGGGTTTCGCCCAACTGGGCCTCAAAAGCGGCCCGCCTCCGCTGAATGAGTATCGACAAGCCGACTCTTGCCACCACTGGAATTGCCAAAGCCACCAGGAGGCCGAGCCCAATCCCCTGGAGAATCAGTCCAGCAAGGCCACCAACCGCCGTGGCGGCTGCGACGAGAACCACGAAGTCCGCTTGGGGAAGAGAAACTCCCGCAAGACTGAGGAGGCTATTTGATCTGGGTGTGGTGCTTTTTCTTCCGGCCAGTAACCTTTCGGCGAGTTGCACGGCAGAAGAGGCAGCACGGCTTATCGCTGTCTGTTCTGTTGTACCGAGCGGCCGCCGCCTGCTTATCGGCAGAGAACCGCTCGCCGGTTTGAAGACGACGAGTACCGCAGTAGCGAGTGAGGTTCCCAGGAGGACCACGCCGGCAAGGAAAATCTCTTGACCATGCATGATTACCGCCTCGCCAGCTGTGCTGTGGTGCCGGAAAAGATGCCTGGCGACACCGAAATCCCAAGCTCGGCAAAGTGATCTATGAAACGAGGACGGATGCCCGTGGAAACCGGCTGGCCAAGGAACCTGCCATATCTGTCAACACCAGCGCTGTAGTCAAAGACGAAGGCGTCTTGGAGAGTGACAATATCCCCTTCCATTCCCTGTACTTCCGTGATGTGTGTAACCCGGCGCGTGCCGTCCCGCAAGCGCGAAAGGTGCACGATGAGGTTAACCGCGGATGAGACTTGCTCGCGAATGGCCCGCAGGGGCAGGTCCATGCCGGCCATAAGAACCAGCGTCTCCAGCCGGGAGATCGCGTCCCGGGGGGAGTTTGCATGGACCGTCGATATGGAGCCATCGTGGCCTGTATTCATGGCCTGCAACATATCCAGGCTTTCCCCCCCTCGAACCTCGCCTACGACGATGCGGTCAGGGCGCATGCGAAGGGAGTTGCGGACCAGCTCACGGATCGTGACTGCCCCCTTGCCCTCAATGTTCGGGGGCCTGCTTTCCAGCCTGACCACGTGACTTTGCTGCAGCTGCAATTCAACGGCATCTTCAATGGTGACGATGCGATCGTCCGCCGGGATGAACGACGACAGCACGTTGAGGAGCGTCGTCTTGCCGGTGCCGGTGCCCCCGGAAACGATGATGTTGAGCTTTGCCCGAACACAGGCATCGAGAAGCTCTGCCATTTGTGGCGTCAAAGTACCGAAATCGATTAGGTTCTGGACGGTTAGCGGAACTTTGCTGAACTTCCTGATAGTCAGCGAAGAACCGTTCACGGCCAACGGCGGGATGATGGCGTTGACACGGGATCCATCTTCCAACCGTGCGTCGACCAGGGGCGAAGACTCGTCGATACGTCGACCAACCTTTGCCACGATGCGCTCGATGACTTTGCGGAGGTGTTCCTCGCTGCTGAAGCGGCTGTCCGTTAAGAGCAGCTTGCCATCCCGCTCAACGTAGATCTGATCAAGCCTGTTGACCATAATCTCCGTGATGGAAGGATCATCCAGGAACCGCTGGAGAGGGCCGTAACCCAGAACGTCGTCTCCCACGTCCCGGATCAAGCGGCGCCGTTCTTCCGGCGTAAGCGGTACCTGCTCTTCGTCGATCACGGTGCTAAGCTCATCGCGCGCAATCTTCCGGAGTTCCTCGTCGCTGAGCGAGGAATCAGTGAGCCGGCCCCCAAGCCGCTCAAACAGGGCCTTTCCCGCGCGTTGCTTGAGTCCGGCCAAGGCGTCCACGGGTGCCGCGCTGGCACCTGCTGTCTCCAGAGTAGGGGTAGTCGTTTCCTGCAATGGAGAAGTCTGGGCGGGGGCCGGACCACTGCGTGCCGCTTGAAGTCGTTCTGCCAGGCTCATGAGATCACCATCCGACGATGTACTTTTCTTTGGGGTTGTGCGCTTCGCTTCGGGTCGAAGCGTTCTATGAGTTTTCCGAAAGCTCGAGCTGCCGCATCGCGAGAGGACTCCTGTAGAAGAGGAACCCCTTTGTTTGTGGAAAAGGGGACAGCGCGGGAACGCGGAATCACCGTATCGACGGGAACACCTATGGTGGCCTCTACATCTTGGACAGTCAGTCCACTCCTGCGATCAGCAAAATTGAGTACCACGTGCCTTCCCTGTGGCATAAGCTGCAGCTCGCGCAGGATTGAGAAACTAGTGTGAAGCCCCCGGATGCTTGGTACGTCCATTCCACAAACCCAGACAGCATCGGTGGCTTGCTCCAAAGTTGCCAAGACGTGCTCGCCAAGTCCCGGGGTTGTATCCACGATCACGTACTGGAATTCAGCGGCCATCTGGCTAAGCAGGTGGCTAACTGCCTCTCCACTGATGTGGTCTGCTTCGCTGGGGCTACTGGGCGCACATAGTGCGTAGATTCCACTGGGATGTACTGTGAGGAAGGCCTTCAGGACCATGGAGTCCTGGAAAGCCGCACCACTGACAGCATCTTTTAGTGTGTGTTCGGGTTCCAAGAGGAGACCGCTGGCCACATCTCCAAATTGGACGTCCAAGTCGACGATGACCACGCCCATGGGAGCGATCTTGCCCAGGCCGATGGCCAGATTGGTGGCTACGGTTGTCTTGCCGACGCCGCCTTTCGGTGACATTACGGCGATGACGCGGCCGGGAGCACGTTCTGGTCCCGCTGCCGCTACCAGCCCCCGGCGCCTACCGGCAGAAGCAAGGCAGGCGCGCTCGAGGAGAATTCGCAGTTGGTCTGCATCTGCGCTCGGGCTGACGATATCCCTGATGCCGGCGCGCATTGCGGTGATTACTTGCTCGGGTTCCGTGTCTTCGACGAGAACCAGGCTGATTTCCGGAAACTGAAGATCGAACACGGTCGCGAGTTTTAGGGCATCGTCCTCTGGCAGGCCGGGGCCGAGGATCAATACTTCAGGCGGTTCGCCTGTGAGTCGGTCAAAGAGCTCCTGCGGACCTCCCAACAAAACTGAGGGTGGCAGCACCTGAACTGAACCGTGAAGCGCTCCGCGTACGGCCTGGGATACTTTGCGCTGGAAATCCTGTGATGCGGTGACGAGAACGAAGCGGCTCATTGCGAGACCTTTCCGAGGGTTATCACACCTGGGTTGCCGTCCTTGGAGTCGCTGTTCTCCTTCGACAGCCAGACCTTTCCGAACTCTGACGCGAACACGATTTGCGTGGCATCGATGTCTTCGCGGGCCAGCGTCACGTAAACGGAGCCCGACGGGAGGGCCGGCCCGTCAGATGACGAATTAGAGTCCTTCTTTGACGTTTCGGCAGGTGCCTGCTGCACGCTGGTTACCAACACTTTTTGGAACGCCAGTTTTGTAAACTCCTTGAATCCTTTTACGTCGTTTCCGACAGGCGCACTGGCTGCGGCTGCATCATCCAGCTTGTAAGAGGTATAGACCCCAACGGTGTCTCCGGCCTTGAGCTGCCCTCCCAGGATGCGTTGCGGTTCCAGCAGAAGGGTAAGCTCTTCCATGCCCTTGGGAACCGGTACTGTTCCAGGGGCCGCCAAGGCATTCGGGTCAACCAGCCGCGGTGCTAAAAGCTGCTCACCCGGCTCTAGGGCGACAGAGGTGACCTTGCCGGGAAAGTCTGAGAGCGACGTGACGACATCTTTGGGCACTGCCGCGCCGGGAAGAGATGTCAGCTTTACGGATTGGGCAAGATCCGCAACGGGTGTCCCTGCGGGAATTGCCTTTTGAACGACGAGTACTTCGACGGGATCTAGGCCTTGCTGTGCTCGGCTGTCGGCAGCCTGTGCGTAGTTGAACATCAGTACAGATCCGACAATTGCCAAGAGCAGTGCTGCCAGGCCCCCCAGCAGCCTTGTTTTCAAGAGATTCTCCTTATGTCTTATTTGGTGAGCTCTACGACGTTTCCGCCGTAGGTGGTAGGCCCGCCTACGTCGAACGCCTCATCCAAGGCGACGTAGCGCACGAACTTTCCGACGATGCCGAGGTCGCTGCTCTTCCAGCCACCCGCATCCTTGAATGCCTGAGCGGAAGCAGGCATGTAGTGGAATGGATCCTGATTGGCCAGGTCCCAGCCGGCAATATCGATGGCAGCAAAGGCTCGCAGGTGGAATTTGGAGCCAGTGCCCGTACCGCTTGTCTGATCGAAAACCGGCAGCAGCGCTACCACCTTCTGCCCTGCGACGAGCTTGTTCTTCCAGCCTTGAAGAATGTCGCTGCAGCCGGCCTCGGGATTGTTTCCGGTATTGCTTGATACCCACGGTGATGCCAGGTCAACTTTGACGGTGCAGGTGCCGCTCGTTACCAACCAGCCAAAGCCGCCAGGAATCTCAAGCCCAGAGGCGGTGCTGTGGCAGGTATCTTTCTTGCCAGCCCCCGTCCCGTGGGAGAGCAGAAATTGCATGGCGCCGTCGCCTGACGTGCTGAGGTCGACTTCGCATTCAGAGAAGGCAATCGGGAAGATGTCACCCGATTTGGCGCCTCCCCATCTCGCCTCGGCCACGGCGCTGATATTTGTCGTGTCGGTTCCGAAGATCCTGGCGAAGAATGTCGAGAAATGGACCCCGGAGGAGTCTTGGGCATTCGTGGTAACAGTTACCGTGCCTGCTCCTTTATTAACGACAGTCGACGCCACATTCGTGAGATTGTCTTTGGCATTGGCATTGGCCAAAGTGGGCGAAAGTGACGAGCCAGTCACGCACGCGGGATCGGCTTCGTTTTTGGAGCATTTTTGTGCAACCGCCAGGGCTGCCGCATCTGCCCCGTTCTGTGTAACGGCCTTTTCTGCATACATCCCGCCCACATCGACGGCGACGGCTCCAAAGCTGAGAAGCACCACCATCATGACCGCCACCATTACGGCGGTGGCTCCGCGCTCATGGTCGGTGTTCTTGTTCAGCCTCCGCATGACATCGTTCCTTTGCCCGTCATGGCGATGTTTCCCGTGAAGGCGTCCAGAAAGCCCGTTACGGTGGTCAGCGTGTAACTGGTTGTTGCTGTGACCTGTTTGCCGGCCGCACATGTCGTCCCGCCGCCTGTGAAGGAGAAGGTGGTGCTGACTGAAGCTGGCGCCAATCGACCGGCAGCATTACCGGCGGCAGTAGCCGCGTCACCTGCGTTGTTGTGGATAGCCATGTACCGAGCTCCTTCACGAGCTGCTTGGTTCAGCGACAGCTGCGCGTTGAAAGCCAAGGAGAACTCGATGATGCCGATCAAGATGAGTAACAGCACCGGAAGTATGAGTGCGAACTCGACGGCCGCGGCACCCTCTTCGTTCCTCTTGCGCATGCTTCGATCCTTACGTCCTGGGAAAGCAATGGCGGCTCCCAGATGGCCTGGGAGCCGCCATCGGTTTGGCGATATATTCCTGCTTGTTAGAGCCGGGTGGCGATGTCGGCAAAGAGGGCCTGCAGCTGGCCTCCGACGGCCGTGATACCGAGGATGGCCGCGATAACGATCAGGGCAACCATCAGGCCGTACTCAACAGCAGTTGCACCCTTTTCTTCGGTCTTGAAACGATCGGCGATGCCGGCGATGAAAGCAGTCATTGAGACCATGAGAGGAGTCATTTTAATTTCCTTAATTCGGTGAAATTGGATTTATTTGATTTCAACGAATTTCCAGCTGCCCCCATAACTCTTTAGCGGCTGGACTTCGCTAAGAAGAGATTGTCATCGGGGGCTATGGGGCGACAATGCGTAGTAGTACTCGACTTTTTACTTTGACGCAAAAAATACGTACTCGGAAAGACGGACCAGTACTCAGCCGGCGTTTGCAGGTACGCGGAGGACTACTTGGGTTGCTGCCGGAAACGGCGGCGGCGCCGGAATGAAGTACGGCGATGCGGACTAGGCAATGAAGAACGTGACGGCAGCAAGGGCACCGAGCATGGAGGGGCCGTGGGCCACTTCGGTGGCTTTATTGCGGCCTTTTCTGCTGAGCACAAGCACCGTGGCCACGCCGTTCAGGATGAACCCTAAGAGGCCGCCGTAGAGGAGTTGGCTCCAACCTAGGTACCCCAGGTAAAGACCGACAGGCGCGGCAAGCTTCACGTCGCCCATTCCGATGCCGCCGGGCGAAATAAGTCCCAACATCAGGTAGCCGGCAAACAAGATGACGGCTCCCAGGGCTGCGCGAAGCACATCCTCAGATTGCTTACCAAATACTCCTGGCAATAAAAGAAGTAAAAGACCGCCGGCTAAAAGTGTCAGTACGAGGGGATTGGGCAGCAGATGGAGTGCTACATCTATCCGTGCCAGCTGCACGCCTAATACCGCTAGGAATAGGAAGGCCGGTAGGCCGAAAGAAATGCCAAAATGAAGGGCAAAGGCGGCGCACGCGACGCCGGTGAGTGCCGCCGTCGTAATTCTTGTCTGGAAGCGTGGTGCGTTACCGAGCCTCGGAATCACCTTGGCGATCAGGAACTCCGCGATGGGGGAGAGGGTGGCTCCCAGGAGTGCGGCGCCAAGAACTAGGAGCGCGGTGGTGGGGCTCAAGTTCTCCGCTGACAACACTGTTACCCCTACGTTGTTGATCCGACGTAGGCCCCAGCGGCCTCCGGCTACCTCATTTTGACCCTGAAGCACCTGACGCGCTAATCTTGGTAGTCGTTGTGCGTGTCCTATTCCGATGGTGCGTGCCCGCTTGAGAATCCGGTTGCAGGATAACTACTCAACGTGCACATTCGGAACTTCAGGATGACTGGTTACATAGAGCCCTCACCTCTGTTCCGGTAGCGCGCAGACAGTAGGTGCGCGAGCTAGCGACACCTAAACAAGAACGCCAGAACAAGAACGAGGCAAACACCGTGCGTACGTACACCCCGAAGCCCGGCGATATCAACCGCCAGTGGCACGTCATTGACGCCACCGACGTTGTCCTTGGTCGTCTTGCAAGCCAGACCGCAATCCTGCTGCGCGGCAAGCACAAGGCCACTTTCGCATCCCACATGGACATGGGCGACTTTGTCATCATCATCAACGCTGAAAAGGTAGCCCTGACCGGTGCCAAGCTGGAGCAGAAGCGGGCATACCGCCACTCCGGTTACCCGGGCGGCCTGACCTCCGTCAACTACGCGGAACTGCTGGAAACCAACCCGGTCCGCGCCGTTGAGAAGGCCATCAAGGGCATGCTCCCCAAGAACTCCCTTGCTGCCCAGCAGCTCGGCAAGCTGAAGGTGTACCGCGGTGCTGAGCACCCGCACGCCGCCCAGCAGCCCAAGACTTTCGAAATCACCCAGGTCGCCCAGTAGTCCTGGCCACCAAACAACTTATCTATACAAGGAGAATCGTGGCTCAGAACGAAGAGACCACCGAGGTCGTCGAGGCCGAGGAAAACCTGACCAGCTACACCTCTGAGAGCTCAGCTTCAGAAGCTGCTCCCAAGAAGGAGCGCCCGGCACTGACCGTTGCCGGCGCAGCTGTTGGCCGCCGTAAGGAAGCCGTTGCACGCGTTCGCGTTGTGCCCGGCACCGGCAAGTGGACCATCAACGGCCGCGAGCTGGCGAACTACTTCCCGAACAAGCTGCACCAGCAGGACGTCAACGAGCCCTTCAAGATCCTTGATCTCGAAGGCGCCTACGACGTCATCGCCCGCATCCACGGTGGCGGCATCTCCGGCCAGGCCGGCGCACTGCGCCTCGGCATCGCCCGTTCACTGAACGAGATCGACGTCGAGAACAACCGCCCCACCCTGAAGAAGGCCGGTTACCTGTCCCGCGACGCCCGTGTCATCGAGCGTAAGAAGGCCGGTCTCAAGAAGGCCCGTAAGGCCCAGCAGTACTCCAAGCGCTAAATCCGCTTGCACAGAAGCCCGTCCTGCCGTTTGGCGGGGCGGGCTTCTGGCGTTAACACCTATAGCAACCCCAGCAGCGGCAGAGATGATTGCGAGCAGCGGTTCGGGTGGACTAACTTGTCAGTGACAAGCCACTTCGAGTGGATGCGGATCTGCTGTACTAAGCGGCTGATCAAGTGTGGATATGAGCCATGCGACTTCCCATAATTGGATTTCGCATTATGCCCTCTTGCACTAAGGTCACCTACGCGAGCCGGAACGCCGCTGTTCTGCCACTCATAGCCATACGACGCTCGAGCGGCTACCGGAGGCGAGAGGCCAACGTCTATCCCTGCTCCCTGTGCAAAGGATGGCACCTGACATCAAAACGAGTAGGCGCGACTTGGAAGAGGTTTCAAATTTCCGCTCCCTGAACACACGAAGCACGCTTAAAGCCGCTGGCCAGCTGTTTCAAACTGCAGCAGCCCCATCCTCTACACTTGACCGGTGTCTAGATTATTTGGAACAGATGGTGTCCGGGGGCTGGCCAACGGCCTGCTGACAGCAGAACTGGCCCTGCAGTTGGCCCAGGCGGCCGCCGTCGTGCTCGGCCATGACCGCGCTGCCAACGGTGCGAGGCCCCGCGCCGTGCTGGCCCGTGACCCGCGAGCCAGCGGCGAATTCATCGCCGCCGCCGTGGAAGCCGGCCTCTCCAGCTCAGGCATCGACGTCTACGATGCGGGTGTCCTGCCCACCCCCGCCGCTGCCTACCTGGTCGCAGACCTGGATGCCGACTTCGGTGTCATGATCTCCGCCTCCCACAACCCGGCACCGGACAACGGCATCAAGTTCTTCGCCCGCGGCGGCCAGAAGCTGCCGGACGAGGTGGAGGACGCCATCGAAGCCCAGATGAGCAAGGAAGCCGTCCGCCCCACCGGCGCCGACGTGGGCCGCATCCAGCGCTTCTCCGACGCCGAGGACCGCTACATCGTCCACCTGCTCCGCACGCTCCCGCACCGCCTCGATGGCCTTACGGTGGTGCTGGACTGCGCGAACGGCGCCGCCAGCGGCTGCTCGCCCCAGCTTTTCAAGGACGCCGGCGCGGATGTCATCGTCATCGGCGCAGATCCGGACGGCCTGAACATCAATGACGGTGTCGGCTCCACCCACCTCGGCCCGCTCAAGGAAGCCGTGGTCAAGTACGGCGCCAACCTGGGCATCGCCCATGACGGCGACGCGGACCGCTGCCTTGCCGTGGACCACGAAGGCAACGAGGTGGACGGCGACCAGATCATGGCGATCCTCGCGGTAGCGCTCAAGAAGTCCGGCAAGCTCAGGGACGACGTCCTGGTGGTTACCGTCATGAGCAACCTGGGCCTCAAGATCGCCCTCCGCGAGGCGGGCATCACCATCGTGGAAACCGCGGTGGGGGACCGCTACGTCCTTGAAGGCATGCGCGACGGCGGCTACAACCTGGGCGGCGAACAGTCCGGCCACGTCATCTTCTCCGACCACGCAACCACCGGCGACGGCCTCCTTACCGGCCTGCAGCTCGCCGCGCAGGTGGCCCTCACCGGAAAGCCGCTCAAGGAGCTGGCCACCGTGATGACCAAGCTCCCGCAGGTTCTCATCAACGTCAAGGGCGTGGACCGCAGCGGCGTGCGCAGCAACGACGTCCTGGCCCAGGCTGTTGCGGCGGCGGAAGCTGCGCTCGGCGAAACCGGCCGCGTCCTGCTCCGCCCGTCCGGGACCGAGCCCGTGGTCCGCGTGATGGTGGAAGCCGCAGACGAAGAGACCGCCCAGTCCATCGCCGAACACCTGGCCCAGGTGGTCCGGAGCGAACTCGCGCTGGAGCTCGCCTCGAACTAGGCACACCTAGAAGAGTGGCCCGCCTCCCATAGGGAGACGGGCCACTTTGCTGCAACAAGACTTACAGGGAACGTTCCTTCAGCGCATCCCGGATCTCGGTCAGCAGCGCCACCTGTGGATCCTCGGCAGCGTCCTTCTTCACGTCCTTGTTGATCCCGAGTCGGCGGTTCCGGCGCTCGATCATGATGTTCATCGGCATCACCACCACAAAGTAGATGGCCGCGGCAATCAGCAGGAAGTTCACCACCGCAGTCAGCAGCACCCCGAACTCGATGGCGTTGCCGTTCAGCTCCACCCTCGCGAAGCTGTCGAAATTGGGCGCCCCTACCAGGCCGGAGACAAAGGGCATCAGCACCTTGTTCACCAGCGCCGTCACCACCGCACCGAACGCAGTACCCATGACCACGGCGACCGCAAGGTCAACCACATTGCCCTTCATGATGAAGTTTTTGAATCCATTAAGCATGGACACCAACCTAACGCACGCCCTTACAGATACCCGGGCGCCGCTTCGAGGCCGAAGTATTCCTCCAGCGTGCCGATGCCGCGGTTCAGCATGTCTGTGGCCGCCTCCACTCCCACGTACCGCAGGTGCCACGGCTCGTAGTAATACCCCGTGATGGGGTGCAGCATCCAGGGATACCGCACTACGAATCCGAACCGGTGCCCGTTCGCCTTCGCCCAGGAAGCCGCAGGCTGGTCAGCGAAGCACGGCTCGAAGCTGCACGCTCCGCCACCGTCGCCGATGTCGAACGCCCACCCCGTCTGGTGCTCAGAGTGGCCGGGCCGCGCGCTGGCGGTGTCGGCGTCGGCCTGTCCCCGTGCCGCCACGTACCCGTTGTAGGTGGCCACCTGCGTGTTGTACGAGCGGTAGCCGCTGGCCAGGACCATGGCCACGCCGTCCCGCGAGGCCGCTGCGAACATCGCCTCGGCAGCCGCCGCCGTCGTGCTGTTCAGCAGGGCGGCCTCACCCACGGCGGAAATCGCGACGGCGGGCCGGACCAGGTCAGCCGGCACATAGTCCGCCGGCTTCAACGGCCGGTGCTTGTTCACGATCACCCACGGGCTGGCCGGATCATCGAGCGAAAACTGCCGCGCCAAGGTGGCCGACGGCGACGGCGTGGGGGACGGCACCTCGGGTGACTGGCCCACCGTGGCGGCGCCCGGCGTCGGGCCCGCCGAAGCTGTGACAGCTGAAGGGGAGGGTGCGGCGGAGGAAGCAGTGGACGACGACGGCGCCACCGCCTTGGGTGCCTCCGGTGTGCAGGCTGCCAGGACAGTCAGCCCGGCCCCCGCTGCGAGGAAGCGGGAGAAGCTGCGCCGGCTAGGGGAGCCGCATTGGTAGCACACCTGTGCTACACCTTCCGGAGCAGCATGCGCCGGATGGAGTGGTCCGCCTCTTTGGTCAGTACCAGCTGCGCGCGGCCCCGTGTGGGAAGCACGTTCTCCTCCAGGTTGGGCTCGTTGATCCGCTTCCAGATGTCGCGCGCGGTGCTCTCGGCTTCCTCGTCGGACAGGGTGGCATAGCGGTGGAAGTAGGACTCCGGCTGCGCGAACGCCGTGCTGCGCAGCTTCCGGAACCGGTCCACGTACCACTCCTCGATGTAGGAGGTCTTCGCGTCCACGTAGATGGAGAAGTCAAAGAAGTCGCTCAGGGCCAGGCCCTGGCGGCCGTCGTGCCGGGGCCGGGCCGGGGCCAGCACGTTGAGGCCCTCCACGATGAGGACGTCCGGGCGGCGAACCACCACTTCCTTGCCGGGCACGATGTCGTACGTGACGTGGGAGTACCAGGGTGCGCGCACTTCCTCGGCACCGCCCTTGATCTCGCTCACGAATCGCAGCAGCGCGCGGCGGTCGTACGACTCCGGGAAGCCCTTGCGGTCCAGCAATTGCCGACGCTTGAGCTCGGCCAGAGGGTAGAGGAAGCCGTCGGTGGTGATCAGCTCCACGTTCGGGGTGCCGGGCCAGCGGCGCAGCATCTCCCGCAGCACGCGGGCAATGGTGGACTTGCCGACTGCCACGGAACCGGCCACGCCGATGACGAACGGGGTGCGCTGGGTCTGTTCACCCAGGAACGTGGTGGTGGCTGCGTGCAGCTGGCCTGCCGCCTCCACATACAGGTGCAGGAGCCGGGACAGCGGCAGGTAGACGTCCCTGACTTCGTTGATGTCCAGGGGATCGCCGAGCCCGCGAAGGCGCAGCACGTCCTCTTCATTAAGGGGCTGTTCCATCTGGGCGGCGAGGCGGGACCAGGTTTGCCGGTCCAGCTCCACGAACGGCGAGGCACCCTCCCCGTTCGCGTCGTTGCGTTGCGAAGTCACCTAAAGATTCTGCCCCGCGCCCGGCCCATCGCGAAATGACGCCCCTGCTCAGCGCGGCGTACATCACGGACGCTTACTATCGGCAGCCTGCCGGTTTAGAGCAACAGGCACGCTGCCGATAGTCTTGAGCCTATGTGTGGAATCGTGGGGTATGTAGGCCGTTCGACTGACGGTGCAATTAATGGTCACAGTGCGTTGGACGTTGTCCTTGAGGGACTGCGCCGCCTGGAGTACCGCGGTTATGACTCTGCTGGTGTGGCTGTGGTGTCCCAGGGGAACATCGAGTCCCGTAAGAAGTCCGGGAAGCTGAGCAACCTGCTTGGTGAGCTGGAGGCCCGGCCGCTGCCGGAGACCCTGACCGGGATCGGGCACACCCGCTGGGCGACGCACGGCGGCCCGACGGACCGTAACGCGCACCCGCACCTGGCTGACGGCGGCAAGCTTGCCGTGATCCACAACGGCATCATCGAAAACTTCGCCGAGCTCAAGCTGGAGCTGCTGGAGAAGGGTGTGGAGTTCCTGTCCGAGACGGACACCGAGGTCGCTGCTGCGCTGCTGGCGGATATCCTTCGGAACCAGTTGGGCGGGGACCCTGCAAATGGTGGGCTGACCCGGGCGATGGAGCTGGCCTGCCAGCGCCTCGAGGGCGCCTTCACTCTTTTGGCCGTGCACGCGGACCAGCCCGACGTCGTGGTGGCCGCCCGCCGCAACTCGCCGCTGGTGGTGGGTCTGGGTGAGGGGGAGAACTTCCTGGGCTCGGACGTGTCCGGGTTCATCGATTACACCCGCCGTGCGGTGGAGCTGGGCCAGGACCAGATCGTGACCATCACCGCCGACAGTGTGGTGATCACCGATTTCTTCGGCAACCCGGCCCAGGGCAAGGAATACCACGTGGACTGGGACCCGGCCTCGGCGGAGAAGGGTGGTTTCTCCTCGTTTATGGAGAAGGAAATCCACGACCAGCCCGACGCCGTGGCGCAGACCCTGCTGGGCCGGTCTGACCTGGAGGGCAAGCTGACCCTGGACGAGCTGCGGATCGATCCTGAACTGCTGAAGCAGGTCAACAAGATCATCGTGCTGGCCTGCGGCACCGCCGCCTATGCCGGTACGGTGGCCAAGTACGCCATCGAGAACTGGTGCCGGATCCCCACGGAGGTGGAGTTGGCGCACGAGTTCCGCTACCGGGACCCGATCCTGGACGAGAACACCCTGGTGGTGTCCATCTCCCAGTCCGGTGAGACCATGGACACCCTGATGGCCGTCCGGTACGCCCGCGAGCAGGGTGCGAAGACCATCTCGATCTGCAACACCAACGGCTCCACCATCCCGCGCGAGTCCGATGCCGTGCTGTACACGCACGCCGGCCCGGAAATTGCGGTGGCCTCCACCAAGGCGTTCCTGGCCCAGATCACCGCCGCGTACCTGCTGGGTCTGTACCTGGCACAGCTGCGCGGGAACATCTTCTCGGGCCAGATCAAGGACGTCCTGGCGGACCTGAACAAGATCCCCGCCAAGATCCAAACCATCCTGGACAACGCCGGACCCCTGCGCGAACTGGCCCGGTCCATGGCGAACGAGAAGTCCGTGCTGTTCCTGGGCCGGCACGTGGGCTACCCCGTGGCCCTGGAAGGTGCGCTGAAGCTCAAGGAGATAGCGTACATCCACGCCGAGGGCTTTGCCGCCGGTGAGCTTAAGCACGGCCCCATCGCCCTGATCGACGAAGGCCAGCCGGTGTTCGTGGTGGTCCCGTCCCCGCGCGGGCGCGAATCACTGCATGCCAAGGTGATCTCCAACATCCAGGAAGTCCGCGCCCGCGGCGCCCGGACGCTGGTCATCGCGGAGGAAGGCGACCAGGCCGTGAAGGCCTACGCCGAGCACGTCTTCTACGTCCCCGAAACCCCCACCCTGCTCATGCCCCTGCTGACCACCGTCCCGCTGCAGATCTTCGCCGCGGAACTCGCCGCAGCCAAGGGCTACGACGTGGACCAGCCCCGCAACCTCGCCAAGAGCGTCACCGTCGAATAAGCGGAATAGCGCAGGACAGCTGAAGCCCCGGGCCCCACGGCCCGGGGTTTCTGTTTTGCCTAGCGGTTTTTGATGCTGCTTAGCCGGAACTGGATGATCCGTTCCGGGTCGTTCTCTGCCAACTTCAGCACCCGAACCTCAACGTCGTAGCCGTCCAACACTCCGGCTGCGCTGCATGCTGTGTACATTCCGGTGACATTCGCAGGAAGGGGAGACGTTTCACAGTCCCCGTTCACTTTCCCGTCCAGCCCCGCCGCCACGGTTAGTTGGCGGATATCGGCGGGCGCGGGCGGCTGCTGCGTCCTGTACTGGCGCCACATGCTGTCGCAGGGCACAGCGACAGGGACGCAGAAGACGCCGCCGCTCACGTTTTCACCATCCGGTTCCCACTCGGCCAACGGGTGAAGCCTGTCGGCGAGGGACACCATCCGGGCCGTTCCCAATACGTACGACGCCTGAAACAGAAGAAGCGGAGCAGCGATGACGGCGAATGCGATCAGGACTCCTTTGAAAATCCTTCGCCAAGGTCTTCTCCTCCGTGGCGGCTGGGAGCCTCTTGAGTTGTCCATAGGCCATTATCTCCAGCGACTGGAGAAACTTAATATCGAGGGGGTGTGTGTAACTTTTGGCCCGCTCCGGCCACTGAAGGCCCCCGGATGTCAGGGTGCGCTCCGCGCGGCCAGCCCGAAAGTCACGTTTTTCCGCTGATGGCGGACAGCCGGGGCCAGCGGCGTGGACCGGCTCCCCGCGGAGGGGTGCGACCGTAGAATGAACCGCATGATCGTTGGCATCGGGGTAGACGTAGTAGACATCGAGCGGTTCGGCCGCCAGCTGGAACGGACGCCGGGTTTGAAGGACCGCCTGTTTGTACCTGCGGAACGGGAGCTGAACACCCGCTCCCTGGCTGCCCGGTTCGCCGCGAAGGAAGCCGTAGCAAAGGTGCTGGGCGCCCCTGCCGGCATGAACTGGCAGGACTGCTGGATCGGCCTCGACCAGAACGGCCCTACCGTCCAGGTGAAAGGGACGGTCCTGGCGGTAGCCGAGGCCAAGGGCGTGAAGCGCTGGCACCTGTCCATTAGCCACGACGGCGGCATCGCCACGGCCACGGTCCTGGCCGAGGGCTGAGCCGGGCGGCCGCCATGATCAGCGCCTATACCGGAACGCAGGTCCGCGAAGCGGAGGAACCCCTCCTGGCCGCCGGACTGGGGGACATGCTCATGCAGCGCGCCGCGCATGGGCTGGCCAACGCCGTCGTCCATGAACTCAGGGACCGCGGCACCCGCCTGAACGGTGCCCGCGTTGTGGTGCTGGCGGGCAAAGGGAACAACGGCGGTGACGGCCTTTATGCGGCCGCTTTCCTCGCGGCCCGGGGGATGCGTACGACGGCGGTACTCACCGGGGATGCCGCCCACCCGGCCGGCCTCGGGGCGTTTGAGCGTTCCGGCGGCAGGGTGCACCGGCTCACCGAAGCGGCACTGCCGGGACTGGCCAACGAAGCCTCCGCGGCCGACGTCGTGATTGATGCCGTCCTGGGGACCGGCGCCCGGGGCGGGCTGCGGGGGAGTGCCGCGGACCTGGTGGAGGCCATCACGGACGCAGACCGCCACGGCCTTGTGGTGGCCTGCGACCTTCCCAGCGGAGTGGACGCCGATACCGGCGAGGCTGCCGGCCCGGTCCTGCCGGCTGATCTGACCGTGACGTTCGGCGGGGCAAAGTCAGGGTTGCTGGCCGATCCCGGCGCAGACTATGCCGGCCGCGTCCGGGTGGTACCGATTGGGATCGAGGAGCACCTGCCCCGTCCTGCCCTGCGCCGCCTCGAGGGCCCCGACCTGGCACGCCTCCTGCCGCACCCGGCCCGGCGCGCCCAGAAGTACTCCCGCGGCGTGCTGGGTGTGGTGGCCGGGTCCGAGGACTTCCCGGGCGCCGCAGTGCTTGCCTGTCGCGGTGCCCTGGCGGCAGGGGTGGGCATGGTCCGGTACCTGGGCCCGCCGTCGGTGGCCGACCTGGTCCGCCAATCCTGCCCCGAGGTTGTCTGCAGCACCGGGACCGTTGCCGAAAACCGGGTCCAGGCCTGGTTGGTGGGCTCCGGCATGGGGCCGCATGACCATGAACAGCTGACCCGTGCCCGGGACGCCATTGCGTCGGACCTTCCGGTCGTGGCCGACGCCGGCGCGCTGCCTGCACTGCCCGCAATCCTGGCCCCGCACGTGGTGCTGACACCGCACGCCGGTGAGCTTGCGTCGCTGTTCCAGCGGCTGGGCCGCGGGGAGGACCGGGAAGCGGTGGAAGCAGGGACGCTCACTGCGGTCCGCCATGCGGCTGACCGCACTGGCGCCACCGTCCTGCTCAAGGGCGCCACGACTCTTGTCGCCGCCCCTTGGGGCGCTACTTACAGCCAGGCGGACGGGACGCCGTGGCTCGCCACTGCCGGCAGCGGGGACGTGCTGGCCGGCGTCATTGGTGCGCTGCTGGCCCAGGCGGGGTCCGACGTCGGCCGCTTCCGGAAGCTGGGCGTGGAACCGGACGGGCGGTGGGCCGCCATCGCCGCACTTGGCGCTGCCCTGCACGGCCAGGCGGGGAGGGCGGCGTCGGAAGCTGTGTCCGGCGGGCCGATCACCGCAGGCCGCGTTGCGGATGCCCTACCCGAAATTTGGGGTAAAGTCAGCATGCTTAGTAAACATGAAGCTTGGAAACGTAATAGTCACAGCCAACCACTACGGTAGGCATTAGTTCGCACCAGCAGTAGGGGCGCCCTGATGTCCTCTGCTGCTGACCAATAAATGAGGAGCACGATGGAAGTCTGGCCTGGAAATGCCTACCCGCTGGGAGCTACCTTTGACGGCACCGGCACTAACTTTGCCTTGTTCAGCGAACGGGCCGAGCGGGTCGAACTCTGCCTCCTGGCCGATGACCTGACTGAAACCCGGATTGAGCTGACCGAAGTGGACGGCTACGTGTGGCACTGCTACCTGCCCCACATCCAGCCCGGCCAGAAGTACGGCTACCGCGTGCACGGGCCGTACGATCCCGAAAGTGGCAACCGCTTCAACCCCAACAAGCTGCTGATGGACCCCTATGCCAAGGCCATCCAGGGGCAGATCGACTGGGATCCCGCGCTCTTCTCCTACGAGTTCGGCGACCCCGACTCCCGCAACGACGCCGATTCCGCTCCCCACACAATGCACGGTGTTGTCATCAACCCGTTCTTCGAGTGGGACGGCGACCGCCAGCTGAAGATTCCGTACCACCAGTCGGTCATCTACGAAGCACACGTCAAGGGCCTCACCGAACTGCACCCGGAGATCCCCGAAGAGCAGCGCGGAACTTACGCAGGTGTTGCGCACCCCGCCGTGATCGAGCATATGAAGAAGCTCGGCGTCACCGCCATCGAGCTCATGCCTGTCCACCAGTTCGTCAACGACGGCACCCTGGTGGAGAAGGGCCTCAACAACTACTGGGGCTACAACACCATCGGCTTCTTCGCGCCGCAGAACACCTACAGCGCAACGGGCGACGTGGGACACCAGGTCCAGGAATTCAAGGCCATGGTCCGCGACCTGCACCGTGCCGGCATCGAAGTGATCCTCGACGTCGTCTACAACCACACAGCCGAGGGCAACCACCTGGGCCCCACGCTGTCCTTCAAGGGCATCGACAACCAGGCCTACTACCGCCTGGTGGACAACGACTGCAAGCACTACATGGACTACACCGGCACCGGCAACTCGCTGAACGTCCGCCACCCGCACTCCCTGCAGCTGCTCATGGATTCCCTGCGCTACTGGGTCACCGAAATGCACGTGGACGGCTTCCGCTTCGACCTCGCCTCCACCCTGGCCCGTGAGTTCTACGACGTGGACAAGCTCTCCACCTTCTTCGAACTCATTCAGCAGGATCCGGTAGTTTCCCAGGTCAAGCTGATCGCCGAGCCGTGGGACGTCGGTCCCGGCGGCTACCAGGTGGGCAACTTCCCGCCGCAGTGGACGGAATGGAACGGCAAGTTCCGCGACACCGTCCGCGACTTCTGGCGCGGCGAGCCCTCCACCTTGGGCGAGTTCGCATCCCGTCTGACCGGCTCCGCCGATCTCTACGAAAGCTCGGCCCGCCGCCCCGTGGCGTCGATCAACTTCGTCACCGCCCACGACGGCTTCACCATGCGGGACCTGGTGTCCTACAACGAGAAGCACAACGAGGCCAACGGCGAAGGCAACAACGACGGCGAATCGCACAACCGCTCCTGGAACTGCGGCGTGGAAGGCGACACGGATGATGAAACCGTTCTGTCCCTGCGCGCCCGTCAGCAGCGGAACTTCATTGGCACGCTGCTGCTCTCCCAGGGCGTCCCCATGCTGCTGCACGGCGACGAACTCGGCCGCACGCAGCAGGGCAACAACAACACCTACTGCCAGGACTCCGAGCTCAGCTGGATCCATTGGGAAGCCATGGACCAGCCCCTGGTGGAGTTCACCGCCTTCGTCAACAAGCTCCGCCACGACCACCCCACCTTCCGCCGCAGCCGCTTCTTCGACGGCCGCCCGGTCCGCCGTGGTGAGGGCGAAAAGCTGCCGGACATCGTCTGGCTGAAGACCGACGGTACCGAAATGCTGCCCGAGGACTGGGGGAGTGGCTTTGGCCGCACCATCGGCGTTTTCTACAACGGCGACGGCATCCAGGAAAAGGATTCCCGCGGCCGCAGGATCACCGATGACAGCTTTATCATGGCCTTCAACGCCCACGATGACGAAGTGGACTTCTGCCTTCCCGCTGAGGAGTACTCGCAGTACTGGGAGGTGCAGTTCGACACCGCCGCCCAGGCCGACGACTATGAACCCCTCAAGGCCGGTGCCACGCTGAAGCTGCAGGCCAAGTCGATGGTGGTGCTGCGCGCCTACTCGGGCCCGGAGGAAGAGGTCGACTACTCCGCAGCCGCGTCCCTTGCCTCGATGGCCGAGCAGGAGGAAGCACAGGAGGAAATGGTGGAAGCCCAGACCAAAGCCGCGGAAGCAAGCGAGGCAAGGGCAACGGGCGCCGACGAGGAAGCCAAGGCATGAGGACCCCGGTCTCCACTTACCGCTTCCAGATCCGCAGCAGCTTTACCCTGTTCGACGCCGCCGAAAAGGTCCCGTACCTGAAGGACCTCGGCGTCGACTGGGTGTACCTGTCGCCCATCCTCACCGCGGAAAAGGGCTCGGACCACGGCTACGACGTGACCGATCCTTCCGCAGTGGACCCGGACCGCGGCGGCCCGGAAGGCCTGCTGGCCCTGTCCAAGGCCGCCCGCGAACACGGCATGGGCGTCCTGGTGGACATCGTTCCCAACCACGTGGGCGTGGCCACTCCCGCGCAGAACCCCTGGTGGTGGTCCCTGCTCAAGGAGGGCCGCGAGTCGCCCTACGCCGAAGCGTTCGACGTCGACTGGGACCTGGGCGGCGGCAAGGTCCGGCTCCCCATGCTGGGCTCGGACGACGACCTGGACAAGCTGGAGGTCAAGGACGGCGAGCTCCGCTACTACGACCACCGGTTCCCGCTGGCCGAGGGCACGTACAGCGAAGGTGACTCCCCGCAGGACGTGCACAGCCGCCAGCACTACCAGCTGATGGACTGGCGCCGCGCCGACGCCGAGCTGAACTACCGCCGCTTCTTCGCGGTCACCACGCTGGCCGGCATCCGGGTGGAGGTTCCCTCCGTCTTCGAAAAGGCGCATGCCGAGGTGGGCCGCTGGTTCACCGAGGGCCTGGTGGACGGGCTCCGTGTGGACCACCCGGACGGGCTTGCCGATCCCGCCGGCTACCTCCGCTGGCTCAAGGACCTCAGCGGGGGCGCGTACGTCCTAGTGGAAAAGATCCTGGAGCCGGGCGAGGAGTTGCCGCAGGACTTTGCCTGCGAAGGGACCACCGGATACGACGCGCTGGCTGACGTGGACCGGGTCTTCGTTGACCCGGCCGGGCAGCCAGGGCTGGATGCGCTGGACGCTTCCCTCCGGGGTACCTCCGAGCCAGCCGACTACGCCGAGATGATCCGCGGTACCAAGCGCATGATCGCCGACGGCATCCTGCGCTCCGAGGTGCTGCGGCTGGCGCGGCTGGTTCCCGAGTCCCACGGGCTCAGCGTGGACCAGGCAGCGGATGCCATCGCGGAGATTATTGCGTCCTTCCCGGTGTACCGGTCCTACCTGCCCGTGGGCGCCGATGTCCTCAAGGAGGCGTGCGAATCAGCCGCCGCGCACCGGCCGGACCTGGAAGTGGCAGTGGGGACCCTTCTCCCGCTGCTGCTGGATCCCGCCAACGCCATCGCCATCCGGTTCCAGCAGACCTCCGGCATGGTCATGGCCAAGGGCGTGGAGGACACCGCGTTCTACCGCTACACCCGGCTGGGCACGCTGACCGAAGTGGGTGCTGAACCCACCGAGTTCGCCGTGTCTCCGGAGGAATTCCACCAGCGGATGCAGCGCCGCCAGCAGGAGTTGCCGCTGTCGATGACCACGCTGTCCACGCACGACACCAAACGCAGCGAGGACGCCAGGGCCCGGATCTCGGTTATCGCCGAGCTGCCGGAGGAGTGGGCGGAAACGCTGGCGGAGCTTCGTAAGCTGGCGCCGATCCCGGACGGACCGTACGAGAACCTGCTGTGGCAGGCGATCGTCGGCGCGTGGCCGGCAAGCCGGGAACGGCTGCAGGGCTACGCGGAAAAGGCGGCGCGGGAGGCCGGCAACTCCACCAAGTGGACCGACCCCAACGAGGAGTTTGAATCCAAGGTGAAGGCCGCCGTCGATGCAGTCTTCGACGACGCCACGGTCGCCAAGGTGGTCACGGACTTCGTGGCCCGGATCGACGCCTTCTCTGCGGCCAACTCGGTCTCCGCCAAGCTGGTCCAGCTGACCATGCCCGGCGTGCCCGACGTCTACCAGGGCAGCGAGTTCTGGGAACGTTCGCTTACGGACCCGGACAACCGCCGGCCCGTGGACTTTGGTGCCCGGCAGGAGGAGCTGGCAAAGCTCGACGCCGGCGAGTTGCCGGACGCAGGCACCGAGGCCAGCAAGCTTCTGGTCACCTCACGGGCACTGCGCCTGCGCCGGGACCGTCCTGAGCTGTTCCAGGGATATGTGCCGGTGGGCGCCACCGGCGCAGCGGCCGGGCACCTGCTCGCGTTCAGCCGCGGGACCGACGCCTCCTCCGGTGCCCTCACGCTGGCCACTCGGCTCCCCGCCGGACTGGAAGCCAGCGGCGGGTGGCGGGACACCGCCGTCGACCTCTCCACTGCCATGCGCGACGAACTCACGGGAGCCAGCTACGGACCCGGCCAGGTTTCGGTCGCGGAGGTCCTGGGTACCTATCCCGTGGCCCTGCTGGCACCTGTGGATGGAGAAAAAGCATGACCCTGGTCAACGTTGGACCCGAACGCTTCGATGTGTGGGCGCCGGACGTTTCGTCGGTGGTACTGGTGGCTGACGGCCGGCAGTACCCCATGCAGCAGAAGGAAACGGCGCCCGGCTCCGAAGGATGGTGGACGGCGCCCGACGCCCCGGCGGACGGGGACGTGGACTACGGCTACCTGCTGGACGGGGACACCACCCCTGTTCCGGATCCGCGGTCCCGGCGGCTGCCCGCCGGCGTCCACGAGCACTCCCGCACCTACGATCCCGCCGTCTACGCCTGGCAGGATTCCGGCTGGCGCGGCAAGGACCTGCAGGGAGCCGTCATCTACGAACTCCACGTGGGCACCTTCACGTCCGAAGGAACCCTCGATGCCGCGGTGGAGAAGCTGGGCTACCTGGTGGACCTGGGCATCGACTTCATCGAACTGCTGCCGGTCAACGGATTCAACGGGACCCACAACTGGGGCTATGACGGCGTCCAGTGGTACACCGTGCATGAAGGCTACGGCGGGCCTGCTGCGTACCAGCGGTTCGTCGACGCCGCCCACGGGGCAGGTCTCGGCGTCATCCAGGACGTGGTGTACAACCACCTGGGGCCCAGCGGCAACTACCTCCCCAAGTTCGGCCCGTACCTGAAAAAGGGCGACGCCAACACCTGGGGTGACTCGGTGAACCTGGACGGACCCGGCTCCGATGTGGTCCGGGAATACATCCTGGACAACGCGGCCCTGTGGCTGCGCGATTACCACGTGGACGGGCTCCGGCTCGATGCCGTGCACGCGCTGCGCGATGAGCGTGCCGTACACATCCTCGAGGACCTGGGGGCCCTGGGCGATGCCATCTCCGCTGAGACCGGACTGCCCAAGACCCTCATCGCGGAATCCGACCTGAACAACCCGCGCCTGATCTACCCCCGCGACGTCAACGGGTACGGACTGGCCGGGCAGTGGAGCGACGACTTCCACCATGCGGTGCACGTCAGCGTCAGCGGCGAAACCACCGGCTACTACTCGGATTTCGAGTCACTGGCTGTGCTCGCCAAGGTGCTGAAGGACGGCTTCCTGCATGATGGCAGCTACTCCAGCTTCCGCGGCCGCCACCACGGCCGGCCCATCAACGCCTCGCTGGTGCACCCGGCGGCGCTGGTGGTCTGCAACCAGAACCACGACCAGATCGGCAACCGGGCCACGGGCGACAGGCTTTCGCAGTCATTGTCCTACGGGCAGCTTGCCGTAGCGGCGGTGCTCACGCTGACCTCACCGTTCTCGCCCATGCTGTTCATGGGCGAGGAATTCGGGGCCTCCACGCCGTGGCAGTTCTTTACCTCGCACCCGGAACCGGAGCTCGGAAAGGCCACCGCGGAAGGGCGCATCAAGGAATTCGAGCGCATGGGATGGGATCCCGCCGTCGTTCCTGACCCGCAGGACCCGGAAACCTTCCGCAGGTCCAAGCTGGACTGGTCCGAGGCTTCCACGGGTGACCATGCGCGGCTGCTGGAGCTGTACCGGTCGCTGACGGCCCTGCGCCGCCAGCATCCGGACCTGGCGGGCCTTGGCTTCGGTGAGACAGAGGTTTCGTTCGACGACGACGCCGGCTGGCTGCGCTTCCGGCGCGGTTCCGTCGAGGTGCTGGTGAACCTGTCGGACGCCAAGGTCCGGCTGGACGATGCGGCCGGCGACCTCCTCCTGGCCACCGATGAGGGCAACGCGCTGGACGGCGGCTCCCTTGCCCTTGCGCCGTGGAGTGCCGCGATCCTCAAGTCCTGAATCAGGAGTTACGCCGGGGGCATGCGGTTCCCGGCGTAACTTTTCTTCTGAGCGCTAACAACCTCCCGTGTAGCGCGGGTCACAACTGGCAGGATGGAACGTATGACTTATATTGCAGCGGACAACCGCTACGAATCCATGCCCTACCGCCGGGTGGGCCGCAGCGGCCTCAAGCTCCCGGCCATCTCCTTGGGCCTGTGGCACAACTTCGGGGACGACAAGCGCTTCGAGGACCAGCGCGACATCCTCCGGCGCGCCTTCGACCTCGGGGTAAACCACTTCGACCTCGCCAACAACTACGGTCCGCCGGACGGGTCGGCCGAGACCAACTTCGGCCGCCATCTCAAGGATGACTTCAAGCCGTACCGCGACGAATTGGTCATCTCCACCAAGGCGGGCTACTACATGTGGCCCGGCCCCTACGGTGAATGGGGCTCCCGCAAATACCTGATCTCCAGCCTGGACCAGTCGCTGCAGCGCATGGGCCTTGACTACGTGGACATCTTCTACAGCCACCGCCCGGATCCCGAGACGCCCATGGAGGAAACCATGGGTGCCCTGGACTATGCCGTCCGCTCGGGCAAGGCGCTCTATGCGGGCATCTCCTCCTACACCCCGGAGCAGACCCTTGAGGCGGCCCGCATCCTCAAGGAACTCGGCACGCCGCTGCTGATCCACCAGCCCAGCTACTCCATGCTCAACCGCTGGACCGAGGACGGAGCACCCAACCTGTACGAGGTGCTGGACCAGGTGGGCGCCGGCTCCATCGCCTTCTCGCCCTTGGCGCAGGGGATGCTCACGGACCGCTACCTCCACGGCATTCCCGCCGACTCGCGCGCAGCAAAGGCCCGTTTCCTCTCCGAAGAGTCCATCACCGAGGAGAAACTGGATCGGGTCCGCGGCCTGCGGAAGATCGCAGAAGGCCGCGGACAGACACTGGCCCAAATGGCCATCGCCTGGATCCTGCGTGACCAGCCGAAGGGTTCGCCCGTGACATCCGCGTTGATCGGTGCCTCAAGTGTCCGGCAGCTGGAGGACAGCCTGTCCGCCATCAACAACCTCAGCTTCTCTGACGAGGAACTGACCGCCATCGACGAATTCGCGGTGGAGTCGGACATCAACCTCTGGAAGCAGAACGTCTGACCCAGGTTTTTCTTTTACGGAGCGGGGCCGGGCGTGACAACGCCCGGCCCCGCTCCTTGGGTAGTATGAAAAGGCGCCGCGTGGCGCCAAGCCAGCCGGCCGCCGTCGTCCATTACTCGGAGGCAAACCAGGCAGGCTGACGTTTGTCCCCAAAGGAGTTCTGTGTCTTCACATCCCATTCGTGTTGCAATCGTTGGCGTGGGTAACTGCGCTGCCTCGCTGGTGCAGGGCGTTCAGTACTACAAGGACGCCGATCCGGCAGATACCGTTCCGGGCCTGATGCATGTTGAGTTTGGCCAGTACCACGTGGGTGATGTTGAGTTTGTCGCCGCGTTTGACGTGGACGGCAAGAAGGTCGGCGTTGACCTTGCCGATGCCATTACTGCCAGCGAAAACAACACCATCAAGATCGCCGACGTTCCCCCCACCGGCGTGACGGTCCAGCGTGGCCACACCCTGGACGGGCTGGGGAAGTACTACCTGGAGACCATCGAGCAGTCCACCGAAGAGCCCGTGGACGTGGTCCAGGCCCTGAAGGACGCCCAGGTGGATGTGATGGTCTGCTACCTGCCAGTCGGCTCACAGCAGGCTGCCGAGTTCTACGCCCAGGCAGCGATCGACGCCGGGGTGGCGTTCGTGAACGCACTGCCCGTCTTCATTGCCGGGACCAAGGAGTGGGCTGACAAGTTCACCGCCGCTGGTGTGCCCATCGTGGGCGATGACATCAAGAGCCAGATCGGTGCCACCATCACGCACCGCGTGATGGCGAAGCTGTTCGAGGACCGTGGCGTGACTCTGGACCGGACCTACCAGCTGAACGTTGGCGGGAACATGGACTTCAAGAACATGCTGGAGCGTGACCGGCTGGAGTCCAAGAAGATTTCCAAGACCCAGGCCGTGACCTCCAACGTTGAGGCCGAGCTGGCCGCCAAGGACGTGCACATCGGCCCGTCCGATTACGTTCAGTGGCTCGATGACCGGAAGTGGGCCTTTGTCCGCCTGGAGGGCCGGAACTTTGGTGACGCCCCCGTGTCGCTGGAGTACAAGCTGGAGGTGTGGGATTCGCCGAACTCTGCCGGTGTGATCATCGATGCGATCCGTGCGGCGAAGATCGGCCTGGACCGTGGCATCGGCGGGCCGCTGCTGTCGGCGTCGAGCTACTTCATGAAGTCCCCGCCGGAGCAGTTCAACGACGACCTCGCCCGCGAAAAGGTCGAAGCCTTCATCCGCGGCGACGTGGAGCGCTAACCCTTTCGTACGGCTTTAGGGCGCTCCCTCACCGGTTCACCCGGTGGGGGAGCGTCCTCCGTTAACACGCCCGCTCACTTCTGACACGCCTTCTACTAACCCCCGCTCACCTCTGATTTGTCTTTCAGGAACGCCCGCTCACTTTTGGCTGGGTTTTCTCCAACCCCCGCTCATGTTGGGTATGTCTTGGCGGGACGCCCTCACGCTAGCTGGACTTGTTCCGGATACTAAACGTGCGGTCTTCTCGCAGGCGCAAAAGGGCCGAAACGAGGTTCAGAGGTGCGGAACGTAGGAGCTGCTGAATCACTCATTGGCGAACCCCGAGCTGATTGAGGGATCGACCGTTGAACTACTCAAAGCCCGCTTGATCTTCTTGATGGCAGCCGCAAAATCATCTTCCTGATCGGCCTTGTCGACAATGACGACAGTCCACCCAGCCGCTCCGAAGGCCTTGTCCCTGCGCCGATCACTCAGGCGCTGCGGCTCCAATAGGTGATGGCCGCCGTCGTACTGGATTGCAACTCTCCGTCGTCGAAAGCCGAGGTCAGCAGACGGCGATCGCGCGTCCCCTGGGCGAAGCCCAACCTGCAACTCGGGTTCGGGAAGGCCTGCGTCCAGCATGGACAATCGAAGAAACGTTTCTGGCGCGGAATCAGATCCGACCCGGATCAGGTCCAGCGCTTGCCTGGCACGAACAACGCCCTGAAGATTTGGGTGTCGGGCGACCAAACACCGCAAATCCTCAACGGTTGAGTAGGCGCCCTTCCTGCCCTCAAGTTCTGGGCGGGGTGTCCGGACGAGTTGGTCTCCCATGGCCACCAAGTCGTTCAAAGGCAGCTGCCGTGCCATGTCCAACCAGGTTCGCGCCCTGGTGCTCAGCCAAATTCCCTCGACGAACTCGACCTCACCGGGCTTCACAATGACCCGGTGGCCATGGATTCCCTTTCTCCGCGCTCCGGGAAGGGCAGTGGACTTGCTGAGATGCAGCGCGTTGGAGTCTGAGAGCCATGCGGGCAGAAGAGAACCTCGGATTCTGGCCGCGGTCACGTGCGAAATCCATGCTCCGGGCGTCGCTTCGGAAAGGGCGCGGGCAGCATCCTCCAGGCAGAAGTCCCAGTTGGCAGGACGATAGAGTCCCCGGCTGATGTGCTGAATATCCCTGCCTCGCAAGCGGTTGCGATGCAGTCCGGCATTCCTGGAATTCTCAAGCGTGAAAGGGCTGCTGGCCAATTGCTCGGGTAGGGGCGGGCGGGATCGCATACTGCATTCTCATACAAACAGCTGGAGTCAGTTTGAAGTTATCCACAGGTGCCCAGCACAGGGTAGAACGTGAGCGGGCGTTCCTAAAAGAGCTGCGAAAGGTGAGCGGGCGTTCCTGGAAAAGAAGCAGAAGGTGAGCGGGGGTTCCTGGAAGAGCTGCCAAACGTGAGCGGGGGTTTCTGAAAGGCGGGCCAGAGGTGAGCGGGGGTGCTAGGTGAGGCCGACGGGGTTGCCTTCTGCATCCACGTCCATCCGCAGGGCGGCCGGGGCGGCCGGGAGGCCCGGCATGGTCATCACGGCCCCCGTCAGGGCGACGATGAAGCCCGCGCCGGTCTTGGGCAGCAGGTCGCGGACATGGATCGTGAAACCCTTAGGGGCACCCAGCCGGGAGGCGTCGTCCGTGAACGAGTACTGCGTCTTGGCCATGCAGACCGGCAGGGAGCCCCACCCGTTCCGCTCGATATCGGCCAACCGCTTCAGCGCCGGAACGGAGAAGTCCACCCCGTCGGCACCGTAGATTTCCTGGGCGATGGTGCGGATCTTGTCCTCCACAGGCAGCTCGAGCGGGTACAGGTGCCGGAAGCTGCTGGGCGCCTCCAATGCCTGCGCCACCAATGCCGCGAGTTCGTCGCCGCCATCGCCACCGCCGCCGCGGCCCCACACATCCGCAACCGCTGCCCGTACGCCCTCCGCAGCGCACCATGCCAGCAGCCAGTCCAGTTCCTCGGGCGAATCGGACGAGAACTGATTGATGGCCACCACCGGCGTGACCCCGAATTTCTCCACGTTGCGCATGTGCCGGCGCAGGTTGGCCACGCCGGCTTCCAGTGCAGGGATATCCGGCCGGGTCAGCTGGTCCTTGGCCACTCCGCCCTGCATTTTCAGGGCCCGAATGGTAGCCACCACCACGACGGCGGACGGTGCCAGGCCGCCGTACCGCGCCTTGATGTCCATGAACTTCTCCGCCCCCAGGTCCGCCCCGAAGCCGGCCTCGGTGACCACGATGTCCGCCAACCGCCGGGCGGTCTGCGTGGCGATCAGCGAGTTGCAGCCATGCGCAATGTTCGCGAAGGGGCCGCCATGTACCAGCGCGGGCGTGCCGGCGATGGTCTGCACCAGGTTGGGCTTGACCGCCTCCTTGAGGAGCAGCGTCAAGGCGCCCTCCACGCCTAGGTCGGCCACCGTCACGGGTTTCCGGTCATAGGTGTAACCGAACGTGATGCGCCCCAGGCGGGTGCGCAGGTCAGCCAGATCGGTGGCCAGGCAGAAAACCGCCATGACCTCCGAGGCCACGGTGATGTCGAACCCGTCCTGCCGCGGCACGCCCTGGGTCGGCCCGCCCAGACCAATCACCACCTCGCGCAGGGACCGGTCGTTCATGTCGAGCACGCGCTTGAACGTCATCCGGCGCGGATCGATGTTGAGCGCGTTGCCTTGGTAGATGTGGTTGTCCACCAAGGCCATCAGCGCATTATTGGCTGACGTGATCGCGTGGAAGTCCCCGGTGAAATGCAGGTTGATCTCGTCCATGGGCAGCACCTGTGAATATCCCCCTCCGGTGGCGCCGCCCTTCATGCCCAGCACCGGTCCCAGCGAGGGCTCCCGCAGTGCGATCATCACCTTGTGCCCGGCCCGGGCCAGGGAGTCCGCCAGGCCCACTGTGGTGGTGGATTTGCCCTCGCCCGCCGGGGTGGGTGACATGGCCGAGACCAGCACCACCTTGCCGTGCGGAGCGGGGGCAGCGAGGCGGCCCGGATCGATCTTCGCCTTATACCGCCCGTACATCTCCAGGGCGTCGGCGTTAACCCCTGCGGCAGCTGCAATGTCCCCGATCGGCCGGATCCGGGCAGCACGTGCTATTTCAAGATCAGAAGGAAACGCTGACATCCTTGTCCTTTCCTGCACCGGCCCGCGCCGGAGACCTGCCCCTAAGCTAACAGCAGCGGGGCGAAGGACGAAGGAACGTCAGGAAGCAGGCACCACCGGGGCCAGGCGGCGGCCCACAAAGCTGTCGACGGCGGCATGGTAGCTCTCCAGCGTGATGGCGGCAGTGCGCTGCCAGCCGGAGCTCTGTGCCCGGATGGCAGCGGCCCGGCCTAGGTCCTCGCGGGTGGCGGGGTCGTCGTACAGGGCTTCCAAGGCGTCGGCCCAGTCGGAAGCGTGGTGGCCGTCCACCAGGAGGCCTGTGCGGCCGTGGAAAATGGCGCGGGACAGTCCGCCCACCCGGGTGGCCACCACCGGCGTACCGCAGGCCTGCGCCTCGAGGGCCACAAGCCCGAAGGATTCGCTGAAGGAAGGCATCACCACAACGTCGGCGGCACGGAACCATGACGCAAGCTCAGGTGCCTTGACGGGCGGAAGCTGCGTGACGACGTCGTCCATTCCTGCCTCCTTGATCAGGCAGCGGAGGTTGAATTCCTTGTTGCCGCTCAAGGCGCCAAGGATGGTGACCCGCAGGTCGATGTCCGGGCGGCGTTTCCGGAGCAACGCGGCAGCCTTGACCAGGACCTGCGGACCCTTCAGTCGCTGGATCCGGCCGGCGAAGACGAGGTGGAAGGTGTCAGGGCTGACGCCGTGCTGCATCCTGGACCGTGCCCGGAACGCCGGGGTGAACGTGGCGAGGTCGACGCCGGGCGGTGCGATATCGATGCGGTCGTAGGTGGCGCCGTAGTGGGAGACGAGCTCGGCGGCTTCGGAGCTGGTGTTGGCGATGAGCCTGGACGCACCCTCCACGATGCGGTGCTCGCCCAACTCGCGACGCCGCGGCTCCGGTTGCTCGCCGGACTCCAGCAGCAGGTTCTTGACCTTGGCCATCGTGTGCATGGTGTGGACCAGCGGCACACCCCACAGCTGGGACAGCTCCAGCCCGGCGATCCCGGACACCCAGTAGTGCGAATGGATCACGTCATAGCGCCCGTGCGGCTGGCGCCGGCGGATCTGCTCGATTTCCGCCACCATGGCGTGCAGCAGCCCGGGGAGCTCCTCCTTGGGGATCTTCCTGGGCGGTCCGGCCAGCACGTTGTGCACGCACACACCGGGATCGGGATGCTCGACGGCGGCCTGGTCCACGGACGTGGCGCGCGTGAAGATCTCCACCTCAACGCCCGCCTCGGCCAGCGCCGACGCCAGCTCGCGGATGTAGACGTTCATTCCGCCTGCATCGCCCGAACCGGGCTGTTCCATGGGGGAGGTGTGGAGGGAGAGCAAAGCGACCCTGCGGATCAGTGCCACGGGACCTCCTTCCGGCCGCCGGCGCGCGTCAACGGAGCCGGTTCAGTGCGCATTCGGTAAAACACTACTCCTTCCCGTAACGCCCACCGCCCTCCCACATCTTCCCCAGATCCGGAAAAGCCTGATCGTAGCCGGCCAGGAGCCTGGCGGCCAGGTCTGCCGAATCCACCAGCGGGTGCCGGGCGAAGGCCTCGAGGGCTGCGGCACGGTCCCCGGTGGTGGCCGCCTGCACCGTGAACCGCTCCACCTCCTTGACCCGCTGGAGCAACTCGAGCTGCGCGCCGGCGGGCATCTGCTGCGGCAGCGGGAAGGCGCCGTCAGCCGTAACAGTGCAGGGGACTTCGACGACGGCGTCGGCGGGAAGACCGGGGATGGCGGGTTCGGAAGGGCTTGGGCGAGCAGTGGACGGTTCGGGTGCCCGGGTATCCGCGTTGCCCATGGCAGGTAGTGCATTGCGGACATTGAGGATCAGCTGGGCCTCCCCGCTACCGGCCAGGGCGCGCATGGCCCCCAGCGCCACCCGTTCGTACCCGCCGCCGGCCAGGTCCTCCTCGTTCCGGCGCTCGCCGTCATGCCGGGCTTCGGCCAGGTACCCCTCCTCACGTGACCGCCGGGCTTCCTCCCACAGCCGATAAGAGTCCGGCCCGGCAGCGGCCAGCCGCGGATACAGCTCCTGCTGCTGGGTGTGGATGCTTTCTCCGCGGGTTTGTGCCATGGCCTGCATCGCCTGCCGGGCGACGTCGCGCTGGTAGTAGTAATACAGGTACTCGTTGGGCAGCAGGCCCAGGGCGGCCAGGAACGGCTGCGGGAAGAGCCTGCCCTCCTCGAACGAGTGCAGGGCGCCGGCGTCCGCCAACAGGCCAGGCAGCACGTCCGTCCCGCCGGACTCCAGCCGGTACAGCCAGCCCAGGTGGTTCAGCCCGTAGTAGCCCACGCCGTCGAGCCGTCCCGCCGCCAAGGCAACGCCGGCGGCGGCCGCTGCCCGTTGCACCAGCCCGCCCGCCGAGTCGCAGATGCCAAGGACACGGTGGCCCAGGACTGGGAGGAGCGCCTCCGTGACCATTCCGGCCGGGTTGGTGAAGTTGATCAGCCAGGCGTCCGGGCAGTGTTCCCGCATCAGCCGGGCGAGGCCAAGCATGTGCGGGATGGTCCGGAGGGCGTAGGAGATCCCGCCGGCGCCGGTAGTTTCCTGGCCCAGCAGCCCGAGGCCCTGGGCCACCTTCTCGTCGGCGATGCGCCCCGCCGTGCCGCCTGGCCGGATGGCCGCGAACACCACGTCGGCACCGTCCAGGGCTGCGGCAGGATCGGTGGTGGCGTGCACGGGAAGCCGGGCACCCCCGCTCCCCGGCATACTTTGCAGCACCGAGGTGACGGCGTTCAGGCGGGCGGAATCGACGTCGTACAGCACCAGTTCGGTGACCAGCCCGGAAAAGGGGCCGGACACCAAAGCCCGGTAGATCAGCGGCACCCGGAAACCCCCGCCGCCGGCAGTCATCAGCCGCATGGATGAAGTCTAGGACCGGTCTCCGACATCGTGTCCAGCCTTCCAAAGCCCCTACCGGAGCAGTGCGGTGCGGCGTATCCTGCGCACTATGGACGCGATGCCAGCACGCCCCTTCGATCCGCTGGCTGCTGTCCGCCCACATGCGGAGCCGGGATTCGATCTGCTGCTCGCCGGGACGGTTTTCCAGGACATCATCTTCACGGGCCTGCCGCACGGTCCCGAACCAGGCACCGAAGTCTGGAGCGACGGCATGGGGAGCTGCCCCGGCGGGGTGGCGAACCAGGCCATTGCCGCCGCCAGGCTGGGGCTGCGCACCGGCTTGGCGGCTGCTTTCGGGGATGACGGATACGGGGACTTCAACTGGAAGATCCTCTCCGGCCAGGAGCACGTGGACCTCAGCCTGTCCCGCCGCGTCCCGGGCTGGCACTCTCCGGTCACCGTGTCCCTCTGCGTGGACCAGGACCGTTCCCTGGTGACCCACGGGCACTCCGCCCCGGTGACAAACTCCGAACTGATCGGAGACCCGCCCAAGGCGCTCGCCGGCATTGCGGAGGTGGGCCTGGAGATGGAACCGTGGGCCCGGGCTGCCCATTCGGCCGGGGTGAAGCTGTTCGGGGACGTGGGGTGGGATCCCAGCGGGGAGTGGGCTCCGGTGCGGCTGGACAACCTGCAGTACTTTTACGCCTTCCTGCCCAACCAGCGCGAGGCCATGGCCTTCACCGGCAAGGACAACCCGTGGAGCGCTCTCTATGCACTGGCTGACCGCGTTCCCGTGGCGGTGGTGACCCTCGGAGCGCAGGGTGCCATGGCCGTGGACTCGGAAACCGGGGAGGAGGAGTGGGTTCCGTCGCTTCCGGTCAAGGCACACGACCCCACCGGGGCGGGTGACTGCTTTGACGCGGCATTTATCGTCGGCACTCTTGCCGGCTGGCCGCTGGGGGACAGGCTGCGGTTTGCCAACCTGTGCGCGTCCCTGGCGGTACAGGAGGTGGGCGGATCCCTGGCGGCCCCGGGCTGGGGCGACATCGCGGACTGGTGGAAACGCGCCAACGCCCGCCCGGAACGGCAGACCAGCCAATGGCTGCGGCGCTTTGGGTTCCTGGCGGACATCATCGACGACGTGCCGCTCGCTGCCCAGCGCCGCGCGTCGGCCACCATCGCGCACCTGTCGGATGCCTGAGCAGCGCTGGGCGCCCTGATTATTCGGCGTGAAGTGCCCGCACTAGAATCAATTAGGTGACCTACCCCGCAACAACCGGTGAATTCAGCGCTGCCTCCGGGCCGGACCCCCGCCATGAGCGGTCCGCCGTGATCGACCTGGACGCCATCCGGCACAACGTCCGCCGGCTTGCCGCCGCTGCTTCCCCCGCGAAAGTCATGGCCGTCGTCAAGGCCGATGCCTACGGCCACGGTGCCGTCCCTGTGGCCCGGGCGGCACTGCAGGCGGGCGCCTCCTGGCTGGGTGTGGCCCATATTTCCGAGGCCCTCGCGCTGCGCGCCGCCGGGATTGACGCGCCGCTGCTCGCGTGGCTGCACACCACGGACAGCAACTTCGGTGCCGCCGTGGCCGCCGGCGTCGACATCGGCTGCTCCGGCTGGGAGCTGGAACGCATCGTTGCCGCGGCGCGGGAGCAGGAACGCCCCGCGCGCATCCACCTCAAGGTGGACACCGGGCTTGGCCGCAACGGCGCCACCCCGGAGACCTGGGACCGGCTGGTAGGGGAGGCCGTGGAATACCAGGACCAGGGGCTGCTGCGCGTGGTGGGCATCTTCTCCCACCTGGCCGTCGCTGACGAACCGGAGCGGCCCGAAACGGACCAGCAGGTGGCCGCCTTCCGCGAGGCGCTTGCCATCGCCGAGGATGCGGGCGTGGACCTTGAGGTCCGGCACTTGGCCAACACCCCCGCCACGTTGTCCCGGCCGGACACCCACTTCGACTTGGTGCGGGTTGGCCTGGGCGTTTACGGGCTTTCGCCGTTCGACGGGACCACATCCGCTGAGCTTGGCCTCCGTCCCGCCATGACGCTGCGTACCCTCGTATCCCAGTGCAAGCAGGTGCCCGCCGGACAGGGTGTCTCCTACGGGCTGCACTACCGCACCAGGGAAGCCAGCACGCTGGCACTCATACCACTGGGGTATGCCGACGGCGTGCCCCGCGTCGCCACGGGTGGTCCAGTCCGCGTCGCCGGCAAGACCTACCCGGTGGTGGGGCGGATCGCAATGGACCAAATGGTCATTGACCTGGGGCCGGAAGCATCGGGGGCCGGCCTGCAGGGCACGGAAGCGGAGCTGTTCGGCAGCGGCGCCGACGGAGGGCCCACCGTTGATGACTGGGCCCGCGCCGCCGGAACCATCAACTACGAGGTGGTGACCCGGATCAGCCCCCGCGTACCCCGTCGCTTCATCAACGAGGACGATCCCGCTGACAACAGCCGGGGCCTGGCGGGCGTGCCCGGCAAGGAGGGAGCCGCGTGAGCAGCCCCGAAGAGTTGCCTGCCAACTGGGAAAAGACGTTTACGGCGACGACGGCGGAACAGACCCACGCGTTCGGCGCCCGTCTGGCGGAGGTACTGCAGGCCGGGGACCTGCTGGTGCTGTCCGGCGAGCTGGGTGCCGGAAAAACCACCTTCACGCAGGGTCTCGGCGAGGGCTTGGGCGTCCGCCCGGGCATCATCTCGCCCACCTTCGTCCTGGTCCGGGTCCATCCCAACCTGCCAGATGGTCCGCGTCCCGCTGGCCCGGATCTGGTGCACGTGGATGCCTACCGGCTGGGCTCGGCCGCGGAGGTCGACGATATCGACCTTGAAAACACGATGGACACATCCGTCACAGTGGTGGAGTGGGGGCACGAACGGGTGGAACACCTGAGCGACAGCCGGCTCGAGATCGACCTGCACCGCGCCATCGGGCTCGGGGCCATCGGGTTGGGAAGCACCGGGACCACGGGCTTTGCAGCGGAGGGAGCGTCCGCGGCTTCCGCCAGCCTGGACTTTGACGGCGAGGAAACCGACGAACCCCGCACCATTGTGATGCGCGGCTACGGGCCCCGGTGGCCAAGCGTTCCCGAACTCGGAAGCCCGGAAGGGAGCAGCCCGTGCTGATTCTGGCCATCGATACCTCGGCCGTGGCCAGCGCCGCGCTGGTGTCGGACGACGCCCCGGAAAGCGTGGTGGCAAGCTTCGCCACGGAGGACACCCGCAGCCACGCGGAGGTGCTCGCCCCGGGCATCCACACCATGCTGTCCGAGGCAGGGGTCAAAGGGCAGGACGTCGACGCCATTGTGGTGGGCGTTGGGCCCGGCCCCTTTACCGGGCTGCGTTCAGGCATTGCCACGGCCCGCACGCTGGCCTTCGTCTGGGGCAAGCCACTGCACGGGATGATGAGCCTGGACGCCGTGGCCCTTGAGGTTGCCGAATCCACGGCGGCGCCTTCCGAGTTCCTGGTGGTCACGGACGCCCGCCGCAAGGAGGTGTACTGGGCCCGCTACAGCCTCAATGATGCCCAGTTGCCCCGGCTGGAAGACGGGCCGCATGTCGGGTTCGCGGCAGACCTTCCGGACCTGCCCGCCTTCGGCGCAGGTGCAGGGCTCTACGCTGATGCCCTTCAGGCCCACCCGGACTTCGACGGCGAGCAGCCGGACGCCCTGTACCTTGGCCAGTTCGCCCTCGCGCGGCTCGCTTCCGGACACACCCTGCTGGACTCCACCCCCCTCTACCTGCGCGAATCCGACGCGCAGGTTCCCGGACCACGGAAGCGGGCACTGTGAACACCCTCCCGGACCCCCGCCTGGCCGGAATCACCATCCGTGACATGACCCTGGACGACGTCCCCGCCGTCGGTCTCCTCGAACAGAAGCTCTTCCCCATTGACGCGTGGCCCGTGCAGATGTTCCTGGACGAGCTTTCCCAGCCGGAGACCCGCCGCTACCTGGTGGCGGAGACAAACGACGGCATTGTGGGCTATGCAGGCCTGATGTGCATCGAGCCCATTGCGGACGTCCAGACCATCGCCGTCGTCCCCGATTACGAGGGCCGCGGCATCGGCAGCACGCTGCTCACGCACCTGATCGACGAGGCCCGCCAGCGGGGCGCGGCCGACGTCCTGCTCGAAGTCCGTGCCGACAACCCCCGGGCGCAACAGCTGTATGTGCGGTTTGGCTTTGAACAGATCCACACCCGGCCCCGCTATTACCGTGACGGCGTGGACGCCCTCATCATGCGCCTCCAACTGACCGCACCGCATCCTGAAGGCCACGAAGCAACGGAAGCAGGCCAGGCATGAACCGTGAACAGCCCCTGGTACTGGGTATCGAATCGTCCTGCGACGAAACCGGCGTCGGCATCGTCCGCGGCACCGAACTCCTGACCAACACGGTGTCCTCCTCCATGGATGAGCACGTCCGCTTCGGTGGAGTCATCCCCGAGATCGCTTCCCGGGCGCACCTGGACGCTTTCGTCCCCACCCTCGAACAGGCCCTGGCAGACGCCGGGGTGACCCTGGAGGAGGTGGACGCCATTGCCGTCACCTCCGGGCCCGGGCTTGCCGGCGCGCTGATGGTGGGCGTGTGCGCCGCCAAGGCGCTCGCCGTCGCCACCGGAAAGCCCCTGTTCGCCATCAACCATCTGGTAGCGCACGTGGGCGTGGGTCTCCTGGACGACCGTGCAAGCGGCCGGAAGCAGGAACTGCCCGAAAACCTCGGCGCCCTGCTCGTCTCCGGCGGCCACACCGAAATCCTGCGGATCAACAGCATCACCAGCGACGTGGAACTGCTGGGCTCCACCATCGATGACGCCGCCGGCGAAGCCTACGACAAAGTGGCCCGCATCCTGGGGCTCGGCTATCCGGGCGGACCGGCCATCGACAAGATGGCCCGCAATGGCAACCCGAAGGCGATCCGCTTCCCCCGCGGCCTTACCCAGCCCAAGTACATGGGCACGGCGGATGAACCCGGGCCGCACCGGTACGACTGGTCCTTCAGCGGGCTCAAGACGGCGGTGGCCCGGTGCGTGGAGCAGTTCGAGGCCCGCGGGGAAGAGATTCCCGTGGCAGACATCGCGGCGGCGTTCCAGGAAGCCGTGGTGGACGTGATCTCGTCCAAGGCGGTCCTGGCCTGCCGTGAGCACGGCATCAAGGATGTCCTGCTGGGCGGCGGCGTGGCAGCCAACTCACGCCTGCGGGAACTGACCGGGCAGCGCTGCGCCTCGGCCGGGATCCGGCTGCACGTTCCGCCCCTGGATCTTTGCACGGACAACGGTGCCATGGTGGCCGCGCTCGGCGCCCAGCTGGTGATGGCGGGCGTCGAGCCCAGCGGTATCGGGTTCGCTCCGGATTCCTCGATGCCGGTCACCTCGGTGTCGCTCCCGGCCTGACCCCCGCCAAGCGACCAGTTGCTCTATCAGATAGGGCTCCCAAACCGGGGGTTTGGGAGCCCTATCTGCTAGAGCAACTCAGGCGGTAAGAGTGGCGATGACAAGCAGTGCGAGGTCGTGCAGGCCGTGGGCGGTTCCGGTAGCGAACGTTGAGCAGTGCCTGATCTTCATCCTGGCAGCGCTCCACAGCACGCCGAAGAGCATAGTCACCAGGACCTGGAGCACGTCCTGCCCGCCGGGATAGTGCCACAGCCCGAAGAGCGCCGAGGACAGCAGCACGGCGGCCGCTCCGGAGCGCAGGTTTCGGCGCACTGCGCCCAGGACATAGCCGCGCCAGATGAGCTCCTCGCCAAACCCCACCAGCAGAAAGCTGCGCACGGCCCCGTACAGGAAGGGCAGCAATCCGGTCTGGCCCTCGCCGAACATGTGAAAGCCCAGCGCGGCCAGGGCCAGGGTCACGGCAAGCGTGACGGCCAGGAGTGCAAGGGCTGTGAGAAGCTGCCAGCCGGCATGCCGCGTGGAGAACCCGACGGCGGTGGCGAACCTGATCCCCTCGGTCCGACCTGCCAGGCCGATGGCAGCGAAGAAAACCACGAACGTTGCAAGGCCGGCGGCGATTTGAACGGAAAGCTGGGCCTGCGCGGTGGCAGCAGCCAGTAGAGGCCAAAGTGCGGCCACCGCAAAGAGGACCAGCACTACTGCAATGAGGGGGAGGAGTGTGCCGCTCCGCTTGGCCACAGGAGGAGCAGGAGTCATTCAACTTCCCCTTCCGCAGGAACTCACATGCCTACGGAAAAGAATCGCGCCGCACTGAAGGGGCAGGGCAGGGTCCAAAGGCCCACCAAACCCCTCAAACCCCCATTTGCTCTATCAGATATGGCTCCCAAACCGGCGGTTTAGGAGCCATATCTGATAGAGCACGTCAGGCGGTGGGGCCGTTGCGCATCTGCTTGACCAGGTCCAGCACAACGGCCTGCAGGTTTCCGCCGTTTTCCTCAGCCACGCGACGCTGGCGCTGGTAGCCGGCGCCGCGGCGGATGATCTTCTCCACGTCGGCGAGTTCGTCGGAGCAACGCAGCTTGGCGGCCACGGGTTCCAGCCGGTTCAGCGTCTCCAGCAGGTGGTCCGTCACCAGCTGCTCGTGGCCCGCGGCGTCAAGGATGATGATGGCGTCCATACCGTAGCGGGCGGCGCGCCACTTGTTTTCCTGCACGTGCCACGGCGGCATGGTGGGGATGGTGCCGCCGTTGTCCAGGATGGTGGAGAACTCGTCCACCAGGCACTGGGTGAGGGCCGCGATGGCGCCCACTTCCTCCAGCGTGGCCAGGCCGTCGCAGATGCGCATCTCGATGGTTCCCAGTGCTGGAACCGGCCGGATGTCCCACCGGATCTCCGAGATGGTGTCGATGACGCCCGTAGTGAACATGTCCTGGACGTAGGACTCGTACTCTTCCCAGGACTTGAACTGGAAGGGCAGGCCGGCCGTGGGAAGCTGCTGGAACATCAGAGCGCGCTGGGAGGCGTAGCCGGTGTCCTCACCGCCCCAGAACGGGCTGGACGCGGAGAGCGCCTGGAAATGCGGGAAGTAGTTGACCAGGCCATCCAATACGGGGAGCACCTTGTCCCGGCGGTCCAGCCCCACGTGGACGTGGACGCCGTAAATGACCATCTGGCGGCCCCACCACTGGGTCCGGTCAATGAGCTTGGCGTAGCGCGCCTTGTCCGTCACCGGCTGCAGCTGCGGCGGGCTGAAGGGGTGGCTGCCGGCGCAGAACAGCTCCACACCCATGGGATCGGTGATCTCGCGGACGGCGGCGACGGACCGGCTGAGGTCCTCCTTGGCCTCGGCGGCTGTCTCGCAGATGCCCGTGACCAGTTCCACCGTGTTCAGCAGCAGTTCCTGCTTGATGTGCGGGTGTTCGTCGTCTTCGTTGAGTTCCGGGTGGCGGGAAGCCACGCCGCGGAGCACCTGGTTGGCTACGGACGCGAGCTCGCCCGTCTTTCCGTCCACCAGTGCAAGCTCCCACTCAACACCGAGCGTTGACTGCCTCGATGACGCGAAGTCGATCTTCACACGTTTCCTTACTCTCCGGTTTGCCGCTGGCTGATGCCGCTCACAGACTGCTGCCGGGAGGCGAACGGGTGGTTCAAGTCTAGTGCAGGGGTAGCATCGTATTGATGGCCCCGTTCCTGCTGCGTCACAGTCCCGCCAAATCCTTCCCCCTCCTCCTGGCCCTGTCCGCCCTGGCCCTGGCCTCCTGTTCTCCCTCCCCAAGTGTGGCCCCGCCGTCGTCCTCCGCGCCGCCCACCGTCCCGTCCCCTTCGGCATCGGCAAGTACGACGCCGGCACCTCCTTCGGCTTCTCCGTCACCGGACCCGGGTTCCCGGCCTTTGGGGTGGGGACCGGAGCAGCGGGACCAGGACGCGGCAGTGGCCGCTGTGGCGGCGATGTCGCCTGAACAGAAGGCCGGGCAGGTCCTGCTCCCGTTCTTCAAGGGCAACCAGGTGGAGGCCCATGCCGCGCTCATCCAGCGCCTGCATCTTGCGGGTTCCATCATCATGGGGGACAACGTGCCCCTTGACGGGCAAGGCAACGTCGACGTGGCCGCCATGGGAGCCGTGAACCAGCGGCTGCTGCAGGCTGTTGCGGCCGACGGCCGGCGCTGGCCCGGGATCATCGGCGTGGACCAGGAAGGCGGTGCGGTGGCACGCCTCGGGGCCCCCCTCACCGAGTGGCCCACGCCCATGAGCTACGGCGCCGCCGGAAACCCGGACCTGACGCGCAAAGCCGGCAAAGGCCTCGCGGGTGAGCTGGCGCCGCTGGGCTTCGACCTGGACTTCGCCCCGGACACTGACGTGACCATCGGGCCCAGCGACCCCACCATCGGGTCCCGGTCCATGTCCGCCGATCCGGTGGCAGCGGCAACCCATGGGGTGGCCTTTTCGCAGGGCATGCTGGACGCCGGGGTGCTTCCCAGCGTCAAGCACTTTCCGGGGCACGGATCCGTGACTGCAGACTCGCACCTGAGCCTCCCCGTCCAGCCGGCCGGCATCGATGCGCTCAGGGCCCGGGACTGGAAGCCGTTCCAGGCCGCCGTCGCCGCGGGCCTTCCGATCGTCATGACCGGGCACATCGCCGTGCCTGCGCTGGAACCCGGCGTGCCGTCGTCGCTTTCTGCCCCAAGTTACGCAGCATTGAGGGGGCTGGGCTTCAAGGGTGTGGCCGTCACTGACGCGCTGAACATGGGTGCGGTGGACAACCAGTACCCGGCCGGCGCTGCCGCGGTGAAGGCGCTCACCGCCGGTGCCGACCTGCTGCTGATGCCTGCCGACGTGGCACAGGCCCATGCCGCGATCGTCCAGGCGCTGGCCGCAGGCACGCTTCCCGCCGCCCGGCTGGATGAGGCAGCGCAGCGGGTGGCCAGCATGATGATCTGGCATGCCCGGACCACGCCTGCTCCCGGAACGCCGGGTGCCGGTGCTCCGGCCGGAAGCGCTGCTCCCTTGTCTGCCCAGGTGTCCGCGTCCGCAGTCACGGTGGTGTCCGGCCCCTGCGCCGGACCATTGGTGCCCGGCTCGGTGCGCGTGGCCGGCGGCGGACCGGGGGACCGGGAGCGGTTCGAGGCCGCCGCTGCCCGGGCCGGACTCGAAGTCGGGGCGGGACCCCTGGTCAACCTGATCGGCTTTGGCGGGAAACCGGCCGGCGGTGACATCGCCGTGGCCCTGGATGCCCCCTGGCCGCTGCAGGGCTCCAGCGCGCCGGTGAAGCTGGCACTCTATGGCCGTACCGACGCCGCTTTCGACGCACTGGCCGCCGTGCTGGCCGGAAAGGCGCCCGCCCCCGGGAAGCTGCCCGCCGCCGTCGGGCCCTTTCCTGCGGGAACCGGCTGCCCCTGACCGGAACACCACCCAGCGGGTGAACGCGGGTTTAATGGTCTGGTGCCCATTCTGAATAAAGACATGACCCTCTGCATCTCGCTCTCGGCCCGGCCCAGCAACAACGGGACCCGGTTCCACAACCACCTGTACGGACAATTGGACCTGAACTGGATCTACAAGGCGTTCGCGCCTACCAACCTGGAGCAGGCCATCGCGGGCGTCCGCGGGCTGGGCATCCGCGGCTGCGCCATCTCCATGCCATACAAGGAAGACGTCATCGCGCTCGTGGACGAGATGGATCCCTCTGCCAAGGCCATCGACTCCGTGAACACCATCGTGAACACGGACGGGCACCTCAAGGCGTACAACACCGACTACACGGCAATTGAGCAGCTGCTGGCCACCAATGCGGTGCCCACCAACTATTCCGTGCTGGTCCAGGGCGCGGGGGGCATGGCCAAGGCCACGGTCGCTGCCTTACGGGACGCCGGCTTCAAGGACGTCACCGTCATCGCCCGGAACGAGGGCGCCGGGCGTGCGCTCGCTGACCAGTACGGCTTCCAGTGGCGGGCAGCGCTCGACGGCGGGACGGCCGACCTGATCATCAACGTCACCCCCATCGGCATGGCGGGAGGGGCGGAAGCGGACAGCCTGGCTTTTCCTGCCGAAGCCATCGAGGCCGCCCGCGTGGTGTTCGACGTGGTGGCGCTGCCTGCCGAAACGCCGCTGATCCGCGCTGCCAGGGCAGCCGGCAAGCCAGTCATTACCGGGTCGGAGGTGGCCACCATCCAGGCGCTGGAGCAGTTCGTCCTGTACACGGGGGTGCGGCCGACGGCAGAGCAGGTGCGGGCCGCCGAGGAGTTCATGCGCGCCCAGTAGCTGCGCGAGGGGCTCCCGGCCAGGCAGTCAGACGGGTTCCACCACGATGGCCACCCGGTCCTCGCCGATGCGGGTCAGGACCAGGGTGGCCGTTTTGCCGCCCTTTTTGGTGTTTTTCCCGCCCGGCAGCAGCTGCTTCCGCAGCTCTTCCGGGGTCACCGCGGTGCCGCGCTTCTTGATGTCCAGCACGGTGACGCCCTCCTGCTTCACCCAGGCCTTCAAGGCCTTGACGTTGTAAGGCATGACCTGCAGGACCTTGTAGGCCTTGGCAAACGGGGTGTCCAGGAGCTCCGGGGCGCAGATGTAGGCAATGTGCTCATCCACCAAATGCCCGCCGAGTTCCAGCGCCACGTCCGCCACCAAACCGGCGCGGATCACGGCACCGTCGGGCTCGTACAGATACCCCTCCACCGGTCCCACCGGCGCCGTCGGGCCTGCGCCGAAGTCCTCGCCGCTGGTCAGTTCGGCCGGCCCCTGGGAACCCAGGACCAGGGCAGCGCGGCGGACGCCGGGCCTGCGTACGGCGTTGAACCACAAGGTCACCTCGGTGACGTCCCCGCCCACCGACACCCACTGCGCCTCGCACCCGGCGGGCACGGATTCGTGCGGCATGCCCGGGCCCATCTTCACTCCCACGGCCTTCCCCCCGGCGGCCAGCGACTCCACGAAGGACAACGGCGGCGAGAACGCCTCGGGGTCCCAAATCCGTTTGGTGCCCGAGGTGGAGGTGACCCGGCGCGCCGGATCCAGCCAGACGCCGTCGATCCCTTCCAGCGGGACCGTCGCCGCGTCCGAGTGGACCACCGTGGCGTTGGGAAACGGGATGAGGTTCACCGTTGCGCATGCCGCGGTGGTTTCATCCATTTCCACCGCGGTGACGTTGATGTCCAGGGAGGCCAGGGCCAGTGAGTCGGCGCCGAGGCCGCAGCCCAGGTCCGCCACGTGGCCGATCCCGGCAGCCGCGAAACGCCGCGCATGGTGGGCGGCGACGTTCAGGCGCGTGGCCTGCTCCAGTCCAGCCTGGGTGAAGAGCATCTGGCGGGCAAACTCGCCGAACTTCGCCGCTGCCCGGGTGCGCAGCCGCGACTGCGTGAGCACGGCGGACACGAGCTCGGGGGAGTGCCCGGCCTTCCGGAGGGCCGAATTGAGCTCGAACGAATCCTCGTCCCGGTAGGGGCCCAGCGATGCCAGCAACTCCCAGCCTTCGGGGGTCAGCAGCGGTGCGATCTGGTCCTGTGCAATCTGGTCCTGGGGAGCGTGAGCCATGGGTTCCAGCCTAGTGGAGGAGCGCGTGGCCGGGATGCGGATACTGTTGAAACCATGGATGAGAGCGAAGCCCCAGGGGAGACCGCGGACCACGGGCCCAGGCACACCGGACCCGCCAGGTATGCCCGTCCCGTCCTGATCGCCGCTGCCGTGGTGGCCGTGGTCTGCATCGCCCTGCTGGTGATCATCTTCCTGCTGGACACCTTCAACGCCACCGTCTATTCCGTGGGCGGCAACGACATCCAGGACAACACCCAGGAGGCCAAGGACATCCGCGGGCTGTACGACGGCGCCCGGGCAGGAAGCATCGTCTTCCTCGTCATTGCGCTGCTCGCCGCAGCGGTGTCCGGGTGGGTCCTCTACCGCGGACGGAAGCAGGGCGGCGGCGATTCCGACGGCGGCGAGGACGTGGACTTTGACGACCTCGGCCGGTAGGTGGGCTGCGGCTGCCACCCCGCCGCCCGGCATCGTCCATCCAGCAAAGGCGTACGCCCATGACGAAACGTTGGCACTCACCTTGACCGAGTGCTAACTCATACATAGAGTCTTCATTAGCACTCTCCCTAGGCGGGTGCTAACACATGAAGAGCTGCCAGCCAGGCTGCTGCCGGCACCGCGACGACGGTTTGCCAGCTACGGCGGAAAGCTTTCCAGTCCACGAATTTGCTGACGAAAAGGAGAGGTCCGAGTGTCGGTCTCTATTAAGCCTCTTGAGGATCGTATTGTTGTCCGCCCGCTCGAAGCCGAGCAGACCACGGCTTCCGGCCTGGTCATCCCGGACTCCGCACAGGAGAAGCCGCAGGAAGGCGAAGTTGTCGCAGTAGGCCCCGGCCGCTTCGAAGACGGCAACCGCGTCCCCGTTGACGTAGCAGTTGGCGACGTCGTCATCTACTCCAAGTACGGCGGAACCGAAGTCAAGACCGGCGGCACCGAGTACCTTGTGCTCTCCGCCCGCGACGTCCTGGCGATCGTCGTAAAGTAACTCTTCCGGATCCCCGTGCCGCCGGCCATGCTCATGCTGGCCGGCAGTGCGGGGTTCTGTCTTTGAAAGGACAAAACCATGGCAAAGCAGCTTGCGTTTAATGACGCTGCCCGCCGGTCCCTTGAGGCCGGCATCGATAAGCTCGCGAACACCGTCAAGGTGACGCTCGGCCCCCGCGGCCGCAACGTCGTCCTGGACAAGAAGTGGGGCGCCCCCACCATCACGAACGACGGCGTCACCATCGCCCGCGAAGTGGAACTGGACGATCCCTACGAGAACCTTGGCGCCCAGCTGGCCAAGGAAGTAGCTACCAAGACCAACGACGTTGCCGGCGACGGCACCACCACCGCAACGGTCCTGGCCCAGGCCCTGGTCAAGGAAGGCCTGCGCAACGTTGCAGCCGGCGCTGCCCCCGGCCAGATCAAGCGCGGCATCGAAGTTGCGGTTGAAGCCGTGGCTGCCCGCCTGCTCGAGAACGCCCGCCCGGTTGAAGGCACCCAGGTGGCAAACGTTGCCGCCATCTCCGCCCAGAGCGACGAAATCGGCGAGCTCCTCGCCGAGGCCTTCGGCAAGGTGGGCAAGGATGGCGTCATCACCATCGAAGAGTCGTCCACCACCCAGACGGAACTGGTCCTCACCGAGGGCATGCAGTTCGACAAGGGTTACCTGTCCCCGTACTTCGTCACCGACGCGGAGCGCCAGGAAGCTGTCCTCGAGGACGCCCTCATCCTGATCAACCAGGGCAAGATCTCCTCCATCCAGGAATTCCTGCCGCTGCTCGAAAAGGCGCTGCAGGCCTCCAAGCCGCTGTTCATCATTGCCGAGGACGTTGAGGGCGAGGCCCTGTCCACGCTGATCGTCAACCGCATCCGCGGCACCCTGAACGTCGTTGCCGTCAAGGCTCCGGGCTTCGGTGACCGCCGCAAGGCCATGCTGCAGGACATCGCCACCCTCACCGGTGCGCAGGTTGTCTCCCCGGAACTGGGCCTGAGCCTGGACTCCGTTGGCCTGGAGGTGCTGGGTACCGCCCGCCGCATCACCGTCACCAAGGACAACACCACCATCGTGGACGGCGCCGGTTCGGCTGAGGACGTGTCAGCACGCGTAGCCCAGCTGCGCGCAGAGCTGACCCGCACCGACTCCGACTGGGACCGCGAAAAGCTCCAGGAGCGCCTGGCCAAGCTGGCCGGCGGCATCGGCGTCATCAAGGTCGGTGCTGCCACCGAGGTTGAGCTGAAGGAAAAGAAGCACCGCATCGAGGACGCGGTGTCCTCCACCCGCGCTGCCCTCGAAGAAGGCATCGTGGCAGGCGGCGGTTCCGCCCTGGTCCACGCCCTCAAGGCACTGGATGAGGACGCTTCGGTCAAGGCCCTCGAAGGCGACGCCGCAGCAGCTGTCGGCATCGTCCGCCGGGCACTGGTTCAGCCGCTGCGCTGGATCGCCCAGAACGCCGGCTTCGACGGCTACGTGGTGGCCGCCAAGGTTGCCGACGCCGAGGTCAACAACGGCTTCAACGCCAAGTCCGGCGAGTACGAGGACCTGATCGGCGCGGGCGTCATCGACCCAGTCAAGGTCACGCGTGCAGCCCTCCGCAACGCGGCCTCCATCGCCGCCCTGGTTCTCACCACCGAGACCCTGGTCGTGGAGAAGCCGGCCGAAGAGGACGAGCACGCAGGCCACAGCCACTAGCGGCTGCACCCTCGCGGCTTTCCGCTCGAAATAGGCTGGTCCGGCATCTGCCGGACCAGCCTTTTTCATGTCCCCTGCAGGAGGCTTAACCAGCCGCCATGTCCTGCGTCTCTACGCCGCCTACAGGCTCGTAGACCAAAGACACAGCGCCTTTGGGGAAGCTGCGCGCCGGCTCGGCCAGGCTGAAAGTGGTGGGTACGCTGCCGTCGTCGAAGAGGCGCTTGCCTTGTCCGAGCGCGACGGGATAAAGCCACAGGTGAAGACGGTCCAGCACGCCTGCCGACAGGAGGGACCGGATGAGGAACCCGCTGCCGAACATGTGCACCTGCCCGTAGTCCCCCCGGAGGCTGCCGGCCGCGGCGGCATCCGGCAGCACTGTGGTCCCTGCCCAGCTGGGATCGTGCAGGGAGCCGGACACGACGAACTTGGGCACCCGGTTAAGTGCGTCCGCGATGTCGCCGGACTGGTGGGGCCAGTACGACGAAAAGATGTCATAGGTTGCCCGCCCCAGGAGCAAGGCGTCCATGCGTCCGATCTCGGCAGCGATGGCGGCGCCCGCTTCGTCGTCGGACACCGGCGCCTGCCAGCCGCCGAATTCGAAGCCGCCTTCGCTGTCTTCCTCGCGGCCGCCGGGCGCCTGGTATACGCCATCGAGGGTGATGAACAGGTTCGCGACAATGATCCCCACGCGCCCATTGTGGAGCAGCGCCGGGAGGCTGTCCAGAGCCGTGGCAGGATGGTCCCATGTTGCTCCTTGAGCTTGTGGAAACCAGCGCGTCCGTTGCGTCGACCCGCTCCCGGCTGGCGAAGGTGGACGCCTTGGCCGGCCTGCTGCGCCGCCTTGAGCCAGTGGAGATCCCGACGGCGGTGGGCCTGCTCAGTGCCAAACCGCGCCAGGGCCGCGTGGGCGTGGGATGGAGTGCGGTGGCAGCGGCGCAGGAGGACCCGGCCGACGAGCCGAGCCTGACGGTGGCCGACTTTGATGCGGCGCTGGACGGACTGCTGGCTGCGGCGGGTACGGGGTCGGCGGCGGGGCGGACAGCAATCCTGCGGAAACTGTTGTCGGCGGCCACCGGGCCGGAACAGTCGTTCATCACCGGAGTCCTGCTCGGCGAGCTGCGCACCGGTGCGCTGGAAGGAGTCCTGACTGATGCCGTGGCCCGCGCTGCCGGGAAGCCCGTGGAAGCCGTCCGGCGTGCCGCCATGCTCTCCGGAGACCTCGGCGAAACAGCCCTCCTGGCCATCACCGGCACCCAGGCCGAGCTTGACGCCGTCGGACTGGTGGTGGGCCGCCCCGTGCTGCCCATGCTCGCTTCCACCGCAGCCAGTCCCAGTGCAGCACTGGAAACCACGGGGGAGGCCTCCGTGGAATACAAGCTCGACGGCGCGCGCATCCAGGTCCACCGCGCGGACGACCGCGTCAGCATTTACACCCGCAACCTGGCCGACGTCACCCACCGGCTGCCCGAAGTGGTGGAAGTGGTCCGTGGCCTGCCGCTGCGGCACGTAATCCTGGACGGCGAGACCCTGGCCCTCGATGAGGAAGGCGGCCCGCGGCCCTTCCAGGAAACCATGGCACGGTTTGGCGCGGATGCAGTGCGCGAAACCCTCCTGCATCCCTGGTTCTTCGATGTGCTGCACATCGATGGGAGGGACCTGCTGGACGAGCCGTTGGCCGACCGCATCGAGGTGCTTGAGCGCATTGCCCCTGCCCACCGGATCCCGGGGGAGGTAACGGCTGACCCGGCGGTTGCGGAACGTGTCTCACAGGACGCGCTTGCCGCCGGCCACGAGGGTGTTGTGGTGAAGGCGATCGGGTCCGCCTACGCGGCAGGCCGGCGTGGATCGAACTGGGTGAAAGTGAAGCCGGTCCTGACCTATGACCTGGTGGTGCTGGCCTGCGAATGGGGGTCCGGCAGGCGCACTGGGATGCTGTCCAACCTGCACTTGGGGGCCCTGGACCCTGCTGGAGAGTTCGGTGAACCCGGCGGTTACGTCATGGTGGGCAAGACTTTCAAAGGCCTTACCGATGAACTGCTGCGCTGGCAGACCGAAAGGTTCCAGGAGCTTGAGGTGCGGCGCACTGCCGGGACGGTCTGGGTGGAGCCTGTCACCGTCGTCGAAATTGCCATTGACGGCGTGCAGCAGTCGCCGCGCTACCCCGGTGGAATCGCGCTCCGTTTCGCGCGCGTCAAGCGCTACCGCGATGACAAGGTTCCGGCCGAAGCGGACACCATCCAGACCCTGCGGGGCCTGCTGCGCCCATAGGGGAGAGCTCGGCGGCTAGCGGCGCGCTCCGCTTCGCTGGCGCTGCAGCCTCCGCGCCGCCCCATCCGGCAGGCGCCTGGCGACCACCCGGTAAAAGAGCAGAACTGCCAAGGCTGCCACCACGATGCCCACGAGGTTGAGCAGCAGCTGCAGGGCAGAGCCCGCCGCCTTTTGGTATTCGCCCAACACCAAAGCCACCGCCACATACCCGGCCGCCGGCACGGTGGTCACGGAGATGAAGACGCCGATCAGCGCGGCGGAACGCCGGCCGATGATGGACAGCATGCCCGCGATCCCGGCCAGCACCGCGACAATCAGTGAATACGGCCCGGGGTGGTAGATGAATTCGACGGCCGACCCCTTGTCCAGGGCATCGCGCGGGAACAGCCCCAGCGGCACCGAAAGCCACGCAGTGAGTGCTGCCAGCAGCATGGCAACGGGGAACCCGACACCCAACGCGACGGCGGCGCGCCGGCCAAGCTTCCACTGCCGGGTGGCCAGCGACACGGCCAGGGCGGCCAGCGGCCCGAACTCGGGGCCCACCGCCATGGCGCCGACAATGGCAATCGGGGAATCGGTCACAATGCCAATTCCTGCGAGCTGTGTGGCCAGGACCAGGAAAGCGAGGAAGTTCCACGTCAGCCTGGAATCCTCCCCGGTTTGCCGGGTCACATCGTCCCAGATCACCGCGTCCGCGCCGTCCCCCGGGGCGGACCGCTCTGCCTGGTCCGCCTTTCTCGAGAGGACGAATTCCGGCGTCGACATGGCAATCGAGCCCGCCTCCTGGATCTTCAGGATGTCCAGCTTTTCGAGCAGTTCCTCCACGGACTCCCGGGCGATGAAAACCTCGATCACGTCGCCCGGAGGCACCACGGCCGCCCCCTTGGCCACCATGACTTCTGCCACACCCCGCTGGTCGCGGCAGGTCTGTACCGTTACCTCGGACAGCTCCCCGGGCACACAGATCCGCAACTGGACAACCATGCCCGCTCCCTTCGCCGGTTGTGGCCAGCATAGTCCGGACGGCCGCGTTGATTAGCTGTTAAAGACGGCGTTGGCTAGGCTTGCTGCTTTGGCTGGCGGGATTTTGAGAGGTTCTTGTGTCGATAACGGAAACCCCGAAGGCACCGGAACCCAGGCCCAGTGTCGCCACAAAACAGCGGAAGCCGTCTTTCCGGCCGGAGATCCAGGGCCTGCGGTCACTGGCTGTCCTCATGGTGGTGACTTACCACGTCTGGTTCGGGCGCGTGTCCGGTGGGGTGGATGTCTTCCTCTTTATTTCCGCCTTCCTGATGACGCTCCAATTCCTTGGACGCCATGACCGGAAGCAGCCCTTCGCCCTCGCAAAACACTGGCTCCACCTGTTCCGGCGGCTCCTCCCGGCAGCTGTCACCGTCATCGTGGCAACCCTGGCCGTGTCCGCCCTGGTCCTTCCACCCACCCGGTGGCTGGACCTCATCGCGCAAGGCTGGGCCTCCCTGTCCTATTCGGAGAACCGCCTGCTGCAGCAGCAGGCGGTGGATTACTACGCCAACGACCACAGCCTGGCCAGCCCCTTCCAGCACTTTTGGTCGCTGTCCATCCAGGGACAGGTCTTCATCCTGTGGCCCCTGATCTTCGCGCTGGCCGGCTGGACGGCACGGCGCTACCGGTTGTCCTACCGCCCCCTGCTTGCCTACATCTTCTTCGCCATCTTCCTCGGTTCGCTGGGCTACTCCATCATCTTCACCGCCATCAACCAGGTGCAGGCCTACTTCGATACCGGCGCCCGGCTGTGGGAATTCGCCTTGGGCACGCTCGTGGCCTTGATCCTCCCCGGCCTGCGCTTCCGGCGCCGGACCCGCGTCATCATGGGCTGGGTGGGGGTTCTGGCCATGCTGGCGTGCGGCATTGTCCTGGACGTGCAGGGGGCTTTCCCCGGTATTGCCGCGCTGTGGCCCACCGTCGCCGCGGCCATGGTCATCGTGGCGGGCCAGACAGAGAGCGCCGCAGGGATAGACCGCTTCCTCTCTGCCAAGCCGCTGGTCAAGCTCGGCGACATCTCCTACGCCCTGTACCTGTGGCACTGGCCGCTCCTGGTCCTCGCTCTCGCCTGGAGCGGCAAGGACCACGCAGGCTGGCTCTCCGGTTCCGTCATCATCCTGGTGGCCCTGGCGCTCGCCTACCTGACCACGCGCTACATCGAAAAGCCCTGGCGTGAATGGAAATGGCCGGAAGTCCGGAAGCGCAGGGCCGCCCTGGCCATCATGCTGGCCGTGGCTGTGGCGGCGGTGCCTCTGTCCGGCTGGAGTTTCCAGCTTGAGTTGGAACGCCGTGCGGTGGAAGCGCAAAAGATCGCCAACAACCCCGGGTCCCGCGTCCTTGACCCCGCTTACACGGCCGCAACGCCGGCCCCGGATGCTTCCCTCCTCCCGTTGGCCGCGGACCTCACCAAGAACTGGGTATCCCTGGATGGGCCGTGCACGGAGGAGATCGCCCCGGACAGCCGTCTGTTGAAGGGATCGTGTTTCGAACAGCGTCCGTCCGGTGAGCCTTCCAAGCGTGTCCTGGTGCTCGGTGACAGCCATGCGCAGCAGTGGACCGGTGCCGTCAAACCGCTGGCAGCCCAAAAGAACTGGCTGCTGTATTCCATCCTCAAGGGTGCCTGCAAGGCCACGCCGGCCGGGCTCGGAGGAAGCGAGGACTGCGACGCCTTCAACGCGGACGTGCAGAAGGAAATCACCCGGCAAAAGCCTGATGCCATCATCGTGGTGGGGACTGCGGCGGCGCCCTCGACTCCTGCCGAGGCCCTGACACCGGGGTTCGAGGAGATGGTCTCCGGGTGGCTGGACCAGGGGATCCAGGTAGCTGCCGTCCGGGACAATCCCCGTTTTTCCTTCAACATGGCTGAATGCGTGGTTCGGGAAGGTGCCGAGGCCCAGGGCTGCCGCCCGGCGATCGGGGACAATTTTCCGGCGGCCAGTCCCTTCGACACCCTGGACATGGCGCGTCTGCCCGGCTTGTCCCTGGTGGACCTGACAGACAGGATCTGCACGCCGACGGAGTGCCCTGCCGTGGTGGGCAACGTGTATGTGTATCTGGACGACAACCACCTGAGCGCGGAATACGCGGAAAGCATGGCGGACGAGTTTGCCAAGCGGCTGCAGACGGCGGCGGGATGGGCGGTCTGATGCCGCGGAGGCCGCAGGCAGCACCAGACACCAAAGCCACGTCAGCAGGCCCCGCGCCTTCGAAGCCCCGGAAGCCCTCCTTCCGCCCCGAGGTCCAGGGCCTGCGCGCCCTGGCTGTCCTGATGGTGGTGGCCTACCACGTCTGGCTGGGCCGCGTGTCCGGCGGTGTGGACATTTTCCTGTTGATTTCTGCATTCCTGCTCACCCTCTCCTTCGTCCGCAAGGCGGAATCAGGCAAGCCCTTCCAGCTCCTGGCGCACTGGCTGCACCTGTTCAAGCGCCTGTTGCCCGCCGTCGTCGTGGTGATCCTGGGGGTCCTGGCCGGAACCTGGCTGATCCTGCCGCAGGGGCGGTGGCCGGAGGTGCTCGACCAGGCGTGGGCGTCCCTGCTTTACCGGCAGAACTGGCTGCTGGCGGATGCCGCGGTGGACTACTACGCGCAGGACCATGCGGGCGCCAGCCCACTGCAGCACTTCTGGTCGCTGTCCATCCAGGGGCAGGTCTTCATCCTGTGGCCACTGATCTTCGCCGCCACGGCCATTGCGCTGTCCCGGCTGCGCCGGATACCCCGCCTGGGCCGACTGACTTATCGCGGGCTGCTCGCCGTCGTGTTTGGGACGGTGTTCGTGCTGTCCCTGGCCTATTCCGTGGAACAGACCGCCACCAGCCAGGCCTACGCCTACTTCGACACGCGCGCCCGGCTTTGGGAGTTTGCGCTGGGGTCATTGCTGGCCCTGGTGCTGCCCTACCTGAAGCCCGGCCGGAGGCTCCGGGTGGTGCTGGGCTGGGCCGGACTGGCAGGCATGGTTTCGTGCGGGCTGGTCCTGACCGTTGACCGTTCCTTCCCCGGGTACGCGGCACTGTGGCCAACGTTGTCGGCGGCCGCCATCATCGTGGCGGGACAGACCGGCAGCCGGTTCGGGGTGGACCGCCTCCTCAGCAGCCGGCCCGCCGTCGCCCTGGGCGATAATTCCTACGCCCTGTACCTGTGGCACTGGCCCCTCCTGGTGCTGGCCCTTGCGGCTACCGGGGTGGAAGCGCCCAACCTCAAACAGGGCCTTGGCATCGTCGCTGCCTCCATAGTGCTCGCCGTCCTGACCACGCGCTTTGTCGAAAAACCCTTGCGCGACTGGCACTGGCCCAAGCTGCGCGCCTGGCGCACCGCCGTCGTCATTGTTGCCTGTGGTGCCGTGCTGGCGGGGCCCGTCGCCGTCTGGCAGACATCGCTCACTGCGGAGGAAAGCGCGACGGCGGCACAACCGAGGGAGCTGACGCCAGGGGCGCTGGCACTCACCCCGGAGAACGAAAACACTCCCGCCCCCAGGGCCCGGACCATCCCCGGGCCCACCGCGCTGGACAACGACTGGGCCGGCATCGACTCGCCCTGCACTGGCGCCAATGCCACCAGCGACCCGATATTGGAGGGCTGCCGGCAGGAGCTGCCGGAGGAACCTTCCTCCAAGCGCATCGTGGTGCTGGGCGACTCCCATGCCCAGCAGTACCTTGCCGCGCTGGCCCCGGTTGCTGCTGCCCGCGGCTGGGAACTGGTGACACTGCTGATGCCGGCCTGCCGGTTCGGCGCCGACTCGGAAGCGCGTAACGCAGAGTGCAACGCCTACAACCGCGCCAGTTCCGCCTACGTCCTGAAGCACAGGCCCGATGCTGTGTTCACGGTGGCTTCGCTGACCCACGAGGAGGCTCCCTTCGAAACCGAGGTGCCGGGATACCTCGAAGGCGTGCAGCCATTTGCCGATGCGGGTATCGAGGTGGTGGGAATCCGGGACAACCCCCGGTTCACGTTCAATATGCCGCAGTGCGCCCAGCGCCACGGTGCCGCTGCGCCGGCCTGCAACCCGGCGCTCGCCGAGTCCCTGGTGGAGCCGTCCCCCCTCGAGAACTACCGCGGCAAGCTGCCCGCGCTGCACCTGATGGACATGAGCGACTTCATCTGCGCCCGCGGGGTCTGCCCGGCGGTGGTGGGAAACGTCTACGTCTACAAGGATGACAACCACCTGACCCGGACCTATGTGGAGACCATGATCCCCATGTTCGAGCAGCGCCTGCTCGCCGCCACCGGCTGGAACTGACCCACTCCTTGGGCTTGGCCTGAGCGGCGAGCGGGTGGGGGACCGTGCGGTTGCTCACATTGGCCGCGCGGAATAGGGGGATCGGCGCCGAGGTTCTAATATTTACTCAACACTTTCTGCCCCCGGAATGCCGTGCTGCACGGTGCTCCCGCAGGATCGTCTGCACAGGCCAGTTCCGTAATCACGGGCTGGTCATCGGCTGCAACCCCTACCCGTGACCCAGCAACCAAGGTAAGAGGCGCACTCATGACCGAGCCCGAACACAACCCCTTTGGCTTCATTGGCCTGACCTACGACGACGTCCTCCTCCTGCCGGGCCACACCGACGTCATCCCGTCCGAGGCCGACACCTCCTCCCGGATCTCTAAGCGGATCTCGGTGCAGACGCCGCTGCTTTCCGCCGCCATGGACACCGTCACGGAGTCCCGCATGGCCATCGCCATGGCCCGCCAGGGCGGCCTGGGCGTGGTGCACCGCAACCTGTCCATTGCCGATCAGGCGGACCAGGTTGACCGGGTCAAGCGGAGCGAGTCCGGCATGATCACCAACCCGCTCACCATCCGCCCCGAGGCGACGCTGCGTGAACTGGATGATCTCTGCGCCCACTACCGCGTCTCCGGCCTGCCCGTGGTGGACGAGGACAACCGCCTGCTGGGCATCGTCACCAACCGCGACACCCGGTTCGTCCCGGAGTCCGATTTCCCGCTGCGGCTGGTCAGTGACGTCATGACCAAGATGCCCCTGGTCACCGGGCACGTGGGCATCAGCCGCGAGGAAGCCTCGCACAAGCTGGCCACCAACAAGATCGAAAAGCTTCCGCTGGTGGACGACCAGGGCCGGCTGAAGGGCCTGATCACCACCAAGGACTTCACCAAGGCCGAGCAGTACCCGCTGGCCACCAAGGATGACGAAGGCCGGCTCCGCGTGGGTGCCGCCATCGGCTTCTTCGGGGACGGCTGGGAGCGCGCCATGACCCTGGTGGACGCCGGCGTCGACGCGCTGTTCGTGGACACTGCCAACGGCCACTCCCAAGGCGTGCTGGACATGATCCACCGCCTGAAGTCCGAGCCCGCCGCGGCGCACGTGGACATCATCGGCGGCCAGGCTGCCACCCGGGAAGGTGCCCAGGCACTGATCGACGCCGGCGCCGACGGCATCAAGGTGGGCGTTGGCCCCGGCTCCATCTGCACCACCCGCGTGGTGGCCGGCGTGGGCGTCCCGCAGATCACCGCCATCTACGAATCCGCCAAGGCTGCCATCCCGGCCGGCGTGCCGCTGATCGCCGACGGCGGCCTGCAGTACTCGGGCGACATCGGCAAGGCCCTGGTGGCCGGTGCGGACACCGTCATGCTCGGCTCCCTGCTCGCCGGTTGCGACGAGTCCCCGGGCGAGCTGATCTTCGTCAACGGCAAGCAGTTCAAGTCCTACCGCGGCATGGGCTCCCTCGGCGCCATGCAGTCGCGCGGCAAGAATACGTCCTACTCGAAGGACCGCTATTTCCAGGCCGATGTGTCCGGCGACGACAAGCTCATCCCCGAAGGCATCGAAGGCCGTGTTGCCTACCGCGGTCCGCTGTCCTCGGTGGCGTACCAGCTGGTGGGCGGCCTGCGCCAGACCATGTTCTACACCGGCGCACCCACCATTCCTGAGTTGAAGGTCCGCGGCAAGTTCGTCCGGATCACCTCTGCCGGGCTGAAGGAATCGCACCCGCACGACATCCAAATGACCGTCGAGGCCCCAAACTACGGCTCGCGCTAAGCTGCGGCGGCACGTTTCCGCTGAGCGTGCATGAACAAAAGGAGGCAGAGGTGACCCTGCCTCCTTTTGTTTTGGCCTGAGACAGCTGCGAAACAAAATGTCAGACCCTCGTTGGATGATTCTTCTATGGGAGTCGGAATCGGAAGCGGCGCTGGGGTGGCTTTGGAGGGTGTTCATGCCTCTGTGGCTGCCCTTGATGCGCTGGACGGGGAGGACGACTTCCTGGCTGCCGGCGTCGGTGTTGGTTCGGGTGTCGATGTGCTGCAGCGGCGGTGCGAGATCCGGCTGGAGCGGCTGGAACTGGCGGCCCGGTTGGAGGCGCAGCTCGCGGCGATGAAGGCGCGGGATGCAGCGGAGGCGGTCGGGTTCCAGCAGGCCGTGACCCCGCCCGACGCGTCGGTGCAGGACCGTACCTACGCCGAGATGTCCGTGGTGGAGGAGATCGCAGGGGTCCTGACCATCAGCTCCGCCGCCGCAGGTGCTCTGGTGGAACAGTCCCGGACGATCTGCTCCCTCCCACCGGTGTTCCAGGCCCTGGCCACCGGGGCCATGTCCTGGCAGCACGCAAGGGTAATCGCCGATGAAACCGAGGGCCTCGATCCGGCCGGTGCTGCCGCGCTGGTGGCGCACTTCTTCGACCCCGACGCACCCCACCCCGGCCGCGGCGCAGCCCCGGGCGAACTCGTCCCCTCCCGGTTCCGGGCCAAAGTCCGTAACTGGCGCGAACGCCACCACCCCGAGACACTGCAGAAACGCCACGCCAAAGGGGTGGCGGACCGGCGGATGGAATACACCCCGGACCGGGACGGCATGGCCTGGGTCTCGCTCTACCTCCCCGGCGACACCGCCTGCGCCATCTGGAACCGCACCACCGCCACCGCCCGCGGCCTCCAGGGCCCCAACGAACCACGCACCATCACCCAACTCCGCCCCGACATCGCAGCATCCCTGCTCCTTGGATCAGCGAGCGAACCGGGCAAGGTCCCCACCCCGCGGGCGGACGTCCTGGTCACGGTGCCGGTGTTCTCCCTGCTCGGACTCACGGAGGAACCCGCCATGCTCGACGGGCTCGGACCCATCCCGGCATCCACCGCACGCAAACTGGTCGCCGACGGCGCGGACTCCTTCTACCGCGTCCTGGTCGACCCGAGGGACGGGGCACCCTTGGAGATCGGCCGGAAGAACTACCGGCTCACCGAAACCATCAAACGCTGGATCAGGATGCGCGACGGCAAATGCACCTTCCCCGGCTGCACCAACCGCACCCCGGAAAACGAAACCGACCACCTGAAAGCCTGGGGATGTGGCGGACCCACCGGGGCCGGCAACCTGGCACAACTGTGCCCGAAACACCACCGGCTCAAACACCACACCCAATGGACACCAGACCCGGCCACCAACAACGGATCACCCGGCTGGACCTCGCCCACCGGCCGCCACTACAAACCCGAACACCCCCACCCAGAACCAACACACTTGCCAGTAGAGATTCATGCGCAGGGCAGGACAGATGTTCCGGGCGGGACATTCGAGCCTAAAACCGGGGTGAATCTTAATGGGGAATTGCTGCGGGTGGTTGGCCATCGCCCGGACTTCCATTACCTGGATTGGTCCCCGGGAGAGGACGCCTTGCGGCGCTGTCTCCATTCCACTGGATGACTCCAGGCCTGTTCGAGCACTCCCAGCACTAGGCTGATTCCATGCCTCCAACACGCCATCCGGCGGAGCTGACTCCTAAGCGCGATCCGCAAAAGCGGCTTGCCTTGCGCCCCTATGCCAAGGCCGTGGCCCAAGTCCTCCGAGTGAGCTTCCGGGCATCCCCGGGCGCTGTGGTCATGAAGGTGCTCGGCTCCCTGATCTCCGCAGTGCTGCCGCTGGTCACCACCTACTTCGCGTCCCTCACCACCTCGGCGCTGGCCGCGGCATATGCGGGCGACGGCGGAGCAGGCCGAAGTGCTGTCGTCTACGTCATCATCACGGCCGCGCTGGGGCTGTTCTGGGGCGCCTTCAACAGCGTGGACCGCTACATCCAGCAGTTGATGAGTTTCAAGGTTGGCGCCATCGTGGGGGACCAGATGTATGAGCGGTTCCTCGCTCTCGAGTTCTGGCGCTACGACGACAAGGAGACGGTGGACCTATACGACCGGGCAAAGCGATTCTCCGATTCCTATGCCCGCGTCCTGGACCGCATCGCCGCCATCTTCACGCAGCTGGTCTCGGTCATCCTGGCCATCGGCGCCCTGCTGCTGGTCAGCTGGTGGATCGCCGTCATCGTCCTGGTGGCGATCGTCCCCAGCGTGTACCTGCAGTTCAAGCTGTCCAGGGAGCAGATCGCGCACTGGAACACGCAGGTGGATTCACGCCGTCAGCGGCGCATGATTGAAACCAACCTCCTGCGGCCGCAACACATCGCCGAGATGCGGCTCTACGGCATTGTCGGCTTCCTCATGGGCCTTCGGTCCCGGCTCCGCGACGCGGACGAGCGGCGGCGCCTGGATTACCAGCGACGCTACATCCCCAAGCAGCTTGCCGCCGACGCACTCCAATACGGCGCGGAGGTGGTCTCGCTGATCTGGGTGGTGGGGCAGATCATTGCCCGCGCCGCCCCGGTGGGCCAGTTCCTCTACGTTCAGCAGATCGTCAGCCGCGCCCTGTCCACGGCGAACAACCTGGTGTCGTCCCTGAGCTCCATCGATGAGGACCTGGCCAACCTGAAGGACTACGAGCTGTTCATGGCGATGCCCATGCACTCGGAACACGCGCCTCCTCTGCTGCAAGCACCCAAGGAAGTGGAGCTGAAGGACATCCGCTTCACGTACACGGGCAGCGACATTGAAGTGATCAAGGGCATAAGCCTGACCATCCGCCAGGGCCAGCACATCGCCATCGTGGGGGAAAACGGTGCCGGCAAGTCCACCCTGATCCGCATCCTCGCAGGCCTCTACCGTCCCGACTCGGGGCAAGTCCTGCTCGACGGCGTGGACCTGGCCGCCGTCGACGTCACCTCCTGGCACCGGCACCTGGCGGTTCTCAGCCAGGAGTTCCTCAAGTACGAGTTCGCCACGGCCGCCGAGAACATCTACTTCGGCGATGTGGAGAGTCCTCGCGATGATGACCGCATCCGCAGGGCCGCAGCCGACGCCGAGGCACTCGACTTCATCAACAAGCTGCCCAACGGCCTGGATAACCACGTCAGCAACTGGATGGAAGACCCCCGCGGCCGGAAGGGGAGCGGCCTTTCCGGCGGTCAGTGGCAGCGCCTGGCGATGGCCCGGAACTTCTACCGGGACGCATCCTTCATGGTCATGGATGAGCCCACGTCCGCCATTGATGCGCTGGCCGAGCACCGGATCTTTACGCGTCTCTTCGCCGACCGCAGCAGCACCATCATCGCCATCAGCCACCGGCTGGCCACCATCGAGAAGGCGGACGTGGTGTACATGCTGGAGGACGGGCAGATCGTGGAGCAGGGAAGCCACAAGGAGCTGGTGGCACTGCGCGGCCGCTATTTCCGCATGTTCGAGTCCCAGCTTTCCGTGGAGGAACCCGAAGGAGTCTGACGCAGGTTGTCGAAGCCCGCGCTCCGCGCAGGGTACGGCGAAGACCATGCTCATCCACCAAAACCGGAAGAGACGGGCCCTTCGATGGGCACAACCCCGTGCCCGTTCCTGTGCATCACGGTTACCTCGGCGCCGGCGTCCCCATCACGCTTCCACCACGGTGGTGCGCACGCGGGCCACACTTGGCCGCGGCGGCACACTGCTGAAGCCGAACGTTACGGCCGGCCGGATGGGGGAGAGCGTCCCGGCGTTGGCACCTTCCCAAGTGACGACGGCGGAGGTCACGTGGTGCAGGTCGGTCACCCCATAGAACTCCGCCCTTCCACTGCCGGCAGTTCCGTAGGTGCGGGCGCCGGGTGCCGCGAGGGCAGCGAGTGGATTGACCGCGGCGAGCCAGCGGGGATGGACAGCAAGGCGCCGGGGCACTGCCTGAAGCACCGAACCCAGGCGAGTCCTGGCACCGGTGACGGCCCGGATTTCCAGCGGGCCGGCGTCGACCGTCAACCTGTGGCCGGCGAGCAAGGCGGCAACGTCCACCACCCGCACCTCGTCAAAGCTGTAGGTGGCGGCGATGAAGCCGGCAACTTCAGGCGTCGGTGCCAGCAGCAGCCGGTGTCCCGAAGGCTGCTGGACCATGACGTCCGAGAAGGATCCGAAGGGGGAGTCCTGCCATATTCCAACTACGGCGCGCAGCCCGGAAGTAGTACCAATGCCGGCGATATGCCCGTCAAATGTCCAGCGGCTGCCCATCACGCCACTGTAGCGGGAAGGGTGCGCCTTACAGAGGTCCGGAAGCCGGGTTGCCGTAGGGTCACGCCAAGAGGACCAGGTCCTCCCTATCGGAAGGAAGCCCAATCGTAAGCTGGTCGCGGGAGCATCCACCGAGACTCCGGAGAAGGCTACGTGTTTGCCCCGCGCCGCCGCCACGGGTAGCGCTTTCCGTCAGGATCCGGCCCGGGCAAAGCCACCGGACCTGCTGGGATAACCTAGAGCAGTGACTTATGAGATCGAGATCGGCCGTGGCAAGCGTGGGCGTCGTGCCTACTCCCTGGATGACATCGCAATCGTCCCCAACCGTCGCACCCGCGACCCCAAGGACGTCTCCGTCTCTTGGCAGATCGACGCCTACCAGTTCGACATGCCAGTGATCGCCGCTCCGATGGACTCGGCCATGTCCCCGGCCACGGCCATTGCCCTGGGCAAGCTGGGTGGCCTCGGCGTGCTGGATCTGGAAGGCCTCTGGACCCGGTACGAGGATCCGCAGTCGGTCCTCGATGAAATTGCGGCGCTTGAAGACGAGACCAACAGCCCCGTCGTCACCGGTCGGATGCAGGAGCTGTACCAGGCACCCATCCAGCCGGAACTCATCACGTCCCGCCTGGCCGAAATCCGCGAGGCCGGCGTCACCGTTGCCGGTTCCCTGACCCCGCAGCGCACCCAGGAGCACTACAAGACGGTCCTGGCTGCCGGCGTCGATATCTTTGTCATCCGCGGCACCACCGTGTCGGCCGAACACGTCTCCAAGGACCACGAGCCCCTCAACCTCAAGCAGTTCATCTATGAACTCGACGTCCCGGTGATCGTGGGCGGCGCAGCCGGCTACACCCCGGCGCTGCACCTCATGCGCACCGGTGCCGCCGGCGTGCTGGTGGGCTTCGGTGGCGGCGCAACCACCACCACGCGGCGCGCCCTGGGCATCCACTCGCCCATGGCTTCCGCGATCTCCGACGTCGCCGCGGCACGCCGCGACTACATGGACGAATCCGGCGGCCGCTACGTCCACGTGATTGCCGACGGCGGCATGGGCACCTCGGGTGACATCGTCAAGGCAATCGCCATGGGCGCCGACGCCGTCATGCTGGGCAGTGCCCTTGCCAGGGCAGAAGAAGCGCCGGGCAAGGGCTGGCACTGGGGCCAGGAAGCCCACCACACCGAGCTGCCGCGCGGGGACCGCGCCAATGTCGGCACCGTTGGGCCGCTGGAGGAGGTCCTCTTCGGACCCGGCCACCACACCAACGGCACGTCCAACCTCATTGGTGCGCTGCGGCGCTCCATGGCGACCACCGGCTATTCGGACCTGAAGGAATTCCAGCGGGTCGACGTCGTCGTATCGCCTTACGAAGGAAACTAAGCACAGGTCAGGGCCGGGTGGGCACCACCCGGCCCTGCCCAAAGCACGCCACTTGCAAGTAGTGTGGGGTTACTACCGGCACTAGAGGCACTGGAGGCGTTCAATGAAGAGTGTTCCTGCAAACGGCGGGGTCCTTGGCCCCGAAGCCAGGGAAGCATCCATCCAGCGGCTGCGCGCCACAGCCGAACCCGGCCAGGAGCTGGACATTCTGATTGTGGGCGGTGGCATCGTTGGTGCCGGAGCAGCGCTGGACGCCGTGACCCGTGGGCTGAGCGTTGGCATCGTCGAGGCAAGCGACTGGGCCGCCGGTACCTCCTCAAGGTCATCCAAACTCATCCATGGCGGCCTGCGCTACTTGGAAATGCTGGACTTTGCCCTGGTCAAGGAGGCCCTGCAGGAACGCGGCCTGCTGCTCTCCGAGATTGCCCCGCACCTGGCGCGGCCGGTGCCCTTCCTTTACCCGCTCACCAAGCCGTTCATTGAGCGTCCGTACGTGGGCGCCGGCATCGCACTGTACGACGTCATGTCCATCTCCAGCGGACACAGCCGCGGCGTGCCGTTCCACAAGCACTTGAGCAAGCGCGGCACGCTGCGGGCGGCCCCCAGCCTGAAGAACGATGCCTTTGTGGGATCGATCAGGTACTACGACGGTCAGGTGGATGACGCCAAATACGTGGCCAACCTGGTCCGCACGGCTGCATACTACGGTGCGCATGCAGTGAACCAGATGGCGGTGGTGGACTTCCTGCGCGAGGGCGAGCGGGTGGTTGGAGCCAAGGTGGAGAACCGCGAGGACGGCACGCAGTTCAGCGTCCGCGCCAAGCAGGTCATCAATGCCACGGGTGTGTGGACCGATGAAACCCAGGCCATGGTGACGGACCGCGGCCAGTTGAAGGTGCGCGCCTCCAAGGGTATCCACCTGGTGGTTCCCCGGGACCGTTTCCAGTCCACCGTGGGGCTGATCCTGCGCACCGAGAAGTCGGTGCTGTTCGTCATCCCGTGGGGCAGGCACTGGATCATTGGCACCACCGACACGGACTGGCATCTGGACAAGGCGCATCCGGCAGCCTCCAGCAAGGACATCGACTACGTCCTGGAACACGTCAACCAGGTTCTGAAGCGGCCGCTCACCAGGGAAGACGTCGAAGGGGTCTATGCCGGGCTGCGGCCGCTGCTGGCCGGTGAAAATGACTCCACCGCCAAGCTCTCCCGCGAGCACGTGGTGGCGCATCCGGTTCCCGGCCTGGTGGTGGTGGCCGGCGGCAAGTGGACCACCTACCGGGTCATGGCCAAGGACGCCGTCGACGAGGCCACCCGCACCATGGACGAGCGGGTGCCGCCCAGCTGTACCGAGACCATCCCGCTGCTGGGCGCCAGCGGTTTCCGGGCGGCCTGGAACCGGCGGAACCGCACCGCGGAGGAATCCGGGGTGCACGTGGCGCGGATCGAGCACCTGCTCAACCGATACGGGTCCATGACCCCCGAAGTCCTGGAAATCATCGAGCAGAACCCTGAACTGGCTGAGCCCATCCCGGGAGCCGATGACTACCTCCAGGCCGAGGCCGTGTACGCAGCCACGCACGAGGGCGCCCGCCACGTGCAGGACGTCCTGACCCGACGGACGAGGATCTCCATCGAGGCGTGGGACCGCGGCGTGTCCGCGGCCCCTGTTGTCGCTAAACTGATGGGTGACGTCCTTGGCTGGAGCGAGGCACAGCGCGAAAACGAAGTCCGCCACTACCTTGCCCGTGTGGAGGCGGAACGCCTTAGCCAGCAACAGCCGGACGACGAATCCGCAGACGCTGCCCGCCTGGGCGCGGAAGACATCGTGCCCTTGCGTTGAGGGGCCGCTAGCCCCACTGCTGACCGAAGGGATACGCCTTGGCGGAACCACTGGACCCGTATGACGCCCATTTGACCACCGCCGACATGGTGATCCTGGAAATGGAGGCCAAGGACAAGACCGACGCCACCAACCAACTGGCAGAGCGGCTGCACGCGGCAGGGCGGATCTCAGATCTTGACGGGTTCCTGAAGAACGTTAACGCCCGGGAGCACCAACTGGCCACGGGGCTCCCGGGCGGCATCGGGTTGCCGCACGCAAGGAGCGAATTCGTTTCCCAAACGTCCATCGCGGTTGGAATCGCGAAGTACGGCCATGCGCTGGACTTTGGTGCCGCGGACGGTCCGGCCACGGTCATCCTGTTGATTGCCACCCCGGCCAGCTCCTTCTCGGACCACCTGGAGGTGCTGGCCACCCTGGCCCGGTCGCTCTCAAAGGAGTCTTTCCGGGAGTCGCTGCGTCGTGCGTACGACGCCGAAGTGATTGCCGAACTCATCAACTCCAGCCTGGTCTTCTTCGACCACTAGGCGCGGCTGGGATGGGCCGGTCCCGTTTCCGGTCCGGATGCCCTGGCGTTTAGTTGTTCTACAGAAGTACGAAGTACGGTTAAGACGTGTGGAAAACAGCCCTTAAGCCCCGATGGATCGCAGGCTTTATCTTCGCGATCGTTCTTTCCGGGGTCTTCGTGCTGCTGAGCCAGTGGCAGTTCGGGCGCTCCACCCAACCCGAGGTGCCGGTCAACCCGGCTTCTGAACAGGTCCAACAGCTCACAAGCACCCTGCAGCCCGGGGAGTTCTTCCACGGAAGCGTCGCAGACCAGATGGTGACGGCGCAGGGAACGTACAGCCCGGACAAGCAGGTCCTGGTTCCCGGCAGGCTCCACGACGGCAAAAGCGGCTACTGGGTGGTGTCCGCCTTCGCCGTCAACGGTGCCCCGGCCCTGACCGGCGCGGGCGCATCTCCCCAAACCTGGATCCCGGTGGCACGCGGGTGGGTAGCCGAGCCGGGGGATGCGGCAGCACCGCCGTCGGGCGTTGTTGAACTAACCGGACGCCTCCTGCCATCCGAGGCGCCGGTGGCCGGGAAGTCGCCCAAGCCGGGGGAGGCCACGGCTGTTTCCGTCGCCGAGCTCATCAACTACTGGGACGTGAGCAGCTACCCGGGCTTTGTGTCTGCCACCGCCGAGGTGGTGGGCGGCCAGGACGTCAGCGCCTCAGCCGTCCCTGGAAAGCTCCTGCCCCTGGATATCGGGCCGCAGCCCCCCGGGCAGCACATCAACTGGCTCAACCTGTTCTATTCCATCGAATGGGTCGTCTTCGCCGGTTTCGCCTTCTTTATCTGGTGGCGCCTGGTCAAGGACGACTACCACCGCGATCTCGAGGAGGCCCTCGAGGACGCCGATGAAGCCCCCGCAGGCGGCCTACACGAAACACAGCCTCTTCAGCAGCAGCCTGACCAGCACCAGCCTGAACAGCAGCAGCCTGACCAGCACCAGCAGAAGGTACAGCCATGATTGATCCGAAACCCGCCACCCCATCCCCGCAGGCATCCGGCGGCAAGACTTCCGGCAAGAAGCGCCGCTTCGGCGGCACTGAGGCACAGATCCGGTCGGCCCTGAAGTTCTACAAGGTCATGGCCTACCTCACCGGCACCATGCTGCTCCTGCTCTGCGCCGAACTCGTGGCGCGGTACGGCTTCGGGCAGTACCTGTTCGCGGGCGGCACCAACGCAGTGACCGGCCAGCCGTTCGGCTTCGGATTCGCCGACGCCGAACCGGCCGGGGTGATCAACGGCGTCAATGTCTCCGTCACGGTGCTGATCGTGCACGGCTGGATGTACGTGGTGTACCTGATCTCCAACTTCCGGCTGTGGTCTCTCATACGCTGGCCGTTCCTGAAGCTGGTCCTGCTGGCACTGGGTGGCGTGGTGCCGTTCCTGTCCTTCATCGTCGAGAAGAAGTTCCACGCCGAGGTGGAGGCCGAGTTGGCCGCCAACCCGCAGGCCCCGCAGCGCTACTGATCCCCTCCGCAGTGGGCCGCGCACAGGCAGCCGACCGGCCGCCGTCGGACGTTTGCTCCGTCACAGCGCGGCCTCCCAAGGTGCGCCGGTGCAACGGCGCCAAGTAGGCTATTACGGTGACTACTCCCACTGCATCCCAGACTTCCCAGAAGCCGGTGCTGGTTGTTGATTACGGTGCCCAGTACGCGCAGCTGATTGCCCGCCGCGTCAGGGAAGCGAATGTGTATTCGGAAGTGGTTCCGCATACTTACTCCACCGAGCAGCTCCTGGCCAAGAATCCCGCCGCCATCATCCTTTCCGGCGGCCCTTCCAGCGTTTATGCCGACGGCGCCCCGAGCGTTGGTGCCGACCTCTTCGAGGCCGGCGTCCCCGTCTTTGGCATCTGCTACGGGTTCCAGGCCATGGCCAACGCGCTGGGCGGCAAGGTGGACAAGACCGGCCTGCGGGAATACGGATCCACCGAGACCACCATCCTGGGCGAGGGGCGTTCCGTGCTGGAAGGCATGCCCCAGCACCAGAAGACCTGGATGAGCCACGGCGACTCCGTCCACTCTGCGCCCGAAGGCTTCGAGGTGCTGGCCACGACCGCGGGCGCGGAGGTGGCTGCCTTCGCCAACGAGGAAAAGGGTCTCTTCGGTGTGCAGTGGCACCCGGAGGTCAAGCACTCCGCCTACGGACAGCAGGTGCTTGAAAACTTCCTGTTCAACTGCGCCAAGATTGAGCCCAACTGGACCACCGGGAACATCCTGGAGGAGCAGGTGGAGCGGATCCGCCAGCAGATCGGGGATTCCCGGGTTATCTGCGGGCTTTCCGGCGGCGTCGATTCAGCAGTGGCGGCAGCGCTGGTCCAGCGTGCCGTGGGCGACCAGCTCACCTGTGTGTTCGTGGACCACGGACTGCTGCGCGAGGGCGAAGCGGAACAGGTGGAACGCGACTTCGTGGCCGCCACCGGCGTCAAGCTGTACGTGGCCAACGAACAGGAGCGCTTCCTTTCGGCACTGGCAGGCGTCAGCGATCCCGAAACCAAGCGCAAGATCATTGGCCGCGAGTTCATCCGCGCCTTCGAAGAAGCCGAACTGGCCATCATTGCCGAGGCTGCCGCGCACGGCGAGAAGATCAAGTTCCTGGTCCAGGGCACCCTCTACCCGGACGTCGTCGAATCCGGCGGCGGCGAAGGTGCGGCGAACATCAAGAGCCACCACAACGTGGGCGGGCTTCCCGAGGACCTGCAGTTCGAGCTTGTCGAACCGCTGCGAGCCCTGTTCAAGGATGAAGTCCGCGCCGTGGGCGCCCAGTTGGGGTTGCCGCAGGAGATCGTGGGCCGCCAGCCGTTCCCCGGCCCCGGCCTGGGCATCCGGATCGTCGGCGAGGTCACCAAGGAGCGGTTGGACCTGCTCCGCAAGGCGGACGCCATCGCCCGCGCCGAGCTGACCGAGGCCGGCCTGGACAACGAGGTCTGGCAGATGCCGGTAGTGCTGCTGGCGGACGTCCGCAGCGTCGGCGTCATGGGCGACGGCCGCACCTACGGCCACCCCATCGTGCTGCGTCCCGTTTCGTCCGAGGACGCCATGACCGCCGACTGGTCGCGCCTGCCCTACGACCTCTTGGCCAGGATTTCCAACCGGATCACCAACGAGGTGGACGGCGTCAACCGGGTGGTGCTGGACGTCACCAGCAAGCCGCCGGGAACCATCGAGTGGGAATAGCTTCCTAAGTGGCCGGCCTCCGCCAGCGGGGGCCGGCCACTGCTTTTCCCGAATGAATCCTCCGCAATTTCCCGTGCTCCAGTGTTGCGGTCGCTCAAGTCCGGCGCCGAAGCGGCTACTCTCGAACCTATGCCGGTATGGTCCAGGACGTCACGTGCAAACGCAGAAAAGAAGGCAGAAGTGTCAGTTGGTCAAGGCCACCCGGAGGGCTCGGAAGAGCTTCGTAAATGGCTGTCCGGGCTAAAACCCGTCACCGGCGCGGACACGATGCTGCGCTTCACCAAGACGCCCGAAGGTTCCATCGACCTCACCTCGGCACACCCCTCCGGACTCGCCCAGCTCATGGCCGGGCGCCGCACACGGCTGTCCACGCTGATCCGGGACCGGCAGCAGTACGTGGTCGCGGCAAGGGCTTCACGCAACATCCGGTCCAAGATCTTTGAGCTCGCCAATGACCGGGGTATTGATGCCGGGTACCTGTCTGCAGGCACCGTGGTGTGGACATCCGCCGTCGGGGGCAAACCCCAGCGTGTGTCCGCCCCCGTGATGCTGACCGCCATCTCCCTCACGGTTCGGCCAGGGGAGGACGATTTTGAACTGCAGCTCACCGAGCAGGCACAGATCAACCCGGCATTGGTGCGGCACCTGAAGAACATCCACGGCATCGTCTTCGACGTCAACGCCGTGACGCGCCTGGCCTACAGCACCGCCCGGTTCGACCCCCAGCCCGTCCTGGACCGGCTGGCCACCCTGATCCGGCCCATCCACGGGGCGGAAACCCAGCACAACCTGCTCGTTTCCACCTTCGCCGACCTCTCCGGCAACCTGGACGACCCCTGGATCAACGACACACACCCCATCGTGTCCGCACTGGCCACCGCCGCCGGCGGCGAGATGGTGGACATTGAAGAACCGGACCCGTCCCGCTTCCCGCAGCTGGACAACCGGCACCCCAAGGACGAACTGCTCCTGCTGGACGCGGACACGGACCAGCAGTACGTAATCGATGCAGCCCGCGCCGGGGACTCCCTGGTGGTCAGCAGCCCGCCCGGTACCGGCCAGACCCAGACCGCGATCAACACCATCGGTGCCCTGGTGGATGCCGGAAAGACCGTGCTGGTGGTGGGCGACCGGCGCGCCAGCCTCAATGAGGTGTCCGGACACCTGGAGTCGCTGGGACTGGAGTCCATCCTGTTCCAGCTCACCGGGAATGTCACCGCCCAACAGCTGAAGGGCCAGTTGGTCCGGGCGATCGTCCGGAACGAGAAGTCGCTGGAACCGCAGCTCGGGAACCTGCACAACACCCTTACCGAGCACCGGCATGCGCTGATGGACCACGTGGCATCGCTGCACAACGTCCGCGATCGGTGGGGCTGCTCGCCGTACCAGGCCATGCAGTCCCTCGCCGAACTCACGTCCATCCATCCGGCACCGGCCACCACCGTCCGGCTTAAGCGCAGCGTCCTGGACAGCATCCGGGACCGCGATGAACTGGCCGGCCGGCTTCGCCGTGCTGCCGAACTGGGCAGCTTCAGCAAGGCGGCCACCACCAGCCCCTGGCACGGCGCAAGGCTGCTGACCCGCAAGGAAACCGAGGAAGCCCAGGACCTGGTCCGGTCCGTGGCCAAGAGCCTTCCCATCCTCCGCGACCGGATGGACGCGGTTGCCGAGCACGCCGAAATCCGTCTGGGCGAATCCTTTGCCGAGTGGGGCGAGCAGCTGGAACTGCTGGTTGCCGTCCGCGGCAGCCTGGACAAGTTCACCCCGGACATCTTCGACCGCCCGGTGACGGACCTGATCTCCGCCACTGCACCGTCCTCGTGGCGGCGTGAGCGCGGCATCGAGCTGACCGCCATGCAGCGCTCCCGGCTGCGCCGGGTGGCCAAGGAATATGTGCGTCCGGGCGTCCACATCGCGGACCTGCACTCGTCCCTGCTGCTGGTGCAGGAACAGCGGGCCCTGTGGGCGGGATACGCCACAACGCAGCGGCACCCTGCCGTTCCATCGGGCCTGGCCGAAATGAACGCCATGTACCGCTCCCTGGACAAGGAGTTGGCGCAGCTGGGCGAGGCGCTGCGGCATACGGAAGACGGTGGGTCGCTGACCGGCGTTCCCTACCCGCAGCTGATGGAACGCCTGGAGCGCCTGGTGGCGGACACCGATACGCTCAAGACCCTGCCCGAACGCACACTCCTCATCGAGAACATGCGCGAACACGGCCTGGGTGAACTCCTTGCCGACCTTGCTGAACGGGAAGTACCCGAAGGATCGGTCGCGGCCGAATTGGAACTGGCCTGGTGGCAGTCCGCGCTCGAGGCAATGATCAGCGGTGACGACTACCTGGCCATGTCCGACGGCGACGCACTGCGCCGGCTCGAAGCAGAGTACCGCCTCGCAGACAATGCGCACATTGCCAGCGGCGCAGCCCGGCTGCGGTGGGCCCTGGCGGAGCGGTGGCGCACCGCTATTGCCGCCCAGCCGCGGCAGGCCGGCCTTCTGCGCAGCCTGCTGAAGGACGGGCGGGTCTCCCTGCCCGCCCTGACCGCACAGGCGCCTGACCTGATCGGGACGCTGGTTCCCGTTTGGTCTGTCAGTCCTTACCTCATGACGGGCCTGCTGCCAGCGGAGCAGCATTTCGACGCGGTGGTGATCCTCGATGCTGAGGCCACCTCCCTGCAGGCCGTCCTGCCCTCGATTGCCCGTGCACGGCAGGTCATTGCCTTCGGTGATTCCCGCATAGCAACGCCACGGACCTTCACCGTGGGAGTGGAGCGGCTGGCGCCCGGCGAGTCGGCGCACCACCGTGTGGAAAGCGCCTTTACCGCGCTTTCCGCCGTCCTGCCGGTATGGCGGCTCAATGTGGTGTATCGCGCGGTGGACGAGGACTTGGTCCTCCAGCTGAGTAAGAGCTTTTACGACGGCGGCCTGCGCCGGCTGCCGGAAGGGCAGTCCGCCACGGGGCTGGACCGCTCCTTGTTGGTTGAGTACCTGCCGGACGGCACCGGCCTGCCCAGTGCCGACCACGAGGGTGTGGAATCCGTCGTGGCGGAGGTCAACCGCGTTGTGGAACTGGTCTTCGAGCACGCCAGGATGCGCCCCCGAACGTCCCTCGCCGTCGTAACCGCCAGCCTCCGGCACGCGGCCCGGATTGGCGAGTCCATCAGGCTCCAGCTGTCCAACCAGCCCGGCCTCGCCGGATTCTTCGGTGCCGGCCCGGAGTCCTTCCGGGTGGTTGACCTGGAACGCGCCCAAGGCCTGGTGCGTGACCACGTCATCTTCTCGCCGGGATTCGGGCGGACCCCCCACGGCCGTGCACTCCACAACTTCGGGCCGCTGTCCGCCGAGGGTGGCCGGGAAAAGTTTGCCCTGGCGATGACCCGGGCACGGCGTTCCCTGCACGTGCTGACCTGCTTCCGGCCGGAAGACCTGGACCACACCCGCCTCACCCACGGGGCGGTGGACCTTTACACGCTGCTGAACCGGGAAATCTCCGGCAACACGGACCTGGGCACTCCCGCGTCCCGTGCCGCTGCCAGCGAACAGGCACTGGGAGCGGATCCCCTGGTAGCGGATCTGGGGGACAGGCTGCGCGCCCGCGGCGCCCGGGTGTGGCACCAGTACGACGGCGCCATCGACGTTGTTGCCGCGGCCGACCCCCTGAACACTATGGGCCAGGACGACCTGGACCTGCCCCGGCCTGTGGCCATCGAATCCGACGGCACCAAGCAGTACCGCGCCATGAGCGTGCGTGAACGCAGCCGGCTGCGCCCGGAACTGCTGGAACGCCTGGGCTGGCGCTACATGCCGCTGTGGACCATCGAAGTCTTCACCGACCCCTCGACCTGCGCCGACCGCATAGCGGGGTACCTGGGACTTGAGAACATCGTGCTCCCTGGCAGGACCACGACCTCTACGGGCTTCCTTGACGACGACGTCCACCAGGCGCTCAATGGAATCGATACCGCATCATCGGCAGCTTCCGTGGGCAAAGAAGATTTGAGCAGAGAAGAATTGGGCAAGGAAGACAGGGCCGGGAAAGCCGGTCCCGAGGAAGACATGCACTACGACGAGAACAAGAACGGAAACCCTGAACCTGGCACTGACGCTGCTGCGTCGGGGGCGCCTGCGGCACCCGGCCCGAATGCCCCTGCGGCGCGCGCGGCGCAGGGCGGCAGCGAGGAAATCCTTCCGAGCAAGGCCGCAGAGGACGATGCGCGCAGCTGGGGAGACCGGGAGGACGACCACGACACGTGGTTGAAGGAACAGAAACCACCGCACTGGGGCTGACCGCGCAGGGCTGACCAGCGCGTCCGGGTTGGATGTGTGCCCGGTTTGGATGGAGCGCCCGGCTTCGGCCTTGCATGGCTGATGTCACGGCGGCCCGACAAGGACGAAGAACAGCCGGCCCTGGGTTGAGGCTCCGGCCAGACGGGACGATTGTTCTGCGTTGGCCGCCACCACGATCAGTCCATCCGTCTCCGTGGTGCCCAGCCATTGCCCGCCCTGGCCGCCGTTGTTCGACGTCCACAGGACGGGGACGGCAGATGCCAGGACCTGGGAGGGACCCTGCTGGTCAAACCCGTTGGCTGATGTCAGCACCACATTGACCAGTTGGCCGGGGGAGACCAGCTGTGTGGACGAGGGGTCCGCCATGCGCAGGGGAACAGCCGCTGAACCGGGCGGAGTACCAGCCAGCAGTCCGGGACCCAGCAGTTGGGCGTCCGTGAGGAGCTGGCCCTTGCGCATGGGCGCGGCCAGCTGCTTGCCCGTTGCGGCGGCGTCATCCTGCAGGAAGCCGTCCGCCACCATTCCCGGCGGCACCTGGACGTGAGCCAAATCTGCTGTGGTGACGGCGCTTCCGGCGGGAAGATCCCGGGCGGCGGCCAGCGCCCTGACAGTGGAGAGCGGGGCAGGAGTGAGCTGCTGGACCGCAAGGGCTGCAGCTGCGCATAACAACAACGCCGCAGCGAGCCTGCGGTTGCGGTTCACCCAGCTGGCAAACCGTGCCCCCGGGGAACGCTCTTTGCCGCGGCGTGCGATGTTTCGGGGGCTGGCGGGACGCCGGTAGTGGTCGCGGCGACGGCGGGGAAGTCTGGGCATGCGCCCACGCTAGTTGCGGCAACCGCACCTGGGCAGCCAGAACGAACGCTATGTGGACAAAGGCGGCCGGCGCTGGAATGCGCCGACCGCCGTCGAACTTAAGGCTTATGCCTGTCTAGCTGGCTGCCGCAGCCGGAGCCGAAGCGGCGGGGGCGGCAGCGGGCGCAGCCGGAGCCGCGGCAGGCGCGGGGGAGACGGAGCTGCCCTTGGAATCGCGCGAGTCGGTGCGGTAGAAACCGGAGCCCTTGAAGACGACACCCACGCTGTTGAACTTCTTCCGCAACGTGCCCTGGCATTCGGGGCAGGACGTCAGGCTGCTGTCCGAAAACGACTGGACAATGTCGAAGGCGTGGCCGCAATCCTTGCAGGCGTAAGCATATGTTGGCACTGGTGCTCCTCCTCTTGGGCAAACGAGAGGTCCCGTGCTGCCACTTGGTAAACCATTAGCAGTCGCAGGGCCTGAGTGCTAATTCTATCACTGCCCCTGGACGGGCCGGGGTCAGGCGCCGCCCGTGAGCGGCTGGTACCCGGACGGCGCAAGGACCGCCGGGACCGGCCGGTCGAACTCCTCTGCAGGAATCCGCCCCGCAGGCAGCAATTCATCGTCGTAGATAACAGCGGCCAGGGGAATTTCCTTCCCGGCTGTCGCAAGGTGTCCCAGGAACTTGTCGTAGTACCCGCCGCCCTGGCCGATCCTGTTACCGGCACGATCCACCGCGGTGGCCGGAATGAAAAGCACTGCCGCTGCGCCTGCTGTCTCCGGCCCGTGCCGGGGTCCGGCGGGCTCAAGGATGGGTGCAAATTTGCTGCGTTCAAAGCTGGTTTCCGGCGTCCAGAACACCCAGCTCAACTCCCTGCCGGGTTCACACACCGGAAGCAGCACTCTGTGTCCGCTGCTGTGCAAAGCATTCACGAGCGGCAGGGTGGGCGGTTCTTGTCCCACGCCGAGGTACACGCACGCTATGCCGGGCTGGCCGCCGGTAACCGTCCCGGCCCAGGCTTCGCCGTGCACAGCCAAGGCGTTGCCTGCCGCTTCCAGTTGCGCCGGGGTTAGGCCCGCTCGCCGGCGTCGGTGGGCGGCCCGGATATCGTCCTTGACCGCGTTCGTTTCCTGCAGCATGGTGTCCTTCCTGCGTTGCCGGCACTCAGCGGCTTCTGGCCGGATGCCAGCCTGCCGCGCCGGTGGTTACTGAAATGCTTGACGCTGACGTTAGATTAGTCCGGTGAGCACCAGTAACCCCAGAGTCCGCAAAGCCGTCATTCCCGCCGCGGGCCTGGGCACCAGGTTCCTGCCCGCCACGAAGGCGATGCCCAAGGAAATGCTTCCCGTCGTGGATAAGCCTGCCATCCAGTATGTGGTGGAGGAAGCCGTGCATGTGGGCCTCAACGACGTCCTGATGATTACCGGCCGCAACAAGCGCGCCCTGGAAGACCACTTCGACCGGGTGCCCTCCCTCGAATCGACGCTGGAGGACAAGGGCGACACGGAAAAGCTTGCGTCCATCCAGGCGGCCAGCCAATTGGGCGACATCCACTACGTCCGGCAGGGCGACCCCCACGGACTGGGGCATGCGGTGCTCCGGGCAAAGCAGCACGTGGGCAACGAAGCCTTCGCCGTCCTGCTGGGGGATGACCTGATTGATGCCCGCGACGAACTGCTCAGCACCATGATCGACGTGCAGGCGAAAACGGGCGGGTCCGTCGTCGCGCTCATCGAGGTGGAGCCCTCGCAGATCAGTGCTTACGGCTGCGCCGACATCCAGGAGATTGACGGGGAAGACTACGTCCGCGTCAACCGGCTGGTGGAGAAGCCCACGCCCGAGGAAGCTCCGTCGAACCTTGCGCTGATCGGGCGCTATGTCCTGCACCCGGCCGTGTTCGAAGTCCTCGAGCACACCGAGCCGGGGAGGGGTGGAGAAATCCAGCTGACGGACGCCCTCCAGGAGCTGGCCACCGGTGATGCCGAGGGGCATGGTGTCTACGGAGTGGTGTTCCGCGGCCGCCGCTACGACACCGGAGACAAGCTGAGCTACCTCAAGGCCTGCGTCCAGTTGGCCGTCGACAGCGAAGACCTGGGCCCGGGCCTGCGGGAATGGCTGCCCGGCTTCGCCGCCGACCTTTCCCGGTAACCCAATGCACACAGGTCCTATTTGGCCAGTCACCCTCGAGTCGGGCGACCTGGTCCTGCGGCCCATCCGGTACCGCGACAAGAAAGAGTGGACCGAGGTACGGTCGCGCAACAGTGAATGGCTGGCGCCGTGGGAGGCATCCAACCCGGACCCGGCGGGCGGCCTCCCTGACTACCGGCACATGGTCCGCTCGCTCAATATGCAGGCTGCCCAGGCCACTGCTCTGCCTTTCCTCATCACCGAGTGGCAGCCGGGCCTTCGGAAACCCGCCATCGTGGGGCAGTTGACAGTATCTTCCATCGTCTGGGGTTCGGCCATGATGGCCACCTTGGGATACTGGGTGGACCAGGGCAGGGCAGGACGGGGGATAGCGCCCACCTCCGTGGCGCTGGTAACCGACCACTGCTTCCAGGCGCTTGGCCTTCACCGCATGGAAATCAACATCCGGCCCGAGAACGGACCAAGCCTGCGGGTGGTGGAGAAACTGGGCTTCCGGGACGAAGGGTACCGGCCACGTTTTCTGCACATCAATGGCAAGTGGGCCGACCACCGCTCGTTCGCCCTCACCGCGGAAGAAGTCCCGGAGGGCCTGTTGGGCCCTTGGCTGGCATCGCGCCGGTCATAAATCCAATGGTTTGCCCTCAGGGGCACGACACACCCTTGGTAATGCGGCCTGAGCAGGCATGATGCTCATACGGTTTTGAGTGTGGACTTCCCCCTTAGCAGCTCAGTGATCCTTGTGGTTGCCGTCGCGCTCTGGATTGTATGGGTTGCCCCTTACGTCCTCCGGAACCGCAGGCACCAGTTCCAGCCCGCCGGCGACTTCCTGGCAGACGCCCCCGCCGATGAAAGGCCGGACCCGCACCCCGGCCTGGTCCTGAACGTCGCCGCCCAGCAGGAGAAAGCCATGGAACCCGTGAAGAGTGCCGCAGGCGCTGCAAGCACCCCACCCCCGGCCAGGTTCCGCGTCCGCTACGGCCGCACTGCCCTGGCCCTTGTGGGACTGCTGTCCCTGGTCACCGCCTTCATCTCGGGTGTGCTGCTTCCGTTCGGCATCGGATCGCCTGCTCTTCCCTTCACCTGCACCCTGGTGACCGTCGCGTCGGTGGCACTGCTGCGCTGGCTCGCTGTCCGTGACCGCAAGGCGAAGGTGAACGCCGCCTTCGGCTCTGCCATGAGTGCCCCGGCACGCCGCCCGCAAGACGCCGTCGTTATTCCTGCCAAGCCCGAGGCGGCTCCCGTGCTGCCGGAAAGCACGCTCTTCGATGCAGAGGCGGGCCAGGCGAAGGTGCAGCCGCTGACGGCCGTGGAGCTGCGTGAAGCGGCCCTCGCCGTCGCAGTGGCTGCCGGTGACACCAGCGCCGCAGCTCCGTCCCCCATTCCCGTGGGCACGCCCTGGGAGCCCGTGGAGGTTCCCAAGCCTGTTTACGTGGAGGCGGCCAAGGCTGAGCGCCCTGAGCCGGAGCCGTTGGAGCTGCCGGAAGCGCCCAAAGCAGTCGGCAAGCCGTCCTTGAAGAAGGGGGCTGCGGAGGCAACGGCAGCAGAGGGCGGCGAAACGGAACAGTTGAGCGCCCAGCAGTTGTCCAAGGCACAGAGCGCCCTGAGCAACCTCGACGACGTCCTCCAGCGCCGCCGCGCCTAGGGCCACGCGGGGGAGCTTCGCATTACCGGCAGATGCCCGTGTGCGTCGATTGGCGTTGGGGATGGAAAATTTGTAGCCTAGGGACACCGGTTCCGCACCAGCCTGGGATATCTTGCAGGAGCAACTGGTTCCGGGGCTATAGCTCAGTTGGTAGAGCGCTTCGTTCGCATCGAAGAGGTCAGGAGTTCGAATCTCCTTAGCTCCACTAAAAGAGCCCGCTGGAAACAGCGGGCTCTTTCGTTGCCTCTTGCCCCATGCTGCGAAGCCTGTCCGCGAAACGCCGGGCAATGCGCGCGCGCTTCCTGCAGCACAGGCCTAGAGTAAGCCCATGGGAATCATCATCGGCCTTCTGGTCCTCTGGCTCATCCTGTCCATCCTTGGCTTCGTCGTGAAGGGCCTTCTCTGGCTCGCCATCATCGGCCTGGTCCTCTTCGTCGCCACCGGCGTCTGGGGTTGGCTGAAACGCAGGGCCAACGCCTGATCATCATCCGCCTGCCGGGCTGCTGTGCGGCCAGGTAGGCGGCTGGTACCAACCGCCCAAGGACCCTGGTCTTTTCGTACCGGCGGCGCCACGCTGGCTCCATGAGCCTTGCAGTGAAGCCGGGCGGCCTGACGCCATTGATTCCTCCGGTCCGGCGCAACCTTGCCGCCAACCACGCCCTGCACCCGGACCGCCCGTGGATCCGTGTCCTTCGGGTCCTCATAGGGCTGGCCGTCCTCGCCGCAGTGGTCCAGAAGACGGTGGATGCCACCCTGCCCGGCAATGATGTGGACATTGCCCAGCTGTATTCGGAATTCACCGTGCAGGGGAACCTCGCTTTTGGTCTTGTCCTGATCATTTCGGGAGTACGGCGGCGCGGCTCGCTGCCGTACTGGTGGGACCACTTCTTTGGCGGACTGGTCCTGTACCTGGTCATGACCGGGATCATCTACGTGGTGCTCGTGGCTCCGCCGGGCGAGCCCTGGTGGACCTGGGACCTGTACTGGCCGCAGCTTGTCCACCACCGCCTGGCCCCGTTGGTGGCAGCCCTTGACTGGGTCCTGGTAACCCGCACGATCCGCGGCCCCTGGTGGCGGCCCGCTGCGTGGCTGGGCTACCCCGTAGTGTTCCTGGCCTTCTCGTGGATCCGGGGCGGGCTGGACGGGTGGTATGTCTACGACTTCCTTGACCCCACCATCGACGGCGGCTGGCCCAGGGTGCTGGCAACCACCGGCCAGGTCCTGGCCGCGTTCCTGGCAGTTGCGGTCCTGGTGCACGCCGCGGGCAACGCGCGGGCGGCGCTGGCAGCCGGGAAGGCCGTCCGGGCCAGGGTTCCTAAATCCAGCCCTTCTTTTTGAAGATCCCGTACATGAGCGCCCCGGCGGCAACCATGAGGACCAGGGCGTAGGGATAGCCGAAGGTCCAGTGGAGCTCGGGCATGGTGTCGAAGTTCATCCCGTAGATGCCGGCGACGAAGGAAGGCGCGAACAGGATGGCAGCCCAAGAGGAAATCTTCTTCACCTGCTCGTTTTGCTCGGCGCTGGCCTCGTTCTGCCGGTTCGCCGTGAGGGTTCCGTCCAGGGTCAGGGCATTTTGCAGCAGGTCCCGGAAGGAATCCGCCCGGGAAATCACCCGCTCGACATGGTCTTCCACATCGCGCAGGCGGTGCCGCAGGTCGCCTTCAACCTGGTACTTTTCGAAGCCCCTTTTGAGCTGGTCCAGCATCTCCGGCAGGGGGTGGATGGCGCGCTGGAATTGGATGACTTCACGTGCCAGTTCATAGATGCGGCGGGACACGGAAGAGTCGCCGCTGAACAGCTGGTCCTCGATCTCGTCAATGTCGTTCTCCAGCCCGGCCACCACGGGCGCGTAGTCGTCCACCACGCGGTCCAGCAGGGCATACAGCACCGCTTCGGGTCCGTACTGGAGGAGATCATGCCTTTCCTCCAGCCGCCGTCGAACGGTGGCCACACCAGCTGTTTCGGCGTGCCGTACGGTCACCACGAAGTTCTTGCCCGTGAAGACGTGGAGTTCACCGAACTCCACCGTCTCGTCCTCATCCAGGTACCGCGCCGGCCGAAGTACCGTGAAAAGGTTGTCATCGTAACGCTCCAGCTTGGGCCGCTGGTGGGCCGAAACAGCGTCCTCCACCGCGAGGGCATGGAGCCCGAACTCGGCGGCCACAGCAGCCATTTCCTCAGCGGTGGGCCGGTAGAGCCCGATCCAGGCCATGCCGCCGTGCCGGGCCAGGGTCTCAAAGGTCTGTTCCAGGTTTTCAGGCTCTGCGTGGCGGACGCCGTTGACGTAGACGGCGTTATCGATGATGGTCATTCAGGAAATCCTAGCCGCCGGGGCTGTCGCGCTGCTGAGGCCGCTGATAAGGGGTTCGGTGCGGTAGGGGATGTGGGTGTGCAGGGCCAGCACCGTCTCCGTCCGGATCACGCCCCTGATCCTCAGGACCTGCCGGAGGGACGACTGGAGGTTGTGCGTGTCAGTGGCCACCACCCGGCACCAGACGTCCCCGCGTCCGGAGATCTCGTGGACTTCCAGGACCTGTGGGATGAGCCGCAGCCCCGCCACAACGCCGTCGAGCTCACGGTGGGAGACCTCGATGGTCACGAACGCCACCACGTCATAGCCCACCGCCTCCAGGTCCACTTCGCGGCCGCCCGGGCGCAGCACCCCGGCCCGCAGCAGGCGTCTCACGCGGGACTGGGCGGTGTTGCGGGCGATGCCCAGGGACTCGCTGAGCTCGCCGATCTGGATCCGGGGATCCCTGATGAGGGCCAGGAGGATCTTCAGGTCCGTGGGATCCAACTTATTCAAGATCGTCACTCTCCATCACGCTGCGCTTCGTAAATTGATTATTCTGCTCAATTATCCTCGCAGTAATGGATGGATAGGGCAGCAGTGCCGCACTCTTGAACCATCAATGTTGTATCCGCGCCGGGCTCCCACAAGGACTACCTGCCGTGGCGATCCCTAAGGCGGCAAAATGACGGTCTTCAGCGAACTGCGGATGCGCCCGGTAACGGCCATGCCCAGCGGGTGGAATGCCTCCACCACCGCGCGGCTGGTAATTTCCGGTGCGGCCATCTTCCTCCTCCTGGTGGGCGCCAACCTGGCCACGCCGCTGTACCCGCTGCTGCAGGCCAACCTGGGCCTGTCCAGCCTTGATGTGACCGCCGCTTTTGCCAGCTACGTTCTGGCGTTGGTGGGAACGCTGCTGCTCGCGGGGCACTGGTCGGACCATATCGGCCGGCGTGCTGCGCTCCTGGTTGCCGTGCTGACCGGGCTGGCGGGCGGCTGGATCTTCGCGGAAGCGGGAACACTGGCCGCCTTGTGCGCGGGCCGGGCACTACAGGGAATGGCTGTCGCGCTGGCCACCGGGGCAAGCGCCGCTGCCCTCCGTGAACTGCTCCCGTCCCGTCCGGAGTGGGCATCGCGCTTTACGTTGCTGGCCTCATCCGGGGGAGTGGCCGCCGGCCCCGTCATCGGCGGGCTGCTGTCGCTGCTTCCCGGCCCCACCACGGCCCCGTACGTCGTCCACTCTCTGCTGCTTGCCGGTCTCCTGGTCCCGCTGTACCTGGTCCGTGCCCGCCCGGCCATCATGGTGCCGGCAGTGTCCCGGCCGCTGCATGCCCTGGCCCCGCGCCGGCCTTCCGTTTCCCGCCAGGCGAGGGGCGCATTCTGGCTGGCGTCCGCCGTCGGCTTCCTGAGCTTCGCAGTCTTTGGCTTCTCGCTGTCCCTGGCACCGGGTTACTTTGCCCAGGTCCTTGGCACTGACTCCCGGCCGTTGATCGGTGTGTTGGCCGGCCTGCCACTGGGCGCGTCAGCACTGAGCCAGCTGGTCACCGTCCGGGGCCGCCTGACCGTTCCGGTCGGACTCGCAGTCCTTGGCGTCTCCGTCATCCTGCTGGGGGCCGCCGGCGCCTGGCACAGCCCCCTGCTGCTGGTGGGGGCCGCGGTGACTGCCGGGCTGGGGCAGGGCCTGTCGTTCCGGATTGTCTTCAACGACGTTGCGGACAGGGTGGAGCCCGCCCGCCATGCCCAGATCATCAGCACCGTCTACGTCATCACCTACCTGGGGAGTGCGGTGCCGGTCCTGGGCCTTGGCTGGGCCAGCGCGGCGTTCGGGATGGCGCCGGCCGTCCAGGGCTTCGTCCTGCTGTGCGGCGTCGCGGCTCTTGGCCTGTCAGCCTGGACGCTCGCAGCCATGGCCGTCCGGCAGCGAAAGTGACACCCCGCCTCCCCAAATGAGCAGGGCAGGGCTAGTCGGGAAGGGGCCCGTGGTTGCCCTGGATGTGTTCGAAGACCAGGGTGGTCTCGGTGTGCCCCACCACGGGATCGGTGGCGAGGTTGTCCAGGACCCAGTCCCGCAGGTCTTCGGTGCTTCCGACGGCGATGTGCAGCAGGTAGTCCACCGAACCTGAGGTGTGGAAGGTGGAGAGCACAGCCGGCAGGTGCGGGACGCGTGCGGTGAAGCGGTCGATTTGGTCCCGGTCGTGGGCGCGGAGCCGCACGGCCACCAGCGCCTGCACGGACCTGCCGATGGCCGACAGGTTCAGCTTCGCCTCATAGCCCTGCACGATGCCCCTTTCAGACAGCGCCCGGGTGCGCATCAGGGCCGTGGATGGAGCGATCCCCACCAGTTCGGCGAGCTGTTTGTTGGAAATCCTCGCGTCAGAGACGAGGGCTTCCAGGAGCCGTTCGTCGATGGCGTCGAGCGGTTCAAGATGTGGCCCGGGCCTGGGGTTCCTGGGATTCGTACTCACTGCGGTTCCTTCCACGCGATCTTTCGTTCATCCTAGACCGCAGAATCGTCGCCATCCGCTCAGCGCGGGCGTGCCCTGCCGAATATCCAAGCCCCTTTTAGAGCTGGGGAAGCCGCTTAATTCACGGACGGCGCGGCGGACCTTAGGAAGGGGCTGTTTCGGCCCGGGGATGGACGACGGCGACAGTTGCGGCAGTGACGCAGGCCAGCGCCATGACGGCTCCCGCCAGGGCGCCCCAGCCCCACGCCTGGAAGACCAGGCCGCCCGCCCATCCAAGGAGGCTGGAGCCCAGGTAGTAGGCCAGGTTGTACAGCGAGGCCGCCTGGGCCCGGCCGGTACTGGCGATGGCGCCGGTCCACCCGGACCCGATGCTGTGGGCGGCGAAGAAGCCCCCGGTGAACACCACCAGCCCGGACAGGATCAGCACCAGGGACGGGGTGAGGGTCAGGGCGAGGCCGGCCACTGCAAGCGCAAGTCCCGCGAGCAGGACGTTCCGACGGCCATACCTTGTGGTCAGGCCCGCAGCCCAGCGGGAGGAAACAGTGCCGGACAGGTAGGCCAGGAAGATCAGGCTGATCACGGTGGCCGGGAGCCCGAACGGCGCAGCGGACAGCCGGAAACCCAGATAGTTGTAGACGGCCACGAAGCCGCCCATCATCAGGAAGGCCTGGGCGTAAATGGCCAGCAGCCGGACATTCCGAAGATGGGCGGCGAGCGTCTGAATGGCGTTCCGGAGGCCGGCGGCCTGGGCCGGAACGAATCCCCGGGCCCGGGGCACCAGGACAAGGAATACGACGGCGGCAACGGTCGCCAGCAGGGACACGGCCAAGGCCGCCGAGCGCCAGCCCCAGAGTTCACCAACCGGCCCCGCCACGAGCCGGCCGGACAGGCCGCCAAGGGTGGTGCCGGCAACATAGCTTCCTGCAGCCAATGCGGCATGGGCTTTGCTGACCTCTTCGTTGAGGTAGGCAATGGCGATGGCGGGAATGCCGCCCAGGGCCATCCCTTCCAGTAGCCGCAGCACAAGCAGCATGGTGAAGTTCGCGGACAACGGCACCAGCAGGCCCAGGACGGTGGCCGCCGTGATGCCCCACATCATGGCCTTCACCCGGCCAATGCGGTCTGCCAGGAAGGACCAGGGGATCACCGTGGCGGCCAGCCCCATGGTGGACAGGGAGATGGTGAGGGCGGCCTCGGCAGCAGTGATGTCCAAGTCGGCCGCCATGAGCGGCAGGACCGCCTGGGTGGCGTAAAGCTGCGCGAAAGTGGCCACACCGGCGCACGCCAGTCCGGCGAGGACGCGGCCGTAGTCACGCGATCCCTTGAGATGCCCACTCCAGACGGGTGAGGGGCCGGTGCCGGCTGGTGCCTTCTGTCGCATCCAGCCAGCGTAGTCCTCCCGAAATGGATGCTTCTAATGCATCTTTCCTGTCAAACTGATATCAATAGTGGGTCATTCGAGGCACAGGTAAGGCAGCAATGGAACCGGACCGGAAACAGTTGGCGCAGCTGCTGCCGCTCCTGCCGGTACTGGCCGAGCTGGGCCGCACCGAGCACGTGACGGAGACAGCCGAGTTGCTTGGAGTACCCCAGTCAACGGTGAGCAGGGCACTGGCCCGGGCCAGCGCCGCCGTCGGCACCGAACTCCTGGTCCGGGACGGGCGCGGGGTCCGCCTGACTCCCGCTGCCCGCACGCTTCTGCCTTACATCGAGCACGCGCTGGCGGAGTTCCAGGCCGGGCTGGACCTGGTCCGGAACGAGTCCCAGGTGGTCAGGGGCACTGTGTCTGTGTCCTTCCAGCACACATTCGGCGAAGCCACCCTGCCCCTGCTGATCAGCGCCTTCCGTACCCGACACCCCGGAACCGCCTTCCGGCTTAGCCAGGGCGCCCGGAACAGCTGTTTGGAGGAGCTTGCTTCCGGCGAAGCCGACCTTGCCCTCACCGCGCCCGTGGCCCCACCCGGGAAGAACCTTGATTCGGCGCCGCTGTACCGTGAGCCGCTCCGGCTGGTGGTGCATCATGGCCACCCGCTGGCGCGGAAGCGGATGGCGGCCGTGGCCGATATCCGGACCGAGCCGTTCGTTGCCCTGGGGCCCGGGTACGGGCTGCGGTCCCTCACCGATGCACTGTTCCGCGAGGCCGGGTACCGCCCGCGGATCGCCTTTGAAAGCCAGGATTCCCACACGGTCCGCGGACTGGTCGCGGCAGGCCTCGGCGTCAGCATCCTCCCGCCGGGCGGTGAGGCGCCGGGCCGCACACTGCGCCCCGAAACGGGCGACCTGGGGTGGGTGGAAGTGCCACTGGATTCCCCGCTCGCCTTCAGGGAGGTCGGCGTGAGCTGGCGGCGCCGGAAGCCCGAAAGCGAACCTGTTCCAGCCAGGCTCTTCCGCGAACTGGTGGTCTCCCAAGGTCCGGGCCTGTTGGCTGGGCTGGTCACCAGGGCGGGCCGCTGAGCAAGTAAGACGGCCGACGGCGGAGCGCGCCGGCCAGGGCCAGGCGCGGCCGGGTGCCGCACGGCACGCCCTCCCCGCAAGTACCCTTGTGACGTGACGAACACCCAGAACCCTTTCGCCCATCCCGTCGAGCCGGCTGCGGAAGCGCCAAGCGACCCGCAGCAGGGCAACCCGCTTCCTGTAAACCCGCTTCACGGCATCACGATCGGGCTGGACATCGGGGGCACCAAAACCCACGGGGTCCGCTTTGAGGACGGCCGGCCGGTCGCGGACGACTCGGCAGGCAGCTCCAACGTCCAGAACGTCACCCGTGAACAGGCGGCCCGCAACCTCGCGGAGCTGTTCGCCCGGATCGGCGGAGGACGTGCGGACCGGGTGTATGCGGGCTCGGGCGGAATCGATACCGACGAGGACGCTGCAGCCCTGGCTGCCCTGATCCAGCCGCTGGCCCCGCAAGCACGCGTCACCGTTGTCCACGACTCGCGTTTGCTGCTGGCGGCAGGCCGTGCCGGCACCGGGGTGGCCGTCATCGCAGGGACGGGCTCAGCGGCCTGGGGACGCAATGCCGACGGCGGCGAGGCCCGGGCCGGCGGCTGGGGTTACCTGCTGGGGGATGAAGGCAGCGGCTATTGGCTGGGCCGCGAAGCGGTGCGGCACAGCCTCCGCAGGATGAACCAGGGCCTGCCCATCGACCAGCTCACCGCAGCCCTTCTGCGGTCCTGCGGGCTGGACCACCCCAACAAGCTGATTGCGCTGTTCCACTCCCCGGACACCGGGCGCCGCTTCTGGGCTCAGCAGGCCCGGCACGTGGTGGAGGCGGCAGCTGCCGGGCACCAGGACAGTGCAGCCCTGCTGGCCCAGGCCGGGCGGGACCTTGCTGCCCTGGCGGAACAGGTGCTGGGCCAGCTGAAACTCGACGGGCCGGTGATCCTGGGGGGCGGGCTGGGGATGAATGTCGTGCCCCTGCAGGAGTCATTCCGCCGGAACCTTGCCGCAGCCGGAATCATGGATGTGCGGGTCCTGGACCAGGAACCGGTGTTTGGTGTCCTGCAGCTCCTGGCAGAGCCCGCCTGACCCTTTAGGCAGGACTCCTAGCTGACGGACCGTTTGCGGGGTGTCAGCCGAACGCCGGGAAGCGGGGGAGCCGGGATGCGTCCTGCCTCCGCCCCGGCGTCCGGACCGTGCCCGGGCACCAGGCCGTAGCGGGCGGCGGCCGTTTCGGTGTCCGGCAGCCCCGCCTGCGCTTCCCAGTCATCCCGGGCCTGTTCCACTTCGTCGTGGGTGCGGCCCACAAAGTTCCACCACATCAGCAGTTCCTCACCGAACGGCTCACCGCCGATCAACAGGAAGCGCGTGCCAGGACGCGCCTGCATCCGCAGCTCGCTGCGGCCGGTGCCCAGGTAGCCCAGCGGCCCCGCCGGCAGTTCCTGCCCGTCCACCGCCAGGCCGCCGTCGAGCACCAGGATGCCGTGCTCGAACGCGGGCTCCAGCGGGAGCACCGCCTCCCCTTCGCAGGAAACGTCAGCGCCGACGATTGGCGAGTACATCGTTGCCGGGGACGCCACTCCGGCAAGCTTTCCCACCATCACGGTGGCGGTAAAACCCTGGCCGGCGGCGCGCGGCAGCTCGCGGTGCTGTTCGAACGCCGGTTCCCTGTGCCGGTCCCCGTCGGGAAGAGCAACCCACAGCTGCAGTCCCCGCTGCAACGGCAACTCCTGGCCGCCGTCGGAAGGATGCACCGCGAACTCCGAGTGCGACACGCCCTGCCCCGCAGTCATGATGTTCAGCTCCCCCGGACGCACCACCACGTCGCTGCCCACACTGTCCCGGTGCCGGATGTGCCCCGCCAGCGGCCAGGTCACCGTCTGGAGCCCAATGTGGGGGTGCGGGAGGACAGACATGGCGGTCCGGTCCGGGCCAAAGCTGTCCAGGAAGCACCAGGCACCGATCGTCGGCAGCCCGCGCTGGGGCAGCGTGCGTTTGACGTTCATGGCGCGGACTCCGCCCAGCGGCACTTCGCGCTCCGGCCACAGCTGCAGGCACGGGCCCGGGGTGCCTTCGGCAGCGGCAGGCGGGCACAGCTCTTCCTGGGGTGAAATTTCCAAGTTGGTCACGCCTTTACTCTAGGCGCGCTGATGCCACCTCAACAGGAGTGGTGCGCGTCCCATTCCGGACACCCATCCGTGCAGGACAGGGTACCGAATGGTCACAGTAGGGATTCCTTTGCGGGGATTGGGGCTTTAGCTGCTGAAGGCCGCCCCCGTTTGGGTTACCGTAACTATCAGCGTGCTGATGGCAGTGTCGCGGTGCTGAAAGCAGCCCGTCCAAGAGAACAGGTAAGTCCGCACCATGGACCAGGCGATGATTGAGTTCCAGAGCGTTACCAAGCAGTACCCGGGCGGCCAGCCCGCCGTGGACGGGTTGTCCATGTCCATCGCCAGGGGCACAGTCACAGTCTTCGTGGGCCCTTCCGGCTGCGGCAAAACGACGTCCCTCCGGATGATCAACCGTATGGTGGAGCCCACGTCGGGGACCATCACCGTGGATGGCCGGGACGTCACCTCCGTGCCGGCGGCCGAACTGCGCCGGTCCATGGGCTACGTCATGCAGTCGGCAGGGCTGCTGCCGCACCGCTCGGTGCTGGACAACATCGCTACCGTTCCCAGGCTGAATGGGGTTTCGAAAGCTGACGCCCGCAGGCGCGCCGAGGAGCTCCTGGACGTGGTGGGCCTGGCGCACTCCCTGGGCACGCGGTATCCGTCGCAGCTGTCCGGCGGCCAGCAGCAGCGCGTAGGCGTAGCGCGCGCCCTCGCTGCAGATCCGCCCATCCTCCTCATGGACGAGCCGTTCAGCGCAGTGGACCCGGTTGTCCGGGACGAACTCCAGCACGAGCTGCTGCGTCTGCAAAAGGACCTGGCCAAGACCATCGTGTTCGTTACCCACGACATCGACGAAGCCACCATCCTGGGCGACAAGGTTGCCGTCTTTGCCACCGGCGGCAAGCTGGCCCAGTACGCCACCCCTGAGGAAATCCTCCGGGCGCCGGCCAACAACTTCGTGGCGTCCTTCGTCGGCCGGGACCGCGGCTTCCGGCACCTGGGTTTCAGCCCGTCCGACGGCGTGGTGATCCACCCGGTGCCCACGATTATCCGCGCCGCAGGGGGATACGAGTCCGATTCCAGCGCAGCCGGCGGATGGCAGCTGGTGGTGGACGCGGACATGCAGCCTCTGGGATGGTCCGCGCCGGGCACTGAAACCGAGCTCGTTCCCGGCGGTTCGCTGTTCCGTCCCGGGGAAAGCTTCCGGCGGGCCCTGGACGCAGCCCTGTCCTCGCCGTCGGGCCTGGGCGTTGCCGTCGACGCCGACGGCAAGGTACTCGGTGTGGTCCGCGGCGGTGAGGTGCTGGCGCTCATCGAAGAAGCGCGCCAGGTGCGGCAGGCTGCCCTCTGATGGAATGGTTCCTTGCCAACACCGGCATGATCCTGGAACGCGGCGGCCAGCACCTGGTGCTGGCCATCGTTCCCATGGTCCTGGGCCTGCTGATTTCCATTCCGCTGGCGCAGCTGGCACGGCGGAACAGCGCACTGCGCTCCGTGGTGCTCACGGCCTCCTCGCTCCTGTACACCATTCCGTCGCTGGCTCTGTTCATCATCCTGCCGACCATCCTGGGCACCCGGATCCTGGATCCCCTCAACGTGGTGGTGGCACTGACCATCTATGCGGTGGCCTTGCTGGTCCGCGCCGCCCTGGACGCCTTCGACTCCGTTGACGCGGACATCAGCCAGGCCGCGCAGGCCATGGGCTTCAAGCCGCTGGCCCGGTTCCTTCAGGTCGACCTGCCGCTCTCCCTGCCGGTCCTGTTCGCCGGACTTCGCGTAGTGTCCGTCAGCAACATCTCGCTGGTCAGTGTTGCGGCACTCCTGGGTGTCGGCAACCTGGGGATGCTCTTTACCGACGGCCTCCAGCGGGATTTTGTCACCGAGGTGGTGGTGGGCATCATCGCCATCCTGGTCCTTGCGCTGCTGATGGATGCTGTCCTGGTCCTGCTGGAACGCATCCTCACCCCGTGGGAGCGGGCCGGCAGCCGGCGGGACCGCGGCGTTGGGCGTGCCCCTGCGGACGTGCCGGCGGCTGCGGAGCGGTCTGCGTCAACGGCGGGAGGAGCATCGTGAGCAACGTCTTTGCCGATACGTTCGCCTGGCTCACCGACCCGGAGCACTGGTCCGGAAGCATGGGCATTCCTGCCCGCATGGTCGAGCACCTCCAGTACACCGGCCTGGTCATGCTCATCGCCACCGCCATCGCCGTTCCCGTCGGGCTTTTCGTCGGCCACACCGGAAAGGGCCGGGTGGCCGTCGTGGCGCTGGCCGGGGCCCTCCGTGCACTTCCCACCCTTGGCCTGCTGATCCTGTTCGTGCTGCTGGCCGGAATCGGACTGATGCCCCCGGTGTGGGCCCTGGTGATCCTCACCGTCCCGCCGCTTCTGGCCGGAACCTATGCCGGAATATCCAGTGTGGACCGGAACGTGGTGGACGCCGCCCGTGCCATGGGCATGACGGAACTGCAGGTCCTGTTCCGGGCCGAGCTGCCTAATGCGCTCCCCGTCATGTTCGGCGGATTCCGGACCGGCGTGCTGCAGGTGATCGCCACTGTCTCCGTGGTTGCCTATATCAACCTCGGCGGCCTGGGCCGCTATCTCTTCGACGGCCTGGTCCTCAGCGACTTCCCCCAGATGCTGGGAGGCTCCCTCCTCATCGCGGTGCTGGCCATCGCCGTCGACCTCGTCCTGTCCCTGTTCCAGAGGCTGTTCCTGACCCAGGGGCCCTCGAAGCTGTCCTATCGCAGCCAGGAGGCTGCGGTTGATCTCACAGACCCCGTTGTTGCGGAGACTGTTGTACAAGGAGGTAAGTCATGAAAGATAGCCGTCCCCAGCGCCTCGGAAGGCGGGCATTCGGTGGCCTCGCCGCCGGGGTTGGCCTGGCCGTGGTGCTGTCCGCCTGCGGCGGTTCATCCGATCCCCTGAAAAACCCGCCGGCATCGAGCAGCGGGGCCTCCGGCCAAGCCACCTCCCTGGTGGTGGGTTCGGCCGACTTCCCCGAGAGCCAGATCATCGCCGAACTCTACGCAGGCGCGCTGAACGCCAACGGGATCACCGCCACCACCAAGCCGAACATCGGCTCCCGCGAGGTCTACTTCAAGGCAGTCCAGGACGGCTCCGTGGACGTGGTGCCGGACTACAGTGGCAACCTGCTGCTGTACGTGGACAAGGAAGCCAAGGAAGTCTCCGCCGGCGACATCGCCAAGGCACTGCCCGGCAAGCTGCCGGAGGGGCTCGGCGTGCTGGACGCATCCAAGGCTGAAGACAAGGACGCCATGGTGGTCACCAAGGCCACCGCGGAAAAGTACCAGCTGAAGTCCATCGAGGATCTGGCCAAGGTCTGCAGCGAGATCGTGGTGGGGGCACCCGCCACGTTCGCCGAGCGCGCCTACGGCCTGCCGGGTCTGAAGAAGAACTACAACTGCGTCCCCAAGAAGCTGGAGCCCTTCAGCGACGGCGGCGGCCCGGTGACGCTGAAGGCGCTGCTGGAGGACCAGGTGCAGGTGGCTGACATCTACACCACCACGCCCTCCATTGCCGACAACGACCTGGTGGTGCTGGATGATCCCAAGAACAACTTCATCGCCCAGCAGGTCCTGCCGCTGTACAACAAGGCGAAGATGACAGACAAGGCAAAGCAGGCACTGAACTCGGTGTCCAGCACGCTCACCACCGATGACCTGATCAACCTCAACCGTGCGGTCAGCGGCAGCCAGAAGCAGGACGCCAAGACGGCGGCCACCAACTGGCTCAAGGAGAAGGGCATCGTCAAGTAGGCATCACGCCCCTCCGGCGAGGGGAGCTTCGGTAATGACGACGGCGGCTGCCGGACCTTTGAAAGGTCCGGCAGCCGCCGTCGCCCATGTGGTGGATGTCTCAACGGGGATGCATCCTTCCTATGGCATATTTGAGGAATGGCAGAATTCAGGCAGTCCACGAAGCTTCACAACGTTCTCTATGACATCCGTGGACCGATTCTGCAGGCCGCCCAGCAGATGGAGGCGGAGGGCCACCGGATCCTCAAACTGAACATCGGCAACCCGGCCCCGTTCGGCTTCGAGGCGCCGGACGCCATCCTGGTGGACATGATCCGCCACCTGCCGCACGCCCAGGGCTACAGCGACTCGCGCGGCATCTTTTCCGCCCGCACTGCGGTGTCGCAGTACTACCAGACCCGCGGCATCCAGAACATCCACGTCGATGACATCTACCTGGGCAACGGTGTCAGCGAGCTCATCACCATGTCCCTGATGGCGCTGCTGGACTCAGGCGACGAAGTCCTCATCCCGACGCCGGACTACCCGCTATGGACGGCTTCCGTGGCGCTCGCCGGCGGTAAGCCCGTCCACTACCTTTGCGACGAGGAATCCGGATGGCAGCCAGACCTTGAGGACATGGAAGCCAAGATCACGCCCCGCACCAAGGGAATCGTGGTCATCAACCCGAACAACCCGACGGGCGCCGTCTACCCGGAAGAGACGCTGAAGCGCATTGTTGCCCTGGCTGAAAAGCACGGCCTGGTGGTCTTCGCCGACGAGATCTACGAAAAAATCCTGTATGAGGACGCCGTCCACGTTAACCTCGCCAAGCTCACCGACGACCACGTCCTGTGCCTGACGTTCAGCGGGCTGTCCAAGGCCTACAGGGTATGCGGCTACCGGGCAGGCTGGATGGCCATATCCGGCCCCAAGAAGGAGGCCGCCGACTACCTCGAAGGCATCAACCTCCTGGCCAACATGCGGCTGTGCGCCAACGTCCCGGCCCAGCACGCCATCCAGACCGCACTGGGCGGCTATCAAAGCATCAACGACCTCATCCTCCCCGGCGGCCGGCTGCTGGAGCAGCGGAACAAGGCCTATGACATGCTCAACGCCATTCCCGGCGTCAGCACCCAGCAGGCCAGGGGCGCGCTCTACCTCTTCCCGCGCCTGGACCCCGACGTCTACCACATTCGCGATGATGAGAAATTCGTCCTCGACCTGCTGAGGGAACAAAAGATCCTCGTCTCCCATGGGCGCGCCTTCAACTGGGTCCGCCCCGACCATTTCCGGATGGTGACGTTGCCGAATGTGAAGGACATCGAGGAGGCCATTGGCCGTATGGGGGACTTCCTAAGCAGGTACCAGGGGAACTAGCCTGTGGTCACGGGCGCTGCCCGTGCAACCCTTGGCGAAAGGATTCCCATGGCCCGCGTCGTTGGCTTCGACCAGCATCCTGCCCAAACCCTTCGCGCGGGGGAGGGTTTCTCCCTTGCCGCCGTGGATCCCAACTCAACGCCCGGCTACAGCGGGACCAAGGATGACGGCAAGCTGCTCCTCGCGGAGATGGACGACGAACTTTCCGAACTGCAGGAAAAGCTCTTTGCGGAATCCCGCTTCGGTGGAACCAAGCGGGTCCTGCTGATCCTGCAGGCCATGGACACCGCGGGCAAGGGCGGGATCGTCAGCCACGTCATGGCATCGATGAACCCGCAGGGCGTCCACTTCAAGGCATTCAAAGCCCCCACCGACGAGGAAAAGTCCTACGACTTCCTATGGCGCATCGAGAAGGAAGTGCCGGCCGCCGGGATGGTGGGTGTGTTTGACCGTTCCCATTACGAGGACGTCCTCATCCACAGGGTCCACGGCTGGGCCAGTCCGGATGAAATCAAGCGGCGGTACGTTGCCATCAATGAATTCGAGGCGAGGCTGACGGATTCCGGTACCAAGGTGGTCAAGGTGATGCTGCACATCAGTGGGGACGAACAGAGGGAACGCCTGCTGGCACGGCTGGACAACCCTGCCAAGCACTGGAAGTACAGCCACGGCGACCTGGACGAGCGCGCTTTTTGGGACGATTACATGAGTGCCTACCAGGCTGCGATCGACGAAACGAGCACGCCGGTCGCGCCCTGGCACGTCGTCCCGGCCAACAAGAAATGGTATGCCCGGATCGCGGTCCAGCAACTGCTGCTCGGTGCCCTCTCCGGGATGAACCTCAAATGGCCAAAGGCTGAATTCGACGTCGCCACAGAGCGGGAACTGGTGGCCCGTTCCTGAGGATCGCTTCGTGAATCGACTGCGTAATCGTTCCGCTGGCCTGCTGCTGCCGGTCCGTTGACTGGGCTGCGCTGACCGGCTGGCGACAGTGGCCGGGCTGCCTATAGCGGCTGGTCGCGGGCTGCCGCCAGGCGCTTCCGGGCGCCTTCCAGCCACTCCTCGCAGCGCGCCGCCAGCGCCTCGCCGCGCTCCCACAGCGCCAGGGATTCCTCGAGGCTGGCGCCTCCCGCCTCCAGCTTGCCCACTACAGCGATGAGCTGCTCCCGCGCTTCCTCATAGCTCAGTGCTGCGACATCCGGCCCTGGATTTTGTTCAGTCATGCTTTTTCTTCCAATTCCTGGTGGTGGTCTGGTTTCTGGTGGTGGTCTTGGTTTCCTGCCTGGAATCCGCCGGTGGACTGAACGGGTCCGGTGGACGTCGCGCCGAAACGTCCCTCCGCCACGCGGATGGACAAGGCTGCACCCGCAGGCGCCTCGGCAGGGCGGCGGACCACTGCGTGCCCGGCTTCGGCGATCCGTGCGGCCTGGTCTCCTGCCAGTTCGACGACGGCGTACCCCCTGTCCAGCGTCTTCTGCGGGGACAACGCGCGTACCTGGGCTTTGAGGTGCTCAAGCTGGTCTGCTGCCCGCACCACGGTGGAACTTACTGAAGCGGAGGAACGGCGCAGGAGCCGTTCAATTTCCTCGGCCCGGAGCGAGACCATGCCCTCGGGCGCCGCCATGACCGGCCGGGAATGCAGTGCCGCCAATCGGTCCGATTCCCGGTCCACCAGCCGCTCCATGCAGCGGCGCAACTGTTCACGCGCCTGGCGCACTCCGGCAAGCTCTTCTGAGACTTCCGGCACGATCCGCTTGGCGGCATCGGTGGGGGTTGAGGCGCGCAGGTCCGCGACGTAGTCCAGCAGCGGGCGGTCTGCCTCGTGGCCGATGGCGCTCACCACGGGAGTGGCGGCCGCAGCCACCGCCCGGATCAGGTCCTCGCTGTTGAAAGGCAAGAGGTCTTCCAGCGCACCGCCGCCACGGGCGATGACGATGACGTCCACCTCCGGCCGGGCATCCAGTTCCCGCAGGGCACGGACCACCTGGGCCACAGCTGTGTTTCCTTGGACGGCCACCTCGCGGATCTCAAATTCCACCGCCGGCCACCGCAGGGCTGCATTGCGCAGGATGTCCTTCTTTGCATCGGAGTCGCGGCCAGTGATGAGGCCGATCCGGTGCGGCAGAAGGGGCAGGGGCTTCTTCCGGGAATCTGCGAACAAGCCTTCCGCCGCCAGGGCCTGGCGCAACCGCTCGATCCTGGCCAGCAGGTCACCCAGTCCCACGGGCCTGATGTCCCGCACCAGCATGTTGAGCCTGCCCGTTTTCAGCCAGAATTCCGGCTTCAGCAGTGCCACCACCCGCGACCCGCGCTCCAGTGGAAGGTTCTGGCGTTCCAGCACCTTGGTCCATACGGAGGCAGGCAGTGAGACCTCGGCGTCCACGTCGCGAAGGGTGAGGTAGGCGTTACTTCCGCGCCGGTTCAGCTCGATGACCTGGCCTTCCACCCATGCGGACGGAGTGCGGTCAATGTGGGCCTTCAGCTTCTGCGACAGCAGCTGCAAGGGCCACGGGTTATCCGGGCTGGTTTCAGCTGCGGTAGCCGGCAGCGTCGTGGGGGCGGTACCCGGAAGGGATGCCTGCTCAGGCATGCGGATGCCATTGGGAAGCTGGTGCTGCGGGCATGCGGTCCTTCATCTCTTGGGGGCGTTCAATCAACCTTATCCATATGGTCTAGCACCGGGGGCTGACAGGGACAGTCCTCCGTCCTGCCTAGGATGGGTAAAGGCCCCCAACCCCGAAGGACCTGTTGTGCGCACCTTTGTCTCTGCCATTGCCACCGTGCTGGGCATCCTCCTGGCCGCCGTCGCCGTTCCCGCTATATGGGTGGATCGGAACATCGTCCAGGAAGATGGGTTCGTCCGCCTCGCGGCTCCGCTGGGCAAGGACTCGGACTTCCAGCGAAAGCTTGCTGCGGCGGCGGTGGGAACAATTGACACCGGAGCAGTTCCGGGCTTTCTTTCGGGGCTGGTCGAACCGATGCTTGAGAAGGCGGCGGAGTCGTTGACCGGGCTTCCCGGTTACCCGGCGGCTTGGGAGGAAACGCTGCGCCGAAGCCACCGCCTGAGTTTTGCGGAGCCTTCGGCGGATCCCCAGGATGGCGCCTCGCCGTCGTCGCTGACTCTGGACGTGGCCCCTTTGGTAGCCCTCGGCTCGGAGGAAATCTCCCGGACCACTCGGCTTCCACTCAACCCACCGGAGCAAACCCTGATCAACGTAGGCCAGCCTGCGCAAAGGGAGTGGACGGAACGGCTGGCCACCTATGCGCCGATGGGCTACATCCTGGCCATGGGTTCGGCCGTAGCCTTTCTGCTGGCGCTGGTGGCTGCACGGCGCCGCTGGACCGTTTTGTTGGCAGCCGGCCTTGGGGGATTGGCGCTCGCCGCTCTGTGGGGAGCTGGCTCTCAGCTGGGCTCGGCCCGTGCCCAGTCGACGGACACCGGCAACGCCGTGGCCAACATGTTCCGTGACGAGTTCCTGGCCGCCGCGGGCGCGGACTTCCAAGGATGGATCACCACCACCGCAATCACGGGTGGCGTCCTGGTGGCCGCGGGCATTGTGACCTTGTTCGCATCCCGGAAACGGGCGCGGACCAGCCGGTAACATGGAGGGATGACCACCACGGCCGTACCCCTTTCGATGCCAACCATTCCACGCAGGCGCCGTTCGCCTGAGGAAGTAGCAGCCGCAGCTCCCGTCAACGGCACCAAGAAGGTGCTGCTGGCTGCCCCGCGCGGCTACTGCGCCGGCGTTGACCGGGCCGTCATCGCGGTCGAGAAGGCGCTGGAGCACTACGGCGCGCCCGTGTATGTCCGCAAGCAGATTGTCCACAACGTCCACGTGGTCAGCTCCCTGGAGGAAAAGGGTGCCATCTTTGTGGACGAGACCGACGAAGTCCCGGAAGGCGCGCTGGTTATCTTCTCCGCCCATGGCGTCTCCCCGGCAGTGGTCCAGTCCGCGGAAGACCGCGGCCTGCGCACCATCGATGCCACCTGCCCGCTGGTCACCAAGGTGCACAGGGAAGCCGTCCGCTTCGCCAAGGACGATTTCGACATCCTCCTGATCGGCCACGACGGCCACGAGGAAGTGGAAGGCACCGCCGGTGAAGCGCCGGAGCACATCCAGATCATCAACGGCCCCCACGAAGTCGACAAGGTGACCGTCCGCGACCCCGAAAAGGTCATCTGGCTTTCCCAGACCACGCTGAGTGTTGACGAGACCATGGAAACCGTCCGGCTGCTCAAGGAACGGTTCCCCACCCTGCAGGATCCGCCCAGCGATGACATTTGCTACGCCACCACCAACCGACAGGTGGCCATCAAGAAGATCGCGCCCAAGGCTGACCTGGTGATCGTGGTGGGCTCAGCCAACTCGTCCAACTCCGTCCGGCTGGTGGAGGTGGCGCTCGAATACGGCGCCAAGGCCTCGTACCGGGTGGACTTCGCCAACGAGGTGGACGAAGCGTGGTTTGAAGGCGTCGCCAGCGTGGGTGTCACGTCGGGGGCCTCCGTTCCCGAGGTGCTGGTCCAGGACGTGCTGAGGCTCCTGGCCGACTACGGTTACGGCAAGGTGGAGGAAGTGGTCACGGCTGAAGAAGACCTGCTGTTCTCGCTGCCCAAGGAACTCCGCGCAACCCTGAAACAGTCCGGTGACGTCAGCCGTGCCCTGGGCGGCCGCAGGGCCCGCAACTGAACGCAACCACGGCACATAGCCGGCGTACGTAGAACGGACGGGGCCGGGCAGTCAGCGACTGCCCGGCCCCTCCTGCCTTCACCGGCACTTCAGGCGGCTTCGTCATCACCTTGAAGTTCGGGCGCCACCAGCGCGCGCGGGGTTACCTCCACCAACGGAGGCGCGGCGAGGCCCGACTCTTCCAGGCTGTTGAGCTTCCGCGCGGTGGGCAAAATCCGCGCTTCCAGGGTGCCGACCATCGCGTTGTACCGGTCCACGGAGGTCTTCAGTGAGGAACCCAGCTTGCTGACGTTCTCACCCAGCGTGCCCATCCGGTCGTACAGCTGCCGCGCGAGCTCGAACAGTTCGCGTGCACTGTCCGTCAGGACGTCCTGGCGCCAGGTGAAAGCCACGGACTTCAGCACGGCCAGCAGGGTGCTTGGGGATGCGAGGACAACATTGCGGGACAGCGCATGGTCCAGGAGCCCGGCGTCAGCTGTCAGGGCGGCGGCCAGGATGGACTCGGCCGGGATGAAGCAAACCACCAGTTCCGGCGAATTCCCCGGGATGTCCCAGTACTTCTTGGTGCCCAGCGCATCGACATGGGCCCTCAAGGCCTTGGCGTGCGCGGCGAGCAGGGCCTGTTGGTTCCTGCCATCGCTCGCCGAGGGTCCGGCCAGCCGGCCCGTGCCTGGATCCACGGCGCCCAGTTCCTGTGCCTCGAGGTAGGACGAGAGCGGGACCTTGGCATCGACCACCAGCTGCTTTTCACCGGGCAGCTGCACCACCAGGTCCGGGCGGACAGCTGAGTCGTGGCCGGCGCTGTGGACCTGTTCCACGAAGTCCACGTGGCGGAGCATGCCTGCGGCCTCTACCACGCGCCTAAGCTGCACCTCGCCCCACTGGCCCCTGGCGCTGTTGGAGCGCAATGCCGACTCCAGGGCATGCGTGGACCGGATGAGCTGTTCATCCGACAGCCTGGCCTCCTGCAGCTGCTGGGCCAGCTGGCCGTATTGCTCAACCCGGTCCCGCTCCAGCAGTGCCACCTGCTGCTGGACGGCAGAGAGCTTCTCGGCCACCGGGGCCAGGGCGCGCAGCACGCTGCCGTCCTGCGTCCTTGCCTCGCCCAGCTCACGGTTCTGTGCAGCCAGAAGCCGCCGCTCGGCGTCGGCCGCTGCAAGCTGGGCCGTTACTTCTGAAAGGCGGGACGATACCTGGTCAAAGTCTGCCTCCAGCCCATGCGAGTTCCGGCGCAGGGAAAAGTAGGTGGCAGCGGCGCCGGCAAGGGCGCCCAGCAGCAGCATGAGAAGGGCCAGAATCAAGGCAAAAGCATCCATGGCTTCACTGTTGCACGGGGCTCTGACATTCACCGGCAGTGACATTCCCCGGTACTGTCCCCGGCGGCCCGGCGGGTAGAATCAATGCTCGTGGCTCTTACTATTGGCATCGTCGGACTGCCCAACGTCGGCAAATCAACCCTCTTCAACGCGCTTACCCGCAACCAGGTCCTGGCCGCGAACTATCCGTTCGCCACGATCGAACCCAATGTGGGGGTGGTGAACCTCCCGGATCCCAGGCTTCAGAAGCTTGCCGGCATCTTCGGTTCCCAGCGCATCCTGCCCGCAGCCGTGTCCTTCGTCGACATTGCCGGGATCGTGAAGGGTGCGTCCGAGGGGGAGGGGCTGGGCAACCAGTTCCTGGCGAATATCCGCGAGGCCGAAGCCATTGCCGAGGTTGTCCGGGTCTTCGACGACCCCGACGTGGTGCATGTCGACGGCAAGGTGGACCCGCGCTCGGACATGGAGACCATCAACACCGAACTGATCCTCGCGGACCTGCAGACCATCGAGAAGGCCATCCCGCGGATCGAAAAAGAAGTCAAGATCAAGAAGCGCGAAGCCGCCGAACTCGCAGCCATCAAGGCCGCGCAGGCAGTGCTGGAGCGTGGTGACACCATCTACTCCTCCATCAAGAGCGACAAATTGGAGATGGAACACCTCAAGGAACTGGGCCTGCTGACGGCCAAGCCCTTCATTTACGTCTTCAATGCCGACGAAGGCATCCTGGGCAGCCCGGAGAAGCAGGAGGAGCTGCGGGCCATGGTCGCTCCGGCAGACTGCATTTTCCTTGATGCCAAGCTCGAAGCGGACCTCGTCGAACTGGATGAGGAAGAAGCCCGCGAGATGCTCGAGATGAACGGCCAGGACGAGTCCGGCCTGGACCAGCTGGCCCGCGTCGGCTTCCACACCCTGGGGCTGCAGACCTACCTCACGGCCGGCCCCAAGGAAGCCCGGGCCTGGACCATTCGGCAGGGGGATACGGCACCGCAAGCGGCGGGTGTCATCCACTCCGATTTCCAGCGCGGTTTCATCAAGGCCGAAGTTGTTTCCTTCAATGACCTGGTCGAGGCCGGCTCCATGGCCGAGGCAAAGTCCCGCGGCAAGGTGCGGATCGAAGGCAAGGAATACGTCATGGCCGACGGCGACGTGGTTGAATTTCGGTTCAATGTGTAGTTTCTGACCCTCGTGAAACCTCTGGGAAGGCCGCCAAGAACACTGTTCTTGGCGGCCTTCGCCTGTATCCACGGTCGATAAAACCTATCCCGGCAAGAATCGATTGGGGCTCGTTTTCGAGGGGATAAGCGGGTCGTTGAGTTTTCCCCATACGCCCGTCCGGGGCATGAGTAGGAGCGTTTTGGAATCAAGGTTTGATGAGCAGGGGCGTGACGGAAACTTGGCTCTTTGCCGCGCTCGAAGCAATGTACCCCGCCAACACTGCCCCAAGGCCAATGACTCCGCCGCGCAGCTCAGCTCGTGCTATCGAGGATCAGGCGTGCCGTTTCCGTTGGTTGGTCCCAGTGTGGGAAGTGACCGGAGTTTTCGAACCAGTGGAGGGTGGCATCCGGGAACAGCTCCGCGGCACGCGCCGCCTCACTGGGAGGGGTGACCTTGTCCTTCCGCCCCCATCCGACTACCACTTTTCCCTTGAGTGAACCGGCCGGTGCGCCTTCCTGGCGGGGACCGTGAATCAGCGCGTTGAGGGCCGGGTCCAGGCTGGTCGATGTCTTGAACCCGCGAAGCTCATGCAGGACAAGATCCTGCGGCAGTTTCCAGGGATGGGCGGAGAACTGAGCCAACAGGGCCGTGCGGCCCAGGGGTTGCCCGTGAGGAAGGGGAGTGCCGGTTGGATGCGGCGCACCAGTGCGACGGATGCTTTGATGCTTGCCCCAAAGATCGCTGCCTGGCGGTCATTCCAGAAGCCACCAGGGTCCAGGGCGATCGTGGTGGCAGCGTGCCCTCGTCGCGCCATTTCCATTGTCATCCGGGCGCCCATGGAGCTGCCTACAAGATCAATGTCATCCAGTTTCTCGTCGCGGATAAAGGCTTCGACGGCATCGGTCAGCGTGGCAATGGTGGTTTCGCCGGTCAGCGGCGCGGATTCGCCGCAACCGGGGAGGTCGATGGCAATCACATCGCGTTCAGCAGCCAGCGCCGGGATTACCGGGTTCCAGTTACCAATACTGGAACCGAGTCCATGGATCAGGAGGAGTGGCTTACCGGAGCCTTGCCGGGTTGAGTGCAGCATGCCTTCACTCTAGGGGGCGGTGCAATGTATCTGGCCCACACCGGCCTCGTTCCGCGTCAACGTCTGGGCCCGTGGCGGCCACGGCACCATGACGTGCCCGCTTCCTTGGGGGGGCTGCCGCCGCTACCGCGCCCGAAGCTTGTAACGGACCACCTCGATGGCGGCCCCGATATCCTCCGGCGAGCGGATCCGGACGACGACCGGCAGCATCGCTCCGGACATCTCCACCCCGGTGATCTGGGCCCGGAGGTTGTCAGGGAGGGGCAGCGCGGCGAGGTCATTGCGGTGTCGGGCGGAGAAGTAGCACGTGACCGTGGCGTAGCCGTCCCAGACCGCCAACCACGCCATATTCTTGCTGCCCCGGAGAGCCTTGCACAGCCATCCGCCGTCCCGGTAGTGGTGCCACGACAACTCCAGGCCAAGGTCGGGTCGGGACAACAGCTCCTTGAGGTCGTGCCAGGCGGCGAAGGAAGCACCCAGATGCTGGCGGATCTGTTCGTCGTCGGGCATGCGGCCGGGATCGGTCAGGACAGCGACACGGCCAGGCACGGGTTCATAGTAGCGGCCCGGTGGGGGGGGGGGGACTACAGGGTCCAATGCCCCACATCAACGACTGACCGGCCTGACAGCTTATCCTGAAGTGGTAGGGCGCGATTGGGCGGCCCGGGTCCCCTCCTGGAGAGGGAAAAACACAAGGAGGCGGCATGCCGGTACGGCGTCTGATTCAGTTGCTCGTCGCCGCATTGTCGGCCGCCCTTGTTCTTTCCGGCTGCTCGGGTGGCAGCGCCCCGTCCGTTGTGGTGGGGGAGGCGAAGCGCGGCGGCAGCGTCACGGTGGCGGAGGTCAATGCCTTCTCGTCGTTCAACCCCTACAGCGCCAACGGCAACACTGACATCAATTCGAAGATCGGTGCCATCACACATTCGGGCTTCTTCTACCTTGATGACACGTCCAAGGTTGTCCGGAACGACAAGTTCGGCCATTTCGAGAAGGTATCCGACCAGCCGCTCAAGGTGAAGTACACGGTCAACGAGGGCGTTAAGTGGTCGGATGGTGCGCCCATTGGCGCAGCCGACCTCCTGTTGAGCTGGGCCGCCGGGTCCGGCTACTACGATGATGTCGATCGTGCTGCCGGCAAGGGAACCAAGTACTTCTCGGTTGCCTCCGACACCACGGGGCTCGCCGGCACCCTGTTCCCGGAAATCGGATCCGACGGGCGTTCCATCACCATTGAGTACGCGGCACCATACGCCGACTGGGAAGTGGCGTTCGACGTCGGGCTCCCCGCCCACGTCGTTGCTGCCAAGGGCGGACTCAACGATGAGGAAGACCTGGTGACGTTGCTCAAGGACACGCCTCGGGGCAACCCGGAAAAGCCGGTGTCCAACCCCGCACTCAAGAAAATCGGCGACTTCTGGAACACCGGATTCAATACAAAGGCCGTTCCGGATGATCCGGCACTCTACCTGTCCAGCGGCCCCTACATCGTCCGCGATATCGTCCCGGAAGTCTCGATGAAGCTGGTTCGCAACCGGGACTACACATGGGGCGCGGAACCCTGGCTGGACGAAATCAATGTCAGGTTCACCGGGGCAGTACCGGCGGCAGTGGATGCCCTCCGCAACGGCCAGGCTGACATCATTTCGCCGCAGCCCTCAGCCGCTACGGACAGTCTCCTCACCGGCCTGTCGGGCCAGGGCATCACCGTGCAACGGTACAAACAGTCTGGCTATGACCACCTGGATCTCAACTTCTCCGGGACCTTTGCCGACAAAGACGTCAGGGAAGCCTTCCTCAAGACCGTGCCGCGGCAGGCAATCATGGACGCCGTGGTGGGAACCCAGGTGCCGGACAACAAGCCATTGGACTCGCAGGTATTCCTGCCGGGACAACCGAAGTACGACGACACCGTGAAGAATAACGGCTCTTCGGACTACGCCAAGGTGGACATTGACGGGGCAAAGAAGCTCCTGAAGGACACCACCCCCAGCGTCCGCGTACTTTACAACCGGGACAACCCGAACCGGGCCAAGGCGTTCGCCCTGATCCGCGACTCGGCCGCGCTGGCCGGATTCCGGGTGGTCGACGGCGGACAGGGCAGTGCCGACTGGGCTGCCGCGCTAAGCCGGGGCGGATATGACGCCGCCCTGTCGGGATGGATCGGCACAGAGGCCGGTGTCAGCCGGGTGCCGCAGATCTTCCGCACCGGTGCGGGCAGCAACTTCACGGGATATTCCGACGGCGGCGCGGACAAGGTTATGGAGCAACTGGCCGTGACCACGGACCTGGGCAAACAGGATGAGCTCCTGGCGGAAATCGATAAGCACATCTGGGAGGACGCGTATGGCCTCCCGCTCTACCAAACGCTGGGAACAACCGCCTTCAATTCCCGGGTAGCGGGCATCAAGACCAGCCCCGGCCCCCTCGGCATCTGGTGGAACGTCTGGGAGTGGCGGCTGTCCAACCCTGCCAGGTGACCTAGGGTCTTTCGCCCCTTGCGCAGCGCTCTTTGGCCCGATTCGCCGTACGGCTTACCGGCGAGTAGCATGTGACGTGCCTAACTTCCCTCCATTTGCCGGGGTATTGCACTGCGCCGGTCACGGTTTGGCAACGGAGTACCAATATCTGGACTACGTGCGGTTAGGCTAACTCGTATTGTGTAGGTTTCGTCACAGCGGTGAGCTGCGTGCAGCCTGCAGGGGAAGCACAAGATTCCCCTATATATCTCTCCCACAACTCATAGGAGGCGGAATGCGTTTTACGCGCACTTCCAAAGCACTGGGCATCGTGGCAATCGCCGCGCTTGCCCTGACCGGGTGCGGCGCCGGCGGCGGCGGCAGCACTGAAGGGTCCAGCAATGCTGCCGGCGATCCGAACAAGGTCATCACTGCCTACAGCAACGAGCCACAAAACCCGTTGCTGCCGGCAAACACCAATGAGGTTTACGGCGGCCGCGTGGTCGAGCTCCTCTTCGAAGGCCTGCGCACGTACGATGCCAGCGGCAAGCCGGTCAACGCCCTCGCCGATTCCATCGAGTCGTCCGACGCCCAGAACTGGACCATCAAGGTCAAGCAGGGCCAGAAGTTCACCAACGGCGAGGCCATTACGGCTAAGACCTTCGTTGACTCCTGGAACTTCGCTGCAAACTCCAAGAACCTGCAGAACAACGGATTCTTCTTCGAGTCCATCGCCGGTTACGAAGACGTTTCGGCTGTGAACTCGCAAAAGGGTGCTGACGGCAAGACCACCACCACCCCGGCCCCCAAGGCTGACACCATGTCCGGCCTTGCAGCAACCGATGATTCCACCATCACGGTCAAGCTGGCCCAGCCTGAGGCTGACTGGTCCCTGCGCCTCGGCTACTCCGCCTTCTTCCCGCTTCCTTCGGCAGCGCTGACCGACCCCAAGACCTTCGGTGAAAACCCCGTCGGCAACGGTCCGTACAAGTTCGAAAAGCAGGGTTCCTGGGTCCACGACCAGTCCATCTCCCTGGTAAAGAACGCGGACTACAAGGGCCCGCGCGAAGCCAAGAATGGTGGCGTGACCTTTAAGTTCTACACGGATCCGGGCCCCGCATACACGGACCTGCAGTCGGACAACCTGGACATCACCGACGTTCTTCCGTCCAACGCACTGAAGACCTACGTTTCCGACTTCCCGGACCGCAACGCCACCAAGGCCGTTGCCACCAACTCCACGCTGAACATCCCGCCGTACAACCCGAACTTCCAGGGTGAGGCCGGCAAGCTGCGGCGCCAGGCACTGTCCTACGCCATCAACCGCGAGGAAATCGCCAAGGTGGTCTTCAACGGCACCCGTACCCCTGCCAAGGCATTCGTCCCGCCGGTCATCGACGGATTCAAGGAAGGCCTGAAGGGCAGCGAAGTCCTCAAGTTCGACGCCGCCAAGGCCAAGGACCTGTGGGCACAGGCTGACAAGATCCAGCCCTACGACGGCTCCAAGCCGCTTCAGATCGCCTCCAACACCGACGGCGGCAACAAGGAATGGATCGACGCCGTGGCCAACGGCTTCAAGAACAACCTCGGCATCCAGGCTGAAATCCAGCCCTTCGCCAAGTTCGCTGAAGTCCTGAACCTGCGCAAGTCCCAGCAGCTGCCCGGCCTGACCCGTGCGGGCTGGCAGGGCGACTACCCGTCGCTGTACAACTTCCTGGGACCGGTATGGGCCACCAACGCTTCCTCCAACTACGAGAAGTACTCGAACCCTGAGTTCGACAAGCTCCTCAAGGAGGGCCTGGCTGCCAAGAGCACGGATGAAGCCAACGACAAGTTCAACCAGGCACAGGAGATCCTGTTCCAGGACCTGCCCGGCCTGCCGCTCTGGGATCAGGCCCGCCCGATCGTTTGGAGCAACAACATCGTGAAGGCCGAAACCGGCTGGAACGGCGGCATCCTGTACTACGGCATCACGGCCAAGTAGTTCCAAGAAATAACTTGCCGACAAGCTGATGGGGGTTCCGGTTACGTCCGGGCCCCCATTGGCTTGCAAGCGGCAGGAAGGCATTCATGAACGTGTTCTCCCCCTTACCGGAAGGCAGGTGATCCTGTGATCCGGTTTATTCTGCGCCGACTCCTGCAGGTGATCCCTGTTTTCCTCGGCACTACCCTCCTGGTGTACTACATGGTGTTCGCCCTGCCCGGCGACCCCATCGCCGCGCTGTTCGGCGACCGCCAGCCCCCGCAGGCAGTCATCGACACCCTGCGCAGCCAGTACAACCTCGACCAGCCCTTCTGGGTCCAGTACGGCCTGTTCCTCAAGAACCTCTTCACCTTCAACCTGGGCAATGACTTCACCGGCCAGCCCATTGCCGCCAGCCTGGCCCGTGTCTTCCCCGTCACAGCCATGCTCGCCATCGAGGCCTTGGCGATCCAAGCCATCTTCGGCGTGGCCTTCGGCGTGTTCGCCGGCCTGCGCCGCGGCGGTTGGTTCGACTCCACCGTCCTGGTGGCTTCGCTGGTGGTCATTGCAGTTCCCACCTTTGTCCTCGGCTTCGTCTTCCAGCTCGTCTTCGGCGTGCAGCTGGGCTGGGCCAAGCCGACGGTGGGTGCGAATGCGAACTGGGGCACACTGTTGCTGCCCGCAATTGTTTTGGGGCTTGTCTCCTTTGCCTACGTCCTGCGCCTGACCCGCGCTTCAGTCAGCGAAAACATGAACGCGGACTACGTGCGGACCGCCACGGCCAAGGGCCTGTCACGTCCCCGGGTGGTCCTGGCACACATCCTGCGCAACTCGCTGATCCCGGTGGTGACCTACCTGGGCGCCAACCTTGGCGGCCTGATGGGCGGTGCCATCGTTACCGAGGGCATCTTCAACGTTCCGGGCGTTGGCAACAAGCTTTACCAGGCAGTCCTCCGCAGTGAAGGGCCCACCATCGTCTCCATCGTCAGCGTGCTGGTGCTGGTGTTCGTCGTGGCCAACCTGCTTGTCGATCTCCTGTACGCCTGGCTTGACCCGAGGATCCGCTATGACCAGTAATAACAGCCACTTCGTGGCCCCCATTGAAGAGACGCCGCTGCAGGCAACGGATGCCGTCAAGACTGACCAGGCCCCACTCAGCCTGTGGGCCGACGCCTGGCGCAAGCTCCGCCGTCGTCCGCTGTTCATCATCTCGGCACTGCTGATCCTTGCCCTGATCGTCATTGCGCTGTTCCCTGGACTTTTCACGTCCACGCCGCCCAACGAAGGCTGCGAACTCGGGAACTCGGAAGGCGCGCCCAGCGCCGGACACCCGTTCGGCTTCACTTTCCAGGGCTGCGACGTGTACTCCAGGGTCATCCACGGCACCCAGGCCTCGCTGTCAGTGGGCCTGCTCTCGGTGCTGTGCGTCCTGGTGATCGGCGTGACCCTTGGCGCCCTCGCGGGATACTACGGCGGCTGGATTGACGCTGTGCTTGCCCGCTTGGGTGACATCTTCTTCGCACTGCCGCTGGTACTCGGCGCTCTGGTGATCACCCAGCTGCCGCTGTTCCGCGAGAACAAGAGCGTATGGACCGTGGTGTTCGTCATCTCGCTCCTGGCCTGGCCACAGATGGCGCGCATCACGCGCGGTGCAGTCATTGAGGTGCGCAATTCCGACTTCGTCACCGCAGCCCGCGCGCTGGGTGTTTCCAAGTTCGGTGCACTGATGCGCCACGTCCTGCCGAACGCCCTGGCCCCGATCATTGTCCTGGCAACGCTGGAACTTGGCGTGTTCATCGTGGCCGAAGCCACCCTGTCCTTCCTGGGCATTGGCCTGCCGCAGAGCATCATGTCCTGGGGCAATGACATCGCAGGCGCCCAGGCATCGATCAGGACCCGGCCGGAAATCATGCTCTACCCGGCCGCGGCGCTGTCCATCACGGTGCTGAGCTTCATCATGCTGGGCGATGCAGTGCGCGACGCCCTTGACCCGAAGAGCCGTCAGCGATGAGAGAAAATGAGATGACAACTCCAGACGTCCGCATTGATGAGGCCGAAACCACCGGCGTCAGGCCGCTGCTCGAAATCCGTGACCTCGCCATTACCTTCAAGACCGGCGGCGGTGAGGTCCAGGCCGTGCGGAACGCGCACCTGACCATCATGCCGGGCGAAACGGTGGCGATCGTGGGGGAGTCGGGGTCCGGCAAATCCACCACGGCGCTGGCGGCCATTGGCCTCCTGCCCAACAACGGCAGGGTGTCCGGCGGCCAAGTCCTGCTCGACGGCGAGGACATTGCCCATGCCACCGAGCAGCGCATGATCGAGCTGCGCGGCAACACCATCGGCATGGTTCCGCAGGACCCCATGTCCAACCTGAACCCGGTGTGGAAGATCGGCTACCAGGTCCGGGAAACACTGAAGGCAAACGGCCGCCCCAGCGGGCCGGACGATATCGCCAAGGTGCTCTCCGAAGCGGGGCTGCCCGACGCGAAGCGCCGGGCCAACCAGTACCCGCACGAGTTCTCCGGCGGCATGCGCCAGCGCGCGCTGATCGCCATTGGCCTCTCCTGCCAGCCCCGCCTGCTGATTGCGGACGAGCCGACGTCGGCCCTCGACGTCACCGTCCAGCGGCAGATCCTGGACCACCTGGAGACGATGACCAACGAACTGGGAACCTCGGTGCTGCTGATCACCCACGACCTGGGCCTGGCAGCCGAGCGGGCAGACAAAGTGGTGGTCATGTACCAGGGCCGCGTGGTTGAAGCCGGTCCGTCGCTGGAACTGCTCCGCAACCCGCAGCACCCGTACACCAAGCGGCTCGTAGAGTCCGCGCCGTCCCTGGCCAGCCGCCGTATCCAGGCTGCCAGGGAGCAGGGCGTGGAGACTGCGGACCTGCTGGCGCCGGCGGCCGAGACGGCCAAGTCGGACACCTTCCTGCAGATCCAGGACCTGCGCAAGGTCTACAAGCTCCGCCAGGGGCTGGGCAAGGCGACGGACTTCGCGGCGGTGGACGGCGTGAGCTTCGACGTCAGGCGGGGAACCACGACGGCGATTGTGGGGGAGTCGGGCTCCGGCAAGTCCACGGTGGCCAAGATGGTGCTCCAGCTGGAAAAGCCCACGGAAGGCAGGATCCTGTTCGACGGCGTCGACACCTCGGCCCTGAAGCCTGCCGAACTGTTCAAGTTCCGCAGGCGCGTCCAGCCCATCTTCCAGGATCCGTACGGCTCCCTCGATCCGATGTACAACATCTACCGCACCATTGAAGAACCGCTTCGGGTGCACAAGATCGGGGACCAGGCCAGCCGGGAAAAGAAGGTGCGGACACTGCTGGACCAGGTGGCCCTGCCCCAATCCGCCATGCAGCGGTACCCGAACGAGCTGTCAGGCGGGCAGCGGCAGCGTGTTGCCATCGCGCGCGCACTGGCGCTTGACCCCGAGGTCATCATCTGTGACGAGGCAGTTTCCGCCCTGGACGTACTGGTGCAGGCGCAGGTGCTGAATCTGCTGGCTGACCTGCAGGTCAACCTCGGCCTGACCTACCTGTTCATCACCCACGACCTTGCCGTCGTGCGGCAGATCGCGGACCACGTGTGCGTGATGGAGAAGGGCCGGCTGGTCGAGACCGGGTCCACGGACGAGGTTTTCGAGTCGCCCCAGCAGGACTACACGAAGGCCCTGCTCAATGCGATCCCCGGCGCGAAGCTGATGCTTCCGCCCGAGGTGGCATGACCCTGGCGTAGCGGGGAAGCCCCATGTCAACGGCTGGAGCCGGGACCTTCGGGTTCCGGCTTCAGCCGTTTGTGCCGTTCGCTCCCGTAGCTGCCAGCGACGGCCCGCCACCCGGCGCGGCGGGAACACCGAGTTCACGCAAGCGGCGCTCCAGGACCCCGCCAAGCTGCTTCCGGCCTTCGGCATCCATATGGACGGCGTCGGCCAGGTGCTGGGTCAGGTTGTATTTGGTCAGCCAGTCGCCGGCGCTCACGAACGTGACCTGCTGCCGGGCTGCGATCCCCGCCAGCAGTGCATCCACCTGGCTTCGCCGGCCGCCGCCGTTTTGGGCTCCGCGGGCAAGGGTGCCCACCACGACGATCCGCGTGTCGGGGTATCGGGCTTTTAGTGCGTCGATGAGCCGGTTGGCGTTGGCACTGATCTGCGCGTCAGAGGCGCCCCGGGCAGCGTCGTTGCCGCCGCCTTCAATCACGATCAGGCCGGGTGCTCCGGCCGGCATCAGCCAGTCGCCGTGTTCAAGGGCATCGATGTAGTTGCCCACCTTGCCGTTGGCAGCGGTGAACCCCGTGCCGCCGTAACCGCAGAAGTGGACGCTGTAACCCAGGCCCGCCAAGGCCCTGCGAGGCCAGCTGTCGTCGGGGACGGACTGGGAGTCGCCAATCAGCACAGCAGTGCTTCTGGCATTTGCCACCACAACCTCGTTGCGCTTAAACACAGGGTTGCGGTAAATCTCGCCAGGGAACAGCGCAGGGCGGTTAAGTACCGTTGACAGGTCGACGTTTGAGGCGAATCCCGTCGCACTGGGTTGGCCAACGGCGCTGGCCCGGAGCAGCGCGGACGGAAGGTACCCCTCCACGGGCGACGCCTGACCAGGAGCCACATCCACCTGCTGACCGGGCGCCGCAAGGACCAGCCCCGCGGCAAGTGCCAGCACCGCAGCGCGCGTGAGCACACGCGCGGGACGGGGGGATTCTTTGCGGGGCGATGGGCTGCTCATCAACAGCAATAATGGGGCATTGGCGGGTATTTATCCAGTGAGTGTGACCTGGCGATCAGGGGTGATTCCGGGTTGCGTGCGGCAGCGGCGCCGCCGCCCGGATTTAGGCCATCACTTGCCGCAGCGTTTAGACTGGAAGTAGTCGCCCTGTGTTAAGGGCCAAGTCCGTCGTGCGTTCCAGTTGGAAATGTCGCGATACAACAGCTGACTCCACTGAATCGAGCCATTACGCATGTCTGAAACCACCACCAACACCGCGGTAGCCACTGCATCGCGCAGTGACCTGCGCAACGTCGCGATTGTGGCCCACGTTGACCACGGCAAGACCACTTTGGTCGATGCCATGCTCAAGCAGACCAATTCCTTTGCCGAGCACAACCACCTCGAAGACCGCGTGATGGACTCCGGTGACCTTGAGCGCGAAAAGGGCATCACCATCCTCGCCAAGAACACCACGGTGGCCTACAACGGGCCGTCCTCCAATGGCGAGACCATCACCATCAACGTCATCGACACCCCGGGCCACGCCGACTTCGGCGGTGAGGTGGAGCGCGGCCTGTCCATGGTCGACGGCGTCGTCCTCCTCGTTGACGCATCCGAGGGTCCGCTTCCGCAGACCCGCTTCGTCCTCCGCAAGGCCCTGGCCGCCCACCTGCCTGTCATCCTGCTGGTCAACAAGACCGACCGTCCCGATGCCCGCATCGAGGAAGTCGTCCACGAGTCCATGGACCTGCTCCTGGGCCTGGCCTCAGACCTCGCGGACGAAGTGCCCGACCTGGACCTGGACAAGATCCTCGAAGTTCCCGTCGTTTACGCTGCAGCCAAGGTTGGCCGCGCCTCCCTCGAACAGCCCGCTGACGGCACCGCCCCGGAGAACGAAGACCTCGAGCCGCTCTTCAAGACCATCGTGGAGCACATCCCGGCTCCTACGTACAACCCCGAGGGTGTCCTGCAGGCACACGTGACCAACCTGGACGCTTCCCCGTTCCTGGGCCGCCTTGCCCTGCTGCGCATCTACAACGGCACCCTCCGCAAGGGCCAGCAGGTTGCCTGGGCCCGCCAGAACGGTGAGCTGAAGACCGTCAAGATCACCGAACTGCTCGCCACCAAGGCGCTGGAGCGCGTTCCCGCCGAGTCCGCGGGCCCCGGCGAGATCGTCGCCGTCGCCGGCATCGAGGACATCACCATTGGTGAAACCCTCACCGACGTCGAGAACCCGCAGCCGCTGCCGCTGATTACCGTGGATGACCCCGCGATCTCCATGACCATCGGTATCAACACCTCCCCGCTGGCGGGCAAGGTCAAGGGTGCCAAGGTTACCGCCCGCCAGGTGAAGGACCGCCTGGACAAGGAACTGATCGGTAACGTCTCCATCAAGGTGCTTCCCACCGAGCGTCCCGACGCCTGGGAAGTCCAGGGCCGTGGCGAGCTGGCGCTGGCCATCCTGGTTGAGCAGATGCGCCGCGAAGGCTTCGAGCTGACCGTGGGCAAGCCGCAGGTTGTCACCAAGACCATCGATGGCAAGATCCATGAGCCCATGGAGCACATGACCATCGACGTACCCGAGGAATACCTTGGCGCCGTCACGCAGCTCATGGCAGCCCGCAAGGGCCGCATGACCAACATGGCCAACCACGGCACCGGCTGGTGCCGGATGGAGTTCATCGTTCCGGCCCGTGGCCTGATCGGTTTCCGTACCCGGTTCCTCACCGACACCCGCGGCGCCGGCATCGCAGCCTCCATCTCCGAAGGCTATGAGCCCTGGGCCGGCCCCATCGAGTACCGCACCAACGGCTCCATGATTGCCGACCGCGCCGGCGTGGTCACCCCGTTCGCCATGATCAACCTGCAGGAACGCGGCTCCTTCTTCGTGAAGCCCACCTCCGAGGTGTACGAAGGCATGATCGTCGGCGAGAACTCGCGCGCCGATGACATGGACGTCAACATCACCAAGGAAAAGAAGCTCACCAACATGCGTGCCGCTTCCTCCGACACCTTCGAGAACCTGACCCCTCCGCGGGAACTCACCCTCGAAGAGTCGCTGGAGTTCGCCCGCGAGGACGAGTGCGTCGAGGTGACCCCGGAGGCCATCCGGATCCGCAAGGTGATCCTGGACACCAACGAGCGCGCCAAGGCCAACCGCGCCCGCGCCAAGGCCTAGCAACGCAAGGAAAGCCGGAACGGCAGGCGGGGACCCCGCCGTCGTTCCGGCTTTTTTCTTTTCCCTCTGGCGGGGGTTAGCGTGCAGCCGGGCGGCGCCGCGGGGGAGCCGGCGGGACTTGTTTGGCTGCCACAACGCGCTCAAGGGGAATGACGACGTCGGCCTGCCGGGTGCGGACGGTGCAGGAACCGGCGTCGCAACCCAGCAGGTGTCCCAGGGCGTCCGTGAGGCCGCCCTCGATTCGGTAGCGCACCACCACCCGGGTTCCCGGCTCAGCCGAGGCAAGGAAACGCGCTGGCGCAGGTACTGGCTGACTCACCAGTTCATACTAGGTTGCCCGGCTAGGTTCGCGGGAATGGGCTGGGAGATAATAGGCTCAGATGTCAGACTCCGGCTGTGCCGCCGGATGCAAGAGCCGGCGGGACGCCGGAACCCCAACGTGGAGAGGCCAGGGACGTGACGTACGTAATCGCGCAGCCGTGTGTGGATGTCAAGGACAAGGCATGTATTGAAGAATGCCCCGTCGACTGCATCTATGAAGGCGAGCGTTCGCTGTACATCCATCCGGATGAGTGCGTCGACTGTGGAGCCTGCGAACCGGTGTGCCCGGTTGAGGCCATTTACTACGAGGACGACACCCCGGAGGAGTGGGCCGACTACTACAAGGCCAACGTGGAGTTCTTCGATGACCTCGGCTCCCCGGGCGGCGCAGCCAAGATCGGCAACACCGGCAAGGACCACCCGATGATCGCAGCCCTGCCCCCGCAGAACCAAGACCACTAAAGCGGACGGACATCGTGACCGCAGCAGTTAATTCGTTTGGCCTGGACCTGCCCGACTACCCCTGGGAGGCCATGGCACCGTATGTGGCCAAGGCGTCTGAGCATCCCGGTGGAGCCGTCAACCTCTCGATCGGGACGCCGGTGGATCCGACGCCGCAGCTGGTGCAGGATGCCCTGAAGGCCGCCGCCAACGCACCCGGCTACCCCACGGTCCATGGGACTCCGGCGCTGCGGGAGGCCATCGCTGCCTGGTTCGAACGGCGGCGCGGTGTGCCAGGCCTCGATCCGCGCAACATCATGCCCACGGTGGGCTCCAAGGAACTCGTTGCGTGGCTGCCGCTGCTGCTTGGCCTTAAGCCCGGAGACGTCGTCGTACGTCCCAAGGTGGCCTACCCCACGTACGATATCGGCGCGACCCTCGCCGGGGTCACATCCGTGGCAACAGACAACCTGGACGAACTGGACGAGGCCACCCGCTCGCGGGTCCGGCTCATCTGGGTCAACTCGCCGGGCAACCCCACCGGCAGCGTGCGGGACGCAGACTCCCTGAAGGCGCTGGTGGTCCAGGCCCGCGAACTGGGTGCCGTTGTGGCGTCGGACGAATGCTATGCGGAGCTCGGTTGGGGCGACTGGGACGTCCAGCGCGGCGGCCAGCGGGTCCCCAGCATCCTCGATCCCCGCGTGGCGGGCGGCTCGCACCAGGGCCTGCTCGCCGTCTACTCGCTCAGCAAGCAGTCCAACCTGGCCGGTTACAGGGCGGCGTTCGTCGCCGGTGATCCGGACCTGATGCCCAACCTGGTCAACAGCCGCAAGCATGCAGGCATGATCGTGCCCTACCCCATCCAGGAAGCCATGCGGGTGGCGCTGGGCGACGACACCCACGTTGAGGCGCAAAAGGAGCTGTACCGGGGCCGGCGCGAACGCCTGCTGCCGGCGCTGCTGGACTTCGGCCTGGAGATCAAGGAATCCGACGCCGGCCTGTACCTCTGGTCGACGGCAGGGGAGGACACCTGGGAGACCGTTTCCCGACTGGCTGGGCGGGGCATCGTGGTGGGGCCAGGGGTCTTTTACGGCGACGCCGGCAACGGCTACGTCCGTGTTGCCTTGACGGGGTCGGATGAACGGATCGATGCAGCGGTAGCCCGGCTGGCCGAAGCTAGCTCCTAGGGTACGTAATATTCGTGTGACTCGCCCCACATGTGGTGTGTTTTAGGCCGCAGGGGCGGGCCCCGGATTAGTGACACCCGCCAAGGAGCGGTACTTTTTAACTGATCAATGGTGGCTTTCTACAAGAAGGCAGCCCGGGTGTTGGAACCTGTCTCTTCAGGCTTCGTGCACGGCTCACCTGATGTTGGATCAAGCTTTCGACAGAGGCCAAAGACGCCTCATGAAGGGGACTCCATGACTGAGACCAACAATGCTGCGACCCTGCTCCACGCAGGTGGCGAGCTGAAGCTCCCGCGCATCCAGGTTGTTGAAGGGAACGAAGGTTACGACGTCTCCAAGCTGCTGAAGCAGACCGGAGCCGTTACCTTTGACCCCGGCTTCATGAACACCGCAGCAACCACGTCCGCCATCACCTACATCGATGGCGATGCAGGCATCCTGCGCTACCGCGGATACCCCATCGAGCAGCTGGCACAGCATTCCAGCTTCCTGGAGGTGTCCTACCTGCTGATCTACGGCAACCTGCCCACGCCCACTGAGCTGGACGAGTTCGACCAGAAGATCCGCCGCCACACCCTGCTGCACGAGGAGCTCAAGGGCTTCTTCGGCGGCTTCCCCCGCGACGCGCACCCCATGCCGGTGCTGTCCTCGGCCGTGTCTGCGCTGTCCACGTTCTACCAGGACTCGCTGGACCCGTTCAACGCCGAACAGGTGGAGGTCTCCACCATCCGCCTCATGGCCAAGCTGCCGGTCATCGCCGCGTACGCGCACAAGAAGTCCATCGGCCAGCCCATGCTCTACCCGGACAACTCCATGAACCTGGTGGAGAACTTCCTGCGCCTGAGCTTCGGCCTGCCGGCCGAGCAGTACGAGCTTGACCCGGTCATCGTCAAGGCACTGGACCTGCTCCTCATCCTGCATGCTGACCACGAGCAGAACTGCTCCACCTCCACCGTGCGCCTGGTGGGCTCCTCCAACGCCAACCTGTTCGCCTCCGTCTCCGCCGGCATTAACGCCCTCTTCGGCCCTGCCCACGGCGGCGCCAACGAAGCCGTCCTGAAGATGCTCCGCCAGATCCAGGCCGAGGGCCTCAAGCCCGAGGATTACATGGAGAAGGTTAAGAACAAGGAAGACGGCGTCCGCCTCATGGGCTTCGGGCACCGCGTCTACAAGAACTACGATCCGCGCGCCAAGATCGTCAAGGCCACGGCCCACGAGATCCTCAGCAAGCTCGGCGGCAACGACGAACTGCTGGACATCGCCATGCGCCTGGAAGAGAAGGCACTCAGCGATGACTACTTCATCCAGCGCAAGCTCTACCCCAACGTGGACTTCTACACCGGCCTGATCTACAAGGCCATGGGATTCCCTGAAAAGATGTTCACCGTCCTGTTCGCCATCGGCCGCCTGCCGGGCTGGATTGCCCAGTGGCGCGAAATGATCAGCGATCCGAACACCAAGATTGGCCGCCCGCGCCAGCTGTACATCGGCGAGCCCGAGCGCGACTACCCGGCCCGCTGATCTCTGCCGGCCACAACAGCAGTTACGACGACGGCCGCCCACCTTTCTCAGGTGGGCGGCCGTTTCGCGTTAATCACCATCCGCTGCTGCGTACTTGTCGTTTTGGGCCGCCAAAACGACAAGTACGCGGCAATCGACGGGGATGGTCAGGGCCCGAGCTTGCGAGGGCAGGGAGCCGGCGGGGAGCAATCGACGGGGATGGTCAGGAGGCGTAGCCCTGGGGGTTGTTCTTCTGCCAGCGCCAGTGGTCCTCGCACATCTGGTCCACGGTCTTGGTGGTGGACCAGCTCAGGTCCGCCAGCGCGGAGGTAGCGTCGGCCCAGAAGGCAGGAAGGTCTCCAGCACGGCGTCCGGTGATCTCGTAGGGGATGGGCTTGCCCACGGCCTTCTCGAAGGACCGCAGGACCTCCAGGACGGAGGAGCCCTTGCCGGAGCCCAGGTTCCAGCGGAAGACGCCGGTACGCCCTGCGATGTGGTTCAGCGCAGCGACGTGGCCTTCGGCGAGGTCCACCACATGGATGTAGTCGCGCAGGCACGTTCCGTCCGGAGTGTCGTAGTCGCCGCCGAACACCATGAGCTTCTCGCGGCGGCCCACGGCCACCTGGGCAATGAACGGGACCAGGTTGTTGGGGATGCCCTGGGGGTCTTCGCCGATGCGCCCTGACGGGTGCGCGCCCACGGGGTTGAAGTAGCGCAGCAGTGCTATGTGCCAGCGGGAGTCGGCGGCGCCGAGGTCGGAGAGGATGTCCTCGATCTGTTCCTTGGTGCGCCCGTAGGGGTTGTTGGCGCCGATCTCCATCTTTTCCACGTAGGGAATGGGATTGTGCTCCCCATAGACGGTGGCCGAGGAGCTGAAGACGATGGACCGGACATCGTGCCTGTCCATGACGCGGATCAGGTTCAGGGTGCCCACCAGGTTGTTGTAGTAGTACTTCAGCGGCTCCTGCACTGACTCCCCGACGGCTTTGAGGCCTGCGAAGTGGATGACGGCGTCGATGCCGCTGCCGGCAAAGACTTTCTCGACGGCGGCCTCGTCCACCAGGTCCACGTGGTGGAACTCGGCGGGCTTGCCGCTGAGTTCTGCCACCCGCCGCAGCGATTCCTCGCTGGAATTGACCAGGTTGTCGATGACGACCACGTCGTGGCCGGCTTCCTGCAGGGAAAGAACAGTGTGGGAACCGATGTAGCCGGTGCCCCCGGTAACCAAGATTTTCATGCCTCAACGCTATCCCACGCGGACCGCTCGCCGCCGCAGCGTTCCGGATGCCGGGCGGCCGGGTGCCGTGATGGAAGCACATCTGTGCTAATAAGGATGGTGCCCAAAATAGTTGACGCCGACGCCAGGCGGCAGGATGTTGTCCAGGCGGTTCTCCGCATCATCGCCGTCGACGGGCTGGAGCGTGCTTCGCTGCGGGAGGTGGCGGACGAAGCCGGGCTGGCGGTTGGTTCTGTCCGGCACTACTTCCAGGGGAGCGAGGAGCTGCTGGCCTTCTCCTTCGGCACGGTTGTTGACCGGGTAGTTTCCCGGTTGGAGGGACTCCTGCCGCCCGTGCAGGACGCGGCCGCCGGCAGCCCTGAGCAGCGCGGCGCTGTTTTAACCCTCCTGGGCGGCGTCCTTCCCCTGGACGAGGAAACAGCAATGGACGCCTGCGCCTGGCTGGCTTTCAAGAACGCCGCTCGGATCAGGCCCTTCCTTGCAGCCGAAGCCGACCGCAGCCACCGTGAAGTCGCGGCCATCGTGGGCGGCGTGGTGGCCTCCCTGCTCCCGGATGACGAACCGCAGGAGAACCTGGTGGTCGAGGCCGAACGGCTCCTGGCCACACTGGACGGTCTGTGCATGCATGCCCTGCTGCAACCCGCTTGGATGACCGCGCAGATGTGCCGCGACGTCCTGGAGCGGCACCTGGACGGGCTGGTCCGTTAAAAGGCCTGCACTACCGCGAATTGGCTGCGGGAATAGACTGATAGCCGGGTAGCGCGGGAGCTGTCATGGCGCCCCGGCAGAAGCAGGCCAGGGAAGGACTTCGGATGCAGCACGCAAGCGGTTCAGGGTGGCAGATCACTACGGACACGTCCGGGCCGATGATGATTGCGCTCTACGTCCGGGACACGGCCGGCCTGAACGGCGTGGGCCGCCCCATGCTGTCCCATGCAACGCCCAAAATCCGCCCGGCCGACCACAGGCACCTGACTTCAGACGTGGGCGGCCTCAGCGCACTGAAGACCGAATGGGAGGCCTGGTGGGAACAGCTGCTCAAGGCCTATCCGCAGGCGTCGCCCGAACTATCGCCGCCCAGCTTCGAAGCCTTCGGCAACTCTCCGGCCCTGCAGCGGGTACTGCAGGCACATTTTGGTTCCGCGCTCACCTGGGCCAGGGAGCGCAGAAGCGAATATGCCGAGCTTGAAGCCGAACGCGTTGCCACGGGAACCGACCAGCTGCTCCAGGACATGGTGGACGACAGGCTGATGGAAGTGGGGCGGGATTCGCGGGACTTCAAGCTGACCATTATCGAACTGCCGCTGGATGAGCAGCGGGCCTGGTACCTGGAGCCCGACAAGATCATCATGAGCCAGGAACTGATGAGCCAGCCTGAACTGTTCCGCAGCTACGTCCAACCGGTGCTGGAAATCCTGGTCTAGCCCCCAGGCGGGAGGCCGACGGCGGCACTCAGCTGCCGCCGTCGGCCGTCCGCACCGTGATGCGCACCTGGCCGTCAGGGGAACCCGTGACCTGCCAGCCGTCGCCACTGGCGCGCTGCCAGGTGTGCCCCTCCGCTTCGACCCGCACCACGGACAAGTCCTTGGCGTTGGCAACTGCCCACTGGGCCACGGACCAGGCCAGCGTCCCCTGGGAGTCCACCACCAAGGTGGAACCATCCACCCGGCTGTCAACGCCACCGTAGGCCTGGTCAAGTTCGGTGGCCACCGATGCGGAATTTCCGCCCGCGGTGGGGGAGCGGAGTGTGCACTGGACTCCGGCCGGAGTCTGTCCGGTGAGCCCCGACGCGAACGCCCGTCCCATCTCTTCATGCTGCGCGTACGCCTTGGGGTAGGCGGACCGCTGGACCTGCTGGGCTGCGTCGGTGATGTCCAGCGTCTCGTAGCCGGGAATCTTCACCAGGGCGTCGTAGAACGCATTGACGGCGTAGTAAGGGTCCATGATTTGCGCCTCCGTGCCCCAGCCCTGGGACGGCCGCTGCTGGAAGAGCCCGCGTGAGTCCGGTCCGGCTTGGTCGCCGTGGCCGATGTTGCGCAGCTTCGACTCCTGCATGGCCGTGGCCAGGGCGATGGTGGCGGCACGCGGGGGAAGGCCCCGCCGGACAGCTGCTGCGGTGATCAAAGCCGCATTGGCCGCCTGGTCAGGCGCCAGCTCCCCGCTCCGGCCCGCGGCCTTGGCTGTGCAGCGTTCCGAAACGAGGGTCTCGGAACGCTGCACAAAGTACACCGCCGTATAAATGCCTCCCGCTACCAGCGCGAGGGTGAGGAGCAGCACCGTCAGGCGGCGCAGGCCGCGTCTGCGCGCCACAGACAGAGGTGCCATGAAGGAACTAGTTGGCGTGCAGTGCGTCGTTCAGTTCAACTGTCTGGCCCTTGCGGGGCAGGGCTTCAACCGCACCGGTGGTGGAGTTGCGGCGGAACAGGAGGTTGGGAACGCCGGAGAGTTCGGCAGCCTTGACGATCTTGGTGGTGTCCTCGCCCACCTCGTCCTTGGGCCCGGGAACGCGGACCCGGGTGCCTGCCGTGACGTAGAGGCCTGCCTCCACCACCGAATCGTCACCGATGCTGATGCCCACGCCGGAGTTCGCGCCGAGCAGGACGCGCTCGCCGATGGTGATCTTTTCCTTGCCGCCGCCGGAGAGGGTGCCCATGATGGAGGCGCCGCCGCCCACGTCGCTGCCGTCGCCGGCCACTACTCCTGCGGAAATGCGTCCCTCCACCATGGAGGTGCCCAGGGTGCCGGCGTTGAAGTTCACGAAGCCCTCGTGCATGACCGTGGTGCCGGCCGCGAGGTGCGCACCGAGGCGAACCCGGTCGGCGTCGGCAATGCGAACACCGCTGGGTACCACGTAATCCACCATGCGCGGGAACTTGTCGATGCCGTAGACGGTGACGGCACCACGGCGGCGCAGCTTTGCGCGCGTCAGTTCGAAGCCTTCCACGGCGGCCGGCCCGAAGTTGGTCCACACGACATTGGGGAGCTTGCCGAAGATGCCGTCCAGGTTGATGGTGTTGGGCTGGACCAGGCGGTGTGACAGCAGGTGCAGCCGCAGATAGGCGTCAGCGGTGTCCGCGGGGGCCTCATCCAGGTTGATCTGGACGAAGACCACCTTCTGTTCCGTGCCGCGGTCCTCGTCGACGCCGTTCTCCGCGATGCGGGTCAGTGCTTCGTCGGCGTTCTCCACCGAGCGGAGGTCTTCCGCCGCAACACCAAGCGCCGGTGCCGGGAACCAGACGTCCAGGACGGTGGCGTCACCGCCGGCGGTGGCGATGGTGGCCACGCCAAAGCCATAGGCGGAACGGTCATCAGCGGTTGAGGTCAAGGTTTCGGGCACGGCGGAGGAAGCGGTCTCAGTCATGTGCCCCAGTCTATCGAGGGCCGGGCGGGCGGTTCGAACTAGACTGGCTTCGTGACTGCTGAAACCGCCCCTGAACCTGCCGTGTCCGTCCTTGACCTCCGCCAGGATGTGGCGTTGCTGACCGCAGCCCTGATGGACATCAACAGTGTGTCCGGTAATGAAACCCAGCTGGCGGACGCCGTCGAAACCGCTTTGCTGGAGATTCCCCAGCTCAGCGTCGTGCGCGACGGGGACGCGATCATCGCGCGGACGGAACTGGGCCGCCCTGAGCGCGTCATCCTCGCCGGACACCTGGACACCGTCCCGCTGCCGCTCACCGAAGGCTCCAAGGGCACCGTCCCTTCCAGCTGGGAGTCCGGGGTTCCCGGCGAGGGCATCCTGTATGGCCGCGGCGCCACGGACATGAAAGGCGGCGTGGCGGTCCAGCTGGCTTTGGCCGCAGGGATGTTCGACGGCGGCGCCCAGCCCAAGCGGGACGTCACCTTTGTGTTCTACGACCACGAGGAAGTGGAGGCGGTGAAGAGCGGCCTGGGGCGCCTGGTCCGCAACCACGGAGACCTGCTGCAGGGAGACTTCGCCATCCTGCTGGAGCCAACCGACGGCACCGTGGAGGGCGGCTGCAATGGCACCAGTCGGTTCGAGGCCACCACGGCGGGGGAGGCTGCGCATTCGGCCCGCGCCTGGATGGGCAGCAACGCCATCCACGCGGCAGCGCCCATCCTGGCCCGCCTGGCAGCCTACGAACCCCGGACCATCAACGTCGACGGCCTTGACTACCGGGAAAGCCTCAACGCGGTGAAGATCAATGGCGGCACAGCGGGCAATGTGATTCCGGACCGCTGCGTTGTGGAGATCAACTACCGGTTCGCCCCGGACAAGACGCCTGATGAGGCCGAGGCCCACGTCCGGGAACTGCTGGCTGGCTTCGACGTGGTCCGCACCGACGCCGCCGCCGGCGCCCGGCCCGGGCTGCAGCACCCGGCCGCCGCCTCCTTCGTTGCCGCCGTGGGAGCCGCACCCAAGCCCAAATACGGCTGGACCGACGTCGCGCGTTTCAGCGAACTGGGCATCCCGGCGGTCAACTTCGGCCCAGGAGATGCGCTGCTGGCGCACAAGGATAACGAGCACGTGGACGCCGACGCCGTCCGCAAATGCCTTGCCGCCCTGCAGAGCTGGCTGGCGGCCTGAGGGAGCTTAAAGACAAAAGAGGGCCGGAACTCCCGCGGGAGTTCCGGCCCTCTTTTGTCGAAGGCTTCGCGGACTAGGGAGCCGCAGCCTCCAGGACGTCCGGTTCGGCCTTGGCCACACCGCCGGCAGCCTTCTTGGAGCCGCGGCGCTCGATCCACACAGCCAGCCGCGATACGGAAATGTTGATGGCGATGTAGATGGCGGCGGCCACGAAGAAGACGGGGAACAGGTACTGCGGCCCCAGGAAGTCTGCCATGACCTGCACCGCGCGCAGCAGTTCACCGTAGGCCACGATGTAGCCCAGCGAGGTGTCCTTCAGGAGCACCACCATCTGCGCCACGAGCGACGGCATCATGCGGCGGATAGCCTGCGGCAGTTCGATGAGCATGCGGGACTTGTAGCTGGTCAGGCCGATGGCCAGCCCCGCCTCGCGCTGTCCCTTGGGCAGTGACTGGATGCCGGCGCGGATGATCTCCGCGAACACGGCGCCGTTGTAGAGCACCAGGCCGGCGATAACGGCAATGAACGCGGAGGTGCGGAATCCCAGCAGGATGAAGAGCATCATCAGGACCACTGGCATGCCGCGCAGGAATTCCAGAATGATCCGGGTGGGGATCCGGATGACAGCAGCATCCGAGATCCGCAGCAGGCACAGCAGCAGCCCCAGCGGGAAGGCGATGACTGCTGCGATGGCGGCTGCGGAAAGAGTGGCACCCAACCCGTTGCCGAGCAGCCGCCACACGTCGGCGCGGGTGAAGATCTGCCAGCGGCGCGCCTCGAGGATTCCCTGCTGCGCGAGGGTCATGACGACCCACGCCAGCAGGCCGAGAATCAACAGGCCGCCGATGATTGAGGCAATCAGGGAGATCCGGCGTGCTTTGGGGCCGGGAACGTCGTACAGAACGGAGCTCATCGGGCAATCGCCACCTTTCGTTCCACCGTGTTGGCGAGGATTCCCAGCGGAACGGTGAGGAGCAGATAGAAGAACGCAGTGCCCAGCAGGACGGTGATGACGGCGTCACCATTGGCGTTGGCCAGTTGCCGGCCGTAGCCGAACAGTTCCAGGACGAAGAAGGCACCGGCCACGGAGGAGTTCTTGACCAGGGCGATCAGGATGTTGATCAGCGGCGGGATCACTGTCCGCAGGGCCTGGGGGAGGATGATGAGCGTGAGTACCTGGCCGAACTTCATGCCGATACTGCGCGCGGCCTCCGCCTGGCCCACGGGCACGCTGTTGACACCTGAGCGGACAGCTTCGGCGATGAACGCTGCGGTGTAGGTGCTGAGGGCGATGATCGCGGCGACCTCGAACTGCTCGAACTTGACCCCAAGCCGGGGGAGCACAATGGCTGCGAAGAAGAAGGCGATGGTCAGCGGGGTGTTGCGGAGGATCTCCACGTAGACGGTGCTGAAACCGCGCAGCGCCGCAACCGGGGAAACGCGCGCTGCCGCCAGCAGGGTTCCGAGGATCAACGCGAAGATGCCGGAGACGACGGAGAGGAAAAGTGTGCGGAGAAAACCAGTCCAGTAAAGGGGCAGGTTTTCAATGATGACGTCCATAGGATCCTTCGGCTGTAAGCGTGGACGGATTAAAAGCTGTGCTGCCGGGGCCGCTGTGCAGCCCCGGCAGCTGGACGCTGGTTAGTAGCGGTCGATGGGCGGGAGGCTGGGTGCGGTCTTGATGACCGAACCTGCGGTGGCTTCCCAGGCCTTCTTGTAGGAGCCGTCCTTTTCGAAGGATTCCAGCTGGTCGTTGATCCAGCTGCGGAATTCCTTGTCGCCCTTCTTCAGGCCGATGCCGTAGGGCTCCTTGGTGAAGGTTTCATCGGAGGCCAGCTTGAAGGCGTCCGGTTCCTTGTCAACGAAGCCGGCGAGGATCACGTTGTCAGTGGTGACCGCTTCAACCTGCTTGTTGCGCAGCGGTTCCAGGCACGCGGAGTAGGTGGCGGCCGGAACCAGTTCCGCGCCGTACTTGTCCACGATGGTGGCAGCCGGGGTGGAGCCGGTGACGGAGCAGACCTTCTTGCCCTTGACGTCTTCAGGCTTCTTGATGGTGTCGTTGTCCTTGTTCACCATGAGCGCCTGGCCGGCCTGGTAGTACGGGCCGGCGAAGTCCACAACCTGCTTGCGCTTGTCGCTGATGGTGTACGTGGCGATGACCAGGTCCACCTTGCCCTGCTCGATGAAGGGCTCGCGGTTGGCCGAAACGGTCTCCGACCACTCGATCTTGTCTGCGGGAATGCCCAGCTTGGCGGCGATCAGCTTGCCGATTTCAACGTCGAAACCGACCGGCTTGCCGTCCAGGCCCACCTGGCCGAACAGCGGCTGGTCGAACTTGGTGCCGATCTTGATGGTGCCGGCGGAGGACAGCTTCTCCATGGTGGTGCCGGCAGCGAAGGAAGGCTTTTCGACCGGGCTGGGGTTGCTGGACCCGCCGGAGTCGCCGCCGCCGCAGGCGCTGAGGGACAAGGCGAGGGCAGCGGTAGCCGCCACGACGAAGGACTTCCGCCGGGACATAAATGTCTTCATGACATTCCTTTCATTGATGGCCGTGGGTTTCCGGCCTGGATGCGAACTGAAGTGTGTTGGTTCGGTTGAATCAGTGGGTGAGCAGCTTGGACAGGAAGTCCTTGGCGCGGTCACTCTTCGGGTTGGTGAAGAATTCCTCCGGGGTGTCGTCTTCAACAATCTGGCCGTCTGCCATGAAAACCACGCGGTCGGCGGCCTTGCGGGCGAACCCCATCTCGTGGGTGACCACGATCATGGTCATGCCTTCCTTGGCGAGCTGGACCATGACGTCCAGGACCTCGTTGATCATTTCGGGGTCCAGGGCGGACGTGGGCTCGTCGAACAGCATGACCTTCGGCTTCATTGCCAAAGCGCGGGCAATTGCGACGCGCTGCTGCTGGCCGCCGGAGAGCTGGGCCGGGAGCTTGGGAGCCTGGTGCCCCACGCCTACCCGTTCCAGGAGTGCCATGGCGTCCTTTTCAGCCGCCGCCTTGGAAACGCCCTTGACCTTGATGGGCCCAAGGGTCACGTTTTCAAGGATGGTCTTGTGCGCGAACAGGTTGAACGACTGGAAAACCATTCCGACGTCGGCGCGGAGCTGGGCGAGTTCCTTGCCTTCCTCGGGGAGGACTTTCCCGTCGATGCTGATGGTTCCGCCCTCGATGGTTTCCAGGCGGTTGATGGCCCGGCAGAGGGTGGACTTACCGGAACCGGAGGGCCCGATGACCACAACAACCTCGCCCTTGCGGACCTGGAGGTTGATGTCCTTCAGAACGTGCAGCTGGCCGTAATGCTTATTAACGGCGTTCAGGGAGACGAGAGCATCGCCGGGCACATGAGTAGTCATAGGAAAGAATCTAGCGAACAACGGTGGGTTATGACGCCAATCACCCCAACTTCATGCTGATCGTGATTCAAGAGATACCTGTGGTTGGAGGTTAGCCTAGGGGAATGAGCATCAACGCAGATCCGGCCAAGAATTCCCAGCCGCGCCGTAAGGGGCCCCTTGAGCTGCGCCGCAAGCAGGCGGCAGTGGAAATGTCGGACCAGCATCTGCTTGATACCAAGGGCCCCGGCCAGTTCGTCCACACCGATCCCTGGCGCGTCCTGCGCATCCAGAGCGAGTTCGTGGAAGGCTTCGGGGCGCTCGCGGATATTGGAAAAGCCGTCAGCGTCTTCGGGTCAGCCCGCACCAAACCCGGCAGCATTTACTACGAGATGGGCGTCGAAGTGGGCCGCAAGCTCGCCGAGGCCGGAGTAGCAGTGATCACCGGCGGTGGCCCGGGCTCCATGGAGGCGGCCAACCGGGGGACGGTGGAGGGCAACGGCGTGTCCGTTGGCCTCGGTATCGAGCTGCCGTTCGAGCAGGGCCTGAACCAGTGGGTGGACCTCGGCATTAACTTCCGTTATTTCTTCGCCCGCAAGACCATGTTCGTCAAATACGCGCAGGGCTTCATCGTGCTGCCCGGCGGCCTGGGGACATTGGATGAGCTGTTCGAGGCAATGGTCCTGGTGCAGACCCGGAAGGTGACGTCCTTCCCTATCGTGCTCCTGGGCGTCGATTTCTGGGGACCGATGATCGACTGGATCCGGGGCACGCTGGTGGCCGAGGGAATGGTTTCCGAAAAGGACTTGGACCTCATCCAGCTGGTGGACGACCCCGCGGAAGCCGTGGACCGCGTCCTGCATGGCGCGGTGACTCCTTCCATGAACGGCGAGCAGCGGCCGGAGTAACGTGGCGCAACGGTTCCAGCCGGCGGTCTGGCACGATGGAACCGTGAGTTTCTTCCTCGTTTTCCTCGCCGTCGTGCTGGTGGTGGCGGTCCTTTGGGCCGCCCTGGGCGGGCGTTCCCGCACACCGGGCGGCGCCGGGCTGCCTGCACTCCTGGACGGTGGTTTCGAAGAACCGCCCGCGAACCTTCCGCCGGTGCTCCTTCCCGAGCACGCCGTTCCGGAGGACGTGACGCGGCTGCGTTTCTCGCTGGGCCTGCGCGGCTACCGGATGGACCAGGTGGACCAGGTCCTGGACGAGCTGCGGGACCAGCTGGCCGCAAAGGATGCCGAAATAGCTGAGCTGCGCGGCCGGCTGGAGGCCCCTGAGGAACCTTCTGAGCAGACTTCCGACGGCGGAACCGCCGCTGCTGATGCGGCAGGGCAAGAACCCGGCACAGGAAGCGCCGGAGAGGCTGGCCTCCGGGGCGGCCCCACTCCCGTCCATGAGGATGCAGCCCCGGGGAAGGGCGGCCTGTGAGCACGGTGGACCGCCGCAGCCCGCTGGCATCCGCGGGCAACGCAGCCCACCGCGTGGCTTCCGCCGTCCGCAGCTGGCCCTCCTGGCTCCAGGTGACGGCCCTGTACGCGGCGGCGAGGGTGGTTACCGCGTGCATCTTCATGGCCGCGGCACTCCACCAGGGCCCCAACCCCTGGTTCCCCCCGAAGCCGGACTACTGGAACTTCATCAACATCTGGGATGCCCGCTGGTACGGCCAGGTCATCGCCAACGGCTACCCGTCGATCCTTCCCACGGACAGTGCCGGCAACGTGCAGGAAAATACGTGGGCCTTCTACCCGCTCTTCCCAGCCCTGGCCGGTGGACTCAGCCGCATCACCGGCCTCAGCCCCGCCGCCTCGCTCACGCTGATCGCCATGCTCGCTGGCTGGGGCGCAGCGCTGGTGGTGTACAAACTGTTCCGGCAGAAGGCCAGCCATGCCACCGCCATGTGGGGTGTTGCGTTCTTCGCGGCCTTCCCCGTTTCCGCCGTCCTCCAGGTCCCCTATGCCGAACCCCTGTCGCTCATGCTGCTCGCGTGGGCCCTGCTGCTGGTGGTGCGCCGGCAGTACCTGTCGGCCATGCCCGTAGTGGTCCTGCTCTGCCTCTCCCGGCCCCTGGGTGTCCCCTTTGCCGCCATGGTGGGGCTGCTCCTGGTCTTCCGGGCCATCGCATTCGTCCGTGCCAGCCCGCAGCGGGGCAGCAATGAAGCAGCCCATTCCGGCCGGGACCTGGCCGCACTGACGGGGCTAACCGCCGTCGCGGGCGTTTCCGCCCTCGCCTGGCCCGCCGTCGCATGGGTGGCCACCGGTGACCCGCAGGCCTATACCAAAACAGAAACCGTGTGGCGTGGCCAGGATCTGGTGCCTTTCAAACCGTGGTTCGACACCGGCGTCGAGCTTTTTGGCCCCGTCCTGGGCGTCCTTGCCCCCGTAGTTTTCGTGGCGCTGTTCGCCGCGATGCTGTTCCTCCCCCCGGTGGTGCGGCTCGGCGTCGAACTGCGGCTGTGGTGCGCCTGCTACATGGGATACCTGCTGGCCTTCCTCCACCCGCAGACCAGTACCTTCAGGATGCTGCTGCCGCTGTTTCCGCTGGCCCTGGGCGCGGCTTTCCTCTCCCGGTCAAGGGCGTACCGGGGGACCGTGGTGGTGATGTTCCTGCTGCTCCAGGTCGTGTGGATCGTGTGGCTGTGGGCGTGGGCGCCGCTGCCCGGCGGAGGGGATTATCCGCCCTAGCAAAACGTGCTTCTGTGCAGGTCAGGACGGGAATAACACGCGCAGGAAAATGTCCATCGATTAGCTACGGGCGGGTAATTCCGCGATAATGATAGGTAAGCAAGGACAAAAGCATTCAGAAAACGCGCAGCCTTGGCGGTGGAACCACCAGCCCGCCATGGCCGCCTGATCGACATGCGGACACAGCCCGCCCGGGCTGATCAGTCCTGGGACAAAATGGAGGGGAATTCCTCATGGCGGCTATGAAACCACGCACCGGCGACGGCCCAATGGAAGTCACCAAGGAGGGCCGCAGCCTGATCATGCGCGTCCCGCTCGAAGGCGGCGGACGCCTGGTGGTCGAACTGAACGCTGCCGAAGCAGCCAACCTCAAGGAATGCCTCGTCGGCGTTACCGAGTAATTGTGCCGGACGGGGTCCGCAGCCTGCGGGCTGCGGACCCTGTCTGTCTTCGGGGGTACCTACTTCTTAACGGCCACCAGCAGGCCGTCCCCGGTGGGAAGCATTGCGGAAGCCAGCCTGTCGTCGTCGCGGATTGCCTTGCCCACCTGGCGCAGGGTCACTGTGTTGGGCTCCCGCCCGGCGGGGTTCGCCACCTTGTCCTTGTCCAGGGCGTCGTTGATGACCAGCAGCCCGGAACGCTTGAGCAGCCGGACGGCCTGTTCCACATATCCGGGGAGGCCTGGCTTGTCCGCGTCGATGAACACCAGGTCGTAGGCCCCGTCAGTCAGCCGTGGCAGGACATCGCCGGCGCGGCCGGAAATAGTGCGCGTACGGTTGGCCGGACTGCCGGCTTCGGCGAACGCCTCGCGGGCCGCCCTCAAGTGTTCGACGTCCACGTCGATGGTGGTCAGGACCGCATGCGGGCTCAAGCCGCGCAGGAGGCACACGCCGGAGACCCCGGCGCCCGTGCCGATCTCCACCGCGGTCTGGGCCTTGGAGGCAGCGGCCAGCACCGTAAGGACGGCGCCTACGCCGGGGCTGATCGCATTGACGCCCAATTCAAACGAACGCTCCCGGGCCCGAAGCATTACCTCATCCTCAGCGGGCAGATCTTCTGCATAGGACCAGCTGCTGGACTTGTCGGCGCTCATGGATTTCGCTTTCTGGGCGTAAGGGGGAATGTCTCCCCAAGCCTACTGTGTTTGGCCGGGCAGGCCGGGGAAGCACCCGTTGCGCCCAAGGCTGAAGTTCGCCTGCAGTCAGGAAATTCCCAGCGAAGTTTGACATGATTGGTATCCGCTCATCCAAAAGGTGACCGGCGCCGAATCAGAGATGTCAACAGTATCCGGGCGTTAGCATTCCATGAGGGGAGTGGACGATGTCATCTTCAGTTGTGGCACCTGTCCCTGCAGTCAACAATCCCGATGATGGGTGGGTGCGTCCCACTTGGGAAGAAGTGGTCACCAACCATTCGGCGAAGGTCTACCGGCTGGCTTACCGCTTGACCGGCAACAAGTTCGACGCCGAGGACCTCACCCAGGAGGTCTTCGTCCGCGTCTTCCGTTCGCTGGACAACTTCAAACCGGGGACGCTCGACGGCTGGCTGCACCGCATCACCACCAACCTGTTCCTTGACCAGGCCCGCCGGAAGACCCGCATCCGTTTCGACGCGCTGGCGGAGGACGCAGAGTCCCGGCTGCCGGGCCGTGAGCCGGGCCCCGAGCAAAGCTTCGAACTGAACAACCTGGACCTGGATGTGCAGGCCGCGCTGGAGGAACTTCCGCCGGACTTCCGCGCCGCCGTGGTCCTGTGTGACCTCGAGGGGCTGTCCTACGACGAAGTCGCGGAGGCTCTGGGCGTGAAGCTGGGTACCGTCCGCTCGCGCATCCACCGCGGCAGGACCATGCTCCGGGAGAAGCTCGCCCACCGCGATCCGCGCCCGCAGCAGTCCCGCCGCAAGCTATCGATGCCCCGCATCGCCGGCATCCTCTGAACGGCGCATGAGGTCCCAGTTTCCTTTCGGCGGCAGGCATCAGCGCACCGGCAGCCACCTTGAGGCCTGCCAGGAGTGTGCCGCCACCGTGCGCCGGGAACAGCAGTACCTTGAGCGCCTCCGGGATGCTCCCATTCCACCCGCCAGCGGTGACCTGACGGCCCGCCTGCTGGCGCGCACGAGTGAACTGGCGGCCCAGCCGCCTGCGCCTGTACACCAAAGCGGGACCTCGCTGGCCGCCCGGGCCCTGGCGCTGACGGCGGGAGGAACGGTGGCGGCTGCCGGAGTGCTGGCCGTCGGGGCGTTCACGGCGGCAGGAGACCCCGCGGCCGGCGGGGCGGGGGCCACCGAGGCGGCCTTTTCGCATGTCTCCTCGCAGACACCGGCGGACGGCAGGACGTTGACCGCAGCACAGCTCGCCACGCTGCGCTCCGAGGGCTGGGCCTGCCCTGAACTGCAGGCCATGGGATTCCACGTGGAATCGGCCAAGGCGCTGGTTGTTGACGGCCAGCCTGCGGTGGAGCTCCGGCTTACCGACGGCGCCCATCACGCCACCGTTACTGAACAGCATCCCGTCACCGGGCAGCCCGCAGCACAGGCCGCGGCCGCGGCTGCCGGAAGTGTGCCGGTGGAAGCCACCGGAGCCAGCGGCAAGGCGGGTCCGTCGCAGGATTGGGCCACATCGCCATGGGCCGCCACTTACCGCGCGGCAGGCCTCACCATCACCTATCGCTCCGACCTGCCCGCGGCGCAGGCCAACGAAGCCCTGCCCATCCTCAAACGCCTCGCCGACGGTGCCGCAGAAGGGGTGGCGGCCGCCGTTCCGGAGACTTCCGAGGGGCAGGCCGCCGAGCCACTGGAGACCCGGCTGGAGCGCGGGTTCAGCAAGATCGCGGCCCTGTTCAACCAGTGACGCGAACTGTTGCTCCGTCCCGCGGACGGGAATCGTCACTCGCAGCCCGGAAAGGGTAATCTTCCTAAAGTGTTTGGAATCAACGGCCCGGAGTTCATTCTTCTGCTGATCATTGGCGTACTGGTGATCGGCCCCCAGCGGCTGCCCGAATATACCCAGAAGCTGGCGAACCTGGTCAAGGAAGTCCGCCGCATGGCCAACGGTGCCCGCGAGCAGATCAAGGAAGAAGTGGGCATCGACATCGACGATGTCGACTGGAAGAAGTACGATCCGCGCCAGTACGATCCCCGACGCATCATCAAGGAAGCACTCCTCGACGACGACACCAAGCCCGTCAGCGCAGGCGCCCCGGCCGCCGTGGCTGCGGTGTCCGGCGCGGCGGCAGCCGCCGAGTCGGCTCCTGCGCGGCCCGAAAGGGTTGTGGAGCGGCTGGCGCCGGGCGAGACAGCCCCGTTCGACACCGAAGCCACCTAGGCCTGTCGCCCCACGGAGCCCACTGCCCGGCGGCAATTACTGGTCAACGGGGCTTACTGATTACCGGGGCTGCAGCCCCAGTTTCATCCCGGCCAGCCCACGGGGTTTGGCCGCCAACTGGCCTGCAATGGCTTCCAGCGCCATCGCGCCCGCCGAGCCCGGCTGGCCCAGGACGATCGGCACCCCCGAGTCCCCGCCTTCCCGCAGCTGGATGTCCAGGGGAATCTGGCCCAGCAGCGGAACGTCCGCCCCTACCGTGGCGCTGAGGCGTTCGGTGAGGACTGCCCCGCCGCCGCTTCCGAACAGCTCCATCCGGCCGCCGTCGGGCATCTCCAGGTAGGACATGTTCTCAATGACGCCTGCGATTTTCTGGCCGGTCTGTGTGGCAATGGCACCGGCCCGTTCTGCGACGTCCGCTGCCGCGGCCTGGGGTGTGGTGACCACCAGGATCTCGGCCTTGGGCAGCAGCTGCGCAACGGAGATGGCAATGTCACCCGTGCCCGGCGGAAGGTCCAGGAACAGGGCATCCAGATCGCCGAAGTAGACGTCAGTGAGGAACTGTTCCAGGGCCCGGTGCAGCATGGGTCCGCGCCAGGCGACCGGCTTGTTGCCGCTGACGAACATGCCGATGGAGATCACCTTCACCCCGTACGCAACCGGGGGAAGGATCATATCGTCCACTTGGGTGGGTTTTTGCGTGATCCCCATCAGCGCGGGGACGGAGAAGCCGTACACATCCGCGTCCACGATGCCCACGCGGAGGCCTTGGGCAGCCAGTGCGCTGGCCAGGTTGACGGTGACGGAGGACTTGCCCACCCCGCCCTTGCCGCTGGCTACGGCGTAGACCCTGGTGAGCGAGCCGGGTTCATTGAACGGGATGCTGCGCTGCCCGCCCGCGCCGCGCAGCTTCTCCTTGAGCGCGTCGCGCTGCGCCTGGTCCATCACCTTCAGTTCGACGTCGACAGCGGTGACGCCCGGAACAGCGAAAAGGGCCTTTTGGGAATCGGCGGTAATGGTGTCCCGCAGCGGGCAGCCGGCGATGGTGAGCAGGACCGCTACGGTGACCTTGCCGTCGTCGGACACCTGGACGGAATCCACCATGCCCAGCTCCGTGATGGGGCGGCGCAGTTCAGGGTCGATAACCGTGGCCAGGGCCTCGTTGACGGCGTGGTGCAGCGGGGACTTGCCTGCTGTTGCGGGATCGATGGGGGCGCTCATGGGAGGAGCCTCGGCTTTCATGCGGTTGCGGACCGCCGGTCAGTGGACGGCCTGACGGTCATTGGGCAGAGTGGCCGGGTTTGACCCGGGGGATCTGCTGGGTACGCGGGCTGCGCTGCCGGTCCCGTTGTTCGCGCAGTTTGTCCTTGACCTTGTCCCGCGGTGGTTCGTGGGAACCCGGGCCGGTGTCGTCGTGGGTGCGCAGCTCCTCCTGGGCTTCGAGCAGGTCCTCAAGGAGGGAGCGCAGTTCGGCACGGACGTAGTCGCGGGTGGCCACTTCGCGCAGGGCGATCCGAAGGGAGGCAAGCTCCCGGGTGAGGTACTCGGTGTCGGACAGGTTGCGCTCGGCACGCTGGCGGTCCTGCTGCAGCGAGACGCGGTCGCGGTCATCCTGCCGGTTCTGCGCCAGCAGCAGCAGGGGTGCGGCGTAGGAGGCCTGCAGTGACAGCATCAGGGTCAGCAGGGTGAAACCAAGGTCCCGCGAGTCGAACTGCCATTCCACGGGAGCCCACGTGTTCCAGCCGAGCCAGAAGATGCAGAACACCGTCATGTAGACCAGGAACTGGGGCGTACCCATGAAGCGGGCAAAGGCCTCGGTGGCGTGCCCGAATGCATCGGGGTCCGGGCGGAACGTGGGCAGGATCCGCTGCCTGCCGCTCAGGGGTGTGTCGAGGCTGCCTTTTGATTCCGCTTTGGCCAGGTTCCGCTGGTTGGGGTTCTTCGGAGCACTGATATCAGCCAATGCGGCCACCGAGCCTTCTTATCGGGGCTTCGCCATCATGGGCGCGCCAGTCGTCGGGCAACAAATGATCCAATACGTCATCAACAGTCACCGCCCCCACAAGCCGGCCGGCGTCATTGATCACCGGGAGGGAGTTCAGGTTATAGGTAGCCAGGGTCCGCGCCACTTCGCTGATGTGCGCTTGGTCGGACAACGGCTCGAGGTTCTTGTCCACCAGGTTTCCCAGTGCCTCGAACGGCGGGAAGCGCAGCAGCTGCTGGATGTGCACCACGCCCAGGAAGCGGCCCGTGGGCGTTTCCAGCGGCGGCCGGGCAATGAAGATCGACGACGCCAGTGCCGGGGAGAGCTCCTCGCGCCGGACGTGGGCCAGGGCTTCGGCCACGGTGGCTTCCGGGGGGAGGATGACCGGCACGGGGGTCATGAGGCCACCGGCCGTGTCCTCGTCGTATTCGAGCAGGCGGCGCACGTCCTCGGCGCCTTCGGGCTCCATCAGCTGGAGTAGTTCCTCGGCCTGCGCGGAGGGGAGCTCACCGAGGAGGTCGGCGGCGTCGTCCGGGTCCATCTCCTCCAGGACGTCGGCTGCGCGCTGGACATCCAGGGCGGAGAGGATCTCCACCTGGTCGTCCTCCGGGAGTTCCTGGAGGACGTCCGCCAGGCGTTCGTCCTGCAGTTCGCTGGCCACCTCGAAGCGGCGCTTGTCGCTCATCTCCTGGAGCGCCTCGGCGAAGTCGGCGGGTTTGAGGTCCTCGTGGTTGGCCACGAACTGGGTGGCGGCCTGCGGCTCGGTCTTCTGGCCCTGCTGGGCATCCGCCCAGTCGATGATCAGGGTCTCGTTGCGGCGCAGCCGGCTCAGGGGTGACAGCGAGTGTCCGCGCCGGACGAAGAGCTTGCTCACGAACCAGTCACGGGACCTGTGCTGGTCAATGGCGATGTCTTCGATGGTGGCGTCGCCGCTGCCGTCACGGAGGGTGACGCGCCGGTCGAACATCTCGGCCACCACCAGGGTTTCCGCGCCGCGCTGCTCAAACCGGCGCAGGTTGACCAGGCCGGTGCAGATGACCTGGGTCTGGTCGATCGAGGTGATGCGGGTCATGGGCACGAAGACGCGCTTCTTGCCCGGAACTTCCACCACGATGCCCACCACGTGCGGGGCGCCCTGGGTTCCCCGGGACAGCACAACAACATCGCGCAGCCGGCCCAGCCGGTCGCCCAGCGGGTCGAAGACATCGAGGCCCAGAAGGCGCGCCACGAAGACGCGTGTAGGTGTTGTGCTCACCACTACAGGCTACCGAGTCTGCTCTCTTTTAGCTGAATTTACAGGCAGTACCCACCTTGATGGGCAAGAATGGGACTATGTCGAACTTATTTGGTGCACCCAAGGCCGGCGCCCCGAGCGGACCGGACGATGCCCGGGCCGTTCCCACCGGTGACACCGTTGGCTCCTACACCTCCTACCTCGACGCCCAAAAAGCGGTGGACTACCTGGCAGACCAGCAGTTCCCGGTCCAGATGGTCTCCATCGTCGGCAATGAGTTGAAGATGGTGGAGCGGGTGACGGGGCGGCTGAGCTACCCCCGGGTGGCGCTTTCGGGGGCACTGAGCGGCATGTGGTTTGGCCTGTTCGTGGGAGTCATGCTGTCGTTTTTCGCGCCTTCCCCCGGATACTTTTCGATCATGACGTCGGTGCTGATGGGCGCCGCCTTCTTCATGCTCTTCGGCATCGTCACCTACGCCATGCAGCGCGGCAAGCGCGACTTCACGTCCACCAGCCAGGTGGTGGCAACTAGCTACGACGTCATCGTGGCCCCCGAAGCAGCCCATGAGGCCCGGCGCCTGCTGCAGCAGCTGCCGATGTCCCGTTCCGACGCTGCCTCGGCCCATGGCCCCTACACGCAGAACGACTACTACAACCAGCCCTATCAGCAGCAGCATCCGCAGCAGCAGGGGCCTGCGCGTCCGGCCGGTTGGAACGATCCCTACGGCCAGCGGCAAGGCGCGGTCAACGATACGTCCCCGTCCCACGAGGGATCAGAGCACGGCTCATCGTCCCAGGACGGACAGGCTCACCCGCACGACGGCGGCCAGCAGTATGGGGGCGGTCAGCAGCAGCAGCCCGTCCGTTCGGCCCGCTATCCGGACCTGCCGGACGGACGCCCGCAGTACGGTGTCCGGCTCCCGCAGGGACCTGCCGCAGATGCCGGGCAGCAAAGTCCGGGTCAGAGCCCGGAACATGGTGCGGAACAGCACGGTGGAGAACATCGTGCGGAAGAACGTCACGTGTCCGACGGCGACCAGCACCAGGGCGAAAACCGGCTGTAACAGCCAACAGATTTACAGGGCCTGACAGCAGGGCATACAAAAAGCGGGACCGCCGGAAAGAATCCGGCGGTCCCGCTCTTTGTAATTTCTGCCGCGTCAGGCTTCTTCGGTCCGGTAGATGCCGGCCATCCAGTCCTCCACGTCCTCCGCATTGCGTGGCAGGGCGGCGCTGAGGTTTACCGGGCCATCGGCAGTCATCAGGATGTCGTCCTCGATCCGGATGCCGATGCCGCGGTACTCCTCCGGGATCGCCAGGTCTTCCTTCTTGAAGTACAGGCCCGGCTCAATGGTGAACACCATGCCTTCGGTGAGGACGCCGTCGAGGTAGAGCTCCCGCTTGGCCTGCGCGCAGTCATGCACGTCCAGTCCAAGGTGGTGGCTGGTGCCGTGCGGCATCCAGCGCCGGTGCTGCTGGCCTTCGGGGCTGATCGCTTCCTCCACAGTGACGGGCAGGATTCCCCACTCGGCCAAACGCTCGGCCAGGACCGTGGTGGCGGCAGTATGGATGTCCCGGAACTTGGTTCCCGGCTGGGCAGCGGCGAAACCGGCGTCGGCGGCATCCAGGACCGCTTGGTACACCTTGCGCTGGATGTCGCTGAAGGCGCCGCTGGCCGGAAGTGTCCGGGTGATGTCTGCGGTGTAGAGGGAGTCGGCCTCGACGCCCGCGTCCAGGAGCAGGAGTTCGCCGGCATGGATGCGGCCGGTGTTGCGGGTCCAGTGCAGCACGGTGGCGTTGTTGCCGGACGCCGCGATGGTGTCGTAGCCCAGTTCGTTCCCCACCTCCCGGGCCCGGGCAAAGAACGCTCCCTCCACCACGCGCTCGCCACGGGCATGCGTGAGGGCGCGCGGCAAAGCCTTAACAACCTCTTCGAAGCCTTCCACGGTGGCGGACACGGCGATCTTCATCTGCTCGATTTCCCACTCGTCCTTGAGTAGGCGCAGTTCGGAGAGGGCCTCGCTGAGCTTCTCGTCCAGGGCATCCAGGACGCCCAGGTCCAGGTTCTCGGGGTCCCTGGCAGTGTTGTACCGTGCGGTGTCCACCAGGGCGTCGATGTTCTCGTCGACTTTGCGGACCAGGCGGATGGAGATGCCGCCGATTTCCGGGGCGCCCACGTCCTTGGTGACGGCTGTTTCCAGTTGGTCGATGTGCGCGGTGGCCAGCCCCAGGCGGGCCTCGAACTCTTCGAGGGTGGGCCGCGCACCAATCCAGAATTCGCCGGAGCGGGAATCCGCGTAGAACTGTTCCGTGTCCCGGCCGGCCAGTGGCCGGAAATAAAGCGTGGCGCGGTGGTTCCCGCCGTCGTCGCCCGTTCCCTCGTTGACCGGTTCCAGGATCAGGACAGCGTCGGGCTCGTGGTCCAGCCCGAGCCCGGTGAGGTGCGCGAAGCCGGAGTGCGGGCGGAAACGGTAGTCGCAGTCATTCGACCGCACCTTCAACGGCCCCGCGGGGATGACCAGGCGTTCGCCCTTGAACAGGGAGGAGATCGCCTTGCGCCGGTTTGCGGCATAGGGGGCGACGGCGTCCAGCTGCGGAAGCTCTTGGCTGGAAGGTGCCCAGTTGCTGGCCATGAAGGCCTTGAACGCGTTGGAACTGGGCCGCTGGGAGCGGTTGTTGACGCGCTCTTCCAACGGCTGGGAAGCAGAGTTTTGGGTGTTTTCGGCATCGTTCACGGCACCATCGTCTCACCAGCTTCGCGGCTAAGCGAACAGGCCTCCCCGGTCTCTTGTCCCCGGTCCACTACGCTGGATAAGTGAGGATTGACCTGCATGCCCACTCCAACGTCTCCGATGGCACCGAGACCCCTGCCGATGTCATGGCCTCTGCTGCCCGCGCGGGATTGGACGTGGTGGCGCTGACCGACCATGATTCGACGGCAGGTTGGGCGGAGGCTTCCGCGGCCGCTGCAACGTACGGCGTGGCCCTGGTTCCTGGCATGGAGGTGTCGTGCCGGACCGAGGAGGGCATCAGCGTCCACCTTTTGAGCTACCTGCACGATCCCACCCATCCCGGCCTCCTGGAAGAGATCACCAAAGCCAAGGATTCCCGACAGACCCGGGCTGAGCGGATGGTCACCATCCTGGCGGAGGACTACCCGCTTACCTGGGACGACGTGATCCACCACGTCGCGCCCGGTGCCACCCTTGGCCGTCCGCACATCGCGGACGCCCTCGTCGCCGCAGGGGTGGTGGAGGACCGTTCGGAGGCTTTCGCCTCCATTTTGACCTCCCGCTCGCGGTACTTCATCCCGCACTACGCTCCAGACCCTGCCACCGCCGTCGAGCTTGTCCGTGCCGCCGGCGGCGTGCCGGTGTTCGCCCACCCCGTGGCTTCTGCCCGGGGGCGGATCGTGGGGGAGCGCACGTACCGCGAGATGATCGACGCCGGCCTGGCAGGCCTGGAGATCGATCACCGGGACAATCCGGAAGAGGGCCGGGACTTCCTCCGCAGGCTCGCGGCGAAGCATGACCTGCTGGTCACCGGTTCCTCCGACTACCACGGAACCGGCAAACCCAACCTGCTCGGGGAGAACCTCACTGCCGCCGGCATGCTGGCGCGGATCGAGGAACTCGGCACGGGAACTGCCGTCGTCCGCCCCTGACGTTACCTAGCTGGGCTGGCGGCTTACCAGGGTGGCGTGCGCACCCAGCCGCTTGGCCATGATGTCGATGGCCGGCTGGTTCTGGTCCACGCACACGAACTTCCGGCCCAGTTTCGCGGCCACTGCCCCGAGGGTGCCGGAGCCGGCGAAGAAGTCCAGGCACCAGTCCCCGGGGCGGGACGATGCGGCGACCACCCTGCGGACCAGGCCCTCCGGCTTCTGCGTGGGGTAGCCGGTCTTTTCCTTGCCGGTGGGGGAGACAATCGTGTGCCACCAGACGTCGGTGGGCAGCTTTCCCAGCTCCCGTTTGGCAGGGGTCACCAGGCCGGGCGCCATGTAGGGTTCACGGTCCACCTCGGCGCTGTTGAAGTGGTACTTGGCCGGGTTCTTGACGTACACCAGGATGTTGTCGTGCTTGGTGGGCCACCGGTTTTTCGCACGCGCGCCGTAGTCGTAGGCCCAGATGATCTCGTTCAGGAAGCATTCCCGGCCAAAGATGGCGTCCAGCATGACCTTGGCGTAGTGCACCTCGCGGTAGTCCAGGTGCAGGTACAGGGTTCCGTCGTCGGCCAGGAGCCGCCAGGCCTCCACGAGCCTGGGTTCCAGGAAGGACCAGTAGTCGCTGAACGCGTCGTCGTAGCGGTGCAGGGCGCCCTTGATGGTGTCGTAGGAGCGGCCCTTGAAACCCACCCGGTCCCCGCCGCCGTCAGCGTTGGCCACCATCCGGGTTTGCTGGCGCTGCTGCGGCCTGCCCGTGTTGAAGGGCGGGTCCACGTAAATCAGTGTGAAGGCGCCGTCCGGCAGCGTGGGGAGGTACTCCGCGTTGTCCGCGTGCACCACCAGGCTGCCGCCGTCCGGCGCCCAAACAGTGTCAGTCATCGGGGCAGTTAGCCCTCGGAGTTGCCAGGCTGCGTGCCCTTGTCGGCGCCGGCCACCACTTCGCCGTTGCGTCGGCGGGTGCGGGTCCGGCTGCGGCGGGCGCGGTTCGGCTTTTCGGTGTCCGCTGCGGGTGCTGCAGCTTCGGCGGCAGGAGCTGCTGCAGAGTCCGGCGTACGACGGCGGCGCTCACCTGAGCGGCCAACGGAGTCACTGCTGCGGGCACCTTCGCGGTTGCCGCTTCGGCTTTCCCGTCCACGGCCGTCCCGGTCGCGTGAGCGGCCTGCGTCACGGCCGCCGCGGCTGTTCTTCTTGCCGGTTTCGCCCAGGTCCTCAAGCACCTCGGCATCGACGCCGGCCAGGGTGCGCTTGTCGCGCGGCAGGCGGCCCTTGGTGCCCTCGGGGATGTCAAGATCCGTGTACAGGTGCGGCGAGGATGAGTAGGTTTCCACGGGCTCCGGAACGCTCAGGCCCAGGGCCTTGTTGATCAGCGCCCAGCGCGGCATGTCGTCCCAGTCAACGAAGGTGACGGCGGTGCCCTTGTTGCCGGCGCGTCCGGTGCGGCCCACCCGGTGCAGGTAGATCTTCTCGTCTTCCACGCACTGGTAGTTGATCACGTGGGTCACGTCGTCAACGTCGATGCCGCGGGCAGCCACGTCCGTGGCCACCAGGACGTCCACCTTGTTGTTGCGGAACGCGCGCAGAGCCTGTTCGCGGGCGCCCTGGCCCAGGTCTCCGTGGATGGCGGCGGCCGCGAAGCCGCGGTCCACCAGTTCCTCGGCCACTTTGGCGGCGGTGCGCTTGGTCTTGGTGAAGATGATGGTCCGTCCGCGGCCGCGGGCCTGCAGGATGCGGGCCACCACCTCGGTCTTGTCCATGCTGTGGGCGCGGTAAATGAGCTGGCGGATGTCCCGCTTGGTCAGGCCCTCGTCCTCGGGATCCGCTGCGCGGATATGGGTGGGCTGGGTCATGTAGCGGCGCGCCATGGCAATGACCGGGCCGGGCATGGTAGCCGAGAACAGAAGCGTCTGGCGGACCGCAGGGGTGCCGGCGATGAGGGTCTCAACGTCCGGCAGGAAGCCGAGGTCCAGCATTTCGTCGGCCTCGTCGAGGACGACGAGCTTCACGTTCTTCAGGCTCAGGTGCTTCTGCTTGTACAGGTCGATCAGGCGCCCGGGAGTGCCCACCACTACCTCGACACCCTGCTTGAGCGCCTCAACCTGGGGCTCGTAGGCGCGGCCACCATAGATGGTGGTGATCCTGGCGTTGCGTTTGCGGGATGCCGTCTGCAGATCGCTGGCCACCTGCACGGCAAGCTCGCGGGTGGGGACGATCACGAGGGCCTGCGGGGCTCCGGGAACGGCGAGTTTGGCGTATCCGGGGTCGTCCTGGCCGATGACCCGTTGCAGTGCGGGAATACCGAAGCCCAGGGTCTTGCCGGTGCCGGTCTTGGCCTGGCCGATGATGTCATGGCCGGCAAGAGCCACCGGCAGGGTCATGGCCTGGATGGGGAAGGGGTGGGTAATCCCGGCGTCCGCCAGGGACTCAACGATGTCCGCGCGCACGTTGTAGTCGGCAAAGGACTTCTCCGCGATCTCGTGCGGCGTCTCGTCGGAGATGATGGTTTCTTCCGGCTCGATAGTTTCCGTGCCGGACTCATCGCTGAGGAGCTGGTGGGTATGCAATTCACTCACAGGGGAGTTTCCTTATTCATTTGGGCAATGGCGCTGCCTGCTCAACGGGCCGGCCAAGGCTGGCCGCTCCGGAGCACGCTCAGGCGCGCAAGCGATTCCAGTGGAAGCCGATCGCGGGCTATCTAAATGCTGGCACTGGTGACCAACGGGTAAATCTCAAGATCGCGTAGGGGCGGGCTTGTTGGTTTCAAATCGAGGAAATCAACGACCGGGCATCCAGTTCTACCCTTCAAGTCTAGCCGCATGGGCGTGGAACCACGGTTTCCTCCCGCCCGGGGCGTTCCGCTGGCCCTTTAGGAGACGAGTTCGAAGTGGATCTCCCGCGTGGTGATGTCTGAGGACACCAGCCGGACCCGGACCTTGGTGCCGGACTCCAGCTCGCCGGCGCAGCGCGCCGTCACTGCGGGTTCGGCAATCTGGATGATCCCGGAGCTGCCGTTGCCGTTCTTGCCGTTTTTCCCGTTGCCGTTAGTGTTCCCGTTCTGCGGCTTGGACCCGGAGATCACGATCGCGTCGAACTCCTGCCCGATGTGGTTCAGCAGCAGGGCCGCCTCCACAGTATCCAGGGCCAGGCGTTCCATCCGTGACGCCAGTTGGTCCGAGCCTGCCATGATGCCCGGCAGCAGCGGCAGGGCCTCCCGCGCCCAGCCGGGAACATCGCCGCCGTTGCTCAGGGCCTCGCAGATGACCAGCACGAAGCGGTCCACTAACCGGCGCAGCGGCGCGGTGGTGTGGGCATAGGCAGCGCCGATGGCGGACTGGATCCCATCCTCGGGGACGGTCCCGTCGAAGGCGGTGTAGGAGGCTCCGCGGAACAGCATGCCTGCCGAATGCATGATGGCCAGCTGCCGCGGATCGGTGGGGTCCAGGGACCGCAGATACTCGCCATAGCTGACTTCGCCGTCCCATGGCCTGCCCAGCACCTCGGTCTGCAGGCGAAAATGCTTCAGCGACCGTTCGTCCGGGGCCGGCATGGTGCGCAGGATGCCCACCTTGCCCTCCAGCATGAGCTGCGCCGCCGCCATCCCGGTCATCAGCGAAATCTGCGCGTTCCAGTCCTCCACCGGAAGCTGTGGAACAGCGTCAATCCGGTAGCCGCCGTCGGGCAGCTGGACAATCTCCTGCTCAGGCATGTTCAGGCTTGCACCTTCACGCGCCCGTTCCAGTGCCACCCGCTTCAGGCCCACCTCACGGAGCAGCTGGAGCACGGGCGGGGCGGTCCCGGCGTCGAGGGCTGCCTGGGCGCCCCGGTAGCTGAGCTTGTCGCGGCTGCGGACCCTCGCGCGACGGACGCTGACCGTCAGTACGGTTGCTTCGCCGTCGAGCGTGAAATCCCAGACGAAGGCCGAACACTCCTGGCCGGGCAGCAGGCTCCCGGCCCCTTCGCTGATGACCTCCGGGTGCAGTGGGATCCGGCCGTCAGGAGCGTAGAACGTCTGTCCGCGCCGCCGCGTCTCCGCGTCCAGGGGGCCTCCCGGCGCAACGAAGGCTGGAACATCGGCGATCGCGTACATCACGCGGTAGCCGTCCCCGTCCAATTCAATAAACACTGCCTGGTCCAGGTCCGTGGAGGATGCCGGGTCGATGGTGACAAACTCGACGGCGGTCAGGTCGTAGGACGGCAGCTGCAGCGCCGCAACGGCAGCCAGGGCGTCTTCCACGGCTTCTGCGGGATACGGGCCCGGAAGCTCAAGCTCCGTCCGCAGCAGGCCCAACGCCTCTTCCAAGGCGTTCTTATGGTCGTGGACGTTGGGAGCCAGCCGATGATGTGACACAAAATTCAGCGTAGCCCCAAGTTCCGCGATTAAGCAGGCTCAGGAACCGGCAGCGTCCAGCGCGTCGAGGAGGGAGGCAGCAGCTGCGGCGGGATCAGGGGCTTCGGTGATGGCCCGGACCACCACGATCCTGCGCGCACCCGCCTCCGCCACCTGGCGGACGTTGCCGTGGTCGATGCCGCCGATGGCAAACCAGGGCACCGGGTCCGCAGCCTGCCGTGACGCCTCGGCCGCGTACTTGACCAGTTCGGGACCGACGGCGGCCCTGCCGGGTTTGGTGGGCGTAGCCCAGACAGGGCCCACGCAGAAGTAGTCCAGCCCGGACGGTGCGGCAGTTGCGGCAAGGGCGGCATCCACCTGCTCGGGCGTATGGCTGGAGAGTCCGATGGCGGCGTTGCCGTCGACCAGCGTGCGTGCGGCCGCCAGCGGCAGGTCCTTCTGGCCGATATGGAACACCGGGGCCCCGGAAAGCACGGCGATGTCGGCGCGGTCGTTGACCGCCCACAGCTTGCCGCGCCGCACCGCCACTTCCTTCAGCACAGCCAAAAGGTCCAGTTCCTCGGCTGCCTCGATGGTCTTGTCACGCAGCTGAATGATGTCCACGCCGCCGGCAAAGGCCGCGTCCACGAACTCCGCAAAATCGCCGCGGTCCCGCCGTGCATCGGTGCAGAGATACAGGCGGGCAGCCTTAAGGGCCTCGCTGTCGCGGGCGTTGACAACCTCGGCATTGGCAACTCCGCCGGCCGGAGCGTGGGAACCTGCGGGAAGGGAAGGGGTGGTCGCATTCATGCCTGCAAGCCTAATTCCTCTAAACTGGGGAGGTACTGCGGGAGCCCGCGGCAGCTGTCACAAAGCGCCGGGCTGAGAGGGCGTCAGAGCCGACCGCTTGACCTGATCCGGTTAATGCCGGCGTAGGGAAGGAACCCAGATGCGTACCCCCGGCACCACCCAGCCCTCGTCCGTTGATGCGTCCATTCCCCCCACCCTTCGTGCCGACGTCGCCGTCATTGGCGGGGGAGTGGTGGGACACGGTATCGCCTGGGAACTGCAGCGTTCCGGACGCTCCGTCGTCCTCATTGACGACGCGCCAGGTTCCGGCGCGAGCTGGGCTGCCGCCGGCATGCTGGCCCCCGTGAGCGAACTGCACTACCAGGAGGAGGACCTCCTGGAACTCATGCTGGAGGCATCGTCACGGTGGCCGGCATTCGCGGCCGCCGTCGCCGATGCATCGGGCACGGATTCCGGATACCTCACGACGCCGACACTCGCCGTGGGCGCCGACGCCGCCGACCGCCGCGCCCTGATGGACCTGCGCACAGTTCAACAGGCGAGCGGGCTGTCCGTGGAACCCCTGACCGTCCGGGAGGCCCGCAAACGCGAACCCCTCCTCAGCCCCGCCATCGCCTGCGCCCTCGATACCCCGGGGGACCACCAGGTGGATCCCCGCCGGCTGGTGGCGGCCCTGCGGCTGGCACTGGCCGGCGGCGCCCGCGAAACGCACCACCTCGCCGTGGCAGGGGCAGTGGACGGTTACGCAGTGCCGGAGCGGGCAAGCGGGCTGTTGTGGGAGGACGGCATCGTTACGGGGGTTCGGCTCGCCGGTGGCGGCACCGTCCTGGCAGCGGAAACCGTGGTGGCCAACGGGCTGCAGGCGGGGGCGCTCGCGGACCTCCCCCATGGCCTCGAGCTGCCCCTGCGTCCCGTCCACGGGGACATCCTCCGGCTTGCAGTGCCCGGCCCCCTCCAGCCCCTGGTGACCGCAACGGTGCGGGGACTGGTGCACGGAGTTCCGGTGTACATCGTTCCGCGCCGGGACGGGACCGTGGTGATCGGAGCCACCCAGCGCGAGGACGCCCTGTCCGACGCCGTCAGTGCCGGCGGCGTCTACCAGCTGCTGCGCGATGCCCAGGCGCTGGTTCCCGCCGTCGCCGAGCTCGAACTTCTGGAATGCACGGCCCGGGCCCGCCCGGGAACCCCGGACAATGCGCCGCTGCTGGGAAGGGTGCCGGTGGACCTGGCCTTAAGAAGCGAAGGATCCGCAACGGAAGCCGGTTACGTTCCGGGGCTCATCATCGCCACCGGTTTTTTCCGGCACGGCGTCCTGCTCACACCCGCTGCAGCAGCCATCTGCACGGATCTGCTCGACGGAAAAGCCGACCCCCGCTGGGTCCCCTTCCGCCCGGGCCGGTTCTCCGGCCCGGGAACGGCCACCCACGGCCTCCACGACAATGGCACCCACACCAAGGAAACAGCGTGAACATCACCCTCAACGGAAACCCGCACACGGTGGCCGACGGCGCCTCCATCACCACACTCGTCAGCCAGGTCACCGGACGCCCGCTGGCTGACAACGGGCAGGCGACGGACGGCGGGAAGCTGGGCGTCGCCGTCGCCCATAACGCCCAGGTGGTGCCGCGCAGCCAATGGTTCGCCACGGCGCTCGCCGAGGGCGACGACATCGAACTCGTTACAGCAGTACAGGGAGGCTGACGCCATGACCGAAACCAGCACCATCAACCCCGCCGGGAACACCGGTGCCGGCGACGCCCTGGTGATTGACGGCGTCGCCCTGAAATCCCGCCTCATCATGGGCACCGGCGGAGCGCCCAGCCTGGACGGCCTGGGCGCAGCACTCCTGGCCTCCGGCACCGCCCTGACCACCGTGGCCATGCGGCGTTACTCACCCGCCGAAACCGGCTCGCTGTTCCAGCTGCTGGTGGACCACGGGATCCGGGTGTTGCCCAACACCGCCGGCTGCTTCACCGCCAGGGATGCTGTGCTCACAGCGGAACTTGCGCGGGAGGCCCTGGAAACGGACTGGGTGAAGCTCGAGGTCATCGCCGACGAGCAGACCCTCCTGCCGGACGCCGTGGAGCTCGTGGAAGCCACGGAGCAGCTGGTGAACCGAGGCTTCAAGGTGTTCGCCTACACCAACGATGATCCCGTACTTGCGCTGCGGCTCGAAAACCTCGGCGCCGCCGCCGTGATGCCCCTGGGCGCCCCTATCGGCACCGGCCTGGGGATCCTGAACCCGCACAACATCGAGCTCATCGTTTCGCGTGCGTCGGTTCCGGTGGTCCTGGATGCAGGCATCGGTACGGCGTCGGACGCCGCCCTTGCCATGGAGCTGGGCTGTGACGCCGTACTGCTGGCCACTGCCGTGACGCGGGCGCAGAACCCCGCCCTTATGGGCGAGGCGTTCAAACACGCCGTGATCGCCGGCAGGATGGCCCGGGCGGCCGGGCGCATCCCCCGCAGGGAGCATGCCCTCGCCTCGTCGGCAATGGAGGGCCGGGCGGAGTTCCTCTGACCGCGGACCTTAAACAGCTGTGGCCACCACCCGGACGGGTGGCGGCCACAGGCCGTTTACGGATGCCTTAGCGCCGCAGGATGGCGGTCAGCCGCTCCATATCGTGGCGTGTGCGGGTGCGGCCAAGATAGACCACAGCACCGATGGCGGCAGCAATGCCAAGGACCATGGGCAGGACCCAGGGGAGCCAGGTCAGGCCGGGCAGGTAGCCGAAACCGGCCGCCATGAGGATGATCCATGCCAGCGCCGCGACAGCCACGGCGACCCCCGCCGGCAGCACCGCGCCGTACTTGGCATGGCGCTTGTCATTGGCCCAGACAATGACACCGCCGGCGGCTGCAACCAGCACCACGATGGTCAACGAAAGCATGGATGCTCCCTTTCAGGCGCAGGCTAGAACTGGCCGAAGCCCACGCGGCGGACCTCTTCTGCCCCGATTTCCACGTACGCCAGGGCATTGCCCGGAACGATGATCAGGCGTCCCTTGTCATCCTTGAGGCGCAGCTCATTGCCTTCGCTGATGGCCTCGCCGACAACCTTGGCCACCGTCTCGGCATCCTGGGTCGATTCCAGTACGATTTCGCGGCCAACGTTCTGAACGCCGATCTTAATTTCCAAGGGGGCCTCCCAGCCTGTGAAGTTCTCGTACTTCTCTACGAGGTGTTGTCTTATTTGTAGTCTAGGACTCTTTGGGGAAGCGAGAGATTCCGCGCCAAGCTAAACGGTAGATGAGGTCGCTGGCCACATCGAGGTCCAGGTTGCCGTCGGTTTCCAGCCAGTACCGGGCACTGACCTGCGCCATTCCGGCCAGGCCGCGCCCCAGCAGTTCCGCCTCGAGATGGGGGAGCTTGGTGTCTTCCGCGATGACCCTTGCAATGGCGTCGGCGAAGGTGCGGTTGAAGGTTTCCAGCCGGGAGCTGACGTCGGGGTCGTTGATCAGGTCCGATTCGAAGACCAGCCGGTGGGCCTGGTCGTCGCTGGCGATGAAGTGGAAGTACGCACGCATGACGGCCTGGACGCGTTCGTCATTGTCCGTGGTGGAGTTCAGTGCCCCCAGCATCAGTTCGGTCAGGGACGCCAGGTGGCTTTCCAGCAGGGCGAGGTACAGGTCGCGCTTGGAAGGGAAGTGCTGGTACAGCACCGGTTTGCTCACATGGGCGGTTTCCGCGATCTCGTCCATGGCAGCGCCGTGGTAACCGTTGGCAACGAACACTTCCTGGGCCGCAGCAAGGAGCTGGGCACGGCGCTCATCCCGGGGCAGCCGGGCGGACCGTTGGCCTGCGGGGCGGGAGGGAGTTTGCGGTTCGGCTGCGGGCGGGCGGTCGGCCCGTGCTTCAGGGACCACAGTTATCCTTCTTTCCATTGCAGTTACCTTCACTTTACTGCGGGGTAATATGACCTGGCGGTATCCCGGGGCATACATTGAAGTATGGCTTCGTCTTTCACCGCAAATGTTTCAACTATTTCCCTCGATCCACTGGTGGAACCGGCTGCGGACCTGACTCCTGACGAGGTGGAACGGTATTCCCGGCACCTGATCATTCCCGAGATTGGTGCCCTGGGGCAGCGGAGGCTCAAGAACGCCAAGGTGCTGGTGATCGGCGCCGGCGGCCTGGGCGCCCCGGCACTGCTGTACCTTGCCGCAGCGGGTGTGGGCACCATTGGAATCATTGACGACGACGTGGTGGACCTGAGCAACCTGCAGCGCCAGGTGATCCATGGTGTGAGCGACGTCGGACGGCCCAAAATCGAATCGGCGCGGGATACCATTGCGGAGCTGAACCCGCTGGTGGACGTCCGGCTGCACAACGTGCGCCTGGACTCGTCCAACGCCCTAGGGCTGTTCAGCGGCTACGACCTCATCCTCGACGGTGCCGACAACTTCGCCACGCGCTACCTGGTCAATGACGCCGCCGCCATCCTGGGCAAGCCCTACGTGTGGGGTTCCATCTTCCGATTCGACGGCCAAGTCAGCGTCTTCTGGGAAAAGCACGGCCCCACGTACCGCGACCTGTATCCGGAGGCGCCGCCGGCGGGCTCCGTCCCTTCCTGCGGTGAGGGAGGTGTGTTCGGCATGCTGTGCGCTGCCGTGGGATCGCTGATGGTGACCGAAGCCGTAAAGCTGATTACCGGCGTCGGACGTTCCCTGCTTGGACGCGTGGCACTGTTCGACGCCTTGGGCGGCAGCTGGCGCGAGATCCGCGTGGCCAAGGACCCCGCCGCGGAACCCATCACCGAACTTACGGACTACGAGGCGTTCTGCGGCATTGCCCCGGCAGCGCAGGCCGATATCGAACACACCGTCACTGCCACCCAGTTGGCCACCATGCTGGCGTCCCGGAAGGCCGGGCTCAAAGACTTCGAGCTGGTGGACGTCCGGGAATCGGGAGAGTACGACATTGTCCGGATCGATGGTGCCAGGCTCATCCCGCAGGGACGCATCCTGGCCGGTGAGGCCTGGGACGAACTTCCGCAGGACCGGGACATCGTGTTCCACTGCAAGGCCGGGACCCGGTCCGCCAACGTGCTGGCGGCGGCACGGCAGGCCGGCTACCAGCGGGTCAGCCATCTCGACGGCGGGATCCTGGCCTGGGTGCGCGACGTGGAACCCGAAAAGCCCGTCTACTGACCGGCATGCTCTATCAGATATGGCTCCCAAACCGGTGGTTTGGGAGCCATATCTGATAGAGCAACTTGGGTCTTGAAGGGACCTCAGGCGGTTTCGCGGCCCTTGTGGTCCACCGGGCACTCGGCCTGGGCCAGTGCAGCGGAAGCGGCGGGGGAGGCGGCGGGCTGTTCGACCGTGATGCCGTACAGCGCCTCCAGCGCAGCCACGTAGTCGTCCTGCTGGCCGTTGGCGGCGAGTTCGCGGGCGCGGACCGTGGGAACGTGCAGCAACTGCTTGACCATGCGGCGGAGGGCGAACTCCACTTCTTCGGCGGCGGCGGTGCAGCCGTGCCGGGCCCGGACCTTTTCCATCTCCGCGTCCAGCACGTTCATCGTGTGGCGCCGAAGGGCAACGATGGCCGAGTCGACAGAGCGTGCTTCGCGTTCCTGCTCAAAGGCCTTGGCCGCACCTTTCACGATGCCGCTGGCCTGGGCGAGTGATTCCGCCTGTTCCTGCGGTGCCGCGAGCCGCACCGACTCAAGGGTGAGCAGTTCAACGCCCTCCAGCTCGCCGACGGCGGGGTCGAAGTCATGGGTGAGGGCCAGGTCGATGGCGATCAGGGGCTGCGCGGAGTCGGCGCGTACCTGGGCCAGGTCATCAGCCTCAACGCGGGTGTCCGAGCCGCTGCAGCCGATCATGACGTCGGCAGCAGCCACGGCGGGACGCAGGGAGTCCGCGTCCAGGGCCACGCCGCCGCGCGAGGCCACGAACCCTTCGGCCCGGCCGGATGAGGAGAAGACGGAGATGTCCGTGCAGCCGCGCTCGCGCAGCAGTGCCATGGTGGCGCCGGCGTAGGCGCCGGTCCCGAAGAGCACCACCTTCTTGGTGGACCAGTCGGGGCTTTCGGAAAGATCGGTGGCCAGGTCCAGCGCCACGGAGACGATGGAAAGCCCGCGGGAACCAAGGGCGGTCTGCGCGCCCACGTCCTTGGCGGTCTTCGAGGCCGCCTGGAACAGCCGGACCAGGCCGGCGCTGGCGGTGCCGTCGTGCTGGGCGTTGATCAGCGCCCGCCGCACCTGGCCGGCGATTTCACGTTCACCCACGACGGCGGAGTCCAGTCCCGCGCTGACGGCGAACAGGTGCTGGGTGACTTCCGGTCCGGTACGGGTGCTGAAGGACCGCGAAACGAGGGGTTCGGCCAGGCCGCTGGCCTCGCTGATCCGGGATACGAGGGCCGCCCGGGCCGCTTCGACGTCGTTGGGGTTGGGGGCTTCGCCGTAGATTTCGTAGCGGTTGCAGGTGGCAAGGACCACCGCCCCGGCCACGGCAGGGGATTCGGTCAGCGCGGATGCGGCAATCCCGGAGGAACCGTTGCTCAACTGAGCAACGGTTTCGAGATCGATGTCGGCGTGTGTAGCCACCAATGAGAAAAGAACCACAGCAGACCAATCATAGCTTTTTCGTTGTCCGGTAGAACAACCTCCGGAAAGGATAGTCGCCACACTCTGCAGTGATTCGCGCCACCTTGCCGAAGTGGGCCCGGACAGCGACAGGTTGTCGTTATCTTTTGCTGCTCTTTTTGGGCACAATCAAAAGCATGACTCCTAGCCCCGCCGTCTCAGCTGCCGGCGCCCTCGCCGCAGACCATCCATTGATGGACGGCCGCACCGCCGACTCCCCGCTGATCACGGCGTACCGCGGGGGCAAGCCGTCCCGCCGTCCCGTGTGGTTCATGCGCCAGGCTGGCCGGTCGCTGCCGGAATACCTGAAGGTACGCGAGGGCATCGCGATGCTGGACTCCTGCCTCCGCCCTGAACTGGCATCCGAGATCACGCTCCAGCCCGTGCGCCGCCACGACGTGGATGCCGGTATCTTCTTCTCCGACATCGTGATCCCGCTGAAGCTGGCCGGCGTCGGAGTGGACATCGTGCCCGGGGTGGGGCCCGTCCTGGAGAAGCCCGTGCGCACAGCGGCCGACGTTGCCGCCCTGCCGCAGCTCACCTGGGAAGCGCTGGAGCCCATCCGCGAAGCCGTCCGGCTCACGGTGGCGGAACTGGGCAAGACGCCCCTCATCGGCTTTGCCGGTGCACCGTTTACCCTGGCTGCCTACATGGTGGAGGGAAAGCCGTCCCGCGACCACCTTGGCCCCCGGACCATGATGCATGCGGATCCCGAGACCTGGGCCGCCCTCGCCAACTGGGCTGCTGACGCCTCCGGCATGTTCCTCCAGGCCCAGCTCGAGGCAGGTGCCTCGGCCGCCCAGCTCTTCGACTCCTGGGCGGGTTCGCTGGGACTGGCCGACTACACGAAATATGTTGCGCCGGCGTCGGCCCGTGCCCTGGACCATGTCCGCCACCTCGGCGCCCCGCTGATCCACTTCGGCACCGGCACCTCCGAGCTCCTCGTTGCAATGCGCGATGTCGGTGTGGACGTGGTGGGCGTTGACTACCGGCTGCCGCTCGATGAGGCAAACCGCCGCCTGGGCGGAACCGTCCCGCTGCAGGGAAACATCGACCCCGCGCTGCTGTCGGCCCCCTGGGAAATCCTCGGGGCCCACGTCCGCGAGGTCATAGCCGCGGGATCGGCAGCTCCTGGCCACGTCCTGAACCTCGGCCACGGGGTTCCCCCGGAAACGGACCCCGACGTCCTGACCCGGGTCGTGAAACTCATCCACTCCATCTCGCCGGAGTAAACCCATGGGCAGCTCGCCGGCCGCGGCCGGCACAGCGCTGGTGGTGGGCGGCGGGATCTCCGGGCTCCTGTCCGCCCGGGAACTTGCCGCGGCCGGTTATGAGGTGACCGTCCTTGAAGCGGGGACGGCGTGGGGCGGCTGCGTGGGCAGCCACATGGTTGCCGGGCTCACGCTGGACAGCGGCGCCGAGTCGTTCGCCACAAGGTCCGACGCCGTTGCCCGGCTCTGTGTAGAGCTCGGCCTGGGCGAAAAGATCGTTCCTCCGAGGCCAGGCGGTGCGTGGGTCCAGCTTCCGGACGGGCCCCGCGAACTGCCCAGGACAGGAGTCCTGGGCATCCCGGCGAACCCGTGGGATCCTGAGGTTCGCCGCACCCTGGGCATGCTTGGCTCGTTGCGCGCCTCCCTGGACCGCTTCCTGCCTGCCTCCGTAGGCGCCGGTGCGGGTGTTACCAGCGTGGCCGCCCTGGTCCGGGCCCGGATGGGTTCGCGGGTGCTGGAGCGGCTCGTCTCGCCGGTGGTGGGCGGCGTGCACTCGGCCGACCCCGGACTGCTCGACGTCGACATGGTGGCTCCGGGCCTGCGTGCAGGCCTGCGGAAACACGGTTCGCTCGCTGCCGCGGTGTTGGCGCAACGCCGCCGCGCCGGTGCTCCGGCCGCCCAGCAGGCACAGCAAGGACAGTCACCGCAGCCTGGTAAGCCGGCCAAGGCAGGTTCCGCCGTGGCCGGCCTCGAAGGCGGCATGCACACCCTGGTGGATGCCCTGGTATCGGATCTCCAGCGCCTGGGCGTGACGCTGCTGCCGGGCACTGCCGCCACGGCTGTCGCCCGCACCCGGGACGGCTGGCGCGTCGAAGTGGCCGGAACTTCCTATAGCGCCGCCCTGCTGGTCATGGCCGTGGACGGACCCGCCGCCGTCGAACTCCTGGAAGGTGCGGTTCCTGCCATCGCAGGGAAAAAGCCCGCCTCCGGGCCGGACGTCAAGCTCGTGACGCTGGTCCTGGATAAACCGGACCTGGACGCAAGGCCGCGTGGAACCGGAATCCTGGTGGCCCCGCAAACGCCTGGGATCCAGGCTAAGGCCCTGACGCATGCCACCGGCAAATGGGACTGGCTCGCTGCTGCCGCCGGTCCGGGGAGGCACGTGGTGCGCCTCTCCTACGGCCGGATGGACGGCGAACCTGCCCCGGCAGCGGCATCGCCATCCGAAACAACGGTGCAGCCGGGCGGCCCCGAAACTGATGATGAGCTTTTTGCGGCTTCCCTCCGGGACGCCTCCGGACTCCTCGGTGTCCGGATCGCGGAGGAGGACGTGCAGGGCTGGGACGTGGTCCGCTGGCGCGGAGCCCTGCCGTTCGCGGCCGTGGGCCACCGCGCGCGGGCAGCGGAAATCCGCAAGGCCTGCACAGCTGCCGGCGGGCTGGCCGTCGTTGGCGGCTGGGTGGCCGGGAACGGACTGGCTGCCGTGGTCGCCGACACACGTGAGCAAATCGGCCAACTGGCCGCCGCCTGAGCATCGCTGCTGGTCAACCGGCCACCCCGGGATTCCGGGGCCGTCCAGGGCACACCCTGCCGAGCCTTCCGGTTTTCAAACGGCCCACCATTCTGGTTAGGGTCGATGACTATGGTTTCAAACAGGTCCGAGCTTTCACTGTCCCGGACCGGTATCCATGGGGGACTTCGACGCGGCACCGCAGCAGCGGCCGTCGGAGCGGTACTGGTTCTTTCCGCCGGCGTCCAGGCAGCATTGGCTGACGATGCAGTTTCCACTCCCCAGGACCCGCCGGTGCAGGCGTCCCCGGTGGCAACTGCTGATGCGGGTGTCGCCCCACGCCAGGAGGCCATGACGGTTCAGCGCGGTTCAGAGGGGGATGGGAAGATGCCTGCCGCCGACGCCCAGCGTCCGACGGCTCCCGCCCTCCCCGCAGTGCCTGGGGCGTTGCGTCCAGCCGTGACGGCTTCCCTGTCCACCGCCATCCCCACGGCAACGGCTCGGGCCACAGCCGCCGCCTCCATGACGGCACTTCCCCTTCCCGACCTTCCGCTCCCGATCGTCTCAGGCACGCCGCTGGTTACGGGCGGGCAGGCCAGCGCGCCTACGGCCACATCTTCTCCGGCACCGTCTTCTCCAGTGCCTGCCTCGCCCGGATCGCCAACTGAGGCCGGGCCTTCCGCGGCCTCCGTGCCAGGCACTGCCCCTGCACCCGGCAGGTCGCCTGCATCCGGCACCGCCCCTGCCGTGGGCGCCCCGGTTGGAGCAGGCGCGCAGGCCCCAGCACCGGTTCCTCCATCGGGCGCATCGGGAACCGACCCACTGGCTGTGGGGCAGACCGGCGGGGCGCAGGCATCCGGGACTGGTACGGCGGGGGCGGCAGGAATGCCAGGGGCAGCCGCTTCCGGCATTGCGGGATCTACCGCAGCCGACGCGAGCCAAGCATCTTCGGATCCTGTGAGCGCATCGGCTCCGGTGCTGCCGACTGATCTCCCCACCACCCTGTCCATCAACGCCCGCCAGTCCCTGCCCACCCGTGCCCCGCAGGCTGCCGGTGAGCCCGCGGAGCCGGGCCGGGCCGTTTCATCCACCGGACCGCTGCCGGACGTGCCCGATGCCATGGTGTGGCTGGGGGCTGGACTGGTCGGCGTGGGGGCCGCGGCAGGGCTGGTATTCCTGCGCATGCGCCGCCTCTAGCAGTCCTCCTGGAGACTGCCTGCTGCACTGCCAAATGTGACTTTGCTCACTTCTACGTGTTGTAGAAGTCTTCGGTTTCGTCTTGGAGGCGGGGAGGGGGCAAACTTGTAACCATGAGCCACACTTCTGCCGAATCTGTCACTAAAACCGAAGAATCAGCCGAGCAGTTCTTTACCCTTTGGACGGTCTTCAAGCGGTCGGAATCAGTGGTCCGCAGCGCCGACGCCGCCGCCGACTTTGAAGCGCTGCTGGAGCGGCTCGCCGCTGCCGGCGTGACGCACCGGGGCAGCTACGACGTCTCAGCCATGCGCGCCGACGCCGACGTCATGGTGTGGCTCCACGGTTCCAAGCCGGAAGCGCTGCAGCAGGCCATCCGGGACATCCGCCGCAGCACCCTCTTTGCCGGCACCGAGATTGTCTGGTCCGCCATGGGCGTGCACCGCGAGGCCGAGTTCGCCAAGAACCACACCCCCGCCTACTCCCGGGGCGTAGCTCCCGCCGAGTGGCTCTGTGTCTACCCGTTCGTGCGCTCCTATGAGTGGTACATCCTGCCGGAGGCCGAGCGCGGCAAGATGCTCCGCGACCACGGCCTGCTGGGACGTGACTTCCCGCAGGTCATCTCCAACACCGTGTCTTCCTTCGCGTTGGGTGACTGGGAATGGATCCTGGGCCTGGAGGCGCCGGAGTTGGTGGACCTGGTGGACCTGATGCGCCACCTGCGTGCCACGGAGGCCCGCAACCACGTCCGTGAAGAAGTCCCGTTCTACACCGGACGTCGTGTCTCCGCCGACGAGGTTGCCGAGGTGCTGGCATGAGCCCCGAGCAGCAGGCAACATCGGTCAACCTGGTGACCGAGGCCGGCCGCATGGCGCCCAAGAATTACGACGCCGTCCTCCTCGCCTCCTTCGGCGGTCCGGAAGGGCAGGAGGACGTCATTCCGTTCCTCCGCAACGTCACCCGCGGCCGGGGGATTCCGGACGAGCGGCTTGAGGAAGTCTCGCACCACTACCGCGCCAACGGCGGAGTCAGCCCCATCAACCAGCAGAACCGCGAGCTCAAGGCAGCGCTGGAAGCCGAACTCGCTGCCCGCGGCATCGACCTGCCGGTCCTGTGGGGCAACCGCAACTGGGCGCCCTACATCCCGGAAACCCTGCAGGAAGCGTACGACGCCGGCCACCGCCGGGTGCTGATGCTCACCACCAGTGCCTACTCCTGCTACTCCAGCTGCCGCCAATACCGCGAGGACATCGGCATGGCGCTGACGGAGACCGGCCTGGACGGCCGCCTGGAAGTGGACAAGGTCCGCCAGTACTTCGACCACCCCGGCTTCGTGGAGCCGTTCGTGGAAGGCACCGCCGCCGGCCTGGCCGACGTCCGCGCCAAGCTCGCGGAAGCGGGTACGCCGGACGCCCCGATCCACGTCCTGTTCGCCACCCACTCCATCCCCACCCGGGACGCCGAGGCCGCGGGCCGGTCCGAGGGGGAGCCGCGCGGGTTCGAGGAAGGGTCCGCCTACGTGGCCCAGCACCTCGCCAACGCAGGCGCCGTCATGGACAAGGTCAAGGACGAATCCGGGCAGAGCGCACCGTGGTCCCTGGTGTACCAGTCACGTTCCGGTGCCCCGCACGTGCCGTGGCTGGAACCGGACATCAACGACGCCATCGAGGAGCTTGCCGGTCAGGGCGTCAAGGGCATCGTCATTGTTCCCCTCGGCTTCGTCAGCGACCACATGGAAGTTGTCTGGGATCTGGACACCGAGGCGATGGAAACCTGCGCCAACCTGGGCCTGGCCGCCACCCGCGTCCCCACGCCCGGGACGCACCGGAAATTCGTCGACGGCCTGGTGGACCTGATCTGTGAACGCACCGTTGCCAACAACATCGCCGACCGGCCCGCCGTCACGGACCTTGGCCCCTGGTACGACGTCTGCCGGCCGGGATGCTGCGCCAACTTCCGCGGCGAAAAGCCCACCATCGCAGGGGCAGACACCACCGTCGGCACCGGCCACGATCCGTACCCTGCCGACGCAGCCGGGAAAACGGCCCAGCTGTGACGGTCCGGATCGGAACCCGCGCCAGCAAGCTGGCGCTCACCCAGACCCAGCAGACCGCAGACCAGCTGGCCGCCGTCGGAGGTTTCCCGGTGGAACTGGTGCACGTCCGCACCGACGGCGACGTCCTCACGGGGTCGCTGTCCCAGATGGGCGGCACGGGCGTGTTTGTTGCTGCCCTGCGCGACGCGCTGCTGCGCGATGAGTGCGACGTGGCCGTTCACTCGCTCAAGGACCTGCCCACCGGGGCAGCGGTAGGGTTGGCTCTCGCCGCCACCCCGCGCCGGGTGGATGTCCGCGACGTCCTGTGCGCCCGCGACGGGTTCAAGCTCGCAGACCTGCCGGCCGGTGCCCGCGTCGGCACAGGTTCGCCCCGCCGCGCAGCCCAGTTGCGCGCCGCCCGTGCGGACCTGGACATCGTGGATATCCGCGGCAACGTCGATACCCGCCTGGGCCGTGTCCCCGGGTTGCCCGGCAACTCCACTGACCAGGTGGTGCCCGGCAAGTCCTGCGACCTGGATGCTGTGGTCCTCGCCGCGGCCGGCCTGGAGCGGATCGGCAGGCTGGACGCCGTCACTGAGTACCTCGAAACCGACGTCATGCTGCCCGCCGCCGGCCAGGGATCCCTGGCCATCGAGTGCCGCACGGCCGACGCCCCGCCAAAGCCGGGATCAAGCGAGGGCTCCCGGGCCGTCCTGGCCCAGGCCCTGGCCGCGCTGGATGACCCCGACACCCGCCTCGCCGTCACCGCCGAACGCGCGCTGCTGGCCCGGCTCGAGGCAGGGTGTGCAGCCCCCGTCGGCGCCTACGCCTACCGGAAGGGCAGCATGCTGCATCTGGAGGCCGTGGTGTGCGCCGTCGACGGAACGGACATGGTGCGGGACAGGCGCGCCACGGACGGGCTGACAGAAGTCGGTGCCACCCTGCTGGGAATCGAACTGGCCGAAGCCCTCCTCGCCGCCGGAGCCGCCGACATCGCAGACCTGCAGGCGTCCTGACCTGGCAATGACGCAGCCTTCCAGCAGATCCGGACAGAACCACCCGAACGGCGGCAAGCTGCCCGGCGGAGTCCGGGTCCTGGTCACGCGCAGCCCCGAACGCTCCGCAGACCTGGTCGCGGCACTGCAGGAAGCCGGTGCCTCGCCGGTTCTGCTTCCGCTCATCGACTTCGAACGGGCCCCGGACCAGCACGCGCTGGATGTCGCCTGCGACGCCCTGGCAGCGGGTGCCTTCGACTGGCTGGTGGTCAGCAGTGCCACCACCGTGCACGTCCTGATGGAAAAGGCGGCCGAACGTGGCCTGCGCATGGACCAGATGGTTTCTTCCGGTACGCAGGTCGCCGCCATCGGTCCGGCAACACGCCGCCTGCTGGACTCGGGCGGAGTTCAGGTAACCCTCACGCCGGACGCCGAGCAGTCTGCTGCCGGCCTGCTTGCTGTGTGGCCCGGCGGCGGCACAGTGTTCCTGCCCCAGGCGGACATTGCCGCACCCACCCTGGCGGAAGGCCTGACAGCGGCGGGCAGTGCCGTTGAGGCGGTAACCGCCTACCGCACCGTTGACTACCCGGCGGCAGCGGAGCGAAGGCTCGGCGTGCATCCGGAGGACGGCGACGCCGGCCCGCAACCGCCGTCGTACTCCCTCCTGACGCCTGAAGCCGCCACGGCAGAGATCGCGGCCGGAAAGATCGCCGCCGTGATCGCGGCCTCCCCGAGCGCCGTCCGGCGGATCGCTGCGCTGGGGCCGCTGGCGGCTTGCAGGCTGGTGGCCATAGGACGCTCGACGGCGGACCAGGCCGCCGCCCTGGGCCTGGACGTGGCGGCGGTGGCGGCTGAGCCGACGCCGGACGGGCTGGTGGCGGCCGTGGCCAAAGCACTCAACCCGCCCTGACCGGGACCGGCACGTTTACCTCCAAAAAGGCTTCACAACCAATGCGAAGGACAGGATCCATGACTTTCCCCAACCAACGCCCCCGCCGCCTGCGCACTACCCCCGCGATGCGCCGGCTGACCGCCGAAACCCGCCTTGCACCGGCCGAACTCATCCTTCCGGCCTTCATTCGGGAAGGCCTCACCGAACCCAACCCCATCACGTCGATGCCCGGGGTGGTCCAGCACACCACCGACACCCTGAAGCGCGCCGCGGCGGAAGCCGTTGAGCTCGGCCTCGGCGGCATCATGCTCTTCGGTATCCCGGAAACCCGCGACCCGGAAGGCTCGGCTGCGCTGGACCCGGACGGGGTGCTGAACAAGGCCATCCGGGACGTCCGTGCCGAGGTGGGCGACGACCTGGTGATCATGAGCGACGTGTGCCTGGACGAATTCACCGACCACGGCCACTGCGGAGTGCTCGACGCCGACGGGTACGTCGACAATGACCGCACCGTGGAGATCTACGCCCGGATGGCCGTTGCACAAGCGGAGGCCGGGGCGCACATGCTTGGCCCTTCGGGCATGATGGACGGCCAGATCGCCGCGATCCGCTCGGCCCTGGACGAGGCCGGCCACGTCAACACCTCCCTCATCGCCTACGCCGCAAAGTACGCCTCGGCGTTTTACGGTCCCTTCCGCGAAGCCGTGGACTCCCAGCTCAAGGGCGACCGGCGGACCTACCAGATGGACGCCGGCAACCGCACCGAAGCCCTGCGCGAGGTCGAACTCGACCTCGCTGAAGGTGCGGACATCATCATGGTCAAGCCGGCCATGAGCTACCTGGACATCGTGGCGGATGTGGCCGCGATGAGCCCCGTGCCCGTGTCCGCGTACCAGATCTCCGGTGAGTACGCGATGATCGAAGCCGCCGCCGCCAACGGCTGGATCGACCGCCGGGCCGCCATCACCGAATCCGTGCTGGGCATCCGGCGCGCGGGCGCCCACACCGTCCTCACCTACTGGGCAGCCGAACTGGCCGGCTGGCTCAAGGAATCCCGATGACGGACGGGCCTGCTGCTGGGCGCACCGCACCGGGACCCACCGCACCGGTGGGGGAGGAGCGGATCCTCCTGGGCCTGAACACCTTTGGCGACGTTGGCGAAAATCCCGACGGCAGTCCTCAAAGGCACGCTGAGGTCCTGCGCCAGCTGCTGGAGCAGGCGGAACTGGCCGACGCCGTCGGGCTTCATGCATTTGGCGTGGGGGAGCACCACCGCAAGGACTACGCTGTGTCCGCGCCGGAGGTCTTCCTGGCTGCCGCTGCGGCGCGGACGTCCCGCATCCGGCTGGGCTCCGCCGTAACGGTCCTGAGTTCCGACGATCCCATCCGGGTTTTCCAACGGTTCGCCATGGTGGACGCCATCTCCAACGGCCGCGCCGAAGTGATGCTGGGCCGCGGATCGTTCGTGGAGTCCTTTCCGCTGTTCGGGCTGGACCTGGCGGACTACGAGGTCCTGTTCGAGGAGAAACTCGAGCTGTTCGACAAAGTGCGGGCGCAAAAGCCCGTGCACTGGGAAGGCCGCACCCGGCCCGCACTCGCCGGCCTGAGCGTCTACCCGCCGCTGGAGCACCACCTGCTCCCAACGTGGATCGGGGTGGGCGGAACGCCCGAATCCGTGCTCCGCTGTGCCCAGTACGGCTACCCGATCATCTTCGCCATCATTGGCGGCCAGCCGCGGGCCTTCAAGCCCCTGGCGGATCTCTACCGCGAGGCGATGGTCAAGTACGGGCACCCGATGCAGCAGATTGCCACCCACTCGCCGGGGCATGTGGCCGAAACCGACGAACAGGCCCGGGAAGAGCTGTTCCCGCACTGGCTGAAGCTGCGCAACAAGCTGGGAGCCGAGCGCGGTTGGGGGCCGGCGGGGCGGGGCGAGTTCGACGCCCTCTGCTCCACGGAAGGTGCCCTCTACGTTGGATCGCCGGAAACGGTGGCCCAAAAGATCGTCCGGCTCAAACGGAACCTCGGCGTGGACCGCTTCGACCTCAAGTACAGCAATGGGCCGCTTCCGCACGCGGCCATGATGCGCTCCATCGAACTGATGGGTACCGCGGTGGCGCCGCGGGCGGCGGAGCTGCTCGCCGGCTGACCGGGCCTTCCGGTTGACTGAGCTGCCCTGCCAACTCTGCTCTTCGGCAAACTGAGAGAATAGGAACCATGACTTCCAGCAATCCTCGCAATGAGGCACTCTTCGACCGCGCCCGCCAGCTGATGCCGGGCGGCGTCAACTCCCCGGTCCGGGCTTTCGGTTCCGTCGGCGGAACGCCGCGCTTCATGGTCTCCGCCAAGGGACCGTACCTGACGGACGCCGACGGCAAGGAATACGTGGACCTCGTCTGCTCCTGGGGCCCGGCGCTCCTGGGCCACGCCCACCCGGCCGTCCTGGATGCCGTGCACGCCGCTGTCGATCGCGGGCTGTCCTTCGGTGCTTCCACCCCTGACGAGGCCAACCTCGCCGAGATCGTCAAGGAGCGTGTTCCCGCCGTCGAACGCCTCCGCATGGTGTCCACCGGCACCGAGGCCACCATGACGGCCGTCCGGCTGGCCCGCGGGTTCACCGGACGCAACCTCATCATCAAGTTCGCGGGCTGCTACCACGGCCACCTGGACGGCCTCCTGGCCGCGGCCGGTTCGGGCGTGGCCACCCTGGCCCTGCCCGGCTCCGCAGGTGTCACCGAGGCCACCGCCGCCGAGACCCTGGTGCTGCCCTACAACGACCTCACGGCTATCAAGGAAGCCTTCGCCGCCCACGGCCAGAACATTGCGGCCGTCATCACCGAGGCAGCCCCTGCGAACATGGGTGTCGTCACCCCTGCCGAAGGATTCAATGCAGGGCTCTCCCGGATCACCCGCGAGCACGGCGCACTCCTCATCGTTGATGAGGTCCTGACCGGCTTCCGCACCGGCTACTCCGGCTACTGGGGCCTCACCGGCGGCGCGCCCGACGCCGAGGACCCTTGGACGCCCGACCTGCTCACCTTCGGCAAGGTCATCGGCGGAGGAATGCCGACGGCGGCACTCGGCGGCCGTGCAGACGTCATGGACTACCTGGCCCCCACAGGCCCGGTGTACCAGGCCGGAACGCTGTCAGGAAACCCGGTGGCCATGGCGGCAGGCGTTGCCACGCTGACCCATGCCACCCGCGACGTCTACTCCTTCATCGACGTCCGGTCGCTGGAACTGTCATCCGCCCTCTCCAACGCCCTGGATGCCGCGGGCGTGGACCACTCCATCCAGTTCGCCGGGAACCTCTTCTCGGTGGCCTTCGGAACCTCGGCCACCGGCGTGCACAACTACGCCGACGCCCAGGCGCAGGAGGCGTTCCGCTACGCGCCGTTCTTCCACTCGATGCTGGAATCCGGGGTCTACCTGCCGCCGTCGGTCTTCGAGGCCTGGTTCCTTTCGGCCGCCCACGACGACGACGCCATGAACCGTATCTACGACGCCCTTCCCGCGGCAGCGAAGGCAGCCGCCGCCGCACAGGGATGAGCCCCCGGCGATAGGCGCCTCCCGCCGTCGTCCTCCACTCGCGAGATGGCATTTAACGGCAGTTCCCGGACATGGGACTGCCGTTAAATGCCATCTCGCGGAAGGCAAAAGGAACCCCCGCCTGCAGGCCGCAGGCGGGGGTTCCCTTGTGTGCTTAAGGTGCTACAGGACGTCCGAGAGGAAGCTCTTGAGCCGGTCGGTCCGCGGCTCGGTGAAAAGCTGTTCCGGGGGGCCGGATTCCACCACCACTCCGGCGTCCATGAACGTTACCGAGTCCGAGACGTTGCGGGAGAAACCCATTTCATGGGTCACCACCACCATGGTCATGCCGCCCTTGGCGAGGTCCGCCATCAGCGCCAGCACGCCCTTGACCAGCTCAGGATCGAGGGCGGACGTGGCCTCGTCGAAGAACATTACCTCAGGCTTCATGGCCAGGGCGCGGGCGATAGCCACACGCTGCTGCTGGCCCCCGGAAAGGTTGGCCGGACGGGAATCGGCCTTGTGCTTCAAGCCCACCAGGTCCAGCTGCTCCAACGCTTCGGCTCGGGCCTGCTCCTTGGAAAGCTTGCGCAGTTTCCGCAGGGCCAGCGAGACGTTTTCCTCCACGGTCTTGTGAGGGAACAGGTTGAACTGCTGGAACACCATGCCGATCCGGCGCCGGAGCTCGTCCGGATTGTCCTTCAGCACGGATCGTCCGTCCAGCAGGATGTCGCCCTGGTCAGGTTCGATCAGCCGGTTCATGACCCGCAGCAAGGTGGACTTGCCCGAGCCTGATGGCCCGATGACCGATGCCGTAGTGCCCTGCGGAACGTGCAGGTCAATGCCCCGCAGGACGTGATTGCTGCCGAAGGAAAGGTGGATGTTCTTGGCGCTCAGTGTTCCCGATGCGAATTCGCTCATGCCTGGGCTCCCTTTCCAACGACGGCTGCTGCCTCGTCCGGTTCTTTCTTTTCCGGCCGGCCTGTCCGCAGGCGGGTATCGATGTAGTTGACCAGGTGGGTGAGCGGGATGGTCATGGCCAGGTAGAAGATGGCAGCTGCCACATACGGGGACAGGTTACCGCTGCGGGCGGCAGCGTCCTGGCCGATCTGGAACAGTTCCCGTTCCGTGGCCAGCAAGCCCAAGGTGAAGACCAAGGAGGAATCCTTGATCAGGGCAATGAACTGATTCATGAGGGCAGGAAGTACCCTGCGGATACCTTGTGGCACCACCACAAGACGCATCGAGGGACCGTAGCCGAATCCCAGGGCGCGCGATGCCTCAAGCTGCCCCTTGTCCACGCTCTGAATGCCGGAGCGGAAGATCTCACCCGTGTAGGCGGCAGCCATGAGTGACAGCGCCGCGACGCCCATGGGGTACGGGCTGTTACTGCCTGTCAGTTCGCGGAAGATCGGTCCGAATCCAAGGCCGATGACCAAGATGGTGAGGACCGCCGGGAGCCCACGAAACACGTCCGTGTACACCCGGGCAGTCCACCGCGCCACAGGATTCCTTGAGATTCCCATGAGAGCCAGGAGCAGGCCGACGACGGCCCCGATCAGTCCCGAGGTGATCGCCAGGACCAGCGTATTGGGCAGGCCCACCGCGAACATGCTTGGCAGAACCTCGGCGATCTGCTTCCAGTCAAGGAAGGTCTCTCCGAGTCGTGTCAGGAAATCCATATGGCGTCGCTATCTTTTGTGGTTGGCAGGTTTCTACTTTGCTGGGACCTTGACGGCCTTGCTGCCCGGCTTCCAACCCTCGGGGGTCTGCTCGGCAGCGGTCGGACGGTCCTTGTACCACTCGGCGGTCAGCTTGGACCAGGTACCGTCGGCAACTACGGCATCAAGGGCAGAGTTCAGCGCTTCCAGCAAGGCAGGGTTGTCCTTGGCAACGGCGTAGGCAGTGAAGTTCTGCGTGTTGAGCTTCTTCTCGGCAATCTTCGTGCCGTCACCGGGCTTTACCTGGCCGGTTGCCTGCTGCGACGGTGCCACCCAGGCATCCACCTGCCCGCTCTTCAAGCTGGCGAAAACGGTGTTGTAGTCAGGGAAGGAAACAGGCTCAAGGTTCAGGGTGTTCTTGACGTAATCTTCCTGGACGCTGCCGCTGACAACGCCAATGCGCAGGCCGCTCTTCAGTTCAGCGAACGTCTGGACCTTGGCGTCTTCCTTGGTCACCAGGGCCATGTAACCGAAGTCGTAACCATTGGTGAACGCAACTGTTTCACGGCGGGCGTCCGTGGTGGAGATCGAGGAGGATCCGACGTCGAACTGCTTGTTCTTGACCTGGCTGAGAAGCGCCTGGAATTTGGTGGAAGCAAACTCGACCTTGAGCCCCAGCTTGTCGGCCATAGCCCGCAGAAGCTCGTTGTCGTAGCCAGTGAACTTGCCGGACGAATCAACGAAGATATTCGGCGGGGCGTCTGACAGGGTTCCGACGCGCAGGGTGCCCTCAGTAACGAGGCCCAGCTTGCTCTTGTCGATTTTGTCGAGGGGGGTGACATCGGCAGTGGTGTACTTGTCCAGCGTCTGCTGGTCGCTGCCCTTCAGGGCGTCCGTGGGGGTGCCGCTGGGCTGGGAAGACCCGCCGCCGCAGGCTGCGAGGGAAACCGCGAGGGCAAGTGCAACGGGAGCGGTAGTGAGCCACTTCATCGCTTTGATTTTCATCTGGTTGTCACTTTCATGAGAGTCGTAAGTCGACCGGGCCGCAAGGCAGCGCTGGGGCGCCTGGCACCTGCCCGGCGCTCATCCAACTCTCCGGGACAGGGGTGACTGCAAAACTTTATTGTCTCACCAGGGCAGAACCGGGCTGGCGCCGAAGAAAAAGAGTAGCTTTCCGTCTAGAGGCGAATTTAATGCGCTCCACGACGGTTTCAGGCGTCAAGGGAAGTGCTAGTGGTCCCTGCAGGCGAACGCTGCTCAGCGAGGGGCAGGCTTTATGTTTCCCGACGTGACTGTGAGATGCCTCCCACTTGGAGGCACGGCGATGGTTCTAGAAGCCGCCTGCCGTGGCATCCTGCGGCGGAAGTACGGGCCAGTCTCCCTCAATGACGGCCGCGGGCTTCGTCTTCCGAAGATACCCCTGGAAGTCGGCGGCCTGGCTGACGGCCCAATCCACCTGGAGCTGGTGGAGCTGGCTGGCGGGCATCATCAGCTTTGGGAACTTCCCTGCCATCGCATCAAGGACCCGGAGGGTTGCCAAGGCATCAGCCGCCGACGTGTGGGCGTTGTCCAGCACCACTCCGTACTCCTCGCAGAGCGCGGTGAGTGTGCGTTTGCCCTTGCGGTACCGGTCAACCTGCTTGTTCATGATGTACGGGTCCAGGACCGGGAAGCGGGTGAGCTGCGGGATTCCGTAGCGGGCCGACTCGGCGGCAAGGACCGTGAAATCGTAGCTGGCGTTGAATGCAATCACCGGGGTCCCGGAATCGAAGAGCTCCTGCAGCGCCGCCGCCACTTCGCGTGTGACCTCGTGGGCGGGCCGGCCCTCCCGCCTGGCCTGTTCTGTGGTGATGCCGTGCACGTCGCTTGCCTCGGTGGGGATCTCGACGCCTGGATCGGCCAACCACTCGTGTTCCTTGATGACCTGGCCTTCGTGGTCCACCACGGTGATCGACGCCGTGACGATTCGTGCCGCCCGTGAATTACGGCCGGTGGTCTCAAGGTCGAAGGCTGCGCGGGGGAGTGTGTTCCAGGAGCTCATGCTTCAACGCTAAGGGGACCCGCCGACAATTCCCGGGAGCGCCACTGCGGCTACATTGGATCAATGCGGAATGAGTACGTCCAAGCGGTCCTGGCCGTCGTGAGGCTGGTGCCCGCAGGGTCCGCAGTGTCGTACGGGGACGTCGCCGAGCTCCTGGGGTCAGGAGGCCCGCGCCAGGTCGGTTCCGTCATGAGCCACCATGGCGGAGGTGTTCCATGGTGGCGTGTCCTGAAAGCCAGTGGCCATGCACCCGAGGGCCACGAAGCCGAGGCGCTGCTCCTTTACCTTGAGGAAGGAACCCCGCTTCTGGGGGATTACAGTTTGTACTTGCGCAGCGGGGAGGGGCGGTGGCGGGTGGATCTGGCCGCGGCGCGCTGGGCGCCGACAGAAAGTGATTTTGACACCATCGATGAAGTTGCCGAGGCCCTGGAGCGCCGCCTCCACCGATTGTCGGTGGCTGATGATGGAATGAGTTTGTGACCGTAACTATTCCTTTGACCGGCCCCTGGGACCCCCACCGGCAAGAGCCCGGGACTGGCCAGGAACCGGCAGCACCGGGTGCAGGAGGCACTGGAACCAGCAGTGCCCTGCCGGGGTCGCCGGCCCTTCGGCTGCTTCCGCCACGTCGGTTGCATGTGGAAGTGCCCCGGCTCACACCCGATCAGCAGGCAGCGGTCGACGTCGTGCAGGGTTCGGGACCCGTACTGGTGCCTGGCGCCCCGGGTACCGGGAAGACCACCGTCCTCGTCGAGGCCGCCGCCCAGCGCGTCTTTCGCGACGGCGTCGACCCCGAACGCATGCTGATCCTTGCACCCACCCGCCTGGCAGCGGACTTCCTGCGCGACCGTTTCACTGCCCGGCTGGACAGGAGCCTGAGCACCACCCCGGCCAGGACATGGGCTTCATATGCGTTCGACGTCATCCGGCGGGCGAAGGCCGAAGGCGTCATCCCGCTGTCCAGGCCGCCGCGCCTGCTGTCGGGTCCGGAACAGGACCTCATCATCAAGGAACTCCTAGGGGGCCACCAGCTGCCAGGACTGGAATTGCCCTGGCCTGCCGACCTGGAAGGCGCCATGGAGACCCGCGGCTTCCGCCAGGAAGTGCGCCAGCTCTTTGACCGCATCATTGAATCAGGCCGTACAGCCGAAGACCTTCCGCAGCTCGCGGATGACTGCGACCGGCCGGACTGGAAGGCCGCAGCGGCCCTCTATGCCGAATACCGGGACGTCCTGGACCTGCGGATGCCGGAGGCCTTCGACCCCGCTGGGATCATCACGGCGGCCAGGCAGATCTTCCAGGACTCACCCGATTTCCTCGCGGCGGAGCGCGCCCGGCTGCAGGTGGTCCTGGTGGACGATATCCAGGAGGCCAACCCGGCCATCTTCGAGTTACTGGCGGACATCACCGGCGGCAAGGACTGCTACGTGACGTCATCCCCGGACACGGTGGTCCAGGGCTTCCGGGGTGCCCGGCCCGATCTGGTGGCTGAACTGCCCCGTCTGCTCTCGGCCACGGGGGCCGTCATCGAGCGCCCGCTTTGGAATGCCCACGGCCTCGCGCCTGCCGTGGCGCAGGCCTGGTTGAACGTCGCAGGCCGCATCTCGCAGCGCGCGGGCGGGCAGCTGGCCCGCCGCCTTGAGCAACCCACGTGGCTTGCGCAGGGTGAGGACGCAGGGGAGCCTGAAAATTCCGGACAGACCGCAGATGAGGCGTCGCAGGGCAGCGTGGAGGCCCACCTGGTCCCCACTCCCGTGCACGAGCTGCGGTATGTTGCCCAGCGGATCCTGGACCAGCACATCAACCACGACCGCGACCTGGCGGACATTGCCGTCATCGTGCGCAACGGCGGCCAGGTCAGCGAGCTGCAGCGGTACCTTGCCGGACAGGGCATTGCCGTACGGGTACCGGTGGCGGAGACCGCAGTCCGGGACGAGGTAGCTGTACGTCCCCTCCTTGATGCGTTTGCCGTCGCCCTGGATCCGGCGCTGTTGACGCCGGAGGCCGCGGTTTCATTGCTTACCTCCCGCATCGGCGGGGCCACCTCCATTGAGCTGCGCAGGCTGCGGCAATCGCTGCGGCGGGAGGAACTCCTGGGCGGGGGTGGGCGGGCAAGTGACGCCCTGTTGGTCGAAGCACTGCTCGAACCGGGCGCGCTGGGTGCGTTGGGTATCGAGGGCCGCGCCGCCCGCCGCACTGCCCGCATGATCCATGCTGGGAGGGAGGCAGCAGTCCTGCCCGGAGCCAACGCGGAGTCAGTGCTGTGGGCACTGTGGGACTCCACCGGGCTCTCGCGGGTGTGGACAGCCGCGGCACTGGAGGGCGGACCCCATGGCGCCCGCGCCGACCGTGACCTTGACGCAATGATGGCGCTCTTCCACACGGCGGAGCGCTATGTGGACCAGATGCCCGGCGCCGGGCCCGAACAATTCCTCGAATACCTCCTGAACCAGGAGCTTCCCATGGACACCCTCGCAGCCCGCGCCCAGCTCGACGATGCTGTGGAACTTATGACTCCTGCCAGTGCGGCAGGCCGGGAATGGCCGGTTGTGATCATCGCCGGGCTGCAGGAGGGAGTATGGCCCAATACAAGGCTCAGGGGTGAACTTCTCGGAAGCACCCTGTACGCGGACGCTGTGGAGCACGGTCCCGCCTACGCCCTCCAGCGCGATCCCTTGAGCCGGCTGCGGGACATCCGCTACGACGAACTCCGAAGCTTCTCCACCGCGGTCTCGCGGGCACGCGAACTGCTGGTGTGTACCGCGGTGTCTTCGGAAGACGACCAGCCATCGTCCTTCCTGGATTTCGTTGCGCCCTTGGTGCCCGGCCAGGAGGCAAGGCCGTTCACCCAAGTGGAACGGCCCATGACTCTGCGCGCCCTGGTCGCTGAACTTCGGCAGCATGCCCAGCTGGATGGAGATTTGCCCCAGGCGCAGGAAGCAGCCAAGGTCCTGGCACACCTTGCCGCCGCGCAACCGGCCGTTGCCGGCGCGCACCCGGACAGCTGGTGGGGATTGGCCCCCCTGACATCCTCCGAGGCAGTGGTTCCGCCCGGCGGGACCGTTTCTGTATCCCCATCGAAGGTGGAGACGGTGCAAAAGTCGCCCTTGGACTGGTTTGTCCAGGCAGCAGGTGGCGAACCGGCCACCGACTTCGCCCGGAGCCTGGGAACCCTGGTGCATGCAATCGCCCAGGACATGCCAGACGCATCCGGATCCGAATACGTGGCTGAACTCGTTCGCCGCTGGCCGGCGCTGGGCATGAAGGACAACTGGGAGGGAAGGCTGGACTTCCACCGCGCCGAGGCCATGGTGCGGAAGCTGGCGCAGTATGTGCTGTCCATGAGGAGCGAAGGCCGCAGCCTTCTGGGCGTGGAGCAGGACTTCGAAGTGGCCCTTGGCGAGGTGGCGGTGGATGAAGCGACGCCGCGGGAAGCGGTTCTCCGTGGGCAAGTGGACAGGCTGGAGATCGACGGCGAAGGCCGCCTGGTGGTGGTGGACCTCAAGACCGGGAAGCGGCAGCCGGGCAAGGGCGAGCTGTCCCGCCATCCGCAGCTTGGTGCATACCAGGCCGCAGTACTGGCCGGCGGCTTCGACGCCGGACCCGCCGGAGCCCGGCAGCCCGGGGGAGCGGTGCTGGCACAGCTGGGGACCACAGCCAAGAGTCCCGCCATCCAGCAGCAGGAACCACTAAACCCGGAGGAGAACTGGGCCTTGGACATGGTCAAGGACGCCGCCACCGTCATGGGCGGCAGCGAGTTCATTGCCCGGCACGACCCCTCAAAGGGCAGCCATGGGGGCCATGGTTGCCGGCTCCCCGAGGTATGCCCCTTGTGTGTGCGCGGAAGGCAGGTGACCGAATGAGCGAGGCACTTTCCACGCTGCCTGCGGCACAGGATGTACTGCCCGTACGCTTCAGCCCGGAAGAACTTTCCGTGCTGCTCGGCGAAAAGAACACCCCTACACCTGAGCAGTCGGCCATCATTTCCTCGCCCCTGGCACCCCGTCTGGTGATCGCCGGAGCAGGATCGGGAAAGACCGCCACCATGGCGGACCGGGTGGTTTGGCTGGTGGCCAATGGCTGGGTCACCCCAGAGGAGGTCCTGGGGGTGACCTTCACCCGCAAGGCTGCAGGCGAGCTGGCCAGCCGCATCAGGTCAAAGCTCCTGGCCCTGCAGCGCCTCGCCGCCAAGGACACCAGGATGTTCCCGGAGGGCCTGCTGAGCACCGACGCCCTGGAGCCCAAGGTGTCCACGTACCATTCGTTCGCGAGTGGCGTCGTCTCGGACTATGGGTTGCGGCTTGGCGTGGAGCGTGACGTGGTACTGCTGGGCGGAGCGCAGGCCTGGCAGTTGGCAAGCGAAGTGGTGGAGGCGTACGACGGCGAATACGCCCACTTCCGGGCCGCCAAATCCACCTTGGTCAAAGCCGTCATCCAGTTGGCGGGAGAGTGTGCCGAGCACCTCCAGGAACCCGAGGACGTCGAAGCGTGGCTCATGGCGCGCCTTTCGGAGTTTGAGTCACTGCCTTACCTGGCCGGCAAGATGAAGAACCCGCCCAAAGCGGCCGCGGACCTTGCGGGTATGCTGCGGACCCGCGCAAGCGTCGCGGACATGGTAGGCCGTTACGCCGCGGCCAAGCGTGCCCGGGGCGCACTCGATTTCGGCGACCTGGTGGCGCTCGCCGCCAAGGTGGCACAGGATGTCCCGTTGGCGGCCCAAATGGAGCGGCAGCGGTACAAGGTGGTTCTGCTGGACGAGTTCCAGGACACGTCCTACGCGCAGCTGGTCCTCTTTTCCCGTCTCTTCGGCGGCGGCCATGCGGTTACAGCGGTCGGTGACCCCAACCAATCAATTTATGGGTTCCGTGGCGCGTCGGCCGGACAGTTGTTCCACTTCGTCCGCGAGTTTCCGGTCCGTACCCGCGCGGCGGAACCTGGAGCGGGTTGGGCGCCCGCTCCAACTTCCTACCTGACGACAGCGTGGCGGAACGGCCGGTCCATCCTCTCGGCCGCCAATGTCATGTCGCAGTCCCTCGGCAGGGCAGCTGTACAAAATGGACCTGCCGGGGGCAAGGCCGCCGCCGCTGAGGTCCCTCCATTGCAGCCGAGTCCATTTGCCGTGGAGGGGACTGTGGTGCTTGGCCGCTTTGCCAGCGACGTGGAGGAGGCCGCCGCCTTGGCCGACGACGTCCTGAAATACCGGGTCACCGACTTTGAGCTGAAACCCGACGGCACCGCCGAACCTCCGGCCATCGCAGTGCTGTGCCGCAGGCGCGCCCAGATGGAGACCGTCCGGCGGCAGTTTGAAGCCCGGGCAATCCCTTACGAAATCGTGGGTCTTGGCGGTCTGCTGGACACCCCGGAGATCGTCGACCTTGTTGCCACCCTGCGGGTGCTTGCCGATCCTGGCCGCTCCGATGCCCTGATGCGGCTGCTTGCCGGTGCCCGGTGGCGGATAGGTCCCGCCGACCTCATGGCATTGCGCGACTGGTCAAGCCAGCTGGCGCGGAGCCGTGGAACGGCTGCACAGGGATTCGACGACCACAGCCTTGACACGGACAGCGACGAGACGGATGCGCCAATCCTCGAAGGTGACCTGACTGACGGCGCCAGCCTGGTGGAAGCTTTGGACTTCCTTCCCCGGGACGGGTGGACGTCGCCGACTGGACGTACCCTCAGCATGGGGGCGCGCAGCCGGTTGTCGCGCTTGTCGATTGAGCTGCGGCAGCTGCGGGCCTATCTGGGTGACGACCTGACCACACTTCTGGGTGAGGTAGAGAGGGCCATGCTGCTGGATATCGAGGTGGCGGCCCGCCCAGGGATCAGCATCCACCAGGCCCGCCGCAACCTCGACGCCTTCCAGGATGCAGCTGCCGGCTTCCTCCGCACCTCCCAGCGGGTGGACATCCTCGCCTTCCTGTCCTGGCTGGAGGCTGCATCGGCGGAAGAAAACGGGTTGGAAGCGCCGGCCAGCGACGTAAACCGGGAAGCGGTGCAGCTGCTGACCGTGCACGCGTCCAAGGGCCTGGAATGGGATGTGGTGTTTGTCCCCGGAATGAATGCGGGCGCCTTCCCCAGCGACAGGGACTCCCGCTGGAGCAGCGGCGCCGCCGCGCTGCCCTGGCCCCTGCGCGGGGACCGCGCGGACCTCCCCCAGTGGGACCTTGACCAGCCGGACCAGAAAGGCTGGCTGGATGCCGAGAAGGACTACAAGGCCGGCGTACAGGCACATGGCGAGTCGGAGGAACGGCGCCTGGCCTATGTTGCCTACACCAGGGCCAAGCACGTGCTGTGGGTGTCCAGCGCCGCCTGGGTTGGTTCACGGGCCGGGCGGGCGGAGATGTCACCCTTCCTTGCCGAGCTTGAAGCCTTGACCCAGCCGGCGGACGGCGTCCCGTCTCCGAATGCGGTGGTCCACCCGCTGTCGCTCGCGGAAGCCGACCTTCCTGACCAGAGCCCGCTGACCCTCGAAACAGAAGAAGCAGGCTGGCCGTACGATCCACTGGAAGGACCGGTGGATCCGCGGAGCGGTGAACGCCTTCGCTTGGCCCGCGGACGGCGTACAGCCATGGAAGCAGCAGCCCAGCGCGTGCGGGGGATCCTGGAGGCAGGCGCCGGCAGGCCGGTTCCCGGAGAGGTGGCAGGGAACCACAGCGCTCCCGGGAAGGGGAACAGCCCACTGTCCGGGGCCCGGCCCGAGCTTGCGGGTGTGGCGGCAGGCTGGGCCCGTGAAGCAGCCTTGCTGCTGGAGCGCAGGGCAAAGAGGTCCGGTGGCCGGGATATTCATCTGCCCACCCACATTTCCGCTTCAACCCTGGTTGACCTCGGCGACGACCCCAGCGCCGTATTGGGACGGCTGCGCCGGCCCGTGCCGCGTGAACCTGGTATGTCGGCGCGAAAGGGCACCGCTTTCCACGCCTGGGTTGAGGAGTACTTTGGAACGGCAGGGATGCTGGACCTCGGTGAAGCGCCGGGTTCAGACGACCACATCGATGCCGCTTACAACCTCGACGAGATGGTGGCCACCTTCAAGGCCTCCCCGTGGGCCGACAGGTCACCCGCGTTCGTTGAGGTCCCGGTGGAAACCAGGGTGGGCGAGGTTGTGGTCCGCGGACGGGTGGATGCCGTCTTCCAGGACGCCGATGGCCGCTGGGACCTGGTGGACTGGAAAACCGGACGCCGCCCGTCCGGGGAACAGCTGAAGACCCGTTCAATCCAACTCGCGGTGTACCGGCTCGCGTGGGCGCGACTGAAGGATGTGCCGCTGGAGGATGTGCGGGCAGCATTCTTTTACGTTGGCGATAACGCCGTCGTCCGGCCGCACGACCTGGGAACGGCGGCTGAGCTGGAAGGAATCGTTGCTGCGGCGCTCAGCCGCCCCTAGGACCGGCGGGCCAGGACCGCCGCGCCTGGGGGCACCGGCACCAACGCGTCGCGGCCTACTCTCCAGCCGACACGGGCCGCTCCCTGCGAAGCTCAGCCCTGTTTGACGTTGATGACGGAAATAGCGGCAGTTGAGGTGTCGTCCGGACCCTTTTCTTCCTTACCCGGCCCCGCCTGGGCCTCGCCTTCGGCCGCGGGTGGTTCCACCGGAATGGGGGCTACATGCACGGCAGGACGGGGGCGTCCTGCCAGCTCTGCCTGGGCTGCCGGCTGGGCGCCTACGGCAGGCCGTGCCTGTCCGGAAGGTGTGGCCGGACCAGGCTGAACGGTCGCAGGTTGGGCGCCCGCAGGGCTGCCGGGATCGGCGTGGGTGCCCTCAGGGCTGGCAGGGCCAGGTTGGCCAGGGCCGGTTTGCGCGGGGACGGGGATGACAGTAACGGCGGGAGTGACGGCTGAACTGCCACTCCCCGTTTCATGGGCTGTTGCGGAAGCTCCGGCAGCGGCAGGTGCTGCTGCTCCGGACGTATCCGGCCCGTTCTTGGCCGGCAGCGGCTCGACGCTGATGGGCTGCCCGCCGTACTCGGCGATGTCGCTGGCGAGGCTTTCCAGCATTCCCTCCGCTTCGCTGACCATTTCAGGATCACCCGTGGCCAGGCCTTTGACCAGGTACTGCGCCAGGGCGAACTCCGCGGACAGGGCGGCCCGGCGCAGCAGGTGCTGGTCCGGGACGTCGCGCCGGCTGGACGTGTAGGCGGCCAGCACCGTGTCGATGAAGTCCTGCTCGTTGGATGCCACCAACCAGGCAAAGTCGTCGGCAGGGTCGCCGATGCGCAGATCCGTCCAGCCGGTGACTGCGGTAACACGTCCGGACTCCACCAGCAGGTTGTCCTCGTGCAGGTCGCCGTGCACCACACAGGGGTTGAACCGCCACAGCGAAACATCCTCCATGGCGTGTTCCCACCGGCGCAGCAGGGTGGCGGGTATCTTCCCGGTGGTTGCAGCCTGGTCCAGTTCGTTCAGCCTCCGTTGGCGGAACTCGTTGGGGGTGTAGCTGGGAAGATCGGCGTTGCTGACCAGTGACCGCGGCAGGTCATGGATTGCAGCCAGGGCGGAACCGATTTCGCGGCCCAGCGCGGCGGGGCCCGACGTCAATTCCTCGACGCTGCGCGTGCTGCCGGACAGGTGCGAGTATACGAAAGTGGTTAGGGCCCCCAACCGGACGCTGCCCGCCACGGTCGGCATGAGGAACGGCAGTTCCGCCCGGACCCCCGGCGCGAAAGCACGCAGCACGAGGAACTCCGTTTCGAGCCGGGCGCTGGCTTCGGCGTGCCGCGGCGACCGTACCCGCCAGCGCTTTCCCTCGGAGTCAAGGAGCAGGGCTGAGTCGAAGTCCGCTGGGTCATCCGGCGCAGAGCTAACGGCCGTCGGGGTCAGTCCGGGGACTGCCGCGGTTGCAATCGCCGCCAGTTCAATCGGTTTTCTTCTCACCGTTCCACGGTAAGTTGCGCGCCGTCCCAGAAGGCGGTCCGGCCGCGGCGAGTCTTGAGATAGCTGCAAATCCCGGAAACCAACCCGGACGGACGCCCGGGAAATGTGAAATGTCGGTGGCAGTCAGTACGGTGGAACCATGAGCCACGCGGAGTCCGTAACACCCGTCCATCAGGCCGTGCCCGCACCACTGCCGGCAAACCACCTTGTGGACACCCTTCTTCCGGTGAGGCCGGCCCTGGTGGACCGCGGATCTGCCGTGCGCGGCAGGCCCGGCATGGTGGATGAGCTGCTGGCCGGTCCGGAGGCTGTGGCCGCAGTCCTGTCCCGGCGCCAGGGGCTGGTGCGGGGGAGCAGCCTGGTCCTGACTGGGGCCAGGGACCTCCTTGCGGAACTCAATGCGGCAGGATTCGCGCCGGAGCTCGTCGTATACCTGGGGTCGGCCCTGCCCCCCGCCGATCTCCCAGCCGGGACCGAGCTGTTGCTGTTCGTGCTGCCTGAACCCCCGGAACCTGGCACCGCCGGGATTCCTGCCGACGCAGCCTGGGCCGGGTTCCGGGAGGTCGCGGCAGGATTGACCGCCACCTCCACTGCCCTTTTCGTCGAGTCCAGCGCCATCGCCAACTGGCACGCAGCCCACACGCACTGCCCCCGTTGCGGGACACCCACAGAGGTGGAAGCCGGCGGCTGGGTGCGCCGGTGCCCGGCAGACAATTCAGAGCATTTTCCCCGGACTGATCCCGCCATCATTGTCACGGTGGTAGGACCGGACGGCCGGCTGCTCCTGGGCGGCGGCGGCCCTCCGGAAGCCCGGAACTACTCCACGCTGGCCGGCTTCGTCGAGCCAGGGGAGTCGCTCGAGGAAGCCGTAGTCCGCGAGATCCAGGAAGAGGTGGGGGTGCGAGTCACCGCCTGCCAGTACCTGGGCTCCCAGTCGTGGCCGTTCCCGGCCTCCCTTATGCTTGGATTTACCGCCGTTACCGAGGACGCCGAAGCAACGCCCGACGGCGTGGAGGTCACCAGGGCCCGCTGGTTCAGCCGCGGGGAACTCCAGGATGCGGTGCTCAGTGGGGAGATCACCATTTCCACCAGGCTTTCCATCGCCCGTTCCCTGATCGAGCACTGGTACGGCGGCCGGATCCAGGACCTGGCCGACGCCTAAGTTATTCCATTCACCAGACACCAGCACGCGGTAGTCGAGAAACAAAGCAGCAGAAGTGACTACAGAGAATTTTGATGGATCCGGTTCCCTTGAGGACCGGATCCTTGGAGGGCTGGACGACGAACAGCGTGAGGTGGCCAGCACCCTGAACGGTCCGTTGTGCGTGCTGGCCGGGGCGGGAACCGGGAAGACCCGCGCCATCACCCACCGCATCGCCTACGGCGTGCACTCCGGGGTTTACACACCGCAGCGCGTTCTCGCAGTCACCTTCACCGCCCGCGCGGCCGCTGAGATGCGGAGCCGCCTGCGGGACCTCGGCGCGGGAAATGTGCAGGCAAGGACGTTCCATGCTGCCGCCCTGCGCCAGCTGCAGTTCTTTTGGCCGCAGGCTGTGGGCGGCACACTGCCCAACCTGCTGGACCACAAGGCCCAGCTTCTTGCGGAGGCGGCCCGCCGGCTCAGGCTCAGCACCGACCGGGCGTCCATCCGCGACCTTGCCTCGGAAATCGAGTGGGCGAAGGTATCGATGCTGACGCCTGCCAACTACCTGGAAAACGCCCAGGGGAGGGGCGCACCCGGCGGGTTCGACCTCACAGCGGTGGCGCGTGTCTTCCAGTCCTACGAGGATGTCAAGACCGACCGCAACGTGATTGACTTCGAGGACGTCCTGCTGATCACGGTGGGCATCCTGCAGGAGGACGAAAGGGTAGCCGCCACCGTTCGCGAACAGTACCGGCACTTCGTGGTTGACGAATACCAGGACGTGTCACCGCTGCAGCAGCGGCTCCTGGAGCTCTGGCTCGGCGGGCGGGACGAACTCTGCGTGGTGGGTGACGCCAGCCAGACCATCTACTCCTTTACCGGCGCATCGCCCCGGCACCTCCTGGACTTCAAGGCCCGCTACCCGCAGGCCAACGTGGTCAAACTCATCAGGGACTACCGTTCAACGCCTCAGGTGGTGAAGCTGGCCAATGACCTGCTGGCTGGCCGCCCCAGCGGAGGGCCCACCGCTGACGCCGCCTGGGCCGCGCCCCTGCAGCTTGTGGCCCAGCGTCCAGCCGGGCCTGCACCGCAGTTCACGGAGTGCACGGATGATGAAGCGGAAGCCGCCACCGTGGCGCAGAAGATCAAGGCACTGCTCGACGCCGGCACTCCGGCCAGCCAGGTGGCAGTCCTTTTCCGCACCAACGGGCAGTCTGAGGCGTACGAGCAGGCATTGGCAGCGGCGGGCATCGGCTACCAGCTCCGCGGCGGTGAGCGCTTCTTTGCCCGCAAGGAAGTCCGGGACGCCATCCTCCAGCTGCGCGCAGCCACCAGGGCTGTGTCCCCAACGGATGCCCCGGAACCTCTCGGGCAGCTGGTGCGCGACATCGTTTCCTCCTTGGGTTACACAGATTCCGCGCCGCACAGCGGCGGGGCCCTGCGCGAACGCTGGGAGTCGTTGGCGGCACTGGTGGCGCTGGCCGATGAACTCGTGCAGAACCGCGGAGCCCAGTTCGGCCTGGGGGACTTCGTCAACGAACTCCAGGAACGCTCCCTCGCCCAGCACGCGCCCACCGTGCAGGGCGTTACGCTCGCTTCCCTCCATGCTGCCAAGGGCCTGGAATGGGATGCCGTCTTCCTGGTGGGCCTCAGCGAAGGGCTGATGCCCATCTCCTTCGCCGATTCGCCTGAATCGGTGGATGAAGAGCGGCGGCTGCTGTACGTCGGCATCACCCGTGCACGGGAACACCTGTCCCTCTCGTGGAGCACGGCAAGGACACCAGGGGGCCGGGCCAACCGCAAGCCGTCCCGGTTCCTTGACGGCCTGCGGCCTGACTCGGTGGCAAGTTCAAGCACCCGCGCAAAGGGAACCGTACCGCGCCGCAAGGCTGCCGCCCCCGCCGTCTGCCGGGTCTGCGGCAGCATGCTTGCCACGGGAGCTGAACGGAAGGTGGGCCGCTGCAACGCGTGTCCGCCCACCTATGAGGAACAGACCTTCGACGCCCTGCGCAGCTGGCGCCGGGAAGTGGCGCAGTCAGCGGACGTTCCGGCATTCGTGGTCTTCACCGATGCCACCCTTACTGCCATCGCCGAAGCCAGGCCCGCGTCGATGGAGGAACTGTCGGGCCTCGCCGGCGTGGGTCCCTCCAAGCTGGAAAAGTACGGGGAAGACGTCCTCCGGGTCCTGGCCGAAAGCTCGGTCCTGTGAGGCCCAGCCCCAACAGCAGCTCGCGGCAGGCAGCACCCCAGCCGGCCGCGGCCCTGACCACAGCGGACGGTTCCCCCGTGGAGGTGCGGCGGTCTGTCCGGCGCACCCGCACGGTTGCTGCGTTTTGGGAGGACGGGACGGCGGTGGTTGCCATCCCGGCCCGGTTCACGGCAGCCCAGGAGCGCGAGTGGGTTCACCGCATGCTGGCCAAACTGCACAAACAAGGGGAGCGGCACGCTGCATCCGGCCGGCGGCGTCCTGCCACTGATGAGGCCCTTGCAGCCCATGCGGCACAGCTGTCCGCCCAGTATCTTGGCGGCCGGTCACGTCCTGCTGCCGTCCGATGGGTGGGCAACCAGAACTCCCGGTGGGGGTCCGCCACCCCGGCCGACGGAACCATCCGACTGTCGGACAAGCTACAGCCCATGCCGCAGTGGGTCATCGACTATGTCCTGCTCCACGAGCTTGCCCACCTCCTGGTGGCCTCGCACAACGCGGCTTTCTGGAAGCTGCTGGAGGCCTATCCGGAAACCCAGCGGGCCAAGGCGTTCCTTGAGGGCGTCTCGTTTGCCACGTCCCGCGGCCTGGCGCCCCGGGGTCTGGACAAGGACGGGGCGGAGAGCCAGGCAGGCACTGGGCAGCTGCCCGGCGAGTGGTCCGACGACGCCGACTAGGACTTTTCCGGGCACTCCGCCCCTGCTCCCGGTCCTTGAACACGGCTCCCGGACCTTCAACACGGTTCCTGGTCCTTAAACACGCTGGCGGGCCAGGAAATCCTGGCCCGCCAGCAAAGTGTCAGCCCCTTGGCTGGTCTGTACCGCCGTCGTCGTCCTGGCCTGGGGAGTCCTCGCCTCCGGAGTCCCCACCCCCGGCGCTGTCGTCAGTATCGTTGGTGTCCTCGAAGCCGCCGCTGAGCAGCTTCTGCAGCGCATCGTCCACCTCGCTGTCGCTGGCCTCGGCGAGCTTACGGCGGGAGCTGAAGCCCTTGGGGTCATCCAGGTCCTCGGCAGTGGGCAGCAGGTCGGGGTGGTGCCAGATGGCGTCACGGCCCTCGATGCCCCGCTCCTCCTTCAGGGTGGCCCACAGGGTGGCGGCGTCGCGGAGCCTGCGCGGGCGCAACTCAAGTCCCACCAGGGAAGCGAAGGCGTGTTCGGCGGGGCCGCCGGTTGCGCGCCGGCGCCGCACTGTTTCGCGCAGCGCGCCGGCGGACGGCAGGACCTTCTCGGTGGCAGCAGCGGTCAGTTCATCCACCCAGCCCTCCACGAGGGCCAGCGCGGTCTCGAGCTTCTCCAGCGCCTGCTCTTGGGCGGGGGTCCGCTGTGGCATGAAGACGCCCTGGGACAGGGCCTCCTGGATGCCCTCGGGATTGCTGGGGTCCAGGTCGCGGGCAAGCTCCTCAATGCGTGAGGTGTCGATGTGGATGCCACGGGCGTAGGCCTCGATGGCGCCCAGCAGGTGTCCGCGCAGCCACGGGACCTGCACGAAGAGGCGCGCGTGCGCGGCTTCGCGCACGGCAAGGAACAGCCGGATGTCGTTCTCGGGCAGGGACAGGCCTGCACCGAATGCGGCGACATTTGTTGGCAGGAGCGCCATTTCAAGGTCGGCGAGCGGCACACCGATGTCGGTGGAGCTCACCACGTCCTGGGACAACGCGCCGATGGCCTGCCCCAGCTGCATGCCGAAGATCGCGCCGCCCATGTTCTGCAGCATGGACGAGGCGCCGCCCATCATGGCCTTCATTTCCTCGGGCATCTGCTCCGTCATGGCGGAGGAGAGGGCGTTGGCGATGCTGTTGGCCACGGGCTCCGTGAGCCGCTTCCAGGTCCCCAGTGTGGCTTCCACCCATTCGGCGCGCGACCACGCCTTGCCGATCAGGCCGGTGGAGGGCAAATCGGTGACGGGGTCCAGCCACAGCTCAGCGACGCGTAGGGCTTCGTCCACATCCCGCGACTGCTGCGCCGTGACCGACGGATCAGAGCTGCTTGCGGCCACACGGCGGGCATTGTCGTGGGCCAGGGTCCAGTTGACGGGGCCCTCCGACGGGGCGCTCATCATCGCCTGCACCTGTGAGAACATCTGTGCCAGCAGGTTGGGGTCATCCGGCAGCCCGGCCGCCTTGGCCAGTTCGGCGGGGTCGAAGTTCTCCATCCCCTTGCCGCCCATCAGGTTCTGCAGCATTTCGGTCAACGGATCCTTCGGATTGTCGTCGCCGTTGGACGGATTGAGTGGGTTGGAGGTCATGGTCCCGCCGATCGCTGGTGTGACTGTTGATCAACCTTCACGGTACCCCGGCGCGGGTCGGCTGTCTGCCGCCCGCCGCCGTCGTTCGCTGTAGGCAAAGCGCCCCCGGCGAGCCGTCACCGCGTAGTGTTGGTAGGGTGACTACAACCCGTGGCGGACATCCCTCCGAGGACCACGTTCCCGACGTTTCCCCCTTCTCCGCTCCCGGCCCCTTTGGCCCTGGCAGCACGCCGGAAAGCGCCGGCAGCGGCGACGCCGTGGAGGCGGACCGCGGGGTTGAAGCGGCCGACGGCGGACGTCCCGGCAGGCGGCTGTCCACCATGATGATCGCCGGGCTGGCTGCGCTGGGGTTGGGAATTGCGGTGGGTACACTGCCGGTGCCTTACGTCATCGAGTCGCCCGGCCCCACCTACAACACGCTGGGGGAGAGCCAGGGCCACCCCGTGATTAATGTGAGCGGCCATGAAACGTATCCCGCTGCCGGGAGCCTGGACCTGACCACCGTCTACGTTGACGGCGGCCCCACCGGCTCCGTCAGCATCCTCAGTGCCTTCTCCGCCTGGCTGGACGGCTCCAAGTCCGTCTATCCGGTGGAACTGATCTATCCGACCGGCACCACGAAGGAAGAGGCGCAGGAACAGAGCGCGGTGGCCATGGCCACGTCGCAGGAGAATGCCGTGGCCTCCGCACTGAACGAACTGAAGATCCCGTTCGGACAGCAGCTGCAGGCCGCGGGTCTGTCCAAGGATTCGGCGTCGGCAGGCAAGATCCAGCAAGGGGACATCCTCAAGGCCATCAACGGCAAGGACATCACCTCGCTCTCCGTTGTCCAGGATGAACTGGCCGAGGGCAAGGGGGCCCCGGCAACGGTGACAGTTGAGCGTGCAGGCCAGCCGGTCACTGTCCAAATCACTCCCAAGGACAATGGCCAGGGCCGCTTCATCCTGGGTGTCATGCTGAAATATCTCTTCACTTTCCCTTTCCAGGTGCAGATCTCCCTGGACAAGGTGGGCGGCCCCAGCGCAGGGCTTATGTTCTCGCTGGGCATCATCGATACGGTCACGCCCGGTGACCTCACGGGCGGCAAGCACATTGCCGGCACCGGCACCATCTCCCCGGAAGGAACGGTGGGCCCGATCGGTGGCATCGGCCAGAAGATGCGGGGTGCGCGCTCCGCCGGTGCCACCCTTTTCCTGGCGCCCGCCGGCAACTGTGACGAGGTTACCGGCCACGTTCCCGACGGACTCCAAGTAGTCAGGGTGCAGAACCTGGCCGAGGCCCGGCACGCAGTGGAGCTGGCCGGAAGCGGGCAGGATACCTCCGCACTTCCTGCCTGCACCGGCAAATAGCACCTGCGCCAGCACTAGACTGAGCCCAACTAGACTCGACAGGAACTAAGCTCCACCGCCACTCGTGGCACAGATGACGGACGAAACCAGCCGTTTGACCGGTACCGTACGTCGCTCGCACGCTTCGAATCTCGACGACCAGCTATGAGGTACCCAGTTTGTCCCGTCCCGCCAGCACCATGTCCACAGGCAGACCCCCTTCACGACGCGGCGCCCTGACGCCCACGTTGATCGTTGTCGCCCTGGTGGTAGTGGGCTTCATTTTCTTCGCCAACGTCTGGACCGATGTCCTCTGGTACCGGCAGCTGGGCTTCGTCGAGGTCTTCGTCACCGAGAACCTCGCCAAGATCGCAACCTTCGTGGCCGGCTTCGCCATCATGTTCGCGGCCGTCTTCTTCTCGATCCGCATTGCCTACAACGCCAGGCCGGTCTACGCGCCTGACTCGGAGGTCCGGGACAACCTCAACCGGTACCAGGCACAGCTGGAGCCTGTCCGCAGGATTGTCATGATTGGCCTGCCCGTCCTCTTTGGCTTGTTTGCCGGCAGCGCAGCCGCCAGCCAGTGGCAGAAAGTCCTGCTGTTCTTCAACCAGGTGGGCTTTGGCCAGGCCGATCCGCAGTTCAACATGGACATCAGCTTCTACCTGATGACCCTGCCGTTCCTCGGGTTTGTAACCGGATTCCTGATCAGCGTGGTGGTGATTGCGGGCATCGCCGGCATCCTCACCCACTACCTCTACGGCAGCATCCGCCTAATGGAGCGCGGCGTGTTCACCAGCCGCGCCGCACAGATCCACATCGCAGTGACCGGCGCCGCGTTCCTGGTGCTCCTGGGCGTCAACTTCTGGCTGGACCGCTACTCTTCCGTGCAGAACAACGGCGGCCGCTGGGCCGGTGCCCTCTACACGGATGTCAACGCCGTCATCCCCACCAAGGCCATTCTCGCCGTGGCCGCCGTGCTGGTGGCCATCCTGTTCATCGTGGCGGCCGTAATCGGCCGTTGGCGCCTGCCGGTGATCGGCACGGCAATGCTGATCATCACGTCCATCCTGGCCGGCGGTGTTTATCCCTGGGTCATCCAGCAGTTCCAGGTCCGCCCATCGGAGCAGACGCTGGAAAGCGAATACATCAAGCGCAACATCGAGAACACGCGCAAGGCCTACGGCCTGGACGGTATCGAGGAAACCCGGTACGAGGCCACCAACACCGCCAACACCGGCGCCCTGGCCCCCGATGCGCAGACCACGGCCAACATCCGCCTCCTGGACCCGAACCTCATTTCAGACGCCTTTGCGCAGCTGGAACAGTACCGCCCGTACTACCAGTTCCCCAAGGCCCTCAACGTGGACCGTTACGAGGTGGACGGCAAGATCCAGGACACCGTCATCGCGGTGCGTGAACTGAACCCCACGAACGTGGCCACCAACCAGCAGGGCTGGCTGAACCAGCACGTGGTGTACACGCACGGCTATGGGGTTGTGGCTGCCAAGGGCAACAAGTTCACGGCTGACGGCAAACCCGAATTCCTTCAGTCCGGTATCCCGTCGACAGGCGTGCTGGGCAATGACAACACTTACGAACCCCGCATCTACTTCGGCGAGTCCTCCCCTGAGTACTCAATCGTGGGCGCCCCCGACGGCGCTACGCCCCGCGAGCAGGACCGGCCTTCCGGCAAGGAAGGGGAGGGGGAGACCCAGTACACCTTCAAGGGCAACGGTGGCCCCAACGTTGGCTCGTTCTTCAACAAAATCCTCTACGCCATCAAATTCCAGTCCTCAGACCTGCTGCTGTCCGACGGCGTGAACCCGGAGTCGCAGATCCTCTACGACCGCAACCCGCGCGAGCGGGTCCAGAAGGTGGCCCCCTACCTGACCGTTGACGGCGGTGCGTATCCGGCAGTCGTGGACGGCCGGGTCAAGTGGATCGTGGACGGCTACACCACCAGCCAGTACTTCCCGTATTCACAGCAGAAGTCATTGTCCGATGCCACCGCTGATTCGCAGACTACTTCCGGCCGCGCCGTGGCCCTGCCCAACAGCACCGTGAACTACATCCGCAATTCGGTGAAGGCAACGGTGGATGCCTATGACGGTTCGGTCACCCTGTATGCCTGGGACGACACCGATCCTGTCCTGAAGGCCTGGCAGAAGGTCTTCCCGTCGACGCTGAAGCCGTACTCCGAGATGTCCGGCGCCCTGATGAGCCACGTCCGGTACCCGGAGGACCTGTTCAAGGTCCAGCGTGAGCTGCTGGGGCAATACCACGTGACGGATCCCACCAGCTTCTACAAGAACAACGATGCCTGGAGCACCCCGGCTGACCCGACCGTGAGTACGGATGTGAAGCAGCCGCCGTTCTACATGTCGCTGCAGATGCCTGACCAGGAGAAGCCGGCCTTCCAGCTGACGTCCTCATTCATCCCGCAGATCGTCAACGGAAATGCCCGCAACGTGCTGTACGGCTTCCTCGCCGCCGACTCCGATGCAGGCAACCAGGCCGGCGTGAAGGCGGACGGCTACGGCAAGCTGCGGCTGCTGCAGATCCCGCCGGAGACCCAGGTTCCCGGTCCCGGCCAGGCGCAGAACAAGTTCAACTCCGATCCCACCGTGTCGCAGGCGCTCAACCTGCTGCGGCAGGGAGCATCGGACGTCCTGAACGGCAACCTGCTCACCCTGCCCGTGGGCGGCGGCATCCTCTATGTCCAGCCGGTTTACCTCAAGTCGACGGGTGAGACATCCTACCCAACGTTGCAGCGCGTCCTGGTGGCGTTCGGCGACAAGGTGGGCTTCGCGCCTACCCTGGACGCTGCGCTCAAGCAGCTCTTCGGTGGGGATTCGGGTGCGGCAGCGGGTGACTCCGCCAACAACGGACAGACTCCGGCAGGTCCGGCAGCGCCTGCCACCCCCGCCGAGGCGGATGCCAAGGCCCAGTTGAAGGCGGCGCTGGATGAGGCGAACTCGGCCATCCAGGCCGGCCAGAGCGCGCTTGCAGCCGGCGACTTCGCTGCCTACGGCGACGCGCAGAAGAAGATTGCCGCGGCGCTGAAGAAGGCCATGGACGCGGAGGCCAAGATCCCGGCGACTGCCCCGCAGGCCAGCCCGGCCCCCGCAGCCTCCGCCGCGCCTTCGGCCACGCCTTCACCGTCCGCGTCAGCGGGCAGGTAGTACGACGTCGGCAGCCCGGTATCTGCGCCCACGGGAGCAGATGCCGGGCTGGCGTAACGGACGTCACGCCGCTTTGATTTGGCCTGCGGTTCACCTCCCGGTAGAGTAGTTCTTGCGACGCGGGGTGGAGCAGTTCGGTAGCTCGCTGGGCTCATAACCCAGAGGTCACAGGTTCAAATCCTGTCCCCGCAACTGAGGAAAGGCCCGGACATTGGAAACAGTGTCCGGGCCTTTTTGCTGTCCCCGGCAGCCGCGGCAGCACCGCCGTCGAACTTTGCCATAGCGACGGACGGGACCAGGGTGGCCGGTCAGGAGTTGGAACCCGGGTGGCCGCGCTGGGTGGTCAGTCCGCCGGCAAAAGTAGGGTAGTGTTGATCAAGCGACGCGGGGTGGAGCAGTTCGGTAGCTCGCTGGGCTCATAACCCAGAGGTCACAGGTTCAAATCCTGTCCCCGCAACTTATGAAGGCCCCGACCGGCAGTTACGCCGGTCGGGGTTTTCCGTTTCCTTGGATGGGCCCAGTTCCTAGTATTCTCTTTCGAAGGGCCCCACGATCTGTGGGCAGCCCCAGTCATTCCTGAGAGGTATGTTGTTCGATGGCCACACCCACGAAGAAGCCCGGCACCGCGACGGGCAAGCGGTCCCGGCTTTACTGGATGGTTCCCGCCGTCCTCGTGGCCGTGGTCCTGGTGGTGTTGGTCGCCAAGCTGCTCATGGGGCTTCCGGCCGTGGCTTCCTTCGTCAGCGACTACCCGGGCCAGTCGAAGCTGCCGGCCAATGCCCCGGTGGGATTTCCGGCGTGGCTGGCCTGGCAGCACTTCCTCAACGCTTTCTTCCTGCTCCTGATCATCCGAACCGGCTGGCAGGTGCGGACCACCACGCGGCCCAGCGGCCACTGGACCAGGAACAACAAGGGTTTGATCCGCACCAGGAACGCGCCCGCCAAGATCAGCCTTGAGCTCTGGTTCCACCTGACACTGGATGCCCTCTGGATCCTGAACGGGCTCATCTTCGCCGTCCTGCTGTTTGCCACCGGGCAGTGGACGCGCATCGTCCCCACCAGCTGGGACGTCTTCCCGAACGCGCTCTCGGCGGCGCTGCAGTACGCCTCGCTTGACTGGCCCACGGAGGACGGCTGGATCAACTACAACGCGCTGCAGCTGCTGGCATACTTCGTGACCGTCTTCATCGCCGCGCCACTGGCGTTTATCACCGGCCTCCGGATGTCCGGGGCCTGGCCCAAGAAGGCTGCCGGCCTCAACAAGGCGTTCCCGATTGAGTGGGCCCGCGCCGTCCACTTCCCGGTGATGATCTACTTCGTGGCCTTCATCGTGGTCCACGTCTTCCTGGTGCTTACCACCGGTGCCCTGCGGAACCTGAACCACATGTACGGGGTCCGCGACGACGACGGCTGGTTCGGTTTCTGGGTGTTTCTCGCCTCCGTCGCCGTGATGGTGGCTGCCTGGTTCCTGGCCCGTCCCATCTTCCTACGTCCCATTGCTTCCCTGATGGGCAAGGTCAGCCGCTAAGCCTGGCGCCGCCAGCAGTGGTCAGGCGTTCTTGATCTGCTGGTAGGCCTCAAGCGCGCGTTCCCGCGACTCTGCCAGGTCCACAAGCGGTGCGGGGTAGCGGTCAACGTCGGCCGTCCAAGGCTCGTGGATCTTCTTGCCCTGGACGTCCCGGAGCTCCGGAATGAAGGTCCGCAGGTAGCTGCCGTCGGCGTCGAATTTCTTGCTCTGCGTGACGGGATTGAAGATCCGGTAGTAGGGCGAGGCGTCCGCCCCGGACCCTGCAACCCACTGCCAGTTGGCCGGGTTGTTGGCAGCGTCCGCATCCACCAGCGTGTCCCAGAACCATTCCTCCCCGATCCGCCAGTCGGTGAGGAGATTTTTGACCAGGAAGGATGCAGCGGCCATCCGCACCCGGTTGTGCATCCAGCCTGTCTGCCACAGTTGCCGCATCCCGGCATCCACCAGCGGGTAGCCCGTGTTTCCCTGCTGCCAGGCGGCAAGCTCTTCACGGTTGGTGGGGGCCCAGCGGAAGTTGTCGAAGGCCGGCCGGAAATTGCGGGTGGCCAAATCCGGGTTGTGGTACAGCAGGTGCCAGTTGAATTCGCGCCAGCCCAGTTCAGCCCGGTAAATACCGACGTCGGAAGGGACCGTGCCCGGATGCCGGCGCCGGATCTCGCGCCACACGCGGAACGGACTGACCTCCCCGAACCGGAGGTGCGGCGACAGCCGGCTGGTGCCCTCGGTGCCGGGCAGGTTGCGGCCGGTTCCGTACTCCTCGATGGGCCCATCCAGGAAGTCTTCCAGGCGCTGCTGGGCGCCCATTTGGCCTGGCCGCCACGTGGCAGCCAGTCCGCCGCTCCAGTCGGGGGAGGAGGGCAGGAGATTCCAACTGGCCAGGCTGTCACTGGCCGGCAGCCCGCGTCCGGCAGGAGCGGGGTGGGGCGGCGTCTCCGGCGCCTCGAAGGGATCCCGGATGTCCTGTGACGCGAGGCAGGCGCGCCAGAATGGGGAATAGACCTTGTAGGGGCCGCCCGCCCCGGTCCTGACGGTCCAGGGCTCGAAGAGCAGGTTCGCCTGGAAGCTGGACGCCTGCATCCCGTTGCCGCCGGCCCACTCCTTGAGGTCGGCGTCGATGCTCCGTTCCGGCTGCCCGTACCTGCGGTTCCAGAACAGGTGGCTTGCCTTCGTCTGGGAGGCCAGCGTCCTGATGGCCTCTCCGGCAGGGCCTCGACGAAGGACCAGGCGTGATCCGCGGTTTTCGAGATCCGCGGAGAGTGCGGCGAGGGAGTGGTGCAGCCACCAGCGGGCGGCGCCGCCGAGGGGCCGGACGCCGCGGGACTCCTCATCCAGGACGTACACCACCGTGAGCGGCATGCCCCGGTGCACCGCTTCGGACAGGGCCGGGTTATCGTCCAGCCGCAAATCGTCGCGAAGCCAGACCAGGGACGTTCCTTCAGAAGAAGCCATGGCCCCACGCTACACAGCGGATACAACTATGGCCGGGACCGCGGTCCCGGCCATGGCCGTGTATCATCCGCCGACGTGATGGCGGGCCTTACAGCTTGTCGAAGTCTGCCTCCTCGACCGTTGATTCAGACGAAGCCGGGCTTGCCGCACCCAGGGCAGGCTTGGAGTTGCCGCCGGCCTTGAGCGCCGCCAGGCGGGCTTCGATCTCGGTCTGCTCACCCAAGTCCTCCAGCTGGTTGAACTGTGCGTCCAAGCTGGATGCCGCGAGCTCCTGCTGTCCGCGGACCTTGGCCTCTTCGCGGCGGATCTTCTCCTCGAAGCGGCCCACCTCGCTGGTCGGGTCCATGATGTCGATGCTCTTGATCGCGTCGTGGACCTGGGACTGAGCGGCTGCTGTCTTGGACCTGGCCACCAGCTCGTTGCGCTTGCTGGTCAGCTGGTTGAGCTTGTTCTTCATCTGGTCCAGGCCGGTCTTCAGCTTGTCCACCACTTCCCGCTGGGAGGCGATGGCAGGCTCTGCGCCCTTGGCTTCGTTCTCGGCAGCCATTTGGCGCTGCAGGGCGACCTTTGCCAGGTTGTCGAACTTCTCTGCGTCGGCAACGTCGCCGGCAGCACGGAACTCGTCAGCCTTGCGGGAGGCGGCCAACGCCTTGCTGCCCCAATCGCGGGCATTCTTGACGTCTTCGTTGTAGTCGTCTTCCAGCATGCGGAGGTTGCCGATGGTCTGCGCCACTGCGGACTCGGCTTCGGCGATGTTATTGGTGTAGTCGCGGACCATCTGGTCCAGCATCTTCTGGGGGTCCTCGGCGTTGTCCAGCAAAGAGTTGATGTTTGCCTTTGCCAGCTGCGCGATCCGGCCGAAAATGGACTGCTTAACCATGGTGTTTGCCTTTCATCCTGCTCTTTGTTGACCACTGGAACCGGTGCACAGTGGTGTACTTCGTCTCTCCGCCCCGCCGGGATCTTCCAGCGTGTCCGGCGGAAGTCTTTAGAAACTGCCGGAGTCGCCGCCGCCGAAATCGCCGCCGCCAAAGTCCCCGCCGCCGAAGCCGCCCGAGTCTCCGCCAAAGCCGCCTCCGCCGTCGCCGCCCCAGCCACCGCCGCCGCCCCAACCGCCATGGCCCCCATGAAGGATGGAATTGATTAGGATCCCGCCCAGGATGGCGCCGCCCAGTCCGCCGCCGCCTCCGCCGCCAAACATGCCGCCGCGCCCAAAGCCCGAGTTTGCGTAGCCGTCGAAGTGCTCAACGTCGGCCTGGGCCAGCTGCGCCGCCTGCGCCGCGAGGGCATGCGCCTGCTGCGCGTAAGTAAGCGCGGTGACGGGATCGGTCCTCGCGATGGACAGCGCGTAGTCGAGGTTCCGCTGGGACTCTGCCAGCCGGGTCCGTGCCTCGGTTCCCACACCGCCGCGCCGGGCGGTGATGTAGTCGGAGGTGGCGCTGATCTGGGCCTGTGCGGACATGATGGTCTGCTGCAGTGACGCCTGTGCCCGCCTCGCCTGCTCCTGCTGGTCGCGGATGCCGGCCAGGGCCTGGTCCAGGGACTGGTGGGCCGTCTCCACCCGCTGAAGGGTGGCGATGGGATCGATCTTCCCACCCTGGATCTCGGTCTTCACCTGGGCCAGCGCCGCTTCCACCGCGGCCACCGGACCTGCCAGTTCGGTGTGTGCTCCGGACTGGATCATGGCCTTTGCCTGGGCCAGGTCCTGGGAAGTGTCCACAACCGCTGCTTCGAGACCGTTGCGGGCCTCGTCGAGATTGCCGGCTACCTTGGAGATCGCGTCCAGGAGGACGTTGGTCTGGTGCAGGCTTTCCTCGGCCGCACGGACGGCTACCGCGGCCAGGCTGCCCTCGCCCTCACCCAGCTTCTGCCGCGCCGTCTCGGATGCGTTCTGCACGAAGGCCAGGCGTTCCTTGGCCTGCACGATATTGTCCGAGACCTGCACCAGCGCGCTGTCGGCATACTTGGACCGCATGGCCGCCAGGGACTGTTCAGCGCTGGAGATCTTGGCGTCAGCCTCGCTGGCTCCCGCGTTGACGGCCGCAAGGGCCTGCGGAGCGTTCTTCTCCAGCTCACGCAGCGAGTCAAAGTCCGCTTTTTGCTCTTGGAGCGATTCCAGGGCTGCCTCCGAGCGGCGGATGATCTCACCCATCCAAGTCCGCTGCTGTTCCTCGGTATCCGGGATGTGGTCATCGAGCTGCTGCTGCAGCTTGAAGGACTCCGCCATGTGGGCCTTTGCTTCCGCCAGGGCCTTGGTGAAGTTCCCGACGGCGGAATCCCCGTACTGCGCCTGGGCGAAACCGAGTTCCTGCTCGCTGGATTTGATGGCGTCGTCGGCTTCGATCAGCAGGGAACCACTCTTGCGTCGGAGTTCCTCAACGCTGAGTGACGCCAGCGGGTCCAGCTCGGCGCCCTGCGGGCCGTAGCTTCCGCTGGAGGCCGCTTGGCCGGCGGCTTTCTTCCGGCGGTTCCGGTAGTACAGGTACGCCCCGCCTCCTGCGACCACTACGCCCGCACCCACCAGGACGCCGGCGCCGGCTCCGTTCCCGGACGAGACGTTGCCGCTGCCGCCGCCGGCGGCGTCGCCAACAGCGGCGGCGGTGTCGATGGCAGCTTGGGCGAAGTCACGCTTGCCGGCTCCGAGGTTGGGCACAATGGCGTTTTGGGAAATGCTACTGGTCTTCGACGCGATCGAACTGGCTGAGTTGGGTGCGAAGTAGTAGTGACCGTCATCGGACATGGTCAGGATGACGTCTGACTTGCCCATGCCCTTTTTGGTCGCAACGGCTTGAGCCCATTGTTTGGGATCGGTGGGGTTGGTGAACGTCTTCACGGTGACCACGTACAGGTTGTACTTGTGGTCCTTCAGCAGCTTCTGGATCGCATCCTGGACTTCGCCCTTCCGGCTGCCCAGCACGTTGGCGTCGTCAACGATGTTGGTCCCGGAGGGGATGGGGACAGGGTCTTCGGCCCAAGCGGCGCCGGCGGGTACCGCCAGCAGCCCGGCAAGGCCGATCACGGCGAGGATACGTCTGAACTTTGACCGCATGTGCAACCCTTCAGCATGCCTGACACCGATTCGGGACGAATCAGTCGTCGAATCCACAGCGCCCCCACGCTTGGTGTGAAGCCGCAGGTCGCTGTGGCATTTCATCTTGATTCTATGGTGCACCCCACAGGCAGTCCATGCGACCGAATATGCCTCCAGCGAAACGCCTTGCTGCCGGAGACCCTTGCTTGAAGCGTTCAGGAAGCTCTCAGCAAACATCCGAGCTTGTTCCAGCGGAACGGGTCATAGTTAATGGCAGACGAGGATGAAAGGAAGTCTCATGACTGAGAATCAAACCCCAGGACCGGTCCCTGAGGACAACCGCGCGCAAAGCCGGAACCCGTGGGACCGGCAGGGCGCGGAACAGCCTGGAGACCGCCAGACGGAAACTCAGTATGGGAACGCGGGCGGACCCGGCACCCCTCAAGGCAACCCGGGCGCCCAGGACCACACGGGCCCCCGGACCCAAGCCGGCCCACAGAACAACACCGAGCGGCTGGACCCGCCGCAGGCGCGCGACCACCACACCCAGGAACTTCCGGGCGCACCACGCCCGGTCTACCCGCAGCGGCAGCCGTTCTACGGCCAGTCCGCCAATTATGGACAGCAGCACCAGGATGGCCAGCCCGGATACTACGGACAGCAGCAGTACCAGAATGGCCAGCCCACGCACGGCACCGGCCACGGCGCACCCAATGGGAGTGTCGGCCTGGCCCCCAATCCCAAGGACGCCCCGCGCCGGAAGGCGACATTCGGTATCGGCACCCTTGTGGCCAGCATCCTCGCAGCAGGCCTGGTGGGCGGTGGAGTGGCTACGGTAGGTGCGGGCGAGCTCTCCGGCCACAACGCCTCCAGCACATCGACCGTCGGCAGCAACAGCCAGCCCGGCACGGTCATCGTCAACAACAAGGACGACGTCAACGCCATTACGGCAGCTGCGGTGAAGGCCTCGCCCAGTGTTGTCACCATCAGCGCCACCAGCGGCAGCTCCGGCGGCACCGGTTCCGGCATTGTCATCGATGACCAGGGGCACATCCTGACCAACACCCACGTGGTGACCCTGGACGGCCAGACCGCCAATGCCACCCTTGAGATCCGCACCAGCGACGGCAAGGTCCTCCCGGCAAAGCTGGTGGGAACCGATCCCCTGTCCGATCTCGCCGTCATCAAGGTCGACGACACCTCCGGGCTCACCCCCGCCACCCTTGGTGATTCCTCCAAGCTCAATGTAGGGGACACTGCCATCGCCATCGGTTCCCCGCTTGGCCTGACCGGGACCGTCACGGACGGCATCGTATCCACCCTCAACCGGACCATCAGCGTGGCATCATCGGCAGCGCCCAAGGGGGGCGACAACAGCCAGGGTGGCGACCAGGGATTCCAGTTTGCCCCTCCTGGCGGCGGGCAGAGCCAGCAGAACTCCAGTGAAGGTTCCATCGCCATCAACGTGATCCAGACGGACGCGGCCATCAACCCCGGCAACTCCGGCGGCGCCTTGGTGAACAGCAAGGGCGAGATCATCGGCGTGAACGTGGCCATCGCGTCCGCCGGTTCAGGCACCTCCACCTCCCAGAGCGGCAATATCGGCGTCGGGTTCAGCATCCCGATCAACAACGCCAAGCGTGTGGCCCAGGAGATCATCGACAGCGGCAAGGCCTCCCACGGCCAGCTCGGCGTGAGCGTCAAGGCCAAGACGACGTCGGGCGCGGCCTCCGAATTCTCGGTGGGAGCTGACGTCGCCACCGTTGAGGCCAACTCGGCAGCAGGAAAAGCGGGCATCAAGGCGGGCGACGTCATCACTAAGTTCAACGACCTCACCATCGGCGAGCCGAACCAGCTGACCGCGGCGGTCCGGGAACAGCCGGCAGGATCCAAGGTGAAGATCACCGTGCAGCGCGGCGGCAGTGAGCAGACGTTCGACGTCACGCTGGGCGCTGCAGCCAGCTAGGCACAGCAGGACTAACGCAAGCCATGACGACGGCGGCGTCCCCCACCAAAGGGGGCGCCGCCGTCGTCATTCCCTGCTTGGGAAACGGCGCTGAAACAGGCGTTAACGGAAGAGGGCGCGGGGACGCGCCGATATGGTTAGCTAGGAGCTACCCGCCTGCCGGGCATTCCGCGGCCATGCCCACCCGGCTGGCTGTCCACAAGCATGGAAGGCTGCTGTAAACACAGTGGAAGAGACATTGAAGATCGTAGTCCTGGTCAAACATGTACCGGACGCCCAGTTCGACCGCCACCTCAACGGGGACGGCAACACCGTGGACCGCGACGAAAGCATTCTGTCCGAGCTTGACGAGTACGCCCTTGAAGCAGCGCTGCAACTGGCGGAGGCGCGTGGCGGCAGCAAAGCGGGCAACCAGGTCATCGCCCTCAGCATGGGACCTGCCGGTGCCGTCAACGCGGTCAAGAAGTCACTGCAAATGGGCGCCACTGAAGGCGTGCACCTCACGGACGATGCCCTGGCCGGATCCGATGCCGCGGCCACTTCACTTGCGCTCGCCGCAGCAGTCCGGCACCTGGGCGACGTGGACCTGGTCATCACCGGCATGGCCTCCACAGATGGCGAGACCTCCCTTGTTCCGGCCCAGCTGGCCGAGCGGCTTGGGCTGCCGCAGGTCACGTTCGCGTCCACGCTCCAGGTGGACGGCGGCCGCTTGACGGCCCGCCGCGATGCCGACACGTCGTCTGAAACGGTGGAGGCACCGCTGCCCGCCGTTGTGTCCGTCACCGACCAGATCAACGAACCCCGGTACCCCAACTTCAAGGGCATCATCGCCGCCAAGCGCAAGAGCATCACCACGCTGTCCCTGGCCGACATCGGCGTGGAGCCGGCGCAGGTGGGCTTCGCCGGTTCCTGGACCAGCGTGACCAATGCGGAGCAGCGGCCGCCCAGGACCGCGGGCACCATCATCACCGACGAGGGCGACGCCGGCATCAAGCTGGTTGACTTCCTGGCCGCCCAGAAGCTGCTCTAAGAGGGACACCGACATGGCAAAAGTACTTGTATTCATCGACAACCCCGGCGCGTCGCTCAAGAAGAGCAGCCTGGAACTGCTGACCCTGGCGCGTTCCCTGGGCGAGAGCACAGTGGCGCTCAACGGCGAACTGGCCGACGGCGTCGCTGCCACCTTCGCCGAATACGGCGTGGCCGGCATCCTGCGCCCGTCCGTCCAGGACCTGGACGACTTCCTGGTGGCACCAAAGGCTGCCTACGTTGCCGCCGCCGCCGAAACCGCCGGTGCCGCCATCGTCCTGCTGGACAACTCGCCCGAGGGCAAGGAAATCGCTGCACGTGTGGGCATTCGCCTGAACGCCGGCGTCATCACTGACGTCGTCGCCGTGGACCCGGACGGCACTGCACACAAATCGGTGCTGGCTGGTTCCTACAACACCGCCTGCAAGGCCAGCACCGCGGTGTCGGTGTTGACCCTGAAGGCCAACAATGTCACCCCGGAGCCTGCAGCCGCCCCAACAGCTCCCGGGACCGCCACGGTGGAGGTTCCCGCGGTAGCCGCAGCGGCCCGCATCACGGAGCGGCAGCAGAAGGTTGCCAGCGGCCGGCCTGACCTCACCGATGCCCGCATCGTGGTGGCCGGCGGACGTGGCATGGACGGCGACTTTGGTCCCGTTGAAGAACTCGCCGATGCCCTTGGCGCGGCCGTCGGCGCCTCCCGGGCCGCCACGGACGCGGGCTGGATCAGCCACGACGCCCAGGTGGGGCAGACCGGCAAGACCGTTTCCCCGCAGCTGTACATTTCCGCGGGCATCTCCGGCGCCATCCAGCAGAAGGCCGGCATGCAGACGTCCAAGGTCATTGTCGCGGTGAACAAGGATGCCGAATCCCCGGTCTTCGAAATTGCGGACTTCGGCATCATCGGCGACGTCTTCGATGTCCTGCCGCAGGCGGCCGCCGAGATCAAGAAGCGCAAGGGCTGAATCGTTGACTGCCTCCACTGGGCAGGCAGGGAGCCCGTTCAACCCGGATACGCACCGGGTTGGGCGGGTGCTCTGTTTTGCGGCCCATCCTGACGACATCGACTTTGGCGCGGCCGGAACCGTCGCCGCCTGGACGGCGGCCGGCGTGCAGGTCAGCTACTGCATCATGACCGACGGCGATGCGGGCGGCTTCGACCCCGCCAACCGTGCGGACATCATCGCCATGCGCGACGCCGAACAGCGCCGGGCCGCGAAGCTGGTCGGTGTCACCGACATTCACTACCTTCACCAGCGGGACGGCTACCTTGAGCCGTCGCACGAGGTGATGAAGGAAGTGGTGCGGCTGATCCGCCAGGTCCGTCCCGACGTCGTCCTTGCCATGCATCCGGAACGGAACTGGCAGCGCATCCAAAAGAGCCACCCGGATCATCTGGCCGTGGGGGAGTCGGTGACACGGGCCGTGTATCCGGCACTCGAAAACCCCTTCGCCTACCCTGAATTGGCCGACGCCGGGCTCGAGGCCTACAAGCTGCCGTGGCTGTGGCTGTACGCGGGACCCGAGGAACGGGAAAACCACTTTGTGGACGTCACGGACCAGGTGGAAGCCAAGCTGGCCGCGATCCACGTCCATGTCAGCCAGCATCCTGACGTCGCGGCGATGGAAACCACCGTCCGCCGGGGGATGCAGCTCAATGCCGGCAGGGCAGGGTTGCCCGAAGGGCGCAGCGCGGAGGCCTTCCACGTGGTGGCCGTTAACGGACCTGGCACCATCGCGGGTTTCTAGGACGGTGAAACGCCCCCGGTTCCTTGATCAAGGAACCGGGGGCGTTTTCCTGTCGCCGGGACCGGGGACCTCAGGCTCCCAGCGGAGCCGCCGCCACCGTGGGCAGCGTGGGGGCCTTGGATCCACCGGCCGGCTCAACGGTGATGCCCAGCGAGGCAGCCGTGTGGATGCCCTGGACGACGGCAGGCTTGGAGAGGGCCTGCTCATCCATCAGCCCCTGCGACACCGGCGCCGAACCGTCCTTGGGGATCAGCCACATCTGGTAGACCTTGCCGGCAGGGGGAGCGGGCACGCCGCTCATCTTCACCACGGCCGCGTCCTCGGAAGCTGAAATCAGCAGGGTTGCCTTGCCGCCGCCGGCCACGTTCACCGACGCCTCGCGCAGGTCGCCGGCCCTGGCCACCTGGTTGACGGGATCGTTCTGGTCAGCCATGTAGGCACCCACGCCCACACCGCCCAGGGCGATGGCCGCTGCTGCTGCCACGCCCACCAGCCAGCGTCGGGTGCCGGATGTGCCTCGGCGCTCCTCGCGGCGCTTGCGGGCCTGCGCCAGCTCATCCTGTGGGCCGGACCCGCCTGGAGTCCCCATCGGATGGGCCGGTGGCGTGCTTCCGGCCGGTGCCGGTGCGTCGCCGGCGCCCGGTCCACCCTGGCTGGGGAATTGGGCAGGAAGTTGGGCGACGATCCGCTTAAACAGGTCCGACGGCGGTTCCTCCTCTACCCGGAAAGTGCGGGCCAGCGCCTCCCGGGACTGCCGGACGCGCGCAAGGAAGGCCAGCCGCTCCGGCTCCGGGGCGGTCGAGATGTACTGGTCGATGGCATCGCGTTCCTGCTCCGTGACCGCGTCAAGAGCGTAGAGTTCGGCGAGGTCCACGGCGCGGCCTGCGGCAAGGTCCATCGCCACCGTGTCCCCGAAGGACCTTGACCGGCTGTTGCGGCCTTCATCCATTCCGCTCATCTCAACTCACCCCCAAACAGGTCTTCAATCGGATCAGTCCGTCGCGGATGCGGGACTTGATAGTGGGCACTGCCGCATTCAGCCGCTCTGCCACCTCACGGTAAGTAAGGCCGCCGTAGTAGGCCAGGCGGACGGATTCCTGCTGTGTTTCAGTCAGCGTGCCGAGGCAGCGGACCACCGCCTCCGCTTCCAGGCGGCTGCCCACTTCATCGGAAACGGTGTCATGGTCGATGTCCTGGGTGCTGGCACCGTACTTGGCTTCCCTGTCAGTGGAGGACTGCGACGAGCGCACCTTGTCCACGGCCCGCCGGTGCGAGATGGTCATCAGCCAGGAGAGCGGGCTGCCTGCCTGCGGATCGAACTTCGCGGCGTTCTGCCAGACCTGCAGGAAGACTTCCTGCGTGGTGTCCTCGCTGAGTTCGGGATCGATCAGAACACGGCGCGCCAAGCCGAAGACCCGCCGGGACGTGAGCTGGTAAAACTCAGCAAACGACGCCTGGTCCCCTCGGGCGATGCCCGCCAGCAGGACCGAGAGGCGTTGACTGAGGTCAGCAGGTGGGTCAGTCACCGCGGCCGAGCCTTCGGAATTGGGCGCGTTGGGAGTTTCCATTACGTCCAAGCATAAGTCTCCGGGCGGGGAATCCTCAGCAGTGCCGTGCCGGTTGCGGCTGTCCGGCCTGGATGGTGCCTCCAGTAGTGTCACCTGCCGCTCCTCGGTCCTGGTCCGCTCGAATGCTTACAGGAGCTATTCGGCGCAGGGCAGGGCGCGGATGGGACAACGGATGAAGATTTTCCGTGGGGCGGAGCAGGGGATCCTAAAGCGTGGCCCCCGCGAATCCCTGCTGGCGCCAGGCCTCGTAGACCGCGATGGAGGCGGCGTTGGCAAGGTTAAGGGAACGCAGGGCCGGCAACATGGGCAGCCGCACCGTGGCAGTCACATGCGCATCCTTCTTCAGTTCGGGCGGCAGTCCGACGGATTCGCGGCCAAACAACAGGACGTCCCCCGGAGCGTAGGCAATGTCTGTATAGCTGGTGGTGCCGTCAGAGGTGAAGGCGTAAACGCGCTCGGGCTGGAGGTGCTGCCAGGCGTCCTCGATGGTTTTGTGGACGGTCACGACGGCGAGGTCGTGGTAGTCCAGCCCGGCCCGGCGCAGCTTGGCGTCGGAAAAGTCGAAGCCAAGGGGTTCCACAAGGTGCAGTTCGGCGCCGGTGATGGCGGCGAGGCGGATGGCGTTGCCGGTATTGCCGGGAATCTCTGGTTCATGGAAAAGGATGCGGAACACCTTTCCATCCTAGCTACCGCCGTCAGTGCATGCCGCCCAGCAGCCTGGCCAGGACCGGGACATTCACAGTGTTGGGGGCGGGCCCGGAGGCCAGGAACTCCTTAAGGCCCCGCACCATGCCCGCCGCGTTGACGATGTGGACAGTCTCCAGGGCTCCGGACGGCCGCCTGTGGTGGTCGATTACGGGTTCGTGGAGGTTTCCGTCCGGGCCATGCACCACGGTCCATCCGGTGACGTTGAGCTCCGGGAAGATCTCCTGCATGGCCCACACCACCCGGGCCAGCTGCGGAGGCGCCACGGAGCGGCCGCCATGGTTGAGGGTCCTGCCGTCCCAGGCGTAGGCGCCCTTGGGCAGGAGCATGGAATTGACCAGGGCCAGCCGGTAGCCGGACAGGACCGCATGATCGATGTGGCTGTTGTCCGCCGGGGATTGCAGGCCGTTGATGAGCCTGGCGGCGGGAATTGCCGGCAGCACCTGCCGGGTCAGCAGTTGGACGGTGCGCATCTCGCGCTGGATGCGGGCCTCAGCGCCGAAGATGCCGCGTTTCCGCGGCATCCCGTGAACCTGCTGGCTCGCATGGGCCAGGGGGATGAGCGGAACACCGCTTCCCTCGTACGGCGGCACGTAAATCGGCGGGTCGCCTGCGGTGTTCCTGCCGTTGTCCGGCCTCCGGACAGTGGCCGACGCCCTGCTTCCGGCGGCCGGGGCATCAAAGTGGGCGCCGTCGTCGGGCGCAACGCCGCGGACTGATCCGGCGCCATAGGACCGGTCGTAGGCTTTCCGCCGCTGCGGATCGATCAGGGTCTCGTAGGCAGCAGTCACGCGCCGGAAGGTTGCGGCGTCACCACCGTGGTCTGGATGGGCAATCCTCGCGGCGCGACGGTAGGCCACCTTGATCTCCTTGTCGGTGGCGGTGACGGCCACGCGCAGGACCTGGTAGTGGGAGCTGCTGCTCTCGGTCAAGCATTCTTCCTTTTCATCATGCGCGGCTTCCTGTTTTTCGTCAGGGAAACGGCTGCCCGCCCAGTCTAGCCAGCGCTTGTGGCGGCCTCACCGTGACAACGAACGCCGGGTGCTTGCGGGTTCCCGGGGCACCGGAGTCTAGACTCGTGCCTGCGCGGCTGAACGGTGACACAGGAAAACCGTGAGCGCGGTGACCCGGGCCGGCGGTCAAATTGAAAAACAACAGCCGGAAGGAAACAGGCAGGGGTGGAAATGGAAATGCCGACGACGGCTGGGCGGCCCGGCAGGACGCGGCGCACGGGAGTGCCGCTTGCCTTTGCATGCCTGGGCGCTGTGCTTCTGGGCGGATGCAGCGTAGGCGTTCCGGATCCTTCCGTGCCGGCTGCAACTTCGAACACTCCGGTGCTGGCCACTCCCACCATCACCCCGGGACACGATGCCGCCGCAGTGGCGGCGCGCGACCTGCCCTTCTCCGCCGGTGGGACCCTGGCGCCCGGAGTTCCGGTGGGCATCTCTGATGAGCTGAAAGGCGCGCCGGGCTGGAAGCTCGAGAAGGAAAACGTGGCCGGTGCCAGCCAATACGCAAAGACGGATGGCTGTGTTGTGGCGGCACGGGTCAGTACTGGACAGGCCCCCTTGGCGCAGGGCGGGGACAGGGAATCCACCGTTGCTCTTTTCCAGTACCTGGACGGCACCATCCAGCCTTCGTACCTGAAGACGGAAACACTGCAGTGGGGCGGTGCCCCGGATGCGCCCGGCAGGAACGTGGAAGTGCTGGCGCTGGAGCAGCCGGCTCCGGTCGGCAGGTCCACTGTGGTGCTGGCGAGGGTTTTTGGCACGGCGGATTCGTCGGCCTATATAACGGTGTCCTGCCCCAATCCGGCAGCACTGGTGTCAGCGCGCAACGACGTCCGCCGCTACCTGCCGCTGCTCCCTCCCACTGCTTGAGCCGGCCGGTTGGCCGCTGGGCCAGTTGGCGCGTCGACCAGTTGGCGCGTCGACCAGTTGGCGCAAGGCCGCCGGCGGCTGGAGGGCACAGCTGCCGGCGATACTTTGCACGGAGCGCCCGCTTCCGCGGACAGGAAAGGGCTACGCAGCGGCGGCGCTGGTCCCCGTTGACAGCCGGTTGAGGGCCAGGGCGCCCACCAGGAGCCCGAAGTCGCGCAGGGCCACGTCGTAGAAGCTTCCCAGCAGCAGCAGGTTGATGATGATCCCGACCAGCCAGGCGGCCACCAGCAACGAGCCAAGTTTCGGACGCACCGCCACTACGACGCCGGCGATGATCTCCACGACCCCAACCACATACATGAAGGTCTGGGGTGGCAGCGGCACCACCGCAGCGGCTTGGGGCGCCAGGTACACGGTCCATTGCGTAAGGATGTTCGTGAACTTGTCCAGGCCGAAAAGGATGGGTGCGACGGTAAAGACAGTGCGCAGAAGCAGGAAGGCCTGCCGGGCTGCCGGCACGGTTGTGTATACATGCTGGGCGCGCACTGCCGATGCTGATTTCATGGTGTACTCCTTCTAAAAGTAGGTAATGTAATTTTAGAAAGTTGATGGTCTATAATCAAGAGATCTTGACTTTGGATTTGGGAGGCACCATGTACCGACTTCCCTGGGCCGACAGGATCGCAGCCGTCGCCTCACTCACGGATGCGAAGAGGCTGCAGCTGTTCGAGCTGGTTGCGGCATCGCTCCGGCCCGTGGGACGCGACGAGGTGGCCGAGGCTGCGGGCATGGCGCGGAGCACCGTTTCCTTCCACCTCGACAGGCTGGTCCAGGACGGGCTGCTGGCCGTGGAGTTCCACAAGCCCGCGGGCAGGGTGGGGCCGGGCTCGGGGCGTCCGGCCAAGATGTACCGGCCGATGGGCGGCGAAGTGGGAGCCTCCGTGCCGGACCGGAACTATGACCTTGCCGGGGAACTGATGGCCGCTGCCATCGAGACCTCGCAGGCCGACGGTGGGCCGGTGGGGGAGTCCCTGCGCGCAATTGCGTTCCGGAAGGGGCGGGAGCTCGCAGAATCGGCCGGTGGGTTGGAGGAGTTCCTGGCGGAGGCGGGCTACCAGCCGCAAGCCGACGGCGACGGCGGCTACCTGCTGCCCAACTGCCCCTTCCATCGGCTTTCCCGGGCCCACGCCACAGTGGTCTGCGATATGAACGGCGCCTTCCTGCGGGGGGCGGCGGTTGGCTGCGGCAGCCCCGAGGACCGTGTTGCCGAGGCTACCGGACCCGGTCACTGCTGCGCACGGATCAAGGGTGCGGGCTGACCGCAACCGCCGGGGAGCTGTGGCCTGCAGGGATAGAATTGGAGGATGCCCGCTTACCTCGACCATGCCGCCACCACGCCGCTTTCGGGCGCTGCGCTCGCCGCCTTGACCCGGGAACTCGCGCGGACCGGTAACCCCTCATCGCTGCACGGGTCCGGTCGGCGTGCCCGCCGTGCCGTGGAAGATGCGCGGGAGGCCATCGCCGCAGCGGCTGGAGCCCACCCCTCGGAGGTGATCTTTACCTCGGGAGGCACCGAGTCGGACAACCTCGCCGTCAAGGGTATGTACTGGTCCCGGGTGGCAGAAGACCCCAAGCGGCGGCGCATCCTCTGTTCCGCCGTCGAACATCACGCGGTTCTCGACACTGTGGAATGGCTGGAGCGCCACGAAGGTGCGGAGGTGACCTGGCTGCCCGTCGACGGCGAAGGAGTTCTGGACCTCGACGTGCTCGAAACCGAGCTTTCGCGCGATCCAGGGAGTGTGGCGCTGGTGACCGTCATGTGGGCCAACAACGAGGTGGGCACCATTCAGCCGATCCCGCAGATCGTTGAACTTGCCCATGGCGCCGGCGTCCCAATGCATTCCGATGCCGTCCAGGCATTCGGTTCGGTGCCGGTGCAATTCAAGGACTCCGGCCTGGATGCCATGTCCATCTCCGGGCACAAAATTGGTGGTCCCGTCGGGGTGGGGGCACTTCTGCTGGGACGGGCGGTGAAGCTGACACCAGTGCAGCATGGTGGGGGGCAGGAGCGCGACGTCCGCTCCGGCACGCTGGACACCGCTTCCATTGCTGCCTTCGCCGCAGCTGCGGAAGCGGTCGCCGCTGCGCTTCCCACGGAGTCGGCCCGCATTGCTGCCCTTCGGGACAGTCTGATCGATGGCGTCCGCGAACGGGTACCGGAAGCGGTCCTTCGCGGCGCGCCCGGCGACGGCCGGCTTCCTGGCAACGCCCATTTCACCTTCCCCGGCTGCGAAGGGGACTCGCTGCTGTTCCTCCTTGACCTGGCGGGCATCGAATCGTCAACCGGTTCGGCCTGCACCGCCGGCGTGCCCCGGCCGTCCCACGTGCTGCTGGCCATGGGGCTGGACGAGGAAACGGCGCGTGGAGCCCAGCGGTTCAGCCTGGGGCACGCGTCCACCGAGGCGGACGTCGATGCCCTTCTGGCTGCACTCCCCGAGGCGTACGCACGGGCGGGCCAGGCGGGCATGGCCGGGCATGAGTCCTCTATCCAGACCGCGGGTACCGTGGCGCGGCAGGTGCTGGGCGGCGCCTGACCCTCAGGCCTGACCTTTCCGGCCGATTTGCCTGCCGCCGTAGAATGGATAGGCGAACATCGTTTCCGCCGCCGTTGCAACCAGCACGGCCCCGGAAAACAAGCATCCCCCAACAGAAAGCCAGCATGCGAGTACTAGCAGCCATGAGCGGCGGAGTTGACTCCGCTGTTGCCGCCGCCCGCGCGGTGGAAGCCGGGCACGACGTCGTCGGTGTCCACCTGGCCCTTTCGCGCATGCCCGGAACCTTGCGCACGGGCAGCCGTGGATGCTGCACCATCGAGGACTCCCGCGACGCATGGCGTGCCTGCGACGTCCTCGGCATTCCCTACTACGTGTGGGATTTTTCCGAGCGCTTCAAGGAAGACGTCGTCCAGGACTTCATCGACGAATACGCGGCCGGCAGAACGCCCAACCCCTGCATGCGCTGCAACGAACGCATCAAGTTCGCCGCCCTGCTGGAGAAGGCCATCGCCCTGGGCTTCGACGCAGTTTGTACCGGCCACTACGCCAAGGTCATCGAGGACGCCGACGGCAACCGGGAACTGCACCGCGCTGCCGACTGGGCCAAGGACCAGAGCTACGTCCTTGGCGTGCTCACCCACGAACAGCTCAAGCACTCGATGTTTCCGCTGGCGGACACCCCGTCGAAGGCCGAGGTGCGGGCCGAGGCGGAGCGGCGCGGCCTCTCCGTCGCCAACAAGCCGGACAGCCATGACATCTGCTTCATCCCCGACGGCGATACTGCGGGCTGGCTCGCCGAAAAAATCGACATGGCCAGCGGTGACATCGTGGATGAGACCGGCGCCAAGGTAGGGGAACATCCCGGGGCGAACGCCTTCACCGTGGGCCAGCGGCGGGGACTCAAGCTCGGCACGCCTGCTGCCGACGGAAAGCCGCGCTTTGTCCTGGAAATCAGGCCCAAGGAGAACAAGGTGGTGGTGGGACCCGAGGCCCTGCTGGCCATTGACGAGATCCGCGGCATCAAGGTTTCCTGGGCAGGCCTTCCCATCAACGAGGTGGAAACCGGAGCCGAATTCGACTGCTACGCGCAGGTCCGGGCACATGGGGACCCGGTTCCGGCCACGGCCTGGATGGAGCCCGCCGGTGACGGTAATGGCCGAGGCCAGCTTGTGGTCCGACTGACCACCCCGCTGCGCGGAGTGGCGCCCGGCCAGACCGTGGTCCTTTACCAGGGCACCAGGGTGCTGGGCCAGGCAACCATCGACGCGGCGCGTTCGCTCCAGCGGGCCGCCCTGTAGCCTGTTTGATCCAAGGCACTGTCCCGGGTATTGCCGGGGCAGTGCTTTGCTGTCCCCGGAACTTTGATGCCGCCCGGCGCCAGCAGAATCTGTCCGGCCAGTGGGCAGCAGTACCAATGAGATAAATTTTGTGTTTCAAGTCACGGAATTGGCCGTATTGAGGACTGACTCTCTGATTGAATCTAGGGATCAGCACTGCTCGCCGGGGCAGGGGCCAACATTGTCCGTGTCTCCGGCGTGCGCGTACTCATCGGACAGAAAGTTCACAGATGATCAAGAGCACAACCGGCCTGCACCGCGCCATCGCGCTGGCAGGCATCTCCGCCCTGGCCCTGACAGCCTGCACCGGGCCATCGGGCGGCGGCGGTGGAACGTCCAGCGGCGGCAGCGCCGGTGGCGGTGCCATCACTTTCGGAACGACCGACAAAGTCGTCACCCTCGACCCCGCCGGCTCCTACGACGCAGGATCCTTCCTGGTGATGAACCAGGTCTACCCCTTCCTGATGAACTCCAAGCCCGGCTCTGCGGAGGTCAGCCCCGATGTCGCGGAGTCCGCCTCCTTCACTGCACCCACCGAGTTCACCGTGAAGCTGAAACCGAACCTGAAGTTCGCCAACGGCCATGCCCTGACCGCCTCGGACGTGAAATTCTCCTACGACCGCGTGGTGAAGATCGACGACCCCAACGGTCCGGCGTCCCTGTTGTCCAACCTCAAGTCGGTTGAGGCGAAGGACGACACCACCGTCGTCTTTACTCTCAAGCAGGCCAATGACCAGGTGTTCCCCAGCGTCCTGGGCACCAACACGGGCCCCATCGTCGACGAGGAAGTGTTCCCGGCCGACAAAGTCATGAGCGACGAAGACATCGTTGCCGGCAAGCCCTTCGCGGGCCCGTACACCATCGATTCCTACAAGAAGAACGAACTGGTCAGCCTCAAGAGCAACCCGGACTACAACGGGCTGTTGGGCAAGCCGGCCAATGACAGTGCCGTCATCAAGTACTACGCCGATTCCAACAACCTCAAGCTGGACGTGCAGGGCGGAAACATCGACGTTGCCGGCCGCAGCCTGACCGCAACCGATGCCGCGGACCTGGACAAGGACTCCAAGGTCAAGGTCTACAAGGGCCCCGGTGGCGAACTGCGGTACATCGTGTTCAACTTCGACACCATGCCCTTCGGCGCCAAGACGCCGGAAGCCAACCCTGCCAAGGCCCTCGCGGTGCGGCAGGCCATGGCCGACATCGTGGACCGCCAGGCCATTTCGGACCAGGTCTACAAGGGAACCTACGTCCCGGCGTACTCGGTTGTCCCTGACGGCCTGCCAGGCGCAACCCAGCCGATGAAGGAGATGTACGGCGACGGCAGCGGCAAGCCGAGCGTGGACAAGGCCAAGAAGGCCCTGTCCGACGCCGGCATCACCGGTCCGGTCAACATCAAGCTGCAGTACAACCCGGACCACTACGGCAAGTCCTCCGGTGACGAGTACGCCATGGTCAAGGAGCAGCTGGAGAAGTCAGGGCTGTTCACCGTGGACCTGCAGTCCACCGAATGGGTGACCTACTCCAAGGCACGCACTGCTGACGCCTACCCCGTGTACCAGCTGGGGTGGTTCCCGGACTACTCCGATGCGGATAACTACCTCACGCCGTTCTTCATCCCCGGCAACTTCCTGAAGAACCACTACGAGAACCCGACCGTCACGGACCTGGTGCAGAAGCAGCTCACCACCCCGGACAAGACCGAGCGGCAGAAGCTGATCGGCGACGTCCAGACAGCTGTGGCCAAGGACCTTTCCACCCTGCCGCTTCTCTAGGGCTCGCAGCTGCTGGTGGCCGGGAAGGATGTCAAGGGCGTCGAGAAGACCCTTGATCCTTCCTTCAAGACCCGTCTTGGCGTCCTTTCCAAGTAAGCACTCCACCCCCATCGGGCTCTGACAGGCCAGAGGCGGGACGCCGAAACGGTGTCCCGCCTTTTGCCGGTCATCAGCCAGCACCGAGGGGAATGCTGGCTCCCGGTCACCACGAATCCAGGTACCGATGACATCTTTGATTGAAGCGCCACCCAGTGACGCGGACGCACTCCTTCCGCCCAAGAAAAAGCAGGCAGGCGGAGGGCTGGGCCAGTACATCCTGGTCCGCTTCCTGCTGATTTTCCCAACCATCCTCATCCTGGTCACCATGGTGTTCTTCCTCATGCGGATCACCGGGGATCCCATCACGGCCGCCATGGGCGGCCGGCTGCCTCCGGACCAGTTGCAGGAACGTATCCATGCCGCCGGCTATGACCGGCCCGTGCTCGTGCAGTACTTCGAATACCTGGGCCAGCTGGTCTCAGGAAACTTCGGCACGACGCTTTCGGACAACCGCCAGGTCACCGAGATGCTGACCACCTACGGCTCGGCCACACTGGAGCTGGCCATCAACGCCCTCATCGTCGCCCTGCTGGTGGGAATCCCGCTCGGCATGGTTGCCGCGCAACGGCGTGACCACCTGCCGGACGCCGTGCTCCGAATTCTGGCCATCCTCTTCTACGCCACCCCGGTCTTCTTCGCCGGCATGCTGCTGAAGCTGGTGTTCTCGGTGTGGCTGGGCTGGCTTCCCGTAGCCGGCCGTGCCAACACCAGGACCGAGCTGTCCCTCACCGCGCTGGAAGCTCCCACCGGCATCTACTGGCTGGACGCCCTCCGCAGCGGGAACATGGCGGCCTTCAGCGACGTCATGTCCCATGCTGTCCTTCCGGCGCTGGCACTGGGCCTCCTGACCGCAGGTGTCTTCCTGCGGCTGGTCCGCACCAACGTCATCGGTACTCTCGGCAAGGATTACGTCGAGGCCGGCCGCTCACGTGGCGTCAGCGAGTTCCGGCTGGTCACCAAGCACGCCTACAAGCCGGCGCTGATCCCCATCATCACCGTCATGGGCCTGCAGATCGCGGTGCTGCTCGGCGGCGCCGTGCTCACCGAAACCACCTTCGAATGGAAGGGCCTCGGGTTCCAGCTGGCCAACTACCTTACGGCGCGCGACTTCGTGGCCGTCCAGGGCATTGTGGTGCTGCTGGCCGTCATCGTCGCCGTCACCAACTTCATCGTGGACATCCTCGCCGCGCTGATCGACCCCCGCGTGAGGTACTGACATGACCGCCGAAACCACTCTCGAACCTGTCGCAAACCCGCGGGCATCCTTCATCGGCCGGCTGCCGGTTGTGTCGCACTACAACAAAAGCGTCGGCCTGCAGCGCTTCATGCTGGTGGTGGGCCTGGTCCTTACCGGCATCTTCCTGCTCACGGCGCTGGCCGCACCGCTGCTGGCGCCCTACGGCTTCGCGCAACTGTCCGACGCCGACGGCAGTTTCCCCACCCAGCAAGCCCCGGGCGGCAAACACCTCCTGGGCACCACCGTGGGCGGCTACGACGTCCTGTCACGCGTCATCTGGGGTACCCAGACAGCGCTGCTGGTCATCATCGTGGCCGTGGTCCTCTCCATCTTCGCCGGCGTCATCCTCGGCCTGGTGAGCGGCTACATCGGCGGCTGGCTGGACCGCGTCCTCGTAGTGGTGGCCGACGCGATCTACGCGTTCCCGTCACTGCTGGTGGCCATCGTGATGGCCATCGTCATCAGCGGCGGCCAGTCCAGCCTGTTTGGCGGGATCCTGGCGGCGGCCATCTCCATCACGGTGGTGTTCATCCCGCAGTACTTCAGGGTGATCCGGGCAGAGACCATCCGGCTGAAGGCAGAACCTTTCGTTGAGTCGGCCAAGGTGGTGGGTGCATCGAACATCCGGATCATGACCCGGCACATCTACCGCAACGCCACTCGCACCCTGCCGCTGATCTTCACCCTCAACGCCTCCGAAGCCATCCTGACCCTGGCCGGGCTCGGCTTCCTGGGCTTCGGCATTGAACCAAGCTCTGCGGCCGAGTGGGGCTTCGACCTGAACAAGGCGCTTGCGGACACCACATCGGGCATCTGGTGGACGGGCCTTTTCCCCGGCCTGGCCATCGTCTGGACAGTCCTTGGGCTGACGCTGGTGGGCGAAAGCATCAACGACCTCAACGATCCGCGCCTCCGCGGCCGTAAGCGCAGCGGCCGCAAGGGCGCTGGGGCCACGCCGGCCGCTCCCGCTGCAACCGCCGCTCCCGGCGGGTCCGGCCCCGAAACAGAATTGAGCAACCCGTGAGCGAAAATCTCGGTTACCTGTCAGACCAGCAGGACCGGAAAACAGTCCTGGATATCGACCACCTGGAAGTCACCTTCGCTACGGACGGCGGTGACGTGCGTGCCGTCAAGGATGTCAGCCTGGAGGTCAGGGCCGGCGAGGTGGTGGCGATCGTGGGCGAGTCCGGGTCCGGCAAGACGGTGACGGCGAAGACCATCCTTGGCCTGCTGCCGGAAACGGCCGTGAGTTCGGGTGCGGTGCTGATCAACGGCGCCAACGTCATCAGCCTCAGCCCGGGGCGGCTGCGCCAGATCCGCGGCCGCGACGTGGCCATGGTGTTCCAGGAGCCGTCCACCGCCCTGAACCCTGTGTTCACGGTGGGGTGGCAGATCGCCGAAGGCATCCGTGCCCATGCGGGAGCAAACGGCGGGGGACGGGTGTCGGCGAAGGAAGCCAAAGCCCGCGCCATCGAGGCCCTGGGCAAGGTGGGCATCCCCGATCCCGAACACCGCGTCAACTACTACCCGCACCAGTTCTCCGGCGGGCAGAAGCAGCGGGTCGTGATCGCGGCGGCACTGGCGCTGAATCCAGGTCTTATTGTTGCCGACGAACCCACCACTGCCCTGGATGTCACCGTCCAGGCCGAAATCCTGGAACTTCTCCGGGACCTGCGGGACAAGTACGGCACCTCGATCGTGCTGATTACGCACAACATGGGCGTGGTGGCTGACCTGGCGGACCGCGTGGTGGTGATGTACCAGGGCGACGTCGTGGAGGAAGCCCCTGCGAAGACGCTGTTCGCCGAACCCAGGCAGGACTACACGCGCAGCCTTCTTGCCGCGGTGCCGCACCTTGGTCGCAACTCGGCGTCGGCAGGCCTGACTGAACGCCGCCACCAGGATGAGGAAGTGCTGGTGGCTGCCGACAACCTGGAGATCGAGTACCCGGGCCGGCTTGGGACGCCTGCCTTCAAAGCCGTGGATGGTGTCAGTTTCACCTTGTCCAGGGGGGAGGTGTTTGGCTTGGTGGGGGAGTCGGGGTCCGGCAAGACCACTATCGGCCGCGCTATTGCCGGGCTCAACCGCACTACCGGCGGGAGCCTCAAGGTGCTGGGCTACGAGATGCTGAACCTTCGCGAGCGCACGTTCAAGCCGCTGCGCAAGGACATCGGCTTCGTGTTCCAGGACCCGGCTGCCTCCTTCAACCCACAGCTGACAATCGGAGAGTGCATCGCCGAGCCCATGGTTATCCACACCCGGCCAAGCGATGCCCAGGCGCGCAAGCGCGTTGGTGAGCTGCTTGAATCAGTCCAGTTGCCGGCGTCGTACGCGGGCCGGTACCCGCACGAACTGTCCGGCGGCCAGCGGCAGCGGGCGTCGTTGGCGCGTGCCCTGAGCCTGAACCCCCGTCTGCTGATAGCGGATGAGCCGACGTCGGCCCTGGACGTTTCGGTGCAGGCGAAGGTCCTGGAGCTGTTCCGGGACATCCAGGAGGAATTTGGCTTCGGCTGCCTGTTCATCAGCCACGATCTTGCGGTGGTGGACATCCTGTCCTCCTGGGTCGGCGTCCTGTACAAGGGCAAGCTGGTGGAGCAGGGGATCGGCAGCCAGGTCATGGGTAACCCGCAGCATGACTACACGCGGCGGCTGATTGCCTCCCTGCCGGTGCCTGATCCGGCCGAACAGGCGAAACGCAGGGAGGAGCACCGGGCGCTCCTGGGCTTCTGACCCGGAAAGTCGTTACCGTAAAGCGCCGGTGCCGGCAGTGTGCCGGCACCGGCGCTTCACACCCGCGGTGACTCCGTCCGCTCCCATAGACTGGAGCCATGACGCAGCACAACCCCATCCCTCCTGGCTCCGATGATTTCGACCCCTCCGCCAGTTCCCTGGCAGGTCAAGTGGACGATTCGGTGATGGCTGAACTGCTGTCCATCCGTTCCAGCATTGACAACATTGATGCCACCCTGGTGTACCTCCTGGCTGAACGCTTCAAGGCCACCCAGAAAGTGGGGTTCCTCAAGGCAACCCACCGCCTGCCCGCCGGTGATCCGGGACGGGAAGCCGCCCAGATCGCACGCCTGCGCCGCCTTGCCGAGGACGCCCACCTTGACCCGGCGTTCGCCGAGAAGTTCCTCAACTTCATCATCGGCGAGGTAATCCGCCACCACGAGGCCATCGCCGAGGACCACCAGGCGTCATCCGGACAACAGTCCCAGACCTCCGCACTGGCGTGAGCCGGGAACAGTACCAACGGGGCTCCGCCCCGCGTCCGGCCAACGCTGCGGACACTTCATTCGAAGCCCCGGAAGTAACGGCCACGGCGCTGGGTCCGTGGCCAGGCGAAGACCCGCTCGAAGCCACCCGTATTATCCGCGGCGAGCTCGGCAGCCCACACCTGCCGTTCCTTGCCGAGCTTCCGGACCGCGGGGTGGGTTCCGACGCCCTGGGCCGTACCGCGTCCCTCCTTGAGGAGCTGGCGGTGGACGTGCAGCCGCACGGTTGGCGGCTTGTGGACCGGCCCGGCAAGGACATGCGGCGTGCCGCGTCGGCGCTCTCCACCGACCTGAACGTGCTCGCCGACGTGGCAGGAGCGGAGGACATTTCCGCTGCAGAGTTCAAGGTTCAGTTGGTAGGCCCGCTCAGCCTTGCGGCAGGCCTGTACCTGCACAACGGTGAGCGCGCGCTGCTGGACTACGGCGCGCGGCGGGACCTGGCCGCTTCCCTCGCAGCAGGAGTGGGCAGCTACCTCACGCGGGTGGCAGCGGCCGTTCCCGGCGCCCGTTTGGTGGTGCAGGTGGACGAGCCCGCCATCGCCGCCGTGCTGGCCGGAACCATACCCACCGCCAGCGGCTACCGCACCCTGCGCGCGGTACCGGCATCGGAAGCGCGGGAGTCCTGGCGGCTGGTCCTGGATGCCCTGCGCGAAGCCGGTGCCGCGGACGTGGTGGTGTCGTTTCCGGAGATCGAGGCACCGATCGAACTGGTCCTGGCCGCAGGCGCCGACGGTGTTGCACTGCCGTTGAAGGCGTTGACCAACCGCCAGTGGGAGCAGGTGGCCGGAGCGGTGGAGGCCGGAAAACAGTTCTGGGCAGGCGCCCTGGAGGTCTCGGGCGGCCCAATGCCCAAGGTTGCCGACTGCGTGGAGTCCGTATGGCGTCCCTGGCGCCAGCTGGGCCTTCCGGCGTCGCTTCTTGCCGCCACCAGGGTGACTCCCTCGGCAGGACTGGCTAATCTCACACCCGCCCAGGCCACCGCGGTACTCGGCAGGCTTACCCAGGTGGCTGACGGCCTCAACCAGCTGGCGCTGGGGTAGGCGTCAGACCCTGTTTTCCCAGCGGTCCGGCTGCGCATAGCGGGGCAGGTAGCTTTGCGCGGAACTGCCGCCGGTGTAGGGGCGCAGCCGGTAGTCGAAGGCACCGGCGTACACCAGGACCAGGCCGATCTGGGGCTGGATGACCTTGACCTGGATGCGGTGCCGCCCGTTGCTGCCCTCCGCAGGGTCCCACCATTGTTCGGCATAGGCCTTGGCGTCCAGGGCTGCCGGAAGGGGTACCCGGAGGGCACCCAGGAAAAGCCGGGAAGCTTCTGATACTCCGCGCAGCCTGCCGTCCAGGGTGACGCTGAGGTTCAGGTCCGTCACCAGGCGCCGGTACCGTCCCACGTAGTCCACCAGCTGGGTGGCGCCGGCCCGGGTAGTGGCGCTCGTGGTGTCCTGGAAAAGCCGGGTCCGTTCCGGGAAGCGTATCTCGCGCCGGGCGGTGAGACTGGAGCGGCCGAACGGATCCTGGTGCGCGTGGTTCTCGATCCGGAACGGAATGTTTTCGCCGTACTCGGGAAAGAAAGCTTCTTCGCCCCCGGTGAGCCGCAGCAAGGGGCGCAGCCACCGCTGGCGGCACCCGACGACGTCGAACGTTCCTTCCCCCACGCCGTAGTGCCCGGAGCCCGGTGCCAGCGAGAAATACTCCTGCAGCTCGGGCTGCAACCGGGAGAACTCCCTGCCCAGGACCTGCCGGTAAATGGGGACGCTCATCAAATGGACCTCCTGTTGCCTATGCCGTTTTGCTGTTCGGGGCGGACTGTCTCCGGGTTCACAATCTACCGGCAGCCTTAAGCCGGATGTACATGTCCGCAAGCCGGGGCGGCAGTTCGTGGGGCTCGGCGTCCACCACCTCCGCTCCATAGCGCCGCAGCTCGGCAGTCACCGCCGCGCGCTGCAGGAGCGCGCGTTCAGCCGCAGCAGCACGGAAGACTCCGGTGGCATCGTGGCGTTCCCTGAGCATGGCGCCCAGCTGGGGGTCGCGGACGGCTGCCACCACCACGACGTGCTGGCTTGCCAGCCGTTCGGCCACCGGCAGCAGGCCTTCCTCCGGAGCCCCGCTGTCCAGCGACGTCAGCAGCACCACGAGCGACCGGTGCGCGGATACGGCACGGACCTGCGCCGGGACGCCAGGCCAGTCCATCTCAATCAGTTCCGCGTCAAGGGGTGCCATTGCCTGGACCAGCCGGCCCAGGATGGTGCCCTGCCCGGCCGAGCCGGCCCGTGCCCGCGTCCTGCGGTCAAACGCCACGAAGTCCACCCGGTCTCCGCCCCGTTCAGCCAGGACACCCAGGAGGAGCGCCGCTTCGATCCCGGTGTCCAGGCGCGTTTCGTCACCGATCCTGGCCGCGGACGTGCGGGACGTATCGAGGACCACCACCACCCGTCGGTCCCGTTCCGGGCGCCACGTCCGGACCACCACCGCGGAGCGCCTGGCCGTGGCGCGCCAGTCGATGGAGCGCACGTCATCACCGCGGACGTAGTCGCGCAGGGAGTCGAACTCCGTGCCGGCGCCGCGGATCTGGACGGCGGCCTTTCCGTCGAGTTCGCGCAGCTTCCGCAGCTTGGAGGGCAGGTGCCGCCTGGAATGAAAGGGCGGCAATACCCGCACTGAGCCGGGGCAATCGATGGTGCGCTGGCGGGCGGCCAGGCGCAGGGGCCCGAACGAGCGAATCGTCACGTGCGGCGCTGCCAGGTGGCCGCGCCGGACAGGTTGGAGCTTGACCCGGTACCGCCTTCCTTCCCCGGCCGGTACGTCGATGGCCTGGACCGGGTTCTGCGCCCCGGCGGAGGGTTGCCAGCCATCCCGCAGCGAGCCGCGGAGCGGACGGGCACCGCCGTTTCGCACCGTGAGGACGGCGTCCACCGACTTGTTGAGCGTCACGTTCTCCGGATCCGCACGCACCACATTGACCCGGCGGAGGGATGCCGCGAAGACCAGGTCCGCAAACAGCAGGGCCGCGAGCACGGCGGCGGTGGCAAGTACGGTCAGCCACCCGGGGGACAGCAGCACCGGCACCAGGCCAAGCAGCACCAGCGCAACGAAGCGCCCCGAGATGGCCATCAGCGGGGAACGGGGACGGACGCCAGGATGCTGCCCAGGACGTCGTCCACGCGGACGCCGTCCATCTGGGCATCGGGCTGCAGCGCCACGCGGTGCCGCAGGCACGGTAGGGCCAGCGCCTTGACGTCGTCCGGCGTGACGAAGGGACGCCCCGAGAGCCAGGCCCACGACCGTGACGTGTTGAGGAGCGCAGTGGCTCCGCGCGGTGACACGCCCAGCTGGAATGAAGGGGCGGCCCGGGTTGCCCGCACAAGGTCAACGATGTAGCCAATGATTTCCGGTTCCACCACCACGCGCGCCACTGCCTCCCGCGCCCGCTCCAGGTCCTCCGCGCCGGCCACCGCCCGGACCCCGGCCGCCACCAGGTCCCGGGGATCGAAACCGGCGGCATGGCGGCGGATGACTTCGATTTCGTCCCCGCGTTCGGGCAGCGGCATGGTGAGCTTGAGCAGGAACCTGTCCAGCTGCGCCTCCGGCAGGGCGTAGGTCCCCTCGTACTCCACCGGATTCTGGGTGGCCGCCACCAAGAAAGGCGCCGGAAGCCGCCGGGAGGTGCCGTCCACCGATACCTGCCGCTCTTCCATGGCTTCGAGGAGTGACGCCTGGGTCTTTGGCGGCGTGCGGTTGATCTCATCAGCCAACAGCAGGTTGGTGAAGACGGGTCCCTCGCGGAAGCTGAATTCGGAGGTGTGGGAGTCGTAAACCAGGGAGCCTGTGACATCGCCGGGCATGAGGTCGGGGGTGAACTGCACCCGTTTGGTCTCCAGGCTCAAGGCGGAGGAGAGCGCGCGGACCAGCAGGGTCTTGGCAACCCCGGGCACGCCCTCCAGCAACACATGCCCCTGCGAAAGCAGGGCAATCAGGAGGCCGGTGACCGTGGCGTCCTGTCCCACCACTGCCTTTGCCACCTCCTGCCGGACAGCAAGCAGTGCCTGCCGTGCGCCGTCGTCGTCCATGTAGCTGCCTGAGTCCATGGCATTAAGGGTTGCCGGGCCACTGCTCTGTTCGCTCATCGGGTCATGACCTCTTTCTCGAGTTTGTCCAGCGACTGTGACCAGGCCACCAGCCGGGCTTCGGTTGCGGGGCGTTCGTTTATCAGTTCGCGGATGCCGGTGGCGTCCGTGCCGAGGTACCTGGCCACCGCGGCTATGGTGTCCTCGGCTGTGGCACCTGGGCCGAGGCGGAGCTTTCCGGAAAGCCGCACCAGCAGCCCTGCCCGCAGGTTGTCCCGGGCCTGGCCGACGGAGCGGGAGTCCTGGTAAAGCCGGGCACGCCCTTCCGCAGTCTCAACAGCCTTGACCACCACCGGCAGCGGCTCGAACACCAGCGGGCCGTGGCGGCGCCCCCGCCACAGGACGGCGGCCGATGCCACCAGGAGCAGCCAGGGGCCCAGGAAACGGGCCCAGTCCGGTGCAAGGTCATCCAGTGTCTTCCCGGATCCGGTCACTGCGACGTCCTCCAGCGAGGGCAGGTACCAGACCAGGTCCGGCGATGCGCCCAGCATCCGGACTGCCAACGCGGCGTTGCCCAGTTCATCCAGCTTGTCGTTGCCCAGCACCGCCCGGTTGCCCAGCACGGCCAGGCGTCCGTCGTTGCTGACGGCGAACATCCCGGCGGTTCCGGCTGCCCGGTAGCAGGCCGTCCCGCCGTCGTAGACGAAGCCGCCCTGGCCCGTGACCTGTCCCGCTGCCTCCGCATCCGGCTGGTCGCAGCCCGGGTTTAGGACCGGGAAGCCATCGGGAACCACACCGGCCTGGCGGATCCCGCTGTCAAGGGCGGTGAGGGTTTCCAGCCTGGGCGAAACCACCACCACTTTGTCAGCGGCCGACATAAGTGCGGCCAGCTGCGGCTCACCCAGGATGCCGTTCCTGTCATAGAGCAGGAGCGTGGGGGAGGAGCCGGAGCGCAGGTCATCCAAGGCTGCGTCGAAACGTGCGGGCGTGTGGACGGAGACTCCGTGCCGGCCCAGAATCTCGCCCAACGCCCTGGCCCCGTCCGGCCCGGCATTGTGGACGGAGAGGGGAATCGTGTCGCCCTTGGGAGCGAGTTGCGTGCCGATCACCAGCGCCAACGCGGCGGCCACCACAACACCCGCTGCCGTAAGTCCCCGGTGCTGCCGGAGCCAGGCGAGGAACCTCCCTGCGTGGGAGGTCGGTGGCGCGGACACGGCTTCCGGGATGTCCTCGCGGCCAGCGGCAGGACCCGGATGCCTGGTATCAGTAGCGGAGCCGCTCATGCCAGCCGTACCGCGCTGCCGGATGGAACCGGCTTCGTGGCATCCAAGTCGGAGTCCAGGCCCACCATCTCCTGGTAGTCGGCGCTGCCTGCATACCTGTTCCCATACCGAATGCCGTCAAAGACGGCCGCCGCCCGCAGCAATCGCCCGGACTCAGCGTTGAAGGACACGGACAGTGCCCGCGCCGCTTCATCGGCGGTACGGCCCGGCTGCGGGTCCAGGATGGTGCGGTCTTCAGCGCTGCGGACCACGGCACGGAAGCGGTCGACGACGGCGTCCCCCCACTTTCCGGCCGCGGCTGCGGCTTCTGCGCGGTTCCGGTAGTCGATCGCTGACATGGCCGCTTCCCGTTCGAAGACGTCCTTGGCCTTCCGGGCGCGGGCGTTCAGCCGGGGGCGCGCGAGGATGATGGCAGCTGCGATGATGGCCGCAATGACGAGGGCGATGACCGGGCTGGGCACAGCTGTTGAGTCCCCGGAGGAGCCGTCCAGGGACTGCAACCAGTCGAGGAAGTTCCGCCAGAGGGTGTCCACCCAGGATGGGGCGGCGTCCCGGTATTCCGGTTTGGCCAGCTCCTCTGCCGCCCAGCGCCGTGCCTCCGCCGAATCCGGGAGCACCGGAGGCTCAGCGGCCATACGGCCATGCCCCTGGTGACCCTGGCGCCGTCCCATACCCGGGGTACGGCGTGCTCCTGCCTGCCTGCGTCCCCCTGCCCGGGACGCCGTCAGGATCAGCACCGGTCTCCAGCTGGCGCAGCAGCGCGATGTCCAGGCCGTCCTTGCGCATCCGCAGGTCCATATAGAGCAGCGCCATCACGGATGTCTGGTAGGCGTAAGCCACCGCGCCCACCAGGGCACCGATCACCGCGGTGACCACACCCATGACAACGCCCATTGTGGCGTCCTGCCCGCTGCCGCCGTGCGGCGAGACCACACCGGACACGAACGTGGGCAGGAGGCTTACCGGAATCAGGACCACCTGGGTGATTACCCCCACCAGGACCGCCACCACCAAGGTGATGCCCAGGATCCGCCACCAGTTAGCCCGGGTTAATTCCCAGGAACGACGGATTCCGGCAAAGGCTCCAACCTCTTCGATGACGACGGCGGCAGGCGCCACCACGACCTTGACCGCCACCCACGCAACCGCGACGCCAAAAGCCAGCATGAGGGGGAATACCAGCAGCACGGCCGCGCCCCGGACGTTGGAGAACAGGAAAACGATGATGGCGACAAAGAGCGCCATGGTGGCCAGAACCGCCGCCACCATCAGCGCCGCCAGCCCGGCCAGTGCGCCGAACCTTGGCCGCGCCAGCGACAGCATGCGCCGGAAGCCGGTGGGCCGGTTCAGGATGGAACGCGCCACAGGCACCACCATGGCGCCTTGGAGGATGGCGGAAATGAACACCGACAAGATGGACAGGAGGGCAAAGCCAGCCATCATACCGATCCCAAGGGAGGTGAGTTCGGCGCTGCTGGCCGTTTCAGCCCAGGCCCCGACGGAGCCCGACGAAGTGGCAAGGAGCGCTGTGACTACCGCAGCGAGGATGGCCGACAATGACTGCGCCAGCAAACCGGCCCCGAGCATTGCCTTGGCATTGCGCCTGATGGCCTGGAACGATCCGTCGAGGACTTCCCCGAACATCAGGGGCCGCAACGGAATGATCCCCGGCTTCGGCGGGGCTACATAGCGCGGCTGACCGCCGGGTGAGGCCCCGTATGGTGACGCCCCATACGGGGTTGCTCCATACGGTGATGCCCCGAAAGGCGATGCCCCATAAGGCGCAGCGGGATAGGCAGAGCCGTTGTACTGGGACCCGTTGTAAGGGGAACCATTAGGCGGCTGCCCGCCGCTGGTCTGCCCGCCGTATGTCTGGCTTCCAGAGGGGGAGGCGCCGGGGTATGGGCCGCCGGCGTACGGGTTATTCGCGGACGGTTGCTGGCCGGGCGTCTGCTGCCACGGCTGTGTTTGAGGCCGTTGCTGCCATGGCTGCTGCTTCTCCCAAGGGGACTGCTGCCCGGACTGTGATTGCTGGCCTTCGTGGGGTTGGTGCCCGGGCGGCGCCCACGGCTGGTTCCATGCACCCGCGCCTCGTTTGGGCGTTGCGGGCCTGGGCGCGTCGGGTCCTGGCGTCTCCGGTCCGGGCATGCCTGCCGACACGGGCGTGCTGCCGTCCGGTGCATCCCGCGGCCGCTCCTGCCTGGGTTCCCCGGGCCCCGACTCCTGTGGTGACACTGATTCCTCCCCCAATACCAGTCTGCCCGCCCCGTACCAGCCGCCGGAAGGTGCGCACCGGCAGCGCGGGACATGACCCCAAGACTATAGTTCCGGCGTCGGACGGCCTAGTACTCCCGCCATGCCGGAAGCCGCTCAACAGGACAAACCCATTTCGATAAGGGAATATATAGCTATGAAGGCACGCATTCTGGTGGTAGACGATGACGAAGCGCTGGCCGAGATGATTGGAATTGTCCTCCGTAATGACGGCTTCGAGCCGGTCTTTTGCGCGGACGGAGCCCAGGCGCTGGACGTCTTCCGGTCATCGCGGCCGGACCTGGTCCTGCTCGACCTCATGCTTCCCGGCATGGACGGCATCGAGGTCTGCCGGCAAATCCGCGGCGAGTCGGACGTGCCCATCGTCATGCTGACCGCCAAGTCGGATACCTCCGACGTCGTCCGCGGACTCGAGTCCGGTGCTGATGACTACGTGCCCAAACCCTTCAAGCCCGCCGAGTTGGTGGCGCGCGTGCGGGCCCGCCTTCGCCCCGGGGACCAGAAGGCGCCCGAGACACTGCGCATCGCAGACATCACCATCGATGTTGCCGGCCACACCGTCAGCAGGGGCAATGAGCGGATCTCCCTGACCCCGCTGGAATTCGACCTCCTGGTGGCACTGGCCCGTAAACCCTGGCAGGTCTTCACCCGGGAGCTGCTGCTGGAGCAGGTGTGGGGATACCGCCATGCTGCAGACACCAGGCTGGTCAACGTCCATGTCCAGCGACTGCGGTCCAAGATCGAGCAGGACCCGGAAGCCCCGGAAGTTGTATTGACGGTGCGTGGTGTCGGCTATAAAGCAGGGGTCTGACCCCTCCGCGCGGGACGGGGAACCGGACCAGCGCACAATCCCGCACTCTGTCGTTGCCGGCATGGACCGGAACACCGCGGGCCAGGACGCCGTCGCGGGGGACACCGCGCCCCGCGACGGCGCCGCACCCGACGCTGCATCGCAGGGATCCGGCTCACAGGACGCTGGCTCACAGGGCGCGCCCGGTCCCCGGGATGGCATCACTCCCGTCCTCAGGCATGTGGGCTTCAGGGCCAGGATTTGGCAGCGGCGTGCCCTGATCGTCGCCCTGCGCGTGGCACGCCTGGTCCGCACGGGCGTCCGCCGCTTCCTTCCCGGCCTGAGGTACCTGGGCCGCGCCCTGCAGCAGCGCTGGCGCCGGTCCCTGCAGTTCCGTACCGTCCTCACCACCCTCATGCTGGCCGTGACCTCGTTTGCCGTCGTAGGCGCATACCTGTCCAACCAGATCGCCAACAACCTCTTCCAGGAGCGGCTGACCCAGGCAGAGTCGGAGACCCGTTACAACGTCAAGCAGGTACAGGACACGTTCGACGGCGCCCAGGTCACCGACCAGTCCAGCGTTATCACCTTGGTTTCGGACACGCTGAGCGCCGTGGAAGGCCGTGGTTCGGTCATCCAGCGCCGCTACGTCTTCGAAGCGATGCCCAACCAGACCAAGCCCCGGAACCGCTGGGTGGAGTCACGCGCCTCCGACCAGCTGACCGTCAGTGTCATCCCCGCGGACCTGCGGAAGGCAGTCCAGGACTCCGGCAAGGACCAGTACTGGGCCTCCACGGTCATCCCGGTGGGCACCGAGGACCGGCCGGGAATCGCCGTCGGGAACAAAGTGACCTTCAACGGCACGGTGTACGAGCTCTACCTGATCTATGACCTGAATACCGCCCAGCAGACGCTCAACGAAATCCAGAGCGTGTTGTGGGCCGGCGGTGCCGTGCTGGTCCTCATGATCGGCGCCGTAGCCTGGTACGTCACCCGCAACGTGGTCAGCCCGGTCAGCCACGCCGCCATGGTGTCCGAGAAGCTGGCAGCCGGACAGTTGCAGGAGCGCATGGTGGTCAAGGGCGAGGACGAGGTGGCGCGCCTTGGCGCTTCCTTCAACCACATGGCAGCCAGCCTGCAGGAGCAGATCACGCAACTGGCAACGCTTTCGCAGATGCAGCAGCGATTTGTCTCCGACGTCTCGCACGAATTGCGGACGCCGTTGACCACCGTCCGGATGGCGGCAGAAGTCCTCTATGACGCGCGTGATGATTTCGACCCCATCAACAAGCGGTCCGCAGAGCTGCTCTACAACCAAGTGGAGCGGTTCCAGTCCCTCCTCTCCGACCTCCTTGAAATCAGCCGCTTCGATGCGGGCGTGGCAATGCTGGATGCCGAGCCGGAGGACCTGCTCCAGGTGATCGCCCACGTCATTGAAGGAGCGGCACCCGTAGCCGCGGAGTATGGCTCCGAAATCATTTTCGCTGCCCCCGAAGGGGCGATGATCGTGGAAATGGACGCGCGGCGGATTGACAGGATTTTGCGGAACCTGATCCTGAACGCAGTCGAGCACGGTGAGGGCAAACCCGTGACGGTCACCGTCGCGGCCAATGAAACTGCCGTCGGCGTCGCGGTCCGGGACCACGGCATTGGCATGGACCAGGCACAGGCTGCCCGGGTTTTCGACAGGTTCTGGCGTGCCGATCCCGCCCGCGCCCGCACCACCGGCGGCAGTGGCCTGGGACTGTCCATCGCCATGGAAGACACAAAGCTGCACCACGGCTGGCTGCAGGCCTGGGGAAGGAAGGGGGATGGTGCCAACTTCCGGCTCACCCTCCCGCTGCGGCAGGATGCCGTGATCGCCGAGTCGCCCGTCCAACTGGAACCAAAGGACGCCACCATCCCGGGAGCGCCGGGAAGCATCCCGGCGGAACAGGACTACAAGAACATGCTGGTGCTCCAAACAGGCACCGCCAGGCCTGCTCCGGTGCGGGCACCCGAGGAGACACCATGAAGGCGGCAGCGCGCCACGCCAGGTACCCGGCGGCGCTGCTGGCGCTGCTGATCGTCCTGCTGTCGGGCTGCGCGCGGATCCCCACGTCCGGCCCGGTGGGCAAGAGCAGCGAAAGCAGCGCGGGAAACGTCAGTGCACCGGTGTTCCTGCCGGCGGCGCCACAACCGGGCGCATCACCGGAAACCATCATCGACTACTTCTACCGGGCCGGCAGCGGCTACGAGGACGACTACGCGGTGGCCCGCCAATACCTGACGCAGGCATCGGCAGTGTCCTGGAAACCGGACAAGCGCGCCCTGGTGTACCGGGAGGCCCGCGTTGTCCCCACTGGCACCGAGAACGTCTTCAACTACGAACTGGACGTCTCCTACACGGTGAACGCGGACGGCATCGCCACGCAGTCGCCGCCGGGAACAGTGGAACGTATTCCCGTGACGGTGACGCAGGTGGACGGGGAGTGGCGGATCTCCGCGATTCCGGACGGGACAGCCATCGCGGAGGAAACGTTCAAGGTGATCTACGGCGCCTACCCCATCTATTTTTACGACCCCACCTTCACTTACGCCGTCCCCGACGTCCGCTGGTTCCTGAAGAACAAGACCGTCAAGGCCATGACTAGCGCATTGCTGGCCGGCCCTGCTCCATACCTGCGCGGCGCCGTCGCCAGCGCTTTTCCCTCCGGGATCAAGCTGGCCCGTGAATCGGTGCCCGTCGTGTCCGGGGCGGCCCAGGTGGACCTGACGGCCAAGGAACTGACGGAAACATCGGCCGAGGACCGGCTGCGCATGCAGATGCAGCTGACGCTGACATTCCGAAGCCAGCCCGACGTGGTCAATGTCGAGCTGCGCGCCAACCAGGACCTGGTCCGGGTGGAGGACAACGGGAGTGTCCTTCCGCCGGTGCTGGACAAGACCGTGCCGTCGCGGCAGATCGCCATTAGCGGTAATGAACTGGTGCGGTACGAGAACAACCGGGTGTCGCCGCTGCCGGACATGCAGCCGGTTTCAGCGCTCAATCCCCGGTATCCTGCCGAGTCTCCGGTCTCGCAGACTGCGGCCTTCCTCAACGACGGCCGAACCACGCTGTACAGCATCAGCCCAGGGCAACCTGCGCGTTCCCTGACCACCAGGAGCACCCTCAGCCGGCCGTCCATCAGTCTTAGCGACTGGGTATGGACAGCGGGGCCGGGCGCCACGGGTGCCACCGAAGTGGTGGCCTTCCACCCCGCCGGCGTGGCGGAAGGAGCAGCAGTCCCGTCCGTAACGATGGCACCCGCTTGGCTCGCCGGCCGCACGGTGAAGGAACTCCGTATCTCGCGCGACGGGGTGCGCGCCCTGGTCATTTCCGAACAAAACGGCAAGTCCAAGGTACAGGTAGCGGGCGTGATCCGGGCCGGGGACGGCACACCGCGGGAGCTGACGGTGCCCATCACCTTGGTGGCTTCCAGTGATCCCGACCAAGGCGTCTGGGTGAACGGCACCACCGTGGCGGTCATGAAGGGGGCCGCCGGTACGAATGTCACGCCGGAACTTCTGTCCCTGACTTCCGGGCAGCCGCAGCAGTTGGCTCCCTGGCCGGGCCTGGTCGCCATCAGCGCCGGAAATGGCGCCGACGACCTCTACGTGCAGTCCGGGGAAGGGATCTTCCAGCGCCTCGGCAATGGCTGGTCGCCGCAAATCAAGGGGCCCATCGATCCGGCATTCCCGGGCTGATCCTCTTCTGCCCCCGAGCTGGCAACGTGCAGGCAGCGCAGCGCTTCGTCGGGTTGGGATCCCGTCTTGTCCACATAGCCGCCGGCTGGCTGCCCGCTGCCCCTGGATCTGGTCCACAGTGGGACGGTGGACGGTATGAAGCCAGGAAAGGATCCAGCCGATCGCGGCCGCAATCGTAGGCGGGTCATCGATCCCGATCTTTGCCCGCCGCCGCCCTCGGCGGCACTGCACCGCGCTGAGCACCAGGCGGCCTTCCTGCGCCTTCTCGACTGGGTGACCGGTGCTGCGGAAGAACTCCTCGCTTTGGCGGTCCCGGTGGACTGCGTGTGCTGCGGATCGGAGGACCACAGCCTTTGCCCATCCTGCGCCGGCCGCCTCCGGCAGCTGACCAGGCAGCCCTTCCGCGCCGAAAGGGGGGCGCCGGCCCTGATGGACGTTGCGGGGACCGTCATGCTGCCGGTGGTGGCAGCAGGTGTGTACCGCGACGAACTGGCACAGGGGCTGTTGTCGTTCAAGCGGCATGGGCAGCACCAGCTTGCCAAAAGCCTTGGCCGCGCGCTGGCCTCGGCAGTCAGGGCAGCAGCACGTGGCGGCACCGGGTTCCTGTTGGTTCCGGTGCCCACCAGCACGTCCGCGTATGTCAACCGGGGTTTCAGTCCCGTCCACCTCTTGCTGAAGCAGGCGGCACGGCAATTGCCGGGGTTCGACGTCGCCGATGTCCTGCGTAAGGCCCCGGCATCCGGACGCCGCTTTCCGGACCGGTGCAAGGGGCTTGTCAGCCGGGAAGCGTTGGGGGGTCAAAAGGGGCTGGGTCGGGGAGCCCGGTCACAACGGGTCCGGGGGTCCATGCAGGTCAGATCCACTGTCCGGGAAAAGGTCGCAGGACGCCCCTGCATCCTCATCGACGACGTCCTGACCACCGGCGCCACCCTTGGCGAAGCGGCCCGGGCGCTGCACCTTGCCGGCGCCCAGGTGAGGGGCGCTGTCGTGCTGGCGGCGACACGCCCACCCGACGCGCCGGACCCGGAGGCGGTACCCGCGGTACGGCCAGTGAACCACCATGACTTAGAAAAAAATAAACCGGGAAAGGATGAATAACGGGTGGCTATGAACTAACGTCTGAGGTGGGTACCAAGAACAGAATGTACCTTTCGATGGCGGCTCGGAGAGGGGCTCGACTGTCAGGCAGCCCGGCCCATGGAAGTGCCGCCGTCGTGTCACCGAAGTCATTTGGAGGGCACCATGGAGTTTATGATCAGCGGACGAAATCTGACAGTTTCAGACCGGTTCCGCGAATACGCCGGGGAAAAGATCGCAAAGATCGAATCGTTGGGTGACAAGATCCAGCGGGTCGATACGAAAGTCTCCAAGGAGACCAATGCCCGGCAGACCGGCGACCAGTTGACCGTCGAGGTGACAGTCCTGGGCCGGGGCCCCGTAATTCGTGCCGAAGCGAGCGCCGCAGACAAATTTGCCGCCTTTGACCTCGCCTACAACAAACTGCTTGAACGGCTCCGGCGGGCAAAGGACCGTAAGAAGGTCCACCACGGCCGCCACACGCCCAAGGCTGTCCGTGAAGCAACAGCCACCCTTGAACCAGCCAGCGCGCACGAACCGCTGTACCTTGAAGCCAACCGCAGGAGCGAAACCGCGCAGGCACCGGAAGAAAAATCCCCTTACGATGTCGAGAATGACATCCCGGCCGGGAGTTCGCCGGTACTGATCCGGCGCAAGGTCTTTCCCGCTGCTTCAATGACCCTCGACGATGCCGTGGACAACATGGAGCTCGTCGGCCATGACTTCTATCTTTTCGTGGACAAGGCGACCAACACGCCGTCCGTCGTGTACCGCCGCCGCGGCTGGACCTACGGAGTCATCACCCTGGACCACGAATGCGAGCCAGGGGACACTGCCGTGGAGGAAAAGGTCCTGGCCTACCGCTCGGATGACGCCGCCGCTAACGCATAAGGTGGATTAAACCACCGCCAGAGAGGACTCAATTGTCAGCAACGCTGAGCCTTGACCAGGCCCGGCGGATCGCACTGGCAGCACAGGGACTCCATAAAGGACGGCCCACTGGCCCCGTGACAGCACGGACGGTGGGCCGTACTTTTGCCCGACTGCAGCTCGTCCAGATCGATTCCGTCAACGTCCTGGTCCGGAGTCATTTCCTGCCCTTCTATTCCAGGCTTGGCAATTACGACCGCGACATCCTGCAACGCATGTCAGCCAGCCACCCCCGCCGTATGCTGGAGTACTGGGCCCACGAAGCGAGCTATATCCGGCCGGAGCATTACCACGACCTGATTCCATGGCAGAAGCGGTCCTGGGTGGGCGCCTCCCGGCTGGACCCCGTGATCCGCGCTGACGTCGCTGCCCGGATCTTGGCAGTCCTTGCCCGGTCCCGGCCCATGACCGCCTCGGAACTGACAGCCCGGCTTGGCCACGTGGAGGAAAAACAGTCGGTTAACTGGGGCTGGAACTGGAATGCAGTGAAACGCGTGCTGGAAGACCTCTTTGAAGAAGGCCTGATATCGGCGGCCTCCAGGACCGGGCAATTCGAGCGCAGGTACACGCTGACATCCAAGGTCCTGCCGTCCCCGGCTCCTGAAGTCCGGGACGTGGACCCAACGGCAGCACTCCAGCGGCTCACCGATTCTGCCGCGCTGGCGCACGGAATCGGAAGCATCCGCTGCTTCGCGGACTACTTCCGGACCCCGGTCAAAGCAACCGCCCAGGCCGTGGAGCACCTCGTGCAGCAAGGCAGGCTGGAACCTGTCACGGTCACTGGCTGGGGGCGGGACGTCTTCCGGCACGTGGAAGCGACACTGCCACGGCGTGCCACCGGCCGTGCCCTGTTGAGCCCCTTCGATTCCCTGGTTTTCGAGCGCCGACGCCTGTGGGAACTGTTCGGGTTCCATTACCGGATCGAGATCTACACGCCCGAGCCAAAACGGCGCTTCGGATACTACGTCCTGCCCTTCCTTCTCCGGGACCGCATCGTGGCACGGGTCGACCTGAAAGCGGACAGGGCTGGCGGCCGGCTGTTGGTGAGGTCCGCTTTTGCCGAGCCGGACGCGCCGGTGGACACCGCCGTCGAACTCGCTGCCGAGCTGAAGCTAATGGGCCAATGGCTTGGCCTGCCGGAGGTGGAAGTGGGGGAGGCAGGCGACCTCGCCGTGGTTCTGTCCCGGGAGCTGGCACGCCTGTAGGGAGTATCCGCTCTGAGGGAAAAGGGGCACCGGCTGCGTGTCTCTCCCGTAGACTGAACACGCCAGAATTCGGCGGCATCAGACTGGGAGCATCTTCACGTGGCATCACTTATCGAAAAAATTCTCCGCACGGGTGACAAGAAAACACTCCGGCAGCTGCGGAACTATGCCGATTCCATCAACGCCCTCGAAGACTCATTCAAGACCTTTACCGACGCCGAGCTGCGTGAGGAGACCGATCGTCTCCGCGAACGCCACCGGGACGGTGAGAAACTCGACGACCTGCTTCCGGAGGCATTTGCCGCCGTGCGGGAAGCCTCCTCACGCACCCTGGGGATGCGCCACTTCGACGTCCAGCTGATGGGCGGCGCCGCCCTGCACCTGGGCAATATCGCTGAAATGAAGACCGGTGAAGGCAAGACCCTGGTGGCGACCGCTCCCGCCTACCTGAACGCCCTCACCGGCAAGGGCGTGCACGTGATCACCGTTAACGACTACCTCGCTGAATACCAGTCCGAGCTCATGGGCCGCGTGTACCGTTTCCTTGGTTTGACCAGCGGCGTTATCCTCGCCAACCAGGATCCGGCCGTACGCCGCCAGCAGTACGCGGCAGACATCACCTATGGAACCAATAACGAGTTTGGCTTCGACTACCTGCGCGACAACATGGCCTGGGACCGGAATGAACTCGTCCAGCGCGGGCACAACTTTGCCATCGTCGACGAAGTCGACTCCATCCTGATCGACGAGGCACGGACGCCGCTGATCATCTCCGGCCCGGCCCAGGGCGACACCAACCGCTGGTACAGCGAATTCGCAAAAGTCGTGCTCCGGCTGCAGCCCGAGAAGGACTACGAAGTCGACGAGAAGAAGCGCACCGTCGGCGTCCTGGAGAGCGGGATCGAAAAGGTCGAGGACTACCTCGGCATCACCAACCTTTACGAATCCGCGAACACCCCGCTGATCGGATTCCTGAACAACGCCATCAAGGCCAAGGAACTGTTCAAGCGGGACAAGGACTACGTCATCCTGGATGGCGAAGTCCTCATTGTTGACGAGCACACCGGCCGCATCCTGGCCGGACGCCGCTACAACGAAGGCATGCACCAGGCGATCGAGGCCAAGGAAGGCGTCGAGATCAAGGCCGAGAACCAGACGCTGGCCACCGTGACGCTGCAGAACTACTTCCGCATGTACAGCAAGCTTTCGGGCATGACGGGTACCGCTGAAACTGAGGCAGCTGAGTTCATGAGCACCTATAAGCTGGGTGTTGTGGCCATTCCAACCAACCGCGACATGCAGCGGATCGACCAGTCGGACCTGGTGTTCAAGAACGAAGTTGTCAAGTTCGACGCCGTGGTTCGCGATATCGCCGAACGGCACGAAAAAGGCCAGCCCGTCCTGGTTGGCACCACCAGCGTGGAAAAGAGCGAGTACCTGTCCAAGCTCCTGGCCAAGGAGGGCATCCGGCACGAGGTCCTGAACGCCAAGAACCATGCACGCGAAGCTGCCATCGTCGCGCAGGCAGGGCGGAAGGGCGCCGTCACCGTGGCCACCAACATGGCCGGCCGTGGTACCGACATCATGCTCGGCGGCAACGCCGAATTCACTGCCGTCGCCGAGCTCGCCAAGCGGGGGCTGGACCCGGAGGAGAACTCGGAAGAGTACGAGGCCGCCTGGCCCGCTGCCCTCGAAGAAGCCAAGCAGTCCGTGAAGGATGAACACGAGGAAGTCCTGAACCTCGGGGGACTGTATGTCCTTGGCACCGAACGCCACGAGTCACGCCGCATCGACAACCAGCTCCGCGGCCGGTCCGGCCGACAGGGCGACCCCGGCGAATCGCGCTTCTACCTTTCGCTGACCGATGACCTGATGCGGCTCTTCAATTCCGGGGCCGCAGAGCGGTTGATGAACAGCTCCGTCCCGGACGACGTGGCGCTGGAATCCAAACTCGTCTCGCGGGCCATCGCTTCCGCCCAGGGACAGGTGGAAGGCCGCAACGCCGAGCAGCGCAAGAATGTGTTGAAGTACGACGACGTCCTCAACCGCCAGCGTGAGGCCATCTACAGCGACCGCCGGCGCATCCTTGAGGGCGACGACCTGCACGAAAAGGTGCAGTTCTTCATCGAGGACACCATCACGGCCCTCATCGACGCCGCAACCGCAGAAGGAAACGGCGACGACTGGGACTTCCACCAGCTGTGGACAAACCTCAAGACGCTCTACCCTGTCAGCGTTACCGCCGAAGACATCATCGAAGAGGCCGGCGGCAAGTCCAGGGTCACCGTGGAGATGCTGAAGGAGGAAATCCTTTCCGACGCCCGCCTGGTGTACCAAGCCCGGGAAGAGGTCATTGGTTCCGAAAGCATGCGCGAGCTTGAGCGCCGCGTGGTGCTCTCTGTCATCGGCCGGAAATGGCAGGAACACCTCTACGAGATGGACTACCTCAAGGAGGGCATCGGCCTGCGGGCCATGGCACAACGCGATCCGCTGGTGGAGTACCAGCGCGAAGGTTTCGCGATGTTCCAAAGCATGATGGAAGCCATCCGGGAGGAGAGTGTTGGCTTCCTCTTCAACCTTGAGGTGGAAGTGACCCCTGCCCAGGATGTGGTTGTGCAGGACGCTGCGGGGGGCCACACCGAGCACATGGACCCCCAGGTTCGCGCTGCCGGCCTGGAAGCTCCGGAGAAGCCTGCCCAACTGCAGTACACCGCTCCCTCTGAGAGCGGTGGAACGCAGACCCGGGTGGAAACCCGGTCCGGGGGCGGACGTTCCGGAAACCCTGCCAAGGCAGCAGCCCAGGATGCCGCGAAACGGCCGGCGAAGAAGAAAAAGCGTTAGCAACACCGGCAACCCCGCCGGAAGCATTGGCGGCAGCAAGCAGGGCAGGGACGGAAGCGTCCCTGCCCTGCTTGCTGCCGCCTCGCTGTTGTTCTCCGCCAATGCCCGTCCCCAAAAGAATCAGCCGATGACGAGTTCAACTATCCGCCATACCTGTTTGCTGCGCTCAAGCCGGACAGCAACGGCACGGGCGCGTACATCATCCACCACCACGGCGCTGGCCTCATAGATTCCGTCGGCCACCTCACATAACCGCACCGAGCGGACCGTCGAGTTCCGGTGCAGCCGGGCCAGCGCAGGGTTTCCAGTCCTCGTTATTTCGCGCCTGATCAGTGCCGCCCGGTGCTGCAGGGACGCCAGGCACCGGGGATCAAGGCGCCGCGCCAACTGGTGGACGGGTCGGATTCCGGCCAGGACTTCCATGGCGGCCTGGATCGTCCCCCTCGTGATCGCCCTGACTTCCGCCGCCTCATTGACCGGCTGCAGAGCTGGCTTCACCCCGGGAGGCTGGGCCCCCGGTGCCGGCGCAGGGCGCCTTTGCACCATGCCCCTCCCCCCGATTCCCCTGGTGGCGTCAATCCCCTGGACGGTCCCGACAGATGTCGCTGCAGTCATTGTGTTCTCCTGGTTCAAATCGTTTGATGGAGTGTGGCAGGCCTGCCGGTAAGGCCGCCGGCCGGAATTGGCGAAAGGCACCCGGGCCGAGTGGCCCTGGTTACGGCGCCGCAGGCGCCTGCAGTATTTGGCCGGGAAGCAGGACGTCAGGACTTCCGCCGATTAGGGCGCGGTTTGTTGCATACCACCGCGGCCATTCAAGGGCTACGTCCACGTCGGATGCCTCCGGTCCCAGATAGGTGGCCACGATGTCCCATAGCGTGTCGCCGGCGATTACGGTTACTGCGGTTCCCTCGCCACCCGAGTCTGGACCGGAGGTACTTCTCGTTTGCGGTCCCACCAGCAAACCGGGTTCCACCATCGGGGGAGCTGGCTGCCAGCCGGGGTCGAGTGTGGCGTCAGGAGGTTCACTGCGTGAACTGCGCGCCGTCGCAGGGTCTTCAAGCGCTCCTGGCGCGTCGTCCGCAACAACCGTTGGCGTTGGGACCTGCGTACCGCCAGCGCCAAGGGTCCTGCCTCGCCCCTCAGCAGTGCCCAGGGCCGCAGGGTCCGATGGAACTGACGCTGCGTATGCCTGGGTCGGCGTCCACTCAGGCCCAGGTGTGGCCGGCGCGGCATTCGCCGCGGCTCCTGCCACAAGTTGCAGCGACAGGGCGGCAACCACCGCCCGCCGCATAAAGGCGGGAGACAGCCTGCGCGCGGCAGCCGCCGCACGCCGTCGTCCGAGGTGTTCCAGCAAAACCGACGCACCTGCGGCCAGGATCGAGAAGGCCCACCACAGCAGAAGGCCCAAGCCGGCCGCCGCCGCGGCCGCCCCTAAAAGAACGCCGACGGGTGCTTCCTGGTTGCGGGCCGCCGAGGTCTGCCACTGTCCAAGCAGGCCAACCCCCAGGAAGCAAAGCAGAATGCCCAACGCCAGAAGGGCCAGAGCCATGACGGCATTGGACCACCCCGCCTCTTTGGAACGTGCCATTACTACTCCTTTAATGCGGTTTGATGCTGTTTGATGCCACTTGACCAAGTCTGCTGTGAACCATTGGCATTTGTCCATACGTTGGAGAGGAAAAGGCGAAGCCGTTGACTGACCGGGCAGGGCACCCTACTCTGTCGGGATGCGCTGGGATGCTCTCTTCAACGACATGGAAAGCCAGTTCGCGGAGGCCGACCGACTGGCGCTTGACAGCGAGATCAACGAGCGGACCCGGGCTGAGATGGTCAGCGTTCCGCTCGAGCACCGGTTGCGTGCGGCCGTCGGGTGCCGCATCGGCGTTTACCTGCTTTGTGGAGAATCAGCGCGCGGGGAACTCAGGCATGCCGGAGCGGACGCACTGGTCCTCGACGAAGATCAGCACCAAGTGCTCATCCCCTATGCTGCTGCGGCGCGGTACGTCGGGCTCGGTAGGCACGCGTTGCCGGAAAACTCACCGGTCCGCCGCTCAATTGGGCTTGCCCACGCCCTCCGTGGCCTTGCCCGCGACCGTGCGGAACTGTCCGTGACCATTTCAGGGGGAGGCGGCGCACTGCGGCTGGCCGGCGTTATCGACCGGGTCGGCAGGGACTATATAGACCTGGCCTCGGTCACTCCCGGAGAGGTGCGGAGGAGCCGGAGTGTCCGTGAAGTGTCAGCAATCCCCTTCACTGTCCTGGCCATGATCAGGTCGCCCAAGGCCGGCTGACTCCGGCCGTGGACCTGTGAAGGGGGTGAGGCGTCAAACGGACTTGGAGCGTGACTCCTGAATCATGCGGCTGGCCTCGGCGTAGCGTTCCTCGATGTATTGCTCCAGCATCTTCTCTTCCACCCGCCATTGCCCGCGGCCGCCGACCTGGATGGCCTTCAATTCGCCGCTGCGGACCAAGGCGTATGCGGCAGGGGAGTTGATCTGGAGTTGCTCTGCGACATCTGCAAGCGTGAGGAACCTTGGCATGCATCCATTTTGCCATCAACTGGCATCTTATGTGCCTGTTATCCACAGTTTGGCGGTATTTGGATAATTGACTTTTGTTCGCGTGGCCTTGCGGTAACAATGAGAAGTCCGGCCAGAGCGGGCAGGTCCGGTGTACCTAGGGGGAGAACGGTATGGTTCCTGATTCAAGCACCACTGCGCCACGGCTGAAGCGCCCTTCGTGGAAGGACCCGCGGCTGCTGGTGGGCATCCTCCTGGTCCTGGCATCCATCGCGGGGGTCATCTTCCTGGTGGGCAGCGCAGACCGAACCACCGAGGTTTACGCCGCGCGGGAGGGCATTGCTGTTGGCGAGCGCCTGACGCCGGAGAATGTGGTGCGCGCCAAGGTCCGGCTGGGCGACACGGAACAGCACTACATCACAGTGGAGGCCGGCCTGCCCCAGGATGTCGTCGCCATGCAGAGGATTGGAAAGGACCAGCTTGTTCCCCGGGCGAGCCTTGGTGCGGTGGACCAGCTGAACCGAAAGCCCGTTGCCCTCAATGTCGAGCAGACTTTGCCCTCGCAGGCAGTCGCCGGTGCCCGCGTAGACGTCTGGGTGGCCCAGCCCGACGCGAAAAACGGTTTCACCGAGCCCAAGCTCATCCTTCCCGGAGCGGAAATTGCAGAGGTCGCCAACGGGTCCACCGCGCTTGGGTCGTCGAAAACCACCGTGCTCATGGTCCTGGTCGAGGACAAGCAGATGCCTGCCTTGCTGGGCGCCCAGGCAAATGAGGCAAAGATATCCGTCGTCTGGAACCCGGGCGGCGCCCGATGAACATTCCCGTCGTCACCGTCGGCCAAAGCCGTGAGGACCTGGTTGGGGGTCTCGAAAGACTGCACGGTCCGGTCACGGTGGTACGCCGGTGCGCGGAACTTCCCGAACTGCTGTCGGCCTGCCAGAGCGGACTGGCCCGGGCGGCCGTGATCGCCGATGGGTCTGAAGGGTTAACGGCTTCCCTGGTCGACCGCCTTGGGGCAGTTGGCGTCGCGATCATCGCGCTGACCGACAACGCGGAGGAGGCTGCGAGGCTCCGCAAAATTGGCGTCGCCTCGGCGTTGACGCGGGTTGAGTCGGCGGAGCTTTCCGACAAGATTGCCGACGCCGTCGCGCAGCTTACGGGCGCGGTCCGTCCGGTCAGCCTCAGCACGGCCGCTGATACCGGAGCTGCGCTGGCAACCGTTCCTGTGGGGCCGGAGCAGGAGGCGGAAGGGCGCGGAACCGGAAGGCTCGTCGTCGTCTGGGGGCCAGCGGGATCTCCCGGAAGGACCACGGTGGCAGTGAACATCGCGGGCGAGATGGCGGCCGACGGCCAGGACGTCCTCCTGGTCGACGCCGACACATACGGCGCCAGCGTGGCCGCAGTACTCGGTCTCCTAGACGAATCGGCCGGGCTGGCCCAGGCATGCAGGCTCGCCGATCACGGGCAGCTGGATGCGGATGCACTCCGAAAGGTCGCCGCCACCGTCGCTACGGCATCAGGGCAGTTCCGGGTGCTGACGGGCATCACCCGGGCGGATCGATGGACAGAAATCCGTGCCACGGCCCTGGCGCTGGTTCTTGAGCGGGCCCGGGAAATCGCCGATGTGGTAGTGGTCGATACCGGCTTCTGCCTGGAAGCCGACGAGGAACTGAGTTTCGATACCATGGCGCCGCGCCGCAACGCGGCCACACTGCGCCCGCTGGAGCTGGCTGACACCGTCTATGCCATCGGCGCCGCTGATCCCGTGGGCGTACCCCGGATGGTGCGTGCGCTTGCCGAGCTTGGAGACGCAGTTCCGCAGGCGTCACCCACCGTCCTGATGAATAAAGTGCGTTCCTCCTCCGTCGGGAGGGATCCGGAGCGCCAATTGCGCGATGCTTGGGACAGGTACGCGCCGGCCTCGGAACTGACGGCATTCCTGCCCCATGATCGCCGTGCCGCCGACGCCGCCCTCCTGTCAGGATCCCTGCTGCTGGAGGCTGCCCCGGATTCGGACCTGCGCCGGGCAATCCGCGAACTCGTTTGTGCACCAGACCAGCGAAAGCGCAGATCCTCTGTAATTTCTTCCACACCATGGCGAAGGGCGAAGGACTAGGCTCGCCATAAGAGCTGCAAAGGTGCGGCGAATATCTCTGATGGAGGCGTTGTCGATGTCGTCTGGATCCAGTGTGGAGGACCAGCCCCTCTCTATTGAAGGCCTTGAGGGTTTCATGGGGGACTACTACCAGCACCTGGCTGAGGAGGATGCGCGCAGCTACCCGCGCGACGTGCTGGAAGCCCGGGCTGAAGAGCACCGCCGTGCAGCTTCCGTAAGGCAGCCAGGTCAGGCCAGGATCTCGATTGTCGACGAAGAAGACAGCAGCGTCATCTTCGTCGTCACTGACGACATGCCATTCCTGGTCGATTCGGTAAACGCCGAACTTGTCCGGCAGCACGCCGCCATCAAGCTTGTCGTCCACCCGCTTTTCGTGGCCACCCGCAACCGGGAGAGCGGTGAGCTGGTCAAGGTCAACAGGGTGCCGGCGCACCTCGGGATATCCAGCGGGGACACCGCTGCGATGCCCAACCTTTCCCACCTGATCGCGCAGGGGGAGAACGCCTCCCACATGGAGTCGTGGATCGCCGTCGAAATCCAGCGCGTCCCGGACGAAACGAAGACATCGTTGCTTGAGGGCCTGACCCGCGTGCTGAACGATGTCCGGGCCGCCGTGGAGGACTGGCCCAGGATGCGCCAGAAGGCGCTGGAAATCGCCGAGAGCCTGGACCGCGTGGCAAACTCAGCGCAGATCGCCGAACTCCGGCAGGCGAAGGACCTGCTGCGGTGGCTGGACGACGGGAACTTCACGTTCCTCGGCTACCGTGAATACGACCTCCTCAACGTGGACGGGGAAGACGTCCTCGAATTGCGCGAGGACAGCGGGCTCGGGCTGCTGCGCGCGGCCGCAGACTCCCCGCACATCCAGCACCTGACCGACACCGGCCGCAAAAAGGCACGGGAAAAACGTGCGCTCGTCATCACCAAAGCCAATTCGCGTTCCACCGTTCACCGCTCCGCCTACCTGGACTACATCGGCATCAAAAGCTTTGACGCTGCGGGGAACGTCAACGGGGAGCGGCGCTTCATTGGACTTTTCGCCACCAGCGCCTATGCCGGTTCCGTCCGCGACATTCCCATTGTCCGGGAAAAGGTGGACGCCGTGCTGCAGAATGCAGGCTTCCCGCCGGACTCGCACTCCGGGAAGGACCTGCTGGGAATCCTGGAAACCTACCCCCGCGACGAGCTGTTCCAGATCGAAGTCCCCGACCTTGCCGCCACCGCGCTGGGAATCCAGAAGCTGCAGGAACGGCGGCGCACCCGCCTGTTCCTGAGGCCGGACATCTATGGCCGTTTCATGTCCGCTGTTGTCTACCTGCCCCGTGACCGCTACACCACCAACGTCAGGCTCCGCATCGAGCAGGAACTGCGGGAAACGTTCCAGGCAGTCTCGATCGACTACGAAGCCCGCATGACGGAATCTGCCCTTGCGCGGCTTTTCTTCCGCATCCGCCTGCCCAAGGACGCCGACGTTAGCCACGTGAACAGCGATGAGCTGGAAAAGCGGCTGGTCCGGGCCGCCCGGTCATGGAGCGAAGGCATCGCGGAAGTCCTCCGCGAGGGCCGGGATCCGGCCGAGGCCAAGGAACTTGCCGCCATTTGGGCCGAGGCGTTTCCGGCCAGCTACCGGGTGGACTACGAAGTAGAGGACGCGCTTGAGGACATTGCTCGCTTCGAGAAGTACGGTGCTGCGGCCGAGCGGAGCACCGGCGCGCAGCAGGACCGGCCCGGCGTGCACGTGTACCTTCCCGAAGGCGCCGGAGCCACGCTTGAGGAAGATGCCCGGGTGAAGCTCTACATGCTGGAGCCCAAGAGCCTGAGCCAGATCCTGCCGTACTTCCACAACCTTGGACTGGAGGTCCTGGATGAGCGGCCGTTCGAAATCGAAACGGCGGACCACCGGGACTTCTTCCTGTACGACCTGGGGCTGAAATATCCGGCGGCAGTGGACCCGATGTCCACGGGCGGGCTGCTGGCCGAGTCCTTTGGTGCGGCCGTCACCGGCGCCGCGGAATCGGACAGCTTTGACCGGCTGGTACTCCGGGAAGGGCTGCACTGGCGGCAGATCACCATGCTGCGGGCATATGCCCGTTACATGCGCCAAATGGGCAACAGCAGTTCCTTCGGCTTCATGGCGGACACCCTCCTTGCCAATCCGGACGTGACCAGGGGCCTGACCGCGCTCTTCGCCGCCCGCTTTGACCCCGCACTCGGGGAAGACAGCCGGGCCGAGGCCCAGGCGTCCGTGCGGCAGGAACTGGCAGCGGCCATCGAGAAGGTGGCAACGCTCGACGCCGATCGGGTGCTGCGGACTTTCGTCAACCTGATCGAGTCGACCCTCCGCACCAACTTCTACCAGGACAAGCCCCACCTCAGCTTCAAGCTGGATCCGGCGCAGATCGAAGGGTTGCCGTTCCCGCGGCCAATGTTTGAAATCTGGGTGTACGCTCCCCGGGTTGAGGGTGTGCATCTTCGGTTCGGCAAGGTGGCGCGCGGCGGGCTCCGCTGGTCCGACCGGCGGGAGGATTTCCGGACCGAAATCCTGGGCCTGGTCAAGGCACAGACAGTCAAGAACGCCGTGATCGTGCCTACGGGGGCAAAGGGTGGCTTCTTCGCCAAGCAGCTCCCGGACCCGTCCGCGGACCGTGCCGCCTGGATGGCGGAAGGCGTCGAAAGCTACAAGACCTTTATCAGGGGGCTGCTGGACCTTACTGACAACCTGGTGACCGAAGGTGACGGCCAGCGGCTCGTGCCGCCGTCGAACGTTGTCAGGCATGACGACGACGACTCCTACCTTGTGGTCGCGGCGGACAAGGGCACGGCTACTTTCTCCGATATCGCCAACGGATTGTCCGCCGAGTATGGTTTCTGGCTGGGCGACGCCTTCGCCTCCGGCGGATCCGTGGGCTACGACCACAAGGCGATGGGCATCACGGCCCGCGGCGCCTGGGAATCGGTGAAGCGGCACTTCAGCGAGCTGGACCTGGATACACAGACCGAACCGTTCACCGTGGTGGGCGTGGGGGACATGTCCGGGGACGTGTTCGGAAACGGAATGCTCCTGTCCCGGCACATCCGCCTGCTTGCCGCCTTCGATCACCGGCACATCTTCCTGGATCCCAATCCGGATGAGGAATCCTCGTTCGCGGAGCGGCAACGGCTGTTCGAGCTGCCCAGGTCCTCGTGGGACGACTACAACAAGTCGTTGATCAGCGAAGGCGGCGGGGTCTTTGCCCGTCAAGCCAAGTCGATTCCGGTGTCCGCGCAGGTACGCACCGCGCTGGGGCTGCCGGCCGACACCACCGAACTCAGCCCGCCGGAACTCCTGCGCGCCATTCTGCTGGCACCTGCCGACCTGCTGTACAACGGCGGAATCGGGACCTACGTCAAGGCAAGCTCAGAGTCCAACGCCTCTGTGGGTGATAAAGCCAACGACGCGATCCGCGTCAACGGCCGGGACCTGCGTGTCAAGGTGGTCGGCGAGGGCGGAAACCTGGGCATGACACAGCGCGGCCGCATTGAAGCAGCCCTGCAGGGTGTCATCCTCAACACGGACGCCATTGACAACTCCGCTGGCGTGGACTGCTCCGACCACGAGGTCAACATCAAGATCTTCGTGGACCGGATGGTTGCCGCCGGCAAGCTGCCTGCCGATGATCGCGCAGACTTCCTCGCGTCGATGACAGACGAGGTGGGCCGTCTGGTCCTGGAAGACAACATCGACCAGAACATCCTGCTCCTGAATGACCGCACCAGGGTGGCGGAGTGGAGCCCCAGCTACGAACGGCTCATGGACTGGCTGGAGAAGACCGCAGATCTGAACCGGGACCTGGAAGCGCTGCCCAGCACTGAAGCTCTTCGGGAGCGGCTGCAGCAGGGGCAGGGGCTGACTTCCCCGGAGCTGTCGGTGCTGGCCGCTTATGCCAAGATCGAACTGGCATCGGCCCTGCGCGACAGTGAACTCGCGGACGATCCGTGGTTCCGTGGGACGTTGCGTTCCTACTTCCCACACCAGTTGCGGGAACGCTTTGACGCGGAGCTGGACACCCATCCGCTGCGCCGCGAAATTATCGCCACCGTGGTGGCGAACGACATGATCAACCTGGGCGGTATCACCTTCGCCTTCCGGGTCATGGAGGAAACGTCGGCCAGCGAAGTGGCGGTTGCCAAGGCTTTCGTAGCGCTGCGCGAGGTGTACGAACTCGACGCCATGGTGTCGGAACTGAACAGCCTGCCTGCTTCGTTCCCCACCGAGCACTGGAGCGCGGTCCACTTGGACATCCGCCGGCTCCTGGACCGGGCAGTCCGCTGGCTGCTCAGCCAGGAAAGTGTTTCGCGCCCCATCGCCGAGGTGGTGTCCGAATTCAAGCCGCTGATGGATCCGATGCGGGCCCGGCTGCTCGACTATCTGCGCGGTGATGACCGCGAGCGGGTGGCGGCGTGGCTGGCCAAGGGCCGCGAGTGGCAGCTGCCCGAAGACCTGGCCCTGCGCTGGGCCGAGCTGTTCGAAAGCTTCGTCCTGCTGGATATCGCCAAAATCGGCCGCTCCCGGAAGGACCCCGTCGAGGAGATTGCGGCCGTTTATTACACGGTGTTTAACCGTTTCCACGCGGACTCGCTGCTGGAACGGATCAGCAGCCTGCCCCGGCAGGACCGGTGGCAGGCGCTGGCCCGTGCGGCGTTGCGAGACGACCTCTACTCGACAGTGTCGGACATGACGACGGCGGTGCTGGACGCCACGTCCGCCGCCGAGTCACCCGACGCGCGGCTCAAGGACTGGGAGGCCCAGAATGCCGAGCAGCTGGGCAGGGCCAAGAGCATGTTCGATGAGGTGAACGCCCTGGAGACCGACGACATGGCCTCACTGTCGGTAGCATTGAGGCTCTTGAGGTCAATCGTCCGACGCTAGCAAGCCGGCGTCGAAAATGGAGGTGCAGTGGCAATCTTTACGGACCCCATCAGGGAACACGCTGATTTCGGGCCGGGCGATGCCGAATGGCTGCACCTCCTGGTGGGGGACTGGCAGATGGTGGCGGACCTGGCGTTCGCCGACCTCGCGCTGTGGTTCCCCCACCCGGAGCTTGGCTACATTGCCCTGGCACACGTGCGCCCCTCTACCACCCACACCGCGTTCCACAGTGACTTTGTGGGCGAAGGCATCAGGTCCGATCTGCAACAACTTGTGGACAAAGCGTGGAACAGCAGGACCATCGAGCGTTCCAGCGAGACGAACTGGAACAGCGAGATGGCCCTGCGGGTGGAGGCCGTTCCCATGGTCCGCAACGGCCGCACCCTCGCGGTGGTCACCACGCACATGGATCTGTCCAGCTCCCGGATGCCGTCCCGGCTGGAACTGACCTACCGTCAGTGCGCTTACGACCTCCTGCGGATGGGCACCCTGGGGCTGTGGCCCGATTTCGCCTCGCCCACCGGATCCCGCCGGGGCGCTCCCCGCGTGGGGGACGGCCTGATCAGGCTGGACGCCGATGGCGTGGTGCAGTATGCAAGCCCCAACGGCGTGTCGGCCTTCCGTCGGCTGGGTGACGGCGAGTCCCTGGAGGGCCGTTCGCTGGCTGAGGTTACGGCCGGCCTGCTGAAAGACCGTCGGATGGTCGATGAGACCCTGCCGCTGGTGGTGACGGGGCGCATGCCCTGGCGCAGCGAAATCGAGTCCCGCGGGGTAAGCCTGTCCCTCCGGGCCATTCCGCTGCGCGACGAGCAGCAGCGGTTTGGCGCGCTGGTGCTCTGCCGCGACGTCTCCGAACTGCGCCGGCGTGAGATGGAACTGGTGACGAAGGACGCCACTATCCGGGAGATACACCACCGGGTCAAGAACAATCTCCAGACCGTGGCTGCACTCCTGCGGATGCAGTCCCGCCGCATGGTGAGCGACGAGGCAAAGCAGGGCCTGGAACAGGCGATGCGACGTGTTGCCACTATTGCACTGGTTCACGAGACTTTGTCGCAGGGCCTCACCCAGAGTGTGGATTTTGACGAGCTGATCGGGCGCCAGTTCCGGTTGTCCGCGGAGGTGGCGTCCCCCTCCCAGCAGGTCAGGACCGAGCGGGCGGGCACATTTGGTGAACTCCCCAGTGATCTCGCAACCCCGCTTGCCCTGGTCATCAACGAACTGGTGACCAATGCCGTTGAACATGGGCTTGAGGGCAGGGCGGGAACAGTATGGCTTATTGCCGACCGGTCCGAAGGTGAGGACGGCGAGGAGTTGACGGTCACTATTGCCGACGACGGCGTGGGACTTCCCGAAACCCCGCACGTCGAGGGACTGGGCCTGCAGATCGTGCGGACCCTGGTCACCAGCGAACTGGGCGGCACCATCACGTGGCAGCGGCGCGAGGGCGGCGGCACCGAAGTCAAGATCCGGCTGAGCCTGGCGGGCAAGTAAGGCGCAGCCTTCCAGACTGCCTTCCTCCGGGCGTGCGCCCGCAGGAAGGCAGGAAGGCCAACGCTGGCAACGAGAACAAACAGAGGCCCTGGGACAATCCATCTGGATTGTCCCAGGGCCTCTGTTTTAGTCGACCTGTGCTCCTGCCCTGCCGTTGCGGACTCTAACTAGGAGGCGCGGCGTGCACGGGCAGCGCGACGTTTCAGGGCGCGGCGCTCGTCTTCGCTCATGCCGCCCCACACACCGGCATCCTGGCCGGACTCCAGGGCCCACTGCAGGCACGTGTCCACGACGGGGCACCGCCGGCAGACGCTCTTGGCTTCCTCGATCTGCAGGAGGGCCGGTCCGGTATTCCCGACGGGGAAGAACAGTTCCGGGTCCTTGTCGAGGCACGCTGCGCGATTACGCCAATCCATGCTGATCAGTTGCTCCATTTCTGGGAATTGCCTTTGTGAAATTATTCACTAGTGGCTACAAAGGAAAAGGGCCCTTTGGGCCCCCTTGGTCATCTGCATCAAGCCTGTCATGTTAACGCTGTGTAAACAAGGGGTAATAACGCCCGAAATCCCACGAAACCTGAGCGATGCATCACAGTGACGGCCGGCGCCCTCACCAGTGTCCGACTATGTCCGGTAGGGTGCCAGTGTGTCAAGACCCCCGGTGAACCCAGCAGGTACCCCATCTTCTCCCGATGACTCCGGTAGTGGCGCTGACCGCCCAACGGCCCGGCCGACCACGGTGCCTGCCGGGGCCAAGGTGGTAGCGCTCGTGGCAGCTGCCGAGGCCTCCGCCCTCCTGGTGGCAGCCGGATGGTATGCCTTCGAATTGCTGTCCGGGAGTCCCGTCCTGTCCTTCTGGGGCGCAGTCTTCACCATGGGCCTCCTGCTTGCCTTTTCCGCATGGCTTTATGCCGTGGCCGTCTTTCTCTACCGGGGCCTCCGGTGGACCAGAGCGGCTGCGCTGGTGGCCCAACTGTTCGTTCTAACCATCGGGGTGCCGGCAATGACCAGCGGCCTGGTCCTCGTGGGCCTCGCAATGGTGGTTCCGGCGGTCATCGCTATCGTTCTGCTGTTTTCCAACAGGGTGATAAACCATGCCTCGCGCACAGGGGCCGCGCCGCCGACCCTCTGACCCGTGCCTGTGTCTTCCAGTCCGTAACGGAAAGGCTTAGGCGACGGTGCAGCCAGCTCTCATTTTCCCGCCCAAGCCACCTGAAGGGGGCAGGATCGGCCGCCGGAGATCAACACGCCGCGGCCGGGCGGCGGGCTGGCCTCGGTTTCGAACCGGCCCCCGAACAGGTCGCCGTCAGCTGCTGAACGGGGACAGAGCAGCAGCCCCAGGCCCGATGCCCTGGCGTTCATGATCAACGGAACGCGCTGGAGGAGCGCCGGGCTGAAAGCGGCGGTGACGACGGCAGCGTAGCCAAGTGCATTCAGCTGGCCCAGGTCCCTTACCGCGGGCGGGGCGAGCAGATCCACATCATCGACAAGGAGAATTGACTCGAGGGGAAGCTTCCCTGCCTCAGCCTGCACCAGCAGCTCACCCCAGGCATTTCCGGCCGCCTCGGAAGGTCCGGGACAGGTGCACCAGGACTGCTCCGGGTTTAGTTCCTGCAGTGCGTGCAAGGTATTGGTCTTGCCGCTTCCGGGCCCGCCAAGGATTCCGATGACGCCAGCGCCGGGCAACCGAAATGTCACTGGGGCAAGCTCGTCCCCGGACACGCCCAGAAGGATTTCGCGTTGGCGTCGTCCCGCTTTCGAGGGCAGTACTGTTCCAGGCCGCCGGGAAAAGGGCCCTTCTTCAACCAATGCCCGGCCTGGTAACGACGGTTCGGGGACATGACCGGCTCCCGTTTGCCCTGCCATCGCTGCAATTTGCCGGACCGTGATTGTCGCCGGAAGGGGTTCCACGCGGAATGGAGGCGAACCGGCGCGTGGATAACCGGGGTTACCGATACTGTCTGGGGCAGAGGGCCGGTAGAACTGGCAAAGTGCGGGCCCGCCGCCGGAGACAGGGCCAAAGGCTGCCGCCCGCCCCTCGATAGCCGGGACGGAAGGCAGCCGCGGCCACATGGCCCGGCTTTCCTCCGTGGAACCGGATGGAAAGTAGAAGCGGTTGGGGAGGGCACCGAAGAATCGGGCCGTCACCAGCTCGCGCTCGCCGGAGAGCAGCAGGGTGATGCCCACCCTGGCGCCGTCACGGACGAGGTCGTTGACCAAGTCCTCAGCCCAGGCCAACGGTCCCGAGCGGAAGGCCGAGACCCAGGATCCCCAGCCGGAGATGGCGAGGACGAGAGGTATCCGGCCGGTGGCTTGGCTGGCCAACCGCTGCCCAAGTTCCCGGACAAGCCGCTCCAGGATGCGTACGCCCCGCCGAAGCTCGTGCAGTCCGGCATAGGCGCCCGTCCTGCCTGCCCGGGCCAGCGGCAGGAAGCCTCCTAAGCCATCCAACAGGTAGAAGTGGGTTTCAGCAGGGCCGAGCATCAGTTTGGAGACAGCCAGTTGGAGTCCCTCTGCGGCACCGGAGGCCGGACTGCCGATGAATGCTGCGTGGCCGTGGTGGGCAAGGTCCCACACCAAGGCCTCTACCCTTTGTTTTTCGGGTACATCCATCAAGCCCAGCCGTACCCCGCCGACCGGGCGCATTGGCTCTGCCTGGCATGGGTCGCAGGTGGGGTTAGCCGGAGTGGGTTCTTCCAGTTGCTCCGGAAGGGGAGGAGCCACAGGCCTGCGTGGCAGTTCCTTTTCCTGGGCAGCGCACAGGTTCCGCACCATGGCTGTCAGCGGCTCCACCGCTTGCGCGGGGGTTGAGACAGTGGCTGCCCCGTGGCCGACGTCGATGCCTTGGGCGGCGAGGTAGTCGGTTGTCCGGTGGACGTCAACGGCAGCGGGACGTCCCACTCCGGAAGGTGAGGCCAGGGAGGCTCCCTGGAACTCCTCTGCCGTCTGGGCCCCGCGGGCCAAAAAGGCGCGGCCTGGCGAGTCGACACTGATGGCCGCGGCGTCCTTGGAGTTGACGATATCCACCGACTCCATTTCTGACTGCACTCGAAGGGCAATACTGGAGGTGACGTTGGCGCGGATGTCTGCCGTCAAGGCACCCTGCGGCCTCTGCGTTGCCATCACCAGGTGGATACCCAGCGATCGGCCGATAGCTGCGATCCGCAGCAGCTCCCGAAGTACTTCGGGTGCATCGTCAACCAGCATCCTGAACTCGTCGATGACGATGACCAGATGAGGGAGGACGAAGTCCCTGGCGGCAGGTGTGGAGCGGTAGGCGGAGATGTCCGGGACGCGCGCGGCCGAAAGGCAACTCTCCCGAAGCCGCACTTCGGCGCGGAGTGAGGTCAGCGTTCGATCCATTTCGCCGTTGGAAAGGTCTGTCTGCAATCCGACGCAGTGCACCAGGCCCGCCAGCGGGCCAAGTCCTGAACCGCCCTTGAAATCGACGAAAAAGAAGTTGACCCGCTCCGGCGGATGGCTCAGGGCGAGGGCAAGCGTGAGGCTCCGGAGGAGTTCGGATTTTCCCGAGCCGGTGGTGCCTGCCACCAGAAGGTGGGGGCCGTCAGCATGAAGATCGATGAACTTGGTTCCGGCTGAGCTCAGTCCCAGTGGTGCCGCCAGTCCATCATCCTCCGCACTGACGCCCCATCGGTCAGCCGTGGCCTCCGGAGTAAGGGGCAGGACCTGGCCGAGGCTGCAGACAGCCGGAACACCTGAGCCCGGTCCCTTGCCCTCCGGGAGTTGGCCTGCCCGGCGCCGGCAAAAACGAGTGAACACATCTTCCGGCACCAAATCGGGAACGAAGACGGTCTCGCGGAGATCCAACAGCGCGACTGAGCGTCGTTCGGCCAGGAGGACATCGGGCGGAGGCCATTCCCCTTCGTCCGGAAGAAAGTGAAGGACCTGCCACCCACACCGTAGTGCGGCTTCGCGGACGCCCTTTTCAGCTTCGGCGGTGGAGGGTTCACCCCGAATCAACAGCACTCCGCGCTCGCAGCCCCCGGGATGGACGCCGTTTAGGACACTAAGTCCGGCATCGACTGTTGCCGTGAGCGTCACCCTGCAAAGGTACCGGGCAGCGAGTGGCAGGGTTCCCGGCGTCCCGTGGACGACGACGTGCGTGGTACGCCCGCGCGGGTACCCCGCCAGTTGCATGAGAAGGGAGCGGATAAGGCCGTCGGTTGCAAACCGCGGTCCGCCCACCGTGGTGAGCGGGCGGTCCGGGTCCAGCAGGACAGGGGCCATTTCGGACGGTGGAATCACATGGGCTGCGCCAGCCGGTTCTACCCGTACGTTCGGCGCCTGTTCCGCCTGGCCCACCCGCAGCCAGATGCCATCGGCACCCGAACAATCACGGGCCGTCTCCTTACCTGTTTCCGCTGCCAACGCCACGAGAGACAGGGGAGGGGCGCACCGCCGTCGGCGTTTTCTGTCTTCCTCGGCAGCCGCGTGCACCGCAGCGGACAATTTCTGCTTTTGACGCCTCCCGCTGAGCGCAGTAACCAGGACCGGGAACGCGGAGCCCAGGGAAAAGACGAGGAACATCCACATGCCTGTGAGCATGGCCAGCAGCACCCCGATTACCAGCGGCAGAACCGCGGCCAGGAGGAGCGCAGGACGGTTTCCGGCCTCGACCCGGCCGGCCACCACGATGGGGTCAGCCACCGACTTTCCTGCATCTGCCAGGACCCGTACAGGCAGTTCGGCAAAAACGAGGGACAAGTTCGACTGCCCGCACCTGATGTTGGAGTCCGTGGAGATGACCGCGCTGCGGATCCGCTCCCCGTTGACGTAAGACCCGTTGGCACTGTCCAGGTCAACCAACATAATGTCCGTCTCCGTAACGATCACCCGGGCGTGTTCGCGGGAAAGCTCCGGATCCGGAATGACAATCCGCGTGCCGCTGCGGCCAATGCTGTAGCTGCCACGTTGGAGCCGGACAACCGTTCCCGCTGCCGGGCCACTGTCAATCATGAGGGCCAGCGGAGCCGCAGGACCCTCGACCGGCCGACGTTTCGGCCGCCGCCTTAGAGGCGCGGTGCCGCCATCGACAAAGATCGCCGCCTCCACCAGCGGAGGAATACCGAGCACCAGGGAACACAAATCTTCCCCGTCCACGCTGACAGCGCCTGCGCCGAACTTCCGTACCAACTGCTGGTGAATCACGGAGCCGGACGTGCCAAGCGGCGCATCGATGGATAATTCCACAGGTGGCTCGACCTTCGGTGATCCCGGGCCGCCAACCAGCGTGCAGTTGAATGTCATGGTTGGGATCCTTCGCGTATTTACCCACACGCTAGTCACGGCCGTCAGTACCGGGCAGGCAGTTCACGCTCTATGTGGATAAAAGAGTGGTTGCGCCTGCCTGATGCGGCCTGTGTACCGGCTCACAGCGATGGGCTGATTCGACGGCCCGTGCGGTCCCTCGGGTAGGCTAGAGCAGCAGACAATGCGCACGATTGCGCTGCCCGCATTCGAACCAGGAGATTTTGTGACCGCTGACCTCGTCATCGTAGGGTCCGGCTTTTTTGGCCTGACAATCGCAGAACAGGCCGCCACTGAGCTCGGCCTGAAGGTCGTCGTCATCGACCGTCGCCACCACATCGGCGGAAACGCGTACAGCGAAAAGGAAGAGCAGACCGGGATTGAAATCCACCGGTACGGCGCCCACCTTTTCCACACCTCCAACGAGCGGGTGTGGGAGTACGTCAACAGGTTCACCACCTTCACGGACTACGTCCACAAGGTCTACGGCGTCCACAAGGGGGAGGTTTATTCGCTGCCCATTAACCTGGCCACCATCAACCAGTTCTTCCGGGCCAACCTCACCCCCGGCAAGGCCAGGGACCTGATCCAGGAGCAGGCCGGCGAACTGGCAGGAACGGACCCGCAAAACCTGAACGACAAGGGTATCCAGCTCATCGGGCGCCCGCTCTACGAAGCATTCATTAAGCACTACACGGGCAAGCAGTGGCAGACCGACCCCAAGGACCTGCCGGCGGGCATCATCTCCCGGTTGCCCGTGCGCTACAACTACGACAACCGGTACTTCAACGACAAGTACGAGGGCCTGCCGACCAACGGCTACACCGCATGGATCGAAAAGATGGCGGAGCACCCCAACATCGAGGTGCGGCTCAACACGGACTTCTTCGACGAGTCCCACGAGTACAGCAAAAACAAGGTAGTCGGCAATATCCCGGTCGTATACACAGGGCCGGTGGACCGGTACTTCGACTACGCGGAGGGAGACCTGTCCTGGCGCACCATCGACTTCGAGGAAGAAGTCCTGGAGATGGGCGACTTCCAGGGCACGTCCGTCGTGAACTACAACGACGCCGACGTTCCTTACACCCGCATCATCGAGCCCCGGCACTTCCACCCGGAGCGCGACTACCAGACCGAAAAAACGGTCATCATGCGCGAGTTCTCCCGCTTCGCCGAAAAGGGCGACGAGCCCTACTACCCGGTCAACACCTCCGCGGACAGGGAGCGCCTGCTCAAGTACCGCGACCTGGCAGCGGCCGAGAAGGACGTCCTGTTCGGCGGCCGGCTGGGCACCTACAAGTACCTGGACATGCACATGGCCATCGGGTCCGCGCTGAGCATGTTCGATAACAAGATCAGGCCGCACTTCGAAAGCGGCGTACAGCTTGAAAGCGGGGGAGTTGACGCATGAGCGTGCCTACCGACAACAAGACGAAGAAGTCCGTGAAGACTGATACGGCCAAAACCCAGCAGGCGTGGCAGACGCTTCAGCGCGTGATCCTGCCCAGCGCGAGCCAGATGGATACGGTGCCCCTGTACATGGATATGGGCACCGCTACCGGTATCCAACTGCCTACTGCCGGGGACCGGGACGGGAAGGCGAACAAGGCCCGGACCATCAGCAGCCCCACCAAGGAAGCGCACGTGGAAGACTTCCTTTCACGCCACTCAACGTCTGTCCGCTCAGGCGAGCGGGTGTCCTTCGGTTCCTACTTCAACGCCTTCCCGGCCAGTTACTGGCGGCGGTGGACCACGGTGGACAAGGTCCGGTTGCAGGTCCGGACCCAAGGGGCCGGCTCCGTCATCGTCTACAAGTCGAATGCGCGCGGGTCCCTGCAGCGGGTGGACACCCGGAGAGTTGAAGGCACGGCGGAAAGCACCTTTGAGCTTTCGCTCGCGCCTTTCGGTGATGGCGGATGGTACTGGTTTGACCTGCTTGCGGGTACAGAGCCGTTGATTATGCTCGACGCCGAGTGGCAGGGAGCGGCGGTCGAAACGACGCCGGGGTCAGTTACGCTCCAAATCACCACCCTGAACAAGACGGACTTCTGCCTGAACAACCTGCGCCTCCTTGCCGAAAGCGAAGAAGCACTTGCCCACGTGCAGGAAATCCTGATTGTGGACCAAGGGACGCAGAAGCTTGCCGACGCAGCGGGCTTCGATGAGGTTAAGCGGTCCCTGAACGGCAAGCTGCGCATCATCAACCAGTCCAACCTGGGTGGCTCAGGCGGGTTCGCCCGCGGCATGTTTGAAGCTGTAGAGAACGGCAGCGACTACGCCCTGCTGATGGACGATGACGTGGTTGTCGAACCGGAGAGCATCATTCGCCTGCTGACTTTCGCGGACCGGTGCAAGACGCCGACCCTCGTCGGCGGCCATATGTTCGACCTGTACAACCGCACCGTGCTGCATACCTTCGGCGAGGTGGTCAATCCTTACCGGTTCCAGCCGTCGCTCCCCAGCGAGGACATGATCCTGGGCCACGACTTCCTGTCGTCCAACCTTCGCCAGACCCCCTGGCTGCACCGGCGGTGCGACGTCGATTACAACGGCTGGTGGATGTGCCTCATCCCCACCCAGGTAATCCGTGAAATCGGGCTGTCACTCCCGCTGTTCATCAAATGGGACGATTCCGAATACGGGTTGCGGGCCAAGGCCGCCGGCTACCCGACGGTGTCCCTGCCTGGTTCAGCCGTTTGGCATGTTTCGTGGATCGACAAGGACGACCTTGTCGGCTGGCAGGCCTACTTCCACGCCCGCAACCGGGTAGTGGCCGCGCTCCTGCACAGCCCCTACGAGTTCGGCGGCAGGGTCATCAAGGAGTCGCAGTACGCCGACGTTAAGCACCTCGTATCGATGCAGTACGCCACAGCGCAGGGCCGGCAGTGGGCATTGGAAGATGTGCTGAAGGGCCCGGATGCCTTGCCAGGGCTGCTGTCCGCCAAGCTGCCGCAGATCCGCAGCATGATGTCTGCACACTCTGACGCGGTCTTCCGGCCCGATCCTGATGACTTCCCCGCACCCAAAATGGACAAACCTCCACGCCGGGGCCACGGACCGTCACAGCCACGGAAGCTGACTCTCTTGCCATGGGCGGCCAAGACTGTCGTTCGGCAACTCGCGAGCCCGGTCAAGGGCACCAACGCCGAACGGCCGCAGACCACAGTTGCGCACCAGGACAACCGGTGGTGGCGGATGGCGCAGTATGACAGCGCTGTTGTGTCCAACGCCGAAGGCACAGGAGCTTCCTGGTACCGGCGTGATCCCAAGCAGCTGAGGAAGATGCTGGCCGAAAGTGCCAAGCTCCACTCTGCACTGCTGAAGGAGTGGCCTGCCCTCAGTAAGAAGTACAAAGCCGCCGTTTCGGAGCTGACCTCCATGGAGTCTTGGAGGAAGACGTTCGAGCAACACACCCAGAACGAGATCAAGTGAGCGCAATTGCGTCCGGTGAGCTAACTACTCCCGGACTGGGCGGTGGCCTGCGGGACATCAGGCAGTCCGGCTTCCTGCTGAAGCTGCTGGTCCGCAAGGAACTCAAGGTGCGTTACCGGGGATCTGTGCTGGGACTCCTCTGGTCATACGTGAAGCCGGGAGTGCAGTTCATTGTCTTCTACGTGGCCCTGGGGGTTTTCCTCGGCCTTGAACGGAGTGCGCGGAACCCGGAAGGGCTTTCCAACTATGCGGTCTACCTGTTCTCTGGCATCGTCCTGATTAACTTCTTCACCGAGGCCCTGGGCAACGCCGCACGGTCGATAGTCAATAACGGAAACCTCATCAAGAAGATCTATCTTCCGCGCGAGCTCTTTCCCGTTGCTTCCGTCTGGGTGTCGGCCGTGCACTTCTTCCCGCAGCTGGTGGTGCTGGTCATAGGGTGTGTCCTGGCCGGCTGGCATCCCAACCTCGTTCAATTGCTGGCTGCGGTTGCGGGTTTCGTTATCGTTGCTCTGCTCGCAACGGGACTCGGTCTGCTGTTCGGGGCGGCCAACGTCTACTTCCGCGACTCCGAGAACCTGGTGGACATGCTCCTGATGATTGCCACTTGGGCTTCCCCTGTGATGTATGCGTGGTCCATGGTCCAGGAGAAGCTTGGCCCAGGGTGGTTCGCCGTCTACCAGGCAAACCCGATCACGATTGGAGTGGAACTGTTCCACTACGCCTTTTGGTTCCCCACAACGGACGGATCGGTCGCCATGCCGCCGAATCTCTTCAGTCTCTGGCTCTTCGTTGGGCTCGGCGTGGCCCTTGCCATCCTCCTGCTGGGCCAATTCACCTTCCGGCGCCTTGAGGGCCGTTTCGCGCAGGAGCTCTAAGTGGTTAAGGCAATCGAAGTTTCCGATATCAGCAAGCAGTTTGTCCTGCGCCATACCCGGTCCATCAAGGAAGCCGTCGTTTGGCTTTTGAAGGGCCGCAAGGGGGATTTGTCCGAGAAGTTCCACGCCCTCAAAAACGTTTCTGTTGACATCGAAGCGGGGGAAACGGTGGCGCTCCTGGGCCTGAACGGTTCAGGCAAGTCCACTCTGCTCAAGCATATTTCGGGCGTCATGCTTCCAGACACGGGGACGGTAAAGACGAGGGGCCGGGTTGCGGGACTCATCGAAGTAGGCGCCGGGTTCCACCCCGACCTCTCCGGGCGGGACAACGTGTTCCTCAACGGTGCCATTCTGGGAATGACGGAACAGCAGATCAACGAGAGATTCGACGATATTGTCGAATTTTCCGAAATCGGCCAGTTCATCGACACCGAGGTTAAGTTCTACTCTTCCGGGATGTACCTTCGCCTGGCTTTTTCGGTCGCAGTGCATACAGACCCGGAAGTCTTCCTGATCGATGAGATCCTCGCGGTCGGTGACGAGCCTTTCCAGCGTAAGTGCATCGACAAGATCCAGGAACTGGCGCACGAGGGAAAGACACTCGTTGTGGTGAGCCACGACCTGGATCTGGTTTCCCGCATCTGTGACCGGGGAATCCTGATGGAGCACGGTAACGTGAAATTTGATGGACCCATTCACGAGGCTGTCTCGATCCTGAGAGCCTGACGGGCGCAATTCGCAGCAGGTCATCAGCTGCTTGCAGATTTTGTTTGACAATCAGCGGTACGAGGTGCCGCTTCGGCCCGCGTGCCGGTAACTTTTCGGAGGATTCTTGTCCTGGTTTGACCAAGTACCGCAGTTTCTCCTCGCACTGGTTCTGCTGTTCATTCCGGGGCTCGCCGTGGCCGTTGCAGCCCGCCTCGAAGGACTCCGCATCTTCGCCCTGGCCCCGGGAATCAGCGTCTCCATAGTCGCAATTTCGGCTGTTGCAGCTCCCTTCCTGGGGCTCTCCTGGTCGTTGCTTCCCGTGCTGGGCACAACGGCTGTCATGACCGGACTCGCTCTTGCTGCATCATTCTTGGTTGCGCGGAAAAGCAACAAAGTTGGGGCCAGACACAGTGGCAGACCGCAGTGGAGTGTCCTTGCTGTTTCGGCGGTCTCGGTTATTCTGGCCGCGGTGCTCGTCTCGCGCCGACTAATCAAAGCCATTGGGCAACCGGAGTCCTTTTCCCAGACATTCGACAATGTTTTTCACCTGAACGCCATCCGGTACATCCTCGATACGGGTTCCGGCTCGTCCTTGACCCTTAATGCGATGACGGGCGCCTCGTCATATCCTGCTGCCTGGCACGACCTTGTCTCGCTGCTTGTCAGCGTCGGTGGAGGAGGAATACCCGCGTCCGTCAACGTCGTCAATATTGTGCTGGCCGCTTTGGTTTGGCCGCTTGGCTGCATCTACCTTGCGCAGGCTATTTGGGGGAACCGTCCAGCAATATGCATCTCCGCCGGCGTGCTCTCGGCAGCCTTTGGCGCCTTCCCAATCTCGCTCCTCGACTTTGGGGTGCTCTACCCAAACTTTCTCGCGGTTGCACTCTTGCCGCTGGTCGTGGGCATATCGGTGGAGGTACTGGGTTTGTCGCCAGCACCGATTCGCTCCAGGTTCATTGGGGTGCTGGTCCTGCTCGCTGTGCTCCCGGGTCTTTCCCTTGCCCACCCCAGCGCCGCCATGGCCTGGATAGCGATGATGACGCCGGCCGCCGCCTACGTCTATGTCCGTCTGGTGGCGCGGACGCTTGCGTCGTCGCGCGGCCGCAGGCGCGCACTGAATCTCGCCGCGCTGGTCGCCGTCCTGGTGGGCACCGTAATGGTTGTCCGCCTTCTGTGGAACCTTGTTCGTCCTCCAGCCGAGGCGGCATTCTGGCCCCCCGTGGAGACCACGGGACAGGCCATCGGCGAGGTGATCGCGAGTTCGGCGATCGGACGCCCGGTCGGCTGGGCCGTCCTGGCGCTGACCCTTATCGGCATCTACGTGACAATTAGGTCCCGCCGGCAGCTGTGGTGGCTGGGTACATACGCTGTGGTGGGTTTCCTGTTCGTGGTTGTCAGTTCGTTTCCCGCCGACCAGTTCAGGATGTACTGGACCGGTATCTGGTACAACGACCCGCCGAGGCTTGCTGCGCTCTTGCCACTGGTGACAATCCCGCTTGCCTCCCGCGGGGCAGTTTGCATCTGGGATCTGTTCTTCAAGAGCAGCGTGAGGGGTATGGAGGCTTTGCAGCGGAAGCGGTTGGCAAGGCCTGAAGGAGCTGCAACTGATCGCGCCGGCGTTCGTCAGGTAGCGACGTACTCGACCGTTGCCGGCCTCCTCATGGTGCTGGCCCTGGGTGCGGCCACGCAGCGGGCGAATGTGCGCCAGGCGCAGGATGCGATGGCAGGCTCCTACCGGCTGGCCGCGGATTCGCCTCTGGTCTCCCAGGATGAGCTGAAGCTGATTGACCGGCTGCCGAACGAAGTGCCGAAGGATGCCGTCCTGGTTGGAAACCCATGGAACGGCAGCTCACTCGCCTACGCGCTTGCCGACCGCAAACTGATCCAACTGCACATCCTCAGTGCCGTTCCAGAAGGGACTGCAGCACTCCTGAACGGCCCTACTCCTGCGAAAGATGATCCCGCCACCTGCCCAGCGGTCCGGAAGCTGAACATCGACTACATCCTGGATTTTGGTCACCGTGAAGTGCATGGCAGGGACAACGGATACAAGGGGCTGGACAACCTCATCGCCTCCGGCCTGGCGACGTTGGAAGACTCGGAAGGCGAAGCGAAGCTCTACAAGCTGCACCTGTGTGATAGCTGACGTGCGCAGCCTGGAATTTATATAGCCCTAAGCGTCCTGAGACCAGGGAGCAGTAAGCCAAGGAAAAGGACTGCTTCACTGATTGCCATTGACATCGCGACCCCATCTATCCACCCCGCGATTGCAGTTGAGAACATTAGGCTTACGCCGATGACGGCCGAAATAACCGTCCAAGTCAGAATCAGCCGCTGGCGGCCATGCGGCAACAGGAGATTGCGAATAAACGGAGAACTGGCCGAAATAAACAAAAACGAGGCTCCGTAGAGTGCGCATGTTGCCTGGCTGGCCTTGTTAGCGGAACCAAACAGGATTTCCGACGTCAATGGACCGAGTGCGGCAAGGAAGACAGCTCCAGCCAGGCCCAGCGCAAAGTGGGCTGCGACGGCGGCTGTATGGCGTTTCCTGGCGCTGGAGGCCTGCGGTTCGAGAGTCCAGCCCTGGAAGGTATTGCCTAAAGCCATCACCGAGAAGAGGCCAAAGCGGTAGATGGTATCGGCAGAGCCGAACCCTGCCACTACCGTGCTGGGAATGAAGGCCTGGGCGATCGGAACAGGTGTTGCAGCGTACGTGGTACCGGAGAGACTGATCGCTGCCGGCCCGAATTGGCCGCGCAGATGCTTAGTGGTTCCACGCCAAGAGGTGAACGTTTTGCCCCTCTCCGTAACAACGAGTCTGTGGAAGACCACAAGACTTATCCCAACAGCAGCCAGCAGTATGACTGGATAGAGCCAGATCTCCTTGGTCACCAGTATTGTTGGGACCGCAACAAGGGTTGCCGCCACCCGGGGCAGAGTATCAAAGGTCGCAAGCAGCGTTGGCTTTCCAACCCCTATGCAAAACCATGCCGGTGACAGGCCAACCACTGCAGTCGTTAGGGACATTGCTGCGCCGTCATAGCGATGCTCGGGGGCAGCCAACTGCCACGCCAAAGCGAAGACCGCGGGAAATACCACCGCTGAGAGGACCAGACGGGTTCTGATGCTCTCCCTGTAAACCTCTGCTCTGTGGAGAGGAGAGGGGTTCTGGGCTATTTCGACCGGACCGACTGTAGTCCATCCCCAGGCAATCACAGCACCACCAAAGGCGCCGATGGCCTGCCCGGATACAAGGCTCGACCAACCTCCTTCTCCGGCAACTCGGGACAAAATGGGCAGGAGTAGGAACGGCGTTACGAGCGATAACAGGGGTAAGCCCGTAAAACCGGCAAGCCTCAACAACACGGCTTTCATACTCAAGCACTTCCTTCGATTAGTACTGCAAGCCTGCTGCGTGGCGTGACCGTATTTTTCCAAGAGGGAGCCGGAACGTCGCCCGGACACCCGCTGCCGCGGAACGGTGAAACCCGCAGCAGGGGCAGGGGCCGGCTTTGACTAAGTGGCCGTGCCGAGCGGCATCCGCGGGAGAATCACACCGAGGTAAATCTCCAACGCGCGGATCGGTGCCACGTTCTTACGGAGCACGCCACCTAAAAGGCAACGAAGCAGGCGCCAAGCTCGGGGCTGCCCATAGGTCCTCAGCGCTTCCTGCAAGCCGGGGCAGGAAGATTGGTCCACGGTCCCGGACCGTTCCAGCAGGGTCCGGGCCATGAGCGTGCGCCAACCAAGTCCTGTCTTATAGATGATGCTGCAGATACTGCGGGGCCTCGTGCTTCCTTCATAGCGCTTGACGAACCGAAGGGTGTTGCGGATCGACGTGGGCAGGCTCTGCCGCGACTCGCCCACCACATTGCCGCTGTGCTGGATGTAGTCCTGCAACACGTCGTTCTGGATGCTGATTCCCCCGAAAGCAAGCGCACAGAGTCCGATCCAGTGATCGTGATATTGGGACGGCGCAGCGAGCGATGGAAAGGGGAGGGCTACGTCAAGAAGTTCGCGGCGGAACACACACAGAGACCCCGTCACCTGGTTGTTGGCAATGAGGTCGGCGGCACCGACGTTGCGCCTGTCGGTCAGGGTTCCTTTCGCAGGATCCTGATCGGCTGTCGAAATCTCCGGTGTCACTACCCGTGCCTGGCCTGTCACCAGTGCGGAATCATCCAGATGGGGGAGCAATGCTTCGAGTTTGCCCGGGTACCAATAGTCGTCCTGGTCGCTGAGGGCAACCCAGCGCGCTGCTTCCGGGACTGCTTCCAGGGCACGCTCGAAGTTGTGGTGGAATCCGAGCCGGCTTTCGTAGCCGAGCACCTGGAAGCGCGCATCGTCGCCGCATGCCCGGCGCACCATGGCCTCAACAGGCTGGTAATCGCCATCCACGGAAATGAGGCAAACAAAGTCCTTGTGGGTCTGCGCCTGGATGGATTTGAGCTGGCGGGCGAACATTGGCTCGTCCGGCTGGTAGGCGGCAAGTGCCACCGCACCGAAGCTGCCCGCGTAGCTGTCCGGGGAGGGGAGTATCGAGTCTGCATTGTGCCCGGAGGTCATCTGGTCCGGACCCTCCTGCCCAGGGCCACGAAGAACGCGCGAAGAAGCATGATTCTCGCACGCAGAATCACCGCGGTGGGCCGGCGTGACTTGGGGGTCGTGTTCTCGTCATGCAGGCGGCGTGCAACAGTCGGCGCCTCAACATGGATCATGTCTTGGTTAAGGTTGGCCACGATGGCGATCCACTGATCGTGCGTCTCGGTCAGGAAGTCCGGAAAAGGAAGTATCAGTTTTTTCGCGGCAGCACGGAAAGCCATGGTGCACCCGTAGTATGGCCGCACCCCAATCCAGGTGGTGATGATGTTTGCCACCCACCGCCGGCTGTCGGATTCTTTCAGCTGAATCTTGTGGTACCTGTTTGCCGGGCCTCCGAAAACGGTGAAGTTGCTTGCGGCAAAGTTCTTCTCTTGAAGGGCGTTGACCAGAGTTTCCACGCGTCCGGCAGGCCACACGTCGTCCTGGTCCGACAGCATGATGTATTCGCCCCTGCTGGCGGTTATCGCCTTTTCAAAACTGGCGACGTACCCCCTGTTTTCCTTGCTGGGCAGGAAGACGATGCGGGGATCGTCGAAGCCACGGACGACGTCGAGCGTGCCGTCAGTGGACGCATCGTCAACAATGATGAGTTCGTCCATGGAAGTTAACTGCGCAAGGATGGATTCCACTTGTTCCGCAACAAATTCCTGGCCGTTGTACGTTGCCATGCAAACGGAGACCCGCACGGGCGCATTCGCGTTCATGCGCTGATCTTCCGCTGGAAGGCGGCGTCAATCTTTCCAAGGCGTCCGAGCCACCCGTCCAAACAGCCCCGGATAAATGCCTGGTACTGTCCTTTTCGGTTGGCTCCGTAAAGCAACCTGAATACGTCGCTTTCGGCCTGGAAGCGGAGTCTGCGGATCAGCCACACAGGGAATCTCGCACCATACTGCCGCCAGAGGTAGATGCTGTTCCTGGTCATGTAGTACACCCGGAAAGGGGCATGCGAATGCACGTGGCGCTTGACGCCCAACACTGTCACGTGCCAGCCGAAAAGCATCATAGGCTGTGCGTGGCCCAACGCATGCGTCATATTGCATCCCTTTCCGACCAGGGTGGCCAGCCCGTGGGACCTCACACGAAGATTGAACTCGGAGTCGACACAGTCGATGAAAAGCCTCTCGTCAAGCATTCCGGCAGTCTTGAAAGTGGACACCGGGATAACGGCTCCCGACTGGAGGGGATCGAACGCTTCGGGAAAACGAGCCCTTTTGGTGAGCAGCGGGACGTTCAGGCCATTATGCGACTGGGCGCTCACCAGGCCGGCGTTGATGCCGTTGGCCCGGGCTTCCGCATACGTGTCCAGAGCTGCTGCGATGTAGCCAGGATCAAGGGCAGAGTCCTGGTCGAGGGTCACCACGAAGTCGGGGGACCAGGACTCAATCGCGGCCTCTATACCTGCATTCAGTGCTGCCGCAATTCCAACGTTGCCCGGCATCCGAATTACGGTGCAACCGAGGTCTTCCAATTCCCGCAACACGCTGCTGTTCCGCTCGAGGTCCGATCCGTCGTCGACCACAACCGTGTGAATGACTTGCTTGCTGAGGTCTCTCACCCTCTGGGGAAGGTCCTGGGGAGGGTGGAAGGCTGAAATAACAGCCGCCACACGCGGGTCACTCCGGTGCGTCACGTCTTATCGTTCCTTCTCGCTTCATCAAATAGACCGTTCCAATGCGTCAGGGAACTGTCAGACAGCAGGCTCCAGTCTATCGTCGGTTCAGAGGGGCCTCCATTTGCCTCTTCCAGCAAGTCGAACAGGCTTCCGGAAAGGGGCGGCCAGTGGCGACGCGGTAGCATTGTCGAGGTGCTCATCTCCGGGCAGACAGATCCAACACTCTGTATCTTCAAGAAAAGGACCTACCTGGCACATGGCCATTGATGTATTGCTTCCCTACTATGGGGACGTCGACCTGATGAAACTTGCGGCCCAGAGCGTCATGAGCCAGCAGTTCGAGGATTGGCGTCTCATCGTGGTCGACGACGGGTACCCCAGCCCGGAACCCCAGCGCTGGTTCGAATCAATGACCGACCCCCGGGTAACGTACCGGAAGAACGAAACAAACCTCGGCGCCAATGGCAACTACCGCAAGGCGCTCGAACTGGCTGAAGCGCCGATTGTCGTCGTGATGGGCGCGGACGACATTATGTTGCCCAACTATCTCGACGTTGTCTCCCGCGCGTTTGACGCCTATCCCGAGGCGAGCGTTGTGCAGCCGGGTGTGCAGGTCATCGATGAGCAGGGCCGCGCTTGCTCCCCTCTCGTGGACATCGTCAAGAAGGTATACGCTCCGTCCACCAAAGAGACGGTGCTGCTCCAGGGTGAAAGAATGGCCACTAGCCTTGTCCGTGCGGACTGGGCTTACTTCCCGTCTCTGGCGTGGCGAACGGACGTAATCCGTCGTATCGGGTTTACCGAAGGCCTGCATGTGGTCCAGGACCTCGCTTTGCTGCTTGATATCGCGGCCGAAGGCGGTTCCATGGTGGTAGACCCCACCCTGTCATTCCTCTACCGCCGGCACTCGGCGTCGGACTCGTCGGTCAAGGCCCTCGACGGGCGACGGTTCGATGAAGAACGTGCCTTCTTTGAGGGCCAGGCGCGCCGCTTCCGCGAACTTGGGTGGAACGCCACAGCACGGGCAGCGGCCTTCCACACAACATCACGCTTGAACGCCGCTACTTTGGTGGCCCGGTCTTTGATGATCGGGAAAACAGACTCGCTGCCGAGGCTGTTGAAACACGTGGTCTCGTAGAAAGTTTCGTTTAACGGCCAGGTGGCTGCCCGGTGATACCGAGCAGCCACCTGGTCCTTTTAAGGCGTTGGCTCCTGGGGGCGAACTTCCGGCGGAAGCTGCCCACCGCCGGCGGCATTGCCACCCTGCAGCCGGCCCGTTTCGAGTTCCTCCACTTTGAGGCGGAGAATGCCTACCTCTTCCGCCAGAACCCGGATTTCATCCTCCGCCTGTGACTGCTCGAAGGAGAGGTGCAGGCAGACCGACACCAGCAGTACGAGTGCAATCGCGAACAGAAGGTTCGATGGAACTTTGACTCCGAGCACGCTGCTGGACCAGAAGAGAAGCTGGGGAAATGCCACCAGCACCAGCACGCCGACGCCGATGATGATCCAGATGACGGCGTACTTCTCCCGCAGGTGACGGCGCCGCAGCATCTCGAAGATGATAAGCAAAATAACGAGCACAAAAATGAAGCCAACGAGGGTGGCCATGGAAACTCCTAGTTGGACGACGGTTCATTCCTCTTGCGCGTCAAAGCGAAGAGGAGGGCGAATGCTGACCGGCCCAGATAGATGGCGGCCTTGACCGGATCGTGGCTGGGAGTGCCGCCTTGGCGTTCCCGCATCGAAACCCCAACCTGGCGCACCGTACATCCTGACCGGATGGCTACGACCAGTGAATCGATCGTGTCACCCAGGTATTCGGCCGGGTAGTGGTCCACGTACTGTCGAATGGCCTTGGCATTGGCAGCGCGAAAACCCGACGTCACGTCTGTGAGCCGGGTGCCCGCGATCCGGGAAATGGTCCAGGCCAGAACATTCATGGCCCACTTGCGGGGCCCCCGGACAGTGTAATTTCCTTTTTCCGCGAAGCGGGCACCAATGACGATGTCGGCTTCCTGGAGCCCGTCGAGCACGGCCTTGATATCGCGTGGATCGTGCTGGCCATCGGAGTCGACCTGAATGACTTGCGAGTAGCCGTGCATCTTGGCGTACTTAAAACCGGTCCTCATGGCGCCGCCCACACCCATGTTGAAAGGGAGCTGCACGACCAGCGCACCCGCCGCACGGGCGACCTGCGCAGTGTTGTCGCGTGAACCGTCGTCCACTACGAGGACGCTGCAGTCGGGGCCAAACTCGAACACTTCCCGGATGGTGTTGCCGATGGACTCCGATTCATTCCAGGCCGGCATGATCACCAGGGTGCGGTGGGCTTGCTCTGCGGGAGTCATGCTTTATCGTTTTCCGCCTTCAGGTAGGCGCTTAGCCTCGACTCGGCGTCGGGGATCTCAAACCCTGTCGACTGCGCCTTCACCAGCTTCAGGTAGCTGTTGAGCGGCCGGGGAGCCGCTGCTTTGTCCTTGAAGTACTCGGCGGTCGTGACGCCCGTTACGTCACTCCGGGCTGCCCCGGATTGCTCATAAACGTCTCCAGCGATATCCGCCCAGCTTTTCACCGGACCTTCATTGCTGAAGTTGTAGGTCCCGTAGGCCGCGTCCCCACCCAGCAGGTGTCGGATGAAGGCCGCGATGTCTTCGGTGAAACTCAGCCGGCCCTTTTGGTCGTTGACGACTGAGGGTTTGACGCCTTGGCGCGCGAGGCTTGCCATGGTGCGGACAAAGTTGTTGCCTTCCCCGATAACCCAGCTCGTCCTGACGATGTAATGGCGGGGAACGACGCTGACCACCGCATCCCCGGCCGCCTTGGTTTGCCCATAGACGCCCAGGGGCGTGAAGGACTCGTCCTCGTCGTGGCTGTCCAAAGTTCCGTCATAGACATAGTCCGAAGAGACATGGACCAAAGTGAGGTTATGTTCGACGGCGGTGCGCGCCAGGTGCGCCACCGCGGCAACGTTGATGGACCAGGAGGCGCTCCGGCCTTCTGCCGTTTCTGCGGCGTCGACGGCGGTGTAGGCGGCAGCGTTGATGATGGCGGAGTAGTTCTTCCAGTTCCTGCCCGCGAAGCTTGCCTCGCTGGTGAGGTCAAACTCCGCCCGGCTTGCGAACTCAACTGTTGTGTCGCCGTCGTACGTCCTGCGCAGTGCTTTGCCCAGTTGTCCGTCCGCGCCCACTACAAGGATCTTCTTGGCGGGCATCGGCGCGACGTCCGCCATCCGTGGGTGCGCCTTGTCCTTATCGGAGAGCTCGGCCTGGGCAAGGGGAATGGGCCACTGTATCGCCGCTGTCTCATCCGCCAGGTTGAGGAAAGTGTACTGACCCTGGGCGTCCGCGGACCAGTGGTCATTCACCAGATACGTGTAGGCCGTGTTGTCCTCGAGTGTCTGGAAGGCGTTGCCAACACCCCGTGGAATGAAGATGGCCTGGCTTGGATCAAGCTCCGCCGTGAAGACGGCCCCAAAGGAGGGCCCTTCACGCAGGTCCACCCATGCCCCGAAAATACGGCCGGTAGCAACCGAGATGAACTTGTCCCAAGGCTCCGCGTGGATCCCGCGGGTGGTGCCGGCCTTTTCGTTGTAGGAGATGTTGTTCTGGACCGGCCGGAAGTCGGGCAGCCCAAGGGCCACCATTTTTTCCCGCTGCCAGTTCTCCTTGAACCAGCCCCGGTTGTCACCATGGACCGGAAGGTCATAGAGGACGACGCCGGGAATGGGGGTTTGGTGGGCGGCAAGCTTTTTCGAGAACTCCAGGGACATTTGTTACTGGCCCTGTTCCTTGTACTTGGCCTCGGTGGCGGCTTTCTGCGGACGCCACCAAGCCTCGTTTTCCCGGTACCACGCGATGGTGTTTTCGATCCCCTCATCGAAATTGGAGAACCTGGGCTCCCACCCGAGCTCATTGCGAAGCTTGGTGGAGTCAATGGCGTACCGCAGGTCGTGGCCGGGGCGGTCAACCACGTGGTCGTACGCGTCAGCGGACTGCCCCATGTGCTTAAGGATCAGTTCGACAACTTCTTTGTTGTTCTTCTCTCCGTCAGCCCCGATCAAGTACGTTTCGCCGATGGTTCCCTTGGCGATGATGGCCAGCACAGCTGAGGAATGGTCATTGGCGTGGATCCAGTCCCTGACATTTTCGCCCTTGCCGTAGAGCTTGGGACGGATCCCGTCGATCACGTTGGTGATTTGCCGGGGAATGAACTTTTCCACGTGCTGGTACGGCCCGTAGTTATTGGAGCAGTTGCTGATGGTGGCCTGCAGGCCGAAGGATCGTACCCATGCCCTGACCAGAAGGTCGGATCCGGCCTTGGTGGAGGAGTACGGGCTGGACGGGTTGTAGGGAGTTTGCTCCGTGAAGCGCTCCGGGTCATCCAGTTCCAGGTCTCCGTAGACCTCGTCAGTCGAAATGTGGTGGAAGCGCTTGTTGTGCTTGCGGGCTGCTTCGATCAGTGTGTAGGTGCCGATGATGTTGGTGTCCAGGAACGGGCGGGGGTCGTGGAGGGAGTTGTCGTTGTGGGACTCCGCAGCGTAATGGACAACTACATCGGTGTCGGCCACAAGGGCATCTACAAGCCCGGCGTCTGCAATGTCTCCCTGAACGAAGTTGAAGCGTTCCTGCGGAAGGCCCTGCAACGACTCAAGGTTGCCCGCGTAGGTCAGCTTGTCCAGAACAGTGACGTGGTCTTCGGTGTTTTCGATAACGTAGTGGACAAAGTTCGAGCCGATAAAGCCGGCTCCGCCGGTCACTAGAAGTCGCTGCATAATTCCCTAGACTACCGGATTTGCCGCTGCCCTAAGCGAAGGGAAAGATGGGGGCATGCGCGGAATAATACTTGCCGGCGGAACCGGCTCCAGGCTTCATCCCATCACGCTGGGTGTCAGCAAGCAGTTGGTACCGGTCTACGACAAGCCGATGATCTACTACCCGCTGTCAACGTTGATCCTTGCAGGTATCCGGGACATCCTCATCATCACGACGCCCCACGACGCGGAGCAGTTTGAACGCTTGCTGGGAGACGGGTCCCGTTTCGGTGTTTCCATCACCTATAAGCAGCAGCCTTCGCCCGATGGATTGGCCCAGGCCTTTGTCCTCGGCGCCGACCACATCGGCGATGACAGCGTCGCACTGGTGCTGGGCGACAACATCTTCTACGGCCAGGGCATGGGGACCCAGCTGCGCCGTTTCAAGACCATCGACGGCGGAGCGGTCTTTGGGTACTGGGTCAAGGATCCCTCCGCCTACGGTGTGGTGGAGTTCGACGACAATGGCAAGGCCCTGTCGCTGGAGGAGAAGCCAGCGGCTCCGAAGAGCCATTATGCGGTTCCAGGGCTGTATTTCTATGACAACAATGTTGTTGATATCGCCAAGAACCTGAAGCCCTCTGCCCGTGGGGAACTGGAAATCACCGACGTAAACCGGATCTATCTGGAGGCCGGTAAGCTGCAGGTCGAAATTTTGCCGCGTGGAACCGCTTGGCTTGATACGGGCACCTTCAATGACCTCAATGATGCCTCGAACTTCATCCGAACCGTCGAGAACAGGCAGGGCCTGAAAATTGGTGCCCCCGAGGAGATTTCGTGGCGGCTCGGGTTCCTGAGCGACGACGAACTCCGCGAACGGGCCGAGCCCTTGGTCAAGAGCGGTTACGGGGCTTACCTGTTGGAGCTCCTGGCTGAAAAGTAGCCTGGACACGATTAAGGGGGGTGAAGCCGCGGCTTCACCCCCCTTAATCGTGTCCTAGTAAGTCAACGAGCGGCATCCCAACTGGGAGTTGTACGCAGCAAACATTGAGACCGCAACCCCGTAAGTGCAGACGCGGTATTGGCCGCGGGCGGTGATTGGGACAGATGTCGAGTAGCCGTGGTCACCCACCGTCTGCAGGGCGCTGTTGACATCCGGCCGCTTGAGATTGGCAGTGAAGGGATATCCTCTGGTGCTCCCGTCCGGGTACGTGACGTAGACGTGAACAGGATTGGAAATGCCGGGCAATGCAGGGTCCAGTGTCCAGCCCTGGGTTACGACCGCAGCCTGCCCATTGGACACCTGGATGCCGGCGCTGTCGAGGAATCCCATGGTGGGCGGCGTAGAGGAAACGGAGAAGTTCCTGCATCCAAGTAGGGTGGGCCCGTTGGAGACAGGTGCCACGCCAGCAGCCTGGACGCAGACCGAATAGGTGCCGGTCGAGTTGATGGGAAGTGCGGCCTGGAAACCATGGTCACCCACTGTCCCCAGTGCGGAGTTCACATCTGGCCTTTTCAGGTTGGCCGTGACGTTCACAGGTGTAGGGCTCGTCACCGCGGTTCCGTCTTTGGCGGAAATGTACACGTTGACGGGAATGCTGGTGGCGGGCTGGGTGGGATCCAGGGCCCAACCGGTGACCTGAAGGGCCGCCGAGTTGGTGGCTTGGGTGATGGTCAGGGTGTCGTAACTGCCAATGGGGGACGGATTCGCATCGACGCTTATAGTCCTGCAACCCAAGGGAGTGTTTGCATTCTGGCCTATCGCATACGTGCAGACCTTGTAAGATCCCGGAGCTGTCACGGGGACCTGATAGTCGAAACCGTGGTTGGAACCCAGGCCTGTCGCTGACTGCACGTCTGGCCTGGAAGTGTTTGCGGTCATGCGGTAGCCGGTGGTGGTTCCGTTCGGAGCTGTCACGTAGGCGTCTGTATACGAGGACGTTGAGGGATTGGCCTGGTCAGCCGCCCACCCTTTGAGCTGCAGTGTGACCTTGTCCACGGTTCGGTTTTGCGTGAGGCTGTCGAAGCTGCCTACAGGCACGCCAATTCCTGTAGCGCTTACGCTCTTGCAGCCCAGGGGCGTGTTGCCATACGTGCCGATCGAGTAGGCACATGCAGTGTATGTTCCTGAGCGGGTGATAGGCACAGATCCGTCGAAACCGTGGTTGGGCCCGTAGCCCAGGGCCTGGTCAACATCAGGTCTTGAGGCATTGGCTGTCCAGGCGTAACCCGTGGTGCTGCCGTCCGGTGACGTGACGTAGACGTGTGTTTGGTTCGAGGCGGCGGTGTTGGCAAGATCAACCGACCAGCCCCGCGCGCGCAGCGCAAATTGGGTGCCGCTGCCTGTCACGGACAGGGAGTCGAAGCTTCCTGTTGGAAGCGCCGCACCTGCAAACCGCTGCAGGGATGGATAGTCGCCGTTCCATACGTTGGAGTCGCCCGCAAATGGCCCTGTGCTGCTGTATTGCCACATGCTGTAGGTGCTCCAACTGCCTGTCGGGACTGCCCCGGCATCGTTGGTGGGCGCTCCGGGGTAGGCTGCCACCCACAGGGGGTAGTCACCGAAGCCCGCAGGGTTTCCAAGGCACTGGTTCCACCAGATTGTGTTCGTGTAGATCGCCGGAAGCCGGCCGGTCAAGGACCTCATGGTGTTTCCAAAGTCCTGTACCCAGGACGCCAGCTGCCCGGGAGTCATGTTGTAGCAGGTGTTTCCAAAGTAGAAACCGTTGATGGTCCGGCCCTCATAGGGATTGAACTCGAAATCGAGGACCGGCGGCATGGTGTACCCGTCGGCGGACCATCCGCCGCCGTTTGCTACAAAGTACCGGGCCTGGTCGGCGCCTGATGACCAGTTTGGGATGGCAAAGTGGTAGGCACCGCGGATCATTCCGACGTTCCTGGAGCCCTGGTACTGCGGGCTGAACTGGTCATTCGTCATGTAATTGCCCTCGCTGGCCTTTACATAAGCAAATCGTGCACCCATGTTCCACTGCTGCTGCCAGTCGACGTTGGGCTGGTAACCGCTGACGTCAAGTCCCTGGATTCCAAAGGTGGGCGTCCATGTCCCTTGGGTCGCCAGCGACTCGGTACTGAGTCGCTGGACAGCGGAGGTGCTGGACGACGATGTTACCCGGGCTGACCGCTGGCCCATCTGAGCGCCCTTCCCGACGGCCTCAGCCATGGACTGCGCCGGTGGCGCCGTCGGCGCCGTCGGCGCCGGGGCCGCGCTGGCTGCGGGCGAAGAGGCGGGGACTGAGGCCTCGGGTGACGGGGCGGGAGACGACGAAGGGGCGGTCCCAGCAGCTGTCCCGCTTATTGATGGTGAAGGAGTAGGCGAAGGATTGGAGTCCACCGCGAAAGCTGCACCGCTAATGCCGGGACCCAGCGTCAGCGAGCAGGCAAGGACGAGCACCCCTAAGGGTTTCAGGGCCAGGCGACGGGACTGAGACAGGTTCCGCTTCATTTTTTGCTCCGGAGAAATTGCGACGCTCCCCCGAGCGCCCTTTGGATACTGCTCAGGCGATTTCCCCCAGGAAGTCCCCTGATAGTGCTATTTCGTTAAATAACGCGCTCACCATAGCATCCTGTTACTACTGGGACCAGTGTTGTGCAGGTTGCAGCTGTGAAGACCGCGGAAGTCCCGGGGGTAGGCCGCCGGCTACAAGTTGTCTAAAGCAGGAGCACAAAGACGTCGGGGGAAAGGCGTCCTGCCCTTCCCCCGACGTCTTATTTCATGCCCTATCCTGCCAAGGCAGGAGGTTTCGTGCTAACCCCCGAGGAAGTAGCCGCTGACATCGCTCACCAGCTGCACAGTCCCCCCGGTGGAGCTGTTCCTAAGGCTCACCTTGCCGTCGGAACCCACCGGAACCACCACCAAGTTCGGCACTGTTTGGCTCTTGCCGAAGTTGACGTTGGAGGCGTTCGGTACAGCCTGCCCGGACGGGTATGCGGTGATGAAACCGTTGGAGGTAGGTTCTGTCACCGTCAGGTTGAAGACCACACCTGCAACAGAGGCAGGAATGCCCGAGGCGCCGGCTACCTGGAACGTAGCCGAGGTGTTGGTCGCAACGGGCCCGGTGGAAAGGCGTGTGTCGAGGAACCGGGACGGTCCTACCGGCACAAAAGCTCCAGCCGCGGTGGGTGTCCCGGCAATGTAGTAGCCAAAGACGTCAGCCACAAGTTGTGCTGAGCCGTTGGAGTTGTTTGTGAGGTTCACTTTGCCGTCAGCGCCCACTGGCACGGTGACCAGGTTGGGTACGGTCTGGTTCGGCGCATAGTTGACGTTCGAGGCATTGGGTGCAGCGCCGCCGGAAGGATAGGCGGTGATGAACCCATCGGATTGCGGCTGGGTGACCGTCAGGTTGAACACCACCGCGGAAACCTTGTCCGGGATGCCGGAGCTGCCGCCTACCTGGAAGGACATCGTGGCATGGGCCGCAACAGGGGAGGAGGACCGGGTATCCAGCAACCGCGAGGGTCCGACCGGGACAAGTGCGCCGGGTACAGCCGGGGTACCTCCGAGGTAGTACCCGCTGACGTCAGCTACCAACTGGGTTGCACCGGTGGAGGAGTTCTTGAGCGTTACCTTGCCGTCGCTACCCACTGGCACAGTTACCAGGTTCGGCACAGTCTGGCCTTTCCCATAGTTCACATTCGACGTCGCAGGAGCGCTTGTGAGTGAGGGGTAGGCCGAAATGAATCCGTTCGCCTCCGGTTCTGTCACGGTCAGGTTGAACACGACTGACGAGACGTTCGCCGGAATCCCTGAGGCACCGGCCACCTGGAAGGACACGGTACCTCCAGGTCCCACTTTTGAGGATGTCCTCGTATCCAGGAACCGCTTTGGCGTGACCGGAACGAATGTTCCCGGTGCCGTGGCCGTCTTGCCGCCAGCAACAGGCAGATCGGCGAACCAGTAGCGCTTGGCCACGTCATCGGTGGCCAGAGCCACGATGCCCGTGGTGCTGTTGACCGGTTGCTTACTGGTGCTCACGTTGTTCATGTTCAGTGAAGAGCCATCCTGGATAACAGGAGTCCCACGGCCGGATGCAAAGACAGGATTGTCCATGTCGGCGGTCTTTTGGTAGATGGCGCCCGAAACGCCGGTGTACGGGCAGCCACTGGCTGACGTCGCCGGCCCCGTCTGGAACGCGTGCACCTTGTTGTTTTCAGGATCAAGCACGATTTGTGGCCGGGTTTCGCAGTCAGCCAGCGTGGAGATGGTGGACCGTGAGAAGGACCCTGTACCAGGCTTGAAAACCAGAAGCTGCAGCTGCGGAAGCGTCTTGTCCGTGGCAGTTTCATCGAGGCTTGTCTTAACGGCGGCGAATACCCGGCCAGCGCTGTCCGCTTGCAGGGACTTGAGGTTGAGGTGGTCGTCTGCGATGCCCTTCCCCTGCACTGCGGGCTGGGCCTTCCAGGAGCCGGCCGACTGGCCATCCGTGTGGGTAGCCCACCAAACAGAACCTGTGGACTGGTCGGACCACATCACCCCGATCTGCTTCTTGCCAAACGCCACAACGGCGGAAATATCATCCGGCGTGGGGTGCACGTTGTTAACAGGGAGGACCGCGGGCGTGCCCCAGTTCGTGCCACCGGCCGCGGAACTGTTGACCATCACGCTGTTGGTGTATCCCGCAGTTGCGTCACCTGTGACGTGGGTCCACGTAGCCCAAATGGCCCCCGTGCTGTCCTTGTCGATGGTCATCGTTTCACTGCTGTCAGTGGTGATGGTAGTGGGGAACCCGGAGTCCAGCGTGTACTTCCCGTTTGCATAGCTGTACCGGTAGAGCCTGGCAGGTTGGTTGGGTAGAGAAGCAACTGGAGCGTTCTCGGTTGATGTTGTGACGACATGGGAGGCGACGTACAGGTGCGTGCCGTCCCATAGGGTGTCTGCAAGTGTGTTGGTTCGGCTGTCTATGGCAACCCCGGTGTCAACCCACTTTTCTGCGGTGCGATCAAGCTTGTAGATTCGCCATCCGCTTCCAGTGGTCCACATGTCAGCCCACCAGGAGCCATCGTTCCACCAGAGCTTGCTCTGAGGCTTCTCTTCCGTGGCTGCCTGCCCAGACCCGGTATATGTCACGCTGGGAAAACCATACGTTGGGGCCGGCGCAGCCACTGTTGGGGCTGCCGCGCCGGCTGGCGCCCCAAATACTGTTGCCAGCCCAGAGACAACAAGAACTGTTGCCAGTCCTTGGCCCAGGGCGCGCGTCATGCGTCTCTTCACGATTCTCCTAACAATCAGCCCCAACGCTGCTGCGTCCAGGTCCCTAAGGAAGCTGGTGCCCCCGCTCACCATTAATCCCTCCTGCAACACTTGGCACACGGGTAGTGAGTACTCCACTTGGAGAGGGCTGCCTACCGGTCCACGGGGCCAAGGTACTCAGGGTACTGATCGTTCTGCATTGTTCGGTTTGTCCACAGCCTTGTCATTTGACTTGTTGTGGCAGGACCGGCTCCTTAGGCTGGACCTCAGTCGCACTGCCTCCGCCGGGGGCGGCAGTTGTATGGGGGAACATATGGACGCGCTGGGAATAGTCGAGGACGAAGTCCGCGAGCTCATTCGCCGCCGCGGGCTGGACCCGCTCAGGCAGGCAGGCGAGGTCCGTCGATTGGTCGAAGCCGCAGTCACTGACTACGACGAACGGGCCCTCATGGGACCTCTTCCGCCCCTTGGCCCTCTTGACGCAGCGCGTCGGTTCCTTTTCGACGCCGTCGCAGGGTTCGGCGTACTTCAACCCCTCCTCGATGATCCATCGATTGAAGAGATCTGGCTCAACGCCCCCAATGAAATCTATGTCGCACGCAACGGCGAGTCAGAGCTGACGTCGCTCAGCCTTTCCGAGCAGCAGGTGCGGGATCTGGTGGAACGCATGCTCAAAAGCTCCGGCAGAAGGCTGGATATGTCGTCGCCCTTTGTGGATGCAGCGCTGCCCGACGGCTCCAGGCTCCATGTTGTCATTCCGGACGTCACGCGCCGCCACTGGGCCGTGAACATTCGTAAATTTGTCGTAAAAGCCAGCCGTCTTGAACATCTTGTGGAGTTGGGAACCCTGACCCCACAAGCTGCGCGCTTTCTTGGCGCGGCAGTTTCCAGCGGCCTCAACATCCTCGTTTCCGGGGCAACGCAGGCAGGCAAGACAACCATGCTGAACTGCTTGGCGGCCAGCATCGGAAGTCGGGAGCGCGTCATCACCGTCGAGGAAATCTTCGAGCTTCAGTTCCCCCTCAGGGACGTCGTAGGCCTGCAGTGCAGGCAGCCGAACCTCGAAGGTGAGGGCGAAATTCCACTTCGCCGACTAGTGAAGGAGGCTCTGCGCATGCGCCCGGACCGTTTGGTGGTGGGGGAGGTGCGGGAAGCTGAGAGCCTGGACATGCTGATCGCACTCAATAGCGGACTTCCCGGTATGTGTACTGTCCACGCCAACTCGGCACACGATGCAGTAACCAAAATCTGCACCCTTCCTTTGCTCGCGGGGGAGAACATATCCAGTGCGTTCGTGGTCCCCACCGTTGCATCGTGCATAGACCTAGTGGTGCACTGCAGCCGGCACGCCGATGGGCGGCGGCAAGTAACCCAAGTCCTGTCATTGGGACGCCGCGTGGAAAACGGCATTATCGAATCCTCATTGGTCTTCGCCATGGAAAACGGGGTCCTGCAGCCCCGGGCAAACGCTATGCCTGCAGCGGAGAAGCTTTCGAAGGCAGGGTACGACGTCGCCGCGCTGCTGGATCCGCGATGATCGCGGCCCTGGTGGGAACTACGGCGGGGGTTGGCTTCTTCCTCATTTGGTGGTCCTGTTGGCAAACGCCTGACTCTGCAAAGCGGGAGCGCAAGCCGGGCCGGCTGGCAGACCTGCTCGTCGGCGCCGGAGTGGATAAAGTCTCACCCCGCGGTTTGGTTGGGACTTGCCTTGGGCTCGGGGCATTTGTGGCCCTGGTCTTCTATGGTCTCAGCCGTTCCTGGCCCATCGCCTGCTGCTTCGGCCTTTTCGGCGGGTGGCTGCCAATCACCCTTCTGCGGTGGCGCGCTAAAAAGAGGACGGCCATGCTGCGTCAACTGTGGCCTGACGTTGTTGACCACCTCCGATCCGCAATCCGTGCAGGCCTGCCGCTGCCTGAGGCGCTTATCCAGCTTGGAGACAAAGGGCCCGAGGAACTGCGGCCGCTCTTCCGGGAGTTTGGGGCTGACTACCGGGCCGGTGGCCAATTCGATGGTTCGCTGAACAAGCTGAAACAGCGGCTCGCCGACCCCGTGGCTGACCGGATTATCGAAGCACTCCGGCTGACGCGGGAAGTGGGCGGCTCAGACCTGGGAAAACTCCTGGGGACCCTGGCAGAGTTCCTGAGGGAAAATGCCCGGACCCGCAGTGAACTTGAGGCACGCCAGTCGTGGACCATAAATGCCGCCCGCCTCGCAGTTGCTGCGCCCTGGATCGTCATGATTCTGCTGGCGACCAGACCGGAAGCGATACAGGCCTACAACACGCCCCTGGGCGCCGCCGTGCTGCTTGGTGGGCTGGTGGTCTCGCTGGTTTGCTACACCGTGATGTTGAAGATCGGGGCCCTGCCGCAGGACGAAAGGGTGCTGCGTTGACGAGTCTTTCCCCCGCCGCCGTAATCTGCGGAATTGCCCTGGGCTTCGGCTTGTGGCTCGTTATCTTCCGGTCTCCTCCCATGCGCCCCATAACGTTGTCTGAGCGGATTGAGCCCCAGCTGAAGTCCCAGAACCTGGAATCGCGGCTTCTGCGCAGTGGGGAGCAGAATCTAACGCCGTTCGGACCGCTTGAACGGATTCTCCGGCCGGTTTTCCGGGACTGGCTCACCACCTTGGGGAAGCTCAATCCCGCACCCGGGGCCACGGGACGTCGGCTCGCGCAGGCGGGATTGGACAAATCGCCGCTTGATTTCCGTGCAGAACAATTGCTGTGGGCGGCGGCCGGGTTTGGCGTCTCTCTGATCGTCGTCCTGGTCGGAGCAGCCGCCGGTAGGTTCAGCCCGGTCTTTGCGGCCGCAGTGGTTATCGGCAGTGCCGCAGCAGGTTTCGTACTGCGGGACTACTGGCTGGGCGCCCAAGTCCGCCGGCGGGAAACACGGATGATGGCAGAGTTTCCCAGCCTGGCCGAATTGATGGCCCTTGCTGTTGGCGCGGGGGAGAGCGCAACAGGCGCTTTGGATCGTGTGTGCAGGAGTGCCAACGGTGAGCTGTCCAAAGAGTTCTCGAAAATCCTCGCAGAGACAAGAGCCGGCAAGCCCTTGGTTGTGGCCCTGCAGGAGTTTTCTGCACGCACCGACCTTGCACCGCTGGTCAGGTTCGTCGACGGGATCATCGTGGCGGTGGAAAGAGGAACACCTTTGGCCGACGTGCTTCGCGCACAGGCGCAGGACGTACGCGACTCAGCCAAGCGCGATCTGATGGAAGCTGCCGGGAAAAAGGAGATCGCAATGATGGTGCCCTTGGTTTTCGGGGTGCTTCCCCTAACCGTCGTATTCGCGGTATTTCCCGGCCTCGCCGCCATCAACCTGGGCTTCTGATGGCTGCCAAAACCAAAGGCCCGCACTTCAGCAACAACTGCATGCCCCGTCAAGGAAACAGGAATAGGACCAAGATGAAAACCATGGAAACCCGCTTCGTGATGCTGCTTCTTGGCCTTGCGGCTTTGCTCCAGTTGCAGGTGACCCGGAGGGGCCGCCCGCAGCCGCTTCGCGCCGCGCAGGGCCGCCACGGACAGGATAACGACGAATTGTCCGTAGCGAACCCCAGCGATGATCCTGAACGCGGCGACGTTCCGGGCTGGGTGATGATAACCCTGATGTCCGCTGTCCTGGTTGCCGCCCTGCTGGCGCTTGCAGGCCCAGCACTGGAGGCGATGTTCAACCAGGCAATGGACAAGGTGGGAAACTGAACCATGGAGGTGTCCGCTCCCGGTCCGGCGGTGCAGCCGGACTTGTCCCGCCCCGGGGAGCGGGGTTCGGCCGTGGTGGACTTTGTCCTGGTAGGCGGGCTGCTGACAATGTTCTTTCTGGCGATCGTCCAGTTGACCCTGGTACTGCATGTCCGGAATACGCTCATAGATGCGGCTGCATCAGGGGCACGGTATGGAACCCTTGCTGACCGCACCGCCTCGGACGCCGAGGAACGAACCCGCAGCCTCATAAGCATGGCCTTGAACAAAGGTTTTGCAGAGCAGGTCAGTAGCGAGGAAGTAAGCGTGCAAGGTATGCGGACACTGGAGGTGACGGTCAGGTCTCCAATGCCCGTCATCGGCCTGATAGGACCGCGGGACATGCTGGAGGTGAAAGGTCATGCCGCCATCCAGCCCTGATCGGTCCCGCTCTACGTCACTGGACGGGGCCAACGTACAGTTTGGTTCCAGTCTCCGCCTGCGCCTCCAGGCGCGCCTGGCTGAGACACTCTGCTTCAAAAGCGACCGGGACTGTGAGTCGGATCAAACATCCAAAGGGCCTGTGTACCGGCAGCGGCGTTCCAGTGAACAGGGAAGCGCGGTAGTCGAGTTCACCTTCCTTGCACTCCTGCTGATGGTCCCGCTCGTGTACTTCGTAATCACGGTTGGCCAAATCCAGGGAGGATCGTTTGCGGTGGTGGGCGCCGCAGACCAGGCAGCGAAGGTGTTTGTCGCCCAGCCCGATTCCTCCACGGCCCAGGCAACAGCGGAGCGGGCGGTGGCTCTTGCCCTTTCCGACTTCGGGCACCAGCCGGACCGCGCCACCATGACCACCACCTGCAATCCCGCCGACTGCCAGGCGGCGGGCACTGCGGTAACCGTGACCGTCAGGCTGGGCGTGCCCCTGCCGTTCGTGCCGTTTGCCGAAGGGTTGTCCGCAACGGAGGTAGAAGCATCTTCTACCCAGCTCGTCGGTCGGTACCGGTGAAACGCAGGGAACCGGATGAAAGCGGACAGCTGATGGTGATGATCCTCGGCTACGTGCTCCTGGCGCTTTTAGTGGCGACCGTGGTCATCGGCATAACCGCGGTGTACCTGGAGCACAAGCGTCTCCTGTCCTTGGCGGATGCGGCGTCCCTGGCTGCGGCCGACAGCTACACACTGGGGGAAGTCTCAGCAGAGGGGGGAAGCCCATCCGCTGTCCTCAACCCCGCCCGGGTCCGAAATGTGGCCGCCGATTTCGTCGCCAGGAGCCCCGCCTCGCAGCGGTTTTCCAGCCTTGCTGTCACCGGGGCAACGGGCACGCCGGACGGTTCCACTGCCGTCGTGGTCCTCACTGCCTCCGTCCACCCGCCCGTAGTGAACTTCCTGGTTCCTGACGGCATCCGCATCGAGGCGACATCAACCGCGCGTTCGCGGCTGACCCGCTGACGCGTTGGCCGGCTGGCCGTCGCGACGACGGGCCACTGAACCGGCTCACGGGCCGGGCCGGGCGGTATGCCCCGATAGCGTAGGCTTAAACCACCATGGCCAATATTGATTTTTCCGCTGAAATCCGCGCGCTCCGCGCCACCTACGAGTCCATTGAACGCGTTTCCGACGTGGAGGCACTCAAGGAGGACATCGCAGAACTCAGCGAGCGGGCAGGGGAGCCCGACCTTTGGGACGATCCCGCGGCCGCACAGAAAATCACCTCGCGGCTCTCCCACCGACAGTCGGAACTGGAACGCCTCACCAATCTTGCGGCCCGGATCGACGATCTGGAAGTACTGGTTGAGCTCGGGCAGGACGAGGACGACGCCGACTCGATGGGGGAGGCCGCGGCCGAACTTGAGTCCATTAAGAAGGCCCTCAAGGACCTGGAAGTCGTGACACTGCTTTCGGGTGAGTACGACGAGCGCGAAGCCGTGGTTTCCATTCGCGCGGGCGCAGGAGGCGTTGATGCCGCAGACTTTGCCGAGATGCTCATGCGCATGTACCTCCGCTGGGCGGAACGGCACGGCTACCCTACAACCGTCATGGATACTTCCTACGCGGAAGAGGCTGGACTCAAGTCCGCCACTTTCGAGGTGAAGGCGCCCTACGCGTACGGGACCCTGAGCGTGGAAGCCGGGACCCACCGCCTCGTCAGGATCAGCCCCTTTGATAACCAGGGCCGCCGGCAGACCTCCTTCGCTGCTGTTGAAGTCATTCCGCTGATCGAACAGACCGACTCGATCGACATCCCCGACAACGAAATCAGGGTGGACGTCTTCCGTTCATCCGGCCCTGGCGGCCAGTCGGTGAACACGACCGACTCCGCTGTCCGCCTTACCCATATCCCGACGGGCACCGTGGTGTCCATGCAGAATGAAAAGTCCCAGCTGCAGAACCGTGCAGCTGCCATGCGCGTGCTGCAGTCCCGCCTCCTGCTTTTGAAGAAGGAGCAGGAGGATGCGGAAAAGAAGGCGCTGGCCGGGGACGTCAAGGCATCCTGGGGTGACCAGATGCGCTCCTACGTCCTGAACCCGTACCAAATGGTTAAGGACCTGCGGACCGAGCACGAGGTGGGCAATACCGCGGCAGTGTTCGACGGTGAAATTGATGACTTCATCGACGCCGGCATCCGCTGGCGAACAGACAACCGGAACGCCGAAAAGTAGCCGTCACTCCAAGGCCCGGGGACCGCTGATCCGGCGACACGCCCCTGGAAGCCCGGCCAACCGCCGAACGTTTTGCGTATAGTCAAGGGGCCGGGGCCCTACTTTCCCCAAACGAAAACCCGTGCACCGGCTGCAGAACTGGGCTGCATCTGAAGAATCAGCCGTGCCCTGCAGGGTACTTAGGGCCATGATCCGATTCGAAAATGTCACCAAGGTTTACGACCAGAAAGCCCGTCCGGCGCTGGATTCGGTCACCCTTGAGATTGACCGCGGCGAATTCGCCTTCCTTGTCGGCGCCTCCGGCTCCGGAAAGTCGACGTTCCTCCGGCTCGTTCTGAAGGAAGACCGCGCCACCTCCGGTGCCGTCTATGTCGCCGGCCAGAACGTGGCCAAGATTTCCAGCTGGCGCGTTCCGCGCCTCCGCCGGGGCATCGGCGTCGTCTTCCAGGACTTCCGCCTCCTGCCGCAGAAGAATGTGTTCGCCAACGTAGCGTTCGCCATGCAGGTCATCGGCAAGAGCCGCAGCGTTATCCGCGACACCGTCCCCGAGGTCCTCAAAACGGTAGGGCTTGAGGGCAAGGAACACCGCATGCCGCACGAGCTTTCTGGCGGCGAGCAGCAGCGCGTCGCCATCGCCCGAGCCGTGGTCAACCGGCCCGGGATCCTCCTCGCTGACGAACCCACCGGAAACTTGGACCCCACCACCTCCATGGGCATTATGGGCGTGCTGGACAAGATCAACCAGAACGGAACCACCGTGGTGATGGCCACGCACGATGACGACATCGTCAACGAGATGCGCAAGCGGGTGGTCGAGCTCAAGAACGGCGTTGTGATCCGCGACGAAGCCAAGGCCCTGTACACATCGATGATTCCGGTCGTCGGCCAGTCCCGCCGCCTGAAGGACGCCAGCGGCAGGGAAACGCCCGACGGCGGCCTGCCGGGCAACGGTGCCGAAGGCGAGGCCCAGCGATGAGACTCGCGTTCATCCTGTCCGAGATCGGCAGCGGCCTGCGCCGCAACCTTTCCATGGTGGTCTCGGTGATCCTGGTGACGTTCGTGTCCCTTACCTTCGTGGGCGCCGCCGGCATGCTGCAGATGCAGATCAACCAGATGAAAGGCTACTGGTACGACAAAGTCCAGGTGGCCATCTTCCTGTGCAGTGAAGGTTCGACGGCGCCGGGCTGCGCGTCCGGGCCCGTCACCCCTGAGCAGCAACAGGGCCTCAACGCTCTCCTGGAGTCCCCGGCTGTGGCCCAGTACATCAACGACTTCCAGTTTGAGTCCAAGGATGAGGCCTACAAGCACTTCAAGGACCAGTTCTCCAATTCGCCCATCGTCGATTCCGTGACGCCGGACCAGCTGCCGGCATCGTTCCGGATCAACATGAAGGATCCACAGAAGTACCAGATCATCAGCGAGACGTTCTCGTCCCAGCCGGGCGTGGAAACGGTCATTGACCAGCGCCAGTTGCTCGAACGCCTGTTCTCGGTGATGAACGGCGCCTCCTTGGTGGCAGTGGGCATCGCAGGTGTCATGATCGTCTGCGCCATCCTGCTGATCGCCACCACCATCAGGCTCTCCGCCTTCAGCCGACGCCGGGAAACCGGAATCATGCGGCTCGTGGGAGCCTCAAAAACGGTGATCCAGCTGCCGTTCATCCTGGAAGGCGTCATCGCAGCAGTGATCGGTGCTGCCCTGGCCTCGGGCACCCTGTGGGCGGTGGCGCAGTTCTTCCTCGGCGACTACATGTCGCGGCAATACCCCGATACGGCCTTCATCTCATCCGGCCAGACCCTGATCCTCGCTCCGGCGCTGCTGGTCCTTGGCGGATCCTTGGCAGGAATTTCGTCTCTCTTGACCTTACGTAGATATTTGCGCGTTTAGGCTGTGCACACCGACCAAGGAATGCCCATGAACCTGATTGATCAACCCTTGCCCCGTCCTCGGCACAGCCGAGGGCGGACCGCCGGACGCCGTTTGGGGGTCATCAGCGGTGTGCTCACCATTCTGCTGTCCGCGGGGATGGCCGTTGCGACGCCCGTCGCCTTCGCCGACGACCTCGAGGACCGCAAAGCTGCGCTCGAAGCAGAAGCCGCACGCGTGCAGGCTTCCCTCGAATTTGTCGATTCCCGGATTGCAAAGGCCGCCGGGGACCTGGTGATTTACCAGGGCCAGCTTCCGGGTGCCCAGCAGGCGCTGCTCGACGCGCAGGGTCGCGTGGCCAGCGCGGTGAAGGAATCGGAGGCACTGGCCGCGCGTGTGGACATGGCCCAGCAGAACAAGGCGAAGATCACCCAGCAGCTTGAAACGGACAAGCAGAAGATCGCCGATACCAAGAAACTGATCGGCCAGATTGCCACGCAAGCCTACAAATCCGGCGGCGTTCCCTCCAACCTGTCGCTGTTCTTCGGCTCCAACAGCGGCAGCAGCCTGACTGAAACCATGGACCTGGCTGACCAGGCCATGCGCAGCCAGAACGCGGCCATGGACAAGCTCAACCAGCAGAACGCCACCAACGTAAACTCTGAAGCCCGCCTTCAGGCCGTGGAAGTGGAAATCAAGGACCTCAAGGCGAAAGCCGACGCCGCTCTGGAACGGGAAAAGGCGGCGCGTGACGAAGCTGCGGCGAAGAAGGCGCAGGTAGACCAACTGATTGCGGATACCACGCGCCTTGACGCTGAGCTCCAGGCCGCCAAGCCCGGAATTCAGGCCAAACTTGCCGGTGTCCAAGCCAACCAGAACCAAGTTGCCAACGAAATCGCAGAACGTGACCGAAAAGCCCGGGAGGCGTGGGAAGCGGAGCAGCGCCGGCAGGCAGAGGCTGCTGCTGCAGCTGCCGCCGCTGCAGCAGCCGCAGCCGCGGCAGCGAACCGCCCGGCGCCGCCCGTTCAGCCGTATGTACCGCCCGCGGTAGGGTCGCCGTCGGCCTTTGGCCTCCGCCACCCGTTCGACGGCAGCATCCCCATCACCTCAGGCTTTGGCTACCGCACAACTCCGCCGGGAACGATCGACTTCTACGGCACCGGCGGCTATATGCACACGGGAATCGACTTCGGTGCCGCCTGTGGCACCCCTGTGTACGCGGCGGCGGCCGGGGAAGTCTTTAGCTCCGGCTGGAACTCCGCCGACGGTGGCGGGTGGCGCGTCAAGATTGATCATGGCCTGGTGCAGGGGAACACCCTGACCACCATCTATTACCACAACTCCAGCATCGTCGTCTCGAATGGGCAGCGCGTCTCCCAAGGCCAGCTCATTGCCTACTCCGGCAGCACCGGTAACTCCACCGGCTGCCACGCCCACTTCGAAACATGGCTCAACGGCAAGGCTGTAGATCCCATGGGGCTGCTGTAGGGGAGAACACCCCTGCCGTAGACTGGGATAGCTCTGCGCCGCCAGGCGGGGAGCTGCCAACTTGAACTTGAGGAGTTTTCCCGTGCCTAAAGAAAGTGGCCGTAAGGTGGTGGCCACCAACCGCAAGGCCCGGCACGATTACCATGTGCTGGACACCTACGAGGCCGGCATCGCGTTGATGGGCACCGAAGTGAAGTCCCTGCGCGAGGGCCATGCCTCCATGGTGGACGGATTCTGCACGTTCTATAACGACGAGCTGTGGATGGAAGCCATCCACATTCCGGAGTACAACCAGGGCAGCTGGACCAATCACGCTGCACGCCGCCGCCGTAAGCTGCTGCTGCACCGCGAGGAGCTCATCAAGATCTCCCGCAAGGTCCAGGAAGCCGGCTACACCATCGTTCCGCTGCAGCTCTACTTTGTGGACGGCCGCGCCAAGGTGGAAATCGCCGTGGCCCGCGGTAAACGCGAGTACGACAAGCGGCAGACGCTGCGGGAGCAGCAGGACAACCGCGAGGCGCAGCGTGAGATGCGCGAACGCAACCGTCGCCGGTAGGAATTATTTCGCCGGGGTATGCGTTAGTATGAATAGTCCGGCAGGCTTGCCAGCCGGTTTGGTAACAAAATACGGGGATGATCGGTTTCGACGGTGTTAGTCGCGACAGGTGAAGCGGGCCGAGGATGCAGAATTATCTCGTAAACGCTTTCTGCAAACCAATAAGTGCCGAATCTAAGCGCACTGACTTCGCTCTCGCTGCCTAAGCAGTAAGACAGTCCGTCAGCCCGGGGTTGCTATCGCCCCGGATCCTGGCGTCATTTAGATAGCCACTGCTGTTTGCTCCCGTCATCGGAGTAAACGGGACTTTTAGATGACTGGGCCCGGATCAGCCAGCTGTTTGCAGCATGGCTGGGGCCGAGAAAATCCGACGCAAACTGCGCCCGGAGAAGCCCTGACAACACGACATCGGACGGGGGTTCAATTCCCCCCATCTCCACCCAATGGTGACTCGAGCCATCCTTCACGGATGAGTCGAGTCATCTGTAGCACCCCGGTCTTCGGACCGGGGTGTTTTTCTTTGCCCTGTTTTTCTGGGCTGGCGGTTCCTTGGCGCGGTCGATGGTGAGTTCGCGGATGATCCCGCCGGTGGTGGCGTCGCTGATGGTGACGTCGTTGTGGACGAGCATCCGCACATGTTTGCGGGCGTCGGCGCAACCGATGCCGATGTGGCGAGCACCCCGGTCAACTGGCCGGGGTGCCGTAGGAGGACTTATTGCTGGGCCTCGTTAAACCTCTGAGCCAGCACGGGCACGAGGGAGCGGATGTAGCTGCGTGCCGCATGGTCATAATCGGCGTAAACCTGGAGGCCACCTATCACTGCATAGCAGCTGCGGTCGTCACAGAACTGATCGGACAGGTCGAGGACTTTCACATTAGGTTTGCCGATGCGGTGGGCGGCATCAGCGACAGGGTCCGGCAGCAAAGCCTCGGCCCGCGCGTTTGCACAGCTAATCGGGTGTTGCTGGTTGAGCGCGACGCAGTCCGGGCTGCTGTGCCGCAGGGTCAGCGGGGGATCCCGGAAGACGAAGACCCGTGAACCGGCGTCAGTCCATTCTCTGAATCGCTTGGTTACCGCATCGTTGTACTGGTCAAGCTGGGAGCGGCCGGTGCCGTCATCTATGCTTTCGCCGGCTCCAAATGATGAAACGAAAACCATGTCGGGCTTTTCCCGGACAATTCGGTCCGTAACCTGCTGACTCCACGACAAGCATCGCAGTTGCGAGTGAGGATCGGTGGCTGGGTCTCCCATGAAGGCGACTCGCTTTACATCCACAAATGGACAGCCGCCGACCATGGACTCCTTTAGCTTCCACGTGTGAAGCTTTGCAAGCTCGTATAACGCGCCTTTCCATTGCTCCGCGTGCGAGTCACCGATCAGCCATACGGTTGCTGCGGATTGCGCGCCCCCGGTGAAATCGCAGTCCGTCAGGATCTTCTGGTCTTCGAAGACTATGGGGTCAGCTGCAGGGTGACATTCGGGAGCGTCAAAACGTGGTGCTTCATTCGGACCCACATTTGCGACTTGGGCAGCCCCGAACGGATCGCTGCAATTGTTTTTCGGGTCCAGGCTGCGCGCCCCGTAACAGGGCCCTCCGGAGAGTGACTGAAGCTTCGCAGTTTCGGCTTCCTGGGCCTTGCCAAAGCTCAGCAGGAGACCGCCGCCAAGGGCGCAGACAAATGCCATAGTCGCTGCCATATATCGGACGACGTGAACTGGTTTGGCCGCGCGCAGGAGTTTAGTGCGGCCCGGGTCTTCAACAAGTTTCTTGGAAACATAGGCCAGCGCAATGGCGAGGACCAGTACAAGTATTTTGTCCTTGGTCCACAGGGAGTGGCCCAAAAGTGCCGGGGCCAAAACGATCAGTGGCCAGTGCCACAGATAAAGGGAATAGGACACGTCACCCACCAGCTGGATGGGCTTGACGGCGAAAATCCGGTTAGGGGACCAGAACGGGCTGTTGGGTCCGGAGGCGATCACGAGCGCAGTGCCGACGACGGGGACTGCCGCAGCGATACCAGGGAAATACGTCTGCTCGTTGTAGGAAAACGCGGAATACGCTATCAAACAGTATCCGAGCCATTGTGCCGCGCCGGACACAGACAGATGATAACTCGGCAGCCGCAGACGTAAAGCCGCCAATGCTTGGGGGCCACCGATCGCAATCAGGGCTCCCGCGCCGAACTCCCATACACGGGCAGGCGTGACAAAGTAGGCCGGGCTCTTGTTTGTGTATGTGAACCAGATACAAAAAGCCCAGGCCAGGGCGCTGACGACAGTAACACCCAGCGCGAGAAACACCCGCCGGCGGACACGGAGCCGGGCCGCAGCGAAGAACAGCCCAAGAAGGAGCAGCGGCCAGAGCAGATAGAACTGCTCCTCCACTGACAAGGACCAAAAGTGCTGCACGGTCGACGCGACTTCGTTATGCGCAGAGTAATCCACGGACTTGGCCGCCAGGACCCAGTTTTCAACGTAGAGAACGGACGCCATTGTTTCCTGTGCGATTGAGACCCAGCGAGAGAAAGGCAGCAGGGCCCACGCGGCCAATAGCGAAATTACGGCGACAAGGGTTGCGGCCGGAAGCAATCTCCTGATCCGCCGTGAATAGAACTTCCCGAGGTCGATCCGGTTCGAGCGCTCCAGTTCCCCAAGCAAGTGCTTGGTAATCAGGTATCCCGAAATCACGAAGAAGACGTCGACGCCGACATAACCACCTGGAAGTCTTAGTGGCCACAGGTGATTGAGCACCACGAGTCCGACGGCCAAGGCGCGAAGGGCCTGAATGTCCTTGCGGGTAGCGCTGGCCGCTTCTGTCCGCCGCACGTCAGCCCTGGATAGCAAGACCTGTCCGGTCACACGTACTCCTCAATTTTTCTGTCAAGTGAATGCAAGCCCTGCCCCCTCGACGCCGACACCTGTTTACGACCGGTGCTCGTTTCACGCGCGACGTGCAGTCGATAAAGCCAAGAAAAGGGCCCGATTTTGACCAGGTAAGGGAAGAGAATTACCCGGTTGTACTTTAGCACCGGGCATGGCGCGAATTGCTGCTGGCTATATGCACCGGGAGTCCGCGCCGAAATGTGGCCTGCACCCGGGCCGGGCCGAAATGCTCTAGTACTCCGGGCCGCCGCCCCGCTATCTTCGGAGCATGCACAACGACGCGCTGCAAACGCCTACCGAAGTCCTGGATGCAGGAACGTGCTGGGACCTCCTCCGGGGCGTGTCCGTCGGACACCTGGCCGTACTGGTGGACGGGTATCCGGAAGTCTTCCCGGTCAATTACAAGGTGGATCAACAGTCAGTTGTTTTCCGCACCGGGGAAGGTACCAAACTGCGCGCAGCCGGGGGACCGCTAGCCGTCGCGCTTGAAGCCGACGGCCATGACGCATCCAAGGCATGGAGCGTGCTGGTCAAGGGCAGAGCGGTCACCCTGGAGCCCTCAGAGGAACTCCTGGCGGGGGCCGGGCTGACACTTTTCCCTTGGCAGGCTGGCGAAAAGGATCACTTCGTCCGAATCGTCCCCACCTCCGTCAGCGGACGGCGCTTCACCATCACATCCCCGCTTACGTGGTGGAACCATGTGGGACACGCGGCACGCAGGGACACTGCTTAGTCGGCGCCGGGCCCATCGGCCCTTTCCGGAACCCGGGCTTGCTGGTACCACTTACCTATGATCGGGTCGCCCACCGCCGCTGCCGCCAAACCACCATTCGACGCCGTCATTTTCGACCTCGACGGGGTGGTCACCAACACGGCGCTGGTCCACCAGGCAGCATGGAAAGACGCGTTTGAGCGGATCCTGCATGACCCCAGGGTTCCGGCGGACGCCAACCGTGCCCCCCTCAGCAGGGCTGACTACCTCACCTTCATTGACGGGATGCCGCGTGAGGAAGGGGTGGTGCGGTTCCTCGCCGCCCGCGGAGTCAAGGTTGAAAAGGGGAAAGAGACCGACGAGGCCGGAGCCTGGACCGGATTCGGCCTGGGGGCCTGGAAGAACGAATACTTCCTGCAGCACCTCCGCGATGACGGCGTCCAGAGCTACCCCGGAACACTGGAACTGCTGCAACGGCTTGCGGGCGCGGCGGTGCCAACCGCCGTGGTCACCTCAAGCCGGAACGCCTCGCTGGTCCTGCAAGCGGCAGGCATCCATGATTTGTTCCAGGCAGTGATGGACGGAACGACGGCGGCCGGGCTGGGTCTGCGCGGAAAGCCGGCACCGGACGTTTTTCTTGAGGCCGCATCACGGCTGGGGGTGGCTCCGGCACACGCCGTGGTGGTGGAGGATTCGGCGGCGGGGGTCGAGGCCGGCCGGCGCGGCGGCTTCGGCCTCGTGGTGGGAATCGACCGCACCGGGAACCGCCGCCAGCTCGAAGCGGCCGGTGCCGGAATCGTCCTCAACGACGTGGGAGAGCTGGACCTGGGACAAGTCATCGGCAACGCATGGCACCTCGTCTACGAAGGTTTCGACGCCGCGCACGAGGGGCACCGGGAAGCGCTGACCACGATGGGCAACGGTTACATGGGCGTGCGGGGAGCGGCACCCGAGGGCGGACCCTTCAGCTACGCGGGGATGTATCTTGCGGGCGTTTACAACCGGGTCCTCGCCAAGGCCGCCGGCGAGACGCTGCTGGAAGAACACATGGTTAACGCACCCGATTGCCTGCCGCTTGATTTGCGCCTGTCCGGCCAGCCGTGGTGGTCGGAAGGCGGAATGACCGTCATCCGCGAGCGCCGTGTCCTGGACCTTAGAAAGGCGTTGCTCGAACGGAGGCTGCTGTTGGAGGGCGCAGACCACCGGCGCCTGGAAGTGGTGCAGACCCGCTTTGCATCCATGGCAGAACCCCACCTGCTTGTCCTTGAAACGGTGATTACTGCGCTGGGCTGGAGAGGTGACCTGGAAGTCCGCAGCGGCATAAATGCCGCCGTGCGCAACGCCAACCTGCCTGAACACGCCCAGGGCTCCGACACCCATCTCGCTGACATGACTGCCCCGCGTGGCTCCAGCCTGGAGCTGCCTTCCGACGGAACCTCCGTCGTCGAAGTGGAAACCACGCAAAGCCTGATCCGCATCGCCGCAGCCTATCGGACATCCCTGTCCCAGGCGGCGAAAGGAAGCGAGGGCGGCAGGAAAGGCGCGTTCCATTTCCATACCCTGCTGCTTTCCCTTGAGGCAGGCGCGACGGCGCGGATCACCAAGACAGTGGCCGTGGTGACGTCCCGCGACCGTGCTATCTCCTCCCCGGCGACTGAGGCCAGGGCCGTGCTCGGGCGCGCAGGCGGTGACTATGATGCGTTGCTGGCGGCGCACGAGGATGCCTGGCGGCGCGAAGTCCGGCCGTTTTTGGTGGACATCGATGCTCCGGTCCAGGTGAAACTGGTTCTTAACCTGCACATCTTCCATTTGTTGCAGACATTGACCCACCACACGGCCGAACTCGACGCCGGCGTCACCGCGCGCGGCCTGCATGGCGAAGGCTACCGCGGCCACGTCTTTTGGGATGAGCTGTTCGTCCTGCCGGTGCTCACCTCAAGGACGCCCGACATTGCCCGCTCCGTGCTCGATTACCGGTGGCGGCGGCTTCCCGCTGCCCGGCATGCTGCAGTGATGGCGGGACTGGAAGGAGCCAAGTTCCCATGGCAGAGCGGCAGTGACGGGACCGAGGAGACGCCAAAATGGCTGTACAACGAAAGGTCCGGAAGGTGGGTGAAGGACCACTCGCATCTGCAGGTCCACTCGGGGCTGGCCGTTGCCTTCAACGCCTGGCAGTACTTCCAGGCCACTGGGAACAAGATTTGGCTCCTCCAAAAGGGGGCCGAGCTGGTGATCGAGGTTGCCAGGTTCTTCCGATCCCTGGCCTGCTACGACGAGCAGGGCGGCCGGTACCACCTGCGCGGCGTGGTGGGACCGGACGAATACCACACGGGGTACCCTGGCCGGGACAAACCAGGCCTGGACGATAATGCCTACACCAACGTCATGGCCGCGTGGGTCTGCGCCCAGGCGGCGGGCATCATGTCCTTCCTCCATGGCAGCGAGCGTGCCGGGCTCATGGAACGCCTCGGTGTCACCGATGAGGAAACAGCCGGGTGGGCGCACATGGGAAGCGCGATGTACGTCCCCTTTCACAGTGACGGCGTCATCAGCCAGTTCGAAGGCTACGGGGATCTGAAGGAGCTTGATTGGGAGCATTACCGGGACGAGTACGGTGACATTGAACGCCTGGACCTGATCCTGGAAGCCGAGAACGACGCGACCAACTGCTACAAACTGGCAAAACAGGCGGATGTCCTGATGCTGCCGTACCTGCTGGGCCACGAAGGACTGGTCAGCATGCTTCAGCGGCTGCATTACGGGTTCGGGCAGGAACAACTCAACCGGACCATTGAGTACTACCTCGCCAGGACGGCCCATGGCTCCACGCTAAGCAGGGTTGCACACGCATCCGTCCTGGCAGGCCTGGACGCGGACAGGGCCTGGGACAGCTTCCGGGAAGCGCTCGACGCCGATTTGGACGACACCCAGCACGGCACCACCCGCGCGGGGATCCATTTAGGCGCAATGGGCGGCACGATCGACGTGGTGCAGCGCAGCTTCGCGGGCCTGCGGTTCAGCGGGGAGACCATCGTGTTCGCCCCCAACCTGCCCACGGGTCTTCGCGGCGTGGCCTTCGAAGTCCTGTACCGGGGGCACCGGCTTCGGGTGCATCTCAAGGATGGGCGGATGAGCATCGCCTCCGCCCCTGGCGACGCCGGCCCCATCAAGGTGCATGTGTACGGCACCGACGTTGTCCTGCCTCCCGGCCGGACCCGGCACTTCCCGTTGCCTGCCCGGGCCCCCGGACTGGCGGCGTCGTGAAACGGCTGGGAATCCTCACCAGTGGTGGTGACTGCCCGGGGGTCAATGCGGTCATCCGCGGAGCCGTACTGGGCGGGGACGTGGCGCACGGATACGAATTCCTGGGGTTCAGGGACGGATGGCGGGGTGTCCTTGAACAGGACGCCGTTCCTTTGCCCCGGACGAGCGTCCGTGGGATCTCGCGCCTGGGCGGAACCATCCTGGGCACGTCGCGAACCAACCCGCTGGTAGGGAAGGGAATCGATGGCGTGCGGAGCTGTTTTCGGCGCAACGGCCTGGAAGGCCTGATCGCCATCGGGGGAGAGGGGACGCTGGCGGCCGCCCGGGAACTGTGCGCGCAGGACATCAACGTGGTGGGGGTGCCCAAGACCATCGACAACGACCTTGGCGCTACGGACTACACCTTTGGCTTTGACACCGCAGTCCAGACTGCCACGGAAGCCATGGACCGCCTGCGGACCACAGGCGAATCCCATCACCGCTGCATGGTGGCGGAAGTCATGGGCCGCAACGCAGGGTGGATAGCCCTGCATTCCGGGATGGCCTCCGGCGCGCACGCCATCCTCATACCGGAGCATCCCGTATCCCTGGACCAGGTCTGTTCATGGGTGGTATCCGCCCGCGACCGCGGCAGGGCTCCCCTTGTGGTGGTGGCCGAAGCCTTCGCACCCGAGGGGCACCCTGCGCCTTACGCCCCCCGCGGCCTGGATACTTTCGGCAGGCCACGACTGGGAGGCATCGGGCTGCTGCTTGAAGGGGAACTACAGATGAGGACCGGCATCGAAACCCGGGCCACGGTCCTGGGCCACATTCAGCGCGGCGGCGAGCCAACGGCCTTCGACCGTGTCCTTGCCACCCGCCTGGGCCTGGCCGCGGTCGAATCCGCAGCAGCGGGACGGTGGGGCACCATGGTGTCGCTGCGTGGCACGGACATCGTGAATGTCGGCCTGGACGAGGCGCTGGGACAACTGAAAGTGGTGCCCGAGGCGCGCTACAAGGAGGCCGCCGTCCTGTTCGGCTGAGGTGGCGCAGTGACGGGAATCGGGCGGCCTGCAGAAACTATTGCACAGCCTGTTCGGGGCGGACCCGCAGGACCGCCGACCCGGTTATCCTGTCCGCCGCCAGGTCTTCCAGGGCCTTATCGGCAGCGGCAAACGGGTACACCGTGGTGGTGAGGGCCAGGGAAAGCCGGGCTGCGAGGGTCAGGAACTCCTGCCCGTCCCTCCTGGTGTTGGCTGTCACGCTGCGCACCTGCCGTTCAAAAAAGAGCTCCCTGGCGTAATCCAGGGCCGGGATGTCGCTCAGGTGGATGCCCGCGATTGTCAGCGTCCCGCCGCGGTCGAGGGCACGCAGGGCGACGGGAACGAGGTCACCTGCCGGTGCAAACAGGATGGCGGAATCGAGCGGTACCGGCGGTTCGGCGTACGCGTCCCCTGCATACTCCGCTCCCAGGTCCAACGCCAGTGACCGTGCGCCCGGGGACCGGGTCATGACGAACACAGAGGCGCCCTGTTTGAGTGCCAGTTGCGCGGTGATGTGGGCTGAACTGCCGAAGCCGTAGATGCCCAGGCGCCCGCCGACCGGCAGGGCTGCGCGTTTCAGGGCGCGGTACCCGATAATTCCGGAACACAGCAACGGCGCAGCTTGTTCGTCGGTAAATGAGGCAGGCAGAGGGTAGGCAAAGTCCTCCGCTACCGTCAGGTGCTCTGCGTAGCCCCCATCCCTGTCCCAGCCGGTAAAGACGGGTGACGAGCAAAGGTTCTCTTCACTTCGGCGGCAGTAGGGGCACCGGCCGCAGGTCCCGCCGAGCCACGCCACGCCAACCCTGTCACCTACTGTGAACCGCGTGCAATCCGCCCCCGTTTCAATGACGACGCCGACTGCTTCGTGGCCTGGCACCACGTGCGGATGCCGCGGCGCCAGGTCTCCTTCAGCGAGGTGGAGGTCTGTCCGGCAGACGCCGCAAACGCTCACTTCCACCAGGAGTTCGCCGGCGGCAGGTCTGGGGGTGGGCCGCTCACCCAGCAGCAGTGGATGGGTGGATATGGGCCCCGGCTGGTTCACCCACCATGCCCGCACAGCGTTCTCCTGTCCGTTGTCCTGCCGGCGTCTCCTGCCCGGCGGCCGCCTATTCGAAGCCGGCGCGGGTTGCGTCGTCCAGCGGGGTTTGCCACAGCAGCGGCGCGTTTACTGTAAAACGCCTCCCCGTGATGGACTCCGGCGTGATGCGGATGAAGTGCTCCTGCCCTACGCCCTGCCAGGGAAACAGGGCACGGCGGATGTCGTCGAGGTCGGGGCCCGTGGGCGTGGTCTCCTGTGCCTTGCCCTTGATAACGACGCTCCAGGCAAGGCCGAACTGCGGGCTGACAGCATCGGCTTCCAGTGCAACCGCGGCATCCGACTGGATTGCCTGCTGCTTGGTGCCGCTGCCGGTGCGGAACACCAGCGTTTGGCCGTCCACCTTGTAGTTGACGGGGAAGACGTCGGGGTGGCCGTCGGCGATGACGGCGAGCCGCCCCACCCCGGTTTGGGAGAGGAGTGTCCAGCATTCCGCCGCGTCAAGGATTTCCGGCGCCGGTACGTTCGTGTTGTCAGTCATAGGCCACAGCGTAGGCAACTCTCCTGCTTGCGGAAAGGGCATAAAGGCCTGGCATGGAAGGAAGGACCTATGGCCCTTGGAGGCCGGCCAGGGCGAATGCGACGCTGTGGGAGAGCCCCGGGAACCTGACTCTTCCTGCGAAAGGTGGCCATGCTGACGCATCTGTTCCTCAACCGCCTGCTGTGGGCTGTTGCCGGACTGCTGGCGCTGGGCGCTGCAGCAACAGGAATATTGCGAATGGAAATCTATGACGGCGTGGTCGCCCCAAGGCTTGTGCCCGGGGCGTACTCCCAGGACCTGCTCTCCCTGGGGGCGGGGCTCGGTCTGCTGTACCTGGCGTATGCAGCCGGGCCGCAAAGGACCAAGCACCAAATTGTGGCCCTTGGGCTCCTCGGCTACCTCTTCTACGCCTACGGAATCTACGTCATCGAGCGGACTTACAACGGCTTGTACCTGCTGTACATGGCCGTCTTCGCACTGTCTTTTTGGGCGCTGGCCACGGCGGGAGCCAGCCTGGACCGCGCAAACCCGTCGGTATCCCTGCCCCGCGCGGTGAGGATTACGTCGGCTTCGGGTGCCATTCTTCAGCCCCTGATTTTCTATCCCCTCTGGATCGGGATGCTCCTGCCCCTCATGGCGACGGGCGATCAAATCGACTCCCTCTACTCAATCTTCATCCTGGACCTTTGCTTCATCATGCCCGGGTTCCTGATCCTGTCCTTCCTGGCATACCGGAACCACCGGACAGGGTTGCTGCTCCTGCCGGCCCTGCAGGTCCTGGGCTTCACGCTCATCTTCTCCCTGGCGGTGGGCGAACTGGTCAAGCCCCTGTTCGGGGCAGCACCGGACGGGGCCGCACTCCTGCAGGCGCTTGCACTCTCGGCGCTGTTCCTGGTGCTGGCAACCGTGCACCTGGCCAAACTCCGGACCGTATGGACACCGGGGAAACGCCTTCCGGGCCGCAAGCCCGGCGAAACGCATCCCGCCGAAAGCCAACACACACAAACGCCACCCGCCTCAACGCAGCCACCGCATGGCCAGCCATCCCAAACCGGCAGGCGGCCGCAAAGCCGGCCCTCACATTAAGGAATTAGCCCATGAAAGCCCTCGTCTACGGCGGACCCGGCGAAAAGTCCTGGACCGACGTCCCGGATCCCCGCATCCAGCAACCCGGCGATGCCATCGTTAGAGTCGATACCACCACCATCTGCGGTACCGACCTGCACATCCTCAAAGGTGACGTACCCGCCGTGCAGAAGGGCCGGATCCTGGGCCACGAGGGAGTGGGGACCGTCGTGGAAACCGGCCCCTCCGTGACGGGCCTGAAAGCCAACGATCGCGTCATCATCTCGTGCATCAAGTCCTGCGGCCACTGCATCAACTGCAGGACAGGCCTGTACTCGCACTGCCTGGGAGCAGAAGGCCAGCAAGGCACCGGATGGATCTTTGGCCACCTGATCGACGGTACCCAGGCCGAGTACGTCCGCGTGCCCTACGCCGAGAACTCGCTGCACCTGTTGCCTCCCGGCGTCAGCGACGAACAAGCAGTCATGCTCTCGGACATCCTTCCCACCGGATTCGAAATAGGTGTCCAGTACGGCCGGGTCAAGCCCGGGGACAGCGTGGCTGTGGTGGGTGCAGGGCCGGTGGGCCTGGCGGCGATCACCACGGCAGGACTGTATGGCGCCGCCACCGTGGTGGCCATTGACCTGGACGCCAACCGCCTCCACAAAGCAAAGGAGTTCGGGGCGACGGACACGGTCCTCTCCGGCAGCGCTGATTGGAAGGAACAGGTCCTTGCCCTCACAGGCGGCTACGGCGTCGACGTGGCCATCGAAGCGGTGGGCGTGCCCGCAACGTTCGCTATGTGCACCGAGATTGTCCGGCCGGGCGGTTCGGTGGCCAACGTGGGCGTGCACGGAAAACCGGTGGAACTGCACCTCGAAGATCTTTGGATCCAGAACATCAACATCAGCATGGGCCTGGTGAATACCAACACCACGCCCATGCTGCTCAAGCTGGTATCACAGGGAAAGATCCGTGCGGAAAAGTTCGCCACCCATCATTTTGGCTTCGATCAGTTCCTCGATGCCTACGACACCTTCTCCCGCGCTGCCGAAACCAAAGCGCTCAAAGTGGTCCTCAAGCCCTGAAGCGTCCAGCTAAACGGGAGAATCCGGTCCAAAGCGGGCCGTACCGAAAGCCAGTTCCTACAACCAGTCGGCGGAAAAATCCACTGGAGGCCACCACCGCGTCCGTGACCTTACCGCGAACGTGCGCCCGGTGAGGTCCGTGGGCGTGAGGGCCACCAGGTGGTCCTTGATACCGGGCTGCCACGGTTCCCGGTCGGCGTCACCGTCCGGCAGGGACATCCGGGTTTCGTCGAAGGGTTCCGGCCTGCCCTTCGCCACCACGCTCCAGACTTCCGTGGCATACGGATTGAGCCCGTCCACCTCGAAGGCGGCAACTGCACCGCTGAGCAGCGCGCGGAGCTTCGTGCCCGGCGCGGTGCGGAAGACCAGCGTTTCCCCAGTCACGGAGAAATTCACGGGAAAGATCTCCGGAACGTCACCGTTGATGACCGCCAGCCTGCCGATGTAGGACGACCGAAGATACTTCCAGCACTCATCGGCGGGCAGGATTTCGGTTTGAGATCCTGCAGGGGAATCAGTCATGGTACCGATCCTAGGGCCTGGACAGCAGCCGCGCACGGGTGGCGGTTTCACCCAAGGCGTAGCGAAGCCGGGACTGGAGATGCCCCGGCCGTCGTTTTCTTCTATAAGGCCCCAACAGGGCAAACCACCGCCACAAGCGTATAGAACGGAACATGGCGGATCAGGGCGGAAACGCAGGCAGGAGGTGCGCCGTGGAGCAGGCGCCGGAACCCCAGCAACCGGAGGACGACGACGTTCTGGATGCCTATTCCCGGACCGTCATGCGGGTAGCGGCTGCGGTGACCCCGCATGTGGCGGCGATCGAGATGACTGCCCAGCGCCGTAATGGCCGGGTCAGGGTGGGAGCGGGCTCGGCCGTACTTTTCACGGAGGACGGCTACCTGCTCACGAATTCGCACGTCGTGGCCGGTACCCGGCAGGGCTACGCTGTCTTTGGCGACGGCACCAGGATGGAACTCGAGCTGGTGGGCGCAGACCCCCTGTCCGATCTCGCGGTGGTCCACGGTTCCCGGCCCAAGGTCCGGCCCGCCGTGTTTGGCGCGGCGGAGACCCTGCGTGTGGGGCAGCTTGTGGTGGCGGTGGGGAACCCCCTGGGTCTGGCAGGTTCCGTGACCGCAGGGGTGGTCAGCGGCCTGGGCCGTGCCATACCTGTCTGGTCAGGCGGTAACCGGCGTGTCATCGAGGACGTCATCCAGACGGACGCGGCCCTGAACCCCGGAAACTCCGGCGGTGCGCTCGCGGACACCCATGCCAGGATCGTGGGCATCAACACCGCGGTGGCGGGCGCCGGCCTGGGACTGGCCATCCCCATCAACGCCACCACCCGCAGGATCATTTCCGCGCTGCTGGCGGACGGGCGGGTGCGCCGCGCCTACCTTGGCCTTGTCAGCACTCCCATCCAGCTCACACCCAGTGCGGTGATCCGGACCGGGCTGCGCGAAGGACTTCGTGTCGTGGAGGTGCTGCCCGGTTCGCCCGCGGACAAGGCGGGCCTGTCCGCAGGGGACATCATCATCACGGCGGGTGGACGCGCCGTGAACAACGCCGAGAGCCTGCAGCGGCTCCTGTTTGCGGACGCCATCGGCCAGCCGCTCGACGTGGCAGTGCTGCGCGACGGCGCCGAACTGCACATCACCGCTGTTCCGGAGGAAATGACGGGAAACGGCACGGCTTAAGGTTCGACGGCGGTCAGGCACCCTGGGCAGGCAACGCCCGGTGACCTACGGACGAACCGGGGGCGCTTCCACGTCCGCGATGCCCACGAAACGGGTCCCCACGCCGTCGTACTCGCTGCGGACGTGGCCGGCGCGGACAGGCGGAACCTCCGCTGGGGCGTGGTGTCCGCACACCACGTACGTAAAGTCGGGCCACCACTTCTTGGGCCGCGCCGCTTCCTCATAGCCACAGACGGCGCATTCCAAGTGCACCCAGACGGGCCGCTTTCCCGTCCGGTTGGCGCGCGACTGCACCAGCCAGGGCGGGGGATTGTCCAGGATGGCACGGAGCTCGGCCTCCGTCATCCACTTGGGCAGGCCATGGCGCTGTGCCATTTCAAGGGGAACATCAAGGGTTATTGCCGCGTCGCGTCTGCTGATCATCACCTTCAACCATACGGGAGGCGGCCAAATCGCCTCGCCGGGCCTGGCCGGGCCGGGCCGGGCTGGAGCCGGGCTCCGGAACTCAGCCGACCAGGGCGATGCCCGCGGCCGCAGCAGCAAAGCCCAACGCAAGGTTGACCGCCACGTTCAGCACCGCCGAGCCGAACCGTGCTTCGCTGAGCAGGCGGATGGTGGCCGTGGTCCAGGAACTGAAAGTGGTGAGCCCTCCGGCCAAGCCGGTGGCCAGACCCAGCTGCCATTCGGTGCCCAGTCCCAGTCCGGTGGTCAGGCCGTGGGAGAGCCCGATGACGAAGCACCCCACCACATTGACCAGCAGGGTGGCCCAGGGCCAGTGCAGGGCTCCGCGGCCGTCCGCGCGGACGCTTCGGATGCTGCTGTGGTGCGCAAACCAGCTGTCCACCCCGAACCGCAGGAGGGCGCCGGCCACGCCAAATACCCCCACCAGGGCCGCAGCGATCATGGCCGGCCATCCCGGCTGCACGATAGGAACCTGCCGGTCCGCCACCCGGCGCCGGCGGCCGCCAGGCCGAGGACCAGGGACAGGCCCAGATAGGTGATCCATACCGGGTGGGCGGAGGCGCGCGCCAGCTGGTCCGAGGCGTAGATGACTGCCGAGAAGGTGGTGAAGGAGCCCAGCAGGCCGGGTCCCACCGCTGCCCGCAGCCAGAATGCCGTGTGCGGGCGGGCCATCCAGACTGTGGTCAGGGCCGCCAGGACGAAACTGCCGCTGATGTTGATGGCCAGCGTGGCCCAGGGGAGGGAGCCGGGTGCGTCCGGGAATGCCAGCCCCAGCCCGTACCGCAGTTCGCTGCCGATCAGCCCGCCGGCGGCCACGGCCAGCCACGCCGAGCCGTTGGGCATCGCCACGTCAGGATCCGCCCAGGACGCAGCCAGGGTGCGGGGTGTCGCTGGAGACCCACAGCGCTGAGGCGATTTCATCGGCCAGGTCGTAGTCCCGGGGCGTGCCCGAACTGCCGATCCGCACCACCATGGGGCCGCCAAACGGGCGCCGTCCCACCACCTCCACCTCGGCATCGAGGTCAATGTCCTGGGCGGCGAGGTACCGCAGCAGCTCTGGGTTGTCATCGCTGATCCGGGTGATCCGGCCGCTGTGGCCTTCGTCCAGTTCGGCGAGCAGGTGGGCGCGCGGCATCAGTACCTGGCCGTCGGCGGTGGGGATGGGGTCGCCGTGCGGGTCCCGCTTAGGGTCCCCGAGCTTCGCCGCGACGCGTTCAATGAACGTGTCCGAGACCGCGTGCTCCAGCTGTTCAGCTTCATCGTGGACCTCGTCCCAGCTGTAGCCAAGGCGCTGGACAAGGTAGGTCTCGATCAGCCGGTGGCGGCGGACCATGGCCAGGGCCAGCCGCAGGCCGGCCTCGGTGAGGGTGACGGCGCTGTACGGCTTATGGTCCACCAGGCCCTGGTCCTTGAGCTTGCGGACCATCTCCGAAACCGAGGAATTGGCCACGCCCAGCCGCTGTGCCAGCTGCGAGGACGTGATGGGCTTGTCCTGCCATTCCGTGAACGAATAGATGACCTTGACGTAGTCCTCGATCGAGGAGGAGGGCGCGCTGGTCTTCACAGGTTCAAGCCTACCGGTTGGGCCGCGGCGGCAGAGTCCGCTGCACTGGTCATGCCTTGACCGCGCGCCAGGCGAGCGTGAGGTAGGGAAGGTGGATCTGCTGGTCCGGGGCGTAGGCAAGGTGCTCGTGCAGGTACCAGTCCAGGTTGGCCAAGACCTTGGCCCTCGTTGCCTCGTTGGCGCGCAGGTAGTAGCTGCGTGACTTGGTGAGCTCCATCAGGTCCGTGGTCGTCACAGTGTCCTGCCAGTGGCTGACGTGTCCCTCGAGACCTTGGAATTCAGGCCCCACGACGGGTTTGTGGCCAGGCCGGTACACGTCACCTGCGTGCATGATCCGGGAAAGGCGGTGTACCCAGGGCACGGAGGTGTCCAGCTGGTTCCATACCAGGCCCAGGGTTCCATGCGGGCGCAGCACCCGGGCGAGTTCGGTACTTGCGGCCAGCGGGTCGCACCAGTGCCACGCCTGGGCAACGGTTACGACGTCGAAGCTGGCGGTGGGAAGGCCGGTCACCTCGGCGGAGCCCACCACAGCTGCGGCGCCCGGGCAGTGGGTCTTCAGCTGGGCGAGCATGTCCGCGGAGGGGTCGACGGCGGTGACGTCCAGGCCCAGGTCCAGCAGCAAGGAGGTGAACTTTCCGGTACCCGCGCCGACGTCCAGTGCCTCATGGGCGCTGGTGGGCACCAGCCAGCGGACCGAGTCTTCCGGATATCCGGGGCGGACGCGGTGGTAGTGCCCGCCGCCGTCCTGGAAGCTCTGGCCAAGCTCCCGGCGCCGCCCGTGATCGAGCCTGGGGCCACCCCGAACCAAGCGTGGCCTCCTTCGTGTGCTGCCGATGTGGACGTCTCTCGAATGTACCGCACGGACGGTCACCGGCTGGTGCCCCAAGGGGCACCCTCTTTGCTGCAGCTGCTCAGTCGTCGATGCAGGGGGCCGCGCCGGCCGTTCCCGGCGTGTTGGGCGCCCAGTGCGGGTAGGTGCGGAAGTCGTTGGCGGGGACCCAGCGCCCGGCGTCCACCACGTAGTCCCACCCCAGCCCGTTGCTGCGCAGCGCACGGATACCGGCGAGGAGGCGTTCGGCATCCTCCAGCCGTGAGCCGACGCCAAAACTTGCGCGGAGCGAACCGGACGGCAGGCCAAGGCGCTTCAGCAGGGGATGGGCGCAGAAGCGTCCATCGCGCAGGCCCACGCCGTGCTCGGCGGCGAGATAGGCGGCCACCAGCCCCGCGTCGTAGCCCTCCACGGAGAAGTTAACCACGCCGATGGTGTCCGTTTCCGGGTTGCTGTCCTTGAAGATCTGGTGCACGGTAACGCCGTCGATGTCCTGCAGGCCCTCCACCAGGAAGGAGCGGATCGCGGCTTTGTGGGCGTGCCACCGGTCCTGGTCGAGCTCAGCAATGACCTGGGTGGCGCGGGCCAGCGTGGCGGCTCCGAGGACGTTCGGCGAGCCCCCCTCATGGCGGGCCGGGCCGCTGGCCCAGCTGACGCCGTCGAGCCTTGCTTCCTTGACCGCGCCGCCGCCGGCAAGGTGCGGGACGCCCGCGTCCAGCCAGTCAGGCCGTCCCACCAGGACGCCGGCGCCGAACGGTGCGTAAAGCTTGTGGCCGGAAAACGCGATGTAGTCGATGTCATCCGTGCTGATGTCCACCCGGCGGTGCGGTGCCAGCTGGGCCGCATCCACCACGATCCGTGCGCCGTGCTGGTGGGCCAGCGCGGCCAGGGCGCGGATGGGAAGGATCTCGCCGGTGACGTTTGAAGCGCCGGTGACGGCCAGCAGGCTGACCCCGCCCTGCTCCAGCTCCGCGCGGACGGCGTCGAGGGTGCCGGTGATCGTCTCCGCGGCCACGATGCTGCGGTGCGGCACGCCCTGCCACGGCAGCAGGTTCGCGTGGTGTTCGATGTCCAGGTAGAGGACATCGCCGTCAGGGCGGCCATGGGTGACCGGGAGGCAACCTGCCAGGAGGTTCAGCGAGTCGGTGGTGTTGCGGGTGAAAATGACCGAGTCGTCCGGGCGTCCGCCGACGAAATCGCGGACGATGGTGCGCGCGTTCTCGTAGACAGAGGTGCTGATCTGGGAGGCGTATCCTGCCCCCCGGTGGACGCTGGCGTAGTAGGGCAGGATTTCGTTCAGGTAGGCGGACACCACGGAGAGTGCAGGGGCCGAGGCGCCGTAATCCAGGTTTGCGTACCGCACGTGGCCGCCGGTGATCAGCGGCGCCTGGATCTCGGCTCCGGTGACTGCCGCGAGGGGCCGGCCGGCAACGGCATGCCGTTCAGCAACTGCCGCTTCGGTGCTGACGGGCTGGGGGGAGACGGTGGCAGTTGTCACAGAGACCTCACTTGAATACAGGACTCCGGCATAGTGGAATCCGCGCTTGCCGCATCCGCTCCGGACCGGCCTGGTCGTCACCCGGGGCACCCCACCGCGAATGGAGGGTTGCCGGCCAGCAAACCGGGGTTTAGCGCTGGCACTCGTGACCTGGATAAAAGCGTAGGACATGCGGCTGACAGGACTGAACCCGCAGCGATTGTTAAGCGGTTTGTTACGCGATTCGAATAAACGGCGGCGGACACCCCCATCGGGAGGTGTCCGCCGCTGCTTTATTCGTTTTTTCGGGGAAAAGCCAACCGTTACAGCAAATCGTCCAAATAAGGGTTCAGGCGGTGCAATACCTCTGAGTGCAGGATCGAGTTGGTGGCCAGCGCGTTCCCGCCGAAGGGGCCGTCCTCGCCTTCCAGCGACGTGAAACGGCCGCCGGCCTCCACGACGATCGGCACAAGGGCGGCCATGTCGTAGAGGTTCAGTTCCGGTTCGCAGGCGATGTCCACGGAGCCCTCCGCCACCATGCAGTACGACCAGAAATCGCCAAAGGCACGGGTCCGCCACACGTCCTCGGTGAGGCCCAGGAACTCGTCAAGGTTTCCCCGTTCCTTCCAGCCCGTGAGGCTGGAGTAAGAGAGGGAGGCGTCCGATAGTGTCGAGACGTTGGAGACGCGGAGCCGGGTGGCAGCTGCCAGGGACCTGCCCATGTATGCGCCCATACCCTTCGCCGCCCACCAGCGCTTGCCCAGGGCCGGGGCGCTGACCACGCCCACCACCGGCTCGCCCTCGTCGACGAGGGCGATAAGGGTAGCCCAGACCGGAACGCCGCGGACGAAGTTCTTGGTCCCGTCAATGGGGTCGATGATCCAGCGCCGCGACCCGTGTCCCGTGCTGCCGAACTCCTCGCCCAGGACCGCGTCCCGGGGGCGGGAACGCGAGAGCTGGCCGCGGATGGCTTCTTCGGCGGCCTTGTCCGCATCGGTGACCGGCGTCAGGTCCGGCTTGGTCTCGACGTGGAGGTCCAGGGCCTTGAAGCGGCTCATGGTCTGGTCATCCACGGAGTCGGCCAGGACATGTGCCAGGCGCAGGTCATCGTTGTAGCTCGAAGCGGGTTGGATCATGGTTCCAAACTACAGTCTGCGCACGCTTCTGCCGGGGAGAACGCGTCAGTTGACGCTGCCGAGCTCCTTGGTTTCCTGTGCTTCCAACCTTGGATCCGTGCCGAGCAGCCGCCGCAGCGACGCCAACCGGGCGGGACCGGTGGGACCTGCGTGTCCGCCCGCCACCCAGTCGTCGAGGCCGCAGTTCACTGCAATTGCCGTGTGCTTGCAGCCCCGTTCGCAGTTCTCGATGCCGGGGGAGAGGTCGGGGAAGGAGCGCAGGATCCGGTCGGGGTCCACGTGGGCGAGGCCGAAGGACCGGATGCCCGGAGTATCAATGATCCAGCTGCCGGCCGGAGCGTCCGCGAGGCGCAGCGCCAGGGCAGAGGACGACGTGTGCCGGCCCCGTCCCGTCACGGCGTTCACTCCGCCGGTGGCCCGCTCGGCCCCAGTAAGCGCGTTCACCATGGTGGACTTGCCCACGCCTGAGTGCCCGAGCATGACGGTGACCTTGCCGCCCAGGTGGGCGCGGAGGGCTGCCACCGCGGTGCTGTCCAGCCGGGCCGAGAGGCCGTCGTCGGAGCGCGCGTCGATCCCGGAGGCCTGGGCGTCAGCGGTTCGGCTGATGATCACCGGGAAATCCAGGTGGGTGTAGTTGGACAGCAGTTCCGCTGGATCCTTGACGTCGGCCTTGGTGACCAGCAGGATCGGCTCGATACCGGCGTCGTACGCAGCCACCAAGGCACGGTCGATGAATCCGGTCCGCGGCTCCGGATTGGCGGCCGCCACCACGATCACCAGCTGGTCCGCGTTGGCCACCACGGCACGTTCGATTGGATCCGTGTCGTCGGCGCTGCGCCGCAGGAGCGTTTTGCGGTCCTGGATCTTCACCAGGCGCGCCAGCGTGTCCGGTGCCCCGGAGACGTCCCCCACGAGCGAGACGAAGTCGCCGGCAACCACCGGCGAGCGGCGAAGTTCGCGGGCGCGTGCCGCAATGACCACGCGTTCGTTGTTCGAGTCCTCACCCACGACTGCGGTGTACCGCCCCCGGTCCACCGTGATGATCCGTCCGGTGACCGCATCGTCGTGGCTGGGACGGTCCTTGGTGCGGGGCCTGGAGCCCTTCTTGTTGGGCCTGATACGGACGTCGGACTCGTCCCAGGAGTCAGTGCGCCGTGCCACCGCTGGGCTCCTCCGGTCCGGATGCCGCAGCGGCGTCCTGGGCCAGCATGCCTGTCCACAGCTGGGGGAAATCGGGCATGGTTTTGGCGGTGGTGGCGATGTCCTCCACCTGTACGCCCTCCACTGCCAGGCCCAGGATGGCGCCTGCGGTGGCCATTCGATGGTCCGCGTAGCTGCGGACGACGCCGGCGTGCAGCGCGGCGGGCCGGATCACCAGGCCGTCGCTGGTTTCCTCTGCGTCCCCGCCGAGCCGGTTGATTTCCGCCACCAATGCAGCGAGCCTGTCCGTCTCGTGTCCGCGCAGGTGGGCGATCCCGGTGAGCCGGGATGGGCCCGTGGCCAGCGCGCACAGGGCTGCGACGGTGGGGGCAAGCTCGCTGGTGTCCGCGAAGTCGCCGCCCTTGATCTCCGGGCCGCCGGTGACAGTCAGGACGCCGTCGGACAGGGTGACGTGTGCGCCCATTTTCACGAGAATCTCGCGCCACAGGTCTCCCACCTGCTGGGTATCCGCCGGCCAGTTGGGAATCCGAACTGTTCCCTTCGAGGCCAGGGCGGCCGCCAGGAACGGTCCGGCGTTGGAAAGGTCCTGTTCGATCCGCTGGTCGAAGGCACGGATTGGCCCGGGTGCCACCACCCAGTGGTTGGGAACGGAGTCGTCCACGGACACGCCGGCGCCGCGCAGGACAGCCACGGTCATGTTGATGTGGTCCAGGCTCGGCACCGGCTTTCCCACGTGCTCCAGGTGCAGGCCCTCGTCGAACCTCGCCCCCACCAGGAGGAGGGCGGAGACGAACTGGGACGACGCGCTGGCGTCGATCACCAGATGGCCGCCCCGCACCGCGCCCTTGCCTTCCACCACGAACGGGAGCGACGACGGAGCGGAGCCGTCTTCGGAGGCAACGGCCACACCGAGGGCCTTAAGCGCCTCGATGATGGTTCCCATGGGGCGCTTCCGGGCGTGCGGGTCGCCGTCGAAGACGCTGGTTCCGTTGCGGAGCGCCGCCAGCGGTGGAACGAACCGCATGACCGTGCCCGCCAGCCCGCAGTCGATCCTGGTCGGGGACGCCTCAGCCGCTGCCGGCAGCTGAACCACTTCCAGGTCAGGGCCAAAGTCGCCGTCCCCCGGCACTTCCGTGATAGTGGCGCCCAGCTGCCGGAGCGCATCGACCATCAGTGCCGAATCCCTGGAGTGCAGGGGTGCGCGCAGCCGGGACGGGCCGTCCGCCAAGGCGGCCAGGACCAAGTACCTGTTGGTCAGGGACTTTGATCCCGGAACCGTCACGGTGGCATCGACGGGCCGGGACGCAAAGGGTGCGGCCCAGTGCTCGACAGGTGTTCCGGACCCGTCCCGGGTGGCAGCTGTTGCGGTCATTCGTGCTTATGCTCCCGTGGCGTGTACGGCGCGGCGTACGGCTTTGTCCGCCTTGTTCAGCTTCTTGGTGGTGGTCCGGCGCGCGTCGGCAGCAAGGTGCGAGGCATTCCTGCGGGCATCGGCGGCCAGGTGTTCGGCACGCCAGGCCAGGCCCGGCTTGCCCGCTGTGTCCACCGAGGCCAGCAGCGCGCCGCCGCTCAGCGAGAGGTTCTTGAGCAGCTGGTTCCGGCGGTTTTCCCGCCCTTCCTTGCTGCTGATATCCGCACTACGCCACTCAACAAAGGTGTTAAGCAGCGAAATCACCGTCAGGAGGCCGGCTGAAAGCCTGGAGAACTTGCCAAGGCCGAACAGGACGCCCGCTCCCACCTGGGTTCCGCCGATGACGCGCGCCAGCGTCTTCTCGCTCGCCTGGAAGGGGAGCGAAGCCGCCGCCTTACGCAGGAGCGGCGAGAGCTGCTGGGCGGTGTCGTCGGAGTTCTTGAGCTTATCCAGTCCGGCAAGAACGAAACTGGAGGCAAGCATGGGCCGGGCGAGCGTGCGGACAAAGGACATGAATTTCCTCCTGGATGGACGAGCCGCGGCAAGCGGCGGAGTCGGTCCTAGTCTTGCACTTTTGGGGAATATTTGCCCGCTGAGGGCGGTTATCGATGTCGGGTCCGTGACAGGGACCCAGGCGATCATTCACCCGATACAGAGCGGAGTTGGGCCTTGGGGAAGGTGTTGGACGAAACCAGACCGGCGGGGCCGGTGGCATTGGATACTCTTGCCGCGGAGCCGCTGGAGTACGGCATGCCCCGGGCGGGAAGCCGGACAGTAGACTTGAAGGCAATGAGCACCTTGGATCCGGCCGCCGCGGCCATGTATGAGGCCACCCCCGCCGAAGTGAACGGCAAGGCGGGAGCCGCGCCCCTCCCGTCCGGTCAGGATGGTCCTGGTTCCCGGGCCGCCGACGCCGACGCAAATGACAGTACCGAACTGGATGTCTCCGCGGAGACCATGGAGCAGCGCCGCCTTCGCTTCGAGCGGGACGCCATGCAGTACGTGGACCAGCTGTATTCGGCTGCGATGCGCATGGCACGGAACCCGTCGGACGCGGAGGACCTGGTCCAGGAGGCCTACACCAAGGCCTTCTCGGCGTTCCACCAGTACAAGCCGGGAACCAACCTGAAGGCGTGGCTGTACCGGATCCTCACCAACACGTACATCAACCTGTACCGCAAGCGGCAGCGTGAGCCCTTGCAGTCCAACTCGGACAGCATTGAGGACTGGCAGCTGGCGCGGGCGGAGTCGCACACCTCGAGCGGACTGCGGTCCGCCGAGGCCGAGGCATTGGACCACCTCCCGGACTCGGACGTAAAGCGGGCGCTGCAGGATATCCCTGAGGAATTCCGCCTGGCGGTCTATTTCGCTGACGTGGAGGGCTTCGCCTACAAGGAAATCTCAGACATCATGAACACGCCCATCGGCACCGTGATGTCCCGGCTCCACCGCGGCCGGCGAATGTTGCGGGACATGCTCGCGGAATACGCCGCCGAGCGGGGATTCAAAACAGCCGTGGATACGTCGGAAGCGGCAGGAAGCAAAGCACAGGAGAACAGGAAATGAGCGATTGCCAGGGATTGGGCGACTGCGACGACACCCGGATGCAACGCATCTACGAATACCTTGACGGGGCGCTGACCCGCGAGGACTTGACCGAGATCAAGAACCACCTGGATGAGTGCCCTGAGTGCACCCAGCAGTACGACCTCGAGTGCGTCATCCGCAACATGGTCAAGCGCTCGTGCAAGGAGTCCGCTCCGGATAACCTGAAGAACGCCATCCTGGACAGGATCCACGCGATCCGTCCCGTGGAGGCATAGGCATAAAGCGCCGGCCTCCGGATCAGGGCCGCAGACAGCAAAGGACCCCGTAAGCCGAATGGCTTGCGGGGTCCTTCGCTTGAACCGTGTTCCTGGCATTTGCCTAGGTGTTGGGGCGCTTCCCGTGGTTCGCGCCGCCACGCTTACGGTCACGACGCTTGCGTGCACGCTTGCTCATAGCTGGCCTCCTTACTGTTGGTACTCAAAAGAGCTGCCCTCCAGTCTCCCACATGATGTGGCGCCCCGCGAACCGGGAAACGGCGAATGACCTGCGGCAGTGCCTGCAGGTCATGCCCTAATGCCGCAGGGTGCTGCGGATGGCTGCCCGGGCGTCTTCCAGGACAGTACGGACAGTTTCCAGGGTCACCGGGCCTATGGGCTCGCGCAGGGCGTACCGGCGCAGTTCTGCACGGAGGTCGTCACCGAAATGCTGCAGCATCAACTCCACGTCACGCCGTTGCACCGAGGCTGCAATGCCGTTCTCCACGCCCGCCAGGTCATCCCGGCGCCGGTCCAGCTCTGCGAGGCCCGCGGGGGTGATGTGGTAGTTGGTGCGGCGCCCGGCCTGCTCAGTGGACACCAGGCCGTCCTCCTCGAGCTTGCCCAGCCTCGGGTAGATGGTCCCGGCGCTGGGTGCATAGGTCCCGCCAAACCGGTCCCGGAGCGCCTTGATGAGTTGGTATCCGTGTTTGGGCCCGCTCTCGAGCAGGGCCAGGAGGTAGAGGCGCAACGCACCGTGTGCGAAGACGGGCGGCATCAGCGTTCCGTTTCGCCGCCGTCAACGGATGCCGGAGCGTGGAAGATGGAGGTCTTGCCCGACACCGAGTTGGTCCGCACCAGCATCAATTGGCCATCCGGCCCGGCGATGGTCTCCACCTTGCCGTTGGCCAGGAGGCACTGCTGTCCGTCCAGAACCACCGCACCGCCGGCCGACTTGGCCACAATGTCCACGCCTACGTCATGGGGCAGGCGGATGGTGAGGTCCCCGGAAACCGAGTTGGAGCCGAAATCCCGGGTGAAATCGAGCAGGTCGAAGCTGAGGTGGCCGCTGACCGTGTTGGTGCGCACATTGGTGAAGTGGCCGGACGCAGTAACCTCACCGGAGACGCTTTTGGCGGTGAGTACGCCGCGGTGGTCCCGGACAGCCACGTTTCCGCTGATGGTGTTGACCTGGAGTTCGCCGGACGTGCCCTCTGCTGCCACCGTGCCGGAGACGGTGTTGAGGCGGACGTGGGCGGAGGTGCCGGAGACCAGGCCGTCGCCGCTGACAGTTCCCGCTTCGACCTCTGTGCCGCCAGGAACGGCAACGGTGATGACGGCGGAATTCCCGCTGTTGTGATTGACCGTCTCCATGAGGTTCTTGAACCACCCCTGCGCGCCGTGCAGCTGGTGCCGGACCTCCAGCCTGCCGCCACGGAGGGAGACGGCGACGGGGTCGCCGTGGACCTCGGACACCTCAATCCGGACCACAGGTTCGGCATGCGCCACGACGCGGAAGCTGCCGCGGACCATCCCCAGCTTCAGGGACGCCACGTCTCCTACGACGATGGTCTGCGGGCTCTCGACAGTCCAGGTTTCCTCAGCCACGGTCCCTCCAAAAGACGATATATCGCGTTGCCACTACAACTTATCGCCGCCGGCGGACCGGGTCAAGATATATCTCGAAGCCTACTGCGGTGCTTCCAGGCCCAGCCACTGGAACCAGCCGCGGTGCAGAACCAGCCATGCCATGAGGCCATATCCGGCCTGACCGGGTGTGCCGCCGTTGGCGGCCAGGTCCTGGCGCCACTGTTCGTGGTTCAGGAGGGGTGAGAAGGTGTCGACGTAGAGGTGCTTGCGGCGGGTCGTGACATCCGCGAAGGCGGTGTTCAGCTCGTCAAGGCGCCGGTTCTGGGCCGGATCGAGAGTGGGGGGCGGTCCCACCACGAAAACCTCGATCCGGTTCTGGGAAGCCGAGTCCAGGATGTTGGCCAGGTTCAGCCTGCTCCGTGCCGTGGACAGGCCAAACTCGATATCGCGTCCGGACAGGCCTATGACGAGCCGATTCTCCGCTTGGGCGCTGAAGCGGCGGCCTGCTTCATCCAGCCACCGCGCCGCCAGCCCCTCAGTGCCTTCCTGGGGGCAGGGGAGCGCGTAGCTTTCCAGCAGCATGCCGTCCTGGGGAGTGCGGGCCAAGACCCGGCCCAGCCAGCCAAGCGCCCGGGGATCGCCCAGTCCGGCCAGCAGTTCATCTCCTACAGCTGCGATCCGCAGCTTCCTGTCTTCCACGCGTTCCTCTTTACTTCGGTACGGGTCTACTTCGGACGGCATCTGCCGCCGTCGCCGCCGCGGCTGCGGAGGTTGAAGGCGGCGCTGTCCATCCATTAAACAGAACTGCCCGGCCGGAGTCTGGTATTTCGACGTCCGGCCGGGCAGCCTTACTGCTTACTTCCTGTCAAATGCCTGCTTCAGGAGCGCATCCTGTTCCGCAGCGTGGCGCTTCATGGAACCGGCGGCCGTGGAGGCAGAGGCCGGCCGGGACACCAGGCGGACGCGGCGGTCGAGAATCTCCGGCAGGTTCAGGCCGATGAACGGCCATGGTCCCTGGTTTGCAGGCTCGTCCTGGGCCCACACCACCTCGGCGTTGGGGTACTTGGCGAGTTCCGCAGCGATCTCCTGGTGCGGCAGCGGGTACAGCTGCTCCACGCGGACGATGGCAGTGGTCTGGTCGCCGGTCTTCTGCCGGGTGGACAGGAGATCGTAGTACAGGCGGCCGGAAACCAGGAGGACGCGCTCGACGGCGGTGGCCGGCAGCTGCTCATGCTCACCGATCACCGGGCGGAACGTGCCGTTGGTGAAGTCCTCCACCGACGAGGCGGCGGCCTTCAGGCGCAGCAGCTGCTTCGGCGTGAAGATGATCAAGGGCTTCCGTGGGCGGCTGTAAGCCTGCCGGCGCAGCAGGTGGAAGTGCGAGGCGGCCGTGGTTGGGTTGGCCACGATCATGTTGTCCTCCGCGCACAGCTGCAGGAAGCGCTCGATCCTTGCCGAGGAGTGGTCCGGGCCCTGGCCTTCGTAGCCGTGCGGCAGCATCAGGACCAGCGAGGAGCGCTGTCCCCACTTCTGCTCTGCGGAGGAGATGAACTCGTCGATGATGGTCTGTGCACCGTTGACGAAGTCACCGAACTGGGCCTCCCAGAGGACCAGGGCATCCGGACGCTCCACGGAGTAGCCGTACTCGAAGCCCATGGCCGCATATTCGGACAGCAGGGAGTCGTAGATCCACAGCTTGGCCTGGTCATCAGAGAGGTTGCCCAGGGGCAGCCATTCCTTGCCGTTGGCGCGGTCGTGGAAGACGGCATGGCGCTGGACGAACGTTCCGCGGCGGGAGTCCTGGCCGGCCAGGCGCACGGGGACGCCTTCCATGATCAGGGACCCGAAGGCCGCGATCTCGCCGAAGCCCCAGTCGATGCCGCCCTGGCGGGACATCTGCTCGCGCTTTTCGAGCAGCTGCTTCAGCTTGGGGTGGACGGTGAAGCCCTCGGGGATCTCGACGTGGGCCTTGCCGATCCGGGCCAGGGTCTCGGCGCTGATGGCCGTGGAGGCCGGCGCGTTGACGCTGGAATCGGACTGCTGGGCCTTGGGCCGTTCGATGTCGGACACGGCGGCGGAATCCGCGGTGACGATCGGAATCGGTGAGGTCTGGGCGGCGTGGGTCTCGGCGAAGACCCGCTCCAGCCGTTCCTGGTAGTCGCGGAGCAGCTGCTCGGCTTCTTCCTCGGTGATGTCCCCGCGGCCAATGAGCGACTCGGTGTACAACTTGCGGACGGAGCGCTTGGCTTCGATCAGGTTGTACATCAGCGGCTGGGTCATCGAGGGGTCGTCACCCTCGTTGTGGCCCCGGCGGCGGTAGCAGACCATGTCGATGACAACGTCCTTGTGGAAGCGCTGCCGGAACTCGTAGGCAAGCTGGCCGATGCGGACAACGGCCTCGGGGTCGTCGCCGTTCACGTGGAATACCGGTGCCTGGATCATCTTGGCAACGTCCGTGGAGTACGTGGACGAACGCGAGGACGACGGGGCGGTGGTGAAGCCCACCTGGTTGTTGACCACGATGTGGATGGTGCCGCCGGTGCGGTAGCCGCGGAGCTGGGACAGGTTGAGGGTTTCGGCCACAACACCCTGACCGGCGAAGGCTGCGTCACCGTGCACCATGATGGGCAGGACGGGGAATGATTCGCCCTGGTCCAGCCGGTCCTGCTTGGCCCGGACGATGCCCTCAAGGACGGAGTCCACGGCTTCCAGGTGCGACGGGTTGGCGGCGAGGTAGACCTTGGTTTCCTTGCCGTTGTCCGAGGTGAACGTGCCTTCGGTGCCCAGGTGGTACTTGACGTCGCCGGAGCCCTGGACGGAGCGGGGGTCCTGCGTGCCCTCGAATTCGCGGAAGACCTGGGCGTACGTCTTGCCGGCAATGTTGGTCAGGACGTTGAGGCGGCCGCGGTGGGCCATACCGATGGCGACCTCGTCCAGGCCGTCGTCGGCTGCATCGGACATGATCGCGTCCAACAGCGGGATCAGGGACTCGCCGCCCTCAAGGGAGAAGCGCTTCTGGCCCACGAACTTGGTCTGCAGGAACGTCTCAAAGGCCTCGGCAGCGTTCAGCTTGGAGACGATCCGCAGCTGCTCTTCCCGGCTGGGCTTGGAGTAGGGGTGCTCCAGTTGGTCCTGGAACCACTTGCGCTCGGCAGGTTCCTGGATGTGCATGTATTCGATGCCGGTGGTGCGGCAGTAGGCATCGCGCAAGACGCCCAGGATGTCGCGGAACTTCAGCATCGGCTTGCCGCCGAAACCGCCGGTGGGCCATTCGCGGTCCAGGTCCCAGAGGGTCAGGCCGTAGGTGAGGACGTCAAGGTCCGGGTGCTTGCGCTGCACGTATTCCAGCGGATCGGTGTCGGCCATCAGGTGGCCGCGCACGCGGAAGGAGTGGATCAGCTGCTGGATCCGGGCCACCTTGTTGATCTCGTCAGCGGGGTCGACCTGCAGGTCGGGGCTCCAGCGGACAGGCTCGTAGGGGATGCGCAGGGCTTCGAAGATCTCGTCGTAGAAGTTCTGCGCGCCCAGCAGGAGCTGGTGGACCAGCTTCAGGAACTCGCCGCTGCCGGCGCCCTGGATGACCCGGTGGTCGTAGGTCGAGGTCAGGGTGAGGACCTTGCTGATGGCGTTCTGGGCGATGATCTTCTCGCTGGCGCCCTGGAACTCGGCGGGGTAGTCGAGGGCGCCGACGCCGATGATGGCCGCCTGGCCCTTGGAAAGACGCGGTACCGAGTGTACGGTGCCGATGCCGCCGGGGTTGGTCAGGGACACCGTGGTGCCCTGGTGGTCCTCAGCGGTGAGCTTGCCGTTGCGGGCGCGCTTGATGAGGTCCTCGTAGGTGTGCCAGAACTCGGCGAAGTTGAGGGTCTCGGCCTTCTTGATGTTCGGGACCATGAGCAGGCGGGTGCCGTCGGGCTTGGGCATGTCGATGGCGATGCCGAAGTTGACGTGGGCCGGCTGGACCGCGACAGGCTTGCCGTCCACCTCGTCGTAGTACACGTTCATCGACGGGAACTGGGACAGGGCCCGGATCACGGCGTAGCCGATGAGGTGGGTGAAGGACACCTTGCCGCCGCGGGCACGGGCCAGGTTGGAGTTGATGACCACGCGGTTGTCGATGAGCAGCTTGGCGGGAATGGCGCGGACACTGGTGGCGGTGGGCACCTGGAGGCTGGTCACCATGTTGGTGGCGATGGCCTTGGCCGGGCCGCGGAGGACGGAGACGACGTCTTCCTCGGGAGCCGTGGGGGCCTTGACGTTCTTGGGCAGCTGGGCCGGGATGGGCTGCGAGCCGGTGCCGGCTTCGGTCTTCTTGCCGCCATCGCGCGCTTCGGTTGCGGGGGCCTTCTTGACGGGCGCGGGGGCTGCTGCAGGGGCAGCGGCTGCCGGTGCGGCCGGGGGAGTGGCAGGGGCAGCTGCCGGCGACGGTGCCGGTGCTGCGGGAGCCGTTTTTACGACAGGGAGTTCCCGGGTGGGAGGGTTGACGGCGTGCGCGGAATTTCCGTTGGAAGATGAACCGTTGCCCGAGTCGAAGGATTCAAACAGGGGCCACCACTTGGCGTCCACTGCATTCTTGTCCTGTTGGTACTGCTCGTACAGTTCGTCAACGAGCCACTCGTTTCCGCCAAATTCCTCTGGTAGACGGTGGCTTGGCTGCTCTGGCACTTGAAATACGCCTCTTCCATGAGTTTGATTTCTCTTTGGCCCCCCGGTGCTTCAGCACTACGTTCGAACCAGTCTCTGTCCTCTGAACCCGGACCTTTGCAAGTCTAGTGAGCATTCCGTGTTAACTGCCAATAAGGGTGACCCAAATCATGATGTGGCGGACGGGGGCCGAAATATGGCGGCTGTCCGGTGTCGCCGCCAGGTCCCCGGGCCAGGACTTCGCCTCCTTCCGGCCGCCGGAACAGGGCGTTTTCCGCCGTCCGGCCGGGCCTTGCGGCAAGGGGTGCTCCTGTAGACTGAAATTCTTATGGACAGTAAATCTAGGTGCCGGCCTGGGCGCTGTCAGCGGAGCATGAAGAGAAGCGCCGCGCAGTCCGCCCACAGAGCCGGCAAACCCCGACAACGCGCCCATCACCAGCCAACGGCCCAGCTTGCCGCAACCCGCACGGACCAGGCATCGGTATCTGCCGACCATCCTCCGCCGGGACGAAACAGCTTCCCAACATTCCCATTGAGCACGCTTGAGGCATTTTCCGCACGTCAGGCGGGATGCTGAATGGAGTGGCTTCTCCTTGCAGCAGGCTTGCTGCTGATCGCCGGCACCGGATTCTTTGTTGCCGTCGAATTCTCCCTCATCGCCCTGGACCAGCCCACTGTCCAGCGGGCAATTGACGACGGCGACACGGGGGCAGTGCCCCTGCTCACCTGCCTCAAGTCCCTGTCGACCCAGTTGTCCAGTTGCCAGCTCGGAATCACCTTGACCACACTGCTCACCGGTTACGTCATGGAACCGTCAGTAGGCCGCCTCCTTAAGGCGGCGCTGGCCGCCGTCGGGCTTCCCTCCGTGGCGGTGGAGTCCGTCTCGCTCATCCTGGCGATGGTCCTGGCGACGCTGCTGTCCATGCTCCTGGGTGAGCTGGTGCCGAAAAACATGGCGATCGCGCTGGCCTTCCCCGTGGGCCGCGCCCTGGCGGGGCCGCAGCTGGTTTTCACCGCGATCTTCAAGCCGGCCATCCTGGTCCTCAACGGCTTTTCCAACAGGATCCTGCACATCTTTGGGCTGGAAGCCAAAGAGGAAATTTCGGGAGCACGGACGCCGGCGGAGCTTGCTTCCCTGGTTCGCCGGTCCGCGGCTATGGGAACGCTCGATGCCGGGACCGCCAACTTCATTGCCCGCACCTTGAATTTCTCGTCGCGGACAGCAGCCGACGTGATGACCCCGCGCATCCGGCTGGAGACGATCGACGCCGACCAGCCGGTGTCCGATGTGGTGGATGCGGCACGCAGGACCGGGTACTCGCGGTTCCCCGTCATCGGTGACTCGGCCGATGACATCCGCGGCCTGGTGCACATCAAGAAAGCTGTTGCCGTTCCGTGGGAACGCCGCCAAAACCTCGAAGCCGGCGCCATCATGACCGAGGTGCTGCGCGTGCCGGAGACCATCCACCTGGATGCGCTGCTGGCAGAACTGCGGGAAGGAAACCTGCAGTTGGCCGTGGTTCTGGATGAATATGGCGGAACCGCAGGCATCGCCACCCTGGAGGACCTGGTGGAAGAGATCGTGGGGGAGGTGGCGGACGAGCACGACAAGGTCCGCCCGGGACTCCTGCAAAGCGCCTCCGGCGACTGGTATTTCCCGGGGCTCCTCCGGCCCGACGAACTGTCCGAACAGATCCCGGGGTTGAGTGTTCCCGACGAAGCGGCCTACGAAACCGTGGGCGGCTATGTCATGAGCAAGCTGGGCAGGATCGCCGTCGTGGGCGACACGGTGGCCGTCAACGGCGGAACACTGAGCGTCACCAGGATGGACGGACGCAGGATCGACCGCATCTGCTTCCACCCGGCAGCAGCAGAAGCGGCTGCGCAGGATGCCAATGACAGGAGCAAGCCATGAGCGACTGGGCCGGAATACTCTGGCTGTGCTTCCTCCTGCTGGGCAACGCTTTTTTCGTGGCTGCTGAATTCGCAATCATGTCAGCCCGCCGCAGCCAGATTGAGCCGTTGGCAGACACCGGGTCCAAGCGGGCCCAGACCACCCTGCGCGCCATGGAGAATGTCTCCCTGATGCTGGCCTGCGCGCAGTTGGGAATCACCGTCTGCTCGCTGCTGATCCTGCTGGTGGCCGAGCCGGCCATTCACCACCTTCTTGCTGTTCCCATCGAGACGGTGGGCCTGCCGTCGGAAGTGGCTGATGTCGCTGCCTTCGCAGTGGCCCTGATGCTGGTGACGTTCCTGCACGTGACGTTCGGCGAGATGGTGCCCAAGAACATCTCCGTCTCCGTGGCGGACAAGGCAGCCCTGTTCCTGGCTCCGCCGCTGCTGTTCATCTCGCGCCTGGTCCACCCCGTGATTTCAGTCCTTAACTGGTCGGCCAACCACATCCTGAAGCTGATGCGGGTGGAACCCAAGGATGAGGTGACGTCCTCCTTCACACTGGAGGAGGTGCAGTCGATCGTGCAGGAGTCCACGCGCCACGGTTTGGTGGACGACGACGCCGGGCTCATCACCGGCGCGCTCGAGTTCTCCGAACATACGGCGCAGGACATCATGGTGCCGCTTGAAAAGCTCGTCATGCTGCCGGCTTCCACCACCCCGGTGGAGTTCGAAAAAGCCGTCAGCCGTACGGGTTTCTCCAGGTTCCCGATGCTGGATGACGAGGACATGCTTTACGGCTACCTCCACGTGAAGGACGTGCTGTCCATTCCGGAATCAGGTTACGAACTGCCGATTGCCGAAAGCCGCATCCGCTCGCTCGCCAACCTTTCCCTGGGTGACGAGATCGAAAAAGCCATGTCCGTCATGCAGCGCACCGGGTCGCACCTTGCCCGCGTGATCGGCCCTGATGGCAACACAAGGGGCGTCCTCTTCCTTGAGGACGTGATTGAACAGCTTGTCGGTGAAATCCGGGATGCAACCCAGGCCACCGGCATTCGCCGACTGGGGCAGCCGAACGGAGGCTGACTTACCGTGGCGCTCCTCGGGCAGGCAGGGGCGCCACGGTCCAACCAGTCTCCGTGAAACCTAAATAGGAATCATTCGCATTTGGGTATAGGCTTGTGTCTGTTGCCTTCCCTTCCTGTGTGAACTGAGGTTTTTCGTGCGCCGTACAGCCACTGCCAGCTCCTTCCTTGCCGCCGTGACAGGCGTCGGTCTCCTGCTCAGTGCATGCAGCGGCCAACCGTCGCAGGTCCCGGACGCGGAGCAGGGTATCAACGTCGTGGCATCAACGAACGTTTACGGCGACATTGCCCGGACCATCGGTGGTGACAAGGTCAAGGTCACCTCGATCATCAACAACGCCGGGCAGGATCCGCACTCGTACGAGGCGACCGCCCAGGACCGGCTGGCCGTGTCCAAGTCCCAGCTGGTCATCGAAAATGGCGGCGGCTACGACGACTTCATCCATACCTTGGTGGAGGGCAGCAGGATCGACAGTGCAGGCGTGCTGACCGCCGTCGAAATTTCCGGGCTTGCCCACCCGGAGGATGCCACGGCCGGCCCGTCGGCAACACCCGCGGAGGAGTCCGGCGCACACAGCGGACACGACCACGGCGGCCTGAACGAGCACGTGTGGTACAGCCTGCCGGCCATGGAGCGCGTGGCCGATGCCATTGCGGGCAAGCTGGCGTCGCTGGATCCGGCCTCGGCCGCCTCCTTCACCGCCAACGCGGACTCCTTCAAGTCCTCCCTGGCACAGCTTCACTCCAAGGTGGACGCCATGAAGGCGGCCACGCCGGGCAGCCGCGTAGCAGTCACGGAGCCAGTCCCGCTCTACCTTTTGGAGGAGGCCGGCCTGGTCAACGCCACGCCTGAGCAATACACCGCTGCCATCGAAGAGGGCAGCGACGTTCCTCCCGCGGTGCTGAAGGAGGCCACGGACCTGGTTGGCTCGAAGTCCGTACGCCTCCTGGCCTACAACGCCCAAACGGAAGGCCCGCAGACGGAGGCACTCAAGAAGGCAGCCGAATCCGCTGGTGTTCCGGTGGTCGACTTCACCGAGACCCTGCCTGAAGGCAAGACCTACCTGCAGTGGATGACGGACAATGTGAACAACATCAGCAAGGTTCTGGAGACAAACTAGGTGAAATCCGTCGTAAGCCTCAAAGGGGCGTGCCTCGCGTTCGGTCAGCGCACCCTTTGGGAGGACCTGGACCTGGACATCAGGCCCGGGGAGTTTTTCGCCGTGCTGGGCCCCAACGGCAGCGGCAAGACAAGTTTCCTCAAGGTCCTGCTGGGCCTGCAGAAGCTGCAGTCCGGACAGGCAACCTTGGGCGGCCGCCCGGTGGAAGGGGGCAGCAGCCTGATCGGCTACATTCCCCAGCAGAAGTCGTTCGCGCCGGACACCCCCATGCGCGCCCGCGATTTGGTGGCCCTCGGCGTGGACGGCCACAAGTTTGGGATCCGGCTTTCAGCCCGCAAGACCAACCGCAGGGTGGACCAGTTGCTGGAACTGGTGGGAGCCTCCGACTACGCCAAAGTCCCGGTTGGCCAGCTCTCAGGCGGAGAGCAGCAGCGGCTCCGGGTGGCGCAGGCACTGGCCACGGACCCAAAGGTGCTGCTCTGCGACGAACCGCTGCTGTCCCTTGACCTCCACCACCAGCAGGCCGTCAGCGCCCTGATCCACCAACAGAGCCGGGAACACGACACCGCCGTCGTCTTCGTGACCCATGAAATCAACCCGATCATCGACTACGTGGACCGGGTCCTGTACCTGGCGGGGGGACGCTTCCGCGTGGGGGCGCCGGAAGAGGTCATGACCACCGAAGTGCTCTCAGACCTCTACGGCAGCCACGTGGAGGTCATCCATGCCAACGGCAGGATCGTCGTCGTCGGCCTGCCGGATGCCACCACGCATCACCACCACGAGGCGGACGCGCTGGCAGGGGAGGTGGCCTGATGGACGCCGACAGCATCCTGGGCGCCATCTTCAACTTCGACAACTATGGCGAACTGCTGGTCCTGGTCCAGAACTCAATCTGGGCAGGCGCCATCCTGGGCCTCCTCGGCGGGCTGGTGGGAACATTCGTCATGAAACGGGACCTTGCCTTCGCGGTCCACGGCATCTCCGAACTTTCCTTCGCAGGTGCCGCCTTTGCCCTGCTGGTTGGGGCGGACGTGGTGTTTGGCTCGCTCATAGGCTCGGTGGCGGCCGCCCTGCTGCTGGGCCTGATGGGGGTCCGGGCCAGGGATAAGAACTCCATCATCGGCGTCATCATGCCCTTCGGCCTGGGACTTGGCATCCTGTTCCTTTCCCTGTACCAGGGCCGTGCGGCAAACAAGTTCGGCCTGCTGACCGGCCAGATCGTCTCCGTGGACACCGTCCAGCTGCAGGCCCTGGCGGGGACCGCCGTCGTGGTTGTGCTTGTGCTGGTGGCCGTGTGGCGTCCGCTGAACTTCGCCAGCGTTGACCCGGAGCTCGCCGAGGCCAGGGGAGTGCCCGTCCGAACGCTGGGAATCGTGTTCATGATTGTGCTGGGCGTCAGCGTGGCCCTGTCCATCCAGGTGGTGGGGGCCCTGCTGGTGCTTGCCCTGCTGATAACGCCCGCAGCCGCGGCGCTGCGCGTAACGTCGTCGCCGGCAGCGGTGGTGGTCCTGAGCGTGGTCTTCGCCGTGACGGCAACCGTGGGCGGCATCCTGCTGGCCCTGGGGGGACGGATCCCGATCAGCCCCTACGTCACCACGTTGTCGTTCCTGATTTATGTGGTGTGCCGCATCATCGGTTCCGTGCGCGACGCCCGGGGGATCAACGGCCGGGTCCTTACAGTTTCCCGGCAGCCTTAAGGGCGGTGCAGTCGGGGCAAAGGCCGAAAATTTCCACGGTGTGGTCCACCTCGGTGAACCCGTGTTCGGCCGCCATGCGCACCGCCCACGTTTCCACCGCGGGTGCTTCCACCTCCACTGCCTTTCCGCAATTCCTGCACAGCAGGTGATGGTGGTGGCCGGTCACGGCGCAGCGCCGGTACACCGCCTCGCCGTCGCCGTTGCGCAGCACGTCCACCAGGCCTTCGTCGGCCAGTGACTGCAGGATCCGGTAGGCAGTGGCGAGCGAAACGGAGACGCCCTGGTTCTGCAGGATCCGGTAAAGCTCCTGCGTGCTGACAAAGTCATCGAGATCGTCCAGGGCCGCGCTGACGGCCTTCCGCTGTTTGGTGACGCGCTGTTCCTTGCCGCCTCCTGCCGGGGATGGGGCGGCGGAATCAGCCTTGACGCCGATCGGCATGGACGAACTCTCTTCCGTGGGGGGCAGACATCAAGATTACCAGTCGGTGCCTGGCAGCCGGATTTCGCCGGCAGGGTTCGTGGACAGCCTTCAGGAACGGAACCTAGGCTGGCGCTATGAAGCTGACCAAGTACACCCATGCCTGTGTCCGTCTTGAGAAGGAAGGCAGGGTCCTGGTCCTCGATCCGGGCACCTTTTCCGAATCGGCAGAAGCGCTGGCGGGGGCCCAGGCCGTCCTGGTGACGCACGAACACGCAGACCACCTTGACACCAAGGCCGTGGTGGAAGCCCTGGAAAAGGATAAAGACCTGGCGCTGTTTGCCCCAGCGGGCGTCGCCGGCCAGCTGCGCGGGGAAGCCCCGGAGGCAGCGGACCGGATCCACACCGTGGAACCGGGGGCGTCGTTCCAGGCTGCCGGCTTTGACATCCGCAGCTTCGGGGGACAGCACGCCCTCATCCACCCCCAAATTCCCTTGGTGGCGAACATCGGCTTCCTGGTGGACGGCAACGTGTACCACCCGGGCGACTCGTTCATCATCCCGGACGGCATCGACGTCCAGACCCTCCTGGTCCCGTTGCACGCACCGTGGAGCAAGTCCGCGGAGGTGGTGGACTTCGTGATCGGCGTGCGGGCGCCGCGGGCGTTCCAGATCCACGACGGGCTGCTCAATGAGAACGGCCTGGGCATCGTCGAAGGGCACGTGAAGCGGATTGGCGCCAAGTACGGCACGGAATACCGGCACCTGGCCCCGCGCGAGTCCGTGGAAGTCTAGGCCACCGCCCCGGTCCACTCCCCGGTGTCCAGGAAGCGCGCGATTGCCGCTTCGTAGGGTGCCGGATCCAGCCCCTGGGAAGCCAGCCACTCCTGGTTCCAGTGCGTGCCCGCATAGCGGTCGCCGCCGTCGCACATCAACGAAACGACGCTGCCCCGCCGGCCTTCGGACAGAAGCTGCGCGACTGTTTCCCAGACGCCCCAGAGGTTGGTGCCCGTAGACGGGCCGGCATGCAGGCCCGCGTAATGGTGCAGGTGGCGCATCGCGGCAACCGACGCCGCATCCGGCACCCGGACCATCCTGTCTATAACCGTGGGGATGAAGCTCGGCTCCATCCGGGTCCGCCCAATTCCTTCGATCCGCGAGGGAACGCTGGCGGGCTGTCCATCTGCCTCACCCAGCCAGCCGGGGTAGAACGCGGAGTTTTCGGGGTCCACCACCAGCAGCTTGGTGGGATATGAGTGGTAGCGCAGGTACCGGCCGATGGTGGCGCTGGTCCCGCCCGTGCCGGCGCCCACCACTACCCAGTCGGGGACGGGGTGCGGCTCAAGGCTGAGCTGGCCGAAGATGGATTCGGCGATGTTGTTATTCCCGCGCCAGTCCGTGGCCCGCTCTGCGTAGGTGAATTGGTCCATGTAATGCCCGTTGCAGGTGGCGGCTACGTCTTCTGCCACGGCATACACGTCCGGGGCGTTCTCCACCAGGAGGCAGGAGCCGCCGAATTGCTCAATCAGGGCGATCTTTTCCTGGCTGGTGGTGCGGGCCATGACGGCGATGAAGGGAAGTCCCAGCAGCTGGGCAAAATACGCTTCCGATACCGCAGTGCTGCCGCTGGAAGCCTCGACGATGGTGGTGTCCTGCCGGATCCAGCCATTGACCAGCCCGAACAGGAAGAGGGACCTTGCCAGGCGGTGCTTGAGGCTGCCGGAACGGTGTGTCGACTCGTCCTTGAGGTACAGCTGGATGCCCCAGTGCTCCGGGAGCGGTACTGCATAAAGGTGTGTATCCGCGGAGCGGTTGTTCTCCGCTTTGATGGTGCGGATGGCCTGGTCCGCCCACTCCCGGTCCCTTGCGCCGCTGCTCCTGCCGGTGCTGCCCTCGATCGTCACTAATCCAGCGTACCCGCGGTTCGGGAGCCGTCCGTCTAGAGTGGGACCCGTTGGCAAAACAAGGCGTAGGGAGTGCAATGAAGCCGTTGATCGACGTCCCGGAACTTGAGGCAAGGCTTGCCGCCGGATACCGGACGGTCCTACTGGACGTGCGCTGGGCCCTGGGCGATCCGCACGGCCATGAACACTACCTCGCGGAACACCTGCCGGGCGCGGTCTTCGTAGATCTGGCCACTGAACTCTCTGATTCGTCGGTTCCGGACCGCGGGCGGCACCCGCTGCCGGCTCGGGAACAGTTCCAGGAGTCGGCACAGCGCTGGGGAATCCGTAACGGCGACGTGGTGGTTGCCTACGATGACAGTGCCAACATGGCGGCGGCGAGGCTGTGGTGGATGCTGCGTGACGCAGGCTTGGCAGCGGTCTACCTGCTCGACGGCGGCCTGGCCGCCTGGCGGGCAGCCGGACTTCCGCTCGAGTCGGGCCCGGTTCAGCCCAGCCCCGGCGACGTGGAGTTGGGCAGCGGGCACATGCCTGCGCTGGACGCCGGTGCTGCCGCCGGCTGGGCGCACAGCGGACTGTTGCTCGATGCGAGGGCAGGGGAGAGATACCGGGGCGAGGTTGAGCCCGTGGACCCGCGCGCCGGCCATATCCCCGGGGCGGTCAGTGCCCCCACCGCGGGCAACGTCGATAACGCCGGACGCTTCCTGCCGCCGGGGCAGTTGCGGCGGAGGTTTGCGGACCTCGGGGTCCAGGACGGAACGCCGGTGGCGGTTTATTGTGGCTCAGGCGTTACGGCAGCCCATGAGGTTGCTGCGCTGGAAGTTGCCGGGTTCCGGGCAGCGTTGTATCCAGGCTCTTTCTCCGAGTGGTCCAACCGCCCGGAACTGCCGGTCGCGATCGGCGCGGAGCCAGGGGGCGTCGGGTCGGATCCCGGCGACGCCGGAACCCCGGCTGGAAAGTCCGCAGGAGCCGGGGGTAGCGTCGCACTATGACACCAGGACGCCCTGTACCACCGCCCCTTGCCAAACCCATCACCCCGGCCCCGGAAAATGCGCCCGCCCCTGGCAGTGTGCCAGCGACGGAAGCCGGTGCTCTCGCCGCAGCCTACGGTGCAGCGTCCGGGGACAGCGGCCTTGTACCGCTGACAGTGGCCCGCCGGGCACCCAAACCGGACGACGTCGAAATCGCCATCGAATTCTGCGGGCTGTGCCACTCGGACGTGCACGCCACCCGCGGCGAGTGGGGCGGCCAGACCTACCCGCTGGTGCCAGGCCACGAAATCGTGGGAACTGTCAGCAGGATCGGCTCGGACGTCACTGACTTCGCGGTTGGTGAGAGGGTAGGCGTGGGCTGCATGGTGGACTCCTGCCGCGAGTGCGACAGCTGCCTGGACGGCCTGGAGCAGTACTGCGAAAACGGCATGACAGGCACCTACGGTGCAAAGGACCGCAGGAACGGGGACGCCATCACCCAGGGCGGCTATTCCTCGTCGATCGTGGTGGACCGCCGCTATGTCCTGCGCGTCCCGGACTCACTGGACCCGGCCGCCGTCGCGCCCCTGCTGTGCGCGGGCGTCACGACGTTCTCCCCGCTGCGGCACTTCGACGTCGAAGAAGGCGACGTGGTGGGCGTGGTGGGCCTGGGCGGACTGGGCCATATGGCCGTCAAGCTCGCCAAGGCCATGGGCGCGAAGGTGGTGGTGTTCACCACCTCGGAGTCGAAGGTCGCCGCCGCCCTGGGACTGGGGGCCGATGAAGTTGTCCTCTCCCGGGACGAAGCCGCCATGGCTGCCGCGGACCGCACCATCGACCTCATCATCGACACCGTTGCCGCCCCGCACGACCTGAACCCGTTCTTCCGCACCCTGCGCGTGGACGGCGCACTGTTCCAGCTTGGCCTGCCGTCGGAAGCCATGCCGCCGGTCAACCCGGGCGCCCTCATCCGCCGCAGGATCGCGTATGCCGGGTCATTGATTGGCGGCATCGCCGAAACCCAGGAGATGCTGGATTTCTGCGCGGAGCACGGCGTGGTGGCCGATATCGAGATGGTGTCCGCCGGCCAGCTGAATGAGGCCTACGACCGGATGGTCGCTGGAGACGTAAAGTACCGGTTCGTGCTGGATACCAGCACGCTGCAGCCAGCCGCCGAGGAGGCAAACGCATGAGCACGCTGTTCACGAAGATCCTGAAGGGCGAGATCCCCGGCCGGTTCGTATGGCGCGAGGACGATGTGTCGGCTTTCCTGACCACGGGCCCGCTCGCCGACGGCCATACACTGGTGGTTCCCACCGAGGAAGTGGACCGCTGGACGGACGCCCGGCCGGAAACCCTTGCCAAAGTCATGGAAGTGGCGCGGCGGATTGGCGCCGTGCAGGTGGACATCTTCGGTGCGCGGCGTGCGGGCCTGATCGTGGCCGGCTATGAAATCAACCATCTGCACGTCCACGTGTGGCCCTCGCGCAGCATGGCCGACTTCGACTTCGGCTCCGCGGACCAGAACCCGGATCCCGCGGTCCTGGACGCCAACGCGGAGAAGCTGCGTGACGGGCTGCGCGCAGCCGGCTACGGGGAGTTCGTTCCGGCGTCCTAACCTTTGTTCCCTGCCCGCCGCTGCTGCGGCGGGCAGGGAAAGGGTCAGTCCCTGCGTGGCGTCATGGCCACCATGCCCGCATAGGTGAAGCCGCCGCCAAATCCGAACAACAGCGCGGGGACGTCCGCCGGGATCTTCCCGGAATGCCACCATTTGCTCAGTCCCAGCGGCACGCTGGCAGCGGACGTGTTCCCCGACTCGGTGACGTCGGTGATGACGACGCGGTCCGACAGGCCCAGGGCTTCCGCCAGCGGCTCGATTATGCGCAGGTTGGCCTGGTGCGCTGCGAGGACCTGGATGTCGTCCAGTCCCAGCCCGGCGCGGGCCACGATTTCACGGGCGCGCTCCGGTGCCTTGGTGAGGGCCCACCGCAGCACTTCCCGCCCGTTCTGGGAGAACCTGCCCAAGGGAGGCGAGATGCGGACGGCGTCCGCCATGCCACCCTCCGAACCCCAGACCACCGGGCCAATCCGGGGCATTTCGGATGGGCGTACGACGGCGGCCCCGGCGCCATCGGCGGTGAGCACGGCCGTCGCGCGGTCCGTCCAGTCGGTAACTGCCGAGAGGGTCTCGGCGCCGACTACGATCGCGTGCGAGGCGCTTCCGCTGCGGATCGCCTGGTCCGCCACGCCGAGGGCATACTCGAAGCCCGAACACGCCGTGTTGACATCCATGATCGCCGGTCCCCGGCGGTTACCGCCCAGGCCAAGTGCCTCGGCTACGCGGCCGGCAGTGTTGGGGGATCGCTCGGCCGCTGTGGTGGTGGCCACCACCACGAGGTCAATGTCTGTGGCCGCAACCCCGGAATCGGCCAAGGCCATCCGGGCTGCGGGGATTGCGAGGTCCACCACGGTTTCACCCTCACCGGCGATATGCCTGGTGACGATGCCGGTGCGCTGGCGGATCCACTCGTCGCTGGTGTCCATCATGCCTTCGAGCTCATGGTTGTCCATGATGCGCGCGGGCTGGGCGTGGCCGAGCCCGGCGATCTCTGTCCCTGCCGGTCCTTGGGCAAGCGTGAGCTTCATGTGTTCCTCTCGTAGGGGAGTGCTAGGCGGGTGCCAGCGCCTTGTTGAGTACGGCGCGGATACGTTTCTCGGAGACGGAGTAGGCCGTGCCGAGCTCGACGGCGAACAGGCTCACCCGAAGCTCCTCGATCATCCAGCGCACCTGGGTTAACTCCTGGCCCGCACCCCGTCCCGGCAGCAGCGCCGAGACAGCGTCGTCATAGTCGTCCTCGAGCCGCTGCACCACTGCCATATTGAGGGCATCCCGCTGGACGTTTCCGGGCAGGCGTTCCAGCCGCTTCTCAATTGCGGCCAGGTAGCGCGGCAGCTGGCTCAGCTGGGCGTGGCCCGTGCGTGCTACAAAGCCGGGATACACCAGCTGCTCGAGCTGGCTTTTGATGTCGTTCAGTGCGCTGATCAGGGCCAGGCTGGTGGTTCCCTTGAGTTGCTTTTCGATGCGCCGGGTGCTGGACAGGATCCGCTCGACGACGGCAGTGACCGAGAAGACCGTGTCGATCAGTTCCGCGCGCACCACCTCATACAACGCATCGAAGGCCTTGCGGTTCCATGGAAGTTCCACAGGGGTGAGCTTGTCGATGGCCGCCAGCGCGCAGTCTGCGATGAGGGCGGACACCGAACCGTGCGGGTTTTGGCTGAAGGTGAGCTTCTCGGTGTTGCTGAGGTGCTCCAGGACGTACCGGTCAGGCGCCGGAACGCGCAGTGCCAGCAGCCGGATCACGCCGCCGCGCATTGCCTCGGACTGTTCCTCCGCGCTCTGGAACACACGCAGCGACACCGAGGTCCGCTGGTCCACCAGTGCCGGATAGCCGGTGATGGTGTGGCCCTTGACCATGCTGCTCACCTGGCGCTCGATGGTGCCGACAGTCCACTCCGTGAGGCCATCCTGCTCCACAAACCCAGCCGCGGCAGGGGCTTGCGGCACCCGGGCGGCCTCCTGGCGTGTGGCCGGCCCGCCGTCGGACGCCTTCCCGTTGCGCCGCTTGGACGTGCCGGCAGCGCCGGGCGCCGTGGATGCCGGGGTGGCACCGAGCGATTCGGCGATGGCGCGGCGGGTGGCCGGTGCAAGCCGTTCCTGCAGTTCCGCAAGGTCCTTGCCTTCGCCCAGGACCTTGCCCTTGCTGTCCACCACTTTGAAGCTCACCCGCAGGTGCGGCGGGACGGCGTCCCAGTTCCAGGAGCCGGGCGGGATGATGGCGCCCCGGATCCGCCGCAGGGCAAGCTCCAGGGACGGTTCCAACTCGTCCTTGGCGGGATCGAAGTCGGTTTCGAGGACGGCCACCGCCTGCCGGGCGACGTCTGGGGCGGGGACGAAGTTCTTGCGGACCTGCTTGGGCAGTGACTTGATGAGCGCTGTCACCAGCTCCACGCGCTGGCCCGGAATCAGCCACCGGAACGGCGCGTCGTCGAGCTGGTTCAGGAACAGCACCGGCACTTCGGCCGTGACACCGTCGGACGGATCGGGGGCAGAGCCCGGCGCCACGGGATGGAATTCATACGTCAGCGGGAGCTCGAAGCCCTTGTGCAGCCATGTCTTCGGGTACGCCGACTCGTCCAGGTCGTCGGCGTCGTCGCTTAAGAGCAGCGATTTGTCGTAATCCAGGAGGTCGGGGGTGTCCCTGCGGGCATCCTTCCACCATTTGTCGAAGTGCCGCTCGGAGACCACGTCGGGTCCGATCCTGGCGTCATAGAACTCGAACAACGTCTCGTCATCCACCAGCAGGTCGCGGCGGCGCATGCGGGCCTCGAGTTCCTCCACCTCGTGCAGGAGGGCGCGGTTGCGGTGGAAGAACTTGTGGTGGGTTCGCCAGTCGCCCTCCACCAAGGCATGCCTGATGAACAGTTCCCGGGCCACCACCGGATCCACCCGGCCGTAGTTGATGCGCCGCTGCGCGATGATCGGAACGCCGTAAAGGGTGACCTTTTCGTAGGCCATGACGGCGCCCTGCTTGGTGGACCAGTGCGGTTCGCTGTAGCTGTGCTTGACCAGGTCCGGAGCCACCTGTTCGGCCCACAGGGGATCGAACTTTGCGGCCACCCGGGCCCACAACCTGCTGGTTTCCACCAGCTCGGCGGCCATGACGAACGTGGGGGACTTTTTGAACAATGCGGAACCGGGGAAGATGGCGAACCGGCTGCCCCGGGCGCCGGCGTATTCGCGCTTGCGCTCATCCAGGATGCCGATGTGGCTTAGGAGCCCGGAGAGCAGGCTGATGTGGATGCCATCGTGGTTGCCTACGGGGTCGGCCAGGCGCTTGTTGTCCAGCGTGATGCCCAGAGGCCGGGCGAGCTGGCGCAGCTGGGTGAAGAGGTCCTGCCATTCCCGTACGCGCAGGTAGTTGATGAACTCGGCGCGGCACAGCCTGCGGAAGGCTGATGAGGATAATTCCTGCTGCTTCTCCTGCAGGTAGTTCCAGAGGTTGAGGTAGCCGGTGAAGTCGGAATTCTCATCGCGGAACCGGTTGTGTTTTTCCGCAGCCAGCTGCTGCTTGTCGGTGGGACGTTCGCGCGGGTCCTGGATGGTGAGGGCCGCCGCCAGGACCATGACTTCCCGGACGCAGCCCCGTTTTCCGGCTTCCACGATCATCCGGCCCAGGCGGGGATCAACGGGCAGTTGGGCGAGTTTCTGCCCGACGGCGGTGAGCCCGCCGCCTTTGGTTCCGTCCCTGCCGTCGGCTGCTTCCGCCCTGCCGTCCTTGCCCTGCGTGCGTGGGGGAGCAAGGGCGCCGAGCTCGCGAAGGAGGGTGACGCCGTCGTTGATGGCCCGGGTTTCCGGCGGTTCGACGAAGGGGAATTCCTCAACATCCTTGGGGCCTTTCGCCACGCCCATCGCCGTCATCTGGAGGATGACGGCTGCCAGGTTGGTCCGCAGGATTTCGGGGTCCGTGAACCGGGGGCGGGACTCGAAGTCCTCCTCGGAGTACAAGCGGATGGCGATGCCGTCCGACACGCGGCCGCAGCGGCCCGAACGCTGGTTGGCCGATGCCTGGGAGACGCGCTCAATGGGCAGGCGCTGGACCTTGGTGCGGTGCGAATACCGGGAGATGCGCGCCGTACCGGTATCGATGACGTACTTGATGCCCGGAACGGTCAGGGATGTTTCCGCCACGTTGGTTGCCAGCACGATCCTGCGCTTGCTGCCGGGGTGGAACACCTTGTGCTGCTCCTGCAGGCTCAGGCGGGCGAACAGGGGGAGGATCTCGGTGTTGGCGAGTCTCCGGTTGGACTGGATGCGGGACTGCAGGGCCTCGGCGGCGTCGCGGATCTCGCGTTCACCCGAGAAGAACACAAGGATGTCCCCGGGCGCTTCCGCTGCCAGCTCATCCACGGCGTCGCAGACGGCATCCAGGGGATCGCGGTCCTCTTCGAGCTCATCGTCGGAGGCCTCCTCATCGTCCGCGGCCGGCTGCGTGAGGGGACGGTAGCGGATCTCCACGGGGTAGGTCCGGCCGGAGACTTCGATGATGGGTGCCGGATTTTCCGGGGTGCCGAAGTGGTTGGCGAACCGTTCGGGGTCGATGGTGGCCGAGGTGATGATGACTTTCAGGTCCGGGCGCTGCGGGAGGATCCGCTTGAGGTAGCCCAGGATGAAGTCGATGTTGAGGCTGCGTTCGTGCGCCTCGTCAATGATGATGGTGCTGTACTTGCGCAGGAGTCTGTCCCGCTGGATCTCGGCGAGCAGGATGCCGTCGGTCATCAGCTTGACCTTGGTCGCCTTGCTGACCTCACCGGTGAACCGGACCTGGAAGCCGACCTCCTGGCCAATCTCGACGCCGAGCTCCTCTGCGATGCGCTCGGCTACCGTCCGGGCTGCCAGCCGCCGGGGCTGTGTGTGCCCGATGAGGCCCTTCTCACCCAGACCCAGCTCAAGGCACATCTTGGGAATCTGGGTCGTTTTTCCGGAGCCGGTCTCGCCGGCGATGATGGTCACCTGGTTGGCGGCGATGGCGGCCATCAGGTCCTCGCGGCGCTCGGAAACCGGCAGCTCGGCGGGATAGGAGATATGAAAAGTCATGGCTGCAGACAGTCTACTGCCGCCACCAACGGCCCTTTATGCCAATTCCGCCTGCAGCGCAGCCTTCAGCTTTGGGCGTCGGCGTCCGCATCGTCGTCCTGCCCGGGACGGAACGCACCGGCAGATTGCTCGGAGGCAGCCCGTGCGGTGTCGACCAAAATGCGCCACGGGCCCGTAAGGGCCTGTTCAGGCAGGGCAGCCCTCCGCTGCCCTGCCGTGATGGAGTAAATGAAACGGTCCGGCTGCGGAGCCTCGAAGGCGGCGGCCGCGGCCCGCGGGGTGCTGGGGACCGCATCCCACGGGCAGGCCTCCACGATGGGTTGCCACTGGCTCAGGTCGCGGTCTGTCTGGGCGTCCACCGTCCACACCCTTGTCATGGCCGCGATCCCGCCGGTGCGCTCCACCTTGATCTTCATGGCCTGGCCCCTGGGCTTCCATTTGGCCCCGCGGCCACGAGCGGGCCCCAGGGCAGCGGTTAAACCTTGACCTTTACAGTTTCCCACGCGGCCCCTACGGCGTCATGCTCCCGCGAAGCGGCGCCGAAAAGGTCGGCGGCGGCACGCATTGTGGCGCGGGCAAAAACCGTGAAGGTTGCCGCGGCCGGCAATGAGCCATTGGTCAGGGTCTCGTACCAGATCCGGCCGGGCGCCTCCCAGGCACAGCCGCCCAAGGCAGACGCCACCTGGTAAAAGGCGCGGTTGGGGATGCCGGAGTTGATGTGGACTCCACCGTTGTCTGCGCTGGTCCGGACATAGGAGTCCATGGAATCGGGCTGCGGGTCCTTGCCCAGCACGTCGTCGTCGTAGGCGGTCCCCGGTGCTTTCATGGACCGCAGGGCGAGGCCCTGGACCTTGTGGGTGAAGAGGCCTTCGCCGATCAGCCAGCTTGCCTCCGCAGCTGACTGGTTTTTCACGAACTGCTCCACGAGCGCGCCGAAGACGTCCGACATCGATTCGTTCAAGGCACCTGCCTGGTTCCGGTAGGCAAGGCCGGCCGAGTATTGGGTTACCCCGTGCGCCAGTTCGTGTCCAATGACGCTCAGCGACTTGGTGAAGCGTTGGAAGACGTCACCGTCACCATCGCCGAACACCATCTGGCTGCCGTTCCAGAAAGCGTTGTCGTACAGCTTGCCGAAGTGCACCGTGGCGTCCAGCTTCAGCCCGCGCCCGTCAACCGAATCCCGTCCGAAGGCGTCCGCATAAAGGCGGTGCGTGTGCCCCAGCCCGTCGTAGGCTTCGTCCGCGGCGGGATCGCCGGTGGCGGGCCCGCCTTCGCCGCGTACAAGCCTGCCCGGGAGCGTTTCCTCCCGGCCCGCATCATAAATGGTGCGGCTGACGGGACCTGGTTTTACCTGGCGCAGTCCGGGCGGGAGTGCCGGCACAGCCTGTGCGCGGGCGGCCTGGAACGACTCGACGTGGCCCAAGGCGTTCCTGGCAGCGTTTGCCGCCGATGAGAATCCGGGCGCATCCTGCTGCGCGAGCCGCCGCAGCAGGTAGGGCGGAACGATGGAACAGAACTGAACGTGCATGGCGTACTCCCTCAGCTAGGTGTTTTCAGCCTATGAGGGGCCACCGACAATCAGTGGCAGGCCCGCCTCAGGGAATTTATTGGCCTGCCGGGCGCTGCAGCGCGCTCCGGTGGGTACGGTAGGCGCATGGCTCAAACCGAAACCCCCGCCAAGTCCGGCTCCACGCTGCTGACGGTCATCGTCGCCTTCGCGGCCAACACGCTCGTGGCCGCGGCGAAGACGGTGGCGGCTGTCCTCTCCGGTTCCGCCTCGATGGCCGCGGAGGCTGCACATTCCTGGGCAGACACCGGAAACCAGGTCTTCCTGTTCTTTGCCGAGCGGCGGTCTTCCCGCCCCCGGGACAAGAGCCATCCCATGGGCTACGGCCGGGAAGCCTACGTCTGGTCGATGTTCGCCGCTTTCGGTCTGTTCACCGCCGGCGCGGTGGTGTCGATCATGCACGGCGTCCAGCAGATTTTTGAGCCGGAACCCGCATCGGACTTCGTGGTGGCCTACGTGGTCCTGGGCGTGGCCTTCGTCCTGGAAGGGATTTCGTTCGCCCAGGCCTTCCGGCAGACCCGGAAAGCGGCCCATGAGCTGGAACGGCACACGCTTGAACAGGTCCTCATCAGTTCAGATCCCACCCTGAGGGCAGTCTTCGCCGAGGATGCGGCGGCGCTGATCGGCCTCGTCGTGGCCTTCGTGGGCGTGTTCCTGCACCAGGTCACCGGATCACCGCTGCCGGATGCGATCGGTTCGATCGCCGTCGGCGTGCTGCTCGCCGTCGTCGCCGTCGTACTGATCGACCGCAACAGGCGCTTCCTGGTGGGGCAGGGCGTCACACCCGACATTGAACGGTCCATGGCCCGCCGTGTGCTGGAGCACCAGGACATCGCCCGGCTCACCTACCTGCACCTGGAATTCGTTGGCCCGCGCAAGCTGTACCTCGTGGCGGCCGTGGATCTCCAGGGGGACCACCCGGAGCACGAGGTTGCGGTGGTCCTGCGGCGGATCGAGCGCGAGCTGGAGGACCACGAAACGGTGGAGGAGGCTGTGCTCACCCTGGCCACGATGGACGAGGCAGCGCTGCGTTTCTGAGGGCACACGTCCCGCTCAACAAACGAAACCCCGCCGCTTCAATGAAGCGGCGGGGTTCTTTGGTGCCCTCGATAGGATTCGAACCTACGACCTTCTGCTCCGGAGGCAGACGCTCTATCCCCTGAGCTACGAGGGCAATCCGGATATCCTGCCGTTCCCGGCGGGACGTCCTAGAGCTTAGCAGGAAGGTGCCCTGCAAGGGAAAACCGCCTCCGGCGCCGGCTCCGGAGGGCCGGAAAGGCGGGCTCAGTAGCCCGAAAAGGAGTCCGTCCGCACCCGGCGCGCGCCTGCACGGCCGGCTGCACGGCGGAGTGCCGCCACGCTTGCGGGGGAGCCGGAGACGTAAACGTCCCGCCGGGAAATATCGGGTACCAGTGCGGCAAGGGCCGCTCCGTCCAGTCGGCCGTCCGCACCGAAGCTTCCGGCGCCAGAGAGGCTGCCGGCGGCAGGGGCCAGGCCCGACGGCGGCACGGACCCGTCTGCGAGCCGCACCAGCACGCGCACTCCGGAACTCCGTAGTTCCTCCGCGTAGGCCACCTCCTCATTGCTCCTGGCCAGCACCAGGATCACCGCGTCCCGTTCCTGCAGCGCACCCGAGGCCAGATACGAGATGAACGGTGTAATTCCGATTCCCGCCGCGACAAGAAGCACGGGCCGGCGCGGATCGCGTGGCAGGACGAAGTCCCCGCCCACCGCCGTGGCAGCCACCTCATCGCCCGGCCGGAGCGCCAGCAGCGCCTCCTTCGCCGCAGACAATGACCCGTCCGTCCGCACGCCAAACTTCACCAGGCGGCCGCCTGGGCCGCCCGCAAGGCTGAAGACCCGGCGTCGTCCTTTTCCGTCCGGCTTGGCCTGGGGAAGATCCAGCTCCATGTACTGCCCGGGAAGGAAGCGCACCGGCCGGGCAGGTTCGAAGGAGAACTCGGTGGTGGCGGGCGTCAGCGGGCGGGCGCCGGCGAAGCGGAGTTTCACGGCTCCGCGCTGGCCCGCCAGGAAGGCCAGCAGGTTGCCCGCAAGCAGCGCTGCCTCCGGTGAATTGGCAAAGATTCCCAGGTTCCAGGGGACCGCGAAGAGCACGCCCACCAGTGTTGCGAGCGCCAGCTGCTGCCAGCGCCGTGGCGGCAGCGTCAGGGGCTCGGTGAGCATGAATCCCACAAAGAAGAGCACCGGCCGCTGGGCCAGGGCCTGCCAGGCGCCCATCCCCGCTGTCATGCCGGCGCGAAGCAGCTCGAGCATGATGATGGCAGTGGCCACCGCCGTAAACAGCGACGCCATCAGGAGCTTGCGTGTCCGGTACAGGACCAGCAGCACGCCGGGGACCAGCAGCCAGAGCATGGCGGGCGTCGCTGCCCACCACGTGGCGATGTTCAGTCCAGTGAGTCCGGTGGCGAAGGCACCTGCGGCGGCTGGGTTGAAGATGTGCCGGCCACGCCACGCCAGGGTGTATTTGGACGCGGACGCCAGGATGCAGGCCAGCGCCACTCCTGCCAGGTCCATCGACTGCAGGGACGGCCAGAACAGGAAGTAGAGCAGCAACCCGGTGATAAGCGCCGACTCCGTGTGGGGCCGGACCCGGAAGAGCGCCGCCATGGCCCTGTTGGAGGCATAGGTCAGGGCCAGGCACAATGCCAGGTGCGCCAGCATTTCCGGGATGCCGAACGTCAGCCAGCCCAGCACGTTCAGCAGCAGGCTGTAAGCGGCCAGTGCCGACAGGACCAGCAGGACAAGCCGGTACATGGTGAACCTGCCGACGACGGTCTCCACGCGCCCGGCCAGGTAATGCGCAGGGCGGGCTTGGGGTGCTTCCACAGGGTTCATGAAAACAACGCCCCTTCAAATCCGGCGGAATAGGCGGCGCTGCCGTCGGAAAAGACGGTCAGCCAGGAGAAGTCGAAGGTTTCCTGCAGCGTTGCCCCTGGCACGAAGAAGAGCGCCGTGGCGAGCGCGTCAGCCACCAGGGCGGTGTCTGCCAGCGTCCAGGTGGCGACGGCGGTGCGCACCGGGTGGCCGGTGGTTCCGTCCAGCACGTGGTGAAGTCCGTCGCCCCAGGCACGGCGGTTGGCGGCGGAAGCACAAAGAGCCCGGCCGTCCAGATGGATCATGCCGATCGCCTGCTCCGGGTTGTAGGGATGTTCGAGCGCTACGCTGACGGGTCCTGCGCCGCGGGCCAGGAGGTCGCCGCTGGCATCGATGAGGAACTCACCCATTCCGGTGGCCTCAAGTTCCGCCGCCAGGAGGTCCACCAACAGTCCCTTGCCGGCGGCGCCGATGTCCAGTACCACAGGGGTGCTGGCGGTCAGGACTGTTCCGGACCAGCGAAGGACCGCCTCCCATTTTGGCGCCGGGAGGGGCGGGCCGGCGGGCAGGAGCGAATATGCTGCGTCATACCCCAGACGCTCAAGGCTGCCGCCAATCAACGGCGTCATGGCCCCACCGGTAAGCCGATAGAGCCGGCCGTACAGCTCGCCGAGCGCGGCGGCCTCGCCGGGAAATTCATACTGCCCCGGCTCCCTGGCCAGTTCCCCGACCAGCGAGTCGGAGCGGAAACGGGACCAGTCGGCGTCGAACTTTTCGACCCTGTCCAGCAGGCGCCTGCGAACGGACGCCGGCAACGGCAGGGGAGTGCTGACTGCCCAGCCGGTGCCGATCCCCTGAAACGAGAAGTCCTCCCAGTCCGCCACGGGCACCGCCTACTGCGCCTCGGACTTGATCTTCTCCACTGCCTGGTTGAAGCCTCCGCTGGTCAGCGAGGAACCGGCAACCTTGGAAACGTTCAGTTCATCGATGTTCTTACCCACCACCTGGGCTGCAATGCCACCGGCAAACTGGCCCTGGAACTTCCGCGTGTTCGGATTCGACGGGTGCTGGGTGATCTGCACGTCCGTGACCTTTCCCGCGGCAAGGGTCAGCTGGACGCCCACGGTTTCGGTGCCGTTGGGCGAAACGTAGTTTCCATCGGCGTTGTAGGTGCCGTCCTTGTACTCGGCCCCGCTGGCGGCCAGGGAGGAGGATCCTGGGGTGGGTGCCGGGGCGTCGGCGGGTGTGCTGTCGGCGGACGAGGGTGCGCAGCCGGCAACGGTTCCCGCCAGCGACAAGCCGGCGATACCGGCAAAAAGACCGTTGCGGACTGCGTGCATGGATGGGCTTTTAGGGCTGGAGGGTCTCATGAAGGCTCTCGATTCACTTTCGGGGCGGTACCGGATCACCGATGCCGTGCGGCAGTGGCTATGCTCTAGTCAACGCCGGATGCATGCGAATGGTTCACGTATGGCGGGGCTCACTCCTTTCCGTGACGCCGGGCGCAGTCACGGCCGCCAAATTCTTTGCTGTCACTGGCCCCCGGTAGGCTAGAGGGGTGACTCCCGAAGAACTTTCCCTCGCCATATCCGCCTGCCTCAAGGACGCCGTCGCCGCCGGCGATATTGCCCTTGCTGTATCAGCCATTCCGGCTGACGTGCGCGTGGAGCGACCCAAGAACCGGGAGCACGGTGACTGGGCCACCAACATTGCCCTCCAGCTCGCCAAGCAGGCGGGCACCAACCCGCGCGAGTTCGCCTCCATCCTCAGCAGCCGGCTCAAGGCCATCGACGGTGTTTCCGCCGTTGACATCGCGGGCCCGGGCTTCCTGAACATCACCGTGGACGCCGCAGCCGCCGGTGCCCTGGCGAAGGCCATCGTCGAGGCCGGCCCGGACTACGGAACCAACACAGCGCTCGCGGGGCACACGGTCAACATGGAGTTCGTCTCTGCCAACCCCACCGGTCCGTTGCACATCGGGCACACCCGCTGGGCCGCGCTGGGCGACTCCATCGCGCGTGTGCTGCGCGCTTCCGGCGCCGATGTTACGGCCGAGTACTACATCAACGACGCCGGCTCGCAGATGAACACCTTCGCCAACTCCGTGTACTCCCGGCTGCATGGCCTTCCCGTGCCGGACGGCGGCTACCCCGGCCAGTACATCGCCGATCTGGGACATGAGGTACTTTCGGCGCATCCGGACATCCGGGAACTCACCGAAGTTGCCGCCCTGCCGGTGATCCGCGCCGCCGCCTACGAAGCACAGATGAAGGACATCAAGGCCACGCTGGCAGACTTCGGCGTCGCGTTCGACGTCTTCTTTTCCGAGCAGGAACTGCACGACGCCGGCGCCATCGAAAGTGCCGTGGCGCGCCTGCGCGAACAGGGCCACGTGTTCGACGACGGCGGGGCGGTCTGGCTGCGGACCACGGACTTTGGCGATGACAAGGACCGCGTGATGATCCGCGCCAACGGCGAGCCCACCTACTTCGCCGCCGACGCCGCCTACTACCTGTCCAAGAAGGACCGCGGCTTCACGGAGAAGATCTACCTCCTGGGTGCCGACCACCACGGCTACATCAACCGGCTCAAGGCCATTGCGGCCGCTGCAGGCGACGATCCCGAGGTGAACATCGAGGTGCTGATCGGCCAGCTGGTGTCGGTCAACGGAGCAAAGCTGTCCAAGCGTGCCGGCAACATCATCGAGCTCAAGGACCTGATTGACTGGCTGGGCAAGGACGCCGTCCGCTATTCGCTGGCGCGTTTCCCGGCGGATTCGCCCTTGACCCTGGACCCGGACCTGCTGAAGAAACACAGCAATGAGAACCCTGTGTTCTACGTCCAGTACGCCCACGCACGTTCGCGCGGCGCTGCGCGCAATGCCGTTGACGCAGGCGTGGAGCGCACTGTGGACGGCAAGGACAGCTTCGACGCTTCCCTCCTGGACCACGCAACCGAAAACGAGCTGCTGTCCTACCTGGGCAGCTACCCGTCGATTGTGGCCAAGGCCGCGGAGCTGCGCGAACCGCACCGGGTGGCACGGCACCTCGAGGCCATCGCCGGCGCGTACCACCGCTGGTACGACGCATGCCGGATTGCCCCCATGGGTGAAGAACCCGTCACCGACCTGAACCGCACCAGGCTCTGGCTCAACGACGCCACCAGCCAGGTACTGGCCAACGGCCTTGACTTGCTTGGCGTCTCCGCGCCGGAACGGATGTGATTCCCATGCCTGCACAGGACACCAACCCTGCATCTCCGCTGGCCCCTGAATGGCTTTCGGTCCCGGCCGACCTGAATGTCCTGGAGCCAAAGATGTGGGCCAAGGATGCCGGCCGGAACGAGGCCGGTGAACTCACCCTGGACGGCGTTCCCGTGAGCGACCTCCAGCGGAAGTACGGCACCCCGCTGTTCGTTATGAGCGAGAACGATTTCCGGGCCCGGGCCCGGGCCTTCAGCGATGCATTCAACGATGCGTTCGCGGACATCTGCGGCGGAGTGGACGTCTACTATGCCGGCAAATCGTTCCTGTGCACCGCCGTGGTGCGGTGGGTCGAAGAAGAGGGACTGCGGCTGGACACCGCCTCCGGCGGTGAGCTCGCCGTCGCGGCGAAGGCCGGGATTCCTGGTGCCGACGTTGCCCTGCACGGCAACAACAAATCCGACGGCGAGATCCACCGTGCGCTGGACATGAAGCTCGGCCGGATCGTGGTGGACAGCCTGAGCGAACTGGTCAGGGTGGGCGCCATCGCCGAACGCCGGGGGGAAGTGGCCAAAGTCATGCTCCGGCTCACGCCGGGCGTCCATGCGCACACCCACGAATTCATTGCCACGGCCCACGAGGACCAAAAGTTCGGCCTGTCCATGGCCGCCGACACCACTGACCAGGCCGGCGTCTCCGCTGCCGAGGAGGCAGTGGCGGCGGCAGCTGCGCACCCCGCCATCGAACTGCTGGGCCTGCACTGCCACATCGGCTCGCAGATCTTCGAACCGGACGGTTTCGCCCTGGCCGCGCAGAAGCTCCTGCGCTTCCTGGCCGGCATGCAGGAAAAATACTCCATCATCATGCCGGAACTGGACCTCGGGGGCGGCTACGGAATCGCCTACACGCCGGTGGACACGCCCCGCCCCGCAGCGGAGATCGCGAACGCAATGGCCGCCGTCGTGCGTTCCACCTGCGCTGAGCTTGGCATCGACGCACCCCGCATCTCCATCGAGCCCGGACGCGCCATCGTGGGCAGCACCACGTTCACCCTGTATGAAGTGGGCACCCTGAAGACCGTCCACGTGGACGCTCCCGCGGCGTCCGGCGACGGTGACGCGGGCAACAACGTTACGTATCCGCGCCGCTATGTTTCGGTGGACGGCGGCATGAGCGACAACGCCCGGCCGGTGCTCTATGACGCGGATTATTCGGCTGTCCTGGCCTCCCGCACGTCCGGCGCGGCCCCGCAGCTGTCCCGCGTGGTGGGCAAACATTGCGAGAGCGGCGACATAGTTGTTAGAGATGTATATCTGCCCGAGGACGTGGCAGCCGGTGATCTGCTCGCTGTCCCGGGAACCGGCGCCTACTGCTGGGCCCTCTCGAGCAACTACAACTATCTGGCCCGGCCGGGCGTTGTCGCGGTGCGCGACGGATCTGCCCGGCTGATTGTCCGCGGGGAAACCGAAGAAGATTTGCTGAGCCGCGACATGGGAGCCTGAATGACGGAAATGCGAACGCTGAAAGTGGCCCTGCTGGGCTGTGGCAACGTTGGGGCCCAGGTTGCGCGGATCCTCATTGAGGACGCGGACGCCCTTGCAGCACGTACCGGCGCCCGCCTGCAGCTCAGCGGCATCGCCGTGCGCAACGTCAATGCCCCCCGCGACGTGGACCTGCCCCAGGAACTCTTCACTACCGACGCCGACACCCTGGTCAAGGACGCTGACCTGGTCATCGAACTCATGGGCGGCATCGAACCGGCGCGCACGCTGATCCTTTCCGCACTGCGCAACGGCGCCTGCGTGGTCACCGGCAACAAGGCACTCCTGGCACAGGACGGCCCCACCCTCTACGAAGAGGCCGACAAAGCGGGTGTCCAGCTGTCCTACGAAGCCGCCGTGGCCGGAGCCATTCCCATCCTCCGCCCCATCCGCGACAGCCTGTCCGGCGACCGCATCACCCGGGTCCTGGGCATCGTCAACGGCACCACCAACTTCATCCTTGACCAGATGGACAGCACCGGTGCGCAGTTCGCGGACGCCCTCGCAGAAGCCCAGCGGCTTGGCTACGCGGAAGCCGATCCCACTGCCGACGTCGAAGGCCACGACGCTGCCGCGAAGGCTGCCATCCTGGCCTCGCTTTCCTTCCATACCCGTTTCTCCCTGGACGACGTCTACTGCGAGGGCATCACGTCCGTCAGCGCCTCGGACATTGCCGCCGCAAAGGATGCAGGCTTCGTCATCAAGCTGCTGGCCATCGCGGAGAAGTTGGCCGGAGCCGACGGCAACGAAGGCGTCTCCGTCCGCGTCCATCCCACCCTCCTGCCACGCGAACACCCCCTGGCCGCCGTCCGCGGTGCGTTCAACGCGGTGTTCATTGAAGCCGAGAACGCCGGCGAGCTGATGTTCTACGGCCAGGGCGCCGGCGGAACCCCCACCGCGTCGGCCGTCCTGGGCGATCTTGTGTCAGCAGCCCGCCGCCTGGTCCTTGGTGGTCCCGGACGCACCGAAACCACCACCGGCCATGTTCCGGCGCTGCCCATCGATGCTGCCACCACCAGCTACTACATCGGGCTCGACGTCGCCGACCAGCCCGGCGTCCTGGCCAGGATCGCCCAGTTGTTCGCCGAGCACGGTGTCTCCATCGAAATCATGCGGCAAACCATCCACCGCGACGCCGGGTCCAATGTGGAATCGGCCGAACTGCGGATCGTCACCCACCGCGCGTCAGAGGCTGCCCTTGCGGCCACCGTCGAGGCCGTGAAGGGCCTGGACGTCATCAACTCAGTTACATCCGTTCTGCGGGTAGAAGGAGTCTAAGTGGCTCACCAATGGCGCGGAGTCATCCGCGAATACGCTGACCGTCTGCCCGTGACGGAATCCACCAGGGTCATCACCCTGGGCGAGGGCGGCACCCCGCTGGTGCATGCGCAGAAGCTCTCCGAACTCACCGGTTCCGAGGTCTACCTCAAGGTGGAGGGCATGAACCCCACCGGCTCGTTCAAGGACCGCGGCATGACCATGGCCATGACGGCGGCAGTCGCGTCGGGGGCCAAGGCCGTCGTCTGCGCTTCCACCGGAAACACTTCCGCCTCCGCGGCTGCCTACGCAACCGCCGCCGGCCTCAAGTGCGCCGTGCTGGTTCCTGAAGGCAAGATCTCCATGGGCAAGCTCAGCCAGGCCATCGCCCACGGCGCCACGCTGCTCCAGGTGGACGGCAACTTCGACAACTGCCTGGACATCGCCCGCAAGCTGGGGGAGTCCTACCCTGTTTTCCTGGTGAACTCCGTCAACCCCGCCCGCATCCAGGGCCAGAAGACCGGCGCCTTCGAAGTGGTCGACGCCCTGGGCGACGCACCGGACATCCACGTCCTGCCCGTGGGCAACGCCGGCAACATCACTGCGTACTGGAAGGGCTACAAGGAGTACTCCGCTCCCTTCGAATCCGAGACCGCCGGCACCCTGCCCGCAGTGTCCACCAAGACCCCTGCCATGTGGGGCTTCCAGGCCGCCGGGGCAGCCCCCTTCGTTGCAGGCCACCCCATCACCGAACCCGACACGATCGCCACGGCCATCCGCATCGGAAACCCCGCCTCCTGGGACGGGGCCGTGGGCGCCCGTGACGAATCCGGCGGACTCATCGACGCCGTCACCGATGAAGAGATCCTGAACGCCCACCGGTGGCTGTCAGCCAGGGAAGGTGTCTTCGTGGAGCCCGGCTCCGCCGCAGGCGTGGCAGGCCTGCTGAAGAAGCACGCCGCCGGCGAAGTTCCCAGCGGAAAGAAGATCGTCATCACCGTCACCGGCCACGGACTCAAGGACCCCCAGTGGGCCCTGCGCACCGAGGACGGCAGCGACGTCCAGCCGGTCAAGGTCCCGAACGACGTGGTTACCGTCGCCGCCGAGCTGGGACTGGAAGAAAAATAGCCTTGGACACCACCTCGCAGGCCGCTGTTGGACTGCAACTGATTGAGCCGGGCCAGTGCGTCACTGTCCGCGTACCCGCCACCACGGCCAACCTTGGGCCCGGCTACGACAGCCTGGGGCTCGCCCTGGCCCTGCACGACACCCTCACCGTGGAAAGCCTGGATACGGACGAACTCGTGTTCGAGCTCAGCGGCGAGGGTGCCGACACCCTGCCGCAGGACGCCAGCCACCTGGTGATACGCGCCATGGATGCAGCTTTCGAGCGCTTGGGTTACCGTCACGCCGGGCTGAAGGTGACCGCCCAAAACGTCAACCCGCACGGCCGTGGGCTGGGCTCCTCCGCGTCCGCCGTGGTGGCTGCGGTGTCGGCCGCCAACGCCATGGTGCCGGCCGAAAGCCAGCGTGGAAAGGAGTGGATCCTCCAGCTCACCAGCGAACTGGAGGGTCACCCGGACAACGTGGCACCCGCCATTTTCGGCGGACTGGCGCTGTCATGGCAGGACAGTGAGCAGTACAGCAGCACCAGCGCCACCGTTGCCGGAACCGTCATCCCCATCGTGGCAGTCCCGGACTTCGAACTCTCCACCGAAGCGGCCCGCGCACTGCTGCCGGCATCGGTGGGACACCATGCCGCGGCGATGAATTCCGGCCGCGCGGCGCTGTTGATCCATGCGCTGACGCAAAAGCCTGAATTCCTGTTGCCGGGCACGGAGGATTACCTGCACCAGAGCTACCGCGCCGAGGCCATGCGGCCCAGCGCGGCCCTGATCGGCGCGCTGCGCCGGGCCGGGTACGCGGCCGTAGTGTCCGGGGCTGGACCCACCGTCCTGGTCCTGGCCAACGGTGAGCTGCAGGCAGCTGACGCACTGGCTTTCATCCAGGCCTTTACGGCAGAGAACACGCCGGACATTGGCTGGCGTGTGCTGAAGCTCGCAGTGGACGTCGAAGGTGCTAAGGTGGACTTGCACCGGCGGTAATTCCGCCTATCTGATCTGCTCCTGCATTCAGTTGCTATTTGATCTACGACTGTGAATGTATTCCGGTGCCGCCTGCTTGGTCTGTCGCAGGAATCTGCAGCATCCAACTGCCCCTGAACCGTCAGTCCGGCGTTGTGCCATGGGCGCAGCGCAAGGTGAATCAGTATCCGGCCCTGCTGGCCGAAATCCAACCGGCAAGGCCGAACAATCCCGGCTGCAGATCTGAACTGCAGCCCAGATCAAATCATCGCGTCCAGCTCCCAGTCTGGACGCCGTCGAGGGGGAAGGATCCTTCGTGACCGAAACCACTGAGCTGTCACCAGCTGTGGAACACACAACTTCTGCTGCCGAACCAACGGCTGCACCCGCCAAGAGCAGCGGCCTCGCCGGCCTGAAGCTCGCCCAGCTGCAGGCCCTTGCCAGCCAGCTCGGTATCTCCGGCGGATCCCGCATGCGCAAGGGGGACCTGGTCTCGGCCATCTCCGCCCACCGCGCCGGGACCCTCACCGCCAAGGCCCCCGCAAAGTCAGCGGAAAAGGCTCCGGAAAGCACCGTGGCTCCGGCTTCGACCGCACCGGCTTCCGCGGTGGACGCCCCTGCCGCAGAAGCTCCTGCAGCGGAAGGCACCCGTGCCCGTGGGCGTGGCCGCAGCCGCCGCGCCGTCAGTGACGGCGTGGTTGCCCCCGCAGCCGAAGCTCCCGTCGTGGAGACCGCAGCCGCGCCCGCCCCCGCAACTGTCGAAGCGCCGTCGGCCGCTCCTGCGGAAGCACCCGAGGCCACGGAAGGTGCTGCAGAGCGCCGCCAGCCGCGCACCCGCAACCGCCGCCGCAGCGAAGCCCCTGCCGCCTCCGTCCAGGAAGCCCCGGTGGAAACCCCGGCAGAGCAGCCGGCCGCTGAACAGCGTTCCGGCGAGCAGCGTACCGAAGCCCCCGCAACTGAAGCGGGCGACGCCGGCCAGCGCACCGAACGCCGTGAAGGCGGCCGCACCCGTGGCCGTGACCGCGATGCCGACGGCGGCCGCGACAACCAGGGCAGCCGCGAGGCAGGCCAGCGTGAAGGTGGCCGGGATAACCGCGACAACCGCGACGGCGACGATTCGGACGGCGGAAACCGCCGCAACCGCCGCAACCGCCGTGACCGGAACGACCGCTCCGGCGGCCAGGACCGGGACAACTCGCGCAATGACCGCTTCCGGGACCGCAACGACCGCCGCCGCGGCCGCAACCAAGGCCCGGACGTGGACGACGTCGAAGTCACCGAAGACGACGTCCTGCTGCCGGTTGCCGGCATCCTGGACGTCCTGGAGAACTACGCGTTCATCCGCACCTCCGGCTACCTGCCCGGCCCCAACGACGTCTACGTCTCTTTGGCGCAGGTCAAGAAGTACAACCTGCGCAAGGGCGACGCCGTAGTCGGCGCCATCCGTGCACCGCGGGAAGGCGAGGACCGCAGCCAGCAGTCCAACCGCCAGAAGTTCAACGCTCTGGTTCGCGTCACCTCCGTCAACGGCAAGACGCCGGAAGAGCTGAAGGACCGCGTCGAGTTCGCCAAGCTCGTTCCCCTGTACCCGTCCGAGCGCCTGCGCCTGGAGACCGACCCCAAAAAGATCGGCCCCCGCGTCATCGACCTCGTGGCACCAATCGGCAAAGGCCAGCGCGGCCTGATCGTCTCCCCGCCCAAGGCAGGCAAGACGCTCATCCTGCAGTCCATCGCCAACGCGATCACCACCAACAACCCTGAGGTCCACCTCATGATGGTGCTGGTTGACGAACGCCCCGAAGAAGTCACGGACATGCAGCGCACCGTCAAGGGTGAGGTCATTGCCTCCACCTTCGACCGTCCCGCCGACGACCACACCACCGTGGCTGAACTCTCCATCGAACGCGCCAAGCGCCTCGTGGAAATGGGCATGGACGTGGTGGTCCTCCTCGACTCCATGACCCGACTGGGCCGTGCCTACAACCTGGCAGCACCGGCCTCCGGCCGCATCCTGTCCGGTGGTGTGGACTCCGCAGCGCTCTACCCGCCCAAGCGCTTCTTCGGCGCCGCCCGCAACATCGAAAACGGCGGCTCACTCACCATCCTGGCCACCGCGCTCGTCGAGACCGGTTCCAAGATGGACGAGGTCATCTTCGAAGAGTTCAAGGGCACCGGCAACATGGAACTGCGCCTGTCCCGCCAACTGGCCGACAAGCGCATCTTCCCCGCAGTCGACGTCAACGCCTCCGGCACCCGCCGCGAGGAAAACCTGCTGTCGCCCGAAGAAGTCAAGATCATGTGGAAGCTGCGCCGCGTCCTCTCCGGACTCGAGACCCAGCAGAGCCTTGAACTGCTCACCAACAAGATCCGGGAAACCCAGAGCAACGTCGAGTTCCTCATGCAGGTACAGAAGACGACGCTTGGTGCGAAGTCGGATAACGACAAGTAGCTGAGTTACGGGGCGGGGTGCGTATACCTCGCGTGGTTCGCCGCGCGGGTTTTCCGCCCCCGCCTTCGTCGTTCGGTTTTGCCGCCCCCGCCCCTTCGCTGGGCGGCTTACGATCTTCGATCGTTCGCCGCCCAGCTCTGGCAGGCCCGATGCCACTCCCGGGGCGGCAAAACCGAACGCCTCCTCAGCCGGGTCACCTGCCGTGCGCGGAACTGGCCACGGCCACGTCCCGCTTATTACTAGACTTGTACAAGTCGAAAGAGGTTTATAGATGTTTGAGTCCGTACAGGGCCTGCTTGATGAGCATGATGCCATCCAGGCGCAGCTCGGGGATCCTGCTGTTTATGCTGACCAGCGGCTGGCCCGGAAGCTTGGGCGGCGGTCGGCTCAGCTCAATGGCATTGTTGAGGCGTACCACAAGTGGGAGGGCCTCCGGGATGATCTTGCCGCTGCCAAGGAGATGGCTGCCGAGGATCCCGAGTTCGCTGCCGAGGTGCCTGAACTCGAGGCCGCGCTGGAGACTGCTGCGGCCAAGCTTCGCCGCCTGCTCATTCCGCGCGATCCGGACGACGCCCGCAACGTGATCCTTGAGGTCAAGGGCGGCGAAGGCGGCGACGAGGCTGCCCTGTTCGCCGGCGACCTGCTGCGCATGTACACCCGGTACGCGGAATCCCGCGGCTGGAAGACCGAAATCATCTCCGCCACCGAGTCCGACCTTGGCGGGTACAAGGACGTCCAGGTGGCCGTCAAGGGCAACTCCAACGATCCCGCCGAAGGCGTTTACGCGCGGCTCAAGTTCGAAGGCGGCGTGCACCGCGTGCAGCGCGTGCCCGTCACCGAATCCCAGGGCCGCATCCACACGTCCGCCGCCGGCGTGCTGGTCCTGCCCGAAGTGGACGAGCCCGAAGAACTCGAGATCAACCAGAACGACCTCAAGATCGACGTGTACCGGTCCTCGGGTCCGGGCGGGCAGTCCGTGAACACCACCGACTCCGCCGTCCGAATCACGCACCTTCCCACCGGCATCGTGGTGGCCATGCAGAACGAGAAGTCGCAGCTGCAGAACCGCGAAGCGGGCATGCGCGTCCTGCGGGCACGCATCCTGGCACATCAGCAGGAGCAGATCGACGCCGAAAACTCGGCCCAGCGCAAGTCGCAGATCCGCACCATGGACCGCTCGGAGCGCATCCGCACCTACAACTACCCTGAAAACCGGATCGCGGACCACCGCACCGGCTACAAGGCGTACAACCTGGACCAGGTCATGAACGGCGACCTGGAACCGGTCATCCAGTCCGCCATCGAGATGGACGAGCAGGCCCGCCTGGACGCCATCGGCGACTGACCGGAACTACGCCATGATCGAGCCCACCTCAGCGGCGCCGTCCCAGACCCTGGCCGCGGCGGTCCGGGAGGCCGCTGCGCTCCTGGCGGAAGCCGGTGTGCCGAGCCCCCGGGCCGACGCTGAACTCCTGGCTGACCACCTCCTTAACGTAGGGCTGGGGCGACTCCGCTCTTTGATGCTGGGTGACACCCCCGCACCGGAAGGCTATGCCGAACTCGTGGCCGAACGTGCTCGCCGCATCCCGCTGCAGCACATCACCGGGGTTGCGCATTTCCGCTACCTGGAACTGGCAGTGGGGCCCGGGGTGTTCATTCCGCGACCCGAGACGGAGTCCGTTGTCCAGCTGGCCATCGACCGCGTCAAGGGCATGCCGCATCCCCGGATCGTGGACCTGGGGACCGGCTCCGGTGCCATCGCCGGCTCCATTGCCCACGAGGTACCCGGCGCAGAGGTCCACGCCGTCGAATACAGCCCCTTCGCGCACGCCTGGGCAGCTAAGAACCTGGCGCCGCTGGGCGTGAACCTCATCCTGGGGGACCTGCGCGACGCTTTCGCCGAACTTGACGGAACTGCCGACGTCGTTGTTTCCAACCCCCCGTACATCCCCGCCGAAGCCATCCCCAACGAACCCGAAGTAGCCCTGCACGATCCTCCCGAGGCACTGTACGGCGGGGGAGCGGACGGCATGGAACTGCCGACGGCGGCCGCGGCCTCCGCTGCCCGGCTGCTGCGGCCCGGGGGGTACTTCGTCATGGAACACGCCGAAGTCCAGGCGGGCTGGATTGCCGCCATGCTTGCCAGGAGCGGAACCTGGACAGCCATCACCACGCACCTGGACCTGAACGGCAAGGAGCGCGCCACCAGTGCCGTGCTCGCGGACCAGTCCACACGGAATGAAAGAATGGGCCAGTGACCACAACTTATGACTGCACCATTGACGACGAGCGGGCCCGGGGCCTGGAACACGCGGAGCGTGCCATCAGCGAAAAGAAGTGCGTCGTGCTCCCCACGGACACGGTTTACGGCATCGGCGCGGACGCATTCTCACCGCAGGCCGTCACGATGCTGCTGGTATCGAAGGGACGCAGCCGCACCATGCCGCCGCCCGTCCTGATTCCGCGCATCAACGCCCTGGACGGCCTGGCCACCGAGGTGTCGGCGGACGCCCGGAAGCTCGCCGAGGCCTTCTGGCCCGGCGGCCTGACCCTCATCCTGCATGCGCAGCCGTCCCTGGACTGGGATCTTGGCGAAACCAAGGGCACCGTGGCGCTGCGGATGCCCGCCGACGACGTTGCCCTGGAACTGCTGACCCTGACCGGTCCGCTTGCCGTTTCCTCCGCCAACCGCACCGGCCAGGCCCCCGCCCAGACGGCCGCAGCGGCGCGCGAACAGCTTGCAGACTCGGTGGAGGTGTACCTTGAAGGCGGCGCCCGCCCGCTGGAAGGTGAGGCCGGCGTACCCTCAACCATCGTTGACGCCACAGGGCCCGTCCTGCGCGTGGTGCGCACCGGCGCCGTGAGCCTGGACCAGTTGCGGGAGCACGTCCCGGGCGTCCTTGGCCTGGGCGAGATCCCGATGGCTGAAGCGGAACCCGCACCGGAGCAGCAGGCCTCAGGGGATGCAACGGACGACGCCGGTCACGCACCTGCGGTGTCCGGCTCCTCCGCGGTGACGGCTACTGACGCAGAACCGACCACGCCGGCCGGGAACCAGCAGCCTTGATGGCCCTGGACCGCCAGCAGATCCCCGTCCTGGACGTCCACGCGACACCCCTGCGCGTTTCCGAGCTGGTCGAGGAGCTCAACCGGTTCATCGAAGACGGATCAACCCGAACCGTCCTGGGCCATAACCTGCACAGCGTCACGCTCACCTTGTCCGATGACGGCTTCCGCCGCTTATATGAAGAAAGCGACGTGGTGCTCCTGGACGGCGCCCCGGTGCTGTGGCTGTGGGGGAGGACCGGTAACGCCGAGGGCCCAGTGATGGATTACCGGCTGGGTTCCACCGACTGGCTGCCTGCCCTCCACGAGGTGCGCGGCCTGGAGCGGATTGCCGTGATCGGCGCAGGCGCGGAAGCGAACGCGGGCGCCGTCAGCAGGTTGAAGGACATCGTTCCCAGCGCCCATGTCGCCGGCTTCCCGGGGGAGGGCTGGGGACCTGCCCTTGAGGACGAGGTTGTGGCGTGGCTGCACCATGAGCAGCCCCAGTTGGTCCTGCTCGGACTCGGCATGCCACTCCAGGAGGAAGTCCTGCAGCGGCGGCTGCGCGACGTGCCACCTGCCGTCTACTGTGCCGTGGGCGGCGCCATCGAACAGTTGGCCGGTGTGCAGAAACTTGCTCCGCGCTGGCTGGGCAGGATGGGACTTGAGTGGGCATGGCGCCTGCTCCTGCATCCCCGCCGTGTTGCCTATCGCGTGCTGGGGGAGCCGTGGGTCCTGCTGTGGCTGCTGGTTGCCAGGCGGATGAAAAACCGGGGCAGGGCCTAGAACTTCTGGTCCTCCAGCGGAGCGAAGCCCTTGCCGCGAAGGCCGGTGCTGAACGAACGCGCCCAACCCAGGAAGCCCCGCAGGTCGCGACGCTGCAGGAAGTAGCCCAGGTAACCGCCGACGTCGGCCACGAACGATCGCACCCGGAAGTACCGGCGGATGAGGTAGCCCCGGTTCCGGTAGTAATAGAAGCGCTTGAAGGCGGAGTCTGGAACGATTACGTGCCAGCGGGCACCGTAGACATGCTGGGTTTCCGAGAAGGCATGCGGGTGCGTAATGGCGGTGGTGGTCACCGTGCCGAACCGTACCCCCGCCTTGCGGAGCCGGATGGTGAAATCCACCTCGTCGCCGCGGATGAACAGGCGCATGTCGGGCAGGCCGACTTTGAAGAACACGTCTGACCGGATCAGCGCGCCGTTGAAGAAGTGCCCGTCGTCGGGCAGAAAGCCGCGCTTTTCAACCTCCGCGCGGTCGTGCGTGACTTTGCCGTCAAGGCGGAAGAAAAAGGACAGCCGGTCGGGATTTCCGGGCGCTATCACCAAGGGGACCACCGCTTCCAGGTCGCGGGCCTCAGCCTCACGAAGCAGCGTGGCGAGGCATTCCGGATCGGCCGGCTCGGCGTCGTCGTCCATCATCCAGACCCAGCGCGCGCCGCTGGCCACCGCCTTGAGCGCAGCCAGCGCGAACCCGCCGGCGCCGCCCAGGTTGGCTTCGGAGCGGACATAGTCAACGTTGGGGTGCGCCGCCGCCACCTCCGCAGCCGGGGTGGTGCCGCTGTCCACCAGGCAAATGGTGTCCACGTGGCGGCTCTGGGCGTTGATCGACTCCAGCAGGACGGACAGTTCCTTGGGCCGGTCGAAAGTCACGGCGGCAACCGCAATGCGGGGGGTCATGGGGGTCCTTTCCGCATGGCTGCCAGGGAGTTCCCCACCTGTTGTGCGCCCGTGTGGCGCGGAGCCATGGTGCCGGTGGCACTAGTATCTTTGACTAGAGTCCACTGTAATACAGCCCTGTAAGGCGCTGCGCGTAAGTCTGGCGCACTGCCTGCTGCGCGCTCGGCGACGGAGAAGTTTCATTTATCGAAGAACAGATTCCCGGCCAATGAGCCCTTCCACCACGGACCGGCTGCCGGCACAGCTGAACGGCTTCGACACCATTACTCCCCAGACGGTGCCTGCCCCATGATCATGTACCTGCTTATGGGGCTGACGGCTGCCATCGTGTCCTACGCTGCCACGTGGGGCGCCCGGGTGGTGGGCCACAGGCTCGAGCTGCACCTTCCCATCCGCAGCCGGGACATGCACTCCATCCCCGTTTCCAGGCTGGGCGGTGTTGCGATCTTCCTGGGGATCATGGTGGCGCTGGTCGTGGCCAGCCAGTCTTTCTTCGTCAAAGACATCTACCGGAACAATTTCTCACCCTGGGGGGTCCTGGCCGGCGCAGCCGTTATCGTCCTGGTGGGCGTGGCGGACGACCTGCTGGACATCCGGTGGTGGGTCAAGCTGATCGGGCAAAGCGCAGCCGGCCTGACAGTGGCCCTCTTGGGGGTCCGAATGACCATCATCCCCTGGATTCCAGAGCCCATCTACCTGCAAAACGAAACGCTCCGGGTGGTGCTGACAGCGGGGCTGATCGTCACCACCATGAATGCCTTCAACTTCATCGACGGACTGGACGGCCTCGCCGCCGGGGTGGCCATTATCGGCGGCACGGCTTTCTTCTTCACCGCCTACTGGGTGCACCGTAATGCGGTGCTGCTGGACTACTCGGATCTGGCGACCCTCATCACGGCCGTGCTGGTAGGCGGCTGCCTGGGATTCCTGCCGCACAACTGGTTTCCGTCGAAGATCTTCATGGGTGATTCCGGCGCCATGCTGATCGGACTGCTCATGGCTTCGGCCGGTGTGGTGTCCACGGGGCAGATCTCCTCGGGCCTCTACGACCGCGCGAACGGCATCTCGACGGTGATCCCCATCCTGCTTCCGTTCGCCGTCCTGTTCCTTCCGCTGCTGGACCTGGGACTGGCCGTGGTGCGCCGGACGGCCCGTGGACGTTCCCCGTGGTCGGCGGACCGCGGCCACCTGCACCACAAGCTCCTGGACATCGGCTACTCCCACCGCACCGCCGTGATCCTGATGTACCTGTGGACGGCAGTGCTCTCCTTCGGTGGCCTGGCGTTCGCAATCTTCCCCTGGCAGATCGTGCTTGCGGTCGACATCTTTGCCACGCTGGTCATGGGACTGGTCACCGCGTGGCCCTACCTGGCGCGGGGAAACGGGGAAACCAGGGCGTAACGCCGGTTCTGAATTATTTCTATCTCGTGTAGAATTTAGGGGCAGCCCAAGCTGCCACTCCACCCCCTGCCTCCTGGCGTTTTGCCATGTGGTGCCGACGATTGGGATCGAATGACCTCCAACGCCGAGTCCGGACCTGCCTCCGGCAATGGTCCCGTTGGCGCCTCCGGTCCCACGCCTTCACTGTGGCTGAACCTGCTCAAGCGCAGTTCCATCGCCGCGGCGGCGGGACTTGTGCTGTGTGCCATCCCGGCCGCCCTCCTGAACGGGTTCACCGGCGCCGTGTCGAGCGTCCTCGGTGGCCTGCTGGTGATGCTGTTCTTTGGCATCAGCCTGCTGGTGGGGCATTTCGTGGGACGCCGCAACCCGTCGGGGGCGATCGGCATGTTCGTCGCCACCTACTTCATCAAGGTAGTGGGCTTTGCCGTGGTCCTGTTTGCCATCGGTGCTCCGGAATGGCTCCACGGCCGATGGTTCATCATCGGCGCGGTGGTTGCCGTCGTCCTTTGGCAGGCTGCAGAGATCCATGGCTTCAGCCGCGCCCGCCTCCAGATCTACAACGATCCAGAAGACAGCGGAGCAACCGATGAGTGACCCGAAGAAGTCCGCGGGCGCTGCCCACGGCAAACGTGGATCCAACAGCTCCGCGCCCGCTGCTTCCGACGCTTCCAACGATGGCGGCTACAACGCTGGAATGGCTGTATTCAGCTACATCATTGGCGGAATCATCGTCTGGAGTTTGATAGGGTGGGGACTGGATTATCTGTGGGGAACGCGCTGGATCGTGCTCGCAGGCGCTCTGCTTGGAGCCGTCGGAGGTTTCTACCTTTCCCACATGCACGGCCTCACCAGTTCCCGCAAAAATGCTGATGAGCGCCATGCTTCCAGCGCACCGTCCCAGGACGGAGAAGATAATGCCAAATAATTTCACAGGGGGAACAGCAGGCTGTCAGGCTGCCGGACCCCGCCCAACGCCCAATGATGGACACTGCAGAGAGGAAACGCGTTGATCGCGCTTGCGCTCCCGGCCCAAGATTCAGGAGAGTTCACTCCTCCTGGTATTAACGAAATGCATTTGCCGGCAATCCTGCCGTGGGGTGCCGCAGAAGGATTCTCCAAGCAGATGCTGCTGGTCCTCCTCTCTGTCGTCTTTATCGCCGTCTTCTTCGTGCTGGCCGCACGCAAGCAGCAGCTGGTACCCGGCAAGCTCCAGTTCGCCGGCGAGGCCGCCTACGGCTTCGTCCGCAACGGCATTGCCAAGGACATCATCGGCGGCAGGGACTTCATCAAGTACGTCCCGCTGCTCTTCAGCCTGTTTTTCTTCATCCTGGTCAACAACATCTACGGTGCCATCCCGGTGTTCCAGCTCCCCACGTTCTCGCACGTGGGTGGAGCGTACGTGCTCGCCGGCCTGGTCTACATCACCTGGATCGCCATCGGCGTCAAGAAGAACGGCCTGCGCTACTTCAAGCTGGCCACCGTCCCCTCGGGGGTACCGTGGTACATCCTGCCGATCGTCATCCCCATTGAGATCATCTCCAACTTCGTCGTCCGGCCGGTCACCCACAGCCTCCGTCTGTTCGCCACGATGCTCGCAGGCCACCTCATCGTGATGATCGCCGGCTCCGGCATCGAGTACCTGATCATGCAGGAGAACGTCCTGCTGAAGGGCACCTCGGTCCTGGTCCTCGCCGGTGCCATCGCCATGTACATGCTCGAGGCCCTGATCATGGTCCTGCAGGCCTACGTCTTCACGCTGCTGACCGCGATTTACATCGAAGGCGCGCTGCACGCCGACAGCCACTAGGCACCCCGCCGGGGGAGCCATGCTCCGCCGGCACACCACAGTCTTCCCCTCGCGGGGATGAAGCAACCCAAACAACCTGCCGCACAAAGCGGCATCTTGAAAGGAAAAAAAATGGAAGGCTCCATCAACGGCTCCCTCAACCTCATCGGCTATGGCCTCTCGGCTATCGGCGGTGGTATCGGTGTGGGTCTCGTGTTCGCTGCCTACATCAACGGCGTCGCACGCCAGCCGGAAGCCCAGCGCGTCCTGCAGCCGATCGCATTCCTTGGCCTGGCGCTGACCGAAGCACTCGCCATCCTGGGCCTGGTCTTCGCTTTCGTTCTCAAGTAAACCTTCAGAACCTCAGCGAACATTCAGAACCGAGTAGATAAGGACGGGTGAAATATGCATCAGCTGATCATCTCAGCCGCCGCTGAAGGCGACGTCAACCCCCTTGTTCCCAATGCCTGGGAAATGCTGGTTGTCTTCGTGGGCTTTGCCATCCTCTTCTTCATCGTGGTCAAGTATGTTGTCCCGATGTTCGAGAAGACCTTTGCAGAGCGTGCCGAGGCCATTGAAGGCGGCATCGCCAAGGCTGAAAAGGCCCAGGCTGAGGCGTCTGCTGCACTCGAAGAGTACAAGCAGCAGCTGACCGACGCCCGCACCGAAGCCAACCGCATCCGTGAGGAAGCCCGCGCCGAAGGTGCCCAGATCCTCGCGGATCTCAAGGAGAAGGCGGCAGCAGAGTCTGCCCGCATCACGGCACAGGCTCACGCGCAGATCGAATCCGAGCGCCAGGCGGCCGTTGTGTCCCTGCGCTCTGAGGTTGGCACCCTGGCCACCACCCTTGCCGGCCGCATCGTGGGCGAGTCCCTCGACGACGACGCACGCGCAGCGCGGGTAGTGGACCGCTTCCTGGCAGATCTGGAGTCCCAGAACGCAGGTGCAGCAAAGTAATGGCAGGCGTATCGAGCGAATCGCTGGCAACAGCGCTGGCAGAGTTGGAAGCAAAGCTTCCGACTGCGTCGCTGCAGCTGGCAAAGGAACTCTTCGGAATTCTGGGAATGGTGGACAGCTCGGCTGGCTTGCGCCGCGCCCTGACTGACCCGTCCCGCAACGGTGACGAAAAGTCGGCGCTGGTCAAGCAGCTGGTTGGCGGAAAAGTCTCCGCTGATGCTGCAGACATCGCAGGCGGACTGGCCAGCCTACGCTGGGCCAACGCACGTGATATCGGCGATGCACTCGAGACTCTTGCCGCAACGGTGGTCATTTCCGTTGCTGAAAACAAGTCGGCCGTTTCTGCCTCCGGAATCACTGGCCTGGAAGAGCTGGAGAACGACCTGTTCTCCTTCAACCAGGCTGTTGCCTCCAGCCACGAGGTACAACGTGCTCTGTCCGAACCACAGGCCAGCAGTGCAGCCAAGGTTGCACTCGCGGAGAAGCTTGTGCCAGGTGCCAGTGAGGAAGCGAAAGTCCTCATTGCCCAGGCTGTGACCCAGCCCCGCGGTATCAAGCCCACCCGGTTGGTGCAGCGGTTCGCTGAATTGGCAGCCAAGCGGCAGCAGCGCTGGATTGCAACGGTCAGCGTAACCCGTCCTTTGACGCAGACACAGCTTGCCCGCTTGCAGGCTGGCCTGAATGCCATGTACGGGCGGGAACTGAAGGTCAACCTCAATGTTGACCCGGCACTCATTGGCGGCATCCGCGTCCAGGTTGGTGACGAAGTGCTTGACGCTTCGGTCCTCACCAAGCTGGGTGAGCTGCAGCGCCAGCTGGCCGGCTAGCCGGACAAGCACAATACAACTGATAGAAACCCCGGTCACCGCTTGCGGTGATCACAAACAGGAGAGCAGGGACTGCAGATGGCCGAATTGACCATCAACGCCGACGACGTCCGTAATGCGCTGAACGAGTTCGCGGCGTCCTACGAACCCGGGAACGCAGAGCGCGTAGAGGTCGGCCGCGTAACCACCGCTAGTGACGGCATCGCCCGTGTTGAGGGTCTTCCCTCGGTCATGGCGAACGAGCTGCTGCGCTTTGAGGACGGCACCCTGGGCCTGGCCCAGAACCTTGACGTCCGCGAAATCGGCGTCATCATCCTCGGCGACTTCACCGGCATCGAAGAAGGCCAGGAAGTCCACCGGACCGGGCAGGTTCTGTCCGTGCCCGTGGGCGATGCCTTCCTTGGCCGCGTTGTCGACCCGCTGGGCGTGCCCATCGACGACCTCGGCGAGATCAAGGCCGAGACCACCCGCGCACTGGAGCTTCAGGCCCCGGGCGTAACCCAGCGCAAGTCGGTCCACGAGCCGATGCAGACCGGCCTCAAGGCCATTGACGCGATGATCCCGATCGGCCGCGGCCAGCGCCAGCTGATCATTGGCGACCGCCAGACCGGCAAGTCCGCCATTGCCATCGACACCATCATCAACCAGAAGGCCAACTGGGCCTCCGGTGACGTGACCAAGCAGGTCCGCTGCATCTACGTTGCCATCGGCCAGAAGGCGTCCACCATCGCCGCCATCCGCCAGACCCTCGAGGACAACGGCGCATTGGAGTACACCACCATCGTGGCTTCTCCCGCCTCTGACCCCGCTGGCTTCAAGTACCTGGCACCGTACGCCGGCTCGGCCATCGGCCAGCACTGGATGTACGGCGGCAAGCACGTCCTCATCGTGTTCGATGACCTGTCCAAGCAGGCCGAAGCCTACCGCGCCGTGTCGCTGCTGCTGCGCCGCCCGCCGGGACGCGAGGCTTACCCGGGCGACGTCTTCTACCTGCACTCCCGCCTGCTGGAGCGTTGTGCCAAGCTCTCCGACGAGCTCGGCGCCGGCTCCATGACCGGACTGCCGCTGATCGAGACCAAGGCGAACGACGTGTCCGCCTACATCCCGACCAACGTCATCTCCATCACGGACGGCCAGATCTTCCTGCAGTCCGACCTCTTCAACGCCAACCAGCGCCCCGCTGTTGACGTGGGTGTCTCGGTGTCCCGCGTTGGCGGTGCCGCTCAGGTGAAGTCCATGAAGAAGGTCTCCGGTACCTTGAAGCTGGACCTGGCCCAGTACCGCGACATGCAGGCGTTCGCGATGTTCGCATCCGACCTGGATGCAGCGTCCCGCCAGCAGCTGACCCGTGGTGCCCGCCTGATGGAACTGCTCAAGCAGGGCCAGTACTCGCCGTTCCCGGTCGAGGACCAGGTCGTCTCCATCTGGGCCGGTACCAACGGCTACCTGGACGACGTTCCGGTCGAGGACATCAGCCGCTTCGAGTCTGAGTTCCTTGAGCACCTGCGCCACAAGTCCTCGATCCTCACCACGCTGGCCCAGACCAACGTGCTGGACGATGACACCGTTGCAGCCTTGAAGTCCTCGATTGTGGACTTCAAGAAGGGCTTCTTCGGCGAGGGCGACAACCTGCTGGTCGGTGCCGGGCATGAAGAGCATGCCCCCATCGACGAGGCCCAGGTTGACCAGGAAAAAATCGTCAGGCAGAAGCGCTAGTTCCACTGGCCGAGTGTGCCGGGCCCACGGGTCCGGCACACCCGGTTCACGGAACGCTAGGAAAGGATAAGTATGGGAGCCCAGATCCGGGTCTACCGCCAGAAGATCAGCTCGACCACGTCGATGCGCAAGATCTTCAAGGCGATGGAACTGATCGCTACCTCGCGCATCGGCAAGGCCCGTGCACGTGTAGCAGCTTCACTGCCTTACGCGAACGCGATCACACGCGCCGTTTCTGCTGTCGCCAGCCAGAGCGAGATCGACCACCCGCTGACCACTGAGCCCGAGCAGATCCGCCGTGCCGCCGTCCTGGTAATCACCTCGGACCGCGGCCTTGCCGGCTCCTACTCGGCCAGCGTCCTCAAGCAGGCGGAAGGTCTCATCGAGCTTCTTCACGAAGAGGGCAAGGAAGTCAAGACCTACGTCGTCGGACGCAAGGCACAGGCCTACTTCGATTTCCGGAACCGCGAGTATGCGCGGGTCTGGACCGGAGGGACCGATGCGCCTGAGTTCGCCACGGCACGCGAGATCGGCGAAGCACTGCTGTCGGAATTCGCAACTGAGTTCGAAGAGGGCGGCGTGGAGGAGATCCACGTTGTTTACACCCGCTTCAAGTCCATGGTCACCCAGGAGCCGACGGTCATCCGCCTGCTGCCGCTGGAGGTCGTGGAAGAGCAGGCCGAATCTGAGTCTGACCTTCTGCCGCTGTACGAGTTCGAGCCGGAAGCGGAGCGGGTCCTTGACGCCCTCCTGCCGCGCTACATCGAATCCCGTATCTTCGCGGCCATGTTGCAGGCAGCAGCCTCCGAGCTCGCCGCGCGCCAGCGGGCGATGAAGTCCGCGGGCGACAACGCAACAGACCTGATCAAGAAGTACACGCGTCTGCGCAACACGGCCCGCCAGGCTGAAATCACGCAGGAACTCTCCGAGATTGTTGCCGGTGCCGACGCCCTCGCGTCCTAGCCTCCACTGCCTCGGTTCCCGCGGAACCTGCACCACCACAGATACACTTAACCCCACGCCATCTACTGAATGAAGTGAGAGAGATGACTGCCACTGCTACCGAACACGTAGCCGCAACGTCCGGTGCATCCGGCCGTATTGCGCGCGTAATCGGCCCGGTTGTCGACGTCGAATTTCCGGCTGACGCAATCCCGTCCATTTACAACGCTCTGACAACCGAGATCACCCTCAACGGTGTCACCAAGACCATCACGTTCGAGACCTCCCAGCACCTGGGTGACAACCTCGTTCGCGCCATCTCCCTCCAGGCCACCGACGGACTCGTCCGCGGCACGTCCGTGGTGGACACTGGTGCCCCCATCTCCGTTCCCGTCGGTGACGGCGTCAAGGGCCACATCTTCAACGTCCTGGGACAGCCCCTGGACGTTGCCGAGTCAGAGTTGGAAATCACCGAGCGCTGGCCCATCCACCGCAAGGCTCCCAGCTTCGCTTCGCTCGAAGGTTCCACCGAGATGCTGGAGACCGGCATCAAGGTCATCGACCTCCTCACCCCGTACATCAAGGGTGGAAAGATCGGCCTCTTCGGTGGCGCCGGCGTGGGCAAGACCGTGCTGATCCAGGAAATGATCACCCGTGTTGCGCGCAACTTCGGTGGTACGTCGGTATTCGCCGGTGTTGGCGAGCGTACCCGTGAGGGCAACGACCTCTGGGTTGAAATGGAAGAGGCAGGCGTCCTCAAGGACACCGCCCTTGTGTTCGGCCAGATGGATGAGCCGCCGGGAACGCGCCTGCGCGTGGCCCTGTCCGCGCTGACCATGGCGGAGTACTTCCGCGATGTGCAGAACCAGGACGTGCTGCTCTTCATCGACAACATCTTCCGCTTCACCCAGGCAGGTTCCGAGGTTTCCACCCTCCTCGGCCGCATGCCTTCGGCCGTGGGTTACCAGCCCAACCTTGCGGATGAGATGGGCCTCCTGCAGGAGCGCATCACCTCCACCAAGGGCCACTCGATCACCTCGATGCAGGCCATCTACGTTCCCGCGGATGACTACACCGACCCGGCACCGGCCACCACCTTCGCGCACCTCGATGCGACCACGGAACTCTCCCGTGAAATCGCCTCCCGTGGTCTGTACCCGGCCGTGGACCCGCTGACGTCCACCTCCCGAATCCTGGACCCCCAGTACATCGGCAAGGACCACTACAACACGGCCGTCCGTGTTAAGCAGATCCTGCAGAAGAACAAGGAACTCCAGGACATCATCGCCATCCTCGGTGTCGATGAGCTCTCCGAGGAAGACAAGATCGTCGTGTCGCGTGCACGCCGCATCCAGCAGTTCCTCTCGCAGAACACCTACACCGCCAAGCAGTTCACCGGTGTTGAAGGCTCCACGGTCTCCATCAAGGACACCGTTGAAGGCTTCGCGGCGATCTGCGACGGTGAACTCGACCACATCGCGGAGCAGGCGTTCTTCAACGTCGGTGGCCTTGATGACGTCGAGCGCCAGTGGGCCAAGATCCAGGAACAGACCAAGTAATATGGCTGAGCTTGAGGTTGAGATTGTCGCAGCGGACCACTTCGTGTGGTCCGGAGCGGCCAAGATGGTCAAGGCCCGCACCAGCGATGGTGAAATCGGAATCCTGCCCGGCCACTCGCCCCTGCTGGCGATCCTGGCCGAGGGTGAACTGGCAATCCAGCCGGTGTCCGGAGACCGTATTGCGGTGGACGTCGACGGCGGGTTCTTCTCCGTCGACAACAACCGCGTGGTGATCGTTGCTGACAACGCCCAGTTGGGCGGCTCGGCTACCGCTGGGATCCGCTAGCACGACCTTGATGGACGCACCGGGTATTACGTTCATCGCACTGGCAGTCGTGTTCGGATTGCTTATTTTTGCACTGTGCCTTTCGGGGGTGCGCCGCTTCAACCTGCGGCGTGCCCTCGGCACGGTGGACGCCTCCATTTGCGTAGCTGGAAACAGCTGGCAGATGGGGGTTTGTCGTTATCAGGACAACGACCTTGAATGGTTCAAGCTCATCTCGTTGAGTGTCCGCCCCAAGTACACGTTCAAACGCAGCTCCCTTGAGCTGCTCGGCCGCCGGAAGCCTACTGAAGCGGAGGCGGTGAAGGTACAGCCGGACGTGGTGATCGTCGAACTTCGCTACGAGGGGCAGGACCTGCACCTGGCCATGAAGTTCGACGCCTATACCGGACTGTCATCCTGGCTGGAAGCAGGTCCTGTCATTGGCGTGGGGACCTGGCGCTAGCCAACGTGGACTGGCTTTTAGACATCCGGCTCACCGACGGTCCACTCTATGGAACCGTGCTGGTATTGGGAATGGGCGGCGCCGCCTACCTCCTGGTGCCGCCTTGGCGCGCCGCCATGGTTCCGGTCCATCGCGTCCGGGCGTGGGCGGTCCGTATCCTCACGGCCACAGCAGCCGCATTTGCCCTGGTCGGCACGGTCCACTGGGCGCTCATCAACATCTTCACCATCTTCCCCGAGGACCTGCCCGACCCCGTCCTGCTGTGGCTGGTGCCGGGTGTGGCGGCCCTGCTCCTGTGCCTGCTCCGGCTGCCCAGGACGAGTTGGAGCGGCCGCGGGGGAGGGATCCTCGCTGCGCTGCTGGTGGTGCTGCTCTCGGCGATCCAGATCAACGCCTACTTTGGCCTGAACAGGACCGTCAGTGACCTGCTGGGTACGGCCCTGGCCCGCATTCCCGCGCTGGAGCAGGACCTCATGCGCCATGCCGGGGAACCCGACGGCCTGCCCCTGCGGGGCTGGAAGCCGCAGGGGGAGTTGCCTGCCGGAGGTGTCCTGCGCAAGTCCGCGATCCCCGGAACGTTGTCCGGGATGAACACCCGCGACGCCTACATTTACCTTCCGCCCGCCTACTTCGCAGCCAACCGCCCCGCCCTGCCGGTGCTGGTCCTGGTCGCGGGCCAGCCTGGCGGCCCTGCCGACTGGCTTACCGGCGGCGCCATCCGCGGCCATATGGATTCTTTCGCCGCTGCCCACGGCGGGGTGTCTCCGGTGGTGGTCATCCCCGATCCCAACGGCTCGCAGTCCGCCAACACCATGTGCATGGACAGCCGGATCGCCAAAGCGGACACGTACCTTTCCCAGGACGTTCCACAATGGATCGGTTCCACCCTGGCGGTGGACACCAACCACAGCCACTGGGCCATCGGAGGTTTCTCTTTCGGCGGCACGTGTGCGGTGCAAATGGGGACCAGGCATCCCGACATTTACGCCGACGTGCTGGCTTTCTCCAGCGAAGCGGAACCGGCAATTGCCAAGGAACGGCAGAAGACCATCGACGCGGCGTTCCCGGGGAACCCCGACGAATTCACCCGTCAGACTCCACTGGAGATTATGAAACACCAACGGTTCGAGACCCACGGCATGTACCTCACCGCAGGGCAAAACGATCCGGAGTTCGTGGCCAACCTCCAGACGCTTGCCGCGGCAGCGCAGAATGCCGGCTTTACGGTGCAGGCACACGTGGTGGAACACACCGGCCATTCCTGGGACACCTCATCCAAGCGTTTTGCCGACGCGCTGCAGTTCCTTGGCGACCAGTGGGGGTTGCAGTGGTGACCACCAGGCAACCCAACCGCACGGCCGCCCTGATGTGGGCCTCCGTCGGACGCCCCGCAGTGCAGCAGGTCCTGCGCACGCTGAAGTCCATGCCGTTCACCCTCGGCGTGGTTGTTGCCTTCCTCGCCACCGCTGCCCTGACCGGAAGCTTCCTGGACGGCCCGCCGGAGCAGCTGCTGGGGCTTGCGTCCGTCAGTGGCCCTGGCCTGCGGGGCGGGCAGTGGTGGTCGCTGTTTACCAGCCTCTTCTTCGCCACCAACCCGCTTGCGTACATCACCGCATCGCTGATGATTGTCCTGCTGCTGGGACTCGCCGAACGAAGGCTGGGCCGCCGGGCCGCCGTCGGACTGTTCTTCGGCGGCCAGTTCGCGGCCGTCACCGTGTTCCTCCTGGTGACCCAGTTGGCGGGATATGTGGGTGACGGCTGGTTGGACACCATGGCCGACGACAACCTGATTGGACCCTACGCCCCGGTGCTGACGGCCGGGCTGGCCGCCAGCGCACGGATCACCCTCCTGTGGCAGCGCCGGCTCCGTACGGTGGTGTTGTCCATCTCGCTGCTCCTGGTTCTCTATGTGGGGCACGCAGAGACGGTCATCGGCCTTATCGGCGCGCTCCTTGGCCTGTTGGCCGGTTGGTGGATCCAGGGGGACCAGGGGCGCCTCCACCGCCACCGGTCCACGGGGCGCGAGACCAGGAACCTGCTGGCCCTCACTGTTGCCGTCTTTGCCGTGGGGCCTATACTGACCGGCATCACGCGGGCGCCCACGGGCCCGCTGGCCCTGCTGCGCGACGTCGTGCTCAGCCCGATGCCCACCCTCAGCCAGCTTGTGTTCAACTGCGGCGCCACGGTGGACGCGTCCTGCCTGGAGACCGGAAGGGCAGGATTTGCCGGGCCGTTCGGTTTGGCCCTGGCGGTGGTGCCGGTCATCCTGCTGCTGATCTGCGCGGACGGCATGCGGCGCGGCCGCCGGCTGGCCCTTAACATCGCCCTGGCCATCCAGCTGGCTGTTACCGCGCTGGCCGCCGTCTACCTTGCCTTGTTCGCCCTTGTCCCGTCCCGCCTGCAGGGCACGCATGCCACGCCGCTGTCCTCGGCCTTCGCGCACGTGCTTCCGCTCGTGGTTGTCCCGCTGCTGCTGGCGGTCGTCCTGTGGCTGAACCGGCGGCAGTTCCGCGTGCAGACGCGGCCAGGCGCCCGGCGCGTGCTCGGTGCGGTGGTCTGCGGAACCTGGCTTGCCCTGGCCAGCTCCTACACGGTGGCCTGGTTCTGGTCCGGGGGACTGGCCCGCGACGGCGGTCTGCTGGGTCTTTTCGCCGAGCTGGCCCGGCAGTACGTTCCGGTGCCCATTCCACAACATTTCCGCCGGGTCTTTCCTGAGCAGGACAGCGCTGAGGCGATGCTGTTCGCCTACTCGGGTCCGGTGTTCTGGCTTGTAGCCCTGGTGGCCGTGTGGTGGGTGCTGGTGGGCCGGCACCACGGCCTCAACTTCGGGCGGCAGGACCGGGACCGCGCCCGGGAGCTGCTCCACCGGGGCGGCGGGCCCCTGTCCTGGATGGCACTCTGGGAGCCCAACACCTACTGGTTCAGCCCGGACGGTGCCGGTGCCATGGCGTTCCAGCAGCATGGGACGGTGGCGCTGACCCTGGGCGGCGCCATCGGTGACCGGGCGGCTGAGCAGCGGGTGACCGAGGGGTTCCTGGATTACTGCCGCAGCCAGGCCCTGGTCCCCGCGCTGTATTCCTGCGACGACACCATGTGGCCGATGCTCAGGGAACGCGGGTTTTCCCGCGTGGCCGTTGCCCAGGAGACCCGGCTGGCGCTGAACGAGCTCGAGTTCAAGGGCAAGGAATGGCAGAACGTCCGGACAGCCCTGAACCGCGCCGCCAAGCTGGGGGTCCACGCGGTCTGGGGCTCCTACCACTCGCTGCCGCCGGCGCTGCGGTCGCGGTTGAACGAAGTGTCCGAGGAGTGGGCGGCCACCAAGTCGGTGCCGGAAATGGGCTTCACGCTTGGGGGAGTGGACGAACTTGATGACGAGGAAGTCCTCTGCTGCTTGGCTGTGGACGGTAACGGCACGGTCCACGGCGTGACAAGCTGGTTGCCCGTGTACGACGGCGGGCGGCTGGTCAGCCGGACATTGGACGTCATGCGCCGGGGCAGCGAGGGATTCCCTGGGGTAATGGAATTCCTGATCGCCTCGGCTGTCCTTGAGCTGCGGGATTCCGTGGACGTTATTTCCCTGTCCGGCTCGCCGCTGGCCAGCCGTCCGGACATCGAGCCCGAGACTGGAGCCGCTGCAGAGGATACGGCCGCGGCTAAGGGCCAGGAGGACGCGGGTGCCACCGACGAGGGAGCGCAGAACCTGGTCAGGATCCTGGATCTGGTAGGCCACGCGCTGGAGCCTGTCTACGGCTTCCGTTCCCTGGCGGCCTTCAAGTCCCGGTTCAAGCCGGAGTACCGGGCGCTCTACCTGTATTACCAGGACCCGCTGCACCTGCCCGCCATCGGCCGGGCGCTGACCCGGGCCTACCTCCCCGGCCTATCCCTGGCGCAGGGCGCCCGGCTGGTCCGTAAATTGGTCACCTGACGCCGGATAGGCTGCCAAAATTGTGCCGCTGTAAAGCACCCCGGGAGAAATCCTGCATTTAGGCTGCGTAATTCCGGACAAAACAAAATGGTCCCCGGCGAAAATTGCCGGGGACCATTTGTCGCTGGCGGCCACGGAAAGCGGCCGGGCGGTTTACTTAGACGACAGTTACGCCGGTGGCCTGGGGGCCCTTGGCACCCTGGCCGATTTCGAACTGAACGCGCTGGTTCTCGTCGAGGGTCTTGAAGCCGCCGGTCTGGATTTCGGAGTAGTGAACGAAGACATCGCCATCGGAGTCGTCCGGGGTGATGAAGCCGAAGCCCTTTTCAGCGTTGAACCACTTGACGGTTCCCTGTGCCATTTATTTCTCCTCATTGTGGAACTTTTTAAGAACGGCACACCTCGTGCCGCCCTTGGTCACTCCGCGAGAAGAATCCTGGATTGCCTTCCCCGGGAGGGGTCCGGCGCTGCAGGAGCTTCGCGCTCGCAACATGTCTTGCGAGCATGAAAAACACCTACACAAAGACTGAGATAAGAATTTCATGCCCATTCCCGCAGGTCAACGGCCCGGACAGCAAAAAAGCGAAAATTTAGGTAAAAAACAGGTGACGAAGAGGTCTGGCCTGAACGCAGCCATTTAGGTGCCTGAAGCAACAAAGGAAAGTCGCTTAGAAGAGCCGCGATTCGCTGTCGTCAACTCCGCGCATGGCGTCGTAATCAAGGGTTACGCAGTCGATCCCGCGGTCGTTGGCCAGCACCTTTGCCTGCGGCTTGATCTGCTGGGCCGCAAAGATGCCCCGCACCGGTGCCAGCAGCGGGTCGCGGTTAAGGAGTTCCAGGTACCTCGTGAGCTGCTCCACGCCGTCGATGTCCCCCCGGCGCTTGAGCTCAATGGCCACCGTGGCGCCGTCAGCGTCCCGGGCCAGGATGTCCACGGGACCAATAGCGGTGAAGTACTCGCGCCTGATCAGCGAGTAGCCCTCGCCCAGCGTTTCGATCTGCTCGGCCAGCAGTCGCTGCAGGTCCGCTTCCACGCCGTCCTTGATCAGGCCGGGGTCTACCCCAAGGTCGTGTGAGGACTCACTGATCTTCTCGTGGATGTTGATGATGAGCCGGTCATCGGTCTTGGCCGACTGCACGGTCCACTGCTCCACCACCCCAAGCTCCAGGTCCACCTCGTCAGGGGACGAAACCCGGAGCGTGGCCGGCGGGCTCATCCAGTTCAACGGCTTGTAGGAACCGCCATCGGAGTGCACCAGCACGGAGCCGTCCGCCTTGACCAGCAGGAGCCGGGTGGCGAGGGGGAGATGGGCTTTGAGCCGGCCAACGTAATCAACGGAGCAATGGGCTATGACAAGTCGCACGCCGTACAGACTATCGCGTGGGCTCCGGCAGGTTATGCCCGACGGCGGGACGCACCTTGGGGGAAGCGGCGCGGGTCAGCGGGCAGGCTGGGGCAGAATGGATACATGCCGCGCTCCAACCGTCCCCGCCGTCCCGTTTCCGGCAGGGCTCCCGTTTCCGGCAAAGGTGCAGGGCGGAAAAGGAACGGGGACGTCCCCGAACTGGACCTGGAGCGTGCGCGGGCCGGAATTGCCCGCCGGGAAAGCGCCCCCGATGGTGAGTGGATGGTGCGGACCATGACTGCCAAAAACGCCGAGAAGACCTACATCTGCCCGGAGTGCTCCACGGCGGTGCTGCCCGGGGTCGCACACCTGGTGGTATGGAAGGACGACCACCTCTTTGGCGCCGCCGCCGGCCTTGCCGAACGCCGGCACTGGCACACCAACTGCTGGCTGACGCGCAGCTACCGCTACCGCTGACCGGCCGGGAACGGCGGATGCCCCCACTGTCGCTAAGCTGGCAGGCATGACTTTTGATCCGGCGTCGTACCAGTTCACCCAGGGCCAGGGCCCCGTTCCCATCCGTGCCTCCACAGTCCTGCCGGCCCGGCGGGAGAACATCGAGCTGCAGACGGAGGACGGCCACACGCTGGTGGGGGAGCTGGCACTGCCTGAATCGGGGCCAGTGAAGGCCACATTGATCACGCTCCACCCGCTGCCGACGCACGGCGGCTTCATGGACTCCCATATCTACCGCAAGGCCTCATACCGGCTGCCGGCGCTGGCGGGCATCGCCGTTCTGCGCTTCAACACCCGCGGTACCGCCTCTCCGCGCGGCACCAGCAGCGGCGGCTTCGAGGAAGGAATCGGCGAACGCTATGACGTGGAGGCGGCCGTCCGTTTCGCCGTGGAACGGAACCTGCCCAACCGTTGGCTGGTGGGCTGGTCCTTCGGCACCGAACTTGCGCTGATGTACGGCGCCATCGAGCCCGTGGCGCCCCAGATCGAGGGCGCGGTGCTGCTGTCGCCACCGCTGCACCGCGCAACGGACAAGCACCTGCAGCTGTGGGCGGAATCGGGCAAGCCGCTCACGGTCCTGGTACCGGAGCACGACGACTTCCTGCAGCCGTCGGAGGCCACCGCCCGGTTCAGCGTGGTGCCGCAGGCCCGGGTGGTGGGCGTGGCCGGGGCCAAGCACCTGTGGGTGGGGGAGAAGTATGCTGCCAGGGTCCTGAACGACATCGTGGCGCAGGTCACTCCCGTCCAGGCCGACGCGGAACTGCCGCAGGAGTGGGACGGTCCGACGGCGACTGCCGGGGCCTAGCGGTCAAGCCCCGGGCGCAGCGCCAAAGGCAGGCGCCAAGGGACGACCCGTTTCAGTGCTGGTCCTGCCGGACCCTCAGTGCTGGTCCTGCCGAACGATGTAAATCTCCCGGAGCAGCAGCAGCACGGCAGCGGCGGTGGGGATGGCGATCAGGGCCCCCAGGACGCCCAGGAGGCTGCCGCCGGCGATCACCGAGATCACGGCCACCGCACCGGGCACGGCAACTGCCTTCTGCATGATGCGCGGTGAGATGAAGTAGGCCTCGAACTGCAGGTAGGCGAAGTAGCAGATGGCGTAGATGGCCGCCACCTGCCAGCCCTCGGTAAGGGACACGAGCGTTACTACAATGCCTGCGATCATCCCGCCAACCAAAGGGATGAATGCCAGCAGGACCACCACGAACGCCAGGAGCAGCGCGAAGGGGACGCCCACGATGGACATCACCACGAAGGCGAAGGTGGCGTTGAGCAGGGCCACGCACGCCTGGCCGATCACGTAGTTTCCCACCGACCGGGTGATTTCCTCCGAGAGGGCGGCCACGCGCTTTCGGCGGGAGCGCGGCGCCAGGCGGTAGCCCCACTTCTTCATGGCCGGCAGCGCTGCCAGGAAGTACAGGCTCAGAACCAGGACGATGAGGGCGCCAAAGAGGCCGTTGGCCACGGTGGACCCGAAGCCCAGCACGCCACCGAAAATACCGCCCATCGCGGCGGGGTCGTTGACGAACTTGTTGACCTCCTCCGTGATGCGGTCGCGCACGCCGAACTGGTCGTCAAGGCTGCGGAAGAAATCCGAGTCCATGAAGTTGCGCATCCAGTCCGGTGCCTGCCGCACGATCTCGGAGACCTGCTCCACGATGGTGGGAATGAGCGTGGCGAAGAATCCGACGACGGCGCCCATCAGGACCGCCACAGAGACCAGGATTCCGGCGGGCCGGGGAATTTTGCGGCTCTCCAGCCAGCCCACCACGGGCTCCAGGCCCAGGGCGATGAACAGCGCCGCCACGATCCACAGCAGCAGCTGCGTGGTGTGGGAGCCGATCCAGTAGACCAGCAGCGCCAGGCCCACGCCCACAGTCCCCATGAAGCCCATGTACAGCGGGTGTTGCGGGGACATGCGCGGACCAGGGTGGCCGAACTGCGGCTCCTCGTCACCGCCGTGCTCCGTTTCCGGGGCCTGCCCCGTGTATTCGGGTGGCATCTCGAACCGGAGCCTGGGCTGCGCCCCGGGCAGGGGCTGGCGAAGCCGCCGGACCACCTGGCCAAGGGCGGCGGCGGCAGTACCCCTGCGGCGGGCGGTTGCCGCCATGCCCAGGGGAGGCACCGGAGCAGGGACAGGGTCCCTGGGATCCCCGGGATTTGCGGCTGCCGCCGAGGACGGGTCCGTCTTGTCTGTCACTGGTTCTAGGGGCCTGTTCCGTGCGTGGCTCCGCCTTCGCGGGCCGGTGTGATGATCATCGCAAACACTATCAGCAGGCTTGCCACCGCCTGCCTAAGGCGCTGCCCGGGTGCCCACTGGGAAAGGCGGGGAACCGCCTGACAGGGGCCCCTGATAACAGAAAGGTTACTATTGAAGGTAAACCCCCGCTGATGATAGGTGTTTCCCTTGCGTTTAAAGACTGCAGCCGCACTTGTGCTGCTCGGCCTCCTGACACTTTTGGCCGGCATCGGCCAGAGAACCATCTGGGCTCCATCCGAGACGTTTACCGCTTCCGCGCCGGCCGATGCCGCCGCGGCGCCGCTGACGGTCATTGACCAGAAGCTGCGCACCCTGCACGGCGGAACCGTGAAGATCAACATCCAGGGTGACGGCAACTTCATGCTGGCATCGGGCCGCCCCGACGACGTCAATGCCTGGGTCGGCAAGACGGCCCACAACACCATCAGCGGGGTTTCCGAGGACGAAAAGTCCCTCCAGGTTGACCACACTGACGGCGATGCTGCCGCCCCCAACCCGGCCGGCTCCGATCTGTGGGTGTCCAGCGAGAACGCGGGCGGCGAGCTTGAGTACACCTGGACCCCGCCGGCTGACGGCGAGTGGACCCTCCTGCTGGCCTCCGACGGCACCAAGCCGGCACCCGCCTCTGTGTCCATGACGTTCCCGAACGACACTTCCACGCCTTGGGCGGTGCCGCTGATGGTCCTGGGCAGCCTGCTGATCGTCGCCGGAATCGTCCTGGCGTTGCTCGCCGCGCGCAGGAAGAACGGAGAAGATGCCGGTGACAGCACCGACGGTGACATCAGCGACGGCGGCAGCAGCAGCTATGCGCGCCGGGCCCGTGCACGCAAAGCCAAGTCGGCGGATGCCGGCTCGCAGAACGAAGGCTCACTGAACCCGGACACATCGAACGCCGGCAACCAAAACCAGGCGCCGTCGTCGTCCTCCTCCAAGGTGACCATGGTGGCAGCGGCTGTTGCTGCCGCCGTGCTGGCTGGTTCCGCCACCGCCGCCCAGGCGGCCACCCCCAGCCCGCAGCCTTCCGGCAGTGCCTCGTCACCGGCCAAGGAAGCATCCGGTCTGCCGGTGCTGCTCGATGCCCAGTTCCGGCGGATCCTGGAGCAGGTCTCCAGCGCCACCGATGCCGGAGACGCAGCCAAGGACGCGGCGAAACTTGCCGGCCGGGTGGGCGGACCTGAACTGGAGATCCGCACGCAGAATTACAAGATCCGCTCGCAGGTCGGCTCCTACGAACCGCGGATGCCGGTGCGCTCCACCAAGCTGCTGACTTACGTGGTCACCAGCGACCGGAACTGGCCGCGTTCGGTGCTGGCCGTGACCCAGGGTGAAGGCAACGTGGTTCCGCAGATCCTGACGCTGGTCCAGAAGTCGCCGCGCGAAAACTACAAGCTGACGGAAACTACGCCCCTCCAGCCGGGCACCACGTTCCCCAACATCAGCCGCGGGGGCACTGAGACCCTTGCCGCGTCGGACAAGTCCGGCCTGCTCTACAGCGGCGAGGAAGCGATGTCCGGACTCGCCGACCGGCTTACGTCGGCGGACTCGCCCTTCAAGGACAAGCTCGTCGAGGGCCAGTCCTCGCCGTACATCGCCGACACCCTGTCCTACCAGGCGGAGGTGGTGAAGTCCGGCCAGAACGGCAACTTCTCCTTCACGCACAAGGTGGTTCCGGAGAACACCGTGGTGTTCCGCACCGCTGACGGCGGGGCGCTGGTCCTGGGCCGGATCAACTTCGGCTTCGAAGGCACACCGAAGGCGGCCGGCGACAAGCTCAGCATCGGGGACGACGCCGCTGCCCTGGCCGGCGGCAAGGAAACCACCACGGGAATGGTCCTGAGCTTCGCCGAATCCATGGCGGTCTACGTGCCCCCGGCAGGATCCACGGACCCGATGAAGCTCGTTGCCGCCACCCGCGGCCTGGTCGGCGCCAGCTTCAAGTAGCGCCTGGCTGTATTACCACCGGCAGCGGCCGGAGTGGCTAGAGTGGGAAACATGAGTTCGCCAGCTTCCCGCCCAGTCCCTCCTGCCGCTGCCAACCTGCTTAACCTGCGCGGCGCCGTCGACCTTTCCTCGCTGAAGCGCCCCGCATCCCCATCCGGCCCGGCTCCTTCCGGTCCCGCCGCTGGGGCGGACCAGGGTGCGCAGCCCGGCGGACCCGACGGCGGACCCGAACTCACGGTCAACGTCACTGAAGCGAACTTCCAGCAGCTGGTGGAGTTGTCCGCGCAGGTGCCGGTGGTGTTTGCCCTGTGGGCCGCCTACTCGCCGGAGTCCAGCAGGATGCTTGACACCCTGGACCGCGTGGTGGCCTCCTACGGCGGCCGTTTGGTCCTTGGGGCAGCCGACATCGAAGCCTTCCCGCAGCTTGCCCAGGCCTTCCAGGTGCAGGCCGTTCCCACTGCCGTTGCCGTCCTCAAGGGACAGCCGGTGCCGCTCTTCCAAGGCGCGGCGGATGAGCAGCAGGTGCGCAGCCTCTTCGACGAACTCCTCAAGGTTGCCGCGGCCAACGGGGTCACCGGCAGCCTGGACGCCGGTGCCGCCGGTGCCCAGGAGACTGCGCCGCTGCCGCCCCTGCACCAGGCGGCGTTCGACGCCATCGAGGCCGGCGATTATGCCGCAGCCGCCGAAGCTTATCGCCAGGCCCTGAAGGAAATGCCGTCGGACCATGAAGCCAAGGCCGGGCTGGCGCAGGTGGAGTTGATGGACCGGCTGCAGTCGCTGTCCGCCCAGGACAGCGACGCACTGCGTGGGCTTGCCGCCAATGAGCCGGACAACCTGGACGCGCAGCTTGGCGTGGCGGACCTGGACGTGGCCGGCGGGCACGTGGAGGACGCACTGAACCGCCTGGTGGCCTTCATTGGCAGGAATTTCGGCCCCGAACGCGAGACCGCCCGCGTCCGGCTGCTGGAACTCTTCGACGTGGTGGGCGCCGGTGATGAGCGTGTGGCAAAGGCGCGCCAGGCGCTCGCGCGGGTGCTGTTCTAATGCCGGCCCTGTTCCAGCCGCTGGCCCTGCGGTCCATGGAGCTGCAGCACCGGGGCTGGGTGTCGCCCATGTGCCAGTACAGCTGCGATCCCGACGACGCCCCCGGCGTCCCGCACGACTGGCACCTGGTGCACCTGGGCGGCTTCGCCGTGGGCGGCGCGGCGATGATCCTCACCGAGGCCGCGGCAGTGAACGCCGAGGGCCGCATCAGCCCCCGCGACGCAGGCCTCTACAACGACGAGCAGGCGGCGGCGTGGGAGCGGATCATTTCCTTCGTCCACCGGAACGGCGTGGCCGGCACCAAGATCGGTGTCCAGCTGGCCCACGCCGGCCGGAAGGCCTCCACGTACTGGCCTTTTTCCGGCAAGCACGGCAGCGTTCCGGCGTCCGAGGGCGGCTGGGAAACTGTGGGCCCGTCCACCACTTCCTTTGAGGGCTACGCGGCGCCTGCGGCCATGACCGTGGAGCAGATACAGGGCGTCATCGATGACTTTGCCGCCGCCGCTGTCCGCGCGGTGGATGCGGGTTTTGACACCATGGAAATCCACGGGGCGCACGGCTACCTGCTGCACCAGTTCCAGAGCCCGCTGATCAACCAGCGCGAGGACGAATGGGGCGGGGACGAAGCCGGACGGAACCGGCTGATGTTGTCCGTTGTAGATGCAGTCAGGGCCGTGATTCCGGATTCCATGCCGCTGCTGCTCCGGGTCTCGGCCACCGACTGGGCACCGGGCGGCGTGGACCAGGCGGCGTCCGTCCGGCTGGCCCGGGAAGCGGCCGCCCGCGGTGTGGACCTGGTGGACGTCTCCAGCGGGGGAGCCGTGGCGCACCAGCAGATCAAGCCGGGGCTGGGCTACCAGACCGGTTTCTCGGCCGCCATCCGGGACGAAGCCGGCGTCGCCACCGGCACCGTGGGGCTGGTGACCACTCCCGGCCAGGCGGAGCACGCCATTGCCACCGGACAGGCCGACGGCGTCTTCATCGCCCGGGCCGCGCTGCGCGATCCGCACTGGTGGCTTCGCGCCGCCTTCGAATTGGGCTACGACCTTCCCTGGCCGCCCCAGTACGAGCGGGCTGTCCCGCGGCGCACGTTCTAAGCGTCGTCTTTTGACCGAGGAGACCGGCCTGGCCGGCAGCAGCAGGCATGATCAGCAAAACCCGGTTGAAGGGCAGCTGGAAGCGAAGATCCTGGAACTCCTGGCGGCAAGGGCGGCAACCTCCACCATCTGCCCGTCCGATGCTGCCAGGGCCGTAGGCGGCGACGACTGGCGCCACCTCATGGAGCCGGCACGGGAGGCTGCCCGGCGCCTGGTGGACGCCGGTCAGGTGCACATCACCCAGGGCGGATCCGTCGTCGATCCCGCCACGGCAAAGGGACCGATCCGCATCCGCAAGGCGCCCTGAGACACCACCCTGTCAGCCCAGCAGCTCGTCCACGTAGCACCAGCGCCAGTCTTCGCCGGGTTCTGCGCTGCGCATGACGGGGTGGCCCGTGTCCTTGAAGTGCCGGCTGGCGTGGCGCCCAGCGGAGGAGTCGCAGCAGCCGACGGTCCCGCAGGCAAGGCACATGCGCAGGTGCACCGGCGAGGTGCCCTCCCGCTCGCACCCGGAACAGGCCGGGTTGTCGGGGACCGGCGCCGGCATGGCAGCCGTCAGGTGGTCGCACACACCGCCCGGCTGGGACAGCCCCTCGCCGCCGCCACCGTCGGCGGCGGAATCGAGCTCATTGAGGGAGGCGTCGAGCATGGACTCCTCCACGTCCAGCCGTTCCAGGACTTCGCTGAGGACCTCATGGGCAAATTCCCCGCCGCGCCTGAGCTCCAGCACCTTGTCCCGCTCAGCCTCCAGCATCGCCATCCGCAGCTGGGCATAGCGCTGGCTGGGCGTGGCCGCCTCGGCCGTCGGCCTGCCCAGGCGCTCCCAGGCTGCCAACCCGCGTTCCTGCGTCCGGCGCCGCAGCATGTCCATGACCTCCGGCGGGTCGCTCTCGCGCCGCAGCTGCTCCAGCCGCTCCATCCCCGCAGCTGTAGCCAGCTGCATCAGCGAGGCCTGGTTCAGGGCGTCCTCCCGCCGGTCCGGCCCCGGCAGCCCCAGTGCCCGGACCAGGGCCGGCAGCGTGAATCCCTGCAGTACCAGCGTGCCGCCCACCACCACCATGGCCGCCAGGACCAACACGTTGCGGTGCTCCAGGTCGTCGGGCAGCGTGAGTACCGCGGCCAGGGTGACCACACCCCGCATTCCTGCCCACGACACGATGGCCGGGAACTGCCAGGGCGGCGCCGGGTCCGACCGCCGTACCGAAGGGATCAGGCGGGGCAGGTAGGTCGCGGGGAAGACCCAGACCGGCCGCAGTACCAGCACGGCCAGCAGGACCACCGCGCAGCCGAACCACACGCGGCCCGCGCCGAGCGAATCGTCCTGGACGCTCTCGACGATGGTCCGTACCTGCAGACCGATGAGCAGGAACACGGAGTTCTCCAGCAGGAACTGGATGGTGTCCCAGTTGCTCCTGGCGCTTTGCCGCGCGGCGCCGTTGGGCATGGACGGCGCCTTGGTGCCCATCACCAGGCCGGTGACGACGACGGCGAGCACACCGGAGGCGTGGATGGCCTCGGCCGGGAGGTATGCAACGAAGGGTGCCATCAGCGATGTGGAGGTGTTGATGGCCACGTTGTGCACCCGTTTCCGGATTTCGGTGAGGACATACGCCACGGCGAGGCCCACCGCCAGGCCGCCGCCCGCGGCCACCACGAACCCGCCGGCCACGTCCAGCGCGGACACCGAGCCCGCGATGGCGGCCACTGCCGCCCGCAGGCACACCAGCGCTGTGGCGTCGTTGACCAGCGATTCGCCTTCCAGGATGTTGACGATCCGGCGCGGCATTCCCACTTTCCGGGCGATGGCGGTGGCCGCCACTGCATCCGGAGGCGCCACCACCGCGCCCAGGGCGAAGGCGGCCGCCAACGGGATCTCCGGAAACAGCCACCACACCACCAACCCCACGCCCAGGGTGCCGAAAATGACGTATCCCACGGACAGCAGCCCAATGGAGCGGCGGTTGGTCTTGAAGTCGAACAGCGACGTGCGGAAGGCGGCCGCGTACAGCAACGGCGGCAGCAGGCCAACCAGCACCAGCTCCGGGTTCAGCACAACCGGCGGAATGAGCGGCAGGAACGATCCCGCCACCCCGGCCAGGACCAACACCAGGGGAACCGGGATATTCAGTTTGCGGCCCAAGGCACTGCCGGCGCACACCACGGCAACGATCACCAGCAAACCCAACGCGATGTCCATTCCGTAAGTCTCGCACCCCGCGGAGCTGGCCCGCGGACTAGGCTGGCACCATGACTGCTCCGACACCTGGCCCGGCGCCGAGTTCCGGCCAAACGGCGGCCCTTTCCCTCCGTGGGCTGGCCAAACGGTTCGGCGGGAAAATCGCGGTGGACGGCATCAGCCTGGAGGTGCCTGCCGGTTCGTTTTTCGGCATCGTCGGACCCAACGGTGCAGGCAAGACCACCACGCTTTCCATGGCAACGGGCCTCCTGCGTCCGGACTTCGGCACCGCCGTGGTGCACGGCGTGGACGTGTGGCAGCACCCGCTGGAAGCCAAACGGCTCATGGGCATCCTGCCTGACGGCGTCCGCCTGTTCGACCGGCTCAGCGGAGAGCAGCTGATCACGTATGCCGGGCTGCTGCGGGGCATGGACAAGGCGGTGGTGGCGGCCCGGGTGGGCGAGCTGCTGGCAGCCATGGACCTTACCCAGGATGCCGGCACGCTGGTGGTGGACTACTCCGCAGGCATGACCAAGAAGATTGCCCTGGCGTCGGCCCTGATCCATGCGCCGCGGCTCCTGGTGCTGGACGAGCCCTTCGAAGCCGTCGATCCGGTTTCGGCCGCGAACATCCGCTCCATCCTGGACCGGTATGTGGCCTCCGGCGGAACCGTCATTGTCTCCAGCCACGTGATGGACCTGGTGCAGCGCATGTGCGACCACGTCGCGGTGGTGGCCCGGGGCAGGCTCCTGGCCGCAGGAACCGTTGACGAAGTGCGGGCCGGCATGTCCCTTGAGGACCGGTTCGTGCAGCTGGTCGGCGGACACAGCCACACGGAGGGGCTGGAATGGTTGCGCACCTTCTGAGGCTCAAGCTCACGCTGCTGCGCAACGGCCTGCGCCGCAGCCCCTGGCAGCTGGTGGGCATGGCCATCGCCGGGCTCTACGCGCTGGGAGTCGTGGCAACGCTGGTCCTTGCCCTCATCCTGCTCCGGGGCGCCGGACCAGCGACCGCCCATACGGCGGTGGTCCTGGGCGGTTCCGCAGCGGTGCTGGGCTGGGGTGTGGTTCCGGTGGTGGCCTCGGCCACGGACATGACCCTCGACCCGGCCCGCTTCACCACCTTCGCCATACCCATGAAGCAGCTGCTCGCCGGCCTGGCACTTGGCGGGCTGATTGGCATCCCCGGCCTGGCCACCGCGCTCGTGGCCTTGTCCACCGTGGTCACCTGGTCCCGCGGGGTGCTGCCCGCGCTCGCAGCCCTGCTCGGCGCATGCCTTGGCGTCATGACCTGCGTGGTCCTCGCCAAGGTGGTGACCACAGCTACGGCAAGCCTGGCTGCTTCCCGCCGGTTCAAGGACATCAGCGCCATCGCGTTCATGGTGCCCCTGGTCCTGCTGGGCCCCATCGTGGCCGGCGTCGGGCGCGGCATCTCCGCATCCACGGGGTTCCTGCCGGAGTTCGCCCGGACCCTGTCCTGGACACCGCTGGGCGCCCCGTGGGCGCTCGGCGGTGATATTGCGTCGGCCCGGCCCGGTGAGGCCGGGGTGAAACTGCTGCTTTCGGTGGCTGTCCTGGGTGCCCTCGCCTGGTGCTGGAAGCTGCTGCTTGAGCGCGCCCTGGTCACCCCGCCCTATGCCGGTGCAGGGAAGCGCAGGAGCGGCAGGCTGGGGCTGTTCGGTGTGCTGCCTGCCACCCCTGCCGGTGCCGTGATGGCAAGGTCGCTCACCTACTGGTTCCGGGACCCGCGCTACTCAGGTTCCCTGGTGGTAATCCCGCTGCTTCCCGTGGTGCTGGCGTTCCAAGGGACACAAACCGGAAGCTACGGCAGCCTAGCCTTCCTGGCGCCGCTGGCCGCCTTCATCCTGGCCTGGTCAATCTCCGCCGACGTCTCCTACGACAACACCGCTTTCGCGCTGCACCTGGCCACTGGCGTCCGCGGCGTGGCCGACAGGCTGGGCAGGGCATTGGCGTGCCTGGCGTTCGCCCTGCCGGTGGTGTTGGTGTTCTCGGTGGGCTACGCGGCGTTCACCGGCAATTGGGCGGCGTTGCCCGGGCAGCTGGGCTCAGCCTGGGCATCCTCTTCACCGGCCTGGGCCTGTCCTCGGTGGTCTCTGCCCGTTATGCAGTCATCGTCCCGCTGCCCGGGGACAGCCCGTTCAAGAAGCCTCCCGGAAACGTGGGGCAGACCATGGCCGTGCAGTTCGTCGGCATGCTGGTCCTGATCGTTTTGGTCCTGCCCGAGGCCGCGCTGCTGGTGGCAAACGCAGTGACCGGGAACATCCTGTTCGGCTGGCTCACCCTGGCGGCAGGCATCGTCCTGGGCCTGGTCCTCTTCCTGGCCGGTGTCCGGCTGGGCGGCAAGTGGCTGGACGCGCGCGGACCCGAGCTTCTGGCACAAGTCACCGTCAACCGCTGACTTCAAGGAAGGAACACCATGGAGATTGTGATCCTTGGCGGCAGCAGGCAGATCGGAAAGCTCGCTGCCGACGCCATTGAACAGCTGATCCGGAGAAAACCCGACGCTGTCCTGGGCCTGGCCACGGGCTCGTCACCGCTGCCCGTCTACAACGAGCTCGCGGCGCGGCATGACCAGGGCCTGGACTTCAGCAGGGCCTCGGCATATGCGCTGGACGAGTACGTGGGCCTGCCCGCCGGCCACCCCGAGTCCTACCGCGAGGTGGTCCGCCGGGAATTCACCAACCGGGTGAATATCGCGCCGGAGAACGTCCATGGCCCCGACGGAACCGCGGCCGACATCCCCGCTGCCTGCGAAGCCTATGAACAGGCCATCATCTCGGCAGGCGGAGTGGACCTGCAGTTGCTCGGCGTGGGCACCGACGGGCACATCGGCTTCAACGAACCGGCCTCTTCCTTCGCCTCCCGGACGCGGATCAAAAGCCTGATCGAGCAGACACGCCGGGACAACGCCCGGTTCTTCAACAGCCTTGCCGAAGTGCCCCACCACGTCATCACCCAGGGCCTGGCCACCATCATGGCGGCGCGCCACGTGGTCCTCGTGGCCACCGGCGCGCAGAAGGCCCAGGCCGTCCGCGACTTCGTGGAGGGGCCGGTGGCTGCCATCTGCCCGGCATCCGTGCTCCAGTTCCATCCGCATGCCACGGTCCTGTTGGACGAAGCCGCTGCCTCGGCCTTGAAACTGGCGGATTTCTACCGCCACACCTACGAAAACAAGCCCGCCTGGCAGGGACTGTAGCAACGCCTGCGGGTGCGCCGCCAGGGAGCAAAAAGTACGGCGGCGGCCGGTGCCGGACCCCGCTGCGGGCGTGCCGCCGTCGAACGTCCGGCCGACGGAACGGCTAAGATGGATGGCATGACTAGCATGACGGACCCTCTCGAAAACGACCCGATGCGCGAGCTTTCCGGGGCTGGAACGTCCACGGCCACCATTGAGCGCGAGGAACTGCGCCAGGAAGTGGAGCCGGGCGACCGGGAGCGCTTCGCACACTATGTGCGGAAGGAAAAGATCATGGAGTCCGCCATGACCGGGGAACCTGTCATTGCGCTGTGCGGCAAGGTTTGGACCCCGGGCCGGGACCCGAAGAAGTTCCCGGTCTGCCCCGAGTGCAAGGAAGTCTATGAAGGCCTCCGGCCGGGCAACGACGGCGGAAAGGGTCCGGGCGGCTCGGGCAACGACAAGTAGTGACGGAGACGCTCTTTGGCGGCCCCACCCTGCCTCCGGCCTACCCGGAACGTGCAGCCTGGGGAACCGCCCCGAAACTCCGTGCCTGGCAGCAGGAAGCGCTCGACGTCTACCTGAAGAACAGTCCCCGCGACTTCCTCGCGGTGGCAACCCCCGGTGCCGGTAAAACCACCTTTGCGCTGCGGATCGCTTCCACCCTGATCGATTCGGGTGCCGTGAACCGCGTGACCATCGTTGCGCCCACGGACCACCTGAAGCGCCAGTGGGCCGACGCGGCCGCCAAGGTGGGTATCGCCATCGACCCCAACTTCAAGAACTCCGACGGCCAGCACGGCCGTGGCTTCATCGGCGTCGCCGTCACCTATGCCCAGGTAGCCAGCAAGCCAATGCTGCACCGCGCCAAGACAGAGGCTGCCCGCACCCTGGTGATCCTGGACGAGATCCACCATGGCGGCGAAGCCCTGTCCTGGGGTGACGGACTGCGCGAAGCGTTCGATCCCGCCGTGCGCCGGCTGTCCCTGACCGGTACGCCGTTCCGCTCGGACACCTCGCCCATCCCGTTCGTGGAGTATGCGGAGGACCGGGACGGCATCCGGCGCTCCAAGGCCGACTACACCTATGGTTACGGCAACGCCCTCCGGGACCACGTGGTGCGTCCTGTGATGTTTATGGCCTACTCGGGCCAGATGCGCTGGCGCACCAGCGCCGGCGAGGAAATGGCGGCGTCGCTTGGCGAGGCGGCGGTAACCAAGGACATCACGTCCCACGCCTGGCGGACGGCGCTGAACCCCGCGGGGGAGTGGATTCCCGCCGTCCTGGCCGGCGCCGACAAACGGCTCAGCGAGGTACGGCGGACCGTGCCCGACGCCGGCGGCCTGGTCATCGCCACCGACCACGAGGACGCCCGCGCCTATGCCGGGCAGCTGAAGAGGATCACCGGCGAATCACCCACCGTCATCCTCTCCGACGACGCCAAGGCGTCCAGCAAGATCGAGGAATTTTCCGCCGGCGACAAGCGCTGGATGGTGGCCGTGCGCATGGTGTCCGAAGGCGTTGATGTGCCCCGGCTCTCCGTCGGTGTTTACGCCACCTCGACGTCCACTCCGCTGTTCTTCGCCCAGGCCGTGGGCCGCTTCGTGCGTGCCCGCAAAAGGGGCGAGACGGCGTCGGTCTTCCTGCCTTCTGTCCCGCAGCTGATGGCGCTGGCCAACTCCATGGAGATGGAGCGGGACCACGCGCTGGACCGGCCGGAAAAGGAGGACGGCGACGGCCTGTTCAACCCGGAAGACTCGCTGATGGACGAGGCCAACCGGGAGGAGAAGGCCTCGGACAACCTGACCAAGGGCAAGTTCGAGGCGCTCGACTCGCAGGCCTCCTTTGACCGGGTCCTGTTCGACGGCGGCGAGTTTGGCACCGGCGGCGAGGTGGGGTCCGACGACGAGATGGACTTCCTGGGCATCCCGGGGCTCCTGGACGCGGAGCAGGTGGGGATGCTCCTGCGCCAACGCCAGCACGAGCAGTTGAACCGGAGGAACCGGAAGGCTCCTGCCGCGGCCGCCGAGAGTTCGGTGCCGGCCGTGCCTGACCACAGGATGCTGATGGACCTGCGCAACGAGTTGGCCAAGAACGTGGCCGCCTGGTCTGCCCGGACCGGAACGCCACACGGCGTGGTGCATACCAAGCTACGGACCGTTTGCGGCGGCCCTCCCGTGGCCCAGGCCAACGAGGAACAGCTGAAGTCCCGGCTGCGCAAGCTTCAGGACTGGTTCGTGGGCCGCAAGTAGCGGCTCAGGCGATATCGGCCCCGCCGAGTTCCAGTTCGGCAACGGTGTCCTCCAGGTCCTCGGCGATGCCGGCGGTCAGCGACCGCACCACCGTGACGCCGTAGCCTGCCTGGACGGCGTCAAGGGCGGTGGCCTTGACGCAGTAGTCGGTGGCGATGCCAACCACCACCAGGTCCTCCACGTCGTGGCTCTGGAGCCAGTCATCAAGGCCGACGGCGTCGTCATCCGGCTCCAGCGACTCGGCGTCCATGTCAGCGGCGCCACCGGCCTTGCGCTCCCCGGTGGGGACGGCGTCTTCGGGAGCCAGCAGGCCCTCGAATCCTGAGTAGGCGGCAGCGAACTGGCCTTTCCGGAAGTACGCGTCCACATATTCGGTGTCCAGGTCCGGGTGGAGCTCCGCTCCGCGGCTGCCTGCCACGCAGTGCCGTGGCCAGCTGTCCTTGTAGTCCGGCGTCTCCGAGAAGTGGCTGCCGGGATCAATGTGCCAGTCCTGGGTGGCCACCACATAGTCGAATTCCCTGTGGTGGGCGTCCAGGTACTCGCTGATGGCCCCGGCGACGGCCGCCCCGCCCGGAACGGCGAGCGAGCCACCCTCGCAGAAATCGTTCTGGACATCCACGATGATCAAAGCGCGGGCCATCAGTGCTCCTCAGTTGTCTTCATAGAGAGTGGGAATTGCGGCTTCGCCGCGCTGCAGGCGGTTGACCACGGGCGGCAGTTCCGCCATGGAGTCCTCATGGCGCTGCCGCGCGCGGAGCACGCCCTCGTGCCCGGTCCAGCCCGGAATCAGCTCGCCATTTTTCATGAACTGCTGCAGCAGTGGACGGTCGTTGCCGTCGTCCTCCGGGCGGTGGCCCACGCCCACCACCTCGGCGGTGGCCCTGCCGCGTTCGTCCAACTTCCGCAGTGCGTACTTGCGCCCGCCCACGCTTGCCTTGTTCTTGGCCGCTTTGGCCACGGACACGAAGTTGCCGTCATCGTCCGTGCGGCTGACAAGTTTGTAGACCATGCTGGCCGTGGGGGCGCCCGAACCGGTCACCAGCGAGGTGCCTACCCCATAGGAGTCCACGGGGGCTGACTGCAGCGCCGCGATGGCGTACTCATCCAGGTCGGAGGTGACCACGATCTTGGTGTGCTCGTTGCCGAGGTCGTCCAGCAGTCGGCGCACCCATTGCGCCTGGGCCACCAGGTCGCCCGAGTCCAGCCGGACGGCGCCCAGCCGCGGCCCTGCCAGGTCAACGGCCGTGCGGACTGCCTTTTCGACGTCGTACGTGTCCACCAGGAGGGACGTTCCCTCGCCCAGCGAGGCAATCTGGGCCTCGAACGCCTCCCGCTCGGTATCGTGCAGCAGGGTGAAGGAGTGGGCGGCGGTGCCCACGGTCTTCACGCCGTAGCGGATGCCCGCCTCAAGGTTGGAGGTGCTGTCAAAGCCCGCGATGATGGCGGCCCGCGCCGATGCGGTGGCGGCTTCCTCATGGGTGCGCCGTGAACCCATTTCGATGCAGGGCCGGCCACCCGCCGCGCTCACCATCCGCGAAGCGGCGGAGGCGATGGCGGTGTCGTGGTTGAGTACGGACAGCAGGTAGGTCTCCAGCATGCAGGCCTCCGCGAATGACGCCTCCACGATCAGGATGGGGGAGTTGGGGAAGTACGCGTCGCCTTCGGCATAGCCCCAGATGTCGCCGGAGAATTTGTAGTTGGCCAGGTAGTCCAGCGTCTCCCGGTTGACCACGTGCGTACGCTCCAGGAATTCCAGTTCGGCCTCGCCGAACCGGAAGTTGGCGATGCCCTCCAGGAGCCGCCCGGTGCCGGCGACGATGCCGTAGCGCCGGCCGTCGGGCAGCCGCCGCGCGAAAGCCTCGAACACGGACCTGCGGTGCGCGGCCCCCGAGTGGAGGGCTGCCTGCAGCATGGTCAGCTCATAGTGGTCGGTGTAAAAGGACGTGCGGGGATGGTCCCAGCCGGCTGAGGTGCTCACGAAAGTCACTCTAGTAGCCAGCCCCATAGAATGGACAGATGACCATAAGCGTTGCGCCCGGCCCTGATACACAGGAGGGCATCCGGACCGGCACAGCAGAGTCCACCGACTCCCTGACCGCGCCGGACATCCCCTGGAACCTGGTGATCTGGAACGATCCCGTCAATCTCATGAGTTACGTCAGCTACGTGTTCCAAAGCTACTTTGGCTACTCGGAGACCAAGGCGAACAAGCTGATGATGGAGGTCCACAAGAAGGGCAGGTCCATCGTCGCCTCGGGCAGCAAGGAACAGGTGGAGCGCCACGCCGTGGCCATGCACGGGTTTGGGCTTTGGGCCACGGTGGAAAAGGCCAGCGGAGGCTCCGGCGGCAACTCGGGCAGGTCCGGCGGTTCGGGCCAGGGTAAGGGGAAGCGTGGCTAAGGCATTCAAGTACGGACTCAAAGGCATCACCGGTTACCTGGAACCGGCCGAACGGGACCTGCTGCGCAGCCTGATTGACGATGTCATTTCCATGCTCCAGCCGGAGGACCGTGCCGGGCAGGACCCGCTGGCGGCCCTGATCGGACTCGACATGGACGTCGCGGAGCCCACCGACCGTGCCGTCAAGCGGCTGCTGCCCAACGTGGTGAAGGACGACGGCGGTGCGTCCCTTGAGTTCCGCCAGCTCACCGAGCGTTCACTGCGGGAAACAAAGATCGGGGCGCTGCGTGCGGCGGCGCTGGACCTGGACAAGGACGAGATCGTGCTGACGCCCGAGGGCGCAAGGCACTGGTCCATGGCGCTGAATGACGTCCGCCTTGTGCTGGCAGAGCGGCTGGATATCAGGGATGAGGCCGACGCCGAGCACGTCCACCGCATGCAGGACTGGTCCCAGGCCGAGGACGTGGAGAGCTACCTGGCGCTGGTGTACAACTTCACCACCTGGCTGCAGGAGTCCCTGGTCCAGGCCATGCTGCAATCGATGGAATCCCGCCGGTGAGCGACGGCGGCCAGGGGGAGGCCGTCCTTGTGACAGAGCAGACACGAGTCGCTGGACACAAGATGATGACTGACGCTTCCGGCACCGCCTATCCTCGAATAACCATGACAACAGCCTCGAGCGCGGACCCGTCGGCGGAAACACAGCCCGCGGCCGCCGCAAGTGACCTGCCGGCCGCCGCCCCCGAAGCCCGGCCCATCGGCGTCTTCGATTCCGGCGTTGGCGGCCTCACCGTGGCGCGCTCCATCATCGACCAGCTTCCAAACGAGTCGATCCTCTACGTGGGGGACACTGCGCACGGCCCTTACGGGCCGCTGCCCATCGCAGAGGTGCGGGCCAACGCCCTGGGTGTGATGGACGAACTCGTGGACTCCGGCGTCAAGTTGCTCACCATCGCCTGCAACTCGGCGTCGGCCGCTGTCCTGCGGGATGCCCGTGAGCGGTACACCGCCAAGTACGGCATTCCGGTCATCGAGGTCATCCAGCCCGCGGTGCGGCGCGCCGTTGCCGCCACCCGCAGCGGGAAAGTCGGCGTGATCGGAACCTCCGCAACTGTCGGCTCGCGGGCGTACGAGGACACCTTCGCAGCAGCTCCGGACCTGGACATCACCTCGGTGGCCTGCCCCGAGTTCGTCAGCTACGTGGAAGCCGGCATCACCACAGGACCGGCGCTGCTCGCCGTTGCGGAGGAATACCTGGCGCCGCTGAAGGCGGCCGGCGTGGACACCGTGGTGCTGGGTTGCACGCACTACCCCCTGCTGACAGGCGTTATCTCCTTCGTCATGGGCGCCGACGTCACCCTCGTCTCCAGCGCAGAGGAAACCGCCAAGGACGTCTACCGCGCCCTGGCCACCCACAACCTGCAGCGGACCTCTGATACCCCTCCCGAGCACCACTTCGTGGCCACCGGCGACGCCGGGCAGTTCGAGGCGCTCGCCCGGCGGTTCCTGGGCCCGGAGGTGCTGTCCGTACGCCACGTGGACCACGTCGCGGCGCAGTACCCCACCGGCAGCCTGGCCCGCATCACCCCGGAGATGATCGCCGCCGCGCAAAGCGCACGGAACCGGCCCAGGATCTCCAACTTCGTAGGCGGCGGATTTGCCAACGCGCGGCGCACCGGAGGTCCCGGCCTGTGAAGCTGACCATCGTGGGATGCACGGGCTCGTTCCCCGGGCCCGGCTCCCCGGCGTCGTGCTACCTCCTGACCGCCACCGACGGCGACCGGACCTGGAAGGTGGTGATGGACCTCGGCAGCGGTGCGCTGGGGGCGATCCAGCGCTACACGGACCTGGAGGACATCGACGCGATCTTCCTCACCCATTTGCACCCGGACCACTGCATGGACCTCTGCGGGCTGCACGTGGCCATCCGCTGGAAGCCCGGAGGCTGGGGCCGCGGCCGGATCCCCGTCTGGGGCCCCGCCGCCACGGCAGACCGGATGGCCACCGCCTACGGGCTTGAGCTGGACCCGGGCATGCACGAAGAGTTCGACTTCACTAACTGGACCGAACGCGAACCGGTGACCGTGGGCCCCTTCACCGTCACCCCATTCTCCGTCAACCATCCCATCGAGGAGGCCTACGCCCTCCGGGTGGAAGTGGTTGAACCCGGCAAGGACGGCACCCCGGTGTCCCGCGTCCTGACCTATTCCGGCGATACCGATTCCTGCGCGGGGCTTGAGGAAGCTGCCAAGGACGCAGACCTGTTCCTGTGCGAGGCAGCCTTCGAAGAGGGCCGGGACGACGGCATCAACGACGTCCACCTCACCGGCAAGCGGGCCGGCGAGGCGGCAGCAGCTGCCGGTGCGCGGCGGCTCCTGCTGACCCACATCCCGGTATGGACGTCGCAGACCACCGTCATGGCTGAAGCCCGCCCGGTGTTCCCGGGCGACGTTGCCGTCGCCGTGGCGGGCGTGCACTACACCATCTAGCTGCACCTGCCGTCTGTGTGCTGGGGACGTCCGGCGGAGCGGCACTCGATAAGCTAAAGGCATGACATCTGAAGCAACTGCAGTGCCCATCGTGCGCGCCGACGGCCGTGCCCCCGACCAGCTCCGGCCCATCAGCATCACCCGCGGATGGTCCAACCAGGCTGAAGGTTCGGCACTGATCGAATTCGGCAACACCAGGGTGCTCTGCACGGCATCGCTGACACCAGGCGTCCCGCGCTGGCTCAAGGGCGAGGGCAGAGGCTGGGTCACGGCGGAGTATGCCATGCTGCCCCGCGCAACCAACACCCGCTCCGACCGCGAGTCCGTCAAGGGCAAGATCGGCGGCCGCACGCACGAGATCTCGCGGCTGATCGGCCGTTCGCTGCGCTCCATCATCGACACCAAGGCCCTGGGCGAGAACACTATCGTTCTGGACTGCGACGTCCTGCAGGCCGACGGCGGCACCCGCACCGCAGCGATCACCGGCGCCTATGTTGCCCTGGCGGATTCCATCCGGTTTGCCCGCGACAACAAGCTCATCGCCCGGAACGCGCAGCCGCTGATCGATACCATCGCCGCCGTTTCCGTGGGCATCATCGACGGCGTCCCCATGCTGGACCTGCCGTACGTGGAGGATGTCCGGGCCGAGACCGACATGAACGTGGTGGTCACGGGCTCGGGCAAATTCGTGGAGGTGCAGGGAACCGCGGAGGGCGCCCCCTTCGACCGTGACGAGCTGAACCAGCTCCTGGACCTGGCGCTGTTGGGTACGGCCCAGCTCGCTGCCATCCAGCGCGAAACCCTGGCGGACACCCTGTGAGCAGCGTGGCGCCCCGCCTGGTGCTCGCCACGCACAACAAAGGCAAACTCCGGGAGCTCCGCGAACTGCTGCGCGGGCAGGTGCCAGGGCTCGACGTCGACACCCAGGTGGTGGATGCCGCCGCGGCAGGTGCGCCGGACGTCGTCGAAACCGGCGTGACGTTCGCCGAGAATTCGCTGCTGAAGGCGCGGGCGGTGGCCGGCGCCACCGGCCTGGTGGCCATCGCCGATGACTCCGGGCTGGCCGTGGACGTCATGGGCGGGGCCCCCGGCATCTTCTCCGCCCGGTGGGCCGGACGGCACGGTGACGATGCCGCCAACCTGGAACTCCTGTTGAACCAGCTGTCGGATGTCCCGGACGAACACCGTGGGGCCGCGTTCGTGTGCGCTGCCGCCCTGGCCCTGCCAGCGGACGCGGATGGCCCCGGCCGGGAAGTGGTGGAGTACGGGCAGCTGGAAGGCATCCTCTTGCGCGAACCGCGGGGAGGCGGCGGATTCGGTTACGATCCGGTGCTGCAGCCGGCCGGCGAGGACCGCAGCTGCGCCGAACTGTCTGCTGAGGAAAAGAACGCCATCAGCCACCGCGGCAAGGCGTTCCGGGCGCTGCTGCCGTCGATCGTGGCAGCTTTGGAAGCGGCGGGCTAGGAGAAACACGCAAAAAAGGTGCGCACCCGCGTGGGTGCGCACCTTTTTTGCTGCCGCTGGAGGCTGGAGCGTTGCTACTCCGGCCGGCTGCCGCGGATGTTGCGGGGCGTCTTCTGATCCTCTTCCGGGCCGTGTTCCTCGATGAACTCATCCACGGCATCGGTGCCGTAGGCCTGCGCCTGGCGCCTGGCGGACAGGCCGCGCAGGACTTCGATGCCGATGGGAATCACCGAGACCAGCACGATGGCGATGAAGATAATGTCCAGGTTGTCGCGGACCCACGGCACCTTGTCGCCCAGCAGGTAGCCGAGGAGGGTCACGCCGCCGCCCCACAGCACCGCGCCGATGACGTTGAACACGAAGAACTTCCGCTTGCTCATCTGGGCAACACCGACGATCACGGGAACAAAGGTGCGGATGATCGGCACGAACCGGGCCAGGATCAGCGCCTTGCCGCCGTGCTTTTCAAAGAAGGCGTGGGCGTTCTCCACGTTCTCCCGCTTGAACAGCCGGGAGTTTGGCTTGTTGAAGATGGCAGGGCCCGCCTTGGACCCGATGAGGTAACCGGTCTGGTTGCCGATGATGGCCGAGACCACGATCAGCAGGGCCAGGAGCCAGATGTTGAACTTGATGGTGTCCGTGGCCACCAGCAGGCCGGCGGTGAACAGCATGGAATCGCCCGGCAGGAAGAACCCCACCAGCAGGCCGGTCTCGGCGAAGACGATTCCGCATACCAGCAGGACCACCCAGGGGGCGAGGGCCGGATCGGCCAGGAAGACCTGGGGGTTCAGCCAATCGGGCAGGAACGACGCCATTTTCGGCTGGACCGGTCCCGCACCGCCCAGCATGGACACAGCGAGGTCATTCATCACAGGAAAGTTCACCCCTCAAGGGTACTTGACGGGCCTGTCCCGCCCAGGGTGGGGCGCGTGCGGCGGTAAGGTAGGGGCCGTGGGTTTGGACTTTACGGCGATCGACTTCGAAACGGCCAACGGCTTCCGCGGCTCCCCTTGCTCCGTGGGACTGACGAAGGTGAGGGGCGGCAGGATCGTCGAGGAGGCCTCCTGGCTGATGCGCCCACCCTCCGGGTACGACCACTTTGACCATCACAATGTCAGGATCCACGGGATCACTCCTGCCCACGTTGCCGGTATGCCCCGCTTCGGTGAGCTGTTTCCTGAGATCGGTGCCTTCATCGGCGGGGATGTACTGGCAGCCCACAACGCCGCGTTCGACCTGGGCGTGATCCGCTCGGCGCTGGAGGTGTCCGGCCTGCCCGGCCCAGCCTACGACTATGTGTGCACCGTCATGCTGTCCCGCCGCTGCTACTCGCTGGTCTCCAATTCGCTCCCGTTTGCCGCCGAGGAAGCGGGCGTCCCGCTGGTCAACCACCATGACGCCACGGAGGACGCCCGTGCCTGCGCCGGCATCCTCATTGACATCGCCGCCCGCAACGGCGCCAACAGCATCGCCGAACTCTATCTCTCCCTGGGCCTGGACATGCCCCGCCAGCAGGCCTTCGATCCCGCCACGGGCGAGCTGTCCAAGCCCAGCCTCGCGGCCGTGGCCGGTGCTTCCGGGAACGGCGCCGCGCTGGTCCGCCGGTTCCAGTCCGGCTGGCCCGAGGAAGGGGCCAACCCCGAGCCGAACGCGGATGCCGAGCCCGGCCACCCCCTGTACGCGCAGACGGTGGTGTTCACCGGGCAACTCTCCATCGAACGCCCGGAGGCGAAGCTCCGCTCGGCCCGGTGCGGCGCCCGCACCGAAAGCCGCGTCACCGCCCGGACTACCGTCCTGGTGGTGGGGGACGGGTTCGTTGCCTCGGACCTGCGCTCGGGCAGGCTCACCGGCAAGGCGCGGCGCGTCCTGGAACTCCACGAGCGGGGACAGGCCATCGAGGTGCTCTCCGAGGGCGAGTTCCTCCAGATGGTGGGCGGGGACATTCCCGGCGGCCCGCAGGGTGCCGGCGCGGACAGCTGGAAGGGCGCGTTGGCATCTGCGGTCAGCGCCTGAGCCCCATGCCCTGACCTCAGCCCCCTGAGCATCTGCCCTGACCCGTCATGCCCTCCGTTGCCTGCAGTCACGCGGCGCAACAAAGCTTGGCCGCCCGGGCAACAGGCTCCTAACCTTGCGTCATGTCCTCCCTGTTCGCTTTTCCCAATCCCGTCAATGAGTACGCCGCCAGGGTCACCGCCGCGCTGGTGGTGCTGCTCGCCGTCGTCACCGCCGTGGCAGGTTCCGCGTGGGGGCTGCTGGCCATTGCCATCGGGTTCTGGCTCCGGCTGCTTTTCGGCCCGCGGATTTCACCCCTGGCGTTGCTGTCAGTGAAGGTCATCACTCCCCGGCTGGGAAAGGTGCGGCTGGTTCCCGGGCCGCCCAAGCGCTTTGCCCAGGGGATCGGTGCGGCAGTGTCCACCGCCGCCCTGCTCCTGTTCGCTGCAGGCGCGGCACCGGCAGCCTGGACGCTCCTCGGCGTCCTGGTGGTCGCAGCGTCGCTGGAAGCCTTCGCCGGATTCTGCCTGGGCTGCACCATCTTCGGGTTCCTGCAGCGCCGTGGACTCATTCCGGAGGATGTCTGCGAAGCCTGCAACAACATCAGCCTTCGCCGGTCGTAACCTTTACCAACTGATCGGCCATGCCCCGGATGACCTCCGGTGCTTCGAGGCCATTAAGCCATTCCGCCGGCAGGCAGGCCTCCCCGTACAGGGCGCCCAGGATGTTTCCCGCCAGGGAGCCTGCCGTATCGCTTCCGCCGCTGTGGTTCACGGCCACTGCCAGGGCATCCCGGAAATGCTGGTCCGGCTGCCCGTCGGCAGCGCCGGCCGGGAGCGTGGCAAGGACGGCGTAAAGCGCGACGGCGAGGGCCTCCTCCGCGGTCCGGCCCCCGCCCAGTGCCTGGACCAGTTCCTCCGGGCCGGCCAGTTTCCCCAGGGCACCAGGTGACTTCTCCGCCAGGCGGATGGCGGCCTCCAGGCGCTCCGGCAGTTCCGGTGCGGCCTCCGGAAGGGTGGCGGCGTGGGCAGCGACTGCGGCCGCAGCGCCCCGCAGCGGCTCCCCGGTCACCAGCCGGTGGATCAGCAGGCTGAAGATTCCGGCGCTCTGGTGGGCCGCGGGATGCCCGTGCGTCAGGGCGGCGGCATCGGCACTCAGTTTGTAGACGGCGTCGGGCGTGATGTGGGGAATCAGCCCAAAGGGCGCTGAACGCATCACCGTACCGGGGCCCTTTGCGCCGGCATTAACGGGGCGCACCGCGGTTCCCATTTCGCCGGTGGCCAGCCCGCTGATGCAGTCCCTATCGGGGTGCCGGCGCTGCCGGAGCACCTCGTTGCCGTCGATCCAGCGGGGCTGGGGTGCCGGCGCAGACGCCCCGGCGTCCTCGCCCTGCGTCGCCAGCCAGCGCAGGTAGGCCAGCCAAAGGCAGGCGTTCACGTCCGCGCCAACCCCCGCGTTGGCCCATTCCAGTGCCTCCACCAGGCCGTCAACGGTGTAGAGCGTCAGTTGCGTGTCATCCGAAAAGTGGCGGGGGCCGGACAGCTCGCCAAGCCCGGTCAGCCCCCGGGCACCGAAGCGTTCCCGGATGTCGTCGATGGAATCAAACTCCACCGCGTAGCCCAGCGCATCTCCCAGCGCCCCGCCCAGCAGGCAGCCGTGGATCCGGGACTTGAGGGTGGGCGCGGGAATGCCGGGGTCAGTGCTCATGCTGTCAATGTACCGTCCCCCGTACAAACTCCGCCCAACCCAAGGGGTCCCGGGGCGCCGCCAACAGCTGGTGCCCAGCAAACGTACAGCCTGGGCTGGAATACTGCTCGGGTTGCCGTGGCCAGACCGCCGGCACGCACCTGCCTCCCACACGTAAGGTTTCCCCATGAGCACCCCAGCCCCAGCCCGCGACGCACTGCAGCCCGGCGGTACTGACACCGCCCCCGGCTTGCTGCCCCGCCTGGTGGCCGAGGCCTTCGGCAGCCTCTTCCTCGCCGTGGCCGGGCTGGGTGTGCCGTTGTTCAGCATTCCGCAGTCCAGCCCAGTTCCTGCCGCGCTTGCTGCCGGCCTGGCCATCACCGCCGCCATGCTCGCCTTCGGGCATGTCTCCGGCGGCCACTTCAACCCGGCCATCACCCTGGGGCACCTCCTCGCCGGCCGGATCCGTGCCGGTGCCGCCGCGGCATACGCCGCCGCCCAGGTGGTGGGTGCCCTGGTAGGCGCCCTTGCCCTGTTCGGGATCCTCCGGACGCTTCCCAGCATCCCGGACAGCCGCACGGCCTTCGACACCGTGGCAGCCGGTTTCGCTGCGCACTCCATCATCCAGGCGCCGCTGGCCGCCGTCGTGCTCCTGGAACTGCTGGGCGCCGCCATCATCGTGGCAGTCTTCCTCGGCGCAGCCGGCCGCAGCGGCAACCGCACCGTGGCCGCCGTCGCCGTCGGCCTGTCCTTCGCGGCCCTGCTCCAGGTGGGCCAGTCGGTGGGAAACCTGCCGTACAACCCCGCCCGTGCCGTGGCCTCAGCCGTATTCAGCTCGGGCTGGGCCATGGAGCAGCTGTGGGTCTTCCTGGTGGCGCCGCTGGCCGGCGCTGCCATCGCCGGCCTGGCGTTCCGGATCACCACGGGCGCTGAGCCTGCCGCGGCCGCTGCGCACCAGGCCTCCGACGACGGCAAGGCCGGTGGCAACCGGAAAGGCACCGACGTGACAGAGGCGGGCGACGTCGACGCCGGTGGCCTCGACGCCGACGGTGTAAACCCGGACGGCCTGGACGGGGACCTCACGGGCAATGACGACGACGGCGCCGCGGCCCCCAGGACAGGTGCCGGTACGCCCGCCACGGCCCAGCGCCAGGCCAGCGCCCGGCAGCAGGAAAGGATCCGCGTCAGCGAGGCCCAGGAATTCTTTGACGGCAAACGGTCCTGAACGCTGCACCGCGGCACTGCGTCGCGGCTATTTTCTGAAGTGTCAGTGGCTGCCGATAGCTTAGGAACATGCGGTTACTTCACACCTCGGACTGGCATCTTGGCCGTTCGTTCCACGGCGTTGGCATGCTGGACGCCCAGCGTGCCTTTGTTGACCAGCTGGTGGCAGCGGTCCAGCGCGACGGCGTCGACGTCGTCCTGATTGCCGGGGACGTATACGACCGCGCCCTCCCGGGCGTGGACGTGGTCCACCTGCTTGACGACGCGCTGGTCCGGCTCACTGCCGCAGGTGCCAAAGTGGTCCTCACCAGCGGCAACCACGACTCCGCCATCCGGCTCGGCTTCGCGTCCCGGCTGCTGGAGCGTGGGGGAGTGCACCTGCGCACCAGGGTGGAAGATTTGGCCCAGCCTCTCCTGCTTCCGCTGGGAACCGATGCGGCCGGCAAGGACGCCGTGCTGGCGCTCTACGGTATTCCGTGGCTGGAGCCCCGGCTCGTCAGTGAGCAGCTCGGGGTGGAGACGGCGAGCCATTTCGAGGTCACCCGTGCAGCAACCTCCCGGATCCGGGAGGACATTGCCCGCCGGTCGGAGTCCGCCACCGTCCACTCGGTGGTCCTGGCCCACACGTTCGCCAGCGGAGGCATCAGTTCGGACAGCGAGCGGGACCTCAGCATCGGTGGGGTCGGCGCAGTGCCGCTGGACCTGTTTAACGGCTTCAGCTACACGGCGCTGGGTCACCTGCACGGCCGGCAGGAACTGTCCGGCTCCGTCAGGTATTCGGGCTCTCCGCTGGCCTATTCCTTCTCCGAGTCCACCCACCGGAAGGGGGCATGGCTCGTGGACATCGGTCCGGAAGGAGTCGCCGCTGTGTCGGAGGTCCAATGGGAAGCCCCGCGCGCCCTGGCTGTACTGCGGGGAGAGCTGGAGGACCTCCTGGCTGAACCCGCCCATACCTGGGCCGAAGCCGCCTATTGCCAGATCACCCTGACCGACGCCCAGCGTCCCGCCCGCGCGATGGAACGGCTCCGCACCAGGTTTCCGGACACGCTGGTCCTGGCATTCGATCCGCAGGGCGGGGCGGCCACCGCGCAGGCCAGCTATAGCAGCAGGCTTGCCGGGGCACCGGATGACCTGTCTCTCTGCTGCGGCTTCCTTGAACACGTACGGGGACGGAGCGCGGACCAGGCGGAAAAGGCTGCGCTTGCCGCCGCCCTGGAAAACGTCAGGCTGCTGGAGGCATCGCGGTGAGGATCCACCATCTGCGCATTTCGGGGTTCGGCCCTTTCGCGGGCACCGAGGACGTCGACTTCGACCGGCTTAGTGCCCATGGTCTTTTCCTGCTGAACGGGCCTACGGGTGCGGGAAAGACCAGCGTGCTGGATGCCATCTGCTTTGCACTGTACGGGTCTGTTCCCGGGGCCCGGCAGGACGGCAAGCGGTTGCGCAGCGATCACGCAGAGCCCGGGCAGGAACCGGCCGTCACGTGTGAGTTTTCCGCGCAGGGCCGCCGCTTCGAGGTGACACGCTCCCCGGCCTGGGAGAAGCCCAGTGCCAGGGGTAAGAACGGCTTCACGGTTCAACAGGCCAAAACACTGCTCCGGGAGCGGGTGGACGGAACGTGGGTGGAAAAGTCGGCCCGCAACGATGAAGCGGGTGCCGAAATCATGGCGCTCCTGGGCATGGACCGTGAACAGTTCACCCGCGTGGTAATGCTGCCCCAGGGTGACTTCGCTGCCTTCCTCCGCTCCAAGGCTGCCGACCGACTGGACCTGCTGCAGAAGCTTTTTGGTACCCAGCGGTTTGAGGCCCTGGAACAGGAACTGTCCCGCCAGTCCGCTGCCGCCCGCGAGGACGTGGCGGCACTGTCCGGGCAACTCGGACTCCTGGCCTCCCGGGCGGAAACCGAAGCCGCCCCGTTGCAGCTTCCGGAGGACGACGCACCGCCCGCCGAAGATGTTCCCCGCCGCCTTGCATGGCTGCAGGCTTCCGCCGCGCGGCGCCTTGAGGAACTGAGGGACCGCGCCGCTGCCGCGGAGGCCGCAAGCCAGGACCGCCGCAACCAGGCGGATCAGGAGGCCGCGCGGCAGGGGAGGAACCGGAAACTCCAAGCTGCCATGGAGCGGCAGGAGGCCGTGAAGGAAGGGGCCCAACGGCAGGAGGAGCTTCTGTCCCGGCTCAGGCGCCACCGCCAGGCCGAAGTCCTCCAGGGACAGCTGCAGGTGGTGGACGCCGCATCGGCCAAGGTGCGCAGTGCTGCAGCCGGCGCCGAATCCGCCATGACGCTGCTCCGGCTCGCCGTTGGCGATGGCGGGGAACTGGCCCAGCTCGGCCTGGAAACGGCGGCGGAAGCTGCCGATGCGGTGCTGGAGTCCTTCACTTCCGCCGAAACCGCCGGAGCCGGTGAATGTGGCGATGCCGCCAAGGACGGCATGCCCGGGGCCGCGGAAGAACTCGGCCGGCTGCGTTCGCTGCTGGCGGTGGTCGAGGCGCGGCTGCCGGACGAGGACAAGCTCCGGGACCTCCGAAAGCGGCACCAGGCACTGTCCGGGAAGCAGGCAGAACTCCAGCAGGCCGCGGAGACGCTGGGCAACACCGTCTCGCAGCTGCTGGTGGAACGCGAACAGCTGGTGGACGGCATGGACCGGCTGGAAACCCGGTCCACCGATGCCGCACTTCGCCGCAAGGAAGCTGCCGCCGCCGCGGAACTGCTGGACGTGGTCCGGCGCCACGGTTCCGCCGTTAGGGCCCTGGGCCTCGTCAGGGGCCGTCACGGAGACTCGCGGGAGAACCTGTTGGAGGCCAAGCGCCGCTGGTTGGACGTGAGGGAGGCACGCCTGGCCAATGCGGCATCCGAACTGGCCGCGAAGCTGGTTGATGGAGAACCCTGCGCCGTCTGCGGCAGCGGCCACCATCCCAGCCCCGCAGATGCCGGCAGCGGAGGCCCCGGCCTGGCCCAGGAAGAGGAGAAAGCCCACGACATTTACGAGGCTGCGGAGGCAGCCCACGCCTCGGTTACCGCCGAACTTACCCAGGCTGAGCAGGCGGTGGCTGTCCTCGCCGGACAAGGCGGAAACACCCCCGAGGCAGAAGCCCGCGCTGCCGCGGACGGTGCCCTCGCTGCGGCAAACGACGCCGAGCAGGCAACGGAGGAACTCCAGGGCAGGCGGCAACGGCTCGAAGTACTGGATGCGGGCATTGGTCAGGCCCGGTCCGGCATGGCCGAAGCCGAGGCGGACCTCTCCCGGGTCGCTGCCTCCCTTGCCGAACTGGCTGAACAGGCTGCTTCATTGGACAAAGGCCTGGCAGGGCTGCGCGGCGGCCACCGTAGCCTGGACCGCCGGTTGCGGGTACTTGAGGAAGCCGTAGCGGTCCTCGATAAAGCGGTCGAAGCGCAGGCGCGGCTGGATGCTGCACTGCTGCAGGCTGCTGAAGCGCGCGAACACCTTGAGCGTGCCCTGCCGGAGGCCGGCTTCGCCACAGTCGCCGACGTCCGTGGCCAGCTCCTCGGAGCCTCTGAAGCCGCGGCCCTGGACGCCGCAATCCGTGCTTTCCAGGACGAAGCCGCCCGGGTGGCCGGATTGTTCGAGTCCGAGGACATCGTGTTGGCAATGGCTGAAGCCGCGGAGGGCTTCCAGATGGACGAGGAACGGCTGGCAGAAATGCGTGCGGGAGCGGCGGCTGCCCAGAACGACGCACGGGAGGCGGATTTGGCGGCGGGTCTGGCGGACCGTTGCCTGGCCTCGCTGACGTCAATTGCTGCTGAATACGAGACGCTGGTCTGCTCGTCACGGGAGCCCGCGGAGAAGGCACAAATGCTCGCCGGACTGGCTGATGCGGCGTCCGGTCGGGGCGAGAACACCTACCGTATGAGCCTCAACAGCTACGTCCTGGCCGCCCGGCTGGAACAGGTGGCCCTCGCCGCGTCGGAACGGCTGGTGGCCATGAGCGATGGTCGCTACCTGCTCCAGCACACAGACGCCAAAGCCGCCCGCGGTGCCAAGTCAGGGCTGGGGCTTGAAGTGGTGGACCAGTGGACGGGCTTCCGCCGGGATACGTCCACCCTGTCCGGCGGCGAGTCCTTTATGGCGTCGCTGTCCCTGGCCCTGGGCCTGGCGGACGTTGTCCAGCAAGAGGCCGGAGGAGTTGAAATCGAGACCCTGTTCGTGGATGAGGGCTTTGGAAGCCTGGACGAACAATCGCTGGAACAGGTGATGGATGCCCTTGAAGGGCTTCGCGACGGCGGCAGGGTAGTGGGCCTTGTCAGCCATGTAGCCGAGATGAAACAGCGGATCGGCACGCAGCTGCAGGTACTCAAGAGCCGGAACGGCTCCACGCTCCGGATCTCCGAAAGCCTGGACGCGCTCGTCTGACCGGGGCCGATATACTATAACGCGTTACCGGGTTGCGCGCATCGGGAGGAGGGACGGTGCGCACCGACTGAACGAGCCCGGAATTGACTACACAATCTACTCCTTCAAGCACCAGCGACACCCCTGCCCGCGTCACCGCCGCGAACCCGGCGGAAGGGAAAGCGCGCGGACGCTTTTCGCGCCTCCCGCAGCTGGCAGGCCGGAGCTTCATCCCCCTGGGACTCTTCGCCCGGCTTCCCCTGGCGATGCTCACCATGGGCACACTCACCCTCGTCACTTCCGTCAGCGGCTCCGTTGCCGCGGGCGGAACAGCCGCGGGCGCGGTGGGCATCGGCTCGGCGCTTGGCGCGCCGCTGCTGGGATCCTTGGCAGACACGAGGGGACAGCGTCCAGTCCTGTTGCTCGCAGCTGCGCTCAATACCCTGGCGGTACTGGCCCTGGTGCTCGCCGCCAATGCCTCTGCGGCAGCCGAAGGTTTTCCGCTTGCTGTGCTGGCAGTTGCCTTCGCAGCCGGCGCCACCAGTCCCCAGGTGGGCCCCCTGGCGCGGGTGCGGTGGATGTCCCTGACGGCCACCGCGGACGCTACGGCTCCGCGCCCCGATCCTGTCCGTGACCTGGATACGGCCCTCTCCTACGAAAGCACCGCGGACGAGGTGACGTTCGTCCTGGGACCGGCACTGGTGGGAATCCTGGCCAGCCTCGTTGCGCCCTGGCTTCCGCTGGCACTGGCCGCGGCCATGACCATCACGCTTGTACCGGCCTTCGCAGTCCATCCCACCCACCGCGCGGTTCCGGCCGCCCGCCGGTACCGCCGTGGGCAGCGTCATGCTGAAACGGGCCGGGGCGCAGCAAAGCTGCCGTGGGTGGTGGCCCTGCCCGTCTTTGCCATGGTGTGCATGGGGACCTTCTTTGGCTCTACCCAGACTGCCCTCAGCGCCTTCTCCGCTGGGCTCGCCGGCACCGAAATCGCGGGGCTGCTGTACGCCGTCATGGGGCTCAGCTCGGCTGCCGCGGCACTCTCGGTTGCCTATTGGCCGCGCCGCGCCGGGCTCGCGCTGCGCTGGGTGCTCTGTGCTGTCCTGATGGCGGGACTGGCCGTCCTGCTGCTGGTGCCGTCGTCGCTTTCCATGATGGCGGCGGTCCTGCTGCTTCTCGGGCTGCCCGTGGGCCCGGTGATGGTCACGGTCTTTGCCGTGGGCGGAAGGGTGGCTCCCGCCGGCATGCTGGGCACCGTCATGACCGCGCTGGCCAGCGGGATTGTCGCCGGAACCGCCCTTGGATCCTCTGTTGGCGGGCAGTTGGCGCAGCTGCACGGACACGGTGCCGCGTTCCTTGTCCCGGTCGGCGCCGCGCTGGCGCTGGCGCTGCTGGGTGCGGCAGCCGCCGTCGTGCTCCGCCGAAAGGCCTGACAGCACACCCGGCACGGCGCATCCCGGCCCGTCCGGCCGCTGGTTCGACCTGTTCTGCTACGCGAGCTGGCTCTCGATCCGTGCCGCGCTTTCGGCGATGGCCGCGCCCACGGCTTCCGGGTCCTGGGCGGAACGGATATAGACGACGGCGAGTGCGGCCGGACGTCCGCCGGGCACCCGGACCGGGGCTGCGAGTGAGGAGACCCCGGCAATGACCTCGTCGTGGCTGGCCGAGTAGCCCTTCCTCCGCGCTTCCACCGCCTCCGGCCGGTACGGGATCCCCGTGTCCAGCCGGTCCCACTCCGGCTCGGTAAGGGCCGATTGTATGGCAATACCGGGCGCCCCGGCGTTGATGGGGTGGCGCGTGCCGGGACGCTGGGCCACGCTGGCCCCCGAGTGCCTCGGTTCGACCGTAACGAGCGTGATGCAATCGTGGTGGTCCCACACCGCCACGAAAGCCGTCATGTCCAGCGAGTTTGCCAGCTGGGTGAGCTCCGGGAGGGCGGCGCTCTGAAGGTTGCGGGAGACGCCGCGGGCCAGGACCGCCAGGCCGGGTCCAGGCTGGACCCGGCCGGCGTCGTCGCGGACCAGGAGGGAATGGTCTTCGAGGGTGCGCAGGATCCGGTATGCCACCGAACGGTGGACGCCCATGGCCTCGGCCAGCTCGGCGATGGTCAGCGGTCCGGAGGCAGCTGCAAGGATTTCCAGCGCACGGATGCCGCGCGACAAAGTCTGGGAGGGCGAAGCCTGCGGCACCGCTCCGGCCTGTGCTGCGGCTGCTGGAGGAGTCATGTGTCCATCCTAGGTTGCGGGCCACCGGGTGACCCTTGTCTCACTTCGCGTGAAGCGGTATTGTCCTGTATACGAACTCGCAGTTCAAATATAGAACATCTATTTCGAGTGCGCATGCCTCGTTAAAATCCCCGGAGTTCGTGTTCCGCATCACAATCTCGTAGTACCCTACTAACTAACTGACCGTTCTGTCGGTAATTCTGAAGGCGTCCGGGTGGCATTGCTGCCCAATAAACAATGGAGTTTCAATGACCACACCTTCCAAGGTGGATACCCTCGCTGGTCCCAGCAGCCGGCGTGAGGAGCGCAAGGTCCTCGCCGGCACCCTGGTCGGCACCACTATCGAGTGGTACGACTTCTTCATCTTTGCCCAGCTGACCGCAACGCTGCTGTCACCGCTGTTCCTCGCACCCTTGAACGAATCAAACCCCGGCCTGGCCCAGATTCTCTCCTTCGCCCTCATCGGCATCAGCTTCCTGTTCCGCCCCCTCGGCGCCGTCATCGCAGGGCACCTGGGCGACCGCCTGGGCAGGAAGGCCATGCTGGTCTTCACCCTGGTAATGATGGGCGCGGCCACTGCCCTCATCGGCATGCTGCCCACCTATGCGCAGATCGGCGCCTGGGCTCCTGTGCTGCTGATCCTGCTGCGGGTCATCCAGGGCTTCTCCGCCGGCGGTGAATGGGGCGGTGCAGCCCTCATGGCCGTGGAGCACGCACCAATCAACCGTCGTGGCCTGTTTGGCGCCTACCCGCAGATTGGCGTGCCCGTGGGCATGATCCTGGCCACCGGCCTGCTGTTCTTCCTCAACACGGGCATGTCCAAGGAAGACTTCGCGGCCTGGGGTTGGCGGGTGCCGTTCCTGCTCTCCATCGTCCTGATCGTGGTTGGCTACCTGATCCGCCGGGCCGTCGCAGAGAGCCCGGTCTTCCAGGAAATGGCCCTGCGCAAGAAGGAGAGCAAGGCGCCCCTGGGCGAGCTGATCCGGAACCACAAGCTGCCGGTGCTGTACTCCACCCTGATCTTCATCGGCAACAACGCGGCAGGCTACCTGCTTATTGCGTTCTTCATCTCCTACGCCACCAAGACCCTGAAGATGCCCACCCCGCAGATCCTCCTGGCCACCACGCTGGCGTCCTTCGGTTGGCTGATCTTCACGCTGGTGGGCGGATGGCTGTCCGACCGCATTGGCCGCGTCAAGACCTTCCTGATCGGCTACGCCATCGTCTTCGCATGGATGATTCCGATGTTCGCCTTGATCGACACCAAGAACATCATGCTCTACGGCATCGCCCTGTTCGTCCTGACCGTGGGCCTGGGCCTTTCCTACGGACCCATGTCCGCCATGTACGCAGAGATGTTCCCCGCCAACGTGCGCTACTCCGGCATCTCCATCGGGTACGCCTTCGGCGCCATCCTGGGCGGAGCCTTCGCGGCCACCATCGCGGAATCGCTGCTGCAGGCCACCAGGTGGACCGGCTCGATCGGCATCTACATCATGATCCTCTGCGTCATCTCCGCCGTCGGCGTGGTGCTGGCCAAGGAAACCAAGGGCCGTCCGCTGGGGGTCAGCAGCCACCACTAGTCCCCGCCGTCCCCAACTGAAGCAGACCCGGACCCCTTTGGGTCCGGGCCTGCTTCGTATCCTGATCGGTCAGGTAGCCAGCAGCCTGACCGCGTCGGCGTCGCTCAGTTGCGGAAAGTGCCGGTAGTAGCTGCCCACGGCCCGGAACTTGCCGGGCAGGTGCAGGCAGATCACCGCGTCGCACACCCGCTCAAGCGATGCCTGTGCGTCAACCGAACCCACGGGGGCGGCAGCAACCACCGCAGCAGCACCGCCTTCCCGCAGGGCCTCGACGGCGGCGCGCATCGTAGCGCCAGTGGCCAGGCCGTCATCCACCAGGAGCACGGTCTTGCCCGCCACGTCCATGCCGGCTCTCGGGTACAGCTCCGCCCGGCGAAGCAGTTCGGCCCGCTCGCGGTCTTCCACGGCGTCCAGCGCTTCCTGGCGAACCCCGTGTTCAAGGACCCGCTCCAGCAGCGGCTTGTTGATCAGCCGGACCGTGCGGCCTCGAGCCAGGGCCAAGGCACCGTACGCGGTCTCCTCGTGCCCGGGGATCCCCAGCTTCCGCACCAGGACGGTGCCCTGGGGCAGGCGCAGCTCCGTTGCCGCGGCCGCCGCGACGGCAATGCCCCCGCGGGCCAGGCCCAGGACCACGGTGTCAGGGCGTTCCCGGAACTGGGCCAGGGCAGCGGCAAGGCGTTGTCCGGCCTCCGTACGGTCTTCGAAACGCGTCCCCATGTGTCCTTTCCGGCGCTCTGTCCCTCACCGCTGCGGCCTGCCGTCGGCGTACCGTTCCCAAGGCCGCCGTCGGCAGCCCGCGTGCCGCTTAGGCAGCCAGGAACGAAATCGCGGCCTGCTTGAAGGCCCGGCTGGTGATGGCGTTGGTGTGGTTCCGGCCCGGGAGGATCACTTGCTCAGCCGTCGCCCCTGCGCCGCGGGCCAGTTCGGCAAGCTTGGGCAACGTGGCAGCGCGTTCGTCCTTGTCTCCCGCAACCAGCAGCATCGGAACGCGGGGGACCGCTTCGGCCGGGTCATAGGGTTCGGCCTTGATGGCCTCCACGAGGGACAGGAGCGCGAAGACGTTGTTGCTGGGCAGCAGCAGCGCCATCTTGAGCAGCTGGGCGGTGGACTCGTCCTTGATTGGAGTGCCGTCGGCGAGGTAGTCCTGGGCGGCTACCAGGTCGAAGGCCGCCAGCGGATCAGAATCGTTGGGGCCGCCGAGCACCAGCCGGTGCACCAGTTCGGGCTGGGTTGCCGCGAACTCCCAGGCGAGCCGGGAACCCAGGGAATAGCCCACCACGTCCAGCCCGCTGGAAGGATCCCCGTCCTGCAAGGGGCGCGCGCCGGCGTCGAAGGCTGCCTGCAACAGGTCCGCGCGGATCCGGCTGGGGGAGTAGGAATCCATGTCCTCGGGGGCACCGCTGCGGCCGTGGCCCGGCAGGTCGACGGTGATCACGCGGCGTCCGGCGTCGAGCAGGGCAGAGACCCATCCCGTGTCCTCCCAGTTGAGCTTGGACGAGGAGGAAAAGCCGTGCAGCAGCAGGACCGGCCGGAGGCCTGCGTCAGCCGCGGGTTCATGGACCGCCACATACAATTGCGGGTCGGTGCCTTCGACGGTGTGCGCCTGCTGCTGGCCGCTGTGCCTGCCGGTCATGGTGTCAGTTCCCCAATCAGGTACGGCGCCTGGGCGGGCCCGGCGCATCGGTGCGTCTTTTGTGGAAAGGTAGGCACCACTCTACCTGTTGACGGCCTGCTTCCTGCCGGTCAGGCGGGCGCCTGCGGCGCAGGCCAGTGCGATGCCGGCGATCAGGGCGAAGGTGCTGAAGAGCTGCACGCGGCTGGCGTCAGCACTGAACCCGACGGCGAAGATGAGTCCCAGCAGCACCAGCCCCAGGATGGTCAGGCCGGGAAAGCCCTTCATCCGCAAGGGCAGCGGGGTCCCGTCCCGGTCCGCCCGCCGCCGGAGGACCAGCTGGGACACCAGGGCGCTGCCCCAGACCACCAGGCACGTCGATCCCACCAGCTGGAACAGTGCGGGCAGGATACGGTCCGGGAACAGGAGTTCCAGGACGGTGGCCACGAAGCCGAAGGCCACGGAGACCGCCACCGCGGGCACGGGCACGCCGGCACGGTTGAGCCGGGTCAGGACGCGGGGGGCCTCGCCCCGCTGGGACAGGGAGTAAACCATGCGGGAGGCGCCGTAAAGGTTCGCGTTCAGCGCCGAGAGAAGTGCGACGACGGCCACCAGGGTGATGGCGGTGGAGGCGCCAGGGATCCGGGCGGCATCCAGAACGCCGGCGAAGGGGGAAGCAAGGCTTTTGGAAGTGGCGGGAAGGACGGCGGCGATGACGAAGACGGAGCCGATGTAGAAGACCAGGATCCGCCACACCACCGTGCGGATGGCCTTGCCCACGCTGCGTTCCGGGTCCTCGGTCTCGGCTGCCGCCACCGAGACAATCTCCGTGCCGCCAAATGCGAAGATCACCACGAACAGGGCCGCAGCAACGCCGCCCAGGCCTTGCGGCGCGAAGTTGCCGGTGAGGTTTTGCGGGCCAGGGGAGTCGACGCCGGGGAGCAGGCCCAGGAGCAGCGCTGCACCGACTCCAAGGAACAGGACGATGGCGGCCACCTTGAGGATGGCGAACCAGAACTCGAACTCGCCAAAGTTCCGGACCCCGGCCAGGTTGATGGCGGTGAAGACCACCATGAACAGCAGCGCCAGGGCCCAGACCGGGACCACCGGCCAGACGGAGAACAGCAGCCCGGCTGCGCCCAGGGCCTCGGCTGCGATCACCACCACCAGCTGCAGCCACCACAGCCAGCCGATGGTGGCGCCTGCCGTGCGGCCCAGCGCGCGCTGCGCATAGACGGAGAAGGCTCCGCTGTTCGGATGTGCCGCCGCCATCTCGCCGAGGGCCCACATGACCAGGATGATCAGCGTTCCGGCCACCAGGTAGGAGATGAGGACTGCCGGCCCTGCCGCCTGGACACCCGCGCCCGACCCCAGGAACAACCCGGCCCCGATGGCACTGCCGAGCCCCATCATGGTCAGCTGGCGGGGCTTCATGCTGTGGACGGCCGAGGCCTTGGATGGGGGGCTGGATGTGGTGGTCGATGGCGTGTGGGCAGACTTCATCGTCATGGGCAGGTGCACCTTCTGGGGTGGTTGGGTCCGGGGGGAGGCCCGGGGGCCCTTTTGGGACCTATTGAATTTACCGCTTCTGAAAGGCTGCCCGGAAACCGGAGGGCGAAGTCCGCAGCCGGCGGCCCGCGCCCGTTGCAGCAGTCCAAGCGCGGCCGGCACCTGATGTGAAGGCTCCATGCCCGGGGTGGCCTGGAAATGTGCGGGCAGAAACATTTCCCTTTCGGGGACGCCCGGCCGTAGAATTAGTTTTGGTCAAGATGACCATAACTAGCGATGACCGCCTCCAAAGCGGGCAGTCGAGGATGACGGAAGGCGGTGGGACGGGTGTACTACAGCTCGGCTAATGTTTCCGAGCGGCAGGCCGCGCCGCCGTCGTTGGCCATCTCCACGGTGATCTTCGCCCTCCGGCCCAGTGCCACCTCCGGCCGTCCCACCCTGTGGCTTCCCCTGGTGCGCCGCATCCGGGAACCGTTCAAGGGGTTGTGGGCCCTCCCGGGAGGCCCGCTCAGCCACGACGAGTCACTCCAGGACGCCGCCGCCAGGAACCTGCGGGAAACCACTGGGCTTGCACCGAGCTACCTTGAGCAGCTGTACGCCTTCGGCGGCCTCCACCGTTCACCCACCCAGCGCGTGGTCTCCATCGTCTACTGGGCCCTGGTCCAGCCCACGGAAGCAGCGCTCGCGGACGAGTCCGAAAACGTGAAGTGGTTCCGCGCGGACCGCCTGGGCGAGCTGGCCTTCGACCACAACGCCATCGTGGACTACGCGCTCTGGCGCCTGCGCAACAAGCTGGCGTACGGCTCGGTGGCGTACCACCTGCTGGGGGAATACTTCACACTGGCCCAGGTCCGCGAAGTCTACGAAGCCGTCCTCGACCGCCAACTGGATCCCGCCAACTTCCGGCGGCAACTCAAAGCCACCCCGGAAATCGAAGAAACCGGGGAATACCTCCAGGGCGGCAAGCACCGCCCGCCACGCCTCTACCGCTTTACCGGCCGGCCAGGCCTTGACCCAGATAACAGGAGCACACCATGAGCAGCGTCAACACGGCAATCCAGCTGATCACGCGCGAACAGGCCGAAAAAGGCGCAGCCGCTGAACGCAGCACCTGCAGCCCGGCGCTGGCCGAGGGCCCGTGGGATTACGACCTGGCCGAGGCGCTCGCAGGGGTCCCGGCCTATGGCCCGGGTGCATCCAGCGCCGATCCGGCACCGGCCACCACACCGCGCCAGGGCCAGCTGCCGGAAGAGTACAAGCTGGCCAGCGACGCCGAGCTCGGGGAGCGCATCAAAGCTGCCAAGGCCGCCCTGGGAGACCGGGCGGTGATCCTGGGCCACTTCTACCAGCGGGATGAAGTCATCCAGTACGCGGACTTCGTGGGCGATTCCTTCCAGTTGGCGAACGCCGCACTGACCCGCCCGGACGCGGAGGCGATCATCTTCTGCGGCGTCCACTTCATGGCTGAAACGGCGGACATCCTCTCCACGCCGGAGCAGGCCGTGATCCTGCCCAACCTCGCCGCCGGCTGTTCCATGGCCGACATGGCGGACGCGGATTCGGTGGAGGAATGCTGGGAGCAGCTCGAAGACATCATCGGGACAGAGCCCGACGCCGAAGGCCGGGTTCCGGTCATCCCCGTCACCTACATGAATTCCTCCGCAGCCCTCAAGGCGTTCTGCGGCGAACACGGCGGCATTGTCTGTACCTCCTCCAACGCGAAAACGGTGCTGGAGTGGGCCTTCCAGCGGGCCCAGCGCGTGCTGTTCTTCCCGGACCAGCACCTTGGACGCAATACGGCCAAGGCCATGGGTGTGCCGCTGGAGCAGATGCCCATGTGGAACCCGCGCAAGGACCTGGGCGGCAACGACGAACAGGCGCTGTTGGACTCCCGGGTGATCCTCTGGCACGGGTTCTGCTCCGTGCACAAGCGCTTCAGCGTGGCGCAGATCCAGAAGGCCCGGGCGGAGTTCCCCGGCGTCCAGGTCATCGTCCACCCCGAGTGCCCCATGGAGGTGGTGGACGCAGCGGATTCCGCGGGTTCCACGGACTTCATCAAGAAGGCCATCGCCGCCGCCACCGAGCCCACCACGTTCGCCATCGGCACCGAGATCAACATGGTGAACCGGCTTGCCGCCGAGTACCCGCAGCACACCATTTTCTGCCTGGACCCGGTGATCTGCCCATGCTCCACCATGTACCGCATCCACCCCGGCTACCTGGCCTGGGTGCTGGAGGAACTGGTGGCCGGCCGCGTGGTCAACCGCATCACAGTTGACGACGAGGTACAGGCCAACGCCAGGATTGCGCTCGAACGCATGCTCGCGGCGAGGCCCTGATGGCAAGCCGCCTCGCTGTCATCGGAAGCGGCATCGCCGGCCTGTACGCAGCGCTCCTCGCCGCCGATGCCGGCGCTGACGTGGTGCTCCTGACCAAAGGCGCGCTGGACCAGAGCAACACCTGGTACGCGCAGGGCGGCATTTCCGCTGTACTGGCCACGCCCGCGCCCGGGGACACCGTGGCTGCGCACATCGCGGACACGCTCCGTGCCGGTGCCGGGCACTGCAACGAAGCCGCCGTCCGGCTGATGTGCACGGAAGCACGCCGCGATATCGAGGGCGTCCAGCGCTACGGAGTCGCCTTCGATGCAGGGCAGGCGGGGGCAACGCAGGCTGAAGCAACGTACGACGGCGGCCCGGCCCTTGGGCTCGAAGCGGCCCACAGTGCCCCGCGCATCCTGCATGCAGGGGGAGACGCCACGGGTGCGCGGGTCGCCGGCGCGCTGATCCAGGCAGTGCGGTCCCGGCGGGACGAAGGAAAGCTCACCCTCCTCGCACATGCCCGCGCCACCTCCCTCGTCACCCACCGCGGAAGGGTGACCGGACTGGAGTACCTGCAGGACGGCCGGACCAGCAGGCTGGACGCGGACGCCGTCCTGCTCGCCACCGGGGGAGCGGGCCAGCTGTTCGCCCAAACCACCAACCCCGCCGTGGCCACCGCCGACGGACTGGCGCTCGCCGTCCGCGCCGGGGCAGCCACCGCAGACCTGGAATTCTTCCAGTTCCACCCCACCTGCCTGGTCAGCTCCGCCACCGCCCTCCCTGACCGGTTGGACGGCCCGCTGCTCATCTCCGAAGCGGTGCGCGGCGAAGGCGCCATCCTGCGTGACTCCGGCGGCCGCCGCTTCATGCAGGCCTACCACCCCGATGCCGAGCTGGCGCCCCGCGATGTCGTCTCCCGCAGCATCGCCCTCCACCTGGCCAAGCTCGGCGACCCCACAGGCCACGTCTACCTCGACGCCCGCGTCATCGAGCAGGCCAGGGGGGAAGGCTTCCTGCAGCAGCGGTTCCCCACCCTCACCCGCAAGACCCTCGACGCCGGCATCGACTGGACCCGCGAACTGGTCCCCGTCGCCCCCGCCGCCCACTACTGGATGGGCGGGGTACGCACCGACCTCTCCGCCCGCACCACCGTTCCCGGCCTCTACGCCGCCGGGGAAGCTGCCTGCACGGGCGTCCAGGGGGCAAACAGGCTGGCCAGCAACTCCCTCCTCGAGGGACTCGTCTTCGGCCGCCGCGCTGTTGAATCTTTCCTGGAGGGCAGCTCCGCAAGTCCCTCGGCGCCTGCACTCGCGACTCGCACCGGCGATCGCCTCGCAAGCTCGGCGGCCGGTGCGGCCGCTCACGCAACAACGGCGCTTTCGGGACCCCAGGAGCTGCCATACGTTTCCGCATCCCTGCCGCGAAATGCGAGTGCGCCCGTCACCGTCCCTGCTTCTTTGGACAGCGCGACGGACGGACTGGACCTAACCCGCGGGAGTTGGCCGTCCAGCTTCGGTAGGGGAGGGGAAGCCGGGGAACCTTTCTCGCGGGAGGCGCTCCGTTCCCTCATGACGTCGCATGCCGGGGTGCTGCGCTCAGGGGGGCTGCTGCTTGAGGCGGCTGCCACGCTTGACCGGTGGGCCGGCGTCGTCCGTCCGCTCTCCTCTGCTGACCCCTCCCCTGTTGACCCTGGGGTTCTTGAGGACCGAAACCTTTTGCTGGCTGCGCGGCTGCTTGTGGCCGCTGCCCTCAACCGCCGTGAATCCCTGGGGGCGCACTACCGCGATGACGGCCCCGACCAGACTGAACCTTCCTACCCTCCGCGCCTGAAAGCGAGCCTGCTCCATGACTGAATCCGCCGTGATCGACCTCGCTGCCGCCGCGCGTCCGGCACTGGACCTCACGCTCCCGTCGGCCCCCGTCCGGGAGATCCTCGAACGGGCCTTCGCCGAGGATGCGCCAGGCGGCGACATCACCTCGCAGTTGCTCATACCGACGCATGCCCGTGCCATCGCCGTCCTCAACGCCCGCGTCCCCGGTGTCCTTAGTGGCGCCACCGTGTTCCGCGACGCCATGCAGCTGGTGGACCCCGACACCCGGGTGGAGCTCCTGGTGGCGGACGGAGAAAGGTTCGACGCCGGCACGCATCTCGCGCGGGTCAGCGGCGCCGCGCGCTCGGTGCTGATGGCAGAACGGGTGGCGCTGAACCTGGTCCAGCGGATGTCCGCCATCGCCACGAAGACTGCAGAATTCGTGCGGCTCACCGAGGGCACAAGGGCCCGCATCACCGACACCCGGAAAACTACCCCCGGCCTGCGCATCCTGGAACGCTTCGCGGTCAGGTGCGGCGGCGGAGCAAACCACCGCTACAGCCTCTCCGACGCCGTCCTGGCCAAGGACAACCACCTCGCTGTGATGACCGGGGGAGACCCTGCAAAGCTCACGGAGCTTCTGCTGGCGGCCAAGGCGCAGCTGGGCCACACCACGCACTTTGAGGTGGAAGTGGACCGCATGGACCAGATCGAACCCGTGCTGGCCGCGGGAGTGGACACCATCATGCTGGACAACTTTTCGGTGCCGGAGCTGAAGGACGGCGTTGCGCTCGTGGCCGGACGTGCCCGCGTGGAAGCCAGCGGCAACGTCAACCTGAACACGGTTGCCGCCATTGCCGCGGCAGGCGTGGATGTCATCTCCGTGGGCGCGCTCACCCACACTGTGGCCGCCCTCGATCTGGGCCTTGACGTTGAATTGACCGCTGGGTGAGGCTGCCGTGATTTTCCTTGACGCCGCCGCCACCACCCCCGTCCGCCGGGAAGTGCTGGACGCCATGTGGCCCCACCTCACCGGCGGGTTCGGGAACCCGTCCAGCCACCACACCCTCGGTGAGTCGGCCGCCGCGGCGCTTGCGGGGGCGCGGTCAACCTTGGCGGGGGTCCTTGGCTGCCGGCAGGGCGAGGTGGTGTTTACCTCCGGCGGTACCGAGGCGGACAACCTGGCCGTCAAGGGAATCGCCCTGGCCCGGCAGGCGAAAAACCCGCAGCTGGACCGGGTGGTGATCAGCGCCGTCGAGCATCCTGCCGTGGAGGAATCCGCGCGGTACCTGGAACGCTTCCACGGCTTTACCGTGGACGTGGTGCCGGTGGACGCCGCCGGCTGGGTCACGCCGGAGGCCTTGGCAGCCGTGTTGCGTCCGGAAACCGCCTTGGTGAGCATCATGTACGCCAACAACGAGGTGGGAACCGTCCAGCCCATCCCCGCGCTAACGGAACTCGCCCATGTCCGGGGCATCCCGTTCCATACCGACGCCGTCCAGGCCGCCGGCTGGCTGCCGCTGGACACCAGATTCCTGGGCGTGGACGCCATGAGCATCTCCGGGCACAAGCTCGGCGCACCCAAAGGCTGCGGCGCACTGTTTGTCCGGAGCCGCACGCGGCTGGAACCGGTCATCCACGGCGGCGGCCAGGAGCGGGGCCGACGTTCCGGCACCGAAAATGTGGCAGGGGCGGTGGGGCTGGCTACTGCCCTCACGCTTGCCCAAGACCGCCAAGCGGAGCAGCAGGCACGGGTGGAAGCACTGCGTGACGGGTTCATCGGCGCCGTGCTGGCAGGAGTGCCCGACGCCGTCCTCACCGGCCACCCCTCGGAACGCCTCCCGTCGGTGGCCTCGTTCTGCTTTCCTGGAACCAGCGGTGAGTCGGTTCTCCTGGAACTGGAACGGCGCGGCGTGGTCTGCTCGAGCGGCTCGGCCTGCGCTGCCGGGTCCGATGCGCCGTCGCCCGCACTCACCGCCATGGGGATTTCCGCCGAGGTGGCCCAGACCGCTGTCCGATTCAGTTTCGATGCTTCAGTGACGCAGGAGGACCTGGACGCTGCAGCGGTTGCCGTCCAGGCGGCAGTCGGCAGCGTCAAGACCCTGGGCGCGGGCCAGCGCTCCTGACCGTCCCGGCCTCCGGGTCAGCGGTGCCGTGCAATCAGCGGTGCCGTGCCCGGCGGAAGATCCAGTGCCGCAGCATGCTGAACCGCACCGCCGTGGCCAGGAACCCGGACAGCGTGGTGGCCACGAGTTCGTCCCCTACCGTGGCGGCGGGGTTGAACCAGTGCAGTACGCCCAGGCTGCTGCCGGTGATTACCAGGGCCACGCCGATCACCACCAGGCCGTTGAGGTGGTCCCGCGTGCGGCGTTGCTGGCCCGCGATCTTGAAGGTCAGCCGCCGGTTCAGTGCGGTGTTCAGCAGGGATGTGAGGATCAGCGCCACCGCGTTGGCCAGCTGGGCGCCAAGCCAGGGCCGCAGCAGCGCGTAGATCCCCAGGGATGCGGCCGTGCAGATGACGCCTACACCGGAGAATCGGATCAGTTGGCGGATGACCGGAAAGCGCAGGACACCCCGGTAGTGCCTGGTGGCGGGAAGGCGCCGGGTGGTGGTCTCCGGTCCTGGGGGTGCTGACGTTTCCTCCCTCACGCGGCCGCACCCGCAGCATGGTCAGTGCAGCAGGCCGTGAACGCGGACGGATGGCGCGCAGGGCGCAGGGAAAGACCCGCCACAGGTCAGTACAGCTCGCCCACGGGGATGTCCACTGCCAGCCGGTTGGACGGTCCGGGCAGGGGACAGGCCCATGCCTCGTTGTACGCGCAGGATGGGTTGTAGGCGAAATTGAAGTCCAGGACGAAGGTGGCGTCTGGACCGCTGCCGTTGACACCGTGGAAGGCACCCTTGATGGTGTCCAGCAGATAGCGGCCGGCCCCGTAACTTCCACCCGGCTGCCCGGCCGTGGCATCCCGGAACGGGACGAAGATGCCGCCGCCGTAGCCGTGGATCTTCCATACCCCCAGCTGGCCCATTTCCGGAAGATCGAAGGTGCCCAGACGGACAAGGTGGACCACGCCGTCGGTCCCCGTGTCCACGCTCAATTCCCGGCCGGCGCCTTCCTTGGTCAACGGGACGTGGAATCGGTAGATGGGATCGTAGTCGGCAGTCTTCAGGCCGGAGAAGTGCGCCTTGTCCGCGGCGGTCAGCGCGGATGCGGGGTGCGTGGCGAACATCAGGTCCCGCTGGTGGCGCCAGTATGAGTGCGCCTCGGACGGGCTCTCCGCGGAGATCCGGCGGACGGCGTCGTACAGCGCAAAGGTCCGCAGGCGCCAGTCGGCGACGTCCACGGCGGACATGTTCAGGGCGGAGGTGTCCGCGGGATTGTCTTCAGCTGCGCCGTTCTGCTCTTCCGCCATAGCTTCCAGCCTAGTCCCAGCCCGGGGTGGTAAATGTCCGACGGCGGCACGCCGGGCAGGTGCCAGGGCTTGGGGCTGCCCAGGTGGTTGGCGGAGGGGGCGCCAGCAATGCGAAAAACACCCCCGCGTATGCGCAGGGAAGCGGACGGAGCGCCGCTAGGCTGGCTTCCATGACAGGCAAGGCAGCGTCCACCCTTCTTTCCGGCGCCTCCCTTGTTGCCGCCGCAATCCTGCTGACGGCCTGCTCCGGGACACCGGCCGGAAGTCCTGGCTGGACAGCGCAGCCGGCATCATCGGGAGCGGCTGCGAACGGGGCGGCGACGCCGGGCAGCCCAACGCAGGAAGCGGCACCAGGAGACAGCGGCAGCAGCCCCGCGTCCACCTCCACAACGCCTGCCGGGCCGCAGGGCGCTGCCACCGCCGCTGCCTGGAAGACGTTCTCCGATTCCGCCAAGACGGTCAGCTTCGACCTGCCGGCGGACTGGATCGCCCAGTCCGTAGCACCGGAGGAGGGCGTCCTTCCCGGCGGCCTGAAGGTTGACGTGAAGAAGCCCGACGGAACATTCGTTGCCGCGCTCAGGACGGGACTCCCGCCGTCGTCCGGTGACTGCCCGGACAGCGCAAAGCACCCGTATACGGTGATCAGCAGCGTACCCTTCGAGTTCGCCGCGCAGGGCGGGGAGGGAACCATCCCGCCGCGGATGGTCTACCGGGTGATCCAGGGCTACCGCTACTTCGGTTCCTATGGCATCACCAACCTGGTGGGCGGAGCGGACGGGAAGGCCTGCGAGCTGCGGAATGTGGTGCGCGGCCCCGCAGGCAAGGGAGACTACTCCTTCGGCGACCTGGTGGCGCTTAGGGCCTTCGCTCCGGACGAGAAGGTGGCTCCGGCCAAGGCCTTCGACACCCTGGGCCAGGCCGCACAGTACGTCAACGAGAGCAGTGACTTCGCCAACGTGCAGCGGATGCTAATGTCGCTGAAGGTCAAGAACTAGTCCCGCTGCCCGCACTTACCAGGTGCCGGGGCAGGCGACTTTCCGTCCGCCCCCAACACCCCTGGAGAGACATGGAACGCTCTGTTTCCGCACGCCTGGTTTTCAGGACCATCGCCAACACCAAGGTGGCCATGGCCATCGCCGTAGCGAGGAACAGCGGCTACTCGTCATTCGAGGAATCACTGTCCGTGACTGCAGGCGGAGCGGACGTTCCGCTCACGGATGTTTCGGACCACCACGGCGGCCGGTTTCACTACATGGAGTTCGCCGAGCCCACCGATGTCACCGTGGAATACTCCGCCACGGTGACCGGGCGGGGCGTGCCGGAAGAGGCCAGCCTGGCAGACCGGATCCGGTACGTGCGGCCAAGCCGCTACGCCGAATCGGACCGGCTCCTGCCCACGTCGTACGCCGAGTTCGAGGGCGTTCAGGGCGCGGACCTGGTCCACGCCGTCCGCAACTGGGTCAACGGTGAACTGCGGTACATCAGCGGCTCCTCCCGAGGCACCGACGGTGCGGTGGAAACCCTGCTCAGCAGGCGTGGTGTCTGCCGGGACTTCGCCCACCTCGCCATCGCGCTGCTCCGTTCCAAGGACATCCCCGCCCGCCTGGCGGCCGTCTACGCCCCCGGCCTGAATCCCATGGATTTCCATGCCGTGGCGGAAGCCTATGTGGAGGGCGCCTGGCACATCATCGACCCCACGGGGCTGGCCCCGCGGGAGTCGATGCTGCGCATCGCTGCCGGCCGCGACTCGTCGGACACGGCCTTCCTGTCCACGGTGGGCGGCAGCCTGGTGCTGAACCAGCTGCGCGTCACCGCGGTGGTCAACGGTGACCTGCCGGCCGAGGATCCCGCCCGGCTGGTCCAGCTCGGCTAGCGCTTCCGCGGCAGGGGCCCCAGCGAGTTCCGCAGTTTGTCCGTAAGCCGCATCAGTTCCTTTTGCTCGGCGGCCGTCAGGGCGGGACCCACCAGCGCCGAGATGTCCCGCACGTGCTCGCGGCCGATCTCCTTCTGCAGCTCCCGCCCTTCGTCGGTCAGCTTCAGCAGTACGCCCCGGCCGTCCTCCGGCGCGGGCATCCTGGCTACCAGCCCCCGCTTTTCGAGCCGCTCCACCAGCCTGCTCAGGCTGGACTGGCTCAACAGGACGTTGTCGTTGAGCTCGTTGAGCCGCAGCCAGCCGGACGGGCAGCGGGAGAGCGTGAACAGGACGTCGTACTCATTGAGTGCCACCTTCCGGAATGCCGGCGCGGACTGCAGCTTCCGCATCACGGCAACCTGGGCCCGGAACAGTGATTCCCAGGCTTCGGCCGCAAGCCGCACCGGCGATTCCGATCCTCCCGCGGCCATTACGCCTCCGAGGTGGCTTCTGCGGCATCCTGCGATGCCAGCAGGGCCGCCACGCGGCCGGCGTGGGTGGGCGGCTCCGGGACGTGTGCGGGCTTGAGGGCCGCGTACTCCTTGCGCAGGACGGGCAGGACTTCCTCGCCGAACAGGTCCAGCTGTTCCAGCACGGTTTTCAGCGGCAGGCCGGCATGGTCGATCAGGAACAGCTGGCGCTGGTAGTCACCGAAGTACTCGCGGAACGTCAGGGTCTTTTCGATGACCTCCTGGGGGCTGCCCACGGTCAGCGGGGTCTGCGAGGTGAAGTCCTCCAGGGACGGCCCGTGGCCGTAGACGGGGGCGTTGTCGAAGTACGGCCGGAATTCCTTCACGGCGTCCTGGGAGTTCTTCCGCATAAAGAACTGGCCCCCGAGGCCCACAATCGCCTGGTCCGCCTTGCCGTGGCCGTAGTGTTCGTACCGCTCGCGGTACAGGCCGATCAGCTGCTGGTAGTGCTCCTTGGGCCAGAAGATGTTGTTGGCGAAGAAACCGTCACCAAAGTAGGCCGCAACCTCGGCGATCTGCGGGGTACGGATGGAACCGTGCCATACGAAGGGCGCCACGCCGTCCAGCGGCCGGGGCGTGGAGGTGAAGTTCTGCAGCGGGGTGCGGAACTTGCCGGACCAGTTGACGGTGTCCTCATCCCAGAGCTTGCGCAGGAGGCTGTAGTTTTCGATGGCCAGCTCCACGCCGTCCTGGATGTTCTTGCCGAACCAGGGGTACACGGGGGCGGTGTTGCCGCGGCCCAGGACCAGGTCCACGCGCCCGTCCGCGAGGTGCTGGAGCATGGCGAAGTCCTCGGCGATCTTCACGGGGTCGTTCGTGGTGATCAGCGTGGTGGCCGTGGAGAGGATGATCCGCTCGGTCTGTGCTGCGATATACGCCAGGGTGGTGGTGGGGGAGGAGGAGAAGAAGGGCCGGTTATGGTGCTCGCCCAGGGCGTAGACATCCATGCCTATTTCCTCGACCTTTTTGGCGATGGCCACCGAGGCCTTGATGCGTTCGTGCTCGGTGGGGGTGCGGCCCGTGGTGGGGTCCGTGGTGATGTCGCTGACGCTGAAAACACCGATCTGCATGACAATGCCTTTCCGTTCCTGGACTTGCTGGGCTTGGTTCCACTCTAGACCAATTTAGATGCATTTGCATCTATCGCCTTCTGTAACGTCAGGCCGCGGTGATTATTCCCGGCCCAAGTCCAGCATCGGATCCTTTGTTAAAGAGCGATGCCCGCACCGCAGGGCGGTACGGGCATGCCTTGGCGGGACGGGCCCTATTCGGCGCCGCCGGGGGCCGCGCGGCGGCCGCTGACCTTGGGAACCTGGCCGGTGGTCCAGTCCCGGAACTCCGCGTCGACGTCGGAACCCGGGCCCGTCTTCACGCTGGCCTCCGGACGGGCCTGCAGGTCCTTCAGCAGTGCCTTCTTCTCCCGCCGCCCCTCCACCAGGCGGTACAGCACGGGGACCAGGATCAGGGTCAGGGCGGTGGAGGACACCAGGCCGCCGATGACCACCACCGCCAGCGGCTGCGAGATGAAGCCGCCACCGCCGGTGAGGCCCAAGGCCATGGGGGTCAGGGCGAACACGGTGGCCAGCGCCGTCATCAGGATGGGCCGCAGGCGTTGCCTTGCTCCGTTGGTGATGGCATCCTCCACGTTCATGCCGGGCCGGCCGTCGCGCGGCTGCCGGTACTGGTTGATCAGGTCGATCAGCACGATCGCGTTGGTGACCACGATGCCCACCAGCATCAGCATGCCGATCAGCGACGGCAGTCCCAGGGGCACTCCGGTGAGCAGGAGCAGGGCCACGGCACCGGTGGCCGCGAACGGAACCGAGACCAGCAGGATCAGCGGCTGGATGAGGGACTTGAAGGTGGCCACCATGATCACGTACACAATGGCGATGGCGGCCAGCAGGGCCAGGCCCAGCTGCCGGAAGGATTCGGCCTGCTGGGTGGTGGCGCCTCCGATCGTGGCGGTGACCCCCGGCGGCAGCTGGACATCGGCCAGGCGCTTCTGGACTTCGCCGTTCACCGCGCCCAGGTTGGAGCCCGACGGCGTGATGGACACCTTGGCGGTGCGCTCACCGTTGCTGGCGGTGATGGAGACGGGGACGTCCACCTGCTCCACGGTGGCGATGCTGCCCAGCGTCACCGGACGGCCGGCGGCAGGCAACGGGATGTTCCGGACCGCGTCAATGCTGGTGAACCTGGTGCCCTGGCCGATCCGGACGGGGAAGTCGTTGGTGTCGATCCGCACGGTCCCGGCCGGGATGGGGCTGATGGTGGATGCCAGGACCCCGGCCACCTGTTCCTCATTCAGGCCGGCGGCCGTGGCTTTGGCCCGGTCTACCTTGACCTGCACCACGGGGTTGCTGGCGGCAAGGTTGCTGGCCACTTCGCTGGTGCCGGGCACACCGGTCATGGCGGCGACCATGGTGTCGCTGGCGGCCCGCAGGTCGCCGCTGGTGGCAGCCTTCAGGGTGATGTCCACGGTGGAGGAGGTGCCGAAGCCGCCCTGCTGGGTGCCTACGGAAACCTTGCCGGCGTCGGGCACCTTGGCAAGCTCCGAGCGCACGGTGTCCTGGAGCCGTTCCTGGTCGGCCTTTTCATCCGTGACCACGGTGAAGGTGGAGTAGGAGGATCCGGTGGAGGTGAGGGCAGCGAAGCCGGCCTGCGCGTTGCCCGAGGTCACCTGGACGTCCTTGATGCCGTCGATGCCGCGCAGCACCTCCTCAAGGCGGATGGCGGCGGCACTCGTGTCCCCGAGGCTCGTTCCGGCCGGCAGCACCTGGCGGACCGTCAGGCTGTTCTGCCCGGAACTGCCCAGCAGGTTCGTAGCCAGCAGCGGGGTCATGGCAGCGGTGGCACCGAGTACCAGGACAGCGGCAACCAGGGTGATGACCGGGTGCTTCTGGGTTGACCGAAGGATGGGAAGGTAGCCGCGCTGCAGGCGGCTGCGCTGTTCGGCGTCGTGGGCCTTTGCCTTCGCCTCTTCCGCGATCCGCCGGGCATCCGCGGAACCTGCGGGCGCCCAGCCGGTCTTGGGGTTTTTGAGGAACCAGTAGGCGAGCACCGGAACGATGGTGAGGGAAACCAGCAGCGAGGCCAGCAGCGCCATGGTCACCGTCAGGGCAAACGGCCGGAACAGCTCGCCGGCAAGCTCGCCGACGAAGGCGATGGGCAGGAAGACCGCCACCGTGGTCAGGGTGGACGCCGTGATGGCGCCGGCCACCTCCCGGATGGCGGTGAGGATCGCCGTCGACTTTTCCTCACCGTAGCTAAGGTGCCGCTTGATATTTTCGATGACCACGATCGAGTCGTCCACCACGCGGCCGATCGCGATGGTCAGCGCGCCCAGCGTCAGGATGTTCAGGGAGTAGCCTGTGCCCGACAGCCCGATAAAGGTGATCAGCAGGGACAACGGGATGGACACCGCCGTGACCAGCGTGGAGCGGGCGGACATCAGGAACAGCAGGATGACGGCGACGGCGAACCCGAGACCCAGCAGGCCTTCGGTGGTGAGGTCCTTGATGGACTTTTCGATGAAGGGTGCCTGGTCGAAGACGGGGGTGAACTTGGCGTTGGAGCCCAGTTCCGCTTCCAGCTCGTTCAGCGAGTTACGCACCGCGTGCGAAATTGCCACCGTGTCGCCCTCGGGCTTCTTGGTCACGGAGACAGCCAGGGTCTCTGCCCCGTTGGTGCGGGTGATGGAGGTGCGTTCGTCGTCCTTGATCGAGACGTCGGCCACCGAGCCGATGGTCGCGGCATTTTTGGCGCCGGCCAAGGGCAGCGCCTTGATGGCATCCAGGGAATCCACCGGGCTGCCGATCTGCAGCGAGAGGGTCCGGCCCTGGTCCTCGAGGGTGCCCGCAGGAATCAGCGCGCCGTTGTTGGACAGGGCATCCCGGATGGCGGCGAGGGTTGTCCCTGCCGCCGCCATGGCGTCAGCCCGGGGGAGGATCTCGATGTGCTGGGTGGCGCCACCGGTCACATCGGCGCTGCGGACACCGTCAATTTTCTGCAGCCGGGGCACGCTGAGGCGCTGCAGGTCCGCGTTCAGGTCGCTGAGCGGCTTGTCCGAGGAGACGGCCAGGAAGACGATGGGGAAGTCGCTGATGCTGCCGGCGATGGCCTGCGGCTGGACGTCGCTGGGCAGGGTCCGCTTTGCGTTCGAGATGGCCCGGTCGATCTGGTTCCGGGCCCGGTCCAGGTTCGATCCGTAGGTGAACACCATGGTGATCTGGGAAACGCCGGTGCGCGACGTGGAGGAGGTGGATTCCAGCCCCTCCACACCGTTCAGCGCCTTCTCGAGCGGGCCGCTGACCTGCTTGTCCACCACCTCGGGCGATGCGCCGGGCATGGAGCTGAGCACCGTGATCTGCGGGAACTCAATGGAGGGGATGAGCTCCTGCTTCAGCGATGACATTGTGATCACGCCGAAGACCGAGGCGAAGACGGTGATCAGCGCGATCAGGGCCCGGTTCGCCAGGGAAAGCTGTGCCAGCCGGAACATGGGTGGTCTCCTGGGGGTCTAAGTGACTGGTACATGCCCTGGGGGTGCCAGCCACTGGCCCCGGCAGGGTCAGTGGCTGGCGGAAACGCTCTCCAGCTGGAGGGACTTGGCCGTGGCCCGTTCCAGCTCCGCGGCGAGGTCCGGATTCTCATCCAGCTTCACCCCGTAGCCGGGCATCATGTCCTTGAGCTTGGACTGCCAGCCCTTGAAGTTCCGGGGGAACGTCTTCTGGAGCAGCTCGATCATGATGGGGACAGCGGTCGAGGCTCCGGGCGAAGCGCCCAGGAGCGCGCCGATGGAGCCGTCGCGGCCGGCGATCACTTCGGTTCCGAACTGAAGGATGCCGCCCTTTTGCGGGTCTTTCTTGATGATCTGTACACGCTGGCCGGCGGTGATGAGTTCCCAATCCCCGCCCTTTGCCTCCGGGTAGTACTCGCGAAGCGCTTCAACCTTCTGGTCGTGCTTCTTAACCACTTCCTTCACCAGGTACGCGGTGAGGTCCATGTTGTCCTTCGCTACGGCAAGCATCGGGATGATGTTGCCCGGGCGGATGGACAGGGGCAGGTCCAGGTAGGAACCGTTCTTGAGGAAGTTGGTGGAGAAACCCGCGTACGGTCCGAACAGGAGGGAGCGCTTGCCGTTGACGTAGCGGGTGTCCAGGTGCGGAACGGACATGGGGGGAGCGCCCACCGATGCCTGGCCATACACCTTGGCGCTGTGCTGGGCGGCGATGGCCTCATCGGTGCAGCGGAAGAACTGGCCGGAGACAGGGAATCCACCGTAGCCCTTGCTCTCGGGGATGCCGGAGGCCTGGAGCAGGTGCAGGGCACCGCCGCCGGCGCCGACGAAGACGAACTTGGCGTGGATCTTGCCGTGTTCTCCGGACTTGGGGTGCTTCAGCGTCAGGTCCCAGCCGCCGTCGGACGCGCGGGTGATGCCGGTGACGTCGTGGCCGTAGTTGATCTCGACGCCGTTGTTCCCCATGTAGGTGATCAGTTCGCGGGTCAGCGCGCCGAAGTCCACATCGGTACCCTCGGCTGCGCGGGTGGCGGCGATGCGCTGCTTGGGGTCGCGCCCCTTGACGATCAGCGGGGCCCACTTGGCGATCTGCGCGTGGTCCTCGGAGAACTCCATGCTCCGGAACAGGGTGTGCGGCTTCAGTGCCTCGTAGCGGGTCTTCAGGAACCGGCTGTGGTCCTCGCCGATCACGAAGCTCATGTGCGGGACCGTGTTGATGAAGCCCTTGGGTGACCCGATGAGGTTGTTGTCCACCAGGTGGGACCAGAACTGGCGGGAGAGCTGGAACTGTTCGTTGATGAGCAGTGCCTTGGCGGGGTTGACCGAGCCGTCCTTGGCTGCGGGGGAGTAGTTGAGCTCGCAGAGGGCGGCGTGGCCCGTTCCTGCGTTGTTCCAGGGATCCGAGCTTTCGAGCCCCGGCTGGTCCAGCCGCTCGAACAGGGAGATGGTCCAGTCCGGCTCCAGCTGCTTGAGGAATGCCCCCAGCGTGGCGCTCATGATGCCGCCGCCTATAAGGACAACGTCGGCGTGTGGGGTCTTGGAAATGAAGGTCACGATCAGTCTCCGATTGCAGCGGCTCTGGCTGTCACAGAATATCCCCGCGCGGGCCGCATACTGAAATTGGCCCGGCCCGTCAAGACTTCAGCTGGACCTTGGTAAAAACTTCGTTTAAGACCGGGGATGCCGGGTAGCTCTGCACCCGGTCCGAGAGGGCCAGCGCGGAAATGGGGAAGGCGACGGGAACGGCCGGTACGGTCGCCGCTATCTGGGCATTGATGGTGTGATAAAGGTCATCCCGCTCCTTGCCGTCGGGCAGTCCACGGGCGCGGTTGATCTTGGAAAAGACCTGTGGATCCTGGTACCCGAACTCGCCGTTTTTCTCCCCGAAAAGCGGGCCCACGAAGTTGTCCGCGTCCGAGTAGGAGCCGTTCCAGCCGAGGATGTGGAATGCGTGGTCGCCGGCGGACTGGACCTTCTGCAGGTACCCGTCGGACCAGTCCACCGGGACGGGCCGGATGTTGAAGCCTACGGCGGTGAGCTGGCGGCTGAGTTCGGCGTAGACCTTCTCGGGGGTGGGCAGGTACGGCCGGGTGACGTTCAGGGGGTAGTAGAACTTCAGTTCCTCGCCCGCGTACCCCCCTTCCTTCAGATAGTCCTTGGCCCTTACCGGGTCGTGGCCCAGTGCCGGAGCTTCGTTGTTGAAGCCGCTGATCTTGGGCGGGACGAACTGTGTGGCCTTGGCGGTGTTGTCGATGAAGAACTTCCGGATCAGGGTTTCCTTGTCGATGGCAAGCTCCACCGCCTGCCGGATCTTCTGGTTCTGGAGTACCGGGATGTCCTGGTTCATGCCCACATACATCACCGAGAACGGGTCGCGCTGGACAATTTGCTTGCCGCGCTTCACCAGCTGGTCGAAGTTGCCGACGGTCACGGCGTCGTAGCCGTCGATCGTGCCATCCAGCAGCGCCTGGAGCCGGGTCTGCGGGTGGTTGTAGGCCAGGAAGTTGATGGTGGCGATCTGCCCGCGGTCGCCCCAGTAGTTCCGGTTGCTGGACAGGGTCACGTTGTCATTGCCCCAGGCAGCGAGGGTGAAGGGGCCCGTGCCCACGGGGGTTGTGGCGAATGCTGACATGGCCTGGCCGCCGCGGTTCTGGTCCAGGACATCGGCCTTTCCGGACGCAAGGGCCGCAGGCGATGCGATGGCAAAAGCCGGCAGTGTCAGTGCCTGGAGGAACGCGGTGAAGCGCTGGGTGAGGTCGATCTGCACGGTGTCCGGGGCAGGCGCCGTGCAGCTCTTGAAGATGGAGAGGCCGGGCTCGTCCGAGTGTGCCTTGAACACGCCCTTGAAGGAACTGCCCGGTGCCTGCTTCCGCAGTGCAACGGGGAAATTGAACCAGCGGTTGAAGTTGGTGCAGACGGCGTCGGCGTTGAAGGGGGTGCCGTCCTGGAAGGTGACTCCCGTGCGGAGTTTGAACGTGTAGGTCCGGCCGTCGTTGGACTCATTCCATTCGGTGGCCAGCAGCGGGGTGGGCTTGCCGGTGGTCTGGTCCACGCCCACCAGGCCTTCGAGGATCTGCCGGGTGATCCGCTGCGACTCCACGTCGTTGGACAGCGCCGGGTCCAGGCCCAGGGGCTGGGCGGCCGTACCGAAGTTGAAGGTCGCTGCAGGTTCTGCTGCCTTGGTGCTGGGGGTGCCGGAGGTGGGGGAGGGCGACGGCATGCCTGTGCATGACGTCACGCCCAGCGCCATGAGGACGGCACCGGCCTTGATGACCGTACGCCGCGAAGTACTGCTGGGCACTCGTTTATCACCTCTGGATGCTGCCGGCTCCGCCGCGTGCGGGCCGGGATCCAGTCTAGGGGACACGAGCCGGAGCCGGTCCCGGAAGGACACCCGGCGCGCCAAAGCCGGGTCCGCTGTTGCCAGCGGACCCGGCCTGGTGTTGGGGGGCCGTAAGGGGGCTTACTTGGGCATGAGGACCGAGTCGACCAGGTAGACCGTTGCGTTCTTGGTCTTGACGCCACCGCAGATCACGTTGGCGTTGTCCACCTTGAGGTTGTCACCGCTGCCGGTCACAGTCACTGAACCACCCTGGACCGTGGCATGGGTGCCGGCGATCTTGTCAGGGGTGATCTGGCCGGGGACCACGTGGTAGGTCAGGATCTTGCTCAGCAGGGCATCGTCCGTCTTCAGGGTCTCGATGGTGGCGGGATCGATCTTCTTGAAGGCGTCGTCCACCGGAGCGAAGACGGTGAATTCGCCACCGTTGAGGGTGTCCACCAGGTTGACCTTCGGGTTCAGCTTGCCGGAGACCGCCGCAGTCAGGGTGGTCAGGATGGGGTTGTTGGACGCTGCCACGGCCACCGGGTCAAGGGCCATGCCCTCCACCGAGCCTGCACCGGTGGGAACCTGCTTGGCATAGGCGGCGCAGCCGGGCCCAACCAGGTTGGCTGCCGGGTCCATCATGCCGGCCGAGGAGCTGGCGGAGGGGGACGCCATGGCGGAGCTGGACGGGGATGCCATGCTGGAGCTGGGGGCGGATGACATCGGCGCCGACGACGCCGAGGATCCTGAGGTGCTGCCCGAGCCGCCGCATGCGGTGAGGCTGAGCAGAGCGGCCGCTGCAACGCCTGCGACGGTGAAAGTGGTGCGCTTAAAGGTCTGCATTTCAGTTCTCCTTGATCGTTTGCCTGCCGCGGTCCGACATCGTGCTGTCGGCGTGCGGTCTGCCTTGCGGTAAGCACCTGCCCTTGGCTGGTGTCTCAATGGCTATTCGGCCGATGGGCAGCGGCGGATGGGTGGATCTTTGGAGTTTTTCGAATCGAAGCAGGAACCGGCGCAAAACCGGCGGCTGCTTAACGCAGGAATCCCCCGGCCGGGGCCGGGGGATTCCTCGGGTGCGCAAGGGGGGACTTGAACCCCCACGCCCGAAGGCACAGGAACCTAAATCCTGCGTGTCTGCCAATTTCACCACTCGCGCGCGTCATCGGTCGTGACAAAAGTACGACGGCGGATGACAGATCCCATTGTAGCGTCGCCCCGGCGGTGGCCGGGGCAGCCGGGGCCGGGTCAGGCGTCCAGGTTGAGGTCCCGCCTTAGCTTCGCCACGTGGCCCGTGGCCCGCACGTTGTACTGGGCCAGTGCCACCTTTCCTTCCGGGTCCACCACGATGGTGGACCGGATCAGGCCCTCGTAGGTCTTGCCGTAGTTCTTCTTTTCGCCCCAGGCGCCGTATGCCTCGGCCACCGCGTGGTCCGCATCGGAGAGCAGCGGAAACGTCAGGGACTCTTTCTCAGCAAACTTTGCGAGCTTTTCAACGGGGTCGGGTGAGATACCCAGGACATCGAAGCCGGCGGCCTGCAGGGAAGCCAGGCTGTCGCGGAAATCGCAGGCCTCCTTGGTGCAGCCGGGGGTGGAGGCGGCCGGGTAGAAGTAGACAATGGTGGAGCGTCCCGGCCGGGGGGCCAGGCTGACGTCCTTGCCGGTTGAATCCTGCAGGGTGAAAGCGGGTGCATTGTCGCCGGTAACGAGTCTTTCAGCCATTGTTTTTCTCCTTGTTGCGGGCGGGACACAACAGCCTAGTAAGCAGGTGGAGCGAGTGCTAATCGGCACTTGGTTATACTTGCTGCTATGCCTGATATGGATCACTGGCCCACAGGGCGCCTTCTGTCCACTGCTGCGCGCCTCGTCGAACACTCATGGAACGAAAAACTTGGCGCCATCGGACTCACCCACGCCGGTGTTATCGCCATCGAAGTCCTTGCCGCGCAGGGACCCATGACCCAGGCCCAACTAGCCCAATACGTCCGCGTCCAGGCCCAGACCATGGGCAAGACGCTCAGCCGGCTTGAGTCCCACGGCCACATCGCCAGGGTTCGCAGCACCTCGGACCGCAGGAGCCATGTGGTGTCGCTGACCGAGCAGGGCAAGGAAGCGGTTGCCCAGGCCGTGGAGATGGAGCGTTCGGTGCTGGCATCGGCGTCGATCGACCCTGAGCTGCTGCGCCAGGAACTCAAAGCCGTTGTGCGTGAACTCGCCAGCCAGTTCTCCACCACCCCCAGCAACGCCGGAGCCCTGATGGACAACATGGCAAAGTAGCCGCTGCCGCATTCGGCAGCCTAAGCGCGGACCTGGTCTCACAGACCGGGCCGCGCTTTTTTGTGCCCCGCAGCCGCCCGCCGTCGTACTTTTCCACCCCACCATCGATTGCTCCGTACCTGTCGTTCTGAGGCGTGAAAACGACAGGTACTCAGCAATCGATAGGGGGGCGGGCAAAACAAAACAGCCCCGGTTTGTGTTTCCACAAACCGGGGCTGTTTTCCCAGTGGTGCACCCCCCGGGACTTGAACCCGGAACCCATTGATTAAGAGTCAATTGCTCTGCCAATTGAGCTAGAGGTGCATCTTCTTTGCTTCCATCTTCGGGCTTTTTCTTTCCCGTTGATCTCCGCAACGACATGAAACTCTACACGAACTTTTGGTGCAAGTGAAATCGGCCCCGCCGGAGGTCTCCGTGTCACCTCGAAGGCCGCAAAACCAGCACGAAATCAGGGTTTTCGTTGTTCGTCAGCAACCAAAAGCCACCCTCCGGAGTGCGGACTACGTCCCGGATCCGCCCGTACTGCCCTGTGAAATAGGCCACAGGAACTCCTGCTTCTGTCCCCGACAGCGGCACCACCCATAACCTCTCGCCACGGAGGGCTCCCAGGTAGGCGACGCCATCAACGATTTCCAGCCCACTGGGGGAGGACTCGCGGGTGGAGGGCCATACGACCTTTGCGTCCTGGAAGCCGGAGCGGTGAGGTGCGCCGGTGACTTCAGGCCAGCCGTAGTTGGCACCCGGCAGGATCAGGTTCAGTTCGTCGTCCACATCCGGTCCGAACTCGCTGGCCCACAGCCTGCCGGCGCTGTCCCAGGCCAGGCCCTGCACGTTGCGGTGGCCCAGGCTGTAGACGGCGTTGCCGAACGGATTGCCCGGTGCGGGACCACCCTCGGGCGTGAGCCGAAGTATCTTCCCGCCCAGGGCATTGCGGTCCTGGGGTTGGTCGCGGCGCTGGGCGTCGCCGGTGCCCACATAGAGGAACCCGTCTGGACCGAAGCGGATCCTGCCGCCGTTGTGGGTGCTGGCTTTGGGTATTCCCGGGAACACCGTTTGGGGTTGGCCAAGTACCAGGGAGCCGTCGGGAGCACTGTCGAGGACAAGCCGGACAATTCGGTTGTCCTCCTGGCCGGTCAGGTATGCGTACAGGTAGCGGTCCGAGGCAAACCGCGGGGAGAGCGCCAGGCCCAGGAGGCCGCCTTCGCCGCCGGCCACCACGCCAGGAACCTTCCCGGTGGTGGTGGCCTTCCCGTCCCGAACGGCTTTCAGCAGTGCTGTACCGCGCTCGGAGACGACGGCTGTGCCGTCCGGGAGGAAGACGGCAGCCCAGGGTGTGTCCAGCTGCACGTCAAGGCGCTCTTGGACTTCGGGCACAGGAGCGGGCGCACCAGGTGGAATGGGGACGACGCCGGTTCCCGCCGGAGTGCCGGAGCCGGCGGGGCTTGTGGCAGGTGCCGGCGCCGGGGTTCCTGTACAGGCAGCCACCACAAGGCAGGTGACCAGCCAGGAAAGGCCCGCCGCAAAGCGACGGGCCTTTGTCCTGCTAGAGCCGCTTGCGCCGGGGAGTGCGGAAGCCCGCGGCCTCGGCGTGGGCAGCGGATTCAAACCAGACTTCCGCCGTGGCCTGCTCATAGTCGGGGTGTCCTTCTTCGTAGTAGACCATCGCGGAGGCGTCACCCTTGACCGTGTAGTCCTCGGGGCCGCTCCCGTCGGGACCCGGTGCTGCTGAGCCGGCACCGTAGGGCTCGTCGGCTGCGAGGTGTCCGGAAGGTTCCGGGACGGCCGTGTACTGCCCTGGGGTGCTTGTCGATTCCTGCCCCTGGCCGGAGGGCTGGTGGTGGTCGGCCCCGTTCTCTACCAGTGCGGAAGAATGTGCTCGTTCCAGCGTTTCCGCCGCGCCGGTGCCGCCTGGGGCCGCGCCGGAGGAGGTTGGCTCAGCAGCCCCGCCCTGTGGGCCTGCTGAGCCGGAGGTGTCTGCCCGGTGCTGGGGTGCCTGCCCGCCGGCGGGTCCGGCAGCCGGTGTGCCGCCGTCGTCCACGCTTTCCACAGCTGCCGTTTCCGCGCCCGGAAGCGTGGGGGCGTGGGGCGCCGTGTATTCGTCATGGTGCACGGGGCGTGCCGTGGCGGGGGAGGGCTGGGCTGCGGGAGCCTCTGCCGCTGCACCCTGACGTGCGGGCGTTTCCGGGCCGGTGGTACCTGGGGAGGAGGGCGGCGTTGCCGTCCCGCTTGTGGTGGAGGAGCCGGAGCGGGATCCGGTCCCGGCCTCGGACCACTGGGTTTCCCACTCCGCCTTGTCGGCGGCAAGGTCAGCGGCCTCGTCCTGGCGCCGGTGTTCTTCCCGCCCGGCGCTGCTGCCCGAAGTGCCCTCGCTGGCCGTGGCGCGGTCCGCGGATCCTGCGGCGCCTGCCGCCGTTTCAGGCGTGGACGTGGCCGCGGAGTCCGCCGGCTCCTGGGCTGTTGTAGGGGCTGCCGGTTCAGCCGGCCGGCCGAATCCCGCTGCAGTGGGGATGCCGGTGGTTCCAGCGGCCTGGGCGGACGCCGCGGCGCTGCCGCCCCCAAGGGCCCCGTCGGTCCGGGTCCCGCCTGTCCCGGCTCCGGCTGACGGTCCGCCGGGCGGGTTGGCTTTTCTGTTGCGGTTCAGCAGCCACAGAATGATGGCGGCGACGATGACGATGAGGATGATCCAGAAAATAATGTCCATTGCAGGCCTTTCGGTCCAAGGTGTATGGGTGTCCTGCCCCGACGCTACGTCGGGTCACCACCGCTGTCCAGAGACGCCGCGCGGAGCAGTGATACACGTGCCGGCCGCCGCTGCCGCCGGGCAAGCGGGCGGGCTGGAAACAACCTTCGTCTCGAAATATGAGACGAACGTCCACTAGTTGGGCACCGATCCGCCGCGTTTTCGCGAAAATGTGGCCGCCGCTGTCGTTTCCGCCACTGCCCGAGCCCTAGACTTTCCCGTATGAGTGAGAGCCGGTTCGCAACCGATACCAAGCCTGACATCAAGCCCCGCAGCCGCGTCGTAACTGACGGAATCCACGCAGCCCCCGCGCGGGGCATGTTCCGGGCCGTCGGCATGGGTGATGACGACTTCGCCAAGCCCCAGGTGGGTGTCGCGAGCTCGTGGAATGAGATCACCCCCTGCAACCTTTCCCTTAACCGGCTTGCCCAGGGCGCCAAGGAAGGCGTCCACGCAGGCGGTGGCTTTCCCATGCAGTTCGGCACGATTTCCGTGTCCGACGGCATCTCCATGGGCCACGAAGGCATGCACTTCTCCCTGGTCTCGCGCGAAGTCATCGCCGACTCCGTCGAGACCGTGATGCAGGCCGAGCGGATCGACGGTTCCGTCCTGCTGGCCGGCTGTGACAAGTCCCTGCCAGGCATGCTGATGGCTGCGGCCCGGCTAAACCTTGCCAGCGTCTTCCTCTACGCGGGGTCCATCATGCCCGGCTGGGTCAAGCTCGAGGACGGTTCCGAAAAGGAAGTCACCCTCATCGACGCATTCGAAGCCGTCGGCGCCTGCGCGGCGGGCAAGATGAGCATGGAGGACCTGACCCGCATTGAAAAGGCCATCTGCCCGGGCGAAGGCGCCTGCGGCGGCATGTACACGGCCAATACGATGGCGTGCATCGGCGAGGCCCTGGGCATGTCCCTCCCCGGCTCCGCAGCCCCTCCCTCGGCAGACCGCCGTCGTGATGAATTCGCCCGCAAGTCCGGCGAAGCGGTGGTTAACCTGCTGCGTCTGGGCATCACCGCCCGCGACATCATGACGCGGGAAGCCTTTGAGAACGCCATTGCCGTCACCATGGCCTTCGGCGGCTCCACCAATGCCGTCCTGCACCTGCTGGCCATCGCCCGCGAAGCCGAGGTGGAACTGACCCTCGACGACTTCAACCGCGTCGGGGACAGGATTCCGCACCTGGGCGACCTCAAGCCCTTCGGACGGTACGTCATGACCGACGTGGACCGCATCGGCGGCGTGCCGGTGATCATGAAGGCACTGCTCGACGCCGGCCTGCTGCACGGCGACTGCCTCACCGTCACGGGCAAGACGGTCGCGGAAAACCTCGCCGCCATCAACCCGCCGGACGTCGACGGCAAGATCCTGCGCGCCCTGGACAACCCCATCCACAAGACGGGCGGCATCACCATCCTGCACGGTTCCATGGCTCCCGAAGGCGCCGTGGTCAAGAGCGCCGGATTCGACGCTGATGTCTTCGAAGGAACAGCCCGGGTCTTCGAGCGCGAACAGGGCGCGCTGGACGCCCTCGACAACGGCCAGATCCACGCCGGTGATGTCGTGGTGATCCGTTATGAAGGTCCCAAGGGCGGCCCGGGCATGCGCGAAATGCTTGCGATTACCGGCGCCATCAAGGGTGCCGGCCTGGGCAAGGACGTCCTGCTCCTCACCGACGGTCGGTTCTCCGGCGGCACCACGGGCCTGTGCATCGGGCACGTTGCGCCGGAAGCGGTCGACGGCGGCCCTATCGCCTTCGTGAAGGACGGGGACAGGATCCGGGTGGACATCGCCGCACGCACCTTCGACCTGCTGGTGGACGAAGCGGAGCTCGAGGCCCGCAAGGTGGGCTGGGAGCCGCTGCCTGCCAGGTACACCAAGGGCGTGCTCGCAAAGTACGCCAAGCTGGTGCACAGCGCGAGCCAGGGCGCCTGGACCGGCTGATTTTAGGTCCTCAGGCCGCCCGTCGGGAACTTGCCCGCTTGAGGCGGCAGGGCTTAATAAGGGGTGACCCGAGGGGCCCCGGGCTAACGGCGCTCGCGCCGGAAGTTTGGGGTAGGGTCATTCCGTGGACAATGACGTCCACATGGTGAGATAGGGTTGTCTCTCGTTGACACCCATCTTGCCAAGAGGGAAAACTGAACGCATGACTTTCGTTACCGCCGGCACCGTCGTCGTCCTTAGCAAGCGCGTGGCACATTAGCCCCCTGGTAACGAACCGTCACGCGCAAACCCCTCAAACGCCGCCAGGCCGAGGGGTTTTTTTATTCCCACCGCTTTACCAGTTCCAAAACCAGAGAAGATCCACAAGGAAGAGTCCGATGAGCAAAGGATCGCCCATCAGCCCCTCGCTGATGGCCACCAAGTCCGCTGGAGCCGCCAAGGCTCCGGAACGCGCCGACCGGACGGCTGACCATGCCGCCGTCGTCGCCGACCTTGCTGCCGTCTCTCCTGTCCTTGGGCCGAACAACGTCGTACCCCCGACGGTGATGACCGGCTCGCAAGCAATCGTCCGCTCGCTCGAAGAACTCGGCGTCGACGATATCTTCGGTTTGCCTGGTGGCGCGATCCTGCCCACCTACGACCCCTTGATGGCCTCCACCATGAACCACGTGCTGGTCCGTCACGAACAGGGAGCCGGCCACGCCGCGCAAGGCTACGCCATGGTCACCGGGCGGGTGGGCGTCTGCATCGCCACCTCCGGACCCGGTGCCACCAACCTCGTCACCGCCATCATGGATGCCCATATGGACTCCGTTCCCCTGGTGGCCATCACCGGCCAGGTATCCAGCGGCGTCATCGGCACCGATGCCTTCCAGGAAGCAGACATCGTGGGCATCACGATGCCCATCACCAAGCACTCCTTCCTGGTGACCGACCCCAACGACATCCCGCACGTGATGGCCGAAGCCTTCCACCTGGCCTCCACGGGCCGTCCCGGCCCCGTTCTCGTGGACGTCGCAAAGGACGCCCAGGTGGGCCAGATGACCTTTTCCTGGCCGCCAAAGATCGACCTGCCCGGGTACCGCCCGGTGACCCGCGGCCACAACAAGCAGGTGCGGGAAGCCGCGAAGCTCATTGCCGCTTCGACCAAACCGGTACTGTACGTGGGCGGCGGCGTGGTCAAGGCCCACGCCTCGGCCGAACTGTTCGCCCTCGCCGAAGCAACCGGCGCACCCGTGGTGACCACCCTGATGGCCAAGGGCGCGTTCCCGGATTCGCACCCGCAGCACGTGGGCATGCCCGGCATGCACGGCAGCGTTTCCGCCGTCACGGCCCTGCAGCAGTCCGACCTGCTGATCACCCTCGGTGCCCGCTTCGACGACCGCGTCACCGGCGTGCTGAAGACCTTTGCGCCGAATGCCAAGGTCATCCACGCTGACATCGACCCCGCCGAAATCTCCAAGAACCGCACCGCTGATGTGCCCATCGTGGGGTCCGTCAAGGAGATCATCCCGGAGCTGACCGAGGCCGTGCGCAGCCAATTCGAGGCATCGGGCACCCCGGACCTCACCACGTGGTGGGCGTTCCTTAACAACCTCAAGGAAACCTACCCGCTGGGCTGGACCGAGCCGGACGACGGCCTGATCGCCCCGCAGAAGGTCATCAAGCGGATCGGCGAGCTGACCGGTCCCGAAGGCGTGTACGTGGCGGGCGTTGGCCAGCACCAGATGTGGGCCGCCCAGTTCATCAAGTACGAGCGCCCGCACGCCTGGCTGAACTCCGGTGGCGCCGGCACCATGGGCTACGCCGTCCCGGCCGCCATGGGCGCCAAGGTGGGCGAGCCGGACCGTGTGGTCTGGGCCATCGACGGCGACGGCTGCTTCCAGATGACCAACCAGGAGCTGGCCACCTGCGCCATCAACAACATCCCCATCAAGGTTGCTGTCATCAACAACTCCTCCCTGGGCATGGTGCGGCAGTGGCAGACCCTGTTCTACGAGGGCCGCTACTCCAACACCGACCTCAACACCGGCCATGACACCGTCCGCATCCCGGACTTCGTCAAGCTGGGGGAGGCCTACGGCTGCGCGTCCTTCCGCGTTGAACGCGAAGAAGACATCGACGCCACCATCCAGAAGGCCCTCGAGATCAATGACCGTCCCGTGGTCATCGATTTCGTGGTGAGCCCCAACTCCATGGTGTGGCCGATGGTGCCCGCCGGCGTGAGCAACGACCAGATCCAGGTTGCCCGCAACATGACCCCGGAATGGGAAGAGGAAGACTGAGCATGACCCGCCATACACTTTCCGTCCTGGTTGAGGACAAGCCCGGCGTCCTGACCCGCGTGGCCAGCCTCTTCGCCCGCCGCGCCTTCAACATCAACTCCCTGGCCGTTGGCCCCACCGAAGTTCCGGGTGTTTCCCGCATGACCGTGGTGGTCGACGCCGACGGCGACCTCATCGAGCAGGTCACCAAGCAGCTCAACAAGTTGGTCAACGTCATCAAGATCGTTGAGCTCACCCCCGAATCTTCCGTACAGCGCGACCACATCCTGGTCAAGGTACGTGCGGATGCCGCAACACGCCTGCAGGTAACCCAGGCCGCAGACCTGTTCCGCGCCTCAGTGGTTGACGTGTCCACCGACTCCGTCGTCATTGAGGCCACCGGCCATCCCGAAAAACTCACAGCCCTGCTTTCAGTGCTGGAGCCCTTCGGCATCCGCGAAATTGTGCAGTCCGGCACCCTGGCCGTTGGACGGGGATCCCGCTCCATGAGTGACCGGGCGCTCCGCTCCGCCTAGGCGTCAAGCCCGCGGCGGCACCCGCGCCCGTAACCGCAGCACCGCAAGACCACTATCTACACACCACTCAAGAGGAGTTACGCAAGTGACTGAAATGTTCTACGACGACGACGCCGATCTCTCGATCATCCAGGGCCGCAAGGTTGCCATCGTTGGCTACGGTTCCCAGGGCCACGCCCACGCGCTCAACCTGCGCGATTCCGGCGTCGAGGTCGTCATCGCCCTGAAGGAAGGCTCCAAGTCCATCGCCAAGGCCGAGGACGCCGGCTTCCAGGTCAAGAACGTTGCCGACGCCGCCGAATGGGCCGACGTCATCATGATCCTCGCGCCGGACCAGCACCAGCGCTCGATCTACAACGACTCCATCAAGGACAACCTGAAGCCGGGCAAGGCCCTCGCATTCGCCCACGGCTTCAACATCCGCTTCGGCTACATCCAGGCACCGGAAGGCGTTGACGTCATCCTCGTCGCGCCGAAGGCTCCCGGCCACACCGTGCGCCGCGAATTCGAAGCCGGCCGCGGCATCCCTGACATCATCGCCGTCGAGCAGGACGCCACCGGTTCCGCCTGGGAGCTGGCCAAGTCCTACGCCAAGGCCATCGGCGGCACCCGCGCCGGCGTCATCAAGACCACCTTCACCGAAGAGACCGAAACCGACCTCTTCGGCGAGCAGGCTGTCCTCTGCGGTGGCGTGTCCCAGCTGGTCCAGTACGGCTTCGAAACCCTGACCGAAGCCGGCTACCAGCCGCAGATCGCCTACTTCGAGGTCCTCCACGAGCTCAAGCTCATCGTCGACCTCATGTGGGAAGGCGGCATCGCCAAGCAGCGCTGGAGTGTTTCCGACACCGCCGAGTACGGCGACTACGTCTCAGGTCCGCGCGTCATCACCCCCGAGGTGAAGGAAAACATGAAGGCCGTCCTGGCCGACATCCAGTCCGGCGCTTTCGCCAAGCGCTTCATCGAGGACCAGGACAACGGCGGCGTGGAGTTCAAGGAACTGCGCGCCAAGGCAGAGCAGCACCCCATCGAGGCTGTGGGCCGCGAACTGCGCTCCCTGTTCTCCTGGCAGCAGCAGGACGTCGACTACGTGGAAGGTTCCGCTGCCCGCTAAAGCTGGCCGCCCAACCATATAGAACGCCACCGGTGAGGCCGGGCTCACACTTAACAATGTGAGCCCGGCCTTTCCGTCGGCCTAGACTTGTTTCCATCCCCAGGACTGCAACGCAGAGGATCAGCCGTGTCAAAACCCGTAGTACTGCTCGCCGAAGAACTTTCCCCCGCCACCGTCGAGGCCCTCGGCCCGGACTTTGAAATCCGCCAGACCGACGGCGCCGACCGTTCCCAGCTGCTCTCGGCGATCAGTGACGTAGACGCCATCCTGGTCCGCTCCGCCACCCAGGTGGACGCCGAAGCGATTGCCGCGGCCAAGAACCTCAAGGTCATCGCCCGCGCCGGCGTCGGCCTGGACAACGTGGACATCAAGGCCGCCACCCAGGCCGGCGTGATGGTGGTCAACGCCCCGACGTCCAACATCGTTTCCGCCGCGGAGCTCACTGTGGGCCACATCCTCAGCCTGGCCCGCCACATTCCGCAGGCCAGCGCCGCCCTCAAGGACGGCGAATGGAAGCGCTCCAAGTACACCGGCATTGAACTGTTCGAAAAGAAGATCGGCATCATCGGCCTTGGCCGCATCGGCGCCCTGGTGGCAGCCCGGCTCAAGGGCTTCGACACCAAGATCCTGGCCTACGACCCCTACATCACTTCGGCCCGCGCAGCGCAGCTGGGCGTTCAGCTGGTCACCCTGGACGAGCTGCTGGCCCAGTCCGACTTCATCACCATCCACATGCCCAAGACACCGGAGACGGTGGGCATGCTGGGCGCCGACGCCTTCAAGAAGATGAAGAAGACCGCCTATGTGGTGAACGTGGCCCGCGGCGGCCTGGTGGACGAGGAAGCACTCTTCACCGCACTGCAGGACGGCGAAATCGCCGGTGCCGGCGTTGACGTCTTTGCCAAGGAGCCCAGCACCGACCTGCCGTTCTTCAAGCTCGACAACGTCGTGGTCACCCCGCACCTGGGCGCCTCCACGGACGAAGCCCAGGAAAAGGCCGGCGTCTCCGTGGCCAAATCGGTCCGCCTGGCCCTCGCCGGCGAGCTGGTCCCGGACGCGGTCAACGTCGCCGGCGGCGTCATTGCCCCGGACGTCCGCCCGGGCATCCCCCTGATCGAGAAGCTGGGGCGCATCTTCACCGCGCTTACCCACGCATCCCTGACCCAGTTCGACGTGGAAGTGGCCGGAGAGATCTCCACCCTCGACGTCAAAGTCCTGGAGCTGGCGGCGCTGAAGGGCATTTTCGCCGACGTCGTGACCGAGCAGGTGTCCTACGTCAACGCTCCGGTCATCGCCGAGCAGCGCGGCATCAACGTCCGCCTGATCACCACCCCGGACACCGAGTCCTACCGCAACGTGCTGACCCTGCGCGGCGCCCTCAGCGACGGCAGCCAGATCTCCGTGTCCGGCACCCTGACCGGACCCAAGCAGATCGAGAAGCTGGTGGGCATCAACGGCTTCGAGGTCGAGATCCCCATCAGCGAGCACCTGGTGGTGGTTGCCTACACCGACCGCCCCGGCGTCATCGGAACCATCGGCCACATCCTGGGCATGAACAACATCAACATTGCCGGCATGCAGGTGGCGCGCTCCAACGAGGGCGGCCAGGTCCTGGCGCTGCTGACCATCGACAGCTCCGTGCCCCAGCAGGTGCTGGACGCCATCAAGGCCGGGATCGGCGCTGAAATGGTCCGGGAAGTGGATCTGGAAGACTAGCGCCGCAGGACCAGCGCGACACACCGGCCGAAACGCCGAAGCCGCTCCTCCTCCGCAAGGGCACGCCCAAACGGAGCCACATATGATTGGCCGGTCTGCTTACAATGGCTAGGTCCTGATTCAGGACCGTAGCCGGCAGACCGGCCAATACCTTTTGCACATCCGTCCGTCATTGTCCACGTCTGCCCGGGCGGATGGACGTGTGCGCACGCAATCCAGGTTTCAGGGAGTTCCATGAACGCCGTCCAGAGGTTCATCAGAAGCAGGGTGCTGCTGTTGACCGCGGCCATCTTGATCGCAGCCATGTGCTTGTCGGTCCTCGTCCAAAGCCAGTCACAGGCTGCGCTCCACCGGACGGTCGATGAAAACTCAAGGGGGCTCTACGACATCCTGGTCCAGGCCAAGGCTCCCTCCGGGGCACTCCTGCAGCCGGAGATCGCCAACGGCGCCGGCGGCATCGGCTTCGACCAGCTGGACTCCATCCGGAAGCTGTCCGGCACCTCTGTCGCCGCCCCAATCAGCCTGGTCTCGCGCGTCACCCAGAACCTTGAGACACCCCGGTTGGACGCCATGGACTACCTGGGCTACAACGCCGGCCTGGCCGGCACCGCCACGTCCGACCAGGCCGCCGGCGCCACCGCCCCGGACAAGTGGCCCGCAGCCGAATCCGTGCTGACGGACTCGGCAAAGAAGTACCGTCTCACGGCCAGCGCCGTCAGTTCCGACGGCAGCTCCGAACAGACGCTGTTCAAGACCACCGCCGAAGGAACGCTGGGCAAGGCCAAGCTCGTGGAGGAGAAGGCGGCCGGCGGCAGCAGCATCCGCATCGCCGCACCCGCGGGGGAGACCGGCATCAAGTTCCCCGCCCCGGCCGGCGGCTCGGAGCACAACCTCTTCAACCTCTCGGTGGCACTCCCGCTTGCCCCTGAGGTCACTGAATCCGTGGTGGCCGTTGACCCCGCCGCCGAACGGTCCCTGCTTGGCTCGGCCGGCGACTTCCTGGCTCCGCTGGAAAAGGCGCCGCCCGCCGACGCCCGCGGCGCCGGCGCCGTGGGCCGCTACCTGGAAGGCCTCTTCACCAGCGGCATCAGCATGGACCAGCTCAAGGAAGGCCCCGACTTCCTGGGCGTCAAGCTCAAGTACTGGGCGCCCCTGATGACCCAGTACCAGCAGGCAAAGCGCACCGGACAGCTGACCAGCGCCTCCCAGGCCGTCCCGCTGATCGTCCGTTCCGGTACTTCGCTGGACCTGAAGTACAACGTCAAGATCGAGGAAATTGACGACGCCGGCAAGGTGGTCAAGGACGTCGGGACCGTTTCGAAGTCCCTGGGCAAGGATTACCTGCCGTTCGTCTCCAAGGATCCGTTCACGCTGTCGTGGCCGGGTTCGACCGACCATTCCTCGCTGCTGGGCGCCAACGGCAACTTCAACCCGGGCCTCTACACGCCGGCCAAGTGGAGCACCAATTTCGCCGGCGCCCCGAAGTACACCGACGGCGGCACCGCCTCCAACGGGGCCGTGGACAAGACGGCCGTGCCGGGCGAATGGGTCACGGTCAACCGCCTGCCAGACAAGGCGTCCAACGGCGCACCTGTGGACCAGACCCAGCGCAACCCGGTGGACGAGCGGTCCTACCGTGACAACCTGCCCACCGGCCAGCAGCAGGCTGCGCAGCCGCTGCCCATGGTCTACGGCACATTCGACCCCGCTGCCGTAGAGGCGGCCTCGGGCGATGTCAACAAGCTTCCGCTGGGCGGGTACGACCCCACCCCATTCACCCTGGTCAAGGACGCTGCCGGGAAGGACGTTCCCGAAGCACAGCTGAAGCCTTCACTTAGCGCGACGGGACTCGCCAGCCAGTCCGCCGGTGCCATCACCGACTACTACGGACTCGCCGCAGCACGTGGCTACAAGCAGAACGCGGCCGTCATCGACGCCGTCCGCGTCCGGGCCAAGGCACCGGGCAGCTGGAAGGACGCCCAGCCCGAGGTGGAGAAGCTCGCCGCCGAGATCCGGGACATGGGCCTGGACGCGACCGTAGTGGCCGGTTCGGCCCGCGAGGACACCAGCATCTTCGTCCCCGGCTACTCCAAGGACGGAGCGGGCAAGGAATCGGCGCTGGGCACCGTCCAGCAGTCCTGGGTCCGGCAGAACGCGGCCGAGGCCGTCACCGGAGCATTGTCCGGAACCAACACCACCCTGCTCTTCCTGACACTGTGCGGGGCAGCCCTGCTGACCGGTGCATCGACCGTCAGCTACATCCGGAAGCGCCGCAGCGAAGCGGGCACTTTGCGGGCCATGGGCTGGACCCAGCGGCGGATCCGCAGCTGGGTGCTTGAGGAATTCGGCGTGGGAGCCGTGCTGCTCGCCGCCGCCGGGCTCGTGCTCAGCCTGCTGAGCTGGAGCCTTGCCACCGCTTTGGTGTGTGCCGCCGTCCTGGTGCTGTACTGCGCCGCGGCCTTCTTTGCCGCCCAGCAACTGCGCCACCGCGATGTGATCGACCAGGAGCCGCAGCATGACGAACGGCTCATCCAGGTCGATTCCCCGCTGACTTTCGCCAACCGGCAGCTGAGCACCAACAAGTTCAACACCCTGTCCCTGGCTGTCGCCGTCGGCGTCTTCGGTGCCGCAGTCGGCGGGCTGATCGCACTGCTGATCGACATCCCGCGGGCAGCCGGCGCCAGCGCCCTCAGCGGCCTGGCCGCGGCCAGCGTGACGCTGCCCAGCATCCTGCTGGCGCTTGCGGGCGTGGCCGTGGGGCTGGTGCTGACCCTGGTCACCGGCCGGTTCGAGCTCAATGCCAAGCGGCAGTACCTGGGCATCCTGCAGGCCATGGGCTGGAACCCGGACATGCTCCGCCAGGTCCGGTTGTTCGAAAATGCGCTGGTGGGAACCGTGGCCCTGCCACTGGGCGTGCTGGGCGCCCTTGGCATTGGCCTGCTGCTGGCCCCCTATGCAGCCATCTGGGCTGCCATAGCCGGGCTTGTGGCTGTAATTTGCTGGATACCGATTGCAACGAAAGTGGTCCAATGACAAACCCGACGAACGTCCAGCGCAGCCGCAGGAGCGGCTCCAACGAGGTCCCCCTGCAGACCCGGGCCAACACCATCGTTAAGTCGGCCGACCACGCCACCCCGCTGGAGATGCGCGACATCACCATCCGCTATGGCGGCGGCAAGGGCGGCGCCGAGGCCGTGAGCGTGGTGGAGGGCTTCGACCTGACCCTGCACGCGGGCGAGATGCACTGCGTTGCCGGCCGAAGCGGCTCCGGCAAAACCAGCATCCTGACTGCCGGCGCCGGGCTTACCCTGCCCACGTCGGGCCGCGTCTTCTGGGAAGGCGATTCCCTCGAAAGCATGGGCGACGACGAAATCGCCGACCGCCGTCGTGCCCTCATCGGCTACGTCGACCAAGGCGGTGCACTGATCGACGGAATGAGCGCCCTGGAGAACGTGCTCCTGCCTGCCGTCCCGGACGGCGAGGTGGACCAGCGCCGCGACATGGCCAAGGACCTGCTGGACCTGGTGGGCCTGGGCCGGCGCATGCGGCACCGTCCTGCCCAGCTGTCCGGCGGCGAACGGCAGCGCGTGGCCATCGCCCGCGCACTGATCCTGGGCACCAGGGTGCTGGTGGTGGACGAGCCCACCGCCTCGCTGGACCGTGCCTCCGCCAACCGCATCATCAGCATCCTGAAGGACACCACCTCGGACGGGATCGCCGTCCTGGTGGCCTCACACGACCACGAACTGGTCCGCCTGAGCGATACCCTGACAGAACTGATCTAGCCCACTCCACCGCACCGAAGGTAACCGTCCAACCGTGACTGCTCCAGAGAAAACGCCGTTCTACATCACCACGGCCATCACCTACCCCAACGGCGTGCCGCACATTGGACACGCTTACGAGTACATTGCCACCGACGCCATGGCGCGCTTCAAGCGGCTGGACGGCTATGACGTGATGTTCCTGACCGGCACCGACGAGCACGGCATGAAGATTGCCCAGACGGCGGAAAAGGAAGGCATCACGCCCAAGGAGTTGGTGGACCGGAACGCCGGAATTTACCAGGCGGCGCACTCCGCCCTGGGCATCAGCTACGACCGGTTCATCCGCACAACGGACGCCGACCACTACGCTGCGTCGCAGGCTATATGGAAGAAGATGGAAGCCAACGGCGACATCTACCTCGACAAGTACGAGGGCTGGTATTCCGTCCGGGACGAGGCGTTCTACGCCGAGGACGAGACGGTGGTGAAGGACGACGGCGTGCGCTACTCGAAAGAGACGGACACCGAGGTGACTTGGACGGCGGAGGAGAGCTACTTCTTCCGGCTGTCCGCCTACCAGGACAAGCTGCTGGCCCTCTACGAGTCCCACCCCGAGTTCGGCGCCCCGCAGTACCGGTTCAACGAGGTGATCAGCTTCGTCAAGCGTGGCCTGGAGGACCTGTCCATCAGCCGCACCACCTTCGACTGGGGCGTCCCTGTCCCGGGCAACGACAAGCACGTGATGTACGTCTGGGTGGATGCGCTGACCAACTACCTCACCGGTGTGGGCTACCCGGACGTGGACTCGGAGAAGTTCCGGAAGTACTGGCCTGCCGACGTCCACATCATCGGCAAGGACATTTCACGGTTCCACGCCATCTACTGGCCCGCCTTCCTGATGAGCGCCGGGCTTGAACTGCCCAAGCGCGTCATGATCCACGGGTTCCTGCACAACAACGGGGTCAAGATGTCCAAGTCCCTGGGCAACGTAGTGGCCCCGGCGGACTTCGTTGCCCGCTACGGCCTGGACCAGGTGCGGTTCTTCTTCCTGCGCGAGGTCCCGTTCGGGGCGGACGGCAGCTACAACCACGAGGCCATCGTGGGCCGGATGAACTCCGACCTGGCCAACAACTTCGGCAACCTGGCCCAGCGTTCGCTGTCCATGGTGGCCAAGAACTGCGCCGCCTCCGTGCCCACGCCCGGTGCGTTCACCGCGGAGGACGACGCCATCCTGGCCCAGGCCAATGGGCTGCTGGAGGCGGCCCGCGCCGCCTTCGACAAGCAGGAATTCAGCCGCGCCCTCGAAGCCCTCTGGGGTGTGCTGCACCACACCAACGCCTACTTCGCCGAGCAGGCGCCCTGGGTGCTGCGGAAGACCGACGTCGAACGCATGAACACCGTGCTGTACGTGACGCTGGAGGTGCTGCGGATTGTGGCCATCCTGGCCCAGCCGGTGATGCCGAACGCCACGGCCAAGCTCCTGGACGCGCTCGGCCAGCCGGAAGGCGACGCGCGGCTGTTCAGAGCAATTGCCACCCCAATCGTGCCGGGAACTGGGCTGCCCGCTCCCACCCCCGTGTTCCCCAAGTTCGAGGAACCCGCGGAGTAGCAAAAGCAGGAGCGATGCGCTCGTGTCCAAAAGCTGAGACAGCTTGACCACCATATGGATGTCTTGGCTACCCTGAAAACATGAGCGCATCCTCCATCGATCTGGCAGTAATTCCCGGCGACGGCATCGGCCCCGAGGTCATCGCCGAGGCCCTCAAAGTCCTGGAAAAGGCGGTGGCCGCGGAGGGCGTGCAGCTCAAGCCGACGCACTACGAACTCGGCGCCGGGCACTGGCTTGCCACGGGGGAGACCCTCCCCGAGCACGTCCTGGAAGACCTGAAAAAGCGCGACGCGATCCTCTTCGGCGCCGTGGGGGCCGCCCCGGGCGACACCCGCATCCCGTCCGGTCTCATCGAGCGTGAACTGCTGCTCAAGCTCCGTTTCAGCCTGGACCACTACGTTAACCTGCGGCCATCGCGGCTTTACGGCACAGTGGGCAGCCCGTTGGCCAACCCCGGGACAATCGACTTCATCGTGGTGCGCGAAGGCACCGAAGGCCCCTACGTCGGCAACGGCGGCACGCTGCGGGCCGGCACGCCGCATGAGGTAGCCACCGAGGTCTCGTTGAACACCGCCCACGGCGTGGAGCGCGTGGTCCGCGACGCGTTCCGCCGCGCCAGTGCACGGGAGCGCAAGCACGTCACCCTGGTGCACAAGCACAACGTCCTGGTCTACGCCGGGCACCTGTGGAAGCGCACCGTCGAAGCCGTGGCCCGGGAATTCCCCGAGGTCACCCACGACTACCTGCACATCGATGCCGCCACCATCTTCATGGTCACGGACCCGTCCCGCTTCGACGTGATCGTCACCGACAATCTCTTCGGCGATATCATCACCGACCTTGCCGCAGCCGTCACCGGCGGCATCGGCCTGGCGGCATCGGGCAACATCAACATGGACCGCACCGCACCGTCGATGTTCGAGCCGGTCCATGGTTCCGCACCGGACATCGCGGGCCAGGGGAAGGCGGATCCCACCGCGGCCATCCTCTCCGCGGCACTCCTGCTGGACCACCTGGGCTACACCGATGCCGCGCGGAAGATCGAAGCGGCGGTGGTTGCAGACGTCGAAAAGCGCGACGGCACCGCACGCAGCACCAGCGCCGTGGGCGACGCCATCACCGCCGGCCTGTAGCTGTACTGCCCCGGCGGGTTGCCGCCGGCTTCGGGCGTAAGCTTGTCTCGAATCACCAAATGCCGCCTCGTTGTTCAGCGCTGAGCCCCGGGCGGCCGATCGTGGAGGAACCATGACTCAGACCGCCCATGGCGTCGAATTCACCCGGCAGCCCTCGGAGAACCCGAAGTCCGCCGAAGAGCGTGCAGCCATCCTGGCGAACCCGGGATTCGGCAACTACTTCACCGACCACACCGCCATCGTCGATTACAGCGTGGACGCGGACGGCAACGGCGGCTGGCACGATGCCCGGATCGAACCTTACGGTCCGATCGTCCTGGACCCCTCGGCCGCCGTCTTCCACTACGGCCAGGAGATCTTCGAGGGCCTCAAGGCCTACCGGCACGCGGACGGCTCAATCTGGACCTTCCGCCCGGAGGCCAACGCGGCACGCCTGAACAAGTCCGCCCGCCGCCTGGCCCTGCCCGAACTGCCGGCCGAATACTTCCTCACCGCCATCCGTGAACTGGTGGCCGTCGACAAGGAATGGGTGCCCTCCGGCGACGGCGAAGCCCTGTACCTGCGGCCCTTCATGATCGCCACTGAGGCTTTCCTGGGTGTCCGGGCTGCCCGTGAGGTGTCCTTCCGGGTCATCGCTTCGCCTGCCGGCAACTACTTCGGCGGCGAGCTGAAGCCGGTTTCGATCTGGATCTCCCGCCAGTACGCGCGCGCCGGCCGCGGCGGCACCGGTGATGCAAAGTGCGGCGGCAACTATGCAGCCTCGCTCATTGCACAGCAGGAAGCGGAAGCCAACGGCTGCAAGCAGGTGCTGTTCCTCGACCAGGCCAACGACAACGCCGTCGAAGAACTGGGCGGCATGAACGTGTTCTTCGTCCTGAAGGACGGTTCCCTGGCCACGCCCGCGCTCACCGGCACCATCCTGGAGGGCGTCACCCGCATGTCCGTGATCCAGGTGGCCAAGGACATGGGCCGCGAAGTGGCCGAGCGCAAGATCACCCTGGACGAATGGCGCGACGGCGTGGCCTCCGGCGAGATCACCGAGGTGTTCGCCTGCGGCACCGCCGCGGTCATCACCCCCATCGGGATCCTCAAGGACGACACCGAGTTCATCGGCTCCGAGGATGCCAAGGCCGGCGAAGTGACCATGGCCATCCGCGAAAGGCTCCTGGGCATCCAGACCGGCGTGGAACCGGACACCCACGGCTGGCTGACCCGCCTGGCATAGCCGGGAGTCTTCAAGTACGACGGCGCCTGCCGGACTTTGGTCCGGCAGGCGCCGTTCTGCGTTCCAGTCGACGGCGGGCGGTCAGCGCCGCGCTGCCTTCCGGGCGGCGTTCTTCATCGCCTTGCGCGAGACCGGCTTCAGTGCCTTGCGGGCAGCTTCCTCGGCGAGAGCCCGGTTGCGGCGGGCGTCGATGATGTCGTTCCAGAGCGTGGTGGCAAAAACGCCGCCGTCCTGGGCGTAGACGTCATAGGGGTAGCCGGCGTAGACGGAGGGCGTAGCGCCGCCAGTGAACAGGTCCTGGCTGTCGGCCTTGGCCACGGCGTCACCCACTGCCCAGGCACGGGTCAGGTGGCGGGTCAGGTTTTCCTGGACGAACACGTTGGCGTCGCTGGACCGCGATGCCTGGTCCAGCAGGGCTTCCAGGTCTGCGGCGAGAATGGCAGCGCCGGCCTGCTCCGCAGGTGCGGGGGCCGCATCCAGTTCCGCCGTGATCCCGGAAACGGCTTCCGTCCAGTCCGCCGTGTCACGGAATTTCTTCCAGGTGGGAAACCAGACGATGCTGCCGGTGGCGTGGTTGTGGATGTGCAGGAGGCCGGTGGCCTTCTCGGTTGCCGAGTGGTCGTGGCCGTCCGCGTCCGCCTGGGCGAGAAGGTCTGCGAGTGTTGCTGTGCTCATGGGAGGGTATCCGGCTTCCTGGTGGGGATCGTAGGGCTGTCACTGGGTGCCAACTCCGGGCTGCTGCCGTTCTATTCCTCCGGTGCGTGGCGGACGCAGGCTGGGGAGCGGCCGACCTGAATGCAGGGAGGCCCCGCATGCAAGGATGGGTTCGTGACCTCTGATTCCGGCCCCTCCCTGCAGCGCAGCTCCGCGCTCACCCAGTTCATCCTGGCCCCCAATCCCGGACCCATGAGCCTGGACGGCACCAATTCCTACCTCCTGCGCGCCCCGGGCCATTCCCGCATAGTGGTGGTGGACCCGGGGCCGCAGGAGGAAACGCACCTGCAGGCACTCGCCGGTGCCGGCGCCGTCGAACTCGTGCTGGTGACCCACCGGCACGCGGATCATACGGCGGGTTCCGCCCGCTTGCATGAGCTGACGGGGGCACCAGTCCGTGCCGCTGACCCGCTCCATTGCCATGGTGGGGGAGCACCGCTTCTGGACGGCGAACTGATCCGGGCGGCAGGGCTGGAGATCACCGTGTTGGCCACGCCGGGGCACACGTCGGACTCTGTCTGCTTCCACCTGCCGGCGGACGGGGAGTCCGGTTCGGTGCTGACCGGCGATACCGTCCTGGGCCGGGGAACCACCGTCCTGGACTACCCGGACGGCACACTGGGTGACTACCTCGCGTCCCTGGACCGGTTGGCTGCGCTGGGCCCTGCAACCGTCCTGCCGGCGCACGGTCCGGTGCTGCCGTCCCTTGAAGGCATCGTCCGCGACTACCGGACGCACCGGGAGGAGCGGCTGGCGCAGATCCGCGCTGCGCTCCATCGGCTGGGCCGGGACGCGTCCGCAGGGGAAGTGGCTGACGCCGTCTATGCCGACGTCGGGCCCTCCGTCCGGCGTGCTGCGGAGCTGTCCGTGGCAGCGCAGCTTTCCTACCTGCGCGGCGGGAATGGCGGGAAGGACGACGGCGGCGGGACGGTAGGGTAGGAGCCATGCGTATTGCCAGGTTTGTAGTCGATTCCGATCCCCTGTACGGCGTCGTGGAAGGTGAACCCGGCAGTGAGGAAATCACTGTCATCCACGGCGACCCCTTCTTCAACGGCGTGGAGCGCACCTCCGTGCGCCACAAGCTGGAGGACGTCCGGCTGCTGGCGCCCATCATTCCCCGAAGCAAGGTGATCGGCGTGGGCCGGAACTTCGTGGAGCACGCCAAGGAGCTGGGCAACGAAGTGCCGGCCCAGCCGCTGCTGTTCCTCAAGCCCAACACGGCTGTCGTGGGCCCTAATGATCCCGTGGTGCTGCCCGAGTTTTCCGAAGAGGTCTCCTTCGAAGCGGAACTCTGCGTGGTGATCGGCCGCATCTGCAAGGACGTGCCGGAAGAGCGTGTGGACGACGTCATCTTTGGCTACACCTGCGGCAACGACCTCACCGCCCGCGACGTCCAGAAGACCGACCTGCAGTGGACCCGTGCCAAGGGCTTCGATACCTCCGCCCCGCTGGGACCGTGGATCGAGACCGACATGGACACGGAGGACCTGCAGATTACGGGCAGGCTGAACGGAGAGGTGCGCCAGGATGGCAGCACCAGCCAGATGATCCGCGGCGTACGCGAGCTGGTGTCGCTGGTGTCGCAGGCCTTCACCCTGCTGCCTGGCGATGTCATTATGACCGGGACGCCCGCGGGCGTCGGCCTGGTCAAGGAAGGTGACCGGTTCGAGGTGGAAATCGAGGGCATCGGGCGCCTGTCCAACCCCATCGTCCGCCGCTAGCGCCCTCCCGGGCCCGGCCAGGCGGGTAAAGTTGAAGCCACTATGAGTATCGCTTCTTCGTCACCTGCCGCCTCCATCCCGCCCGTCACCGCCGAAACGCCCGTCCGGGTCCGTTTCTGCCCTTCACCCACGGGAACCCCGCACGTCGGACTGATCCGCACTGCCCTGTTCAACTGGGCCTACGCTCGCCACACCAAGGGCACGCTGGTCTTCCGGATCGAGGATACTGACGCGGCACGGGACAGCGAGGAAAGCTACCACCAGCTGCTGGATGCGCTGAAGTGGCTTGGCATCGACTGGGACGAGGGCGTTGAGGTGGGCGGCCCGCACGAGCCCTACCGTCAGTCCCAGCGCGGCGACATCTACCAGGACGTCATCAAGCGGCTGCATGAGGGCGGGTTCATCTACGAGTCCTTCTCCACTCCGGAGGAGATCGAGGCACGCCACCGTGCCGCGGGCCGGGACCCGAAGCTTGGCTACGACGGCTTTGACCGGCACCTGACCGAGGAGCAGCTGGCCCAGTACCGGGCGGAGGGCCGGCAGGCTGTCCTCCGCCTGCGCATGCCGGATGAGGACATTACGTTCAATGACCTGGTGCGAGGCGAGATCACCTTCAAGGCCGGATCCGTGCCCGACTTCGCGGTAGTGCGGGCCAACGGCGCGCCGCTGTACACCCTGGTCAACCCCGTGGATGACGCGCTGATGGGCATCACCCACGTGCTGCGGGGCGAGGACCTGCTCAGCTCCACGCCACGCCAGGTGGCTCTCTACCGGGCGCTGTACGCCATTGGCGTTGCCGAGTACATGCCGGAGTTCGGCCACCTGCCCTACGTCATGGGACAGGGCAACAAGAAGCTCTCCAAACGCGACCCCGAGTCCAGCCTCTTCCTGCACCGCGAGCGGGGCTTCATCCCCGAAGGGCTGCTGAACTACCTGTCCCTGCTGGGCTGGTCGCTCAGCGCCGACGAGGACATCTTCACGGTGGAGCAGCTCGTTGAGCACTTCGACATCCACGACGTCCTGGGCAACCCCGCGCGCTTCGACCTGAAGAAGGCCGAAGCCATCAACGGCACCCACGTCCGCATGCTTGAGCCCAAGGTGTTCCGCGACCGCGTAGCGCACTACCTGCGCGAGGCAGGCCTGGTGGGGGAGATCCTGACCGACCGCGAGGAAGAGATCCTCACCGAAGCCGCACCCCTGATCCAGGAGCGCATCACCCTGCTGGGCGAGGCGCCGGAGATGCTGGCGTTCCTGTTCAAGGCGGACGACGCCATCGATATCGCCGATGACGCGCGCAAGGGCCTTCCGGCCAACCTTCCCGAGGTGCTGGATGCCGCCACTGCCGCCCTCGAACCGCTGGCTGACTGGACGGCGGAGGACATCCAGGCTGCCCTCAAGCAGGCCTTGGTGGAGGACATGGGCATCAAGCCGCGGCTGGCCTTCGGCCCCGTGCGGACGGCTGTTTCCGGCCGCCGCGTGTCGCCGCCGCTGTTTGAGTCCATGGTGATCCTGGGCAAGGAGTCTTCGCTGCGCCGGCTCCGCGCCTTCCGCGGCTGATGTCCGCTCCCAGCCAGGCACATGCCGCCGCGCTGACCACACCGTTCGGGGTTATCCGGGGCGTCCTGTTCGACATTGATGACACCCTGGTGGACCTTGAGTACTCCATGACCACCGCCCTGCGGGAGGTCAGTGAACACCTCCTGCCAGGCCTGGACCAGGCCGGATGGGAACGCTTCGGGCGTATCTTCACCCACGAAACCACGCACTACTACGACCGCTACCTTGCGGGGGAGCTGACGTTCAATGAACAGCGCCTGCTCCGGGGGCGGGCCGCGTTGGGGCACTTCGGAGTGGAACTTGCCGATGGCGAGGAATCGCACCGATGGCTGAGTGCCTATATGGAGAAGCAGCCTGCGTACGTCAAACCGTTTCCGGACGTGCTGCCGCTGCTGGATGTCCTGGACGCGGCGGGCATTCCTTACGGTGCCGTGAGCAACAACGTGCACGACTACCAGCGGGCCAAGCTGGACGGGGCCGGACTTGAACGGGTCACCCATCTGGTGGGTACCGACACCCTTGGCGTGGCCAAGCCGCATCCGGCAATGTACCTGGAAGGCGTCCGGCTGCTGGGAACCGCCCCCGCTGAGACGCTTTACGTGGGCGACAACCGGCTGCTGGACGCGGAGGGCTCCACGGCGGCAGGGTTGGTGGGCGTGTGGCTCAACCGCTCGGGCGAGGTCGTAGAGGATTTCGACGGCGGCATGGTGGCTTCCCTGAACCAGCTGTTGCAGTAGGCCTGCTGCACAGGGCCTGTGCGGCGGCCGCAGCCCTTCGCGAAGGACTGCGGCCGCCGCAGGTGCGGTTCCGGCCGCCGTCAGGCGGTTTCCAGGCCGACAGCCCGTCGGCGAAGGACCAGGTAGGCGGCGACGGCGGCAGCCACCAGCAGTGCCACGAGCAGCAGCGCGACCGCGGGGCTGTTGAGCCACGACGACGGCGATACGGCCGCCACCTTCGTATGCAGTTCCTCGGTCCCGGCCGCGATCCTCGAGTTGCCGTCCGCCAGCTTGCCGGCGCCATCGGCGAGTTTGCCCGATCCATCGTCCAGTTTGCCGTTGCCGTCAGCCAGTTTTCCCGTGCCGTCGGCCAGCTGGGCGGAGCCGGACTGCAGCTGGCCCGTGCCCTTGCTTAGGGTGACCGTGCCGTCGGAGAGCGCCTGCGTCCCGGCCAGCAGGCCAGGGTTGGCGGGGTCCCCATCGCCGTTGACTCCTGCGCTGAGTTTGGTGGTGCCGTCCTGCAGGCTGTTGGCGGCGTAGATCAGGCCGGGGCGGTCCGGGTCGCCCGGAACCCCGTCCATGCCAACCCGGATTTTTGTGGTGCCCTCCGCCAGCATGGTGGTGCCCAGCACCACTCCCGGGTTCTGCGGGTCCGTCGCATTGAGTTTCTCGGCCAAGGTGGCAAAGCCTGCCTTCAGCCGGCCTGCGCCGTCGTTCAACTGGCTGGCTCCCGTGCCCAGCTTGTCCGTTCCGGCCTTCAGCTGCGCGGCGCCGTCGTTCAGCTTCGCCGCACCCGCATCGAGCTGGCCCGCCCCTGCGTAGGCCCGGCGCCCGCCGTCGGCCAGCTTGGCAATCTGGTCCTTGATCACTGCCAGCGGCACCAGGCCCTGAGGACCGTTCGCCGCCGCCTCAAGCTGGTCGAGGCCCTGGCTGAGCGCAGCGAGCCCATCACCCTTGGTGGGATCGTTGCCTGCACCCGGGTAACCCTTCAACTGGGCTGTTCCGCTCTTCAGAGCCGCAGTTCCGGCGCTGAGGCGGCCGGCGCCGGCATCCAGTTGGCCGGCTCCCGCCGCCAGCTGGTCCGTGCCTGCAGCCAGCTGCCCGGCGCCGTCGGCGAGATTGTTCGGCGCGTTTCCGGCGGCCGTCGGGGTCAGGGCCGCTGAAAGGGCCACGGCGCCGGCCTGGAGTTTCTTTGCGCCGTCGTCCACCTGGTAGACGCCCGGTACGAGTTTGTTCAGGACATCATTCTGCAGTTTGGTGGTACCGGCATGGAGCTTGTCCACCCCCGGCGCCAGCTGGTCGCGGACTCCGGAGTAGATTTTCCCGGCGCCGGTCTGCAGTTCCGCCGCGCCCGCGTTCAACGCGGCGCTGCCGTCCTTTACTTTGCCGGCGCCGTCCTTCACCTGCGCCGCTCCCTTGTTGGCTGCGCCCGCGCCTGTGGCCAACTGGCCCGAACCGTCCTTGAGCTGGGCAGCTCCGGCAGCGGCCTGCTCCGCTCCATCCATGAGCTGGGCGGCACCGTTGGAGATCTGGCCTGTGAGATAGGTGTAGAAGGCAAGAAAGAGTGCCAACAAAAGGGACAGGGCGATGATCGCGATGGACTGGGAGCGGAGTCTGGGTCTGGCTGCTGCGATGGATGCTGTGCGGGTTGTCAACGCTGACACTTCCTATCTCTCCGCCGGACGACGCTGCCCGGCGGTGTGAACCGTGGTTGGTAAGGCGTTCCCGTTTTCCTCATGGGTGCCCGATGGGTAGGGCGGGGAGGTTGTTACCGATGGGTAACTTACTCGAGAGTAACCACACGGCTGGATGGTGGGCAAGGGTTTTGCCGGAATGCTTTTGGCGGGAGGCTGGGCGCGCTTGGGATGTCGATTTGTGCGAGCTGAAAGTCTCAGGTAAAGTAATTTCTCGTGCTGAGGCGCACGGAGCAGGGAAAACGCCCTGAAAACCGGCCCGAAAGTATCATTGGGATATGGTGTAATTGGCAACACTACGGTTTCTGGTACCGTCATTCTAGGTTCGAGTCCTGGTATCCCAGCTCTGGTTTGAGGGCTGATTTCAGCCGCAAACAGAAGGTTTCCACCCGGTTCGCCGATTTGAAACCTGAGCGAAGTGTGTGAAATACTCACTGAGCTTGAGCAGCGGAAACGCTGCCGGAAGTACGCGGCCCCATCGTATAGCGGCCTAGTACGCCGCCCTCTCACGGCGGTAACGCGGGTTCGAATCCCGCTGGGGTCACCATCGAAATGGTCCCGGGCATCAGCCCGGGACCATTTTTGTTTCCCCACTATGGCTGCACGGCCAAGGCGCGCCATCACGTCTGCGGTAGAACAGCGCACGCCGCCGCGGATCAAGCCTGGCCGACGCGCCGCGGCAGGCCAGGCAAATGGACTGAACTGGCATGATGTTGCTGTGACCTCCCACAACGATTACCACCGGTCCGCACAGACGGACCGCGCCCCCCAGACGGCGCCGCAGGCCGCGGCGGCGGTGACGCTGCTGGAAGAGGTCCGTGCCGGCCTGGAGGATGTCGCGCTGCCGCTGGCCCTGCCGGGTGCCGAGCAGGCGCGGCGGGAGACGTCCGCGGCGAGAGCCCAGCTGGATGACTACATCCTTCCCCGGTACCGCAGCCTGGACGCCCCGCTGCTCGCCGTCGTCGGCGGTTCCACCGGAGCGGGAAAGTCCACCCTGGTGAATGGCCTCGTGGGCCACCCTGTGACCCGCGCCGGCGCCATCCGTCCTACCACCCGCCAACCCATCCTGCTGCACAACCCCGCTGAGGCAAGCTGGTTTGATGGCCAGCGCGTCCTGCCGGGACTGAGCCGGATCCGGGGCACCCTGGCTGCCAGTCCAGTGCCCATGGCTCCGGCCGGCGCTCCGGACAACGCGGTCGACTCGCTGGTCCTGCTGGCCGATCCGGCGGTGCCGGCGGGCATCGCGCTCCTTGACGCACCGGATGTCGACTCCATTTCCGACCAGAACCGCCTGCTGGCAGGGCAGCTGCTGGCGGCGGCGGACCTGTGGGTGTTTGTTACCACCGCCAACCGGTACGCGGACGCCGTTCCCTGGAAGCTCCTCCTGGACGCCGCCTCCCGGGACATCACCGTGGCGGTGGTGCTGGACCGCGTGCCCCAGGGCGCTGAGGCCGAAGTGAGCCAGGACCTTCGCGGACTCCTCGACCGCGAAGGACTCTCCGGAAGCCGCCTCTTCGTCATCCGGGAAACCGCCCTGGACCAGGGCGGCATGCTGCCCGCGGGAACAGTCGACGAGCTGCGCGGATGGCTGTCGTCGCTGGCCGCTGACGCCGCCGGCAGGGCCGACGTCGCCCGGCGGACCCTGAACGGCACCGTCCGCGCCCTGGCCCAGCGCATGACGGAGATCGCGGAGGCAGTCCGCGAACAGGAACGGGCAGCTGCACGGCTCGAAGCGGACGCCGTGGCAGCCTACGGTGATGCGGCCACCCGGATCCTCGACGCCACCAGGGACGGAGCGCTGCTGCGCGGCGAAGTGCTGGCGCGCTGGCAGGACTTTGTGGGCACCGGTGAATTCTTCCGGACACTTGAGCAGAACGTGGGCCGGTTCAGGGACCGCATGGGCGCCTTCTTTAGGGGTGAACCGGCGCCCGCGGTCCGGGTTGAAGCAGCCATTGAGACCGGGCTGCAGGCGGTGATCGTCGACGAAGCAGCCAATGCCGCAGAGGACACGGACCAGCGTTGGCGTTCAGATCCGGCAGGCCGCCAGCTGTTGGGCCGGGAGGATTTGTCCGGCACGGCCCCAGGCTTCGCCGACCGCGCGGCAGCCGAAATCCGCGCCTGGCAGGAAGCGTTAATGGAGCTGATCCGCACGGAAGGGCAGGGCAGGCGCACGCAGGCACGGTGGTTGTCCTTCGGCATCAACGGGCTCGGTGCCGCGCTGATGATCGTGGTGTTTTCGATGACGGCCGGACTGACTGGTCTTGAGATCGGTGTCGCGGGCGGCACCGCCGTCGTGGGCCAGCGCCTGCTCGAGGCCGTGTTCGGCGAGGACGCGGTGCGCCGCATGGCGGACAAGGCCCGTGAGGACCTGGCGGCTCGCTGCCAACAACTGCTGACGGATGAACAGCAGAAGTTCCTGCAGCGGCTGCCGGAGGACAATCCCAACCTCGCGCAGCGACTTGCCGGCCAGGCCGGGGAACTCGCGCGGCTGGCGGGAAAGGCGTGAGCCGCCACAGCGGGGCACGCGGGTCAACGCGGCTGGACAGCCGGCTCCAGGCCCTCCAGGACGCCCGCGAACTGGGGGAGGGCGTGGTCCCGGACGAGGCGCTGCAGGAAGCATTCGACGTCCTGGAACGCGCCAGTTCACGCCGCTCATTGTCCGCCGACCACACCGTGGTGGGATTTTTCGGAGCGACAGGCAGCGGCAAGTCCTCCCTTTTCAATGCCGTCAGCGGCGCGGAAATCGCAACGGCGGCCGCCCGCCGTCCCACCACATCGGAACCACTGGCGGGGGTGTGGGGAGCAAAGGGGAGCGAGGCGCTGCTGGACTGGCTGGAGGTTGGAAACCGGCACCACGCCGCACCGGTGGAGGGCTTCGCCGATGAACAGACCGGGCTGATCCTGCTGGATTTGCCGGACTTCGATTCGACCCGTGCCGCGAACCGCGAGATCGTGCAGCGGATGGTGGGAATGGTGGACGTCCTGGTCTGGGTGCTCGACCCGCAAAAATATGCCGACGCCGCCGTGCACAACGGATTCCTGGCACCCCTTGCCACCCATGGTGCCGTCACGCTCGTGGTCCTGAACCAGGTGGACCGGCTGCCTGCGCATGATCTGCAACCGGTGCTCGACTCGCTGCACGCGATCCTTGCAGGGGAAGGGCTGGGACAGGTGCGCGTGCTTGCCTCGTCGGCAGTGACGGGAGCGGGAATCCCGGAAGTGCGTGCCGCCATACGGAAGGTTGCCGTCCAGCGCCAGGCCCAGTCCCGGCGCCTGGAGGCCGATGTGACCAAGGCAGCGGAGGACCTGCGGCGCGTTTCCGGCGAGGGGGAGGCTGCGGGGGTGCGGACCGCGGCAAAGACGAGACTGGCTGAGGAACTGGCCCTGGCGGCAAACGTCCCTGCCGTGGTGCGGGCGGTAGGCCAGTCCTACCGTCTGGAGTCGGTGCGCAGGACGGGCTGGCCTGTAACCCGCTGGCTCTCCCGTTTCCGGCCGGACCCACTGCGGCGGCTCAACCTGCGGCGGGATACTCCTGCCGAGCTGAACAGGACATCGCTGCCGCCTGCCGGTGCGCCGGAACGGGCCAGGACGGATGCGGCGGTCAGGGAATTTGCGGATTCGGCCAGCGCGGGCGCGCCGGGACCCTGGCGGGCCGCAATCCGGGGAACAGCAAGGGCAGGAAGGGACAGGCTGCCCGACGCTCTGGACCAGGCCATCGCCGGAACCGACCTGGGAGCCAACCGCAAAGCCTGGTGGTGGGGGCTCTTCAACATCCTGCAGTGGCTCGCGCTGCTGACGGTCCTGGGTGGCCTGGGCTGGCTCGGCGTGCTGGCCGGGCTGGCGTACCTGCAGTTGCCGGTACCGGAGGTACCGCGAGTGGAGGGGTGGCCGGCGCCTACGCTGATGATTGCGCTGGGCGTGGTGTTGGGGATCTTCCTGGCCATCACCGGCCGCTTTATCGCGGCAGGTGCTGCCCGCGCGCGTGCTGCAAGGGCCCGACGCCGGCTCAACAGTGCCGTTGCAGGTGCAGCCCAGGAACTGGTGGTGGCCCCAGTGGAGGCCGGGATTGCCCGGCTTGCAGCCTTCAACAAGGCCCTGAAGAAGGCAGGGCCAGGCTAGGAGCTTGTTGCCTGGGCGGCGGCGAGGGCAGCCGCGGCATCGCGGATCTTAATCAGGGTGCGCAGGTTGCGGGTGGTAGTGGCGGCCTTGAACTTTGCCTTGGCACTGATTTTGCTGAACGGGCTCTCCAGGGTTCCACCCACCGGGGCCAGCCAGGCAAGGGCTTCCGGCCCCAGCTGCTGCTGGTCATGCTTTTCCAGTGCGGACCCTGCTGCTTCCAGCTCATCCAGCACCTTTGCGTCCGACGAGAGGGTGATGTAGGTGTGGGTGGACTTGTCGTCTTCGGGGAAGGGGCAGGCTTCCACCAGCTGGGCCACCCTCCCGGCATCCAGCACAACCACCCACGCCTCGTAGCCAAACGCTGCACGCAGGCACTGCTCGCATTCCTGTTTGACGGCGGCCGCGTCCAGGGTACTGGAGAGCACCACGTTTCCGCTGGCCAAAAGGGTCTTGGCATCGGTGAAGCCGCGGTTCTTCAGTGCGTCCCGAAGATCGGCCATCTTGATATTGATTCCGCCCACATTGATGCCGCGGAGGAACACTGCATAGCTGCCCATGGCCACAGCTTAGCGGCGGGAACGGGCGGGAGAGCGGACTTTGCTAGTCGTTGTTTTTCCGCAGCGCCTCGGTGAGGATCCGGCCGGCGTTGCACACCACTTCCGCGTGCAGGCGCCCCGGTTGGCGGGTCAGCCGCTCGATGGGTCCGGAAATGGAGACGGCGGCAATCACCCTGCCGGACGGACCGCGGACGGGGGCCGAGACGGAGGCGACTCCCGGCTCGCGTTCGCCAAGGCTCTGTCCCCAGCCCCGCCGTCGTACCCCTGCCAGGACGGTGGGCGTGAAGCGGGCTGACTGCAGGCCCTCAAGGAGCCGGTCGTGGTCCTCCCAGGCGAGCAGGACCTGGGCGGCGGAGCCGGCTTTCATGGACAATTGCGTGCCGACGGGGATGGTGTCGCGCAAACCGATGGGGCGTTCGGCGGAGGCGACGCAGACGCGCCAGTCGCCCTGTCGGCGGAAGATCTGCGCGCTCTCGCCGGTGGCGTCGCGCAGCTGCATCAGCACGGGCCCGGCGGAGGCGATCAGGCGGTCCTCGCCGGCTGCCGAGGCGAGCTCAACGAGCCGGCTGCCGAGGACGAACCGGCCCTGGATGTCGCGGCTGACCAGCCGGTGGTGCACCAGCGCCAAAGCGAGGCGGTGGACAGTGGGCCGGGCCAGTCCGGTAGCGGCCACCAGCTGCGCCAGCGTGGTGGGACCTGCCTCGAGTGCGTCGAGCACCTGGGCCGCTTTATCAATGACACCGACTCCACTAGAATTGTCCATGTAATGATATTGCCGTCTCAATATCTGAGATGCAAATCTTTCGGCTGGCGCAGCGCGGAGCCGTCCTGATTCAGTTGGACTAATCAGCCAAACAGCAGTGAAGGGAGATGGCCATGGCAAAGACATTGGCCGAGAAAGTCTGGGACGCGCACGTGGTGCGCAAAGGTGACGGCGAAGGAGCCAACGCCCAGCCAGACCTTCTGTTCATCGACCTCCACCTGGTCCACGAAGTCACGTCCCCGCAGGCGTTCGAAGGCCTGCGGCTGGCCGGCCGCAAGCTGCGCCGCCCGGACCTGACCATTGCCACCGAGGACCATAACACCCCCACGCTGGACATCGACAAGCCCATTGCTGATTTGACCAGCCGCACGCAGATCGAGACCCTGCGCCACAACTGCGCGGAGTTCGGTGTCCGGCTGCACAGCCTGGGCGACGCAGAACAGGGCATTGTCCACGTGGTCGGTCCGCAGCTGGGCCTCACCCAGCCGGGTATGACGGTTGTCTGCGGTGACTCGCACACTTCCACCCATGGCGCCTTCGGTGCCTTGGCCATGGGCATCGGCACCTCCGAGGTGGAGCATGTCATGGCCACCCAGACCCTGTCGCTCAAGCCGTTCAAGACCATGGCCATCAACGTCGAGGGCACCCTGCGTCCCGGTGTCACGGCCAAGGACATCATCCTGGCGGTCATCGCCAAGATCGGCACCGGCGGCGGGCAGGGCTACGTCCTGGAATACCGCGGCTCCGCGATTCGTGCCTTGTCCATGGAAGCCCGCATGACCATCTGCAACATGTCCATCGAGGCCGGCGCCCGCGCCGGCATGGTGGCCCCGGACGAGACCACGTACGCCTACATGAAGGGCCGCCCGCACGCTCCGGAAGGCGCTGACTGGGATGCCGCCGTCGAATATTGGAACACGCTGCGGACCGACGACGACGCCACCTTCGACGTCGAGGTGGACCTGGATGCCGACACGCTGGAGCCCTTCGTCACCTGGGGCACCAACCCAGGGCAGGGCGTCTCCCTGTCCCAGGCCGTCCCGAACCCGGCGGACTTCGGCGACGAAAATGCCAAGGCCGCCGCGGAGCGGGCCCTGCAGTACATGGGCCTGGAAGCCGGCACCCCCATGAAGGACATTCGCGTTGACACCGTCTTCCTGGGCTCCTGCACCAACTCGCGCATCGAGGACCTGCGCGCTGCGGCGGACATCATCCGCGGGCGCGAAAAGGACCCGAATGTGCGGATGCTGGTGGTACCGGGTTCGGCCCGTGTCCGGCTTGAGGCCGAGGCCGAGGGACTGGACCGTGTGTTCAAGGACTTCGGCGCCGAATGGCGCTTTGCCGGCTGCTCCATGTGCCTGGGCATGAACCCGGACCAGCTGGAGCCGGGGGAGCGCTGCGCCTCCACGTCCAACCGCAACTTTGAAGGACGCCAGGGCAAGGGCGGCCGCACGCACCTGGTCTCCCCGGTGGTGGCTGCAGCCACGGCGGTGCGCGGCACGCTCAGCTCGCCGTCGGACCTTGAGCCGGCCCCCGAACCCGCCGCCATCCGCATCGACGCAGCCTAGGACAGACATCATGGAAAAGTTCACCAAGCACACCGGCATCGGCGTCCCGCTGCGCCAGAGCAATGTTGACACCGACCAGATCATCCCGGCGGTGTACCTCAAGCGCATCACCCGGACCGGCTTTGAGGATGCCCTGTTCTCCGCCTGGCGCAAGGACCCGTCCTTCATCCTCAACCAGGAGCCCTACAATGCCGGCTCCGTGCTGGTGGCCGGGCCGGACTTCGGCACCGGTTCCTCCCGCGAGCACGCCGTGTGGGCCTTGAAGGACTACGGCTTCAAGGCAGTGCTATCCTCCCGCTTCGCCGACATCTTCCGCGGCAACTCCGGCAAGCAGGGGCTGCTGGCCGCGCAGGTGGCGCAGGACGACATCGAGCTCATCTGGAAGGAACTCGAGAACGCTCCGGGGACCCAGGTCACCGTGGATCTCGAGTCCAAGACCGTGGTGTGCGGCAACATCGTGGCGCCGTTCGAGATCGACGACTACACCCGCTGGCGGCTCCTGAAGGGGCTGGACGACATCGGGCTGACCCTCCAGCACGAAGCCGACATCACCGCCTACGAGGCGACCCGCCCGGCGTTCAAGCCCAAGACCCTGCCGGCAAAGCTCTCCTAGCTGCCCGGACCATTCCGGCGGCAGGGGCGGGTCCGCCACGCCCCGCCGCCGGTGCCCCCTTATTTCGGTTCGGTAACGCGACCTCCTATGCTTGGTTGGAGCCTTTGCAAGGTTTTGGGGGCTAGTGATCGTGAGGAAACCGGTATATGAGTAGTGTTCTGACAATCCGCGGCGGTGTCCCGCTTACAGGCCGCGTCAGCGTCCGTGGGGCAAAGAACCTTGTCCCGAAGGCAATGGTTGCGGCCTTGCTGGGCAACGAACCGTCGGTGTTGCGGAACGTGCCGGAAATCAAGGACGTGGAGGTGGTTACCTCCCTGTTGCAGCTGCACGGCGTGACCGTGGAGAAGGATCCGGTCAACGGTGACCTCACCCTCGACCCCAAGGCCGCGAAGACGGCATCCAGCACCGCCATCGATGCGCATGCCGGGGATTCCCGCATCCCCATCCTGCTGTGCGGGCCACTGATCCACGCCATCGGCGAAGCCTTCATCCCGGACCTGGGCGGCTGCAAGATCGGCGACCGGCCCATCGACTACCACCTGGACGTCCTGCGGCAGTTCGGCGCCGTGGTGGAGAAGCGCCCCGGCGGCATCCACATCTCCGCGCCCAAGGGCCTGCATGGCGCCAAGATCTCGCTGCCGTACCCGTCCGTCGGCGCCACCGAACAGGTCCTCCTCAGCGCCACCCGCGCCGAGGGCATCACGGAGCTTTCCGGTGCAGCCACCGAGCCGGAAATCATCGACCTCATCGCCGTCCTGCAGAAGATGGGCGCCATCATCAGCGTCCAGACGGACCGCACCATCCGCATTGAGGGCGTCCGCGACCTGGGCGGCTATAACCACCGGGCCCTCTCGGACCGCAACGAATCCGCGTCCTGGGCTTCGGCAGCGCTGGTGACCCGCGGAGACATCTTCGTCGAGGGTGCTTCGCAGCGCGACATGATGACCTTCCTGAACACCTACCGCAAGGTGGGCGGCGGCATGGACATCGGCGAGGACGGCATCCGCTTCTACCACAAGGGCGGAAAGCTGAGCCCGCTGGTCCTCGAGACGGACGTCCACCCCGGATTCATGACTGACTGGCAGCAGCCCCTTGTGGTGGCGCTGACCCAGGCCGAGGGTGTCTCGATCGTCCACGAAACGGTCTACGAGAACCGCTTCGGCTTCACCGATGCCCTGATCCGCATGGGTGCCAGCATCCAGGTGCACCGCGAGTGCCTTGGCAGCGTTCCGTGCCGGTTCGGCCAGCGGAACTTCCTGCACTCCGCCGTCATCTCCGGCCCCACCCAGCTCAAGGGAACGGACATCGACGTTCCGGACCTCCGCGGCGGCTTCAGCCACCTGATCGCCGCCCTGGCCGCCACAGGAACCTCGCGGGTCACCGGCATCGACATCATCAACCGCGGCTACGAGCGTTTCACCGAGAAGCTTGCCGGCCTCGGTGCCGATTTCGACATCACCACCACGAAGTAGAGCGGAACTGTGAAGGAATCTGCCAAGAGCAGGGCCACATTTGTGTTCATCGCCGGCATCGCCCGGCCGCTGCTGAACCTCATGATGTCCAAGACGTGGGAGGGAACCGAAAAACTTCCCGCGGGCGGCTTCATCGCCGCGCCCAACCACTGCACGGAGATTGACCCCCTGGTGGTGGGCCACATGCTGTACAACCAGGGACGGGCCCCGCACTTCCTCGCCAAGGCGTCCCTGTTCAAGGTCCCCGGCCTGGGCCCGCTGCTGAGAGCCACCAAGCAGGTGCCGGTGGAGCGTTCGACGGCGGGAGCGAACCGTTCGCTGCAGGTGGCCCAGGAGATCGTGGCTGAGGGCGGTGCCATCATCATCTACCCCGAGGGCACGCTGACGCGTGATCCCGACCTGTGGCCCATGAAGGGGCATACCGGCGCTGCACGTCTGGCCCTCGAAGGCGGAATCCCCGTGGTGCCCATCGCCCACTGGGGTGCCCACGAGGTGTTCCCCAGGTACGGCAAGCGTTTCCACCTGTTCCCGCGGAAGCGATCACGGGTACTGGTGGGGGACCCTGTGGACCTGAGCGCGTTCGACGGACGTCCCTTGGACAAGGCAACGCTGGCGGAGGCCACGGAAGTCATCATGGCTGCGATCACGGGGCTCCTTGCGAGCCTGCGCGGTGAGCAGCCGCCGGCGGAACGGTGGGACCCGGCCAAGCAACAGCAGGCCAAGCAGGGGCGGTTCGTGGAACGCGGACAGCAGCACGGTGCAGGAACGGAAGCTCCGTGACCGCTGACGCAAAGCCGGGAGCGGCCCGCACGGTCGCCGTTCTTGGCGCGGGGTCCTGGGGGACCACGTTCGCGAAAATCCTCGCAGATGCAGCCATCGCCACGGGAACGCCTCGTGCCATCAAGCTGTGGGGCCGGCGCGCCGAAGTGGTGGAGGAGATCAACACCAGCCACCGCAACAGCGACTACCTCAAGGACATCGTCCTGCCAGAAAACATCACAGCGTCTACCGACGTCAGCGAGGTGTTGGCGGGAGCCGAACTTGTGGTGATCGCCGTTCCGGCCCAGTCACTGCGTCCGCAGTTGCGGGAGTGGAAGGCCATGATCGCCCCGGGTGCCGTCGTCGTCTCCCTCATGAAAGGCCTTGAGCTGGGAACCGACGCCCGGATGAGTGAGGTCATCAGCCAGGAACTGGACCTGCCGCTGGAACGCATCGCCGTCGTCTCCGGACCCAACCTCGCCATGGAAATTGCCCGGGAGGAGCCCACGGCGTCCGTCGTTGCCTGCACGGACTCCGCCACCGCCGGCTGGCTGGCCAGGACCTGCACCGCTCCGTACTTCCGGCCCTACACCACTTCGGACGTCGTCGGCGTCGAAATCGGCGGCATCGTCAAGAACGTGATCGCACTTGCCGTGGGCATCTGCGAGGGCAGGCAGATGGGGGACAACACCAAGGCCTCGGTGATCACCCGGGGGCTGGCGGAAACATCCCGCCTCGCGCTGGCGCTGGGTGGAGAGGCCAAGACCATGGCCGGGCTCGCCGGGCTGGGCGACCTCGTCGCAACCTGTTCGTCCGCACTGTCCCGGAACCATACCGCCGGCAGGCTGCTCGGCCAGGGACTGACGCTGGAGGAGGTGGGCCGCAAGATGACCCAGACCGCCGAAGGTATCAAGTCGGGCCAGGCCGTCCACGAACTCGCCGGCAAGCTCGGCGTCGAAATGCCCATTACTGCCGCCGTGGTTGCGGTGCTGGCAGGCAAGCTGTCCGTTGACCAACTGGGGCCGGTTCTGCTGTCCCGGGAATTGAAACCTGAAGGCGATTACTGACCATGTCCCACGACACAAACACCCCCGGGGAAACGGCACCCAACAGGAAACCGCGCGTTGCGGTGCTCTTCGGCGGCCGCTCCAGCGAGCATGCGGTGAGCTGTGTGACTGCCGCCGGTGTCCTGGGCGCGATTAACAAGGACAAGTACGAGGTAATTCCCATCGGGATTGCCAAGACCGGCCAATGGGTCCTGGCCCCGGCGGAAACGGCCCAGTGGTCCCTGTCGGCCTCAGCCCTCCCCGAGGTCGTGCCCTCGTCGGAGACCGTCACCCTGGCCGAGATCGGCGGGGAACACCAGCTGATTGTGGCGTCGCCCAACCAGGTGCCGCAGGAACTGGGCGCCGTGGATGTGGTCTTCCCGCTGCTGCACGGCCCGTTCGGCGAAGACGGCACCATCCAGGGACTCCTTGAGCTTTCCGACACCCGGTATGTCGGCGCGGGGGTCCTTGCCTCGGCGGTCGGCATGGACAAGCACTACATGAAGGTGGTTTTCGAAGCTGCCGGACTCCGCGTCGGCCCCTATGTCGTGGTCACCGACAGGCAGTGGCGCCGGGACCCCGAGTCCGTCCGCAAGCAGGTGGACCGGCTCGGGTTCCCCGTGTTCGTCAAGCCGGCCCGTGCGGGCTCCTCGATGGGCATTTCGAAGGTTGACTCCCTGGACGACCTGGATGCCGCCATCGAAGAAGCCCGCCGCCACGACCTGAAGCTCGTGATCGAAGCCGGGATCGTGGGACGCGAAATCGAGTGCGCCGTCCTGGAAGGCAGGGGCACCGACGCGCCCCGGACCTCCATGCCGGGGGAGATCTCCGTATCCGGGGGAACGCACGAGTTCTACGACTTCAACGCCAAGTACGTCGAGGATGACGCCGCGGCCCTGAGCTGCCCGGCCGACATCCCTGCCGAAGCGATCTCCCGGGTCCGTGAGCTCGCTGCCGCCGCATTCGATGCCGTCGGTGCCGAGGGCCTGAGCCGGGTGGACTTCTTCTACACGCCCGAGGGTGAGTTGATCATCAACGAGATCAACACCATGCCCGGCTTCACGCCCAAGAGCATGTACCCGCAGATGTGGGCGGCTTCAGGCCTGGGCTACGCCGACCTGATCGATGAACTCATCTACCTGGCCCTGAACCGCAAGACCGGACTCCGCTGATCCCGGGGACCCTGCCGGCGTGGGCCCACGGTGGGTGGCCTGCCGGAACCTACTGGCTCTTTGGCAGGTTCTGCAGGTCTTCCTGGCCCACGCAGTTCCGGACGGAAGGGACCTTCGCTGCCGCTGCCGCCAGGTCCGCGAGCACAGTCGCGGAGCTGATCTTGTCCGGGTCCATCAGGATTTCCGTGGCAGGCTCCCGGCCGTAGGTGGTCAGCGTCCACACCGGGTCGCCTTCCTTGATGACCCAGTCGACGCCGTTAACGGTCACGCAGCGGTCGGTGGTGGGCCCCGGCACGTTGACTCCGCACCGCAGGATGACCAGCGAAGGATCCCCCCACGCCGCGGTGGCCTGGCTGTTGGTCTTCCGCAGCTTTGAATCGCCAATGGAATCAGGCAGCGCCAGCATCATCGGCGCACACGCCGGGTTGGCCGCGTCCTTGGCGGCAGTGACGTCCACTGGCGGTGAGCAGGCGGTCAGGGAAAGGGCGGCCACCGCTCCAACCATCGCCATCCTGGCGGCGCGGGCGGACAGGGGCAGGTGGTGGTGGTGCATGCTTCCAGCCTATCGCCGCCGCAGTGCCCGCCCGGACACAATGTCAGTCCGGCGCGGTAGCGTAGTGGCGTGCCTGAAGACCTCCGTAACCGCGTTGACCGCCAGCCCACCGTCGACGGCCTTTCCGAAGCCGACCTGCTGGCCCGGATCTTTCCGCGCCTGCGCATGGAGGCCGGGCACACCGCCAGCACACTGCTGGGACCTGGGGATGACGCCGCCATCGTCGCCGCCACGGACGGCAAAACGGTCATCAGCATCGATACCCAGGTCCAGGACCAGGATTTCCGGCTCCTGTGGCCCAACGGCTACCGCACCACCGGATTCGACGTCGGATGGAAAGCAGCCGCGCAAAACCTCAGCGACATCAATGCCATGGGCGCACAAGCCACGTCCATGGTTGTCAGCCTCACGCTTCCCGTCGACACGCCCGTGAGCTGGGTGGAGGACCTGGCGGACGGCCTCACGGCCGGAATCCGGGAGCTCGGAGCAGTCCGCTGTTCCGTGGCCGGCGGGGACCTGGGCCGCGGTCGTGAAATATCGGTGACGGTGGCGGTGCTGGGAACGCTCGACGGCGGGCGGCCAGTCCTCCGGTCAGGCGCCCAGCCAGGGGACGTCCTGGCGTTGGCCGGCACGGTTGGCCATGCGGCTGCGGGGCTGGCCCTGCTGGAAGCGGATATTCCGGCGGACACACTGGGCCCGGCGGAAAGAGTCTTCCTGGACCTGCAGTGCCGCCCGCGTCCGCCGCTCGCGGCGGGTCCGGCAGCCCGCGCCGCAGGGGCCACGGCAATGCTCGACATCTCGGACGGGCTCCTGCGCGACGGCAGGAGGCTGGCTGCAGCCAGCAGCGTTGCCGTCGCCCTGGATCCCGCGCGCCTGGCCGAACTGGCGGAGGTCCTGGTTCCTGCGGCCGCCCTGCTGGGAGCCGATCCTGAGCAGTGGGTGCTGGGTGGCGGTGAGGACCACGGGCTGCTGGCCACATTCCCTGCCGATGTTCAGCTGCCACCCGGATTCACTGCGCTAGGCTCGATACATGCACTCGGTACCGACGATGGCCCGGGCGTCTTGACAGCGGGTCCGGCCGCGGGCACCGGGGGATGGGATCACTTTGCACACTAAGGTTGCCGCCAACGCGCTGGCGATGAAGAGGTGGCTGGGCAAGGCTGAAACTGCCCTCGGCAACCACAGCGACCGGCTGAACGCCATCAACATCTTCCCGGTAGCTGACGGCGATACGGGCACCAACCTGTACCTCACCGTCCGCGCTGCGGCCCGTTCCCTGGTGCTTGGCGAAGACCAGCCCGCCCCGGTTGACGTCGGGGAAGTCCTCGCCACCGCAGGGCAGGCAGCCATGGAGGAGGCACGCGGAAACTCCGGAACGCTCTTTTCGGTGTTCCTCTGCGCCGCGGCCGAGCCGTTGGCCGGACACACCAGGATGACGTCCACGCTCCTCGCCGCGGCCCTCAACCGTGCCCAGATCCGCGCCTGGTCCGCCCTGAGCGACCCCGTTCCCGGAACCATGCTGTCGGTCATGGAAGCGGCAGCCCGCGCTGCAGCAGCCGTCGACGCCGGCCAGGACGGCGATGACAGCAACCATGCCCTGGGCCTCACCCTCGACGCCGCGGTGGAGGGAGCGCTGGCCGCGGTGGTCCACACGGAGGAGCAGCTCGATGCGCTGCAGTCCGCCCGGGTGGTGGATGCCGGCGGCGTGGGCATGCTGCTGATCCTCGACTGCCTTCGCTCCGCCGTGATGGGCCAGGAACTGCAGGACGAACTCCTCGACGGACTGCACGGCTACGACGTCTCCGATCCCCACATCCACGCTTCCATGCCGGACGACGACGGCGTGGAAGTCATGTGCACCATCACCCTTTCGCCCCTGAACGCCGCCACCCTGCGGCAGCGGCTCGACGAGATCGGCGAGTCCGTCATCATGAGCCAGGTGGGCAGCGGCCCGGACACCGACGGCAACTACCGGTGGCGGGTCCACGTCCACGTCCCGGAACCAAACCCCGCCGTGGACATCATCCGGTCCCTCGGTGAACCATCCCAGATCAGCATCAGCGAGCTGGCGCTTCCCCGGGACGCTGCCGTGGATGCGGTGAATACCGGCGGGCATGAACGCTGAGCTGGACCTGGCCCTTGAACGGCGGATCGGAAAGCGGTCCGCCGCGGTCATCGAGAAACACCTCGGCATCACCACCGTCGAAGGCCTGCTTAACTACTTTCCCCGCCGCTACCTGACCCGCGGTGAACTGACACCCATCAGCGGGCTTCCGCTTGACGAGGAAGTCACCCTCATCGCCCGGGTATTGTCCAGCAGCACCCGGCACATGCAGGCACGCCGCGGAACCATCACGGACGTCATAGTTTCCGACGACGACGGGCAGCAGGGGCTGCGGCTGGTGGGAGGCCAGGACTACCACGGCAAGGTGCCGGGAACGCTGAAGATCAGCTTCTTCAACGGTTACAAGGCAAAAGCTGAACTCCTTCAGGGCCGGCGCGCCCTGTTCTCAGGAAAAGTCACCCGGTTCAAAGGGCAACTGGGCCTCACCAACCCGGACTTCCTCATCCTGGACGAGGACCCCTTCGCGCCGGGCAGTGATGATCCGGAGAAACTCGCAGCCATGCCGATTCCGGTGTATCCGGCTACCGCCAAGCTCCCCAGCTGGAAGATCCAGAAGGTGATCGCCACGCTGTTGGAGACCGCTGACCTCGGCTCTCTGGCGGACCCGCTTCCCCCCGCAGTGGCAGACCGGGAGGGCTTCCTTCCCGTGGCCGACGCCTACCGGCTTATCCATGCGCCTGAAACAGCGTCTGACTGGAAACGCGCCAGGGACCGGCTCCGCTACCAGGAGGCCCTGGTTTTGCAGTCCGCACTGGCCCGCCGCCGTGCCCAACTCGCCGCCGAGGAAGCCACCGCGCGGCGCCCCGTCAACGACGGGATCCTGTCCGCGTTCGACCAAAACCTGCCGTTCACCCTCACAGCCGGCCAGGCCGCCGTCGGGAAGACGCTGGCAACGGAACTGGCACAGGACGCGCCCATGAACCGGCTGCTGCAGGGCGAGGTGGGCTCCGGCAAGACCGTCGTGGCACTCCGGGCCATGCTCCAGGTGGTGGACAGCGGGGGACAGGCCGCGCTGCTGGCACCCACCGAGGTGCTCGCCGCCCAGCACTACGACTCCATCCGCCGCACCCTTGGCCCGCTGTCCAGCGACGGACTCCTGGGTGGGCTGGCCGGCGGCGGGTCTTCCGTGCAGGTCACTCTACTGACGGGCTCCATGCCCACCGCGGCCCGGAAGCAGGCCCTGCTGGATGCCGCCTCAGGGACGGCGGGAATCATCGTCGGAACCCACGCCCTGCTCAGCGACAACGTGTCCTTCTACGACCTCGGCCTGATCGTCGTGGACGAACAGCACCGCTTCGGCGTGGAACAGCGCGACGCCCTGCGGGCCAAGGCCCGGAAGCCGCCGCACCTGCTGGTCATGACCGCCACACCCATTCCCCGGACCGTGGCCATGACCGTGTTCGGCGACCTCGAAACCTCCACCCTCGATGAACTGCCCAAGGGCAGGGCCCCCATCGCTACCCACCTCGTGGGCCTTGCGGAGAACCCCGCCTGGGCGGGACGGATCTGGGCCCGCGCGCGGGAGGAGATCGACGCCGGCCACCAGGTGTACGTGGTCTGTCCCAAGATCGGAACGGACGACGACGGCGACTTCAGCCCGGGGGAGGCTGCGCCTCCGGGCCTGGAGGCGGAGGAGGGACGGGAGCTCGCATCGGTCACCGGCGTCGTGGACTATTTGCTGGCCGAACCCTCACTGGCAGGGGTTGCCCTGGCCCCGCTCCACGGGCGCCAGGACCCGGAGCTGAAAACGGACACCATGGCCGGGTTCACTGCCAACCGCATCAAGCTGCTGGTCTCCACGACGGTGATCGAGGTAGGCGTGGATGTGCACAACGCCACCCTGATGGTCATCCTGGACGCCGACAGGTTCGGAATCTCGCAGTTGCACCAGCTCCGCGGCCGCGTTGGCCGCGGCGGCCTGCCCGGGACCTGCCTGCTGGTCACTGCCCTGGAACCGGGCCACCCCAGCAGGAGACGGCTCGAAGCCGTCGCCGCCACCACGGACGGCTTCGTCTTGTCGCAGGAGGACCTCAAGCTCCGGCGCGAAGGCGACATCCTGGGCGCTTCCCAGTCAGGCGGGCGGTCAACTCTGAAGCTGCTGCGGGTCCTTGAGCATGAGGACATCATTGCCCGCGCCAGGGAAGACGCCCAGGCCATCGTCGGCCAGGATCCGCTGCTGTCCGCCCACCCCGAACTTGCCGATGCCATCGAGAAGTACCTCAACCCCGAGAAGGAGGCGTTCCTTGAACGCGGTTAGCAACCAATGCCTGCAGGGCGCCGGCGGATCGCGGTGGTCGCGGTGACCCGGATCATTTCAGGTGCGGCGGGCGGCACTCCGCTGACAGCGGTCCCGGGATCCCTGACCAGGCCTACCACTGACCGCGTTAAGGAAGCATTGTTTTCCCGCCTCGATGCCTTCGATGTGATCGCGGGTTCCCGCGTGCTGGATCTGTATGCGGGCTCTGGCGCGCTGGGTGTGGAAAGCGGCAGCCGGGGAGCCCTGACGGTGGACCTGGTGGAATCCGATGCCAAGGCAAGCGGCGTGTGCCAGCGGAACGCGGACCTGATCAACGGTGTTCTGGGCCGCAAGGCGGTGACCGTGCACCGCGCCCGGGTGGAGCCCTTCCTCGACCGCGCCCCCGAGGCCACGGCATGGGACCTGGTGTTCCTGGACCCGCCGTACCCGCTGGAGGAGGCCGGGCTGTCCGGGGTGCTGGAGAAACTCGCCGGGCACCTGGCCCCGGGCGCCGTCGTCGTAGTGGAACGCTCCTCCCGCTCCCCTGAACCGGGGTGGCCGCAGGGCCTGACCAGGTTCGCCGAGAAGAAGTACGGGGAGACCCGGCTGTGGTACGCGGAGCCGTTCGTGCCCGATGCAATCGCCGCCGAGGACCTGCCCGGGACGGACGGGCCGGATTCCCTGCGGGCCTAGCCCGAGAAGGGGTCCAGGTCCACCCCGGCCAGGACCCGCGCCGGGTGCGGGCCCCGCGCGGTCAGTTCGGCCGTCCAGGCTTCCGGCCAGGGGCCCTGCGTGCCCGCCAGGATAATGTTGCCCGGGTACCGGCCCTCAAACATCCCCGCTTCGGCGAAGGCGCCGACATCGGCCATGGCCTCACGCATCGCGGCCACCTGGCTCCTGACCAGCGTGAGGGCCGCTTCGTCGCCGACGTTGACAATAAGCAGCCCGTCCGGGCGCAAGCGGTGTCTGGCCTCCCGGTAGAAGCCGCTGGTGGCGATGTGGCCCGGTGCTTCAGGACCGGAAAAGATGTCCAAAATGACGACGTCGAACGTAAGGTCCGGAGCAAGCGCGGCGAGTGCCTCGCGGGCGTCGCCGATGATCGTGGTGAGGTCCGTTCCCTCAGGCATGGGCAGGTGCCTGAGGACAAAGTCGAGCAGTTCACGTTCCAGCTCAACTGCATACTGGATGGAACCGGGGCGGGTGGCCTGGATGTACCGTGCCAGGGTCAGCGCCCCTGCTCCCAGGTGCAGGGCCCTGATGGGTTCTCCCGGCGGTGCCGCGAGATCCACCAGATGCCCGATCCTGCGGAGGTACTCATAGAAGATCTCCGCCGGGCGGTCCAGGTTCACGTGGGACTGTTCGGCTCCGCCGATGGCGAGGACATAAGCGCCATCAGTAAACGCGTCAGGTTCGATGGTGGCATGCTGGCCTGTTGTCCGGAGGAACCTGCTGATGGCCCCGCCACTGCCGCCGGGCATCAGAGCCTGCCGCGCAGCGTTGCCAGCCGGGCGGCAGCCTCCTCCAGGACCTCCGTCTTTTTGCAGAAGGCAAACCGGAGCAGGCTTCGCGTGCGTTCGGCTCCCTCCGGATGGCAGAACACCGGAACGGGGATGGCGGCCACCCCCACCAGTGCGGGCAGCCGCCGGGCGAGGTCCAGGGCGTCCGTGATGCCCAGCGGCGCCGTGTCCACGTTGACGAAGTAGGTGCCCTTGGGGGTGAAGACGTCAAAGCCCGCGGCCCGGAGCCCGGCGCTGAGGATATCGCGCTTCTGTTCCAGGGCGGCGGCGATGCCGGTGTAGAAATCGTCCGGCAGGGCCAGGCCCGTGGCGATCGCGGCCTGGAACGGAGTGCCCGAACTGTAGGTGAGGAACTGCTTCACCGTGCGGACGGCCGAGACCAGTTCCTCGGGACCGCTCAACCAGCCGATTTTCCAGCCGGTCAGGGAAAAGGTCTTGCCGGCGGAGGAAATGGTGATGGTCCGGCCTGCGGCTCCCGGAAGCGCCGCCACCGGCGTGTGGCGGACGCCGAAGGTGAGGTGCTCGTACACCTCGTCGCTGATGATGATGGTGTCGTGCTTCTGCGCAAGGTCCACCACGCGCTGCAGGATCTCCGCAGGGAAAACGGCGCCCGTGGGATTGTGCGGATTGTTCAGCAGGACCACCCGCGTCCGCTCATTAAAGGCAGCTTCCAGTGCCGCAGGGTCGGGCAGGAAGTCGGGCGCGGCCAGGGGCACGGTGGCGTGCGTGGCGCCCGAGAGGCCGATGACCGCGCCGTAGGAGTCGTAGAACGGCTCAAAGGTCAGGACCTCGTCGCCGGGTCCGGCAAACGCCAGGAGGGACGCAGCGATCCCTTCGGTGGCACCGGTGGTGATAATGACCTCGGTTGCGGGGTCCGGCGCCAGCCCATAGAAGCGTTCCTGGTGCGCGGACACCGCCTCCCGAAGTGGGGGCAGCCCCTTGCCGGGTGCGTACTGGTTGGCCCCTGCAGCGATGGCTGCCCGGGCGGCCTCCCTGATTTCTGCCGGCCCGTCTTCATCCGGGAAGCCCTGACCCAGGTTAATGGCGCCGGTCTGGACGGCCAGGGTGGTCATCTCCTCGAAGATGGTGACGCCCAGGCCGCCGTCCGGAGCGAGGAGGTTGGCTCCGAGCGCTGTCCGCTGCCAGGGAGCAGGTGCCAGGGGGGTGGAAAGTTCCCGTGGTGGATGCATTCAGTCATGTTATCCCGGCCTTTCCATGGGGTAGGTTCGAAGCATGCGACGCGCTGTGTGCCCCGGATCCTTCGACCCCATCCACAACGGCCATCTTGAAGTCATTGCAAGGGCTGCGGGTCTTTTCGACGAGGTCATCGTGGCCATCTCCACCAACTACGCGAAAAAGTACATGTTCAGCCTCGAGGAACGGCTGGAGATGGCGCGCGAAACCCTCGCGTCCCTCAAGGGCATCGTGGTGGAGCCGGTGGGCGAGGGCCTCCTGGCCGAGTATTGCCGCCAGCGGGGTGTGTCCGCCATCGTCAAGGGACTGAGGTCATCGTCGGACTTCGACTACGAGCTTCCGATGGCCACCATGAACCGCCAGTTGAGCGGAGTGGAGACAGTTTTCCTCCCGGCCGAAGCAAGCTACGTCCACCTGTCCTCCACGCTGATCAAAGAGGTGGCGGTCCTGGGCGGCAGCGTCACGGACTACGTGCCCCGGTCGGTGCACCGCCGTATGGTTGCCGGCGAGCCTTCGGCGGATCAGCAGCCAAGGCGGTAGGCTGGATCGGTACTTCGGCGCTGCCTCCTGCCGGTTTGAGTCACCATGGCTCTTCAGGCTAAGATGGTACGTCGGTCATATGTTCAACAGGAGTTCTCATTAACAGAGATGCTGGTTCGCCCCTGGCGTTCGACGTCAAGGACCTCGGGCGCAGCCCGGGAAGCATGCGGACGCTGAAGGAACATGTACCCGCACCGGGTGATCTTGGTGTGGCGCTTATTGGTGTTCAGGAAGGCTCGGATGTCGAGCTCGACCTGAGGCTTGAGGCCGTACACGAAGGAATTCTGGTATCAGGAACCGTTGTCGCTGAAGTAACCGGCGAGTGCGGCCGATGCCTGGATCCCCTTGCGTATGACCTTGAGGTCAATGTGCAAGAACTTTTCTTCTACGAGGGCGCTGAGTTCTCGGACGGAGAAGAAGATGAAGAGCAACGTCGAGTCGAGCACGATGTAATCGATCTTGAACCGGTGTTGCGGGACGCGGTTGTCACCAATCTGCCGTTCCAGCCGGTGTGCCGGGAAGACTGCCAGGGCCTTTGCTCCGAATGCGGAGCTCGCCTGGAAGACGAGCCGGGGCACCACCACGAGGTCCTGGATCCTCGCTGGGCTGCCCTAGCTGATATGGCTAAGCCTGACCGGCAAAATTGATTTGTACGTGTTTGTCTAGAGAGAAATGAGTTAGCCGTGGCTGTTCCCAAGCGGAAAATGTCTCGCTCGAATACCCGCGCCCGCCGCTCGCAGTGGAAGGCGACCGCCCCTCACCTGGTGAAGACCGTTGAGAACGGCCAGGTCACCTACAGCCTGCCGCACCAGGCAAAGGTCGTTACCGACTCTGCTGGCACCGCGCTGTTCCTTGAGTACAAGGGCCGCAAGGTCGCTGACGTCTAATCGGCCCAACAGGCTGACTGATGTCTTCAACTGAAGAGCTTCTGAAGCGTCTCGGTGTCTCTATTGACGCCGGGACGCTTCGTCTTGCGCTCACGCACCGTTCGTACGCCTACGAGAACGGCGGCATCCCCACCAACGAGCGGCTCGAGTTCCTGGGCGACTCCATCCTGGGGTTCTCCGTGACCGACGCCCTCTACCGGGACAACCCGAACCTGCCCGAGGGCGAACTCGCCAAGCGCCGCTCCGCCGTCGTCAGTACCCGTGCGCTTGCCGGCATCGGCCGCAGCTTGGGCATCGGGGAATTCATCTATCTTGGCCAGGGCGAGAAGCTCACCCATGGCAAGAACAAGGCTTCCATCCTGGCGGACACCATGGAAGCCCTGATCGGGGCCACCTACGTCTCGAACGACATCGAGACGGCGCGCCAACTGGTCATGCGGCTAATTGGTCCGCTGCTGAAGGATGCCGCCGTCCTGGGCGCCGGCACCGACTGGAAGACCAGTATCCAGGAACTCGCAGCCAGCCGGCAGCTGGGCAGCATCCACTACGCAGTGGAGGGTTCCGGGCCTGACCATGCCCGCACCTTCACCGCTGTCCTGAATATCGGCGGAACCGCCTACGGCAAGGGTTCCGGCCACTCCAAGAAGGAAGCGGAACAGGAAGCCGCGGCAGACGCGTGGCGGGTGCTTTCCGGCGCTGGGGCCCAGGAGGCCTCCAGTACCGGCGCAAGCTCCGTGGCCGCCCAGTAGCGTCCATGCCCGAACTGCCCGAGGTGGAGGTTGTCCGCCGTGGCCTGGTGAACTGGGTCCGCGGCAGGACCATCCGTGATGTTGAAGTCCTCGACCCACGCTCCATCCGCCGCCATGCCCTTGGCGTCGGGGACTTCATCGGCAACCTCGAAGGTGCCACTGTCTCCGACGTCGTGCGCCGGGGAAAGTTCCTCTGGATGCCGCTGGTGGACAGCTCTGCTGCCGGATTGGACACCCCGGAGACCGATTGCCTGCCCCACGTTGCCCTTATGGCGCACCTGGGCATGAGCGGGCAGCTGCTGATGCAGGACCCAGCCGTCCCCGATGAAAAGCACCTTAAAGTCCGGTTCCGGCTCAGCCCGCGGGACGGGATGCCGGATCAACTGCGGTTCGTGGACCAGCGGATCTTCGGCGGCCTCTTCGTCACCACGCTGGTACCCACTGACGACGGCGGACCAGGCGGCCTGGCGGAATCCCCTCTTCCCCTGATTGCAGAGGAAGCAGCACACATTGCCAGGGACCCCCTGGACCCTGCCTTCTCCTTTGACGTCTTCTACCAGCGCCTCCGCAAGCGCAAAACGGGGCTGAAGCGGGCGCTGCTGGACCAGGGACTGGTGTCCGGCATCGGCAACATCTACGCCGACGAAGCACTGTGGCGTGCCCGCCTGCACTTCGCCCGGGCCACCGACACCCTGCGCAGGAGTGAAGCCCAGCGCGTCCTCGACAGCGCCCGCGAGGTAATGCTCGATGCCCTGGCAGCAGGCGGGACCAGCTTTGATTCGCTGTACGTCAACGTCAACGGCGCCTCAGGCTACTTTGACAGGTCCCTCAATGCCTACGGCCGGCAGGGCGAGCCCTGCAGGAGGTGCGCCGCAGCGGGTATCAATGCGACCATCCGCCGGGACCAGTTCATGAACCGTTCCTCCCACACCTGCCCCGTCTGCCAGCCGCGGCCCCGCAACGGCCGCTGGTAGCGGCCGCCCAACCCCGCCTCGCAGGCCCGCTCAGCGGGAGCCGTAGTAGTCCGTGAGCCGGGCGAGGCCTTCGTCGATGGATACTTGGGGAGTCCAGGCGAGGAGCGCGTGGGTTTCACGCTGGTCGAACCAGTGTGCCGTGGACAACTGCTCTGCGAGGAACCTGGTCATGGGCGGTTCGTCCTGCTTGCCGAGCCGAAGCCACGCCCGCTCCACCACTGATCCTGCCAGCCGCGCCAGTGGGCCGGGGACGGACCAGGCCGGAGCGGGTACGCCGTCGGCAGCGCAGATCCCTGCAATGAGTTCGCCCACGGGCCGGGGCTCACCGTTGGTGACCACCAGCGCCCGGCCGCGGATATGCCCCATGCGCTCCAGCGCGGCAACGATGGCGGCTGCCGCGTTGTCCACGTACGTGGTGTCGATCAGGGCAGCACCGGCATCCAGCAGCGGCAACCGCTTCCGGGCCGCCCGTGCCAGCACCCGTTCCACCAGCTGGGTGTCCCCGGGTCCCCACACCACGTGCGGCCGCACCGCGGCGACACGGAAGTCCGGTGCGTCTGCGGCAAGGGCCAGCAGTTCCGCCTCGGCTTTGGTGCGGGAGTAGTCGCCGTGGGCATGTACCGGGTCGGCCGGCTCAGCGCCCAGCCCTGCGATGGCGGCCCCCGAGTTGGCCACCGACGGCGAGGACACGAAAACGAAGTCCCTGACCCCGGCGTCGCGTGCTGCCTGGAGCAGCCGCCGGGTTCCCTGGACGTTCACTTCGTTGAATTCCTGCGCACGGCCGGTAAAGGAAACCTTGGCGGCCAGGTGGATGACGCCCTCAACGCCCCGGACGGCTGCCGAAACCGCCGCCTCATCGGTGAGGGAGCCACTGCGGTCCGTCACGCCGTCGACCCTTGACGGACGCCGCTGGAAGGTGGTGACCGCATGGCCCTTCCGCACCAACAGGCCTGCCACCTCCCGGCCCAGCAGCCCGCTGGCGCCGGTGACCAGCACCCTCATGGGGTCCCCGGGCGGCCGCCCGCCAGCACGGACGATGCCCACCGGGCCAGCCGCGTCCGGTCGATCTTGGCGTTGTGGCGGACGTCGGTGGGCTGTTCGGGGACAACCAGTACGGCGGCGACGGACACGCCCGCGCCGCGTGCTGCGGCCCGCACCTTGCCCGCCAAGTCCGGACCGGCAAGGCCGGCTTTCGGGGCCGGCGGGACGGTTTCGACGACGGCGGTGACGGCCTGCGTCCCCGCCGGTCCCACCCCTACCACGGCTGCCATGCCGACGCCGTCCAGGCTTTCGATGGCCTGTTCCGGGCCTACCGGGGTCACTGCGCCGCCAGGTGCAGTGACGACGTGCGCAAGGCGTCCTTCCACCCACAGCCGTCCCCGGGCGTCGAAATGGCCCACGTCCCCGGTGCGGTGCCATCCGGCGGGACCGCTGCTCAGCTCCTGGGTCAGCCAGAGGCGGTCGTAGGCGTCCTTGACGTGCGGCGCATTCACCAGGACCTCTCCCGTGATGCCCGCATCGGTGACGGGCAGGGAGCCAGGGGCGGTGCCGTCTCCTGCCAGGGGGACAACGGCTACGCGGGCACCGTGGACGGGCAGGCCCACACACACGCCGTTGCCCGCGCCCGTCATCGTTCCGGCAGCGGCATCAGCGGCGGCGGCCTGGATTTGTTCGAAGCTGATGTCGGTGACGGGCAACGCCTCGGTCATCCCGTATGGGGTGTGCAGCGAAGCGCGGGGCACCAGCTGCTGCACCTTCGCGAGGAGTGCTTCGGGAACGGGCGCGCCGGCGGAGAGGAGCAGGTCGACGCGCTCGAGTGCGGACGTACCCTCCGGGGTGAGTCCGCCATGTGTGGCGACGACGTTGCGCAGGGCAGCGGGGGATGCGAAGACCACCGTTGCATCGATGGCCGCCCCGGCATCGGCGAGGGCGCGTGCAGTCAATGTGCGGGGTGCGGTGACATCCATCGCCGGCGTCACCGAGACGGCCCCCAGGGCTGGCCCCAGCAGGGCAAAGGGCGCGAAACCCGCCACCAGGCGCTGGCCGGGACGGATCCCAAAGGTTTGGGCCACGGTGTCCCGCATGGCGGCAAGCTGCCGATGGGTATACAACACGCCCTTTGCAGGACCGGTGGAACCGGAGGTGAAGAGCACCGCGGCGGGGGAGTCCGGGCCCGGCAGGGGCCGCGCAACACTGTCCGCAGCCCCGGCCCTTTCCGAACCTGCCCTCGCCAGGGCGGCAAGGGAGGTTTCCACCCCGAGGAGGCGGCGGCGTCCCGCCGGGAGCTCCTGCACACTGATGCGCCGGGCTGCCCACCCGAGGGCCTGGGCGGCGGCCAAGGCCTTGTCGATCCCGATCAGGACATCGGGAGTGGCTCCCTTGACGGCCCTGCTCAGGCCCCTGGTGCCCAGGCCGGCGTCGGCCACCACCACCACAGCACCGAGCCGCAGGCAGGCATATAGGGCCACGGTGAGGTCCACCCCCGGCGGAACCATCAGGCTCACCCGGCTGCCCGACCCAACGCCCGCCTCCTGCAGGCCCGCGGCAAGGTGTCCAACAGCCGCCTCCAGCTGCTTCCACGTCAGGAAGCGGGCCACGGTGCCGTCCGTTGCCATTTCGACGACGGCCCTCCCGTCGCCCGCTGGTCCCGCCGCCAGTTCGGCAAGCGGCGCCCATAGGGGCTCAAAGCCGTCGGTGCCCTGTACGGCGGCGGGGGCATCGGCAGCACGGGTGCCACCACCGGTAACGCGCCCCGCGAGCCACTCGAAGACCGGCGTGGCAATGTCCCGGTCCTCGGCCACCAGGTGCCCCGCGCCCTCGTAGCGGTGCACGTCCGCATGCGGGAGCCGGGTGATGAGGTCCTTGAGGTAGCGGTCCGAGAAGATGGGGTCGCGCGGACCCCACAGCATCAGGGCTGGAACATCCAGCCCGCGCACCCCCTCCGCCACCCCGGTGAGCGCGGCGAAGCTTGGGTGGGATGCGTCAACGGGGATGTCCGCAACAAAGTTGCCCACCCCGGCGCGCCGGGACGCCCCGCGGTAAGGGGCCATGTAAGCGGTCCGGACCTCCGCGGACAGTGGCGGGTGTGCCAGAGAATGCGTCACCCGCAGGAAGGCATCCGAGGTGATGGTGCCCCATTTGTGGACGGCGGGGTGCAGGGCAAGCCGCAGCGCTGCCGGAAGGGGAGAGCCTTCCGGCTGGTGCACGGCGGTGTTGGTCAGGACCACCCCGGCCAGCTGGTGTTCGTGCGCCAGGGCCCAGCCGAGGCTGATGACGCCGCCCCAGTCGTGGCCTACGGAAACCACTGGCCCCTCCAGGGCCAGGGCGTCGGTGAGGTCGCCCAGGTCGTTGATCCTGTCGGCCAGCCGCCGGACCGTCCCGGTGCGCTCGGAAAATCCCATGTCCAACTGGTCCACGGCCACCACACGCCATGGATGGGCCGCGTCGGATCCGCCGGCCAGCAGGGTCCGCCACAGGTAGGACCAGGTTGGGTTGCCGTGCACGCACAGCAGGGTCCCCAGGGGAGCCAGTCCGCGGCGGGCAAGTTCTGCACCGTTATCCAGCAGGTGCCAGCGGTGCACGGTGCCGGGGGCATCAGCGCCGGAGGTGGAGGGGACTTCGAGTTCGCGTGACCATTCGGCGTTGACGCCGGGCCAGTCCGCGATCACCAAACGATTTCCAGCATGGCGGTATTCAGGCCGGATCCCACGCCCATGCACAGGACCCGGTCACCGCTCCCCAACGACTGCGCCTCGGCTGCCAGCGTCATGGGAAGGGAGGCAGGCCCCACATTGCCCCAGTGCGGGAACGTGATGGGCACCTTATCCGGGTCCAGGTCGATCGCCTCAATAATGGCCTGCGTGTAGGCGTTGCTGACCTGGTGGGTGACGTAGCGGTCCATGGCAGCCCAGTCCCACTCGGGCTGGGCCTCATGCCAGGCTTCGACGACCAGCTGCAGGCCGCCGTCGAGCAGTCCCTTTGTATCGGTGTGCATGCCGTCGATGCCGCCCACGCACAGTTCGTGGTGTTCGGTGCCGGCCCGCATCACGCCGCCCACCACGCGGTGGGCGCCGGGGTGCTGATCCGCCGGTCCCAGGACGGCGGCGGCGGCTCCGGAGCCCAACGTCAGCGTGGCGAACTCACGGTTGAAGTCGGCCCGGGTGGTTTCGGGCCGCTGGAGGCGTTCCAGGGTGGCCTCCTGGGTCAGCTGGGCGTCCTCGCCATTGACAATCACGGCGTACCTGATCTGGCCCGAATCGATCATGTTGCCGGCCAGGGTCAGGGCATTGACGAAGCCCAGGCAGGCATTGGCAAGGTCGAAGTTCATGGCCGACGACGGCAGGCTGAGTCCGTGGTGGATCTTCACCGCGACGGACGGTTCCAGGTTGCGCCTGGTCACCGAGGTGTTGATCAGCAGGCCGACGTCGGATGCCTCGATGCCCGCCTCGGCCAGGGCCTTGGCACCGGCTTCCACCGCAGCGTCATCGAACGACGTGCCGGCGGCCCACCAGCGGCGGTGCGTGATGCCTGCGACGCGTTCCAGCAGCCGCGGCGGGAACTTCAGCCGCTGCAGGGTTGACGCCAGGCGCCGGTCAAAGTCCGTGGAACTCACAATCCTTGGAGCTTCAACGCTGCTCACGGAGAGCAGCGCGGTGTTGCTGTGGCGGAAGGTTGCATTACCTGCCAATTCAAGCCCCTCTTCGTTTCTGTCCCGCATTCCTGCGGTGACTGTACCCACAAAAACGCAGGCTCAAGAGCTTAACTATGCCTTTGCCTGCCCGGAACATGCATATTCACGCGTGGTGCAGGCCTTGGCTTCCGGGCGCTGCTGCGGGGAAATGTCGGTCCTGCGCAGTAGATTGTAGTGAGCCGGTTCCCGCAATCCTGCCCTATCCGCTCCAGGAGACCAGAAAAGCCTTGCACCTCAAAAGCCTGACCGTCCGGGGGTTCAAGTCCTTTGCGTCTGCCACCACCTTCGACTTCGAACCCGGCGTCACCGCCGTGGTGGGTCCCAACGGATCCGGGAAGTCCAACGTGGTGGACGCCCTGGCCTGGGTCATGGGCGAGCAAGGCGCCAAAACCCTCCGCGGCGGCAAGATGGAGGACGTCATTTTCGCCGGGACGTCCGGGCGGCCGCCCCTTGGCCGGGCACACGTTTCGCTCACCATCGACAACGCCGACGGCGCCCTGCCCATTGAATACAGCGAAGTCACCATTTCCCGGACGCTGTTCCGTACGGGCGGCTCCGAGTATGCCATCAACGGTGCCGCCTGCCGGCTGCTGGATATCCAGGAACTGCTTTCCGACTCCGGGCTGGGCCGGGAGATGCACGTCATCGTGGGCCAGGGCCAGCTGGACCGCGTGCTGCACGCCACCCCCGAGGACCGCCGCGGCTTCATCGAGGAGGCAGCAGGGATCCTCAAGCACCGCCGGCGCAAGGAACGCACGGTCCGGAAACTGGAGGCCATGCAGGCCAACCTCCAGCGCCTCACCGACCTCACCGGGGAAATCCGGCGCCAGCTGACGCCCCTGGGCAAGCAGGCGGAGGTGGCCCGCCGCGCCCAGCGCGTCCAGTTCGACGTCAGGGACGCCCGCGCCCGCCTGCTTGCCGACGACCTCGTCCAGTTGCAGCTGGCGCTGGAGCGGGACGTGGCGGACGAGGCTGCGCTCAAGGCCCGGCGTGCCGCCGTCGAGCAGGAACTCGAAACGGGCCGCAGGCGGCAGGCAGCGCTGGAGCAACTTGCGGCAGAGGCCACACCGCGCCTTAATGCCGCCCGTGACACCTGGTACCGGCTCTCCACTGCCCGGGAGCGGCTTCGCTCGCTCGGCTCGCTGGCCACTGAGCGCAGCCGCCTGCTGGGTTCGGAAGATGCCGCGCCCCCGCCGGGCAGGGACCCCGAACAGCTCGAACGCCAGGCAGCCCGGGTGCGGCAGGAGCTCGCCGAACTTGAACAGGACATTGAAACCAGGCGCAGTGCCCTGGAGACGGCCAGCGCCGCAAAGGCCGAAGCGGAGCAGGCGGCCCTGGCCGAGGACCAGCGGCTCACCGCCCAGCTCCGGGCGGCAGCCGACCGGCGGGAAGGGCTGGCACGGCTTGCCGGCCAGGTGGCGGCCGCCAGGTCCCGCGTGGAGTCCGCACAGGCGGAACTGGGACGGCTGCGCGAATCCCTTACCGCCGGAACCGAACGCCGCGCCCGTGCCCAGGCCGAGTTCACGGCGTTGGAGAACCAGGTGGCGGGCGTGGAGGAGGGGGAAGAATCCCTCGACGCCGACTATGAAGCTGCAAGCGAGGCCCTGGACGCTGTGCTCCAGGAGATCACGGACCTCAAGGCCGCCGTCAACGAAGGAGTCCGGAAACGGGATGCCCTGGCCGCGCGGCTCGACGCCCTCAAGCTGGGGCTCGACCGCAAGGACGGCGCCCGGCACGTGCTGGAATCAGGCCTTCCAGGGGTGCAGGGAAGCGTCGCCGCCACGATCACGGTGCAGGCCGGTTATGAAGCGGCCATCGCCGCCGCCCTGGGACAGGCATCTGAAGCAGTGCTGGTCAAGGACAAGGACACGGCCGTTGAGGTGCTGCAGCGGCTCAAGGACGACGACGCCGGGCGGGCATCGCTGCTCCTCGCCTCGGCTGCGGCGGGCCACCAGAGGGACGGCGACCACCCTGCCTTCCGGCTGCCCGAGGGGGCGCAATGGGCCGCCGACCTCGTGGAGGGGCCCGCGGGGCACCTCGCCCTGGTCCGGCACCTGCTGGCCGGGACCGCCGTCGTATCCGGCATCGACGCCGCGTCCACCCTCGTGGCCTCGGTGCCCGGCCTCACGGTGGTCACCGGCGAGGGTGACGTCTTCACGGCGTTAACGGCGGCCGGCGGTTCTGCCAAGGCACCGTCGCTGCTCGAGGTACAGGCGGCAGTGGACGACGCCGACCGCAGCCTTTCTGCGGTCACCGCGGACCTGGAGCGGAACAGGTTCGCCCTGGCCGGCGCCGAGGCGCGGCGCGCAGGTGCGCAGGAGGAAGCGGACGCCGCCCTGGACAAGCTGCATGAATCTGACGCCCGCCTCGCGGCGGTCGCTGAACGCCTGGGCCACCTGAACTCCGTCCTGCGCAGTGCCGTGGGCGAGAGCGAACGGCTGGCCGCGTCCTTGGCGCGGGCGGAAGGGAATGTCGCTGCCGAGCAGGAAGCGCTCGCGGCCGTTACCGCCCGCCTGGCGGCAGCCCAGGAAGCACCCGTTGAAGAGGAACCCTCCACCGAACAGCGGGACGCCCTGGCACATGCCGCCTCCGCCGCCCGCGCAGCAGAGGTGGAGGCACGGTTGTCCCTGCGCAGTGCCGAGGAGCAGCTGGCCGCCACGCGCAACCGGGTGGCATCACTGGAACGCGCCGCCGCCACCGAACGCCGTGCCCGCGAGGAAGCCGCGGAGCGCGCCCGGCGCCGCCGGATCCAGGCCAAACGGGCAGCCGCCGTTTCCGCAGGCGTGGAACTGGCACTCGGCTACGTGGATGTCTCGGTGGACCTGGCACGGCACGAACGGGACCTGGCCGAGGAGAACCGCGAGCTGCGTGACCGCGGACTGCGCGACATCCGGGAAGCGAACGACGCCCTGGCCCGGGAACTGGCCGACCTCACCGACAACGTGCACCGCGACGAGCTCGCCCGGGCCCAGCAACGGGCCAGGATCGAGGCAGTAGAAACCCGTTCCGTGGATGAACTGGGCATTACCCCCGAGGCCCTGGTAGAGGAATTCGGCCCGCACGTCCCCGTGCCCGTGCCCGCGGAGGAATCCAGCGACAAATGGGCCGCCCTCCGCGCCCCCGTTGATGCTGGCGGGCAAGAGATCGTGGAAGGAAAGCCCTACGTCCGGCAGGAGCAGGAGAAGCGGCTGCGGAAGGCAGAACGGGACCTGGCCAGCCTGGGCAAGGTCAACCCCCTGGCCCTTGAGGAATTCGCGGCACTGGAGGAACGGCACCAGTTCCTCAGCACCCAGCTGGAGGACCTGAAGGCCAGCCGCCGGGACCTGCTGGACATCATCAAGGAAGTGGACGACCGCGTCCAGCGCGTCTTCGCCGAAGCCTTCGAGGATACCCAGGCGCAATTCACCAGGGTGTTCGACCGACTTTTTCCCGGCGGCGAAGGCCGGTTGGTCCTTACCGACCCCACGGACATGCTGACCACCGGCATCGAGGTGGAGGCCCGTCCGGCGGGCAAGAAGATCAAGCGGCTGTCGCTGCTCTCCGGCGGCGAGCGGTCCCTGACAGCGGTGGCGCTGCTGGTGGCCATCTTCAAGGCCAGGCCCTCGCCGTTCTACGTCATGGACGAGGTGGAAGCGGCACTGGACGACACCAACCTGGGCCGGTTGATCACCATCTTCGAAGAGCTCCGGGAATCCAGCCAGCTCATCGTCATCACCCACCAGAAGCGCACCATGGAAGTGGCGGACGCGTTGTACGGGGTAACGATGAGGGGCGACGGCGTTTCCACGGTGATCAGCCAGCGCCTCGGCGCGGAGGTTTAGCAGCGGCGCAGAGGAATATCAGCAGCGCGGGCGGCGGCGAAAAGGGCAGGTCAGCTGCGCGGCAGGCGCCGGAAGGGGGCAAGCCGTTTGTGAGAAGCTAGGGGAGTGAATGACATCCTTCCCATTGTCCTGTCCATTCTTGCTGCGCTGGTGGTCATCGGCGCCTTGATCCCGGTCCTGATCAAGACGCGGAGGAACATCACCAGGTACCCCGGTACACGGGACGCCAATGACCCCGAAATCCGCTCCGGCGGAAGCGCCGCGGTGGCGGACCGCGAGGGAACCATCGAGCGCGCGGCCCCGCAGGGCGCCGACCTCGATGAGCTGGACACCACGATGGTTCCGGACAATGCTGCCGGGCTGGAAACCATCCCCGTTGAAACCCCGCTTCCGGTCGCGGGACGCCTCACCCGCCTGCGCGAACGGCTGGTCCGCTCGAACAACATCATGGGCAAGGGGCTGCTGGCCCTGCTGTCCAGCGACCGCATCGACGAGAGCGTCTGGGACGAAGTGGAGGAGACACTCCTGCTCGCGGACCTGGGCACCGAGCCCACCATGCAGCTGGTGGATGCCCTGCGGGAGCGGGTCAAGGTCCTGGGCACCCGGACCCCCGAACACGTGAAGGCCATGCTGCGCGAAGAGCTCATCAAGCTCGTGGATCCCACCATGGACCGCAGCCTGAACGTCCAGCGGCATGCCGACAAGCCCGCCGTGATGATGGTGGTGGGCGTGAACGGCGTAGGCAAGACCACCACGGTGGGCAAACTGGCACGTGTGCTGGTGGCCGAGGACAAGGACGTCCTGCTGGGCGCCGCGGACACCTTCCGCGCCGCCGCCGCCGAGCAGCTGGCCACGTGGGGCCAGCGCGTCGGCGTTCCGACCGTGAAGTCGGACATCGACGGCGCCGACCCCGCCTCCGTTGCCTACGAGGCAGTAAAGGCAGGCATCGAGCAGGAAGTGGACGTTGTCATGATCGACACCGCCGGCCGCCTGCAGAACAAGGTTGGCCTCATGGACGAGCTGGGCAAGGTCAAGCGCGTGGTGGAGAAGCTGGCAGAGGTGGATGAGGTCCTGCTGGTGCTGGACGCCACCACCGGCCAGAACGGCCTGAACCAGGCGCGGGTCTTCTCCGAGGTGGTCAACATCACGGGCATCGTCTTGACCAAGCTGGACGGAACCGCAAAGGGCGGCATCGTTGTCGCCATCCAGAAGTCCCTCGGTGTGCCGGTCAAGCTCATCGGACTGGGCGAAGGTGCCGACGACCTGGCACCGTTCGACACCGAAAGCTTCGTCGACGCCCTGCTGAACTAGCTGACCGCTGAACCGGCTGACTCCTGAACCGGCCTGGTTCCAGAACTCCGGCAGGGCCTGCTACGGCCCTGCCGTACGGAGCGATTCCCGGGTGGGAAGCCAGGCGACGGCGGCCAGGAGCATGATGCCGCCGGTGACCCCAAAGGCCCAGCCGAAGCCCAGCCGGTCCGCCAGCAGCCCTGCCACGACCGGCCCAACGATCGCGCCGACGTCGGACATCATCTGGTAGACGGCCAGCACCTTGCCGCCCGAGCGGCCATTGCCGATGACATCGGCCACTGCAGCCTGCTGGGCTGGGCCGAAGAGGCCGGACCCGACGCCGGCCAGCGTCGACGCCGCCAGGAACCAGGGCAGGTCCGTGGTGATCCCGATTGCCGCGGTTGCCAGGGCTGCCACCAGCAAACCCGCGATCATCATGGGCTTGCGCCCCACCGAGTCGGCCAGGCGCCCCGAGAAGGTGAGCGCGGCGGCGTTGCCGGCAGCGAACACGGCCAGGGCCAGGCCGGCAGCCTGCGGGCCTGCTCCGAAAGCGGCCGCCGCGAACAGCGGCACGGTTGCCATCCGCACGCCAAAGGTGGCCCAGCCGTTGGCAAAGCTGGAAGCGAGGGCCGAACGGTAGGTGCCCGCGCCCAGGGCTTCGCCGATGCGCATGTCCGGTGACCGCTTCTGTGCGTCTCCGCCGTCCCTGCGTTGATGGCTGAGCTGGGTCTGAACCACGAAAGCGGCAACGAGCAGGGCGGCGGCGTAGGCGAGGAACGGGACCCGCAGGCCCAGCCCCGCCAGGAGGCCTCCCACGATGGGCCCGCACACGTTCCCGATCAGGAACGCTGAGGCGTAGGCTCCCGAGACCCTTCCCCTGCTTTGAGGCGGCGCCAGCCGGACCACCAGGGCCATGGATGCCACGGTGAACATCACCGAGCCTGCCCCGCCAAGGCCGCGGAACAGCAGCAGCTGCCAGTAGTCCTGGGCGAAGGCGCACGCCGCGGTGGACAGTGCCACGATCAACAGACCGGCAACGTAGATGGGGCGTTCTCCCCGCTTGCCGATCAATGCACCGCCGGCCGGGGCAAAAGCCAGGCGCATGAACGCGAAGATCGCCACGATGACGGCAGCCTCGGTGTTTCCCACTCCAAAGGTTGTGGCGAACTGGGGCAATACGGGCGCAACAAGCCCGAATCCAAGCGCGATGAGGAAGGCCGCGGCCAGCATCACCTTGATGTCGCGGGGGAGCCTTTCGCGCTGCGGCCGCAGCCGCGCCCAAAACCTTGAGGTGGCGCCGTTGGCGCGGGGTGGTGCCGTCATGCTGGGGAAATCCTCGCTGGAAAGGGAGCCGGGTGGCTGCGCGGGTGCGGAAACATAACCGTAACAAGGCGGATATGCACCATTTACTTCCTAGAGGTTGTTGTAACAGGCCGGCAATCTAAATCCTCCGCGGGCGAAACACGCCACCCACACACTCTTTACAGGACGCAAAAGGCGTTGGCAGGCGGAGTACTTCCGCAAGATTCGATGAGAGAGGACGTGCACCATGGAACTTACCGCAGGTCACGTTTGGGTCATGGTGGCGGCAGCCCTTGTGCTGTTCATGACACCCGGTCTGGCATTTTTCTACGGCGGCATGACCCGCGCCAAGGCAGCCCTGAACATGATGATGATGAGCTTCATCTCCATCGGCATGGTGGGCGTCGTCTGGGTCCTGTGGGGCGCCTCCATGAGCTCCGGGGAAGGGTTCATGGAGATCGTCGGCAACCCGTTCGCCACCTTCGGCCTTGAGGGAATCACCACCCCCGATGGCCTGATCAAGGTTGGCTACGCCGCCACGTTCGCCATCATCACGGTGGCACTGATCAGCGGCGCCATCGCAGACCGTGCCAAGTTCGGCGCCTGGTCCGTGTTCGTTCCCGTGTGGGTCACGCTGGTCTACTGCCCGCTCGCCTACATGGTGTGGGGCGGCGGCCTCTTCGGCCCTGAAGGAGCCATCGGCAAAGCCCTTGGCCCCGCCATCGACTTCGCCGGCGGCACGGTGGTCCACATCAACGCAGGTGTGGCCGCGCTCATCCTGGTCCTGATCATCGGCAACCGCAAGGGCTTCGGCAAGGACCCCAACCACCGCCCGCACAACATTCCGTTCGTCATGCTCGGCGCGGCCATCCTCTGGTTCGGCTGGTTCGGCTTCAACGGCGGTGCAGCCACCACTGCCGAACAGGGCGGCCTGATCTGGGTCAACACCCTCGCAGCCCCGGCAGCTGCCATGCTCGGCTGGCTGGTCACTGAGCGGATCCGCGACGGCCACCCCACCTCGCTCGGCGCAGCATCCGGCGTGGTTGCCGGCCTGGTTGCCATCACTCCGGCCTGCGCCAACGTCAGCCCCGTGGGCGCCCTGGGCCTGGGAGTCGTGGCCGGCGTAGCTTCCGCCCTGGCAGTCGGCCTGAAGTTCCGTTGGGGCTTCGATGACTCGCTCGACGTCGTGGGCGTGCACCTGGTATCCGGCATCATCGGCACCGTGGCGCTGGGCTTCATCGCCCTGCCCACCGACGGTGTTGGCGGCGGCCTCTTCTACGGCGGCGGACTGGCACAGCTCTGGGCACAGCTCGCGGCAGCCGGCATCGCCATTGCCTACTCCGCGATCCTGACCACCATCATCGCCCTGGCCATCCACAAGACAATGGGCTTCCGCGTCTCGCAGGAACAGGAAACGGTGGGTGTGGACCTCAGCCTGCACGCCGAGACTGCCTACGAGTTCGGCGTCAGCGGCCACGGCGGAAGCTTCCAGCCGCTGCATGACCTGATCACCGGCAAGGGCCTAACCCCTGAAGCCGCGCAGGCAGCGGAAGCGCAGAAGGCACAGTCAGCAACAGGCAAGGAAAGCGTGGGGGCATGAAACTGATCACTGCAATCGTCAGGCCGGAAAAGCTCGAAGCCATCAGGGAAGGGCTGGAAGCCTACGGCGTCCAGGGCCTGACGGTCAGCGCGGCCAGCGGCTACGGCCGGCAGCGCGGCTACACCGAGGTTTACCGCGGGGCGGAATACAACGTGGACCTCCTGCCCAAGATCCGGGTGGAAGTGCTGGCAACGGACGAACAGGCCGATGACATCCTGGACGTGATCATTGCCAGCTCCAATACCGGCAGGGCAGGGGACGGCAAGGTCTGGACCATGGACGTCCACGAAGCAGTGCGGGTCCGTACAGGGGAACGCGGAGTGGCCGCCATCTAGGTGTATTGACCTGAGAGGTTGGTGACGCGGCTGGCCGGTGGCTGACCGTTGAGTGAGGTGTGGCCTCGATGATGATTGTAATGATGGAGCCAGTCGGCGAAAGCGGCAACACGCTCGGCCTCGGAGGCGTAGGGACGGGCGTAGGCCCATTCGTCGAGCATGGTGCGGTTGTAGCGCTCGACTTTGCCGTTTGTCTGAGGCCTGTAGGGGCGGGTGCGTTTGTGCTTGATGTCCGGGCCCAGAGCGTCTTTGAATGCGTAGGAGCGGTAGCAGGATCCGTTATCGGTCAGGACCCGTTTGACAGTGATCCCGTGGGACTCGAAGTAGGCATTGGCGCGTTCCCAGAATCCGGCCGCAGTGTCCTTTTTCTCATCGGTCAGGATCTCCGTGTAGGCGAGCCTGGAGTGATCATCGACGGCGTTGTGCAAGAAGGCGTGACCCGGTCTCCGGTTCGCCGCGGTACCGGTCTTGTTCCGGTTTCCGGCGGCCCTGCCGACACTGCGGTGTCCGCCGCCGTCAGGGATCCGTCCAAGTTTCTTGATGTCGACGTGGACCAGGTCCCCGGGGCTGTGGTGCTCGTACCGGCGAATCACCCGGCCCGTGGCCCGGTCCATCCACGCCAGCCTCGCCAGCCCAAACCGGGACAGCACCCGGTGCACCGTGGAGGGGTGAATGCCCAGCAGATAGCCGATCCGTGCCGGGCCCCAGCGCCGGTTGACTCTGATCGCGACGATCCGCCGCTCCCGCCGCGTGGAGGTCCGACGCGGGGAGTTGATGGGCCGGCTGGAACGATCACCCGTCCCGTGCTCCCCGTGCTCCCGGTAACGGGCCGCCCACCGCGCTGCGGTCGTCACCGACACCTGGAACCGCTCAGCAGCACGGCGCAGCGGCCACCCGTCATCGACGATGCACCGGGCCAGCCGGAGCCGTCCCTTCGGCGTCAGAAGCGCGTTAGCATGGGACATTGAAGACCTCCTTGTGGATCGGACTCTTAGACAAGCCCCACTCCACTTGGAGGTCTTCTTTTTGTCACCTAACCACGCCGCATGTTCCTAACCTCCGTGGTCAATACATCTAGGCCTCACCACTGCGGCCCCCAGCGGACGGCAGGAACTGAAAACGAAAGCAGGGCGGGCGGGAACCGGAAGGTCCAGCCCGCCCTGCTGACGTCTAAGGCGCTAAACCCGCCTTGTGTGGACGGCTCAGTCCTGACGCCGGTTGGTGGGCCAGGACGCCGGCCCGGCCGACCCGGCGTCGTACTCCTCCAGCGGGACCTCACCCTTTTCCCATGCCTTCAGCACCGGTTCAACAATCCGCCAGCAGTCCTCAGCCGTGTCGCTCCGGACGGACAGCAGCGGATCCCCGGACAGCACCCCCTCCAGCACCTCACCGTAGGGCAGCAGGTCGGAGGCACTCAGTTCGGCTTCCAGGGTGACCCGGCCCAGGCTGAAAATGTTCCCGGGACCGTTGACATCCACATCGAACTCCAGCGTGTCCGGGCCAAAACCGATCCGCAGCTGGTTGGGGGAGTCCACCCCGGTGAAACCCTGGGGGAGGTGGGGCACCGGCAGGAAAGTGACCACCGCCTCCTTTCTCTTGTCGCCCAGGGCCTTGCCCGAACGCAGGATGAAGGGAACGCCACGCCAGCGCCAGTTGTCGATCCCCACCTGGATCTCCGCGAGGGTCTCCGTTTCCCGGTCGGCGTCCACGCCCTCCTCGTTGGCGTAGTCGGGGACCTCCTTGCCTGCTACAGTGCCGGCGGTGTATCGGGCCCTGCGCGTTGACTTGGTGAAGGGGGCGCTGACGCTGCTGGCGCGAAGGACGGTGGAGACCGCATCGCGGAGGTCGCGCTCGCCAATGGTGGCCGGAGGCTCGATGGCCATCACGGCCATGACCTGCAGGAGGTGGCTTTGGATCATGTCGCGCAGGGCGCCGGCGCCGTCGTAGTAGCGGGCACGTCCCTCCAGGGCCAGATCCTCGTCGAAGAAGATTTCCACCTTTTCCACGTGCTGCCGGTTCCACACCGGCTCCAGGAAGTTGTTCGCGAACCGCAGGCCCAGGATGTTGAGGACTGTGGCCTTGCCCAGGAAATGGTCCACCCGGTGGATGTGGTCTTCCGGGACGAGGCGCGCCAACGTCTGGTTGAGGGAGCGCGCGGACTGTTCGCTGGAGCCGAAAGGCTTCTCCATCACCAGGCGGGTACCGGCCGGCACCTCCTCTGGCTGAAGCGTCTCGCAGGCCAGCTGGCTGATCCGGGGCGGCAGAGCGAAGTAGACGGCCACCGGGCCTTCCAGGGTTTTCAGCAAGGCCGCCAGGGCGCCATTGGCCGTGACATCCAGCTGGTGGTACACCGTCTCCTTCTGCAACAGCTCGAGGGCTTCCTTGCCCGGCTGGTCCGCTGCACCGGCTGCCGCCGCGAACGATGACTGCACGCGCTCCCGCCACTGTTCAGGCGTCCAGGGGTCCGAACCGGCCCCCACCAGGCTGAGGCCCTCTGCACGGCCGGCGGCAAGCAGCCGCGCCAGCCCCGGCAGGAGGAGGCGGCCGGTGAGGTCGCCCGAGGCGCCGAGGATGAGCAGGGTCTTGACAGTTGTTTGGCTCGTCATTTTGCCAGCATGCCATCTTAGGTGTCTGACTTGATACCCTAGATAGTCGAGTCCCGATCATCTCCTGAAAGAAGTTCACGGCGCGTGTTCAATTCACTCTCTGACCGGTTGACAGCAACCTTCAAGAATCTCCGCGGCAAGGGCCGCCTCACGGAGGCCGATGTTGATGCCACCGTCCGCGAGATCCGCCGTGCCCTCCTGGACGCCGATGTCGCCGTACCGGTGGTCCGCGAATTCACGGGACGGGTCCGCGAACGTGCGCTGGGTGCGGAGGTCTCTGCCGCTCTGAACCCCAGCCAGCAGATCGTGAAGATCGTCAACGAGGAACTCCAGGAGATCCTCGGCGGCGAGACCCGGCGGATTCGCTTGGCCAAGAACGGCCCCACCATCATCATGCTCGCCGGCCTCCAGGGTGCGGGTAAGACCACCCTCGCGGGCAAGCTGTCCAAGTGGCTGAAGGCCCAGGGCCACAGCCCCATGCTGGTGGCCTGCGACCTCCAGCGCCCCAACGCCGTCACCCAGCTCCAGGTAGTGGGCCAGCGCGCCAACGTCCCCGTCTTCGCACCCCACCCGGGCGCCACCTCGACTGAGCTGGACCAGCCTGCCGGCGACCCGGTCGCCGTGGCGCGTGCCGGCGTCGAGGAAGCACGCCAGAAGCTGCACGACGTGGTGATTGTTGATACCGCCGGCCGCCTTGGCGTGGACGCCGACATGATGGAGCAGGCCCGCCAGATCCGCCGGGCCATCGTGCCCAACGAAGTCCTGTTCGTGATCGACTCCATGATCGGCCAGGACGCCGTGAACACGGCCCTTGCCTTTGACGAAGGCGTGAACTTCACCGGCATCGTGCTTTCCAAGCTCGACGGCGACGCCCGCGGCGGTGCCGCGCTGTCCGTCGCGTCGGTCACCGGCAAGCCGGTCATGTTCGCCTCCACGGGCGAAGGCCTGGACGACTTCGAGCTCTTCCACCCGGACCGGATGGCCTCGCGCATCCTGGACATGGGCGACATCCTCACGCTCATCGAACAGGCTGAGAAGGCTTGGGACAAGGATGAAGCCGCCCGGATGGCGAAGAAGTTCGCCGACCAGGAAGACTTCACCCTCGAGGACTTCCTCGCCCAGATGCAGCAGATCCGCAACATGGGCTCCATGAAGAAAATGCTCATGATGATGCCTGGCGCGCAGAACATCCGGCAGCAGCTGGAGCAGTTCGACGAGCGGGAGATTGACCGCGTCGAGGCAATCGTGCGGTCCATGACCCCGCACGAGCGGCTTGCCCCGAAGATCATCAACGGCTCGCGGCGCGCCCGCATCGCCCGTGGTTCCGGCGTCCACGTGTCGGAGGTCAACGGCTTGCTGGAGCGGTTTGCGCAGGCCCAGAAGATGATGAAGAAGATGGCCCAGGGCGGCATGCCGGGAATGCCCGGGATGCCCGGCCTGCCTGGTGCCGGCGGCGGTGCCCGCAAGAACGCCAAGAACGCGCCCAAGAAAAAGGCAAAGTCCGGCAACCCGGCCAAGGCTGCGCAGGAGCGCAAGGAAGCCGAAGCCCGGCGCGCCAATGCGGCCAAGGCACTGCCCACCGGGGCCGCCTTCGGCCAGCAGGGCAGCGACTTCGACCCGTCCCAGCTGAACCTCCCCAAGGGCTTCGACAAGTTCCTGGGCAAGTAGCAGTTCACCATCATCGTGCAGCGCCAGGTGTCGTTTTGATCGCTCAAGACGACACCTGGCGCTTTTCGGTGGGGATGTCGGCACCGTGGAATAGGGTTGGGACATGTTCAAGCAGAGGGTAGTGTTCGTGCACGGCGCCGGAAACTTTGGCGCTGCCGCGTGGCCGCGCCAGCACGGCATGGCACTGTCCTATGACGCCCTGTTCCTCCGGCGGCACGGCTACGATGCCGTCGCGGAGCCGCTGGAGTCCTCCTTCGCCGCAGACACCGCCATCATCCTGCGCTCCCTCGCCGATGACGGCCGCGGCGCCGCCGGCGGGCACGTTGTGGCCCATTCCCAAGGGGCAATCGCCGCCATGATGGCCGCGGTGGAAAGCCCGGACCTGGTCTTCTCATTGACCCTGGTGGAACCGGCGTGCCTGTCGCTGACCGCGGAACTGCCGGCCACAGCCGCCCACATCAGCTTGATGCAGCCCCTCTTCGAGGTGCGCCACCAGCTAAGCGACGAGGACTTCCAGCGCGAATTCGTCCGCCGGGTCTATGCCACGGACCTCCAGGAGCCGGCCACCGCCGAGGAGAAGAGGTCCGCCCGCAGGCTCCGGCTCCAGTCGCCGTCCTGGGAGGCGCCGCTGCACATCGTCCCCGGCGTGCCCACGCTGGTCCTGACCGGCGGCTGGGAGCCGCTGTATGAGGAAATCGCCGGGTACCTTCGGGAGACCGGCGCCCTGCACCGCGTTGCCACGGGAGGGCACCGGCCCCAGGACTCCCCGGAGGGGGACCAGGCAATCCGGCAGTTCATTCGGCAGGTCAGCCGGAGCCAGCCGGCCCGGGCGTCCTAGCTTTCCGCGGGAACCCGCAGCTCCGGCAGGTACACCTTGCCGCCCGCGGCCAGGAACTCCTCGCTCTTCTCCCGCATCCCCGATGCCACGCCGGCAAGCGCCGCTTGGGCCTCCGCGGAGCCGAATTCATCACGGATGTCCTGGCTGATCCGCATGGAGCAGAACTTAGGCCCGCACATCGAGCAGAAGTGCGCCGTTTTGGCGGGCTCGGCCGGCAGCGTCTCATCGTGGAACGCCTCGGCGGTGACAGGGTCCAGGGACAGCGCGAACTGGTCCCGCCAGCGGAACTCGAAACGGGCCTTGGACAGCGCGTCGTCCCGCTCGTGCGCGCCCGGGTGGCCCTTGGCCAGGTCCGCAGCATGGGCGGCGATCTTGTAGGTGATCACGCCGGTCTTCACGTCGTCCTTGTTGGGCAGGCCCAGGTGTTCCTTCGGGGTGACGTAGCAGAGCATCGCGGTCCCGTACCGGGCAATCTCGGTGGCACCGATGGCCGACGTGATGTGGTCATAGCCCGGGGCAACATCAGTCACCAGCGGCCCCAGGGTGTAGAACGGCGCGCCCTTGCACAGCTCTTGCTGGCGCTCGACGTTTTCCCGGACCAGGTGGAAGGGGACGTGGCCAGGGCCTTCCACCATCACCTGCACGTCGTATTCCCAGGCGCGCTGCGTCAGCTCGGCCAGCGTGTCCAGCTCCGCGAACTGGGCGGCGTCGTTGGCGTCAGCGGTGGAACCGGGGCGCAGACCGTCACCCAGGGAAAACGCAACGTCGTACTTCGCGAAGATCTCGCATAGCTCATCGAAGTGCGTGTACAGGAAGTTTTCCTGGTGGTGGGCCAGGCACCAGCCGGCCATGATGGAGCCGCCGCGCGAGACGATGCCCGTTACGCGGTTGGCTGTGAGCGGGACGTACCGCAGCAGCACGCCGGCGTGGATGGTCATGTAGTCAACGCCCTGCTCGCACTGTTCAATGACAGTGTCGCGGAAAATCTCCCATGTCAGCGCGTTGGCCTCGCCGTTGACCTTTTCCAGGGCTTGGTAGATCGGTACTGTCCCGATGGGGACGGGGGAGTTGCGGATGATCCATTCCCTGGTGGTGTGGATGTCGTCGCCGGTGGACAGGTCCATGACGGTGTCGGCGCCCCACTGCGTGGCCCACTGCAGCTTGTCCACCTCCTCCGCGATGGAGCTGGTGACCGCGGAATTGCCGATGTTGGCGTTGATCTTCACCAGGAAGGCCTTGCCGATGATCATCGGCTCGGACTCGGGATGGTTGATGTTGCTGGGGATGATCGCGCGGCCGGCGGCCAGCTCGCTGCGGACCAGCTCGACGTCGCAGTTTTCCCGCAGCGCCACGAACCGCATTTCCTGGGTGATGATGCCCTGCCGGGCATAGTGCATCTGCGTCACTGTCCGGCCGTCGACGGCGCGGCGGGGCACCGGCCGGGCGCCCTTCCATTCTGCAGAGGCGGCACCCCGGCGGACTGCCGAGCGGCCGTCATCGAGCAGGTTGCGCTCCCTGCCGGTGTACGCCTCGGTGTCTGCCCGTGCCTCAATCCACTCCGAACGGAAGGGCTGAAGGCCCCGGACGGGGTCGCTGCCCGGCCCCGCTGTCCGGTAGGTGCGGAACGGTTCGTTGGGCCGGCCGTTGGGGGATGGCTCAAGGGAAATTTCCGTTACCGGCACCCGGATCCCGGCGCCGGGATCTTCGATAAAGGCCAGCGAATGCGACTTCAGGGACTGGGTCACCTGAAGTGCTGTCTGAGCGTCCGCTGTTGTTTCTGCCTGGATTTGGGCAGCGTTTAACTGGGTGTTTTGTGTACTCAAGGGAATACTCACTTCCTTCGCCGGCATTACCCGGACAGGTTCAACGGTCGCAGGCCGCGTCAGCCCGATCTCAGCCCCTGCAGGGGCACCCGTGTGGTCAGGAACGAAGCTACCACAGGCCCCTGGGACCGCGTTGTCACAATCCGCGGTGCTAGCCTGTCCGGGCAATGAAAGGAAGTCCTGATGCCACAAGTCATTGAATTCAGCGGACCCGTCCTGACCGGACCCGACAGCATCCGGTACGGGCTTTGGTCCGTGGACGGGAGCCTCACCTTCACCCGTCCCGTGACGGAGCCGGGCAGGGTCCTCCATGGCTGGGTACTGCCGGGTTTCGTTGACGCGCACTGCCACATCGGGCTGGGACCGGGCGGCCCCGTTGACGCCGCCACGGCTGCGGAGCAGGCCCTGGCTGACCTCAACGCAGGAACCCTGCTGGTCCGTGACGCCGGTTCACCGGCCGACACCCGCTGGATGCAGGGCCGCGGGGATTTCCCGCTGCTGATCCGTGCCGGGCGGCACATCGCCCGAACGCGGCGCTACCTGCGCGGCTTCGCGGAGGAAGTGGAGCCGGAGGGCCTCGTGGAGGCCGTCCGCAAGCAGGCGCGCGACGGCGACGGCTGGGTCAAGCTGGTGGGGGACTGGATTGACCGCGGCGCCGGTGACCTGGCTCCTTCCTTTCCCGCCGCCGTCGTCCGTGACGCCGTCCAGGCAGCGCATGACGAAGGTGCCCGGGTGACCGCCCACTGTTTCGCCGAGGACACCCTGGACCAGATGCTGGATGCCGGAATCGACTGCATTGAACATGCCACGGGCCTCCTGCCCCGCCACCTGCCCCGGTTCGCCGAACAGGGCATACCGATCGTGCCCACCCTCATCAATATCGCCACCTTTCCGGACATCGCGGCGCAGGCGGATTCCAAGTTCCCGCGCTACGCCGCCCACATGCGCGCCCTGTGGGAACGCAGGCTGGAACGGGCGGCCGAGGCCCACGCAGCCGGCGTGCGCATCTTTGCCGGAACCGATGCCGGCAGCACAATCCGCCACGGCAGGATCGCGGACGAAATCCTTGAACTGCACGGCGCCGGCCTGCCAATGACGGCAGCACTGGATGCCGCATGCTGGGCCGCCCGGACCTGGCTGGGGGCGGGCGTCCTGGCGGAAGGAGCGCGGGCCGACGCGGTGGTGTGCCGGGAAGACCCCCGGGCCGTGCCGGAGACCATCAGGTCGCTTGAGCATGTGGTGCTGGGCGGCCGCATCATCCGCTGACCAGAGGGCCCTTGGGGACTTGGAATAAATTGAAGCTTCAAGTAATTTTAATGTGTGACAGGCCGCCATTGGGACGGCCTCCAACACAAGGAGCCATCAATGACCGCAGCAGCCAGCAGCCAGGATCTTCTTCCTGCCGACCTCGCCATGGGCACCGTGATGCTCAAGGTGGGCGACATGAAGCTCATGGCCGACTACTACCAGCGCGCGCTGGGACTCGAGGTGGTGGCTGAGCAGGACGGCGGACTCTACCTTGGCCGGCTCGGCAGGCCGCTGGTCCACCTGGCCCCGGCGCCGGGACTGCATATTCCCGGCAGGGGAGAGGCGGGCCTGTTCCACACCGCCCTGCTGTTCGAAGACCAGGCTTCCCTGGCCGCCACCGTCGCCACGGCCGCCCAGTACGAGCCGCGGTCCTTCACCGGCAGCGCCGACCACTTGGTGAGCGAGGCCTTCTATTTCACCGACCCCGAGGGCAACGGCATTGAACTGTACTGGGACCGCCCGCGCAGCAACTGGTCCTGGAACGGGACGGACGTCGTCATGGACAGCCTTGCCCTCCCGCCGCAGCGCTACCTGGAGCAGTACCTCACCGAAGAGTCGCTGGAAGGCCAGCGCCGGACAACCGCAGGCGTTGGCCACGTGCACCTCCAGGTGGGTGACGTCCAGGCCGCCCGGGACTTCTACGTGGGAACCCTCGGCTTCGAAAAGACGGCCGGCTGGCACGGGCAGGCATTGTTTGTTTCCGCCGGCCGCTACCACCACCACATGGCAATGAACGTCTGGAACAGCCGCGGTGCCGGGCCGCGCAAGGACACCCTGGGGCTCGGCGAGGTGCTGATTGAAGTTCCTTCAGGGGACGACGTCGGGGCGCTGGCGGACCGCCTCAAGGTTGCCGGAGTGGCCTCGCACCACACCGGTGCCGAGCTCCGCTTCGAGGACCCGTGGCGCAACCGGATCCGGGTAGCCGTCCGCTGACGGGTGGACTTGGCCCCCGTTTGCGCGGCGGGGCAGCACAGAAAGGGTCCGGCGTGCGCGGGCAGGCGGGCAACTACTAGGCTGATCCCGTACGGCCGGGCAGCGCCCGGCGCGCTGTCCCGCTAACGGAAGAAGGGCAACCCCATGGGCTTCACCGAGATCTTTGTCGCCACCCATGACGCCGCGCTGAAACGCGCCGGCATCCTCGACGAGGGCAGCGGCTCCGCGGCTGGCGGCCCTGCCGCCCATGCGGTGCGGATCCAGGGAATCAGCGACTTCGAGGTTGAGCAGCTGGGCGACCTGGCGGGAACGGCCGTCCACGCGGGCGGCGCCGACTACGAGCTGACCATGGTGGACGTTGCCAGCGACTCGCTCCTCGCCGTGCCGCCGGCCATGGTCCGCGCCCTGGCGGATCTGCTCTCATACGAAACCGAAGGCGAAGGCAACGTCCTCGACGACGTTGCCGAACAGTGGGCCGCCCAGGAGGACATGCCCTTCGACGCAGGCCAGGCCCGGACCTATGTGCAGCAACTGGCGCAGCTCGCCGCCGGAATCGACGATTCAGAACGGACCGGACTGTACGTCTGGTCCGCCTGAGCCGGGTCCTGGAACCCTTCGGCGCTCCCCGTATGGCCGGCGCGCCAGCCACGCCCGCGCCAAGTCGAATTAACCGCGCTCATCTGGCACAATGGACAGGTACTCGATCTGCGCGGCCCCTCTCTCCGCGTCCGGATCCTGTCCTTCGAGCCCGCAAGTACGGCCCGCCCCACGGGTGCAGAAAGCCGGGTTCACCCCTTTTCTGAAACAGGAGTGACCACAAAAGTGGCCGTAAAGATTCGCCTTAAGCGCTTCGGTAAGATGCGCGCACCGTACTACCGCATCGTCGTCGCGGACTCACGCACCAAGCGTGATGGCCGTGCCATCGAGGAGATCGGCAAGTACCACCCCACCGAAGAGCCCTCATACATCGAGGTCAACTCAGAGCGTGCCCAGTACTGGCTGTCCGTCGGCGCCCAGCCGTCCGAGCAGGTTGCCGCGATCCTGAAGATCACCGGTGACTGGCAGAAGTTCAAGGGCCTGCCGGGCCAGGAAGGCACCCTCAAGACCAAGGTCGAGAAGGAATCCTTCGTCGCCCCGGAGAAGGGCTCGGTCATCATCCCGGAAGCCATCACCAAGAAGGCCTCCAAGTCTGACGCTGCCGAGGCCCCTGCCGACGCCGAAGCTGAGACCACCGAGGCTGAGTAGATTGCTGGCAGAAGCGCTGGAGCACCTGGTCCGTGGAATCGTCGATTCCCCGGATGACGTCAAGGTCAGTTCGAAGAACAACCGCCGCGGGGATACCCTCGAGGTGCGCGTTCACCAGGATGACCTTGGACGGGTGATCGGCCGCCAGGGCCGCACGGCACGCGCACTGCGCACCGTGGTGGCAGCACTGGCCGGTGGCGAACCGGTACGCGTCGACGTCGTCGACACCGACCGCCGCCGCTGAGCGCTCGGCAACATTCAGTTCTTGCTCCGGCCCCTCCACCATCAGGTGGAGGGGCCGGTTTGCTTTCAACAACACAGTCCTTTCATCAGAAACACCACAACCCGGAACAGAGGAACAGATGCAGCTTCAGGTGGCGCGGATCGGCAAGCCGCACGGCATTCGCGGGGAAGTCACGGTCCAGGTGCTGACGGACGCCCCGGAGGACCGGTTTGTCCCCGGTACCACGTTCGTGGTTGAGCCTGCTGCGTCCGGTCCCCTCACTGTGAGCAGCGCCCGCTGGAACAAGGACATCCTGCTGCTCGGATTCGAGGAAGTGGCTGACCGCAACCAGGCTGAAACCCTTCGCGGCGCCAAGCTGTTCATCGAAACCGAGGAGCTTGACGAGGACGACGATGACGAGGGCTGGTACGAGCACGAACTGGTCGGCCTTGAGGCCAGGATCGGCTCCCGGGTGGTGGGCAAGGTGACGGCGCTGAACACCATGCCCGTCCAGGACCTGCTCATGGTCACCACCCCCGGCGGTGAAGAAATCCTCATCCCGTTCGTGGAACAAATCGTGCCGGAAGTCAACGTCGAGGAGGGCTACATCCTCCTCACCCCGCCGGACGGGCTCTTCGAACTGAACTCCGACGAAGCTGCTGCCCCCGAAACGGAAGGCAGGGACTAGATGCGGATCGACGTCGTCAGCATCTTTCCTGAATACCTTGCCCCGCTGGAACTCTCGCTGATCGGCAAGGCCCGCCAGGATGGAATCCTGGACCTGCACGTCCACGACCTGCGCAGCTTCACCACTGACAAGCACCGTTCCGTGGACGACACCCCGTACGGCGGTGGCGCTGGAATGGTCATGAAGCCCGAGCCCTGGGCGCAGGCCCTCACCGCCGTGGCGGAAGGGCGCCCGGATCCGCAGCGCAAGCCCGTGCTCATCGTTCCGTCCCCTGCGGGCGAGCGGTTCACCCAGGCCCTAGCCTATGAACTGGCGGAGGAGCAGCATCTGGCGTTTGCGTGCGGGCGGTACGAAGGCATCGATGAACGCGTCATCGAATGGGCGCAGGAACACTTCACCGTCCGCCCCGTCAGCCTGGGCGACTATGTGCTCAATGGCGGGGAAGTGGCCGTCCTTGCCATGGTGGAGGCCATCGGCCGCCTGCTCCCCGGCGTTGTCGGCAATCCCGAGTCCCTGGTGGAGGAATCCCACTCCGACGGGCTCCTGGAATACCCGGTCTACACCAAGCCTTCGGTCTGGCGGGACCGCGAAGTGCCGCCGGTGCTCCTCAGCGGCAACCATGGCAGGATCGCCCAGTGGCGCCGCCACGAACAGTACCGCAGGACGGCAGAGCGCCGCCCGGACCTCCTGCAGGGGTTCGACGCCGGCAGCCTCCCACGTGCCGACCGCACCGAATTGCACAACCTGGGCTACGACGTCGTGGACGGCCGCCTGGTCCGCCGCCCGGAACCGGACGCCGCACAGGAGGGTTAACCCCGGCGGAATTGGCGTAACCCTGCTGCTGTGGCAAAATTAACCCTTGTGTCTGCTGGGTCCGCACCTGCCACAGGGGGTAGCGCGGCCAACAGCGTGGCAACCGGCCCCATCAAGCCTTGAAGCGGCCGGACTACTTTACTTCGGCGGTGATGCCCGGCCTGCTTTCCAGTGGGCCGACTTGCCTGCCGTTACCCAAAGTGAATGACCTGTGGCGTTCACCAGGAGTGCAATCATGCATATTCTCGACTCCGTCGATGCAGCCTCGCTGCGCAACGATGTTCCCGAGTTCCGCGCGGGCGACACCCTGAAGGTGCACGTGAACATCATCGAAGGCAAGAACACCCGTGTCCAGGTCTTCCAGGGCTTCGTCCTGGGTCGCCAGGGCGATGGCGTTCGCGAAACCTTCACCGTCCGCAAGGTTTCCTTCGGTGTCGGCGTGGAGCGTACCTTCCCGGTGCACTCCCCGATCATCGAAAAGATCGAGGTTGTCACCAAGGGTGACGTCCGCCGCGCCAAGCTGTACTACATGCGTGCACTGCGCGGTAAGGCCGCCAAGATCAAGGAAAAGCGCGACTTCAGCTCCGCCAAGTAAGTCCAGCCCGGACTCACTGCCACGCCGGAGCGCGGCCGTAGCCGGCAAGCGCCGGAGCAACACCAGCGCCAGGATACGGACCATGCACCAGACAAAACGCCAGCCCCGCAAAAAGGGCTGGCGTTTTGTCGTTGCAGCGGCGTTGCTCCTTGCTGTTGCCATCAGCGGACTGGTCCGGTCACTGTGGCTGGATGTCTACTTCATCCCCTCGCAGTCCATGGAGCCGCTCCTGGAAGGCGGGGACCGCATCCTGGTATCGCGCACGGACTTCCAGTCCGAACCCATCCGGCGCGGGGACGTTGTCGTCTTTGACGGCCGCGGCAGCTTCGCCCCGCTGAATAGCGGCAAGGGCCCCTTCGCGGACGCCGCGGCGTCCGCCCTGCAGTGGCTCGGCGTCGCCGGCAGCGACACCACCTACGTCAAAAGGGCCATCGGCGTTCCAGGCGACACAGTGGTCTGCTGCGACGCTGCCGGGAAGGTCACCGTCAACGGCGTTCCCCTTGACGAGCCCTATGTTTTTCCGGGGGACGTGCCCAGCACCCAGAAATTCAGCACCCTGGTTCCGGAAGGCAGGCTATGGCTGATGGGGGACCACCGCTCCGTCTCCGCCGATTCCCGCAGCCTGCTCGGCGCCCCGGGCGGTGGCCTGGTGCCGCTGGACCGGGTGATCGGCCGGCCGGTCCAGATCCTTTGGCCGCTTGATAGATTTGCTCCTGTAGCACGGCCGCCCGCAACGGGGCCAACAACACAGAACGGACGGTAAATGCCCGAGAACCACGCGCGGAAACCTGAACCGCGCCACGACGGCGCTTCAGAAACGCCCGCCGTCCAGGCCTCCTCCACGTCGGCTCCGGGGGAGGATCCGGAGTCAACCGCACCCGTCCACCGGCGGAACCGGGCGGAGTCCAAGGCTGCCGGCAAGTCCACCGGCAACCCCTTCCTCGGGTGGCTGAAGGAAATCGCCACGGTGGTGGTCATCGCGGTGGTGCTGTCCTTCCTCATCAAGACCTTCCTCTTCCGGGCATTCTTCATCCCCTCCGAATCCATGGTGAACACCCTGGACGTGGACGACCGCATCTTCGTCAACCTCCTGGTCCCGGAACCGTTTGCCCTGAGCCGCGGGGATGTTGTGGTGTTCCGTGACACCAAGGGATGGCTGCCTCCGGCACCGGCCAAGGCACAGGGCCCGTTCACCTGGGTCCAGGACGGCCTCACGTTCGTTGGCCTCCTGCCGGACAATTCGGAGCAGCACCTGGTCAAGCGCGTCATCGGACTGCCGGGCGACCACGTGGTTTGCTGTGACGCCGGCGGTAAACTGACCCTTAACGGAACCTCGCTCGACGAGACCTACATCAATCCCGCCGAGGTGCCGCAGGTCCGCAACTTTGACGTCACCGTCCCGGAAGGCAAGGTGTGGGTGATGGGTGACAACCGGAACCACTCCGCCGATTCGCGCGCCCATATGGAGACCGACGGCGGATTCATCGACCTCAAGGATCTGGAAGGCAAGGCCGCCGTGATCGCGTGGCCGCTGAACAGGATCAAGACCTTGGACAACTATCCGGACGTGTTCAAGAACGTCCCGGCGGCGAAGTGACCATGTCCCCGGCAGTGCATGCTTCTCCATCGGTGGAGGTTTCACCGTCGGTGGAGGCTTCCCCGTCAGTGCAGGCTTCTCCGGCAGCGAAGGCGCGCGCAGCCTCCAAGCCGGTTGCACGTGGCGCCAAGGCGCCCACCCTGAGGTATGAGCGGACCTTCAAGGCCCAGGGCGTACGGTTCCTGGCCGGCGTGGACGAGGTGGGCCGCGGGGCCCTTGCAGGCCCTGTCAGCGTGGGAATCGCCGTCGTCGACCTGGAGCGCCAGAAGCCGCTGGCAGGCGTGCGGGACAGTAAACTGCTCAGCCCGGCCGAGCGGGAACGGCTGGATCCCCTGGTGCGGCGGTGGAGCGTGGCCTCAGCGGTGGGGCACGCCAGTGCGGACGAGATCGACTCCCTGGGGATCATTGCCGCCCTGCGGCTGGCGGGAACCCGCGCCTGGGGGAGCATCCTGGACGCCGGAACCATCCCGGACGCTGTGCTGCTGGACGGAAGCCACAACTGGCTTTCCCCGGCGGAACAGCTGTCCCTGTTTGACCAGCCCGTGCTGGAGGCGGGCTGCGAGGCTCCGGTCCACACCAAGGTCAAGGCGGACATGCAGTGCCTCAGCGTGGCCGCCGCCAGTGTCATCGCCAAAGTGGAGCGGGACCGGATGATGCGGGAACTGCACACTGAGTATCCCGATTATGGATGGGACATCAACAAGGGCTACGCCACCGCTGGCCACCGGAACGTGCTGCGTGCTGCCGGCCCCACGCCCTACCACCGGGTCAGCTGGCGGCTGTTCGGCGGGGAGCTGCAGGGCGTGGACGTCCCTGACGGGGAAGAGTCGTACGAAGACTGACTCCTGCGCCCGGCGCCAGGCGCGCCGCACATGGTGCAAGATGGAAGCATGAGTGCTGAAGATCTTGAGAACTATGAAACCGACATGGAGCTTCAGCTCTACCGTGAATACCGCGACGTCGTCGGCCTGTTCAGCTACGTTGTCGAGACCGAGCGCCGCTTTTACCTTGCCAACCACGTGGACCTCCAGGCCCGCAGCGCCGACGGCGAGGTCTACTTCGACCTGACCCTCCAGGATGCCTGGGTGTGGGACGTCTACCGTTCGGCCCGGTTCGTCAAAAGCGTCAGGGTCCTGACCTTCAAGGACGTCAACGTCGAGGAACTGCCCCGCAACGAGGAGCTGGCCCTGCCCAAGGATGTGGACCTGGGCAACTAGCGCCACCACTTTCCCTCCACATCAGGCCCTGTCCACATACGGCAGGGCCCTTCTGTCTCCCGCAGACCTCCGCCGCCAGGCTGGTTGCGGAGGTAGAAATGAAATCAAAAGACCTGTTGGGCAGGCACGGCGAGGACCTCGCCGCCGGCTTCCTTGAAGCTTTGGGCATGCTGGTGGTGGAGCGCAACTGGCGGTGCGCCGAGGGCGAGATTGACATCGTTGCCCTTGACGGCGATGCCCTGGTCATCGCCGAGGTAAAGACCCGCCGCTCCCTGGACTATGGCCACCCTTTCGAGGCAGTGGGCCCGGAAAAGCTGGCACGGCTGCACCGTTTGGGCGCTGCTTGGTGCCGGGACCGGGAACTGCGAATGCCGCTGCGCCGGGTGGACGTCATCGCCGTAGTGGACGACGGCGGCGGCGAACCTGTGGTGGAGCACCTCAAGGGGGTGGGGTGATGGCGCTTGGCCGCACCTACTCCATCGCCCTGGTGGGACTGAATGGCTACCTGGTCGAGGTCGAGGCGGATATCGGCCAGACGCTGCCGGCGTTTGTCATTTTGGGCCTGCCGGATGCTTCGCTGAACGAGGCCAAGGAGCGTATCCGTTCCGCCGCCAAGAACTCCGGCATCCCGCTTAGCCGCAGGAAGATCACCGCCAATCTCATACCCGCCTCGCTGCCCAAGCGGGGATCCGGGTTCGACCTCGCCGTGACCATGGCGGTGCTCCGGGCAGCGAACGACATCAAGCCCACCGGACGCACTGTCTTCATCGCTGAGCTGGGACTCGATGGAAGGCTGCGGCCCGTCCGTGGCATTCTGCCTGCGGTCATGGCGTCGGTCCAGGCAGGCTACTCCGAGATCGTGGTGGCACAAGCGAATTTTGCCGAGGCTTCCCTCGTCCCGGGTGCCAGTGTTCGCGGGTACCGCACACTGGCGCGGCTGGCCCTCGACTTCGGCGCTGATCCCCAGGAGCTTGCCCTGGATTTCGAACCGGACGACTCCGACGATCACGCGGATGGTGCTTCGCCGCCGGGGCCGTGTCCGGACATGGCAGATGTCTCCGGCCAAGGCGACGCCCGCAGGGCATTGGAAGTTGCAGCCGCAGGGGCACATCATCTGCTTCTCACTGGGCCGCCGGGTCCCTGTCCTTAACCATCGATATGACGTTGCGCTCGTATATCAGGATTATCTGGTGTTGGCACTGTCGCCGTGGACGTTCTGTAACCGAGTGATCAGTGGCAGTGTCAAAGAGAACCGGGCACCGACCAGCCCGTTAGGATCGGAGCATGATCATCACCAGCAGCACACCTGGATATCCATATCAACAAGGACGGAAATCTGCTAGCTGGGAAGACTTCAAGGGCCAAATCCGCAGCGTTGATCGCGATACTCTCCTGATTCAATGCGCCGCGGCGAGTGCGGCGATTACTCCCAATGACGACCGCGACGATTCCCTGAGTCGGCGGGGGCTCAACCCGTGGAATATTGCCGACGTTGCGCGCACGTCACTTGCATGGGGATCGTTCCAACGACCACAAGCTGACAGCAAAGTCCTTCTGCGCCTTTGTAATATGAACGTGCACCTGACCGATGAGGAACTTCGCTCAAACCCCGATCGGTCTGATGCTTTCGCGAAGACCCTCACGCGGATGTACTTCGAGCAGTTCCCCGGCCAGCGAAATATTTTCCCGGCGCTCTCAAGAACCATTCTCCTCTTTGGCTCAATGAGCGAACATCCAAACGGCTTTTCGCCGGAAAAGATGACCGCAGGTTGGTTCGAGGAGATCACGAACGGCCTGACGCTTGACGACTACGTCGAATCGGTGTTTGTCATATCTGTTGGCGCTCATTCCAACAACGGCGTATTTAGTCTTCAGTGGCTAACCGGTGAGGCATTTCAGGGGCTGGGGGAGGTGCTCTCGTTTAAGGCGCTGCGGCAGACGTTTACTGAGCAGCTCGTCACCTCCGTGGCCGAGTTCAAGCGGGTGAACCGTCAGTTCCAAGACCATGCGACCTCGGCTCAGAAGAAGTTCGCGTTTAACCCCCTTGCGAATCGACCATTCATCGACGGAATTACTGATGATCCGATCGCGCCTTGGTGCCAGGCGATCATTGCCAAGGCCCTTCCGCCGGCCATCTATTTTCTCGGCGTCCAAGCATTCGGCGACGGTTTCGCTCGAGATCTGGGTCACGTGTTTCAGCATTATGTAGGCCGTCACCTGGAACTCGTCAGCGGTGATTGCTCGTCCAAGCCTGAGGTTCCGTATCTTTTCAAGAAGAACCGCATCGATTCTTGTGACTGGTTCCTTGACCTCCCCGGGTTGCTCGTGCTGATTGAGTGCAAGGCAAGACAGCCCATTGAGGCTCTTAGGGTCGGTAGGGACAGCTGGCTCGATTCGGTCTCCGGCTCAATCGGCAAAGGCATTGACCAGCTGAACCGGTCGCATCGAGATATCGAAGCTATCGCAGCCGTCAACCCGGAAATCGACCCGACAAAAACACGCGTAGGGCTCGTCATTACCTTGGAACCGTTCTATATGGACCAAAACTGGCCGATGCGCGCGCAACTACCGGATGCGGATTTCCCTGTGGGGGTGCTGTCCATCGAAGAACTGGAGTCGCTTGTCACGCTCTCGGGCGATGAACTGGCCGACCTACTAACGAAAGCAGCGCACGATTCCGTTGACGGAGTATTGCTGATGACGCCTACCCTGAAGGCGGCGGCCGGACGGGAGAACCTGCTCCTGGCGTCCACCTGGGATTCAATTGGGCTGTTCAAGCGCATTGATGACGAGCAGAACCGCAAGGCAGCTACCTAAGTGTGCTTCGAAGCTTCCGCGTCGATGTTGCCCGGTGCAACGCCAAGGCACAGTGGCACCGACCGCTAGGATCGAAGGGATGGTCCCGATAGTCGAATGACTGCGGGTTATTTTTTGGGGGCAGCTGAAATGATGTTCGGGGAAGGGCTGTTCGCCAACGGCCGGCCTGAGTATGAAAAGGAACTCGGAGCGGGTATCACGGAGGCGAAAGTGCTGATTACGGTCAAGGCCGCTCCACAGCCCTCGGCTAACCATGGTGACACTGTTTGCGTGGCCGGTCTCAGACTTGCGGAAGGTGGCCCGGAATGGATCCGTCTTTACCCGATTCCTTTCCGCTATCTCCAGGCTGACGCGAAATTCAAGAAGTACGACATCGTGAAGCTAAAGCTCACACCAGCGGCCAAAGATCGACGACCCGAGAGCTACACCCCTATCCTTGATTCCTTGACCATCGACTCCCACCTTGAGCCGTGGAAGCCACGGCACCCACACGTTGACCCGCTTATCGATGCATTCAACACCTGCGAACTCAACTCCCGCGCTTTGAACGGATCGGCCGGCCCATCCCTGGCTGCCGTAGTGCCGGCGGACATCGACAAGCTGGAATTACGACTTTTCGACGGGTGGACCTCGGAGCAACAAGCCAAGATGGAAGCCCATCTGAACCAAGACACACTCTTTGGACCCAAGACGGACAAATCGATCCTGTCCCCGCCGAGGTTTGAAGGTCATTATCGCTACCGCTGCACTGGCAGGATTTGCAAAGGACACCGGCAAGGTCTGCTGGATTGGGAATTCACCGAACTTCAGCGGCGGCACGCGGGGGACACCGATGAAGCCGCCAAAGCGGCAATCCAAAAGAGATTCCTGGATCAGCTGTGCGCTCCGGCCCGCGGTCCGGTGTTTTTCCTGGGTAACCAGCTGAAAAGACCCCAGGCGTTCGGAGTCTTGGGCGTTTATGCAGCAGGGGTTCGTTAGCTGCCGACCAGAGCCGCCAGGCGTTCTTTTACGCGCGTGAGAACGTATTTGCGGTGGCAGCACAGCTCGCTGGCCTCAAAGCACAGCACGGCCACACGCTGCCGGGAGGCAAGGTCGGTGAGCTCAATAATCTTTTCAGCAGCTGATTCGCTGTCAAGCAGAGACTCGAAACGCTCGCCCGCAACCTTTGCAGCCGGAGTTCCCGGAGCCCAGAAACCTTCACGGTTGTCTTTGGGATTCCCTAACGCCGGCATGTGGCTGTAGCCGATGCCGGCTTCGGCTAGTGCTTCGCTCAGCGCCCTCTTTGAGAAGCCTTTTTTCCTTGAGATCGGGTTCAACCGAACGTCCACGACCGTCCCGATTTTCCAAGCCGTCAGTTCCTCAAGGAACGACGCAATGTCCTTCCCTTCGTAACCAACACCGATGACGCCGCTCGTTTCAGTCCACATGGTTTCATTCTTGCACGGGCGCAAAATCGGCCGACGTCGCACCGCTTTGCCGCAGCCTCTACCGGTGCGGTCAATCCCATGTCTGGCCGCACCAGCAGCGGCCCTCCTGGTGCTCCTGGATGACAAGGACACGTTCCTCTCCGAGCAGGATGATGTCTTCGTAGCTGAGCATGCCCCCAGTGCAGCATCAGCGGGCCGGCTGCCGGTAGGGGCGTCTTGGTCTATGTGGAAAACCGCAGGTAACGGCATCGGAGCCCTCTGTCCGTGAGCCTGCTGTGACTACCACCGAAATCCGAACGGCGGCGAACCAGGGACGAGTCTCCAGTTCCGGGGACCTACGCTGATGCACCATCAACTCTTTCCCTCACCCTCGACGGCGGGTTTGGCCAGCGTGTGCTGTCGGAACTCGACAGTTAGTGAACATGTGGTGATTGCAGTGGAAGGGGGACGTTTGTGCTGATTTCGCAGGGATCTTCCCCCCTCGTTTATGAGGTGGGAAACATACCCCTCACATAGACCTCCGGGGGTATGACCTTAAACATGTATATGAGAAGGGGCCAGCACGCCAAGCCATCTCACGGCCGTCTCTGGTCTTCAGATGGTCCTGAACTCCATCAGCCCTCGGCCTCGGCCCGTTCTTCCGCACGCCTGCATCGACCCGAATGCCTCTAGGACGACGGGGCCTCCAAGAGGAGAAGGTTTTCGCCCCGACGCGTCAGGTTGTGGTGTGTGCCCTAGCCGGACTCGCCTAGCGCCTGCGTCGCTGTGATGTTAGACGGGAAGGGCGTCCCTGCCGACATCTCTGAACAGTAGCTGGGATTCATGCGTCACTTCACGACTGGGGCCCGGTTGATAGCGGCGGAGGCTGTTTCACAGTTGGAACACTGTGGGCTGCGACACACTCTTTACCGTGGATACAGATGCCGTGGCGGCTGTCACATTTGGGGGCGCCGCGGCATGACTACCCGCGCTTCTTAGAGCGGGTGCAAGGACATTCCCACCTATCTGTTCCGCTGGCCAATGAGCCTGTTTCAAGGGAGAAACACATGACAAGCACCAAAGCATCGCCGCCGGCGATGACGCCCCGCCGGGCGGCGACAGCCGCCCTCCTCGGTAGTGCACTGGAGTACTACGACTTTTTTGTTTACGGCGCGGCAGCGGCCCTCGTTTTCAATGTGCTGTTCTTTCCTTCCGGAGATCCCGCTGTTGCCTTGATCGGATCGTTCGCGACTTTCGCGGTGGGTTATGTGGCACGGCCCGTCGGCGCAATGGTGATGGGGCACTTCGGCGATCGTCTTGGCCGCAAGAAGGTCATGCTCGCCACGGTGGTCATGATGGGTGCCGCCTCGTTCTCCATCGGATGTCTTCCGACATTTGACCAGGTGGGACTGCTGGCCCCGGCACTGTTGGTGGTCTTGCGAGTGGTCCAGGGTTTCTCCGCGGGGGCTGAATCCGCAGGCGCCTCGACGTTGACAGTTGAACATTCCCCCGTTGGACGCCGGGGCTTCTTCACCAGCTTCGTTATGGTTGGCTACGCGGTCGGCTGCTCGTTGGCGACCATTGTTTTCCTTCCCGTGGCGCTCCTGCCCGCCGAACACCTCTATGGCTGGGGCTGGCGGGTTCCCTTCTGGCTCAGCGCGGTCGTTGTCGTGATTACTTACTACGTGCGGAGCCATCTGGAGGAAACGCCCGTGTTCGCTGAAGCGAAGGAAGAACGCGCAGTCCGGAAGCTGCCGCTGAGCGATGTTTTCAAGTACCACTGGCGCAGTGTGATTTGTGTTGCCGGGGCATCGCTGATGGCAGCGATGCAGACTTTGTTCGCTGTTTTCAGCTTGTCCTACGGAACCTCGGTCGGGGTGGACCGGAGTGCGATGCTCGCGGTCATCTCGGGCGCCATAGCGCTGTCCGTCTTCACTCTTCCGGCAGCGGGCTACCTCTCTGATGTCATCGGCAGGAAGCGGACGATGCTGATTTCCTCTGTAGGGTGTGCGGTCACGATCTTCGGTTACCTTTGGGCGATATCGACGACGGACGTCCTGCTGATCGGGGTCTCCGCGTTCATCAACATGACGTTGTTCTTCAGCTGCTACAACGGGGTGTGGACGTCGTTCTTTGCCGAGCAGTTCCCGGCACCTGTGCGCTTCACAGGCATGGCTGTCAGCAATCAGCTGGGCAATCTCCTGGCCGGCTTCGCGCCGATGGTCGCGGCGATGATTCTCGTGCCGGGCCCGTCCGGCTGGCTGCCGGTAGCAATCTTTGGTGCGGTAGCCGCCGGCATCGCGGCCGTCGCAGTCCTCGGGATGCGCGAGACTTCCAAAACCCCCACAGAGCTGCTCGGTGGGCCGCGGGCTCAACCCACAAATCCCAAACGTTCCCTGGACGAGCCTGCCGGGACCAAGAGGACCGTTCAGGCGGTAACGGACTAGACCCAGTAGACCCTAAAAGGATGGGCCCCCGACGGTTTTTCGTCGGGGGCCCATTTATTTTGGCCTGTGTTGCTCGTTCCCGGGCTAGGGTCCCGGAAGGATCATTCGTTCGTCGTCGTCAATTTTCAGGGCACGCATTTTCCGGTACATGGTGGTGCGCCCGATACCCAGAATTTCCGCGGCACGGGACTTGTTGCCGTTGGCTTCCGCCAGGGCGGCGACGATGGTATCGCGCTCGGATTGCTCGTAGCGGCTGAGCGAGGAGAGGGTTGTCTGCCGCATGGGGGCTGGCAGGTCTTTTGTTTGGATCAGGCCGGTGCCGGCCGAACGTCGCAAGTGGGCAAGGAGCCGTGCCATCTCGGCGACGTTACCGGGCCAGCGCCAGGCCAGCAGGCATTGGAGGGCTGCGGGGGAGAACCGTGGCGCCGGCGCCCCGGGAAAGAGTTCGGCCGAAACCTCACGCACGATGTCCAGCAACTCACCGCGCAGTTCCACAAGGGAAGGCAGTCGTACCAGCCCTTGAAGGTCCTCGGCTTCGTGATTGGGGTTGAATGGGCCGCTGGTCCGTTCGGTAAGGATGACACGTGCCCCGGGGTGGACGCCGGGGCGGTGGGCCGCCGCAAACTCGGTGAGTCGGTCCACCAGATCGTGGCCGATGCCTGGTCCGGCGGTAACGAGGATTCCGCAGCCCTCGGCTAATGCCGCTTCCATGAGGGCCCAGGCCGTTGGGTCCTCGGTGAGCATTTCTGCGGTGAATGTCTTGGGCTCTCGCCCAGTGTGCTGGCGCAGCCATTTTGAGGACTGGTGATGCTTCCCGGTACCAGGGCCCCCGGTGACGCGGATCAGGCCATCGGCCGTGGCGGCAGCGGTGAGTTCGCGTTGGAGCACGCCGTAAGAAGTCGTCGTCCGGGCTTGGCGGGAGGATAGGCCGTCCAGCACTTCGCGGAGCGCGGGCGCAGACCTTTGCTCTGGGTGTTTGCCGACGGAAACCCCGCCCTCGGCGGGCGCACTGGCTGGCTCCGTAAATTCCAGCGCGAAGATCGCGTCCTGGCCAGCGCGGCCGAGACGGCGCACCATGGCTTCGGTTCCGAGCACCGGAAGTTCGAGTTGCAGCTTGTCCTGGTCCCAATGGTGCATGCGCAGCATCTCCCACAGGTAGGCGTGGGACTCGGCGTCAAAATGGGCGAGTGCGGGAAGGTCTGTCATCACGGTTTCTGAGTTCATGACCAGGACCGGATGCTTGGAGGACCGGAACTGGCGGTACGTTCGGGCCAGCTCGAGGTTCCGGGAATCGGCCATCAGCTCAAGCGCCTCGGCGATCTGATGACCGGCCTGCCGGGCCATGGAAACCATCAAGGGGCTTGAGGCGTCAACGTGGGAGGCGATGGACAGCGATCCCACGATCCGGCCCGTGATGGGGTGCTTGATGGGCGCTCCCGCGCAGGCCAGTCGGGCCAGGGCATCGTTAAAGTGTTCGTGGCCGCGGACGAAAACCACTCCGCGCCCCTCAATGGGGGTGCCGAGCCCGTTGGTGCCCAGAGCCTGTTCGGAAAAGACGAACCCCTCCGCGGCGTTGGCGTTGTCCAGTGTGCGCGTGTCCTGGGCATCGACAATGCGCCGGGAGACGATCCGGCCCTCCTCATCGGCGAGGAAAAGGGCCATCCGGGTGTCGGTGAGATTGTTTTGCCACTGGTCCAAAATTCTTCCGGCAGCGCGCAGGATTGCACTGTCCGGATCGACTTCGCCAAGGATGTGGGGGCCGGTTGCAGGGTTGACGTGGTTCGAGACGGATCGCCGCCAGCTTTGTTCGATTTCTTCAGCTACCAGCGACGCGGGGATGGAAGCCCTGACGAGGCCTTCCGTGATCAGCCGCTCGCGGGCGCTCCGGAGCGCGTCTTCGCGGCGTGATTTGTCCATCACTTACTCATTCTCAAGCAGTCAAAACGATGCGTCCAGCAATCCCGCCGGCGGTCAGGTCGTCCAGGGCCCGGGACACTTCGGCCGCAGACAGGGTCCTTTCGGACACCGGGATGGTGGGAAGTTCCCCTGCTTTGGCAATCCGGACCAGATCCTGCAGTTGTGAAAGTGTCCCGACAAAGCTGCCTTCGATGCGGATCATGCGCAGCGCCAGCATGGCAGTCGGAAGGGTGACTTCACCGCCGAAGAGTCCTACCTGGACCATTGTCCCCGCTTTGGCGAGGGCGTCGAACGCGGCCGTAGCGGTGGCACCGTTGTTGACGAAGTCGACGACGGCGCTGGCCGGCCCGCCTGCCGCGCGTTGAATGTCGGCTGCCCCGCTGCCGGCTCCGGAAAGGACCGTGCTGGTGGCGCCCATGTCCCGGGCCAGGGCCAGGTTCCGTTCCGCGACATCGACCGCGCAGATGTTCCGGTGGCCCCGGGCACGGAGGATCGCTATGGCGGTCAGGCCCAGCCCTCCTGCCCCGAAGATGACCACAGGCTCGTCCGGCTCAAGCGGAAGAACCTTGTCCACGGCACTGTGGGCGGTGAGGCCGGAACACGCCAAGGTCGCTGCCCAACTCGGGTCAAGGCCCTCAATGTCCACGAGGTACTTCTCGTCGGGCACGATGATGTACTCGGCGTAGCCGCCGTGGCGTGCGACCCCAAGGTTCTGTCCGGCGGCGCAGCGGTTATCGTGGCCTTCCCGGCATTGGCGGCATGTGCCGCAGCCGATCCACGGGTAGATCAGTCGCACGTCTCCGGCGCTGACGGATGCAACGTCAGCACCTACCTGTTCGACAACGCCGACTACTTCGTGGCCCAGTACCATCGGGTACTGGATGCCGCGGTCTTTCATGCTCATGTGTCCGCGGCTGCCCAGGTCGTAGCCGCCTTCGCGGAGGTGGGTGTCGGTGTGGCAGACGCCAGCCCGCATGACCTTCAGAAGTACCTGCCGCCCCTCGGGGCGTGGCGTCGAGAACTCCAGGTCATGGATGGTGGCATCGTCCGGGAGGACGGCGAATGCATGCATTGCGGAACACCTCTTCATTGTGGCAATCGGTATCCATCCATCATGACCAACTATTGCTGCAGCTTCCAATACCAATCCGGGACCCCTTTAGTGGGCGATCCGGTATCAATGCATCCGCTGGAGTGTTTCACATTGGAACACGTGTGGCATGGAACACAGACCTACCTTTGATTCAGAGGCCGCGGCACCCACCACAACAAAGGAGGGCCGCAGGCACCCACAAACCACGTCAAAGGAGACCTACCATGACCACCAACCTTGTTGAACAGTCCGGCACCGCTTCCGCCGAAGCCGGGAGCCAGGACGTACTGCGGAACCTCTACGCTGATTGGGCAGAGATCATGGCGACCACGCCGGACCTGACCATGCGCCTGTTCCGTTCCATTTTTGACGAGTGGCACCAGCCAACGGTCGAGCCCGAGGGCGTCATGTACCGTGAGGACACCGTTGGCGGGGTTCCGGGCATCTGGTGCCTGCCCGAGGGGGCGGACCAGAGCAAGGTGCTCCTGTACACCCATGGCGGTGGATTCGCCGTAGGTTCGGCCTCCAGCCACCGCAAACTGGCAGCCCACGTCGCCAAAGCACTTGGATCCGTCAGCTTCGTGCTGGATTACCGGCGCGCCCCCGAATTCCAGCACCCGGCACAGATCGAAGACGGCGTGGCCGCCTTCGATGCCCTCGTCGCCTCCGGCATCGCCCCTGAGGACATCACCACCATCGGTGATTCCGCCGGCGGCAACCTCGCCATCGCCATTGCCCTCGCGCTCAAGGAACAGGGCAAGCGCACCCCCGGCCGAGTCATCGCCTTCTCACCGTGGCTGGACATGGAAAACAAGGGCGAAACCCTCGTCACCAACAACGACACGGACGCCCTGATCACCCCCGAGCTGCTCGAAGGCATGATCGCCGGCGTCCTCGGCGGCACCATCGATCCCAGGACACCCCTGGCCAACCCGCTGCACGCCGACTTCAACGACTTCCCGCGTCTGTACATCACCGCCGGCAGCGTCGAGTCGCTCCTGGACAACGCCACGCGTCTGGAGCAACGCGCCAAAGCCGCCGGCGTGGACGTCACCTTGTCCATCGGCGAGGGCCAGCAGCATGTCTACCCGTTCCTGGCCGGGCGGTCCGCCCTCGTGGCACAGGAGTTCGACAAGCTCGCGGCCTGGTACCGGAAATAACCCGGCCACCTTACGAAGCCACACCATCCACTATTTCGTCCCCTGCATCAGAACGACAAAGGAGTTCGCCATGACTGCACAGAACACTTTCCAGACCGTTGACGCCGTCGTCATCGGCGCCGGCTTCGGCGGCATCTACGCCGTCCACAAGCTTCACAACGAGCAGGGTCTGACCGTTGTCGGCTTCGACAAGGCCGACGGTCCCGGCGGCACCTGGTACTGGAACCGCTACCCGGGCGCTCTCTCTGACACCGAGAGCCACGTCTACCGCTTCTCCTTCGATAAGGGCCTCCTGCAGGACGGCACCTGGAAGCACACCTACATCACCCAGCCCGAGATCCTCGAGTACCTTGAGGACGTCGTTGACCGCTTTGACCTGCGGCGCCACTTCCGCTTTGGTACCGAGGTCAAGTCCGCCACCTACCTCGAAGACGAGGGCCTGTGGGAAGTGACCACCGGCGGCGGCGCGGTGTACCGGGCTAAGTACGTCATCAACGCCGTGGGGCTGCTGTCAGCCATCAACTTCCCGAACCTGCCCGGGATCGACACCTTTGAGGGCGAGACCATCCACACCGCCGCCTGGCCGCAGGGCAAGTCCCTCGCCGGTCGCCGCGTGGGTGTGATCGGCACCGGTTCCACCGGCCAGCAGGTCATCACGGCGCTGGCACCGGAAGTTGAACACCTGACCGTCTTCGTCAGGACCCCGCAGTACTCCGTCCCGGTGGGCAAGCGCCCCGTGACCACCCAGCAGATTGACGAGATCAAGGCCGACTACGACAACATCTGGGCACAGGTCAAGCGTTCCGGCGTAGCCTTCGGCTTCGAGGAAAGCACCGTGCCGGCCATGAGCGTCACCGAAGAAGAACGCCGCCAGGTCTACGAGAAGGCCTGGGAATACGGCGGCGGCTTCCGCTTCATGTTCGAAACCTTCAGCGACATCGCCACCGACGAGGAGGCCAACGAGACTGCGGCATCCTTCATCCGGAACAAGATCGTCGAGACCATCAAGGATCCGGAGACGGCACGGAAACTGACGCCGACGGGCTTGTTCGCCCGTCGCCCGCTCTGCGACGACGGCTACTTCCAGGTGTTCAACCGGCCCAACGTCGAGGCTGTCGCTATCAAGGAAAACCCCATTCGGGAAGTCACGGCCAAGGGTGTGGTGACGGAGGACGGCGTGCTGCACGAGCTGGACGTCATCGTCTTCGCGACCGGTTTCGACGCCGTGGACGGCAATTACCGCCGCATGGAGATCAGCGGGCGCGACGGCGTGAACATCAACGACCACTGGGACGGGCAGCCCACCAGCTACCTGGGCGTTTCCACAGCGAAGTTCCCCAACTGGTTCATGGTGCTGGGACCCAACGGCCCGTTCACGAACCTGCCGCCGAGCATCGAGACGCAGGTCGAATGGATCAGCGACACGGTGGCCTACGCGGAGGAAAACGGAATCCGGGCGATCGAGCCGACCCCGGAGGCCGAAGCCGAGTGGACCGAGACGTGCACACAGATCGCGAACATGACGGTGTTCACCAAGGTCGATTCATGGATCTTCGGCGCGAACGTTCCGGGCAAGAAGCCCAGCGTGCTGTTCTATCTGGGCGGCCTGGGCAACTACCGCGGCGTCCTGGACGATGTCACCGCCAACGGATACCGCGGCTTTGAGCTGAAGTCGGAAGCCGCCGTCGCTGCCTGACCCGGCAGCCCTCACCGCTGCCGGCCGGCGCCATCGACCTGATGGTGCCGGCCGCCGGCCTTGATTATTACGTCATTCACCACAGAGGAGAACCACCCATGGGTGTGTACACCACGATCGACCCGGCCACCGGGGACGCAACCGCACAATACCCGGAGATCTCCGACGCCGAGCTGGACACTCTCATCAAAAACAGTGCCGCGGCCTACCGTTCCTGGCGCACCACAACCCTGGAACAGCGCCGTGCCGTCCTGACCCGCACCGCCGAGATCCACCGCGAGCAGGCAGAAGAACTGGCCAAGCTCCTCACCCTGGAAATGGGCAAACCAATCGCGCAGGCCAGGGGAGAGGTGGAACTGGTCGCGTCGATCTACCAGCACTACGCCGACAACCTGGAGGAGTACCTGGCCGATGAATCCCTCACCTTCAGGGGCTCCGGCACGGCTGTCGTCCGCACCGAACCGATAGGACCACTCGTCGGGGTCATGCCATGGAACTACCCTTACTACCAGGTCGCCCGGTTCGCCGCCCCGAACATCGCCTTGGGCAACACCATCATCCTCAAGCACGCCCGTAACTGCCCCCAGTCCGCCCTTGCCATCGAAAGAGTGCTCACTGAGGCCGGATTGCCGGCGGGTGTATACGCCAACGCGTTCATCTCTTCGGCCCAGGTCGCTGCCGCCGTCGCTGACCGGCGCGTGCAGGGAGTGTCCCTGACCGGATCCGAAAAGGCCGGAGCTGCCGTCGGCGAGGTCGCCGGCCGGAATCTGAAAAAGTGCGTCCTGGAACTGGGCGGGTCAGACCCGTTCATCGTCCTCGATGATGCCGACATCGACGCCGCAGCGGCCGCCGCCGTTATCGGCCGGCTCTCCAACGGCGGCCAGGCCTGCACGGCGTCGAAGCGGTTCATCGTCGCGGACAGCGTGTACGAGGAATTCCTTCAAAAGTTCCTCGACGCGATGGCCTCCTGGCAGACCGGGGATCCCACCGACTCCGGGACCAAGCTCGGACCACTGGCCTCGGCCGCGGGCGTCGAGGAACTGGACGAGCTTGTGCAGGACGCAGTCTCCCACGGCGCGAAACTCCTGCTCGGTGGGGAACGCCCCGACGGTCCCGGCGCCTATTACCCTGCCACGGTCCTTGCAGGCGTCACACCTGCAATGCGTGCCTTCACCGAGGAACTGTTCGGCCCCGTAGCCGTCGTCTACCGCGTCGGCTCCCTGCAGGAAGCGATCGATTTGGCCAACAACTCACCGTTCGGACTGTCCTCCAGCGTGTTCACATCTGATGCCAGGAACGCGGAGCGGCTGGCCGAGGAGCTTGAGGTCGGCATGGTCTGGATCAACAGCACCAGCAAGAGCTCGCCCGACCTGCCGTTCGGCGGCGTCAAGGGCTCGGGCTTCGGGCGGGAACTGGCCGGGTACGGCTTCAACGAATTCGCCAACAAGAAGCTGGTCCGGAATCCGGGAGCTCGCTGAGTTATGGAAGCGTCATGCTGCGGGCTTATCTGCCTGCAGCATGACGCACCCAGTTAAGCAGGGTGAGGTTCCTTTGCGAAAGCGGGGAAGAGGGCAGCGACAAGCCGTCTGCCAAACCCTTCATCCAGGGGAGAACCGCTGAGGAACAAGCGGTAGTAGATCGGGCCGAGCAAGAGGTCGGTGACCAGCTCGGGGTCAAGTCCCTCCCTCAGCTCTCCTCTTGCAATGCCCCGTTCGACGAGTGCCGTGACCTCCTGGACGCGTTGGCTCACCACCCTCTCCCGGTAGGTTCGGGCAAGCTCTGCATCGGCGGCAACTTCTGAAACCAGGCCCTGCATGATCCGCCCCAGGAGCGTGTTGGACATGAGGTCCACGGTCCGGTCGACCAGCCGCGTCAGTTCAGTCAGTGTGTCAAGAGCATACGGCTGCGTGCTAACGTCGCCGACCATGTCCAGCAGCACAGCAAGGGCCAGATCATTCCGTGACCGGTGGCGGCGGTAGATGGTGGTCTTCGCGACCCCGGACCGTTCAGCCACTCCTTCAATGGTCAGGCTGCCGAAGCCGGATTCCGCCAATAGCTCCCGGGCAGCGTCCATAACCGCCCGTTCCGTCCTGGCGCGCCGCTTCTGATGCCCCGACACTACGCCCCCAGCTGATGCCCCCTGGCCACCGCCTAAAGAATTCATTGGGATACCGCCCTTCCGTCGCCGCGCCATCAAGTGCTAATATTGCTACGCAACGTAGCGTTTTATTTCTATTGTAAGGCTACCACCCCCGGACCAGCCTAGAAGGGCAGCATCATGGCCACAGATCGATACCAGCGCGGGCTTGACCGCATGATGGAACTCGTCTCCACGGAACACTCCAACACGTTCGACCACGCCAAGCTGGTCGAGTCATACCAGGCTCTGGACTCGGAACTGGGGGACTACATCGTGTCCTTTGCCTTCGGTGACATCTACTCCCGCGACAGCCTGACCCAGCAGGAACAGACGATGGTGACCATTTCCACGCTGGCCGCACTGGGCACGGAGGTCCAGCTGAAGCTTCATATCAACGTTGGCTTCAACGTGGGCCTGACGAAGGAGAAGATCGTCGGCGCCCTGATCCAGTGCATCCCCTACATCGGTTTCCCCCGCGTCCTCAATGGCCTGACCCTCGTCAAAGACGTCATGGCAGAACGCGGCAGGACCTCCGAAGCCGGTACCGACTGAGGCCTGACCTCGGGCTCTCCTGCGTCCCGACGCCCCACTACTACGACGAAAAGATCACATCATGAGCAAGAAAATCGGTTTCGTAGGACTCGGAACCATGGGACTTCCCATGGCAGTCAACCTGAATAGGGCCGGCTTCGAGGTGATCGGGTACGACGCCTTCGAGGGATCCCGCCAGAAGGCTATTGCGGCGGGAATCACCATGGCCGAAACCTTGAAGGACGTCGCCGAACAGGCCGACGACGCGATCGTGTCCATGGTCCGTGACTACGCCCAGAACGTCGACGTCATCCTGGGCCAAGACGGGCTCCTGTCCGCCAATCCCAAAAACCTGACCATCATCGTCATGAGCACCCTGGACCCGGACACCATGAACGAACTGGGCCAGCAGGTCGAGGAACACGGCGAGGTCAGGCTCATCGCCGCCGCCGTCAGCGGGGGTTCGACCGGGGCCGAGGCCGGCACCCTGTCGATCATGGCATCCGGTGCCGAAGACGTGGTGACCGCCGCCTCGCCGTACTTCGACGCTGTCGGATCCAACACCTTCTACTACGGCAGCAAGCCCGGCAACAGCCAGGCAGCGAAGCTGGTCAACAACCTCGTCCTCGGCATCAACATGAACGCCGTCGCCGAAGGGCTCAAGTTTGGCGCGCAGTACAACCTGCCCGAAGCCGAACTGCTCAACCTCTTCAAGGTCAGCACTGGCGACAGCTGGGTTGCCCGGAACTGGGACGCAGTCTCGGAGTGGACCGCTGACACCGCCCTCGCAGTGCTGCTCAAGGACCTCAAGGCCGCACACCTGAAGGGCCTCGAGCACCACGTGGCCATGCCCTTCAACGCCCTGTCCTCCACCCAACTGTTCGACTCCATGGGACAGAACAACCTGCAGACCAAATAGCCGAACCTGGAGCGGACAGCACGGCGGAAGCGCGGTCCACCACGCAGTAGTGGTGGGCCGCGCTTGGGTGGAGTAACCGCAGAACCGCACCTGGCGTCCTTGAAGCCGGCCGACGGCAGGGTCATCGACAGGGGCTGCACGGCGGCTGGCGAAAGCGTGGCGTGGGGGCAGCCTGCTGATTCAGCTCCAGTCGAAGAAGCCCTTGCCGGTTTTCCGGCCGAGTTCGCCGCGGGCGACCTTTTCACGCAGTATCTGTGGGGGAGCGAACCGCTCACCGAGGGTTTCATGGAGGTATTCGGCGATGCCGAGGCGCACGTCCAGGCCAACGATGTCTGTGGTGCGCAGCGGCCCCGTGGGGTGTTTGTAGCCGAGGACCATGGCGTTATCGATGTCCTTAGCTGAGGCAACGCCTTCCTCGACCATGCGCATCGCTTCCAGGGCAATCGCTACACCGAGCCGGGATGACGCGAAGCCAGGGGCGTCGTTGACCACGACGGCGGTCTTGCCCAGCCCCTGGACCCAGCTCCGTGTCTGCTCGACGAGATCGGGCCGGGTCTGCTTGCCAATGACCACCTCAATGAGGGTGGAAGCCGGGACGGGGTTGAAGAAGTGCAGCCCCAGGAAGTCCTGCGGCCGTTCCAGCTCCTCCGCCAGGCCGGACACCGACAGCGAGGATGTGTTCGAGGCCAGCACCGCGCCAGGGGTGAGTTGTTCTTCGACCCTGCGGAGCGCTGCCACCTTCAGTGTCCAGTCCTCGGGTACGGCTTCCACGACCAGCTCGCGGTCACCGAAGTCCGCGTAGTCCACAGAAGTCTTCAGGCGGGAGACCATCTCATCGAGGTTGCCACTGTGGGGGTCACGCTCGATGGATTTCGCTGCTGAGGATGCGACCCGCTCACGGCCTGCTTGCGCGGAGGCTTCATCACGTTCGATGACCACCACGTCTGCCCCCTTGATGAGGAAGGCGTGGGCGATGCCCGCTCCCATGCGACCGCCGCCAAGGACGCCAACGCGCGCAGGGAGCTCGCCGGTTCGACCGGATGGCTCTGATGGATTATTCATTTACTTCTTCTTCCTGTCGAGGAACGCCTGCATGCGGTCGAACTTTGCCTGGGACTCGAAAAGCATGCCCTGGGCCAGGGTGTCGATGACGGGATGGACCTCCCGTGGGGCGTGGAACACGGCCTTGGTGAGGCGTACTGCCAGCGGATCCTGCACCGCAATGGCGTCCGCCAGGGCGTGCGCCGAGTCCATCAGTGTGCCCGGCTCCACGAGTTCGGTGATCAGCCCGACCGCGAGGCACTCCTGAGCCGTGAGGACTTTGCCGGCGAGCAGGATCTGCTTGGCTACCGGCTCCCCGACGAGCTCCTTCAACCGCCAGGTAGCACCGGCCGCGGCCAGGATGCCCAGGTTCGCCTCGGGGTTACCCATCCGCAGGGCAGGAGTGCCGATCCGGAAGTCGGCCGAGTACGCCAGTTCCGCGCCTCCGCCGAGCGCGTATCCGTCCAGCGCGGCGATGACCGGCATGGGCAGCTTGGCGATCCGGTCGAAGATCCCGGAATTGATTCCGGCCAGCGCGTCATCACGGCGCCGCTCACGCAGCTGTGCGATGTCAGCCCCGGATGCGAAGACGGCTTTGGTCCCCGTGTCAGGGTTGCCGGGCGTGCCCGAGAGGATCAGGATTTTCGGTGTGCGTTCCAGGTGCGCGCACACTGCGTGCAGCTCATCCACCATGGCCTGGTCGATGGCATTCTTCACCCCGGGGCGGTGCAGCCGAACCGCTAAACGGTCCCCGCGCTCCTCAAACAACAGCGTCTCGAAACGTGAGCCGTCCAGCCTTGTCCCGGCGTCGTTCACTACGGCTGTCATCAGATGCCTTCCAGGAGCAGGGCCGTGCCCTGTCCGACACCCACGCACATCGTGGCCAGGCCCAGCTTTCGGCCATCCGTGGCCTCGCGCTCGAGGCGCCCGAGCAGCGTGATGACCAGCCGGGACCCGGAGGAACCCAGCGGATGCCCGAGCGCGATGGCGCCGCCGTCGTTGTTCACCGTGTCGGGTTCGAGCTTCAGCTCGCGCATGCAGGCCAGGGCCTGCGAGGCGAAAGCCTCATTAAGTTCTACGGCAGCCAGATCGGCTACCGCGACGCCGGTCCGGTCCAGGACTTTGCGGGTGGCCGGGACCGGGCCCATGCCCATGATTTCCTGGGCGACACCCGCGGACGCGCCATCGAGGATGCGTGCCCGTGGAGTGAGGCCATACTTTTGCACGGCTGCCTCGGACGCGACGATGATCGCCGAGGCGCCGTCGTTGAGCGTCGATGCGTTCCCGGCGGTGACGACGCTGCCGCCCTTCACTACCGGGCGGAGGCCGGCGAGGACGTCCACTGAGGTTCCGGGGCGAGGACCTTCGTCGGTGTCCACGTTGGTTTCGGCGCCCTTGCGGCCCCTGACCGTGACTGGGACAATCTCGTCGGCGAAGCGCCCGGATTCGATGGCTGCGAGGGCGCGCTCGTGGGAGCGGACGGCGAACTCGTCGCAGTCAGCACGGGAGATGTTGTATTCCCGGGCCACTTCCTCTGCTGTTTCGGGCATCGAATAGGTTGCCTTGCCATCACGTGAGAGTTCCCCGGACAGGAAGGCAGGGTTGGGGAAGCGCCAGCCGATGGAGGTGTCAACGACGGCGCCGGGTTTGGCGAAGGCTTTGTCCGGTTTCTCCATGACCCACGGAGCGCGGGACATGGATTCGACACCACCGGCAACCACGATGTCCGCGGCACCGGCCTTGACCATGTGGGAGGCCATGATGATGGCGCTCAGCCCGGAGGCGCAGAGCCGGTTGACGGTAACACCGGGGACCGTGTCGGGGAAGCCGGCGAGCAGCCAGGCCATGCGGGCAACGTTCCGGTTTTCCTCGCCGGCGCCGTTGGCGTTGCCGAGGATCACCTCGTCCACGACGGCCGGGTCAAGGCCTGCGCGTTCGACGGCGGCCCGAACAGCGATGGCAGCCAGATCGTCCGGGCGGACGGAGCTCAGGGCGCCGCCGTAACGACCGACAGGGGTGCGTGCCCCGCCGATGAGGAATGCTTCAGTCATGGAAAAGCTCCTTCAGTGAATCTTGGTAAGGGTGAAGATGAGTCAAGGCAGGGCCATGTCCTCGGGTCAGCGGAAGGCTGAGATTCCCGTGATGTCGCGGCCTACCAGCAGTGCCTGGATGGAGTCCGTGCCCTCGTAGGTGGACACGACCTCCATGTCGGTCAGGTGGCGGGCGACATGGTTTTCGAGCAGGAGGCCGTTGCCGGCGAGCAATTCCCGTGCCTCGTTGCAGATCCACTTGCCTTTTTGCGCGGTGGCCATTTTGACCATGGACGCCATGGCGTTGGTCAGGGTGCCCTTCTCGGCCAGTTCAGCCATGCGGTTGACCATCAGTTGCATCGCGGTCAGCTCGCTGAGCATGTTGGCGAGCCGGTGCTGGACCAGCTGGTAGCTGGCGATCGGGTTGCCGAACTGGACCCGCTTGGCGGCATAGTCGGCCGCGATCTCGAAGCACGCCATTGCGTGGCCGACGGCCTCCCATGCAGCGCCGCCGCGGGTTGCCTGCAGGACGCGGGAGACATCGGCGAAGGACCTGCAGTTCTCCAGGCGGTTGGTCTCAGGGATCCGCATGCCCTCGATGACGATGTCGGCCTGCAGGATGGCGCGTTTGCCGATCTTGCCGGTGATGACGGTGGGGTTGTAGCCGGCCGGGTGGTTGCCGTCAGCGTCCTTTTCGACGACGAAGGCGTTGACCTTGCCGTCTTCGGTGTTGCGGGCGAAGAGGACCACGACGTCGGCCGCGTGGCCGTTGCCGATCCAGCGTTTGTGGCCGTCGATGATCCAGGTGCCTCCCTCTCGGCGGGCGCTCGTTTCCAGCGCCACCGTGTCGGACCCATGGTTGGGCTCGGTGAGGGCGAAGGCACCCGTTTTCTCCAGCCGGGCCATGGCAGGCAGCCAGCGCTGCCGCTGCTCCTCGTTGCCCAGCATGTACAGGGCGCCCATGCAGAGATTGGAGTGGACCCCCAGGAACGTGTTGATGCTTCCGTCAGCCCGCGCCATCTCGCGCGCGACCATTCCCGCGCCCTTGCGGCTCATCCCCGGGCATCCATATCCCTGAATGTAGGTCCCGATGATGCCGAGATCCGCGAGGCCGGGCAGCAGTTCGTCCGGGAACTCCGCACGTTCCCAGTAGTCGTTGATGATGGGAAGGACCCGCTCTTCGGCGAACTGGCGGACTTTGTCGCGGATGGCCAGCTCTTCTGGGCCCAACTCGTCGTCGAGGTTGAAGTAGTCGGAGTTTACGGTGCTGCGGGCAGTTGCAGTGGTTGTCATGAGAGGTCCTTTATGGTTCCGCGGACGGGGTGCTGGTTGCTTGTGGGGTGGCTGCTCGGGAGCGGGCTAAGCCTGCGGCGTCGACTGCAGCCACTGGAGAATGTCCCCCCGGTCTGCGTCGATGCCGGGCGGCACCAGGTCATAGCTGGCGGGTGTCGCTGAGAAGGTGATCGGGTTACGGACGCCGGGGATGGTTTCTTCACCGGTTCCCACGTTCACTACCGGTTCCAGTCCCAGGCGCTGGGCAAAATCAATCCCACCGCGGACATCGTTGATCGGAGCACATGGAAGCCGTGCCTCGGTGAAGATGTCGAACCACTCCGATGCGGTCCTGACGGCCAGCAGTTCCTGCAGGATGGGGCGCAGCGCCGACCGGTTGAGGCTGCGGTCCGGGGGTGTGGAGAACCGGGGATCGTCGGCGAGCTCGGGGGCGGCAATGACGTTGCAGAGCGTCCGGAACTGCCGGTCGTTGCCGATAGCCAGGACGATTTCCCCGTCCGCGGTGGGGAGCGGTTCATAGGGGTAGATGCTAGGGTGCTCGTTACCCATGCGGGTGGGCACGTTTCCGCTGAGCAGGTATCCGCCTGTCTGGTTAACCATGCCGGACAGGGCCGAGGACATAAGGTTCACCTCGATGCGTTGTCCGCGGCCGCTCTGGCTCCTTTCATGCAGCGCTGACAGGACGCCAATGGCGGCATGGAGTCCTGTGATGACATCAAAGACCGCAACACCGGAACGGTACGCGGGGAACTCCGGGTCCCCGGTGAGGCTCATGAGCCCGGACATGGCCTGGACGAGCAGGTCGTAACCCGGCAGGGCCGCTCCGCCAGCGGAGCCGAACCCGGTGATGGACGCGTAGACCACAGCGGGGTTGCGTTCGGTGATGGACGCGTAGTCCAGGCCGAAACGGTCCAGCCCGCCAGGTTTGAAGTTCTCGATGACGACGTCGGCGCCCGCAGCAATGTTCCGTGCCGTGTCTATGTCATCCGGATCGCCGAAGTCCAGTGCGATGGATCTCTTGTTCCTGTTGATTGAGAGGTAGTACGTGGATTGGCCATCGAAGACCGGGGGCTTCCAGGCCCGTGTTTCATCGCCGGACCGGCTTTCCACTTTGATGACCGTGGCACCCATGTCCGCCAGGAGCATGGTGCAGTACGGTCCGGCGAGGACCCGACTGAAGTCGGCAATGACGATTCCCGCCAAAGGACCGCTGGCGTTGCGACCGAAGGCGTCCCGGCGTGCGTGATCGGGCTGGCGGTCGTGAGCAGCAGCCCCTGGAGCCAGGGGAGCGGCGTTGCTCTGCAGTGTCATGGGTCCTCTTCCATAGGCGGTTCTTTTTCACTATCCCACCGGGCATTACAGCGCGTCCAATACTTATTGGGAGCCCGATTATTGATGCTCCTGCAATAATGGCGGGATGGAGATTCAACAAATACGGGTGTTCCTCGCCGTGGCGGAGGAATTGCATTTCGGCCGGGCTGCAGCCCGGCTCCATATGGCTCAACCACCTGTGAGCCGGATCGTGCGGCAGCTGGAGCGGGATCTCGGGGTCGACCTCTTCATCCGGAGCACACGCAGCGTCCAGCTAACGGCGGCCGGAGTGGCCCTGATGGCATCAGCCCGGGAGATCCTGGCTGCAGCGGAGCGTGCAAGGGCCGGCGCACTTGCCGCTGGCCGCGGCGAGGCGGGAATGGTCAAGCTCGCCTACGCCGGCGCATCAACCCATGTTCTCGTGGGAGTACTGGCACGGGAAGTCCGAAAGGCCCACCCAGGCATAGAAGTTCGCCTCAACAGCCAGGACTTCGCACTCCCAGCCCTCGCCCGGGTCCTCCGCGGTGAAGTTGATATCAGTCTCGGCCGTTGGGACTTTGTGCCCGCGGGCATCAAGTCCCGCATCGTCGTGGAGGAACATCTCGTGATGGCCGTCCCTGCATCACACCGCCTGGCCTCGCAAGGCGAAGTTCGTTTCGCAGAACTAGCTGGCGAACCGTTCGTCGCACTGCCCCCGCATGAAGGTTCTGTCCTGACCGACCGCCTGCGCCGGTTGAGCCTGGGAGCCGGATTCGATCCCGACATAGTGCAAAGTGCACCCGATTCGTGGACCGCAATGGCCCTGGTGGGAGCCGAAGTAGGATGCTCCCTAACGGTTTCCTCCGTCGCGGAAAACGTAACCGACCCGCATGTACGGTTCTTGCGGGTGCTCGACGAGACCCTGCCGGTCTACCTCAGGATGGCGTGGCGCGGGGATTCGGACAACCCGGCGCTCCCACCGGTCCTCACGCTTGCGGAACAGGTTTGGGTCGGTCGTCCCGACAGCCTCGCCGGTGTCGAGTCATAGCCCACCAATCGGTGGACGCTGCTACGACCGCCAGAACTGGTCTCAAAGACATAAAACCAAACCATCTTCACCGCAGAAGTAAGGTCACACCATGGAATCCTCCGATATAACCTTCCGCACTCGAAAATGGGTGCGCCCAGAAGACCTAAACGCCAACGGCACCCTGTTCGGTGGCAGCCTCCTCAAATGGATCGACGAGGAAGCAGCGATCTATGCCATCCTCCAACTGGGCAACGGCAGGGCGGTGACAAAGTACATTTCGGAAATCAACTTCGTCAGCTCCGCAGTCCAAGGGGACCTCATTGAGATGGGTCTGACAGCAACTAAATTTGGCCGAACCTCACTGACCATGCGAGCGGAAGTCCGGAACATGATCACTCGACGAAGCATCCTCACCATCGAGGAGATCGTGTTCGTGAACCTGAACATCGCGGGTAAGCCAGAGCCGCACGGCTACAAAGAAATCACCTACGACAGAGACAGGATACCCACGCACCACCTTACGGAAACGCCACACGGCTAGGAACGGTAACTGTCTCGACCGGTTGGTGCGCGTTGCAGAGGTCTTGGGCCCCCTGAACGTCTGTTCCACTAGATACCTGCACCGGCCGGAGCGAGTGCTCTGAAGGTATAGAGCTGCTTGCTTCCCGCTATCTGCGCCGGCCGCCCCGGTGACCTCTGCCTTCCCGCCACCCTGGCAGGCGCCTGTCCAGCTGCTCCGCCTTGGCCTGGTCGATTCTGCCAGCGCGGTAGTCGATGCGCTGGGCGTGCAGCCACACGCCCAGCGTGCGTTCGTGGGCATCGTCCGTCTTCTGGTGCCGCGGCCACTCACCGCCGGCAGCCCTGATTCTCTGGAGCTCCTCCAACCGATGCTGCCAACGCGCCTCATCCTCGGCCTTGCGGGTTGAAGGCTTGTCCCAGCCGGCGATCACCGCCAGGGCGTCCCTGTAGGTGGGGGAGAGGGTCTTCTCGGCGGACTGCCGGCGGCGGTTTGCCAGCCATGCTGCCAGCGCCCGCTCGCGCGAGGTCTTCCCGTGGCTGACCGGCAACCGGTCATGAGCCTCATGGAAGGCGAGGACATCAGCCAAGTTCCTCAGGCCCGCCTCGGATGTTCTCGGAGCTGCAGGGGCCAGCGCCGCTTTGTGCTCTTCCCGTATGCCCGGCTCTGCCTTTGCAGCAATCTGGAGGTGATACCGAACGGTCGTTTCCGCGGCGCCAGCCAAGGCGGCAATCCTGGACGTCGGGATACCCTGCCGGTACATCTGCACCCATTCGAGGTCAGGTGCGGTGCGCCTTAAGCCAATCATTGCCGTCCGGAATCGCCCTTAGGTGTTCCAAGTATCCCGAGTATTCCCTTCACGACTTCCCCCTGTGTTGAATTTGACGGGTCGCCCCGGCCAGAGAGCCTGCACAGGTGACTTCCGTTCTAAGCCTAGGGGAAAGCAACGCGACCCTAGCGAAACGTCGCGCGCCGGCTGTCTCCTTTCGCCCTTTCACCATTTGTTCCTGCACTCAGCCGGGCCAGCCCAAACTTAGGATGGTCTGGTGACAGACGAACCCACAAAGCGCCGCTTCCTGACAGTCGAGCAGGCGGCCGAAGAGCTCAACGTGAAGTCGAGCCTCATCCGGGGCCTGATCAGCAGTGGAGAGCTGCGCGCAATTCAGGTCGGCGGGAGGGGCCTGTGGCGCATCGGCCTCCAGGATCTGGAAGACTACATCGCCGAAGCGTACCGGCGCACAGCCTCACACATTGCCGCTGGCGATCTCCCGGACGACGGGGAACAGGACAGCCAGTAGCCGTTTACTGGTGCAGCCTGATGATCAGGGTAGCGACCTGGGGTTCGTTCAGGTCCGGGCTGGTTACGTTCAGGAGGTAGGCGTACTCGCCGTCGGTTCCTTCCGAGTCGCAGACAGTCGTGGGGCCGATGGCGTTCGACCGCCGCTGGCAGATCTGGCTCTTCTTCATCTCAAAGCCAACCTTGGAGACAACCGCCGCGACTTCTGCGGCGCTAGCAGGGCGCGCACACATGGTCTTTACGCTTTCCTGCACCTCCGGGTGCGGGCAAGACCATGCTGGCCGAGCGGCTGCCCGGTTTGCTGCCGGATCTTGGCGACCAGGAGTCCATGGAGGTCACCGCCATCCACTCGCTGTGCGGCCTGCCGGCCTCCGCGGTGCAGCTCCTGCGCCGCCCGCCCTTCGAAAACCCACATCATTCAGCCACCGCTGCAGCCATCATCGGCGGCGGCTCGGGTCTGCCCAGGCCGGGCGCTGCGTCCAGGGCCCACCGCGGTGTGCTTTTCCTAGACGAGGCCCCCGAATACGAACGGCGGGTCCTGGATGCCCTGCGCCAGCCGTTGGAGAGCGGAGAACTGGTGATCCACCGGTCTGCGGGCACGGCGGCCTATCCGGCCCGGTTCCAGCTGGTGCTCGCCGCGAATCCCTGCCCCTGCGGCAAGGCCTCGGGGAAGGGCCTGGACTGCACCTGCACGCCTATGATGCGCCGCCGTTACCTCGCCAGGATGTCCGGGCCGCTACTGGACCGGGTGGACATCCAGCTGCAGGTGGAGCGTGTGTCCCTGGCTGAGTTCGGACAGGCCGGTACCGAAGAGGACACCGCATCGATCGCGCGCCGGGTGCTGGACGCCCGTGCCAGGCAGGCCGAACGCCTGCACTGCTTCGGCCTCGAGACGAACTCGCAGGTGCCGGGACGGGTCCTGCGTGGTGTCTTGCGGCTCCCGGCAGGTGCCACCCGGATCCTGGACCAGTCCCTGGAACGGGGAGTGCTCACCGCGCGGGGGTATGACCGGGTCCTCCGGCTTGCCTGGACGCTGGCGGACCTGGGGCACCGGGACGCGCCGGACACAAACGACATCGGGCAGGCGTTGGGCCTGCGGCAGGCCGCGGCGGTTGCGGCATGACAGGAGTGGCAGGACGGAGCGGGTTGAAGGAACTGGGTGTGGAAAAGGAACCGGGTGTGAAGAAGGAAACGGGTTTGGACGCGGAACGAGTGGCCCGGGCCGCGCTTTCGCGGCTGATGGAGCCGCAGGATACGGCCGGCCTGGCCCTGGTTCAGGTCGCCGGGGCAATGGACGCCCTGCGCATCGCCACCGGCCAGATATCGGCAGGCCCCGACCTGGAGCGCGAGATCACCCTTCTGCTGGCGGACAGTGGTGCCGGCGGAAGCTGGGCGGGGCTGGCCGCCGCGCTGAAGCGCTGGCAGCCTCGGCTTCCCGACCTTGCGCCGGAACGCGACCTTGCCACCATGGCACGCCTTGGTGGCCGTCTCATCATTCCAGGCGATGAGCTGTGGCCGGTCCAACTCGCGGACCTGGGAATCCAGGAGCCCCTCTGTCTCTGGTGGCGCGGCCAGCAGCAGCCGTTGCCGGCCGTGGACAAGTGCATCGCCCTGGTGGGATCAAGGGACAGCACCAGCTACGGAGCAGCCGTCACAGGGGATCTCGCGTACTCGCTGGCGCAGCGCGGCTTTACCGTGGTTTCAGGCGGAGCCTACGGGATTGATGCCCACGCCCACCGGGCAGCGCTTGCCGGTGGCTCCACCGCCATCCCCACCATCGCCGTCATGGCCGGGGGAGTGGACCGGTTCTATCCATCGGGCAACGATGATTTGCTGCGCACTGTGGCAAACCAGGGCGCGGTACTGGCCGAGGTGCCGCCTGGGTCGGCACCGACCCGCTTCCGGTTCCTGCAACGGAACCGCCTGATAGCTGCCCTCTCCGCGGTGACCGTCGTGGTGGAGGCACGCTGGCGCTCAGGAGCACTCAACACGGCCCACCACGCCGAAACCCTGGGCCGCGCCGTCGGTGCCGTTCCCGGATCGGTCCACAGCGCCAATTCCGCCGGCTGCCACCGCCTGCTTCGGGACGGGGGTGCCGTCTGCGTCACCGATGCAGCCGAGGTGGCCGAGTTGGCTTCACCCAGCGGAACGGCCCTGCCGGAACAGCGTACGGCGGAAGCCGCAGTGCAGGACGGGCTGACCCTGGAGGACCTGATCCTGCTGGACGCGCTGCCGCTGCGTTCCACCACTTCCGTGGAAAAGCTTTCCGCGGTGGCGGGCCTTGGCCAGGATTCGGTCCGGGCAGGACTGGGGAGGCTGGGGCTGCTTGGACTCGCTGTCTCCGAGCGGGGCGGGTGGAAACGCGGCAGGGGATGACCGTGTCTGCCTGGGGAGGACGCCATGCAACTGGGAAGGTAGAGGAGTGGATAATGATGAACTGCCCGCGGAGCTCGGCGCGGCCCTGGACGGCTTTGCCGGTTACTTGTCAGGGGAACGTGCGGTATCGGCCCATACCCGGCGCGCTTACCTGGGTGATCTGCGCAGCCTCCTGTCCCATGCGGCATCAGAAGGCGTGGCAGGGCTGAACGACCTTGAACTGGGGACATTCCGCCGCTGGCTGGGCAATCAAAGCTCATCGGGGGCCTCCCGGGCGACCCTCGCGCGCCGGGCTGCTACGGCCCGGACGTTCACCGCCTGGGCGCTCCGTGAGGAACTCATCGACGTGGACCCTGCGCTGCGGCTCAAGGCACCCAAACGCGAACGATCCCTGCCTGGCGTCCTGCAGGCCTCCCAGCTCACGCGGATCCTGGAGCGGCTCGAGATCTCGGCCGTTGAGGGCGAACCCATCGCCGTGCGGAACCGGGCCATGGTCGAACTCCTCTACGCCACGGGCATCCGGGTAGGCGAACTTGTGGGCCTGGACATCGATGACCTGGATCCGGACCGCCGGACGCTCCGGGTGATCGGCAAGGGCAACAAGGAACGCACCGTCCCGTTCGGAGTTCCCGCAGCCCTGGCCCTCGACGACTGGCTCCGGCGGGGACGCCCGGCACTGGCCAAGGACACCAGCGGACCGGCCCTTTTTCTCGGCGCCCGCGGTGCACGGGTGGACCAGCGCCAGGTCCGCGCCCTGGTCAATATGCTCTTTGAAGCACTGGGAGATACCTCCGCGACTGGACCCCACGCGCTCCGGCACTCTGCCGCCACCCATCTGCTCGACGGCGGAGCGGACCTTCGCGCCGTGCAGGAGATCCTGGGCCACAGCAGCCTGGCCACCACCCAGATCTACACGCACGTCTCGGTGGACCGCCTGCGGAAGAGCTATCAGCAGGCCCATCCCAGGGCTTGACCACCGCAGCTAATCGCACTGGCGTAATTCCATGAGGTACGGCACAATAAGAGTCACGTCCGGCAACTTTCAAGTACCGCTTGAAACCCCTGTGGTTTCGTTCGGCGCGGCAAGTCCGGACACAGCTTTATCTGATACATCTGAATACAGGGAACCACCGCCGCAGTGAAGGCATGGCAGTTCCATCCAGGCAGAGGTCGTTGGGGAAGACGTACCTAGAGCTATGGAGGATGGAATGTCTATTGCAATGACCCGTGGTGTGCTGTTCGTTCATTCGGCCCCTACGGCGCTGTGCCCCCACGTTGAGTGGGCGGTCGGCGCTGTGGTGGACAAGCGGACGGACCTTGAGTGGACCGCTCAGCCAGCCGCGCCCGGAATGTTCCGGGCCGAGCTGTCCTGGACCGGCGCGCCCGGTACAGGTTCGAAACTGGCGTCCTGCCTCCGTGGCTGGGCGCACCTTCGGTATGAGGTTACTGAGGAGCCCAGCCAGGGCGTGGACGGCGGCCGCTGGTCGCACACCCCCGAGCTGGGAATTTTCCATGCCGTCACTGACGTCCATGGCAACATCATGGTGTCCGAGGACCGCATTCGGTACGCCTATGAGTCCGGCGCCGGCGACCCATCCGCCGTCTACCATGAACTGTCCCTCGCCCTGGGCGAAGCCTGGGATGAGGAACTTGAGCCGTTCCGCCATGCTGCCGAAGGCGCCCCGGTCCGCTGGCTCCACCAGGTGGGCTGACCGCCGTCGTCCATTCCCGGGCGGCTAAAACAGCAGCAACACTTCCATAGCACAAAGGAGGCCCCGCCAGCCGGCGGGGCCTCCTTTCGTATCCGGGACAACCCGCACGGACTACACGCTGCGGATGGCCACCACGGCGTTGTGGCCGCCGAAGCCGAACGAGTTGCTCAGCGCCACGATGCTGCCTGCGGGCAGTTCGCGGGCGGATGTGACAACGTCGAGCGGGATTTCAGGGTCCTGGTTTTCAAGGTTGATGGTGACCGGGGCCTTGCGCTCATGGACGGCCAGGACGGTGAGGACAGCCTCCACGGCACCGGAGGCGCCCAGGAGGTGGCCCATCTGCGACTTGGTGGCGGAGACGGCCACGTTCTCCACGTGGGCGCCCAGGGCGGCACGCAGCGCCGTGTACTCGGGCTTGTCGCCAACGGGGGTGGAGGTGGCGTGCGCGTTCACGTGAACCACGTCTTCAGCGTGGATCCGGCCATCGAACATGGCAGCCTTCAGCGCGCGGGTGGCGCCCAGCCCTTCGGGGTCCGGGGCCGTGATGTGGTAGGCGTCCGCCGTAACCGAGGTACCGGCGAGCTCGGCATAGATGCGGGCTCCACGGGCAAGCGCGTGTTCCTCTGCTTCGAGGACCAGGGCGCCGGCGCCTTCACCCATGACGAAGCCGTCACGGGCAGTGTCGTACGGACGGGAGGCGCGCTCGGGCTCGTCGTTCCGGCGGGACAGGGCCTGCATGGATGCGAACGCTGCCAGCGGCATGGGGTGGATGGCGGCTTCCGCGCCACCGCACATCACCACGTCTGCCTTGCCGGAGCGGATGAGTTCCAGGCCGAGGTGCATGGCCTCGGTGCCCGAGGCGCAGGCAGATACGGGTGTGTGGGCGCCGGCTCGGGCGCCAAGATCCAGGCTGACGGCCGCGGCAACGCCGTTGGGCATCAGCATGGGGACGGTCATGGGCAGGACGCGGCGCGGGCCTTTTTCCTTGAGCGTGTCCCAGGCGTCCAACAAGGTCCAGACGCCGCCGATGCCGGTGGCAAAGGCCACGGCAAGCCGGTCCTGGTCGAATTCCGTGATGCCGGAATCAGCCCAGGCTTCGCGGGCGGCGATGACGCCGAACTGCGTGGAGGGGTCCATCCGCTTGGCTTCAACGCGGCTCAACACGTCGAGGGCCGGCGTGCTGCACCGGGCGGCGAAGTGGACAGGGAGCTCGTACTTGGCTACCCAGTCGTCCTCGAGGGTGCGGGCACCGGAGACCCCTTTTAGGGCGTTGTTCCACATGGTGGGAACATCGCCGCCGATGGGCGTGGTGGCACCCAGACCGGTAATGACTACTTTGCGTGTCATGGGATCACTCTTTCGTCGGTGGGGAATCCGGCTGCGTCCGCCGCAGGGTCCCGCACATGTTGATGATCGGCCAGTCCCGGTCGGGGTACTGCGCCGGATAAATGCGGCGGGCTGCCGGTCCGGTCAATCCGGACCGGCAGCCCTGCCAAGCCGTAAGACGGCGAAAAGCCTGTGACTAGGCCTGTGCTCCGGCAATGAAGCTGACAGCGTCGCCAACAGTCTTGAGGTTCTTGACCTCTTCGTCCGGAATGCGGACGCCGAACTTTTCCTCGGCGTTGACCACGATGGTCATCATGGAGATGGAGTCGATGTCCAGGTCCTCGGTGAAGGACTTGTCCAGCTCGACGGCCTCCGGGGCCAGGCCGGTTTCCTCGTTGACGATTTCAGCCAGGCCGGCCAGGATCTCTTCGTTGCTAGCCATGTGTGGCTCCTTTTCTTGTATTGCCGGCAGAGGCTGCCGGAAACGGTCCAGGCCGCGGTTGCGGCCCTTGGGCGTATCTAGGGAAGGACAACTACCTGTGCGCCGAACACCAGGCCGGCACCGAAACCGATCTGCAGGGCCAGCCCGCCGCTCAGTCCGGGGTTCTCCTGAAGGAGCCGGTGCGTTGCCAGCGGGATGGAGGCAGCGGATGTGTTGCCGGCCTCGGCAATGTCCCGTGCCACTGTAACCGTCTCGGGCAGCTTCAGCTTCTTCACCATCTCGTCGATGATGCGCATGTTGGCCTGGTGAGGGATGAAGGCCACCAGGTCTTCGGCCTCGATGCCGGCGGCGTCGAGTGCCTGCTGGGCCACCTTGGCCATCTCCCACACTGCCCAGCGGAATACGGTCTGGCCGTCCTGCCGGAGGGTGGGGTACAGCTCCTGCGCCTCTTCCAGAAGCGCGAGGTCGCCCGTGGAGTCGGACTGGCGGGCGGCGAGTCCCAGGTCGCGGACATCCAGCAGGGAGCGGGTCATGCCAATGGCATTCCACTTGCTGCCGTCAGAACCCCACACCGAGGGGGCGATGCCCGGGGTGTCGGAGGGGCCGACGACGACGGCGCCGGCACCGTCCCCAAGGAGGAAGGAAATGGTGCGTTCGCGGTTGTCGATGACGTCCGACAGCTTCTCTGCGCCGACCACCAGGACATACTTGGCGGCGCCGGAGCGGACCAGGGCGTCCGCCTGGGCAATGCCGTAGCAGTAACCGGCACAGGCCGCGGAGATGTCAAAGGCAGGAGCCGGAGTGGCCCCGATCCTGTCGGCCAGGCTGGCTGCGGCGGAGGGCGTGGCGTAGGGGTGGGTCACGGTGGAGACAATCACGGCACCCAGGTCCGAGCCATCAATGCCGGCCTTCTCCATGGCTTCGCGGGCCGCTCCCTCAGCCATGTCGATCACGCTAACGTCGGCAGCAGCGCGGTGGCGGGTGATGATGCCCGTGCGCTGGCGGATCCACTCATCAGAGGAATCGATCCACTGGCATACGTCCTCGTTGGTGACGATGACATCCGGCCGGTAAGCCCCCAGGCCCACGATCCGGGTGTGCTCCTGGATGGGAGCCTGCTTCAGTGTGGGAACGCTCATGCGTTGCCCTCCAGTTCTGCGAAGAGCGCCAGCGCGGCGGAAAGGTCGTCGGGGGTCTTGACTGCAACGGTCTTGACGCCGGGCATCCCGCGCTTGGCGAGTCCGGCCAAGGTGCCCGCAGGAGCCAGCTCGATCAGGCCGGTGACGCCGCGCTTCACCATGGTCTCCATGCACAGGTCCCAGCGCACCGGGCGGGACACCTGGGCGATCAGCCTTTCGACGGCGGCGCCTCCGTCGGTGACTTCCCCGCCGTCGTAATTCGACAGGAGGGGCACCTTCGGGGCCACCGGGTTCAGCTGCGGCGCCAGCGCCTCCAGGGCGGCTACTGCAGGGGCCATATGGCTGGTGTGGAATGCGCCGGCAACCTTGAGCGGAATGACGCGCGCCTTGGCGGGCGGGTTGTCAGCAAGCGCTTTGAGCTGTTCAAAGGTACCTGCGGCAACTGTTTGGCCGGCACCGTTGACGTTTGCCGGTGTGGCACCGGATGCCTCGATCGCCGCAAGCACCCCTGCGGGGTCACCGCCCACGACAGCGCTCATGCCGGTGGGTGTGACGGCTGCCGCGGCGGCCATGCTGTTGGCGCGCTCCCGGACAAACGTCATGGCTTCCTGCTCCGTCAGCACTCCGGCGAGGGCGGCAGCGGTGATCTCACCCACCGAGTGGCCGGCCAGGATGACCGGAAGGGAGTTGAGTTCAACATCGAAGAGGGAGGCGGCGGTGACCAGCCCCGCGGCAACGATCAGGGGCTGCGCCACGGCAGTGTCCTTGATGGTTTCCTCGTCGGAGGTGGTCCCGTGGGCGATCAGGTCGATCCCTGCGATGTCACTCAGGGAGGCCAGTTGGCCTGCCACCGAGGGTAGTTCCAGCCAAGGGGCCAGAAAACCCGGGGTCTGTGAGCCCTGTCCAGGGCAGACTATTGCAAGCACGTAACCAGCTTTCCAAATTACTGTGTGATCCAGCGGTGTTTCTCCGCACCAAGCTCACGGGGTCAGGTTGTAGGAAGTCTACAATGCCTCAGGCCTGGTTCCGGGAAGCCTGCCGCTCCGTGGCGGCCTTCGGCGGGGCTGAAAGACGGCCCACGACCAGTGCGGCCTGCAGCACGAACGCCTCCCGCGGGAGCAGCGGGTCCCAGCCGGTGACGTCGCAGACCCGCTTCAGTCGGTACCGGACGGTGTTTGCATGGACGAAGAGTTCGCGCGCCGTGGCCTCCAGCGAGTGGCCCAGTTCCAAGTACGTTCCCAGCGTTTCCACCAGGCCGTTGGAGGCCGCCAGGAGCGGCCGGTAGATGTTCTTCACCAGGGAACGGCGGGCAGCGTCGTCGCCCGAAATAACCCGCTCCGGCAGCAGGTCATCGGCGGCCACCGGACGGGGTGCGGACGGCCAGGCCCGGGCAGCGGTCAGCCCGGCAAACGCCGATTGGGCGGAGCTGCTGGCCTCCAGCAACGAGCTGGCCTCCGGGCCATAGACCACGGGCCCGGGAGCGAACATGTCGCTCAGCTTCACGTACGCGGTTTCGCGGTCCTGGACCCCGCCAAGGATGAGGATCAGCCGGTCGCCCTGGATCCCCACCAGCGCATCCTCGGCGTACCGCCCAGCCATTCGGCGCAGCTCGCTGACGTAGCTGGCGCTGGGTTCGGACGGCGAATTGCCCACCATGACCGTGAACCGTTCCTGCGCCTTCCAGCCAAGCGCTGCAATGCGTGAGCGCAGTGCGTCGGTGTTTTCGCCGCGCAGGATCGCATCCACGATCAAGGCTTCCAGGCGCGTGTCCCAGGATCCACGGGACTCGGCAGCCCTGGCGTAAACATCTGCGGCTGCAAAGGCGACTTCCCGCGAGTAGCGCAGCACCGCCTCGCGAAGGGACGGCTGGTCTGCCTCCGGTGCGATGACCGGCACCTGGTCCTCCACCACCTCCACCACGATCCTGATCAGCTGCAGTGCTTTCTGGAGGCTGATGGAACGGGTCAGCTCAGTGGGGGCGGTCCCGAAGACGTCGGTGAGAATCCACGACGGCGAGCTGGGCCGCTCATACCAGGTGACAAAGGCCGCGATTCCGTTCTGCGCCACCATGCCCAGGGCCGACCGCTCGTCAGCGCTGAGCCGGCTGTACCACGGCAGCGACTGCTCCAGCTTGCGCATGGTGGCGGTGGAGAGCTGTCCCACATTGGCACGGAGCTGCTTGAGGGTCTCGGACTTCTCCGGGGTGACCTTCGGCGCGGGCGGTTTCCGCTTCGAAGACGGGCTTGCTGGTGCTGGCATTCTTTGAGCATACGGCCACCGCCCCGCAAGCTCCATTTGTGCGAAGGCTACAATCCGCTTTGCGCTGCGTCACAGCGCTCCGGCTGCTTTTGAAACGAACGACGGCGGCCCTCACCTTGTGGGGTGAGGGCCGCCGTCGTTCGCTGCTGGTTCCGCTGTCCAGCCCGAAGGCTAGGCTTCGCCTCCGGCGTTGCCGGTGGTGCCGGCATTGACGTTGAGCAGCTTGTACTTCTCGATCGCCTTCACCGGGGCGTCGACATCCACCTCGCCGCGGCGCGCCAGCATTTCAAGGGCACGGACCACGATGGAGTGGGTGTCGTTCTTGAAGTAGCGGCGGGCTGCTGCGCGGGTGTCGGAGAAGCCGAAGCCGTCGGCGCCGAGGGTGGCGAATTCGTTGGGGACGAACTGCCGGATCTGGTCCGGGACTGCTTTCATGTAGTCGGAGACGGCGACGATGGGGCCGGTGGCTCCTTCGAGTTGCTGGGCGACGAAGGGGACGCGGGCGGGCTGGCCGGGGTTGAGGAAGGCTTCTTCTTCGGCGGCGAGACCGTCGCGGCGCAGTTCGTTCCAGGAGGTCACGGACCAGACGTCGGCGGAGACGTTCCAGTCATCGGCCAGTACGCGCTGGGCTTCGAGGGCCCAGGGTACGGAGACGCCGGAGGCGAGGATCTGGGTGCGGGGACCGTCGATCTTTGCCGGGGCGAGCAGGTAGATGCCCTTGATGACGCCTTCGACGTCGAGGTTCTCCGGTTCTGCGGGCTGGATGATGGGTTCGTTGTACACGGTGAGGTAGTACATGACGTTCTTGTCGCCGTTGTGTCCTTCGGACTCTGCCCCGTACATCCGTTCCAGGCCGGAGCGGACGATGTGTCCGATTTCGTAGCCGTAGGCGGGGTCGTAGGTGAGTACGGCGGGGTTGGTGGAGGCGAGCAGGGGGGAGTGGCCGTCGGCGTGCTGGAGGCCTTCGCCGGTGAGGGTGGTCCGTCCCGCGGTGGCGCCGATGATGAAGCCGCGGGTCATTTGGTCCGCTGCTGCCCAGAAGGCGTCGCCGGTGCGTTGGAAGCCGAACATGGAGTAGAACACGTAGACCGGGACCAGGGGGATGCCGTGGGTGGCGTAGGAGGTTCCGGCGGCGGTGAACGCTGCCACGGCGCCGGCTTCGTTGATGCCGGGGTGGATCAGCTGGCCCGCGGGGGACTCCTTGTACGCCAGGACCAGATCACGGTCCACCGACAAGTAATTCTGGCCCTTGGGGTTGTAGATCTTCGCCGTGGGGAAGAACGCGTCCATGCCGAAGGTGCGGGCTTCGTCGGGGATGATCGGGGCGATGTGCTTGCCGAAGTTCTTGTCCCGCATCAGGTCCTTGAGCAGGCGGACGAACGCCATGGTGGTGGCGGCCATTTGCTTGCCCGAACCGCGTTTGGCCACCTCGTAGGACTTCGCCTCGGGCAGCACGATCTCGGCGTGGGTGTTGCGGCGCTCCGGGACTGATCCGCCCAGCGCAGCACGGCGCTCCATCATGTACTTGATTTCCGGGGCGTCGTTACCGGGGTGGTAGTACGGCGGCCGGTACGAGTCGTTCTCCAGCTGCTCGTCCGTAATGGGGATCCGGAGGTGATCGCGGAATTTCTTCAGGTCATCCAGAGTGAGTTTTTTCATCTGGTGGGTGGCGTTGCGGCCTTCGAAGTGGGGGCCGAGGCCGTAGCCCTTGACGGTGTGGGCGAGGATGACGGTGGGTTTGCCCTTGAATTCGGTGGCGGCCTTGTAGGCGGCGTAGACCTTGCGGTAGTCGTGGCCGCCGCGTTTGAGGTTCCAGATCTGGTCATCGGTCAGGTCCGCGACGAGGTCTTTGGTCTGCGGGGTTTTGCCGAAGAAGTGTTCGCGGACGAACCCGCCGGATTCGGCCTTGTAGGTCTGGTAGTCCCCGTCGACGGTTTCGTTCATGATCTTCACCAGGGACCCGTCGGTGTCGCGGGTGAGCAGGTCATCCCATTCCCGGCCCCAGACGACCTTGATCACGTTCCAGCCCGCGCCGCGGAAGAACGCTTCGAGTTCCTGCATGATCTTGCCGTTGCCCCGGACCGGCCCGTCCAGGCGCTGGAGGTTGCAGTTGATCACGAAGTTCAGGTTGTCCAGGTTCTCGTTCGCGGCGAGCTGGAGCAGGCCGCGGGACTCGGGCTCGTCCATTTCACCGTCGCCCAGGAACGCCCAGACCTGCTGGTCGGAGGTGTCTTTCAGGCCGCGGTTGTGCAGGTAGCGGTTGTTCTGGGCCTGGTAGATCGCGTTCATCGGCCCGATGCCCATGGACACGGTGGGGAATTCCCAGAAGTGCGGCATCAGGCGCGGGTGCGGGTAGGAGGACAGGGCGTGGCCGGCGCGGGACTTTTCCTGCCGGAACCCGTCCATGTCTTCCTCGGAGAGCCGGCCTTCCATGAATGCCCGGGCGTACATGCCGGGGGAGGCGTGGCCCTGGAAGAAGACCTGGTCCCCGCCGCCGGGGTGATCCTTGCCGCGGAAGAAGTGGTTGAACCCGACCTCGTACAGGGTCGCCGCGCCGGCGTAGGTGGAGATGTGCCCGCCGACGCCGATATCGGGCCGCTGCGCCCGGTGCACCATGACCGCGGCGTTCCACCGCATGTAGGCCCGGTAGCGGCGTTCGTACTCCTCGTTGCCCGGGAACTCTGCTTCCTGGTCCACCGGGATCGTGTTCACGTAATCGGTGGTGGTCACCATCGGCACACCCACGCTCTGCGCGCCCGCGCGCTGCAGCAGGCTCCGCATGATGTATTGGGCACGCTCGGTACCCTGTTCCCTGATCAACGCATCCAGGGACTCAACCCACTCGGCAGTCTCTTCCGGATCACGATCAGGCAGCTGGTTAGTCAACCCGCTGAGGATATGGGAGGTCTCTTCTCCTGCAGCCACGTCCAACCTCTCTTTGCGCGCATGAATCGGCGCACTCAGGCCAGGCAGGGTGACTGCCCGGCGTATATACGCCGTGTGCGACGTATCGGTTACAACAGCCCGGTCATGTGTGCCGGGCAGCTTCCTAGCGCTCCTATGTCTGCACGGAGTCACACGGTTGTCGTCCCGCAGGCATAGTTGTCACCAGCCACTCTAGCCCTGACGCGAACCCGATGCGTAGCTGCGGCCCCGGCGCTCCAGTTGTATTTCGTTCGTCATACTGGTTGTGTGACCAAAAGCCCCTGCGACGGGGCTGTTGTCGCGGGATGTGACGCAGAATATGCGCAATCCCGGGGGCGGCAGCTTGAAGCGCAGGCACAAAGGGTGTTGGCTTGGGAGTAATGGAAATCACTATGCACACCGCATATATGAGGTATTGGAGGAACACGTGAGCGAGGCCGACGCCGCCACTTCGGTAAATGTGGCGGAAAAATTGGGTTTCAAAAACGGGGATCTGATTCAGGAGTTCGGTTACGACGACGATGTCGATTTCGACTTGCGTGACGATATTGAGGACTTCACCGGTTCCGAGATGCTGGACGAGGACGACCATGAAGTGGCGGACGCCGTCATCCTGTGGTGGCGCGACGGCGACGGAGACCTGGTGGACAGCCTGGTGGACTCCCTCACCACCCTGAGCGAAAGCGGCGTCGTCTGGGTCCTCACCCCCAAATCCGGCAGGGACGGCTACGTCTCACCCGCAGACATCCAGGAGGCCGCACCAACCGCCGGCCTGCATGTCACCACCTCCGCCGGAGTTTCGAAGGACTGGAGCGCCACCCGCCTGGTCAGCAGGAAGAACAAGTGACGGCAGCGGTTGAGGCCGCTTCTCCAGCTGTCCCTGCGCTGGGAGCAACAGCACCTGACTTCGAGCTCGCCAACCAGTATGGCGAGCCGGTGCGGCTGTCATCCTTCCGCGGGCAAAACGTGGCGTTGGTTTTCTATCCCTTTGCGTTCTCCGGCATCTGCACCGGAGAACTGTGCGAAATACGGGACAACCTGGGCATGTTCGAAAACTCGAACGCGGTGGTCCTGGGCGTGTCCGTGGACAGCAAGTACAGCCTCCGCGCGTACGCGGCCCAGGAAGGCTACAACTTCGACCTCCTCGCCGACTTTTGGCCGCACGGAGCGGTGGCCACAGCCTACGGAGTGTTCGACGCCGGCAGCGGCATGGCCAAACGGGCCACCTTCATCATCGATTCCCAAGGCAAGGTCCGCTACAGCGTGGTGAATCCACGGGGCCAGGCGCGCGACTTCAACGAGTACCGCACCGCCTTGGCGGACCTGAAGCAGGCCTGAGACGTCATGCCCGGGCAGCGGCGGGGGACGGGCCTTACCGGCTTTGCCAGCAGGCCGCCGGTCCTCCCTGTGCCGCCATCCGGGGAGGAACTGGCGGTTCTGGTCCAGATCCGGGACCTGCTCGCCGGCGCCCCGTTCGCCCTGCTGACGGGCGCCGGGCTCAGTACCGACTCCGGCATTCCGGACTACCGCGGTCCGGACTCGCCGCCCCGGTCGCCCATGACGTACCAGGAGTTCGTCCGCCACGCAGCAAACCGGCAGCGTTACTGGGCCAGGAACCACATCGGATGGTCGCACATGCGGCACGCCGACCCCAACCAGGGCCACTACTCCGCCGCCGAACTGGAACGGCGCGGCTACCTCACCGGGCTTATCACGCAGAACGTTGACCGGCTGCACCAGGACGCGGGCAGCTCAAACGTCGTCGACCTCCATGGCAGGTATGACCAGGTCATCTGCCTTGACTGCGGACGTACCTACTCGCGACGGCTCCTTGCCGGTGTTTTCGAGGAACTGAACCCGGATTTCCTGGAACGGGCCGCAGCCACCGGCCTGGTGGAAGTGGCGCCGGACGCTGACGCCACCGTTGAAGACCAGGCCCTCATTGACAGCTTTGTGGTGGCTGTTTGTCCTGCCTGCGGCGGAACCCTGAAGCCGGACTTCGTCTACTTTGGGGAAAATGTCCCTAAAGACCGGGTTGAACGCTCATACGCCATGGTGGACCAGGCAGCTGCCCTGCTGGTTGCCGGTTCGTCCCTGACGGTCATGAGCGGCCTGCGGTTCGTCAGGCACGCCACCAAGGAGGGCAAGCCCGTGGTCATCATCAACCGTGGTGCCACCCGGGGCGACGACAAGGCAACCATCAAGCTCGAGGCAGGGGTCAGCCAGGCGCTGCAATACCTTGCGGCTGAACTTCCCTCCCTTTAGGAAGCGTTTCCTGCCGATTCGCGTTTCCTGCCTCCAGTCCGGTAGAGTCTATGTTCGTTGGTTGCGGCGGAACGGCCGGGATCAACGCGATTTGGGTCTTTAGCTCAGCTGGTAGAGCGCCACGTTTACACCGTGGATGTCATCGGTTCGATCCCGGTAGGACCCACAAAGTTCCCAAACCCCGTCATTCCTGGTTTAGCCCCGGAATGGCGGGGTTTTTGCTTGCTCCCGCTGGGCCTATTGGCCGTCCGCGCTGGGGAACTCTTGCCAAGGAATACTGTGGAACTTACAGTTGGGTTCTTCCGCGTACAGAAGCCCATCCTCCCTGAAACCTCCCTGGGCTCAGTCCAGAGAGTCCCCGAACCACTCCTCCAGGCTCACCTGCTTAACCTGCCATTTCGCATCCCAGCGGCAGTGATACTCACCAAAGCGGACCCACTCGTGAAGGACATGCGTGGGCGTGACAGCGATGGCGCGCCCATAGACGGCCCGCACGTGGACCAGCGGGCGCGGGTCCAATAGTTGGGCCGCCCGCACAGCCCCCGTCCGCCGCATCTCTTCCATCAGATCCACCCCTACAGGGTAGAACGACGAAAGCCCCCACCCTCGCTTGGAGGATGGGGGCGAACGACGCATTTCAGTTAGGGCACTTAACCGGTCTTATTGGCCCCTTATCATTGGCTCATGAGTTCTGGGGGAATCGTCGCGGCTGGTGACAGCATCACAAATGCTTGCAGTGCTGATCTTGTTGTTGATGGGGTGCCTGCGCGGTCATGGGTGGAGTGGGTGGCCGCTGCTGCCGGTGAACCGCTGACGGTCCACGCACGGCCCGGCGCAGCGTCTGCCACGGTGCGCAATCTGCTACCCGATACTGCCGAGCGTTACCGTCTGGGGCTGGTGTACGTGGGCGTGAACAACATCATCTCGTGGCGTTGGTGGCGGCGTGACGATCTTGAGGCGGACCTGCGGGACATCGTGAAGCGGATGTCTGACCGGGCTGACAGGGTATCCGTGATGCAGTACCCAGACACGCTGGGCAGGGCAGGGGCGGTCTTTCCGTATGGTCCGTTCCTTCTCCGCCGCGTCCGCGCCGCTCAGGCGATTGCCGCCCGTGTTGCGGCAGAGTCCGGGGCTACCCTCATCAAGCCGCCAGCCCTGACCGGGGACAGAATGTGGATTGACGGGGTACACCCAACCAGTACAGGGCACCTTGCCATGGGGCAGGCAGCGCTATCCGCGCTGGGCCTACCGCCCGTTGACACCTTCGCCCATGCGTCCGCCCGTCCTGACTTCGGTAGGTGGCGGAGGCGTGAACTTGTGAGGTTCCGCCTCCGCCAGCCCGTCCACGGCATCGGGACCTGGTTGCTGGGCCGCTAAGCCGCACGCTCTATGACGACACCGTACAGGTGAGCTGTGCCGGCGTAGGTGTCGGCTGCGTTCCCTGAGTCCCGGACGATCCTGACAACGAGGTTTCGTGACCCGGTGAACGCGCCGCCAGTAGAGAGCAGGGCGTGTGCCTGCGCGAGGGCAGCGCCAGGGGTTGCCACGGTCGCGGTTCCGCCACCGGCTGCCATGGTCAGCGGGGACGCGCTATTAGCCGAAACCATGTCCAGCCCGATACGGGACAGGTAAGTGGTATCTACCCGCCACACAACGTTACCGGCTGCACCGTCCGCCGTGGTCCAGTACACCCACACGTTGACTTGCCGCCACCCGTTTGGAAGGTGGACGGTCGTGGACGCCCCAATAGCTGAGGCTTGCTTGCTGTACTGGATGGACGGGAGGAAGTCACCCGCCGAACCGATGGAGGGGGAGCCGCCAACGACGAGTGCCGGGACGAAGTCGTTGGGGTTGAGCCAGATCCGGTCGTCGGCGTTCTGGCCTTTTGGGGCGGCGTAGCGGGAACCGCGCCGGAAAGCGTCCCACACATAGGACGCCCAGAGCGGCGAGCCGCCCGTGTCGGTGGGGTGGATGCCATCAGACGGCTCAATCAAGGAAGCGTAATTCGGTGTGTCCAGGAACGCCTGTGTGACGTTCAGGAACGTCCAGCCTTCAGCGGCGGCGAGTTCCTGCAACCTAGTCATCCGCTGCATGTGGATAGAGATGTTCGCGGCGGGGGCCACACGCGGGTTCTGCCCCATGATGACCACGTTAGGCCGGAAGGTCGAGAACCGCAGGAAGTCACGGACCATTGCGTAGTATGTGGCTACGGTGGTGTCGTCGGCGGCCTGGGTGATGTTGTGGCCGTGGTTGAACACGATCACGTCAGGGTTTGCCGTGGTCGGCAGGATGGATAGCGTGTTCTGCTGCGAGTAGAGCGGAGTCTTACCGGATGCTGAGCCGTTCCAAATGTCCAGCACGAAAGGCCCGCCAGCGTTGCCCGTTCCGGTGCCGGTCTGGATGACGTAGGTCGCATCGTAGTTGGTGTTCGTGGTGTTCCAGGCGCGGAAGTTCACCGTGTAGGCCGGGTAGGCGGCTGCAATCTTCTGCGCGAACTGAAACACCCACCGGGTCGGGTTGCCGGTGTCACCGCGGCCCGCGCCGGTTGAGTCGCCAACGACGGCGAAGCTTGCGTTCTCTAACCCTTGGTCGAGCTTGAACCGGAGGGCAGCGAACGGGGAAGCGGTGATGTCTTGGATGCTTTTCTTGGCGCTGGCTTTTGCCATTCCGAGGGTTACGGGGTCCATCATGTCGCCTTCGTGATCGAGGTGAGGTTGCCGTTGGTGTACCCGTAGTTCCGGGTGGTCGTGACGCCGTTGATCGTGCGGGTATCGGTGGCCACCGTGCCGTCAGTGTTGTAGGTGTACGTGGTCGTGATCCCGTTCTCGGTCACACTCTGCACGCTGCCATCGGCGTTGTAAGCGATGGTCTGAGTGTTGGAGAAGGCCTGCGCATAAGTGGCATTTAGTGACCTTGTGAGGGTGGTTTCGTCTTTCAGGCTCATGCGTGGACCGTCCCCGTCAATATCATCGTCACGGCGCCGGCGTACTGTGCGTACGCTGCGATGTAATCGCCTGGGCCGAGCATCGCCCCGGACAGGTAGTTTTGCAGTGATAGCGTGTCACCAGCGGCGAGGCTGTAGGAGGAGATAACGCGGTGCGTGTTGTCCCCGGCTATGGCACCGGCCTTCAGCACTGACAGGTACACACGGCATGAGACGGCCGTGGTCTGTGTAGTAACCGGTGACTGTGCCGTGCCGGTATTGCCGAGGTCCGAATACGTGGCACCCGTGACGGATGCGACAAGGACGTTCTCAGCCCCGGCTGCGGTGCCCCGGTACACGTTGTACCCGGTCGCGCCGGTCACAGCGGACCATGACAAGGGGGCGGACTGGTTCGCGGCGACAGTCGCGGACACCTCGTTCGACGCGAGCGTTTCCCCGGCGGCGTTCTTTGCTGACACCTTCCAGTAGAACGTCCCGGACGTCACAGCGGCCGGTGGGGTAGCAGTGGTACCTGCATCACCGGTGTCAGTCCATGACGTGTCGGTCCCGGCGAGCGTGGCGACAAGGACGTCCTCCCCAGCAGCGGCCGTGCCACGGTAGATCTTTGTTCCTGTGGACCCTGTCACGGCAGACCATGACAGGGTAATGGTCGAGGTTGTGCCGGTCGTGGCCTGGGAAACCTCAGCCGATTTAGCGGTCTCACCGAATGCTGTTGTGGTGGTCGCAACGTAGTAATACGTTGCCGCGGCGAGGGTGCCGCCCGTGGTGGCGGTGGTTGGGCCTGCGAGGGCTGGGGCGGTGATGTTCGCCTGCGCGGCCACCGTACCTGCGGTCAGCCCTGTCGGGGCGGGCATCGTACCCGTCACGTTGCACAGCGTTCCGCTCGCCACCTTCGCTGAGGAACCGGTAGGGGTCGTGTAGATGGCATCCTCACTCGCTGGCAACTGCTGAGAGACCAGCACCTGCGGTGAGACGGATGCTGCCTGGATGATGTTCGTGCCAGTCATTAGTTACCTCCAAGAATGAATGCGAGCGCAGCAGCCTGCCCGGATGGGGCAGCAGGACCGGCAGGACCTTGGGCGCCGGGCGGGCCCGGGACAGGATCCGTTGTTGTAAGGACCGTGGCGAACGAGGCCCCGTTCTGTTTCCATACACAGGATGTCCGGTCAAGGATTGTGAAGTCCGGCAAGAACCCTAGGGAATCGCTGGAGATCGTGGTGACCACCGAACCGCCAATAACAAGGGTGATGTCCAGCGGGGTCGTGTATCCCGTGTCCGTGATCGCGTACACGCTTCCCGTCGCGGACCGTGCAATGGACGGGGGAGTGGTGTTGAAGTTCACGGTGGGAAGTTTCGAGTACGTGTAAGCGACCACGGTGGGCTCCTGAGGTTAGTTGGGGGTGGTGGGCTGCAGCACGTCGGGCAACTGGACGGCGGCGGCGTCAATGCGGGCCTGGGTGGGGGCGAACGACACGGCAGGGGCAGGATCAGCGGCAGTGGCGGGCGCGTTCACGACAACAGCGGCAGGCTCCGGGGCGGGAGGCTCACTGGGGACCGGCTGGGTGACCCGTAGCGGGTCGTTCTTCAGGTACCCGGCCACCGCTGTCACCACGGCGATCGTGAGCCCGTACGCGAGCCCTGACCACTTCCCCAGCCCGTCGAACAGGTCAGGGGTGATCAGGGTGATCACGGACAGCAGCAGTGCGGAGATGACACCGGCCAGGCCGGCGGCCGTGACCTTGGGGGAGATGGGTGTCTTCACTGGGTTACTCCTTGGGGAGGGCGGCGCCGAGCGCCACGATGAACTGGTGGGCCTGCTGCGTGGACAGCAGTGGTGCGAGCTGAGCCGCGAGGGCCTTCACGTCCACGGGGACGCCTCCGGTGAGGGACTCCTTGATGGAGTTGGTCAGCCGCGCCTGGGAGGTGGCGATGGCGTCCGACCAGCCAAGCGCCAGAGCGGGGGTGGTGGTGTGGCGCTGGCCTTCAGGCTGCCTTTTGCCGTCAAATCCGAACCACTCCACGTCCCGGTAGAGGACCGCGTCAGCGATCGCCGGGAGGTCCTCGTTGGTCAGTACCTTGGCGCGGGGCCGGTCAAGGACGAACAGTCCCCGGTCAGCCCAGGCGAGAATACGTCGCTGTTCTTCGTCTGTGAGTGCCATGAGGAACCCTTCTATGCTGGTGGTGCTTTCGGTGCTTGCGTAGTTGACCCCGCCGGCCCAGTATTTGGTGAGGTAGATGTCGGGGTTGACCCGCCCGTAGGTGCTGGTTCCGAGATCAAAGTTTGGGGGCAGGCATCCCACGTGGAGGTGCGGCCCGGTGATGACATGGGTGCCACCGTCGTCGGCCCCGGAAAGGGCTATGACCTGGCCACCAGTAACCCGGTCGCCAGTCCTGACAAGCAGTTCAGAGTTGTGCCCGTACTCCACGTATGGGGCGTCCGCGCCGTCCAGGTTCAGGATGATCATCAGACCGCCGAAGTTGAGGTTCCATCCCCAGTTATCGGCGTATGTCGAATCGAACCGGCCGGCGTAGACCACGACACCGTCCCCGGCCGCGTACACCGGGGTGCCGGTCGGGGAGAGGTAGTCGTCACCGTTGTGGCCCCCGGCCGGGTTTGGACCCCAGCCGGGGTTAGCACCGAACCGCTGGCCCCGCGGGATCTCAGGCCCGAACGGTTTGTAGTAACCCATCAGGCCACCCCGCCGGGTTCAGTCAGTCCGGGGAGCACGTTAATGGTGGTCTGTGGCGCGTTCAGGTGCGCGTCAAGCTTCTCCGTGAGCGCCTTTGTAGCTTTCTCCGTCCGCACTACCGCGTCCTTCACGGAGGACCCATTGTTGAACTCCACCTCGTGCTTGATCACGGCGAGTTGCTCGTTCTGGTGCGTGAACTGTGTGTTCTGGTGCGCGAGGGTTTCGGCTTGGGTCCGCTGCCCTATGGTCAGGGCAGAGAGTTCCAGGGCCATCTCCGGGAGTTTCTCCAGTGCCTGCCCGATGGCTACGGCTTTTTTCAGCAGCGGCCACCCCTTCACGAGGGCGACGGGCAGGCCGATGATCGCGGCGAGGGCGGTGCAGGCTGCACCGATGTTGACGACGAGCTGCAGTGTCGGATCCATCAGTCGATCCTGTACGTGAGGGTCGTGTGGACTTCGGTTTTGGACTCCGCCCACCCGTACCCTGCGCTGCCCGGGCTGACCGCGATGCCGGTCCCGGAGCCCGGAGAGAGCAACGAGGCCTGGTTGTTCGATGGCGGGTTGGAGATGAACAGGTTCTGAATCCCGCCGAGGGGGCCGTTCCCCAACCATTCGCCCTGACCCACGGTCACCTGATCCGAGGCGGACGTGAACGGCAGGGTCACGGCCAGTTGGTCGGTGCCCATGTTCGCCCCGGCCCCGCCGGCCACAAGCTTCATGCGGACGTGGCAGAGTTTGCCGATCAGGAAGTATGAGCCGGTGGACACGAACCCGTCCCCGAGGTTCGCCCAGCCGCCCCACGTAGGCGTGTACGGTACCCATGACACGCCCTGCCATGCGGACCCGTCCCAGGTCTCCACCGGGCAGCCGGGCAGGTCCGTGCGGATCACCTGCATGCCCGCGTACTTCCCGGTCGGCGGAGCCAGGGCGTCCCGCTCCGCCACTGTGGACACAGGGACGGGGAAGTTCGACGTTTCGATGGCCTTCCGCACGTCGGTGGTGAGGTTCCAGCCATCAGCCCCGGCCGGGGCGGTGCTCTTATTCCATGTGGTCACGCCAGTCATGCCGGCTCCGTTCGAGGGTAGGGGACTAGCGTTGCCAGTCGATGAGGATTTGCCCGGAGGACGGGTCTTCTGCCTTGCCTTTGAGTCCCAGGTAGGGGTCGCCGCTGATTGACAGGCCGCCGTTGTTCACCAGCAGTGGTGCGGTGCTGGTGGGAAGGTCCACGAGGCCCCCGCTGTACCCTGCCGGGAGGGTGAAGTCGTATGGTCCGGCGATCCGGTTGACGTCCCCACCGGGCCGGGTGGGGGAGGTGTGGACGTAGACGTGGACCGTGGCGGGGCTGTTGAAGTTACCGCCGGACTTGCGGGCCGGGAGGCGTACCCGGACCCGGTTGTATGCGGCGCCGGCCAGTTCAGCGAACGCCCCGGAGTAGAACCAGGATCCGCTGTTCGCGGACGGCCCACCCCAGGGGCTGCCGTTGCCTTGGTAGAGGTTCTGCCCGTAGTAGCCGTTCCACCCGTACCCGGCCGAGAACGTGGCCGAGTCCGTGCAGGCCCGGTCGAACGTCCCCGACGCGGCAGGGGCCGGCGGGGGCGGGGTGGTCGTCGCTGCCGGTGCCGGGGCCGGGGTGACCCCGACCTTCCCGACGACCGTCGCGTCACGGCCCTGCCACAACACCCGCACCCTGTCACCCACGGTGGGGGTGTAGGAGGCGAGGAACGTTGCCAGGTAGTCGGTGGCTGCGGCAGTGACCGTGATGGTGTCAGAACCGCCCGGGGCTGCGGTGACCGTGGCCTCCCGCGGCCCTGCGACCCCGACCCGGGAGACGACCACGTTCTGGGTGGGGGCGTCGGCCTTGCTGATCTGGGCGACAATGATCGGTTCGCCCGGGGCGGCGTAAACGTTGTCCGGCCACGCCGCGACCTGCTGGTTACCGCCGATCCGCACCAAAGGATAGGTGTCAGCGAACGCCGGGACCAGGGTCACCCCATCGGAGGGGTTACTGACCGCTCCTGCGAGGCTCATCGGTTCCTCCGCACATACTGGCCCACGGCCTGCACATCCGTGAGGCTGCACTCAACAGTCAGGGACATGGCCTCCACCCCCGCGGCTGAACCCTTCAACCCCATCGCGGACACGAGCCCGTCCAGCGGGTACTCCGCCCCGTTGATGACAGGCTGCGCGACCCTCACCCAGTCGCCGATCTGGATCCCCGGGTGCGGGGTGCAGATCACGGCCAGTGGTACCGTCCGGGTCACCGTGGAATTCTCCAGAATGGCGTCCGCGTCCTTCTGCACACCATCCGCTGTGTTCGCCAGGGCGGTGTGGTAGTTGACCTTCCGCCCGAGCGGCCCGTCCCAGCGCAGCGGCCCGGTGGTCAGGGTCGCGAGCCGGCGGATCTCCAGGGACGGGTCGTTGGAGGTCGAGAGGACGCCGTTGATGACATCGGCACGGTTCTGGGTCCGGTTCACGGACACCATGGCCCCGCCGTCCTTGCCCTGGATCGTCCACACCGGGGCGGTCTTCACTAGCGGGTAGATCTCCAACTGCCCGGCACCGTCCATCCGGTACCGGCACCCCAGCGACTTCACGAGGTCGAACACCGGGGCCAGCCGGTCATCCTTATACACGATGGACCCCGGGACCGGGCCGTCCACGACACCGTCCGCGACCGTGACCGGGCAAATCCCCTGCAGCAGTCGCCGGACCTCGGAGATGACCGTCGCCCCCGAAGGCGGGGACTCCGGGGCGATGAACTTGGCGTCACTGATCAGCAGCGTCAGGTCATCGGCCGTGACCGGGATCGACGCCCCGGCCGCGACCCACTGGGCGACAGGTCCGGCCGTGCGCCACTGTTCCGTGGGAGCGTTCGAAGACACCGCATACCAGCCAAGGTCCACCGACTCCGTCCCGCACACGAACGACGACTGCAGTTTCGACCCGGCCACCGAGAGGGGTTCATCGAACCCCCACGGGGCGAGTTCCCCGGTAGGGTCACTGATCGTGAACGACGCCTTGCCTTGGATGAGGTTCTGGTCCGACCCGGACCACTGGATACTCCAGTTACTCACCGGCAGCGGGTCCGGGGTGGCGAGCTTCCCGTCATACCAGGGGTACACCACCAGCCGGGCGTCCGGTACCGACCCGGCGATCGCGTCCAGCATTTTCGAGGATAGCTGCCTCATGGTTGCCTCCTAAAGCGTGCTGAAGATGAGCGGGTTTTTCTGCCAGTCGAGATAGGTGGTCGCCGCCGCCTTGGCCTGGACCTGGTCGTAGGTGTAGCCAGCCAGGAGTTGCTGGACCTGGTCGTAGGTGACGGTCCCGGTGATCGCTGCCTGCAGGACCGCGGCGACCAGGTCCCCGGTGACGGTCCAGTACTGCTGGTACTCGCCGGGGAGGTGGGTGGTGAACGGCGCCTGGTTGACGTCCCCGTTCAGGTACGCGACCGCGGGGACCCCGACCATGCCCGGGAGGGGCCGGACCAGCAGGATCGGGGTTTCATCGATGAGCGCGGTCATGGTGTCCGCGTCCGCTTCGGTGAAGGTCCGCAACTGGTAGGTGACCCCTGACGCGGCCTGCCGTTGCCCGCCGAACACTACCGGTTCCGGGGAGCCCATGATCTGCACTGCCGCGGCGTTCGCCTTGTGGGTGAACTGCTTCAGCGCCTTGTGGTCCAGGACGGCGGTGGTCCCGTCGCGGGAGAGCCCGAACCGGAGGCACCTGTCCGGCTGCAAAGGGTCCTGCAGCCACGCGTACGCGGAGGGGAGGGTGATGGTCGCGGAAGCCACCACCACCCCGCCTACCAGCAGTGTGTAGGTCACGGGCCGGTTGGTGGGGGCCGCCCAGTCCAACTCCGAGTAGGAGTCGATGAACTGTTTGGCCCGCCACCCGGGGACGGTGATGGTCTTGCCCTCGCACAGGCGGTTCAGGGTGAACGTGGTGGTGGCGGCGACACCGGACACGGTGACCCGGACCGAGGGTGGTGCACCGTCCACGGTCTCCAGTTCGAGTACCGCGGACCCGTCCGTTGAGATGACAACGGTCATCGGCGCATACCTCCGATCTGGCGGGCCACGCCATCCAAGCCGGCGGCCACACGGCCGTCAGCGACATCTGCTACGTATGCGGTGAACTCGCGACCATCAACCACGAGGGTCAGTGTTGGGGGGAGCCCCGACCCGGACTGTTCCGGCCATGTACCGGTGCGGTTCGCTTGCAGCAGGTTCCCCAACCCGAGTGACGCCACTGAGGACCGCTGCATGACGACCTCCCCCGGGGTGAGCATCGCCGGGACCGTGTCCGTGCCGGATGGCCGGAACGGCACCCCGCCGCCGCCGGCCCGATACAGCACCTCACCGCCAGAAGCATGCTGAGCCGGGTTCAGCGCCGTCATCGACGGGTCATCAGGGCTGCCACCACCGTTCACCTGGGTGGTGATAGCCGTGATTTGCACCGTCCGGTGACGGGTCAATGCCGCCAACGCAGCTTCCGCCGCCGCCGTATCAACTTGCAGCTGAGTCGGTGGGATGCTTGCCGGGATTTGCAGCAGCTTGTTGATGTACTGCTCCACGGCGGCCCGGTCAACACCGTGTGCTACGGCGTTGTCGATGATCTGTTGCCGCATGGCGGCCATCTGCTGCTTGGCCTCAGCGGTGGAGTTGTTCAGCCCACCGTTCGCCTCGATCACGGACTGAAGGCTGGAGACCTGGTTGTTGAGCTGCCCGCGGAGAGCGACAGAGGCCGCAGACATGTCACCGATGTTCGTGGTGGTGAACGTGATCTTCTTCCCGACCTTGTCCACGTGGTCGCCCATGTTTGCAAGGGAGGAGTCGAAGGCGTTTTGTGCTTGCGCTGCGGAGATGGCTTTGCCGTTGAGCCCGTCAAGGGTCATCTTCAGCAGACCCGCCGCGTCGTTCTGCAGCTGCATCTTCAGCGTGGCGTCGGCGGTGGACTGTGCCGTCTTTTCCTGGGCGTCCTTGGCCGACTGCAGCGCCTGGACCGTGGTCCCGAACGCGGTGGCCTGCATCCCAAGCGCGGACGTCTGCCCCTGCACGGCTTCCGTTGTGGGGTGCAGCATCTCGTTCAGGAGTTTCTGCTTATCCAACTGGTCCTGCACGGCCCCGGATGAGGCCAGCACACTGTTCCGCATCAGGTCCACGTCGGCGGACAGGCGCTTGTTCTGCTCCGACGCGTACGCCCCACCCGAGGTCCAGTCAATGATCTTCTTGGACGCATCCTCCGTGACGTTCTTCACGGCCTCGATGGCGACCTTGTTGCCGATCGCGGCCTGCTGGACGGTCATCAGGGACAGTCCGAGGCGCTGCGCGGCTTCGGCGGCGCCGGAGTCCACGAGTTCCTTTGCGACCTGGGCCTTGACGTGGTCACCTATGGCAAGGTTGTCGTCCTTCAACGCCTGGGTGTAGTCGCGGAGCGCCTCAGTACCCTTTGACGTTCCCAGGGCGGAGGTGGCCGCCATGACACCGATCCCGGCGATCGCGGCGGTGAGAATACCGACCACGGGGACGGCGAGGTTCGCCATCACCCCCGTGTACCCGATGGCCTCAGCCACGGCGATGATCAAGGTGGACACGCCGGGTGCGAACGCCAGCCGCAGGGCAGTGCCGAGCAGGGTGGCGGTCGTCACGAGCCCGGCGAGGACCGGCAGGGGAAGGGAGTTTAGCCCGTCCGTGAGCCCGTTCAGCAGGGTAATCATGACCGGGCCCAGTGGGGCGAAGGCGGACAGGATATGCCCTGCGGTGATGACCAGGTTCTCCAGCAGATGCATCACCGAGGGCAGGTTGTCCATGGAGTAGACAATGAAGTCGTTGAACCCGGACGTGCCGTTGAAGGAGAACAGCCAGGTCACGAACTTGCCCAGCTCCGCTTCACCCATCTGCAGCAGCGGGTTCATGGTCCGCAGCCCGTCCAGCACGCCACGGAGAGCGGTGCCGCCCATCTGGCCCAGCGCTACCGACCCTTGGCCTATCATCTGGGTGAGGAACGGCATCCGGGAGTTGATGTCCCCCACCATGTCGTTGAAGGATGCCAACATCGCGTTGGCGCTGGTCCCGGCGAGGGCGTTCAGGTCGCCCTTGATGCCCTGCAGGCCGACCGCGTAGGTGTTCCCTACACTGTCCCCGACCTCCATGGCGTCCTTGATGCCCTTGAACGCCAGCACGCCGGCCACGCCCATGACGCCGAACCCGACAGCGAGGCCCGTGGCTGCCCCGGCGATCGGGGCGGCGGCGGCGAGGATGCCCGGGGCCAGTGCCAGGAGGACCTGCAGCCCACTGACCCGGTCACGGTTGGCCCGGACCCCGGCCTTGGTGGACTCGGTGTTCTTGTCCTGCTCTTCGGTGTCCCGTGCCAGCAGGTTGGCGTGCTTGGCTTGGGCGTCTGATTCGGCGTTGGTGGCCCGGGTCAGGGCCAGCCGGGCGGACGCTGCCTGCAGGGAGTCTTCCCCGTACTTCTTGGTGACGGTGTCCAGCTTTTCCTGGGCGATGGTGGAGCGCTGGAACGCGATGTCCAGGTCCCGCTCCGCTTTGGCGACCGCCTCCAGCTTCGCCAGGGCCGGGCCGACATTCGCGTCAACCTTGACCTTGGGTTCGAGGGCGCCTACTTCCTTGGCTTCTGCCTTGGCTTCGGCCATGCCCCGCTTGAAGTCGGAATCATCAACGGTCAGTTTCGCGTCGATGGAACCGGTCGTCGTCGTCCCCATGGTCACCCTTCCGGTGGTTGGTCTGTCTCAGGTTGGGTGGCCCGCCAGAGACGGGAGTCAGGGTGGGAGAGGAGCCCGCCAATGTGGTCGCTGAACTCCGCCCACGTGATCTGCTCCCGATGGAGGCGGATGCTGTAGTAGTGGGAGAAGTCAGCGACGATCAGCTTCCAGTGGGTGAGGATTTCCTCCCACGTGATGCCGGTGCCTTCGGTGTCTTCGTAGTAGTCCCAGAGGCCGGTGGCGGGGTCGTACTCTCCGCGTCCGCGGGGGTCGTCTGCGCCTGCGCGAGGACCTTCACCATTTCCTCCAGCACCGCTTTTGGGACCCCACGCTCCCACACCTGCTCCGCGTGCTCGCGGCCCTGCTGGAAGTCTGCGATGCCGGTCCACAGTGCCCGGTCGATCACGGCGACGGGGACACCGTCGTCCAGCATCTGCTGGCGGGTGTCACCGAGGATGATGACGGTCAAGTCCTCCAAGGAGAGGTCTTCGCCGCCGCGGGCTGCGGCGTGCATCCGCAGCCCGTCCTGCAGGGAAACGGTCGGCAGGGTGTATTCCTTGCCGCGGACCGGGATAACCAAGGGTCCAATGATGTCTTCGTACGGTCGCAATGCCATGTGAGTGTCCTTGCTGTGAGTGGGGTGTGAGTGAGGGGGTGGAGAGGCCCGGCCAGCGCACTCACAACGCCGGCCGGGCCGGTCTGGTTAGGGAACGAAAAAGCGGCCCGCTGGTTGGCGCGAGCCGCTTTCGTGTATTCGATTCTCTAGAGTTTGTTGTGCCGCAATTTCCATGCTGCGTAGTCCCGCTTGCTCTTCACCTTCATGCAGGTTTTGCAGCGGTCGCGGTAACAGGCTTCCAAGCCTCCGAGGGTGCGGTAATATCAGGCATATCGAATCCTTCCCGATTCGGTCATGCCCCCGGCTGTTAGCGCAGCGCGGGGGTCTCCTCTTATTCTACCGGAGACCCCCGCTTTTAGAGGCCTAGACTACGCGCCCCTCGTGTATGCATACGCGGTGGACGCGCCGGCGGCGTTGGTGACCACGATGTTCGCGGCTCCCGCGGTGCCGGTCGGCATGACGGCCTCAATGAGGGAGTCGGACACGACATCCCAGGTCGTGGCGTTGTTGGCGCCGAACTTGACCCCGGTGGTGGCGACCGTGCCGGTGAAGTTCGCGCCCTGAATCCGGACCAGACCGCCCACAGCCACACCGGACGGGGTGGCCGTGGTGATCACGGGGACGGCGGCGGCGTTGTACGGGTTGTCGATGTCGGAGAGGACACCGTCACCCTTGAACGTGGCGGTGACTTCCTCGACGTCGGCCACGCCGGTCTTGGACTGGTTCCACTCGATCAGTGCCCGGCCGGACTTGGCCCCGTCGGCGCCGTTGCGGTCGTAGTAGCGGATGTACACGCGGGCGGCGTCACCGAACTTGAACTGCGCAGCACGGACGAGCTCCTGCCCCGGGTCGAACACGCCAGCCGAGGTGGGACGGTTCGCCTTGATCGTGACACCCCAGCCGGTGAGGGTCTTCTCAAAGGAATCGAACCCGGCGTTGTCGTAGGTCGCGGTGGACTGGGTGGTGGCGTTCTCCTGCGGGGAGAAGTCCTGGATGCCCTTGAACGGGACCCAGTTGGTGCCGTCGTTCGAAACATCTACTTTGAAGCGCCTTGCGAGGGATACTGACATGTTGGTTGCCTCCTACGGGGCTTTTGGGCAAAGGAAAAGCCCCGCAGGCGTCCTACGGGGCTAGAAGGGTTGGGCTATTCAGTTATGGGCTTGGGTCAGGCGGTGGTACGCTCCGGCGCCGGTTTCCGGACCGTGCGGGCGGCCAGCAGGTCGATGGCGGTGGCGAGCCGGTAGACGCCCACGATGAACTGGTACGCGCCGATGAGGGCGAGGACCAGGCCGACCCACAGCATGATGCCGCCGAACACGGCCACGACACCGCCGATCACGCCGAGGATGAGGCCGGAGGTCATGTTGATCGCGGAAGGCTGTGGTGTCATGCGGGTCATTCTAGTCCCATCCGCCGTCTGGGCGGTTGGTTGTGGGCGCATAGTCCAAGTCTATGTAGAAGTGATCGACGCGCTCCCAACGCCGGGAGGAGTCCTGCCCCATGGGGACGGAGGAGTTCCGCAGGCACTGAATCACGTGCACGGCGCCGAATGTATGGTCCGTCAGGCCGTGGAGGAGGTCGAACACGGCATCCCCCAAGTCGTCCACGTCTAAAGGGTCACCGGGGACGCCCCTGCAGCGTGCCTGGACCAGGACCATGCCCATGGGGATCATGACCTGGTCCGTCATCGGCACCGCAGTCAGGACGATCGCACGGTCAGGGGCGGACGGCATGGATTTGAACACGACCGCCGTCTCATTCGGCTGGTACCCGCCGGTGAGGCGGTAGACGCCGATGCCGGAGTCATGGAGCATCTGCGCCAGGCCGGTGAGCAGGTCACGGGCGGTGGAGGCGGCGCCGACAGTTACGGGCATCGGGTCCCCTTTCGTGGGGTCAGTCTAGGACGGCGCGTAAATCGTTGGCAACGATCTCCAGGATCTTTGGGGTTTCTTGCACCAGCGGTTGCTCCAGGTAGAGGGCCTGGCCTTCCTCGTGGCGATAGTCCAGGCGGTAGTGTTGCGCTCTCGCGTACGGGCCAGGGTAGTAGACCTTCGCCCCGTCCGGGATGGGTTCGACCGAGGCCGAGCCGCGCAGGTCGCCCGTCTCGATCGGGGTCTTGGACACGGCGACTTGCCGGAGGTGTTCCATGGCTTTGAACGTCGCGCCGGGGAGCGCTTCGCGGACGGCGTCGGTGATCTCGTCAAGGTGGATGCTGAACGTCTCACCCATGGCGCACTCCTTACTTCAGGTAGATCGCGGCGTGGTCGGGGAGGGCGAGTCCGGGGGCGTCGTTGGTGTTCTGGGAGATCACGTAGGCTGTGCGGTCCCCGGTGGTGACTTTGGAATCGGGCGTGAACCGTGCCCCGTCAGCCACCGAACAGTAGAAGGTGGAGTTGGAGACGACTTCCTGCCCGTCCGTGCCGCGCACGAGCTGGATCTTGCCCTCCAGGAACCCGTCCACGGTGGCGGGGGTGTCGTAGGTGTCCCCGAACGCCCCGGCACCTGTGTGGGTTTCCACAGACACGGTGTGGACGTAGAAGTCCTCGATGCCGCTCACCCGTACATCCAGACGTTGGAGTCCATCAGGTTATTCTCCACCAGCTTCCGGGCAGCTTCCGGGACCAGGGTGACCAGCGCGTCAGCCCGTGCCTGTGCGGCTTGGCCGGCGTCAGCGTAGGTCAGGTGCGCGGTGCCGATGCTCTTTTGCGAGGCGATGGCCGCGGTCTGCACCCCACCCAACAGGGGGTCGATGCCCATGGCGGCCCACGCCGCGGCCTGGATGCAGGTCGCGTCCTTCAACACCTTGATCACCGTGGCGTCCGTTGGGAGGCCCGTGGTGGGGTCGGTCGCGTAGTAGGAGGACCCGGACGCCGACAGCACCAGGGAGGTGGCCGAGCGCAGCAGTGGGGTCGCGTTGGCCGGGGCCGCCTGCCCGGTCCAGGCGGCGAGGTCATCCGGGGTGGCGAGGGCATCGGGGACGATGATGTTGCCGAACAGACCAGCCATGCGGTACTCCTAAAGGTTTGGGGGGTGGGGCGGCACACCAGTACCGCCCCACCGTTGTGCCTATTCGGCGGGTGCACCCTCAGGTGTGGAGCCTTCCGGCACCTCACCTTCGGATCCGTCACCCTCAGGGGTTTCCTGGCCGGCGCCGAAACGCTCAACCAGGTCAGCCTTCGTCAGACCCTCAGCCTCATCCGGCTTCAAGCCCTGCACCACAGCCCAACCCACCCATTCCGCTTTCACAGCGTTCAAAGCAGGCCGGGACTCCGGCAGGTTCGGGACACCCTCCGGCCGATCACCCTCCACGTACGGGGTGCCGTCCGGCTGGACGCGCCGCAGGTGACCCTTGGCGAGCTTGTCAGCGATCGTCTCGTGCAAGGGCAGGGACAGCTCGAAAACGCCCCCGCCCTCGCCCAGGATGTGGACTGTGCTCATCGGCGGTTGACCTTGAATGCGGTCACGTTTCCGGTGAAACCGGCGCCCAGGTCCAGGCTGATCGAGCCGTCGTTCTGCAGGAACCGGGCGGACTCCAGCGGGCCGATGAACACAGACCCGGAGGTCGCGGCGACCGACACGGTCAGGTCGCCCTGGCCGGACGATTCAGCGAGCGGGAAGGTGCCGGCCTTGACAATCGCGTTGACCGCGCCAGCGGACGTGTTTCGGACCCGCAGGACCAGCACCTCAGGGCGGACCCCGGTGATGGTGTGGCCGTTGGTCGGGTCGGCGGTGGTACCTGCCGGGTCCTCCACGGAGGTGGCGGTGGTCAGGTCGGTCAGGGGTACAGCGGTGCGTGCCATGGTTCAGCCTTTCGGTTAGGAGATGGTGACCAGTGCGCTGGCCAGGAAGTCGGGACGCACGAGCTTGCCGCCGTACAGGACCAGGCCCTTGACGGCGTCCGAGAACGAATCCTGCGGGCGGTACGCCTCGACCTTGTTGATCTGCTCAGCGAAGGTGTACGCGGCGTTGGTGCCGGCGATGGTCACGTACTCCGAACCCGAGGTGTTCGGGGCGTTGTTGGTGACCATGATGTCGAACCCGGCGGCGCGGCCAACCATGCCGTTACGCAGGCCCTCCGAGGTGCCGGACTCGTTGACCTTCACGAACCGGGCGTCACGGAGGAGAGCGCCGTGAGCTTCTGGGCGGACGTTGATCCAGCGGCCCTCGGTGGGGACGTTGGCAAGATCGAGCTTGATCTTCAGCGGGACCAGGACCTTGTCATAGAAGTCGCCCGGGGTGTTCGCCGCGATAGTGATGGCCCCGGCCTGGTTCGCGGACTGGATGCCCGTGTACATGCTGTTCGCAATGTACTGGTCGATGACGTCAGCGAACCCGTAGGCTGCCTCGTTCATCGACTGGGGGATGACGTTGCCCTTGGCCTGGCGGGCGTCCACGTCGTCCACCGCGAAGGCGAAGAACTTGGACTGGTCCACGACCAGGGTGCGCTGGGAGTCGTTGACCTGCTCCGGGGTGATCTTCGTGCTGTTGGGCACGTAGTTGGAGATGGTCGGGCGGCCGATGGAGGTGATGCGGACTGTGTCGCCCGCGGCCGAGATCTCACCCTCGTAGTCGCGGCTGATGCAGTTGCCGAAGATCAGGTTCTTGCGGGTGGCGACCAGGAGGTTGGCGGACCAAATCTCTGGCCTGAAATTCAAAATTGACACGTCAGTGTCCTTTCAAAGGAGTGGGTGGCTTTATCCGAGGAGGTTCCGCAGCAGGCCCTTGGACTGGGCTGCGACGATCTGCTCGGGTGTCATGGTTTTGAGCTGCTGCTCAGTGATTTGACCTTGCTCCCCGGACCCGCCGGAGAGTTCAACGCCGCTCGCCCCAGCCGCCCGGGCTGCTTTGAGTGATTGGTTTGCGGTGACCGCTGCTTTGATGGCGTCGGCTACCGCGTCCCCGTCAGTGGGATCCAGTCCCTTGACGGAAGTCATGAATGAGTTGGAGTCCAGGAGTTTGGCCGGATCAGCACCGTGGACGGAGGCCGCCTTGAAGATCGCCAGTTCCCGGGCGGTCGCGAGCTTGGCTTCGCGTTCGGCGGCGAGGTCGGCTGCGAGCTTCGCCGGGTCGGGTGCGGGCTCCCCGTCCTTGGTCAGGCCGAGCTTCTGCAGGAGTTCCTGCCGTGCTTCTTCGGCGGCGGCCTGCTTGGCGTTGATCCGTTCGTCGCCGTTCTGCTTGCGGAGCTTCTCGATCTCAGCCCGTGCGGCGGCGGGGTCATCCCACACCGCAGGGGCCGGGGGATCTGCCGGGGCCGGGTCGGCGGCAGGCGCTGGATCTGTCGGTGCCGGATCAGTAGCGGGGGCAGGATCAGTGGGTGCCGCAGGGTCGGCTTCCATGACGGCGTCCCCGAAGGTCAGCCGGTGATGTGCCAGCAGGGCGTCGATGCCGCCCGGGGCGTAGGGGTCGATGCCGTGGATGGTGCGCTTGCTCAAGGTGTCCTCCCGGGACGTTGTGAGTGGATGGGTGTTAGAGCCAGCCGAGGTGTTCGAACAGGCGTTCGAAGTCGCCCGGGGTGACGAGTTCGGGAATGTCCGGGAACAGGTGGAACCCGGCCAGGGTGTAGATGTCATCGGAGAGCTGCGAACAGTTCTCGTTCGGGCGCCGTGCGAGCCATTGCGCGACCCAGCCGTCCACCTTCCGGCCGGTGAGGCGTTGCCACAGCAACGGACCGTAGATGGCGTAGTTGTAGGGGCGGCCTTCGTAGTCGGCGGCGGCGTCCCGGATGAGGTCCTGCTGGGCGGTGGTGAGCCCGAACCGGGACCAGACCAGTGACGGGTAGTCGGTGATGGGCCGGTACCGTGCCCCGCCCGGCTCAGCACTGATGCATACCGTCTCTGACACGGCGATGACGACGTGGTGGGTGTGGGAGCGGGTCGCCCACTCAATCGCCTTGCCAACCCAGCCGGTGGAGTGCCGGCGCAACCCGATCTGACCAGTCAGCACGGCATCCCCCTTTATGGGCTCATGGCGAGGTTGAGTTGTTCACGGTGCCGGCGCCGCAACAGCCCAGTCCGGGCGGTGAACTCCCGGATCCGTGCCTGTCCGGCCCGCACGTCCCGCATCGCACGGGCACGATCCAACGGGGTTAGGGCGGCTTCGGCGGCGAGCTTCGCGGCCCGCACATCCCGTTCCAGGGCACGGAGGGTCTGCGTGGTCTTGTAGGCCAGTTCGTCGGCGGCTGACCAGTTGTTGGCCCGGAGGATGGTGACACCGGGCAGGTACGCGGTCAGGGTATGGCGGCAATTTGGATGCCAGAGGCCAGCCGCTTGGGCTTCCTCGATGGTCGCCGCGACCCGGAACGTCACCGTGCCGTCCTGGCTGGCGTGGGGTTCGGTGACTTCCCCTTCACCCCGGTCCGCCAGCACCTTCCCCTCCCACGGGGCGCACAACCCGCAGGGCCTACCCGTGGTGCTGATGGTGAAGTAGTGGATGCCGGCTTGGGTGAGCCGGTCACGGTGACTGGCGTTGTACGCCCGTTGTGTCGCGGTGCGGACGGCCATCTCCACATACGTGGACAGGTTCCACTGCCTGCCTGCTTTGTCGGTGAAGCCGGTGACGCCGCGGGACACCAACTGTCGCCACGCCTGCGCCTGCGCCTCCCGCGGGGTGGCCTTGGCTGGGAGGATCTGCTCCACCGCGGCAGCGACTTGGGCGGCGCGGTAGGCGTCGTCAGCGAACCGGGAGATCCGGGACGCAGCAGCGGTGAGCCGGTGCTCCAGGTCCTGGGCGAGGTGCCGGGCGCTGTTCACGTCATGCGGGAGGAGGGGGAGGACGTTGCCGGGGGTGTAGCCGGCGAGTTCCCGTGCCGCCGCGGTGTTGCCGTTGCGTGCCGCCGTGTCCGCGACCGTGGCGGCCATGACCCGGGCCTGTGCCCGCACCGTGGCAGTCGTGCGGTCTGCTTCGCGGCGGAGGTCGGCGTACAGCGACATCATGGGCACCGAGCCCGGCCCGGCCGCCAGTGCGTCACGCACCAGCGCCGCGGACCGGACCAGCAACCCTTCCTCCGCGTCCTGGTACACGACCAGGACGGCGGCGGCGAGGGCGTCTACCGTGACGGGCAGTGAGTCCTGCTCCTGTTGCTCGGGTGCGCCCACCGGTCACCGCCTTCTACATGAACTTGCCGCCGATGCCGTGCTGGGGCTTCTGCTTCAACTGGTCGTGGAGCTTCTCGTTCTGCTTCCCCAACCCGCCACCACCCTGCGCAACCGGTGGGATGTCAGGGGCAGCGAACATCGGGTCAGGCAACCCGGCGGCCTGCTTCTGCTCACGGATGAGCTTGATCTCTTCCTGGATCTGCTCCTCATCCCAGTCGGGGTGCAGCATCCCGATGATCACCTCATCCGAGGCCGCATCGGCGGCGCGGAGTGCCTGGATCGTCTGGGACAGGGTCAGCAGGGACTCCTGCACGCCTTCAGCGATGGCGCAGTCAATGTCCACGTCATCCGGCGCCGCGTGGTTGTGGAACAGTGCCTTATCCACAGCCAACAGCTTGGCAAGAACGTCCTGGAGGGCCGGCCGCCACAGCCGCCACTTCCGATCCCGGGACAACAGGGACCGCTGCTGCTTCGCCTCCACCTCAGTCGCCGTCTTCGTGGACCCGCCACCCTCGTAGATCCCGAAGGTCTCCGCGGAGTAGCCGGCCATCTGCAGGATGTTCATGGTCAGGTGGGAGGCGGTGTCTTGGTGTTCGGCTACCCGGATCTTGAACTGGGTTGACTGGATCAGGTCCTTCAACGGGGCATCACCACCACCGAGCATGTTCATGGAAGCGTAGGCTTCCTGCTCCGCGTTGAACGCACTGCCCTGACCGGGGCCAACATTATTCAGCAACGACTTGGCGATCATGATGCGGGCCTTGCCGAGGCGGACGTCACGCATCCACGACGTCATGGTCTCATCCAGGGCGTCCATCAACTGTTCGACCCCGTCAAGGTCGGACCGGCCGAGGTTCCGGCCGAGCTGGTGGGTGCGCCACCGCCGGTTCGGGGTCTGGTTCGGCACGTACACCACACACAGCCCATCCGACTCGGAACTGATCATCCCGAACGCGTCCACCAACCCAGCCAAGGGCGCGGTGGCCGGCTGCTCCGTGAGCGGGATGGGGTGGCCGAGCTTGTCCTCTTCACCCTCGTACAGGCCGTGGAGAATCACCCCCGTACCGTCCGCCAGGGTTTCGTGGCGTTCGAGGTGCCGGTACACGCGCTTCCCGTCCCGGGCGACGACCTGCCAGAACGTGACAGCCGTCATCCGCCCCCAGGAGAACTCCGGGATCGCCTGGTCGGCGTCCACGTGGGTGAGGAACGGCTCGTCCCGTGCGGCCTGGTCCCATGCGACACGGAGGTACACGCCGCCGAGGGCCGCACACACTTCAGCGGCGCTGACGAGTTCGGCGTGGAAGTGGTCATCACACAGCGCGTCCAGCCGGTCCTGCGCGTCCTTGTTCTCCGAGGTGATGGTGATCGTGTCGGAGAACAGCAGGTCCGCACTGGCTTGGCAGAGTTCCGCGGCGATGGGGACGTGGAGCTTCACCCTGCGGTCGGGGCCACGGGAGGCTTCGCCCCAGAACCAGCGGGTCAGGGCACGGCCGACCGTGGCACGGAAACCGCCATGATCGGACGCGAAGAACCCCGTCGCGCTGGGGTCAGACCCGGTCGCGCCACCGTATACGGACGAGAGTTGGTCGGTGTCGCCGGAGTACCAGGCGGACCACACCCCCATGGAGGGGAGGATGCCGGTGAGTTGGGTGGGGGGCCATGACTGGCTGGTCTGCGGGAGTGCCAAGGCATGCCCCTCTCAGTAGTGCTTACGTGGTGATGTTGCAGGGGCCGTAATGCGCATAGTGGAGGGAACACTGCTTGTCTCGGCAGGGCCCTTTGAGTGCCAGTAGCTCCCGCTCCCTGTCGTGCAGGACGTGCCGGAGCAACCGGATCTCGTCCATTGCTGGCAGTACCTTGACGGTGATGTCTGCTGCGGCTGCCATGGTGGTCTCCTTGGGTTGTGAGTGTTAGGCGGCGAGTTCTCCCCGCCACAATGATTCAGTCGTCACCACCGCATACCGGCCCGCATCCATCGAGTCGTCAGCACGCTTCACCGGCTCATCCACGCCACGCTCCGTAGCCTTCGGATCCCACACATAATCCGTGACCTCATTCGTCCAGCCCGTGCACCGGTCCGTGAAGACCAACTGCCCGCGCTGCAGGAGGGAGGAGACGATGCCGATGCCATAGGTGACGTCTTTCCTGGCGCCTTGGGTGGCGAGGCCGTCCACGTAGAGTTCCTGCCGGAAGTCGGCGGCGGCCGTGTCAACGACCACCCATTCCGGGGTGAGCGCGGTCTGTTCGGGGTGGTGTGGTTGCTTCAGCCAGTCCCGGACGGTCTTGGACTGCTGGGACGGTGACTGCCGCAGACTGTTCACGGCGACGTCGATGCGGAGCTCATCCATCATGTACAGGCGCCGGTCGTAACCGAGCCCCAGGAGCATGACGGAGGTGGCGTGCTGCGTACCGTAGTCGATCGACGCGCACAGGACCCGTTTGATCGGCGGCAACCTGTCCCAGGGGATCACGTGCCTGGTCGGGTCCCACATGTCATAGACCGCGCCCTCAGCGTTCGTCCACAACCCACGGATCATCCGGTCATAGAACACCCCGGTGTAGGAGGCTTTCATGTCCGCGATGTACGCCGGGCCCGGGTCGCCGCCCTCAAAGTATTGGGGGTTGTCGTCCATGGTGAAGTGGAAGACCACCATGTTCTTCGCGGAGGCTTGGAGGATCCAGTCGAGCCGGAGCCAGTGCCGGGTGGAGCCGGGGTTGGTGGTGGCGAGGCAGCGGGCGCCGGCCACACGGAGGCGGGAGATCAGCATCTCCCAGAACCCGGGCGGCAACAGGGTCGCCTCATCCACATACGCCAACTCGACGGTGGAGCCGCGGATCTTCTCCTCAGACCGTGAGTCGTTCGCACCCACCAGGTGCACCTCACGACCCAGGATCCAAGCCGTCCCGGAACCCTTCGTGTGGATGATCTGCTTGGACAACTCACCGAACAACCGGTCATCCATGAGTGGGGCGAGGATGTTCCGCTCAATCGTCTGCAGCGTCTTACCCACGATGATGACCAGGCCCGTACCACGTGTAGCCCGGACCGCGAAGAGGAACGCGAACAGTGAAGCGATCGTCTTACCCGCCGACACGGCGCCAACCCACAGAGCGATCTTCGCCTGAGCGGACTCCACCACACTGGAGACCTGCTTGAACGACAGAGGAGGGGGCGTCACTGCCCCGCCTCATACACCGTCCGGAAACCAGCCATGAGCCGATCCACCACAGAATCAGCAGCCGTCGTGTCATGGCCGGCATCAAGGGATTCAAGCTTCGCCGTCGCCGCCAACGCTGTACTGATCGTCTGCACCAGCGTCCGCCGATCATTCGGAGGAACAAACTGCAGCGTGACATCCTTGTCCCGCCCCTGCGTCCCCTTGATCAACGTCCGGAACGTCGCACCCTCCAGAGTGTCCAACGCCGTCTCAGCCTGCGCGTACAACCGGTCAGCAATGTTCGCCCGCCGCAACTTCCCATCCACAACCTTCGCCTCAACAGCCTCACGTGTGGAGTCGGTTCGTACCGTACGAACACGAGCCTTCTTAGCCCAATGCATCACGGTGTTCTTTGGGATGCCGAGTTGCTTCTCTACAGCAGTCGGACCTTCTGCCCGGTATAGCTCTACGGCTTCGTCGCGCTGCTCTTGCGTGTACTTGGATGCTGGCACAAGAGCTTCACCGCCTCAGTCTGCTTTGATGTAGCCTTCCGGGTTACCCCAGTAGGTGGGCCCGTAGTATGTTCCCTGGTCGTTGTCTACTTTCGCCCCGCATTTACCGCAGGTCAGCCACACACAGTTGGGGCTGGTGCAGTGGAGTCGGGCGTCACGCATGGACGCTGTACACGCCGGGCAAGCACCCATGCGATTCCCCCTCCTGGTAAGAGAGCTACTGGCTAACCCGCTTTGTACGTCTGTGCGTAACTTGCCCGGGATGCTGTCGCTCAGTGGGTCTCCCCGGATTCGAACCGGGACTGTGCCGCTTTTGAAACTGCCGTCTCTGCCGTTGGACTAGAAACCCATGCACCCAACAGCGGCCACGTTGTCTCGACGTGACTTGATGGGCGTTGCCCGGTGGAAGTCGGGCGTTGTGCCAGGCCCCGCCGTGGTGCACCGTGGCGGGGTCCAGCATTGCGGTGGTCTTACCCAGCCACCGCGCTGGGGGACAAAGGTGAAGGCCCGCCGTTGCTGGGGGGCCGGCGGGCCTTCGAGGGTTACTATAAGCGGGGTCTCAGCCACTAATCGCAACACTAAAAACATACTACCCAATAAATGGGAACTTAGCTAGCTTTTCTTCCCAAGTCGCCAAGATTCTTGGGGGCGACTTTCCGGCCGGATGGGGTCTGCCAGAATGCGTGCATCACAGCGGCCGCCGTGTACAGGTTCCCCTCTGCCGGCACAAGCTTGCCCTTCTTGATCCACCACTCAACGCGTGACATCGGGAGTGTGGCGTGCTTGCCCTGCTTCAGTGCCCGGAGGATGCGGGGGAGCGGGGCCTTGACGTGCCACGCGTCCGCGATCCGAGTGGCCCGGTACTCTGCGATGTCCACCTCATGCCCGCAGGTCCGGCACCGGCCATGGGTCTGCCCCTGGATCGCGGTGATGCTGTCCGTGCAGGTGGCGTCTTCGAACACGTTCCCGCAGGTGCCGATGTGGACGCGTTCCGCGGCCCGGTCCATGGCCCGCCGGCAGTCATTCAAGGCTTCGCGGAGTTCCTGGGCGAGTACGGGCGCCCAGTCCTGTTGCCGTACTTCGCGGATCTGTGCGAGCAGTACGGAGGATGCCGGGACGGGCTCCCGTACCGTGTGGCCCAGCACATCGCACCATCCGGTGAGGATGGTGGAGAGTGTGCGGCCGGTTTCCATGGCGTGGAGGTTGAGGGGTTCGGATGCTGTGGCGTGGCCTGTGCTTCCAACGCTCCCGGCCCCGACGTCTTGGCGGGCGATGGAGGTCCATAGGTCTTCGACGGTGGTGTCTACTTCTGCGAGGTCACGTTCCAGGTGGTCTGTGCATGCTGCGCAGAGAGTCATGCCTTGCCCGGTTTCCCCACCACACCCGCCACATGTCATACCACGATTTTAACAGAAGTTCCTAAGAGTTCCCCAGTGTTGGGGGTGTCGTGGCCGGTGCATTTCGCCGTCGCCAACCCCTTTAGTTTGGGGAGGTCCAGCTTCCCCGCACCCCACTGGATCTCCAGCTCGAACGCGAGCTTCATCAGCGCTTCCTGGGCTTCACACATGGTGCCGGCTCCTTTGCCTTGTCGTTTGCCTGCCGGTAGTCGGGGTCCCTCACTGACCGGCTCACGACACGGCCCGCAGGGCAGCGGCACGGGCGCGGAGCCACTCCTGGTTATTGGTGGCGTTGTCGTAGGCCTCGACTGCCGCGTTCTCTTCGTCGTTGCACGACTCTTCGGGGTAGCTGCTGAGTCGTTCGAGGCAGTCCATATCGTTGGCTGCTTCTTCGAGTGCTTCGGCTTTGGCGTCGGCCACCAACCCAAACCCAGCAGCAGACAACGCGGCGGCCTGGTGGGCGGCGAGCTTGTGATTCAGGAGTGGATCCGTGCCGTTCTCATCGTCGCCAAGTTCGGTGTACAGGACATCAAACTGCTCACCGCATGAGCAGTACCGCGAGTTTCCACCACCGTTCATGTTGAAGCTGCCAAATGATGCTGTGGGAACATGTTCACCAAGCACTTCGGCCATGGTCTTGCTCATTCGGACTCCTTAGCGTTGATCCAGGGAGAGCGGATCTCGCGGCCCGCTGAGGATGTTGCTGTGCCGTCTGCGTACTTGACGCGGGGCAGGGGGTGGGGGATTCGGAAGTTGCCGGCCGCCGAACGCACTTCGGCGTTGCGGGTTCGCTGGTCGGCGTCGTACAGGTCAGCGAGTACCATCACGCGTCCTCCCCGTCCCCGTTCGCAGCAGCAACAGCGGCGCGGAGGAGTCGGGCACCTTCGAGGTAGCCGATGCTTCGACCTTCGTTGATGTTGGAGTTGATGGAGCCGTTGTAGCCCTTGGCTTCGATTGCCGCACCCCGAGTTGCGAGGTCCGTTGCCACGCCTTCCACCCGTGCGAGTGCTTCGTGTGCTTTCCGTAGCTCAGCCAGCAGGTAAGCCACATCAGCCTTATATGGCTCATCGGCACACGCTAGGCCATCCTCACAACTCCAGTAGTCGCACTGCGGGCACCACTCTTCCCCGCCTTGCACCCGGCATTTGCCGCAGTCGGAGCACTTGACGTGGGCACTCAGCCTTGCCTGTATTTCGTCCAGGCGCGGGTCCGGGGCCGTCACTCCGCACCACCGGATGCGCAAGCAAGGATGTCGTATACGTCGCCCCAGTAGTCCTTGTCCGGGTCATCCTTCTCACGGCTGAAGGATTGGAAGGGTCCACACATGGATTCGATGGCCGCCTCAACGGTGGGATGCACTTCGCCGTCCCAGTCAATAGCACCGGTCTTCTTGTCAGCGATGACGTAGCCTGCAGGGTCGGACGCAGGGTTATTGATCAGGATGCTCCTGATTCGAGACTTTGTTATTTGGCCGGGCGCTTCAAGTGCATCCAGTAGCGCATCACGCAAGGCTCGTTCGGTGTTCATGCTGCCTTCCTAGGCTTTACGGGTTGATGGACTTGGAGGCGGCCGAACCACTCGATACGGGCAGGGGCCGGGGTAGGGGCGGTCACGACTGGGCCTCCTTGGCGTGATACGGGCAGAGGATATAGGCGTCCGGGTCGCCGTATGGGTCGTACTTCCATTCGCCCATCAGCTCGCGCCAATTGGTGGCCGTCATCTCGTAGTAGTCGATTTCCCACTCTGTGCATCCGTCTTCGGAGTCGCAGGTGACAATCGGTGCCTTCGCCTTCATCGTGTTGTTTCCTGTTCCCATTCGCGGGGCCGGTACGTGGCCTTCTCGTCCTCCGTCAAATCCCGGTCGTTGCGTGCAGCGGGCTCCCACGACCGGGACTGGAATTCTTCCTGCTCAGTCATCAGAGTCTTCCTCCCGGTTCACCAGCGCTTGGAGGACTCCGACGAGTTCACGCAGGACCCGGAAGTTGTCCGGGGTTTCCGGGACGGAGAGGGCCAAGGACAAGGCCATGGTGGGGGTCATGCCGCAGCCTCGAAACGGGGCGCGTTCGTGATGTTGTCCCGGAGGTCGGCGCGGTCACGGTCGGTGAGGCGCTTCCACTGGGTGAGGGTCAGATCCCAGGCATAGGCCGCTTCGAGGTCCTCCCTGGTGATTTGTTGGACCGTGACCGGGGTAGGCCGGCGGCGGCGGAAGTAGCGGAGCATTGTGAGACCTTCCGTGTTGGCCGCCCCGGGGGTTTCTTCACCCGGGGCGGCGCCTGTGTTAATAACCACAGTCTATCAGTTTGTTCCCCAAAGTTACACACAAATGGGGAAGAAAATTAGGAAAGTTCCGTAACCGTCAACACCAACGCGGCAGGCCCCTTACCCCCATGCCGCATATCCGGGCCCTCCACATGCGCGTGGTCGTCGTCCACCAGGAACCCGGCCTCCACGAGCCCATCAACCGCGGCCTTGACCGTGGGCCACAGGTTGTTTGGGTCATACCTCCCGCCCCGTGGTTTCCACACGTGCGCGAAGATATGAACCCGCCCCGTGAACGGCTCCCACCCCAGGGAATGGATCTTCTCCGAGGCCGCGGCACGCCACGCGGCGGTCAGCTTCGCCTGCTGCATCCGGTGCAACCGCTGGTTCGAATTGATCCATGCGGCCGGGGCCTCCAGCGTCAGTGTGCAGACCCGCATCAGAAGCCCACAACGCTCGACAGTGCGGGCCGCTCCTGGGCCTGCCTAAACGCCGGGTACTCACGGTCCTCCACAGGCGAGACGTGTTCCTCAACGGCCTTGGAATAGTGTCCGTAGAACTTCAGCTTGAACGAACCAGTCACGCCGGAACGGTTCTTCGCCACCCGCACATAAAGATCCCCCGGCTGGTTCATCAAATCCCGGTGTAGCAGAAGCACCACATCCGCGTCCTGCTCAATCGCCCCGGAATCCCGAAGGTCCGACATCACCGGTTCCTTGTCCGCCCGCTGTTCAGACCCGCGGTTCAACTGCGCGAGAACAATCACTGGGACGTCCATCTCCTTGGAGAGAACCTTGAGTTGCCGTGACATGTCAGCGATGAACTGGTGGCGTTCGCCCCGATACCCGAACGGGGTGGACATTAGTCCGATGTAGTCAATGACAATGGCCTTCAGTGGGCTCTTGCGGTTCACCGACCGGGCGTGGCGTTTGATATCCGTGATGGACAGGCTTGGGTTGTCATTCACGTACAGCGGCATCCGGTGGAAGTCCGGTTCAGACGCGATGATCTTATTCGTGTCCCGGGCCAGCAGTGCGTCGTCCCGCAGCCTTTGGTAGGGGATGTGGAGTTCGGACGCCAGGAGCCGCTTATTCAGGTCATCTTTGGTCATTTCCATGGAGTAGAACGCGACAGCCCCGTGACGAGCGATGCACTGCGCGAGCTGCAAACCAATCACGGTTTTCCCGACAGCAGGCCGGGCGCCGACCACGTACATGGCCCCACCGCGGACCCCGGCAATGGCGTGGTTCACCGAAGACCACGGGGTGGGGATGAACGGGGCCTTGTCGGCTTCCATTGACCGGAGGGTTTCGTAGATGCTCTCACTGAATGACACGACTTTCTCCCCGGCGGCCCGGGAAACCCCATCCACAGCCTTCCGCGCCTGCTCCACGAGTTCATCTTCATCCCCGGGCTGCTCAGCCAGGTCGGCCACCTTCAGTCCCGCAGAAGCGATCCTGCGGCGCACAGCCTCCCGCGCCACGATCCGGGCGTACTCGGGACCGTTACGGTAGCTGTGCGCCGCGTCCCCGCACTTGGGCAGGTAGTCATTGCCGACTGCCCGCAGCGTCTCCCCGTCCCGTTTCAAAGCCTCGAACACGGTGGCGTAGTCCGCCGGCTCATTCCGGGCGTACAGGTCCACGATGGCCCGGAAGATATTCCCGTTGGCCGGGCGGTAGAAGTCGCCCGGTTCCAGGATGTCCATGACGTCCGGGATGGACTTGTTGTGCAGCATCATCGCGCCAAGGACGCTCATCTCGTGTTCTGCGTTGTTCACTGGTCAAGTCCTAACGTCCACCCGGGCAGCCCGGTCTGTTCTGGGAGTTCATCGGCCCACCGGCCGGCGTTGAGCCAGGTTGCCGGGAGGGCAAGGTACTGGCGGTCTTTGTCCTTGGTGGCTGCCACGTAGCGGTCCACGCCTTCAAGGAGTGCAGGGAGGTCAACGGTCTTCCGGGCTTTAGCGAAAGCTTTCCGGGCCGCTTCCTTAGCTTCCTTCTTCGGATACCGGGAGTACCACTGGTCGAACTCGTCCGGCTTGCTGGACAAGTTCTTTTTAACTTCCCTTTCCCTTTCCCTTTCCTTACGGAGGTTTCCAGAGTCCTCTGTACCGTTCAGGGAATCCTCTAGAGATTCCTGGGCGGGAACCGCTTGTTTCCGGGGTTTTCCGTCGGTCGGGGCCAGTTCGACAGTGGAGTATTTGGACTTCGAGGGGTTGGAGACCTTCTGATGCTTGGACCATTTGGCTACGTGCAGGACTTGTCCAAATTCTGAGTCGAACAACTCGACTGCACCGATGGAAATAAGACTCTGTATTCCTCTAGAGACCTCTAGAGAATCGCCCGGGAAGATCTGCATCTTGATCCGCTTGGGGGAATACGGCATGTACCCCTCATCGTCTGCGAAGTTCCAGAGGCCAATGAATAGCAGTCGCTCCCAGGTCTCCAGTTCAACCAGTTTTTCGTCCGTCCAGAAGTCCGGCTTGATATTTCGGATACGCGCCATCAGGCCGCGGCCTCTGCGCGTGGACCCTCCATAAGTGCCGATGCCCGCTCCCACGGGATGCACAGCACGTCGGCCACGGCGCTATCTGACAGGCCGTACTCGGCGCACAAATGCAGCCTTTGGTCAAGGTCGCTAGCCGCTGTCATGTCCTTCCAGAACAGGTCGAGGGCTTCGGAGTTCCCGCGGAACCCAGAGTCAGCAAACTCTGAAACGTCTTCTTTCTCGGCGGTGTCCTTGATGTACTGGCGGACCCAACCTTCGGTGCGCCCGAGCACTTCGCCAATTTCCCGGTGGGACAAGCCTCCATTGCGTGCCATCCGGACGTAGCGCGCCATCTGCAGCCGCTGGTCGAGTTCCTGGACACGTGCCCGGCGCAGCGCATACCGGGCATGTTCCTTGGCATCGACGCCTGTCGGTGCTGGCCCTGTGAGGAGTTCAAGGGATACGATATTCATGGATTCACTTTCATTCTCAAACGGTGAGGTGGATACGGGCCGGAAGTTCGCAGCTTCCGGCCCTTTTCGTTGGGCTTTACGCTCTCTCGATTGTACCTAAGAGTTCCCCACTATTACCTAGTTTCGGGGCGTGTCGGTACTCAGAGTTCCCTAGTGTTGGTACCTGCTCAGGCGGCCTTACGCCGGTTGTAAGCGTTCGCTTTGGCCGTGTTCGCGTCCTTGCACGGCTGGCACTGCTCCATCCCGTGGCGGCGGTGCTGCCGGACCCCCCGTTCCGTTCCGCACGCGTCCGGGTCATCCGGGCGGCGTGGACGGCCCAGGGCAGGCTTCTCGTCGGCACCCCCGTACTTGTACCCCATCAGGCCGCCCTCTTCCGTGACCGCCAAGCACGCCGGTACTCCAACCACGCCCGGTGACAATCCGCGCACGGGGGCACCTCGGACCGGAGGTGCCGGGCGTACCCGGCATAGGTCCCGCAGGCGCCCGGCTGGAACTCCCGGATAGCCGGTGCCGTCCGGCCACCCCGCCGCTCAATGTAATCCCGGCTGTACGCAGCCTGGGCGTCCTTGCACGGCCGGCAGGCAGGCATCAGCCCATACTTTTGGTGCTGCCGGTAGCCGGCGTACGTTCCGCACTTGGACGGGTCGAACACGCCAAGGCGCGGGGCCGGGGTGGGGGTTGATTCTTCCTCAATGTCGCGGATCGTCCCGCGGTACTGGTAACCCATCAGGCCGCCACCTCCTTGTTGAAGCAGCCCTTGGCCCGGCAAGACGCCATGATCCCGTCAAGCTGGCCCTTCACGAGCTTCCGGCGTTCCTCCGCCTTTGCGTGGTACGAGTCCACTGACATCTTCGCGGGGCCCTGATGGACCCAGCCCCGGTACGGTTCCTTATAGTCCAGCCACCCGTCATAGAGGACCTGGCACTTCTCGTGGGGGAAGATCATGCCGCCCACCCCGCCAGTTCCCGCTGGGTCTCAATCAAGGCCATAAGCTGGCCGCCAATGAGGCGCGTATACGCCGGCGGGATTGCCTCCGCGATCGACTTGCGGTTGTCCGTCCAGTCGATACCCATAGCGGTCTGCCACTGGGCCACGGTGCCCTTACCCCCGCCCTCGCCGTAGACAGCGAAGTAGGGCCCATCGAACCACTCCCCATGCCGGTACCCGGCCACACGGCCGCGGTGCTTCTTATGCTCCGGGGCGATAGCCGCCCACCCGCCCAACTCGAAATAGCGGTGGCGGATGACGCCCAGGTCGAACATCTCCCCGCAGAGAGTCAGGTCCCGGCGGAGGTCGGAACCCTGGACGTTCTCAATCACAGTCGGGACATTCAGCAGCGCCAGGAGAGCGCGTGTTGCCGGGATGAGGTTCAGATATTCGGCGCCCTTATTGGTGCCCTTGGTCAGTGCGCAGGATGCCTGGCACGGGGGAGAAGCGTGGACGGCGTCGTACTCGTGTCCGTGGGCGGCGAGGTAGGCGAGGGCGTCCCCCTGGATGAATGTGCCGGGGTAGTCCGGCTGGGGTGCGATGTCTACGCCATCGACGTCGAACCCGGCATCCATATATCCCTTGCCGGCGCCGCCTGCACCGCAGTACAGGTCCAGGATCTTCGGGCGGCTCATGCCGCCCTCCCGTTGATGCGGATCCAGGTGGTGGACCGGTCGATGCCGATGGCGTCCCCGGTGCGCTGATAGGTGGCGCCGGCCTCGATGGAGAGTCGGGCTATGTCGTCTTGGATTTCCCGGAGTTCCGCTTGGACCTTTGCGAAGGCATCGTGCGCTTTGGAGACCCTGCTCAAAATGTTTAGTAAAACGTCTGGATTAGTTGTTGCATTGGACTCAGGCGCGGTTGTATTGTTTTTCAAGAAGACCATTCCCTCCCAGTGGATGGTTGGCCCGTCTCGATGTTGACGCAACGAGGCGGGCCTCTTTGTTTTGTTTGCTGGTAGTAACAGTCTACCCGATTGTTCCCCAATTTTGGTAAGTGACGGACCAAGGATTACCCGTGTCGCCCGACTTTTGTACTCAGTTTTCCTCAGCCCTCCTACTTGGGTGGCGGAAGTTCCCGGGCACACAAAAAGGGCCAGGAACCGTAGTCCCTGGCCCTCCCGTGGTGCTGACTAGAACGGCGGCGAGTTGTCAGCGCCGTTCCATGGGTCAGAGGCCGCCTGCTGGCCGCCGCCCCAGTTCCCCTGCTGCGAGGACTGCTGGCCCTGCTGCTGACGCGGGATGATGCCGATGTCACGGGCGTTGATCTCCAGCGTCTTGCCGGCGGTCCCGTCCTTGCCCTCCCATTCACGCATCCGCTCCTGGCCGGTCACAATCACCCGGTCACCTTTCTTCAGCACCTCAGCGAGGGCTTCGGCCTTCTTGTCCCAGATGGACACTCGCCGCCATGTGGTGCCGTCCTCATCCCAGCCGCCCTGCTGATTCTTCTTGCTGTGGTTCTCTGCGAGGGAGAACTCCAGGACCGGCTTCCCGGACGGGGTGAACTTCAGGGCCGGTTCCCCGATGTTGCCTACTACTGTTGCGTCGCTCATGCTGCTGCCTGTTCTGTGAGTGTGTACTTGGTGAGGTTGTCGGGGTGGAAGCCGTGCCAATGGAGATCCGTTTCCGGGGTGCGGCCCGCGACGATGACGACGGGCACGCCCTCATACCCCAGGGCCTTGATCGCTTCCAGATCGGCCGGGGACGTCGTGACATCCACGGCGCTGTACTCGACGCCCCGGTTATCGAGCCAGCGTTTCGTGGCCCGGCATGGCTGGCAGTTCGGTTTGGTGTAGACGGTTACGGTCACGCTGCTGCTTTCTCTGTGATGGTGCGGTGGTAAAGGTTGTCGATGAGGTACCACTCCCGCGTGGCAAGGTCGTAGAACGGTTCGTCCTCCGGCACCTGCCAGCGCGAAAGCTTCCAGCCGTAGTCCCTGGCACGTTTAGCCCACGTGGCGTTGGATTCGATGAGCCCGTTGACGGATGAGCACATGACAATGACGTTGGCCGGCCGGTCAAGAACGCGGGAACCTCCCATGCCGCGGCCTGCCCGGTGGTTCGGCACGAGTGTGTCTTCCCGGCCGACGCACCCACAGATGCAGTGGAGGTCCCGGGCGAGGTACAGGGCGAACTGGCGGCCGTTCACGCCGTCAGCCCCTGCCCCGTACCCTGCGCCGACCACTCAGACTTGATAGCGGAGTTGAGGGAGCGCCCAATATCCAGCCGGTCCCGAAGGACCCGGATCGCTTCCCGCGCCGCCCTCAACACCTGGTCCGCGATCTCCGCGTCCAGTTTCAGATCCGCCGTGTCCACGATCGCCTGATGCTTGCGGACGTCCATGGGGCCTTCGGCTTTGAGGAAGTTCCGGGAGAGTGTTACTTCGTAACGGGCCCGTGCGCGTACGGCCGCCTCGTCTAGGTCCCGGATCTCCCTCTGTTTGTTATCCAGATCCCGCCCGAGTTGGGCGAGCTGCAGGATCACATCGTTGGTGGTGGGCGTGCTCACGCCGCGGCCTTACCAGCGGCGACGATCATGGCAAGGATCTGCTCCGGAGCGCCGTCAGCCTTCGCCGTCTGCCAGAGTGCCCGGTAGTCGTCACTGTCTTGACACTCGTCAATCTGGTCCTGCCACTGCTTCCGGACCTCTTCACTGACGGCCGGTGCACGATTGAGTGTCCGTGCCGGCGCGGGCTCCTCAGCGGGAGCGTCCACCTTGCCCTGCTCCTCCGCCGCGTCATGCAGGTCTCCCTTGTGCCACAAATCCAGGGCGGCGCCGAACCTCATCCCGGCGTTGCGGAGCGCGTCACCGATGGCTTCCTTCACAGCGTTCGCCCCGCGCTTGCCCTGCGAGTCCCCATAACCGAGACGGGTCACCCCGCAGATGGTCAGGCGGATCCACAGCCCGCCGTCCTTGTCGAACTGGGGCAGCCCGTCCGGGCCGATAGCGAGGGGCTCCCAGAACCATTCCGGGTCCACCTCCAGGAGCCGGTCCGTGAGGGCGGCGTGGCCCACATAGTCCAGGTGCACGGCGGGCAGCCCGTGGAAGCCGCCGCACTCCCGGCACTGGCCCTTCTGGGAGTCGGCGCGGTAGGGCTTGGGGAGTTTGTTGATCTGGTTCGGGGCGAAGGGTTCCCGCAGCCGGGCGAGGCCGGTCGCCTTGTCAGTCTTGGTCGTCATGATGCCTCTTCGAATTCGATAGCGGGGTAGGGGATGGGGTCCAGGACTTTGTGTTTGGCGAGCCCGAACCGGTAGATCGCGTGGGCGTGCTTGAAGATCTCGAAATGCTCCAGGAGTTCGGCGCGGTCCCTGGCGAGGGGGTGGAGTTCGGTGCCTTCCGGGGTGATGTGGGCGACGTACGACGCCTGGATCACGGGGAGTGCCAGCTCCGTGGCGGGGTCGTCCGGTTCGACGTAGAAGTCAGCGCACGAGTACGCCGCGCACTGGGCCTTCGTTTCCCGGTACACCCCGTTGGAGGTCTTCAGGTCCACCATCACCGGGTCCGAACCATTCAGGCCCGGGAGCCGGACTATCGCGTCGAACCTGCCCGCGTAGCCCATGCCCCGGTGCGCGACCGTCTTCTCCACCAGGACCGGTTCCACCCGGAACGCGTCCAGGAACCGCACATACCCGTCCACGTACGGGTAGAGCTCTTCGGGGACGTCCACGGGTGCGCCGTGGATGATGCGTTCGGCTATGTCGTGGACGGCGGTGCCGCGGATGCCGGCGGTGTCGCGTTCCCGGTCCGGGGCGGTCCGGATCTCGTCCAGGGATGCTCCGGGGTTGGCGATCGCGTACTCAGCGGCGCGGCGGGCAGCCCACGGGACAAGGAAGGGCTTGGGGATACCTCCGGAGAGGATGGTGGTGACGGAGGTGGTGCGCTTCCCGTCCAGCGTGTACTTGTGGCCCTCCTCATGGAAGACCAGGCCCTTAGTCACGGTGGTCATCGGTTCATCTCCACATAGGTGGCTGTGATGCCGAGGTCCCGGCCGCCGCAGGAGCGGGCCACCTCTTTGGCCCGGTACTCGTCCTGGCCGTAGGAGCCGATCACGGCGCCGATCTCGTCATAAACGATCCACTCCCCATAGGGTGCGTCGTCTTGTGGTTCCCAGCTCATGAGTCCTTCTTCTGGTCGATGTCGTCACAGGTGCAGTCGGTACAGGTGTGTTCTCCGCAGTTCGCGCATATCCCGGCGCCCCGGCAGTAGCAGCCCACGGTCACATCCCCAGGAAGTCGCCAAGGACGGCGAAGCAGAGGACGATGGTGAAGACGTAGACGGCCCCGGCGAGGGAACCGAACACCAGTTCCCCGCGGCGTGTCAGGCGGATACGGCGGCTCATGCTGCCAGCTCCCAACGGGTGCGGACGCCCACGACCATGAACGTGATTTCCTCGAACAGGAGGGCCGTGATCCGGTCGCGGAGTTCGGTACGGTTGTCGATCGTCCCGGACTGGTTCACGTCCAGTTCCTCGTGGGTGCCGGCGTCGATGCTGGCGAGTTCACCCACGTACATGACGATGGTGTCCAGGTCGGCGGGGTTGATGTCCTTGGCGAGGATCCAGGAGAGTTTGCGGGCGAGGTCTTGCAGTTCGGCTTCGGTGTAGCCGCCGATGGGAAGCTCGGCGTGGAAGCGTTTCGCTTCGGTGTGGACGATGTTCGCGGCGAGGTCCTTGTCGAACAGGTAGCTGTGGGTAAAATCGAGGGAGTCCATTGCTAGTTCCTTTGACTGGTTAGCGGTGGGTGGGGGTCCGGTAGTTCGCGCTGCCGGACTCCTTTGCTGATGGGAATAAACTTACCAGTTGTTCCCGAAAGTTACTAGTCGGAATGGGTGTTTGGGGAAGAATCTTCGGAAAGTTCCCAAACGCCGATCGGCCGACGCTCAATCACAAACCCCGTCAGGCCCTGCTCCTCCGCGTCCCGCACCGCCCCGGCGTGTGTGTGGAACCCGCAGGAGAGCGTCACGTCCCCGGACCGGGCCGCGTACTCCCACCCCGCCTGCTCCACCCACCCCGAACGCACCATGGCCTCAATCGCGGCACGGGCTTGCACGTCCAGGAGTTCATCGGGGGAGTGGGCCGCACCCTCAGCGTCGTTGATCGCCTGACGCACAGCAGGGAACAGGTCAGTCATGACCGGGCTCGTCATAATGGGGGAGTGTGGCGAAACGGTGGAGAGTGTCCGCCCTCCGCGCCTTGGTGAGCGCATCCGGTTGCCCGCAAATCACTGCGACGGCCATGTGCCGCTGCTCCTGTTGCCACTCGGCTGCGAGTTCCGCGTCTGTCAGGCGCTTGGATTCCTTCAGGGCGCTCTCTGCTTTGACCTGCTGCCGATAGCCCTCGATCTGATGCCCGTACAGAGGACGCTCCAGCTTCGGGTACACGGTGAGTTCCAGTGGCCGGCTCATCGGTTCGCCACCTCCAGCAGGACATCCGCGTGGCAAGGCTCATCCAGTCGGCAGAAGCAGGCCAAATTCTTACCCCGGAGCGGCGCGAAAACCTCCGGCCGTTCACGGGCATCAAACTCAGCGCAGAAACGGAAGCACTCAACTGCCTGCTCCCGCGTCAACGGCTCATGCGGTTCCTTACTCCACACGCCGGAGTCATCCACCGGAATCCAGCCCGTGCTGCCGATGGAGAACGGGTTGCCCCACCTACCCGGACGGCACACGCTCACGGTGTTCTCTGGCATCCGCCAGCCCTTGGTCCGCTTCCGCTGGACACGTACCGGGCTCATCGGTTGGCCCTTGGCTGCTTGGCCCGCCACGCCTCAACATCAGCCCACGGGATCCGGATAGGCGACGTCCGCCCGTTCGTCTTGTACGCGTTCGGGAAATCTCCGGAGCGTGCCATGGTGCGGACCGTCTCCGGGTGCATCGACAGGTATTCGGCCACGTCCTTCACCCGGGCATCCCCGGTCAGCGCGGTCATACCGTCACCGCCTGGCGGATGACGTGGTGACCGCGTCCACTGCAGGAGGGGCAGAAGTCCGCGCCCCGGTAGCAGTTGGCGGCCCTGCAGCGTCCCCTGCTGCGGCGCCCGGTGCCCTTGCACTTGGGGCACTCGATACCGCGCCCCGTGCCGCCACAGTCCGTGCAGGCAATACCGGCAGCGAGAACGCGCTTCATCTCTTGGTAGGTGGCGGGCGCATTGCCGTCCGTGCGGGTATCCATCTCATGCCGCAGGAGGGCCGTCAGGTTGTCCCACTCCGGCAGCAGCCGGTCCCATTGGGTGGATCGGCCGGTCATGCGCTCGCGCAACTGCTCCGTGCTGATCCCCCGGAAGTTGCAGTAGTTCATGCAGCGGCGGAGGTCGGACGGGTCATGTGGGTGATCTCGGCCGCCGCCTGCGATGGCCTGCGCCGAAAGCCCCATCTCCGGGAACGTCACGCGGTCACCTCCTGGGGGAGCTGCGTGGCCTCGTACCCGGCGTAGAACACCGCGTCACGGTAGCTGCTGAACGTCTCCCGGCCCTGCGGCGTCCGCACATACCAGAACCTACGGGACGGGACACGGACCACACAGCAGTCCTGCTTGCACTGGTAAACCTTGATCGGCTTCATGCCGACACCTCCAAGCTGAATAGGTAGTCGCGGAACTCGTCGTCCGCTTTGTTCATGGCGCGATCCGTGGCGTTGCCGAAGTCGTAGGCGCACTGAGTGTGGATGGCCTTGCGGTGCAGGTCCAGGAGCTTGTCCCGCTCATCCGGGGTCACGCTGCGGCCCGCCAGACGCTCACCAGGGAGCCACGGCGCTGAGGCCGGCGCGACTTCCGCGCACCAACCCACCGGATCACCCCGTCAGCGGCGGCCTGCCTAAAAAGGGATCCCCACATCGCAGATGATGGGGGCTCACGCAGGTCTGCCTGTTGCGTAAGGTCATAGGCGTCAAAGGGCCGCCCCATCTGCGCTACCTTCTCCAGCGCCTCACGAGCATCAGATTCCCAATCGAGATCAGTCAGCGCTATTGCTTGGCTCATACTGCCGCCCTCCTGTCGAGGTCGTTATGGGTGAACAGTTCGTTTCGTTTGGCGCTGACGGATGCAGCGGCATCCTCCAGGCGGTCAAAGATGCCGACGTAGATTGAATGGCCGGAGTGGTAGACGCTGCCGCGCCACTTCCTGCGGTCTCTGTCCCATGTCACGCCGCGGAACCCTGACTTGTTATCCCGGTCAAGGCCGCCACGGTTCTCGCCGTTCTGCTTGTTGGTCACAGCCCGGAGGTGTTCGGGATTTACGCACGGGGGGTTATGGCATATGTGGTCAATGACCAACCCTGCCGGGATGTCTCCGTAGTGCAGCGCATACGAAACTCGGTGGGCGGTTGAAGCCGTTTTCTTACCGTTGCGCAGTCCGTTGATGCTGCCGTGCCCGAACCGCATCCTTCCGCCTGTCCAAATCCAGCACGTTGGGGTCTTGTTGATTCGCCCCCAGAAGGCATCCGGGTAGATAGCAAGGTCCCCGGCTTGTATCCGCCCGGTCATCGGGCGGCCTTCGGGGCGCGGATCACAGACGGTGCTACACCGAGGTAGGCGGCGGCCTCATTCAGGCGCTTATCCGTCATCCCCCGGTAACCGGTCTCGATGTGCGTCACCCCCACATGGGTGGTGAAACCAAGGGCTTGGGCGAGCTCGGCTTGGGTGATGCCGCGGGCGAGGCGGACGGCGCGGAGGTTCTCTCCGGTGGCGGCAGGGTCGGGGTCGTTGTGGCGGGGGCGTGGGCCCCGTTTCTTCGTAGTAGTCATATAGGGAATATTACGGAACACTAGGGAACTATGCAAGTAAGAGCCGGGAACAACCCGGGAATACTTCCAGAACCACAACCAAGTAGTTTTCGAACATACTTTCGAAAGTCCACTTACTTGCCGAATGTTGGGAAGAGTTGCCCGGAAAGCGCCGCTTGTTTCCTCAAACAAAGTCAGCGATTCTTAGCACGTGGAATACACAGAAGCACTCACACGAATAGGCGACCTCGTCCGAAAAGGACGCCTCGCCATGGACCTCGCACAACAACCCTTCGCCAAACATGCCGAGGTGGACCTCAAAACCCTGCGGTCCCTCGAAAAAGGCGAACGCGCCCCCTGGGACACCACACAATCCAAGGTGGAAAAGGCTCTAGGCTGGCGGCAAGGAGTCATCAAGGAGGTCCTCGACCACCACGAAATCATCCCGGCAGAGTCCATCACCGCCGAGTACATGCGCGAAGGAAACGGCGAAGCGACCTGGCTCGACCTGTCCGCCGAAGAGGAAGACAAAACACGCCCCGTCACCCGCGCCGGCCTCCTCACGAATGAGGAACTTATTGGCGAGCTTGCATATCGTTTACGTCACAAATCCAGGGGTATAGCGGGGGCCTTCCCAGCCTAACAAGCACCCCCGACAATACCCGACTCATATATGCCGGTTATGGAACTTTAGGGAACTGGTCTTATCCTGAATCTGCCCGCTCAACTGGCGGGTACTTCACTGGGGAAAGACCGCACATGCTCACCACCATCAACACCGTCTCACAGGCCATGCACACCCGCGCCCACACCTTCTACGGCACCGAGTGCCCGACCGGGTGCGAGGACGCCAAGAAATGGGCCGCCCGCCGGCTCATCACACCGAGGGCGTTCCTCACAGCCCGCCGCGTCTCCCGCGACCTGGACCACCTGGCCGAACTGTTGAATGTGACGGCGTCTGACGTGTGCAACTACATCGCCTCACTGGACCCGGATGAGTGGCTGATCATGGCCCGCCTGACCGGAAGCACGGGCGGCTGCAATGGCCAGGGTTGAGGACCGGTGGACCCGGAAAGACCGCACCCGCACCCCACTGTACGGAAAAGGGCTCCGCTGGCTCGCCGTCTGGTCCGAAGGTGGGGATGAGCGGAAGAAGTCCTTCGCCACCAAGGACGCCGCCAAAGCGCACCTGACCTGGGTGGAGCACAACCAACGCTCCGGGACCTACGTCAACCAGGACCGGGGCCGCGTCTACGTCAAGGAACTCCTGCCGGACTGGGTAAACGCCCAAGCCCACCTCGCCCCCTCCACAATGGCAGCCACCGAGTCCGACGTCCGCGCCACCATCGCACCGTACTGGGGGAACCGGATCCTGGCCGACATCACCCGCGCCGACGTCCAAGCCTGGGTGACCGGGATGGGGAAAGCCGCCCGGACCGTAGACACCATCTACGGCCGGTTCCGGTCCTTCCTGAACTGGTGCGTGGAGGAAGGCCGGCTGGTCACCTCACCCGCCAAGGGCGTGAACCTCCCGGCCGGGAACAAGCGGGAGCACATCTACCTCACCATCCCCGAAGTCCGGGCCCTGGCCGACGCGATCGACGCCCACTACCGGGACCTGGTGTGGTTCCTCGCCACCACAGGTCTCCGGTTCGGGGAAGCCGCCGAGCTCCGCACCAAGGACGTGGACCTCCGCCGGAAACGGATCCGGGTCGCCCGGGCCGTGACCGACGTCAAAGGCCGCATGGTGGTGGGGCCGCCGAAGAACGGGGAGTCCCGGGACGTGCCGCTGACCGGGTTCATGCTCGACCGCATCCAACCCCACCTGACCACCAGGGACGCACTCGTGTTCCCAACCCCGCGGGGGAAGTGGATGCGGTCGAACAACTTCAAATCCAGAACCTATGACAAGGCGGTGGAGGCTGCGGGTCTGCCGCTGGACCTGTGGGTCCACGACCTGCGGCACACGGCCGCGTCCCTGTCCATCCACGCCGGGGCCTCCGTGAAGTCCGTCCAGCGGATGCTGGGGCACGCCTCCGCGAAGATCACCCTTGACGTCTACGCGGGCCTGTTCGACCAGGAACTGTCCGATGTCGCGGCGCGGATGGACTCCCTGATCTCTGACTCTGGGATTCTGAACCTCCCTAGAACCTCCCTGAGGGCTGTATAGGCCGCGCCGTTCCGGGGTTTATCTGGACGTTTACACCGTGGATGTCATCGGTTCGATCCCGGTAGGACCCACCAGCAAAACCCCGTTGCCCGCCGACCCGGCGAAGGCAGCGGGGTTTTTTCTTGCCGGTCCTCCTGTAGGCCGATTGTCTGACCCTTGCCATAGGTTGCAGCAATGGAACACGTCATAGTGCACACAGACAGCGACGGGATGCCGACGGCGGTGCTGAGCAGGGGCAGGGAATGGGCCGTGGGTGCCGAGCCAGTCAGATGGTTCGAGCGCATCAACTGGTGGGAAACCAGCCGCCGGATGCCAAAGGGCAGCGGCGGAGTGGACGTGGAGGTCCTTCAGCTGCAGGTCAGGCTGGGAAACAACGCCAAGTCGGCCCTGGCCACCATGTACCTGCAGCGCGACGGCCTGGGAGGCGGGTGGCGGCTGAGGGAATCCGCAGCAGGGGCGGCCTGAGGAGCCGCTCGCCGCCGGCCGGTCGCGGGCATTGGAAAACCCTCCACCGCGACTATTGGGGGATGCCGCGGGGGAGGGCTTGGGATGAATATACCGTGAACTGCCGGAAACAAAAAGCTGTCCGCATTTCATGACTGTCACTTGGGCATGGCGCCCATGGCTTTGGGCGGAGCTTTGGCTGCGACAGTGGGTACCGCTTATTGCCGGACGGGGATGAACACCCGTGGCTGCTCCGTCCAGGTATCGGCCATTTGGGACATAGTGCGCCGCATGATCCGGTCGGACGCTTCACGGGCAGCTTCGGCGTCACCCCTGGCTATCGCCTCCGCCACGTCCTCATGCCACTGCAGGGCTGCCTTGTGCGGGTGGTCCGGCATCAGTCCGTGGACAGTACGGCCGGTCAGGGTTTCGGCCACCTGGCCCATGAGGTTGGCGAACATCTCGTTACCCGAACCCGAGAGCAGCAGCGAGTGGAACCGGATATCCAATTCCAGGAAGCGGGAAACTTCCCCGTTGTTGCCGGCCTCCCGCATGGCATGGGCAACATCCACGAGCTCCATCCGCAACGGGGCCGGGGCGTTCTGTGCTGCCAGTTCGGCAGCCGCCGGCTCCACCGCGGCCCGCAGTTCGGCAAGGGAGCGCAGCTGCGCGCCGCGGGCATCGCTGGCCAGCCGCCACCGGATTACCTGCGGGTCGAAGGGATTCCAGCGGCTTGCCGGCAGTACCCGGATGCCCACCCTCTTGGTGGTCTCCACCAGCCCCAGCGACTGCAAAACCCTGACTGCTTCCCGGATTACCGAACGGGAAACCTTCAGTTCATCCTCAAGCTGCTCGGCGAGCATGACGTGGCCGGCAGGGAGGTCCCCCGAGATAATCCGGGTGCCCAGGTTTTCGATGGCACGGTGGTGGAGGCTGCTGGTCATGCTGCTAAGCCTAGTTGTTGGAAACCCCGCGTTTGCAGCCGGGAACTGTGCAGGCCGGGCGTCTGGGAAGGGAGCGGGGTGGGTCCCGGGCAGTCGTCCTAGACTGGCAACGACACACAACGGGTTCCATGACGCGGACGTTACTTTCGCGTCACCGCCAGAATATATATGCTTTATTCCGACCCCCTGATCTGCCCCGGTGACTTCCCGCCTGCGGAAGCCGGCAGCCGAGGCGAACAATGAATTGGAGTTATTGATGTCTGCACACATCGGTGTCACCGGCCTCGCCGTCATGGGCGCCAACCTGGCGCGCAACCTGGCCCGCAACGGATTCACGGTTGCCCTGCACAACAGGTCCGTGGAGAAGACGGACGCGCTGCTGGAAAAGCACGGTTCAGAGGGTGACTTCATCCGGACTGAAACCCTGCAGGAACTGGTTGATTCCCTGGAGAAGCCGCGCCGCGTGCTCATCATGGTGAAGGCCGGCAAGCCCGTGGACTCCGTCATCGAGCAGTTGGAGCCGCTGCTGGAGCCGGGCGACATCATCATCGACGCCGGCAACTCCCACTACGAGGACACGCGCCGCCGGGAAGCGGCGCTGGCCAAGAAGGACCTGCACTTCGTGGGCGTCGGTGTCTCCGGCGGCGAGGAAGGCGCCCTGAACGGCCCGTCCATCATGCCCGGCGGCTCCAAGGAGTCCTACAAGGCCCTTGGCCCGCTGCTGGAGAAGATCTCCGCAAAGGTCGACGGCGAGCCCTGCTGCGCCTGGATCGGCACCGACGGTGCGGGGCACTTCGTCAAGATGGTCCACAACGGCATCGAGTACGCCGACATGCAGGTCATCGGCGAAGCCTTCGACCTGCTCCGTTCCGGCGCAGGCATCGAGCCCGCGGAGCAGGCGAAGATCTTCTCCGAGTGGAACAAGGGCGAGCTGTCCTCCTTCCTGATCGAGATCTCTGCCGAGGTCCTGGGCCACGTTGACGCCAAGACCGGCAAGCCGTTCGTCGACGTCGTCGTTGATGCCGCAGGCCAGAAGGGCACCGGCCGCTGGACCGTTATCTCCGCGCTGGAACTTGGCTCGCCGGTGTCCGGCATCGCCGAATCGGTTTTCGCCCGCGCCCTCTCCTCCCAGGCCGCACAGCGCAAGCTGGGCCAGGAACTGCTGGCCGGCAACGAGGCAACCGTCGAGATCCCCGAGACGTTCGTTGAGGACGTCCGCCAGGCCCTCTACGCCTCCAAGCTGGTCTCCTACGCCCAGGGGCTGGACATGCTGACCTCCGCTGCCAAGGAATACGGCTGGGACCTGAAGCTTGACGAAATCGCCTCCCTGTGGCGCGCAGGCTGCATCATCCGGGCCGAGCTGCTCAAGGACATCACCAAGGCCTATGCCGCTGACGAGAAGCCTGCAAACCTGCTGTTCGGCCCGGCGTTCACCAAGGCCATCGCCGACGCCCTGCCGGCCTGGCGCCGCGTCGTTGCCACCGCCGTCCAGCTCGGCATTCCGGTGCCGGTGTTCTCCTCATCGCTGGCCTACTACGACGGTCTGCGCCGCAAGCGCGTAGCCGCCGCCCTGATCCAGGGCCAGCGCGACCTGTTCGGTGCACACACGTACGGACGCATCGACACCGAAGGCACCTTCCACACCCTGTGGGGCGAAGACAAGTCCGAAGTTGAAGCGGTGGACACGCACTAGCAACTGCCGCCGTACAGCAAGAGGCGGGCAGTTCCCCGGTTTCCCGGTGGAACTGCCCGCCTCTTGCTGTACCTGCTATTGGATCAAATGCGGTATTCGATGTCGTACTCGGCCGGATCAACCGCGGGCTTGGTTTCCCGCTGCGCATCCCGGTGCCGCCACTTGGCGGGAACCCCGGTGACGATCGATTCCGGCGGCGCGTCCTTGACCACCACTGCGTTGGCGCCTATGGCACTGTCGCGGCCGATGGTGATTGGCCCCAGGACCTTGGCTCCGGCCCCGATGGTGACCCGGTCGCCGATGGTGGGGTGCCGCTTGATCCTGGCCAGGGAGCGCCCGCCGAGCGTCACTCCGTGGTAGATCATCACGTCCTCGCCGATCTCGGCGGTCTCACCAATCACCACGCCCATGCCGTGGTCAATGAAGAACCGCCGGCCGATCGTGGCGCCGGGATGGATCTCGATACCGGTCCAGGAGCGCCCCAGCTGCGACAGGAGCCGCGCCGGGAAACGCAGGGCGGGGTTCTGCCACATGCGGTGGGTCAGCCGGTGGATCCAGATGGCGTGCAGGCCGGAATAGGCGAAAAAGTTCTCAAAAGAACCTCGAGCCGCCGGGTCATGGGACCGGGCGGCGTCGAGGTCTTCCTTCAGTCTTGCGAAAAAGCCCACAAAGTTCTTTCTACAGGAAACGGGCGGACAGCGGACTGATCAGCCGCGGATGTCGTCATAGAGCACGGTGGAGATGTAACGCTCACCGAAGTCACATACGACCGCCACGATCAGCTTGCCCGCGTTCTCGGGACGCTTGGCCAGTTCCAGCGCACCCCAGACGATGGCACCGGAGGAGATGCCACCCAGGATGCCCTCCTTGATGCCCAGGTCGCGGGCCACGCGGACGGAATCTTCCAGCGTGGCATCCAGGACCTCGTCGTAGACGTTGGTGTCCAGCAGTTCGGGGATGAAGTTGGCGCCCAGGCCCTGGATCTTGTGCGGGCCGGGGGCGCCGCCGTTCAGGATGGCGGAGTCCTTCGGTTCCACGGCCACGATCTGTACGCCGGGCTTGCGCTCCTTCAGCACCTGGCCGACGCCGGTGATGGTTCCGCCGGTGCCGATGCCGGCAACGAAGATGTCCACGGCGCCGTCGGTATCGGCCCAGACCTCCTCAGCGGTGGTCTTGCGGTGGATCTCCGGGTTGGCTTCGTTGGCGAACTGCTGCGCCCAGATGGAGTTCTCGGTGTTGGCGACGATTTCCTGGGCCTTTTCCACGGCACCGCGCATGCCCTCGGAACCCGGGGTCAGGACGATCTCGGCACCGAAGGCGCGCAGCATGACCCGGCGTTCGGTGGACATGGTCTCTGGCATGGTCAGGATGACCTTGTAGCCGCGGGCAGCACCCACCATGGCAAGGGCGATGCCCGTGTTGCCCGAGGTGCCTTCGACGATGGTGCCACCGGGCTTCAGGGCGCCCGACTTTTCAGCGGCGTCGATGATGGCAACACCGATGCGGTCCTTGACGCTGTTGGCCGGGTTGTAGAACTCCAGCTTCACGGCAACGGTGGCGTCCAGCCCCTCGCTGAGCCGGTTCAACCGGACCAGCGGGGTCCCGCCGACCAGTTGCGTCACATCGTCATAGATCCGTGCCATGTACATACGCCTATCTCTAAGGGGTGGATACTGAGGTCAGCCTAACGAGGCCGTGTAACGGTGGCTAAGCGTTAAGCCATGCAGAGTAATATTTCCGCGCCTTGGCCAGCTTAGGGTTGATGATCACCTGGCAGTATCCCTGGTCCGGGTGTTTGGCGTAGTAATCCTGGTGGAATTCCTCCGCCACGTGGAAACGGGGCAGGCGGCTGACTTCCGTGACGATCGGGTGGGACCACAGCGCCTGGTTGCGGTCAATCGCTTCCTCGAACAGGACCTTCTCCTCGTCGGTTTCGTAAAACATCGAGGAACGGTACTGGGTGCCCACGTCGTATCCCTGGCGGTTCAGGGTGGTGGGGTCATGCAGGGCAAAGAACATGTCCAGGACGACTTCGGCAGGGATGACCTCCTCATCAAAAGTCACCGCCACAACCTCGGCGTGCCCGGTGGTGCCGCTGCAGACAGAGTAATAGTCGGGCTCGGGATCGTGGCCGCCGGTGTAGCCCGATACCACCGAGGTCACGCCCCTGGTCTTCTGGTAGACGGCGTCAAGGCACCAGAAGCAGCCTCCGCCCAGAACAAAAGTTTTCATGACCTCTTCAATGGTTGGCGGCGCCGGATCATTCCCGGCACCCTGCAGCGCGCCCGGCGCAAACTGCGGCGGCCCGAAGCCGATGGGGTAAAACTAAGACTATGCAACCTGAGGACACCGACGTTACCGGCAAGGCAGATCACGACGGCAAAGCCTCCTCCGACACGCCGGCTCCGGCCGGTTCCGCGGAGGCTCCCACCCTGGCCGAACTGCTCCTCGCGGTGGAGGAACTGTGGCCGGAGTCCCTGGCGGAGGGATGGGATGAGGTTGGGCTGGTGGCAGGGCACCCGTCCGCGCCCGTATCCAAGGTGATGTTCGCGGTCGACCCCACGCTCGAGGTCATCGAGGAAGCCGTTGAGTGGGGCGCCGAACTGCTGATCACCCACCATCCGCTGCTGCTGAAGGCCGTCACGTCGGTGGCCGCCACGTCGGCCAAGGGCCGGGCTGTCCACCGGCTCATCGAGTCGGGCACGGCACTGCTGACCGTGCACACCAATGGGGACTCCGCCGTCGGAGGTGTTTCCGATGTCCTGGCCGACGCCTTGGGGCTCCAGGACGCGGCCCCGCTCACCACTGCCGCCAACGGCTTGCCGGAGGAAGGCATTGGGCGGGTGGGCGACCTGGCTGAAGCCATGAGCCTGGGTGACTTCGCGGCGCGCGTGTACGGGATTCTTCCGTCCGTTGCCGGGGGAGTGCGCGTCTCCGGAGACAAGGACGGACTGGTGCGGCGCATCGCGGTGTGCGGAGGTGCAGGGGACTCGCTGTTCGCTGAAGTACGGGCCAGCAACGCCGACGTCTACGTCACTGCCGACCTTCGCCACCACCCGGCATCGGAGGCGCGCGAGGCTGCCCTCAACGGCCGGCCCTACCTGGTGGATGTCTCGCATTTTGCCAGTGAGTGGCTCTGGCTGCCTGCCGCGGCAGCAGCCTTGGGCAACGTCCTGGCTGACCAAGGTCATGAGGTGGAGCTCCGGGTCAGCACCACCAACACCGATCCCTGGGACTTCATCCTGACTCCCGGCTAAGCGAGGCGGGGGAGCAGGCCAGGCGCTAGAGTCTAGGAAGCGCCGGTACGGTGCCCGGCCCCGGCCGGAAGGAATCTAGCGGAGGTAACAGTGGCCAAGGCAGCACCGGCGGAACAGTTGAAGTTGCTCGAACTGCAGGGCCTTGATGCAAGGCTGAAGGGCCTCGCCAACCGCCGCCGGACGCTGGAAAACGATCCCCGCATCAAAGACCTTGAGGCCGCACTGTCCGTAGCGAACGGTGAACTGGGTGCGGCCAAGGTGGCCGTGCACGACGCCGAGGCCGAGTTGAAGAGGGCCGAGGCCGACGTCGAACAGGTTGCCTCGCGCATCGAACGCGACGAGGCCCGGCTCAACAGCGGTACCGGCCTTTCCAAGGACCTGGTGGCCCTGCAAAAGGACATCGCTTCCCTGAACAAGCGCCGCTCGGACCTGGAAGATGCGGAACTGGAAGTCATGGAGCGGCTCGAATCGCTGCGGGAACGCCAGGCGGCCCAGCAGCAGATCGTCGATGACATCAAGGGCTCCTTCGGCACCATCCGGGCCGAACTTGATGGTGCCCTGGCCGAGGTGGAAACTGAAGCCGCAGGGCTGCGCTCCCAGCGCGCCGAATTCGCCGCCGGCCTGGACGCGGCCATGCTGGCGGTCTACGAAAAGACCCTGGCCAAGCGCGGAGTGGGCGCGGCACGGCTCTTCCACGGCACCTCGGAAGCCTCCGGCATGAAGCTCAGCCCCGGCGACCTCGCCGAGATCAAGGCCGCAGCTGCCGACGAGATCGTCTTTTGCCCGGACTCCGGCGCCATCCTGGTCCGCTCCGACGAGTGGTCCTGAGCGCCCGGCGGCCTAGCCCTGCTTCATCAACCCGACAGATCAGCCGGCCAGGATGATGTTGAGGGCGTGCGGCTTGCGGGCGGTGCCCGGCACGAGTTCTGCATCCCACTTTTCGCGGGCGGCCTTCAAGAGGTCCGACGGCGCGGCGGGGGCTTTTCCGCGGCGTACCAGCAGGTGCCGCGCCAGTTCCCCGCGGGTGTGCTTGGCGAAGTGGCTTACCACCTTGCGGACCCCGCCGGTCTCGGTCAAGACGTTCACGGAGACCGTTTGTTCGGGCGGCGGCGCCCAGGCAGCGGCATAGGTGCTGGACCTGCAGTCGACCAGCAGGTGCCCCTGGGCTGCGGCGCCCAAAGTATCGGTGAGCTGCCCCTTCCAGAACGAAGCCAGCCGGCCGACGTCGGGCAAGGCCGTCCCCATGGACAGGCGGTAGGCGGGAACGCTGTCGGAAAAGCGCAGGGCCCCCCACAGCGCCGAGATCACCAGGACCGATTCATCGGCCTTGCGGCGCTGGGCCGACGTCAGTGTCCGGTAACCCAGCGCGTCGTAGAGGACGCCGGAGTAGATGCTGTGTGCCGGCGCCGCCGGTTCGGCGTGCAGGCGCGTGTTGCGTTCGACGTCGCCACGCAACGACGCACCCACGCCCAGCATGGCGAGGGCGTCCTGGTGTGCGCTGACAGTTCCCAATGCCTCAAGGACCTTGGCGCGGTATGGGTTGAGCTCCGGGAAACCCAGGGCGGACCAGTCGATGGCGGAACCACGCAGGGCGGGCGTCTTGCCTTCGGAAGGGGGAAGCAGAATCAGCACCGTCCGATCCTACCGGCGACGAAAGCGGCCGGCCGCGCCGGTAGACTGGACGCGGATGGGACAGCCAGACGGCCGCGCGCTACGCAAGTGGCTCGAGGAACGTCCGGGCTCCGCAGGGCAGGGTGGTGGGTAACGCCCACTCGGGGTAACCCGCAGGCCAGTGCCACAGAAAACAGACCGCCCGCATTTCCGGTTCCGGCCGGGGAGAGCAGGTAAGGGTGAAACGGTGGTGTAAGAGACCACCAGCTTCCCGGGTGACCGGGAAGGCTAGGTAAACCCCACCCGGAGCAAGGCCAGACAGGACACGTTCGAGGGCTGCCCGCCCGAGTGTCCGGGTAGGCCGCTGGAGGGTGCCGGCAACGGCACTCGTAGATGGATGGCCGTCGCTCCCACATCCGGTAACGGAGGGGGAGAACAGAACCCGGCGTACCGGCTGTCCCATCCGCAAACCCGTGTTTGACCACGGGCAACGTGTCGGGGATGCTGAACCGTGCCCGTAATTCCTGAATCCCGCCCCGCACCTGCCGCGGGCATTCCCGGCGCCCGTTCACAAGGTGTGGCGCTCGCCGGTTTCCTGGGCCTTTCCGCCCTGGCCTGCGTCCTCGCCTCCCTTCCGATCGTCCTCAACTCCAACGGCTGGTACGCAACGTCACTGAAGGCCCCGTGGATGCCGCCGTCGTGGATGTTCCGGACCACCTGGATGGCGCTGTATGCGGGTGTGGCCGCTGCCGCCTGGCTGGTCTGGCGCAAGGGCGGACTCACCGGAGGCGCCCTTGTCGGCTACGCACTTCAGCTGCTGCTCAACACCGCGTGGCCGGTGACCTTCTTTGCCCTGTACCCAATGCTCGGAGAGGTGGCCCTGTGGTCTGCCTTCGCGGTCATCTGTGCCCTCACCGCAACCCTGGGGTTCCTCGTCCTGAGGTTCGGACCGGTGGACGCCGCCGCCGGATACCTCGTGCTGCCGTACTTTTCCTGGCTGGTGTTTTCCGCCAGCCTCAACCTGTATTCGGCCATCCACAACTGAGGCGCAGCTGCAGCCTTGCGGGCGGGCCGGGCCTGTGTGAGTGATTTCACGCAGTGCAAGCGTGTTCCCCGGGGCGCGCCAAATTAGAATGGAACCCGGACGCAGGAGTTCTACCGCCGAAAGTTGCGTTCGCAGCCGGCGGTTTTTCTTTGCACGCGATCCAGGCGCCCGGGGGTCATCCCTGCAGGTGCCGGTGCCCCTGGATATCATCAGGTGGCCAACATCTGTGTACGAGGACGTACACGGCTGAACCGAGGAAGGTATTTCTGTGAGCCAGACGTCTGATTCTTGTCTTGATACGTGGATGGGCCGGGAGGCCCTTGCCGAGGCCATGATCCCGGTCATCGGCAGGCTGTACCGCGAAAACAACGTGGTGACCAGCATCCACGGACGGAGCCTGATCAACAAGTCCACCATGAACATCCTCAAGGCACACCGCTTTGCGCGCCGGATGGCCAAGGACGAACTGCTCCTGGAGGAGACCGCACCCCTGCTGAACACCCTGGCCGAACTCGAGCTGGGCGCCGCCGCGATCGACATCGCGCGGCTGAACCAGAAGTTCAAGGAAGAAGGCAACGGCGCCACCCTTGAAGAATTCCTGCGGGACGAGCTGGCAGAGATCGTAGGCAAGCGTGGTGCCGACGACCGCACCAGCACCGACGTCGTGCTCTACGGCTTTGGCCGCATCGGGCGGCTCCTGGCACGGCTCCTCATCGAAAAGGCCGGCGGCGGGCACGGCCTGCGGCTGCGCGCCATCGTGGTGCGCCGCGGCTCCGACAACGACCTTTCCAAGCGCGCCAGCCTCCTGCGCCGGGACTCCGTCCACGGCTCCTTTGAAGGAACCATCCGGATCGACGAGGAAGCCAACACCATCACGGCCAACGGCGTCCGAATCCAGGTCATCTACTCGAACGACCCCGCCACGATCGACTACACGGCCTACGGAATCAACAACGCCCTGGTGGTGGACAACACCGGCCGCTGGCGCGACGCCGAAGGGCTTGGCCAGCACCTGCAGAGCAAGGGCGTTGCCCGGGTCCTGCTGACGGCCCCCGGCAAGGGTGAGTTGAAGAACATCGTCCACGGCATCAACCACCGGGACATCACCGATTCGGACAAGATCGTTTCCGCGGCGTCCTGCACCACCAACGCCATCACGCCGGTCCTGAAGGCCATCAACGACAAGTTCGGCGTGGTCCATGGCCACGTCGAAACCGTCCACTCGTTCACCAACGACCAGAACCTGATCGACAACTTCCACAAGGGCGACCGCCGCGGCCGTTCCGCAGCGTTGAACATGGTCATCACCGAAACCGGTGCCGCGAAGGCAGTGGCCAAGGCCCTGCCCGAACTCCTGGGCAAGCTCACCGGCAGTTCCATCCGCGTTCCCACCCCGGACGTGTCCCTGGCCATCCTGAACCTCACCCTGGAGAACGGCACCACCAAGGACGAGATCAACAACTACCTGCGCGAGATGTCGCTGCACTCTGACCTGCGCAAGCAGATCGACTACATCGACTCGCCCGAGGTTGTCTCCACCGACTTCGTTGGTTCACGCCGCGCCGGCATCGTGGACGGCCTGGCCACCGTGTCCACGGACAAGAACCTGGTCCTCTACGTCTGGTACGACAACGAGTTCGGCTACAGCTGCCAGGTGGTCCGGGTCATGGAAGAAATGGCAGGGGTCAACCCGCCCTCGTTCCCTGCCAAGGAAAGCGCCGCCGCCTTGGCCGCGATCGCTGTCTAACGAGTTAGGTGTCGTCCTGCGAATTCCCGGCTGGTTCTCTGGAATCAGCCGGGAATCGGGACCACACTGGTGGCATGGACAACGAATCGACACTTCAGCACGAAACCACCCTCGAACACGCCCTGGACGTAGCCAAGGCCAACCACAAGGAAGCCGTCCGGCTGCTGGAGCGTGCCCGCGCCGCCCAGAAGACCGGCGACGTCTCCGACGAGCGGGTGCGCCAGCTCGAGGGACTGCTGGCCATCGCCGAGGAAGACCTCCGCAGGGTCACCAAGGAGCAGTAGCCCAGTACTCACCGCCCGCCGTGTGACCCATCACTCGTCCCCAACAGTGTGGATATCAACGGCGGGACGGGCTCTTTGTCCTAAGCTCGCTGGGGTGCCCGACTATTCCCTTCCGCCGTCCACCCCGTGACCGTCAGCTGGTCTGCCTACCGCCGCGCACGCCGCCGTTCCCGGCAGGCCTGGGCATTGCTCATCACAGCGGCCGCCGGCATCCTGGCCGCGCTCTTTTGGTTCTTCACCGCCGGCCAGTTCGCCGCGGCCGGACCCGCACCGCAGGGACCAACTGAGGCACCGGTCTTCGACGCCGCGTGGATGAAACCGGTACAGGAGCCCAACCCCGTACCTGCCGGGACCGCCGCATCCGCGCTGGAGGGCCTCGCTGTGAAGGGCCGGACGCCCAACACTGGTTACAGCCGGGAGGCTTTCGGGCAGGCCTGGCTGGATGTTGACCGTAATGGCTGCGACACCCGCAACGACATCCTGCGCAGGGACCTTGCCGATGTGGTCTTCGCCGAGGGGTCCACGTGCAAGGTAACGGCCGGGCACTTCCGTGAACCCTACACAGGCCAGGATGTGGACTTCCGCCGCGGCTCCGACAGCAGCCGTGCCGTCCAAATCGACCATGTGGTGGCCCTCGGCGATGCCTGGCAAAAGGGAGCCCAGGGACTGGGGCCGAAGGAACGCCAAAGCCTGGCGAACGACCCCCTCAACCTCATTGCCGCCGACGGCGCTGCCAATCAGCAAAAGAGCGCAGGGGATGCAGCCACCTGGCTGCCGAAAAACACTGCTATCCGATGCCATTACGTTGCGCGACAAATCTCGGTGAAGGCGGCTTACGGCCTCTGGGTGACGGCAGCTGAAAAGGACGCCATGAAACGTGCCCTCTCATCCTGCCCGCAGCAGCAAACCATCAGGGTGCAGCAGGCCGTCACTGCCCGATAAGCAACGCGCTGTCCAAGGGCCATTGGGCCTTTGCGCGTGTCAGTGGAACGGGGCTTTCAAGCCTCAGTGGCCGAACGGGTCGGGATCCACGCCCGGCATCCACGTCAGTCCGGGCACGCCCCATCCGTTCTTCTTGGCCTGCTTCATGGCCTTTCGGGAATAGCGGTCCATCAGGCGGTTGACGTAGAGCTTGCCGTCCAGGTGGTCGTATTCGTGCTGGATGACCCTGGCGAACCAGCCTGTCGCCTCGAACTTCACCGGGTTTCCGTGCCCGTCAAAGCCTTCCACCCGTGCCCACTCTGCCCGTTTGAGCGGATACTGCTCGCCGGGGAAGGACAAGCAGCCCTCTTCCTCCTCGTCGGGGTCGGGGGCGGCACCGGAGACCTTGGACAGGGTCAGGACGGGATTCACCAGCACGCCTGTTGGGGGAGCGCCGTCGTCGTTGGCGTACTTGTACACGAAGATCCGCTTGCCGACACCGATCTGCGGGGCTGCAAGGCCCACGCCGTTGGCGGCGTCGTTGGTTTCGAACATGTCGGCTATCAGGCTCCGCAGTTCGTCGTCGAAAACCTCCACCTCGCTGGCGCGCCGGTGCAGGACAGGTTCGCCCCAGATGGTGATCGGCAGAACAGTCATTTCAGTAGTCCTTCGGCTTCGCGGTGTCCCCGGCTGCAGTGCACGTACCCCGGTGGGGCACGACAAAGGAGGCCGCACCGGATATCCGGTGCGGCCTCCTTTGTTGACGGCTGCATGTGCCGCCCCGTGAGGGTGAGCGACGGGGGTTGAACCCGCGACCTCCTGGACCACAACCAGGCGCTCTGCCAACTGAGCTACGCCCACCATGTGCCTCAGGGGATTTCCGCCTTAGCGGCTCCCCGGAAACGCAACTCAAATAGCTTACCTGCTCGGAAGGGGTGCTTTGTCCACTTTCTGCGATTTGGAGCAAAAATCATTAAAACGTGGCGCAGATTACTCCGCGGGCTGCCCGGCGGCGTCTCCGTTGACGATTCCCTGGGCGATCTTCTGGGCCGTGGCACTGTCCGGTCCGGGCGCGGGCACGAAGACCGCTTCGCGGTAGTACCGCAGTTCGTCGATGGAATCCTTAATGTCCCCAAGCGCGCGGTGGCCGCCCTTTTTTGCCGGCGACTGGAAGTAGGCCCTGGCGTACCAGCGGCGCGACAACTCCTTGATGGTGCTGACGTCGATCACGCGGTAGTGCAGGTGCTCCACCACGGCCGGCATGTCACGTGACAGAAACACCCTGTCGGTGCCCACGGAGTTGCCGCCCAGCGGTGCTTTCCGCGGATCCGGAACCCAGGCAGAGATGTACTCCATCACGGCGGCTTCTGCTTCTGCCATCGTCTTGCCGTGCGGGAGTTCCGCCAGCAGCCCGGACTTGGTATGCATGTCCCGGACAAAATCGGACATCTGGGCCACCGCGGCATCGTCGGGCTTAATCACCACGTCCACGCCGTCACCCAGGATGTTCAATTCCGAATCGGTGACCAGGGCTGCCACCTCAATGAGGGCGTCGTTCTTGATGTCCAGACCGGTCATTTCACAGTCGATCCAGACGATTCGTTCGTTAGATATAGGCACCGGACCAGCCTACCGTTACACCTCCTGGCGCCCGGCCGATGCTAGGATTTCGGGTACGCGGCGGGTCGCCCTTCGGCCCTGAACCGTGTCCCGGCCCGGCCCGCATGACCCGCCGGGCAAACCGCGGAAAAACAAGAAGATTGGACGATCCTGAGATGACGGCGCCTGTGCCCGCAACGGGGGAGATGGCGGCGGCCGGCATTGCCGGAGACGGCAGTGCCGAGGTGGACAATCCGCGCTCACCCCTGATTGCCGGTTTCGTGGGCTCCATGTTCATGCTGGTCGGATCCTTCGGCGTGGGCTGGCTGGCCCCCGTCTCGGAACTGCGCCGCATGCCCCTCTTCATCTGGATGCGCACCGAAGCCCCCGGTGTCGCGCTGTCCATCATCCTGGTGGCTGTGGGTGGCATGCTTCTGGTGCGTGCGTGGCTGCGGCTCGGCCAGAAGGTCCGGGTGTGGGGCGGAGAGGCGCGGAGGGCAACCCTGGCCGCAGTGGTGGCCTGGGGCCTGCCCATGATGTTCAGCGTGCCGCTGTTCAGCCGCGACGTCTACGCCTATATCGGGCAGGGCCGCCTGATGGTGGAGGGGTTCAACCCTTATGAAAACGGCATCTCCGCACTGTCCAACTACTTCCAGCTCGGCGCAGACAAGATGTGGACCGAAGCGCCCGTTCCCTATGGCCAGCTGTTCCTGTGGATCGAGCAGTTCGTCGTCTGGGTGACCAATGTCCAGCCGGAGGCCTGCGTCATGCTCTTCCGGCTGGTGGCACTGGCCGGCGTGGTGCTGTGTGTCATTTATGTCCCCCGGCTGGCCGAACTGCACGGCATCAACCCGCACCGCGCCCTCTGGCTCACCGTAGCCAACCCACTCTTCCTGACCAACTTCATCGCCAGTGTCCATAACGACTCCCTGATGATCGGGCTGGCCCTGGCCGGACTGTACTACTCAGCCACCCGGCGGCAGCTCAGAGGCATCCTGCTGGTGACCCTGTCCATTGCAGTGAAGCCCATCACCATTGTCTTCCTGCCGTTCATCGGGCTGCTGTGGGCGGGCAGGAATGCCGGGTGGCTGCGGAAGGCGGCGTTCTGGGCGATGACGGCCGGCCTCAGCCTGGTCCTGCTGACCGCGATGAGCTTGGTTAACGGTTTCGGCTTCGGCTGGATCAACGGGCTTTCCGCCCCGGGCAGCATCTCCATCTGGTACGCCCCCGTGGGTTTGATCGGCATGGTGGTGGGGTCGCTGGCCGGTGCGCTTGGCTTTGACGGGTCGGTGCCCGCTGGGTGGGTGTTCGACGCCGGGAAGCTGGTTGCCGTGGGCATCATCGCCTGGCAGATCTTCAAGGGGGATTACGACCGGCTGATGCGCCGCCTGACGCTTTCCCTTGCCGCCGTGGTCCTGCTGGCCCCCATCATCCAGTCCTGGTACGTCGTGTGGCTGATTCCGCTCTTTGCCGTGACGGGCATCCGCAACGACTGGCAGGTCAAGGCACTGTACTTTGTGGTGTCGTTCTTCATGATCTACGCCATTTCCGATCAGCTGGATGTCTTCCCGTACCTCCAGACCCAGGATCTGGGCTTCGCGCTGGCCCTGGCCCGCGTGGCTGCGGCGCTCACAGCCCTCCTGTTTGCGCTGTACCTGATCTTCTGGGACCCCGGCACCCGCCGGCTGTTCCGCAAGACGCGCGGGCCCGTCGTCGAACGCCCGGTGATCTAGCAGCCTCCGCTTACTGCTGTACGCCGGCCGTCAGCCGGCGCAGGGCTTCCTTCCGTGACAGCGGGCTCATTTCCGCGCTGTGCCGGATGACGAATCCCTCCACCCACTCCGGCGCCGTCTTGGCGTACTCGCGCAGCGCCCAGCCGATCGCCTTCCGGATGAAGAACTCCCGGTCTGAGAGGTTCGGCTCAATGACGGCGGCGAGCAGCTCTGGATCGGTGGCCTCTTTGGCCCTCAACTGTGAGGTGATGGCGGCCCTGCGGATCCACAGGTCCGGATCCCGGCTCCATTGGGTGAGCACCCTGGACATCTCGGCGGGGTGGGCCAGCAGCAGGGTGCAGATCCGGCCGGACACTCCGTCGGCGAAATCCCACCAGGCGCCTGTGCGGATGATTTCCTCGTAGACCGGCAGCATGGCCAGGTCCCCGGCCAGCATTCGGTGTGCCGTCAGGTCAATAGCGGCGTAGCGCTCCTCCCTGAAGGTGGAGCTGCGCCACAGCTCCAGGACTGTGGTGCGCAGCTGCCCGGCAGAGGCCGGTGGAAACTCCCGGGCAGCCCGTGCGGCGATGCGCCTCACGTCGGGAACCCGCACACCCAAACAGGGGAGTGAGGACTTCATGTACGCTTGGGCGCCTGCCGCCCGTTCCGGATCGGCGAGCTCCCGGAGCCCACCCCTGACGGCGGCAACGAGGTCCTGGTCAGCGGCCGTTTCCATGTGCGCCACTTTAGCCAGTATTGGCGGCCAGCGTACGGTACGCTGGTGAGCGCTAACACGTAGGAAGCAGAGGGAACCCATGCCCGGAACCGAAGTCCACCTGGCCCACGGAGCCTACTCCGCCGTCGTCACCGTCCGAGGAGGAGCGCTTCGCGAACTGCGCCATGGGGACAGGGACCTGGTGGTGGGCTTCGGGCCGGAAGGCGCCGTACCCGATTACAGGGGCGTCATCTGCGCGCCTTGGCCCAACCGGCTGGCGGACGGCACCTACACCTACGCCGGAAAGTCATATGCTGCGGCGGTCAACGAACCGGAACGCGGTTCCGCCCTTCACGGCCTGGCGATCCACCAGGCCTGGGAGGTTAAGGAATCGGCCGGCGACCGGGCCGTCCTGGGCTGCCACATCCCGTCCGGTCCCGATTACCCCGGCGACCTTGAGCTCACCGTCACGTACTCCCTGTCGGACGGAGGGCTCCGCGGCATGGTGCATGCGGTAAACACCGGGTCCGCTGCGGCGCCGTACGGCGTATGCCCCCACCCCTATCTGGTGGCCGGGCCCTCCCCGCTGGATGACTGGTCGCTGGAGCTTCCTGCCAGCTCCTATCTGGAGGTCACGCCCGACCGGCTGCTGCCCATAGGCTTGCGCCAGGTTGCCGGGGACGCCTTCGACTTCCGTTCGGTCCGGCGCCTGGGACAGGTCAAGATCGACCATGCCTTCACCGACATTGCGCGGGACGCTTCCGGCCTGGCGCGCGTGCGGGTGCACGACCCTTCGGGCACCGGCGTGGAGCTGGAATGGGGGACCGAGTGGCCCTGGGTCCAGGTGCACACCGGCGACAAGCCCATCGGCCCGGACCGGCTGGGGCTGGCCGTTGAACCCATGACCTGCCCGCCGGACGCCCTGCACTCAGGAACGGACCTGGTACACCTGCAGCCCGGCCAGTCCCATTCAGCTGCCTGGACCATCCGGGCCCTGCACTAGCGCCGGCCGGCCGGGGCGGCCCCCGCGCGGGCGTCCGCCCACCCGGCCCGTTCCAGCCACGCGGCGCACAACGAAGTCCACTGCTCCGGCCCTGGCTCGCCCGGGGCAAGTCCCAGTCCATGCCGTCCGTGCGGGAAGACATGGAGCTCGGCATGAACACCGGCAGCGAATAAGGCTCCGGCGTAGTTCAGGCTGTTGCTCACGGGCACGGCTTCGTCGTCGGCGGTGTGCCAGAGGAACGCCGGGGGAGTCCTGGGCGTGACGTTCAGTTCTGCCGACAGGGCCGCCAGGAGGTTCGACGGCGGTGGGTCGCCAAGGAGGTTCGCTACCGATCCCTGGTGCGTTTCATGGGTCAGCGACGCCACGGGGTAGCACAGCACCGAAAGGTCCGGCACCGCGGCGGGAAGGTCCAGTTCCGGATTCCCCGTGGCCGCGGCCGTGCTCAGGGTGGCGGCCAGATGTCCCCCGGCCGAAAAGCCCAGCACGCCCACGCGGTCTGGGTCCACAGCGAGGCCGTGCTGCCCGCTCCGGATGTGGAGCATGGCTTCCTTGGCGTCTTCCAGCGGCGCCGGATGCCGGTGCGGTGCCACGCGGTAGCGGAGTATGAAGGCGTGGATGCCAAGGGAAGCGAGCCACTCCGCCACTGGTTCGGCTTCATGATCCGCCTGCCGGGCATAACCTCCGCCGGGGAGGACCAGGATAGCCGGCCGGGGCCCCGGAGCTTCCGCATGTGCGGGAACGGAGGTTAGCCCGCGGGTCGCCGTCACGCTGCCGCTTCCGTGCTGCGCCGCAGCGTGACCTCGCCGGTTACGTCACCGGGGAGGGCGTCGTCCGCGTCTTCGCCGTTGGGCTGCGGACCCGTGGCCCGGGTGGCAAAGCGTCCAATGTCTTCCAGCGGCAGGCGGACAGTGGAAAGGGCCGGCCGGAAGTCCCGGAGGGTTTCGATGTCATCGAAGCCGGCGATCGCAGCGTCCCGCGGGATACGCAGCCCCTCCGCGCGGAGGGCAGCCGCCGCCCCTATGGCCATTACATCGTTGACGGCGAAAATGCAGAGTTTCCCTGCCGCTGTCCCGCCGGACTGGGCGGCCTTGATCCGTCCGGCAAGTCGAAGCCCGGCCTCATATCCGCCGGACCGGTTGAATGCGGTCCTGAGCACTTCGGCCTGTCCCTGCCCTGCCCGCTCCAGTCCCTCCTGGAAGCCGCGCACGCGGTCATCGGAGGTCAGGAGGCCCTCGGGACCGGCGACAATGACGAAGCCGCCGTCCCAGCCTGCCGCAAGTTCGGTGGCCAGCTGGCCGGCGAGCTCCTGGTTGGGGACTTTGACCACGTGGTACCCCTCCTGGACGGTGGCACCCACCACGGGGTGTCCGACTACAGCCACCTGGCCGCCGTTCCGGCAGTACCGGTCAAGCTCCGCCGCCAGTTCGGCGTTGCCGTCCTGGTCCTCCTTTCGGCAGGAGCGGGATCCGGCGATGACGATCGAATCTGCGCGGCGGGCAGCGAAGGCGGCCACCGCCTCCTTCTCCTCGGCCGGGCCACCCCCGGTGGCAGCCAGCAGCACCATCTTGCGCTGTTCCCTCGCGGCTTCCTGCACTCCCCGTGTGATGGCGGCGAAGTAGGGGTCCGCGATGTCGTGGACAATCAAGCCAATCAGGCCCGAACTGGATTTCGCCAGCCCCTGGGCCTGCGCATTCGGAATGTAGCCGAGCGAGTCCGCCGCCTGCCGGACCCGCTCGGCGATGTCCTTGCCCGGCTTTCGGGCCGAGCCGTTCAGGACGCGTGAAGCCGTGGCGGGGGAGACGCCGGCAAGGCGTGCCACCTCGGTAAGGGTACTTGCAGCCACTGCATCTCCTGGTCGTCGGTCGGGGCTCAAAGGCTAAGCACATTATGGCAGTTCAAACTACTTCCGGAAAGCGCTTGCCAGCGGGAACCGCGCCGTGCATCATTGAAGCAGTGGGAACGCGCTTTCCCAGTCAGCTTCAGTACATCGCTCACTCACCGTGGAGGACACATGGGCTTCGAAACGAAAACGATCCGCATCGCCATGAACGGCTTCACCGGCCGGATGGGTTACCGCCAGCACCTGCTGCGCTCCATCCTGCCCATCCGTGACGCCGGCGGCTTCACCCTTGAGGACGGCACCCGGGTCCAGGTGGAACCCATCCTGGTGGGCCGCAACGAGGCCAAGATCCGCGAGCTGGCGAAAAAGCACAAGGTTGCAGAATGGACCACCGACCTGGACGCCGTGATCAACGACCCCACTGTCGATGTCGTTTTCGATGCCTCCATGACCAGCCTGCGCGCCGCCACCCTGAAGAAGGCAATGCTGGCCGGAAAGCACATCTTCACCGAAAAGCCCACTGCGGAAACGCTGGAAGAGGCCATCGAGTTGGCGCGGATCGGCAAGGAAGCCGGCGTCACCGCCGGCGTCGTCCATGACAAGCTCTACCTTCCCGGCCTGGTCAAGCTCCGCCGCCTGGTGGATGAGGGCTTCTTCGGCCGCATCCTCTCCATCCGTGGCGAGTTCGGCTACTGGGTCTTCGAAGGTGACATTCAGGCGGCCCAGCGTCCGTCCTGGAACTACCGAAAGGAAGACGGCGGCGGAATGACCACGGACATGTTCTGCCACTGGAACTATGTCCTGGAAGGCATCATCGGCCAGGTCAAGAGCGTCAACGCCAAAACCGCTACCCACATCCCCACCCGCTGGGACGAGGCCGGGAAGGAATACAAGGCCACCGCGGACGATGCCTCCTACGGCATTTTCGAGCTTGAGACCCCGGGCGGCGACGAGGTCATCGGCCAGATCAACTCCTCCTGGGCCGTGCGCGTCTACCGTGACGAACTGGTGGAATTCCAGGTGGACGGCACCCTCGGTTCGGCCGTGGCCGGCCTGAACAAGTGCGTCGCCCAGCAGCGCGCCCACACCCCCAAGCCGGTGTGGAACCCGGACCTGCCCGTCACCGAGTCTTTCCGCGACCAGTGGCAGGAAGTTCCCGCCAACGCCGAGCTGGACAACGGCTTCAAGCTGCAGTGGGAAGAGTTCCTGCGCGATGTGGTTGCCGGCCGCGAACATCGCTTCGGCCTGCTGTCCGCAGCCCGCGGCGTCCAGTTGGCCGAGCTTGGCCTGCGCTCCAGCGACGAACGCCGCACCATCGACATCCCGGAGATCACCCTCTAATGACTTCACTCATTCTTCCCTCCGAAGACGGCGGCACCAGGGAGTACCGCCTGCAGGGCGGCACTGCCTGGGCACGGCCCACTGCCCCCCTGACGGCACGCCGTGCCTACGCGGCCGCCCACGTCATTCCCGAGGTCCTCGCCGACAACACCCCGGGCGCCCCCGCGCGCCTCGACTGGGACGCCACCATGGCCTACCGGCACGAGTTGTGGTCCTACGGCCTGGGCGTTGCCGATGCCATGGACACAGCCCAGCGCGGCATGGGCCTGGACTGGGCTGCCACGCAGCAGCTCATCAAGCGCACAGGGGTGGAGGCCGCCGCAGTGGTGTCGTCCAACACCCCGGCCACCGCGGGCAAATCCGTCCGGGACCTCGTGTCCTGCGGGGCCGGCACCGACCAGCTGGACATCGACTCCCTGCCCGCCGGTGAGGCCGGGATCAAGGCAGTCCTGGAGGCCTTCCGTGAACAGATTGCCGTCATCACCGAGGCCGGACCCAAGGTCATCCTGATGGCGTCCCGGGCCCTGGCAAAGGTGGCAAGTGGCCCGGAGGACTACCTCAGCGTCTACTCCACGCTGCTGCAGGAAGTGGACCAGCCGGTCATCCTGCACTGGCTGGGCACCATGTTCGACCCCGCCCTCGCAGGATATTGGGGTTCTGACGACGTCGCTGCCGCCACCGAAACCTTCCTGGGCCTGATCCGGGACAACGCGGACAAGGTGGACGGCGTCAAGGTCTCGCTGCTCGACGCCAGCCACGAGGTTGGCCTGCGCGCAGCCCTGCCCGAAGGCGTCCGCCTCTACACCGGCGACGACTTCAACTACCCCGAACTGATTGACGGGGACGGAACCCACCACTCCGACGCCCTGCTCGGCATCTTTGCCGCCATCTACCCGGCCGCCTCGGTGGCCCTGCAGAACTACGAGACCGGAAACGCCGCCAAGGCACGCGAAATCCTGGACTCCACCCGCGACTTGGGCAAGCACATCTTCAGCGCCCCCACGTTCTACTACAAGACCGGCATCGCCTTCATGTCCTGGCTCAACGGCAAGCAGCCCGGCTTCCAGATGGTGGGCGGACTGCATTCCGGGCGCTCGGTGTGCCACCTGTCCAGGACCTTCGAACTGGCCGACCAGGCCGGCCTGCTGAAGGACCCGGCACTGGCAGCCTTCCGGATGTCGGACTACCTGCGGATCAACGGGGTGGGCGTATGAGCGACTTTTCGCGCCTCTCCATCAACAGCGCCTCCACCAAGAAGTGGACGCTCGCCCAGGTCGTCGAGGGCTGCGTCAAGGGCGGCATCCCGGCCATCGGCCCCTGGCGGGACCGCGTCGAGGAAGCCGGACTGGACAAAGCGGCACGCCTGATCAAGGACGCCGGCCTCCGCGTCTCGTCCCTGTGCCGTGGCGGGTTCCTTACCGCCGCCGACGCCCAGGGGCAGGCGGCAGCGCTCGCCGACAACCGCGCCGCCATCCTCGAGGCCGTGGCCCTGGACACCAGGGAGCTGTTCCTGGTGGTCGGTGGCCTGGCGCCGGGGGAGAAGGACGTCGTGGCGGCACGCCAACGCGTCGCCGACCGGCTCGCGGACCTGGTCCCATTCGCGGAAGAGAACGGCGTCCGCCTGGTGCTGGAGCCGCTGCATCCGATGTACGCCGCTGACCGGGCGCTCATCTCCACCTTGGGCCAAGCCTTGGACCTCGCGGCGCCGTTCGATGCCGCGACGGTAGGTGTCGCCGTCGACACCTTCCATGTGTGGTGGGACCCGGAACTTAAGGCGCAGATTGAGCGTGCCGGACGTGAGAACCGGATCGCCTCCTACCAGGTGTGTGACTTCAACATGCCCATCGCCGCAGACCCGCTGCTGTCCCGCGGGTACATGGGCGACGGCGTGGTGGACTTTGCCACCATTGGCACCTGGGTGCGTGACGCCGGGTACACCGGCGACATTGAGGTGGAAATTTTCAATCAGGAGATCTGGGACACGGACGGCAACATTGTCCTGGCCACGGTCAAGGAGCGGTACGCGGAGCTTGTCCTCCCGTACGCCTGATCTGATACCAGACCGCGGGCTCCTGCTACGTCACGGCAGGAGCCTGCGCCCCACATGGAAGGACCCGGACCAGCGGTGGTTTCCCACCGCTGGCCCGGGTCCTTTTTCCTGCCCGTTCCCCGCTGCCCGCCCTTGCTGCTAGCCCTGGGCGTACAGCGAGGCGAACCTGCGGTACCTCGCCAGCACGCCGGCGTCGTCCGTTCCGTGTGGAAGGTCGACGGCGTCTGCCGCCCAAGCGGGGAACTGTCCGGTGAGTGCCGCGGCTGCCTGCCGTGCGGCGCCGTCGGCAACGTATTCACCCGGCTGGGGGACGGTGACGGCCGTTCCCAAAAGGCCTGCGGCGACTTCCTGCACGGCAACCGACTGGGCGCCCCCGCCCACCAGCAGGATCCGCTTTGGCTGCACGCCTTGCGCCTGCAGGGCCGCCAAACCGTCGGCCAGGGAGCAAACCACGCCTTCGACGGCGGCGCGCGCCAGGTTGGCGGGGGTGTAGTTGGCCCGGGTGATTCCATGAAGGGAACCTGTGGCGTCGGGCAGGTTGGGCGTCCGCTCCCCATCGAAGTAGGGGACCAGGGTGAGGCCTCCGGCGCCGGGCCCAGCGGACAGGGCAAGCCGGTTGAACTCCGGCAGGTCCACATCCAGCAGCGCGGCCGTGGCATCGAAGATGCGGGTGGCATTCAAGGTGCAGACGAGCGGCAGGTAGTGGCCGTCAGCGGCGGCGAACCCTGCCACCAGTCCCGAGGGGTCTGCCGCCGGCTTATCCGAAACCGCAAACACTGTGCCGGAGGTGCCCAGCGACACCACCACGTCGCCCAGCCCCGCCCCCGCGCCGAGGGCCGCGGCGGCGTTGTCCCCGGCGCCGGCAGCCAGGAGAGCGCCTGCCGTCGTCTTTCCCGCCGCTTCCAACGGCCCAAGGACCCTGGGGAGGACGGGCACGTGCCCAAGGGAGGCGGTGAGGACGTCAGGAAGGTATTTGCCCTCGGCCGTCGAGTAGTACCCGGTGCCTGAGGCGTCGGAGCGGTCGGTGGCCAGGGCGGCCAATCCCTCTTCTCCGCTGCCGGGGCCGTAGCCGGCGAGCCGCCAGGTGAGCCAGTCGTGCGGAAGGCAGACGGCGGCCACCTTTGCGGCGTTGTCCGGCTCGTGGGCTGCCAGCCAGCGCAGCTTGGTCACGGTCAGGGACGCCACCGGGACGGTACCGGTGGCGTTGGCCCAGTACTGCGCGCCGGCGGCGGGATCGCCGCCGCCGGCACTTTCGATAAGTTCCGCCGCTGCGCCTGCGCTGCGGGTGTCGTTCCAGAGCAGCGCCGGACGGACCACTGCACCGTCGCTGTCCAGGCAGACCATGCCGTGCTGCTGGCCGCCGATGGAGACGGCACTGACGTCGTCGAGTCCGCCGGCGTCGGCAATGGCTTTTTGCAGGGCCGTCCACCAGTGGTCGGGGTTGACCTCGGTGCCTTCGGGGTGGGCGGCGCGGCCCTGGCGGACCAGCGCTCCGGTGTCCGCGTCGCGGATGACTACCTTGCAGGACTGGGTGGAGCTGTCGACTCCGGCTACAAGCGGCATGGGGTTCTTTTCTTTGTGCAGGAATGTCTGAGTGCAGGAATGTCTCAGTGCAGGAATGGAAACGCTGCGGGGCCTGGAGGTTGTGTCTCCCAGGCCCCGCAGCGGGTATCGGGTGGCTAGTGGGCGCCCAGGAGGTGCTCGATGGCCAACTGGTTGAGCCGGACGAACGCGAAGGAGCGCTCGGCGGCCTTGTCGGCGTCGAAGTCCTCAAACGCTGCGGCGTCAGCGAGCAGGTCCGCGGTGCTCTCACCGGCGGCGAGGGTGCTTTCGCCGAGTTCGAAGACGCCGGAGGTCTTGAGGGCTTCCTGCACCTGCGGGTCTGCGCGGAAGGCCAGGGCCCGTTCCCTGAGCAGGAGGTACATTGCCATGTTGGCCTTGGCGGATTCCCACACGCCGTCGTAGCCGTCGGTGCGGGAGGGCTTGTAGTCGAAGTGGCGCGGGCCGTCGTACTTCGGGCCGCCGTTCGGGAAGCCGTTCTCCAGCAGGTCCACGGTGAAGAAGGCGCTGGTGAGGTCGCCGTGGCCGAAGACCAGGTCCTGGTCGTACTTGATCCCGCGCTGGCCGTTGAGGTCGATGTGGAAGAGCTTGCCGGCCCACAGTGCCTGGGCGATGCCGTGGGTGAAGTTCAGCCCCGCCATCTGCTCGTGTCCGGTCTCGGGGTTCAGGCCCACGATGTCGCCGTGTTCCAGCTGGGCGATGAAGGCCAGGCCGTGGCCCACGGTGGGCAGGAAGATGTCGCCGCGCGGTTCGTTCGGCTTGGGTTCGAGGGCGATGCGGAGGTTGTAGCCCTTCTCCTTGATGTAGCCTGCGGCGGTGTCCACGCCTTCCTTCATCCGGTCCAGGGCTGCGGCGAGGTCCTTGGATCCGTCGTATTCGCTGCCTTCGCGGCCGCCCCACATGACGAATGTTTCGGCGCCGAGTTCGGCGGCGAGGTCGATGTTGCGCAGCACCTTGGACAGGGCAAAGCGCCGGATGGAACGGTCGTTGGAGGTGAAGCCGCCGTCCTTGAAAACGGGGTGGCTGAACAGGTTGGTGGTAACCATCGGAACCTTCAGCCCGGTCTCGGAAAGGGCTGCTCTGAAGTTCTTCAGGATCAGCTCCCGCTCGGAAGCGGAGGCACCAAACGGGACGAGGTCATTGTCATGGAAGGTGATGCCGTACGCGCCAAGTTCGGCCAGGCGGTGAACGGCTTCGACGGGGTCCAGCGCCGAGCGGGTGGCGACGCCGAACGGGTCGGCGCCGGTCCAGCCGACCGTCCAGAGGCCAAAAGTGAACTTGTCGGCGGGGGTGGGGGAAAGAGTCATGACGCGTCCTTGCGATCGAGCGCTCCGCGGGATTGCGAAGCATTAGTTCATTGCCTGAACTATATGAGCCGACGTAGGGTGGGGTCAAGAGGTCCAGCTTGCGACAGCCGGAAAAATTAACGGAGCCATAGATCGAGGAGCTTTGTGATGGTGATGCCGGTGCCTGCAGTGGCGGGACCGGGAGGCGCAGCCCCCGGCAGTGTGGGGGACGTCCGGCGCAGCAACCTTGCCCTGGTCCTGGGTGCGATCGCGGAATTCCCACGCGGCACCTGCCCCAGCCGCGCACAGATCGCGGGCGCCACCGGGCTGACCAAAGCGTCGGTGTCCAGCCTGGTGCTGGACCTCCTGGACGTCGGCATCATCCGGGAAGTAGGCCTGAACCCGCAGGGGCGCGGCCGGCCGGGCGTCGGACTGGAGCTTAACCCGGGCCGCGCTGTCATGGGGATGGAAATTAACGTGGACTACATCTCTGCGGCCGTGGTTGACCTGGCCGGCAGTGTCCTGATCCGGGAGGTGAAGGAGCGGGACAACCGCAACAGCCCGGACGCCCCGGTACTGGCGGCGCTTACAGTCCTGGCCGCCCGGGTACGGAGCGCGGCGGGGGAGCAGGGCGTCGAGGTCCTCGGCGGAGGGCTGGCCGTTCCGGGCCTTGTTGACCCTGCTGCGGCGCGGGTGCTCACCGCCCCTAACCTTGGCTGGGTCGATGTGCACCTTGACCTTGATGCGTTGCTGCCCGAAACGCCCCTGGGCGTGGCGCTCTTCAATGAGGCCAACGCAGCTGCCCTGGCAGAACTGCGGTACCGGCCGGACGGTGCCTCCGACTTCCTGTTCGTTTCCGGTGAAGTGGGCGTCGGTGGCGGGATCGTCATCGGGTCCGAGCTGTTCTCGGGCCCGGAAGGCCATGCCGGCGAAGTCGGACACATCGTGGTGGACCCGGACGGCAGTCACTGTTCCTGTGGGGGGACCGGTTGCCTGGAAACCGTCGCCGGCCAGGACGCCATTTTCGCTGCAGCCGGCCTGGCTCCGGACGCTGCGTCACGGTCCGCCAGCATGTCCGCGCTCCTGCAGGCGCTGGAGGCCGGAGACCCCAACGCGGTGTCCGCCGTCAAACAGGCGGGCCGCTGCCTGGGCATAGCGCTCGCGTCAACGGCCCGGGTGGTCAATATCCAGTCGGCCGTCCTGGGCGGACATTTCGCGGTCCTTGAGCCCTGGCTGCGCGGTCCGTTGCTCGACAGCGTGCAGAAGTACGCGCCGGGCAAGTACGCGCCGGAGCAGGTCACTGTCTCCGCCGTGGGCGAGTCGGGAGCCCTGCTGGGTGCGGCCGGCAGCGTCATCCGCTCCCTGGTGGAGGCGCCGCACCGGCTGCACGCTTAACCGGAATGCACAATGCCCCGGTCCGAAGACCGGGGCATTGCCCTCAAAGTGCCCCAGGAGGGAATCGAACCCCCGACCGGCGGATTAGAAGGCCGCTGCTCTATCCCCTGAGCTACTGAGGCATCGGCTTCCGGCCTGCAAGCCGGCGCCTCAAAAAGTTTACATTGCCCGGGGCGCCGGGAGCGGCATTCTGCCGCCACCCCTCCTCCACACCTTCCTTGTCGGCGCTCGTTGTCCACATAGGAAAATCCATGCCTGCCGTCCGGTGTTGTCCGGCGCGATGCTGGTCATGCCTGCTAAAGGCGCCACCATCCAGACAGGACGTAGACATGAGCGAAACGATCATCACCATCCGGGGCTTCGTGGCCACGGAGATTACGAGTTCCACCACGCCAGGCGGAGTGGCAACGGCCTCCTTCCGGCTCGGCTCCACCGCCCGTCGTTTTGACCGGGCATCCAGGACCTGGGGTGACGGACACACCAACTGGTTCACGGTCCAGGGCTACCGCAACCTTGCCGGAACCCTTGGCTGCAGCATCACGAAGGGACAACCGGTCATCGTCGTGGGCAAGCTGAAGATCCACACTTGGGAGAAGGACGGCCGGGTGTATCACTCCACCATCATCGATGCTGAGGCCGTGGGGCACGATCTCACCTTTGGATCGGCAAACTTCATTCGTACCGCTTCCAGGCCGGCGCTCTCCCTGGTGGAGCAGCCGCCGGTTCCTGACGACGCCGCCGGAATGGACCAGGTTCCGGATGACCTGGAGGACCACGAGGACGAACACCCCGAAGACCACGGCCAGCCCGCCGTCGTCATCGAGGACAGTGATGGTGCCCTCGCCTCGCTGGACCTGGAAACGGGGGAACTCGCGGAAGTCTAGGAATCACGTATCAGGTATCAGTGTCCCCGTTCATTCGCGCGCGGACGGACGGCGGCACCCCCCGGCCGCCCTCCGTCCGCCCGCCACATGCCTGATGCCGGGCGCCTATTGCCGGCGATGCTTCCGCACGATGTGTCTCCCGCACGACCACGCCCGGTGCCGTTCACTCACCCCGGCCCGTGCCTGCGTCCATGGCAGAATGACTCCATGCGTCCCACCCCTTACCAACGGCCGAATAAACGCGCCGGTGCAGCGCTGGCATGCGCCGTCCTGGCGTTTGCCCTGTCAGGGTGTGTTGCCGGCCCTTCCGCAAGTCAACCGGTACTTGGATCCAGTGAAGGGCAGGGGTCGTTGCCGGCGACGGCAGCCGCCGGTGCAACGCAGGAGCCGGCCCAGGCCGCTGGCTCGGCCCCGGGCAGCAGCCGTCCCGGCGGAGAGCCGCTGGCCAGCACATCCGGCGGGGTCCCAGGCACATCCGCTGCGGCCTCCGCGGCTGCGGCTGAAGCGGCCACCGACAAGGTGAAGCGCACCGTTACGGACACCCTGACCAAATTGGCAAGCGGAACTCCAAAGCCTGCGACGGGCCAGGTCAGCGAAGCCCTCACCGGTGCCGGCATAGCGCCCGCCGTTCTCCAGGTCTCGCAAAGCCGGACGCCCACCGGACTGGAAGCAGATGCCATCGAGGCGGCTGTCCTGCAGGGGAGGGATTGCGTCATCGGACAGGTGCGCGAAGGAGCCGTAACCGTCACGGTCCTTCCGGTCCTGGCCAGCGGTAAATGTTTCGTCGGATCCTGATCGCGTCAGCCTGCCGGCCGCAAATGTGAGATCTGCCCGCCAACCCACTAGATTTGAGACCATGGCGGAATTTATCTACACAATGACCAAGGCCCGCAAGGCCGTTGGCGAGAAACTCATCCTTGATGACGTAAGCATGTCCTTCTTCCCGGGCGCCAAGATTGGTGTTGTGGGCCCCAACGGTGCCGGTAAGTCCACCATCCTCAAGATCATGGCCGGGCTGGACACGCCCTCCAACGGTGAGGCCAGGCTCAGCCCCGGCTACAGCGTGGGTATCCTGCTCCAGGAACCGCCCCTTAACGAGGAAAAGACCGTCCTGGGCAACGTCCAGGAAGGCGTTGGCGAGATCTACGGAAAGATCCAGCGCTTCAACGAGATCTCGGAGGAAATGGCCAGCCCCGACGCTGACTACGACACCCTCCTTGAAGAGATGGGCAAGCTGCAGGAAGCCATCGACGCCGCCGACGCCTGGGATCTCGACTCCCAGCTGGAACAGGCCATGGACGCGCTGCGCTGCCCGCCGGCCGATGCCGATGTCACCAACCTTTCCGGTGGTGAACGCCGCCGCGTGGCGCTGTGCAAGCTGCTCCTGCAGAAGCCGGACCTGCTGCTCCTCGATGAGCCCACCAACCACCTGGACGCCGAGAGCGTACTGTGGCTCGAACAGCACCTCTCCAGCTACCCCGGCGCCGTCCTTGCCGTGACCCACGACCGCTACTTCCTCGACCACGTGGCTGAATGGATTGCCGAAGTGGACCGCGGCCACCTGTACCCCTATGAGGGCAACTACTCCACCTACCTGGAGAAGAAGCGCGCCCGCCTGGAAATCCAGGGCAAGAAGGACGCCAAGCAGGCCAAGCGCCTCGCCGAGGAACTCGATTGGGTGCGCTCCAACGCCAAGGGCCGCCAGACCAAGTCGAAGGCCCGCCTGGCCCGCTACGAGGAAATGGCCGCAGAGGCAGACCGCACCCGCAAGCTTGATTTCGAAGAGATCCAGATCCCGCCGGGACCCCGCCTGGGTGGCCTGGTGCTGGAGGCCAAGAACCTCCAGAAGGGCTTTGAGGACCGGGTCCTGATTGACGGGCTGTCCTTCACCCTGCCCCGCAATGGCATCGTGGGCGTCATCGGCCCCAACGGCGTGGGCAAGACCACCCTGTTCAAGACCATCGTCGGCCTGGAACCGCTCGACGGCGGCGACCTGAAGATCGGTGACTCGGTCAAGATCTCCTACGCGGACCAGAGCCGCGGCGGCATCGACCCCAACAAGACGCTGTGGGAGGTCGTGTCCGACGGACTCGACTTCATCCAGGTGGGCAACGTCGAAATGCCGTCCCGCGCCTACGTGGCCGCATTCGGCTTCAAGGGCCCGGACCAGCAGAAGAAGGCAGGCGTCCTCTCCGGCGGTGAGCGGAACCGGCTGAACCTCGCGCTCACCCTGAAGCAGGGCGGCAACCTGCTGCTGCTTGACGAGCCCACCAACGACCTTGACGTCGAAACCCTCAGCAGCCTGGAAAACGCGCTGCTCGAGTTCCCGGGCTGCGCCGTGGTGGTCTCGCACGACCGTTGGTTCCTGGACCGGGTGGCCACCCACATCCTGGCCTATGAAGGCGACGACGAAAACCCCTCCAAGTGGTACTGGTTCGAGGGCAACTTCGAATCCTACGAGGAGAACAAGGTCCAGCGGCTGGGTCCCGACGCCGCCAAGCCGCACCGTGTCACCCACCGGCGCCTCACCCGCGACTAGCAGGGCAAAGGAAGAAGGCCGGCATCCGAGGTGAGCTTTTCACGTCGGATGCAGGCCTTCTTCATGCGCGGCCCGTCGTCCCGGCAGGATTAGGCGTCTTCCGGGAGGTTGGGAACCCGAACCATGCCCTCCTGCGCCACCGAGGCAATGTGGTGGCCCTCACGGTTGAAGATCTTGCCCGTGGCCAGGCCCCGGGCGCCATGGGCGCTGGGGGACTCCTGGACGTAGAGAAGCCATTCATCAACCCGTGCCGGGCGGTGCCACCACATGGCGTGGTCCAGGCTTGCGACGTTCATGCCCGGGGTGGTCCAGTTCAGGCCGTGGCGTCGAAGAATCGACTCGAGGAGCGTGTAGTCGCTGGCATAGGCGAGGGCGGCACGGTGCAGGTTGGAGTCGTCCGGCATCGGGCCGAAGGTCTTCATCCAGACGGCGTTGCGGGCCTCGCGCGGGCCGGTTGCGGAGACATACAGCGGCGGGTCCACGTGCCGGATGTCGAAGGGGCGCTCGTACGCCCAATGCCGGGCCACGGGGTGGTCGAACTTCCCCAGCAGGTCAGCTGTGCTGGGCAGCGACTCGGGGTCCGGGATTCCGGCCGGCATGACGGAGGAGTGGTCGATGCCTGCATCGTCACCCTGGAAGGAGGCAATCATTGACAGGATGGGCACCCCGTCCTGATAGGCGTGGACGCGCCTGGCGGAAAAGGACCGGCCATCGCGCAACCGCTGCACCCCGAAGGTGATGGGCTTGTTGGCGTCGCCCGGCCTCAGGAAGTAGCCGTGCATGGAGTGGACGAACCGCTCCGGATCCACCGTCCTGGTGGCCGCGACCAGTGACTGCGCGAGCACCTGCCCGCCGAAAACCCTATGGTGGGGCTGCTGCTGGGAAGGGCCCAGGAAAATATCCTCATCCGTCCGTGCGCCCTCAAGCTCACCAAGGTCCAGCAGTTCGATCAGCGATGAGGTTGGGTCTCCGCTTGGCGGCGCCAGCAGTCCGGCTTCGGCTTCAGTCATGGTCCGACTCTAGACGGCGCCCCGGGAACCACTCAACCGGAGTGCAGCCGGTAGTGTCTTAGGTGTGTCTGAACTTCTCACTTCGTCCTTCCGTTTCGCCGATCCCCGGGATCTGGCCGACCTCAGGACGTTCGCCACCCGTGCTAAAGCCATAGACGACGGCGGAGCGATGCGCCTGCAGGCCGCCGGCCCAGTCCTTGCCGCCTACGTTTGCGTCCTGCGGCCCAGGCTCCTGGGCGAATCGACGCCCACCATCCTGGGCCTGCGCACCATGGCCCTGGCGGAACCGTCGGGGACCGATGTCACCGTTGCGTTGTCATCGGTCCTGGACCGGCTGGCACGGGCGGGGGATCAGGACGTCGAATTCCCGGTTCCGCCCACCACTGTCAGCGAATCATGGACGGGGGTGGGCGCACCGCGGGGCGGGTGGGAGCTGCTGGGGTCCGTCAGCGACGCCCGCCTTCGGGCTGCGGCGGAGGCGGGCATCGCCGAAGTGGCAGGCATTGTGCCGGACAAGCCGGGCGCCCTCATCGTCAACAACGCACGGGCTGCAGTGTGGGGGCGGGAGCTGGACGACGCCGGCCTGCCCGCCGGTGCAGCCTTCGCGGCCTTCGCGCTGGGGTTCCTGGGTGACGGGGACCAGAAGCTGTACCGGGCCGGCCGCTGGTTCCGGCTGACCGGGCCCCGCGGCCACGTCCTGGCGCGGACCGGCAGCGGCCTGCTCTAAGGCCAGGCTGCCGCAGCCGCGTTGGGGCGGCGGGAAAATCGGGCTTAAGCTCCGGAGGGGCTGTTCACCATGGACAAGGCGGCCCGCTCCATGTAGTCCCACAGTGTGCCTTCGTAGAGCGGCGGCAGTTCCAGCGCATCGACCGCGGTCCGCATGTGGAACAGCCACCGGTCCTTCGCTTCGGGCGTGACCTTGAACGGCATGTGGCGCATCCGCAAGCGCGGGTGGCCGCGTTCCTCGCCGTATGTGGTGGGCCCGCCCCAGTACTGCTCCAGGAACATCAGGAACCGGCGCTTCGCCGGGGCCAGGTCCTCTTCCGGATACATCGGCCGCAGCACCGGATCGGTGGCCACGCCGCCGTAGAAGACGTCGATGAGCTTTACGAAGGTGTCGTGGCCGCCCACGGCATCATAGAAGCTGTCGGTGTACTCGGGCTTGCTGAAGGGATCGTTCTGCATCAACTGGGGCCGCTGCCCTGGGATAGGGCGGCGTGGCTCAATGGGAAGCGACATGCTAGTCCCCGGCTTTCTGGTCTGTCTTCTTGGTCTCAATGTGCGCCGAGCCCTGGTCGGTGGTCCCGTCGTCGGATTCGTGCAGTGGGACGTAGCGCCCCTGCGACCGGTTGCCCACGCGCAGGATCTCACCGTTGCGCAGGTACCAGATGGCGCCGTCGTCGGAGCGGACACGGGTGATCCGCAGGCCCATGGACTCCACCACGCCCACCACTTCGCTGGTTTCGATCACGTCGCCGATCCCGTACTGGTCTTCAATGGTAATGAAGATTCCGGCCAGGAAGTCCCGGATCAGCTGCTGGGCGCCGAAGCCGATGGCCACACCCAGGATGCCCACGCTGGTCAGCAGCGGGGCGATATTGATGTCCAGGTTCTGCAGCACGTACATGCCGGTGATAATGACCACCAGCACGCCCACCACGCTGTTCAGGAGCGAACCGATCGTCTCCGCGCGCTGGACCCGCCGTTCGTGGTCCAGGGCGCGGAAAGCCGGGGCCACCCATTTGAAGGTTGGCTTCTTGAAGAAGTTGCTTCCCGCCGCGACGCGCTTGGTGATGCGCGAGATGACGAAGGTCGCCACCAGCCAGACGGCCACGCCAACGCCGAGGCTGATCACGATGCCCGGGATGCTCACGCCGCTTGGCTGGTTGGTGGCAGGGGGAAGAAGGGACAACATGCTGACCATTGGTGGAAGTAGCTCCTTGGGATATTGCTCTGTTCTCTTTCAACCCTAGCGCCGTAGCGTGGAGCAATGCGCATCCTCATCCTCGGCGGAACAGCCTTCCTCTCCAAGGAGATTGCCACGCAGGCGGTTGCTGCCGGGCATGACGTCACCTGCCTGGCGCGCGGAACAACGGGCGCGGCACCACCCGGCACAGCGTGGATCAGGGCCGACCGGTCAACAGGCCAGGCCGCGTATGGGGAACTGGCCGGCGTCTGGGATGCCGTGATCGAGGTGGCACGGGATCCTAAACCGGCGCGGGAAGCCCTGGCGGCCCTGGCAGGCCGGGCCGGGCACTGGACCTTCGTGTCCAGCTGTTCGGCCTATGCGGACAACTCCGTCCCCGGTGCGGCGGAGGACGCATCGCTGCTGCCGCCCCTGCCCGCCGGGACGCCTTCCACCCCGGACAATTACGGCGAATCCAAGGTGGCCATCGAGGAAGCCACGGTGCTGGCCACGAACGGCAAGGCCCACGTCTGCCGCGCAGGCCTTATCAGCGGCCCCGGCGACCCCACCGACCGTTACGGGTACTGGCCGGGCCGCTTTGCCCGTGACTCCGGACCAGCGCTTGTCCCGGACATCGGCGGCCACCCCACGCAGGTCATCGACGTCCGGGACCTGGCGGCCTGGATCCTGCTGGCCGCAGAACGCGGGATACCGGGTCCTTTGAACGCCATGGGGGACCAGGTCCCCTTCGCGGACCTCGTGAGCGCCTGCCGCGCGGCGTCCGCCACGGACACCGCCGCCGTTACTGCTTCCGCGGACTGGCTGGTGGAACAGGGGGTCAACTACTGGTCCGGGCCGGAGTCCCTTCCCCTCTGGCTGCCACCCCACCACGAGGGCTTCATGGCCCGCAGCAACCGGGCAGCCAAAGCCGCCGGCATGGCGCTGAGGCCATGGCAGGAAACCCTGGTGGATACCCTGGGTGACGAACGCGCCCGCGGGCTGGACCGGCCCCGGAAGGCCGGCCTGTCTCCCGCCACGGAACAACGGCTTGTGAACCTGCTCCACAGCGGCCCCGGACGTTAGCCTGCCACAGTCTCCGGCTGGTGCTCCACCGGAAAGTTCACACTGCGGGCGATGAAGCAGACCTGGTTGGCCTCATGGTGCAGCGACGCCGCCAGTTCGGCCTGCGCGGCGTCTGCCACCGTCACCTGCGGATGCAGGACAACCCGCTCGAACTGGCCGCTGCCGTCCCGGTTCAGCCGCATCAGCCCGGTTGCCTCGTCCCGGTAGTCCGTGACCACCACACCGTGCTTTACGGCCACGTGCAGGTAGGACAGCATGTGGCACTGGGCCAGCGCGGCCAGGAGCAGTTGCTCCGGGTTGTACCGTTCCCGGTCCCCATGGAACGTGGGATCCGCCGAGCCCTTCAGGGGCGGCAGGCCCGGAATGAGCACATCGTGGTCGCGCGAGTAGCTCCGGTAGGACGAAGTGCCGTCCCCACGGTTGCCGGTCCACTGGACTGTCAGGGAGTAGCGGTGTTCATCGAGGCTCACTGCAGGCTGCCGTCCGCCACCACGTCGGCGGCGCGTGCACGCAGGGCGCGGGCAACGCCGTCGCGGTTTTCCAGCATCATGCGGCGCAGCGCGGCGCTTTCAGCCGGCAGCGACGCCAGGAAGCCGTCGGTCCGGTCGATGGTGGCCTGGGTGGTCAGCAGCGCCGGGTAGAGTCCGACGACGATCTGCTGGGCCAGTGCGTGGGTGCGGGTTGCCACGATGCCCGGCACAGCCGCGAAATACTTTTCGGAGTACGGCTCCAGCAGCGAGCGGTCCAGCATCCGCATGAAGCCGGTCACCGCCGATCCCTGCAGCGCGTTGGACAGTTCGCCCTTGACCACGATGGACTCCCAGGCCGCGGCCTTCGCCTCCGGGGTGGGGATGGCAGCCTTGGCCAGGGCGGCCGCATTCTGTCCGCTGGAGGTGTTGTCCCGCTGCAGTTCCGCGTCGATGCCGTCCTGCCCCATCCGGCCACCCGCCACCAGCGAGGCCACCAGTTCCCACCGGAGGTCCTGGTCCAGGCTCAGTCCCGCCAAAGCCACCGACCCATCCAGCAGGCCGGCCACCCGGTCCAACTGGGACCCGCTGCGCGCCAGGAGGGCAAAGGCCTTGATGAACTGCAGCTGTCCGTCGGAGCCCGCCGGAACCTCCGCAGCCAGGTCCCACAGCCGGTCCGCCGCCGCCACTGTGGTGGCCTCGCGGTGCTCTTCCGCCACATAGAAGTTCAGGGTGGTGGCCAGCTGGCGGAGCTGGACCAGGATCACGGACGAGTCGGTCTCTGCGGCCACGTTGGCCAGGATCAGTTCCACGTACTTCCGGGCCGGCGTCTCGCCGTCCCGGGCAGCGTCCCACGCCGAGTTCCAGACCAGGGTCCGGGGCAGGCTTCCGGCGAAGTCCTTGAGGTGGGCGGTGGCGGTGGCCAGCGATTTGGGATCCAGCCGCACCTTGGCATAAGCGAGGTCGTCGTCGTTGATGAGGATCAGGTCCGGCTGGGCAAGGCCGGCCAGCGCCGGCACTTCAGTACGTTCGCCGTCGACATCCAGCTCCTCGCGGTGCACCCGCTCCAGCTTGCCGGCGCCGTTCAGGTTGTAGAACCCTACGGCCAGGCGGTGGGGGCGGAGCGTGGGCCACTCGGGCACCGCGGACTGCAGGACCGCGAAGGAGCGCAGATTCCCGTCCGGGTCCACATCCAGCTCGGGGGCCAGGGTGTTGACGCCTGCGGTCTCCAGCCACTGCCGGCCCCAGTCATCCAGGTCGCGGCCGCTGGCCTTTTCCAATTCCACCAGCAGGTCCTGGAGTTCGGTGTTGTGCCAGGAGTGCTTGGCGAAGTACTCACGGACACCGGCCATGAACTGTTCGGGCCCCACCCAGGCCACCAGCTGCCGGAGCACCGAGGCACCCTTGGCGTAGGTGATGCCGTCGAAGTTGACCTCAACGTCCTGCAGGTCGTTGATTTCAGCGAAGATCGGGTGCGTGGTGGGGAGCTGGTCCTGCCGGTAGGCCCACGACTTCTCCACCGACGCGAACGTGGTCCAGGCGCTGGTGAAGGACGTGGCTTCCACCGCCGCCAGGTGGGACATGTACTCGGCGAAGGACTCGTTGAGCCACAGGTCGTTCCACCAGCGCATGGTCACCAGGTCGCCGAACCACATGTGGGCCAGTTCGTGCAGCACTGTGATGGCGCGCCGCTCGATCTGGGCGCCGGTGACCTTGCTGCGGAAAACGTAGCCTTCCAGGATGGTCACGGCGCCGGCATTCTCCATGGCGCCGGCATTGAACTCCGGAACGAACAGCTGGTCGTACTTCTCGAACGGGTACGGGCAGCCGAACTGGGCCTCGAAGAACCCGAAGCCCTGGCGGGTGAGTTCGAAGATGTTGTCCGCATCCAGGTACTGCATCAGTGATTTCCGGGCAAAGACGCCGAGCGGGATCACGCGGCCGTCGGAGCTGGTGACCTCACTGCGGACGGACTGGTAGGGGCCGGCAATCAGGGCCGTGACGTAGGAGGACAGCCGGGGCGTCGGGGCGAACGTCCACACGGACCTTGCCGAGCCGTCCTCGGCCGGCGCGGCTTCCGCCGGAGAAGGCGTGGGGGAGTTGGAGATGACGTCCCAGTGCGACGGCGCCGCGACCGTGAAGGCGAAGGTTGCCTTCAGATCCGGCTGCTCGAAGACGGCGAACATGCGGCGGGAGTCGGGAACCTCGAACTGCGTGTACAGGTAGACCTCGTTGTCCACCGGGTCCACGAACCGGTGCAAACCTTCCCCGGTGTTCATGTACGGCATATCGGCCACAACGGTCAGTTCGTTCTGCTCCGCCAGGTCCGGCAGCTGGATCCGTACGCCGTCTGAGACGGTGGCCGGATCAAGGCTGCGGCCGTTCAAGGTCACGCCGTGCACTGCGTGGGTAATGGCGTCGATGAAACTGGATGACCCCGGCGCCGCCGTGAATTTCACGGTGGTGGTGCTGCCAAAGACCTCGCCGCCACGGGTCAGGTCGAGGCTGACATCGTAGGACTCGACGGTGATCAGATCGGCGCGCTCACGGGCTTCGGCGCGGGTCAGGTTCATGCCTGGCAAAGGAGGTCCTCCAGAGAAGTTTCGGCTGCCGGCCGGTGGTCCCGGTTCCGGCACTGTGATGCATTCTTCCATCCCTGCAGGCCTTGGCAAGTTGCGCAGGTCACAGCGTGCTCCCCGCAGGGTCCGGCGATTGGCGGGGCGGCCCCAGGGGTAGCGTTAAATACATGGGAAAGCTGCTGGATTCGGTGGATACCAAGGCAATGCGTTTCGCTGTCGGGTTCCCCGTCGTGCTGGCCGCCGCCTTCGTCTACTGCGCGTTCCTGCTGCGTCCGGACCTTCCGGATCCACTCGCCATCCAGTGGACGGACGACGGCGGTGCCGCCTTTGCGCCGTTCGGCGCCTACGTAGGGGTTGGTGCGGCGGGAATCGTCGTGGCAGGCTGGCTGGTCCTGCTGCAGGCAGTACCCCTTGGCCGGCCGGTCATGATGCGCCGGATCATGATGGGGGCAGGGCTTTTCCTCAGCCTCTTCATGACCTCCGCCCTTGCCGCAGGGCTGATTGGCCAAACCGGGCTGGCCGACGCCCGGCAGTCGCACGTGGACATGACGGTCCTCGCCCTCGGCAGCGGTGCCGCAGTCTCGCTCGGCGTGGCCATGGGCATGGTGTACAAGGCTGACCGGCAATGGTCTCCCGATGATGACCGCGCACTGCAGATAGCCATCGCCAGGGAACTGGATCCAGACCTTGCCCGGGACAGCATCAGGCTCTGGGTGCATGCCAGGAGTTCGGTCTTCGTGATGATCGCCATCGCTTCCCTGTTCCCGGCAGCCCTGATTGCGGTGGTGGTGCCGTGGCTGGGGATCCTCCTGGTGGTCCTGGCCGTCATCGGCGCCGCGTTCCTCTTCGCCCGCGTCCGGGCAGACCGCCGAGGGCTGAAGGTCATGCTGGCCGGGCTCGTCCCGGTCATGGACGTGCCGGCCGGCGCCATTGCGGATGCCAGCGCCGCGGACGTCAAGGCCGCCGATTACGGCGGGTGGGGCTACCGGCACCACGGCGGAACCGCGGCCATGCTGGTCAGCAGCGGGCCCGCCGTCGTCGTCAGCAAGACCGACGGCCAGCGCGTCGCCGTCAGCGGCGGCAGCCAGGCCTCGGCCGCGCGGCTGGCCGAAGTCCTCACCCGGGTGGCCGCCCGGGCCCGGCGCGGCGGAAGCACGCCACCCGCCACCGGACGCCCCGGGACCTGACCCGCGGCAGTCCGAGTATCCTTATCGGTGTCGTTCCGGCCTCCACCGGCGGCCTGCCAGCCCCACGAAATGAACGGACTTAGCACGTGACCACAACCCCTGCCTTCCCGCGGGTCCACATTGCCACCGACCACGCAGGCATGGAGCTCAGCGCCCACCTGGTGTCCCACCTGACCGGGAAGGGGTACGAGGTGGTGGACCACGGGCCCAAGGTCTACGACGCCCAGGACGACTACCCGTCCTTCTGCATCAACGCGGCCCTTGCCGTAGTAGCGGACCGGGAGGCCGGCATCCACGCCCTGGGCATCGTGCTGGGCGGCTCCGGCAACGGCGAACAGATCGCCGCCAACAAGGTCAGGGGCATCCGCGCCGCCCTCGCCTGGAACCTCTCCACTGCAACCCTGGCCCGCGAGCACAACGATGCCAACGTGGTGGCCCTGGGCGGCCGCCAGCACACGGTGGAAGAAGCCACCGAACTGGTCGAGGCATTCCTGGCCGAACCGTTCAGCAACGATGAACGCCACATCCGCAGGATCGAAAAGATCGCAGTGTTCGAGGCAACCGGCGAGGTCATCGAGTAGTGCCTGAAGGCCATTCCGTCCGCAGGCTCGCCCGGCAGTTCGGTGATGTCTTCACCGGCCAGGCCCTGGCCGTGTCCAGTCCGCAGGGCAGGTTCAGCGGGGGAGCGGCGCTGCTGGACGGCCGCACCATGGTCGCCGCCGAGGCACACGGCAAGCACCTGTTCCTGCATTTCGACAACTCGCTGGTGCTGCACGTCCACCTGGGACTGTACGGCGCCTGGAGCTTCGGCGGCGACAGCACCTTCACCGGTGCCTCCAGCATCGGCGCCCCCAGGCGGGTGGGGGAGCAGGAGGCCTTCGGGGACCCGGACGACGACGGCAGCGCACCTTACGCCGGGCCGCCGGCACCCGTCGGGGCCGTGCGCGTCAGGCTCGCCGGAAGGCACGGCTGGGCGGACCTTCGCGGTGCCACTACCTGTGAAACCATCACCGCAGCGGATGCGGATGCGGTGCTGGCACGGCTGGGGCCCGACCCGCTGCGGAACCTGCGCGGTGACGCCGGCCGGTTCGCCGCGAAGCTTCGATCCAGGAAGACCCCGCTCGCAGCCCTGCTCATGGACCAGAAGGTGATTGCCGGCGTCGGGAACGTCTACCGGGCGGAAGTCCTGTTCCGCCGCCGCCTGGACCCGTGGCTCCCCGGAAGCGTGGTGCCGGACGGCGACGCCCGGAAGCTCTGGCGGGACATCGTCGCCGTCATGACCGACGGGGTGGCGGACGGGCGGATCATCACCACCCCGCCCAAGTACTGGACGCTCGATGGCACCACTGCAGCCAAGGCAGCCGCGGCAGGCGTGCCCGTGCCAGCCAAGAGCGCCGGCTTCCCGCACGGTGACGACGTCCATTTCGTCTACAAGCGGCAGGGCCTGCCGTGCCGGGTGTGCCGCACTGTCGTGCTGATTGCCGAGCTGGCCGGACGGAACCTCTACTGGTGCCCGTTCTGCCAGCAGCCGCAGGAGTAGGCCAGCCTGCCTGGGCCGCGCCTTCGCGGGGCACTTTGGCACGGACACGCCGCCCGCCGTCGGGAATTACTGCTGATGCGCCGTCAAAATGCCCCATGACGGTTCGCGACACGGCTTAAAACGAAAAGGGACCCCTCTGCAGGGGTCCCTTTTCATGGAGGGGACGACGGGAATCGAACCCGCGTAATCAGTTTGGAAGACTGAGGCTTTACCATTAAGCTACGTCCCCGAAGGAAGATCCGTTTTTCGCGGAAACTCCGGGCTGGCTGTTCAAGCCGGATACAACTAAACCTAATCCATGGCCTACGTGTCAAATGTGCAATCCCGACGCGTATCACCGTAGACTTGCCTGTGCACTTACGGGGTGTAGCTCAGCTTGGCTAGAGCGCCTGCTTTGGGAGCAGGAAGTCGCAGGTTCAAATCCTGTCACCCCGACTCTGCGGCCAGGACCAGTCGGCCTGGACATCCAATGCGTTTGCAGAAACCCATCCCACAACCCAGGAGTACTTAGACCGTGAAGAGCGCTGTCGAGAACCTCACCCCCACGCGGGTCAAGCTCAATGTTGAGGTCCCCTTTGAGGAACTGAAGCCCAGCATCGACTCGGCCTACAAGACTGTTGCCTCGCAGATCCAGGTCCCCGGGTTCCGCAAGGGCAAGGTTCCCGCCAAGCTTATCGACCAGCGCGTCGGCCGCGGCTACGTCCTGGAGACCGCGATTAACGAGGGCCTTAACGGCTGGTACCAGGCTGCCGTGCAGGAGTCCGGCATCCGTCCCCTGAGCCGTCCCGAGGTGGAGATCACCGAGGTGCCCGATCCCTCAGCAACCGACGGCGGCCTGAAGTTCGCCGCCGAGGTTGACGTCCGCCCCGAAATCGAACTCCCGGACTACTCCGGCATCGAGGTCCAGGTTGCGGCTGCCGAATCCTCCGAAGCCGACGTGGACAAGGCCCTCGACGAACTTCGCGGCCGCTTCGGCACCCTAAAGTCCGTCGACCGCCCCGCTGCTGACGGCGACTTCCTCACCATCGACATCACCGCCACCATCGACGGCGAAGAGGTCGACTCCGCTGCCGGCCTGTCCTACCAGGTTGGCGCCGGCACCATGCTCGAGGGCATGGACGAGGCCGTTACCGGCCTGAGCGCCGATGAGGACGCCATCTTTGACACCACGCTGGTGGGCGGCGACCACGCCGGCGAAGCAGCCCAGGTCAAGGTAGTGGTCAAGGCCGTCAAGGAACGCGAACTGCCCGAGGCGAACGATGACTTCGCCCAGCTGGCTTCCGAGTTCGACACCCTCGCCGAGCTGCGCGAAGACCTCGCCAAGCAGGCTGCTGACTCCAAGATCGTGGAGCAGGGCGTTGAGGCCCGCGACAAGGTCCTGGACAAGCTGGTGGAGCTCGTTGAGGTTCCCGTTCCGGATTCCGTCGTCGAAGAGCAGCTCGAAGCGCACTTCCAGGAGGGCAACGGCCACGGAGACGGCGAGCACGACACCGAGGAGCACCGCGAAGAGGTCCGCGCCAACACGGCCCGCGCCTTCCAGAACGAAATCATCCTCGACGCCATCGCGGAGAAGGAAGAAGTCAACGTCAGCCAGAACGAGCTGATCGACTACATCGTCACCACCGCCAGCCAGTACGGCATGGACCCCAACCAGTTCGCCCAGATCATCGATCAGAGCGGCCAGGTGCCCATGATGGTCTCCGAGGTTCGCCGCCGCAAGGCGCTGGCCGTCGTCCTCGGCCAGGCCACGGTGACCGACACCGAGGGCAAGGCAGTGGACCTGAGCGACTTCGTCCGCCCCGGCGGCGAGGAAGTTCCCGCAGCCGATGCAGCCGACGCTGACGCCATCGAAGCTGACGCCGCTGAGACCGAGGCTGTCGAAGCTGAGGACGCCACCGCAGAGGCCAAGGCCTAGTCCTCACCGGACCCGCAGCACGGCCCCTGGATCGTTCCGATCCGGGGGCCGTTCGCGTTGGAGCTGTAACAACACACTGCGGATTCGACGATCGTGCGCCGTCAGCGAACAGCCGTCGGTGCGCGAACAAAACACCGGGGAAACCGGTTAGTGTCCAAGTAGTGATTTTCAGTGATGTCACCGTCACCAGTGAGAGGTAAGTAAACATGTCACAGCACTCAGAGGCCCCCCGGATGGCGACCGTCGATCCTGCAGCCCAGGACAACTACATTTACAACCGCCTTCTCAAGGAGCGGATCATCTGGCTGGGCTCGGAGGTGCGTGACGACAACGCCAACGCGATCTGCTCGCAGCTGCTCCTGCTCTCGGCCGAGAACCCGGAAAAGGACATCTACCTCTACATCAACTCGCCCGGCGGCTCCGTCACGGCAGGCATGGCCATTTACGACACGATGCAGTTCATCCCCAACGACGTCGTCACCGTCGCCACCGGCCTGGCCGCGTCCATGGGCCAGTTCCTGCTCTCCTCGGGCACCAAGGGCAAGCGCTACGCCACCCCCAACGCCCGCGTCCTGATGCACCAGCCCTCCGGTGGCATCGGCGGCACGGCTTCGGACATCAAGATCCAGGCCGAGCTCATCCTGCACATGAAGAAGGTCATGGCGGAACTGACCGCTGAGCAGACCGGCCAGACCGTTGAAACCATCCTCAAGGACAACGACCGCGACAAGTGGTTCACCGCCACCGAGGCCCTCGAGTACGGCTTCTTCGACAAGATCGCCGCGCACGCCGGCTCCGTGTCAGGCGGCGGCGGAACCTCGAACGGTTCCTCCGGCGAATCCGCCTCCCAGAGCTAACCGGCATCCAGAACCCTTTCGATCAGGAGCAAAAACAATGAACTACAACTTCGGGTGGTCAGCCGGCAATCTTCCGTCCAGCCGCTACGTACTGCCGCAGTTCGAGGAACGCACCCCCTATGGCTTCAAGCGCCAGGACCCGTACACCAAACTCTTCGAGGACCGCATCATCTTCCTCGGCGTGCAGGTGGACGATGCTTCCGCTGACGACATCATGGCGCAGCTGCTGGTCCTGGAGTCCACGGACCCGGACCGCGACATCACCCTCTACATCAACTCCCCGGGCGGTTCGTTCACGGCCATGACGGCCATCTACGACACCATGCAGTACATCCGCCCGGAGATCCAGACTGTCTGCCTGGGCCAGGCCGCCAGCGCCGCTGCAGTCCTGCTCGCGGCCGGCACCCCCGGCAAGCGGCTTGCCCTGCCCAACGCCCGCGTCCTGATCCACCAGCCCGCGCTGTCCGGCGGCCAGGGCGGGCAGGCATCCGACCTGGAGATCCAGGCAGCCGAGGTCATGCGCATGCGCTCCTGGCTTGAGGACACCTTGGCACAGCACTCCGGCCGTACGTCGGAGCAGGTCAACAATGACATCGAACGCGACAAGATCCTCACCGCCGACGAGGCCCAGGCATACGGCCTCATCGACCAGGTGCTTGATTCCCGCAAGATCAAGCCCCAGGCGATCACCAGGTAGCAGTACGGAAAGCCGGTGCGGCCAGTTCATTTGGCCGCACCGGCCTTTTCTTTCCACCCTTGGGGCCGAATGTGACCTAGAGTGGATGGTGTCACAAACCGGTCCTCGCTGGCCCGGAAGATTTCAGCAATGGTGCAGGGCTGCCTGGCAGCAGGATACTAAGGGGTTCACATATGGCTCGGATTGGCGAGAGCACGGATCTGCTGAAGTGCTCTTTCTGTGGAAAGAGCCAGAAGCAGGTGCGCAAGCTCATTGCCGGGCCCGGTGTCTACATCTGCGATGAATGCATCGAGTTGTGCAACGAAATCATCGAAGAGGAGCTGGCTGAGGTCGCCGATCTGGGCAGCTTCGAATTGCCCAAGCCGCGTGAAATCTTCGACTTCCTCCAGGAATACGTCATCGGCCAGGAGCCTGCCAAGCGCTCCCTCGCCGTCGCGGTCTACAACCACTACAAGCGGATCCAGGCAGGCCATGCGCCAAAGTCCGGGAGCCTGGGGGAGGGCGGCCACCACGACGACGTCGAAATCGCCAAGTCCAACATCCTCCTCATCGGCCCCACGGGCTGTGGCAAGACCTACCTCGCCCAGACCCTTGCGCGGCGGCTCAACGTTCCTTTCGCCGTGGCGGACGCCACCGCACTGACTGAGGCCGGCTATGTGGGTGAGGACGTGGAGAACATCCTCCTCAAACTCATCCAGGCCGCGGACTACGACGTCAAGAAGGCCGAACAGGGCATCATCTACATCGATGAGATCGACAAGATCTCGCGCAAGAGCGAGAACCCCTCCATCACCCGTGACGTCTCCGGTGAGGGTGTGCAGCAGGCGCTCCTGAAGATCCTGGAGGGCACAGTGGCCTCCGTTCCGCCGCAGGGTGGACGGAAGCACCCGCACCAGGAATTCATCCAGATCGACACCACCAACGTCCTGTTCATCGTGGCCGGCGCCTTCGCAGGCCTGGAGGAGATCATCGGGTCCCGTTCCGGCCGCAAGGGCATTGGTTTTGGTGCCCCGCTCAACGAGGCCAGCAAGAAGGTGGACTCCTACGGCGAGGTCATGCCGGAGGACCTGCTGAAATTCGGACTGATCCCCGAATTCATCGGCAGGCTCCCGGTGATCACCACCGTGTCCAACCTGGACCGGGACGCCCTGATCCAGATTCTTTCCACCCCCAAGAACGCCTTGGTGAAGCAGTACCAGAAGATGTTCCAGATCGACGGCGTGGAACTGGTCTTTGATGACACCGCCCTGGACGCGATCGCGGACCAGGCCCTGGAGCGCGGCACCGGTGCCCGCGGCCTCCGGGCCATCCTCGAAGAGGTCCTGCTTCCCGTAATGTTCGATCTTCCCAGCCGCGAGGACGTTGCCAGCGTGGTAATCACTGAAGACGTGGTCCTGCGGGGAGCCGAGCCCACCATGATTCCGCACGTGGCCAAGCGCCGTAAATCTGCCTGACCGAGAGGACCTTCATGACTTCACCTGCCAAGAACAAGGCCGATTTCTGGTTTGACCCCCTGTGCCCGTTTGCCTGGGTCACCTCCCGGTGGATTGGCGAGGTCGAAACCGTCCGCGACATCGAGACCGAGTGGCACGTGATGAGCCTGGCCGTCCTGAATGAGGGACGGGACCTGGACCCCGGTTACCGCGAGTCCATGGACAACGCCTGGGGCATGGTCCGCGTGATCATCGCCGCCAGGGAAGAACACGGGCCGCAGTTCATCAAACCGCTCTATGACGCCATGGGCACCCTGATCCACAACCAGGGTGAAAAGGACCGGACGGCGGTCATTTCCAAGGCCCTTGCCGACTGCGGTCTCCCGGCTTCCCTTGCTGACGCAGCCAACACCGACGCTTACGACCAGCTGCTCCGGGCCAGCCACGAGGAAGGCATTTCGCTGGTGGGCCAGGACGTCGGCACCCCCGTGGTCGCCTTCAATGGAACCGCATTCTTTGGCCCTGTCCTGACCCGCATACCCCGGGGCGAGGAAGCCGGCAGGATCTGGGACGCCACTACCACGATCGCCGCCTACCCTCACTTCTTTGAGCTGAAGCGCAGCCGCACGGAAAGCCCCGAATTCCACTGACGCCCAGGACTGCCTGACCAGCTTCGGGCCGCCGAACCGGGACGCCAAGGGCCCCGGGAAAACTACCAATATGTAGTTTTCCCGGGGCCCTTGCACGTGGACCGGGGCGGGAGAACAATTGTCCTTACCACTTCGAAAGAAGGGGACGCAGGAACCAAAGATTCAGTGATATGTAGTTTGACGCAGCCATCGGCAAAGTTGAATGCAGCTACCAGTGACGGTGTAGTAAGACCTGAAGATCAGCGGATCCTGCCAGACCATCAGAGCACGTCACCGGATGGTCGAAACAGTCGAAGCCCCACCAACGGCAACACGCTGATGGGGCTTCCCCTGTGTCTGGAACCCGGGGTGTCCGGGACCAGGCGTGCCCGGGATCAGGCCTTGGCGGGCTCGTCGCTCGGAGCGAGGGCAACATCGGTCACGGCGAGGTCACCCTCTCCCACCACCAGGGTGATTTCCCGGGCGTTGGACGCCGCCTTCAAATCAGCCAGCCCGGCTTGCAGCTGTGCCGTCAGCACCTCCGGGGCAGTGATCGTGGCGGACAGCACTTCGGTGCGCTGCTTTACCTTTGCCTCGGACTTGGCCTTGCGGACACCGCTGAGGGCCACGCCCACCGTCGCCAACATGGTGGTGTCCCCACCGGGGATCTCCAGCGCTGCCGGCCACGCGGCCCGGTGGACGGACCCGTTGCGCCACCAGCTCCACACTTCCTCCGTTGCGAAGGGCAGGAACGGTGCGAACAGCCGCAGCAGGGTGTCCAGGGTGGTGGCCAGGGCGGCAAGCACGGATGCCTGCTCCGCTTCGCCCGCAGCCCCGTACGCGCGGTCCTTAATCAGCTCCACATAGTCGTCCGTGAACTGCCAGAAGAATGACTCCGTGAGCTGCAGGGCGCGGGCGTAGTCGTAGTTGTCGAACGCCTTGGTGGACTGGGCCACGACGTCGGCCAGCTGGGCCAGCAGTGCGCGGTCCAAGGGATTGGTCAGGACACCGAGGTCGCCCGACAGCACAGAGTTCTCCGTGGCGCCGAGGTTCAGCACGAACTTGGAGGCATTCAGCAGCTTGATGGCCAGGCGGCGCCCGATCTTCATCTGGGCGATCTCGTAGGCGGTGTCGGCGCCGAGCCGCGCCGAGGCAGCCCAGTAGCGGACTGCGTCGGAGCCGTACTCGTTCAGGACATCAGTGGGGACCACCACGTTGCCTTTGGACTTGGACATCTTTTTGCGGTCCGGGTCCAGGATCCAGCCGGAAATGGCCGCGTGCTTCCAGGGCGCGCACTTCTGGAGTGCATCACCGCGGACCACGGAGGAGAACAGCCAGGTGCGGATGATGTCGTGGCCCTGGGGGCGGAGATCGAAGGGGAAGACCTTGGCAAACAGGTCCTCGTCCCGGCTCCACCCGCCCACGATCTGCGGGGTCAGGGAGGACGTGGCCCACGTGTCCAGGACATCCGCGTCACCCGTGAAGCCGTTGGGCTGGTCGCGCTGTGCCTCGTCGAAGCCGGGGGCGACGTCGGCCGCGGGGTCCACGGGCAGCAGGTCGTCGGAGGGCAGGATGGGGTTGTCGTAGTCCGGGTTGCCCTGTGCATCGAGCGGGTACCACACCGGAATGGGGACGCCAAAGAAGCGCTGGCGGGAAACCAGCCAGTCACCGTTCAGGCCGGCGATCCAGTTTTCGTAGCGGGAGCGCATGAACGACGGGTGGAAGTCGATCTCCTTGCCCCGGCCGATAAGCCGTTCGCGGCGTTCTTCGTCGCGCCCGCCGTTGCGGATGTACCACTGCCGGGACGTGACCACTTCCAGGGGCTTGTCGCCCTTCTCGAAGAAATTCACCGGGTGGGTGATCTTCTTCGGTTCCCCGTCCAGGAGGTCCGCTTCCTTGAGTAGTTCCACCACGGCTTCCTTGGCGGAGAAGGCAGTCTTGCCGGCGATCGCCGCGTACGCCTGCTTGCCGGCCTCGCTGGTGATCCAGTCCGGGGTCTCGCCGATGATACGGCCGTCGCGGCCCATGATGGCGCGCGTGGGAAGCTGCAGTTCCCGCCACCAGGTGACGTCTGTGAGGTCACCGAAGGTGCACACCATGGCGATGCCGGAACCCTTGTCCGCCTTGGCCAGCGGGTGGGCCTTGACTTCGAGCTCGACGCCGAAGAGGGGGGACTTCACCGTCTTGCCGAACAGCGGCTGGTACCGCTCGTCGTCGGGGTTTGCCACCAGCGCGGCACAGGCAGCCAGCAGCTCCGGGCGGGTGGTTTCGATGAAGACCTTGTCCCCGTCTTCGGTAAAGAAGGGGTAGCGGTAGTAGGCGCCGGGAACCTCGCGGTCCTCCAGCTCGGCCTGCGCGACGGCCGTCCGGAAGGTGACATCCCACAGCGTGGGCGCTTCGGCCATGTAGGCGTCGCCGGCGGCCAGGTTGGCCAGGAAGGCGCGCTGGGACACTGCCCGGGAGGTGTCATCGATGGTGCGGTAGGTCAGGTCCCAGTCCACGGACAGGCCCAGGGTCTGGAACAGGTTCTCGAAGACTTTCTCGTCCTCGACAGCCAGTTCCTCGCACAGTTCGATGAAGTTCTGGCGCGACACAACGTCGAAATCGCGCTGGTTCTTGGCAGGCTGTGCCGGAGGCCGGTAGTCCGCGTTGTAGGGGATGGCGGGATCGCAGCGGACGCCGTAGTAGTTCTGCACGCGGCGTTCCGTCGGCAGTCCGTTGTCGTCCCAGCCCATGGGGTAGAAGACGTTCTTGCCGGTCATGCGCATGTAGCGGGCCTGGACGTCCGTCTGGGTGAAGGAGAACATGTGCCCCACATGCAGGGATCCCGACGCGGTGGGCGGGGGAGTGTCGATCGAGTAGACCTGCTCCCGGGTGGTGTCGGGGTTGAACTTGTAGGTTCCCTCGGCCAGCCAGCGCTGGGTGAGCGCGGTTTCGAGGCCTTCGAGGGCCGGCTTGTCCGGGACGTTGATGGGGGCGGTGGTGGGCGTGTCTGTACCCTGCGTGTCTTCAGCCATTGGGCAATTCTTTCATGCCGGCTTCCATCCCACCCAACCCGCACCACCCGGCGGGGCACGGGCGGGGGTAGCATGCGCCGTATGGGCGATATTCAGGGCACGTTTCGAGTAAAGCGCATCTACGAGCAGCCGGCGATCGACGATGGCTTCCGGGTGCTGGTGGACCGGCTCTGGCCCCGTGGGGTGCCCAAGGAAAGTGCCGCCGTCGACCTCTGGCTCAAGGACGTTGCGCCCTCCAAGGAACTGCGCAAGGAGTTCAACCACCGCCCGGAGCGGTTCGCCGATTTCAGCGCACGCTACCGGCTGGAACTGGACTCCAATCCGGCAGTGGAGACCCTGCTGGTGCTGGCCGCCCGCCACTCCCGCGTCACCCTCCTCTACGCTGCCCGCAATACAGAGGAAAACGATGCCAGGGTCCTGCTTGATTACCTCCTGGGACGGCCACCCGGCTGATCCCGCTAGGGTGGTGCCATGACTGAGGACTTGCAGAAAAAGGCAGCACTGGTAACCGGAGCGAGCAGCGGAATCGGGGAGGCAGCAGTGCGTGCGCTGCGCGCCGACGGGTGGACGGTCTTCGCCGTGGCACGCCGCGCAGAGCGCCTGGCGGCCCTGGAAAGCGAAACAGGCGCCATCGCAATTCCCGCGGACATTGCAGAGGACGACGACGTGTCCCGGCTGCTCGCGCGGGTCACCGAGGCGGGCGGCATCGACACACTGATCAACATCGCCGGCGGCGCCCGCGGCGCCGACAAGGTGGCCGACGCCAGCACGGCGGACTGGGAGTGGATGTACCGCGTCAACGTCCTGGGCACCATGAAGCTCACCCGGGCCTTCCTGCCGATGCTGCGGGCCACCGGGGAAGGAACGGTGCTGAACCTGACTTCCACCGCCGGTCTGGATGCATACGAGGGCGGCGGTGGCTACAACGCCGCCAAGTTCGGCCAGCACGCCCTCACCAACGCCCTCCGGCTTGAGGAAGCAGAGCACAACCTCCGGGTCATCGAGGTGGCGCCGGGACTGGTGCAGACCGAGGAGTTCGCCCTGAACCGCCTGGGGGACCCGCAGGCCGCCGGCAAGGTGTACCAGGGCGTGGAGAAGCCCTTGACGGCGGAGGATGTGGCCGACGTCGTCCGGTACGCGGTGACGGTCCCGCACCACGTCAACCTGGACCAGATCGTCATCCGGCCGGTGGCGCAGGCCGCCAACTACAAGCTCATCCGGAAGGGCTGAGCGGGCAGGAAGGGCTTCGGGCGGGAAGGCCTGTCCCGCCCCGGCCCTCTGAATGGCACTGGAGCTGCGGCGATAGTAGACTTTTCAATGGTTATGACCCGGCAATCACCGGTGAGCTTCCGGAAGAACCCGCGGCCGCTGCCTCCAAGGCACATCGCGTCAGTAGAACCGGACGGGTAAGCCCGTCACAGCAGTAATGAGAGGCCGGAGCGGCAGGTGTTCCTCACGGAACACGCAGCGCCGGTAAGTGAGGTGGTACCGCGGTGGGCGTGACGTCTTCGGGACGGCACGGCAGCCGTCCTCGCATCCTGAACGGAACGTCCGGCCCTGCCGGGGGTTCACCACGCTCAACCCAGGATGTCGAACATGACGTTTTACCCCAAGGCCTCAGCCTCCAGCACTTCCCCCAACGGCAGCGCCGGCGTATCCGCCTCCGTGAAGTTTCCGGAGATCGAAGAGCGCATCCTGAAGTACTGGGACCAGGACGGCACCTTCCAGGCCAGCATCGACCAGCGCAGCGCCGACGTTCCCGGCGGCGAGCCGGGCAGCAACGAGTTCGTGTTCTACGACGGGCCGCCCTTCGCCAACGGCCTGCCCCACTACGGCCACCTCCTGACCGGCTACGCCAAGGACCTGGTGGGCCGCTACCAGACCCAGCGCGGCAAGCGCGTCGAACGCCGGTTCGGCTGGGACACCCACGGCCTGCCCGCCGAGCTTGAAGCCATGAAGCAGCTGGGCATGACGGACAAGACGCAGATCGAAGCCATGGGCATCGACAAGTTCAACGATGCCTGCCGTGCGTCCGTGATGAAGTACGCCGACGAATGGCGCAGCTACGTCACCCGCCAGGCCCGCTGGGTGGACTTCGACAACGACTACAAGACACTCAACGTCGAGTACATGGAATCAGTCCTCTGGGCCTTCAAACAGCTCCACGACAAGGGCCTGACCTACAACGGCTACCGCGTCCTTCCGTACTGCTGGAAGGACGAAACACCGCTGTCCAACCATGAGCTGCGCATGGATGACGATGTCTACAAGAACCGGCAGGACCAGACCGTCACCGTCACGTTCCCCATCCTTGCGGGGGAGTCGGAGCTTTCCAAGGAGCTTGCCGGCGTGCAGGCCCTCGCCTGGACCACCACCCCCTGGACACTGCCCACCAACGCCGCGCTCGCCGTCGGGCCTTCCATCACCTACGCCGTGCTGCCCGCCGGGCCCAACGGCATCAAGGCCGCCTCTGCCGACGCCCCCGTCAATGGCAGCTTCCTGCTCGCAGCCGACCTGCTGGGCAGCTACGCCAAGGACCTGGGCTACGACAGCTTCGAAGCTGCGGAAGCCGCAGTCGTGTCCACCCACACCGGCGCCGAACTGGAAGGCCTGGAGTACCAGCGGCTCTGGGACGACTTCGCCGACAACGAGAAGTACGGCATGGAGGACGCCTGGCGCTTCGTGGTGGCCGACTACGTGACCACCACCGACGGTACCGGCATCGTCCACCAGGCGCCCGCCTACGGCGAAGACGACCAGAAGGTGTGCGAGGAGGCAGGCATCCCCGTGGTGCTCTCCGTGGACGAGGGCGCCAAGTTCCTGCCGCTGTTCAAGCACGGCGACCTGCACGACATCGTCGGCCTGCAGGTCTTCGAGGCCAACAAGCCCATCACCCAGGTGCTCCGCGCCCAGGGCCGCCTGGTCCGCCAGGCCAGCTACGAGCACAGCTACCCGCACTGCTGGCGCTGCCGGAACCCGCTGATCTACCGCGCCGTGTCCTCCTGGTACGTGGAGGTCACCAAGTTCAAGGACCGGATGTCCGAACTGAACCAGGAGATCAACTGGATCCCCGACAACGTCAAGGACGGCCAGTTCGGCAAGTGGTTGGAAAACGCCCGCGACTGGTCCATCAGCCGCAACCGGTTCTGGGGCAGCCCCATCCCCGTGTGGCAGTCCACGGACCCCGAGTACCCGCGCACCGACGTCTACGGCTCCCTTGCGGAGATCGAGGCGGACTTCGGCCGGCTGCCCCTGAACAAGGACGGCCAGGTGGACCTGCACCGCCCGTTCATCGATGAACTCACGCGGCCCAACCCGGACGACCCCCGCACCCCCGAAGAGGGCCAGTCCGTGATGCGCCGCGTGGAGGACGTCCTGGACGTCTGGTTCGACTCCGGCTCCATGCCGTACGGCCAGGTGCACTACCCGTTCGAGAACGAAGCCTGGTTCAACACGCACAACCCGGCTGACTTCATTGTGGAGTACATCGGCCAGACCCGCGGCTGGTTCTACATGCTGCACATCCTGTCCACGGCGCTGTTCGACCGTCCCGCCTTCCGGAACGTCATCAGCCACGGCATTGTGCTGGGCTCCGACGGCCAGAAGATGTCCAAGAGCCTGCGCAACTACCCCGACGTTTCCGAGGTCCTGGACCGCGACGGCTCGGACGCCATGCGCTGGTTCCTCATGTCCAGCCCCATCCTCCGCGGCGGCAACCTGATCGTCACCGAGCAGGGCATCCGCGACGGCGTCCGCCAGGTCATCCTGCCGCTGTGGAACGTGTACAGCTTCTTCACCCTGTACACGAACGCCGCGAACGGCGGTGCCGGCTATGACGCGAACCTGCGCTACGAGGGCTACCGGGACACCCTGGACCAGTACCTGTTGGCCAACACCGGCGACCTGGTGCGCAGCATGACCGCGCAGCTGGACACGTACGACATCTCCGGTGCCTGCGACTCGCTGCGCAGCTACCTGGACATGCTGACCAATTGGTACGTCCGCCGCAGCCGGCAGCGGTTCTTCGACGAGGACCAGGACGCCTTCGATGCGCTGTTCACCGCCCTGGAGACCGTTACCCGGGCCGCGGCATCGCTGCTGCCGCTGGTCTCGGAAGAGATCTGGCGCGGCCTGACCGGCGGCCGGTCCGTGCACCTTGCCGACTGGCCGGATGCGGACCTCTTCCCGGCGAACCCGTCACTGGTGGAAGCCATGGACCGGGTCCAGCAGATCTGCTCCACCGGCTCCTCGCTCCGCAAGGCAGCCAACCTTCGGGTCCGGCTGCCGCTGCAGGAACTCACCGTGGTGGCACCCGGCGCAGACGCCCTGGAAGGCTTTGCCGCCGTCGTCGCCGATGAACTCAACCTCCGGTCCGTCCGCCTGCTGGACGCCGCCACGGCCTCCCCGGAGGAGTTCGGCATCCAGCAGAAGCTGGTGGTTAACGCCCGCGCCGCAGGCCCGCGCCTGGGCAAGAACGTCCAGGTGGCCATCAAGGGCTCCAAGTCCGGCGACTGGTCGGTGGACGAAAGCGGTGTTGTCACCGCGGGCGGCCTTCAGTTGGAGCCCCAGGAGTACACGCTGGAGACGGTGGTGGCGGAGTCCGACGGCGGTTCGGCAGCTGTCGCCGTGCTGCCCGGCGGCGGGTTCGTGGTGCTGAACACGGAAGTTACCCCGGAGCTTGAAGCCGAAGGCCTGGCCCGCGACATGGTCCGCGCCATCCAGCAGGCCCGGAAGGATGCAGGGCTCAACGTGAGCGACCGGATCCGGACCACCGTCAAAGCAGGGCAGAACGTGGTGGATGCCTTGTTGGCCAACGCCGAATTGGTCAAGGGCGAGACCCTGACCGTGGATCTGGCGGCTGAACCGGCTGACCTTTCCGAACCCGCCGTCGTGGTTGAAAAAGTGGAGGCCTAGGACATGTCCGACGAATTTTCCGTGGAAAGCGTCTACGCCGAACTGTTGGGGCGGGCGCCCGAGAACAAAATGGAGCCCCGGTTGGCGCCGCTGTTCCGTGCCATGGACGTGCTCGGCGAGCCCAACAAGGCGTACCCGATCATCCACGTGACCGGCACCAACGGCAAGACGTCCACGGCCCGCATGATCGAGTCCGTGCTCCGCGCCCAGGGCCTGAGCACCGGCCGCTACACCAGCCCGCACCTGTCCAAGGTCACCGAACGGATCAGCATCGACGGCCACCCGGTATCCGACGAAACGTTCGTCCGGATCTGGGACGAAATCCGGCCCTACCTGGAGATTGTGGACTCCGAGCTCGAAGCCGAGGGCCAGCCGCGGCTGACCTACTTCGAATGCCTCACCATCCTGGGCTTCGCCATCTTCGCCGACCAGCCCGTCAACGTGGCCATCATCGAAGTGGGCCTGGGCGGCATCACGGACGCCACCAACGTGGGCGACGGCCAGGTGTCGGTGGTCACCCCCATCTCGCTGGACCACACGGACCTGCTGGGGGACACGACGGCGGACATCGCCTACGAAAAGGCCGGCATCATCAAGCCCGGCGGCTTCCTCATCAGTGCAGCCCAGCCGGTTGACGCCGCCCAGGTGCTGCTGGAGAAGGCCAGGGAGGTGGGCGTACCGTTCCGCTTCGAGGGCGTGGAGTTCGGCGTCGAGTCACGGACAGTGGCCGTCGGCGGGCAGATGGTCACCATCCAGGGCATCGCCGGCCGCTACCCGGACCTGCTGGTGCCGCTGCACGGCGCGCATCAAGCACAGAACGCTGCCGTGGCGGTCGCCGCCCTGGAGGCGTTCTTCGGCGGTGAGAAGGAACTGCCCTTCGACGTCCTGCAGGAAGGCTTCGCCGCCGTCACCTCGCCCGGCCGGCTCGAGGTGGTGCGCACTGCGCCAACCATCATCGTTGACGCTGCCCACAACCCCGACGGCATCAAGGCCTCCGCAGTGGCGCTCCAGGAAGCATTCACCTTCACCCGGCTGGTGCCGGTAGTGGGCGTACTGAAGGAAAAGGACGCCGAGGAGATCCTGCGCGAACTCAAGGAATCCTTGGGAGGCGTGGCGGAGGAATACTGCTTCACCCAGTCCAACTCGCCGCGTGCCGTCCCCGCCGCCGAACTGGCGGAGCTCGCGATCGACCTGGGCTTCGGCGAGGACAACGTGCACATCGCCGAGAAACTGGACGACGCACTGGAGTGGGCAGTGGAACGCGCCGAAGCCAACGAGGACCTCTCCGGCGCCGTGCTGGTCACCGGGTCCATCACGCTGGTGGCCGAAGCACGGATCCTGCTTGGAAAAACGGAGGCGTGACCATGGCCAGACTGACCAAAGCGCAGCGCGAGTGGCGCCCCGGCATGCCGAAGAAGCGGCGCTCCACCAAGGTCATGTTCGCCTCCACGGTGTTGCTCCTCGAAGCCTTCGTGATGTTTTTCGCCACCCTGGTGGTGTTCGGCCTCCGCCGCGGTGAGTTCCCGCCGGCGCTGATCCTGGGCGTTGGCATTGCCCTCAGCGTGGTGATGATCGGCGCCTGTGCAGTCCTCAACAGGCCCTGGGGCATCGGGCTGGGATGGATCCTGCAGCTCGTCCTGATCCTCACGGGCATATTCGAGCCGGCCATGTTCCTGGTGGGCGCCCTCTTTGCGGTTGCCTGGTGGTACGGCATCCGCACCGGCATCCGGCTGGACCGCGAAGCTGCACAGCGCGCCCGCGAGCAGGCGGAATGGGAAGCGGCCCATCCCGACCAGGCCTCCGGTCCGGCCCAGCCACAGTCCCCGTAGGCCTGTCCCCGTAGACTTATCCCCAAATCCCACCAACGCATTGGAGCAGTTGTGACTACAGAGCGCACCCTCGTCCTGATCAAGCCCGACGGCGTCGCCCGTAACCTGACCGGCGCCATCCTGGCCCGCATCGAAGCCAAGGGCTACAGCCTGGTTGAGCTGAAGAAGGTTGACGCCACCCGTGAACTGCTGGAGCAGCACTACGAGGAGCACGTGGGCAAGCCGTTCTACGAGCCGCTGGTGGAGTTCATGCTCAGCGGACCCGTGGTGGCTGCCATCTTCGAAGGCCACCGCGTCATTGAAGGCTTCCGCTCGCTGGCCGGCACCACGGACCCCACGACGGCGGCGCCGGGCACCATCCGCGGCGACTTCGGCCGGGACTGGGGCTTGAAGGTGCAGCAGAACCTGGTGCACGGCTCCGACTCCACCGATTCCGCTGAGCGCGAGATCAAGATCTGGTTCCAGTAACCGCTCGCCCGCCCCAGGGGCTGATGACCGCGAACTGACAGATAAGGCCAATGTTCTTCATGAACATTGGCCTTATCTGTCACCTGGCGGGGGAGCGGAGCGGACTTAGAAGCCCGAGGTCCCCACAAAGACCTGGATGAACGCGAAGAAGATGGTGGCGATGACGGCCACGTACAGCAGCGCAGTGATGATCCAGCCGGAATCACCGAGGATGCGGGCTGCGCCTGAAGGCATGGGGATGACGCCAGCGGTGATGTTCCTGATGGTGGTCCACACAAAGAGCGGGATCATGGCCGCCCAGACGATCATGCAGAACGGGCACAGGATGTGGATGGAGTACAGGGCCTGGGACCACAGCCACACCACGAACGCGAAGCCGAGCGTGACGCCTGCCTGCAGTCCCAGCCAGTACCAGCGGGCAAAAGTGGCTCCCGAAAGCAGGGCCATGCCCACGGTGGTGGTGATCGCGAAAGCCACGATGCCGATAAACATGTTGGGGAAACCGAAGACGGAACTTTGCCACGTCTGCATTACCTGCCCGCACGAGATCCAGGGATTCACGTCGCACACCGTGGTGTGGCTGGGGTCCTTGAGCACTTCGAGCTTTTCCAGCACCAGGGTTCCGGAGGCAAGCCAGCCAACGACGCCGGTGATGACCAGCAGCCAGCCGAAAGGCCGCTTCCGGGCCATCGGCGGAACGGTAGCGGCCGGCGTAGCTTGTTGATCGGCGCTCCGATCCTCTTCACGGGCGCTGACTGGGGAGATGCTGGGCATGGGTTTGGCGTCCTTTTCGTCCGGTGCTCCTGTGCCTGATTGTAACGCCGGCAGCTGGTGCCACTACACAGTAACGGGAACAGCCGCCCCTGCCTCCGCGGCGATCCAGCTTGGGTATGAGAGAATAAACGTGGCTGGAAGCCGATCCACATTCGGACTCCGGTCCGGTGGTTTGTTCCCAAGACCGCCAATGATGAGCAGGGCAGGCTTCGGATTCTTCCGGCACACCCGCAACTCCATTGGGCGGCACCTGGTTGTGGCACGCAGAACAACGGGTTTTCAGAACATCCACCGGCTCCTACGGGCTGCCGCACCCCAACGACGGTGCGAACCTGGGAGTATCCACTTGACTTCTGTCAACGCCTGCGGGTTTTGACAATATGTGCCCCAATGGGTGCCGGATGTGGCGGTACGTCAGGGGCAGGAGTGTTGCCACATATGGACAATGATCAGGAACTGGCCGTTAACGTAGAAGCCGCGGCGGATGCTGCGGCACCGAAGAGGGCCCCACGCGCCCGGCGCAAAGCAGCTCCCAAGGCGATGGACGACGTGACGGAAGCCGTCGCCACGGCTCCGGAAGCAGCGGTTTCCCCCCACGTCGACGCAACACAGGCTGATGACGCGGAAAAGGCGCCCAAGGCTCCGGCCCGACGCACCCGCGCCCGGAAGAAGGTGGAGGCTGCGGAACCGCTGCCCACCTTCGCGGAGGAAGCCGGCCCCGCTGACGAGCGTGTCGCCGCCGACGGTGCCGGCGTTGACGCCTCCGCCGGGGCGTCGGCTGCCGTTGCTGCCGGCCCCGTTGTTGATGCTGCCGCCGCTGGCAGTCCCGCCGCCGCACCTGTTGCCGAACCAGCGGCAGACGTCGAAAGCAAACCGGTCCGCCGCCGTCGGGTAGCCACCCGCAAGGTTGCTTCCCCCGCCAGCGCCGAACCGGCACCTGCCGCAGCCGAAGCCGTGGTTGCGGGATCAGCAGCACCTGAAGCCGCAGTACAGGAAGCAGTGCAGGAGCCCGCCGCCGCGCAGGCGCCGGTGCAGGAGTCCGCGCCGACCGCGGAAACTGCCAAGCAGGCGCAGGAACCTGTCGCCGCCCAGGAGCCCGCGCCGGCCGCGGAAGCCGCCAAACCGGCGCAGGAAACCCCGGCTGCGTCCAGCGGCGGAGAACCTGAAGCCGCCGCAAGCCCCTTCGCTTCCCTGTTCCTGGAACCCGCTTCGCCCACCTCCGTGCTCTTCCAGGCACCGGACCTCAGCACTGTGGTCCGTCCCGCAGCGCCCGTCGCCGAGGAGCCTGAGGAGGAAGAAACCGAAGACACGGACGATTCCTCCAGCCGCCGCCGGCGCCGCAGCCGTGGCCGCAGGGGCCGCAGCCGGATCGGCGACAGGGCTGAAGAGGACAACGAGGACGGCAGCGTTGACGCCGACGCCCAGGACGAAGCCGACGAGGACACGGCCGGGACGGTGGAGGACGGCGTGACCTCCCGCCGTCGCCGTCGCCGCCGCCGTGGGGACCAGGACCTTGAGCTTACGGGTGGCGGGGACGACGATCCCCCCAACACGGTCACGCGCGTGCGCGCCCCGCGCGCTGTGACCGAGGCGCCCGCCAGCAACCGCGTCACCAGCGTCAAGGGTTCCACCCGCCTGGAGGCCAAGAAACAGCGCCGCCGTGAATCCCGCGACACGGGCCGCCGCCGCACGGTCATCACCGAAGCCGAGTTCCTGGCCCGCCGGGAGTCCGTTGACCGGCAGATGATCGTTCGCCAGCGCGACGACAGAATCCAGATCGCGGTCCTCGAAGACGGCGTGCTGGCCGAGCACTTCGTATCCAAGACCCAGCAGGACTCGTTGATCGGCAACGTGTACCTGGGCAAGGTCCAGAACGTCCTGCCGTCCATGGAAGCGGCGTTCGTGGACATCGGGCGCGGCCGCAACGCGGTCCTGTACGCCGGCGAGGTCAACTGGGAAGCGGTGAACCTCGAGGGCAAGCAGCGCCGCATCGAAAACGCGCTGAAGTCCGGCGATACCGTCCTGGTCCAGGTCACCAAGGACCCCGTGGGCCACAAGGGTGCCCGCCTCACCAGCCAGATCTCGCTGCCCGGACGCTACCTGGTGTACGTACCCGGCGGGTCCATGACCGGCATCTCCCGCAAGCTGCCCGACGTCGAACGGAACCGCCTCAAGCGCATCCTCAAAGACCGCCTGCCCGAGCACGCCGGCGTCATTGTCCGCACTGCCGCCGAGGGCGCTTCCGAGGAAGAGCTCACGCACGACATCAACAGGCTGCGGGCCCAGTGGGAAGGCATCGAAAGCCAGTCGGCCTCCACCAAGATCCTGGCCCCCGAACTGCTCTACGGCGAACCGGACCTGACCATCAAGGTGGTCCGCGACGTCTTCAACGAGGACTTCTCCAAGCTCATCATCTCGGGCGAGGAAGCCTGGGACACCATCGAGGCCTACGTAACCTACGTGGCCCCGGACCTGGTGGGCCGTCTCGAGAAGTGGACCAAGGACCAGGACATCTTCTCCGCTTGGCGCATCGACGAGCAGATCCACAAGGCCCTCGAACGGAAGGTCTTCCTTCCCTCGGGCGGCTCCCTGGTGATCGATCGCACCGAGGCCATGACCGTGGTGGACGTCAACACCGGCAAGTTCACCGGCAGCGGCGGCAACCTCGAGGAAACTGTCACCAAGAACAACCTCGAAGCTGCCGAGGAAGTGGTACGCCAGCTGCGGCTGCGCGACATCGGCGGCATTATCGTGATCGACTTCATCGACATGGTGCTCGAATCCAACCGCGACCTGGTGCTGCGCCGCCTGGTGGAATGCCTGGGCCGCGACCGGACCAAGCACCAGGTTGCCGAAGTGACCTCTCTCGGCCTGGTCCAGATGACCCGCAAGCGCATGGGCACCGGGCTCCTGGAAGTCTTCGGCGAGCAGTGCGAGGCCTGCGCCGGCCGCGGCGTGGTGACCCACGACGATCCCGTGGAGCACCGCCGGGCCAATGTCGTGGCCGCCGAGCACCACCACGTCCAGCGCAATGACAACCGGCCCGAAGCCCGGCCGGAAGCCCACCGCACCGAAAGCCAGCGGACCGACAACAACCAGCCGGGCGCACGTTCGGAACGAAAGCGGCGGCGCGGACGCAACGGCCAGCAGCCCGAGGCCGCTCCGGCTCCTGCCGTCCAGGTCCACACCGTCCACCCGGACCCTACGGACGCTGAGCGGCATGCCAAGGCAGAAGCAACCCGCCTTGCCCTGGCCAACATCGCCGCTGCTGCCCACGCCGCCCACCTGCACGACGAAGAGGTGGCGGCAACCCGGCAGGTGCCCGCCGCCCCGCCTGCGCCGGCTCCGGCGGAGGAGAAACACGACGCCGACGCCCCCACGCGTCCGGCGGCTGTCCTGACATTCGGTGGCGAGGAAGTCCCGCTTCCGTTCGTGGAGCATGCGGAGGAGCAGCAGCCCAAGCCGGCTCTCACCTTGGACCGGCTCGCTGAAGCGTTCGCCCACCTGGGCCAGCCGGCGTCGTCCGTGGAGGACGCTCCGGCCAGGACCGCGGAGGTGCCGCAGGCAGCCGAACCGTCCGCACCGGCACCGGCCACGCCGGAATCAGGGGCTGAAGCCGGGGGAGCGGAAGCCCGCACCGCGGTGGAAGTTCCAGGCGAAAAGGACTATTCGGACCACACGCTGGAACAGTCCCGGCAGCGCCGTCCGCGGCGCCACCGGGGTGCCAGCCGTGCGCAGGGTGCCGCCAACGAGACCGCCGTCCAGCACCACGAAAACGTCCAGTCGACTGCCGGAGGCCATTCGCACGCGGCCAAGGCCCCGGAAATGGATAAGGCACAGGCCACCGCCGAACCGGGCAAGGCGGCAGCGGAACCGATTATCCTCGGCGTCGGCGTCCCGGCTTCGGAGCTGTAAGCCGGAAGCCCCGGACAGGCAACAAAGACACATTCAGGAGTCCCCGCTTTGTGGACGGTTCCCCGGTGAATGACACGGGGAACAGTCCCAGGGCGGGGACTCCTGCGTGCGGCACCCACCCCTTTGCGGCAGGTGCTGTCACCTTTCCTGGGAATACGCCCCAGCGGCTAGGCTGGAAACCGACACGGGGTGCCGCGCAAAAGGCCGGCTGAGATCCACACCCGTTGAACCTGTCCGGCTAGTACCGGCGAAGGGATGTCTCTTGTCTTCAACCCTTTCCATGCCCCTGCCAGCTGCATTCGATGCACCCATTGAGTTGCCGGCAGGCCGTGACGTTCCACGCGTCCTCTCCATCGCGGGCTCGGACCCGTCAGGCGGAGCGGGCATCCAGGCAGACCTTAAGAGCATCGCCGCGCATGGCGGCTATGGCATGGCCGCCATCACCGCCCTCACAGCCCAGAACACCCAGGGCGTGCAGGCCGTGCACGTTCCTCCGGCCGCTTTCCTGGCCCAGCAGCTGGATGCCGTCAGCGACGACATCAACATCGACGCCGTCAAGATCGGCATGCTGGGTGACAGGGAAGTGATCCGCACTGTGCGCGGCTGGCTCGAAAAGGTGCGTCCCGACGTCGTGGTTCTCGATCCGGTGATGGTTGCCACCAGCGGCGACCGGCTGCTGAAGGAATCGGCGGAAGCGGCACTTCGGGAACTGCTGCCCCTTGCCCACCTCATCACCCCCAACCTGCCCGAGCTTGCCATGCTGATGGGCGCTGCCCCTGCGGAGAGCTGGGATGAGGCGCTGGCCCAGGGCAGGCGCCTGGCCGATGCCACCGGGGCCACAATCCTGGTCAAGGGCGGGCACCTGGCGGGGGAGCGCTGTCCGGACGCTCTGGTCAACACCGCGGGCCTGCTCGGGGAGGAGATAGTGGAAGTCCCGGGACCCCGTATTGCCACCCGCAACAGCCACGGCACGGGATGCTCCCTTTCCTCCGCAATGGCAACCGTGCAGGCACGCCTGGGCGACTGGGAAGCAACACTGCGGACCGTCAAGCCCTGGCTGGCCGGCGCCCTCGAGAACTCGGGCCAGCTGTCAGTGGGCCGGGGGAACGGGCCAGTGCACCACTTCCACCATCTGCGGCCGGCACTGCAGGAAGGCGGCTTCGCGGCCCGGCTATGGACGGAAGCCCAACAGGACCTCGACGACATCTACGCGCTTGACTTCATCCGCGGCCTGGCCGCGGGAGACCTGGCCGAGAAGGACTTCGCCTACTACCTGGCCCAGGACGCCCTTTACCTCAACGGGTACTCCCGCGTTCTGGCCCGCACCAGCGCCCTGGCCCCCTCGGAGGCCGAACAATTGTTCTGGGCAGGATCGGCCCAGAATTGCCTCGAAGTGGAAACGGAACTCCACCGCTCCTGGCTCAGCACACGGCCGGTCCAGGGCGGCCTGGGCCCCGTCACCAAGGCCTACGTTGACCACCTCACAGCAGCATCGGCGTCGGGCAGCTACGCAGTCCTGGCGGCAGCCGTCCTGCCCTGCTTCTGGCTCTACGCCGAGGTGGGCAGGAAGCTGCACTCCCAGTTCCTTTCCAGCTGTGAGCCTGAAGGGCACGCCTACGCGGCGTGGCTGCGCACCTACGCCGACGAGGGCTTCGCCGAAGCCACCCGCCGGGCCATCGCCATCGTGGATGGGGCGGGGCGGAAAGCGTCGGACCATGAAAGAGCAGCGATGGTCACCGCGTTCAAGCAGTCCTGCCGCTTGGAAGTGGAATTCTTCGACGCGCCGAGACTTCATTCCTGACCGCTGCCGGCAGCGCCGCCGCTATGATGGAGTGGCATGGTTGCGGTGCTGCCCGCCGGGTTTGTGGTTACTACCACAGCGGGGCCGCCGGAACCAGCCTCATTTGCGGCCGTGGACGGATTTAGCGTATTCTGGATCTTCGGTGCTTACGCCAACACTTGGGTTATGACCCTGGGGCATTCTGCTGTGTATAACAAGCGGACTGCTCCACCGGGACGGCTCACGGATTTCCCCGGGGAATCCACGGCGTTGAGGCACAGCGGGATCCCAGCCAATTTCCGAGCCGGGTGCCGCACGCAAATTTTGTAATAAACGTCGAGAGAAGTGAGTTCCCAAGTGGTGTACGCGATTGTCCGCGCAGGCGGCCGCCAAGAGAAGGTTTCCGTTGGAGACTTCGTTACCCTGAACCGCGTCGCCGGTGGAGCCGGCAGCACCATCGAGCTGCCCGCACTGCTCCTGGTTGACGGTGACAAAGTCACCTCCGCCGCCGCTGACCTGGCCAAGGTAACTGTTACGGCTGAAATCCTCCAGGACCTCCGTGGTCCTAAGATTGTCATCCAGAAGTACAAGAACAAGACCGGCTACAAGAAGCGCCAGGGTCACCGCCAGGAACTGACCAAGGTCAAGATCACCGGCATCAAGTAACCCACCGGTTACTGTTCAGGTTTTCCAACAGATTCCCCAGAATTTTAAAGGCAGGCATTTCAGATGGCACATAAAAAGGGCGCGAGCTCCACTCGCAACGGTCGCGATTCCAACGCTCAGTACCTCGGCGTCAAGCGCTTCGGCGGCCAGGTAGTTTCCGCAGGCGAGATCATCGTCCGCCAGCGTGGCACCCACTTCCACCCGGGCGCCGGCGTTGGCCGTGGCGGTGACGACACCCTGTTCGCACTGACCCCGGGCGCCGTTGAATTCGGCACCCGCCGCGGTCGTCGCGTGGTCAACATCGTTGCTGCTGCAGCTGCAGAGTAACAACAAGTTCTGAAGCGGTGGAGCGGGCCTGTGGGTCCGCTCCACTGTTCTTTTAACCGCATTACAATCGATGTGGCGTTCCGGACGCCAGGTAAACAGCATTTGAGGAGATCCACGTGGCCAGCTTTGTAGACCGGGTAGTCCTGCACGTATCCGGCGGATCGGGCGGCCACGGATGCGTCTCCGTCCACCGCGAGAAGTTCAAGCCCCTGGGTGGACCCGACGGCGGCAACGGCGGCAACGGCGGTGACGTGATCCTTCGCGTCGATCACCAGACCACAACACTCCTCGACTACCACCACGCACCCCACCGGCATGCCAGCAACGGCGGTCCCGGCATGGGTGACTGGCGCGGCGGTAAGAACGGCGAGACCCTGGTGCTTCCCGTGCCGGACGGTACCGTGGTCAAGACCAAGGACGGCACCCTGCTCGCCGACCTCGTAGGTGAAGGTGCCGAGTACGTGGCGGCCGCCGGAGGCGTGGGCGGGCTCGGCAACGCAGCACTCTCCTCCCAGAAGCGCCGCGCCCCTGGCTTCGCCCTGCTGGGCCTTGAGGGTGACTCCCGCGACATCGTGCTGGAGCTGAAGTCCATCGCGGACATTGCACTGGTGGGCTTCCCGTCCGCGGGCAAGTCCAGCCTCATCGCAGCGATGTCCGCCGCCCGCCCCAAGATCGCCGACTACCCGTTCACCACACTGGTTCCCAACCTCGGCGTGGTGCAGGCAGGCGATGTGCGTTTCACCATCGCCGATGTCCCCGGCCTCATCGAAGGCGCCAGTGAGGGACGCGGCCTGGGCCACAACTTCCTGCGCCACGTTGAGCGCTGCGCTGCCCTGGTGCACGTGCTGGACTGCGGCACCCTGGAATCGGACCGGGACCCGCTCTCCGACCTCGCCATCATCGAGGGGGAGCTGGAGAAGTACGCCGTCGACATGAGCTATGCCGGCCAGGACGGCGAAGTGGTTCCCCTGAACCACCGCCCCCGCCTGGTTGCGCTGAACAAGGTGGACCTGCCGGACGGCAAGGACATGGCAGAGTTTGTACGCCCGGAACTCGAATCGCGCGGCTACCGCGTCTTCGAAGTGTCCGCCACCAGCCACGAGGGACTGCGCCAGCTCGGCTTCGCCATGGCCGAGATCGTCCAGGCCGCCCGCGACGCCGTAGCCGCCGCCCCGCCCAAGGTCCAGCCCGCCGTGTTGCGGCCCCGCGCCGTGAATGAGGCAGGGTTCAAGATCCGTCGCGAGGAGAAGAACCTGGAGCCGCTGTTCCGCGTCCTGGGCGAAAAGCCCGAGCGGTGGGTCAAGCAGACCGACTTCACCAACGAGGAAGCCATTGGTTATCTCGCAGACCGCCTGGCCAAGCTCGGCGTGGAGACCGAGCTGTTCAAGCAGGGCGCCAAGCCGGGGGACACCGTGGTCATCGGCGGGGATGACGGCGTCGTCTTCGACTGGGAGCCCACCATGATGGCGGGTGCCGAACTCCTGGCCTCACCGCGCGGCACTGATCCGCGGTTCGCCGATATCGGTGACCGCCCCACCCGCACCCAGAAGCGCGAGGAGCAGCAGGAACGCCGGGATGCCAAGGCTGCCGCCCGCGCCGAGCTTGAGGCGGAGCGGAAAGCCGGGATCTGGACCGAATCCGTCAGCGGCCGCCGCGCCGCCCAGCCCCTCAAGGAAAGCGGACTGGAAGCGGACGATGACCTCTAAGAGCACCACGGCTGACCCTGCCCAGCGCACCGCGGACCGAAGTGCGCTGGCAGGTGCCCGGCGCATCGTGGTGAAGGTGGGGTCATCCTCGCTGACCAGCATCAAGGGCGGCATCTCGGAAGAGTCGCTCACGGCCCTGGCCGACGCGCTGGCGGCCAAGCGCAACGCCGGCGCCGAGATCATCCTGGTGTCCTCCGGCGCGATCGCCGCCGGACTGGCTCCGCTGGGGCTGGCAAAGCGGCCCCGCGACCTCGCCACCCAGCAAGCCGCCGCCAGCGTGGGCCAGGGACTGCTGATGGCCCGCTACACCCAGGCCTTCGGCGCCCACGGCGTGACCGTCAGCCAGGTCCTGCTCACGGCCGAGGACCTGATGCGCCGCAGCCAGCACACCAACGCCCTGCGCGCCATGGACCGGCTGCTGAACCTCGGGGTGGTCCCCGTGGTCAACGAAAACGACACTGTCGCCACCCACGAAATCCGCTTCGGCGACAACGACAGGCTCGCCGCCCTGGTGGCCCACCTGGTGCGCGCCGACGCACTCGTGCTGCTGTCCGACGTCGACTCCCTGTATGACGGTCCGCCCGCCCAGGGTGCCAAGCGCATCCCCCTGGTCACCGGCGCGCACGACCTTGAGGGCGTTTCCATCGGCAAGGCGGGTAGGGCCGGCGTGGGCACAGGCGGCATGATGACCAAGGTCGAAGCTGCCAGCATGGCGGCAGGCTCGGGCATCCACGCCCTGGTGACCTCCACGCCCAACGCCGCCGCGGCCCTGAACGGCGAGGACGTGGGCACCTGGTTCTCCGTCAACGGCTCCCGCAAACCGGTCCGCCTCCTGTGGTTGGCGCACGTCGCCTCCGTGCAGGGCCGCTTGATCCTGGACGACGGGGCTGTGCGCGCCGTGCGGCACCACCACACCTCCCTGCTGCCGGCGGGAATTTCCGCCATACACGGAGACTTTGAGCCGGGCGATGCCGTGGAACTCGCGGGTGCCGACGGCTCCGTTGTTGCCCGTGGTCTGGTCAACTACTCATCCCAGGAACTGCCCCACATGCTGGGACGGTCCACTCGGGAACTTGGCGAAGAACTGGGCAGTGGCTATGACCGCGAAGTTGTTCATGTTGATGACCTGGTGCTGTTGTGAGCTGCCGGCTCGCCTAAACTTGGAGCATGACTGAAGCCCTGATCCATACTGCTGAAAATTCCGGAACCACTGCTGCGCAGGCGCAGCCGGGTCCGTCGGCAGAGCAGGTATCAGCCGTGGACACTCTTTCCCCCGCGGAAGTGGAAGCGGCCGTCCACGCCATTGCCGACCGCTCCCGCCACGCAGCCCGCCGGATGTCCACCGCCAATCGCGCGTGGAAAGACCGCGGCCTTCGCGCCGTGGGAGCCGCGCTGCAGGAGAACGTCCAGGCGATCCTCGCCGCCAATGCCATGGATGTGCAGCGGGGCAAGGACAACGGCACCTCCAAGGCCCTCCTGGACCGGCTCACCCTCACCGAAACCCGTGTTGCCGGGTTGGTGGCGGCCCTGGAGAACCTGGCCAACCTTCCTGACCCCGTGGGTAACGTGGTCCGTGGCCAGACCCTCCCCAATGGCCTGCGCCTCCGCCAGGTCAATGTGCCCATGGGCGTTGTGGCGGCGATCTACGAGGCGCGTCCCAATGTCACCGTGGACATCGCGGGGCTGGCCCTCAAGAGCGGCAACGCAGTGATCCTGCGCGGCGGCAGTGCGGCGGAAGCCACCAACCAGGTCCTGGTACGCGTGCTTCGTGAAGCCCTTGAATCAGTCGGCCTGCCCGCCGATGCCGTGCAGACCGTGGACCAGTTCGGCCGCGCCGGCGCCAACGTCCTGATGAAGGCACGCGGCCGGGTGGACGTACTGATTCCCCGCGGCGGCCGCGACCTGATCCAGACCGTGGTCACCAACTCCGCCGTGCCGGTCATTGAGACAGGGGAAGGCAACGTCCACATCTTCATCGACGAGTCCGCCGACGAAAACATGGCCGTGGAAATCCTGCTCAACGCCAAGACCCAGCGGCCCAGCGTGTGCAACACCGTGGAGACGCTGCTAGTCCATTCGGGTTCAACCGTGCTGCCGGCCGTCGCCACCGCCCTCCGCAACGCCGGCGTCCGCCTCCACGTGGACGACCGCACCAAGGCGGCGCTGCCCGGCGTTGAGACCGAGCCGGCGACGGACGCGGACTGGGGCACCGAGTACATGGACCTGGACCTCGCAGTGGCCATGGTGGACAGCCTGGATGACGCCGTCCAGCACATCCGGACCTGGTCCACGGGACACACCGAGGCGATCCTCACCAACCACCTTGCCAACGCGGAACGGTTCATCGCGGAGGTGGATTCGGCGGCGGTGATCGTCAACGCTTCCACCCGGTTTACCGACGGCGGCGAACTGGGCCTTGGTGCCGAGGTGGGGATTTCAACCCAGAAGCTGCACGCCCGCGGCCCGATGGGCCTGACCGAACTCACCACCACGAAGTGGATTGTCCAGGGCGAAGGCCAGGTCCGCGCGTAGCAACGCGGTAACATAGACCAGAACCCGGAAAGCAGCGGTAGGTTCCGCTGCCCGTAATCCTTGAACATAGGGGAGAAAATGCTGCTCCAGCAGATTGCCACGTCCGTCGCCGCCGCCGGTGAATCAGGCCATGAGGAGCTTGCTCCGCTGTGGGCTGAGCCGTGGGTATTCGGCGTGTCCATGTTCGGCATCCTGGTGGTCCTGATGTTCATCACGCTCTCCTACACGAACCTGGGCAACCGGCACGCCGCCACCGAGGAACACGCGGATCCGCACCGGCAGCACCCCAACAAGCACGATCGCGGGCAGGGCCACTAAGATTTCCCACAATCTGCACCGCAATGGTGCCCGGGGGAGGCTGCGGCTGGGCGTGATGGGCGGGACGTTCGATCCCATCCACCACGGCCACCTCGTTGCGGCCAGCGAGGTCGCGGCGGAATTCGACCTTGACGAGGTTGTCTTCGTCCCCACCGGGCAACCATGGCAAAAGTCCCATAAACAGGTCAGCGAGCCCGAGCACCGTTATCTGATGACCGTGATTGCCACGGCATCCAATCCGCGGTTCACCGTCAGCCGCGTCGACGTGGACCGTCCTGGTCCCACCTACACCATCGACACCCTGCGCGACCTGCGGGCACAACGCCCGGACGCCGATCTGTTCTTCATCACCGGCGCGGACGCCCTGGCGCAGATCCTGTCGTGGAAGGACATCGACGAACTCTGGTCGCTGGCGCACTTCGTGGGAGTCACGCGGCCAGGACACGTCCTGGACGGCATGGGCCGTGAAGACGTCAGCCTCCTGGAGGTCCCGGCGATGGCCATTTCGTCAACCGATTGCCGTGCCCGCGTGGCGGCGAACAACCCGGTCTGGTACCTGGTCCCGGACGGGGTAGTGCAGTACATCGCCAAGTACGGCCTTTATTCCGACGCCCCCGCAAGCGCGGAGGAACAAACTTCCGAAGCACGCGAACCCGCCAGTACTGAATGAGTTCTCAATGAGTCAGGAACAGCCACCTATCCGCAGCCGCCGGGAACTCCGGAAGGCCAGGGAAGCCCAACAGGCCACCCCACCTTCCGCAGAAGAGCGCCCGCCTGCCGCCGACCGGCCGGCTGACCGCGCCCCGGCACCCGCAGCCCACCCCCAAACGGCCGCGGACCAGACGTCCACGCAGCGTTCGTCCCAGATCCGGGCGCGCGACCGAGCCACGCTTCGCGCCATCAAGGAACTTGAGGAAAAAGAAGGGCAGCTCTCTGCCGGAGGACCACCCACCCGGCGCCAGCTGCGTTTGCAGCAGCTCAAAGAGCAGGCACTGACGGCGGCCAATCCTGTTGTTCAGGCCGCCGCTCCAGCTCCCACTGCTCCGCCATCCCCCGACGCCGGAAAGGGCAGCGGAGCCGGAAGGAAGCGTGAGGGCCAGAAACCGGAGGGCCCCACGCAGGATTCCGGGAACGTTCCGGATGGCATGACTGTTGAACAGGCGCTGGAAGCGCGCGCACTCATCGCCGCGCAGGCCCGGAACCAGATCGCCAAAATGGAGCACATCGCCTCCATGGATCCCGAAGCCGTGGATCCGGAGATCCTTGCTGAGCAGATCGCCCTCGCCGAACGTGCCGCCGTGCTGAACCGCCGGGCCATGGCCCGGCAGAAGCTTGCCGAGCAGGCAGGCACCCCGGCCGTCCAGGCCAGGACCCCCGCTCCCGCGGACAAGCCAGCCCCGGAGACTGCGAACAAGCCCGCCCCGGACACTGCCGCCAAACCCGGCCCCTCCACCGCCAACAACCTGGCAATGGTGACCCCGCTCGAGTTCGTCCAGGTGCCCGGCGTCGAACGTCCGGTGATGAAGCCGCCGGCAACCTCCCATGTTCCGGTGACCACCCGGCCCGGTACGAAGGTTTCCCCGGGTCCAAAGGTGCCGCCAGGTGGGAAACGTAAGCCTGCGGCCCGGCCCAAGGCACCTGCGGCTGACACCGCCGCCGGCCGTTCCCAGGTCATAGCCCGGGCGGAGGCTGCCGCGAAGGCTGCAAGCCGTCCCAAACCGGTGGCGCAGCCGGTGGGCCAGCCGGCGAACCAGTCGGAGGACCTCTTCGAGGACCTTCCCCGTGTTCCCGCCAGCTCCGCTTATGGGCTCGATCCGCTGGATGCCGCCACGGCCGGCCTGGCCAGGGCGCAGCGGAACCGCATCCTCCAGTTTTGCATCCTCGCGTTCGGGATCCTGGCCCTCGTTGCCGGCATCATCCTGATCGTCAGCGGCATGTCCCGCTGACCCGGCCGGCACCAATACTTAACACAATCAAGGAGTCCCGTGACTGCAACAGAATCATCCATCGCCATTGCCCGTACGGCCGCCAAGGCCGCCGCGGACAAGATCGCCCAGGACATCGTCGCCATGGATGTGAGTGAACGCCTGGCCCTCGCCGACGTCTTCCTCATCGCGTCGGCGCCCAGCGAACGCCAGGTCAACGCCATCGTGGACGGCATCGAAGAGGAACTGGCCAAGCAGGACCTGCGTCCCGTGCGCCGCGAGGGCCGTTCCGGCGGTCGGTGGGTCCTGCTGGACTACGCCGACGTCGTCATCCACGTCCAGCACGAGGAGGACCGCGTGTTCTATGCCTTGGAGCGTCTGTGGAAGGACTGCCCCGTGGTGGACCTGCAGCTCGGCGACGACGCCTCGGCCAAGGCCGGCGCAGCAACCGAAAGCGAGTAGGCGCGGCGCCTGGGTGAATATTCCCGATTTGGAATTTTCGGAACTGCTGTTCTAAGATATTTGAGTCGCTTCGGGGGAGACCCCGAAACGAAGCTTGCTTGGAGCGGCAACAATCCGGGGCTGTGGCGCAGCTGGTAGCGCACCTGCATGGCATGCAGGGGGTCAGGGGTTCGAGTCCCCTCAGCTCCACCGGTAAGTCCGCCGGAACCTATGGTTCCGGCGGACTTTTTTGTGTTCCTGCCTCGGTGCGCCTTTGGGGTTTGGCGGCTTGGAGTGTGACTGGGCCTTAGGGCGGCCAATTGGCGTCCTGCGGAAAAGTGCATTACTCTGGTCAGGTTGCTCCGGGGAATTCGACCGGAAGGGACGAAAAGTAAGGGGCTGTGGCGCAGCTGGTAGCGCACCTGCATGGCATGCAGGGGGTCAGGGGTTCGAGTCCCCTCAGCTCCACCGATATAACAAAACAAAGGGAACCATCACTTGGTGATGGTTCCCTTTGTTGTTGCCACCGGCAACCGTTTGTGGACTAAAACTCTTCCGGCGCTGGTCAAAGCGCGGTACAACTGTGATTGAGGGCACATCGTCCCGCCTCCGGACTGCTTTCATCCAAGGCGGCGGCCGCGGGACGCGCTGACGAGGAGGTCACAGATGTCCCACGCAGGTGGTTCCGGCTACGTCCCGAACGGTGAAGCTTTTCCCGAAGGTCGCCTGACACGCGACACCGCCATCCGCGGGCCGGCCAGGCCCGCCCCCTATATCGGCGCCGGCGTCCTGCTGGCGGCCGCCATCCTGTTCCCCCTGATGCCCCAGCTCTACGCCTTTGATGCGCCGCGGCTTGGCGGCCTCCCGTTCTTCTACTGGTACCAGCTCTTGTGGGTGCCGATTTCGGCGATCTTGACCGGCAGCGCGTATTGGCTGGTCACCAAGGAGGACCGACGACGGCGGGCAGAGGCCCGTCCACCCCAGGAAGGGGCAGCCTCCGCCGGGAACAGTTTGGAAGGGGAGCGGCCATGAGCGGGCGGGAGATCAACTGGACGGCGCTTGTCATTGTCGTGCTGCTCTTTGTGGTCGTCGCGGTGATGGGCTTCCTGGCCGCGAGGTGGCGCCGCAGCGCCGAAGTGGAGGGGCTGCACAGCCTGGATGAATGGGGCCTGGGCGGCCGTGGGTTCGGTACCTGGATTACTTGGTTCCTGTTGGGCGGGGACCTGTACACCGCGTATACGTTCGTGGCGGTGCCGGCGGCAATGTGGGCCACAGGCGCGGTGAGCGGCTTTTTCGCGGTCCCCTACACCATCGTTCTGTATCCCATCATCTTCATCATCATGAGCCGGTTGTGGTCGGTGTCCCACCGCCACGGCTACGTCACCTCGGCAGACTTCGTGGGCGGACGGTACGGCAGCCGTTGGCTTTCGCTTGCCGTCGCGGTCACCGGCATCGTTGCCACCATGCCCTACATCGCTTTGCAGCTGGTTGGCATCAAGGCCGTGCTCACGGTTCTTGGCCTGGGCAGCTCCGGGAATGTGTTCTTGACCGACCTGCCGCTGATCCTGGCCTTCGTGGTCCTTGCCGCCTACACGTACACGTCGGGCCTGCGCGCACCGGCGATGATCGCCGTCGTCAAGGACCTGCTGATCTACCTTGCCGTGATCGTTGCGGTCATCTACCTGCCCATCAAGTTCGGCGGTTGGGACACGATCTTTGGTTCGGCCCAGTCAAAGCTGGGCACAATCAACCAGGCTACGGGCAAGCCGGCGGGCGTCTTCATTCCGGGAGCAGCCAACTACTCGGCCTACTGGTCACTTGCGCTGGGTTCGGCCATGGCGCTGTTCATGTATCCGCACTCGGTGACGGCGGTACTGGCCTCCAAGGCCCGCAACACCATCCGGCGCAACGCGGCCATCCTGCCGCTGTACTCGCTGATGCTTGGGTTCCTTGCCCTGCTCGGCTTCGTTGCCATCCAGGCGGGCACCAAGCCCATCGACCTGGACGGCTCGGTCAATCCGCAGCTGGTGGTCCCGCAACTCTTCCTTGACCACTTCCCGGCATGGTTTGCCGGCATCGCGCTGGCCGCCATCGCCATCGGCGCCCTGGTGCCGGCAGCGATCATGTCCATCGCGGCCGCCAACATGTTCACGCGCAACATCTACCGCGACTTCATTCGTCCCGACGTCGATCCCAAGACCGAGGCGAAGGTGTCCAAGATCGTCTCGCTGGTGGTGAAGGTGGGTGCCCTGGTCTTCGTGATCGCCATGGACCAGTCGGCAGCCATCAACATGCAGCTGCTGGGTGGCATCTGGATCCTGCAAACCTTCCCGGCGGTGGTGGCAGGCCTCTACACCCGTTGGTTCGACCGCTGGGCGCTCCTGATCGGTTGGGCGGCTGGCATCATCTTCGGCACCGTCTCCGCCTACAACGTGGTCAACCCGGTCACCAAGGCACACTTCGGCGGCTCGGTTGCCCCCATCCCCGGAACCGACCTCAGCGTCTACATCGCGGTGTCAGCCTTCGCGCTGAACCTGATAGTCGCCGCCGTCCTGACCCTGGTGATGCGGGCCCTGAAGGTCCGGACAGGCGAGGATCTCACCAGGCCCACGGACTACGAGGCGGACGAAACGGACCCGAAGGTGGTACAGATCGAGAAGACACAGCATTTCACCCAGCCGGGCGGCCCTTCACCGGTCGCCTGAGGGGCTAGACCGCCCTCCTGCCGGGTTACGTCCCGGCAGGAGGGCGCCCACATTACAGCCAGGCGTTCCGCCGCAGCGGCGGTTCTTCCCCGCCCGGCCGCCGGACCAGGACCTGGTTGACCCCGGTCAGCCCGTTTTCGAATCCCAGTGCGCTGGCCGCCATGTACAGCCGCCACACCCGCGCGCGCCCTTCGCCAACCAGCCGCACGGCCTCGTCCCAGTTCTGTTCCAGCCGGCTGACCCAGGCCCGAAGTGTCAGGGCGTAATGGCGCCGGAGGGCCTCCACGTCGAGGACTTCGAACCGGGCGGTCTCCAGGGCGGAGACCATCTCGCCGAGGCTGATCATTTCGCCGTCCGGGAAGACGTACCGGGGGATGAACGAGTCCGGGTCGGGGCTGGTGGGTCCGGCATTCCAGGAGATCGCATGGTTCAGCAGCCGGCCGCCGGGGCGCAGCAGCGCGAAGAGCGCCGTGGCGTAGGCAGGGGTCTGGGCCCGTCCCACGTGCTCGGACATTCCGATGGAACTGATGGCGTCGAACGGTCCGTCCTGCACGTCCCGGTAATCCTGCACGCGAATCTCCACGCTGTCGGTGAGACCGGCGTCTGCCGCCCGCTTGCGCGCCAGAACCGCCTGCTCCGCCGAGAGCGTCACGCCCACGACTGTGACGCCGTACCGGGCTGCAGCATGGATGGCGAAACTGCCCCACCCGCAGCCCACATCCAGGACCCGCATCCCGGGTTGAAGGCCCAGCTTCCGGCACACCAGATCCAGCTTGGCTTCCTGCGCGGCATCGAGGCCGCAGTCTGCGCCGCCGCGCCCGTCAGCGTCCAAGCCGCCGCGGCCCTCAGTGACCACGCCCTGGGCTGGATCCGCGCCCAGGCTGCTGCCAGCCGGCCGTGCGGCCGCATCGGCGGGCCATACCGCGCATGAATACACCATGGACGGGCCCAGCACCAGGGCGTAAAAGTCGTTGCCGACGTCGTAATGGTGCGAAATGGCAGCCGAGTCGCGGCTCCTGGAGTGCATCCTGCCTTTCCTTGCGACGCGCGCTTCCTCCGGCGGAGGGGCCGGGTTGGGCCCGACGGCCCCGAGCCGGACGGCGGTGCGCAGGAGCAGCCAGAGTTCGCCTGGGGAGAGCGGGCGGAACGGACCGGGCTCGGCGAACTTTCCAGCCGAACTCAAGGCCGTGAACGCGGCGAAGATATCGCCTGGGGCATCGATGTCGCCGGCTACATACGCCCGGCTCAGCCCCAGTTGCCCGGGCGACCAGAGCATCCGCCGCAGGGCCTTCCGGGATTTGAACTCCAGGACCGGGGCACCCGCTGGACCCGCCTCCGACCCGTCCCACGCCCGCAGCCGCAGTGGTATCTGCCCGGTGCCCAGCACCACCCCCAGGGCTTTTTCCAGCCGGGCGGCGTGGCCCTTGCTTCCGTTTCCGTTTGGTACTGCTGCTCCCGTCTCCATGCGCCCACCCTAAGGCCGCGCTGCCCTCCGCGACTATCATGGGGGAGTGATTCCTGACCCAACCGATGTGGTGGTCATCGGGGCGGGCCAGGCCGGCCTGTCGGCCGCCTACCACCTCCAGCGCCGGGGGCTCGACTATGCCGTGCTCGACGCCGAGGAAGGTCCGGGCGGCGCGTGGCGGCACCGCTGGAAGAGCCTGCGCATGGCCACCGTCAACGGGATCAGCGACCTGCCCGGCATTCCCAAGCCCGAGGTGGATCCCGCCGAACCCAGCTCCGAGTTCCTGACCCGCTACTTTGGCACCTATGAAGCGGAGCTGGGTCTCTCCGTCCGCCGTCCCGTCAAGGTGCGCGCTGTCAGGCGGGAAGACGACATCCCCGCCGGGCGGTTGCGAATCGAAACATCCGACGGCGACTGGAGCGCCAAGGCACTCATCAATGCCACCGGTACGTGGACCCGCCCCTTCTGGCCCATTTATCCCGGCCAGGACTCGTTCCGCGGCCGCCAGTTGCACGTTGCCGACTACGTCTCGGCGGACGAGTTCCGCGGCAAGCACATCATCGTCGTGGGTGGGGGCATTTCGGCCGTCGGCCTGCTTGAGGAAATTTCCCGCGTCACCACCACCAGCTGGTTCACCCGCCGGGAACCAGTGTGGCGGGACGCGCCGTTCGATGCCAAGGCAGGCCACGACGCCGTGGCGCTGGTGGAGGAACGGGTCCGCCGTGGGCTTCCGCCACAGAGCGTGGTTTCCGTGACGGGACTGATCTGGACGCCTGCGCTGCGCGCCGCCAAAGAACGCGGCGCACTCGACCGGCAGCCGATGTTCACCTCGATCGAGCCAGATGGGGTCCGCCGGGCGGACGGGAGCCTCCTGAAAGCCGATGTCATCCTCTGGGCCACCGGCTTCAGGGCCGAACTGGAACACCTCGCCCCGCTTCACTTGCGGGGACCCGGCGGAGGGATCGCCATGGAGGGCACCCAGGTGGCAGCCGAGCCGCGCGTCCACCTGGTCGGCTACGGCCCGTCGTCGTCCACTATCGGCGCCAACCGCGCAGGCCGCGCAGCCGTGGCGGCGATTATGGGACTGCCTGGAATGGCGGCAGCGGCAGAACCGGTAACGTGGGGGTGATGCCCCGGGCGCCGGGGACGGCAATCGCAACAGAAGGCGGCAGGGCACCGGTGGCAGCAAACAGCTTGGAGGACGTTTTCCGCGTCCTGCGCCGGCGGCCCGACGTGGAGGCCCCCAACCTTCAGGCCTGGGACGCCACGGACCGGCTGCTGCTGGAGACAGCAGTGCAGCTCGGGAGGTCCGGCAGCAGCTTCGCTGTCATCGGAGACCGTTACGGCGCCTTGACGCTCGGCGCTTCCGCAGTGCTTGCCCCCGCGTCCCTGCGTGTGCACCAGGACCTCATCACCGGGGAAAGGGCGCTGCGGCTCAACGCGGCCGAGTTGTCGAATGGGTTGCAAACCGGCCGGGAGGCTGCCGAAACCGAAGGTGCCGAAACCGGGTTTGTCCAGCTGCCCCTTGGCCGGGAGCTGCTGGAGGGAGCAGAAACCGTCCTGCTGCAGCTTCCCAAGACCCTTGCCGAACTGGAGGAAATTGCTACGGCCGTAGCGCGGCACGCGGCACCGGACGTCCGGTTGCTGGCAGGGGGCCGCATCAAGCACATGTCACTGGGCATGAACGCGGTCCTGGAACGGTACTTCGTGTCGGTGCAGCCGCAGCTCGCCCGGCAAAAATCACGGGTCCTGCTCTGCGCCGGGCCCAGGCCTGCCAGCGCCGCCCCACGTTTCCCCGTGGTGGAGCACGTTGCCGAGCTGGACCTGGACGTGGCCGCGCATGGAGCCGTGTTCGCCGGCCCACGGCTCGACATCGGCACACGCTTCCTGCTGACGTTCCTGCCCGCCATGAAACCGGCACGGCACGCCGTGGACCTTGGATGCGGCACCGGCATCCTCGCCGCAATGTACGCCCGGAAGTTCCCTGCCGCATCCGTAACGGCAACGGACCAGTCCGCAGCCGCCGTCCGGTCCGCCCTCGCCACCGCCCAGGCGAATGGCCTCGCCGACCGGATCACCGTCCTGCAGGACGATGCGCTCAGCAGCTTTGCCGATGCGTCCGTGGACGCCGTGCTGCTCAACCCGCCCTTCCACGTCGGCGCCGGTGTCCATGCCGGAGCCGGCCTGAAGATGATCGAGGCCGCCGGCCGTGTCCTGGCTCCCGGCGGCGAACTGTGGACGGTCTTCAACCGGCACCTGGCCTACCAGCCGGCACTGGAACGCTGTGTAGGGCCCACCGTGGTGGAGGGCCGGAACACCAAGTTCACCGTCACCCGGAGCACCCGCAGCCCCTGCTGACGGGAAAAAAGACATCGCGCCGCGCCGCCGTTCCCGCATGTGGGCGGCGGCGCACCCGTAACGTACGATTCAAAGCATCACCATCACCGGTAGCCGAAGACGTTTAGGGGACACAGTGTCTGAGATCCGCCAATCCTCTCCGAGACGCGGAACCAACTTGCCCAGGATGGGGGACTTCAACCTCACTGTCATCCTTGATGCAATCCGCAGGACCTCCGGTGGTCTCAGCCGGGTGGAGCTGGCCCAGATCGTGGGTCTGTCCCCCCAGACCATCTCCAATATTTCCCGCCGCCTCCTGGACCAGAACCTGATTGTCGAGGCCGGCAAGGAGGGCACCGGTCCGGGCAAGCCGCGCACCATCCTGCGCCTGAATCCCGGCGGCATGTACGCCCTGGGGGTCCACCTGGACCCGGCTGTCACCACTTTCGTGGTGCTGGACCTCGTGGGAGCAGTGGTGCGGCATTCAAGCATCAAAACCCCCGGCGGCAACGATCCCGCCGCGGTCATCGCTACCATCACAGCGGAAATCGCCCAGCTCGTGGAGGACTCGGGCGTGGACCGGGGCCGGATTGCGGGACTGGGAGTGGCCGCCCCCGGCCCCATCGACCTGGACCATGGAACAGTGGTGGACCCGCCCCTGCTTCCCGGCTGGGACAGGGTGGAACTGCGGGACGCGCTGGCCAGGGCCACCGGCTACTCAGTACTTGTTGACAAGGACGTCACCAGCGCCGCAGTGGCGGAAACCTGGGCGGGTGGCGCCAGTGGAGCCGGCAGCTTCATCTTCATGTACATGGGCACAGGCATCGGCTGCGGCATCGTGCTCAACGATGAGGTTGTCCGCGGCACCTCCGGCAACGCCGGCGAGATCGGCCACATCGTGGTGGACCCGGACGGTCCGCTCTGCGACTGCGGCCAGCGCGGCTGCGTCAAGTCCTCGGCCATCCCGCAGGTCCTGGTGGCCGAGGCCGAAGCCGCCGGCATCCTGGACGGCACCCGCGCGGGGAACAGCGGCGCCGAAATCCAGCAAAGTTTCTCCCGGCTGTGCGAACTTGCCGATGCCGGCAACGAAAAGGCCGCCGCCATCCTGGATAAGTCCGCGGTCCTGGTGGCCCGGGCGGCGTCGGTGGTCACAAACGCCCTGGACGTTGAAAGGGTTGTTTTCGGTGGCCCCTTCTGGAGCGGGCTGGCCGAACGCTACCTTGAACGGATCCCGCCGCTGCTGGACGGAAACAGCGCTGCCCGCCTCATCCACCCCATCGAGGTGGTGGGCACAGGCGTGGGGGAGGACGTGGGAGCCATCGGGGCCGCGTCCCTGGTCCTGGAACATACCCTCGCCCCCCGCGCCCAGCGGCTCCTGCTGGAGAGCTGACCAGCATGTTTCGACGGGCATCCAAGACAGCATCCCTGCTGGCCGCCGCGGTCCTGGTCCTCGCAGCCTGTACGCCCGCAGATCCGGGCGGCGGCGACAAGACCATCAAGGTGGCCTACCAGAAGACAGACTCGTTCACCGCCCTGGACAGCATGCTGCAGGAGGCGAAGAAGGAGTTTGAAGCCGCCAACCAGGGCGTGAAAGTCGAACTGCAGCCCATCCAGGCCAGCGACGAGGATTACGGCACCAAGCTGGCCCTGGCCCTGCGGTCGCCCTCGACTGCCCCGGACGTCTTCTACGAAGACACCTTCAAGGTCCGCTCCGATGCGGACGCCGGGTACCTCATGAACCTGGACAGCCGCTTGGCCGGCTGGGGGGACTGGGGCGCTTTCGACAACGCAGCGAAGGAAGCGGGGAAAGCGGACGACGGCGGCACGTACGCAGTGCCGTTGGGCACCGACACGCGGGTCATCTGGTACAACAAAAAGGTTCTTGCGGCAGCAGGCATTGGACTGCCCTGGCACCCGTCCAGCTGGCAGGACATCCTGGACACCGCGCGGAAGATCAAAGCCGCCAACCCGGACGTGATCCCCTTCAACATGTACGCCGGAAAGGGTACCGGTGAAGGAACCGTAATGCAGGGGTTCTACGAACTCCTGTACGGCACCGGATCAAGCCTTTACGACCAGGACTCCAAAAAATGGGTCGTAGGCTCGCCCGGCTTCAAGGACTCGCTCACCTTCCTCGAGACGCTCTATGGGGAGAACCTGGCCGTTCCTCCGGCCGAAGCGCTGGACCCGAACGTCTGGAAGAAGGTGTTCGGCGAGTGGTTCCCCAAGGCAAAACTGGGAGCAACCGTGGAAGGCTCCTACGCGCCGTCGTTCTGGCAGGCCGGCGGGAGCTACGCTTGGCCCGGCTACGAGCAGGAGATGGGCGTCGCACCGTTCCCCACGCAGAAGGGACAGGCGCCAGGCAAGGTCAGCATGTCCGGGGGATGGACGCTGGCCGTTGGCGCGGAAACCAAGCAGCCGGACCTGGCCTTCAATTTCCTCACCACCGCCCTCAACGCAAAGAACTCGCTGGCATTCACGCTGGCCAGTTCGCAGATCGCCGTCCGCAACGACGTCGCCGCCGACCCCGGCTACCAGTCCGCCAACCCGTTCGTGAAGGATGTCTCCGGCCTGGTGTCCGTCACCCGGTTCCGGCCCGCCACCTCCGACTATCCCCGGATTTCCGCTGCCGTCCAGGAAGCCACCGAGGCCGTCATCACCGGCAACCGGACCCCTGAGCAGGCGGCGGCCGACTATGACACGGCCGTGACCGGCATCGTGGGCGGCGACAAGACCATCCGGAAGTAGCGGTGGCCGCCAACCACCGCGGCCGGCAGGTGCTCCGCTACCTGCCGGTCCTGCCCGCCGTCGTGCTGCTGGCCGTGTTCCTGGCCGGCCCCGTGCTGTGGGCCTTCCACGCCTCGCTCACCAACGCCGGACTCACCGGCAAGCACGCCAGGAACCCCGAGTGGGTGGGGCTGGAGAACTACCAGCGGCTGCTGCAGGACCCCGCCTTTCCGCTTTCGCTGGCGCTGACCGTCCTGTTCGTTGCAGGCTCGGCCATCCTGGGCCAGAACGTGCTGGGACTGGCCCTGGCCGTCCTCATGCGGCGCGCACGCCCTATGGTGTCGGCAACTGTTGGCACCGCCGTCGTGGCCGCCTGGGTCCTGCCGGAGATCGTGGCTGCCTTCGCCGCCTACGCCTTCTTCAGCCGGGACGGGACGCTCAACCAGTTGCTTGGCGCGTTTGGGCTGGCGGAAACCGACTGGCTTTACAGCGTTCCGATGGTGGCCGTGATCCTGGCGAACACCTGGCGCGGGACGGCCTTTTCGATGCTGGTGTACCGGGCCGCGCTGAACGGCGTCCCGGCCGAGCTGACCGAGGCTGCACAGATGGACGGTGCCGGTGCCTGGCAGCGGCTGGTGTTCATCACCCTGCCGGTGATCCGGGGCAGCATCGCCACCAACCTGATGCTGGTCACGCTGCAGACGCTGGCGGTCTTCACCCTGATCTGGGTCATGACGGCCGGTGGCCCTGCCAACGGCAGCACCACCTTGCCTGTCCTCGCCTACCAGGAGGCCTTCAAGTTTGGCGACATCGGCTACGGTACGGCCGTCGCCGTGGTCCTCATCCTGATCGGGGCCGTGTTCGGGCTGGCCTACCTGCGCCTGCTCAGAGAGCAGAAACCGTGACAGGCCGGCATGGACGTACCCGGAGCGTGTGGGCCGACGTGGTCCTGCTGCTGATCGGTGCGTGTTTCCTGCTGCCGCTGCTGTGGCTGGTCCTCGGTTCCCTGGACCCGGCCGCCGGACACGGCACCAAACTTCCGCAGCAGCCCGGGTTCGACAACTTCGCGGCCGTCTTCACTCCGGAGCTGCTGTTCCGGCCACTGTGGAACAGTTTGCTGCTGTCGGCCGGAACCGGCATCGTTACGCTGGTGGCAGCCGTGCTGGCCGCGTATCCACTCTCCCGCTACCGGTCCCGGTTCAACACTCCGTTCATGTCGGCCATCCTGTTCGGCACCTGCCTTCCCGTCACCGCCATCATGGTGCCGGTCTACGGATTGTTCGTCCAGCTTCGGCTGCTGGACTCCATTTTCGCAACGGTGCTGTTCCTGGCTGCCACCGGCCTTCCCATGGCCATCTGGATGACCAGGAACTTCATGGACGCCGTGCCGCTGGCACTTGAGGAAGCGGCGTGGGTTGACGGCGCATCAAGGCTGTCCGGGCTGCGGTCCATCGTGCTTCCGCTGATGGGACCGGGCCTGGGCGTGGTGTTCATCTTTGTGTTCATCCAAGCCTGGGGAAATTTCTTTGTCCCGTTCGTGCTGCTGCTGTCCGAGGCCAGCCAGCCCGCGGCTGTGTCGATCTTCAGCTTCTTCGGCCAGCACGGCGCAGTGGCCTACGGCCAGCTGGCCGCCTTCTCGATTCTCTATTCCGTTCCGGTCCTGGCCCTGTACGTCATCGTGGCGCGCGGGTCCGGCAACGCACTGGCCCTTGCAGGTGCTGTCAGGGGCTAGTCAATGTCCTCGAGCACCACGCCGAAGGGCAGGGTATCGTCGAGGTGCGCCTGGTGGCCGGTGGGATTGTTCACCACCCGGACTCCGTGCAGCTTTTCCGCCGCAGACTGCATCAGGACCGGCCGGACCGTGTCGACGAAGTGCTCGCTTTTACCGGCGAGGTATTCCTTGTAGCTGGCTGGAAGCTCAATCATGGCAAAAGGATAGACCTGCCTGCCACCAATGGGGAGGGGTGCCCATTGCCGGACTCCCGGTGCCCGGCTTGGATAGGATGGCGGACGGGACATGGCCGGCCCGGCCAGCGCGACCAACGCCGTCATCAGGGGGAATACAGTGCTTTCGACCAGCGTGCCTGCAAGAATCCAGCCGGCGGAGCTGGCCAGGGCGCAGCAGGTGGTGGCCAATATTTCCCGCAATTTCGATGCAAAAGTGGTGGGGCAGTCCCTGCTGCGGGAGTCGCTGCTGGTGGGACTGCTGACCGGCGGCCATATCCTCCTGGAAAGCGTCCCGGGACTGGCCAAAACCACGGCGGCACAAACCCTCGCCGAAGCTGTGAGCGCCGAATTCCGCAGGATCCAGTGCACCCCTGACCTGCTGCCCAGCGACATCGTGGGAACCCAGATCTACGACGCCGCCAAGGGCAGCTTCCACACCCAACTCGGCCCGGTGCATGCCAATATCGTGCTGCTGGATGAGATCAACCGCTCCAGCGCCAAGACCCAAAGCGCCATGCTGGAAGCCATGCAGGAACGCCAGACGTCCATCGGAGGACAGGACCACCCCCTGCCCTCGCCGTTCCTGGTCCTGGCAACCCAGAATCCCATCGAGCAGGAGGGAACCTACCAGCTGCCCGAGGCGCAGATGGACCGGTTCATGCTCAAGGATGTGCTGGACTATCCCACTCCCGCGGAAGAAGCGGAGATCATCCGCAGGATCGATGCCGGCGTCTACACCCGCGAACAAAAGCCCGCAGCTGCAGCCTCCCTGGACGCCGTCACCGAAATCCAGGCTTTGGTGGGACGGGTCTACCTCGACCCGTCGGTCATCAACTACATCGTGGGCCTCGTCTACGTGACGCGGAACGCCTCCCAATACATCGACGCCCGGCTGGCCGGCTTCATTGAATTCGGCGCCAGCCCGCGCGCCAGCATCGCCTTCAGCCAGGCGGCGCGGGCGGTGGCGCTGCTGAACGGCCGCGACCATGTCATCCCCGAGGACGTCAGGTCGCTGGCCCACCGGGTACTGCGGCACCGGTTGATCCTGAACTTTGACGCCGTGGCCGAGCAGGTCCCGGTCGAATCGGTGATCGACGCCGTCGTTGCCGCCGTCCAGACTCCGTGACCCCGGATGGCCAGCCTCCTCCAGCGGGTGAAGTCGAAGATGGCCATCTTCGCGCACCGCAAAGCGCGTGGAATGCTCGACGGCGAGTACGGTTCCGTATTCAGGGGCCGCAGCCTGGACTTTGACGACCTGCGCGCCTACGTGCCGGGTGACGAGGTACGCGACATCGACTGGAAGGCCACGGCCCGGCACGGTTCACCCCTGATCCGGCGCTATGTGGCCGTCCGCCGGCAGACCGTCCTCCTGGTCACCGACACGGGACGAAACATGGCAGCGGAGTCCCGGTCCGGGGAAGTGAAAAAGGACATCGCCGTGCTCGCACTGGGAGTCATGGGTTACCTGGCCCACCGGCACGGTGACGTGGTGGGCCTGGTGTGCGGCGACTCCACCGCAACCCGGTCCCTGCCGGCAAAGAGCGGCGAAGCCCACCTGGAACGGCTCCTCAGGCACGTGGATTCCCTTACGGGCCTCGATGGGGCGCCCAGCAGGATCCAGGACCAGCTGGGCTACGTGGCACGCAACGTCAAGGGCCGCCACCTGCTCTTCGTCGTCGCCGACGAACTGGCTGCGGACGCTGCCACGGCCCAGCTCCTGCGCCGGCTCCGCGCCCAGCACGAAGTCCTGTGGCTGACCGTGCGGGACGCGGACCTCGCGCCATCCTCCAAGCGCACGGATCCCAACGCCCCCGCGGCCTTCAGCGCTGCCGACGATTCCCTCCTGCCCTGGCCGCCGGGGATGTCCGCCGCAGTGGAGGCCGCCTATACGAAAGCGGCCTCGGAGCGTGATGCGGACCGGCAGGCCATGCTGCGCGCGGCCGGGATCACTGAAGGGGACGTGTCAGGCAGCGGGGATGTCATCACCGGACTGTTCACGCTCCTCGAGAGGCACCGCCGTGCAGGTTGATCCCGGGTTCTTCGGCCCGCTGCAGTACAGCACCGCCTGGGCATGGTGCGGGGCAGCGCTGCTTGCCCTGCTGGCAGGGTGGTACGTCTTCGTGCTGGCCACCACCCGTGCAGCCAGGCGCTCCGAGCCGGCCGGCAGTGCCCAGGGACGGTCCGCGCTGACCGACCTGCCTGCGCTCAAGGCGGCCTACCTGCAGCGCATCCACGATGTGGAGCAGGCAGCGGCGGAGGGCGCCCTGGATGCGCGGCCCGCCCATCAGGAGATCAGCCTCCTGCTGCGCGGTTTTGTCCGGGACGCCACGGGCGTGGACGCCACCAGGATGACCCACCAGGACCTCGCCCGGCACCCTCTTCCCGCCGCGGCCGACGCGGTCCAGGCCCTTTACCCGGCTGAATTCGGTCCCGGGCCGCTGCCTTCCGTTGCTGCGTCTGCGGCAAGAGCCTCGGCGGCGGTGCGCGCGTGGAGCTGATGTTCTGGTGGCTGCTGCCCCTTGCGGCCGCCGCGGCGGGCGTGGCGGCAGGGGTTGCGTTGCGCAGCAAGAGGCGGGGCAACGTACGACGCCGGCCCGTGGCCCACGCGGACAGGCTCACCGCGCTGCCGGAATACCAGGCAGCCCTCCGGCGGTACCGGCGGTGGCTGGCCCTGGCCGCAACTGCGCTGGCCCTGTTGCTGGTGTCCACCGCGGTAGCGGCGGCCCGTCCCGTCTCGGTGGATACCGTCCGGCCGGAGCAGCACAACCGCGACATCATGCTCTGCCTGGACGCATCGGGCTCCATGAGCAGTGCCGACGCTGCAGTAGTGGAAGTCTTTGCCAAACTGGCGCGCGAGTTCGACGGCGAACGGGTCGGCCTGACCATTTTCGACAGCAGCGCCATCCAGGTCTTTCCGTTGACGGACGATTACGCCTACGCGCAGGAGCAGCTCCAGGGTGCCAAGGACGCCTTCGACGGCAAACCCGGAAGCTCCGGATTCCTTGACGGCACGTGGAGCGGCAGGGGCTCCTCCCTGATTGGCGACGGGCTGGCGTCCTGCCTCAACAGTTTCCCAGGGGCCGGCAAGCCCCAAGGGGCCAGCGGCGGGGGTACCAACTCCCAGCGCTCGCGGTCGGTGGTGCTGGCGACCGACAACTTGCTGTCAGGAAAGCCCATCATGGCGCTGGGCCAGGCGGCCGCGTTGGCCAAGGATCGGTCCGTCCGCGTCTATGCGCTGAACCCGGCAGACCTGGACTACGGCCCCGGTCCGGACCAGCCGGGTGCCCAACTGCGGGCCGCCGCAGAATCCACGGGCGGCGCATACTACGCCCTTGACCGCCCGGACGCCGTGGCCGGGATTGTCACCGGGATTGAGCAAACCGAGACATCGGCCATCCACGGCGCACCCCGGGCTGTGTTCGCAGATGTACCTGGCCTGCCGCTGGTTGCTGCGCTGCTGTCTGCTCTTGCCCTTTGCGTTGTCCTTTGGCGCCTGCAGGGCATCCGCCTCCGCAGCAAGGCGTGGCTGCGCCGGGGAGCAATTGTGCTGCTGCTTCTTGCAGCGGCCCTGCGGCCACACCTGCCGGGCGGCACCGTCCAGGCCGCCAGCGCGGACCTGAACGTTTTCTTCGTGGTGGACACCACCACCAGCATGGTGGCCGAGGACTACGACAACGGAAAACCGCGCCTGGAGGGCGTCCGGAAGGACATCATGGCCATCGCTGAACAGTTGCCCGGCGCCCGGTTCTCCGTCATCACGTTCGACACCACCGCGCACGTCCGCATGCCGCTCAGCACCGACACCCTTGCCCTGCAGACCATCACGGACGTCCTGGAACCGCAGGTGACCGCTTATGCCAAGGGCAGCAGCATCACCGCAGCACGGCAGGTGCTGTCCGAGCGGCTGGCAGCGGCCAGGGACAGCCACCCGGGCCGGCCCCGGCTGGTGTACTACCTGGGCGACGGTGAGCAGACCAGCGGCAGGGAGCCGGATCCCATGAAAGTCGACGGCGGATTGGTCGCCGGGGGAGCGGTGCTGGGTTACGGCACATCCGGCGGCGGCCGGATGAAGGAGAACACCGGTTTGGCGGACGACGGCGGGACAGGCGGGGGAGGGGAGGCCGGCACCCGCAGCGGCGGCTACGTCCAGGACACCCGGCCCGGCAGCAACGGTGATGCACTGTCGATGATTGATGAGGGACGGCTGCAGGCCATCGCCGGGCAGCTTGGGGTGCCATATGCCCACCGCGTTGCCGGCGCCCCAGTGGCGGACATGATGCAGCAGGCGCACCCCGGCAGGGCGGAACGCGCTGACGGGCAAGGGCAGCTGGCCGCCGGGACGGAGCTGTACTGGATCCTCGCCGCCGGCGCCTTCCTGCTGGCCCTTCCGGAAGCCGTGGCACTCGCGCGGCAGCTTCGCGGACTTCCGCGTGCGGGCCTGAAGGAGGAAAAGCGGTGACCCCACAGTCGACACCACGGTCCCGCAGGCGCCGCCTGCTGCTGTGGTCGGCGCTGCCGGTGCTCCTGGTGCTGTGCACCGCCATCAAACTGCTCAGCCTGGGCATCCTGGCTGACCGCGCCGCCGCCGGTTTTACCGCCGGGAACGCTGCCGCCGTTGATGCCGCCGCCCGGGGCCTTGGTTTCGCAAACGTCGTGGAGCCGCACAAGGCGACGTTCGCCGCCGGCGACGCAGCCGTGGCGGAGGAAGACTATGCGACTGCCAGGACACACTTCGAACAAGCTCTAGGCATGGTTCCCGCCAGCTCGGGGGACGCGTGCACCATTCGGGTCAACCTTGTGCTGGCGATCGAACGCCTGGGTGACCAGCGGCAGCTGGCCGGGGACGCGGCGTCGGCCGTTCTGTTGTTCAAGGAAGCGCTGGCAACGGCCGGGCAGGCGCCGGAAGGGTGCCTCGCCGGGAGTGCCGAAACCGGCGGCCGGCTGGCCGCGGCAAGGGAGCGGCTGGAGAGCAAACTCGGCGCTGCCGGACAGGGCGCGGACGGGACGCCGGCACCAGGGGAGGAGCCATCGCCGGACACGTCGGCGGACCCCCGGCAGGGCCAGCTGGACCAGCTCCAGGACAGCGCACGGCAGGCGGAACGGGAGCGCAACAGCGGGCGTGAGCGGGAAGAGTATCTGGACAGCAGCGGCGGGGCAGCTGTGGAGCGCCCCTGGTGAAGGCGCGTACTGGCGAAGAAAATTCTGTTGCCTTGGAAAACGGCCTGTAAAACAGTGTCTTAATTCGGTGCCGACTTGTTCCCTGCCGGTCACAGCCCATAGAGTCGTAGACAAGTTACCGCGGTAACGTGTCAGCGATCCTCCGATCTGGAGGGTGTGGGTGCCCCCATGTGGGCCTGACATTTGCTCACGGACTACTTCATGCAAGGCGTAACAGTCGCGGCTGCGTCCCTGGTGGAGTCCCTCCGTGTTCCCCAAACTCAATTCATTGCCGGTTTCGCGCCGTTTTTTCGGCGGAAAGCAGGCGATGGCCCAAAGCCAAGGACGCAAATGTCACCACCAAGTTTGATTGACGCACACCCGAACCTCTCCGACACCGCCCCGGTGGCGTTGTCCTATGAGCTGTTCCCGCCCCGTTCCCCTGCAGCAGCGGAAACCCTCTGGACCACCATCCGGGAACTGGAAACCACTGAGCCGGACTATGTCTCCGTGACCTATGGCGCCAGCGGCTCCAACCGGGACACCGCCGTCGAACTCATTAATCGGCTCCTGCTCGAGACCACGCTGCGGCCGCTGGCCCACCTGACCTGCGTGGGCAACAGCCCGCAGGAACTAGCCACTATCGTGGGCGAACTGCTGGACACCGGCGTACGGGGCATCCTTGCCCTGCGCGGAGACCTTCCCAAGGACGCCGGCGCACCCGCCGCCGGATCCCTTCGGTACGCCCAGGACCTCATTGAACTCATCCGCCGCGTGGAGCAGCGCCGTTCGGCCCTGCTCTGTGCCGGCAAGATCGCGGTCGGCGTGGCGGCGTATCCCGCCCGCCATCCGGAATCGCCCAGCGAGGAGCACGACGTCGAGGTGCTGCTGGCCAAGCAGCGTTCCGGCGCCGACTTCGCCATCACACAGGTGTTCTTTGAGACCAGGCACTATGCCGACCTGCTCACCAGGGCCCGGCGCGCCGGCGTGACCATCCCTATCATTCCCGGCGTCATGCCGCTCACCAGCCTCCGCCGGCTCAACCGCCTGGGACAGCTCACCGGCGTGGAGCCCGCGCCGGAACTGATGGCCAAGCTGGCCGCCGCCGAGACCGACCTCGAACGGCTCCACATCGGGGTCGACGCGACGGTGGACCTGGCCAACGCGGCCCTGGATGCCGGGGCTCCCGGCATCCACATCTACACCTTCAACGAGCATCAAAGCGCGCTGGAAGTGCTGGACAAGCTGGCCCTGCCCGGGCGAAGCCGACCCGGCAGCCAGCACGGCCGGCGGGAATCCGCCGCCCGCATCCAGCTTGCCAGCTGAGCGTTTCGCGCTCCGTACACACCTTTACCCGACCAGCCCGACGTTAGGGCTGCCCAAAAAACTTAGGATCTTCCATGTCTGAGCTGACTGCACCCAAAAACACCCCGTTCCCGTCCGCTTCACTTCTCGGCTACCCCCGCATCGGCCGCCGCCGCGAACTCAAGAAGGCCGTGGAGGCCTACTGGGCCGGCAAGATCGGCGCCGCTGCCCTGGACGCCGCCGCCAAGGACATCCAGCTGGCCGCCGCCCGCCGCCTCCAGGAACTCGGGCTCACCGAAGCCGCCGCCGTGCCGGGCACCTTCTCCTACTACGACCAGGTCCTCGACACCACCGCGCACCTGGGTGCCGTTCCTGCCCGCTTCGGCAAGCTGCTCAATGCCGACGGGCAGCTGGACATCGACGGCTACTTCACACTGGCCCGCGGCAACAAGGAGCAGCAGCCGCTCGAAATGACCAAGTGGTTCGACACCAACTACCACTACCTGGTGCCGGAAATCGGCCCGGAGACAGAGTTCACCCTGGCCTCCACCGCGAAGGTTGACGAGTTCGCGTTCGCCCTGGCCAACGGGATCGAAACCCGCCCCTACATCGTTGGGCCCGTGACCTACCTGCTCCTGTCCAAGGCTTCCGACGACGCCCAGGCCGGTTTCGCGCCACTGTCCCGCCTCGAGGACATCCTGCCCGTCTACGTCGAGCTGCTCGAAAAGCTCGCCGACGCCGGCGCCAACTGGGTGCAGCTCGACGAGCCGGCCCTGGTGGTTGACCAGGAAACCCCTGCCGCCGGCATCGAAGCAGCCGTTGCGAGGGCTTATGAGGTCCTGACCGCCGCGGCCAACCGTCCGCAGATTCTGGTTTCCACCCCGTACGGCTCGCTCGAAGGCCAGCTGGGCACCCTCGCTGCCACGAACATCGATGCCCTTCACATCGACGTCTTCAAGGGCGCCGTTCCCTCCGCCGCAGCGCTGGCTGGCCTGGGCAACAAGACCCTGGTGGCCGGCGTCGTGGACGGCCACAACATCTGGCGCAACGATCTCGCCGCGTCCGCCGCCAAGCTGGACCAACTGAAGGCCGCCGCCGGGAAGGTTGCCGTCTCCACCTCCACGTCCACCCAGCACGTCCCCCATGACGTCGCTGAGGAGACCCAGCTGTCAGAGCAGCTCCGCAGCTGGCTGGCCTTCTCCGACCAGAAGGCCGTGGAGGTCAAGACCCTGGCGTCCTACCTCGCGGACCCGGCCGCGGCGAAGGTTGCCATCAAAGAAGCCACCGCCGTGATCGGTTCCCGCGCCACCGCGGAAGGGGTGCGCCGCGCTGATGTCCGGGCCCGGACCGAAGCGCTTACCGCCAAAGACTTCACCCGCTCGGCCTACGAAGTCCGCGAGGCCGCCCAGGAAGAAGCGCTGCACCTGCCGCCGCTGCCCACCACCACCATCGGCTCCTTCCCCCAGACCTCCGAAATCCGTTCGGCCCGCGCCCGCAACAGCAAGGGCGAGCTGAGCGATGAGCAGTACGAACAGCTCATGAAGGACGAAATCAAGCGCGTAGTGGACCTGCAGGAAGAGCTGGGTTACGACGTCCTGGTGCACGGCGAGCCGGAGCGCAACGACATGGTGCAGTACTTCGCCGAGAACCTCGAAGGCTTCGACGTCACCGTCCATGGCTGGGTCCAGTCCTACGGCTCACGCTGCACCCGCCCTTCGATCCTGTGGGGCGACGTCACCCGCAGCGCTCCCATCACCGTCAAGTGGGCGGAATATGCACAGTCGCTGACCGGCAAGCCGATGAAGGGCATGCTCACCGGTCCGGTCACCATCCTGGCCTGGTCCTTTGTCCGGGACGACCAGCCGCTGGCTGAAACCGCCAACCAGGTTGGCCTGGCGCTGCGCGACGAGATCGCCGACCTCGAAGCCGCAGGTATCAAGGTCATCCAGGTGGACGAGCCCGCCCTGCGTGAACTGCTTCCGCTGCGCAAGGCAGACCAGGCCGACTACCTGAAGTGGTCCGTTGAATCCTTCCGCCTGGCGACCGCGGGCGCTGCCGACGCCACGCAGATCCACACCCACCTCTGCTACTCGGAGTTCGGCGTCATCATCGACGCGATCGACGGCCTGGACGCCGACGTCACCTCCATCGAAGCCGCCCGTTCCCGCATGGAGGTTGTCCACGACCTTGAGTCCCACGGCTTCGGCCGCGGGGTTGGTCCGGGTGTTTACGACATCCACTCACCCCGCGTTCCGGGCGAGGCCGAGGTCACCGAGCTTCTGTCGACCGCGGTCAAGCACGTCCCGTCCCGCCAGCTCTGGGTCAACCCGGACTGCGGGCTGAAGACCCGCGGCTATGCCGAGACGGAGGAGTCGCTGCGGAACCTGGTCAAGGCCACGCAGACGGTCCGTGCGGAACTGCTGCAAGCGGCCAAGTAGCGGACCCACGACGGCGGCTGGTCACCTGGGGTGCCCGGCCGCCGTCGTCTCCTTAATCCTCCAAGCGCTGACTGCCAGCCAAACACTTGCGGCGACAATCGCCACAATGCCGACCAACGTAGGCACTGAGTTGGCGTTGGAAAACCCTGTTTCGCCGATGATCCATCCCTGCGCCAGGTAGGCCAGCCCGGACAGCGCCATGAGCAGTCCGATGATCCGGGGAACGCGATGTGTGGCGGTCACAACAACGCCCAGCAGCAACAGTGCCGTTCCCAGCAGGAAGCTTTGGTAGCTGCGCGTGCCCCACTCCAGCCAGCGAATGCCCTCCGCCGTGGCGAAACGCGCCGCCTTTTCAGGCTCTGGAGCTGCGGCCCAGGCGTCCACCGCCTGCTTCAGGGCAACCCCGTCCACCGCCTGGAGTACGGCGTGAAGTGCCAGGGCGGCCGCGGCGGCAAGGGCACCAAAGCGGGCAAGCCAAGCCACGGCGTGCTGCTGGACGCCAAGGGCTGCCCACAGGGACACCAGGCCCGCGCATACAAGCGCCATCCCCACGAACTGGCCCAGGTGCACGGCGGTCCAGATGCCGCTGTTGGCGTAGGCGGTGAAGGAAGCGGCGTGGTCGTTGGCGTCGTGGGACTCGGCATGGAACACGCCGGCGAGTATCGAGGCCAGCACACCGGCCAGGAGCAGCGACGCAGCCAGCCGCCACGTTCCGGCTTTCACATCATGCATGAGATCCATCGTGGAACCGGCCGCTCAGCAGCGCCAGGGTCAAACGCCCTTCAGGACTCCCAGACGATCTCGTCGTCCACCACTCCGTCCTGGTCGGCGGAGGCCACCAGGACCTCATCCGTGAAGTGCTGGCCCAGGGTGAAGTCCAGGACGAAGTAGCGCTCGGGCTGGCCGGGGTAGATCCCTACGTGGCCGAGTTTCAGCGCCTTGAGGAACACCTCGTTGGTGAGCTGTTTGCGGTCCTGGACGCCGAACACCTTGTGCAGATGCTCGTCCTTGAGGGCGTTGCAGTGGAAGTGCAGGTACTCCTGGGGGCTGGTGCCCTCTTGCTCAAGTTCCTCGGCGATCATGGCCCGGACTTCGTCCACCAGCTCGGGAAGGAAGCGCAGCCGGTACTCGACTTTCCGCAGCGCGGCTTCATCGAAGTGGTCGTGCGCGTTGATGTTCAGGTCGAGTTCCAGCGGGTGGCCTCGCAGCTCGTGCTTGGCCGCGAAGAGGTGATCCCTGCCGTGGTTGAGCTCAATCTCCCCAAAGTGCTGGCTCGCTACCTTGTTCATATTCTCAACATAGACCCGAAGGGCAGACCATTCCAGCGTTCGGCCCTAATTCACCGCTGTGCGCATCCCGGCAAGGGTTTCAGCCAGCAGGTCCACGAAAAGCTGCACACGCGCGGTCTTCCGGTCGTTGATCAGCAGCGCAAACACGTTCCGTGCCAGCCGGATCTCGGGCACGTCCAGCACCACCACGCCTGCCGGCTTGTTCCGCAGCGCCAACTCCGGAACCAGGGCTGCACCCAGTCCTGCGGCGGCCATTTCCAGGCTGGCGTGGAAGTCATCACTGTGTGCCACCACGCGGGGATGCAGGTTGCAGCCGGCGAACAGCCGCTCGATCACCATGGCGTCACTGGTGCCGGGGTGATGCATGATCCACGGCATTTCCGAGAGATGGTCCGCCGCCACCTTGGCATCGGCCCGGAAGCCCCAGCCTGCCGGCAGCACCACGCGGAAGTCGTCGTCACCGATCCACTGCCGGTTGATGGTGTTGGGCCAGGCGAAGCCGGTCTGGCCCACCTGGAACACCACCGCGAGGTCCAGGTCGCCGCCGGTGCGCAGGCCCTGGATAGTCTGGCCGGGCTCCGCCACCGAAACCCGCAGGTCAATGCCGAGCTTCTTCCAGGCCGGATTCTTGAGGATCCGGGGCAGGACATAGGTGGCCAGGCTGGGGAAGATCCCCAGCCGCAGCTCCTGGCTTCCGGTGTCCTGGGTCCTTGACGCGGCAGCCATCAGTGCCTCGATGTCGGTGAGTACCTTGGCGGCATGGCGGGTCATGACGACGGCGGCTTCCGTAGGGACCACGGCGCGCGCCGAGCGCTGGAAGAGGGTTACGCCCGTTTCCCGCTCCAGCGCGGACATCTGCTGCGAGACGGCCGAGGCCGTGTAGCCAAGCGTTGCGGCTGCCGCAGCGAACGAGCCCAGCCGCGTGACCTCCAGGAGGGTCTTCAGGTGCACGGGATTTACCACGAGCCAACAGTACTGCACCCATCCGCGGCCGCTCCTGCGCCGAATTGCCGTCTGTATACCCGGCCCAGCGACAAATGTTCAGCAGAGGAGCATAAATTGTCACTTAACCCAGCAGGAAGTGCAGGCAGGCGGCGCATCGCCGTCATTGGCAGCGGCGTGGCGGGATTAACCGCCGCCTACCTCCTGAACAGGCAGGACGACGTCACCCTGTTCGAGGCGGACTCACGGTTGGGCGGCCACGCCCACACCCATGACATGCCGCAGCCGGACGGAAGCGTCATCGGGGTGGACACCGGATTCATAGTGCACAACGAGCGGACCTATCCCACCCTGCTGCGGCTGTTCGCCGAACTCGGCGTGGAAACGCAGGACTCGGAGATGAGCATGTCCATCCGCTGCGACGGCTGCGGGCTGGAGTACGCCGGTGCGCGGGACGGTGCCCGGGGAATCATCGCCAAGCCTTCCAGCCTGCTGCGTGGCCGCTACCTGCTGATGCTGCTGGAGGTCACCCGCTTTTACCGGAAGGCGAGAGAGCTGCTCAGGACGGCGCCGCCGTCGGCCGTCAGCGATGAGGTGGAAGTCCCGGAACTGACGCTGGGCGCGTTCCTGGAGCGGGAGAAGTTCAACCCTTACTTCATCTCCCACTTCATGACCCCGGTGGTCAGCGCCGTATGGTCCTGCGATCCCACCACCGCCCTTGCCTATCCCGCGCGGTACCTGTTCACCTTCCTGGGCCACCACGGCATGCTGGGCATCAAGGGCTCACCGCAATGGCGCACGGTCACCGGCGGATCCGCCCGGTACGTGGAAAAACTCGCTGCAACACTGGGCGACGTTCGGCTGAACACGCCCGTCACGGCCATCCGGCGTCTGCCCAACGGCGTTGAGCTCGCAACTGACAACGGACTGGAAGACTTTGACGCCGTGGTCATTGCCACCCATCCTGCCCAGGCACTTGGGTTCCTGGCGGACGCCACGCCTGAGGAGAAGGAAGCGCTGGGCGGGATGCCCTACTCGGTGAACCACACCGTGTTCCACCGGGATCCCGCCGTCCTGCCGGCGTCGGACAATGCGAGGGCGTCCTGGAACTATCGGCTGCCGGCTTGCGACGCCAGGCCGGACAAGGTCTTGGTGAGCTATGACCTGACCCGGCTGCAGCGGCTCACGCCGGCGGACGCCCGCCCCTACCTGGTGAGCCTGGGTGAATCGGAGCTGATCGCCGACGACGCGGTGCTGGAACGGATGGTCTATGAGCACCCGCAGTACACGCCTGAATCCCTGAAGGCCCAGCAGGCCATCGCGGCGCTAAGCAACAGCAGGATCGCGTACGCCGGGGCCTACCTTGGCTGGGGCTTCCACGAGGACGGCGCCCTCTCCGGTGTGCGTGCGGCAGAAAAGCTGGGCCGCACGTGGCCGCTGCCGCTGCCCGAGTCGGGCGACGCCACCGGTGAAGGGGAGCGGGAACTCGCCGCGGAACCTGCATGACCATGGGCGCCTCGATCTACCGCACGTCCATTTCCCATGTGCGGCGCAGTCCCTTGAAAAACGCCTTCACGTACCGGAGCTACAGCTGGTTCGTTGACGTGGACGCGATTCCGGCGCTGCCGTTCCTGCTCCGCCCGCTGGCAGTGTTCCGCGCCGGGGACCACCTGGGCAATCCGGAGGCCAGCATCCGGTCGAACGTGGAGCGGTACCTGCGCACCCAGGGCATAGAGCCCGACGGCGGGCCCATCCACATGCTGGCCAGCGCCAGGGTGTTCGGTTACGTCTTCAACCCGCTCACCCTGTTCTGGTGCTACCGCGCCGGCGGAGAGCTGCAGTGCGTGGTGGCCGAGGTCCACAACACCTACGGGGAACGGCACTGCTACCTGCTGCGGACCAACCCGGCAGGGCGGGCGTCGGTGCCGAAGGCGTTCTACGTTTCACCCTTTAACGACGTCGATGGGCAGTACCGCATGAAGCTTCCGGCGCCGGGCGAGCGGCTGGCGGTCTCCATCATCCTGGAGCGGGAGGGGCAGCGGCCCTTCGTCGCCACCATGGTGGGACGGCGGAGACCGGCCACCATCCCGAACATCCTCGCCGCCGCCTTGACGGTGCCCGCGGCGCCGCTGCTGGTATCCGCCCTTATCCGCATACAGGGCATTAAGCTCTGGGCAAGACGCCTGCCCGTCGTTGCCAGACCACACCACCCCTCACAGGAGGCAGTTCAATGACAATGACCGACGATAACGGCACCACTGCCCACCTCGAAGACCCGGCCCAGACCGCCGCGCACACCCCCGCAGCCTGGGGCGCAACCGGTGTGCCGGCGTCGCCCGCCACCATCGATCCTGACCGCTGGCCCGGTGTTGCCACGCCGCCGTCGGGCCCCAAGGCTGAGGTGGCCGGGAAAGCCGCCGGCCTGCTGTTCAAGGGAGCCGTCAAGCGGCTGCCGCTGCGGGTGGAATACCCGGACGGAACGGCCCTGGGGACCGGCGGTCCCGACGCCCCGGTGATGACCATGGTGCGGCCGGACGCGTTCGAGAAGCGGATCGGCGACAACGGGCTGATCGGACTGGGGGAGTCCTTCATGGCCGGCGACTGGGAAGCGTCGGACCTGGCTGCGGTGCTTGAAGTCTTCGCCGCCTCCGTGGACGCACTGATCCCGATGCCGCTGCAGAAGCTGCGCTCGCTGTACCTGCCCCGGACGCCCCGCCAGGAACGGAACGCCGAACAGAACACCCGGAGCAACATCTCCAGGCACTATGACCTGTCCAACGAGCTGTTCTCCAACTTCCTGGACGCCACCATGAGCTACTCATCGGCGCTGTTTCCCGAGGCAGCCGGCCCGCTGTCCTCGGTGAGTTGGGATTTCCTGGCGGCGGCCCAGCAGGCCAAGATCGACAGGCTGCTGGACAGGGCCGGCGTGGGAGAGGGGACCCGGCTGCTGGAAATCGGCACGGGCTGGGGTGAGCTTGCTTTGCGTGCCGCGGCCCGCGGCGCCACCGTTTACAGCGTCACCCTGTCCAGCGAGCAGCAGGCGCTGGCCCAGGAACGCATTGCGGATGCGGGGTTCGCGGACCGTGTGACGGTGGCGCTGCAGGACTACCGCGCGGTGGAAGGCGAGTACGACGCCGTCGTGTCCGTGGAGATGATCGAGGCCGTGGGCTACGAATACTGGCCCATCTACTTCCAGACGATCGACCGCGTCCTGGCCCCCGGCGGAAAGGTGGCCGTCCAGGCCATCACCATGCCGCACGGGCGGATGCTGGCCACCCGCAACGCCTACACATGGGTGCACAAGTACATCTTCCCCGGCGGGTTCCTGCCCTCCGTCCGGGCCATTGAGGGCGTGACGCAGCAGCACACCACCCTGCGCGTCCGGGAGCGCATGGGGATGGGCGACCACTACGCCGCCACGCTGCGGTTGTGGGAGGAACGGTTCCTTGCGCGGTCCCGGGAAGTGGGGGAGTTGGGCTTCGACGCGGTGTTCCAGCGGATGTGGCTCTTCTACCTCTGCTACTCCCGCGCGGGGTTCCAATCCGGTTACCTGGACGTGCAGCAGATTGTGCTGGACCGCCGGGAGGCGCAGCTTTAGTTTTGCCTTGGTGTTAAGGAAGGGGAGGGACAGGCATGAAACTTAGGACACTGGCATGGACGACGGCGGCGACGGTCGCCACTGCCGCCGCAGGCGGGGTTGCCACGGACCCCAGCTGGTACCTGAAGTTGCGGAAGCCGGAGTGGCAGCCACCGGCAATTGCGTTTCCCGTGGTGTGGACTGCCTTGTACGCCGATCTGGCGGTGACGTCCGCCGTCGCGCTGGACCGGGCTGCCGAACTGGACAGTGCTGCCGACAGTCCCGACCCGGTCAGAAAGAACCACCGCTGGGAGCTGCGTGCCTACCAGGGCGCATTGGCCGCAAACCTTGTCCTCAACGCATCCTGGAGCTGGTTCTTCTGGCGCTCCCGCCGGCCGTGGCTGGGCGCTGCCGAAGCGGCAGTGCTCGCGGCCAGCAGCGCGGACCTGGTGCGGCGGACCTACCGGCTGAACCGGACTGCCGGCGTTTCGCTCGCTCCGTACGCTGCTTGGTGCGGATTCGCCACCGTACTGTCCACGGCAATCGCCAGGCTCAATCCCGGCGCGAAGTAGGAAGCGGAGGCAATCTCTCACTGTCGCCTGCCGGACGGAAGGGTCCCTCATCACTACATGTAGTGATGAGGGACCCTTTTCCTGTGGCGGGACAGGTGGGCGACACGCCGGTGAATCACGACACGCGGACTGTGCAAAAGTGGGCAAGCCCGTCCACAGGGTGTGGACCAAGCCCGCAAAAAACCCGGGATCCCGGGCATTTTTCCGGCTCCTGCCTGTGGATTAACGGTGCATTAAATGACATACTTGTAATACATCATCTTGGGGTTCCAAAGAGGCGTCTGCACTACATGTAGTATCTACATACAGCTGGACGGGGACACCGAACCAGCAAGAGTTTAACTAAGGGGACAGGGACAATGACCGTAACGGTTTACACGAAGCCTGCTTGTGTTCAGTGCAACGCCACTTACCGCGCGCTCGACAAAAAGGGCATCACCTACCAGAGCGTTGACATCTCCCAGGACGCCGAGGCACTCGAGCGCCTGAAGGCACTGGGCTACATGCAGGCTCCCGTTGTGGTCACCGACCAGGACCACTGGTCCGGCTTCCGCCCGGACAAGATCGAAGAACTGGCACTCTCCGCCGTTTCTTCCGTGGCCTAGGAGCCACAGCTTTTTCCTGCCGGCGACCAACTACCAGCTGAGGTGACTCCCATGGCACCAACAGCACAGCGCGACCACACGGCTCAGCGTGTGGAGGTGTCCCCGCCGGCCGCAGATCGGAACGATCCCGGGCAGGCTCTCACGGAGAGCCAGCTCATCTACTTTTCCTCCACATCCGAGAACACCAGCCGCTTCGTTGCGAAGCTTGGCCGTGAGGTGGCCCGGATCCCGCTTTACGCAAAGGACGCACCCCTCCTCGCCACCCGGCCATTCGTGCTGGTGGTGCCCACCTATGGCGGCACCGGGGGAGAGGGGTCCGTTCCCAAGCAGGTCATCCGGTTCCTAAACAACCCGCAGAACAGGAAACTGCTCCGCGGCGTCATCGGCGCCGGCAACACAAACTTTGGGGACAACTACTGCATGGCCGCGGACATCATCGCCGCCAAATGCCAGGTACCCCACCTTTATCGATTCGAACTTATGGGAACGCCGGAAGACGTCACCCGGGTCAACCAAGGATTGGACAAGTTTTGGACACGACTGTCGCAGACACAGAAGTAACCAGGGCCCAGGAGCCTGAGATGCCCGCCGCCTACAAGGGGCTGGGCTATCACGAGCTGAACGCCATGCTGAACCTCTACGGTCCCAATGGCGAAATCCAGTTCGGCGCCGACCGTGAGGCTGCGCACCAGTACTTCCTGCAGCACGTGAACAACAACACCGTGTTCTTTCATGACCTGGAGGAGAAGCTCGACTACCTGGTGAAGAACCAGTACTACGAGCGCGAAACGCTGGACCAGTACACGATGAACTTCATCCGTGAGCTGTTCAACCGCGCCTACAAGAAGAAGTTCCGCTTCGAGACCTTCCTGGGCGCGTTCAAGTTCTACACGTCCTACACGCTGAAGACGTTCGACGGCAAGCGTTTCCTGGAGCGCTACGAGGACCGCGTCTGCATGGTTGCCCTGCACCTTGCCCGCGGCAATGAGCAGCTGGCCCTGCAGATGGTGGACGAAATCATCGAAGGCCGCTTCCAGCCGGCCACCCCCACGTTCCTGAACGCCGGCAAGAAGCAGCGCGGCGAATTGGTTTCATGCTTCCTGCTCCGCATCGAAGACAACATGGAATCGATCGGCCGCTCCATCAACTCCGCCCTGCAGCTGTCCAAGCGCGGCGGCGGCGTGGCCTTCGCACTGACCAACATCCGCGAAGTCGGTGCCCCGATCAAGCAGATCGAGAACCAGTCCTCCGGCGTCATCCCCGTGATGAAGCTCCTCGAAGACAGCTTCTCCTACGCCAACCAGCTGGGCGCCCGCCAGGGTGCCGGTGCCGTGTACCTGCACGCCCACCACCCGGACATCTACCGGTTCCTGGACACCAAGCGTGAGAACGCGGACGAAAAGATCCGCATCAAGACCCTCTCCCTGGGCGTTGTCATCCCGGACATCACGTTTGAGCTGGCCAAGAAGGACGAGGACATGTACCTGTTCTCGCCCTACGACGTCGAACGCGTCTACGGCATGCCGTTCTCCGATGTCTCCGTCACCGAGAAGTACTACGAGATGGTGGACGACTCCCGGATCAAGAAGACCAAGATCAAGGCCCGCGAGTTCTTCCAGACCCTCGCCGAGATCCAGTTCGAGTCCGGTTACCCGTACATCATGTTCGAGGACACCGTCAACCGGGCCAACCCGATTGACGGCAAGATCATCATGTCCAACCTGTGCTCGGAGATCCTCCAGGTTTCCCAGCCCACCACGTACAACGATGACCTCTCCTACGCCGACACCGGCAAGGACATCTCCTGCAACCTGGGTTCGCTGAACATCGCGAAGACCATGGACTCTCCGGACTTCGGGCTGACCATCGAGACGGCAATCCGCTCGCTCTCGGCGGTGTCGGACATGTCCAACATCACCTCGGTGCCCTCCATCGCCAAGGGCAACGATCAAAGCCACGCCATCGGCCTGGGCCAGATGAACCTGCACGGCTACCTGGCCCGCGAGCGGGTCCACTACGGTTCCGAAGAGGGCCTGGACTTCACCAACATCTACTTCTATTCCGTGGTCTACCACGCGGTACGGGCGTCGAACCTGCTGGCCATCGAGACCGGCCAGACGTTCGGCGGGTTCGAGAAGTCCAAGTACGCGTCGGGTGAATACTTCGACAAGTACACGGAGCAGGAGTGGGTGCCGCAGACCGAGAAGGTCCGTGAGCTGTTCAAGGATGTGCACATCCCCACGCAGGCTGATTGGCTGGCGCTGAAGGCCTCAGTCATGGAGCACGGCATCTACAACCAGAACCTGCAGGCTGTCCCGCCCACGGGCTCGATCTCCTACATCAACAACTCCACCTCCTCGATCCACCCGGTGGCGTCCAAAATCGAGATCCGCAAGGAAGGCAAGCTGGGCCGCGTGTACTACCCGGCTCCGTACCTGACGAACGACAACCTGGAGTACTACCAGGACGCGTATGAAATCGGCTACGAGAAGGTCATCGACACCTACGCTGCTGCCACCCAGCACGTGGACCAGGGCCTGTCCCTGACGCTGTTCTTCAAGGACACCGCCACCACGCGAGACATCAACAAGGCCCAGATCTATGCCTGGAAGAAGGGCATCAAGACCATCTACTACATCCGTCTCCGCCAGCTCGCGCTGGAAGGGACTGAGGTCGAGGGCTGCGTCAGCTGCATGCTGTAGTTACTCCTTCAACTAAAGGTGCCAGTACGACGGCGGGTGGCCGCCCGCCGTCGTACGCTTTAACTTAGTGAAACCCACCCAACGCTTAGGGGATGACATGACCGAGAAGGTCAAGCTGCTTAGCCACGTCGAGGCCATCAACTGGAACCGCATCCAGGATGACAAGGACGTCGACGTCTGGAACCGCCTGGTGAACAACTTCTGGCTGCCGGAGAAGGTGCCGCTGTCCAACGACGTCCAGTCGTGGAATACGCTGACCCCGGCTGAGCAGCAGCTCACCATGCGCGTGTTCACCGGCCTGACCCTGCTCGACACCATCCAGGGCACTGTCGGCGCCGTCTCGCTGATCCCGGATGCGCTGACCCCGCATGAGGAAGCCGTTTACACGAACATCGCGTTCATGGAGTCGGTGCACGCCAAGAGCTACTCGTCCATCTTCTCCACGCTGGCCTCCACCAAGGAGATCGACGAGGCATTCCGCTGGTCCACTGAGAACGAGAACCTTCAGAAGAAGGCGCAGATCGTCATGGACTACTACCAGGGCGACGATCCGCTGAAGCGGAAGGTGGCCTCCACGCTGCTGGAGAGCTTCCTGTTCTACTCGGGCTTCTACCTGCCCATGTACTGGTCCTCACGCGCCAAGCTGACGAACACTGCTGACCTGATCCGCCTGATCATCCGCGATGAGGCCGTGCACGGCTACTACATCGGCTACAAGTTCCAGCGCGGCCTGGAGGCTGTCTCCCCGGAGCGCCGCCAGGAGATCAAGGACTACACGTTCGAGCTGCTGTTCGAGCTGTACGAGAACGAGGTCCAGTACACCCACGACCTGTACGACGGCGTGGGCCTGGCCGAGGACGTCAAAAAGTTCCTGCACTACAACGCCAACAAGGCCCTGATGAACCTGGGCTACGAGGCGATGTTCCCGGCGTCCGTCACCGACGTTAACCCGGCCATCCTTTCGGCGCTGTCCCCGAACGCTGACGAGAACCACGACTTCTTCTCGGGGTCCGGTTCCTCCTACGTGATCGGCAAGGCCGTGAACACCGAGGACGAGGACTGGGACTTCTAGCCCCATCCGCCCACGCACCTTCCCGTCATGCCTCCGAGGGGGACTCCGCACACGTCGTGCGGAGTCCCCCTCGGAGGCATCCCCGGCAGCTTATTTGGCATCGAGGTAGGCGCGGAGAAACTCTTCTCCAGCCGAAGGCGGTATCTGAAGGTAGTCCACGGTCCCACCCAGAGCGGCGGGCATAGGCGTGCAGGGCCGTTGTGGTTGCCACTGACCGGCTATTGGCGCGAACGAAGACGGCCATTGTGGCGGTTCCCAGTCCTGGTGTTCGCTTTTGTACTTCCGCCCTGAAGGTGAAACCCAGCCGGGCGGCTCATTTTTCGTTGCCGGCGTCGGTGTCCAACCGCTGGCGTGTTTGAGTCTGTGGTGCCGGGGACAAGGTTGTCCCAGGTTGGCGATCCCGGTGGTTCCGCCGTGGTGCCAGGCCAGGAGGTGGTCGGCTTCGTTGTCCAAGGAGTGGTTGCTGCATCCGGGAAATGGGCATTTGCCGTCGCGCATCCGTAGCCAGTTCCGCATAGCCTTTGTGAGCCGGTAGCTGGTGCGCCCGATTTCCAAAGGTGCCCCATCGCGAGGGTCCACGAGCACGCGATGGAACGAATCCGCTCCATTGGCCACCAGATTGCGTGCCATGGAGGCGGGTATGGGTCCGAACCCGTCCAGCATCGCTGGCTCCTCCGTCAGTCCGAGCAGGGAGAACACAGGTACGGTGACCAGGACCTCGGCCCGGGGCGTGGGGATATCGGCTGGACCGTCGGCTGCTGCGCTGCTGCCGGTACTGCCGCTGCTGCAGCGGGTGCAGCCGACTTCGCTGCGGAGGGCTGCCGTTGCGAGAATGTCTACCCGCAACTGGGTGAGCGTTCGGTCCTCGAGGGGTCCCTGGAGGCCCCGCGCGATCGCGGTGATGCGGTTCCAGATCGCGGCTGCTTGGTCCGCTGGCAGGTAGGCGGACACCCGGGCCATCCCGTCCTGTTCGGGGGTGTATTCCAGGCATCTGTCCTGCGCACCCTTCGCATGGCGTTTTTCGATGCTGTCAGGGTGGTGCCGTTCGCGCCACGTCCGGGCCTTCCGCCGGAACCTAAAGGCCGGCATCTCGCCGACCGGGCAGCCGCGGACAGGGTTGAGCGCGCCGACATCGAGGAATTGGGCTTCAAGTGCACCCGCTGCGTCGCGGTCAAGGGTGGCGGTCTCATCGACGATCACCTTGGCGTGTTGCCACGAAACTGTTCCCTCCTGAAGTGCCGCCAGGGTAAGGGGTAGGAACGTAGTCAAAGCGTGGGATTGCTCAAGCAGCGTGCCTGCGGCCCGATCGCCGATGGCCAGTACGCAACCCACCTCAGCGGCTATGGCCATCTCCTGGGCCTGGACCGGCATGTCCAAGGGGGCCGCCGATCGCGCCGATTCCGCATACGTAGCCGTTGCCTCGGCCTTCAAGGCCGCGACGCGAGCCTCAACCCGTGCGCTTAAGGCAAGGACGTCCAGGCATCCGTCAGCGACAGAAGCCAGGGGGTCAGTGTCCGACGCCGGCCCAAAATGTAGCCCAGCCACTGCAGCGCGGATGATGGCAATGGCGTCGTCCATCGCCCCAAACGCCTTTTCCACTGCTTCGCTTGCCATGTACTCATTATTGAGGGAGGGTCCGACATTCACGCGGGCATGTCTTAAGGACGTGCAACTACATCCGGCGGACCCTGACTCCGTAGCCGGGAGAGGAATTCTTCCTCGCCCGGAGTGGTTCCAGCAGTATGAGCCTTCCCCTTCCGCGGATTTCCATTCTCGACCGTGCCAACGCCCGGGAGGGGTTTCCTGCTGCCGACGCCCTGAACCGGGTGCTGGAACGGGCCCAGCGGGCCGAGGAATGGGGTTACCACCGCTTCTGGGTCGCAGAGCACCATGCGGTGCCGGGCATTGCCGGTTCCGTACCCGCCGTGCTGATGGCCGCCGTTGCTGCCAGGACGCACTCCATCCGGGTCGGTTCTGGAGGCATCATGCTTCCCAACCACCAGCCACTCGTGGTGGCCGAGCAGACGGCCACGCTGGAGGCTCTTCATCCCGCGCGAATTGACTTGGGCGTTGGCCGGTCTGTCGGTTTCACCCCGGCAGTCCGGGATGCGCTTCGTGCCGGGAAACAGGAGGCTGAGCGGTTTGAAGACCAGGTGGCCGAACTGCTTGCCTACCTGTCCGGAACCGCATCCATCACAGCCCGGCCGCGGAACGACTCGGCTACACCGGTATTCGTGCTGGCCACGGGTTCGGGAATCGAAATTGCAGCCCGTGCCGGCCTGGCTGTCGTGCTGGGCGGGCCAGCCGTGTTCCGGACAGACCAGAGCGGCAGACTCCCGGCGCTGGACAGGTATCGCTCACAGTTCCGTCCATCACGCTGGTTCCAGCGGCCCTACATCATGGCTTCCGCGAACGTAGCGGCGGCCGCGACTCACCAAGCGGCAAGGGAGCTGCTTTTGCCCGAAGCCATCGCGCTGGCCCGTTCCAGGACCACCGGTGAATTCGCTGCCCTGGCGCCCGTGGGTCCGACCGAGTGGGCGGGGCTGACTGTCCGGGAAAAGGAAGCGGTCGAAAGAAGCCTGTCCACATCGCTCTACGGCACGGCCTCCGAGGTACGGACCCAAGTCCAGCACCTGCTAGCGACCTCCGGAGCTGACGAGTTACTCGTCACAGGCGGAGCCTTCGACGTCGCGGCACAGGCGGAATCGGATCGGATCCTGGCCGGGCTCTTTCCCCAAGAAGAGCTCCCCAGCATGGACGACCGTCGGGGATTCGTAGCATCCCGTTGACGCGCACGCCACGCTGAGCGGAACCATCGCCGCGTGCGGGGGCAGTCTGGGTGACCCGGGTTTAAGGGCCGGCGGCGGTTTGGGGGGCTGCATCCGGTCTCGGGATGCTGCGGCCGCCGGCCCTGTCCCCATGTGTAGAACCTGCCCCAGCGACAGGATCTTGCCTTCAAAGATAGGACCCGTTCCTAAACGGCAGCCCACGATGGGCACAAGGTTTGCTCAAGAGTGGCCAGGTCACTACCGCTGGGTCCCAGATTGCTGGCCGTCGGATAGGATGCCAATTCCACCAACGATAGAAAGACCGCAGTGAAGCAGAGTATTTTCTCCCGTGTCGCCCAGCTCGCCAAGGCCAACCTGAACGCCCTTCTCGATTCCGCCGAAGACCCGCAGAAGATGCTGGACCAGATGGTCCGCGACTACTCGGAAAACATCCGCGAAGCCGAGTCCGCAGTCGCCCAGACGATCGGCAACCTCCGCATGGCCGAAGACGACTACAAGCGGGCAGTGGACGACGCCAACACGTGGGGCAACAAGGCCATCGCAGCCTCCCGGAAGGCCGATGAGTTCCGCGCCGCGGGGAACAGTGTTGACGCGGACAAGTTCGATGCCCTCGCCAAGGTCGCCATCGGCCGGCAGCTGACTGCCGAATCCACCGCGAAGGCCCAGGCACCTGCTCTGGCCGCGCAGAACCAGGTGGTCGACCAGCTGAAGAACGGCCTGGACATGATGAGGGGCAAGCTCGGGGAGCTGACCGCTAAGCGCAACGAGCTGGCCAACCGCGCCCGGGTCGCGGCCACCCAGTCTCAGGTGAACGAGGCGCTCAAGGCCCTGGACGGCGGCGACCCAACTTCGGCGATCGGCCGTTACGAGGACAAGGTCCGGCGCCAGGAAGCCACCGTCCGCGGCCAGCAGGAACTCGCCGCCTCATCACTGGACGCCCAGTTCGCCTCCCTGGAAGACCTCGGCGAGCAGACCGAAGTGGAGGCACGGCTTGCGGCGCTGAAGTCCATGGACCGGAAAGCCATCGACTACTAGGACGTGGTCTAGGGCGGCGCGGCAAATTCCGTCAGACCAGCCAGCGCCACCAGCGTGGCTGCTCCGGCTCCGGTATCGGTTCGGGTTCCGGTTCTTCGCCCAGGGCCAGTGCGGCCTCAACGATGTCGTCCGCGGTGAGCGTCATGACTGCCTCACGATCGAGTGCGTCGAGACTTTGTTCCTCGTCAAGCGACAGCCGCAGCGCCTGGCGGTTCAGCGCCTGCTCGAACAGCGTGCGGGCGAACCGCGCATTGCCGGAGTCCTCACCCGCGTGGAGCCCGGCGAGGATGCGGCGCAGCATCTGGTCCGCACCCGGCTCCAGCCTGTACTCGTGCTGGGCCAGCATCTGACGGAAGATCGTCTGGAGTGCGTCGACGGAGTAGTCGGGGAATGTGATCTCGCGGGCGAACCGGGAGCGCAGCCCCGGGTTCGAAAGCAGGAAGGATTCCATCAGCCGCGGGTATCCGGCCACGATCACCACCAGGCGATGCCGGTGGTCCTCCATCCGCTTCAGCAGGACCTCGATCGCCTCGGGGCCGAAGTCCATCCGGCCGTCCTCCGGAGCCAAGGCGTAGGCCTCGTCGATGAACAGGACGCCGTCCAGGGCACGGCGGATGACCCGGTCCGTCTTGATGGCGGTCTGTCCGACGTACTGCCCCACCAGTCCGGAACGGTCCACCTCCACCAGATGGCCTTTCTGCAGCAGCCCTACCGCGCGGTACATCTCCGCCAGAAGCCGCGCCACAGTGGTCTTGCCCGTGCCTGGGTTTCCCAGGAACACCAGGTGCTGTGATGTGGCCACCTCCGGCAGGCCGTGGGCCTTGCGGCGGGCCTGGACCTGGAGCAGTGCGACGAGTGCCCGCACCTGTTCTTTGACCGTCTCCAGCCCGACCAGCGCGTCGAGCTCGGCCTGCACCTCGGACAGCGGCCGGGCCGGCCCGGGCCTGGGACCAACGAGATCGCCAACGAGGTCGTCGACGCGCTCCGAACCGGGCAGCTTGAGCTGATCGGCCAGGTGGCCGATGGTTTCGCGCAGCTCGTCGAGCGGTTTCCGACTGGCAGCCATGCCTCCACTGTAGTACCCGATTCCGGCCACGAACGTTTTCGTCCTGCTCCCAAACGACGGGCCGTAGCGGGGGAAAGGGTCCGGCCCTAGGATGGCGCCATGAGGAAGTGGGGCGAAATGCATCCCGCGCTCCGTGCAGTTTTGGTGGGCGTTGTGGCCTGCGCCGCCATCCTGGCGGCTGGTCTCATCCTTGGGGGCACTCTCGAAGACGCGGTCGCCAATGCCGTCTTCTATGCGCTGATGATCGGCGGCGGCGTGTTCTTTATGACGACGCGGTTCCCGACGGACGCGGCCAAGCCGGATGAGCCCGGCAAATTTGTCATCTTCCTGCGCTTCCCCGACTCATCGCCGGGTTCGCTCAGCAGCACATGGCAGATGGGCGTCGCCAGCCCAGGCCCGGGACGGATCGATTTCCAGCCGACCGTCCACGACGAACTCATAGCCAGTGGCCGCAGCAAGGCTCTTACGGGACTTAGGGCCACGGAGTTCCCACCGCGGAAGGCCAACCGCCAGGATGCCAAGCAGGAAGTGCCGTTGGACTTTCACGTCCTCAGCCTGAACTCGGACGCTGGCGTTATTGACATCGCAGCCAGCCCGGCCACTCTCCAGAATCTTCAGCGCGTCGTATTGGCGCCCTCGTAGGCGATGACGGCGTTCAAGGCGCTGCGCCGGCTATCGGCCGGTGCGCCCCATCAGTTTTCGGGAGGGGAGCAGACGTGACCCTCGGCGTCCATGGGGAACCCGCAGAGCGGGCATAGTGGACGCCCGGCGCCCACCACCTCACGCGTGCGCTTGGTGAATGCGCGAGCGGTGCCCACCGGCATTCTCACCAACACCATTTCGGGTACCTCAGCGTCGTCCTGGTCAAAAGATTCGTCATCACCAGCACCATCGACATCGCTGATGGGGTAAGCCTCTATGACCACCTGCGCCGTCGTTGGGTCCCACCCCAGGCTCATGGCGCCGGTTCGGAATTGCTCTTCAACGACCTCAAGCGGGTCGTTATCGACCAACTCGATAGGAGTACCCGTGGGGACGCTGAAGGGATTGCCCTCAAGGGTGTTGAGCTGGTCGAGAATTTCGTCTATCTTCTCTGCGAGCAGAGCTGCCTGCTGCTTTTCCAGACCGATGGTTACGATTTGCCTGCCTGTCCGTACTTGCAGGTAGAACGTACGCGCCCCCGGAACACCGACGGTGCCGATAACGACCCGGTCAGGCCAGGAAAACTCGTGAACAAGTGTAGGCATGGCAGTAGTCTAGGCGACATGAGCTTCGTCGGCCGGTGGGCCGGAACCATCGCATGGGCGCTGCTGGTCCTCGGTTCGATAGCCCTGATCGTCATCGGGCTGTCGAGGAGTATGTTCTTTATCTGGGCTCCGGAACCAGCGCTCGTCAAAACGGCGAGTATCGCCAGCCTCTACATTCACGCAGGGTGCGTATTGTCCGTGACCGCCGCTGTGTTGTCACATGTTCGGGGTAACCCTGTATGGGTCACGATTTGCGTGGGCCTGCCAGGGATCCTGGTGGGGTGGGCCGCATGGACGAACCCCTTCAGCTTGCTACGCCACTTGGCCGCCGCCGTGACCGTCCCACTTGCCTTGGGCGGCGTCGCCGAGGTCCTGTGGGCACGCGGGTACCGACAGAGGTAACTCTGTAGCGCGCGGGCCCGACGGATCCGTCCTGCTGGGTAGTGTGAATAGATGCACTTCTCTTCGGAACTCCTTGAAGGCGTTGTCCTCCGGCCAGTCCAGAAGCTGGACGCCAGGGCGCTGGCTGAGGCGTTTCAGAAGAACCGCGCCCATCTTGCGCCGTGGGAACCGATTCGGCCCGACAAGTTCTACACAGTCCAGGGACAACAAGAGGTGATCATCAGGCAGCGACGGGAACTTTCTGCGGGCACCGGCCTTCCAATGGTGTTGGTGCGTAAAGATGAGGTCGTCGGCCTGCTGACCCTGAGTTCGATCGTGCGGGGTGCCTTCCAAAACGCACATCTGGGTTACTGGGTGGACCAAGCTTTGCAGGGTTCCGGGATCATGACGGCGGCGGTGGCAGCCGCTGTCAACATCGCCAAACATGACCTCGCGCTGCACCGTCTTGAGGCCGCGACCCTGGTGCACAATACGGCATCACAGCGGGTGCTGGAGAAAAATGGATTCGAGTCCTACGGCACCGCGCGAGCCTATTTGCGGATAGCCGGGTTATGGCAGGACCACCGCATGTTCCAGCGGATTCTCTAGACGACAGGAGTAGGAGGGAAGGCTCATTGGGCGGCTGAGTGCGGAATCGCGGCAGTCATGAGTTCGACGGGGATGCTGACGGCCCGTCAAAACTACTGCACACCATCTCAGGGCATGGGATGGGCAGGGGCCGGTTAGTCCGCTAAGGAGTAGGAAGAGCCCGAAGGGGTGCGCTGCAGGACGCCGAAGTCGACCATGTAGCGGCGCAGCAGCACCACGTCATCGGTATAACTGAGCAGCCGCTCATTGACCTGCCTTTCAGCGAGCTTTTCGCCGGGTGCGATGGCCTCGGTGGCGATCCTCGCCAACAGCGCCCTCCGTTCTGCCAGGTTCGCCGGATATCTCTCTATTCGGCCCAGTCGCATGAACCTGTCCAGCCCGGTCTGTTGCTGCCGGCGGGGTTGCTGGGCCAGCAGGTCCCGGAAGATGGTCTCCTCCGCCACCAGCTCACCGGATGCCCGCCGCTGGACGAGCCCAGACTCCAGCAGCGCGGCGATGGCCCGGTGGCGCCGCTGCTCCTTCACGTCAGGCAGGATATCGTTGGGGGCCGCCCCCAGTACTATCTGGGCATAGGCGGTCCTGGTATCACTGTTGCCCAGCGCCGCCAGCACGCGACGCCAGTGGGGTCCGTTCATTTTCGATCCTCGGGCCACGCCATTCTCCTCCTGTGCCGTCGAGCTGTGCCGTCGAGCCACACCATTGCCTCGAGGCGTGTTGGCGATCGTAGCCCGCGGGCCGCAGTTCCCGGAAGCTGGCTGCACGCTAAGACAAACCGCAGCGTTGCCCAAGTATTCGGGAAAGATGCTGCCAGGAAACCCAATAACCGGTCCGGACACGCACTGCAGCCCCTACGCTCATCATGCACGCATCACAAAGTGGGGGAGAAAACCGTGAGCAGTCATTCAGCACCGCCACACTTGGGGGCCCGTGTACCCGGCCAGGCCGTCATCGAGGAGTTGCTGGCATTGCAGGGCAGGGTGCCGCCGCGCTCTACGCTTCAGCGGATCCTCGGAGTGAGCCCCCTCAGTGCGGAAAGCTCACCCTGGTACCGAGGTGCCCTCGGTGAGCTGGTGGTTGGAGAGATTCTGGAAAATCTGGGACCCGAATGGCTGGTTCTCCACGCCGTCCCGGTCGGGGCAGGTTCTTCCGACATAGACCACGTGCTGATCGGCCCCGCCGGCGTCTTCACCATCAACACGAAGAACCATTCCGGCCAGTCGGTCTGGGTGGCAGGCAGGACCCTCATGGTTGCCGGCAGGAAGACCCGGCACCTCTACAATGCGGCCCACGAAGCTGCCCGCGCCTCAAAGCTGCTGACTGCCGCGGCGGGCCTTCCTGTTAAGGTGACTGCCGTCGTCGTTATAGTCGAGCCCAAGACGCTGACTATAAAGGCGCGCCCCGAGCAGGCGGTGGTGGTCACCGACGCCCAATTGGCGGGCTGGCTGCGCAGGTCCAGCCCCGTGCTCGCCTGGGCGGAACTGGCCCGTATCTCCGGCGTCGCCGTCCAGCCTGGCACTTGGCACAAGCGTCCGGCAGCACAAAATGACCCGCAGCTGCTTCAACAAAACTTCGACGCGCTCAGGCACCTTGTTGTCCAGGCACGACGGCGGCGCGCGGCATGGGCGCTTGGCGTACCGGCGGTGATCCTCCTGGCGTTGGTGAACGGGGCCTCCCTTGGCGCGGCTATCCTGCACCGGTTGGCCGGGCACTAAGAGGCACCGGGACATTTGGCACTGTTCCGGGTCCGGGTAGCGCTCCACACTGAGGGGATGCGACTCCCGACGCGCTTCCTCCCTGTGCTGGGGACCGCGGCCGTGGCGGGCGCCTACATCCGCTGGTTTCGTCCCTGGCAACTCACTTGGGGCGCCACGCCTGAAGAGGTCTCGCGGGCGATGCCCGGCGACGAACTGGTGCCCAAACCGACGTTCAACGCCACGAGGGCCATCACCATCGGCGCAGCGCCGGAACGGATATGGCCATGGCTGGTCCAAGCGGGGCTTGGCCGCGGCGGTTGGTACAGCTACGACATCCTGGACAACCTGGGGCGCCCGAGTGCACGGCGCATCATCCCGGAGCTGCAGGACCTTACCGTAGGTGACATTGTTCCCATGAGCCCCGACGGCAAACACGGCATCCCGGTCCAGAGGATGGACCCGCCACTTTCCATGGTCTGGGGCACGCCGGGGGATAACAGCTGGACCTGGCAGCTTGAGCCCATGAGCGACGGTTCAACCCGGCTTGTCAGCCGTATCCGCGCCCGCTACCGCTGGTTTTCACCCGCAATTTTGTTCTCCGCACTCGTTGAATTCGGCGACATCTGGATGATGCGGAAGATGCTGCTCAACCTCCGCCAGCGCGCCGAAGCCGCATCGAGGTGAGGTATGGACCCTCGCTACGCCTCCTCAGCTTTCGCATAGAGCGCGAGCAGGTCGCGGCTGAACTCGTGCGGGGACGTTTCGCAGGGGCTGTGCCCGCCCCGGTAGACGCCGATCCGGGCACGGATTGCCTGCGCGAACAGCCGGTGCAGCTGGAGCGGCCACAGGTCATGCTCGCCGACGGCCACGAACTTCGGAAGCGGAGCTTCGGCCAACTGCGGGCGTAGGTCCGGTACATGCTGCATCAGCGTGTAGATATCGCGGATGGAGGAGCGGCGCGTGAAACGGAAGCGGTAGTTTACGAACCGCTGCCTTCCGGGCGGTACTTGGGCCACCCTGCCGCTGCGGATTCCCCAAATGAGCAGCGCGGCGCCTGCCCTGCCGTTGACCCACGTGCTGAACCGGCCGATGCGGCTCACCCCCCGGAAACTCGGGCCCGGTTCCGGCGGGCACCCAAGGAAGGTGATGGACCGGAAGAGGTCCGGCCGCTCAACATAGGCGAGCTGGGCGATGATGCCCGCGAAGGAATAGGCCACAACGTGCACAGGGGTTGCCGTAGATTCCATAACCGCCAGGAAGTCGTCCACGAACAACCGGTAGTCGTAGTGCTTCCGGGGCGGCACCAGGTTCTCCGGCCCTGCGCCCGCCGACTGGTACTGGCCGGAAAGATCGTACGTCAGGGCGTAGTACCCCGCGCCGGCCAGGTCCGGCAGCATGAGGGAAAAGTCCTCTTTGGATCCGGTGGCGCCGGGCACCAGGACGACGCACGGATCCTCCGGATTGCCCAAGGCCATGGCCGCGAGCTTGCCGCTGGGGACGTCCAGCGTAAAGTGCACCGAGCCAGGCGGCGGCACCGACCAGTCGACGTCCCCCAGCTCCGCATCCAGCAGGGCAGCCGCATCCACGCGGGCAGAGCCAAATTCCTCGGGGTCAACCCCGTGCTCTCGTTGGCCCGGCTCCGACATGGTCCCAAGATAACCCAGCCGGCGGGGCCTAGTCAGCGGCAGAGGGTGGACCCGCCACGTTGCCCACGAAGGCATGGAGCCGCCGGTACACTTCCTGGGATTCCGGGTAGCGGTAATCCTGTTGCCAGGTATGTTCGGTGTTGGCGCTGGCCCAGGGGTAGATGAGGGCATCCACGGGAACGCCATGGTCCTGCAGTCGCTCGATGAAATTGAGGTTGGACCGGTAAAAGAAGTCGCGCTCGGAGGTGGTGACGAAGACCGGCGGGTGGCTCCCGTCCAGCCATTCGATAGGGGACAGGTACCCGGCTGCAGACTTCAGTCGTGCTGGTGTCAGGGGAGCCGTGGCCGGCAGCAGCATGCGAACGAAGTTCAGGCTGAGGACAAAGCCGCTTTCAAAAAACACCGAGAAATCAACGGCGCTGCAGTGCTGGACAAGCCCTTTCACATGCCCCGCCGGAACGGCCGGCAGCAGCGAGTAGTGCGTGGCCAGCTCAGGGCGCAGGCTGATGGCGGTGAGCAGGGCCGAAATCTGTCCGCCCGCGGAGTCCCCGCCCAGGATCAGGCGCGCAGGGTCCCCGCCGTACTCCTTGATGTTGGCCACAACCCACGCAAGGGCGGCGTTCGCGTCCTCGAGCACGTGCCCCATGTGGAACCGCGGCGCGTGCCGGTAGTTGACGTTGACCACCACCATCCCGCCCAAGGCCTGGTTGGCGCAGTACTTGGTCAATGCTGACTTGTCGCCGGACGTCCATCCTCCGCCGTGGAAATAGACGTAGACCGGCAGGCCCCTGCCATCTGCCACCGCACCTTGAGCCGACGCCTGTGCCACCGACAAGGGTGTCACTACATCCAGGCGGTGGGCGCGCAGGCCATCGCCCACATAGTCGAGGTCGTGGACATAGGCCACCTCGGTGACGGGATCCGTGTTGAACCGGATCCGCTCCCGCGAGCTGACCGAACGCATCAGCAGCCGCCACGTCCACACAGGTACCCGGCGCAACGCGTTCCGGGCCCGGCGGGCCAGCGGGAACGCGCCACCGGAATGGGCAGCCACCGTCATTCCTCCATTTTACGAGCCGATGGCCCGGGCCTACCCCTACCCGCCGTCCATGATCCGCCGCGCATCCTCCTGGGCCTTCAGGGCCAGGGCTGTCACCACCTCACCCCTCATCACCGGGCTGGAGGCGGAGCCCATGTTCCGGAGTTCGGACACCGTGCGCGGCGGGTTCACGCTGTGGGCCACCACATGGCAGTTGGGGCACAGCGGAATGAGGTCGGCTATGGGGTCCAGCTGGTATCCGCTGTCCAGCATGTCCGGCGGCACCACATGGTGCACGGCGAGCGCCTCTGGGGCGTTGCCGCCGTAGGCGGACTCGAAAGAGAACCCGCAGGCGGCGCACGATGTGCCGTGAAACGCAAGGCAGACGCGCCGCGCGTCAGGGTCCCGTTCGTAGCGGCTTACCTGGACAGTGCTGACGGCGTCGGGCTGCAAGCTGCCCCCGACCACCTCGGCGCAGCCCGCCGTCGTGGGCCCGCAAGCACGCCACAGCCGGCGCAGGGGAGGCTCGTACGACGGCGGCAAGGCCACCAGGGAGGGTCCGCCCGCCTTGGGCCAGTGGTCACGGGGGAGCGCGTCGCCAAGGATGCCGGGCCGTATCTGCTCACCCAGTGCGAGCAGCGCATCGAAGGCGACGGCGACGAACCATTCGCCCGTTCCGGCCAGCTGGTACGGTTCCGACGCGACCACTCCGTGACCGATCAGGCCGCTGCCGGCTTCATTGCTGCCGCACAGCAGGAGCCAGGCTTCGGTGCCCGGGCTGAGGCCAGGGCCGGCGTCCGGGTGCTGCTCCAGGCACCACCGCTCCACCGCCCTGCCGGATTCCGCGACGTGCTCGACGACGGCACGGTAGTCCCAGCGCAGAAGCTTGTTTGTGTCGCACCCGAGAATTACCGCAGCCACTGCGCACCCAACTCCACCACGCGCCGTCGAACGTCAAACACCGGGGCGGGAATTAGATCGGTTCCTTGGCCAATGCCTTGGTCTTGGCGGGCGTTTCGCGGCCCAGGCGTTGATCGAGCGTGACGCGGAGCCGCGCCGCCGCAACCTGGACACGGTGCTCGGCGGCCGAACCGGTTTTCTTGGCGGGCTTGGCTGCGGTGTTCCGGGGAGTGTGGACGAAACGATGTTCAGGCGATGTTGCGCTCACGGTCCAACCTCCTTGGTACTGTCGTCATCCGTCGTTCCATTCTCGCCTAAGTTGCCGCCGTCGTCCACGAAGGCCAGCTCCTGCCCCGGCCCGGCGTCCACCTGGCCATCGTCCCCGTTCTCCTCGCCGTTCTCGTCCCCGGACACGCTCTTCCAGGCGATATCGAACAACTCGAGTTCCTCGGTCCGGGCCAACTCGCTCCTGGCCAGGACCTCCAGGGTCGCCAGCCCCAGTGCCTTGGTCCCTTCATCCGGGTCCAGTGCCCGGTCCAATGCCCACTGGGTGCGGCGCCACCATTCCGCCCTGCTGTCCGCCTCGGTCTTCTGCTGAAGGGCGTTGGCATCGGCTTCGCGCTTTTGATCCAGCGCTGTCTTGTCCGCGGCAGTGCGCTGTTTCAGGGTGCGCCAGTTGATGTAGAAGGCCAGCAGGGCGGCGATGAGGACAGCCAGGGGCCCCAACCCCGCAAGGATGACCCACCAGTCAGCCGGACCGGAGTGGACGACGACATCCAGCGGATCGGGGGAGGGAACTGGGGTCACCGGACCAGCTTAGGCGCCAGGTTCCGGCGGCAGCGGGACGACACTCCACCTGCATTCCCCGTCATCAGCAGATGGGCGGCTGCTTCAACTGCGCTGCTTCAACTGCCGCTGTTTTAACTTCCCCGGCGTGAGATGAGGACCGGGCCCTGGGCGTGGTGCAGGACAGCATGGGCGGTGGAGCCCATGGTTTCCCTGAGGATGCCCTGGCCCTGGGAGCCCACCACCACTATCCGGGCTTCTGCGGAGGCCTGGAGGATGGCATGCGGGACCGAGCTGTCCGTAAGGATCTTTCCGTCAATGCGGATAGCGGGTGCCGCGGCACGTGCATGGGCCAACGCGGACGACAGGATTGTCCGGGCGTCACTGTCGGAGTCCTGAGTGTCCGATCGCCGGCGGCCCGGGGGCTGGTGCTGGACATGGACTACCTCGAGTGGGGCCCGCCATGCCGTCGCCAGGGCACAGGCATCCTCCAGCGCTGTGGGGGAACCTGAAGCGTCGACGGCGGCGACGACCGGCCCGTCCGGGTGGAGGTCCTGCCGGATCACGGCGACCGGGCAGGCAGCGGTGGCTGCCAGCTCCAGGCTCACGGAACCCACAAGCAGGCCCAGGAATCCGCCCAGGCCGCGGCTGCCGACAACCAGAAGTTCTTCTCCCCTGGAAACATGGGCCAGAAGCTGCGCAGGGAGTCCGTGGAGCAACGTGCTCCTGACCTGAAGGCCTGGAACCTCTGCTGCCGCCTGTGCCACGCCCTCTTCCAGGACGGCCTGGGCTGACTGTTCCAGGCCACTGCCTGACACGCCCGGAACCGGACCCAGGTGCCTGGTGAGCAGCGGCCATAGTGAACAATGCACCACGTGGAGCCGGCGGTTCACCGCCCGGGCGTGCCTGGCTGCCCAACGGACAGCGGCCGCGGCCTCATCCGATCCGTCGTAGCCGACCACCACGGCTCTGGGTTCCTGCGTCATGTGACTCCGCTCCCATCAGACCTAGCCTCACCAGCGGGACCTTCGGCCCTTTGGCGGCCCTGCACGTTGGCCCATCCTGATTCTAAATATTGGGGAGGGATATGGGCAGCGTGGTCAGCCGGATTGCCGCGATGATGCTTGTCCTGGCTGCCCTGCTCCTGGGGTTCGCTGTCCCAGGCAGCGCAGTGGCACCCGTGGCTGTCATTGTGGAGGACACCGCAGGGGTGCTTGACCAGAACACGCTGCTGCCCGCCGTCGAACGCATCCAGTTCTACGAGCCCACCCGCGTTGCCGTCTTCACCTACAACGGAAAAGCGGAGGACAACCTCAACGAAGAAGTGCTGAAGTTTGCCCGGTCCAGGCATCCCGAATGGATCAGTGCCGACGGCCAGAAATGGGCCGACGGGCTGTTCATTTTCGCGCTGGACCCTGTGGGCCGCCACGTGGGGACCTACATGGGCGAGGACCGGAAGGTGTCGCTGGAACAGCGCAGCGACATCCAGGACGCGTCGAAGGAACTGTTCCGGGACGCCCAATGGACCGAAGGAACGGTGGCAGGCATTCGACGTGGCGCCGAGCTGATCAACCAGCCGTGGTACAGGTCCGCCGCGTTCACGATCACGGCGTGGGTCACCGGCGGCATTGCGGTGCTCGGTGCCGCCGCATGGCTGATCGTCCGGGCCGTGACCAGAAGCACCTGCCGGAAACACATCGAACGCGGGGACCGCAGCTACTCCAACGTCAGTATGGACCTGGACGTGACGGAACTGAATGCCGGGACCATCCCGGAATCGTCCCGCTATGGGAGCCAGGTCCTGGAGAAACACCGCACCTTCCTGAGCCGGTACGCCGCCGTCACAGAGCTGTCCAACCAGGTGCACGCAATGGGCAGGCGATCCTTGAGTAGCCGGAAGAACCTCAAGCTTGCCCGCCAGTTCGCGGACAGCGCCGCCGAGCTGGATGCGCTGGATGACGTCATCGCGGACAGCAACGCCCTGCTGAACCGCGCCGACACGTGGCCCACCGCCTGGGACCGGCAGCTTGCCCCGTTCCGCAGGGACTTGGCCGGACTCGAGCAGCTCCTGGCCAAGCGGCACGGACAGGGGGACTCCGCAACGGCCGCCGCGCTGCGGTCCTTCCGCGACGAAAGCCTGCGGGAGATCGAGCGGTGGACCGCAGAACTGGCAGACGGACGGATCTCGCCGGAGGAGGCCCTGGACCGGCTGTACAAAACACGTACCCGGCTCTCCGAGTTGCTGGAGAACCACGCGGAAACGGTGATCGAGGGCTTTGCCAGGAATGAGCGGGAGGCACGCCTGATGCGGGAGCAAATGGAAACCGCCCACGAAGGCCTGGACCACCACAAACAGCGGACTTATGAACCAAGCATCCTGGGGACGGTCTACCCGTCGTACCAGTTTTTCTCCGTCGCCACCTTCAACTCCGGATTCAACACAGGGGTCAGCAGCGTCAATTCGGCCAGGGGCGGCGGCAGCACCACCGGTTACGGCAGCAGCGGCGGAAGCTTTTCCGGCTCCGGCAGTTCGTCCGGCTTCTAGATTCCCCTGGCGGTAGTGGACGCCCGCTCGGCTTTGGCGCCGCGTGGCCGGCAGCAGACGCACAGGAGTGGGGCCCATCGTCAGCGATGGGCCCCACCGGTCTTCCTGGTCAAAGGGCCGTCCGCCCTGAGGCCTTGGACGGCGCTTATCTTATGCTGCCCCGACAGAGTTGAGCCGGCGGGTCCCGCGGCGTACCGCATATCGCGGATGCGGTACCGAAGCATGGAGAACGACTGGCGGAGGCGGCGCCACATCCCGGATCAGGCCGGTGCCTGCGCATTCACGTACCTCTTCGATGGCGGCGGCCGCCGCCTGCTTGTCGGTGAACTGTCCGGAAACCGCCAATACATGTCCATCGGGCATCACTAGCCGGAACCGAATCTGCGAATCATCATCGACAAACAGTTCGAACGTACCTGCCATAAGCCTGGTTCTCCTCCATCGTCCTGCCTCCGTTGGTGAGGCTACGTCCCGCGCCGGTATCCGGCGCAGTGAAATGCTGGTGCACAACCACGGCGTTGTGCACCGTTCGACCTGAACAACCATCCCAGAAGCCCGGTCCGGCTTTTAGGGACCAAGGTCCCGGATTGCAAAGGTGGGGGATGCTAGGCAGCCAGGCGCGAAAGGCGGATCAACACAATCCCTGTGGCAATGAACCACACCCAGAGCAGGATGCCGTAGCCCCAGTAGAAGTCCGGGACAGCCTGCCGAAGGACCTCACTGACCACTCCCAAAGCACCGGTGCCGATGCCGAACCACGCCAGGAGCTGTGGGAAGGGCGCCCTTGCCGTCAGCATCGCCAGTCCCATCAGGAGGATCCCGAAGGCGGAGAGGACGCCCACGATGGCAGGTGTGTTGTTCTCGGCGATGATTGCTTCAGCAGCGGTAGCGTAAGCGCGGCGTTCCTCGTCCCTCCCGGTGGCCATGTAGCGGTCGCTGAGGTAGACGAGGTTGAGGGAGCCCCTGCTGGTGACCGGGACGGCAAGCAGGAGCGCCCAAGGCAGGGCGCCAAAGATCAGCGCGATCAGGGGCAAACTCTTCCGGAAGGGCACAAGCGCCACGAAGAGTCCTGTGAAAACAAGCACCGGGAGGATGTTCGGCAGGATCCACAGGACCTGCTCGGCCACGTAGTTCGCCTTGTTCGCCGCAATGAACTCCAGGGTGGGGGCTCCGCCGTGCACCGGCGGAGGCGCCAGGAAGTCAAGCACCAGCGCGGCTACCAACAACAGGACGAACAGGATCGATGATGCCCCCGCCGTGAGATAGAGGAGCCCCCATTCCCGCTGGGCCCGGGGAGCGCCGTGCCGTTTCATCCCTGGAGCCTGCCATCCGTAGGGCGCGTCCGGTAGTGCCGATGGGCCCGGTAGACGGGTCTCCATTGCTGCCGCCGGTGACCAACGGCCCTGTTCCGCCATGCCAGTCCTTGGCAAACTGCCTTTTTGAATACCGATTACGTTCGCCGGGAGTGAGACATGTCCGTAAATGAGCCGCACACAGGCAACGGCACGGAGGAGCATCTGCGGATAGAACTGGAGGACGCGGCATCGGTGAAATGGTGGGTGCGAATCCTCTCCACCCTTGGCTCTCAATACGGACGTACCCAGCTTCGGTTCGTTGGCAGGACGGAGGACGGCCGCAGGCTTTATGTCAGTGACACGTTCCCCGGGCCGCCCCTGAACGCCACCCCTCCCGCAGAAGCCTGGGCTCCAGGCCTGGAGGCGAGCCTCAGCCAGTTGCGCGGGGAAATTGCCCGCGACGGTTGGTCGGAGACCGGCCAGGGGGCGCAGCCGTGGGAGTTAACCTACGTCCGCCGCAAGGGCTTGTTATCTTGACTCTTCTCCCATGGAGGAATTGTGTGTCCCGGCGGCGCAGGTGCGCCGGACCAGGCGTCCAGGGCGCGAAGACCAGATCCCGGCATGGATAAGTTGGGGGTTACCGGGTGCCGCCGAGCAACGTTCCAGCCTCGTCCGAAGGCTTCAGCAGCCAGTCCCGCGCCTTGTCAGCGGACGTGAAGTACCGTATCGGGAACCCGGCAGAGATCAGGGACAGGCGGAACATGGCGATGACGCGGTCAACGGGTGAGGTTCCCAGAAGTGCCATGCGCGAGATGCTGGATGCGTCGGGGAAGAGTTTCCGGGCGGCCGCGGAGTGGGTGACGCCCTGAATTTCGACCAGCATTGGCAGCCTGGCGCCCCGCGCCAGGGTGGAGATGGCTTCCAGGGCGGCCTTGGCGACGTCGATGCCGATGTAGACTCCCGGATTCCAGCGCAAGTGCAGGACCCCATCGGACAGCTCCACCGTGCCCTTGCCTTTGATGTCCACCGCGCTCCTCCCTCCCTTGTCCTGACCCGAATCCAGCCTTGACGGTAGCCGAACCGAACGGCACCTGCACCAGGACACTCCCGAACGTCGTCGGGCCGGAGACCTTTCATCTGCTCATATAGCCTAGGTGCAGCGCTCGCGGGGGGGTAACAGGAATCAGTGCTTCCCGCGTCGAGCGCGACTGTCGCCCAACCCTGTTTTACGCTGTGTCGCAGGGCGGATGAGCAGCAGCGCGAGCACCACGACCCACGCAAGGGTCGTCATGATGTTGACGCGCTTCCAGAGCCCCGCCCACGGCGTCGGCAGGTTGGCTTGGAAAGCCGGGGCATCCCCGGCGGTGAGTACGCCGAAACCGATGAGAAGCAGGATTGTGGCTGTGGTGTACAGACGGAACCACAGGTCCAACGCAACGGCTGCGGAGATCATTGCCGCCATCATCAGCGCACTGGTCACCGACACGATGATCAAATGCGCTGTGTCGGCCGCAGTGGCGCCGCCGGCGGCCAGTACTTCGCGGGTGTGCATCGAGGCGAACGGGTAGGCCAGTCCGGCCAGCACGTAGGCGGCCAGGAGGATGGCGGACACGCGAAGCGACTGGCGTCGGCTTCCGGACTGCCAGACGCCGGCTGCGAACGCAGCCATCAGGGCGCTCCACAGCAACCCCAGCCATACCCAGAGGATCCTGGTGGGGACATCCCATGCCGAGAGCTCGCTGACCGTCTGTGAGATGGGGTCGTACCCGGGATACCGGATCAGCCAGATCATGACTCCGTAAAGCACCGAGGCAGCAGGTCCGCACAACAGCAACGACCTCCGCCGGGTAGCGGTCGCGAGCAGGGAGTGCTGGACTGAACTGGACATGCCTACCTCCGGGCCTCGGCCTCGGTGTTAATGAAGCTTGTGAATTTCCTGCCTGAGCCGCTGCCGCCGGCACGCCTCTTTTTCGGTGCGTTTGATTTCATTGGTGGAGGCCCTGCCATGTGCCCTGCTACTGGTACTCAGCGACAGCGGAATACATGATCACGCCCGCCGCTACCGCCGCGGCAAGGGCGGCCGAGGTGGTGAGCCAAATCAGGACCGAGCGTTCCTTGTAGTGAATGATGCTGACGAGCCCGAGTGCTGCTGCTGCAGCTGCAGGTCCCGCGAAGGCCTGCCCAAGGGCGTGCCACACCCAAGTGGCAGACGGGAAGCCCAGCATGGGCAGCAGAACGATCCATGCAAGGAGGGAGGCCAGCACGGTGATGGCAGCGAAGAGCAGGCTCCAGCGCCCGGCTGCCGACTTTGGTGTGATTGCGAGTGACATGTCTTCTGCTTACGGGTGCGGTGTGAACATGCTGATGAAGAAGGCGAGGTCAAAGACGGCCAGCTGCGCCGGGCCGGCGACCAGTGCGGTAGCTGCCAGCACCGAGCGGTCCCGGTAACTGATGATTCCGGCCAGCGCGAGGGCCGGACCAGCCCCTGCCACCGGTGTCAGGACGGCCCACGGGCTATATGAGAGAACCAGACCGACCACCAGGAAGGCCGCGGCCCACCACCCTGCCGGTGTCGTCGGCAGGAATCGGATCCTATCTCGGTCAGCCCGGAACGCCGCGAGGATGAACAGCACGGCCGCCACAGTGAGGGCATAGGACGCGCCGGAGATCAACACGTCCGGGGTCACGGGCAACTGCGTTCCCGGCGTGAAAAGTATCGAGGCAGCAGCCATGATCACGGCCGAGAGAATGAGAAAAGCCAGGGCCCAGTAGCCCAGCCGCGTGCGGACCACGCGGTGTTCCCGCACCTGCGCTGCGATCCCTGCAACAGCGCTGAGGAAGAAACCGCCGACGACGACGCATGCCCAGACAACCTGTCCCGTTGGGGGCTCCCCAAAGGGTATCGACGCCACGGTCAGGGCCACGATGAAAAGCACAACGGCCGTTCGCGAAAGCCAGATCACCGGCAGAGCGGCCCGGTGGGGAATTGTGGATTGGATCGGGATTGCCATCGAAGGCTCCAGTGGGTTTGTGTGCTTGCGGGGTCAGGAGTGGCGAAGCGGGACCTCAGCTCCGCGTTCCCGGGTTCTCAGCCCACAGCCTCAGGCGACCGGCCACACCACCCTGGTCTGCCACGTCGCAGGATCCGGTTGCTGTTCCGGATCGGTCAGGTAGTACTCCCACATTGTGTCCGAGGGGGCGGCACCATCGGCCTCCATCCGTTGCCGGATGGCATCGTAGGTGGTACCCAAGGTGTCATAAGGGCCGGTATGGACAGCTTCGAACGCGTCCGTATCGGGCAGTGTCCCGCTGGCCACTTCGCCTGTCCCCCGGAAGTTCCCGGCGATAGGGAACCCCGCTTCAACATCCACAGTTTCGCCCGGCATCCCGTGGTACAGCGCGAACGGCGGCCCCGCCGGCCTGGCTCCCTGCATCTGGACTGCCGCCATCACGGCGCCGAAAGCGCGGCCGAAGAAGCCTGTCAGCGCGTCCATGGGGACCCTTTCGCGCACCACGGCAACGGGTTGTTCGGGAACATGGATCTTTCGGGGCTGCTGGCCATCTTCAGTCATGGCATCAGCTTTGACCTGCCGGCAACAGCGCGACAGGGCCAGAGGACTCTAACTGTCAGCCCGCAGCGCCGTACGCTTCCTGCATCCACGTCCGGACCTCGGCATCGAGTTGGGTGCTGTCAGTGAGCTCCAGGTGGTGCATCCAGGTTTGGGCCGAAGGATGCACGATCTGCTTGAAGCGCGGTGAACCCAGGTCCCGCGGCAGGGCCAAAGACAGGACAAGCGGAACCGCGGATTTCACATAAAGACCGGGCCGCCAGAGGTACGCGAACCCGCGGCGCCGGCGAAAGGAAATCTGGCTCTTGCCCACCCTTATCCCAAAGGGTCCCAGGCCCGCCGCCATTCGCTCCACCGCTTCGTAGAGGCCAAGCGCGGTGGGCGCCCCGTCGAAGAACTGTTCCACCGTCCGTAACTGCACCGACATTGCCGCCCTATGGCTCACTGGTGCTGATCGTTACGGCTTGCATGTGGGCTCCGGTCTGCGTCGGCGGCAGGTCTTCCCCCAACGTTGCCGAGACGCCCGGAGCCGTGGACAGGGCCGAAGGTCACATCGGCGGTAACAGAAGGCGGGCTGGGGCCAAATGCCCTAGCCCGCCTGACGGCAGCAGGGTAGGTTCAGTTCCATGTGCGATGACCTTCACCGCCTCGTGCCGAAGGGTCCTGGATGAGGAAGCAGGCGTCCCCAACCATGGCAACCGGCCCTGGTCCGGGCAGCCTTGATGCCGGTGAACCTGCCGGCTCGCCCATGGAAAAGGCCCGGGTCTTTCTCAGGCGGTATCCCGTCGTCGCACTGACTTTGCTGGTGCTCCTGGCCACGCTGGTGCTGGTTCAGTTCGGCCTGGAACTGCAGGTCCGCATCCTGGCGTCGGCTTACGCGGCCGTTATCGTGGTGGCGCGCGCGGCCGGCATGGTCCGGTCGCTGCGTGAAGGCCGCTGGGGCATCGACCTTTTGGCGCTGATGGCCATTGCCAGCACCGTGGCGGTGGGCGAATACCTCGCGGCCCTGGTGGTGATCCTGATGCTCACCGGCGGGGAGGCGCTGGAGAATTTTGCCCAGGGCCGCGCAGCGCGGGAACTGCGGTCCCTGCTGGACCGGGCGCCCCGCTTTGCCCACCGTGAGGAATCCGGTGGAGCCCTGGTGGACACCCCGATCGGCGAGGTTGCGCCGGGGGACATCCTGGTGGTCCGCCCGTCCGAACTGGTACCCGTTGACGGTGAACTCCTGTCCGATTCAGCCAGCCTGGATGAGTCGTCGCTGACGGGCGAAAGCCTGCCGGTGGAACGCACCCGGGGGCAACAGCTGCTCAGCGGCGCCGTCAACGGCGTGGCGGCCATCCGGATGCGGGCAGCGGCCACCGCGGCAGACTCGCAGTACAGCCGCATCATCGCCCTGGTGGAGGAGGCTTCCAACAGCCGCGCTCCCGTAGTCCGGATGGCCGACCGCTACGCAGTGCCCTTCACCCTCCTGGCCCTGGCCATGGCGGGTACGGCATGGCTGCTGTCCGGCGAGCCGCTGCGCTTTGCCCAGGTCCTGGTGGTGGCCACGCCGTGCCCGCTGCTGATCGCGGCGCCGGTGGCCTTCCTGGCCGGTACCAGCCAGGCCGCCCACAAGGGCATCATCATCAAGAACACCAGGACCCTTGAACAGCTGGCGAAGGCGCAGTCAGCGGTCTTCGACAAAACCGGAACCCTCACGTCGGGGCGTCCCGTCCTCGATGAGATCAGGGTGTCGCCCGGTCACGGTGAAACGCTGGGCAGCAGGAAGATCCTGCAGCTTGCAGCCTCCGCGGAACAGTACTCCTCGCATGTGCTGGCAGCTTCGGTGATCGAAGCCGCAAAGGCGGCCGGCATTGGACTCCTGCCCGTGACGCAGGCGACTGAAAACGCCACGCACGGTGTGGAGGCCATCTGTGACGATCAACAGGTGGTGGTGGGAAAAGCGGGCCTGGTCCGCAGTTCATCCACCGGGTTCCGGGAGGCTGCAGTGCACAGCGGTCAGCTTGCCGTCCATGTGGCCGTCAACGGCGGGTACGCCGGTGCCTTGATCATGAAAGATCCATTGCGCGGCAACGCCGTGGTTACCCTGGCGCGCCTGCGCAGCCTCGGCGTGCAGAACACGATGCTCCTGACCGGTGACGCCAAGGCCACGGCCGCGCACATTGCCGAGGAAGCCGGGATTGACCGCGTCCAGGCGGAATGCCTGCCCGAGGACAAGGTCAACACTGTGGCCGCGTTGGCGGAACGGCCGGTCCTGATGGTGGGCGACGGCGTGAACGACGCTCCCGTCCTGGCCGCTGCGGATGTTGGCATCGCGATGGGGGCCAAGGGCGCCACGGCGGCGAGCGAATCCGCGGACGTGGTGATCATGCTCGATGACCTGTCCAAAGTGGCCCAGGCCGTGGCCATCGGAAAGCGCACGGTGGGTGTTGCCCTGGTGAGCATCTGGACGGGCATAGGACTCAGCATCGTCCTGATGGCCATTGCCATGACCGGATACATTCCCGCCGTCGCCGGCGCACTCCTCCAGGAACTGGTTGACCTGGCCACCATCCTGAACGGCCTTAGGGCACTGCACGGTGCCGATAGGAAATCCGGTCCACGGAGGCCGCCGGCGGCATGACTTTTGGCCCTTCCCAGCTCAACCCGCAGCCGGGATCGTGGTGACCATGAACGCAGAAACAGGAGCCAAGCCGGTCATCGTGGGTGTGGACGGGTCCGAATACTCCTCCGCAGCCCTCCGCTACGCGGGCACGCTGGCAGCCCGCCTGGGCACACGGCTCGAAGTCATCTCATGCATCGGGATGCCGGACTACCTGGTGATGTCACGCCTCGAGGGGGCCGACCGGCAGTTCACCGCCAGGTTGGAGGACGCTGCCGGGCGCCTGGTGGAGGATGCCCTTGGCCGGGCGTTTTCCGCTGAACGGCCGGAAAACATCGACGTGACCATCAAGTTCGGATCACCGGCGAAGGTGCTGGTGGACGAGAGCCGGCGGGCACAAATGCTGGTGGTTGGACGGCACGGCGAAGGCGGCCTGCTCAAGTCGTCCATGGGCTCCGTCAGCAAGGCCTGCGCTGCCCACTCCAACTGTCCCGTGCTCCTGGTTGGTCAGGAGGCGGACGCTGTGTGAGGACCGCGGAGGGCCTGACCTCTGAACAGGCCGCGCAGCTCCTGAAACAGGCGGGCCCCAACCAGCTTCCCGCGGAGAAACCCGTTCCGCAGTGGCGGAAGCTCTGGGGCGAAATGACTCACTTCTTCGCCCTCATGCTGTGGTGCGCCGCCGGGCTGGCTTTCATCGCGGACATGCCGCAGCTCGCCGTGGCGATCATCGTCGTCGTCATTGTCAACGGAGTCTTCGCGCACATTCAGCAGGAACGCGCCCAGCACGCCGCCGCCCGGCTGCGTGGCCTGCTGCCCGCCGACGTGGTGGTCCGGCGGGACGGGAAGGTGCGCAAGGTCCACGCCAGCGAGCTGGTGGTCGGCGACGTGGTGCTGCTCGCTGCCGGCGACCGCGTCCCCGCGGACTTGGTGCTGCTGTCGGCGTCTGCCTGCGCGGTGGATGAATCCATGTTGACGGGCGAAAGCGCCCCTGTGCCCAAAATCGCGGGTGACCCGGCTTGGGGCGGCACGTTCCTGGTCAACGGCTACGCGGAAGCAGCGGTTTCCGCGACAGGTGCTGGAACCAGGCTGGCCGGCATCGCTGCCCTGACCAGCGGGGCGGTTTCTCCGCCTACGCCGCTGTCCCAGGAACTGCGCCGGATCGTCCGCGTTACCGCCGGTATGGCGCTGGGGATCGCGGCGGTCTTCTTCCTGGCATCGCTGCTAGTGGGCTTCCAATGGCGGGACTCGTTCCTGTTTTCCATCGGCGTTGCCGTGGCGCTGGTCCCGGAAGGCCTCCTCCCCACCGTCACGCTGTCGCTGGCCATGGGGGCCCAGCGCATGGCTTCGCGCAGCGGGCTGGTCCGGAACCTTGAGGCAGTGGAAACCCTGGGTTCCACCACTTTTATCTGCACCGACAAAACCGGGACCCTGACGCAGAACCGGATGAACGCCGTCGAAGTCTTCACAGCGGCTGGTCCCGTCCACGTGACGGGCCAGGGATACGCTCCCGACGGCGACGTGCAGGGAAGCGGGGTGGAAGAGGCAGCCGCGGCGGCGCTGGCAGCGCGTACCGCTTCCCAGGGCCGCGCCGAGTTCCACGACGGGCAGTGGCGGGCGCAGGGCGACCCCATGGAAGCGGCCATGGACGTCCTGGCCCGCAGGCTCACAGGCACCGAGGCCGGCGCTGCCCCGTGGCGCCGGTTGCCGTTTGATCCCGTGCGGCGGCGCGAATCCGCCCTCCTGGGAACCGATCTGTTCTGCAAAGGTGCCCCCGAAACCGTGCTGCCGGTCTGTGAAGCCGTGCCCGGCCCAGTCAAGGAACAGGTGGAGGTGATGGCCGCACGCGGGCTGCGCGTCATCGCGGTTGCGAGGCGTCGGCTCGGCGGAGCGCCTGCTGCGTGGCAGTCCACTCCAGCCTTGGAACTCGAAACGGGCATGGAATTCCTGGGCCTGATCGGACTGCAGGACCCGCCCCGGGAGGATGTGGGGGACGTGATCCGCGCGGCCCGGCAGGCAGGGTTGAGGATTGCCATGATCACCGGCGACCACCCCGCCACGGCGGCAGCGATTGCCCGCCAGATCGGCCTTACCGGGAGCCCCGAACTTGTGCTGGAAGGCGCGGACCTGCCGGAGGACGACCAGATATTGGGCGCACTCCTGGACCGCGACGGAGTGGTGGTCAGCAGGGTATCACCGGAGCAAAAGCTCCGTGTGGCCAAGGCGCTGCAGGCCCGCGGGCATGTGGTGGCGATGACCGGCGACGGCGTTAACGACGGCCCTGCTCTCCGTGAAGCGGACATCGGTGTGGCTATGGGCCTCAGTGGAACAGACGTGGCACGTGAGGCCTCGGATCTGGTCCTCCTTGACGACCATTTCGGCACCATCGTGGCCGCCATCGAACAGGGCAGGGCCACCTACGCCAACGTCCACCGGTTCCTCACCTACCACCTCACAGACAACGTGGCGGAACTGACCCCCTTTGTCATCTGGGCACTGTCCGGCGGGCAGTTCCCGCTGGCCCTGGGGGTCCTGCAAATTCTCGCCCTGGACATCGGAACCGATTTGCTTCCGGCCCTGGCCCTTGGCGCAGAACCGCCCGGCAGGCGCATTCTGGCCCGGCCGCCCGAACGACGGCACCTGATGGACCGGCAGTTGATTATCCGGGTCTTCTGCATCCTGGGTCCCGTGGAGGCTGCAATGGAAATGGCAGTGTTCTCCGCTGTCCTGGCCGGCGGCGGATGGAGCCGGGGCCAGGTTCCCGGGGCAGGGCTGCTGATGGCGGCCTCCGGTGCCGCTTTCATGGCCGTCGTGCTGGGCCAGCTGGCCAACGCCTTTGCCTGCAGGAGCGCCACGTTGCCGCCCTGGAAGCTGGGCTGGGCGACCAACAGGCTTCTGGTATGGGCCGTCCTGGCTGAACTGGCCATCCTTGCCGTCTGCCTGTACGTGCCCTACCTCGCCACGCTGCTGGGCCAGGCACCGCCAACACCGGCGGGTTTCCTGCTGGCGCTCCTTGCGGCACCTGCTGTCCTCCTGGCGGACTGGATCCACAAAACGGCGCGCGGGCGGCTGCGGCGGAGCAGGACCTAAGACTCTGCATGCCCCGGTTGGTGGAGTCCAGAATCAAGCCATGAGTGCCGCCGCAGACACGTCCCTGGCCAACGCCAACGTCAAATGGATCGAGGACACCGGGATCGCGGACATCCCATCCGTGGGAGGGAAGAACGCCTCGCTGGGCGAATTGAGCCGTGCACTGCAGTCCGCGGGGGTCAGGGTACCCGAGGGGTTCGCCACCACAGCTGCCGCCTACCGGGCGTTCCTTGCTGCGAACGGCCTGGAGCCGCTGATCAGGAAGCACATGGAGGACCAGCGCTCCGGAACGTCCACGCTCCGTCAGGCCGGGGCCGCGATCCGTGAGCTGTTCCTGCAGGCCACCTTCCCTGCAGACATCGCCGCGGACATCCAGGAACACTACCTGGCCCTGTGCGAGCGGGCCGGGCAGACCCAGGTTGCCGTTGCGGTCCGCAGCAGCGCCACTGCGGAGGACCTCCCGGATGCCAGCTTCGCCGGCCAGCAGGAAACCTTCCTGAATGTGGCAGGCGGCCGCGCGGTGTTGGACGCTTGCCGGCGCTGCTATGCCTCCCTGTTCACGGACCGCGCCATCAGCTATCGCGAAATGAAGGGATATGACCATCTGGACGTCGCCCTGTCCGTGGGTGTGCAGCGGATGGTCCGCTCAGACCTGGGCGCGTCAGGGGTGATGTTCTCGATCGACACCGAGTCCGGTTTTCCAGGCGTGGTGGTGATCAGCGCAGCCTGGGGACTGGGAGAGACGGTGGTCCAGGGGACCATCAACCCGGATAAGTACCAGGTGTTCAAGCCGCTCCTGGCAGAGGAACGCTTCAGCCCCGTGATCGAGCGCGAGCTCGGTGCGAAGGAACGCAAAATGGTGTACAGCCAGGGCGGGGACGCGCGGACCAGGATGGTCGAGACCTCCGAGCGGGAGCAGCGCTCGCTGGTGCTGGATGACCGGGAGGTTGTCCTCCTGGCCCGCTGGGCCGTTGCCGTGGAGGAGCACTATGGCCGCCCGATGGATATGGAGTGGGCCAAGGACGGGATCACCGGAGAACTCTTCATGGTGCAGGCAAGGCCGGAAACCGTGCAGGCCCGCAGGAGCACAACCACGTTCCGGACCTACCACCTTGCACAGCCCGGCAAGGTCCTGGTCTCCGGCGCCGCGATTGGCGACGCCATTGCCCGGGGCCAGGCCTGCGTGGTGCGGGATGCCAAGGACATCGAATCCTTCGTGGACGGGTCCGTGCTGGTCACCCGGATGACGGACCCGGACTGGGTGCCCGTGATGAAGCGTGCCGCGGGCATCATCACGGACCACGGCGGCCCAACCAGCCACGCGGCCATCGTCAGCCGCGAACTGGGCGTCCCCGCCGTCGTGGGCACCCGCAACGCCACCGAAGCACTGTCCGACGGCGTCCCGGTCACCTTGTCATGCGCCGAAGGCGAGGAGGGCCGCGTCTACGAAGGACTGCTGGAGTTCTCCGTGGAAGAAGTGGACATGCAGACACTTCCGGCCACCCGCACGGCCGTGATGATCAACATCGCCAGCCCGGCTGCCGCCTTCAAATGGTGGCGGCTGCCCGCCGCCGGCGTGGGCCTGGCCCGGATGGAGTTCATCATCAACAACCTGATCCGCATCCATCCCATGGCCCTGGTCCACCCGGAGAGGGTGGCGGACCCGGAGGAGGCTGCGCTCATCCGGCAGCTGACCCGCGGCTATGAGGACCCGCAGGAGTATTTCGTCGACGTGCTGGCAACCGGGATCGCCAAGATTGCCGCTCCCTTCCATCCCAAGCCCGTCATCGTCAGGTTGAGCGATTTCAAGACCAACGAGTACGGCCACCTGATCGGCGGCAGCGCCTTCGAACGCCCGGAGGAAAACCCCATGCTCGGGTTCCGCGGGGCCTCCCGCTACTACAGCAGCCACTACCGCGAAGGATTCGCCCTGGAGTGCAAAGCCCTGAAACGCGTGCGCGAGCAGGCGGGGTTCGGCAACGTCATCGTCATGGTTCCCTTCTGCCGTACCGTGCGGGAAGCAGACCAGGTGATCGCGGCCATGGAGGAACAGGGATTGGTCCGCGGCAGGGATGGGCTCCAGCTCTACATGATGTGCGAGATTCCGTCGAACGTGGTCATGGCAGCGGAATTTGCCAAGCGCTTTGACGGCTTCTCCATCGGGTCCAACGACCTCACCCAGCTGGTGCTGGGCGTGGACCGCGACTCGGAGGAACTTGCGGGGCTGTTCGACGAGCGGGACCCGGCAGTGATGGCCATGATTGCCGAGGCGATCAGCAAGGCCCACGCGGCCGGCATCAAGATCGGGATCTGCGGGCAGGGGCCCAGCAACCATCCGGACTTCGCAGAGTTCCTGGTCGGCCTGGGCATCGATTCCGTGTCCCTGAACCCTGACACCTACGTGCGGACGCTCCCTGTCATTGCCGCGGCGGAGGCACGGGCGTACGAAAGTGCCTGGCAGCCCGAGGGGTGATCCCCGGGAAGCCAGGCACCGGCGTCGTGCTTAAACTGTACTTAACCCCTGCTGATGGGGATCTTTGACGCCGCAGCTTCCTGCCCCTGGTCCGGCATCGGAGCCCGGACTTCGAGGAGGCCGTCCTTGTACGAGGCAGTGATGTCGCCTTGCTGGACGCCGCTGGGGAGGGGAATCCGGCGCATGAAGGAGCCGTAGCGGAATTCGGACCGGTAGCTGTCCTTGTCCTTGTGCTCTTTCTTTTCCTGCCGCTCCGCCTTGATCGACAGCACGCCGTCGGCAATCGTGACGTCAACGTCCTTTTCCGGATCTATGCCGGGCAGCTCGGCCCGCACCACGAGCGTGTTGCCGTCCATCATCTCCTCAACCCGAATGGCCGAGGAACCCATGTCGCCGTCGAACAGCCTCTCGATAACATCCATCGGGGAGCGCCGGGTGTCGAACCATCTCATCAGGTCAGTCATTCTTGCCTCCTGCTCATGTGGAAGCCGGACCATCGCGTTGCCCGGCAGTTCCACCTTCCCCTTCCCGGGTGGCCGCTTCCAGAGTCAAAGGTCCCAGCCCGCCTTTGTGGCCGCGCAAGGATGGCCGCCGGGTAAAACGCCCCACCAGCTCAATAGCCACGCAACCTGCTGCGGCAACGGCGGTGGAAAGGATCAGCAGGGCGGGAGGCGGCCAGTCCACGCGGAAGAAGTCCTGCGCCACCGGGACGGTGAACAACAGGACCAGCCCTGCGTACATTCCGGCAAGGATCAGGACCTTGGTTGGGCTGAGGGGGCGCGATGTCATCACCAGGATCCACGCGGCCACCAGGCCCAGGGTCAGGGTGGCCGCAGACTGCGCAGACTCTTCGCTGTATCCGCCCCATGTCTGGGCATAGCCGCTGACGGCAAGGACGCACAGGGCGGCGCAGATGCCGGCCGGAACAGCGAAGGCGAGGGAACGCCGGAGGAACCCCGGAGCGTAGCGCTGCCCACCGGGCTGCAGGGCCAGGAAGAACGACGGCAGGCCGATGGTCAAACCATCCAGGGCCGACAGCTGCCGGGGCAGGAACGGAAAGGCCAGCAACAGGATGCCGGACACCACGGAAATGATGGTGGCGTAGACGGTCTTGCTCAGGAACACCAGGGAAACGCGCTCGATGTTGCTGATGGCCCGTCGTCCCTCGTCCACTACGGCCGGCAGCCGTTCGAAGCGACCGTCCAGCAGGACCAGGCGGGCCACGGCCTTGGTTGCGGGGGAGGCCGAGTCCATGGCGATCCCCAGGTCGGCCTCTTTGAGCGCCAGGACATCATTCACCCCGTCACCGGTCATTGCCACGGTGTGCCCCCGCCGTCTCAGTGCCTCGATCAGGTCCCGCTTCTGGGAAGGTGTCACGCTCCCGAAGAGGCTGTTGGCCTCCACCGTTTCCTCCAGTTCGACGGTATCGTCAGGAAGCCGGCGTGCGTCACAGGCAGCACCGGTGACAAACCCCACGCGGCGGGCCAGCGCCCCCACCGTGCGGGGGTCGTCTCCGGAGATGATCTTGACGGTTACCCCCTGCCGCCGGAAATAGTCCAGGGTCGAGGCTGCGTCCCGGCGGATGCTTTCGCGGAACGTCAGCAGCATGACCGGAACCAGGTCCGGCGGGATTCCCGCGCCTGCGGCATCCCGGGGCAGCGGCCCGTCCAGGTACACCAGGGCCAGGGTCCGGAGGCCCGTTGCGGCGAGGGTTGCGGCGCTGGCGTGCGCCGCCTCGCAGCCGCGCCCATTGAGTACTGCGTCGGGGGCTCCGAGGATCCATGTGCCGGCAGCGGCGGAGCCCGGCGCAAACGTCACCGAGCTCCACTTGCGGGCAGAGGAGAAGGGGACCGAGTCCTGCTCCTGCGGAGGGACCGGCGCAGGGAAGGCCTTCCCGATGGCTGCCGCGGTGCTGCTGCTGTCTGCGTTGGAACCGAACCACTCCAGCGCCTGCTGCCACCCAGGGGCAGGAACAGTCCCGGCGTGATGGACGGCGTCGAACACCATTGAGCCGGAGGACAACGTGCCGGTCTTATCCAGGCAGAGGACGTCCACCCGTGCCAGCACCTCGACGGCGGCAAGTTCCTGGATCAGCACCTTTTGGCGGGCAAGCCGGAGCCCTCCCACGGCGAAAGCCACGCTGCTCATCAGGAGCAGGCCCAACGGAATCATGGCCATGATGCCCGCAACCGAACCCACGGCCGCCGGCACCCAACGCCCTGATCCCATTGCTCCGGCCCACCCGCCCTGCTCCTGCATTTGCGCATTCGTGAGCAGCAGGGCGGTGGGAAGAAGCAGCCACGTGATGACGGCAAAGACCTTTTCCAGGCCCCGCCGGATCTCTGAAGTCACCAGGGAAAACCGGCGCGCCTCAGCTGCCAGCCCGTAGGCGAACGTGTCGGGTCCCACCCGGAGCACCTTGGCACGCCCGCTACCGGCAAGGATCAGGGACCCGGAGAGCAGCACGGCGCCGCCCTGCTTGGGCACGGGTTCGGATTCGCCGGTCAGCAACGACTCATCCACCTCAAGCGGGTTCCCGTCCAGCAGCATCAGGTCCGCCGTGACCTGGTCTCCGGCGTTGAGTACCACCAGGTCGTCAGGCACCAACTCCTCGGAGGAGATGGTTTCCCGGGCCCCGTTCCTGACCACCGTGCTCCTGGCGGCGTGCAATATCGCAAGCTGGTCCAGCGAGCGCTTGGCCCGGTATTCCTGGATGATGCCAATCAGGGAATTGCTGATGGCGGACAACCCGAACAGCGCGTCCCGCCACTGGCCAAGGACCAGCAGCAGGATGAAGCACCCTCCGACAACGCCGTTGAAAAGCGTGAAGACGTTGGCCTGGACAATCTCTCCGACGCTCCTGCTGGTAGCCGTCGGAACGCTGTTGATGCGGCCGGCAGCAGTGCGCTCCCGAACTTCGGCAGTGGAGAGCCCGTCCCGGGCATGGCCGATGTCCAGGCCCGGGACCGCGGCCCCGTTGTCCCCGGCTACCGTCATGACGTGGCCAGGCTGCTGACCCGGTCAGTCGTGGTGCTGCTGCCTGTGCACGCGGGTGATGACCGTAGGGCAGGGCGGCTGGGTAAGCACCGCGTGCGCCGTGGACCCCAGGAGGAGCCTTTCGAAGCCACCCCTGCCACGGCTGCCCAGGACCAGCAGACGGGCACCGGCAGCTGCGCGGAGCAAAGCGTCTGCAGGTTCCAGGACGGTCTCCATCACGGTTTGCACCCTGAGGTCCGGGTAGTCCTGCCGGAGGCCTGCCTCCGTTTCGGACAATACGATCTGCTCCTCCTCCACCACATGGGTGGCGAAACTGCTTTGCGGCAGTCCGGCGGAGATCCAGCGGTTGGGGCCGGTGAACGCGTAGAGGACGGTCAGGTCCTCCCCGAGGGCGTCAGCTTCGGCCGCGGCAAAGGCAACAGCCTGCGTTGATTCCCGTGATCCATCCACACCCACCACGATGCCGCGGCCCGGTTCCTGGGCGTCGCCGATGACGGCCACGGGGCATTCGGCCGTGGCAGCCGCCTGCAGGGCCCGGTCCGTGAGGGCACCGCGTGTGTGGCCGCTGGTCCCAAGCACCAGCATGCTGGCATTTTTCGAGTAATCGCCCAGGGCGGCCCCTACGCCGCCCTCCAGGAGCTGGAGGGTCACCTGCAGGCCGGGCTCGGCAGCGGTGGCCTTCTCACCGGCTTCCTTCAGCAGGCCCAGCCCCGATTCGCGCAGGACTTCAAGATAGGGCAGGACTTCGGCGGCCATCCACCGGTCGTCCACCACATTCACGACGGCGAGGGGAAGCTTGAGCCTGTTGGCCCGGGCTGCTGCCCACAACAGGGCGGCATTGGACGCCGAGGAATCAGTGATGCCGACGGCGATTGGCTTGGCAGGTGCCATGGGGGACCATCCTTTGCGGGTTCTTGTGACGGGGTGTGGTGCAGGAGCAGTGGAGTGTTCGCGTGCCGACCTAATCCGCGCTCGGTTCGCGCGGCGGCCACCAGTGGGTTGGCGCGGCGATGACGAACCTGCGCCCACTGATTTCGTGCGGCGTGATCCGGATCAGGACGTTCTTTTGGCCGGGTTGCCATGGGGAAAGCCCTGCATCCATGGCGTCCTGCGTTTCCTCGGCATCGGTAACGATCAGCGCGTGCCCCTTGAGGATGACGCTCCAGGCGATGGTGCCGTACTGGTTCATCCCGTCCGCCTCGACGGCCACTGCCTTATGTTCGGCGAGGGAGGCAAGCTTGGTTCCTTCCCCCGTCCGGATGAGCAGGGTGCCGTTGGTGGGGACAAAGTTCACGGGATAGTTCTCAACAATGTCCCCGTCCGTGAAGGCGATCCTGCAAAGGGACGTTGAACGAAGGTATCGCCAGCAATCGTGGACGCCCAGTTCCTTGATTTCCGGTTCAGTCGCTGCGGTGTTCATGGCCGTAGCCTAAAGCCGGGTATGGCCCCCGGCTAGGGAAGAAGGTCCCGCGCCCCCCAGCGCCCCTATTCGGGGACCATTGGGGGTATTTTTTCCCCTGTGCTCCTAGAATTAATCGGGAAGCGCCTTCATGCTCAGTTGAAGGTGGAATTGGGGGGCGGAGGCCGGCACTTCCGTTTCGAACACTTGGACCGCGCCAGGGACCCGCAGCGCCGCAGGTTCCTGCCGCAGGAGGTGGCACGTGAGCACTGACCAGCCCTGGCGCTCGCCGATGAGGGACAGAGTTGAAGACCTGGTACGGGACTTTACAGCCCGCGGGGACGAATTGCTGGATACGCAGGAACGGATCAACGGCCTGTTGGCTGCGGTGGTGGCCCTTGCCGAGGACCTGAGCCTCGAGGCCGTGCTTGACCGGCTCGTGCGGTCTGCGTGTGCCTTGGTGGGCGCGAGGTACGGTGCTTTGGGGGTCATCGGCGAGGACCGCAGGCTCAGCCACTTCATCACGGTGGGAATTGATGAAGAGGGCATCCGTTCCATCGGTGACCTTCCTACCGGCCATGGAGTGCTGGGCCTTTTGATCCGCGAGCCGCGGCCCCTGCGCCTGCATGACCTTGGCCAGCACCCCATCGCTTCGGGTTTCCCTGCAAATCACCCGCCCATGCGGACCTTCCTGGGCGTACCGGTCCGCCTCCGGGACGAAGTCTTCGGCAACCTCTACCTGACGGAGAAACAGGGCGGGGAGGACTTCACAGCTGAAGATGAGGACCTTGCCGTGGCCCTCGCGGCTGCGGCCGGAGTGGCAATCCAGAATGCCCGCCTTTTCGAAGACAGCAGCCGGCGGCAGAAGTGGCTGGAAGCAGGGATGGAGCTGAGCAGCAGATTGATCATGACGTCCCACCCGGGAGGTGGGGACAACCTGGATGTTGTTGCCGATACCGCCCTCAAGGTGTCGGACTCGGTGCTTGCGGTCGTGGCCGTGCCGGCCGGTGACGGCTCGCTTCGCTGCCGGTCATGCCTGGGGGTGCAGGGAATCCAGGCAGGCCAGGAGTTGATGGTTTCACGGGCGGTATCGGGCGTCCTTGAGGGCGGCGGGTCGTTGGTGGTGAAGGATCCGCGGCAGGTGTTCGAGGACGGGGTAGCGGAGAAGCTTGGTTCCGTCCTCGTGTGCTCGCTCGGGCACAGCTCCAGTGACAACGGGGTCCTGCTGCTGGCGCGCGGACAAGGAACTGCCGTGTTCAACCAAGCTGAGGCCGAATCCAGTGCCATCTTCGGAAGCCGGATCGGACTGGCGCTCGACCTGGCCCGCGTGAATGCACTTCGCGAACAAAACCTTCTTTTCACGGACCGGGAACGGATTGCCAGGGACCTGCATGACCTGGTCATCCAGCGCTTGTTTGCTGCCGGGCTGAGCATCCAGAGCCTGCGGCGGTACACCCTGGATCCGGTGGCGCATGAGCGTATCGCCGCCGTGACCACGGAGCTCGATGACACCATCCGGAAACTGCGGGACACCATCTACTCGCTCCGCACGGCGGATGAGGAACGTGAACCGCTGACGGGCCGTATCCTGCGGGTGGTCCGGGAGAATTCGCGCAGCTACGCCCTGACCCCAAAGGTATCCCTGGACGGACCGGTGGACTCGGTTCGTGAGGATGTGGCAGTGCACTTGTTGTCAGTGCTGTCGGAAGGGCTCAGCAATGCGCTGCGGCATTCCGGCGCGGACGATATCCAGGTGAGCGTTGCCGTGGGGAGTGGCGACGCTTCGGGCAGGGACGTTCACCGCGGGAACTTTGATGGCAGGAATGCCAGTGCCGGGAGCGCCAATGCCAGGAATGAAGTCCAGCTCCTCATCCATGACAATGGCCGGGGGTTCGCCGAGCACGGCCAGGTAAGCGGACTGGCGAACATGCGCCACCGCGCTGAACTGCTGAAGGGCAGCTGCGTCATCGAAAGCGTCCCGGGGCAGGGTACGTCCGTGCGGTGGTCGGTGCCACTGGCCTGACCTGTCCGGTCAGGCGGAGTCCGGTGAACTCTTGGTGACGTAGACCGCCGCCTGCGTCCTGCGCTCGAACCCCAGCTTGGCCAGGATGGACGAAACGTAGTTCTTGACGGTCTTCTCGGCCAGGAACAGCTCGTCGCCGATTTGGCGGTTGGTCAGCCCCTGGCCGATCAACGCCAGCACCTTCTTCTCCTGCGCGCTCAGGCCCTCCAAACGGGGATCTGTAGGCGCCGTGGAAAGCCCGGTAATGATCTGCTGCTCCACCCCAGGATCAAACAGCGATTCTCCGGCAGCGGCCCTGCGGATCCCGGCCAGCAGGTCGTCACTCCTGATCTGTTTCAGGATGTAGCCGGAGGCACCTGCCAGGACCGCCCCGCGCAGGGCCTGTTCGTCGTCGTAGCTGGTGAGGATCAGGCAGCGCAGGCGGGGATCCAGCGAACGCACGTCCCGGCACACTTCGATTCCCGTGCCGTCAGGAAGCCGCCCGTCAAGGATGGCGATGTCCGGGTGCAGGGCGGGGATGCGGCGGGTGGCTTCGGCTGCGGACCCGCTTTCGCCTACGACAAGGAATCCTTCGCCTTCCAGCAGGTCCTTCAGCCCCTGCCGGACAAGCTCATGGTCATCGAGGATGAACACCCGGACCTGCCCCAAAGATCCTGTTGGCCCATCAGTCCCTGCTTCATGCTTGTACACCGAACGCTCCCAATGTCTTCAGGATCAAGGCCCCGCTGCAGACGGGGTAGCCCCCGGGGAGGGCCTGGTCCCATTGTTACCCGGGGAGGCGGCGGCGGGAAGGGACCAAAGTCCACGTCACCGGACCTTGGCCGGGAAAGGGGCCCCTCGGCTTGCAAGGACGTGATGACCTTCGGCCCTTCCACACGGAGCGTTTGTGGTCCATTCTGGGACCGTGCCAAAGGATGGCACCCGGCCACAGGAAAGCATATGGCAGGGCAGCACTTGGCAGGACAGTGATGGGAGCCGGCATGGATGGCCTTGAACCGCACCCGAGGATCATAGTCGGGGTGGATGGATCCGAAGCCTCCGTCGCCGCGCTCCGGGTGGCCCGGGCGATGGCGGAACCAATGTCGGCCAAGGTTGAAGCCTGGGCGTGCTGGGACGTTCCGGCCGGCTACGGCGTGTACCTCGCCGTCGGAATCGAGGGGTTCAAGTATGCCGCGGAACAAGTGCTCCAGCAGGCGCTGGCAGACGCTTTCGATGAACTGCCTCCGTTCGTGCACCCCCGGCTGGTCAGGGGCAAGCCCGGTCCAGCGCTGATTGACGCGAGCCGCAACGCGTCCCTGCTGATTGTTGGAAGGCGGGGGCACGGGAGCTTCGTCCCCGGTTCGGTGAGTTCGGCATGCGTGAGCCACGCGCACTGCCCGGTGCTGGTGGTCCACGCCCCGGAGTCAAAAGACCCGGAAGAAAAGGCAGAGGCGGAGGCCGCAGTGGGGGTTGCAGACCCCCGCACCGCTGTGGTTCCCTGACCGTGCACCTGATTGTCCAGCAGTTCAGCGCCGAGCCAATGCACATGCGCCTCAATGCAGGTGCGCCCGCTCAATGCTTGTGATGATGTGCTGCGCCTTCTCCCACCAGTTCGTGCAGTCCTTCCACTGCATGGGCGAGCGACAGTGCGGGGGATTGGATGACGAAAGGCATCAGGAGGCGGTTCTCTTTGTCCAGGTGCAGGGCGAAGATCCGCTGGATGGCACCGGCCGCCACAGCCGCGGCCACCCCGTCAGCCGTTCTGAGCTCCTCGATCAGGCCCACGATGACCTGGTGCTCCGCCAGCATGCCGTCCACCAGCAGCTTGGCCTCCGGCATGCCGTGCGGCCCGCTGTAAAGCGGCCCTTCCTCGGCCAGGGCGTGAGGCACCAGCTCCTTGTCACACCAGTCAAGAAGGGTGGCCTGCGCAGCCTGGGCGGCACCGGCATCTCCAGCCTCCACGGTCTCCGTCAGCAGGCCCACCAGCCCGTTCAAGTGCCGCAGCATATCCGCATGGTGGGTTTCCACCGCCTGCAACGCCTGCCGTTCGGACGAAAGGTCCTTGCCGTTCCCGTTCATTCGTTGTTGCCTTCCACTTGGGTAACGCGCCGGTTCCTGCTCCGCAAGGACCACCGGAGGTCCTTGATGGCCCAGTAGCCGCCCCCGTTCATGAGGGCAAACCCTGCGATGCCCACGGGGGGCACCCGCATCACCAGGCCCAGGAGGAGGACGCAGACACCTGCCGCGAAAACGACCAATCCGCGGCTGATCCGGGCCCTGCGGGACAGCGCGGCGCTGTCCCTGCTGAGCATGTCGGCGAGCCGGGGATCGTCCTCTTCCAGGCCGTGGCCGATTAGTTCAAGTTCGCGTTTCTCGAATTCAGAGAGTGGCATCGTTGCACCCCCGCGGTTCGTTGCCTGTAGGACCCGGGAACTCAGGCACCCGGCTGGCCGCGCAGGACGGACAGCCTGTTCTGGTATTCCAGCGCGTCGATCTCGCCGCGGGCAAACCGCTCGGCAAGCACGTCCTCTGCCGGCCGCGGGGACTGCTGCAGCGGGTGCGGAGACGGCGCCCGCAGGGAGCGGGCCAGCAGGACAATACCGGTGATGATTGCTCCCCAGACCACCACCATGCTGATGCTCATCAGGACATAGCCCCACAGGCCCATGCCGTCATCCCAGCCGTACACTTCCACGACCTCCGGGTTCTGAAAGGCGGGCGCCAGCCGTCTGCCTTCCCTTTCAGTATTGGGCGCCCAGGGTGCGGAAGGGAGAGCCATTGGTCCTGTTCCAGCGGCGTGCACCACCGCTTTGGCCGGCTTGCCCAACGGGGCTTTTGACACTGGCGCAGGTGGTGCAGGCCCGGGACCCTGAAGCACGGCGTGATTCTGGAATCGCGGACAACCCGCGGAAGCAGAGAGAGGAGCGCATGGCCTCCAGGGAAAAAGCCGCCGACGGCGTGACGCCGCAGCATGCGTTCCTCGCTGCTTGGGTGGGCTGGGTAAGCCTCGGTGAGAGCATTGGGTTCCTTGCCCCGGCTCTTGCCCAGTTCCTTGCCGCAACTGTCTGGCCCGGCGCGGATTTTGGGCTTCTGGTCCTGGCCGGGTTGGCTGAAAGTGCTGTCCTGGGCTGGTCCCAGGCCCATGTCCTGCGATCGCGGCTGCCGCGCATGTCCACTTCACGATGGATTCTGTTGACCGCGGCGGGTGCGGCCTTCGCCTGGTCCGTGGGAATGCTGCCGTCGGCCTTCGAGACATGGCAGGATTGGCCGCCGGCGGCCTGGATAGGGGCCGGCGGTGTGGCAGCCATCCTGCTGCTCGGGTCCATTGGAACTGCCCAATGGTTCGAGCTGCGCCGCCATACCTTCCGGGCATGGCGCTGGGTCGTCGGGAGTTCTGCGGCGTGGGCCGCGGGTCTGTCGGTCTTCATGCTTGTGGCCCCTCCTCTATGGCAGCCGGGGCAGCCTGCCTGGCTGATCGCTGCCATCGGGGTGGCGGCAGCAGTTCTGATGGCAGTAGTGATGGCCCTGGTCACCGGCCTGGTGCTGATACGCCTTCTGCAGGTGACCCCGACGGCCGGGGCAGGACGTTGAAGCGCGGAACCTTGATGCCCGCGGAATTAAAAGCCACGGCGCCGGAAGCGCTTGTCCAGGGCGACGACGAGGGAGGCCAACAGCGCCAGGCCGAAGATCCGCAACCACGCCTCTGCGCTGATGGGGGCGGTGTGGAAGAGTTCGTTCATCAGCGGGATGTAGGTGAGGGCCAGTTGGCCGGCTGTCTGGACCATGACGCCGAGGAGCAGCCAGCGGTTGCCGAAGGGCCTTATCCGCCAGGCGGGGCGGGTCAAGGACCGGCAGCTGAAGAGGTAGAACACCTCCACCGCCACGAAGAGGTTCACTGCGGAGGTGCGGGCCTGCGCCACCGATGCGCCGACGGCCGCTTCTTGTTCGAAGAGCCACCAGGCCCCGGCCACCAGCAGGGCCGACACGAGCAGGATCCTAACGGTGAGCGCCCACGTCAGGAGGGGGCGGTCCGGTGCCCTGGGCGGTCGGGACATCAGGCCTTGCTCCTTCGGCTCGAAGGCGAGCATCAGTCCAAGGGCGACGGCGGTGGTCATGTTGATCCAGAGGATCTGGGTAGGCAGGATGGGCAGCGTAGCGCCCAGCAGGATGGCCACGAGGATCACCAATCCCTCGGCCATGTTGGTGGGGAGGGTCCAGACGATGAACTTGGTCAGGTTGTCGAAGACATTCCGGCCCTCTTCGACCGCTGCTTCAATGGTGGCGAAGTCGTCGTCAGTCAGGACGATGTCCGAGGCCTCCTTGGCCACCTCGGTTCCGGTGCGTCCCATCGCGATGCCCACGTTCGCCTGCCGCAGGGCGGGGGCGTCGTTTACGCCGTCGCCGGTCATGGCGGCCACATGCCCGCGGGATTGCAGGGCATCGATAAGGCGAAGCTTCTGTTCGGGCGAAACCCGTGCAAAAACCGTGGCGCGCTCCACGGCATCCGGGAACCGGTCTGCCGGGATGTCGTCCAGCTGGGTCCCCGTCAGGGCAGTTCCGGCATCATGGTCTGCGGCCAGCCCCACCGCCGCGGCCACGGTCACCGCCGTCCGTATGTGGTCTCCCGTGATCATCTTGACGCCCACGCCGGCACGCCGGCAGGCCGCAACGGAGGCCGCGGCCGGCCGCGGTGGGTCATGCATGCCCTGGAGTCCGGTAAAGGTCATCCAGCCCCGCAATTCCATGGTGGAAAGGGGACCGCCGGTAGCGGGGAGGCGCATCATGGCAGTGGCCAGCACCCGCAGCCCGGTGTCTGCGAGCGCGTGTGCGGCGCTGAGCACCGAATGCCTGTGGAGGGGACTGGCGCCGCCGTCGGTGTCCATTTCGTGGCCGCAGAGTTCCAGGACCCGTTCCACGGCGCCCTTGACGAACACCGTTCCGCCGCCGTGGGGGAGCGTTGAAGTGTGCAGTGTTGCCATGAACTGCCGCTCGGAGGTGAACGGCTGCTCGGCCTGCCGCGGGTTGGCGGCCAGGAATTCCCGGACCCGGATGCCGCCTTTCCCTGCCGCCACCAACATCGCCGCCTCGGTAGGGTCACCCCGAACCTGCCATCCGGACCCCTCGGGCCGGATGGTTGCGTCGTTGCAGGCGGCACCACCCAGGAGGGACCAGTACAGGGCAGCATCCCGGTCTGCCGGCCGCGTTGCCGCGCCGGGTGCCTGTCCGCCGGTGCCGTCTCCGGCTGAAGGGATGATGAGGCCCTCCGGTCCATAGCCGGAACCCGTGACGTCGTACCTGCCCGAGGGCGTCCAGAGCGCCCGGACTGTCATCTGGTTCTCCGTGAAGGTGCCTGTCTTGTCGGAGCAGATCACCGTGGTGCTGCCCAGCGTTTCCACCACTGGAAGCCGGCGGACCACGGCACGGCGGCGGGCCATCCGGCGCACGCCGATGGCAAGCGTTACCGTGACGGCGGCGGGAAGACCCTCCGGAATGGCGCCCACGGCCAGCGCGACGGCGGCGGTGAACATCTGTCCCGGGCGTTCCCCATGTGCCAGGCCGGCGAGGAAGGCTACGGCAGCGAGGGCAAGGATGGCGATGGTGAGCGTGGTGCTGAAGCGTGCCAGCTTCAGGGTCAAAGGTGTGGCCACGGGGCGGACGGCGCCCATGAGGCGGTGGATCTCGCCGAGTTCGGTTTCACCGCCGACGGCGACGACGATTCCTGCGCCGGTGCCGGCGGTCACCAGTGTGCCGCTGTACAGCATGTTCCTCCGGTCGGCCACGGGCGTGACCTGGGGGAGTACCACCTCGTCCTTGGCCACGGGGTCCGATTCTCCCGTGAGCGCGGATTCGTCCACCCGGAGGGCGGACAGGCGCACCAGGCGCAGGTCGGCGGGTACCTTGTCTCCCGCCTCGAGCAGCACAAGGTCGCCGGGGACCAGGTCTTCGGAGGGGACCTGCATCCGTTCGCCGCCACGCATTACGGCGGCATGCGTGCGGACCAGCGAGTGGAGGGCATCCAGGGCTGCTTCTGCCCGCACCTCCTGGACGAAACCGATCAGCGTGTTAACCAGGACCACGGCGAGGATGACTGCAGAGTCCAGGAATTCGCCAAGGAACACGGTAACCACGGCGGCGGCCAACAGGACATAGACCAGCGGGTTGTTGAACTGGCGTCCCAGTTTGCGGGCAATGCCTCCACTGTGTGACCGCGGTAGCTCGTTTCTCCCGAATTGGGCGCGTCGGCGCTCTACTTCGTCATGGCCCAGGCCTCTGGCGGCGTCCGTTCCAAGCAGGATCACCACTTCGTGGACCGGGAGACCGTGGTGGGCAGGATCCGGAGGGCCGTCCTGCCTCCGGCGGCCGGATCCAGGCTCCGGGCTCCTCAACCGCCCCTTCCCGGTGGTCCGCCGTCGTACTTCACCGGCCGGCACCGCGCTCACCCGCCCGGACGTCAATTACCGTCTTCGCAGCTGTCCTGGTCAGTGGTTTCCGGCGTCTTCGGAGTGCTCCTCTGGTGTGTGCACCACCAGGACCGGGCAATGGGCGTGAGCCACGATGGCGGAACTGACGGAGCCCAGGAGCAGGCCGCCGAACCCGCCGTGCCCGCGGCGCCCCACCACGATCATGTCCGCGTCGCGGCTGGCATCGATCAGCGCTTCACGGGGGTGGCTCCGGATCAGCGACGAGGTGACATTTGCCGGCGTCTCCGCTCCGAACGCCTGCACCACGGCCTCGTCCAGGACCTTTCTGGCGCCCTCCTCGAAGCCCTCGATGCCCATCATGACGTAGCCGCTGTACATCTGCGGGTACTCCCAGCAGGCCACTGCCTGGACCTTTGCGCCCAGGGGAGTGGCGAGCCGCTGCGCCTGGCGAAGGGCCTCCACGGATGCTTCCGATCCGTCAACGCCCACCACGATCCTGGCTATTGGTGCCCCGGCAATGCTCATTTCCGCTCCCTTGGTCCGCCCGCTTGCTTTAACCCGCGCTGTCACGCCTATCTTGCCTGCACAAGTGGGACCGGGCCAGGGTCCAAGGTCACGGCGCCCCGGCAGGGGGCACACCGGCCGGCGGAATGGCCACCCCGGACCATGCCGGTTCGGTTGCACCCTGGTCCAGCCGGAACGGCGGATATTCGTCCCGCATCAGTGCGGTGTACACCAGGACCCGGTAGATCCAGCGGTCAACGCCGAGGATGAAATCGAACAGCGGGCGCTGGTAGCGGCCCGTGAACAGCAGGATCACTGCCGCTATCAGGACCAGCAGCCCCAGCAGGGACGGGCCCGCTTCCTGGACATATGTCGTCCCGCCGAAGTTGTTTTCCGCCCGCCACCGCCACGTGGTGTTGGTAAAGGCAGCGACCACCAGCAGGTGCGGGATCGACAGCAGCCACCATTTCACCAGGACCAGGCCGCGGGACAGCCGCTCCGGGTAGTCGACGTCAAAGTCGGCGGGGTAATTGGTGCGCTTCAGTGTGAACGGCGGGTACAGGTCCGTGCCGACGGCGGCGTAGGCGTAGAACGCCACCCGCCAGTTCCACCGCATGACGCCCACGTTGAAGTCGAACAGTGCCCGCGGGTAGCGGCCGGTGAACAGGATGCCGAACCCGGCCACGATGGTGGTGATGACGAAGGCGAACCAGAGGAAGAAGAGCAGGATGAAATGCGGAATCGCCAGGAACCACTTCACCAGCCACATCCACCGCGACAGGGCCGGGTCGATGTCCCCGAAGAGCCTTGCGGGGTAGCCGGGGGCACCTGGCACCGGGGTGAAGGTTTCAGTGGGCGGCGCGGCCCCGGGTGCCGGGGGTGCTCCGACCACCGGCGCCGGGTACACAGGGGCGCCTCCCGCCGGCCCGCTGTAGGGAGGCTCACCGGCAGGTGGTCCTGCGGAAGGATGCGCGGCGTGCCGTCCAAGGCCGGACGCCCCCAGGATGATGAGGGGAATGCCGATCACCAAGGCAATGATCCCGCCTACCAGCAGGCCCGTTGCTGCCGGCTGGAAGAGGTCCGAGTGGAAGCCTGCCTGCAGCCGCACATCCACCCCTTGGGAGGCATCGGCGTTCATCACCACCACTTCCCAGGCGCCGGGCGCGATGTTCCAGGTGAGCTCCTGCTGCCCGGATCCTGTTGCGGAGGCGCTCCAGAAGCGCTGGTCGGCAGGCGGGGATGCAGGATTGTTGCCCGGAACGTCGCGGTAGTCCGCACGGAAGGGCTGCTGCCGGATGTTCAGCAGCTCCGAGTGATGCACGCCTGACAGGTACTGCTCCACGTCGGCCTGCCGGCCAATGCCAATGAACACGGGCTTGTCCGGCGTTACTGATGCAGCCCGCAGCCTCAGCTTTCCGATGTCAAAGGGCAGCCTGCCGGGAACGTCCTCCCCGATGGCGTCGGCCCGAGGCGAGGTGAGGGCAAAGGAATTGACGGAAAACCGTGACGTACCGGACGTCAGGTAGCCGTCGCCCTGGATGGTTCCCACCGCTGAGGCCACGGCTCCGCCCGCCAGTGCGGCCAGACCGGGGAGCGTGATGAGGATCCCGAGGATCAGCATGATGATGGCAGCGGGCTTTTTCATGGCGTCGAACCTTCGGCGTACGGAATACGGAGTGCCGGCAGGAAGACCAGCAGGCGGTGCAGCCTACATCGTGCGGGCAGCGTCAGTCCGGGTGATGATCACGGGGCACGGAAGGTGCTTGAGGACGCCGTGAGCGGTGGAACCGAGCAGGAGGCGTTTAAAGGCGCCCCGGCCGCGGCTGCCCACCACCAGCAGCCTTGCCCCGGCTGCGGCCTCCACCAGGGCGTCCACCGCGCCGCGTTCGGTTTCAAGCCGCTGGTGCACAATCAAGTCCGGGTAGTCTTCCTTGAGCCCGGCCACCGCCTCGGAGAGCACTACCCGTTCCTCGTCGGCGATAAGCTCCGCCATGGCTGCGGGCGACAGGCCGGCGTCGATGATGGGATCCGGCACGTCAACGGCGTACACGACGGTGAGTTCGTCGCCTTCGCGGTCTGCCTCCGCGGCCGCGAAGGCGACCGCCTGGGTCGATTCCGGGGATCCGTCAACGCCCACCACAACACCGGACCTGCCTTCGAGATCCTGTGTTCCGACGACGGCGACAGGGACCTTGGCGGCTGTGGCCACCTGGAGTGCGCGGTCGGCAAGGGTGCCGCCGAAGTGGCCGCTGCCCGAACCGATTACCATCATCGAGGTCCTCTTGGAGTACTTGGCAAGGGACCCGCCCACGCTGCCGGTCAACAACTCCGTTTCAGGGGTAACTGTAACCGTTCCTTCGAGGCGTCCGGCGGCTGTTTTCAGGAGTTCCTCCCCGGCCTGCTGAAGCGTTCCAAACCACGGATACGGTTCGGCAACCCACCGGTCGTCCACCACATGGAGGATTACCAGCGGCAGGTCCGCACGGTGGGCGCGGCGGGCGGCCCACACGACGGCGGCCTGGCTTTGTGCTGAGTCGTTGGTGCCCACAGCGATGGGTTTCCGGGATGTCATGGCCGCACTTCCTGCCTGTCGTGAACTGGCTTCTGCCATTCAAGACTGGCCCGGGTTCCGCCGGCTCTCTAGGGCCGAAAGTCACGGAAGCGCTGTTCAGGGGCGCTTCACGCCCCGGGCGCGGCCGGAGCAATAGGCTCCGGGCCGGGTGTGTCCCTGTCGGCCAGCGTCTTGTAGATGGTCCAGCCGACGGCGGTCAGCGGCACGGCCAGCAGCGCACCGATGACGCCGGCCAGCGTTGCCCCCGCGGCCAGTGCCAGGATGATCACCAGCCCGTGGATCCTCAGGACCCGGCCCATGAAGAGGGGCTGGAGGAGGTGGTGTTCCAGTTGGTTGGCAGCAACGAGGATCACCAGGACCACCAGCGCGGGAACCGGTCCGTTCTCCACCAGGGCCACCAGCACCGCCAGGCTGCCGGCGGTGGTTGCGCCGATAATCGGTATGAAACCACCCAGGAAGACCACTGCGGCGAGGGGGACCGCCAACGGAACCCGCAGGATCAGGAGCCCGGTAAGGACGATGACGGCGTCAATGGCTGCGATAATGAGTGTCCCCCGGACGTAGCCGCCCAGCACCACGATGCTGCGTTCGGCCGCCAAATGTGCCTTGCCCTGGCGGGTCCCCGGGAGGAATCCGATCAGGAACCCCCGGATCTTCTCGCCGTCCTTGAGGAAAAAGAACAGGATCACGGCTGTCAGGACTGAACCTGCCACAATCTCCCCGGCCGTCCGCAGGCCCGTCAGCGCGTCGGCGCCCAGGGTTCCTCCAGCCAAAAACTTCTGGAACTCGCCGCGGGCTGCGTCGATCTGGTCACTGGTAAGGGCCACAGGGCCGGTGGTGATGAATTGCTGCAGCTGGCCAATGCCTGCTTCTGCCCGGGCAGCCAGGACGGAGGCCTGCTGCCTCACCAGGGCGATGATTCCACCCACCACTCCGGCCGCCACCGCCAGGATCACCAGGAAGGAAGACAGCACCGCCAAGGCGCGGGGCCAGCCCCGAGCCGCGAGCCAGCGGACGGCAGGAGCCATTGCCGACGCCAGGATTAACGCAACCAGCACCGGGATGGTGACCAGCGGGACACGGATGGCGGCCGTCACCGCCACCCAGGCAAGTGCCAGGACGGACAGTGCCTGGATGGCCCGGATGCCGGCCCGGCCCAATGCGTCGGTCCATAGGAGGGACATCCGGGCGGCGAAGGACTGGGGCCGGGGCGGCTGTGCCGGGGGCCCGTCGGGGGACATTTTGGGTTCCATGCGATTCTCCTTGCTGGCCATCACGTTTTCTGCCCCATTTGCCTGTTCCTTACCCAGGACGGTTCACATCCAAGCCAGTTCGTCAGTATGCTTACTATTGTCCGCTGAACGGCAACAGGAAAGGCATCATCATGACTGAGCAGAACGTCCCCGACGATGAGCTGGAAGTTGTGGAGGAGGACGATGTGCTTCTCGACGAAACTCCCGGCGCGGCATCGTCGCTGGAACTGGACCCTGTGATGGGGGAACCCGACAGCTACCCGGGCGCTGCGGAGAACAATCCGGAACGCTGGCAGGAAGACCCCCTGTTGCAGAATGAGGCCGTCTCGGGAGAAGAAGAGGACTTCCTGAGCGAGCAGACGCTGCGGGACGAAAGCGCGCAGGCCCGCTACCGCTCCGGCGATGAACAGGTGCCCCCCGGTACGCCCACGCTGGGGGAGGCTGCGGCCGACGTCGATTTCGGCGAAAACCCCACAGGTCCCGAAGCGGACGCCAGCGACGACGAGGAAAACTTCGGCGGCTCCCCGCTCAGCCAATTTGAGCCGGACGACCTGGAACGATAGCGGTCCAAGGGTCCGGGCCCGCGGGGCCCGGACCGCGGGAAGGAAAGAGATGCACTCCAAAAACTGCTGCTGGAGGCCTTCGACCGGCTTCCTTCACTTGTCCGCCAGGCACTGGAAGGGCTGGACGAGGCGGACCTGCAGCGCCGTCCTGCCGGTAACGGCAATTCCATCGGCTGGCTGATCTGGCATACGGGCCGGGTGGAAGATGCACAGGTGGCCTCCGCCTCCGGGCTGGAGCAGGTTTGGACGGGAGAAGGCTTTGTATCCCGTTTCGGGCTCCCGCTTGCGGAACGGGACACGGGCTACGGCCACTCCAGTGAACAGGTGGACGCAGTCAGGGCGCCCCGCGGGCTCCTGCAGGAATACTACGAGGCGGTCCACCGGCAGACCGCCAAGGTCCTGCAGGGTATTGATGATCCGGACCTGGACCGCGTGGTCGACGAACATTGGGATCCGCCGGTAACCCTCGGAGTGCGGCTGGTCAGCATCCTGGGGGACTGCCTCCAGCACCTCGGCCAGGCAGCATATGCCAAAGGGCTGCACGCGGAGCCGGCAGACGCCCCAAGTGCGTGAACTCGTGGTGCTGGGCACGGCTTCCCAGGTTCCCACCCGCACACGGAACCACAACGGGTACTTCCTGCGCTGGGACGGCGAAGGACTCTTGTTCGACCCCGGCGAGGGCACCCAGCGCCAAATGATCCATGCCGGGGTGGCGGCAAGCCAGATCACCAGGATCTGCCTCACCCACGTGCACGGAGACCACTGCTACGGCCTGCCGGGGGTCCTGTCCCGAATGGCCCTGGACGGTGCTTCACACCCCGTTCACCTTCACTATCCTGCCTCCGGCGAACAGATTGTCCAGGCCCTCGTGGCTGTCAGTTCGCCCGGTATCGACCTGCGGCTCCATCCGCACTCCGGCGCCGGACCCGTGGCGGACGGCCTGGAGATCCGGCCGCTGAGGCACCGCATCGAGACGTACGGATACCTGCTCACCGAGCCTGACGGCCGCACCTTCCTTCCGGAACGGCTCCGGGCGGCAGGAATCGAAGGGCCTGACGTGGGCCGACTGCAGCGCCAAGGCTTCTTCGGCGCAGTCGCGTTGGAGGACGTAAGCGTCCCCAGGCCCGGCCAGCGCTTCGCGTTCATCATGGACACCGCGCCGTGCGCCGGCGCGGAGGAACTGGCCGAGGGCACGGACCTTCTGGTCAGCGAATCGACATTCAGCAACGACGACGGCGGGCTGGCGCACCAGTACTTGCACCTGACCGCCGGGCAGGCAGGGGAGCTGGCGGCGTCCGGAAAGTCCCGGACGCTGGTGCTCACCCATTTTTCCGCACGGTATGGCGACGACATGTCCCTGCTTGCGGAGCAGGCGCAGGCACGTGCTGCAGGGACCACGGTCATCGCAGCCCATGACCTGCAGCGCATAGCCGTGCCTCCGCGGCGGCACCAGGTGCGGGAATCAGCGGACCATTATGACGGCGATAGGGTTAAACCATGACGGCAGCAGCTGAATCCATGGTGGCTTTTGACGGCCGCTTCGCGCGTGAACTGTCGGAACTCGCTGTTCCCTGGCAGGCCGAGGAGGCCCCCAGCCCCGGCCTCCTTGTCCTCAACGAGAAACTGGCGCGTGACTTGGGCCTGGACGCGGAGTACCTGCGCAGTCCCGAAGGCGTGCGGCTCCTGGTGGGAAATCACGTTCCTCCTGGCGCCACACCGGTGGCGCAGGCTTACGCCGGCCACCAGTTCGGCGGATACTCGCCCCTGCTCGGTGACGGGCGGGCGCTTCTGCTGGGCGAGGTCACGGACCGGAGCGGACGACTCCTGGACATCCACCTCAAAGGCTCTGGACGCACGCCTTTCGCCCGCGCGGGGGACGGCAGGGCCGTCGTCGGGCCCATGCTGCGCGAATACCTCGTCAGCGAGGCTATGTACGCCCTGCACATTCCCACCACCAGGGCACTCGCCGTCGTGGGCACGGGCCGCCAGGTCCGGCGCGACGGTATGCTGCCGGGCGCCGTCCTGGCCAGGGTGGCAAGCAGCCACCTGCGCGTGGGCAGCTTCCAATATGCGCGTGCCACCGAGAACCTCGACCTTCTGAAGCGCTTGGCGGACCATGCCATCAGCAGGCACTACCCCCAGGCCGCGGAAGCCGAAAACCCCTACCTGGCACTGTTCGGGTCGGTCGTCTCCGCGCAGGCGGAACTGGTGGCCCGCTGGATGCTGGTGGGATTCGTCCACGGGGTCATGAACACGGACAACATGACCATCTCAGGGGAAACCATCGACTACGGCCCCTGTGCGTTCATGGATGCCTTCAATCCTGCGGCCGTCTACAGTTCAATCGACGTCAGCGGCCGCTACGCCTACGCCAACCAGCCGGTTCTGGCCGAATGGAACCTTGCCCGGCTGGCGGAGGCGATGCTGCCGCTTATCCACGAAGACCAGGAGCAGGCGGTTGCGCCCGCAGTGGAGGTGCTCGGCGGCTTCCGGGGCCACTACAGCAGGGCGTGGACCGGTGGCATGAATGCCAAGCTCGGCCTTGGCAGCCGCGGGGGAAGTGACGAGGAAACCACGTCCGCTTTGGTGGACGGCGCCCTTGCCATCCTGAAGGACGGTCCCGTGGACTACACCCTCTTCTTCCGTAACCTGGGCAAGGCCGCCCGTGGCGACCTTCGTCCGGTGCGCGGCATGGTTCTTGATCTGGCTGCGTTTGATTCCTGGGCGGAGCGGTGGCAGGCACTCGAACCGGACGCGGAGCTGATGGACAACGTCAACCCGGCGTACATTCCCAGGAACCACCTCGTGGAGGAGGCATTGGCCGCTGCCACGGCCGGAGACCTGTCACCCTTGCAGCAGCTTTTGGAGGCAGTCAGTGACCCCTTCACCGAGCGGCCCGGGCTGGAACGCTACGCCGAAGGCGCCCCCGAGGACTTCGGCAACTATATGACCTTCTGCGGGACCTGACGGCTGCGGGGGCAGGCGGCGGATGCGACAGGAGGGCGGCAGCCGGATGACCGGCTGCCGCCCTCCTGTCTAATGCCTGCGCTGTTGGGCGCCTGCGGTGATGCGAAGACTAGGCGACGCGGACCGCTGAGTAGCCGCCGAGCCAGCTGATGGAGTGCACCTGGGTGTCGTAGCCGTTCACGCCACCGCTGACAACCTGGCCGTTGCCGGCGTAAACGCCAACGTGGCCGGAGGTGATGATCAGGTCGCCGGGCGCAGGAGCGCCGACCACGGTGCCGTACTGGAAGAACTGGGTGGGGGCAAGATCGCCAACGGACTTGCCCACCGAGCGCAGCGCCTTCTCAACCATGGCAGTGCAGTCCTGCTTGATGCCCAGCTGGCCGTAGGCGTTTGCCAGGATGGCAGCGCCGGTGCCGCTGCCGGTGGGGGCGGACACGGGGGTGGCCGAGGCGTAGGACATGTTCATGCCGGTGTTGGCCGGAGCGGCGGCTGCGGTCTGCACGGGTGCTGCTGCAGGGGCCGGAGCCGGTGCCGGTGCCGCGGTGTAGCCGGCGGCGGGGATCTGGATCTGGTCGCCCGGGTAGATGATCGAGGACAGGCCCAGTCCGTTGGCGGACAGGACGCTGTTCAGGCTGACGCCATTAGCAGACGCAATGGCACCCAGGGTATCGCCGGAAACTACGGTGTGGACGCTGCCTGCTGCCGCTGCCGGGGCCGCAACAGGTGCGGAGTACGCCTGCACGTTGGTCTTTTCCGTGGTGTCAGGGCCGGTGACACCGGCGTGGGCCGGGGCGCCGACGCCGAAGGCAATGCCGGACGCTGCAGCAACTGCGAGCGCGGGGCGGCCCAGCGAGCGGGCCTGGGACTTGGCTGTCACGGCGAGGCCCTCGAGAACAATGGAGCGGGCCGGAGTTGCGCGGTGACGGGCAGTGGTGGAATTTTTTGACACGGTTGATCGCCTCTCCCATGCCTGCGGGGTGAGCTGTCGGGTTCGGGCTGGAGATACCCGGCCGGAAGCAACCCCGTAATGGACGGAGGCGCTATCGACTTAACCCCAAGGCCACAAGTGGCCGCGGAAACTTGGTTCCCCCGTCCCTGCCAGCTGGAGCGGTTGTATCCCATGATCAGTGGCAGGGCTCGGCATACTGATGGGAATGTCCCGTCTGAGAGGGACACCTGAAGACCATAACCCACATGCGGTGGCATTGTCACATTTGGATAACATACGAGGTTTCCCTCTCGAATTCCGCAAACGTTTGGACGTTACGGCTGTTATCGGTGTCGACCTCGGCTAATAGCCGGGCTTGCAGGACAGGTAACGGCCCGGACACGGACACGGGATGTTTGCCGCGGCTCCATGGAACTGGCCGTTTCCATTCAGGCGCTCCGCGATCCGACCGCTAGGCTGTTTGCATGCCAGATTTCGACCGGTTCCGGGTACTGCTCGAAGAGGAGCGGGCGCGGCGCCTGGAGTTGCTGCCGGCGCTGCGGGCTGACATCCAGGCAGCGAATTCGGCCCGGCAGGACTCCAATGTCGATGACGAGCACGACCCCGAAGGGGCCACGATCGCGTTTGAGCTCTCGCAGGCTTCGGCGCTCCTGAAGCAGAGCTCGGCCGGCCTGGACCAGATTGACGCGGCGCTGGCCCGCCTGGCAGCGGGGACCTATGGAACCTGCGCCGTGTGCGGGGAGCCCATTGCGGAGGGCAGGCTGGAAGCGCGGCCCTGGACACCGTTTTGTATCCGCCACGCCTCGTCCGGTCGGGGACGATGACTGGCCCTGCGGATGTGGTGTCCGCGGCGGCGGAGTTCGTTGACCGGACCCTCCAGAACGAGGGCGCCTGGTACCGGGCGGACGACGTCGGGAACCGGCTTGGCTGGGTGCTGGACTCTTACGGTTCCTCCATCGGAGCGGTGCGCGGCACGGTGCGCGATGCCCTGCGCAAATTCAAGGACCTGGACCACGACACCACGGTGATGCTTGCGTCCACCCTGTGGGGACAGCCCCGGCCCGGCTCCCGCCCCGTGTTTGAGCGCCGGTTGGCGGCCGTGGTGCTGCTGCAGTCACGGGTGCGGCTGCTCAGGCACTCGGACCTGACCCGGCTGGAAGGCTTCCTTCGTTCTGCCCAGGCTGCAGACCTGATCCAGCCCCTCCTGGGCGACGTCCTGGTGCCGCTGCTGTCCGGCCTCGGGGAGCGCGAGCGGCAGCGGGCCAACGCGGTCCTGGCCCGGTGGCGGGACGACCCCGACCCGCAGCTTCAGGCGGCGGCAGCCGCCCTTGAAAAAGATTTGATCCTTTGACCTCGAAACCGGGAGATCCGCATGAATGAGCACTTTGACCTTGACCGTTTTGTTGCCGCGCAAAACAGCGGCGGCACCTATGACCAGGCGCTGGGGGAGCTGCAGGTCGGCAGGAAGTCCGGCCACTGGATGTGGTTCATCTTCCCGCAGATCTCCGGGTTGGGGCAGAGCGCAATGTCCCGCAAATACGCCATCTCCTCACTCGCAGAGGCCCGTGCCTACCTGGATCATGAGGTACTGGGGCCGCGGCTCCTGGAGTGCGCCCTGGTCCTGGCCAACCATGCAGACCAGTCCGCGGAGGACATCTTCGGCGGCATTGATGCCAGGAAGCTGCGGTCGTCCATGACACTGTTTCTCCGGGCGGCACCCGGAGAAACAGTGTTCAAGACTGTCCTGGCCCAGTTCTTCGACGGCGAGCCTGACCCTGCCACCGATGAGATCCTGGCTGGCCACGCCGCTGGCTGACGCCGGGTTGGCGGATCAGCCAGGCCCGGGGAACCGGCTAGGGCGTGGGGCTGCCGCCGTTGACGTTCAGTGTTTCCCCTACCACGTAGCTGGACTCGGGTGAAGCCAGGAAGACGTAGGCGGGTGCCAGCTCCGCGGGCTGTCCTGCCCGGCCCAGGGGAGTCGACTGGCCGAATTCCGGCAGCTGCTCCTTGGGCTGGCCACTGCTGACCTGCAATGGCGTCCAGATGGGACCCGGGGCCACGGCATTCACCCGGATTCCCTTGGGTGCCAGCTGCTGTGCCAGTCCCTTGGTGAAGTTGTTGATGCTGGCCTTGGTGGTGGCGTAGTCCACCAGGGTGGGGGACGGGTTGTACGCCTGGATGGAGGTGGTGTTGATGATGGTTGAGCCGGCCGGCATGTGCGGGACGGCGGCCTTGGTCAACCAGAACATCGCATACACGTTGGTCTTGAGGGTGTGGTCGAACTGCTCGTCGGTGATGTCCTGCAGGTCCTCCTGGGCCACCTGCTTCCCGGCGTTGTTGACCAGGATGTCCACCCCGCCCAGCACGGCAACCGCCGTATCAACGACTTCCCGGCATGTGGCGGAATCCTTGAGGTCGCCCGGCACCTTGACGGCCTTGCGGCCCGCAGCCTCGATGATCCCGGCGATGCGGGAGGCGTCCTCCTCTTCCTGGGGCAGGTAGGAAAGGACGACGTCGGCGCCTTCCCTTGCAAAGGCAATGGCAGTTGCGGCGCCGATGCCTGAGTCCGCGCCGGTCACGATGGCGCGGCGGCCTTCCAGCCGTCCCGTTCCGCGGTACGTTTCTTCGCCCAGGTCAGCCTTGGGCGTCAATTCGGCGTCGAGGCCCGGCTCGGGCTGGTGCTGCTTGGGCGGGGAAATCTTTTCGTAGGCAGTCACGGGATTACGGAAGGTGTACTGGTCAGTCATGGTGGTCCTCCTGTTCGTGCGGACTCGGGCTGGTTCGTCGCCCCGGAAATTGAAGCAGCCTGCGATTAATGGATCACAGCAAGCCAAAAAGCTAAGCATGCTTACGGTTCCCAGCCTAGGCAATGAAACCCCGCCCTGCCAAGCGGTCCTTCGGCGTGGCCGCGTCAGTCCCGCCGTACTTCCACCAGCCTGACCTCCGCCAACCGCCCGCCGTCGACCTTCGCTTCCATGAATGTGCAGGAGGGCTGCCGGCGGCGGTCCGTGGGCGACCCGGGATTCAGCAGCCGCAGCCCGTTCGGCGACGCGGTGTCCCAGGGAATGTGGCTGTGCCCGAACACCAGGACATCGGCTTGCGGATACAACGCTTCGCACCGCAGTTCGCGGCCCTTCGCCTGCCCTGTCTCGTGGACCATCGAAAACCGGACGCCCTCCAAGGTCGCGCTGGCCGTTTCAGGAAGGCGGCGGCGCAGCTCCGCGCCGTCATTGTTCCCATACACGCCCAGCAGACGCCTGCTTCGGCGCTCGAATTCGTCCAGCAGCGCTGCGTCCACCCAGTCACCGGCGTGGAGCACCACATCGGCATTTTCAACGGCCCGCCACACCTGGGCGGGAAGGTCTTTGGCGCGTTTTGGCACGTGGGTATCGGCGATGAGGACAAGGTTCAAGGGCATATCCGCATCCTGCCATGAAGCTCTGTTCCCGCGCCCGCCGCAGTCGTACTCTGGGGCTGGGAGGTGATTGCCATGGAGGCAGCCCAAGGCGACCGCATCGTCGTGCACGGAAGGACCGTAGGGTCCTCGGACCGGCACGGGGTGATCCTGGAAGTCCGCGGCGAAGGCGGAAGCCCGCCCTATGTTGTCCGCTTTGACGACGGGCACGAAACGGTCATGTATCCCGGCGGCGATTTCGCCGTCGACCGCGCACACAACACCTGACCGGCGGTGCAAGCGGGACTGCGCCCCGCCGCTCCACCTGTCAGACTGGACGAATGGACCACTTTCCGTACTCCAGCACGTCATCCACCCCACCGCCCCGCTCCGGTCCGCGCGACCCGGGTGACGCCTGGGTGGAAGGGGACCGGGGCCGGTACTGGGGCAGGTTCGGTGCGGCCGGCGTCCTGGCCTACGACCCTGCCAAGGGGGTGCTCCTGCAGCACCGCGCCGTCTGGAGCCACAACGGGGGAACCTGGGGCCTTCCCGGCGGGGCGCTGCATGAGGGCGAAGAAGCGGTGGACGGCGCGCTCCGCGAGGCCTACGAGGAGGCGGCCGTCCCGTCGGAGAGCGTGGAAGTGCTGTTCACCTCGGTCCTGGACCACGGCTACTGGTCCTATACCACCGTGGTGGTGCGGGTGCTGGAGTCCTTCGAGCCCGTTATCAGCGATCCCGAAAGCATTGCGCTGCTCTGGATCCCGGTAGCCGAGGTGGACGCCCTGGAGCTGCATCCGGGTTTCGCGGCGGCCTGGCCGGAACTGCTGGCGCGGCTGGACTCCGGAGAGTCCTGGTAAACGGGGAGTCCTGGTGAACGGGGAACGCTGCTGAACCCCGGCCTGCGCCGCTGCTAGTAGCCTTCGCCGTACTCGGCCGTCACCAGGATGGGCAGGTGGTCCGAATTGCCGCGCGGCAGCGTCTCCACACTGGCGATGTCCAGGCCCAGTGACGTGGCGAAGTCGAAGTGGCCCTTGAACACCTTGTACCTGGTGTAGGTCCGCCTGTTGCTGAGGGACAGGGCGTATCCGGAGTTCTTCATATGCATGTCAAGGTTCTTGGTGAAGAACGGGTAGTTGAAGTCACCCACCATCAGGGTCATCAGGCCCTTGCCCATGCTCAGCAGCTCGGCGTGCGCTGCGTGGATCTGCTTGCGCCGCAACGAGTTGGAGGCAGTGAGCGGGGCTGCATGGAAGGAGCCGATCACCAGCTCATGCTGGGTTTCGTTGTCCATCACCCTGGTGCCGATCAGCCGCTCATGGGCCGGGGCCAGCACCCTGTCATGCATGGACTTCTTCAACGCGAAGGACTGGGTGTCCAGTGCAGTGAAGCGGCTGGTGCGGTAATAGATGGCCAGGCCCAACCGGTTGCCCTTGGTGGCATCGGCAAGGTGCAGGGGGCCCAGGGTTTCGGGAAGGTCGCTGGCATCCACTTCCTGGAGGCACAGCGCATCGATGTCATGGTTCCGTGCCAGGGCGAGGAGCTCGCCGCTGGCATTGTGCTTGCGGAGGTTGTAGCTGATGACGCGCATGAAACACCTCTTTTGAGGGTTGCTGACAGGACCAGTTCCTTACTCTAGTCCGATTGCCGCCCCCACCCTCCAACATTTCGCCGGCCGTCCCGGCGCGCCGTTCCCGTGAAGGATAGAGTTAGTGGCAATTCACTGAACGTTTCGTAAGGGGCCAGCCTTGACTGCAGACCTGCCCGAACTTGCCGGGGGCAACTTTTACTACCAGGACCTGGGGGAGGGAGCGTTCCGGTCCACCATCCATGCCCAGGGAGCGTGGAATGTCCATGAACAGCACATGGCACCGGCGTCCGGCCTTCTGGCGGACCGGCTGGAACGGCACGAGCCGCGCGAAGACATGCGGATGGCGCGAATCAGCTATGAGATCCTTGGCCTGATCCCGGGCGGTGAGTTCAGGATCGACACCACCACGCTGCGGCCCGGCAGGACAATCGAACTTGTGCAGGCCGAGCTGGTAGCAGGCGGCAGGACGGCGATCCGCGCCACCGGGTGGCGGATGCTGACCAGTGACACGGGTGAGGTGGCCGCCGTCGAGGACGCCGCCATACCCGGCCCTGACGAATGCAAGCCCTATGACGGCTCAGCCGTCTGGCCCGGCGGTTACATCCGGTCCCTGGAAATGCGGGTCGCCGAAGGACACCGGCCGGGCGCAGGGAAAGTGTGGCTGCGCACGGAACATCCACTCACCGACCGCGCCGACAGCGGGGATTTCGCACGGCTGATGGGGATGGTGGACACCGCTAACGGCATCGCCGCCCGGGTCCCACCGGGCAAGGACAGCTACGCGTTTCCCAATCTGGACCTGCAGATCCACATGTACCGCAGGCCCGAGGGGGAGTGGCTGGGGCTGGACAACGCTGTGTCGTTCGGCCGCGACGGGATCGGCCTCACATCCACCGTGCTGCACGACCGGCAGGGTCCCTTCGGCCGCGCGGAACAGATCCTGACGCTTCGCAGGACGTGACCTGCCCAGCTATGGTGCCCGCCTGTATCGCTGAGTATCGTTGTATATCGTTCGCGATTGACAAAGGAGTTCATCATGCGTTCGTCATACCCTGCAGGCGGATTCGGTCCCGGTAATTTCGATGGGATGTGGCAGGCCGTCGAAGAGCTGAGGTCGCGGTTCGAAAAGCGGACGGGAACCCGTGCCGGGAAAGGCGAGGTGCGGGCGGCGGTCCTGGCCCTGCTCGCGGAGCGGCCCATGCACGGTTACCAGATCATCCGTGAAATCGAGGAGCGCAGCGGCGGCAGCTGGAAGCCCAGCGCAGGTTCTGTCTATCCCACCCTGCAGCTGCTGGCCGATGAAGGAACAATCAGCGCCGAGGAATCCAACGGCCGGAAGATCTACTCGCTTACCGAAGCTGGGCGCGAGGAGGTGGCGGCCCGCCACGGTGCTGCGCCCTGGGATCCTGCAGGTCCCCAATCCGGAACCGCAATTGCTTCGCTCCCCAAAGCCGGCATCGAGCTGGCCCAGGCGGCAGCCCAGGTGGCCCGGACCGGATCGCCGGAGCAGGTGCAGCAGGCCGTAGCAGCGCTGGACGAGGCCCGGCGCCGGCTCTACGCCATCCTCGCCCAGGACTGACCCGGGTGGTGGCGTCGACCGTCCAGGACAAAGCCGCAGACCCCTCGCTGCCCGTGCGCGAGCACCGGGGGCGCTACCGGCGGATCCTGCGCTTCGCCGCCTGGAACCTCGCCGCCACGTGGTGGTTCGAACTGTTCCTGCCGAGGATCGGGCTGGGACGGATCTCCACGCGCACCCGCTCCAGGCGGATGCGACGCTTCGCGCAGCGGTTCCACGACCTGGCCGTGGAACTTGGGGGACTAATGATCAAGGTGGGCCAGTTCCTGTCCTCCCGGCTCGATGTCCTTCCACCGGAGATCACCAAGGAGTTGGAGGGGCTGCAGGACGAAGTGCCGCCGGTCGCGTTCCCGGCCATCTCTGCCCTGGCGGCACAGGAACTGGGGACACCGCTGGCAGGTGTTTTCGCGTCCGTGGACCAAACGCCCATCGCCGCTGCATCCCTGGGCCAGGCCCACCGGGCCCGCCTCAATGACGTTGACGCGGGGGACACCGGGCTCGACGCCGTGGTTTTGAAAGTGCAGCGCCCGGGTATCGGAGCCATCGTGGACGTCGACCTCGCCGCCCTCCGCAAGGTGGCCGGCTGGCTCAGCCACATCCGGCTCGTATCCCGCAGGGCCGACATGCCGGCCCTGGTGGAGGAATTCGCCCAGACCAGCCTCCTGGAAATCGACTACCTGCACGAGGCCGTGAATGCAGAGCGTTTCGCCGCCGATTTCGCCGGCGATGACCGCGTGGAGGTTCCTGGCGTGGTGTGGGAGCGGACCACCCGCCGCGTGCTGACCCTCGAGGACGTCACGGCCATCAAGATCACCGACGTCCGGGCGCTCCGCGCCGCCGGCATCGACCCCGCCGAGGTTGCGCCGGTGTTCGCCTCCATCATGTTCGACCAGCTCTTCACCAACGGCTTCTTCCACGCCGACCCGCACCCGGGAAACATCTTCGTCACCCCGGTCCCGCCAGGCACCGGGGAGCATCCCTGGAAGCTGACCTTCATCGACTTCGGCATGATGGGGGAAGTAACAGCCTCAACCCGCAGCGGGCTGCGGAAGCTGCTCATCGCGGCGGCCGCGCGCGACGGCAAAGGACTTGTGGCGGCCATCAACGACGTGGGCGTCCTGATGCCGTCAGCGGACAGCGTGGGCCTGGAACGGGCCATGACGCAGCTCTTTGCCCGTTTCGGCGGCATGGGGTTTGCCGAACTGCGTGAGGTGGACCCGCGGGAGTTCCGGGACTTCGCCGTGGAGTTCGGTGACGTGGTCCGCTCGCTGCCGTTCCAGCTGCCGGAGAACTTCCTGCTGATCATCCGTGCCATGTCCCTGACGTCGGGGGTGTGCAGTGCCCTCGACGAGCGGTTCAACCTGTGGGACTCGGTGGAACCCTACGCAGCACAGCTGCTGCGGGACGAGCGCGGCAACGTGGTGCAGGATGTGGCCCGGCAGGCCATCGATGCCGCCGCCGTGGCCTTCCGCCTGCCAGGCCGGCTTGACGCGTTGGCCGGCCGGCTCGAAGAGGGATCACTGGAGGTGGCCGTTCCCCGGCTGGAGCGGCAGGGGGCCCGGCTGGAAAGGGCCGTGCGCCGCTCGGCCTCCGCCGTGGTCTTCGGCGCCGTGCTGATCGCCGGCGCCATCGCCCGCGCCGACGACCTGGTACTGGGCAACGTGCTGATGGCAGCATCGGCAGTTCCACTGCTGCACGCACTGTGGGTGGGGCGCCGGGGGCGTTAAGTCGCGTGCCGCCGTCGGGCGTACCCTAGGGATGGCCCGTCCGGCCGCTGCCAATGAACCTGTCGCCACCAATACCCGTCGACGCCAAAGCCCAGGGAGCTTCGCCATGCACCATACCGCTACCGGACTCCGCCCGCTCACCGTGGTGCGGCAGGACGTGTCCCTCGGCGCGGGCCGCGACCTCGAATTTGGCCTGGAACTGTTGGCCAGGGCCAGGAGTGGCGGGATAGGGCCCACCCTGCGGCTGTACCGACCAGCTCCCACTGTGGCGTTCGGGCAGCGGGACACCCGGCTGCCGGGTTTCGACGCGGCCGCCCGCGCCTGCCGGGAGAACGGCTTTGAGCCCCTGGTCCGCAGGGCAGGCGGACGCGCTGCCGCATACCACCAGGGCACGCTGGTGGTGGACCATATCGAACCGGATGCGGATGCCGTCGCGGGCTCCAAGGCACGGTTCGGCTACTTCGGCGAACTCTTTGCGACGGCCTTGCGCAGCGTGGGGGTGCAGGCGGCTGTGGGCGAGATCCCGGGGGAGTACTGCCCCGGTGAGTTCAGCGTGCACGGCACCGACCCGCAGGACAGCTCGCGGCGGCTGAAGCTGGTGGGGACTGCCCAGCGGGTGGTCTCCGGCGGGTGGCTGTTCAGCTCCGTGATTGTGGTGGAGGACTCAGCCCCTATCCGTAAGGTCCTCACGGACAGCTACGCGGCGCTGGGCCTGGACTGGGACCCTGCCACCGCCGGTGCAGCCAATGACCTGGTCCCCGGCCTGGACGTGGCAGCCGTTGAGCAGGCCCTGCTGGAAACGTATGCGGGCCATGCCGTCCTGGAATCTGCTTCATTCAGCAGCCTGGGGGCATGACCCGCAAACAGTGGTGCGGCCGGCGCCGCATGGGATGGTGGCCGGATCAGGCGGCCAGGCGGCTCTTGACCTCGGCAGCCGACGGGTTGGTGGCTGCGGTGCCGTCCGGGAAGAGGACGGTGGGAACGGTCCGGTTGCCGCCGTTCAGCTGCTCCACGAGCTCGGCGGTACCCTCCACCTCTTCGATGTTGATTTCGTTGTAGCCGATGCCCTGCGCATCGAGCTGCTTCTTCAGCCGGTTGCAGTAGCCGCACCAGGTGGTGGAAAACATGGTGATGGTGCCGGATTCGGGAGTGAAGTCCACAGGGAGCTCCTATACGTCGCTTGGAAGGTTTCCTTACATTCAACCGTAGCGCGGCGGCCGGTATTCCCCGGTACGGCATTGCGTGGGCGGGGCTGGATGACAGTTTGTGGCGGGCGGTGGCAAGGTGGTGCCATGTGTGGACGCTACGTAATGGCCCGTGCCGTGGGGGACCTCCTGGCTGAGTTCGACGCCGAGCTGGAGGACGAGGTGAGCGTTCCGCCGTCGTGGAATGTAGCTCCCACCGACGCCGTCCCCATCGTGCTGGAGCGCCTGAAGGAGGACAACGCCGGGCCCAGGCAGGTGCGCCAGCTGCACGTGGCACGCTGGGGCCTGGTCCCGTCCTGGGCGAAGGACCTGAAAATCGGGTCCAGCATGATCAATGCCCGCAGCGAATCGGTGCTGGAGAAACCGGCATTCCGGAAAGCCGTAAAGTCACGGCGCTGCGCAGTCCCGGCGGACGGCTACTACGAATGGAAGCAGGGCCCCGGGAAGTCCAAGCAGCCGTATTACGTGCACCCGGTCCAGGGCAATGGGCTGGTTTTCGCCGGCCTCTACGAATGGTGGAAGGACCTGTCCGTGCCTGTAGGGCAGCCGGGGCGGTGGCTGCTGTCCACGTCCATCCTCACCGCTGACACGCCTCCGCCGGGGACGGAATCCACCATCTTTGGGAAGCTGGCGGAACTGCACGACAGGGTGCCCCTGCCCATGGACAAGGCCACGATGGAAGCCTGGCTGGACCCCCGGGCCGATGACGCAGCCGGGCTGGTGGACCTGGTGCGGTCACGGGTCAAGGATGCCGCCGCTGACTGGCAGGTGGATTCGGTGGGCAAGGACGTGGGCAATGTCCGGAACAACGGCCCGGAACTGATCCGCCCGGCGGAGGCACTGTTCCAGCAGCCCCTCTGAAGGTGCCCGGCCTTCACACCGTGACGGTGCCGGCGTCGTCCACTGCCCAGGTGGGGTTGTAGGCCACTTCCCAGCGGAAGCCGTCGGGGTCGGCGAAGTAGCCCGTGTAGCCGCCCCAGGGCTGGGTGACCGGCTCGGCGATGATGGCAGCGCCCGCCCCCGCCGCCTCCTCCAGGACCCTGTCCACATCCGCCGGGCTTTCCACGTTGTGGCTGAGGGTGATGCAGGGGATGCCAGTCGGCGGATTGGTGCCGGCTTCGGCCTGCATCTGGCGTGCGTCCCACAGGGAGAGCACCAGGCCGTGGTTCACCTGGATGAACAGCACCTCCCCTGCAACCTCCCGGTGGACCGGCCAGCCAAGGCCGTCAATATAGAAGGCGCGTGAATCCGCAACGTTGCGGACACCGAGGGAGATAAAGTCGACTCTGGGCTCCATGCTTCGATACTGTCAGACGATGGCGACAATTCAAGGAAACGATAGGGATGCCCGGGCCGACAAGGAACAGCTCGCGGCGGTCCGGATTGCCGTTGACGAGGTGGATGAGCAGATTGTCACCCTCATCGCCCGCCGTGAACGGCTGATCAGGATCGCCGGAACCCTCAAGGGTGATGACGCCGAGGTGCGCGCCCCGGGCCGGGTGGAGCGCATTATCGAGCACGTGCGCTCAGCGGCTGAGAAAAAGGACATTGACCCTGACATTGTGGAGTCAACGTACCGGGCCATGATCTCCGCGTTCATCGAACTTGAACTGCGGATCCACAAAGAAAACAGCTGACTTTAAAGTGTTGGTGGAGGTGGCCTACAGGGCCTCCTCCACCGGAACGCCGTGCTGGAACTCCCGTCCGTCCGCCTCGCTGAAGGCGGAAATGACGTGCCCCTGTCCCAGCCCGTTGAGGGCTGACAGGGGAAAGCTCCCGGTAATGGTGTTATCCGAGTGGGACACCCCGGACAGGTCGTAATCCTCCTCGACGCCCTGGTCCCGGTTGAACGAGTAGCAGGCGATTGCCTTCCCGTTCATGAACTCAATGCACAGCCGCCGCTGGAATGAATAGTCCGGCGAGGCCCCCATCAACCCCACCACGTAGGCGCCGGATTCCGGAATGGCGCCGTCGATATCGAACGTGGCAAGGATCGTGGAATCCTGGGCCTTGATGCTTGCCTGCTTGAGGAGTGCGTCATCGGTACTCATGCCAACATCCTGCTCCCTGCCGCACGCTCCGTCCACCCCCGCCTATGTTTTGCTCCCGACGCGGCGTAGACTGGCATTATTCGAATACATGTTCGAATAACGATTCCAGTTTTACCGTCCGGGGAGGCGCCATGGGCATGTTCAGCGAGTCCGTTGACGTGGTGTGCTCCGCTGCAGGCCAACCGGAATCCCTCACCTGGGCAGGAAAGTCTTACGCAGTCTGTGCCGAACCTGTCCGGTGGTTTGAACGCCGTCAATGGTGGGCGGAGGACGCCAGGGCTCCCTTGGGAAGCGGGCAGGGCGTGGTGGACCATGAAATCTGGCGCATCCAGGTGCTGCCCGTCCGGAAGCCATCCTGTTCCGGGGAATCCGGAGAATCTGACGGCACAGAACCCCTCACCCTTGACCTGTCCCGCCACATCCGCAGCGGCCGGTGGCGGCTGCTGCGGATCCATGACGCACTGCGCCCCAGAACTGCTTGAAACAGAACAGCATGAGCTTCACCCACCTTCACGTGTCCACAGCATTCAGCGCCCACTACGGCGTCTCCTGGCCGGAGGAACTGGCCGTGGCAGCCGCCGCTGACGGGGCCACTGCCCTGGCCTGCACCGACAGGGACGGCCTGTACGGCACCATCAAGCACCTCAAGGCCTGCATGGCAGCCGGCATCGATCCCATCGTCGGAGTGGATTTGGCAGTCTTTGACGACGACGGCGATCACCGCACGCAGGTATCCGGCAGGGTGGTGGTGCTGGCCAGGGGCAACAACAACGGAGCCGGATACCGTGCGCTCTGCCGGCTGGTCTCCGACGCCCACGCCAGGACTTCCGGGAAAGCCGGGGGAGCAGTGCCCGCGGCAGTCACCCGCGCCGAACTCGCCTCCCGCACCTTGGACCCCCAAACCCTCAAACCCGTGCTGACCGTCCTGCTCGGCCCCGACTCCGACGTCGGAAGGTCCATGGGCGGGCGTCGCTACCTGCGCCCCCGGACCTTGTTCAAGCAATGGATCGATGCCATGCCCGCGGGAACGGTCGTAGCGGAAATCGTCTCCCAGCTCAGCGCCCCGGGTACCCCGTTCAGCACGGCCCATGCTGTCCGCATGCTCAGGCTTGCCGAGGAACACCATGTACCCGCCATCCTCACCAATTCCGTCCGCTACTGCGCCGCCGATGGAGCCCCCACTGCCGACGTCCTGGACTCAGCCAGGACCCTGAAGTCCCTGCCGGAACTGGCAGGGGAGCCGCTCCTGCAGCCAACCGGACAGGGGTGGCTGAAATCCGGGGAGCAGATGCTAGCCCTGGGAAAGGAGATCATTTCCGCTGCCGGTTATGGCGCCGCGGACCTCAAACAGCTGATGGCCCAGACCGAGGCGCTCGCCGACCTCTGCAGGATTGACCCCACCGCCGATATGGGGTGGAAGCAGCCGGTGGTCCCGGAAGCATCAGTCATTGGCATCAACCAGGATCCGCACGCCGAACTTCTCCAGCGCTGCCATGCAGGAATCGGGAGGCGGTTCCCCGGTGTCAGCGGCAAGGCTGAGAAGGACATGCTGCTTCGGCTAGACCATGAACTCAGGATCATCAGCAACCTCGGTTTCTCCTCCTACTTCCTGACAGTGGCGGAGGTGTCGCGGATGATCCAGGACATGGGGGTCAGGGCGGCCGCCAGGGGGTCGGGAGCCTCCAGCCTGGTCAACTACCTGATTGACGTCAGCCATGTGAATCCCCTCCAGCACGACCTCATTTTCGAACGGTTCCTTTCCAACGACCGCGCCACCCTTCCGGACATCGACATCGACGTCGAAAGCGCAGAACGGCACAACGTCTACCGGCGGATCTTCGAACGGTTCGGGTCCGAGCGGGTCACCCTCATGAGTATGCAGAACGGGTACCGGGCACGGGGGGCAGTGCGCGACGCCGGGCTGGCGCTGGGGATGGACGACGGCGAGGTGGGGGAGATCGCCAAGCAGCTGTGGCGGTTCTCGGCGCGCAAGTTCCGTGAGGCGCTGCAGGAGAAGCCCGAGCTGCGGGAGTTTGCCGGCAGGGTTGAACAGCGCGATGCCGATGGCAACCAGCAGCTTGACCTGCTGGTGGACCTGACCGAACGCCTGGACCGGCTTCCCCGCCACATCTCAATGCACCCGTGCGGCGTGATCCTGGGCGATGCAACGCTCCTGGACCGCACCCCGGTCCAGCCAAGCGGGCTTGGCCTGCCCATGAGCCAATTCGACAAACACGACATGGACCCCATGGGCATGCTCAAACTCGATGTCCTGGGTGTCCGCATGCAAAGCGCCATGGCTTTCGCTGTCAGGGAGATCATTCGCATCCACCCCACCAAGAAGGAAGTGGTGGCAGCGGGCCGGCACCCACTGGGACCTGACGGCACCGGGCCGGACTACATTGCCGGAGATGGCCGAATCGACCTGAACGCCGTCCCCCTGGACGATGAACCAACCTACGAACTGATCAGGAGCACGCACACCCTGGGCTGCTTCCAGATTGAATCCCCCGGGCAGCGGGAACTGATCGGCAAGATGGCGCCCCGTGAATTCAACGACCTCATCATTGATATCTCCCTGTTCCGCCCAGGACCGATGAAATCAGATATGGTGCGGCCCTTCCTGGAACACCGCCACGGTTTTGCCCCTGAGGTGTATCCGCACCCGGACCTCAAACCCGTGCTGCAGGAAACCCACGGGGTCACGGTCTTCCACGAACAGATCCTGAAAACCCTCAACATCATGACCGGTTGCGGGCTTGCCAAGGCCGACGAGTTCCGCAGGGCGTTGAGCAACGAGGTCGGGGAAGCGCAGGTAGAGGAATACTTCCGGCGCCACGCCAAGGCCAGGGGATATACCCCCAAGGTAGTGGAAAAGGTATGGGGGACGTTAAAGTCCTTTGCCAGTTTCGGCTTCTGCAAAGCCCATGGCGCTGCTTTCGCCGTTCCCACCTACCAGTCCGCCTGGCTGAAGGCACACCATCCCGAAGCCTTCCTGGCGGGCCTGTGGGAGCACGATCCCGGAATGTATCCCAAACGGCTTTTGGTTTCCGAAGCCCGGCGGCTGGGCATCCCCATCCTTCCCCTGGACATCAACAGGAGCAAAGCCGAATACAGGGTGGAGCGGATCGAATCCGGCAAGGACACCGGAAAGCTGGGAATCCGGCTCAGCCTGAACGGGATCTACGGACTGTCTGCGGCCGAATTGAAACGGATCGTCGCCGGACAGCCCTATGACTCGCTGGCCGACCTCCGGGCGCGCTCGCGGCTCAGCAAGCCCAGCATCCGGCGCCTGGCCCAGCTGGGTGCCTTCGATTCCCTGCATCGGGAAGCAGGTGGCCCGGCCAACCGCGCGGACCTGGTGCACCATCTGCAGCAGCTCCAAACCGCCAACGGAACGCGCAAAGGCCTGGAGGTGCTGGAAGGGCAGCTGGCACTTCCCCTGGGCGACATCGAACTGCGGAACATCAAGCCGGGGCTTCCCGCCCCCACCCTGGTGGAAAACGTCAGGGCAGAACTGGACCTTATGGCCGTCGATGTCAGCACCCACCTGATGGACAGCCACCGGCCGCTGCTGAAAAAGCTGGGCGTCACCACAGCGGATAAGCTCCTCAGCCTGCGCAACGGCACTGAAGTGCTGGTGGCAGGAGTGCGCGTGGCCACCCAAACGCCACCCATGCGCGGCGGCAGGAGGGTGGTGTTCATCAGCATTGACGACGGCACCGGCTGCGTGGATTCTGTCTTCTTCCACGAAGCCCAGGAAAGCGCCGGCCCGCTCCTGTTCGGCACCCGCCTGCTGCTGATCCGCGGCACCACCCGCAGGACCGGACCCCGGGGCATCAGCATCAGCGCGAGCATGGCGTGGGACCTGAGCCGGACGGACACCTTGCCCTTCCCGGAAAACACGACGGCGGGCGGCGGGGACGTGCCCCATCCCCTGGATGGCATCATCAGGACACTGGCGATCACCGGTTTCAACGGGTGAGCCTGCAGTTTTTGTCCGCTGCACCTGCCGTGCGCCGCGTTGGTCGGCCCTGACCGGAACCGATAGCATTGACGGTGGCTGGCTGTGGTCCCCGTATGCCACAAGCTATGAAGCCTCAACTTTGAATAGGAGACACCCGTGTCAGATGCCCAGCAGATCACCCTTCTCGTCGATGGCGAAGAGACCAAGGTGACTACCGGGACAACCGGTGCGGAACTCTTCTTTGAGCGCCGTGACGTTGTCGTTGCCCGCGTTAACGGCGAACTGAAGGACCTGGACCAGGAACTTCCCGAAGGCGCCGAGGTGGAGGGTGTCACCATTGATTCCCCCGACGGCATGAACGTCCTGCGCCACTCCACGGCCCACGTCATGGCCCAGGCCGTGCAGCAGCTGCGTCCCGACGCCAAGCTCGGCATCGGCCCCTACATCACCGACGGCTTCTACTTCGACTTCGACGTTGCCGAGCCGTTCACCCCCGAGGACCTCAAAACCCTCGAAAAGATGATGCAGAAGATCATCAACCAGAACCAGAAGTTTGTCCGCCGCGTCGTCACCGAGGACCAGGCACGCGAAGCGATGAAAAACGAGCCCTACAAGCTCGAACTGCTGGGCAGGAAGAACGACGCCGCCGAGGCCGGGGAAGGCGTAAACGTCGAGGTCGGTGCCGGCGACATCACCATCTACGACAACGTAGAACGCAAGGAAGGCACCACCGTCTGGTGCGACCTCTGCCGCGGCCCGCATCTGCCCAATACCAAGCTCATCTCCAACGCCTTCGCCCTGACCCGCTCGTCGTCGGCCTACTGGCTGGGCAACCAGAAGAACCAGCAGCTGCAGCGCATCTACGGCACCGCCTGGCCCACAAAGGAAGCGCTGAAGGCCTACCAGGAACGCATCGCCGAGGCCGAACGCCGCGACCACCGCAAGCTGGGCTCCGAACTGGACCTGTTTTCCTTCCCTGACGAACTGGGCTCCGGCCTGCCCGTCTTCCATCCCAAGGGCGGCATCATCCGCAAGGAGATGGAGGACTACTCCCGCCAGCGCCACGTCGAGGCCGGCTACGAGTTCGTCTACACCCCGCACATCACCAAGGGGCACCTGTACGAAGTCTCAGGCCACCTGGACTGGTACAAGGACGGCATGTTCCCCGCCATGCACGTGGACGCCGAACTCAACGAGGACGGCACCGTCCGCAAGCCCGGCCAGGATTACTACCTGAAGCCGATGAACTGCCCCATGCACAACCTCATCTTCCGCTCCCGCGGCCGCTCCTACCGTGAACTGCCACTGCGGCTGTTCGAATTCGGTTCGGTCTACCGGTACGAGAAGTCCGGTGTGGTGCACGGCCTCACCCGCGTCCGGGGCATGACACAGGACGACGCCCACATCTACTGCACCCGCGAGCAGATGAAGGACGAACTTACCAAGACCCTCAACTTCGTCCTGGACCTGCTCAAGGACTACGGCCTGAACGACTTCTACCTGGAACTGTCCACCAAGGACCCGGAAAAGTACGTCGGGGACGACGCCACCTGGGAAGAAGCCACCAGGACCCTTTCCGAGGTGGCCCAGGAGTCCGGACTGGAGCTTGTGCCGGACCCGGGTGGAGCTGCGTTCTACGGTCCCAAGATTTCCGTGCAGGCCAAGGACGCGCTGGGCCGCACCTGGCAGATGTCCACCATCCAGCTGGACTTCAACCTGCCGGAACGCTTCGAGCTGGAATTCCAGGCCGCCGACGGCAGCCGCCAGCGCCCCGTGATGATCCACCGCGCGCTGTTCGGCTCCGTGGAGCGCTTCATGGGCGTCCTCACCGAGCACTACGCCGGTGCGTTCCCCGCATGGCTGGCGCCGGTCCAGGTGGTGGGCATTCCGGTCGCCGAAGCGTTCAACGAGTACATGTTCGACGTCGTCGATCAGCTTAAGGCAGCGGGTATCCGTGCCGAGGTGGACACGTCCTCCGACCGGTTCCCCAAGAAGATCCGTACCGCCAGCAAGGACAAGATCCCGTTCGTGCTCATTGCCGGCGGCGACGACGCGGAAGCAGGCGCGGTGTCGTTCCGCTTCCGTGACGGAAGCCAGGACAACGGGGTGCCGGTGGAGGAAGCCGTCAAACGGATCACCGACGCCGTCCGCAACCGGACCAGCTAGCCGAACGGAAGCAACACAGTGCAGGAGAACACAGGCGCAGGTTATCCAGGCGATGCCGGCGTTACCGACGATTTTGCCCTCGCCGGTGTCCCGGACGCCTTCCAGCGCCTGTGGACTCCGCACCGCATGGCCTACATCAAGGGCGGACAGCACCAGTTCAAGAACGAGAACGACTGCCCGTTCTGCGTGGGCCCCGGCCGCACCGACGAAGAGGCCCTCATCGTCCACCGCGGCCGCACCTGCTACGTGGTGCTCAACCTCTTCCCCTACAACCCAGGCCACCTGCTGGTCTGCCCGTACCGGCACATCCCGGACTACACGGACCTTACGGTTGACGAAACAGCAGAATTCGCCGACCTGACGCAGACGGCCATGCGGGTCCTGCGCAAGGTCTCCAATCCCGGTGGCTTCAACCTGGGCATGAACCAGGGAGTTGTGGGCGGTGCCGGGATCTCGGCGCACCTGCACCAGCACATCGTTCCGCGGTGGGGCGGGGACGGCAATTTCTTCCCCATCATCGCCCAGACCAAGGCCATCACGCAGACCCTTGACGAGGTCCGGCAGTTGGTGGCCGACGCCTGGCCCGGGGAGTCGGATGCTGAATAAGCATGCCCGCGGTTTCTTCACCGCCCTGTTTACCCCACTGGCCCGCTGGCTTCTGAAGATGGGTGTTTCCCCGGATGCGGTCACCATCCTTGGCACAGCAGGGGTTGCGGCGGGTGCCCTCGTGTTCTACCCGTTGGGCCAGCTCTTCTGGGGGACCCTCTTCATCACGGCGTTCATCTTCTCAGATGTCCTGGACGGCATCATGGCCAGAATGCAGGAGGTCAAGAGCCGCTGGGGGAACTTCCTCGATTCCACCTTGGACCGGATCGCCGACGGCGCCCTCTTCGCCGGTGTTTCCGTCTGGTTCTTCACCGGCGGCAACAACCCGCCCATCGCCGTCGCCGCCCTGCTGTGCCTTGTCCTGGGCATGGTGGTTTCCTACGCCAGGGCCAAGGCCGAGTCCCTGGGATTCACCGCCAACGTGGGAATCGCGGAGCGTGCAGAGCGCCTGGTATCCGTGCTGGTTGTCACCGGCCTGACCGGCCTTGGACTCCCGCCAGTGGTGCTCCTGGTCACGCTGGTGCTCCTGGCGCTGGCCAGCCTCATTACCGTGGTGCAGCGTGTACTCTCGGTGCACCGGCAGGCCTTGGCAGCGCCAACCTCCGCTGATTAAGCATGATTAAGCCGGTCCCGCGGCGGGGGACTAGTATATAAGTGCCCGGTCAAGGGACCCGGCAACCCGTGCGTGCACCTCCGGCAGCTGCCGCCGCATGCCCGGCGAAGATCATCTGTCTACCCATAGGGGTTTTTGTGTCTACACCTGATGTAAGCAACGAGGCCGGTTCGTCCGCGAGCAGCGTCACGGGCAGCAGCCGCGTGAAGCGTGGCATGGCCGAGATGCTCAAGGGCGGCGTCATCATGGACGTCGTCAACGTCGAGCAGGCCCGCATCGCCGAAGACGCCGGTGCCGTGGCGGTCATGGCGCTCGAGCGCGTTCCCGCCGATATCCGCGCCCAGGGCGGCGTGTCCCGCATGTCCGATCCCGACATGATCGACCAGATCATTGACGCCGTGTCCATCCCGGTCATGGCAAAGGCCCGCATCGGCCACTTTGTGGAGGCCCAGGTCCTGCAGTCCCTCGGCGTGGACTACATCGACGAGTCCGAGGTCCTGACCCCCGCCGACTACGTCAACCACATCGACAAGTGGAACTTCAAGGTTCCCTTCGTCTGCGGCGCCACCAACCTCGGTGAGGCCCTGCGCCGCATCAACGAAGGTGCGGCCATGATCCGGTCCAAGGGCGAGGCCGGCACCGGCGACGTCTCCAACGCCACCGGCCACATGCGCAAGATCCGCTCCGAGATCGCCAGGCTGTCCTCCCTGCCCGAGGACGAACTGTACGTCGCGGCCAAGGAACTTCAGGCCCCCTACGAACTGGTCAAGGAAGTCGCTGCTGCCGGCAAGCTCCCCGTGGTGCTGTTCACCGCAGGCGGCATTGCCACCCCCGCTGACGCTGCCATGATGATGCAGCTCGGCGCCGACGGCGTCTTCGTCGGCTCCGGCATCTTCAAGTCCGGCAACCCCGCCCAGCGCGCCGCCGCCGTCGTGAAGGCCACCACCTTCTTCGACGACCCCGACGTCATCGCCAAGGCCTCCCGCGGGCTGGGCGAAGCCATGGTAGGCATCAACGTCGACGAGATCCCCCAACCGCACCGTCTCGCTGAGCGCGGCTGGTAACTCACTACTCGTTTTGGCGCCTTGTCGGCGCCGGACGGCGCGATCCTCTGCGTGCTATCCCCGCGCTCCTTTGGCAGCTTTCGCGGCTGGCTGGGGCGCGGGGCCCCTTTACGCACGCTGCCGGACCGCACCGTCCGGCGCTTCGTGTCGCCAACCGCGGTGACTGACGACGCCGGTTCCTCACCTTCTTCTGGTGGGGGACCGGCGTCGTCCGTTTTTCAGGTCTCTTCTGGAACCGTCGATTGCTCCCCGCCGGCCCCCTAACCTTGCAAGCTCGGCCGGGGAACCCTGCCGACGTGGGCCCACGTACTTGTCGTTTTCGGGGCTCAGAACGACACTTGCTCAGCAATCGATGGGGTTAGTCGAGGCCGCGGCGCTTTAGCAGGGGCTCGAGCCTTGCTTCGCGGCCTCTCAGCGTGCGGAAGGAGTCCAGCGGGTCGCGGCTGTTGCCGCGGCTCAGGAGCTCCTGGCGGAAGCGTTCGCCGTTGCTCCTGGTGAGGCCGCCGTTCTCGGTGAACCAGTCCACCGTCTCGGCATCCAGCACTTCGCTCCAGATATAGGAGTAGTAGCCTGCCGCGTAGCCGGCGCCGGCGAAGATGTGCTGGAAGTAGCCGGTCCGGTAGCGGGGTGGAATCAGCGGGTGGGCAATTCCCGCCGCAGCGAGGGCCTTGGCCTCAAACTCCAAGGCATCCTCCGGCACCTCACCCGGCTCCAGCGTGTGCCAGGCGAGGTCCAGCAGGGCCGCGCCCAGGTATTCGGTGGTGGCGAAGCCTTCCCCCCAGAGGCGTGATTCGTTGAGCCGGTCCACAATCCCCTGCGGAAGCGGCTCCCCGGTGACGTGGTGGCGGGCGTAGTTCGACAGCACCTGCGGCCACATGATCCACATCTCGTTGACCTGCGACGGGTACTCCACGAAGTCCCTGGGCACGGAGGTGCCTGAGAAGCGGGGATACGTGACGTTGGAGAACAAGCCGTGCAGGGCGTGGCCGAACTCGTGGAACAGGGTCCGCAGCTCGTCCAGGGTGAGAAGCGTTGGCTCGCCCACCGGCGGCTTGGAGATGTTGAGCGTATTAGTCACCACGGGCTGCGTGCCGAGCAGGGCAGACTGCTCAACGAGCGAGTTCATCCACGCCCCGCCCCGCTTCGATTCACGCGCATAGTAGTCCCCGAGGAACAGGCCCAGGCTGGAACCGTCCTCATTCCGGACCTCCCAGATGCGCACATCCGGGTGGTAGGCCTGGAGATCCGCCCGCTCCTGGAAGGTGATCCCGTACAGCAATTTTGCGGCAAAGAACACGCCGTCGGTGATGACCCGGTCGAGCTCGAAATACGGGCGCAGGGCCTGTTCGTCGACGTCGTACTTCTCCCGCCGCACCTTTGCGGAATAGTAGGCCCAGTCCCATGCTTCCAGCGGGTGCCCGGCGACCTCGGCCAACGCGGCCGCTTCGGCATCCGCGTTACGGACGGCTGCCGGCGCCATTCGGTTGAGCATGGTCCGGACGGCCTCGAAGTCAGGCGCGGTCTGGCGGTCCGCGACAAGCTCGGCATAGTTGGCGAAACCCAGCAACTGTGCCTTTTCCGCCCGCAGCCCGGCCAGCTCGCGGGCCAGGTCCAGCACATCCAGGCTGCCGCCGTCACTGCCCCTGGCCACGGACGCTTCAAACAGGCGACGGCGGACGGCACGGTTCTCGAGCGAGGCCAGGGCAGGCTGGTTGCCCGGCTGGACCAGGGTGAGCAGGTATTTGCCCTCGTGCCCGGCGGCGCGGGCAGCTTCCGCAGCGCTGGCGACGTCATCGGCGGGCAGCCCCGCCAGGTCACGGACGTCCTCCACCAGCAGGGCAGCCGATTTCATGCCCTCTTTGACCCGCTGGCCGAACTCGGTGCCCAGCCGGGCCAGCCCGGCGTTAATTGCCCGCAGCCGTTCCTGGCCTGGGCCGTCCAGCTGGATGCCCGACTGGCGGAACTCCCTCAAGTACTCCTCTACCAGCCGGACGGATTCCGGATCACGACCGGCCGTATCAATGGCCGCAAAGCGCTCGAACAGCCTCCTGTTGAGGTAGACCTCGTCCTGGTGGGCAGAGAACCGCGGTGACAGCACCGTTTCGAGTTCCCTGATCTGCTCAGACGCGTCCGCCGAAACCAGGGTGAAAAACGCCGCGGCCGACCGGTTCAGGAGTTGTCCGGAGCGTTCCATGGCAAGGGCCGTGTTCTCAAACGTGGCCGGTTCGTCGTTGTCGGCGATGGCCTCGATTTCGTCCAGGTGCGCAGCCAGGCCTGCTTCGATGGCCTCACCGTATTGCTCCGGCGCGAGCGCCGCGAAAGGTGGAATGCCGTAGGGCAGGGGACTGGCAGTGAGGAGGGGGTTCGTCATGGGGTAAACCTTTCACAGCGGGGCACGCTTCTCAATTACCTGCCCATGGCGTCGTCCTCCCAGCCGGGATCCCTACAATTGCCGCTATGGAGTCCAGCCAGGACTGCAACCAGCGCGCCCAGCAGGGCAAAGTCCCAGTTCGGGTAACGACGAAGGAGACCAGGGTCCATGACCAAAAGTGGCACAAGGCCCGGGACCACCTTCCTGGGTGTACCGTTCCGGTGGCTGGGTCCGGGCGTGGTGATGGTGCTCGTGATGGCGTACGGCATCTTCTGGTACCTGGCTCGTCCGGGAAATGAGCCCGTTGCCGGTTACGTCGGGCAGCTCTTCGGCGGCGAATCCGTGCTGCTGTATTCGATCGCGCTGGTCCTGGTCAGTACCCTTCCCCTTGTCGAGCCTGTTTTCGGCGGCATCGACCACGCCGCCATCTGGCACCGCAGGGCGGCGATTACGGCAACCATCCTGCTGTTGCCGCACATCGAACTTGCGTCCAACCCGGAAGCCACCAGCCTGGGAAAAACCTTGGCCGTGGTGGCTATCTGCGGCCTCGCGGCGCTGGTGGTGTGGGCCATCCTGCCACGCTGGCGGACCATGCTTCCGGCACCCGTGCGGCGGCTGGTGGTCACCGCGCTTCAGTCCAAGCCGGTCCAGCTGGCCGCCCGCCTACTGGGCGGCTACGAGCGGTGGCGGGGCTTCCACCGCCTGACCGGCCTGTTCCTTGCGGCCGGATTCCTGCACGGCCTGCTCGATGCCAGCGCATTCGGTGCTGTACCCGGACTGCGGTGGAGCTACGTGGCCATCGGCGGAACGGGCCTGGCCTTCTATGCCTACCGCGAACTGCTGGCACGGCGCTTCCTTCCGCACCACGACTACCAGGTGGCCGGGGTCCGGCCTGTTGCTGCGGACCTGGTGGAGGTGGCGCTGCGACCCCTGGGCCGGCCGTTGGCCTTCAAGCCGGGCCAGTTCGCCATGGTTTACCTCGAAACGGCCGAGGGCTGGCAGCGCCATCCTTTCTCCATCTCCGGACCCGCCCCGGAGGGTGGAATCAGCATTACGGTGAAGGCCCTGGGCGACCACACGACCAGGCTTCCCGACGTGGTCCAGCCGGGCATGCCGGCGGTCGTGGGCGGTCCCTATGGTCGGTTTGACCGGCACCGTGGCACTGCCCACCAAGTCTGGATCGCGGGAGGAGTGGGGATCACGCCGTTCCTCAGTTGGCTGCGGTCCCTCGACGCGGAGCCTGACGGGCAACTGCAGCAAGAGGTCCACTTCTTCGTCACCTCGGCGGGACGTTCCCCATTCGCCGACGAGATTGCCGCCGTCGCCAGGAAGCATCCCCGGCTTACCGTACACCTGGTGGACACCGCCGCGGACGGACGGCTGACCCCGGAAGCGGTCCTGGCCTCAGTGGGCACCGAACCACGGCGGCTGTCGGTCTTCATGGGCGGCCCGGACGTCATGCTGCGGCAGTTCCGGAAAGCCTTCCAGGCGGCAGGCGTCCGCCGGGCAAACATCCACCGCGAGTACTTTCAGTGGCGTTGAGTACGGATACCGCAGCTCAGCGGGGGCGGCGGGCAGCGTGCTCCCGGGCGAGGACGGCGTAGGTGTCGTCCGGGTTGCCGGGGGAGAAGCTGCCGAATTTGCGCTCCGCAGCCGTCCGGATGAGGAAGTCCGCGATCGCCGGGTTCTTGGGCAACAGCGAGCCGTGCAGGTAGCTGGCCACGATGTTGCGGTAGCGGGCGCCCTCATGGCCATCGTTGCTGTTGTTCCCCATACCCTTGGGGACGGTGCCTAGCGGCCTGACACCGGCGCCCAGCGTCGTCTGTCCGCTGTGGTTCTCGTAGCCCAAAACCTCACCGAACTCTGGAGTGGAAATCTTGACGTTGCCGATCAGGCGCTCGTCGGTGCCGTGGGTTTCCACGTCCAGGACGCCGATACCCGGGATAACAGCGCCAGTGCGGGTCTTGAAGAAGCGGCCGAAGAGCTGGTACAGGCCGCAAATGAGCAGCATGGGCGCACCGTCCTCGGCCAACTCCTTGAGTTCTCCGGCCCGTGCCTGCAGGTCGTCCTGGATCACCAGTTGGCCGCTGTCCTGGCCCCCGCCTCCCACGATGATGTCCACGGCGTCAGGGAAGGGGTCGCCCACGTTGTACTCAAGCAGTTCGGGGGTGTACCCGTGCCAGGCGATGCGCCGCTGCAGGACCAGGGCATTCCCCCAGTCACCGTAGATGTTCATGTCGCGGGGGTACAACTGGACTACCCGGAGGGTGCCTTTGGACTGGGCGGCAGCCGCCGCTGCTTCTGCCGGATTCACGAGACAACCTCCACGGTGGTGATTTTGGACAGCTCGCGGCGAATGGCCAGCATCGCCGTGTAAGTGCAGAAGATCCGCTTTGGCTTGCCCCGGCCCTCCCTGACGAAGGCTGCGAGGGCGGCGGGGATCTCGGGCTCCACGGCCCCGACCTGGACGTCGTCGTACTGCAACCGCAGCGCCATGTCGTAGGCCCGGGACCCGGTGAGCAGCTCCACGCCGTCCTCCCGGAGGGAATCGAACTCCACGTCCCAGAGCCAGGACATGTCCCGGCCGTCGGCATAGTTGTCGTTGATCGCGATCATGGTGGCGTAACCGCCGGCAGGGAAGGATTTAAGTCCCAGCCGGAAACCGCTGGGGTTCTTGACCAACACCAGGTCCAGTGGCTGGCCGTCCACGGTGAGGCTTTCACCGCGCCCGAAGGCGGGGGCAACCTTGGACAACGCCTCGAGCAAGGTGGCGTGGTCCGCCGTCGCGGCGCCTGCCCCGCAGATGCTGCGAGCCAGGGTCAGGGCCGCGGACGCATTGAAGATGTTGTACACGCCGCGCAGCTTCATCGCTGTGGTGACCGTACCGCCGTCGTACTCAAACTCGGCACTCTCCGCGCCCACTTTCCGGAGCACGACGTCGGCGGCCGGCTTCTCCGGCAGGCCCGCCGGGGCGGGGCTTCCGGGAGCAGCCCGCATGTCGTCGTCATTGGGGAAGGTCGCCAGCAGGGAGTCGTCGAGGCCGAAGTACTTGACCTCCTGGCCCGTCAGGGTGTCTGCGATCCGTGCCACCCGCGGATCCTCGCGGTTGAGGACCACGGTTCCGGTGGTTTTGGCGGCAATGTGCTGCAGGAGCTGCGCGGTCTTGTCGATTTCGCCGAAGCGGTCCAGCTGGTCGCGCAGCACGTTAAGGAGCAGGCAGTAGCGCGGCGGGACACTGTTCACAAAATGCACCGCGTGGGCTTCGTCAAGCTCCAGGACGGCAATGTCCGCGTCCAGCCGGCCGCGCCAGTCCACTTCACCCAGGAGGGCCGCCGCCACGCCCCGCGTGAAATTGCTGCCGGTGCGGTTGGTGAAAACCTTCAGGCCCTGGCTCTCCAGCAGTTCCACCACCATCTTGGTGGTGGTGGTTTTGCCGTTGGTGCCGCTGACCACCGCCACACCGTGCGGCAGGGTGGTGAGCGTCCGCCGCATGAAGCCGGGGTCGATTTTCTCGACCACCAGGCCGGGCAGCGCGGACCCGCCGCCCCGCAGCCGGGACACCCTGCGGACCAGCTTGCCGAGCGGAACACTGTAGAAGACCATGTTTTGAATATATCCCAGCAGCGGCATGCAACCTTTGCCGGCAGGATGCCTGCGGCACCAGCCATACGGCCCGGGCCGTATGCTGGAAAGATGACAAACCCCCCATCTGCTGCCCAGGCGCGCGTGGGGTCAGGCCTGAAAATCGGTGTCCTGGCCCTCCAGGGCGACTTCCGTGAGCACCTGCGTGCCGCGGAAGCCACGGGCGCCCAAGGCGTGCCCGTGCGCCGCCCGGAGGAACTGGACGGCCTGGACGGCCTCATTATCCCCGGCGGCGAGTCCACCGCCATCGATAAGCTGGCCCGTGCCTTCGAGCTTGCCGATCCGCTCCGCAAATACATCGGCGAGGGCCTGCCCGTGTATGGCTCCTGTGCAGGCATGATCCTGCTCGCGTCCGACATCGCCGATCCGGCAACCGATCTCTCCGGTGCGCCGCAGCAGACCTTCGGCGGCCTTGACATTACTGTCCGCCGCAACGCCTTCGGCCGCCAGCGCGAATCCTTCGAAACCGACCTGGACTTCAAGGGCCTGGACTTCAGCGCCACCGAATCGGGCGTGGAACCGGTGCACGCAGTCTTCATCCGCGGGCCCTGGGTGGAACGGGTGGGAGAGGACGTGGAGGTCCTGGCACAGGTGGAACCGGCCGACCCCCACCATGCATCCCACGCCGCATCGCTGCCGGGGGCGGCTAGAATTGTGGCAGTGCGTTCCGGCCAGCTGCTGGCCACCTCCTTCCATCCGGAAGTGACCGGCGAGAAACGCGTACACGAACTTTTTATCCGAATGATCAGAGGAGAAGCGTAAAGCATGTCAGGCCACTCCAAATGGGCAACGACCAAGCACAAAAAGGCGATCATTGACAGCCGCCGCGCAAAGTCGTTCGCCAAACTGATCAAGAACATTGAAGTTGCCGCCCGGATGGGCGGACCGGACCTCGCCGGCAACCCCGGCCTGGAACTCGCCGTCACCAAGGCCAAGAAAACCTCGGTTCCCAACGACAACATCGACCGCGCCATCAAGCGCGGCGCCGGCCTCACCGGCGAAGTGGTGGACTACACCGAAATCATGTACGAGGCCCGCGGCCCGCAGGGCTCGGCCCTGCTGATCGAATGCCTTACCGACAACAAGAACCGGGCAGCATCAGAGGTTCGCCTGGCCATCTCCCGCAACGGCGGCACCATTGCCGACCCCGGCTCCGTCAGCTACCTCTTTACCCGCAAGGGCGTGGTGAACCTGCCCAAGAACGGCCTCAGCGAGGACGACGTCCTGATGGCCGTCCTCGATGCAGGTGCGGAGGAAGTCAAGGACAACGGGGAGACCTTCGAGATCCACTCGGAGCCGGGCGACCTGCAGGCCATCCGTGAAGCGCTGAAGGAAGCCGGCATTGAATACGACACGGACGAAGTGGAGTTCGTGCCCTCCATGCAGGTGGAGCTGGACGTTGACGGCGCCCGCAAGTTCCTGAAGCTCGCCGATGCCCTCGAGGACCTCGACGACGTCCAGAACGTCTACAGCAACGCCGACCTGAGCGACGACGTCCAGGCTGCCCTGGAATCCGAGTGACGTCCCACCTTGCCCGCTAGTCCGCAGGAATTTAAGTCGGGTTCCCCGGCCGAAGCGGAGTACAAATGACCCTCCGTGTCCTCGGTGTTGATCCCGGCCTCACCCGCTGCGGCATCGGCGTCGTGGACGTCGAACGGAACCGGCGCGCCAGCATGGTCGCCGTTGGCGTCGTGGGCACGTCCCCGGACGAGACCCTCGACCGCCGGCTGCTCGTGATCGCCACGGCCATCGACGAGTGGCTGGACCGCTACGAGCCGGAAGTACTCGCCGTCGAACGCGTTTTCTCGCAACTCAACGTGAGCACGGTAATGGGTGTCGCCCAGGCCTCCGGCGTGGTGATCGCGGCAGCCGCACGCCGGGGAATCCCGGTGGCGCTGCACACGCCGTCGGAGGTTAAGGCAGCCGTCACCGGCAGCGGGTCCTCCAACAAGGACGCCGTGACCAAACTGGTCACCAAGATCCTCCGGCTGGATGCCCCTCCGCGCCCCGCCGACGCGGCCGATGCACTGGCGCTGGCCATCACGCATGCGTGGCGCGCCGGCAGCGGTGCCGCCGTGGCCACCACCGGTCCCGGCAGCTCATCCCTGACGCCCGCCCAGCGCGCGTGGGCCGAAGCGGAGGCAAAGGCGCGCCGCGCACGCTGATTGTCCCTGCTGCTTGCTAGGGTATTCGTAGATATGTTCGGATAGCCGGGCCCCACGAACGGGCCCGCAGTACCACGGGAGCCCGGCCTTGATCAGTTTCCTCCGCGGAACGGTAGCGCACGTTGGCCTGTCAACGGCTGTGATTGACCTCAACGGTGCCGGGATGAGCGTCTATGCCACCCCGCAGACCCTTAGCCACCTCCGCGTCGGTGAAGAGGGCAAGGTGTTCACCTCGCTGATCGTGCGGGAGGACTCCCTAACGCTCTTTGGCTTTGCGGACGACGACGAGCGCGAGGTTTTCGAGGTTCTGCTCAGCGTCAGCGGAGTCGGGCCCCGGCTTGCCCTTGCTGTCCTGGCAGTCCATGACCCCGAAGCCATTAGGGTGGCGGCACACACGGGGGACAGCAAGACCTTCACCAAGGTCCCCGGCATCGGCCCCAAGGTGGCGGGCAGGATTGTGCTGGAACTCGCAGGGAAGCTCGTCCCGCAGGGGACAGCTCCAGCCCCCGGAGCCGGAACCCCTGCCGAGGCCGCCTGGAAGCCCCAGGTGGTGGCCGCAATGACCAGCCTTGGCTGGTCCGAGAAGGACGCGTCCACCAGTATCGACAAAGCCCTGGCCGACGAACCCGAAGTGTCATTCCGCGGCAACGTTCCCGAGATCCTCCGCACCACGCTCCGGTGGCTCGGCCAGGACGGCGCGCGCGCCGGCAACCGCGTAGGCACCCGTGGCTGAACCCTCACTGGTTGCCGCGGGAGAGGAGCCGGAAGAGCGCGCCATCGAGGCCGCACTGCGGCCCAAGAACCTGGACGACTTCGTTGGCCAGCACCGGGTGCGCAAGCAGCTGTCGCTGGTGCTGCAGGCCTCCCGGATGCGCGGGCGAACAGCGGACCACGTGCTGTTCTCGGGCCCGCCCGGCCTGGGCAAGACCACCCTTGCCATGATCGTCGCCGCGGAGATGAACGCGCCGCTGCGCCTCAGCAGCGGACCGGCCATCCAGCACGCCGGCGACCTCGCGGCCATCCTGTCCTCGCTGTCCGAAGGCGAGGTCCTGTTCCTCGACGAGATCCACCGCATGTCCCGTCCGGCGGAGGAAATGCTGTACATGGCCATGGAGGACTTCCGCGTCGACATTGTCGTGGGCAAGGGTGCAGGCGCCACTGCGATTCCCCTGGAACTGCCGCCGTTCACCCTGGTGGGGGCCACCACCCGTGCCGGGTTGCTCCCGGGACCGCTGCGCGACCGGTTCGGGTTCACCGGGCACCTCGAGTTTTACTCGGTTCCCGAGCTGGAGCTGGTTCTGCGCCGTTCCGCCGGGCTGCTGGACCTGAAGGTCAACTCCGCCGGATTCGCTGAGATCGCCGGCCGATCCCGCGGTACGCCGCGTATCGCCAACCGCCTGCTGCGCCGTGTCCGGGACTGGGCGCTGGTGCACGGCATCGAACAAATCGATGCAAGGGCCGCCTCCGCTGCCCTGGACATGTATGAAGTGGACAAGAAAGGCCTGGACCGGCTGGACCGGGCGGTCCTGGACGCCCTCATTACCAAATTCGGCGGCGGTCCCGTGGGCCTCTCCACCCTCGCTATTGCCGTGGGTGAGGAAACCGAAACGGTGGAAACCGTCGCCGAACCCTTCCTGGTCCGCGAAGGCCTGCTGGGCCGCACGCCCCGCGGCAGGATCGCGCTGGCGGCTGCGTGGACGCACCTTGGCTACGCCATCCCGTCCAACGTGTTCGCGCAGGAGCAGCTGGACCTTTTCGAGCCCGGCGGGGACGCTTCCGCGGCGGGGGAATGGGTCGCGGAGGGCCAATAGCAGGCTCCCTTCAGCTTTTCCCTTTAGACTGGTATGACGCCCGGCACGTTCGGGTCTTTGTTTCGCGGGTGGCCCTGACGCCCCCGTCGCTTGGGGAAGGAAAAGTCAGGCGCTCTGCCTGCATCACCAGCCCGCCCCGGCCGAAGCGAAGCCGACGTCGCTGGAAAACCAGCTGTACCAGAAAAAGAACGGAATTCCCCTTGGATCCAATGTCAATTCTCCTGTTCGTCATGCTCGGCGTGTTCATCTTCATGATGTTCCGCCGCAACAAGAAGACGCAGCAGCAGCAGGCAGAGCTCCAGTCGAAGTTTGGCCCGGGCGTGGAGGTCATGACCAGCTTTGGCCTTTTCGGCCGGATCGTGGACATCGACGAGGCCGACAACAAGGTCACGCTTGAACTTTCCCCCGGCAACCTGGCCACCGTCCACCGCCAGGCCGTCACCAAGGTCATCGAGCCTGCCGTGGAAACCACCCCTGAGGCCGAGCCCGCCGCTGCTTCCCCTGTGGTACCGGACGATGCGTCCTCCCTCACCACCCCGGAGACCGGGAGCACCGCCACCGGCGCGGAGACTCCGGAAGAAAACCTGAAGCGCTTCAACGACGAGGGCAAGAAGGACAGCTAGGCCCGCTGGCCCCTTTCCTCCCTCTACCGCTGCGGACCACCGCCGGCGCGGCCGTGGCCTGCGCCGGCGGTTCCTCCGCGAATAAGAGAAAGATCGACAATGGCACGAACTGGCCGCAAGAAGCCGGGGCTCCGCGTCCTGGTCTGGCTTGGCGTACTCCTGGCGGCGCTGACCGCCGTCCTGGCCGGCGGCACCATCGCCGGACAGGCCAGCTGGGCGCCCAAACTCGCCCTGGACCTGGAGGGCGGCACCCAGATGATCCTCGCCCCGAAGGTGGAGGGCGGATCGGACATCAACGAGCAGCAGCTCAACCAGGCCGTGGCGATCATCCGCCAGCGCGTTGACGGCTCGGGCGTCTCCGAAGCGGAAATCAGCACCCAGTCCGGGCGCAACGTGGTGGTCAGCCTTCCCGGCACGCCTTCCGCCGAAACCCGGAACCTGATCCAGGCCTCCGCGGACATGAATTTCCGCCCCGTGCTGCTCAATGGTGACGGCGCACCGGTGCCGCCGGAGTCGCAGACCCCTGAGACCCAGCTCCCCAAGCCGACGGCTGCCCCGGCGAACAGCAGCGACACCAACTGGATCACACCCGAGATCTACAAGCAGTTCGAGACACTTGACTGCAACAGCCCCGCAGCCGAGAAGTCCCAGCGGTCAGATCCCACCAAGCCGCTGGTCACCTGCGAGCCTGCCACCGACAAGTCCCCGGCGATCAAGTACATCCTGGGTCCCGTGGAGGTGAAGGGCAGCAACATCGTCACTTCGTCCTTCCAGCTGCAGCAGGGCGCCCAGGGCGCGGTCACCAATGAGTGGGCCGTCAACATCCAGTTCGACGCCGAAGGTACCGCGAAGTTCAAAGAGGTCACCGAGCGCCTGAACCAGTTCTACACGGCCGCCGGCGGGCAGTCGGGCAGCGACCCCAAGGCGCAGTTCGCCATCGTCCTGGACGACCAGGTCATCTCCGCGCCGCGTGCGCTGGCCGTCATCACCGACGGACGTCCGCAGATCACCGGCGGCTTCACCGAGCAGACCGCCAAGGCCCTGTCCGACCAGCTGAAGTTCGGCGCCCTTCCCATCAGCTTCGACATCCAGAGCGAGCAGCAGATTTCCGCCACGCTTGGTGGGGAACAGTTGCGCATGGGATTGTTGGCCGGCCTGATCGGGCTCCTGCTCGTGGTGGTCTACTCGCTGTTCCAGTACCGTGCCCTGGGCTTCGTCACCATTGCCTCCCTGGTGGTGGCCGGTGCCCTGACCTACCTGGCCATCGCCATCCTCGGCTGGACCGAGAACTACCGGCTGTCCCTTGCGGGCGTTGCGGGCATCATCGTGGCCATCGGCCAGACAGCCGACTCATTCATCGTCTACTTTGAGCGCATCCGTGACGAACTGCGTGAAGGGCGCGGCCTGGTGTCCGCGGTCGAAAACGGCTGGAAGCGGGCCAAGCGCACCGTCCTGGCTTCCAAGGCCGTCAACCTGCTGGCCGCGCTCGTCCTGTACTTCGTCGCCGTGGGCAACGTGCGCGGTTTCGCCTTCACCCTGGGCCTGACCGCCATTGCCGACCTCATCGTGGTGTTCATGTTCACCCACCCCACGCTGCAGCTTCTGGCCCGCACCCGTTTCTTCGGTGAAGGCCACAAGTTCTCCGGCCTGGACCCCGAACGGCTGGGCGCGGTGCCGCTGTACCGCGGCGCCGGGCGGATCCGTACTCCCGAGGAGCGGCCTGTGGTGGTCCGCAGCAAGAACGCCGGTGCTGCGGCCGAGGCCGAGCGCCGCATGACCATCGCCGAACGGCGCATGGCAGAAAAGCAGGAACAGCTGGCTGGCTCGTCCAAGACCTCCGCGAAGGAGAACAAGTAATGTCAGGCTTCTCCACTTTCGGCAACGAGCTTTACTCGGGCAAGCGCTCCTACGACTTCGTTGGCGCCAAGAAGATCTGGTTCATCATCGCCGCGGTGGGCGTGGCCCTGTCCATCATCATCCCGGTGGCCAAGGGCGGCTTCAACCTCGGTATTGAATTCCGCGGCGGCTCTGAATTCACGGTCTCCAACGTCAAGACCACCGATGCCGCCATCGGCGAGAAAGCCGTCACCGACGTTGTACCCGGCAGCGTTCCGCGCGTGGCAAACGTGGCCGGCAACACCATGCGCATCCAGACGGACAAACTGACGGACGACGAAACGCTCAAAATCAAGCAGGGCCTCACCAGCGCCTATGGCGTTACGGACAACGAGGTGACATCCACGTTCGTGGGCCCCACCTGGGGTGCTGACGTGACAAAGCAGGCACTTATCGGCCTGGTGGTGTTCGTGCTGCTGGCGGCCCTGCTCATGGCCCTGTACTTCCGTACCTGGAAGATGTCCCTCTCGGCCCTTGCCGGCATGGCGGTGACCATGTTCATCACCGCCGGGGTCTACGCCCTGAGCGACTTCGAGGTGACCCCGTCGGCCATCATCGGCTTCCTGACCGTCCTCAGCTACTCCCTGTACGACACCGTGGTGGTCTTCGACAAGATCCGCGAGAACACCTCCGGCATCGACGCGTCCACGCGCCGGACCTTTGCCGAGGAAGTCAACCTCGCGGTCAACCAGACGCTGGTGCGGTCCATCAACACCATGATGGTGGCCATCCTCCCCGTCGGAGCCATTCTGTTCATCGGTGCCGGACTCCTCGGCGCAGGAACGCTCCGCGACCTGTCCCTCGCCCTGTTCGTCGGGATCCTGATCGGCACCGCCGCGACGATCTTCGTGGCGGCGCCGATGTACGCCTGGCTCCGCCAGGGCGAACCGGATTTGGTCAAGCAGGCACGGCGCGTGGAGCAGCGCCGCGCCGGGGCTGCGGAGCGGTCAACGACGGCGACGCCGGCGCAAGCCTGACCGGCAACCGCGAAGCCTGACGGGGAACCACAGGCAGTTGTAAAGCCCTCAAGGGCCGGGTGATGCAGATATTGCGTCACCCGGCCCTTGACTATTCTGTCCCGGTTATAAAAGTCGCCGCCCGGAGGAATAGACTGGGGTAATTAAATCGGTGGTGAGGGGTGCTTCATTGGAAGAACGTTCGGCGTCGGCGCCAACGGCACAGGAAGATAAGAATCCTGCCGGTGTACAAGCCGGTGCGGCAACGCCCGCGCGCCCTGGTTCCCTGGTTCCTGTTGACAATTCAGGATCACGCGCCACGTTCCCCGGCCGCCGTGAACGCACCCGCTCGCGCCTTGCCCGCCTGACCGGCCGCGGCACAGCCACGTACTCTCCCATCCTTGAACCGTTGCTCCGCACCGTCCGCGCCAACAATCCCAAAGAGGACTTCGACCTCATCCAGCGCGCCTTTGACGTAGCCGAGCGCAGCCACCGCGGGCAGAAGCGCAAGAGCGGGGATCCGTACATCACCCACCCCGTGGCCGTGGCAACCATCCTCGCTGAACTGGGACTCAGCGGCACGACGCTGGCTGCAGCGCTGCTGCATGACACGGTGGAAGACACTCCGTACACGCTTGCCGACCTGAAGCGGGACTTCGGGCCGGAAGTAGCAATGCTGGTGGACGGCGTGACCAAACTGGACAAAGTCAGCTTCGGCGAGGCTGCCCAGTCCGAGACGGTCCGAAAAATGGTCGTGGCCATGGCCAAGGACATCCGTGTCCTGATGATCAAGCTGGCGGACCGGCTGCATAACGCCCGCACCTGGCGCTTCGTTTCGGCCGAATCCTCTGCCCGCAAAGCCCGGGAAACCCTGGAGATCTTCGCACCGCTGGCCCACCGCCTGGGTATGAACACCATCAAGTGGGAGCTTGAGGACCTGTCCTTCGCGGCGCTGTATCCCAAGGTGTACGAGGAGATCGTCCGGATGGTGGGGGACAGGACCCCCGAGCGGGAAAAGAGCCTGGGCGTCATCCGCGACCAGATCACGGAGGACCTGCGCGGAGCCCGGATCAAGGCCACCATCACCGGCCGGCCCAAGCATTACTATTCCATCTACCAAAAGATGATTGTCCGCGACAAGGACTTCGACGACATCAACGACCTCATGGGTGTCCGCGTCCTGGTGGACTCCGTCCGGGACTGCTACGCCGCCCTGGGTATCATGCATTCGCGCTGGAACCCCCTGCCCGGCAGGTTCAAGGACTACATCGCGATGCCGAAGTTCAACATGTACCAGTCGCTGCACACCACCGTCATCGGTCCGGGCGGCAAGCCGGTGGAGATCCAGATCCGCACGCATGAGATGCACCGCCGGGCCGAATACGGCGTGGCTGCCCACTGGAAGTACAAGGACCAGCCCAACCGCACCGCCGTGGGTCCCGGAAGTCCCCGCGACGGCGACATGGGGTGGCTGCGGTCCCTGGTGGACTGGCAGCAGGAGACATCGGATCCGGGGGAGTTCCTGGACTCGCTCCGGTTTGAAATCAACGCCCGCGAAGTGTTCGTCTTCACCCCCAAGGGCGAAGTCATGGCACTGCCGGCGGGATCGACACCCGTGGACTTTGCCTACGCAGTCCACACGGAGGTGGGCCACCGCACCATCGGCGCCAGGGTCAACGGCAAGCTGGTCCCGCTCAACAGCGAACTGAACCACGGCGACTGGGTGGAAATCTTCACCTCCAAGGCCGAGGGAGCGGGGCCCAGCCAGGACTGGCAGCACTTCGTCAAGAGCGCCCGGGCACGCAACAAGATCCGGCAGTGGTTCAGCAAGGAACGCCGCGAAGAAGCGATCGACCGTGGCAAGGAACTGCTGACCCGTGCCATGCGGAAGCAGAACCTCCCGCTGCAGCGGCTGATGACGCACGAGGCCCTGGCCGCCGTGGCGGAGGAGTTCAAGTACGCCGACATCTCCGGACTTTACGCCGGCGTGGGCGACGGACACACGTCCGCGCAGTCGGTCATGGAGAAGCTCATTGAAAGCCTGGGCGGCAATGAGAGTGCCGATGATGACGTCGAAGAGGTCAGCATCCCCACCCAGGTCACCAAGGCCCGCTTCTCCGACTCCGGTGTAGTGGTCCGCGGCGTAGGCGACGTCTGGGTCAAGCTCGCGCGCTGCTGCACGCCCGTTCCGCCGGATCCGATCCTGGGCTTCGTGACCCGGGGCTCCGGTGTCTCCGTACACCGGACTGACTGCACGAACATCTCGGACCTGAAGGACCAACCGGACCGGATCGTGGACGTGGACTGGGCGCCAACCCAGTCGAGCGTCTTCCTGGTGGAAATCCAGGTTGAGGCGCTGGACCGCAAGTCCCTGCTCTCCGACGTGACCAGGGTCCTGTCGGACAACCACGTCAACATCCTCGCCGCCAGCGTCCACACCTCCACGGACCGCGTGGCGATCTCAAAGTTCGCTTTCGAGATGGGCGACCCCAAGTACCTCAGCCACGTCCTGAGCGCCGTCCGCCGGATCGACGGGGTCTTCGACGTCTACCGCACCACCGGCAACAAACGCCGGAGCTAGCAGGGCAAGCTTTTCCAGCGCCGCCCGCTTATGCGGCACCCGGGGTGTTGCCTCGATGGCCCGGACCAGGAGGCGCAGCTTCACGTCCTGCTGCGGCCTTGCGAGCAGGCCGGCGAGGGCAGGTACGGCGCGCTCCGATTCCACATGCAGGGCGATATCAAGCGCGGTCCGCAGGGGGCTGGATACCATGAGCCCGCCCAGGCTGATCACATCGAACGGCCCAAGCTTCACTTCATGTAACGTGCAGCCGCGCGTGCTCCGCAGGCTGGACACCCTCCGCTTGGCATCCACCAGCAGGGCCAGGCGGTCAGGCTCAGCCGCACAGCCGTAGATCCAGGCCGCCGTCATCCGCCCGGCAACAACGCGCTGCCGTATTGCCGCCGGTACAGCCCCTGCCGCTGCCCTTGCACGCAGTTGAGGGGACGCAGGGATTCCGGGAAGCGTATAGCCGTGCTGATGGAAACGGGCCAGCAGGCCGTCCGCTGCGAGGGACTGCAGTTCCGGACCGGCGAAGGGGCCGCCGGGAGCATAAAGCTCGGGAAAGCGGGGCGCTGCGCCGGCTTCCGCCGGGTTTTCGCGGCAAGCCGCACGGGAAACTGGCGGGCCGGCTGCCCTGCCTGCCCCGGCGGCGGATGGAGTTGGAGGAGTGGCCATAGCCCCATCCTGCCCGGGACGCCCTTAAGCGGCACAGGCCCCGCCCGGTTTATGTGGATAACCGGAACGGGGCCTGCGCCCGTCAGCTCAACGGGTTGTTCAGGACAGCTCGCTGGCGGAGCGCTGGATCTGGTCGAGCCAGGCCTGGCGCGCCTCAAGGGCTTCCTGGGCAGCCTTGATCTTGCGCTGGTCGCCGCTCTTCTCTGCCTTGGCGAGGTCTTCCTGGAGCCCGGCAATGGCGGACTCCAGCTGGGACAACGCGCTGTTGGTGCGTGCCTTGCGCTCAGGGTTGGACCGCTGCCACTGCTCTTCCTCGGCGTGGCGGACGGCGTCCTCCACCTTCCGCAGTCCGGCCTCGATCCGGCCCATGTCCGCCCGCGGCACCTTGCCGGCCTCTTCCCAGCGGTCACGGATGGACTGCAGGGCCTTCTTGGCCGCGGCGAGGTCCTTAACCGGCAGGATGGTGTTGGCCTCGGCCAGCAGTTCTTCCTTCACGGTAAGGTTTGCGGCGTATTCCTGGTCGATCTCGTCATTGGCGGCCTGGCGCGACGTGAAGAAGACGTCCTGTGCGGCGCGGAAGCGTGCCCACAGCGCGTCATCGTCCTTGCGGCTGGCACGCGGCGATGCCTTCCACTGGTCCATCAGCCGGCGGTATTCCCCGGCGGCGTAGCCCCAGTCCGTCGAGGTGGACAGGGCTTCAGCTTCGGCAATCAGCTTCTCCTTGGCAGCCTTGGCCGCAGAGTTGTTGCTGTCCAGCTGGGAGAAATATGCCCTGCGGTGGCGGTCGAAAACGGTGCGGGCAGCACGGAACCGCTTCCAGAGGGCGTCTTCGTTGCTGCGGCCCAGCCGGACGCCGCTCTTCTGGGCGGCTTTCCAGTTTTCGAAAAGCTCGTTCATGCGGGCGCTGGAGGTCTTCCACTGTGTCTGGGCGGGATCCTGGCCGGAAATCTGCTCCGCCTCGGCAACAATGGCTTCACGCGTTGCGAGCTCGGCGGCCCGCACGGCGTCGTGCTCTGCTTTCTCGGCCTTTTCCAGCTCCGCGATCTGGCCGGACAGCTTATCCAGGCGCGCTTCCGCAGCCCGGAGGTCGCCCACCATGTTCCGCTCGGCAAGCTGCTCATGCAGGTGCGTCACCGTCTTCTGCATGTCGGTGCTGGGGGCCTTGGAGGTGACCCGCTGTTCCAGCAGAACGATCTGAGCCACGACGTCGTCGTACTTCCGCGCAAAGTACAGCAGGGCTTCGTCGTCGCTGACGCCGGGGTACTGGCCCACGGGGTGCTCGCCGTCGTCGATCTTCAGGTAGACGTGGCCGTCGCCCTCCACCCGGCCCCATTTGGACGCCTCGGCGACGGAGGTGCTGGGTGCGGCAGGAGACGGTGCGGCGGCGGGTGCGGCCGCGGCCGGCTTGGGCCGGGAGGCGAAAGCGGCAGGAGACGGTGCAGACGGCCGGGGCCCGGGGGCCGGCGCAGCCGCCGAGGGCGCTGCGGGAGCCTCGGGCGCGGCAGATGACTGCTCGGCATTCGCATCAGGACCGGTACCTTCGCCGGCGGCGGGGGCCGCCGTTTCGGTCAGGTCTGTTGCTGTTTCGTCGGATTTTTGACTGTCTGTCACCGCTAAAAGTCTTTCGCTTGGAGGGAAATACTCACGTACTCACCGTGGCCAGTCCGGCCCGGCTTCCTACTTCAGAGAAAACGAGTCTATCGTGACTGGTTGTTTTGGCGCGCCGTCCGTGTCGCTGGCTCCCGGTGTGATTCCTGCGGCCGCGATGGTGGAGACGACGTCGAGCCCGGAGGTGACCTTTCCTACAACGGTGTAGCCCCCGGCGGCATCCGCCGGAATGACCGTGTCCTTGTAGACAATAAAGAACTGTGTCCCGTTGCCGTACGCGTTGTTGCCTGTGCGGGCAACGGCGATGGTGCCGGCAGGGTAGGTGTTGTTAGCCGGGGTGTTCTCGAGCGGACCCCACGTGTAGTTCGGGTCGCCCTGCCCGTCTCCCTTGGGGGAGCCGCACTGCAGGACGCCGAACTTGTCTGCGGTGGTCAGCCGGTGGCACGTCTTGCCGTTGAAATAGCCTTCGTCGCTGAGGGACTTGAACACGGCGGCAGCCTGCGGGGCCTTGGTCCCGTCCACTTCCACGCCCAGCGGGTTGCCGTTCAGCAGCAGCTGGCCGGAGAACGTCTTGCCGGCCGCCGTATCCGCAGCTGGGATGTTCGGTCCATTCGTTGCCGGCGCGGAGGGTGTGGGGGAGGAGCTTGGGGAAGCGGAGGGCTCCGTCAATCCCGCCTGCGCAGCAGCGTATTCGGCTTCCGTGGGATTGCCGGCGAACGCGGTGAGTTGGAGGACGACGGCGAGCACCACGGCGGCGGCCCCGGCACCGGCGGCCACGAGGTTGTCGCGCTTCCGCCGCTTCTCCTGGCCGCGCCGGAGCTCACGCTTGGCCTCCATTTGCTGGATGCGCCGTTTTGCTTCGCGTGCACTGCGTGAACTGGCCGCCAAGGGTCCTCCTCGTCGTCGGGCTGCTGGTGCCCGGCGGTTGGCCGCGGGGCGCAGGTGTCAGGGGCCAGGCTTCGCGGGTCCGCTGCATTAGAGATGCACAGGGATGCCGCATAAACTGGCTGCCGCACATAGTTTATGCATGGCTGGCTGTGCTGCCGCCGCATGCCGTCTTAACGGGCGCGGGCCGGCAGTTCCGGCGCCCCTTCCATTCCTAAGGAGAACCTTCCCCATGGCACGCACCGCCTCCCTGTCCGGATTCCCCGAGTGGCTTCCCGAGGAACGGCTGGTGGAGTTGCATGTGCTCGATACCCTGCGCCGGGTTTTTGAGCTCCACGGTTTTGGCTCGATCGAGACCCGAGCGGTGGAGACGGTGGGCCAACTGCTCCGCAAGGGGGAGATCGACAAGGAAGTGTACGGCCTGAGCCGGCTGCAGGAGGATGAGAGCGAGAACCCCGTCAAAGGCGGAAAGGCCGACCCGCACGCACTTGCCCTGCACTTTGACCTGACGGTTCCGTTCGCCCGGTATGTCGTGGAGAACGCGGGCTATTTGTCTTTCCCGTTCCGCCGTTACCAGATTCAGAAGGTGTGGCGCGGGGAACGGCCCCAGGAAGGACGGGCCCGCGAGTTCACCCAGGCGGACATTGACGTGGTGGGCGACGGCGAGCTTCCGTTCCGCTATGACGTCGAGATCGCGCTGGTCATCGCCGAGGCACTCAGCGCCCTGCCCATCCCCGACTTCCGCCTGCGCATCAATAACCGCAAGCTGGCTGAAGGGTTCTACCGCGGCATTGGACTGGAAGACACCGCAGGCGTGCTGCGCAGCATCGACAAGCTCGAAAAGGTGGGCCCCGCCAAGGTGGCCGAACTGTTGAAGAGCGAACTCGGAGCGTCCGACGAACAGGCGGCCAAGGCCTTGCAGCTGGCGGCCATTCGCACCGAGGACACCTCCTTCGTGGCCCAGGTCCGGGCCTTGGGCGTCAGCAACGAACTGCTGGATGAAGGCCTGGACGAACTGGAGCAGGTCATCGATGCCGCCGTCCAGCGCGCCCCGGGCAAGGTCCTGGCGGATCTCAGCATTGCCCGCGGCCTGGACTACTACACGGGCACGGTGGTGGAAACGGTGCTGGTGGGCCACGAGCAGCTGGGCTCGATCTGCTCCGGCGGCCGTTACGACGCCTTGGCATCGAAGGGAAACCGCAAGTTCCCGGGCGTCGGCCTCTCCATCGGTGTCACCCGCCTGGTGTCCCGGATCCTGAGCCAGGACCTGGCCAAGGCTTCCCGTTCGGTTCCCACCGCCGTCCTGGTGGCCCTGAACCAGGATGACAGCTGGGGAGCGGCCCAGGACGTTGCCGCCCTGCTGCGCAGCCGGGGGATCCCCACCGAGGTTGCGGCGAAGGCGGACAAGTTCGGCAAGCAGATCAAGTTCGCGGACAAGCGGGGGATCCCCTTCGTCTGGTTCACCGACGAGGACGGCACCCACCAGGTCAAGGACATCCGCACCGGCGAGCAGGTGCTGGCCGCTCCCGAAACCTGGATGCCGCCGCTGGAGGACCTGACCGTGCAGGTTGAAACGACCGCGACTGCACCGGCTTCGGTGTAGCCCGGGAACCTAAGGCGGGGGCTGGTACCTACGCCTGGGGCTGGTGCTGCCGGAAGCGAAGCACCAGCCACCGTCCGGCCACCCCTGCCGCCAGGACCACCGCCATGGTCAGGAGGGACGCTGCCGGCAGCGTGAAGGCGAGTACGACGCACCCCAGGAACCCGACAGCGTTGAGCCAGCGTGGAGCGTACCCGGGGTGTGCCGCGAGCGTGAAGGCGGAGGCGTTCGCTATCGCGTAGTAGACCAGTACACCGAAGCTTGAGAAGCCCACCACGGTCATCACGTCAGTGGTCAGCAGGAGCAGGATGACGACGGCGGCCACGGCCAGTTCCGCGACGAACGGAACGGTGTGGCTGCCGCCCACCTTCGCCAATGGTCCGGGAAGATCCCGTTCCCTCGCCATGGCCAGCGTTGTCCTGCCCACCCCCGTGATAAGTGCGAGAAGGGCGCCCAGGCATGCGGCCGCCGCTCCGGCCTGCACCAGCGGCGCACCCGCGGCAAGGCCTGATTCCAACACCGCGTCCAGCAGGGGTGTCCGGGTGGCGGCAAGCCGGTCACCGAGGTGGGCCTGCAGGAGCAGCGCCAGCACCAGGTAAATGGCAAACGCGGCCGCCAGGGCCGCGAGGATGGCCCGCGGTATGGCCCGGGCCGGGTTCCGCACCTCTTCGCCCAGGGTGGCGATCCTGGCGTAGCCGGCGAAGGCGAAGAACATCAGTCCGGCGGCGGGCAGCACGCCGGCCTCACCTGCGGACGGAGCCCCTGCCGTTTCCGTCGCAGGGTGCGGCCCCAGCACTGCTGCGACGGCAACGAAGACCAGTGTTGCCAGGACCATGCACAGCAGGATCCGGGTCAGCAGGGCGGTCCTGGTGATGCCCAGCAGGTTGACGCCGGTCAGCACCACGACGGCGGCGATGGCCACCGGAACAGCAATAGCCGGGGCCACGTAACTGCCGAACGTCAACGCCATGGCGGCGCAGGAGGCGGTCTTGCCCGTGACAAAACCCCAGCCGGCCAGGAAGCCGGGCCATTCGCCCAGTTGCTTGCGGCCATAGATGTACGTTCCGCCACTGGTGGGATACTTTGCGGCGAGGGCTGCGGAAGCCACCGCGTTGCAGTACGCCACGACGCCGGCGACCACCACGGCCAGGACCAGCAGGTTCCCTGCCAGGGCGGCGGCAGGGGCGAACACCACGAACACGCCTGCGCCCAGCATGGAACCGAGTCCAATGGCGGTGGCATCAAAGGTCCCCAGCCGGCGCTGCAGCTGCTGTGGTTCGCTCATGCGGCGGCAGTCCCTTTCCAGCGGGTAAACTCGGACGGGATCGTTCCCGCAACGATCATATTGAACTTCCCCCTGTTTTCCCGCAGAAAGGCGTGCTGTGCTGCGCACACATGACCTCGGATCCCTTCGCTCCGAGCACATTGGACAGACCGTAACCCTGGCCGGCTGGGTGGCCCGCCGTCGTGATCACGGTGGTGTGGCATTCGTGGACCTGCGCGACGCTTCAGGCGTGGCGCAGGTGGTTGTCCGTGAGGAAGAAGTGTTCCACGGGCTGCGCAACGAGTACGTCCTGCAAATCAAGGGCACGGTGTCCCGGCGACCGGAGGGCAACGAGAACCCTGCGCTGGCCACGGGTGAAATCGAGGTCATCGCCGAGGACGTCACCATCCTGAACACCTCGGACCCGCTGCCGTTCCAGATTGACGAGCATGTGGAGGTCGGCGAGGAAGCCCGCCTGAAGCACCGCTACCTGGACCTGCGCCGCCCCGGCCCCAGCCGCAACCTGCGCCTGCGGTCAGAGGCCAACCGGGTGGCGCGCGAGCTGCTCCACCAAGAGGGCTACGTTGAGATCGAGACGCCCACGCTGACGCGCTCGACGCCGGAAGGCGCCCGCGACTTCCTGGTTCCGGCACGCCTGGCCCCGGGTTCCTGGTACGCCCTTCCGCAGTCACCGCAGCTTTTCAAGCAGCTGCTGCAGGTGGGCGGCTTCGAGAAGTACTACCAGATTGCCCGCTGCTACCGTGACGAAGACTTCCGCGCGGACCGGCAGCCGGAATTCACCCAGCTGGACATCGAGGCCAGCTTCGTGGACCAGGACGACATCATCCGGATGGGCGAAAACATCGTCAAGGCCGTATGGCAGCTCATCGGCGTCGACATCCCCACGCCCATCCAGCGGATTACCTACGCCGATGCCATGGCACGGTTCGGCTCGGACAAGCCGGACCTTCGGTTCGGCCAGGAGCTCACCGAGTTGACTGAGTTCTTCAAGGACACCAGCTTTGGGGTGTTCAAGGCGCCGTACGTCGGCGCCGTGGTGATGCCCGGCGGCGCCTCGCAGCCGCGCCGCACCCTGGACGCCTGGCAGGAATGGGCCAAGCAGCGCGGCGCCAAGGGCCTGGCCTACGTGCTGTACAAGGAGGACGGCGAACTCACCGGTCCTGTGGCCAAGAACCTCACGGACACCGAGCGCGCCGGCCTGGCCGATGCGGTTGGCGCCAAACCGGGCGACTGCATCTTCTTCGCCGCAGGCGAGAAGACCCCGTCGCGGGCCCTCCTGGGTGCTGCCCGCGTGGAGATCGGCCACCGCACCGGCCTGATCGACCCCACCGACTGGGCGTTCTGCTGGGTAGTGGACGCCCCGATGTTCGAGCCCGCCGCCGCCGCAGTCGCCTCTGGTGATGTGGCTGTCGGGGGAGGGCAGTGGACGGCTGTCCACCACGCGTTCACCTCGCCCAAGCCGGAATTCCTGGATACCTTCGACAAGGACCCGGAGTCGGCACTGTCCTACGCCTACGACATCGTCTGCAACGGCAACGAAATCGGCGGTGGCTCCATCCGTATCCACCAGCGTGAAGTGCAGGAGCGGGTCTTTGAGCTGATGGGCCTGGACAAGGAGGACGCGCAGACCAAGTTCGGCTTCCTGCTCGAAGGTTTCAAGTACGGTGCGCCTCCGCACGGCGGCATCGCGTTCGGCTGGGACCGTGTTGTCTCGCTGCTGGCCGGGGTGGAGTCGATCCGCGACGTCATCGCCTTCCCCAAGTCCGGCGGCGGCCATGACCCGCTCACCGAGGCCCCGGCCCCCATTACGCCGCAGCAGCGCAAGGAAGCAGGCGTGGACTTCAAGCCGGAGGCCAAAAAGCCGGAAGAGAAGAAGAAGCCCGAAGACCAGCAGTAGTACCCGCGGCCTGGGGCCGCAACGCAGCAGGAGGTTCCCCGGTCCGCCGGGGAGCCTCCTGCTGTTAAGGAAGGAACAACCTCGTGGCCGTAGGCGATATGCAGCCCCCACCCCCGAATATTGAAACTACCGCCCTCGAATCCGCCATGGACGCCGCCTGGCCCGCCCTGGAACAGGACGCTGCCGGCGGCTGGATCCTCCGGGCGGCGGAAGGTGTTACGCAGCGGGCCAACTCCATCTGGCCGCGGGACGCCGCGCAGCACCTGGGCGAAGAGCTTCCCGCGCTGCTCCGCCGGGCTCGGTCCTGGTACCGCAGCCGCCGGCTTCCGGTCATCTTCCAATTGTTTGAGGGCCCGGATGCGGCCGCGCTGCACGGACTTCTTGATGCGGAGGGCTTCACCCGCCAGTCCGAGACCATGGTCATGACCCGCAGCGCCCTGCACGTCCCCGCTCCTGCAGCCGAGCCGGGCACTCCGGCTGTTGAACTCTCACCGAAGCCATCGAAGGACTGGCTGCGGGTCTGGTGGCAGGTGGACGGCCGCGGCGGGGAGGACGCCATGGCCGTCGCCCAAAAAATCCTTGAAGGCTGCCCCTCCGTTTATGCCCTGGTGCGGGACGACGGGGGCCGGCCGGCCGCCGTCGGGCGCCTTGCGCTTCCCAGCGGCAGCCACTTGGGTGGCCTGTACTGCATGGCCACCCTGCCGGAAGCGCGTCGCCGCGGGTTCGCCGCAGCGGTCCTCGACTCGCTGCTGCAGGCCGGCAACAGCCGGGGCGTGGCGGGCTTCTGGCTGCTGGTGACTGCGGCGAACCACGGCGCGCAGGAGTTGTACGCCAAGGCCGGGTTCAAGGAAGCCGGCCGCTACCTGTACCGGCAGGAACGGCCCCGCCGGGCGCCCACCGGCTGCTGAACCGTCATGGCCGAAGCACTTTACCCGGGCAGATCCGCTACGGTGATCCGCACCGCGCAGGCGTCGGCTGCGGCCTTCTTCACCACGGCGGCCCTGGGTTCCGGCACGTCGAGGTATGCGAGGCGGGGGAGCTGCGCATAGTCCCGGAGAACTGGTTCGGCGAGGACCAGGTCCGCCAGTGTCCTGTCGCCGCCCGGCACGAGATATTCGAAGGCATGCCCGGCGAAGACCAGCCCTGCCTGTTCCGCCACGGCAACCACCAGGGCATCAGCCTGGTTGGAGCGCCGGCGGGCAAAGCGCTGCTGGGACTGGCCGCCGGCGGCCGTGCGCGACTGGACGTACCGGGTTCCCGCTTTTGACGCGAGCAGCGTACCTTCGCTTGCCACCCCGACGCCGTAGCCGCCCCGCCGGACCAGCAGCAGTCCCAGCCGGCGGGGCTGGGAGGCAAGGGCGGCCAGCCGCTCCAGCGGGCCGGCGCCGCGACCCGGCCGCCCATCTGCCGGCCACGGTGCCTGGAGGAGGGCCACGGTGCCATCGGCCGCCACAAGGCGGAGGCCGTCGTCGTCATCCTGCAGCCGGTATCCGCCGTGCGAGGCGCCGAACCGTTCAGCCCAGCCCGCCAGCCGGGCGCCTGAGACGAAGGCGGTCCGGACGGAGGGCGGTCCGCCGGCAGAAGCAGGGGAAGGCATGGGGCATCCTTGGGGCGGAGAAAGCAGCGGTTGACTGGAAGTAGCCTATCTATGTGGATGATCTCTTCGGCAACGGGCCAGAACATGACGACGACGAGGGTCCCGTCGCCGGGGCAGGCAACGGTTCCCGGGGCAACAGCGCGCGCGGCCAGGGCTCGCCCCGCAGCCCCCTCGCCGTAAGGATGCGGCCCCGCACCCTCGATGAGGTGGTGGGCCAGCAGCACCTGCTCGGCCAGGGCTCGCCGCTGCGCCAACTGGCAGCCGGGGCAGGCGCCGACGCAGCCGGTCCGGCCGGACCCAGTTCCCTGATCCTTTGGGGTCCGCCGGGTACCGGCAAGACCACGCTCGCGCACGTCATTGCCCGCGGTCCCGGCCGCAAGTTCGTGGAACTGTCCGCCATCACTGCGGGCGTCAAGGATGTCCGCCGCGTCATGGACGACGCCCTCACCGCGCGGGACCTGTACAAGACCACCACGGTGCTGTTCCTGGACGAGATCCACCGCTTTAACAAAGCCCAGCAGGACGCCCTGCTGCCCGGTGTCGAAAACCGCTGGGTGGTCCTCGTGGCTGCCACCACCGAGAACCCTTCCTTCTCGGTGGTCTCGCCGCTGCTCTCCCGCTCGCTGCTCCTCACGCTCAAACCCCTGACCGACGCGGACATCGAGGGCCTGCTGGTGCGGGCCGTGGAGGATCCGCGGGGGCTGGGCGGCAAGGTCCGGCTCAGCGACGAGGCGCTGGAGCACCTGGTCCGGCTCTCGGGCGGGGACGCCCGCAGGGCGCTCACGGCACTGGAAGCCGCGGCGGGTGTCGCTTTCGGTGACGCGGACGACGTCGAACGTTCCGTGGCGGAGGAAGGCGCACCTGGTGGGCCGGCCGCCGAAGCGCCTGTCGCCCTGGAGCCCGTCGTTGTGGAGTTGCGGCACACCGAGCGCGCCCTGGACGCGGCTGCCGTCCGTTATGACCGCGCCGGTGACCAGCACTACGACGTGGCCAGCGCCTTCATCAAATCCATCAGGGGCTCGGACGTGGATGCGGCCCTGCATTACCTCGCCCGGATGCTCGAGGCGGGGGAGGACCCGCGGTTTGTTGCCCGCAGGATTGTCATCTCCGCAGCGGAGGATGTGGGCATGGCCGACCCCACCGCCCTCCAGACGGCCGTCGCAGCGGCCCAGGCCGTGCAGCTTATTGGCATGCCCGAGGGCCGGATCATCCTGGCCGAGGCCGTGGTCCACCTGGCCACCGCACCAAAGTCCAATGCCGCCTACATGGGCATCAACAAAGCGATCGCCGATGTGCGCGCCGGCCTGGGCGTGGGGATTCCCGCGCACCTGCGTGACGCGCACTATCCCGGCTCCAAACAGCTGGGCCATGGCGTGGGCTACAAGTATGCCCACGACGCACCGCACGCCGTGGCTACCCAGCAGTACCCGCCGGATGACCTGGTGGGCCGGGACTACTACCAGCCCACCGGCAACGGTGCGGAACGGGACATTGCCCAGCGGCTGGAGCGGCTGCGGAGGATTGTCCGGGGCAAGTAATCGCGTGGTAAGCTGACTCTTTGTCTGGCAAGGCACGGACGCACAATCTCCCCAATTTACGTTGGACAGGTTATGCCCTGCGCCCAGTAGCAAAAGGCAGCGGTTGGCCGATGCTCTCCATCGTGGAGGCCAGTAACACTGACACACCGCAGATATTGGAAGGACACAAGTGGCTAACAACACTCGTGCTCGCCGTCAGGCCCGCCTCTCGCGGTCCCTCGGCATTGCTCTGACCCCCAAGGCCGCCAAGTACATGGAGCGCCGCCCGTACGGCCCCGGTGAGCATGGCCGTGCCCGCAAGAAACAGGACTCCGACTACGCCGTTCGCCTGCGTGAAAAGCAGCGCCTGCGCGCCCAGTACGGCATCCGCGAAGCACAGATGACCCGTGCCTTCGAAGAGGCCCGCCGCACCAAGGGCCTGACCGGTGAAAACCTCATCGAACTGCTCGAAATGCGCCTCGACGCCCTGGTCCTGCGTGCCGGCTTCGCCCGCACCATCGCCCAGGCCCGCCAGCTGGTTGTGCACCGCCACATCATGGTTGACGGCGTCCGCGTTGACCGTCCGTCGTTCCGCGTCGGCGAGGGCCAGCTGGTCCACGTCCACAGCCGCAGCGAAACCATGGTTCCGCTCCAGGTTGCCGCAGCCGGTGCCCACCGCGACGTCCTGCCTGCCGTTCCGGCCTACCTGGACGTCAAGCTGGAGGCCCTGCAGGCACGCCTGGTCCGCCGCCCCAAGCGCTCCGAAATTCCCGTGACCTGCGAAGAGCAGCTCGTCGTCGAATTCTACGCACGCTAAATCCCAGCAGCGTATCCAAAGAAGCCCGTGGCAAGCGCCGCGGGCTTCTTTGTATGTAAGGTACTTGGGGGACATCTGCGCAACGGGCCTTCCGTGCATGCCGCGGATGGGGCCCCACCACGGAATTTCAAGGAGATGAACGTCTATGTCTGGTGGCGATATTGCCGGCCTGATCGCTGCCGGGGTGTTCGCGCTCCTGGTCCTGCTGCTTGCGGTCCCCATCCTGAAGCTGGGGAAGGTCTTTGACGAGATGCGGACTACCATCCGCTCCCTCAGCGACGGCGCCACGCCACTGATGGATGAGGTCACCGCAACTGTTTCCACCACCAACCAGCAGTTGAAGAAGGTGGACGGGATCTCATCCAACGTCTCGGACGCGTCCGCCAACATCTCCGCCCTGTCGTCGCTGGTCGCCGCCACCGTGGGTTCCCCGTTGATCAAGGTTGCCGCGTTCAGCTACGGCGTGCGCAGCGCCTTCGCCAACCGCCGGAAGCCCGCTGCAGGCCGCCGCAGCCGCTAGATTCGAAAAGAAGACCATGAAAAGAATTGTGTGGATGGGAATCGGCGTGGCCATTGGCGTCATCGCCTTCCGTAAAGTCAGCCAGGCGCAGTCCAGCCTCGGGCCGGAAGGCCTGAACCGTGCAGTGGGCCGGTTGGCCGACGGCGTTTACGACTTCGCCGACGCCGTGCGTGCAGGGATGCATGAACGCGAAACCGACTTGAGGACCGCCCTGGGCATCGAGTCCGCGGAAGTTGTTCGCCGCTAGCCCGGAAGGGCATATAGCGCCGGCAGCCAGTCAACAACCGGCAGGAACCCGATCCGGGAACCCGCCACCTGAACGAAATATCCGTGCCGCCCTGCGGTGCGGACCAAGAAGGGTAAGAAAACAGCTCATGAAGTCGCAGGAGATCACAAAGCGCTGGGTGGACTTTTTTGTCAGCAAGGGCCACACCGCGGTTCCCTCCGCATCGCTGGTCTCCAGCGACCCCTCGCTGCTGTTCACGGTGGCCGGCATGGTCCCGTTCATTCCCTACCTCACCGCCCGCGAGGAACCGCCCTACTCCCGCGCCACCAGCGTGCAGAAGTGCATCCGCACCGGCGACATCGAGGAAGTGGGCAAGACCGCCCGCCACGGCACCTTCTTCCAGATGTGCGGCAACTTTTCCTTCGGCGACTACTTCAAGGAAGACGCCATTATGTTCGCCTGGGAACTGCTCACCAAGAGCGTTGACGACGGCGGCTACGGCCTTGCGCCCGAGCGGCTCTGGGTCACCGTCTACGAAGAGGACGACGAAGCCGAAGAGCTGTGGCTGAAAAACACCGGCGTCCCCGCCGAACGCATCCAGCGGATGGGCAAGTCGGACAACTACTGGTCCACCGGCCAGCCCGGCCCCGCCGGTCCCTGCTCGGAGATCTACTACGACCGCGGTCCGGCCTACGGCGTCGAGGGCGGTCCCCTCGCGGACGAGACCCGCTACATCGAGATCTGGAACCTGGTGTTCATGCAGTACCAGATCGAGAACGTCCGGTCGAAAGTCGACTTCGACATCGTGGGCGAGCTGCCCAAGAAGAACATCGACACCGGCCTGGGCATGGAACGCCTCGCCATGATCCTGCAGGGCGTCGAGAACATGTACGAGACCGACCAGGTCCGCCCCGTCATCGACAAGGCCGCGGAACTGTCCGGCAAGGAATACACCTCCGCCGAAACCCCGGACGATCCCCACCACACGGACGACGTCCGCATGCGCGTGGTGGCCGACCACATCCGCTCGGCGCTGATGCTGATCTCCGACGGAGTGACCCCCTCCAATGAAGGCCGCGGCTACGTCCTGCGCCGCCTCATCCGCCGCGCCGTCCGTTCCATGCGCCTGCTCGGCGTTGAAGAAGCCTGCCTGCCCCAGCTGCTGCCGGCTTCCCGTGACGCGATGAAGGGTGTGTATCCCATCGTGGAAACCGACTTCGACCGGATCAGCCGCATCGCCTACGCGGAAGAAAAGGCATTCCTGCGCACCATCGCCTCCGGCACCGCCCGGCTTGAAGACGCCGTCAAGGAATCGAAGGCCGCCAACCAGCCCCTGTCCGGTGCCGATGCCTTCGCCCTGCACGACACCTACGGCTTCCCCATCGACCTCACGCTCGAAATGGCCGAAGAGGCCGGGCTCAAGGTGGACGAGGCCGCGTTCCGCAGCCTGATGCAGGAACAGCGCCAGCGCGCCCAGGCCGATGCCAAGGGCAAGAAGGGCGGCCACGCCGACGTCAGCGTCTTCCAGGACCTCCTGGCCCAGGGTGAGACGGTCTTCACGGGCTACTCCGAGCTGGAGGGTGAGTCGCGGGTCCGCGGCCTGCTCAGCGCCGGCCGCCAGGTCCAGCAGGCCCTCACCGGGGACGAGATCGAACTCGTGCTGGCCGAAACGCCGTTCTACGCCGAAGCCGGCGGCCAGGCCGCCGACACCGGCCTGATCACCGGCGACGGGTTCGTCGTCGAGGTCCTGGACGTCCAGCGGCCGGTAAAGGGCCTCAGCGTGCACAAGGCGATTGTCCGGGAAGGCGAAATCGGTGCTGATTCGCTGGTGCGCGCCGCCGTCGACCGCGAACGCCGCCACGCCGCAGAGCAGGCGCACACGGGCACGCACATCGTGCACGCCGCCCTGCACCAGATCCTTGGGCCCGAAGCCACCCAGCGCGGCTCCTTCAACAAGGCCGGGTACCTGCGCTTCGACTTTGCGTGGGGCGAAGGGCTGAGCACCGCCACCCGGTCCGAGATCGAAGAAGTCTCCAACCTTGCCATCCGCAACAACTACGCGGTGGAGACGAAGATCATGGGCCTGGCCGAAGCCAAGGCACTGGGCGCCATGGCGCTTTTCGGCGAGAACTACGGCAGTGAAGTCCGGGTTGTGGAGATCGACGGCGCGTGGTCGCGCGAGCTGTGCGGCGGCACCCACGTTGCCAACACCTCGCTGATTGGCAGCCTTTCCCTCCTGGGTGAGCAGTCGGTGGGTTCGGGGAACCGCCGTGTGGAGGCTTTCGTGGGCATGGAGGCGTTCCGCCACCTCGCCGCCGAACGCGCACTGGTTACCGAATTGACCGACCTGCTGAAGGTCCCCTCCGGCCAGCTCGCGGACCGGATTTCCGCCACTTTGGCCAAACTGAAGGCAACCGAGAAGGAACTGGACCGGCTCCGCAAGGAGCAGCTGGCCGCAGCCGCCGCGAATCTCGTCAACACCGCGCAGGATGCTGCCGGTGTCCGGGTGGTGGCCCACGACGCCGGCTCCGTCAGCGGCGCTGACGACCTCCGCGGCCTCGCGTTGGACCTGCGCAACCGCCTCGGTTCAGAAGCTGCCGCGGTAGCCGTCGCCGGCGTCGCCAACGACCGCCCCCTGATCCTGGTTGCCACCAACGAGGCAGCCAGGGAAGTCGGTGTCAAGGCCGGCGCCCTGGTCAGAGTCGCTGCCGGCGTGCTGGGTGGTGGCGGTGGCGGCAAGGATGACGTTGCCCAGGGCGGCGGTACGGACGCCGGTAAGGTCGGTGCTGCCCTGGCTGCCGTCGTCGACGCCATCTCAAGGCGCTAACCCTCCGATGACCAATCCTGTTGCTGCCGGCGGCTACCCCCAGGGCGTGAAACTGGGGGTGGACGTCGGCACCGTCCGGGTCGGGGTCGCCATCTGCGACCGGGACTCGATCCTTGCTACGCCCTACAAAACCCTCGACCGGAACGCGAAGAAGAACTCGGACATCCGCGTCATCGCGAAGCTGGCGGAGGAACTGGAGGCTGTGCAGGTTATCGTTGGCCTGCCCAGGACCATGAAGGGTGAGGAACATGCCTCAGCCAGGATGGCCACGGACTATGCGCTGCTGCTGGCTGCTGAATTTTCCAGCCGCGGCCTCGCCGTTGTCGTCAACCTTGTGGACGAGCGCCTCAGCAGCGTCACGGCCCACCGGAACCTGCACGAAGCTGGCATGAGCAGCAGGGAGCACCGTAAAGTAGTTGATCAGGTCGCGGCGGCGGGTATTCTTCAGCACGCCATCGACATGCAGAAAGCCAGGGGAGCGGATGTCGGCTCACGCGTGACAGCGCCATCCCCGTCCGTGGACCTGGGGGCCGGTGGGGTGGACGAACCAGTCCGCACCGCCCCCGCAGACACGGCCCGATTTTCAGATAATGGAAGGCAACAGTGAGCCCTGCCAACATTGATGACACCTCCGGTCCGCTGGGCACCGGGGCCCAGCGGCCGCTGACCCGCAAGGAACTGCGCGCCCGGGAGAAGACCCTCAATACCGGGGGCCAAAACGCCGTGCCCGAACAGGCCTACGAGACGGGCGAGGTCCCTCCGCAACCCGCCGCACCCCCGGCCGCCGCTTCTCCGGCCACCGAATCCACTTTTGCTCCGCTTCCCGGCGCCGGTGACGTCCCGGCGGCACCGCAAACGCCCCCGTCCATCCATGACGACGCGGCACACCAGGACGCCGCAGGGCATCACCACACGGATGACTACCGGCACGACCACCCCGACGACGTCACGTCCCATTCGGACGACGTCCACTATGCGCACCACGAGGCCCACATCCACGATGAAACGGACGTCCCCGACTACCCGGAGAGCGTTCTCGGCCACTCTGCGTATGAGGCAACCGACTACCACCCTGAGGCCCATCCCGAATCCGCGCATATTGACCCGGTTGCCGGGATCCTGCCCGCCGCATCCAGTGAGGTGGTGAAACGTCCCTCGAAGAAGGTCCGCCGCCGCCGCAGGCTGTTGGCGCTGTTCCTGACGCTGGCCGTGTTCGTGACGGCCGTTGCCGTAGGCGCCCAGTTCCTCAAGCCCCTCCTGGGCAGCGGCAAACCATCGGACTTCCCCGGCCCCGGAACCGGTGAGGTCCGCGTGACCGTCGCCAGCGGCGAGGGCACCAGGTCCGTTGCGTCGGAACTGGAGAACCAGCGCGTCGTGGCTAACGCGGATACCTTCATGCAGGCGTTCCATGCGTCCGGCGCAACCCTTTCCCCGGGGGACTACATTTTCAAGACCGAGATGAAGAACGCGGATGCGGTCAACGTCCTGGCCGGCAAAGACAAGTCCAAGGTCATCTACTTCGCCCTGAGTGCAGGGCTCCGCATCAGTGAATCCCTCCAGGCGATCTCCGAGGGATCCGGCATCTCCGTGCAGCAGTTGCAGGCGCTCAGCAACCAGCCTGCGCAGTTCGGCCTGCCCGCCAACGCGAAGAACCTGGAAGGCTACCTGGCGCCGGGCGAGTACCGCTTCCCGCTGGGTACCCAGGCAAAGGACATCCTGCAGGCGCTGGTGAAGGCCACCACCGATGAACTCGTCTCACAGGGCATCACGGACCCCGCAAAGCAGTACCAGGCCGTGATCGTGGCGAGCATTGTCCAGGCCGAGGGAGGCCAGGCCGACTACGGCGACGTTGCCGGCGCCATCTACAACCGGCTGAAGCCCAATGACCAGACCGGTGGCTTCCTGCAGGTTGACTCAGCCGTCACGTACGGACTGGGAACCCGGAGCTTCAACTTCACCGATGAGCAGCGCAAGGACAAGTCGAACCCGTACAACACCTACGCGAACCCCGGGCTGCCCCCTGGCCCCATCGGGTCTCCCGGCAGGACAGCTATCGACGCGGCAGCCAGGCCAAAGACCAACGACTACCTGTACTGGGTCACCATCAACCTGGATACCAAGGAAACCAAGTTCGCCAAGACCCTTGCTGAACACAACGCCTACGTGGAGCAGTACAACGCCTGGTGCCAGGCAAACGCGGGCCGCTGCACATGAGCCTGCGGGCTGCCGTCCTGGGCCACCCGATCAGCCACTCAAAATCCCCGGCGCTGCACCTCGCGGCCTATGAGCGGCTGGGTGCAGGCATCAGTTACACGGCCATCGACGTCACTGAGGAACTGCTGCCGTCCTTCATGCGCCAGATCCGGCACCAGCCGGGTTGGCGGGGATTGTCGGTGACCATGCCGCTGAAGACGGCGATGCTGGACGAGGTGGACGAGGTGCGGGGAGTTGCACGGACCCTGGGCGTCGTGAATACCGTGACGTTCGAGGAGACCGCCGCCGGCCTCAGGACGGTGGGCTCCAACACTGACGTGACGGGCATCGTCAACGCTCTCTGCCATGCCGGTTCTGCTGCCGCACCCTCGGCCGTCATCCTGGGCGGGGGCGGCACGGCGGCCTCGGCCGTCGCCGCACTCAAGGAACTGGGCACCGAAACGGTGCAGGTCTTTGTCCGCGATGCGTCCCGCACGGCAGACGTCCGCGCGGCTGCCGACAGCCTCGGGATGGCCCTGGAGGTCCGCCCCCTCGCCGGGGCCGCCCGCCCAACGGCGGAAGCCGACGTCGTCGTTTCAACACTGCCGCCGCGCGCGGCAGACGGACTCGCCGCGGAAATTGCCGCGCTCAAAACCACGACACCAGGTGTGCTGCTGGACGTCGCCTACGATCCTTGGCCCAGCCTTATCGCGTCGGTTTGGCAGGGCGGCGGCGGCCGCGTGGTGCCCGGATTGGAAATGCTGCTGTACCAGGCAGTGGAGCAGGTGCGGCTCTTCACCCGGCGCGGAGAAGACGTTAATGCAGCTGTCATAGATGTGATGTGTGACGCAGTCGGCCTTGCCCGGCGGGCGTTCTGACCGCCCTACGTGGCAGGATGGAAATTATGCGTTGGTTGACTGCCGGTGAATCCCATGGTCCGGCTCTAATGGGAATTATTGAGGGCGTCCCCGCCGGTGTGGAAATCACCAGCGGCCACATCGCAGACTCGCTGGCCCGCCGCCGCCTCGGCTACGGACGTGGCGCGCGGATGAAGTTCGAGCAGGACGTCGTGACCATTCTTGGTGGCGTCCGGCACGGACGCACCCAGGGGGGTCCGGTCGCTATCGAGGTGGGAAACACCGAGTGGCCCAAATGGGAGCAGATCATGTCTGCCGATCCCGTGGACCCCGAACTCCTCGCCGACCAGGCCCGCAACGCGCCCCTGACGCGCCCGCGCCCGGGCCATGCAGACTTTACCGGCATGCAGAAATACGGCTTCGACGAGGCCCGGCCCGTGCTGGAACGTGCAAGCGCCCGGGAAACCGCCACGCGCGTGGCACTGGGGACCGTGGCCGCACAGTTCCTCAGGCATCTCGGCATTGAGTTGGTCAGCCACACGGTATCCATCGCCAGTGTGACGGTGCCGGAAGGCCGTCCGCTGCCCGTGCCCAGTGACGTCATCGCCCTGGACACCGATCCCCTGCGCTGCTTCGACCGCGAAACCTCTGACGCCATGGTGGCCGAGGTCGATGCCGCGCACAAGGAAGGCGAAACCCTGGGCGGTGTCGTTGAGGTCCTGGCCTACGGCCTTCCGCCGGGATTGGGCAGCTATGTCCATTGGGACCGCCGCCTGGACGCCAGGCTGGCCGCGGCCCTCATGGGGATCCAGGCCATCAAGGGCGTGGAGGTTGGCGACGGTTTCCTGACAGCGGCACGCCGCGGGTCCGCCGCCCACGACGAAATCCTCCGCGACGGCGAAGGCCGCATCGTGCGCGCCAGCAACCGCGCCGGCGGCATCGAAGGCGGCATGAGCATCGGCGACGTCCTCCGTGTCCGGGCAGCCATGAAGCCCATCGCCACTGTGCCCCGCGCCCTGCGGACCATCGATGTCAGCACCGGCGAACCAGCCAAGGCCCACCACCAGCGCTCCGACGTTTGCGCTGTCCCGGCTGCCGGAGTGGTGGCCGAGGCCATGGTGGCCCTGGTCCTCGCCGAAGCGGTCATCGAGAAGTTCGGCGGTGACTCGGTGGCGGAGACCGCACGCAACATCAAGGGCTACCTGGACAGCATCCCGGCATCCCTGGACTCGATCGGTCAGTAGTGCTCCACCGCAGCAGTCCCGGAGCGGTTGGCGGCCGGCCGATTGTGCTCATCGGCCCCATGGCCGTGGGCAAATCAGCCGTCGGCCGGCAACTCGCCCAGCAGCTGGGTGTCCGTTTCATTGACACCGACGCCGTGATCGTCGCCGGCCACGGCTCCATCGCCGAGATCTTCGCCGGGCGCGGCGAGCACGCCTTCCGGGAAATCGAGGCCCGGACCGTCGCCGAGGCCGTGGCGGAAGCCGAGGGCACGTCCACGGTCATCTCGCTCGGCGGGGGAGCGGTGCTGGACCCAGGCACGCAGCAGCTCATCAGCCGCTGCACCGTCGTGTACCTGGAGTGCGACGCCGATACCGTCGCGGACAGGATCGCCCGCAACTCCGGCCGGCCGCTCCTTGCCGGAGACGCGATGGGCCGCTGGATGGCCATGTTCGCCACCCGCAGGCCGGTCTACGAAAGGCTGGCCGACATCACCCTGGACGTCCGCCACGGCTCGATACCCGAACTGTGCGGCCGGCTGGAAGCAGCACTGCGCAACCATGCAGCTGCCAAACAGGAAGTTGAAAAGTGAACACGCAATCAACAGTCATCAACGTCACCGGCGAAGGCGCCGGCAACAACTACGGCGTCGTCGTCGGGCGCGGCCTCCTTGGTGAACTTCCCGCCCTGCTCGGAGAGCGCGTCCGCCGGGTCCTCGTGATCCACCCCCGCGCGCTGCGCCTCACGGGCGACACCGTCCGCGATGAACTCGCAGAAGCGGGTTTCACGTCCCTCACCGCGGAGATCCCGGATGCCGAGGAAGGCAAGCACATCCAGGTGGCCGCCTTCTGCTGGCAGGTCCTGGGCCAAAACGACTTCACCCGCTCCGATGCAATTGTCGCCGTGGGCGGGGGAGCGGTGACCGACCTTGCCGGCTTCGTTGCAGCCACCTGGCTGCGCGGGGTGAAGGTCATCCACATGCCCACCAGCCTGCTGGGCATGGTGGACGCCTCCGTGGGCGGCAAGACCGGCATCAACACGGCTGAGGGAAAGAACCTCGTGGGCTCCTTCCACCCGCCGGCGGCCGTCCTGGCGGACCTGGACACCTTGGACACGCTGCCGAAAAACGAAATCATTTCGGGCCTGGCCGAAGTCATCAAATGTGGCTTCATCGCCGACCCCGCCATCCTGGACCTGGTGGAAAAGGATCCGGCCGCGGTGGTGGACCCCCGCTCCGAGGCCCTGCGGGAGTTGATCGAGCGGGCCATTGCCGTGAAGGCGAAAGTGGTCTCCGAGGACCTCAAAGAGTCCGGGCTGCGGGAAATCCTGAACTACGGACACACCCTGGGCCACGCCATCGAACTCGTGGAGCGGTACTCGTGGCGGCACGGCGCCGCGGTGTCCGTGGGCATGATGTTCGCAGCTGAGCTCGCCCGGAGCGTGGGGCGGCTCAGCGACGCCGACGCCGACCGGCACCGGAGCATCCTGGACGGACTCGGGCTTCCGGTCACCTACCGGCGGGACCGGTGGCAGGGCCTGCTGGACGGGATGCGCCGCGACAAGAAATCCCGCGGCGACCTGCTGCGGTTCGTGGTGCTGGACGGCATTGCCAAACCCGGAATCCTCGACGTCCCGGATACCTCGCTGCTGTTCGCGGCCTATCAGGAGATTGCTTCCTGATGCAGGGCGACATAAGCGGCACTGCCGACTGGCCCGAGGCCGGCTTCCCGGGCGTCCGCATCAACCCCGATAGCCTGCAGCCCCAGATCGTCAACGAGGACGTGGTCCGGGAGACCCTGGCCGCCTCCTCGGATCCGGCGGACCAGATCTTCGTGCTGCTGGTTGAGGGCCACGCGTCCGAGGCTGCCGAGCTGCTTGCGGAGGCCCGCTTCAAGGATCCGGAATCGTTCCTCCTGCGCATCTTCGAAGCCGAAGTGCTGAGCGTCAGCCATCGGATGGACCGCGCTGTGGGCCTGTTCCGTCAACTCCTTGCCGAGGCGCACGGCACGCCGGGGGAGGCCCTGGCCCTCCAGTACCTGGGCAGGGCACAGTACGCAGCCGGACAGACCTCTGCTGCGGTTGAATCCTTCTCCAGGGCGCTGGACCTGCGGGTGGCTCAGTCAGCCGACGCCGCCCAGATCTACTCGTCCACGGTGGCTCTCCAGCGGGCCAGGGACGTCCTGGACCTGGCCTGCTGAGGCCGCAGCCATAGGCTGCGGAAGGGCGCCCGGTATTTACCGGTAGAATGGTTGTGGAATTTTTGCATCCACGCGATTTTTGACAAACACGTGCAGGCGGGCCGTTGCGGCGTGCCCGCCCGGCATACAGCATCTGACCACGCGGCCAGACAAAGAAACCAAAGGAAACCAGTGGCAACCACTAACGACATTAAGAACGGAACGGTCCTGAAGCTTGAGGGCCAGCTCTGGAACGTCATCGAATTCCAGCACGTCAAGCCCGGCAAGGGCGGCGCCTTTGTGCGGACCAAGATGCGCAACGTGATGTCCGGCAAGGTTGTCGACAAGACCTTCAACGCCGGGCTCAAGATCGAAACGGCTACCGTCGACCGCCGCGACTACCAGTACCTGTACCAGGATGGCGCGGACTTCGTGTTCATGGACACCTCGGACTACGACCAGATCACCGTCTCCGGTGCCACGGTAGGCGACGCCACCAACTTCATGCTCGAGAACCAGATGGTCAACATCGCCATCCACGACGGTACCCCCCTCTACATCGAGCTGCCGCCGAGCGTTGTCCTCGAAATTACCTACACTGAGCCGGGCCTGCAGGGTGACCGCTCCTCCGCAGGCACCAAGCCCGCCACCCTGGAAACCGGCTACGAGATCCAGGTTCCGCTGTTCATTGAAAACAACACCAGGGTCAAGGTGGACACCCGCGACGGCAGCTACCTGGGCCGGGTCACCGACTAGTGAGCGCCCGCGGTAAAGCCCGCAGCAGGGCACTGGATGTTCTTTTCGAAGCGGAGCAGCGCTCTGTTTCACCGTTCGACGTGCTCCGCGCACGCCGGGAAAAGACCGACCAGGTGGTCAACCCCTACACCGTGGAAATCGTCGAAGGAGTGCTGTCGCAGCAGGCAGCCATCGATGAGTTCCTGGAGACCTACTCGCAGGGCTGGAGCCTGGAGCGCATGCCGTCAGTGGACCGCATCATCCTGCGCATCGGCACCTGGGAGCTGCTTTACAACGACGACGTCCCTGATGGCGTGGCGGTCAGCGAAGCAGTTGCGCTGGCCAAGACCTTGTCCACGGACGAGTCGCCGCAGTTCATTAATGGCCTCCTGGGCCGGCTGCAGCAGCTGAAGCCTTCGCTCCTCGCGTAAGAGCTGCCGGCAGAACTATCAATAGACAAAAGAACCCCGCCAATGGCGGGGTTCTTTTGCGTTGCCGGTGGGATTCGGTTCACCCGGCCACTGACGCCCGCAGGGCCAGGATCCGCTGGAGCTGCAGCCTCTCCTCGGCCTGGTGGATGGCTACGTCGCGTCCGCTCAGGATCCGCTGGCGGGTGTTGGCCAGCTGGGTTGCCGCCTTGAGGAACTGCTTCATCTGCTGCTTCCTGCCCGCACTGGCTGCCCACGCCAAGGCTGTCCGGCGGCCCCCGCGCGTGGCCAGCAGCTGTACCTCAGCGGGCGTGAACCAGCCCGCGGCGGAATACTCCAGCAGGCGTTGGCGGGTCAGGCGTTTCTCTGCCACCCGCAGGAAGATGATGCCTGCCACTGCCAGAACGAAGATCGGCACCTGGACCACGATGTAGTCCAGCAGGAATCCCTGTCCCATGCTGTTCCACCTGTTGTGGAGGAACATGGCCGGCAGCAGGCCCACGAAGAACGCGCCGATGGATGCGCCGGTGTGCCAGCGCCTGGCGGCGAAGCCCATAATGAGGCCGGTGGTGCCGGTGAAGATCGCATGGGCGAAAGGGGACATGACGCCGCGCAGGAAGAAGACCTGGGCGAAGTCGGTTGCCGGCGAGGCCGATTCGGCGATGGCCCGGCCGAAATAGAGGATGTTCTCGGTGAAGGCGAAGCCGCCGGCGATGGTGAAGGCGAACACCACGCCGTCCACGGGGCCGTCGAACTGCCGCCGCGCTGCCAGCAGGAGGATGAGCAGGCCCAGGGACTTGGCGAACTCCTCGACGATGGGTGCCTGCACGGTGGCCATGTAGGTCTGAAGGTCAGGCTGGTCCGTGAACTGGAAGGCGATCACGAAGAACGGCTGGATCAGCAGCGTTACGGCAACGGACACCGCGGCGCCCCACGTGAAAGCAAAAAACAGGAGCCGTTTCGGTTCCGGCTCCCACCTGTCGATGATGTGCACCGCCGTCAGCACCACCGCAAGCGGGACCAGGGACGCCAGGAAACCAATCAGGAATCCGGCAGCACCGGTGTTGGACAGCAGGAACGGCACCACCAGGAACAGGCTAAGGAAGGCGAGCACGCCGCCGGCAACGCTCAGCCCCAGCAGTCCGCTGCGGGTCCGCGACGCCTGCAGCACCGTTCCCTGCGCCTGCGGCGGAACCACGCCCGCCGGCGGCTGGCCCTGGTGCCCCGGCGCCGCCCGGTAGTTTTCCGGCTGCACCTGACCCATCCAGCTTGGATTCGCTTCCCGGGGCAGGGCACCACCGGCACCGCCGTAGTGGTCGTCGGGGAGTCCGGGTGAAGGGTGCTGCGAATACATCGGCATACCGGAAAGCCTAAGCGGGCGCTCCCGCGCCACAAAGGAAGCGGGCTTACTTTCTGTTTGCGGCCCGCGGGATGTGACCAGCACCGCGTTGATCCGGGGCCGGCGGGGCAGGACCGTGTGGTAATTTTGAACAGCAAACATTCCTTTTTTAATTCCGTCCTGTGAGGCGGGGAAAGGGGAGACGAGCGTTGACATCTGTCACCAGCGCACCGGTTCCAGCCAGGGTTGTCCTCAACCAGGCGGACATTGACCGGGCCCTCACTCGTATCGCCCACGAGATCCTCGAAGCCAACAAGGGTTCCCGGGACCTGGTCCTGCTGGGCATTCCCCGCCGCGGTTATCCGCTGGCTGTCCGGTTGGCGGAAAAAATTGCCGCCGCGGACAACACCGTTGATGCCGCCGCCATCGTAGGCCAGCTTGACGTCACCATGTTCCGTGACGACCTCTCCCACCAGGGAACCCGCCCCCCATACCCCACCAGGCTGCCCCGGACGGGGATTGACAACAAAGTGGTGGTGCTCATCGACGACGTTCTTTACTCCGGCCGCACCATCCGCGCCGCCCTGGACGCACTCGTGGATCTCGGCCGCCCGCGCATCGTCCGGCTTGCAGTCCTGATCGACCGGGGCCACCGCGAACTTCCCATCCGCGCGGACCACGTGGGCAAGAACCTGCCTACGTCCTCAGCCGAAAAGGTCCGGGTCCGGCTGGAAGAGACGGACTCCTCCGACGGCGGAAGCCCGGTCAACGAAGTCGTGATCGAGGGGGGCGCATGAAACACCTCCTGTCGACCGAGGACCTCAGCCTCTCGAACGCCATCCGCATCCTGGACACCGCCGAGGAAATGTCGGCCGTGGGGGAGCGGGAAGTCAAGAAACTTCCTGCGCTGCGCGGCCGCACCGTGGTCAACCTCTTCTTCGAAGACTCCACCCGCACGCGGATCTCCTTCGAAGCTGCCGCCAAGCGGCTCTCAGCGGACGTCATCAACTTCGCCGCCAAGGGATCATCCGTCTCCAAGGGCGAATCCCTCAAGGACACGGCCCAGACACTGTCCGCCATGGGTGCGGACGCCGTCGTCATCCGGCACTGGGCCTCCGGCGCACCCCACCGCCTCGCCGCCACTGACTGGATCGACGCCGCCGTCATCAACGCCGGTGACGGCACGCACGAACACCCCACCCAGGCCCTGCTCGACGCCTTCACCATGCGCCGCCACTGGGCCCGCCTCTCCGGCACAGCGTCTGAAGGGACGGACCTCAAGGGCATGCGGGTGGCCATCGCCGGCGACGTCCTGCACTCCCGCGTGGCGCGTTCCAACGTCTGGCTGCTGCGCACCCTTGGCGCTGAAGTCACCCTGGTGGCCCCACCCACGCTGCTGCCGGTCGGCGTCGACAAATGGCCCTGCAGCGTCAGCTACGACCTCGACCAGACCCTGGCCAACGGCGTGGACGCCATGATGATGCTCCGAGTCCAGGGCGAACGCATGAACGCGTCGTTCTTCCCCAGCACCCGGGAATACTCCCGCCGCTGGGGCTTCGACGACAACCGCCTGCGTGCCCTCGACGACCTCGGCATGACGGACACCATCATCATGCACCCCGGACCCATGAACAGGGGCCTTGAGATCAGCGCCGCCGCCGCCGACTCACCCCGTTCCACCGTCCTCGCGCAGGTCCGCAACGGCGTGTCCGTGCGGATGGCCGCGCTGTACCTGCTGCTCTCCGGAGACACCCGGGAACCAGCCGCACACCGGGCACCGGCCTACGCTGCCGCCGCCCCTTCCCCCAAGGAGAGCAACTGATGGCAGCCAGCACCGGAACCTACCTCATCCAGGGCGCCGCCATCCTGGGCGGGGAGCCTGCGGACCTGCTGATCCGCGACGGCATCATCGCCGAGATCGGCCATGGCCTGTCGGCTGACGGTGGGACCGTCATCGACGCCACCGGGCTGGTGGCGCTGCCCGGCATGGTGGACGTCCACACGCACCTGCGTGAGCCGGGCCGCGAAGACGCCGAGACAGTGGAAACGGGCACCCGGGCCGCGGCACTGGGCGGCTACACCGCCGTGCACGCCATGGCCAACAGCACTCCCGTTGCCGACACCGCCGGCGTGGTGGAGCAGGTCTACACGCTTGGCCTTGCAGCCGGCTGGGTCGACGTCCGCCCGGTGGGCGCCGTAACCGTCGGCCTGGCAGGGGAGCAGCTCGCCGAACTCGGCGCCATGGCCGATTCCCGCGCGCGGGTGCGGATGTTCTCCGACGACGGGATCTGCGTCCATGACCCGGTGCTCATGCGCCGCGCCCTCGAATACGTCAAGGCGTTCGACGGCGTGGTGGCCCAGCACGCGCAGGAACCGCGGCTCACAGCCGGGGCACAGATGAACGAGGGCGACGTGTCCGCCGTCCTGGGCCTCACCGGATGGCCCGCCGTGGCGGAGGAAAGCATCATTGCCCGCGACGTCCTGCTGGCCCAACACGTTGGCTCCCGCCTGCACGTGTGCCACGTTTCCACGGCGGGCTCGGTCGAGATCATCCGCTGGGCCAAAGAGCGCGGCATCGACGTCACCGCCGAGGTCACCCCGCACCACCTGCTCCTGACCGACGACCTGGTGCGCAGCTACGACCCCGTGTTCAAGGTCAACCCTCCGCTGCGCACCGACGCCGACGTCCAGGCATTGCGCGCGGGCCTGGCAGACGGCACGATCGACGTTGTGGGTACCGACCACGCACCGCACCCCAGCGAACACAAGGAATGCGAGTGGGCGCAGGCTGCCATGGGCATGACCGGGCTGGAAACGGCCCTGTCCGTGGTCCAGGACGCCATGATCGAAACCGGCCTGATGACCTGGGCCGACTTCGCCCGGGTCACCTCCACCGCGGCTGCGAAGATTGGGCGGCTGGCTGACCAGGGCCGGCCCATCGAGGCCGGCGAACCCGCCAACCTCATCCTGGTTGATCCGGCAGCACGCTGGACAGTGGACCCCTTCCAGATGGCCACCATGGGCCGCAACTCCCCGTTCAAGGGCAGGGAACTTCCGGGCAAGGTGGTGGCCACCTTCTTCAAGGGCCACCCCACCGTCCTGGACGGCGCCCTCAACACCCCCCACCCGGAAGCCGCCGCAACCCCGGCAGGCGCTGCCTGATGGACAAAATCCTTCCCGGACTTGCCATGCTGGCGGTTGTCGCCGTCGTCTTTGTCCTCCTCGCCGTTGGCTGGCGCAACCGCCTGAAGCGCCAGTCCGACGTCGAGCAACTGCCCCAGGTGCCCGACGCGCCCGGCGAGCCCACCGCCGCTGCCGACGGGCAGTACGTGGCCACCACCACGGCAGGCGACTGGCTCGACCGGATCGCGGTGCACGGCCTGGGCATCCGTACCAACTCCAGCCTCGAGGTGTATCCGCACGGGGTCCTCTATGAGCGCTCAGGTGCCCCGGCCCTCTACATCCCCGCAGCCTCCCTCACGGGTGTCCGGCAGGACAGCGGTATGGCAGGAAAGTTCGTGGAAAAGGACGGCCTGCTGGTGCTCGCGTGGAGGCATGGTGCCCACGAACTGGACACCGGCTTCCGGACCCGCCGCGCGGCGGACAAGGAAGCTCTGTACCAGGCCCTTCAGGATTTGATTTCGTCAGCCCCCGCGGCTGGTGCCACCAGTGGAAAGTAAGACAGTGAAAGCGAATACATTGACAGCAACCACCTCCGCTCCTGTATCAGCCCCGGCTGCGCTGGTCCTCGAAGACGGGCGCATCTTCCGCGGCACCAGCTACGGCGCCACGGGCACCGCCCTGGGCGAAGCCGTCTTCGCCACCGGCATGACCGGTTACCAGGAAACCATCACCGATCCGTCCTACGCCCGCCAGCTGGTGGTGCAGACGGCGCCGCACATCGGCAACACCGGCGTAAATGATGACGACGCCGAGTCCCGGCGCATCTGGGTGGCTGGCTACATTGTCCGCGACCCCGCGCGCCGGCCCTCCAACTGGCGTTCCGAGCGATCGCTGGACGAAGAGCTGGTGGCCCAGGGCATCGTTGGCATCCAGGGCGTTGACACCCGTGCCATCACCCGGCACCTGCGCGAGCACAAGACCATGCGCGCCGGCATCTTCTCCGGTGAGGCCGCCCAGGTTACGGACAAGGAACTGGTCGACGCCGTCCTGGCGAGCGCCCCCATGGAGGGTTCCCGCCTGGCCGAGGAAGTCAGCGTTGACGAAGCCTACGTGGTGGAACCCAAGGACCACGGATGGGACGGCGACCCCCGCTTCACCATCGCGGCGATCGACCTCGGCATCAAGGCCATGACCCCCGTGCGGTTCGCCGAACGCGGCGTCCGCGTCCACGTGCTGCCCGCCACCGCCACCCTGGAGGACGTCAAGGCGGTCAACCCGGACGGCTTCTTCATGTCCAACGGCCCCGGAGACCCCGCCACGGCCGACGCCCAGGTCAAGCTGCTGCGCTCGGTCCTGGACGAGAAACTGCCCTACTTCGGCATCTGCTTCGGCAACCAGATCCTGGGCCGGGCACTGGGCTTTGGCACGTACAAGCTCCGCTACGGCCACCGCGGCATCAACCAGCCCGTCATGGACCGCCGCACCGGCAAGGTGGAAATCACCTCCCAGAACCACGGTTTCGCCGTCGACGCCCCGCTCGACGGCGCCACCCAGGCACCAGAGGAGCGCTACGGCCGCGTGGAAGTCAGCCACGTCAGCCTGAACGACGACGTCGTGGAAGGCCTGGCCTGCCTCGACATCCCCGCCTTCTCCGTGCAGTACCACCCGGAGGCTGCAGCCGGACCGCACGATGCCGCCTACCTGTTTGACCGCTTCATCGAACTGATGGAAGGCACCCGCGACGGCCGGACCGCCAACCTGTCAAAGGAACCCGTGGATTCCGCGCACTCTGCCGGGGCTGACCACAAAAACGACAACAAGACTGAGGACAAGAAGTAATGCCGAAACGTACAGATCTCAAGAGCGTCCTCGTCATTGGTTCCGGCCCGATCGTCATCGGCCAGGCCGCCGAGTTCGACTACTCCGGCACCCAGGCGCTGCGTGTCCTCAAGGAGGAAGGCCTGCGCGTCATCCTCGTGAACTCCAACCCGGCCACCATCATGACCGACCCCGAGTTCGCCGACGCCACCTACGTTGAGCCCATCACCCCCGAGGTGGTGGAGAAGATCATCGCCAAGGAACGCCCGGACGCCGTGCTGCCCACCCTGGGCGGCCAGACCGCGCTGAACACTGCAATCGCCCTGGACAAGAACGGTGTGCTCGAGAAGTACAACGTGGAGCTGATCGGCGCAAACATCGCCGCCATCGAGCTCGGCGAGGACCGCGAGAAGTTCAAGGGCGTCGTGGAGCGCTGCGGCGCCGAGTCCGCCCGCAGCCACATCATCCACACCATGGACCAGGCTCTCACCGCCGCGGTCGACCTTGGCTACCCCATGGTGGTCCGTCCGTCCTTCACCATGGGCGGCCTGGGCTCGGGCCTGGCTTACAACGAGGAGGACCTGCGCCGCATCGTCGGGCAGGGCCTGCAGTACAGCCCCACCAGCGAGGTGCTGCTCGAAGAAAGCATCCTGGGCTGGAAGGAATACGAGCTCGAGATGATGCGGGACAAGAACGACAACGTGGTTGTTGTCTGCTCCATCGAGAACTTCGATCCCGTAGGCGTGCACACCGGTGACTCCATCACCGTTGCCCCGGCGCTGACCCTCACGGACCGCGAGTACCAGAAGCTGCGCGACGTGGCCATCGCCGTCATCCGCGAGGTGGGCGTGGACACCGGCGGCTGCAACATCCAGTTCGCCATCGATCCCAAGACCGGCCGCGTTGTGGTCATCGAGATGAACCCCCGCGTTTCCCGTTCCTCCGCCCTGGCATCCAAGGCCACCGGTTTCGCCATCGCCAAGATCGCCACCAAGCTCTCCCTGGGCTATACGCTGGACGAGATCCCCAACGACATCACGCAGAAGACGCCCGCGTCCTTCGAGCCCACCCTGGACTACGTGGTGGTCAAGGTCCCGCGGTTCGCCTTCGAGAAGTTCCCCGCGGCCGACAACACCCTTACCACCACCATGAAGTCGGTGGGCGAGGCCATGGCCATGGGCCGCAACTTCACCGAGGCACTCCAAAAGGCCCTGCGCTCCCTGGAACAGAAGGGTTCGCAGCTGGACTTCAGCTCTGTCCCTGAATACGAAGTCGCAGAGCTCATCGAAAAGGCCAAGCGCCCCACCACCGAGCGGCTGCACCAGGTCCAGCGAGCCCTCCTGGGCGGCGCCACCGTGGAACAGCTCTTCGAGGCCACCAAGATCGATCCCTGGTTCCTGGACCAGCTCGAACTGCTGAACGAGGTCTCCCGGGAAATCCGGCAGGCCGGCGCCCTGACCGTCGACATGCTCAAGCGCGCCAAGCGCCACGGCTTCTCCGATGAGCAGATCGGCGCGCTGACGCACAACTCCGAGGCCGTGGTCCGCGGGGTGCGGCAGGCCCTGGGCATCCGCCCCGTCTACAAGACCGTTGACACCTGTGCCGCCGAGTTCGCCGCCTACACCCCGTACCACTACTCGGCCTACGACGAGGAGGACGAGGTTGCGCTGCACTCCAAGCCGTCCATCCTGATCCTCGGCTCGGGTCCCAACCGCATCGGCCAGGGCATCGAGTTCGACTACTCCTGCGTGCATGCCTCCATGGCGCTGCGCAAGGCAGGCTACGAGACCGTCATGGTCAACTGCAACCCGGAAACCGTCTCCACCGACTACGACGTCTCCACCCGCCTGTACTTCGAACCGCTCACGCTCGAGGACGTCCTGGAAGTCATCGCGGCCGAGGAACGCACCGGCGGCGTCATGGGCGTGTTCGTCCAGCTCGGCGGCCAGACCCCGCTGAAGCTCGCCCAGCAGCTTGCCGACGCCGGCGTACCCATCCTGGGCACCTCCCCGGAGGCCATCGACCTCGCCGAACACCGCGGAGCCTTCTCCCGCGTGCTGGACAAGGCCGGCCTGGTGTCACCCAAGAACGGCACCGCGGTCTCCTTCGAGGATGCCAAGACCATCGCCGACGAAATCGGCTACCCCGTCCTGGTCCGCCCGTCCTACGTCCTGGGCGGCCGCGGCATGGAAATCGTCTACGACGAGCCCAACCTGTCCCGCTACATCGCCAACGCCACGGAGATCACCCCGGACCACCCGGTCCTGATCGACCGGTTCCTGGAGGACGCCGTCGAAATCGACGTCGACGCCCTCTTCGACGGCACCGACATGTACCTGGGCGGCATCATGGAGCACATTGAAGAAGCCGGCATCCACTCCGGTGACTCCGCCTGCGTCCTGCCGCCCATCACCCTGGGGAGCAACGTCATTGAACGCGTCCGGACCGCAACCCGTGCCATCGCTGAGGGCGTGGGCGTGCGCGGCCTGATCAACATCCAGTTCGCGCTGGCCTCCGACGTTCTGTACGTCCTGGAAGCCAACCCCCGCGCGTCCCGGACCGTGCCGTTCGTATCCAAGGCCACCGGCGTCCAGATGGCCAAAGCCGCCGCGCTCATCGGCGCCGGCGTGACCATCAACCAGCTGCGCAGTGCCTACAAGATGCTGCCCGAGATTGGCGACGGTTCCACCCTGCCGCTGGACGCCCCCGTCGCTGTCAAGGAAGCGGTGCTGCCGTTCAGCCGGTTCCGCACGCTCGAGGGCAAGGTGGTGGACTCGCTGCTCGGACCCGAGATGCGTTCCACCGGCGAGGTCATGGGCATCGACAAGCACTTCGACACCGCCTTCGCCAAGAGCCAGGCCGGCGCCAACAATGCCCTGCCCACCGAGGGCAAGGTGTTCGTCTCCGTGGCCAACCGGGACAAGCGAGCCGTCATCATGGCGGTCAAGCGGCTCTCGGACCTCGGCTTCGAGATCGTCTCCACCGGCGGCACCGCCGACGTCCTGCGCCGCAACGGACTGCAGGCCACGCCGGTCCGCAAGGTCGCCGAGGGCAGCAGTGCCGAGGGCGAGGGCACCATCGCGGACCTGATCGTCGCGGGCGAGATCGACATGGTCTTCAACACGCCCTCGGGCGGCGAGGCCCGCAGCGACGGCTACGAAATCCGCGCCGCAGCGACCTCCATCGGCATCCCGTGCATCACCACGGTGGCTGAGTTCAACGCCGCGGTCCAGGCCATCGAAGCCATGCGCACTTACGAATGGTCGGTCACCAGCCTGCAGGAGCACGCGGCAGCCCTTGCGGAGTCGCAGAAAGCGGCCCTGCAGCATGCCTGAGCAGGTTCCCGGTTCGCCTGCATCCGGCGCCGGCCGGGAGTCCTTTGGCTCCCGGCTCGGCGCGGCCATGGCCGCCCGCGGCCCGTTATGCGTTGGCATTGACCCGCACCCGGCCCTCTTAAAGGGCTGGGGACTGGACGACGACGCCGCCGGGCTGAGGTGCTTTTCCCTCACCGTCCTGGAAGCGGTGGCTTCGCTCGCTGCCGCGGTCAAGCCGCAGGTGGCGCTTTACGAGCGCCACGGATCTGCGGGCATGGCCGTGCTGGAGGAGGTCCTGGCCACCGCGCGCGACGAATCAGTTCTGACGATCGCCGATGCCAAGCGCGGGGACATTGGTTCCACCATGGCTGCCTACGCCGACGCCTGGCTCCGTGACGAGTCTCCGCTGGCGGCCGATTCCGTCACGCTTAGCCCCTACCTCGGCTTTGAGTCCCTGCGCCCTGCGCTTGACCTGGCGGCAGAGACCGGCCGCGGGGTCTTCGTGCTGGCCCTGACCTCCAACCCGGAGGGCGCCTCCGTCCAGCACGTGGGCGGAAAGGATTCCGTGGCCCGAAGGATCACGGCCGCAGCGGCGGCGGAGAACGTGCGCTTTGCAGGAAACCTGGGGTCCGTGGGCCTGGTGGTGGGTGCCACCGTTGGCAGCGCCCTGGCGGATTTAGACCTGGATCTTGCGGCCGTCCGCGGCCCCATCCTGGCACCCGGGCTCGGGGCGCAGGGGGCCACGCCGGCCGACCTTCGGGCCACCTTCGGTGCTGCTTACCCTCTGGTCCTGGGAACGTCCAGCCGCGACATCCTGTCGGCGGGACCGCAGGTCCGCGCCCTGCGTGAGGCCGCCCTGCGGACCCTGGAGGGGCTGCGGGGACAATAGCCTGCAATTGCCCTGATGCATTGATTCACGCTGCACCAGAGGGTAGTTTCAGGACAGGTCCAAGGGCGGCCGCCCTTGGATGAAATCCGCCGACTTCGGGGGTGTCCGTGATGGTCCTGCGACCTTTATCTGCGTCTGAACGGGCCGATGCCCTGGGCAAGGCGGCAGCCGCCAGGGCCACCCGGGCCGCCGCCAAGGAAAGCCTTCGAAACGGCGACAGGTCCGCCGCGGACATCATCAGCTCGGCACTGGAGGATGACGCGCTGGCCCGCATGAAAGTCTCTGAGCTGCTCGAGGCCCTTCCCGGCATCGGCAAGGTACGGGCCGCCGCGATCATGCAGCAGCTGGGCATTGCAACCTCCCGCAGGGTCAGGGGCCTGGGCGTCCACCAGCGCCGGGCGCTGGTAGATTTTATAGATGAGCATTGAGGCAGGCAGCGCCTGTCTTTCCCCCAACTGCGGCAAAAGGAATACGTGAGCAAGAAACCTGGACTGACAGTCCTCGCAGGTCCGACGGCTGTTGGCAAAGGCACCGTGTCCACCTACATCCGTGACAATTACCCCGAGGTGTGGCTTTCCGTCTCAGCCACCACCCGCGCACCCCGGCCCGGGGAGGTCGACGGCGTTCACTACTTCTTCAAGTCCAAGGAGGAGTTCGAGCAGCTCATTGCGGATGGTGAACTCCTGGAATGGGCGGTGGTCCACGGCCAGAACACCTACGGCACCCTGAAGAGCACCGTGAACCGGGCCATCGCTGAAGGCCGGTCCGTGCTGCTGGAAATCGACCTGCAAGGCGCCCGCCAGGTCAAGGCAGCCGTCCCGGACGCCCAGTTCGTCTTCCTGGCCCCGCCCACCTGGGACGAAATGGTCCGCCGGCTGGTGGGCCGGGGCACCGAAACGCCGGAAGAACAGCAGCGGCGCCTGGAAACCGCTAAACTGGAACTTGCTGCTGAACCGGAGTTCGACCACACCGTCATCAATGACGACGTCCGCCGGGCAGCGGACGAGCTTGTTTCACTCATGGGGCTGACACCGCATCCACACCTGCCGGAACCGTCAGCCCGCTAGGAATTTGGAGAATTCGTGTCCACGAACCTTGAAGGCATCATCAACCCGCCGATCGACTCGCTGCTCGAAGCAGCCGACTCCAAGTACGGCCTGGTGATCTTCGGTGCCAAGCGCGCTCGTCAGATCAACGCCTACTACGCCCAGCTGCACGAGGGCCTGTTCGAATACGTCGGACCCCTGGTTGACACCAAGCTGAACGAAAAGTCGCTCTCGATCGCCCTGCGTGAGATCAACGAAGGCAAGCTGGTTTCCACGCCGATCGAAGCCGCAGAGTAGTCCTGCCGCTGAACTGACTTGCTGTTGACGGAGGTCACGTGCGCATAGTCCTCGGAGTCGGGGGAGGGATTGCCGCCTATAAGGTGGCATCGCTCCTCCGGCTTTTTACTGAAGCCGGCCATGACGTCACCGTGATCCCCACGGAGGCGTCCACCCGCTTCATCGGAACCGCCACCTGGGAGGCGCTGTCCGGCAACCCCGTGAGCAACAGCGTCTTCGACGACGTGCACCTGGTCAACCACGTCCGCCTGGGCCATGAAGCGGACCTCGTCGTGGTGGCACCCGCCACGGCAGATCTCCTTGCGAGAGCTGCCACGGGCCAGGCCGGGGACCTGCTCACCAACACGCTGCTGATGGCGCACGGCCCCGTGTTGTTCGCCCCAGCGATGCACACGGAAATGTGGCAGCACGCCGCCACCCGCGCCAACGTCGAAACCCTGCGCTCCCGCGGCGCTGCCGTCCTTGAACCCGCATCCGGCCGTCTCACCGGGGCCGACTCAGGTCCGGGAAGACTGCCCGAGCCCCACATGATTTTCGACGCAGCCATGGCACTGGTGCAGGGGCAGTCCGACTACCAGCTCCCGCTTGCCGGCCGCACCGTGACCATCAGTGCCGGCGGCACCCGGGAACCGTTGGACCCCGTTCGCTTCCTCGGCAACCGGTCGTCCGGCAAGCAGGGCGTGGCCCTGGCGGTCGCTGCGCGGAACGCCGGCGCCAGCGTGCGGCTGCTGGCAGCCCATATGGACGTTCCACCGCCGGCCGGCGTGGAAGTTGTCCGCGTTGAGACTGCCCTGCAGCTCCGCGAGGCTGCACTGGCCGCCGCTGCCGGGTCCGATGTCATCATCATGTCCGCAGCTGTTGCCGACTTCCGCCCGGCGGCAGTCTCGGACACCAAGATCAAGAAGCGCGACGACACGGCAGATCCGGTCATCACCCTGGTACGCAACCCGGACATCCTGCAGGAGCTCGTGGAGCAGCGCGATGCCGGCCCGGCCCAATCCGGGCAGCTCATTGTAGGGTTCGCGGCCGAGACCGGGGATGGCCAGGGGGACGTCCTGGCGTATGCGGAGGCAAAGCTGCAGCGTAAAGGCTGCGACCTGCTGGTGGTCAACCATGTGGGGACGGACAAAGTCTTCGGGCAGGACTCCAACTCCGTGGTCATCCTTTCGCGCTCCGGCTCCGAACCGCAGGAAGCATCGGGAACCAAGACTGAGGTTTCGGAAGCCATCATCAGACGCATCAGTTCTGAACTGAACCGCGTTGCTTCGAACTGAACGTGTTCGCCTTGGCCTGGGTGTTCCTGGCCACGTTTGCTTAGCACGGGGACATCTACGGACTTCTCCCTGACGGGAGTACCAACACCAACCAGTAAGGTAGTTGAGTGACTTTACCGCTGCACCTTCCCCACACCCACGGGGCCACGCCCTCCGCGCTCCGGCTCTTCACGTCCGAGTCGGTCACTGAAGGCCACCCGGACAAGATCTGCGACCAGATCAGCGACGCCATCCTGGACGCGCTCCTGTCCGCTGATCCAGAGTCCCGCGTGGCCGTGGAGACCATGGCCACCACCGGCCTGGTGCATGTGGCAGGCGAAGTCACCACTGATGCCTACGTCGAAATCCCGCAGATCGTCCGTGAGACCATCCTGGGCATCGGGTACGACTCGTCCGCCAACGGGTTCGACGGCGCCCGCTGCGGCGTGTCCGTTTCCATCGGACAGCAGTCCAACGACATCGCTGGTGGCGTCTTTAACTCCCTCGAGGCCCGCGAAGGCCGCCAAGAGGACGACTACGACCTCCAGGGCGCCGGCGACCAGGGCCTGATGTTCGGCTACGCCAGCGACGAGACGCCGTCCTACATGCCAACGCCCATCTGGCTGGCCCATCGACTCTCCGAACGCCTCACCGACGTCCGCAAGACGGGCCAGCTGGCCTACCTCCGCCCCGACGGCAAGACCCAGGTCACCGTCGGTTATGACAAAGACGTTCCGGTGTCTGTGGAAACCGTGGTGATTTCCAGCCAGCACGCCGAGGGCGCAAGCCTTGAGCAGCTGCGCGCCGACCTCGCCGCCGTCGTGATTGAACCTGTCCTGGCTGCCGCCAACCTGGATATTTCCCGCGCGGCCAACATCCTCAACCCTGCCGGCGAGTTTGTGATCGGCGGCCCTGTGGGCGACGCCGGCCTCACCGGCCGCAAGATCATCGTGGACACCTATGGCGGCATGGCACGCCACGGCGGCGGCGCCTTCTCCGGCAAGGACCCGTCCAAGGTTGACCGCTCCGCAGCGTATGCCATGCGCTGGGTAGCCAAGAACGTGGTGGCCGCGGGCCTGGCCAAGCGCGCCGAGATCCAAATCGCCTACGCCATCGGCCAGGCGCGGCCGGTGGGAACCTACGTGGAGACGTTTGGCACCGAAACCGTGGATCCGGCCCGGATCAGCGAAGCCATCGCCGAAATTTTCGACCTTCGTCCCAGGGCCATCATTGATGCCCTGGACCTTAAGCGGCCCATCTACGCCAGGACAGCCGCCCACGGCCACTTCGGCCGGGATGACCCCGACTTCACCTGGGAGCGGCTGGACCGGGTTGACGACCTGAAGGCGTACTTCAACGCCTAATGTCAGTGGCCGGTGCTTTGCTGTTCGTGTCAAACCGGTAGCTGAACGGAGGTAACTGTCATGGGTTCTGACAGCTCCGTCCAGCCAACCCTTTTGCAGGGTTTCCCCGCACGCAAAATGCCCGGCGGCGTTGCAGTTGCTGCCCAACTGCCGGTGGCAAGGGTCCTGGTTGAGTCCTCCCTGCCACACCTCGACCGCCCCTTCGACTATGCCGTCCCTGAGCCGCTGGAACAGGTCGCCCAGCCGGGAACCCGGGTGAAGGTCAAGTTCAACGGCCAGGACCTCAGCGGATACCTCCTTGAGCGGCTGGAGGAGTCCGACGCCGGACACACCCTTGTGCCCCTGGCTAAGGTGGTGTCCCCGGTCCAGGTCCTCACACCCGCCGTCAGGGACCTTGCCACCGCCGTTGCTGCCCGTTACGCCGGTACCGTCAGCGATGTCCTCCGACTGGCGGTGCCGCCGCGGGTGGCGAAACTTGAAAAGGACTATCCCCACTCGCTGGGCGCGGAGGAGGCGGTGCCCGCGCCCGAGGCTGCGGGAACCCCCGCCGTTTCCGCCTGGGGTGCGTACCGCACAGGTGCTGCTTTTCTCCGGCACCTGGCGGGTGGGGGCTCGCCCCGCGCCGTCGTCAACCCCCTCCAGGGGTACGGGCCCGCAGGCTGGCCGGACCTGCTGGCCCAGGCCGCTGCTGCCGCCTATGCCTCCGGCCGGGGATCAGTGCTGGTGGTACCCGACTACCGGGATCTGGACCGGCTCGAGGAAGCGCTCAACGGGCTGGTGCCGTCCGAGGCCGTGGCCCGCCTCACCGCAGATGACGGCCCCACGCCGCGGTACCGCAACTTCCTGCGACTGCTCGCCGGCACCGCGAGAATCGCCATCGGCACGAGGTCCGCCGCGTTCGCCCCTGTTCAGGACCTGGGGCTGGTGGCCTGCTGGGACGACGGCGACGACCTTCACATCGAGCAGCGCGCACCATACGCCCATGCCCGGGAGGTCCTGCTCCTGCGGGCCGAGCAGGAAGGCACCGCCTGCCTGCTTGCCGGACATGCCCGCAGCACCGAAGTGCAGCGGTTGGTGGAAGCCGGGTGGGCCGTCCCGGTCGAAACCGAGCGTGGAACCCTCCGCAGGACCGTTGCCCGCGTCGTGAGCACTGCGGACAGCTTCGAACAGGCGCGCGATCCCTTGGCCACCCTCGCCCGCCTCCCGCACGCGGCATGGCAGGCCGCCAAGGAAGGACTGGAACGCGGGCCCGTGCTGGTGCAGGTGGCCAGGGCGGGTTACGCGCCCTCGCTGGTATGCGAAACGTGCCGTGAACCGGCCCGCTGCGGCCGCTGCCAGGGACCCCTGGCGCTGGCCGGAACATCAGCGCTGCCGCAGTGCCGCTGGTGTTCCACCCCGGCACCCGACTGGAAGTGTTCCCACTGCGGGGGCCGGAGGCTGCGCAAAGGCGCCACCGGAGTGCTGCGCACCGCTGAGGAACTTGGCCGCGCATTTCCCGGCACAACAGTCATCACGTCCTCCGGGGACCAAGTGAAGGCCAGGGTGGGCCCCGGCAAGGCGCTGGTCGTGGCCACGGTGGGGGCCGAACCTGTCGCAGAGGACGGCTACGCTGCCGCCCTGCTCCTGGACGGGGATTCCCTGCTCCGCCGCGAAACCCTCCGTGCCGGCGAAGACACCGTGCGGCGCTGGTTCAACGCTGCAGCCCTGGTCCGTCCCGCCCCGGACAAGGGTCTGGTGGTGGTTACGGCCTCGGACGCAGCCGCCACCGGCGCGCTGCTGCGGTGGGATCCGGCAGGATACGCCCAGCGCGAGCTGTCCCTCCGAACGGGGCTGCAGCTGCCCCCGGCAGTGCGGATCGCATCGGTGACGGGGCCGCGGGCTGCCGTGGAACACTTCACCGGCGCCGTGGAAGCGGACCTCGCACGCGCCGGAATAACGCTCCGCGCCGCAGGCCCGGCGCCGCTGCTGCTGACCGCACCGCCCTCCGGCAGGCGCTCGGCCGAAGACGTACGGACCCTGCTGTTCTTCCCGTACGGCCAGGCGTCCGCCGTCGTCCGCGTCCTAAGGGTCACCCGGGCAGCCGTGGCGGCCAAACGTGCCATCGACCCAGTGCAGCTGCGCTTGGACGGTGTGGATGTGCTCTGAGGGTTGACCTGCTCTAGGCCCGCTGCCTTTTCGCCATGACCTCGTGCGCCGCTTCCACCAGCTGGCGTGCCGACTCGTCCCAGCTGAACTCGCTTGCCCGCGCAATGGATCGCCGGGACAGATCCTGCCAGTGCGCATCATCCTGCAGTCGTGATACCGCGTCCGCGAACTGCCCCGGGGACTCGGGGTCCACATAGAGTGCGGCGTCCGCACCCACTTCCCGGAAGATCGGAATGTCGCTGGCGATCACCGGGGTGCCCAAGGCCATGGCCTCGACCAGGGGAAGTCCATACCCCTCGGCCCTGGACAGGCTCACCAGTGCAGTGGCCCGGCGCAGCAGCGCGTCATACTCCGCATCCGTCACGCCGTTGTGGAACACCACGGAGGCGCCCGGCGGAATGATGCGTTCCAGTTCGGCGCGCCGCTGGGGCGTTATGCGGCTGAGCAGGTGCAGGGTGTAGCCGGGCAGCCCGGCCATACCCGCCACCATGGTCTCCACATTCTTGTACGGCATGAACGAGCCCATGTAGATGATGGTTTTGTCGGCTCCACCAGACGGGTTGCGGGGTTCCTGGGCAGGCTGCGGGGCGTTGGCGATGATGCGCACGGGCCGGCCCGTTAGCCGGTACTTGGCCATCAGGGCCTCTGTAGTGCGGCTGATGGTGGCTACGATGTCCGCGCGGTTGAGGAGCAGGCGCTGCGGCCAGAAAGCCTTGTGGTACAGCCGCCAGAGCACGCGCACGGGTGCGGGCAGGAAACCCGGGGGAGCGGGGTGCTCGTAGTAAATGAGGTCGTGCAGGGTGAGGATGAGGCCGTACTTGCGGCCCCAGGTGCCCATGGTCTGCATGGGGCACACCACCACGTCCGCTCCAATGCCGTTGACCGTCCGGGCGACGAACAGCTCGCGGGGGGAGAGCGGGCTGCTGATGAGCGTGTACGGAACGTCCGGCAGGAGGGCCAGCTGCCGGACATCGGAGACCAGCATGGACACGTCGGCGATCTTCGCCGTGGCAGCAATCAGGCTTGCTCCGTAGCGGCTGATGCCGTCGTGGTGGTCGGTGCGGGTGAAACGTGCATCGATGACAATCTTCACGCGGGGTGGTCCTCCAGGAAGCTGCGGATGTAGCGGGCGGCCGGTTCCGGCGTTTCGTAATGGATCAGGTGTCCGACGCCGGGGATCACCTTCAGTTGCCCGTCCGGCAGCAGAGCCAGGAGGCGGTGCTGGTTGGGAAGGGTGGCAATTTCGTCCTTTTCGCCGGCGATCAGCAACACAGGAAGGTCCAAGCGGTCCGCCACCTCCGCCACATGGTTGCTGACGGAGGCCGTGAAGGACTCCAGCAGGCTGTCCCGGTCGGCGAAGGAACTGAAATAGGCGTGGTGCTGTCCGTGGATGTAGGCGCGCAGCTCCCTGTCGCGCGTCTTGGCCATGGTTTCGCTCATCACCCGCACAATCAGCGGATTGCGCAAAAGCGCCAGCCCGGGCTTCCGGGGAAGCCGGGCCGCCAGCCGGTAGTAGAGCACGGCCAGCCGGGTCATCACGCCCTTGGGTCCCTCCAGCGCCGGGGCGGCGATGGGGTTGATGAGGATCAATGGGTTTACGCTGTCCGGGTTGTTGGCCACGAAGTGTGACGCCACGATGGAGCCGAAGGAATGTCCCAACAGCACGGTGTCCGGCCCCAAGCCCTGGGATGCCATGAAATCGGTGATGAACTGTCCGTAACGCTCCACCGAGTGCGGGTCGCTGGCGAAAGCGTCGGAACCGCCAAAGCCTGGCAGGTCCGGCATGATGACACGCATGTCCGGGAGCTGGTCCGCCACGCGCAGGAGCCCGTGGTGGTCGCCGCGGAACCCGTGGACCACCAGGATGGTCCGGGTATACCGCGTCTCTTGGAGGGGTTCGTAGGTCCAGAAGGCCACCGTTCCGCCGTCGAGGGTCACGGTTGAGGCGGACGTGCGGGCGGCAAGGCCGGGGCTCAGGTACGCCGGCGCAGGGGCGGTCTCCGGGTTCACAGTATTCATGCCCGGCCTAGTTGACGTTGTCCGGGTGGGACCCGGTCCGCTGCCCGCGGTCCAGCTCCTTGATGGCCGCCAGGTCACGCTCTGAAAGCTCGAAACCGAAGACGTCGAGGTTCTCCCGGATCCGCGCTTCGGAGCTGGCCTTGGGGATGGCGATGTTTCCCAGCTGCATGTGCCAGCGGAGGACCACCTGCGCCGGCGTCCTGCGGTGCTCCGCGGCGCAGGCCTGGATGACGGGGTCGGCAAGGACCTGTCCTCGGCCCAGCGGACTCCATGCCTCCGTGTGGATTCCGAGTTCCGCGTGCTTGCTGCGCAGTTCTTCCTGCTGCAGCCAGGGGTGGAGTTCGATCTGGTTGACGGCGGGGACCACTTCGGCGCTTTGCAGCAGGCGGTCGAGGTGCGCCGGCTGGAAGTTGCTCACGCCAATGGCACGGACCCTGCCTTCACGGTAAAGCGTCTCGAGCGCGCGGTAGGTTTCGGGGAACAAGCCGCGGCGGGGGCAGGGCCAGTGGATCAAGTACATGTCCACGTAGTCCAGGCCCAGGTTGACCATGGAGTCGTCGAATGCCCGCAGCGTGGCGTCGTAGCCGTGGTGGTCATTCCACACCTTTGTGGTAACGAACACGTCTTCGCGGCCCAGGGGCGGGAAGAGCTCCCCGGAACCACCGCTGCCGGCCCCGGCGCCCAGCTGGGAACTGATGCCCCTCGCCACGCCGGTTTCGTTACCGTACATGGCGGCCGTATCGAAGTGCCGATACCCAACGGCGAGCGCGGTGGCCACCAGGCCTTCCGCGTCTGCTGCCGGCACTTTGTAGAGCCCGAAGCCGAGCTGGTCTATCAGCACGCCATTGTTCAGGCTGAGCCGGGGTGAGGTTCTCATGGCACCGACTCTACCCACTTCAGCTGGTCAGCCCCTCGTAATCGACCAGGCGGCGTGCAGTTGCTTCATCAAGGATCAGATCGGTGGCGAGCCGCGCCGCCAGGGCTCCGCGCAGGCCGTTGATCTTGGACACCCCCGACACCACGCAGATCCTGCGGCGGACCTGCCGCAGCTGGGCCAGCGCAGGGCCGGTGGACCGTTCGTTCAGGACTATCCCGTCGGAGGAACCGTCGGCCCGGAAGAAAACGGTGGCCACGTCACCCACGACGTCGGAGTTGGCGAGCGCGTTCAGGTCGTCCTCGTCCAGGTACCCGCCTGCGTAAACATGGCTGGGGTAGTCGGCGTGCACGGAACCGACACCGAAAATGGCGATGCTCATCTTGGCCTGCAGCTCCAGGACGCGCTGTACGCTGCGTTCATTCCACATGGCCGTCTTGGTGGCGGCGTGGTCAAAAAAAGCCGGGACGGGAAACTGCTCCACCCGGGCCCCGTAAGCGCTGCCGAACCTGCGCATGATGTCGCTTGCATAGGTAATGCCGGTGGTGTGCATGTTGCCGGCACCGTTGAGCTGGACGATGACGCTGTCATGCGTGATCTTCCTGGTGAGGTGCCTGCTCACCGCACTGAGGGTTGACCCCCAGGCCACCCCGATGATGGCGTTGGAGTCCACCAGGGGCCCGATGGTCCGGGCCGCCTGCATGGCTACCCGGTCCAGGGTCTCCGCCTCGTTGAGCGTCCCGAGGATCGGAACCACATGGACATCCAGGTTGTACCGGCGTCGGATCATCCCCTCCAGCTCCGGGCCGGTGTCCAGGGGGTTGCGGATTTGGATCTGCACCAGGCCGGACTCCCTGGCGGAGGACAGGAGGCGGGAAACAGTGGACCGGGAGGTGCGCAGTTCACGTGCTATCGCATCCATCGTCAGGTCCTGCAGATAATACATTTGTGCAGCTCGGAGGGCATCTTGGTCGCGGGAAAGTGCCATCTCAGTTCCGTTCTGCACGTTTGTGCATAGTCCTTGACTCCATTTTCCATTTCTCCGAACAATAGAGCAGAACGGCGGCGCCACCAAGCGGTGTCCGCATCACACAAAGCCCCAAGGGAGTAGTTTTGGGACCCAAGGATTCATCTGCTCAACCCTCTGTCAGCGCGCCCCTTCCAGGGGCCGAACGCCCCTCGGTCCACAGCCTGCGGCGCCGCCCCCACGCGAAGGTGCTGGTAGTGGGAGGTGGCATCAACGGCGTTGGCACGTTCCGTGACCTGGCCCTGCAGGGCGTGGACGTCGCACTGGTGGAGCGCGGTGACTACTGCCAGGGTGCAAGCGGCGCATCCTCGCACATGATCCACGGCGGCATCCGCTACCTCGAAAACGGTGAATTCCGCCTGGTCCGTGAGTCCGTGGTGGAACGCAACCGCCTGCTGAAGATTGCCCCGCACTACGTCAAGCCTTTGCAGACAACAATCCCGATTTTCAGCACCTTCTCCGGGATCCTGTCCGCACCGCTGCGCTTCCTGACGCACAAGCAGCAGGGCAAGCCCAAGGAGCGCGGCGCGTTCCTCATCAAGGCCGGCCTCAGCCTCTACGATTCGTTCTCCCGTGACGGTGGGACGGTGCCGCGACACCAGTTCCGCACCCACAAGGCGGCCCTCCAGGAGCTCCCGGATCTCCGCCCCGACGTCAAATACACGGCGACCTACTTCGACGCCTCCGTCCACAACCCGGAGCGGCTGACGCTCGACGTCCTGCAGGACGGCGAAAAGGCAGGCCGCGCGGGCAATGCCCAGGCCGCCGGAGCGCAGGGGAACACTGCCCGGGCCAGCAACTACCTCTCACTGCAGTCGATGTCGTCCGCACCCAACCCGGGGACTGGCCGTGGCAGCACGGTCCGGCTTCGCGACGAACTCACCGGTGAAGAATTCGACTTCACGGCTGACATCATCGTCAACACCACCGGGGCATGGGTGGACCTCACCAACGAGTCCATGGGCGCTGCATCGTCCTTCATGGGCGGCACCAAGGGCTCGCACATCGTGCTTGACCACCCCGGCCTCCTCGCGGCCTGCCGCGGACGCGAAATCTTCTTCGAGCACACCGACGGCCGGATCGTCCTCATCTACCCCATGGGCGACCGCGTACTGGTGGGCACCACCGACGTGGATGCGGACATGACGGAGGACGCCATCTGCACGGATGAGGAGATCCAGTACTTCTTCGACCTCATCGGCCACGTCTTCCCCTCGATCGACGTGACGCCCGACGACATCGTCTACACCTTCTCCGGTGTGCGCCCCCTGCCGAGCCACGACGCCACGCAGCCCGGCTTCGTCTCCCGCGACTACCGTATTGAACGCCGCGCCTCCGGCGACAACGGAAGCGGTGCCATCGTCCTGAGCCTGGTGGGCGGCAAGTGGACCACCTTCCGTGCCCTTGCCGAGCACCTGACCAACGAGGTCCTCTCCGAGCTCGGCGTACAGCGGAAAGTGTCGACGGCGCAGCTCCCCATCGGCGGCGGCGCCGGCTTCCCGGCCGATGAGGCCGGCGAACAGAAATGGATCAAGGCACACATGGGCGCCGGCCGTGACGCAGACCGCACAGCCGGACTGCTGACCCGCTACGGGACACGCGCCGAAGCAGTGATCTCGTACCTCGATGCGGAACCCGACCGGCCACTGCGCTCCACCCGCGAACTCACTGTCCGTGAACTGGGGTTCATGGCGGCGAATGAGCAGGTGGGGCACCTGGTGGATGTGTTCATCCGGCGCACCTCCCTTGCCTTCCGCGGATTGGTCACCGGAGAACTTCTCAATGAAGTGGCCGAGGTGTTGTCCGTCCCGCTCAAGTGGGACGCCGCAACCCGCGCTGCTGAGATCAAGCACGCCCAGGACGTGCTGCAGCGTTTCCACCGCGTGGAAACGCACAGCCTGGTCTCCTAAGGCCGGGCAGCCGGCCGGGACGCGCCAGCGTCCCGGCCAACGGTTCTTCACCCACGGAGAACCGACAACTAAACAAAGAAGGAGTCAAAGATGTCTCTAGGAATAGTCTTCCTCTCCGAAGTCTTTGGCACGGCAATGCTGACCCTGTTGGGTTGCGGCGTCGTTGCCAACGTGGCTTTGCGGGGGACAAAAGGCAATGGCGGCGGTTTCCTGATGGTCACGTGGGGATGGGGTATCGCCGTGTTCTGCGGCGTATTCGTTGCCGCCAAGTCGGGCGCGCACCTGAACCCGGCTGTCACTCTTGGCCTGCTGCTCAACGGCAAAGCCGAGTATGCCCCCGGCGTCGCCGTGGATTTCGCATCTACCCTCACCTACTTCGGGGGCGAGATGGTGGGCGCTTTCCTTGGCGCAGTCGTCTGCTGGCTGGCGTACAAGCAGCACTTCGATGACGAACCGGAACCCGCTGGCAAGCTTGGAACCTTTTCCACCGGCCCTGCCATCCGATCCACCTCATGGAACCTCATCACCGAGATCATCGGCACTTTCGTCCTGGTTTTCGTCATCCTCACTTTGGGCGGCACCCCCTCCGGCCTGGGCCCGCTCGCCGTCGCCCTGCTGGTGGTCGGCATCGGTGTTTCCCTTGGCGGCCCCACCGGCTACGCCATTAACCCCGCCCGTGACCTCGGCCCCCGCATCGCCCACGCTGTGCTTCCCATCAAGGGCAAGGGTTCCAGTGACTGGGCCTACTCCTGGATCCCCGTCGTCGGACCGCTGGTCGGCGGGGCGCTCGGCGGCCTGGTGGCCCGCATTGTTCCCATCATCGTCACGGCTGCTGCCTGACCCACACCCATTCCAACCAACAAAGACAAGGACGTCATCATGAACCAGTACGTAATCGCCATTGACCAGGGCACCACCAGCACGCGCGCGATCATTTTCGACCACAGCGGCGCCATTGTCTCCAGTGGACAGATGGAACACGAGCAGATCTTCCCGCAGGCCGGCTGGGTGGAACACGACGCAACGGAAATCTGGAACAACACCCGTGAGGTCATTGGCTCGGCCCTCTCCAAGGCGAACCTGACGCGGCACGATATCGCCGCCGTCGGCATCACCAACCAGCGTGAAACGGCCGTGGTGTGGGACAAGACCACGGGCAAGCCCGTGTACAACGCCATTGTCTGGCAGGACACCCGCACCCAGGACATCGTGGACCAGCTGGCCAAAGACGGCGGGGCAGACCGCTTCAAACAAAAAGTGGGCCTGCCGCTGGCCACCTACTTCTCCGGTACCAAGATCAAATGGATCCTGGACAACGTTGACGGCGCCCGGGAAAAGGCCGAGGCCGGGGACCTGGTCTTCGGCAACACCGACGCCTGGGTCCTGTGGAACCTGACCGGTGGCGTTGACGGCGGCGTTCACGTCACCGACGTCACCAACGCTTCCCGCACCCTGTTCATGGACCTCGAAACCCTGCAGTGGGACGACGAAATCCTCGGCATCTTCGGCGTACCGCGCAGCATGATGCCGGAAATCAAGTCCTCCTCGGAGGTTTACGGCACCGTCCACAGCTCCCAGCTGCTCCGCGAGACGCCGGTGGCCGGCATCCTTGGCGACCAGCAGGCCGCAACGTTCGGCCAGGCCGCCTTCGACGCCGGTGAAGCCAAGAACACCTACGGCACAGGCTGCTTCCTGATCTTCAACACCGGCGAGGAAATCGTCCACTCCAAGAACGGCCTCCTCACCACCGTCGGGTACAAGCTCGGCGACGCCAAGCCGCATTACGCCCTCGAAGGGTCGATCGCGGTCACCGGCTCCCTGGTGCAGTGGCTTCGGGACAACCTGGGCATGATCAGCAGCGCACCGGAAGTGGAGACGCTGGCAGCGGCGGTCAAGGACAACGGCGGTGTCTACATCGTCCCGGCCTTCTCCGGCCTGTTCGCCCCGTACTGGCGCTCCGATGCCCGCGGCGCAATCGTCGGCCTGACCCGGTTCGTGAACAAGAACCACATTGCCCGGGCCGCGCTGGAAGCCACCGCGTTCCAGACCCGCGAGGTCCTGGATGCGGTCAACGCGGACTCAGGCGTGCCGCTGAGCGAGTTGAAGGTCGACGGCGGCATGGTGGCCAATGATGCCTTGATGCAGTTCCAGGCGGACATCCTTGGCGTCCCGGTCATCCGCCCCAAGGTCATCGAGACCACCGCGCTGGGTGCTGCCTACGCGGCAGGCCTGGCCGTCGGGTTCTGGAAGGACCTGGGCGAATGCTCCGCCAACTGGTCCGAGGACAAGCGCTGGGAACCGCAGATGGACCAGGCCGAACAGGACCGCCAGATGCGGCTCTGGAAGAAGGCGGTCACCAAGTCCATGGATTGGGTCGACGAGGACGTGAAGTAGCCCGCAGCTGGCCCTGAGAGGGGCCGGAGACTCCCGCCCGCCCGCTTCGCGGTGCCCACCACACCATGGCGGGGAGTCTCCGGCCCCTCTCTTCCGGCTGCTGCCACCTCAGCCGCTCGTTGCGACTTACGCTGAGGGGGTGTGCAGGTGCGCTAAAGTAGATTCATGCGTGCGATCCTTCTGCTTAGTTAGCCGCCGGCTCCGATTATCGGACAGCTGAGCGGCAGCCCCTCCCTTCGTGAGGGGCTTTTGTGTGTCCGGGGCTTTGCGCCGGACCGGCAGCAGGGGGATCAGGCCGTTATGGCAGCACAAATGCCGTAACAGAACAGAAGAGGGCAGCAGTGGGCGTTCAGCCGGAGACAGAGACCGGAACAGCAACAACAGTATCGGCGGAGCCTGAAGAGGGCACCTACAGTTTCACCGCCATTGAGGCCAAATGGCCCCAGGTGTGGGAGGACCTCAAGGTCTTCACCCCTGTGGACGACGGGTCCCGGGAGCGCCGCTACGTGCTTGACATGTTCCCGTACCCCTCAGGTGACCTGCACATGGGCCACGCGGAAGCGTTCGCCATGGGCGACGTGGTGGCCCGCTACCTGCGCCAGCAGGGCTACGACGTGCTGCACCCAATCGGCTGGGACTCCTTCGGCCTGCCCGCGGAAAACGCCGCCATCAAGCGCAACGCCCACCCCAGTGAGTGGACCTACGCCAACATCGACACCCAGGCAGCGTCCTTCAAGCGGTACGCCATCTCCGCCGACTGGTCGCGCCGCCTCCACACCTCCGACCCCGAGTACTACCGCTGGACCCAGTGGCTGTTCAAGCGGTTTTACGAGCGCGGACTGGCCTACCGGAAGAACTCCCCGGTGAACTGGTGCCCCAAGGACCAAACCGTCCTGGCCAACGAGCAGGTTGTCAACGGGGCCTGTGAGCGCTGCGGCACCACGGTCACGAAGAAGTCCCTGAACCAGTGGTACTTCAAGATCACTGACTACGCGGACCGCCTGCTGGACGACATGGAAGAGCTGCGCGGCCACTGGCCCGAGCGCGTCCTGGCCATGCAGAAGAACTGGATCGGCCGGTCCGAGGGTGCCCACGTCAACTTCGTGATCGAGGCCGACGGCGGCAAGCCCGCCAAGGAGGTCACGGTCTTCACCACCCGCCCGGACACCCTCTACGGGGCAACGTTCTTCGTGGTGGCAGCCGACGCGCCGCTCGCCGTCGAACTCGTTACCGACGAGCACGCCGCCGCCCTGGACGAATACCGCGAACGGGTCAAGGCACTCTCCGAAATCGAACGCCAGTCCACCGAGCGCGAAAAGACCGGCGTCTTCACCGGCCGCTACGCCGTCAATCCCCTGAACGGCGAGAAGCTGCCCGTCTGGGCCGCCGACTACGTCCTGGCGGACTATGGCACGGGCGCCATCATGGCCGTGCCGGCCCACGACCAGCGCGACCTCGACTTCGCCCGCGCCTTCGGCCTGCCCGTCCGGGCCGTCCTGGACACGGGCGAGGAGGACCCTGCTGTTTCCGGCACGGCCACCGCGGGGGAGGGCACCCTGATCAACTCCGGCGAGCTCAACGGCCTGCCCAAGGCCGAGGCCATTCCTGCCGCCATCGCCATGCTGGAGCGGCAGGGCACGGGTGAGAAGTTCGTGAACTTCCGGCTCCGCGACTGGCTGCTGAGCCGCCAGCGCTTCTGGGGCACTCCCATCCCCATCATCCACTGCCCGTCCTGCGGCGAAGTTCCGGTTCCTGATGAGCAACTGCCGGTCACCCTGCCCTCGGACCTCCGCGGCGAGGACCTGGCTCCCAAGGGCACCTCGCCGCTGGCCGCCGCTGAGTCCTGGGTCAACGTCGAGTGCCCCACCTGCCACGGCCCCGCCAAACGGGACACCGACACCATGGACACGTTCGTGGACTCGTCCTGGTACTTCCTGCGGTTCGTATCGCCGCACTACACGGAGGGCCCCTTCGATCCGCAGAAGATCAACGACTGGATGCCTGTCGGCCAGTACGTGGGCGGCGTCGAGCACGCCATCCTCCACCTGCTGTACGCGCGGTTCTTTACGAAGGTCATTCATGACCTGGGCATGATCGATGCGGACGAACCCTTCAGCGCACTCCTCAACCAGGGCCAGGTGCTCAACGGCGGCAAGGCCATGAGCAAGTCGCTGGGCAACGGTGTTGATCTCGGCGAACAGCTGGACAAGTACGGTGTGGACGCTGTCCGCCTGACCATGGTGTTCGCTTCCCCGCCCGAGGACGACGTGGACTGGGCCGACGTTTCGCCGTCGGGCTCCGCCAAGTTCCTGGCCCGGGCGTGGCGCCTGGCCCAGGACGTCACCAGCGGGCCCGGTGCCGATTTCGCCGCGGGCGACCGCGCACTGCGTTCGGTCACGCACCGCACCATCGCGGATGCAGCCGAGCTCCTGGACGCCAACAAGTTCAACGTTGTGGTGGCCAAGCTGATGGAACTGGTCAATGCCACCCGCAAGGCGATTGACTCCGGGGCAGGAGCATCCGACCCGGCAGTCCGCGAGGCGGCCGAGGCAGTGGCCGTGATCCTCAGCCTGTTCGCGCCGTACACGGCCGAAGACATGTGGAACCTGCTGGGCCACCCCGCCTCCGTTGCCAATGCGGGCTGGCCGGCGCACGATCCCGCGCTCCTGGTCCAGGAGACGGTCACTGCCGTTGTCCAGGTCCAGGGCAAGGTCCGTGACCGGCTGGAGGTTTCCCCGGATGTTTCCGAGGACCAGCTGCGCGAGCTGGCCCTGGCGTCGGAGAACGTGCAGCGTGCCCTTGACGGCCGGGGCATCAGGACAGTGATCGTCCGTGCCCCTAAGCTGGTGAACATCGTCCCGGCATAGCCGCATCCGCAGCATGGGCCGGCCGTCGGGGGTTGTCCTCCGGCGGCCGGTCCTGGCTGAGCCGGTCACCGTCTCCAGGAGGCCCTTTGCCTGACAGTAACGCCGCCGCCTGGCCGTGGGTGCGCGCACGGCTCTCCGGCCTCCGTCCCGCGGCCCGGCAGGGCACGGGACGCGGCGGAGGCGCTGTGGTCCGCACCGCCGTCGTGACCGACTCCGCTGCCGCCCTCCCTGCGGACTATCCACGCGGGCTACCGTGCGACGGGATCCTGACGGTGACGCCCATGCCCGTCATGGTGGGTGCGGAAATTTACGGCGAAGGTGAAGACGACATCCTGGAGACCATCGCCCTGGCATTGGCCGCGGGGACTCCGGTCAAAACGTCCAGGCCATCACCGGGACAATTCGAGCAGGCCTACCGCGCCGCTCAGCTTCATGGGTTCGATGCGGTCGTGTCCGTCCACATCTCCGGCGAGCTTTCGGGTACGGCAGATTCCGCACGCCTGGCTGCAGCCAGGGTAGGAATCCCCGTCGACGTAGTTGATACGCGGACCGTCGGCATGGCGCAGGGGATGGCGGTTCAAGCCGCGGTGAACTCGGCGGCCGCTGGTGCGGACCGGGCGGCGGTGGCCGCTGCGGCGGCCACCCAGGCGGACCGCACCAAGGTCTTTTTCTATGTACCCAGCCTGGAACAATTGCGGCGCGGCGGGCGGATCGGAGCCGCTGCGTCGCTGCTGGGCACCATGCTTGCCATCAAACCCATCCTGGCACTCGACGGCGGCAGGATCGTGCCGCTCGAAAAGGTGCGGTCCGCTTCCAGGGCCGTGGCGCGCCTTGAGGAAATTGTTGTGGCCGCAGCCGCACCCCATCCGGGTCAGTCCGTGCGCCTTGCCGTCCATCACTTCGGCAACCCGGAGGAGGCTAAGAGCCTGGCGGCGAGACTGGAAGCCGCTCTTCCGGATTGTCCCCCCGCGCAGATCAGCTCCCTGCCGGCGGTCCTGGCGGCCCACGCCGGGCTGGGTGTCCTGGCGGTCATTGTGGGCAGGGTGGAAATCGAGTAGCGGCCCGCAACTGACGGGCACGCGCAGCGCCTGAAATGAGGCAGCAGTTCCGGCAGGGAATTCTTTCGTTGGGCTGTACGTTGCAGGACCGGTAACACCCATCAAGCGAAAAGAGATGTACCTTCGTGGCAACCGATTACGATGAACTCCGCACCGACGTCAAGGAATCCCAGGAAAACTCGCTGGAGGCACTGAAGTCCGCCAAAGCGCCGGACGCGCAATCCGTGGTCCAGGAGCTCGACGAGGCTGACACCCTGGACGGGCTCACCCCCGGCGGGGAGTTCATCGCCGAAGAGCTCGTCGTCCAGGTGATTCCCCAGGCTGACGACGAGTTCACCTGCTGGTCCTGCTTCCTGGTCCGCCACCGCTCCCAGAAGGCGCGGGAAAAGGACGGCCATGCCTACTGCACTGAATGTGAGGGCTGAGCGGCTCCGGTCGGAGGCCCCGCAACTTACTGGTTTTCTGTCTTCACCAAGCTTTTGTCTGCGCTTGGTCCTGGAGTAGGGCCCTCTGGCCCAGGTCCTGCGCCTCCTGTTTCCGTAGCATTGGCGGCAGCGACGTATCGGAAGGGACAGTTCGATGACCATGCAGCAGCCCCCGGACGCTTCGCGGAACGCAGTCCCGGGGCTGGATTTCCCCTACTACGGCGCTCCGCCCGTCGAGGCAGTCAAGCGTGTATTCCAGAAGTACGCCGTCTTTACCGGACGAGCCAGTCGCAGTGAGTATTGGTGGTGGTTCCTCGCCTCCGGACTGGCGTCCGCCGTGTTGAACTCGATCAGCCCGACAGTCGTCAATGGGCAAGTGACGGGGTCCAGTGCGCTCGGGGGTATCTGGTTCCTCGCCACTGTGGTCCCTTCGCTCGCTGTGGCGGTCCGGCGCCTCCACGATGCCAACCTCAGCGGCTGGTTGTTGCTCCTCGCCCTCATACCGGTGCTCGGATGGATTATCCTCATCGTGCTGCTCGCGCAGCGTGAGAACCCGCTGGGGCAACGGTTCGACAGGTACTCCCGAGCCGGGTATTGGCAGGCTCCAGCAGGACCCCGATACAACTCCCCGCCTGCGCCTCCGGGTTCTGACGGACTTACCCCCTCATAAGCTGCCCCCGCTGCACGCTGCCGTCGGCATGTTTCCACATAGGGCCACCGGTTCCTCGCCGTTTAACCGACTGGGTTCCTAAGGTGGAGCTATGTCACGCCGGGATGCTGGAACAGCAGGTCAGCAGGCGCGGCACGCACACGCCAGGCTTCAAGCGACCATCGGTAAGGCACCTCCCGGACTTCTGGAGCATGGCCCGGGTCAGACGGGTTTTGAGTTCCGGGGCTCCGGCGAGGGGGATGGAGCTGAAAGTGAATCCCGCCGGTCACCTTCCCTACGAGGGCGGGTCGGCCTGCGCGTCGCCGTGCTGCTGGCCGCGCTGGCCGCGGCGGCCGGGGCGTGGTTCTGGTGCCAGGCAGGATCGGCAGCTCCGGAGGTTTTGCCGCTGAGCGGGATGGATTCCGGGGGACTCTCAGAAGAATCCAAGGGTGACGCCGCTGCGGGTTCGGCCCCTGACCCTGCTTCAAGCCAGGGGGAGCCCAGCAGTGCGGTACTGGTGGTAGTCCATGTCGCCGGAGCTGTTGCCAAACCTGGGGTCATCCGGCTGCAGCAGGGCAGCCGCGTAGATGACGCGATTGCTGCAGCGGGTGGCGCTTTGGCTGACGGCGATGCCAACCGGCTCAACCTTGCGCTTATGGTGGAGGACGGCCAGAAGATCTACGTCCCACAGCATGGGGAACCCCTGCCCGCCGGGTCGGATGCTGCAGCTTCGGAAGGCACAGGACCGGATGGATCCGGGGCCAGCTCCTCCGGGACAAGCGGTACCGTGCAGCAGGGGACCCAGGGCGCGAAGGTCAACCTGAACACCGCCGGCGCCGCTGAACTGGACACGCTGCCAAAGGTCGGCCCGGTGCTGGCACAGCGAATCGTGGACTGGCGGAAGGAACATGGTCCTTTCAAGAGCGTCGAAGAGCTGGACGCTGTGGACGGTGTTGGCCCCAAGATGCTTGAGGCCTTGCTTCCCTTGGTCACGGTCCAGGGGTAACCGTGGCCACCAGTCCGGGCAGGAGAAATACGAACCGGCGGCGGGAGGGGACCGTCCGGAATCCCAGGAGTGGGAAAGGAATGCTGCGTCCTGAGGCGGAAAGTCAGGGAACGCGACCGTCAGTAACCCGGCGTCCAGGAGCAAAGAGCCCGTGGAGCCGGTTCATTGAGTCGGCCGTGCAGGACATGGACGCAGTGCCGGCCGCCCGGGAGACAACGCCGACATCCGGCCTGGACCGGGTGCGCGCACGGATTGTGGACGCCCGCAAGGCCCAGGAAGAAGCCGACTCAAGTCCTGGCCAACTGCAGAAGCGTACTGACCTCCGGCTTGCCCTGCCGGCAGCGTCGGTGTGGGCTGCCTCGGTGGCGGGGCTTTGGCTGCCGCCCACGGAGTTGGCCGCCCTCTGCTGCGCCCTGGTGGCGCTCGGTGGCGCGTTCCTGGCCATTGCAGCCAGGGGCGGACGGAAACGCAGAGCGCATGGTGGCACCGGGCCTGCTGCAGTTCCCACCTTCCGCAGGGCGCGGGGACGCAGCTATCGGGCGGCAGCGGGCGTCTCTTTGATATTGGCTGCTGCTGCCGCAGCACACTCTGCAACAGCCTCCAGCCAACGGTCCGATGGGCCGCTCGCGGAAGCGGTTGCGGCCGGGAAATCGGCCGTTGCCGTGGTCGAGGTGGCAGGAAATCCGCGCGCCATCGGCGGCCGGGGAGGAACGGGGGAACGGTGGTCGGTGCCGGTGTTGACCCGTGAAGTGACGACGGGCGGTGTTCTGGTCCGGATACGGGCCCGGTTGGTCGTCATGGGCGGACAAGGCTGGGGGAATGTCGTTCCCGGGCAGACACTGCGGGCAACCGGCAAGCTGCGGCCCGCAGAGCCCGGTGGCCAAGAAGCGGGGAACCTCAATGCCTCGACAGGCCCTGGTAACGCTTCAGGCAGCTCGCTGTCGGATAACGGTTCCTTGTTGGAGGCGGGAGCGAGGGACCTGCGCGGGCGTTTTGTTGCCGCCTCCGCGTTCCTGCCACCCGACGCCCGCGGACTGCTTCCGGGAATGGTCACCGGCGACACCAGTGCATTGGACGAGGGCTTGGGCAACGCGATGAAGGCCGTGGGCATGACCCACCTGACAGCTGTCAGCGGCGCAAACTGCTGCCTTGTCCTGGGCGCGCTGCTGGTGATGTGCCGTCGTATCCGGCTGCCCCGCGCTCCTGCTGCTGGAGCCGCCCTCGCCGGCCTGGCCCTGTTCGTTGTCCTGGTGGGACCTGATGCGAGCGTCCTGCGCGCGGCGCTGATGGGTGCCATTGGTGTCGCGTCCCTGGCGGGCGGCCGCTCGGGACGGGGCCTGAGCTTCCTGTGCCTCGCTGTTATCGGGCTCCTGCTGTCGGACCCGGAGCTGGGCTCGAGTTTCGGATTCCTGCTGTCCGTCCTGGCCACGCTGGGCATCATCCTCCTGGGACGGCGGATCGTCGGGTGGATTCCCGCGGCAGTGCCGCGGTGGGTGGCCGCGGCAGTTGCGGTTCCGTTGTCGGCGCAGTTGCTGTGTGGGCCAGTGATCGTCTTCCTGCAGCCGCAGTTTGCAACCTATTCCCTGCTGGCCAACGTGGCCGCCTCACCTCTTGTGGCTCCCGTGACACTGCTGGGTACCGCTGCTGTACCCTTGGTGGTTCTGCTGCCGTGGCTGGCCACGGGGCTGATAGCAGTGGCAGGGATGTTCAGCGCCGGAGTAGGCGGCATCGCCCGGTGCGCGGCTCAATTGCCGGGGTCAGCCCTTCCCTGGCCGGAGGGGATACCCGGACTGTTGTCCATGGTGTTGTTGTCGGTGGTGACACTCGCCACCGTATGGGCGGCGGCCCGGCCCCTGCAGGTCGTCCGCAAAGTTCAGGAAGCGCACGCCGCCACTGTGGTGCTGATCGGGCTGGTGGAACTGCGGCTGCAACAATTCTGCCGCGCCTGCGGCTTGGACCGGGGGCACAGACATGGCAGGCTGGGATACTGCAATAACACCTCCGGAAGGGACCTTCGATGGCCGCTGCGCAAAAGCGAGCAACCCGCTCCCCGGCATCGAACGCGGCCTCCTGGCGGGATGTAACTCCGGACAGGATCGTCCTGGTGAGCGGGCCGGAGGAGTATCTGGGCGTCAGGGCCATGGACAGGATACGTTCGCAGGTACGGGCAGCTGCACCGGACGTTGAATTGAGCCGCATGAACGCTGCCGGCTATGAGACCGGCGCCCTCACCATGCAGGTGAGTCCCTCGCTTTTCGGTGAAAACAAGCTCATCGAAGTGGAAGCAGTGGAGGGCATGAACGACGCCTTCCTCGCGGATGCCCTCGCTTACCTCCAACACCCGGAGGAGGACGCTGTCGTCGTGCTCCGGCATGCCGGGGGAGCGCGCGGCAAGAAGCTCCTCGACGCCATCAGGAAGGGCGGCTGGCCGGTGGTGGATTGCCAGCCGCTAAAGAAAGATGCGGACAAGGTCCAATTTGTGGTCGCGGAGTTCAAGGCAGCCGGCCGGCGGATCAACCAGGATGCAGTACAGGCGTTGGTGAACGCCGTGGGTGCAGACTTGTCGGAACTTGCCGCCGCCTGCGCACAACTGATCGCGGATGCGGGCAGCACCGTCACCACGGAAACCGTGGACAAGTACTACGGTGGCCGGGTCGAAGCCACCGCTTTCAAGGTGGCCGATGCAGCAATGGCGGGAAACGCGCCGGTGGCACTGTCCACCCTCCGCCATGCCCTTGCTACCGGCGCAGACCCGGTGCCACTGGTGGCAGCCCTGGCATCCAAGCTGAGGACGGTGGCCCGGGTGGCAGGTGCTTCTGGATCATCAGCGCAGATTGCCGCGGACCTGGGAATGCAGCCCTGGCTGGTCGAGCAGGCGCAGCGGGATGTCCGGCGCTGGACGCCCGAGGGCTTGGTGCGCGCCATCCAGGCCACGGCGGAGGCTGACGCGCAGGTCAAGGGCCTCTCCCGGGACCCGGTCTACGCGGTGGAGCATGCCGTGACCGTGATTGCCATGTCCGTCCAGGGCAGGTAGCGCCGGCACGGCATCAGCTCCTGCCGCCTTATGGCCTCACGCAGCAGACGAATAAGGCGTTTCAGGTAACCGTCGACGGCGGGCTGCCGCGGCTCCCGAAGAAAACGCGTTAAAGGCGTGTGGCCGGCACCCGAGGGTACCGGCCACACCATCAGTTCGTGGGAACTGGAAACCTTAGAGTGCGTTGACCTTCTTGGAGATCGCCGACTTGCGGTTCGCTGCGTTGTTCTTGTGCAGAACACCCTTGCTGACAGCCTTGTCCAGCTTACGGCTGGCAGAAACGAGCGCAGTAGTAGCAGCTTCCTTGTCAGCGGACTCAACAGCGGTGTTGACGGCGCGGATGGCCGTCTTCAGCTCGGACTTGACTGCGTTGTTGCGCAGGCGGGCCTTTTCGTTGGTCAGGATGCGCTTCTTCTGGGACTTGATATTCGCCACGTGTGAACTCTCTTTGTAATGCGGAAATGGTCTAGAGGGCTTTCAAGCTGGCCTTGACTGAGCGGCGTGGGGATACCTATGGCGGCCAGCTGTCAGTGACCGTCGACCTGCACGGACACACAGCAATAAAGAATAGCAGGTCAGCGGCGCCACTGGCCATTTGCGCCGGTCAGCTCCATCCGTGTCGCCTGCGGAGCCCGGCCGCCACTTTTTCGAAGCGCGCCCTGTCCAGTACCGCGCCTTCACGCCGGATGCCGTCGGGTCGGATCTGGAGGATGCGGTCCAGCCGCACCTCGCTCGCCCGGCCCTGCCTGTCCCAGCCGCCGGCCCCAAGGTCCACGTACTCGGCCGATGTGGAACCCGCGGGCACCCTGTCCCTGCTGGTGAGCATCAGTCCCAGGAGGTAGGGGCCGTGATGCCCCACCAAGAGGACCGGGCGGTCCTTCCCCTTGCCGTGGTCCTCTTCATAGGGGACCCAAGCCCACACCACTTCACCCGGATCCGGGTCGCCGTCCGGCTGCGGGGCGTAGCGGATGTCCGCGCGGCCGCGGAAGTCACCGGGGTAGGCGGCCGACGCTGCGGTGGCGCTGTCGGGCGCTGGACCCCCGCCGCCGGCGCTCTTGGGCGGCAGCCTGCCTGGGACCGGTGGAACGGACGATCGGTTCTGCAGCAGGCGCAGTCCGCGGCGGACGGCGTTTCCCAGGGAGCGGAGATCAATGGCCATCCCGACAGCTTATCGGCGGGGTTGAGCTCCAGAAGCGCACCGGTAGAAGGCGGTCAGGATGCGGTGGCGGGGTCCCGGACGTGGGACACTGGAGGTTCAAGATGTGCGGCTGGACCGCGGGCGCCTTTCGCGTGCCGCCGGATGGCTGCAGAAAAGCCAACAGTAAGGACCCTGCGTGTCTCCCATGGCCCGCACCGCACCGGTGCCCGCCGCGACAGATCCGGCAATCATTCGGAACTTTTGCATCATCGCGCATATTGACCACGGCAAGTCCACCCTGGCTGACCGGATGCTGCAGTCCACCGGGGTGGTCCAGGCGCGCGACATGAAGGCTCAGTACCTGGACCGCATGGACATCGAGCGTGAACGCGGCATCACCATCAAGTCCCAGGCTGTCCGCATGCCGTGGGAGGTGGATGGTGTCAGTTACGCACTGAACATGATCGACACCCCGGGCCACGTGGACTTCACCTACGAGGTGTCCAGGTCCCTGGCCGCCTGCGAGGGCGCAATCCTGCTGGTCGACGCGGCCCAGGGCATTGAGGCCCAGACGCTGGCCAACCTGTACCTGGCCATGGAGAACAACCTCACCATCATTCCGGTGCTTAACAAGATTGACCTTCCCGCGGCTCAGCCCGAAAAGTACGCAGCTGAGCTGGCCAACCTGATCGGCGGCGACCCGGAGGATGTCCTGCGCGTGTCCGGCAAGACCGGTGTGGGCGTGGAAGCCCTCCTGGACAAGATTGTCAGGGACCTTCCGGCGCCGGAGGGTGACCCCGATGGTCCGGCCCGTGCCATGATCTTCGACTCTGTCTACGACACCTACCGCGGCGTGGTGACCTACGTTCGCGTGGTGGACGGCATGCTCCACCCGCGGGAACGCATCCAGATGATGTCCACCAGGGCCTCGCACGAGCTCCTGGAAATCGGCGTCAGCTCACCCGAGCCCACACCTTCCAAGGGCCTGGGCGTCGGTGAAGTGGGCTACCTGATCACCGGCGTGAAGGACGTCCGGCAGTCCAAGGTGGGCGACACTGTCACCAACCTGGCCAAGCCGGCAGCCCAGTCGCTGCCCGGCTACGCCGATGCCAAGCCCATGGTGTTCTCCGGCCTGTACCCGCTGGACGGCGCCGACTACCCGGTACTCCGTGACGCCCTCGAAAAGCTCATGCTCAACGACGCGGCGCTGGTGTACGAACCGGAGACCTCGGCTGCGCTGGGCTTCGGTTTCCGGGTGGGCTTCCTGGGTCTCCTGCACCTCGAGATCACCCGCGAACGCCTGGAGCGCGAATACAACCTCGACCTCATCTCCACTGCGCCTAACGTGGAATACGAGGTGACCCTGGAGGACAAGAAGGTGGTCCGCGTGACCAACCCCAGCGAGTACCCCACCGGCAAGATCGCGGAAGTACGCGAACCCATGGTCTCCGCCACCATCCTGGCCCCCAACGAATTCGTCGGCGCCATCATGGAACTGTGTCAGTCACGCCGCGGCGTCATGGGCGGCATGGACTACCTCTCCGAGGACCGGGTGGAAATCCGCTACCGCCTGCCGCTGGCGGAAATCGTCTTCGACTTCTTTGACATCCTGAAGTCGAAGACCCGCGGCTACGGCTCCCTGGACTGGAAAGCCGACGGCGAGCAGGTTGCCGACCTGGTCAAGGTGGACATCATGCTCCAGGGTGAGCAGGTGGACGCGTTCAGTGCCATTACCCACCGGGACAAGGCATACGCCTACGGCGTGATGATGACCGGCAAGCTCCGCGAACTCATCCCTCGGCAGCAGTTCGAGGTGCCCATCCAGGCGGCCATCGGTTCCAGGATCATCGCCCGTGAAAGCATCCGGGCCATCCGCAAGGACGTACTGGCGAAATGCTACGGCGGTGACATCTCACGTAAGCGCAAGCTGCTGGAAAAGCAAAAAGAAGGCAAGAAGCGCATGAAGATGGTGGGCACGGTGGAAGTGCCGCAGGAGGCCTTCATCGCCGCCCTCACAACGGACGAATCGAAGGACAAGGCAAAGAAGAAGTGACCACTGCGCAGCGGGGGACGCGCTGATGCCCAGCGTCCTTCCCCTTGGCGACCCGGCGCCGTCGGACGGTCTGCTGCCTGCACAGGCAGCGGACGGTGCGGCGGGCCGGGCTTTCGGCCTGTACGTCCACATTCCCTTTTGCGCCGTGCGCTGCGGATACTGCGACTTCAACACCTACACCGCCACCGAGCTCGGCGGCGGCGCATCCCAGGATGCATATGCCCAAACGGCAGTGTCGGAAGTGGCCTTGGCGGCCAAGGTGCTGGCGGGCTCGGGCATGCCGGAGCGGAAGCTCAGCACGGTCTTTTTCGGCGGCGGCACGCCCACGCTGCTTCCCGCTGACGACCTTGCGGCGATCCTGCGCGCTGCCATCGACCACTGGGGCATCGAGGACGGCGCCGAGGTCACCACGGAAGCCAACCCGGACTCCGTCACCCCTGAATCCCTGGCCGTCCTCAAGGAAGCCGGCTTCACCCGCGTGTCCTTTGGCATGCAGTCCGCCGTTCCGCACGTCCTCAAGGTCCTTGACCGCACCCACACGCCGAGCCGGGTTCCGCAGGTGGTGCAGTGGGCAAGGGAAGCCGGCCTGGCTGTCAGCCTGGACCTGATTTACGGCACGCCGGGGGAGTCGCTGGCCGACTGGCGGCACTCACTGGAGACCGCCCTGTCGTACCAGCCGGACCACATCAGCGCCTACGCGCTGATCGTCGAGGAGGGTACCAAGCTGGCAGCCCAGATGCGGCGCGGTGAGGTCCCGGGAATTGACGACGACGACCACGCCGACAAGTACGAGCTCGCCGACCAGCTGATCACCGAAGCAGGGCTTGGCTGGTATGAGGTCAGCAATTGGGCGCGCACTCCGGAGCAGGCGTGCCGGCACAACCTCGCATACTGGCGGGGCGACGACTGGTGGGGGATCGGGCCGGGCGCCCACTCCCACATGGGCGGGGTCCGCTGGTGGAACGTCAAGCACCCGTCCGCCTATGCCAACCGGCTGTCGCAGGGGCTGTCGCCGGCTGCCGGCAGGGAGACCCTGGATCCGGAAACCAGGCACCTGGAAAAGGTGATGCTCGAGGCGCGCCTGCAGTCAGGACTTGAGGTGTCAACGCTCAGCGCCGCCGGGCGGCACGAGGTGGCCGGGCTGATCGCGGGCGGCCTGGTGGAGCCTGCTGCTGCTTTCCGCGGACGCCTGGTGCTGACCCTCAAGGGCAGGCTGCTGGCAGACGCAGTGGTCCGCCGCATCCTCCCCGACTAATCTCAGGAAGCCGCTGGGTGCGCCCCACAGCTTGCGAGGGCAGGGAGCCGCTGGGTGGGCCCACGCCCGTAGGGCCCCGGCCCGAGCTTGCGAGGCTAGGGAACGGGCGGGGACTACTTGATCCAGCGCAGGTTGTACTGGTAGCGGTGCGGCTGGCCACGGTTGACGTGGATACCTGCGGCTACGGAGAAGCAGGTGAGGGCCACCCAGATCAGTGTGGCGATGACCGCGAAGATGTTTCCCACATAGGGGATGAAGACCAGGATGTTGGCCAGCACCGCGGCGATGGTGGGCGGCAGGCTGAAGTTCAGCGCTTCCTTGGATTCCTGCGCGGTGAACGGCCCGCGGTCGCGGAAGATCAGGTAGATCAGCAGCGAGGGGATGCACCCCAGGATCCCGCCGAAGTGCGCCAGCGTGGCCCACTGGCGGTCCTCGCTGGCCGTAAGCGGCAGGGCGTTGGCGGGTACGCCATGGTACTCGGAGCGGCCCTGGCCGTCCCTGTGATCACGTGCGTTTTCTGCCACAGTCTGTGTCCTTCTGAGGTGCAAGTTAGTGCTGACTACTACCAAGAATACTGGCTTTAGGGCCGGCGCCCGCCGCTCAGGGCACGGTAAGGAAATCGATGACTTCCTCAACCCGGCCCAGCAGGGACGCTTCGAGGTCCGCGTATGTGCGTACGGCGCCCAGTAATTTCTGCCATCCGAGGCCGATGTCTTCCTTCGTGCTGTGGGGCCAGCCGAACGCTTTGAGGATCCCGGTCTTCCAGTCCTGCCCGCGTGGGATGGCGGGCCATTTTTCGATGCCCAGGACTGAAGGCCGGATTGCCTGCCAGACGTCCACGTACGGGTGGCCGACGATCAGGACGTTGCCGGCCGCGCCGGGGGACGCCATGACGGCGTCGGCGATCCGGGATTCCTTGGAATCGGGAACCAGGTGGTCCACCAGTACGCCGAGGCGGCGGCCAGGGCCCGGCCTGAAGTCCGCCACGGCTGCGGCCAGGTCGTCGATGCCGTGGAGGGGCTCGACGACGATGCCCTCCACGCGCAGGTCGTCTCCCCAGACCTTTTCCACCAGTTCGGCGTCGTGCTTGCCTTCCACCCAGATCCGGCTTGCCTTTGCGACCTGGGCGCGTTGGCCTGAGACGCGCACTGAACCGGAGGCGGTCCGGCCGGCGGGAGGACCGGCGGCGGCCTTGGGCGCGGGCGGCATCAATCGGATGGGCTGGCCCTCGAGGAGGAAACCGAATCCGAGCTTGAAGGACCGGGACTTTCCGCGGCGGTCCTCCAATGCCACGACGTGCATTCCGCCGGACTTCTCCACGCGGGTGACAGCGCCCACCCAGCCGGACTGTACTTCCTCAAGAACCATGCCCCGCTCCACAGGGACCTCCGGCAGCTCCACCCGCTTGGGAGCGGAAATGCCCCGGGGGCCCCAGTTCTGGTAATCCATGGAATCAATCCGCCTAGCGCTAGCTCCTCAACCCGGGAATTTCGCCCGGAGCGGTACCAATGCTAACAACGGGCCGAGGCATAATAGACTGTTAGCACTTAGGCATGTCGAGTGCTAACCCTTGGGCGGCACCGGGCGGGGCGGGTGCCCCGGACCATGGATGGAGGTGGAGAGTGAGCGAGCCACGCAAACTGGAAGTACTGCGGGCCATCGTGGAGGATTACGTCCACTCCCGCGAGCCGGTTGGGTCCAAAGCCCTGGTGGAGCGGCATCATCTTGGCGTTTCCAGCGCCACCATCCGCAATGACATGGCCGCGCTGGAGGACGAGGGGCTGATCACAGCCCCCCATACCAGCGCCGGCCGGATCCCCACGGACAAGGGCTACCGGCTTTTTGTCGACCAGATCTCCGCCGTCAAGCCCCTGTCGGCTCCCGAACGCCGAGCCATCCAAACCCTCCTGGAGGGCGCGGACGACCTCGACGACGTGCTGGACCGCACCGTCCGGCTGCTGTCACAACTGACCAACCAGGTAGCCGTGGTCCAGTACCCGCACCTGAGCAGGGCACTTGTCCGCCACATCGAATTCGTGCTGCTGGCACCTCGGAAGGTCCTCGTGGTCCTCATCGCGAACAGCGGCAAGGTAGAGCAGCGCGTCATCGACGTCGGGCAGGACCTCGGAGACGAAGCGCTGGCGGAGCTGCGCACCCGTTTCCTTGCCGCCCTGGGGGGAACCCGGCTGAGCCACCTCGCCCAGGCACTTCCCGCCGTCGTGGCCGCTGCGCCCCAGCCGCAGCGCCAGGCAGCCCACGCGCTTGCCCTCGGCCTGGAGGCGCTGGCCCAGAACAGCAGGGAAGACCGCATGGTCATGGCCGGCACCGCCAACCTGGCCAGGTCGAACGTTGATTTCCCCCTGAGTATTGGTCCGGTGCTGGAGGCGCTCGAGGAACAGGTGGTGATGCTGCGGCTGTTGAGCGAAATGGCCCAGGACCACCGCGGCGTGGCCGTCAGCATCGGAAGGGAGAACCCCTATGACGGCCTTGCCGAGGCCTCCGTGGTGGCCACCGGCTATGGTCCGGACAGTGCAGCCAAGGTGGGAATCCTCGGACCCACCCGAATGGACTATCCCACCACCATGGCCGCCGTCAGGGCCGTAGCCCGCTACCTTTCCAGGATTTTGGGGCCCTGACTCCTGGCCGCCGGAGCCCGCTTCGGCTGTGGACAAGAGTCCTGGCGCCCGACTGAACGCAGTACAACAAGGAAGAGACACGAATTTTGAGCAGCCACTATGACGTCCTTGGAGTCTCACCCGAAGCTACGGGCGAAGAGATCAAAAAGGCCTACCGCAAGCTGGCCCGCACCCTTCACCCGGACGTTAACCCAGGTGCCGACGCTGCCGAGCGCTTCAAGGCGGTAACGCACGCCTACGAGGTCCTTTCCGACCCCCAGAAGCGCAGGATCTACGACACCACCGGCAACGAAAACGGCACGGACAACGGTTTCGGCGGCGCCGGTTACGCAGGCCAGGGGTTCGCGTTCCAGGACATCTTCGACACCTTCTTTGGCGCGGGCGGCACGTCTGGCCCGGCGTCCCGGGTCCGCCGCGGCCAGGACGCACTCATCAGTGTCCGGATCGACCTCCGCGACGCCGTCTTCGGAGTCAACAAGAAACTCGAGGTGGACACCGCAGTGGTCTGCCCCACCTGTGATGGATCCTGCTGCCGCCCGGGCACCCACCCGGAGCGCTGTGACATCTGCGGCGGCAGCGGCCAGGTCCAGCGGGCCGTCCGGTCCATCCTTGGCCAGGTCATGACGGCAGCTCCCTGCGGCACCTGCGAAGGTTTCGGTACGGTCATCAAGGACCCCTGCAATGAATGCAGCGGCCAGGGCCGCATCCGCAGCCGCCGGTCACTGACCATCAAGGTTCCTGCCGGCGTCGCCACCGGCACCCGCATCCAGCTTTCCGGGCAGGGCGAAGCCGGCCCGGCAGGTGGGCCCGCCGGCGACCTCTACGTGGAGATCCGCGTCAACAACGACCCCACGTACGTGCGCGAAGGCGATGACCTGCACGCCACCCTGCACATCCCCATGACCGCTGCGGCCCTGGGCACGGACGTCAGCCTGGAAACCTTCGACGGTACCCAGGAGATCGATGTCAAGCCCGGCACCCAGTCCGGCGAAATCATCACCCTGCGCGGCTTGGGCGTCACGCACCTGAGGGGCTATGGCCGCGGCGACCTGAAGGTCCATCTGCAGGTGGACACCCCCGCGAAGCTCGACTCCGCGCAGGAGGACCTGCTGCGCCAGCTTGCCAAGCTCCGCGGCGAGCAGATCACCGAAGGCAAGTTGGCTGCCAGCGGCGGCATGTTCGCCAAGCTCCGGGACCGGTTCGGGAACCTGTAGCGGTGAGCAACCCGGTCTTTTTCACCTCCACCGGTTCGCTGGACGCCATGACGCCGGGCCGCATCTTTGTCCTCGAAGGGGCGGAGGCGCGCCATGCCGTCACCGTAAAGCGGCTGGCGCCGGGCGAGGCCGTGGACATTGTCGACGGCGCCGGCACCCGCATGACCGGAAGAGTCGTCTCGGCTGCACCCTCGGGCCTCGAGGTGGAGTGCGGCAGCCTGGCGGTGGAAGACAGGCCGGACGTGCGGCTGGTGCTGGTCCAGGCCCTGGCCAAGGGCGATCGCGACGAACTGGCCATTGAGACGGCCACCGAACTGGGCGTCGACGCGGTGGTTCCCTGGCAGTCCGAACGGTCCATCGTCCGCTGGAAGGGCGACCGTGCAGCGCGGGCTCACGCCAAGTGGGAGTCAACCGTGGCGGCGGCCGCCAAGCAGGCACGGCGTGCCTGGATCCCGGAAGTGCGCGCCGCCGTCGACACCACAGGGCTTGCCACCGCGGTGAACGCGGCGGACCTGGCGGTCATCCTGCATGAAGACGCCGTACGGCCGCTGCGTACCGTCCTTGAAGCGTGGCAGGGGAGTGCAGGCACCGGCTCCCGTGAAATCCTGCTGATCGTCGGCCCGGAGGGCGGCATCAGCCCGCGGGAAGTAACGAAACTCTGCGACAAAGGGGCTGTGACAGCCCTGTTGGGGCACCATGTCCTGCGGTCCTCCACAGCCGGGCCGGCCGCCGTCGTGCTTGCCAGCGACATTCTTGGCCGGTGGACCACTACCGGACTTTGAAGGTCCTGGTGTCCTCGTTCTTGTCCGGCTCCCCGCCGGAGCCGGCCTGCGCCACCCGGAGTTCGTAGTCGCCTGGCGGCAGGTTCAGGGCCAGCGTGAAGACGCCCGCCTGTCCCTGCTCCGTGCCGGCCGTGGTCTCCCCGTTCAGGAAGGGCGCTTTGCTGCCCCCGTCCCCGGCCCGAAGGAGCTGCCAGTGGAGCTTCGCGCCAGGTGACGTGCTGCGCCCTGTGACTTTTACGCTGCCGCCCGGCACCTCGGCGTTTTCCTGGGGGTCGATAATCCATACCGGCGCCACCAGGCCTGCCGCGCGCGTCATGAGCGCGCCCAGCTGGATCTTTCCGAACGCCACGTAGTCCGTGTGGCCGTCCACGAGGATCCGGACCCGGACTTGCTGGCCGGTGTCGATCAGGCCCGAACTGGCGGCCGCCGCGGTGGCCGTGTAAATCAACTGCTGGATGGCCCGTGCCGCCATGTCTGCATCGAGGTTGCTGTTAAAGGCGTCGGCCGAGACGTCGACGGTGATGACATCCTTACCGGAAATGGACGTGGCCAGCTTGTCCGGGTTCTGCCAGGGCGTGAAGAAATCAGGGTCCAGGGGCTTTTCCGACATCATGGCGCGCAGTGCCCGGGTCACCGGGTTGTCCTGCTCCGGGACGTCCCGGAATTCGCGGTAAAGGAAGATGTTCCCCCCGCTGCGGCCAATCCAGTACACCGGGGCCTTGTTGGAGGACTGCGTGGTTTCCAGCGGGGCGCTTGTGGCCGGGCCGTCCGGCATAGTGCCCCCGGAGGCGGGGACCGATGCGCTGGTGCCTGTAGGTGAAGGCCCGCCCTCGGCCGTGCAGCCTGCCAGGGCCGGAACAAGCACCAAAATTCCTGCAAGGACGGCCGGGCACAGGCGGCCCTTGGGTCGTCCTGCCCTTTTGGGCACAGAGGTTTCCGGCACTGTCCTGCCCTTGTCCTTTCCTGGCGTGGCGGGCCGATCCCCCTGGCGGCCTGACGTCCCAGCAGATGCTGGATTTCCAGCATTGCACAGCGGTGCGCACGGTCAGCCGCTCTGTGCGTCCTTCCGGGGAACTGCAACTGGAACGATATATGGCCGATATGAAGTTGATATCTAAGCGCCCTGCTCGGGAACCTTTCACGGGTGGCGCGGCAGCTCCCATTCGGGCGGATATCCGCTCCATACCCGTGCTGGCGTAAGATAAAGGGATCGCTGGGCAGGGAGCACCGCGCGACGGGCACCGGCATCAGCCAAACGCAAAACAAGTGATGTCGATCTTCGAGGGGACCACGGGCCTGCGGGCCAACACCATGACTGAATCAGCAAATGGTAAGCGCCGGCTCAACACGGGCGAAGGCAGTCCGGGGGAATTTCCGCACTCAATGCCCGGCACCCGGACCGAAGTTGTCCTCTTTGAGAACACCGACCAGATGGTTCAGTCACTTGGCAGCCACGACGAGGCGCTGCGCTTTATCGAAGAGCAGTTTCCGGATGTCAATTTCCACGCTCGCGGCAATGAACTCTCGATCAGCGGCCCCGTCAGTGACGTGCCCCGGATCATGCGGCTGCTCCAGGAGGTCCGTGGCCTGGTGGCCAGGGGCACTGTCATCACGCCCGCAGTGCTGCAGCAGCTGGTGTCGCTCCTGCGCACCCAGTCCCTGCAGAATCCCGTGGACGTGCTCACCCACGACATCCTCTCCAGCCGCGGCAGGACCATCCGGCCCAAGACGCTCAACCAGAAGAACTACGTTGACGCCATCGACGCCAACACGGTGATCTTCGGCATCGGGCCCGCCGGCACCGGCAAGACGTACCTGGCCATGGCGAAAGCGGTCCAGGCGCTGCAGCAAAAAGAGGTCAGCAGGATCATCCTCACCCGCCCTGCGGTGGAGGCCGGGGAGCGGCTGGGATTCCTGCCCGGAACGCTCAGCGACAAAATCGACCCCTACCTCAGGCCGCTCTACGACGCCCTGCACGACATGATGGACCCCGAGTCCATCCCGCGCCTCATGGCCGCCGGCACCATCGAGGTGGCCCCTCTGGCGTACATGCGCGGGCGAACCCTCAATGACGCCTTCATCATCCTCGACGAGGCACAAAACACCACGCCGGAACAAATGAAGATGTTCCTCACCCGGCTTGGATTCGGATCCAAGATGGTGGTCACCGGAGACATCACCCAGGTGGACCTGCCCTTCGGAACGCGTTCCGGGCTGCGGATCGTCGAGGAAATCCTGCAGGGAATCGAGGGCGTTAGTTTCTCCGTCCTGGATGCCGCCGACGTTGTACGGCACCGGCTTGTGGGGGACATCGTCAACGCCTACAGCATCTGGGACGAAACCCAGCGGAACCGGGTCAAGCACTCAGCCAGCAGGGAAAAACGGGGGGAACACGCGTGAGCATCGAGGTCAACAACGAGTCCGGCATCCAGGTGGAGGAATCGGAGCTCGTGGCCCTGTCGCGGTACATCTTTGAACAGCTCTATATCCACCCGCAGGCCGAACTTTCCATCCTCTTGGTGGACGAACCCGCCATGGAGAAGCTGCACATCGAGCTGATGGACGAACCTGGCTCCACGGACGTGCTCTCGGTCCCCATGGACGAGCTGACCCCCGGGACCCCTGACCGGCCGACGCCCCAGGGCATGCTGGGCGACATCGCCATCTGCCCGCAGGTGGCCAAGGTCCAGGCCCGGAACGCCGGCCATTCGCTCCAGGACGAGATGCTGCTGCTGACCACGCACGGCATCCTGCACCTGCTGGGCTACGACCACGCCGAGCCGGAAGAGAAAGCGGAGATGTTCGGGCTCCAGCGCGAACTCCTGTCCGGCTTCACCGGCAAAGAAGCCCCCGCCGAGACAACCCAGTGACGCAACTGCTCCTGGTCGCGGTGGCACTGGTTTTCCTTGCCGTCGCGGCCGTGCTGACCGCGGCCGAGGCCGCCTTCAGTTTCCTTCCCCGCCACGACGCCGAAGAGGCACTGCACCGGAGCCGCGGCACTGCCATGCGGCGCATCCTTGCCGAACCCGTGGCCCACACCCGGGCCCTGCGGTTCTGGCGCGTCTGGTTCGAGATGGCCTCCGCCGTCGCCGTTGCGGTGCTGATCGCCAGCCTGCTGGACAACGTGTGGGTCGCCGGCCTGGTGGCGACCGGCATCATGGCGCTTCTGGGCTTCGTGATCGTGGGTGTTTCGCCCCGGCAGCTCGGCCGGCTGCATTCCACGGCTGTTGTCCGCTTCACCGCCCCGATGGTCCGGTTCCTCACCAGCGTGCTGGGACCGGTTCCGGGCTGGCTTGTTGCCATCGGGAGCTCGGCAGCCCCCGGAGCGCCCGGCGGCGACGATGCGTTTTTCAGCGAGCAGGAGTTCCGGGAGCTCGTGGACCGGGCCAGTGAATCCGACATGATCGAAGACACCGAGGCGGAGATGATCCAATCGGTATTCGACTTTGGCGACACCCTGGTGCGGGCTGTCATGGTCCCCAGGACGGACATCGTCAGCATCGACGCCGGCTCCAGCCTGCACCAGGCAATGTCCCTCTTCCTGCGCTCGGGCTACTCCCGCATCCCCGTCATCAACGAGAATACGGACCACATCCTTGGCATCATCTACCTCAAGGACGTGGCCGCGGTCATCCACCAACTGGCAGCCGGCCAGGAACCACCCCTGGTGGAGTCGCTGGCCCGCGAAGTCCGCTACGTGCCGGAGTCAAAGCCCGTCAGCGACCTCCTGCGCGAGTTGCAGAAGGAATCCACCCACGTGGCCATCGTCATCGACGAATACGGCGGTACTGCGGGGCTCGTGACCCTCGAGGACCTGATCGAGGAAATCGTGGGCGAGATCGTGGACGAATACGACACCGAGAGCGCGGAAGCCGTGGCACTGGACGACGGCTCCTACCGCGTGAGCGCCCGGATGGGCATCGATGATCTCGGCGAGCTGTTCGACCTGGAGATCGACGACGACGAAGTTGACACCGTGGGCGGCCTCCTCGCCAAGGCGCTTGGCCGCGTCCCGATCGTGGGCAGCAGCGTGGAGGTGCAGGGGGTGTCCCTGCGGGCGGAGCGGCTGGAGGGCCGGCGGAACCGGGTCAGCCACATCATTGCGGCGCCCGTACCAAGAGTAGAGACTGACCTTGAAGGCCTCCTGGAAGAGGCCGAAGCAACCCAGCAGGGAGTTCCACGTGAGCAAGAAAAATAAGGCCGAATTACCAAACGATTTTGGCGGCTTCCGCGCCGGGTTCGCGGTCCTGGTTGGCAGGCCCAACGCGGGCAAGTCCACCCTGACCAATGCCCTGGTGGGCAAGAAGGTGGCCATCACCTCCGCCAAACCGCAGACCACTCGGCACACCATCCGCGGCATCGTGCACCGTGACGACGCCCAGCTGATCCTCGTGGACACGCCGGGGCTGCACCGTCCCCGTACCCTCCTGGGAAAGCGCCTGAACGACCTTGTGGCAGACACGCTGGCCGAGGTGGACGCCATCGGTTTTTGCCTGCCGGCGAACGAAAAAATCGGTCCCGGTGACAAATTCATCGCAGCCCAGCTTGCCGCCGTCGGCCGCCAACCGGTGGTTGCCATCGTCACCAAGGCAGACCTCGTGGATAAGCAGGCATTGACTGAACAGCTCCTTGCGGTTGCGGCCCTGGGGCGCGAAGTGATGGGGGAGGACGGCTGGAAGGACATTGTTCCGGTCTCCGCTGCTGACGGCTTCCAGGTGGAAACGGTCGCCGACGTCCTGATCAGCCACATGCCGCCGTCGCCGCCCCTCTATCCCGACGGCGAACTGACGGATGAGCCCGAAGCGGTCATGGTTGCCGAACTCATCCGCGAAGCTGCCCTGGAGGGGGTCCGTGACGAGCTTCCCCACTCCCTGGCCGTGGTGGTCGAGGAGATCGTCCCCAGGGAGGACCGGCCGGACGACAACCCCCTGCTGGACGTCCGCGTTAACCTCTACGTGGAGCGGCCATCCCAGAAGGCCATCATCATCGGCAAGGGTGGCAGCCGGCTGCGGGAAGTGGGAACCAACGCCCGCAAGGGGATCGAAGCCCTCCTGGGCACCCGGATCTACCTGGATCTTCACGTCAAGGTGGCCAAAGACTGGCAGCGCGACCCGAAACAACTGGTCAAACTGGGTTTCTGACCTACGATAAAGGCGTTCGGCGGAGGGCGCCGGCAAGTTCTCCACACTGGACCACTAAAATGGACCGGATTTCGTTTTTAGAGGAAGGTTCACCAGGTGGATCGAGGCCGCGATGGACGTGACAACGAGGCTGACCTGTCAGCCGGACCGGGACCGGTATCCCGGCACGCAAACGGCGGTGCCGTTGGTACTGCCCGCCACCTGGGCCCCCTGCGCGGGATGCCGTTGTGGCTGAAGGCCGTCACTGGCGTGGTGGCACTGGTCCTCGTGGGCGCGATCGCCTTCGGCGGGTTCTGGTTTTTCCGGCTCCAGAACAACATCTCCAAGGCGCCGCTGAACGCCGGCGGGGAGAACACCGAAGCTGCCGGTAACGATGCAACCGGCCGGCTCCAGATCCTGATTCTCGGTTCGGATACCCGCGACGGGAAGAACTCGGAGTATGGAACTTCCGACGATTCCACGGGCTACGGCAAGTCTGACGTCATGATGCTGATGGACATCTCCGAGGACAACAAGCGCGTCAACGTCATCAGCTTCCCGCGTGACCTGCTGGTGGACATCCCCGACTGCAAGGACAGGAAGACCGGCAAGGACTACCCTGCCCGCACAGGTGTGATGATCAACGAGGCCATGAGCGAGGCCGGCATCGGCTGCGCGGTGGACACCGTCAACAAGCTCACCGGCATGCAGGTGGACCACTTCATGATGGCCGACTTCAATGCCGTGAAGGAGCTGTCCAATGCAGTGGGCGGAGTAGACGTCTGCATCAGCGACGCCGTTTACGATCCCGACTCCCGGCTGCGCCTGCCCGCCGGAACATCGTCAGTGCAGGGTGAAATGGCGCTGGCGTTCCTCCGGACCCGCCACGCTTTTGCCGACGGCGGCGACCTGGGACGGATCAAGGCGCAGCAGGGCTTCCTGTCGTCACTGACCCGCAAGATCAAGGATGAGGGAACACTGTCCGACCCGGCAAAAATGCTGAAGATCGCCGACGTCGTTACCCGGAATTTGACCGTTGATGACGGGCTTGCCTCCGTTCCCACCCTCCTGACCATCGGCACCCGGCTCAAGGACATCGACATCAGCAAGGTGGCGTTCGTGGCGGTGCCCACCACGCCGGCACCCGTTGATCCCAACCGGCTGGTCATCGCGGAGCCTGCCGGCGCACAGCTGTTCTCTGCGTTGCGGAAGAACGTGGACCTCACCGATCCCAATGCGCCCGCTTCGCCGTCGCCCAGTGAGACGGCATCACCGTCTCCAACGCCGACTGAGACGGCTCCGCCGGTGCCGCCGTACAACAAGGGCATCCAGCCCGTCACTGTCGCCAACGGAAGCGGGGTCAGCGGCCGCGCGCAGGAAATTGTCCAGGCGTTGGTGGCAGGCGGCTTCACGCAGACCAGCCAGTTCCTCGCCCAGCCGGTGGCCAAGACAGCCGTGTATTACGGCAACGGCTTCGCCGACGTGGCGGCCGACGTCGCCGCCCTGCTGGGGATTCCGGCCACACTCATGATTCCTGCCCCGGGGGTATCGGGCGTGCAGGTCTACGTGGGGAGCGACTTCACCAGCGGCACCACTTATGGAGGAGGAGCCAGCGGTGGGACGGCGCCGGCTTTGCCGCAGGACATCGTGAACCAGACTGCAGGAGACAAAGTCTGCCAGCAGGCCAACCCTGAGCTGATCGTGCGGTAACACCAGTGTCGCCGGCGGCAGGCCGCCGGCAAAAAATTTGGGCCCCGCCGCACAGGCGGGGCCCAATTTTAGTTTGGCTACCAGATGCTGACGCGCTCGGCGGCCGGCATCCACATGCCGTCCTCCTCGGTGACGTCGAACGCCTCGTGGAAGGAGTCCAGGTTCTTCGCAATCGCGTTGGTCCGGAACTCATTGGGGGAGTGGGGATCGGTGGCAAGCCGCCTGATCGCCTCTTCCTGCCGGATCACCTGGCGCCATCCCGCCGCCCAGGAGGCAAAGAAACGCTGCTGTCCGGTCAGCCCGTCCAAAACTTCGGCGTCCTTGCCATCGAGGCTGATCTGGTAGGCCTTGTAGGCGATGGTCAGGCCTGCCAGATCGCCGATGTTCTCACCGAGCGTGAGCCGGCCGTTGACGTGGTGGCCCGGCGCGGCGGTGGGGGACAAAGCATCAAACTGTGCAACGAGCCGTGCTGTCAGGGCCTCGAAAGCCTGGCGGTCCTGGTCCGTCCACCAGTTGCGGAGGGCGCCGCCGCCGTCGAACTGTGATCCCTGGTCGTCAAAGCCGTGGCCAATCTCGTGTCCAATGACGGCGCCGATACCGCCATAGTTGACGGCGTCGTCGGCGTCGGCGGTAAAGAACGGCGGCTGCAGGATGGCGGCGGGGAACACAATCTCGTTCATCATCGGGTGGTAGTAGGCGTTGACCGTCTGCGGCGTCATCAGCCACTTGGTCCGGTCCACAGGCTTGCCCACCTCGTCCAGGTGCCGGTCGACGTCGGCATTGTGCGCCCGTTCCACGTTGCCGAGGAGGTCTTGGGGGTCGATCTCCACCGCGGAGTAGTCGATCCACTTGTCCGGATAGCCGATCTTGGCCCGGAATGCCTCCAGCTTGCGCAGGGCCTCGGCCTTGGTGTCCTCGCCCATCCAGTCCACCCCGGTGATGCTGCGCCGGTAGGCCTCGATGAGGTTTGCCACCAGGGTCTGCATCCGTGCCTTGTGGGTCTCGGGGAAGTGGCGTTCCACGTAGATCTGCCCCACGGCTTCACCCAGAGCAGCCTCGATGACGGCGACGCCCCGCTTCCACCGGTCCTTGTTGCGGGGCGTGCCGCTGATGGTGGTGCCGTAGAAGGCGAAGTTGGCGTCCACGAAGGCGGAGGACAGGTAGGGGGCGGCACCGCTGATGACCCGCATGGCCAGCCACTCCTGCCAGGTCGCCACGGGGACTTCGCCCAGGAGTGCGGCTGCGCCGGTGAAGAAGTCAGGGGTGCTCACCACGATTTCCGTACGCTTGGCCTCGTCGATTCCTGCAGCGTCGAACCAGGTGTCCAGGAGCGGGAAGAGTTCGGTGGCTTCTTCAGCCGTCTTCAGGTTGTAGGTCTTCTGCGGATCACGAAGGGTGACATTGTCCCAGTGGTGGGACGCCAGCTTTCGCTCCAGCTCAACGACCCGGGCTGCTGCGCCCTGCGGATCGGCCACCCCTGCGAGTTCGAACATCTTCTGCACATGCGCGGCGTAGGCGGAGACGATGGGAGCGAACTTCTCCTCCCGGTAATACGACTCGTCGGGCAGGCCCAGGCCGCCCTGGCCGGTGTACAGCAGGACCCGGTCCGGGTTGCCGGCGTCGGGGGCAGGGTAGATGTAGAACAACCCGCCCACGTCGGCGCGGAACAGCCGGCCGGCCAGTGCAATGAGGTCCGGCACAGCGCTGGTGGCGAACACCTCGGCCAGCCGTCCGCGGATGGGCTCCATGCCCTTGGCCTCAACAGCTGCTTCGTCCATGAAGCTGTTGTAGAGGTCGCCGATCTTCCGCTCGATACCGGTGGCGTCCGCCCCCTTTGCCGCGGCTTCCTCGATGATGTCCCGGACAGCGATCTCGGACCCGTCGCGGAGTGCGGTGAAAGTGCCCTCCAGCGGCCTGTCATCGGGAATCTCGGTTGATTTAAGCCAGGCTCCGTTGATGTGCTGGTAGAGGTCGTCCTGCGGCCGGACTGTGTGATCAATGGTGGACAGATCGATCCCCGAAATGGGCACTGCAACTCCTTTGCTGGGACGCCGTTGCCGGGCGGAAAACCGGAATGCGTCTGCATGCTGGACTTTACGGACGGTAGTGCCCTTTCATCTTACGCACCCGTGTTACCCTCAAAGTGTGCGTGCAGAGCTCCTTCTCCTTAGCTGCCGCGGCGAGGCCACAGACGCTATTTAGCGCACGGCCCACCCTCGCTGCGGAGTTTGTGTTGCCCGGCCACCCTTTCACTGAAGATCGATAGAAAAGGCCACGAACGTCATGCGAAACGCACAGAAGCCCTCAGGAATGCCTGCCCACCGGTACACCCCGTTCCAGGACCAGATCAAGGTTGAACTCCCGGACCGCACGTGGCCGGACAAGGTCATCACCAAGGCCCCGCGCTGGTGCGCTGTGGACCTGCGCGACGGCAACCAGGCACTGATCGACCCCATGAGCCCGGCCCGCAAGATGAAGATGTTCGATCTGCTGGTCCGCATGGGCTACAAGGAGATCGAGGTTGGCTTCCCGTCCGCGTCCCAGACGGACTTCGATTTTGTCCGTCAGCTCATCGAGGGCAACCACATCCCGGACGACGTCACCATCCAGGTCCTGACGCAGGCGCGCGAACACCTGATCGAACGGACCTACCAGTCCCTGGTGGGCGCCAAGCAGGCCATCGTCCACCTCTACAACTCCACATCGGTGCTGCAGCGGCGCGTGGTCTTCAACCAGGACGAGGACGGCATCCTGGACATCGCCCTCCAAGGCGCCCGCCTGTGCAAAAAGTACGAGGAAACCCTCGCGGATACGCACGTGACCTATGAGTACTCGCCCGAATCCTTCACCGGCACGGAACTGGAGTACGCGGTGCGCGTGTGCAACGCCGTCGCTGACGTCTTTGAAGCCTCGGCGGACCGCCAGGTAATCATCAACCTGCCCGCCACCGTGGAGATGGCAACGCCCAATGTCTACGCCGACTCCATCGAGTGGATGAGCCGGCACCTGCACCCGCGCGAAGGCATCATCCTGTCCCTGCACCCGCACAACGACCGCGGCACCGGAGTCGCAGCCGCCGAACTGGGCTACATGGCCGGTGCAGACCGCATTGAAGGCTGCCTCTTCGGCAATGGTGAACGCACCGGCAACGTGGACCTGGTGACCCTGGGCTTGAACCTGTTCGTCCAGGGCATTGATCCCATGATCGACTTCTCCAACATCGACGACGTCCGCCGCACCGTGGAGTACTGCAACCAGCTGCCGGTCCCGGAGCGGTCGCCGTACGGTGGCGACCTGGTGTTCACTGCTTTCTCCGGTTCCCACCAGGACGCCATCAAGAAGGGGTTCGAAGCCCTGGAGCGCGATGCCGCTGCAGCCGGCAAGGCCGTGGACGACTTCACCTGGCAGGTGCCGTACCTGCCCGTGGACCCCAAGGACCTGGGCCGCAGCTACGAGGCCGTGATCCGCGTGAACTCGCAGTCCGGCAAGGGCGGCGTGGCCTACCTGCTGAAGAACGAACACAGCCTGGACCTGCCGCGCCGTGCGCAGATCGAGTTCTCCGGTGTCATCCAGCGCCGCACCGACACCGTCGGCGGGGAGGTCAGTGGCGCCCAGCTCTGGCAGATCTTCCAGGATGAATACCTGCCGTCCGGGAAGGCTGATGGGCAGTGGGGACGCTACTCCCTGGGCGGAGTCAAGACGGAAACGGATGCCGACGGCGGCATGACGCTGCACGCGTCCCTCGCCATTGATGGTGCCCAGGTGAACCGCACCGGCACCGGCAACGGTCCCATTGCGGCCCTGCTGAACATCCTCCACGAGGACGGCGTGGACGTCCGCGTGCTGGACTACAGCGAGCACGCGCTGTCCGAGGGCGGCAACGCCATGGCCGCCGCTTATGTTGAGTGCGCCGTAGGGGAGCGGGTGTTGTGGGGCGTCGGGATCGACGCCAACACCAGCATGTCCTCCCTCAAGGCCGTCATCTCGGCAGTGAACCGCGCCATCCGGGACGCCCAGGCCTGATACCTGTAGCAGGTGGCGCCGCTCTTACCGGCGGCGCCGCCACGCCTTGGCAGCATGGTGCTGTACAGGATGGGAAGATAGAGCGTGCCCCAACAGTCTTTCGCCTCCCGGGCGTACCGGGACGACGCCGTGGTGCTCCGTACCCACAAATTGGGCGAAGCGGACAGGATCATCACCCTCCTGACCAAGCACCATGGGCAGGTCCGCGCCGTCGCCAAGGGTGTGCGCCGCACCAGCAGCCGTTTCGGTGCCCGGCTTGAACCCTTCATGGTGGCGGACCTGCAACTGGTCTCCGGGCGCACCCTGGACATCGTGACCCAGGCCGTCGCCAAAGGTGCCTACGGCGGAAGCATCGCCGCGGACTACGGCAGGTACACGGTGGCCGCGGCGATGACCGAGACGGCGGAAAAACTCACGGATGTGGACGGCGAAGCGGGCACCGCGCAGTACAACCTGCTGGTAGGGGCCCTCGCCGCGTTGAGCCGGGACGAGCATGCCGCCGGCCTCATTCTGGACTCCTACCTGCTGCGCGCGCTGGCTACCGGCGGATGGGCGCCCAGCTTCACCGACTGCGCGCGCTGCGGCATGCCCGGCCCGCACTCCGCCTTTTCCGCGCCTCTGGGCGGCATGGTCTGCCCGCAATGCAGGCCGCCGGGGTCACCCGCCCCGGCGCCGGAGACCGTGGTCCTGCTGGCCGCGCTGCTGACCGGGGACTGGACGACGGCCGACGCTTCCCAGGCGCAGCACCGCAAGGAGGCGGCCGGGCTGGTGGCCGCGTACCTGCAATGGCATCTGGAACGAGTACTGAAATCCCTCAAACATGTGGAGCGTAGCTGACAGTGGCCCTGGGAAAAAAGAACAATGCAGCCCGCAGGCGCACCCATCCCGTGGTGGCCCCCTACCCGCATCCGTCCGGTGCGGTGGCGCCCTCTATTCCCGCTGAGTTCATTCCGCGGCACGTGGCCATCGTGATGGACGGCAACGGACGGTGGGCCAACCAGCGCGGCCTGCCCCGGATCGAGGGGCACAAGGCGGGGGAGCCAGCGCTGCTCGACGTCGTGGCCGGAGCCATCGAGTTGGGGATTGAGTACGTCAGCGTGTACGCCTTCTCCACCGAGAACTGGCGCCGGTCGCCCGAGGAAGTGCGCTTCCTGATGGGATTTAACAAGGATGTGCTGCGAAGGCAGCGGAACCAGCTCGATGACTGGGGAGTGCGGGTCCGCTGGGCCGGCCGCCGCCCCCGGCTCTGGGGTTCGGTGGTCCGTGAGCTGGAAGAAGCTGAGGAGTTCACGGCTGCCAACACCACCTGTAATTTGACCATGTGTGTTAATTACGGCGGCCGGGCCGAGATCACCGATGCGGTTACCGCCATTGCCGCGGAGGTGGCAGCGGGGAAGCTGAAGCCCGGTGCCATCACGGAGCGGACCATCCAGAAATACCTCGACGAGCCTGACCTGCCGGACGTAGACCTCTTCCTGCGCAGCTCGGGGGAGCAGCGGCTGTCCAACTTCCTCCTCTGGCAGTCCGCCTACGCGGAGTTTGTCTTCATGGACACGCTCTGGCCGGACGTGGACAGGCGGACGCTTTGGGCCGCCGTCGAGGAATATGCCCGGCGGGACCGCCGGTATGGGGGCGCCGTGGATGCCGCCGCTGCTCCCGCGGACGTCAGGGATGATTCCCCGGCCGGGCTTCAGGCGGAGTAACTTCACCCATACGCACGCAGCCAGCGGGCCAGCCTTGAGTAGGCATCGGACCGGACCGGCTCGGGGGAGAGGAAGACGTCGTGCAGCGCCCCGTCGATCCGTTCGAGGGTCACGGTGCGGCCCAGGGTCAGCGCCCGGGCGCTGATGGTATTGACGTCCAGGACGGCATCGGTGCGGCGCATTTCCTCGGACCAGAGAAGCCCGTTGGCGCTCCCCTTGGAGAGCAGGACCAGGATGGGCGCTTCGATCCCCAGGCCGCGCGCCACCCGCGCATGTCCCGCGAGGACCGCCCTTAACCACCCTGCCCGGACGGGGAAAGCCATCCGGGGACGGTAGCGTTCGTCAAGGGGCCACTCGCCGTCCGCAGCGCTGCTGATGGTGCGCCAGTAATGGCCCCGTTCGGGCAGGCGGAGGACTGTTTGAGGCCGGAGGCGGGCAACCGGGCGCACCATGCCCGCCGCAGCCCGGCGCACGAGTGAGCTGCCGTGCATCTCCAGCCACGGACTGTTGAGGACCAGCAACGAAACGGCCCCGGGATGCCGGCTGGTCCAGAGGGCTGCCACCAGTCCGCCGGTGGAATGGCCCATCAAAGCCAGGGGACCGGGGGCGCCCTCGGCGCTGATGATGCGCCCTGCTTCTTCAATTTCGGCGTCATAGGCCGCGAGGTCCGCCACGTACCCACCAGGGGATTCCGGGCGCAGGCTGCGCCCGTGGTTGTGCATGTCCAAGGCGTAGAAGTCGTATCCCGCCCCAGCCCAGAACCTTGCCAGGTCGACATTGAAGAAGTAGTCGCTCCAGCCGTGCAGGAACAGTACGGCACCGCGGCGGCCGTCGCCGGCGCCCCTGTCCGGCTGAGGCCGGAGCCGTACCAGGGTTGCGGTCCGCTCCACACCGTCAGGTCCGGTGGCCACAAAGGAACCGGACTCAAAGTCCCCGCCCAGGATGTCCTGCTGCCACTGCATGACCTCATGCTAAACCGGGCCGGCGGGTGCGTCCGTTCCGGATCGGCTGCTTCTTCGTTTTGGTATGCGGCCCCAGGAAACGGGAAACTGGAGGCATGCGCGTTTACCCCACTTTCTTCAGGCTGGCCTTTTCATGGATGGACGCCGAGCGCGCCCACAAAATCGGATTCAAAGGCATCCGGCTCGCGCATGCGTCGGGCGCCGGGAGGCTCCTGCAGAAATTGACGGCGCCTGCACCGTCCCTCCAGACCACTGCCTTTGGTGTTACATTTCCTTCGCCCTTCGGGCTGGCCGCCGGCTTCGACAAGGAAGGGCTCGGCATCGAGGCCCTCACCGATCTTGGGTTCGGCCACGTGGAAGTCGGCACCATTACCGGCCAGGCCCAGCCGGGCAATGAAAAACCGCGGCTGTTCCGCCTGGTGGAGGACCGTGCGGTTATCAACCGGATGGGTTTCAATAACGACGGCGCCTCGGCCGTCGCGCCCCGGCTGAAGGCGGCGCGCGCTGCGCTCCAGCGCCGATACCCGTCGGTGCGCCCGGTCATCGGCGTCAACATTGGCAAGACCAAGGTGGTGGAGCTGGCGGACGCCGTGGACGATTACCTGGTGAGCGCCCGCAGCCTGGCTCCTGCCGCGGACTACCTCGTGGTGAATGTCAGTTCCCCCAACACGCCGGGGCTGCGGTTGCTCCAGGACGTGGAGACCCTCCGCCCTCTCCTGACGGCAGTGGGACAGGAAGCTGACCGGGCCGCCGGGCGGCACGTGCCGCTGTTGGTGAAGATCGCCCCGGACCTCAGCGACGAGGACATTGACGACGTCGCCCGCCTCGCCCTGGACCTCAAACTGGACGGGATCATCGCCACCAACACCACCATTGCCCGCTCGGGACTGACCTCGCCGGCGGACCAGGTGGCCAAGTGCGGTGCCGGCGGCCTGTCCGGAGCCCCCTTGAAAGCGCGGTCCCTCGACGTCCTCAAGCGGCTCAAGAAGGCTACCGGCGATTCCCTGACCCTGGTGGCGGTAGGCGGTGTGGAGTCGGCCCAGGACGTACAGGAAAGGCTCGACGCCGGCGCAAGCCTGGTGCAGGGCTACACGGCGTTCCTTTACGAAGGTCCGTTCTGGGCGGCACGGATCAACAGGCAATTGGCAAAGAACCGCCGCTCCTGATAGTCGGGCGGCCGGCAAGCCTGCCCCGGACAGCCACTACTTAAAACCGGAACCCCGGCGGTCATTCCGCCGGGGTTCCGGTTTTTGAAGTCGATGCCTGGTCAGGCGGGGTACTGGCCGCGCTGAACCTGGGGCTTGGGCAGCCGCAGTTTCCGGAACTGCAGGGACCGCATGGAGCCGTACCAAACGGTTCCACGCTCCACCTCGCCGAACTTCTCCGCCAGGCGCTTGCGAAGCTTGCGGGACAGGATAAAAACGTCCACGAAGACAGCCAGGAACATCACCCAGAATGCGCCCAGGACGTAGATCATCATGTCGCTGGAGGCCGGTACCACCAGTGACACCAGCACGAAGACCAGCGCGCCGAACATCAGGTACTCGCCAAGGTTGAACCGCGCGTCCACGAAATCGCGGGCAAACCGCTTCTGCGGGCCTTTGTCCCGCAGCGGCAGGAACTTCTCGTCACCGGTGTCCAGCGCCCGGCGCATTTTCAGCCGCTGGTCCTGGACGGCCTGGCGTTCGGCGGCCTTGGACGCCTTGCGGTCCTCGGGGACCAGCGGGCGTTTGCGGGCAGCCTCCTGTGCCTTCCGGGTGGGGGTTGGGGCGCCCTTGCCCACCGCGCTGTTCTGCCGCGCGGCCGCTTCCGCTGCCTGCTGGTCTATTGTTTGCTGCGCCGAGGGCGCTTCTTTTCTACGTCCGAACACCTGACCAGAATACCTTGCAGCAGCACGCCCGCCGCCTGCTCCCGCGCCCGCCCTGGCCGGGAGCAGAATGTGACGAGGGTAATGTTTTGGCCATGACCTCTTCATCCGCTGCCACCCCGCGCAGCACCACAGACATCCCCGGATCCAGCCCAGCCGGCAACGTCAGGACGGACGATCTTCGTTCAGCCGTAGACCGTTCCTTCGATCGGACTTTGGCACGGCTCAAGGAGCTTGTCGCTATCCCCGGAATCGCATGGCCCAGCTTCGACCGCGCCCCCCTGGAACGCAGCGCCGAGGCCGTCGCGGAACTTGTCCGGGGCGCCGGCCTTGGCGAAGTCCAGGTGCTGTCCGTGAACAAGGCAGACGGCACACCCGGTGGCCCGGCCGTCGTCGCCCGCCGTCCTGCCGGGGACGGAAAGCCGACTGTCCTGCTGTATGCCCACCACGATGTCCAGCCGGTGGGCGACGAATCGCTGTGGGAAACGGAGCCGTTCACTGCCGTTGAAAAGGGCGGCCGGCTGTTCGGCCGGGGCGCTGCCGATGACAAAGCCGGCATCATGACGCACGTTGCTGCCTACGCAGCCGTCTCCGAGGTCCTGGCCGACTCCCTGGATCTTGGCGTGACCTTCTTTATTGAGGGGGAGGAAGAAGCGGGGTCGCCTACGTTCCGTTCATTCCTGGAGGCCAATCGCGAACTGCTGCGTGCCGACGTCATCGTGGTGGCCGACTCAAGCAACTGGAAAGTAGGGGTACCTGCCCTGACCACCAGCCTGCGTGGATTGGTGGACGGCACTATTGAAGTGCAGGTCCTGGAACACGCAGTGCACTCCGGTATGTACGGGGGCCCGGTCCTGGATGCGCCCACGCTGCTGTCGCGCCTGATCGCCACGCTTCACGATGCCGACGGGAACGTGGCCATCGAGGGCCTGGTGGCAACCGACACGGCTGCGGTGGAGATGCCGGAGGCGGACTACCGCGCGGATGCCTCGGTGCTTGACGGGGTCCGGCTGGCCGGGTCCGGAAGCATCGCTTCCCGGCTGTGGACCAAGCCGGCCCTGTCGATCATCGGTTTCGACGCGCCCGCCGTGGATGTGGCCTCCAACACCCTCCTTCCGCGCGCGCGGGCCAAGTTCAGCCTGCGTCTGGCGCCCGGGCAGGTTCCGGCGGACGCCATGGATGCAGTTCGCCGCCACGTGGAGGCCAACGCGCCCTTCGGCGCAAAGGTTGTCTTCACTCCGGGGGAGGCCGGGAACCCGTTCCGGACGGACACCTCCTCCGCCGCTGCCTCCGTGGCCATGTGGGCCCTGGGGGAGGCGTGGGGCGTTCCTGCCGTGGAAACCGGCATCGGCGGTTCCATCCCCTTCATTGCGGACTTGACGGACCTGTATCCTGCAGCGCAGATCCTGGTAACGGGGGTGGAGGACCCTGATTCGAGGGCCCACAGTGCCAACGAATCCCTGCATATCGGTGACTTCCGCAACGCCATCGTTGCCGAAGCCCTCATGCTTGCAAGGTTGAACGGTGAGGGCCTTCCGGGGGCCGAATGACGGTCCTTTGCCGTGAAGTGGACCGGACGGGCTTCCAGGGAACAACCGGACCGCTTTGACGGTTACGACAGGAGTTAGAGCTACAGGACTGCCGCGCGTAGCATGTAGCTATAGCCCATACCGTAACCGTAGGGGCAGGCGCCGTTTCGGCGACGCCGCCAGACCGTCCTAAGAAGGTAGGCCAATGAGCACCGCAACCAACGAAAACAGCACCGCCACCACCGTGGCCAGCGATGAACTGCCCGTTCACGAGGTCAACCTGACCGACGTCGCTGCAGGCAAGGTACGCAGCCTCCTTGAGCAGGAAGGCCGCACGGACCTGCGGCTGCGCGTAGCCGTACAGCCCGGCGGGTGCTCAGGGCTGATTTACCAGCTCTACTTCGACGAACGGCTCCTTGATGGTGACGCCGTGCGCGACTTCGACGGAGTCGAGGTCGTCGTGGACAAAATGAGCGTGCCGTACCTGAGCGGCGCCAGCATCGACTTCGAAGACACCATCTCGAAGCAGGGTTTCACCATCGACAACCCGAACGCCGGAGGCTCCTGCGCCTGCGGTGATTCATTCCACTAAGCCGGTTATTTCGCCTGATGTCCGCGCCGGGTTCCCTGCCGTCCAAAACGGCACGGGGGCTCGGCGCGGACATGTGGGCGAAACGCCCGGCGGAGCGGTAAGCTCTACACCGAGTAGTAAAACTTTTTTGTGCCCGGAGCGCCTTTCTGGCTGCCCGGACAACAGCAACAAGTAGGAAGGGCCGTCTGTGAGTTCGCAGAACCGAACCGGCAGCCGACGCAAAACGATCACCACGATCTCAAGCTTGGCAATTGCCGGCGCGTTGGTTTTGACCGGATGTTCGCCAGAGGTAGAGAAAGGGTGGATGCCCACTGAACGTGGCACCACCAGCAACACCGACCGCATCATGGACCTCTGGGTCAACTCATGGATTGCTGCGCTCGTGGTGGGCACCATTACGTGGGGCCTGATCATCTGGTGCCTGGTTGCCTACCGCCGCCGCAAGGGAACCGTCGGCTTCCCCCGGCAGACCAGCTTCAACCTCCCCCTCGAGGTCTTCTACCTGACCATCCCGATCTTCATGGTCCTGGTGTTCTTCTACTTCACCGACCGTGACCAGCAGGCCATCGATGACCGCTCCCAGCCGGCCGACGTCGTAGTGGACGTCCGCGGCAAGCAGTGGGCATGGGACTTCAACTACAAGTCCGGCGACGTCATTCAGGAAGACCTCCACGAGGCAGGCGTCCAGGCGCACCTCACGGGCAACACCATCGACAAGGAACAGCTTCCCACCCTGTACTTGCCCGTCAACAAGTCCGTTGACCTCGAACTCAATGCCCGCGACGTCATCCACTCCTTCTGGGTTCCTGCCTTCCTCCAGAAGCGCGACATGATCCCGGGCAAGACCAACTACATCCGGTTCACCCCCACTAAAGAGGGCACCTACGACGGTAAGTGTGCCGAACTCTGCGGCGAGTACCACTCCGAAATGCTGTTCCGCGTAAAGGTGGTGTCGGAATCCGAATTCCAGGCCCACATGGACAAGCTCAAGGCTGACGGCAACACCGGCCTGCTCGGTGTGGAGTACGACCGCAACCCGAACCTGAACGAAACCAAGTAAGGGGAGCGACGTGGCTACGTACACCCAATCCGCACCTGCGGGAGTCCTGTCGGCTCCCGTGGTACCCAAATCCAAGGGGCGCATCGTCGTCAACTGGATCACCTCCACTGACCACAAGACCATCGGGTACATGTACCTGATCGCGTCGTTCGTGTTCTTCTGCCTCGGCGGTGTCATGGCGCTGCTGATCCGCGCCGAGCTGTTCGAACCCGGCATGCAGATCCTGCAGACCAAAGAGCAGTACAACCAGCTGTTCACCATGCACGGCACGGTCATGCTGCTGATGTTCGCCACCCCGCTGTTCGCCGGATTCGCCAACGTCATCATGCCGCTGCAGATCGGCGCCCCGGACGTTGCCTTCCCCCGCCTGAACGCGCTGGCATTCTGGTTCTTCCTGTTCGGCTCAACCATCGCGGTGTCCGGCTTCATCACTCCGCAGGGCGCCGCGTCCTTCGGCTGGTTCGCTTACGCACCGCTGTCCAACACCACCTTCACCCCCGGCATCGGCGGTGACCTGTGGGTGTTCGGCCTGGCGCTGTCGGGTTTCGGCACCATCCTGGGTGCGGTCAACTTCATCACCACCATCATCTGCATGCGCGCTCCGGGTATGACCATGTGGCGGATGCCCATCTTCACCTGGAACACCCTGATCACCGCCATCCTGGTGCTCATGGCCTTCCCGCCGCTGGCCGCCGCCCTGTTCGCGCTCGGCGCGGACCGCAAGTTCGGTGCCCACATCTTTGACCCGGAGAACGGCGGCGCTGTCCTGTGGCAGCACCTGTTCTGGTTCTTCGGCCACCCCGAGGTGTACATCATCGCGCTGCCGTTCTTCGGCATCGTCTCGGAGATCTTCCCGGTGTTCAGCCGCAAGCCGATCTTCGGTTACAAGGGCCTGGTCTACGCCACCATCGCCATCGCAGCCCTCTCCGTGACGGTGTGGGCACACCACATGTACGTCACGGGCGCCGTCCTGCTTCCGTTCTTCTCGTTCATGACCATGCTCATCGCAGTGCCTACCGGCGTGAAGTTCTTCAACTGGATCGGCACCATGTGGCGCGGGTCGCTGACGTTCGAGACGCCCATGCTGTGGAGCATCGGCTTCATGATCACCTTCCTCTTCGGTGGCCTGACCGGCATCATCCTGGCTTCCCCGCCCCTGGACTTCCACGTCTCGGACTCCTACTTCGTGGTGGCGCACTTCCACTACGTGGTGTTCGGCACCGTCGTCTTCGCCATGTTCGCCGGGTTCTACTTCTGGTGGCCCAAGTGGACCGGCAAGATGCTCAACGAGCGCCTGGGCAAGATCCACTTCTGGATGCTCTTCCTGGGCTTCCACGGCACCTTCCTGATCCAGCACTGGCTGGGCGTCGAAGGTATGCCCCGCCGCTACGCCGACTACCTCGTGGAGGACAACTTCACGTGGATGAACCAGTTCTCCACCATCGCATCGTTCGTGCTTGGTGCGTCCCTTATCCCGTTCTTCTGGAACGTCTACATCACCTGGCGCAGCGCGGAAAAGGTCCAGGTCGATGATCCGTGGGGCTTTGGTGCTTCGTTGGAATGGGCCACGTCCTGCCCGCCGCCGCGCCACAACTTCACGTCCCTGCCCCGGATCCGTTCGGAGCGTCCCGCCCTGGACCTGCACCACCCGGAACTCCGGCAGGTTCACACCGTTGAGTCGCCGGCTCCCGCAGCAGGGGTGCTCGGCAACGCCGACCAGAAGGACACCGCACAATGAAAATCGAATCCTGGATCTTTGGCTCCGGAGTTTTCTTCTTCGTTCCCGTCGCTCTGGTCTACGGTTTCCTGACCAGCTGGGGTGAATGGGTCGGCATCCTGGGCATCCTCCTCGTTGGTGGGCTGGCAGGCATGATCGGCGCCTACCTCGGCTTCACCGGCCGGCGGGTAGGCCTGCGTCCTGAAGACCGCAGTGATGCTGAAATCCACGAAGGCGCCGGCGAGCAGGGGCACTTCAGCCCCTGGAGCTGGTGGCCCCTCGTGCTGGGCATCGCCTGCGCCACCGGCTTCCTGGGCCTGGCAGTGGGTCCGTGGATCATCTTCATCGCAGCCGGTATTGCCGTTGTGGCACTCGTTGGCTGGGTCTACGAGTACAGCCGCGGAGACCACGCGCACTAGGCAAGAAAAAGAATAACGACGTCGGGCCCCACCGAAAGGTGGGGCCCGACGTCGTTAACTATCTCCAAGCGGCTCAGGCGGCTCCCTGCGACTCCAACAGGCCCCGGAGGTCCCGGAGGGCTTCCTCGGCCTTTTGCCGGCCCAAAGCGCCATCCAGGGCCGCCTCATTGACGGCCAGTTCAACGTGGCAGCCCTGCGGGAAGTCGGCAGCCATCACCTGGAGCAGGGAGCGGGCATCCACCTTGTCAGCGCCGGCCTTGCTGATAGTGACCGGCAGTCCGGTATCGGTGACCGCCCGGACAAATATCGCGGCGGAACGTGCGTGCAGGCCCACGGGCGCAGCGACCACGGCCTTCTGTACTGGCAAAGCGACTCCTACGTCACGCGACGGCCCCATCCGTCTGTCCGGCAAAATTTCCTGACCAAATATATCCGGCGGCCGGCGCTGTGCGCGACAGCGACCGAGAGTGGTACAGCAGGTGGTCTAGCCCGTCCTAAAATTGAGTGCAAACCCAACGGCAGGAGAAACATCATGGCAGCTGGCGCCACGGCAATAGCGGGGGAGATAGACCGCACCAGCGGAACCGCCATCTACGTTCAACTACGCGAGATCCTTCGGACCTATATTGCAGAGTCCTGCCCCCCGGGCTCGGCGCTTCCCTCGGAACGTGACCTTGCCGAGCGGTTTGGGCTGGCCCGGATGACCGTGCGACAGGCCATCGATGCCCTGGTGGGGGAGGAGGTCATCGAGCGTGTGGTCGGTTTGGGGACCTTTGTCCGGCGCCCGAAGCTGGACCTCCAAGTGAAGCTCACGTCCTATAGCGAGGAGATGCAGCGGCGCGGCATGGTTCCTGCAGCCAAGGTGCTGAGCTTCGAGCAGATCGGTGCCAGCGCCTTCCTGGCGCGCGAGCTCCAGCTTGATGAGGGCACTCCGCTGGTCCGGTTCCGCCGGCTTCTCCTGGCGGACGGGGAACCGATGAGCGTGGACGAAAACTTCATCCCGGCGCACCGGGTCCCAGGGCTGCTCGACGGCGAGCCGCCCACCTCGCTGTATAACGTCCTCAGCGAGCAGTTCGGCCTGGTCATGGAGTGGGGGGAGGACATGATCGAGGCCACGGCGGCGTCACCCTCCACTGCCAGGCTGCTCAACGTGGAAGTGGGGGCGCCCCTGTTGAAGATCCAGCGGCATGCGTTCGTGGCAAGGGCCATGGTGGACTACTCCGTCTCGTACTACCGGGCGGACCGGTACAAGCTCTGGGTGCCCCTCCAGCGACCCGGAGCACGGAGAGCCCGCAACCACTAGGCACGCCACTTTTGGCGCTGGTGAACGGGCCTGGAGGTACTTGCAGTCACGTGTTAAGCAGGAAAGGCCCGATCCATAACGGATCGGGCCTTTCCTTTGGGTTCTGAAGCTAGTGCGTGAGGCTCTTGCTTCCTTCTGCCGCTTCAACAGCCTCGTGGCCGTGGCCGTGGGCTGCCTCCAGCTCAGCAGGCGTTGCCGGAGCGACGCGGTCTTCAAAGAACCAGCGCGAAAGGAACGCGCGGCGCTTTTCCTTGCTGGTGACTACGCCGTGCTCGTTGGGAATGGCCGGAATCACCTGGGGTGATTCGAAACCAACCAGCTTGTAGCGCTTGTACTCATCCAGCGGGGCGTGGACCTCGATGAACTCACCGTGCGGAAGCCGGACGATGCGGCCTGTCTCCCGACCATGAAGGGCGATCTCCCGGTCCTTGCGCTGCAGCGCAAGTGCTACGCGCTTGGCGACGATGAAGCCAATGATGGGGCCGATGAAGAACAGAGCACGAAGCCAGTAGGTGACATCGTTCAGCGACACGTGGAAGTGCGTGGCGATGAGGTCGGAACCTGCAGCAGCCCACATGACGCAGTACCAGATGAACCCTGCTACGCCGATTGCCGTGCGGGTGGGGGCGTTGCGCGGACGGTCCAGCACGTGGTGTTCACGGTCATCCTTGGTGATCCACCGTTCGATCCACGGGTAGGTGAACATCACGGTGAACAGGATGCCGGCCGGCACCAGGGCGGGCAGCAGAACGTTGAAGGTGAACACGTGGCCGAACCAGACCTGCTCCACGTGCCAGTTGCCGAGCGTGCCCGGCATGAGCCGGAGCGCGCCATCAACGAAGCCGATGTACCAGTCGGGCTGCGTACCGGCGGACACGGGGGACGGGTCGTAGGGACCGTAGTTCCAGATCGGGTTGATGGTGAAGAATGCGGCCATCAGTGCGATCACACCGAAGACGATGAAGAAGAAGCCACCGGCCTTCGCTGCGTAGACAGGCCCGAGGGGGTAACCCACAACGTTGTTGTCGTTACGGCCGGGGCCAGGGTACTGGGTGTGCTTGTGGACCACCACCATGAACAGGTGGAGGACGATCATCAGCAGGATCAGGGCAGGCACCAGCAGGATGTGCAGCATGTAGAGGCGGCTGATGATGGCGGTACCGGGGAACTCGCCACCGAACAGGAAGAACGAGATGTACGTTCCGATGACCGGGATCGACTTGATGACGCCATCGATAATCCGGAGGCCGTTACCGGACAGCAGGTCGTCGGGGAGCGAGTAGCCGGTGAATCCGGCTGCCATGGCCAGGATCAGCAGTACGCTGCCGACTACCCAGTTCATCTCACGCGGGCGGCGGAACGCGCCGGTGAAGAAAACACGCAGCATGTGGACCGCAATGGACGCCACGAACAGCAGGGCCGCCCAGTGGTGCACCTGGCGCATGAAAAGGCCGCCGCGGATATCGAAGGAGATGTTCAGCGACGAGCTGTACGCCACCGACATTTCCACGCCCTTCAGAGGAACGTAGGAACCGTCGTAGTGGGTCTCCGCCATGGACGGATCGAAGAAGAACGTCAGGAAGGTGCCCGAAAGCAGCAGGATGACGAAGGAGTACAGGGCGACTTCACCGAACATGAACGACCAGTGGTCGGGGAAGACCTTGCGGCCGAATTCGCGAAGGATGCCAGAGCCGCCCACGCGGGAGTCAACGAAGTCGGTAAACCGGCCTGTCTTTGTTTTAGCGACGAAAGCGGGTTCAGCTGTTGATGTTGCGCTCATGCTCATCACGCTCCCAGTAACTTGGTCCTACGGGTTCATGGAAGTCGCTGGTAGCGACGAGGTAGCCCTCGTCATCAACTGCAATCGGCAGCTGGGGGAGAGGACGGCTGGCGGGGCCAAAGATCACCTTGCACTCTTGCGTGAGGTCGAAGGTGGACTGGTGGCACGGGCACAGAAGGTGGTGCGTCTGCTGCTCGTAGAGGGCAACGGGGCAACCGACGTGGGTGCAGATCTTGGAGTAGGCGACGATTCCGTTGTAGCCCCAGTCTTCGCGGCCCTTGGAGGGGTTCAGCGATGCTGGATCGAGGCGCATAAGCAGGACAACGGCCTTGGCCTTCTCGTTGAGCTTGCCTTCCTCAAGTTCGTTCAGCCCCTCCGGGATAACGTGGAAGGCGGAACCGATGGTGACATCCGCGGCCCTGATGGGAGTGCCATCGGGGTCCCGGGTAAGCCGCTTGAGCTTTCCGTCCTGGGGAGCCCACATGGTGTGTGCGAGCTTGTCGTCAGGCCGTGGCCCAAGGTCGCCGAAGATGGCCACAGCGGGAAGCGGAGCCAGCGCGACGGCACCCAGAAGGGTGTTGCGGATCAGCGGACGGCGCTTGATGCCGGTCTCTTCCACGATGTCGTCAACGATGCGGACGGCAGCCTGGCGGTCCTCCTCGTAACGGATCGCATGGCGTTCCTCGGAGACCTCGTGATCGGGCATAAGGGCCTTGGCCCAGTGCACGATGCCGGTACCGATACCCAACATTGCGAAGGCAGTGCCGACGCCGAGCAGGGCATTCTGGAGCCGGATAGTGGCAATGCTGGAGTCATGACCAAGATCGATGGCGAAGTACGCCACCAGGAAGATCAGGGTTCCAACAACAGAAATGCCAAATAGTAAGGCGACCTGCCGTTCTGCCCGCTTTGCGGCCTTCGGGTCCGTGTCAGCCAGGCGCAAACGATGCGGGGGAATTCCAGGATCCTGGAACCTCTCCACCTCATTCTGACCAGCCGTAGCTACGGTGCCCGAGTGGTTCGGACTGCCGTCACTATGGTTGCCCATAATTCGCCTCATCCTTCTCTCGTCCCGGCGGTTGCCGGGTTAGTTTCTAATATCAAGCTGCTGACTGGGCAGCAGAAGTGTGTTTTTCCTGCCGAAACTCAGGAAGTCCTTGAGGTCAGCCAGATGGTGAAGGCGATGATGACGCCGAGGCCGGCGACCCAGACAAACAGGCCTTCAGCAACCGGGCCAAGGGAGCCCAGGTTGGCGCCGCCCGGCGAACCGGTGGTCTCGATCTGCTTCAGGAAGGTGATGATGTCCTTCTTGCCCTCAGGGGAGATGTTGGCATCGTTGAACACGGGCATGTTCTGCGGGCCCGTGGCCATGGCTTCGTAGATGTGCTTGCCGCTGACATCGGCCAGGGCGGGAGCAAACTTGCCCCGGGTCAGGGCGCCACCGGCTGCTGCGGCGTTATGGCACATGGCGCAGTTGGTACGGAAGAGCTCGCCACCGGCGGCCGCGTCACCGCCACCGTTTGTCAGCTCTTCTGAAGGGATTGCCGGGCCGGCTCCCAGGGAAGCAACGTAGGCTGCAAGCTGGTGGGTCTGCTCGTCGTTGAACTGGACAGGCTTCTTCATGGCCTGGGGACCGTTCATCTGCATCGGCATGCGGCCGGTACCCACCTGGAAGTCAACAGCGGCGGCACCGACGCCGACCAGCGACGGACCGTCCTTGGATCCACTGGCACCCATGCCGTGGCAGGTGGCGCAGTTGGCGGCGAAGAGCTTGCCGCCTTCCTCCACGTCGCTTGCGCTTGCGGTGGTGGTGCTCGCCTTGGCCTCATTCATCGAGGTTGCTACGGCGTACAGCCCACCCGTAATGAGGAGCCCCATCAGAAGCAGCGCGATTGCTGCAAGTGGGTGACGCCGCTTTTGGGAGAGTGCCTTCACGTGGTGGTTCCTTTATTCGATCCTGCGCCGGCTCCGGGAGCCGCTACCTGAAATTCTGCCTCTTGTAGAAAAAGAATCAAAGCTGGCTACTTGAGTACGTAGATGACCAGGAAGAGGCCGATCCACACGACGTCCACGAAGTGCCAGTAGTAAGAGGTGACGATTGCGGACGTTGCTTCGAAATGTCCGAACTTCTTCGCAGCGAAGGACCGGCCCATGATGAGCAGGAAGGCAATCAGGCCGCCGATGACGTGGAGGCCGTGGAAGCCGGTGGTCATGTAGAACGCTGAGCCGTAGGCGTTGGAGGAGAGCGAGACGTGCTCGGAGACCAGCATCGCGTATTCGGTGGTCTGGCCGGCGACGAAGAACGCGCCCATGAGGAAGGTCAGGGTGAACCATTCGTTCATTCCCCAGCGGGCGAACTGCAGCACGCCACCGGAACGCCGGGGCTGCAGCCGCTCTGCGGCGAAGACGCCCATCTGGCAAGTAAAGGAACTGGCCACGAGGACGATCGTGTTGACGAGCGCAAAGGGGAAGTTGAGCTTGGCTGTCTCTTCCGCCCACATCTGCCCGCTGGTGGAGCGCAGAGTGAAGTACATGGCGAAGAGACCGGCGAAGAACATCAACTCGCTGGACAGCCACACAACGGTTCCGACAGAAACCATGTTGGGGCGGTTCAGCGTTGGGTGCGCCGGGGTACTGGGGGCATGGGTCGCAGATGTCACATAGACATTATGTCTGTAAAAGTCCGTGCTGCCCAACGCAAACCGCCTTTTCGGAGGACTTTTTCTACAAAGACGCGAAATTGGCCGGAAAAGTTCCCGGCACCGTTCACATTGGTCAGCGCCTGCCATCCCTCGATAGCATCAGCAGGTGACTTCACTGGCATCCGCAGCGTCCGGCAACACTTGGCCCCGCCTGATCTCCGCCCTTATCAAGGGGTCCGACCTCTCGGCGGAGAGCACCTCCTGGGCCATGGACACCATCATGTCCGGTGAAGCCACGCCTGCGCAGATCGCTGGATTCCTGGTGGCCCTCAGCGCCAAGGGTGAAACCGTGGATGAGCTTTCCGGCCTGGTCGAAGCGATGCTTTCCCATGCCAACCCGGTGGCAATCTCCGGCGAAAAGCTCGACATCGTCGGGACGGGTGGTGACCAACTTAACACCGTCAACATCTCCACCATGGCCGCGCTCGTCGCTGCCGGCGCCTGTGCAAAGGTGGTGAAGCACGGCAACCGGGCCGCGTCGTCGTCGTCCGGTTCTGCCGACGTGCTCGAAGCGCTGGGTGTCCGCCTTGACCTGTCCATTGCGCAGGTGGCGCGGAACGCTGAAGAGGCGGGGATCACGTTCTGTTTTGCCCAGGTGTTCCACCCCTCGTTCCGTCACACGGCCGTACCCCGCCGCGAGCTGGCAATACCTACGGCATTCAACTTCCTGGGGCCGTTGACCAACCCCGCGAACGTTCAGGCCTCGGCCGTCGGCGTCGCCAACGAGAGGATGGCGCCGCTCGTCGCGGGAGTCCTGGCCCGGCGGGGGAGCAGGGGGCTGGTGTTCCGTGGCAACGACGGGCTGGATGAGCTGACCACCACCGGTCCTTCCACGGTCTGGGAGATCCGGAATGGCGTCGTCACCGAGCTCCATTTCTCGCCCGAGGACCTCGGCATCAGCCTGGCTACCGTTGAACAGCTCCGCGGCGGCGATGCAGCTGCCAACGCGGGAGTCGTGCGGGACGTGCTTGCCGGCCAGGAGGGTCCTGCCAGGGACGCAGTGTTGGTGAATGCTGCGGCCGGCCTGGTTGCGTTCGACCTGGAAGCGGAGGGCCCGTTCCTGGACCGTATGCAGAAGGCGTTCGCCCGCGCAGCACAGTCCATTGATTCCGGTGCCGCCGCCGCCGTGCTGGACCGTTGGGTATCCCTGTCCCGCGCCTAGGGCGGCCAGGGCCTACTGTTCGAAGCCCAGGGAAAAGGCGGCGTCCAGATCGTGCTGCGAGTAGGCCCGGAACGCGATGTGAGTGGTGGTATGGACCACGGCGGGAACTTTGGAGAGGCGGTCGGCGATGACGTCCGCCAGATCCTCGTGCCGGTGCACGCGCGCCACCGCTATGAGGTCCCATTCCCCGGTGACCGAGTAAACCTCGCTGATGCCTTCGATGGCGGAGATCTCCTCCGCCGTCTCGGGAATGCGGGCGGCGTCAGTCTTGATCAGAACAAATGCGGTAACCACGTTTGTACCCCTTCAATCAGTTCCGCCGCGGCAGGGCCCGGCAGGTTTCTTCTCTGCTGCCAGCCTATTACACGGTCGGCGTTTCCCCGGCTGCCGCGTCCTGTACTTATCGACTGCGGAGCTTTCCAGCGCCGGTGATCAGCAGGCGGTAGCCCACCAGGAAAACGGCAAGCGCCAGCGTGGCCACGATGACGAAGGGAATCACGACTGTTTGGCCAGTGAGGGCGCGCAGGACCATGCCCCCTGCCAGGCTGCCCAGCCAGACGGGAACACCTGCCCCCAGGACGGATAAGGGTCTCCGCCATACCCTGGCAGCTGCCCAGCCCGCGGCTGCGCCGGCGAGGAAGGGCCATGCGGTGAGGAGCACGCCGAGGACCGGCTCCTCACGGTGGTGCGCGTCCCGGCCTATCGCGGCGAATGCGAGAATCAACACGATGTCAGCTGCTGCCGCCGCCAGGACTACTCTCGCGGAAGCTGTCTTGGCCGGCTTCGTTTTCAACGAACTCATGGTTTCGAGCTTAGCCGCCTGCAGAGAGGGTTGACGCGGGCATGTACATGCCCGGCGTCGGGATCGGCAGGGGACCGGCATCCTGCCGGCCGTTGCTGTCTGGCGGCGCTTCAACCTTGCGGACCAGCCAGCTTGCCTCCCACCGGAGCTGGTATCCGCCGCTTCCGTCCCACTCAACCAGGACGTCCGTCACGGTATAGGCGACGGCGGTCCCCGGGTGGGCCCGAACCGTGACCGGTGCGGGCTTCAGGAGGATGATGGGCCGTCCGGGTGCCTGCCGCAGCGCGTCCTCACGCATCAATGAACGGCACGCGTGGCAGGTGCTGACCGAATGTGTGCACGCTTGGGGTCGGGGAAGTTCCTGCATGGAGGCGTCCTTGTGAATGGAAGGAGGATGGTGCGCGGTCGCCGTCTGCATGAACAAGAGAGCCGCCCCGGGGGACCGCTCCATCGCGCTGGCGGAGGACCGGCCGGCCTGCCGCCATGTCCAAAAGGTTAGGACGCCCGGCTGTAGCGCGCATGGGGAGGAACTACCCAACTTCCATGCGGGGGCTCCCCGTTTTGAGCGGCGTAGGGGATAGGGATGCAGTAGGGTCACAGCAGGAACCAAGGAGCCCAGCACTACTGGAGACACAGTGAACAAAGCCTTGTGGATATGCAGCCTGGTTGGTGCGGCCTTGGGCATCAGCCTTGGCCTGGCAATGTTTCAGTCGCCGTTCTGGGGCTTTGCATTGGGACTGGGACTTGGAGCCGTGGTGGGCGCTTCGATCCGGCGGCGTCACTGACAAGTATCAAAACCGGCCCGTTGGCCGGCCAGTCCCACCAGCCCACCAGCTATCCAGCCGAACAGACTTGATAGCCGTGGCAGGAGGGGGATGCATGTCTCAGCCAGAGGCCAAGCCATCGGACTGCTTCATCAACTTTACTGGCATCCCTGCGGATCAAATGTGAGCGTATTCGCCACGAAAGCCTGCGTCGTGCAAGTCCTCCGCTAGAACACGGAATGTCTACCTTTGCTGCCAAGGCTTTCCCTGTTGGTCTAGTTCGTGCCAGCATTTGCACAACTGCTCGGGGAGGAGTGCGATGACGGGTCGAAAGCAGAAAGCCTTCGTTTTGGTAGTCACAGCGATGTTGGTTGTTGGCATTGCCGTCTGGATCCAGGTTGCAACGGGCTCCCCGGCTGTGACGGCGGTGGGTTTCGCGTTAGCTGGGCTTCTTGGGTCCTACTTTGGTTGGCGATGGTCTCGAAAGAAGTCTGCTGAAGTTGAGGGTTATCGTCAGGAGCTCATTGGGAAGAGACCGATTGAGGATCTGCGCTCAGACAGGCGAGAAGACCTTGATGAGTGAGAGTTAGATGTCACTGTCGAAGTGTTCGCAAGGACGCTTCAAGGCCCGGTTCTTAGGTTGACGTAGCGGGACCAGGCGTCGCCTGCCGCGTCGGCGTGGAGGAAGGCTACTTGGTGGCTGTATCCGAGTGCGTCGGCGACCAGTGGCGGTGGTGAGACTAAAAGGTGTTCGTCGAGGGCCGTGTTTCGTGCGCCGCGCAGGTCGATGCCCAGGCTTCGGAGCCTATCCATGATGCCGTTTGGGTGAAGTGGTTGTCCGGCCCGGGTCCCCGGGAAGAGCCAGGGGTGTTAGCGGCCATGAAAAACTGCCCATAGGCGGCCACGAAAGTGCCCGCTGGCGGCCAGCAGAACTGCCCGCCGGTGGCCATGAGATCTGCCCACTTCCTTACTTGTTCCTGCCGCGTCTTTAGGCGGTGGGGGCCTCTCCCTGCGGTTTGATGACGGTGTCTAAGCGCACCAAAAGCGAACCAGGAAGAGGCCCTGTATGAAGTCTGACGGAGAAATCATGGAAATTCTTGCTGCCTACGATCTGACCGGATCGTTGCGCGCCACCGCGGAGCTCACGGGCTGCTCGCACCACACCGTTGCTAAACACGTCACCGCCCGTGACGCGGGCCGGCCGATCGGGGAACCCGCGGCCCGCGGCCGGGTCACCGACGCGTTCCTGCCCAAGATCGAGGAATGGATCGAAGCCTCCAAGGGCCGGATCCGGGCCGACAAGGCCCACGAAAAGCTCCTCGCTCTGGGCTACACCGGTTCGGAACGGTCTACCCGCCGGGCGATCGCGCAGGTCAAAGCCGCGTGGCGGCTGGGCCACACCCGCGTCCACCGGCCGTGGATCACAGAACCGGGGATGTGGTTGCAGTACGACTTCGGCGACGGGCCCCGGATCGGCGGGGTGAAGACCATCCTTTTCGTGGCCTGGCTGGCGTTCTCACGCTTCCGCATCGTGATCCCGCTCAGGGACAGGACCGCGCCGAGCGTGTTCGCGGCCCTGGACCGGTGCTTCCGGATCCTCGGAGGGGCGCCGACCTATGTCCTCACGGACAACGAGAAGACCGTCACCACCGCCCACGTCGCCGGGGTCCCGGTGCGCAACCAGCAGACCCTGGACTTCGCCCGGCACTACGGGGTGACCGTGCTGACCTGCCAACCGGCGGACCCGGCCACCAAAGGCGGAGTCGAAGCGTCCGTGAAACTCGCCAAGGCCGACCTCGTGCCCAAAGACACCAACCTCCGCGATGACTACCGCACCTTCGCCGAGCTCGAGGCCGCCTGCACGGCGTTCATGGACGAGGTCAATCACCGTGAGCACCGGACGACGCGGCGGAAACCCGCGGCCATGCTCGCCGAGGAAGCCCCGCGGCTGCACCGGATCCCGGACACCGCCCACACGGTCGCGTTCGGCCTGGCCCGCGGCGTTCCGGAGAACACCCCAATGGTCACCTTCGAAAACGCCCAGTACTCCGTCCCGGCCCACCTGCTCGGAGCCCGGGTGTTCGTCCGCACCCACGGCACCGGGCCCGGCGAGCAGGTCATCATCGTCCACCACGGCACGACCGGGCCCGTCGAAGTCGCCCGCCACGAACGGGCACGGCCCGGCAGCCCCGCCATCAACGACGAACACTTCCCCGGAACCCGGGCGAAGCTCCCCGGCGACTACGAGGTGAGGGCCCGCAGCGCGGACGAGGCCGCGTTCCTGGCCATCGGCGAAGGCGCCAGAACCTGGCTCGTCGAGGCCGCCGCGGCCGGGACCGCAAGGATGAACGTGAAAATGGCCGAAGCCGTTACGCTGGCCAAAATCGCCGGCACTGATCAGGTCGACCGGGCCCTGGGCGACGCCGCCCTGCACGGCCGGTTCGCGCACCCGGACCTCGCCTCGATCTTGAACGCCAACATCCGCCGCACTACCACCCACGCCGCCAACGAAGCCACCTCCCTCACCCAAGGAACAGGGGCGTGGGCCGCGATCGGCAACCCCGCAACCATCACCACGCCGGAGGAGGCCCGATGAGCCCCGTCACCACGACCAATACCGTGGCTCCGCCGCTACCGGCGGACCTGGAGGCCCTGATGCGGTCCCTGAAAATGCCCCACGCCCGGGCGCTGGCCCCGGACCTGATCGCGACCGCCCGCGCCCAGCGGTGGGAACCGGCCGAGGTCATCAAGGCCCTCTTCACGGAGGAAGCCGCCGGCCGGGCCCGGTCCATGCTCGCTTCCCGCCGCAAAGCAGCCGGGTTCCCGACCGGGAAGACCTTCGAGGCGTGGGACCCTGCAGCGTCCTCCATCCCGGGCCCGACCCAGCAGGCACTGCGGACCCTGGAATGGATCACCCGCAGGGAAAACTTGGTCGTCTGCGGGCCCTCGGGGACGGGGAAGACGTTCTTCCTCGAAGCCCTCGGCCAGCAGGCCGTCGAAGCCGGAATGCGGGTCGCTTGGTTCAGGCTCGAGGACCTCGGCGTCCTCATCCGCGCCCACCGAACCGATGACAGCGTCACCCGGGCCGTTGCCCGGATCCTGCGCGCCGAGCTCGTGGTCATCGATGATATTGGTCTGTTGCCCGTGGCCACGGACGCCGCCGAAGGCCTCTACCGGGTCGTGGACGCAGCCTACGAAAAACGCTCCGTCGCGATCAGCTCCAACCTCCACCCCGCCGGGTTCGATGAGCTCATGCCCAAAACCCTCGCCACCGCCACCGTTGACCGACTGCTGCACCACGCCCACGTCTGCCAGACCAGCGGCGATTCCGTCCGTCTTACCCAGGCCCTCGCCGGAAAAGGAGTGACCCGCTTGAACTGACCAACCCAACGATGGCCGACCCCGCCGAAACGAATCAGTGGGCAGATCTGTTGGCCATAACCGGGCAGTTTTACTGGCCACCAGCGGGCACATCAACTGGCCGCCCATGGGCAGAACGTAATGGCCATTGACAGGGGCTTTGTGCGTCTGATCCTGTTCTGAGATTCGGACGGCCTTTAAGGTGCTCTCGAAGCAAGTCGGCGAAGGGTTCGGAAATGGGCACTGGGTGCGGGCCGAAGGTGATCCGCATGTTGCCGGTGCTTTCATTGGTTTCGATAGCGTCGGTCCGGAGTTTGGCGACCCGAACGAGCGGCTGGGCGTAGAGAAGCAGCAGGATGCCGGCGACTCGGTAGGGCAGGGACTCGCTGGTGCCGGTAAGCAGTTCCCGGAGCCAGGCCACGCGCTGGTCCTGGGTGATCGCGGGGCGGGTTTTGGCTGTGTAGTGGCCCATGTCCACCCTGTGGTTTGTGCCGGTGTTCTTGATGAAGACGATGAAGGTGCGGATGGCTTTTCTGGTCGTGGAACCGGTTGCGAGCCAGGTTTCGATGTCTTGTTGGGTGCAGTTCGCCGCTGTCCGCTGGTGGGTTTCCCAGAGCCAGTCCAGAAACTGGACGGTTTCGGTGATCTCTTGCTTGGCCGAGTGGACCGGGGCTTGGGCGCTCTTCTCCGGTGTTGTGATGGACCGGATGCGCCGGAGGTGATGCCAGGTGGCAAACTGTGCGACGGGTTTGGCGACCTCCTCGGGCAAGTGGCGGAGCTTGTCGTCAATCCAGGTTTCGAACCGGGCCAGATACGGGTCTTGGTAGGGGAGGAGTCCATGATGAATGAACAGGGCGCGCAGGTGATTGGCTTCGCGGTTCGCTGACTTGGCCGCGGCATCGAGTCCTTCGTGCGTCAAGGGAGTTTCCCCGCATGACAGAGAGGCCAGGAGTGCTTGGACTTTGGGGGAGCGTTTCCACGTGATGATGCTTTCGGGCCGGTCCGCTTTGCAAAGCGCATGGACGATTTTGCCGGCGGTGTCCGGGTCGGCGGGGTGCATGAGCAGTAGTTCGTTGAGGTCCTCCCGGAGGGCGCAGCGGGCGCATATGCCGCGCCGGTAGAACTCGCCCTCCGTATTGCAACGGGTGCAGTGGAAGTCGTGGAGGATGCCGGCGCAGGGCGCGCAGCGTGGCCCTCCGCTGATGTCCGGTGGCCCGGGTAGAAGTCTGTGCTGGCCGCACTCCGGGCAGGTCCCGTGGGTGCGGGTGGCGGTGGTGAAGCATGGGCCGCAGATTCGGCCTTCGGGCCAGGTGGCGCGGGTTTTACCGGCGGCCCGGCCGCAGCGTGCGCAGGTAGCAGTCCCCGTGGTGCGGGGCCGGCCGCGGCTGGTGCTGCGGGGGCTGAGGCCTGCGGGTTTGTCAGTGATCATTGTCGATGATGCGTGCGCGCCGTGGTCTGACGGTGCGGTTCAGGTCGACGACGTTGGGGGCGCTGGTTCCGGTTTTGCGGGCGCGGACGTCGGCGGCTGTGACGGTGATGAGGTCCTCGGGTCCGCAGGAGAAGATGTCGCAGATCGCGGCGATGACCTGCAGTGCGACGCGTTCGGGTTTCTGGTTGACGAGACGGTAGACCTGTGGGCGGGACAAGGTGATGCCGCGCTCGGCCAGAAGGGGGATGAGGTCGGTGGTGTTGTGCAGGCCCCGTGCTGCCATGAGCTCCGAGAGCCGCCACTTGTATTCGACGTCGCGTCTCACCATTCACCTCGCATCTGCACGCCCAGGACTTCATCCATGGTGCGGTCCAGCGCCGCCCGAAGGGTCGTGTTGCGGAAGTCGTCGCTGACGAACTGGTAAATCCCGGTGGTGGAGGCGTGTTCGTGGCCCATCTGATGTTGCACGAATCTAGGATCCCATCCGTCCTCCAACAGGTGCGTTGCATAGGAGCGCCGGAGCGAATGCAGGTCCAGGCCATCCATTGGCAGGCCCAGCTCGTTGAGGTAGCGCCGGAGCCGGCGCAGCAGGGTGGATTCGCAGATCAGGCCGCCGCGTTCGCTGGGGAACAGGTCCAGGGTGTCGAGCATGCCCCGTCCGTTGGCGAGCCAGTCCTCGAGAACGCCGGCGGTCCAGTCGAAGACCGTCAGGACGCTGCGGGGTTTGTGCGGGGAGCCCTTGCGGGATTTGCCGAACCGGACCTTGCAGACGCCTGCCTTGCCGAACCTTCGCGCCTTCGGGTTGGCCGCAAAGTCGATGGATTGCAGGTGCCGGAGCTCGTTGAATCTGAGCCCGTACGAGTAGGCGATTTTCAGCATGACGGCGTCCCGGTAGGCGGCCTGCCAGCCTTTCTTGCCTGAGGCGGCGATGAGTTCGACCTGGTCGTCGGCGTGATCGAACAGCATCTGGAGTTCCGTCTTGGTGAAGGGCCGCTTGGAGGGACGTCCTTCGTACTCCTGTGTGTGGGAGGCGGTGTTCCAGTCAAAGAAGACCTGGGACGGGTGCGTGCCGAAGCGCTGTTCGCAGACCTGGTCCCAGCCGTAGTCGGGGTTTGACACGTAGGACGTGAACCGGCGGAGCGTGGACTGGTAGCCGCGGACCGTGGAGTGCTTCAGCTGGTGGATTGAGCGGAGGTCACCGAAATACTCCTCGACGTGTTCCGGTGCCCAGTTCCACGGAAACTCGTTCACATGGTTCACGAACCGGCGGACACTCGCGATGCCCTTGTCGATCGTGTCGAACTGGAGGTTCCTGGAAAGCTGCTGGTTGCGCCACCCGGTCAGCATGTCCTCAAGAGTCTGTTCCTCGGGATGCAGCAGCTGAACAGCACTCAGCTGCAGCACACGCCCGAACGCGTCCACCGCCATTCTCGCCCCACAGTTCCCTCGAAGTTTGTGCTCAAATCTTGAATCAATGATTCATTAAATGCATCATCAGCACAAAACCGCAGGTCAGACGCTTGTCGCAACCGCTTCAAGGATCGATATTGCGCCCGTCGGGCAGCGCCTGGCCAGCGGCGCGTTAACGCTGTTCAGACCGCAAATTCCGCGGAATCTTAGGGAAGTGAAAGGACTTGGTGCGGATCCGGGGGATCGGGGCGATTGATTCATCTGATGCAATACGCAGAGTACTACTTGACATAATGTAGATTATCGGCGTTTCGGTAAGGACTCCGGGCGGGGTTGCCCAGCATGCATCCCTGGCCACAAAACCGGCCTGAAAGAGCATGAAAGCGCTGGTCAGGACGCAGAGCCATTGTCTTTATCAGGGCACCCGTCAAGAATGAATCAATGACGGTCTACGTGCGTTCACTTGAAACTGCAGTTCCGACGACAAAGCTGATCCAGTCCGAAGCCCGCGATGTGTTTGCGGCCCAGCCAGGCTTGTCCCGTTTGGGTTCGCGGTTGGTCAACACCTGCTTTGACGGTGCAGCCATCGAGACGAGGTTCACCGCCGTCGAGGAACTGACCACCACGGGCCGCTCCGAAAACCCCCAGTTCTATGACCAGGAAACCGGCTTGCTGCTGAACCCCAGCACCAAGGTCCGCAACGACATTTTTGCCCGCGAAGCCACAAAACTGTTCGTGGAGGCTTCCCGCGCTGCCCTGGAAGCCGCCCCTGAGATCGATTTACTTGACATAACTCACCTTGTAACCGTTTCCTGCACCGGCTTCTTCAACCCCGGACCCGACTATAAGGTTGTCCGCGAACTTGGCCTCAGCCCTGCTGTCCAGCGCTACCACCTGGGTTTCATGGGCTGTTACGCGGCTTTCCCCGCGCTCCGCGCCGCAAAGCTGTTCTGTGAGGCGGATCCCCATGCTGTCGTCCTGGTTGTCTGCGCTGAATTGTGCTCCCTGCACGTGCGCACCTCCAACAACCCGGACACCATCATGGGCTCCGCCCTGTTCGCTGATGGTGCGGCAGCCGCCGTCGTCACGGCCCGGCCAGGCGCCGAGGACACCGCACTGCTGAAGCTGGACCACTTCGAGACTGTCCTGACGCCGGTCGGCGAGGACTCCATGGCCTGGAACATCGGCGACAACGGCTTCGAGATGGTGCTTGGCAACTACGTGCCGCACATCATTGACGACCACATCGTGGATGCGCTGCAACCGCTTCTGGCCAGGGAACCGGAGCTGGCGGCACTCCCCTACACCGCCATCCCCCACTGGGCCATCCACCCCGGCGGACGCAGCATCCTGGATAAGGTGCAGTCCCGGCTCGGCCTCAGCCACACGCAACTGGTGCCCGCCCGGGAGACCCTGCGAAATTTCGGAAACATGAGCAGCGCCACCGTGCTGTTCGTCCTCAAACACATCCTGGAACAGCCCCTCCAGGAAGGGGAAGAACGGATCTGTTCCATGGCCTTTGGCCCGGGCCTGACCGTGGAAACGGGCCTGTTCACAAAGCTGCGGCAGCTGACCGGCGGGTTGGCAAACCCTGCCCGGATGGACGCTGCCGGGGAACAAGCCCTGCTCCAGGACAACCGGGCAACGGAGGTCACGCTTGCCTGAGCGGGCTTCCACAACAATGGACATCCTGCTTACCCGGCGCGCCATCGGCGATGTCGAGCAAATGGACCACCCCGACTGCGACCCCCGGCTCCTCGATAACACCTACCGGCAGTTCGGCATCATTAACAGGGCCCTGTCGGGCTGGCGCCGGCTCTACACCACGGAATTGCGCAGCTTGGAACGGCAGGGCCAGGCGCCGCTGACTGTCCTCGATGTCGGATGCGGCGGCGGCGACCTCGCGGTGATGCTGGCCCGCTGGGCAGCCCGGGACGGCATGCCCATCCAGATCACCGGCATCGATCCCGATCCCCGCGCGGCCAGCTTTGCCAGGCGCCGGCCGCCCATATCGGGCGTTGAGTTCCGTCAGGCCCACAGTGCAGACCTCGTCAGGGACGGTGTGGCCTTCGACGTCGTGATTTCCAACCACATGCTGCATCACCTCGGACCCGAAGAGCTGCGGCAACTGTTGGCCGACTCCGAAATCCTGGCGTCAGGGAAGGCGCTGCACAACGACCTCGTTCGAAGCCCTACCGCCTTTGCCCTCTTCAGCGTTGCCGCACTCCCCTTCCGCCGCTCCTTCATCCGCCAGGACGGCCTTACCTCCATCCGCCGGAGCTACCGGCCCGTCGAGTTGGCTGCCGCCGCTCCCCCGGGCTGGTCAGTGGAGCGCTCATCTGCCTTTCACCAGGTCCTGACCTACCGCAAGGGCTGACCATGGATGCCGAGGTTCTGATCGCAGGCGGAGGTCCCGTGGGCCTGTACATGGCTGCTGCGCTGCTGCAGGAAGGTGTCTCGGTCAAGGTTTTTGAACAGAGGCAGACGCGGAACCGGCATACCCGCGCCATCGGCATCCACCCTCCGGCGCTGGAGGCACTTGCCGGGGTTGGGGTGGCTGCCCCCATGGTGCAGGAGGGCGTCCCCATCAGGACCGGCCTGGCGGTCAGCGGCGGGAAGACAGTGGGGACCATGGAGTTCGCCGCCGTATCCAGGGATTTCCCCTTTGTGCTGGCGCTCCCGCAGTTCCGCACGGAGCAGCTTCTCGAAGAGCGCGTCACTGAGCTGGACTCCGGCGCGATCATCAGGGGTGCCAACGTCACCAGGGTCAGGGACGACGGCGGCACGGTAACCGTTGAGGTCGAGTCCGGCGCAGGTGCCACGCGCCGCAGCGCCACGGCAGCGTTGCTCGTGGTGGCTGACGGTGCCCGGTCCCGGCTGCGTAGCGCGTTGCAGGTGCCGGTGGCCGGCAGAACGTACCCGGACCACTACCTCATGGGGGATTTCGACGACGGCACGCACTACGGGAACAAAGCCGTCCTGTTCCTCGAACCGGAGGGAATCGTTGAATCCTTCCCGTTGCCCGGCGGCGTGCGCCGCTGGGTGGTCCGGCTGGGACAGGCCGCCGGACCGGCGGCAGGCCCGCACGACCTGGCCCAGTTGGTGCGGCGGCGGACCGGGTTCCTTCCTGATACGTCCTCGAATTCCATGCTGAGCGCCTTCAGCGTGCGGTCCACCATTGCCCGCCGCACCGTCACGGGACGGGCGGTGCTGCTGGGAGATGCGGCGCACGAGATCAGCCCCATTGGAGGCCAGGGCATGAACCTGGGCTGGCTGGACGCCAGGGAGCTGCTGCCGGTGGTCTGCGCGGCCTTGGCAGGCAGGCCGACTGGCAGCCAGCTCAGGGAGTTCGAAAAGCGACGGCAGAAGGCAGCGGTCCTGGCCCGCCGACAGGCGGAAGTCAACATGATGCTGGGCAGGCCGCTGCCGTCACAGCTCCTGGGAATCCGCACCGCCGCCATTGGCGCGGCCGCGGCAATTCCGGCAGTGAACCGGTGGGCCGCCAGGCGCTTCACAATGCACTAGGCTCCCGGTGGGCACAAGCAGGCGGGGGTTACCGGAAATAGCAGTCGTAGCTGTCCTGGCTCACGATCACGCCACCGCTCACCTCAAAGACGGACGCCGTCCTGGCGCGGATGGTCTCGCCGCGGTCCCAGTACCGCAGGTCCATCAGTACCGTGGCCGACCAATCGGCCTCCACCACCACCCGGCCGCCTTCACAGGTGGTCCTCCGCACAATGAACTTCTGGTCCTTCACCACCTGGCGGCTTTGGTCGGCGCCGGCAAGGACTCCAGCCAGTGCCCGGGCGGAGCCTTCAGGGGCCAGCAGATGCGGTGCCTCGGTCAGCACGAACGATTCCGACAGGAACGGCCTGATCTCCGCCGCGCCGCCGCCGGCCTCAAGGACCCGGATGAATTCCAGTACGTGCTCCAGCGGGGATGCCGCCGGCAGGGAATTGTCAGCCATGCAGTAGACCCTAACCGACAGGTCCCCGTGGTCCGGCCAGTAGGCTGTCCCCATGACCCAGACTGTTCCCCAAACAACTGCCGGTGCCCACGAAATCTGTGAGACCGTGGAGCGGATCCTGTCCGCCGAATCCCTTCCGCCCATCGTCCAGGCGGGCCACCCGGCACTGCGCCAACGCGCCGCCGAGTTCGACGGGCAATTGTCAGCGGACCAGTTGCACCGCTTGATCGGGATCATGCGCCAGGTCATGCACGAGGCCCCGGGTGTGGGCCTTGCCGCCCCGCAGCTGGGCATTCCCCTGCGGCTTGCCGTCCTGGAGGACCAGTTCAACGTTGATCCGGAAGCTGCAGCCCTGAGGAATCGGAGCCCATTGGAGTTCCTGGCCATCCTCAATCCCCGGTACACGCCCCGGGGGGAAGGACTCGCGTCGTTCTATGAGGGGTGTCTTTCCCTGAACGGGCTCCAGGCCGTAGTGGCCCGCCCGGAGGCTGTGCTCCTGGAGTATCTGAGGCCCGACGGCGTGCCGGAGCACCGGGAGTTTTTCGGGTGGCAGGCGCGCATCGTTCAGCATGAAACGGACCACCTTAACGGCATCCTGTACATAGACCGGGCCCAGCTACGGTCCCTGAGCAGCAACGCCGAGTACGCGGCGCACTGGGCGGAGGCCGGCATCGGCAGGGCACAGGATGGTTTGGGGTTCGACGCCGGTCCGGCCGGCATTTCCGCCGGCTGATTCCAGCTGCCAGGTACGCAAGGCGGCGGGCACGGACTGCGGGCCCGGCAGCCCTAAGATTGGTCCCATGCCTTCCGCGGATGTCCTTCTCCTCTGTCCTGTCTGCTCAGCTCCGCTCGAGCACCAGGAAGCGAAGGGTGGCCGCCATCCGCGCCTGGCCTGTCCCAACGGCCACAGCTTCGACGCCGCCCGCCAGGGCTACTTCAACCTCCTGGTGGGCAAGGGCTCACCCTTCGAGCCGGACAGTGCGGCCATGGTGGCGTCACGTTTCAACTTCCTGGGGGACGGCCACTACCGGCCGATGGCGCAGGCGCTTGCCGCCGCCGTCGTGCCCAACCTGCCGGCGGCAGGTGCCGTCGTGCTGGACTCCGGAACGGGGACCGGGCACTATCTGCGCGAAATCCTCGACGCGGCGGCTGCGGCCGGGCGCCAGGCGTCTGCCATCGGCCTGGACATCTCCAAATTCGCCCTCCGGCGCGCCGCCCGGCTCAATCCTGAAACGGTCAACCTGGTGTGGGACATCTGGCAGCCCTTTCCGGTGGAAAGCAACTCGGTAGACGCGGTTACCGTGGTTTTTGCCCCACGGAACCCCGCGGAATTCGCCCGGGTCCTGCGCCCCACGGGCGTGCTGGTGGTGGTGACACCGCGCAGCGGACATCTCGCGGAGCTCGCCGAGGTGACCGGGATGCTGGGAATCGAAGAAGGCAAGGACGAACGGCTGGCCGTGGCAATGGCCGGCCATTTCGAGGCGGAAAGCACCCTCGACGTCGACGTCGCGCTGGAGCTTAGCCGCACGGCAGCCGCGGACCTGGCGTTCATGGGGCCTGCCGGCCATCACCTGGACCGGGACCGGCTTGCGGCCCGGCTCGAAGATGTCCCCGAGCCTTTGGCAGCACAGGCGAAGTTCAGGCTTTTCATCTTCCGGCCCGGCACCCGGGATGCCCCGTAACGACTTGGCCACTATCCCCCGGCAGCCTCCATGATCCGGCCCACACCGCAGGACCGCGGACTAGGATGAAAAGACAGTTACTGGCGGGTCCGCGGACGCGGTTCCCCCGTGACGAAGGGGGAAACAGGGATGTTCGAATGGCTTGGGGAAAACTGGTGGGCCGTCTGGCTCACAGCCTTCCTGGCGTTTGCCGTGATCGAGATGATCACCCTTGACCTGTTTTTCATTATGCTCGGCGGCGGTTCACTCGCCGCACTGGTGGCCGATTTCGCCGGCGCCGATCCCTGGCTGCAGGTGGTCATCTTCTGCATCGTGTCCCTGCTCATGGTTGCCTTTGTCCGCCCGGTGGCGCTCTCGCACCTGAAGAAGGGCCCGTCCGAACAGCGGACCAACGTGGACCGGCTCATTGGCGAACCGGCCGTGGTGATGGAAGCAGTCACCTCTGACGGCGGCCTGGTGAAAATCGGCGGGGATATTTGGAGCGCCCGCTCCGCCGCGGGAGTCCTTCCTGCGGGCCAGAAGGTGGTCGTGGCGGCTATCGATGGCGCAACAGCAGTGGTTTCGGTACCGCCGACGGCGGCCACCGGACCTGATACAACCTGACAATTGGGGAACAAGGAGTTGTATGAATAACGCAGGCGGAACCGCGCTGGCCATCGTGCTGGTGGTTCTGATCGTCTTTGTCATCATAGTTTTGGTCCGGGCCGTCCGGATCATTCCGCAGGCACGCGCCGGCGTCGTTGAACGGCTCGGCAAGTACCAGCGGACGCTGAACCCGGGATTGACGATCCTGATTCCGTTCGTGGACCGGCTCCTGCCGCTCCTGGACCTGCGCGAACAGGTGGTGTCCTTCCCGCCGCAGCCGGTCATCACCGAAGACAACCTGGTGGTTTCCATCGATACGGTGGTGTACTTCCAGGTGACGGACCCCCGGGCTGCCACCTATGAGATCGCCAATTACATCCAGGCCGTGGAACAGCTCACCACCACCACGCTGCGTAATGTTGTGGGCGGACTCAACCTTGAGGAAGCCCTCACGTCCCGCGACCAGATCAACGGGCAGTTGCGCGGCGTCCTGGACGAAGCAACCGGCCGTTGGGGCATCCGCGTCTCACGGGTGGAACTGAAGGCCATCGACCCGCCGCACTCCATCCAGGATTCCATGGAGAAGCAGATGCGCGCGGAGCGTGACCGTCGAGCCGCCATTCTCACCGCGGAGGGAACCAAGCAGTCCGCCATTCTGACGGCAGAGGGCCAGCGCCAGGCTGCGATCCTCAAAGCCGAAGGCGAGGCCAAGGCCGCAATCCTCCGCGCCGACGGCGAGTCGCAGGCAATCCAGAAGGTCTTCGACGCGATCCACAAAGGTAACCCGGACCAGAAACTGCTGGCCTACCAGTACCTCCAGACGCTCCCCAAACTGGCTGAGGGATCCGCCAACAAACTTTGGATCATCCCGAGCGAGGTCGGGGAAGCATTGAAGGGCATCGGCAGCGCCATCGGCGGCGCCAACGCGGAAGCCACCGCTTCCGGGCTCTTCGAGCAAGCGCCTGTCGACCGGAGCCAGCCCTAACACGACAGGGAAACAGGGAGGGTTCCGCGGCAGAACCGCGGAACCCTCCCTGTTTTGGTCCTGACCGATTAACACCCGTATAATTGGGTATTTGTCCGGCAGGAGTATACCGGCTGGAACAACCAAGCTTCGCAATGCGTTGAATCCTATGATGCAGCACAGTGCACACAGTAGTCCGGCGGTGCTACGGCGCCACCGGCTAGCGCGGAGATCTAATCCGCGAACCGACCAGAGGGAGAAAACATGAGCGATCGCAGCCTGCGGGGCATGCGCCTTGGTGCGCAGAGCATGGAGACCGAGTCCGGAGTTGAGCCGGCTCCGCGCCAGCGGGTTGAATACCGTTGCGCGGATGGCGAGCAGGTCTTCGTCACGTTCTCCTCCGAGGCGGAAATTCCTCCGGTGTGGGTCTCCAAGACCGGCAAGGAAGCGCTCCTGGTTGACGGCGAAAAGCCGGACACCAGCAACGACAAGGCAGTGCGCACCCACTGGGACATGCTGCTGGAACGACGTTCCCTGCCTGAACTCGAACAGATCCTCGAGGACCGCCTGACCATCCTTCGCGAACGCCGCGGAGAGCGCCGCTCGGCCTAAGGCCAGCCGCAAAAAAAAGGGGGCGGCCCCGCACTTTGGTGCGGGGCCGCCCCCTTTTTTTAGCGTATTCCGTCCCCTGCAGGGGTTTAGCCCGCCAGCAGAATCAGGCCTGCTTGTTCTTCAGCTTGCCTGCCAGGGTGTTCCATCGGGCAGCCAAACCCCACCTGGTGACATTGATCATGGCTTCGACGACGATGTTGCCGCTCATTTTCGATGCACCCAGCTCGCGTTCAACGAAGGTGATGGGGCGTTCCTCGATGCGCAGGCCCAGCTTCGCCACGCGCCAGGCCAGGTCCACCTGGAAGCCATAGCCCACCGAGTCCACCTGGTCCAGGTTGAGCTTCTCCAGGGTCGTCCTGCGGAATGCCCGGAAGCCTCCGGTCACATCCTTGATCGGCAGGCCGAGCATCAGGCGGGCATAGGTGCTGCCCACCCGCGAGATCGCCTGGCGATACAGGGGCCAGTTCACCACGCTGCCGCCGGGAACCCAGCGCGAGCCCATGGCCAGGTCTGCGCCCTGGTCCACCGCTTCAATCAGTTGGGGAAGCTGTTCGGGCTGGTGGGAACCGTCTGCGTCCATTTCAACCAGGACGTCGTACCCGGCCTCCAGCCCCCACTTGAAGCCGGCAATGTAGGCCGCGCCCAGGCCTTCCTTGCCTTTGCGGTGCAGGACATGGACCTGGGAATCCTCGGCGGCGAAGCCGTCGGCAAGTTGCCCGGTGCCGTCAGGGCTGTTGTCATCAACCACCAACACGTCCGACGCCGGAACAGCCTTCCGAAGGCGCTGGAGCGTCTTGGGCAGCGATTCCAGTTCGTTGTAGGTGGGAATGATCGTAAGGACGCGCACAAAGGGCCTTTCCTGGTGGAAGTGGTCGGTGCACCTGATACCGGCCTTGCCGGCGCCGGGCGCAACTCCCCATTATAGGGCGGACGGTTCCCGGGTCAGGAACGCAGTGCCGGGCTGGCGAACAGTTCGGCGCCGTTTTTGACGGTCTGCAGGCATACCGGGTCCGAGCCCGTGTCCAGGGCCGGCAGCAGGGGGGTCCGGGCGCGCGGATCTGTACTCCATGACTGCACCCGTCCGTCGGCCACCTGGACCATCAGTTCCTCCACCTCCCAGACGGCAAAACTGGCAGGAGCTCCGGGAACCAGCTGCCCAGCCATGGGGTTTGCGTGCCGGGCAGCCCTCCAGCCGGCGCGGGTATGACCCAGGAACGCTGCCCGTGCGGAAATTCGCTCTGCGCTGTTGTGATGTTCCACGCAAGCGCGCACGCTGACCCACGGACGGAGGGGGGTGACGGGACTGTCACTGCCAAAGCAAACGGGGACCCCTGCGGAGTAGAAGGCGGCGAACGGATTCATGGACCGGCTGCGCTCCCCCACCCGCCTCTCGTAAAGTCCGCCTGGGCCGCCCCAGGCTGCATCGAAGGCCGGCTGGGCGCTGACCGTCACGGAGTAGTGGGCCAGCTTGGCCACGGCAGCCGCATCAGCCATCTCCACATGCTCAAACCGGTGGCTAGCTGCACGCACCCGCTGCTCCCCCACTTCCCTGGCCGCCAGGTCCAGCGCTTCCAGGGCAGCGTCAAGCCCGGCATCCCCGATCACGTGGAACCCGCCCTGGATCCCGGCGAGGGAACACGCGGCAAGGTGGGCTGCCGCCTGGTCCACGCTGAGGTACAGCGCGCCGCGCTCCTGGGCAGCATCGCTGTAGCCCGCCCGCAGCGCGGCAGTGCGGGAACCCAGTGAACCGTCAATGTTGAGGTCGCCGGCAAGGCCGCGGATGCGTCCTTCGAACTGCCCAACGAGAACGCGGGCCTGCTCCTCGGACGAAACCAGCTCGCCCCAATACGGCAATACTTCGGGAAACTGCGCGCCGCCGTCCGCACCACCGTTCCAAGCGGCAGCAAGCTTGAGATCATCGGCGCCGCCAATATGCGGCGCCCCCATCTCTGCCACGGCAACGTAACCGTTGGCCGCCGCCTCCATCAGGGCACGCTCCTGGTGCCGCTTCAATGACTCCTGTGGCAGCTGGCGCGTTGCCAGTCGTGCCGCTTCGTGTGCCACCCGCGTTACCCGGGCTCCGCCGTCGTACCCGTCCTTGCCGCGCAGGTCCGCTGACCGTGCCAGCGACGTCGAAACCAACGCCGAATGCACGTCCACCCGCGAGAGGTACACCGGACGACCGTCCGCTGCGCGGTCCAGTTCCTCGGCGCTGGGCAGGGTGGAGTCCGCCCAGGTGGTCTCGTCCCAACCGTGGCCGAGCACGGGCCCGTCACCGCCGGCGGCGGCAACTGCGTCCAGCAGAGCGCGGGCAGAGGCTACGGACCCCAGCTGCAGTGACTCCAGGGCAATGCCGGTTTCGGTCAGGTGCATGTGGGAATCGACGAATCCGGGGGCCACCAGGGCGCCGCGGAGGTCGATGACCTCCATGGAACTGTCGGCAATGGATGATGCCGCCTGCTCTGAACCGACCCAGGCAACGGTGTCGCCGTCCACCAGCATGGCCGTAGCGAAGGGGTCCGCCGCGGTGTAGACGGACCCGTTCCGGTACAGCACCGGGGTGGGACGGGACGTGGCTTCAGGGTTGGGCATGGCGGAAAGGACTCCTGGGTATGGGCAGGCCGGCAGCGGCCGGCAGGGGTGAAAGCGGGACTAGAGAACGGACGAGTACGCCACGACGCCGCGGCGGATGAGGTTGATGGCTTCGGCGCAAAGCCGTGCCAGCCGCGGATCAAGGCCGGGAATTTTTGCCAGCTGGTCCAGGAGGTCCACCACCTGTTTGACCCAGCGGACAAAGTCGCCGGCCGCAAGGTCCGTGCCGCTCAGGACATCCTGCAGGTGGCGGCCGCGGGCCCACTTGTAGAGAGGCCAGACCAGGCCCAGTTCAGGCTCGCCCGTCAGCGGAAGCTTGTTCTCCTCTTCCACGTCTTCAAGGACGGACCATTCCCTGACCACGATGTCCACAGAGGTTTCCAGGGAGACACTGGGCATGCGCGGCCGCAGGCCCCGGTCTTCGCGTTTGGCCTGGTAGACCAACACGCTGGCCAGGGCAGCAACTTCTGCGGCGTCCAGGTCATCGAACGCGCCCAGCCGCAGCGACTGTGAGATCAGCAGGTCCTTCTCGCCGTAGATTCGGCGCAGCCGCTGGCCGTCCGCGCTGATGTTCAAGCGGCCATCGCCGGCGTCCTCCAGATATCCATAGGCGGACAGGACGTCGCACACCCGGTCAAAGGTTTTAGCGATGGTGTTGGTGCGGCCCTGGATCTGGCGGACCAGGCCGTCCGTTTCGCGCCGTAGCTTCCACCAGCGCTCCGACCACCGCGCGTGGTCTTCCCGTTCGCTGCATCCATGGCAGGGGTGTGCCTTCAAGGCCCGGCGCAGGGCCGCGATGCGCTTCTCCTGGTTGGGAAAGGCGGCGCCACGGCCGAAATCGTGGTTGCGGTTCTGGCCGGGAGCGGGCGGCCGGTTTTCCCGCAGCGCGTTCCGGACGGAGGACGCAAGATCGCGCCGTGACTTGGGCACCTTTGCATTGAAGGACTTCGGGATCCGGATGCGGGTCACCGGGGCGATGGGACCTTCCAGGTCGTCCGTACCGATCCGTCGCAGCTGGTTGTCCAGTGTGAGCACGGCAGGCCGCGGTTCGCGGCTTCCGTGGTCGGAGCTGAGTACGACGGCGGGCCCAGGGGCGCGTCCGCCGGGAACATTGACCACGTCCCCCGGCAGGAGACGGGCAAGGGAGTCGCCACTGAGTGACTTCTGGACCCGTGACTTGGTTCGGGAGGTGGCACTCTCGGCGTCGGATAGTTCCCTGCGCAGCCGGGCATACTCCGTGAAGTCGCCCAGGTGGCAGGTCATGGACTTGGCGTAGCCTGCTAGGGATTCCTCGCGGCTGCGTACCTGCCTGGCCAGGCCCACCACGGAGCGGTCGGCCTGGAACTGGGCAAAGGAGGATTCCAGGATTTCACGGGCACGGGACCGGCCAAACTGTGCCAGGAGATTGATGCTCATGTTGTAGGTGGGCCGGAAACTGGAGTTCAGCGGATAGGTGCGCCGGGACGCCAGGCCCGCCACTGCCGTCGGGTCCGTTCCTGGCTGCCAGAGCACCACCGCGTGGCCCTCAATGTCGATCCCGCGGCGGCCCGCCCGTCCGGTCAGCTGGGTGTATTCACCTGCCGTGATGTCCACGTGGGCTTCGCCGTTGAACTTGTCCAGCTTTTCCAGCACCACGGAACGGGCGGGCATGTTGACGCCCAGGGCAAGGGTTTCCGTGGCGAAGACAGCCTTCACCAGCCCGTCGGCGAAGAGCTTCTCCACTACCTCCTTGAAGGTGGGCAGCATGCCTGCGTGGTGGGCGGCAAAACCGCGGACCAGGCCGTCCCGCCAGGTCCAGAAGCCCAGGACGTCGAGGTCGTCCGGCGGGATGTCCTGCCCGGCCTCATCGACCCGCTGGGCGATGATCCGCTGCTCCCTTTCGGTGGTGAGCCACAGTCCGGAACCGACACACTGCGCCACTGCTGCCTCGCAGCCGGCGCGGGAAAAGATGAAGGTGATGGCGGGCAGCAGGTCCATCCGGTCCAGGCTCGCGATGACCTGCGGGCGGCTGGCCGGACGCACTCCCCTGGGCTCTCCGCCCCGGCCCAAGCGGTCGTTTCCGCGCCGGCCGCGCTGCCCGCGGCCCCCGGGCCCGGGGCGGCTTCGGAAACTCTGCTGGGTTTCGCTCTGCGCCACTGTCAGCAGGTCCGGGTTGACGTCGAAGCCGCGCCCCGTGGCGTTGTCCGGAGATTTTCCGGGCTTGGCCGCTTGCCGGTCCTCATCCTCCTCAACGGGCGGGGCGATCTCGTCAAAGGTGGTTTCCCCGGCGAACAGGTCCATGATTTGCCGGCCCACCATGACGTGCTGCCACAGCGGTACCGGCCGGTGTTCGGAAACGATGATGTCGGTGTCACCGCGGACGGTGTCCAGCCAGGCGCCGAATTCCTCGGCATTCGAGACCGTGGCACTGAGCGAAGCGACCTGCACCTCGGTGGGCAGGTGGATGATGACTTCCTCCCAGACTGCACCGCGGAACCGGTCGGCAAGGTAGTGGACTTCATCCATGACCACGTAGCCAAGGTCGTCCAGCGTCGCCGACTCAGCGTAGAGCATGTTCCGCAGGACTTCTGTGGTCATGACCACCACCTGGGCATCACCGTTGATGCTGGTGTCACCGGTCAGGAGGCCCACGTTGTCGGCGCCGTACTTTTCGGTGAGTTCGCTGAACTTCTGGTTGCTGAGGGCCTTGATGGGCGTGGTGTAGAACGCCTTCAGCCCGCGCTGCAAGGCGAGGTAGATGGCGAACTCCCCCACGATGGTCTTGCCGGCACCGGTGGGGGCAGCCACCAGGACTCCCCTGCCCTCCTGCAGGGAACGGCACGCCTGCTTTTGGAAGTCATCCAGCTCAAAATCCAGGGTCCCGCTGAAGGCTCCCAGGGGTGTGGCGGCGTAGGCCCTGCGTTCGGCGCTTGCGCGGTAGCGCTCGGCGGGAGACAGTTCTTCAGGATCGACGGGGCCGGTGGAGAAGGGTCCGGTGGTGGAGGACATACCCCAAGCCTAACGGCACCCTAGAGCTTCTTGAGTTCGCTGCTTGGGGTGGCGATATCTGCGGTGGCTTCGGTCTCCTCGACCTGCCGGGCCTGGCGGCGGTCGCGTCGCTTGTCATTCATGATGCAGATGCCGATTGCTGCGAAGAACAGCGCCAGCAGCGGGACGGCGAGCATGAACATCGATATCGCATCCGCACCCGGCGCGGCGATCGCAGCCAGGACAAAGACCAGGAACACCGTGATGCGCCACGCTTTGAGGATGGTGTGGCCGGACACGATGCCCGCCATGTTGACGCCGACCAGCACCACGGGCACCAGGAAGGCCAGGCCCAGCATCAGCACCATGCGGGTGACGAATTCGATGTAGGTCCTGGCATCGATGACGCTGGAGGAACCTTCAGGGGTGAACTGGGTCAGCGCGTGGACCACCTGGGGAACCACGAGCCAGCCTACCCAGATTCCGGCGAGGAACAGCGGGATGGCCGCGGCCATGTAGCCCAGGGTGTAGCGCCGCTCCTTGGATGTCAGCCCGGGCGTGATGAACGCCCAGAGCTGGTAAATCCAGATGGGGCTGGAGATGACAGCCCCAATAAGGAGCGACATCTGCAGCTTGAAGTCAAAGGGCGACGCGATGGTTCCGAAGTTGATGGCAGCAAGGCCGCCGGTCTCATTCGAAATACGGTTTACCGGCTCCGCGAGGGCCTTCAGCAGCGGATCGTAAAGTATCCAGCCCCCAATGCCGCCAATGACGACGCCGATTGCCGACTTAATCAGCCGGTTCTTCAGCTCCTTGAGGTGTTCCCAAAGGGACATCCGCCCCTCGGGATTGGCTTTACGGGCCCGCGACAGTGCCACGGGAGGTCAGGCGCGGGTCGACGGCGGAACGTCAGTGCCGTCAGTCGGCTCACCGGGCTTCGCCTTGGGGTGGTTCACGATGGTGCCTTCCACCGGACCTGAGGCATCGGTGGTGGAGTCGGCTTTGCCGTCGTTCTTCATTTCCTTGACCTCGGACTTGATGATCCGCATGGACTGGCCCAGGCTTCGGGCCATGGCCGGAAGCTTGGGGGCGGCGAAGAGAAGCAAAGCAACAATGATGATGATTACGATTGGCCAGGGGCCATCAAAGAGTCTTCCCACGGGAAATCCTTTCCTCTAACTACATCCTACTTCTATGTGAAGTCGAGATCGCCGAGCGCCTGCGGCTGGCCCCGGTCCTTTTTGCGCTGCACTCGCCTGCGCCGGCGTTCTTCGCGCCGTGCCAGTTTGGATGCCTCGTAATCATGTCGCATGACAGCGGGTGAGGCAAAAACGGCAGAGCCCGGCACGGTGCGTGACGGATCACCGGTTTCGTCCGGGACCTCAAGGGGGCCCATATGCCCCAACTTGCCGCCTGCGGCGCTGAGGTCCTTCATGATGGCCATGAACTGCCGGAACAGACGGATGCCCAGCAGGACATAGAAAAGCAGGGCTACGGCGACGAGCGCCACCCATATAAGAATCCAGGACCACCAAGGCATGGTGAAGAGTCTATCCGGCGTAAGTGTGCAGGGCTGCCGCCAGCCAGTCCCGCGCCGCGTCGGCTACCTCAGCGGGTGCCAGGATGCGGACCGCGCCACCATGTTGGGCCACGAACATCGGCAGCCAAGCCGTGCTTCCAAACCGGATCTCTGCCACCAGGCCGCCGTCGGGAAGCTCGGCTGTCCGCTCCGCGTAATAGTCCTCGGCCAGCCCCCTCCCCTGCCGGGTGAGCTGGACCGTGACGATTGTGTCGTCGTCGTTCGGGGTGAACAGCTTGGCCGGGACGCCGCTCTCCCGTTCTCCCGCCTTGCTGGCGGGCGCCCCGTTGGGGTGCACATCCTCTACCCGGTCCAGGCGGAAGTTCCGCAGCCCGTCCACCAGGTGGCACCAGGCTTCGAGGTACCAGGTGTTGTCAAGGGAGTACAGCCGGAGCGGGTCAACGTCGCGTTCCGTCACGGCGTCCCGTTGCGGTGACAAGTACGTGAGGTGGAGCTGGGAACGGGACTCGATGGCGTGGCGGACTATGGCGTGCGTTTCGGCGTCCTCGGGAGCAACCTGCGGTCCGGCGATGGAGGCAGCGCGGAGTCCTTCCTCCCCTGCGGCTGCCAGAAGCTTCAGGGTGACCGATTCCAGGGCCCCGCCACCGGGCAGGTCCGGCAGGCCATTGAGTGTCTCCAGCCCGGTCAGCAGGGCGCAGGCCTCCTCCACGGTAAACCGGACGGGCTTTTTCAGGTCGAGGTCCTGGGTGATGAAGACGTGGTCGTCTTCCCACTGGATGTCCAGCAGGTCGTCCGGATAGCCCTCGGGCAATCCGGAGCAAATGAGGATCCGGAGATCCGCCTCGAGCTCTTCGCGGGTGACGCCGAAGTGGCGGGCGACGTCCTGGATGTGGAGGCCTTGGTTGTGGACCAGGAACGGCACCAGTTGCAGCATCCGCTTGAGCTGGTCCTCCGAGGTCCCTTTCCGGGCAGTCCGTGCACGGGTATCGGTGAAGGAGTAGGCGGGGACAGGTGCGGCACTGAAGTCTGCCGCGGCCTGCAGCCGACGGCGTACGGCCTCGACGAGCACGGCGGGTTCCACTGCCAGGGCGTCCGGCCCGTAGGACGCCAGCTCCTCGGCCAGGACTTCCGGGTCGCGGTACTCCAGGACCAGCTGGTCATAGCCCTCACGGGGCCGGCCGGACGCCTGCGGTGCAGCCTCCTGGACCGCCCGGCGGCGAAGGGCCAGCAGGTGCCCTTTCCGGACATGCACGACGGCGGTGCGGAGCGGCAGTTCAGGCAGGCGTTCCAGCTCCGCGCGGATGTTGAAGTCGGCGGGCGGTTCGTACTGCTCTCGTGGGAGGGTGGTCACGGCGCTGGTGAGGCGGGAAAGCCGGAACTGCCGCGCGGCCTTCCGGGCCCGGTCGTAACCCATGAGGTACCACTGGCCAAAGCGGCTGCCCAGGCCCCATGGCTCAACGATCCGTTCCTCCTCCTTGCCGGTACTGCCTGCCAGGTAGGTGAAGGCCACCGGATGCTTGGCGTGCATGGCTGCCACGATGTCATCGAACGCCTGGCCCGCCGGTTTGATCCGCGGCTGGACCCCCGCGGGCAGCTCCACCTCTGCCAGCTGCCCGGATGCCTGCAGCTTCCGCAGTGCACTTTGGGCTGCCGTCCCCAGCGCGGCACGCTCCCAGAGCTGGGAGGCCAGGAGGAGGACGGTCCACTCCTCGGGCCCAAGCTCGACATCAGGGAGCCGGTTGGATTCCTTGCCGATCCGGTACCGCGTGGTAGCGGGATCGTCCTCGCTCCAACCCAGGTCCGTCAGTGTCTCAACATCAAAGCCCATCGCGCGCAGGTCATTCTTGTCCCGCTCAAACATGCGCCCGAATGCGACGTCATTGCCGGAGGTGTCGTGGTAAACCTTGTCGCGCAGCTCGCTGCGGTGGAGCCCGTAGCGGGTGTTGAGGAGCGCGATCAGCAGGTTGAGGAGTCGTTCAGTGCGGGTTAGGGACACGTTCGTTACGTTACTAAACTCCCCCGGGGAAAGCAGAAAGCGCGGCTGGATGGAGGGTTGTCCTCCGTCCAGCCGCGCCCCTGGCGGCATCCCTGGGTTGGGTCAGCGGACCCCGACGAGGTCCACGACGAAGATCAGGGCTTCGTTGGGTGCGATGGCCCCACCGGCGCCACGGGAGCCGTAAGCCAGCTCTGACGGGATCTCCAGGCGACGGCGGCCGCCCACCTTCATGCCCAGCAGGCCCTGGTCCCAACCCTGGATGACCTGGCCGACGCCGACGCGGAAGTCCAGCGGTGCACCGCGCCCCCATGAGGCGTCGAATTCCTCGCCCGTGGACCAGGCAACGCCGACGTAGTGGGTGGAGACGGTATCCCCTGCCTTGGCTTCGCGGCCGTCACCCTCGATGAGGTCGGTGATGACGAGTTCCGTGGGAACATCACCTTCCGGGAAGTCGATCTCGGGCTTCTGGCGGTCGAATTCCCGCTGTCCAAACGACATGCTTGCTCCTATGCGTGAGTGCTGATCGTTGCCGCGAAGAACGCGGCGTTCCTGTAAGTCTTGCTACTTGACCCCGAGGATGTCCACTACGAACACCAGGTCACCCTTCGCCTGGCCCTGGCCGGCGTCACCGTAGGCCAGATCCTTGGGGATGACCAGCAGGACGCGGGAGCCTACGGTTTTACCGGTAAGGCCCTGGGTCCAGCCCTTGATGACGCCTGAGAGCGGGAAGGTGGCCGGCTGTCCGCGGTCGAAACTGGAATCGAACTTGGTGCCGTCGCTGAGGTTGACGCCGACGTAGTTCACGGTCAGTGTGTCGGTTTCCTTGACCGTGGCGCCGGTTCCCTTGATCAGGTCCTGCGACACAAGGGAAGTGGGGGCCGGTGCTCCGGCTACATTGATTTCCGGTACGCCGTCCTTTTCGGTCACCGTGGGCAGCCCGGCCTGGGGCGACACCGTTTCACCCTGGGGCTTGTCCAGGACAGGAGTGGGGTCTGAGGCGGAAAGAACCTTGATGATCAGCAGCTGAGTGGGATCGGAAGCTGCGCTGGGGCTTGCGCCGGGACTGGCGCTGTCGGACGGGCCGGCACTTGCCGACGGTGCACTCTGCTTGCCGGGGACGGCCAGGGCAAGGCTTGACCCCACCTTCGCGCCGACGAAAGCGTTATAGATGACGGCGCTGTTGGTCTTGAGCTCATCGTTCAGCTCCAGGTTTTCAGGCTCGTTGGGGAATGTATCCTCCAGCTGGGACCCATCCGTGCCGTTCAAGGCCAGGACGGAGATTTTGGCGATCTGGTTGGCCTTCACGGTGGCGCCGCTGCCTTCGGAAACGACTTTGATGGTGGGCTGGGTGACGGTCAGAGGCTTGTCGAACTCAACCCCCGGGGCCTTCTTGTCTCCGTTGTCGGTCAGCTTGATGGAGTCGAACTTTGCAGTCTCCCCGGCGGACTGGCTGCTTGGTTCGGGCTGGGAGGCTGTACCTCCGCAGGCGGTCAGGAGCAGCAGGCCGGGGAGGAGGATTGCTAGTAGTCGGCGCACGTAGGATAACTTTCGTCGGGGCAGGGTGGATACGACAATCCGCATGGCGGCGGACAGTGCCGTGGAGGTCCCGTTAAAAGGACCCTATCCAGAATAGACCCTGAAGCTGGGCGTCCGCCCGGAGCCGATCAACCCATGGAGTCGAGCAGCGTATCCACGCGCTCATCGACGCTGCGGAAGGGATCCTTGCACAGGATTGTCTGGTGGGCGCGGTCGTTCAGCTTCAGGTGCACCCAGTCAACCGTGTAGTCGCGCCCGAGTTCCTGTGCCCGGCGGACAAAGTCCCCCCGGAGCTTGGCCCGGGTGGTTTGCGGGGGTGCGTCCACGGCACTCTTAATCACCGTATCGTCAACGATCCGGCGCACCGCGCCACGGGACTGGAGCAGGTAGAAGAGTCCACGGCTGCGGGAGATGTCATGGTACGTCAGGTCGAGTTGGGCGATCCGGGGAGCCTCCAAACCAAGCCCGTGCCGTTCGCGGTAATTGTCCATTAGCTTCTTCTTGATGGCCCAGTCGATTTCCGTATCGATGCCCCTGGTATCACCCGATTCGATGGCGTTCAGCGTGCGTTCCCACAGATCCAGGATCACCGGAACGTGCTGGTTGTGGGCGCCGTGCTCCTTCACGAAGGCCGTGACCTTGGTCAGGTATTCCTGCTGGATCTCAAGGGCTGTGAGCTGGCGGCCGTTGGCCAGGCGGACCAGGGCGCGGCCGCTGAGGTCGTGGGAGATTTCCCGGATGCTGCGGATGGGGTTTTCCATCCGCATGTCGCGCATGATCACGCCCGCCTCGATCATCCGAAGAACCAGGTCCACGGTGCCGATCTTCATCAGTGCCGTCGCCTCGGACATGTTGGAGTCACCGACGATGACGTGCAGCCGCCGGTAGAACTCGGCATCTGCGTGCGGCTCGTCCCTGGTGTTGATAATGGGGCGGGACCGGGTGGTGGCGGAGGAGACGCCCTCCCAGATGTGGTCGGCGCGCTGGGAAAAGGCGTAGGTGGCCCCGTGGGGAGTCTTCAGGATCTTGCCGGCCCCGGCGATGAGCTGGCGGGTGACGAGGAACGGAATCAGGATCTCGGCCAGACGGGAAAACTCGCCGCGCCGCGGAATGAGGTAGTTCTCGTGGCTGCCGTAGGAGTTGCCGGCGGAGTCCGTGTTGTTCTTGAACAGGTACACGGTGCCATTGAACCCTTCAGCAGCCAGACGCGCCTGGGCCTCGTCCACCAGGTCGTCAAGGATCAGTTCACCGGCACGGTCATGGGCGATCAGCTGGGCAAGGTCGTCGCATTCTGCCGTGGCGTACTCGGGATGGGACCCCACATCGAGGTACAGCCGGGAACCGTTGGTAAGGAACACGTTCGACGAACGCCCCCAGCTGACCACCTTGCGGAAGAGGTACCGGGCCACCTCCTCGGGAGCAAGAGGCCTGGAGTCCGGGCTCGAGTAAGAGATCCCGAACTCGGTTTCGATGCCGAAGATTCTCTTGTCCATGTGGTCCTCCTAGGCCAGCAGTGCTGTGATGTCCGCGTCATTAAGCCTGCGGAAGGCGCGCCGGGTGCCGCGGGTGCTGTCGGAAAGCCTGTCCAGCACGGCCACCTCGAGGGCGCTGGGCGGCAGTGGCGCTCCCGGCTGCTCCCCCTCCTGGACAGGCGTCAGCCCCTTCAGTGCCAGCCGCACTGCGTCAGCGAAGCCCATCGAGGCCTGCCAGCCTGCATCAATTGCCGACGACACCTTCTCGGCCTGGCCGCCCATCACGACGAAGCTGTGCTCGTCGGCAATGGACCCATCAAACGTCAGCCGGTACAGGTGGTCTTCGGCCTGCGTAGGGCCCACCTCCGCGACGGCAAGTTCCACCTCGAAAGGCTTCTGTTCAGCGGTGAAGACGGCGCCCAGGCTTTGCGCATACACGCTCGCCAGGCCACGGGCGGTTACATCCTCGCGGTCGTACGAGTATCCCCGGACGTCGGCGTAGCGCACGCCGGCCTGCCTGAGGCTTTCGAATTCGTTGTATTTGCCCACCGCGGCGAACGCGATCTTGTCATAGATCTCGCCGATCTTGTGGAGGGACGGCGAGGGATTCTCGGCGACTAGTGCAATGCCGTCGGCGCAGCTGATGACCACAACGGAGCGGCCCCGGGCGATGCCTTTCCGCGCAAAATCCGCGCGGTCCTTCATCAGCTGTTCGGGCGAGACATAGAACTGCTGGGTCATCTCAGGCCTCCCGTCCGGCGATGGTGCGTGATTCAATCACGCCGCGGGAGGCAGCCGCAAGTTCAGGCTCCGGCACCCGGCGGGCGCCCGTCCTGTCCACCGTGTAGACCACGGGCCACAGCTGCCGGACTGTATCGGGTCCGCCCGTGGCGGAGTCGTCGTCGGCGGCGTCATACAGGGACTCCACGGCAACGGAAAGTGCCTCGGCTGCGGTGAGGTTGGGGCGCCAGAGCTTTTTCAGGGCGCCGCGGGCGAAGACGGAACCGGACCCGACGGTGTGGTGTTCGTGTTCCTCATACCTGCCGCCGGTGACGTCGTAGGAAAACAGCCGGCCGACACCGGCGGTGGTGTCGAAACCTGCGAAGAGGGGCACTACCGCCAATCCCTGCAGGGCGAGCGGAAGGTTGCCCCTGATCATGGCCCCCAGCCGGTTGGCCTTGCCCTCAAGGCTCAGCTGGGTTCCTTCAATTTTTTCGTAGTGTTCGAGTTCAACCTGGAAGAGCCGGGTCAGGTCAATCGCGATGCCCGCCGTTCCGGCGATGCCCAGGACCGAGAAGTGGTCTGCGGGAAAAACCTTCTCGATGTGCCTGCTGGCGATGACGTTTCCCATGGTGGCCCGCCTGTCCCCGGCCATCAGGACACCGCCGCCGTAGCTCATGGCAACGATGGTGGTGGCGTGTGGGACCTGCACCGGGACAGCCGCGGACGCACCACCTTGGAGGGACCGGCTAAAGGGCAATAGCTCGGGCCGGTCCCGTAGAAGGTGCTCCGTAAAGGACGAGGTGGCGTTTGCGGCTACCTGGTCGGCGGTTGATTCCTGCACTCATCACTCCTTGAACGTGGTACTTCAACGTTGGTACAGATCCCGGCCTTCCGCGGCTTCCGCCACCTTCCGGGTCCGGGTTACTGGCCGCCCTTTTGGACGAACGCCCGGACAAACTCCTCGGCGTTGGATTCCAGGACACCGTCGATCTCGTCGAGCAGGTCGTCAACGCCTTCGGTTGAGGCCGAGGCCTGCGCCTCAGGCGGTGCCGGGGGCGCCTCGGGGATGTCTTCGTCGACCTGGCTGTCGCGTGATTGGGGCTGTTGCTGCTCCTGGCCTGCCATTGGTTTCCCTCCTTCTTCCTTCGGTGGATCCGGCGGATCCTCCGATATGCCCATCCTGCCACGGGACGGACGTTCCGGCGCGGTTTAGCCCGCAGGAGGAGTGCTGCTGTGTCCCAGCAGCTCCCCGAGGAATGGGCCCGCTTCCCGATAGCGCTCGAATAACGCTCCAGTCAGGGCTTTGGTTCCCCTCAGGGGCTCACGGGTGGGCACCCGCTGAAGCCTTCCATAACCGGGCACGTCGAAGATGACAGAGTCCCAGCTTGCCCCCACTACGTCCTTGCCGAAGCTGCTGATGCACTTCCCCCGGAAGTAGGCCCGGGTGTCGGCCGGCGGCTCCGCTACTGCCGCGGCGATGGTGGCATCATCCACCAGCCGCTGCATCCGGTTCCTGGACAGCAGGCGGTAGTAAAGGCCTTTCTCGGGCCTGATGTCCGCCCATTGGAGATCCACCAGACCCAGCCGCGCGTCGCTCCATTCCAGTCCGTCGCGCTGGCGGTAGCCGTCCAGCAGGGAGAGTTTGGCCAGCCACTCAACAGAGGTGGCGGCAGCGGCCCTGTCGCTGTCAAGCTGGGTAAGAACGGACGCCCACCGCTCCAGGACCTCGTGGGTATGTCCGTCACCGTCCACGGCGTCACCCACACCGGTGTCCTGCGCGAGTTTGGCCGCAGCCTCGTGGTACATCCACTGGAGGTCCAGGGCCGTGACGCGCCTTCCGTCGAGTAGGCGCAGCTTTGCGGTCAGCGAAGTGTCGTGGCTGACGGTCTTGAGGGCTGCGACGGGTTCATAGACCTCGATTTTGGGCGCAAGCCCCGCTTCAATGAGGCTGAGGACCATCGCCGTGGTGCCGAACTTGAGGTAATTGGACACCTGGCTGAGGTTGGCGTCCCCGACGATCACGTGCAGGCGCCGGTACTTGTCCGCTGTGGAGTGGGGCTCGTCCCTGGTATTGATGATGGGCCTGCGGATGGTGGTTTCGAGCCCCACTTCGGCTTCGAAAAAGTCCGCCCGCTGGCTGATTTGGAAGCCGGGAATCGAGCTGTCCTGGCCGAGTCCCAGCCGGCCGGCCCCACAGACCACCTGCCGGCTCACGAAGAACGGTGTCAGCCCCCGCACGATGTCCCCGAACGGTACCGACCTTGGCATGAGGTAGTTCTCGTGCGAACCGTAGGACACGGACTTGTTGTCAGTGTTGTTCTTGTACAGATTGACCGGCGGCAGGGCCGGGTCCGCGGCCAGCCTGCGGACGGCAGTCAATCCCACCAGGTCACCTGCGGCGTCCCAGGCCACGGCGTCGCGCGGGTTGGTGACTTCGGGGCTGGAGTACTCAGGGTGCGCGTGGTCGACGTACAGCCGGGCCCCGTTGCCCAGGACCATGTTCATCAGCAGGGTGCCGGATTCGTCCTGGCCGTCCAGTTCAAGTTCCTCGCGGCCGTAGGCCAGGGCCACCGCCTCCGCGTCGAGCACCGGGGGCTGGTCGGTCAGCTGGGTGGGATGTGCGGCGCCCCTGTCCACTGTCCAGCCGCGGGCATCGTGCAGCGGCTCTTCGTCGGTGTAGTCCCAGCGCGTTTCCGCTCCGCCCGCAGCGCGTTGCCGGGTCACCTGGGCGTAGGCCTGCACCACCCTGGCACTCATCATGGTGGCGTTGGCGGATGGCGCGGATGGGGCATGGATGCCGTATTCGGTTTCCGCTCCCATGACGCGCATGGCCCCGCCGGCGGGGAGGCCTTCCCCGCCGGCGGAGCCGTGTGCACCCGTCATAGATACTGTCCTGTGGTCGGCATGGTCTCGATGGACTTGCCCGGCTCCTGGCCGGCTTTCCCTTGGACGATGGTGCGGATATAGGTGATCCGTTCGCCCTTCTTCCCGGAAATCCGGGCCCAGTCATCCGGATTGGTGGTGTTGGGCATGTCTTCGTGTTCACGGAACTCATCCACCACGGCGCGCAGCAGGTGCTCGATCCGGAGGCCCTTCTGGTGCGTGGTCAGCAGGTCCTTGATGGCGTACTTCTTGGCCCGGTCCACCACGTTCTGGACCACGGCCCCGGAGTTGAAGTCCTTGAAGTACAACATTTCGGTGTCACCATTGGCGTAGGTGACCTCCAGGAACTCGTTGGACTTGTCCGTGGAGTACATCGCCTCCACCGTTCGCTGGACCATGGCATCAACGGTGGCCTGGATGTCCCCGTTGTGTTCGGCCAGGTCGGATTCGTGGAACGGCAGGTCCGTGGTGATGTATTTGTTGAAAATGTCTGCAGCAGCTTCTGCGTCGGGCCGCTGGATCTTGACCTTGACGTCCAGACGTCCGGGCCGCAGGATTGCGGGGTCGATCATGTCCTCGCGATTGGACGCGCCAATGACGATGACATTGTCGAGGCGCTCCACGCCGTCGATCTCGCTGAGGAGCTGCGGCACGATGGTGGTCTCGACGTCGGACGAGATGCCGGTGCCGCGGGTGCGGAACAGTGAGTCCATCTCGTCAAAGAACACCACGACGGGGCTGCCGTCCGAGGCCTTCTCCCGGGCGCGGGAGAAGATGAGGCGGATGTGCCGCTCTGTTTCACCCACGTACTTGTCCAGGAGCTCAGGCCCCTTGATGTTGAGGAAATAGCTCTTCAAGTCAACGTTTCCGGAACGCTCCGCTGCGCGGGCGGCGAGCGAGTTGGCAACGGCCTTGGCGATCAGGGTCTTGCCGCAGCCCGGAGGACCGTAGAGGAGGATGCCCTTGGGAGCCTTCAGGCCATGTTCCCGGTAGAGGTCCGGGTGCAGGAACGGCAGTTCGACGGCGTCGCGGATCTGTTCGATCTGCGGGCCGAGGCCGCCGATGTCTTCGTAGGTGATGTCCGGAACTTCCTCAAGGACCAGGTTCTCCACCTCGGAGCGGGGTACTTTCTCCAAGGCGTAGCCGGTCCGGGAATCGACGGACAGGGCGTCGCCAACCCGGAGTTTCTCGGAGAGGAGGGCACCGGAAAGCCGGACGACGCGTTCCTCGTCCGCACGGCCCACCACCAGGGCCCGGTCGCGTCCCAGCATTTCCTTCAGCGTGGCAAGTTCACCGGCGCGTTCGTAGCCCAGTCCCGCCACGATCAGGAGTGCCTCGTTCAGGAGCACTTCCTGCCCTACCGCGAGCTGGTTGATGTTCACCAGCGGGCTGATGCCCACCCGCATTTTCCGCCCGGCGTTGAAGATGTCCACCGACTCTTCAGTGGCGGCCTGGCCGCTGTTGCCCGGAGCAGGCTGCCGCTTCGGATTTATTTGGAGGATGGTGCCGAAGCTGTATGGCGGCTGCCCTTCCTGGTCCAGGGCGTTTTTCAACCGCAGGATCTCTGCCTTGGCAGTCTCAAGCATGCTGACCAGCTTGGAGTTGTTCTGCGTGGCTGCTGCCAGCTGGCGGTCGATATGCCTGAGCTTGTCCCGAAGTATGTTGACCTGGCGGTCAGCAACCGAGAGGTCGTTGGCGGCAGACTGCTCTGCCGGAGTACGTCCGGAGTCCGTGTTTGGTGTCTCCATGATGTATCAGCCCCTTCCTGCGCTTCTCTTAAGACATTAGTCCCAGATTGCCGGGTAGGGATGGAGACTCCCGAAATGTGGACTAGTTCGTGACCTCTGGCCCGTCCACCACGTTGGTCCCCGCGATGGCGTCACGGGCGGCGCGCCGGAGCTTCTTGTCCGATACAGCGCGCTCCCCCACGGCCCCCGGAGTCCAGGCGTTGACGTCCTCTTCGTTGAAGTCGGTCTTGGACGGGCGGCGCTTGACTGAAATGCCGGTGACGCCGTCGGCGAGCCGCCGCGTGACCAGCAGGAATCCGGTGTGGGCCACCATTCGGTGGTCGGGACGGACGGCGAGACCTTCCAGGTGCCAGCCTCGGACCATCGACTCCCACGCGTCGGGTTCGGTGAACCGGCCGTCCGCCCGGATGGCTTCCGCGGTGCGGGAGAGCTGGGTGACGGTGGCAACGTAGTTGATCCACACGCCGCCGGGCGCGAGGACGGTGGCAACGGCGTCGAGGCATTCCCAAGGCGCGAGCATGTCCAGGACAACGCGGTCCACGGAGCCGGGTTCCTCGGCTTTGACCACTTCCTCCTGGAAATCACCCAGGGAGATCTGCCAGGCGGGGTGCGGGCCGCCAAAGATCGTCTCCACGTTTCCGCGGGCGATGTCCGCGAATTCCTGGCGCCGTTCGAAGGAGTGCAGGTAGCCGTTATCGCCCACGGCGCGGAGCAGGGAGATGGAGAGGGCGCCGGAGCCGACGCCGGCTTCCACTACACGTGCGCCCGGGAAGATGTCCGCCATGGTGACGATCTGGCCGGCGTCCTTGGGATAGACGACGGCGGCGCCGCGCGGCATGGAGAGGACGAAGTCGGAGAGCAGGGGGCGGAGGGTCTGGTACTGCTGGCCGACATTGTTGACCACCACGGAGCCGTCGACCTTGCCAATGATTTCGTCATGGTTGAGGAACCCGCGGTGGGTGTGGAATGCGCCGCCGCGTTCCAGGGTGATGGTGTTCATGCGGCCCCGCTCATCGGTGAGCTGGACACGTTCGCCTTCACGGAAGGGGCCGCGGCGACGGGCAGCTCCCACCGGCTGCGAGCCGCTGGCGGCAGCACCGGCTTGGGCTGCTCCGTTGGCGTCGTTGACGGCAGTTTCGCTGCTCATGATATTTCCTCGCTCCTGTAAACCTGTTGTGCCGCAACCGGCGGTCCGTTGGGACGTTGTGGCTCTATCGGCGGCAATGCACGACCGGCAGGTAACTCTACCGGTTCTGGCCCTGCGGGTGCCTATCGTTGCGCGGGCGCTTGCCGGTAATGGCCGCGAGGACTGCCTCCTGGGTCATTAGCCCAGTGACCATGCCGTTGTGGTCCACCACTGCATAGTGGCGTCCCTCAAGCTGCGAAAGGAACTGGATCAGCTCCTGCCCTTTGGACCATTCAGGGACGTAGGCGCCTGCAGCCAATGGAAATGAAACGGCGGTGATGGGGGTGGTATCGGCGGCAGCAGCCGGCACTGATGCCACCGCGCCGGGGTCAACTACGCCCTGGGGCCGGCCATCCGGTCCGCAGACCACGACAGACTTTGTTCCTGCTGCCCCCAGGCGGATGGCATCCCGTACGGTGCCGGTGGCAGGCATTCCGGTGGCGGGCGTCGACAATGCCGCGGCACTGACCAGCGGGAGCCGGCCGCGCAGCGTGCCTTGCTGGATGGACGCTGACGCTCCCATCCAGAGGAACCCGCCCACCAGGATAGTGATCATGAGGAGGCTGAAGTCCGGACTATCTCCGGCGAGGTACGGGCGAAGGAGGAACCAGTACGCAATGGCCAGGACGATGATGCGCCCGCCCCACCCGGCTGCAACAGTTCCTTTCGCCTGGCTGCCGGTGGCCTTCCAGACGATGGACTCGACCAGCCTGCCGCCGTCCAGTGGCAGGCCCGGCAGGACGTTGAAGACGCCAATCAGGAAGTTCGCCCACATGAAGATGTTCGTCAGAATTTCCGCGACGCTTCCAAGGCTGTCGGTGCCGAGCAGCAGCCAGGCCCCGCCCGCCAGGACGAAGTTGGCAGCCGGGCCCGCCAGCGCCACGAGCACGGACCGGCCCGGAGACGATGTGAAGCTTTCGAACTGGGTGTGGCCGCCCCAAAGGTTAAGCACGATCTTTTGCGTAGGCCAGCCGTAGATTTTTGCTGTCAGGGCATGGGCGAGTTCGTGGACGAGCACTGAGATCAGGAGCAGGACGGCGTACGCGAACGCCACGATATAGGCACTCGTGCCCAGCGTCGGGTTGTTCCTGGCCAACACAGGCCCGTAGACGATCACGGTGAAGGCCGCGATCACGAACCACGAGTAGGCAAGGACAACGGGGACGCCGGCGATCCGCCCCAGCGGGATGCCTTCGCGGCGTGCCGGGTTGGTGCCTTGGCCGGGGCCGCCCGGGTCAGCCACGTGCATCACCCGTTGAAGCCGCGGGTGCGTCCGCCCGCTGAAGCAGGGCTTCCAGCTCAGCCAGCCCCCGGCCGGCGAGGGTGTCCCAGAGTGCGTAGCTGTCGTGGTCCGGCAGCGGCACAATGTGGGGCACGGCCACAGTGGCGACTCCGGAGGCCACGGCCGCGGCCACGCCGGGCACGGAGTCCTCAAGGGCTACGCAGTGGTGGATTCCAAGATCGGGATCGCTCTCCTGCAGCCGTTCCACGGCCGTCAGATATGCCTCCGGGTGCGGCTTGCCCTGGCTCACGATATCGCCGGTGACCAGCACTTCGAAGTACGGCCGGGGAAGGCTGGCCACCACCTCGCGGGCCAACGGTCCCTCCGACATGGTGACCAGGGCGCAGCGAACGCCGGCCAGGTGCAGTTCTTCAAGGAGTTCACGGGCGCCGGGGCGCCACGGCACCTGCTGCCGCACGCTGTTGATGACCTGTCCGGTGAGGGTGTCGATGATTTCGCGGATTTCGAGCTCGACGCCGGCCTGTTGGAGCAGGCCCGCGGAAAAGGTCAGTGACTGGCCAACCAGCTGCATTGCCTGGTCATGGCTCCACGTTCCACCGTGTGCCTCCACCAGTGCATGTTCCGCCGCGATCCAGTATGGCTCGGTGTCCACGATGGTGCCGTCCATGTCCCACAGGACGGCTTTGAGCGGTGAACCGGAGGCAGGAAATCGCATGACGCCAGTCTACGGGGGATGGCTGGGCGGCGGCTGTGGGCTACGCCCTTGGCGAATATGACGCAGGGCCGGTGCTGTTTGCACTGGTTCCCGGGGATTTGCGGCGCTTCAATCCATGCGCGACCCTGCACCTTGGACGTAGGGTGAAGAAATGAATAGCTTCGAGGGAGACACCGCCGAACAGGGTGCCGGACCCGAGCGGGAACGGTTCCTGCAGCCAGTGGCTGACGGACAGCGCGTAACGGTGATGCTTGCCGCCTTTGAAGGGTGGAACGACGCCGGAGAAGCGGCCAGCGATTCGCTGCGTTACCTGAACAAGTTGTGGGGCGGCAAGAAGGTGGCATCCATCGATGCCGATGAGTATTACGACTTCCAGTTCACGCGCCCCACCGTCCGCAGGAACGCGGCCGGGGAACGCAAGATCAAGTGGCCTTCAACCCGCATCTACAAAGCCACCGCGCCCAACTCCAACGTGGACGTCATCTTCGTCCAGGGCACGGAACCGTCCTATAAGTGGCGCGCCTACACTGCAGAACTGCTGGCCCATGCGGAGGCGCTGAATGTGGACTACGTGGTGCTGGTTGGAGCGCTGCTGGCGGACGTCCCGCACAGCCGTCCTATCCCAGTGAGCACGTCCTCCGACGACGCACCGCTCAGGGAGCGGATGAACCTGGAGGCCTCCCAGTACGAAGGCCCCGTGGGCATCGTGGGCGTCCTGTCCGAGGTGGCGCTCCTGGCTGGTATCCCTGCCGTGTCGTTGTGGGCTGCCGTGCCGCACTACGTGGCCCAGGCTCCCTCCCCCAAGGCGCAGCTCGCCCTCCTGCACCGCATCGAGGAGCTGCTGCAGGTGCCCCTGGATACCCATGAGCTGGCGGAGGAAGCTGACGCCTGGGAACGCGGCGTGGACGAACTGGCTACCGAGGATCCCGAAATTGCTGCCTACGTCCGGCAGCTGGAGGAAGCCAAGGACACCGCAGACCTCCCGGAGGCCAGCGGCGAATCCATCGCCAGGGAATTCGAACGGTACCTGAAGCGGCGGGGCCAGGACCGGCCCTGAGTATTAACAGGTGAGGGGCGTGGGCGGAAGAATTCCGCCCACGCCCCTCACTTGTGTTCCTGCAAACTGGAGTACTACAGCCGGATGCCCAGCAGGGCGTCCACCGCATCTTTCACCAGGATGCTGTCAGCAGGGCTGGCGGCAGCACCGCCGTCGTTCGCGGACCGTGCCCAGCGCGAGATGGCGGCAACCGCCGCCGGGGCATTGAGGTCTCCCGCCAGCGCTTCACGTATTTCGGCGAGGAGCGCCTTTCCTGATCCTTCGGGGGCGTGGTCCAGTGCAGTCCGCCACGCCGCCAGGTCAGCCTTGGCGGCCGCGAAGCCTTCGTCCGTCCATGACCAGTCGGAGCGGTAATGGTGCGCCAGGATGGCCAGGCGAATTGCAGCCGGGTCCTCACCGGCAGCGCGGAGCTTGGAGACCAGCACCAGGTTGCCCTTGGACTTGCTCATCTTTTCGCCGTCGAGCCCCACCATGCCTGCATGGGCGTAATGCCGGGCAAGGGGCACCCACGCGAGGGAGTACGCGTGGCCGGCGCCCATCTCGTGATGCGGGAAGATCAGGTCCGAGCCACCGCCCTGCACCGTGAAGGGCGACGGCAGGTACTTCTGGGCGATGACGGTGCATTCGATGTGCCAGCCGGGCCTTCCGGCGCCCAGGCTTCCACCCGGCCAACTGGGTTCGCCCGGCCGTTCCACCCGCCAGAGCAGCGGGTCAAGCGCCTGCCGCTTCCCGGCCCTTCCGGGATCGCCGCCGCGCTCGGCAAAAAGCTCCAGCATGGCGCTCTCGCCAAGGTGGGAAATGCATCCCAGTACCCAGCCGTCAGGTGCCGTCGACTGCTTTCCGGCGGCTTCGACGTCGTAATAGACATCGCCGTCAGGTTCCCCGTTGGTGCCTGCCACCTGGTAGGCCAGTCCCATGCTGACCAGCCGCTCCACCTCGGGGACGATCAGGCCGATGGATTCCACGGCGCCAACGTAGTGGTCGGGTGCCAGGACGTTCAGCGCCTCCATGTCGGTCTGGAAGAGCTCCACCTGCTCTGCGGCGAGGTCACGCCAGTCGACGCCGGTGGCGGTAGCACGTTCAAGCAGGGGATCGTCCACATCAGTCACGTTCTGCACATAGGAAACCTCGCTGCCGGCGTCGCGCCAGGCGCGGTTGAGCAGGTCAAAGGCAACGTAGCTGGCTGCATGTCCCATGTGGGTCGCGTCGTAGGGGGTGATGCCGCAGACGTACATGGAGGGCCTGGCCTCCTGCTCAAGTGCCACTTCGCGGCCTGCCGCAGTGTCGAACAAACGAATCGCGGGCATGTTTCCGGGCAGGGCAGGAACGGGGCGGGAAGTCCAGGATTTCACAAGCCCAAGCCTAGCCCTAGGCGCTGATGACGCCGAAACCGAGCAGGAGGTAGAGCGCCAGGCCCAGGAAGATGCGGTACCAGACGAAGAGGCGGTAGCTGCGCGTCGAGACGAACTTCAGGAACCAGCCGATGATGACATATCCCACTACCAGGGCGATCACAGTGGCAAGGGCGGTCTCCGGAAGGCCAAATGGCCCGGAAAGGCCTTCCTTGGTGACCACCTTGTACAGCTGGTACAGCCCGCTGCCGAACACGGCGGGGATGGCCAGCAGGAACGAATACCGTGCCGCGGCTTCCCGCGTGTACCCCATGAGCAGGCCTGCAGTGATGGTGCCGCCGGAGCGGGAGACGCCGGGGATCAATGCCAGGGCCTGGGCAAGGCCGTAGAAAATGCCGTGCTTATAGGTCAGGTGCGTCAGGTCCCGCTTCTGGGCACCGGTGGCGTCGGCCACGGCAAGGATCAGGCCGAAGACGATCAGCATGGTGGCCACAATCCACATGCTGCGGAGCACGGACTCGATCTGGTCCTGGAAGAGCAGGCCGAGCACGATGATGGGCAGGCTGCCCAGGATCACCAGCCAGCCCATCCTGGCATCAGGATCCTGCCGCGGCACTTTGCCGGTCAGGGATCCGGCCCATGCCTTGACGATGCGGACAATGTCGCGCCAGAAAAAGATCAGCACGGCGGTCTCCGTGCCGAGCTGGGTGATGGCGGTGAAGGCGGCCCCGGGGTCTTCCGCGTTGGGGAGGAATTCACCCACAATCCGCAGGTGCGCGCTCGATGAAATCGGTAGAAATTCGGTCAGTCCCTGCACAAGGCCCAGCAGGGCCGCTTCAAACCAGTTCACGCTAAGACCCTACGGCATGGCACCTGTGCTTCTGCCCGTAAGCTTGCTGCTATGCAGCAGCGTTACGTCGGCAACAGTGGTTTGCGAGTTTCAGCCCTCTCCCTGGGCACCCGGTCCTGGGGCGGGGAAACTGACGAGCAGGACGCTTCAGAGTTGCTGCGGACCTTCCTCGACGCAGGCGGCCGGCACGTGGACACTTCGGCGTCGTATGCGGGCGGCGCCTCAGAGGCAGTCCTCGGTTCCCTGTTGGGTGATGTGGTGTCCCGCACGGAGGTTTCCATTTCCACCAAAGCAGGAATGACGACGCCGGATGGCCGGCGCGCGGTGGACACGTCACGGAACGCGATGCTCACCGGGCTGGACGCCAGCCTGGCCAGGCTGGGCACCGACTACGTGGACCTCTGGTTTGCCGAGGCGTGGGACGGCAACGTTCCCCTCGACGAGACGCTGGGGGCACTTGACTTCGCGGTCCGCTCCGGGCGGGCCAGGTATGCAGGGATCTCCAACTTCAAGGGCTGGCAAGCGGCGAAGGCGGCCGCTGTCAGCAGCGTCCCGCTGGTGGCGGTCCAGGCCGAGTATTCGTTCCTTAACCGGTCGGCTGAGGCGGAGCTGATGCCGGCTGCGGAGGACGCAGGGCTTGGGCTCATGGCGTGGGGGCCGCTGGGCCGTGGGGTGCTCACCGGGAAGTACCGGGGTACCATCCCGGCCGGTTCCCGTGGCGCGTCCGTCAGCGAAGCCGCCTACGTGGAGCCGTATCTGGCGGAGAAGCCGTCACGGATCGTCGATGCGGTGTGCATGGCCGCCAACGGGCTGGGCCGGACTCCCCAGGATGTGGCGCTTTCGTGGCTGCTCTCGCAGCAGGGAGTTGCCACGGCCATCGTCGGCGCCCGCACACCGGTGCAGTTGAAGGAAATCCTCGACGCCCAGCTCGCGCCGCTGCCGCCGCAGATTGCACGGGCCCTGGAGGACGTTTCGGCAGCTTCCTAGGCTGCCGGGTTTTCCGGGGCCGCTATTCCTCGACGATCTCCAGGTCTTCGTCGTCGTCCACGTCGGCTTCCTCGTCTTCTTCATCCTCGTCGTCGAAGACCTGAAGCGGGGTCACTTCGTTATACGCCTCGTAAAGCGCGTCCTCGTAAACTTCGAAGGCATCGGCAACTGCGAAAAATGCTGCTTCGACTGAGGGGTCGCCGTCCCCGCGCCGGTTGGATGCTGCTATAAGGTGTTCTTCCAAAGCGGTGGTCAGGGACGAAAGCGCGACACGCGGATCGATGCTCATGACTTCACGTTAGCGGGAAAAGGACGAAAATGGAGAGCAAATGAAGGAACAATTTCTCACCAGCTCGGTCCAGCGGGAACGGGATTATTTGCGGCAGTACGAGTACCTCGTACTGACCGTCAGTCCTGATGATTCCCTGCCCGAAGCGCGGCGCCGGCTGGTTGAACACTCCGAATACGGCAAGTGGGAACTGGAACGCAGCAAGCTTTATGTGGGCGGCGGCCGGCGCTTTTGGCTCCGCCGCCGGGTGATGCAGGTCCAGCGGACCGTCTAGTGCGTACGCGGTCCGGTGGACCGTCTATCCGGTGGACCCTCTAATCTTCCAGCGGTCCCAGCCAGGCGTTCGCCACAGTGTTGTGGGCTGACTCGTCGTCGGAGGGGTGGAACATCCCGGCCAGCACATCGCGGTAGAGCCGTTCGAGCTCTGAGCCCCTGAAGTAGCTTGATCCCCCGCTGACGCGGATGGCCAGGTCCACCACGCGGCGCGCCGTCTCCGTCGCGTTCACTTTCAGGCCCACCAGTTTGGGGAACCATTGGGCCCCGTGGTCGGCAAGGGCGTCGACGTCCGCCGTCACGGACCGAAGCTGCGGGTACAGGTTGTCCATGGCCATGGCGGCGTCCGCCACCTTCCAGCGGATGTCGGGGTCCTGGGCGTAGCTGCGCCCCCCGCTCCTGAAGGAGGTCCGCCGCTTCACGGTCTCCACGCCCACGGCCAGGGCACGTTCGCCCAGCCCCGTGTAGACAGCCGCCAGGAGGCTCTCGAAACAGGCGAAGATTGCGAAGATCAGCGGGTCGGCGTTGGGGCCTACGGGAAGTTTCCGAAAGATCCGGTCCGCAGGAACGGCCACACCTTCCAGGACAGTGGTGGCGGACTGGCTGGCCCGCATGCCCAGGGTGTCCCAGTCGTCCCGGATCCGGTAGCCCGGGGTCTGGCGGGTGATGAAGCCGTGCACGAGCTCGCCGGCGCCGCTCCGGGCATCCGGGTCCTTCCCGAAGATGCCCAGGCGGGTCCAGGCCGGCGAGAGGCTGGTGAAGATCTTTGTCCCGGTGAACGAGTAGCCGCCGTCCTGTTCCGGCGTGGCAGTGGTCCGGGAGTCGAACAGTACGGAGTCGTTGCCGGCTTCCGAGTTCCCGAAAGCAAAGACCTCGCCCTGGGCGGCTTCCTCGAGGACGAAGGCCAGCGAGTGGTCGCCCCGCGCAGCCAGAACGTGGGCGACGCCGGTCCAGACCAGGTGCATATTGACAGCCAGTGCGGTGGCAGGGGCAGCCGTTGCCAGCCTGCGCTGGCACTGCGCCGCCGCTTCGAGCCCAAGCCCTGCGCCGCCGTCGGACGCCGGCACGAAAAGCTTCAGGTACCCGGCCGCTGCCAACTCCTGGAGGTCCTCATGGAAGAAGGCGTTGTCACGATCATATGCGGCAGCGCGGCCGCGGATGCGCTCAAGGAGCTCATCCGGCAACAGTTCCTCAGGAGTCACGGCCTGGTCCCTTTAGTAGTTGGTGAGCAGGGTGTTCAGTACGCGGGCGCCGAACTTGAGGGAGTCCGCCGGGACGCGTTCGTCAACGCCGTGGAACATGCCGGTGAAGTCCAGATCGTCCGGAAGCATCAGGGGTGCGAACCCGTAGCCGGTGATCCCGAGGCGGCTCAGCGACTTGTTGTCCGTTCCGCCGGAGAGCGTGTACGGCAGCACCTTGGCACCCGGGTCCTCCTTGTGAAGGGCGTCGATCATCGAGTCCACCAGGTTTCCGGCGAACGGGACCTCGAGCGAGACATCGTTGTGGACGTAGCTGACGTCCACGCCGTTGCCGGCCAGTTCACGGACGATCTCGAGGACCTGCTGTTCCTGTCCCGGCAGTGTGCGGCAGTCGACCAGGGCTTCGGCAGACTCCGGGATGACGTTGTGCTTGTACCCGCCCTTGAGGAGGGTTGGGTTGGTGGTGTTCTGCAAGGTGGCGCCGACGAACCTGGCCACCGTACCAAGCTGGTTGAGCAGGAGGTCAGGATTGTCGGCGTCGAACTCCACACCGGTGAGTTCCGTTACACCGTCAAGGAACTGGCGCGTGGTGGGGGTGAGCTCGATCGGCCACTTGTATTCGCCGATCCGCGTGACCGCAGCGGCCAGGCGGGTGACTGCGTTGTCCGTGTTGATTTGGGAACCGTGGCCGGCCCTTCCATGGGCCACGAGGCGGAGCCAGGAGATGCCCTTCTCCGCCGTCTGGAGGAGATAGGTGCGCTGGCCGCCGATGGTCGCCGAGAAGCCGCCGACCTCGGAAATGGCTTCAGTGGCGCCTTCGAAAAGTTCGGGGCGGTTGTCCACGGCATAGCGGGCGCCGTACACGCCCCCGGCTTCCTCGTCCGCGAAGAAAGCGAAGATGATATCCCGCTTGGGCTTCCTGCCTTCCCTGGCGAAGCTCCGCAGGACCGAAAGAATCATGGCGTCCATGTCCTTCATGTCGACGGCGCCGCGGCCCCAGATCAATCCGTCCTTCAGTTCTGCGCCGAACGGGTCCACCGACCACTGATCACGGAGGGCAGGAACGACATCAAGATGGCCGTGGACCACCAGGGCGCTGGCGGACGGGTCCTCACCTGCCATTCTGGTGACAACGTTGGCGCGGCCCGGTGCGGACTCGAAGATCTCTGCGCTTAGGCCCACTTCTTCAATGAGCCCAGCGGCATACTCGGCCGCCGGCCGCTCCCCCGGCCCCGACCCGTCTCCGTAGTTGGAGGTATCGATCCGGATGAGTTCCTGGCAGATCCGGACAACTTCATCCTCGGGCAGGACATCAGGCATATGGGGCTCCTTGGTAGGGAATGACTGGGGCGGCACGGGCTTGAATCGCTGTCCTCAGCCTACCTACTTGGCCCGATTCGTTGTTCTCCGAAAAGTCGTGTTAGAGTTTTTCTCGCTGCTTCGGAGAGGCGCGAAACGCTGAAAGGCGGGACGGCTTCCCGAAATACCACCTGCGCGGGTGGCGGAATGGCAGACGCGCTAGCTTGAGGTGCTAGTCCTCGAAAGGGGGTGGGGGTTCAAGTCCCCCTCCGCGCACAAAGAAAACCCCGGGAAACCGGGGTTTTTTTGTGTCTCCAACCACGCGAGACGCGTTTTCAACCACGGTGGTGCCGGTACCCAGTACAACTGGGGTTTGGAATCCAGCTCCCCGGGCTGTTTCTTGCGGTGCAGTCGAGTGGGAAGGCATGTCGGCCGGGGGGTCAAATAGGGTGTGCCTGGGGAAACGGGGCGCACATTGTCCTGTGTCCCTATGACCTCGTCCGCATCCCCTAATGGCCTTGCTTCACCTCGGTGACAAGCGGAAACTATGACCCATAGGGTTACGCAGTCAGCCGATCCGGACCACTGCGGAAAGCAGGGACTCGTGTCCTCGCATGCTGACCATTCCCAAACATTTGAGCTCCCGCAGGTACCCAGCCCGTCAGGACAGGACCAGTGGGCCTCCTGGCCAAAGCGGGCCTTTGCGCCATGAGCACGCTTCAGGCGGTGGCCCTGATCTTCGTTGGCGCCTTCGCCTGGATCGGCCTGACCGTAGTTGTTCTTCTGAATTTGAGGCGCCGCAGGAAGGGGTCCTCCAGGGTGGCTGCGGCACCGCCGGTTCCAGTCCCGATCAGCTATCGCCCCCATCGGCCCTGGCGCCGCGCCCGGCCCGTCACCAGCCAAGCCCCTGCCCCGCGACGACACAGGTTGAGACTCAGACGAATCCGCGGCTGATGTCGTTTATCCGACCGTGAGGCAGCCCGCCAAGAAGCAGGGTGGCCACCAATCTAATAAGCAATCACCTATTCAAGGTGACCTTTCTTTGGAGCAGGAATGGATACCGGGACGATCCTCGGGTTCACTTTCGGTTACCTTGCCGCCATCGCAGGGATCTTCATTCTGTACAGCCCGATCATCATCTTGTGCATCGGCGTACTCATCGCGGGTGGCCTCCTGCAATTGCTGCTTTTGCCCTTCGCGGCCCTGATCAGAAGGCTGCGGCGCCGGCCACCGCCGGAAACGGACCCGTCATGGCTTCTGGACCGCAGCAGGCAGGGCGAAGTAAACGTCCGACGTGCAGATGGTCGGCGTGCAGATGGGACGGGCCCTGCTGGCCCAGTCCCCCAATGACGGCGCCACTACCCGGCCCACTGCTTCAGGCCGCCCCTCCCCTGCTGCCGCATTTGTTGAGTCAGCAGGATCCCGGCCTGCTTCCGGGCGATACTCATCTGTCGGTGCGACGAAATGATGCCGCCGCGGAATTATGACCGCCGGGCTGGTCCTGCATTGACGACGTCCAGCAACTCCGAGGCAGCAACCTCAGTGGTTTCACCGCCGTCCCCAAACACATGCCGCAGCAACAATCTTCTGACAGTACGTTACGGCCGCTGGCATAAAGGCGGACTTCGGCACGGAGTTGCGCCCGGATTTACGGGAGTCACCGTCCTAAGCTTTCGCCATGCACCCCTTAGCGGCAATCGCCTTGGTGTTCCTGACGGGGCTTGCCTGGACAGTTACGGTTCTAAGCATGTTGGTGTCCCTTGCGAAAGCCAGAGGGCGGGCGATGCCCGAGCCCGCGAGCAGCCCACAGCACATGCAGACACCCGTTGCCGATGCCGAAGCAGCAGGAAGGTAAACCTGCCATAGCTCGCCGTGCCGGTCTTTCCCCAGAACGTCTCGCCGCCCGCAGGAGTGTCCGGTGGTAACACGTCCTGCATCAGCCGACAATTTCCCGCCTGGATCCTGGCCGCAGGGCTGACGGATTCTGTCGCCCGGCTACCGCGGCTGCAAGGGACATGGCTAAGGACGGCGTCGTGGTCGTTCTACAGATTGCGCACCCAGGCCGCCAACCTCGTGTCCGCGCCGTAGTCAGGGCCCCTGCGATAAGCAGGGCCGCCAGGGGAACCGCGACGCTGACACCTACGCTGGCGGTCGCTGGCACAGGTGTTTCTGCCAGGCCGGCGCAGGGATGTCGGGGCTCCGGCAGTTTACGCCGAAACAGCAAAGGGAACCCCAGTCCCGGACATCCCGGGCGCTTGCTCCTGCTGCCCCTTTACGCCCAGATGATGTAGTAGCCGCCCGGACTCCAATGGATGATGCCGCCCTGGTAGTTCTGGGCGACACTCCCATCATTGCCAGTCGGATATTCATCGCTTGTGGGGTATCCCAGGCGTCCCGATTCAAACCCCGTTGAGGCCCAGATGGACCGGATCGCACCGACGGAGATGTGGGCGCCCGTGGCTGGAGACCAGATGATCGCTCCGCCCTGATAGTTCTGGTAAACGCCCCCATCCCGAAGACCGGTGACCTCGTCAGTCACCGGGTATCCCAGCCGGCCGTTCTCAAAACCCGTGGCTGCCCAAAGCCCGCGGATAGCGCCGGTGGAGACGTGTGCCCCGGATGCAGGCGAGTAAACGATGCACCCGTGTTCAAAACACTGATATCCGCCGCTGTCCTTCAGGCCGTAGACCTCGCCTGTGGTGGCCGCTCCGAGGGCGCCATTCAGGGATGCCGCCTTGGCGGCGATCGGAGTTTGCGGGGCTGGAAAGATGACGGCAGTGGAGGCATCGATAAGGCCTGCTCCGCATCCGCCCGGGCAGGTTCCCAGGAGGGGACGTGCGGTCGCCTTGAGCTTGGCTTCGATTTGGGATGGCGCCAGGGAGGGATCGGCCGCCTTCATCAAGGCACCAACGGCCGACGCCATGGGCGTGGCCATTGACGTGCCCATCATGTATCCATAGGTCTCGGCGCCCGGGCTGGTGGTACCGGCATTCAACGTGGAGAGGATCCCCCCATCCGTGTCGCCTCCCGGGGCCATGACATCCACCGTGGGGCCGAAATTCGAGTACGACGCCTTGGACCCGGCCTTGCTGCTGGCGCCGATGGCAATCACGTTGTTGCAGTTCGCCGGCGCGACGTTCGACGCGGGCTGGTTCTCATTGCCCGCAGCGACAAAAACAGTGGAACCGCGGCTCACGGCGCCGTCGATGGCTGCCTGCATGGCGGCAGGGCACGCGGCAGTTCCCCCGACGCTCAGGTTGATGGTCTTCGCCGGATTAGCGTTGGCGGGTACGCCACTGACCGTCCCCCCTGAGGCCCAGGTAATGCTGTCGGAAACATCAGAGAGGTAACCACCGCAGGCACCGAGTGCGCGGACCGGCTCGATTTTCACTCCGGGAGCAGCGCCGCTGACTCCCTCGGCATTGTTGGCGACGGCGGCGATAAGCCCGGCCACGTGGGTTCCGTGCCAGGAAGAGTTGGCGGACGAGCCGGAACCGCAAGCACCTGCGGTCCGGAAATCCCCCGGATCGGAGGGGTCGGCGTCCCTTCCGTCGCCGTCACCTGAAGAGGCTGGATCGGTAATCATGTCGTAACCGGCGGTGACATTGCCCTTGAGGTCGCTGTGTTGGGTGATGCCGGTGTCGATAACGGCGACGACCTGTCCCGTACCCGTGGTTTTATCCCACACTGAGGGGACGCGGATGCCGGAATTGGGATCGGACAAACCCCACTGCTGGGAGTAGTAGGGGTCGTTTGGTATGGACGACGGATACAGGAGGATGTCGGGCTCCACCGAGGCGACGTCAGCGCCCGCGGCAAGGCTCTCCAACATACGCTGGGACTCTGCAGCACTCAGCCGGCGGCTTGCCTTCACTACCTTGGCGTCGCCGGCCGTGGTCTTGACCTCCCTGACCTCGATGGAGGTATCGCCTGCAGCCTTCGCATACGTCTTGCCCCGCCATGCAACGCTGCCCGCTGCCGAGGGCTTGAACTTTACGATGAACTGGTCAGTGGGCCGCGGGGAAGCCGCGGAACCGACTGGAGTGGGAGGACCAGGGGGCACTGCCGGGCTGTTCGCGGCGATGGCAGTTGTTGCGGTGCCAGAGGCAAGAATGACGGTGACCGCCAGCAGCCGCCTGGTCCTGGTACCGATGGTTTTTGTCCGACCAGTGTTCGTGCGCATATCCGCTCCTCTGGGGCCTCCCGGTTCCACCAGCGAGCCTACTAAGACCATGCCGCGTGCGGGACCCCCGCAGCGTCCCCCAATCCACGTGGGCTAAACCCCGCAATGCTCCCGGATACTGGTCAGGCCAACCGGCCCCTAACCATCTCGCTGACGGCCTTACCGTCGAAGCGTCCCCCGATCCTGGGAGTGACGGATTTCATGATGGTCCCCATGGAGCGCATGCTCAGCTCGGCGCCGTCTGACTTCAGGCCGGCAATAACCTCATCGACGATGGCTTCGGCTTCCTCACGGGTCAGGGCCTTGGGCAGGTAGGTCTCGATGACCTCGGCCTCGGCGATCTCCGCGTCCGCCCGGTCGGAGTGGCCGGCGGCGGAATACGTGGCAGCGGTGTCCCGGCGCTTGGCAGCCTCCTTTTGCAGGAGTGCGGTGACCTGGAGGTCATCGAGCTCAATGGGGGTTTTTCCGGACTTCTCCCGCGTTTCGATCTCGCCCAGGACGTTGCGGACCGTGGTCAGGGCCACTCTGTTACCGGCTTTCATATGAGCGACGACGTCGCCCTTCAGTTTTTCCTTCAGTGACATGGTGTTGTGGCCTCATTCTTTGTTCGGATGGGAACTGCCATGGCCAAGCCTATTCCGCCGCTCCTGCGCGCGGCGCGGCTACTGGATGTGGGGCCGCTCCTTTCACGGTCACCGATTGCGCAGGTACGTAGGCTAGTTTGGGAACCCAGTCGCCCGGTCCCCCGGGCCCCGAAAGGAGCACCGAGTGGAAAGCATGGTTGGCAAGTGGTTTCTGAATTGGGTTGAGCGCGGCAACCCCGCCTCTGACATCCAGGCGGGTGGTGCGGGAACTCCGGCGTGGTCGGAAGGCAACCTGGTCCGCCCCTTGGTTCATGGAGCAGCCTACTTCGCCAGGCTGCGGGATGAGCTGCGCGGCCTCCAGGCGGGTGACAGGGTTTGGTTCACCGACTGGCGCGGCGATGCCGACGAGCAGATTGCGCCAGACGGAACCACCATCGGCGGGTTGCTCGCCGGGCTGGCCAGATCGGGGGTGGAAGTGCGCGGCCTCGTCTGGAGATCCCACGGCGAGCGCATATCTGCGCCCATCAGCGGCCGCTCCAACGAACATCTCAGCCGGCAGATCAACGACGCCGGCGGGGAGGCCCTGTTGGATCAGCGGGTGCGCCTGTTCGGCTCACATCACCAGAAGCTGATGGTCATCCGCTATCGCGACGACCCCTCCCGCGATGTCGCCTTTGTAGGGGGAATCGACCTTTCGCACAGCCGCCGGGACGACGCCGGCCACGCCGGGGACCCGCAGGCCGTGAAGATGGATTCGCATTACGGCCCGAGGCCCCCATGGCATGACGCCGCCCTCGAACTGCGGGGCCCGGTAGTGGCAGATGTGCTGGCCGTGTTTGCCGAACGGTGGAACGATCCCCACCCGCTTGACCGCCATACGCCGTACCGGATGCTGTTGCAGCGCCTGGCCCGCATGCCCCGGCACCCCAAACCACTCCCGGAGGCCGCTCCTCCCCCGCCTCCGGCCGGTCCGCATGCCGTTCAGCTGCTCCGCACCTACGGCCTGAAGCACCCGCCCTTCCCGTTCGCACCGGACGGCGAGCGCAGCATCGCGCGGGGTTATGCAAAAGCGTTCGGCCAGGCCCGTTCCCTCATCTACATCGAGGACCAGTATCTGTGGTCCAGCGAAGTGGCACACGGAATAGCAGCCGCACTGGAGCGCAACCAGGAACTGAACGTGATCATCGTGGTGCCCAGGTACCCGGACTCCGACGGGTTCCTCGGTGGTCCGCCCAGGCGCTTGGGGCAATTGCGCGCCATCAGCATGCTCCGCAGGGCCGCGCCGGACCGGGTGGGGGTGTTTGACCTGGAGAACAGCGAGGGGACTCCCGTCTACGTGCACGCCAAGATCTGCATTATCGACGACACCTGGTTCACCTGCGGATCCGACAATTTCAACCGCCGGTCCTGGACCACTGACAGCGAGCTCACCTGCGCCGTGATCGACACCTCCGCCGAAGGCTCACAGGACGGGGGAACACGTACCCCAAGGTCCCGCCCGCTCGCCAGGGAGCTGCGGCAGCAGCTGTGGGCCGAACACCTCGGCCTGGACGAAGACGACACCCAGCTCCAGATGGATGGGGCGCTGCAGTTATGGAACCGCACGGCCGATGCCCTGGACCGCTGGCACAGTACGGGCCGCCGTACGAAACGGCCCGCGGGACAGGTACGCCGCCATGTCCCGGAACCTGTCCCGCCCCTCCATCGCCTTTGGGCCGATCCGGTCTACCGGTTCATTGTCGACCCGGACGGCCGTCCCCGTGGGCTCCGCGGCACCACCCGCTTTTAGCCCCCGACGCCCGTGGACTTGAAAAATAGATCATAAGCATGCTTATGATGTTTCCAGCCGAATGCGAACGGCTGTCAACCACAGGAGGTAACACCATGGGACTGGGCGACAAGATCGAGAACGCTGCCGAAAAGGCCGGCGGTAAGGGCAAGGAAGCGGCGGGTAACGCTACCGGCGACGAGAGCCTGCGGGCCGAAGGCCAGGCGGACCAGGCAAAGGGCGGCCTGAAGCAGGCCGGCGAAAAGGTCAAGGACGCTTTCAAGGACTAAGAAACGGTCTTTTGGAAGGGGCGCACCCAGCGAACGGGGTGCGCCTTTTTCATGCCCTCCCCCTTTGGCCAGCACACGGATGGGTGGGACCGGCTCCGGCGGGTACTTACCCAGTAGCATTCCAGGCGACCCGGCAGCGGAGAGGCACATGAGCGAAGAACGACGGCGGGAGCTCGGGGAGTCTGACGCCCCAGTTGAGCATGACCTTCAGGAGTCGTTCGAACGGACGGTGGGCCAGGGGGCCGAGCGGCTGCATCGAACCATGCGGAACATCCTTGTGACAGGCGTGTTCGGCGGTTTTGAGGTGGGACTGGGCATCATGGCGTACCTGGCAGTGCTCCATGAAACGGGAAACCATCTGATAGCGGGCCTGGCGTTCAGCATGGGGCTCATCGCCCTCCTGCTGGCCCACAGTGAGCTGTTCACGGAGAACTTCCTGATGCCTGTCGCGGCTGTCGCTGCCAAGGAAGCGAGCTACACCCAACTGGCAAAGCTGTGGGGAGGAACGCTCATTTCCAACCTGCTGGGCGGATGGATCTTTGTGTGGATCGTCATGGTGGCATTCCCCGAATGGTCAACGGTGGTCAGCGAGAGCGCCCACCATTTCGTTGACGCCCCGTTCTCCCTGCAGTCCATTGCCCTGGCCGTCCTGGGCGGCAGCACCATCACCCTCATGAGCAGGATGCAGCAAGGCACGGACAACGATGTGGCCCGCATTGTGGCCACCGCTATCGGCGGGTTCCTCCTGGCTGCGCTGCCGCTCTTCCACTCAATCCTCGACTCCCTGCTGATCTTCGCCGCGATCCACTCGGGCGCGGACATCAGCTACGTGCAGTGGCTGGGCTGGTTCGGCTACACGCTGCTGTTCAACGTTCTCGGCGGCATCATCCTGGTAACCCTCCTGCGCCTGGTGCGGACAAAGGAACTTATTCAGAAGCGCCGCACGGAGGCACCCACTGACCCCGACGCCGCCCGCAACCCCTGACCGGCAGCGGTAGCTTGGAACCCGTAGGAATTATGCAACCGGACATGGGAGAAGACATGAAGGCAATCGTGTACGAAGCAACAGGTCCCTCATCTGTGCTCAAGCTGCAGGACAAACCGGTGAGTGATCCGGGTCCGGGCGAGGTCAGGGTCCGTCTGGTGGTGTCCGGAGTGAACCCCACCGACTGGAAGTCACGGTCGGGCAGTGGAAGCAACAAGCTGCCCGACCCCAAGGTTCCCAACCAGGACGGAGCCGGGGTTGTCGACGCACTGGGGTCCGGGGTGGCCGGTTTCAACGTGGGCGACCGTGTGTGGCTTTGGGATGTCGCATGGGCCGGTAACGAAGGTACGGCCCAGGAATACGTCGTGGTGCCTGCCCATAAGGTGGTGGCATTACCGGACGCCGAATCCTTCGATACGGGTGCCTCGCTGGGAATTCCAGCCCTGACAGCACACCGTGCCCTGACGTCGAACGAGGACGGCCCGGACCAGCTCTCCCCCGGAGCCCTGGCAGGCCGGAGTGTGTTGGTCACCGGAGGCGCAGGGGCTGTGGGGCATGCGGCCATCCAGTTGGCCCACTGGGCAGGGGCTTCGGTCATCACTACCGTCAGCGGAGACCGGAAGGCTGAGCTTGCCCGCCGTGCCGGCGCCGACACGGTTATCAACTACCGGTCCGAGGATGTGGTCCACGCCGTTAAGGCAGCAGCACCGGACGGCGTCGACATCATCGTGGACGTGAATGCGCCGGCGAACATCGAGACTGACCTGCAGGTCCTCAAACCCGGCGGCACGGTCTCCATTTATGCAGCCAACCCCGGGGAATCGCTCAATGTTCCCATCCGGGAAAGCATGACCAAGAACGTCCGCTACCAGTTCATCCTCACCTACACGGTCACGGATGAGCAGAAACAGCAGGCAGTGGCGGCAGTTGCCGGGGCCCTGGAAGCGGGTGCGCTGCGGGTGGGCGAAGACCATGGACTGCCCCTGACGCGCTTCACCCTTGAGCAGACGCCGGCGGCACATGATGCCGTGGAACAGGGAACAATCGGAAAGGTGCTCATCGACGTCGCACCTGCGCCTTAATCCCCGGCGCCGGTCTCAGCGCGAGAGGCGGTCCCGGGCGGCGTGTTCAACCAGGACAGGTATGAACGCGCGGACCCTGCCGGTGTCCAGCAGGCTGTGCTCCTGCTGGACCACGTCCTCGATGTGTTCCCTGGGCAGGGCGGGAAACTTCACCGCAAGCCTGTCCACCACGTCCCCCAGCGCCCGCAACTCTTCGCTTACTCCCATCGGGAAAGTGTCAGGGTTTCGGCGGATGCGGTCAAGACTTGACCTTCAACGCTGCGGCAGGCAGGGGCAGGGGCAAGCTGCGGCAGGCACACATTCAGCAGGCCAATGCAGCAAAGCCCACGACGGCGGGCGCCTGCCAGGGCGCGTCGCCCTCCCGCGGGTGCTCCACGCTGATGCACCCGCGGAAGACCGCCGTCGTCAGTGCGGGTGCAGCCTGCGGCTCCGGGGGCGCCGGCCCCGCCCTTGGGGGTGGGAACCGGCAGCCACCGGACGGTACTCAATCCGCCGCTTCTCCGCCCGGATGTCGCGCCATTCCTGCCGCCGCGCTTTCCGTTCCGGCCGGTCGATGGCGGACAGAATCGTCAGCGTCACGGTGACCCACAGGAACGCTGTCCCCAACACCAAGGCGATTTCCAGCTCAGTGCTCATGCACCAATTTTAGGCCGCAGGGGCCGGACTCCAACCCTGCGGACCCACATCAACGGCGTGCAAATCCACAGTGCCTAGAGAAGCCCCAGGCTCCTTACGGCAGCCATGACATCGGGGACCTGGACGGCCAGCAGGGCAGGATCGGGCTGGGCTGCAAACGTGTCCCCGCGCCGGAGTTCCGCGCGGGTCAGGACCACATGCGGCCCCGGAGGGGGCCCCCAGATTTTCGGCGGGGCCGGCCCGAACAGCACCACGGAGGGTGTCCCGTACGCGGATGCCAGGTGCGCCGCCCCGGTGTCGGCTGAGACAACCAGGCGTGCGGCGGCGATCGTGGCAGCGAACTCGCCAAGGCCCAGCACCCCGGCAAGAACGGTGGTGCCCGGGAGTCCTGCGAGGCGGCACACTTCCTCAGCCCTTACCCGTTCCGATGTCCCGCCGGTGAACACGACCTGGTGTCCCGCTTCTGCGAGCGCCGCTGCCACCGCCGCAAAGCGCTCTGCCGGCCACAACCTGCTGCCGTATGCAGCTCCCACATGCAGGACTGTGGCGCCTGGGACCGGGCTGGGCATATGCGGCGAATTCAGCTGCACATCCAGCGGATCCGCCTCGATGCCATGCCATTCCACCAGCCGTACCCAGCGTTCGCGCTCGTGCAGCTCCGGCCGCCAGGGCGGCCCGTCCCGGTGCGGGCTCCGGTGGCCCACGGTCTGCCGTGCCTTTAGCGCGTCGATCCGCCCCTGGCTCTCCGGACCGCTGCCGTGCAGGTTGACGGCCACATCCACCACGCCCGGTTCCATCGCCAGGGGTTCATCCAGGCCGTGCGTCGGCAGCAGCTCATAGCCGCCCACCAGACCCAGTGCTTCGGATAACCATCCCTGTGCCGCGTAGCGCAGCCGGTGCTCAGGGAAAGCCCGCCGGATGCCTTTGAGTGCCGGCACTGCGACCAGCAGGTCGCCCAGCTTCAAGGCGCGCAGGACCAGAAGTTCCGGTTTCCCATCGGCAGGAATCGTGTCGCCGGACTGCTGGGCGCTTTCGGCGCCGGTCATGCGTCCTGCTTGGCGAACGTCGTGGCGGTGAGGCTGAGGACGTCCTCATACACTTCAGGCACTCCGATTGTGGCCACCACTGAGTCGTCGTGGGCGCAGCGCGGGGCAGTCCAGCCGACCTGGGTGACGTCGATGCCGCAGGTGGGGCAGGTGGTGACCCAGGACGCGTGCACGCGGTGCAGGCTCCTGCCCAGGGCGCCGGCGTTGATCACGTTGCCGGCCCAGAAGATCCCCACCGTGGGTACGCCGAGCGCCTGCGCAAGATGCCGTGGGCCACTGTCGTTCGCCACGACAACATCAGCTTCCGCCAGCAGCGACACCAGTCCCGCCATATCGAGTGCCCCGGCCACGGAGCGGACGCCGGGTGATGCCGCCCGCTCGGCAATCCCCTCTGCCAACTCCTGCTCGCTGCTGTCCCCAACAATGATCACCCGTGACCCGTCAGCCGCGCAGGCGGCCGCGAGTTCGGCGAACTTCTCCGCCGGCCAACGACGGCGGGGGTCGGTGGCACCGGGATGGATCACCACCAGCGGCTGGCCGGCTTCGCTGTTGGCAGCTTCCGTGGCTGCTCCACCATCAGCCGGCGACAGCCGGGCCTCGAGGTCAACGGGGAAGGCACCTGCGAATCCTGCCACCTCCAGGGCCCGCAGTGGTTCGTTCTGGTAGTAGAGGTAGGGGATGGTGCGTTCCAGGCTGGCGGCGTCGGGTGTCCTGGTGCCCACCGTGTGGCGCGCCCCGAGGCGCAGCAGGAAAGGATTGGAATACCGCCCGCCGCCGTGGACCTGGACGGCGAGGTCGAAGTTCCGGCTGCGCATCTGCGCGAAGAAACGCTCCAGTTCTTCCGCATCTTCTTCCCCGGGCCGGACTCCCTCGGCGAAGGGCAGGACCACCACCTCATCAACGGGGCTCTTCAGTGCCGCCAGCAGCGCCTTGTGGATCGGCGTGCCCAGCAAGGTGATGGTTGCTTCGGGGTAGGCCGCCTTCAGCGCCGCCATGGCGGGGATCGCGAAAATCAAGTCTCCCAAACCGCCCCCGCGCAGGACCACGATCCTGGACACGGCGTCGAATTTCTCCAGCACGGGACCGACACCCACGCCGACTTGTCCCGCACCGCCGAACTCTGCGGTGAGTTGCTCCAAAATCTGCCCCTTCCGTCACGCAGAGGGAACAGCAACCGGCCGTCCCTCCACTGCCCATGCCGCCGCATTCCGGTTCCAAACCCGCGGCCGCTCCTTTGAACCTTTACCCAATCGGCACCGGATCTACGCTCCCTGTTGGGGAATACCGGCTCCATGCTGTACGTTTCATACCCGACAGCCCATCAAAGAAAAGAGAAGCACCCAAAGTGGCAACCGATTACGATGAACTGCGTTCCGACGTCAAGGAATCGCAGGACAACTCACTCGAGCAGCTCCAGTCAGCGAATGCTCCCGACGCCCGCAGCGTTGTGCAGGAGTTGGACGAAGCTGACGGGCTGGACGGCGCCGGGGTCCCGGGTGGCGAATTCGTCGCTGAGGAGCTCGTAGTCCAGGTTATCCCGCAGGCTGAGGACGAGTTCACCTGCTACTCCTGCTTCCTGGTCCGCCACCGGTCCCAGATCGCCCGGCAGAAGGACGGCCACAGCTACTGCACCGAGTGCGAAGGCTAGGGCGACACGCTTCCGCCAGTGGCCAAAATCACCACCCTTGCCCGAAAGGCACGCCGCACCAGGCGTGCCTTTCGGCTTTAAGCACTCACCGCCAAGCATTCACCCAGCCCAGCTTCGTAAGGTTGGGCACACAACGTACGACGCCGGCACGCACCACCCCGGCCCGGCAGCCAGGAGGCAACGGTGGACAGCCCCGCCAGCTTGTGGAGCGCGTTCAGCGCCGCCTTCACCCAAACAAACGTACCCACCGTCACGTGGGTTGAGCTGCTCCTGTCCCTGGCAGCCGCCGTCGCCCTGTCCATCCCGCGCCGCAGCTGGCGCTACTTCGGGCTCCTCGCCACCGCCACGCACGAACTGGGGCACGCGTTTGCCGCCGTGACCTCCGGGCAGCGGCTGGCAGGGATCCGGCTCCGGCTCGACCATTCGGGGACCACCACCACGTACAGCCGGAGCAGGCTGGCGGCCGCGTGGTCGTGTTTTTGGGGCTACCCGGTGCCTGCCATGGTTGGTGCAGCTTTCGTGTGGTGCGGGCTCAGTGGTTGGGGTCCCGCCGCCATGGCCGCCACTGCGCTGGTCCTGGCCACGTCGCTGGTCTTCCTGCGCAACCTGGCCGGATTCGCCATCACCGCATCAGCCATCGCCGGCACCGCCGCATTGGCGTTCCTGGCACCTGGGCCCGTCGTGGGCCACGTTACCGTCGTCCTCGGCATGGCGCTGCTGGTGGCTGGCGTCCGCGACCTGCTCAAGCTCACCAACGTCCACCTCCGCCGCCGGGACCGCCTGGGCAGCTCCGATGCCTACCTCCTGTACCGGGCCACCTCCGTTCCCTCGGGGATCTGGATCGCCTTGTTTTCGCTGATCGTCGCCGGGGCCTGGCTCGTGGCGTGGCAGCCTATCTCGGTGATCCTGCTGAAAGGTCCCTAGATTTCAGGGGCGGCGCATAGGCTGGTGGCATGAGCCAGGAAACGGAAAGCACCCGCACAGCGACCCACGCCACCAACGAGCACAGCACCCGCGGAGCCTATGTGACAGGCGGCGCGGAATTTACCCGCGACACCAACTACATTGAGGACCGCATCACCAGGGACGCCGCGCCCGGCAGCAACGGCGAGCCCGGCTGGCCCGTGGAGGCAGGGCGCTACCGCCTCATTGCCGCCAGGGCATGCCCATGGGCCAACCGCACCGTAATTGTCCGCAGGCTGCTGGGGCTGGAAGAGGCAATCTCGCTGGGCCAGCCCGGCCCCACCCATGATGCACGTTCCTGGACTTTCGACCTCGATCCCGGCGGCGTGGATCCGGTCCTGGGCATCGAGCGGCTCCAGGAGGCCTACTTCAAACGCTTCCCCGGCTACCCCCGCGGCATCACGGTCCCTGCCATCGTGGACGTGCGCAGCGGCGAAGTGGTGACCAACAACTTCCCCCAGATCACCCTGGACTTTTCGACGGAGTGGACGGAGTTCCACCGACCGGGTGCGCCGCAACTCTATCCCGAGCACCTCCGCGACGAGATCGACCAGGTGAACAAGCGGGTCTTTACCGAAGTCAACAACGGCGTCTACCGCTGCGGCTTCGCCGGCTCGCAGGAAGCCTATGACGCAGCATACGAACGCTTGTGGACCGCCATGGACTGGCTGGAGGACCGCCTCTCGCGGCAGCGCTACCTGGTTGGCGACACCATCACCGAGGCGGATGTGCGGCTGTTCACCACACTGGCAAGGTTCGATCCCGTGTACCACGGGCACTTCAAGTGCAACCGGCAGAAATTGAGCGAGATGCCCAACCTGTGGGGCTACGCCAGGGACCTGTTCCAGACGCCGGGCTTCGGTGACACCATCGACTTCGTGCAGATCAAGCGGCACTACTACATCGTCCATGAGGACATCAACCCCACCGGAATTGTTCCCGCCGGCCCCGCGTTGGGCGGATGGCTGGAAGAGCACGGCCGCGAATCCCTGGGCGGCCGGCCCTTCGGCGACGGTACCCCTCCGGGGCCGGTCCGGCCGGGTGAGGAAGTGGCACCGGGACACGGAGCCTAAGTCGGGCCAAACCCGGCGCGAGAAATCGCTTTCCTCCTACACTGAAAGGCATGCAGACTTCTCTTGGTTTTGTGGCGCCGGGGTACGAAAACGTGCTGGGCCTGTTCAAGTCCCTTCTCGCAGAGGACCCCCGTTACAGCGCGCAAGTCGCTGCCTACCAGCACGGGGTGCCGGTGGTGCACTTGGCCGGTGGGCCGGACATGGACGCCGAAACCCTGACCGGCGCATATTCCTGCTCGAAAGGCGTTGCCGCAATGGTCATCGCTCTGCTCGTGCAGGACGGCGTCCTTGAGCTGGACAAGACAGTGGCCCACTACTGGCCCGAGTTCGCAGTGCATGGAAAAGACCGGCTGCTGGTGCGGGAGGCGCTGTCGCACCAGGCCGGTCTTTTAGGCGTTGAGGGCGGCTTCGGGCTGGACGAGTTCACAACAGCCCGCGCCGCCGCCCGGCTGGCCGCTGCCGCCCCCGCATGGGAACCCGGCCGGCAGTTCGGCTACCACGCACTCGCCATTGGCATCCTGATGGAGGAACTGTGCCGCCGCACCACGGGTGAGGCACTGCAGGACCTTTATGACCGGAGGATCCGCAAACCGCAGGAGGTGGAGTTCTTCCTCGGCCTTCCGGAGGACCTGGAACCGCGGTACCGGGATGTCCTCTACGAAGATGTTGCGAACCAGCCGTGGGTGGACCCCCTCAGCCTCGAAGGCCTCAACAGCAATGCACCCGTCAGCACCATCATGGAGCTGCCGAACATCCGGTCCGTGCGGGCCGCCGGTATGTCCGCGGCGGGCGGTGTGGGATCAGCAGACGGCCTCGCCCGGCTGTACGCGGCGGCGACCACCGGCGTCGACGGCGATGAGCCGTTCCTCACAGGTGGGACTGTCGCGGCCATGACGCGGGAGCAGGTGTGGGGCCTGGACCGGTCCTCCGGACTGGACAATGCTTTCGCCGTCGTCTTCATGAAACCGCACCCCTCGCGGAACTTCGGAAGTTACCGTGCCTTCGGGCATGAGGGGGCCAATGCGGCCCTTGGATTTGCCGACCCCTCCTATGGCATGAGCTTCGGCTACATTCCCCGGCGGCAGGAAGAAGGGCGCACTCCGGGCCGGGCCCACCGCCTCGCCGCAGAGGTGCGGCGGTCAGCGGCCGGCTTGTCCTGAGGGTGCCCCGGGCCTACTGTGGTCCGGATGGGCAATACTCAGGCACGGCCGGATGCACGGTGGGCTCGGGGGACCCAACTACTCAAACAATCGGTGGCGGGACTCTCTGCCGCCTTCGCAGCACAGCGGCTTCAGCTGGCTGCCAAAGCGGCTCTCGCCGCGGGGCTGGCTTTCGCCATCGCTCCCCACATGCCGGGCGCGGCGTCGCACTACGCCTACTACGCGCCGCTGGGTGCACTGGTGGCGATGTACCACAATGTCGCCGGGTCGGTGAAGCAAGGGGCGCAGGCTTTGGCGGGGCTTGCGATGGGGATTGGCCTCGCTTTCGTCCTGGTGAGCATCAGCGAGCCCTCACCCCTGACAGTCGCCCTTTTCATGGGGGTGGGAGTGCTGTTGGGCGGGTTGCCGGGCATCGGCTCAGGCAGCGATTGGATTCCGACGGCGGCACTCCTGGTGCTGCTGGTGGGCGGCAGCAATGCCGATGACTTTTCCTACGGTTACCTGGTGCAGATGGCTGCCGGCGTGGCGGTGGGCATCGCGGTAAATTTTCTGATCTTCCCGCCGCTACACTTCAACGCGGCCGCCTCCAGCCTTGCAGACCTGCGGCTCGCACTGGGACGGCAACTGACCGACATGGGCGCGGCCCTGAAGGAAAAATGGCCGCCTGAGCATGAGGACTGGTCGCGCAGGTCGGACGAACTGGCCGAGGCGGCCAGGTCGGTGCGGCACCTGGTCAAGGAAGCCGACGCAAGCCGCCGGGCGAATCCGCGCCGGAAACTGCACCCGCGCGACATGGACCAGGATTACCGCGACCTGCAGGACCTGGAGCGCGTTACGTTCCACATCCAGGACATGACCGATGTGCTTTCCGATGTGATCTGGGAAGACGACGTACCGTACGCCATCCCGTTGCAGGACAACGAACCGCTGGCAGACGCCGTCACCGCAACCGGAGAGCTGCTGTCGGTCGATTCCTGCGGCGACACCGGGTCCCGGAAGGACGCGTATGCAACCGCCAAAGCGGCGGTGGAGGCCTGTATGGCCGCCACCGCCGGAAGGCCTGCGGCGCAGGGAACGGTCCCTGCCTCCGAGTCGGTCCTGCTCAGCCTTCACCGGATCCTGCGGGCGGTGCGGCCGAAGGACTAAGCCCGGAATCCGGCGCCACGAGCTACAGCGCTGAAACAGTGCCGGTGAAGTGGCGCCGCCCGGAGCGCGGACTCCACGCAACAAAGTTGGAGTGCTTCCACGCCCCTGAACCGCTTTGTTCGGTTTCGATCTCCAGAGCCACCCGGGACGGCAGGAAGACCGGCGCTTCGAAGTCCACGTCCCAGATGAAGGAATCGCCCCGGGCGGGTCCCACATCTGCAAGGGCCCGCGAGGCCAGGTACATGCCGTGCGCGATTGAACGGCGCAGCCCCAGCGCTTTGGCCGAGAGCACACTCAGGTGTATGGGGTTGAAGTCCCCCGATACGGCGGCATAGGCACGTCCGGCATCCACTCCCAGCTGCCACAGGGCTGTTGGGTCAGGTGCGGTGAAGTCTGCCTTTGCCGGGATGGCAGTGGGTTTGTCGATCCCGGGCAGGAACACGCCCTTGGCCAGGTAGGTGGACACCCCGCGCCAGTGCACCTCCCCAGAGCCGGCAGGCCGGACCTCCGCCACAACGTCCACCTGGGTGCCTGCACGGTGTCCGCGCAAATTTTCCACCTTGGCGGTCATGTCCAGAAGGTCGGTGAAGACCAATGGCGACCTCTGCTCCACGCTGTTGCGCAAATGGATCATTCCCAGCAGGGGCAGCGGAAAGTCGTCCCGGTTCATGACGCTCATGGCCAGGGGAAATGCGATGGCGTGGATGAAACCGGCCGGCAGGACGTCGCTGGCCGTCTCACCGATCAGATGCTGGTAGGCGGTGAGGTTTTCAACGTTGACAGCCACGCCCCTGACTTCATGGCTTTCAGCCGGAAGGACTGACGTGTCGTGGTTTCCCAGCAGCCTGCGGCGTGCTGCCATCGCGGCCGCATTGACGTAGAGCTTGGACAGGGAGGGCATTTCGGCCAGGATTACTGGTTGCTGGACTGTCATGCCCCCACCAGGTTCTGCCCGCACACCCGCAGCACCTCCCCGTTGATGCCGCCCGCGGCGTCGCTGGCCAGGAAAGCGATGGTTTCCGCAACGTCGGAGGGAAGGCCGCCCTGCTGGAGCGAATTGAGCCGCCGTGCCACCTCGCGCACGGCAAGGGGGATCCGGGCCGTCATCTCGGTTTCGATGAAACCGGGCGCCACCGCGTTGATGGTGCCGCCGAGGGACGCGAACAGCGGGGCGCTGGCCCGGACCATTCCCATCACTCCCCCCTTGGATGCGGCGTAGTTGGTCTGTCCCCTGTTACCGGCGATGCCGCTGGTGGAGGCAACTGACACGATACGCGGCGCAGGCCCCAAATGCCCGGATTGCAGCAGTGCCTCGTTGATCCGGAGCTGGGCCGCAATGTTGATGTTGATGACACTGTTCCACCGTGCCTGGTCCATGTTGGCCAGCAGCTTATCCCGGGTGATACCCGCGTTATGCACCACGATGTCCAGCCGGCCGTGCCGCTGGACGGCATGGCCGATAATCCGTTGTCCCGCGTCCTCGCCGGTGATGTCCAGCTGCAGGGCAGTGCCCCGCACCTCGTTGGCTACGGACGCCAGCTGGTCCCCGGCCGCCGGGATGTCCACCAAGATCAGTGTGGCTCCATCGCGGTGCAGGGTCCGGGCAATCTGGGCTCCGATGCCGCGGGCAGCGCCGGTGACGACGGCAACTTTTCCTTCCAGCGGCCGTTGGGGGTCAGCGGGAAGCCCGCCGTCCTCCGTTGAAACCTTCAGGAACTGGCCGTCCACGAACGCGGACCGGGCGGAAAGGAAGAACCTGATGGCACCGAGGGTGCTGGGACTGATGGATGTGGTGCCGTCTGCCAGGAGTACGCCGTTACCCGCTGCCCCTGCCCGCAGTTCCTTGGCAAGGGAACGCAGGAAGCCATCCACCCCCTGCCGTGCCGCAGCGGTTTCGGGTGAGGTCGCCTCCGCTGCGGGACGCGACAAGGTGATGATCCGGCCACCTGGCCGCAGGTCCCGGAGCGAGCCGGCCGCGGCCAGTACGGGCTTTTCCAGCTCTGCCGGGTGCTCCACCTCGTCGAGGACCAGGATGATGGCGCCGAGTTTTTCGGCCGGGACAGCGTGCCGCCTGACGTCAAGGTCCCAGGACAGCAGTTCCGCGGCCAGTTTGTCTGCCCCTGCAGTATCCCCCACGACGACGACGGGTCCCGTCACCAGCGGCTGGCCCGGCTCGTAGCGGCGCAGGACAGCGGGCTGCGGAAGGCCGAGCTTCTTTGCCAGGTTGCGGCCCAGGCCGCTGTTGACCAGTTGCGTGTATTTATCTGCCATGCCGCCCCCTACAGAGATTCCAGGATCGCGACGACGCCCTGGCCGCCGGCTGCGCAAACGGACACCAGGCCGCGGGCAGGACGGCCGGTGGAAGCCGCCTTGGCGTGCAGCATCTTGGCCAGGGTGGCGACGATGCGGCCGCCGGTTGCGGCGAACGGGTGGCCCGCCGCCAGCGAAGACCCGTTGACGTTGAGGCGTGATCGGTCAATGCTGCCGAACGCACCTTCCAGGCCCAGGCGGGTGCGGCCGAACTCCTCGTCCTCCCATGCAGCCAGTGTGCTGAGGACAGTGGCGGCAAAGGCTTCGTGAATCTCGAAGTAGTCAAAGTCAGCAAGCGTTAGGTTTTGCCGGGCCAGGAGCCGTGGCACAGCGAACACGGGCGCCATCAGCAACCCGTCCTTGCCGTGCACAAAATCCACCGCAGCAGCCTCGGCGTCAACCACGGCGGCCAGCTTGGGCAGGTCCCGGGCGTCTGCCCATTCGTCGGAAGCCAGCAACACCGTGGAGGCCCCGTCCGTCAGCGGCGTGGAGTTGCCTGCGGTCATGGTGGCATCTGCACCGAGGTTGCGGCCAAAGACCGGCTTCAGGGAAGCGAGCTTTTCCTTTGAGGTATCGGCGCGGAGGTTCGCGTCGCGCGTCAGCCCGCGGTACGGGGTCAGCAGGTCATCAAAGAAACCTGAATCGTAAGCGGCGGCCAGGTTGTGGTGGCTGTTCAAGGCCAGCTCGTCCTGGGCTTCGCGGGAGATTTTCCACTGTGCGGTGGTGAGGGCCTGGTGCTCGCCCATGGTCAGGCCGGTACGCGGCTCTCCCGTACCGGGGGCCAGCGGCGCCAAGTCCTTGGGTCGCAGCCGGCTCAGGATCTGCAGCCGCTGGGGAAGTGTCTTGGCGCGGTGCAGGTCCAGGATCACCTCGCGAAGACCTTCGCTGACAACCACCGGTGCGTCGGATGCCGAATCAACGCCGCCGGCGATGGCCGAGTCGATTTGACCCAGCTTGATCTTGTTCGACAGCCCCACAACCGTTTCAAGGCCTGTGGCACATGCCTGCTGGAGGTCGTAGACGGGAGTCTCGGCCGAGAGTGCCGTGCCGAGTACGGCTTCCCTGGTGAGGTTGAAATCTTTGGAATGCTTGAGCACCGCGCCCGCTGCCACCTGGCCGATCCGCTCGTCCTGAAGTCCGAAGCGTGCGATCAGGCCGTCCAAGGCAGCGGTCAGCATGTCCTGGTTGGAAGACTTTGCATAGGCGCCGCCGGCGCGGGCGAACGGAATCCTGTTTCCGCCGACGACCACCGCCCTGCGGGTTGGCGGGACGGCGGCTGAGGCTGATCCATCAGGCGCGGGGGTGGACTGTCCGTCTATGGACATGGAAGGCTCCTCGGGTCACATGCGGTTACCGATACCCAGCGTACCTGATACGCTGGGTATCGTGAACTTTCAGGACACAAACATCTCTCCTTCCATCAGGCTTCAACAACCCGCAAGCCCGGACGGGCGCTCCTCGCGCTGGCAAAGCCACCGCGAGGAACGGCGCACAGAACTGATCAAGCAGGCCCGCCGGGCAGTGCATGCACTGGGCAGCGACGCCTCGATGGAGGACATCGCAACTGCCGCCGGGACCTCCAAATCGGTCTTCTACCGCTACTTTGGGGACAAAGCCGGGCTGCAGCAGGCTGTGGGAGAAGTGGTCCTCAGCCAGATGCAGCACCGCATCCAGGAAGCTGCGCAAAGTGCCGTCACACCTCGGGAAGGGCTGCTGGCGATGGTATCGGCCTACCTGCAAATGGCGGACACCAGCCCCAACGTCTATGCGTTTGTCACAAGCTATGCGCCGGCTGACCAGCCCGGCCCCGCTCATCCTGCAGCCGCAGGCGGCCCGCTGGGGCACTTCTTCGACGCCATCGCGGACATGATCGCCAAACCGATGCGCTCGCACCTGGGCGACGTCGGAGAAGCCGTCATCGGCTACTGGCCCAAGGCGGCCATCGGACTGGTGCGGAATGCCGGCGAACAGTGGCTCAGCACCCCCGAGTCCCCTGCCAAGCCGACCCAGGAGACCATGGCGCGCCAGATCACGGCGTGGCTGTGCGTTGGCATAGCCCCTGAGCTCACCCCTGCTTCACCAACCACCAAGTTATCCGCCAAAGAAGGACTGTGACATGACTGATGTAGTGGAACGCCAAGCCGGCAAGGGCCTCCGCCCCGCGGCAACGCCTGCCGCCACTCCGGACAAAAGCTCCGAACCCGCCGTCGACGTCGAGGCATTGGGCAGGCAGCTCCTGGGAAAGTGGGCCGACGTCCGCCGCCAGGCGCGGGACCTGGCAGCCAGGCCGGAACTGCACAAAGTGGAGGGCCTGACCCACACGGACCACCGTGAACGCGTCTTCGGCCAGCTCAAATACCTCGTGGACAATGAGGCCGTGCACCGCGCCTTCCCGTCTGACCTGGGCGGCTCGGACGACCACGGCGGAAACATCGCAGGTTTTGAGGAACTGGTGGTGGCCGACCCCTCGCTCCAGATCAAGGCCGGCGTCCAGTGGGGACTCTTCGGTTCCGCGGTGATGCACTTGGGCACGGCTGAACACCACGCGAAGTGGCTGCCGGGAATCATGAGCCTCGAGATCCCCGGCTGCTTCGCCATGACCGAGACCGGCCACGGCTCAGATGTGGCCAGCATCGCCACCACCGCCAACTACGATCCCGACACCGAAGAATTCGTCATCCATACCCCCTTCCGGGCGGCCTGGAAGGACTACATCGGCAACGCCGCCACTGACGGGCTGGGCGCCGTGGTCTTCGCCCAGCTGGTCACCCGCAGCGTGAACCATGGAGTCCACGCCTTCTACGTGGACCTGCGGGACCCCCGGACCAAGAAGTTCCTGCCCGGCATTGGCGGCGAGGACGACGGCATCAAGGGTGGCCTCAACGGCATCGACAACGGCCGCCTGCACTTCACCAACGTCCGCATCCCCAGGACCAACCTCCTGAACCGGTATGGCAACGTTGACGTGGACGGAAACTACACCTCGCCCATCACCAGCCCCGGCCGGCGCTTCTTCACCATGCTGGGCACCCTGGTCCAGGGTCGGGTATCACTGGACGGTGCCGCCGTCGCCGCCTCCAAGGTGGCTTTGAAGGCGGCCATCCAGTACGCCACCGAGCGCCGCCAGTTCAATGCCTCCTCCCACACCGAGGAGGAAGTCCTGCTTGACTACCAGCGCCACCAGCGGCGGTTGTTCACCCGGCTGGCCACCACCTACGCGGCCGCCTTCGCCCATGAACAGCTGCTGGAGAAGTTCGATGACGTCTTCTCCGGTGCCCACGACACCGACGCGGACCGCCAGGATCTGGAAACGCTGGCTGCAGCGCTGAAGCCGCTGAGCACCTGGCACGCCCTGGACACCCTGCAGGAATGCCGGGAGGCCTGTGGCGGGGCCGGGTTCCTGATCGAAAACCGCTTCGCCTCGCTGCGTGCGGACCTGGACGTGTACGCCACGTTCGAGGGCGACAACACCGTTTTGCTTCAGCTGGTGGCCAAGCGCCTGCTGGCTGATTACGCCAAGGAATTCCGCAGCGTCGACTTCGGCGTCCTGGCCCGCTACGTGGTGAACCAGGCAGCCGGCGTCGCAGTCCACCGCACCGGCCTGCGCCAGGTGGCCCAGTTCATGGCGGACACCGGATCGGTCCAGAAGGCCGCGATCGCGTTGCGGGACGAGGAAAGCCAGCGTGCGCTCCTCACGGACCGGGTGCAGACCATGGTGGCTGAGGCAGGAGCTGCCCTCAAGGGCAGCAAGCGGCTGCCGCAGGACAAGGGCGCCGCCCTGTTCAACCGGCACCAGAACGAACTCATCGACGCCGCCCAGGCACATGCCGAACTGCTGCAGTGGGAGGCCTTCACGGAGGCCCTCCATCAGGTGTCGGACCCGGGAACCAGGAAAGTGTTGACCTGGCTGCGTGACCTGTTCGGCCTGTCGCTGATCGAAAAGAACCTGTCCTGGTACCTGATGAACGGCCGCCTTTCCATGCAGCGGGCCCGCACGGTGGGCGGCTACATCAACCGGCTGCTGGAGAAGATCCGTCCGCACGCGCTGGACCTGGTGGAGGCCTTTGGATACGGCGAGGACCACGTCCGTGCAGCCATTGCCACCGGTGCCGAAAAGACGCGCCAGGACGAAGCCCGGGCGCATTTCCGGAACCAGCGTGCCAGCGGCCAATCCCCGGTGGATGAGAAGGTGCTGATCGCCCGGACCGCTGCCGGAGGCCGGAAGGGCTGACCTGCCGGGAGCGCCCAAGGCACTCCAGGCAATGCCGGGAAATTACGACGGCGCCGCTCCCCTATCAAGGGGAGCGGCGCCGTCGTTATTTGTACTTGGACGATCAGCCGGCGGCCGGCAGTACCGAGCGGTACACCTCAAGGGTGGTCTCGGTGATGGACTCCCAGGAGAAGTGCTTTTCGGCGCGTTCCCGGCCGGCGCGTCCCATGGCGCGGGCGCGGTCGGGATCGGACACCACCTCGGTGAGGGCGGCAGCAAACTCCTTGACGAACTTCTCCGGATCCAGGGGCGTGCCCGTGCCGTCCGTCACCTGCTCCAGGTCGACCAGCAGTCCGGTGCGGCCATGCTCCACGACCTCGGGGATGCCGCCGGTGGCACTGGCCACCACCGCCGCCCCACAGGCCATGGCTTCAAGGTTGACGATGCCCAGCGGCTCGTAAATGGAGGGGCAGGCGAACGCGGTAGCGTGGCTGAGCACCTGGATGAGCTCGTGGCGCGGCAGCATCCGCTCGATCAGCACCACGCCCGTGCGCTGCTTCTGCAGGTCCTCGATCAGGGCCGCGGTCTCTGCTGCGAGTTCCGGGGTGTCGGCCGCGCCGAGGCACAGGACCAGCTGGACATCGGCCGGCAGCTTCGCCGCCGCCCTCAGGAGGTAGGGGACGCCCTTCTGGCGTGTGTTTCTTCCCACAAAGACGACGCTCGGCTTGGCCGGGTCGATGCCCAGGGCACGGACGGCGTCGTCGTTTTCGTCACGCTGCCACAGCTCCACGTCGATGCCGTTGTGCACCACCCGGACCTTCGCCGGGTCCACGTTGGGGTAACTGCGCAGGATGTCCTGGCGCATGCCTTCAGACACCGCGATGATCGCGGCCGCAGCTTCATAGGCTGTCTTCTCCACCCAGGAGGAGAGGGCATAGCCGCCACCGAGCTGCTCAGCCTTCCAGGGCCGCAGCGGCTCGAGGCTGTGGGCGCTGAGGACGTGCGGGATTCCGTGGAGCAGAGACGCCAGATGGCCTGCCATGTTGGCGTACCAGGTGTGCGAATGGACCAGGTCCGCGCCTTGGACGTCCGGCACAATGCGCAGGTCCACACCCAGGGTCTGGACCGCCGCGTTCGCCCCGCCGAGGTCTTCCGGGACCTGGTAGGACGTTACCGTCGCGCCATGATAGTCGGCGTCACGGGGAGCGCCAAAAGCACGAACCTGCAGGTCAACGTGCTTACTAAGCACCCTGCTCAATTCGGCTACATGCACCCCGGCGCCACCGTAGATCTCCGGCGGGAACTCTTTAGTCACAATGTCTATTCGCACAAGACCCAAGGTAGTCGTTCACGGATAACTGTTCTAGTGTGAAGGAGTCCGGGCATACCGGACTGTCTTGGGGAGTTACGAAGGCGTACAGGAGCGACCATCATGCCGTTAACCAAAAAAGTCCTGGCCATTGTCCTCGCAGGCGGCGAGGGAAACAGGCTTATGCCACTGACGGCAGACCGGGCCAAGCCCGCCGTGCCCTTCGCCGGCAGCTACCGCCTCATCGACTTCGCGCTGTCCAACCTGGTGAATTCCCGCTACCTGCAGATCGTGGTGCTGACCCAGTACAAGTCGCACAGCCTGGACCGGCACATTTCAGAGACCTGGCGGATGTCCACCCAGCTCGGCAACTACATCGCTTCTGTCCCGGCGCAGCAGCGCGTGGGCAAGAGCTGGTTCCTGGGCAGTGCCAACGCCATCTACCAGTCCCTGAACCTCATCCATGACGCCAACCCGGACATCGTGGTGGTGGTCGGCGCGGACCACGTGTACCGGATGGACTTCGCCCAGATGGTTGCCCAGCACGTCAACAGCGGTGCCAAGGCCACCGTGGCCGCAGTACGGCAGCCGCTGCACATGGCCAACCAGTTTGGCGTCATCGAAACGGACCAGAACGACCCCCAGAAGATCGCGGCGTTCGTGGAAAAGCCCGCCAGCACCCCCGGTCTTGCCGCGGACCCCTCCCAGTTCCTCGCCTCCATGGGCAACTACGTTTTTGATGCCGACGCCCTGGTGGCCGCGCTGCACGTGGACGCCGAGCGCCTGGACACCAAGCACGACATGGGCGGGGACATCATCCCCTACTTCGTCAAACGCGGCGAGGCAGGTGTCTACGACTTCACGCTCAACGACATCCCCGGCTCGACCGAACGCGACCGCACCTACTGGCGCGACGTAGGCACCATCGACTCCTTCTATGACGCCCACATCGACCTCATCTCCCCGCTGCCGGTCTTCAACCTCTACAACTCCGAGTGGCCCATCTACACCCGCCAGAGCATTTCGCCGCCGGCCAAGTTCGTCCGCGGCAAGAACAACACCGTGGGCACGGCGCTGGACTCCATCGTCGCCAACGGCGTGGTGATTTCCGGCGGCGTGGTGGAAGGCTCGGTGCTGTCCAACGACGTCTACGTGGCCACCAGCGGCCGCGTCATCGACTCGGTGCTGATGGACAAGGTGCAGGTGGGCGAAGGGGCAGTGATCAACCGCGCCATCCTGGACAAGAACGTCAAGGTCCCCGCGGGAGCCGCCATTGGACTCGACCCGGACCTTGACCGGGCCCGCGGCTTCAAGGTCACCGAATCCGGCATTACCGTCCTGTCCAAGGGCCAGGAGGTCCCGGAGCCGGGCGAGGAAGAACGGAAGCTCGCGGCGAAGCATGTCGGCGTCCTGCCCAGTGCGATCAGGGCCGCCGCGGAGCAGTACCCCGACATGCGCGAGGCCGCGGACAAGGTTGCCGGCACGCATGCTGCCGCAGCCGCGGAGGCCGCGCCGGCCGGCAGGGTTTCCTGACGCCCGAGTCGCCGCCGCTTTACCCGCAGTAAGCCAGCAGGCCGGGGCACCACCGATGGTGCCCCGGCCTGCGGCGTACGCTGTAAAATTTTCCCAATGAGCTCCCCCGATCTGACCCCTGAGGACATCCAGGCCTGCCTCAAGGTCCTGAACACCATCCACGCGTACGACGAGGAGCACCCGGACTACCTTGCAGTCCGCCGTGCGACGGGAAAGATGTTCAAGGCGGTCAAGCGCCACCGCAGGGTCACCAAGCGCGATTCGATCGCCGAGGCTGACCGCGCCGTTATCGCCCAGACCGCCACGGCCGCGCCGGACCGGATCGATGACGAGACCCGCGGCAACAAGCTGGCACCGTCCACCACCGGCAAGGTTGCAGGCCACCTCATCAGGTCCCGCCCCTGCTACATCTGCAAGCAGCACTACACCCAGGTGGACGCGTTCTACCACCAGCTGTGCCCCAAATGCGCCGCCTTCAGCCACAGCAAGCGCGACGCCCGGACGGACCTCACCGGGCGCCGGGCCCTGCTCACCGGCGGCCGCGCCAAGATCGGGATGTACATCGCCCTGCGCCTGCTGCGCGATGGAGCGCACACCACCATCACCACCCGGTTCCCCAAGGACGCAGCCCGGCGCTTCGCCGCCATGGAGGACAGCGGCGAGTGGCTGCACCGGCTCCGGATCGTGGGCATTGACCTGCGCGATCCTGCCCAGGTCATGGCCCTCACCGACTCGCTCAATGAAGCCGGCCCGCTGGACATCATCATCAACAACGCCGCCCAGACAGTGCGCCGTTCCGGCAATGCCTACAAGCCCCTGGTCGATGCCGAGGACGAACCCCTCCCCGCGGCACTGGAGCACGCCAACGGCGGCCCGGAGCTGCTGACCTTCGGTCACGCCCATGACAAACACCCGCTGGCGATCGCCGGCAGCGTCACGGAACATCCCGTCCTGGCCGGCGACGCCGTCACCTCCCTCGCGCTGTCCACCGGGTCCGCCTCGCTGGAACGGATCGCCTCGGGCACGGCCATCGACGCCGGCGGGCTGGTTCCCGACTTGGCCACCATCAACAGCTGGACCCAAGTAGTGGACGAGGTGGATCCGCTCGAAATGCTCGAGGTGCAGCTCTGCAACGTCACCGCGCCGTTCCTGTTGGTCAGCCGCCTCCGCGACGCCATGAGGCGCTCCACTGCCCGGCGGAAGTACATCGTGAACGTCTCCGCCATGGAGGGCCAGTTCTCCCGCGCATATAAGGGGCCGGGGCACCCCCACACGAACATGGCCAAGGCCGCCCTGAACATGATGACGCGCACCAGTGCCCAGGAAATGCTGGACACGGACGGAATCCTGATGACGGCCGTGGACACGGGCTGGATCACCGACGAACGTCCGCACTTCACCAAGGTCCGGCTGATGGAGGAAGGCTTCCACGCTCCCCTGGACCTGGTGGACGGCGCGGCCCGGGTCTACGATCCCATCGTCATGGGTGAAAAGGGCGAGGACCAGTACGGCGTTTTCCTGAAGGATTACAAGCCCAGCCCCTGGTGATGCGCGGTATGCTCACGGCATGAGCAACGAGTCATCCAGCCAAGTGCAGAACCTCGAACACCACGAATGCTGGGCCATGCTGCGGACGGTGTCCGTGGGCAGGCTGGCAGTGCTGGCGGACGGCCGTCCGGATATCTTCCCGGTGAACTACACCGTGGACGGCGGCACGCTGGTTTTCCGGACCGCCCAGGGAACCAAGCTGTCCGCAGCCACCGGAGGCGAGGCCGCCGTTGCCGTGGAGGCAGACGGGGTGGACCCGGACACGGGATTGGCCTGGAGCGTAGTGGTCAAGGGCACCGCCGCCCTGGTCAAAAGCACCGAAGAAGTGCTGGAGACGTCCCGCCTGTACCTTTTCCCGTGGCAAGCGGGGCGGAAAGACGCCTTTGTCCGCATCACGCCGGATTCGGTGACGGGGCGCCGCTTCAAGGTCACGGATCCGATGACCTGGTGGACGCAGATCAACGGCTCTGCCAAGGCGTCGCAGGAATAGGCCCAAAGCCGGTCAACAACAAATTACGACGACGGGTTCCCCGGCCAGGAAGGCCGGGGAACCCGCCGTGTCAAGCCAGTTGGGTGATTTCCACGCTTACTTTGAGGGCGGACCCGCCGCCCCCGGACAGGATGCCCTTCAGCGGGGGCACGTCCCGGTAATCGCGGCCCCGGGCCACGGTGACGTGGAAGTCTCCGGCGGGCTTGTGGTTGGTGGGGTCCCAGCTGCGCCAGTCCCCGTCCCACCATTCAAGCCAGGCGTGCGACTGCCCGGCAACGGTCTCCCCGATGCCGGCGCTGGAGCGCGGGTGCAGATAGCCGGAGACGTAGCGCGCGGGAATGCCGCAGCTGCGCAGGGCGCCGATGGCCAGGTGGGCAAGGTCCTGGCACACGCCCTTGCGCTGCCCCCAGGCCTCCTCGGCGTTGGTGGTGACGGCGGTGGAACCGGACATGTAGGTCATCTCCCCGCGCATCCAGGCGAAGACGGCCATGGCCGCCTCATGCGGGTTCTTCCCGGCCACGACATCCGGGATGATCCCCAGCACTTCGTCGCCCGGGCCGCTCAAGCGTGACTGCGGCAGCCAGTCACTGAAGGCATCAAGGGTTTCCGGGGACTTCAGGTCCTCCCAGCCCACGATGTCGGCTTCCGCCGGGATCTTCTCCGCCCGGTGCACCTCGACGGTGATGTTGGAAACCACCTCAAGGCTCTCGTGCGGCATCTGCATGTCGAAGGCGGTGACCCTGGTCCCCCAGTAGTCACGGTAGGTGCTGACCGCCGCCTGCGACGGAGCCACCTTCACCACGGATTCCAGGACCACCTGCTGCGAATCGGTCAGCGGGGTCATCCGGGCCTCGTTGTAGGACAGGGTCACCCGCTTGTTGTACTTGTAGGCCGTCCTGTGGACGATGCTCAACCGGGTCATGACACTTCTCCCACCCAGGCAAGTTCATCCGCCTGATTGAAGTACTTACGGGAAATGGCGTCCGAGGCCTGGGACACTGCCTTCTGCACCCGTTCCATGTGTTCGGGCAGCTCGGACATGAGATCGTCCGTGCGGTGGAATTCCAGGAAGGTCCGGGCCTGCCCCACGATGCGGCGGGCGTCGTTGATGAAGCCCACGCGCTGCGCGGACGGGTCCAGCTTGGCCAGGCACTCGTCGGCGTCCCGCAGCGCATAGACGATGGACCGCGGAAAGAGCCGGTCCAGGAGCAGGAATTCGGCGGCATGCTGGTCGCCGAAGGCCGCGCGGCGGGTACGGAGGAAGGATTCGTAGGCGCCGGCGCAGCGGAGCATGTTGACCCACGACATGCCCGCGGAGAGCACGTCGCGGGTGGAGAGCATGCGTGCCGTCATGTCCGCGCGTTCCAGGGAACGGCCCAGGACCAGGAAGAGCCAGCTTTCGTCATGGCTCACCGTAGTGTCGGCAAGGCCGCTGACCATGGCCGTACGCTCCAGGGTCCAGTTGCAGAACCGGTAGGTGCCCACCACGTCCTTTCGGTGCTGGCTCAGCCCGTAGTAGGTGGTGTTCAGGCTCTCCCACAGTGCAGAAGACACGGTCTCCCGGGCCCGGCGCGCGTTTTCGCGGGCAGCACCCAGGGACCCGGCGATGGAGGTGGCACTGGTCTTGTCATAGGCCAGGGCGTGGAGCAGTTCCGGCAGGCCGAAGTCCTCGCTCTGCGGCCTGGCGCCCATGACGGCCAGGAGTTCCTGCGCCACGCTCTTGCGTTCCTCCATGGGGAGGTGGTTCAGGCGTTCCAGGTGGACGTCGAGGATGCGGGCGGTTCCGTCCGCCCGCTCCACGTAACGGCCGATCCAAAACAGGGACTCGGCAATACGGCTAAGCATTCGCGGCTACCTCCTGCGCGCCCGGAACTAAGTTGGAAAAGAAATGCCCGACGGCGGTCAGGTGTCCAGGTGCCCGGCTCACTGCTGCTGCTCCGACTGGCGGTCGCGCCAGTTGCTCTCGACAGGCCAGACGGAAACCCGTTCGCGGACGGTGACCGACTGCCGGGGAACGGTTTCCACCGGCATCTGGGGTGAGTCGGCCAGGACCCACGTGTCCTTGGACCCGCCGCCCTGGCTGGAATTGACGATCAGGGAGCCCTCCTTGAGCGCCACGCGGGTCAGGCCGCCGGGGAGCACCCAGACGTTGTCGCCGTCGTTCACCGCGAAGGGGCGGAGGTCCACGTGCCGGGGGCCGAACTTGTCGCCGCCCAGGGTGGGAACCGTGGAAAGCTGCAGCACCGGCTGGGCAATCCAGCCGCGGGGGTCGGCAATGATCCGCTGGCGGAGTGCGTCCAGTTCGTCGCGGGACGCGTCGGGGCCGATGACCAGGCCCTTTCCGCCGGAACCGTCCACGGGTTTGACCACCAGTTCCGCGAGGTTGTCCAGGGTGTACTCCCGGGCTTCCTTCTCCTCGAGGCGGTAGGTGTCCACGTTGGCGATGATGGGCTCCTCGCTGAGGTAGTAGCGGATCAGGTCAGGCACGTAACTGTAAACCAGTTTGTCGTCGGCAACGCCATTGCCCACCGCGTTGGCGATGGTGACGCCGCCGGCGCGGGCGGCGTTGACCAGGCCGGGGCAGCCGAGCATGGAGTCGGAGCGGAACTGCAACGGGTCCAGGAAGTCGTCGTCGATCCGCTTGTAGATCACGTCCACCCGCTGCTCGCCGGCCGTAGTCCGCATGTACACCCGGTTTCCGCGGCAGATCAGGTCGCGGCCCTCCACAAGCTCCACGCCCATGAGGCCGGCCAGGAGGGTGTGCTCAAAGTAGGCGCTGTTGAAGACGCCGGGGGTGAGGACGACGACGGTGGGATCGTCAACGCCGGCCGGCGCGGTTTTGCGCAGCGCCGAGAGCAGCCGGCGGGGGTATTCCTCCACCGGGCGGATCAGCTGCTGCCCGAAGGCTTCGGGCAGGCCCTTGGCCATGGCGCGGCGGTTCTCCAGCACGTAGCTGACGCCGGAGGGCACGCGCACGTTGTCTTCAAGGACCCGGAAGGTGCCTGCGGCGTCGCGGACGACGTCGATGCCGGAGATATGCACCCGGACGCCGCCCGCGGGCTCGAAACCGTGCACCTGCCGGTGGAAGTGCGCGCTGGTGGTCACCAGCTGACGCGGGATCACGCCATCGGACACCACGGTCATCTTGTCGTAGACGTCGTTCAGGAAGGCTTCCAGGGCGCGTACCCGCTGGGCGACGCCCCGTTCCAGGACATCCCACTCGGCAGCGGGGATGACCCGCGGGACGATATCGAGGGGAAAGGGCCGTTCCTCGCCCGCGTAGTCGAACGTGACACCGCGGTCCAGGAAGGTGCGGGCCATGGAGTCGGCGCGTGCGCTGACGTCCGCCAGGGAGAGCTTCCGGAGAGCCTCCGCCACCTGCCCGTACGAGTCCCTGGCCTGCTGTCCCGGGGCGAACATCTCGTCGTAGGCTCCGGTGCGGCCTGCGGCCTCGGAGTAATCCTGGAATAGGTCTGACATGTCCAATAGCCAACCATCTTTTTGTTTCGAATTCATTTACAGCCACCCATTGTGGCGTGTTGGCGCCGGTAGCCCGGTTCGTACTTTACTGGCCTCTTCGGGCACAGTAGGTGAGTGCCAGTCAGCAGAAGCATTCCCGAGCCGGGCCGTGGCCGTTTCCGGCCCCTCCTGGCGCGGCTTGTCCCGGGCCTGCTGACCGCGGCAGCCGCCGTCGCTGCGGCCTTCCTGGTGCATGGGGTGCTGCCTGCGCTCCCCGCGATGACCCTGGCCGTGGTGCTGGGGGTGCTCGCCGCCAACCTTCCCGGTGCCGCCGGATGGACCGAAGGGCGCGCACGGCCCGGGCTGGACTTCGCGGGCAAGCACCTGATGCGCGCTGGCATCGTCCTCCTGGGCTTGAAGGTCAGCGTCATGGACGTCCTGGGCCTGGGGTGGCTGGCGCTGCTTCTGATCGTGGCGGTGGTGGCGGCCAGCTTCGGCGGGACGTACGCCATCTCGCGCCTCTTCCGCCTGCCGCCGGTTACCTCGCTCCTGGTGGCCACCGGGTTCTCCATCTGTGGGGCCTCTGCGATTGGCGCCATGGCAGCCGTCCGCCGGATCCGGCACGCCGATACCGTCCTGCCCGTGGCCCTGGTGACCCTCTGCGGAACGCTCGCCATCGGTGTCCTTCCCCTCGTCGCCCATCCCATGGGCCTGACGGCGGCCGTGTTCGGCGCCTGGACCGGCGCTTCCGTGCATGATGTGGGCCAGGTGGTGGCCACCGCCCAAACCGCCGGGACCGCTGCCCTGGCGATCGCCGTCGTCGTCAAACTCACCCGGGTGCTGCTGCTGGCGCCTGTTGCCGCCATGGCGGGCGCGCACCATCGAAGGGGCGCGCGGTCAATCGGCGCGGCAGACGGCAGCACGGCGAAGATGCCGCCGGTGGTGCCGCTGTTCGTAGTGGGTTTCGTCGCCATGGTGGCGCTTCGCTCCACGGGCTGGCTTCCCGCAGCGTGGCTTGAGGCCGGAGCCACCCTGCAGGACCTCCTGCTGGGCGGGGCGCTGTTCGGGCTGGGCTCGGCGGTGCGGATCCGCAGCCTCCTCCACACGGGTGGCCAGGCGCTCCTGGCAGCACTGGCCTCCTGGTTCCTGATTGCCGCGCTGGGCCTTGGGGCCGCGTTCCTTATCGCCGGCTGAGCGAGCCCTTGGCCCGGCCACCTGAGCCAACCCAACAGGGCCGTGGTTAGATAGCCGGGTGTCGAATGAGAATCTGCAGCGCCGCGAAGCCGCCGAACGTTCAGCCCTGATCAGCACCACCAGCTACGACATCTCCCTGGATGTGCGGCAGGCAGCTGATCCGGCAGTCGCCGGTTACACCAGCCGCAGCGTCATCACCTTCACGGCCGAGCCCGGCTCCAGCACGTTCCTGGACTTCATCGGCAGCAGCGTTCACAGCGTGCTCCTCAACGGCAAGGGACTGCCGGTGGAGGACGTGGTGGACGGCGCACGGATCCGGCTGGACAACCTGCGGGCCGAAAACCAGGTCACGGTCACCGGAACCGCGCTGTACAGCCGCTCCGGCGAGGGCATGCACCGGTTCGTGGACCCCGCCGACGGCCAGTGCTACCTGTACACCCAGTATGAGCCGGCCGACGCGCGGCGGGTGTTCGCCAACTTTGAACAGCCGGACCTGAAGGCTGCCTACACGTTCCATGTCATGGCCCCTGCAGACTGGCACGTAGCCTCCAACGGTGCGGAGGTGAAGCGCACCCTGCTCACCAGCGACCCGGCCACCGCCTGCTGGGACTTCGCCACGACCCTGCCGATGTCCACCTACATCACCACCGTCCTGGCCGGCCCCTACTTCAAGGCAGAGGACAGCTGGCAGGCAACGCTCGACGACGGCACCCGCCTGGACGTCCCGCTGGCCCTTTACTGCCGCGCCTCGATGGCTGAATCCTTCGACACGGACCACCTCTTCGAGCTCACCAGGAAGGGGCTGGACTTCTTCAACCGGCTCTTCGACTACCCGTACCCCTGGGGCAAATACGACCAGGCCTTCGTTCCCGAGTACAACCTCGGTGCCATGGAGAACCCTGGCCTGGTCACCTTCACCGAGAGCTACGTCTTCACGTCCCGGGCCACCGACGCCCAGTACCAGGGGCGGGCCAACACCCTGCTGCACGAGATGGCCCACATGTGGTTCGGGGACCTGGTGACCATGCAGTGGTGGGACGATCTGTGGCTCAAGGAATCGTTCGCCGACTACATGGGAACGCTCGGCGTCGACCGGGCCACGGACTGGGACACCGCGTGGGTCAACTTCGCCAACAAGCGCAAGGCCTGGGCCTACGTCCAGGACCAGCTGCCCACCACCCACCCCATCGTGGCGGACATCCCGGACCTCGAGGCGGCCAAGCAGAACTTCGACGGCATCACCTACGCCAAGGGCGCCTCCGTCCTCAAGCAGCTGGTGGCCTATGTAGGTTTTGACGCCTTCATCGCCGGCTCGCGCGAGTACTTCCGGAAGCACGCCTACGGGAACACCTCGCTGGCCGACCTGCTGGCGGCCCTGGATGCTGCCTCAGGCCGTGAGCTGTCCGGCTGGGCCCGGCAGTGGCTGCAGACCTCAGGCATTTCCACGCTGTCTTTGGACTTCGCCGCGGAGGGTGCGCCGGAAGGCGCAGCAGCGGACGACGACGGCGTGCCGGGCAGGGTGGCAATCGTCCAGGAAGCGACGGACCCGGTCACGGGACACGAGGAGCTGCGGCCGCACCGCCTCCGGGTGGGTTCCTACGACTTCGACGCCGAGGGCGCCCTGGTGCGGACCGGCAGCATCGAAACCGACGTGGCCGGCGCCCGCACGGAACTCCCCCAGCTCGCGGGCCAACCGCGGCCTGCGCTCCTCCTGGTCAATGACGACGACCTGACCTACGCCAAGGTGCGCCTGGATCCTGCCTCCGAGGCAACGGTTCGTTCCTCGCTGGACCGGATTGCCGATCCCATGGCCCGCGCCCTTTGCTGGACGTCGCTGTGGAACTCCGCCCGGGACGGCGAAAGCCCCGCATCGCTGTACGTGGATGCCGTAGCTGCCTTCGCCCCTGCCGAAACGGGCATCGGCGTCCTGCTGAACGTCCTCGACAACGCGACAACCGCCGTCGAACGCTACGCCCCCGCTGACAGCCGGGCCAGCGTGCGCTCCGCCTTCCTGGCCGCGGCCGCTGCCGAACTGGACCGTGCCACGCCCGGCTCGGACCAGCAGCTCGCCTGGGCCCGCACCCTGGCCACCCTGAGCCGGCATGACGGGAGCCTGCTCCCCCGCCTCCGCGGCCTGCTGGATGGCAGTGCTCCCGTGGAGGGGCTGGCTGTGGATGCCGAGCTCCGCTGGCACCTGTGGCATGCGCTCGCTGCCAACGGACAGGCCGGCGCAGCAGAACTGGATGCCGAACTGGCCCGGGACACCACCGCTTCGGGCCGGGCAGGGCACGCGACCGCGATGGCGTCCCGGCCGGACCCTGCCGTCAAGGCCGCGGCCTGGCACGCAGCCGTCGAAGGGACCGAGCTCTCCAACCAGCTCCTGACGGCGACCATCAGTGGCTTCACCACCGCTCCGCCGGCGCTGCTGGAACCCTATGTGGAGCCGTATTTCGATTGCCTTCGGACCGTATGGAATGAACGCAGCATTGAGATTGCCAGCCGGATTGTTCGCGGTCTCTACCCCGCGGCGCAGGACCTGGCGGCGGGCACCCATCCCGAAGAGCATCCGGTGGTACGGCGGACCGATGAGTGGCTGGCTGCCAACCTGGAGGCGCCGCATGCCCTGCGCCGGATCATCATCGAGCAGCGCAGCCACCTGCTGCGCGCACTCACCGCGCAGGCCGCCGTCGTTCCCCACCACTCATCGATTGCTCCCTAAGTGTCGTTTTGCAGGCGCCAAAACGACAACGGGCCCACGCCGGCGAGGGCCCCGGCCTGAGCTTGCGAAGGATGGGAGCCGGTGGGGAGCAACCGATGAGGCTACGGGACGCGGTGGAGCCACTCCTCGGTCCCGAACTTGGCGGCCACCCGTTCCTCGGCGGCGGCCAGTTCGTGTCCCGCCAGCTGTGACGGCGTTGCCCCGTAGCGCTCGCTGAACACCTCGATCATCGCCTCGATGATCGCCATCCGGGCCAGGCCGGTCTGGCGGCGCAGTGGGTCCACGCGCTTCTTGGCGCTGCGGGTGCCTTTGTCGGAGAGCTTCTCCTTGCCGATCCGGAGGACCTCCACCATCTTGTCGGCGTCGATGTCGTAGCTCATGGTGACGTGGTGCAGCATGCCGCCGTTTGCCAGCCGTTTCTGTGCGGCGCCGCCGATCTTGCCCTGGTCCGTGGCGATGTCATTCAACGGGATGTAGAACGCGTTGATGCCAAGCTTCTTCAGTGCGGCCATGACCCAGGCGTCCAGGAAGGGGTAGGAGTCCGCGAAGCTCAGCCCGTCCACCAGGGTCTGGGGCAGGTAGAGGGAGTAGGTGATGCAGTTGCCGGCCTCCATGAACATGGCGCCGCCACCGCTGATCCGCCGGACCACGTTGATGCCGTGTTTGGCAACGCCCTCGGGGTCCACCTCGTTCTGCACGGACTGGAAGCTGCCGATGACCACCGACGGCTCCTGCCAGTCCCAGAACCGCAGGGTGGGAGTGCGCTCCCCCGCGCCAACGGCCTCCGTCAGCACCTCGTCCAGGGCGACATTGATTTCGGTGGGAAGCACGGTGGGCGCGATGATGTTCCAGTCGTGGTCTCCCCACGAGGTGGCCTTGGCCAGCGCCCGGCGGACGGTGACGGCCACCGCATCGGCAGAGAAGCCGAACAGGACCGCTCCAGTTGGCAGCGCTGCGGTGACGGCCGCGGCGAGGTCTTTAGCGGGAGTGGTCTCGGGGAGCCCGGTCAGCGCGCGGTTGATGTCTGCCAGTGCCTCGTCCGGTTCCAGGAAGAAGTCGCCGCTGACGGACACGTCCGCAAGGGCGCCGTCCGCCACGGTCAGGTCCACCACCACCAGCTTGCCGCCGGGCACCTTATATTCACCGTGCAGGCGCTGGTTGCTGGCGGCTTCAGGGGCGGGGAAAGGTGACTGGGTCATGCTTCCAATCCTGCCCCAGAAGACAGGTGTGCGGTTAACGCAGGAAGCCCGCACCGTTTCCGGTGCGGGCTTCCTGATACAAGCCAGGGCGAAGGAATTACTTCTTGCCGCCGAAGCCCTTGAAGCGAGCGTTGAAGCGCTCGACGCGGCCTGCAGAGTCCATGATGCGCTGCTTGCCCGTGTAGAACGGGTGGGACTCGGAAGAGATTTCGACGTCGATGACCGGGTAGGTGTTCCCGTCTTCCCACTCGATGGTCTTGGAGGAAGACACGGTCGAGCGGGTCAGGAACTTGGTGCCGGAGGCCAGGTCGTTGAAGACAACAGCTTCGTACTTCGGGTGGGTATCAGACTTCATAATGGGACCTTTGTTCGCGCAGCTGGATTTTGCCAGCTGCCAGGTATGAATGGGATGGCTGGGCTTTGTTGCATCAGCCGTAGCTGAAAAAGCAGGACAACCAGCTATCCATCATAGCCGATGCCCGTGGGGCTGACGAACCAATGCGCCACACGCTAGGCCCGCGCGCGAAGCTCCCAAAAAGCCACGGCGGAAGCGGCTGCCACGTTGAGGGAATCCACGCCGTTGCGCATGGGGATCTTTACGGCGAGGTCGACGGCGGCGAGGGTCTCCGGGCTCATGCCGGCACCCTCGGTGCCGAGCACCAGGGCGAGCTTGTCCAGGTTCCGGGAGGCGACGGCGTCGACGTCCTCCGCGTCGGGCGTCAGCTCCAGCGCCGCGACGGTGAAGCCGTGGTCCTTCAGCACCTGGAGGTCGCCGGGCCAGTTGTGCAGCCGTGCCCAGGGAACCTGGAACACGGTGCCCATGCTCACCCTGACGCTGCGGCGGTAGAGCGGGTCGCCGCAGCGGGGGGAAACCAGGACAGCGTCGATATCGAGCGCCGCTGCGGAGCGGAAGATGGCCCCCACATTGGTGTGGTCCACGATGTCCTCCAGCACGGCCACGCGGCGGGCCCCGGCCAGGAGCCCCGGCAGCGGCACCGGGGCAGGGCGCTGCATCGCCGCCATGGCCCCGCGGTGCAGGTGGAAGCCGGTGATTTCCTCCAGCAGGGCTGCCGAGCCGATAAAAACCGGGACGTCCGGGTAGGCCTTGAAGACGTCGTCGAGGTCCGCCACCCACTTCTCGGCGAGGAAGAACGACCGTGGCTGGTGCCCGGCGGCCAGCGCCCGGCGCAGCACCCGCGACGACTCGGCGATGTACATGCCCTCGGCCGGTTCGCGGAGCTTGCGCAGGTGCACGTCGGTGAGCGTGGTGTAGTCGCTGACCCGGGGGTCGTTGGCGGATTCGAGGTAGTGGAAAGTCACCGGGTGATTATTGCAGCAGGTTGGCGATCATGACGGCGAGGGCCACGAGGCCCAGGCTGAAGATCACGGCACGCAGGACGCGGGGCGACAGCTTGCGGCCCACCTTCGCGCCCATGAGGCCGCCGATGGTGGAACTCACGGCGATCAGCAGCACCACCAGCCAGTTGACACGGTCGAAGGCGAACAGCAGGTAAGAGATGGCGGCGACCATATTCACGCCGAGGACCAGGAAGTTCTTCATGGCATTGGCGTTCTGGATGGTGCCGGTGAGGAACACGCCAAGGATGCCCACCAGCAGGATCCCCTGCGCTGCCACGAAGTAGCCGCCGTAGACACCGGCCAGGTAGACCAGGACCAGCAGGAGGATCCCGTGGCGTTTGTCTTTGGCGGCCTGCGCCGGATCGGCCTCGCGCTTGCGCACCCAGTCCTGCAGCCGCGGCTGGAACACGACCATCAGCATGGCCAGGACCAGCAGGACCGGGGCCACATAGTGGAAGACCTTTTCGGGCAGGTGAAGCAGGAGATAGGCGCCGGTGATGCCGCCAAGCACCGACGCCGGCAGCAGGCGCATGACCTGCCGCCCACGGCCGGCCAGCTCACGGCGGTACCCGAAGGCCCCGGCGCCCGTGCCGAAGACCAGGCCCATCGCGTTGCTCATGGAGGCGGTTACCGGGGCCACGCCCAAGGCGATGAGCACTGGGAAGGTGACCAGGGTCCCGGAGCCCACCACGGCGTTGATGGTGCCGGCCCACAGCCCGGCGATGAACACAATGATGCTGCTGAAGAATTCCAAGGTAGTTGCGCAGGCCTCTTCTAGCGGCGTGCTGTGGCGGTGTAGCGTCCCGCGTTCTCGGTCACCGCAAGCGGCAGCCCGAAGGTGGTGCTGAGGTGTTCTTCGGTCAGGACCTCGGTAATGGGACCGGCAGCCACAACTCCGCCGTCACGCAGCAGCATGGCGTGGGTGAACCCCGGCGGGACTTCCTCGAGGTGGTGCGTGACCAGGACCATGGCAGGAGCCGCTTCATCGCGGGCTAGTTCAGCGAGCTTGTGCACCAGCTCTTCGCGGCCGCCCAGGTCCAGTCCGGCGCCCGGCTCATCCAGCAGGAGCAGTTCGGGGTCCGTCATCAGGGCCCGGGCAATCTGGACGCGCTTGCGCTCGCCCTCTGACAGGGTGGCGAACGTCCTGTTGAGCAGCGGCCCCATGCCCCAGTCGTTCAGCAGCCGGAAGGCGCGCCGTTCGTCGTCGCGCTCGTAGCCTTCGCGCCAGCGGCCGGTGACGCCGTAGGCAGCGGTAACCACAACGTTCAAGACGTTCTCGTGTTCGGGGATCTGGGTGGCAAGGGCTGCGGAGGAGAGACCGATGCGGGGCCGGAGCTCGAACACGTCAACGCGGCCCAGGATTTCGTCGAGGATGCCGGCCGTTCCGCTGCTGGGGTGGAGCCGGGCCGCCGCGATCTGGAGAAGGGTGGTCTTGCCGGCGCCGTTGGGGCCGAGAATGACCCACCGCTCGCCCTCGTTGACCTGCCAGTCAACCTTGTCCAGCAGGGTCTTTTTGCCTCGGACAACGCTGACGGAGTCCAGTTCCAGAACATCACTCATAGGAGTAGACACTAGGACAAAAAAGAAGATGACTGATAACCGGTGTGAAGGCTGCCTAACGGCCCTGCATCGGCCGCCCGCAATGAATTCAAGGCACCCGTTGACCGCTGGCTAAGATTGCTGGCATGACTTCGAACGTGACTGCGGTCAGCTATGGCCTGAATGTGACCCCTGCCGGGCTGGAGCAGCTGCGTTCCGTCCTTGATTCGCACGGCGCCGAGGTGCTGGCCGAAACGGGGTCAGGAGACAACCGTTATCGGGTCCAGATCCTTGAACTGGCCCTTCCTGACGCGACCGGTGCGGGGCTCGCCGCACTGCGCCGCGGCGTGGCGGAATCCGCAACGGACGGCTTTGACACTGCCATCGTGCCCGCGGCCCTTCGCACTGCGGCCCGCAAGCTGCTGATCATGGATGTGGACTCCACCCTGATCCAGCAGGAGGTCATCGAACTCCTGGCCGCCTACGCGGGGAAGCGGGAGGAGGTCGCAGCCGTAACGGAGGCTGCGATGCGGGGTGAGCTGGACTTCGCCCAAAGCCTGCACGCCCGAGTGGCCGTACTCGCTGGGCTGCCGGCCGACGTCGTCCATTCCGTGCGCCAGGAAGTGAAGCTCAGCGAAGGCGCCGACCAGCTGGTGGCCGCGTTCAAGGCCGCAGGCCACACCGTGGCCGTGGTGTCCGGCGGATTCAACCAGATCCTTGAGCCGATCGCCGCCGACCTGGGCCTGGACTACTGGCAGGCCAACGAACTGGAGATTGTCGACGGCGCGCTGACCGGCAAAGTACTGGGCGCCGTGGTGGACAGGGCTGCGAAAGAAAAGTATCTGCGGGAGTGGGCTGCCGCTGAGGGAATTGCGCTTGAACACACCATCGCCGTGGGTGATGGCGCCAACGATCTGGACATGCTGGGTGCCGCCGGGATCGGGGTGGCTTTCAACGCCAAGCCTGCCGTCCGCGCCGTGGCAGATGCAGCACTGAACATGCCGTACCTGGACGCGGTCCGCCACGTCGCCGGCGTCTGACTCCCCCGCTTAACCGCGAGATGGCAGTTCGCGGCAGTGCTCGACATGAGCATTGCCGCGAACTGCCATCTCGCGAAGGGGCCAGAGTTTAGCTGGAAGCCTCGGCGCTCTTGCCGAAGTAATCCGCTCCGCCGGCGTATTCGGTGTGGCCGGACTCGACGTCGGCCGTTGCCATCCCTGCCACAACCTGCGCAAACTCTTCGACGGAGTACAGCTTGCCGGCCTCCGCGCGGCGGGCCTCGATGGCGCCTGGCGTGGAACGGTCCAGGAGCGTGGCGGTGACGGTGCCTTCGATCATGTCGCCGGACACCACCACCAGGGAGATGCCCTTCTCCGCGAGGTTGGGGATGAGTTCACGCAGGGCGTCCTCGCCGGCGCGCTTGCTGCGGGCCACCGGCTCGTAGGCCGGCATCGTGGGGACCGTGTTGATGAAGTGGGCCTGGTGGCTGGTCACGAAGACCACCCTGGAGCCTTCCTTCATCAGGGGCACTGCGGCGTTGAGCATGTTGATCTGCGCGTCGCGGTTCAGCTTGAGCGCGTAGTCCTCGCCCATGCCGGTTTCCATGCCGCCGGAGGCGTTCAGGACCAGGATGTCCAGCGATCCAAAGTTTTCCATGGCGGCGCTGGCGAGGGCCTGCACGCCTTCCTGGGTAGTGAGGTCGGCACCCACGGCGACGGCACGGCCGCCGGCGGCCTCGATCCCTTGCACTACCTTGTTGGCGCGGGGCGCCTTCTGGCGGTAGTTGACCACGACGGCGGCACCCTCCGAGGCGAGGATCTTGGCTACGTCAGCGCCAATGCCGCGCGATGATCCTGTGACGATCGCCGTTTTGTTGTCCAGCAGTCCCATACGAGCTTCCTTTGTTCGAAACATCTAAATCGTTGTGGCCTGCAGTCCATCATGCCAGCGGCCGAAGCCGATATCCCTTGTCCGACTTCGACAAAGAAGGACCCGGCGGCTAGTTTCCCGCAGCGTCAGGGGGCGGCAGGGTCAGCGGCTGAGACCGGCAGGGTCAGTGGCCCATGCCCAGGCCGCCGTCCACCGGGATCACGGCGCCGGAGATGTAGGCGGCTTCGTCGCTTGCGATCCAGCGGACCACGTTGGCCACCTCCGCGGCCTCGGCAAAGCGTCCGGCGGGGATGCTGGACAGGTAGTCCTTCTGGGTGGCTTCGGGGAGTTCTGCCGTCATGTCGGTGTTGATGAAGCCGGGCGCCACCACGTTGGCGGTGATGCCGCGGGAACCGAGCTCGCGGGTGAGGGACCGGGCGATGCCCACCAGGCCGGCCTTGGACGCGGAGTAGTTGATCTGGCCGGGTGCGCCGTAGAGGCCGGACACCGAGGAGATGAGGACAACGCGGCCCTTCCGCAGACGGATCATGCCCTTGGACGCGCGCTTGATGACCCGGAAGGCCCCGGTCAGGTTGGTGTCGATGACCGAGGTGAAGTCGTCCTCGCTCATGCGCAGGAGCAGGGTGTCCTTGGTGATGCCGGCGTTGGCCACCAGGACTTCCACGGGGCCATGCGCCGCTTCCACTTCCTTGAAGGCAGCATCCACCGAGGCTTCATCAGTAACGTCCGCCTTGACGCCGAGGATTCCCTCCGGAAGCTGCGTTTCGCTGCGGTAGGTCACGGCCACCTTGTCACCGTTGGCGAGGAACGCCTGCGCGATGGCAAGGCCGATGCCGCGGTTGCCGCCGGTCACCAGGACACTGCGGGGGGCGGACGCTGTTTCAGTCATGGGGATGCTCCGAAATTCTGCGGCAGGCTGTGCCGCGCTAGCGGGGTGTGGTTTGGGCTGCCTCCGATCTTAGCGGCAGGCCTGCGGCGGGTTTGGGCAGCACTGCCGATGGTGCGAGAATTAAGGGAAGCCTTTGGAGCGTGATCATCCACCGTGACCCTTGAAAACCATGCGGGACGTTCCGCGCCCGAAGAACCGGGCCGGTTCTCCGGCGACGCCGAGGTCCACAGCATTACGGACGCCGCGGCCGCACATTCGGAAGATATGCGCCAGCGGATGATCAAGTACGCCCTGGCCATGGGGATCCGCATGGTCTGCCTGATCCTGATTTTCGTGGTGGACGGGTGGTTCAAGATCATTGCGGTGGCGGGAGCAGTTTTCCTGCCGTGGATTGCGGTGGTCATCGCCAACGGCAGCGACAAGGCGGAGACGCCCAGCGACTTGCTGCTGGACTCGGCCCCGTTGGCCGAGCTCGAAAGCCCGCCTCCCCCGGCCACCGACGAAAAACCGGAAAGCGCCGTGCTCCAGGGCGAGCTGGTGAAGGACGATGACCAGGAGCGCGGAGAGCAGGGGCAGGCCAAATGAGCATTTTCGATTTTGCAGCAGGATCCGACGTCGTTTCTGAGACCGCCCTGTGCTCGCGGAAGGCGTGCAGGGCGCAGGCGTCCTGGCAGCTTCTCTGGAACAACCCCAAAATCCACACACCCGAGCGGCGAAAGACCTGGCTGGCCTGCGCCGACCACCGGGCATGGCTGGAGGACTACCTGCAGACGCGCGGGCTCTGGAAGGAAACCCTCCCCCTCGCCGGCGACGGCGGATCGCTGGAGCAGGACATCTGAATGTACCGTTTCCTTTTTTCCAGCAAGTGGCTGGGCTATCTCCTGCTGGCCGCCATCTTTGCCACCGCATGTGTTTTCCTGGGCCGCTGGCAGATGGACCGCCGTGCGGAGACCCTGGCCGAAATCAACCGGGTGGTCAGCAATTACTCGGCAACTCCCATCCCTTTCGAGCAGGCACGGGACCAGTTCAACCACCTGGACCCGGCCAAGGAGTGGACCCAGGTCGAGCTCAAGGGAACCTATGACGCCGCCGGGGAACGGATCGTGCGCAACCGGCCTCTCAACGGTCAGCCCGGCTACGAGGTAGTGGTCCCCTTCCGCCTCACCACCGGTGAGACAGTCGTCATCGACCGGGGCTGGTTGCCCATCGGCAACAAGAATCCGGGCAGCCCCGATTCGGTGCCTGCCCCTCCCCAGGGTGAGGTGACCGCCGTCGTGCGCTTGAAGCATGGTGAGCCGGAGCTTCAGCGCGGGGCCCCCGAAGGGCAACTGGCGTCCATCGATCTCCCCACGTACGCCGCGCAGCTGGGCTACCCGCTGATGACGGGCGCGTACGGCCAGCTCGCCTCGGAAACACCGCCGGCAGCCGCGATGCCCGTTGCCTTCCCCAAGCCGTCGACGGATGAGGGGACGCACCTGTCCTACTCCCTGCAGTGGTTCGCTTTCGGCGTTCTCATGTTCGTCGGGTTCGGCTACGCGGCGCGGCAGCAGGCACGGAACGCGGCGATCGACGCCGAGGACGAGGAGCTGATTGACGATGGGGCCATGCATGCTGCGGTGGCCCCCCGCCGTCGGCCGGCTGCACCCCGAAAGCGCAAGAAGGCGACCGCCGAGGAAGAAGAAGACGCTCTCCTGGACGCGCAGGGCTACTGAGGCATGGAGTACGACGGCGGCCCGGTCTCCTTGGTGCGCTCCGCTCTGGTGGCGGCGGGGCTCGCCGACACCGTGCGCACCTTTCCGTCGGGAGTACCCACGGCAGCCGCAGCAGCTGAGGCCCTCGAATGTGACCTTGCAGCCATCACCAACAGCCTTGTCTTCGAACTCGGCGGGGAGCCGCTGCTGATCCTGGCCAGCGGCGCCGCGCGCGTGGACACAGCGCTGGTATCAACGCAGCTGGGCGCAGGGAAGATCCGCCGCGCCTCCCCCGCCTTCGTGCTGGAACATACGGGCCAGGAGGTAGGTGGCGTAGCCCCGGTGGGCCACCCCAAAGGGATCCGCACCCTGCTGGACGAGTCCCTGCGGCGCCACGAGCTGCTGTGGGCCGGAGCGGGAGACCACAACTCCATGTTCAGCATCACCTACCAACAGCTCCGGAGCCTTACCGCGGCGCTGGAGCTGCAGGTGCGCTAAGCCAGAGTGATGAGGTCCAGGTAGTCCTCGTTCCAGAGGTCCTCGACGCCGTCCGGAAGCATGACTACGCGTTCCGGGTTCAGGGCTTCGACCGCACCTTCGTCGTGGCTGACCAGGACAACGGCGCCGGTGTAATTGCGCAGGGCGCCCAGGATTTCGGCGCGGCTGGCGGGGTCGAGGTTGTTGGTGGGCTCGTCGAGGAGCAGCACGTTGGCGCTGGAGGCAACGATGGTGGCGAGAGCCAGGCGGGTCTTCTCGCCGCCGGAGAGCACACCCGCAGGCTTGTCCACGTCGTCACCGGAGAACAGGAACGAGCCAAGGATGCCGCGCACCTCGGCGTCCTTCATATCGGGCGCGGCGGAGCGCATGTTCTCCAGCACAGTCCGGTTGTGGTCCAGGGTTTCGTGTTCCTGGGCGTAGTAGCCAACCTTCAAGCCGTGGCCGGGGATGACTTCGCCGGTGTCGGGAATGTCCACGCCGGCGAGCATCCGCAGCAGAGTGGTCTTTCCGGCACCATTGAGGCCCAGGATGACCACTTTGGAACCGCGGTCGATGGCCAGGTCGACGTCGGTGAAGATCTCCAGCGAGCCGTAGGACTTGCTGAGCCCGTCCGCGGTGAGCGGGGTCTTGCCACAGGGTGCGGGGTCCGGGAACCGCAGCGCTGCCACCCGGTCCTGCTCGCGGACCGCTTCCAGCCCGCTGAGCAGGCGCTCGGCGCGCTTGGCCATGTTCTGCGCGGCAACGGCCTTGGTGGCCTTGGCCCGCATCTTGTTGGCCTGGTCCATGAGGACCTGCGCCTTCTTCTCAGCGTTGGCGCGTTCCCGCTTCCGGGCGCGCTCGTCGGTCTCCCGCTGAAGGAGGTAGCGCTTCCAGTCCATGTTGTAAAAGTCGATCTGGGCACGGTTGGCGTCCAGCAGGAACACCTTGTTGACGGTGGCTTCCAGCAGGTCCGTGTCGTGGCTGATGACGATCAGGCCGCCCTGGTGGTTCTTGAGGAAGTCACGCAGCCAGGCGATGGAATCGGCGTCAAGGTGGTTGGTGGGTTCGTCCAGGAGCATCGTCTCGGCGTCCGAGTAGAGGATGCGGGCCAGTTCGACACGGCGCCGCTGGCCGCCCGAGAGCGTCTTGAGCGGCTGGTTCAGCAGCCGGTCCGGGAGCGCAAGGTTGGAACAGATCGACGCAGCTTCGGCTTCCGCTGCGTAACCGCCGGCTGCGAGGAACTCGGATTCCAGCCGGTCATACCGGCCCATGGCCTTCCGCTGCACTTCGGCGTCCTCGCTGGCCATTTCGTCGTGGGCCTTCCGAAGCTTACCGACGACGACGTCCAGGCCACGGGCGGACAGGATGCGGTCCCGTGCCAACTGCTCCATGTCCGGGGTACGGGGATCCTGGGGCAGGTAGCCGATCTCCCCGCTGCGGGTGACCTTACCGGCGGCGGGAAGGCCTTCGCCTGCGAGGACGCGGGTCAGCGTAGTCTTGCCGGCACCGTTCCGGCCGACAAGGCCGATCTTGTCTCCCTTGTCGATGCGGAAGCTCACCTGGTCCATCAGGAGCCGGGCACCGGCGCGCAGTTCAAGATCCTGGACAGTAATCACAGCAGGTAAGGCCTTTCACAACAGGGAACGCCACGGTCCGCGCACGGAGTGCCAGGGGACGCTGGGGCAGAGTGGCCGGAGAACGGCACATCCCAGTCTACCGTCCGGCAGGCGGCGGTCCATCCATACTGCATACAGGGGAAGGATGCCGTCGGCTTAACTGCCGTTTCGGGCCCGGTCCGTCAAGGACAATGAGGACATGGAATTCGACCGGCTGCTGCAAATCCGCCGCATTTACGCGCAGCCTGCAGCCTTGGAGCTGCCGCGCGGGCGGGAGATCGTGGCACGGTGGCCGGGAGCCGACGTCGTTCCCGTGGAGAGCCATTGGAACATTCCCGACCTCCACGGCGACGAAACCAACGTGCCGCGGTGGTCCCGGATCAAAACCGAGGCGCTGGTCCTCGGGGTCAAGAAGTCCCTGACCGTGAAGCCGAACGGCAGGTCAGCGGACTTCATTGCCCCCTCCACGGCCAACGGATGTGCCATGGCGTGCGCCTACTGCTACGTTCCGCGGCACAAGGGCTACAGCAACCCGGTCACCGTTTTCGCCAATATCGACCAGATCGCCGGGACGCTGGAACGGCACGCCACGCGCCAGGGACTCAAGCTGGAGCCTAACCAGTGCGACCCCGAGCTCTGGGTCTATGACATTGGCGAAAACAGCGACTGCTCGGTGGACGCGCTGATCAGCGACAACGTGGAGGACCTTGTCACGCTGTTCCGGGAACTGCCCAATGCCAAGCTGTCCTTCGCCACAAAGTTCGTCAACCGGCACATGCTCGGCTGGAACCACGGGGGCCACACCAGGGTCCGCTTCTCGCTGATGCCGGCGGACCTGGCGAAGTCAGTCGATGTGCGGACGTCCCCGGTGGCCGAGCGGCTGGCCGCCATTAACGATTTCGTCGACGCCGGGTACGAGGTACATGTGAACTTCTCCCCCGTGATCATTACCGACACGTGGCTGGCCGACTGGGAGGAGCTGCTGCGCCAGTTGGACGCCGCCCTGACCCCTGCAGCCAAGGCGCAGCTGGCCGCCGAGGTCATTTTCCTGACCCACAATGAGCAACTGCACGAGGTCAACCTGGGCTGGCACCCGCAGGCCGAAAACGTCCTGTGGCGCCCTGACCTCCAGGAGGCCAAAGTCTCCTCGAATGGTTTCAGCAATGTCCGGTACCGGGCGCGCGCCAAGGCAGGCTACGTCCAGCAACTGACTGCGCTGATTGGCAGGATCGCACCGTACTGCCGGATCCGGTACGCGTTCTAAGCACCGCGCTTCCCGGCCCGCTGGCCCGGCCCGCGATGGAACGGAAGACTAATGGCCCGCGGGACCACCGCCGTCGGGCGTTTCTCCTGCCGCGCCGTGCCCGTGATCCTTCGCCTTGCCGAAGGGCAGCACTTTCAGCAGCGGGCCAATGACAGCCATGACCACCAGGCCCCAGGCGAGCCCGATCACCGCTGAGCACAGGGTGTCCACGAGCCAGGCCAGGAAGCCGCCAACAACGGCAACGCCCGCCACCGGGTGCTCGAGTGCGTGGATCAAGTCATAGGGCGCGTGCCAGCCAAGGTCGTGTGCCCCCTGCACCATAATGTGGCCGCCTACCCAGAGCATCGCGATCGTTCCCACGAAGGTAATCGCAGCCAGTACGGCCGGCATGCCCCTTACCAGGAGGTGGCCAAAGCGCTTGGCGCGCGCAGAATCCTTGGCGGCAAGATGGACTCCAATATCGTCCATCTTCACGATCAGCCCGACGGCGCCGTACACAAGCACTGTGATGGCAATCGCCACCAGGACCAGAATGAAAGCCCGGACCCAAATGGATTCCGTCGCCACCTCGTTCATGGAGATGACCATGATTTCGCAGGACAGGATGAAGTCGGTGGTGATAGCGCCCTTGACGACAGTGGCCTCCGCGTCATGCCCGCGTTCCACAGCCGGCGCTTCCTCGGCCTCATGGTGGCCGCCGCGCAGCTTGTGCCAGACCTTCTCCGCGCCCTCATAGCAGAGGTACGTGCCGCCCAGCATCAGGATGAACGGGATGATCCAAGGGATGAAGGCGCTGATCAGCAGGAGCGCCGGGAGAATGATCAGGAGTTTGTTCCGGATGGAGCCCCAGAAGATCTTCTTGATCATGGGCAGCTCGCGCGACGGGTCCGCCCCGGACACGTACTGCGGGGTGACGGCGGCGTCGTCAATTACGACGCCGGCGGCCTTGGTACCAGCCTTGGCGGCACCGGCTGCCACATCGTCTACCGAGGCTGCCGCGATGCGGGCCAGGGCGGCGACGTCGTCCAGCAGGGCGACGAGCCCGCCGCTCACAGGTGGCCTCCGCCTGGCTGGGGACCGGACGGTTTTGCGTGGGTGGGTGCGTGCGTGATGGGCATCTTCGGAGTATATGGCAGCAGGGCGTAGGCCCTCTCACCCGCACGGGGGCGAGGTGCTCAGTTTCCGGTGGACTTCTTGAGTTCCTGGGCGAACATCACAATGATGCCGCTGGGACCACGGACGTAAGTCAGCTTGTAAATGTCTCCGTAGGTTGCGACGCCCCGCAGCGGGTGGCATCCATGCTTCGCGGCGATCTCCAGCGCGGCGTCAATGTCGTCGACCGAGAAGGCAACGCGGTGCATTCCGATTTCGTTCGGCAGTGTGGGGTGTGTGTCGATGGCGGCAGGATGGATGTACTCGAAGAGCTCAAGCTGGCCTCTGCCGTCCGGGGTCTGGAGCACTGCGATTTTTGCGTGGTTGCCGTCAAGGCCCACGGCGGTGTCGGCCCACTCCCCGCTGACGGTGTCACGGCCCAGGACCGTAAGCCCGAGGTCAGTGAAGAACGCGATGGCCTCTTCCAGGTCACGAACCGCGATTCCGACGTTCTCAAGTTTGATGGGCATGTGCCACAGGCTACCAACTCACGAAGTCCTGGTCAGTGGACCGAGTACCTGACAAGGTGATCCATTTGTGCGGCCACAACGTGACCGTCGAGGGAGGCATAAGCCCATCCTTTGCCGGACAACCACTTGCTGCCTGCAGCCGGAGGGCAATGAGTTCTGCCCGCCCTCGCGGTCGGTCCAAGACCTGGAACGGGAAGAACTGCAGCAGCACTAAAGGTCCTCGACTCAGTACTTGTAGAAGCCCTCCCCCGAGGCGACCCCCAGCTTGCCCTGGTCGATGTAGTGCTCCTTCAGGTACTGGGCGAATGCCTGGGAACCGGCATCCGGCGAGGCCGAGGCGATGTTGTACGCCGTGGTGAGGCCGACGACGTCGTAGATCTGGAACGGTCCGCTCGGGGCGCCCGTGGCGATGCGCCAGGTCTTGTCAATGGTGCGCGGGTCGGCCACGCCCTGCAGCAGCAGTCCGGCGGCCGCGTTCAGCAGCGGAACCAGCAGCGAGTTCAGGACGTAGCCGGCCTTCTCCTTCTTGATCTCGATCGGTTCCAGTCCGCTGTTCCGGGCAAAGTCGACGACAGCGGCGTACACCGCCGGGTCCGTCTCCGCGGTGCCCATGACCTCGGCGATGTTCTGCGCCCAGATGTTGTTGGCGTAATGGAGCGCGAGGAAGCGGTCCGGGCGTCCGGTGAAGTCTTTCAGGTCACTGGGCAGCAGGGTGGATGAGTTGGTCGCGAAGATGGCCTTGGCCGGCGCCAGTTCCGCGAGCTTGCGGTAGACGTCGCGTTTGAGTTCCAGCAGTTCGGGAACGGCTTCGATCACGAGGTCCGCGTCGACGACGGCGTCCCCCAGGTCTGCGGTGAGGCGGAGGTTTGCCAGGGCTGCTTCGGTCTTGCCCTCGGAGGCGCCGGCAATCTGTGCCCGGTAGATGCCGGCGAGGCGGGCGAAACGGTCCCGCGCCTTGGCAAGTGCGTCCTCATCGACGTCGTAGGCGGTGACTGCGAAACCGTGGAATGCGGCCTGGAAGGCGATCTGGGAGCCGAGCACCCCTGTGCCGAGCACGGTGAGCGTCTTGATGGAGGGCATTATGGTTTCCTTTCGGCGCCGGCCTTAGCGGCCGCCGGGGTTGTCGGACCCGTAGATACTGCGGATCCAGATGGTTGACAGGATGTCCAGGGCGGCGGTCTCCGCGATGGCAGGACTCTCCCGGTTGAGGGCAGCAGTAATGACCCGTTCGTTCATCAGGTTCAGGCTCACCGCGAGGTCGTGCGCGTCGGTGCCCGCCGGCGCGGCCCCGCGGGCCTGCTCGGCACGGATAACGTCGCTTGAGAAGTCGACCCAGGACTGCATCGACCTGGACCACAGCCCGCGCACCTCGTCGTTTCGGGTGCGCGCCCCGATGGCGGCGGTCGACACACCGCGGTGCGAGACAAACACCTCAACGAACATTCCGATGGAACGGGTCCACGCACCCGCGGGGTCGCTCTCGAAATCGCGCGGCAGGTGCCCCACCCGGTGCTCGACCTCGTTGATAACCCGGTCCAGCAGGGCCAGCAGCACGGCATCTTTCGAGGGGAAGTAGAAGTAAAAAGTGGGGCGCGAAATGCCGGCACCCCGGGCCAGATCCTCGATGGAGACCTCGTCAAAGGCACGGTTTGCCAGGAGGGCCTCGGCGGTGACCAGGATTGCGTCCTGGCGCTCATCGCCCGAAACCCTCGCGCTGCGTCTTCCTCTTTGAGCCATGCGCCCATCCTAGCCCCGGTTCTCAACACGGTGTTGACTATCTCAACATTAAGTCGATAGCTTGGCGGCATGAGCGAGCACGTAGATGTGTTGATTGTCGGCGCCGGGCTGAGCGGTGTGGGTTTCGCCAGCCGGCTGAAGCGCGAGGTACCCGGAAAAACCTTCACCGTAGTGGAGTCGAGGAACGCCGTCGGGGGTACCTGGGACCTGTTCCGGTACCCCGGGATCCGGTCCGACAGCGACATGTACACGCTCGGCTACTCCTTCCGGCCCTGGGCCGGCGCCAACGCGATCGCGGACGGCGAGTCCATCCGCGAGTACATCGAGGCAACGGTCGCCGACGAGGGCCTGGCGCCGCGGATCCGGCTGAACACCAGGGTCATTTCCGCCTCATGGTCAAGCGAAACCGCACTGTGGACCGTGACGGCGGTCCACACGTCCGGGGGCGAGTTCCGGTCCGGCGACACCGACTCCTCCCCCGAGCCACTCACCTTCACCTGCTCGTTCCTGTCCGTCTGTTCCGGCTACTACCGCTATGACGAGGCCTTCACCCCGGCCATCAACGGGGCCGACACCTTTGCCGGAACGATCGTCCACCCGCAGCACTGGCCGGCCGACCTCGACTATGAGGGAAAGCAGGTGGTGGTCATCGGCAGCGGCGCCACGGCCGTGACGCTGGTGCCGTCCATGGCAAAGTCGGCGGCCAAGGTAACGATGCTGCAGCGCTCCCCCACCTACATCGCCCCCGTGCCCGCGCGGGACCACCTGGCCGACCGCCTCCGGGGCAAGCTGCCCGCGCAACTGGCATACGACGTCGTACGCTCCAAGAACATTCTCTTCTCCATGTTCACCTACCAGCTCAGCCGACGGCGGCCCGAGACGATGAAGGCGATCCTGCGCAAGTCGGCAGTAGCCAAACTGCCGGCGGGCTTCCCGGTGGACACGCACCTGGCCCCGTCGTACCAGCCGTGGGACCAGCGGGTCTGCGCGATCCCCAACGGGGACCTGTACCGGGCCATCAGTGCCGGCACTGCCGAGATCGTGACCGACACGATCTCCCGGATCACCCCGGACGGGATTGACCTGGCCTCCGGCACATCGCTGCCCGCCGACGTCATTGTCACGGCCACGGGACTGAACCTGCTGGTGATCGGCGGCATGAAGCTCTCCGTCGACGGCGAGCCTGTGGACGTTGGCAGGACTCTAACCTACAAGGGCATGATGCTGGAGGGGGTCCCGAATTTCGCCCTCACCATCGGCTACACCAACGCGTCCTGGACCCTGAAGGCGGACCTGGTCGCCGGGTACATCTGCAGGCTGATCAAGCATCTGGACCGCCGGAACCTTCAGTGGCTGGTACCCGCGGCACCCGCCGACGTCGCCAACGGCTCGCTGTCCTCGCTGATCGACCTGAAGGCCGGCTACATTTTCCGCGGCGCCGACCAGTTGCCCCGGCAGGGCGCAGGCTCGCCGTGGCGGCTGCACCAGAACTACTTCCGCGACTTCGCCCTGCTCCGGTCCGGCCGGCTGACCGACCACGTCCGGTTCGGCCGGCGGGGGCAGCCGGTGCGGAAAACCGCCCGGCAACCCGCGGCCCCGGCCCGGGATCCCCTCGCGCTGCCGGGGACGGGCCATGTCACCGTCGCGGGGACACGGCTGCGCTACCGGAAGACCGGCAGTGGGGATCCGGTCCTGCTGCTGCACGGCATCGGCCAGAGCCTCGAGGACTGGAACGAACAGCACGATCGGCTCTCGGACCGCCACACGGTCTACAGCGTCGACCTGCCAGGCTTCGCGTACTCCGAACGGCTCCCCGGCACGACCACGCTCGCAAAGCTGGCCGGGATCCTGCCGGCCTTCCTGGACGCCGTCGGGGTTACCGGGCCGCTGCCCGTGATGGGCAACTCGCTCGGCGGTGCCGTGGCCATGAAGCTGGCCGCCGACCATCCGGACCGCGTCTCCGCGCTCGTGCTGGCCAACAGCGCCGGATTCGGCCAGGAAGTGGCACTGGTCCTTCGCCTCCTTGCGGTCCGCCCGCTCGCGGCCCTGCTCCTGCGGCCCGACGAGAAAGCATCACGCCGGACGGTACAGTCGCTCTTCTACGACAAAACGCTGGTCACGGACGACCGCATCGGCCACGCGCTCGCCCTGTCGCAGCGGGAGGCGCACCGCCGGACGCTGGTCGACGTCGCCCGCGACCTGGGAACGATTTCCGGTGTCCGGGCTGAGTGGCGCACCGCTCTGATCGGCGCGCTCGCCAAGTCAGACGTTCCGGCGCTGGTGGTGTGGGGCGACCACGACCACATCCTGCCGTTCAGCCACCTTGAAGCGGCCGCCGCGGCGCTGCCCCGCGCCGAGTCGCACGTCTTCGCCAAGACCGGGCACATGCCGCAGATCGAACGGCCTGACGAGTTCGCGGCGGTAGTCGAGGACTTCCTCACGAGGGTCTCCGCCGACCGTCAAGCGGCCAGCATCTAAGGGCGCTTCTCGTCGTCGGCCTCTCGGCATGCGGGCGCTGCGGTAGCCGGTCTCACCGTCGGCCTCTATACATGCCGGCTGCAGCGGGGGCACCTGCCGTCGCCCGCCGGGCCGGGTCGTGGCGGCCAAACTCTTGGCCGCCTTCTATTGGCCTGTCTCAGCGCTATGCATACATAGCTGTAGCCCGGGCAGCAGCAGGTCCGGCGGCACCTGGGTCATGCCGTAGAGCAGCAGGCCCATCGAGACGACCATGACGCATACGCCGCGAACGTCCATGGACGGCGGGCACGAGTGCCTATTGCATCCCCCATGTCATGGAAGGCACTCCAGCGGTTTCGATGGTCTTCGCCGGGAACCGAGAGATTGCAACACTTGGACAGCAAGTGTCAGGGGCCGCAAGCCGATCCTCAAATGCGTGTGCCTTTTTGTAGTGGTGCGTCTCCCGCCACCTGATGGTCGACGGCCCGTGGTCCGGAGTCTACACGCGGCAGTCAGCTTCGCGTGATCGGCTGGAAGCCGCACCGGGAACAGGTATTCGAGGTGTTCACAACGCGCGGACTGTGCTGTGCGGATCCATATCAGGGGGCTCGACCTCCGGAACCGCTGTGCATCTGGCTCAAAGCCTCATCTACAGGATCAGGATGGAGGGCTTCCCCTCTGCGGTAACGGAGCCCTGCTGGCCTTGCCGGGAGGAAGCGTCCTCTGGGGTCGAGATCAGCGCGCTCGGCCTGAACGCGCTCATCATCTCCCGATGCGTTACCGTCATGCGGATGAAAAAGGTCGCCGCTTATCCCGCGTCTGCCGAATGGACCAACTGACAAGGCGATCTTTCGCCTTCGGGGATAGACCGACGGCAGTATGCTCTTCGAAGGTCTTCGTCTTGCAAGGTTTGGGGGTAGGTGCATGCGGTTCACCGCGGGTATAGCTGTGGCTGTCGCTGGCAGCATCTTGATGATTGGTGCTGCCCCGTCGATGGCATCAGGGGATTTGGTTTATGTTGACCAATTCCCTCTCGGCGTTGTCGTCGACACCGAGGGCACTGCTTACATTGGCGATACCGGAGGAGTTCACGTTCTTCCCAAGGGCGCGAGCACGCCAACCAAGACGCTCATGACAGGTGTCAACCCGAAGGGAATGGCATTGTCTGCGGATGGCACCCTGTTTGTCGAGGGGCCCACCTTCGGGGACCGACCACACGAAGAGCTGACGGTAATACCGAAGGGCGCCTCAGCCGTGGCGCGCACAATTCCCCTCAGTTTCAGCGCCCACCTCATATCCGCCGCTGCCGACGGCACTGTTTTTGTTCCCAACCCAGAACTGGGGACGGTGTCAATCATCCCGCCAGGAGCCGACGCGCCGGCTCAAGAGGTTACCGTCGGCCCGACTCCCAGGGAAGTAGCCGTAGCCCAGGACGGCACCGCCTACGTGACCAACCAGGACGGCGGGACCGTCTCGGTCATCGCCCCGACCGCCGGCACGGTTTCCCGCACCATTGACGTCAGGAAGACACCTGACAGCGCTGGCGCTCCCCACGGGATTGCAGTAGGCCCGGATGGCGCGGTCTACGTCACCAACATCACCTCAAACGACGTCGCGGTGATCAAGCCGGGAGAGTCAGTTGTGTCCTACCGGGTGCCGGTTCCGGGCGGGCCAAAGGAAATCGCTGTCGGCCCGGACAGCGCTGTCTATGTTCTTTCCGAGGCCAGCAGCCTCAACGTCATCGCACCAGGTGAAACGAGTGTCCGCCGCAGCCAGCCGACGGCCCGGAACCCCGGGCATCTCGCCGTCGCTCCCAACGGGTCCGTCCTGGTCACCAACACCGCCGATATGTCCGTGACGGTCTTCCCAGCCCAGGACCTGGGCATCCCCGCGCTGGCGGCTGTCAAGGCCCAAGCTGCTGAGGCTGAGGCAAAAGCAACAGAACCCTCGGCTCAGGCAGACACCACGGGGAACGGCATCATGTCCGACCTTCCCGTCATCGTCGGCACCGTGGCGGCAGCCATCCTCGTAGGGGCCGCCGCGCTGATCCTGGTCGGCAGAAGGCGCAGGCGTTCCGAAGCTGCCCACGATGCAGCCACATTAGAGCCATCGGCAGAGGATCCTGAAAGATCTGCAGTCCCTTCGGATCACACACCAAACTGAGCGTCCGGGTTTCCTTGGTGCGGCCAACGGCCCTTCCGTGTTCGACAAGGATCTTTCACAGGACTCGTGGAGGCCGGTCCTCGGCTGGCAGGGACGCACTGATCCTCACAGACCTGGTAACCTCACGTCCCTTGAGGTTCGTCGCGGCCAATGTGATCGAGTGCGTGATCGTAATTCATCGCCAGGGTCGGCAGCCCCGCATCAAGCCGTCGTTGAGCCACCTGAATAACCGAAACACTTGTGTTCCTGCTTATGCGGACTATTGGTGAGCCCTCTTCGACAACTTCCCAGTGGGCTCCCGGGATGGTGTGAGTGAGAACGTCTCCGTAGAACATGCCAATTGAGTATGTCAACCCGATCCAGGACCACTGAGACGGTCCGAATCAGGACCGGCCTGACCCGGCAACCCCAGCTGATGAGTGACTCGATGGTCGCGGGAACCTGGTCGGAATCGGGATCGGAATCAACGAGACACTTGGCGTCCGGCCGGGCGACGAGCTCGCGGGTATCGAAGACTGCAAATTCCAGGTAAAGGGGCTCTTCGCGGTTGATGGGGAATTGAGTTCGTGTCGTTGAAGACAAAGGGGCCCGTGGCCCTGTTGGGATGAGTGTGTCTAAGCATTCAACCTGGAACAGGACCACGAGCCTTGAACGAGCCTACCGGGGTCGCAGCCGATGCTGCCACCATCCTCTTCAACCTGCCCGACTACCGTGTCATCTCCACGACCATGTCCGCTGGCCGCCGTCAGGTCATCGTCGAAACTGACGCGCTACCGGGCTGCCCGAGCTGTGGGGTCATTGCCTCCCGGCGGAAGGAACGCCGCCTTCAACGGCTCCGCGATATTCCCGTCGCCGGGCCGGTGGACGTGCTCTGGTCCAAGTACCGCTGGTACTGCGAAGAGTCAGCGTGCGACCGGCTCTCGTTCTTCGAATCCACGCCGCAAGTGCCGCGCCGTGCCCGGTCGACGAGCCGGCTGCGGGACCAGCTCGTGGACGCGGTCATTCGCTCCGGCAGGGCTTTCTCGGAGACAGCTGCCGGCTTCGCCGTGTCCTGGTGGATGGTCCGGGCTGCGGTGACCGAGGCCTGCCTGCTGCGGCTGCCCGACGTGGACAAGCTCAGTCCGCGGATGCTGGGCATTGATGAACACCGGTTCCGGTCCGTGCGCTACTTCCAGGACCCGACCACGAAGGCGTGGACACGGTTCGAGCCGTGGATGACAACCATCGTGGATCTGGAGACCGGCCAAGTCCTCGGCGTGGTCGACGGCCGAGACCACAAGGGCGTCGGGGACTGGCTGTTCGCCCGGCCCCTGCAGTGGCGGCTGGCCGTGCAGGTCGTCGCAATCGACCCCTCCGCGGCGTTCCGCAAAGCCTTACGGATGTGGCTTCCCCGCACTGCTGTCGCCGTCGATCACTTCCACCTGATCTCGCTGGCCAACCAGGCAATGACTGAGACCAGGCAGAACCTCTCCCAACAGGTCAAGGGCCGCCGCGGCAGGGCCATCGACAAGGCCTGGGCCCACCGCATGCTCCTGCTGCGCGGCGGTGACACCCTCACGTGTAGGGCCGCCCTCCGACTCGAGGAAGTGTTCGCCCTGGACGATCCAACCGGCACCCTCCAGGCCGTCTGGAAGGTCAAGGAACAACTCCGCGCCCTGTTGCGCACCGGCTCCCTGGAGGACGCCGCGGCGGCCAAGCAGGTACTCGAGGAGCTGGTCAAGGAAGCCGCACGGCCGGAGACGAACAGGCTGTACCGTACAGTCTGCCGGTGGTGGAAGGAGATCGAGGTGCTGATCATTACCGGCGCCACGACAGGCAAGGTCGAGGCGAACAACACCGCAATCAAGAACATCAAACGAACCGCCCGCGGGTACCGCAACGCCGCCAACTACAAATCGGTTATTCTCTTGAGAAGTGCCGTCAGGACGGCGGCATGACGCTCATTCCAGGGATCCATTTCCCCACGAACCGCGAAGAGCCGGTAAAGGTCCGGCTGCAGTTTCGCACGCCGCAGCGTCATGCTGCGCCGGAATCTGCTCTCCTGCCAGTGGCGGCTGACTAACGTCATCGAGGGGAGAAGACGAAAATAAATCAAGATAGCTGGCTCACAACGATCCGATGATGGCTCGTTTCGTTGCAGTTCTCGACACAATTGCTGCGTCCCGAAGCGGTGAGGCTGGCGACGTTGTGCGGAATCTGTGACCGCCCGTGCGCCGTGATGAAACCCGTGTCGACGGCGGTCCTCTGTTGTCTGCCGGCGCGGGCCCGGTTAGTCTGACGAAGGGAAGAGGCCCGGGCAACCAAAGTTTTGGGGGCAGGCCTCACGGCAATCTAGTCGTGCCGATTCCCGCGCTGGCTCCGCTGCCCGAGGACTGGGGGGCCAGCGCCGCCCAGGGCGGCCAATGTTGTTCTGCCCCAGACTGGCAGAACAGAGCCAATGAGATTCGGACGAGTCCCGGCAATCAAGGAAACGAAAAGGTCCGACCGGCTCGGGCCGGTCGGACCTTCTCATGGCGCGTCGGTGGGCGGAAACGGCGGGTTATCCGACTTTGCCCGCCAGTGCCACGAGCACACCGGCTGTGGCGAAGAACTTGTTGCTCCCCAAGTCGCGGATGGTCTTGACACCCATGCCGGCGAGCAGTTCATCGTGCTTTTCCGTCAGCCCGGCAAGGGCCGAGGGCGGTGCGGCCAGAACTTCGTCGAGGGTCGAGTTCTCGTAGGCCTTGTCGAGTGCCTTGCCCAATTCAATAGAAACAGCCATGTACATGTCCTTTCATCGATACGGAACAACAGCACACCCGCCGCGGATCCTGCCAAGCAGGAATGGGGTATGCACGGACGCCGGGATATTTCCCTGCGCCCCTGCCGGATACGCTATCGCAATGTCCTCACCAGTACATCCATATCCGGCAATCAATGTGCACAGACACTGAGCATCTGCATCGATCTGTTCGGACGGCGCTGGGGCGTCGGACATTCAATTTGCTTTACCCCGAAAGAACGGCCAGTTTCTGGTGGCCGGCCTTTCCTCGTTGGCTACTGGCGGCGGTCCTGCTGCAGGGAGTCACGGATTTCCGTGAGCAAAGCAATCTGCGGATCCTCCGCTGCTTCTTCCTTGACATCAGGGTTGATGCCCAAGCGCCGGTTGCGGCGTTCGATCATGTGGTTCATCGGGACAACAATGACGAAGTAGATGGCTGCAGCCACGAGCAGGAAATTGACGATGGCCGTGAGCAGGACACCGAATTTGATGTCGTTGCCATTCAGGGTCACGACGGCGAAACTGTCGAAATTCGGCGATCCGACCAGAGCCGCAATGAACGGCATGAGAACACTTTGGACTAGGGCCGTGACCACGGCGCCGAAAGCGGCACCAATCACGACGGCGACGGCAAGGTCTACGACGTTGCCCTTCAGGATGAAATTCTTGAATCCGGTCAACATGTTCCTTAAGTTACTCCACTATGAAGCCGATTTCGTGACAAGCGGATAAATAACCGGGGGTGGCGAAGATGACAAGCCCGCTGAATATGTCAACGTCATTCAGGACACGACGACGGCCTGATTCAGGGCCACCCCGGACCCACGATCAGATCCCCCAACGACGATGCCCAGCCCCACAATCAAGGTTCTGACATGCTTCGGTAAGTTCAGCCGTTCCCGTTTGCGTGCCGGGTGCCGTTTGCGGGCTCTTCGTGGTTGATGGTGAAACAGGTTCGTGTCTTGAAAGCTGAAGGGCTCGTAGCCCTGCTGTGATGGATGTTCTCTACGCATTCATCAAGTCAGGAGCTACGAGCCTTGATCGAGCCTACTTCGCCGCGCCCCGATGCTGCCACCGCAATTTTCAACCTGCCCGACTACCGCGTCACCGATACTGAGATCCTCGCTTTCGGGCAGCGCCGGATCCAAGTCGTGGCCACCGCCGAGGCCGGCTGCCCATCCTGCGGCGTCATCAGCACCCGCGTTCATTCCCGCCGGCCACAACGCCTGCGTGACATCCCCGTCGCCGGGCCGGTCGAAGTGGTCTGGGCCAAGCGGAGATTCTTCTGCGATGAGTACCTGTGCCCGCGCCAGACATTCACCGAGGAAACAACCCAGGTCCCGCGCCGGGCACGGTCCACCCATCGGCTCCGTGAGGCCCTGGTTGCCGCCGTCATCGGATCCGGCAGGGCAGCCGCCGAGGCCGCCGCTTCTTTCGGAGTCTCATGGTGGCTCGTGCAGCGGGCCCTGGACTCTGCGGCGCTGACGCTGCCCGATGTCGACGCCCTTGCACCGCGGATGCTCGGCATCGATGAACATCGCTACCGGTCCGTGCGGTTCTTCCGCGACCCGGCCACCAAGGCCTGGAAACGCTACGAACCATGGATGACCACCATCGTCGATCTTGACACCGGACAAGTCCTAGGGATCGTTGACGGCCGCGACAGTGAGGGCGTCGGGGACTGGCTTTTCGCCCGTCCGCTCGAATGGCGCCTGGGCGTGCAGGTCGTTGCCATCGACCCATCCGCCGCTTTCCGCAAAGCCCTGCGGATGTGGCTGCCACGCACCGCTGTCTCAGTCGATGCATTTCACCTGGTCAAGCTTGGCAACGACATGCTCACCGAAGTCCGGCAGCGCCTCACGCAGCAGGTTCATGGCCGGCGGGGACGCGCCATCGACCCGGTATGGGCAAATCGGCGACTGCTCCTGCGGGCCGGGGACACACTCTCGGACCGGGCACGGAACAGGCTCAGCACCGTGTTCGACACCGACGACGCCACCGGGAAGTTGCAGGCCGCGTGGCTGGTCAAGGAACAGCTCCGCGCCCTGCTGACCACCGGGTCCCTCGCCCACGCGGCCGCCGCGAAAGACCAGCTTCAGACACTGGTTGTCAAAGCCGCGCAGCCCGAAACCAACCGGCTCTGGCGGACGGTCTGCCGCTGGTGGAAAGAGATCGAAGTGCTCATCGTCACCGGTGCGACAACCGCGAAAGTGGAAGCCAACAACACCGCGATCAAGCACATAAAGAGGACCGGCCGGGGATTCACCAACGCACGCAACTACAAAACGCGTATCCTGTTGCGCAGTGCCGCCAGAACAGCGGCATGAACATCCTTCACGGCAGAACATTCACCACGAACCGTGAAGAGCCCGTTTGCGCCCCTTCATGGACGGCTCACCGAGAAATGGGGCCTACGGAGTGCACGACTCACGGCATAGTATCGCCGCGACTGTCGGGCGTTAGTCCTAGGACTGGCTGTTCGGATGGCTTCTCCGGCGTTTAGAGTCAGACATGACTGAGAAGCGCAGGCGTCTGTATTTGGTTCTTTTGCTTGTCGGCGGGGGTGGGGCCTATTTTCTCTATGAGCTCCTCTCTGGCCAACCTGCAGACCTTGCGGCAATAGGTACTCTCATCTTCGTAGGTGCCGTCAGTCTGATGCTCATTGTCCTAGTGCGTCAGCGGCGCCGGTCATCGCAGCGGCTGGCCCAGCGTGGCCAGATTGAGTGTTACATCCGTCGACCCGATGCGCCCGAGGGAGACCGCTATAGGAAGTGGAATATCGGACTCGTAACGCCAGGCCAGGGAGTGTTCACCTTCCAGCCGGTCGTGGGTCGGACACGCACAGCGCGAGGTGAGCCCTTCGATTTTCGCGTTATCGCGACGACCGGATCCCGCTATCCCGCTACGAAATGGGACAAATTCAACCGATTGGAGTCCAACGCTATCGTTCTGCCGATGAACACTGATGATGGACCCCTTGAGATTGCGGGTCAGACCAAAACGCTCGACAAAATCGAGGCATTCCTAACAGGAAAGGAGTCCCAAGGCCCTCGTACCTAATCAGACCTCAGCAACAACTCTGACGTCCTCTCCAGGTTCCCGAGGGAAGCCGTGGACTAGACCTAGCGACTTATGCCGCGTGAGGCGTCTCCTTTGGGACGCTGAATCGGTGTCACTGAGAGGGCTACGAGGTTTGTTGGGCGATGGTGTGGGCGAGGCGGTAGGAGTCTGTGCCGGTTTCGATGATGGTGCCGTTGAAGGTGAGGCGGTCAACGATTGCGGCGCAAAGGCGCGGGTCACTAAAGGTTTTGGTCCAGCCGGAAAAGGATTCGTTGGAGGCGATGGCAATGGAGTTCTTTTCTTCCCGTTCGGTGAGGACTTGGAAGAGGAGCTCGGCGCCTCGGCGGTCCAGTTGCATATAGCCCAGCTCGTCGATGCACAGTAGGTCGACGCGGCCGTAGCGGGCGATTGTTTTGGCCAGCATTTTCTCATCGGCAGCTTCGACGAGTTCGTTCACAAGCCGGGTGGCGAGGGTGTATTTGACTCGGTAGCCCTTCTCGGCGGCGGCTGTGCCGAGACCGATGAGTAGGTGGGATTTGCCGGTCCCCGAGTCTCCGATGAGGCACAGGGGCGCGCCTTTGCGGATCCAGTCCCCGGTGGCCAGCGTGTGGATGGTCGCTGGGTTGATGTTCGTGTTCGCGTCGAAATCGAAATCCCCGAGCCACTTATCCCGAGGAAAGTTTGCAGCTTTGACGCGGCGGATCGAGGAGCGCCGGTCCCTATCGTCGCATTCGGCCAGCAGCAGCTCGGCCAGGAACCCCTGGTAGGACAGTTGTTCTTTCCCGGCGACGCTTAGTGCTTCGTCTAGGACCCCACGGATGGTTGGCAGGCGCAGGCGGCGGCAGGCTTGGTCCACGGCTGCGACCGCGGCCTGTTCGGTCAGACCGCGTCGTCGGCGCAGGACCGGAGTGACGTTTGTAGCAGGGGTTGTGGGGCTCATGAGATGTTCTCCTTCGAAGCGGTTTCCGCAGGGTGTTCGGCGCGCTTGGCCAGCAGCTCGTCATAGGCGCGGACTGAGGGCAGGGGCCGGCTATCAGAAGGCAGCCCCGCGATGACGGCCGCCGGGTCCATGAGTCGACGCTGCGTCAGGCTGACAACGCGTTGCACTTCCGCTTGAGCGTGGTCACCGCGATGACGGTTTGACCTGGGCCCACCCTCAGCGGCGGAAGTCATTGCGTGTCTGCGGGCTTCGACCGCGACGACATCGGCGCTGACCGCACCCACTCGCAGCGCGGCGGTGATTCCTGCTTCGATGTCTGCTCCATCCATGGAACGGTGGAGCAGCAGGACATCGATCAGCTCACGAGTCCCTTCGGCGTCGCCGTTGACCCGACGCGAGGCAGCCCAGAAAGCCTCATGGGCGCTGGTGAAAGAACCTGATGCCCGAGCCCGTGCCAAAGCCGTGGAACCAGGCAAAGCGCCGGGTTTGGCCTTGAGGACCTCCAAGTAATGGTCGAGCTGGACCGACTGGCCGCCCTTGGCGACAATTCTCTGATGCCGGGCCGCCACCGCACGGCCGTCGAACACCACAAGCTCCGACGCCCGCAAGGACACCCGGACCCTTCGGCCGATGAACCGTGCCGGTACGGAATACTTCACCATCCGCACCGTAATCATTGAGGACCTGTCCACTCTCGGGTTCAGCACAAGACCGGGGTCGAACTCTTCGGCCGGCAGCGGCGCCAGGAACGGACGCTCGGCGGCGAAGTCATGGCCGATGGTGCGGATCCTGCCATCAATCCGCCGCTGATCGTCCTGGACCTCGCGGTCCCGGATCCGGTCGTTGAGCTCCTCAAGGGACTTCACGACAGGCATCGGGGTAAGGCGGTTGCGGCGGAACCAGCCCACCTCGCCCTCGACCCCGCCCTTCTCGTGAGCCCCGGCAATACCTGGCTGGCAATAAAAAGGATCAAAACCGTATTCTCTGAACTCGCTCGAAAGGGATGGCTGGCGCTGTCGGTGATGATCAAATTTTCTTGGCGGAGGGCAACCCGAGAGAGACAGTCGGTTGGCCCGTCCGGCGCCGTTGAGCCTGGGCGAGTTTGTCTTCGGCTCCTGCGAGACTGACTTGCAGGCCTTCGATCTCGCCGATCCATCCTTCCCGTTCAGCCTCGGCGATGCGGGCAAGGAGGTTGTCGCGGATCTCGAGGAGCCGGCCATGCTGGGCAGGGTCGGGCCAAAGCATCGGGCAGCGGATGCAGGCGTGCTCGTGGATGCAAGGTGTTCCGAACGCTCGTCCGCAGGTCCCGGCCGCGACTTTGCGTTTCTCGAAGTGCCCGAGGAACTCTTTCCATTCTTCTTCGGTGGGGGTGCGGTATTCCTCGCTGGGCCGTAGCGACCGTCTGCGGGCGAGGAATGCCAGGTGGGCGTCGATGGCCTCGGTGGGGTAGACGGCCTTGTAGCCCATGGTGACGTTGATGTCTCGGTGGCCGGCAATGATCTGCGCGATGTGTGGCGGCAGCCCACTGAGGACGGCTTCGGTGATGAACAGCCTTCTAAAGTCGTGCGGTGTGAAGTGCAGCGGTTCTCCCGTGACGGGATTGACCAGGCCGGAATGTTCCAAGGCTGCGGTGAGCAGTTTGCGGATCAGTCCCGCGCTCATCGCGCGGTGCTCGCCCACGACGCGGCGCTGGAAAAGGAGAGGCGCCGCTGGTCTCCAGACTCGCTCGTGGTCGTCGTATGCTTCGACCAGCGGAATGGCTCCGGTCTTCGGGTTCTGGACGCGGCGGATGATCAGGCTGAGGACGTCGGCTAGTTCGGGACTGACCACCAGCAGCCGCTCGGTATCGGTCTTTGACGGCGCGATCTGCAGCAAGGGAACGATTTCTCCGGTGGTGGGCAGCCGGTATTGGATCAGACTGTGGTGGGACAGTTCGGTGAGTTCCTCGACGCGGATCCCGGTAGCCCGAAGGGTCTCGACGGCGGCGAAAGCCCAGAACGCGTGTTCTTCCTCGCGACCCAAATCGCGCCGCTGACCGGTGTCGGGTTCGACTGCCCAGATCTTCACGGCAGCCGCTCGGGATGGAGCCACTCGCATCAGGTTTTGACCGGCCGCGGTGAACGTCGCTCCCGGGGCCGTCCGGGTTGCTGATTCGAACAGTTCGGCGGCTTCCTTCCGGCGCCGGTTCACGCTCTCGACCAGGACTGGCAGGACCGGTAGGCGTTCTCGCGTGCGGGCGTCCATGCGGGACTTCAGGTGGCGCTTGGCCTTCCGGCGGTCGATCTCCTCCCTTCCGATCGGGCAAGGGGCGACCCAGTGCGCCCAGCGGGCCGGGTCCTCGACGGCCCACTGAGCCAGGTCGAGGTAGAGCGCCCGGACAGGAGTCAGGCATTCGCGGTAACTGACCCGCTCGACTTCGGCATCACGTTTACGGCCATCGGAGTCGGTGACGGAACGGGTGATGGTGCGCAGTCTCCGCTTCCAGGCCGCGGCGACGCCGGCGGGGAGGTCGAGGCTGTCAATGCCCGGGTGATGGCGTTCCAGATCGGCCCAGAACAGCCCCGCCAAGTGGTAGGTGATCGAGGTCAGACTACTGTAGTCGAGGCTTGCCTGGCGTTCCTTGAGGTAAGCGATCAAGAGACCGCGGATGTGGTCGGAAGAGAGTTGGTACTGGTCGATCATCTGTTCGGGGGTTTTCTGTCCGGCGACGCGCAAGTGGCGCAACGTGGCTGGCGCGTCGGGTCCGAAGGAGCCCATCTCGTGCAGCAGCCGGTAGAACAGGCCGGTCGAGCCGATAGTGGTGCCGCGCGTGGAGGCTTCGGCGTCCAATACTTCCACGACATCACCGGGGGTGATGTCGCTGATCGTCCCGCCCATGGCCGAGACCAGCGCGGCGGCGCGGTATAGGTTGCGGGTCAGTGCAGTCTGGGAGACGTTCGGGTCGGCGGTGCATTTGGCCCGGAGTTCGGCGAATCCGGCAGGGTCGCGCATGGCCGCCATAGTCCGGGCCAAGGACCCGGACCCGAATGCCGCGATGCAGAGCCAGGAGAGTGAGGGGCGGATCAGGTCGGCGCCGAATACGATGTGGAGCGAGCGGAGGAACTGTTCGTCATTCCATTGGCTCTCCCTGCCTAGGTTTCGCAGCCAGGCCAGGGGAATCTGCCGCCAGGGCCGACCTGCTGCTTCAACGCCGGTCGCCGACCATCGTTCCTGCCACGTCGCGCCCGGATGCTCGTCAAGCCAGTCCAGAACCCATTGACTGCCCTGACGGGGGATCTTGATGTGATCGCTCGCCTCTACATGTCGCGATCTCATGCGGGTCAACGCTGCGTCCCGGTCCAGCATCGTTGCAGCCCAGCGCGTGGCGGTCGGCCGGGCCCGAAGTGATTCGCTCAGCAGTGGTGCGGTGACCTGCTGGGTACTGCGGTGAGCTTTGGGATCGTCAACGACCAGGACAGTCATAGTCATGACCTTCCGAACAGGATTTGCAGGGTCTCGGGCGCATAGCCCGGTGCCGGCGCTGGAACTGCCCGGCGCTCGGCTTGGCGGGTCTGTTGCTCGTGGTGCTCCAAGACCCGCCGGATTACTTCCTGCTTGCGCGGAGTGAGGTAGATCTGCGTGGTCGTCAGCAGCGCGTGCCCGAGCACGAACTGGACATCGGTCAATGGCAGATTCGGGTCTTCGGCCATCCGGTAGGCCGCCGTATGCCGCAGCCCGTGGAGCGTCGCATCGCTCCCTGCCGCACGGACCGCCCGCTCGAACATTCGGTGCGCCGCATGGTAAGTCAGGGGACGATAGGGCTCCCGGAGCGTCCACCAGATCGGCATCGATCGCCCTTTCGGCAGGCGTCCTTGCATCTCGAGCTCATAGAGCCGGAGCCAAACGAACGCGTCAGTTGAAGCCGGCAGCTCCTGACTCGCCCCCGAGCCTTTCCGGATCACTGTGATCACCTGCCGGCCCGGATCAACACCGCTGCGCAGGGCCGACAACAGCTCCGAGGCCCTGGCCCCGGTGGAGACATAGAAGGCAACCAGCGCACGATCCCGATGTGAGGGCAGGCGCGCAAAGATCTCGTTGAATTTCGCGTCAGGAATGCTGCGCGGGATCCTCGAGGCAAGTCGCGGCCGGAACAGGCCGCTGCGTTCGTTTCGGTGGGGCTCCATTGGATTGTGATGGGCATGCGCACGACCCCCGCGCCGTGGACGCTCCAACGGGAACGGGTTGAGCAGTGGCCCGGTTCCTGTGTCGAGGTGGAAGTCGTAGAACCGGCGCAGCACCGTCTCGGTGTGTGCCCGGACCGCGGGCGAATACGGGACCGGCTTCGCCCGGCGCTTCACTGATTCGCCGGGCCTGCGCCAATGCGATCGTTGCGGCTTGCCCGATACCAGCATCCAGCGGGCGAAGTCACGGGCCTCGACCCGGCTCGCCCGGTTCCAGGCGACGTCGATCTCCCAGAGGAAGCGGAACCACCGCAGCAGGTCCATCCCGTAGGAACGCAGCGTCGAGGCCGATCTGCCTGCCGCCTGCAACTCGTCGAAGAACGCCGATACCGCCGCGATCGGTGCGCCTCCGGCATCAACTAGCCGACACGGCCGACACAGGTCCCCTGTGCTTTCAACCGCCCCTACCAGCGGCACCGACAGTCGAGCCAGGTCTCTGTCCACGTCTTCGCTCATCACAAGACAGACCGTAGTCAGCGAACCAGAATCTAGGCGTCAACCAGCACAAACGCGTGTCGTAGTTCAGTAAACGGGTAGAACGAGCGGAACAACACCCACCGATCGTTCTCCACACGGTTCCGGCCCTGCCCGAACACCACAGTCCTGACGGCACTGGTGAGGTTGTCATAGCGGATGTGTTTGACCGGCACGCCGCCGATCTCGTTGAACGCCTCGACGTGGCCTTCCAGAAATGCTTCCTGCGCCTGAGTGGGGTAAATCCGGTGGATCGCCTTGCCGGAATGGGAGAGACGGAAGATGAACATATGGCACTTCGTCTTCACCCCGTCCAACACGATCCAGACCTCGCCGAAGTCCACTTCGGCCTCCGCGCCCGGGGCATGTTCTTGAGGAACAAACACCTCAACCCTGCGGCCGGCCTCCACATCGATCTGCGCCCGGCGGACCCGGACATAGTCTCGCACCGTCGAATACGACAGCTCGTCCGCATCATGCTCCTCGATGAGCCGGGCAAGAATCCTACGGGCCGTATGGCGTTGCTTCCGCGGAGCCGTCGTGTCCTCAACCAGCATGGCGTCAATGGCCGGTCTAAAGGGATCAAGCCGAGGCGAGGATCTCACCGGAGTCTTCCGTGCTGGAGGGACGGGATCCGACAATGCCTGCCGGACCGTGTCCCTACCCACTTGATACCGCTTTGCCAGACCGCGGATCGATAAGCCCTTGTTAGCGGCCATGAAAAACTGCCCATAGGCGGCCACGAAAGTGCCCGCTGGCGGCCAGCAGAACTGCCCGCCGGTGGCCATGAGATCTGCCCACTTCCTTACTTGTTCCTGCCGCGTCTTTAAGCGGTGGGGGCCTCTCCCTGCGGTTTGATGACGGTGTCTAAGCGCACCAAAAGCGAACCAGGAAGAGGCCCTGTATGAAGTCTGACGGAGAAATCATGGAAATTCTTGCTGCCTACGATCTGACCGGATCGTTGCGCGCCACCGCGGAGCTCACGGGCTGCTCGCACCACACCGTTGCTAAACACGTCACCGCCCGTGACGCGGGCCGGCCGATCGGGGAACCCGCGGCCCGCGGCCGGGTCACCGACGCGTTCCTGCCCAAGATCGAGGAATGGATCGAAGCCTCCAAGGGCCGGATCCGGGCCGACAAGGCCCACGAAAAGCTCCTCGCTCTGGGCTACACCGGTTCGGAACGGTCTACCCGCCGGGCGATCGCGCAGGTCAAAGCCGCGTGGCGGCTGGGCCACACCCGCGTCCACCGGCCGTGGATCACAGAACCGGGGATGTGGTTGCAGTACGACTTCGGCGACGGGCCCCGGATCGGCGGGGTGAAGACCATCCTTTTCGTGGCCTGGCTGGCGTTCTCACGCTTCCGCATCGTGATCCCGCTCAGGGACAGGACCGCGCCGAGCGTGTTCGCGGCCCTGGACCGGTGCTTCCGGATCCTCGGAGGGGCGCCGACCTATGTCCTCACGGACAACGAGAAGACCGTCACCACCGCCCACGTCGCCGGGGTCCCGGTGCGCAACCAGCAGACCCTGGACTTCGCCCGGCACTACGGGGTGACCGTGCTGACCTGCCAACCGGCGGACCCGGCCACCAAAGGCGGAGTCGAAGCGTCCGTGAAACTCGCCAAGGCCGACCTCGTGCCCAAAGACACCAACCTCCGCGATGACTACCGCACCTTCGCCGAGCTCGAGGCCGCCTGCACGGCGTTCATGGACGAGGTCAATCACCGTGAGCACCGGACGACGCGGCGGAAACCCGCGGCCATGCTCGCCGAGGAAGCCCCGCGGCTGCACCGGATCCCGGACACCGCCCACACGGTCGCGTTCGGCCTGGCCCGCGGCGTTCCGGAGAACACCCCAATGGTCACCTTCGAAAACGCCCAGTACTCCGTCCCGGCCCACCTGCTCGGAGCCCGGGTGTTCGTCCGCACCCACGGCACCGGGCCCGGCGAGCAGGTCATCATCGTCCACCACGGCACGACCGGGCCCGTCGAAGTCGCCCGCCACGAACGGGCACGGCCCGGCAGCCCCGCCATCAACGACGAACACTTCCCCGGAACCCGGGCGAAGCTCCCCGGCGACTACGAGGTGAGGGCCCGCAGCGCGGACGAGGCCGCGTTCCTGGCCATCGGCGAAGGCGCCAGAACCTGGCTCGTCGAGGCCGCCGCGGCCGGGACCGCAAGGATGAACGTGAAAATGGCCGAAGCCGTTACGCTGGCCAAAATCGCCGGCACTGATCAGGTCGACCGGGCCCTGGGCGACGCCGCCCTGCACGGCCGGTTCGCGCACCCGGACCTCGCCTCGATCTTGAACGCCAACATCCGCCGCACTACCACCCACGCCGCCAACGAAGCCACCTCCCTCACCCAAGGAACAGGGGCGTGGGCCGCGATCGGCAACCCCGCAACCATCACCACGCCGGAGGAGGCCCGATGAGCCCCGTCACCACGACCAATACCGTGGCTCCGCCGCTACCGGCGGACCTGGAGGCCCTGATGCGGTCCCTGAAAATGCCCCACGCCCGGGCGCTGGCCCCGGACCTGATCGCGACCGCCCGCGCCCAGCGGTGGGAACCGGCCGAGGTCATCAAGGCCCTCTTCACGGAGGAAGCCGCCGGCCGGGCCCGGTCCATGCTCGCTTCCCGCCGCAAAGCAGCCGGGTTCCCGACCGGGAAGACCTTCGAGGCGTGGGACCCTGCAGCGTCCTCCATCCCGGGCCCGACCCAGCAGGCACTGCGGACCCTGGAATGGATCACCCGCAGGGAAAACTTGGTCGTCTGCGGGCCCTCGGGGACGGGGAAGACGTTCTTCCTCGAAGCCCTCGGCCAGCAGGCCGTCGAAGCCGGAATGCGGGTCGCTTGGTTCAGGCTCGAGGACCTCGGCGTCCTCATCCGCGCCCACCGAACCGATGACAGCGTCACCCGGGCCGTTGCCCGGATCCTGCGCGCCGAGCTCGTGGTCATCGATGATATTGGTCTGTTGCCCGTGGCCACGGACGCCGCCGAAGGCCTCTACCGGGTCGTGGACGCAGCCTACGAAAAACGCTCCGTCGCGATCAGCTCCAACCTCCACCCCGCCGGGTTCGATGAGCTCATGCCCAAAACCCTCGCCACCGCCACCGTTGACCGACTGCTGCACCACGCCCACGTCTGCCAGACCAGCGGCGATTCCGTCCGTCTTACCCAGGCCCTCGCCGGAAAAGGAGTGACCCGCTTGAACTGACCAACCCAACGATGGCCGACCCCGCCGAAACGAATCAGTGGGCAGATCTGTTGGCCATAACCGGGCAGTTTTACTGGCCACCAGCGGGCACATCAACTGGCCGCCCATGGGCAGAACGTAATGGCCATTGACAAGCCCTCAATGCGGGCATCTCTGCGAATACAGGCGAACAGCTCCAAGCGCACTCTCATCCGGACCTCCAAGTGTTGCTTTCATCAGATGAAGCAACACTGAGGGTGGTCCTGGTTCAGACCGTCACAAGCAACCGGCGAGTTGTGGGGTGGTCCTGATTCAAACCGTCACACCGGTCCTGAATCAAACTGACATATTCACCAATGGCCGCAGTGAGTCCCGTGAGGTCCTTCTTGGCCTCCGGTCCCTCACTCAAGGCATCAATTACGGCGAGGCCCTCGCGCGAGCGGGGAAGGGCTATTCCTTTCCCGCGGACGTACTTGAGGAGTTCGTCATAGCCTCCAACATTTGTGGGTGGAGGCGACGGTTCATCGGTAGCTGGCTTGTACTCTGCATATCTCCGGGCCATCCCTGGAGGCAGTAATTGAAGCGGCTCTTCGGTTTCGTCCCGGTCAGGCATGCCGCCATGCTACCCGGCTACGGTCCTGGAGCGGCACCGCCGATTAGTAGGGGATCAGCGGGAATTACCTCGCCCCATTGCCGATCGATGAGTGACACCAGCCACGCTTGCAGACATCCTTGAGGAACAGGGAACTGGGCCCGCGCGGGACGCTGCCGGGATCTGGGCCCGGGCTGTTGCTGTGCGGGATCGACTCCCGGAGATTCCCCTGGCCGACGACAAGCTGCCAGGCATTGAAGCAGCGCTTGCCCGGGAAGGCTCAATGCTGCTGATGGCGCGAAGCCGCGGGCGTCCGCTGGCGTTCTCCATCGTCGTACTCCATACAGGCGCCCTGGAGGTTCTCTACTTGGCAGTCGACCCGCCAGCTTGGGGCACGGGCCCGGCTCGCCAACTCCTTGATCACCTGCGACATCACTCGATCCCGGCCCAGACACCTATGGAGCTCTGGGTTATCGCTGACAACATGAGGGCCATCAGTACCTGAGTGCCGGCTGGATTGCGACGCCAGAGGTCAAGATCCGCAACTCGGCCGGCCGGCCGGAACGCCGCTACACGCTGTCCCCAGAGCCTTTCCACAGCAGTCTGGAGCCGGAGATGAGTACTGATTTCCAAGCAACAGGACCGAATGTTGTCTCATCTGATGAAGGCGAGCTTCGCATCGCCCGCGTCGGTCTTTCCGTTAGCTTTCGCGGCCAGCAATATGACATGGATTCAGAGACGCTGGATCCGCCCATGAGTATCGTCGTCTACTTCCAGCGCAGCTTGCCGGCGAAGGCCGACGATACAGAGCAGATCCGTCAATTCGTTTTAGACGCGCTCAAGTTCCGAGGATTCAGAGTCGAATCGGCGTAGCCAACCCGATGCACGCTTTGTGACCCCTGCGATGTGGGTCGGAAATCGCCGTCCGACAAGACCTCGTCCGATAAGCCGTCGGTTATGGTGCAGTGTCTCTATAATCCTAGGAATCGAGGTATCCGTGGATCCCGCCGGTCGGTCCCCCCCTCCACTACGCAGCACTCACTGATGACGCGGATGAGGTGCGGCGGCTGACAGCCGAGGGTGTGTTCGTCGATGCACCCGACAGCCAGCGATTTACGCCGCTTCATCTTGCGGCTCAGGAACACGCCCTGGCCGCTGCTACCGCGCTGCTTGACCTCGGCGCGCAGGTAGACGCAGCCAACGGTTTCGGCAATACGCCCCTGTTCGTTGCCGTGTTCAACTCCCACGGGCGCCCCGAGATGATCGACCTGCTGCGTTCGTGCGGCGCGGATCCCCTGCATCCGAATGCGACCGGGCAGACTCCGGCAGGACTGGCCAGACTGATCGGCAACTACGACGTCGCGCAGTACTTCGAAGATGTCGGTTGATCCACCGTAGCTAAAATTTGCGAATTGAGGTTTCTCACCGAGCGAGCGGGGCTAGCCCTTCAGTCTGATTCTGCGCTGAGGCTGTTCGCCAAGTGTTCATTCAGGTAGAGCAGTTCCCGGAAGGGAACGGCTTTTCTGGTTGCCGTTGCAATGTTGCGGCCCTCTTCTGTGAAGAGGAACGGGTAGACGCTGATGCCTTCATCGATGGACAGGGCTGCCACCTCGTCTTCCCATCCCGGCCAGCGCAGTTCCCGGTAGAACTCCTTAGTTCCGCCATGCAGCAGCCACTCGACGAACGCCGTGTGACCCGCCCCGAGGGGAGTCCACTCCAGTGTGTCCGGACCCCAATAGCAGACTTCCCCGGGCTGAGCAGGAAGATCATCGTGGTTGATCGCGAAGACTCCGCCCAGGACGTCGAAAGCGGAGACGAGATGACCTGGGGGTGCTGCGCGACGGTCTGGGTCATCTAGAGCGTTGGCTGTGGCGATGTCCTCGATACCTTTGACGCCGGCGCCGAGAATGCGTACCCATCCATGGTCGACGACGAGAGCCGCGCAGTTCGAAGCAATTGCTCCAAGCGTCGACGCGGCTGTCACCTGAAGGCGGAAGAGCACGTCCCTTTTGCCGGCGTCGTCCGCTGATAACACTTGGAAGTCGACACCCGTGTTAGCCAAGAGCGCCTCCAGCCCCGGCCAGGCGGGAGTGTCGACGCCAAGAAGCTCATCCGCGGACCATATTGGAGTCATGCTCAGATGCTGCCATAGATAGCGTGCCAGTTTGCCGCGGTTGCAGGAAATGACTCCACGCGCCCGCTTAGAGGACCGGATTGCGGGAGTGAGCCCAGCGACGACACCCGTTACTTCGCGAGCCGCTTCAGTCGCTCAAGGTCCCGGTGTTCGGCGTGAACGACGCCAACTGTTTCATGCCGCGGGAACACGGGCCCTCGATCAGCAAGGTCGAGGGCCCGGCGCGCTGCTTCTACCGCCGTTTCCCGGTCTCCGGTTGCTTCTGCAAGATCAATCACAGCCAGGTTCCACCGGAAATGCGCATCCCGAAACGGAAGATGCACCACTTCCGGCCATCGGGTCAGCAGTTCTGCGGCTTCTGCAGGGTCCTGCTCGTCACCCCGTCGAATGAGGAGTTCGGCCAGCTTGATGTGCAGCGTCGCGGTTGTACTCTTCAGGCTGGGATTGTCAGCGAGCAAACGGCGGTAATAGGTTTCTGCAAGCATCGGGTCTTCTTCAACGTATGAGTCCCCCAGGTGCTCCAACGCGGTGAAGCCCTCCATCCTGGAGAACTCTCCGTCGTCCGCGAGCACGCGCAACCACAGGTCCCTGGCCCCGCCGATCCCGCCGGCGTCGCTCAATGCCAGTCCCTTGATACGCAGATACTGAACGCGGTTGTAACCACGGGACCGCGCGAGGCGGGCCTCAAAGTCCGCACGATCCGCTTCGCCCCACGCCGGAGACCGAAACCATTCATCTGCCATGCGGACGATTGTTCCAGAGGAGCTATCGACTTACTTGGTGTCCGTCTGAGTCAGCTGTCCCTGCCCACCAAGTGCTGTGCGAAGTGGAGAAGACCCGTGGCTGTTTGTTCACGGTCCTGCGGCATTTCGTCCCAGACGTCCAGAAGGTACAGGAGCTCGTTTAGCTGGCTTGGTTGTCCCAGCGGGAACCAAGCCACCTGGTACATGAGCCTCGACCCGGCGAGAACGTCGATCCGCTGCTCGGCAGTCTCCTCGGCCCAGTAGCGGAGGAGGAATTTGGCTGCTTCCTCTTCGTTTTCGTGCCGGATGCCGAGCTCGTCCCGAGCGTCGCTCCACAGATCAGCCGCGTCGGCCCTATCTCCTATCGGAAGTCCTGCCACTTCGCGAAGCGATGGACTGTCGTAGCCCAGGACGAGAAGCTCCGTGGCGAAGTCAGGCAGCTCGTGGGGCGGGATCAGTCCTGTCTGCTCGCTAAGAAAGATTGCTCGTGCCCTCCGGTAACTGTCCACGCTGGAAATATATCCCGGCGAGACGGCGCGACTACCCGCGCTTCTCCAGCCGACGATGATCGACTGCCTGGGCTACGGGAGTCAGTGCCGCCCAAAGTTCCGCCTCGGTGGCCTGGAGGGCCGGCGGGAGGTTCTTTTGCGGGAGGCGGCGGCTCCTGGCGCACGGACGCAAGGCTCCTTCGAGGTATTCCACGGCCGCCAGCATCAGCGCAGGAGTCGTGCCTCTGGGGCCGTAAGGCCACACCGCAAGCACTTCGCCGGATTCATGCAGCTCGCCGGCCCTGATCGCAATGTCCGCTGCCTGCTCCGCGCTCAAGTCGGCAGCTTGTGTGGCAAGATCGGGCTCGCCCAACCGCCACAGCTCTCGTGCGATGGACAGCGGAGGACTCGTGATCGTAAGGGATCCTATGGATCAATCATCATCTGCCTCTCGCTCTTGGTGCATTTGAGGCCGCCTGTGACGTGGTCGAAGGGGCGCTGTCCGCTAGGCTCCGGACTATGCCCCCCTCCTGGACTGTCCTGATCACTCTGCACTCCATAGCGGCCAGCTATGCATTGATCTTCGGTGCAGTGAACCTGCTGCGCCGGACCAAGGGCGGCAGTCTTCACAGGATCGTGGGCCGCATCTGGGCTGTGGCCATGTATGTCGTCGTGCTGACCTCATTTGGTATCAGAACCATCGACGGCGGGTTCAACTGGCTCCACGCGCTCTCGGTGTTGACATTCTGCACACTGACGGCAGGACTGCGGGCAATCCGGAAAGGAAACATCAGGGCCCACCGCAGCTTTATGACCGGCAGTTACTTCGGCCTGGTCGGGGCTTTCGTCGGCGTAGTTGCAGTGCCCTCGCGCCGCATCCCCCAGCTCGCCATCCATGAGCTGCCCCTACTGGGGCTCTTCATCCTGATCCTGCTCGTCACAGCCGGACTGACAATCATCGGCATCGCCCAGCTGCGCAAAACAAGAATGGCCCCCAGCACGCGTTAGCAGGTGCTTTACCCGACAGCTACTTGGATGATTCGCGTACTGCCAGGGAAGCCAGGGCCGCACGTGGTTCGACGTCGTAGCCCGTCGCCAGGGCACCGAACCAGTTGAGCCCGACCTTCAGCCCGTCCCGTTCCAGACCAGGCAGCCATCTGGAGCGCCACTCATTGAGGGGAATAGCGACTGTTTCGAAGCTGGAATAGGCCTCGACGGTCGAGATGATGCGCTCTGCGCGTGAGCTCAGCGACCAGAAGGGCATGCTGCGCATGCCATCGCTTCCAAAAGGAGCAGGAATGCCCCCGGCATCACGGATCGTCCAAACCTGCTGCTCGCGAATGACTTCTGTGAAGAATGCAGTTGCCTGGGCGCTGCTTGTGGTCATACGAGCATGGTCTCAGACTGTGCCAACTATCGTCTTCCGGCCGGCCGACCATTCGATAGGTCAGCTCTGCACAGCGGCGGTCGCTTCAATCTCCACGAGCTGGTTCTCATACCCGGGCACAGTCACTCCCATAAGAGTGCTCGGCACCTCGTGGGCCCCGAACGCCGCTCTGACTACCTCCCACGCCGCCAGTAAATCCGTCCGGTCTGAGGAGGCCACAAGCACGCGGGTGGAAATTACGTCTTCGAGGCCGGCGCCGGCAGCTTCAAGGGCCAGCCGCATATTCTCAATCGCTTTGGCCGCCTGCCCGGCATAGTCTCCGGGAGCCGCCGTCGTTCCGTCTGTGTTTAAGAGACAGGCGCCTGCAAGGAAGATCAGACGTGAGTCGGCTGGCGCTGTGGCCGCGTAGGCGTATTGGGCGACGTCACTGAGGACACTGGAACGAATGAGCGTTACTGCGCGGGGCATGGATATCTCCTTCACTTGAGGAGGCCAAGCAGCAAGGTGTCTGATCCTCCGTTGCGGCCGACTTTACGGAATCCCAAACGCTCGTACAGAACTCTTGCCCTGTTTCCGTCCTCAACGCTGAGGCTTATAGCCCTCAGCCCGCGGGCTGAAGCCAGGGCGATGAGTCCTTCCATCAGCGCAGTGCCGACTCCCCTGCCCCGGTGGCCGGGAAGCTGCGGCACCAAGCCGCACCCGTCGGAATCCCGTCTGCTTCGGCTATCACGCCGAAATCATCCTCCCTGGGCCATCCCTCGATGTAGTGCGAAAGCTTCGGCGTGCCCAGGAACTGCTCAAGCGTGAACTTGGCCTCGCCACCCCAGTTCATCGCTCCCAAGCCTGCGGCCACGAGAACCTCAAAGTCCCCGGCAGAAGCCTCGCGAATGGTCATCCCCTCATTTCCCATGCTCACGAGCCTAACCTGCGGCCCTACCCCGGTGACTGGCAGCGATTTCCGAGGCTGAGCTGTCATCGCCAGTTCAGGGAGGACCGGCTGTTTTGTTCTTCATCAGCGGGAGCGAAGCACCAAGACCGCGATTTGTTGCGCAGCCTGCTCTGGCGTGATTCCTCTTGTGTCGATGACGGTGGAATCCTTGTGCATGCATGCCCACACCAGGTCAACCGGCAATCTAGCGACCGAATCCGCCGGGATCAAGGAGTCCCCCAGAGCAGGGAAGCCGTCGTTGAGGTCGGCCTCGATTATGGCGAAGCCCTGCTTGCTTAGCAGATTGAGCATGAGCGGCTCGTTGTCGACACACCTCACAGAGGCGTCGGGGTACCTCTCGCGAAGGAGCCGGCTACCTGCGCCGGTGCCGGCACCGAGGTCGAGGATGCTGCGAGCGGCTGTCACTCGGGCAAGGTCCAGAACGGCTGCGAGGTCGCCGAACACCTCGGCGTCGAGATCGAGGACGCGGTGCTGCGCCAGGCTGTCCGGTCGCTGGTGGGTTCGGTGGTCGTGGTCCCGCATCGGGGGGTGCTGGTGATCCATGCCCCTCACCTTTCCGCCGTGGCCGCAGAACCCAGGCCGGCGGCGCTCGGCCTAACGTCGAGGCCATGGCGTCGCTGACCCAGCACGATTTTAGAGACCGTTGCTTCCGAGACGGCCGAAAAGACCCCGAAGCGCCCCTCAACCGCCCACCGGGTTTCCTCTTCGATGAGGTCGGCGTTGATCCTTGCGCCGGCCATGACACCCTCGGCCGCCGCGGTGATCACTTGGGCCATTAAGTTGGAGACGTTGCCCGCGGCATAAACTCCAGGTAAGGCGGTCGCACTCGTCGCGTCAACCTCGATGAACCGTCCGGCTCCGGACGGATGCAGTTGGGACGTTAGCCCAAGTGATTCGAGTAACGCGGACGTGGCCTCCATCCGTGTCCCGACCGCCAGCGCTTGCAGCTCGAACGAACGCCCTTGGCGGAGTGTGAGCCCGGTGAGGTCACCATCGACAGCGTCCACAGTAGCCACGGCACCGTCAACGACCGTGACGGAGCGGGCTGCCAGCTTGGCCCACTCCTCGTCGGTGGGTTCAACGGTGTCGTTGAGGAACAAGGTGATGTCCGGGGACCATTGCCTGAATAGCAGTGCCTGATGGACCGAGAGCGGGCCAGTGCCCAGCACTCCAATCCGTTGCCCGGTGATCTCCCAGCCATGGCAGTAGGGGCAGTGCACAACCCCCCTTCCCCACTGCTGCTGCAGCCCGTCGATGGGCGGCAGTTCGTCGGTCAAGCCGGTGGTGACGAGGAGCCGACGGCAGGAGAACCGGCGGCCATCTCCGAGAAGCACCTCAAATCCCCCGGGGGTCCGCCGTGCCGAAACGGCTTCACCCTCGGTGAGCGTTCCTCCGTAGGAGAGCACTTCGCGGCGCCCGATGGACAGAAGTTCTCCGGGGCTAATACCGTCCCTCGAAAGATAACCGTGGACACCCGCCGCTGGTGCGTTGCGGGGTGTCCCAGAATCGATGACCAGCACCGAGCGTAGCGCCCGGCCCAGCGTCGTGGCGGCGCTGAGTCCTGCAGCGCCGCCCCCAACAATTACAACGTCATACCGAGTGGTGTCCATACTGATTTGTCCTTCGTCGCGGCTGAAAGTTTGCCGCCAGCAACATTCGGCGGTTCCACCACCTTCCACCTCATAAAGCGAAACCGGCAAACCATATTGCCGTTATGGCAAACTGTGGGTATGGCAAATGAGCTTGATGACGTCCTCGGAGCGGTCGGCCCCCGGCTTCGGGCACTCCGCGCGGAACGAGACCTCACCCTCGGCGACGTGTCCTCCGCATCCGGAGTGTCAGTGAGCACCCTGTCCCGCCTTGAATCGGGCCAACGCAGGCCAAACCTGGAAATTCTGCTTCCCCTCGCGCAGTTGTATGGCGTTCCCCTCGATGATCTGGTCGGCGCCCCACCCACCGGGGATCCCAGAATCCATCTCCGGCCCATCACCCATGCAGGCATGACCGCTGTTCCTCTCACACGTCGCCCTGGCGGATTGCAGGCCTTCAAGATGGTGCTCACCGGTGATGCCCGCGGGGCGGAGCCCGACCCGCGCGTTCACGAGGGTTACGAATGGCTGTACATCCTCAACGGCCGATTGCGTCTGGTGCTGGGTGACAAAGACTTTGAACTCCGCGCCGGCGAAGCCGCGGAATTCGACACCCATACACCCCACTGGTTCGCCAGCGCCGACGGGGAACCCGTCGAGTTCATCAGCCTGTTTGGACAGCAGGGCGAGCGGATGCACGTCCGCGCCCGACCCAGGCCCTCATAGCCCCGCAAGGGATCGCTGAGAGCCACAGCTCATGCCCAGCTGACATGATGAGAAGCATGGCTGCTTCCCGTCCCAATCCTCAGGCGCGTCTTGAAGGCACCGTCGTCGTTCTTCGCGAGCTAACCGAGGAAGACCTCCCGGCCCTCTTCACAGCTATCGGAAGACCAGAAATATTTGCTGGCGGTTGGGGTGGAGGTATGGGAGCTTATCGAGAGGACTTCGAGCAGTGGGCGGAGTTTCTGAGGCAATGGCTGCCCTGGGAACAAGGCAACGTCTACGCCGTGTGCTTGCGTTCGTCAGATAGCACGGTTGTTGGCACCACTTCGCTCGGCGATTTCGACTTGAAAAACGAGTCTGCGCACATCGGCTGGACTGCTTACTCCCCGGACGTCTGGGGAAGCGGAGTGAACGCTGACGCCAAGCGGCTCCTGCTTAATACAGCCTTTACCCATGGATTTGAGCGCATCCGGTTGCAAGCCGACGTGCTAAACGTTCGGTCGCGGGCGGCGATTGAGCGGATCGGCGCCCAGGAAGAAGGCGTGCTTAGGCATGTCCAACGGCGTGCGGATGGCAGTTGGCGTGACACGGTTATCTATTCCGTTCTGCGGGAGGAATGGCCACGTGTACGCACTGTCCTTGACGAGCGTTTGGCAGCCCGGCCCGACGGCCGCTACATCCCGTCTCCGTAAGTCGATCCTCATAGGGAACGCGTGCTCGTCCTGCCCGATCTCTGATGCCAGACGGGGGGAGCCGAGCTTGCAAGGAATTGGTGAAGGATCTTGCACAGTCTCGTGTCCGGGTTTAGCGTCAGGGCAACACGCCGGCAAGAACCTGCTGCAGGAGGACACAAGAATGCGATACCGAGATCCTTCCTGGTGGCAAGTGGGTGCACTCTATGTAATTGCCGCGACAGCCTTCATCCCGCCCGAGAGCACCAGGCGGATCGTTGTTGGGGTTGTTATGTTTGCGGTTGTAACCGCAGCCGTGGCCGTAAAGATTTTCCGAGCGCGCGCCGAAAACAAAAAATCTTCGGCTTCCCCTGGTCCCTAGTTCGTGCCGATTACCTATACAGTCAGAGGTTCGTTTAGACCAGTTAACTGGTCCGGCGTTCGCGGAACGGGATATGACATCCAACCGCTTGAAGTCCGTGCCCGGCTCGATGCCAGCGAATAGGGCACCTAACCGAGCGACGTGACCCGCCCGTGAAGGATCGGTCATCGTGCACGGCTGCCTTCTACCTACCGGAGGATGTCCACCACTCGTAGAGTGGCATCGAACGGAGGAAGAACAATGGCGAAACGAAAATGGCACGATAACTGGGTGCTCTACCTGATTCCACCGTCTCTTTTCGCCATGTTCTTGGTTTGGCTTATGAGGGACGTCTGGCACTGGTTCTGACGCCGCTCAGAACGTGGACGACCGTAACCAAGGGTGGGCATCGCCCGGCGTTTTTCTCGCCTGGGCAATGGCCGATTGGGCATAGGTCGCCGAATGCGGCACCGTTGCAATAGGCAACTTCGGCCGCCGGCCTCATGAGACTGAGAACACCTCAAGCGCCTTCGGCCAAAGGACCACATAACGTTCTTCACCTACCGGCCTATATGCCGCGCGTACGCTGGCCCATCGCCAGTCAGTGCCCAGTGTCGTCCTCGCGTGCTGAAAGGCTTCTAGCGGTCGATCCGTTTCAATGAAGATGTTCATTTCGCCAGCGCCAAAGTCGTGCCCGTCTACGACGCCGTATGCATCAAGGAGATCAGACTGAAGCAAGTCCTCCATTGAGATAAGCGCATCAAAGTCGGCATCAGATGTTGCTGGCCACTGCAACACCAAGATGTATTTCCGGGCTGCATGTTCCCTGGACATCGCGCGACCCCGAGCATTAGCCATGAGTGGAGTCTTTCACTTCTTGGGAGGCGGAGGGAGGCAGCTCGCCTGACTTGAAGTCGTCCTATTAGGGATCCTTTTCACAGGAGTCGCGCCTCGACGCCCGGTAAAGGGAGGTCTGGCCCGTTGCCCTCCGGCATGGGCGATTCTGACGCGGAGACCAACGGCTGCAGTACCCGGTCGATCCCAGTCATTGGCCGTACTGCTCAAGGAGATTTTCCTGTAGACACGTCTTCACTTCGCCGGCCGGTTCATCCCATGACAACCGGTCAATTCACTCGATTGGCATGCCCGCCCAATTATGTGGCGTCCACTCCACGGGGTAACCGCACTCTTCCATTGCGAGAAGAATCGGCCCGGCATCTTGTGAGGGCCAGAAGAGCCACCACACGCTGGGGTCCCTAGTGACGATCTCGATTTCCGAAAAGATCCCAAACAGGTTCTTTCGCTTAGCGAAAACCTCTTTAATCTCTCGACGCGGTATCGTCCACGGACCTAAACGAAACAAGCGCATGAGTCCGCGGCCGTGGAACTCCAGTTGCTCCGGAGTGACCACAAAACGAATCCAGGGAGGACCGGCCTTGACCCGATAGTTGCTATACGCGCCCCCCGTGAACTCGCGACGTAACGTCGGAATAAAGTTGCTGCCACCGGTACCCTCCACGAGTGCCAGCCTAGGCCCTACCCTTGCCTACCGCCCGTACTTGGTGCCGATCATCAGCTTCAGACGTTCCTGTAAACGGAGCCGCCTCTCATTACAGGGCCGCTTACAGGCGACCGCTGGGCGATCCCGTAGCGGCCCTGGCAAACCCTCTCACTAAGCTCGATACATGCAGATTCGAGAGGCGACCTTGGGTGACCTGGGAAATGTGGGCGCGATCTGCGATGCCAGCGACCGTGCACGCTGGACTTCGGAAATGATTACCCCGCTAACCGAGCGGATCGTGCTGGTCGCGACAATCCAAGATGAAGTTGTCGGCGTCGCCAAGACTCACTTCCATGGCGAACCGGATGGCAAAGCCCCTGCCGGCCATTACTTAGGGGGTGTCGTCGTCCCTCCGAATTCCCGCCGGCGAGGGATCGGGTCTGCACTCACCCGCGCACGCATGGAGTGGACATGGACCCGGTCCTCGACCGTTTACTACTTCGCGAACGAACACAACGTGGCGTCCATTCGAATGCACCAGGCACTGGGTTTCCAGTCCGTTGGTCAGTTCACAGCGATTCGCGGTGTGAGAGCCGATGATGGGCGATCGGAATTAGTGCTCTTTCAAGCATGCCGATAGACGATCGGTCACGGGCGGGCGGCCGGGCAGCGCAAGCAACGCGGATTGATCAGACCGCATGGTTCCTGCGAGTAGCGACGGTAGTTCCGCGAAAGCTTTGAATTGTTCCCTTGCGCTTGAAGCCGTCGCGATCAAGATGGAGGGCTTGGAGCCCAGCGTTCCTGGCCCCCTCAACGTCTACGCGGTAGTTGTCCCCGACGTACAGTGTCCCGGAAGGCAGTACATTCAAGCTTTGACAGGGCAAGGTGAAGGCCTCTGGTTCCGGTTTGGCATGGTTCATCAGTTCAGAGCTAAAGATCCCGTCCAGAAGTCCTTCGAGTCCTGTCCGGCTGATCTTCGCGGTCTGTTGCTTGTGATTCCCGTTGGTTACGACACCAACAGGCAAACCTATGGCGCGGATGCTCCTAAGGGTGGAAACTGCGTCTGGAAATGCCGTCCAGGCTTCCTCATAACTCTGGACGTACTTGGCGAAGAGTTCGTCCAGTTCCCAGTTCGTTGGGGGGACATCAGAACCAGCCAAGTGGCGAAATTCTCGGAGTCGCTCACGGCGCTGTTCCTCGAAGGACAGCTCCTTCGCAAGGTAACGGTCGTAGTTAGCCTGCTCGATCCGAAACCACGCACTTGTTAGCTCTTGCGAACACCCCACCCCAACGTGTTCTAGGAAAAGGCGCACCCCAGTTCTGACTGATGCAGGATGGTCGAACAGAGTGTTGTCCAGGTCAAAGAGGACCGCTCGAATTTCCACCCGCCCAGCGTACGGCGTTCATAGATGCCTTAGGACCGCCCATGTGACTAAACCGGCTCTTCGCGGTTGATGGGGAATTGAGTTCGTGTCGTTGAAGACAAAGGGGCCCGTGGCCCTGTTGGGATGAGTGTGTCTAAGCATTCAACCTGGAACAGGACCACGAGCCTTGAACGAGCCTACCGGGGTCGCAGCCGATGCTGCCACCATCCTCTTCAACCTGCCCGACTACCGTGTCATCTCCACGACCATGTCCGCTGGCCGCCGTCAGGTCATCGTCGAAACTGACGCGCTACCGGGCTGCCCGAGCTGTGGGGTCATTGCCTCCCGGCGGAAGGAACGCCGCCTTCAACGGCTCCGCGATATTCCCGTCGCCGGGCCGGTGGACGTGCTCTGGTCCAAGTACCGCTGGTACTGCGAAGAGTCAGCGTGCGACCGGCTCTCGTTCTTCGAATCCACGCCGCAAGTGCCGCGCCGTGCCCGGTCGACGAGCCGGCTGCGGGACCAGCTCGTGGACGCGGTCATTCGCTCCGGCAGGGCTTTCTCGGAGACAGCTGCCGGCTTCGCCGTGTCCTGGTGGATGGTCCGGGCTGCGGTGACCGAGGCCTGCCTGCTGCGGCTGCCCGACGTGGACAAGCTCAGTCCGCGGATGCTGGGCATTGATGAACACCGGTTCCGGTCCGTGCGCTACTTCCAGGACCCGACCACGAAGGCGTGGACACGGTTCGAGCCGTGGATGACAACCATCGTGGATCTGGAGACCGGCCAAGTCCTCGGCGTGGTCGACGGCCGAGACCACAAGGGCGTCGGGGACTGGCTGTTCGCCCGGCCCCTGCAGTGGCGGCTGGCCGTGCAGGTCGTCGCAATCGACCCCTCCGCGGCGTTCCGCAAAGCCTTACGGATGTGGCTTCCCCGCACTGCTGTCGCCGTCGATCACTTCCACCTGATCTCGCTGGCCAACCAGGCAATGACTGAGACCAGGCAGAACCTCTCCCAACAGGTCAAGGGCCGCCGCGGCAGGGCCATCGACAAGGCCTGGGCCCACCGCATGCTCCTGCTGCGCGGCGGTGACACCCTCACGTGTAGGGCCGCCCTCCGACTCGAGGAAGTGTTCGCCCTGGACGATCCAACCGGCACCCTCCAGGCCGTCTGGAAGGTCAAGGAACAACTCCGCGCCCTGTTGCGCACCGGCTCCCTGGAGGACGCCGCGGCGGCCAAGCAGGTACTCGAGGAGCTGGTCAAGGAAGCCGCACGGCCGGAGACGAACAGGCTGTACCGTACAGTCTGCCGGTGGTGGAAGGAGATCGAGGTGCTGATCATTACCGGCGCCACGACAGGCAAGGTCGAGGCGAACAACACCGCAATCAAGAACATCAAACGAACCGCCCGCGGGTACCGCAACGCCGCCAACTACAAATCGGTTATTCTCTTGAGAAGTGCCGTCAGGACGGCGGCATGACGCTCATTCCAGGGATCCATTTCCCCACGAACCGCGAAGAGCCACTAAACCGCACGATAAAGGATCGGCTTAATGGAAAGCCCGCTCCGTGCAGCGACCGGCTTTACGGGCTGGGTGGAGTGAACGAGGACAGCGCTCCGATCCAGATATTAGCCTCTCGAAATCGGAGAGATTGGAAATCGGATGTTAGCCGGGCTCATTGTTCCTCAGGATTTGCAGGACCTCGCTCGGAGGCTCAGGGATCCGGCGGTCCTTGGGAACGCCCACCCAAACAACCCCGTGTTGATCAGGACGGCTGGTGGCACGACCAATTGGCTCCGCCATATTTATGGCCACATCACGGGCGAAGCCCTCAATGGTTCCATCCGCCGCCGTTGAATTAAATACGAGCCGACGTCCCAGCACCACCGCGGGGTCGATAGTCCGGCAGTACACAACGCAGACTGTAGCCGGCCCGTCCTCCCAGTAGCCGAGAATGTTCACCTCATCCGCCCAGGAGCGGTCAATTTCCCTAATGATATGTTCAGCTAAATCCATAGATCCATCCAACACCGGACGCGCCGTGAGGAAAACGTGACTAGCCCTAGTATTGTGGCGCTCTCTCTCACGGCATACTCTTTGAGCCTGATCGTGAATTGGGGTGCGGTCGAATGGCCGGAAAAATCAGACTCTCGCTATTGGCCGTTACGCTATTGGCCGTCCTGGTTGCGTGCGCAGTTCCTGCCACTCCCATTACCGAAGCCTCCTCGGAGCCGCCGGCCCCCACCGCCGCTTCCGGCATCCCAACCATGCTTTACACCCATTGCGGAATTAAGGAATTGCGCGTCGACGACACATTCTTCCTCGCCGAAACACCACTGGACGACGGCCAAGGCAATCCCCCTCCGGGTTGGGGAAACCCTTATCAGGCTGGCACTGTGACCGTGTCCGGCTCAAAAGCTGTATTTCGAGATGACAATGGCCACGTCATCACTTTCCTTGCTCGTCCGGGTGCCACAGGTTTTCTCAATATCTGTTCCTAGAAGCCGATGGGCTGCACGGTAATGGATCCGTCACCGGGGCGCCGCGCCGTTCCACTCCGCCTGTTATGCATGGGAACGCTTTTGGGGCAAAGAGGCTTGAGGCACCTTAGAGGCTCCCAAGCGTCGCGCCGCAGGCACTGAACCGAGGATTCAGGTCGCGACGTATCTGAAAATGCCGATAAGCATGAACAGCACACCGAAAACTACAGCAACCACGCGCAGCCGCTTGAGATAGATCGTGGGGTTCTTCCTGAATCGCTCAAAGGTGGCCAGTGCTGTGAGTTGAAGCCGGGACAGAGGACGTCTGAAAACGATCAATGCAACCCCGACCAGGGCAAGAACTATGGACGAAAAGTCGCTGTAAGTCATTCCGCGTCGCGCCTCACTTCAGAGCGCCTAGGGCACCGGCCAAGATCATTCCGATTCCGACCATTAAACAGATGACAACGAAGATCCACCGAATTGTGGACCCAACTCGAAGGGCCGTTCGATGATTCGAATTGGGTCCGAGCGAGTTGATTCTTGCGGTGCCCTTTTCTAGCGACCTGCGTGCGGTCAGTACACCGACTATGCCAGCTATCAGCAGTATGGAACCGAAAAGTATGGCGCCCATGTGTCCCCCTCTAAGACGGTGCTTCCCTGCACAGACGTCCCACGAATGATTTTCGAAGCCTACGCTTCTGGCGTGATAGGCGCATGTACTGCTTGAGGCCAGAGCTGCTTGAACTTCAGAGTGATAAAACTCGAAGCCTACTGGCCGAATCGCTGGGACAGATCCTTGATTATGAGCTGACCTGGCGTCCGTAAGCCGGTGGTCGACCGCGCACTTCAGAGCACGATTACGGATCCTTGGCTGAACAGACCTGCCTAGCTCTGTGGCCATCTCTACTCAGAGTTCTAAGGGAAGTGGCTCTTAGAAGCTAAGCGACGTCGGTGGGTGCATCGATATTGGGGTGCGGGCTCAGAACTGGTGGCGATGCCCCTTACTCCCTTGCCTCGCAGTCAGTACCCTGAACGCTATGAAACCCGATCCAACTAGAGGAATCGCAGGACGCAGTTCAAAGCCGGGCGATGAATTAGGAAATGGCCCCTTAGGGCCTGAGTCCCAAAATCTAGCGCCTGGCATCCTTGCACTTGTCGTTATCGGTCCCTCAGCCTTCTTCTTCATTCAAAAGGTTTGGGGCTTTTGGACAGGCATCGCGATCAGCACGGTCGTCATCGTCCTCGTTGGAACCGGTCTGGTGCTAATGCGACGAAAGAAGCGTGCTGGCAAACGTCGCTAAGTCTGGGCCGTCAACCTCGCCCTCCTGTACGAAGCCAGCTACCAAGGGGATTACAGTCACTGCGCTTTAGCCGATCGGTCACCGGGCGCTCGTGAGCGCAGTGGAGTTCATGGGGCTTGGGCGGTCACCGAAAGTTGCCCAGGCCACAATTATGGCAACCACGATAACCACCAGGACGAGAGCAGCGGTGAGAATTCCGCGGGGTTTCATGCCCGTAGACTAACCGGTGCTGAAACATATTGGGCGTGATCTGTTGCCCACGGCATCCCGCAGGGGCCCTGAATCTCGTCCGCAAGCCGATCCTTTATCAAGACGGGGAGCGCTGTTTTGGGGATTTGAAAACCAGCTTCGGGTTCCGGGCCTACCTCAGTGGCGGAGTCTCAGCAGGTAGTGGACGCAGGGACGACCCGTATCTTCGAATACTCCCTCACCTGTCAGGCGCCACCCGGCATCCTCATAGATCTTCCGGGCTGCGCCATTCTGTTCGAGTACTGAAAGGGTCGCCTCTACGAAACCCGCCATTTCCAGCGAACAGGTGGTGTCCGCCAGCAGGGCCCGGCCCACCCCGCGCGCCTGGATCGTAGGGTCCACCGCAAGGAGCGTCAGGCGCGCTGTAGCGACGCCTTTTGGCGGTGTTCTGTCTGTTGCCAGCGCAAACCCGTGAATCATGGAGTCACTTTCTGCGATGGCAAGTATCCCGCCCGGCATCGTGAGCTTCGCCAGGGCTCTCTGCCTTACTTGGGGATCTCTGGCTGTGCCATCACGAAGAGCAAGGGCCTCCATCCAAAGCTCTGCGCAGCGTGGGTGATCGGCCATCTTTCCCTCCCGGAAAGAAAAAGACGGCGCGGGTTGCGTGGCTCTGGTGTGATTCTCCATCCCTACCTTTATAGCGCAGGCAGCCATTTAGCCTTTGACTCGCACTCGGGCCGCCCTCATGTCGTCGGTCCGCTCCAAGTTGGGATACTGGCGTAAGGGACCAACTCCGTGAGGCTGCGGATCTTCCCCTCGCCTCTGTCGGCTGGCCGGTCTAGATGGAGTGCTTGTAGTCCGGCATTCCTGGCGCCTGCAGTGTCAGTGGCATAGTTGTCCCCGACATACAGCGCTTCCGCCGGCAATATGCCCATACTTTCGCACGGTATTAGGAAGGCCTCCGCTGCTGGTTTAGCATAGCCGGTCGATTCCGAGCTGAACACGCCATCCAGCAACGGAGCGAGGCCGATCCTTTCTATTTTCGCGCTCTGCTGATGGTGGTTGCCGTTAGTAATGACACCGACAGTGATGCCGCTGGCTCGCAGCTCTTGCAGCACGGGCGCGGCATCTTGGAAGGCGGTCCATGCCCGTTCGTAGCTTTGAAGGTACGTGTCGAACAGGTCATCCAGTTCGCCCTCATCCAAAGGACCTGTCAACCCAATCATGGGCAGGAATTGGCGGAGCCGTTCCCGTCGCTGTTCCTGGAAGGAGATCTCCTTCAACAGGAACCGGTCGTAGCTGCGCTGTTCAATCTCAAACCACGAACTCGCAAAATCCGCCGAAGAAGTAGCTTGCAGGTGCCCCAGGAAGGCCTCCAATCCCGCGCGGGCAGACGCCCGATGATCAAACAAGGTGTTGTCCAGATCAAAGAGGACCGCTCGAATACGCACTTCCCCACCGTACCGGTCTGGACTCTTGCTACCGTGTGCCAGCAATCGCAGCAATGGCCGCATGAGGCCTGTTCCCGGGGTCGTGCCGGGTCTCCACCTCAAGGACAGCAAAGCCGGCGTCCTGCAACAGCTGGCTCATCTGCTCGATGGACCAGAAGTAGGCCCGAATAACCGCATGATCAAAGGGCAACCCTGACTCTCCTTCGAAGAAGCCAACAAGCAAGTGCCCACCCGGCGCGAGTACCCGATGCAGCTCAGCAATAACCTCGGGCAGCTCCGCCGGGTCCAGATGAATCAGTGAGTACCAGGCCAGCACGCCGCCCAGACTGCCGTGAGCGATATCGAGTGAACGAAGTGAACCGACCCAAAAGGGCACCTCCGGAAAGCGGCTGCATGCAGTGTTGATGAATTCAGGGAGCAGATCAATGCCGGACACGTCAATGCCCTGCTGGTGCAAGAAGTGGGTCCAGTGCCCCGGACCGCAGCCGACGTCCAGCACTGCTGCGGGGACGTCAGCTGCCCATTGTGCGATACGTTGCCGGTCCAATTCGTGCATGTCCTCGATGGAACCTAGAAGGTTCGTGTATTCAGCAGCACGTGCGCGGTAGGCGTGGCAGACTACTTCATCACTCATGAAACGATCCCAAAAACGGTCTCAGCTAGCTCCGCCGGGCTGCTGATGAACGGTGAGTGGCTCGACGCCATGCTAACCGTTGTGCCGCATCTGCGGGCCATGCGCTTCTGGATGCCAGGATCCAGCGCCTTGTCTTCTTCGCAGAGGATGTACGTGGTTTCGATGCTGTCCCACGCAATGTGTTCAGGTACTCCGCGGCCGTGCCCTGGCCGTTGTCGCACGAGTAGCGAGGTGGCCCAGGCGCTTTCAGCAGCAGTGCAGTCGGCGTAGAGTACGTCGCCGGCCATCTCTGGCTTGATGCTGGTTGTCCCGTCGTCATTCTGCTGCACAGCATGGTTAACGAGTGCGCCGGCGCCTCCCAGCAGCGCCCCGCTTTCACCTGCAGCGGGTACGAAGGCAGCGAGATAGACGAGATGACCGACCCGCTCCAATCCGGTAATCACTGAGCCCCCGTAGGAGTGTCCTAAGACAACGGGCTGGTCCGCACATGCGTCCACGACCTCCTGCACGGCAGCAGAGTCGGCGGCCAGCGAACCACGGTGCAGAAGGGGAACATGGACAGTGACGCCCTGCCTCCGAAGCTCGTCCGCGAGCCGGTCAAAATGCGCCGGCTGGTGCCACAACCCATGCACGAGTATGACCTCTGTTCGCTGTTCCATTCCCACAGCCTACAAACGCACAGAATTTTGGAGGCAAAGCCGTAAGCCGGTCCTTCCTTGAGACTGATGAGCTAACGGTGGCCGACTGCGTACCCTCATTGCATGGGTGAGTTCATTCGCTATCAAAGTGCCGTCCCTAACCGTCGCGGGCGATTCCCAGGCGTGTTCGCGATGGCCAATGGTCTTGGAAATGAGGGGCTTCTGAATGAAGCAGATAGGCAATGGCTGCGGATAGCCAACGCCAACGCCTCCGCGACTCATGTGGACCCGACAACCGTGGCAGCGGATTGCTACAACTCTGAACTCAACCCTGGCGCCAGGTCTTGGTTCAAGGCTGAATCTACGCAACTTCTCAATATGACTACGACGTACCTAGACCTACTAGACCGATACGACATCCCCTGGACGGCCCTTCGCACCCGTAACCCCGGCAGGATCGTCTACGAGGACGAGGTGCAAGTCGTCGCAGTTCCGCACACCTATGAAACTCATTGGCCATTTCGACCGCGCCGGTAAGGATCACTCATTGCTATACGGATAGAAGGGAACTACTTCAGCACAGCGACCATCTGTACGCGGCGACCGTACCTGGTGAGATCAAGGCTGTCTTCAAGACGGACCAGTTTCCGGTGGAAGTCAGTCGAAGGGTCCTCCTCCACAAAACCGGCCCGCGAGTAGAAAGGCGCGTTCCAAGGGACATCGGCATAGGTACGCAGGGTCAGCCGTCTATGCCCACGTTCGCGGGCTTCTTCCTTCGCGGCATTGATCAGCAGGCGGCCGTATCCGCGACGACCATACTCGGGCAAGACCGAAAGTTGCTCAAGGTGAGCAATCTTCCCTGACTCGATAACGTGCACGAAACCCACGACAGCGCCTGTGTCTGTGGCTTCGGTGACTAGGACGTATCCGGGCTCTGACGCTCTTGAACCCCCAGATGGGGCGGGCGGCCATCGATCAGGAAACAGCCAATCAATGAGAAGCCGATCGGCAGCATTCTCGATCGTCTCCACTGCCGGGTAGTCAGCCGATGTCGCGAAGCGGATTCGAGCGGTCACCAATTGATCATATTGTGGCTGCCCGCAAGCCGGTCCCCCACGCGCCGCAGTCCGGACGCTTTTAGGGGCGTCCAAAATTCGCAGCGCGCCGAGGTTCCGGGATTCCCGTAAACCCCGCCCCTCGTACTGCCCGGTAATGGAGTCCTAAACGCTACAATTGACGGCATGCTTATCGGGTACGCCCGAGTCTCCACCAACGCCCAGGACCTGACAGCACAGCGCGACGCTCTTGCAGCGGCTGGGGTGGATCCTGAAGTTATCTATGTCGATCAGGGATTCACCGGAACCCAACGCGACCGGCCCGGCCTCGGCAAGGCCCTGGCCGCCTGCCGCAGGGGAGATACCCTTGTGGTCACCAAACTTGATCGCCTCGCTCGCTCGCTGACCGACGCCCGGGACATCGCGGACGAGCTCACCCGTAAGGGGGTTGCCCTCGACCTTGGTGGGAGCGTCTATAACCCCAATGATCCGGTGGGAAAGCTGATGTTCAATATCCTGGGCATGATTGCCGAGTTCGAATCCGACCTGATCCGCGCCAGGACGCGTGAAGGAATGGCAGTGGCAAAAGCCAAGGGCCGGCTGCGAGGGAAACCTCCGAAGCTTTCAAAAGCCCAGGAAGCACACGTCGTTAGTCTCTACCAAGGCGGGGCGCATACAATCGCTGAGATTGCCGAGCTATTCGGCGTTGCCCGCTCGACGATTTACCGGGCCGTCCAAAGGGCCTTGCCAACGCCGCCCAAGTGATGGTTGGCCGCTCCGAGAGGTGTAAGGCGTTCCAGCCACTACGCGTGGAAGTTGTGCCCACCCCAAAAGCGGCAACCCTCCCGGTTAGTGGAACCCCTACAAAATGGACCCTGCTCCGCGGCGGTAGCGTCGGCTGTACATTAGATTCCGCTTGTACAACCCCGACAGGAACCCCATGAGCACCGTCGACACCACCGCCAAGAACACCGGCCAAGCCCGCCGCCGCTGGAACGGCACTGACCTCGGGCTGATCGCCGTCTTCGCCGCCCTGGTCGCCGCCGCCGCCCTGGTGCCCGGGCTCGCCCTGAACGGCTTCGGTGTCCCCATCACCTTCCAGACCCTGGCGGTGATGCTCACCGGACTGGTGCTTGGCCCCGCCCGCGGGTTCGCCGCCGTCGGCCTTTACACGCTCCTGGGCCTGGTCGGCCTGCCCATCTTCAGCCAGGGCCGCAGCGGCCTGGCCATCCTCGCCGGGCCCTCTGCCGGGTACATCATCGCCTTCCCCATCGCCGCCTTCGTCGTGGGATGGCTGGCCACCCTGGTGATCCGGCGCACCACCAAAGCCCGCGCCCTGTGGTTCTTCCTCTCCGCCACCGCCACGAGCATCGTCTTCGTGCACACGCTGGGCGTCATCGGCATCGCAATGAACTCCAAGGCAACCCTGGAGCAGGCCTTCATGAGCGACCTCGTTTTCTACCCGGGAGACATCATCAAGAATGTCCTGGCAGCCGCCATCGCCGTCGCCCTTCACCGGGCCTTCCCGGATGTCCTGGTGCGCCGCGTCCGTCGCCGTGCCCTGCCCGCTGAGAGCGCCTAGGCCGCCATGCCCGCCGTCACCTTCGCCCAGGCGTCCGTCGCCGTCGAAAGGGAAGACTCCCCGCACCCCAAGGTGCTCCTTCACCCGGTGGACCTCCGGCTGGAGGAAGCACGGATCGGGATCATCGGTGCCAACGGTTCCGGGAAATCCACCCTGCTGCGCCTGGTCAACGGCCTCATCCAGCCCACCACAGGGGCGGTAACGGTCGACGGCGACGACACAGTCCGTGCCGTCCGGAAAGTCCGGCGCAACGTGGGGTTCGTCTTCACCGACCCGTTGTCCCAGCTGGTGATGCCCACAGGCCGCGAGGACGTGGAACTGTCCCTGCGCCGATCCGTCCGGAACGCGGCCGAGCGGCGCAGCCAGGCCGAAGCCGCACTGCAAAGGCTGGGCCTGCTGCACCTGGCGGACCAGAGCATCTACGAACTGTCCGGCGGCGAACGGCAGCTCATGGCGCTCGCCGCCGTGCTGGCCGTCGACCCTAAAGTGCTGGTCCTGGACGAGCCCTCCACCCTCCTGGACCTGCGCAACCGCGAGCTGCTCCGCAGGACGCTGGCAGGCCTGGACCAGCAGATTATCCTGTCCACCCACGACCTCGAACTGGCCTTGGACATGGACCGGGTCCTGGTCATCGAGGACGGACGGGTGGCATTCGACGGCGCCCCAACCGACGCCGTGGCCGCCTACCGTTCCTGGTGTGTGGCGGGACTCAATGCAGGGCGGGATGTTCCGTGAGGGGCCACGGCTTCCTCCTTGCCAACTATGTGCCCGGAGATTCGCTTCTGCACCGGGCACCGCTGGCACTGAAGTTCCTCCTGGTCGTAGCCTGCGGCCTTGCGCCCTTCATCATTGTGGACTGGCGCATCTCCGCAGCCGTACTGGCTGCGCTGTGCGTTCTCTTTTTGGCGTCCGGAGCCGGAGTGAAAAGGCTCTGGCGAGCAATCCGGCCGCTTGCCCCCGTGCTGTTGGTGATTGGTCTCTTCCAGTGGTGGCAACTCGGCGGACCCACGGCGGGGCGAATCGTCTTGAACATCCTGCTCTGCGTGGTGGCCGCGTCCCTGCTCACCGCCACCACGCCCATTCAGCGGCTCCTCGACGGCGTGGTCCGGGCTGCCCGTCCCTTCACGAGATTCGGCGCGGATCCGGAGCGCTTTGCCCTGACCATCGGCATCATGCTCCGCAGCATTCCGTTCATCGCCGGCACCTTCGCCGACGTCCGTGACTCCGCCAAGGCCCGCGGCCTGGAGCGCAATCCGCGGGCCCTGGTCCTGCCCGTCTTCATCACCTCGGTGGCATACGCACGCCAAACGGGTGAAGCACTCGCCGCCCGAGGCCTGGGCGAAGCCGAGGACTAAAGCCGGCCTAGAGGCGCCGGTACTCCAGCAGTGCGGCCGTCCCCATTCCGCCCGCCATGCTGATCATCGCCAGTCCCAGGGCTCCCGGTGTTCCTGCCCTCCGCGCCTGGGCGAGCAGCCGGGTCACCAGCACCGCCCCCGAGGCACCATAGGCGTGCCCCAGCGCCAGCGCCCCGCCATCGAGGTTGGCCCGGTCGGCGTCGATTCCCAGCTGGTCCAGGCACGCGAGGGTCTGGGACGCGAAGGCCTCATTGAACTCCACCAGGTCCACGTGTTCTGCGGTCACACCGGCCTCCGCGAGCAGCCCACCGGCCGCCTGCGCAGCACCGATCCCCAGCACCCGGGGCTCGACGCCGGCGGTTGCGGTTCCGCGCACCAACAGCGCGTCGCGTGCCCCCAGTTGGCGGGCATGCTCCAGGGACGTCATAACGACGGCGGAGGCGCCGTCAGCGTCGAAGCAGGAGTTCCCGGCGGTGACAGTTCCTCCGGGCACGAAGGCGGGCGGGAACCGTCGCATGACGGCCGGGGTGAGGCCGCGGCGTGGCCCGCCGTCACATGAGACCGTGCCCGTGTCTGTGGCCAGCGGGACGATTTCGCCGGCAAAGCGGCCGTCCTGGATTGCCGCAAGGGCTTTCCGGTGGCTTGCCAGCGCGAAGGCGTCCTGCCGCTCCCGGCCAATGCCGAATTCCTGCGCCACAATCTCCGCCGCGACGCCCATGTCCGGATCGCCAAAGCTTGCCGGCACGAACTGGGCCCGCTGATAGAAGTCCGCGCCGCCGTCGTCCGTCCTGTGGGCCAGTAGTGGTGCGGTGCTGGTGCTCTCCACTCCCCCGGCCAGGTAAAGCGGGCTGCCGCCTGCTGCAACCAGCCGGCCGGCGAGGACAATGGCGTCGAGCCCGGAACCGCACTGCCGGTCGACGGTGATCCCGGGGACACTGACCGGGAGTCCGGCCTCGAGCAGGGCCAGCCGGGCCACGTTGCCGCCGCCGCCTACTGCGTTGCCGATGACGACATCGGAGACGGTGGCGGGATCCACGGCGAGCTCGGCAACCAGCGCCCGGAGCACCGGCGCCAGCAGTTCGTGGGCGCGCAGGCTCCGCAGCGCACCGTTGACGGGGCACACCGGCGTCCGGCGGGCTGCGATGATGACCGGCTGGCGCTCCGGCGGCAGCAGGTCAGCCGGCAAGGGGCCGCGCCCTGGGGTCCCGGGAGTTGATCCACTCCAGCAACAGGCTCCGGCTGACCTTGCCCCGGTCCGTCGTGGGCAGCTCGGGCAGGAGGTAGTACTGAAGGGGACGCTTGTGCCGGGACAGGAGGTCCTCCAGCCCGGCCCGCAGCTGGGTGGCGGTGATCCCGCCGTGGGACGGAACCACGCCCGCCACCACCCGCTGGCCGCGCAGGTCGTCCGGCATCCCGGCGGCGAGGGCTGCGGACACACCGGGAACCGCGGCCAGTGCCAGTTCCACCTCGTGGGGGTACACGTTCCGCCCGGCGGTGAGGATCATGTCGGCGCGGCGGCCCAGGATGTGCAGTTCCCCGTCCTCGAGATAGCCCTGGTCCCCCACCGTGTACCAGCTGCCGAAGGACCGCAGGGCCTGGCCGTCGTCGCCCCACAGGTAGCCGTTGCTCACCATGCCGCTGCGGACGCAGATGTTGCCGTATCCGCCGCCCGGGACCTGAGTCCCGTCGTCCGCCAGGACCCGGACCTCGACGCCGGGGAAGGGCCGCCCGATTCCGGTTCCGCCGGGGGCTGCAGCCTGGCCGGGTGCCAGTCTGAGACCGGAGACAAAGCTCAGCTCGGAGGCGCCGTAGTACTCGTAGATGGTGGCATTCGGGGCCCAGCGCCGGGCGGCCTCCAGCGTGCGGGCGTCCAGCTTCGAACCGGCGCAAATGATGGTGCGGATCCCCGAAGCGTCCACGCATCCCGTCAGGCCGCGCTCGCTGAGCATCCTCAGCATGGTGGGCACCAGGACAAGCCGGGTGACGCGGTCGTGCGTGATGGCACCGTGGACGTCGCCGACGTCGAACGTCTCCAGCGTCTGGAACTCGGAACCGGCGTAGAGGCACTCGGCCAGCGCGTAGAGATTGAGGCTGGCCGCCAGCGGCCCCGGGGCAAGGGTGACGTCATCCTGGCGAAGGCCGAAGAACTCAATCGAGGCATCGAAAGACTGCTGCCAGGACTGCCGGGAACGGGTAAAGGCCTTGGGCACGGACGTTGTCCCGGATGTGAGGCCGACCAGGAACGTGGACTCCGGCGGACCATCAGCGAGACCGTCGTCCGGGGACACCGGCGCCGCAACGCTGTGCGCCTCAACGTGCCGGACAATGTCCTCCTGCAGCGGTGCCGGCCAGTCAGGATCCAGGACGGCGCACTGCCGCCTGCCGGCCACGGCTGCAGCAAACTTCACCGCAAAGTCCACGGAATTGGCTTCGCAGAGCGTGGTCACTGACCTAGTCTCCGCCACCAAACCGGCAGCAGCATCGCGCAGCCCTGCCCATTCAAGCCGCCGCCCGCCAACCACGACGGCGGTGTCGTGCGGGCGGTGCTCAGCCCAGCGCTGGATCTTGTTCAGGAAGGGCACGGACCAACTTTACCGGCCGCCGCGGATTGAGCCGCCGGGCCGCGGGTATTGTGACGATATGAGTTTCAATGACAATGCGCAGCTTGATCCCAGCCAGGTCCAGGACCGAAGGGGCATGGGTACCGGTGTGAAGGTCGGCGGCGGAATCGGCGGCGGCCTGGTCCTGCTGGTTGCGCTCCTGCTGGGCATCAACCCCAACATGCTTGGCGGCCTGACCGACGGCGGCACCGCCGGACAGTCCCAAGGCACGGCTCCGGCCTGCAAAACCGGAGCAGATGCGGACGCCCGGCTTGACTGCCGGATCACCGGCACCGTGAACAGCCTCAACGCGTTCTGGCCGGGCTACCTCCAGCAGTACAAGGTGCAGTACCCGCGGCCGGAGGCAGTGATCTTCAACGGCAGCACCAACACCGGCTGCGGGCCCGCAACTTCCGACGTGGGTCCCTTCTACTGCCCGACGGACACCACCGCCTACTTCGATCCCGGATTCTTCCAGGAACTCGTCGACCGGTTCGGTTCCTCCGGCGGCCCCCTCGCCCAGGAGTATGTGGTGGCGCACGAATTCGGCCACCACGTCCAGAACCTGCTGGGTGACCTGAAACGCGCGCAGCAGGATCCGCAGGGACCGGAGTCCGGGTCCGTCCGAACCGAGCTGCAGGCCGATTGCTATGCCGGACTCTGGGCCAAGTACGCTTCCACCACCAAGGACCCCGCCACCGGCCAGCCCTACCTGGAACCCCTCACCCCGCAGGATGTGAATGACGCCTTGTCGGCGGCCGCATCCGTGGGCGATGACCGGATCCAGAAGGCAGCCACCGGCCGTGTCTCCCCCGAAGGCTGGACCCACGGCTCCAGCGAGGAACGCCAGCGCTGGTTCACCCGGGGCTACCAGTCCGGCGACATCAAGCAGTGCGACACGTTCTCCGCCGCCACCCTCTAACCCCAGGTTCACCCCATCGATTGCTCCGCACTTGTCGTTTAGATCGCTGAAAACGACAGATACGCAGCAATCGATAAGCCAACGACGACGGCGGGCCACCTTTCCTGCGAAAGGTGACCCGCCGTCATCGTACTTATTTAGATGTTGAAGCCGAGGGCCCGCATCTGGTCCTTGCCGTCGTCGGTGATCCGCTCCGGACCCCATGGCGGCATCCATACCCAGTTCAGGCGCCAGTCGTCCACGACGCCGTCCAGTGCCTGGCCGACCTGCTCCTCGAGCACATCGGTGAGCGGGCAGGCGGCGGTGGTGAGCGTCATGTCGATCAGGAGCGCACCGTCGTCGTCGGAGTACTTCAGGCCGTACAGCAGGCCCAGGTCCACAACGTTGACGCCAAGCTCAGGGTCGATGACGTCCTTGAGCGCCTCTTCGACGTCCTCCAGGGCCGTGCGGCCCGGCGTGATTTCGGTCATGGCAATGAGTCCTTACTAGGCCTGTACTGCGGCCTCAGCCGCGATGGTGGCTGCGCCGGCGCCCTTGGCGTAGCGGTCGTAGCCTTCTTCTTCGAGGCGGTCGGCCAGTTCGGGGCCGCCTTCCTCGACAACCTGTCCGTCCACGAACACGTGCACGAATTCAGGCTTGATGTAGCGCAGGATGCGGGTGTAGTGAGTGATGAGCAGCGTGCCCATGTTGCCCTCGGCGTGCGCGCGGTTGACGCCTTCGGAGACGATCTTCAGCGCATCCACGTCCAAGCCGGAGTCGGTCTCGTCCAGGACGGCGAACTTGGGCTTGAAGAGTTCCAGCTGGAGGATCTCGACGCGCTTCTTTTCGCCACCGGAGAAGCCTTCGTTGACGTTGCGCTGGGCGAAGTCGGCGTCGATGCGCAGCTTTTCCATGGCGTCCTTGACGTCCTTGGTCCAGGTCCGCAGCTTGGGTGCTTCGCCATCAATGGCGGTCTTGGCGGTGCGGAGGAAGTTGGTCATGGTGACGCCGGGAACCTCCACCGGGTACTGCATGGCCAGGAAGACACCGGCGCGGGCGCGCTCGTCAACGCTCATGGCCAGCACGTCTTCGCCGTCCAGGGTGATGCTGCCGCTGGTCACGGTGTAGCGGGGGTGGCCCGCGATGGTGGAGGCCAGGGTGGACTTGCCGGAGCCGTTGGGGCCCATGATGGCATGGGTTTCGCCGGTCCTGATGGTCAGGCTGACGCCCTTCAGGATCTCCTTGGTGCCCTGTTCCGTCTCAATGCTGACGTGCAGGTCCTTGATCTCAAGAGTTGACATGCTCTTCTTTCTTTTTCGCTCGTAAGTCTGGTGCTGCGGGCGCTCAGTAGTTGTTTACTGCTGCGCCGTTCAAAACGTTGGTGACGTCCACGTAGACGTCGTCTCCGTCGAGTTCGACGGCGAACACGGGGACAGGATCGTAGGCGGGGAGCTGCAGCGGCTGGCCGCTGCGCAGGTCGAACTGGGAGCCGTGGCCCCAGCACTCGATGGCGCAGCCTTCCACGTCGCCCTCGGACAGGGAAATGTCCGCGTGCGAGCAGGTGTCGCCGATGGCGTGGATCTCGCCCATCGAGTCCCGCACCACAGCAACGGGGTAGCCGTCGATCAGGATCCGCAGTGCCTGCTTGACCTGGATGTCATTGGCGCTGCAGACCAGTTCGCCCTTGGGTGTGCCGCTCATCCGTTCCTGCCCGTTCCTAGTTCTCGGTTGCCGCGAGTTCGCGCTCAACAGCCTCGGTCAGGCGCTCTTCGAGGGCCGGGACCTTGATCTGCTGGATGACCTCGTTGAGGAAGCCGCGAACCACCAGGCGGCGGGCAACATCCTCGGGGATGCCGCGGGCCATCAGGTAGAACAGGTGCTCGTCGTCGAACCGGCCGGTGGCGCTGGCATGGCCGGCACCCTCGATCAGGCCGGTCTCGATCTCCAGGTTGGGCACGGAGTCCGCGCGGCAGCCGTCGGTGAGGACCAGGTTCTGGTTCTTCTCGTAGGAGTCGGTGCCTTCAGCCTGCTTCTGGATCAGCACGTCGCCCACCCAGACCGTGTGTGCGCCCTTGCCCTGCAGCGCGCCCTTGTACAGGACGTTGGACTTGCAGTTGGCCAGGTTGTGGTCCACGAAGGAGCGGTGCTCCAGGTGCTGTCCCGCGTCGGCGAAGTAGAGGCCCAGAAGCTCGGCCTCGGCGCCTTCACCGGCGAACCGGACGTTGGAGTTCAGGCGGACGATCTTGCCGCCGAGCGTTACGGCGATGTGCTTGTACACGGCGTCCTTGGCAACCTCGGCGTCGTGCTGGGCCAGGTGCTTGGCGTCGTCTTCCCACAGCTGCACGGAAACCACCGTCAGCTGGGCGCCCTCGCGGACCAGGACCTCGACGTTGCCGTTGTGGTCGGCGATGCCGCCGTGCTCCAGGATCACTACGCCGCGGCTGTTGGCCCCGGCCTCGATCACCACGTGGGAGTTGCTGCGGCGGCCCGCGCCGTTGCCGGTCAGTACAACGCGCACGGGAGCGTCCAGCTCGGCGTTGGCCGGGATGGAGATCAGCTGCGCGCCGCGGGCGTTTGCGGAAGCGACGACGGCGGCACGGTCGGCGGGGACCAGGGTGGCACCACGGGGGGCCTCGCCCGCGCCGAGGATCCGCTGCACGACGGCGGCGGGCGCTTCGACGGAAACGTCCAGGACGCCGTCTTCCGACGGGGCGTCGGACAGCAGGTTGGCCAGTTCACGCACCGGGGTGAAGCGCCATTCCTCTTCCCGGCCGTTGGGCAGGGCGAAGTCGGCCACGTCGTGGCTGGTGAGCCGCTCGGCGCGGGAGGCCATGACCTGCGTGCCGTGGCTGTGGTGGCGGTCAACCTTGGAGGCGACCAAGTGTTCGCCTTCCTCGGTGAAACCGGAGATCGACGGTGCGCCGATGCGCGCCTTTTCGGTAGTTGCTTCGGCAGTCATTAACCGACGGATCCTTCCATCTGGAGTTCGATGAGGCGGTTGAGCTCAAGGGCGTATTCCATGGGCAGCTCGCGGGCGATCGGCTCGATGAAGCCGCGCACGATCATGGCCATGGCCTCGTCCTCGGGCATGCCGCGGGACATGAGGTAGAAGAGCTGCTCCTCGCTGACGCGGGAAACGGTGGCCTCGTGTCCCAACTGGACATCGTCCTCGCGGATGTCGATGTACGGGTAGGTGTCCGAGCGGGAGATAGTGTCCACCAGGAGGGCGTCGCAGCGCACGGTGTTGGCCGAGTGCTTGGCGCCTTCGCGGACCTGGACCAGGCCGCGGTAGGCGGCACGGCCGCCGCCCCGGGCAACGGACTTTGAGATGATGGAGCTCTTGGTGTTCGGCGCGATGTGCACCATCTTGGAGCCGGTGTCCTGGTGCTGGCCTTCGCCGGCAAACGCGATGGACAGGGTCTCGCCCTTGGCGTGCTCACCCACCAGGTAGACGGCCGGGTACTTCATGGTGACCTTGGAGCCGATGTTGCCGTCCACCCATTCCATGGTGGCGCCGGCTTCGCAGACAGCGCGCTTGGTCACCAGGTTGTACACGTTGTTGGACCAGTTCTGGATGGTGGTGTAGCGGACGCGGGCGCCCTTCTTCACGATGATCTCCACGACGGCGGAGTGCAGCGAGTCCGAGGTGTAGATCGGCGCGGTGCAGCCTTCGATGTAGTGGACGTAGGAGTCCTCGTCGGCGATGATCAGCGTGCGCTCGAACTGGCCCATGTTTTCCGTGTTGATGCGGAAGTAGGCCTGCAGCGGGATGTCCACGTGGACGCCCTTGGGCACGTATACGAAGGAGCCGCCGGACCACACTGCGGTGTTCAGCGACGCGAACTTGTTGTCGCCCACGGGGATCACGGTGCCGAAGTACTCCTGGAAGATCTCCGGGTGTTCCTTCAGTGCGGTGTCGGTGTCCAGGAAGATGACGCCCTGGGCCTCGAGGTCCTCACGGATCTGGTGGTACACCACCTCGGACTCGTACTGGGCGGCAACGCCGGAGACGAGGCGGCTGCGCTCGGCTTCCGGAATGCCCAGCTTCTCGTAGGTGTTGCGGATGTCTTCCGGGAGGTCTTCCCAGGTGGCTGCCTGCTTCTCGGTGGAGCGGACAAAGTACTTGATGTTGTCGAAATCGATGCCGGAGAGGTCTGCACCCCAGGTGGGCATGGGCTTGCGGTCGAAGTACTTCAGGCCCTTAAGGCGGAGGTCGAGCATCCATTCCGGTTCGCTCTTCTTGGCCGAAATGTCCCGGACTACCTCTTCATCGAGACCACGCCGTGCATTGGCGCCGACGTCGTTCTTGTCGGCCCAGCCGTACTCGTAGTTGCCGATGCCGTGGAGCTCGGGATTCTTTTCCAGAATCTCCGAGATCACAGTGTTTTCGGCTACTGCTTTCTCTGATAGTTGGTCCGTCATCACGGCCTTTCTTGCTGATGGTTGATTACTTCGTCCAGGCCGGCGGGGGCTGCCGCCGGCGCGGGCGCCGGTTTGGCAGACAGCCTGCCTGTAGGTATGTGGGTGGTGCAGACGTGGCCGCCCCGCGCCAGGGTGGAGAGCCGGCGTACGTCCACTCCCACCAGCCTTGAGAAGACTTCGGTCTCGACGTCGCAGAACACCGGGAACCGGGCTGCCAGCTGCTGGATGGGGCAATGGCCCTGGCAGAGCTGCACGCTGGACAGCGCCGCCGGAAGCGGTGCCTTCGCTTCGATGGTTGCGGCGGAAGCGACGAAGTTGTCCCGGCTCAGTGCGGCTGAAAGTGCGATGGCACGGTCGCGGATATCCGGCCCGGCCTGTTCGATTTCGGGTGCGTACCGGCGCTCCATGTCCGCGAACCGCTCCTCGGCGAAGGCCCGCACCGCATCCGGGCCGGCAACCTTCTGCAGCTCCTGAAGCGCCAGTGCGGCAATGTCCAGGTAGTCATTGCCAAGGCTTGACTGGCCCTGGGAACTGAGGACGTAGCGGCGGGCCGGGCGGCCGGCACCCGCACCGGGCTTGGCAACCCGCTTGACTTCGATGACGCCGGCACGCGAGAGGTGGTCAAGATGGCGCCGGACTGCCGCTGGGGTGAAGCCCAGCATGTCTCCCAGTTCGGCGGCGCTGACCGGTCCGTGTTCCAGGACGGCAGCGAGGACCCGGTCCCGGGTGCGCTCGTCGGCATCAGCCACGGGGCTGGATGCGGCACGACCGGGCCCGGCCACGGGCACAGCGGTGGTGTTGGTCATGGAATACACAACACAATCATGTCGTAATTTAGTCCCGGGCTCCAGTAAGGGCAGGCTGACCTTGGGGCCTGAACCGATTATGACCAGGCCGCGATTCCCGCACCCAGACTCAACAGCCGCGCCGGGTTGGCCGGGACAGCGCTAAATACTACATCCCGTAGAATACTGTGGTGCGATCCCCCCAGTCCCCCGTCCTGTCCATTCATGGGCTCATCAAGGACGTTGGCCCCTTGTCCAGTATGGACGGCAAGATGCTTCGGGTAGTCAGCGGTGTTTCCCTCGTTGCCGAACGCGGCCAGGTAACTGCCCTGCTCGGCGCCAACGGTGCCGGGAAGACAACAACCCTCGAATGCGCTCAGGGCCTGCAGAAACGTACCGGCGGCAGCATTTCGCTGCTGGGCGAGGACCCCGCGACGGCCGGCGCCGGGCTGCGCTCCCGCGTAGGTGTGATGCTCCAGGACGGCGGCCTCCCGCCGTCGGCCAGGCCCCTGCCGCTTTTGCGGCACATCGCCGGGCTCTACGCCCGCCCCTGGCCGCTCGAGGACCTGGTGGGCCGCCTTGGCATCGATACCTTCAGCCGCACCAGCGTCCGCAGGCTGTCCGGAGGCCAGAAGCAGCGGCTGGCGCTTGCCGCCGCCCTCATCGGCAGGCCGGAAGTACTGTTCCTTGACGAGCCAAGCGCCGGCCTGGACCCGCAGTCCCGCCAACTCGTGTTCGACCTGATCGCGGAGCTGCGTGATGGCGGCATGGGCATCATCCTGACCACCCACCTCATGGATGACGCCCAGCGCCTGGCGGACTATGTCTACATAATCGACGGCGGCCGCAACGTGGCCGAAGGAACTGTCCAGGAACTGTTGCAGCGCAGCCCGGTCACCGAACACGGCGCAGACCACGTCCGGACGCTCGCGTTTGAAGCCCCGGCCGGACTGGACCTGGCCGCAGTGCTGCCGGACGACGTGGAATTTTCCGAAGCCCGTGCCGGCAGCTACACCGTGACCGGCGCGCTCACGCCGCGCCACCTGTCCGCGCTGGCGCAGTGGTGGGAAGCGAAGGGCATCATGCCGGCATCACTGAGCCTTGAGGCGCGTAGCCTTGAAGACGTCTTTTTGGACATTTCAGGAAAGGACATCCGATGAGCGGGGCAGCATTGCAGGAGACGCAGCAGCCGGCGTCCCTGGCGCGCCGCGTCCTGCTCCAGGGCAAATACGAGGCACTGACCATGCTGCGGAACGGCGAACAGCTGATCCTGGCAATCGTGCTCCCGCTGCTGGCACTGGTCGGCCTGACGGTGACCCCCTTCCTGGACGGCATGGGCTCCAGCCGCATCAACGTGGCCGTCCCGGGGATCCTGGCCCTGTGCGCCATGTCCACCGCCTTCACCGGGCAGGGCATCGCCACCGGTTTCGACCGCCGCTACGGCGTGCTCCGCTTCCTGTCCACCACTCCGCTGGGGCGGGGCGGCCTGATTGCCGGCAAGGTCCTTTCAGTCCTGGCCGTTTTGTGCATCCAGGTGGTGGTGGTGGGCCTTGTCGCCTTGGCCCTCGGCTGGCAGCCGACGGCGGCGGGCTGGTTCCCGGGGCTGGCCCTGCTTGCGCTGGGCGCGGCGGCGTTCACGGCGCTGGGGCTGCTGGTGGCCGGGACGGTCCGGCCGGAAGCCACGCTGGCCATCACCAACCTTTTGTGGATCCTTTTGGGAGCCATGGGCGGGATTGTGATCCCGGCCGAAAGGCTGCCTGCGGCCGCGCAAGCGGTTGTGCACTTCCTGCCTTCCGGCGCCTTGGGTGAATCGATGCGCGCCGCCTTCCTGGGCGGGGCCGTGAACGGCGGCGCCGCCCTTATCCTGCTGCTCTGGACGGTTATTGCCGGGGCTGCAGCCATCCGTTGGTTCAAGTGGAATTGAGATAATCGTGTCCACGGCTTCACGCCTTCCCCAGCTCGCCGGCCGCCTGGCCTCGCGGCTCCCACGCACCGTGGACGTCCGCATCCGCCGGCTCGCCGTAGCGTCCCTGATCGGCCAGACGCTTTTGGTGGTCACCGGCGGCGCCGTCCGGTTGACCGCATCAGGCCTGGGCTGCCCCACGTGGCCTCGCTGCACCTCCGACTCGATTGTGAACACCCCGGAAATGGGCATCCACGGCTTCATCGAGTTCGGGAACCGGCTCCTGACCTTCGCGCTGGCTGCCGTGGCCGCCCTCATGCTGGTGTACCTGTGGAACCTGCGGAAGGAACGCAAGGACCTTTTCCTGCTGGCCCTCGGACTGCTCGCCAGCATTCCGGCGCAAGCGGTGATTGGCGGCATCACAGTCCTTACCAACCTCAACCCGTGGGTGGTGGGCCTGCACTTCCTCGTGTCGATGGCCCTCGTGGTGTTCGCCACCCTGCTGGTGAACCGCGCGTTCGGCCGCACCGGCCGCTTCCTTGCTGCCCGGCCCCCCGCACTGCCTGCCGTGCTGCGTCCGGTGACGGCCGCCGTCGCCCTTTTCTCCGCCGTCGCCGTGATGCTCGGCGTGGTGGTCACCGGCGCCGGTCCGCACGCCGGCGACGCCGATGCCCCCCGCAACAACCTGGACTGGGACCTGTTCTCCCACATCCACGCGGTTCCCGCCTATCTGGTCACCGCCGGTACCGTGGTGGCCCTGGTACTGGTCTTCAGGCGCCGCATCACCGGCCCGTTCCGCACCGCCGTGCTGATGCTCCTGGGCGTCACCATCCTCCAGGCCATCATCGGCTTCACGCAGTACTACAACGGCATCCCGGCGCTGCTGGTTGCCGCCCACATGCTTGGCGCGGCGCTGCTGATGGCCGCGTCCACCAACGCCTGCGACATCGCCCACTCCAGCGCGGTGGAGACGCGCAGTTCCGTAAGGTAAACCGCTGCAATACGCTGCCCCCCGCGACAGATGGCAGGCGCCCCGGACCGTTTGGGCCGGGGCGCCTGCCGTTTAACGGCTGCAGCCTGAGCTACCGGTCGGCCAGGGCCCGACCCTGCACCCCGGCGTCGAAGGATCCGTCCAGGTCCTCGATGCCGTCGGCCGTGATGCGCAGGACCTTCGCCGTGGCAATGTCGTAGAAGAGTCCTACGGCCTGCACCTTTCCGGCCGCCAGCGCCGGCCCGGCCACCGGATGCTCCTGCAACTTGGCCAGCTGTACAGCCACGTTGACCATCGCCAGCTGGTCCACGGTACTGTAGCCGTCTTGCGCGGCCTGCCTGCCCACCGGATGTCCGGCCAGGAGTTCCGCGTAGCTGGGGCGGGCGTGGTCCAGCCAGCCTGCGAATGCCGTGCCGAGGGAGCTGTTGTCAGCACCGTCAGCCTCTGCGAGCACCGCCTTCATGGCGCCGCAGTTGGAATGGCCGCAAATGACCAGGGACTGTACGCCAAGGCCGTTGACGGCAAAGGAAAGGGTGGCGTCGATCGAAGCCTCCTGGCCCGCGTCCCTGCATACCACGTTGCCAATGTTGCGCAGGGTGAGCAGGTCCCCCGGGCCGCTGCTGGTGATCAGGTTTGGATTGACGCGGGAATCCACACAGGCCACGAACAGGCTGTCCGGATTCTGCGCATCCGTCAGGTCATGGACAAGTGGGCGCACCTGGTGGGCGAACCGGCGGTGGTATTTATTGATACCCACCAGCAGCGGCACCTTGCGGGGCGGAAGGGGCAGTTCGGTGGCGTCCTCGCGCCGGGGAGCCTGGCGCGCAGCGTCCTGAAACACGGTGTTGCCATGCTCTTCAAGGATCACCGTGGCGCCCGTGGCCTGGTGCTGGAGCTGCCAGGCGAGCAGGGCCTCACGGAACGAGTGGTCCACATAGTCGGCGTTCAGCTCCACCACCACGTCGGCGCCGGCGGGAACAGACTGGAGGACTCCGCTCAGCTTCGGCAGCGCGAAGAAGCTGCACGAGCCGGCGATGGTCACACGCCAGGGCGACGACGGTGCCGCGGGGCGGTGCGCGCGGATGGGGGTGCGCAGGACGCGCCAGAGGACATGGGCAGCGGCGAGGACCAGGCCGATCATCACCCCTTCGAGCAGGTTCAGGAACACCACGCACACCAGGGTCACCGCATAGATGGCCAGGTCCCCGGTCCGATGGCTGGTGCGGATGTCCGCCAGCTTGATCAGCCGCGCGCCGATCACCACCAGCAAACCGGCCAGGACCGCCAGCGGGATCAACTGGATCAGTCCGGCAAAGAGGGCCGAAAACGCGAGGACCCACACGCCGTGCAGGATTGCGGACATGCGGGTGGCGGCGCCGGCCTCCACGTTGGTGGCGCTGCGGACTATGACGCCCGTCACGGGCAACCCGCCGAGTGAGCCCGAAACGATGTTCGCGGCGCCCTGGCCAATGAGCTCCCGGTTGAGATTGGTCCGGGGGCCGGTCTGCATCTTGTCTACGGCCACGGCGGACAGGAGGGATTCGATGCTCGCGATCAGGGCCATGGTGAGCACTGCGAAGGCGAAGGCGCGCCAGTTCCCGTCAGGCAGTCGCGGCAGTGCGATGGCGTCAAAGATGGAGCCGCCCAGGGAAATGCGCTCAACACCTGGGGCAAAGGCCACGGCCAGTGCGGTGCCTGCAGTGACCGCGGCAAGGGGGCCGGGCACACGCCGGACAGCGGCCGGCAGGAACTTCCAGCACAGGAGGATGGCCACGACGGCCAGACCCAGCAGGGCGGCATGCAGTTCCAGGTTGGTGATGGCCGCAGGCAAGGCCGTGAGGTTTTCGAATGCAGATCCGGCGGGCTCGGATCCGAGCAGCACGTGCAGCTGCTGCAGGATGATGGTGACGCCGATGCCCGCCAGCATGGCTTTGACCACCACGGGCGAGACGGCAAGGGCCGCGCGCCCCACCCGGCTGATCCCCAGGAGGAGCTGCACGACGCCGGCCGCTGCCGTGATGGCGCAGGTCACCTGCCAGCCGAATTCCTGAACCAGGCCGGCCACGACGACGGTCAGGCCGGCCGCAGGTCCGCTCACCTGCAGCGGAGAACCGCCAAGGCTTCCGGCCACGACTCCGCCAACGGCGGCGGCGATGAGGCCGGCCATGATGGGCGCCCCCGATGCTGCTGCAATGCCCAGGGAGAGCGGGAGGGCCACAAGGAACACCACCAGGGATGCCGGCAGGTCTTTGCTTAGGTGCGCAGTGAACAGGCGGCCGGCGAACGTGAAGCGGCGGCCGCCTCCCTTGCCACCCGGCGGGCTGTGGCTGGGAGCGGGAACGGTGGAGGGACGGGCATCCATGGAATTTCCTTTGCGTCAGGGGAAGGGGCAGCTCCACCGTAAGCAGCAGGTCATCCTCAATGACAGCGAAAGTGATAGATATGACAAAAATGTCAAATCGTTCGCCGAGGCAACGGAATTAGGGCTCTATGGCTTCGCGCAGGGCCGGGCAGGACGAGCGGCGGCACGCGATGAACCATCAGCCCGACTGGGGGGCGGGTCCGGTTAAACAGAGCAGCGGCCCCACACGAAGTGTGAAGCCGCTGGTCCAGTCCGGGCTGGGATGGCAGGGCTAGCCGATGATGGCATGCCCAATGAAGGGGTCCACCGCCAGGGCGATGAACAGCAGCGTCAGGTAGCTGATGGAGCCATGGAACACCTTCATGGCGCGCTTGTCAGGGATGTCCTCACGCTGGGCACGGCCGTACAGGGCGTGGGACTCATAGAGGAACCAGGCACCTGCAAGGATGGCGGTAAGGGTGTAGACCCAGCCGGCGCCGCCTGCCGGAATCATCAACAGCGAGCAGGCCACCATGGCCCAGGCATACAGGACCACCTGGACAGACACCACCTTGGCGCCGGCGATGGCGCCAAGCATGGGGACGTTGGCATTCCGGTAGTCCTCGCCGTAGCGCATGGACAGGGGCCAGTAGTGCGGCGGTGTCCACAGGAAGATCACCATGAACAGGATAACGGCCGGCCACTCCACGGAATTGGTCACGGCAGCCCACGCAATGAGCACCGGGAAGCAGCCCGCTGCGCCGCCCCACACAATGTTCTGCGCGGTGCGCCGCTTAAGGATCATGGTGTAGATGACCACGTAGAAGAAGATGGCTCCCAAGCCCAGCCAGGCTGACAGCGGATTGGCGCCGAACCAGAGGATGGCGATTGCGGCCGCGCCAAGCAGCCAGGAGAACACCAGTGCCTCGCGCGGGGTGACTTCACCGGTGACCAGGGGCCTGTTTTCCGTACGGTGCATCAGCTTGTCGATGTCACGGTCGATGTAGCAGTTGAAAGCTCCGGCACTGCCGGCGGCGAAGGCTCCACCCACCAGGGTGGCAAGGATCAGCCCGATGGACGGGAAGCCGCGCTCCGCATAGATCATGGTGGGCAGAGTACTCACCAGGAGCAGCTCGATGACCCTCGGCTTGGTGAGGGCGAGATACGCCTTGGCCTTACGGGCAAACCCGGCGCCGGAGGCCCGGGATGCTTTCAGCGGCGTATCTGTTGTGCTCACGGTGGCAGTCACCCGTTCTGTGTGGCAGTTTGAGGCTGGCAGTGCAGCTCCGGTCTTGCGGCCCGGGCCCGGGCACGGCACTAAGGAAGGAAATGCATCAGGTGCGTGCAACAGTCGGGAAACCCCGGACGGCGTTGGATATGCACACCCGGCGTTGGCCTCCGAATATCATACCGCGCCCGGGGCGCTGTCCCGGCCCTGCCATATGCGCATTTGATCGCTCGCGGGCCCATTCGAGCAGATTAACTCACGACGTCGTGATGGTGATTCACAAAAGGGGAAATTGCGTCCAAAACGTGAGATTTGGCCCGCCCGGAGTATGGATAAGAGCTAAGCTGTCACCAGATCAGCACGCAGCAAGAAAGCGGTGGAAAACGCATTCCCGCTGCTGTCCGTGACTGAATGCAAGGATCAACGTTTCGATGGTGGACGGCTGGTACACACCGCAGCGGGCGCCACACACGCGCCCTCAATCGGATCCGGTGTACCGCCGCCGCCAGCACAGAGAGGGGCCCGGTTTTCGTGCCACATTTGGAAGAGCAAGAACTGTCATGGACCAGCTTGGACCAGAAGGCGGTGGACACCATCCGCGTCCTGGCTGCCGACGCCGTGGAGAAGGTGGGCAATGGACACCCGGGAACCGCCATGAGCCTGGCACCGGCTGCCTACCTCCTCTTCCAGAAGCTGATGCGCCACGATCCGCGCGATCCGCAGTGGCTGGGCCGTGACCGGTTCGTCCTGTCCCCCGGCCACACATCGCTGACCCTTTACATCCAGCTGTTCCTCTCCGGCTACGGGCTGGAACTGAAGGACCTCGAAGCGCTGCGCACCTGGGGCTCGCTGACCCCCGGCCACCCGGAGTACAAGCACACCGCCGGCGTGGAGATCACCACCGGCCCGCTGGGCCAGGGCCTGGCATCATCGGTTGGCTTTGCGTACTCCCAGCGCCGCCAGCGTGGCCTGTTTGACGCCGACGCTCCGGCCGGCCAGTCGCCGTTCGACCACACCATCTGGGTCATCGCCTCCGACGGCGACCTCCAGGAAGGCGTTACCGCCGAAGCCTCGTCGCTGGCCGGGCACCAGGAACTGGGCAACCTTGTGGTCATCTACGACGAGAACCACATCTCCATCGAAGACAACACCGACATCGCCTTCACCGAGGACGTCCTGAAGCGTTACGAAGCCTACGGCTGGCACACCCAGCGCGTGGACTGGACCCGCACCGGCGAATACAAGGAAGACGTCCAGGAGCTCTACAGCGCCCTGCTGGCCGCCAAGGCCGAGACCTCCAAGCCGTCCATCATCTCGCTGCGCACCATTATTGGCTACCCGGCCCCCAAGAAGCAGAACACCGGAAAGATCCACGGCTCGGCCCTGGGCGGCGACGAGGTTGCAGCGCTGAAGGAAGTCCTCGGCTTCGACCCCGCCAAGTCCTTCGAGGTGGACCAGGAGGTCCTGGACCACGCCCGCCAGGTGGTGGAACGCGGCGCCGCAGAGCGCAAGGAATGGGAAGAGTCCTTCACCGCGTGGCAGGAAGCCAACCCCGAAGGTGCCGCACTCCTGCAGCGCCTCGAGGCGCAGGAGCTGCCCCAGGGCGTCGACGCAGCCCTCCCGGTCTTCCCGGCCGGCAAGGACGTCTCCACCCGCGCGGCATCGGGCAAGGTCCTGAATGCACTCGGCCCGGTCCTGCCCGAACTGTGGGGCGGTTCGGCCGACCTCGCGGAGTCCAACAACACCACCATCGAGGACTCGCCGTCCTTCGTGCCCGCCTCCAAGCAGACCGATGCATGGTCCGGCAACCCCTACGGCCGCGTCCTGCACTTCGGCATCCGCGAGCATGCTGCCGCCTCGATCGTGAACGGCATCACCCTGGCCGGCAACACCCGCGCGTTCTCCGGCACCTTCCTGATCTTCTCTGATTATCAGCGCCCTGCCATCCGCCTCGGCGCCCTGATGGGTGTGCCGTCCCTTTACGTCTGGACCCACGACTCCATCGGGCTGGGCGAGGACGGTCCCACGCACCAGCCGGTTGAGCAGCTCGCCTCGCTGCGCGCCATCGTGGGCCTGGACGTCGTCCGCCCCGGCGACGCCAACGAAGTGGCAGCGGCATGGAAGACGATGCTGGAAAACCACGCCAACCCCGCAGGCATCGTCCTGACCCGCCAGAACATTCCTACCTGGGAACGCGGCGAGGGCGACGCCGACGGCGACACCTTCGCATCCACCGCGGGTGTGGCAAAGGGCGGCTACGTCCTGGCCGAAGCATCCAAGGACGGCGCCACCGTTCCGGCCGACGTCATCCTGATCGCCACCGGTTCCGAGGTCCAGCTCGCAGTCCAGGCACGCGAAGCACTGCAGGCCGAAGGCATCGCAGCCCGCGTCGTGTCCATGCCGTGCGTTGAATGGTTCAAGAAGCAGGACGCCACCTACCGCGAATCCGTCCTGCCCGCCGCCGTCAAGGCACGCGTTTCGGTTGAAGCAGGACTGGCCCTGGGCTGGCGCGAATTCGTTGGCGACGCCGGCCGTTCCGTCAGCCTTGAGCACTACGGCGCTTCCGCCGACTACAAGCGGCTCTTCCAGGAGTTCGGCATCACGGCAGAAGCAGTTGCCGCCGCCGCCAAGGACTCCCTCGCCGCCACCCAGGCCTAAACCCAAACTTCAGGAGATACAGCAATGACTACTCCCACCCAACAGCTCTCCGACGCCGGAGTCTCCATCTGGCTCGACGACCTTTCCCGCGGACGCCTGGAGACCGGCACCCTCCGCAAGCTCATCGAGGAAAAGAACGTGGTTGGTGTGACCACCAACCCGTCGATCTTCCACGCAGCCATCACCGCCGGCACTGATTACGACCAGATCATTGCCGGCAAGGCGGCAGAAGGTGCCAGCGTGGAGGACACGATCTTCGAGATCACCACCACCGACGTCGCTGACGCCTGCGACCTGTTCGCCCCCGTTGCCGCCGCCACCAAGGGCGTGGACGGGCGCGTTTCCATCGAAGTGGACCCGCGCCTCGCCTGGGACACCGCGGGAACCATCGCCGAGGCCAAGCACCTCTCGCAGCGCGTCAATAGGGACAACGTCCACATCAAGATCCCGGCAACCATCGAGGGCCTCGAAGCCATCACGGCAACCCTGGCCGAAGGCATCAGCGTCAACGTGACCCTGATCTTCTCCCTGGAGCGCTACCGCGCGGTGATCAACGCCTTCCAGTCCGGACTGGAGCAGGCCAAGGAAAACGGCCACGACCTGTCCAAGATCCACTCCGTTGCCTCATTCTTCGTCTCCCGCGTGGACACCGAAATCGACAAGCGCCTCGACAAGATCGGCACCGACGAAGCCAAGGCCCTGAAAGGCAAGGCCGGTTTGGCAAACGCCCGCCTGGCCTACCAGGTCTATGAGGAGCTCTTCGCCACCGAGCGCTGGGCCCTGCTGGCCGACGCCGGCGCACTCCCCCAGCGCCCGCTGTGGGCCTCCACCGGCGTCAAGGACCCGGCGTACCCGGACACCCTGTACGTCACTGAACTGGTCGCGCCCGGCGTCGTGAACACCATGCCGGAGAAGACCCTGGACGCCACGTACGACCATGGCGTGGTCACCGGCGACACCGTCAGGGGCACCTACGATGACGCCAACGCCACGCTCGACGCCCTGGAAAAGCTTGGCGTGTCCTACAACGAGGTCGTCGCGCTGCTCGAAACCGAAGGCCTGGACAAGTTCGTGGCCAGCTGGAAAGAACTGCTGGCCGACGTCGAAGGCGCCCTCGCCTCTGCACGGAAGGCTTCCTAACACCCATGAGCACTCTCAGCTACGACGCCACCGGCGCGGCGCAGAAGGCGCTTGAACAGCACCTTCCCGCCCTCGTGGAGGACCGGATTGCCACGCGGATTTTTGCCAAGGACCACACGCTGTGGGGTCCCGACGCGGAGTCCGAGTCGGCAATCCGCCTCGGATGGGTGGAGGCAGCCACAGTCTCCCAGCCCTTGGTCAAGGACATTCTGGAACTCCGTGATGCCCTGCGCGCCGAAGGAGTCAGCCGGATCGTGCTTTGCGGCATGGGCGGATCCTCCCTGGCCCCCGAGGTCATCGCAGGCACCGCCGGCGTCGAGCTGACCGTGCTGGACAGCACTGACCCGGACCAGGTCAGGGCTGCCCTCGCGGACCGGCTGGCCCAGACCGCCATCGTGGTTTCGTCCAAGTCCGGATCCACCCTGGAGACCGATTCCCAGCGGCGCATCTTCGAACAGGCCTTCACCGAGGCGGGCGTGGACGCCAAGAGCCGGATCATCATTGTCACGGACCCGGGCTCGCCGTTGGACAAGGCCTCCCGGGAGGCCGGCTACCGGGCCGTCTTCAACGCCGACCCCAACGTCGGCGGCCGCTACTCCGCCCTGACCGCCTTCGGCCTGGTCCCCTCCGGCCTGGCCGGCGTGGACATCCAGGCCTTCCTGGACGAAGCCGAGGAAGCTGCGGAAATCCTCAACGATGACGCCCCTGAGAACATCGGGCTGGCCCTGGGCACGGCCTTGGGTGGAACCAGCCCGCTGCGGAACAAGATCATCATCGCCGAAGACGGCTCCGGCATTGTTGGCTTCGCCGACTGGGCCGAACAGCTTATTGCCGAATCGACCGGCAAGCTGGGCACCGGGATCCTTCCGGTAGTTGCGGGTCCCCAGGCGCCGGAAGTCACCTCCGGCGCGCCCGATGTCCTGGTGGTCCGGCTCGTGGCCGCAGACGCCGACGTCGAACTCGGCGAAAACCAGGTGGCCATCGCCGGTGGCCTGGCCACCCAGATGATGGTGTGGGAGTTCGCCACCGCCGTGGCCGGGCGCCTGCTGGGCATCAACCCCTTCGACCAGCCCGACGTCGAGGCCGCCAAGGTGGCTGCGCGCGGACTGCTGGACGCCCAGCCGGAACCCACACCGGCCGCCTTCGTTGACGGCGCCATTGAGGTGCGCGGAGGCGACTGGCTCGGCGACGCCGCCACAGCAGAAGGTGCCGTCAAGGCCCTGCTGGGTACGCTCGCCTCCGACAGCTACCTGAGCGTCCAGGCCTACTTCGACCGGCTCGCGTTCGCCGGGCTTGAGGGCATCCGTGACGAGCTGGCGGCGGCTACGGGCCGCCCGGTAACCTTTGGCTGGGGTCCGCGCTTCCTGCACTCCACCGGCCAGTTCCACAAGGGTGGACCGGCCATCGGCGTGTTTCTCCAGGTCACCGCAGCACCCGCCGAGGATCTGGCGATCCCGGACCGGCCGTTCACCTTCGGCGAGCTCATCGCCGCCCAGGCTGCAGGCGACGCCCAGGTACTGGGCGAACACGGCCGTCCCGTGCTGCGCCTCCACCTCACTGACCGTGCCGCCGGCGTGGCACAGCTGCAGGACATCGTCGCTGCACTGTCCACCCGCGCATCCGCAACCGAAAGCTAAGGCGCAAAAGCAACATGCCAGAAACTGAATACGGCCGGAAGGGCGCGGGCCGCCCGCGTAATCCGTTGCGTGATCCGCGGGACCGCCGTTTGAACCGGATTGCGGGTCCATCGTCGCTTGTGTTGTTTGGGGTGACGGGGGATCTTGCCCGGAAGAAACTGATGCCGGCGGTGTATGACTTGGCTAATCGTGGGTTGTTGCCGCCGAGTTTCGCGCTGGTGGGGTTCGCCCGGCGGGAGTGGGACAAGGAGGATTTCGCCGCTGAGGTGAAGGCCTCGGTCCAGGCCCACGCCCGGACGCCGTTTGATGAGGCGGTGTGGAACCAGCTCTCGGAGGGCATCCGGTTTGTCCAAGGCGAGTTCGACGACGACGCGGCATTCGAGCGGCTCGGCGAGACAATCAAGGAACTCGACGATGTCCGCGGCACCCGCGGGAACCACGCGTTCTACCTCTCGATCCCGCCCAAGGCGTTCGAGCAGGTCTGCCGGCAGCTGTCCAAGCATGGCCTGGCGCAGGCCGAGGGAGACAAGTGGCGGCGGGTGGTGATCGAGAAGCCGTTCGGGCATGACCTGGAATCGGCCCGGCAGCTGAACGACATTGTGGAGTCGGTGTTCCCTCCGGACGCGGTGTTCCGGATCGACCATTACCTGGGCAAGGAAACGGTGCAGAACATTCTGGCGCTGCGCTTTGCGAACCAGTTGTTCGAGCCGTTGTGGAACGCGAACTATGTGGACCATGTCCAGATCACTATGGCCGAGGACATCGGCACCGGCGGCCGGGCCGGGTATTACGACGGGGTCGGTGCGGCCCGGGACGTGATCCAAAACCATCTGCTGCAGTTGCTGGCGCTCACGGCGATGGAGGAGCCGATTTCGTTCAACGCCGATGACCTGCGCGCGGAGAAGGAAAAGGTCCTCGCCGCGGTCAAACTCCCCGAGGATTTGTCCACGCATTCGGCACGTGGGCAGTTCACCGGCGGGTGGCAGGGCGGGGAGCAGGTCCTGGGCTACCTGGAGGAGGAAGGCATCCCGGCGGACTCGACCACGGAAACCTACGCGGCAATACGGGTGGACATCCACACCAGACGCTGGTCCGGCGTGCCGTTCTACCTGCGTGCCGGCAAACGGCTGGGACGGCGGGTGACGGAGATCGCCGTGGTGTTCAAACGCGCCCCCAACCTGCTCTTCCGCGACCACGGGGAGGACGATTTCGGGCAGAACGCCGTGGTCATCAGGGTCCAGCCCGACGAGGGCGTGACCATCCGGTTCGGCTCCAAGGTCCCCGGCACCCAGATGGAAGTCCGGGACGTGACCATGGACTTCGGCTACGGGCACTCCTTCACCGAATCCAGTCCCGAAGCCTATGAGCGGTTGATCCTGGATGTGTTGCTGGGTGAGCCGCCGCTGTTCCCGCGGCATGAGGAAGTGGAGCTGTCCTGGAAGATCCTTGACCCGTTCGAGGAGTACTGGGCGTCGCTGGACGAGCAGCCCGAACCCTACGCCCCCGGTTCCTGGGGGCCCGCCAGCGCTGATGAGCTGCTGGCCCGTGACGGACGAACCTGGAGAAGGCCATGATCGTTAACCTGCCCGATACCACCACGTCCAAGGTCTCCAAGAAACTCATGGCCCTGCGCGAGCAGGGCGGGGTGATCGCCCTGGGCCGGGTCCTGACCCTGGTGGTCGTCACGAAATCGGGGCTGGAGGAAGAAGCGATCGAGGCCGCCAACGACGCCTCCCGCGAACACCCCTGCCGGATCATCGTGCTCGCCGACGCCGGGAAGGACGCAGCGGACCGGCTGGACGCCCAGATCCGGGTGGGCGGGGACGCCGGGGCCTCCGAGGTTATCGTGCTCCGCGGCTACGGCCAGCTCGCCCACGAAAGTGAGTCCCTGGTCGCCGCGCTGCTGCTCCCCGACGCACCCATTGTGGCCTGGTGGCCGCATGGCGCCCCGGAGAACGCGTGCGAGACCTCCATTGGAGCGATCGCCCACCGCCGGATCACCGACTCCGCGAACGAGCCCGATCCCCAGGCCGCGCTCGAACGGATCCACCGGACCTACAAGGCCGGCGACACCGATCTCGCCTGGACCCGCCTCACCAACTGGCGTATCCAACTCGCCGCCGCCCTGGATGAAGTGGACTCCTCCCCGGTGACGGCCGTTGCCGTCGAGGGTGCCTCGGACTCACCCTCCACCATCCTGCTCGCGGCCTGGCTCACCCTCACCCTGGACGCCCCGGTGACGATCGTGGCGGACCCGGCCGGAACCGGGATCCGGCGCGTCCGGCTCACCCGCCCGGGCGGCGACGTCCAGCTCTTCCGTCCGGGACTGTCCGTGGCGGAACTGACCCAGCCGGGCCAGCCGGCACAGCGGATCTCGCTCCCCCGCCGCAGCCTCCGCGACTGCCTCGCCGAAGAACTCCGCCGCCTGGACCCGGATGAAGTGTTTGGTGAAGTGATTACTATTGGACTGCCACGTACCAATCTAAGGAGCGTCCGACCCAGTGAGCGTTGACCCACGAGTGAGCATCCATCCTGATTCGTCCGTCCTCATGGCTGCGATCGCTGCACGCCTGATCACGAAGCTTGTCGATGTGCAGGACAAGTACGGCGAAGCCACCGTGGTGCTCACCGGGGGAACCGTGGGGATCGGCACGCTGAAGGCCGTTGCGGACTCACCTGCGGCACCCGCCGTCGACTGGTCCAAGGTGAACTTCTGGTGGGGTGACGAACGCTTTGTTGCTTCCGCCGATCCGGACCGCAACACGAAACAGGCATTTGATGCGTTGCTCTCGCATATTCCGGTGGACCCGGAACGTGTCCACTCCCCTGGTTCGTCTGACGATTTCGGCACTCCCGAGGAGGCCGCGGATGATTACGCCCGGCAACTGAGGGAAGCGGCAGCAGCCGAGCATGCGGCCGACATGTCCGACGACCGGCCAGAGGAACCGTCATCGCTCCCCCGGCTGGACGTGGTACTGCTCGGTGTTGGACCCGACGCCCACATTGCATCGCTCTTCCCGGAGCAGGCCGGGATACGGGAAAAGGGCCGCACGGTGGTGGGTGTCCGGAACTCCCCCAAGCCGCCGCCGCTGCGGATCTCCCTGACCCTTCCCGCCATCAACACGGCTTCCGAGGTGTGGATGGTGGTGGCCGGCGAGGACAAGGCCGGAGCAGTGGGGCTTGCCTTGGCTGGGGCCAACCCGGTGCAGGTGCCTGCCTCAGGCCCCCGCGGTACGTCCCGTACCCTGTGGTTGATTGACGAAAACGCAGCCTCACGTGTCCCGCAGCAGCTCGTCCGAAAGGACGCCGCGGGCGCGTAGCTTTTCCAGCGCTCCGGCCAGGACGTCTTCGGCGTCCTGGCCGGAGCGCCGTTCTTTAACGTATTCCAGGTGGCTCTTGTAGCCGTCGTCAAACAGATCGTCCGGAGCCGCCACGTGCCCGTCGCGGGTAGCAGGGCCGCCACATCGCCGGCAGTCCCACGTGCGGGGAATCTGGTCCTCCGGCATCTTCAGGAACACGGGCTGCGTCTCGTGGCCCTTGGCGCACCAGTACGACACCCTGATCCGGGGCAAGGCGCGCGAGGACGTGTCATTGGATTGAAGGCTGGACCCTGAGCCTGCTGTCACCCCGGCCCGGGTGCCGCGGAAGCCTGATGCTGGATGGACCATGGGAACTCCTGCTTCGAAGGGGACGCCGGCACCCGCAGCTTAAAAACAAAACTGTGGCTGCCGGTAACCGACAGCCACAGTTTAGATGTCAGGGCCGGGCGGCGGGAGTGCCGCAGGCCTCTATTCAGTTGCAGAGCTCAGGAGTCCCCGCCGCTGAACCGCATGATCAGGCCGAGTGCGATAATCACCAAGCCCCAGGTGACACCCAGGATGATGGTGAAGCGGTTGAGGTTACGTTCTGCCACGCCTGAAGAGCTGAGGCCTGAGCTCATGCCGCCGCCGAACATATCGGACAAGCCGCCGCCGCGTCCCTTGTGCAGGAGGATCAGCAGCGTCAGAAGGAGGCTGGTGATGCCCAGGAGGATCTGCAGAATGACATGAAGAACGTCCACGACGGCCTTTCAGAAGTTGGAATTGCGGGAGTGTGTGCCGGTTGCGGGCTAGTCCGCGACCAGGTGGCTCTCGAACCTGACAATATTAGCAAACTCCGCCGGGTCAAGGCTGGCGCCGCCCACCAGGAGGCCGTCCACGTCGCGCTCCTGCAGGATGGCAGCAGCGTTGTTGGCCTTGACGGAGCCGCCGTACAACAGGCGGGTCTTTGCGGCCACGTCGGCGCCAAAGAGGCTTTCGAGTTCTGCCCGGATGGCGGCACACATCTCCTGCGCGTCTTCCGGGCCGGCCACCTCGCCCGTGCCGATGGCCCAGACCGGCTCATAGGCAACCACCAGTTCGGCGGCCTGTTCGTTGGTCAGCCCGGCCACTCCGGCCCGGAGCTGCTGCAGCGTGTTTTCAACATGGGTTCCGGCCTGGCGGATCTCCAGGCCCTCGCCGACGCAGAGTACGGGGATGATGCCGTGCTTGAACGCGGCCTTGACCTTGGCGTTGACGACGTCGTCGGATTCGTTGTGGATAGTGCGGCGTTCGCTGTGGCCCACCAGGACGTACTTGCAGCCGAGCTTGCTCAGGAACTGGCCCGAGATGTCACCCGTATAGGCTCCGGAATCGAACTGCGAGAGGTCCTGGGCGCCGTAGGCGATCTGCAGGTCATCGCCCTGGACCAGGGTCTGCACGCCGCGGAGGTCGGTGAACGGCGGGAAGACGGCCACCTCAACGCGGCTGTAGTCGTGCTTGGCGTCGGAGAGGGTCCATGCCAGCTTCTGCAGAAGGGTGATGCCCTGCACGTGGTCCATGTTCATTTTCCAGTTGCCCGCGATGAAGGGCTTGCGGTCGAAAGCGCCGTTCGTTGACGTAGTCACGTATTCTCCAAAAGGTTCTTGATATGTGTGCGGCCGGCAGGCTGCCGCGGGCAACCTGCCGGCCGGAGGACTGCGAGGCCCGTACTACCGGTCCAGGACGCTGAGGCCCGGGAGTTCCTTGCCTTCGAGGTATTCCAGGCTGGCACCGCCGCCCGTGGAGATGTGCCCGAACTGGTCGTCGGCGAACCCCAGGGTGCGTACTGCTGCAGCGGAATCGCCGCCGCCCACCACGGTGAAGCCGTCGGTTTCGGTGAGGGCCCGGGCAATGGCGCGCGTGCCTGCCGAGAATGCCTCGAACTCGAAGACGCCCATGGGGCCGTTCCAGAAGACAGTGCGTGCGCCCTTGATCCGGTCGGCAAAGGCGGCAGCGGTATCGGGTCCGATGTCCAGGCCGATGCCCTGGGCACCGAAGCTGCTGCCTTCAATGGCGTCGGCGGCGACCGTTTCGTGCGCGGCATCGGCGGCAAACTTCTCCGCCACGACGACGTCCGTGGGAACCACGAATTCGGTTCCTGCGTCCGCGGCCCGCTTCAGGTAGTCCTGGACCACCGGGATCTGGTCCTGCTCGAGCAGGCTCGAGGCGACCTTGTGGCCCTGCGCTGCCAGGAACGTGAACAGCATGCCGCCGCCCACCAGGATGGTGTCAGCCTTGCCAATCAAATTGGCGATGACCGCGAGCTTGTCCGAGACCTTGGAACCGCCGAGCACCACCACGTAAGGGCGCTGGGTGTCGGTGGTGAGCTTCCGGAGGACTTCCACCTCTGTGTGCACCAGGTCGCCCTGGTAGGACGGCAGCCGCGTGGCGACGTCGTAGACACTTGCGTGCTTGCGGTGGACGGCGCCGAAGGCATCGTCCACGTAAGCGCCGTTGCTGCCGGTCAGGGCCACCAGTTCATCGGCGAAGGCGCCGCGTTCGGCGTCGTCCTTGCTGGTTTCGCGGGCGTCGAAGCGGACGTTCTCGAGGACCAGGGCTTCGCCGTCCTGCAGGGATGCCGCGGCAGACTTGGCGGCATCACCGACGGTGTCGGCCGCAAGGGTCACCTTGAAGCCGGCCAGTTCGGCGAGCCGGTCCACTGCAGGCCGCAGGGAGTACTTGTCCTCCGGAGCGCCCTTGGGGCGTCCAAGGTGGGCTGTTACCAGCACGCGGGCACCGGCGTCCGTGAGCTTTGCCAGCACTGGAAGTGAGGCCTTGATGCGGCCGTCGTCAGTGACTGTAGAGCCGTCGAGCGGCACATTCAGGTCACTTCGAACCAGAATGTACCGCCCGCGGACACCTTCAGCGATCAGTTCGTTGAGGGTGTGAGATGTCATGCGTCTAACCCTAGCCCAGCTTGGATGCCACGAGCTCCGTGAGGTCGACGAGGCGGTTGGAGTAGCCCCACTCGTTGTCATACCAGGAAACAACCTTGACCTGGTTGCCAATCACCTTGGTCAGGCCGGAGTCGAAGATCGAGGAAGCGGGGTCGCCCACGATGTCGGAGGAGACGATGGGCTCGTCCGTGTAGGTCAGGAAGCCCTGGAGCTCTTCGGACTCCGCAGCGCGCTTGAGGGCTGCGTTGACTTCCTCAACGGTGGTCTCGCGGGACACGGTGACGGTGAGGTCGGTGGCGGAGCCGGTGGGCACGGGGACGCGGATGGCGTAGCCGTCCAGCTTGCCCTTGAGCTCCGGCAGCACAAGGCCGATGGCCTTGGCGGCACCGGTGGAGGTGGGAACCATGTTGATGGCCGCAGCGCGGGCCCGGCGCAGGTCCTTGTGGGGGCCGTCCTGGAGGTTCTGGTCGGCGGTGTAGGCATGCACGGTGGTCATGAGGCCACGCTCGATGCCGAATTCGTCGTTGACCACCTTGGCCAGCGGGCCGAGGCAGTTGGTGGTGCAGGAGGCGTTGGAAATGATGTTGTGCTTGGCGTTGTCGTAGAGGTTGTGGTTGACACCCATCACGATGGTGATGTCCTCGTCCGAGGCCGGAGCGGAGATCAGGACCTTCTTGGCGCCGGCGGCGATGTGCTTCTGCGCGTCTGCAGCCTTGGTGAAGAAACCGGTGGATTCAATAACGATGTCCACGCCCAGTTCGCCCCAGGGGAGGTTGGCGGGATCGCGCTCGGCCAGGACCTTGACCACGTTGCCGTTGACGACGATGTTGCCATCCTTGACCTCGATGGTTTCCTTCAGGCGGCCGCCGACCGAGTCGTACTTGAACAGGTGCGCCAGGGCTTCGGGGCTGGTGAGGTCGTTGACTGCAACGATCTCCAGGTCCGCGCCTTGGGCAAGCGCTGCGCGGAAGTAGTTGCGGCCAATACGGCCAAAGCCGTTGATACCAATACGGGTCGTCACTTTTACAGTCTCCTTGGTGCTTTGAGAAGCACTACTAGTTGAGCGGGCGTTGAAGCCAACTAACAGATCCCGCACGCCATTGGGCAGAGATGATTTACACGGAGGGCGACCAGCCTCATTGCTGAAGGCTAACCGCCTTCCGTGACCTATCTTACGTTTAACTGGGTCCGCCCCCGCAAGTGCGGGGGCGGACGGTCCACATCCCGGCCGGTTTAAGTCAGAATGTGAAGTTTGTTACATCGATGTATAGCGCCCGTCACTATGGGAGGGTGATGAGTCCCGTTGCGTTGGCGCGTGCTGCCTCGAAGCGCTGGGCAACATCTGCCCAGTTCACGATGTTCCAGAACGCCTTGACGTAGTCGGCCTTTACATTGACGTAGTCCAGGTAGAAGGCGTGCTCCCACATGTCCAGCATCAGCAGCGGGATGGTTCCCAGGGCGGTGTTGCCCTGCTGGTCGTAGAGCTGCTCGATGACCAGGTTTCCGCCGATGGGCTCGTAGGCCAGGAAGCCCCAGCCCGATCCCTGCAGGCCAAGGGCTGCGGCGGAGAACTGGGCGCGGAAGGCGTCGAAGGAGCCGAACGCGTCATCGATTGCGGCAGCCAGCTCACCTTCGGGCTTGTCGCCGCCGTCCGGGGACAGGTTCTTCCAGAACACTGAGTGGTTGATGTGTCCGCCGGTGTGGAACGCCAAGTCCTTGGAGAGCCGGTTGATGTTGGCGAAGTCGCCCTTTTCACGTGCCTCGGCCAGCTGGGCCAGGGCGTTGTTGGCGCCTGCCACGTAGGTGGCGTGGTGCTTGCTGTGGTGCAGCTCCATGATCCGCGCGGAGATGTGCGGTTCAAGGGCGGCGTAGTCGTAGCTGAGTTCCGGCAATACGTACTCGGTCACAAAATCCTCCAATATCGTGGACCCCAAGGTCCGGTTTGGTAACGCTCGGATTGTGCATCCGGGCAGCTGGTGCCCGGAATTCTTTTTGATTCTATGGGGCGCCTACTCGTCCAGCATTTCAGGCGTCACATTGGCATCCGTTCCGGGAACGCCCAGGTCAAGCGCCCGCTTGTCCGCCATGGCCAGCAGGCGGCGGATCCGTCCGGCGATGGCGTCCTTGGTCATGACGGGGTCGGCCAGCCGGCCCAGCTCGTCAAGGCTTGCCTGCTTGTGCGCCACCCGCAGTTCGCCGGCGTACTTCAGGTGGTCCGGAACGTCGTCGCCCAGGATCTCCAGCGCCCGCTCCACGCGTGCGCCGGCGGCCACGGCGGCCTGGGCGGAGCGCCGCAGGTTGGCGTCATCGAAGTTGGCCAGCCGGTTGGCGGTGGCCCTGACTTCCTTGCGCATGCGGCGTTCCTCCCACACCATCAGCGCATCGTGGGCTCCCATGCGCGTCAGGAGCGCGGCGATGGTGTCCCCGTCGCGGATGACCACGCGGTCCACTCCCCTGACCTCCCGCGCTTTGGCCTGGATGTCCAGCCGGCGGGCGGCGCCCACCAGGGCAAGGGCGGATTCCGGCCCAGGGCAGGTGACCTCCAGCGACGACGAGCGGCCCGGTTCCGTCAGCGAACCGTGGGCCAGGAACGCGCCGCGCCATACGGCCTCGGCGTCAGCCGCTGAACCATTGACGACGGCGGATGGCAGCCCGCGCACGGGCCTGCCGCGCCCGTCCAGGAGGCCGGTCTGGCGGGCCAGTGCCTCGCCGTCACGGACGACGCGCACCACATAGCGGCTGGCGCGCCGCAGTCCACCGGCGGAGACCACGATGATTTCGCTCTGGTGGCCGTAGACCTCGGCGATGGCGGCACGGAGCCTGCGGGCAGTGGACGCCAGGTCCACTTCCGCTTCGATGACGATCCTGCCGGAGATGATGTGCAGTCCCCCGGCGAACCGGAGCATTGCGGAGACTTCAGCCTTGCGCACTGATGACTTCTTGATGTCCAGACGGGACAGTTCTTCCTTGACTGATGCTGTCAGTGCCATGGCACCTTCCTAACTGTTCCCGAAAATGTCCTGGTACGCCGTGGCCAGCCTGAGCGGCTCGTGGACGGGGCGGCGTCCCGACGCCCCTACTTTACCCAAGACAACTTCCGCCCCGAGCATGCCGGCAGCCTTCTCGAACTCCTGCCGGTCCGGCACCGACGCGGGATCGGCCAGGACCACGTCCACGCTGAACTCCGGAGCGTAGCGCCGAAGGACGTGCAGATGGTCCGCCGCCGTCATGCCAGTGGTTTCCTTGGTATCCATGGCGAGGTTCATGGTCAGGCAGCGCTTGGCCGGGGTACTGCACAGCGCCTGCCGCATCTCCGGCAGGAGCAGGTGCGGCAGGACCGATGTGTACCAGGAGCCCGGGCCCAGGACCACCCAGTCCGCCAGTTCGATGGCTGTCAGGGCGTCCGTGCAGGCCGGGGCTGCCTTGGGCAGGAGCCGGACTTCCTCCAGCGAGCCGGCCACAGCGCAGCGCGCCTGGCCGTGGATGGTCTGCAGGCTGATGGCACCATCCGGGGCGGTCACGCGCACGTCGCCTTCGATGGTGAGCGGGACGGTGGACATGGGCAGGACCTGCCCCCGGGCGCCGAGCAAGGCCCCGGCCCACTTGAGCCCTGCGACGGCGTCGCCCAGCAGTTCCCACAGCGTCACGATCAGCAGGTTGCCCATGGCATGCTCGTCCAGGGAGCCCCCCGGGCCTTTCCCGGCGCGGAAGCGGTGCTGCATGACATCGCGCCAGGTCCGTCCCCAGTCGGTGTCGTCGCAGAGCGCGGACAGTGCCATCCGGAGGTCCCCCGGCGGAAGGACGCCGTACTCCTCGCGCAGACGCCCGGACGAGCCGCCGTCGTCCGCTACCGTGACCACCGCGGTGAGTTCGGAGGTGAGCAGCCTCAGCGCCGACAGCGAGGCTGCCAGGCCGTGGCCGCCGCCCAAGGCCACCACGTTGGGACCCTTGTCCTGCTGTCCCGAGCCCTTACCAGCGGCCGGCGGCACCAGGGGCAGGGCTCCGGTGAACAGGGCCATTACTCGCGGCCCAGATCCCGGTGCGCGGTGGTCACCGTGACCCGCGGGTACTGTGCGAGTTTCTTGGAGAGCTCCACGGCCACGGCCACCGAGCGGTGCTTGCCGCCGGTGCAGCCGACCGCGATGGTGGCGTAGTGCTTGTTTTCCCTGCGGTACCCCTCCAGGACGGGCTCCAGGGCCAGGACGTAGCGGTCCACGAAGTTCTTGACGCCTTCGGCTTCCAGCACATAGTCGCTGACGTCCTTGTCCAAGCCGGTCTGCGGACGGAGCTGGGGCACCCAGTGCGGGTTGGGGATGAACCGGACATCGGCCACGTAGTTGGCATCCACCGGCAGGCCGTACTTGAAGCCGAAACTCATCACGTTGAGCCGCAGGGCAACAGGACCGGTTTCGCTGAAGAGCTCCGTGATGGCGGTGGCCAGGCCGTGGACGTTGTAGTTGGAGGTATCCAGGACGACGTCGGAGCTGTCGCGCAGTTCCTGCAGCAGCTCACGTTCGGCGGCAATACCGTCGAGGATGCGCCCGCCGCCCTGCAGCGGGTGTGGACGGCGCCCCTGTTCAAAGCGCCGGACCAGGACGTTGTCGCTGGCGTCGAGGAACAGGACCCGGAAAGTGACCCCGCTGGCGGCGAGTGCGTGCAGGGCAGAACGGATGTCGGCAAAAAGGCCTTTGCTGCGGACGTCGATAACCACTGCCAGCCGGGGAATGGACTGCGGTGCGTGCGAGACCAGTTCCGCGAGCGTGCCCAGCATCTGCGGCGGCAGGTTCTCCACGACGTACCAGCCGTGGTCCTCCAGGGCGTCGGCGGCCGTGCTTCGGCCGGCGCCGGACATTCCGGTGACCACCAGCAGCTCCGCTTCGACCGGTTTGACGGGTTCCATCCCGTCGTGCCCGGCCCCGGATTCCGCCGTCGTGTCTGCCATGAAGCCTGCCCCGTTTCCTCGTTGTCCCCGTGGGCAGCAGCGATGGCGCTGCCCCGTCCTTTACCCTAGCTAAGATTCAATGATTTCGCCGGTGGTCATGTTGATCGCCGGCACTGTGACTGCTTCGGGCCCATCCGCAGCGAAGTGGTTCACGATGGCACTGGCGAGTGCCGGGCCTATGCCTTTTGCCTCCGCGAGCTCTTCCGCGGTGGCAGCCTTGACGCCCTTCACCGAGCCGAAGTGCGCCAGCAAGGCCTTGCGCTTGGAGGCACCCAGGCCCGGAACGGCGTCCAGCGCCGAAACGGTCATGGCCTTGCCGCGCTTCTGGCGGTGGAACGTGATGGCGAAGCGGTGCGCCTCGTCACGGATCCGCTGCAGCAGGTACAGCCCCTGGGAGGTGCGGGGCAGGATGACCGGGAAGTCGCTGTCCGGGAGCCACACTTCCTCAAGGCGCTTGGCCAGCCCCACCACGTACACATCATCGATGCCCAGGTCCTTCAGGGCGCGGGCCGCGGCGTTGACCTGGGGCTGGCCGCCGTCCACCACCACCAGGTTGGGCGGGTACGCGAATTTCGCCTTGGGCGCCGGGGTGGTGGTGTCCAGGGCGGCAGCTTCGGTTGCGGCCGCCTGGCCGGCCTCATCCTGGCCAGGCACTGCCAGGCCGTCCGCTGCCAACCCGTCCGCTGTAAGGACGGACTCATCCACTTGCGCGGACTTGTCCTGCAGGTAGTGCCGGAACCGGCGGGTGAGGACGTCATGCATGGCCGCGGTGTCATCGGACGCTGCGGGACCCGTGATGGAGAACTTCCGGTAATCGGACTTCTTGGGCAATCCGTCCTCCACCACCACCATGGAGGCCACCACGTTGGTGCCCTGCACGTGGGAGACGTCGAAGCACTCGATCCGCAGCAGCGGCACGGGCAGGTCCAGGGCTTCCTGCAGCTCCTGGAGGGCCTGGGACCGCACGGTGATATCCCCCGCACGGCGGGTCTTGTGAAGCCTCAGCGCGTGCTCGGCGTTCTCGCGCACGGTGGACATCAGCGCCGCCTTGTCCCCCCGCTGGGGCACCCGGATGTCCACCTTGGCGCCGCGGATGCCGGCCAGCCACTTCGCCAGGTCCTCCATGTTGCTGGGCGCCACGGGCACCAGGACTTCGCGGGGCAGCCGGCCGTGGGTATCGCCGTCCTCGCCGTAAACCTGCTGGAGCAGGTGCTCAACCAAGTCAGGCGTGCTGAAGTCTTCCACCTTCTCCACCACCCAGCCGCGCTGGCCCCGGATCCTGCCGCCGCGGACGTGGAACACCTGGACGGCAGCTTCGAGTTCGTCCTCGTGCAGGGCGAAGACGTCGGCGTCGGTGTCCTCGGACAGGACCACCGCGTTCCGCTCGAAGACCTTGCGCAGCGCGGTGATGTCGTCCCGGAGCCTGGCGGCGTGCTCATAGTCGAGCTTCGCCACGGCGTCGCCCATTTGCTTCTCAAGCTTGTTGATGAACCTTGTGGCCTCGCCACCCATGAAGGCGCAGAAATCGTCGGCCAGTGCCCGGTGGTCCTGTGGCGAGATCCGGCCCACGCAGGGTGCTGAGCACTTGTCGATGTATCCCAGCAGGCACGGCCGCCCGCTGGCCTCGGCGCGCTTGAAGACGCCGGCGCTGCAGCTCCGGACAGGGAAGACGCGGAGCAGGGTATCCATGGTTTCCCGGATGGCCCCGGCTGTGTAGGGGCCGAAGTAGCGGGTCCCCTTCCGCTTGTCACCGCGCATCACCTGGACCCGCGGGTACTTTTCGCCCATCGTCACGGCAAGGTAGGGATAGGTCTTGTCATCCCTGAACACCACATTGAACCGGGGCTTGAATTCCTTGATCCAGGTGTATTCCAGCTGCAGCGACTCCAGCTCGCTGCCCACCACCGTCCACTCGACGCTGCTGGCCGCATGGACCATCGCATAGGTCTTGGGCAGCAGCCCGGCCGGGTTGGCGAAATAGGAGTTCAGCCGGGACCGGAGGCTCTTGGCTTTGCCTACATAAATGACCCGGCCGTGCGAATCGCGGAACCGGTAGACGCCCGGGTTGGTGGGGATTTCACCGGTCTTGGGGCGGTAACTTGCTGGATTTGCCACCTATCAAGTCTACTGAGTCGCGCCGGGTCTCCTTGCCAGCCGGTTACTCCGCGGACTTGCTCTGGTTGTAGCTGGCAGAGCGTTCCTGGCCGCTGAGCTCGGCGATGGCGTCCATAATCCGGTCTGTGACCTCACGGCGGGCGGGCAGGGAGTGGTCCGGACCCGTCTTGTCGAAGTACAGCGGCTCCCCCACCTTCATGGTGAAGTGCTGCGGCCTGACCCCTTTTTCTCCGGCCCGCTGCAGCTTCTCGGTCCCGATCAGGCCCACGGGAATGACGGGGGCCCCGGTGGTGAGTGCCAGCCAGCCGACACCGGTACGCCCCCGGTAAAGGATGCCGTCGCGGGAGCGCGTGCCTTCCGGGTAGATGCCGATGCCCCGGCCAGCCTCCAGGATGTCCAGCAGGGTCTTGAGGGCCTGCACGCTGGCGGCCTGTTCGCCGCGCTCCACCGGGATGGAGCCCACGGATTCGAAGAACGCCTTCATGACCTTGCCCTTGACGCCGCCGGTGGTGAAGTATTCGGCCTTGGCGAAGAAAGCGACGGGCCGCGGCATCAGCGCCTGGACAATCACGCTGTCGAAAAAGGACAGATGGTTGGGGGCCACGATGAAGGGACCGTCGGAAGGGACGTTTTCGAGTCCGACGACGGTGGGCCGGCAGGTGCCGGCGATCAGGTTGCGGGTTGTCCAGCGGACGGCATCAAACATTTCCATCGTTGCTCACCCCGCTCATGGCCGCGGTGTGGACTGCCTGGAGCCGCTCGATGACCGAAACGAGTTCCTCGCCTGTATTAACGACTGCCACGGAGCCGGCTTCCTCCAGCTCACCGTCCGGAGCGAAGCCCCAGACCACCCCGATGCAGTCCAGTCCGTTGGCGATTGCACCGGAAACGTCCTGGGCGCGGTCCCCCACCATGATGGCGTGCTGCGTGTCCAGGTCCCGCAGGGCGGCGGCGATGATCTGCGTCTTACCAAGCGGAACGCCTTCCACCCTTGCTTCGTCGTCGGCGGAGCCGTGGATGCCGTGGAAGAATCCGTCGATGCCGTGGTGCGCCAGGACCTTGTGGGCAAGCCGCTGCGGCTTTTGGGTGGCAACGGCCACGGGGCGTCCATCCTCTGCGAACGATTCGAGGATTTCGCGGATGCCCGGGTACAGCCGGCTCTGGGCAATTCCCGTGGCGACGTAGTATTCGCGGTAGCGGCGGACCACCTCTTCCAGGCGGTCCGCCGGCACCTTTGCCACGTTGAGCAGTGAATCGCTCAGCTTGGGGCCGATCATGGAGTCAAGCAGGTCCTGGCCGGGAACGGGAAGCCCCAGCTCCCGGAGGGCCGACGCAATCCCCTCAGTAATTCCACCGGCCGGGTCGACAAGAGTGCCGTCCAGGTCAAAGATCACGGGCACTGTTGTTGAAGTCACCGGGTTAGTTTCTCACGACAGCAGGACTGCCTGAAACTCGCATTCCCTGCGAGGAATACTTCGCTTGTAATTCCCTCGCTCAGCCGAGTATTTCGGCGAGGAATTTCCCGGTATGGCTGGTGCTGGACTTCGCCACCTGCTCCGGCGTTCCCGCAGCCACAATCTGGCCCCCACCCGAACCGCCGTCAGGCCCCAGGTCCACCAGCCAGTCTGCACTCTTGATGACGTCCAGGTTGTGCTCGATGGTGATCACCGTGTTGCCCTTGTCCACCAGTCCCTGCAGGACCATGAGCAGCTTGCGGATGTCTTCGAAGTGCAGGCCCGTGGTGGGCTCGTCCAGGACATAGATGCTGCGCCCGTTGGAGCGCTTCTGCAGTTCCGCGGCGAGCTTGACCCGTTGCGCTTCGCCGCCGGACAGCGTGGTGGCCGGCTGGCCCAGCCGCACGTAGCCCAGTCCTACGTCCACCAGGGTGTTCAGGTGACGTGCGATGGGTGAGAACGCCGCAAAGAATTCGGCGGCCTCTTCGATGGGCATGTTGAGGACATCCGCGATGGTTTTGCCCTTGTAGTGCACCTCCAGGGTTTCCCGGTTGTAGCGGGCCCCGTGGCACACCTCGCAGGGGACGTAAACGTCAGGCAGGAAGTTCATCTCGATCTTCAGCGTGCCGTCACCCGAGCACGCCTCGCAGCGGCCGCCCTTGACGTTGAAGGAGAAACGGCCGGGCAGGTAGCCGCGCACCTTGGCTTCGGTGGTTTCCGCGAAGAGCTTGCGGATGTTGTCGAAGACGCCGGTGTACGTGGCCGGATTGGACCGGGGGGTACGCCCGATGGGGCTCTGGTCGACGTGCACTACCTTGTCCAGGTGCTCCAGGCCCTGGACCGTCTTGTGCCGCCCGGCCACCTGCTTGGCGCCGTTGAGCTTGTTCGCCAGGACTTTGTAGAGGATTTCGTTCACCAGCGTGGACTTCCCCGAGCCACTCACTCCGGTCACCGCGGTGAAGAGGCCCAGGGGGAAGGCAGCATCGACGTTCACGAGGTTGTTCTCCCGCGCGCCCACTACCTTGATCTCGCGCTTCTTGTCGTACTTGCGGCGCTTCTTGGGCACTTCGATGGCCTTGCGGCCGGACAAATAGTCACCGGTCAGGGATTCCGTGTTGGCCAGCAGTTCCTTGTAGGTGCCGGAGTGGACCACCTGGCCGCCGTGCTCGCCGGCGCCGGGCCCAATGTCCACGATCCAGTCGGCCACGTGGATGGTATCTTCGTCGTGCTCCACGACAATCAGGGTGTTACCCATGTCGCGGAGCCGGGTGAGGGTTTCGATCAGCCGGCGGTTGTCGCGCTGGTGGAGGCCGATGGAGGGTTCATCGAGGACGTAGAGGACACCCACCAGGCCGGACCCGATCTGGGTGGCCAGCCGGATGCGCTGGGCTTCGCCGCCGGACAGGGTGGCCGAGGGCCGTTCCAGGTTGAGGTACTCCAGCCCGACATCCAGGAGGAAGGTCAGCCGGGCCTGGATCTCCTTGAGGACCTGGTGGGCGATCTGGGCTTCGCGCCCGGTCAGCACCAGGTTGTTCAGGAATTCGGCACATTCCCGCATGGGGAGGGCGGCTACCTCGGCGATGGACTTGCCGTTGATGAGGACGGACAGGGAGGCGGGGTTGAGTCGGGCTCCGTTGCATGCGGGGCACGGAACCTGCCGCATGTACTCCTCGTAGCGGTCGCGCGCCCAGTCGGAATCGGTCTCGCCGTGCTTGCGGTGGACGTACTGGATGGCACCTTCGAACCCGGTGCTGTACTTGCGTTCACGGCCAAAGCGGTTGCGGTACTGCACCACCACTTTGTGGTCCTTGCCGTGCAGGACGGTCTGGCGCACGTCCTTGCCCAGCTTCTCCCACGGCGTGGTCATGGAGAAGCCCACTTCCTTGGCCAGGCCCTCCAGCAGCCGGTTCCAGTACTCGGTGGTGGCCGTTCCCATGGACCACGGCGCGATGGCGCCCTCGGACAGGGACAGTTCCGGGTTGGGAACGATGAGTTCCTCATCCACCTCAAGCCGGGTACCGATGCCGCTGCAGGCCGCGCAGGCGCCGAAGGGGTTGTTGAAGGAGAAGGAGCGGGGCTCGATCTCGTCGATGGCGAGGGGGTGCTCGTTGGGGCACGCCAGGTTTTCCGAGAACGCCCGGATCCGTTCGGGGGCGTCCGCATCAACGTCGACGAACTCCGCCAGGACACGTCCCTCGGCCAATCCCAGGGCGGTCTCGATGGAGTCGGTCAGCCGCTGGCTGATCCCTTCCTTGACCACCAGGCGGTCCACCACCACCTCAATGGTGTGCTTGAACTGCTTGCCAAGCTTGGGCGGATCGCTCAGCTGGACCAGGTCGCCGTCCACCCGTGCCCGCGAGTAGCCCTTGGCGCTGAGGTCCTTGAAGAGGTCGACGAACTCGCCCTTGCGTCCGCGGACCACGGGGGCCAGGACCTGGAACCGGGTGCCTTCGTCGAGTTCCAGGAGCTGGTCGACAATCTGCTGCGGGGTTTGCTTGGAGACCGGTTCACCGCAAACAGGGCAGTGCGGGCGGCCGACGCGTGCCCAAAGGAGGCGCATATAGTCGTAGATCTCGGTGATGGTGCCCACCGTGGAGCGCGGGTTCTTGCTGGTGGATTTCTGGTCAATGGAAACCGCCGGGGAGAGGCCTTCGATGAAATCAACATCGGGCTTGTCCACTTGGCCCAGGAACTGGCGCGCGTAGGCGGAGAGTGATTCGACGTAGCGCCGCTGGCCCTCGGCGAAGATGGTGTCGAACGCCAGGGAAGACTTGCCGGATCCGGAGAGTCCGGTGAAGACGATCATGGCGTCCCGCGGCAGGTCGAGGTCCACGTTGCGCAGGTTGTGCTCCCGCGCACCCTTCACCACGAGGCGGGAGAGGTCCGGGCGCTCCAGGGCCGCAGCGGAGGGGACGGCGAGGGAAGCGGAGGGGGCAGGGGTTTCTTCAGCTAAGGCTTTAGGCACCCCATAATGCTAATCGAAAACTTTTTCGAACACTGACCGTTCCGCCCTCAGGGAACATCGTAAGCGGCGGCCAGCAGCTTCACCGCTTCGGCGAAGCTGGCGCCCTGGGATTTTGCGACCGCGGCATATGCGGCCGCGGCGTCGGAGAGGTCTCCCAGCCGCTCATCGCGCGCACAAACCACGGTCCCGTTGCGTCCCCGGGTGGCAACGACGCCGGCCGCCTCCAGCTCCTTGTAGGCCCTGGCCACGGTGTGCGGGGCGACGTCGAGTTGTTCCGCGAGGGCCCGTACCGCGGGGAGCCTGGTGCCGGGCGCCAGTGCACCACTGTCCGCCAGATGGATGACCTGCAGCCGAAGCTGCTCGAAGAGCGCCACGCTGCTGGCCTGGTTGGGCCGCCAGGACCCCGGGAAGTCGGGAGCGGCCTTCACAGGCCGCCCTCCAGGACGCCGGCCTTGCCGTCCCGTTCTGCAAACTGGGCGTTGTACAGCCTGGCGTAATAGCTGTTCGCTGCAAGGAGGCTTCCATGCGTGCCTTGCTCGACGATGCGTCCGTGGTCCATGACGAGAATTAGATCAGCGTTACGGATGGTGGACAAACGGTGGGCGATCACGAAACTTGTCCGCCCGCGGCGCAGCCGCTGCATCGCCTGTCGGATAAGCAGCTCAGTCCTGGAGTCCACCGAACTGGTTGCTTCATCCAGGACAAGTACGGAGCGCCCGGCGAGCTGGGCCCTGGCGATCGTGAGAAGCTGCCGCTGGCCCTGGCTGAGCGGCTCCCCGCCGTTTTCCAAAACAGTGTCGTAGCCGTGCGGCAGGGACCTGATGAAGTGGTCGGCATGGGTGGCCTCTGCGGCGGCGACAATGGCGGCTTCCGGAGCGTCGGGCCGGCCGTAGGCGATGTTGTCGCGGATGGTGCCCCCGAAAAGCCAGGAATCCTGCAGCACCACGGCAAACCGGGCACGAAGGTGGTCACGGGGGATGTCCGCGATGTCCGTTCCGCCCATGGTGATCCGGCCGGATGTGGGCTCCAGGAACCGCATCAGCAGGTTCACCACAGTGCTCTTGCCCGCACCTGTATGCCCCACGATTGCCACCGACTGCCCCGGCTCCACGGTGAAGGTGAGGTTACGGACCGCGGGGACGGATCCGGGGTACCCGAACGTGACGTCCTGGAAAACGATGGGGCCCGCGGCCGGGGCGCCGGGCACGAGCCCGTCCCGTGCAGGAGGGTCCTGCTCGTGCAGGTCAGGCTCCGGCAGATCCTCATGTGCGTCCAGGAGCACGAATACCCTGCCCGCGGATGCCGCACAGGACTGCATGACGTTGAGGAGCCCCCCGATCTGGCCCACCGGCTGGGTGAACAAGCGGCTGAACTGGACGAAGGCCTGGACGCCCCCGATGGTCATGGCTCCCGCGATGACCTGCACGGCTCCCACCACCGCAACTGCTATGTAGTTGAGGTTGGACATCAGCACCATCAACGGCTGGACCACGCCCGCCGAGTACTGCGCTTTGGCAGCCGCCCGTGCCAGGCGGCCGTTGCTCCGGCTGAAGACTTGCACCGCGTGTCCCTGCCGGCCGAAAGCCTTGATGACCTCGTGCCCGCTGATGAATTCCTCCACGTGGGCGTTAAGTTCGCCAGTCTCCTTCCATTGCGTGGCGAAGTGCTCCTGCGACCGCCTGGCCACCAGGAACGTAATCCAGGTGGAAATGGGAACGGTGGCAACGGCAATGGCTGCAAGCAGCGGCGAGATCCACAGCATCATGGCCAGCGAACCGAACAGCATCAGCACCGACACGATCAGCTGGGTCAGGACCTGGTTGAGGGCCTGCGCAATGTTGTCGATGTCGTTGGTGGCCCTGCTCAGGACGTCACCCCGGGAGCCTTCGCGGAAGTAGGTGGAGGGAAGGCGGTGGAGTTTGTCCTCGACCGAGGCACGCAGGCCGTACATGAGCCCTTGCACGGCGTGGGCTGTCAGTGCGCCCTGCACCCAGTTGAACAGGGAGGCGAAAACGTACATCATGGCCACGGCCGCCAGCAGGATTCCCAGGCCCTGGTCCAGGGAGCCTTCGAAGATGCCCTCCACCACCATGTCGGTGGCATCACCCAGGTACTTTGGGGCGGCAACGTTGAGGCCCGCGAACGCGCAGGTAGCCGCGACGGCTCCCAGCATCCGCAGCCGGAAGGGGCGCAGGAGGCCAAGGAGCCTGCCGGCAGTCGGCCAGAACCCCTGCCCCGCTTCCCCGGCTTCCTCCCCGCCCGTCACAGCATGCCATCCAACGCGAGCTGCGACTCGGCAATTTCCCGGTAGGTGGCTGAGGTTTCCAGCAGCTCCTGGTGCGTCCCCTGCGCAACGAGCCCGCCGTCGTCGAGCACCAAAATGAGGTCCGCGTCCTCCACGGCGGAAATGCGCTCGGCAACCAGGATGGTCGTTGCCGCGGCGAGCTGCTGGTCCAGGGCCTGCCGCAGCCGGGTGTCCGTGTCGTAGTCCAGGGCCGAAAAGCTGTCATCGAAGAGGTAAAGGGGCGCTTTGCGCAACAGGGCCCTGGCAATGCACAGCCTTTGCCGCTGCCCGCCCGACAGGCTGGCGCCGCCCTGGCCGACAGGGGTGGCGAGCCCCAGCGGGAGGTCACGCATGAAGCGCATGGTCTGTGCCGCCTCCAAAGTGGCCCAAAGTTCCTCGTCTGTGGCGTCGGGGGCGCCCATCCTCAGGTTGTCGGCGATGGTGCCGGTGAACAGGTGGGAATGCTGGGGCACGATGGCCATGGCGGCCCGGAGCTGGTCCAGGGGCAGGTTCCGGATGTCGTGGCCGGCCAGCGTAATCCGGCCTTCCGTGGGGTCAAGGAAACGCGGAACCAGGTTGAGCAGGGTGGTCTTGCCGCTGCCGGTGGAGCCGACGATCGCGGTGGTGCTACCGGGAGCAGCGGTAAAACTGATGCCGGCCAGCACGGGGGCTTCTGCACCCGGATAGGAAAAGCCCACGTCCTGGAACGTCAGCACCGCCGGCTGGGCCGGATCAAAACGGGAGTGGTCCAGCCGCGCGTGCGGCTGCGCTTCGCTGCTGACGGACGGCTCGGTGTCGAGGACCGCCTGGATCCGTTCAGCGCAGACGGCGGCGCGGGGCGCCGTCATGAGGACGTACATGGACATCATGATGGCGAGCAGGATCTGCATGATGTAGGCGATGAACGCAGTAAGCGCGCCGAGATTCATCAGTCCTGCCTGGATGCGGTGGCCGCCGAACCAGACGACCGCGACGGAACTGATGTTGACCACCAGCATGATCATCGGCAGCATCCCGGCCACCAGGAGCGCCGACTGCAGGTTGTTGGCCGTCAGGCCCGCATTGGTCTCCGCGAACCGACGCACTTCGTGGCCCTGCCGGACAAAGGCACGGATGACATCCACACCAATGATCTGCTCGCGGAGGATGCCACCGGACCGGTCCAGCAGGTCCTGGCCTTCCCGGTAGAGCGGAATCAACCGGCGGACGATCAGGTACATGATCAGCAGGAGCAGGGGCACGATGCCGATCACCACCACTGACAGCGCCACGTCCTGCTGCACAGCAAGCACGATCCCACCGATGCCCATGGCCGGGCCGGCAAAGAGCATGGTGAAGACCAGCACGGCAAAGGCCTGGACCTGCTGGACATCGTTGGTTGCACGGGTGGTCAGGCTTTGGGTTCCAAACAGGGCCACATCCTGCGTGGACAGCGACTGGATCCTGGTGAAAACCTCCGCCCGCAGGCGGTGCCCGATCCTCATGGCCACCACCGCTCCCAGGTAACCCGCGGCGATGGCGGAGGCGGCCTGCACCACCGCGATCACGGCCATGAGCATCCCGAGCCGCGAGATCACCTCCGGGTTCCCGGCGACGATGCCGTCATCGATGATGGCCGCGTTGACCGTGGGCAGCAGCAGGTTCGCCGCCGCCTGGACCAACTGGAGGAGGACGATCGCTCCGACGTGCGCGTATTGGCCCGCAAGCTGCCGCTTCATGAGTCCGACCAGCAAAATACCCCCTGTATGTGCGTTCGGCCGAAAAGGGGGCCAGCGGCTTGACCCCTAAACCACAGACGCCATTGTAAGCCACATCACTTTTCATTTCTGTCACGGCATGTGACGGGGGTGAAAACTATCCGTCGACATCCTTGCGGCCCACTGCGAAGATCCGGCGGAACGGGAAGACGGTGCCGTGGACGCCCTGGGGGTAGGCGTCCCGCAGGGCGGCGGCATACTCGGATTCGAAGCGCTTGGCGTCATCTTCGTGAAGGGCGGCCATGACCGGCCGGAGCGCCGTGCCCCTGACCCACTCCAGCACCGGGTCCTGGCCGTGGAGCACCTGCTGGTAGCTGGTTTCCCACGCGTCAGCCGCGAAACCGGCGTCGAGCAGGACGCCCAGGTAGTCTTCGGGCTCCCCCACCGTTTCCCCGCCCCGCAGCACCCCGTCCAGCTTGGACGCCCAGTTGTCCGAGGCTGCGAGTTCCCGCATCAGGGCGTGCGAAGGGGCGTTGAAGTTCCCGGGCACCTGCATGGCAAACCAGGCGCCGGGCCGGAGGGCGTCGAGCCACTTCCGCATCAGGTCCTGGTGCCCCGGGACCCACTGCAAGGCGGCATTGCTCACCACGACGTCCGTCGCGGGGGCCGGCATCCAGTCCACAATGTCCGCCTGCTCAAATGTCAGGGCAGGAATCTTCGCCGCCAGCGGGGCGGCCTTTGCCAGCATCTCCGCGGAAGAGTCCAGGCCCACCACCTTGGCGCCCGGCCAGCGCTCGACCAGTGTTGCCGTAAGGTTCCCGGGCCCGCAGCCAAGGTCCACCACCTGCGCGGGCCCCTCCGCGTGGATCCTTGCCGTGAGGTCGAAGAACGGCCTGTTCCGGTAGTCGTCAAACTCGACGTACTTTGCGGGGTCCCATTTCATGAATATCTCCAGGTTCTGACGCACACGGGCAAGCCGTAGCCTAACCCGGCAGGTACGCCTGGTCCCTCCGCAACGTGGCACTAAGGTTGAACTCAATGAAACTCGTTGACCAGCTGACCGATCTGTCCACTCCCAACCCGGCCGCCGCCGTCGATCCCGACACCCTTTACACGCGGTTTGTGGAGTGGACGGAAAGCCGGGGCCTGTCGCTGTACCCGGCGCAGGATGAGGCCATCATGGAGCTGGCAACTGGCGCCAACGTCATCCTGGCGACGCCCACAGGCTCGGGTAAATCGCTGGTGGCCATCGCCGCGCACTTCCAAGCCATGGCCCAGGGCCGGCGCAGCTACTACACCGCCCCCATCAAAGCCCTGGTGTCCGAGAAATTCTTCGCACTTTGCGATATTTTCGGCGCCGATAACGTGGGCATGATCACCGGTGACTCCGGGGTGAACCAGGACGCGCCCATCATCTGCTGCACGGCGGAAATCCTGGCCAACATCGCGCTGCGGGAGGGCCCGGCGGCGGAGCTCGGTGCCGTGATCATGGATGAGTTCCACTTCTACTCCGATCCGCAGCGCGGCTGGGCCTGGCAGGTCCCCCTCCTTGAGCTTCCGCAGGCCCAGTTCCTGCTGATGTCCGCCACACTTGGCGACGTCACCAGGTTCGAGGAGGGACTGACCGCGCTGACCGGCCGCGCCACCACCACGGTGAGCTCGGCGGAGCGTCCCATTCCGCTGCATTACTACTACCACCAGACTCCCGTCCACGAGACCCTGGAGGAACTGCTGTCCACCCGGCAGGTGCCTGTCTACGTGGTGCACTTCAGCCAGCTCGAAGCGATTGACCGCGCCCAGAACCTGATGAGCATCAACGTGTGCACCCGGGAGGAAAAGGACAAGATCGCGGAGCTGATCGCCAACTTCCGGTTCGCCGCAGGGTTTGGGAAGACGCTGAACAGGCTGGTGCGCCACGGAATCGGCGTGCACCATGCCGGCATGCTGCCAAAGTACCGCCGGCTGGTGGAGCAGCTTGCCCAGGCGGGGCTGCTGAAGGTTATTTGCGGCACGGACACGCTGGGCGTGGGCATCAACGTGCCCATCCGGACGGTGCTGCTCACGGCCCTGAGCAAGTACGACGGCGTCCGCACCCGGCTGCTTAATTCGCGTGAGTTCCACCAGATTGCGGGCCGGGCAGGCCGGGCGGGTTATGACACCGCCGGGACGGTGGTGGTGCAGGCTCCCGAGCACGTGATCGAGAACGTGAAGGCGATGGCCAAGGCCACGGCCAAGTTCGGAGACGACCAAAAGAAGCTGCGCCAGGTGGTGAAAAAGAAACCGCCCGAGGGGTTCGTCTCCTGGGGCGAGCCGACGTTCAAGCGGCTCGTGGAGTCTGTGCCGGATCCGTTGACGTCGAGTTTCACGGTGACGCACGCCATGCTGATGAACCTGATGGAAAGGCCCGGGGATCCGTTCGCGGCGGCCAGGCGGCTGTTGACCGAGAACCATGAGCCACGCCCCTCGCAGCTGCGGCTGATGAAGAAGGCGCTGGGGATCTACCGGGAACTGCTGGCCGCCGAGGTGATCGAGCGGATTCCGCCGGAGGAACAGGGCCCCGATGGCCGCACTGTCCGGCTGACCGTGCACCTGCAGCCAAACTTCGCCCTGAACCAGCCGCTCTCCCCCTTCGCGCTTGCTGCGCTGGACCTCCTTGACCCGGAGTCGCCGTCGTACGCCCTGGATGTGGTGTCCGTGATCGAGGCGACCCTGGAGAAGCCCCGCCAGATTCTCTCCGCGCAGCAGAAGAAGGCCCGCGGCGAAGCGGTGGCCGCCATGAAGGCCGACGGTATCGACTACGACCAGCGGATGGCCATGCTGGATGAGGTGACCTATCCCCAGCCGCTTGCGGAGATCCTGGGTGAAGCGTTCGAGGTGTACCGGAAGGCCGCGCCGTGGGTGGGAGACTTTGAGCTCGCGCCCAAGTCGATAGTCCGCGACATGTACGAACGGGCCATGAACTTCGGCGAATTCGTCCAGTTCTACGGCCTGGCCCGGTCCGAAGGGATTGTGCTGCGGTACCTCGCCGACGCCTTCAAGGCGCTGCGCCAGACCGTCCCGCAGGACATGCTTCGGGAGGACCTTGAAGACCTCGTCGCGTGGCTGGGCGAGCTGGTGCGGCAGGTGGACTCCAGCCTCCTGGACGAGTGGGAGGAGCTGGCTTCCGGCGCGGCCCCTACGCCGCACGACGCACCGCCGCCCCCGCCGCCGTCGCTCACGTCCAACATCCGCGCGTTCCGGGTGATGGTGCGCAACGAAATGTTCCGCCGGGTGGAGTTGTTCGCCGATGAGGATTCCGCGGCTTTGGGAGAGCTCGACAGCGGCTCCGGCTGGGGTGCCGAACGCTGGGAGGACGCACTGGACGACTACTTCGACGAACACGACGACATCGGGACGGGTCCCGATGCGCGCGGCCCCGCCCTGCTGATGATCACCGAGGAACCGGGGACCTGGAAGGTCCGCCAGATCTTCGACGATCCGGCGGGCAACCACGACTGGGGGATCTCGGCGGAGGTGGACCTGGCAGAGTCGGATGCGACCGGAACGGCCATGGTCAGGGTCACGGAGGTAAACCGCCTCTGACGCCGGCCGCCTGCGTTCCCGGGCGGTCTCAAGCGGCCTGCTGGGGCCTTGCCGGTGCCGGCGGTAAGCTCGGACCATGAGTGTAATCCGCCCCGCAACCCGGCACGACGTCCCCGCCATCCTCCGGATGATCCATGAACTGGCGCATTACGAGAAGGAACCCGACGCTGTCCGGAACACCCCGGAACTGCTGGAGCAGGCGCTCTTTGGCGACAACCCCCGCGTCTTCGCCGCCATGGCCGAAGATGATGCAGGCGACGTGCAGGGCTTCGCACTGTGGTTCCTGAACTACTCCACCTGGGAGGGCGTGCACGGGATCTACCTGGAGGACCTCTACGTCAGCCCGGAAGCCCGCGGCGACGGGCACGGCAAAGCGCTGCTGCAGCACCTTGCCGCAATCGCCGTCGAGAACGGTTACGCACGGGTGGAATGGAGCGTCCTGGACTGGAACGAACCCTCCATCAATTTCTACCGCCGCCTCGGTGCCCGCCCCATGGACGGCTGGTCCACCTTCCGGCTTACCGGCGAGGCGCTGGACCTGTTTGGCCGGGCAGCTTCCCTTCCGGCTCCCGCCCGTGGTTAACGTGCAGCGCGTCCCGGCCGCGGCGGTCCGGCACGAGGTAAGGGCAAGGCACGAATTCCGCGGCATGCGCACGGTGGAGCACTACTTCACCGTCCCGCTGGACCATTCGGAACCCTCCGGCGAGACCATCACGGTTTTCGCCCGCGAGTACGTCTCCGCCGCACACAGTGAGGAGGCGGCCAGCGGGCTGCCGTGGCTCCTGTTCCTGCAGGGCGGCCCCGGCGGACGCGGGAACAGATGGGGTTCCCTGGGCGGCTGGAGCAAAGCAGCCGCGCAGGACTTCCGGATCCTGATGCTGGACCAGCGCGGCACCGGACTCTCCTCTCCCCTCGACCGCACCACCCTGCCTGGCCGCGGCTCCGCAGCCGCGCAGGCCGCCTACCTGGAGCATTTCAGGGCAGACTCGATCGTGGCGGACGCGGAGCTGATCCGCACGGCCCTTGGCTCCGAACCCTGGACCATCTACGGCCAAAGCTACGGCGGCTTTTGTGCCCTGACGTACCTGTCCTTCGCGCCGGAGGGACTGCGCGAAGTCCTCATCACCGGCGGCCTTGCACCGCTCACCGGCAGCGCGGACGACGTGTACCGGGCCACGTACCAGCGCGTGGCGGCGCGGAACGAGGAATACTTCAGCTGGTATCCGGAGGACCGGAAGAGGGTGGAACGGATCGCCCGCCACCTGCGCTCCACAACCGAGTTGATGCCCGACGGCGTGCCGCTGACCGTGGAACGGTTCCAGATGGCGGGGGCATTCCTGGGCGGCAACACCCGGGTGGACGGCCTGCACTACCTGCTGGAGGACGCCTTCGTGGAGACCGCCGGCGGGCCAAGGCTTTCGGACACGTTCCTGGACCAGCTCCAGGGCGTCGTGTCCCGCCGTTCCAACCCGCTGTACGCCCTGATGCACGAATCCATCTATGGCCAGGGGCAGGCCACGAATTGGTCCGCCTGGCGGATGCTCGCCGAGAACCCGTGGTTCAGGCCGGACGCCGAGCCGCTGCTGCTGACTGGCGAGATGGTGTACCCGTGGTATTTCGAACAGGACCCGGCCCTCCAGCCCCTGCGCGAAGTCGCGGAACTGCTGGCTTGCAGGCAGGATTGGCAGCCGCTTTACGACCTGAGCGTGCTTGCCGCCAACACTGTTCCCGTTGCGGCGGCGGTGTACTCCGACGACATCTACGTGGACCGGGACCTCTCCCTGCGCGCTGCGGCAGCGGTGCAGGGCCTGCAGGTCTGGGAGACGGCCGATTTCCATCATGACGGGATCGCCGACGACGGCGAGAGGATCTTCGCCCGCCTGCTGGGAATGGCGCGGTCAGGCGGCCGCTGACCGGCGGTGCGACGTCCGGGTGACGACGGCGGCGGCCAGGACTGCCGCGCCAATGGTTCCGCCCAGCAGGTTCAGACCCAAGTAACCGGCGTAGCCCAGGACCAGTCCCGACAACGCGCCGCCCAAGGCTCCCGCAGCGCCCATCAGCATGTCGGAGACGCCCTGCACCGCTACCCTGGCATCCCGCCCGACACTGTCCGCCAGCAGCGTGGACCCCGAGATGGTGGCCGCCGACCACCCCACGCCCAACAGGACGAGCCCGGCAGCCACGGCGGCAGTTGAGGACTGCCCGAATCCTGCAATCGCGACTGCTGCGACCAGCACCGAGAAACCGATCATGATGGTCTCGATCCGGCCTGCCCGGTCCGTCAGCCAGCCCATCACCGGGGAGAGCGCGAACATCCCGGCAATATGCAGTGAAATGGTGAAGCCGATGATGACCAGCACATCACCTTCGGCATGCCCTGCATGCGGACCGGGACCCTCCACCAAGTGCTGAAGGTGCAGCGGCGTCATGGACATCACGCCCACCATCACGGCATGGGCGGCGACGATTCCGGTCACGGCCAGCAGCGCCGTCCGGGAACTCCGGATGGCCTGCAGTCCGCGGCCAAGGGAGCCTGCGACGGTCTGCGGCGCGGCGTGGACATCCTGCCCGGGGACACCAGGCCCGGGAGCGCCCGAGTGCGGCCCATGAACCGCCGGAGCCGGCGGTTCATGGCCCGCGGGCTGATCCTTGTTGCTGTTGGCGGCAGCGAGTTCGCGTGCCAGCAGGAGCGGGTCCGGGCGGAGGCCGGCGAACACGAGCACGGTGGCGATCAGGAGCCCGGCCACGGAGATCACGAAAGGTCCTGCGATAGGCGGCAGGCCCAGTGCCGCTCCAACGGCCGTGCCGGGCTGGATGAGATTCGGCCCGGCAACGGCACCAACGGTCACTGCCCAGACGACGGTGGACAGTGCCCGGCCGCGGTGCCCGGCGGCAGCGAGATCGACTGCGGCGAACCTGGCCTGCAGGCTCGCCGCGGTTCCCACGCCGATCCCTGCTGCTCCCAGGACCAGCACGATGAAGGACCCGGAAATAACGGCCAGCACCATGAGCACCGCACCCGCCAGCGCGGCGGAGAGGCCGGCCACCTGGCCCACGCGGCGGCCGCGCCGTTCGGCCAGTGACGCCAGCGGCAGCGCTGCGGCCGCTGCCCCGAGCGTCATCACGGTGGCAACAGACCCGGCCCACGCACTGGACCCCGAAAGTTCGACGGCCAGGATGGAGCCGATGGACACGGTTGCTCCCGTCCCGAGTCCGCCGAACACTTGGGCCGCGCTCAAAAGCACAACGGTGCGCCGCTGCACTTGGAGCACGCCCTGATCCTTCACGGGTGTGCGGGCCATGTTTCGAGCATAGACCTGTCCCGGGGAGCCCTACAGGGGTTTTGAGCCGTTGCTGCTACCAACGTTTTAAGCGGGTAGTCCCGGCCGCCTGGGCGGCCGGGACTACCCGGATTGCTTCGTGCGGCGCAGCCCTATTCGGCGTCGCTGTGGCTCTTCCGGGCGTCTTCTTCAAGCCGGGGATCAACTTCGGCAACCTTGGCCTTGGAGCTGAGCAGGCTGGCGACCACGGCAATGACGATGGTGCCCACAATGACGGCGAGCGAGACGAAGGTGGGGATCTCCGGCGCCCACTCGATGTGCTGGCCACCGTTGATGAACGGCAGCTCGTTGACGTGCATGGCGTGCAGGACCAGCTTGACGCCAATGAACGCCAGGATGACCGACAGCGCGTGCTTGAGGTAGATCAGCCGGTTCATCAGGCCGCCGAGCAGGAAGTAGAGCTGCCGCAGGCCCATCAGGGCGAAGAGGTTGGCGGTGAAGACAATGAAGGGACTCTGGGTCAGCCCGAAGATCGCCGGGATGGAGTCCACGGCGAACAGCAGGTCCGTCAGGCCGATCGTGATGAAAACGATCACCATGGGGGTGAAAACCTTCTTGCCGTTGACCACGGTCCGCAACTTGCCGCCGTCGAACTTCTCCGACATGGGGATGACCTTGCGGATTTTGGCAATCAGCGGATTCTCGCGGTCTTCTTCCTCTTCGCCTTCGTCCTGGGCCTGCTTCCAAGCCGTCCAGAGCAGGAAGGCGCCGAAGATGTAGAACACCCAGCTGAACTGGTTGATGACGACGGCGCCCAGCAGGATGAAGATGCCGCGCAGGATGAGCGCGATGATGATGCCCACCATCAGCACTTCCTGCTGGTATTTCCGCGGGACGGAGAACCTGGCCATGATGATGATGAACACGAACAGGTTGTCAATGCTGAGGCTGTACTCCGTGACCCAGCCGGCAACGAACTGGCTGCCGAATTCAGGGCCGGTGAAAGCGAACATGGCGCCGGCAAAGGCCAGGGCGAGCGTGACGTAGAAGGCCACCCACAGTCCCGCCTCCTTCATGGACGGTTCGTGCGGCCGCCGCACCACCAAGAGGAGATCGATCAGGAGAATCAGGCCGAGGACGGCAAATGAGCCAACCTCGAACCATACGGGCAAGTCGAGCACAGGGCAGCCTTTCGCAGGGTACACAAAATGGTGTAAGTCTCTCCGGCCTGCCTGCGCTCCCCGTGCTGCTGTGGCACTTGGTGCTGATGTGGTGGCCCGCTACGCCCGGCAGGGCAACTGTGCCCTGCGTGTTGACGATCGTAGCGCTTGGGATACTCCCCTACGTGCCTATAACTCTACCCCAGCCCGTCCGGGATGACGTCCCTGCGCAGCCTCGGCGGACGCACGGGATAACGGTTTCCCAAAAACCATTGACCAGGCCTTATGCCACTTGAAATAATCACGGGCAGTGAGAAAACGCTTTCTCATGTCGACCTAGTGTTCTTTCAGAAAGTCAAGGTTGGTCAATGAAGACTCCACTTCGCACCAGCATGGTGGCCAAGGCCCTTGCCACCGCCGCCACGGTAGCCCTGCTGGCTACCGGCTGCTCCTCCGCCTCCTCCAGCGACAGCGGCGGCAATGTCACCGTCCGCTTCACATGGTGGGGCAACGACCTGCGGAACAAACAGACGCAGCAGGTCATCGATGCCTTCCAGGCGTCGCATCCCAACATCAAGATCCAGGCCGAGCCGGGGGTGTGGAGCAGCTACTGGGACAAGCTTGCCACCACCACCGCCGCCAACGACTCCCCCGACGTGATCCAGATGGACCAGGCCTACATCGCAGAATACGGTGGCCGCGGGGCACTGCTGGACCTGTCAAAGCAGGGCAACATCGACACTTCCAAAATTGACCAGGACGCCCTGAAGTCCGGGCAGGTGGACGGCAAGCAGTACGGCCTTAGCACCGGCCAAAATGCCAAGGCCGTGATGGTCAACACCAAGATGTTCCAGGACTACGGCGTCCCGATCCCGGATGACAAAACCTGGACCTGGGATGACTACACCAAGACCGCTGCCCAGATCGCCGCCGCGGCGGCGAAGGCCGGCCAGACCAACTACGGCAGTTCCTACTCGCTGACGGACTCTGACCTGAACACTTGGGCCATGCAGCACGGCGAGTCGCTGTACTCGGCGGACGGCGGCCTTGGCTTCAAGGAGGCCACGGCGACGTCCTTCTTCGAGAATGTGCTGAACCTGCGGAACAAGGGCGCAGCCGCTCCAGCCAACATCGCCACGGAGGACATCAGCGCTCCGGTTGAACAAACCCTCTTCGCCACGGGCAAGACCGCCATGTCGTGGTGGTGGACCAACCAGGTCAACGCGCTCCAGTCCGCACTGAAGACTGAGGTAAAGATCCTGCGCGCACCCAGCTCCACCGGCAGCGCCAAGGACAACGGCATGTCCTACAAGCCGTCCATGTTCTGGTCGGTTTCCTCACGCAGCAAGCATCCCAAGGAAGCCTCCGAGGTGGTCAACTACCTGCTGAACAACCTGGACGCGGCCAAGACCATCCTGACGGAGCGCGGCTTCCCCACCAACTCGGAAGTCCAGACAGCGATCGACCCGCAGCTGACGCCCGCGGACAAAGCCGCGGCGGCGTTCCTCAAGGACATCAAGCCGGATCTGAAAGGCGTCCCTCCCGTACCCCCCACCGGTTCTTCCGGAGTGCAGGCGCTGATCCAGCGGTACAGCAGCGATGTCCTTTTCGACCGCAGGTCACCTTCGGACGCAGCCAAGGGCCTTATGCAGGAAGCAAAGGACATGATCGACTCCGCCAGGAAGAAGTAGGCGGCCGGACCGGCCCATAGGTGAAAACGGCGGGCACCCCCTGACGGGTGCCCGCCGTTCGTGCTTGGGCAGTTGCCTGTACCCTGCCGGTTGCGGGAAGAGGTGCGGCCTAGGCGTGGCCCGCGGCCTGCATCTGGCGCAGTTCCTTCTTCAGCTCGCTGACCTCGTCGCGGATCCGGGCTGCCACCTCGAACTGCAGTTCGGCGGCTGCTCCGTGCATTTGTTCCGTCAGCTGCTCGATCAGGCCCACCAGGTCCTCGGCGGGGGCCGCCGCCAGCCCATCGGCCCGGACCGTGGCGGCACCCTTCTTGGCTCCCTTGGCACCGGGTTTGGTTGCCCCGGTGATCCCGCGCTTGCCCTTGCCGTAGTCGAAGCTGCCCAACAGCGCATCGGTGTCGGCGTCTTCCTTGGCCAGCTGGTCCGTGATGTCGGCAATCTTCTTCCGCAGCGGCTGCGGATCCACGCCGTGCTCCTTGTTATAGGCCACCTGGATGGCGCGCCGCCGGTTGGTCTCGTCGATGGCGTTGGCCATGGAGTCAGTGATGCGGTCCGCGTACATGTGCACCTCGCCGGACACGTTGCGGGCGGCACGCCCGATGGTCTGGATGAGCGACGTGGACGAGCGCAGGAAGCCTTCCTTGTCCGCATCCAGGATGCTGACCAGGGAGACCTCGGGAAGGTCGAGGCCTTCACGGAGCAGGTTGATGCCCACCAGGACGTCAAAGGACCCCATCCGCAGTTCGCGCAGCAACTCCACCCGCCGCAGGGTATCCACGTCGGAGTGGAGGTACTCCACCTTGACGCCGTGGCCCAGGAGATAGTCGGTCAGGTCCTCAGCCATGCGCTTGGTCAAGGTGGTCACCAGGACCCGTTCATTCCTCTCCACCCTCGTCTTGATTTCACCGAGCAGGTCATCGATCTGGCCCTTGGTGGGCTTGACCACCACCTCCGGATCGACAAGGCCCGTGGGCCGGATGATCTGCTGGACGAAGCCGTCGGCCTTGCCCAGCTCATACTTGCCCGGAGTAGCGGAAAGGTAGACGGTCTGGCCTACCCGTTCCAGGAATTCGTCCCACTTCAGCGGCCGGTTGTCCATGGCGGACGGCAGCCGGAAACCAAAGTCCACCAGGTTCCGCTTCCGCGACATGTCGCCTTCGTACATCGCCCCGATCTGGGGAATCGTGACGTGGGACTCATCCACCACCAGCAGGAAGTCGTCCGGGAAATAGTCCAGGAGGCAATGCGGGGCAGTGCCCGGCCCGCGCCCGTCAATGTGGGACGAATAGTTCTCGATGCCGTTGCAAAAGCCCATCTGCTGCATCATTTCAAGGTCGTACGTGGTGCGCATGCGCAGGCGCTGTGCTTCCACCAGCTTGTTCTGGCTTTCCAGCACCTTCAGCCGGTCTGCCAGTTCATCCTCGATCCGCTTGATGGCGCGCGCCATCCGTTCCGGCCCGGCAACATAGTGCGATGCCGGGAACACGTACATCTCCTCTTCGTCGCGAATAACCTGGCCGGTAAGCGGGTGAAGGGTCTGGATGTTCTCGATCTCGTCGCCAAAGAACTCGATCCGGATAGCCAGTTCCTCGTACATCGGGATGATTTCCACGGTATCGCCACGCACCCGGAAGGTTCCCCGGTGGAAGTCCATGTCGTTGCGCGAGTATTGCATGGCGACGAACTTCCGCAGGAGGTCGTCCCGGTTCATCTCGGCGCCCTTGCGGAGCGTGACCATTCCGGCGATGTATTCCTCCGGCGTGCCCAGACCGTAAATGCAGGAGACGGTGGCCACCACCACCACATCGCGGCGGGTCAGCAGGGCGTTCGTGGCCGAGTGCCGGAGCCGTTCGACTTCCTCATTGATCGAGGAGTCCTTCTCGATGAAGGTGTCCGTCTGGGCCACGTAGGCTTCGGGCTGGTAGTAATCGTAGTAGGAGACGAAGTACTCCACCGCGTTGTTGGGCAGGAGTTCACGGAACTCGTTGGCCAGCTGCGCGGCGAGGGTCTTGTTCTGCACCATCACCAGGGTGGGGCGCTGCACCTGCTCAATGAGCCAGGCGGTGGTGGCGCTTTTACCGGTGCCCGTGGCACCGAGCAGCACCACGTCCTTTTCACCGTTGTTGATGCGCTCGGTCAGCTCCGCGATGGCTGCGGGCTGGTCCCCTGCGGGCTTGAATTCGCTGATGACTTCGAAGGGCGCTACAACACGTTTGACTTCCTGCGCAAGGCTCATGGATCTAATTTACAACCGGGCAGTGACACTGGACGTCCCCGTCCGTTACAGGCGAACACCATCCCTGCGCCGGGCCGGCGTCAGGACGGGTACGACGGCGGTTCCCACCCGGTTGCCTCAGCCCACGCCGACATCCGCGGCCAGGCAACGTCAGTGAACCAAGGTTCCTTGGCGTCGGCGTACGGCTTGGTGGTGGGCGAACCGGCGAAACGGGCTGCGAGGTCCGCCTTGTGGTCGCCGTAAAGCTTCAGCGCGGAGGGCTCGTTCCGCAGCCAGTCCCGGAACATCAGCGCGTAACGCCAGCCCGCCGAGCCGGCGGCACGGACATGCACATTCACGGCACGGCACGGGTCAGCGTTGGCGTGGAACCGCTTCAACCATGCCGACTGGTCGGGATCGCCGGGCTTCGGGGAGTCGGCCTCCACTCCACGGACGGCCGGAAAACCGGCAGCGGCCAGCATCGGGGCAAGCTTTTCAGCGGCTTCCAAATCCCGCACTGCCACCTGCAGGTCGATGACGTCCTTCGCGGCCAGGCCGGGAACGGAAGTGGAGCCGACGTGGTCCACCGCCAGGATGAGGTCCGGCGCGGCTGCAGCAATCCTCGCTGCGATCCTGCTTGCCAACTCCGCCCACTCCGTACGGTACGGCTCCAGGACCGCTCCGCCGGGTCGCGGTGCGCGTTTCCCTTCCACGAGGTTGTGGGCGAACGGCACCAGGCGTCGGTCCCAAAGCGCGTCCACCTGGTCCAGCAGCTGCTGCACGGTCCCTGAGTTGTCCAGGACGACGTCGGCGGCGGCCAGCCGCTCTTCCCTGGTGGCCTGGGCAGCAATGCGGGAAAGTGCCGCCTCCCCGGTCATCCCCCGCAACTCCTGCATGCGGTGCAGCCGCACATCGTCGGGGGCGTCCACCACTACGATCAGGTGGAAGGCGGCGCCCTGCCCGGTCTCCACCAAAAGGGGAATGTCTTGGACAACGACGGCGTCATCGGCGGCGGCAGCCGTGATGGCCGCGGCACGGGCGCGCACCAGGGGATGGACGATGGCATTCAGCGCAGCCAGGCGTTCCGGATTGCCGAACACCGCCTCGCCCAGCCGGGGCCGGTTGAGCCGCCCGTCGCCGTCGAGCATCCCTGCCCCGAACTCCGCGACGATGCGATCCAGCCCCTCGGTCCGGGGCTCAACCACCTCACGGGCCAGGGCATCCGCGTCCACCAATACGGCGCCGCGTTCCACCAGCCGTGCGGCCACCACCGATTTCCCAGAGGCGATCCCGCCCGTCAACCCGATCTTCAGCACCCTCCCACCCTACTGAACCGACACGGGCCGGAACCGTACGGCATGCTCTTATTGCACCGGCAACTGCAATCCCTGCTCCTGGGCGAACTTCATGATGTTGGGCATCATGAGCTCTGTTTGCCGCTTTGCTTCTTCTGTGGGCGTGAAGGCCAAATACTCGCTGCCTGCAAACGAAAGGGGTGTGTGTCCGGGCTCGATGACGAACGCATCCCCTGCTTCGAAAATTTCTTCGCTGCCATCGGCCAGCCGGACTCCGAACCTTCCTTTAAGTACGTAGCCCACATGGTGCGCCTGGCACTGGTCGTTCGGGGCACCTTTGAAGAAGAGCGCCTGGTCCATGTCGATGAAGTTGTTCTCCATGCTGACAGTCCAACCTGCAACCTCATGTTCATACGCGTCCACGTATCCCGGCAACACCTGATGTGACGAAGCGGTGGCCCTCGATACCTTCGGCATGGTCTTTCCCTTTCCTGCGGTGAATTGGTCCCGCCCGCCCCAGCCATCGGACACTGGCCATGCTAGTTACCGGGCGCGGCTGCCGGTTAGGGGCGATCGTCCCATGGATCGCCGACCCCGCAGCCTCCCCATAGACTGAAACGGTGTTGAAACCGGGGGAACCATCAGCAGACAACGCAGACAGCCGGGCCACGTCCTACACCACACTGGCAGCTGGGCAGGATTTCCGGCACGAGCTTGAGGTCAAGCGCTCGCGATTCATCACCGTGCTCCGCCGCGCCGGCACCGAGGACGAAGCCCGCGACCTGGTGGCAGGCCTTCGCCGCGAGTTCCATGACGCCCGCCACCACTGCTCGGCGTTTGTTATTGGCCCCGACCGGACCGTCCAGCGGTCGAGCGACGACGGCGAACCTGCGGGGACCGCCGGCATCCCCATGCTCGAAGCCCTCCTGAAGAGGGAAACCGCCCCAGGGGTGACGGACCTCAGCGACGTCAGTGCCGTCGTCGTACGTTACTTTGGCGGGGTCCTGCTTGGTGCAGGAGGGCTGGTCCGGGCGTACTCTGAATCAGTCTCCGCGTCCCTGGACCTCGCACCGCTGGTCCGGCGCAGCAGGCGGCGCGTATGTTCCACCGCCGTGCCCCACGCCGCAGCGGGGCGGCTGGAGAACGACCTGCGTGCGGCCGGCATGGTCATGGCGGAAACCACCTACCAGGACCGGCATACCGTGCTCCGGGTTGCCGTACCCGACGACGCTGATGCCATCGCCGCCGCAACGGAGCGGGTCCTGCAGCTCACGGCAGGGTCCGCCACGCTTACTCCCGACGGAACGGAATGGGTGGATGAACCCCACGACTGACGTGACCCTTGTGGACGTTGACCGGGCGGTGGCGGACCAACTGCTGGAGCTGGCCAAGCGTGACGCCTCCCCCGATGAGGTGGCCCCCCCGGTGGGCGGCCCCGGCTGGAACCTCGAGCGGACCGCCTGGTTCTTCAGCTACCATCACGCTGCAGCCGACGGGCTGGAGGGCCCCGCCGCGGAAAAGTCCTGGGCAGTCTATAGCGGCGGCCACATTGCCGGTTCCGTACGCCTCAAGCGCAACCCTGGCGCCGGCGTCCCGTCGGCGGAAACCGGCATCTGGCTTGGCCGCAGCTTCCGTTCCCGGGGCGTTGGCAGCGCCGCCTTGGACCTAGTGCTGGCGGAGGCCCGCCGGGCCGGACTGAAGCGCGTCACTGCCCGCACCCTCGTCGGAAACCAGGGCGCCCAAAGGCTGCTGGCGGCCGCGGGCGCGGAACTGACGCAGGATGACGGGAGGGTCCTGGCCGTCTTCGAGCTTTAGCGCCGCCAGGCGGGAACACCGGCAGCACCTTGCGGGATGACAGGCCCATTTCCGGCAGTCGTCCAGCGCCTTAAACAACAGACCCCCTGCCTTGTGGGCAGGGGGTCTGTTGTTGTCAGCCCGGGAGTCCGGGCCGGCGGCAATTAGTTGCCGGTCAGCTTCTCACGCAGGGCAGCAAGTGCCTCGTCCGAAGCCAGGGTGCCGGCACCGGAATCGGTGGCAGCAGGCTCCGAGGAGTAGCTGGTGGTGCCGGAATCGCTGTCACCGGACGTTGCAGCTGCAGCGTCGTCGGCAGCGTGCTGGGCAACCTGCTTCTTGTGTGCTTCCCAGCGGGCCTGGGCGTCAGCGTACTGCTGCTCCCAAGCTGCGCGCTGGTTCTCGTAGCCCTCGAGCCATTCGTTGGACTCGGGGTCGAAGCCCTCGGGGTACTTGTAGTTGCCCTCTTCGTCGTACTCTGCGGCCATGCCGTACAGGGCGGGATCGAATTCGGTGCTGTCGGCGTCGACGCCCTCGTTGGCCTGCTTGAGGGACAGCGAGATGCGGCGGCGTTCCAGGTCGATGTCGATGACCTTGACGAACAGTTCGTCGCCAACAGAGACAACCTGCTCGGCCAGTTCGACGTGGCGGACAGCCAGCTCGGAGATGTGGACCAGGCCTTCGATGCCGTCTTCGACGCGGACGAACGCACCGAACGGAACCAGCTTGGTGACCTTACCCGGAACAACCTGGCCCAGGGCGTGGGTGCGGGCGAAGGTCTGCCACGGATCTTCCTGCGTAGCCTTGAGCGACAGGGAGACGCGCTCGCGGTCCAGGTCGACCTCGAGGACCTCGACGGTGACTTCCTGGCCAACTTCGACAACCTCGGACGGGTGGTCGATGTGCTTCCAGGACAGCTCGGAAACGTGAACCAGGCCGTCTACGCCGCCCAGGTCCACGAAGGCACCGAAGTTGACGATGGAGGAAACGACGCCGGGACGGACCTGGCCCTTTTCCAGCTTGTTGAGGAAGGTGGAGCGGACCTCGGACTGGGTCTGCTCGAGCCATGCACGGCGGGACAGGACCACGTTGTTGCGGTTCTTGTCCAGCTCGATGATCTTGGCTTCGATCTGCTGGCCGATGTACGGAGCCAGGTCGCGCACACGGCGCATCTCGACCAGGGATGCGGGCAGGAAGCCGCGCAGGCCGATGTCGAGGATAAGACCACCCTTGACAACCTCGATGACGGTACCGGTGACGACACCGTCTTCTTCCTTGACCTTCTCGATGTCGCCCCAGGCACGCTCGTACTGAGCACGCTTCTTGGAGAGGATCAGGCGGCCTTCTTTGTCTTCCTTGGTGAGCACCAGGGCTTCGACCTGATCGCCGACGGAAACAACGTCCCCGGGATCAACGTCGTGCTTGATGGACAGCTCGCGGGAGGGGATGACACCTTCGGTCTTGTAACCGATGTCGAGCAGGACTTCATCGCGGTCGACCTTGACGACGGTACCTTCGACGAGATCTCCGTCGTTGAAGTACTTGATGGTGGCGTCGACAGCTGCGAGGAAGTCCTCAGCGGTACCGATGTCGTTAATCGCGACTACGGGGGTACCGGGCTTCTCGGTGGAGGTGATGGTCATGTAGTAGGGGCTCCGTTGTGGATAGTTAGTCGGTCAGGCAAAACCGGCGCGCCCGCGTTATGGAACGCAGGCGCGATTCGCGGTGGATCCAAACGGATCCTCCGGGTCATCCTGATTTGTGGATTGCTTTTCAATGCCGACCTCGAGGGGCAGCAAGTGCGTGCACGTGGTACACGCCCGTTTATTCTAGTCGCTGCCGGCAATGCGGGTCAAAGCGGAAGCGGGGCAGGCCCGCAGCTGATTAGAAGTGCGTCAGGCAGTGGGTGGGCCGCTCCACCGCGAACAGCTGCTGCGCTTTGAAGGCCGCGCCCGGAGTTGCCTCGCAGACGGCACCTGCCGCCTTCAGCGTCACGGGGCTGATCCCGCCCAGGTAGATGGAGGACAGCGCCGAAACGTCCAGTGCCAGGTCTGCTTTCCCCGCTGGAACACGTTCGACGGCGGCCTCGCCGCCCTGGACGTCCAGCGCGAAAGTTCCACCGGTGAGGCCCAGTGGGTCCCCCACTTCGAGGACCAGCCGTCCGTCCGCAGGGTAGCGCCGGGCGGCCAGGGCCTGCGGGATGTCGAGGATCCGGAGCCAGAGCATGTCGCGGCTGTCCGAGGCGTCGATGCACCGCGGGTCCACCAGCGCCCAGGCCAGGGGATCGTCCACCGGGGCCTCGTTCCAGGACACACGTTCCACGAGGTCGATGGCGCCAAGGTATTGCCACAGTTCCAGATAGGCATGATCCGTGGCGGCAACAAGGTCCACGACCTCCACGGTGGCGGGTGTAGTCTCCCAGCCGGCGAACTTGTAGGACACGTAGCCGTCCACGCCGCCGTCCGGGCCGTAGTGCAGAGCCGCCTTGATGGCGGGGTCCTCCTTGCCGTCACGGCCCATCGACCCCGAAGCGAGCAGCCAGTACCACTCCTGGCGCCCGAGGGAGCCGGGGGTGTGGCGGTGCACGCGGTCGAAGACTTTAGGGGCAACGTCGAGCAGGACCCTCGGGTCCGCCACCTCCACGGTTCCCGTTGCGTGGTGGCGCAGGCTGAACCGGGCCGTGGTGTCCACCTTGACGGTCCGCTCGAGGCTGGCCACGCCGTAACCAAACCGCCCGTAGATGCTCCCTTCGGAGGCGGTAAGGGCGGCCACCGCGATGCCGTCGTCCTTGGCTGCCTGCAGATCCCCGGTCATCATGCGCCGCAGCAGGCCGCGGCGGCGGTGCGAAGTCCGGACGGTGACGGCGGTAACCATCTGGGCTTCCAGCATCCGGCCAAAACCTATGTTGAGGGTTTTCCGGAACGTCCCGAAAGTAGCCACGGGCACCTCGGCCGGGAGCGAGTGCTCTGCCGGTGTTCCGGTCTGGTAGGCGCCGGTGAAGATCCTGCGGTCGACCTCGTAGGTGGCCATGGACCGCGCCACGTGCTCCGGGGTGCGGGTGGAGTCATGGAAGCCGAAGCCCACCGCCCTGCCCCAGGTTTCGGCTTCGGCGTACCCGTCTTTGCCTTTGGACACGGCAGGAAAGCGCCGGATTTCATAGTTTCCGCTCAGATCACCCATTTACCCGAGCCTAGCCAATGGATCCGGCGCCTGACCAGCAAAAACGGTGCCGTATATCGCCGGCGTCCGCGGCGGGGCTAGTGGCCGGCGTCGTACCAGCTGGGTCCCACGCCGATCTGGACTTCCAGGGGGACGCTGAGGTCCGCGGCAGCGGCCATCTGCTCGGTCACCAGTTTCTCCACGGCAGGCCGCTCCCCTGCCGCCACCTCCAGGACCAGTTCGTCGTGGACCTGGAGCAGCATGCGGGACTTCAGGCCCTGGGCCTGGAGTTCGGCGTGGACTCCCAGCATGGCGCGTTTGATGATGTCCGCGGCCGAACCCTGGATGGGGCTGTTCAGCGCGATGCGTTCTGCGTTCTCACGCAACTGCCGGTCGGTGCTGGTGAGGTCCGGCAGGTAGCGGCGGCGTCCCTCGATGGTGGCCGTGTACCCATCAACCCTGGCCTGGTCCACCACGCCCCGGAGGTAGTCGCGCACGGCGCCGAAGCGGTCGAAGTAGTCCTTCATGAGGGTACGGGCCTCATCAACGGAAATTTCCAGCTGCTTGGACAGGCCGAAGGAGGTCAATCCGTAGGCAAGGCCGTAGGACATCGCCTTGACCTTGGAGCGCATGGCGCTGGTGACCTGGTCCGTGGGGACATGGAAGATGTTGGAGCCGACGAACCGGTGCAGGTCCTCGCCGTCCTTGTACGCCTGGATCAGCCCAGCGTCCCCGGAGAGGTGGGCCATGATGCGCATCTCGATCTGGGAGTAGTCTGCGGAGAGAAGGCATTCGTAGCCATCGCTGACGACGAAGATCCCGCGGACCCGCCGGCCTTCCTCGCTGCGGATGGGGATGTTCTGCAGGTTGGGGTTGTTGGACGAGATCCGGCCCGTGGCGGCAACGTTTTGCGCGTAGGTGGTGTGGATGCGGCCGTCTTCCGCCACGGACTTCTTCAGCGACTCGATCATCTGCCGCAGCTTGGCGGCCTCACGGTGCGCCATGAGCTGGACCAGGAACTCGTGCCCGGTCTTTTCCAGGAGGTTCTTCAGCGACGCGGCGTCCGTAGTGTAACCGGACTTGATCTTCTTGGTCTTGGGCAGCTGCAGTTCGTCGAACAGGACCGTCTGCAGCTGTTTTGGCGAGCCCAGGTTGACCTCGTGCCCAATGGCGGCGAAGGCCTGTTCCTGGGCCTGGTCGATCACCCTGGCAAGGTCGGCCAACTGGTCGTCCATCTTGTCCATGTCGACGGCGATGCCCGCGAGTTCCATGTCCGCCAGGACGCGGCTGACCGGCAGCTCAAGGGTGGACAGCAGCTCCTCCGCCTTGCGGCTCTTGAGTTCGTCCTCGAAGTAGCGGCTCAGGGCCAGCACGACGGCGCCGGCCTGGACGAGCGAATCGGCGGCGGCGTTGTCATCGCCGTCGAAGGACAGTTCCAGCTGCCCGGCTTTGGCAGTGGCAGCGGGAATTCCCACGTTGAGGTGGTGCTGGGCGAGCTCGGCGAGTTCATAGGTGCGGCGGTCCGGCTGGATGAGATAGCCGGAAATGGAGGTGTCGTCCACCACGCCCTCCAGTTCCAGGCCGCGGGCCGTCAGCGCCTTGAGCGCGGCCTTGAAACCGTGCATGACCTTGGGCGCTTCAGGATCGCGCAGCCATGCCGCGAGCACGTTCTCGGTCTCCGCGTCCTGGTTTGAGAGGTCGACGTAGACCGCGGCGTCGCCGCGGACGATGGCCAGCGCAGCGGCGTCCTCGCCGATGCGGCCCGGGACGAGGTCGACGGCTAGGGCGGACCGCTGGCCGGCGCCTGCGGCCAGGAAGGCGGCCAGTCCGGCGGCGTCGGCAGGGGCGGTGTATTCCGGGGTGTCGATGCTTTCGCGTTCGGCGGCGGGGGTGTCTGCGTCGCCGTAGAGGGCGAACAGGCGACCGCGGATGGCCTTGAACTCAAGCTGGTCGAAGAGGTCCTCCAGGGCAGCCTGGTCCGGGCGCGGCTCGTGGAGGTCCTCCAGTGTGACGGGGAGGTTGAGGTCGGTGTGGAGCTGGTTCAGCCGCCGGTTGCGCTTGACGTTCTCGATGTTCTCCCGGAGTGCGTCGCCCACCTTCCCGCCAATGGCGTCGAGGTGTTCCAGGACGCCTTCCAGGCCGCCGTACTGGTTGATCCACTTGGCCGCCGTCTTGGGGCCAACGCCGGGCACGCCCGGGAGGTTGTCCGCCGTCTCCCCCACCAGCGCTGCGAGATCGGAGTAGCGGGACGGGCTGACGAAGTACTTTGCTTCGATGGCCGCGGCGTCCATCCGGGGGATGTCGCTGACACCCTTCCGCGGGTACAGGACGAAGACGTTGTCCGTGATCAGCTGGAAGGCGTCCCGGTCGCCGGAGACGAGCAGCACCTCGTAGCCTGCCTTTTCCCCCATGGCGGCAAGGGTGGCCAGGATGTCGTCGGCTTCGTAGCCCGGCATCTTGATGGTCTTGATGCCCCAGGCTTCCATGACCTGGGCGATGAGGTCGATCTGGCCGCTCATCTCGCGCGGTGTTTCGTTCCGGCCACCCTTGTATTCGCTGTACTCGGTCTTCCGGTGCGTGGATTCGTCCGAGACGTCGAAAGCGACCGCGATGTGGGTGGGCTGCTGCTCCTTGATGAGGTTGATCAGCATGGAGGTGAAGCCGTGGATGGCGTTGGTGTGCTGGCCGTTGGAGGTGGAGAACTTGTCCGCGGGCAGGGCGAAGAATGCACGGAACGCCATGGAGTGGCCGTCCAGGACCAGCAGCCGCGGCTGGTCGGTAATGGGAATGACGGGCGCTTCGGTAGCTGAAACAGACCCTCCGGCAGCGGGGGCGGCGCTCTTGGCAGCAGGCTTTGGGGCGGCGGAGCGGGACTGCGGGGCAGCCCCCTCATCGATGGCCTGGGACGGGAAGGGAGCCGGTTTGGTTGTTTCACTCACAGGTGCCAGCCTAGTTGCCATGACAGACAATTTCACGCCGGGCGCTTTCGCCGAAGAGCTGGCAGCTGCCGGTATTCCCGACCACATGCACGGCTGGCTGGGGAGGTTCGGCGTCGGCGCACTGGTGGTGAAGATGGGCATCCATTTCCTGGAGATGAGCCCTGAACGCACCGTTGCCACCATGCCCGTGGAGGGCAACACCCAGGTGGCGGGGATCCTGCATGGCGGCGCGCACGTGGTGCTGGCGGAAACCTTGGGCTCCTTCGCCGCGGGAATGCATGCCGGACCGGACCGCCACGCCGTGGGCATCGAGGTCAGTGCCACGCACCACCGGTCCATCGCCGAGGGCTTGGTGACGGGCACGTGCACCGCCATTCACCTGGGACGCACATTGACCACCCACGAGATCGTCATGACGGATGGGCAGGGACGGCGCCTGTCAACCGCCCGGATCACCAATATGCTCCGGGATAACGTCGCCTGAGTCAGGCCCAGGGCTTTCGGGCTCAGGCCTGCGGGCCGGAAGCCGAGGGCAGCAGGTAGCGCAGCTCGACGATCCCCCTGCCCAGGGTGCGGGAGGCAGCCAACTCAAGTGCCGGCGTCGGGCCCTTCATGGGCAGCAGCCGCTTCCCTGCGCCCAGCACCACCGGAATGACGGAGAGGATGATTTCATCCAGCAGGCCTGCGTCGGCGAACTGGGCCGCGAGGTTGCCGCCGCCAACCACCCAGATGTTTCTGTCCCCGGCGGCACGCCGGAAGTCCGCAATGAATTCCTGGACGTCACCGCGGACAAAGGTGATGTCGGCACCCTCCGGCGCACGGTATTCGTGGTGGGTGAACACGTAGCTGGGCGTACCGTTGTACGGCCACTTGCCCGGCTCGTGCTCCTGCAACCAGGCGAAGGTTTCCCCGCCCATGACGATGCAGCCCACCCCGGACATGAAGTCGTTGTAGCTGTCCGCTCCGCCCTCGAAACCGTCGAACTGCAACAGCCAACCCAGGTCGTCTGTGGTGGTGGCGATGAAGCCGTCAAGGGATGCGGCAACGAAGTACTGGATGCGTGGCATGGGCCCAGCCTAGCGAGCCGCCGCAACCCCGCCAATCAGCGGGCCCTGCCACCGGCCCGGCAGTGCTGCGTGGAGAAGGGCAGTGCTACTTCGAGAAGTACGGGATGATCAGGTACAGCCCGAAGAGGACTGCCACGCCACACAACCCAAAGCAGATATAGGCGAAGGAGCGCTTGACGCCGGGGGACGCCTGCTGGGCGTCAGCGGCAATCGCTGTGAACCGGACACCCAGCGAGTAGAGGGTCACCACGATTGCCGCGGACACGAGGGTGGCGCCTGCAACGGTCAGGAGTTCCAACCACTTCATCGTTGAGTCTCCTTGCGGTCGGTTGCTTTTGCTCTTGCTTCTGCCCTGGCTTTTGCGTCGGCCTTGGCTTTCGCTTTGGCTTCGGCCCGGGCCTTCTTCTTTGCGAAGCGGACGGCCTGGCCGGCTTCCTCCACCTCGACGGCGTTCTGGTGGCTCACGGAGGACTTTCGTGAGTAGAAGAACATGAACAGGACAGCCGCACTGCCCGCGACGGCGGCGATGAGGACGCCCACGGCGCCGGTCTTCACCAGGAGGGCGGTCAGTGCGCCGACAACGCCTGCGGCCGGGAGGGTGAAGAGCCAGCCCAGGGCGATCTTGCCCACCATGTTCCAGCGGACCGTGGTCCCGCGGCGGCCCATTCCCGAGCCGATCACGGAGCCGGAGGCCACCTGCGTAGTGGAAAGGGCGAAGCCCAGGTGCGAGGACGCGAGGATGGCGGACGCTGTACTGGTCTCCGCCGCGAAGCCCTGGGCGGGCTTGACCTCGGTCAGGCCCGAGCCCATGGTGCGGATGATGCGCCAGCCGCCGGCGTAAGTGCCGATGGCGATGGCCAGGGCGCAGGCCGAGATCACCCAGAGCTGGGGGCCGGAGCCGGGGGCCTGGGTTCCGGCGGCGATCAGGACCAGGGTGATGATGCCCATGGTCTTCTGGGCGTCGTTGGTGCCGTGGGCCAGGGCCACCAGGCTGGAGGTGAAGATCTGCCCGGTGCGGAACCCGCCGCGCTTCTGGGTAAGCTTAGTGCCCGTCTCGGGATCGTGGCGGGAGGTCAGGGCGTAGGCCAGGCGCGTGCAGACATAGGCGGCGAGGCCGGCAATGACAGGAGCGAAAACAGCGGGAAGGATGACCTTCTGGAGCAGGGTTTCAAGGTTGACGGAGTTGAAACCCGCGCCGACGATGGCTGCGCCGATGAGTCCGCCGAACAGCGCGTGCGACGAACTGGACGGCAGGCCCTTGAGCCAGGTGATCATGTTCCACAGGACGGCACCCATCAGCCCGGCGAAGATGATCTCCGGGGTGATCTGGACGCCGCCGGATCCCTCCCTGATGATGCCGCCGGAGATTGTCTTGGCAACCTCGGTGGAAAGGAATGCGCCCACGAGGTTCAGCACCGCCGCCAGGGCGACGGCCGTCTTGGGCTTGATGGCACCCGTCGCGATGGGCGTTGCCATGGCGTTCGCGGTGTCGTGGAAGCCGTTCGTGAAGTCGAAAAATAGTGCCAGTGCGATGACCAGCGCCACCATGAAGGTGATATCCACCTGTTGCCCAATCTGCAGAGTCGACGTTCAGCAGTTTCACTTACCAGGCTGCCTTGCACAGCATAGTTCACCAGCTGTTTGCGTGGAATGACTTGCGGCGCGGGCACAACCGGCGGGAAACCCTAACGATCGTACGCGTCCCGGGCATGAGGTCAAAACACGGGTTGGAGCAGGAAAGACCGGAGCCGGTCCAGTTCCGGAGGCGTTATTCCGCGCCGGGGATGCGGCGAGACGGTCAGGATGCGGCGGCCAAGGATCCGGGCCCACTGCTGTGCTTCAGCCTCGAAGGCCAGTTGGTCGTCCACCCAGGCCACGGCGTCCGGGCCCGTTTTTTCGACATCTGCCTGGATGGCCCGGAGCTTCCACCAGCCGGTCCCGCCGGCCGCCCCGTCCGCGGCGAGGTACGGCCAGTTCCGGCCGGCAAGTCCGACGGCGGGACACAGGTATTGCGGGGCCAGTTCCTCCCAGCTGGTGAGCCAGACGCACCGCAGCCAGGGCGTCCGGGCCAGGGTATTGAGCCCAGTCACGAGTTCGGCAGCGAAGGCGACCGGCAGAAGCCCGGCGTCGGCGCGCCGCCATTCAGAGCCCCAGCCGGTTACGCCGTCCGAGCCGAACGGACAGACCACCCCGTCGACGTCCAAATAGAGCGTGCGCCACACACTGCACCTGCAGGGGCTCAGCCCTGGTGGAACTGGGGCGGCCGTGGCCCGGCATCCAGTTCCGGCGCAATCTTCTCTTCGAGGGCCGCCACCGTGACATCGGGCAGGACGATGAGGCCGTCCAGCTCATGACGCGCCCGCTTGTAGGCGGCTTGACGTTCGGCCGGGGTGGCAGCGTCGTTCTCGGCGATCATCAGCAGTTTGCGTGCCGTGGCCAGCCGTTCGCGTTCGGGCCCGCTGAACTTGCTGTCCCGGACGCGCCGGGCTTCCCGCTCGGCCACGTCAAGCGCCACCGCAAAGTTGTTGACCGCCTGCCGGTACGCGTCAAGGCCGGCCACCGACCGGAGGTCTTCGGCTGAGGCGGGCCGCTGGCCGTCCGCTTCCCGCTTGGCCCGAAGGAAGGCTACCGTGAGCGGTTCGCGGACGTCCGTCATCATCGGGAAATCGATCAGCTTGCCCACGTCCAGCTCATAGTCGAGCCACCGCCGATTGGTCGCGTCGTGGGTCGCCATCAGCGCCTGCACCTCGCCCACGGAGGCCCTTTCGGCTTCCAGCGCCTGGTTCCTGAGCTTGTACAGTTCAACCCGGCGCCGGTGCCGGCGTTCGCCTGCCTGCCGCCAGCCGCTTGCCCAGCGACCGGCGAACGCCATCAGCGGAAATACCATCCACCACTTGTCGGAGAGAAACTCCATGAGGGGGCTCACCCGTTAATCCTCCCAGCCCGCGGGCCCGGCCTCAAGAAGCAAGGGAAGATCCACCACCCGGCGGGACAGGGAGCTCAGGGGGCCGGAGTCACCTGCGCGGCATTGACGTTGACCAGCCAGGACACTCCGAACCGGTCGGTGCACATGCCAAAAACATCTCCCCACGGAGCCCTTTCCATGGGAACTGTCACCGCTCCCCCGTCGGCGCTGAGCTTCTGGTAGTAGCCGCGAAGCTCCACCTCATCGTCCCCGCTGAGGGAAATGGATATGGAGGAGCCAGGGTGGTATTGCATGCTGTTGGGGGTGTCCGCGCCCATGAGTACCAGGCCCTGGGTGGTGGCCAGCATGGCATGCATGATCTTCTCCGCTTCCGCAGGGTCTTCGCCGGCCTGGAAGTCGCCAAAGGTGCTGAGCGTCAGTTCGCCGCCGAACACGGACTGGTAGAAGTTCATCGCCTCGCGGGCGTTGTCGCGGAAGCTCAGGTAGGGATTGAGGACTGTTGGCATGGGAGGGTCTCCTTGGAAGGGGCCGGAACCGCATCGGCCGGAACTGGGGCAGACACCATCCTGCCTCATGCTGTGACGGCCCGGTAGGGAAACACTCCCATGTTCACGGCACGAAGCGGTAGCCCGCGCCCGCTTCGGTCAGCAGGTGCCGGGGATTGCCTGGATCGTCCTCCAGCTTCCTCCTCAACTGGGCCATGTATACGCGGAGGTAGTTGGCTTCCTTACCGTAGGACGGTCCCCAGACTTCGGCCAGCAACTGCTGCTGCGAGATGAGCCGCGACGGGTTGCGGACCAGGATTTCCAGGATGTTCCACTCCGTGGGGGTGAGCCGCACGGGCTGCCCGGAACGCAGGACCTGCCGGGCCAGGAGGTCAACGGTAAAGCCGGCGGAGCTGACCAAGGGGTGTGTTTTGGCCTGCGGCACCCTCCGCAGCAGCGCACGCAGCCGCGCCAGCAGCTCATCGAGGCCAAAGGGCTTGGTGATGTAGTCGTCGGCGCCGGCATCAAGGGCGCCCACCTTGTCCGGGGATCCATGGCGGGCGGACAGGACCAGGACGGGCACGGCGCTCCAGCGGCGCAGGTTCCTCAGGACCTCGGTCCCGTCCATGTCCGGCAGGCCCAGGTCCAGGACCAGCACGTCCGGCGCGGACCGGGAGGCCGCCGCGAGCGCGGAAGCACCGTCCACGGCCGTGTCCACCGCGTAGCCGTGCGCGGCGAGCGTGATGCGGAGGGCCTTCAACAGGTGCGGATCGTCATCGATGACCAGAACCCTCGCCTTGGCCTGCCGGGCACTGCCAGGGGTGCCGCCGTCGTTCCCCCTCATGGCTGCACCCCGGCAGCCGTGTGGATGCCGGGGCTGCCGCCGGCGGGGGCGCTGGCCGGTATGCCGGTAGAGAGGGGCAGGCGGATCACCATGGTCAGGCCGCCGCCCGGGGTTTCCCTGGCGGTGAGCGTTCCCCTCATCGACTGGACGAAGCCCTGCGCCACCGAGAGTCCCAGTCCGATCCCGGTGGACGTGGATGTGTCGTCGAGCCGCTGGAACGGACGGAACATCTCCACCACTTTGCGGGCCGGAACGCCGGGACCGTGGTCAATGATCTGCAACTCTCCACAGGGATGACCGTCCAGGACACTGCCGCCGGCACCGCCTGCCACCACCACAGCCGTGCCCGCGGCATACTTCAGCGCGTTTTCCAGGATGTTGGCCACCGCCCTCTCCAGCAAGCCGGCATCGGCATCCACCGGGGGCATGTTGGCCGGCAGCGCCACCCTCACCGCTCCCCGGGGCAGGCCCCGTAAAGCAGCTTCAACGGCCTCGGACCAGCGGACCGGGCCCAGCAGCGGTTCCACCGATTGCGCGGTGATCCGCGACATATCCAGGAGGTTGGCCACCAGCAGGTCCAGCCTGTCCGTGCACTCATCGATGGTCTCCAACAGGTCATGCTGCTCCGCCGGGGTGTAGGCGACGCCGTGCTGCAGGAGCCCGCCGGCAGCCAGCTTGATGCCGGCCAGGGGCGTACGGAGGTCGTGGGACACTGCCCGGAGGATGGCAGTGCGCATGGCGTTTCCCTCCGCGAGGCGGAGCATTTCGGTGCGGGTGGCTGCCAGCTGGCGGCGCTCGAGCTGTGCTTTGACGTGGACCGCGAAAGCGGCCAGCAGCCTGCGCCCGGACGGTGGAACCTCACGCCCCAGCAGCACCAGCGAGGTTTCCTCATCCACCTGCTCAACGGTGGTAGCGGGAGTTCCGGTGCCGGGAACCCCGGCCAGGGGCCCCCGCAGCCGGTCCGCGGCATCCCCGGCTGCGGCAACCACCTGCCAGCCGCCCAGCCCAACGTCCGATCCGGCGTCGTCCTTCACTGCCCTGCCCGGCGCGTCACTGCCCCCGGCGGACGCGTGCTCACCGGTACCGGGTCCGGCGCTGGGCCGGGCCAGGACAGCGGCGCCGGTGGCGCCGAAAACGTTCACCGCTTCAGCCAAAAGCCCCTTCAGGTTGTCCTCGTCCCGGGACGCCGCGAGGGCCAGATCGGCCAGGGTGGCTGCTTCGGCCCGTGCCGTGGCAGCCTCCTTGGACCGCCGGGCAGACCGGTCCACCACCCCTGCCACCGCTACGGCAACCCCGGCGAACACGGCCAGCGACAGGACGTCCTGAGGGTCGTGGATGGCAAGATCCCGCAGCGGCGGCGTGGAAAAGTAGTTGACCAGCACGCTGCTCCATAATGCTCCCGCAATCGCGGGCCAGAGGCCCCCCACCAGGGCGACGGCCACCGCGCCGGCCAGCTGCAGCAGTGCCGCCGTGGCCACGCTGTGGTCAAAGACTGCCAGCAGCAGTTGCAGCCCGGCCGGAAGCGCGGCGGCGAGCGCAAACCCGATCATCACCCTGCGGCGCCCCAATGCGGTCCGCTGCCCGGCGCCCCTGGACAGGGATGGCCGGGACACCGCCGGCCGGGGCACCACCTGGACATCGATGTCCCCGGCACCGCGCACCACCTTCGCTTCCACGCTGCCGCCGGACAGGACGGCAAACCTGCGGCGGCTCTGCCCTACCAGGATGTGCGTGGCATCGTGCGCGCGGGCATAGTCGAGCAGGGCCCCGGCGACGTCGCCGGACGAAAGCGCGTGATAGCTGCCGCCGAGCCCTGCGACGAGCTGCCGCTGGGCCTCCAGCGCATGCGGCGACTCGCCCTGCGCGCCGGACGGGGTCCGGACGTGGACGGCAAGGACGTCACCTTCGCCCGCCCGCTCCAGGAGCTTCGCGGCGCGGCGCACCAGGAGGTCTCCCTCGCCGCTGCCGTTAAGGCCGATGACGATGCGTTCCCTAGCCATGAGGCACATTCTCCCACCAATGGGCAGGGCAGGTGCCCTCCTCCGCCGCGCCGGCCGGCGGCGGAGGAGGGGTGCGGTGCGGCCCGCGGGAACGTAGGCTCGGGGCATGGCCCGATTCTTTGATGTCCACCCCCACGACCCCCAGCCCCGCGCCATTGCGCAGGCGGTGAAGATCATCCGCGACGGCGGCCTGATCGCCTACCCCACCGACTCCTGCTACGCGCTGGGCGCGCAGATGGGCAACCGCGAGGCCCTGGACCGGATCAGGAGCATCCGGCACCTGGATGACAAGCACCACTTCACGCTGGTCTGCCGGGACTTCGCCCAGCTGGGGCAGTTCGTGAACATCAGTAATGACGTGTTCCGGAGCATCAAGGCCGTCACCCCCGGCAGCTACACGTTCATCCTGCCCGCCACCAGGGAAGTTCCCAAGCGCCTGCTCCATCCCAAGAAGAAGACCGTGGGCGTGCGTATCCCGGACAACCGCGTGGTGCAGGCGCTGCTGGCCGAACTGGGCGAACCGCTGCTCTCCAGCACACTGCTGCTGCCGGATGAGGAGGAACCGCTGACCGTGGGCTGGGAGATCAAGGAGCGGCTGGACCACCAGGTGGATGCCGTCATCGACGCCGGGGACTGCGGCGCCGAGCCCACCACCGTGGTGGACTTCTCCAGCGGGGTCGCCGAGATTGTCCGGCGCGGCATGGGCGATCCGTCCAGGTTCGAATAACCCACACAGGGGTATCCGCAGTGAGCCGTCGCGGGGCACTTTGCCGCCGGCCGCCGTCGTAAGTTACAACGGCGGCCGGCGGGTCCGTGTCAACGTGCCCCGTTACGGGAGGGCGGCTTAGTCCTGCTTGCGTGCCCTGCTGGGCTGGACCCGCGGCGGTTCCCCCGGCATCTTGGGGTAGTCCGGCGGAAAGGGCATCTCGCCCAGGCCGGCCTTGCAGTCGCGGTCCCACCACTCCAGCAGAGTATCGATGGTGCCGGGGCTTGCACTGAAATCCGCCCAGGGATCGCCCACCGCCTTCAGCCGTCCGGGGACGGTGAGGATGGTGAAGTTTTTCGGATCGGCGTGCTCCAGTTCGTCCCATGTAATGGGGCATGAGACTGGGGCGTGCGGAAGCGCCCGCGGGCTGTAGGCGCCGGCGATGGTGCGGTCGCGGTTGGCCTGGTTGAAGTCCAGGAACACGCGCCGGCCCCGTTCTTCCTTCCACCAGGCAGTGGTCACTTTGTCCGGGATGCGCCGCTCCACTTCCCGGGCAGCGGCGATGACTGCATGCCTGACGTCCAGGAATTCGCGGGTGGGTTCGATGGGCGCATAGACGTGGAGTCCGCGGTTTCCGGAAGTCTTGATGAAGCAGGTCAGCCCGGCCTCGGCGAGGACCTCCTTCAGCACCAGGGCGGCGGGGACGGCGTCATCGAAGTCGGTGCCGGGCTGCGGGTCGAGGTCGATGCGCAGCTGGTCCGGGTTGTCGGTGTTTTCTGCGCGCGAAGGCCAGGGGTGGAACACCACCGTGTTCATCTGGACGGCCCAGACGGCGGCCGCGGGCTCATCGAACACCAGCTGCGGGTGGGACCGGGCACTGGGGTAGACCACTTTGACTGAGCGGATGAAGTCCGGCGTTCCCTTGGGCGGGTTCTTGGAGAAGAACTGTTCACCGTCGATGTTGCCGGAAAATCTTTGCAGGGCCACCGGCCGGTCCCCGTTGGCGGCGATGAACGCCTCCCCCACATCGCAGATGTAGTTCACCAGGTCCAGCTTGGTGAGGCCCAGGTCCGGCCACAGGACCCGGCTGGGACTGGAAATCCGCATCTCCCGCGGACCGTGGGGACCCTGCACTGTGATGGTGGTCTGTTCACTCGCCATGGGGACAACGTACACCCCGGCGCAGGCCGGGACCGGCACATCCGGCAGGGCTCCGGCATGATGGACCCATGCCAGCTTCCGAACAGCAGCTCACCATCACCGCAGGTGACGCCACCTTTTCCGCCGTCTATGCCCGCCCCGCGGAGCCCACCGCAACCGTGGTGGTGGCACACGGCGCAGGCGCGGGCATGGAGCACCCGTTCCTCCGCGGCTTCAGTGATGCCCTCAACCGCCTGGGCCTGGCCACCCTGCGCTTCAACTTCCCTCACCGGGAGGCAGGGCGGAAGTTTCCCGACCGCCCTCCCGCGGCGATTGCCGCCTGGCGGGCCGCGATGGCTGCGGCCCGGTCACAGGCTGAAGCGCATGCGGACCGCGGCCCGGTGTGGGCTGCCGGCAAGTCGTTCGGCGGACGAATGGCCTCCATGGCCGTGGCCGAGGGGATGAACGCCGCAGGCCTGGTGTACCTGGGCTACCCCCTGCACGCTCCGGGGAAACCGGACAAGCTCCGGGACGAACACCTGTACGGGCTTACCACGCCCATGCTGTTCCTGCAGGGGACCCGGGACACCTTTGCCACCGCCGACATCCTGTCGGACGTCGTGTCCCGGATCGGGCCCAGTGCCGTCCTGCAGTGGGTTGAAGGCGGTGACCACTCGTTCGCGGTGGCGGGCAAGAAGCGCCCCGCCGACAAGGTGGGGGCGTCCTTGGCCGCCCCGGTCGCCGACTTCATTGCAGCGCACTCCTAAGGGTCCTCGGCCAGCCACTACCTGCGCTGCTTGGTCCGTGCCGTGGCCGGGGCGGACCAGGGGTCTTCCGGCCACGGGTGCTTGGGGTAGCGGCCCCGCATTTCCGCACGTACCTGGCTGTACGGTCCCGACCAGAATGAGGTGAGGTCATCGGTGACGGCGAGGGGGCGGCGGGCCGGCGAAAGCAGGTGGAACAGCACCGGCACCCTGCCTCCCAGCAGCCTCGGGGATTCGGCCAGGCCGAAGCACTCCTGCAGTTTCACCGCCACCACCGGGGCAGCCGCGCCGTCACCGGGCTCCGGGTAGTCAATCCGGACTTTGGCGCCGCTGGGCACGTCAAGTCCTTCCGGGGCGAGCTCGTCCAGCCCGGCGGCTTCGGGCCACGGCAGCAGGCGGCGCAGGGGCTGGGCCAGGTCGAGGGAACCCACCGGCTTGCCGGCGGCGAGCTCTTCCAGCTCCGGCCCCAGCCAGTCTTCCAGCCGCGACAGCAGTGCACTGTCCGACATATCGGGCCAGGGCGCTCCCAGCCCGCGATGCAGGAAGGCGAGCCTGCGCCTCAGTGCGGACGCCGACGCTGACCATGCCAGCGTCGAGAGCCCCCCGGTCTGGAGCGCCGCCGCCACGGCCCTCCTGCCCTGCTCTGCCGTGGGGCGGACCGGCGTGGCGGACAGCACGATGGCCCCGAGCCGCCTGGTCCTCCGCGCACTCACCCGGCCGCCACGGAATTCGGTGTCCACCGTCTCGGCCAGCAGGTTCGCCGCGGCGCTTTCGGCCATCGCCGCCGAAAGGGGTGCAGCCGCGCGGATCACGGCGCCGGTGCCGGCAGCGTCCCGGCCCTCCGTCCGGGACACTTCCGCCACGGCCACCCATTCCTCCCCCGACAGGCTGCTGCCAACGGGCAGGCCGGCCCTGGTACCGGATGTAAGTAGGTACTGCCCGGCGCCCCCGCTGGCGGGAACGCGGCGGGCCACCCGGTCCGGAAAGGCGAGGGCGACCACGGCCCCTACAGCTTCGCCGCCGGTGGCAGGTATGGCAGGGCCTTCCACGGCAGCGGTTTTTTGCCGCCGGGCCAGGCCAGCCAGGCGCTTGGCCTCCTCCGTCCAGCGGCGGCCCGCGGGGCCCGGGTCGGCACGGAGCTGGGCGAGGAGGCGGGGCAGGTCGGCTCCGGGGGCACGGTCGTCCCCGGAGAGCGCCGCCACCACCTCGGCGGCGAGCTGCTGGCCATGGGAGGCGCCGCCGTCGAGCAATGCCCGGGCCAACCGGGGATCGGCGGGTATCCCGGCAAGGGTGCGCCCCGCCTTCGTCACCTGGCCGTCGTCGGACACGGCGCCCAGCTCGCGGAGCACCTCGACGGCGTCCTCCATGGCCAGCCGCGGGGGTGCATCCGGAAGGGCGAGCCCCCTTCCGCCCGGGGCACCCCAGCAGGCCAGGGTGAGGGCGGCACTTGTCAGGTCGGCCACGTTGATTTCCGGCGTCACGTGGGCGGGGGCTGCCCCGTATGCCTGCTGCGAATAGCAGCGGACCACCGTTCCCGGCCCTTGCCGCGCGGCGCGGCCGGCACGCTGGTCGGCGGATGCGCGGGAGCAGGAGACCGTCACCAGCCCGCTCATGCCCCGGCCGGAGTCCCGCCGCGGCTCGCGCGCGAGCCCGGAGTCGATGACCAGCCGGACGCCGGGCACCGTCAGCGAAGACTCGGCAAGATCGGTGGAGACGATGATCCGCGGCGGGTCACCCGGACCGCGCCCCGACACCGCCCTGTCCTGCTCCGCCGCGCCCACCTGGCCGTGGAGTTCGAGGACGTCCACGCTGCGGCCAGTGCGGGTACGCAGCGCAGCTGCAACGTGGGAGACCTCCCGGGCGCCAGGGAGGAACACGAGGGCGTCCACTGACTGGCAGGCGGCGGTGGCGCGGGCGTGGGCGTCCGCCGCTGCCGCGGCCACATGGTCCAGGAAGGAACGGCTCACCCCCCTGGCGTCCAGCCGCGCCCCTGGCGCCGGGACCCACTGGACCTCCAACGGATGGTTCACGGAAGGACAGTCGACCACGGGTGCCGGCACGCCGCCGTCGGAATCCCCCAGCAGGCCGGCGAACCTCGGCGCGTCCAGCGTTGCAGACATGGCGACGACGGCGAGGTCGCCCCTGAGCGCACGGACCTCCGCGAGCATGCCCACCAATAGGTCGGTTTCCAGCCCACGTTCGTGCACCTCGTCCAGGACGACGGCGGCGGTCCCGTCAAGCCCGGGATCGGCCAGCAGGCGGTGGAGCAGGATGCCCGGGGTGACAAATTCGACCCGGGTGCCGGGGCCTGCCTGGCGTTCCCCGCGGACGGTGTAGCCGACGCGGCCTTCCCCCCGCCCCCTTCCGTCCAGGACGGAGAGCCGCCGGGCAGCGGCCCGGGCGGCAACACGGCGCGGCTGGGTGACGACGACGCGCCCGCGCCGGCCGTACAGATTCGCCAGCAGCGGCGGGACGAGCGTGGTCTTTCCTGTTCCGGGCGGCGCCTGCACCACAGCTGCGCCGGGTGAGCTGCCGCTTTCCAGTACGCTGCGCAATGCGGACAGGGAACCTTCGAAGGCAAGCCCGGCGCCGATGGCCGCAAGGTCGAAGTCGTCGGCGGGCAGAGGGCCCTCAAGGGGAGTCATCCGTCTATTCTGCCCTGCCGTGTGGCACCCCACCGTTGGGGTCAGGGCTTTCCTTGCCCCTTGCCCTTGTTCTTGTCCTTGGCTTCTTTGGCAGTGTCCGACCGCTGGTCGCCGGGAACATCCGCGGCCGGTGCAGGGGCGGGAGCAACGGCAGGCACCGCCGGTTCCACGGGAGCGGGGACGGGTTCACTTTGGTCCGTGTCGGCAAGGGGGGCGCTGTCGGAGGGAGCAGGAGCGGCTGCACTGGGTTCCGGCGCGGGAGGTGCTGCGGCGGCCGCCACTTTCGTGGCGAGGTCCGACTTTACTGCCGAGAGCGCGGTCTCGATGCCGCGGTAGCGTGCGGCGGAGAGGCGGCCCGCTGCTGCCGCGTCACCCAGGTCTTTCTCGAGTGCCTGCAGGGCGGCCAGTGCTCCGTCCATCCTGTTCTCCGCGGCCGCCTGGCTGATGCTCAGTACGCGGATCTGGAAGCCCCGGAGGACGTTTTCGTCGGCGTCCGCAGAGCGGATGCCTGCCGCGCCAACCACCAACGCCGCGGCAACCAGGGTGCAGCACAGGGCGATCAGGCCACGGAGCCTCCGGCGGCGCGCTGGCGCAGGGTTTGCCCCGGCTGCCTCAGCGGTGTGTCCGGGTGCCGTGGCCGGTTCCCCCTCACGCGGCATGCCGGCCCCGCATCGGCATGGGAGCGGTGGAGCGAACAGGCAGCACGGTGACGGTGGCCGGTTCGGCCCCGGCGGCCGCGGCCGTGGTCTTGTCTGCGGGGGCAGTACGCCGGGCCAGGAGAATCCGGACAGCCGTCCGCAGGATAGTGGCGATCAACAGGCCGATGCCCACTCCGAGGAGCACATGGCCCGCAAGATAGTGCTGGGCAGCTCCCGGGCCACCCTCCGCGGCAACCGCCGCCCCGCCAACGGTCAGCATCAGTGACAGGGCCGTACCGAAAATTGCGCCCATGGCTCCTGCTCCCATCCCATTTAATCAGCAAGCTTACTAGTAATGCTCAGTAAGCTTACTACCTGATGGGCCTGAAGCAAGAGTACGGAAGGCCGGCGTTCCCGCGCGCGGAGCGGAAGCCTTACGCCCATCGATGGGCAGGCCCGGTCAGCCCGCCGCTTCGAGCAGGCTCTCCGCCGGCGCAAGGCCGGCGTACCGGCCCTTGTAGAAGAGCAGCGGTTCGGCGTCGTGCCGCGCGTGGAGGTGCCGCACCGCGGCCACCACGATGGTGTGGTCGCCGCCGTCGTACTCTGCGTGGAGCTCGCAGTCGATCCATGCGAGCGCATCATCGAGCACGGGATTTCCCAGCGGCGAGGAAGTGTGGCTGACGCCGGCAAACTTATCTGCTCCCGAGCGGGCGAACTGCCCCGCGAGGTGCTGGTGTTCTGCCGGGAGGATATTGACGGTGAAGGAACCGGCCTTCCGCAGCACCGGCCACGTGGTTGAGGTGCGCGCCGGGCTGAACGTGATTAGGGCAGGATCCAACGACAGGGATGCGAAGGACTGGCAGGTAAAACCGGCGGGCCCGTCCGGAGTGGAACTGGTAATTACGGTCAGGCCACTGGCGAATGTTCCGAAAATATCGCGCAGGCGGCGCGGGGCAAGATCTGAAGTGACTGTCATGGAAATGGCCTCTCATCTGGATCGTTACCTCACCAAACCACCCCGACCAGGCCTGTTCAAGCGGCCTGAAACGCGCGGACTCGGACCGCAATCCAGCGTCACGCCCGTACATCCGGCGTCATCCGCACTGGTCCACCCGGATCCTGCCGTGTCCCTGGATGACGCAACACATGACGGTTTTAGTCGCGCTGTTCGCGTCCTCCGCGCCGGGCTAGCCGCGCTGGTCCAGCGCGGCCAGCAGCCGCCGGACCGATCCGCCCAGGTTCCAATCGGTGGCAAGCCGCTCGAGTTCGGCGCGCCGCTCGCCGCTCACGGGTTGCAGCAGGGCGCCGGCTTCGTCAAGGGTGGGAAGTTCCAGGTCCCGCACCAGGCGGACGACGGCGGGGGCTGCTTCAAGGTACGCGGCGGCGGCAGCCAGCTTGGCCTGGACAGGACCGGATACCCCGCCGTCGGGCTCTTCCGCCGCTGCCAGCAGGCGTTCCAGGGTGCCGTGCTTGAGCAGCAGGGACGAAGCCGTCTTCTCACCGATTCCCGCCACGCCGGTCAGTCCGTCGGAGGCATCCCCGCGCAAGGTTGCATAATCGGCGTACTGCTGCGGCAGGACCTTGTACTTGGCCACCACGCTTTCTTCCGTGATGACTTCGAGGTTCTTCATGCCGCGGGCGGTGTAGATCACCCGGACGCCGCGCTCGTCATCGCAGACCTGGAAAAGGTCACGGTCGCCCGTGACGACGTCCACCGGAAAGGCAGACTGGCTCGCATAGGTCCCCACGACGTCGTCGGCTTCATGGTGAGCCGCACCGACGATCGCGATGCCGGCCAGCTCCAGCACCCTGCGGATCATGGGCAACTGCGCTTCGAGCCCCTCCGGGACCACCTCAACGTCCGTGCCATCCGGTACCGCCCGGGCCACCCGGTGGGCCTTGTAGGTCGGAAGCAGGTCCACCCGCCATTGGGGCCGCCAGTCATCGTCCCAGCAAGCCACAAGATGGGTGGCCTGGTAGTCGATGGTGAGCCGGGCGATCATGTCCAGCAGTCCGCGGACGGCGTTGACCGGCGTACCGTCCGGATGGCGGATGGTGTCCGGGAGGCCGTAGAAGGCACGGAAGTAGAGGGAGGCAGTGTCGAGCAGCATGAGTCGCTGGGGCATACCTTGATCCTGACACGGAACGGCTCCGTACGGCAGCAGGCGGGTCCTGTGCCTGAAGGCCACCCAGGGATGACCGCCCGGTTCATGGGCATTGACCACGGAAGAGGCATGGGCGAGGATATCGGAATACGCTTTCCTACTCGAACCAGGAGTGCCATGCCCGCGGATCCGATCACAATCAACGACAACGGCGCATGGTGCTGGTTCCAGGACGAGCGGGCCGTGGTCGATCCCGTTACCAACACCCTGCTGGTGGGTTCCGTGGCTGCCCCCGACGGCCCAGGCGGCGAAAGCCGGGGCGGCAACATCGAAATTGCCGTCCTGGACCTGGCCACCGGCCAGAGCACGGTGCACGTCCTGCACCAGAGGTTGGAGGCCGATGACCACAATGCGCCCGCGCTGCTGATCAGGCCGGACGGCCGGTACCTGGCCATGTACGCGAAGCACAAGACAGACAACTTTTCCCGCTGGCGAATCTCCACGCGACCCCACGACGCCTCTGAATGGGGCCCGGAAGAATGCTTCGACTGGACGGAACTGGCGGCCGGCCGCGGCGCCACCTACTCCAACCTGCACCGACTGGACGCGGAATCCCGGGTATACAACTTTGTCCGGGCCATCAACGACGACCCCACCATGATGGTCTCGGAGGACGACGGCAGCAGCTGGAGTTACGGTGGCAAGCTCTTTACCCGGCCTAAAATCGGCTACGTCAACGGCTACACCCGCTATGTCGGCAACGGCACCGACCGTATCGACCTCATCACCACGGACCACCACCCCCGCGACTTCAACAACAGTATTTATCACGGCTTCATCCGGGACAACGCGCTGCACGATGGACAGGGCCAGGTGGTTTCCAAGCCCCTGCTCGGCTCCGCCGGCATCAACCAGAGCTCCCTCACCACGGTTTTCCAGGCAGGCACCGAACTCGGCGGGGACATCCTCACCCACGGCTGGACCGTCGACGTCCGCGGCCAGGGCTCCCAGCTAGCCGCCATCATCAGCTGCCGGGCGAACGACGTCAACGGCGCCCTTGGGCGGGAGCAGGCGCTCGACGTCGATGACCACCGCCTGCTCTACGCCCGCTTCGACGGGATGCGCTGGCAGTTGCACCATCTCGCAGCAGCCGGCCCGGCCCTGCTCCCCCACGAACAGGACTACACCGGGCTGGGTGCGGTGGACCCCTACGACCTGGACCGGGTGTACATCTCCGCTCCTGCCGATACCCGGACCGGTGATGCCACCGCACATTACGAGCTCTACGCCGGCCGGACCCGGGACGGCGGCGCCACGTGGGAGTGGGAGGCAGTGACAGCCAACTCCTGCGTGGACAACCTTCGTCCGATGGTGCCGCCCGGAGACGCCGCCGTGCATGCGGTTTGCTGGTTCCGCGGCAGCATGCGCTCCTCGCAGGCCTACCGGACCGAAGTCGTGGTGCTTCCACGGTGACCTGACGCCGGGGGCTTTACGCCTGCCCGGCCCCTTGCGGCGTGTCGATCACGCGCGGGATGTACTCGAGCAGCTGGAGGCGCCCGTCAAAGGTCCTGCTGTCCACCATCTCCAGGGCAACGTCAGGGTAGCCCTCATAGATCCATTCGCTTCCGGTACGCCCGGTGATCAGGGGGAAGACAACCAGGCGAAACCGGTCCACCAGGCCGGCTGCTACCAGGGACCGGCAAAGGCTGAGGCTGCCCAGGGTACTCAAAGGCCCCGCAGAGGTCTGTTTCATCTGCCTGACGGCCTCAACGGCGTCCCCGGGCACCAGTTGGGAGTTTGGCCACCGGAGGGGTGTTTTTAAACTGGAGGAAAACACCACCTTGGGGACGGGAGCGAGGCCCGTCAGCGATGCGGCTTCCTCCTCGGAGAACCCTTCACCCCCGGCTGCTGCGTCCTCCGACATGCCGGACATGAGGCGGTAGGTGTTGGCCCCCATCAGATAGGTCCGCTCCGTACGGGCCTCCTGCTTGAGCCAGGCCAGGTATTCCGGCCCTTCCAGGCCCCACCAGCCCGGCCAACCCTCCCCAGTGGCACAGCCGTCCAGGGTGACGATTAGGTCCACCATCAACTGGCCCACCGCCGGTCAGAACCAATCGCCGTCGGCGTAGGCGCTGCGGACGTGGGCGCGCAGGTACTCGCCCACCACTGCGGCGCCCAGATCGCCCACCTCGGGGGCCACCACCCGGCCATCCACACGGTGCGCCATCCGCTGGATGAAGCGTTCCAGGCCGGGGTCGTTCCCCAAGCGGAAAAAGGTGGTCTGCGCCCCCATGCGGCCAAGCCGGTCCAGTTCCCCGATGGTGGCCCGGATGGTTTCCGCATCGGGCGGCCAGTTGAACCAGGAGTCCCCGTCGGGCAGCAGATGCGCGGTGGGTTCGCCGTCGGTAACCACCAGCAGGACCGGCTGCATGGACGGGTGCTGGCGGAAGAAGCGGCCCGCCAGCAGCAGGCCGTGGTGCAGGTTGGTGCCCTGTTCGCGCAGGGCCGGCAAAGCCGTCAGTTCTCCGATGTCCATGGACTGCGCGTAGCGGCCGAACGTGATCAGCTGCAGCCGGTCCCCCCGGAAACGGGTGGACACCAGGTGGTGCAGCGCGAGCGCCGTCCGCTTCATGGGAACCCACCGCCCCTCGGCAGCCATGGAGAAGGACACGTCCACCAGCAGGGCAACGGCGGCTTGGGTCCGGGCTTCCGTCTCCGCTACTTCGATGTCGTCCACGGCGAGGCGCAGTCCGCGGGCCGGGTCACCGCCGTCGGCCATGGTCCGCCGGATGGCGTTGGTCATGGTGCGGGTGACGTCCCAGGGCTCGGCGTCGCCGAACTCCCACTGCCGGCTGGACCCGGTCTGTTCGCCCGCAGCCCCTGCCATCCTGGTGTCCCGGCTGCCCTGCCGCCCGGACAGCTGCCTGGCAGCGTCACGCAGCAGCGACTTTCCAAGCCGGCGCATGGCCTGCGGGGACAGCCGAAGGTCGCCGTCCGCTCCGCGCCGCAGATAGCCGCTGTCCTGCATCGCCCGCTCAATCTCCGCAAGCGTCCTTGCGCTTACCGCGGCGCTCTCCCCGAGCTGGCGCGCAAGGGCATCCAGGTCCAGGTCGTCCAGCCGGGAGCCGTTGTAGCTTTGTGACAGCTGTTCGGACAGTTCGTCGAGTTCGGCGATGTCCTGGAGCACCCCGGTGCCATCACCCAGGCCCAGGCCTTCCTGTCCTTCGAAGCGTTCCGATCCGTTCCAGTCCTCCCCGGGCCGCAGTGCCTGCAGGGTGGCGTCGAGTACGTTGAGCTGGGCCATGAGTTCGGGAGAGCCGAAGGCCTGGGCGGACAGCCGCATCAGCTCATCACGCTGCTCCGGGGACATTGACTGCAGGAGCCGCTGGGCCGCGGCGGCGCGCTGTGCCAGGGCATCCACCAGTTCCTCAACCGACTGCGGGTTCTCCGGAAAGTACTGGCCGTGCTTGGCCATGAATTCCTGGAAGTCCGAGTCTGTGTCTTCGCCCCGCCGGTGTTTGCCCAGCAGCTCGTTAAGGTCCCGGAGCATCGCGCTTACGGCCTCGCGGTCTTCATCGGTGGCGCTCTCCAGCGCCTGCTTCATCCCGGCGAACCGCTGCTCCAGGACTTCCCGGCCCAGCAGGTCCTTGATCTGTTCGTAAGCCTCGCGGGCTGCACTTGACTGCCAGTCGTAGGATGCGAGCTCGTTGACGGCCGCGGCGGTGGATGGCGGCAGGTTCTGCAACTGCATTTCCCGGAAGGCACGGTCGGTGTTGTCCATCATGGCGTCCCGGGCCAGTTGCTTGCGTTCTTCCAGTACGGCGGTGTCCAGGAGTTTCTTCACTTCGTCCAGGGTGCCGTCCAGCCGGTGCCGGCCAAGCAGGTCGCGCCGCCGCTGCTGGACGCGCCGGGCAAGGTCGTCCAGCCCGTCGCGGTTCCGGCCGCCCCTTCGCAGGAACTCCTGCAGGGCGTGGCGCGGCGAGTAGCCTGCCATGACGTCCTCGGCGACGGCGTCGAGCGCCTCGGCCAGGTCCACCGGCGGGGCGAGCGGGTCCGGGCCGCCCGTGTACCGGCCGTACCTGGCGGACCGTTTATGGATAGCCATGGTGCCTCCTGGGCTTAGCCGTAAATGGTTTCCTCGTCGTCGGACTCCTTGGAGATCCGCCGGCCCAGGTACAGGCCTTCCAAGGCGAGTTCGACGGCGGCGGCCCGCTGGCCGTCGTTCACCGCACCGAGGCGCCGGCCAATTTCCTCGTAGAGGCCGGAGCCGTTCAGCGACGGCAGGTTGCCAAGGAACTCCCGGGCTGTGACCTGCTCGCCGGTGCTGACGGTCCGGTGGCCATCGAGGGCGTTCACGAGCGGGCCCATGTCCAGCCCCTGGAAATGGGCCCTGACCGCCTCGGCTGTGGCGGTGCGCAGCAGGTGGTCAAGGACGCCCTGCTCACGCCCTTCCTCGCCCGATTCGAATTCAATCTTCCCGGTGAGCACCTCCACGGCGGGTTCCAGGTCGATGATCCGGGCGACAGCTTGGTCCTCACCCCGCAGGCTGGCCCGCCGCAGGGCCGCGGCGGCGATGGTCTCTGCCCCGGCAATGGCAAACCGGGCGGAAACACCGGACGTCTGGTTGATCGCCGGCGACTGCCGCAGCGCCCTGGTGTAGCGGGCCAGGATCTCCAGGATGAACGGCGGGACATCCGCCACCAGCCGGCCCTCCTGCCGGATGACCGAGACCTCGTCTTCCAGTTCGATCGGGTAGTGCGTGCGGATCTCCGCGCCGAACCGGTCCTTCAGCGGCGTGATGATCCGGCCGCGGTTGGTGTAGTCCTCAGGGTTGGCGGAGGCGACCACCAACACGTCCAGCGGCAACCGCAACACGTACCCGCGAATCTGGATGTCCCGCTCCTCCATGACGTTGAGCATGGCCACCTGGATGCGTTCGGCAAGGTCCGGCAGTTCGTTGATGGCGATGATGCCGCGGTTCGAGCGCGGAATGAGCCCGTAGTGGATGGTCTCCGGGTCCCCCAGCCGGCGGCCTTCGGCTACGCGCATCGGGTCCACGTCACCGATGAGGTCTGCCACCGAGGTGTCCGGCGTTGCCAGTTTCTCGACATAGCGCTCCGAACGGTGCCGCCATGCAACCCGCAGCCGGTCCCCTTCGGTCACCGCGCGGGTCCGGGACTGTTCGGTGATCGGTTCGAACGGATGCTCGTTAAGCTCCGAATCCTCAATCACGGGCGACCATTCGTCCAGCAGCCCGGCCAGGGTGCGGAGCAGGCGGGTCTTGCCCTGGCCGCGCTCGCCCAGCAGGACAATGTCATGGCCTGCTATCAGTGCCCGCTCCAGCTGGGGAATCACCGTCCTGCTGAAGCCATAGAGGCCTGGCCAGGGGTCGCGTCCTTCCGCCAGGGCGGCGAGGAGATTGTCGCGGATTTCGTGGCGAAGGTCCTTGAGGACGTAGCCTGCCGCACGGAGTTCACCAACGGTGTAGATATCGGGGCGATCAGTCACCTCTCTACCGTAAGCCCCGCCCTGCGGCTAATCGAGAGATTCCTCCAGATTCCCAAACGGCTGCCCGTACCGCTTGCCGCTCCCCGCGCCTCGCAGGCTCGGCACGGGGTCCCCTCGCGGCTACCGCTTGCCGCTCCCCGCGCCTCGCAGGCTCGGCACGGGGTCCCCTCGCGGCTACGCTTAGACGCAATGACACAGAGCACATTGATCCTTTTAGTCCGGCACGGCCAGACGCCCACCACTGGTACCGTCCTGCCCGGCCGGGCCCCGGGGCTGCACCTTTCCGAGCGGGGACGTGCCCAGGCCGACGCCGTGGCTGAGCGCCTTTCCGGCCTGCCCGTGCACGCGGTCTATTCCTCGCCCCTCGAGCGGGCACGGGAGACGGCGGAGCCTACTGCGGTCCGTGCCGGGGTCACCGTCAGCGAGGACGCCGGTCTCCTGGAATGCGATTTCGGCGACTGGACGGGTGCCGCGCTCGCCGGCCTGACGGGTTTGCCGGAGTGGCAAACCGTCCAGCACAACCCGTCCGCTTTCCGTTTCCCCAATGGCGAGGGGTTCTCCGGAATGCAGGCCCGGATTGTCGGCAGCCTGGACGCACTCCGGGCCGCGCACCCGGGTGCCGTCGTCGTCTGTTTTTCCCACGCGGACCCCATCAAAGCGGCCGTCGCGCACGCGCTGGGCACCCACCTGGACCTCTTCCAGCGGATCATGATCAGCCCGGCGTCGGTCTCGGCGATCTCCTACACCGACGGCCAGGCACCCGCCGTGCTCACGGTGAATTCGATGTCCGAACCCCTCAGCGGGCTGAGGGCGCAGTGATCGGACGTGCATTAGCGTGGGGCCTGCGGTGTCCGGGCGGGAACTGACACTCCTCACGGAGGGCCGCGTGGAGTTGCTGGGCCGCATCATGAGCGGCAGCAATGCCACCTTCCTCGTGGCGCTTTCGTGCGGGGAAGACTCCAACTGGGCAGTCTATAAACCCGTTGCGGGGGAACGTCCGCTCGCAGATTTCGACGCCGGCCTGCACCGCCGGGAGCGGGCCGCGTACCTGCTCAGTGAGGCACTGGGATGGGGAATCGTCCCGCCGACGGTGGTCCGCACGGATGCACCGCTGGGGGTGGGGTCCCTGCAGTGGTTCATCGAGGGCGACCTCGAGGAGCACTACTTCACACTTTTCGCCGACTCCCCCGAAACGCATCCGGAGCTTGCCCGGATGGCCTTGTTCGATTACGTGGCGAACAATACCGACCGGAAAAGCGGCCACGTGCTGCGCGGCACCGACGGCCACATCTGGGGCATCGACCACGGCCTGTGCTTCTCGGCCGCGTTCAAGCTGCGGACGGTGATCTGGGACTTCGCCGGCGACCCCGTTCCTGATGCCCTGCTCGAGGACATCAGCCCCTTGGCCGCCGCGGTGCCGCCCGACCTCGCCGCGTTGCTTGACGAAGCCGAGGTGGCCGCACTCCAGCGCAGGGTCCAACGCATGCTGCAGGAAAAGGTCCTCCCCGTGGACCGCACGGGCATGCGCTACCCCTGGCCCTTGGTCTAGATGCTTTGATCCAGATGGTTCCGGCCAGGCCTCTCCCGTCCTGGCCGTGGGACTAGGCGGCAGGCCTGCGCGGGTCCTGGCGCCCTTCCATGGCGGCCGCTGCCGCCGGGGCTGCCTGCTCAAGGTAGGCGCCGATGTGGTCCAGCAGGTAGTGCTGCCCCTGCACGGTTGGATGGTCGCCGTCGGGACCGATCAGATCGTCGAAGTCATCGCTGATCCAGCCCTCGGCAATCGGGTCCACGAACTCCCCGCCGGCCTGCTGGGCGGCGGCCTTGAGCTGGTCGCTGATGTCCACCAGCCCCGGGTCCGGAGTTGCCGTGTAGGAAGGCGGGCCCACCACGATGATTCTGGCATCAGGGGCCAGGGTCTCCGCCCGGTCCATTGCGGCAAGGGCAGCGCTGCCTATGTCAGCGGGCGCGTACCCCAGGTCGTTCTCGGATCCGAAGAAGACCACAATGCCCGTGTCCGGGGTGACGAAGTCTTCAACCTGGGTGCCGAAGGTTCCGTTGTAGTCACCCAGGCTGAGGTAGCCGCTTCCGTCCTCGGCGGCGTTGACCACTTCCAGGCCGGCCACTTCCGGGTCTTTCCGCATAAGCGCCGGCCATGCCTGCTGTGGAGAGGTACCGTGGCCTGTGCTCAGTGAGTCCCCGACCACCACCACGCGGACAGGAGGCGCCGCCGTGGCGGATGGCTGGGTCTGGGCCGTGCTTCCCGATGTGACGGCCAGGAGGAGGGCAACAGCTCCCGCCGCGAGAACGCGCCCGGGGTGCTCGGAAAGCAAGAAATTGTGCCGCATGGGTGCTGCCTCCTCCCTGGAAATGCGTGGCGGCAGCTGACTCGCTGCCGCCGATCTGTCCTTTGTCCGTGTCCCATCGTAGGCAATTGTGGGAACACTGTAGGGCGAAGGTGACCAGAATCAACAGGATGCACAGCGACTGCACAGGAAGTCTTAGGGCATTAGGTAGCCCTCGGCCGGGTTTGGGGGCAGGGGTCCACGGCCACTCCGGCTGCGCTTGGGCAGCTACCCTTGACCCGTGCAGCAGCAATCCACGTGGAACCCCGCCGCCGGCCTTTCCGAGCAGGCACCTGGCATCTACTTCGCCGAAGGGCCGGCCGCCAACTGGATCGTGGTCCGGGACGGGACGGGCTTCATCCTCATCGACAGCGGCTACCCCGCCGACCGCCGCCACGTCCTTGCCTCACTCCGCTATCTGGGCCTGGAACCTGCCGACGCCCTTGCGCTGCTGGTCACGCACGGCCATGTGGACCACACCGGCTCCGCGGCGTACTTCGCCGAGGCGTTCGGAACCCCGGTGCTGTGCGCCCCCGAAGAACTGGCGCACGTGCAGGGAACGGAAAAGCACCAGGTCACCCTTGGTCAGGTGCTCAGCCGTGCATGGCGGCCGCGCGTCCTGCGCTGGATGGTTCATGCCATTAAAGCCGGTGCGCTGGCGGCGAAGCCTGCGGCCGGAGCACAGGCGTGGGACGCGGCCACGCTCCGGTCCCTGCCGGGCAACCCCGTCGCCGTCTCCCTGCCCGGCCATACCCCGGGCAACGCGGCAATCCTCCTTCCGGAGGCGGGCGTCATCGCAGTTGGTGATTCGTTCGTCACCGGCCACCCGATCAGCCGGACTGCAGGGCCGCAGATGCTGCACCGGATGTATCACGCAGACCCTGCAGAGGCGGTGGCCGCCCTGCGGAAACTGGAGGGAACGGATGCCACTGTCATCCTCCCCGGCCACGGGCCCGCGCTGCACCTCCCGTTGGGCTCGGCTCTGGCCGCCCTCGGCCGGGGCGCCCGGGAACGCTGATCCTGGCGGGGCCGTCCGGGGCGGGTTCAGAACTTTCCGTAGCGCCCCCGCGCCATGGAGTACACGCCGTAGCAGATGAGCCCGGCCGCGATGGCGGCGAGAAGGAACACGCCGTAAGGCTGTGAGCCGAGGGTTTTCAGTCCACCGTCCAAACCTGAGGATTTGGACGGGTCAGCGGTGGCGGCCGCCACGATGATCAGGATACCGACGACGGCGAGCACCACACCTTTGGCTGTGTAGCCGACAGTTCCGAGCCACTCGACCGCCGTGCGGGCGCTGCCCGGATCCTGCAGGTCCTTCATGAACTTCCGGGAAACACCCCGGTAGGCATAAAAGATGCCGGCGCCGGCGATCGCCAGCCCCACCGCAACCACAAGCACCATCCCGGCCGGTGCCCCCATCAGCTTTGCCGTGAAGTCGCTGGCCGACTGGCTGGAGTTCTTGCTGCCGCCCGAGGCAAAGACGGCAAAGGTGAAGGCCAGGAAACCAAACACGACGGCCTTGCCCACCGCGGTGGCCGCCTCTTTGACCTTCTTTTTGGATTCAGTCCCGCTGCGGGCACCATAGAACGCTTCACTGAGCATCCACAGGGCGAGTGCGCCGCAGGCCACGGCGCCGGCCCAAAGCAGGATGCCGCCGCCGGGCTTGGCTGCCAGCGTTCCGATCGCGCCCGACTGGTCGGCCTCGCCGCCCTGGCCGCGGGCCAGTTGCAGGGCAATGACGCCGATCAGGATATGGACCAGGCCGATGAAGACAAATCCTGCCCGGGCCAACATGCGGACCACCGGGCTGCGGCTGGCGGATGCGGCCTCCGATACTGCCCTGTTAGCTCCCTGCGACGCGTTGCCCATGGCCGGCCCTTCCCAAATATGTAGTTGGTTCTTCTCTTCCCGGTCAGCCTCCCCGCCTGTCAGCGTCGCGGAATGATTCAGTGTAGATCCGCCCGTGCCGGCCCAACAGGTGCAAAGAAATTCCCGGCCATCCACGGATCGGCACTACAGTCGAAGCGGTGCATGCCAAACAGAACCCTGACGAACTGACCGCCCCGACCCTACCGTCCGTTGCGGCCGGCAATGCCGAAGACGGGTTCGTCCGGGTGCGTGGGGCCCGCGAAAACAACCTGCGGAACGTGAGCGTGGACGTGCCACGGGATGCGATCGTGGCGTTCACCGGTGTCTCCGGCTCCGGCAAGTCGTCCCTCGCGTTCGGCACCATTTACGCGGAAGCGCAGCGCAGGTTCTTCGAATCGGTGGCACCCTATGCCCGGCGGCTCATCCAGCAGGGGCACAACCCCAAGGTGGAACAGGTTACCGGGCTGCCGCCCGCCGTCGCCCTCCAGCAGCGCCGGGGCACGGCCACCTCCCGCTCCACCGTTGGCACCGTCACCACCTTGTCCAATTCGCTGCGCATGCTCTTCTCGCGTGCAGGCACCTACCCTGCCGGCGCCCCTTCGCTGGACTCGGACGCCTTCTCCCCCAACACTGCGGCCGGCGCCTGCCCGGAATGCCACGGCCTGGGTACTGCCCACACCGTCAGTGAAGCATCACTGGTTCCAGACCCGTCCCTGAGCATCCGTGATGGCGCCATCGCGGCCTGGCCCGGCGCCTGGCAGGGCAAGAACCTGCGCGACATCCTGTCCCACCTGGGCTACGACGTCGACACCCCCTGGCATCAGCTTCCCCGGAAGCAGCGCGACTGGATCCTGTTCACCGAAGAACAGCCTGTGGTGGAAGTGACGCCGCAGCGGGACCGCGTGGCCAAGCCCTACAAAGGCCGGTTCTGGAGCGCCAAGAGCTACGTGATGCACACGCTGCTCGACTCCAAGAGCCCTGCAATGCGGGAGAAAGTGCTGCGGTTCATGGAGACGGGACCGTGCCCCCGCTGCGGCGGGACAGGACTCCGGCCCGAGGCTCTGGCGGTCACCTTCGCCGGCCACACCATTTCCGGGCTTAACGCCGTGCCCATGGCCAAACTGGCGGAGCTTATCCGCCCCACCACGGAACTGGCCGCTGCGGGAACCGCCTCCCGAAGGCAGTCCTCCGAGTCCAACGAAGTGGCCGTGGCCATCACCCGGGACCTGCTGCAGCGCATCAACGTGCTGCTGGAGCTTGGCTTGGGCTACCTGGCGCTGGGCCGGCCCACGCCAACGCTTTCGCCCGGCGAAATGCAGCGGCTCCGGATTGCCACGCAGCTGCGCTCCGGGCTTTTCGGCGTGATCTACGTGCTCGATGAACCGTCCGCAGGCCTGCATCCGGCAGACGCCGAACCTCTAGTTGCCGTGCTGGACCAGCTCAAATCGTCCGGGAATTCCGTGTTCGTGGTGGAGCACAACATGGACCTGGTCCGCCGCGCGGACTGGCTGGTGGACGTGGGACCCCGTGCGGGCGAAGACGGCGGAGAGGTGCTGTACAGCGGCCCGGTGCAGGGCCTCAAGGCAGTGCCGGAGTCCGTGACGCGGCCGTTCCTTTTCCAGGAGGGAGAGCTCCGGGGGGAACGGCAAGCGGCAACGGGCGACGGCGGCGCTGACGCCGGCAGGGGTGGGCCCCGGCAGCCCGCGGGCTGGCTTGAGCTGCGCGATGTGAGCCGCCACAACCTGCGGAACCTGGACGCGGCTTTTCCACTCGGCGTCCTGACGGCGGTCACCGGTGTGTCCGGTTCCGGGAAGTCCACCCTGGTCAGCCAGGTCCTGGCCGGCGTGGCCGGCGCGGCACTGCGCACGGTGACCGGGCCTGCCGCCGATGAGCCGGACCAGGACCAGGCCGAAGACAACAATGGGCCCCTGAGCGTCGGCACCGTGAGCGGGCTGGAAGGGATCGACCGCCTGGTCAAGGTGGACCAAAGGCCGATCGGCCGCACTCCGCGCTCCAACCTGGCCACCTACACCGGGCTGTTCGACGCCGTCCGGAAGGAGTTCGCTGCCACCGAGGCTGCCAGGAGCCGGGGGTTCGGGCCCGGCCGTTTCTCGTTCAATGTGCCCGGCGGGCGCTGCGAGACCTGCCAGGGCGAAGGGTTCGTGGCAGTGGAACTGCTCTTCCTGCCCGGCAGCTACGGTCCGTGCCCGGAATGCCAGGGCTCGCGCTACAACCCGGAGACCCTGGAGGTCACGTACCACGGCAGGAACATCGCCGAGGTGCTGGGCATGACGGTCGACGCCGCCGCCGGTTTCCTGGCGGGAGTTCCCACCGCGGCACGTTCCCTGCAGACGCTGCAGGACGTGGGGCTGGGCTACCTCCGGCTGGGCCAGCCCGCCACCGAACTCTCCGGCGGCGAGGCGCAGCGGATCAAGCTGGCCACGGAACTGCAGCGCGCCCGGCGCGGGCACACGCTGTACCTCCTGGATGAGCCCACCACGGGACTGCACCCCGCCGACGTCCAGCTCCTGATGGCGCAGCTCAACCGGCTGGTGGACGCCGGCAACACCGTGGTCCTGGTGGAACATGCGATGGATGTGGTGGCCGCCGCCGACTGGGTGATGGACCTGGGGCCCGCCGGTGGTGACGCCGGCGGGGAGATCGTCGCCGACGGTGACCCGGCCGCCGTCGCGCGTTCCGTCAACAGCCGCACCGCGCCCTACCTGGCTGCCGCACTTCAGGCCCGCCACGCAGCCCGGAACGGGTAGCCGCCGGCCCCTTGCCCTCCTCCGCGCCGGGCGCGTATCACTGGGTAATGCGTTTACAACGCGGTGCCCTTCCCCGGGACGTGCTTCAGGGCCGCGTAGCGGTGGTGACCGGTTCGTCCCGCGGGCTCGGCTTTGCCATGGCACGGGCTCTGGGCCTGCACGGCGCAACGGTGGTGCTGGCGTCCAGGTCGGACGACGGCGTTGCTGCCGCCGTCGGGCGCCTGCGGGCTGAAGGCATCGCGGCGTCAGGACGGCGGTGCGACACCGGAGAGCCAGGGGACGTGGAGGCGCTCCGGGACGAGGCCACCAGCCGGGGGACGTTGGACATCTGGGTCAATAACGCAGGCGTGTCCGGGGTGTTCGGGCCGACGGCGTCCACGCCCGTGGCTGACTTCACGCAAGTGGTGCGAACCAACATTCTGGGGACTTTCCACGGCGCCCGGGTGGCGTTGCCGGTGTTCCTTGCCCAAGGCCACGGCGACCTGGTCAATCTGTACGGCCAGGGCGACCGCGGGCCCGTCGCGCTCCAAAACGCCTATGCCTCCAGCAAGCGGTGGGTCCGCCAGTTCACGGAGACGCTGCAGCTGGAAACCAAAGGCACCGGCGTCCGGGTGCACGGCATGAATCCCGGCCTGGTGCAGACCGATCTCCTGGGGCGGGTGACCTCCCAGCCCGGGTACCAGCACCGCCTCGGCGCCCTGCCGGTGGTCGTCGGGCTGTGGGGCCAGACGGCGGACGATGCCGCATGGCCCATCGTGGACCTGGTGACCTCGGATAAGGCGGAATTCCGGTTCCTGACCAAGCGGAGGCTGGTGACGTACGGGCTGCGCAACGTCCTGCACGGGCGCCTGCGCGACAGGCACCGGATGGCCCTGGACGTCACCGTCCTGGAAGAGCCGCAGCAACCGCTTCCCGGGGTGCGCCCCTCGTACCGGGGCAAGTCCTGACGGAAGTGCTACACGTTCTTTCGCTGACGGGCCAGGAAGCCCTTGACGCGGCCCTGGAACTCAACGGGATCCACTGCAGGCCCCGGTGTTGCCCGACGGCCGGCGTCGGTCACCAGGCCCAGACCCTCGTTGACGGCTGCCTTTGATGCCCGCAGGGACGCCGCCGAAGCTCCCCGCCAATTATCGAGGATCGCTTCCAGCAGCGCATCCGCGTCATCGTCGGGAGCCAGGGTGGTGACCAGGCCCATGGACCAGGCTTGGTGGGCGGTCAGCATACGGCCGCCAAACAGAAGGTCCTTGGTCCGCGACGGGCCTATGCGCAGTGCCATGCGGTTGGCGAAGGTGGCTGGAACCAGCAGTCCGAGGCGCGCCACAGGCATCCCGATGCGGGCCGACGGGGTGAGCAGCTGCAGGTCGCAGGCGAGAGCCAGCTGGCAGCCCCCGCCGGCCGCTACTCCCTCCACAATGGCCACGGTAGGTACTGGCAGGTCCTCGAGCGCCTGCAGGGCGGACTCGATCACATCGAACGTCCGGCTGACCTCCGTGTCCGTCCGGCCCTCCCATTCGCGCACGTCAAAGCCTGAGCAGAACACTCCTCCCCTGCCCCGCACTACCACCGCACGCAGGGACGGGCTGGCTGCCAGCCCATTGACTGCATGCCCCAGCTCCTGCCACTCGGCGTAACCGAGGGCATTGAGCCGTTGCCCGCTGCCAAAGGACAGCGTCGCGACAGCTCCCGCTTCTTCAACACTTACTGACGCCATACGTCGGCTGCCCTTTCCTGCACCCCGGTGGAGACTGATCCGTGGACCACCACCCCGAACACCAGGACGCAGCCGCCGATACGGAGGGTCTGGTGAAGTGAACACTCCAGAACTGCCGGGGACTCCTTGACGCGGGGCGGCCGGACCACGGCGCTGGGCTCGCGGGTGAGGCCCGCGGCATCAAACTCGCTCACGTCGGAACTGAAATTCGTGCCGGTGGCGTTGACCTCCTGGATCAGCGCGGCCGGAGCAAGGTTCACCACGAACTCCCCCGTCGCCTCGATGTTCCGCAAGGAGTCCTTTTCCCCCACTGAGGTGAACTGGATGATCGGAGGGTCCACCGAGGCGACAGTGAAGAACGAGTGGGGCGCGAGGTTGTCCACGCCTGCCGGTGATGTGCTCGACACCCAGGCGATGGGCCGTGGAACAACTACCGAGGTCGGGAACTTGTCGAACTCCCGCGGCCCCAGCTGGCCGGGGTCAAAGTCTGATCGCATTCGTCCTACAGGTTCCTGGGCGTCGCGGCGGCAGCGGCGTCCTTGGCCAGCGCCCCCTTTGCCCTGGGCAGGAAGATCAGGGCAAGCATGGCGATGATGCAGCAGAGGATGATGTAGAGCGAGATCGACGTCGAGTTGCCGTAGTTTGCCAGCAACGCCGCCGCAATCAGGGGCGCGGGACCACCGGCGATCACGCTGGCCAGCTGGTATCCCAGTCCGGCACCCGTGTAACGGATGTCCGTGTCGAAGCTTTCGGCGATCAGGGCAGCCTGCGGGCCGTACTGGATGTCGTGCAGGATCAGGCTGACCACCACCGCAACGCCGACCCACAGTGCGTCCCGGGTGTTCAGCAGCCCAAAGTAGGGAAATGCAAACAGCGCCGTGAGCACGATGCCGGTTCCGTAGACGCGCCGGCGGCCGAAACGGTCTGAAAGGCGCCCGAAGAGGGGCACGCTGATCAGCCCCAAGGCTGCTGCAATCAGCGTGTCATCGAGGATGGAGTTGCTGTCCAGCTTCAGCTGCTTGGTGGCGTACGTGATCACGAAGGTAATGAACAGGTAGAAAGGTGCCTGTTCCGAAGTGCGCACCAGTGCGGAGAGCAGGATCTCCTTGGGCTGCCTCCGGATCACCTCGATGATCGGAGCCCTTACCACCTTGTTGGACTGCCGGACGGCGTCGAACTCGGGGCTTTCAATGACGCGCAGGCGAACGAACAGGCCTACACCGATCAGGATGATGCTCAGAATGAAGGGGATCCGCCAGCCATAGGCGACAAATCCCTCAGCGCCGGTGGCGGCAGTAGTCAGCCGGACGACGCCGGTGGACAGGACCAATCCCAGCGGCACCCCGATCTGCGGCCAGGAAGCGGACAGGCCCCGCCGGGCCTGGTCGCCCCATTCCATGCTCAGCAGGACCGACCCGCCCCACTCGCCGCCAACGCCGATGCCCTGGATGATGCGGAGCAGTACCAGCAGGACCGGCGCGGCGACGCCGATGCTTTGGTACGTCGGGAGGCAGCCAATCAGCACGGTTCCGAAGGCCATGAGGAAAAGCGTGGCCATGAGCGTTGTCTTGCGGCCGATCCGGTCACCGAAGTGGCCGAAGATGGCCGCACCGATGGGCCTGGCCACAAAGCCGACAAACTGTGTGCCGAAAGCTGCAAGCACACCGGCGAAGGCCACTTGGCCCGGGAAGAACAACTGGGGAAACACCAGGGCAGCGGCAGTTCCATAAAGGAAAAAGTCGTACCACTCGATCGTTGTACCCACGACACTTGCCACGGTGGCCCGCCTTACGGCCTGCTCCCGGGTCACTCCTTGAATACTCATCATCACTCCATTGGTCAGATGTAGTAGGGCGCCGGCCTGGCTTCAAAATCGGACAGATGGGGGTTCCGAAATCAGGCCCACTGGACCCGCAATGCGGTTCTCCAACCCATGGTGCGGGTCCTCGTTGCCTATGTCAACGATTAACTTCACCTGGCGCGGCGCCATAGAATAACCACTCACACCCCGGAAGATCGCTGAGATAAGGGACAAAGGCGTTGGCGTCAGAGCGAAGCAGCGGATCCGCGCAGCCCCTCCTGGTGCTGCGCAAAGTCAGCGAGATCCTGAACTGCTTTTCCATTGAGTTCCCGGAACCTACGCTCCAGCAAATCGTCCGGCAGACGGGGCTGCCGTCGAGTACATGCCAGCGGCTGGTGCAGAACATGGTGCGGGAAGGGTTCCTTGACCGCGACGGAGACCGCTACCGGATCGGGTTGCGCCTGGTCCAGTGGGCCACCCCCGGCACCTTCGGCCTGGATGTGGTCCGTTTGGTCCATCCCTTCCTCCAGGAACTGCGCGACAAGACCGGAGAGACGGCCTGCCTGTACATGCGTGACGGCGCCTTCCGCACTGTGGTTGCGGTGGCCGAAACCCGTCACGTGGTGATGCGGCCCTTCCTGGTGGGGCAGGTCATGCCGATGCATGCCGGGGCGCCGGGAAAGATCTTCCTTGCCTTCGATCCCGAAGCCCGTGAGGCAATCCAGGACACGGAGCTGACCAGCTACACCTCGGCGACCCCGGATACGTGGGAGAAACTCGACAGCCAGGTCAGCGAGGCGAAAGCTGCGGGCTTCTACGCAGCCTTTGGGGAGCGGAACTCAGACGTGGGCTCCATCAGCGCCCCGGTCTTCAACCACGCCGGGCGCCTCGCTGCAGTCCTGGGCGTCGGTTTTCCCACCCAGCGCGTAAGTCCGGACGACGTCGGGCGGCTGGGTCCGGCGGTCGCGGACGCCGCGAGGGCGGCCAGCGCTGCCCTCGGCTACCTGGAGAAAAGCCTTCCCTCCTGACCTGGTCCCGCCCCGGTTGCCGGACCCGACAACGGACGCCAGGTGCCGTCGTCGTTAGCCATTTTCCGTTGCCGCAGGCAAATGTCGGCCCAGCTCTGGACTCCTGCGCGGGGCCGAATCAAACTGTCTACAACAGCTGGCCGGAAACGCCTGAATCGAGGGCACTTCAGCGGTGCGGTAAAAGGACGGCTGCACTTATTGGGGCTTGACCGTGATGCCTGTTCACGGCATTGAAAGGATCTGGTTATGCCGGACTTTGCACCGTTCTTCCCGCTTATTGCCATTGTTTTGGGGGTTCTTTTTGCCATCGCCTTTATCTGGGTGGCCACCAAGCTGATGTGGAAAGTAGCTGAACCGAATGAGGCCCTCATCATCTCCGGACTGACGCGCGGAACGCTGGAAACCCGGGAAGGAATGGACTTCAAGATTGTCACCGGCAAAGGCGCCTTGGTCCTACCCGGCCTCCAGACGGTGCGGCCGCTGTCGCTGACGTTGAATGAAACCGAGCTCAAGGTTTCCTGCGTTACGTCCCAGGGCATCCAGGTCGTCGTGGAGGGCGTGGTTATTTACAAAATCGGTGATGCCCCGCCATTTATCGCCAATGCGGCCCGCCGTTTCCTGGGCCAGCAGCCAAAAATGGAAAGCCAGGTCTATAACGTCTTCGAGGGCCATCTGCGCTCCATCATCGGCAGCATGACGGTGGAGGAGATCATCCGTGAGCGGGACAAGCTCGCTTCCCAGGTCCGCAGCGCCAGTGGCGTGGAGATGGAGAAGCTGGGCCTGGTGGTGGACTCCCTGCAGATCAAGGACCTCCAGGACCCAACGGGCTACATCCAGAACATCGCCAAGCCGCATATCGCCCAGGTGAAGATGGAGGCCCGGATTGCGGAGGCCACACGTAACCGGGAAGCGGCGGAGAAGGAGGCAGAGGCGGCAGCGTTGATTGCGGACGCGCAGAGTGCTTCCGCAATCAGGCAGTCCGTGGCGCAGGCCAACGCCGAGCGCGCCAGGGCAAACGCTTCCCAGGCCGGCCCGCTGGCCGAAGCGACGGCACGGCAGCAGGTGGTGGTCCAGGAAACGGAGGTGGCCAAGCTCGAGGCCGACCGCGAAGAGCAGAAGCTCCAAACCATTGTCAGGAAGCCGGCGGACGCCAAGGCCTATGCCACAAGGACCGAAGCGGAGGGCAAGAAGGCTGCGGACATCAGCGCCGCGGAGGCATTGGCCCGCCGAACGGAACTGGAAGCCCAGGCCAACGCACGGCGGACGGAGCTGCTGGCCCAGGCCAATGCCACCGCAGCCGCTGCCACTGCCGGTGCCACCAAGGTCACCGGCGAAGCCGAAGCCGCCGCCACCAGGGCCAAGGGTGATGCCGCGGCCTCCGCGATCAAGGCCAAGGCACTGGCCGAGGCGGACGGCATCAAGGCGCGCGCCGAAGCACTGGGCACCAACCAGGACGCAGTCATATCCCAGCAGCTTGCCGAGAACATGCCCGCCATCATCGCCGCGGCGGCGGAACCTTTCTCCCATGTCGGCAACATGACAGTCCTGAACGGCGGAGAGGGCGTCAACCAGATGCTGGGCGGAATCCTGGCCCAGGCCGGCGACTACCTCCCCGCCCTCGCGTCCGCGCTGCGCAAGGGTGAAGACGCCAAGCGCCCCGCGCGGGCACAGGGCTCCTAGCGGGTTTGGGGAACACTGGATGCGCAAAAACGTTGACCGCAGCCTGACTGGAAAGATTGGCCGGGTGACCGGGCGGGTTGGCCCGGGCACCATCGGCGAAGTCATGCTGCCCTATCTCGGCGGCATCATGGCCTTCCACGCCCACCCGTTCGACAAAGCCAGCGACTTTCCGGTGGGCGCTGAAGTGCTGGTGATCTACTTCGACCCTCCGCAAACGGTGTATGTGGATGAACTGCCGGACGTGCTCAGGCACTAAGTTGGGGCGCTCCCCCGGACCTGTCGTGGCTCGCTACCGGCCGCCCTCCATCTTGCGGCTGCGCTGCTCCTGGGCCATCGGCCCGTAGGGGTAGACGCCGGTTTCGGGCTGGCTGGCCTGAGTGAGCCGGGAGATTTCCTCGGCGGTGAGTTCCAGTTCGGCGGCGGCCAAGTTGTCCGCCAGCTGCTCCGTGGTGCGGGCGCCCAGGATCACCGAGGTCACTGCAGGCCGGTCCGCCAGCCACGCCAGCGCCACCTGGGAATGGCTGACACCGTGGGCAGAAGCAATGTCCGCAACGGCGTCGAGAACTGCCCACGTCCGCGGGTTCTCGTTGCGCGCCTTCCAGGCCTCCATGCCGCGTTCGGGGTTTTCGCCGAGTCGGGTTGCACCGGACGGGCGCTGGTCCCGCTGGTACTTGCCGGACAGCCAGCCGCCGCCCAGCGGTGACCAGGGCAGCAGGCCGATACCGGCGTCGAGCGCGGCCGGAACGATCTCGAACTCGATGTCCCGGACCAACAGGCTGTACTGCGGCTGGAGGCTTATGGGCGGGTTCCAGCCTTGGCTACGGGCCACATGGACGGCCTTGGTGAGCTGCCAGCCCAGGAAATTGGAGAAACCGTAGTAGGCGATTTTTCCGCTTGCCACGGCGTCGTCCAGGAAGCGGAGGGTTTCCTCCAGCGGGGTGATCGGGTCCCATGCGTGCATCTGGTAGAGATCGATCTGTTCCACGCAAAGGCGGCGGAGGGAATTATCCAGGGCCCGCGCCAGGCGACGGCGGGACGTCCCGACGTCGTTCGGTGCCGTCCCCATGGGGAAGCGCCCCTTGGTGGCGACCACGGCGCTGTCCCTGGCCTCGGGCCGTTTGGCCAGCCACCGTCCGATGATTTCCTCCGACACTCCGGCGCTGTACACGTCCGCGGTGTCAATGAAGTTGCCGCCGCGCTCGAAGTAGCTGTCCAGGATGGCATGGGAGGTTTCCTCTGTCGCCTCTGCGCCGAAGGTCATGGTGCCCAGCGCATAGCTGGTGACGATGGTGCCGCTGTTTCCTAGGGTTCGGTACTGCATGGGTGTCCTCGCGATCAGTTGGTGTCGGGCGGAAAGGTGCGGGCGGCCGCGTCCGTGGTGGTGGTGCGGATCCGGTACAGGCTGGTGGTTGCGGTGAGGTAGAGGTCCTTCCCGTCGGGGCCGCCAAAGCACAGGTTGGACACGGTTTCCGGCACGGCGATGGTCTCCAGGAGATCGAAGGACGGCGAATAGACGCGGACCGAAGGGCCGGCTGAAGTCCAGATCCTGCCTTCGACGTCGATCCTCAAGCCGTCCGCCGGGTACCCGTCTTCCAATTCCAAAGTGCCTGTCCGGGGTCCGCAGGTACCATCGCCAACACTGTAGCTGGCGATTCGCAGGGGGACGCCGTAACGGGGACCGGCGGTGTCGGCGACGTAGAGAACCGTCTCGTCAGGTGAGAAGGCCAGCCCGTTGGGGTGCACCAGGTCCGTGATGACAGCACTGAGTCTCCCCGTGGCCGGATCGAAGCGGAAGACGTTGCAGCCGCCGTATTCCTGCTCACCCTCGTGCCCCTCCTTCGTCCCCGGAAGAATGCCGTACGGCGGGTCGGTGAACCAGATGCTGGAGTCACGAGCCACCACCACATCGTTGGGCGAGTTCAGCCGGCGGCCCTCGAAGGAGTCCACCAGGCCCGTCACGGTCCCTTCACTGTCCCGCTCCACCCGGCGCCGGCCGTGGCTGCACTGCACCACGTTCCCGTCGGCGTCGAGGGTGCGGCCGTTGGTGTATTCGACGCCGACGGCATACTCCCGGGTGGCACCGCTGGCCGGGCTGAATTCCAGGATGCGGTCATTCGGGATGTCACTCCAGCGCACCGTCCGCGACGAAGGAACCCACAGAGGTCCTTCGGCCCAGACCGAGCCCGTGAAAAGGCACTCAAGTGAGCCGGTCGTGAAGTCGCTAACCATTGGAGCTCCTTTGCGGTCCAGGGTTCCGCCGCGGCGTGCCCGGACACGACAGGCCCCGGCGGCGGCACAGGCACCACCCTAGCCGCAAGCATCGTAACGGCGACCTTACCGCGCCGGATCCTGCAGGATATGTTTCAGATACAATCGGCTGTCGGCGAGCCTCACTCGCCTCGATTCCCCCTGCAGGGCGGAGATTGACAGCGTTGTACGGAGGGAAAGCAATGAGGCACGCCGCGGTTAAGCGACGCCGGGGGCACGTCCGGGCCGGCCATGGCCCCAGGCCGGACATCCAGGGCCTCCGGGCGCTGGCCGTGGGGATCGTGGTGATCTACCATCTTCGCCCGGAAGCCCTCCCGGGCGGATTCGTAGGAGTCGACGTGTTCTTCGTCGTCTCGGGCTTCCTCATCATCGGCTCCCTTGCAAGGGAAGCCGCCAGAAACGCGTCCATCTCCGTCCTCGATTTCTACACCCGGCGCATCCGGAGGCTGTTCCCGGCGTCGGCAGTTGTTTTGGTCGCAGTCCTGGCCGGCGCTGTCCTGCTGCTTGCCCCCAGCCGCTGGCAGAACATCTCCTCCGATGTCCTGTTTTCGCTGCTCCAGGTACAAAACTGGCACCAGGCTCTTTCCGCCGTTTCCTATGCGGGTGCCACGCAGGAAGTGTCTCCCCTGCAGCACTTCTGGTCCCTCGCCGTCGAGGAGCAGTTCTACCTCGTCATCCCGTTCTTCTTCCTTGGCCTGGTCGCCGCCGCCCACGCTGCAGGGCAAAAGGCCGGCCGGTTCATTGTCCCGGCCTTATCCGTAACTGCCTTGGCATCGTTCATTTACAGCATCTACCTGAGCGGCCACGAGCACACCATCGCGTACTTTGCCACCACCACCAGGATCTGGGAACTCGCCGTCGGCGGACTCGCTGCCCTACTCCCGCCCCTGCTGAAGGGCTCCGCCCGCCTTGCCGCACTCAGCGGCTGGCTGGGCGTCTCCGCCATCGTTGTGCCCGCCTTCCTCTTCAGCACCGATATGGCCTTCCCGGGCAGCATCGCCGCCATTCCAGTGCTGGGCACCGCCATCCTGCTGCGTACGGGCACCCTGTCAACAGCCGTTCCGTGGTCCGCCTCCCGGTTCCTTGGCGTCCGGCCCATGACCTTCGTTGGAGACGTGTCATATTCCCTGTACCTGTGGCACTGGCCGGTCATCGTCTTCGCTGTCGCGCTGTTGGGCCGCACACCGCGCATCAGCGAAGCACTCCTCCTCGCCGTCGTAAGCCTCGCCCTCGCCGCTGCCTCCTACTACCTGGTGGAGCAGCGCTTCCGGCACCACTCCGGACAGGCTGACTGGCGCACGTACCGCCGGGTCTACGCCATGGCCCTTTGCGTGGCGCTGGTGGTGTCTGCGGCAGCGTGGGCGCCTTGGCAGGTCATCGAGTTCAAGCGCGCACAGTTGTCCACCGAACTGTCCGATCACGATTACCCCGGTGCGCAGGCGTGGTCTGCCCGTCCTGCGGCCGTCCCCGCCGGCCTGCCCGTCCGCCCTGACCCCTCAGTTGCCATGCAGGACGTGCCGGCCACGAGCGTCGGGGCCTGCGGCGTGTACGACCCCGCCCTGGTGCCCGACACGGATTGCTGGTTCGGTTCAACGGCAGATCATGGTGCCCCGGTTGTCGTGGTTGTCGGGGATTCCCATGCGGGTCAGTTTGTTGACCCCCTCATCGCCGTCTCAAAACATATTCCGCTCAGGATCCACGCCATGGTGCGCAATGGCTGCCCGTTTGCGCTGACGCCGCCACGGTCTGCCGCCACCGTCTACACCAACTGCCCGGCCCAAAACGCTGTAACGGCGGAAAAGATCGCGGCAGCAAAACCTGACCTTGTCCTGGTTGCCGGGATGCGCGAAACGGGGTACCGGAAAGCGCTTGGATGGTCCTGGGGGCCGGACGCCCCGCTGCTGGATGGTTATGTCCAATCCCTTTCCGCCCTGCGCGCTGCCGGGCTCCGCGTCGCCGTCATCGCGGACCTGCCATATCCCCACGGGAACCCGGTGGAATGCGTTCAAAAGCATGCCGACGGCGACGCCTGTGCCACGCCCGCTTCGGAAGCCCTGGCGAGCGGTGAGGACGCGCTTGTGTCGGCAGCCGGACGGATTAACGGCGTCGAAGTTGTGGACCTGTCGAGGTTCTTTTGCCGGGAAGGTCTTTGCCCTGCTGTCATTGGCAACGTTCTGGTCTACCGGGACAACCACATGACGAATACCTTCGCGAAGTCACTTGGGCCGGACCTGGCCGTCGCACTGGGCCTGAGCTAAGGGCGCAAGGGAAGCCCCGGCAGCTCAAGGAGCAGGTGGGGCCGTGGTGGTTCGGACAATCAGCCGGGTCGGCATCTTGAGCTGGGTGGTTTCAGGCGCCTCGCCATTCATGAGCGCCACCACCAAGGCGGCTGCCGAGGCGCCCATACGGCTCATGGGCTGGTGCACCGTGGTAAGCGGTAAGGCGTGCCGGGCTGCTTCCGGAATGTCATCGAAGCCGACTACTGAAAGCTCTCCGGGCACCTGTATTCCAAGCTCCCGCGCCACCGCGATGACAACGATGGCAGAGAGGTCGTTTGCGGCGAAAACGGCAGTGGGGCGGTCGTGCCTGGTGAGGAGGCGGTGAGCTGCCCTACGGGCATATTCGGGGTCGTAGTTCCCGATCTCGACCAGGGTCTGGTCAAAGGGAAGGCCGCCTTCGGACAGGGCCCGGCGGTACCCCGCCTCCCTTGCGATAGCGGAACGCAGGTCGGGGCGGCCGGCGACGAAGCCGATCCGCCGGTGGCCGAGGCCCATCAGAAACCTGGTGGCGTCACGTGCGCCGCCCAGGTTGTCTGATTCCACGGTGGGGAGGTCGGCCCGGCCAGTGTGGGGATCCACGGCCACAATCGGCACGTCCGCAGTGACGTTCACAACCGTCGGGGTCACCATGATCGCGCCGTCGATAAGGGTCCCGCTTAGGCGGCTGAGCGATCGCCGTTCCCATCCCTCGGAGGAGAGCTGGTTCGAACCGCTGTAGGCCAGGAGGTCGTAGCGGGAACCGCTGAGGGCGGAGCCCACGCCCTTCAGGATCTCGGCACTGAAGGGCTCAAAGTCGGCCACCAGCACCCCGATGACGCCCGTCTTGCGGGAGCGCATGCTGCTGGCCACGAGGCTTGACTCATATCCGAGGTCGCGCGCGACCTGTAGGACTCGTTCTACCGTCCCTACCGCGATGCCGTAGCGTCCATTCACTGCTTTGGACACGGTTGAGACTGAGACGCCGGCCGCTTCGGCGACGTCGAGGATGGTTGCACGCCTTCTCACAAGACACGATTCTAGCCATGGAAAATGTTTTCGAAAACGTTTGACGGCCTCTCCGGCCATTGGCAGGCTTTAGTCGTCCGGGGTGCTCCGGATCACTTCTAGCCCCACTGAGCCGGTCATTCACTTATGCCCTGCCAAGGAACGGGCTTCGCTCCTACGCACGTCCCCACGGACGGCTCAACGACGAGAACAGGATGGAATTAGATGAAAGCCAGGAAATTCTTGAGAGGGGCGGCCATTCTGGCCCTGGGGTCCATAGCCCTTAGCGCTTGCGGCGGTCCTTCCGGCAATTCCTCGGACGGCAAGGTGTCTATGACACTTTGGGAGAATTCGACGACGGGTCCCGGCCTGGAATTCTGGAAGTCGGCTGTCGCTGACTTCGAAAAGGCAAACCCGAACGTCACCATCAATGTCCAGGCCATCCAGAACGAGGACCTGGACGGCAAGCTGCAGACTGCCCTCAACTCCGGCGACGCACCTGATATCTTCATGCAGCGCGGCGGCGGCAAGATGACGGCAATGGTCCAGGCCGGACAGTTGATGGACCTGACCGACAAGATTTCGCCTGACACGAAGAAGGTAGTTTCGGCAGGATCCTTCAAGGCCGAAACCTACCAGGACAAGGTCTGGGCGATGCCCATCGCGGTACTTCCCGGCGGCCTCTTCTACAGCCAGGACCTTCTCAAGGCCGCCAACATCACCGGCGCCCCCGCCACGATCAGCGACCTCGAAGCCGACGTCGAAAAACTGAAGGCAAGCGGTGTCGCCCCGGTTGCACTCGGCGCGAAGGACGCATGGCCGGCAGCAATGTGGTTCTACTGGTTCTCGCTGCGCGAATGTGATGCCGCGACGATGCAGAAGACGGCGGACTCGAAGGACTTCTCCGACCCCTGCTGGCTGAAGGCGGCCCAGGACCTGCAGAGCTTTGCTGACAAGAAGCCGTTCAACGACGGATTCCTGACCACCTCCGCCCAGCAGGGCGCAGGCAGCTCAGCAGGCCTGCTTGCCAACCACAAGGCCGGGATGGAACTCATGGGCGCGTGGGATCCGGGCGTCATTGCCTCGCTCACACCGGACCAGAAGCCGCTGAAAGACCTTTCCTGGTACCCCTTCCCCGCAGTCCCCGGCGGAAAGGGCGACCCCGCTGCCATCATGGGCGGTGTTGACGGATTCTCGTGCTCCGTCAATGCGCCCAAGGAATGCGTTGACTTCCTCAACTTCATCGCAAGCACTCCGCAGCAGGTCGCCTACTACAAGGCCTTCAACGCCCCGCCCGTGAACTCCGAAGCGCAGAAGTCCGTCACCGAACCGTACCTGCAGGAAATCCTGAAGGCATACAACGCAGCTCCCTACGTCTCGCAGTGGCTCGACACCGTGCTCGGCCAGAACATCGGCAACGCCCTGAACGTTGCCGTCGTCGACATGCTGGCCGGCAAGAGCGATCCGCAAAAGCTTATCCAGACGGCGAACGACGCCGCCAAGAAGGGCTAAGAGGAAAATCCGTGAGCAACGCCCCCCAGACAACCTCGACCGAGCGTGTGTCGACGGCGGAGCTTGCGCAGCACGATGGGAGCGTCGCCCGCGCGTCGCTCCCATCGAAGCAGCGCCGCCGCCGTACCGCCTGGTCCGGACCTTTGGAGATTGCAATCCTGGCAGGACCGGCGATTGTCTTCTTCGTGGCCTTCGTTATCCTGCCTGTCGCCATGGCTGCGTATTACGGCTTTTACCGCTGGAACGGATACGGGCCACCCACCAACTTCGTCGGGCTGCAGAACTACGTGGTCATCCTGCAGGACCCGGCATTTTTGCAGGCCTTGTCCCACAACGCATTTATCGTCGTGGCATCGCTCGTCCTTCAAGGGCCCGCCGCGATCCTGTTGGCGCTGCTGCTAAACCGCAGGATGCGCGGGCAATCCGTCATTCGCGTCCTGATCTTCGTGCCCTACGTCATCTCAGAGGTGGTCGTGGGTACGGGCTGGAGCCTGATGCTCCAGAACAATGGCGCGCTCAACGGCTGGCTGCGCAACCTGGGGCTCGGCGTCCTGGCCCACGACTGGCTGGCGGATCCCGGCGTGGCCATGTGGACCCTGATGGGCATCCTGACGTGGAAGTACATCGGGTTCGCCGTCATCCTGTTCCTCGCCGGCCTGCAGGGCATCCCCGAAGAGCTTTATGAGGCTGCCTCGCTCGACGGTGCTTCCTATTGGCAGATCCAGCGGCGAATTACGTTGCCGCTGCTGGGTCCGACGCTGCGCATTTGGGCGTTCCTGTCCGTTATTGGCGCCCTGCAGCTGTTCGACCTCGTCTACATCATTTGGGGCCAGTACGTCGCCTCCACTGCCGGTACGTCCACCATGGCCAGCTACATGGTGACGAACGGCCGAAACGCCGGAAACTACGGTTACGGCAACGCTGTCGCCGTCGTGATCTTCATCATCTCCCTCGTCGTCGCCTTGGTGTACCAGCGGTTCGTGCTGCGCCGTGACACCGCAGGCGCCCTGACAGAAAGGAAGGCGCGATGACCGCCGCCATCACCGCCCGGCGTTCCCGTCGGGCTGACCAGCAAAGCCTGCCATGGGGCTCCCCCGTCGTGTACTTCGTTGCGCTTGTGGTCATTGCGCTCATGTTGGCACCGATCGCCTACATCATTTTCGGCGGTTTCCGTACGAATGCGCAGATCACCACTGACCCGGCAGGCCTGCCAAATCCCTGGAACGTGGGCAACTACCTCACTGTCATAGGCGGGGGCGTCTTCTGGCGGCAGGTGCTGAACTCAACCATTGTGGGGGCCGTAACCACCCTGGGCGCGGTCGGCTTGGGCCTGATGGCCAGCTACGTGCTCGCCCGGTACCAGTTCCGGGGTCGCGGCGCGCTGTACTCGCTTTTCGCGGCCGGGCTGATGTTTCCCATCACCGTCGCCATCACACCGCTGTACATTGTGGTGCGCAACCTCGGCCTTATGAACTCCCTGGCCGGCGTCATCCTCCCGCAAATCGCGTTTGCACTCCCCACCACGATCATCATCCTGGTGCCGTTCCTGCGCGCCATCCCGGATGAAATCCAGGAGTCTGCCTTCATCGACGGCTGCAGCCGCCTGGGCTTCTTCTTCCGGATGGTGCTGCGGCTTTCACTTCCGGGTGTGATCACCACCGGCATCCTGGTCTTCATCGGCAGCTGGAACAGCTACCTGCTGCCGCTGTTCATCCTGAACAAGGAAGCCACCTTTACCCTCCCCCTGGGGGTGCAGGCGTTTTCGTCCCAATATTCCACGGATACAGCGCAGGTCCTGGCCTTCACATCCCTGTCCATGATCCCCGCGCTGGTGTTCTTCAGCCTCTTTGAACGGCGCATCGTGGGTGGACTCACCGGCGCCGTCAAGGGCTGACGGCACCCCAATTAAGGAAAAGAAGCATGAGTAATCCTGGCAACAGCCCCACCCTCCCTCCCGTGTCGGAACGGGTCAGCCGGCTCCATGCCCGGATGACCCTCCCGGAAAAGCTGGCCCAACTGGTGGGTTACTGGGTGGACAAATCCGAGGACAAGGTGGCACCGCTTGACGGTGAGTTCGCCGAAGTACCGAGTTACGCTGACGCGACGGCCGAGGGCATCGGACATCTCACCAGGGTGTACGGCACCCGTCCGGTTGAGCCGCTTGAACGCGCGCGGTGGCTGTGGTCGGAACAGCGCAGGCTTCGGGAGCAGACCCGCCTCGGCATTCCCGCGCTGGTGCACGAAGAATGCCTGACCGGGCTGGCAGCCTGGAAGGCGGCCACGTTCCCCACTCCCCTTGCCTGGGGTGCCGCGTTCAACCCCGACCTCGTGGAGGAGTTGGGCGCCGCCATCGGCGACTCGATGCGCGCGCTCGGCATCCACCAGGGCCTGGCGCCGGTGCTGGACGTCATCCGTGACCCGAGGTGGGGCCGGGTGGACGAGTGTATTTCGGAGGACCCGTATGTGGTGGGCACCATCGGTACGGCCTACGTACGGGGCCTGCAGTCAGCGGGGGTGCATGCCACGCTCAAGCACTTCGTCGGTTACTCGGCGTCACAGGCAGGCCGCAATCACGCCCCCGTGCACGTCGGTGCCCGCGAACTCCGGGACGTCCTGCTGCAGCCGTTCGAGATGGCGGTGCGTGACGGGAACGTACGCTCGGTAATGAATTCGTACTCCGAAATCGACGGCGTGCCCGTCGCGGCGGCCCCTGAGTACCTGACGGGCATCCTGCGCGATGAATGGAATTTCGACGGCACCGTGGTCTCCGATTACTTTTCCGTCGCTTTCCTGCACACGATGCACCGGATCGCCGCCGACCGCGGTGAAGCCGCAGAGCTGGCACTGCAGGCCGGCATCGACGTCGAGTTGCCCACCGGTGATGCATTTGTGGGCCCGCTCGCCGAACGGATCCGCAGCGGCCTCTCCGACGAGGTGCTGGTGGATCGCGCGGTGCTGCGTGTGTTGAGCCAGAAAGAAGAACTGGGGCTGCTCGACGAGACGTTCGACTCCCCACCCACAGAAATTGACCTGGACAGCCCGCGCCACCGCAGCCTGGCGTTGCGGCTGGCCGGGGAATCGTTGGTGTTGCTGGCGAATGATGGGGTCCTGCCACTGGAGCGCAACCTGGGAAGCATCGCGGTGCTGGGACCAAATGCCAACGCGGCGGAGGCCCTGATGGGGTGCTACTCGTTCGCCAACCACGTGCTGGCACACCACCCGGAGGTGCCGCTCGGGTTCGACATCGTATCGGTCCTGGAAGCGCTGCGGGACGAATTCCCTGCGGCCGCAGTCGCTTCGGCCCGAGGCTGCGATGTGGACGACGACGACCGCTCGGGCATCCAGGAAGCCGTTGAGACCGCAGCCGGCGCAGACGTTGCCATCGTGGTGGTCGGTGACCGCGCCGGGCTGTTTGGCCGCGGGACTGTAGGAGAGGGCAACGATGTCGAAAGCCTGGAGCTGCCGGGCGTCCAACGTGAACTGGTGGAGGCTGTAGTCCGAACAGGCACACCTACCGTGATGCTCGTACTCTCTGGGCGGCCGTACGCCATCGGATGGGCACTGCAGGGGGCGACTGCCCCGGCCGCAGTGTTGCAGGCCTTCTTTCCAGGAGAAGAAGGCGGACCGGCCGCAGCCGCGGTACTGTCAGGGCGCGCAGCTCCGTCCGGCCACCTGCCGGTCTCGCTGCCGCGCTCAGCGGGGTCGCAGCCGTTCTCGTATCTGCACCCTGTACTCGGAGGCCCGTCAGACGTTACCAGCGCCGACAGCACACCTGTGCTCCCTTTCGGGCACGGCCTGACCTATACGACGTTCGAGCACAGCGGGCTCGAGGTAGCGGACACGGTGTCCGCCGGCGACGCTTTCACGGCAACGGTTACCGTCCGGAACACAGGCGAACGCGCGGGCACCGACCTGGTTCAGCTCTACGCGCACGATACCTACGCCACTGTCACCCGCCCCGTCGCGCAGCTCCTTGCCTACGCTCGAATCTCGCTGGAACCGGGTGAAAGCGGGTTGGTGACTTTCGATGTGCCGACTGCCCGGCTGGCCTTCACCGGCCGGCATGGTGCGCGCATCGTGGAGCCCGGTGACATCGAGCTTTGGGTTGGCCCGTCCTGCGCGGAACGTGAAACCACAGCGGTGTTCACCATCACGGGCCCCGAGCATGTCGTAACGGCCGACGATGCCCGACTGGCCCGGCACAGTGTCGCCGTGCCGGCCCCCTCCCCAACCAGATAGCGCCCAGCAAAGAGACCTGGGCCCGACAGGAAGCCCCCAGTTCCACCCGAGAAAGTTCTGCATATGTACAACGACATGCCCGAAACGGAACTCCGAACCTACAAGAGCTCCCAACTCTGCAACGAGGACTTTGACGCATTCTGGGAGCAGACCCTGCAGGAAACCCGCCAGGCCGGCGGCGAAGTGGTGGTCGAACCGGTGCATGCAGGCCTGGAGACAGTTGATGTGTACGACGTGACCTTCCCCGGCTTCGGAGGGGATCCCATCAAGGCCTGGCTGCGGGCCCCGAAGAATCCAAACGGACCACTGCCCGCGGTAGTCCAGTACGTAGGTTACGGCGGAGGCCGGGGACGTCCCTGGGAGAACCTTTTCTGGGCCTCCGCCGGCTTCGCCCACCTGCAGATGGACACCAGGGGGCAGGGATCCGGCTGGTCGGTCGGCGACACCCCCGATCCGGGCCCCTCGGGCCCGCAGGTTCCGGGCGTCATGACAAAAGGAATCACCAGCAAGGAAACCTACTACTACCGCCGCCTCATCGCTGACGGCGTCCGGGCAGTCGATGCGGTCCGCACCCTCCCCTGGATCGATCCTGGCCGGATCGCTGTGACCGGGGGAAGCCAGGGAGGGGCGATTGCGCTTGCGGTGGGCGCGCTGGTGCCGGACATCTCGGCAGTGGCCGTGACTGTCCCCTTTCTCTGCGACTTCCCAAGGGCAACAGTCATCACGGACGCGTATCCCTTCCGGGAGATCGCGGACTATCTTTCCACCCACCGCAACAACACTGAAGCCGTAGCCGACACCCTCAGCTATTTCGACGGTGTCAACTTCGCTGAAAGGTCAAGGCACCCCGCCCACTTTTCCGTGGCACTCATGGACCCGATTACCCCTCCGTCGACGGTCTTCGCCGCCTACAACGCATACAGCGGCGAGAAGGACATTAAAGTCTGGCCCTTTAACGGACATGAAGCCGGCGGGCCGGACGACGACCAATTGGTACGCCAGTTCCTGGCACCACGACTCGCCGCACCCTCTCACGGCGACAAAATCTCCGCATCTGAAAGATGAAGTCAAACCAGAAACCCAAGGAGTACTACGTGCCTTTTCAACGTTCCCTTTTCATCGGTGCGCTCAGCTTGTGCGCCCTGCTCGCCACTCCAGCCGCTGCCATGGCTGCATCAGGACCACTGGAAGCCGGCGGACCGTCGCAGCAGCGCGATTCTCTCCGCGCACTCGGTGCCAATATCGGATTGCGCATCGGCACTGCGGTCAACACTGACCAACTCGGAAGCAATCCGGCCTACACCGATATCACCGCCGCCCAGTTTTCCACGGTCACACCGGAGAACGTCATGAAATGGGAAGTGGTTGAACCGACCCAAGGCAACTATGACTGGGCTGCCGCTGATCGGCTCGTGGCATTTGCTGAGGCGAACCACCAGTTGGTGCGCGGTCACACCCTGGTTTGGCACAGCCAGCTCCCCAGCTGGCTTACGGCTGCCGCCCCAGGGATGAGTGCGGACCAGCTGAGGCAGGTCCTGCACAAGCATGTCACTGATCAAGTCACGCACTTCAAGGGCAAAATCTGGCAGTGGGATGTCGTCAACGAGGCGTTCAATGAAGACGGCACCCTGCGCAACAGCATCTGGCTGCAGAAGCTGGGGCCAGGCTATATCGCAGATGCCTTCCGTTGGGCGCACGAGGCAGATCCACAGGCCAAGCTCTTTTACAACGACTACAACATCGAATCCACCGGGCCGAAGAGCAACGCCGCCTACGCGCTCGTCAAGGACCTGAAAGCGCAGGGCGTTCCCATCGACGGTGTAGGGTTCCAGACCCACCTGGACACGCAATACCCGCTGCCTGACCTGAAGAACAACCTGCAGAGATTCGCTGACCTTGGCCTGGACGTGGCAGAGACAGAAGTCGACGTGCGTACCACCCTGCCGGTCACACCCGTCGAACAGTCGGCACAAGTGGCCGCATACTCGCAGACGCTCCAGGCCTGCATGGCAGTGAAGGAATGCATCTCCTACACCATATGGGGCTTCGGTGACGCCTACTCGTGGGTGCCCGGAGTCTTCCAGGGCGAAGGCGCAGCGAGCATCTATGACGAGAACCTCCAGCCGAAGCCGCAGTATTACGCCCTTCAGCAGGACTTGCAGCTTTCAGCGGGCGCACCTCACAGGAGCGGCCAAGGAGCGGGCCGGGGCTAAGTCCGGCAGCTGACGGAGCTTTGCCGGGGGGCCGGTGATGCGCAGGCAGACATCGCCGGCCTTCCGGTCAACGACGGCGGCATAGCAAGGAGAAAACACAGTGCTACGAATAGGAATCCTGGGTGCAGCAGGAATTGCGCCCGCTGCAGTCATCCGGCCGGCGGCCCGCCGCTCCGACGTCCAAGTCGTGGCCGTGGCGTCCCGCCGGAAGGAGAGTGCCCGGCAGTTCGCCGATAGCCACAGTATTGACCGCTTCTACGGGGACTACTCCGAAATGCTGGCCGACTCAGAGATAGACCTGGTCTATAACGCACTTCCGCCCTCCGGGCACGCCGAGTGGTCGATTGCGGCCCTGGAGGCCGGCAAGCACGTACTTTGCGAGAAACCGTTCGCAATGAACGCTGAAGAGGCCGCCCAAATGATTGAAGCTGCGCGCTCGACAGGCTACCGGCTCATTGAGGCCTTCCACGACCGTTACCACCCGTTGAGCGCTGAAGTCGATGCCGTCAAGGCTTCAGGCGCGCTCGGCGAGATCACGACGCTGCGGGCGGACTTTTCCGCCTCCAATCCGTTCGATCCGGCCTCGCTGCGGCACGATCCGCAGTTGGGGGGTGGGTCGCTGATGGACCTGGGCTGCTACCCCGTTCACTGGGTGCGTGCGCTTATGGGCGAGGAACCAACGGTGCTTGGGGCGAGGGCGACAGTTAATCCTCTCGGCGCGGACCTCAGCGTCAGCGCCAACCTGCAGTTCCCCTCGGGAGCACAAGCGCTCGTCACCTCGGCAATGGTCGAACAGGCACAGCACCTGAACTCTTCACTTGAGGTAACCGGTACCGGAGGACGGCTGCAGGTCAACAACATGGTCTTCCCCTCCCGGGGCCATTCCATCACCCTTACCACCGAGGGGCTGGACCGCACCTGGACTGTAAGGGGGCTCGAGACGTATGACCACCAACTCGAAGCTGTCGTCACTGCCCTTCAAACGGGCAGCGAACTGCCCACGGAGGGGTCCGACTGCCTGGCGAACATGAGCATCATTGACGCAATCTACCGCGCCGCCGGGGTTGCCCGCTGAGGCCCGCCGTAGCTTGGCACGGTCCGCGGGGCACTGTTCAAGCCCGGTTGGGCCCTTCGCCCCTATAGCCGGGGTTTGCCTCGGGAAAGACTTGATACATGCAGTCCGCCGGCGCAGGGAGTGGGGTGTCATGTCGGGAACAAACCTGAGTGGAAGGGCCCATGTTCTGCCGCGGTTTGCCTGGCCGGTGTTCCTCGTCGGCGCGATACTGCTGCTGTCCCTGGGGAACCCCGCGGTGTACGGGGTTGGCGTTCCAGTTGCCGCGCTGGTTTTCGCACTCGTTTTGCCCACGTCCCGGCCCCGCTGGGCCGGACATCCGGACTGGCCTGACATCGGTGCCGTTGCCGCACTCTACCTGGGCGTCGTGGCCCTCTTTTGGCTGGCTTTCAGGGTGTTCACCCAGGGAAATACCCTGGGGCTGTTCCTGTCATTCGCGGCCGGCATGCTCCTCGGTGTCCTCGGCCCCATCGGGTACAACACCTGGATCCGGCGGAGGTCCCTGGCCGCGCTAGGGATCAGCCGCAGAAACCTGGGCCAGGCATTCGCCCTGGGACTCGCCCTCGCAGCGGTGCAGTTCGTCATCACGCTTTGGGGGTACCCGCTTCCGCGCCCCGTCGACTGGGTGCCTCTGGCAGCCCTAGCCATCACCGTGGGTTTCTTCGAAGCAGTCTTCTTCCGGGGCTTCATCCAGGCGCGCCTGGAAGCCAGCTTCGGCCCGATCGCGGGCGTGGCCGGCGCCGCCGCACTGTACGCGGCCTACCACGTCGGCTATGGCATGACAGGGTCCGAGATGCTCTTCCTTTTCGGCCTCGGTGTGGTCTACGCGGTTGCGTTCAGCGTCGCCCGGAACCTGATCGTCCTCTGGCCCCTGCTGGTCCCCCTCGGTTCCTTTTACAGCAACCTGCGCGGAGGTTCGATCCGGATGCCGTGGGAGGCGATCCTGGGTTTCGCGGACGTACTGGGCCTGATGGTGGCGGCTGTTTGGTTCGCCGCGCGGCATGAGCGCCGGTCCGGCTTGGCTGGAGTGCGGGGGCCAGGGATGACAAAGCAAAGGGCAAGAACGTACGACGCCGGGAGTAATGACCCAGGGGCAGGCTTTGATTAAGATCGAGGTTCTACGGTCATTCAATTGGGGGCTTGGCACTCTTCGTTCCCGCCAGCAGCGTGAGGCACAGGGCGCCGGCCGAGCAGAGAGGCCACCATGGACACCGCCGAGTCCACGCAATACCCGCTGGATCCCTTTTCCCACTATGAACACATGCGCGCAGCCGCCCCCGTTTTCCACGACGAACCATCAGGGAGCTGGCACGTGTTCCGGTACGACGACGTTCAGCGGGTGCTGTCCGAGCACGCTACGTTCTCCTCACGCATGGGCGGCGACGCTCCATCGGGTTCCGGCCAGTTGTTCGCATCAAGCCTGATCACAGCCGATCCCCCGCGGCATCGGCAGCTGCGTTCCCTGGTGACCCAGGCTTTCACGCCGAAAGCAGTCGTTGCCTTGGCTCCCCGCATCTCCGCACTCACGGACGAACTGCTGGAGGGACTCGTGGGGCGCGGCGGCAGCGCGGACCTGATCCAGGACTTGGCCTACCCGTTGCCGGTTATTGTGATCTCCGAACTGATGGGCATTCCGGGGCAGGACCGTGAGCGCTTCAAGCACTGGTCGGACACGATTGTCAGCCAAACACGGACCGGGCCGGGCACCGACCGGCAAGACTCCACCACATCGGACATGGTCGAATACTTCCTGGCCCTGATCGACCAGCGCAGGAGGCATCCGGGTGAGGACCTGATCAGCAGCCTGCTGTCTGCCGAGATCGAAGGCCAAAAACTTTCGGTGCCCGAACTGCTGGGTTTCTGCGCCCTGCTGCTGGTCGCCGGCAACGAGACCACCACCAACCTGATCGGCAACGCCGTTTTATGCCTGGCCGAATCGCCCGGCACCCTTGAGCGCCTACTGAACGAACCGGCCTTGTTGCCCCAGACCCTCGAAGAGGTGCTGCGCTTTCGCTCCCCTGTCCAGTCGATGTACCGGGTGAGCGTAGCGGACACCGATGTGGGCAGCGTACGCATCCCGGCCGGGGCACCGATCGTGGCTTGGATCGGCTCGGCCAACCGCGACGAGCGGCAGTTTGAACACGCGGCTGAGTTCGACGTCGACCGCAACCCGAACCGGCATCTGGCGTTCGGCCACGGCATCCACTTTTGCCTCGGCGCGCCGCTGGCCCGGCTCGAGGCGAAAATCGCACTGGAGGCCCTGCTGGCCCGCCTGCCCGGGCTGTCCGTGCCTCCCGGAGCCCGACTGGAGCGCATGGAAAGCACCATCGTCTACGGCTTGAAAGCACTTCCCATTACCTGGCACCCCGCCTGACCGCCGCCCTGGCAAGCGCCCGGAAAAACCCCCGACCGCCAGTCGTGGCTTAGTCGGGGGTACCCGTTTTCGTGGCGTAGGCAGTGGCTTGGGCACGTACCTTGCGGATATAGGCGTCGGACTGGTTGTAGGCGTAGATGGCATCCGTCCACCCCTGCGCTGTCGTGAGGTCGCGGCCGCGGTCACACAAGTAGGTGGCGGCGCTGAGGGCGGCATCGTCGATATTGAAGGGGTCTGCTGTTCCGTCCCCGTTCCCGTCCCTCCCTGCCAGACGCCAGGTGGACGGAATGAATTGCATGGGCCCCACCGCGTGGTCCCAGTTGGCGTCGCCATCCAGGGCACCGGCGTCGGTGTCGGGGATAGCGGCGAAACCTGACCCATTGAGGCTTGGGCCCACGATGGGCCCGCTGGCCTGGCCCAAGGCGTCCAGGCTGCCCCCACCATAGGTTCCGTGGCCTGATTCGACGAAGCCGACGGCGGCCAGGGTATTCCAGCCGATTCTGCATTGCGGCATGGAAACATTTGCCGTCACGGCCGCAGCAACATAAGCGCGCAGGGCACGGGCAGGGATTCCAGTTTCGGCGGAAGCCGCGCGAAGCCATTCGGCGTCGGGACTGCGTGTGACGTCTACGGCAGTGGTCATCCCGCCCGTCCCGGTTTCAAGGGTCACCAGCGCCCGCGGCGGCGGCGAAAGTGCCACCCTGGCGTCCGCCCCGGCCTGTCCCATCACCCAAAACGAGAAAACCGCGCTGGCGCAGGCCACAAACAGGCTGAAAACTACAAAGCGTCTTACACGGAGCACTGACTAATCAAACCACCCAATCCGGGAACCGAATGCGTCACCGCGTGGGATCGATCATTGTCATGCCGGCGACGTTCGCAGTATCGAAGTGTGGCAGCATGGCAGCGGCCTCCTCCAACCCGATGATGCGCTCGATGAGTTTCTGTGGTTCCAGTGCTCCCGATGCGATCAGGGCGAGCATTCCGGGGTAATCCACCGCCGCCATGCCGTGGCTGCCGAAGACGTCCAGTTCCCACGCAATGACTCGGGCCATGGGCACCCGGGGATGCCCCTCCACTGGCGGGAGGAGTCCGATCTGGACATGCCGGCCGCGGCGCCGAAGGCTAAGGAGCGCGTCAGCGCAGGTTTGCTCACTACCCACGGCATCAATGGAAACATGGCTTCCACCGGTTACGGCCTGCACTTGGGACGGGATGTCCGAACCGTCGGCGACCAGGACGTGGTCGGCGCCAAGAGTAGCGGCCACCTCGAGTGCTCCCGGATTGCGGTCCACGACCACCACCTTGCCGCCGAGTGCCTTCGCAATCATGACCGCGCTGAGCCCTACGCCGCCCGCCCCCACGATTGTGACCCATTCGCCGCCGGCGAGGCGTGCCCTGCGGGTAAGTGCGCGGTACGCCGTGGCAAAACGGCACCCCAGGCTTGCTGCTGCCTCGAAACTGACTCCTGCCGGGACGGCGACAAGGTTAGTGTCCGCAGCGTGAATGACCACTTGCTCGGCGAAGGAGCCCCAATGGGTGAAGCCGGGTTGCTGCTGTGCGGGACAGACCTGCGCGTTCCCCCCGCGGCACCACTCACAGGCCCCGCAGCCCTCGACGAAGGGGGCCGTCACCCTGTCGCCGACCGCCCACCTGGTCACCCCTGCGCCCACGGCGGCAACGACGCCGGCGAACTCATGGCCCGGAACATGCGGCAACGCTATGTCGTCGTGGCCGGCCCAGGCGTGCCAGTCGCTGCGGCAGAGGCCGGTGGCGGCGACGGTGACCAGGACACCGCCTGCCGGCACCTCAGGTACGGCTACTTGTTGGACAGCCAGCGGGCCGGCGATGCGGTCCACGACGATTGCACGCATAAGACCCACCCTAGAGAACGTTGATGGCAACGACGATGCCTATGATGATGGCTGCTACGAGCCCCAGCATCATGTAAAGACCGGCCTTCATTGCGCTCGTCCGGACGGGTGCCCCTGTTTGGGAAAGGACCGCCTGCCAGGCCTTGATGGTTTCCAGCCCCTCGTAGTAGGAGAACATCATCAAGGCACTCCCGGCAATGCCGGCCACGCCGCCCACTCCCCCTGCGCCGCTCAGGGCAGCGCCCGCGGAACCGGCACGGTTGAGGGCTGTGCGGTCCTTGAAGTCGTCGGAGGCCACCTTCATCTCCGCCTTCTGCTCCGGCGACGGGTCCGGCGACATTGACGCCCCGACGCCCAGCAGGTCAAATTTCCGGCCCTGGGCTGTGACTGCCATTGTTCCCATGCTGGTGAATCGGAATGATGCCTGCTGCACAGGCAGGGAGAGCACACTCATGCCGGCAGCATCCACCATGCGAAACATCCCTGAGGAATCCATGCTGACCACCACGGGCACTGTCTTGGCTCCATTGATCATGCTTTTTCGCCAGTACAACAGGGATTTCATCGGTGTCACGCAAACATGTGGTGGCGTCGTCATGACCACAGCTTAGGCAGCACCCTTCGCAATTGCCCGCAAGGGACACGGGGAGAACTCCCTTGGCCGCGCATCGGTACCATCAGGGATGGGCAGGAAGAACTACCTCATCGAAGGCGGCTCGGGCACCGGCAAGACGGCAGTCTGCAATGAATTGCGCCGCCGTGGCTATCACGCCATCAACGGCGACCGCGAACTCGCCTATCAAGGTGATCCGGAAACCGGAGAACGGGTAGGCGGCATCACCGGAGTCGCCGTACACGGGCACCACCTCTGGAGGGTGGACCAGGTCAGGGCGTTGGCCGCGGACCAGCGGGAAGCGGTGACCTTTTTCTGCGGCGGGTCGCGGAACCTCGCCAAGTTCATCGATCTCTTCGATGGTGTCTTCGTTCTTGAGGTGGACCTGGAAACCTTGAAGCAGCGGCTGGATCAGCGCCCTGAGGACGAATGGGGAGGACGCCAAACAGAACGGGAGCTGATTGAGCACCTGCACCGAACACGGGAGGAGATTCCGCCCGGCGGCATCACGATCGACGCCACTGCCCCGCTGGCGCGCGTCGTGGATGACATCCTCCGCCGCGTCCAGCCAGCCGTCCCGGACTAGCCGTCCTTCCAAACGTGCTGCATGAGGGGCCCGGTCAGCGAACCACTGTACGGTGACCGGCATCAATCCGTTTGGTCCAGCCGCGGGAATCAAGGTGCTCCAGCAGTGGGACCGCGATCCGGCGTGTTGTGTCCAGCGCCTGGCGTGCCTGGCTGGTGGTGAAGGGCTGGGCCAGGCCGGCGAGGGTGCGCATCGCAAGCGCGGGTGCCGTGGGCAGCAGCACCACCCCGTCACGCAGACGCAGCAGCCGTCCCGTGCGTTCGGCGGCGGCCAGTTCCCGGGCGCCGAGGCCCATTGCCGCCAGCTCGTCGGCTTCCGGGGCATGGAACGCGTCTGTCTTGAGCCTGCGCTCCAACTGGGCGATTGCCGGCTCAATGGGGCCAAGGTTGTCCTGGCTGCCCGGCACCCGGATGTGGCCGCTGTCCTGCTCCAGCTCCGCCCCGCGGATAACGTGGGACAGCAACCTCTCGTCGGGCAACCTGAGCAGGTCCCGCGCCGCGCCCATGGAAAGGCCTGGGGCCAGGGGGTCCCGCTCCTGCAGCGCCTCGACCGCGCCCCGAAGCCGGTGCTGCCACGCCTCAAGGACAGGGGCATGCACCCACCAGTCACCGAAAACCCGCACGCCCTGCGGGGAATCCACAGCGTGCCCGGGCAGCAGCCCAAGCTTGCGGAGATGATCCACTTGGACCGCTCCGCGGGCTGCCACTTCCCCCAGAACGTCCCCTGCGGGATCCATCCCTGCAAGCCGTTCGGCCCAGTGCGCGCCGTCACCGCGCCGCCGCAGCTCCGGTGGGTCCGCGTCGAGAATGCGCGCCCCACCCAGGACCGAACGTCTGCCAGGGTCGCGCAGCACCAACCGGTCCCCGAGAACCAGGGGCAGGTGCCTGTCGAGGACCAGCCGGGCATGGTCGGCCCCGAAGGGACGCAGCCGCGCCGGCACGGACGCCGTGCCCACATGCACCATGATTTGCTCGGGCACGTCGGTATACGCCACCCCGGTGGTGCGGTGGATGCCTACGACGCCGGTGGTGGGCCATGCACCAGGGGTAACCAGCGCATCCCCTCGCCTGATGTCCGTTGCGGCAACGTCGCGCAGGTTCAACGCCACCCGGCTGACCGGCTCCACCGACTGGTACGAGGTGTCGCGGCTTTGCAGGCCGCGGACCGCCACCGGCCGGGACCCCGAATGGCCCAGCAGTTCCAGCCGGTCACCCTGGGCGAGCGTGCCCGCTGCCAGTGTTCCGGTGACCACCGTTCCGGACCCGTTGATCGTGAACGACCGGTCCACCCACAACCGGACCCGCCCCGTTGTGGTGGGGGCAGGCACCTGGGCCAGGACGCCGTCGAGCGCTGCACGCAACTCAGCCAGGCCGGTCCCGTTGATGGCCGACACAGCGATGGCTGGGGCATCCCGCAGCCCGGTCCCTGCCAGCTCCGTGCGGGCCCGCGACAGCACGTCGGCGACGCGCTGCCCGGATGCCCGGTCCGCGCGGCTGAGGACTACCACGCCGTGTTCAATGCCAAGCGCAGCTACCGCATCCCGATGATCGCTTGACTGGGCCTGCCAGCCCTCATCCGCGGCTACGACGAAGCAGACCACCGGAGCCGGCCCGATTCCGGCAAGCATGTTGCCGAGGAAGCGTTCGTGGCCGGGCACGTCGACGAAGGCAACGTCCTGCCCGGACGGCAAGGTGGTCCATGCGTAGCCGAGGTCAATGGTCAGCCCGCGGCGCCGCTCTTCCTCCCATCGGTCCGGCTCCATGCCGGTAAGGGCGCGGACCAGGGTGCTTTTACCGGAATCGACATGTCCGGCCGTGGCAACGACGTGCACGGTCAACCCGCCCTGCCTGCGTCCGCAACGTCGAGGGTTGCCAGTGCCTGCCGAACGGCATCGAGGATCCGGTCATCCTCGGCCGGCGGCACACAGCGCAAGTCGATCAGGCAGGCGCCGTCGTGGACGCGCGGCAACACGGCCGGGTCGCCGGTGCGCAAGCCTCCTGCAATTCCCTCGGGGAGCCGCAGCGCCCATCCCGGCAGCGGAACGCCGGGGGCGCCGCCGCCGCCCACCCGGCCGTCATGGGGTACGACGGGGACGCCCAAGGCGTGGGCGAGCCTGTCAGTACGGCGCCGCAACTGTTCGACGTCGGCGTGCAGCGCCTCGACAACGGGCGCCGGCCCGCCGGCGACGGTTGCTTCCAGGGCGGCCAAGGCAAGCTTGTCCGCCCGGACAGCACGGGCGAGCGGGTGGCGGGCCAGCCGGGTAATGATTTCCTTGCGGCCCAGCAGCAACCCGGCCTGGGGGCCGCCCAGCAGTTTGTCGCCGCTGGCGATGACGACGTCGGCGCCGCCCGCCAGGGCGGAGGCGACATCCGGTTCGTCCGGCAGGTACGGATCGGGCGCCAGCAGCCCACTGCCCAGGTCAGCCACGAGTGGAACGCCGTGTGCCGCGGTCAGCCGGCTCAGTTCGGCAATCGGAACCGCGGACGTGAACCCGTCCACCCGGAAGTTGCTCGGGTGCACCTTGAGGATGCAGCCCGTGTCCGGTCCGACGGCCCCCGCGTAGTCATGCAGGTGTGTCCGGTTGGTGGTACCCACCTCGTGAAGCACCGCGCCTGTCGACTCCATCAGGTCGGTCAGCCTGAAGCCTGCACCGATCTCGACGAGTTCCCCGCGGCTCACCACCACCTCCCGGCCGGCGGCCAGGGCTGTGGTGGCCAGCACCAGCGCTGCAGCTCCGTTGTTGACCACCAAGGCGTCCTCGGCGGCAGGACAGGCAGCGAGGAGGGCGGCCCGGGCACCGGCACCGCGGCGGGAGCGGCCGCCGTCTGCAAGGTCCAGTTCCACGTCAACGTAGCCGCTGGCAGCGACAAGGGCTTCCACCGCGGCTGCAGAAAGGGGGGCGCGGCCAAGGTTCGTGTGCACGATGACGCCGGTTGCGTTCAGCACCGGACGGAGGGTTGTTGCTTTATGTGAAGCGACGGCTGCGAGCAGGGCAGGTTGCACCTGGTTGGGAGGCAGCTCACCGCGGCGGGCCTGCTCCTGGATTTTTCGGACGAGTTCGCGGACGACGCGCTCATTCATCCGTGTCCGGGCCTCGCGGACGGCGGGCAACGCCAGCAGGTCGTTCGTGCGGGGAATCAGCCGCCGGGGATCGACCTGGACCACAGCCCTCCTCTTTTCACGGCATTCACGCCGGTAGTTTGGCGGTGGCGGACGGGAATCGAACCCGCCAGGCCGAGATGCTCAGCCTCACCGGTTTTGAAGACCGGGGGGCCCACCAGGACCCGGACGCCACCGCGCCTCAATATAGCAGGGTTAACTGGAGGGGTACGCTAGGCGGGTGAATGAGGCTCAGACGTCAGTACAGCAACTTGATGATGGTGCCGCCGGCTTGCTCCGGCTCACCGACTATGCCCACGGCGGAGGCTGCGCCTGCAAGATTCCGCCAGGCGAACTCGAGGACGCCGTCCGCGGCCTGATCGGCCAACCGGGCGCAGAGGTGCTGGTTGGCCTGGACAGCGGCGACGACGCCGCGGCGGTCCTGGTCCGCGATGATCTGGCCGTCCTCACCACCGCAGACTTCTTCACTCCCGTGGTTGACGACGCGTTTGACTGGGGCCGGATTGCGGCCGCCAATGCCCTCTCGGACATCTACGCGATGGGCGGCCGCCCGGTCACGGCGATCAACCTCGTCGGCTGGCCCCGCGGAGTCCTGCCGATGGAATTGATGACGGAAGTCCTCCGCGGAGGGCTCAGCGTGGCGTCCCAGGCGGGGTGCCCGGTGCTCGGTGGGCACTCCATCGACGATCCGGAGCCGAAGTACGGCATGGCTGTTACGGGCGTCGCCCACCCCGACCGCCTGCTCCGCAACGACGCCGCCCAGCCCGGGCTGCCGATCACGCTCACCAAGCCACTCGGCGTCGGACTTCTCAACAACCGGCACAAGCAGACCGGGGAGGTGTTTGCTGAAGCGGTGGAGACGATGACGGCCCTCAACCGGGACGCAGCCGACGCCGCGGTTGCTGCCGGCGTCCGGGCCGCCACTGACGTGACGGGTTTTGGCCTGCTGGGGCACCTTTACAAGATGGTCCGTGCCTCAGAAGTGGGCGCCGTGATCGATCTGAAGGCGGTACCACTGATCGAGGGCGCGCGGGAGGCACTCCGTGACGGTTTCGTCTCCGGCGGAACCCGGCGCAACCTTGATTGGGTGCGGCCGCACCTGGGCTCCGCTGCCGGCGTCACCGAAAACGACCTGCTGCTGCTGGCCGATGCCCAGACCTCAGGCGGGCTGCTGGTGGTCGGCGAGCTGCCGGGCTACCCGGTGATCGGCCACACCACTGCAGGGCGGGGCATCGAGGTCCGCTGACGCGGCTGCCCGCTCAACCGGCAGTGGTGATCGCGTCGCCGGTCACGCCTGCGGCACGGCGGGCAGCGAGCCGGTTCTTCTGCGGTTCGATGGTGTACCGCGGATTCCTGGCCGAGGCGAGGCCCGCTTCGAACACGCCGAAGCGGGTCAGGGCCGAAGCGCCCAGCAGCGCCAATCCCGAAGCCGCCGCCACCACGCGGTTGCGCCCCGCGAGCAGCGTTCCAAGGCCGCCGGCCAACGCCAACCGCTCGCTCCACTTCAGCATGGCGCCCGCCTTGCCCTGATGCAGGGGCTCGGCCGCCACCGGATCCATGCGGCGCTCCATCACCTTCATGGCAGCGACATCCCCCAGCACGCCGAGCACGGCAAGTTTCCGGGCCGGTCCTGTCTCATGAGTGGGTGTGGTGACCATGGCGAGGCCGGCAGAAGCGAGGCAGGCCGAACTGACGAAGACGAATGGCAGTTCCTCGTGCGCAGCATTCCATGTCGGGGTGGCGGTATCACCCAGCAGGACAGCCGTGTACGCCGCCAGTGGCCCGGCGAAAACCGCCGCTTCGACGCCGGCCGCACCTTCCACTGCATGCAGGACCTTCCGCAACGGACCCAGCGGAAGCCGGTTGCCGGTCATCCGGTCGATTTCCGCCACCGCGGTCACGGCCGTGCCCGCGCTGAAGGCGCTAAGGATCCACGAGCCCACACTCATCGGCGAGGTCACCTTAAAGGTCCGCAGCATGTGCAGGAAACGTTCCGGCCTGCCCAGGTCCTTCACCAGAGCAACGGCACCGGCGCTTACTGCCGCCAAGGCGCCCAGCCGGGCGTTGCGGCGAAGGATAGGCCGGCCGGTCAGCTGCCCGCCAAGACCGAGGAGGGCTGACCCGCCTGCCACGCCACCCAGGAACAGGTAGATGGCCACGTCATCGCCCCAAGGCGCCGGCTTCACGACGGGACGCCCGTAGTACGAGGTGAACTCAGGCTCCGGAACCATGGGCATTTCCCGTGAGCCGTCACCATTGTCCCGGCGTCGACCGGTGCCGCGCTTGCCGCCCTGCCGGCGGCGTCGGGCAGGTTCTGATGGCCGGAAGCTGTCGAACTCTGAGAGGGTCACGCCCGTCCTCCCAGGAAGGCCAGCGCAGCGGCCGCAGCCATGCCTGCCACGGCCATGCCGGCGCGGCGGTACATCTTCGGCAAGTCTGCGGTGGGCACCCGGGGGTCCGGCGGAAGCCCGTACACTTCTGGTTCATCCAGCAGCAGGAAGACAGATCCGGTTCCGCCGACGCCGTCGTTTTCGTTCGCCCCGTAGAGCCGGGCTTCGGTCATGCCCTGCGCATGCAGGGTGGCCACCCGTTCCCGGGCCGTCTCCACCATGTCGTCGTGGTCGCCGAACTTGATGGACGTCGTCGGGCATGCCTTGGCGCATGCCGGCGTCTGGTCGTCAAGCAGCCGGTCATAGCACAGCGTGCACTTCTGGGCGATGCCCTCGTTGGGGACGTCGGGATGCTTGGCGTGCTGTTCTTCCCTGCTGCTGGCGACTTTGACCGTGCCGTTGCTGCGGCGCTCGATCACGCCGAAGGGGCACCCGGCCACGCAGGTACCGCAGCCGTTGCAGACGTCATCCTGGACCACGACGGTGCCGAACTCTGTGCGGAACAGCGCGCCGGTGGGGCAGACGTCGAGGCAGCCGGCGTGGGTGCAGTGCTTGCAGACATCAGAGGACATCAGCCACCGGAAGTCTGCGGTGTCCGGCGGGGTAGTATCAGCGTCCGCAAGATCCGTAACAGCCGTTGCCGGGGCCGGCGGCCCGATGCGCGGCATGCCCAGGCTGACCAGGGCACGGCCTGACTCTCGCGCCTCGACAATGCGTTCCTGGCCCTGTTCGATGAAGGCGACGTGCCGCCAGGTGCTGGCGCCCAGCGATCCGGTGTTGTCGTAGGAGGAACCGAGCAGTTCCAGGTTTCCGTCCTGCGGGTTGTGGTTCCACTCCTTGCAGGCAACTTCGCAGGCCTTGCAGCCGATGCAGATCGAGGTGTCGGTGAAGAACCCCTTGCGCGGATGGTTGTGCTCCCAGTGGGCATCGGCGGTGGGGTCGGTCGGTCCGGACAGCTGGCCCATCTAGTCCTCCGTCGTCGGGTTGGTGTCCGGAACGCCGCCGGCAGGCAGCGTTCCGGACGGGGCAGTGTTTGCTTGGGCTGACACGGTGGGGAGCAGACTCATCAGTTCTCCCCACCGTCGGCGCTGCCCTTTTCACCCGGGCGGGGTTGGATGCCTTCCGCCGCGGGATTGGTGACGGCGCGGTTGCCGGTCTCGGTGGTCACTCCGGCCCGTTCCTGATATTCAGCAACCAAGGCAAGCAGTTCCTCCCCGCGGGGCCTGCGGCCCGGCCGGATGTCGCACGAGGCAACCTTGGATTCCTGGATCTGGACGTTGGGATCAAGGGTCACACCCAGCAAATCGTTTGCGGCGTCGCCGCTGACGACGGCATTGCTGCCGACGCCCCAGTGGTACGGCAGCCCGATCTGGTGCACGGTGTGGCCACCGACCTTGAGCGGCGCCATGCGGTCAGTAACCAAGACCTTTGCCTCGATGGCGGAGCGGGCCGAGATAATCGTGGCCCACCCGTAAGGTTCGAGACCCCGCTCCGCCGCCAGCTGAGGTGAGACTTCGCAGAACATCTCCGGTTGCAGCTCGGACAGGTACGGAAGCCAGCGGCTCATTCCGCCCGCTGTATGGTGCTCGGTCAACCGGTACGTGGTGAAGACATACGGGTAGACGTCGGAGCCACTGGTCCCCGCGCTTGGCGCACTCAGATTGTCCTTGCGTGGGAACACCAGCCGCGCAGGGTTCTGCTGCTGCGGGTACAGCGCATTGGCCACCGGTGATTCCTGCGCCTCGTAGTGCGTGGGCAGGGGTCCGTCCATGAGGCCCTTCGGCGCAAACAGCCAGCCCTTGCCGTCAGCCTGCATGATGAAGGGATCATCACCGCTGAGGGCGGCCGGACCACCGACAGAGGGGTCCGGGTGGCTGCCCGGGGCAAGGTCAACCGGGAAGTCAGGCACGTCGTCTCCGACCCATTTACCCTGCTCCTGGTCCCACCAGATGTACTTCTTCCGCTCGCTCCACGGCTTACCGTCCGGGTCGGCCGAGGCGCGGTTGTAGAGGATCCGGCGGTTGGCAGGCCAAGCCCAGCCCCATTCCGACGCCGTCGGCCCCTGTTCCTGGCCCGGCTTGCGGTTGGCGGCATGGTTGAAGCCGTCAGCGTAAACACCGGTGTAGATCCAGCAGCCGCCAGACGTGGATCCGTCAGCCTGCATCTCCGTGTAGGAGGACAGGGGCTTCCCGGCGTCAGGACCTGCCAGGTGGCGGCCGTTGATCTCGGCAAGGACCGCTTCCGCATCGGGATCGCCGTGCTCGTCCGTGGGGTAGTCCCATGTCAGGTCGAGCAGCGGTCGGTCGCGTTCGTCCTTGGAATCGGCCAGCTTCTCGCGGATCCGCTTACCCAGTTCAAAGAAGAACTGCAGTTCGCTTTGGCACTCCCCTGGCGGTGCAACCGCCTGGTGGCGCCACTGCAGCAGCCTTTGGGTCTGGGTGAACGAGCCGGCTTTCTCCACGTGGGTCGCCGCCGGCATGAAGAACACCTCTGTCTCGATGTCTTCGGTGCGCAGCTCCCCCGATTCGATCTCCGGACCGTCTTTCCACCAGGTAGCGGACTCGATGAGATTCAGATCCCGCACCACAAGCCACTTCAAGTGGGACATGCCCATCCGCTGCATCCGGCCGTGGGCTGAACCCACAGCAGGGTTCTGTCCAAGGATGAAGTAGCCTTCCACTTCGTCCTCAAGCATGCCCATTACGGTCTCGTATGTTCCGTGGGCGCCGGACAGCCTCGGAATGTAGTCATAAGCCCAGTCGTTGTCCGCTGTGGCGGCGTCGCCCCACCATGCCTTCAGAAGGCTGATGGTGTAGGCATCTGCATTGGCCCAGTAACCTTTTTGCTGCTTCGACCCGATGACGGACAGGTAGTCCTCGAGCGTGTCGTGGCGGCCTGCGCTGGGCATCGGCAGGTACCCGGGCAGCAGGTTGAACAGGGTGGGGATGTCCGTGGAGCCCTGGATGCTGGCATGTCCGCGGAGGGCCATGATTCCGCTTCCCGGGCGTCCCACGTTTCCGAGCAGGAGCTGCAGGATGGCGGCAGCCCGGATGAACTGCGTTCCCAGCGAGTGCTGGGTCCAGCCCACAGCATAGGCGAAACAGGTGGTCCGGTCGCGGCCCGAGTTCTCCGTGATGGTGCGTGCCAGGTACTCGAAGTCGGCCACGCTGATTCCGCACATGTCCTGGACCATCTCAGCCGTGTAACGGGCGTAGTGCCGCTTCACGATCTGGAAAACGGTCCGGGGGTTCTGGAGGGTATCGTCACGCTGGACTTCGGCGTGCTCCAAGGGCGGACCACCGCTGCCGAAAGCATGTCCGGCAGCGCGGTCCCTGGCATCGGCACCGTGTTCCGATCCGGGGCCGGGCTCATCAATGGCGCCGTCCCCGCGTTCCGCGTATGCCCATGAGGACGTGTCGTAAGCACCCTTCTCGGGATCGAAGCCGGAGAACAGCCCGCCCAGATCCTCGGCATCGCGGTAATCGTCGTGGACCAAGGTGGCAGCGTTGGTATACGCGCTGACGTACTCCTTGAACCAGAGATCGTTGCTGATGACGTAGTTGATCAGTGCGCCGAGAAGCACGACGTCCGAGCCGGCCCGAATAGGTATGTGCTTATCCGAGACCGCTGACGTGCGGGTGAAGCGGGGATCGACGTGGATGACCTTCGCACCGCGCGCCTTCGCCTCCGCCACCCACTGATAGCCCACAGGGTGGCACTCGGCCATGTTGGACCCCTGGATGACGATGCAGTCGGCGTTGGCCATGTCCTGCAGTGATTGCGTTGCACCACCGCGTCCAAAAGAGGCTCCCAAACTGGGAACCGTCGCGGAGTGTCATATGCGGGCCTGGTTCTCGGTCTGCACCGCCCCTGCTGCTGTGAAGAGCTTCTTGATGAGGTAGTTCTCTTCGTTGTCCAGGGTTGCGCCACCCAGTGAAGCGATGCCCATGGTGCGGCGCAGCAGCCGGCCTTGATCGTCTTCCTGTTGCCAGGTCCTGCGGCGGGTCTCGATAAACCGGTCCGCCACCATGTCAAGGGCCTTCTCCAGGTCCAGGTGTTCCCACTCGGTGGAACGCGGCGCACGATAAAGCACTTTGGTCTGCCGGCCCGGCGAATTGACCAACTGCTCGCTGGCAGAGCCTTTGGGGCACAGCCGGCCACGTGAGATGGGTGAATCCGGATCGCCTTCGATCTGGACTACCTTTTCGTCCTTGACGTAGACGCGTTGCCCACAGCCAACGGCGCAGTAGGGGCACACGCTCTGCACCACACGGTCGGCAGTGGCCGTGCGGGGAGCTATTGCCTTGGTCTTGGCCGATGTGACCGCTGGGCCACGGCCGAACAGGTCGCCCGTGCTCAGCTGACGGACGACCGGCCATTGAAGAAAACTTCGCGGTGCCATTTCTGGAGCTTACCCCTGACCACGGCCGAAGTAACAGGACACGGCTGGGCGTGTCCCGTGCGAAGCATTTTTGGCAACGTCTAACCTCGGCGATCTTCGGTCAGGCAGCAAGTCCAGGAAAATATTGCTCTTGAGGTGGACTTCAGACGCTCATGATCACCGTGGCGAGATCTGCGGGACGGCTGATGAAAGGTGAGTGGCCCGCCTTGATGGTGACAGACGTGGTGCACCTTCCCGCCATGCGCTCCTGAAGCGCGGGATCCAGTGCTTTGTCACCCTCGCAGAGAACGTAGGTGCTCTTAACGCTTTGCCACGCAATGCGCTCGGGTATTCCGCGGCCGTGGCCCGGTTGCTGCGGTACCAGCAGCGCCGTTGCCCAGGCGCTGTCGGCGTCAGTGCAGTCGGCATAAAGGGCTTCCCGGGCGAGCCCTGGCTGAATGCTGGTGCTTCCATCGTCGTTGTGCTGCAGTGCGCTGTTGATTGCAGCGCCGCGACCGCCCAGTGAGGCCCCGCTCTCACCCGCCGCGGGCACGAACGCCGCGACGTACACGAGTCGCGAAATTCGTTGCAGGCCGCTGATGACTGATCCCCCGTAGGAGTGACCGACGGCGACGGGCGGGACGTGGCACGCGTCCACCACCTCCTGCACCCCCGCAGTATCCGCGGCCAGCGAGCCCCGATGCAGACGGGGAACATGGACAGTAACAGCCTGCTCCCTTAGGGCCTCCGCGAGCCGGTCAAAGTGGGCGGGCTGGTGCCACAATCCGTGCACAAGTACCACCTCGGCCTGCTGCCCCATGCTCACAGCTTAGGGATACCCCCTGGCTTCCTTGGGCATCTTAACCAGCGTTCCTGGTTTGAAATCGAGCAACTCAACTCCGCCCGGCAGGAAAGGCACTGGACGAAGTGGTTCGCTTCAGAGCTTGGCAGAGCTGGTGGCTAAGTTGAGTTGAAGGCCCAAAACCAGCCCCAATCGCAAGCCCGGTCAGTAGTTAGCGAGGGCATCCCGGAGCATGTGGTGACCTTGTTCCTCGAACTCACGGTCACCAACCTGGAACGCCCAGGCAGCGGTGGAGACAGCTTCGCGAAGCTGGGTTATGTTCCAAAGCCTGCTCTCTCGAGGGTCGAAACCGTACCCCTTGAAGAAGGCCTCCTCCAGTTCAGGGCCCGATCGCCATTGCTGCGCGGCCAAGCGGCAGAAATCGCTGAGTGCGGGCCTGAACTCGAACCGTCCGAAGTCGATGATCCTGAGCTCGGTCCCGTTCATGAGCCAGTTGCGCGGTTGCCAGTCGCCGTGGGTCGGGACGGCCCTGACCGGTTCCGGCCGGTAGGAGGCGAGGATGTTCCGCGCTTTTTCTGCGGCGGCTTTGTCCATCTGCTGGGGCTTGTCCAGCCAGGCCATGGCTTTGGCGGTGGCTGCATCTTCATACTGCGGGTCCACCCGTACCGCTTGGGCGTGGAAGGCACGCAGTAACTGGCCGGCCTGCAGGTAGGTGTCTGCGTCATATTCAGCGGCTCGTCCTTCGACCGGGGAACCGTCCAGGTATTCCGTCACCAAGAGGTTCAGCCCTCGGCTGGCAGTTACTAAGCTGGGTGCCCTGTCCTTGGAGGCCCAGATGCCGGTGAAGGACCCGTGGGCCGCTATCTCACGGCCGATGTGACGGTTGGCCGGTCCCGCAGCCTTGACCACGTATCTGCGCTCACCGTGCTCCACCTCCAGCACGGTGGTATCTACGAGATTCCACGAAAGATCATTCAGGAGGCGAACGCCGGGAAACCGGCTCTCCACAAAGCCAGCCTGTCCGGCGCTGAGCCGGTTCCGGTGCCAGGATTCCATCCCTGGAGACTACCGGGGCGAGAACAATGCCAGAGCTTTTTCACGCGGGATGCAGTCCCAGCTGATGCCAGGTGAGGTGTTCGTGGTCGGTCAGAGCGACCACTGCGACTCCGATCCAGAGTGCGGCGCTGAGCAGCGAGGCGTGGATCAAGAAGGATGTCCCACTCAGGGACGGCGAGAGGATAGGGAGTGTGCTGGCTGCGTAGCTTGCATGCATCAGAGTTGCCACGAGCAGGCTCCTTGTCCTGTCGTAGACCCATACCATCAGCACCCGGTAGGCCGTCAACGATGCGACGGAGCAGAGGAAGTAGAGCGGCACATAGAGCGCGACCGGAACTTCCCCGTTCGAAGTCCCGGCGGTCCAGAGGATCTGGAACAAATGCCAGGGCCCCCAAAGTGCACCCACGATAAGCCCTGTGGCCAGGACACCGTGGCGTAGCCGCAGCCGCGGGATGGCAAATCCTGTCCAGCCAACTTCTTCGAGCAAGACTGAGACGCCTACTCCAAGGACGGGCAGAAGGAGAGCGATCTTGTCCTCGGCCGTGAGGATCGGCGGCAGGAATATGGGAGAAGCGATCGACAGGACGGAGAGGACCACAGCCGTCAGGACGGGTGCGGTAAGGAGGGCGATGGTGTACCAGCGGCCTGCCACCCGCCACTTAGCCAACCGGGATCCGATCTCACGGAGGCCCGCCTTTCCGGTGAGGAGGCCGGTCAGCAGGAGCCCTGCGGTGGCAGGCCCCGTGAGCATGGCCAGGACGGCTGGAAGGAACCGGGGGTCGGTTTGCCAGAAGGCCCGCGCAAAATAGCCGGGCCCTCCCACAATCAGGAAAAGACTCCACGAGATGGCGAACGTAAGAATGTAATAGCTCAGTACTTGATGCCGCCTGACAAAGGCGACGATGACGTTCATTGAAACCTCCTACCCATGAGGACCCTTTGCGGCCTGCCTTCCGCCGAGAAGCCGAAGCCGGGGGGCCCACCGATGCCAGACGCGGCTTGAATCCCTGGTGCTGAAGTTGTTTGCGGGCACATAGCCGGGAGGGCCACTGGGACGCGCTCGAGCTCCCGGACACGCTTCCTCTACGCCGAACCAATTTAGCGCTGCACCATAGGCGCTACCAGGGCCGTTCGCCTCCGGGTGGGCCACGCATCTGACCCAGAGGGTAACCAGGCGGAGCAGGTGGTGGCATCCTCAGCTGGGGGTGCCCGACGGTCGTCCCCGGACGCGCAGACCGTTGCGGTTACGCAAATAACGCGGGACACTGGCCAAAGGTATCCATGGCTAAAGGGAGGCATGATGCGTGCGTTGGCCGTTACACCTGGAAAAAAGGACTCATTGCACCTGCGGGAGGTTCCAGACCCCGGGACCGGCGAAGGCCGAGTATTGGTGGAGTCCCTGGCCGTGGGCCTGTGCGGAACCGACAGCGAGATCATCGCCGCCGACTACGGGGAAGCACCTCCGGGCCAGGACTACCTGGTGCTGGGCCACGAGAACCTCGGCCGGGTGATCGACGCTCCCCCGGATTCCGGCTTGGCCAAAGGCGACTTGGTGGTGGGAATCGTCCGCAGGCCCGACCCTGAGCCTTGCAAGGCCTGCGCCGGCGGGGAGTGGGACATGTGCCTCAACGGCAAGTACACCGAGCACGGAATCAAGGGCCTGGATGGCTTCGCGCGGGATCGGTGGCGGGCAGATGCCGACGCGATGGTGAAACTGGACTCACGTCTGCAGGATGTAGGCGTCCTGCTGGAACCCACCACCATCGTTGCCAAGGCGTGGGAACAAGTCAACCGAATCGGCCAGCGGGCATTTTTCGACCCCCACACCGCCGTCGTCACCGGCGCCGGGCCCGTTGGGCTGCTGGCGGCGCTGCTGGGAGTCCAGCAAGGCCTGGACGTGCACGTTTTTGACATCGTCACAGACGGTCCCAAGCCACAGCTCGTCCGCGACCTGGGGGCCACCTACCACAGCGAGCCCCTGCCGGATTCAGGCATCAAACCCAACGTGCTTGTTGAATGCACCGGCGTCACCCCCGTGGTCCTGGACGCACTCACATGCCGGGCCCAGGACGCCATCACCTGCCTGACGGGCGTTTCCGCAACAGGCAAACAAACAAGGGTGGACGTGGGCGCGCTCAACCGCGAGGAGGTGCTGATGAACGGCGTGGTCTTTGGCAGCGTCAACGCGAACCGACGGCACTACGACGCCGGTGCGGAGGCCCTGGCCAAGGCAGACCCTGAGTGGCTGCGCCGCCTCATCAGCCGCCGGCTACCGTTGGAAAGCTTCGCGGAGGCCTTCAAGCACCAGCCCGACGACGTCAAGGTGGTCCTAGACCTGGAGGCGGGAGCCGACGAGGGGAACGAACGGTCATGAACCGGGAAGGCGGCCCTCAAGGAGCAGACGCCGACCACCTGTTTCCATCGGGGCGGCAATACGACATAGCCTTCGATCGGCAAAGCGCCACACTGACCGAAGTGGGCGCTGCATTGCGCATCTACCGCCAGAACGGCCGGGACCTGCTCGACGGATACGGGAAGGAGGACATGTGCACAGGCGCGCGGGGACAGTCATTGATCCCCTGGCCCAACCGGATCAAAGGTGGCCGCTACGAGTGGGAAGGCAGGCACCTCCAGCTCGACCTCAGCGAGCCGGACAAGGGCGGTGCAATCCACGGGCTGACGCGGTGGCGGAACTGGTCTGTCCAGCGCCATACCGCGGACTCCATCTCGTTCACCTACACCCTGCACGCCTGCCAAGGCTGGCCCTGGGTGCTCGACTGCCAATTGGACTACCAGCTTGGCCATGACGGATTGACTGTCCGCACCACGGCCGTGAACCGCAGCACAGAGCCATGCCCCTTTGGCACAGGAGCGCACCCTTATCTCAGCACCGGAGTGGGCCGCCCCGGCGCTATTGACGCGGGCCTGGTGCAAGTGCCCGGGCATACCTTCCTGCCAGTGGATCCGCAGGGCATCCCCACCGGGCATGAACGTGTGGACGGCACCGAGTACGACCTCATCCAACTACAGCAACTGGGAGGGCGGCACATCGATGTTGCCTACACGGATCTACTTCGCGATGCTGACGGGCTGGCTCGGGTGAAACTCCTCCCGCCGGATCGCACCGGAGGGCTTGAGCTGTGGGTGGACGAGACCTATCCGTACCTGGAAATCTTCACCGGCGACACCCTCCCCCAGCCGGACCGCCGGCGCAGCGGACTGGGGGTCGAACCCATGACGTGCGCACCCGACGCCTTCAACTCCGGCGAGGGGCTGATCACCCTTGAACCCGGCCAATCCCACACCGCCCAGTGGGGCATCGGGCCGCTCTAAGGAAAGACCGCAAGGAAAAGCCTTACGAGCGGAACGTCAACCATTGCGCAAGCGCAAGTATTGGAGTTCAATGAAAACATGGCTTCCGCGGCGTCAGGATCCGGTCACTTCAGTTCCCGGGCTCCCAATGTAAATCGGCCATCGGAAGTGCCCTGGCCGCCGGCGGCGGCCGCAAAGGCCTCCAGCGCCGCAGCCAGCGCCGGGCGCCGGCCCGATGGCATCCTCGAAATGACCTCTCCAATCGCCTGCCGCCGATGGTCCAGCACCGAATCAACCAAGGCATGTCCTTTCGCCGTCAGCTCGAGCCGGACGTATCGCCGGTCTGCCGGGTCCTCCCGCCGCTCCAGCAGGCCCGCAGCCACCAGTCGGTCGCAGATGCGCGTGGCATTGGAGGCATGCACACCCAGTTCGGCGGCGACACCGCCCAGGTTTTGCGGCCCGCGGGTGTGGATCAGGACCAGGACCCGCAGCTGCGGAGTATTCACCACGTCCTCCACCTCGGCAACAGAGCGGGCAACGACCCCCAGGAGAGTATCGGCGGCACGCATCACCGCCTCAACTTCCCGGGTCGAAGGTTCCTGGACTGATTCAGGTCCACCAGCTGCATCCATGGGCACCAGTTTCCTCCGATAGTTGCTTTCCCGCAAAGTTTGAAGGTTCCACAGGACCGGTACGGACCTGCAGTCCAGGTTAGGAGAATCGTGAGAACAGAACACGCACAAGCTACCGTGGCCGTCACAGTGCACGGGATCGACCGGCTGATCAGGAACGTGCAGACTGGCCGGTTTGAGCGGTCCCTTTCGGCCCTGACGGCGGCCGGTGCCCTGGTCACCGCGGCGGAGATCTTCCTGGAGCACGACAAGGCAAGCTTCGGCAACAAATGGATGTGGGCTCCCGTTGCCCTTGGTCCGTTGGGCGCCGCGGCAGGAGTCGCCGGGGTCTTCAGCCGCCGCATGGCCAAGACGGCGCTTCCGCTGGCCAGCGCCGCCATTGTCGCCAACGGGCTCCAGGGCACCTGGCTGCACCTGCAGGGTATCCGGCAAAAGCCCGGCGGCCTGTCCAACCTGCGCTACAACCTGGAGATGGGCCCGCCACTCTTCGCACCTCTGCTGGTCACCCTGGTGGGCGGCATGGGTTTGCTGGCCTCGGTCCTGAGGAGGGAACCGTGACCGGGCTCCCTCTGCAGAGGGACGACGGCGGCGGACGCTACCCTGGCTTCAGCACCCTCGCCCAGGCGCGGCACTGGGACCCGGCGACGGCCGCCGTCGTGCAGTCGCGGATGGGCATGCCCCCGGACGTCCGCTTCTTCACCCCGGAGGAGGAGGCGGCGGCGCGGGCCCTTTTTGACCAGCTGCTGGACCAGCAGGCGGAACCGCGGGTGCCGGTGGTGAACATGGTGGACGCCCGCCTGGCGGAGGAGGAGACCGACGGCTGGCACTACGACAACATGCCGCGGGACGGCGAGGCCTGGCGAGCCTCCCTGGCCGCACTGGACCAGGAGGCCATGTCCCGGGAGGGCTGCAGCTTCGCCCTGCTCAGTTTGGACGGCCAAGCGAGGCTGCTGCAGGACATCTGCGACCTGGACCGGGACCTATGGCGTGGGCTGCCGGCGGACCGAGTGTGGAGCCTCTGGACACGTTATGCCTGCACCGCGTTCTACTCCCATCCCCTGGCCTGGGACGAAATCGGCTTCGGCGGGCCGGCCTACCCGCGTGGCTACAAGAACCTCGGCGTGGACCGGCTGGAACCATTTGAAGTGCGCGATGTACGGCCGGAAGCGGATCCCACGCATGGGGCTGACAGATGAGCAACCTGCGCGAACGCAACGAATCCGCCTGGCTGCTGCCCAAGGGCCCCGGCAGCAACCTGCGGCTCAGGGGAAACATGCGCCGGTACCGCGACGACGACGAGGTGGACGTCGTGATTGTGGGCTGCGGTGCGGGAGGAGCCACGCTCCTACAGCGCCTCGCGCGGGCCGGTTGGCGGGCAGTGGGCCTGGAGGCCGGTCCGTTCTGGGAGCCCGAGCAGGACTGGGTCAGCGATGAGGCCGGCTCCCACCACCTGTACTGGACCGAACCCCGGGTCATCGGCGGCAGCGACCCCGTCCCGCTGGGGTCGAACAATTCCGGCCGGGGCGTGGGCGGATCGATGGTCCATTTCGCTGGCTACACGCCGCGTTTCCATCCCAGCGATTTCCATACCCTCAGCGCTGACGGAGTGGGCGCGGACTGGCCGCTGGAGTACGGTGAACTGCGGCCTTACTACGAGGACATCGAAGCCGAACTACCCGTTTCCGGCGAACACTGGCCATGGGGTGATCCCCACAGCTACCCCCACCGGCCGCACCCGGTCTCCGGCAACGGCGAGCTGTTCCTGAGGGGCGCAAACGCCTGCGGCGTCACGGCAAAGGTGGGGCCGGTGGCCATCGCGAATGGCCGGTTCGGCAACCGTCCGCACTGCATTTACCGGGGCTTCTGCCTCCAAGGCTGCAAGGTCAACGCCAAGGCTTCACCGCTGATCACGCACGTCCCCGACGCCCTGGCGCATGGCGCCGAAATCCGGCCCGACTCCATGGCCACCAGGATCGTGCTGGACGAACGCACCGGCCTGGCAACCGGCGTCGAGTACGTCCACGGCGGCGTCCGCAGGTTCCAGCGCGCCCGCCTGGTGGCCGTGGCAGGCTATTCGATCGAAACGCCCCGGCTGTTGCTGAACTCCACGTCGGCGCGCTTCCCGCACGGGATGTGCAACGACTTCGACCAGGTGGGCCGGTACCTGATGGTGCAGGGGGCACCCCAGACCGCTGGACGGTTCCAGGCGGAGGTACGGATGTGGAAGGCCCCGCCCCCGGAGGTCAGCACGGAGGACTTCTACGAAACAGACCCGGCAAAGCCCTACAAACGAGGCTTCTCCATCCAGTGCGTTTCGCCGCTTCCCATCACTTGGGCGGAGCATGTCGCCGCCCAGGGACACTGGGGCGCGGCTCTCCGCCGGTACATGAGCGACTATCCGCACTGGGCGTGCCTGGGTGCACTCTGCGAATTCCTGCCCCTTGAAGGGAACAGGGTGACCCTCGCGGATGAAACGGACCGCAACGGCATCCCCATCGCTTCCTTCAGCTACAGCCAGTGCGACAACGACCGGCAGCTGATGTCTGCAGCGCAGCAGGTCATGGAGCGGATCCTCACGGCGGCGGGAGCGGAGGAGGTCATCACCATCAACCGCTATGCGCATTTGGTGGGCGGTGCCCGCATGGCCGCCGTCGAGCAGGAAGGAGTGGTGGACCGGAACCTGCGGAGCTTTGCAGTACCAAACCTGCTGGTGACTGACGGCAGCGTCCTGCCCACGCAGGGAAGCGCGAACCCTGCCCTGACCATCATGGCGCTGGCGGCCCGCGCGGCCGGCGTCCTGGTCCAAGGCGCCCGCAGGGGCGTCACGATGAGCATGAAGGAAGACTGATCATGGCAACTACAGTGGCTGACTACCTGCTCTCCCGGCTGGGCGAGTGGGGTGTGGACAAGGTTTTCGGTTTCCCCGGAGACGGCATCAACGGCATCCTGGCCGCGTTTGGTAAGGCGGGCAACCAGCCGAAATTCATCCAGGCCCGGCACGAGGAGATGGCCGCGTTCGAAGCCGTGGGCTACGCGAAGTTCGACGGGCGCCCCGCCATCTGCATGGCCACGTCCGGCCCCGGCGCAATCCACCTCCTCAACGGGCTGTACGACGCCAAGCTGGACCATGTTCCCGTGGTGGCCATCGTCGGCCAGACAGCACGCAGCGCCATGGGAGGGTCCTACCAGCAGGAAGTCGACCTGCTGACCCTGTTCAAGGACGTCGCCTCGGACTACGTCCAGATGGTTACGGTTCCAGAGCAGCTGCCCAACGTCATCGACCGCGCCATCCGGATCGCGGAGGCGCAGCGGGCTCCTACTGCCGTCATCATCCCCTCCGACGTCCAGGAGCTCGAATACGCGGCACCCACGCACGAATTCAAGATGGTCCCCTCCAGCGTGGGAATCCGCTGGCCGGATATCCAGCCGGACAGTGAGTCGATCCGCGGTGCCGCCCAGCTCCTGAATGAAGGCTCCAAGGTGGCCATCCTCATTGGCCAGGGTGCGCGGGGCGCAGCGGCCGAGGTCCGGGAAGTGGCAGAGCTGCTGGGCGCGGGAGTGGCGAAGGCGCTCCTGGGCAAGGATTCGCTGCCCGACGACCTGCCCTACGTCACCGGTTCCATCGGCCTGCTGGGAACAAGGCCCAGTTACGAGATGATGCGCGACTGCGACACCCTGCTGACGGTGGGCTCCAGTTTTCCCTATACCCAGTTCCTGCCCGAACCCGGCCAGGCCCGTGGTGTGCAGATCGACGTGGACCCGAAAATGATCGGGCTGCGCTACACCAATGAGTTCAACATCGTGGCCGACGCCGGCACCGCATTGCGGGCCCTGATCCCACACCTGGACAGAAAGAAGGACCGGTCCTGGCAGGAAAACCTGGAATCGTCCATCAGCCGTTGGTGGGAAACCATGCACGATGAGGCCATGGTCAGCGCCGATCCCGTCAATCCCATGCGGCTGTTCGCCGAGCTCTCCACACGTCTTCCGGCCAACGCAATGCTCAGCGCCGATTCCGGCTCTTCAGCCAACTGGTACGCCCGGCAGCTGAAGTTCCGGGGAGAGGTCCGGGGCTCCTTGTCGGGCAACCTGGCCACCATGGGGCCCGGTGTTCCCTACGCTATCGGCGCCAAGTTCGCCCACCCCGGCCAGCCGGCGATCGCCTTCGCCGGTGACGGGGCCATGCAAATGAACGGGCTCGCCGAGCTGATCACCATCAAGCACTACTGGCACGAATGGGATGATCCCCGCCTGGTGGTGGCAGTCCTGCACAACAACGACCTCAACCAGGTCACCTGGGAAATGCGGGCCATGGGCGGGGTGCCCGCCTTCCGCGAATCCCAGGCGCTCCCGGACGTGGACTACGCCGGGTTCGCCGAAAGCCTGGGCTTGCAGGGTATCCACGTGGACAATCCCGACGACGTCGGACCGGCCTGGGAGAAAGCCCTCGCCGCGGACAGGCCCACACTCCTGGACGTCCGCACCGACCCCGACATTCCGCCCATTCCACCACACGCCACCCTTGAACAGGCGCGGAAGACTGCCGAGGCCATGGTCAAGGGTGATGACAGTGCCTGGGGCGTGGTGAAGGAGGGCGTCAAGACCAAGATCCAGGAATTCCTGCCGCACAAGGAGGGCTGAAGGGTGGGATCCGGGGAGGCCCCCGTCACGGCCCTCAATGCCGCGGTGTACACAGTTCCCACGGATGCGCCGGAAGCGGATGGCACCTTCAGCTGGGACTCCACCACGATGGTGCTGGTGCAGGCCGCGGCGGGCGGGAAGACGGGCCTGGGATGGACGTACGCACCGGCCGCCACAGCGGACCTGGTGGAAGCGCTCCTCGGCCCAGCCGTGCACGGCGTTGACGCCCTGGACGTGCCGGCCGCTGCGGCGGCGATGGCCCGGACGGTGCGCAACCCCGGCAGCACGGGGCTGGCATCCTACGCCGTCTCCGCCGTCGACTGTGCCCTCTGGGACCTGAAGGCCCGCCTCCTGGACCTGCCGCTGCACAAACTCCTCGGCTCGGTCAGGGACAGCGTGGCGGTCTACGGCAGCGGCGGGTTCACCACCTATTCGGAAAAGCAGCTGCGCACCCAGCTGGAAGGCTGGGCCCACGGCCAACGCATCCCGCGCGTGAAGATCAAGATTGGCCAGGACAACGGAAGCAACGTTCCCCGGGACCTGGAGCGCATCCGCCAGGCGCGTGCCGCCGTCGGCCCTGACGTGGAACTGTTTGTCGATGCCAACGGCGCCTATACCGACAAACAGGCTGTCCGCGTCATGCGCGAGGTTGCAGCGGAGAACGTGACGTGGTTCGAGGAGCCCGTCTCAAGCGACCACCTGGCCGGGCTCCGGGTGGTGCGGGACGCGGGGGACGCGGACGTGGCAGCCGGCGAATACGGGACCGGTCTCCCCTACTTCCAACGCCTGTGCGCCGCGGATGCCATCGACTGCCTGCAAGCGGACGTCAGCAGGTGCGGCGGCATCACCGAGTGGCTGCGCATCGCCGCCGTCGCTGCTGCCCACGGCCTGGAAGTCTCCGGCCACTGCGCGCCCCACCTGAGCGCCGCCGTCGCCGCCGCCACTCCCAACTTCCGCCACTTGGAATGGTTCCACGACCACGTCCGGATCGAGAACCTCTTCTTTGACGGAACGCTCGACCCCGGCGGCGGAGTCCTGCAACCTGGCGACGGGCCCGGCAACGGGCTGTCTCTGCGCATAACTGAGGCCGACGAATACCGGGTCCGCTGACATGTTTGACCAACAGGAAAGGACTCGTCCCCGTGAATAACCCGAACCGTGAACAGCAGCACTGCCTTCTGGCCGGTGCCTCGTAATGCCGGCATGGTTGCTGGCCTGGATGTGGGGCACCATCGCCGGCGGGGCTCTGGTGGTCGGCTGCGCCATGGCATGGAAATGGAAGATTCCGTCCAAAGTAGTGTCCTCCGTGATGTCCTTCGGCGCGGGCGTGCTGATCTCAGCCCTCGCCTTCGAGCTGGTGGAAGAAGCAGTCAACGGCGGTGGTCTCTGGCCCACGATCGTGGGCTTCGCCACCGGCGCCGTCGTTTACGTTGCCGCCAACGCCCTGCTGGCCCGCAAAGGCGCCGAGCACCGCAAACGCTCGGGTGGGAAACAGCCGTCGGAGCAGCAAAAGCCAGGTAGCGGGACCGCCATCGCCGTCGGGGCGCTGCTGGACGGTATCCCGGAATCGGTGGTCCTCGGCGTCGGACTGGTGACCGCCGGTGCAGTCAGCCCGGCCATGCTGGCCGCCGTCTTCATCTCCAACGTCCCCGAAGGCCTCTCCAGCACGGCCGGCATGAAGAAAGCCGGCCGCAGCGCCAAATACGTCTTCGGAGTCTGGGTGGGCATCGCCGTGCTCTCAGGGATTGCGGCGCTGGTCGGGTTCCTGGTCCTGCAGGACGCCCCTGCCGAAGTCGTCGCCTTCATCACTGCGGTAGCAGCAGGAGCCATCCTGGCCATGCTCGCCGACACGATGATCCCCGAAGCCTTCGAAGAACACCACCTGCTCACCGGCCTCATCGCCGCCGCCGGATTCCTGGCTGCCTTCACTGTCGACCAGGTAGGCGGCTGAAACACGACCGAAAGGACCCCAATGAGTAGCAATCCCGGCAAGGCTGGCCGCGCCAACCCCGAGCCGCTGAACCCAGACCCTACAGGCCAGGACCCCAGTGCCACCGACCCTGGCGCAGATGCCAAACTGCAGCTCCAGCTGGCCATCTTCGACGTCACCAAGGACGCGCAGGGCAAAAGCCTGGACGAGATTCAGGAAAGCCTGCGCTTTGCCTTCGCAGCCCGTGGCGTCGAGGCACCCCCGGGCACCTGGCTGGAGTCGGTAGCCTCCTCGGCCTTCTACGGCGAGCCTTACATCATCGACTTCCCGGCAGCAATCGCGGCAGACGATGCCATGCCGGCCCCTAACAAGAACGTCCGGAAGCGCCTCGCCTTCCGTCGGCAGCTGCGCCAGGAGAAACTCCCGACCGGAACCTTCCCTCCCCCGGCTGAATGGGAAGTGCCAGCCAACGAAATCACCCACCCCGGCACCGCCGGCCACCGCGTCACCGTATCCCGGACCACAGGTGGGAGCCGTATCGTCCTGGTTGCCATAGGGCTGGCAATGGTGGCGCTCGTGGCAATCCGGGCTGCCCGGCGGCCCAGTCGCCTGCTTGGGCCCCTGCCGGCTCAATCATTTACCGGTACGGCCAAGGAGGGCACCCATGTCGGATATCAGTGATTACGCGCTCCTGGGGGACTTGCACACGGCTGCCCTCATCAGTACCAGCGGCTCGATCGACTGGATGTGCCTGCCGAACTTTGACTCCCCGGCCTGCTTCGCTGCCCTGCTGGATACCCCTGCCGCGGGGCGCTGGCTGCTGGCACCCGCCGGGGAAGGAAGGTGCACCCGCCGCTGGTACCGCCCGGGAACGCTCATCCTTGAAACCGAGTGGGAAACTTTCCAAGGAAGCGTCAGGGTCACGGACTTCATGCCTGTCCGCGACGACGGCGCCGACGTGGTGCGTATTGTCGAGGGCCTTCGCGGCAGCGTGCAGATGTACGGGGAATTATGCCTGCGCTTCGATTACGGCCACATCGTTCCCTGGGTGAGGCGCAAAGACCATCGCCTGACCGCCATCGCAGGCCCGGACGCCGCCTACCTCACCACCCCCGCCCCGCTCAAGGGCCGGGACATGCGCACGGTCAGTGACTTCACAGTGCAGGCGGGTGAAAAAGTGCCTTTCGTGCTGCGGTGGGTGCCCAGCAGCAAGCCTGCCCCGCCGGAAACCGACCCGGACAAGGCGCTGGAAACAACGGAGAACTTCTGGCTGAACTGGATTGGCCGCAGCCGGATGGAGGGAAAGTACAAGGATGCGGTTGAACGTTCGTTGATCACCCTCAAGGGGCTTATCTACTCCCCCACGGGTGGCATCGTCGCAGCTCCCACAACTTCCCTGCCGGAAGACCCCAGTGGATCCAGGAACTGGGATTACCGGTTCTGCTGGCTCCGCGACGCGACCCTGACGCTGCAGTCGCTGCTTGCCGGAGGCTACACCGAGGAAGCGGCGGCGTGGCGGGAATGGCTGCTGCGCGCCGTCGCGGGCGACCCCGCCGACCTGCAGATCATGTACGGCATCGACGGCACCCGCCGCCTCCCGGAAACGGAACTGCCGTGGCTTGCAGGGTTCGAAGGTTCCAAACCGGTCAGGATTGGAAACGCCGCCGCACCCCAACTGCAGCTGGATGTATGGGGCGAGGTCCTGGACGGGCTCTCCCTGACCCGCGCCGCCTTTCCGGACACTGTCGATGACTCCTGGGACATCCAGGTGGCCCTCATGGAGTACCTGGAGGGAGCCTGGGACCAGCCCGACAACGGGCTATGGGAAATGCGCGGTCCCCGCCGCCACAACACCCATTCAAAAGTCATGTGCTGGGTGGCGGCGGACCGCATGGTCAAGGGCATCAGGCACTCCGGGTTGCCAGGCCCGGAAGACCGCTGGTCCGCGCTGCGCGACACCATCCATAAAGACGTCATGACGCACGGCTTCAACAGCGAGCGCAATACCTTTGTCCAGTCCTATGGAAGCAACGAGCTGGACGCGAGCCTCCTTTTGATCCCCCGCGTGGGGTTCCTGCCCCACGACCATCCCCGCGTGATCGGCACTGTGGAGGCCATCCAGCAGCACCTCACCGAAGACGGTTTTGTCCTCCGCTACCGCCCACAGGCGAGCAATGATGGCCTCCCCGGGACCGAAGGGGTCTTCCTCGCCTGCTCCTTCTGGCTGGTTGACGCCCTGCTGGGGATCAACCGGCGAAGCGAGGCCGAGGAACTCTTCGAACGCCTCCTCAGCCTCCGCAATGACGTGGGCCTGCTCAGCGAGGAGTGGGACCCCAAGAACGAGCGGCAACTGGGCAACACCCCGCAGGCCTTCAGCCACTTCCCCCTCATCCACTGCGCTTTGCAGCTCCAGCACGGGCAATCCAGGCAAAGCAACACTCCCCTGGCCAGCCCGGAAGACCGTCACGGGGACCGGGCAGGGGACGGTGGCTCCGTGAACGGACAGACATCCTGATGCCCGCATAGGCATCGGTGCCCTCATGAACGTAGGGCCGGCCTGCGATGCAGGCCGGCCCTACGGACCCTCAGAGGGTATTCCGCCTGCGTGTGTCTGCCTTAGCTTTTTCCGGTTGTCCCGCCCGGGATCGGCCGGCGGCCAGCGGCCTGTCACCGCCGCGCCGCAGTGTCAGCATCACCAGGCCAGCGGCCAGCAGGCAACACGCCAGGAAGATGGAGGTTGCCAGGAAACTGCCTTGCGTCACATCCTGCAGGAAGCCGCCCACGTAGGGTCCGACGAATCCACCAAGGTTGCCTACCGCGTTGATCAATCCCATGGCGGCACCGGCAACGACCACCGGCATCGCACGCGACGCGGAAGCCCAGAAGGGACCGTCATAGGCCAGGGCGCCTGCGACGGCGATGCTGATGAGCGTGACGGCAAGAACGGGCATGTTGTCGCCGGTTGCAACCGAAACCACCAACGCGACAGCTCCCACTGCCATCGACAGCAGCACGTGCGTGGAGTAGCGGCCGGAATGGTCGGCTGCTTTGGCGTTGTACCAGAGGCCGAACATTGCCAACACGTATGGAATTGCCGTAATCAGGCCAACCTCCAGGGAGGACCCGGAGGTGATCGTCTTGATTACGTGGGGAAGCCAGATGTTGATGCCATAGAAGCCGATCTGTATGAGGAAATACACCAGGGTCAGTCGCCACACGACACTGTTTGACAGAACCTGCCGCAGTCCGAGCTTCTCCTGCTGGGGATGTGCCGCTGCGTCAGCAGCAAGTCCCTTCTCGATGTATTCGCGCTCCTGTACCGAGCACCACTTTGCTTCGCGCGGGTGGTCCGCGATCAGGGCCCACCAAAGGGGGGCCGCGATGATGAACGGGAAAATGCCTTCGATGATGAACAACCATCGCCAGTCCGAGAATGAGAGGATCCACCCGGACAGGGGCGCCGTGATGATGGAAGCGATCGCGATATTCATCATCCAGAGCGCATAAGCGCGCGCCCGCTCGGCGGCGGGGAACCAGTGGCTGATCAGTACAAGGATCGCAGGCCAGATCCCGGCCTCGGCGACGCCGAGGAAGAAGCGCACCACCAGCAGCTGGGTGAAGTCCTGGATGAATCCGGAAAGGACAGCCAGCACGCCCCAAATGAGCACCATGATGCCCACGAACTTCTTGGCACTCCAGTGCTCGGCGAGATGCCCGCCTGGTATCTGCAGGACGAGATAGCCGATGAAGAAGATACCTGCCGCCAGGCCCTGCTGGGCGGCGTCGATGCCCAGGTCCTGATGGAGCCCGTTCAGGGCGAACCCGATATTTGTCCTGTCCATGAACGAGATGATGTAGACGATGATAGCGACGGGAATCAGCCGCTTCCACCGGGTATTACCCACTGCCACTGCTGCCGTTACGTTCTGTGCCATAGGAAATGCTCCTTCGCGATATGGCTTATCAGACCGCGCCCCAGTACGCCTGTTGCTCTTACGCAGGCTTGTCGGGCCCCCGTTCCACCATGCAGGCGGAAATGAGCAGGATTCCGGGTGGAACTGCATCGAGATGCGATAACTGCTGTGCAGGCTATTTTCGCCCGAGAATCTCTCTTTTATTTTTTCGCAACTATTGCAAATGCGCAAGAAGTAATGGCCACCTCTTCTGAAAGCCCGGGAAGTCCGGAATCCGCGAGGTGAGCACTGAGCCGGATGCGTACGACGGCGGGTGGGCTCCCGCCGTCGTACGCATCCTGATCGCCGTTCAAGCCAGGGCGGGGAACCTGGGTAGGTGCGTTGGGCCAGACTGTAAGTATGAAGAAGCTTCTGTGGGTAGCACTTTCGGTGTTCGCCGTCATTTGCGCCGTGGCTGTGATGTTGCTGCTGTCGGGCGGTCTCCGTTGATGATCAAGCCCGCCTGCATGGTGGATCAGGCCGGCTACAGGGTTGGTCGTTGTCGCCAACACGTTGGTGCCCAACAGGTACGACAGCAACGCGTGGCGCAAGACTTTGCCCTAGATCGCGTCGGTTTTGAGGCCAGTATCTGAGACTTGGAAGGTCATACCCACGGTGAAGGCCTGGTCTGCGAAGTCCAAGTACCGCGGCCGCTTGCTTTCGTTGGCTGCAGGCCCCAGTTTGGTACGTCCAGTTGCTGCAGCCCATTCCACTGCAAGGGCCTCATTTTCCGTTACGGCAGCGGCGAGCTGCCTGGGCCAGAGGTAGGCGCGGCGGCGGGGAGGCAGTTCCGGGGTGCCGCACCGATGAAGGGCGCGGGGTAGCCGCGGCAGCCGGACTTCCGCAGATTCTGCCAAGACTTTCCGCAGCATCACCACAAATCGGCGGTCCGCGCGATGGGGCCGGGGCAGACTTGTTCCGTCTCCCGGTATTACCCCCGGCCCCAATCAAGGTATCCATGAAATTCACTTCTTCGCGCATGTCCGCGGCAACCCTCGGGCTGCTCCTCACTCTGCCCTCCGGCCTTGCCGCCGCCACCGCTTCCGTCGCCGCGCCGGTCCCCGCCGTCGTCCCGGCTACAACCATCGCCGACTCGTTCACCAAGCAAACCTTCGACCTCATCAACTCCGAACGCGCAAAGGTTGGATCGCGGCCCTTCGTCTGGAACCAGAAGATCGCCGACGTCTCCCAGGACTGGGCCAAGCAGCTGGGCGTAGCTACGATGGATCCCAACTTCGACTTCGCCACCATCCACCGCGCCGACGCCGGCGGCAATGAGATCCCGGCCGGTGCCACCTGGTACCGCGAGAACATCGGGTTCAACTTCAGCCCCGCCCAGCTCGTGAACTGGTGGATGAATTCCCCTGGCCACAAGGCCGCGATGCTCGATCCGCGCGGCACGGACGCAGGCATTGGCTACGTCGTCCCTACCACCGGACCCTACGCAGGCTGGCACCTGATGGTCTCCAACATGGCGGCCTACCCCACCACCCAGATTCCGTCATCCCCGGCTCCGTCCACTGCCCCAACGACGATTTCTTATGAGGGGCATGTTCAAAAAATTGGTTGGCAGTCCAGCGTGTCGAACGGCGAAACTGCTGGCACTGTAGGACAAGCGCTCAGGCTGGAAGCGCTCCGCTTTTCTACATCAGGACAGACGGTTCGAGCGCATGTCCAGAATACTGGCTGGCAAAATTACAGCACTGGAGCGACAACAATTGGTACTACCGGGTTGGCGCTTCGCATGGAAGCAATACAAATCAAATCCACAATTGCCGGTGAGACAATCCGATGCCAAGCACATGTTCAAAATATTGGATGGATGCCCGAGGTTGGTGATGGTGAGGTTTGCGGAACCACCGGCCAGGGACTCCGTCTTGAAGCAGTGCGCTTCCGGGTAGTGCGACAGTAAGAATCTCATGTAGCTGAGTGGGCCACTACGGGTTTCGAGAACGGCGTCCTGGGCTACCCGCCATCAGGCGAGGTTCCCGCCAACCGCGGCGTTTACCAGACCGGCCCCAACGGCAACGTGGCGCAGAACTTCCAGAACGGCGCCATCCGCTGGGGTCCCGCCGACTCCGGCAACGCCTACTAGGAACCTGATACCCAAGCACCCCTTCCTGCCACCGCGGGAGGGGTGCTGTCCTTTCCGGGCGGTTACCGGCCTCTGCGTAAAACTGTCTCTGGCAGGTGGAACTGGCTATTAGGCTGTCCATGGGCGCCCGAAGTGCCTGTTACTTTGACCCGAAAGCAGTGTCCGTTGGAAAACCGCATCACCCTCATGGCCACGCTGGCCAGCCTGGTCCTGAGCGCCTCAGCCTGCGCTCCCTCAAGCACGGCGCCCACGGCCACCGCCCCCGCCGCTTCTGCACCGGCGACCACCTCCACGGCCGTCGCGTCCTCCGCACCTGTGGGCTGGGGACTGAACCCCAAGGGTGCAGCGGACCGGATCAAAGCCGCAGGACTGCAAGTACTCAACGCCGAAGGCGCCGCCGAACACTTCCATGCGCACCTGGACATCTTCACGGACAGCAAACCCGTGACCGTCCCGGCCGACATCGGCTTCAGCTTCAACCCTGCCGGCCAGCCCAATGGAATCTCCGCGCTCCACAGTCACGACGAAACCGGCATCATCCACATTGAGGCACCCACCGCCGGCGCCACCTACACCCTCGGACAGTTCCTCACCGAATGGGGTGTCCTTGACGGCACCGACAAGACCCCCGGAACGCCACATTCGAACATCGACGGGTGGAACGTGGCGGTCAACGGGACCAAGCGGGACGGGAAGATCACCGACGTCGTCCTGAAAGCCCATGACGAAATCGTGCTGTTCCACGGCACCGCCCCGAATCCTCTTCCTGCCTCGTATACATTCACTGGCGGCCTGTAGGCGCCCAACTGACAGCGCCAAAAAGCCCCGGACCAGTGGTGGTCCGGGGCTCCGCAGATCAACTTACCGCTCTATGGTGACGTTGAGATCCAGATGGATGTTCTCGCTGGCGAGTCGGTCTTGCAGGTACTGGGCGAGGCTCGCGTCGGTGGCTGTGTGCGGTCCCTTCGGGACGGCCCCGCGGAAGACGGCCTGGGTGTTCGTTGAGCGGAGCACGTCCAGTGGCGTTGACCGGAGGTGTCCGTCGGTCAGGCGTTCGATGTCGGTGCGGAAGGTGCGTCGGTGGTCCTCGCGCATGGAGGCGCACATGGTGAATGGAATGAAAGCTACGGGCAAGGGGGTCCTTTCGAGCGAGGCAGCCAGCGGTCGGCGCCTCACGTTGTACAAGGCAGAAACGGCCCCTTCTATTCCTTCCCAGCCGCAGGGCCGAAACCCCTTGGTCTTTCCCCACTCTCAAGTAGCAGGATCACGTCGAGGTGGGTGGGCACTAAGCCCCTAGCCCGGGTCCAGGAGGAGACCTAGCCTTTGTACCGCCCTACCACTGTCCATGCTGCGCCCTTGTCGAGGCTCCGCACTTCTGGGCCGAGAACTACTACGCCGCCGCTGATGCGATCGTCCGCGTTGATGGCCGTAAGGTCTACCTCTCGCTTGACCGCCAGGGCCTCGACGCCCAGCAGTGAGCCGTCCTGGAGTTGGTGCATTTCCAGGCGCTTCGCGGCACACTAGGGGTATCCGAACCGGGGTTTCCGTTGATTAGACGAGAGTTACCACCCAATGTAAGGGTGGAAGCATGGATGCCGATGTTAACTTCTATTTCGACCCGGTGTGCCCTTTCGCCTGGATGACGAGCAAATGGGTGCGGCAGGTGCAGGCGCAGCGCGACTATACGGTGGACTGGCGGTTTATCTCGTTGCGTCTGGTCAACTCGAACGTTGACTATGACGCGCATTTCCCGCCTGAGTACGAGGCCGGACACATGGCTGGGTTGCGGCTTTTGCGGGTGGCGGCCCGGGCTCGGGCGGAGCACGGTCGCGAATCGATGGCAGGGTTGTATGCCGCGTTCGGCAGACACATTTTTGAAACTGCGCCGGACCCAACGATTAAGCACAATGAGGCTGAAGTCCGGGAGCGGCGTGGGACACGCGGGTTCATTGAGCCAATCCTTGCGGAGGCCGGCCTGCCCCGGGCACTGGCGGAAGCTCTCGACGACGAGTCCTGGGACAGCGAGATCCGGCAGGAGACGGATGAAGCACTGGCGTTGACGGGCAAGGATGTGGGCACGCCCATCATTCACTTTGAACCCCCCGCCGGCGTGGCCTTCTTCGGGCCCGTCATCAGCAGGCTGCCGGACGAAGACTCGGCCACCGAGCTCTGGGACCATGTGGTCGGCCTCGCCCGTTTCCCTGGGTTCGCCGAGCTAAAGCGCAGTCTGCGCGAACAGCCACAGCTTCCTGCCCTCGGGTTCACGCCGGGTACGGTCGGCAAGCAAGAGGACTGGCACGGCGGCAGCCGACGGCAGAAGAAATAAGCGTCTGCAAGGATGGATGCATGAATACGGCAAACACGCGCCATCACCAGGAGTCAGTCACGGTCAACGCTTCAGCGGAGATGCTTTACGACCTGGTCTCCGACATCACCCGCACCGGTGAGTGGAGCCCGGTCTGTACTTCGTGCTGGTGGGACAACGAGTCCAGCACCGGGCAGGTCGGTGCCTGGTTCACCGGGCGCAACGAGCTCCCGCACCGGACCTGGGAGACCCGGTCGCAGGTGGTGGCCGCCGAGCGCGGCCGGGAATTCGCCTGGGTGGTGGGTGGCAGCTATGTCCGCTGGGGCTTCACCCTTACACCGGCAGGAACCAGGACGATCCTGACCGAGTCGTGGCACTTTCTGCCGGCCGGGATCGCCATGTTCGAGGAGAAGTTCGGCGACCGGGCGTCCGCTGAGATCGCGGACCGAACGCAGCAGGCGCTCGACGGGATCCCGAAGACGCTCGCCGTGATCAAGCGAATCGCCGCCAGTAACGTGACCTGATCATGTCCAGCTCACTCACGGCCTCCCCGTGGCCGCGGTGACCGGGCGGAGGGTCAAAACAGCAGGCCAAGGGCTATCAGGGGGCGCGTGATTCAGCTTGCGCGGCTCGCCCCTGCGACGAGTCGGGCCGCGTCCGCAAGGCCGTTCGCCCCCGCCCGCGCGTAGCGGTCAATGGTGGCAACATCCTGGCCGCGGCTTGTCATCGCTTCGGTAAAGAGGTCCATGTCAATGACCTGCAGGATTTTGAGGTGTTCGGCGTTGTCGGTCGTGACGGCGCCGGTGAGTGCCTCAAGCGCGAAGCTCCGGCCGGTTCCGGAAAGCAGCAGATCCATCAGGGGCCCCATGTTCAGCTTCAGATTGTTGGCCAGCGCCAGGATGTCTTGGGCGTTTTTCTGGTTCATCATGAGGAGGGCATTATTGAGGAGCTTGCCGGTTTGACCGGACCCGACCGCCCCCATGTGTGTGATCTTCGCAGAAAAGGCCGCAAGAACAGGCCTGACCGTCTCCAAGGCCTGGATGGGCCCGCCGACTATGGTCGTCAACTGCCGGGCTTCGGCCCCGGGCCGCCCACCGCTGACCGGGGCGTCCAGCACCAGCACCCGCGAAGTCGCTGCCCGCTGGGCCATCGACACGGCGTAACCCGGAAGTCCGGTGCCGTGATTGATCAGGATGGCGCCCGGAGCAAGGCTTTCCAGCAGGCCGCCAGTGGTGAGAACCTCTTCGATGTCGGAGTCCTCCCGAAGGCAGAGTCCGACGACGTTAGTGGCGGCCCCCAGCCCGGCAACGGTGTCATGCCGGACGTATGGCAGACCTTGGAGGGCTGCGAGGGAGGCTTCGCGCCGGACCCAGACATGCAGCTGAAATCCTGCGGCCGCGATGGCTCGGGCCATGGGCGCGCCCTGGTCTCCGAGGCCTACCCAGCCCACTTTCGGGTCGTGCAAAAGCATGTTCGGGTCGGTGGGTTCCCAAAGAGTGTCTTGTCCGGTGGTGCGCATGTCTTGCTCCCTTCGTCCTGGAGAGTTGAAGTCGTTCATTTAGCACCCTGTGCCAGGAGTTCCGCAGAGAGGTCCCAGAGGCGCCGGGCGTTAGCCGGGTCGAGGGCGTAGGGAGCCACCCCGGTGTAGTCCGGGCCGCGGTGGTCCACGACGGCGGCCTCGTTGACGTCCTCAAAGTAGCGACCGCCGATGCCTTCCAGGTCAGGGGAAGTGGCGACATACAGGGTGGTGGCTGCACCCTGCTGAGGCGTCTTCCGGCGCTCGAGCGGGGTCCGGAGGCCTCCGGTGTGGCGTTGAAGATTTGTGGCAATGGCGCCGGGCATAACTGCATTTGAAGTAATGCCGTCTCGTGCCCAGCGCTCAGTTGCCGCGACCGCGAAGAGTGTCGAGGCCGTCTTGGACTGGCCGTAAGCCAGGAACGGGTCGTAGGGGACGAAGTTGAAGTGTGGATCGTCAAACAACACGGGGGCAAACAAGTGGCCGCTGGAACTCAGGGAAACAATCCGGGCATTTCCGGCCTCTGCCAGGGCTGAGTGCAGGGCGTTGGCGAGGGCGAAATGACCGAGGTGGTTGGTGGCAAACTGCATCTCCCAGCCTTCCGGGGTCCGTTCCAGCTCCGGCAGGGCCATGACGCCGGCGTTGTGGACCAGAACGTGGAGTGGACCGCTCCACTGCGCGGCGAATCGGGAGATAGTGGACAGGTCCGAAAGGTTCACCCTGGCCACAAAGATGTTCGGATTGCCGGTTGAACTCCGGAGATCGGCTGCAACCGGTGCCGCTGCGTTGATGTTGCGGACCGCGAGAGTGACCTCGGCTCCGATGTTGGCGAATGCACGGGCGGTCTCAATGCCGATGCCGGAGGCGCCGCCGGTGATTACGACACGTTTACCAGTGAAATCGATGCCTTCCGTGACGTCGGAGGCGGTTGAGCTGAACCCGTACTTGGTGGAGATTCGTGTCATGGTGATGAGCTTTCTTGCGACGGATAGGAGTCGTGGACTTAAGGCAAAGCACGCTCGACAGCAGCAATTTCCCGGGGGAAAGGCTTCGGTGAGGGGGCTATGACTCAGTGTGCGCTCGTCGAGAAGGGGCAGCCAGAACCTTGGGTTTCATATGAATGCCAGGGCTACCCTGAGGAATCGTCCTGGTTCCTTGTCGAATTTCAGTCCGCTTGTGGAAGGGTGGCAGCCAACCGTTGCAGGGCCAGCTCGGATCGGCTCCCGGGCTCGGCGTGGTGAACGACAAGAAGGTGCCCGTCCGTGCCGGTAACTGCCAGTTTCTCGTGAAAGAGCTCCATGTCTCCCACCAGTGGATGGTGAAGGAGACGTTTCCCCGCGACTTTCGGGCGCACATCGTGGCGGGCCCACAATTGAAGGAAGTAGGGACTGCTCTTTGCCAGGCCAGAGAGCAGTCCCTCAAGTGCAGGGTCGTTGACCCGCTCCCCCACCGAGGCCCTTAAACCGGCAGTGGCCTCCTCCATGACCTGTTCCCAGTCCTCGTAAAGCTCCCGCTCGGCAGGGTCCAGGAACGCTTCCCGGAGCACGTTCGTCCCCACTTTGTTCCTCGGCGACAGCGCTACTGCCAACGGGTTGGCGGCGAGGACGTTCATGAAGCGGTCCTGCACGAAAGCCGGGACATGGGCCAAGGTCTTCAGCAGATGCGAAAGCCCTGTATCAACGCCTGTTGTCTCTTCCACCCCTGTCACAGCCACGGAGGCCGGCCGCGCCAAACGGTGTAAATGCAGGGTCGACGGCGGATCCAGGCGCAGGGCCCGGGCAAGGGCATCGAGAATCTGCGGGGACGGGTGGTGGTCTTTTCCCTGCTCGAGCCGCACGTAGTAATCAACGCTGATACCCGCCAGCCCTGCGACTTCCTCACGTCGAAGACCCGGGACCCGCCGCCGGCCAAAGCTGCCGAGACCAACATCTTCCGGGCTGACAAGGCCCCGACGGGCCTGCAGGTATTGGCTGAAAGCCTGGTTTTTCGCCACCTTCCCAATCTACGCTCGCCCTGGACAGGTGGCGGACTCTCTCCGCTGTCCTTAACGTGGCAGGGCGAGGAACTCCCATACGCTAAAGATTATGAATACCGATAGCGATGTACTTGCTGCTGCCGAGGATTGGTTGGTTGGGCTCTTGCAACCGCCCATCTTCAACCATTGCGCACGGGTGTTTGAGTATGCCCGAGCCATCGCTGCGCGCGAGGGCTGGGCTGTTGACATTGCGGCTCTGCGCATCACTTCCCTTTTCCATGATGCCGGGACCGCTGATGAGTACGACGGCCCGCAGCGGTTTGAAGTCGAAGGTGCGGACGCGGCCGCGGCGTTCCTGACCACCCACGGGTGGGAAGCAGGCCGGGTTGACTCGGTGTGGGAAGCCATTGCGCTGCACACCTCACCTCAGATTGCTGAGCGCCGGGGACCCGTAGCGAGGTACCTCCGCCTCGGCGTTCGGGCCGACTTCGGGGATGACACCCTGCCGCCTCGTGCGGAGAAGCACCGCTCCGAGGTCCAAGCGACGTATCCGCGGCTTATGATCGAGCAGTGCCTGGGCCAGGCAGTCGTTGAACAGGCATTGCGCAATCCGGAGAAGGCACCTCCATCCTCCTGGCCCGGTGGGCTGCTGCAGGCTCACCTGGGCACAAATCATGTCCAGGGGATCAACCCCGCCTTCTAGCCGCTGCTCAAGCGGTTGCATAGAGTGTGGCCTGTTGTGAACTGATCGGTTCAGGATCCATGATGGGAAAGGCGCCCAAACGAGTGCCTGGAGGCGTGGGCAACGCCGGATGCGAGGACTGCTGAGACAAGTGAGTGAACGAGGCAGGACCATCGGGTTCCTGGTCCACGACAACGTCACGATGATGGACATCGCCGGGCCAGCCGACGTGTTCCATCATGCCAATGCCTTTGGAGCCGACTATAAGACAGTTATGGTTTCAGCGGACGGCCAAGCCAAACGGGCTGCAAACGGGCACTATCTGATGGTGGAAACCACAGCCGGACGGGCAGGTGCGCTCGACACGGTTCTCGTTCCTGGGGCCTACGGCATGGTGGCCAAGCCTTTCGAGCAGGAACTGGTCGATGCCGTGTCCCATCTGACGAACGATGCCAGAAGGATCGCATCTGTTTGCACTGGCGCTTTTCTCCTGGCGCACGCGGGGTTGTTGAACTACCGGAACGCGACAACTCACTGGACCCAGGTCGAGCGGTTCACAAAGTCGTTTCCCTTGGTAAACGTGGTCCCCGATGCGTTGTTTGTGCAGGATGATCCGATCATCACTTCCGCTGGCATCAGTTCCGGCGTGGACTTGGCGTTGTTCATGGTTGAGGACGACTATGGTCCGGACGTAGCCCGCGCCGTCGTCCGGCAAATGGTCATATTCAACCAACGGCCCGGCGGCCAATCACAGCGTTCGGTGGCCGTCGGCGCGAGCTCTTCCCGGGACCACGTCCTAAGGAAACTGTTGGATCAAATCACAGCTGAGCCAGCCGCCGATTACTCGATAGACGCTATGGCCGCAATGACAAATCTCAGCGCCAGCAGCCTTACCCGCAGGTTCCAAGAGGCAACTGGGACCAGTCCGGCCCGGTATGTCGAAAAGGTACGGATCGAAGCCGCGCAGGCAATGCTCCAACGCGGAGCCACTGTTGCCGCAACGGCAGCCGCAACAGGATTCGGGAGTGCAGAGACCTTGAGGCGCGTGTTCACGCAGAAAGTCGGAATGAGTCCCTCCCTGTATCTCGAGCGCCTTATGCCGCGGCACGACGGCGCCGGACACCTCCCCGCGTAACTTCAACAGCCTGACGCTATTTGTGGGTTTCCTGACGGAATCAGCGGGTCCGCTGGCTCTTTCCAGGGACGATGCTGGACCCACCGGGGCAATCCGGAGCACCCACAACCAAAGGAGCAGGCCATGCCCTTCGTAAACGTCAAGCTCGTGGACGGGGTCTTCACCGAAGACGAAAAGCACCGTATGGCGGCAGCACTGACCGACGTGATGGTGCAGTTCGAAGGATCCGAAGCTTTCCGTGAGGTCGTCTGGGTCCTCATCGAAGAACTGCACACCGACGGTTGGCACATCGGAGGGCTTCCCTTCCGGGGACCGGCCAGCCTAATGGACGGCCTCGCCCGTTCCAAAAGTCTCTACGAGTCCATCGATGGCCATCCGGTGACCCGGACGGAACTGGCCGAAAAGGCACCCGTTCGGGACCGGTAACCGGTCTGAAGGTTCGGTGAGGCATCTGCTCCGGCAGCGCGCCCTCGCCGAACCAGACAGCCAGTCCCCACCAAAGCCACATCCTCAATTCGGTGTGCAGACAACTGGAGAACATCCGTTCTCCCCTCAAGAAAAGAAACAGAACCATGGGTTTCATCAAAGTCGGTACGGAAAACAGCACAGACGTCGAGCTTTACTACGAGGACCACGGCACCGGACAGCCGGTTGTCCTGATCCATGGCTACCCGCTGGATGGTGGGTCATGGGAGAGGCAAAGCGCGGCCCTCCTGAACGCCGGCTACCGCGTCATCACCTACGACCGCCGGGGCTTCGGCAAGTCAAGCAAACCGACCACCGGCTACGACTACGACACCTTCGCAGCCGACCTCAACACCATCCTCGAAACCCTGGACCTGCAGGAGGTCGTCCTGGCGGGCTTCTCGATGGGCACGGGCGAAGTTGGACGGTATATAGGCACCTACGGTGAAGCACGGATAGCCAAGGCAGCCTTCCTTGCGTCCCTCGAACCGTTCCTCCTGCAAACCCAGGACAACGCCACCGGCGTTCCTTCCTCGGTGTTCGACAGCATCCGCAATGCCGCCATCGACGACCGCTACGCCTGGTTCGCCGATTTCTACAAGGATTTCTTCAACACAGACACCTACCTTGGAAGCCGTCTCAGCGAGGAGGCCCTGCACAGCGCATGGAACGTTGCGGTCGGCTCTTCCTGGTACGCCTCCTTCGCCGTCGTCGACTCATGGCTGACGGACTTCCGTGCCGACGTCGAGAAGATCACCGTCCCGGCCCTGATTGTCCACGGAACGGAGGACCACATCCTGCCAATCGACGCAACAGGCCGGGAATTTACCAAGCGGCTTCCATCCGCTGAATATGTGGAGATCGAAGGCGCCCCGCACGGCATGCTCTGGACGCACAGTGGCGAGATCAACGAAATCCTGCTCCGCTTCCTGGACAAGTAGCCAAGCCCTGCCACCCCACAGGAGGGCGTGGAACGGACGCTATACACGCCCTCCTGCGGCTTGCCCCTCAATGAAACGGAACCACCCCTATGACACCTGTACGCCACAGGACGCTGATCCTTCTGGACCATCCCGACCTTTCCACCTCCCGTATCAACAAGGCTCTGGCAACTGCGCTTGAGGATGCACCGGATCTTACTGTGCACGACCTCAGACGCATGTACCCGGACGGCCACATCGACCTCGCTGCGGAGAGGGCCGCGGTGCAAGCGGCTGGGAACATCGTCCTGCAATACCCAACCCACTGGTACGCGCCCCCGGCATTCCTCAAAACCTGGCTCGATGAGGTGCTCGTCCGGGGCTGGGCCTACGGCACCGGGGCACCCGGAGCCCTCGCGGGCAAGACACTCCGGGTTGCCACCAGCACAGGCGGTGCCGGCGAGGCTTACTCTCCGGACGGCTTTCACGGGTGGGATTACAACGACATCCTCATCCCGCTGCAGGCCACAGCCCGCCGACTCGGAATGCAATGGCTGAACCCCTTCATCCTTCACGGCGTACGGGACCTGACGGACGAACAGCTGCAGGACCTGGCGCAGGACTACAGGAACCTGCTGTCATTGCGCGCCGTGCCGGAGCACGTCTAAGTGATGCCCGCGCTAACCAACACCGATAGGACAACCACAATGAAGAGCATGTCGACCACGGCCTATGGCGGCCCCGAAGTCATTCAGGAAGTCCACCTTCCTACGCCCGAGCCGGCCGCGGGGGAAATAACCATTGATGTCCAGTACGCGGCCGTCGGCCTCATCGATGCCATCATCCGCCGAGGAACTTTCGCCGACCTCGACTACGTCCCGAAGCCCTCCTATGTACCGGGACTCGAAGTCACCGGGACGGTCCGCGCCCTCGGAGAAGGGGTTACCGGCCTGTCAATCGGTGAGCAGGTGGCAACGGTGACACTTCCGCACAGCGGAGGATACGCAGAAGTCGTAGCGGCTTCACAGCACCAGTATGTAGGCCGCCGATACGCGGTGGAAGGCCGCACCAGCAGGGGTGGCGCACTCCTGGGTTCCCAATTCCCGCTGCTCGATCGGAACAGCGTTAAGGCAGCTGGTCCAGCCGCAGGAGTGCCCGCGGCGTGTGCCAGAGGGCATTCTTCATCCATCGGCTTCCGAGTCCCCAGCTTTCGAGTACCTGAATCTGGTGGCTGTAGGAATAGGGAATCGAGGGGAAATCCGTCCCGAAGACGACTTTGTGGGATAGCCCGGCAAGGATGTCCACATAGCCGGGCGGGATCGGGGCGACCTGTTCCATATAAGAGGTGCCCACCATAGTGGTGTCGAGGTAGACGTGGGGATTGTTTGCGGCAAGCTCGGCGAACTCCCGGTACTCCGGCAGGCCTGCGTGGGCGATGATGAGCACCAGTGCGGGATATCTCCTGATGAGTTCCCGGATAGGTTCAAGTCCGGTGTATTCCCCGGCGTGCGGACCGTTGCCGCAGTGAATGACGACCGGCGCAGCAGAGTCCTCGATGAGCTTCCAGGCCGGTGCAAGCTGAGGGTCCAGGGGTGAGAAACCACCCACCTGGATGTGGACTTTGAAGATCCGCGCGCCTTGTTTCAGGCTTTGCCTGACGACGTTTTCCACGTCTGGCTCTGGGTAAAACGTCGCGGAGTGGATGGCGTCAGCGTGGCTCAAGGCGAATGCTGCCGAGTAGTCATTGAGCCACTGCGCCATACCGGGGCGGTGCGCATAATTCAGGGTGGTGAAAGCCTTCACCCCCATGTCCCGCAGAATCCGCACCCGTTCCTCTTCGGACGCCCGGTAGGTGATGGGCCAGGCGGGAGCGCCGCTGTCCGCCACACGGTCAAAGAACGCCCACACCTTTTCCAGTACCTGGGAAGGCATGAAATGCACATGCAGGTCAATGATTCCCGGCAAGCCCAGTGAGTCCAGGTACGGACGGATCTCCATGTCTGACCGCGGTGCAAGTGCTACAGCCAAGCCGAACCTCCTGCGTTCCATATCCTGTCGGCGCTTGAGCGTCGTCAACCCCCGATGGAGCTCACCAAAGCAAGAGGACTCCTCCGCAGGCGCGGCAGAATCATTGCCCACCCAAGCATATGTACAGTCCCACTGCTACCGCTTATGGCAGGCGGCGGATAGGGCGTGGCGGTGTCGGCGTCTTTGACGCTCGTCGCGCTGGACGACGGCAGGGTCCGCATCTGCCGCCGGCCGCTCCGGCGACGGCTTAGGCCGCCAGGGGCACCGTGCCGGCCTCGACAACGAGCGACTGCCCGTCGGCCGAGACGGCCACCAGTGCGCCGGACTGGAGGTTCGACGGAGGCCCTGTGCATTTAGTCCGGCGGCCGATCATCAGTTCAGCCCACGGGGTTCGGTGTGCGGATGTGGGTAGTGGATGCAGGTTGGCTTATGGTCGATGCGGTACAGCACCATGTTGCCGCAGTGCTTGCACGTCCAGTCTTCAGGCAGGGTCATTCCGTTGGTCTTTCTCTTGGGTTGTGCTGGCAGCAGCAGATGCAGCAGTACGTCTCATGTGGATGAGCGCGCCCGTGCAAATCAGCGCCGTTGCCCGCGCATTTGATGATGGCATTGCCCTCGCGCGCCGGTCCCGGGGCTTGGTCCGGGATGGCGCGGCGATGATTTCCCGTCAGCTCATGCTTTCCGTTTTTGCGTATGGCAATCGCACCGGCAGACCTGTGTCCACGATGGACGGATTGCAGCTCCTGCCGTCACAGTTACGGTGGTGAGTGGATTAGGACTTAACGCTGGCCAGGTGGCGGCCAAACGACATTTCAGGTCGACGGGGCTCCGTGTTGCCCAGCATCATCCCCGCGTTCCGCACGCTCACAGCGGAGGATCACAGGATGGTGTGACCCCCGGGATGCACGCGCCATAAGTGCAGACGCACACGCACAGCAGGGGCTTTCTCAACCAAGGGGATCGGTCCCATACCTGCTGCATGAGTAGGTCACCGCCAAGCTTTCGCTAGCAGGACTTGGTTTACCGTACGCCCATACCGGAGCTGGCGGGGCGAAATCCGACTCTTACAGCCAAAGTTCGACAGTCGTATTACGACAATCCAAGGCACTGTCCCTTGCCAAATAACCGCTGTGGGAGTGGCGAGCCAGAACGGGAGGAGTCAGTCCATGCTGCTAAACATGGCCTCGAAACTGGCAGTCAGTTTGTGCCCTTGGGAAGGATCCATCAGATGGCCTCCGTCACATGGTCTGGAAGTAAAGGTGGGAGTGGGCGGCGCACCTTTCGTTCAGGCGAGCCGCGCAGTTTGGGCACGATGTGGTTGCCAGATAAGCGTGGATGGACATCTCGCATTTGCAGACGCCGCACAGGACTGCTGACTCTGACCACAGCTCCCTTGGCCATGTTTGGGGCTTGTGACCTGCCTCTTCCTCATGACAGAGGTGGCAGGGATAGTACCGAAGACAGCACTTGAACTTAATGGCTATCACATCCACGTCGGTGCGGTAGTGAATGCAGCGGGTTTGGTCGTCTACGGTTCTGCCGAAAACCTTCATAGCGCCGGCCTCGCGTACTTCACGCGGCGGACAAGGATGTCAGGGAAGGCCCTGTGCACAGCCACGGCCGCAACGGATGCTACGGCGTCCTTCACAATATCGCCCGGGTAGAAGATCAGATCACTGGCGAAGGCAGCCTGCCACGACAGTTTGAGGTTCACCATCATGCCGAGCACGCCTGGCATGTGCGATGCGACAACAGTCACCACGATGCTGGCGAGGAAGAACCATAGGCCGCGCCGCCTGGCCGGGAGGCGCCGGATGACTTGCTCGGCAGCGATGCCAAGGAGAAAGGCCGCGAGGAGGAACCCCACTATGTAGCCGGCGGATCCGCCGGCGAGGACCTGCAGGCCCGCTCGGCCGCCCGAGAAGATCGGCAGCCCAACGAATGCAAGAAGGAGGTATAGCGCTACCGCGGCGACGGCACGCGACCCGCCAAGGACGAGGCCGGTCACCATGATAGCCAGAGTCTGCAGCGTGATAGGCACCCCGAAACCTCCCACGGGGATGCCCGGGACGATCGCAGAGGCTGCGATCAGGGCGGCGAACACAGAAATAAGGGCCAGAGACTGAGCGTCCCGCAACCGACGCGGCGTGCCCGGCCCTTCCTCGGCGGGGCGGCTGGCTGCCGAGGTTCGTGTCGTCGGTTGGCTCATGGTTCCTCCTGTGGTCCTTGGCGGCGGCCTTCTCCGAAGAAGGCTACACAGCACCGCCCACGGCCTTTTTGTAGCAAAGCCACGACATCGCGGATGAACTTTGGCGCGATGGCTACAAGCAGCCGTCACCCTGTCGCGTTGGCTACTTCACTTCAGCAGTAAGGCGGTTCCTATTTGCTACTGCAGACAGCCAGGGACCGATGGGATCGATGTGGACTTACCACTGTGGATGAACCACACCAAAAACCATTGACCGCGTTGTGACGTGGGGCATAGTATTCAAACCGCGCCTCTCACTTTCCATTTAGCGGAAACCCTCTTTCATTTTGTTGCAGACAAAGGAGTCTTTTGTGACAACGTTCCACCAGGTTGTCGATCCTCTGGGATCGCTGGTCCTTGGGGCAGTACTCGCGGCCCTTCCTCTCATCCTTCTGTTCATCCTTCTCGGCGTTTTCAGGACCAAGGCCTGGAAGGCTGCTGTTGCGAGCCTCGCCCTTTCCATCGTGCTGGCTGTCACCGTATGGCGGATGCCCGTCGGCCAAGCCCTCAGCGCGACTGCCGAGGGTGCTTTCTATGGCTTTTTCCCGATCCTGTGGATCCTGATCAACGCCTTGTGGGTCTATAAGCTCACAACTGAAACCCGGTGGTTTGAAGTGCTGGGAGCGACAATCCGGTCCGTTTCAAGCGACCTTCGCATCCTGACAATCCTGATCGCATTCTGCTTCGGCGCGCTTCTGGAGGCCCTGGCAGGGTTCGGCGCGCCCGTGGCGATCACTTCGGGCATGCTGATGGCAGCGGGTATGAGGCCCCTCAAGTCCGCAGCCGTCTCGCTCCTGGCCAACACCGCACCCGTGGCCTTCGGCGCCATGGGCTCTCCCGTGATTGCCCTCAGTGGCGTCACCGGAATCCCGCTTGCAACCGTTTCGTCCATGGCCGGCCGGCAGACTCCGTTCCTGGCGCTCATTGTCCCGCTTCTGCTGGTGTTCATCGTGGACGGTAAACGCGGCGTCCGCCAGACGTGGCCCGCCGCAGTTGTCGGGGGAACAGTATTCGCCATCGCTCAGTTCCTTACCTCGAACTACTTCACTGTCGAACTCACGGACGTCCTCGCCGGTATCTTTGCCATCGCAGCTGTCCTGCTTCTGCTCCGGGTGTGGAAGCCCGCCCAGACAATGACGGCCGATTCTGCGGCCGTGGAGGGGGAACCCGAATTCAGCGCGCTGGGCGCTGGGACGGCGGCCGTGGCCGGGCGGGCAGGAGCGTCAGTGGTCGACGGCGGAATGGCCGGTGGAACGGGACGGCCCGGCCAGTTGCCTCGAGGGTCAGCAGGGGAACAGGGTGTTTCCACCCGCCCCTTGCCCCGGGAGATCTGGATGGCGGTAGCACCCTACCTCATCATCATCGCGGTGTTCTCCGTCTCCCAGATACCGGCAGTCAAGTCCTGGCTGACTGCCGGCGGCGGCTTTTCGTTCAGCTGGCCGGGGCTCGACGTCCTCGGCGAGAACGGCAAGCCGGTCTCGTCGCAGACCATGCGTTTCGACCACCTCAAGGCCACCGGCACGCTCCTGCTCATCTCTGGTCTTATCACGCTCGCCCTTTACCGGATTCCATTCGGTGCAGGCGTGAAGATCTACATCAAAACGCTGGCCATGCTCCGGTGGACGATCCTGACCGTATGCTCCGTGCTGGCCCTTTCGTTCGTCATGAACCTCTCGGGTGAAACCGCAACCCTCGGCGTCGCCCTCGCCTCGACCGGCGGGCTCTTCGCAGTGCTCTCTCCAGTGCTGGGCTGGATCGGCGTTGCGCTCACCGGCTCGGACACCTCGTCGAACTCATTGTTCGGACAGCTCCAAGTGACTGCTGCCTCGCATGCCGGCCTCTCGCCGGTGCTGATGGCCGCCACCAACTCCTCCGCCGGCGTCCTGGGCAAGATGCTCTCCCTGCAGAACCTCGCCGTGGCCGCGGCCGCCGTCGGGATCGAAGGGCTCGAAAGCACGCTGTTCCGCCGGCTCCTGGGCTGGAGCATCGGCCTGCTGGCACTCCTTACCGTCCTAGTCCTGCTCCAGACCAACGTCCTCGCATGGATGGTCCCGTGAGCAACCGCACGGCACCAATTCCATCCCCTGCATAACGACCGGAAGGCCCATCATGACCGTTAAGACAGCCTCGACCCCCGCTCCGCACGCAGCGGCCAGCCCCTCGCCCACTGCTGCCGTGCTGGCAGCGCACCCAAGGGCGACCACGGATGCCGAGGCGCGCCAAGCCGCGGCCACGGACCGCTCCGGCTACGTCCCCGCCACAGTTCCGGACGGGGTGGTTATCGCCCAAAGCGTTGACGACGTCGTCGAATTGCTGCGCCTCGCCCACGCCGCGCAGGTCCCCGTAGTCCCGCGCGGAGCAGGGACCGGCCTGGCCGCAGGGGCCAGCGCGCGTGCGGGCGAGATCGTGCTCGACGTCTCCCGCATGAACCGTATTCTGTCCATCGACCCGGTGGAAATGATTGCCGTCGTCGAACCTGGAGTGCTCAACGCCGAGGTCAATGCCGCGGCCGCCCGGCACGGGCTCTTCTATGCACCCGACCCGGCGAGCACCGCAATATGCTCCATTGGCGGAAACATTGCCACGAACGCGGGGGGCATGTGGTGCGCGAAGTACGGAGTGACCCGTGAATCGGTACTCGGGCTGACCATTGTCCTGGCCGATGGGCGCATCCTGCGCACCGGCAGGAAGACGATCAAGGGCGTCACCGGCTATGACCTCAACGCCCTCTTCATCGGCTCCGAGGGAACCCTGGGCGTGGTGGTAGAGGCCACCCTTCGCCTGCGGCCGAGGCCCGTGCGAACGGAGACCCTCGCAGCCTACTTCGCCGACATCGAGGCAGCCGGCCGCGCCGCCTCCGCCATCACTGCTGCACGCATCCAGCCCTCGATCCTCGAACTGATGGACGGCCCCACCCTTGAAGCCGTCGACCTGGCTGAGGGCACCAGGCACCGCGAGCTCGGCGGCGCCTTCCTCCTCGCCCAGACAGATGGCTACGGCGCCCACCTCGAGCTCGACGAGATCGTCCAGGCGATCAGTCCATTCGCCACGTCGGTCCACCGCGCCGCCGATGCCGCTGAGGCCGCAGCCCTGGTCAAGGCCCGGCGCGACGCCATCCCGGCCCTCGAAAAGCTCGGGCGCGTATCGATCGGTGACATCGCCGTCCCGCGGGACCGGCTCGCCGATGCCTTCGCCGGACTCGAGGACATTGCGTCCCGTACCGGGGTGCGGATCTTCAGCGTCGCCCACGCAGCTGACGGGAACCTCCACCCCATGCTCGTCGTCGACCCCCACGAGCCAATCACCGAGGGCCCTGCAAAGGCCGCGCTCGGGGAAATGTTCCACCTCGCCCAGCGGCTGGGCGGAACCCTGACAGGCGAACACGGGGTGGGACTGCTGAAACGGGAATGGGTCGGGGAGGAAATCGGCGAAACGTCCCGCTCCCTTCAGCAGGCAATCAAGGACGTCATCGACCCGGCAGGAATCCTCAACCCCGGCAAAGCCATCTGAAACAGGGCGACGAAGCCCCGTGTTCAAAAATAGAAATTTTCATAACACCGAACCCCTTTATAAGGAGCAAGCAGTATGTCGTCGCATGTGAAGACAAATGGACTCACCGTCGCCGGAGGCTTTTATGCCTTCGTCCGGGATGAGGCACTCCCCGGCACCGGGATCGAGGAGGAGGCGTTCTGGGCTGGGGCAGCATCGGTGATTGAGGAGTTCTCCCCGCAGGTGCGGGAATTGCTGGCAACCCGTGACCGGTTGCAGGAGCAGATCGACGAGTTTCACCGCACCCACGCAGGTCCGGGCGATCCTGAGGCGTACGAGGCCTTCCTCCGTTCGATCGGCTACCTCGCGGAGGAACCGACGGACTTCAGTATCACCACGGAACGCGTGGACCCGGAGATCGCCACAGTCTCCGGCCCTCAGCTGGTCGTACCGCTGTTGAACGCGCGCTTCGCCACCAACGCCGCCAACGCCCGTTGGGGTTCCCTCTATGACGCGCTCTACGGCACAGACGTGATCGATGAGGCGGAAGGGCGTGAGCGCAGCGGCGCCTATAACCCCGTCCGGGGTGCTGCCGTCGTGGCCATCGGCCGGCAGTTCCTCGACGAACACACTCCTCTAGCGTCCGGCTCCCACGCCGACGTGACGGCGTACCGCGTGGTCAACGGCGCCCTGGTTGCCGAAAATGCCGAGGGCACCACCGGCCTCACCGAACCTTCACAGTTCGCAGGTTACCGAGGAACCTCAGCGGAACCGGACGCCGTGCTGCTGGTGCACCACGGTCTGCATATTGAAATCCAGATCGACCGGAACCATCCCATCGGAGCCGGCGACCAGGCAGGCGTGAAGGACATTGTCCTGGAGTCGGCCGTCACCACAATCATGGACCTCGAGGACTCGGTGGCGGCAGTGGACGCCGAAGACAAGGTGGAAGGCTACCGGAACTGGCTCCGCCTCATGCAGGGAACGTTGACCGCTGACGTCGAGAAGGGCGGCAAGACCTTCGCGCGCCGGCTCAACCCCGACCGCGTCTACACGGCACCGGACGGATCGGAGCTGACGCTGCCCGGCCGCTCCTTGCTGCTTATCCGCCAGGTGGGTCATTTGATGACCAGTGACGCCGTCCTGGACGCAGCCGGCAACCCGGTACCCGAGGAGATCCTTGACGCTCTCTTCACCGGCCTTGGCTCTGTGCACGACCTGCGCGGACCCAACGCGGGGAGCAACTCCCGGACCGGGTCGGCCTACATCGTCAAGCCCAAGATGCACGGGCCCCATGAAGTAGCCGTTGCCTGCGCGCTGCTCACAAAGGTGGAATCCGTCCTGGGCCTGGACCCGCTGACCCTCAAGATCGGCATTATGGACGAAGAGCGCCGCACCTCCGCGAACCTCAAGGCGTGCATCTGGGAGGCCCGGGACCGGGTGGCGTTCATCAACACCGGATTCCTGGACCGGACCGGAGATGAGATCCACACGTCGATGTTCGCCGGACCGATGGTCCGCAAGGCTGACATGCGCTCCACCAGCTGGATCAAAGCCTACGAAGACGCCAACGTGGACATCGGACTCGAATGCGGTTTTGCCGGCCGGGCGCAGATCGGCAAAGGCATGTGGGCCGCGCCGGACAACCTGGCGGACATGCTGGAGCAAAAGGTTGCCCATCCCCTTGCCGGCGCCGACTGTGCCTGGGTCCCATCCCCGACCGCGGCGACACTGCACGCCATCCACTACCACCAGGTCAACGTGGATGCCCAGCAGGCACAGCTTGGCCACGCACGGCGCTCCACCCTGCGGCAACTGCTCACCATCCCGGTGGGAGATCCGGCAGGCTGGGACGAAGAAGCCCGGCGCAGCGAACTGGACAACAACATCCAGAGCACCCTGGGCTATGTCGTCCGCTGGGTCAACGCCGGCATCGGCTGCTCCAAGGTCCCGGACATTCACGGCACGGCGTTGATGGAGGACCGCGCCACCTGCCGAATCAGCTCCCAGCACATTTCCAACTGGCTCCTCCACGGCGTTATCACCGCGGAGCAAGCGGAGGATTCGCTGCGGCGCATGGCCGAGGTGGTGGACGAACAGAATGCCGCTGATCCGGATTACCTGCCGCTATCGCCGTCATTCGACACCGAAGCCTTCCTGGCCGCCCGGGAGCTCGTGCTCACGGGCGCTGCCCAGCCCTCCGGCTACACCGAGCCAATCCTCCACCGCCGGCGCGAAGCGCAGAAACACACCACCGACCTTGCCAGGAGCGCATCTTGAGCCTTAACCTCGACACCGCCCAATCCATCATCGCCGAGGCACTCGCAACAGGGCAGCAGCACGGCTTCAAGCCGCTGACCGTCGTCGTGCTCGATCCGGGAGGACACGTTATCGCCGCCGCCCGGCAGGACGGCGCTTCGAACAACCGCTTCGAAATTGCCCACGGCAAGGCATATGGAGCCCTCGCCCTCGGCATGGGGTCACGGGCCCTCATGGAACGGGCCGAGCAGCAGGCCTACTTCATTGCGGCCGCAGCTGCTGCCATCGGCGGGCGTCTCATCCCGGTGCCCGGCGGAGTACTCGTCCGCGGCAGCGACGGCGAAATCCACGGTGCCGTCGGAATCAGCGGCGACAGCTCCGACAACGACGAGACCGCAGCATCCAAGGCGATCCAGGCCGCGGGGCTCACAGCACAAGTGTCCTAAGGCAATCCGACTACCCAACGCTTCCAGCCGCCGGAGAGAAAGTGTCCGGCGGCTGGCGCGTGTCCGGGCTTACCGGGCCTGACCGTAGAACCAGTCGATGTGTTCACGGACGAGACGGGCCGCCACCACCCCGTCCCGTGCCTCAACAGCATCGAAGATACCGTGGTGGTGTGCCCGAAGGACGTGAACCACTTCCTCCCATGCCCCCTGCCGCGCCGCTGCCTCGCTGATATAGTCGCGGATCGCCTCGCGCATCGACTCCATCATCGTGCTCACGACGACGTTGCCTGCCAATGCACTGAGGGCGACATGGAACTGGGCGTCCAGGAGGGTGAAGATTTCAGAAGGCAACCCTTCATCGTCCATCGCCTCAAGCAGCAGCCGCGCGTCATCGAGCTGCTCAGGAGTCCACGAAACGGCAGCGGCATGCTCAAGCGCCCACGTCTCAGTCATGATCCGCGCCTCCACGATGTCCTTGAGGGGAAGTTGCTGGCTCGCAACGTGCATGCGCAGGGCTCCGCCCAGGGCATGCGATGGGTTTGAGACCACAACAGTGCCTGAGTTTGGCCCCGACCCCGTCGAGGAACGGACAACGCCCATCACTTCAAGTGACCGGATAGCGTTCCGCACGGACGCGCGTGAAATCCCGAACTGCTCCGCCAGGGCACGTTCGCCAGGCAGTCTGTCACCGATCTTGATCGCCCCTGAGCGCAGGCTCTCCTCTACATGGCGCAGCACAGCGTCGTGCACCCGGACCGCGCCAAATTCAGTCATGGAACAATCATGCCGCAGCAGGTCGCTCCCCGGGGTAACAGTGAGAGCGCAATCAACGGTCAACATAAATGTACAAGAAATTGTTGACAATCTTGAATGTAACTTGGTTCACTTGGTGCGACGGCGCGGTTCCCAGTGCGCCCTCCCGGACCTTCAAAGGACAAATCATGGACAAGGCCATTTCTGCTGCGGCCGCTGCGGACTCCCCCGCGTTGGACTCCAGCCCCCAGGATCCTGCTGGGCCACGCCCCGCTGGCGGCCAGTTTGCAGTGCCGTGCTGGTTGATGCGGGGCGGGACGTCCAAGGGCCCGTTTTTCCGGGCCAATGACCTGCCCACCGATATCCCAACCAGGGACGCCATTCTGTTGGCTGCCATGGGTTCCCCGGATCCCCGGCAGATTGACGGGCTGGGCGGCGCCCACCCGCTGACCAGCAAGGCCGGGATCGTCTCGGTCAGTGGACGCGACGGCGTGGACCTGGAGTTCCTGTTCGCGCAGCTCCAGCCCACCACCGACACCGTGGACACGACTCCGAACTGCGGAAACATGCTCGCAGCAGCGCTCCCCTTCGCGATCGAGTCTGGACTTCTAACGCCCGACGGCGACACGACCACGGCGCGCGTCCTCACCTTGAACACGAATATGGTCGCCGAGATCACCGTCCAAACGCCCTTGGGCCCGGACGGCCGGTATGTCGACTATGAAGGGGACGCCAGGATCGACGGCGTCCCCGGCACCGCGGCGCCGGTGACCATCAACTTCCTGGACACCGCCGGTTCCGTCTGCGACTCTCTCCTGCCCACCGGCAACCTCCGCGACACCGTGGACCTCCCCGGCGTCGGACCCTTCGATGTCACCTGCATCGACAACGGGCAGCCCCTGGTGATTATCAACGCCGGCGACCTGGGCCGCACGGGCCGCGAGGCCGCCGTCGACCTTAACAAGGACGCCGAACTCAAGGGACGCCTCGAGGACCTGCGCTTGATCTGCGGGAAGCTCATGGGCCTGGAGGACGTGGCGGACAGGAACTACCCGAAGATGACGCTCGTTTCCCCTCCCACCGCGGGCGGGGCGATCAACACGCGCAGCTTCATCCCGCACGTCTGCCACGAATCCATCGGGGTACTGGCGGCGGTGACCGCCGCAACCGCCGCGACCCTGAAGGGGACTGTGGCGCACGACGTCGCATTCCTGCCGGACGGGGGGGACCTTACGGTGTCGGTGGAACATCCCAGTGGCGAATTCACCGTCCAGCTCGGCCTGGACCCCCGCGACCCCACCCGAGTGGTCAAGTCCGCGCTGATCCGCACCGCGCGGCTGATCATGGCCGGGGATGTCATGGTCCCCCGCGGTCTCTGGAACCCCACCACTACCGAGCCTTCAGCGCCTTCCTCCCAGGAGCACCCACTGTGATCATCGACATCCACGGCCACTACACCACGGCCCCCGCGGCCCTTGGCGACTGGCGCGACCGGCAGGTCGCGGCACTGCAGGACCCTGCCTTGGCACCGTCCCCCGCTGAGCTGCAGATTTCCGACGACGACCTGCGCGAAAGCATCGAAGCGAACCAGCTGCGGCTCATGGACGAACGCGGCATCGACCTCACCGTCTTCTCGCCCCGGGCGTCCTTCATGGCCCACCACATCGGCTCCTTCGAAACCTCCGCCGAGTGGGCGGCGATCTGCAACGAGCTCTGCTACCGGGTCAGCCGGCTCTACCCCGAACGCTTCGTCCCTGCCGCGATGCTTCCCCAGTCCCCCGGCGTGGACCCGGCCACCTGCCTCCCCGAGCTCACGCGCTGCGTGGAGGAATACGGTGCCGTCGCGCTAAACCTGAACCCGGATCCCTCCGGGGGCCACTGGACAGCACCGCCGCTCACGGACCGGTACTGGTACCCGATCTACGAGAAAATGGTCGAGTACGACATCCCTGCCATGGTCCACGTGAGCACCAGCATCAACCCGGCCTTCCACACCACCGGCGCGCACTATCTCAACGCTGACACCACCGCAGTCATGCAGCTCATCCAGGGAAACCTGTTCGCGGACTTCCCCACCCTGAAGCTCGTCATCCCCCACGGCGGCGGCGCGGCCCCCTACCACTGGGGCCGCTTCCGCGGCCTGGCCATGGCACTGGGCAAGCCCGCCCTGGAAGAACACCTGCTGGACAATGTCTTCTTCGACACCTGCGTGTACCACCAGCCCGGCATCGACCTGCTCCTGAACGTCATGCCCACCAAGAACATCCTGTTCGCGTCCGAAATGATCGGCGCCGTCCGCGACATCGATCCATGCACGGGGCACAACTTCGACGACACCCACCGTTACATCGACGCAGCGGGACTGAATAAAGCGGACCAGGCCGCCATCCAGGAACTCAACGCCCGCACCGTCTACCCCCGCCTCAACGCCCTGCTCAAACAGCAGGGCCGCTAAGCCCCAGGAGCCACAAATGCAGGAACTCGGAGTTGTCCACACCACCATCACCCGCGCAGCCGAACAGGATGTCAAAGCCCTCTCAGCGTTTGGCGTCAGCACCATCCATGAAGCCATGGGCCGCCTGGGCCTCATGCGCCCCTACATCCGCCCCGTCTACCCCGGCGCCGCGATGTGCGGCACCGCCGTCACCGTCCTGCTCCAGCCCGGGGACAACTGGATGATGCACGTCGTTGCCGAACAGGTCCAGCCCGGCGACGTCGTCGTCGCAGCCTGCACCACCGAAAGCGAAGACGGCTTCTTCGGCGACCTGCTCGCCACCTCCCTGCAGGCCCGCGGTGCGAAGGGCCTGATCATCGACGGCGGCTGCCGCGACGTCGCCACGCTCCAGGACATGGACTTCCCCGTCTTCAGCCGCGCCATCAATTCCAAAGGCACCGTCAAAGCCACCCTCGGATCCGTCAACATCCCCGTCGTCTGTGCCAACGCCCTGGTCAACCCGGGGGACGTGGTGATTGCCGACGTCGACGGCGTCGTGGTGGTCCCCGCCGCACGTGCAGCCGAAGTGGCCGAAGCCGCCCGCAGGCGGGTGGACAACGAAGATGCCAAGCGCCAACGCTTCGCCAACGGGGAACTCGGACTCGACATCTACAACATGCGCGGCCCCCTCGAAGCTGCCGGACTCCGGTTTGTCGACTGAAGCCACCCAAAGGAACCCCATGGAAACCGCCTTCACCAAGACACCGGGCTGGCTCGACTGGTACCGCAACCCGTCCCCGCCCCGCTTCAAACTTCCTGCAGGAGCAGTGGACGCGCACTGCCACGTCTTCGGCCCAGGCGCGGAATTCCCGTTCGCGCCTGAACGGAAATACACCCCGTGCGACGCCGGCAAAGACCAACTGTTCGCACTGCGCGACCACCTGGGAGTGAGCCGCAACGTCATCGTGCAGGCCACCTGCCATGGAGCGGACAACAGCGCCATGGTGGACGCAGTCCAGGCCGCGGGGGGTCGTGCCCGCGGCGTGGCCACGGTACGGCCGGACATCAGCGACGCCGAGTTGCAGCGGCTCGACGCCGCAGGCGTGCGGGGCGTCCGGTTCAACTTCCTGAAGCGCCTGGTGAATACGACGCCGCAGGAGGAACTGGCGGAAATTGCCCGCAGGATCGCCCCGCTGGGCTGGCACGTGGTCATCTACTTCGAAGGCCAGGACCTCGAGGGCCTGGAAGGGTTCTTCGGATCCCTGCCCACGCCGCTGGTGGTGGACCACATGGGCCGCCCGGACGTCACCAAGCCCGCCACCGGCCCGGAGTTCGGCCGCTTCCTGCGCTTCGTCGAAAACAACGACGTCTGGGTCAAGGTCAGCTGCCCCGAACGGCTCAGCGTTTCCGGGCCACCCGCCTTGGATGGCGAGACGCACGCATACCGTGACGTGGTGGCCTTCGGCCGGACCGTCGTCGAGGAATTCCCTGACCGGGTGCTCTGGGGAACCGACTGGCCCCACCCGAACCTCACCGACCACATGCCCGATAACGGGCTGCTGGTGGACTTCATCCCCCATGTGGCCATCACCTCCGAGCTGCAGCACAAGCTGCTGGTCAACAACCCCATGAGCCTGTACTGGCCCGGCGAAAACGCCTAGTCACCGCCCAAGCTTCCCCCAACCTTTGCCCCTGGGATTCCAATGACGCATTCCAACGCCGCCAACCGCCTGGACCGGTTGCCCATCTCCAAGTTCCACAAGATCGCCCTGGTGGCCGTCTCATTCGCCTACTTCTTCGAGTTCGCAGACATCAACAGCTTCGCCACCACGGTTCCCAAGCTGATCAAGCTGTGGGGCGTCACCGTCAACCAGGTGGCATACGTGACCTCGGCGTCCTTTGTCGTATGTTCTTCGGCTCGCTCATCGCCAGCTGGATGGCCGACCGCTGGGGACGCAAGAACGCCCTGGTGATCACCACGCTCTGGTACGCATCGTTCTCCCTCATCGCGGCCTTCTCCTGGGACATCGTGTCCCTTGGCGTCTTCCGGGTCCTGACATCGGCTGGCCTCTCCGCGATGACGGTGGTGGCCGTCATCTACGTCAACGAACTGTTCCCCGCGGCCAAGCGCGGCAAGTACCAGGCGTACGCGATCGTCATCGGCATCTGCGGCACCCCGGCCACCAACCTCATCGCCAGCCTCGTGGTCCCCCTCTCGGACTGGTCCTGGCGCCTGGTCTACATCTGGGGCGCGCTGGGCATCCTCTTCATCCTGTTCACCCGGCGCCTCAAGGAGTCCCCGCGCTGGTACGAAAACAAGGGCGACTACGCCAAAGCCGATGCCATCCTGAACGAGATTGAGGCCACCGTGAGCGCGGAAAAGGGCGCCCTTCCCGAACCGGCCGCAGCTGTTGAAACCCCCACGGCCACCAAGGCACCCCTGACGCTCCTGCTGCAGAAGAAATACCTCGCACCCACCGCCCTGCTGACCATCCTCTGGGTCACCCAGACCATCGGCTTCTTTGGCTACTCCAGCTGGGCTCCCACCCTCCTGGCCAAGGAAGGCTTCAGCGTCGAGAACTCCATCTTTTACGTGGCACTGACCACCATCGGCGCGCCCCTGGGCTCCTACCTCGCATCCCTGGTCACGGACCGGTTCGAGCGAAAATGGTGCCTGGTGGTCTTCGGCAGCATCATCGCCGTCTGTGGCCTGCTCTACGGGCTCACGTTCAACCCCGTCCTCATCGTCCTGTTCGGCTTCCTGGTTAACCTGTTCGAACGCGGCTACACGGCCCTGGCGTACGCCTACTCCCCCGAGCTCTTCGACACAAACGGCCGCTCCATGGGCACCGGAATCTCCTACGGCCTGGGACGCCTCTCCAACGCCGCCGGGCCGCTGATCATCGCCGCCCTCTACAACGGCAGCGGCTACCAGAGCGTCTTCTTTTTCATCGCCGGCACCTGGCTGTTCGGCGCAGTCGCCCTGGCAGTTTTCGGCCCCGCCACCCGGAAGGCCCGCCTCTCCGCCACCACCGGCGCCAACCCCGCCGCCGGCCCCCTGGACGGAACCGCGTCCGTCAGCGCAAGCTCCGAAGGAGACGGCACGAAGCACAACATCAGGTAAGGCAAGGAAGAATGTCGGCAGGGCAAGGAAGGTCCACGGCAGAAGCCGGGCCTTCCTTGCCCTGCCTGTCCAGCGACACCACATATTGACGTCCCTGGGTCTTTCCGGTGTACGTTTTGTCGCCCTCCGGGTCGACCCATCCCCTCGGGGCCAGGAGGTGCCTCCGCGGGTGGGCCAGCGGTTTTGCCGCAGTGAGCTTGTCGTAGGTGTAGGCAGAGACCGGCATCGGTGAGGTCTGCCGGGGCTATGCGCAAGGTAGCTTTTCCAACCTCAACGGAATCTCGTCTGCCCGCGACAACGAGCGACACGCGAGATCGATAGTGTCGCCATACAAACGCCCACAAAGGGTTGTTCGTCGCATAGCGTGGGGGCAGGGGGTGCAGCTGCGCCCGGGACTGGAAGGCGGAGGAAGAACATGGATTACATAAAGCTCGGCAACACGGGCATGGACATCTCGCCGCTGGCACTGGGGTGTATGACGTACGGGGATCCCGCGCGGGGTCCACATCCGTGGACGCTGCCTGAAAGTGAGAGCCGGCCGCTGATCCGCCAAGCCGTGGATGCCGGCATCAATTTCTTCGACACCGCGAACGTCTACTCCAACGGCAGCAGCGAGGAAATAGTGGGCAAGGCGCTGGCCGACTTCGCCCGCCGGGAGGAAATCGTGATTGCCACAAAGGTCCACGGGGTGATGCGACCCGGCCCGAACGGCCGCGGGCTCTCACGCAAGGCCATTTTCGCGGAGCTCGACGCCAGCCTGACCCGGTTGGGAACGGACTATGTGGATCTATACCAGATTCACCGTTGGGATCCCGCCACGCCCATTGAGGAAACGCTTGAAGCCCTGCATGACGTCGTCAAGGCCGGCAAAGTCCGCTACATCGGGGCTTCCTCGATGGCCGCATGGCAATTCAGCAAGGCCCTGTATCTGCAGCAGATCAATGGCTGGACCCGCTTTGTGACGATGCAGGACCACTACAACCTCGTGTACCGGGAGGAGGAACGCGAAATGTTCCCCCTCTGCGCCGACCAAAAGATCGGGGTCCTGCCGTGGAGTCCGCTGGCACGCGGCAAACTGACCCGGGACTGGGACGAGAAAACCAACCGTTCGGAGAAGGACGAGTTCGGCAAGACGCTCTACAGTGCCGAGAGCGGCGACCGAGCCGTCGCCGACGCCGTGCGCGTCATCGCCGAACGCCGAGGGGTCCCGCGCGCCCAAGTGGCCCTGGCCTGGGTCCGCTCCAACAGTGTGGTCAGCGCGCCTATTGTCGGTGCCAGCAAGCCACAACACCTGCACGACGCTCTGAGTTCCCTCGAGCTAACGCTCACACCGGAGGAAAAGACAGAACTTGAAAATCCGTACGTCCCGCACGAAATCGTTGGATACTGAGGGGCAATCGCTGGGGAACGGGCAAGCCCACAGAGATGCTTAGGGTTGAAGGCGGTGACGGGTGAAGTTGGATGAGTCCCATGTGCGCGGAGCCCTCCCTCCCCGGCGTCGGCCTGGTGATGCCGGCTGGCGACCGGCTTGTAGTAGCGGGAACCTGGCCGCCGAGCGGATGACCAAGGGCTTTATGGGCTCGCTGGTAGGGTCTGTCTAATGGATGCAGAAGCGATTCCAGCCGAGCTCATCCAGCGTGTTGTCATCGTCCATGGCTACGAGTCGGCGCCGGACGCGAACTGGTTTCCCTGGCTTCAGCGCGAACTGCAGTCCGCCGGCGTGGACGTCACGGTTGTTCCGCTCCCTGACCCGGACGATCCGGAGACAACAGCATGGGAGAACGCTGTAGGTTGTGCACTTGGGGTGCCGGATGCGGGAACGGTGATGGTAGCCCACTCTCTAGGGGTGATCACCGTACTGCGGGTCCTGGCAGTCCTCCCGCAGCCGTGGCAGCTGGGCGGACTCGTCCTGGTAGCCGGCTTCATCGAACCGCTCGACGCCTTGCCGGAACTTAATCGATACCTCGCAACAGGGGTGGAGGTCGAAGGCCTGGCAGAGAGCATTCGCAAGCGGACGGTCATCCGCTCAGAAACGGACCCTTTCGTTCCACCGGAAGCATCGGATAAGCTCGCCAAGCGCCTCCAGGCACGATTGCAGGTCCACCCCGAAGCCGACACTTCATGGCAGAAGACGGTGTCACCAGCTTCCCGGCAGTGCTTGACCTAATCCTGTCCCCCTAAGGGGTTCTCCCAACTACATTCCAGCCCTTACACACGCTGGGAACCCGCGAAAGCATACAGAATCTGGGACAGTTCGAGTGATCACCAGGCAGACCGAGACGAAGAGTGTGGACAGTGTCCACACTCTTCGTCTCGTTCAGCTCCATTTTCCTCGAACGGAAGTGGCCATATTGGAGGCAACGCCCACGCCATAGTGGTTATTGTGACGCGGTCCGGGCAGCCTGACGTCGATCAAGCCGGTAAAGGCGATTCGTCGTCGGCCGCGGTGGCGGTCGATGCAGGCGTTGTGTCTGCAGCAAGCGCCTGGCGGCGGCGGTAAATCTGGATACCGATAGCCACCGGTATGGCAGCGACAGCGACTGCCCGCATCCACGGCCGGTCCAGAACATGACCGGTGAGGGCATCCAGCGAAACCCGCCCTGGTCCCCCGATCGCGAAGGACGTGGCCGCGAGCCCGAGCACTGCCGGATATTCCAGGCCCCCATCCATAGCGAAGAAGCCGTTCGGCGCGTGCACGCTGGCAGCGACCCCCATGGTCGTGGCGGCGGCCGCTCCGGCCGCCGGCGTGGCGAAGCCCAGAGCAAGTGCCAATCCGGCGCCCGCTTCGCCGAGACCAGCCAACATGGCACTGGTCTTCGCAGGACGGAAACCCATGGCATCCATGCCCTTGCTAGTCTCCTCAATACCGCCGCCGCCGAACCATCCGAAGAGTTTCTGCGACCCGTGCGCGACGAGCACGCCACCAAGTGCGGCACGGAACAGGGTGCGGGCCGCAGTGGTGGCCGCCGGCGTTACATTTTCATGACTCACAGTGATGAACCTTCCGGTCAATAATGCGGGATCAAGCCTTCGGGCCATTCTAGGACGCCGGGAATGATGAATGCTCCTCCCTGAATGGACACCGGGCCAAGCGATAAGTCCCGCCCTCTTCCCTAACAGCCGACTCGACGTTATATATGTCCATAGACCCAAGGGCCACCTCCAAGAAAGGGTAGTTCACCACCTCAAACGGGTATTGACGAGCGGTATCGGCGGGAGTACTTTGCCGCTGTGGAGTTCCGGGGGCCCACCTTTGGAAGGCACTCTGATGGCATGGCAACTTGAAGGCACGTACTTCGAAAACTGCAACTGCAACATGATCTGCCCGTGCTCGACCTCCGGTCTTACTGAGCCCGGCACTAGGGACCGCTGCAACGTCATGTTGGCGTTCCACGTCGACAGGGGCGATGTCAATGGTGTCGACGTCAGCGGCCTGAACGTCGCCGTCGTCGCCGATGCTCCAGCCCTAATGAGCGACGGTGGCTGGTGAATGGGCGTGCTGATGGATTCAGCGGCTTCGCAGGAACAGGCTGACGCCCTTGGCGCGGTCTTCGGCGGCCAACTCGGTGGACCAATGGAGGGCCTTGGTCCCCTGGTCGGAGAAATGCTGGGCATAGAGTCCCGCGCCATCACTTACGCCAATGACGGCCGCGAGCATAGCGTCCAAATAGATGATGCCATCAACGTCAAAGTCGAGGACTTTGTTTCCCCATTAGATGCCACTGGTGCGGGCGTCAAAGTCAGCGGCGTAGGCTTCCCCGCCGACACCTTGGCTGCAGGGCATGCAACTGCCTCCACCGTGGAAATATTCGGCCTGTCCTGGGACAACACGGGAAAGAACTCCTTCTCAGCTCCTTTCGCCTGGTCCGCCTGAGGTGCCCGGCCGCGCGTACCCAGCCGTCCGCAGCCAAGCTGCCTTGTTGGCGCTGCTTGGCTGTGCCTCCGCCGCCTGGTACTTCACCATCCTGGGACTCAGGGACATGCCCGGCGGGCCCGGGACAATGGGCCTTGAGTTTGGCGGGTTCCTCGCGACGTGGACTCTCATGATGGCCGCAATGATGCTGCCTGCGTTGGCACCACTGACCACCGTGTACCTGCGATCGATCCGGACGACCCAAAGTGCCGTAGTCAGAGCGGGAAGAACCACGGGACTCGTTATCGGGTACCTGGCGTCCTGGACGCTTTTCGGAAGTGCCGCTTTCATCGCCGCACTGCTGGCCTCCCAACTGGCAACGGCGGCGCCCCTGGTCGCGCCGTGGGTGGGCGCAGGGGTCGTCGCGGCCGCAGGCGCCTACCAACTCACACCACTCAAGGACTACTGCCTGCGGCAGTGCCGCTCACCGATCTCTTTCCTCCTCCACACGTCCAACTACCGCGGCCCATTTCGAGACGTACGTGTGGGTATCTACCACGGCGCATACTGCATCGGGTGCTGTTGGGGCCTGATGGTCGTACTGACGGCAGTCGGCCTATCAAACCTGGCCTGGATGGTTATCATCGCCGTAACCGTTCTTCTGGAAAAGACCTGGAGCCACGGCCGCACAACCAGCAAGATCGTCGGAACTGCGCTCATCGTCTTTGCGGTCTTGGTGCCTGCAAACCCCGAACTCCTGCCCGGACTGTATGCAGCTTCACCAATGTAGCTTCAGCCCTTGGCAGGAGGATCGACGGAACCGGTTGAGCCAGTCGCAGGAACCCAGCGGCCGGAAGTTTCAGGGCTGGATGAGGCCATGCTAGCGAGGCAAGTTGGCCGTCGCCTGATCGGCGATGCCCTTCTCGAACCACGTCCGCGCCATCATCAATTCCGGCTGGATCTGCGAGCTGAACGGACTTCTCCGATCCGTGCATGCCGCTCTGGCAGCCTAAGGGGGGGGCATCGGAGTGGCTGGGTGGGGCTCTCCATCCAATGCCCTTCCAAGCCATTCGGAGTAAAGGGTTACTGGCTGTCGGGCAGCACGAGATTCATTACGTCGAATTTCTGCGGGGTGACACCCGGCCAGAGGTTGGGCCTAACGCTCCCGTCGAACCAGGCATCGTGGTCTTCCGCGCTGGCCCACACTTCAACCACATTGATGACCCCTTGGTTCTCGTACGCACAGTGACCCATGAATCCTGGGGCTGCCTTCAACTTGTCGGTGAGCGCAGCGGCCACCTGGAAGCACTGGTCGCGGGAGAGCCCGGTGACCTCGGTGCTGGCAATTACGGGCATGGTGACTCCTTTGGATGACGGCCGCCGTCTTGGCTGGCTCCGGGCCCGGGCCGTTTTCTGTGTACCGGACTTGGCCCACAGGGCTGGTACGGCTCCACGCCTGAATAGTAGGCCCGCCTTATCCACTTCGCAGCCCTTCAGCGAATAGTAGGGGGCACCCAATCCCGCAACGCAGTTGGACCACTCAAGCCTGTAGACCAGGAAGGCACGCAAGCTGGCCGGGTGGTGGGCGCCGAGCGAGTCGTGGTGAAAAGGGAATGGCGACCTCTGGCCGGTCCGAGGTCGATTCAGGCAGGTAGAAGCGATCTGTTATCCGCTGCGGTGGCGCTCCATGGAGGCGACTGTTGGGCTGGGCCGGTCGGTGCATGCGAACCGTGAGCTGTCTTGCAATTGGATCCGGAATGCCTTTGCCTCATGGACAACTGTGAAACTGCAGCACCTTAGAGTTCTAGCCTGGGCTAAGCATGTGCAGCGCATCCGAGATGAGTCGCCACGTGGCGCCGAGGGGTACCACACTCGGGAGGTACGATGTAGCCCGCACCCCAAGCGCGGCAGTACATCCAGGAGGCAGGAATGAACACCGGATTGTTAGATGGCAAGGTTGCCATCGTTACTGGCGGCGGACGCGGGCTGGGGCATGCCATGGCGCTCGGCCTGGCCCACGCCGGCGCAAGCGTCGTCATCTCGGCCGCGCGGGAAGCGGACGAGATCCGAAGGGTCGCTGACGAAATCAACGTGGTGCTCGGCACCCGCCGCGTGCTGGCACTGCAAGCGGACGTAACCCAGGAAGCCGACTGCCGGCGCCTGGTCGACGGAACGCTTGCTGCCTTCGGCGGGCTTCACATCCTGGTCAACAACGCCGGACGCGGCATGAAATACGTGAGCGCGACCTTCCTCACCGAACCCACCCGGTTCTGGGAAGTCGATAGCGAGACGTGGCGCACTATCGTCGACACCAACGTCAACGGTCCGTTCCTCATGGCCAAGGCGGCCGTGCCACACATGCTGCACCAGCATTGGGGCCGCATCATCAACATCACCATGAACCATCAGACCATGCGCCGCGCCGGCTTTTCACCCTACGGCCCATCCAAGGCCGCGCTCGAATCCGAAACCGTAATCTGGGCACAGGACCTGGCCAACTCGGGCGTGACAGTCAACGGCCTGCTGCCTGGCGGCGCCACCGACACAGGCATGATCCCCGAAGGGGTGTCCGAGGCTGTGCGCCGCCAATTGCTGCGGCCCGAAGTGATGGTCGAGCCGCTCCTCTGGCTGGCCTCGGATGCCTCCGCGGAAATCACGGGCACCCGCTTGGATGCGGCGCGCTGGGACAGCACCCTGACTCCGGAACGGGCAGCCGCAGAGGCTCTCGAGCACGCAGGCTGGGCCCCCCAGTCTCCGCACTGACCGGTCGATATGGCTAAGCGGGAGACACCGGCCCGATCGTCAGGAACTCCAGGGTCCGCGTCGACAGCATGCCAGATTCGCGAAAACGAAGATGTCAGGGTTGTGCCCGGTACGCCATTCCCTCATCAGTGGCTGAATGAATCCCCAATATCGCTTTGGGGACGCACAAAGAATGCGCCGTGCAGTGCAAAAATCCACCGGGATGAATGTCGGAGATGTCCATCGATCCGGGCATCTCTTCCCCGGGTTGCTGACGGTGTCTGATCGCACCCAAGCCGCCCCGTTGAGTCGACGATGCCAGATCCGGAGGCCTCTTTTATTTGGGGGTGTAACTTCGCCGCCGCTGCTAGCCGGCGTAGGGGTCGGCGATGCCGATGTACTGGGTGTAGAGGTATTCCTCGATGCCTTCGAGGCCGCCTTCGCGTCCCAGGCCCGACTGCTTGACGCCGCCGAAGGGTGCGGCCGCGTTGGAGATGACACCGGCGTTCAGGCCGAGCATGCCCGTTTCAAGCTTTTCACCCATCCGGATGCCGCGGTTGATGTCCTTGGTGAACACGTAGGCCACCAGGCCGTATTCGGTGTTGTTCGCCAGCCGCACTGCCTCGTCTTCGCTGCTGAAGGTGATGATCGGGGCAACAGGGCCAAAGATTTCCTCGGAAAGGATACGGCTCCCCTCGGCGACGCCGGACAGGATGGTGGGCTGGTAGAAGTAGCCCGGCCCCTCCACCGGTGCACCGCCCAGGACTGCCTTGGCGCCGGAGGACAGGGCATCGGACACCAGTTCGTGGACCTTGTCACGGCTCTTGGCGTCGATCAGCGGGCCTACCTTGGATTCGGGTTCGGTTCCGCGGGCGGTGGTCATTTCCTTCATCTTCGCGGCGAACTTCCCGGCGAATTCGCCGGCCACGGACTCGTGGACGATGAAGCGGTTGGCCGCCGTGCAGGCCTCGCCCATGTTCCGCAGCTTGGCTGCCATGGCACCGGTGACAGCGGCGTCCAGGTCGGCGTCCTCGAACACCAGGAACGGGGCGTTGCCGCCGAGCTCCATGGAAGTCCGCAGCACGTTTTCGGACGCATCGGCCAGCAGTCGGCGTCCCACTTCGGTGGAGCCGGTGAAGGAGAGCTTGCGCAGCCGGGAGTCCTTAATCAGGGGCCCGGTGGTGGCCCCTGCCGTGGACGTCGGGATGACGTTGAGGACACCGGCCGGGAGGCCGGCTTCCTGCATGACGGCCGCGAACAGCTGGGACGTCAGGGGCGTCAGGTTCGCAGACTTCAACACCATCGTGCAGCCCGCGGCGACGGCCGGGGCGATCTTGCGGGTGGCCATGGCCAGAGGAAAGTTCCACGGTGTGATCAGCAGGCAGGGACCCACCGGCTTCTTGGCCACCAGGAGCCGGGACTTGCCATCGGGTGAGACGGAATAGCGACCAAAGGCGCGGACTGCTTCTTCGGAGAACCAGCGCAGGAACTCGGCGCCGTAGGTCACTTCACCCCGGGCCTCGGCCAGCGGCTTGCCCATTTCCAAAGTCATCAGGAGGGCGAAGTCTTCTGCCCGTTCGGTCACCATGTCGAAGGCACGGCGCAGGATTTCGCCGCGTTCCCGGGGCGGCACCTTCGCCCAGGATTCCTGGGCAGCGGCGGCGGCGTCCAGGGCGGCCGCACCGTCCTCGGGGCCGGCGTCGGCAACGCTCAGCAGCACCTTCCCGGTAGCGGGATCCTCGACGTCGAACGTCTTGCCCGAAGCGGCGTCGCGCCACTCACCATTGATGAGCAGCCCGGTGGGAACCGAGGCCAGCAGGGCGCCTTCACGCTGGGCGTTTATTGACATCGTTCTATCTCCAAGGGTTCAAGGAAGTCGTGGCGGTGTGCCGCCCAACCTTCAGCAGTTTGGTGCGGGCGGCCCGCCAGAACCAGGGTATGAGGGCGTTCAAGGAGTCTGGTGCTCTTGTCCCGGTTGAGGTGGCGTCGGTGCCGACCCGTCCGGTCGACACCGACGCCTAAGGCGGGAACCGGCTAGGCCAGGACGCTGGTCTTGGTACGGATCAGGTCCAGGGCCTGAACGAGGTACCCCTTGAAAACCGGGTAGTTCTCGCTCATCGGGAAGTGCCCGATAGCCTTCATCTCGATGAACTCCGCGCCCGGGATCTGGCTGGCGGTGCGGGCTCCGTCTTCAGGGGTGGTGAGGTAGTCGTATTCGCCGGTCATCATGACCACCGCGCATTTGTCGGTCTGGATTTCGCCCAGTTTGCCGCGCAGGTCGTGGTCCACCGAGTAGAAGTACAGGTCACCCTTGAACGCCTCGGAACCCTGCGTGTAGTAAAACCACGTTTTCCAGCGGTCCGCCTCGGGCGATTGGGGGGCCATGAGATCCCAGGTGCCGCTGCCGCACACTTGAGCGGCGTTGGCGTGCGGGTGCTGCCACCAGTCGAGGTAAAACCCCGGTGAGTAGTCTGCCCCCTCTACGGGGATGACGGCGGCGAACCTCTCCGGGGACCGGTGGGCGAGCTGCAGCGCGATGTTGCCGCCGAAGGAGGATCCCATGAAGATGGGGTCAACCAGTTCCAGTGCATCGACGAGAGCGATGATGAAGTTGGCGTAGTGGTCCGCGCTGAGCTGGTACTCCTCGGTCCACCACTCGGTGTTTTCAGGGGGGTCCGATTTGCCGTGGCGGGGAAGGTCGTAGGCGATGACGCGGTAGTTGGCGGTGATCTCCGGGTCCTCCAGCAGGCCGCGCCACTGATGGTTGTGGGCTCCGGCGGTGTGCTGGCAGACCAGGGGCTGGCCTTGGCCGTTTTCGAGATAGAAAACCTTGTATTCAAGGCCGTCCACGTCGACGGTGACGTAGTGGCCGGTGACGGGGGAAATTTTGCTCATGTCAGTAACTCCTATGGTCTAGACGGGTGCGCCGGTGGAGCGCAGCAGTTCGATCTGGCGGGTGATGCAGCGCAGGTTCTGCATCAGGACCAGGACCTCGCCTTCCAGCTTCATGTCCCGCTGGAAAGTGGCGGCCCAGATGCCGTGGTACATGGGAGCCGGGACGGGCTTGCCGAATTCACCCCAGGTATGGGCGCTGGCCCGGATGGCGAACTGGTAGGGGACCTCAATGGGTCCCGGGTCCACGGAAATCTGGGCGATGGTGCCCGATTCCACCCGGACAACAAACGTGTGCGTCTCCATGTCCAGGAGGTAGGAGCAGGTGAAGTACTTTCCGTGGGCCTGGATTTCCGGGTCCTGGTTGTTGGCCTCAGTGAAGCCCTGAACCCAGGATTCTACGGAAGGGGCACGTGTTGCGACCGTCATGTCATTGTTCCTCTCGTTGGACTCGCGGAGGGTCGGGCTTCTCTGCCCGAGCCTCGAAGCGTGGTTCCTGGAGTGCTCGGCGGCTATCTCCGTTGGCAACCCTTCGCTGTTTCCATTGCAGCCCCCGTAACCCCGACCGGTCCAATACCTGTGCCCTATCCGCCAATAGGCCGAAACTATTGGACCCCGATTGTGGCGGAGCCTACAGTTGAACGATGCAGCAGCCACAGCTAGACCTGCGCGTACTGCAGTACTTCGTCGCCGTTGCGGAAGAACTGCACTTTGGTCGAGCCGCTGCGCGGCTCCATATCGCGCAGCCATCCCTCAGCGTGCAAATACGGAAGCTTGAACACGCCCTGGGCACTCCCCTGCTGCTTCGGACCAGCCGCAGCGTCTCCCTGACCAGTGCCGGGGATGTCCTGATGGGTGAAGCCAAGCGTCTTTTGGCCGCCGCCGAGCGCGCCGTTTCGCTGACGCGTGAGGTGGCCAGCGGAGTGCGGGGCACCCTCATAGTCGGCTTTCAGGCCAACGCGGCTGCCGAACTCACGCCGCGGATCCTCTCCGCTTTCAAGAACAACCACCCGGAAATCCACGTCCAGATGAGGTCGTTTGATTTTGCCGACCCCACAGCGGGGTTGGCCGACGGAAGCGCTGACGTGGCATTTGTGCGGCCGCCCCTGCCGGCGGCCGACTGGCTTGCCATGGAGACACTGTTTATAGAGCCGCGGGTCCTCGTGGTTGCCAGCAGTTCCCGCTTTGCCGGGCTGCCCGAGGTTTCGGTGGAACAGGTCGTTGATGAGCCCTTCGTCGCCCGCAAAGCACCGGACAAGTGGAGGGATTTCTGGCTTGCAACACAGGCCCGCGGCGGGCAGCCGGTCCGCCTGGGCACTCAGGTAGCCACAGTTGACGAATGTTTCGAGGCCATCATGGGTGAGCGGGGCATTGCGTTCACCCAGGCCTCCACCCAGCGTTTTTATGACCGCCCGGGGCTGTCCTTCATCCCAGTCCGGGACGTGCCGCCCTCGCCTCTGTCGATTGCGTGGCGCACTGATGTCAATGACGGGCTGGCACGTGAATTCGTGGAGACCGCCCGTACCTTGGCCTCCTTCGGAGACGTACCCAACCTCGTCGACTCCCGTCGGCCTGCCTCGGTTTCCACTTCGTTCCAGTCCAATTAGCCCCGGTGACGGCTGCAGTTCAGAGCGTTGCGGAGGTAGTCCGCTGTTCGTGAGCTACGTCGCGAGGGCCCCCTCCAACCAGGACCTCAGGACAGGGGCGGGAGCTGCCCCCGCCTGCCTCGCGACGATCTTGCCGTCGACGATGACCATCAGCGTTGGCACCGCCTGAATGGCGAATCTGGCGGAGAGCTGCGGCGAGTGATCCACATCGACCTTGACAAGTTTGATTTGCCCCGCGCGTTCGTGCGCCAACTGGTCCAGCACCGGGCTCACCATCCGGCAGGGTCCGCACCAGACCGCCCAAAAGTCCACCATCACCGGAATGCCGGACCGCTCAGCAATTTCGCCGAAGTCGTCGTCGCCGGCTTCAACTACCCAGGGGAGCTCCCGGTGGCAATTCCCGCAGCGCGGCCGCCCCTCCGCGGCAGCCGGAACGCGGTTGGACTTGCCGCAATGGGGACATTTGATGACAGCCTTGTTCATGGGGTTCCAGCCCCCTCCAGCTCCCTCTCGCTGTAGTCAACCACGAGTTCCCCTCCGGACGCGGTCACCGTGACCACTCCGCCTTCGGCGATACTGCCGCGCAGGAGGGCCCGGCCCACCTCCGTTTCCACCACACGGGAGATAAAGCGGCGCAGCGGTCGCGCCCCGTAGATCGGATCGAAGCCGCGTTCGGCTATCAGTTGGCGTGCCTCCTCGGTCAGGCGCAGCTCGATTTGCTGCTCGGCGAGCCGCTGCCGCAACTGGTGAAACTGCAGGTCAACGATGCGCTCGATTTGCGGCAGTCCCAGGGGTGCGAACAGGACGGTGTCGTCCACGCGGTTGAGGAACTCGGGACGGAAATGGCCCCGGAGCTCCCCCATCACCAGGCTCCGTGCCTGCTCGGTGACCGTTCCGCCCTCAGTGGAACCCTCAAGGAGATATTGGGAACCGATATTAGAGGTCATGATGATCACGGTATTGCGGAAATCAACGGTGCGGCCCTGCGAGTCCGTAACCCTGCCGTCGTCCAGGACCTGCAAGAGGGTGTTGAAGATGTCCGGGTGGGCCTTTTCCACCTCATCGAAAAGCACCACCGAGTACGGCTTGCGGCGCACGGCCTCGGTGAGCTGGCCACCCTCGTCGTAGCCGATATAGCCCGGAGGGGCACCCAATAGCCGGCTCACGGTGTGGCGCTCCTGGTACTCGCTCATGTCCAGCCGGATCATCGCGTTCTCGCTGTCGAAAAGGGCAGCGGCAAGGGCCTTGGCGAGTTCGGTCTTCCCGACGCCGGTCGGCCCCAGGAAGATAAACGAGCCGATGGGCCGACGCGGATCCCGTATACCGGAACGTGCGCGGATGATGGCATCCGTAACCGCACTGATTGCTTCTTCCTGACCGATCACACGGGCGCGCAGGATCTCGTCCAAATGCAGGACTTTCTCACGTTCGCCCTGCTTCAACCGTGCCACCGGTATGCCTGTCCAGGCCGCGACGATGTCGGCGATCTCATCCTCCGTCACCACCTCGCGCAGCAGGCGTTTCTCCCCCTGTTTCGCGGTCAGCCGCTCCTCCTCAGCGGCCAACCGCCGCTCGAGGTCGGCAATCCTGCCGTAACGCAGTTCCGCCGCCCGGTTGAGGTCGTAATTCCGCTCAGCTTCTTCAGCCTCCTGCCGCGCCCGCTCCAGTTCACTGCGGATTTCCTGCAGCTTGTGGATCGCCTGGCGCTCGGATTCCCATTGGGCCCGCTTCGCGTCGGCCTCCGCGCGCAGGTCCGCCAATTCACGCCTCAACTCCTCGAGCCGGGTCTTGCTTGCCGGATCGGTCTCCTTGGAGAGAGCCGCCTCTTCTATCTCAAGCCTTGTGACCCTCCGGGTTAGCTCATCCAGTTCCGCCGGCATCGAATCAATTTCCGTCCGCAGCCGGGCGCACGCCTCATCCACGAGATCGATGGCCTTGTCCGGAAGGAACCGATCAGTGATGTACCGGTGGGAAAGGGTGGCCGCAGCCACGAGAGCACTATCCTGAATCCGTACGCCGTGGAAGACCTCAAGCCGCTCCCGCAGCCCACGAAGAATGGAAATGGCGTCCTCGACGTCGGGTTCCTCAACCAGTACCGGCTGGAAGCGCCGTTCCAGTGCCGGATCCGACTCGATGTGTTTGCGGTATTCATCGAGGGTGGTGGCACCGATCATGTGCAGTTCCCCGCGGGCCAGCATTGGCTTGAGCATGTTCCCGGCGTCCATCGACCCCTCGCTCGCTCCTGCCCCGACGACGGTGTGCAGCTCGTCGACAAAGAGCAGAATCCTTCCCTCCGCCGCCAAGACTTCGGCGAGCACCGCCTTCAGCCGCTCCTCGAATTCGCCGCGGTACTTGGCACCTGCCACGAGTGCGCTCAGGTCAAGCGAGAAGATGGTCTTGTCCTTCAGCCCTTCCGGCACATCCTGGCGGACGATCCGTTGGGCCAGTCCCTCCACAATGGCTGTCTTACCGACGCCTGGCTCCCCGATCAGTACCGGGTTGTTCTTGGTCTTGCGCGATAGGATCTGCACGACCCGCCGGATCTCGGCGTCGCGGCCGATGACCGGATCCAGTTTTCCTGTGCGGGCGTCCGCCACCAGATCGCGGCCGTATTTCTCCAGCGCCTCGTAAGTCTGCTCCGGTGTTGCCGAGGTGACGCGCTGGTTTCCGCGTACCTGGGTCAGGACCGAGAGGAACGCCTCACGGGTGATGCCGTGCTCGGCCAGCACCCTGCCGGCCGGGGTTGACCGGCCTTCCTCCGCCAGCGCGACCAGCAGGTGTTCCACCGAAACGTACTCGTCCTTAAGCCGTTTGGCTTCACGTTCGGCGGCATCCAGGAGTGCGCCCAGCCTACGGCTCACATACACCTGGCCCGGGGCCGCCCCCGGGCCGGTAACCTTCGGCTTGCGCCGCAGCTCCACTTCCACCGCGCTCTTCAGCTCGTCCACGTCCACCTGCATGCCCACGAGCAGCCGGGGAACGAGGCCTCCCTCCTGCTCCAGCAGGGCCAGCAGCAGGTGTTCGCCGTCGGTTTCAGTGTGCCCGTTGCGTTGGGCAATCCGTTGAGCCTCGGCCAAGGCCTCCTGCGACTTTTGCGTCAAACTCTCCATGTTCATCGTGAAGCTGTCCCTTCCACCTGCGTAATTTCAACCAGTCGCCGTTCAAGCGAGTCGACCCGCACCAACAGATCGAGAACCAGCGGTATTGCCGCGTAGTTCAGCGACAGCTCCGAATGAAGTCTCATGACACGGGCTATGAGGTCCGGGGCCCGAGGGCTGAACCAAGGTCCGTCCGGGGCATTGCCCAAGGGCCGGATCAGATCCAGGTCTACGAATCGCATGACGACGTCGGGGTGGACGCCGCTGATGCGTGCCACCGCCTCTAGATTCAGGCGCCACGGATAAGCGAGCGGATATGTTCGGCTCATAGAAGCCCCTCCCTCGGGTGAAAGTCGGAGACGGCGTCAAGCTGCTCGTACAGTTGCCGCACCTTGCTGCTCAGCCGCGGGGGCACCATGATCCGGATTTCCGCGTAGAGGTTCCCCGGCTGGCCCCTCGGGTCGGGCATGCCCTGGCCTCGAAGCCGGAGCCTGCGCCCGCTGGAAGATCCCTCGGGAACGGTGATGGTGACCGGTCCGGCAGGAGCGTTGACTTTGATCTTGGCCCCCAGGGCGGCTTCCGACGGGGTGACGGGAAGGTCGAAGTGGATGTCCCGGCCCTTGAGCCGGTACCTGGGGTCCGGTTGGATGCGTACAGTCAGGAAGAGATCCCCCGGCGGACCCCCTTCACGGCCTGCGGCGCCCTCCCCTGCGAGGCGGATGCGCTGGCCGTCCAGCACGCCGGGAGGTACGTCCACGTCATAATTCCGCGTTTCGCCATCCGGCTGGGCCAGGCGGACCGTGCGCCGTCCGCCACGAATCGCCTCTTCGAGAGTCAGCCGAAGCTCGGCTTCGTGGTCCGCCCCGTGCGCCGGGCCGGTTGCCTGCTGCCTGATCCAGTCGCCGAGCAGGTCCTCCCAATCGACGTCGCCACCCATATCGACGTTGACGTTGCCGTACCCGCTGCGTCCCGGCCTCGGGCCCGGCCTAGGGCCGCCGGCCCCCCAGCGCGGGCCGCCTCGGGCCGGACCGGCACCACTGTATTGTTTGTAATCCGCACCGAAGCGGTCGTACCGCGCCTTCGTTTCGGGATCCGAAAGCGTGCTGTACGCCTCGCCGATTTCCTTGAACCGGTCCGCCGCGTCCGGCTCACGATTGACGTCCGGATGGTATTTTCGCGCCAGCTTGCGGTAGGCGCGCTGGATTTCCTTGGCGTCCGCCGTGCGGGAGAGACCGAGAACGGAGTACGGGTCCTTAGCCATGGTCAGGGTTCACCGCCCGGCTAACAACGACGGCGGCTGGCCTGAGGGTGGTGTCCGGACCACCGTAGCCCGGACGCAGTACGGTCAGCACAGTCCCGGGCGGAGCCTCGTCCGTTTCCGAGACACTGACTACCTCGTGAATCCGTGGATCGAAAGGGACGTTTTCGGCGTCGATCCGCGGATAGCCCAGGCGGGCCAGGGTATCTATGGCTTGGGACCGAATGGAGGCTACGCCGTCAGCGAGGGGATCCCCCTCAGACGGGGCGTGAGCCAAGGCCAGTTCGAGATTGTCCAGGACGGGCAGCCACTCTAACGAGACCGCTGCACGTTCCTGCGCCCTTAGCTGTGCCCCGTCCCGGACGGCGCGCTTTCGAAGGTTGTCCGCGTCGGCCAGCGCGCGGCGCCACAAGTCTTCCATTTTGGCCAGCGCATTGGCGTGGGCGGTCGCCTCGGCTTCCCTCTCATCGCGTGCGGCGGCTTCGGCCTCGCCACCTCCTGGATGGGCCTGTCCAGCCTGCCCCGCCTGGTCGCTCATGGCCGTTCCTAGCCACGGTCGAATTCTGCATCGACGATGTCATCGTCCTCCGCATCGGTGGAGGCGCCGGGCTGAGGCGAGGATCCCTGGCCTGCCCCTGCACTAGCCGAGGATGCCGCCGAGGCAGCCGAGGCAGCCGAGGCCCTTAGCGCCGACTGTAGCTGCTGAAGCTCGGAAATCAGCTCCCTCGCGGTGCCAACATCCGCCTGGTTGCTGACGGCGTCGCGCGCCTGCCCTACCAGCAGCTCCGCCCGGGCCTTGTCGTGTGCCGGGACTGCGTCGCCAAGCTCGTTCACGGCCCGCTCAACGCGGTAGGCGACCGCGTCGAGTTCGTTGAGAGTGTCGATCCGCTCCCGGTTCTGTAGGTCTTCGCTTCGGTGGGAATCGGCCTCGGCAATCATGCGCTCCACTTCCTTGGCGTCAAGGTTGGAGCCTTCGCTGATAGTGATGCCCTGTTCCTTGCCCGTGTCCTTGTCACGCGCGGTGACGTTCAGAATGCCGTTGGCATCGACGTCGAACGTGACCTCGATCTGCGGTTCTCCCCGGGGCGCCGGCCGGATATCGGTCAGCTGGAACCGGCCCAGCACCCGGTTATCCGCCGCCAGTTCCCGCTCCCCCTGCAAGACCACCACGTCCACGGCCGGCTGATTATCGTCAGCTGTGGAGAAAACCTCGCTGCGCCTTGCGGGGATGGTCGTATTGCGCTCAATGATCTTTGTCATTACGCCGCCTCGTGTCTCGACGCCCAGGGAAAGCGGCACAACGTCCAGGAGCAGGACGTCCGAGACCTCGCCCTTAAGCACGCCGGCCTGGATCGCCGCACCGATAGCTACGACCTCGTCCGGATTGACACTCATGTTGGGATCTTTGCCGCCGGTCAAACGCCGGACAAGGTCCTGTATCGCGGGAATGCGGGTGGAGCCACCGACCAGAATTACTTCGTCGATGTCGTTAGCTGTAACCTTGGCGTCCGCCATCGCCTGCTTAACCGGGCCCATGGTGCGTTCCACCAGGTCGTGGGTGATATCTTCAAAAACGGAACGCCGAACGGTGGTCGTCAAATGCTTTGGACCCGTGGCGTCCGCAGTGACGAAGGGAAGGTTGACCTGGGCCTGGGTCACCGAACTCAGCTCTACCTTCGCTTTCTCGGCCGCCTCGAACAGGCGTTGCAACGCCTGCGGGTCCGAGCGCAGGTCGATGCCCTCCTGCTTCTGGAATTCGTCGGCCAGGTAATCAACAAGGCGGCGGTCAAAATCGTCTCCGCCAAGGTGCGTGTCACCTGCCGTGGAGCGAACCTCCACAACTCCGTCCCCCACGTCCAGCAGGCTTACGTCAAAAGTTCCGCCGCCAAGGTCGAAAACCAAAACCGTCTCATGCTGACGTTTATCGATCCCGTAGGCCAGGGCCGCTGCAGTCGGTTCGTTGATGATACGCAGGACTTCGAGCCCGGCAATCCTGCCCGCGTCCTTGGTGGCGGTGCGCTGTGCGTCGTTGAAGTAAGCAGGGACCGTGATGACGGCCTCCGTCACTTTTTCGCCCAGCTGCTTAGCGGCATCGTCCACCAGTTTGCGGAGAACAAGCGCGCTCACCTCTTCGGGTGCTATTTTCTTGCCCTGAACCTGGAAACGCGCCAAGCCGTTGTCATCCGCCACGACGTCGAAGCTCACGGCCTTGGCCTCATCCGTGATCTCGTCGTAGCGCCGGCCGATAAACCGCTTGGCGGACGTAATAGTTCCCTTGGGGTTGAGAATCGCCTGCCGGCGAGCCAGCTGCCCCACCAGCCGTTCCCCGCTGTCCGTATACGCCACAACGGAGGGCGTGGTCCGGGCTCCTTCTGCATTGGGTATGACGCGGGCTTCCCCGCCTTCCCAGACGGCGATCACTGAGTTGGTTGTTCCAAGATCAATTCCTACTGCTTTGGCCATGACTCGCTCCGGTCCTAGTGGGCGCGACCCCGTTACGACGCCGCCCGAGATTCCACCGCATGATTCCACGCCCCTGTCCTTGCCTGGCCGCGAGGCTCGAAGGGCTTTGTCATGGGGCCTTACAGGGTTGAGTCTGCCCGCGGAAGGGAAGGACGGCATGACCCTCGAAGGTCCAAATATCCTCAGGGGAACTGACCTAGCAGGATAGGGTCCGCAGGCGTAGGCTCGAAACCGAGGGATGATTCTGGATCCGCCTCCACACATTTCGCCACACGCATCTCGCCACGAGTCCTTAGCTGCGCACAGAGACTGCAGGTCAACTGAATGTCCGATCGATTAGCGGCCGACGAGATCCTCGGCAAGGCCATACACTCTGTTTCGGCACTGGAATTCTGCCATGTAGCAGCTTCCTATCTTGTGGTGGATGGTCACCTGCTTCCTGGCCCGAATCCGGCGCCGACCGCCCAGGACCACGACATCCGCCCGCTCGAACACCCGGATGCCGAACTTCCCTCCAGAAGCCCGGGCTGGCGGTACGCGCTCTCGACCTTTGGCGACAGTGGAGAACTGAACGGGTGCCTGGTCCTGCATGCCCGCACGGTTCCGAGTCCGGCTCAGATGATCGAGCTGCACGCAATGGCCGGAACATCCGCCCCCGGCGCAGTCGAGGAAGCCCGGGGAGCAAATCAGCAGGAGCGCCTTGGCCCGCTCCCCCATCCGCCCGGTGTTGACGATCGCTTGCGAATCCTGTCTGCAGCGGTGCTGCGGCTCGAAAACCGAACATCGATCCAAAATGCCCTGAATGGCACTCTCACAGCCCCCCTGGGACAAATGAGTTCCCGGGAGTCCCTTCTGGCGGAAGTGCTGTCCGTGCTGACGGGACGTCCGGTCTGCACTGAGGACGGATTCGGCAATATCCGCGCCGCGGCCGGTACCAAATCCGGCCGCCCCTACCCTCGGCCCAGCGCGGCTGACAGGTCGCGGACGGCGCAACTCTGGCTCGCCTTCGGATTGCCGGTCCAGGAACCCCAGGGACTCGTGGCGCTGGTTTTGCCGGACAGGGACGTGCTGGGGGCAATGTGCTTGCTCGAGAACGGCAGGCCGTACACGGCCGAGGACATCTTCGCCTTGGAGTATGGAACGCGGCTGTTGCAGGTGGAGTTGGCGCACCGCCGCAGCATTGCCCAGCTGGAACTGAAACTGGGGCGCGACCTGGTGTATGAACTGGTGTCAGGCATGGATGAAGAAGCCGCGGCCGCGCGTGCCGGGGCGTTGGGATACGACATCACGGGCCCGCATCACGTGGTCGTCGCCCAGTGGCAACCGCCAAGGACGGACGACTCGATCGTGATCGCCCTGCGCAGGGCGCTGCGCGAACTCCAAACCCCTGCGCTCGTTTCACGGCGTTCAGACGTAGCACTGGCCGTGGTCTCCGGTGATCCGCTCAATACCGAGCTCTTTAACGTTGCGGCAAGGACTCTGCGCAGCGCCACCGGGGCCATGGGCATCGGAGGTCCGAGCCGCGATGTCAGCCAACTTCCCCGCTCCTACGCCGAGGCCATGCGTGCGCTGCACATCCGGGTCCACTCCATCGACCAGTACGGGCTCACGCGCTACGACCAGCTGGGGATCTACCGCATCCTTGACATGCCCGGCAGCGAAACAGACCTCTCCGGCTACATCGAGGAGTGGCTGGGTGCGCTGCAGTACAACGATGCCCGCCGGGGATCCGACCTGGTACGCACCCTGGCGCAATACCTGGACCATGGCGGCAACTACGACGACACAGCCGACAGCCTCGCGATTCACCGGAGCACGCTCAGGTACCGGCTCAAGTCCATCCGGCAGATCACCGGTTTTGACCTTGCCGACCCCGAAACCCGCCTCAATCTGCACGTCGCCACCCGCGCCTGGCGCCTACGTCCCCACGGACGCCCGGAAGCATCGCACGGTTCAGACCAAACGCGGCACGGAAGCACGCAGCTGCCTCGGATTGACCTGGGGGACCCAAAACCGGACGGTTTTTAGGCGTCCCGGGGCCATGCGGGCGCGGTGACGGCGGAGGAAACTCGGACTGGTACATGTCGCCACCGACACCCGCAGAAGGCAACTGGAATCCAAAATGAGTATGAGCAGACCAACGACCGGCGAGGGCGATGCCCCGCTCCCGTCGCCACTACGCAGGAGGACGTGGCCCGCCACTCTCGGCGCCGGATTACTCATAGTCGGGTCAGCGTGCACCGGCTCACCAGCCGCTCCAACATCGCAATCCCCCAGCAGTGGAGATTCCAGCGGCGGAGGGGATCTTTCAGCCGTTCCCGCGATCGTCAGAGAAGTTGAGCCCTCTGTGGTCACGATCCAGACATCCGGCGGCATCGGCAGCGGAGTGGTCTACCGCAGCGACGGCACCATCGTCACGGACGCCCACGTTGTGGAGGACCAGCAAAAGGCGCCGTTCAAGAGCATCAGCATCCACTTCGCGGACGGATCTCAGGCGGCGGCCACCGTCGTCGGAGTTGACAACCCAACCGATGTGGCAGTGGTGAAAGCCGACCGTGGCAACCTTCCGGCCGCCAAGTTCTCGACGGCACTACCCGAAGTTGGGCAACTGGCAGTTGTTATTGGCAGTCCGCTGGGGCTGGAGCAGACCGTCACGGCCGGCATCGTTTCTGCACTTCACCGCAATATGCCACCGTCAGAGGGATCGCCGCAGGGGCTTATCGACCTCATCCAGACGGACGCGCCCATCTCCCCGGGCAATTCGGGTGGAGCAGTGGTCAACAGCAATTCCGAGATCATCGGGCTCTCGGAAGCCTATTTGCCACCCAGCTCAGGGGCCGTGTCGATCGGGTTCGTCACTCCCGCGGCGACCGTGACCGACGTGGCGGACCAGATACTGAAGAGCGGTGTGGCCTCGCACGCTGTCCTTGGGATTGTTCCCACCGACATCTCTCCTGAGGTCGCAAGCCGCTTTGGCCTTCCCAGAACGTCTGGCGCGCTGGTCATCGAAGTTGTCCAGGGAGGACCGGCGGCCAAAGCGGGGCTGCAGCCAGGAGACATCATCACCCAGTTCGACGGGCAGAAGATCGACAGTGTGACCGACCTTCTGGCCGCCCTACGCAAAAAAGACCCGGGACAGCAGTCCGATGTCGAGTTCCAGCGCGGGAAAGACACAAAGACCGTGAAAGCCACTTTGGGGAGTACAGGAAAGGAATAGCGCTGTTCGTACAGCCCGACGATCAAAGTCACGAATAACCCATTTCCAGGAACAGAGGTCTGGCCATGTCTGACGCATTCACGAAAGAATTGCATAAGGGATCAGGAAACACGTTGATTATCAGGGGCATCGCAGCCGTCCTGTTCGGCATTTTGGTTGTCGTCTGGCCCGGCGTCTCCATACTCGCACTGGTGATCCTCTTTGGAATATACGCATTCATTGACGGCATCACGAACATCGTGCACTACGTCAGGCACAAGGGGCGCCGGTCCGCTTGGCAAATAGTGGGCGGGGTCATTTCCGTGCTCGCGGGTCTCGCCGCCTTCTTCTGGCCGGGCATCACCGCCCTTTCGCTGGCGCTCGTCATCGGCGCGTGGGCCGTCATTCTCGGTGTCTCCCAGATAGCACAGGCCTTCGAAGTAAAAAAGACCGACGAACAATGGTGGCTCTGGCTGATCACAGGCATCGTCACCACTCTCTTCGGCCTCTTCCTGGTCATTCTTCCCGGCCCAGGCATACTTGGTCTCCTGGGGCTGCTCGCTTCCTTCGCGATTCTGTTCGGAATACTTCTGATTGCCACCGGAATTGACCTGCGGAGGAGGGGTGAAAACCCCATTGGAAAGCTCGCTGCGGGCTAGAAGAATTCCCACGTCAAGTTTCACTACTTGGGCGCTTACGCCAGCGGATTACATTCCGGAACAACGACGACGGCCCAAGCGTCCCGCCGTCGGGTTACCTGCCCCGCGCGGGTCTGCCCAACACATCACTTCGCTGGCAAATCAATGAGCCGGGTACATTGCCCGGTGCCCGGCTGCCCGCGCTGGTCCGGTGTTTTCAATTCCGCCGCACAATGCCGGCGGCACACTCAGTGCGGGCTTTTCCGGAGGCCGATTTCACGGCCGGAGCGAGGTAGGAGCCAACATGATTCCTGGAATTCGTGATCCGCATCTCGGACAGATCCGTCCGGTTCGCGTGCGCACACCGCAGGGCTGCGAGGAATGCCTGGCTTTAGGCACTCCCTGGGTGCACCTGCGTTTGTGCCTGACCTGCGGCCACGTGGGGTGTTGTGATTCCTCACCCATGCGGCACGCCCGGGCTCACGCCACTGAATTGCATCCAATCGTTCGTTCCCTGGAGCCCGGCGAAGACTGGCGCTGGTGCTATCCCCATGAGGCATTTGTCTAGGACGCGGAAAGGTGGAGCCGACTGATGGAACCTGTCACAGACACGACTCTGATTGAAACACCGGATATCTCCGGCGCCTATCCACGGCTCAGCCAGGCCCAGATCGAATTGCTTAGCCGTGCCGGCACCAGACGGGATACCTCCGCCGGGGAAGTCCTCATATACGAGGGACACATCGACGCTGACTTCTTCGTGATTCTGCAGGGTAAGGTACTGGTCGTGGAGGGGCTGCACGCCGACGGTGAAGGACAGCCTGCTGGGCCGGGCCGCGGGACGCGGATACTCGAAGTTCACGGTCCCGGACGTTTCCTCGGGGAGCTGGGCCTGGTCGAGGGGCAGCCGGCCTTTGTCAGCGCAGTGGTAGCCGAGGCGGGAGAAGTGCTCCACATCAGCGGAGACGATCTGCGCCGCATGGTTTTAACGGACGCCACGGTGGGAGAGACCATCCTGCGGGCATACCTTCAGCGCCGGATCCTCCTGATCAGCGCAGGCGCGGGCATCCGCATCGTCGGGTCCCGTTTCAGCCGTGACACCCTTCGGCTGCTTGATTTTGCAGCAGCCAACCGCCTGCCCCACCGCCTGGTCGATCTGGAGGATGACGAGCAGGCACAGGCGATCCTGGACCGGGCTGGAATCCTTGCCAGTGACCTGCCGGCGGTGGTGCTGAACGCTTCGCATGTCCTAAAGAACCCGTCCAACGCGGAGCTGGCCCTTGCCTTGGGCCTGCGGGCGGTGAAGGAGCATTCTGCCTCGTACGACCTTATGGTGATTGGGGCCGGTCCGGCCGGTCTGGCGGCCGCCGTGTACGCGGCGTCCGACGGCTTGTCGGTGGTCCTCAAGGAAGGGCATGCGATAGGTGGGCAAGCCGGCACGTCACCACGGATTGAGAACTTTCTCGGCTTTCCCTCCGGAATCTCGGGTGGGGAACTCACTGAAAGGGCGATCATGCAGGCCCGAAAGTTCAAAGTCCAGGTCAACGTCGGCTGCCAGGCACACTCCATCACATTGCGGGACGGTGAATTTCGTGCCGAGTTCGACGAGAGCGGTCCTGCTTCATCACGTGCCGCGCTCCTCGCCACCGGGGTTCACTACCGCCGCCTGCCAGTCCCCCGGCTGGAGGAATACGAGGGAATCAGCGTCTTCTACGCCGCCACTGTCCATGAGGCCAGGCTCTGTGGAACCCATCCCGTGGCCGTCGTCGGTGGCGGGAACTCCGCCGGCCAGGCCGCCCTTTTCCTGTCTGGTATGGGAACACAGGTGCGGCTGGTGGTGCGCGGGGAAGACCTCCGGGCGGACATGTCAGGGTACCTCGCGGATCGAATCGAGGAGCACCCCGGCGTAGAGGTACTGCTGGGGGCGAATATCGTGGGCCTGGTTGGTTCAGACACCCTCGAACGTATCGTCGTAGATCTGAATGCCACGGGCGAACAACGGAGTTTCCCCTCGCGATACCTCTTCATTTTCATTGGAGCCAAGCCGCACACAGAATGGCTGCAGGATACCCTGGCCCTGGATGACCACGGCTTTGTTCTCACCGGGGCTGACCTCGAAGACCTTCCTGCCGGGTTCAGCCATCTGGGCCGCAGGCGGCTGCCCCTGGAAACCAGCGTGCCTGGCATGTTCGTGGCCGGCGATGTCCGGCATGGATCGGTGAAACGCGTAACGGCGGCCGCTGGTGAAGGCTCAACAGCAGTGGCAATGATCCACGAGCACCTGCGCCTCCTCCGGGATGGACCGTCCGGGGCGCGTCAGTGAAGGACAGCGCGGCCCGGCCTTGACCGGCCGCATAGTTCACGACGGCCGCATTCATTTTTGCCGGTCGAAGACCATAGACACATTGAACCGTAGGAGGCCGGGGTGCCAGAAAATCCAGGTGACGCGCCCTCTTCCGGTGACCGCAAGTTGGGGGTGCTCGCAGAGCCCGAGGTCACCGCCGAGTTTGCCGAGCGTAACGGCCGCGAAGTGGGCCATCTGCTCAACCTTGCCGACGAACGCCACAACTGGTCCGTTGTGATCGAGTACCGGGACTTCACGGCTGGCAATGGGTTGACGCCGATGTTGGACTCTTTGGTGAAACACCGGGTCCGCCGTTCATGGGATGTCATGGTCTGCCTGACCGATCTTCCGATTCGTCTTGACGGCCGGACTGTGGTCGCGGAAGTGGCGCTTGGGGAACCGATCTCCCTGGTTTCTTTGCCCGCGCTCGGCGCCGTCAACATCGACCGCCGGGTCCGCGCTGCCGTCACCGACCTCGGCTGGGCGATGCATCGCCACTTCGATCCCGAGGATGACGCCGGGGAGTTCGGTCCACCCTCGCTACACCAATCGCGGCGCGTTGAGACCGCGGTTCTTGACGAGGGGCCGATTGGGTTCCGCTACCTGTCAGCAACCCGTCTAGGGCGGGGACGGTTGCTGGCAGGCATGCTGCGGGCGAACCGTCCCTGGCGGCTGGTCTTCGGATTGAGGAGCGCAATGGCCGCAGCGATCGCCACAGGCGCCTTTGCACTTGTCACGGACACCATCTGGCAACTCGCGGACCTGCTGGGGGCGCCGAGATTGACGCTACTGACGGTCCTTTCGATCAGTACGATGGTGTTCTGGATCATCACCCAGCACGATCTATGGGAAAGCGCGCGTCGAGACGGTCTCCTCGAGAGATACAAGGCTTCCCTCTACAACACCTCTACGGTGTGGTCGTTGACGATCGGCGTCGTTATCAGTTACGTCCTGCTATTCGTCGCCGTGCTGCTGGCCGCGGCCTTCACCATCGACGACGGCCTGTTGGCGCAGACCCTGCAACACCCAGTGTCCGTTTGGGACTTCGCGGAAGTCGCTTGGATGACGACATCGGCGGCGCTCATCGGTGGTGCGTTGGGCTCGGGATTCGAGTCAAAGGATGACATCCTACGGGCGGCGTACGGCCAACGGGAACGTCATCGTCGCCAGTCTGCCGACGAAAGCGAATAGCCGGCCCGGCCCTCATGCGGGCTGGGGAGCGGTTCCGGTGGCCTTCAGGAGCATTTCCGCTGGGTGTATTCAGACGTGATTCAGCACCCTGGGCGGCTCATGCCTGTCTTTGGTCTACAGACCTCGGAGGAAGGTGGGCCGGTGCTCGAACCCGTGGCTGGTGAGGCCGTAAAAAACGGGCAGGATCACGAAAATCACCGATGCCACCAGCGGATGGACCACGACACCTACCGTTCCCGCCGCGAGGTACAGCACGACGCCGGCCACAGCACGCGGCCGCTCGCGTGCGAAGTAGTAATCCTCCACCTCCTCCTCGGTGAGCTCGGGATGCCGCGCCAGGTGCGAAAAGAACACCCACCATGACAGGCACAGCAGTGCCCCGATGATCGCATACAGCGCGACGGCGACCCGTTCGTCGGTCAGGTTTCCCGTCTTGGCTGTATCGATGATCACCGCTGTGGGCCAAGGTAGGAGCGCGAGCGTCGCGAGGATTCCCAGGTTGGCCCAGTGCAGGCCGATGTCCATCTCCCGGATTCGGGTGAAGGCGGATTTGTGGTTGAGCCAAATTACGGCGAGGTAGATGTAGGAGGCCGCGTACGCCAGGTATGTCGGCCATTGACCCAGCAATCCCGCCAGCAACCCCCCGGGCTCGGTCTCTGGCGGCTGGAGTTCAAGTACCAGGAGCGTGATGACGATCGCGATAACGGCGTCGCTGAACGCCTCGGCACGGCTGGTGTCTGAACGTGTCACCCTCTGCTCCTATGCCTGGGCATCAGTTGGCCCTCCTGCCCGGCGCTTTTGCTGCCGGGCGACCTCTGATGAAAGCAGTTACCGAATATCGCTCCAGAGCCACGGGCTACAGATGTGCGGAAGCAGCATGGTGCGGCTGTGACGGCGGGGAGGCCTTTATCCGTCTTCGCCGGGCAGCTTGTACGCGAGCACGTCGACGTTCTGTATGTTCGGTTCCGCGCTGAACAGCTCTGCTCCCTGAGCAGCAAGTGCTTGCCCGACACCTCCTGCCAGATGGGTCCGGCGGGCCTCGTCGTCCGGAAACACGTCGAAGACCCCGAAAGTCGATTCGTCGAACTGGAGGGCGAACCAGGCGCGCGTGCCCTGCTCCTGTTCGACCACCGCGCGTGCGCTGCGGAGGAAATCCGCGACGTCCTTCTCCTTGCCGGGCTTGGCCTTCAAAATCACCGACAACGCAACCTCAATCATGCCCCCTCACCCGGCCCGATTTGGCGGATTCCGTACTGCACGACAGTTTTCATGGCGGGCCTCCTTGGAGCGGTACTGCGGGTGGGATGGTGCGGACCGAGCTTGGCCTCGTGGCACCTCCTCAACCTGTCGAGGGAGCGGCGCGACGCACTGCCCAGTCTCCCAGTGATTGTCGGCCACCACAAGGGACCGCGTTGACTCATCAAAGATGCCCGCGTAGCGGTATTCGAGGAATCATCTGAGAATGCCCGCGTAGCGGCGTGTCCGCCGGGTTGGTGTCCGCCGCTTCGGCAGTGTGAGCCATGGAGCTTTCGATGAGTGAACGCAGGGCTGTCACCAAGGCGGTTGCCACCCGTTATGCCCGCTCGGACCGGGCGGGTAAGAAGCAGGTGCTCGACGAGTTGTGCGCGACGACGGGCTGGCACCGGGACCATGCCCGGAAAGCGTTGCGGCTGGCGCTGGTGCTGAAGCCGGTCCGGCCCCGGACTCCGCGGGCTCCGCTATACGGGGAGTCGGTGATCGACTCGCTTCGGTTCTGCTGGGCGGTACAGGGTACCCCGTGCGGGCGATTGCTCGCGGCCGCGCTGCCGGACCTGGTGCCACGCCTGCGCCGGTTCAAGGAGCTGCAGATCGACGACACCACGGCGGCGCAGTTGCTCCGCATCGCACCGGCGACAATTGACCGCCGGCTCAAGCCTGGCAGGGCAAAACTCAATCCCCGGGGCCGATCCCACACCAAGCCGGGGACCCTGCTGAAAGACTCCATCCCGATGCGGACCTGGGCCGAATGGAACGACGCGGTGCCGGGCTTCGTCGAGATAGATCTGGTCGGCCACGAGGGTGGCAACAGCAGGGGCGAATTCTGCTTTACCTTGGATATTACCGACATCGCCACCGGCTGGACCGAAACGCGCTCGGTCAGGAACAAGGCCCAGAAATGGGTCTTTGCCGCCATCAAAGACGCGACCGCCGCGTTCCCGTTCCCGATCCTCGGCATCGATTCCGATAACGGCTCGGAGTTCATCAACTGGGAGCTGCTGGCCTGGTGCGAGCAGGAGAACCTGACATTCACCCGGTCTCGATCCGGGAACAAGAACGACGGCGCGCATGTGGAACAGAAGAACTGGCACATCGTCCGTCAGACCGTCGGCTACCACCGCTACGACACTGCCGCCGAGCTCGAACTGCTGAACCGGATCTGGGCGCTCCAGCGGCTGCTGACGAATCATTTCGGGCCGCAGCAGAAGCTCCTGGCGAAGGTCCGGACCGGCGCGAAGATCAGCAAGACATACGACCGGCCCGCGACCCCGTTCCAACGCGTTCTGGCCGACACCGGCACCGTCTCCCGGGAGGTGAAGACTCGACTACGGCGGGAAAACAGACCCCTGAACCCGGCCGCCATCCAACGTCAGATCCAGGCACTTAGCGCCGAACTGCTAACCCTGACCACCGCGAAACAGAGCACCAAACCCCAACCCGTCATCCGGGCAAAACCCAATGATTCCACGAACCAACCTAGGCGGGCATCTTGACATGATTCCCCGGGGGGACGATTCCTTTTGCCAACGCACTGGATGCAGGCGGCAGTGCCGAGGCACGGCGTCTGGTGGGCAGGTGCTTTTGTTACAGGCCTCACGGTGGGTCGCATCATGGAGATGGGTGGCCACATCTTCCACGTGCGCGAAGGCTGCGCGCCCTCGAGGCCGTTCATTCCGCGCTGGGGCCGGAGAGTCACTGCCGTGCCCGTACAAACTATGTAAGGGACGCGGTGCGTAGCGAACCCGAACGGGCCAGCAAAAAGCCGGGTACACAGGATGTCACTGTGTACCCGGCCTGGGTCCGGAGCTGCCGCTGCCGGCGACGGCTTACGCCGCCAATGGCATCGCCTCACGGCCTGCCTCGACGACGAGCGACTGCCCGTCGACCGAGACGGCCACCAGGTCGCCGGACTGGAGGTCCGACGCCACAAAGAGATCCGCAATCCGGTCGTCCAGCTCACGCTGTATCACGCGGCGCATGGGCCGGGCTCCGTATTCGGGCTCGTAGCCATGTTCGGCGATCCAGTCGACGGCCGCTTCGCTGACCTTCAGGGCGATGCCCTGTGACTGCAGGCGGGTTTCCGTCTGGTTCAGCATCAGCCGGACGATCCGGCGCAGCTGCGCCTGGTCCAGCTTGCGGAACAGGACGATCTCGTCGATGCGGTTGAGGAACTCCGGCCGCATAGTCTCCCGCAGCCGGCCCAGCACCCGGTCCCGCAGCGCCTTCTCCGAGCCGTAGCCGTTGGCCTCGTCGGCCTTGGATACAAAGCCCATGGCGCCGCCCTTGCTGGCCAGGAACTCCGAGCCGAGATTGGAGGTCATGATGATCACGGTGTTGCGGAAGTCGACTCCGCGGCCCTGTCCGTCGGTCAGCCGCCCGTCGTCGAGCACTTGGAGGAGCAGGTTGAACACGTCCGGGTGGGCCTTCTCCACTTCATCAAGCAGCACAACGGAGTACGGGTTACGACGGACGCGTTCCGTCAGCTGCCCGGCCTCGCCATAACCGACATAGCCCGGAGGGGCTCCGACCAGCCGGCTTTGAAATGTTAGATTAGAATCCTCCGGCAGCGGAGAGCTACTCGGAGGCTCCAGCTGCAAGCCCTGAAACGGCAGCAGCGGTATCACGGGAGGTTTCAGATGCCGTTGTCAGATAAAGAGCAGAAACTCCTGGACGAGCTGGAACTGGACCTGGTGACCAAGGACCCGCATCTGGCCAAGGAACTATCCACCGGTCTGATCGAAAGCCCGTTCGGGGCCACGTCATACTTCGCCGCGGTGGCCTGCCTGACCGGCGTTGTCCTGCTCATCACGGCCATTGCATGCCAAGCCGTCGAAGTAGGTGTCATGGGCTTGCTGCTGATAGGAACAGCTGCCTATTTCTTCGTGGGGGATGAACCTGATCTGCCTGATCACCTGTTGCCCCTACTCTGATCAACACACCGGGAAAGGCAGTGGACGCTGTTTCCTTAGTGGGACCGTCGGTAGTAGAAGGCAGTACTTAGTGGGACCGTCGGTAGTAGAAGGCAGTACAGAGAAAAGAGGCTCCATAATGGGCACACCAAGCATGGACAACACGCGGATGCACAGTGAGGCTCCGGCTGAAGGAGATAATTCCCGGGATTTTCCCGAGATACGCTCCCACTCCCAGGACCCGGCCGAAGGCGCTGACCAGTTCCCTGAACCATCAGACCTCGAGCCGCATCCAGCCGCTTCTGCCGTGTTATTCGGCCCAGCACTTCCCTCAGCCACGAGGCAAGCCATGGCGGGAATATTCGAGCTCTTGGTAACAGGCCCCGGGGATTTTAGATTCAGGTTGCTCTCCCCCGCCGGGGATGTCCTAGCCGTGTCAGGAGCGTTTTCGGATAAGAATGCAGCAATCGCCGCCATCCATAATGCCCGGCAGTGCGCAGCAACTGCCCTCTTCAGGGACCACACAAGTGCGCGTCCGCTATCAGCAGGTCCGGCCAGACAGACCCAACAGGGCCCCTCCAGATGGTTCGGATGACTCAGTCAGAGGCGAAGCTGAAACACCCAGCATGACGAGCTATCCCTCACGCATCGGCTGCAGGGGTGTGTTAGCGGCCATGAAAAACTGCCCATAGGCGGCCACGAAAGTGCCCGCTGGCGGCCAGCAGAACTGCCCGCCGGTGGCCATGAGATCTGCCCACTTCCTTACTTGTTCCTGCCGCGTCTTTAAGCGGTGGGGGCCTCTCCCTGCGGTTTGATGACGGTGTCTAAGCGCACCAAAAGCGAACCAGGAAGAGGCCCTGTATGAAGTCTGACGGAGAAATCATGGAAATTCTTGCTGCCTACGATCTGACCGGATCGTTGCGCGCCACCGCGGAGCTCACGGGCTGCTCGCACCACACCGTTGCTAAACACGTCACCGCCCGTGACGCGGGCCGGCCGATCGGGGAACCCGCGGCCCGCGGCCGGGTCACCGACGCGTTCCTGCCCAAGATCGAGGAATGGATCGAAGCCTCCAAGGGCCGGATCCGGGCCGACAAGGCCCACGAAAAGCTCCTCGCTCTGGGCTACACCGGTTCGGAACGGTCTACCCGCCGGGCGATCGCGCAGGTCAAAGCCGCGTGGCGGCTGGGCCACACCCGCGTCCACCGGCCGTGGATCACAGAACCGGGGATGTGGTTGCAGTACGACTTCGGCGACGGGCCCCGGATCGGCGGGGTGAAGACCATCCTTTTCGTGGCCTGGCTGGCGTTCTCACGCTTCCGCATCGTGATCCCGCTCAGGGACAGGACCGCGCCGAGCGTGTTCGCGGCCCTGGACCGGTGCTTCCGGATCCTCGGAGGGGCGCCGACCTATGTCCTCACGGACAACGAGAAGACCGTCACCACCGCCCACGTCGCCGGGGTCCCGGTGCGCAACCAGCAGACCCTGGACTTCGCCCGGCACTACGGGGTGACCGTGCTGACCTGCCAACCGGCGGACCCGGCCACCAAAGGCGGAGTCGAAGCGTCCGTGAAACTCGCCAAGGCCGACCTCGTGCCCAAAGACACCAACCTCCGCGATGACTACCGCACCTTCGCCGAGCTCGAGGCCGCCTGCACGGCGTTCATGGACGAGGTCAATCACCGTGAGCACCGGACGACGCGGCGGAAACCCGCGGCCATGCTCGCCGAGGAAGCCCCGCGGCTGCACCGGATCCCGGACACCGCCCACACGGTCGCGTTCGGCCTGGCCCGCGGCGTTCCGGAGAACACCCCAATGGTCACCTTCGAAAACGCCCAGTACTCCGTCCCGGCCCACCTGCTCGGAGCCCGGGTGTTCGTCCGCACCCACGGCACCGGGCCCGGCGAGCAGGTCATCATCGTCCACCACGGCACGACCGGGCCCGTCGAAGTCGCCCGCCACGAACGGGCACGGCCCGGCAGCCCCGCCATCAACGACGAACACTTCCCCGGAACCCGGGCGAAGCTCCCCGGCGACTACGAGGTGAGGGCCCGCAGCGCGGACGAGGCCGCGTTCCTGGCCATCGGCGAAGGCGCCAGAACCTGGCTCGTCGAGGCCGCCGCGGCCGGGACCGCAAGGATGAACGTGAAAATGGCCGAAGCCGTTACGCTGGCCAAAATCGCCGGCACTGATCAGGTCGACCGGGCCCTGGGCGACGCCGCCCTGCACGGCCGGTTCGCGCACCCGGACCTCGCCTCGATCTTGAACGCCAACATCCGCCGCACTACCACCCACGCCGCCAACGAAGCCACCTCCCTCACCCAAGGAACAGGGGCGTGGGCCGCGATCGGCAACCCCGCAACCATCACCACGCCGGAGGAGGCCCGATGAGCCCCGTCACCACGACCAATACCGTGGCTCCGCCGCTACCGGCGGACCTGGAGGCCCTGATGCGGTCCCTGAAAATGCCCCACGCCCGGGCGCTGGCCCCGGACCTGATCGCGACCGCCCGCGCCCAGCGGTGGGAACCGGCCGAGGTCATCAAGGCCCTCTTCACGGAGGAAGCCGCCGGCCGGGCCCGGTCCATGCTCGCTTCCCGCCGCAAAGCAGCCGGGTTCCCGACCGGGAAGACCTTCGAGGCGTGGGACCCTGCAGCGTCCTCCATCCCGGGCCCGACCCAGCAGGCACTGCGGACCCTGGAATGGATCACCCGCAGGGAAAACTTGGTCGTCTGCGGGCCCTCGGGGACGGGGAAGACGTTCTTCCTCGAAGCCCTCGGCCAGCAGGCCGTCGAAGCCGGAATGCGGGTCGCTTGGTTCAGGCTCGAGGACCTCGGCGTCCTCATCCGCGCCCACCGAACCGATGACAGCGTCACCCGGGCCGTTGCCCGGATCCTGCGCGCCGAGCTCGTGGTCATCGATGATATTGGTCTGTTGCCCGTGGCCACGGACGCCGCCGAAGGCCTCTACCGGGTCGTGGACGCAGCCTACGAAAAACGCTCCGTCGCGATCAGCTCCAACCTCCACCCCGCCGGGTTCGATGAGCTCATGCCCAAAACCCTCGCCACCGCCACCGTTGACCGACTGCTGCACCACGCCCACGTCTGCCAGACCAGCGGCGATTCCGTCCGTCTTACCCAGGCCCTCGCCGGAAAAGGAGTGACCCGCTTGAACTGACCAACCCAACGATGGCCGACCCCGCCGAAACGAATCAGTGGGCAGATCTGTTGGCCATAACCGGGCAGTTTTACTGGCCACCAGCGGGCACATCAACTGGCCGCCCATGGGCAGAACGTAATGGCCATTGACAGGGGTGGCAGCCTGGATATCGGAGACGCGAAAGCGAGGACTAAGAAATGCCTGACATCGGAAGTTCGCACCTCACGGAGAAGTTCACACATTCGATAGAGCGACTGATCATGAACTTGTTTGGGCCGCCCGACAGGGGCGCCATCGACACTCCCGTCATTCACAAAAACGATCATGCTGAAGCAGCGTCGATCCAGGAACTCGTTGATATAGAAATAGAGCGGCAAACCTGATGGTTGTACCGGTGTACTTGTCAGCCAGGACTCCTGCGGCCACCACGCAGTTATTGGTGCCGGCCTTGAACATTTCGCCTACCAGATCGCGGGCGAGGATGTCGTTGCGGGTGTCGCAGCCGTTATGGTCGACGTAGGCCCAGATGGGTCCGAACTCATTCCGCGTATAGCCGGTCTTCGTAGCGCGCCCTTTCACCGGAATATACTCCAGCTGGGCAAGGGCCTTCGCAGCGTCGCCGGCGGACGTCAGACATGGTGCATCTGCTGCGACGCCTGGGGCAGACTCCATGGATTTGATGGAGTCGGCTGCAGAGTTACAACCAGCGAGGGGGCCAGCCATAAGAAGAGTAGCGACGGCCGCCAGTGATTGAGCGATGGAACGAACCATTTCAGTGGTCCTCCCACTTTGCGAGGTCCGAATCACATTTAGCCTGAAAAGCGTGTTGTCAGCACCAGCGTGGGGGGCGGTTGTAACCCTTGCTCAGCTCACAGGCGACAATCTGGCCTTCGACCGTGTCCCGATGAGCCGCTGCTTATTCAGCAGCTGGCTTTCGGGAAGCTGAGAACTAGTCTTGCCGGGAAGAATTTCGCTCAACTTGGCGATCTCCAGGATGTGTTCCGAGGTAAAGATGATCTTTCCCTTCCCCCAGCACGCGTGAGGGAAGCGTCCGCTGGTCGCACCGTCGCGCAGCCAGGACTCCCTGCAGCGCATAAGCGCTGCTGCTTCGGCAGGCTCAAAAAACTCGATGTCCACGGCGTCCTCCAGAGAAAAGTGCAGGTTTCTCAGGTCCATGCGTGCTGCCATACTAACCAACATGACCGAAACCGGCCGCTGAGAGAGCCGACGAAATACGAGCTAAAGACGCTGAAAAGCTGTCACCGAACGCTCAGTTGCGTCAGCGCCCACCTGCAATGTCTCGGGCATCAGGTGACCGTACACCTGCTCAGTCGTCTTCGTGGATGCGTGCCTGAGCCGGCGGGAAATGGTAAACAATGGCACGCCGTCCTGGATGAGCCAGGACGCGTGGGTGTGGCGAAGGTCGTGAATCCTTGGGTTCTTAGTCATGCCAATTGCCTGGGCCGTGCGAACGGCAGGCACCCAGTAGTCAGCCCAGAAGAGTTTATGGACGATCCGGCCGCCCTTGGGCGTCGTGAACACCAGTTCCTTACCTGGCCTGCTTGCCACCAGCGGAATCAGCAGCTCCACCAGAGCCGGGTTCAGCCCGATGGTCCTCTTGCCGGCACCGGTCTTTGTCGCGCCAACGTAAAACTGGTTCTGCCCATCCCGTTTCCACGCTTTGTTGATGCGGGCAGTCGGTGGCTTGGAAAGCAGGTCCACGTCCGCAACAGTCAGTGCAGTGGCTTCTCCAAAACGCGTGCCGGTCATGACCAGGAAGTCAGTGAAGGCCTTGTACCGCTCCCCCATCCCCTCCATGATGAGCCGGTACTCGGCATGGGTCAGGAACATGGCCTCATCCTCGGCCTTCTCGATGTTCGGCAGCTGCACGCCCCGGCAGGGGTTTCGGGTGATGTAGCCGAGCATCTCCGCCGTATTCATCGAGGCCGAAATGAGGCCATGGATGTTATGGATCGTCTTTGGTGCCTTGCCTTTGGCCATCATTGACTTCACCCAGTGCGCAATGACGCGATAGTCGACCTTGTCCACGGGAACGTGACCGATGACCGGCCGGATGTGGAGATCAAGCATGGTTTGATACGTCTTGATGGTTCCGCTCGAAGGGCGGACCAGCAGATCGATGTGTTCTTGGATGACTTCTGCCACGGTAGGCGGACGTTTCTCGTTGGTGAGGATGGCGTGCTGGGCGATCTCAAACGATTGTCCGTTGGCGTCAAGCAGCCGCTTGAGGGTCTCAGCTTCGGTGACTGTAGCAACCGTGAGGCCTTGGGCGGTTTTGGTCTTAGGGTCCCGCCAGCGCACCATGAAGGACTTTGAACCGTCCTTTTTGGTGCGAGTACTGATGCTTGCCACACACAAAACGGTACGCTCGTGTACACACTTTGGCGGTTTTTGTACACACTCAATCGCTCAACAGGCGCTTGACCTGCGGAAACACTGTGCCCGAGGTGGGACTCGAACCCACACACCTTTCGATACCGCATTTTGAGTGCGGCGCGTCTGCCAATTCCGCCACTCGGGCGCGGAATACGAGGAGCGAAAGTACGCCCACAGCTGACTGTGAGCAACGCGATCGCTTCACGTACGCGGAATTACTCTACATGCAGATAGGCTGAATTCCAGAATCGCGCCGCCGTCGCCGCAACCGAACCCCTGCAAGCCAAGTACAGCCGCGGTGGCACCTAAGATAGTGATGTCCCGCCGTACCTTTTCAAGGAGATCCCGTGACTGAACAGACGGAGTCCAAGCCCACGTCCCAGCCGGCGCGCCGCGTCATTGTGGCAGAGGATGAAACCCTCATCCGCCTCGACATCATCGAGATCCTGCGCGGTGAAGGCTACGACGTCGTGGGCGAGGCGGACAACGGCGAGAAGGCCGTCCAGCTCGCCGAGGAACTCAAGCCTGACCTGGTCCTCATGGACGTCAAGATGCCCGTCATGGACGGCATCTCGGCAGCGGAAAAGATCGTCAAGGCCCGCATCGCCCCTGTGGTCCTGCTGACCGCCTTCAGCCAGAAGGAACTGGTGGAGCGGGCCCGTGACGCCGGCGCCATGGCCTACGTGGTCAAGCCGTTCACGCCCGCAGACCTCATCCCGGCGCTGGAGATCGCACTCTCCCGCCACGAGGAAATCAAGGCCCTCGAGGGCGAGGTTTCGGACCTGCAGGAGCAGTTCGCCACCCGCAAGCTCGTGGAGCGCGCCAAGAGCCTGCTGACCACCAAGATGGGCCTGACGGAACCGGAAGCCTTCCGCTGGATCCAGAAGACGTCCATGGACCGCCGCCTCAGCATGCGCGAGGTCGCCGAAACCATCATCAACCAGGTCAACTAGCGCGCAGGCCGGGCCCGGAGGAATTACGACGACGGCCCGGCCACCAACCGGGAACGGTCACCACAGTGGCCGGTCACCAAAGCAAGACAGCGAAAAGGACCCCTGCCAGAAGGCAGGGGTCCTTTTTGCTTTGTCAGAAGGCTAGGCCTCTGCGGCCTGGTTCTTCTTCTTCTTTTCCGGCCAGGGGCCGAGCTTCTCGCGGTTGCTTGCGATCTCTCCCCCGCGGGTGGAGTCGGCGAGGTCGCCCACCTTGTGCACCTTCAGGGAGTTGGTGGAGCCGGCCTTTCCGGGAGGCGAACCGGCGGCGATGACCACCAGGTCACCGTCCTGGACCAGGCCCATCTCTTCGAGGCTGCGGTCAACCTGCGCGGTCATGGCGTCCGTGTGGTCCACCATCTGCACCAGCACCGGCTGGATGCCCCATGTGAGGGCCATCTGGTTCCAGACCTGCTCCACCGGGGTGAAAGCGAAGACCGGCTTGATCGGCCGCAGGCGGGACAGGCGGCGGGCCGAGTCACCGGACTGGGTGAACGCACAAATGTACTTGGCGTCCAACTGGTCGGCGATTTCGACGGCGGCACGCGTAATGGCACCGCCACGGGTCCGCGGCTTGGTGCCCAGCGGGGGGACGCGCTCCAGGCCGTGGACCTCGGTGGACTCGATGATCCGGGCCATGGTCTTCACGGTCTCAATGGGGTACTTCCCCACGCTTGTCTCACCGGAAAGCATGACAGCGTCGGCACCGTCGAGCACGGCGTTGGCGCAGTCCGAAGCTTCTGCACGGGTGGGGCGCGGGTTATCGATCATCGATTCGAGCACCTGCGTGGCCACGATGACCGGCTTGGCCCACCGGCGTGCCAGTTCCACGGCGCGCTTCTGGACGATCGGCACTTCCTCCAGCGGCAGTTCCACACCGAGGTCGCCACGGGCCACCATGATGGCGTCGAACGCGTCGATGATCTCGGGCAGCTGCTCCACGGCCTGCGGCTTTTCGATCTTGGCGATGACCGGTACGCGGCGGCCTTCCTCGTCCATGATCTCGTGCACGCGGCTGATGTCCGATGCGTCGCGGACAAACGACAGAGCCACCAGGTCAACACCGCGGCGGATGGCCCAACGGAGGTCGTCCTCATCCTTTTCGCTCAGCGCGGGAACGTTGACGGCCACGCCGGGGAGGTTGATGCCCTTGTTGTTGGACACCATGCCGCCAACGGTCACCTCGGCAACCACTTTGACGTCGTCGACCTCAATGGCGCGCAAGGCCACCTTGCCGTCGTCGATCAGCAGGGCATCGCCCACCTTGACGTCCTCGGTGAGGCTCTTCAGGGTGGTGGAGGCGATCTCCTGGGTACCGGGAACGTCCTCGGTGGTGATGGTGAAGATGTCACCGACGGCCAGCGCGTGCGGGCCGTCCACGAAACGGCCCAGGCGGATCTTTGGTCCCTGGAGGTCGGCCATGATGGCCACGGCCTTGCCAAGGTCGGACGCTGCCTTGCGGACGTTCTCGTAGGTGTTGTCATGCACGGTGTAGTCACCGTGGCTCATGTTCATGCGGGCGACGTCAACGCCGGCTTCCAGCACCGCGAGGGTGTTTTCGTAGCTGGCAATTGCCGGGCCGAACGTAGCCACAATTTTTGCGCGTCTCATATACCTACCCTATTGGTCACTTGCATTGTTTAAGTTGTCGGCGAGGTGAACCCTCGGTGCAGTCCTAGAGGACGGCGATGGCGCGGTCCGTCGGTGCGACGGGGGCGGGAAGGATGGTGCTTCCCATCAGGTACTTGTCCACTGCAGCAGCGGCGGCACGCCCCTCGGCAATGGCCCACACAATCAGGGACTGCCCGCGGCCGGCGTCACCGGCAACAAACACGCCTTCGGTGTTGGTCATGTAGTAGCCGTCGCGGGCAACGTTGCCGCGGCCGTCGAACTCGGCATGCACCTGGTCGCTGATGCCCGCAGGCTCAGCGCCGGTGAAGCCGAGCGACAGGAACACCAGGTCGGCCGGGATGATCCGTTCGGTGCCGGCCTTCGGGAGCCGCTTGCCGTCGACAAACTCGGTCTCGGCCACCTTCACGCCGGTCAGCTTGCCGTTCTCGCCAACGAACTCGACGGTGGAGGCGAGGTAGGTGCGTTCGCCACCTTCCTCGTGCGCGCTGGCCATCTCGAACAGGGTGGGGAACGTCGGCCACGGCTGGTGGCTGGCACGCTCCGACGGCGGCTGCTTGCCAATGGCAAGGGTGGTCACTGATGCGGCGCCATGCCGGTGCGCGGTACCCAGGCAGTCGGCACCGGTGTCGCCGCCGCCCAGGATCACCACGTGCTTGCCGTTGGCGTTGATCTGGTTTTCGATGGTTTCACCGGCCACCGCGCGGTTGGCGGGCACCAGGTAGTCCATGGCGAAGTGGATGCCGTCAAGGTCACGGCCCGGGATGGGCAGGTCACGCGGAACGGTGGCACCGGTGCAAATGACGACGGCGTCGTAGCGCCTGCGCAGCTGCTCCCAAGTCACGTCGGTGCCCACAGCGACGCCGGTCCGGAAGCGGGTGCCTTCGGCCTTCATCTGCTCGACGCGGCGGTCCACCTGCTCCTTTTCCATCTTGAAGTCGGGGATGCCGTAGCGCAGCAGGCCGCCGATCTTGTCGTCCCGCTCGTAGACGGCGACGGTGTGGCCCACGCGTGTGAGCTGCTGGGCGACGGCGAGGCCGGCGGGGCCGGAACCGACCACCGCAACGGTCTTGCCGGTGAGGCGGGCGGGCGGCAGCGGGTTGACCCAGCCGTTGTCCCATGCCTCGTCGATGATGGAGACTTCCACCTGCTTGATGGTCACTGCGGGCTGGTTGATTCCCAGCACGCAGGACGCCTCGCAGGGGGCGGGGCAGAGCCGGCCGGTGAACTCGGGGAAGTTGTTCGTGGCGTGCAGGCGCTCGATCGCTTCCTCGCCCTTGTCCCGCCACATGAGGTCGTTCCACTCGGGAATGAGGTTCCCCAGGGGGCAGCCCTGGTGGCAGAACGGGATACCGCAGTCCATGCAGCGCCCGGCCTGGGCTTTCAGCGTGCCCTTTTCCTGTGCCTCGTAGACCTCTTTCCAGTCCATGATGCGGACAGGGACGGGACGGCGCGGCTGGGTTTCACGCTGGCGTACTTTCAGAAATCCGCGTGGATCAGCCACCGGTAACCTCCAGGATTCGGGACCATACTTCTTCGCCGTCGGGGTCAAGGCCCTCTTCAATGGCGTCGAGGCGGGTTTGCAGCACGGCCGCGTAATCGCGCGGCAGCACCTTGGTGATGCGGGCAGCGGTGTCGTCGAAATTCTCGAGGAGGCGCGCAGCCAGCTGGGAGTCAGTTTCTTCCACGTGCTTGACCAGCAGGCCGTGGACAATGTCGCGGTCCTCGGCGTCCAGCTCGCGCAGCTGCAGCTCACCGGATTCCAGTGCCTGCTTGTTGACGCGGGTGGTCCGCAGGTCCAGGACGTACGCGGTTCCGCCGGACATGCCGGCGCCGAAGTTGCGGCCCGTGCGTCCGATGATCAGCGTCTGGCCGCCGGTCATGTATTCGCAGCCGTGGTCACCAATGCCTTCGACGACGGCGGTGGCACCGGAGTTGCGGACCAGGAAGCGTTCGCCCACCTGGCCGCGCAGGAACAGCTCGCCGCTGGTGGCGCCGTAGCCGATCACGTTCCCGGCGATCACGTTGGTCTCCGCCTTGAACACGTTGGTGCGGTCCGGGCGGACGATGATCCGGCCGCCGGACAGGCCCTTGCCCACGTAGTCGTTGGAGTCACCGAACAACCGCAGGGTGATGCCCGCGGGCAGGAAGGCGCCCAGGGACTGGCCGGCGGTGCCGTTCAGCGTGACGTCGATGGTGTCCGTGGCCAGGACGTCGGTGCCAAAGGTCTTGGTGACGACGTGGCCCAGCATGGTGCCCACCGAACGGTCGGTGTTGATGACGTCCACGGTGATCTTAACCGGGCTGCGGTCCGTCAGCGCCTCGGTGGCCATGGTGATCAGGCGCTGGTCGAAGTGCTTGTCCAGCTCGTGGTTCTGGCCGGTCATGTTGCGCAGCGGCGCGTCGTCGTCGAACTCCAGGCCGTGCAGGATCGGGTCCAGGTCCAGCCCGTCGGCCTTCCAGTGGTTGACCGCTTCGCGGGTGTCCAGCACCTCGGCGTGGCCGATCGCCTCCTCGAGGCTGCGGAAACCGAGCTCTGCCAGGATCTCCCGGACTTCCTCAGCAAGGAATTCGAAGAAGTTGACCACGAACTCGGGCTTGCCACTGAAGCGTGCACGCAGCTCGGGGTTCTGCGTGGCAACACCTACGGGGCAGGTGTCCAGGTGGCAGACGCGCATCATGATGCAGCCTTCCACCACCAGCGGGGCGGTAGCGAAGCCGAACTCCTCGCCGCCCAGCAGGGCAGCAATGACAACGTCGCGGCCGGTCTTGAGCTGGCCATCCACCTGCACCACCACGCGGTCGCGCAGGCCGTTGAGCATCAGCGTCTGCTGCGTCTCGGCCAGGCCCAGCTCCCAGGGAACACCGGCGTGCTTGAGCGAGTTCAGCGGCGAGGCGCCGGTGCCGCCGTCATGTCCGGAGACAAGTACGACGTCGGCCTTCGCCTTGGTCACGCCGGACGCCACGGTGCCGATCCCGACTTCCGACACCAGCTTCACATGCACCCGCGCCGAGGGGTTGGCGCGCTTGGCATCGTAGATGAGCTGCGCGAGGTCCTCGATGGAGTAGATGTCGTGGTGCGGCGGCGGGGAGATGAGCCCGACGCCGGGGGTCGAGTGCCGCGTCCGGGCCACCCACGGGTAGACCTTCTGGGCCATCAGCTGGCCGCCTTCGCCGGGCTTGGCACCCTGCGCCATCTTGATCTGGATGTCGTCGGCGTTGGTCAGGTAGAGGCTGGTGACACCGAACCGGCCGGACGCGATCTGCTTGACCGCGGAGCGGCGCTTCGGATCCAGCAGGCGCTCAACATCCTCGCCGCCTTCACCGGTGTTGGACTTGCCGCCCAGCTGGTTCATGGCGATGGCCAGCGTCTCGTGTGCCTCCTGCGAGATGGAGCCATAGCTCATCGCACCGGTGGAGAACCGCTTGACGATGCTGGAGACCGGCTCCACTTCCTCAAGGGGAACAGAGGGGCGCTCGTTCTTGAACTTGAGGAGGCCGCGAAGGGTCATCAGGTTGGTGGACTGGTCGTCCACGCCCTTGGTGTACGACTTGAAGATGTCGTAGCGGCGCTCACGCGTGGCGTGCTGCAACCGGAAGACGGTCTCCGGGTTGAAGAGGTGGGGTTCGCCGTCGCGGCGCCACTGGTACTCGCCGCCACCCAGCAGGGGGCGGTGCGGCTGCTCGATGCCGCCGTCCGGGTAGGCCATCTGGTGGCGCGCGGAAACCTCGGCTGCGATGACGTCCAGGCCGACGCCGCCAAGCTGGGAGTGGGTACCGGCGAAGAATTCGTCCACCAGTTCCTGGCCCAGGCCCAGTGCCTCGAAGGTCTGGGCTCCGGTGTAGGAGGCCACGGTGGAGATGCCCATCTTGGACATGATCTTCAGGACGCCCTTGCCCAGGCCCTTGATCAGGTTGTAGACGCCGTCCTGCGGGGTCACTCCGGTGACGTCGCCGGCGGCGATGAGCTGCTCCACAGACTCCATGGCGAGGTACGGGTTGACGGCGGAGGCGCCGTAGCCGATGAGCACGGCCACGTGGTGCGTTTCGCGGACGTCACCGGCTTCAACCACAAGGGCGGTCTTGGTGCGGTTGGCGCTGCGCAGCAGGTGGTGGTGCACGGCGCTGACCAGCAGCAGCGACGGGATGGGCGCCCACTGGGCGTTGGAGTCACGGTCGGAGAGCACGATGTACTGCACGCCGCGGTTGATGGCGCCGGAAACCTGCTCGCAGATTTCCGTGAGCCGTGCACGCAGCGCGTTTTCGCCGCCTTCGGGCCGGTACAGGCCGCGGACCTTCATGGCCACGCGGTTGCCGTCGGCGTCCTCGATGTTGGCGATCTTGGCGAGCTGGTCGTTATTGATCACCGGGAACGGCAGCTGGACCTGCGGCTGGCGGACCTGCTTGGTGTCCAGGAGGTTGCCATTGGGTCCGATGGCGCAGGTGAGCGAGGTGACCAGTTCTTCGCGGATGGCGTCCAGCGGCGGGTTGGTGACCTGCGCGAAGGACTGCACGAAGTAGTCGAACAGCAGGCGCGGGCGCTTGGACAGCACGGCCACGGGAGTGTCGGAGCCCATGGCGCCAAGGGGCTCGGCACCGGTGCGGGCCATCGGCCCCAGCAGGATCTTCAGTTCCTCGGTGGTGTAGCCGAAGGTGCGCTGGCGGATGTTCACGGACGCGGCCGTGTGCACCACGTGCTCACGTTCGGGCAGGTCGTTGAGGTCGATCAGGTTGTCCTTGACCCACTCGGCCCACGGATTGGCCGCGGCTACTTCGGCCTTGACCTCTTCGTCGTCGATGATGCGGCCGGCCTCGGTGTCCACCAGGAACATCTTGCCCGGGGACACGCGGCCCTTCTTGACCACCTTGGAGGGTTCGACGTCGATCACGCCCACCTCGGAGGCGAAGACGATCAGGCCGTCCTCGGTGATCCAAAAGCGGCCGGGGCGCAGGCCGTTGCGGTCAAGAGTAGCGCCGACCAGGTTGCCGTCGGTGAAGGAGACGGCGGCGGGGCCATCCCACGGTTCCATGAGCAGCGAGTGGTACTCGTAGAAAGCGCGCCGGGCCGGATCCATGGTGGCGTGGTTTTCCCAGGCCTCGGGGATCATCATCATGATCGAGTGCGTGATGGGGCGGCCGGAGAGCCAGAGCAGCTCCGCAACTTCGTCAAAGGACGCGGAGTCGGAGGCGCCGGGGGTGCAGATAGGGTACAGCTCTTCCGGCGAGTCACCCAGCAGCGGGTTGGCGAGCTGTGACTGGCGGGCCCGCATCCAGTTCCGGTTGCCCTTGACGGTGTTGATCTCACCGTTGTGGGCGATGGTGCGGAACGGCTGCGCCAGCGGCCACGACGGGAAGGTGTTCGTGGAGAAGCGCGAGTGCACGATCGCCAGCTTGGTCTTGAACCGCTTGTCGGAGAGGTCCGGGTAGAACGGCTCCAGCTGGGCGGTGGTGAGCATGCCCTTGTAGACGATGGTCCGGGAGGACAGCGACGGGAAGTACACGCCGAACTTGTTCTGGGCCCGCTTGCGGATCCGCCACGCACGGGAGTCCAGCTCGTTGCGGTCCAGTTCCTCACCGTTGGCCGATGCCAGGAAGGGCTGGGAGAAGTAGGGCATGCAGGCGCGGGCCATGGCACCGACCAGATCGGCAACGATGGGCACTTCACGCCACCCGAGGACCTTCAGGCCCTCATCGGCAGCCAGGCCCTCGATACCGGCCTTGGCGGCGTCGGCTTCCCGCTGCTCGGCAGGCAGGAAGGCGGTGCCGGCCACGTACTGGCCGGGAGCCGGCAGTTCGAACTCCGTGACGGCCCGGAAGAACTCGTCCGGAATCTGCATGAGCATGCCTGCGCCGTCGCCGGTGCCCTCGTCGGCACCCACGGCGCCACGGTGCTCGAGGTTGCGAAGCGCAGTCAGCGCGGCGTCGACGATGTCGTACCCGGGTTCGCCGCGCAGCGTCGCGATAATCGCAAGCCCGCAGGCGTCCTTCTCCTGCTCCGGGTTGTACAGCCCGGCGGCTTCCGGCATGGCTGCGAAGCGCTTGAACGGCGACAGTGCAGTCTCAGGCTGGTCCGGTTCGGACCAGCTGGGAGTGTTAAGAGTTTGGGTCATGGGAGACGTCCTTCCTCCTGATCGTGCGTATGGAAGGGACACCGTTGGCCCCACTCGTCGGCGCCGCTGCGATGGGCACAACAAAGTGTTGATTACTGGAAATTGTAGGTCAGCGCGCCCTGCGGAACTAAAGGTTACGCAGGCCCCTGCCCAGGGCAGCACCGGTGGCCATTACTGGCTGTCCGGACTGCCCCATGCCACGACGTTGTGGTTCTTCGGGCCCTTCGAGCGGTGGCTCTGCTGCCCTGCCTGGCCGGCGCCCTACTTGACGGTGCCTGCCTCCGACGCGGGTCCGGTGGCTGTGCTGCCGGAGTGTCCGGCAGCGGTGGCATCCGTTCCGGGCTTTGAGCCTTCCGGTGCCGCCGCGGCGTCTTCCGTGGGGTCGGAAGCATGCCTGGAACCGCTGTGGTTATCAGGGAGATTACCACGCGAATCACTATCTGAGACACCGCGGTCCGTATCACGGACTTCATGACTGGCGCCTGAGTCCGTGGAGGCTTCCACGGACTTCTCCGGTTCATGGCCGGGCAGGTAGACGGTGTCCGGATCGGGGCGGCCCTTGAGGCCCAGGAGAATGAAGGCGATCAGTGCCGCGAGGAAGACGAAGATGCTGGTCCACACGTTGAGCCGTGTGGTGATGCCAAAGATGCTGATCTGCTCTGCGTCATCGATGCGCATGGCTTCGATCCAGACACGGCCCAGGGTGTAGTACATGGCGTACAGCCAGAAGAGCCGGCTCCGGCGGAAGTGGAAGCGCCGGTCCAGGGCGAGCAGGATCAGTACGCCGGCCAGGTTCCACAGCGACTCGTAAAGGAAGGTGGGGTGGAACAGGGTGTCTGCAGGCATGCCTGCAGGAAAGTTGGGGTTGTTGGGGTCGATCTGCAGGCCCCACGGCAGGGTGGTGGGTCCGCCGAAGAGTTCCTGGTTGAAGTAGTTGCCCCACCGGCCGATGGCCTGGGCCAGGAGCAGCCCGGGTGCCGCGGCGTCAACGAAGGCACTCAGCTTGACCCCGCTGCGGCGGCAGCCAATCCAGGCGCCGACGGCCCCGAGGACGACGGCGCCCCAGATTCCCAGCCCGCCGCGCTGGATTTGTGGGATCAGGGAGAGGTCACCAGTGCCGTCAAAGCCGGGACCGAAGTAGGCGTCCGGCGATGAGACCACGTGGTAGAGGCGGCCGCCGATGATGCCAAAGGGGATGGCCCAGATAACGATGTCCCAGACACTGCCTTCAGGGGCGCCGCGCTTGGCCCACCGCACGGAGGTCAACCACAGGCCAACGATGATTCCGGCCAGGATGCACAGCGCGTAGGCGTGGATCCGCAGGCTGCCCCATGGCAGGGGGATGTCGAAACCGGACCAGTCCGGGCTGGGGATGCTCACCGGAACCAGGGCGGGAGCCAGTGCGGTTGCCTGAAGGAGTGCCTCCATGGACTAGGCCCCGCTTTCCTGCGTGGCCCCGTTGACCTTCGCCAGGCCGGTGCTGAGGTCCTTGGTGAGGGTGGCAACTGCGTCCACGCCGCCGTCGCCCAGGGTCTTCACCAGGGCGGTGCCCACGATGACGCCTTCTGCGTAGGCGGCAATCTCGCGCACCTGGTCGGCATTGGACACACCCAGGCCTACGCAGACACGTTCCGCGCCGGCACCATGTGCTGCGGCGACAACATCCTTGGCGGCACTGCTCACGGACGTACGGGCACCTGTGACGCCCATGATGGAGACGGCGTAAACGAAGCCACGGCTCGCATCCACGGTGCGCTGCATGCGCTCCGGGGTGGACGACGGGGCAACGAGGAACACACGGTCCAGGCCGTACTTGTCCGAGGCTTCCATCCATTCGGCGGCCTCGTCAGGAATGAGGTCCGGGGTGATGAGCCCCGCTCCCCCGGCTTCGGCCAGCCGGCGCGAGAATTCGTCCACGCCCATGCGGACCACGGGGTTCCAGTAGGTCATGACCAGGACGGCGGCGTCGGTTTGGCTGGTGATGCCGGCAACCACGTCGAACACCTGGCTGACGTGGAAGCCCTTGGCAAGCGCCTCCGTGGTGGCGGCCTGGATGACCTGGCCGTCCATGACGGGATCCGAGTACGGAATGCCGATCTCGATCAGGTCGGCGCCGTTCCGGGCCGCTGCGATGCCGGCGGTGATGGATTCCTCAACGCTGGGGTAGCCGGCGGGCAGGTAGGCGATGAGGGCGGCGCGGCCCTGGTCGCGTGCCCTGTCGATGGCGGCAGCAGCTTTGCTGGTGCCTGGTGCCGGGTTGGCCGTTCCTGCCGTGCCGTTGATCTCTGCGCTGCTCACAGCTGCTCCCCCTCTTTGCCGATCTCGGATTCGGCGGAATTCTTGTCCAGCAGGTCAAACCATTCGGCGGCGGTGGCCACGTCCTTGTCACCGCGCCCGGACAGGTTGACGATGACGATCTTGTCGCCCGCGGCGGCAGGATCCTCGGCGGCAAGCCGCTGGCCCACCTTGATGGCGCCTGCCAGCGCGTGCGAGGACTCGATGGCAGGGATGATGCCCTCGGTGCGGCACAGGAGGCGGAAGGACTTCATCGCTTCGCTGTCGGTGATGGGCTCGTAGCTGACCCGGCCAATGTCGGCCAGGTACGAGTGCTCCGGGCCGACGCCCGGGTAGTCCAGGCCGGCGGAAATGGAGTGCGACTCGATGGTCTGCCCGTCGTCGTCCTGCATGAGGTAGGAGCGGGCGCCGTGCAGCACGCCGGGCTTGCCCAGCGTGATGGTGGCGGCGTGCCGGCCGGTCTCCACGCCCTCGCCGCCGGCTTCAAAGCCGTAGATCTTTACGGAAGGATCATCCAGGAAGCCATGGAAAATGCCGATGGCGTTGGAACCGCCGCCGATGCAAGCGCAGACCGCATCCGGAAGGCGTCCCTCCTGTTCAAGGATCTGGGCGCGTGCCTCCTCGCCGATGACCTCGTGGAAGTACCGCACCATGGCCGGGAACGGGTGGGCACCTGCGGCAGTGCCCAGCAGGTAGTGGGTGTTCTCGACGTTGGCCACCCAGTCACGGAGGGCGTCGTTGATGGCGTCCTTCAGGGTCTGCGATCCGCTGGTGACGGCTATGACCTTGGCGCCGAGAAGTTCCATGCGGGCAACGTTCAACGCCTGGCGGCGGCAGTCCTCGGCGCCCATATACACCACGCATTCCATGCCCATCAGGGCGGCTGCCGTGGCGCTGGCCACGCCGTGCTGGCCGGCGCCGGTCTCAGCGATGATGCGGGTTTTGCCCATGCGCTTGGCGAGCAGGGCCTGGCCCAGGACGTTGTTAATCTTGTGCGACCCGGTGTGGTTCAGGTCCTCGCGCTTGAGGAACACCCGCACTCCCCCAGCGTGCTGCGAAAACCGCTTGGCTTCCGTCAGCAGGGACGGACGGCCGGAGTAGTTCTTGTTCAGGTCCGCGATTTGGGACCGGAACTCGGGATCGTCCTTGGCCTTGTTGAAGGTATCTTCGAGTTCGTCCAGGGCGGCAATGAGTGACTCGGGCATCCATCGGCCGCCATAGTTGCCGAAGTACGGCCCCGGGGCGTGGCGGAGGGATCCGCCCTGCAGGAATGCTTCCGCGGTGTTGTTGTCAGCGTTTCCTGAGGGTGCTTGAGCCATCAGTCCTGTCCTGTTCGTAGATAGCGGTCATAAGTCTTGTGGTCCGGCGCGGAGCCGGAGTGCGGTCCTGCGGGGCCGGCTGGCAGCCCCGCAGGATCACGTACGCGGTGGTGCCTCAGGCGCGGGCTGCGATGGCGGCGGCACCCGCGGCAGTGAACTCGGCGATTCGTTCGCGCGGGGTCGCGTGGCTTACCAGCGCCTCGCCCACCAGTATGGCGTTGGCCCCGCTGGCGGCGTAATGCGTGACGTCGTCAGCGTCACGGACGCCGGATTCTGCGACCACGACGGCCTCAGCAGGGATCTTCCCCGCCAGTGAGGCAAAAACTGAACGGTCGACGTCGAGCGTCTTCAGGTTGCGCACGTTGACGCCGATGATGCGCGCCTTGGCCGCGACCGCACGCTCGATCTCTTCTTCCGTGTGCGTCTCCACCAGTACGTTCATGCCAAGTTCGTGGCTGAGGGCGCTGAACTCGGCGAGCTGGGCGTCGGAAAGGGCCGCCACGATCAGGAGGATGAGGTCGGCACCATGGGCTCGGGCTTCCCAAATCTGGTACTCGTCGAGGGTGAAGTCCTTGCGCAGCAAGGGGGTGTCGACGGCGGCACGAACGGCGTCCAGGTCGGCCAGCGACCCGTTGAAGCGGCGCTGCTCGGTGAGCACGCTGATGACGGAGGCACCGCCGTCGGCGTACTGCCGGGCGAGCGACGCCGGATCTCCGATGCTGGCGAGATCGCCCTTGGAGGGGCTGCGGCGCTTGATTTCGGCAATGACCTTCAGCTGTTCCCGGGTTGGGGAGCTTCCGCCGAGAGCCGCCCAGGCGTCGCGGGCAGGTGCCGCGGCCTGGGCCAGGTCCTTCAGCTCAGCCAAGGAAACGAGCCGCTTCCTGGCCTCCATATCCTCCCTGACACCGGCGTTGATGTCATCGAGAACAGTCTCCATCAGTGGCCGGAGTTCTTCAGCTTGCTGCCTTCGACGCCGTAGCCTGCCTTGCGCATGATGTAGCCGAGGATCAGGCCGACGACCATGACGACGGCACCGCCGATGAAGATGGGGGTGCTGGCGATGACGAATGCGATGGCTGCGATGAGTGCGCCTACGAGCATGACGATGACGCAGGTCCAGGCTGCCGGGCTGTTGCCGTGGCCCAGTTCCTGGCTGTGGTCAATGGCGCCGGGGGCAACCGTGCGGGTGCCTGACTTGGAAACGGACGCAGGTGCTTTGCTCATGGAAAATCTCCTCAGGATGGATACTGCTTACATTCTGCCATTTTTTGACTGCCGCCCGCGTACCGCAGGGCTTCAACGCCCGGCCCGGCGCTGGCAAACCCGGCCTTAAGTGGGGTCCTCGCCCCGGGAAAGCCGGTCCCAGCTGTCGATCTCGTCCACCGGGCCGGCCGGTGCAGCGCTGCCGGCGGTGGCCGGGGCGTCGTATTTGGTGCGCGTCTTCCAGTAGCGGGACGCGGGCAGGATCAACAGGGCCGCCAGGGCCAGCAGGCAGCCGGCGACGACGGCGAGCACGGGAAAGGCGGTGACCTCAACGTGGGCCTGGCTGCCTGAGACGCCCGTGGCGCCTGCGATGGTTCCCTGCGCCGCGGCGAGGGGGTCGGCCAGGACCATGGCCGCGGCGGTCACCACGCCGGCTGAAGCAAGAAGGATGATGGCGGTGATGACCCAGCGGGCGATCCTGCCGGCGATGGCCGCGGCGAGGCCGCCGGCCAGCGCCACCAGGGCCAGGGCCGTCACGGTGGTGGCGGCCTTGCTGCCCTGCACCTGGATCGCGTTTTGGGTTGCTGCCGCCTGGCCCAGCTGGTTGGGGTCGAGTGTGGCCGTCATCCAGGTCTGCGTAGTGGTCCCGAAGGCGGCCAGGGCCAGGACGGTGATCAGCAGCACCACGTTGGACTTGCGCGCCCACACGGGCACAGCCCGGGACCTCGAGGACTCGGCCGCCTTCCCTGCCTGGCCTGGCTTACCTGCCTTACCTGGCTGGCCTGCGGCTACTCCGGAACCGGGCATCAGGACTCCGCCCCGCCGGGGAGTGATTCCGCGGAGATGTTGTGCAGGGAGCCTGCCGTGTGCACCGCACGCAGCGGCGCGGCTGCCTTGTTGACGGTTTCCAGGGCCTCTGTGGGGTTCACGGAGTCGGCCACGATGCCGCCGCCGGCCTGGACGTACGCGCGCCCCTCCCGGATCAGGGCGGACCGGATGGCGATGGCCATGTCCATGTCACCGGCGAAGTCCAGATAGCCCACCACGCCGCCGTAGATGCCGCGGCGGTGCGGTTCCAGCTCGTCAAGGAGCCGCAGGGCGCGCGGCTTCGGCGCCCCGGAAAGGGTACCGGCCGGGAACGTGGCCTTTAGGACGTCGTACGCCTTGGCCTGCGGGGAGAGCGTGCCCACCACCGTGGACACCAGGTGCATGATGTGGCTGAAGCGCTCCACCTCCATGAACTGGGTGACATCCACGGTACCGGCAACACAGACCTTGGAGAGGTCGTTGCGGGAGAGGTCCACCAGCATCAGGTGCTCCGCGCGTTCCTTCTGGTCCGCCAGGAGTTCCTCGGCCAGGGCCTTGTCCGCTTCCACGGTCTTCCCGCGCGGACGGGAGCCCGCGATGGGGTGGGTAATGACTTCCTCACCCGTCACCGTCACCAGTGCTTCCGGGGAGGATCCGACGATGGAGTACTCGCGACCCTCGGCGTCGGCCAGGCTGAAGATGTACATGTACGGGCTGGGGTTGGTGTTGCGCAGCACGCGGTATACATCCAGTGCGGACGCGTTGCATTCCATCTCGAACCGGCGCGAGATGACCACCTGGAAAACCTCGCCGTCCACGATGGCTTCCTTGCCGCGGTCCAGCGCTGCGAGGTATTCGGCTTCATCCCAGCGTTCCTGCACGCTGGAGGCAAAGTCCAGGGCCGCAGGCTCCAGCACGGAGACCGGCTGCACCACGGGCGCGCTGATCTTGGCCAGGAGTTCCTTGACCCGGGCCACGGCGTCGTGCCAGGCCTCGTCGACCCGCTCGGAGCTGTTGTCGAAGTTGATGGCGTTGGCGATCAACAGCACCGTGCCGTCCACATTGTCATGCACAGCCATGTCGGTGACCAGGTTAAGGGCCATTTCGGGCAGCTGCAGGTCATCCTCGGGCGGGCTGACCAGCCGTTCCCAGTGCCGGACGGTTTCCCAGCCAAGGAAGCCCACCAGGCCGGAGGTGAAGGGCGGCAGTCCTTCGAAGCGGTCGGTGCGCAAGGCGTCGATGGTGTCGCGGATGGCATCCACGGGGCTGCCGCTGACCGGCACACCGGCCGGGGGCTCGCCCAGCCAGTGCGCCTGGCCGTCCTTGGTGGTCAGGGTGGCGCGGGACCTGGCGCCGATGAAGGAGTAGCGGGACCAGGCTCCGCCCACCGCCGCCGATTCCATGAGGAACGTGCCGGGCTGGCCCTGCGCCAGCTTCCGGTACAGGCCGATGGGGGTCTCGGCGTCGGCCAGGACCTTGAGCCTGACGGGGATAACACGGCTGTGGCCGGCAAGTTCCCGGAATTCCTCAAGGCTCGGGCTGATGGTTCCAAGGTCCTGCATGGCTATGCTTGTCCGCCTGTTCTTCGAGAGGGCCGGCCGTGCCGGCACCTTGGGTGTGCTTGCTGGGTGGCTGCAGCCTCGATGGGGCCTGCCCGGGCAGCGGTTCTGCCTAGCCCGCCTGGCCTTCCACCACGGCCAGGTCCCTGCCGTCAAAGCAGGTCCGGGTGCCCGTATGGCAGGCGGCACCCACCTGGTCGACGCGCACCAGCAGTGCGTCGCCGTCGCAGTCCATGGCCACGGATTTGACCCACTGGACGTGCCCCGAGGTGTCGCCCTTGCGCCAGTACTCCTGGCGTGAGCGGGAGTAGAACGTCACCCGGCCGGTGGTCATGGTGCGGTGCAGGGCTTCATCGTCCATCCAGCCGAGCATCAGCACTTCGTTGGTGTCGTACTGCTGCACCACTGCTGCCACCAGGCCTGCGGCGTCGCGCTTGAGTGCCGCGGCGATCCCTTCCGGAAGGGGGCTGGCGGAGGGCGCTTCAACGGACGACGACGGCACTTGAGGGACGTCGGGTCCTGCGGTTTGGACGGGGGTTGGCTGCTCAGACATCGGGTCAAGTCTAGTGCCTTCACGCACCCGCTCTCCTGTTGTGAACAACGGCACGCCACCGGCCGCTCCAGTGCTGCCCAACTCCACAGCTCTCGTGCTAGTTTCACAAGTGATGCATTTCGTCGAACCGTCCCGAGAAGTCCTGGCCGAAACCCTGCTTGCGGCGGGCCCTGATGCTCCAACGCTGTGCAAGGGCTGGCGCACCAGGGACCTTGCCGCGCACCTGTACCTGCGCGAGCGCAAGGCTGCCGTCGGTCTCGGCCTGGTGATCAAGCGGCTGGCCAGGGCATCGGACCAGGCCACGGCCAAGCTGGCTGCCAAGCTCACCGGCAGCGACGACTACGCCCGGCTGGTAAACACCTTCCGCGCGGGCCCGCCCGCGCTCTCTCCGATGAGCATCAAGGCGCTGGACGAAAGCGCCAACCTGATCGAGTACTTCGTGCACACCGAGGACGTCCGGCGCGCCGTGGACCGGTGGGCCCCCAGGGCACTCGATGAGGCCTACTCCGACGCGCTGTGGGACGAACTGGTGAAGCGCGCCGCCATCCTGTACCGCGGCGTGGACCTTGGCATTGTGCTGGTGCGCCCGTCCGGCCCCCGCCACGTCGCCAAGCGCGCGCCTGTTTCCGTGGCCATCGTCGGCGAGCCGGGCGAACTGCTGATGCACGCCCACGGCCGCACCCGCCACGCCCTCGTCACCTTCGAAGGCCAGCCGGACGCCGTCGCCCTCCTCCAGTCAGCCGAAGTAGGGCTCTAGAGAAGAAGGCCGGGTCACCTCAGTGACCCGGCCTTGTTTTTCTGTGAAACTACCGTACTTCGAAGCCTGCTTCGCGGATGGCGTCCTTGACCTGGTGCATCATGTTGTCCGGGCCCCAGTGGAAGATCGAGGCGGCCAGGACTGCGTCCGCGCCGGCTGCTACTGCGGGCGGGAAGTGGGCAGGCTCCCCTGCCCCGCCGGAGGCGATGATGGGGACCTTGACGGCGGCCCGGACCAGCTTGATGAGCTCGAGGTCGAAGCCGTCCTTGGTGCCGTCGGCGTCAATGGAGTTCAGCAGGATCTCCCCCACCCCGCGGTCCGCAGCTTCCCTGGCCCACTCGATCGCGTCGATCCCGGTGCCGGTGCGCCCGCCGTGAGTGGTCACTTCGAATCCCGACGGCGTGGGCTGGGATCCCGGGCGGGTGCGCCGGGCGTCGACGGACAGGACGAGCACTTGGGAACCGAAGTGCCGGGTGATCTCGTCGATGACGTCGGGCCGGGCCACGGCCGCGGTGTTGATCGACGCCTTGTCGGCGCCGTAGCGCAGGAGCTTGTCCACTTCGGCCACGCCGCGGACGCCGCCGCCCACGGTCAGGGGGATGAAGACTTCCTCGGCGGTGCGGCGGACCACGTCGAAGGTGGTCTCGCGGTTGCCGGAGGACGCCGTGACGTCGAGGAACGTCAGTTCGTCGGCACCGGCGTTGTCGTAGCGGTGGGCGAGCTCCACGGGGTCGCCGGCGTCCCGGAGGCCCTCGAAGTTGACGCCCTTGACCACGCGCCCGGCGTCGACGTCAAGGCAGGGAATGACGCGAACTGCTACTGCCATGGGAACTCCTGGATGTTCTGTGCTGCTGAAGGGTGCCGGTTGTCAGATGCGGCAGGCGTGGATGCTGCTGACCAGGATGGCGCGGGCGCCGAGGTCGTACAGCTCGTCCATGATCCGGTTGGTCTCCTTCTTGGGCACCATGGATCGGACGGCCACCCAGTCGGAGTCGCGCAGCGGCGAGACCGTGGGCGACTCGAGGCCGGGGGTCAGGCTGGCCGCTTTTTCGACAAGTTCCTTGCGGATGTCGTAGTCCATCAGCACGTACTGCCGTGCCACCAGGACGCCCTGGAGGCGGCGGATCAGGACTTCGATCTCCTTGGCCGTGCCGTTGGCGGCCCCGCCGTTGCCGGTGCGCCGGATCAGGACTGCTTCGGATTTGAGGATGGGGTCGCCGAAGATTTCCATTCCGGCGGCCTTGAGGGTGTTGCCGGTTTCCACGACGTCGGCGATGGCGTCGGCGACCCCGAGGCGGACGGAGGATTCAACGGCGCCGTCCAGGCGGACCACCTTGGCGTTGATGCCGCGCTCGGCAAGGTAGTTCCGGAGCAGGCCGTCGTAACTGGTGGCCAGGCGCTTGCCTTCCAGCTCCGCGGCGGAGCTGAAGTCGCCTACCGGGCCGGCGAAGCGGAAGGTGGAGGCGGCGAATCCCAGCGGAAGCAGCTCTTCGGCTTCCACCTCGGCATCCAGCAGCAGGTCGCGGCCGGTGATGCCGACGTCGAGCGTTCCCTGCCCCACGTACACGGCAATGTCGCGGGGGCGGAGGAAGAAGAACTCGATGTCGTTGTCGGGGTCCACCATGACCAGCTCGCGGCTGTCGCGCCGCTGGCGGTATCCGGCTTCTGAGAGCATGGCGGAGGCGGCTTCGGACAGGGAGCCTTTGTTGGGGACGGCTACTCGCAGCATGGGAAGTTCTTTCTGGATTTTGAGTTGTCTAGGTGTTCAAGCAGTGCAGGCCACGGCAGGAACCGGCGGCAAAAACGCGCCGGACCGGTGGCTACAGATGCTTGTAGACGTCTTCCAGGGTCAGGCCTTTGGCGAGCATCAGAACCTGCAGGTGGTACAGCAGCTGGGAGATTTCCTCGGCCGCGGCTTCATCGGATTCATATTCGGCAGCCATCCAAACCTCGGCTGCTTCCTCAACGACTTTTTTGCCGATGCCGTGAACACCGGACTCCAATTCAGCGACGGTGCGGGAGCCTTCCGGGCGGGTGGCTGCCTTCTCGCTGAGCTCAGCGAACAGCGTCTCGAAATTCTTCACGCCCTCCAGCCTACTTGCTGCGGCCGCACGGGCGCTTCCCGGGCCCTTGCATGACGGGCGCGATGTGAGGGAATACACACCGCACCCGTCCGCTGGAGCGTTTAGTTGCGGTACTGCTTGAGTACGACGGCGGTGGCCAGCGCTGCGGTCACGGCTTCGTGGCCCTTGTCTTCCTTCGAGCCGGGCAGGCCGGCGCGGTCCAGGCCCTGCTGTTCGTTGTCGCAGGTGAGCACACCAAAGCCCACCGGCACTCCGGTGGAGACACTGACGTCGGTGAGGCCGGACGTCGCGGCCTGGCAGACGTAGTCGAAGTGCGGGGTTCCGCCACGGATCACGACGCCGAGGGCAACGACGGCGTCAAAGTGCGGTGCCAGCCGCGCGGCAGCCACCGGAAGCTCAAAGCTGCCGGGAACGCGCAGGACGGTGGGCTCGGCGATGCCGGCGTCCTTGGCCGCCCGGAGCGCGCCGTCCAGGAGCCCGTCCATGATCTGGGTGTGCCAGCTGGCTGCGATGATCGCCAGCTTCAGCTGTGAGGTTTCGGCCGGGTTGAGGGTGCTCAGGTCAATGTCGGGGGCGCCGTGTCCGCTCATGGGTTCTTCTGTTCCGTTCGTTCTTGAAGACGTCAGTCTTGTTCGTGGTCGTAGGGGGCTTCGGGGGCCGGCACGGAAACGGGGGCCGCCTGCGTGTCCAGCAGCAGGCGGTGTTCCATGCGGTCCTTCTTGGTGCGCAGGTACCGGATGTTCTGTTCGCGGGACGGCACCTCGGTGGGCACCATTTCCACGACGTTCACCCCGGCCTTGGCCAGCCTGTTCTGCTTGTCCGGGTTGTTGCTCAACAGCCGCACCTCATGCAGCCCCATCTCGGCGAGGATCTGGGCCGCGGCCTTGTAGCACCGGGCGTCAACGGGCAGGCCCAGCTGCTCATTGGCTTCCACGGTGTCGAAGCCAGCTTCCTGCAGCGCATAGGCCTTGATCTTGTTGGCCAGCCCGATGCCGCGGCCTTCCTGGCCCCGGAGGTAGAGCAGGGTGCCGCCGTTGTCCCGGATCAGCTCCAGTGCGAAGGCAAGTTGTTCACCGCAGTCGCAGCGGTAGGAACCGAAGACATCGCCGGTCAGGCACTCGGAGTGCAGGCGCACCAGGGGAGCTTTTCCGTCGGTGGGAGGGTTGGGGGAACTGACGGCGAGGTGCTCAACGCCGGTCACGAGGTCCGTCCATGCCTGGGCTACGAAGTCGCCAAAGGCGGTGGGGAGTTGGACGATGGGCCCTCCGCTGACGGGATGGGGCGCTTCACCGGACACCGCGTGGGGCTTCCGGTGGCCGTCCTGGTGGCTGTCGTCGCTGGCTGCCGCTGCCGTCATGGCTTCTCCTTCTCTTCGCCCGGGACCGCCCGGGCATCCTCCTGCGGGACTCCCCCGGCCCCGGCTTCAAGATACGCCACCAGGTCCTCGATGGAGATCAGGGGGCACCCATGTTCAGCTGCGAACGAACGGAGCCCGTCCAGGCGCATCATTTCACCGTCGTCATACACCACTTCCGCGATCACCCCGACAGGCTCCAGGCCTGCCAGGCGGCACAGGTCCACCGCGGCCTCCGTATGGCCCTGGCGTTCCCGCACACCTCCGTCAACTGCCCGAAGCGGGAAAATATGCCCCGGCCGGGTCACGGATGCCGGACCGGCATTCGGGTCCGCGAGGACGCGGGCGGTCAGGGCCCGGTCGGTGGCGGAGATTCCCGTGCTGACACCGGTGGCGGCGTCACAGGACACGGTGTAGGCGGTGCCCTTCGCGTCCTCGTTGACGGCCGTCATGGGCGGCAGGGCCAGGGCATCGGCACGGACTCCCGTCAACGGCACGCAGATGACGCCGGAGCTGAAGCGGATGGTCCAGCCCATCAGTGCCGGCGTGGCGTGTTGGGCGGCGAAGATGATGTCGCCTTCGTTTTCGCGGTCCTCGTTGTCCACCACCAGAACGGGGCGGCCGGCGGCCATGGCGCGCACGGCGTCCTCGATGGTGTCCAGTCCTCTGGCCGGTGCGGCCGGCGCTGCGGCGGACACCAGATCGGCGGCAATCTGGGATTCCAGGTGTACTGCGGCGTTCACCGGGCACCTCCGGCAATTGCGGCTTCGCCGGCGGAGGTTGCTTCGCCTGCGCCGCGGAAGGCAAGCAGGCGTTCGGTGTATTTGGCCAGCACATCCACTTCCAGGTTCACCCGGCTGCCGGTGGTCTTGGTGCCCAGACCGGTTTCGGCCAGGGTGGTGGGAATCAGGCCCACTTCGAACCACGGCTCCTGCTCGGCTGCCGGGCTGACTGCCGTCACCGTGAGGGAGACGCCGTCGATGGCGATGGAGCCCTTCTCGGCGATGTAGCGGGCCAGGTTGGCGGGCACGCCAAAGCGCAGCCGCTCCCAGTTGCCCTGGGGTTCGCGTTCCAGCAGGACGCCGACGCCGTCCACGTGTCCCTGCACCACGTGCCCGTCCAGGCGGCCGCCGGCGGGAACGCAGCGCTCCAGGTTCACGGTGTCCCCGGCGGTAAGCTCGCCGATGGTGCTGCGGACCAGGGTTTCGCCCATGACGTCCACGCTGAAGTCCTTGCCGTCAATCGCTGTTGCCGTGAGGCAGACCCCGTTGACGGCGATGGAGCCACCCAGTGCCAGGCCCTCGGTGGAGCCGGGCGCGTGCAGGCGGAGGGTGGCGCTGGTGTCGCCGTCACGCTCCACGGACAGCACCTGCCCCTGCTCGGCAATAATTCCGGTGAACATCAGTAGCCTCCCTGGGCTTGCTCCGCGGTGGCGCGGGTTGGTTGGTGGTCGAGTGCAACTTTGCGCTGCGGTCTCAGGTGCAGTCGAAGGTCCCGGCCCAGCGTACGGACAGCGCCGCCGTCGGACGGGTCCCATTCCCACTGCTGGGCGTCCGGGAGGCTGGTGATGCCGAGCCCGTTCAATGAGGGGGTGCCGGATCCCAGCAGGGTTGGCGCCAGGTACACAATGAGTTCATCCACCAGGCCTGCGGCGAGGAAGGAGCTCAGGATGCTGGAGCCGCCCTCCACCATGACGTGGCGGGTGCCGGCGTCGTAAAGCATGGACAGCGCCTCGCGCGGGTCGCGGGTGGGAAGGTGCACGGCCAGGCCGTCGTCGCCGTGGATGGCGGCGTCCGCCGGAATTCCGCGGAGCCCCATGACGGCCCGGACGGGCTGTTTGGGCGAGGGATTGCCTGAAGCGTCCCTGGCGGTCAGCCGGGGGTTGTCCACAAGCACGGTCTGGGTACCTACCAGGATGGCGTCGATGCGGCTGCGGACCCCGTGGTTGTCCGCAAGGGACTCGGGGCTGGAGATCCATTGGCTGGTGCCGTCTTCCGCGGCGATCCGGGCGTCCAGCGTCTGGGCGATGTGGAGGGTGACGAAGGGGCGCTTGGCGGCCACGGCCTCGAACCACTGGCGGTTCAGGTCCAGCGCTTCCTCGGCGCCAAGGCCGCTCCTGACCCGGATGCCCGCCGCGCGCAGGGTTGCGGCGCCGCCGGCGGCGGGGTCGTGGGGGTCGTCAACGGCGTAGACGACGTCGGTGATCCCCGCGGCGATGATCGCCTCCGTGCACGGGCCAGTGCGGCCTACGTGGTTGCAGGGTTCCAGCGTGACCACCATGGTGCAGCCGGAAAGATCCAGGCCGACGGCGGCAGCCTGGGCAATGGCGTCGGCTTCGGCGTGCGCGGTGCCGGCTCCGCGGTGGTAACCCGTCACGAGGTCCTTCCCGTCAGGACCGACGACGACGGCGCCCACCAGGGGGTTTGCACCGCGCGGTCCCTGGAGGGCTGCCTGGAGGGCATGATCCATGGCCCGGGTTTCGTCTGCGGTGAAGGCGGTGACCACCGCGGCGGCGGGGTGCAGTTCCACAGCGCCCCTCATGCGGCGGCCGTTGCTGGCTGCGCGGACCAGGGATGTGGGCCTGCCATCGAAGCGGCAGGAGTTTCGGCGTTAAAGAGCCATCGCTGGGGGTTCATTCGTGTGTCGTTCCTTCCCTGTCGAACCGCGATGGCTCCGGGGATACGACAGCAGAACGCTGCGCGGCGCAATGGCTGCACAGATACAGCTGTACGTGCTTCTCTCATCCAGACTTTAACTGTCGGTACCGGAATTCCACCGGTTCAACCGTCCGCCGGGATCCTCCTGAAGAGAACACCGGCTCGCGGGTCGCGGACTGTTACCGCCGGTTCGGACTTACACCGACCCCGGAGCACGTATGTGTGTTGTTATTGTGCCACAACCGGCAGGGGCTCCCGGTTATTCCGTCGCCGCACGTAATGTCCGTGCACCCTTGGTGCGCAGCAGGTCGATGGCGGCGGCGGGATCGTCCGCGCCGTAAACGGCGGAGCCTGCCACGAAGACATTGGCGCCGGCCTCAGCGGCGCGCTCAATGGTTTCCTCGGTGATGCCGCCGTCCACCTGGATGGCCACGGCAGCCCCTGATCCGTCCACGGCTGCGCGGGCCCTGCGGATCTTGGGCAGGGTGACGTCCAGGAAGGCCTGGCCGCCGAAGCCTGGCTCCACCGTCATAATGAGCAGCATGTCCAGCTCGGACAGCATGTCCAGGTACTGCTCAACCGGCGTGGCAGGCCGCAGGGCCATCCCCGCCTTGGCTCCCCTGCTGCGCAGCTCCCGGGCCAGCTTGATGGGTGCAATGGAGGCCTCGGCGTGGAACGTCACCGACGCCAGTCCCGCGTCGGCGAACCCGGGTGCCCAGCGGTCGGCATCGGCAATCATGAGGTGGGCGTCGAGCGGAACCGGGCTGACGGCCTGGATCCGCTGGACGACGGGAAGCCCGATGGTCAGGTTGGGGACGAAGTGGTTGTCCATGACGTCTACGTGCACGGCGTCGGCATTGCTGATCCGCTGAAGTTCGGCTTCAAGGTTGACGAAGTCGGCGGAGAGGATGCTCGGGTTGATGCAGCATTGCGTCAAGGGTGTGCCTTTCGCTGAAGGTGCGGTGGTCCCGCGGACAAATACGTGGGTGGGTTGAAAGCTGCACGGGTTTTCCTCCCGTTCAGGCCTTCTTCCTGATCAGGGCCAGGAACATGGCGTCGGTGTGGTGGATGTGGGGCCAGAGCTGGGCCGTCATGTCGTGCCCGGCCTCAAGGCTTCCGGTCAGGCTGACAGCGTCAAGGGCGGCGCCGGCGTCGAGGAGTTCCAGGTCATCGCGCTTGCGCAGGACGTCCGCCACCACAGCAGTGGTCTCGGCCGGATGCGGTGAACAGGTCACGTACGCCACCACTCCCCCGGGACGGACTGCCGCAAGGGCGGAGGCCAGCAGTTCGCGCTGCAACGGGCCGAGGTCCGTGATGTCCTTGGGCGAGCGCCGCCACCGGGACTCCGGCCGGCGCCGCAGTGCTCCCAGGCCGGTGCAGGGAACGTCCACCAGCACCCGGGTGTACCGTTCCGGCTGCTCGGCCCCCACGTCCCGGCCGTCACCGGTGCGGACCTGCCAAGTGTCGTGCGGAACGGCAGACAACGCCTGGCTGACGAGCTTTGCCCTGTGCGGCGCCGGTTCGTTCGCCAGCAGTGTGGCACCGCGCTGGTGCGCCAGGGCACCAAGGAGCGCAGCTTTTCCACCGGGTCCCGCGCAGAGGTCCAGCCAGGCCTCCTTCGTTGAGTCCGGCGCTGTGCCGTCTGCGCCTGCACGGTCCGACGCCCCGCCGAGGTCCACGGCAGCAAGGGCCCTGGCCACCAACTGGGATCCAACGTCCTGCACCCGCGTGGTGCCGGCCCGCACGGACGCGAGGCGGCCCAGGTCCCCGCCGCTGGAGAGCGCGGAGCCTTCCACCAGTTCGCCGGGGGCGGCACCGTTTTCCAGGGCTTCGTCCAGGCTGCCCAGCCCGGGCAGGGCCACCAGGTTGACCACCGGGGCGGCATTGTCCGCTTCCAGCAGGCCGTCGATTTCGGTGGCGGGCCTGCCGTGTGCCACAAGCGACTGGCGCATGGCCCGCACGATCCACTCGGGGTGGGCGAACCGCAGCGCGGCAATCTTCGTCTGATCGGTTTCGCCCTCCACCAGCAGGTCCAGCCACTCTTCAAGGGTGCGGGCGGACACCTTGCGCAGGACGGCGTTGATCAAGGCGGAGGGACCGGCGCCAATGACTGCACGGGCCAGCCCCACGGTCTGGTCCAGCGCCGCGTGCGCCGGGACCCGCATGGCCAGCAGCTGGTGCGCGCCGATGCGGAGGGCGTCCAGGACGGCGGGATCGAGTTGGGACAGGGGCCGGTCCACGCAGCGTGCCAGGATGGCGTCGTAGGTGCCCTGGCCGCGCAGGGCCCCGTAGCTCAGCTCGGTGGCAAAGCCGGCGTCCCGCTTGTCCAGGTGGTGGTGCCGGATGCGGGCGGGCAGCACCAGGTTGGCGTAGGCGTCCTCCTGGGCCACGGCGCGAAGGACTTCGAAAGCCACCAGGCGCGCGGGGTCGGCGCGCCTGGTCCGCTGCGACGGCGCCTGCTCGGTGAAGTTTCGTTTGGGCCCGCGGTTGCGTTCCCGTCCCTGGGCATTGCGCCTGCTGGTGTCCGGAGGTCCGCCCCTGCCGCGGCCACCGGCGGGTCCGCCGCTGCTGCCTTGGCCGTTCCTCCCGGCGCCACCCCGCCCTCCGGCGCTGCCTTGTCCGCCTGCGTTGCCGCCGGAGCTGCTCATTCGAACACCACACTTTCCAGAGAAGCCAGGCCGCGCGCCCAGTCGGCTGCGGCCATCATCTTTTTGCCGGCTGGCTGGATCCGGGTGAGTTCCACTGCGTGGGACCCTGTTCCAACCAGCACAGCTTTCCCGTGGAGCGCCACTGCGCCAGGGGCCAGGTGGGTCACCTCGGGGCGGAGCCGGACCGGCTCGAGTTTGACCCGTTGTCCGTCCAGCAGGGTCCAGGCGCCGGGCTCCGGGGTAACGCCGCGTGCCTGCCTGCTGATCGCCAGCGCCGGATGGGCCCAGTTGAGATGGCCGTCCTCCAGGGTCAGCTTGGGCGCAAGCGACACCTCGCCGGCCTGCGGCTGGGGGGAGGCCTTTCCGGCATCGATGGCCGACAGTGTCTGTGCCAGCAGCACCGCGCCGCTGTGGGAAAGCCGCTCCAGCAGGTCCCCTGCCGTGTCCTGGGGTTTGACGGCTTCCGTCAGGGTGCCAAAGACGGGGCCTGTGTCCAAGCCTTCCTCGAGTTGGAAGGTAACAGCACCGGTGACGTCGTCACCGGCCATGACGGACCGCTGGACGGGGGCGGCACCGCGCCAGGCGGGCAGCAGGGAGAAATGCAGGTTGACCCAGCCGTGCCGCGGAATGTCCAAGGCTGCAGGTGGGACCAGGCCGCCGTAGGCGACGATGGCAGCAACGTCCGGCTGCACTGCGGAGATTTTGGCGATGGCCTCAGCGTCCAGGCGGGCTGCGTGGATGACGTCGATGCCAAGTTCAGCGGCCCGCTGCGCAACGGGCGACGGCGTCAGCACGCGTTTCCGGCCGATGGGTGCATCGGGGCGGGTCAGGACGGCGACGACTTCGAACCCGGCGTTGACGAGTGCGTCAAGGGATGGGACTGCGACCGCGGGGGTTCCCGCAAAGAGGACCCTCACCCGGCTGCGCCGAAGCTGGCGCCGGGGGCGCTGTTTCCGCCAATGCTTGACCCGCCGAAACTCGACCCCACGCTCTTGGCGCGCTTGGCCGTGGTGCGTTCGGTCACGGCGTCATAGTTGGCGTTGCGGATGGACCGTAGTGCAGCCTTCCGGTCCTCGCCCTCAAGCCGGTCGGTGTAGAGGATGCCGTCCAGGTGGTCGTTTTCATGCTGGAAGCAGCGTGCCAGCATGCCCTCCCCTTCGATGGAGACGGGGTTGCCATGCATGTCCACGCCGGTGACCCGTGTGGACCGGAAGCGGCGGACCGGGAACCCGAGGCCCGGAATGGAGAGGCAGCCTTCCACATGGTCCGGCTGGTAGTCCCCGCTGTTCTCCAGGACCGGATTGATGATGTGTCCTTCGACGCCGTCGATGCGGTAGGTGAAGACGCGCTTGCTGACGCCGACCTGCGGAGCGGCAAGCCCGGCGCCGTCGACGTCCTCCATGGTCTCGGTCATGTCGGCGACCAGTTTGGCAAGCTCGGGTCCGAATTCCGTCACTGGATCGGCGACTGTGCGCAACACAGGATCGCCGATGATGCGGATATTCAGAATAGCCATGCGCTGTTTGTCCTCACGGTTGGCGGCAATTGGAACCTATCCAGTTTAGGTGCAGTCCTGATGGCTGCACGGAGCTAAGCCGTGCGCGCCTGGACAGCTCCTGCCTGGGCGAGCGGCGGAGGTGCGATGGGCAGCAGCGCCGTGCCGGCACCGATCGTGTCGGCGTTCAGTTCCCAGACCCGGCGCAGCGCGCAGAATTTCCACCAGTGGTGCTTAAGGACTTCAGGGTTTGCCCGGACGGGCCGGACCTCTGTCTCACCGATGGCGACGGCAAGCAGGACGGGATTTTCCCCATACTTCCAAGGCTCCCAGGTTCCCGCCTCCGCATCCACGAGGCTCTCTTCCGCCTTCATCCCGGCCACCAACTGCATGACCACTTTGTTATCCAGGGGCTTGACCAGCCCGTCCCGGGTGGTGCCCTTGGTCTTGTAGTCAATCAGGCAGACGCGCCCGTTGATACGTGCTACGAGGTCCAGGGTTCCGGCGTAACCGACGGAATCGTTCCACACCGTGATCTCGGGAGCGATGGGCTCCACCCGGAAAAGTTCCCACCATTCATCGAAGCGCACCGCGAAAGCTTCCTCGCCGTTGGCGGCCAGGGCTTCGCGGGCTTCCTTCATGGCGTGCGGGCGCCCCAGTGCGCGCAGCGCCACCTGTTCGCAGTAGTTATGGACACGGTCGCCGCGCCGGGCGGCGTCATCCCGGTAGGTTTCGGCAGCCTTGGCGGCACGGTTGATGGCCTGCTTGATCTTGGCAGGGCTGCCCAGGCAGTCCGAGAGCAGCGGGTCATTGGCCAGGCTGCTGGCACCCATGTAACCGAACCAGCCGTCGAGGCCGTGTGGCTGCTGGCTGATCACGGTGGTGATGGAAGGGACGGCGAACTGCTCAGACGTTGACCGTGCGTACATCCGACCGTATTCGGTGGCATGGGCGAGAAGCGGATCAGTCATACAAAAGACTCTTTCACAGGGGGCCGACAAAAGCTCCGGGAGCCGGAGCTGCACACGAAAAAAGGTCCGCTTCCGCTGCTGATGAGCGGAAACGGACCTCTGCGGGTGGGCGATACTGGGTTCGAACCAGTGACCTCTTCGGTGTGAACGAAGCGCGCTACCACTGCGCCAATCGCCCCGATGCATTTGAATGCTAGCCCACCTCTGCCCCATTTCAAAAATCGGCCTCGGCGGCTCGGCGCCTCCCGGCAAAAGTGCCTCCAGCAGCACCTCCCACCCGCAACCCGGCCGCAGGACGCCGCCAGGCGCCGTCGTAAAATTACACGGCTGTAAGTCACTAAATCCCCGGAATCACGCGGAAGCGGGGGGCATCCCGCATCAGGCGGACGGAGCGATTTGGAGTTTCCCGGAACCTCCTATATTGTTTTTACTCGTTGGAACGCGAGGAAATGCCGGAAACGGCAGGGAATCAACCTCCAAAATGCGGACGTAGCTCAGCTGGTAGAGCACCACCTTGCCAAGGTGGATGTCGCGAGTTCGAATCTCGTCGTCCGCTCGCAGGACACTGTCACAGCAAACGTTCCCAGGAACCGAAGCTAACACGGTGGGTTGGCCGAGAGGCGAGGCAGCGGCCTGCAAAGCCGTATACACGGGTTCGAATCCCGTACCCACCTCGGTGAAAACCATGGATTCCGGATCTTTCGGATTCAATGGGCGATTGGCGCAGCGGTAGCGCGCTTCCCTGACACGGAAGAGGTCACTGGTTCGATCCCAGTATCGCCCACTGGCAAGGAAACTTGCCCGCAGTACCACCGGTTTACCGGAACATCCTGCATCCGCGGACGTAGCTCAGCTGGTAGAGCACCACCTTGCCAAGGTGGATGTCGCGAGTTCGAATCTCGTCGTCCGCTCTCTTTTTATCCCACTTACCGGTCTTCCGGTTCGGGGCGATTGGCGCAGCGGTAGCGCGCTTCCCTGACACGGAAGAGGTCACTGGTTCGATCCCAGTATCGCCCACCACGAAAAGCAGCTCTCCGGAGCTGCTTTTGTCGTTTCCGGGTATCCGCTGCTGGCGAACGCGATTCCCTTGGCACCCCTTCTCCGCCCCGATAGGATCGAATGCGCGAGGAGCAACCTGGCTCCGCGATAGAAGGGAGGTGCTCGTGGGTTTGATTGACGATCTAAAGGGCAAGGCTCAGGGTCTCATCCGCGGTAACGAGCAGGCCATCAAGAACGGCATCAGCAAGGCCGGCGATTTCGTCGACACCAAGACCGGCGGCAAGTACGCAGGCCACGTCGACAAGATCCAGGATGGCGCTTCCAAGCTCGTGGACAAGAACGGAACCCCGGGCCAGGCACCTGCCACCGGGCAGGTTCCCCCGGCTGCTCCTGGAAATCCGGTTCCGCCGGTTGACAGGGCTCCGTAAAGGATTTGGCCAGGGCCTTGCCCTAGCACGTCAACGGGGCGCGGGTCCCGCCGCGAGGCGGCGCCCGCGCCTTTGGCGTTTAAGGACTGTCTATGCGCGGCACAGTTGAGGCCGGTTGACCGCGATGCCGTTGCAATTCCCGCTTCCCCAAGCCCCACCGGTAACCTGCGGATATGCCCGAGCCCCCCGCACCTTCCACCACTCCCCCTGCCGGCCGGACCCGGATCGAATCCCGTCCGGTGGTGGCCGGCATCGTCACCGCGCTGGTGGGCTTCACCTCGTCGTTTGCCGTCGTCCTGGCCGGGCTCAGGGCAGTGGGCGCCGATCCCGCGCAGGCAGCGTCCGGCCTGCTGGCGCTGACGCTCGCCGTCGGCCTTGGCGTCCTTGTCCTCGCCTGGCGCTCCAAGGTTCCGGTAACGCTGGCCTGGTCCACGCCGGGCGCGGCGCTGCTTGCGGCGTCAGGGATGCCCGACGGCGGGTGGCCGGCTGCCGTCGGGGGCTTCATTGCCGCCGGTGTGCTGCTGGCCCTGACCGGCCTTGTGCCGGCGCTCGGCAGGGTGATAGCGAAGATCCCCTCCTCCCTGGCCCAGGCGATGCTGGCCGGGGTCCTGCTGCAACTCTGCCTGGCCCCCTTCAAGGCGCTGGGCACGGTGCCCCTGTTTGTGGCGCCGGTAATTCTCTGCTGGCTGGTGATGATGAAGTTCGCTCCGCGGTGGGCCGTGCCCGCTGCCTTGCTTGTGGCCCTGGCCGTGATCGGTGTTTCGTTGGCCTCTGCCGGCACGTCCGTGGATTCGGGTGCCCTGATGCCTGCACTAACGTGGACTACGCCCGCATTCAGCCTGCAGGCCATGGCAGGGATCGCCCTCCCGTTGTTCGTGGTGACCATGGCCTCGCAGAACGTGCCCGGCGTAGCGGTGCTTCGTTCTTTCGGGTATGAAACACCCTGGCAGCCGGCCATGCTGGTCACGGGAGCGGGAACTGTTGCGGCGGCGCCATTTGGCGGCCACGCCATCAACCTCGCGGCGCTGAGCGCGGCGCTGGCCGCCGGCGAGGAGGCCGGCGCGGACCGCAGCAGGCGGTGGGTGGCCGGCTTCACGTCCGGACTGGCCTACCTGGTGCTGGCCGCCTTCTCCACCGCCCTGGTCTCCGTGGTGAACCAGGCGCCGGCGGGAATGCTCGAAGCCGTGGCGGGTCTGGCCCTGCTGGGCACGCTGGTGTCAGCCGTGTCTGCCGCGCTGGCGGACCCGGAGGACCGCATCGCGCCCGCCGTCACCTTTTTGATGGCAGCTTCGGGCCTGGCCTTTGCGGGCATTGGTTCAGCATTCTGGGCACTCCTGGCCGGCCTGGTGGTCCGGGCAACTCTGGTCAGGCGGCAGAAGCCGGAACGCAGCGGCGGTGAACCGGGAACCCGCTAGGAAGGTTCGTGGTTCTGGCCTTCGCGCGCCAGGGCTGTAAGGCGGGACACGGCGCGGAAGTACTTCTTCATGTACCCGCCGGTCATCATTTCCTCGGTGAACAGCTTGTCGAACGGAACACCGCTGGCCAGGATGGGAACGTCCTTGTCGTAGAGCCGGTCGGCCAGCACCACGAAGCGCAGCGCCACGGCCTGCTCGGTAATGGTTTCCACGTTGCGCCACACCACACCGTCAATGCCGTCGATCAACTTGCGGTAGCGGCTGGGGTGCACGCCGGCGAGGTGGTGGATGAGCGTGGAAAACTCGTCCTGTGCCACGGTCTTGCCGTCGAACTCCGCCTTCATGTGGGCATTCAGCTCGCTGTTCCTCAGCGGGGCCGGTGCCGCGGGGAGGCCGCGGTGCCGGAAGTCCTCGCCGTCGATGCGGATGACCTCGAACTGGTCTGCCAGCACCTGGATTTCGCGCTGGAAGTCCACGGCGGCGAACCGGCCGTCGCCCAGGGAGCCCGGCAGGGTGTTGGAGGTGGCGGCAAGTTTGACGCCGGCGTCGGCCAGTTCCCGCATGAGCCGGGACATCAGGACGGTGTCGCCCGGATCGTCCAGCTCGAATTCGTCGATGCAGACCAGTTGGTAGCTGCTCAGGGCGTCCACGGTCTTGCGGAAGGAGAGGGCGCCCACCAGGTTGGTGTACTCCACGAAGGTACCGAAAGCCTTGGGGCCCGGGGCTGCGTGCCACAGGGACGCGAGCAGGTGCGTCTTGCCCACGCCGAAGCCGCCGTCCAGGTAAATGCCGGCCCTGGACTCGTCCTTCTTGCCGAACAGCTTCTTGAAAAGCCCGCCCCCGTTGCCCGACCCCACGCCGTCGGCGAATCCCTGCAGTTCACGCACTGCGGCGGCCTGGCTGGGCTGTTTAGGGTCCGGGCGGTAGCTCGAAAAGGAGACCTCGCCAAACCGCGGCGACGGGTAGAAGCCCTTGAGGAGCTCGTCCACCGAGACTGCCGGGGTGCGGGCGGCAAGCTGTTCGATCTGTACCAAGGTGGTCCGTTCTGCTGGTGGTTGGTCCCCAGAAAGGATACCGGCAATGCGGACCGTACCCGGGCGGGAGGCCGTCCTGCCGCCCGCCACGTGATGAAGGCAACATTTCCCCCTGTTAACGGAATACGGACAACCTCCCGGGCGCTGGCTAGGGTGGGAAGAGGTTTCAACGCATGTTCCGCGGTTTCCCGTGCTCTTACTGAAAGGCCAAGCCATGCCCTACCCGGTTGAACAGAATGAGAAGTTCGCAGCCTATGCCCACCCGGAGCGGCTCGTTTCCACCGAGTGGCTCGCAGCTGCCATCGAAGGCGGCGCAGTGGCAAACGGCGAACTCGTCGTGGTGGAGTCCGACGAGGACGTGCTGTTGTACGAGACCGGCCACATTCCGGGCGCGGTCAAGATCGACTGGCACACCGACCTGAACGACGAAGTGTCCCGCGACTACGTTGACGGCGCCGCATTCGCCGAACTGGCCGCATCCAAGGGAATTTCCCGGGACAGCACCGTGGTGATCTACGGCGACAAGTCCAACTGGTGGGCTGCCTACGCCCTCTGGGTGTTCACGCTCTTCGGCCACCAGGACGTCCGGCTGCTCGACGGCGGCCGGGACAAGTGGGTTGCCGAAGGCCGGGAACTGACCAAGGACAAGCCAACGCCTGTCCGCGGCAACTACCCGGTGGTCGAGCGCGATGACGCTCCCATCCGGGCCTTCAAGGACGATGTCTTGGCCCACCTGGGCAAGCCGCTCATCGACGTCCGCTCCCCCGAGGAATACACCGGCCAGCGCACCCACATGCCGGCCTACCCGGAGGAGGGCGCGCTGCGCGGCGGACACATCCCCACCGCTGCGTCCGTCCCGTGGGCCCGCGCCGCTGCCGCCGACGGCACCTTCCGCAGCCGGGAGGAGCTTGAGGCGATCTACCTTGGCGAGGCCGGCCTGGCCCAGGGTGACGACGTGGTGGCTTACTGCCGCATCGGCGAACGTTCCAGCCACACCTGGTTCGCGCTCAAGTACCTCCTGGGCTTCGATTCCGTCCGCAACTACGACGGATCCTGGACCGAGTGGGGCAACGCCGTGCGCGTTCCCATCGTCAAAGGCGCTGAGCGCGGGTCTGTACCCGTCGCCGTCGGAGCCTGACCCTCTGCTCCCCCGCGTAGACTTGGACCGATGACTACTCAAGCTTTGCCTTCCGCCCTGGCGGCGATTGTGGACGACTTCCAGGCCCTGTCCGAACCCGAAAGGCTTCAGTTGCTGCTGGAGTTCTCGGAAGGACTGCCGGAGCTCCCCGACCGGCTCAAGGACCACCCTGAGCTCCTTGAGCAGGTGGTGGAGTGCCAGTCGCCGCTGTTCCTCACCATCGAGACAGAGTCCAACGACGCCGGTCCCGCCGGCGAAGTGCGCCTCTACTTCAAGGCTCCCGCCGAGGCTCCCACCACGCGGGGTTTTGCCGGTGTCCTGCACGAGGGGCTGGACGGCCTTTCCGCAGCAGAGATCCTGTCTGTCCCGGATGACATGCCGGAACTGCTGGGGCTCACCCGCGCCATCACGCCGCTGCGCATGCGCGGCATGACCGCCATGCTGGGCAGGATCAAGCGCAAGGTGGCCGCCGCGTCCGGCGCCCAGTCCTGACCGCCCATTCATGGCGCGCAGAAACTCAGCCCAGGGAACCCCGGCTACAGCGGCATTGACCGCGGCCGGGGTTCCCTTTGTGCTGCACCCGTACACCCACGATCCCTCCGCCGCGAGCTACGGCGCCGAAGCTGCGCAGGCCCTGGGCATGGATCCGTCCCGCGTCTTCAAGACGTTGATGGTGGACGTTGAGGGCAGGCTCGCGGTGGGCATCGTTCCGGTGAGCGGGGCCCTCGACCTGAAGGCCATGGCCGCTGCCATGGGCTCCAAAAAGGCTGCCATGGCCGATCCTGCTGCAGCCCAGCGGCGCACCGGATACGTCCTGGGTGGCATCTCCCCGCTGGGCCAGCGCCAGCCGTCCCCCACGGTGCTGGATTCCAGTGCCCTGGCCCTGGACACCGTGCTGGTGTCCGGCGGCAGGCGGGGCCTGGATATTGAGCTCGCCCCAACTGACCTGGTCCGCCTGACGGGCGCGGTCACCGCCCCCATCAGTTCACTTCCGGCCGGGTAAACCTCCGCCGTTCGCAGACTTTTCAGGACCAGTGTGCCGGCCGGTGAAATTGTCCATGGTCCGGTTGACTCCGAGGACGTCCATGAGCCGGTCAAAAACGCTGACCGGAAGGATACGGAGGACCGGAAGCAGGTTCACCAGGGGCGGCAGGACCAGCTTCCTGTGGCCGGCCTCGATGGCATCGAGGACCTTGGCGGCCACGTCCTCTTCCTGGAGGATCGGGAGGAGCATGGGCCAGCGGGTCTGGACGCCGGCGAACATCCCGGTGTCGATGTAATACGGGCACACCACCAGCGTGTTGACCCCGAGTTGGGCGGCACGGACCTCGGCGCGCAGAGACTCATTGAAGCCGAAGGGGCGAACTTGCTGGCGGAGTAGTCAGTCTGCCTGGCGACCCCCACCAGTGCGGCGGCGCTGGCAACGGTGACGACGGTTCCGTGGCGCCGGCTTGCCATCCCGGCGAGGAACGCGCGCGTCACCCAATACAGCGCCATGACGTTGACCTTCATGGTCCGTTCGATGGCCTCATCCGTGGTATCAAGGAGCGGTTGGCCGCTGACCACCCCGGCATTGTTGACCAAGACATCCACGGGCCCGGCCGCAGCGGCGGCCGTCACCACGGCTTCCCGGTCAGTGACGTCGACGATCCGGGCCTCGGCCGACCCTCCTGCGGCGCGGATCTCGTCACGAACCGCTGCCCCTGCTTCAGCATCTACATCCCAGATCACCACCCGGCTTCCGCGCCGCGCCGCTCCCAGCGCCAGGCGGCGGCCCAGCCCGCTTCCACCTCCCGTAATCAACAGTGTTGCCCCGGAAAGTCGGGTTCCTCTGGCCATGTCGGTTCTCCTGGTGTTTGGTGGAACGGGTGTGGGCAGGGCAAGCCCTACCGTCTGCGGGGGAAGCGGCCCATGAGGGTGACTGCGCCCTTCATGATGCGGGCGTAGGCGCGGTTGGACATGCCGGGGGTTGGCGCCACCCTGAGCAGCCGCTGCACGGCAATGGTTTGCGGCTCGGTGTATTTGAGGATGCCTTCCCGGCCGTGGCGGCGTCCGGCGCCGGAGTCCTTCATCCCGCCAATCGGCGCGTCATGGGAAGCCCAGGTTGCGGCATAGCCTTCGTTGACGTTGACGGTTCCCGTCAAAAGCCGGCGGCCCACCTCTTCCCCGTGGCGGGCAGACCAGACGCTGCCGTTCAGCCCAAAGTCGGAATCATTGGCCATTGCCACGGCTTCGTCGTCGTCCGCTGCCCGGTAGACGGCCACCACGGGACCGAACGTCTCCTCCCGGGCCAGGAGCATCTCCGGGGTGACTCCTGCCAGGACCGTGGGTTCGTAGAACAACGGTCCCAGGTCCGGCCTCCGCCGTCCGCCGGCGAGGAGTTGTGCCCCCTTGGCCAGCGCGTCCTGGACGTGGCGGTCCACGCGCTCCACCTGTGCCACGCTGATGAGTGACCCCATGCCGATGTCCCAGTCCGGTCCCGGGCCCATCCGGATCGCCTTCACCTGGTCAGTAAACGCCGCGAGGAAACCGGCATGCACGTCAGCATGGACGTAAATCCGTTCGATGCTCACGCACAGCTGCCCGGAGTTGGAAAAACAGGCGTGGACGGCGCCGCTGGCTGCCTTGGCAACGTCCGCATCGGCCAGCACCAGCATGGGGTTCTTGCCGCCAAGTTCGGCGGAGAAGCCGATCAGCCGCTCGCCGCATTGCCGGGCCACGGTCTTGCCGGTCTGCGAGGAACCGGTGAACATCAGGAAGTCCACCCGCCCGATCAAGGCGGGGCCAATCTCTGTGCCTGGTCCCGTGACGATCTGGAACAGGTCCGCGGGCAGGCCGGCCTCGCGGAGCAGTTTGAGCATCAGCAGGGCCGTGAAGGGCGTCTGGGAATCCGGCTTCAGGACGATGCCGTTGCCTGCCAGGAGGGCGGGCAGGGCGTCGGAGACCGCGAGGGTAAGCGGGTAGTTCCAGGGGCTGATGACCCCCACCACTCCCTTGGGCACACGGTATTCGGTGGTGCGGGTCAGGACAGGGGCGGCCCCCTTCCGGCGCCGCGGCCCCAGGTACCGCTCGGCGCTGCGCTCGTAATAGTTGGCCGTCAGCACGACGTCCGCGAACTCCTCAAAGGCACTCAGCCGGGCCTTGCCGCTTTCGGCCTGCACCAGGTCCAGGATGTCCTGTTCCCGGTCCAGCAGCAGCCTGCGGAAGCTGCGCACCACCGCCCGGCGTTCGGTGACCGGGAGCCCGGCCCAACGCTGCTGGGCGAGGCGTGCGCGGTCAACGGCGGCGCCGACGTCGTCCGTGGTGCACACCGGCACTTCGCCCACCAGGGTCCCGTCGAAGGGGGCGTGGGAAGCCTGGCTTGGCCGGCCTGCTGCGGCCGCCACCAGTTGGGAAAGATCCGCAGCCAGGAGCCGCCCCCGGTCAATCAACGCCCCGGTCCCCTGTTGTTTCGCCATGTCACGCCCCCGTTGCGGTGTGTTGTGCCGCTGATTCCGGGCCAGGCCTGGAACCGGGATTGAGGCGGGGCGCAAGCTGTTGACGGAGCCAGGCCTTCACCAGCCGCTCCCAGCGTTCGGGATCGACGTTCCATTCCTTGGTGTGCCGCGCATGGTTGAACGTTTCGAAGGTCACCATCTCCGGGTTCCGTTCAGCCAGCAGGGCGGAGGGTCCGTACGGTACGTACTCGTCGTCGACGCTGTGGATGATGAGGGTGGGCGTGCGCAGTTCGACGGCCCGGGACACCCAGTCCATGACTTTGAGGTCCACCGGTGCGGACAGGCCGGTGAGCCTGCGTCCCAGTGGATGGCCCAGCATCAGCTGCCCGTACCTGCCCACCAGCGACGGGATCCGGTTCAGCTGCGCGTGGTGCGCCAGGACGGTGACCCAGTCGATGACCGGTGCGTCGAGCACCATGGCCCGGATCAGGTGCCGGTGGCGGGAGAGGTCTGCGGTCTGCAGGCAGATGGCTCCGCCCATGGACCAGCCGAACAGGACCACTTCCTCGGCACCGTGGGCCAGGGCGTAATCGATGGCGGCTTCGATGTCCTGCCACTCCGTTGAACCCAGGCCATACCGTCCATCGTCAGCCGAGGGCGCCAGTCCGTCGTTCCGGTAGGACACCAGCAGGCTGGTCAGTCCCAGTTCCAGGGCCGGGCCCACCGCCCGGAGGGCCTCCTGCCGGGTGGCACCGCGGCCGTGCACCATGATGGCCCAGGTGCGGGCCGTTCCCTTGGCGCGCACCAGCCAGGCCGGCGCTTCGCCCCGCTCGACGGGAATCAGCACATCTTCGGCAGGAATCCCGACGGCGGCCGGGTCCGGGTAGGTGGCGCCGCTCCACCATCCCCAGCGCGCGGTTGAGAGGTCCCCGCTGTAGACGGCTTCGACCTCGCGCAGGACCGTCCGTTCCGCCGGTGAGTAGGAAATGATGCGGCCGATGCGGGCGTGGCCCTTGCCGCCGTCGAAAAAGAATCCGTAGACCCCATCCACCGTGGTGTCATCGTTGGCAGCCAGGATCACCTGCTGCTTTTGCCCGTCACGGATCACGGCCAGCACTTCCTTGTCCGCCGCCCGTTGCCGGGCCGGGGTGATTACGCGGCGGGCGAAGTACACGGCGAGCGCTGAGGACCCTGCTCCCAGCAGGCTTGCCACCGAGCCGCCGGCAATCGCCCCGCCGATGGCCCACTTCGCCCCCGGCGACATGCCGCCGGAGTCCCGGGTGGGTGCAGTCATTGCAGGGCGCGCTCGCCGGAAAGGTGCCATGGGACTATTCTTACCGGCCCTGCCGCCGATACCTGCATTCCAGGACGGGACCGGCACGTCGCCCTGCGGCGTGCGGCGTGCACCGGAAGTGCAGTGCAGGCCTCCCCGCGCGGCGCTAGGCTAAGGCCATGAGTGATCCCATCGTCATCCTGACCGAAGAACCACTGGGCGCGGAAGACCGCCTGAACATTGAACGGCTGGTGGATGGCGGGGACAGCCGCCTGCTGGTCCTGGTGCCGGCAAACACGGAGCGGCACCTGCTGGTGGACTTCCTCGAAAACCTGTCCCTGCTGGACGTTGCCAAGGCATTCCGTGAGCTCGCGGCACGCAACCCGGACGCCGCCGTCGAACGGGCCCACGCGGACGAAACCCTTGCGGCATCACTTGCTGCGCTGGAGGGGCTGGGTTCCGGGGTGACCGGCCAGGTGGTGGACGGCAAGGCCGTGGACAGCCTGGTGGCCAAGGTCCGGGAAACCGGAGCGTCCCAGGCCGTGGTGATCACCAGGCCGCATGCCGTGGCCGACACCTTCCACACGGACTGGGCCAACAAGGCACAGGACCAGCTGGGCGTCCCTGTGCTCCATCTATACGCCGGTTCGGGATTTATCGGCGACTCCTGAGCGTTGGAAATGCTATGAGCATCTTTGGAAACAGCATCTTCGGTAACAAGGCAACGGACATGATTGGTGGCGGCCAGGAAAGTGCCGCACGGGCAAACGCGGTCCAGAAAACCGACGCCCAGTGGCGGGAGGAGCTGACCCGGGAGGAGTACCACGTCCTCCGCCAGGCCGGGACGGAACGGCCTTATACCGGCGAGTACTGGGACACCCATACCGAGGGCGTGTACCAGTGCCGTGCCTGTGGTGCCGAACTGTTCACCAGCAACGAGAAGTTCGATTCGCACTGCGGCTGGCCCTCCTTCTGGGCTCCGCTGGCTGAGGGGAAGGTCCGCTACATCCACGACCGCACCCTGGGTATGGAACGGATCGAGGTGCGGTGCGGGTCCTGCGACTCCCACCTGGGCCACGTGTTCGAGGGCGAGGGCTATGGCACACCCACCGACCAGCGCTACTGCATCAATTCGGTGTCCCTCCGGCTGGTCAGCAAGGACGACGCCGAAGGCGGTTCGCAAGGCTAAGGCGCACCCCCGGCCCCCGGGCCAGGCGGGCCCAGGCGCACCATCACAGGCCAAGCACCAAGCAAGGCCTCCCCAGCCCTCGCGCTGTTCCAACAGCCGGGGGCTGGTCTCGTACCAGGCCCGCACCCACCGAGCATAAGTCTTTCTTACTCATCCGACCTTCGGGCATAAGCCGTTCTTGCCGCTTGTTACGCTCACCAGAGAGACGCAAGCACCCAGAAAGGCAGCCGACGATGACAGAGACCCTGACCACCGCTGTTACCGGTATTTCCCCCCAGAACCAGGACTGGCTCCGTCTGAAGACGGCAGCCACGGCACTGCAGGCGCTGCAGGTCAAGGACGGGTCCATCCCGGATCCTGCCGATCACATTGGGGCAGCCGACCACGTGGAAACCATCGTGACGGCGATCAGGGCCCTGTCCCCCGCCTTCCCGCACGACGCCGCTTACCTTGAGGCTGCCTGTGCCGACTTCGAGGTCTGGGCCGCCGGCGGCTTTGCGGTGCCGGACTTCCTGTCCTCCCTGCTGGCGTTCCAGCCGCAGGAACTGCGCCAGGACGGCCTGCAGCATCTGGTGGTCTTTCCCATGTACACCCAGAACGGCAGCAGCAACCGCCTGGTGGAGGCCGTGCTGGTCGAGGTGATCTGGCCGGAGTTCATCAACGGGCTGGAAGCAGGGGGATACTCCAACAAGCTGTTCGTCCCCATCCGGTTCGTCGACTTCACCCCGGGCTACGACACGAACTCTGCCGTCCTGTTCCCCGAGACGGTGGCGGTCAGCCAGACCCCCACCTTTACCTGGGGTGCCATCTTCGCCGACCGCGAGGCCGCCCGGTTCCGCCGCGTCCTGAAGGCCGCCGCGGAGATCACCTCCCTGGAACTGCCGGAAGGCGCCGCGGAACTCCTGGCGGACCAGGACCTCACCGAGGCCACGTTCGTGATGTGGGACCTGATCCACGACCGGACCCACATGCGTGGCGACCTGCCTTTCGACCCCTTCATGATCAAGCAGCGCATGCCCTACTTCCTGTATTCGCTGGAGGAACTGCGCTGCGACCTCACCGCTTTCCGCGAGTCTGTGCGGATCGAAAAGGACGAGGACGCCGACCCCGAAGCCCGGCGGCACGCGAAGCTGGTGCAGTACGCCATCATCTTCGACCGCATCTTCCGCTTCGCCATCACCGGCAGCCGGATCCGCAACTACGACGGCCTCGGCGGCCAGCTCCTCTTCGCCTGGCTGCACCAGCAGCACGTGCTGCATTGGACGGACACGCGGCTTACCATCGACTGGGATGAGGTGGCGGACGCCGTCATCGCTTTGGGAGCCGGCATCGACGAACTGTACTGGCGTTCCATCGACCGGCCCAAGACCGCCCACTGGCTGGCGGCCTACAAGCTGGTGTCCGCCACCGTCACCCCGAACCCGGCCTCCGTGTGGGCCAAGGGCCCGGATGCGCTGCCGCTGGCGGGGACACCCCGCGGCCTCACGGACCAGGTCCTGGATGACGAATTCCCGCTGTCCATGTTCTACGAGGCACTGGAGAAGAAGATGCGCCCGGTTATTGAGTCCACCGCCGGCATCACCGGCCGTTCCGCGCTGTGACAAGTACGGCCACAGGCGCCGCGACTGGCTCTGCGCCGGCGCGCGTCCTGGTCACGGGCGGCAGCGGCGCCTCGGGGATCGCCGTGGCCCGCGCCCTCGCCTCGGCCGGCCACCGCGTGGCCACGGTGGGCTCGGATGAGGCCAGGATCAGGGCGGCCGCGGAGAAAGCGGGCGACGGCGTCACCCCCTTCACGTGCGACCTGGCGGATTTGGAAAACGTCAGGAAGCTGCGCGGCGAGGTCGGCGCAGCATTCGGGCCCGTGGACGCCGTGATCCACCTGGTGGGTGGCTGGCGCGGGGCCAAGGGGATCCCCGACCAGACCGACGACGACTGGGACTTCCTGGAACGCGGCGCCGTCACCACGCTGCGGAACGTGTCGCGGGTCTTCTTCGAAGATATCGCGGCGTCCGCCTCCGGCAGGTTCGTGATGGTGTCGTCCACCGCGCTGGACAAGCCCACCGCGGCAGTAGCCAGCTATGTCGCAGCGAAGGCAGCGGCGGAAGCCTGGACCATGGCCGTGGCCGACGGCTTCCGCCGGGCGTCCGAGGCCGGCGGCGGCAACGCCGCTGCCGTCGTCCTGGTGGTCAAGGCGCTGGTGGACGACGAACTCCGCCGCGCCCACCCGGAGCGGAAGTTCCCCGGGGCGACGGACGTGGCCGACCTTGCTGCCGCCGTCGTACGGCTTTTCGGCACCCCGTCCACCGAACTCAACGGTGCCCGGCTCCGGCTGGCGGACTGACGGCCGTGACTGTCCCTAAACTGAAAGCGTGAGCATCCCTATGACGACAACAGCAGAAACCGGCACGGCGCTGCGGCTGCACGATCCCAACGTGCGCGGCTTCGCTTCGGACAACTATTCCGGCGTCCACCCTGAGGTTTTGGCGGCCCTGGCCGCGGCCAATGAAGGGCACCAGGTCTCCTACGGCGAAGACGACTACACCGCACGGCTGCAGGAACTGATGGTTGAGCACTTTGGGCCCGGCATTGAATGCTTCCCGGTGTTCAACGGCACCGGAGCCAACGTCCTGTCCCTGCAGTCCCTGCTCCCCCGCTGGGGTGCCGTGGTCTGTGCCTCCACCGCCCACATCAACATGGACGAAAACGGTGCTCCGGAACGCATCGGCGGCCTCAAGCTCCTGCACGTTCCCACCCCCGACGGCAAGCTGACCCCCGAACTGATTGACCGGGAGGCCTGGGGCTGGGGCGACGAGCACCGGGCCCAGCCGCTGGCCGTGTCCATTACCCAGACCACGGAACTGGGCACCTGCTACACACCGGAAGAGATACGCGCCATTGCCGACCACGCGCACGCCAAAGGCATGAAGCTGCATATGGACGGCGCGAGGCTGGCCAATGCGGCCGCCCACCTTGGCGTGCCCCTGCGCGCCTTCACCAGGGACGCCGGGGTAGACATCCTGTCCTTCGGCGGCACCAAGAACGGACTGCTCTTTGGCGAAGTGGTCGTGGCGCTGAACCCGGAAGCAGCCCACGGCCTGCTCTACCTGCGCAAGATGGACATGCAGCTCGCCTCCAAGATGCGCTTCATGTCCGCCCAGTTCATCGCTTTGCTGGAAGGCGACCTGTGGCTGCGCTCGGCCTCGCACGCCAACGCCATGGCTGCCCGGCTCCGCGCCGCCGTCGACACCATCGACGGCGTACGGCCCACCCAGAAGACCGAATCCAACGGCGTCTTCGCCGTCCTGCCTCCCGGAGTGGCGGACAGGCTGCGCAACTCCTTCCGGTTCTACGACTGGGACGAAGCCACAGGGGAAGTCCGGTGGATGTGTTCCTTTGACACCACCGAGGAGGACGTTGATGCCTTTGCCGCAGCAATCCGCCATGAGCTCCGGGATTACCGGGACCCGCAGGCCGGCTGAGCGTCCGCTGACGGCGAGCCTTCCTGCCCCGCACCGCCCCGCACCGTAATCTGCCAAGGTGAACGCACTTGACCAGGTTCCCCCGGATTTTCTCCATGCCTTGGGAACCCTCAGGAAAGCCCGGTGCCGCAAGGAACTGCGGCTCGCGGAGATCCCTGCCCCTGCACGCCTGGCACCCTTCGCCGTCGCGCTGGGCGCCGAAGTCATGGCGCCCGGCGTTGCTACGCCTTCCACCCCCGTGCACGGACCGGCGGCGCTGGCCTTCGCCGCCGCCTCCGGAACGGCCGGCCCTGCGGCGGATGAGGACGAAACGGAACTCGCCACCGGGCGCTTCATCCTGCTGCACGACCCCGAGGGCTCCGCGGTGTGGGACGGGGAATTCCGCATCGTCACCTACATCCGCGCCGAGCTGGAACCGGAGATGGGTAACGACCAGATGCTGGGGACCGTGGCGTGGACCTGGCTGGTAGAGGCACTGGAAAACCACAAGGCCGGCTACCGGGCAGCGGGCGGTACCGCAACCCGGGTCCTCTCCGAAAGCTTCGGCACCCTGGCGGAGCGGCCGGGGTCGATCGACATCGAACTCCGGGCCTCCTGGACCCCCGATTCCTCCGACGTCCAGGCCCACCTTGAGGCCTGGTCCGACATGGTGTGCACGTTCGCCGGCCTCCCACCGCTGCCCGACGGCGTCACCGCGCTCCCGCCCCGCCGCCGAAGCCAACAGAACGGTTATGGCACAGCCCGGTAAACTGGGGGCATCATGACCCTAAACACTCCGGAAAACACCACAGCCGGCGTCCCGGCTGCTGCTGCCGCACCCCACATCACCGTGGAGGGCTTTGACAGCCCCATCCCCGAAATCATCGACCTTGACGCTCCACGGGATGGCGTTCCGCTGGTTATCGAGACCCAGTCCGGCCTGGAGCGCTGCGCCGCTGCCATCGCCGCCGGGACCGGACCCGCGGGGGTGGACGCCGAACGCGCTTCCGGCTTCCGCTACGGGCAACGCGCCTTCCTGGTGCAGATCCGCCGCGAGGGCGCCGGCACATGGTTGATCGATCCGGAGCCGTTCGGAAACCTGGAGATTATCAACGACGCCCTGCGCGGCGTCGAGTGGATTTTGCACGCTGCCAGCCAGGACCTGCCCTGCCTGTCCGAGCTGGGCATGTGGCCGGACAAGCTCTTCGACACCGAACTCGCCGCCCGGCTTGCGGGGCTGCCCCGCGTAGGGCTGGCCGCGGTCATCGAACAGCTGCTGGGGTTCGGGCTGGCCAAAGAGCACTCCGCGGCCGACTGGTCCACCCGCCCACTGCCTGAGCCATGGCTGCGCTACGCTGCACTTGACGTCGAAGTCCTGGCCGAACTGCGCGAGGAACTCATCGAACTGCTGCAGGCCAACGGAAAACTGGAGTACGCCGAGCAGGAATTCGCAGCCATCCTGGCAGCCGGCATCGCTCCCCCGCGCGTGGACCCGTGGCGCAAGACCTCCGGCCTGCACCAGATCCGCGACCGCCGCCAGCTCGCCGCGGTCCGCGAGCTGTGGCTGGAACGCGATTCGCTGGCGCAAAAACGCGACGTGGCCCCCGGCAGGCTGCTTCCCGATTCAGCCCTTGTGGCAGCGGCGAAGGCCATGCCGACCACTGTTCCGCAACTGCTCACCACCAAGGGGTTCCACGGCCGAGCCGCACAGCGCGAAGCTCCCCGCTGGCTGCGCTGCATCTCTGCGGCCCGCGCCTTGGAGGAACTGCCTCCGCTGCACCTGGCCACCAACGCTCCGCCGCCGCCCCGGGTCTGGGCTGACCGGGATCCGGAAGCAGCCGCCCGCCTGGCCACGGCCCGGCCCCTGCTCCAGGCGAAGGCCGAGGAACTGGACCTGCCGCTGGAAAACCTTTTGACCCCTGACTACCTGCGGCGGGTGGCGTGGCGGCCGCCGGCCGAGGTCACGGAGGATTCGATCGCCGCAGAGCTGCTGGCGCTCGGCGCCCGAAAGTGGCAGGTTGAACTCACCGCTCCCCTGATCGCCGGTGCGTTCCTGGACCCGCAGCCGCTGCCGCCCAAGGAGGCCAAGGCGCCCGCAACGGCGGGCGGCCAGTAGCCCGCGCGATTCCAGCCCTTGCAGGCTAAGTTACTCACGAGTAACATCGATGTGACCCACGTCAGGCTGCTGCCGTCCTTCGGCATGCACCGGCGCGTTACGTCTCGATGAGGAGTTACACGTGAGCCAGCACGGAAGCGGCGCATCCCAGCGCACTGTCCGCGACGTCGTCTTTGTGGACGGCATCCGCACACCCTTCGGCAGGGCCGGCGAGAAAGGAATCTACGCCGGAACCCGGGCCGACGACCTGATCGTGAAATGCATCCGCGGCCTGCTGCGCCGCAACCCGTCCCTCCCGCCGGAGCGGATCGATGAGGTGGCCATTGCCGCCACCACCCAGACCGGCGACCAGGGCCTCACGCTGGGCCGGACCGCGGCCCTGTTGGCCGGCCTGCCCCGCTCCGTCCCCGGGTTCGCCATCGACCGCATGTGCGCCGGCGCCATGACTGCTGTCACGACGACGGCCGGCGGCATCGGCTTCGGCGCCTACGATGTGGTGATTGCCGGCGGCGTGGAGCATATGGGCCACCATCCGATGGGCTCCGGGGCGGACCCCAATCCGCGGTTCATGTCCGAACGCCTGGTGGACCCTGCGGCCCTGAACATGGGCAACACTGCAGAGAACCTGCACGACCGCTTCCCCGCCATCACCAAGCAGCGCACCGACGCGTACGCGGTGGCCTCGCAGGACAAGCTGGCAGCCGCCTACCAGGACGGGCAGATCCAGCCCGACTTGGTTCCCGTCGCCGCCCGCAAGCCCGGCGAGGGCTGGACGGTGCACAGCAAGGACGAGCCTCCCCGGCCCGGCACCACCCTGGACGACCTGGCCGGTCTGCGTACGCCGTTCCGCGCACACGGCCGGGTCACCGCCGGAAACGCGGCCGGCCTCAACGACGGCGCAACTGCGGCGGTCCTGGCATCCTCCGACGCCGCCGCAGAACTGGGCCTGCCGGTGAAGATGCGGCTGGTCAGCTACGCCTATGCCGGCGTGGAGCCCGAAGTCATGGGCATCGGCCCCGTCCCCGCCACCGAAAAGGCGCTGCAGAACGCAGGACTGACCATTGATGACATCGGCCTGTTCGAAATCAACGAGGCATTCGCCGTCCAGGTCCTGAGCTTCCTGGACCATTACGGCATTGCCGACGACGACCCCCGGGTCAACCGGTACGGCGGCGCCATTGCGGTGGGCCACCCGCTCGCTTCCTCCGGCGTGCGGCTGATGATCCAGCTGGCCCGCCAATTCGAGGAAGACGCGTCCGTCCGTTACGGGATCACCACCATGTGCGTCGGCCTGGGCATGGGCGGCACCGTGATCTGGGAAAACCCGCACCACCCCGACTACAGTGGAACCCCCTCCGGCGAGACCGCCGCCGCTACCGTTTCCGAAGGAGCCCTGGCATGAGCGCCGCAGACTTCCGCAAGTTGGCCGACCTCTTCCCCAACGAAACCGTGACCCATTCCTACGTGCAGGACATCACCCTCCCGGCCACGGCAGGAAAACCAAGCCCCGGCACCTTCGCCCTGGTCACCCTGGACAACGACCTGGACCACACCAAGCCCACCACCCTGGGCCCCAACACCCTGGTGGAGCTGGGGACCGTGCTGGAGGGCCTGCGGGGCCGCGCGGCCCGCGGCGAAATCGTGGGCGTCGGCGTCACCGGCAAGCCGCATTACCTGGTGGCCGGCGCGGACCTCTCCGCCGTGAAGTCACTGGAAGAACGCGAGCACGGACTGTGGATGGCACAGCTGGGCCATGACGTCTACGCCACACTGGCCAACCTGGGCGTCCCCAGCTTCGCGTTCATCAACGGCGCTGCCCTGGGCGGGGGCCTGGAGATCGCCCTGCAGTCCACTTACCGCACGGTCTCCACGGGGGCCGGCGCCCTGGCGCTGCCGGAGGGATTCCTTGGCCTGGTGCCCGGCTGGGGCGGCGTCTACATCCTGCCCCGCCTGGTGGGTCCGGAGAACGCGGTCAAGGTCATGATCGAGAACCCGCTCAGCAACAACCGGACCCTCACCGGCACCCAGGCCTTCGCCATGGGCATCGCGGACGCCGTCTTCGAGCCCGCCGACTTCCTGGAACAGTCACTGGCCTGGGCAGCCGGCGTCATCTCCGGCGAGGTGGTCCCGGAGCGGCCCAACGCCGTCGACCCTTCCTCCCCCGACGCTGCGGCCCGCTGGACCGCCGCGGTTGAAGCCGGCCGCAGGTTCGTGGAGGGCAAGACCTCCAATGCCTCCCCGGCCCCCGCCAAGGTCCTGGAACTCCTCGAGGCCAACCGGACCATGACGGCCGCGGAATCCGCCGCCCTGGAATGCGAGACGCTGGCCGGACTCATGCAGACGGACGAGTTCCGTTCCACGGTCTACGCGTTCCTGGACCTGGTGCAGAAGCGTGCCAAGCGCCCCGCCGGAGCCCCCGACCGCAAGTTGGCCCGCCCCGTCACCAAGGTGGGCGTGGTGGGCGCCGGGCTGATGGCCGGCCAGCTGGCACTGCTGTTCGCCCGCCAGTTGAAGGTGCCGGTGGTCCTGACCGACATCGACCAGGCGCGGGTGGACAAGGGCGTGGCCTACGTCCATGCCGAGGTGGACAAGCTGCTGGCCAAGCAGCGCATCAGCCAGGACGCCGCCAACCGCACCAAGGCACTGGTGACGGGATCGGTGTCGAAAGAGGTGTTCGCGGACGCCGACTTCGTGATCGAGGCGGTCTTCGAGGAACTGCACATCAAGAAGCAGGTGTTCGCCGAGCTGGAGGGGATCGTGGGGCCGGAGTGCATCCTGGCCACCAACACGTCCTCCCTGTCCGTGACGGAGATGGCCGCCGACCTGCAGCACCCCGAGCGGCTGGTGGGTTTCCACTTCTTCAACCCGGTCGCCGTCATGCCGCTCCTGGAGATCGTCCGGGCCCCGCGGACCGATGACGCTGTCCTGGCCACCGCCTTCGAACTGGCCAAGGCCCTGAAGAAGACGGGCGTTCTGGTCAAGGACGCCGCGGCGTTCGTGGTCAACCGCATCCTGCTCCGGCTCATGGGCGAAGTGACGGCTGCGTTCGACGAAGGCACCCCGGCGGAAGTGGCAGACACCGCGCTGCGTCCCATGGGCCTGCCTATGACGCCTTTCACGCTGCTGGCCATGGTGGGCCTGCCGGTGGCACAGCACGTCCAGGAATCGCTGTATGCAGCTTTCGGGGAACGCTTCCCGGTGTCCGACAACCTGAAGAAGCTCATCGACAACAACGTCAAGGCGTTGTGGGAGGCTGCGCCGGACGGCTCGCGGGCCATCCCGGCTTCCACGTTGGAGCTGATGTCCTTCGGTACCAGCCCTTCCACTGGAGAGCAGGTGCTGCGCCGCGTCCAGGATGCCCTGGCTGAGGAAATCGGACTGATGCTGGACGAGGGCGTCGTGGCAGGGCCCGAGGACATCGACCTTTGCATGATCCTTGGCGCGGGCTGGCCGATGTTCCTGGGCGGCATCACGCCGTACCTGGACCGCGTGGGCGCCTCGGAACGGGTCAACGGCAAGCGTTTCCTGGCCCCCGGCGTCGCCTCACCGGCGCAAGGCTAGCAGCGGCAGGCTGCCTGGCCCGCAAGGGCCAGGCAGCACACGCGGTCAGGCCGGCACCAGCCGGCCGCCGTCGAGCGCCAGAATGCGGTCCGCCGCCGAGCGTGCATAGGCCAGGTCATGGGTGACCAGCACGACGGCGGCGCCCCCCGCCGCTGCTGACCGTACAGCGGCGTCGAGCAGGGCCAGCCCGTCCCCGTCCAGCGCCACGGTGGGCTCGTCCAGCGCCAGGACGGCGGGCTTGCGGGCCAGGACGGTAGCCAGGGCCAGGAGGCGCTGGGCTGACGCCGGCAGCTCGGCCGGATGGTCTTCAGCCGCAGCCGCCAGGCCCACCGCCCGCAGTGCCGCTGCGGCACGGTCCTTCACCGCTGCCGGACCCACCAGGCGGTCCAGCCCGAAGCTGACCTCCCGGTGCACGGTCCGCTCAAACAACTGGTCACGCGGCTGCTGGAACAGCAGGCCCACCGAGGCCGCGGTCCTCCCCACCGGGGTTCCGGCGATGTCAGTGCCGCCGACTGCCACGCGGCCAGATGTGGGCCGCAGCAGGCCGTTGAAGTGCCGCAGGAGGGTCGACTTGCCGGCGCCGTTGGGTCCGGTCACGGCCACGATCTCCCCCGGATGGACGACCAGGTTTATGTCCTGCAGCACCGGGGTTGAGGGTTTCCGCCTTAATACTTTCCGCTGTCTCCTGCCCCTGGGCGGTGCCGGGTAGCCGAAAGACACGCCCTGCAACTGCAGCGAAGGGGCACCGCGCTTGACTTTCAGTGTCCGCGGAAGGGAGCTTGCCGGAGCCTGCACGGTGCCAGGGCGCCGGATCGATGCCGGCAGCGACCCTGGACTGCTTTCCATGGCCGCCGGCGGACCGCTGGCGGTGACCGTACCGTCCGACAGCACCAGCCAGGTGTCGGCGCCCTGCAGCAGGGGATCAATGGTCTGGCTGAGGATCACGACGGCGGTGCCGCGGTTCAGGAGGTCGCGTACCAGTGCTGCAAGCTCCGCAGTCCCTGCCGCGTCCAGGGAGGCCAAAGGCTCGTCCATGACCAGTACCGGCGGCCCGGCGATGATCGCGCAGCCAATGGCCAGGCGGCGCAGTTGGCCACCGGAGAGCCGTGCCGGGTCCTCGTCCAGTTTGCACCGCAGTCCCAGCAGCCCCGCGGTGCGTTCCACCGCCGCCACCATGGCGCCGCGCTCGATCCCGGCGTTTTCCAATCCGAACGCCAGCTCCTCGGCCACCGTCGCCCGGACGGTGGACAGAACAGTGGCGGGGTCCTGCGGGACGAAACCCACCTGGCGGCCCCACTCGGCGGGATTGATCCGCGGATCCCCCGGGCCGCCGTCGAACTCCAACCTGGTGCCTGACAGCTCAAGGAATCCTGACAGGACTCCATGGCCGCCCGGTGGCAGCCAGCTGGCCAGGAGACGGCCCAGGGTGGATTTGCCGCTCCCCGAGGCGCCCAGGACGGCTGTGAAGGACCCGGGCGGAAAGGAAACACCCACCTCCCGCAGTGCCGGGGCTTGCCCGTCATGGAAGGTGAAATGCCGGATCCCGGCCGCGAGCACAGGCGCGGCAGCAGCACTGTCATTGCCCGCACTACTGTCATTGCCGGCCTTGCCTGCGTTCCGTGGGCCTTCCGTGGCCATGCGCTCAGCCACCCGGACCTGCCTGCACCAGGCGGAGCACCACCGCTGCCAGGGCCATCAACACCAGGACCGCGCGTGCGGCCCGCTGCAGGCTGGAATCAGGAACCTCGCGGAAGCTGGTCCGTGGGCCGGGATTGCTCAGTCCCCGCGCCTCCAAAGCCGCCGCCCTGGTTCCGGCATCCTCGATCAGGGACAGCACCAGGGGGACGGCCTGCAGCCGGAACGCGCCAACCCGGGACACCAGGCTGCGGGTGACCACCAGGCCGCGTGATTCCTGGGCCTGCCGGATCCGTTGTGCGCGTGCGGTGATGGCAGGCAGCAAGGTCATGGTGGACGCCAGCACGAATGCGAACCGGCCCTGCACGCCGCGGGCGGACAACGCGGCCACAAGGTCAGGCACCCTAACGCTGAAGGAAAACAGCAGCAGCGCCAGAACGACGGCGGCCAGCTGCAGGATCCGCCGGCACGCGAAGTCCAGGCCCTCTGCCGTGATGCGGGCAGGTCCCCACTCGGCCAGGACCGTGCGGCCTTCAGGGAAAAACAATCCGTGCAGGACAAGCAGTGACAGGCCAAGCGGAACCAGGACCGCTGCGGCCGCGGGCAGCACGCGGCGGGCTGTGCCACCTGCCAGCGACAGGCCAAGCGACGCGGCAACCACGGCGACTGACAGCTGCCAGCTTGCTGCCGCCGTCGTAATGGCCGCCGTGCTGCCGGCAGCCGCCAGCAGGGTCAGCGGATTAAGCCGCGTCCGCCTGGCGCCCGCCGCGGTCCTGCCTGCCGGGGATGCTGTCACAGGGTCCGGTCAGCCTTTCGCAGCTGTACCCGGGGCCGGGGCGTCTGTGCGGGCCTCGGCAGACGAGGCGTTCCCGGCAAGGACGCGGTGGCGCCGGATGAACGGGAACTGCTGGCGTGCCCGGCGGGGCAGCGCGTAGGCCAGGATGGCGACGACGGTGAACACGATCGCCTTGTCCATGGGATCGGAGATCAAGGCCTGCTTGGTGATGGCACCCAGCAGGCTGTCCCCCATGGCCCGGAAGGCGCTGACGATGGCGCCCGTCGCTACACCGGAGGTTCCGCCGAAAACGAAGGCGGCCACCGGAGCGGAGACCACGCCCGCGACGATCCCGGTGATGAAGCCGGCGATCGGAGCCAGGTAGAAACGGCGGAACAGTCCGTAGCGTGCCGCCAGTCCTGCCAGGCAACCGATGAGCGCGGCGCCGGCAGCGAACGGCAGCACCGTGGGGTTGAAGAAGGACCAGACGATGCTGCTGAGGGCACCGGTGGCTGCGCCGGCTGCTGGTCCGGCCAGGACTGCGATCAGCACCGTGCCGATGGCATCGAGGTAGAAGGGCACCAGGGTGCTGCCGACGAACTGCCCCAGCACGATGTTGAGGACCAGGGCCACGGGGATCAGCACCAGGGTGGACGCGGGCAGGGTGGGCAGGACGGCGACGATCAGCAGGACGGCCCCCGCAAGGAAGCCGGTGAGGGCAATCAGGGCGGACGCGCTGCCCGGGCCGCCGGTGATATCGGCTGGCTGGTTGAGCACAAGGTAGATGTAGGTGGCGGCGATGGCCAGGGCGCCGAGGATCTCCAGCAGGCGGCGGCGCGCCGGTGAGCGTTCCTGTGACGGGAGCGTCAGAGAGGGCGATGACATGGGGAATGTTCCTTTGGGGTGCAGGCAGTGGCCCGGCCAGTACCGGGCCGGAGTGTGGCTGCCTATGTCACCTCGGCAGCAGCCGGCGGCAACTGCGCCGGGCCGGTCCGGTGCCCATTCTACCGGCCATTCCCCGGCAGCGTCCCGTGGAGGACCACCACCCGGTGCAGCCCGTTTTACCCCTGTTCGCCAGCCCTCCGGCTACCCCACGCGGCGGGCCAGTCTCCCGACGGCGGACACCAGCTCACCAAAGGCCTGCCGGGGGTTGTTCCCGGACACCACCCGGGCGTTCGGCGGCGCGCCCCAGAGCCCGCGGAAGTCAGCCACGGTGGTCCCCACCAGGAGCGGTGAGTCCGTTTCCACGTCCACGGTGGCGGGCCGGGCGGTGTACTCGAGCGTGCCGGCGGCGACTCCGGCGGCGAAAAAATCGTGGACGTGGGCCAGGTACCCCTGGTCGTAATGCCGGTGGAATTCGAAGTAGAAGCGGAGCGCATCCGACAGGTGCCTGACCAGGCTGTTGTCGGAGGTGCTGCGCCGGCCCTCCGGGTCTTCGGGGAGAACCAGTTCAGGGACGGTGGCCCCGGCGGCCTCGGCAAGCGCCTGGACGTGGGCAGGGTGCAACTCCATGCGCTCCGTGGTGTCCAAAGAGCAGACTATGGGCAGCTTCTCCTCCGGCCGGCCCCGGTATGCGGCGTACACCTCCTTCGCGGCGTGGGGATCCACGTGGGTGTTCCACTCGGCCGTGGGCGTGGTGTTGCCCTGGTGGTAGAAGGCACCACCCATGATCACCACCTTGGCCAGGAGATCGGGAAGTTCCGGTTCCTTCCGCAGCGCCAGGGCGAAGTTGGTCAGCGGGGCCGTGATCAGCGCAGTGAGTTCCCCCGGCCGGGCCCTGGCGTGTTCGATCCAGAGGTCCACGGCGTTCCGGGTGCTGAGCTGCCCCGATGGTTCAGGCAGCACGGCGTAGCCGATGCCCTGGGGTCCGTGGGTTTCGGGGGTGGTGAGCAGCGGGATGGACAGCGGCTTGCGCGCCCCTACCGCCACCTCTACTCCGGGCCGGCCGCACAGTTCCAGCAGCGCCAGGGTGTTGCGGGCCACCTGGTCCGCGTCCACGTTCCCCGGCGTGGCCGTCACCGCCACGAATTCGGTGTCCGGGAGGGCGGCAAGGTAGGCAAGCGCCAGGGCGTCGTCGATGCCGGTATCGACATCCAGCAGGTAGGCGGGCACGGCTGCCTAGAAGAGCGCCACCTTGGGCACTGCGGGGAAGATCTCATCCAGGGCGGCGAGCTCGTCCGGGGTGGGGACCCAGTTGGCCGCTTCCGCGTTCTGCCTGACCTGCTCCGGCCTGGTGGCGCCGGCGATGACGCTGGCCACCGAGGGCTGGGCGGCGAGCCAGGAGAAAGCCACCTCAATTTCCGTCAGGCCGCGCTCCTTGGCGAAGGCGCTGTACTGGCCCAACTGGTCCCAGTCGGCGTCGTTCACCAGGTTGGTGCGGGTGTGGCTGAGGCGGGACCCCTCTGGCGCGTGGCCCGGCGCGTACTTGCCGGTGAGCAGCCCGTTGGCCAGCGGGAAGTACGGCAGCACGCCCAGGCCGAACTCCTCGGCGGCCGGGGTCACTTCGAGTTCGGCGCGCCGGTCCAGGAGGTTGTAGTGGTTCTGCGAGGAGATGAAGCGTTCAGTGCCCAGTTCCCGGGCCACGTACTCCGCCTGGGCAATCTGCCAGCCGGACCGGTTGGAGTGCCCGATGTAGCGGACCTTGCCGCTGCGGACCAGGGTGTCCAGCGCTGCCAGGGTCTCATCGATGGGAGTCAGCGGGTCCGGGGTGTGGAACTGGTACAGGTCAATCCAGTCGGTGCCCAGCCGGCGCAGCGAGGCTTCCACCGCCTCCATGATGTAACGCCGGGAGCCGCGGGCGCCGAAGTCCGGGCCATTGGCGCCTTTGGCGTCCATCCCGAACTTGGTGGCCAGGACCACGTCGCCACGCCGGGCGCCGAGGGCCTTGCCGAGCATGGTCTCGCTGAGGCCAGGTTCCCGGCCGTAAGTGTCTGCGACGTCGAACAGGGTGATGCCGGCGTCGAGGGCGGCATGGACGACGGCGTCAGTTGCGTCCTGCGACTCCGTGGCGGTGTTCGCCCGGCCCAGGTTGTTGCAGCCAAGTCCCACGGTGGAGACGGTAAGGCCTGATTTTCCGAGGCGGCGGTAACTGGTCAAGGCTGTCTCCTAGAGGCTGAAGCCGCCGGCGGGCTTGGCTGAGTGCTTGAGTTTGAAATGGTCCGGGTCATTGTAGGGAGCGGCACCGATGCTGAGCTTGGTGAAGTCCAGGTCCTCGCCGCGGATGCAGACCTTGATGGCATTGACCGCTTTGTTCACATCCGGGCACAGGCAGAAGATGTTGAGCTTGTAGTCGGTGAACTCGGAGCGTTCCACCGTGCCCAGGCCGCGCCATGCCAGGTGGCTGATCAGCGCGTCCTTGGCCTTCTGCTCCAGGTAGCGGTCCCGCTCCGTGCCTTCCTTGGTCTTGAGGGCGAACTGGGCCACCACCCAGGACTGCTCCTCATTGGGGATTTCGACGTAGCCGTCCTCGGCGCACTGGGCCGCGAAGGCGTCCAGGAGCGCGTCGGCAGCAGCGGCGTCGGGGACGTCGGTCTCCTCCGTCTTGCTCTGGTGCCCCACGGCACCGAAATTCATCACGAACTGGGAGTAGTCCTCGTCGAACCAGGCCTCCCTGAACTGGAGGGCGCCCTCGTCGTCGCGCTTGTAGACCCTGACAATGCCGCTCATATGTTGCGTCCTTTGGTAAACCAGTCGACGTCGGTGCCGTCGAAGGGCGCCTGCTGCGCCTTTACTGCGTGGTAGAGATCGTCCGCTGCGGCCTGGATGTCCTGGATCAGCCGCTCCGGGTAGTGCATGGAGACGCTGTGTTCCGCGAATTCGTCCTGGTCGTCGATGAAGACACCGCGGCTGTCGGTCCGGATAACGTCGAGGTCCATGTCGATCACATGGAACTCGGTCACGGTGGGACGGATGTGCGTCCACTCGTGGCCGACGGCGAGATCAATGTACACGCGGACGCCGCCCGGGTGGGCTGAGTCGTAGAACGTGGCCACCCAGTCACCCTGGCGCGGCACCAGCAGGACCGCGTCGGAGCGCGTGTAGAAGGCAGCGCCGGGGCGGGAGCAGAACTCGTTGGTGCCTTGGAAGATCCACCATCCGTGCTGGTCTTCGCCGATGTACTGCCCGGGCACCACCCAGTGGGCCTTCCCGTTCCACTTGCGGTTCCGGGAAACCACCAGCTGGCCCGGCTGCAGTCCGTTGGGGACCCTGGTCGTGGTGGTGTGCAGAACCGGTCCGGACTCCCCGGCAGGGCCGGGATACTTCAGTTCGTCCTCGTCCCTCACAGGATCGGAAGGCTGCCGGTGGTGGGGTGCTGCTGCCCGGGGAGGGGACGCGCAAACGGAACCTTCGTGCCCAGGACCTGCGCCACGACGTCGTGCGTGATCTGCTGGGCGGTGAGCCCGACACGCTCCAGCACCTGGTTGCGGGTGCCGTGGTCCAGGAACTCGACGGGCAGGCCCACCTCGTTCAGGGCGGTGTCCACTCCTGCCGCCCGCATTTCCTGGCGGATGCGGGAGCCCACGCCGCCGGCCCGGACGCCGTCTTCGATGCAGATCACCAGGCGGTGGTGTGAGGCCAGCGCAATGATGGAGCGGCGGACCGGGAGGACCCAACGGGGGTCCACCACGGTGGTGCTGATGCCTTGGGCGCCGAGCCGGTTGGAGACATCGAGGGCCAGCTCCGACATGGCCCCGACGCTGACGATCAGCACGTCATTTTCGGTGGAGCCGGAGGGACGGCGGGCCAGGACGTCCACGCCGTCGCTGAGCCGTTCCAGGGCCTCCACTGCCGGGCCGACGGATCCTTTGGAGAACCGCACCACGCTGGGAGCGTCACTGATGGCAACGGCCTCGCGGAGTTCCTCGCGGAGCCGGGTGGCGTCACGGGGCGCGGCCAGGTGCAGTCCGGGAACGATCTGGACCATGGCCATGTCCCACATGCCGTGATGGCTGGCACCGTCGGGTCCGGTGACGCCGGCGCGGTCCAGGACGATGGTGACGCCTGCCTTGTGGAGGGCGACATCCATGAGCAGCTGGTCGAAGGCGCGGTTCAGGAACGTGGCGTAGACGGCCACGACGGGGTGCAGCCCGCCGAAGGCCATGCCTGCGGCGGCGGTCAGGGCATGTTGTTCGGCGATGCCGACGTCGATGACCCGTTTGGGGTGCTTGGCTGCAAACTTGTGCAGGCCCACCGGGATCAGCATGGCCCCGGTGATGCCGACGATGTCGTCGCGTTCGTCGGCGATGGCGGCGATCTCGTCCGCGAACACCGAGGTCCAGGACTGTGCGCTGCCCGTGCCGGTGGGCTCGCCGGTTTCGGGGTCGATGATGCCGACGGCGTGGAACTGGTCGGCTTCATGGGCGCGGGCCGGAGCGTAGCCGTGGCCCTTTTCCGTCATCGCGTGAACGATGACCGGGCCGCCGTAGTTCTTCGCAGTGGACAGTGCATTCTCCATCGCCTGGAGGTTGTGGCCGTCCACGGGGCCGATGTATTTCATGCCGAGGTCCTCGAACATGCCCTGCGGTGCCCACCAGTCCTTGATGCCCTTTTTCATGGCATGCAGGCTCTTGTAGGTGAACTGGCCTACGGGGCCGCCGTTCTGCAGCCTCTTCTTCCACCAGTCCAGGGCGCCCTCGTAGGCAGGGGCGGCGCGGAAGGAGTCGATGGTGGGGCGAAGTGAGGCAAGGTAGTCAGCAAATCCGCCCACGGTGGGTGCATAGGAGCGGCCGTTGTCGTTGACCACGATCACCACGCGGCGCTTCTTGTCGGCTGCGATGTTGTTGATGGCCTCCCAGGCCATGCCGCCGGTGAGGGCGCCGTCACCCACGATGGCCACCACGTGCCGGTCACCTTCACCGATGAGCTGGCGGGCGCGGGAGATGCCGTCGGCCCAGGACAGGGACGATGACGCGTGGGAGCTTTCCACGATGTCGTGTTCGGATTCGGCCCGGGCAGGGTAGCCGGAGAGGCCGCCTTCCTGCCGGAGGGTGCTGAAGTCCTGGCGCCCGGTGAGGAGCTTGTGCACGTAGGACTGGTGGCCCGTATCAAAGACGATGCTGTCACGGGGAGATTCGAAGATGCGGTGCACGGCCAGCGTCAGTTCCACGACGCCGAGGTTGGGCCCGAGGTGGCCGCCCGTCTGGGAGACGTTCGTGATCAGGAAGTCCCTGATCTCCGAAGCCAGCTGTTCCAGCTGTTCCTCGGTCAACTCGTTCAGGTCCTGCGGATTCCGGATGGTGTCCAAGATTCCCAATGACCCCTCCTTCGGATGGTAGACGTGCCGTTTAACTCTAACGCCTCGGTTCGCAGGGCCGGACGTGGCTGAAAAGCCGAAGCCCCGGCTGGTCGGTGACCGGCCGGGGCTTCGGGAGGATGCTGCCTGCTGGCAGAGCCCGCTAGTTGGCGGAAATCTGGCGCAGCACGTACTGCAGGATGCCGCCGTTGCGGTAGTAGTCCGCTTCACCCGGGGTGTCGATGCGCAGGACGGCGTCGAACGTCTTCGATGAGCCGTCCTCGGCGGTGGCGGTGACCTTCAGGGTCCTGGGCGTGGTGCCCTCGTTAAGGGCGGTGACGCCCTCAACCGAGAAGGTTTCGGTGCCGGTCAGGCCCAGGCTGGCAGCGTTCTCGCCGGCCGGGAACTGCAGCGGCAGGACGCCCATGCCGATGAGGTTGGAGCGGTGGATACGCTCGTAGCTCTCGGCGATGACGGCCTTGACGCCCAGCAGCGCGGTGCCCTTGGCGGCCCAGTCACGGGATGATCCGGAACCGTACTCCTTGCCTGCCAGGACCACCAGCGGGGTGCCGGCTGCCTGGTAGTTCTGGGCGGCGTCGTAGACGTAGGCCTGGGGGCCGTCTGCCTGCGTGAAGTCGCGGGTAAAGCCGCCCTCAACGCCGTCCAGGAGCTGGTTCTTGATGCGGATGTTCGCGAACGTACCGCGGATCATCACTTCGTGGTTGCCACGACGCGAGCCGTAGGAGTTGAAGTCCTTGCGCTCCACGCCACTGGCCAGCAAGTACTGGCCGGCGGGGGTGTCGGACTTGAACGAACCGGCCGGGGAGATGTGGTCGGTGGTGACGGAGTCGCCGAGCTTCAGGAGCACGCGGGCACCGGTGATGTCCTTGACCGGTTCCGGCTGCGCCTGCATACCCTCGAAGTACGGGGGCTTCCGGACGTAGGTGGACTTCTCGTCCCAGGCGAAGGTGTCACCTGCGGGGGTGTCCAGCGCCTTCCAGCGGTCGTCGCCTTCGAAGACGCCCTCGTAGCCCTTGGCGAACATGTCCTTGTCGATCGAGGAATCGATGACCTGCTGGACCTCAACCGGGTTGGGCCAGATGTCCTTCAGGAAGACGTCGTTGCCTGCTTCGTCCTGGCCCAGGGGGTCGGCTTCGAAGTCGAAGTCCATGGTGCCGGCCAGGGCGTAGGCGATGACCAGCGGCGGGGAGGCCAGGTAGTTCATCTTGACGTCCGGGTTGATGCGGCCTTCGAAGTTTCGGTTGCCCGAGAGGACTGCAGTGACCGAGAGGTCGTTGGCCTGGATGGCCTCGGAGATCTCTGCGTCGAGCGGTCCGGAGTTGCCGATGCAGGTGGCGCAGCCGTAGCCCACGATGAAGAAGCCCAGCTTCTCCAGGTAGGGGGTCAGGCCCGACTTGTTGTAGTAGTCGGTGACCACCTTGGAACCGGGAGCCACGGAGGTCTTGACCCACGGCTTGGCAGTGAGTCCCTTCTCCACGGCGTTGCGTGCCAGCAGTGCGGCGGCCAGCATAACGGAGGGGTTGGACGTGTTGGTGCAGGAGGTGATCGAAGCGATCGACACCGCGCCGTGGTCCAGTTCGAATTCGCGGCCGTCGGCGGTCTTGACCGCTACCTTCTTGGAGGGGCGGCCATTGGACTTCGGTCCGTGGGCGTGCGGGGCTTCCTCGGAGAGGTGGGTGGCCGTGGCGGTGAACGACGGCGAGTCGGAGGCCGGGAAGCTCTCGTCGATCGCTTCGTCCAGGCTGCCGTCAGCGAGGTCCACCTTGACGTAGTTGCGGAGGTCCTCGCGGAACTGGGCCTTGGACTCGGAAAGGATGATGCGGTCCTGCGGGCGCTTGGGGCCGGAGATCGACGGAACAACCGTGGACAGGTCCAGTTCCAGGTACTCGGAGAACTTGATGTCGCGGGAAGGATCGTGCCAGAGGCCCTGTTCCTTGGCGTACGCCTCGACGAGGGCGACGTTCTGGTCCGGGCGGCCGGTGAGGCGCAGGTAGTCCAGGGTGACGTCGTCGATGGGGAACATGGCAGCGGTGGAGCCAAACTCGGGGCTCATGTTGCCGATGGTGGCGCGGTTTGCCAGCGGCACCGCGGCCACGCCTTCGCCGTAGAACTCAACGAACTTGCCCACCACGCCGTGCTTGCGCAGCATCTCGGTGATGGTCAGCACCACGTCGGTGGCGGTGGCGCCGGCGGGGATGCTGCCGCTGAGCTTGAAGCCCACGACGCGCGGGATCAGCATGGAGACGGGCTGGCCGAGCATCGCTGCCTCGGCTTCGATGCCGCCAACGCCCCAGCCCAGCACACCCAGGCCGTTGACCATGGTGGTGTGCGAGTCGGTGCCGACGCAGGTGTCGGGGTAGGCGCGGAGCGCACCGTCCACTTCACGGGTCATCACGGTGCGGGCCAGGTATTCGATGTTGACCTGGTGCACGATGCCGGTTCCCGGGGGAACCACCTTGAAGTCGTCGAATGCGGTCTGGCCCCAGCGCAGGAACTGGTAACGCTCACCGTTGCGCTGGTATTCGATCTCCATGTTGCGCTCCAGCGCCCCGGCGTTGCCGAAAGCGTCGATCTGGACGGAGTGGTCGATGACCATTTCGGCCGGTGCCAGCGGGTTGACCCGCTTGGGGTCGCCGCCCAGGTCCTTGACCGCTTCACGCATGGTGGCAAGGTCGACCACGCAGGGGACGCCAGTGAAGTCCTGCATGATCACGCGTGCCGGCGTGAACTGGATTTCTGTATTGGGCTCCGCATTGGGATCCCAGCCTGCCAAAGCGCGAACGTGATCGGCAGTGATGTTCGCGCCGTCCTCGGTCCTCAACAGGTTTTCAAGCAATACCTTGAGGCTGAACGGAAGGTTTTCTGCACCTTCAACGGAGTTCAACCGGAAAATTTCGTATTCGGTTCCGGCTACATTAAGTTTGCCTTTTGAACCGAAGCTGTCCACAGTGCTCATCGCAGGACTCCTCTCGCAACAGTTTCATCTTTGTCGCGCGGTTGACCGCCTGCTAGTTAGGACGCCCTAAGTAGTTACAGGGCCCGAAAATTGCACACGGCCGGCCGAGAATTCGGGCGCGACGTGGGACTACTACCGCCATCGTAGTCCAAAACCCCGGCCCCATCACCGACCCGGAGTAAGCAGTGCCACCGTCTCAAGGTGGTGGGTGTGGGGGTACAGATCGAAGGCGCGCAGGCCTGCCAATTCCCAGCCGGAGCGGCGGAAGTAACCGAGGTCACGGGCAAACGACGCCGGGTCGCAGGACACGTAGGCGATGGCGCGGGGCTGCGATGCGACCAGTTGTCCCACGACCGCTTTCCCGGCACCTGCCCGGGGCGGGTCGAGGACCAGGGCGTCGAAATTCCGCGGCTTTTGGCGCAGGACCCGCTCCACGCGGCCCTGCACCACCTCCACCTGCGCGGCGGAATGCAGGTTCTTCCGCGCGTCACGGCTGGTTCCCGGCGCCCCTTCCACGGAGAGCACGGACCCCGTCTCCCCCACCGCATCGGCCAGGACGGCAGTGAAGAGCCCGGCACCCGCGTAGAGGTCTGCAACCACCGCGCCCGGGTGCAGGAAGTCCCCTTGCAGGGGGTCCCCTTGCCGCAGGAATTCCGTGACGGCCCCCACAAGGGTCCCGGGCGCGTCGCGGTGGATCTGCCAGAAGCCTTCGCCGGTTACGCGGTATTCGTGGCCGACGGCGGATTCCTGCACCCAGGTGCGTCCCCGGAGTTGGGTCACCTGCCCGGTCAGCGGATCAAAGGCAGCGGCGGAGGCGTCACCCGGCACTTCCGCGGCGATGGCCCGCAACCGTTTTTCCTTGGTTCCGGGAGCCGGGGCGAGGAGCACCAGGGGGCGCGAGCCGTTGGCGGGGGCGGCTACCTCAACGCGCTCCACCCCTTGCAGGTCCAGGTTCCACAGGCGCAGGCCATTGATTGCTTCGCTGGCCAAGGGCATCTCCCGCACCGGGATGATGTGGTCGGAGCGGTGGGCGTGCATCCCCAGCCTGCCGCCGGGGGTGACCGAGAAGCTGGCGCGTGTGCGCCACGCAAGGCCCGTGCCGCCGTCGTTCCTGTCCCCTACCGCTTCCACGCCACCGGTCCACACGGACGGCACCTGCTCGAAGCCGGCCAGCCGGGTGAGTTGCTCGGCCAGCACGTCCGCCTTGAGGCTGCGCTGCCGGGCCAGGGCGATGTGGCCGAATTCGGCGCCCCCAACCGGCGGGTGGCCGTGGCTCCAGGCGCGCAGGGAATCGGCCGGACGCCAGAAGTGTTCCACCCGGTCCGGGGAGGCCTCCAGCACCTCGATGGCATCTGCGCGCCAGAACTTGGCGCCGTCCTCCGCATCGGTCAGCCGGACCCGGACCTTTTCGCCCGGAATGACGTGGCGGACAAAGACTACGCGGCCCTCATGCCGGGCTACGCAGTGCCCGCCGTGGGCAACGGGCCCGACGTCGAGCACCGCCTCTTCGCCGGTGTGGCCGGCCTCACCGGCTTGGTGCTGGGTGGCTGTGGGCGTCCTGCTGGTCACTGCACGTCCTGGAGGTTCTTGGCTTCTTCGGATGATTTGAGCTGCCAGGGCACGCTGGCCACCATGACGCCCGGTTCGAAGTGGAGGCGGGTCTTGATGCGCAGGGCCGTCTGGTTGTGCACCAGCTGCTCCCACCACTTGCCCACCACGTATTCGGGGATGTACACCACGATGAGGTCCCTCGGGGAGTCCAGGCGCATCTGCTTGACGTAGTCCATGATGGGCGTGACGGTTTCCCGGTAGGGGCTGGCCAGGACGGTCAGGGGCACCGGGATTTCGAGCTTGTCCCAGTCGGCAATGGTGTGCGCCGTTTCCTCCGGGTCGATGTCCACCGTGATGGCATCAAGCCGCGACGGCCGGGAAGCGCGGGCGTAGGCAAGGGCACGCAGGACGGGCTTGCGGACGTGCGACACCAGCAGGACCGCGTGCACCCGGGTGGGGAGCGCCCGCGGCGAGGAATCCTCATCCACCGCGAGTTCCTTGGCCACGTTGTCGTAGTGCGCGCGGATGCTCCACATAATCAGGAACAGGACGAACATGGCCAGCAGGGCGATCCAGGCACCCTGCTCGAACTTGGTGATGAGGACGATCACCAGCACCAGGCCGGTCATGCCGAAACCGATCGTGTTGATGGTGCGTGACTTCAGCATCCGCCGCCGGACAGCCTTGTCCTTGGCGAGTTTCAGTTCCCTCCCCCAATGCCGGATCATCCCCAGCTGGCTGAGGGTGAAGGAGATGAAGACACCCACGATGTAGAGCTGGATGAGCTTGGTCACGTCGGCGTCGAACGAAATGATGAGCACCAGGGCGCCGGCGGCGAGGGCCAGCACACCGTTGCTGAAGGCAAGGCGGTCGCCGCGGGTGCGGAGCTGGCGGGGCAGGTAGCCGTCCTGGGCCAGGATGGAGCCCAACACGGGGAAGCCGTTGAAGGCGGTGTTGGACGCGAACACCAGGATGACGCCGGTGGCGGCAACGACGATGTAGAAGGGAATGCTGCCCGCGCCGAAGATGGTCTGGGCGATCTGTGAGATGGCAGGGTTCTGGACGTAGCCCTCCGGCAGCGGCTTCCCGTCCAACAGAAATTCTGTGGCGGGGTCCAGCACAATGTGGACCTTGGTGGCGTTGGCAAGGTAGATGATGCCGGCCAGCATGGCTGCGCCGATGACGCCCAGGAGCAGCAGCGTGGTGGCCGCGTTCTTGCTCTTGGGGTGCCGGAAGTTGGGAACGCCGTTGCTGATCGCTTCCACGCCCGTGAGCGCCGCGGCGCCGGAGGAAAAGGCCCGGAGCAGCAGGAAGGCACCGGCCAGGCCCACCAGGCCCTGGTCGAAGCCCTCCGCCGGGACGATGGTGAAGGCCGCCGACGGCGCCTCCCCCAGCTGCCCTGTTGCGGCCTGGAACATGCCCACAGCGGTCATGCCAAGGATGGAGGCCATGAAGATATAGGTGGGGACGGCGAAGACGCTGCCCGCTTCCTTGATGCCGCGCAGGTTCACCAGGGCAAGGATGACGACGCCGATGGTCGCTATCACGGCCTGCTCACCATGCAGCGACGGTACTGCAGTGGTGAGGTAGGCGGCGGCGGACGACATGGACACGGCCACGGTCAGGACGTAGTCCACCAGAAGGGCCGACGCCACCGTCAGGCCTGCGAACTTGCCGAGGTTTTCATTGGCGATCTCGTAGTCGCCGCCGCCCGAAGGGTATGCGTGTACGTTCTGCCGGTAGGAAGCCACCACGGTGAGCAGCACCACCATGACGGCCAGGCCCACCAACGGCGAGATGGCCACGGCACTGACACCGGCCAGGGCCAGGGTCAGCAGGATCTCATCCGGAGCATAAGCCACGGAGGACAACGCGTCGGATGCAAAGATCGGAAGTGCGATCTTCTTCGGGAGCAGGGTATGGGACAGGCGGTCGTTCCGGAAAGGGCGGCCCACCAGCACGCGTTTGACGGCGTTCAGTATTGTCAACACCCCACAAAGCTAGTCTGATTCGCGGGCGATGTCATGACGGGGCCGGGCCGGGCCGAACGGGGGCCATGCCGGTAGAGTTCTAGCTGCACGATCCTGACATACATAAAGAGGAGATACGGTGGCGCATTTCGTGATCATGGGATGTGGCCGGGTGGGGGCAACGCTGGCGCACACGCTGGAGGATGCCGGGCATTCCGTGGCCATCATCGACCAGGACGACCGCGCTTTCCGCCGGCTCCGCCAGGGCTTCACCGGCCGTAAGGTCACCGGAGTGGGCTTTGACCGCGAAACCCTCAAGCAGGCAGGAGTGGGCGAGGCCTATGCCTTCGCTGCCGTTTCCAGCGGCGACAACTCCAATATCCTTGCAACGCGGGTTGCCCGGGAAACCTTCCACGTGCCGCATGTCGTCGCGCGCATCTACGATCCCGGGCGTGCTGAGATCTACCAGCGCCTGGGCATCCCCACGGTGGCCGCCGTCCGCTGGAGCGCGGACCAGGTGCTGCGGCGCATCCTTCCCGAACAGCACCTCGCGGGCGACTTCCGTGAACCGTCCGGACGCCTGGTCCTGGCCGAACTTGACCTCGACGCCGGCTGGATCGGGCACCGGATCAGCAGCATCGAAAAGGCCGCGGATGTCCGCGTCGCCTACCTCACCCGCTTCGGCGAGGGCATCCTTCCCGATGCCGGGACCGCATACCAGGACGGCGACACCGTGCACGCCATGCTGCAGGTGGACCGCAGCGCCCACATCGCCCAGGTCCTCGCCAAAGCCCCCGCCAAGGAGTACCAGTGAAAGTCGTTATCGTCGGCGCAGGCAGCGTCGGGTCATCCATCGCCCGGGAGCTGCTGGCGCACAAGCACGAGATCCTGCTGATCGACCTCAAGCCCGAGGTGATCGGCCGCAGCGGCCTGCGTGGCGCCCATTGGCTGGTGGGCGATGCCTGCGAGCTTTCCACCCTGCAGGGCGCCAAGGTGGAGGACGCCGATGTGGTGGTTTCCGCCACAGGCGATGACAAGGTCAACCTGGTGGTGTCCCTGCTGGCGAAAACGGAGTTCGGTGTAGGCCGCACCGTGGGCCGGGTGAACAACCCGAAGAACGACTGGATGTTCAACGACTCCTGGGGCGTGGACGTCGCTGTCAACACTCCGCAGCTCATGACCGCCCTCGTGGAGGAGGCGGTGGAGATCGGCGACCTGGTCCGGCTCCTGACGCTGCAGACCGGGGTTGCGTCGCTGGTGGAATTCACCGTCCCGCACGATTCGCACGTGATCGGCATGACGGTGGGCGATATCCACTGGCCCGAGGACGCCACCCTGGTGGCCATCCTCCGGGACCAGGCACCCATCACCCCCAGCAGGGACGACGTGATCGACGGCGGCGACGAGCTCTTCTTCGTCACCACCATCGCCGCTGAGGACCGGCTCCGGGAGCTGCTCTCCTCTGCCCCCGGCAGCATCGACGCCGGCCACGTGCCGGCGGACAGCAGCACGCCCGCCGGCGCCAGCCACGGGCATGCCACGGACGACGACGGCTTCGACGGCTAGGTTTCCGGCGCCGCCTTTGGTGCCGGGTGCTGGGCGTCAGCCGACATTGGGTGCCGGCGCGGGGCGCGTTCTGGTGCCAGTTTCTTCGGTGGGTCAGCTTTCCTGGTCGGCTTCGGGTTCCGCCGGAGCCGGCCGGGTCACGAGCCAGGCCACCCAGATCCCGAGGATGTACAGGGGTGCACCCATGATCAACCGGGTGGTGGCGAGGGCGGCCAGGCCGTCAGTGCCCATCAGGTACAGGGGCACCTGCACGATGAGCCGGAGTGCCAGGACGGCAACAATGATCCAGGTGCCCAGGCGGTAGGCCTTGACGCGGTCCGGATCCTTGCGCCATTCCACGCCCTCATTCCGGATGAAGCCGAAGAGCAGTCCGGCCACAGGCCACTTGACTGCGATCGAGATAACCATCGCCAGGATGTAGGCTGCGTTGGTGAAGAAGCCCGGCAGGTAGAAGTCTTCGGCTTTGCCGGTGGTGTTGGCCAACCAGGCCGAAATGCCGACGCCTGCCACGCCGGCCAAGGCCTGGGTGAGGGGCCGGCGCTGGACCAGGCGGACAACAGTGAACACGGCCGCCGATGCCAGGGCCGCCACCAGGGACAACGTAAGTTCGCGGGTGACGGTGAAAGCCACCAGGAACACCAGGCCAGGAACAATGCTTTCGGCAATGCCCTGCACTCCCCCGGCGCTGCGCAGGACGTCCACGCGGCCGTCATGGGTGCGGTGGAGTCCGGCCTTGGCTGCATACTCTGCGGCCAGGCCGGCAACTGGGGACTGTCCTGCAACCGGGGACTGTCCCGCAGCCTGCGGCCTTCCCTCCTGCGGCCTCCCGGCGGGGCCTGCAGAGCCGTTCGGCTGCTCGGGCTGGTGCTCGCTCATTCGTTCTCCTGGCGGGACAGTATCTCGTAACGGGGATTGAAGATGGTGGGCACGTCCTTGCCGCGGGCCAGCATTCCCTCTACCCGGATCTCGGCGCCCGCTTGGATGCCCGGCACGCGCCGCCGGCCCAGCCAGACAACCCGGAGCCGTGGGGGCCTTCCGCGGCCCACCCCTGTAGCAGGGCGGCCAGCGTCGTCCTCAGTGACGATGGCGCTGAACTCGGGGGCCCGGTCGGCCGGAACGAAGGTCACTGATTCGATGTGCCCCTGGCAGAGGACACGTCCCCTGTCCGGAAGCTGCCGCAACGGCGTGAGGCCGCCACGTCCCGTGGCCGCCTCGTCGGGGTGGGAATCAGCCGATCTGGGTGATTTCTGGACCACGTTCGGGCTCCTCCAGGGTGGGCGCGGCGGGCGGAGGAGTAGTGGAGGCGTCCTTGGGCAGCCGCAGCTGCAAAAGATCACGCGGCGGCATGGGGCTGTCACCGCGAACCACCACAACCTGCCGGAACAGGGCTTCAAGCGGTTCCGCAGCGGGGCGTTCCAGTGCCGCAGGTCCACCCAGGACGCCGCGCAGGAACCAGCGGGGGCCGTCCACACCGATGAACCGGGCCACACGGTAGCCCTGGCTTCCGTCCGGGAGCCCTGCGGGAAGCTTGGCCACCAGTTCGGTACCGAATGCCCCTTCCACCTCTTCAACCTGGCCGCCCTGCGCACCGACCGACTGGCCGATCTGTTCGCGGATCTCGTCCCAGAGCGTCTCCGTCTTGGGGGCGGCGAAAGCCTGCAGCTGAAGGCTGGAGCCGTTCAGGTCAAGGGTCACTGCCACGACCCGCTGTGTTGCCTCTTCCACTTCGAGCCGGAGTTGAAGGCCCTCGCTCGGCGTGATCAGCAGGGCGCCCAGGTCCACGAAACCGTCGGTGCTGGTGATTTCGGACTCGTCGAACGGGCCGTGCTGGCGGCGGGCGTCGGGGGCGGGGGCGTCTTCGCCGGCCTCCGCGAGCGTCAGCTCTTCCACCGGCTCCGCCGGTTCGTCCTTCTTTGCTTTCCTGCCGAACCCAAAGACCATGGGTGACTCCTTAATTCTTCAAATGTGCCAGTTCTGAAACCTGCCGGCCGGGCCCTGGAGGTCCCGCCGTCGTGCGTGCTGGCGTGGCAGCGGGTGCAGCCGGGGTCAGGCCCCGGGTACGTTGAACCCGCCGGTGGAGCCGAAGCCCCCGGTGCCGCGCACGGATTCGCTCAGGTCACTGACAGGAATGAACTGGGCGTACTCCACCCGCTGGATGACCATTTGGGCAATTCTATCGCCGCGCCGCAGCTCTATCGGCTGGGTCGAATCGGTATTCAGCAGGGTTACCGAAATCTCGCCTCGATATCCCGCGTCCACGGTGCCGGGAGCATTGACGATCGTGAGGCCATGCTTGGTGGCCAGGCCGGACCGGGGGTGGATCAGCGCCACGAAGCCGTCAGGCAGTGCAATGGCCACGCCGGTGGGAACAAGCTTGCGCTCCCCGGGCAAGAGGACCACGTCCTCCCGGGCGCGAAGGTCGGCGCCGGCGTCGCCCGGATGCGCGTAGGAGGGGGCTTCCAGCTCCGGATCCAGCATCTTCAACTGCACCTGCAGGGTGGGGGCAGCAGCAGCGGGCGATGCTGCGTCCGGGACAAGGTCTACCGTTGCGGGATGATCAGTCACAGTCACTCACTCTAGCCCGCGCCCCCAAATCGAGCCTAGGCAGCACTTGGGCGCGGGGCTGTCCAGGGGCCGGCACGGGGGGCCGGGGCAGGGTTGCGGGAGCAGGGTAGCCCAAGGTGAAATACCCAGCCAAAGGTGGAAAGCTTGGGCTATGCCCGAATCAAGCCCGCACGCATCCGTACCAAGCACGCCCTCAGCCGGGGCGCCTGTTGTCTACAGGGAAAAACTGTGGCCCAACGCCTGGATCTGGATCATCGCAGCCGGCGTCTCCGCAGCGGGCATCCTTGTCTTCGCCCCCATCAGCATGGCGGCGGGTTACACGGCGGCGCTGGTGCTCTTCGCCATCATCACTGTCCTCCTGGTTCTCTCCACCCCCGCCATTACGGTGACCGGGGACGCGCTCACCGTTGGAAGGGCCACCATTGAACGCCGGTTTGTGGGCAGCGTGCAGCAGTTCACCGGCGGCGAGGCGACGGCCGAGCGCGGGACCCGGTTGAACGGCCTCGCCTACCTGTGCATCCGCGGCTGGATCGATCCCGTGGTGAAGATCGAGATCACTGACCCTGCCGACCGTACCCCGTACTGGCTCGCCTCCACCCGTCATCCGGATCAACTGACTGCGGCCCTGACGCGGCGCTGACGACCCCGGGATCCCGGCGCCGGGACCTCCGAAGTCCTGTGACCTCCCCCTTTATCCCTGGGGATCCAGCGGAAAATGACGGCGCGCCCTGCTCCTTGAGCCAAATCCGCGCCTCCGAGTGGCAGAGTTTCGGTTGATAGTAATGCCAGGGTGGAGGATTTGTATGCAGGATCTACGGCTTGTAGGCGTGCACGACGACGGGACGCATGTCCTGTTGAGCGGGGCCGGCGGCGAGATGTTCCAGCTGCCGATCGATGAAGCACTCAGGACGGCCAGCCGGTCTACGGCAAAACCGCGCGCGGAACGGCCAGCTGTTCCCATGTCTCCCAGGGACATCCAGGCCCGCATCCGTGCCGGTGCCACCGCTGCGGACGTCGCCGAGTTGTCCGGGATGCCGTTGGCCAAGGTGGAGCGCTATGAAGGCCCCGTCCTGGCGGAGCGGGAGTATGTTGCCCAGCAGGCCCGGAAAGTGGAAGTTGCGGCGCCCTCCCCCGGCCACGACGTCTACCGGTCCGCCTTCGGCGACAACCCGGCGACCCTGGATGACATGGTGGCCCACCGCCTGTCAGCCCACGGCATTGACCCCGGAACCGTGGAATGGGATTCGTGGCGGCGCCAGGACGGCACGTGGACGGTCTCGGCAAGCTTCGAGGCCAAGCCCGGCGGGACGTCCGGAATCGGCGAAGAACCTCCGGCCCTGTGGACGTTCAACCCCGCACGGAAGTCGCTGCAGAACACCAACCGCTGGGCGCAGCAGCTGAGTGAACTTGAGCCGTTGGACGGTCCTGTTCCCGCGCGCAGGCTCACTGCAGTTTCAGACCGCCCCTTCGATTTCGAGACTGACGCTGATACGTCCAAGGCCTCTTCCGGTGCCCAGGCCGGCCCTGCCCAGGATGCCGGCAAGGAACCCGATGGCCTGCTGGACATGCTCCGGTCACGGCGCGGGCAGCGGCTGGGTGTGGACGAGGATTCCGACGACGCACTTGCACTGCTCCTCACGCATGGCGTACCGGCCGCGCACCCCCGTCCTTCCGAAGTGGCCGCCGAACCTGAGGCAGAGGAACCAGAGCCACGGGACGACCAGCGGGACGCGCCCGCGGCCCAAGGCGATTCCTTCATCCGGCGCAGGGACACCAGGCCGTCGATGCTTTCGAGGCTCAGCCTGCTTCCGCAGCACCGGGAGGGTCACGACGATGGTCTGCGGCTCCACGACGGCGTGAGCACAGATACCAGGGAAATCACCATTGCGGCGTCCCCGAAGAATCCCTCCGGTTCCGCAGCCGGCTCGGGGTCCGAGAATACTGGCGGAGCCGGGCTGGATGAACTGTTGGGCAGCAACCCGCGCCGCCCTGCCAAAGAGGACGACGCTGCACCTGCCACTGGGCAGCTGCCTGAGACCGAGGCACCGGAGCGCCCTGCCCGGCCGAAGCGGTCCAGCGTGCCGTCCTGGGATGAAATCGTCTTCGGCACCCGGAGCGACTAGGGCTTTTCCTCCCGCCGTAAGGGGTGTTCCTGCTGCGCTGCGTGCTACGATCCCCGCACGCTCTCGGTCAGAAGCTGCAAGTACGGAGGTTCCCTGTGTCGGACACTACCTGCCACATGTCCATGTCGCTGGACGGCTTCGTCGCCGGGCCTGACCAGAGCCGCGAAAACCCCTTGGGTAAGCGCGGGCTGGAACTGCATGGCTGGCACATTGGCGATCCTCGGGCCAACGATGCCGACGAGACCGCAACCGGATGGCTCATGCGCCCCCGGGGAGCGTATGTGATGGGCCGGAACATGTTTGGCCCTATCCGTGGCGAGTGGGATGGTGACTGGACGGGCTGGTGGGGGCCGGAACCGCCGTACCACGCTCCGGTGTTCGTGCTGACCCATTATGCGCATGACCCGATCCAGATGGAGGGCGGGACGCCTTTCCACTTTGTCACCGGGGGCTTCGACGCAGCCTATGCGGCAGCACTCGATGCCGCCGGCAGCAAAGGGGTGGACATCGCGGGCGGCGCCTCCACTGTCCGGCAGGCGTTGAAGGCGGGCGTTATCGACGAGCTCACCCTCGACATCGCGCCGGTTCTGCTCGGCTCGGGCGAGCGGATCTTCGACGGGATTGAGTCCTTCGACTTCGAACCTGTCGAGGTGCTACATTCCCCACTCGCCACCCACGTCCGCTACCGCCGGGTGGCCTAGCGAGAATTTGTGCTGCCGCAGCCCCGAATGCGGCACCACTCCGGAGTGGCACGATTACAAGACGAGATGCTCCTCGAGGGCTTCCTCGAGGATGCTGTGTTCGCCGGGCAGGGTACAACGAGGCCAGTGTGTTGGTTCCCAGTCCTGGTGCTCGCTGGGGTAATGCCGGCCGGTGGGTGAAATCCAGCCGGGCGGCTCGTTCTTCGCGGCCGGGGTGGGTTTCCATCCGGTGGTGTGCCGGAGTTTGTGGTGTTTCGGGCAGGGTTGTCCCAGGTTGCTGATCCCGGTGGTGCCGCCCTTGTGCCAGGCGAGGATGTGGTCGGCGTCGTTGTCCAGGGAGTTGTTGCTGCAGCCCGGAAACGGGCACTTTCCGTCCCGCATCCTCAGCCAGGCCCGCATCGCCCCGGTCACCCGGTAACTCTTCCGGCCGATCTCCAGCGGCGCCCCATCCCGCGGATCCACCAACACCCGGTAAAACGACCCGGCGCCGTTCGCCACCAGGTCCCGGGCCATCGACGGCGGGATCGGCCCGTACCCGTCGAGCATGGCCGGTTCATCGGTCAAGCCCATCAGGGAGAACACAGGAACCGTAACCAGAACCTGGGCCCGGATCGGTGAAGGCAAGTCTTCCCGTCCGGCGCCGGCACCTTCAACGTCAGCACTGCCGCTGTCACGCGCCCCGCCGTGGCCACTGCCGCTGCCGAGGAACACCTCGGCGAAGTTGTCGGCCCGCAACTGGGACATGGTCCGGGACTCCTCCGGACCCTGCATGCTCCGGGACATTGCGGTGAGCCGGTTCCACCCGGCCAACGCCTGCTCCGCCGGCAAACACGCGGACAGCCACGCCATCCCGTCCTGGTCCGGCCGGAACTCAACCCGCCGATCCGCCACCCCCTTGGCATGGCGCACTTCGATGCTCTCGGCGTGGTGGCGTTCCCGCCACGTCCGGGCCTTGACCCTGAACCGATGCGCTGGCATCTCCCCCACCGGGCATCCCCTCGCCGGATCCTGGGCATCCGGGTCCAAGAAATGAGCCTCCAACGCTGCCGCCCCGGCAGCATCCAGGCACACCGCTTCATCGGCCATCACCACCGCGTGCTGCCACGACAACGTCCCCGCCTGCAGCCCCGCAAGGGTCCGCGGCAACGACGACATCAGGGCGTGCGAAGTCGCCAGGAACGACGACGCCGCCCGGGGCCCCAACGCCAGCACACACCCAATCTCAGCAGCGACCGCCATCTCCTGCGCCTGCACCGGCACACCCGGCCCGGCAACAGCGCATGCGCTCTCCGCGTACCTCACCGCGGCCTTCGCCTTCAACCCCGCCAACCCGGCTTCAACCTCCCGGGCACCGGCAAGAATGTCCAGGCACCCATCAGCCAACCCAGCCAACGGATCAGCCACCGAAAACGCGTCAGACCCGCACCCATCCACCTCAGCACCAAGCACAGCAAGGGCAGCCCGGATGTCCGCATAAGCCTTGGCCACCGCCGCCTTTCCCATAAACCCATCATGACAAAGGGGTACGACAATCAGACTTTGGCACTTAAGACCTGCAGTAGCTGCTTCTGCCTGCACAGTTACCGACAATTGAAGCGCACCATGCAGCTATGCCAGCAGGTAGCATCCTCGTTCCCCGACCCTCAACTGAGGCTAAACCCGGGAGCAAAAAAGCCCAGATAGAAAAAGCCTGCTCCCACAACCAGCGCCATTACTCCAAAAACGCGCACAAAAAACATCGAAGCCAGCAAGGACTTGGAGTAATCCACACCAAAGGGGTGGTAATTCTTAATGCCCTCCACTAACCCGCTGGCAGCCCCGTTGATGTTGGCGATCACGCACAGGCCCAACAGGAATAGGACGACGCCCATGCTGCCAGACGTCCAGCGGACGTATTCAACAAGTTTGAAGGCCACGGCAATCATGTTCACGATGAAAACCAGGAAAAACACGAGGTATAGGCTTTTCAGTGGTTGGGGCAGGGCCCCAATGAACTCCCGCATCGCTCCCCCGTTACCTTCGCGCCGGTTTCTCCAAAGAATAGGGGAATTAGCGTCGAGGAAGAAGCATTATGTTGCGCGGCTGTCGCCCAGCCCACCCGAACCCCGCCAGAGGCACGCGTCCACGTCGAACGGCAGCAGCTGATCCTGCTGCGCCATTAGGGACGCACCGTGCGCCGTGACCCGCCGCATGAAGTGGCGCCGGCACAGCGTCTCGTATCCCACCACCGGAAGGTGCCCGGCCTCCGGGGCGGCGGCCTCGACCACCATGTCCACGTCGCCAACCACCACCTGCGCGCCCTCGGTGACCATGACGCCGTCCACCGTCCTGGCATTGTGTGTGGCCCTGCGGCCACACCAGCACAGCGCCTCCACTTGAAGCACCTGCACCCGGTCGGCGAGCTCTATCAGGCGCTGCGAACCCGGGAACAACCGGGTTCGGAAGTCGGCGGTGATGCCGAAAGCGAAGACGTCCACATCGATCTCGTCCACCACCTTGGCCAACTGCTCCACCTGCTCGGGAGTATAGAACTGGGCTTCGTCGCAGATCAGGTAGTCAACCCGCTGGCCTTGCGTGCGCCGGACCATGACTTCCTCCCAGAAGTCCGTGCTGTCCAGCACCTCCACGGCATCCGTCTCCAGGCCGAGGCGGCTTGAGATCCGGGACTCGCCGGCGCGGTCGTTGCGGCTGAACCGTACGCCGCCGCGCCCGCGGGCCCGGTGGTTGTAGTCCATCTGCAGGGCCAGGGTGGATTTGCCGCAATCCATGGTGCCGGAGAAGAAGATCAGCTCAGCCACGACGGTTCCTTCCCTGGGCGGTAAAGCAGAGCAGCGGAACCTCCCGCTCGGCCTTCGTCAGCGAGCCGTGCTGGCCCACCACTTCCATAGCCGTGGGTCGCATGCGCCGGCCGTCGTAAAGCGCGACGGCGTCACGCGCCGCGATCATGACGTCACCGATCCTGCCTTCAACAGCAGGCCGCACGTCGCCAAAGAGCCCACCGGCAACGGCCTCCTCCTTGGTGAAGGCCCACACCCGGTCACCGAACCGGGCTTTCCACGCGGCCAGGAGCCGGTCGCGGGCACCGGCGGCGGACTCCACGTACCCCTCGTCGAGGTACAGGTGCACCATGCGCGGTTCACCGGCCGTGTGGCGGACTCCGTCCACCAAATCCGGATCCTTGGAGAAATCAATACGCTGCGACTCGGGGACGTCCAGCATCCCGTGGTCCGCAGTCAGCAGGATGGTGGTGCCGGCTGGCAGGGAGGAGCTAAGCCGCTTGACGGTGGCGTCGAGCTCTTCCAGCTGGTGTTCCCACTGTTCGGACTTGCAGCCGTAGCGGTGCCCTGCCTTGTCGAGTTCATTGACGTAGAAATACATCAGGGACCGGCCGGAGCCGGCCATGGCCTCTGCCGCTGCGGCGGTACGCGCGTGGGAGGTTGTCCCGGAGATGAACCTGCCGCCCCGAAGCGCTGCCCGTGTCATGGGCGAACTGTCGAACTGGGCAAGGCTGACCGTGCTGACATCCACCTCTTCGGCGATCCGTTCAAAGACCGTGGGGAAAGGCTGCCACGTCGACGGATCGACACCCGGATCCCAGTTTCCCAGCAGGTTGACCACCTTGTCCTGGTCCGGGTCCAGCACGTCATAGCCCACCATGCCGTGCTGGCCGGCCGGAAGACCGGTCCCAAAGCTCGACAATGCCGCGGCGGTGGTGGAGGGAAAGGCGGAGTCCAGCCACACCGGAACCTCGCCCTGTCCCGCCTGCACCACCGAGCGCAGGAAGGGTGTGTGCGCGGCCTTTTGCTTCAGGAGGTTCCGGCCCAGGCCATCCGCGAGCACAACGCAGATTTTGGCGGCGGAGGGGAGGCCGAGGGTGTTGGCGAAGCTGTCCACGCCAAGGCTGGCTGCCGCGCTGGTGAGCACTTCGGCGATGGAGCGGTGCCCATAGGCGGGAGCGGGCGGAAGGTCGGGGGCTTGTACTGAGTGGTTGGGGTCTTCCGGCATCTCAGCGCTGCTGGTGCCCGCGGCTGAGCCGGTTGCCAAACACTCCGGAGCGCGTCCGGGGGCCCATGGACTGCACATGCGGGACCGGCGCGGCGGAGCCGGTATTGACTGCCCGCAGGGCCCGGGCAAACAGCTTGGCGTCCTGCACGGCCTGAAGGCCATCCGCCTCGGCGCTGATGCGGAGCACGATGTCTTCCTGCGCGATGGTTCCTGTGTAGCCGTGGTCCGCTTCGCACTGCGGATCGCCGCAGCTGGCCGGCCCCATGTCCAGCCGTTGGCCGCCGGACCACGCGATGGACAGGGTCAGTTCGCGGACGGGGTCCGACGGCTTGTAGTTCTGCGGCTGGGCGTACATGTAGCTCAGGACCACGGACCGGATTTGGGCCACGGGAACGGACTCGGTGGAGATCTGGGCGACGATCTGCTCCCCCGCCTCGTCCAGTTGCTGGTCGTCCACGTGGGTGATCACCAGCATGTCCGCAGTGAGGACCAGCACGGTGATGTGGCGGCGGACCTCGGCCCGGTCGAAGTGGGTCTCCAGGTGCACCAGGTGGGCCACGCAGTCCCGGCCGTCCAGTGCGTCGTCGACGACGTCCGAGACAAGGCGCGGGTAGAACCCTGCCTTCTGCAGTGCGTCTTCCAGGCTCTGGCCCTGCACTCCGTGGTTGTGTGAGCTGTGGTGGCGGACGGCCTGGTTTTCATTGCCGGGCGTTTCGGGCGCCGACGCGGGAGGCTGGAAGCTCATGCCCCCATTTTCACAGATCGCCCGGTCACTTGCTAACCGCGTCAGCCCAGCATGGCCCGTCGCGCGCTGTCCGTGCGCTGCGCGGCGTTGCCGATCCGCACGTCGGCGGCGAGAATGGTCACCCCGGTGGTGCCGCACAAAACCGGGTTAAACTCCACCAGCGCGATCTCCGGATGGTTGTCCTTCATCCAGGCCAGCCGCCCGGCAAGGTCCTCCAGGGCAGCGACATCAACGGGCGGCAGGCCCTGGTAGCCGAAGAGCTTTCGGGACGCCCGGGGGGAACGGATGAAGTCGTGCACGTCGGCGGCGGAGAGCGGCGGGACGCGGTGCGCCCAGTCGTCGAGCAGGTTGACGGCGTCACCGGCAAGGCCGAACGAGATGACGGGGCCCAGCAGCGGATCCTCGATGGCACGGAAGGTGCACGCCTGCCCCACCGGCGCCATCGCCTGCACTTCGAGCGCAGGGTCTCCGTAGGCTGCGAGCGCCCGCCGCATCTGCACCACGTTTTGGCGCAGCGACTGTTCATCCTCGATGCCCAGGCGCACCCCGCCAAGATCCAGGCGGTGGCGGAGGGCCGGGGCGGTGGTCTTCAGCACCACCGGCCAGCCCAGTGCGTCAGCGGCCGCCACGGCCTCATCAGGGGTGCTGAAGGGCAGGGAGGGCAGGACCGAGATGCCGTAGTGCCCCAGCAGGGAAGCAGTCGCCGCCGGTTCCAGCTGCTTGAGCTGGTCACCGGTGACGTCCCGCAGCAGTTCGTCGAGCTCAGCCTCGGCCTGCCGCGGGTCGCAGCCTGCGGGTTCCACAAACTGCCCCTGGTCGCGGGCGGCCCACTCCGCGTACCGCACCACGGCGGCGAGCGCGGCGACGGCGGCTCCGGGGTTGGAATAGCAGGGGACGGTGCAGCCGTCCGCCCCCAACAGGCCTTCCACATTGATGGCCGGGTCCAGGATGCCGGTGAAAGCGGCCACCACCGGTTTGCGGGCGCTGGCCGAACATTCGGCCAGGACCTGCGCCACGGCATCGGGTGTCAGTCCGCGGGCCGGCAGCAGGGCAGCGACGGCGGCATGCACGGCATCGGAGGCCAGGGCATCGAGGAGGGCCTTCCGCAGTGCGGGAAGTGCCACCGACTGGCCGGCGTCGAGGTCCAGTCCGGAGACCACCTGCGCCACCCCCAGCCCGTGGGCCACAGCACTGTCCGCCACCACATTGCCCAGCGCCTGGGAGTTGCTGAAGATGGCAACATCCGGTCCCGCGGGAAGCGGCCGGCCGGAGACCACCTGCGCCACGTCCACCAGCTGCTCCACGGTTTCCACCCGGATCACGCCCGATTGCCGGAGCATGGCATCCAGCGCCCCGGCCGGTGCCTGGGTGGTCCGGACGGCATGGCCGGGCGGCAGCCGCAGGCCCATGGTGTCCGACTTCGCCACGATCACGGGCTTGGTGCGGGCCAGCCGGCGGGCGATGCGGGAGAACTTGCGGGGGTTGCCGATCGACTCAAGGTACAGGCCCACGGCGGAGGTATCGGCGTCGTCCTCCCAGTACTGCATCATGTCATTGCCCGAAACGTCCGCCCGGTTGCCTGCCGAGAGCAGGCTGGACACTCCCACCCGGCGCCGGCTGGAGGCGGCGTAAAGCGAGACGCCGATGGCCGCGGACTGGCTGAACAGGCCCAGGCCGCCGCGCAGCGGCATGGTGGGGGCCATGGAGGCGTTCAACGCCACGTCGGGGTGGGTGTTGGCGATGCCGAGCGACGCCGGCCCGATCACCCGCATGCCGTTCGCCCTGGCCTGGCGCACCAGGGCGCGCTGCCGCAGCAGGCCGCGTTCGCCGTCGTCCGCGAAGCCTGCCGAGGCGATCACGACGCCCTTAACGCCCGCAGCGGCGCACTCCGCCACAACCCCGGCCACCTCCTCGTAGGGGACGGCGATGATGGCCAGCTGGACGGGTTCGGGGACCTCTGAGAGCTTGCCGTAGGACATCATGCCCGCGAGCTCCAGCGCTTCCGGGTTGATGGCGTAGACGGAGCCGTGGAAGCCGCCCTCGATGATGTGTTCCAGCAGCTGGTACCCCACGGTCCCCCACCTGCGGCTGGCACCGATTACAGCAACGGACGACGGCGCCAGCAGCTCCCGGACGCTTCTCGCCTCTGCGCGGTGCTCGCGGGATTCCATGACGGCCCGCGATTTTTCGGTGGGGTCGATGTTGAACTCGAGGCTCACGACGCCGTCGTCGAAGTGGCGCTTGACGTCGTAGCCGGCGTCGGAGAAGACCATCAGCATCTTCCGGTTTTCCGGCAGCACCTCTGCGGTGAACTTCCGGATCCCGTTTTCGTGCGCAGCTGCGGCCAGGTGTTCGAGCAGGATGGAGCCGATGCCCCTTCCCTGGTGGGCGTCGGCGATGTTGAAGGCGACCTCGGCCTCAGTGGGGTTGGGGAGGCGGTCGTAGCGTCCGATGCCGATGATTTCCCCGTGGATGGTGATGACGAACGCCACGCGGTCCTTGTAGTCCACCTCGGTGAAGCGCTTGAGCTCCTTGGCGGACAGCCTGGCCTTGAAGGCGAAGAAGCGCATGTAGATTGAATTCTGCGACTGCCCGGTATGGAAGGCCTGGACAGCATCCTCGTCCGACGGGTGGATGGGCCGCAAATGCGCTGTTCCGCCGTCCCGCAGGACGACATCGGCTTCCCAATGTTCCGGATATTCGCCGTCCCCGGGCTGATCCACCATAGGCTTAGCCTAGCCAAAAACTCCCGCAGCACACCCCAACGGCTGCGCAGTAACCCCAGAAGGATTCACCACACCCCATGGCCCGCCGCCAAAGTCCAGCCCCGATCGCAGACGAGAACTACACGGAAAACATCGTCGATATCGATGTCACCTCCGAGATGCAGGGCTCGTTCCTGGAGTACGCGTACTCAGTGATCTACTCGCGCGCGCTCCCGGACGCCCGTGACGGGCTCAAGCCAGTGCAGCGGCGGATCCTCTACATGATGAGCGACATGGGCCTGCGCCCCGACCGCGGCCACGTCAAGAGCGCCCGGGTGGTGGGCGAGGTCATGGGAAAGCTGCACCCGCACGGCGACGCCGCCATTTACGACGCCATGGTGCGCATGGCGCAGGACTTCTCGCTGCGCCTCCCCCTGATTGACGGGCACGGCAACTTCGGCTCGCTCGACGACGGCCCCGCAGCACCGCGGTACACGGAAGCGAGGCTGGCGGCGGCCGCCCTCACGCTCACCAACCACCTCGACGAAGACGTGGTGGACTTCGTCCCGAACTACGACAACCAGCTCACCCAGCCGGACGTCCTGCCTGCCGCTTTCCCCAACCTGCTGGTCAACGGCGCCACCGGCATCGCCGTCGGCATGGCCACCAACATGGCCCCGCACAACCTGGTGGAAGTCATCTCCGCCGCCCGGCACCTGATCGCCAACCCGGACGCCACCCTGGATGACCTCATGCGGTTCGTTCCGGGCCCGGACCTGCCCAGCGGCGGCCGGATCGTCGGCCTGGACGGCATCCGCGACGCCTACGCCACCGGCCGTGGATCCTTCAAGACCCGCGCCAAGGTGGAGATCGAACAACTTTCCGCGCGCCGCACCGGCCTGGTGGTCACGGAACTGCCGTACATGGTGGGCCCGGAAAAGGTGATCGAAAAGATCAAGGACGCGGTCAACGCCAAGAAGCTGACCGGCATCAGCGACATCGTGGACCTGACCGACCGCAAGCACGGGCTCCGGCTGGTCATCGAGCTCAAGAACGGCTTCAACCCCAACGCCGTGCTGCAGCAGCTTTACCGGTACACGCCGATGGAGGACTCCTTCGGCATCAACAACGTCACCCTGGTGGACGGCCAGCCGCAGACTCTGGGCTTGGTGGACCTCTTGTCCGTCTACGTCAACCACCGCATCAACGTGGTCCGCCGCCGGACCGTGTTCCGCCTGGGGAAGAAGAAGGACCGGCTGCACCTGGTGGAGGGCCTCCTCATCGCCATCGTGGACATCGACGAGGTCATCCAGATCATCCGGTCCTCGGACGAGGCTGCTGCGGCCCGTGAACGGCTGATGTCCATCTACGACCTCACCGAGGTCCAGGCCAACTACATCCTGGAACTGCGCCTGCGCCAGCTCACCAAGTACTCCCGGATCGAGCTGGAAAAGGAACAGGACGAACTGCGCCGCGAGATCGCCGAGCTGCAGGCAATCCTGGACTCCGAGGAACTGCTGCGCACGGTGGTCTCCGACGAACTCGGCGCCATCGCCGAGGAGCACGGTACGCCCCGCAGGACCGTCCTGCTGGAATCCGAGGCCGTCTCCCCCACCGTGGCCGCCGAACTTGCCGGGGCCAACGGGAAGAAGGGCAAGCCCACTCCACTGTCCCTGGAGATTGCGGACGACCCCTGCTGGGCCATCCTCACAGCCTCCGGGCAGGTGGCCCGCACCAGCAACCAGGAACCGCTGGCCGAGGCCGGTCCCCGCAGCAAGCACGACGTCTACACCTCGGTGGTGAAGACGTCGGCCCGGGGCGAGATTGCGGCCGTCACCTCGCTGGGCCGCATGCTCCGGCTGCAGGTCATGGACATGCCCGTGCTCGCGCCCATGGCCGGGCTGCCCAACCTCGCCGGCGGCGTTCCGGCCAAGGAGTTCCTCACCCTGGTGAAGGGCGAGTCCCTGGTGGCGTTCGTGCGCCTGGACGAGGTCCTGGCCATCGGCACCGCCCAGGGCGTGGTGAAACGCGTCCAGCCGGACTATCCGCTGAACCGCGAGGACTGGGAAGTCATCACCCTCAAGGACAAGGACTTCGTGGTGGGCGTGGCTCCGGCCAGCGCAGACGACGTCGACCTGGTGTTCCTCACCCGGGAGGCCCAGCTGCTGAAGTTCCCCGCATCCGCCGTCCGTCCCCAGGGGCGTACCGCCGGCGGCGTGGCGGGAATCAAACTGGCCGCGGGTGACCAGGTGATCTTCTTCGGTGCCGTGCAGCCCAAGGACGAGGCCGCCGTCGTGGTAACCATCGCCGGGACCAACGGCGCCCTCCCTGGCACGGCTCCAGGCACGGCGAAGGTCACCGCCTTCTCCGAATACCCGGCCAAGGGACGCGCCACCGCCGGGGTTCGGTCACACCGTTTCCTGAAAGGCGAGGACATGCTGCTGCTCGCCTGGGCAGGACACGGCCCGGCGAAGGCGTCATCCGCCGCCGGCGTGGCAAGGTCCCTGCCCCAGGAGCACGGCCGCCGTGACGGATCGGGCGTCCCGCTCTCCCAGGCCGTGGAAGCGGTGGGCCCGGCCATGGCCTGGCCGGACGGAGCATCCGAGGACGACTAGTGCGGGCGGGACTGAGGCGCGGCCGCCTCCAACAGTGCAGCTGCGCTCAACCCGCCACGTCCCTGCGCCGAAAGCCCGCGACGGCGAGCGCCAACAGCACCGCAATGGTGAGGGCGGACACCAGCACGCTGTCCCACGCGGGCCCCTGCCGCAACGGGTCCTGGCCAACGTACTGGTAGAACGGTGAGGCCTTTTGGATCCGGCGGAAGGCTTCCACCAGCGGTGCAAGCGCGTTGACGATGTAGGCAAGAACCGCCAGCACCGCGGGGATTCCGCGGCTGAGGCCGGTCCGCCCTGTGGACGCCGACAAGGCGAGGGCCAGGGATCCGAAAACCACGCCCAGCAGTGCCAGGTGCAGCATGGCGGCAGCCACCTTGTCCGGCGGCAGGACAAGGTCCGCCATGTTGCCCTCAATCACCAGCGACAGCCCCATGACGGCGGCCAGCAGGAAGGTGCCCAGCACCATGGCGAAGAACTTGTCCACCACCACCCTGCCCCGGCCCACCGGGTTGGCAAGCAGCAGGTCCATGGTGTCCCGGTCCTCTTCCCCGCCAATCGACCCGGCCCCGGCGCTGATGGCGTAGATCAGCACGGCGATCGGCCCCATGAAGGACAGCAGCTCCACCTGGATATAGCCCGTGGGAGTGGACATGTCGGCGCTGGATGTGGCGAACAGCGACCGGAACGCCTCCGGCATTTGGTCGATGAAGTCACTCATGGACGGCTGCGACTTCACGGACGGCCAGATGGCTGCGTACGTGGCCACAATCAGCGCCAGGGAGACGGCCCATGCCAGCAGCACCCTCCCCTGGTCCCGGAGCGTCTTCAGCAGGACGTTAACCAGCATGGCCCACCGCCGTTCCGGACACGCTTTCCGTCTCGGCGGCGGACGTATGGCCGGGTTGCTGGTCAATCCCGTAGTAGCTCAGGAACATCTCCTCCAGCGGGGCTTCGGAACATTCGAAGTCCTCCACTTCCCTGGCGCTGACCAGCTTGAGCAGTGCATCCAGGGCAGCCTGCGGGGCGTTGCAGCTCAACGTGCGGCCGTCAACCTGCAGATCCCGCACCCCGGGAACACCGGCAAACTCCGCCGCAGAGACCCCGTCGGTGAAACGGGCCCTCACCCGGTGCAGGGAGCGGGCGGCAAGGTCCTGCAACCGTTCCACCGCCACCAGTTTTCCACCGCGCACCACTCCGATTCGGTCCGCCACACGCTCCGCCTCGCCCAGGACGTGGGAGGAGAACAAGGCTGAACCGCCGTCGGCAGTGTGCTCACGCAGGATGGAATGGAAAACCTGCTGCACCAGCGGATCGATTCCGCTCGTTGGTTCGTCCAGCACCAGCAGCCGTGGCCGCGACATCACGGCCAGGACCACGGCGAGCTTCTGGCGGTTCCCGCGCGACAACGTGCGGGCCGGCCGGTCCAGGTCCAGGTCCAGCCGGACCGCGACCTCCGCTGCCCGTTTCCGGTCATCGCGGTGCCGCAGGTGGGAGCAGTAGGCGACGTGCTGGTTGCCGGTGAGGCGGTCGTACAGCGCCGGCTCGCCGGGCACGTAGCCCACCAGGCGGTGGACGTCCCGCGACTGCCGCCAGGCATCCAGTCCCAGTACGGCCGCTGTTCCCGCAGAAGGCCGCAGCATCCCCACCAGGAGCCGGATGGTGGTGGTTTTGCCTGCCCCGTTCGGGCCCAGGTAGCCAAACACCTCGCCTGGCCCGATGGTGAGGCTGACGTCGTCGAGCGCTGCGTTCCGGCCAAACCGCTTGGTCAGGCCGGCCAGCCGCACCATGCTTTCCCCGTCCGTGCTTTGCGCGCCCATGCTCGTTTCCGGGCTCATGCTGCGACGCTAGCCGGGCCGCTGCGTCCATCCCAGAGTCTTTTGGCCCGCACCGCTTAGACTGCTCCCATGCCTATCGTTCCCGATGCCAAGGACTGGACCTGGGTCCTGTCCCGCCCCTGCCCGGAATGCTCCTTCAACGCCTCCTCAGCCACACCGGCAACGGTCCCGGGCAGCATCGAAAGCATGATTCCGCGATGGCTGGCCGTCCTGCGCCGGCCGGACGCGACCCAGCGCCCCAACGACGACACCTGGTCCGCGGTTGAGTACGCCTGCCACGTGCGGGACGTCTTCACCCTGTTCGTCCAGCGGCTGAACCTGATGCTCACGGCGGATGATGCCCGCTTCGCGGACTGGGACCAGGACCGGACAGCGGTCGAAAAGGACTACGCCAACGCCGACCCGTCGGAAGTGGGCCCGGAACTGGCGGCAGAAGGACACGAGGCGGCCGAGTCGTTCGCCGGCGTCCCCGAAGAGGACTGGGGACGCAAGGGGCTGCGCAGCAACGGCTCGGAGTTCACCGTCCTGACGCTCTCCCAATACTTCCTGCACGACGTCTTCCATCACCTGCACGACGTCAACGGCTAGGGATACAGGCTTCCCGGCCCCTTTCCGGCTTTAACGGGAGGGGCGTCAGCGCAAACGCGCCAGCGGTGCCCGCGCCTGTCCCGAGAATTCCGACAGGTCAAGGCGCCCGTCACCGGCCTGGATGTCCGCCGGGTTGTGGGTGACCAGCACCACCGTGCGGTCCCGCAGCCCGGAACGCAGGTCCGCGAGCATGGCGGCGGCGGACTCCGCGTCCAGGTGGGCGGTGGGCTCATCCAGCAGGATCACCTCCGCACCGGTCAGCAGGGTCCGGGCCACAGCCAGGCGCTGGCGCTCGCCGCCGCTCAGGAAAGCACCCCCCGGGCCGATCCGCGTGTCCAGCCCCGCCGGCAGCCGGCCAACCAGCCCGGCCAGTCCGACGGCGGCCAGGACGGCGTCCAGCTCTTCGTCACGTCCCGCAGAGGCGCCGCCGGTGGACGGCCTGCCCAGCAGCAGGTTGCCGCGGATGGTGGAGTCGAACAGGTGTGCATCCTGCGGGCACCACGCCGCCCGGCCGGTCACCCTCACCTGGCCGGAAGCGGGCGGCAGGAAACCCAGCAGCACCGAGAGCAGCGTGGATTTGCCGGAGCCTGAGGGTCCGGTGACCGCCAGCCAGCGCCCGGGTGCTGCCTCCGCATCCACGCCCGAGAAGACCGGGGAGCCACCCGGCCAGGCCGCAGCCAGGTCCACCAGTTCGATGCCTGGCGCACCGCCGGCCCTGGCGGGAACGGGCTGCAACCCGTCGGACGCGTCGCCGCCTTCTTCAAGCGCCCCCGACTCCCCCACCCGGCGCATGACGGCACGGAGCGCCGGGAACTGGCGCACCGCCGTCGTCATTGCTGCGAAGGGTTCCACCAGCGCCAGCAGCAGGAGGACCACCACGGCCGCGATGGCCGGGGCAACCCTGGCTGCAAGGACTTCGGGCCCGGCCAGCCAGGCTGCAGCCAACGCGGCAGCACCGCAGGCGGCCGTGGCGACGGCGTGTCCCAGCCCGTCGGCCCAGGCGGACCGTTGGGAGGCGCGGGTGGCGTCCCGGTCCTCGGCCAGCAATGCGTCAAGGACGCGGGGCGCCACACCGTTGGCGTGCAGTTCGGCCCGTGCGTCCAGGGCTGCCGTGACGCGGCGCAGGACGCCGGAGCGCAGGGCCTGCTCGGCACTGGCGGACTTCCGGTCACCCCACAGGGCGGCTGCGGGCGCCAGCAGCAGGCCACTGACCGCTGCCCCAACCACTGCGGGAAGGGCGGCCGGCACCAAGGTTCCGGTGGCGGCCACGGCAAGGACGGACACCGCAAGCGCCGTGACCGGCGGCAGGACCACGCGCGGCAGGAGGTCGCGGACGGTGTCGACGTCGTCGATCACCGTACCCAGCACGTTGCCGCCCTGCAGGAGCCGGCGCAGCGACAGCGCCCTGCGGCTCAGGGACTCCCACAGCCGTCCGCGCAGGCGGGTCAGGGCGGCGAACACGGCATCGTGCAGCAGCAGCCGCTCCCAATAGCGGAACACGGCGCGGCCGATGCCAAAGAACCGGACGCCGACAATGGCCGTCAGGAGGTAGAGGATGGGCGGCTGCTCGCTGGCGCGGATGATGAGCCAGCCAGACAGGCCGGAAAGCGCGACGGCGAAGACGGCCGCCAGGGTGCCGACGAAGGCCGCCGCCGCGAACTTGCCCCGGACCGGTGCCAGGAGTGCGGCCAGGAGGCGCGCGGCCCGGGGATCGGCGCCAGGAGCGGCACTGCGGGCGGGGCGGACGGGCCTGGCGCGCCTGGCGTCCGTTCCGCCGTCGGCACCGGTGTCTGTGGCGGGCGTGCCATTCGACCTTGTGCTGCCGGCGGTGCCGGCGTCATCTGCCAGGAGCGCGGAAATGCCGGCACGCGGTACCTCCGGTGTCGTGCCGGCAGGGCCGACCGGCACCAGGACGTCTGCCAACTGCCGGGTGCGCTGGTTGTGGGCCACCAGGATCACGGTGACCTCGCCGCGGAGCCGCCGGATGGCGTTCTCGACGATGACGGCCGAGGCGTCGTCCAGGTGCGCCGTGGGCTCGTCCAGCAGCAGGAGGGTGGCACCCGCGTCGATCCGGGCCAGGCCTCGGGCCAGTGCCACGCGCCGCAGCTCACCCGGGCTCAGCTCCGCCTGGTGCTTCCCGGCGAGGTGGCCGGCTCCTGCGCGTTCCAGGCAGCCGCGGGCGGCGCTTTCGGCCGTGAACCGGTCCGGGCCGTGGCCGGCGTCCGGTGAGAGGTACAGCAGCACCTCGTCCAGGACCTTTCCGGCGACCATGACCGGATGCTGCGGCACCCAGGCCACGGCGCCACGGTCCAGGCCGTTGATGTACCCGGTAATGCTGGTTCCTGCCGCATCCGGTTCGCCGCCGTTGCCGATGGTGCCGGCCAGTACACCCAGGACGGTGCTCTTGCCGGCGCCGCTGGGGCCGTCCAGGGCGGTGATCCTGTCCTGGGGTGCGGTGAAGGAGAGGGGTCCTACGGCGGCTCCGGACCGCCCGGGATAGGTCACCGTGAGGGCGGTGACCTCCAGCGGGGCGCCCGGCCTGCCGGCCTTGGCGGCCGGCAACGGCGCCGGTTCAGGCGCATCCGTCACGGCGGCTGTTTCCGCGAGCGCCACCCGGCCGTCGTCGCTGGCGTGGTGGGCGGTGCCCAGTTCCCGCAGCGGAAGGTAGCAGTCCGGGGCCAGGAGGAGTGCCAGCAGGCCCGCCTCCAGCGGCATGCCGCCGTGGACCAGCCGGACGCCAATGAAGACCGCCACCACGGCCACCGAGATGGTGGCGATGAGTTCCAGGGCCAGGGCGGACAGGAACGCGGTCCGGAGGGTGCCCATGGTGCGCGAGCGGTATTCCTCGGAGATCTCCTCCAGGGCCTTGCGCTGCGCGGTGGCCCTGCCCAGTCCCACCAGGACCGGCAGGCCCTTGGCGAGCTCCAGCATGTGGCCGGACAGCCGCGCCAGCGAGGCCTGGGCCTGCCGCACGTTGTCTTCGGTGTAGCGGCCGATCAGCACCATGAACACCGGGATCAACGGGACCGTCAGCACGATGACCAGCGCGCTGACCCAGTCTGCGAAGAGGATCCGGGCCCCGAGCAACAGCGGAACGGCGGCGCAGTTGACCAGCGCCGGGAGGAACTGGGTGTAGTAGCTGTCCAGCGCATCCAGGCCGCGGGTGGCCAGGACGGCCAGGCCGCCGTCGCCGGGACCGGTTCCCCGCACCCCGCTTCGCAAGGCCCGCTCCAACAGTTCGGCGCGAAGCTCCTCCTTGACCCCCAGGGCTGCGCGGCGGGCGGCGACGGCCTGCCCCCAGACGGTCAGGGAGCGGAGGACGACGCCGACGGCACCTGGAGTGAGCTGCTGTGCCCAGGCCTCGTTCCCCTCGGCGAGGCCGGCCAGGACGGAGGCCACCGCCTGGCCGATGAGGATCAGGGACAGGGCCTTGAGCGCGGCCAGCAGTCCCAGCCAGTAGATGGCGGACCGGGTGGCCGGGCCTGTGGGGAAGGTTGGCCGCACGTCAGCCCTTGGTGGTGAAGGCTTTGGCGGCGATGGCAGGGAGGAAGCTGTGGGCTTCGGGAATGTGCGCAGCGCTGACGCGGCGGCGGAACACCCAGTAGGTCCAGGCCTGGTAGGCGATCACCAGGGGAAGCCCAAAGGCCGCCACAATGCTCATCAGCCCCAGGGTGTAGTCCGAGGATGAAGCGTTGGAGATGGTGAGGTCAAAGGCGCTGTCCAGCGTGGAGGGCAGCACCACCGGGAACACGGCCCCGAAGATGGATGCGGTGCCCAGGATCAGGAAGGCGCCAAGGGCCAGGAAGGCCCTGCCTTCGGAGCCGTTCCGGGCCAGCAGCCAGGCGGTGGCGGCAGCGCCAACGGCCAGCACGACGGCGGCCCAGGTCCACGGCTTGCCGTCCAGGAACTGGATGGCCGAGGCCCATGCGGCGATGGGCAGGAGCAGGACCGGCAGCAGCCGCACGAACCACTGGCGGGCACGGTGGCGGACGTCGCCGTCGGTCTTGAGGGCCAGGAAGGCCAGGGCGTGGAGGAGTGAGAAGCCCACGACGGCAAGGCCGCCCAGCAGGGCGTAGCCGCTGAACCAGGCCATGGGGCCGCCTTCCCGGTCGCCGTTGGCATTCAGCGGAAGCCCGGTGGTGGTGAGGGCCAGGGCGGCGCCCACGCCGAACGCCGCGAAGAAGGAGCCCAGCGCGATGGCCCAGTCCCAGCGGTTCCGCCAGCTGTCCGTGTCCACTTTGCCCCGGTATTCGAATGCGACCGCCCGGAAGATCAGGGCCAGCAGGACCACCAGGAGGGGGAGGTAGAGCGCGGAGAACAGCGAGGCGTACCAGAGGGGAAAGGCGGCGAAGGTGGCGCCGCCGGCGGTCAGCAGCCACACCTCGTTGCCGTCCCACACAGGCCCGATGGTGTTCAGCAGTACCCGGCGCTCGGTGTTGTTGCGGGCGAAGAGCTTCATCAGCATCCCGACCCCCAGGTCGAAGCCTTCCAGGAAGAGGTAGCCGGTCCACAGCACCGCGATGGCGATGAACCATATGGTGGGAAGCAGTTCCATTGTTTGTTTCCTCTGCTAGTAGGCGAAGGCCAGGACGTCGTCGGCAGGTTTGGGCCCGGTGTTGCCGCCGGAACCGGGTGTTTCGTCCTCGTTCTCGTCCGCCGGTGCGTGGCCGAGTTCCGGCATCGCGGACACCACACCCCCGCGGATGTACTTGACCAGCAGCTTGACTTCCACCACCAGCAGGACGGCGTACACGGCGGTCAGTGCCACCAGCGAGGCAATGAGTTCCCCTGCGGAGACACCCGGGGATACGGCGGCGGCGGTGAACATGAACACCTGGTCGATTCCGCTGGGGTCCGGGTTGGGCGCCACGACGAAGGGCTGGCGGCCCATCTCGGTGAAGATCCAGCCGGCGGCATTGGCGCCGAAGGGGGCCAGGATGCCGAAGACTGCCAGACGCATGAGCCACCGGGATTCCGGCACGGTCCCCTTGCGGGTGAGCCAGAGGGCCACCAGTGCTGCCAGGGCGGCGAGGCCGCCAAAGCCGATCATCATCCGGAAGCCCCAGTAGGTGACTTCCATGACAGGGACGTACTGGATTTCCTGGCCTGCGCGCTCGCCGTAGATCGGGTTGTCCGGCAGGTGGGTTCCGTAATTGGCCTGGTACTCCGGCAGCAGGGTGTTGACGCCCTTGACCTCGGTGGTGAAGTCGCCCTTGGCTAGGAAGGACAGGATGCCCGGAACCTCGATTACGGCCACCACGTCGTCGCAGTTCCTGGAGCCGACGTTCCCGACGCTCAGGACGGAGAAGCCGGTACCGTCGTGGCAGGCGGCCTCCGCCGCGGCCATCTTCATGGGCTGCTGCTGGAACATCAGCTTGCCCTGGAGGTCGCCGGTGACGGCGGTGCCGGCGAACGAGATCATGGCGACCACGGCACCGATGCGCAGGGAACGGATCCAGACGTTGTGATCGGCGCGGTCGCGGCCGGGAATGCGGACGTCTTCACCGGGGATCACCCGGCCGTCTGCACCCACGGTGTCAACGCCGTCGTGCCGCCGCCGCCACAGGTGGTACCAGGCGATGCCCAGGAGGAAGCCGCCTGCCACGGCGAGGGCGCCGAACAGGGTGTGCGGAACGGCCACAAGCGCGGTGTTGTTGGTGAAGACGGCCCAGGCGTCGGTCATGACGGGCCGGCCGTTGATCATTTCCACCCCTACCGGGTGCTGCATCCAGCTGTTCGCCACGATGATGAAGTAGGCGGAGAGTGCTGATCCGATGACGGCCACCCAGAGGCAGGCCAGGTGGATGGCCGGCTTGAGCTGCTTCCAGCCGAAGATCCACAGGCCGAGGAATGTGGACTCCACGAAGAAGGCCAGGAGCGCTTCCAGGGCCAGGGGCGCCCCGAACACATCCCCCACGAAGCGGCTGTACTCGCTCCAGGCCATACCGAACTGGAACTCCTGCACGATGCCCGTGGCCACGCCCATGATGAAGTTGATGAGGAACAGCTTTCCCCAGAACTTGGTCATGCGCAGGTATTCGGGCTTGCCGGTGCGGTACCAGGCTGTCTGGATGACGGCCACCACGAGGCCCAGGCCGATGGTCAGCGGCACCATCATGAAGTGGTAGACGGTGGTGATTCCGAATTGCCAGCGTGCGATTTCCAAGGCGTCCATGGCGGTCCCTACTGTTAGCCGATGTAGTTTTCTACGCTTCGTAGAACTTCAACTTCTACAAAGTGTAGAACATCCTTGACGGCGGATGAAAACCCTCCCGCCCTCACCTAGCATCCCGCGGCGGGCCACGCCGCGCCAGATGTTCTACTCCATGTAGAACGTTGGCCGGTTTCGGGGTAAATTAGTTCTGTAGTTGAACAACAGTGGGACGTAACCGTGCACCGAAAGTGCGCGGCGCGGGGAAATAAAGGAAAAGTGAAATGGCTAGTCTTGGTGAACTGGAACGGGCGGTCATGGACCTGCTCTGGGCGGGCCAGGAAGCGGCTACGGCCAATACCCTGAGGGACCAGTTGGCGCGCACGTCGGCGGCACAGGGCGGGCCGGGCCATGAAGGCAAGGAACTGGCCGTCACAACGGTACTGACCGTACTTTCACGCCTGGAGAAGAAGGGGCTGGTGGAACGCGAACGCGGCACCCGTCCCCACCGCTACCAGGCGGTGTCCAGCCGCGCAGACCACACCGCGGAACTCATGCATGAGGTCCTCGGGTCAGCACCGGACCGCGAGGCCGTCCTGGCCCGCTTCATCGGGTCGGTGTCCGAAGGTGAAGCCGAGACGCTGCGCAAACTGCTGGGCCGCGTCTAGCACACCATGTTCTGGGCCTCATACCTGCTGGCGGTCCTTGCGATAATCCTGGCGTGGCCGGTGCCGATCCTCCTGTCCCGGGCCCAGTGGCCGGCCAGGTCGCCGTTCACGGCCATGCTGCTGTGGCAGGCGATCGCGCTTGCAGGTGGGTTGTCAATGATCGGCGCCATGCTGGTCTACGGCCTGGAACCTATTGGAGACAACCTGATTGCAGGCCTCCGCGGCCTCGCCGGCATGGTATTTTTCAACGCGCCCACCACCGCGCTGGGGTTCTGGCACATCTTTGCCCTGTCCGCTGCTGCCCTGCTCACCGTCCATCTGGTGTTCACCCTGCTGCTGACGTACTACAAAATCCAGCGCCAGCGGCGGCGGCACCGGGAAATGCTGGCCCTGCTGGCGTCACCCTCCGGCCAGGATGCCGGAACCCTGGTCATCAGCCACGACTCACCCGTGGCGTACTGCCTTCCGGGCGGCGCGCGTTCGGTGACGGTGCTGTCGGACGGCCTGATGGCGGCGCTCGAACCGGCAGAGCTTCGGGCGGTGCTGATTCACGAGAACGCCCACCTCAACCAGCGGCACCACCTCCTGCTCTGGGCCTTCGCCGCGTGGCGGCAGGCCCTTCCGTGGCTGCCCACCACCCGGCTTGCCCAGGAGTCCGTGAACTCCCTCATCGAGATGCTGGCCGATGACGTGGCCCTGCGGACCGAGAGCAAAGCCACCCTCATCAAGGCCATCGCCATCGTGGCCAGCGGTTCAGCCGCGGAGGCCGGCGCCGGTGTCCGGCCCTCCTCGCCAACGCTGGCCCTGTCCGGGCTTGAGGCAGCATCAGGCGGAGCCGGCTCGGACGCTGTCCGTACCGCAGCTTCCCGCGTCAGCCGCCTGCTGACGCCCCAGCCTCCGCTTCCTTCCGCCGTCCGCAGCGCCGTCATGGCAGGCAGCGTCCTGCTGCTCGCGCTGCCCACCGCACTCCTGCTGGTTCCCGGACTGCTCGGCTGACCAGCCGCCGTCGTGCCCTGTCCAACGAGCCTGCCGTGCCCTCCCGCGCCTTCCCAGCCAGGTGCCAGCCGCCTGCCCCCAATTGCGAGGCCGTACGCCGCTGTCAGGCGTCGATGCGCTCCCGGTCCAGGCTGGAGGCGCCGGCGATGATGAAGTCCTTGCGCGGCGACACGTCCGAACCCATCAGCAGGTCGAAGATTTCCTCCGCCTGCTGCGCGTTCTCGATCCCCACCTTGCGCAGCGTGCGGTGCCGCGGGTCCATGGTGGTTTCGGCCAGCTGCTCGGCGTCCATCTCCCCCAGGCCCTTGTACCGCTGGATCGGTTCCTTGTACCGCTTGCCTTCCTTGGCCAGGCGGGCCAGCAGCACGTGCAGTTCAGCTTCTGAGTAGGTGTAGATCATCTCGTTGGCCTTCTGACCGGCGTTGATGACCTCCACGCGGTGCAGCGGAGGCACCGCAGCGAATACCCTTCCCTCAAGGATCATGGGACGCATGTAGCGGAAGAACAGGGTCAGCAGCAGTGTCCGGATATGGGCTCCGTCCACGTCGGCGTCCGTCATGAGGATGACCTTGCCGTACCGGGCCGCGCTGATGTCGAAGCTGCGGCCGGAGCCTGCGCCCACCACCTGGATGAGGGCCGCGCATTCGGCGTTGGAGAGCATGTCCCCCACCGACGCCTTTTGGACGTTCAGGATCTTGCCCCGGATGGGCAGCAACGCCTGGAAGTCGGAGGATCGCGCCAGCTTGGCAGTGCCAAGTGCGGAGTCACCTTCCACGATGAACAGTTCGGAACGTCCGACGTCGTCCGTCCGGCAGTCGGCGAGCTTGGTGGGCATCGAGGAGGTTTCCAGCGCGTTCTTGCGCCGTTGGGTCTCCTTGTGCACCCGGGCCGAGATGCGGGACTTCATCTCGCTGACGATCTTTTCCAGCAGCAGGGCGGACTGGGCCTTGTCATTCTTGCTGGACGACGACAGCTTGGCGGAGATCTCCTTCTCCACCACCCGGGCCACGATGGCCCGGACGGCGCTGGTGCCGAGGATCTCCTTGGTCTGGCCCTCGAACTGCGGTTCCGCCAGCCGCACGGTCAGCACCGCCGTCAGGCCCGCGAAGATGTCGTCCTTTTCGATCTTGTCGTTGCCGGCCTTGAGCTTGCGGGCGTTTGCCTCCACCGCTTTGCGGAAGGTCTTGACCAGCGCCTGCTCGAAGCCGGACTGGTGGGTGCCGCCCTTCGGGGTGGCGATGATGTTCACGAAGCTGCGCACGGTGCTGTCGTAGCCGATGCCCCAGCGCAGCGCCACGTCCACTTCGCAGTCACGCTCTACCTCTGCCAGCTGGCTGTGCCCGCGTTCGTCCAGGACCGGGACCGTCTCCTTGAACTTCCCCGACCCGTGCAGGCGCCACACGTCGGTGACGGCAGGATCGGCGGCGAGGAACTCGACGAACTCGGAGATGCCGCCGTCGTGGTGGAAGACCTCCTCATGGGGGCCGGCCTCACCAGGCGTCCCGGCGACCCTGCGCTCGTCCCGCACCGTGAGCTTGAGTCCGGGCACCAGGAAGGAGGTCTGGCGGGCGCGGGCCACGAGGTCCTCGTAGGAGAACTTGGCATCGGGGGTGAAGATCTGCCGGTCCGCCCAGTAACGGATGCGGGTTCCGGTGACGCCGCGCTTGGCCTTGCCCACGATGTCCAGCACCGAGTCGTCGACGAACGGTGTGAAGGGCGCTGCGGGGTCCAGGCGGGATCCGGCGTCCTTGAACCGCCCGGGTTCGCCCCGGCGGAAGGACATCCGGTAGGTCTTGCCGCCGCGGTCCACTTCCACGTCAAGGCGTGAGGACAGGGCGTTGACCACCGAGGCGCCAACGCCGTGGAGTCCGCCCGAGGCGGTGTAGGAGCCGCCGCCGAACTTGCCGCCCGCGTGCAGCTTGGTGAAGACCACCTCGACGCCGGTGAGCCCCGTCTTGGGCTCCTTGTCGATGGGGATGCCACGGCCGTCGTCGTGGATCTCCACGGAGTTGTCCGCGTGGAGGATGATGCGGATGTCGTGCCCGAACCCGGCCAGGGCCTCGTCCACGGAGTTGTCGATGATTTCCCAGAGGCAGTGCATGAGGCCGCGCGAGTCGGTTGAGCCGATGTACATGCCCGGGCGCTTGCGGACGGCTTCGAGGCCCTCCAGGACGGAAAGGTGCCGGGCGGTGTAATCAGAGCTAGGTGCCACTGGTGATGAACTCCTTCAGGGACGTGTGCGCGGCGCTGGAACCGCATCTTCTAGGGTAATCGGCTGCGGCGGCTGGAGCCGTCTGCCACACCCGCCCGCGGCTGTGCGGCACGCCACCAGCCCCAGTGATGGGCGGAACTTGCCCATTCTTGATTGAACCTTGCGGCTACGCGCACAGCGAACTTGCCCCATCCTTGCGATGGTTTGGATACGAATGCTGGTTATATAGATGTACTGATCTACTAAGGAGGCCGACATGACAACAGCAGTGGCAGACCGCACGCTCAACGCACTCGACCGGTGCGACCGTTGCGGAGCCCAGGCATATGTGCGGGTTGTACTCGAGTCCTCCGGCGGTGAGCTGCTGTTCTGCGGCCACCACGCCCGTGCAGTCGAGGCGACGCTCAAGCCGTTGAGCTCCGACTGGCACGATGAGACGGGAAAGCTTCACGAGAAAGCTGCCGTGGAAATCGACTAGATGAGGCATCGGTAACAACGAACCCTGCGGGGCCCTTCCACTACGGAAGGGCCCCGCAGGCGTTTAACCACATGCCACCGCGAAGTTCGCGGCGCGAAAAAGCAGCGAAAAACAGGGGCCGTGCCGGAGCCACCCGAAGGTGGGTTCGGCACGGCCCCTGCAGGGTCCCGTAAGTGGAGTCCGGTGGACCTAGTCCAGGTAGTCCCGCAGGACCTGCGACCTGGAGGGGTGGCGGAGCTTGGACATGGTCTTTGATTCGATTTGCCGGATCCGCTCGCGGGTGACGCCGTAGACCTTGCCGATTTCGTCTAAAGTCTTCGGCTGTCCGTCGGTCAGGCCGAACCGCATGGCAACCACGCCGGCCTCGCGTTCGGAGAGGGTGTCCAGCACGGAGTGCAGCTGCTCCTGGAGGAGGGTGAAGCTCACGGCGTCGGCCGGAACAACGGCCTCGGAGTCCTCGATCAGGTCACCAAACTCCGAGTCGCCGTCCTCGCCCAGGGGCGTGTGCAGCGAAATGGGTTCGCGGCCGTACTTCTGGACCTCGACCACCTTTTCGGGTGTCATGTCCAGCTCCAGTGCCAGTTCCTCGGGCGTGGGCTCTCGGCCCAGGTCCTGCAGCATCTGGCGCTGGACGCGGGCCAGCTTGTTGATGACTTCAACCATGTGCACCGGGATGCGGATGGTGCGGGCCTGGTCGGCCATGGCGCGGGTGATGGCCTGGCGGATCCACCAGGTGGCGTAGGTGGAGAACTTGAAGCCCTTGGTGTAGTCGAACTTCTCCACTGCGCGGATCAGGCCCAGGTTGCCTTCCTGGATCAGGTCCAGGAACAGCATGCCGCGGCCGGTGTAGCGCTTGGCCAGGGAGACCACTAGGCGGAGGTTGGCCTCCAGCAGGTGGTTCTTGGCGCGCTTGCCGTCGTGGATGATGAATTCGAGTTCACGCTTGTACTTCGGATCCATGGAGCCGTCGTCCGCGGCGATCTTTTCCTCGGCGAACAGCCCGGCCTCGATCCGCAGCGCAAGGTCGACTTCCTGCTCGGCGTTGAGCAGTGCGACCTTACCAATCTGCTTCAGGTAGTCCTTGACGGGGTCAGCCGTGGCGCCGGCAGACATGACCTGCTGCACGGGGGCATCGTCATCATCTGCGTCGGAGTAGACAAAGCCCTTGCCGCTGCCCACTGCGCCCTTGACGGGATCGGCGTCGGTATCGGCATCCTCTACTGCGTCCGGCCCTTCGAGGACGTCGAGGTCTTCCTCAGCGTCCTCAACCTCGTCCGCGTCAACGGCGGACTTTCCTGCAGCCTCTGCTGCAGCCTTGGCGCCAGGCTTGGGCCCACGCTTCTTGGGCTCGCGCTTGCCGTCCGCTGGAGCCGCGCCGGCCGAAGCCTTGTTGGCTGCCCGCGTAGCTGCCCGCTTGGCATTGGTCGCGGCCTGCTTCTCCTCAGGGGACAAGACATCCTGGGCGGCGGAATCCTTCTTCGTGGAAGACGGGGTCACAGAAAACCTTTCTAGCGGTGGTCTGTGGAATCACCATACGGGCAACACCACTATGACCCTGTCAAGTCCGTGATGAAAACCAAGCGCCACCACGGCCGGCAGAGTCACTTAAGACAACTCCCGGAGCGGCTGTAATGTTCCCTTGCGGGCCCATTCCAAGCACTCGATGCACGGACCCAACCGGGTCTCGGCATCTATTGTCTCATGATTTGCCTGGATCCGGCCTCCCCCGCTTCGATCCGGTCCGGCCACCTGCTGAAGGTCTTGCCCATGCCGGGCGGCGCATCCCGCTCCTTACTCCGGCCGGGCGCCCCTCACAGCTCCCACTTTCACCCGGCAGTGTCCTCCCCGAACTTCTGCCAGGCGGCCTCCTTTCTCGCCGCCCAGCCACAGAGCGTGCCCCTGCCAACGAGGTCCAGCAGGAGTTCCGCAAGCCGGTAATCCGGGTCAAGTTCGAGGGCCTGTCCCAGGTGTTCAGCAGCATAGGAACCCCGGCCGCGGCACCATGCCACCCAGCCACGCATGGTCAACGCCGCCGCGGCAGCCTGCCCACCCAGCACAGCCAGATTTCCCAGGATCCGGTCCAGCGCGTCCAGGCCTTCCCAGTCGGGGACGTTCGGCGCCACGCCCATAAGCACCTCGCCGTACCCGGCAGGAACGGGACCGGGGCCGACCGGGGTGCCACTCCCGGCAGGAACGGAGCGTAAAGGGGCCCCGTTCCCCGTCCGGCGCGGCGGCCCCAGGGCAGGCGCCCTTCCTCCCGCCTCTTCCGCCGCTGCCGCCCCCGGTTTGCCCGCCGCCGAGGCCCGGTGTGGGTTCGGCGGCAGCACCGGCAGGGACACGACGGCCTCATCGGCACCGCCCCCGCCATTTCCGTCAGCAAATACCTTGAACTGTTCAGCCCCGGCTTCCGCAGCGTTCCTGCCCGCCGCAGCCATCACCATCACGGCGTCCCGCCACGTGGGAACCAGCAGCGTGGCCCGAAGAAAGGCATCCCGCTCGATATCAGGCAGCCAGGCAACCGGTGGGGTCCGGTCCAGCAGCGTCTGCCAGAAGCCGAGCACGGCAGAGAACTGCGCGCGGCTTCGGGACAGCCCGCCCAACTCCTCCTCCCAGCCGGCCTGTGCTTCACGGACCGCTGCCAGGTGCATGGCAGGCACCGGCGCTTCCGGCACGCTGCCTGACCTTGGCGCCGGCCCCACGCTGCTGCCGCGGTAGACCATCTCGGCGTTCAGCATGCTGTCCCTGATCTCCTGCACGGGCCGCCCCGGCAGCGGACAACACGAACCGTCGCTGCACAGGGCATCCCGCCAATAGACATCGCCCACGAACCAGGCAGCACGCACCGGCATCCCGGCCTGCTCGAGGGAACACTGCACAGTGGAAATCAGGAGGTCGTAGGCACTCGGCGGGACCATTCCTGCGTCGCTGGTGAAGACGGCCAGCAGCGCGCCGTCGGCATCCTGGTCCGACTCAAGGTAACGGCGGACGGCGTCGGCGAACCCGAAAGGAGCGGCCTGCCCTGCAGGTGTCGGAAGGTCAAGCCGCAGTGTGGCGCCAAGGGTAGTGCCGTGCAGCGTCATGGCCACCAGGCTGGAAGCCGGCCAGTACCCCAGGCTGTGTGGAATGAAGCCAAGAATGTCTTCCGGCCCGCGGACTGTTAATCGTTCTGGAGCTGTCATGGCTCCAGCTTTCTCCGACCACAGCACGGGCTGGCAGGGCTCAGTTCAGCTATGTGGGCAAACAGTCCGGTGGAGGAACAGTGGCAGAGGAAGGAACAGGCATGCCTCAGTCGTCGCTGCGCACTGGCTGGCGGCGGCGCGCCAGGCTTTCCCGGCGCTGCCGGGCCAGGGCACTGCGCAGCGGCGGCACCACAATCCCCTGGGCGGCCATCTGCCGGCGCACCTTCCGCCGCGAGGCCACGATGGCGGCGGCGCCCAGGGCCAGGAGCAGGAACTGGACGCTCAGGGCCAGCCGGAAGGGATCCAAACCGTACAGCACCCCCTGCGAGAATCCGGTGGCGTAGAGGAGGTCCAGCACCAGGCCGATAAGGAAGATGGACACCAGGGCAGCAATGAAGCCGCCAACGTTCACGATCCCGGTGGCGGTGCCGATCCGGTGTGCCGGATTAAACGTCCGGGCGAAATCGAAGCCGATCATCGAACCGGGGCCGCCGATGGCAAGCACCACCACCAGTCCCGCCAGCAGCCACAGCGGAGCCCGCCCGGGCAGGATCAGTACCGCAGCCCAGGCCACTGCGGTGGCGCCGGCAATCAGCAGCACCATGGTGGAGCGGCGCAGTGGGTGGCGCGAGACGAAACGTCCGATGAAGGGGCCCGCCGCCATGGCCGCGGCGACATAGAGCGCCATCAGGGCGGCAACAGTGCCTGCGTCCAGGCCCTGCCCGGAAATCAGGAACGGGTAGCCCCAGGTCATGGCAAAAACGGTGCCGCTGAACTGGATGGTGAAATGGCTCCACATCCCCAGCCGCGTGCCGGGCTGCCGCCAGGCCCGGGCCAGCGATGCCCCCGTTGCCCGGAGCCCCTGGCGGGCCTGCGGCCGCTCGGTGCCAGGGGGAGCGTCCTGGAGCAGCAGGACCACCAGTACGACGGCGAGCGCGGACATCCCTGCCAGCATCAGGAAAGCGGGGGTCCAGCCGGACAGGTGCAGGACCATGGCGAAGGGCAGGACACTGAACAGCTGTCCCAGCTGGCCGGACATACCGGTGAGCTGGGTCACGAGCGGGACGCGGGCGGGGGCGAACCACAGCGGGATCAGCCGGATGACGGAGATGAACGTCATTGCATCGCCGGCACCCACCAGGACACGGCCCAGGACTCCCCCGGGAATACTGTCCGCAAACGCCAGCTGCAGCTGTCCCAGCCCCATCAGGACCGCACCGCCGGCAATCATCACCCGCGAACCAAGCCGGTCCACCAACAGGCCCACGGGAATCTGGAGCCCGGCGTAGACCAGCAGCTGCAGGACAGTGAAAAAGGAGATGGCGGACGCCGTGGCGTGGAAGCGCTCCGTGGCTTCAAGGCCCACCACGCCGAACGAGGTCCGCTGCGCCACGGCCACCAGGTACCCGAAAATTCCAATGGTCCAGATAAGCCAGGCGCGGGGTGCAGTCACCACTACATTATGCCCGGCGGGACGCCGCTTTCCCGGAAGTTGTGACCAGCGCTACTGCCCCGGGTTCTCCCTGGCCAGGTAGGCCTCCACGGCGGCGCCGAGGTCGTCGGCGTCGGGCAGCTCGTCGTTCTCGTTGGCCAAAAGCGACCGGCGCACGATGCCGTCCGATTTTTCGTCGTACCGGGTTTCGAGGCGGGACACCACCTGCTGGACTTCCTCCGACGCTTCGATCTGCTCGGCGATCTGGCGGCTCACTTCGCGGCCCGATTCGCGGAGCCGGTCAGTGGGCAGCATCAGGGACGTGGCGGCGCCCAGGTACTCCAGACCGGCGACGGCGGCAGTGGGGTACTCGGCCTCGGCAAGGTAGTGGGGCACGTGGATGACGTAACCGGCGACGTTGCGTCCGGCTTCCACCAGCCGCAGCTCCAGGATGTGGCCGACGGCGGCGGGAACTTCAACGGTGGGCTTCCACACTGAGATGCCCTCGATGAGTTCGGGCCGGTTCCCGTGCACCGTCACCCCCACGGGGCGGGTATGTGGCACGGGCATGGGGATGGAGTGGATCCAGGTGACGAGGTTGACGTCCAGCTTCTCCACGATGTTTACGACGGCGCGGGCGAAGCGTTCCCACTGCAGGTCGGGCTCGAAGCCGGCCAGGAGCAGGAACGGCTTTCCCAGTCCGTCCACCAGCCGGTAAAGGGCCAGCCGGGGCTCCTGGTAGTCCTGGATGTGGTCCTCGACGAAGCTCAGGTGCGGGCGCCGTGACCTGTAGTCGATCAGCTGGTCGGCATCGAAGACCGCAACGGGCTGGGCGTCGAGGGAGTCCAGCAGCTCGGCATTGATCTGCTTCACCACGTGGCCGGCATCGGCAAATCCGGTGAATCCCATCACCAGGTTCAGCCCCTGGAGTTCCGGGCTGTGGAACAGCTCGATGTTGCTGGCATAAAGCGCGTCGGGGTCCAGCAGGGAGCCGGAAATCCGTTCAAGCACGGCATGTTCCTTTCAGGGGTGCGGGTGGACATAATTCATAACGCTGCAGTGACACCCGGCATTCCATCGGCCGGTGTGGCGCACCTCTCAGGAAATTCTCCCGCGGTGCCGGGGAAGGGCTACGATCGGAACTGGCCTGCCAGGCGGGCTTGCACGCACCCGTGAACCGTCCAGAACGGCCGGATCCGGGCCACCATGGCAGAGCGCCCAACATGCATCCCTGCCCGAACGTTTCGAGAATTGAGGACTCATCCCTGTGGTCAAGAATACTGAAGTCAACCTTAGTACCGTCGCGCGGGACCTTAAGAAGAACCCCAGTGATGCAGTGGTCATCGGGGTGGGCCAGGGAACCGACGGCCCCGTCCTGTTGGAGAATCCCCTGACGGCGAAGTCCGCGGAGGCCCTCGGGGACTCACTCAAGGCGCTGGGTGTCACCGGCGCCGCGGACCAGCTGGTCCGCCTGCCGGGCCTGCCCGAAACCGGGGCAGGCATCCTGGTCCTGGCCGGCGTCGGCAAGGTTCCCGCCACCGGACCGCTCACGGGCGAGTCGCTCCGCCGGGCAGCAGGATCGGCCGTCCGGCAGCTGGCCGGCCTGCCCACGGTCACTTTGGCATTCCCGACGGCGACGGTGCAGGACGTCACGGCCGTCGCCGAGGGCGCCGCGCTGGGCGCCTACTCCTTCACCGAGTTCCGGTCTTCCTCCGACGGACTTAAGGACCCGGTGCGCAATGCCGTCATCTTCACCGAACTGGCCGGCACCCCGGAGCTGGAGGCGGCGCTGAAGCGGGCCGGCCTGGTGGCCAAGGCTGTTAACGCCACCCGGTCCCTGGTCAACACCCCGCCGAGCCACCTATACCCCGAATCGTTCGCCGAGGCCGCCAAGGACCTGGCCAAGGGACTGCCCGTCAAAGTCACGGTCTGGGACGAGAAGCGCCTCGAGAAGGAAGGTTTCGGCGGCATTATGGGCGTGGGCAAGGGATCCACGCGCCAGCCGCGGCTGGTCAAGGTCGAATACTCCCCCGCCAAGGCCACTGCCAAGGTCGCCCTCGTGGGCAAGGGGATCACGTTCGACACCGGCGGAATCTCCCTTAAGCCGGCCCTCAACATGGGCGACATGAAGAGCGACATGGCCGGTGCCGCCGTCGTACTTAACACTGTCCTGGCCATCGCCGGCCTGGGCCTGCCCGTTAAAGCGACCGCCTGGCTCTGCATCGCAGAAAACATGCCCGGCGGCGGCGCCTCACGTCCTGCCGACGTCCTGACCATGTTCGGTGGCAAGACGGTGGAGGTCCTCAATACCGACGCCGAGGGCCGCCTGGTCATGGCGGACGGCATTGTCGCCGCGAGCCGCGAATACCCGGACGCCATCATCGACGTCGCAACCCTCACCGGCGCGCAGCTGATCGCCCTCGGCAACCGCACCGCCGGCGTCATGGGCTCGGACAGCGTCACGGGCGCGCTCAAGGCGGCGGCGGACCGTGCAGGCGAGCTGGTCTGGCCCATGCCCCTGCCGGAGGAACTGCGACCCACCCTGGACTCCCAGGTGGCCGACCTGGCCAACATCGGCGAACGCCACGGCGGAATGATGACCGCCGCCGTGTTCCTGCGCGAGTTCGTGGGTAAGGACAAGGCAGGCGAACAGATCCCCTGGGCGCACATCGATATTGCAGGACCTTCCTTTAATAATGGCAGCCCGTACGGCTACACGCACAAGCAGGGCACCGGCTGCACCGTCCGTACCCTGGTTGCCTACGTGGAGGACATCCTGGCCGCCTCCTAGGTGCCCCTGGGCAGTTACAGCCACTGCCACGCGGCCCTGCGGCGCAGGTGATTCCTGTGCCACAGGGCCGCGTGACACTGGACACAAGCGCTCCACAAACGCAGTGCCAAGGTGGAGCATGGATAGGTGGTTCGCTAAGGTGAACCACGGTAGTCACAAATGCAAGAGAGTTGCCCTGCTGACATAATCACGGCAGTGCAAGTTCCAAGACCAGATGATGCGCGCTGATCGCGTCATCGTTCACGCGAGGGAGCGTTTAAGTGGCCGATCAGGCAACTGCGCAAGAATTCGACATCCTGGTACTCGGTGGCGGCAGCGGCGGATACGCTGCAGCGCTGCGTGCGGTACAGCTCGGCCTCACCGTCGGCCTCGTGGAGAAGGCCAAGCTGGGCGGCACCTGCCTCCACAACGGCTGCATCCCCACCAAGGCCCTGCTGCACTCCGCAGAGCTGGCCGACCACGCCCGTGACTCCGCCAAGTACGGCGTGAACGTCACCCTCGACGGCATCGATATCAACGCCGTCAACGCGTACAAGGACGGCATCATCGCCGGCAAGTACAAGGGCCTGCAGGGCCTGATCAAGTCCAAGAAGGCCATCACCGTCATCGAGGGTGAAGGCAAGCTGCAGGGCACCGACACCATCGTGGTGAACGGCACCGCCTACAAGGGCAAGAACATCGTCCTGGCCACCGGCTCCTACTCGCGCACCCTTCCCGGCCTGGAAATCGGCGGCAAGGTCATCACCTCCGACCAGGCCCTCACCATGGACTTCATTCCGAAGAGCGCCATCATCCTGGGCGGCGGCGTCATCGGCGTCGAGTTCGCCTCGGTGTGGAAGTCGTTCGGCGTGGACGTGACCATCGTCGAAGGCCTGCCCTCCCTCGTTCCCAACGAGGACGCCACGATCGTCAAGAACTTCGAGCGTGCCTTCAAGAAGCGCGGCATCAAGTTCTCCACCGGCGTCTTCTTCCAGGGCGTCGAGCAGAATGACGACGGCGTCAAAGTCACCCTGGTGGACGGCAAGACCTTCGAAGCGGACCTGCTGCTGGTCGCCGTCGGCCGTGGCCCCGTCACGGCCAACCTGGGCTACGAGGAAGCCGGCGTCACCATCGACCGCGGCTTCGTCATCACCAACGAGCGACTGCACACCGGCGTGGGCAACATCTATGCCGTCGGTGACATCGTCCCCGGCGTGCAGCTGGCCCACCGCGGCTACCAGCAGGGCATCTTCGTGGCCGAGGAGATCGCCGGCCTGAAGCCCGTGGTGGTCGAGGACATCAACATCCCCAAGGTCACCTACTCCGAACCCGAGATCGCCACCGTCGGCTACACCGAGAAGGCTGCGAAGGAAAAGTTCGGCGAGGACCAGGTGCAGACCCAGGAATACAACCTGGCCGGCAACGGCAAGAGCTCCATCCTTGGCACCTCGGGCCTGATCAAGCTGGTCCGCCAGAAGGACGGCCCCGTGGTGGGCGTCCACATGATCGGTGCCCGCATGGGCGAGCAGGTGGGCGAGGCCCAGCTGATCGTGAACTGGGAAGCCTACCCGGAGGATGTGGCACAGCTGGTGCACGCCCACCCCACCCAGAACGAAGCCCTCGGCGAAGCCCACCTGGCGCTGGCCGGCAAGCCGCTCCACGGCTGATTTTCGCCAGCATTACCAGGCCCGGTGCACCCGGTCGCGCAGACCGGGTGCACTAGGCTTCCAACAAGGCAGCAACCATTCGCACTAAAGATCAATAAGGAGAACGGGGACGACATGTCTGAATCCGTTAACTTGCCCGCCCTCGGTGAGAGTGTCACCGAAGGAACCGTCACCCGCTGGCTCAAGCAGGTAGGTGACCGGGTAGAGGTGGACGAGCCGCTGCTCGAAGTCTCCACCGACAAAGTAGACACTGAAATCCCCTCTCCTGTAGCTGGCGTGATTGAAGAAATCCTGGTCGCTGAAGATGAGACCGCCGAGGTAGGTGCGCCGCTGGTGCGCATCGGTGACGGCTCCGGCGGCGGTTCCGCACCCGCTGAAGCTCCCGCGGCTGCCCCCGCCGAAGAGGCACCTGCAGCTGCTCCCGCACAGGAAGCACCCGCCGAAGCAGCCCCCGCGCAGGAGGCACCCGCCCAGGAAGCACCCGCTGCAGGCGGCGGCGAAAGCCACGAGGTCACCCTCCCCGCACTCGGCGAAAGCGTCACCGAAGGCACCGTGACCCGCTGGCTGAAGGCCATTGGCGATTCCGTCGACGTTGACGAGCCGCTGCTCGAAGTCTCCACCGACAAGGTGGACACCGAGATCCCCTCCCCCGTTGCCGGCACCCTGCAGGAAATCCGTGTCAACGAGGACGAAACGGCCGAGGTGGGCTCCGTACTCGCCGTCATCGGCTCGGGCGCTCCCGCTGCCGCGGCTCCGGAGGCTGCACCCGCCGCTCCCCAGCAGGAAGCCCCCAAGCCCGCACCGGCAGAGTCCGCTCCCGCGCAGACCGCTCCCGCCCAGGCTGTTCCTGCCCAGCAGGCCCCCGAGCAGGCTGCACCGCAGGCTGCCCCGGCTCCCGCCGCCCAGGCTCCCGCTGCTCCGCCAGCCCAGGAAGCAGCTCCGGCCGGCGGATCCGAGTCCGGCTACGTCACCCCCTTGGTCCGCAAGCTTGCCAACCAGCACGGCGTGGACATCTCCAGCCTCTCCGGCACCGGTGTTGGCGGCCGCATCCGCAAGCAGGATGTCATCGCCGCCGCCGAGGCCAAGGCTGCCCCCGCTCCCGCCGCTGCTCCGGCAGCAGCCCCCGCCGCGTCCGCCCCGGCTGCAGCCGGTGCAGCCTCGTCGCTGCGCGGCACCACCCAGAAGGCTCCCCGCATCCGCCAGGTCATCGCCCGGCGCATGCGCGAGTCGCTGGAAATCTCCACCCAGCTGACCCAGGTCCACGAAGTGGACATGACCAAGGTCGCCAAGCTTCGTGCCCGCGCCAAGAACTCGTTCCAGGCCCAGAACGGCACCAAGCTGACCTTCCTGCCCTTCATCGCCAAGGCAGTTGCCGAGGCCCTCAAGCAGCACCCCAAGCTCAACGCTGCCTACGACGAGGAAAAGCAGGAGATCACCTACCACAACGCCGAGCACCTGGCGATCGCCGTCGACACGGACAAGGGCCTCCTGGTTCCGGTCATCGCGGACGCCGGAAACCTGAACCTCGCCGGCCTGGCCGGCAAGATCGCCGACGTTGCTTCCCGCACCCGCGACGGCAAGATCGGTCCGGATGAACTGTCCGGCGGCACGTTCAGCATCACCAACATCGGTTCGGTTGGAGCGCTGTTCGATACCCCGATCATCAACCAGCCGCAGGTCGGCATCCTGGGCACCGGCGCCATCGTCAAGCGCCCCGTGGTGGTTGCTGACGAAAACGGCGATGACTCGATCGCCATCCGCTCCATGATGTACCTGTCCCTGACGTACGACCACCGCCTGGTGGACGGCGCCGATGCAGGCCGGTTCCTCCAGACCCTGAAGGCACGCCTGGAGGAAGGCGCGTTCGAAGCGGACCTGGGACTGTAACCAACAAAGGGTCCAACGACGGCGGCGCCGGCGCGGGTGGGAAACCTCCCGCAGCCGGGGCCGTCGTCGTGGTTTAACCCAAACTCCCGCCAGCCCGCCGCGGTCCGGGAACCGCGTGGCTTTGCTACAGGCGGTAGAAATGACTGGCTAAGCTGGAGCCATGAACATTCTCTTCAACATCCTGGTCTTCCTGCACGTCGTCGGGGCCGCCATGATCGTGGGCTACTGGATTGCCACGATGCGGACCCCCACCGTGCATCCGCGCCAGCGTGACGGCGCCTTCCTGCAGCTGCTCACCGGCATCGCCATGATGGGCATCCTCCCGTTCCTGCCGGACTCCAATCCGAACTACGCCAAGCTGGGCATCAAGTTCGTCATCGCCATCGTGGTGGCAGTCCTGGCGGTCATCGGCTCACGCAAGGTCAAGAACGGGCAGCCCGTCTCCACCGGACTCGCGCACGGCGTCGGTGGCCTGGCGCTGCTTAACATCGCCATTGCCACCATCTGGCAGTAAGCCCATGACGGGGAGCCGGTCATAATCCTCTGAGAGCGGACAACCCGTGCACCGGGGGTGGCTGGTCCCTAGGATGGGAAACGGTGGGGCCGGCAGCGGCTGCCGGCCCCGGATCGAACCGACGTTGAGGAGAGACATGGCTACAACACGCAACGCCCACACTGTATGGACCGGAAGCCTGACCGAGGGCTCGGGCAACACCACCCTGGACAGCTCGGGCCTGGGCACCTTCGATGTCACGTGGAAGGCCCGCACCGAAGCTGCCGGCGGCAAGACCAGCCCGGAAGAGCTCATCGCCGCAGCCCATTCAGCCTGCTTCTCCATGGCCTTCAGCCACGAACTGAGCCAGGCCGGCTTCACGCCCGAGGAGGTCAACACCAAGTCGGAGGTTGGTTTCCAGCCGGGCACCGGCATCACCGGCAGCCACCTCACCCTCAACGCCCGCATCCCCGGCATCTCGCAGGACGAGTTCCAGCGCATTGCCGAGGCCGCCAAGAAGGGCTGCCCCGTATCCCAGGCCCTGGCCGGCATCGAGATCACCCTCGACGCCACGCTGCAGTCCTAGCAGTCCCGGGCCCACCGGCCCTGCATAACGCGAAGGCCCTGTCCTTCCGGGAAACCGGAAGGACAGGGCCTTTTTGTTGTTCCTAGCGTCCCTGCGGGCGGGCCGGCAGCGGCGCAGGCAACAGCTTGCGGTAGCCGGAGCGGGCCGGCGGCCGGTCCGTGGGCAGCTCCTGGATCATCTCCTTGAGCGCCCCGATGCCGTTTTCCAGCTGGGGATCGCGACCGGCCGCGTAGGCGTGCGGCGGGTAGGTCACTTCGATGTCGGGGTCAACGCCGTAGTTCTCCACGCTCCAGCCAACGCCGCCGCTGAACCAGTTGGCATAGCGGGGCTGGGTGACTCCGGTGCCGTCCGCCAGCGCAAACCGGTTGTCGATGCCCACCACACCGCCCCAGGTGCGCGTGCCGATGACCGGCCCGATGCCCCTGAGCTTTGACACCTGGGTGATGATGTCGCCGTCGGATCCGGCAAACTCGTCAGCCAGGATGATCACCGGCCCCCTCGGCGCGTGGTGCGGGTACGTGCGCGGCTTCTCCCCGCGCGGCATGCTCCACCCGGTCACCTTGCGGCCGATCAGTTCCGCGACGAGCTGCGAGGTGTGACCGCCACGGTTGCGGCGTACGTCCACGATGAGGCCGTCCAATGCTGTTTCCGTGTCGAGGTCACGGTGCAGTTGCGCCCAGCCGTTGGCCATCATGTCCGGGATGTGCAGGTAGCCAAAGGTTCCGTTGGAGGCTTCACGGACGGTCCGCCGGTTGCCGGCGACCCATTCCTGGTAGCGGAGGCGCTCTTCATCCTTGACAGGCACGACGGCGACCCGGCGTTGGGTGCCTTCGGCAGCACCGTGCCCGGAACCGTTGAGGAGGGTCAGCTCCACCGCGCGGCCTGCCGCTCCCACCAGCTGCATGGCCGGGGTGGTGCTTTCGGACAGCGGGACACCGTCAATCGCCAGCAGGATGTCCCCCGCTTTGGCGCCTACACCGGGCCTGGTCAACGGGGAGGTAGCCAGCGGATCGGAGGACTCGCCGGCCAGGATCCGGGTGATTTCCCAGCCCTTGGCCGTGTGCGCGAGGTCGGCACCGAGGCGGCCCTGTCCACGGCTGCCGCGTTCGGTGACGGCGGCCGGACGAACGTAGGCGTGGGACGTCCCCAGTTCGCCGTGCAGTTCCCACAGCAGGTCCACCAGGTCGTCATGCGAACCCAGCCGTTCCACGATGGGGCGGTAACGGGCGTGGATGGAATCCCAGTCCTGCCCGGCCATGTCTTCGGTCCAGAAGAAGTCGCGCTGCAGCCGCCAGGCTTCGTCGAATGCCTGGCCCCAGACGCTGAGCGGGTCCAGCAGGACGCGGATCCGGCCCAGGTCAACCTTGACCAGCTTGCCCGATTCCTCGTCCGCCTTGGCGTCCGAAGGCACCACGGTCACCTGCTTGTCGGAAACCAGCACCACCTTGCTGCGGTCACCGGTCAGCCGGTAGCTGTCCACTGCATCGACCAGCGTGGTCTGCTTCCGCCGGACGATGTCGTAGCGGACCAGGCCTGGGCGGGCGTCCTTGTCCTCCTGGCTGGCCTTTCCGTCGCCGGTCACACCTGCCAGGACGGAATCGAGCCAGAGGAGTGCGCCGTCGACGGCCGCCAGCGAGCTGTAGTTGCCCTGCGGAACCGGAACTCCGATGACGCGGTGCGCCAGGCCCTCCGCATCCACTCGGACGCCAGGAGTGTCCTTCTCCCCTGCCTCGCCCTCGTCCGTGCCCTCCGCGTCCGCTTCCGGCTCCCCGCCGGCGGGGTCAACCGATGGACCGAAGGGCGACGGCGTGTCAGCGGCGAGTGCCACCAGGTACGGCTTGATGGGGCTGGGGAAGGAGAGGTCGAACGAATGCCCGTCGTACACGGGGTCGAAGCTGCGGTTGGACAGGAAGGCGAGGAACTTGCCGTCTGGAGTGAAGGCCGGTGAGGCATCGCGGAAGCGGCCGTCGGTGACGTCCACGGGGTCGGCGTCGAGCCGCTCCACAGTGGCCAGCCGAAGCCGGCTGCGCGAGCCAAAGGACGTGACGGGCTCGGACCACGCCAGCCAGCGGGAGTCCGCAGACCATGCCAATTCGGAAATACTGCCTTCACCGATGCTGGCCACCGGGCTGAGGTGGCCGCTGCGGGTGTCCAGGACGTGCACGTCGCCGAAGGAGGTCCCAAGGGCAATCCACCGGCCATCCGGGCTGGGTTCGAGGGAACTGGCGCGCGAGGGCGTGGGAACAGTGATGCCTGCCTCTACTGCGGGCGGCAGGGCCTCCGCGGCGGTGGCCGTATCCTGTGGCGCAACGTCGGCCTGCTGCTCGTCGTCTGCCGGAGCGTGTGCTGCACTTCCCGCCAGCACCGCAGCCCCGGCTGCAGGAACGGGCTGGGGCAGGCTGACCGTTTCCAGCCCCTGGATGTCCTGCTTTTCCGCGTCCGGGGAATCGGGGGCTACGGCTGGAGCGCCGGACTTGCCGCTCCCTGCCGCCACCTGGGCAGCGGTGTGCGGCACGGGCGCTGCGATGTCCTTGATGTGGATGGCTTCAACACCGCCGTGATCGGCGATGTAGGCGATCCGGCCGTCGCCGAGGGGCCTGGGCAAGCGGCCCCGCACTCCGGGCGTTGCCTCGACGATCCGGGACGGCCCATCCTTGTGCCGCAGCCAGGAAATGGTCCCGTGCGATTCCACCGCGCTGGCGGCCCCTGTTGTGTCCGGGGCAACGGCGCCCAGGTGCTTGACGGCGTCGAGAAGGGCAGGACGCCTGGTCTGCGAGGCCGAGCCGAGGGTGATATCCAGCTTTTCCGCCTCCGAGCCGAGGTCCGGGAGTACCCAGAGTTCACCGGCGGACTCGAAGATGACGCGTTTGCCGTCGGTGGCGGCGTGCCGGACGTAGAAGTCCTGGTGGTCGGTGTGCCGGCGCAGGTCTTTTCCGTCGGGAAGCACCGAGTACAGATTGCCGTAGCCTTCGTGATCGGACAGGAAGGCGATCCGGCCGTCCACCCAGAGGGGGTCGGTGAGGTTGCCGTCAAGGTCGGGAAGGAGGCGCTCGAACTCACCGTTGCCGTCGCGGTCGATCCACAGCTTCCCGGCCGTGCCGCCGCGGTACCGCTTCCACCACGCCGGTTCCCGGGACAGCACGCTCGCCAGCACCACGGGGCGTTCATCGCCTACTTCGGGTCCATACGCCACTGACTCCACCGGGCCATAGGGAAGTTCCTGCGCCCAGCCGCCTTCAAGCGGAACGCTGTAGGCGTGGGTGTGCCGGCTTTCAGCCTGGCGGAAGGCGCTGGTGACCACCACGGCGCCCCCGGCGGTGAATCCCTTGACCTTTGTAGTGCTGTGGCCAAAGTACGTGAGCTGCCTGTACCCGCCGCCGTCGACCTCTGCTGACACCACCTCCGGAGCCGTTCCCTGCACCACGGTCCACACCAGCCGCTTGCCGTCGGGGGTGAATCGCGGGTTGCGGGCAGGCAGCTGGAGCGACGAGACGCGCCAGGCACGGCCGCCGTCCAGGGGCGCAATCCACACGTCGTCCTCGGCCACGAAAGTGACCAGATCGCCGTGCAAATGCGGGAAACGGAAGTAGCTCGAAGAGGTCATCGTTCGATCATAGTCAACCCCTCCCCTGCCCCGCGGGAGGTACACAACCCGCGCTGGCGTGGTGTGATGGACCATGCACATTGTCATGGCCGGCGCCTCCGGGCTCATCGGCACCTCCATGTCCGCAGCCTTTCGCGATGCAGGCCACTCCGTGGTGACCCTGGTCCGGCGGCCACCTGCCGGCGCAAGCGAAGTCCGCTGGGATCCAGCGGCGGGCGTCCTCGACCCCTCGTCACTGGCCGGCGCCGACGCCGTGGTCAACCTTTCCGGCGCCGGCATCGGCGACAGGCCCTGGACGCGGAAGCGGGTGGAGGAGCTGTTCAGCTCCCGGTTGGGCCCCACCAGGACCTTGGTGCAGGCCATGGCGCGCATGGATACGCCGCCGAAAACCTTCATCAGCCAGTCGGCGTCTGGTTACTATGGCGACGCCGGCAATACGGTCCTGCGCGAGGACGCACCTGCACGTTCCGGCACCTTGGCGCAGATCTGCGTCGAGTGGGAGCAGGCGGCGTTGTCGGCGCCGGCAGGTGTGCGCGTGGTGCTGGCACGCACGGGGGTGGTCTTCAGCCGTTCGGGCGGAGCGCTTGGCAAGCTGCTGCCACTGCTGCGGCTGGGCGTTGGCGGGCCCTTTGGCAACGGACGCCAGTTCTGGCCTTGGGTCACCCTTCCGGATGTTTCGGCTGCCTTCCTCTTCCTCCTCGACTCCACGGTCTCCGGTCCGGTCAACGTGACCGCACCTGAGCAGGCTGACGTCAACACGATTGTCGCGGCCCTGGCCCGCGCCCTGCACCGGCCTGCCGTGTTGCGCGTTCCGGCGCCTGTGCTGCGCACAGTGATGCCGGGCCTGGGCGAGGAGCTCCTGCTGTTCAGCCAGCGGATGGAGCCGGCAGCGCTGTCATCCGCCGGTTTCCGGTGGCAGCACGGGAGCCTGGAGGAGGCGGCACGCTGGGTGACGGCCAAGGACGGCCGGGCCTAGCTGAACTGACCCCGGTTGGAGGGTGGCGGCCTTCCGCCGGAAGATGCGCCGTCCGGCAGGAATCACTGCCCGGCAAGAATCACTGCCCGGCAAGGATCTCGCTGACGCGCCACTGGCCGTCCACGGAGACCAGGACCAACCGAAGGGGCTGCGGCCGGCTGGGTTCCCCGGTGGCAAGCACACTGTTCTCCGCGTTGACCGTGCTGTAGCCGGAGGTGGCGGACACCAGCCGGACGACGGCATGGTCCCGGGTGGCACCGCCTTCCGTTGCCACCTCGGCGAGTGTGGTGGTGAAGCCGGCCAGGCGGTGCCCGGTGGGGCGGAGCTGCGAGGCGATGCGCTCATCGGCTGCAGCTGCCGCGGAGTCTGGCGCGTTCACGTCCGCCAGCAGCTCAAGCCGGCCGCTGCTGAATGCGTGGTCCCGCAGCGCCGCCAGGCCCTCCACAGCAACGGCGGGATCAGCCGCAAGGGCCTCCTGCCTGGCGCGATCAACCGGCGCGGCGGCTCCTGTTCCTCCGTCCGAAGCGGTTTCGGTCGGGCGCGCAGCTGCCGGCAGCGAACCCGTTGCGGCAGTTTCTGACCACGGCGGCTGTCCGACGGCTGACAGCCACCACAGTCCGGCAGCCGCTGCGGCGATAGCCGGCAGGAGGGCACGTACCAGAGTCCTGGCCCGGGTCCTCCGCCCGGTTACGTGCCCGTCGGCGTGTTTCCCGTGGGGGACGGCGACGGGTCTTCCAGCATGTTTCCCCTGCGGCACAAGCGCGGCTTTCTTATCGACAGGCGGCAGTTGCTGGCCCATGGGCTGGCGTTTGGACCGGCCCGCGGGCGGCATGCCGGATGACAGGGTAAAGGACAAGGCGCTCCAAGGGGACGTCGCGATGCGGCGGCGCAAAGCCTGCAGTTTGGTCCGGATACCGCCGCCCTTTGTACCAGGGGCAATGCGCCGCCGCGTCAGCAGCTCAGGCAGGACTGTGGGGTGTACGGCATCGGAGAGGTCCACCGGCTCCGGATCTGCACTGCGGTACACAGCCGTAGCCAGTGCCACTGCATTGGGGCGCAGCCGCCGGTCCTCGTTCAGTCCTGCTTCCAGGGCTGCCGCGAGCTCCTTGGGGACGCCGGGAACCAGGAGGGACAGCGGCGGGCGGTCAGCAGTACGGCCGGGTGCAGCACCTGTCAGGCAGAACCAGCCAAGCGCGGCAGCGGAGTAGACGTCGCGTTCAGGCTGCAGTCCGGCGCGGACGGCATCGACCGGGGACGGATCAAGGAAGCCGGCCGTCCCTGCAGTCTCCGGACTGGCAGGATCCCCGAGCATCCGGGCAAAGCCCAGGTCCGACAGCATGGGTTTGCCCTGCCCGGTAAACAGTACGTTCCCTGGGGAGACATCGGAGTGGGTAAACCCCTTGCCGTGAAGGTAGCCCAGGGCCTGTGCGATGGGCGTCAGGACGGTGACGGTCTCGCCCACGGTGAGCCTGCCACGGGCCGCGACCAGCCGCGCCAGGGAGCCTCCGGCAGCGTAGTCCATGGTCAGCGCCGTGCCGCCGCCCGCATCGCCAATGCGCACGGCGTCATGGGCGCTGATCAGGTGCTGGTGGTCCAGGACCGAAAGGATCCGGATCTCCCGCCGCATTTCCTCCTCGGTGATGGCAGCGCTGCCCCTCGTCCTGCTGCCGGCGGTCCGGAAGTACTTGAGCGCTACATCCCTGCCGGTCCGCCGTTCCCTGGCCAGCCACACGTCTGCGCTGCCGCCCCGTCCCAGGAGCCGGCCGACGTCGTAACCGGGGACCTCAGGTGCCTGTGCATCGTCCATGGTCCATGTCTAGCCGAATCCCGGCCCGGCTGCAGAAGTTATCCACAGCCTCGATTGCAGCAGTCACAATGGGGACGGCGGTGAGCTTGGACACTAAACCGGGCCAGCCCGGCTGCGGGGTCTAAGCTGGATGCCATGACTCTTGAGTTTTCACAGCTGGGTCTTGCCCCCAACTTTGTTGATTACATGGAAGGCTGGGATGCCCAGCGCGAACTCCATGACAAAGTTGTCGCCGGAGTTGCCCCCAGCACAGTCCTGCTTTTGGAGCACGCCGCCGTCTACACGGCCGGCAAGCTGACAGAGGACCATGAGCGCCCGTTTGACGGCACACCGGTGGTTCCGGTGGACCGCGGCGGCAAGCTCACCTGGCATGGGCCGGGACAATTGATCGCTTACCCCATCCTGAAGCTGAAGAACCGCTCCGGCATCCGGGATTATGTGGAGCGCCTGGAAGAAATCATGATCACCGTCCTGGCGGATTACGGCATCAAGGCAGAGCGCATCAAGGGGCGGGCCGGCGTGTGGATTAAGGCAGATGCCAAGGGCCCGGACCGCAAGATCGCGGCCATCGGCATCCGCGTGCTCAACGGCGTCACCATGCACGGCGTGGCGATCAACTGCAGCAACGACCTGGCACCCTACGGTCAGATCATTGCCTGCGGCATCACCGACGCCGGGGTGACCACCATGTCCCTGGAAACGGGGCGGGAGATCACGCCGGCGGACATCGTGGACCGGTTCGTAGCGGAATTCCGCAAACATGAAGAAGCATTGGTTTCGAGCCCTGAAGGAGCTCTACTGTGACATTGGCACCTGAAGGCCGGAAGATGCTGCGGATCGAGCAGCGCAATGCTGCGGTCCCGGTGGAGCGCAAACCGGAATGGATCAAGGCCAAGGTCCAAATGGGCCCGGAGTTCGTCGGGCTGAAGAACCTGGTGAAAAAGGAAGGCCTGCACACCGTCTGCGAGGAAGCCGGCTGCCCCAACATCTTCGAATGCTGGGAAGACAAGGAAGCCACCTTCCTGATCGGCGGCTCCGAATGCACCCGCCGCTGCGACTTCTGCCAGATCGACACCGGCAAACCCTCACCCCTGGACCGGTTCGAACCCACCAAGGTGGCCCGCTCCGTCCAGTCCATGCAGCTCCGCTACGCCACCGTCACCGGCGTCGCCCGCGACGACCTCGAAGACGAAGGCGTGTGGCTCTACGCCGAAACCGTCCGCAAGATCCACGAACTGAACCCCGGCACCGGCGTCGAACTGCTCATCCCGGACTTCTCGGGCAACCCCGAGCACATCAAAGCGATCTGCGACTCCAAACCCGAAGTCTTCGCCCACAACGTCGAAACCGTGCCCCGGATCTTCAAGCGCATCCGGCCCGCGTTCCGCTACGACCGCTCCCTGGACGTCATCACCCAGGGCCGGGCCCATGGGATGGTCACCAAATCCAACCTCATCCTGGGCATGGGCGAAACCCGCGAGGAAATCTCCGAAGCCCTCCGCGACCTCCACGCAGCAGGGTGCGACCTGATCACCATCACCCAGTACCTGCGCCCCTCCGAACGGCACCTGCCCGTGGACCGCTGGGTCAAACCCCAGGAATTCGTCGACCTCCAGCACGAAGCCGAAGAAATCGGCTTCCTCGGCGTCATGTCCGGCCCCCTGGTCCGCTCCTCCTACCGCGCCGGCCGCCTCTGGGCCACCGCCATGCGCAAAAAAGGCCGCGACATCCCCGCCGAACTCGCCCACATCGCCGACGGCATCCAGGACTCCGGCACCACCCGCCAGGAAGCCGCCACCCTCCTGGCCGCCCACTCCTGACCTCGGTTTCTTGAACTGGCCAAGGGCCGGACGCTGGAAGATTCCAGCGTCCGGCCCTTGCGTTTAAGTCACGTAGAATTGAGGCACTATGGCGAAATCCCCTGACTCCAGCAACTCCTCCTCCGCGGGCTCAAGCGCGGTGAAGCGCAGCATGTTCACGCGCAAGCCGAAGGAAGCAAAGGCCAAGAAGCCCAGCAGGCTCAAGCAGATCGGCGAGGTCTTCACCATGACCCGCCGCCACGACCCCATGGTTCCGTGGCTGATGCTCCTGGTCTTCCTGGGCGTTGTGGCTGTGAGCTTCCTGGTGGGCTTCTGGCTGGACAACTGGATCACCGGCCTGATCATCGGCATTCCGCTCGGCCTGCTGGCCGCAACCTTCATCCTGTCCCGGCGCGCCGAACGTGCCGCGTTCGCGCAGATCGAGAACCAGCCCGGCGCCTCCGGCGCTGCCCTGGGAACGCTCCGGAGGGGCTGGATCACCGAGGAACAGCCGGTCGCTGTCAACCCGCGCACGCAGGATGCCGTGTTTCGTGCGGTTGGCCGTCCCGGCGTCGTCCTTGTCAGCGAAGGCCCCACCCACCGGGTGAAGCCGCTGCTCGATGCTGAGCGCAAGCGCTTGGCGCGTATCCTCCCCAACGTTCCCGTGCACACGATCCAAACCGGGCGCGGCGAGGGGCAAGTGCCGCTGAGCCAGGTGGCCAAGCAGATGGGCAAGATGAAGAACGAACTGACCAAACTGGAAGTCAGCACCGTGTCCAAGCGCATCGCGTCCATGGGCAACAGGCTTCCCATTCCCAAGGGCATCGATCCCTACAAGGCCCGTCCCAACCGCGGGCGCTAGCCACGAGGACGCCCCGGTACCGGCACAGCCGGCCGCCGGGGCGTTTTTTCTTGCGCCCGGGCCTCATCCGAAATCAAGCTACGACAGGACTTAGACCATGCGCCTCAGGACATCCGTGATCCGCATCTTCCGCATCCTCGCCATCGCCGAGGCTTGCAGCTGGGCCGCGCTTCTGGTGGGAATGTACTTCAAGTGGATTGCCGGCACCACGGAGCTTGGTGTCGAAATCGCCGGGCCTGTCCACGGTGCGCTGTTCATCGGCTACGGGGTCGCCGCGCTCACGCTGTGGCGCCTGCAGCGCTGGCCGTTCCTGGTGGCTGCCCTGGCTGGCCTTTCCGCGGTCTTCCCGTTTGCCACCATCCTTTTTGAACGCTGGTCCGGCCGGCGCGGCCACCTAACAGCTTCACCAGTGGAAACGGCCGACGCTGGCCTTGAGCCCAGCCGGGCGTAGCCGAAAAGGACCCCGTAACTTGGAGTCGGTTAAGACAGGAAAGGATCCGGTGAAGGGCAGCCAGGGCCGCCGTCGGGTGGTGGCAGTCCTCTCCCTGCTCGGGGCCACGCTCTTCTGGGCGGGCAACTACGTGGTGGGCGCCGGCGCGGTCCAAAGCATCGACCCCCTGAGCTTGGTGTTCCTGCGGTGGGCCATTGCGCTGGTGCCGCTGCTGGTAATTGCCCAGGTGGTGGAGCGGCCGTCCTGGCGGTCCGTGCTGGCCGCGTGGCCCTGGCTGCTCGCGTTGAGCGTCTGCGGCCTGCTCGGCTACAACCTCCTCCTGTACTTGGCCCTGGAGCATACGGACGCGTTCAACGCATCGCTGATTAACGCGTTCAATCCGGCGCTGATCACGCTGGCCGCCGCGGTCTTCCTGCGCGAACGGCTCACCCCGCTGGCGGTGGCGGGCGTCCTGATGGCTCTGGCGGGCGTCCTGGTGGTCATCAGCGGAGGGAACGTAGGGCGCTTGATGGACACCGGTTTCGGCACCGGTGAGGTACTCATGGTGGGCGCCATCATTGTTTGGACGGCTTATACCATCACCGGCCGCTTGGCACCGAAGATTCCGCCCATTACCGCGACTGCGGTCCAGGCAGCGGTGGTCGTGGGCATTCTGGGCCCGGTCCGCTTCGCCACGGGCGGCCTGGCGCTTCCCTCGACGGGCAACGCGCTGGCATCACTGCTCTTTATCGCCATCTTCCCGTCAGTGCTGTCCTACCTGCTGTGGAACCGGGCCCTGACGGTCCTGCCTGCGGCCGGTGCGGGCGTCTTCCTCAACCTCATCACCGTCTTCACCGCGATCCTGACAACCCTCGGCGGACAGGTCCACACGATCGCCCAACTGGTGGGCGGCGCCGTCGTCATCGCCGGCGTAGTGGTGACCAACGCTCCGGCCTTCCGGCGGCAGGGACGGGCCAGGGAACGGCCGGAGGCGTAAGCGGGACCGGCTAGCGCCGGATCAGGAGCGTGTTCATGGCTTTGTCGTGCAGGCCGCGCTGGTCCGGGTCGAAGATCACGGCAGGGATCACCAGGCACAGAAGCACTGACCTGACCAGGGCCGCGAGTGGGCCAGGGGCACCGCCGCCGGGTTTGATCACAGCAATGCCCATTACGCGGTGGCCGATGCTGTAACCGAGGGTCCCCACCAGCAGGATCTGTTCAATGGCGAACACCGCCAGGGTGGCCCACGAGTCGCCGCCAAAGGCGAAGTTGCTGATGAGCAGTGCGATGCCCCAGTCGATGCAGAGGGCCACGATGCGCCGACCTGCCCGGGCGATGGACCCGGGACCGGACTCCGGGAGACCCAGCCGCTCCCCCGGATATTTCGAGATGCCGGAGGTGTCCGGTCCGCTGAGCCAGGAGCCAATATCTTTGCGATCTACCACCGTCCAAGTTTACCGATCAGGGAAGTATCGACGCGCCCACACTGTGGATGGGAGTCGACCAAAATGTGGACGGACGATAGCGTGGTCATAGCAGGGCATTCTGTAACCTGCCCGAAACAATGCGGACACGGACGGGAAATGCCGTATCCATAGGCTGTTAGCAGTTTCAAGCAATCCCCCGGCAGGTACGCGCAGCAGGGAAAACCCCGCGTTCTCCCTGCTTTTGGATTGCGCTGGATCATATGGCTTGCATGCCAGATATTTACATATGCGTTAGGAGCATAGATGTTCAAGACTGCGGACGAAGTCCTCAAGTTCATCAAGGACGAAGATGTAAAGTTCGTCGATATTCGCTTCACCGACCTCCCGGGCGTCCAGCAGCACTTCAACGTCCCCGCCAAGAGCGTCGACGCGGACTTCTTCGTCAACGGTCAGCTCTTCGACGGTTCCTCCATTCGCGGCTTCCAGGGCATCGCCGAATCTGACATGCAGCTGATCCCGGACGTCACCACCGCGTTCCTGGACACCTTCCGCATGGAGAAGACCCTCGCGCTGAACTTCTCGATCGTCAACCCGCGCACCGGAGACCCCTACCACCGCGACCCCCGCGGCGTGGCTGAGAAGGCTGAGGCCTACCTGGCCTCCACCGGCATCGCCGACACCGCGTTCTTCGCTCCCGAAGCCGAGTTCTTCGTGTTCGACAACGTCCAGTACCAGTCCTCGCCCCAGGGCAGCTTCTACAAGATCGACTCCGAGGAAGCCCACTGGAACACGGGCCGCGAGGAAGAGGGCGGCAACCTGGGCTACAAGACCCCCGTCAAGGGCGGCTACTTCCCGGTCTCCCCCACTGACAAGCAGGCTGACCTGCGCGACGCCATGTGTGTTGCCCTGGACGAAGCCGGCCTCGAGGTCGAGCGCAGCCACCACGAAGTTGGATCCGCCGGCCAGGCCGAGATCAACTACAAGTTCACCACCCTGACCCACGCTGCGGATGACCTGCAGAAGTTCAAGTACGTCATCAAGAACACCGCTGACGCCTGGGGCAAGTCCGTCACCTTCATGCCCAAGCCGGTCTTCGGCGACAACGGCTCCGGCATGCACTGCCACCAGTCGCTGTGGAACGGTGGCGAGCCGCTGTTCTACGACGAGAAGGGCTACGCCGGCCTATCCGACACCGCCCGCTGGTACATCGGTGGCCTGCTCAAGCACGCTTCCGCCGTCCTGGCCTTCACCAACCCGACGGTGAACTCCTACCGCCGCCTGGTCAAGGGCTTCGAAGCTCCGGTCAACATGGTCTACTCGCAGGGCAACCGCTCCGCCGGTATCCGTATCCCCATCACGGGTTCCAACCCGAAGGCCAAGCGCATCGAATTCCGCGCGCCGGACCCCTCCTCCAACCCGTACCTGGCGTTCGCTGCCCAGCTGATGGCCGGAATCGACGGCATCCGCAACCGCATCGAGCCGCCCGCTCCGATCGACAAGGACCTCTACGAGCTGCCCGCCGAGGAAGCCAAGGACATCCCCAAGGCTCCGGGTTCGCTTGAGGAAGCACTCGAGGCACTGCGCGAGGACAACGAGTTCCTGCAGGCCGGCGGCGTCTTCACCCAGGACCTGATCGACACCTGGATCGAGTACAAGTACGAGAACGAGATCCGCCCGCTGTCCCTGCGCCCGAACCCCTACGAGTTCGAGCTCTACTACGGCGTCTAGTCTGCGGCCTGCCCCGCAGGACTGCTGAGACCGCGAAGGCGGCCACCGGTGCATCCGGTGGCCGCCTTCGTTGTGTCCGGCCGCCGTCGCGGCGAACAGAGGCGTTAAGGTGGGGGCCCGCCTCCAGACGTGCTGAGACCGGGAGCCGGACCCCCTGACGAATGCCCCCCGAGACGAAGACTTATCCAGCCTTCCCCCCAACAAGGTTGGAGAACACCGCCAATCCACATAATCGGGCAAACGCTTGCTGAGCGCAATGCCGGCACGGCGGGTTACGTCAAACGCGTTACTGCTGCGGGGTGGCGGGGAAGCTGTGGAACATGGTTCGCTGCGGTCCCGCCGTGCCGCCCAGGTACCGTCCTGCGTCGAGAAAGCCGGACCGGCGGTAAGCGGAAAGTCCCGCAGGGTTTTCCTCGTTGACGGAGAGTACGACGCCGGTCTCGCGGCTTTGGTCCCGAACGGTGAGTTTGCGGGCTGCCTCCACGGCCGCTGCCGCTGCCAGGGTCCCCAGCCCCTTGCCCTGGTGCCGCCGGTCGATGAGAAAGCCACGCAGCAGCCAGGCCGACTCGTCGTCAGGCCAGCCGGCAAGCCCCGCGGCCCCCGCCTGCAGCGTCAAGAGGCCGACAGCGGCACCCCCGGCCTCCACGACGTAGGGCCGGCGTGATTCTTCTGCCAGTCCTGCCAGGGCCATTCGCAGCGGGTCGCCCACGAAGCGGTCCTGGCCGGGCAGCAAGGACATGTCCGCGATGGCGCCGAGCTGGATGGCGCGGGCATCGGCGTCCAGGTCCCGCAGCGGGATGAGCCAGACCCAGTCAACGCCCATAGAAGACACGCTCGAAAACAGCCCGCGCCCGCCGGCTCACCCGCAGGTAATCCTCCTCCAGCGCGGCTGCATGCCCGGGCTCATACCCGCACCAGCGTGCCACGGCCTCCAGGTCACGGCGGGAGGAAGGAAGAAGGTCGGAGGCCTTTCCGCTCCAGATGACATTGGCGGACCGGATGCGGCTGGCAAGCCGCCAGGCATCCCCCAGCAGCCCGGCGTCGGCAGCATCCAGCAGGCCGAGGTCCGCAGCGGCGGCAAGGGCCTCCAGGGTGGACGTGGTCCGGAGCTCCGGATGCTTTCCGGCGTGCTGGAGCTGGATCAGCTGGACCAGCCACTCGACGTCGCTGAGGCCGCCGCGTCCCAGTTTGAGGTGCCGTGCGGGGTCGGCACCGCGCGGCAGCCGCTCAGACTCCACCCTTGCCTTGATGCGCCTGATCTCGCGTACGTCCTGCTCCGACACCGATTCCGGGTACCGGATTGGGTCGATGAGGGAGAGGAAGTCGGCGGCCAGGGTGTCGTCGCCTGCCATCGGCCGTGCGCGCAGCAGGGCCTGGGCTTCCCAGATGAGGGACCAGCGGCGGTAGTACTCCGCGAAGGAGTCCAGGGAGCGCACCATGGCCCCGTTCTTGCCCTCGGGCCGTAGGTCGGCGTCCATCTGGAGGACGCGTTCAGCCATGATAGCCGGCTTCAGCGGCTGGGTGAGCAGGCTGGACACCTTCGCCACGATGCGCGCGGCCTGTTCCTGGGCTTCGGCGTCGGAGAAGCCGGGAAGGGCACGGTGGACGTACATGACGTCGGCGTCCGATCCGTACCCGATCTCTCGGCCGCCCTGGCGGCCCATGGCCACCACCAGGACCGTGGTCTTGAGCGGCCCGCCGGCGGAGACGATGCCTTCCGCCACCCGCAGGGCTCCCAGGACAGCCGCCCGGTCCGTGTCCGCCAAAGCCCTGCCTACCTGGTCCTGGTCCAGGAGGCCAGCCGAATCAGCGATGGCGATGCGCAGGATTTCCCGCCGGCGGATCAGCCGGATGAGGCGCATGGCGCTTTCCGGGTCCGAGTGCCGGGACATCTTGGCGGTGATTTCCTGCCACTGCGCTTCGAAGCCCAGCGGCAGCAGGTCCTTGTCCTGTCCCAGCCATGCCACGGACTCCGGCGAGACCTCCAGGAGGTCTGCGATCAGCCGGGAATTTGAGAGCATGTGGCACAGGCGCTCTGCGGCGGCATTGGAATCGCGAAGCAGGCCGAGGTACCAGTGCGTGGTGCCCAGCGCCTCGCTGATGCGGCGGAAGGCAAGCAGCCCCGCATCGGGGTCCACGCCTTCGGCCAGCCAGTCGAGCAGGATGGGCAGGAGCTGGCGCTGCAGGGCGGCGCGGCGGCTCACGCCCGCTGTGAGCGCCTCGATATGCCGCATCGCTCCCTGCGGATCGCGGTATCCCAGGGCGGCAAGCCGGCCCTGCGCCGCCTCGGGGGTCAGCCTGGCGTCCTCAGTGCTGAGCTTGGCCGCCGAGTTCAGCAGTGGCCGGTAAAAGATGCGCTCGTGCAGTTCGCGCACCGAGCGCTTGGTGCGCTGCCACGCGGAAAGCAATGAGTCCGGGGTGGGCCGTTCGTTGGAGAACGGCCCCAGCACGGCCTTGGCCAGGGAGCGCAGCGCCGGCTCGGCCACCGGCATGAGGTGGGTGCGGCGCAGCTGGAACAGCTGGATGCGGTGTTCCAGCAGGCGCAGGTAGCGGTAGGCGTTGTCGAAGGCTGCGGCGTCGGAACGGCCGATGTAACCTCCGGCCGACAGCGCGGCGATCGCGGAGGTGGTGTCCCGCCGTCGTAATGACTCGTCTGCCTTGCCGTGCACCAGCTGGAGCAGCTGCACGGTGAATTCGACGTCGCGCAGGCCGCCGCGGCCCAGCTTGATCTGGCGCTGCTCCTCAGCGGCGGGAATGTGCTCGGTCACCCTGCGGCGCATCGCCTGGACGGACTCAACAAATCCCTCCCGGCCCGCGGAATTCCAGATCAGCGGCGCCACGGCATCCTCGTAGGCCCGGCCCAAAGCGGCATCGCCGGCGATGGCACGGGCCTTGAGCAGCGCCTGGAACTCCCAGCTTTCCGCCCATCTGGCGTAGTACGTTTCGTGGGATGCGAGGGTGCGCACCAGCGGCCCGGATTTTCCCTCGGGCCGAAGGTTGGCGTCCACCTCCCACAGGCCGGGTTCCCTGGCAACAGAGGAGATGGCGCGGGAGATGCCGCTGGCCAGGGCGGTGCCGATGGTGTTGGCGTGTGCGTCCTCCAGGCTGCCCGGGTCCACCACGTAGATGACGTCGACGTCGGAGATGTAGTTCAGTTCCCGGGCTCCGCACTTGCCCATCCCGATCACAGCCAGGCCGACATCGGCGACCTCGGCACGGCTGTGCTGCTCCGCCGCTTCGGCCCGGGAGACGGCCAGGGCGGCCTCGATGGCGGCCGCAGCCAGGTCCGCCAGCTCACCGCCCACCGACGGCAGGAAGTCCAGCGGGTCCGCGGCGCACAGGTCCTTGACGGCGAGGTCCACCAGGCCCCGGCGGTAGGCCGTGCGCAGGGCCGCGTAGGCCTCCACCCCTGTGGTGGCGGCAACGGGCCTGCCGGCGCGGGGATCTGCCCCGACGGACTGCAGGAGCGTGGCGCGCAGCCGGTCCGGGTCGGCCGGCAGCGGCTCTGGACTGGCCCGGACCCGGAAGGCCTCCAGGTGCTCCGGGTGCCGGATGAGGAACTCCCCCAGCGCCTCCGAGGCGCCGAGGACCCGGTACATGGGCTCGCTGGCCTCCGGCTCGGCGGCGGCCAGGTCGCGCAGCTGCGGATGCTTCTCGATCAGCCGGACCAGGGACTGCAGGGCAGTATCCGGGCTGGCCGCCAGCTGCAGCCCGGCAAAGAGCCTGTCCTGGTCCAGTCCCTCGAGTTCGCGCGCGGCCAGGAAGCGCTCGCCCTTTTCCAGGTCGCTGAATCCGGCCGCGATGAGGCGGCGCGCCAGGCTCACGCCCGGCACCTAGAGAATGCCGAGGTTGCGCTGCAGCTCGTAGGGCGTCACCTGCAGCCGGTAGTCCTGCCATTCGGCGCGCTTGTTGCGCAGGAAGTGCTCGTAAACCTGTTCACCCAGGATCTGCGGCATCAGCTCCGAGTCCTCCATGGAGCGGATGGCGTCGTGCAGGCTTGCCGGCAGCGGATCGTGGCCCATGGCGCGGCGTTCGGCCGAGCTCAGCGACCAGACGTCGTCCTCGGCAGCGGCCGGCAGGTCGTAACCTTCCTCGATCCCCTTGAGGCCGGCGCCCAGCAGGACGGCGTAGGCCAGGTAAGGGTTGGCGGCCGAATCGATGCCGCGGTACTCGATCCGGGCCGACTGGCCCTTGCCGGGCTTGTACAGCGGCACGCGGACCAGCGCGGAACGGTTGTTGTGGCCCCAGCTCAGGTAGCTGGGCGCCTCGCCGCCGCCCCACAGCCGCTTGTACGAGTTCACGAACTGGTTGGTGACGGCGGTGAACTCCGGGGCGTGCTTGAGAATGCCCGCGATGAACTGCCGCGCGGTCTTGGAGAGCTGGAACTCGGCGCCGGCCTCGAAGAAGGCGTTGCTGTCACCCTCGAACAGGGAGAAGTGCGTGTGCATGCCGGAACCGGGGTGGTCCGTGAACGGCTTGGGCATGAAGGTGGCGTAGGTGCCCTGCTGCAGCGCCACTTCCTTGATGACGGTGCGGAACGTCATGATGTTATCCGCGGTCTGGAGCGCATCGGCGTAGCGGAGGTCGATCTCGTTCTGGCCGGGGCCGGCCTCGTGGTGGCTGAACTCCACCGAGATGCCCACTGATTCCAGCATGGTCACGGCGGTGCGGCGGAAGTCCTGGGCCACGCCGCCCGGGACGTGGTCGAAGTACCCGCCTTCGTCAACCGGCACCGGAGCGCCGTTGGGGCCCGGCTCGTGCGACTTAAGCAGGTAGAACTCGATTTCCGGGTGGGTGTAGCAGGTGAAGCCCATGTCCGCGGCCTTGGCCAGGGTGCGCTTGAGCACGTTGCGCGGGTCCGCCGCGGAGGGTTCGCCGTCAGGGGTGAGGATGTCGCAGAACATCCGCGATGTCTGTTCGGTCTCGCCGCGCCACGGGAGGATCTGGAAAGTGGCGGGATCGGGCTGGGCCAGCATGTCCGATTCAAACACCCGGGCCAGGCCCTCGATGGAGGAGCCGTCGAAGCCCAACCCTTCCTCGAAGGCGCCTTCGACTTCTGCCGGCGCCAGCGCCACGGACTTCAGCGACCCCACGACGTCGGTGAACCACAGGCGTACGAACCGTACGTCGCGCTCTTCGATTGTGCGCAGGACAAACTCTTGCTGGCGGTCCATGATGGCCTCTTCTCCGGTCAACGTCCATGCTCCGGGCCCATGCAAGGGGAAAGCCGGCAGCAGTTCATCAACACTGTACTAATCATTCTGCGCCGATGCCGAAGCCTGCGCCGTGCGTAACACAGCATTAACCTTGCGACGCCTTGATCCTGCCTTTAGTCCACCCCGGGTCCCGCTCCCGGCACCACTGCTGCCGGCAGCCGCCCCGCCCATGACACACATCACTGCTGGCGGGCCGGGGGGCGCGGTAGCTAGGACGGCCGGTATCGCATTACGCTCATCCCATGGCCTCCAACAGCTCCGACTCCAGCGCGTCCGCAGAAGTACCCGCCCCCTACGGCAGCGGCCCCGGCCTGCCCGCCCCGGCCGAACGGAAGCCGGCGAAGGTCCGCGTCCACCACCTCCAGCAGGCCAAGCGCGACGGCACCAGGTTCGCCATGCTTACTGCGTACGAGCAGTACACCGCCGAGATTTTTGATTCCGCAGGCATCGAAGTGCTCCTGGTGGGAGACTCGGCCTCCAACAATGTCTTTGGCAACGAGACCAGCCTTCCGGTGACTGTGGATGAGCTGCTGCCCCTGTGCCGCGCGGTGGCACGGTCCGCCAAACGCGCGCTGGTGGTGGCGGACCTGCCCTTTGGCAGCTACGAGGTCAGCGCCGAACAGGCCGTGGCAAGTGGCGTGCGGTTCCTGAAGGAAGGCCTGGCGCACGCGGTCAAGATGGAGGGCGGGAAGTACTACGCACCGACGGTCCGGGCCATGGTGCAGGCGGGCATTCCCGTCATGGCGCACATCGGCTTCACCCCCCAAAGCGAGCACGCCCTGGGCGGGTACCGCGTGCAGGGCCGCGGCGACGACGCCCAGCGGCTCATTGAGGATGCCCGCGCCCTCGCTGACGCCGGAGCGTTCTGCGTGCTGATGGAAATGGTGCCGGCAGAGACGGCCGCAGCGGTCGATGCGGCCGTGGACGTCCCCACGGTGGGGATCGGCGCAGGCAACGCAACCACCGGGCAGGTCCTGGTCTGGCAGGACATGGCCGGGCTTCGGGGCGGCCGGATGGCCAAGTTCGTGAAACAATACGCGGACCTGCGCAACACACTGCTCGACGCCGCCACCGCCTATGGCGACGACGTCCGGTCAGGCGAGTTCCCCGGCCCGGAACATTCCTTCTAGGCCGGCACTCACCCGTTCAGTCGTCGTCGCCCTTTTCCCAGGCCTCGTTGCGTGCCTTCACCTTCTCCAGCGCGTGTTCGGCTTCTGCCCGGGTCTTGTACGGCCCAATGAGCTGGCTCCAGTCCGACAGCCGGTCCTCTTCCACCTCGTGGGTTTTGATGTTGAACCAGTACTCAGTCATCGTTGCTCCTTGTTCCGGCGACAGGGGAAGCGCGAGGTGATCCACGTAACACAAACACTTACGCGTGCCTCCGCCGCTTGTCGGTTGTTAGGCGTTCTGCAGTGCCTTATATGATCAATCTATGCCTTCCCTTGCCTCGACTGCACCCATTGGCACCCTCACCCCGGGTACCTTGAGTCCGCAGCGTCCCGTCCCGGCGTCCATCCCCCGTCCGGAGTACGTCGGCAAGCCCGCGCCGGCCAAGTTCACCGGCTCCGAGGTCAAGTCGGCCGAGACCATCGAAAAGATCCGGATCGCCGGGAAGATCGCAGCGCAGGCCATCGTGGAAGTGGGCAAGCACATCCAGCCGGGTGTCACCACGGATGAGCTGGACAAAGTGGGCCACGAATTCCTGCTGGACCACCATGCCTACCCGTCCACCCTCGGCTACCGGGGCTTTCCCAAATCCCTGTGCTCCTCGCTGAACGAGGTCATTTGCCACGGCATTCCGGACAGCACGGTGGTCCAGGACGGCGACATCCTCAACATCGACATCACCGCGTTCATCAACGGCGTCCACGGCGACACCAACTACACCTTCCTGGTGGGTGACGTGGATGAGGAATCGCGGCTTCTGGTGGAGCGCACCCAGGAATCGCTGAACCGCGCCATCAAGGCGGTGGCGCCGGGCCGGGAGATCAACGTCATCGGCCGGACCATCCAGTCCTACGCCAAGCGCTTCGGCTACGGCGTGGTGCGTGACTTCACCGGACACGGAGTGGGCGAGGCCTTCCACACCGGGCTGATCATCCCCCACTATGACGCCGCCCCCGCCTACAACACGGTGATCGAAACCGGCATGGTGTTCACCATCGAACCGATGCTCACCCTGGGCACCGTGGAGTGGGACATGTGGAGTGACGACTGGACCGTTGTCACCCGGGACCGCAAGCGCACCGCCCAGTTCGAGCACACCCTGCTGGTCACCGAGACCGGTGCCGAGGTCCTCACCCTGCCGTAACCTGTCCCATGCCCCAGGGCATGGCTGCCGGTGCAGACCGGACAACTGTTTTGGGCCCAGCCGGCCCCTTTTCCTGCCCGCCCCTGTCAAGAACGGAATCCCATTGGCCAACAAGGACGAGAAGTCGCACAAGAACGCACCGCTGATCGGCATCGACATCGGTGGTACGGGCATCAAGGGCGGCATTGTCGACCTGAAGAAGGGCAAGCTCCTGGGCGAACGCTTCCGCGTGCCCACTCCCCAGCCTGCCACCCCGGAGGCGGTCGCGGAGGCCGTGGCCCTGGTGGTGGCCGAACTCTCGGCACGCCCTGAGGCCCCGGAGGCGGGCTCCCCCGTCGGTGTGACCTTCCCCGGGATCATCCAGCACGGCGTGGTCCACTCCGCTGCCAACGTGGACAAGAGCTGGCTGGATACGGACATCGACGCCCTCCTCACCGCCCGGCTGGGCCGCCCCGTGGAGGTCATCAACGACGCCGACGCAGCCGGCCTGGCCGAAGCCCGTTACGGTGCGGGCGCCGGGGTGTCCGGCACCGTCCTGGTGATCACCCTTGGCACCGGCATCGGTTCCGCGTTCATCTTCGACGGAAAACTCGTGCCCAACGCGGAGCTGGGCCACCTGGAAGTTGACGGCTTCGACGCCGAATCCAAGGCGTCCGCCGTGGCACGTGAACGGGACGGGCTGTCGTGGGACGAGTACAGCGTCCTGCTGCAGCGCTACTTCTCGCACGTGGAGTTCCTGTTCTCGCCGGAACTGTTCATCGTGGGCGGCGGCATCTCCAAGCGTGCCGACGAGTACCTTCCCAACCTCAAGCTGCGCACGCCGATTGTTCCGGCCGTCCTGCGCAACGAGGCAGGGATCGTGGGGGCTGCGCTGGAAATCGCGCTGCAGCACAAACTGGCGAAATAGGAGTGGTGCCGGTGGCGGCTGCGGCTTCCCCTCCGCTGCCGCCACCGGAGTCTAGAGGGGGCTCTTCTCGGAGCTCTTGGCGCCGGCCGCGCCCTTGGCGTCTTCCTCGGCCTCGTGGCGCAGCAGGGCAATAGCCGTTTCAAAATCCTCGAGGGACTCGAACGCCTGGTAGACGCTGGCGAAGCGCAGGTAGGCCACCTTGTCCAGCTTCTGCAGCGGTCCGAGGATCACCAGCCCAACCTCGTGCGCGTCGATCTCGGCGGCACCGGAGGCGCGGATTTGCTCTTCCACTTCCTGCGCCAGCATGGCGAGGTCGTCCTCGCTGACGGGGCGGCCCTGGCAGGCCTTGCGGACACCGTTGATCACCTTGCTGCGGCTGAAGGGTTCGCCCACGCCGGACCGCTTGATGACAGACAGGCTGGTGGTTTCCACGGTGGTGAACCGGCGGCCGCATTCGGGGCACTGGCGGCGCCGGCGGATGGCCGAGCCGTCATCGGCCATGCGGCTGTCCACAACACGGGAATCGGGGTTGCGGCAGAACGGGCAGTACATGGCGTTCCCCCTTTTCGGTTGTGGTGTGCAACGTCAGTGAAAGCCAACAGCACCGCCGGGGGGCGATGCCGTGGCAACTTTCAGTTTACGGGCAGATGTGGGGTAATAACAATCCTGTAATTACTACATGTAGTGGTGTCAGCCGAGGCCGGGAAAACGGGCCGTGACGGCGTCACCGTGGGCAGGCAGGTCCTCGGCCCGGGACAGGCTCACGATGTGCCCGCTGACCTCGGCGAGGGCTTCCCGGCTGTAGTTGATTACCTGGATGGCGCGCAGGAAAGTGGTGACGTTCAGCCCGGAAGAGAAGGCTGCGGTACCGCTGGTGGGCAGCACGTGGTTGGAGCCCGCACAGTAGTCACCCAGGCTGACAGGGCTGTAATCGCCCACGAAAATAGCCCCGGCATTGCGGATCCGCGCAGCCACGGCAGCCGCGTCCCGGGTCATGATTTCCAGGTGCTCCGCGGCGTAGGCGTCACAGGCGGCGATCCCCTGCTCCAGGCCGTCCACCAGCACGACGCCGGACTGCGGGCCGGACAGCGCCTCCTGCACCCTGGCCGAATGCTTGGTGGCGGCGGTCTGGAGCGCCAGTTCCGCCCGCACCGCCGCAGCCAACTCCTCGGAATCGGTAATGAGGACCGATGCCGCATTGGGGTCATGCTCGGCCTGGCTGAGCAGGTCCGCGGCAACCAGCGCCGGCTGGGCCGAGTCATCGGCCAGGATGGCGATTTCCGTGGTTCCCGCCTCGGAATCGATGCCCACGACGCCCTTGACGAGTCGCTTCGCGGTGGCCACGAAGATGTTGCCGGGCCCGGTCACCACATCCACGGGTTCCAGAGCCGGACCGGCTTCAGTGGCTTCGACGCCGTAAGCGAAGGCGGCGATGGCTTGGGCACCGCCGATGGCATAGACCTCGGTAATGCCCAGCAGCGCCGCCGCCGCCAGGATGGTGGGGTGCGGAAGTCCCCCGAACTCCTTCTGCGGGGGCGAGGCCAGGGCAATGGATTCCACGCCCGCCGCCAGTGCGGGCACGACGTTCATGATCACCGAGGATGGGTATACGGCAAGGCCACCGGGAACGTACAGTCCCACGCGGGCCACGGGCACCCAGTTCTGGCTCACCACGGCGCCGTCGCCCAGTTCAACGTCCACATTGCGTGGACGCTGCCCGTCGGCGAACTTCCGCGCCCGGCTGATGGATTCCTCCAGCGCAGCCCTGACGGCCGGGTCCAGCTGGTCGAGGGCCTCGACGATGGCCTTGCGGGGTACCAGCGGGTGGTGCTGCGCCACGCCGTCGAACCTCTCGGCAAGCTCGGCCAGGGCAGCAAAACCGCGCTGCCGGACGTCGGAGATGATCTGCAGGACCTTGTCCTCGGCGTCCGCCACGGTCTGGCCCTTGGCGCGGGGAACAGCCGCGCGCAGGGCTGCGAGGGTGAGGTTGCGGCCCCGAAGATCGATGGTGCGGAAGTCGACGGCGGCTGTCACGGGGGCGGGAAAGTCCGGGGAAGTGGTCACCCGTCTATTTTACGGGGCTGATGGTGCCGCCGGTTCCGGGACCGCCGGTTTGGGGCTTCCTGCCCGCCGCGCCCACCAGTTCCAGGACGAAGACCGACACGGCCGTGGCGGCCGGCCACAGCAGCAGCACCGGCCACGCCCGCAGCGAGAAGGCAATGCTCGCGTTGGCGGAGGCATCCACTGCCGGGCCCCACAGCCGGGCTGCCAGGATGCCTGTCCCCCAGCCGACCAGGCTGCCCGCCGCCGCTCCGACCAGGCCGGCCAACAGCGCCGCCTGCGGGTCACGGCGCTTGCCATCTGCCAGGAACACGGCCAGCAGGCAGCCTGCCAGCACCAGGATGCCGGCGAGGGTGAGGTCGCGCGGCAGCCAAACCAGGGGTGCGGTGCCGGAGGCCAGCGCAGGATCCCGCGTAATCAGGTTCAACCCGCCCGGGGCCAGGAGCCACCAGAGGAGGCCGGCCGGAATTCCGGCCGCCGCCGGGACCAGGAGCAGGGACCATGGCAGCGGCCGCCCGGCAGGGCCGGCGAAGTTTGTCATGCAACACACCTTAACAAAGGTTCCTGCAACGCCATCCTGCATGCTGAAGGCGCCGCCGGTTTTCCCGCCATGACCGCTGGCCAATACGCTTGGAGGAAGAGTTAAGCCCCCTAGTCCAGGAGTTTCGGTGACAGAGAAAAGCGAGCCGTTCGAGCAGACCTTCAGGGAGATGTTCCGCCGGCACGCTGCGGGCGTCGCGATCATCACGGTGAACTGCCAGGACGAGCCCTACGGTTTTACTGCCACCTCCGTGGCATCGCTGTCCGCCAAGCCGCCGCGCTTCACCTTCAACATGGCCCGCAGTTCCAGGTCCTGGCCAGCGGTGGCCAACACGCAGTATCTGGGCGTGCACATGCTCGGGCTGGAGAACCAGGAGCTGGCGGCACGCTTCGCCCGCCCGGGCAACCGGTTCGAAGGCAACCACTGGGAGGCCGGCCCGCACGGGGTGCCCATCCTGAAGGATGTCGCCGGGTGGCTGATCGGCGAGGTGCAGATGCGGCTGCCATTCGAGAACAACGCCGTGGTGGTGGTCCAGGTGGTGGACGGCCAGGTAGGCGGCGAAGGGTCCCCCCTGCTGTACCACGGCGGCGCCTATGGGCAGCCGGTGCCGCTCGATTACGAAATCTAGCCCCGGCTGGACCGACCCACAACAAAAGACGCGGACGACGGCGGGAGGTGCCTCCCGCCGTCGTCCGCGTCTTTTTTAGGGGTCCAGGTCTTTCAGGCTTCGAGTGTTTCAGGCGTCCAGGCAGGCCGGGCCCAGCAGGACCTTCAGGTCGCCGAACAGCGACGGGCTGGGGTTGACCCGGAGGTGGACGGGCAGGCCCATGATTTCCGTGCGCGTGTCGCCTTGCAGGTGCAGCCTGACCTCCGAGTTGCCCCGGTGGGTGCGCAGCACGTCGCCCAACTCGGTGACCACGGCTTCCGTGGCCTTGTGGGTGGGCATGGTGATCACCAGGGGCCCGTGCAGCCCCTCACTGAGGTCCGGCACGGACAGCTCCATGCAGTTCAAGGTGATGGCGCCGTCGTCGCGTTTTTGCAGCCGGCCCTTGACCACCACAATCAGGTCCTCGGCAAGCACGGATGCGATCGGTCCGTAGACCTGGCCAAAGAACATGACCTCGATTGAACCGCCCAGGTCCTCCACCTCGGCCCGCGCGTAAGCGTTGCCGCTGGCTTTGGCGATACGCCGGCTCAGGGAGGTGATCATGCCTGCGATGGTGATGATGGCGCCGTCCTGCGGTCCGTCCTCACCCAGGATGGTGGTGATGCTCATTTCGGCATGCTGGCTGAGGAGCCCCTCGAGGCCCTGCAGCGGGTGGTCCGACACATACAGGCCCAGCATGTCCCGTTCGAAGGAGAGCTTGTCCTTTTTCTCCCACTCGGGCAGGTCCGGGATCTCGATGCTCAGCGAAGCCTCCGATTCGGCCTCCTCGAAACCGGCGAAGAGGTCGAACTGGCCGATGGCCTCGTTGCGCTTCAGGGTGATGACGGAATCGATGGCTTCTTCATGGATCATCGCCAGCGCGCGGCGGTGGTGGCCCAGCGAGTCGAAGGCCCCGGACTTGATCAGGGATTCGATGGTCCTTTTGTTGCAGACCACCGCCGGGACCTTCATCAGGTAGTCCTTGAAGGAGGTGTAGGCGCCTTCGCTCTCGCGTGCGCTGACCATGGCCTCGACGGCGTTCGCACCCACGTTGCGGATGGCGCCCATGCCGAAGCGGATGTCGTTGCCCACCGGGGTGAAGTTCAGGGCGGACTCGTTGACGTCCGGCGGGAGCACCGTGATGCCCATGCGGCGGCACTCGTTCAGGTAGATGGCGGACTTGTCCTTGTCATCGCCCACGGACGTGAGCAGCGCCGCCATGTACTCGGGCGCATAGTGCGCCTTCAGGTATGCCGTCCAGTAGGAGATCACGCCGTACGCTGCCGAGTGGGCCTTGTTGAAGGCGTAGTCGGAGAACGGGAGCAGGATGTCCCACAGGGTCTTGACGGCCTCCATGGAGTAGCCGTTGTCCTGCATGCCCTGGGAGAAGCCGGCGAACTGCTTGTCCAGTTCCGACTTCTTCTTCTTGCCCATGGCGCGCCGGAGGATGTCTGCCTGGCCCAGCGAGTAGCCGGCCAGTTTCTGCGCCACGGCCATCACCTGCTCCTGGTACACGATCAGGCCGTACGTTCCGCCGAGGATCTCCTTGAGCGGTTCCTCCAGCTCAGGGTGGATGGGGATGACTTCCTGGATCCCGTTTTTGCGCAGCGCGTAGTCGGTGTGGGCATTGGCTCCCATGGGGCCCGGCCGGTAGAGCGCCAGGACGGCGGAAATGTCTTCGAAGTTGTCAGGCTTCATCAGCTTCAGCAGCGACCGCATGGGCCCGCCGTCGAGCTGGAACACGCCCAAGGTGTCGCCGCGGGCCAGGAGCTCGTACGACGCCGCGTCATCGAGTTCCAGGTTCTCGAGGTCCAGGTCGATCCCCCGGTTCATCTTGATGTTCTCGAGGGCGTCGGAAATGATCGTCAGGTTCCGCAGGCCCAGGAAGTCCATCTTGATCAGGCCAAGGCCCTCGGACGTCGGGTAGTCGAACTGGGTGATCACCTGGCCGTCCTGGAAACGGCGCATGATGGGGATGACGTCGATGATGGGGTCCGAGGACATGATCACGCCGGCGGCGTGCACGCCCCACTGGCGCTTCAGGCCTTCAATGCCCAACGCCGTCTCAAAGACTTTGGCAGCCTCGGGGTCGGTGGCAATCAGTTGCCGGAAGTCCCCCGCTTCGCTGTAGCGCTTGGCCTCCGGGTTCTGGATGTCCGCCAGCGGAATGTCCTTGGCCATGACGGCCGGCGGCAGTGCCTTGGTGAGCTGCTCGCCCATGCTGAAGGGGTAGCCCAGCACGCGGGAGGAGTCCTTGAGGGCCTGCTTGGTCTTGATGGTGCCGTACGTGACGATCATCGCCACACGCTCGTCACCGTATTTGCGGGTCACGTAGTCGATGACCTCGGAGCGGCGCCGGTCATCGAAGTCGACGTCGAAGTCGGGCATGGAGACGCGGTCCGGGTTCAGGAACCGTTCGAAGATCAGGCCGTGGCGCAGGGGGTCCAGGTCGGTAATGCGCATCGCGTACGCCACCATGGAGCCTGCACCGGAGCCACGCCCCGGACCTACGCGGATGCCGTTGTTCTTGGCCCAGTTGATGAAGTCTGCAACCACCAGGAAGTAGCCCGGGAAGCCCATGGAGGTGATGACGCCGAGTTCGTAGTCCGCCTGCTTGCGGACCTCGTCCGGGACACCCCCCGGGTAACGGTACTGCAGGCCCTTGTCCACTTCCTTGACCAGCCAGGAGGTCTCGTCCTCGCCGGGCGGGCAGGGGAACCGCGGCATGAAGTTGGCGTCGGTGTTGAACGACACCTCGCAGCGCTCGGCGATCAGCAGGGTGTTGTCGCAGGCATCGGGGTGGTCGCGGAACAGCTCGCGCATCTCGCGCGGGGACTTGAGGTAGTAGCCGCTGCCGGAGAAGGCGAAGCGGGACCCGCCGTTGTCATAGGTGGGTTCCAGCAGCGTGGAGCCCGACTGAATGGCCAACAGGGCCTCATGGGCCTTGGCGTCGTGCTCGTGCGTGTAGTGGAGGTCGTTCGTTGCCACCAGGGGCAGGTTCAGGTCCTTGGCGAGCCGCAACAGGTCGCCGGTGACCCGCCGTTCAATGTCCAGCCCGTGGTCCATCAGCTCGCAGAAGTAGTTCTCCGCGCCGAAGATGTCCCGGAACTCGGCAGCGGCCTCCAGTGCTTCGCGGTACTGGCCCAACCGGAGCCGGGTCTGGACCTCGCCGGACGGGCAGCCCGTGGTGGCGATGAGGCCCTCGGAGTAGGTGTTCAGCAGTTCCCGGTCCAGCCGCGGCCACTTGCCGAATACTGAGTCCAGGGAGGCGATGGATGAGGCGCGGAAGAGGTTGCGCATTCCCACGTTGTTGTAGCTCAGGAGCGTCATGTGGGTGTAGGAGCCACCGCCGGAGACGTCGTCCTTGCGCTGCGATTCATCGCCCCAGCGCACGCGTTCCTTGTCCGTCCGGGCGGTCCCGGGCGTCACATAGGCTTCGACGCCGATGATCGGCTTGATGCCCTTGGCATTGGCCTTCTGCCAAAAGTCGAAGGCACCGAACAGGTACCCGTGGTCTGTTGTGGCGAGGGCCGGCATGCCGAGCCGCTCGGTTTCGTCGAACAGCTCCCCCAGGCGGGCAGCTCCATCCAGCATGGAATATTCGGTGTGGGTGTGCAGATGGACGAACGAATCATGGCTGGAACTCACCGGACTATTCTAAGCGCTGCCCCGGCCCTGCCAGGGCCAGGCGCGGTGTGTCAGGCGTTGCCGGATTCCAGAACGTCCAGGGCGTAGGCCAGGTCCTGTGGATAGTCGCTGGTGACAGTGACCCGCTCGCCCGTCACCGGGTGCTCGAAGGACAGTTCACGGGCATGCAGCCACTGCCGGGTGAGTCCCAGGTTCGCAGCCAGCCGGGGGTCAGCGCCGTATGTCAGGTCACCGGCGCAGGGGTGGCGGAGCGCGGAAAAGTGGACCCGGATCTGGTGCGTGCGCCCGGTTTCGAGGTGGACTTCCACCAGGCTCGCCTTGCCGAATGCCTCCAGGACCTCGTAATGGGTCACGGAGGCGCGGCCGTCCTCGATGACGGCGAAGCGCCAGTCGTGCCCGGGGTGGCGGCCGATGGGGGCATCGATGGTGCCGGTCAGGGGGTCGGGCAGGCCCTGCACCACCGCGTGGTACACCTTGTCCACGGTGCGCTCCTTGAAGGCCCGTTTGAGGGCGGTGTACGCCCGCTCTGACTTGGCCACCACCATCACACCCGAGGTCCCGACGTCGAGCCGGTGGACGATGCCGGCACGCTCGGGAGCGCCAGAGGTGGAGATACGGTAACCGGCAGCGGCAAGCCCGCCCACGACGGTGGGGCCCACCCAGCCTGGCGAGGGGTGGGCTGCCACGCCGACAGGCTTGTCGACGACGACGAAATCGTCATCGTCGAGCAGTATTTTCAGGCCTTCCACAGCTTCCTCCACGACTTCCAGCGGGTCCCGACGTTCGGGGACGGTGACGTCGAGAACCTCCCCCGCCACGAGTTTTGCCGACTTTGCCAACGCCTTGCCCTTGTTCAGCACGTGGCCTTCCGCCAGCAGGGACGCGGCAACGGAACGGGACACGCCGAGTATGCCGGCCAGTCCGGCGTCGGCCCGTGTTCCGCCAAACTCTTCGGCGACGACGATGCGCTCACTCATGGTCGGGCTTGTCCTTGTGTCCGGTCCCGAGCCGCGTTCCGTCGAGGGCAATCCCCCGCAGGGTGAGGATGCAGATGATGGCTACGGCGGACACCACGGCGGAGTCGGCGATGTTGAAGATGGCGAAGTTGGGAAGCTGGATGAAGTCCACCACGTGTCCCATGCCAAATGACGGCTCACGGAAAAGCCGGTCGGTGAGGTTGCCCAGGGCGCCGCCAAGCAGCAGGCCCAATGCGAGCGACCACCAGGCCGAGCCCAGCCGGCGGACCTGGAACAGGATGGCGATGGCGACACCGGCCATGATGATGGAAAACACCCAGGTGACGTTCTCGCCAATGGAAAACGCCGCACCTGAATTGCGGATGAAATACCAGTGGAGCAGTGGTGGCAGCACCGGGATCCGCTCGCCCTCCACCATGGTGGAGGTTACCCAGAGTTTGGTCAGCTGGTCCAGGACATAGGCGAACACCGCGAAGCCGGCAAACAGGGACAGCAGGAGTGCCCGGCGGGGGCGGGGCGAGGGAGGGACAGGGCGTGCCGCGCCTGCGGCAATTTCGTCAGTCATGGTGCTTTCAAATTTGGGGGGGAACTGGGCGTCAATGCCAAAAGCCGGCGGCCGAGGAATCCCCAGCCACCGGCTTTCAGAATACGTGCTGCCAGGCTTAGTTCGCTTCGCTGACTTCCGGCGTCGCAACGGAGCCACGGGCATCCAGGTCGCGGAGCTGGCCTTCGATGTAGGCCTTCAGGCGTGAACGGTAATCGCGTTCGAAGCCGCGGAGCTGTTCCACCTTGCGTTCCAGGACCGAGCGCTGCTGCTCGAGTGCGCCGAGGATCTTGCGGGACTTTTCCTGGGCGTCGTTGACGAGGCTGCTTGCTTCGATCTGCGCCTCGGCGATGATCTTGTCCTTCTGCGCCTGTCCGTCGGCGACGTGGCGGTCGTGCATCTGCTGTGCCATGGCAAGCAGGCCGGCTGCGGACTCGGCGGAAGTGGAGACGGCAGCTGCGGGCGCGGCCGGTGCGGCGGCAGCCGGTGCAGCGGGCTGGACGTCCTTCTTCTTGGTTTCGGCGGCCTTGGCTTCTGCTTCTGCCTTCTCGCGGGCCTCGTCCTTGTCGGCCTTGACCGGCGCGGGGACCTTCTCCACCACTGGTGCGGCAGCGGAGCTGGCCGGCACGCTGGAACCGGCTTCGGCGAGCTTCTTGCGGAGCTCGTCGTTTTCCTGGTTCAGGCGGCGGAGTTCGACGACGATTTCGTCCAGGAAGTCGTCAACCTCGTCCTGGTCATAGCCCTCGCGGAACTTGGTGGGCTGAAAGCGCTTGTTGACAACGTCTTCTGGCGTCAAAGCCATCTGGTCACCTCACTGGTCTGGTTAGTCAGTAGGCCTTCCGGCCGTCAAAACTACGGTACCTAAATTTGGTCTGCTTACTCTAATTCAACACTGCAGTGTCAAACCGGAGGTTTCTTCGCTTTACAGTAGCCGCTCAGAAGCGGAACAACCTGCATTGCGGGTCTAATTGCCGGCTCAGGCCAGGCTCCTGGTGACGCTCATCGCAATGCTGACGCCGATGAACAGGATCAGGAAGCCCAGGTCCAGCGAAATACCGCCGAGCCGGAGCGGCGGAATGAGCCGCCGCAGTCCCTTGAGCGGAGGATCCGTGATGGAGTACACGGCGTGGGCCACCACCAGGGCCGCGCCCCGTGGACGCCATTCCCTCGCGAACATCTGCACCCAGTCGAACACCAGGCGGATGATGAGGGCAACAAAGAACAGCAGCAGGGCGAGATAGAGAAGTCCGAAAACAATTCCCATGACTTATTTCATATCTCCATATTCGTGCGGCACGTCCATGATGGGCGCCGCTGTTGTACTGCCGGTGTCTTCTCTATTTCAGCACAGATGCCAGACAGGTGTCCCTGCCTGGCATCTGACGAGGCCTGATGTTCAGCTCTGGTTGAAGAAACTGGCCTGCGTATCGCTGGCCTTCTTGTCGTCACCGATCACTTCGACATACGAGGGTGAGAGCAGGAACACCTTGTTGGTCACCCGCTCGATGCTGCCTCGGAGGCCGAAGACGAGTCCGGCGGAGAAGTCCACCAGGCGCTTGGCGTCAGCCTCACCCATGTCCGTGACATTCATGATCACCGGAATGCCGTCCCGGAAGCTTTCACCGATGAGCTTGGCATCGTTGTAGGAGCGCGGGTGGATGGTCGTGATCTGGCGCAGACCGGTATTCTCTTCGCGGCTTGAGGCCGCACGCTTAATAGGGGTCACAGGGGCGCGGTATTCCTCTTCAGGGGCGTAGGACGCCTCGCGGCTGACTTCGCGGACCGGTGCCGGGGCACGGCGTTCCTCGCGGTCAACTTCCATGGGTTCGTCCTCATCCTTACGTGTGGTCTGTTGCTCGGGCTCGTAATGCTCATCGCCATCGGCGAGCCCAAGATAGATCATTGTCTTGCGCAGAGCGCCGGCCATGGTCGACTCCTAATCCTGTCCCGTAAGCGGGCCGCCCAATGACTTGACAGCACTGAAGTCCCCCGCCCATCACTTCCAATAGCTCCGACGCTACCCCACGGCAGGACGGGAACCGAGAATATCGGAACCGATTCGCAGGTGTGTCGCCCCAAACTTGATGGCTGCTTCGAGATCCTGGCTCATGCCTGCGGAAATGGCGGTTGCAGCGGGGTAAGCCGCCACGAGCCGGGCGGAGATCCCGGCAAGCTTTTCGAACGCCGGCTCCGCCGGGACCCCCAGCGGAGCAACCGCCATCACGCCGGCGAGGTTCAGGCCCGCAGAACGGGTGATTCCTTCTGCCAGGAGCGGCACAGCGGCGGGCGCTGCCCCACCGCGGTGCGTGCCGTCGTCGTCCGCTGGATCTTCGAGGTTGACCTGGATGAAGCAGTCCAGCGGGGCGCGGCCGCTGGACTCGATCTCATTCCGCACGGCTTTTGCCAACGCATCCACGAGCTGCGGCCGGTCCACCGAGTGGACAGCGGAGGCATAGCGTGCCACGGACTTGGCCTTCTTGGTCTGCAGCTGGCCAACGAAATGCCAAGTGAGGGCGAGGTCGGCAAGTTCCAGCGCCTTGGCGGCGGCTTCCTGGTCGCGGTTCTCACCGACATCTTTGATTCCCAAGGCTGCAAGCCGCCGGATGTCCTGCGCAGGGTGGAACTTGGTGACCACGATCAGGGCGGGCAGCCGGTTGCTGCGGCCCGCACTTTCAGCCGCCGTGGCGATCCGGGAGCGTACCGCGGCAAGCCGCTGGGCAAGTTCTTCGGTACGCGCGTCTTCAGTTTGGCCCTGCCCGGGAGCCGACAGATCAGTCATGGCACCAGACCAGTCCGGCAAAACGGCCTGTGTCCCGGTCCCGGCGGTATGAATAGAGCGTTTCAGTCTCAAGGGTGCAGTCCCCTGCGTATTCCACGTCCACGCCAACGGACTCAAGCTGGCTCCTAGCGCCGGCAGGGAGGTCAAGGGCTGGTGTACCCCAGGACGTAGTGCTCCAGGTCGCGGGAACCATGTTTGCCACGCCATCGCGCAGGGCGGCTGGAACTTCGTAGCAGGACCCGCAGATTGACGGCCCCAGCCAAGCGCGGATCCGGGTAGCGCCAAGAGACTCCATGCTCTCCACCGCGGCGGGCAGGATACCGTTCGCGACGCCGGGGCGGCCTGCATGCACTGCGGCAAGGACCGGACCGTTCCCGGACTCCCCCGCCAGCAGCACCGGGATGCAGTCCGCCACCATGACCGCCAGGGGCAGTCCGCGGGACACCATGGCGTCGGCCTCAGGGGCCGGTGACTCCGCGTCCATCAGCACAACCGTGGTGCCGTGCACTTGGTTCATGAAGCGCAGCGACTGCGGTCCCACACCGATGGACTGCTCCAGGCGTGCTCGGCGCCCCTGGACCCTGGCGGGATCGTCCCCCACGTGCAGGGCCAGGTTTCCTGCATCCACATTGGTGAATGCGGCCGACACCCCGGGCAGGATGTCGGCACGCCAATGGAACAAGCCGCCGCCTACTTCAGGAAGTCGGGGACATCCAGGTCATCCGGGTGGTTGCCGGTAAGGTCCGGCTCCACCACGGAAGGCAGGTCGACATCGAAGCCCGAATCGGCAGGGACGGCAGAGGGACGCTGCTGGCCCCAGTTGCTGAGTCCCGCAGCGCCGATACCGGCGTGGAGCGGCTGGACGTTCTGCTGGTGGTTTCCGTTGCCCTGGTGGTTTCCGTTTTGCGGGTGGGCCGAGGCCGGAGCGGCTGCAGGGGCAGCGGGCCGCTGCGGGGCGGCCTGCGGCTGGGACTGGTCCATGGAGGGCGAGGTGGCCTTGACGTCGTCGAACCCGGCCGCGATCACTGTCACGCGCGCTTCATCGCCAAGGGCGTCATCGATGACGGCGCCAAAGATGATGTTGGCTTCGGGGTGGGCCACTTCCTGGACCAGCCGCGCGGCCTCGTTGATTTCGAACAGGCCAAGGTCGGAGCCGCCCTGAATGGACAGCAGCACGCCGTGGGCGCCGTCGATGGATGCCTCCAGCAGCGGCGAGGCGATGGCCAGTTCAGCAGCCTTGACGGCACGGTCTTCGCCCCTGGCGGAGCCAATGCCCATGAGGGCTGAGCCGGCGCCCTGCATGACGGACTTAACGTCCGCGAAGTCGAGGTTGATCAGGCCCGGCGTGGTGATGAGGTCCGTGATGCCCTGGACACCGGAAAGCAGCACCTGGTCAGCGGAGCGGAACGCGTCAAGGACGGACACGTTGCGGTCGCTGATGGAGAGCAGGCGGTCGTTGGGGATCACGATCAGGGTGTCCACTTCGTCGCGCAGGGCATCGATGCCCGCCTCCGCAGAACCGGCACGGCGGCGGCCCTCGAAAGTGAAGGGGCGCGTCACCACACCGATGGTCAGGGCACCAAGCGAGCGGGCGATGCGGGCAACGACAGGCGCGCCGCCGGTGCCCGTGCCGCCACCCTCGCCGGCGGTGACGAAGACCATGTCCGCGCCGCGGAGGACTTCCTCGATTTCGTCCGCGTGATCCTCGGCGGCCTGCTTGCCCACCTCGGGGTTGGCGCCGGCGCCCAGGCCGCGGGTCAGCTCGCGTCCGACGTCGAGCTTCACGTCCGCGTCGCTCATCAGCAGGGCCTGGGCGTCGGTGTTGATGGCAATGAATTCAACACCCCTGAGGCCGACCTCGATCATGCGGTTGACTGCGTTCACGCCACCGCCGCCGATGCCGACGACTTTGATGACGGCCAAGTAATTCTGCGGAGCTGCCACGTTACGTGTCCCTTGTTCGTGTCTTATTGCGAAAACTGATGGAGAGCTTGAAGCCTGCAACCTTAACCTTCGAGTTGAAGGTTATAGTTATGTCAAGTAACTCTTGTCTGTGACGGTATTTCCTCTGGTGCACACATTCAATAACCGGGTCCGCGTGTCGGATTAATACCGGGAAAGAAAGCGCTCAGCGCGTCACGGGGTGCCGGGGCACACTGACATCGTAGACCTTGACGGGGTTCTTCGGATCCGCCGGAGCCTTGAGGAGCGCGGCCAGGACCTTGGCCTTGAGTTCCTTCTCCGAGGCGTTGCCCCACACGATGATCTGGCCGTCCACGAGCTTGAGTTCGACGGCATCCACGGACTGCGCGGACGCATTGGACAGCTTGGCCAGCACATCGGCAGGCAGCGCACCCAGGACTGCCGCGGTGGCGCGGAACAGGTCCTGCCCGATCGCCCCGGCGCCGCCGTCGATCACGGGCAGGGACGCTGACGCCGGATCGTCGGTGGTGCCCAATCGCACGCCGTCGACGTCCACCAACTGGTACTGCTCCCCCTGTTTGACCAGGGCCACCGGTACCCGCTCGTGCACGGCGACGGCAAGGGTGGATGGCGGGCGCGCCTCGACGGAGACGGATTTCACCTGGATCAGGGAGCCGAGCAGCCCGCGCACATCATCGTCGCTGATCTGCGGCAGGGGCTTGCCGCGGAGGGGCTCCAGCGCCGCCTGCACCTGCTCCGGGGTGACCAGGCGGGTGCCGGAGACTGAGACGGTCTTCAGGGCCAGGACAGGTGAGTAGATTGCGGCAGCCAGCAGTGCGGCCACCAGCGCAATCACGGTTCCGACGGCGAGCACGACTTTCTTCCGCCGCCGCCGGCCCTTTGGCTCCGGAAATGCCAGGACGGTTGCCCCGGCAGGTTTCTGCTCCTGCGCCGGCTTCTGCGCGGGTTTCTGCGCGGGTTTCGCTGCCGCCTGGTCCGGTATGCTGCGCGACGCGGTGATCACATCCCCGCCGGCGCCGCCGGGCACCTCTTCCGGCCCGCTGTCCCCCAGCCGGGGCGCGGGGCTGCTGTTCCGTTTGGGCGGGGCGTAGGTGGGGCGGCGGGAGCTAGGCATGGAGTGCCTCCACGATTCGGGGCCCGTAGGCAGTGACGTCTCCTGCGCCGACGGTGAGGACGACGTCCCCTTCACCTGCCGCTGCGGCAAGCGTCTCCACCGCCTCATCGGCGCTGACCAGCCGGCCGCCCTGGGTGAGGTGATCGGCAATGAGCTGGCTGGTGACCCCGGGAATGGGGTCTTCCCTGGCGGGGTAGATATCCAGGACCAGGGCGGTGTCGGCCAGGTTGAGGGCCGCGGCAAACTCTGCCGCGAACTCGCGGGTGCGTGAAAACAGGTGTGGCTGGAAAAGGACATGGACCTTGCTGCCGCCCGCCACCGAACGGGCTGCGGTCAGGGCCGCACGGACTTCGGTGGGGTGGTGGGCATAGTCGTCAAAGACCCGCACCCCACGCGCCGTGCCCTTGAGCTCGAAGCGCCGGGACGCGCCGGCGAAGTGGGCCAGGCCCTCGGCCGCGGCTGCCGGGTCCACGCCGAGTTCAAGGGCCACGGCAAAGGCGGCCGCGGCGTTCAGGGCGTTGTGGCGGCCCGGAACCTGCAGCGACAGGCCGTAGCGTGCACCGCCTGTTGCCACCGCAACCTGGCCCGGGCCGCCGTCGTCCAACCTGACGTCCGCCGTCTCGCCGGTGCCGTACAGGACCACCCGGGTGTTGCCCCGCTCCCTGGTCCGTTCGGCCAGGGCCAGCGCTCCCGGATCGTCCGCGCAGGCTACCAGCAGGCCGTCCGACGGCAGCAGCTCAGTGAACCGGTCGAACGACTGGTAGACGGCTTCCGCGGTGCCGTAGTAGTCGAGGTGGTCAGGCTCAACGTTGGTGACGACGGCGATGCGGGGCCGGTAGTTCAGGAAGGAGCCGTCCGATTCGTCTGCCTCGGCGACGAAAATTCCTGAGGTCCCGTGGGCTGCGTTGACCCCAAGCGCGGGAATATTGGCTCCCACGGCGAAGCTGGGATCCAGGCCGGCTGCCCGCAGCAGGACGGTGATCATCGACGTCGTGGTGGACTTGCCGTGCGTTCCGGCCACGGTCACCACGACGTCATCGCCCATGGTGGCCGCCAAAGCCTGCGAACGGTGCAGCACCGGCAGCCCTGCGACCCGTGCCGCCGCCAGTTCAGGATTGTCTTCCCGGATTGCCGATCCGGCCACGACGGTCTGCGCGTCGCCCAGGTTTCCGGCTGCGTAACCCACCGCGATGCGTGCCCCGGCCGCAGCGAGGTCTGCCATGACCGGCAGATCCTTGGCATCGGAGCCGCTGACGGGGACACCGCGGGCCACCATGATGCGGGCCACGGCGGACATGCCTACTCCCCCGATGCCAATGAAGTGCACCTTTCCAAGGGAGTCCAGGCCGGGCAGGTTGTGGGGGCTCATGCTGATACCGCTTCCAGGACAAGACCAGCCATTCGCTGGTCGGCGTTTCGGATGCCGAGCCGGTAGGACTTGGCTTCCATGGCGGCGAGCCGTGCTTTATCAGTGATCAGCGGGATCAGCTCGCGCTTGACCCATGCAGCCGTGAAATCGCGGTCTGCCACCAGCAGCGCGCCGCCGGCGGCCACCAGGCCCTTTGCGTTCAGCGCCTGTTCCCCGTTGCCGATGGGCAGGGGCACCAGGACTGCCGGGACCCCTACCGCTGCGACCTCGGACACCGTGGCCGCCCCGGACCTTGCCAGCAGCAGGTCGGCGGCAGCATAGGCAAGTTCCATTCCGTCGATGTACTCCACCTGCCGGTACCCCTTGGCCGTGAGGGGCCGGCCGGCCTGGTCCAGGACAGTTTTGCCCCGGCCGGTGATGTGCAGGGTCTGGACGCCCGCTTCGGCAAGCAGTCCGACCGCCGCTGCGATGGTCCGGTTGATGCTTTGCGCGCCTGACGAACCGCCGGTGACGATCAAGGTGGGCTGTTGGGGATCAAGCCCCAGCGCCTCCAGCGCGGCAGTACGGGCGGTCTTCCGGTCAAGGCTGGAAATCTCCCTGCGCATAGGCATACCAACATGCGCGGCGTTGCGGAGCGGTGTGCCCTCAAAGGCCACTGCCACCCGTCCGCCCAGGAAGGCTCCCACCCTGTTGGCCAGCCCGGGGCGCGCGTTCGCCTCGTGGATCACGATGGGTGTGCCGCGCTTCCGCGCCGCCAGGTACATCGGGGTGCAGACATATCCGCCCACGCCCACCAGTACGTCGGCCTGCGCCCGGTCGAGGATGGCTCCGGCCTGGCGTACGGCGCCGGCCAGCCTGCCGGGCAGCCGGAGCAGGTCCGCGGACGGCTTCCGCGGAAAAGGTACGCGGTCAATTGTGGCGAGGTCCACGCCTGCGGCGGGAACCAGCCGGGTTTCCATGCCCGCGGGCGTCCCCACGGCCAGGATGGCGGCATCGGGAGCATCGCTGCGGATGGCGGCGGCGATGGCGAGCAGCGGGCTGATATGGCCGGCTGTTCCGCCGCCCGCCAGGACGATGGAGGGTTTTGTCGAAGTCATCTGGGGTTAGGCACGCTTTCTGGAATTCTTTGGTTGGCTCTTGTCCCGCGCTGGCCGGATCCGGAACTTCAGCATCCGCTTGGGCCGAATGGCCGGGGCCATCTGTTCCCGGGCCAGCGAGAGGACCACCCCCACGGCACACAGCGACATCAGCAGGGCCGAGCCGCCGTACGAAATAAACGGCAGCGGCACGCCGATGACGGGCATCAGGCCGGTGACTACAGACATGTTCACCGTGGCCTGGCCCAGCAGCCACACCATGATGGTGCCCGCCAGGACCCGGTGGAACATGTCCTCCTGTGCCACCACCACGCGGTAGATCGCAGCGCCGAGGATCGCGAAAAGAACCAGGACGACGACGGTCCCCACCAGGCCGAGTTCCTCGCCGATGATGGCGAAAATGAAGTCGTTGTGGGCTTCGGGGATCCAGCTGTACTTTTGCCGGCTCTGTCCAAGGCCAACCCCCAGCCAGCCCCCTGAGGCAAGGCCGTACATGCCGTTGGTGGCCTGGTAGTTGGCGTCGATGCCGTCGGCGCAGGATTGGCCGGTCCACCAGGAGGTGATGCGGCACATGCGGTTGGAACTGGTCACGGCCATGACGGTGGTGCCGGCAGCGGCGACAAGGCCTGCAATGCCGAAGAGGTAGAGGGGGACGCCTGCGAAGAACAGCGCGGCCGCCATGATCATCATGATGATCATGGCCGTGCCCAGGTCGTTGCCCACCAGGATCAGCACGACGATGATGGCCGCCATGGGGACGGCGGGGACCAGCACGTGCTGCCAGCGGCTGAGAAGCCTGCCCTTCCTGGCCAGCACCGTGGCCAACCATAGGGCGAGGGCCAGTTTGGCGGCTTCGGACGGCTGGAACGTGATGCCGCCCAGGTCAACCCAGTTCCGGTTGCCGTTGATCTCCGTGCCCACCACCTGCACCAGGGCAAGGAGCGCCACGGCGAACCCGACGGCGGGCCAGGCCAGCCGCTTCAGCCAGGTGACGTTGATGCGCGAGAGCACGAACATGGTAAATATGCCGATGGCAGCGAAGACACCCTGCTTCAGCGCGTCCCCGTAGGGCGACTTTCCGGCGGCGATGGATTCAACGCTGGAGGCGGAGAGGACCATCATGATCCCGATGGCCGTCAACGCGAGGGTGGCGCCAAGGATCAGGTAGTACGTGGAGCCGTTCCGGGACTTGCCGGTTCCCTCCAGCAGGGCCCAGAACCGCCGGTACGCGGTGCGCAGTTTCGCGCCTGCCGCTGCCGGCTGCCGGGAGGCGGCAGCCGTTGAGCCGGGGCGCGTCCTGCCGGCCTGGGGCCGGGTGGGCGTACTGGCCATCGTTACTCCTCGCCGGTCTGGGCCTGCCCTTCCACCAGCTCGCGGACAGCGTCGATGAAAGTACCACCACGGTGAGCGTAGGAAGAGAACTGATCCATGGAAGCAGCTGCCGGAGCCATCAGCACGGTATCGCCCGATTCGGCGATCCGTGCTGCTGACGCAACGGCCCAGGACATCACCCGTTCTCCCTTGCCGGGGGAACCGCCGGACGTGCCATCGGGCGCCGAAGCAGTCTGCACCCCTTCAGTCTCACCTGACTCCGGTTCAATCACCGGGACATCGGGCGCGTGTCGCTGGAGGGCTTCCCGGAGGTGGGCGGTGTCCGTACCGATCAGTACCACTGCCTTGAGCCGTGGGGCGTGGTCCCGGACCAGCTCGTCGTAGCTCACGCCTTTGGACAGGCCACCGGCGATCCAGACGACGTTGCTGAAGGCCGACAGGGATGCGGAGGCCGCGTGGGGGTTGGTGGCCTTGGAGTCATTGACCCAGAGCACGCCGTTCATGCGGGCGACCGGCTGGATGCGGTGGTCGCCCGGAACGTAATCGAGGATGCCCTGGCGGACTGCCTTGGCGTCCACGCCGTACGCGCGGACCAGGCCGGCTGCGGCAAGGGCGTTGGCCACCATGTGGCGCGGGGCCAGCGGTCCAAGGTCTGCCATCGAGGCCAGTTCAGCCGCGCTGTTCCTGCGCTCCTCGATGAAGGCGCGGTCCACCAGCAGCCCTTCCACCACGCCAAGCATGCTGATGGCCGGCGTGACAGTGGTGAAGCCCACGGCTCGGCAGCCCTCCACGACGTCGGCGTTTTCCACCATGCGCTCGGTTTCGATCTGCTCGGCGTTGTAGATGCAGGCCTTCTGGGTCCGCTCGTACACCTTGGCTTTGTCAGCGAGGTATGAATCATAGGAACCGTGCCAGTCGACGTGGTCTTCGGCCACGTTCAGGCAGACGCTCGCCACGGGCGACACGGATTCGGCCCAGTGGAGCTGGAAGCTCGAGAGTTCGACGGCGAAGACGTCGTACTCGACGGGATCGCGGAGGGCATCCAGGATGGGGGTGCCCACATTGCCGACGGCGATGGCTTTGAGGCCGGCGGCGCGCAGCATGGATTCGGTAAGTCCCACCGTGGTGGTCTTGCCGTTGGTTCCGGTGATTGCCAGCCAGTCGGCCGTCTTCCGGCCTTCCCTTACCCGCACCCGCCAGGCAAGTTCGACGTCGCCCCACACCGGAATGTGTGCCCGTGCCGCTGCTGCGAGCAGCGCCTGGTCCGGGCGCCATCCGGGCGAGGTCACGATCAGTTCCGGAAGCTCGCCGTCGATGCGGGGAATGTGCGTGACCGCGTCGGGACCGAGCAGCACGTCGGCGGCACCCACGATCTTCAAAGTGTCCGCGTGGGCGTGGGCCGTCTCGCTGGTGGCGGCGTCGACTACCACGACGCGTGCACCGAGTTCGATGAGGGTGTCCGCAGCGGCGAAACCCGACACCCCGATGCCCGTGACGACGACACGCAGGCCGGCCCAGTCGGAGTCCCAGGAGACGAGGTTTGCCAGGCGTGGGGAAACGGTCACAGCAGTACAACCCATTCAGCGTAGAAAATGCCCAATCCGACGGCAACGAAGAGTCCGCCCAGGATCCAGAACCGGACCACGACGGTCACTTCGGCCCACCCCTTCAGTTCGAAGTGGTGCTGCAGCGGCGCCATCTTGAACACGCGCTTGCCGCCTGTTGCCTTGAAGTAGCCCACCTGGATGATGACGGACAGGGTGATCAGCACGAAGAGACCGCCCACGATGCCCAGCAGGAGTTCGGTGCGGGACAGGATGGCGAAGCCCGCCACCGCGCCGCCGATGGCCAGCGAACCTGTGTCGCCCATGAAGATCTTTGCCGGCGATGTGTTCCACCAGAGGAACCCCACCAGCGCGGCGCTGAGGATGGCGGCCAGGAGCGCCAGGTCCAGGGGGTCCCTGACCAAGTAGCAGCCGCTGCCGGCCTCCCTGGGGGAACCGCAGGCCTGGTTGCTCTGCCATATGCCCATGAGCGTGTAAGCGCCGAAAACCATGATTGATGCGCCGGCCGCCAGGCCGTCGAGGCCGTCAGTAAGGTTCACGCCGTTGGTGGCCGCGGTGACGATAAGGTTCGACCAAATGACGAAGAGGATGGCGCCAAGGACGGTGCCGCCGAAGGCGAGGTCGAGCCAGGGCAGGTCCCGGACCAGGGAGATCTTCGTGGACGCGGGCGTCAGTCCGGCGCTATTGGGGAAGTTCAGCGCAAGGATGGCGAAGATGATGCCTACGGCGGCCTGGAGGATGAGCTTGGCCTTGGCATTGAGGCCAAGGCTGCGCTGCCGGGAGATCTTGATGAAGTCGTCCAGGAAGCCCACCAGGCCCATGCCCACCATGAGGAACAGCAGGATCAGGGCCGAGGCTGATGGTCCCGGTGAGTCTGGGTTCATCATCAGCATGATGAGGTGGGTGAGACCGTAGCTCAGCAGTACGGAGGCCACCACCACGGTTCCGCCCATGGTGGGGGTGCCGCGCTTGGTGTGGTGCGATGTGGGGCCGTCGTCACGGATGAACTGGCCATAGCCGCGGTGCACCAGGAGGCGGATGAAAAGCGGGGTGCCCACCAGGGAGCACAGCAGGGCCAGGCCTGCGCCGATCAACAGAGCAATCACAGCAGAGTGCTCCTTTCGTCGGCAGGGGTGGAGGTTCGGGGTAATGCTATCCGATCGCCCAAATGGCGAAGTCCCACGCTGTTGGAGGACTTGAACAACACCAGGTCGCCGGGCTGGAGTTCGGCGTCCAGGACTTCGTAGGCCTCATCCACCGTTTCGGCGAAGAGGCATTCGTCCCCCCACGACCCTTCCTGCACGGCTGAAACGTAGAGTGCCCGGGCCTCGCGGCCCACCACCAGCAGCCTGGAGATGTTGAGGCGCACCACTTGGGTTCCGACGGCGGTGTGCTCGCGGATGGAGTCGTCGCCCAGTTCCAGCATGGCCCCCAGGACGGCCCAGGTGCGGCGGCCGCGGCCAAGGTCGGCAAGGGTTCGAAGGGCCGCCCGCATGGACTCGGGGTTGGCGTTGTATGCATCGTTGATGACGGTCACGCCGTCCTGCCGCTCGGTGCGTTCCATGCGCCAACGGCTGGCGGCGGCCTGGTTGCTCAGCGAATCCGCGATGTGGTCTCCCGGCACTCCGGCAGCCCATGCGGCTGCAGCGGCTGCGAGCAGGTTTCCCACGTGGTGCGCGCCGATGAGCCGGCTGCTTACGTGCCGGGGAGCAGCGCCATCCGGCAGCTGGAGGTCGAATTCGGGGCCGCCCCCGGCGTTGGTATCCACGTTGAGCGCCTGGACCTGTGCATCCGCGCGTCCGTCTGCGGAAAAGCCGAGGACGGCAGCGGAGGTACGGCTGCGCATGGCTGCCACGCGCTCGTCGTCGAGGTTGATGATCGCGGTGCCCGCGGCGGTCAGGCCTTCGACCATCTCGCCCTTGGCCAGCGCAATGTTCTCCACTCCCCCGAACTCGCCGGCGTGCGCGGTACCTACAGCCAGGACCACCCCGATGTCCGGCTTGACCATCTCTGCGAGGTAGCGGATGTGGCCGATCCCGGTGGCCCCCATCTCGATAACGAGGTAGCGGGTGTCTGTGCCGGCCCGGAAAACCGTGAGCGGGACGCCCACCTCGCCGTTGTAGGAGCCTTGCGGTGCCACCGTGTTGCCTTGCGTGGCCAGGATTCCGGCCAGGAGGTCCTTGGTGGTGGTCTTGCCCGCGGAACCGGTGATTCCAATCACCGTCAGCTGCTCTCCTGCTGCCGCACGTGCGGCACGGATCCGGCGGACGGCTTCGGCGGCAAGTGCGCCCATGGCCAGGACGGCGTCGTCCACCACGATCGAAGGGTACGCCTTGCCGTCCGGTGCGGACACCGGGCGCTCGACGAGTGCCAGTACGGCGCCCGCGCCAAAGGCGGCGTCGATGAAGTCATGGCCGTCGGCATATTCGCCCGGCTTCGCGACGTAAAGCGAACCCGGTGTGGCTTCGCGTGAATCCGTCACCACCGAGAGGGGCGTTAGTCCGGGATCGGCGTCCAGGCGCCCGCTGGTGATTTCGGCGATTTCCGCCGCAGTAAATGCAATCATCTCGGTCTAGGACTCTATCCGGTCGTCATGGAGAACGTTGAATCCCCTGGCTGTCAAGGCGCTGCGCAGTTCCACCCTGTCGTCCAGGGCAAGGTTGACGCCCTTCACTTCCTGCCAGACTTCGTGCCCGCGGCCCGCCACCAGGATGGTGTCCTGTGGGCGGGCAAGGGACACGGCGTGGCGGATGGCTTCGTCGCGGGGGAAGACCTCCAACAGCTCTGCCCCCGATGACCCGCTGGCCAGGGCTTCACGTGCCCCGGCCATCACGTCGGCGCGGATCGCAGCCGCGTCCTCGTCGTGGGGGTCGTCGTCGGTGATGATTACGGTGTCGGCAAGCCGGGCCGCAATGGCACCCATCGCGGGTCGCTTGCCCTGGTCACGTTGTCCGGTGGCACCGAACACCACGATCAGCCGGGAGTCCGGTTGGGGCGCGCGGACGGCTTCCAGGGCCCGGGCCAGGGCGTCGGTGTTGTGGGCGAAGTCCACCACGGCGGCGGGCTGCTCGGCGATCAGCTGCATCCGTCCGGGCACGGCCACGGTGAAGGGGTCGGCGGCGTCCAGGGCGGCCTGCAGATCGGCCAGGTCCACACCGGACGCAAGGACCATCAGCGCAGCCAGGGCCGCGTTGGCAACGTTGAAGCTGCCGGGCAGTCCGGTGTGGATCTGCAGGGTGGCGCCTGAGGGACCCGCAAGCGTGAAGTCGGTACCAAGCCCCCGCGGCGCCGTTGCTGCAACTGTCCAATCCGCCTGGGTGCTGCCGCCCGTGCTGAGCGTGGTGACCGGCACCTGGGTGCTGCCGGCCAGCCGGCGTCCCCACTCGTCGTCGACCGTCACTACCGCCCGGCGGGTGCGCCCGGGCGTGAAGAGTTCCGCCTTGGTGGCAAAGTACTCCTCCATGGTGTTGTGCAGGTCCAAGTGGTCCTGGGTGAGGTTGGTGAAACCCGCGACGTCAAAGAGCAGGCCGTCCACGCGCTGGTAGGAGATGGCGTGGGAGGACACTTCCATGGCGGCAGCGTCGAGCCCGCGTTCGCGCATGAGCGCCAGCAGCCCGTGGACCTCAGGCGATTCGGGCGTGGTCAGGAGGCTGGGGATCGGTTCCCCGCCGGCCAGGATTTCGATGGTTCCGATCAGGCCGGTCTTCTGCCGGAGCGCACGCAGCAGGGAGGTGATGAAGTAGGTGGTAGTGGTCTTCCCGTTGGTTCCTGTCACACCGAACAGCCGCAGTGGCCGGCCGTCAGCGGGCTGGCTGCGGTAGATCATCGCGGAGAGCGGTCCCACCTCGTTGCGGGGATTCCCGACGACGAGCACCGGGACGGGCGTGTCCGCGGACAGGGCGAGCAGCCGCGCACCGGCGTCGTCTGTCAGCACGGCCACTGCCCCAGCACCGATGGCGTCGGAGGCGAAGTCGGCGCCGTGCCTGCTGGCTCCGGGCAGCGCCACGTACAGGTCGCCGGGCTCAACGGTGCGCGAGTTCAGCGATATCCCCGTGATCTCCACGTCAGCGGCGGGTTCGGGCACAGTTACGCCAAGGGACTTCCCGACGGCGGCCAGCGGGACGGCAGCTACGGCTGCGGGCCGGAAGCGGCCTGGACTTTCATCCCGGGCTTCGTCTCGTGCAGCGTCGCTGCCGGGCGTGGTGAACTCTGACAAGGGGATCTCCGATGGTGCTAGTGCGTGCCCGGCATGGTTCGCCCCGGGCACTTTGATGCGCTGGATGCTGCTGGTACTTCCGGCCCCGCGCGGCCGCTATTTGGCGTACTGGGGCATCCTGGCCGGCGTACCGGTTGAAGGCTGGACGTTGTAGGTCCGCAGCGCCTGGCTCATGACGGACCGGAACACCGGCCCGTTGGTGATGCCGTAGATGCTGCCCTTCGGCCGCTGGAGCACCACCTCCACAATAAACCGCGGATCATCCATCGGCGCCATTCCCACGATGGAGGCCGTGTAGCCGCAGTAGCCCGACTTGCCGTCGTCGCACGGTGACTCCGACGTGCCGGTCTTGGCTCCCACCCGGTAGCCGTCGATTCCGGCGTCCTTGATTTCGCCCTCGGTGACGGCGCTTTCCAGGATGTCCTGGACCTGCTGGGCCGTGCTGTCGGAGACAACCTGCCGTGACGGCTGGGCCGGCACCTTCTCCTCCGTGCCGTCAGGCGAGATGTAGGAATCGATCAGCCGTGGCTGCAGCATGACGCCGTTGTTGGCGATGCTCTGGTAGGCACGGACCGTCTGGAGCGTGGACTGGGAAACTCCCTGCCCGAACAATACGGTGTACTGCTGGCGTCCATCCCACTGGTCCGGTGGCGTGAGGATGCCGGCGGCGGTGGCCGGCAGGCCGATATCCGGCGCCTCGCCGATGCCGAACTTCTTCAGCCAGTCATAGCGCTGTTCCTTGCTAAGCCGCTGGCCGGCCATGACGGTTCCGGTGTTCATGGAGTACCCGATGATGCCCGCCAGCGTCCGTTCCTCGGTTCCGTGGGTGAAAGCGTCGCTGAACGTCTGGCCGTCAACCGTGTAGGTGGGCGGGATGGTGAAGGTGTCGAGCGGTTTCGCAAGTCCCTCGTCGATCACAGCTGCTGCCGTCATCATCTTCTCCACGGAACCGGGCTCATAGGCTGCGGTCACGGAGCGGACGCCGCGGTCCTTGGCTGCCACCAGTCCCGGGTTGTTGGGGTCCGGGGAGTTCGTGTCGGCCAGGGCCAGGAGGTTTCCAGTTTTGGCATCCATCACGATGATGACGCCCCACTCGGCGCTGAGCTTGTCCGCCTGGCTTTGAACGGCCTGCTGCGCAAAGTACTGAAGATCGGAGTTCAGCGTGAGCTTGACGTCCTTGCCGTTCTGCGGCGGAGTCAGCTCGTCCAGGCCCACCGGGATGCGCAATCCATCGGCGCCGATCTCGAACAGGCGCTTGCCGTCCTTGCCCTTGAGTTGGTCGTCCTGGGTCTGCTCGATCCCGGCCAGCCCGGTAGTGCCGTCCTGGAGGAAACCCACCACTCCCCCGGCCACAGCGCCGTTCGGGTAGACGCGCTTGCTGACGCCCTCGGCAACGATGCCGGGCACCTGGAGTTTAGAGATGCGGTCCTCGACGTCGGGCTTCACGTCCTTGGCCACGATGTGATACGGCTGCTGGCCGGTGACCGCGTCCCGGACGGCGTTGGTGTCCATGCCGAGGGCGGCGGCAAGCTCGGAAATCGCCTGGTCGCGGCTGACGTCCACCAGTTTTTCGTGGCCGTCGGCCTGGTCCAGCCGCTTGTAGGACTCCGTCTTGGTGTTGACCCGCTGGTCCACCACGATGTTGTAGCGGATCACGCTGTTGGCCAGTACGGTGCCGCGGGAATCAAGGATGCTGCCGCGCTCTGCCGGCAGGATGGCGGAGGTCATCCGGCTGTTCAACGCCGCTTCGGCCATGCCCCCGACGTCGAGCCCCTGGACCAGGAAGAGCTTCCCGCCCACCACCAGCAGGAGCGTGAGCATGACGCCCAGTCCCAGGCGTAAGCGTTTCGTGGCGTTGGGTGCCTTGCTTTGTCCTGCCTTGCCGGTCTTCTCCGCCACCGTGATATTCCTTGCTGCTCGACGCTGCTGCCTGTCCTGCCTTTTGGCCTACTGCCCGGGGACCTTCTGCTGGGGCGCCGGAACGGAGCCGCCGTGAAGCGCGGGTGCCGGAGCCGCTGCAGCCGCCTGGGCAGCAGCGGGGCGCTGGGGAACAGTGGCCTGTGCCGGGTTCGCGGCGGGGGCCGGGCCGGCGGCGGGAGCGGGAGAAGCCTTCCCGGCGTCCGCCGTCGTGGCCTTATCCGCTGCTGCACCCTTGGGAGCCGGCGGGACAATGAGCTGCCCGGCTACGGCCGGTGCCGGGATGACCGCTCCACCCGCTGCACCCTTCACTGCCGGGGTGGCTTTTCCTGTGACTGACAGGGTGGACAGATCGATCTGGCCTTTCACCGTGGACGCCACCATGCCAAGCTCAGTGGCTTTGGCCGCCAGGTTCTGCGGGGCCTCGAAGTTCTGTACCTGCTGGGTCAGGTCCTGGTTGGTCTTGGTCAATGAGCTCTGCTTGGCGCGCAACTCCACCAACTGGTACTGCGCGGTGGAAACCGAGATGTTCAGGACCAGTACCGCAACCAGGGCGACGGCGAGCATGGCAAAGCAGAGCACGACAAAGGGGGCCCGGCGCTTCCGGGGCGCGGTGCGGACGACGGAAAGCGGCGTACGCCCCTTCCGGCCTACGCCCGGTTCACCCGCAGGCCTGGCATCGGCCGCCGAACTGCCGGAAACGATGGGAAAGTTCTTGACGGCGGCGGTGCTCATGCAGCTCTCCTGGCTCTGATTCGTTCTGCCGCGCGAAGCCTGGCGGAGGCAGCGCGCGGGTTTTCAGCAATTTCGACGGCGGTGGGCACCTCAGTGCCTTTGGTCAGGGTCTTGAGTTCAGGCTTGTGCTCTTCCAGCTCCACGGGGAAGCCGAGGGGAGCAGAAGACTTCGAGCGGGCCTGGAGGACGCCTTTGACGATCTTGTCCTCGAGGGAGTGGTAGGACATGATCACGATGCGGCCGCCGAGAGCCAGGGAGTCGACGGCGGCGGGCACAGCCCGTTCCAAAGCATCAAGTTCCTCGTTGACCTCGATCCGCAGGGCCTGGAAGGTCCGCTTGGCAGGGTGTCCGCCGGACTTCGCGGCGGAGGCAGGCACCACGGAACGGATCTGCTCGACGAGTTCGCCGGTGGTGGTGAACTCCTTCACCGCACGTGCTGCAACGATCCGGTTGGCGATCCGGCCGGCGAACTTTTCCTCGCCCCATTTGCGGATGATCCGGACCAAGTCTGCTTCGCTGTAGGTATTGACCACATCCGCTGCCGTTTGGCCGCGGCTGGTGTCCATCCGCATGTCCAGCGGGGCATCGAACGAGTAGGCGAAGCCGCGCTCCCGCTCGTCCAGCTGCAGTGAAGAGACACCAAGGTCCATCAGGATGCCGTGCACTTCGGCCACGCCGAGGTCTGCCAGCACGTCCTGGATTTCGTCGTAGACCGCGTGGACCAGGTCGGTCCTGGCAGCGAAGGGAGCCAGCCGCTCCCCCGCGAGGGCCAGTGCTTCCTCGTCACGGTCAATGCCGATGAGGTGGAGGTCGGGGAACCTCTGGAGCATGGCCTCGGAGTGGCCGCCCATCCCCAGGGTTGCGTCCACGGCGATGGGGGTTTCCCCGCGGAGCCTCGCCGCTTCGAAGCCCGGTGCCAACAAATTGATGCACCGGTCGCGGAGGACCGGCACATGGCGTTCGGACGTGGGCTTGGGTTGATCGGTCATGCCTGGTCCTTTCCCGCCGTCGTTGTCACCTGATGCTTCTGGGACCAGATCCCCATCCGCACCTACCGTTCCGCCCGCCTGGCTCCGGGGAAGGTGAGCCAGGTTGGCAGCCGATGGGCCGGCTGGAGATCTCATCCAAGAAGCCGCCTGCTGCCCCGCTCCGGATTCAGAGAATGCCCGGAATGGGATCGTCAGTTTCGGAAAAGGCTGTCTCCTTCTCCGCGAGGTATTCATTCCAAGCCTGGGCGTCCCAGATCTCGGCGCGGGTACCGGCGCCGATGACGGCAAGTTCCCTTCCGAGTCCTGCGTACTCCCGGAGCGCCGGTGGAATGGTCACGCGCCCCTGCTTGTCAGGTACCTCGTCAGAGGCTCCAGAGAGAAATACGCGGATGTAGTCACGTGCCTGCTTGGAGGAGATTGGCGCCTCCCGCATTTGCTCATGGACCCGTGCAAATTCCTTCTCACTGAAGACGTAGATGCAACGTTCCTGGCCCCTTGTGAGCACCAAGCCGCTGGCAAGCTCCTCGCGGAACTTGGCCGGGAGAATGATCCGCCCCTTTTCATCCAGACGTGGCGAGTGAGTGCCCAGAAACACTGGCCCACCGCCTGTCCGCTGTCAGGAACTGCACATCCCCTATGTTGCAACCACCCTCTTATGTCCTCCACATTACTCCACTTTCCACCACAGTCAACGCGAAACGGGGGCTGCGGCGCTCTAATTGTGGGAAGGAAGGCCCGAAATAGCGGGAATTTTGGGCGGTGGTGGAAAGTGGAGGGCTTTTGTCTTGGCGGGTCCCGGTGAATTCCCTCAAGCGGGCACTGACAGGCGGAATGCCCTGGACCGCGTTTCTTAAACGCGAAAAGACCCGCCGTAGCGGGTCTTCACGGGCGATCCCCTGTGGTCAGGGGAGCAAATTGGAGGGATTCGGCATCCGGGTCTCCAAGGGGTTTAGGGCTCCCCCCTGCGGCGCTCGTCCCAGCGTTCTTCCAGGCTGCTCATGAATGAACTCCGTTGCTTGCCTGGCTTTGCCCCGCCACCCTTGGCGGCTGCACCTCCACGGGAACTTCGCATGGTGGCGAAGTACACCCCACCGCCCATGACGACGAAGCCCAGGACCCCGACGAAGATGTTCTGGAGTGTGACACCGAGCAGCAACAGGAACACGCCGGCCAGTGCGCAGAGGACCCCAATAACAACATGCCTCGTGGACCATGAACGCCCGGGGTCCGAACCCAATGAGTTCGCGAACTTCGGGTCGTCCTCGTGAAGCTGCTTCTCAAGCTGCTCAAGCAGCTTCTGTTCGTGCTCCGACAGCGGCATCACGACCTCCTTTTGTAGGCCAACGTCCGGGCTGATCCCAGCCACTACTTCTACTCCGTTGGAACGCCTGCCATTGCTGGAAAGTTCCCGTTTTCCCAGTCGTGGCAAAACGGGAATTCAGCATGCGGTCGCGGGAGCGGGAGCATGTCCAAGAGGGTCCGGCAGTAAGTCCATTCACTCGAAAACTATGTATCTCTAAGGATAGATTGTTGACGCCTGATCTGAAAGACGGCAATGACTTCGGCAAATCCCTCAAGCAGGCCGTTGCGTGCCGTCCCCGGCCCGGTTTTCCGGCTCCATTAAACGTGCCGGCAGCACGGACTTGCTGCCGAACCTGCGGGTCACCTCGTCAAGGGCCTGCTCGGCCGCCCTCCAGTTCTCGTCCCGGCGGTCGATGCTGAGCTGGAGCGAGGTACGCGCCGCCTCCTCGAGCTGCTCTGCCCGGACGCCCACGAGCCTTACGGCCATCGCCCTGGTTCCGAGCGACTCCAGGAGCTGCAGTGCCACTGCGTAGATCAGCTGGGCGCTGTCCACCGGAGTCTGCACCGTCCTGCTGCGGGTTACGGTGGAAAAATCCGCGAAGCGCAACTTCAGCGCCACGGTCCTGGCCACCATTCCGGAGCCCCGCAACCGCCCTGCCGTCCGGTGCGAGAGCCGCAGGAGTTCCCGGCGGAGGAGCGCGTCGTCGTCGGTATCCGTGGCGAAGGTTTCTTCGGCTCCAATGCTCTTTTCCAGCCGCACCGGGGTAACCGGGCGGGGATCGATGCCCCAGGCAAGCTGGTGCACATGCTCCCCCGTGGCCCCCAGGACCTTCTTAAGGGAGGAGACCGGGGTTGCGGCAACGTCCGCCACCGTCCTGATTCCCATTTTTGCCAGGACCTCCCCGGTTTTCGCCCCTACACCCCACAGGGCACCTACGGGAAGGCTGTGCAGATACGGCACGGTTTCATCCGGCCCGATGAGCAGCAGCCCGTCCGGCTTGCACCGGGTGGAGGCAATTTTCGCTACAAACTTGGTCTCGGCGATTCCCACGGAGGCGGTGATGCCCAGTTCGGCTGCGACCCGGCGGCGGATCAGCTCACCTATTCCCCTCGGCGGCCCCAGCCGGCGGAGCGCGCCGGTGACGTCCAGGAACGCCTCATCCACACTGAGGGGCTCCACGAGCCCGGTGATGGACTCAAAGATCCCCATCAGCTGCCCCGACACCTCGTAGTAGAGCTTGTGCCGCGGTTCAATGACCACCGCCTGCGGACACATGCGCATGGCCACGGCCATGGGCATCGCGGACTTGACGCCGAAGGCGCGGGCTTCGTACGAGCCGGAGAGGACAACTGACCGCTCTCCCGGGAAGCCCACGATCACGGGCTTGCCGCGAAGTTCGGGGCGCGTCCGGAGCTCCACGGAAACAAAGAAAGCATCCATGTCCACGTGCATGATGCATGTGCGCCGGCGCCCCTGGGGGCGCGCGGCCGATGGTCGGTTCGTACCTGCGGGCCCCACGGCTGCAATCCTATCGGCTTATGGGACTCTGCTGTTTGTCGGGAGCGCAGCGGAGGCTGGCTAAACTGGAGGCTGATTTTGCCAACAACACCAGGAGGAAAGTCTCTGTGACGGCTATTGGAAACTTCAAGCCAGCAGGCTTGGCCGCGCTTGCCGCTGCGGCGGTGCTGGCCCTGGCCGCCTGCAGCCAGACCCCCTCCGGACAGGCAGAGCCTTCCCAGTCCGCACCCCCTGCTGCCACCCAGTCCACCCTCACGGCTTCCCCCAGCCCGTCGGCGTCGCCCAATACTTCCGCGACTGTCGGCGCGGTGGTGGCCGGCTTTCCGCAGCAACTCCTCCCCTTGATGACCGGGGCAACAGTCGTGTCCAGCAGCTTCGACAAGGCCTCCACACCCTCCACCGCTGCCCTGGTCGGGACGGTCACGGCCCCTACCGCTTCGGTCCTTGACTTCTATACGAAGGCCTTGGAAGGCCAGGGTTTCAAGGCCGTTCCCGGCGACAAGGTGGGCGGGGTGGCTTCCAAGGATTTCGTCCGCGGTGACAACGAGACCGTCAACCTCTCGGTGGTCGAAGCCGCGGGCGTTTCCACGTTCACCATCGGCGCCAACGTGGCAGCTGAGTCAGCCAAGTGACGGCAGCGGAGCAGCTACGGAATGAACAAGCCGACTTCGTGGCAGGCGTGGCAGGCGAGCTCACGGGATTCCTGACCGCGCGGCAGTCAGTAATGTCCGGCATCTCCCCGGACATCGAACCAATCATGGGTTCCATCTCCAACCTCGTCACCGGCGGCAAGCGCCTCCGCGCCCTGATGTGCTACTGGGGCTGGCGCGGCGCAGGGGGCGAGGCCGGGGCCAGCCAGGTTGTCACAGCCGGCGCTGCGCTTGAGCTGTTCCAGGCCGCCGCACTGATCCATGACGACATCATCGACCGCTCGGACACCCGCCGCGGCGGTCCCAGCGTCCACCGGCGCTTCAGCGAGTTGCACACGTCCCAGGGCTGGGCACTGGACAGCGAACGGTTCGGCCAGGCGGCCGCCATCCTTGCGGGCGATCTTTGCCTGTCCTTCAGCGAGGAGGCGTTTACCGACATCGGTGAACGGGCCGCCTCCGGAAGCAGGGCGAGGCTGATTTTCAACCTGATGCGAGCAGAGGTCATGGCCGGCCAGTACCTGGACATCCTGGAGGAAGTGGCGGGACCTGTCCGGGACCGGGCGGGAGCGGTCGGCAGGGCGCAGTCCATCATCCGGTTCAAGAGCGCCAAATACTCCACCGAGCACCCACTGGCCCTGGGCGGAGCCCTGGCCGGAGCGTCGAATGAACTGCTCCGCGGCTATTCGGCTTTCGCACTTCCGCTCGGCGAGGCCTTCCAACTCCGCGATGACGTCCTTGGCGTGTTTGGGGATCCGCTCACCACCGGCAAGCCGGCCGGCGATGATTTGCGCGAAGGAAAACGTACTGTCCTGGTGGCCCTCGCACTGGATCAGGCGACCCCGGAAGAGTCCGCATTCATTGATGCGAGCCTGGGCAGCCCCGACCTGTCGGACGCTGACATCCTGGAAATCCGGCGCATCATCGAGGATTCCAGAGCGTTGCAGGCCACCGAAGTCCTTATTAGTGAGTTCGGCGCTGCAGCATTCGAGGCACTTGATGGGCTTCCGTTGGAGGAGTTGCCCAAAATTGCGCTTCGGAAGCTGGCTGAAGCTGCTGTCAGCCGAGCCTCCTGAAGCTGCGGTTTACCAGGCCAGGGTCTGGGCCCTGCGCCTGATTTCGGTCTTGCGGCCTTCCCGCAGCGCGTCAATGGGGCGGCCCCGCAATGACTCGTCGGCCGTAAACAGCCAGACAATAAGGTCCTCATCCGAGTAGCCGGCGTCGGCCAGCACCACAATGGTGCCCTTAAGGCTGTCCACTACCTGGCCATCCTGGATGAATTCGGCGGGAACAGACCGGATCTTCCGTTCCCCCACCCGTAGTGCCACCAGGGCACGCTCATCAATGAGGCTATGGACCTTAGTGATGGAAACATCCAATAAACGGGCGACGTCGGGCAGTGGCAACCACTCGCCCACCAGGTTTTCTACATTACTCACGGATCAAGGTTGCCATGCAGCCCGGCCCGGCGCCTAGTTGTATTGACCTGAGAGGTTGGTGACGCGGCTGGCCGGTGGCTGACCGTTGAGTGAGACGTGGCCTCGATGATGATTGTAATGATGGAGCCAGTCGGCGAAAGCGGCAACACGCTCGGCCTCGGAGGCGTAGGGACGGGCGTAGGCCCATTCGTCGAGCATGGTGCGGTTGTAGCGCTCGACTTTGCCGTTTGTCTGAGGCCTGTAGGGGCGGGTGCGTTTGTGCTTGATGTCCGGGCCCAGAGCGTCTTTGAATGCGTAGGAGCGGTAGCAGGATCCGTTATCGGTCAGGACCCGTTTGACAGTGATCCCGTGGGACTCGAAGTAGGCATTGGCGCGTTCCCAGAATCCGGCCGCAGTGTCCTTTTTCTCATCGGTCAGGATCTCCGTGTAGGCGAGCCTGGAGTGATCATCGACGGCGTTGTGCAAGAAGGCGTGACCCGGTCTCCGGTTCGCCGCGGTACCGGTCTTGTTCCGGTTTCCGGCGGCCCTGCCGACACTGCGGTGTCCGCCGCCGTCAGGGATCCGTCCAAGTTTCTTGATGTCGACGTGGACCAGGTCCCCGGGGCTGTGGTGCTCGTACCGGCGAATCACCCGGCCCGTGGCCCGGTCCATCCACGCCAGCCTCGCCAGCCCAAACCGGGACAGCACCCGGTGCACCGTGGAGGGGTGAATGCCCAGCAGATAGCCGATCCGTGCCGGGCCCCAGCGCCGGTTGACTCTGATCGCGACGATCCGCCGCTCCCGCCGCGTGGAGGTCCGACGCGGGGAGTTGATGGGCCGGCTGGAACGATCACCCGTCCCGTGCTCCCCGTGCTCCCGGTAACGGGCCGCCCACCGCGCTGCGGTCGTCACCGACACCTGGAACCGCTCAGCAGCACGGCGCAGCGGCCACCCGTCATCGACGATGCACCGGGCCAGCCGGAGCCGTCCCTTCGGCGTCAGAAGCGCGTTAGCATGGGACATTGAAGACCTCCTTGTGGATCGGACTCTTAGACAAGCCCCACTCCACTTGGAGGTCTTCTTTTTGTCACCTAACCACGCCGCATGTTCCTAACCTCCGTGGTCAATACACCTAGTCGAGGCAATTCATTCCGCTCCTGGCCTGCGGACACTCCCGAAATGAAGGCATTGCACAGAATCAGGAATTTCTTGTGCTAATCGCAAATTCATGAGAGATTCACACTCATCACAGTTGTAACAGGAATAACTTAAGTCACAGTAGTATCAAGATTGACAGCGGCATCCCCGTCCGCGTCCGCACCCGCAGTTGAGAAGAGGATTCTTTCCGATGACGATGTCCCGCTCGCCCAAGCAGCCCCCCAAGCCGAGTCTGCCGATGATTGCCGCCACCACCGCGGCACTGCCAGCGGTCGTCCTGTCATCCCTTGCCCTGGCCCAGCCGGCTGCAGCGCAGCAGCCCGCGCGGAGCATTCCCAGCAGCCTGGCAGCGGCAATGAAGGCCCAGGCCGAGGCGAAGGCCGCGGGCACCGTGATCCCCGCTTCTGTTGTCTCCACCACCATTCCGGCAGCTTTCCAGCCGGCCCGGCCGGCAGCCCCAGCCGAGTACACGATTGTCCGCGGCGACACAGTCAGCGGTATCGCCGGCCGTTTCGGCCTGGACACGGGTGAGATCCTCAAGCTGAACAACCTGCAGGCCAACACCATCATTTACCCCGGCCAGAAGCTCAAGCTGTCCGGCTCACCCGCTCCCGCCGCACCCGCGCCTGCAGCCGCCGCTGCCCCTGCAGCTCCGGCACCCGGCGCCGGGGCAACCTACACAGTGAAATCCGGCGACACCCTGGGCGCCATCGCTGCCAGGCACAACGTGTCGCTGTCGGATGTCTTCACCTGGAACAACCTGTCCATGCGTTCCATCATCTATCCGGGACAGAAGATCAAGGTGGGCGGCGGCTCGGCGCCGGCAGCTCCCGCGCCGGCGGCACCAGCACCTGCACCCGCCCTGGCCAACACATCGGCACCCGCAACGGGGTCCTACACCATCAAAGCCGGTGACACACTCTCGGCCATCGCATCCCGCCACGGCGTAAAGCTGCCGGACCTGCTGTCTGCCAACAAGCTGGGCATGACCAGCATCATTTACCCGGGCAGCAAACTGGTCATCCCCGGCGGTTCCGGGCAGCCGGCCCAGCAGCCCGCGGCGCCGCAGCCGGCCGCGGCTCCCCTGGTGCCCAGCTCGTTCCTCGGATTCAGCTACCCGGCAGCTGTTGTCAGCTCGGCCAATGAGAACAAGGCCCTGCTGAATGCTTCACCCGTGCCCTCGCGGGAGGAAATGAAGAACATCGTTGCCGACACCGCACGGCGCATGGGTGTCGACACTTCCCTGGCCCTTGCCTTTGCCTTCCAGGAGTCCGGTTTCAACCAGCGCGCGGTGTCGCCGGCGAACGCAATCGGCACCATGCAGGTCATTCCCAGCTCCGGACAGTGGGCGTCGGACCTGGTGGGACGGAAGCTGAACCTGCTGGACCCGTACGACAATGCAGCAGCCGGCGTGGCCATCATTCGGCAACTGCTGGCCACCAGCAAGGACCAGGACAGCGCGATCGCGGGTTACTACCAGGGCCAGTACTCGGTGAGCAAGTACGGCATGTACGACGACACCAAGGCGTATGTTGCCGCGATCAAGGCCCACCAGAAGAACTTCAGGTAAGCCACTGACGATTGCAGTAATGCGGGTCCGAACCGTTACCGGTTCGGACCCGCTTTCGTTGCGGACGCGTTTTGCTGCGGGATTAGGATCATAAGGTGCAGGAAGACGTGTCGGACCCCGTTGTAGGGACGCTGGTAGACAACCGCTACGCAGTCACCTCCAGGCTTGCCCGCGGCGGCATGTCCACGGTCTATCTGGCCGTGGACCAGAGGCTGGACCGCGAAGTGGCATTGAAAGTGCTGCACCCCCACCTTGCTGCTGACGAAAACTTCCTGGGCAGGCTGGGCAGGGAAGCAAAGGCCGCTGCCCGGCTGTCGCATCCCCACGTGGTGGGCGTGCTGGACCAGGGCAACGACGGCACCACGGCCTACCTTGTCATGGAATACATCAGGGGCCATACGCTCCGGGATGTCATCCGGGACAGGGGCGCCCTGCCGCCCAGGCTTGCGTTGGCACTTATTGATCCCGTCGTGGAGGGACTGGGTGCTGCGCACGCAGCGGGTTTTATCCACCGCGACGTGAAGCCCGAAAATGTCCTGATTGCCGATGACGGCAGGATCAAGATCGGTGACTTTGGCCTGGCCCGAGCCGTCACCAGCTCAACCAGCACCGGAGCGCTGATCGGCACGGTTGCCTACATTTCACCGGAACTGGTTTTGGGCAAGCCGGCGGACGCACGCAGCGATGTCTATTCCGTGGGGATCATGCTGTATGAAATGCTGACGGGCCGGCAGCCGTTCGAGGGCGAGGTGCCCATCCAGGTGGCCTACCAGCACGTCAACGGGACGGTGGGTCCGCCGTCGGACCAGGTACCCGGACTGGCGGGCGAGGTGGACGAACTGGTGCAGTGGTGCACCGCCAATGATCCCGAGAACCGGCCGGTGGACGGCAACGCGTTGCTTCAGGAACTGCGGCACATCCGGACCCACCTCACGGATGCGGAACTTGACTTGCTGCCGCCCGCAGCCGGTGGTCCCGCGTCCCAGCACCACACCGAGGTCCTGGCACGCGCCAGCAATCCGACAACCGTGCTGCCGCCTTCGCGGCCCGCTGCGCCGCCTTACCCGCCCGCTCACTTCGCGCCGGCCCAGGACAAGGTATCCAACGCCCAGGCTCCAACCGCCCAGGTGGCCTACCACCAGCGGCCCGGACTGGCACTGCCCGACGACGACGATTCCGACAGCGGCTGGTCTCCCCCGCCGCCCCGGCTGGGAAAGCGCGCCCAGCGCCGTGCCGACAAGGAAGACGAAAAGCTCCGGGCCGTGGCCGCTGCCACCCCGGTGCGCACCCTGCGGCAGGGCAATCCCCGGCGCCGCGGCGTCCTCTGGGTCCTGGTCCTGATCATCGCCGCCCTCCTGGCCACTGGTGCCGGATGGTTTTTCGGCATGGGTCCCGGCGCTGCCGCCGCCGTACCTGCAGTAGCTAACAAAACGGTGGCCCAGGCCCAGCAGGTGCTGAGCGGGGTGGGTTTCCGTTCCACCACGAGCGATGTGTTCGACGACGAGGTGCCCACCGGGCTCGTGGTGGGCAGTGAGCCGGCTGCGGGGACCGAGATCCGGAAGTTCCAGCCCGTCTCCCTGCTGGTCTCGAAGGGTCCACAGCTGTTTCCCCTGCCGAACATCACCGGCGGCACGCTGGACGAAGCAAAGAGTTCCCTGAACGCGGCGCAGATGGCGCTGGGGACTGTGTCCGAGAAGTTCGACGAGGATGCGGCGGCCGGGATCGTCCTGTCGCAGGACCCTGCAGCCGGCAGCCCCGCACGCCACGGCACGCCCGTGGCCATTGCGGTTTCCAAGGGCCCTCAGCCGATTGCAGTTCCATCCGTCATCGGAAAGTCCGAGGATGACGCCGTGGCGGCCATCGAGGCCGCAGGCCTTACTGCCCGGGTGGCCCCGGATGAAATTTTCGACCGGAACGTCCCGGAGGGGGATGTGGCCAGCCAGTCCCCGGCCAACGGGACGCTGACCAGGGGCGGAACGGTCACCTTGACCATCTCCAAGGGCCCCAAAATGGTGAATGTTCCCAGTTTCATTGGCAGACAGGTAGAGGATGCCCGTAAGCAACTGAAGGAGTTGGGCTTCGACGTCAAAGTGAACAACATCCTTGGTGGCTTTTTCGGCACGGTCCGGGACCAGAGCCCGGTGAACAAGGAAGTTCCGGAGGGCTCAACCGTGACCCTGACCGTGGTCTAAAGAGCGTTGGGCACACAAAAGGCGCGGCCGGAAGAGTTCCGGCCGCGCCTTTCAGCGCGGTATTCGAATGCTCTTGCTACTAGTGCTTGGCGAGGGCGCCGGCCACGAGGAAGGCCATTTCGAGCGACTGCATGTGGTTCAGCCGCGGATCGCAGACAGACTCGTAACGGTCCAGGAACGCATCCTGGTCGATCGGGTCCGCGCCGCCCAGGCATTCCGCCACATCGTCGCCGGTCATCTCCACGTGGAGGCCACCAGGCACCGTGCCCAGGCCGTGGTGCACCTCGAAGAACCCGCGCACCTCGTCGATGACGTCGTCGAAATTGCGTGTCTTGTAGCCGTTGGGCGAGGTGACAGTGTTTCCGTGCATGGGGTCGGTGACCCACAGGACCTGCGCGCCGGAGGCAGTGACCTTCTCGACGACGGCCGGCAGCTTTTCGCGGATGTTGCCGGCGCCCATGCGGGTGATGAACGTGAGGCGGCCGGGCTCGCGGTCCGGGTCCAGCTTGTCGATCAGGCGCAGGGCGTCATCACCTGTGGTGGACGGGCCGAGCTTGACGCCGATGGGGTTGCGCACGCGCGACAGGAAGTCGACGTGGGCGTGGTCCAGTTCGCGGGTGCGCTCCCCGATCCACAGGAAGTGCGCGGAGGTGTCGTAGGGGAATCCGGTGCGGGAGTCGATGCGGGTCAGGGCCCGTTCGTAATCCAGCAGCAGGGCCTCGTGGCTTGCGAAGAACTCGACGCGCTTGAGGGCCTCGAAGTCGGCGCCGCAGGAGGCCATGAACTTGATGGCACGGTCGATATCCCTGGCCAGCGATTCGTAGCGGGCGTGCGCGGGGTTCTCGGTGAACCCCTTGTTCCACTGGTGTACGGAGCGAAGGTCGGCAAAGCCACCCTGGGTGAAGGCCCGGATGAGGTTCAGCGTGGATGCGGAGGTGTGGTAGGCACGCAGCATCCGGGAGGCGTCGTGGCCGCGGGACTCGGGGGTGAACTCGTACCCGTTGACGATGTCACCGCGGTAGGCGGGCAGGGTTACGCCGTCTCGGGTTTCGTCATTGGAGGAACGGGGCTTGGCGAATTGGCCTGCCATCCGCCCCATTTTGATGACGGGCATAGCCGCACCGTAGGTGAGGACCACGGCCATCTGGAGGATGGTCTTGACACGGGCGCTGATCTTGTCCGCCGTAGCGGCCTCGAAGGTTTCCGCGCAGTCGCCGCCCTGCAGCAGGAACGCCTTGCCCTGGGCAGCAGCGGCCAGCCGCTCCCGAAGCACGTCCACTTCGCCTGCGAATACCAGCGGCGGAAGGACGGACAACTCCTTCACGGACGCATCAAAAACTTCCCGGTCCTGCCAGCTTGGCTGCTGCGAGATGGGAAGGTCCCGCCAGTGGTCCAGTCCGGGATAGTTGGCTGCTCCGCTCTGGGCGGTGCTGGACAGCGAAAATGCGGGTTTTGCAGATAGCTCAGTCACCCTCCAAGACTACCGGCAGGGCGGCGCCGGAGGGCACCGGGCCGTCACGCTGCCGGCTCCCCCCGTCACAACCGGGCTGTGCCCCTGGAAGGTTCCGTTACCCGGCGGCTGTTGTGCCGGCGTCGTCCTCCACGCCATGAGGCCCGGCGGCCGGACTGCCGGCGGCGTTGTCCTGCACGAATTCTCCCTCGGCTGCCACTGGGGCTGCCAAGGGCTCAGCTGCCGCCCGGGGCTCCACAGGCTTGCCGGCGAGCCGAAGCTTCACCACGGCCGCGTATTCGTCCACGTACTCCTGCCCCGAGAGCCGCAGCAGGCTGGACATGATCTCATCGGTGACCTTGCGCTGGACCGTCCTGTCCTCGGCCTGCTCCCGGTACTGGCTGAAGTCCAGGGGTTCGCCGAAGATCATGCCGATCCTGCGGATATTGGGCAGCCGTTTGCCTATGGGCTGGACCTTGTCGGTGCCGATCATGGCAACGGGAATGACGGGGACTCCCGCCTGCAGCGCAAGCCTGGCCACGCCCACCTTGCCGCGGTACAGCCGCCCGTCGGGACTCCGCGTGCCCTCGGGGTAGATACCCAGCAGTCCGCCTGCGCTGAGCACTTCCATTCCCGCGTTCAAGGACGCCGCGGAAGCCGCGCCGCCGGACCTGTCCATGGGCAGCTGATTGGTGAGGCGGAAGAACGCCGCCGTCAGCCTGCCCTTGATTCCCGTCCCCGTGAAGTACTCAGACTTTGCAAGGAAGACCACCGGGCGGCGCACCATGAGCGGCATGAAAATCGAATCGGAGAATGACAGGTGGTTTGAGGCGATGATGGCGGCTCCCTGCGCCGGGATGTTGTCCAGGCCTTTAACCCAGGGCCGAAAAAGCAGCTTGATCACCGGACCGAGGAAGATCCTTTTCATGACCCAATAGAACACGTGGTGAACCTCTCCGGAAGGCAGCTTCCAGTCCCCGCGTCGGGCCTGGCCAGCGATTCAATGCAACCCTACTCTAGTGAGATTTGGGTGGAACAGTGACACGATGGAGTCATGACTGAAAGCAGCATTCCGCCCCGTCCGGCCGCTTTCAGCTATCCAGGCCACGGTGTTAATGCCCGCATCGGGGTGGCCCTGTGCCATGGATTTACGGGCAGCCCGCTGAGCATCATGCCGTGGGCGCAGCACCTTGCGGACTTGGGGTACGCCGTCACCGTCCCCCTTCTCCCGGGGCACGGTACGGACTGGCGCCAGCTCGCCTCGACTGGCTGGAAGGACTGGTACCGCAGCTACGAAAAGGCCTTCCTCGACCTCGCCGGCCGGACGGACGCCTGCTTCACCGCCGGCCTGTCGATGGGCGGGGCCATCGCACTGCTTGCCGCTGCCCGCCATCCAGTGGCCGGGGTCAGCGTGGTGAACCCGGGCTTGAGCTTCTACGACTGGCGGGTGCGGATCATCGGCCTGCTTAAATATGTCCAGCGCACCACCGTTCCCCTCCAGGAGGACCAGACCGGCGCCCCCGCAACCGATGACGGCGACTACTCTCTGACTCCGCTGTCCGCGGTGCACGAGCTGAAGAGACTGTTCCGCGCAGCCGTGCGCGGCCTGCCCAGCGTGAATGCTCCCGTCCAGGTTTTCAAGTCGCGCACCGATGCCGTGGTGCCGCCCACCTCCCTGGCCCTGCTGCGGAAGGGGTTGGGCGCGAACCTCGCGGCGGTGGAAGAGCTTGCCAGCAGCGGACATGTGGCTACTCTGGACGTTGACGCGCCCGCCATCTTCGCGGGGTCGGACGAATTCTTCGCCGCCCATGCCCGCCGCACCACTACTTTGGAGACGCCATGACGTCCGGTCCGGACCACAGCCCGTTCAGCAGCGCCTTCAGCGGAGAAGGGCCGCGAACGGGAGTAGTGCTGTCCCACGGCTTCACGGGAAGCCCGCATGGCCTTCGCGCCTGGGCCCTGGCATTCGCCGCTGCCGGCTTCGCCGTCAGGATGCCTTTGCTGCCCGGGCATGGGACCACGTGGCAGGATCTTGCACGCACCCGGTGGCAGCAATGGCACGGCGCCCTGGATGATGCCTTCCTGGAACTGGATGCTGAATGCGACCAGGTTTTCGCGGCCGGCCTGAGCATGGGCGGCGCCCTCGCCCTGCGCCTTGCCGCCACCCGCCCCGTGGCCGGTGTGCTGCTGGTGAACCCAGGCCTGGTGATTGACGATCCCAGGGCACCGTTGGCCGGACTGCTCAAACTGGTGCTGAAGAGTACCCCGTCCATCGGCAACGACATCCTGAAAGCGGGCATGGATGAAGGCGCCTACGCCCGTACGCCCGTGGCCGCGGCCCATGAACTGAACAAAATGTTCAAGGACACCGTCCGGCTCCTTCCCCGGGTCACGGCGCCCGTCCAGGTTTACCGGTCCACCGTGGACCATGTCGTGTCCGACTCCAGCATGGACGTCCTGCGGCGCGGGCTGGTACACGCTCCCCTGGAGGTGGTCCGGCTCGAGAACAGCTACCACGTGGCCACCCTGGACAACGACGCCGACCGCATCTTCGAGGGTTCGGTGGACTTTATCCGGCGCGTGCTGAAGCAAACGACGGCCAGCCCTGCAGGATCAGGACAGGAGGTGCGCGGTGAACAGGCCTGACTCGGAACAGCCTGACCAGGGGGCCAACCAGGACGACGCCGTATGGCTGGACCTGGTGGCACGGCTTGAGTCAGACACGGTGGCAATACGCCCCGACACCCCGGGCGCCGGGGAAAAGCCGGCCACCGGGACGGAAGCTGGCCCGGAAACACCGGGGGCTCCCTCCTTCCGCGACTTCGATCCGTTGGGTCTGGCGGGGACTGCCCCTGCCGAGCCGTCCCCGGCGGAACGCCAGGCGGGGGCAGGAGGGGAGGACGGCCAGGGTGCAGGCGGGGCCCCGGAGGGTCCCCGGGACTATGAGGTGGACGATGGCGACGAAGAGTTCGTGCCGGAGGAACCGCCCAGCCTGGCCGGCACCGAGCCGCTGACCATGCTGGCCTGGCTCGGTGCCGTGGGCGGCCCCGTGGCGCTGCTGTTGTCGGCGATGTTCTGGCGCACGGCGCCCCTGCTGGCCATCGTCGGCATCGTTGCCGCGTTCGTCCTTGGGACGGTGTACCTGATCATGAAGCTGCCGCAGGAAAAGAACGGGGACGACGACGGCGCCAGGGTGTAGCGCCCCCGGGCCCGCCGTCGTCGTCGACTAAGTCGTGGTCAACGAAGTCGTCGCCCGCCGTGTCAGCAGGCGGTGGTCAGCTGCGGACGCGGCTGCTGACCCGCGAAAGGTCCGCCGCCCCAATGAGCCCCGCGCTAGGGCCCAGTGCAGCAAGCTCGATTCCGGCAGCCGGGCGGAAGCCACGGCCCGTCAGGTTCCGGGCGAAGGCTTTGCGGGCGGGTTCCACCAGCAGGTCGCCAGCTGAGCAGAGGCCGCCGCCGATCACGAAGAGGCCCGGATCCAGGGCTGCCGCCAGATTGGCGAGCCCAAGTCCAAGCCATTCGCCGACTTCCTCGATCAGCTCGCGGGAGGCGCGGTCGCCGGCCAGTGCCAGCTCGGTGACGATGGCGCCGGTAATGGCTTCCGGATGTCCATGCACCGCTGCCAGCAGGTCCTGCGCCACCGGGGAGTTGGACCGGGCCAGCAGCCTCGCTTCGCGGCCCAGGGCATTGCCCGACGCATACTGTTCCCAACATCCGCGGTTGCCGCATTCGCACCTGTGGCCGCCCGGCATGATGATTTGGTGGCCGAACTCCCCTGCCACGCCGAACCGGCCGCGCTCCACCCTGCCGTCCATCACCATTGCACCGCCAATACCGGTGCCCAGCGTGATGCAGACCAGACGGTCCTCTCCTTGGCCGGCGCCGAAGCGCCACTCAGCCCAGGCTGCCGCATCGGCGTCGTTGGTCAGGAGTACCGGCCGGCGGAGGAGCCGCTGGAGGTTTGCACGCAGCGGCTCGTTGCGCCAGGCCAGGTGCGGGCTGAAGAGGACGGTGCCGCCGGCCAGGTCCATCCACCCGGCGGCGCCGATGCCCACCGACCAGATGCGGTGCCCCTGGCTGAGCTCCTCCACCAGTTCCACGATGACCTGTTCGACAGCACGGGGATCCGTCCCGGGGGTGGAGCGGCGGGCTTCATTAAGGATCCGGCCTTCGGCGTCCACCACGCCCGCGGCTACCTTCGTTCCCCCAATATCTATCCCGATGGCCAATCCCTTGCGGCCCAGGCGAAGATGTCCACCGGTCCCGCCATGGAGCTGTCCGGCACGGTAGCTGGCGGGACGGCGGCGCCAGGGGGCGGGTCTTTTCAGGGGGCCGGCCTGATCGCCGGGCAACGGTCCGTACATAGTCCACCATTCTAAGGGGGCGGCAAGATTGTCTTGACATATAGCGCACACAGGACGTGCATTGACGGCTAAGTTACTCGCCAGTAGGTTTATATACTGCACTGTTCCGTCCGGGGTATTAGTCTTTAGGCAACCCCCTGCGCGGGACTTCAGATATCAAAGGAGCTATAGTGCGCGAATTCAGTGTTCCGCCCCTGGTTGTTGTCCCGCCGGAAACCAACATCACCGACCTGGTGTTGCGGCAGGCGGCCAAGCCCAGCAACCCGGCACTGTTTTCCCGCCTCGACCCGGCGGGTTCTTGGCGCAACGTCCCCGCCACGGAGTTCCTTGCTGACGTCAGGGCGCTTGCCAAGGGCCTGATCGCCAGCGGAGTGGGCGCCGGGGACCGGGTGGGCATCATGTCCCGCACCCGCTACGAGTGGTCCCTGGTGGACTTCTCCATCTGGTTCGCCGGTGCGGTTTCTGTTCCCATCTATGAGACCTCATCCCCCTCCCAGGTCGCCTGGAACCTTGGGGACTCCGGTGCCGTTGCCGCTTTCGGCGAATCCGCCCACCACGAGAACGTCATCCGCCAGGCCGTCACCGCCGAGGGCCTCACAGCGGTGCAGCACGTGTGGCAGCTCGAGGGGACGGGCCTGGACAGCCTCCGCGAAGCAGGCCGCGATGTCAGCGACGAAGAGCTCGAGTCCCGCCGCAGCGGAGCAGGACTCCACGACGTGGCCACCATCATCTACACCTCCGGAACCACGGGACGGCCCAAGGGCTGCGAGCTCACGCACGGCAACTTCGTGGAACTGTCGGACAACGCCTTGGCCATCATCGGCGAAATTGTCCACGAGAACGCCAAAACCATCATGTTCCTGCCCCTGGCCCATGTGTTCGCCCGATTCATCTCGGTCCTGGCCATGGCAGCCGGAACCACGGTGGCCCACACCCCGGATATCAAAAACCTCCTGGCCGACCTGCAGAGCTACGAACCGACATTCATCCTGGCCGTGCCCCGGGTCTTCGAGAAGGTTTACAATTCCGCGCTGACCAAAGCCGAGGACGGCGGCAAGGGCGCCATCTTCCACCGCGCCGCCGAAACCGCCATCGCCTTCTCCAAGGCGCGGCAGGACGGACGGGTGGGGCTGGGCCTGAAGCTGCGGCATGCGCTGTTTGACAAGCTGGTTTACGGCAAGCTGCGTGCCGCCATGGGTGGACACGTGGCACACGCGGTGTCCGGCGGCGGCCCCCTGGGCGAGCGGCTGGGGCACTTCTTCCAGGGCATCGGCCTGCAGGTGCTGGAAGGCTACGGCCTCACCGAAACCACCGCCCCCATCACCGTGAACACCCCATCGCGGATCAAGATCGGCTCGGTGGGCAAGCCGCTGCCGGGTAACGCAGTGAAGATTGCCGACGACGGCGAAATCCTGGCCAAGGGAGTCTGCGTCATGCGGGGCTACTACCAGCGGGATGACCTTACCGCGGAAGCCTTCACTGACGGCTGGTTCCATACCGGGGACATCGGCCGGCTGGATGACGAGGGTTTCGTCTGGATCACCGGCCGCAAGAAGGAAATCATCGTCACGGCCGGCGGCAAGAACGTCATTCCCGCCCTGCTCGAAGACCAGATCCGGGCTGACGCCTTGGTGTCGCAGGTGCTGGTGGTAGGGGATAACAGGCCCTTCATCGGGGCCCTGGTCACCCTGGACCAGGAAGCCCTGCCGGGCTGGCTCCAGCGCCACAGCCTTCCCGCAGACACCACGCTGGAGCAGGCAGCACAAAACCCCGTGGTTAAGGCTGCAGTCCAGGACCTGATCACCGCAGCCAACACGTCAGTTTCCCAGGCTGAGGCCATCAAGTCCTTCCGCATCGTCCCCGCCGACTTCACCGAAGCCTCCGGCCACCTGACCCCATCCATGAAGGTGAAGAGGGCCCAGGTAATGAAGGACTTCGAAACGGTCATCGAAGAGATGTACTCCGCCCCGCGTCCCTGATCACAACAACGAAAGGGTCCTCCCGCCTTGGGAGGACCCTTTCGTTGTGTCTGGAACTTCTTACTGCTCGATGACGAGGAGCAGGTCTCCACCCTGGACCTGCTCGACGGCGGAGATGGCGAGGCGGGAAACCTTGCCGCCTACCGGCGTCGTGATGGATGCTTCCATCTTCATGGCCTCGATGGTCGCCACGGTGTCACCTGCGTTGACCGTGTCCCCGGGCTTGACCGTGACGGTAACGGCGCCGGCGAACGGTGCGGCCACCTGGCCGGGCTGGGCGGGGTCGGCCTTTTCGGCGGCCTTGACGTTGCTCACCACGGACCGGTCACGCACCACCACGGGGCGGGACTGGCCGTTGAGGGTGCACATGACGGTGCGCATCCCCTTTTCGTCCGGCTCCGAGACGGCTTCCAGGGAGGCGATGAGGCGGACACCGCGCTCCAGCTGGATCTCGTGCTCGGTGCCGCGCTGGAGGCCGTACAGGTAGTCACGGGTATCCAGGACGGAGATGTTGCCGTACGTCTCCACGCTCTTCAGGTAGTCCTTGGTGGGGCCGTCGAAGAGCAGCCGGTTCAGCGTGTGCTGGCGGGTCTTCGAATCGGACTTCAACGCGGCGCTGTCCTCGGCGCTCAGCTCGACGTCGCGCACCTTCACGCTCCTGCCCTGCAGGGCCTTGGTGCGGAAGGGCTCGGGCCAGCCTCCGGGAGGATCACCGAGCTCGCCGGAGAGGAAGCCGATGACTGAGTCGGGAATGTCGTAGTTCTGCGGGTTCGCTTCAAAGTCCGCAGGATCGGCGTTGAGGCCCACCAGGTGCAGGGCGAGGTCACCCACCACCTTGGAGGACGGCGTGACCTTCACCAGGTGGCCCAGGATGCGGTCGGCGGCGGTGTACATGTCCTCGATCGCTTCAAACCGCTCCCCCAGGCCCAGGGCCATGGCCTGCTGGCGCAGGTTGGACAGCTGGCCGCCCGGGATCTCGTGCTTGTACACCCGGCCAGTGGGGCCGGGCAGGCCCGACTCGAAGGGGGCATAGACGCGTCGGACCGCTTCCCAGTACGGCTCGAGCGAGCTGACGGCGTCCAGGTTGAGGCCGGTATCGCGCGGCGTGTGGGCCAGGGCAGCAACAAGGGCCGACGCCGACACTTGGCTGGTGGTGCCGGCCAGCGATGCGGAGGCCACGTCCACGGCATCCACGCCGGCGTCGACAGCAGCCAGCAGGGTGGCCAGCTGGCCGCCCGCGGTGTCGTGGGTGTGCAGGTGGACCGGCAGGTCGAAGCGCTCACGGAGCGCCGCAACGAGCTTCGCAGCGGCAGCGGGGCGCAGCAGCCCGGCCATGTCCTTGATGGCCAGGATGTGGGCCCCGGCGTCGACGATCTTCTGCGCCAGCCCAAGGTAGTAGTCCAGATTGTAGAGCTTCGCTTCCGGGTCCAGCAGGTTGCCCGTGTAGCACAGCGCCACTTCCGCCACGGCGGTGCCGGTGGCACGGACTGCGCGGATGGCTGGAGCCATCTGGTTGACGTCGTTCAGGGCGTCGAAGATGCGGAAGATGTCGATGCCGGTGGCGGCGGCCTCGTTGACGAAGGCCTCCGTGACTTCTTCCGGGTACGGCGTGTAGCCCACCGTGTTGCGGCCGCGCAGCAGCATCTGGATGCAGACGTTGGGCATGGCCTGGCGCAGGGCTGCCAGCCGGTCCCAGGGGTCCTCGCCCAGGAAGCGCAGCGCCACATCATAGGTGGCACCGCCCCACGCCTCGACGGACAGCAGCTGCGGCATGAGCGCCGTAACAGCGGGGCCCGCGGCTACGAGGTCGCGGGTGCGGACGCGGGTGGCCAGAAGGGACTGGTGCGCGTCGCGGAAAGTGGTATCGGTGACGGCGACGGCATTCTGCTCACGCAATGCCTTGGCGAAGCCTTCCGGCCCCAGTTCAAGGAGCTTCTGCCGTGAACCGGGTCCTGCCTCCCTGTCCTTGACGTCGGGCAGCTTGTGCGCGGGATCCGAATGCACGGTCAGGTCGCCGTTGGGCTTGTTCACGGTGACGTCGGCCAGCCAGGTGAGGAGCTTGGTGCCGCGGTCGGCGGATACCCGGGCCTTGAGCAGCTCCGGGCGCTGGTCGATGAAGTTGGTGGCCACATCTCCGGCGATGAAGTCGGGATCGTCCAGCACAGCCTGGAGGAAGGGGATGTTCGTGGAGACGCCACGGATGCGGAACTCGGCCAGGGCACGGCGGGCGCGGGCAACGGCAGTGGGGTAATCCCTGCCGCGGCAGGTGAGCTTCACCAGCATGGAGTCGAAGTGCGGGCTGATCTCGGCCCCGGAGTACACCGTGCCGCCGTCAAGCCGGACACCCGCGCCGCCGGCCGAGCGGTACCCGGTGATCTTTCCGACGTCGGGGCGGAAGCCGTTGGCGGGATCCTCCGTGGTGATGCGGCTCTGGAGGGCTGCGCCGCGAAGCCTGACCGTGTCCTGGGAGAGGCCAAGATCGGCGAGGGTCTCGCCGGAGGCGATCCGCATCTGGGCCTGGACCAGGTCCACGTCCGTGACTTCCTCGGTTACCGTATGCTCCACCTGGATGCGCGGGTTCATTTCGATGAAGACGTGCTGGCCGGCCCGCTCACCCTCGGTGTCGACGAGGAACTCGACCGTACCGGCGTTGACATACTTCAATGCCTGGGCGAACTTCACGGCGTCCCGGTAGAGGGCCTGCCGGATGTTGTCGTCCAGGTTGGGGGCGGGAGCGATCTCGATGACCTTCTGGTGCCGCCGCTGGATGGAACAGTCACGCTCGAACAGGTGCATGACGTTGCCTTCGGCGTCCGCCAGGATCTGCACTTCGATGTGCCTCGGCCGGAGGACTGCCTGCTCAAGAAACATGGTGGGGTCACCGAAGGCGGCGTCGGCTTCGCGCATGGCTGACTGCAGGGCTTCGGGCAGGGCCTCGCGGGTATCCACCCGGCGCATGCCCCGGCCACCGCCGCCGGCAACGGCCTTGGCGAAGATTGGGAAGCCGATCTCATCGGCCGCAGCAAGGAGCTCATCCAAGTCCTTGGACGGCTCGCTGGACTTCAGGACCGGCACGCCGGCCTCGCGGGCGGCCTTCAGCGCTGCCACCTTGTTGCCCGCAAGCTCCAGCACTTCGGCGGGCGGCCCCACGAACGTGATGCCGGCCTCCTTTGCCGCGCGTGCCAGCTCCGGGTTTTCCGAGAGGAAGCCGTAGCCCGGGTAGATGGCGTCAGCTCCGGACTCCTTGGCGACCCGTACCACCTCCGCCACGTCAAGGTATGCCCGGACGGGGTGTCCCTCCTGGCCAATCAGGTAGGCCTCGTCCGCTTTCTGGCGGTGAATTGAGTTTCGGTCCTCTTGGGGAAAAACGGCAACGGTCTTGGCGCCCAGCTCGTAGCCGGCGCGGAAGGCCCTGATCGCGATTTCACCGCGGTTGGCCACCAGAACTTTGGAAAACATACTTCTCCTGCATCATTGCTGGGTGGATCGATGAGTGGTCACAGTGTCTAGGACCTACAAGGACAAACACAAATCTTTGTGGTCACGGTCACAGAATTTCCCGTCATGTCCCGAACGCTTTCAGCCTGGCTGGCGGAAACCGCCCCGGCAGCACAGTCGGTGGCATGCCGACGCCCGTTAAAGCAGGATTCGCCGACGCATCAACATATGATGAGTAGGGCGGCAGGACCGCCCGGCTTCGGCTCTGCCGAGGCAAACATTACTCCCAACACGGCATCCGGCGTTAGGTTTTGGTCTCTCAAGTGCAAGTAGTCAGCATCAGCAGCCTCAAGGGTGGAGTCGGTAAGACTTCCGTCACCACAGGATTGGCGTCTGCGGCGCTGGCCGCGGGAGTACGCACGCTGGTGGTGGACCTCGATCCGCATGCCGACGCCACCACCGCCCTGGGCGTCCAGCCGGGCGACCAGTTGGATATTGGCAGGATGCTCAAGAGCCCCCGCAGGGCAAAACTGGCGGAGAACGTGGTCCGCAGCAGCTGGGCTGACCGAACCCCCACGAACGGTTCCGGGCCCGCCGTCCTGGATGTCGCCGTCGGCTCCGCCTACACCGGGATTTACGACCGGCCGGACCTGGGCCGCCGCGACCTCCGCCGGCTTTCCGCCGTGCTTGCCGGCGCCAACGACTACCAGCTGGTGCTGATCGACTGCCCGCCGTCCCTCAACGGCCTGACGCGCATGGCCTGGGCCGCCAGCGACAAGGTTGCCCTGGTTGCCGAACCCGGCCTGTTCTCGGTGGCCGGCACGGAACGCACCATGCGGGCAATCCAGCTCTTCAGGCAGGAGTTCGCCCCGAACCTGTCGCCGGCCGGGATCGTGGCAAACCGCGTCCGGAGCGGCTCGTCGGAGCACACCTACCGGCTTGCCGAAATGGAATCCATGTTTGGCGAACTCCTCCTGAGCCCGCGCATTCCGGAACAGGCCAACTGGCAGCAGATCCAAGGCGCCGCCCATCCCGTCCACCACTGGCCCGGGGATTCGGCCAAGTCCGCCGCCGGCCTGTTTGACGACCTTTTATCCAACCTGATGGCCTCCCGCAGCGGCCTGCGGAGCCGGGCCCGCTGAACCGCAGGCCGGCACAACCTCCCAGCGCACCCGACGCTTAAACGTCCAGGGGCCGTCCTCCAAATGGAGGACGGCCCCTGGTTCGTTGATCTACGGGTCAGCTGATCTTCCGCGCGGCCCTGCGCTTGCTGAGTTCATCGTCGGGAAAGGATTGCTCCGCGGCGTGTTCGCTGGGCAGCGAAGCCAGGCTGCCCTCCACCTCGCGCCATACGCGCCCAACCGCGATGCCGAAAACGCCCTGGCCGCCCTGGACCAGGTCTATGACCTCATCTGCAGACGTGCATTCGTAGACGCTGGCGCCGTCGCTCATGAGCGTGATCTGCGCAAGGTCCTCCACCCCGCGCTCGCGCAGGTGTTCCACGGCCGTACGGATCTGCTGCAGGGACACGCCAGTGTCGAGGAGCCGCTTGACCACCTTGAGCACCAGGATGTCGCGGAAGCCGTACAGCCGCTGGGATCCGGATCCTGCAGCGCCACGGACGGCCGGCTCCACCAGGCCGGTACGGGCCCAGTAATCGAGCTGGCGGTAGGTGATGCCTGCAGCCTTACAGGCAGTAGGCCCGCGGTAGCCTGCGTCTTCATCCAGTACCGGAAGGTCCTCGGTGAACAGGAGGCCCTGGGCACCACTTACGGGTACAGCAACGCCAGCCTTGGGCTGCTTTAGCCCGCCTGCTTCGCCTTTGGGACTCACCTGGATCCTCCTTGTCGTACGCTCCCTTGGTACTGATACGGCTGCATTGGCATGAAGACCATGCGTGTAATTTTTCCGCGGGGCGCACTTTCCAGTGTGACCTGCGCGGCTGCCGTAAGCAAGGAAACTTGATACTTCGACGTTAGGCCCGGCGGGTCCCGAGGTCAAAGACCTTCGGGGCTTGGAAGAGGCGTGTCGAAAGTTTCAGCCTTAACTTTAACCTTAACGTGACCTTAGCCGTCGAAATCCTCGGGTTCCACGTCGTCCAGGAACTCCCGGAAACGGCGCAGTTCGCGCTCCTCATCGACGGTGGGGCCGGGCTCGGCGTCCTCCCCCTCGTCATGTTCGGTGATGCGGACTCCCGCCTCATCCATCACCGAATCGGCGCACCAGATCCGGCACTTGGCGCGCAGTGCCACCGCAAGGGCGTCCGATGCGCGCGAGCTGACCGTGGTTCCATTTTCGAACTGCAACTGCCCATAGAAGATGTTGTCCTCCACGGCCACGATGTTGACGCTGACCACAGAGTGGCCCAGGGACTCCACGACGTCCACGAGCAGGTCATGGGTCATCGGCCGGGGCGGGACCACGCCCTGCTGGGCAAGGGCGATGGCGCTGGCTTCCGGCGTGCCGATCCAGATGGGCACGTGGCGTTCGCCGTGCATCTCCTTGAGCAGGACCAGCGGCTGGTTGGAAGGCAGTTCGATGCGAACGCCAACAATCTCGACTTCGATCATCAGATGTCCATGCGTGAGATGTGGTCCTGCACCAGGGCCCTGTGCAGGGTGAGGCAGAGGTCGCTGATTTCGCGGGCAGCCTCCGCTGCCCGCGCCTGGGATGCCGAGTCCTTGCGGGAGGCAAGCGGCGCGACCGCACGTTCCACCAGGCCGAATTCCCGTTCGGCCGCCGCCTGGAACGGCCGCAAGTGCCGGGGTTCCAGGCCGTGGCTTTCCAGCTGGACACAGGCGCGGGCAACCTGGAGGGCGTGCTCGTCGAACTGGCCGTTGCTGTGGCTGATGAGGCCGAAACTCAAGAGTGACTGCAGCAGGGGAACGCTGGCTCCGGATTCGGTGCGGAGCTGCTCCTCGCTGAGCTTCCGGCCGCGGTTCTGCAGTTCGGCGGCCAGTTCGTCGGAGACGATGCGTGGCGAAACCACGACGCCGGGCGGCAGGTTCTCCGGGCGCTCTCCCCTGTCGATGGCATCAAGGTAGTCCTTGATGACTTTCAGGGGCAGGTACTGGTCCCGCTGCAGGGCCAGCACAAAGCGCAGCCGCTCCACGTCGCCATCCGAATACTGGCGGTAGCCGGCAGGAGTGCGCCGCGGGTTGATGAGTCCCTTTTCTTCAAGGAACCGGATCTTCGACGCGGTCATGCCCGGGAAGTCGGCGCTCAGCTGGGCGAGGACTTCGCCAATGTTGAGGACCTGGGGGCCCCGGCGTTCCGGTTGTGCCATTGCCACAGGCAGCGGTCCCCGGGTCAGCTGCGGCCTGCAGCCGTGGCAGGGCTCAGGTAGAAGGTGAGGCGGAACTTGCCGATCTGGACTTCGCTGCCGGACTTCAGCTCGACGCGGTCCACCCGGTCATGGTTGACGTAGGTGCCGTTGAGGCTGTTCTTGTCCACCACTTCGAAGCTGCGCGCGGTGCGCCGGAATTCGACGTGGCGGCGCGACACCGTGACGTCGTCCAGAAAGATGTCCGCATCCGGGTGGCGTCCTGCGGTGGTCACATCCGAGTCCAGCAGGAACCGGGCACCTGCGTTCGGACCGCTGTGGGCCACGAGCAGCGCCGAACCTGCGGGCAGGGCCTCAACGGAGTTGCGCTCGTCCGAGGACAGCCTGGGAGTGATGGTGGGTTCGTCGGTGACCGGGGTGAGATGGATCGAGGTGGTCTCCGACGCCCTAGCCGCACCCGTGCCGTAATCCCCATCGGCAGGGTTGTGTCTGTGGCCAGCCATGGATTCCTCCTCTTAGACGTTGCGGGCACCAAACCCGCAACCAACGTTTGCTCTGCCGGCCCTGCCAGCAGGTCCGGCCCCGGCTCCCGTTCCCGGCTTTGACGTGCGGAGACGCATTGCTGCGGCGCGGGGCCGGACCGGAATTACCGGTTAGCTTTAGCCTACCTGCTGTTCGTACTCGGATGCACTGAGCAAAGACTCAACGGCGTCAGGTTCGGCGAGTTTGACCTCGATGAGCCAGCCATCACCGTAGGGATCAGTGTTGATCAGTGCAGAATCGCTGTCCAGCGAGTCGTTCCGGGCCACGACTTCCCCGGAAACGGGCGCGTAAATATCGCTCACGCTCTTGGTGGACTCCACTTCGCCCACCACTTCGTTTGCCGTAATCTTTGTGCCCACTTCGGGCATCTGGGCGTAAACGACATCTCCAAGGGCGTCCTGGGCAAAGTCGGTGATTCCCACGCGGACCACGCCGTCGGCATTGGGGGCCGTGACCCACTCATGTTCCGCGGTGTAGGACAGGTCTTCGGGAATGTTGCTCATGGGGGGCCTTTCATCGGGGTACGCGCCAATGTCAAAAGGGGCCCGCAAAACGGGCCGCCGCTGAAAGTATAGGCATAACTGCCGGGGCCGGCACGGGGGCTTTCTGACAAGATGGGGCCATGAATGCAAGCATCGGTGCAGCACCCATGGAACCGGGCGGGTAGGCCATGCCGGAACTGCCTGAAGTCGCCGGCCTCGCCGGGTTCCTGGATGAACAACTGCGGGGCTGCGTGGTCACCAAACTGCAGATCGTCTCCTTTGCCGTGCTTAAGACGGCGGATCCGCCCTTCAACGCGATCGAGGGACGTACCGTGTCAGGCGTGCGGAGGTTCGGCAAGTTCATCAGCATCGACACGGATGGCATATCGCTGGTGTTCCACCTGGCGCGGGCAGGCTGGGTGCGTTTCACGGACTCCCCTGCCGACAGCCAGCTCCGAATGGGCAAGGGCCTCATAGCGGTGCGGTGTGCCTTCTCGGGCCCCGAGGGGCCCCGTGGGCTGGACCTGACCGAGGCGGGCACCAAGAAGAGCCTGGCCGTCTATGTGGTGCGGGATCCGCAGGAGGTGCCCGGCATCGCCACGCTGGGGCCCGATCCTTTTACCGAGGCGTTTGACGCCGACATGCTGGCTGAGATCCTGGCCGGCAGTTCACAACAGATCAAGGGCCTCCTGCGCAGCCAGAGCGTCATTGCCGGCATCGGCAACGCCTACAGCGACGAAATCCTGCATGCCGCACGGATCTCGCCCTTTGCCACCGCAAAGTCCCTGGACCGGGACACCGTGCAAGTGCTGTACGACGCCATCCACAGCGTGTTGGGCGAAGCGCTGGCAGAGGCCAGCGGCAAGCCTCCCAAGGACCTTAAGGACGTCAAGCGCAGCCACATGCGCGTGCACGCCCGTGCCGGCCAGCCCTGCCCTGTCTGCGGGGACACCGTCCGGGAGGTGTCGTTCGCGGACACGGCCCTGCAGTACTGCCCCACGTGCCAGACCAAAGGCAAGATTCTGGCTGACCGCAGGACATCGAAGTTCCTGAAATAGGAAGATCCGGCGCCCGAAGTTGCGATTCGGGACTTCCGGTCCTGCCCGGGTGCGCCCCTGGTGTGTAGCGTCTTGATCAAGGCTCAGAAGTCTCGATCAGCTCAAAGGGGCCACAATGCGCCGGTCTCGATTCGCCGTCCCCGGAATGGCCTTGGCCCTCGCCCTCGGCGGTGGTCTTGGGGGCACCGCATTGGCGCCGCCCGTTGCCGCCACGCCGGCAGTAGCTGCGCACCGGAGCCTTCCGGCTTCGATAGTCGCTGAGCAGGCCGGCGACGACGCGATCGCCCAGCACTATGAGCAGCTCGGCGGCAGCGCATCATTCCTCGGCGCGGCAATCGGCGGCACGTATGACATCGCTGGAGGTCGCGCCCAGGACTACACCGCCGGCACGATCTATTGGAGCCCCGCCACCGGAGCACACGAGGTGCACGGGGCCATCCGCGGACGTTATCTCGCATTCGGCGGACCGGGCGGCTACCTGGGCTTCCCGCTCACCGACGAGACCGCCAGTCCCGGCGGCAGTGGCCAGTACAACGACTTCGAGCGCGGCACGGTCTACTGGAGCCCCGGCACCGGAGCACACGAGGTGCACGGGGCCATCCGCGGTGAATACCTCGCATTCGGCGGACCGGGCGGCTACCTGGGCTTCCCGCTCATCGACGAGACCGCCACTCCCGGCGGCGGTGGCCAATACAACGACTTCGAGCGCGGCACGGTCTACTGGAGCCCCGGCACGGGAGCACGCGAGGTGCACGGGGCCATCCGCGGTGAATACCTCGCATTCGGCGGACCGGGCGGCTACCTGGGCTTCCCGCTCATCGACGAGACCGCCACTCCCGGCGGCGGTGGCCAATACAACGACTTCGAGCGCGGCACGGTCTACTGGAGCCCCGGCACGGGAGCACACGAGGTGCACGGGGCCATCCGCGGACGCTACTTCGAGCTCGGCGGGCCGTCTGGTGTTCTTGGATTCCCCGTGACGGACGAGACCGGCACCTCCGATGGGGTGGGCCGGTACAACCACTTCAGCGGCACGAACGCCGGCTCGTCGATCTTCTGGTCGCCCGCCGCCGGAGCCCACGAGGTGTACGGGGCTATCCGGGCCCAGTGGGCAGTCCTGGGTTGGGAGCGCAGCCGGCTCGGCTACCCGACCAGCGGCGAGTATGGCATCACGGGCGGGCGCCGCAACGACTTCCAGCAGGGATCGATCCTGTGGCACGCGGCCAGTGGCAGGACCGAGGTCGTCTACACCAGCTTCCCGTCAGCGCTCCGGGGCGTGGACCTCGAGCGCATTCCGACCACGCAGAGGATTGCCGCGCTCACGTTCGACGCCGGGGCCAACGACGCCGCCCTCCGATCGATCCTCGCCACCCTCGCAGCCAATGGCGTCCCAGGTACGTTCTTCCTCACCGGAGACTGGGTCAACCAGTTCCCCTCCGACCCGGCGCTGATCTACAACGCGGGACATCGGATTGGAAATCACTCCATGACCCACCCAGACTTCACCACCCTGAACGACGCCCAGATCGCTGCCGAGATCAACAGCGCGCAGGGGACCATCGAGGCTGCCGGAGGCGACCCCCTCCCGTTCTTCCGCTTCCCGTATGGGGCCCGTGATGGCCGCACGATCACAGACGTCAACGCCGCAGGCTACGCGGCGATCCGGTGGACCGTCGATACCCTGGGCTGGCAAGGCACCATGAATGGAACGCGCGGTCCGGACTTCGTCGTGCAGCGTGTCATGGCATCCGCGCAGCCCGGGGAGATCATCCTGATGCACCTCGGCTCGAACCCCGACGACGGCTCCACACTCGACGCCGCGGCCCTCCCCCAGGTGATCTCCCAGCTCCGGGCGGCAGGCTACGGCTTCGTCACCCTGGATGCCGCCCTCGGCTAGCTGGCCCTGTGCCCGCCACGTCCGGCAAAGAACACCCCCACCCGGACAGATCACCCCCGGGTTCCAAGGTGCTTTGTCCGGTGGAGGGGTGCTTTGTCCGGTGGAGGGGTGCTTTGTCCGGCGGAAGGTGCGCGGCCAAAAATGATTTCGAAGCCAAAAAAGCGGAAAGCGCCGGAGAAATTCTCCGGCGCTTTCCGCTCTTCGGTCGGGCTGACAGGATTTGAACCTGCGACCCCTTGACCCCCAGTCAAGTGCGCTACCAAGCTGCGCTACAGCCCGCTGGTTCCGCCGTTCTCCGCTGATCCCAACCCGAAGGTTTTCATCAGCAGTCCGGCCGAACCACCTAGAAGAGCTTACACGATCCGGAGGGGTGCCTGTGACACTTTCCGGTGATCAGCCCCAAGGTGTGTCGCAATTAACGCTTCCGGCTGCGCTTTTCACGCACGCGCATGCTGACCTCGATGGGCGTGCCTTCGAACCCGAAGGTTTCGCGCAGCCGGCGCGTGATGAACCGGCGGTACCCGGGGTCCAGGAATCCGGTGGTGAACAGCACAAACTTCGGCGGCCGGCTGGAGGCCTGGGTACCGAAGAGGATGCGCGGCTGCTTGCCGCCGCGGACCGGGTGCGGGTGCGCGGCCACCAGCTCGCCGAGGAAGGCATTCAGGCGCCCGGTGGCAATGCGCCGGTCCCAGTTCTCCAGGGCCAGGTCCAGGGCAGGAACCAGTCGGTCCTTGTGCCAGCCGGTCTTTGCCGAGATGTTGACGCGCGGAGCCCAGTCAACGTGCGCCAGGTCCTGCTCGATCTCGCGCTCCAAGTAGCGGCGGCGTTCGTCGTCGAGCAGATCCCACTTATTGAAGGCCAAAACCAGTGCGCGCCCGGACTCGATGGCCAGCTGGAGGATGCGGACGTCCTGTTCGCTGAGGACCTCGTCCACGGCCAGGAGCACGACGGCGACCTCCGCCTTCTCGAGCGCGGACTGCGTCCGGAGGGAGGCGTAGTAGTCCGCGCCCTGGGCCATGTGCTGTCGGCGGCGGATGCCGGCCGTATCCACGAAGCGCCAGGTGCGGCCGCCGAGCTCGATGAATTCGTCCACGGGGTCCCGGGTGGTGCCGGCCGTGTTGTCCACCACCACGCGTTCGGATCCGGCGAGCTTGTTCAGCAGGGAGGACTTGCCCACGTTGGGGCGTCCGATGAGGGCCACGCGGCGGGGGCCGCCGGAGCGCTCCACGCCTTCGATGGTGGAGAACTCGGGCAGCACGTCCATGACGTGGTCCAGGAGGTCGGCAACCCCGCGGCCGTGCAGGGCCGAAACCGGGTAGGGCTCGCCGAAACCCAAGCCCCACAGCGCGGCGCTGTCGGCTTCCTGGGCAAAGTCGTCCACCTTGTTGGCCACCATGATGACCGGCTTCTTGCTCCGGCGGAGCATCTTCATGACGCCTTCGTCCGTGGCGGTGGCACCCACCGCGGAGTCAACCACGAACAGCACGGCGTCGGCGAGTTCCACTGCCATCTCGGCCTGTTCGGCAACCCGGGCGTGGATGCCGCGGGCGTCATGCTCCCACCCGCCGGTGTCCACCAGGGTGAAGTTGCGGCCGTTCCACTGCGCGGAGTACATCACGCGGTCGCGGGTGACGCCGGGGGTGTCCTCCACTACCGCCTCCCGGCGGCCCAGGATGCGGTTCACCAAGGTGGACTTGCCGACGTTCGGCCGGCCGATGATGGCCAGGACGGGATCCAGCTTGAGGGGGCCCTCAAAGTCCTCGTCGCCATACTCGCCGCTCAGCAGGGCGGCGTCGTCCTCGTCAAGCTCGTAGTCCTCCAGGCCGGCCCGGAGGGAAGCGGCACGCAGCTCCGCTTCGTCGTCGTCAATCGCTGCCAGCCGTTCGGCAACTTGGTCGGTGCCCGTGGGCCTGTAGTCGTCGTCGGCGCTGGAAGGCCCGGAAGTCTGGGTGGTGTCGCTCATTGCAAGTCCTTTGTGGTCATCTGCCGGCGTCCCCGGCTACTGCTGTCAAGTCTTTAGGGTCAGCATCGGGCAGTGGCTGCCCGCTGAGTTGGATGGTGTCCTGGACGTGCCCTGCCAGCGCTGCACGGATCTCCTGCGCCGCCCTGTCCATTGAAGCACGCCCGGTTTCGCCGGCCCGGCGGGCCAGGGTGAGGGCGGAGCCGAAGCTGACGTGGAAGCGGCGCCCGGGCCGCGGAACGAAGTCCAGGTGCTCGTTGCCCTGGCGGGTCCCCAAGATGGCGACCGGTACCACTGGCGCCCCGCTGTTCAATGCCAGCCAGGCCACGCCGCCGTTGATGTCCGCGGCTGCCCCGCTCCCCCGCGTCCCTTCAGGAAGGATCCCAACACATCGCCCGGCGTCGAGCACGTCCTTGCAGCGCTGCAGCGCGGCACGGTCCCCGCGCCGGTCCACCGGAAGCTGCCCGGAGGCGGTGAGCACCCGGCCCAGGAATCCTTTGAACATCTCCTGCTTAACCAGGATGTGCATGGGCCGGGGCGCCGCGCCGAACATCACCGGCCCGTCAAGGAAGCTGATGTGGTTGGCCGCGAAGATCACCGGCCCGCCGGTGGGGACGTTGCTCCTGCCGGTCACGGTGGTCCGGTAGACCAGATGGTCGAGGATCCAGCCCACCGGCCTGCTCCACGCCATGGTCAGGCCGGACGGCACGGCGGCCATTGGCTCAGTCACGGTTGAGGACCTTGGTGACGATCACCAGGGCGGCATCCACGGTCTGCTCGAAGTCCAGGTCCGAGGAGTCCAAGGTGACCACACCGTCTGCCGCCTTGGTGAAGTTCACCACCGCTGAGTCCTTGGCGTCCCGGTGGGTCACCTGGGCCGCCAGTTGCTCGGCGTCCTGCGTGCCGCCCAGCTGGATGCCGCGCCGGCGCAGCCGGGCTTCCTCGCTGGCCGTCAGGAGCATGCGCACTTCAGCCCCGGGCGCGACGACGGTGGTAATGTCCCTGCCTTCCACCACCATGCGGCGGTGGTGCTTTTCGATGAGGTCGCGCTGCCGGCGGATCAGTTCAGTCCGGGCGCCGAGGGTGGTGGCCACGGCACTGACGGCGGACGAGATGGCCGGCTCACGGATGGCGTCCGTGACGTCCACGCCGCCCACCCGGACGTACTCCTCCTGCGGGCTGGTGCTCACTTCCAGGACGAAGTCCCTGGATGCCTGCTCTACAGCGGGCGAGTCATCAAGGTCGATGCCTTCGGTCACGCAATACCAGGTCAGGGCCCGGTACATCGCGCCGGTGTCCAGGTATGCCAGTCGGAGCCGACGGGCAACTTCCTTGCTCACGCTTGATTTGCCTGAGCCGGAGGGACCGTCGATGGCGACCACCAGGGGCCGGCCAATGCGCAGCGCGCGCATGGTTTCGAGGAGTTCCTGTGTCATTACTGAAGTACCCGCCATCCGCGGTCGTTGAGAGCTTCGATCAGGTGGTCGTGCTTGTTCGGCAACACAGACAATTCCACCATGCCCACGTTCTGTCCCGAGGAATGGTCCAGCCGAAGGTCTTCGACGTTAACGCCGATTTCGCCGATTTCGGTGAGCAGCTGCGCAATCTGGCCGGGCTTGTCGTCCACCAGGACGGTGAGCCAGGAGTATGCCTGCGGCGGCCCGCCGTGTTTGCCGGGGATCCGGGCCTGGCCTGCGTTGCCCTCGCTGATCAGCTGGGCCAGGTCCAGCCTCGCACCCGGGGCTGCCGGGTCTTCCAAGGTGCCGATCAGGCGGTTCAGGTCGTCGCGGACGCCGTAGAGGATCTCCACTACCTTGGCCGCGTTGCCGCCCAGGATCTGCACCCACAGGGTGGGGTCGCTGGCGGCAATCCTGGTGACATCGCGAAGTCCATTACCGGCCAGCGACAACGCATGCAGTGGCGTCCCCTGCAGGCGGCTGGCCACCAGGGAGGACATGACCTGCGGCAGGTGCGACACCAGTGCCACGGCTTCATCGTGTTCGTCCGCGCTGAACTGCGACACCACCGCGCCTAAATCGGAGGCGAGTGAGCGGGCCACCTGCAGGGCACTCCCGGACGTCTTCTCCGACGGGCAGAGCACCCACGGCATGGAGGTGAACAGCTCGCCGCGCGCAGCTACCGGACCCGACTTTTCCCGTCCGGCCATGGGGTGGGTGCCCACGTACCGCGAAAGGTCGGCGCCGAGGGTGCGAAGCCGCGACTGGATATCCGCCTTGACGCTGGCAATATCCACCACGACGGATTCGGGGTAGTCAGCCAGTGCCCGGCAGACGACGTCGGCCGTCACGTCCGGCGGGGCAGCGACCACCACCAGCTGGGGCGTGCCACTGCCCAACTCTGCCAAGGGGCGGCCCGCACCGATGTCCACCGCCACGGCCTGGTTGGTGGGCGACGGGTCGGAAAGGAACACGGGCACGCCGCGGCCCCGCAGTCCCAGCCCGATGCTGGTGCCCAGCAGTCCGGTACCAATGACCACCACGGGGCCATCCAGGTGGCCGCGGCCCTGGCTTTTGAAGGCGGACATGCGTCAGAGTCCTACGGATGCCAGCAGGTGGCCGACTTCCTGCTTGCCCAGGTTGCGGATGCTGCCCTGGCGCTGGTCTCCAAGCCCGATCGGGCCCACCTTGACGCGCACCAGCCGCTGGACCGGGAAACCCACCGCATCGAACATGCGGCGCACGATGCGGTTCTTGCCGGAGTGGAGCACAACTTCGATCAGCACGTGCCCGGGTGTGGAATCCACCAGGCGGAAGGAGTCGACGGCGGCCATGCCGTCCTCCAGCTCCACGCCGGCCTTCAGCTGGGCGCCGACGCCCTGCGGGAACGGTCCGCGAACCTGCACCAGGTAGGTCTTGGGCACCTCGTACGACGGGTGGGTCAGCCGGTTGGCCAGTTCGCCGTCGTTGGTCAGCAGCAGCAGCCCCTCGGTGGCGACGTCGAGCCGGCCTACGTGGAAGAGGCGCTCGCCGGTGTTCTTGTTGTTCTTGAGGAAATCGCTGATGCAGGGCCGGCCTTCGGGGTCCTCCATGGTGGACACCACGCCCTTGGGCTTGTTGAACACCATGTACACCAGGTTCTCGTCCAGCTGGATCCGCAGGCCGTCGACGTGGATCACGGCAGTCTTGGGATCGACGCGGACGCCCAGCTCGGTGACCACCTGGCCGTCCACCTCAACACGGCCCTCGGCAATCATCTCCTCGCAGACGCGCCGGGAAGCGACGCCTGCGGACGCCATGACCTTCTGGAGCCGTACGCCGTCGGCGTCGTGGAGCTCGGACTGGGGAACATTGCCGCGGGGGTGCTTCTTCCGGCCTGGTTTGCGGACCGGGCCCAGGTTCTGGCCAAAGCGTTCGCTGCCGAACGCGCGGGAAGCTGCCGCCCCGGGTGCGCCGGTGCGGGGCTTGGGCTTGAGTGCGCCGGGAGTTCCCGGGGCCTTTTTAGCGCCGGGCTTCCTGGCAGCGGGCTTGCGCGACGACGGCTTGGCTCCCCTGGCGCCTTCCGCACCCCGTTCGGGCTGGTTGCCCGCGAGGTCGGGGTCGACGAAGCGTTCCTCGCGCGGTTTGGGAGCGCGGTGCGGACGATCGCCGCCGAACCCGGCAGCGCGTTTTCCGGTCCCGCCGCGGGAGCCCCCGCTGAAGCTGCCGCCCTGTGAACTGCGCTGCTGGGAATTGTTGCGTTCGTTCCCGCCGCGTCCCGAACCGTTACGTGGTGAACCCTGGCGTCCCGCCTGTGTCATGACCCGTCCTTCAATGTGTTTTGGCCGGCAGCGATGTCCAAGGACAACCCTAGCCAGCCGCGCAGACTTCGTCTGCCCTGATAACTAAACTCGGTAAATATGTGCTGCAGGCACCGTGCGTGCCTACATGGTTTCGGCGTCGTAGAACTCTGCGATCCCGTCAAGCCCCGGAAGGTGCGGCGACAGCTGGGGCAAGTCCTCAACTGAACTGATTCCCATCCGCTCGAGGAAATAGGAGGTAGTCCTGTAGAGGATTGCGCCGGACTCAGGATCCGTTCCCGCGTCCTCGATCAGCCCGCGCTGGGTGAGCGTCCGTACGACGGAATCAACATTGACACCGCGAATCGCAGCCACACGGGCGCGGGAAACCGGCTGCCGGTAAGCAATGACTGCCAATGTCTCCAACGCCGCCTGGGTGAGCCTGGCAGTCTGTCCTTCCAGCACATATTTGCCAACAATTTCGGCAAATTCAGTGCGGGAGTAGATCCGCCACCCACCGGCGATGTTCCGCAATTCAAAACCCCGGGGGCTGGAACCGATACCAGCGTGGCTGGCACTGTCCATCTCCGGGGCTTTAACAGTATAGCCGTTATACTCACGCTGCAGTTCGGCCAGCAGGGAACGCACCCGTTGGACCGTCAAGCCCAGCCCTGCGGCCAGCTCCTCCTCGGTGGCAGGTTGGTCCAGGACCATGAGCACCGCCTCAAGGGCGGCCTTGGCGCCGCCGGGGAGATGATCAAAGTCCGTGGCAGGGCCGGCGTCCTCCTGCGGCTGCATATCAAGCGGCTGGGTTTCCGGAGACTGGGGGGTCACGGTTGCTCCTCATACTCTTCGCTCAGGTTTTCCGCTGACCAGTCCCGGTCTACCGCCGTCCAGTGGATGGCAAGCTCCGCCAGCGGGGAGAGCTGGTCGAATGCAACTGCCCGGTCCCGGAACAGTTCCAGGAGTGCCAGGAACCGGGCAACCACCACCAGGGTGGAGCCGGCGTCGGCAATCAACGAACGGAACGACAACGGTGACTCCTGCTGGAGCCTAAGCCCCAGCAATTCTGCCTGCTCCTTGACGCTGACGTTGCTGCCGTGCAGATGGGCAAGTCCCACTTGGGGCGGCTGCGCAGGCACCTTGGGCCGGAGCGCAGCTTCTGCCAATGCTGCGAACTGCTGGGGCGTGTGTTTCCAGACCAGCTCGGGCAGCATCGCCGCGAAGTGTTCCTCCAAGGCCACTTGCCGCGGAAAGCGCCGGCCTTCCTGGTCCAGGGTTTCACCGAGGATGCCTGCCACCTGTTTGAAGGCCTTGTACTGGAGCAGCCGGGCGAAAAGAAGGTCCCGGGCCTCCAGCAGGGCAATATCCTCATCGTCCTCGACTTCACCGGCTGGAAGCAGCCGCGCCGCCTTGAGGTCAAGCAAGGTGGCGGCAATCACCAGGAACTCGCTCGCCTCGTCCAGCGCCCATTCTTCGCCAAGCTGCTGCAGCTTGCGGATGTACTTGATGAACTCATCGGTGACGGTGGCGATGGCCACTTCGGTGATGTCCAGCTGGTGCTTGGCGATCAGCCCCAGAAGTAGGTCGAACGGACCGGTGAAGTTGGCCAGCCGCACCTCGAAACCGGGTTTGGGTTCGGCCACGGCGTGGCTAGGGTGCGCCGCCGCGGGAAATCAGCTCCTTGGCGAGCCTGCGGTAGGCGTCGGCGCCCACATGGTTCCCCGCGTAACTGGTGATGGGTTCAGCGGCCACGGTGGCGTCCGCGAACTTGATGGAGCGCTTGATGACGGTTTCGAAGACCTTGTCTCCGAACGCTTCCACCAGCCGGGTGATGACCTCGCGGCTGTGCAGCGTCCGTGCGTCGTACATGGTGGCCAGCACACCGTCCACCTGCAGTCGCGGGTTCAGCCGGTCCTGGACCTTGTCGATGGTCTCGACCAGGAGCGCCACGGCGCGGAGGGCAAAGAATTCACAGATGAGCGGGATGATGACGCCGTGGGCGGCCGTAAGGGCGTTCACCGTCAGGAGACCCAGCGACGGCTGGCAGTCGATCAGGACAACGTCATAATCGTCTTCGACCTTCTTCAGCGCGCGGTCCAGGACCTGTTCACGTGCCACTTCATTAACCAACTGCACTTCGGCGGCGGAGAGGTCGATGTTGGCCGGCAGCAGGTCGACATTTTCGACGCCGGTGTGGTGGATGGCGTCGCGGATGTCCACTTTGCGGTCCATCAGGACGTTGTACACGGTGAGGTCCAACTCGTGCGGGTTGACGCCCAGGCCGGCGGACAGAGCGCCCTGGGGGTCGAAGTCCACCAGCAGGACGCGGCGGCCGTATTCAGCGAGCGCGGCGGCAAGGTTGATGGTGGAGGTGGTCTTCCCCACGCCGCCCTTTTGGTTGACCATGGCAATCACCCTGGCCGGACCGTGGGAGGACAGCGGCGCGGGTTCCGGGAACTCACGGTATGGGCGCCCAGTAGGCCCCATCACCGCGTTTTCGAGGTCGAATTCCGTGCCCTCCAGAGTTGCTGAACCCTGTTCGCTGCTCACGTATCTGTCCACACTTTCGATGACGGTGATTTCCTGCCGCCGGCTTCCCGGCGGCGTTCGTTCTGCTCCCTAGGTTACAGCGCCCGACACGGTATTCGAGGGAACTTGACTTTCCGCGGATGTTGAGCCTTGACCCTCTAGCTGAGGTCGAAGGTTGAACCGCCTACCATAGGAAAAACGCCCCCGCAGCCAGGCTGCGGGGGCGTTTCCGTTTCGGTTTTGGGGCGGGAGCTAGGCCTTCGCAGCCTCGAGCGCGCCTTCTTCCTTAGGCGCCATTTCGCCGTGCCCAACCATCATGGTCTGCTCGTCGAAGGGCAGTTCGCCGGAAAGGACGCGGCCAACCTGGCCGCCGTCGATCTCCTTGACCCACGTGCCGATCAGGACCGTGGCGACAGCGTTGCCGGTGAAGTTGGTCAGGGCGCGGGCCTCGGACATGAAGCGGTCGATGCCAACGATGATGCCGACGCCGCCCAGCAGTTCAGGCCGGTGTGCCTGCAGGCCTGCCGCGAGGGTGGCCAGGCCGGCGCCGGTCACGCCGGCGGCGCCCTTGGAGGCGATGATCATGAAGACCAGCAGGGAGATCTGGGCGCCGAGGTCCAGCGGGGTTCCCATGGCGTTGGCCACGAAGAGGGAAGCCATGGTCAGGTAGATCGCCGTGCCGTCAAGGTTGAAGGAGTAGCCGGTGGGAACGGTGACGCCGACAACCGGCTTGGAGACGCCGAGGTGTTCCATCTTGGCGATAAGCCGGGGCAGCGCAGCCTCGGAGGACGAGGTGGAGAAGATGATGAGGTACTCACGGGCCAGGTACTTCATCAGCTTGAAGATGTTTACGCCGGCGACTACCTGGAGCAGGCCACCGAGGATGACCACGATGAACAGTGCGCAGGTGATGTAGAAGGCAACCATCAGGGTGAACATGCTCACGATGGCCTGGACGCCGGTTGCGCCGACGACTGCGGCGATCGCGCCAAAGGCACCGACGGGAGCGAGCCACATGATCATGATGAGGATGCGGAACACGAGCGCCTGGCCATAGCCGACGGCCCTCAGGATAGGAGCGCCCTGGGCGCCCATCTTCTGCAGTGCGAAGCCAACCAGGATGGCTGCCAGCAGTGTGGGCAGGACAGGTACGTCGCCGGGGATGATTCCCAGGAGAAAGTCCACGGTGCTGTCCGTGGCGGCCTTCTTGCTGGGGTCGTAAGGCGTAAGCTTCAGGCCCTCACCCGGGTGGATGAGGTTGCCCACCACCAGGCCAATGGCCAAGGCGAACGTGGACATGACGATGAAGTAGCCCAGCGCCAGCCCACCAACCTTGCCGACGGTCGCAGCCTTCGCAATAGAGCCGATGCCAAGGACGATGGTGCAGAAGATAACCGGCGCGATCATCATCTTGATGAGCTTGACGAAGCCGTCGCCCAGGGGCTTGAGGGACTTGCCAAACTCGGGGAAGATCAGGCCAACAAGCGCGCCGAGAATGACGGCGGCGATAACGGCGATGTAAAGGTAGTGGGACTTGTCCAGTCCCTTGCGCCGCGGCGTCGCGGTCTTGAGCGACTCTCCTCGTTGAGAAGCCATGTGTGTCTCCTTGTGGATATTCTGATAGACGCTGCGGCGCAGTCTCTGGGCTCAACACGTCCTTGCAATGTGATACCCATCATTCGGCACCCCGTGATCCAGCTCACCGTTGCGTTCATATTGGTCGCAGCGACCGCAGGGTCAGATGGAGGTACGGATGATCCACCGCTGGAGCATTGCCCGCCGGCTCTTCCTGGCGAACCTGCTCATTGTCATATCCTTTATCGCCATAGTGGGCACGGCCGCCTACGTGGATGCCCGGGACCGGACGTACGACGAAGCAGGCCGGCGCATGGAAGGAGTGGCCGCTTCCATCGCTGCCAATCCCCTGGTGCTGCAGGCTGCGGCTATGCCGGACCCATCAGTCCTCCTGCAGCCCTATGCCAAGGATGTCACTGCCGCGGCCCGCGTTGACTTCATCACCATCATGGCTCCGGACCGGACCCGCTGGACGCATCCGCGGGACGAGGAGCTGGGCCGGCCCTACATCGGCTCGATCGACGCCGCACTGCGGGGCCAGGCGTTTACGGAAGTCACGGCGGGCACGCTTGGACCGTCCGTCCGGACAATTGTTCCGGTCAAGGACTCCACGGGTGCGGTCAAGGCCCTCGTCGCAGCCGGCGTTACCGTTCGGAGCGTTGATGTTGCCCTCGCCGGGCGCCTGCCCGCCCTGCTTGGCCTTGGGATCGCGCTGCTGGTGGGCGGTTCCCTGGCGTCATGGCTGCTTGGGCGGTACCTGCGCGGCGTAACCCGGGGCTGGGGCCCCGAGCAGTTGGCGCAGCTCTTCGCCTACTACGAATCGGTGCTGCACTCGGTTCGCGAAGGCCTCATCCTGGTAGATCCCAGAAAGCGCGTTGTGATGTACAACGACCACGCTGCCGAACTGCTGGGGCTGCCCGCACCCGGCAGCAATGATCCCACCCGGCCGCCGTCGCTGGCGGAACTCCCCCTGGAAAGTGAACTGCGCAACCTGTTCGATTCCGGACGCACCACCAAGGACGAGATGGTGCTGGCCGGTACGCGCGTGCTGGTGGTTAACCAGGGACCGGCACGTGGGCCCGACTCCGCCGGGACGCGCGGGAAGGTTCCCGTCTATGGAACAGTGGCAACCCTCCGGGACAGGACGGAAATCGAAGCGCTGGGCAACGAACTCCAGACGATGCGGACCCTTTCCGACGCACTGCGGGCCCAGACCCACGAACACGCCAACCGGTTGCACACCATGGTTTCACTCCTGGAACTTGGCCGGACTGGGGAAGCCCTGGACTTCGCCACCCAGGACCTGGCCCTGAGCCAGCAGCTGACGGATGACATGGTCAGCTCAATCGATGAACCCGTGCTGGGCGCACTGGTCATGGGAAAAGTGGCCGAGGCCCACGAACGGGGCGTGCAACTGGATGTAGCCACGCTTGGATCGGGGGCAGCACCTGGGCTGGCCGTGCAGGACCTGGTGACAATCCTGGGCAACCTGCTGGACAATGCCATCGATGCCGCCGCAGATGCGCCGCCGCCGCGGCGCGTGATCCTGACCCTGGAGGCGGATGACGAGGGGCTGGACATCGCCGTCAATGATTCCGGGACGCCCATCAGCGCTGGGGATACGGAGAGGATCTTCCGGCACGGATTCAGCACGAAGCCGGCGGGAGCCGGTGGCCGGGGCATTGGCCTTGCACTGGTCCGGCAGGCGGTGCAGCGTTTGGGCGGTACGCTGGCCATCAACGGCCGGCGTGGCGCCAAGTTCGAAGTATTCCTGCCCGCAGCGGTTCCCGCGGAGAAGGAGCATACACAGTGAGCAACATCCGGGTCCTCGTCGTCGAAGACGAGGCCATTGCTTCGGCAGCGCATGCGGCTTATGTGGGACGGCTTGAAGGATTCGAGCTCGCCGGAACGGCCCCGGACGGCCAGTCCGCCCTGCGGCTGCTGAGTGAATTCGTGGCGGCGGGCGAGCCGGTGGAACTGGTCCTGCTGGACATGAACCTGCCCGATCTTCACGGCCTGGACATTGCTCGGCGGATGCGTTCAGCGGGAATCCTGGCGGACATTATCGCCATCACCGCTGTCCGCGAGCTGGCCATCGTTCGCAGCGCCGTGGCCATCGGCGTAGTCCAGTACCTGATCAAGCCCTTCACGTTCGCCGCGTTCTCCGACAAGCTGGAGAACTACCGCCAGTTCCGCCTGCAGCTGGCCGGTTCCAGTGCCGGCCCCGGCAAGGGCGGCGCCTCGCAAGGCGAAGTTGACCGGGCTTTTGCCAGCCTTCGGGCTCCGTCCGAGCTGCCGCTTCCCAAGGGCCTCTCCACCGCGACGCTCGGCTCGGTGCAAGAGTTCCTCCGCCAACAGCCGGAGGCGGTGTCCGCCACCGAAGTCATGGATGCCCTGGGAATGTCCCGCGTAACGGCCCGGCGCTACCTTGAGTACCTGGCCGACGCCGGCACGGTTTCCCGGACCGCCCGCTACGGAACGCCGGGCAGGCCGGAAAACGAATACCGCTGGAACGCCCGCTGACGCGCTTCGCGCCCGGCCGTTCCAGCCATCCCATCAGCCGGCCTGTGCCCTGTCCACCCGGAGCGCTCCCACCAACTGGTCGATGACCCCGGGATCTTCGATGGTGGAGGGCACCGTGTAGTCCTCGCCGTCGGCTATCTGGCGCATGGTCTTGCGCAGGATCTTTCCCGACCGCGTCTTGGGCAGGGCGTCCACCACCGTCACGTGCTTAAAGTCAGCGACGGCGCCAATATCCCTGCGGACCAGTGCCACGAGGTCCTTGGCCAGGACGTCTTCAGGGATGTCGACCCCGGATTTGAGCACCACATAGCCGCTGGGACGCTGTCCTTTGAGGGGGTCCGCGAGGCCGATCACGGCACACTCGGCAACTGCGGGGTGCTGCCCGATGACCTGTTCCATGGCGCCGGTGGAGAGCCGGTGGCCGGCGACGTTGATGATGTCGTCAGTGCGGCCCATGACGAACAGGTAGCCGTCCTCATCCCGGTAGCCGGAGTCGCCGGTGGCGTAGCAGCCCTCAAAGGCCTGCAGGTAGGACGAGATGAAGCGTTCGTCGTTTCCCCACAGCGTGGTGAGCGTGCCCGGTGGCAGCGGCAGCCCCAGCACGATGTTGCCCTCGGTTCCGGGCTCCACTTCCCCGCCCGCGCCGTCGAGGATCCGCAGCTGGAATCCGGGCATCGGAACACTTGGGGAGCCGGCCTTGATGGGCAGCCGCTCCAGCCCGCGCGGGTTGGCGCAGATGGCCCAGCCGGTTTCGGTTTGCCACCAGTGGTCCACCACCGGCACGCCGAGGACCCGGGAAGCCCAGTGGAAGGTGTCCGTGTCCAGCCGCTCACCGGCAGTGAATAGCGTCCGCAGGCTGGAGACGTCGTAGTCCGCCAGCAGCAATGCTTCCGGATCGGCTTTGCGGATGGCCCTCAGCGCCGTGGGGGCGGTAAAGAGGACGTTGACCTTGTGGTCCTGGACCACGCGCCAGAATGCCCCGGCGTCCGGCGTTCCCACCGGTTTGCCTTCGTACATCACGGTGGTGGCTCCGGCCAGCAGCGGACCGTACACGATGTAGGAGTGCCCCACCACCCAGCCGACGTCCGAGGCGGTCCACATCACGTCGCCGGGTCCGACGTCGTAGATATTTTCCAGTGTCCAGCGGAGGGCGACGGCGTGGCCACCGTTGTCCCGCACCACACCCTTGGGCGTACCCGTGGTGCCGGACGTGTAAAGGATGTAGAGGGGGTCGGTGGCTTTCACGCCCACCGGACCGGCCGGCTGGGCGGACGCCATGGCCTCATCCCAGTCCAGCCAGCCGGCGTGGTCCGCCGCCGTTGCTGCAAATCCGTCCCGCGCTTTGACCAGCACCGGAAGGCCGCCCGCGCCCGCCAGCTCAAGTGCCTCGGCGACGGCAGGGAGGTACTCAATGCGGCGGGAAGGTTCGATCCCGCCCGAGGCGGTAACCACGGCGGCAGGGGCGGCATCCCTGATCCGGGCCGCGAGCTCCTTGGGCGCAAAGCCGCCGAACACCACGGAGTGGACCGCGCCCAGCCTGGCAGTGGCCAGCATGGCAATGGCCGCTTCCGGGATCATCGGCATGTAGATCACCACCCGGTCCCCCTTGCCCACGCCATTGCTGCGCAGCACACCCGCAAAGCGGGCCACGAGGTCTGTGAGTTCTGCATAGGTGTAGCGCTGCTGCGTCCCCAGCATGGCGGAGTCATGGATCAGGGCGTCCTGCCCTCCGCGGCCCTCGGCGACGTGCCGGTCCAGCGCGTTGTAGCACGTGTTTACGATGCCGTCCGGAAACCAGCCGTACAGAGGCGCCCGGCTGCTGTCCAGGGCCTGGGTGGGCGGAGAAGCCCACGAGATCTTTTGCGCTGCCTCCAGCCAGAAATCTTCGGGCTGTTCAACGCTGCGCTTGTAGGTGTCCCGGTAGCTGTTGGTGACCATGAGGTAATCCCATCCACGACATTGTGATGCAGCTCATGCTAGAGGTAAAGCCGGGACGCTGGCAAGAGGTATGTATACATCTCACCCCATATTCGGTTCGAATTCTGCAAGGTGCTGTAATTCCAGCGCGTCTCTGTATACACTGAACGGGTTATCGAGGAAGGAGGACGCCATGCGCGCCAGCGACAAGGCGTATGCCGCCCTGCGCGACGACATCATCGAGTGGCGCCTGGCGCCCGGAACGGTCCTTGCCGAAGTTGAACAGTCTGAACGCCTGGGCGTCTCACGCACACCGCTGCGGGAAGCGCTGGGTCGCCTCACAGCGGAGGGACTGACGACGGCGGGCGGCCGCGGCGTCGTCGTTACCGACATTTCCCTTGAGGACATCGACGAACTCTTCGAACTGCGCGAAACGCTTGAGGGCAGGGCCGCGGCACTGGCCGCCCGGCGCGGTGACGCCGCAACGTTCCAGCGCCTGCAGCACGAGTTGCTCCGGGCTCCCGATCTGATCAGCGGCGGTGAGCCCGGCCTCCATGACTACTACGACCTGGTCGGGCGGCTGGACACCGCCATCGACGCAGCCATTTCCAATTCCTACCTGGCGCAGGCCATGCGCAGCCTGCGCGTCCACCTGGTCCGGATCCGGCGCCTGGCAGCCGACGATGCGCACCGCCTGACCGCCGCGGCCGCCGAACACGCCGCCATCGCGGAGGCGATCGCTGCCGGCAACCCGAAGCTGGCAGAAGCAGCCACCATCGTCCACCTGCACCGAAGCCTCTCCCACGTCAAAGCAACCCACGCATCCCACCCAAAGGAGCATCATGGTTAAGGAACACCACGTCCGCGTCTACAAGAGCGAAGAAAACCTCCCCCGCGAGGACCAGCTCGCGTACAAGATCGCCCAAGTGGCAGCGGACCCCGTCGCCGTCTCCGATGAGGTGACCGACATGGTGATCAACCGCATCATCGACAACGCTTCGGTGGCCATCGCCTCCCTGAACCGGGCGCCCATCGTCGCGGCCCGTGCCCAGGCACTCACCCATGGGCCCACCACCGGCGGCCAGGGCTCCAAGGTGTTCGGCATCGAGGAGCGGGTGGCGCCGGAATGGGCGGCCTGGGCCAACGGCGTGGCCGTGCGCGAACTGGACTACCACGACACCTTCCTCGCGGCCGAGTACTCCCACCCCGGGGACAACATTCCGCCGATCCTGGCCGTCGCCCAGCACGTTGGCTCCAGCGGCCACGACTTGATCCGCGGCATTGCCACCGGCTATGAAATTCAGGTCAACCTGGTCAAGGCCATCTGCCTGCACAAGCACAAGATCGACCACGTGGCGCACCTGGGCCCCTCCGCCGCAGCAGGCATCGGGACCCTGCTGGGCCTCGACGTCGAAACCATCTTCCAGTCGGTGGGGCAGGCGCTGCACACCACCACCGCCACCCGGCAGTCCCGCAAGGGCGAGATCTCCACCTGGAAGGCCCACGCCCCTGCGTTTGCCGGCAAGATGGCCATCGAGTCCGCGGACCGGGCCATGCGCGGCCAGACCTCCCCTGTGCCCATCTACGAGGGCGAAGACGGCGTCATCGCGTGGATGCTGGACGGGCCGGACGCATCCTACATGGTCCCGCTCCCCACCCCCGGGGAAGCCAAGCGCGCCATCATGGACACCTACACCAAGGAACACTCCGCCGAGTACCAGGCCCAGGCCTGGATCGACCTGGCACGCAAGCTCCACCGCGAGCACCCGGAGGTCACCGACCCCACCAACGTGGAGTCCGTCCTGATCAAGACCAGCCACCACACGCACTACGTGATCGGCTCCGGCGCCAACGACCCCCAGAAGTACAGCCCCACCGCGAGCCGGGAAACCCTGGACCACTCCATCCCCTACATCTTCACCGTCGCCCTGCAGGATGGCGCCTGGCACCACGTGGATTCCTACGCGCCGGCACGCGCTGCCCGCCCGGACACCGTGGAGTTGTGGCACAAGGTGACCACCGTGGAAGACCCGGAATGGACCCGCCGCTACCACTCCCTGGACATCTCCGAGAAGGCTTTCGGCGGCTCCGTGGAGATCACGCTCAAGGACGGCACCGTCATCACGGACCAGATAGCCGTCGCGGACGCCCACCCGCTGGGTGCCCGCCCGTTCGCCCGGGAACAGTACGTCAACAAGTTCCGTACCCTCGCCACGGGCCTGGTGGAGGAGGCGGAGATCGAAAGGTTCCTCGCCGCCGTCGAACGCCTCCCCCAACTCGCCGCCGGCGAACTGGACCAGCTCAACATCACTGCCGCCCCGGGCGTCATCGACCTGGCCGCGGCACCGAAGGGACTCTTCTGATGCTGTACTCCAAAACCACCCCGGAACAGAAGCGGATCCGGTTCCGGGAACTGCTCTCCTCCGGCACCATCCAGCAGTTCCCGGGCGCGTTCAACCCGCTCTCCGCCCGCTTGATCGAGGAAAAGGGCTTCGCCGGCGTCTACATTTCCGGTGCCGTCCTGGCCAACGACCTGGGCCTGCCGGACATCGGGCTGACCACCCTCACGGAGGTGGCCACCCGTGCCGGGCAGATTGCGCGCATGACCGACCTGCCCTCGATCGTGGACGCGGACACCGGTTTCGGCGAGCCCATGAACGTGGCCCGCACCGTGCAGGAACTCGAAAACGCCGGCCTGGCCGGCTGCCACATCGAGGACCAGTTCAACCCCAAGCGCTGCGGCCACCTGGACGGCAAGAACGTGGTGGACCTGGACACCGCCACCAAGCGGATCCGGGCCGCCGCGGACGCCCGCCGGGACCCGAACTTCCTTATCATGGCCCGCACCGACATCCGGGCCACCGACGGCCTGGAAGCGGCCCAGCAGCGGGCAAAGGCCCTGGTTGAAGCCGGAGCCGACGCCATCTTCCCCGAAGCCATGAAGGACCTCAGCGAGTTCCAGGCCATCCGGGAGGCCGTGGACGTGCCGATCCTGGCCAACATGACCGAGTTCGGCAAGAGCGACCTGTTCACCGTGGACCAGCTGGCCGGCGTCGGGGTCAATATGATCATCTATCCGGTCACCCTGCTCCGTAGTGCCATGGGTGCTGCTGAGCGTACTCTGGAATCGATCAAGTCCGACGGCACCCAGGAGGCACAGGTCCCAAGCATGCTGACCCGTGCCCGGCTCTACGAACTCGTCGACTATGAGGCCTACAACCGCTTTGACACCGGGGTGTTCAACTTCCAGATCCCCGGCATCTGACACCCAGACCTGAACGCCGGAATGCCGGCAGCAGCCGGACAACGGCTCAAGGAAAACAGGCTTTAGGAACAAAGGAGTTTCAGCATGGCTGAAAATGAGATCAAAAAGGGCCTTGCCGGCGTCGTGGTGGACTACACCGCAGTCTCCAAGGTCAACCCGGACACCAACTCCCTGCTGTACCGGGGTTATCCCGTCCAGGAGCTGGCCGCCCGCTGCAGCTTCGAGGAAGTGGCCTACCTGCTTTGGAACGGCGAGCTGCCCACCCAGGAGCAGCTGGCGGAATTCACGGCGAAGGAACGCGAGGGCCGCGCCCTGGACCCGGTGGTCAAGCAGGTCATTGATGCTTTGCCCACCAGCTCCCACCCGATGGATGTCTGCCGGACGGCAGCATCGGTCATGGGCGCCCGGCATCCGCTGGCCGAGGACTCCTCCCGGGAAGCCAACATGGCAAAGGCCGTAGACCTGTTCGCGGCCATGCCTGCGGTGGTGGCCTACGACCAGCGCCGCCGCCACGGCCAGGACGTCGTGGAACCCAGGGATGACCTGGGCTACTCCGCGAACTTCCTGTGGATGGCCTTCGGCGAGGAACAGGTCCCCGAAGTGGTGGAGGCCTTCAACGTCTCGATGATCCTGTACGCCGAGCACTCCTTCAACGCATCCACCTTCACGGCCCGGGTCATCACCTCAACGCTCTCCGACCTGCACTCGGCAGTAACTGGAGCGATCGGCGCCCTGAAGGGTCCGCTGCACGGCGGTGCCAACGAGGCCGTGATGCACACCTTTGATGAGATCGGCATCCGGCAGGAGGAGTCGCTCGAGGAGGCTGCGGCCCGGGCGAAGGCCTGGATGGAAGACGCCCTTGCACAGAAGAAGAAGGTCATGGGCTTCGGCCACCGCGTCTACAAGCACGGCGATTCCCGGGTTCCCACCATGAAGGCGGCCCTGGACAAGATGATTGCCCACTACGGCCGCCCCGAACTGCTGGGCCTGTACAACGGGCTGGAAACGGCGATGGACGAGGCCAAGGCCATCAAGCCGAACCTCGACTACCCCGCCGGGCCCACGTACCACCTGATGGGCTTCGACACCCCCACGTTCACTCCCCTGTTCGTGGCCAGCCGGATCACGGGCTGGACCGCGCACATCATGGAGCAGCTGGACGCCAACTCGCTGATCAGGCCGCTGAGCGAATACAACGGCGTGGAGGAACGGCACCTTCCGTAGCTCTTGGCAGGAAGGTTACGACGGCGGGCGGGCACTTAGGTGGCCACCCGCCGTCGAACGTTAAACGGCGGGGACGCTGCCGGACTTACTCCAGGCGGCTTTCGGACGAGGCAACCGACTCGTTGTCGGTGTGCATGGTGACCACCACGTTGACCCGGCCGCCTTCCAGCACCACGGGCAGCCAATGGTCGGCGTCCTGCCACATGCGCTCCACGGGCAGGGCCGCCACGCTGAACCATTCAGGCAGGATCTCGTCACTGGGGGCCGGCTCCCCCTGCCAGGTGCGCGCCGTGAAGAGCCGGGTGGCCATGTTCCATTCCGGCCGCGCCGGAAAGACAAAGCGGACGGTTCCGGCGTCGGCGAGATCCTCGTGACGGAGCACTACAGCAGTTTCTTCGAGTACCTCACGGATCACCGCCTGGGCGTCTGTCTCCCCCGGTTCCACGTGGCCGCCGATGCCCACGATCTTGCCCTTGCCGAAGCCCTTCTGCTTCAGCCCGAGCAGGACTTCAGCCCCGTCCGGGCCTTCCCGCAGGAGGAAACAGAGTGTGACCTGGGAGAAGTTCATGTGCACAACCCTATAGATGCCGCGAGGCCCTGACGCTATCGGGCCGCCGGGCCTTCACCAACCAGTTGCGGCCGGAGCTCCACCGGCAGGCCTTTGGCGGCAAAGTCACGGTCCATCGCTTCCTGAGGCGTGAGGCCTTGGTTGTTCAGCGCTTGGAAGTCCCAATTTAAAACGGTGGCCCAGGGTTGGCGGACGTCCCAGAGGAAGCGGTCGTTCTGTAGTTTGGCGATCCGGAACCAGGCGTTGCCGCCGTCGAGCTGCAGGGCCCGCGCCCCCTCATCGGAGATCGTGTAGGAGAGCCAACCGCCCGCGCAGCCGAGCACGGTGTAATAGCGCTGCTCCGCCGCCGGGATCGGCAGGATCGCGCGCTGTTGGTCATTGCGCAGCTGGTCGATGTTCGCCGGCGTACAGGGCACGCCGCCGGTGCTCAAGCCGCCAGCCGCAGGGTTTCCAGGTTGGGCGGTGGAGGGTGGCGCGGTGGCATGGGCTTGCTCACTGGCCGGCGGCGTGGCCGACTGGCTGGGCGCTGCAGCGCTTCCGGACGGCTCCGAGGGAACCCCGGCGGGGCCGGGCATGGGCCTCTGTGCCATAGTTCCACCCAGGTACACCGCGCCGGCCACAGCTGCAGCCGCGAGCACGGTCGCAGCAGCCGTGCGGACGGCTGTCCGTCCGCGCGGGGTGCCGCGTTCCGGTGCCCGCGCGGCCAGGTGGATGACTTCCATGTCCCCGATGGGTCCCAACCCATGGGCCGCATCGCCTCCGGCCACCCCATTCGGTGCCGTGGGCCGGGGCTTGGCTGCCTTCATCAACTGCTCGATCCGATCCATGGCTAGTCCTTCCGTTCGGTCATGAGCTGAGCTGGTGCTGCTTTGGCGAACGCCCGGCGTGCACGGTGAAGCCGTACGGCGGCGGTTGAGGCGGAACATTCAAGGGCTTGGCCAAGTTCGGTGATGGTCAGGTCATCCCAGTAACAGAGCATGAGGATCTCCCGGTCCCGTTCCCGGAGGCGGCCGAGTACCTCCGCCACCGCCGCCTGTTCCCCGGTATTCTCCTGCGGGAGATTGCTGCGTGCCTCGTCATGCAACCGATCAAGAAGTTCCTGGCGGCGGCGACGGCCCTTGTATTCGTTGCCGACCACGTGGCGGGCCGTGGCGAGGAGCCAGCCGATGCCGGGTGGCTCCGGAAGTTGCTTCTGCCAGGCGATCCGGAACACATCGGCCGCCAACTCCTCGGCCCGGCCCGTGTCACTGATGCGGCAGGCGATGTACCGGTAGACCCGACCCGAATGCCGGGAATGCAGATCGATGAATGCCTGCTCGTCCGCTGCCAACATAGTTTTCCCCCCGGACACGTCATGACTTCTTCCTGAAGACTAAGTGTCGCGGGCAGCGCTGATTCTTACAGCAGCGGGAAAATTATCGTGGGAATCAATCCAAGGCTCGCGTCAGGACCCTGTTCAGCCCAACGCCCGCGGATGCGCCGCGGCGTAGACCTCGCGCAGGGTGTCGGCCGTGACCAGCGTATAAACCTGGGTGGTGGTCACGGAGGCGTGGCCCAGCAGTTCCTGCACCACGCGTACGTCCGCGCCGCCTTCGAGCAGGTGGGTGGCGAACGAGTGCCTCAGGGTGTGCGGCGAGACATCCCGGGTGATGTTGGCTTTCTCCGCCGCCGCCTTCAGGATGGTCCAGGCGCTTTGCCGGCTGATCCTGCCGCCGCGGGCATTCAGGAACAGTGCCGGGGTGCCCTTTCCCTTCGCTGCGAGCAGGGGCCGGCCGCGGACCAGGTAGGCATCCAGTGCCCGGGCGCCGTAGGATCCCAGCGGCACCAGCCGTTCCTTCGATCCCTTGCCGAACAGGCGGACAACAGCCGGCCCGGATCCGGGCTCGGCCAGGGAGATATCGTCCACGTCCAGTCCCACAGCTTCGCTGATCCTGGCGCCGGTGGAGTAAAGGAATTCCAGGAGGGCCCGGTCCCGCAGTCCCGTTGCGGTGTCCGTTCCCGCGGCCTCGAGGATGCGGGTCACCTCGTCGACGCTGATGGCTTTGGGTAGCCGCTTGCCGGCCATCGGCGGGTGGACTTCGCTGGCCGGGTCCGCGGGCGTGTAGCCCTCCAGGGCCCAAAACTTGTGCAGCCCCCGGACGGCCACCACCGTGCGGGCTGCCGAGCGCACGCCAAGGGTGGACCCGCCGTCGGATCCGTCGGCGAGGGCGCGGACGTAGCCGGTGACATGGTGTCGGGTGATGTCTTCCGGCCGGGTGCAGCCCGAGGTTGCGAGGTAGCGGGCGTACCGGGCCAGGTCGCGGCGGTAGGCCGCCAGCGTGTTCGCCGCCAGCCCCCGTTCCACGCCCATGTGCTGGAGGTAATCCGTGATTCCCCGGTCGATGGCGGCCGGGATTTCCGTCGGGGCAGCACCGGGAGCTTTTGCATCCGGAGCCGGTTCGAGGGACGGTACTGCTTCAGCCGAGGGACCCGGGACCATCAGCGCTGGCTGGGGTGGGCGGGCCAGGGGGCGTCAGCGGGGCGGAGGTCCTGGTAGTTGCCGGCCCGGGCGGCAGCGGCGGCAAGGATCCCGACGACGGCCGACGGGTTGTGGAGGCGGCCGGCCAGTACGGAGGCCACGGCGTCGTCCAGGCTGATCCAGTGGAACTCAATCTCCGCTTCCTCGTCCGTCCGCTCGTGCCGTTCGTGGTGCGGCACCTCGGTGAGGTCCCGGGCCAGGTAGATGCGGATGGCTTCGCTGGAGGATCCCGGGGAGTTGAAGACGTCGGCCAGGACGTTCCAGGTCCCGGCCGCCAGGTCCGCTTCTTCGGCAAGTTCCCGTGCCGCCCCCACCACGAAGTCTTCGCCTTCGACGTCCAGCAGGCCGGCGGGGACTTCCCATAAGTCCATGCCCACCGGGTGCCGGTACTGCTTCAGGAGGAGGATCTGGCCTTCGTCGTTCATGGGCAGGATCGCGACCGCCCCGGGGTGGTCGATGTAGTCGCGGGTGAGGGCGTCCCCGGACTCGGAGAGCTGGAAGGTGTCGCTGACGACGTCCCAGATCCGGCCCTCATAGACCTTCTCGGACGACAAAAGACGGCGCGGGCTTGGTGCATCCGAAACCTGTTTGGCAGGGGTGGCTTCAGGTGTACCAGGCATCGCGCCGTCCTTTGTGTTCTTTTGACTACTTGGCGGTAACGCTACCCGATGCTGCAGGCTCGCCGTCCGTGGCCGCCCCCGTGTCGGCTGCGGCCTGGCCTGCACCCTGGTGGTTGGCGTTCTGGTGGTCAAGGGCAGCCTTGACCAGGCCGGCGAACAGCGGGTGCGGGCGCGTGGGCCGCGAGCTCAGCTCGGGGTGCGCCTGCGTGGCCACGTAGTACGGGTGGACGTCGGCGGGCAGCTCGACAAATTCCACCAGTTTGCCGTCAGGGGAAGTGCCGGAGAAGACCAGGCCCTTATCCGCGATCTGCTGGCGGTACTTGTTGTTCACCTCGTAGCGGTGCCGGTGGCGTTCGCTGACGGTGGTCTTGCCGTACGTTCCGGCGATGACCGATCCTGCGTCGAGCTTGGCTTCGTACAGGCCCAGGCGCATGGTGCCGCCAAGGTCGCCGCGGCCCTCGACGTACTCCAGCTGCTCCTCCATGGTGGCGATGACGGGGTACTTTGAATCCGGCTCGAACTCGCTGGAGGAGGCGCCTTCCAGCCCCACCACATTGCGGGCGTACTCGATCACTATGCACTGCAGGCCAAGGCAGAGGCCCAGGACCGGCAGCTTGGTTTCGCGGGCGAACTTCAGCGCGCCCAGCTTGCCTTCGAGGCCACGGATGCCGAAACCGCCCGGAACGCAGATGGCGTCAACGCCGTCGAGGGCCTTGATGGCCCCTTCGCGGGTCTCGCACTCATCCGACGGGACCCAGCGGATCTTGACCTTGGCCTCGTTGGCGAAGCCGCCGGCCCGCAGCGCCTCGGTGACCGAAAGGTAGGCGTCCGGCAGGTCGATGTACTTGCCTACCAGGGCGATCTCGACCTGGTGCTTGGGGTTGTGCACGGCCTCGAGGAGGCGGTCCCAGCTGGTCCAGTCGACGTCTTTGAACGGCAGGTCCAGGGCGCGGACGATGTAGGAGTCCAGTCCCTGGCCGTGCAGGGTCTTGGGGATGTCGTAGATGCTGGGGGCATCGGCGGCGTTCACCACGGCGTCGATGTCGACGTCGCACATGCGGCCGATCTTTTCCCGCATGGCCTCAGGCACTTCGCGGTCCGACCGGATCACGATGGCCTCGGGCTGGATGCCGATGGAGCGCAGCGCGGCCACGGAGTGCTGCGTGGGCTTGGTCTTCAGTTCCTGGGAAGGCCCGATGTAGGGCACCAAGGAGACGTGGAGGAAGAACACGTTGTTCCGGCCGATGTCCTGGCGGACCTGGCGGGCGGATTCCAGGAAGGGCTGGGACTCGATATCGCCAACGGTGCCGCCGATTTCGGTGATGATCACGTCCGGGGCGTTCTTGCCCTCGGCGGGCAGCCGCATGCGGCGCTTGATCTCATCGGTGATGTGCGGGATGACCTGAACGGTGTCCCCGAGGTATTCGCCCCGGCGTTCCTTGGCGATAACGGTGGAGTACACCTGCCCCGTGGTCACGTTCGCAGAACCTTCGAGGTTCTCGTCGAGGAAGCGTTCGTAGTGCCCGATGTCCAGGTCCGTCTCGGCGCCGTCGTCCGTGACGAAGACCTCACCGTGCTGGAAGGGGTTCATCGTGCCCGGATCCACGTTCAGATAGGGATCGAGCTTCTGCATCGTGACCGACAGGCCGCGTGCCCGCAGTAGATGACCAAGGCTGGAGGCCGTCAGTCCCTTACCGAGCGAGGACGCCACACCGCCAGTGACGAAAATATGCTTGGTCGTCTTGGAGGAGCCCGGGAACCGGGAATTTACACGGGAATTTGATCGCTGCACCACGGAATTCGAGCCTATCATCATTTGCGCCTTCCCGTGGGTGGCCAGAGCCGTCCCGCTCAGGCCCGCTGCGGCAGGAGTTTGGCGTCGTCCAGCAGTTCCTGGGCGTGCGCCTGCGCCGATTCCGAGTCCTCCTGGCCCGCCAGCATGCGCGCAAGCTCACGCACCCGCTCCGGTCCGTCAAGCAGGCGGACGTCACTGGAGGTGAACCCGGTGGCGGTGCCGCCGTCGGCTCCCCTGACCGATGTCTTGGTCACGGTGATGTGCTGGTCCGCGAAGGCGGCCACCTGCGGAAGGTGCGTGACCACCAGCACCTGCACGTGGCGTGCCAGCATGGCCAGCCGCCGGCCGATCTCGACGGCGGCGCGCCCACCCACGCCCGCGTCCACTTCGTCGAAGACGAATGTGGGGACGGGATCGACGGCGGCCAGCACCACTTCGATGGCCAGCATCACCCGGGAGAGCTCGCCACCGGAGGCACCCTTGCCCAGCGGCCGGGCCGGGGCGCCCGAGTGCGGCTGCAGCAGGAAGCTGATCTCGTCCGCGCCGTAAGGGCCCAGCTGCGCGGCGGAGTCGAGGTTGATCACCAGGGTGGCGTCGGCCATGGCCAGGGCCTTCAATTCGGCGCTGACCCGGGCGGAAAGGTCCTCGGCGGCCTTGGCCCGGATCTTGCTGACGGCCGCCGACTGCTTCTTCAGGTCCGCTTCGGCGCGGACCACTTCCCCGTCCAGGGCCTCGATGCGGGAGGAATCGTCCTGCAGCTCGTCGAACCGGACGCGTGCCTTCTCCGCCCACTCCAGCACCTCATCGATGGTGGGGGCGTATTTGCGGACCAGCTTGGCCAGGGCGGCACGCCGGTCTTCGATCTCGGCGAGCCGTTCCGGGCCCTCGGAGTCCAGGCCCGCCTGGTAGCTGGCCAGCTCGGTGGCGATGTCGTTGAGCAGAAAGCCCACCTCGGCCAGGCGCGCGGCCGCAGACCCCAGCTCGGCGTCGTGCTCGGCCACGTGTTCAAGGGTCCGTTTGGCCGAGTCCACCAGGGTGGTGGCGTCACCCGCCTCGCCGAAGTCCTCGGCAATGAGGGCCTGGTGCGCAGTGCTGGCGGCAATTCGCAGTTCCTCAACATTGGCAAGCTTCACGGCCTCGGCCTTGAGCAGCTCGTCCTCCCCCGGCTGTGGGTCCACGTCATCGATCTCCGCCAGGGCCGCCTCCAGGGATTCAGCTTCGCGGAGCCTGTCACGGGCGGCGCTGCGCAGGGCATGCAGCTCCGCCTGGCTGGCCTTCCACCGGCTGTACAGGTCCTGATATGCGGCCAGCGGTTTGGCCAGTGCCTCGCCGGCGAACTTGTCCAGGGCTTCGCGCTGGGCCGTGGCGCCCTTGAGCCGGATCTGGTCCGTCTGGCCATGCACCACCACCAGCGATTCGCCGATCTCGGCCAGGACGCCCACGGGTGCGGCGCGGCCGCCAAGGAACGCGCGGCTCCGTCCGTCCGCACCCAGCCGGCGGGCCAGGATCAGTTCAGTGCCGCCGTCGAACTCCTCAGCGTCGGCGCCGGCTTCGAGGGCACGGGCGACGGCGGGATGTCCGGTCTCAAGCTTGAGCACGGCTTCGGCGGTGGCGCTCTTCGCACCGCTGCGGACGGCCCCTGCGTCCGAGCGGGCGCCCAGCAGCAGTCCGACGGCGGTGACCACCATGGTCTTTCCGGCGCCGGTTTCACCGGTCACCACGCTCAGTCCCGGGCCGAGCGGAAGCGTTGCGTCGGTGATGACGCCCAGATCGCGGATTCTCAGTTCTTCAAGCATGGATTCACTTTGCAGTCGACGGATCGGGATCGCTGTCCGGGTTCTCAACGTGCGGTACGGGCAGCGGCGGCATGGGCCGGGGCGTGCGCACCACGGGGATGGGGCCGGTGTGTACGGCGTCGGACTTGGGCAGTGGCCCGCGCCAGCCGTGGATGGGCAGCTCGAACTTGCGGACCAGGCGTGCCGAGAACGGGGTCTGGTGGGTGCGGGCCAGCCGGACCGGGGTGGCTGACTTGGTCACTTCCACGCGGGCGCCGGGCGGCAGGTCCACCGAGCGCCGCCCGTCGCACCACAGGACCCCCTGGGCGTCGGTCCGGCCCAGCACCTCAACCGCCAGCCTGGACCGGGGCGACACGACGAGCGGCTTGGCGAAGAGCGCATGGGCACTGATGGGCACGATCACCAGCGCCTCCACTTCCGGCCACACGACGGGTCCGCCGGCGGAGAACGCGTACGCCGTGGATCCGGTGGGAGTGGCCAGGACAATGCCGTCGGAGCCAAAGGACGTCAGCGGACGTTCGTCCACCTCGGTCACCACTTCCAGCATCCGTTCACGGTTGGCTTTCTCGATGGCGGCCTCGTTTAAAGCCCAGGTGTGCCAAATCTTTTGGCCACGGACCCAGACCTGAACGTCGATGGTCATGCGCTCTTCCACCGTGTACTCGCGGCTGGCGATCCACTCGACGGTTTGGGCCAGGTCCGCCCGTTCACTTTCGGCCAGGAACCCCACGTGGCCCAGGTTAACGCCCAGCAGCGGGACATCCACCTCGCGGACCAGTTCGGCGGCCCGCAGGATGGTCCCGTCGCCGCCGAGGACCATGACTAGTTCAACATCGGGCAGCTGCACGTGGTCGTGGAGCACTTCCACCGGCTGGGCCAGGTGCCCGAAGAACCGCTCCATGTCCCCCAGCTCGGACTCCTGCATCACGGGGACCATGCCCGAGGCGTGCAGCAGGGCGCAGGCTTCCCAGGCGGCTTTCAGTGACTCCTCGCGGCCGGTGTGGGCAAGGACCAGTACACGCCTGCTCATCAGGTTCCGCTCTCTAGTGGTTCGGCCAGATTTGTCCGAGCAACGCAGCGGCTGCTGCCTCTCGCTCTTCGATCTTAGGCAAGTCTTTGCTGATCCTGCGTTTTATCCACAGGAAGTATTCGACGTTTCCGTCCTGTCCGGGCAGCGGACTGGCCGCCAGGCCGCAGAGGTCCAGCCCGGCGTCGAGCGCTGCCTTGGCAACCTTTTCGACTGCCATCCGCCGCTCACGCTCCGAGGTGACCACCCCGGTGCGGCCCAGCCGGTCCTTGCCGATCTCGAACTGTGGCTTGACCATCAGCACCAGGTCGCCGCCCGGTTCGGTGCAGTCCGCCAGCGGCTGCACCACCAGGGTGAGGGAGATGAAGGACAAGTCCGCCACGGTCAGGGCGGCGGGGCCGCCAATGTCGGTCGGGGCCATGTACCTGACGTTCATCCCCTCGTGGACGTCCACGCGGGGATCGTTGCGGAGGTGTGGCACTAACTGGCCGTGCCCGACGTCGACCGCCACCACGTGCGCGGCGCCGCGCCGCAGCAGGACGTCGGTGAAACCTCCGGTAGAGGCACCCGCGTCGAGGCACCTTTTGCCCTGCGGCAACACCTCGGGGAAGGCGTCCAGGGCGCCGGCCAGCTTGTGGGCGGCGCGGCTGGCGTAGGTGTCCTGGTCATCAAGCTCGACAGCGAGGTCCCGGCCTTCGTCAACCTGCAGCGAGGCTTTGGCGAGGACGTGGCCGCCCGAGGTGACCTTGCCTTCGGCGATGAGCGACGCTGCGTGCGTGCGCGACCGTGCCAGGCCGCGGGCCACCAGGGCCTGATCGAGGCGGACCGGCATCAGGCTGCCCCGCCGGCGCGGCCGGTTGCCGCCCTGACCTGGTCGATGGGATCGCTGTTCAGGGCTGCCAGCAGTTCGTCGTGGAGCCCGTTGTAGACAGCTTCATGGTCAGCCGCAGGGAGGCCGGGGATCCCGGAAAGCCTTGCCACGGCCCGTGCCACCTGCGGATCGCTGATGCGCTGCCCATTGTCCCCGGCGACGGGTTGCGGCCACTCCGGGGCAGGCTGGGCTGTCGAGTCGTCCGGTTCGGTCAGCTCAGTCATGGAACCAGTCTAGTGATTGAGCCACACCAGCTTGGGCGCCTGCGGGGTTGCAGCCTCTGGCGTCTCCGCCCACCAGGCAGCGCAGGCCGCCCGCCAGGAGTCCAGGTTGTCCTGGCTGCCGATGATGCCCACCGCTCCGTTGGCCACGCGTGCCGTCGCTTCGCCGCACACGTAGGTGCCGTCGTCGTGCGTCACGTCCGGGTACGGGCGGTGCAGGTCCGTCAGGTTCCCGATGATGTAGTTGGGGCGTTCCGCGGAACGCGCCGCAAGGATCGTTTCGCGGGTGTCGACGCCGGTCAGCACCGCCACAGTGGCGAAGCCGGCGTTGTTGCCGCCCAGGATGTCCGTGTCCAGCCGGTCCCCCACCACCAGCGGACGCTCGGCCCCAAGACGTTTGGCAGCGGAGTGGAACAAAGGCGCCTCCGGCTTACCTGCGACCTTGGGCTGCTGCGCAGTAGCGGCGGCGACAGCAGCAACCAGGGTGCCGTTCCCCGGGGCGATCCCCCGAGCCTGTGGAATCGTCATGTCCGTGTTGGTCGCCACCCAGAGGGCGCCGGCGTTCACCACATAGGTGGCTTCCGCCAGCTCCTTCCACCCAATGCCGGGGCTGAAGCCCTGCACCACCGCCACCGGTTCCTCGTCCTGGCTGCCCACTGGCACCAGACCGGCCAGCTCGATTTCCCGGGCCAGCGCCGGGCTGCCAGTGATGAGGACCCGTGACCCCGGAGCCAGCAGCGACGCCAGCAGGTCCGCCGCCGCCTGCGAGGAACTGACCACCTGGTTGTCCTCGGCGGGCGCACCCAGCTCGCGCAGGTGGGCTGCAACCTCCGCAGGTGAACGGGAGGCGTTGTTCGTCACGTAGCCCAAACCGATGCCCAGCCCGGAGAGCTGCTTCAGCGATTCCACTGCTCCGGGGATTGCATGCGGTCCCGCATACACCACGCCATCCAGGTCGGCCAGCAGGGCATCGAAGCGGGAAACCAGGGAAACGTCAGTCATGGGTGGTCAGTCCCGCCGTTCTTCATTCGCAAAGGTGTCCGCGCCGTCGTGGTGGTGTTCCGCGGCGTCCTGGTCTTCCACCTGGTTGCCGTTGCCGGGCTCGTGCGCAGCTGCGGGGTCAAGCTCGTCGTGTTCCACCGAGTCCTGGTCCGATTCGGCGTCGTCAGAGACGAAGTAGTCGGCCTCCTGGTCATCGATGCCGCCGTCCTCGGCAGCCTTCGCTTCGGCGGCGCGTGGGCTCTTAGTAGCTGTGACCTCGTGGTCGGCTGCCGTTGTATCGGTGCCGGTATCGCCGCCGTTTTCAGCTCCGGAAGCCTTGGAAGCACGGTCCAGCATCCGGCGGCGTTCAGCCTCTTCCCGGGCCTCTTCTTCCTCGTCCCAGCCGAGGTCGATGATGTCAGGTTCCTCATCCGCACCCTGGCCCAGAGCATTTTCCGCCACTACAGCCTGCCGGCCCCACTTCTGCGACTCGTCGTCGCGCCCCACCGCAGCAAGTGCCTCGGAGTAGGCACGGAACAGACGCGGGCTGTAGGAGAATGCACGGTTGATATCCAGCTGCGGGATCTCGAGCTCCGCCACTGCCGCGTCCAGCTGTCCCAGGTCGGTCCGGGCGCCGGCGGCAACAATGGCCAGTTCAACCTTCCCGGGAGCATCCAGATCCTGGGCTTCCTCCGAGCGGGCAACGTCCAGGGCGCGGTCGGGCCGGCCCAGGCCACGTTCACAGTCGGCCATCACGGGCAGATGCACGTTGGAGCCGCTGATGCGCCGGAAGGTGCGGAACTCGCGGAGCGCTTCACCGTAGTGGCCGGCAGCGTAAGCAGTCAGTCCCACGGCTTCACGCACGGCAGCCAGCCGTCCGCCGCGACGGCTGGCTGCAAGGGCGTGCTGGAAGGCCAGCTCGGGCTCGTCATCAATCAGGCGGCCGGCCATGACCAGGTGGCGGGCCACCCATTCCGCGCTCTTGGACTCAAGCGTCTTGATCTGGTGCTGCGTGGCGCGGTCGAGCTCCTTGCCCGTGACGTCCTCGTCGATTTCGGGTGAGCGTTCCCGGTCCGGGCGGTTGGCGCTGCGAAGGTCCGCGGCGTTGGGCACGCGCGCGGGGCGTTCCTCCTGGCGGTCGCGGCCGAAGCTGCGGGAGCCGGAGTCGCGGGGGCCTGCGCCGCGGCCGGACTCGGCACGTGAGTCTCGGCGGTCAAAGCTGCGGGGCGCACGTTCCTGCCGGTCGCCAAACGGTTTGCGGTTGTCCCCACCGAAACCACGGCGCTCACCCTCACCATCACGGCGCGGACGATCACCAAAGGGCTTACGATCGCGGTCACCGCCGCCACCGAAACCACGACGGTCACCCTCACCATCACGGCGCGGACGATCACCATAAGGCTTACGATCGCGGTCACCGCCGCCACCGAAACCACGGCGCTCACCCTCACCATCACGGCGCGGACGATCACCAAAGGGCTTACGATCGCGGTCACCGAACTGGCGGCGCTCACCCTCGCCATCACGGCGCGGACGATCACCATAAGGCTTCCGGTCACGGTCACCGCCGCCACCGAAACCACGGCGCTCACCCTCACCATCACGGCGCGGACGATCACCATAAGGCTTCCGGTCACGGTCACCGCCGCCACTGAACCCACGGCGCTCACCCTCGCCATCACGGCGCGGACGATCACCATAAGGCTTCCGGTCACGATCCTCGTAGGATTTACGCTCCCCGCCTCCGGTAGCTCCACCGCGGGAGAAATTGTTGCCGTCCCGGTCAGACCGCGACCTAAAGCCGCGGGGCTCACCGCCGGAGTTGTTGTTGCCGCGGAACGCGCCGCGGTCGTTGCCGCGGTTGCCACCGTTGTGCTCGGCCATATGGATTCCTCCTGTTGTGAGCCGACCACTGGCGCAACTGCAGCCGCTCGTTTCGTTTCCTACGCAACCCGAAATCAAGCGCTTCGAAGTCCGTACATCTTCATCAATTCTAGTGGAGCCGCAAAATCCCCTGGGACGATGGGAGCCCTGGCGGCGGTATCGTGGCCATCTTCACACCAACCAGGGACTGTGGTTCTCCCCAACAACGCCCGCTCACGTGTGGCGGGTCCTCCCCCGGCGCCCGCTCACGTCTGGCAGGTTTTCGCTGAACGCCCGCTCACATCTGGCAGGGTTTCGCTGAACGCCCGCTCTCAAGGCATCGTTACCAGGTGAGCGGGGGTCGATGGTTCACCCGCCAGAAGTGAGCGGGGGTTGATCGCTTACCCGCCAGAAGTGAGCGGGGGTTGATCGTTTACCCGTCGCAGGTGAGCGGGGGTTGATGGTTTACCCGTCAGAGGTGAGCTGGGGATTCTGGGTGGTGGTGGGTGGTGGTTAAAGTGGTAGGGCCCTGACGTTTCGTTGTCAGGGCCCTACTTATAATAGTTGTTCCGGCGGTGACCTACTCTCCCACACCCTCCCGGGTGCAGTACCATCGGCGCTGTGGGTCTTAGCTTCCGGGTTCGGAATGGGACCGGGCGTTTCCCCCACGCTATGACCGCCGTAACCCTTGTACCCGTCCGCCCGGGTCTGATGCCGGGGGTGGGAAGTCTTTGTGGTTACAACATTGTGGTGTTGTTGTATGTAGTTGTTGGTTCCGTGCCATTAACCCGTGGTGTTGGGGGTTGTTGGTTGGGAACCACATAGTGGACGCAAGCAGAGTTTGTATGTTCTGTGTGGTGTAAGTTGTTGGCCTATTAGTACCGGTCAGCTTCACGAGTCGTTAGTCCTCGCTTCCACATCCGGCCTATCAACCCAGTGGTCTGGCTGGGGGCCTCTCACACCCGAGGGTGTATGGAAATCTCATCTTGAAGCGAGCTTCCCGCTTAGATGCTTTCAGCGGTTATCCCATCCGAACGTAGCTAATCAGCGGTGCACTTGGCAGTACAACTGACACACCAGAGGTTCGTCCGTCCCGGTCCTCTCGTACTAAGGACAGCCCTTCTCAAATTTCCTGCGCGCGCAGCGGATAGGGACCGAACTGTCTCACGACGTTCTAAACCCAGCTCGCGTACCGCTTTAATGGGCGAACAGCCCAACCCTTGGGACCTACTCCAGCCCCAGGATGCGACGAGCCGACATCGAGGTGCCAAACCATGCCGTCGATATGGACTCTTGGGCAAGATCAGCCTGTTATCCCCGAGGTACCTTTTATCCGTTGAGCGACGGCCATTCCACAATGTACCGCCGGATCACTAGTCCCGACTTTCGTCCCTGCTCGAGATGTCTCTCTCACAGTCAAGCTCCCTTGTGCACTTACACTCGACACCTGATTGCCAACCAGGCTGAGGGAACCTTTGGGCGCCTCCGTTACTTTTTAGGAGGCAACCGCCCCAGTTAAACTACCCATCAGGCACTGTCCCTGACCCGGATTACGGGCCGAAGTTAGATGTCCAAAGTGACCAGAGTGGTATTTCAACGATGACTCCACCCGAACTGGCGTCCGGGCTTCAACGTCTCCCACCTATCCTACACAAGCCACTCCGAACACCAATACCAAACTATAGTAAAGGTCTCGGGGTCTTTCCGTCCTGCTGCGCGTAACGAGCATCTTTACTCGTACTGCAATTTCGCCGAGTTTATGGTTGAGACAGCGGGGAAGTCGTTACTCCATTCGTGCAGGTCGGAACTTACCCGACAAGGAATTTCGCTACCTTAGGATGGTTATAGTTACCACCGCCGTTTACTGGGGCTTAAATTCTCAGCTTCGCCTTACGGCTAACCGGTCCTCTTAACCTTCCAGCACCGGGCAGGAGTCAGTCCGTATACATCGTCTTGCGACTTCGCACGGACCTGTGTTTTTAGTAAACAGTCGCTTCCCCCTGGTCTCTGCGGCCCCGATCCCCTCCCACCAGCAATGTGGTGTTCAAGGTTGGGGCCCCCCTTCTCCCGAAGTTACGGGGGCATTTTGCCGAGTTCCTTAACCATAATTCTCTCGATCGCCTTGGTATTCTCTACCTGATCACCTGTGTCGGTTTGGGGTACGGGCGGCTAAAACCTCGCGTCGATGCTTTTCTCGGCAGCATAGGATCACCAAATCCCCCCATACGGGGGTCCCATCAGATCTCAGGCCATATGAATGGCGGATTTGCCTACCATTCGCCCTACATCCTTAGACCGGGACAACCATCGCCCGGCTCGGCTACCTTCCTGCGTCACACCTGTTAATACGCTTGCCTCCCGGGATCAGGTCCTGCGCTCCACCAAAACCCTTCACCCACAAGGGGTGTCAGGCAGGTTTCGGGCAGTTAGTATCCCCCGCTCAGCATGGGCGGTTTTTCGCCGGTACGGGAATATCAACCCGTTGTCCATCGACTACGCCTGTCGGCCTCGCCTTAGGTCCCGACTTACCCAGGGCAGATTAGCTTGACCCTGGAACCCTTGATCATTCGGCGGACGGGTTTCTCACCCGTCTTTCGCTACTCATGCCTGCATTCTCACTCGTGTAGGCTCCACCACTGGTTTACACCGCAGCTTCACCGCCCACACGACGCTCCCCTACCCATCCACACTCCTGAACCACGAAGGCTAGGACAACATGTGAATGCCACAACTTCGGCGGTGTACTTGAGCCCCGCTACATTGTCGGCGCGGAATCACTTGACCAGTGAGCTATTACGCACTCTTTTAAGGGTGGCTGCTTCTAAGCCAACCTCCTGGTTGTCTGGGCAACTCCACATCCTTTCCCACTTAGCACACGCTTAGGGGCCTTAGTTGGTGGTCTGGGCTGTTTCCCTCTCGACTATGAAGCTTATCCCCCACAGTCTCACTGCTGCGCTCTCACTTACCGGCATTCGGAGTTTGGCTGACGTCAGTAACCTTGTAGGGCCCATTAGCCATCCAGTAGCTCTACCTCCAGCAAGAAACACGCAACGCTGCACCTAAATGCATTTCGGGGAGAACCAGCTATCACGAAGTTTGATTGGCCTTTCACCCCTACCCACAGCTCATCCCCTCCATTTTCAACTGAAGTGGGTTCGGTCCTCCACGACGTCTTACCGTCGCTTCAACCTGGCCATGGGTAGATCACTTCGCTTCGGGTCTAGATCACGCCACTCACACGCCCTATTCAGACTCGCTTTCGCTACGGCTGCCCCACACGGGTTAACCTCGCGACGTAACACTAACTCGCAGGCTCATTCTTCAAAAGGCACGCCGTCACCAGAATCAGACTGGCTCCGACGGATTGTAAGCACACGGTTTCAGGTACTGTTTCACTCCCCTCCCGGGGTACTTTTCACCTTTCCCTCACGGTACTGGTCCGCTATCGGTCATTAGGTAGTATTTAGGCTTATCAGGTGGTCCTGACAGATTCGCACGGGATTTCTCGGGCCCCGTACTACTTGGGATACTCTCACAGGCGGTACAAACACATTACGGTTACGGGACTAACACCCTCTCTGGCCGGCCTTTCAAAACCGTTCACCTATGCGCGCACATCACACCCCACCAGCCCGGCAGAACTGGTATGGAAAGTCCCACAACCCCGACCATGCAACGCCCGCCGGCTATCACACATGGAACGGTTTAGCCTGATCCGCGTTCGCTCGCCACTACTAACGGAATCACTATTGTTTTCTCTTCCTGCGGGTACTGAGATGTTTCACTTCCCCGCGTTCCCCCCACGCACCCTATGTGTTCAGGTACGGGTCACCAGGCAACTCACGCCCCTGGCGGGGTTTCCCCATTCGGACACCCTGGGATCACAGTCCGGTTATCGACTCCCCCAGGCTTATCGCAGATTCCTACGTCCTTCTTCGGCTCCTAATGCCAAGGCATCCACCGTGTGCTCTTAAAAACTTGACCACAAAGATCAAAAACATTTTCGAGAGAACCACAGAAACTGTCCCGCGCACCCAAAGGCACACGAACCAGATCCAGGTTCATAATCTTGGAAATTGCTTCTTATACAAGATGCTCGCGTCCACTATGTAGTTCTCAAACAACAACCCCACACCACACACCCCACACACAAACCCCCAAAAAAAGGAGTCAAACACGTGCAGGAACGTCATGGCAGGGAAACCAGAAACAAACAAACCCGGGAAAACTCCCCGGCCCTGTTGCCTCAGGACCCAACAGTGTGCCAAACACTAAACCACCCGGAAACCCCCCGGCCCACCGTTCCAGAACCACCAGGGTTCGTACTAAAGAAGACCAAAAGACCAGACAGCCGCTATTTGTTGATATTCCACCCTTGAGCACCCGCCACGGAACAGTCGTCCGTGCAACGGGCCTTTACTCCTGACAACACACCCACCACCAACATGCATTGGCGACGGATCATTGTAGGTGCTCCTTAGAAAGGAGGTGATCCAGCCGCACCTTCCGGTACGGCTACCTTGTTACGACTTAGTCCCAATCGCCAGTCCCACCTTCGACAGCTCCCTCCCACAAGGGGTTAGGCCACCGGCTTCGGGTGTTACCAACTTTCGTGACTTGACGGGCGGTGTGTACAAGGCCCGGGAACGTATTCACCGCAGCGTTGCTGATCTGCGATTACTAGCGACTCCGACTTCATGGGGTCGAGTTGCAGACCCCAATCCGAACTGAGACCGGCTTTTTGGGATTAGCTCCACCTCACAGTATCGCAACCCTTTGTACCGGCCATTGTAGCATGCGTGAAGCCCAAGACATAAGGGGCATGATGATTTGACGTCGTCCCCACCTTCCTCCGAGTTGACCCCGGCAGTCTCCCATGAGTCCCCGGCACTACCCGCTGGCAACATGGAACGAGGGTTGCGCTCGTTGCGGGACTTAACCCAACATCTCACGACACGAGCTGACGACAACCATGCACCACCTGTAAACCAACCCCAAAGGGGAAGGACTGTTTCCAGCCCGGTCTGGTTCATGTCAAGCCTTGGTAAGGTTCTTCGCGTTGCATCGAATTAATCCGCATGCTCCGCCGCTTGTGCGGGCCCCCGTCAATTCCTTTGAGTTTTAGCCTTGCGGCCGTACTCCCCAGGCGGGGCACTTAATGCGTTAGCTACGGCGCGGAAAACGTGGAATGTCCCCCACACCTAGTGCCCAACGTTTACGGCATGGACTACCAGGGTATCTAATCCTGTTCGCTCCCCATGCTTTCGCTCCTCAGCGTCAGTTAATGCCCAGAGACCTGCCTTCGCCATCGGTGTTCCTCCTGATATCTGCGCATTTCACCGCTACACCAGGAATTCCAGTCTCCCCTACATCACTCTAGTCTGCCCGTACCCACCGCAGATCCGGAGTTGAGCCCCGGACTTTCACGGCAGACGCGACAAACCGCCTACGAGCTCTTTACGCCCAATAATTCCGGATAACGCTTGCGCCCTACGTATTACCGCGGCTGCTGGCACGTAGTTAGCCGGCGCTTCTTCTGCAGGTACCGTCACTTACGCTTCTTCCCTACTGAAAGAGGTTTACAACCCGAAGGCCGTCATCCCTCACGCGGCGTCGCTGCATCAGGCTTTCGCCCATTGTGCAATATTCCCCACTGCTGCCTCCCGTAGGAGTCTGGGCCGTGTCTCAGTCCCAGTGTGGCCGGTCACCCTCTCAGGCCGGCTACCCGTCGTCGCCTTGGTAGGCCATTACCCCACCAACAAGCTGATAGGCCGCGAGTCCATCCAAAACCACAAAAGCTTTCCACCAACCACCATGCGATGATCAGTCATATCCGGTATTAGACCCAGTTTCCCAGGCTTATCCCAGAGTCAAGGGCAGGTTACTCACGTGTTACTCACCCGTTCGCCACTAATCCACCAGCAAGCTGGCATCATCGTTCGACTTGCATGTGTTAAGCACGCCGCCAGCGTTCATCCTGAGCCAGGATCAAACTCTCCGTTGAAAACAAACAGACACAACCACAACCACCGGAAATAACGGCGACCACGGCTGCACAAAATTTGAAACCAGCCAAAAACACCATGCACACCACGGGGTGGCGGCACAGCACAATCAACCAATCACATTACATAATCGGTATCAACAAACTTGGCACACTATTGAGTTCTCAAACAACAGACACATTCGAATATTCCCGGAAACAATTCAAAGAATTTCTATTCCGTATTTCTTCGCTGCGATGTTTTTATCTTATTTCATTCATATTCACTTTTGCAAATCCGGCTATTTTCCCGGAATCAGCTTGGCGAAATGAATCTGCCCAGCAAAATAAGAAGCAGCTTCTCGGGATCCGCGTATTCGCGGTAAGAATTGCTTCTCATTAGTTGGGGGTTTGTCACCACTCAGCGGCGGCGACTCAGAAAACAATACACGCCCCCCAGCGGCCGTGCAAATCGGCTGCCGAAGGGCGTGCATGCAGGACTCAGAGGTGCTAGGGAACCAGTACCTCAACAGTGGCCAGGTTCTTCTTACCCCTGCGCAGGAGCAGGTACTGGCCGTGCAGAAGTTCAGACTCCGAGATCACGGCCTCGGGATCGGACACCTTCTCGTTGTTCACGTAGGCGCCACCCTCCCCTACCGTTCGTCGAGCGGCAGATTTGCTTTCGGACAGACCGGACGCCACCAGCAGGTCCACAATCCCCATCTCATCCACCTGCACGGTGGTGGTGGGCAATTCGGAAGTGGCGGCCTGGAGGGTTGCCTTGTCCAGGGCAGCCAGGTCACCGTTTCCGAACAATGCCGCGGAAGCATTGATCACCTTTTCGGTGGCCTCCACGCCGTGCACCAGTGAGGTCACTTCGAAGGCGAGCTTCCGCTGTCCTTCACGGGCGAATGGACGTTCAGCCACTGAAACGGCAATTTCTTCGATTTCGGCGCGCGTCAGGAAGGTGAACACCTTGAGCCGGTCCACCACATCTGCGTCGGCGGTGTTGAGCCAGAACTGGTAGAAGGCGTACGGGCTGCACATGCCGGCGTCGAGCCAGATGGCGTTGCCCTCGCTCTTGCCAAACTTGGTTCCATCGGAGTTGGTGATAAGCGGGGTTCCAAGGGCGTGGACGCTCTTGCCCTCGACTTTGCGGATCAGTTCCGTACCGCTGGTGAGGTTGCCCCACTGGTCCGAGCCGCCGGTCTGCAGGACGCAGCCGTAATCGCGGTAGAGCTGCAGGTAGTCCATGCCCTGCAGGATCTGGTAGCTGAACTCGGTGTAGCTAATGCCCTCATCGGAGTTCAGCCGGGATGCCACGGCGTCCTTGCGCAGCATGGTGCCCACGCGGAAATGCTTTCCCACTTCACGCAGGAAGTCGATGGCGCTCAGCGGCGCCGTCCAATCCAGGTTGTTCACCATCCTGGCAGCGTTGTCTCCCTCGAAGCTGAGGAAGCGCTGCACCTGGGCCTGGAGGTAGCCAACCCACTCCGCCACCGTGTCCTTGGTGTTCAAGGTGCGTTCCGCCGTCGGACGCGGGTCACCGATCATGCCGGTGGAACCGCCCACCAGTCCCAGCGGCTTGTGGCCGGCCAACTGAAGCCGCCGCATGACCAGCAACTGGACCAGGTTGCCCAGGTGCAGGCTCGGCGCGGTGGGGTCGAAGCCGCAATAGTAGGTGACCGGCCCGTTGGCGAGGAGCTTTTCCAGCTCTGCTTCGTCAGTGGAGACATGGACCAGCCCACGCCACTTCAGTTCCTGCCAAATATTGGCGAAAGTGGGGTCATTGCGCTGCGGTTCGAGGTTGTTCAGTTCAGGCACGCTTCCTAAGTTAGCAGTAACGCCGAAGGCGCCGTCAGCCGGCAATCCCTGGCGGCACCGGTTCCGCTGCAATCAGCCGCAACCGTTGAGTGGCGCGGGTCATGGCCACGTAAAGGTCCCCCACCTTGCCGTGCTCGTGGTTGAGCATCATCGACGGTTCCAGGACCACTACGCCGTCGAACTCCAGGCCTTTCGCCTCACGGGGGCTGATGACCACGATGTCCTGCTCGTAGCTGCCGGCCCCACTGCCGATCCGGCGCCCGTACACGGCACGCAGTGCTGATGTGGCCTGGGGCAGCAGGTCACCATCGGCAATCACGGCCAGCAGGCCGCCGTCGAGCGCTTCAAGCTCCTCCGGAAGCACCTCGACGAGCCGGTCCACCACGGCACCGGGAGAGACTTCGTCGATGATGGGCTCCCAGCGGCCTTCCCGGACGGCCTTGGGGGCGGAAACAACAAGCCCGGCGGCGTTGGCCATCCGGACAGCTGCCTCGGCGATCTGCGACGGCGTACGGTAGTTGACGGTCAGCTCCTCCAGCTGCCAACGGTCCCCGAACATCGGCGCCAGTGCCCCCTGCCAGGAGTTGGCTCCCGCCACAGAGCTGGTCTGCGCGATGTCACCGACGATGGTGAAGGACTTCAGCGGGCAGCGGCGCACCAGCAGCCGCCACTGCATGGGCGACAGCTCCTGGGCCTCATCGACCACGATGTGCCCAAACGCCCAGGTGCGGTCGCTGGTTGCCCGCTCTGCGGCTGTCTGCCGGACATCCTGCTCCCGGTTCTGCTCGGCCAGCTCTTCGGCCGACATAAGCGGGTCCACCCCGGCGGCCTCCATGTTTACCAGGGTTTGCTTGGCGTTGGCCAGGTCCCGGGCACGGTCGTGCTCCTGCTGGGCCAGCCCGCGCCCGGCCGCCGGATCCAGCTCGCCGAGCAGTTCGGCGGCCTCGTCCAGCAGCGGCACGTCGGACTCGGTCCAGGGGGCATCAGCAGGCCGCTGCAGCAGGGCGCGCTCCGCCGGGGTCAGGTTGGGGGTGCAGAACTCCAGTATTTCCGGCTTGCTGAAGAGATCGGTAATCAGCTTCTCCGGCGTCATGGGCATCCAGCAGAGGTTCAGGGCGATCCGCACGTCCCGGGCAGTGCGGACGTCCTCCGCAAGGTAGGAGCGGTCCGCGTTGTTGCCGATGTTGCCGGCCTCGACGAGCTCGGTCATCTGCTCGGTCAGCTCGCGCAGCAGGATTTTCACAAACGTCACGCGTGCCTCGTTGTACGGCTTTCCGGTGGCGCGTGCACGTTCCCGGGCCCGGCGGACCTGGCGGGGCGTCAGCGTGAGCTTGCGTCCGTCCACTTCGAGGATCCGGTTCTGGGCAGGGACGCGCATGCGGTTGGAGACGGCGTTGGCCACGATGGCAGCCATGTCCAGGCGCCCCTTGATGGCGGCCACGGCCGCGTTTGCTTCGGGCACGGCGTTGATGCCGGGCATCAGGCGGCCGACGCTGGCCATGACCACGCCGGTCTCGCCGAGTGAGGGCAGCACCCGTTCGATGTATTTCATGAACGACGACGACGGGCCCACCAGCAGCACGCCTGCACTCTTGAGGCGGTCGCGGTGGGTGTAGAGCAGGTAGGCGGCGCGGTGCAGGGCCACGGCGGTCTTGCCCGTGCCCGGCCCGCCCTGGACCACCACGGCTCCGGAGATGGAGGAGCGGATGATGCGGTCCTGTTCGGACTGGATGGTGCTGACGATGTCCGACATGCGGCCTGTGCGCTTGGAGTTCAGCGCAGCCAGCAGGGCGCCTTCGCCCTGGAGGGACTCGGCGTCCGTGAGCATGGAGGCGTCCAGGACATCGTCTTCAATGGCCTTGACGTCGCGTCCCTGCAGGATCAGGTGCCGGCGGCGGCGCACGCCCTGCCGGTCAAAGGCTGTGGCCTGGTAGAAGTGCCCGGCCTCGGGGGCGCGCCAGTCCACCATCAGCCGCTGCAGGTCCTCGGTGGTGAGCCCGATGCGGCCGATGTACTGTGCTTCCCCGGAGTCCAGGTCCAGGCGGCCGAAGACCAGCCGGTCATCCACCGCGTCCAGCTGCGCCAGGCGGTCCTCATACAGCGCGGCGAACGCGTCACGTTCTGAAACGTTCTGCATGGTGCCCACGGCTCCGGCACGACGGACCTGCGCCAGCTGTCGGCGCTTTTCCTCCCGGAGTTCCTCCAGCCGGGCGTACAGGCCGGCAACATACTCCCGTTCGTGGGCCAATTCGGCATCGAGCATTAACGTTCCCCTATCGCGAAAGACAGACCGTCCATTCTACTACCATTTCGATTAACGCTTGTGAAACGTTGCGCCGGGCGGCGCATCTGCCATCCGCTTCCGGGCACGGGGCTGCGCCGCCTTGTATTTGGACACCGTGGGGTCGCCGGTGAGCCAGAACCGCCAGGCGTACTCGTCCGAACCTCCCGCTCCTGCCACGCCCACCCGCGGGCCGGAACTGACGGGACCGCTGGCGCCGGAGGGAAGCTCCAGGCCGAAAGGTGGAGCCAGCGCGTCCCGGCCGCTGTCCGCCGTCGTCAATCCCAGCGCCTTGGCGAGACGGGCAGGCCCGCTGGCCAGGTCCGCGGGACTTTTCGACGTCGGCCGGCGCCGCTGCGCCAGTTCCAGCCCGTCCACGATTTCGCCGGCCCGGAGCAGAAGGGCGGAGGCGACGCCGGCGGGACCGCAGACGATGTTGGTGCAGTGGTGCATCCCGTAGGTGAAGTAGACGTAGAGGTGCCCGGCGGGACCGAACATGGGGGCGTTGCGGGGTGTCGGGCCACGGTAGGTGTGCGAGCCGGGATCCGGGTGCAGGGAGTCCTCGGGTCCCATGTAGGCCTCCACCTCGGTGAGCCGGATGGAAACGGCGCCGTCGCGTGACTCATGGGTCAGCACGGCGCCCAGCAGCTGCGGGGCGAGCTCACGGGCGTCGGCGGACAGGAAGTTCCGCAACCCGTCCGCTCCCAAAGTGCTTTCGTTCATTACTTGACCTTACCCAGATGCTGCGGATTTGATCCTCGGTGAAGCCTGGCCTGGCGAAGTTTTGCCCCCTCCACGCCCATGTCCGATTTCCGCTAGTAGCAGCGAACCCGGGCTGGCAGGATGGAGGAATGGACTTCTGGCAGCGCTACCGGGCAATCGATGCCCGCGACCCCCGGTTCGACGGCCAGTTCTTCACCGCCGTCCGCAGCACGGGGATCTACTGCCGCCCCTCCTGCCCGGCCCGGACACCCAAGGCGGCGAATGTGACGTTCTACGAGACGTCCGCGGCGGCCCACGAGGCAGGCTACCGGGCGTGCAAGCGTTGCCTGCCTGAGGCTGTGCCGGGCACCCCGGCGTGGAACGTGCGGCAGGACGTGGCGGGCCGCGCCATGCGGCTGATCAACGACGGGGTGATCAACCGGGACGGGGTGGCAGGCCTTGCCGCCCGGCTGGGTTATTCGCCCCGGCAGCTCAACCGGATCCTGGGCCAGGAACTCGGTGCCGGCCCCCTGTCCCTGGCCCGCGCGGCGAGGGCCCAGACAGCCCGCACCCTGCTGGTGTCCACGTCCATGAAGCTCGCCGACGTGGCGTTTGCCGCCGGCTTCAGCAGCGTCAGGCAGTTCAATGAGACCATCGCCGAGGTGTTCGCCATGACGCCCACGGCCCTTCGTCAAACGTCCCGGCACCCTTCGCGTGACGGCGGCACGACGGCCCTGACCCTGGGCCTGCCCTACCGCCCGCCCTTCGACCCGGGTATCTTCTCCTTCCTTGCAGTCCGGGCCATTCCCGGAATCGAGGAAGGGACGGCCACCTCCTACGCCCGGACCCTGCGGCTCCCCCACGGCGACGCGCGCTTCCGCGTGGAGTACGACGGCGGCACCCGGGAGCGGCAGCTGACACTCACCGTCGGCGCGGTGGACCTGCGCGACCTTCCGGCGCTGCTCAGCCGCGTGCGCAGGCTGTTCGACCTCGACGCCGACCCGGAAGCCATGGATTCCGCCCTCGTCGCCGACCCCAGGCTCGCTGCCTCCGTCGGTGAGGCGCCGGGGATGCGGATGCCCGGCGCGCTGGATCCCCAGGAGCTGCTGGTCCGGGCCATGGTGGGCCAGCAGGTCACTGTGGCGGCGGCCCGTACCGCGTTGACCCAACTGTCCGCGGCCGGCAGTCCCTCCAGTGCTCCCGGCGAGGGCCTGGACCGCTTGTTTCCCACCCCGGCGGAGATCGCGGCGGGGAGTCATTTGCTCCGCGGTCCACGGCGCAGGATCGAATCGCTGGTGCAGGCCGCGGCCGCGATGGCTGAAGGACACCTCGAGTTCGGATACGGGGACGACCTGGCCGGCCTGCGCGCCAAACTGCTGCCCTTGCCCGGCGTGGGCCCATGGACCGTCGGATACGTGGCAATGCGGGTCCTGGGCGCACCGGACGTCTTCCTTGCCAACGACGCCGCGGTCCGGAACGGGATCCGCGCCCTCGATAATGGAGGCAAAGCCAATGGGGACAACACCGATGGGCACAGCGCCCTGAGCCCCGACTTCCGCGAGACCAGCCCGTGGCGTTCCTACGCCACCATGCACCTTTGGCGCGCTGCTGCCCGGCCCGCCCTGACAACCGCCGCTCCTGGGAAAGGGATGCCATGAAAGCCCAACTGCTGCAGCTGTCCACGCCGGACGGACCGTTCACCGTCCTTGCCCGGGACGGCGTGGTCCTTGCCTCGGGCTGGACGGCCGGCCTTGCTGAACTGACCGGGCAGGTCCATCCCGCCCTCCGCCCCGAGACCGTGGAAGAGGTGGCGGACCTCGGGGACATCTCTTCCGCCGTCGAGGCCTTCTACGACGGCGACCCCGCCCCTGCCATGGCCGTGCCAGTCCTTCAGCAGTCGGGCCCGTTCCGCGTCCACGCCTGGGAGGTCCTGCGCCAGGTCGAGCCGGGTTCGCCCGTCACGTATACCGAGTACGCCGCCTTGGCCGGTAACCCGGGCGCTGTCCGGGCCGCCGCCAGCGCCTGCGCCTTCAACGCCGCGGCGCTGTTCGTTCCCTGCCACCGGGTGATCCGGACGGACGGGTCGCTGGGTGGCTTCCGCTGGGGCCTGCGCGTCAAGGAGAGCCTGCTGGCCCGGGAAGCGGGCTAAGCGCTCTTCTCCCCCGAGCGCGAGATGGCATTTAACGGCAGTGTTGCGCCGCGGCATTGCCGTTAAGTGCCATCTCGCGGAGAGGCTGGGGGCTGGGACTGCTACTTCGGTTCCGGCATTGCCGACGGCCACGGCCGCAGGGTGGGAAGATCCGTACTGTCCCCGGCGGCAGTGGCACGGAGGCTGTCCAGGGACGGCTTCCGTCCGGCCAGCCAGGCGGCGATGTCGGTGACCATGCCGCTGACGACGACGGTGCTGCCGCCGGCTCCAAGGGCCAGCGGCGGCAGTGCCACGGGCTGCAGGACCAACCTGGTTTCGGCCGGCACGCGGGCGGCCAGGAAGTCGAACAGGTGGGAGCAGAACTCCCGGTTCCAGGTTTCCGGTCCCGTGCCGCTGTCCAGGTCCGCGGTGTGGATGACCAGTTCCCGCCAGAGCGCCAGCCCCGCGTCGAAGATCACTCCGTCGCGGAACGCGATGCGCGTCTGCCACTCATCCTCGCCGAGGGCGTCGAATGCGGCCAAGGCCCGCTGCAGCGCGGCGTCCACGTCCTGCCGGTGCTGCGCAAGGCTGTGCCCGGCGGCGAGCTCGATGGCCCGGTTGCGGCCTTCCACGCCGCCGTCGTAAAGCTCCACCTTTTCGCCGCGCCGACCGTATTCCACTTGCCGGGCCAAGGCTTCGCAAATGCCGGCGATGTGGGCCAGGAGGTGTCCGCGGCTCCAGCCGGGAAGGGTGGACGGAGCGCGTTCGCCGCCGTCGGGGATCCGGTCCAGTCCGGCTGTCAATGCCGTGGCGGCCTTGTGCAGTTCAGCCAGCAGACCGGCAGGAGAAGGAGAGGTCATGCGGCCAGCCTAGCGGAGCGGTCAGCCCAGCGGCTGTCCGTCTGCGCCGACACGGTGGCGGACGTGGTTGCCGTCGTTACTCGCCTGCCAGAACTCGATCTCGATGGGCTGCAGGGCGTAGAGCTGCCAGTGCGGGTTGTCGCTGCCATCGGCCCGCGGCCGCTCATGCCAATCGACGGCGGATGCTTCGGCGGAGAGTTCGGCCACGGCGCCAGCCACGCGGACCTGCCGCCCCAGGCCGGGCCAGTAGAAGTTCATCGCGGCCCTGGGCGACTCCGCCAGTTCCCGGCCCTTCCGCGAGGTGCGGGACGTGGCGAAGTGCCAGCCGTCGTCGTCAATGTTCTTGAGGATCAGCATGCGGGAGGACGGCTGGGGACCATCATCCGACCGCGCGTCCACCGTGGCGAGGCTGAAGGCGTGCGGCTGCTGCTCCCCCGCATCGAGCGCCTCGTCCAGCCACTGCTTGAAGAGCAGCGCCGGATCCTGCGGCGCGTTCTCCGGGACGAAAGACGGCAGGTCGGACGGAAAATCAGGAAGCGTGCGGAGGAACTTGGGCTCTTCACGGTTCGTGGTGAATGTTCTGCCGTGAAGGATGTTCATGCCGCTGTTCTGGCGGCACTGCGCAACAGGATACGCGTTTTGTAGTTGCGTGCGTTGGTGAATCCCCGGCCGGTCCTCTTTATGTGCTTGATCGCGGTGTTGTTGGCTTCCACTTTCGCGGTTGTCGCACCGGTGACGATGAGCACTTCGATCTCTTTCCACCAGCGGCAGACCGTCCGCCAGAGCCGGTTGGTTTCGGGCTGCGCGGCTTTGACAACCAGTGTCTGAAGCTGGTCTTTCGCGGCGGCCGCGTGGGCGAGGGACCCGGTGGTCAGCAGGGCGCGGAGCTGTTCCTTGACCAGCCACGCGGCCTGCAACTTCCCGGTGGCGTCGTCGGTGTCGAACACGGTGCTGAGCCTGTTCCGTGCCCGGTCCGAGAGTGTGTCCCCGGCCCGCAGGAGCAGTCGCCGATTTGCCCATACCGGGTCGATGGCGCGTCCCCGCCGGCCATGAACCTGCTGCGTGAGGCGCTGCCGGACTTCGGTGAGCATGTCGTTGCCAAGCTTGACCAGGTGAAATGCATCGACTGAGACAGCGGTGCGTGGCAGCCACATCCGCAGGGCTTTGCGGAAAGCGGCGGATGGGTCGATGGCAACGACCTGCACGCCCAGGCGCCATTCGAGCGGACGGGCGAAAAGCCAGTCCCCGACGCCCTCACTGTCGCGGCCGTCAACGATCCCTAGGACTTGTCCGGTGTCAAGATCGACGATGGTGGTCATCCATGGTTCGTAGCGTTTCCAGGCCTTGGTGGCCGGGTCGCGGAAGAACCGCACGGACCGGTAGCGATGTTCATCGATGCCGAGCATCCGCGGTGCAAGGGCGTCGACATCGGGCAGCGTCAGCGCCGCAGAGTCCAGGGCCCGCTGCACGAGCCACCATGAGACTCCGAAAGAAGCGGCGGCCTCGGCGGCTGCCCTGCCGGATCCGATGACGGCGGCAACCAGGGCCTCACGGAGCCGATGGGTGGACCGTGCCCGGCGCGGGACCTGGGTTGTTTCCTCGGTGAATGTCTGGCGCGGGCACAGGTACTCATCGCAGAAGAATCTCCGCTTGGCCCAGACCACTTCGACCGGCCCGGCGACGGGGATGTCACGCAGGCGTTGTGGCCGGCGGGAATGAACGCGGGTGCTGATGACGCCGCAGGATGGGCAGCCGGCCTCGGCGGTGGCCACGACTTGGATCCGGCGCTGCCCGAAAGCGAGGATCTCAGTATCGGTGACGCGGTAGTCGGGCAGGTTGAAAATTGCGGTGGCAGCATCGGGGCGCGGCGAAGTAGGCTCGATCAAGGCTCGTAGCTCCTGACTTGATGAATGCGTAGAGAACATCCATCACAGCAGGGCTACGAGCCCTTCAGCTTTCAAGACACGAACCTGTTTCACCATCAACCACGAAGAGCCCCGTAACGCCCAACGCCCGCTCACTTCTTGCAGCTTAAAGGGCGACGCCCGCTCACGTTCCTGAGGAAAGTGAGCGGGCGTCTGCCAGCAACAGGCCGAAAGTGAGCGGGCGTTTTAGCCTGCGTACTCCCGCACGCCGGCGAGCTCGCCTTCCAGCGCGGCCAGCTGGCGTTCGACGGCGGCTGGTGCCGTACCGCCCTGGGAATTGCGGCTGTTGAGCGAGCCCTCGGTGGAGAGCACGGTCCGGACCTCGGGCGTGAGGTGCTCCGAGATGGCGGCGTACTCTTCGTCCGTCAGGTCCCACAGCTCAACACCGCGGGACTCTGCCTGCCTAACGGCGGCACCGGAGAGCTCATGCGCCTCGCGGAACGGCACACCCTGGCGGACCAACCATTCGGCGATGTCCGTAGCCAGCGCGAAGCCCTGCGGAGCCAGCGATTCCATCCGCTCCGTGTTGAACGTCAGGGTGGCGATCATGCCGGACACGGCAGGGAGCAGCAGCTCCAGGGTGTCCGCGGCGTCGAAGACCGGCTCCTTGTCCTCCTGCAGGTCGCGGTTGTACGCCAGCGGCAGGCCCTTGAGCGTGGCCAGCAGGCCGGTGAGGTTGCCGATAAGGCGCCCCGCCTTGCCGCGGGCCAACTCCGCCACGTCCGGGTTCTTCTTCTGCGGCATGATCGAGGACCCGGTGGAGTAGGAGTCATGCAGCGTGACGAAGGAGAACTCCTTGGTAGCCCAGAAGATGACTTCCTCGGAGATCCGGGACAGATCCACACCGATCATTGAGCAGACCCAGGCGAACTCGGCGAAGACGTCGCGGGACGCGGTGCCGTCGATTGAGTTGTGCACGGCAGAGAAGAAGCCCAGGTCCGCCGCCACCGCCTCCGGATCGAGGCCCAGCGAGGAGCCGGCCAGCGCGCCTGAACCGTAGGGCGAAACACCTGCCCGCTTGTCCCAGTCCTGCAGCCGCTGCACGTCGCGCAGCAGGGCCCAGGCGTGGGCCAGCAGGTGGTGGCTGAGCAGGACGGGCTGCGCGTGCTGCAGGTGGGTGCGGCCGGGCATGGCCACACCATGGTGTACCTTCGCCTGCTCCACCAGCGCGTCCACCGTGGCCAGCACGCCGCCGGCGATGATCCGGGCGTGGTCGCGCAGGAACATCCGGCCCAGGGTGGCCACCTGGTCGTTCCGGGACCGGCCGGCGCGGAGCTTGCCGCCCAGCTGGGCACCGGCCCGCTCGATCAGGCCGCGCTCCAGGGAACCGTGCACGTCCTCATCCGACTCGGCGGGGAGGTACGCGCCGGAGGCCACGTCCTCGTCCAGCTGCGTCAGGGCGGACAGCATGCCTTCCAGCTCGGCGTCGTCCAGCAATCCGGCCTTGTGCAGCACACGGGCGTGCGCCTTGGAGCCGGCAATGTCGTACCGCGCCAGCCGCCAATCGAAGTGCGTGGACTTGCTCAGCGCTGCCAGGGCGTCCGCGGGGCCGCCGGCGAACCGGCCGCCCCACAGCGCGCCGGCGTTTGTCGCCTCCGTTTTTTGCTCAGCCACAGGGGCTACTTCCCTGCGACGCGGATGTCGCGGCGGGCGGCAACCTTGGCGGACATGCCCCACAGTTCGATGAAGCCCTTGGCCTGGGACTGGTCGAAGGTGTCACCGGTGTCGTAGGTGGCCAGCGAGAAGTCGTACAGCGAGGTGTCGGAGCGGCGTCCGTTGACGATCGCCTGGCCGCCGTGCAGGGTCATGCGGATGTCGCCGGAGACGTACTTCTGGGTGTCCTCGATAAAGGCGTCCAGGGAGCGCTTGAGCGGCGAGAACCACTGGCCGTCGTAGACCAGCTCGGCCCAGCGCTGGCCAACGGTGGCCTTGAAGCGGGCCTGCTCGCGTTCAACAGTGATGTCCTCGAGGTGCTTGTGCGCGGTGATCAGCGCCATGGCGCCGGGGGCTTCGTAGATTTCGCGGGACTTGATGCCCACCAGGCGGTCCTCGACGACGTCGATGCGGCCCACGCCCTGGGCGCCGGCGCGGCGGTTGAGTTCCTTGATGGCCTGGAGCGGGGTGACCTTGACGCCGTCGATCGCGACAGGAACGCCGGCTTCGAAGGAGATGATGACCTCATCCGGTGCCGGCGGGAACTCCGGGGTGGCGGTGTAGTCGTAGATGTCCTTGGTGGGGGCGTTCCAGATGTCCTCGAGGTAGCCGGTTTCCACGGCGCGTCCCCAGACGTTCTGGTCGATGGAGTACGGGTTCTTCTTGGTGGTCTCGATGGGCAGTCCCTTTTCCTCGGCGAAGGCGATGGCCTTGTCGCGGGTCAGGGCGAGGTCGCGGACCGGAGCGATACACTTCAGGTCCGGGCCCAGGGTCTGGATGCCCACTTCGAAGCGGACCTGGTCGTTGCCCTTGCCGGTGCAGCCGTGGGCCACGGTGGTGGCGCCGAATTCGCGGGCAGCCTTGACCAGGTGCTTGACGATGACCGGGCGGGAGATGGCGGAGACCAGCGGGTAGTGGCCTTGGTAGAGGGCGTTGGCCTTCAGGGTGGGCACGCAGTATTCGTTGGCGAACTCGTCGGAGGCGTCGGCCACGTAGGCTTCGACGGCGCCGCAGCCCAGGGCGCGCTGACGGATGGTTTCCAGCGATTCGCCGCCCTGTCCGACGTCGACCGCCACGGCGATGACCTCGGCACCGGTGGCTTCACCGATCCAGCCGATGGCGACGGACGTGTCCAGGCCGCCGGAGTAGGCCAGCACAATGCGTTCAGTCACTTTAAATGCTCCTTGTTGGGGGTTGGTTGATTCTTTGTCTTCAAGCTTATTGCCCGGCTTCCTCAGCCATTTGCAGGAAGCGGGCGGCGAGGTCCTGGCCGCCCAACGGGTCGCGGGAGACCAGCAGTACGGTGTCATCACCGGCGATAGTGCCCAGGATGGACGGCATCACCGAGTGGTCGATGGCCAAGGCCAGGAAGTTCGCGGCACCGGGGGGAGTCCGGAGGACTGCGATGTTGCCGGACGCCTCCGCGGTGACCAGCAGCTCGCTGCACAGCCGGGCCAGCCGGGCGTCCAGGATTTCCTGGGTCACACCGCTCTTGGCGCCACGCTCACCGCCTTCGCCAGGCACCGCGTACACCAGCACGCCTTCCTTGCCGCGCACCCGGACAGCGCCCAGCTCGACGAGGTCGCGGGACAGCGTGGCCTGGGTGACCTGGACGCCGTCGTCCGCCAGCAACGCCGCGAGCTCCGCCTGGGAACGCACGGACTGCCCGGTGAGGATGGCGGTGATGCGCGCCTGCCGGGCGGTCTTGGTGGCCGGGCTGGTGCCGGGGGTGGACGGCTGGGCGGACACTAGAACGTGCTCTCTCCGGTGCCTTCGACCGGGGCCAGTCCGTCGACGAACGCCAGGCCCGAGCGGTGCATCAGCCAGGCCATCAGCGCCTTCTGCGCGTGCAGCCTGTTTTCCGCTTCGTCCCACACGATGGACTGCGGGCCGTCGATGACGTCGGCGGAAATTTCGTAGCCGCGGTAGGCGGGAAGGCAGTGAAGCACGACGGCGTCATCCGCAGCCAGCGCCATGGCGTCAGAGTCCACGGAGTAGTCCCGGAACAGCTGCATCCGGGCTTCCTTTTCGGCCTCCTGCCCCATGGAAACCCAGGTATCGGTGGCTACAACGTCGGCCCCCTGCAAAGCTTCCTTTGCGTCGCTGGTGATCAGCACGGAACCACCGGTTTCGGCCGCGCGGTCCTCGGCAGCCGCAACGATGTCCGCGGCCGGGAGGTAGCCCTCCGGTCCGGCGATGCGGACGTGCATCCCGGCCGTGACGCCGGCCAGAAGGTAGGAGTTGGCCATGTTGTTGGCGGCGTCGCCCAGGTAGCTCATGGTCAGTCCCTTGAGCTGGCCCTTGTGTTCCTTGACGGCCAGCAGGTCCGCCAGGAGCTGGCAGGGGTGGTAGTCGTCGCAGAGGGCGTTGATGACGGGCACCCTGGAGTTCTCCGCCATGGCCACCAGGCCGGCGTGGGCGCCGGTGCGCCACACGATGGTGGAGACCATGCGTTCGAGCACCTTGGCGGTGTCCTCCACGGATTCCTTGTGCCCGATCTGCGCCTCGCCGGGGTTGATGATCAGGGCGTTTCCGCCCATGTCGGCAACGCCGGTGGCGAACGAGACGCGGGTCCGGGTGGAAGTCTTGTCGAAGATTACGGCCACGGTTTTGCGGCCGCTGCCTTCGGCGGCGTACGGCTGGACGCTGTAGGGGGCTGCCTTCATTCGGGCAGCGAGCTCCAGGACTTCGGCCTGCTCGGCCGGGGAGAGGTCGGTGTCCTTGAGGAAGTGCCGGGTTGCGGTGGTCACTGGGCGTCCTTAGCTGCTTGGAGGATTGCCGGGAAAGCGGCGAGGAAGGTGTCGGCCTGCGCCGTGGTAAGGATCAGCGGCGGTGCCAGGCGGATGGTGCGCGGGCCGGGGCTGTTGACGATGAATCCGGCGTCAAGGGCGGCCTGCACGACTGCCGGTGCCACGTCGGCGTCGAGGTCGAACCCTATGAGGAGCCCTTCGCCGCGAACCTCGGTGACGCCGGGGATGGCAGCCAGCGCGGAACGCAGGTGTTCCCCCACCGCCGTTGCGTTGGCGAGCACGTTCTGGCTTTCGAGGGCGTGCAGGGTGGCAAGGGCGGCAGCGGTCGCCACCGGGTTGCCGCCAAAGGTGGTGCCGTGCTGGCCGGCGGACAACAACGACGACGTCGCCTCACCGAAGGTGATGAGGGCACCGATGGGGAACCCGCCGCCCAGGCCCTTGGCCAGGGTGATGGCGTCGGGGACGATCCCGGCATCCTCGCTGGCGAGCCATTTGCCTGTGCGGCCGATGCCGGTCTGGACCTCGTCCAGGATCAGCAGGGCGCCGGCGTTGCTGGTGGCTTCCCGCGCGGCCTTGAGGTAGCCCGCGGGAAGCGGCCGGACGCCGGCCTCGCCCTGGATGGGCTCCAGGAAGACGGCAGCCACGGTTTCGTCCACCGCCGCCTCCAGCGCGGCGATATCGCCGAACGGAATGTGCACCACGCCGCCGGGAAGCGGCTCGAAGGGTGCGCGGTAGGCTTCCTTGGCGGTGAGTGCCAGCGCACCCATGGTCCGGCCGTGGAAGGCACCCTCGAGCGCGATGATCCTGGTGCGCTTGGTTCCGTCCGTTCCGGTGTTGCGGCGGGCCAGCTTGAAGGCGGCCTCGTTTGCCTCGGTGCCGGAGTTGCTGAAGAAAACCTTGGAGCCGGCAGGAGCGTGGGCGAGTTCCAGGAGCTTCTCGGCCAGTGCCACCTGGGTGGGGCTGGTGAAGAAGTTGGAGACGTGGCCCAAGGTGGCCAGTTGGCTGGCGATGACCGATGTCACGAAGGGGTGGGCGTGGCCCAGCGCGTTGACGGCGATGCCGCCCAGCAGGTCCAGGTACTCCTTGCCGTCCGCGTCCCACACCAGGCAGCCGGCGCCGCGGACCAGGACGCGCTGGGGCGTGCCGAACACGTTCATGAGCGAAGAGGAGTAGCGGGACAGCCACTCGGAGCCGGCGTGGCCCGTGGTTTCCACTAACTCGGTCACTGTGGATTTTTCCATCGTGTTCATCCGTTGATCTCCTCGTCCGGGACTACCTGGGTGCCGATGCCCGCCGTCGTAAATGTTTCAAGAAGCATGGAGTGGGCCAGGCGCCCGTCCACGATGTGTGCCCTTTCCACGCCCTCGTCGACGGCCTTCAAGCAGGCTGCCATCTTGGGGATCATGCCCGACTGGAGGCCCGGCAGCATCTCCCGCAGCTCGGAAGCCGTAAGGGACGAGATCAGGGAGGACTTATCCGGCCAGTTGGCATAGAGGCCTTCAACGTCGGTCAGGATCACCAGCTTGGAGGCGCCCAGGGCGGAGGCGACGGCGGCCGCAGCCGTATCCGCGTTGACGTTCAGGACCTGCCCGGTGGGCTGGAACCGGACGGGCCCCACGATGCCCTCCCCGGCGTCGACAATTTCCGGGGCCACCGTGGAGATCACGGGGATGCGGCCGGCGTCGAGGATGTCCACGATGCCGGCGGGGTCGACGCCCACCACCTCGCCCACCAGGCCAAGGTCCACCTCTTCGCCGTCCACCACGGTGCCGGTGCGGACGGCGCGGAGCAGGCCGCCGTCTTCGCCGGACATGCCGACGGCGTAGGGCCCGTGGGAGTTGATGAGCCCCACGAGTTCACGGCCCACCTGGCCAGTGAGGACCATGCGGACCACCTCCATGGCCTCGGGGGTGGTGACGCGCAGGCCGCCCTTGAACTCAGATTCGATGCCCAGCCGGCCCAGCATCGAGTTGATCTGGGGGCCGCCGCCGTGGACCACCACGGGGTGGATGCCCACATGGTGGAGGAAGACGATGTCCTCGGCAAAGGCGCGGCGGAGTTCATCGTTGACCATGGCGTTGCCGCCGTATTTGACCACCATGATGCTGCCGGCGAAGCGCTGGATCCAGGGCAGGGCCTCGATCAGGGTTTCAGCCTTGTCCTGCGCGGCGGACATGGTGGTGTTTTCACGCGTCTGGGTGTTCATGGTGTCACTTTCCACAGCGGTTTGGGCTTGGCGGGTTTTGCCCGGGCGGTGCTCCTAGCTGGAGTAGGCGCTGTTTTCGTGGACGTAGTCGTGGGTGAGGTCGTTGGTCCAGATGGTTGCCTCGGCATCGCCTGCCTGCAGGTCAATCTCCACCAGGACCTCGCGGGGCTCCAGGTCCACCAGGCTACGGTCATCGCCGATGCTGCCGTTGCGGCAGATCTGGACCCCATTCATGGCGACGTTGAGCTTGTCCGGCTCGAAGGCGGCGTCCGTGGTGCCGACAGCCGAGAGCACGCGGCCCCAGTTGGGGTCCTTGCCGAAGATGGCGGTCTTGAACAGGTTGGAGCGGGCCACGGAGCGGCTGACGGTCTCGGCGTCGGCTTCGCTGGCGGCGTTGAATGTGCGGATGGCGATGTCGTGGCTGGCTCCTTCCGCGTCGGCGATCAGCTTCCGGGCCAGCTCCGCGCATACCTGCGTGAGCCCTGCACCGAAGTCCTCGGCGGACGGGACGGCTCCGGAAGCGCCGGAGGCAAGCAGGACAACCGTGTCGTTGGTGGACATGCAGCCGTCCGAGTCGGCGCGGTCGAAGGTGACACGCGTGGCGTCGCGGAGGACGACGTCGAGCATTTCCGGCTGCACCATGGCATCGGTGGTGAGGACCACCAGCATGGTGGCCAGGCCGGGGGCCAGCATGCCGGCGCCCTTGGCGATTCCCCCGATGCTGAATTCCTGGCCGTCCGCGTCGGTGCCGATGAAGAGGGCCGACTTGGGCACGCTGTCAGTGGTCATGATTGCGGTGCCGGCATCCGCTCCGCCATCAGTGCTGAGGGCCGCGGCGGCAGCCTCCACCCCCGGCAGGATCTTGTCCATGGGCAGCTGCTCGCCGATCAGGCCGGTGGAGCAGACGAAAACGTCCGTGGCGGAGATGCCCAGCACCTCGGCTACTTTTTCCGCTGTGCTGTGGGTGTTCTGGAAGCCGGTGGGTCCGGTGCAGGCATTGGCTCCGCCGGAGTTGAGGATGACGGCGTCCACGCGGCCGTCGGAGACCACCTGGCGGGACCAGTGCACGGGCGCTGCTGCGACGCGGTTGCTGGTGAAGACGGCGGCGGCGGCCTTGGAGGGTCCGTCGTTGACGACCAGGGCGAGGTCCGGGTTGCCCGACGCCTTGAGTCCGGCGGTAACGCCGGCTGCCCGGAATCCCTGGGGTGTGGTGATGGTCACGGGGCTACTCCCTGCAGGTTGAGGCCGGCGGTTTCAGGCAGGCCGAGTGCGATGTTCATGGACTGTACGGCGCCGCCAGCCGTGCCCTTGGTGAGATTGTCGATCACGCAGGTGACAATGACCCGTCCCGTGTGGGCATCGAAGGCCAGCTGCATGGCTGCATGGTTGGAGCCCTGGACCGACTTGGTTGTCGGCCACTGGCCTTCCGGCAACAGGTGGACGAAGGGCTCGTCTTCATATGCCTCGGCCCAGGCCAGGCGCAGTTGCGCCGCCGTGGTGCCGGCCTTGACCTTTGCGGTGGCGGTGGTGAGGATGCCGCGGCTCATCGGAGCCAGCGTGGGCGTGAAGGAGACCGTAACCTTTTCCCCCGCCGCGTTGGACAGGCCCTGCTCGATTTCCGGGGTGTGCCGGTGTCCGCCGCCCACTCCATAGGGGCTCATCGAGCCCATGACCTCGGAACCGATCAAGTTGACCTTGGCGGCCTTGCCCGCACCCGAGGTGCCGGACGCGGAAACAATGACGACGTCGTTGGGCTCCAGCACGTGGCCAGCGAACCCGGGAGCCAGCGCCAGGAGGGCTGAGGTTGGGTAGCATCCGGGAACGGCGATGCGGGTGGCGCCCTTGAGGGCTTCGCGCTGGCCGGGCAGCTCGGGAAGCCCGTAGGGCCAGGTTCCGGCGTGGGCGGAGCCGTAGAACTTTTCCCAGGCGGCCGGATCCTCGAGGCGATGGTCTGCGCCGGCGTCGATCACCACCGTCCCCTTCGGCAGCCGGGCCGCGATCTCAGCAGAGGCCCCGTGCGGCAGCGCAAGGAAGACGACATCATGGCCGGAGAGGTTCTCCACCGTGGTGTCCTCAAGGAGGCGGCTGGCAAGTCCATGCAGGTGCGGCTGCAGCTCACCCAGGCGGGAACCTGCGTTGCTGTGGGCCGTGATGGCGCCGATGGTTACCCCGGGATGTCCGGCCAGGAGGCGCAGGACCTCTCCCCCGGCATAGCCGCTGGCTCCCGAAACCGCAACAGAAATAGTCATGCTCCGACTATACAGCAATAGTTATGCACTGGTATCGATAATTATGCATACGCTTTCCTGTGATGAGGACAGCAGTTGTCGGGCAGGCGTTCCCTGTCCCTAGGATGGTTTCGGCAGCCGGGGCCGGAGACGCCGGGCCCCGCGAAAGGAGAGCCATGACGCACGCAATCGTCGCACGGGAAGCAGGCGGACCGGAAGTCCTCGACTACATGGAAGTGGAGCCGCCCGTCCCAGGTCCCGGACAGTTGCTCTTCAAGGTCGGGGCGGCCGGCGTCAACTTCATCGATACCTATAAGCGCAGCGGCACCTACAAAGTGCCCTACCCCTTTACGCCCGGGTCGGAGGCAGCCGGCACGGTCGAAGCGGTGGGCGAAGGTGTTACCGGCTTTGCCGTGGGTGACCGGGTGGCCACAGCGGAAGGCATTGAGTGCTATGCGGACTACGCACTTGTGGATGAGGACGCAGCCCTTCCGGTCCCCAAAGGACTGGACATCTTCACTGCCGCAGCACTGCCCCTGCAGGGCGTCACTGCCCACTACCTCATGAATTCGACGTTCAAGGTGGAGCCGGGCCACAAGGTGCTGCTGCATGCGGGGGCCGGCGGCGTAGGGCTGCTGCTGATCCAGATGCTGAAGGCACGAGGGGCGGAAGTCCTGACCACTGTCTCCACCGACGAAAAGGAACAGTTGGCGCGCGACGCCGGCGCGGACCACGTGCTGCGTTACGACGGATTTGCGGAGCGGGTCAGGGACATCACCAGCGGGACCGGCGTGGACGTGGTGTACGACGGCGTGGGCAAGGACACCTTCGACGGTTCCTTGGCGTCTTTGCGGGTCCGCGGAATGCTGGTGCTGTTCGGTGCCGCCTCGGGCCCGGTTCCGCCCTTTGACCCGCAACGCCTCAACGCCGGGGGTTCCCTTTTCCTGACGCGCCCCACCATGGGCCACTACCTGCGGGATGCAGCGGAGCGGCGCTGGCGCTCTGACGAGATTTTTGCCGCCGCCGCGGACGGCAGCCTGAAGGTCCGGATCGGCGCCCGCTACCCCTTGAGCCAGGCCGGGCAGGCGCACCGCGACCTCGAGGGCCGGAAGACCACCGGGAAGGTCCTCCTGGTGCCCTGACACATGGTCAGGGGCCACACTGGCCGAACATTGGAAAGTCCCCGCAACCCATCAGGGTTGCGGGGACTTCCGTTTTCGAGGGGGTGCCGCTAGCGCTGGACGGCTCCGAAGCGCTCGGCCGCAAGTGCAACTGCGCTTTCGCGGGCTGCCGAGGCTTCGTCTGCGGTCAGCGTGCGATCGGCGGCCCGGAAACGGAGCCCGAAGGCCAGCGATTTCTTGCCTTCCTCGATACCCTTCCCTGCGTAGATGTCGAACAGCGCCACGTCTTCCAGCAGCTCACCGGCACCTTCGCGGAGTGCGGCGAGAACCGCGTCCGCCGGCACGTCGGCCGGGACCACGAGCGCCACGTCCTGGGTGGCCACCGGGAACGTCGAGATGTGGCGCGCCACAATCACGTCGGGTGCGGCCTCGAACAGCGCGTCGGCGTTGATCTCAACGGCAACCGAACGGGCGGGCATGTCCGAGGCTGCCAGCAGCTTGGGGTGCAGTTCGCCGGCGTACCCCACGGTCTCACCCGTCCGCAGTGCAAGCCTGGCGGTGCGGCCGGGATGGAATGCCTGGTGGCTGCCTTGGCTGACCACCAGGTCCACGCCGAGGACGTCGCCGGCAAGGCGGGCAACGTCCAGCGCATCGGCCCAGTCCCATACGCGGGGTGTGTGTGACGCGGCGGCCGGGGAATCGTGGCCGGTGAGGACAGCAGCCACGTGGAACGGCTGGTCCGGGACGCCGTCGAACAGGTCGTCCAGCACCTCATCGGAGGGCTTGACTCCCAGCGGCGGGATGGAGGCTGTGCCCACGCGTTCGCCGGGGAGGAACACCAGGCCCGATTCGAAGAGGGCCAGGTCCCGGAAGCCGCGCGAATGGTTCCGCTTGGCCACCTCGATCAGTCCGGGCAGGATGGACGTGCGCAGGTAGCCGTGCTCCTCGCTGATGGGGTTGGCGAGCTTGACGGCGGTCCGCTCCGCGCCCTGCTCCGCCACCCCAAAGGTGTCGTTGGCGGTCTTGGACACGAACGGGTACGCCAGGACCTCGGTGAGGCCGAAATCCGCCAAGGCCTGGATCAGGCGCCGGCGCTGCTGCTGGACCCTGGTGAGGCCGCGGCCGGGAGGGGCAACCGGAAGCGTGGCGGGGATCTTGTCGTAACCCACCAGCCGGGCGATCTCCTCGGTGAGGTCTTCCTTGGTCTCCAAGTCGCTGCGCCAGCTGGGCGGCGTAACGGTCCAGCCGCCGTCGTGCTTTACCACCACGGCGCCCAGGTCTTCAAGGGACGTGACGATCTGTTCCTCGGTGAAGTCGATGCCGATGCGTGCGGCAGCGAAGCCTGCGGGCAGATCGATCGTGATGGTTTCCGGAGCAGTGCCGACGTCGGTGCCGGCTTCGTCCGCCGTGCCACCGGCCAGTTCCACCAGGAGGTCCACCACGCGCTGCGCCGCTACGCCGGCCACCTGCCAGTCCACGCCGCGTTCGAAGCGCTTGGATGCCTCGGACGGCAGCTTGTGCCGGCGGCGCGAGCGCCCGATGGAGACCTCGTCGAAGTGCGCGGACTCTACGAGGATGTTGGACGTCGAGTCCCCCACCTCGGTTGCCGCGCCGCCCATGACGCCGGCGATGCCGATGGCACCGGAGTCGTCGGTGATGAGCAGGTCCTCGGCGTCAAGGGTGCGCTCCTTGCCGTCCAGCGTGGTGATCTTCTCGCCCGCCGCGGCCCGGCGCACCACGATGTCCCCGGACAGCTTGTCCAGGTCGTAGCAGTGCGTGGGCTGGCCCAGTTCCAGCATCACGTAGTTGGATATGTCCACAGGCAACGAGATGGAGCGGATGCCTGCCAGCCGGAGCCGGGACACCATCCACTGCGGGGTGGGCTTCGTGGCGTCCACGCCACGAACCGTGCGTGCCACGAAACGGTCGCAGCCGGGCTTGCCGTAGATGGGGGCATCGTCATTGAGCTTGATGCCGTAGCCGCCGGAAAGCTCCGCCGGAGCCTGCACCCTGGATGCGGGATCCGTGAAGGCGGTTCCGGTGGCGTGCGCATATTCACGGGCCACACCGCGGATGGAGAAGGCGTAGCCGCGGTCCGGGGTGACGTTGATTTCCGCGGCCTGGTCGTAGAGGCCCAGCAGCTCCATGGCGTCGGTACCCACTTCGGGGTCCAGCCCGATGCGGGACAGCACCAGGATGCCGTCGTGGTCCTCGCCGATACCCAACTCGCGGACGGAGGCGATCATCCCGGCCGAGAGGTGCCCATAGGTCTTGCGGGCCGCGATGTGGAAGTCGCCGGGCAGCACGGCACCCGGAAGGGTGACCACTACCTTGTCGCCCTCAACGAAGTTGTGGGCGCCGCACACGATGCCCTGCACACCGGAGGGGTCAATGCCCTTGCCGGTGAGCGTCTGCTCCTGCCCCTCCGGGACCACACGGACCTGGCACCAGTTAATGGTCTTGCCGTTGCTCTGCGGTTCCTTGACAATGCTCAGGACCTGGCCCACCACGATGGGACCCTGCAGGGTATCCGTGGGGCGGTGGACCGCCTCCTCCTCGAAGCCGACCTTGACCAGCTCTGCCATGACGTCTTCGGCCGTTGCTTCGGCCGGTAATGCCGCGAATTCACGCAGCCAGGAAAGTGGGATACGCACTGTTAGATCTCCATCCCGAAGTGCTCGCTGAACCGTACATCGCCTTCGATCATGTCGCGCATGTCCCCCACCTCGTTGCGGAACATGAGGGTGCGCTCGATGCCCATGCCGAAGGCAAAACCTGAATAGACGTCGGGGTCGATGCCGGCGGCGCGCAGGACGTTGGGGTTGACCATGCCGCAGCCGCCCCACTCGATCCAGGCCGGCCCGCCCTTGGCACCCGGGTGGAAGATGTCCAGCTCGGCCGAAGGCTCGGTGAAGGGGAAGTAGTTGGGGCGCAGCCGGATCTGGGCTTCGTCGCCGAACATCTGCCGGGCGAAGTGTTCCAGGGTGCCGCGCAGGTCCGCCATGCTGAGGTTCTTGTCGATGGCCAGGCCTTCGAACTGGTGGAACACCGGGGTGTGGGTTGCGTCCAGCTCATCGGTACGGAACACCTTGCCGGGGCACAGCACGTAGATGGGCACCTCGCGCTCCAGCATGGAGCGTACCTGCACCGGGGAGGTGTGGGTACGCATCAGCAGGTGGGCTTCGGGCGGCTCCACGAAAAACGTGTCCTGCATTTCGCGCGCGGGGTGGTCCGGCTTGAAGTTCAGGGCGTCGAAGTTGAACCACTCGGATTCGACCTCCGGGCCTTCGGCGATTTCCCAGCCCATGCCTACGAAGATGTCCGCCACGCGGTCCTGCAGCGTGGAGAGCGGGTGGCGGGCTCCGGCACGGCGGCGGCGCGGAGCGGCGGTGACGTCCACGGTCTCCTCCACGAGGATCCGGGCGTCATTTTCGGCTTCCAGCACTTCCGCGCGCTCGGCGAGCGCCTTGTTGACCTTCCCGCGGGAGGCACCCATCAGCTTTCCGGCGAGCGCCTTCTGGTCCTTGGGCAGCCGGCCGATCTCACGGTTGGCAAGGCTGAGCGGAGACTTCTCGCCACTGTGGGCAAGGCGCACCGCCTTCAGCTCGTCAAGGGTGGCCGCACCGGCGATGGCGGTGATGGCCTGGTCTACAGCGGCGTTGATGGCGGCCTCATCCGTGGGGTTCGGGATGGCGGCGCCCGGCAAAGTTTCAGTCATCTACTGTTCTTAGCTACGAGTCGTGGCTGCCGGCGGGCGGGACAGCCGCACGCGGTTTCCCGCCCGGTGCCGTCCGCCGCTGGCAGGTCATGGATGAATGCTGTACATCAGGGGCATTCAATGACCAGGTCAGGGCTCGCCGGCAGGACCGGCGGCCACTGCCCTCCAGTCTAGTTGAACCCTCCGGCTACCATGGCCTCATGACTTCGCGGCAGCGCACGGGCTCCCTTGACGGCCCGACGACGGCCCAGCGGCTCAGGTGGGCAGCGAACCTCCTCAACGGGAGCACCCTGGCCGGGCTCGCCGTCGCGCTTGCCGCCCGGACACGCATCAGCCGCGGTCCCCGCGGCATGGTTATTGCCGCGGGTTACCGCTGGCGGTTGCCCTTCGCGCACGCCTACACCCTGGGCAACGTGGTCCTGTGCCGCAGCACAGCCGAGGAGCTGGTCTCCCGTCCGGCGCTCCTGGGCCATGAGGAACGGCACTGCAGCCAGTACGCGTGGTGCCTGGGACTGCCGTTTGTCCCGCTGTACCTGGCAGCTGCCGCCTGGTCCGTGCTGCGCACCGGAAATCCGGGGACGGCGAACATCTTTGAACGACGGGCGGGGCTTGCCGCGGGCGGCTACCCCCTTACGGGAAGGCGGACGTGATGGGTCCGGACCCGCACGTACAGGTTGGAGCAGGAACGGTCACCGTGACGGGAACAGGGTCCGCCGAGGCGGCCCCGGACCTGGTGCTGGTTTCGGTGGGTGCGGAGTGCCGCGCCGAGTCGGTCCAGGAAGCGTATGCGGCAGCCGGCGAGGCCCTCGCTGCAGTGGGTTCGGTGCTCCGCGGCCGCGGCGTTGCCCCCGCCGACCTCCGCACCGCAGGGCTGAGCGTCCGGGCCGACCTTGCCTGGCGGGACGGGGAAGGACAGAAACTCGTGGGCTACGTGGCAGCCGGCAGCCTTCTGGTGAAGCTTCGCGACATGGGCAGCGCATCGGGCACGGTTTCGGAAGCCGTCCACGCGGCGGGGGACGCTGCCCGGCTCAACAGCCTGCAGCTGGTCCTGTCCGACGACTCCGCCATCCGGGCCGAGGCCCGGGACGCCGCGTGGGCGGACGCGCTCCGCATCGCCGGGCAGTACGCCGCCCTGGCCTCGGGCACCTTGGGACGGGTGTTGTCCGTGGCAGACCAGCGGCCGGTTTCAGGGCCCGTACCGCTTGCCGGCCTGCAGCGGGCCTCCGCCACGGAGTCCGTGGCCCTTGAGCCCGGCGAGAACCGGGTGGAGGCTGCCGTGACCGTCACGTGGGAGCTGCAGCACTGACACTCCTCGGGCAGGGGTGAGGCGGAGGGCCCGCGTTGCAGCCTTGACTTCTATTCGAACATGTTTTCGAATGGAGGCATGAGATGGGAAGCGCAAGCACTGGTGCCCACACCCAACCCCGCAGGCGCGGCCGCTCCGGCACTGCTTCCGCTGGCGGGCCTGGTCCGCTCCGTCACCACGCCTGAGTTCGCCGGCATCACGTTCCACGAGGTCACTGCCAAATCGGTGCTCAACAGGGTGCCGGCGGGGTCCAAGATGCCCTTCGAATGGACCGTCAATCCCTATCGCGGCTGCAGCCACGCCTGCGTCTACTGCTTTGCCCGCAAGACCCACACGTACCTGGATTTCGACGCCGGCATGGACTTCGACAACCAGGTGGTGGTCAAGGTGAACGCAGCGGAAGTCCTGCGCAAGGAGCTGAACAAGGCCTCCTGGACGCGCCAGCAAGTGGCGCTGGGCACCAACACCGATCCCTACCAGCGGGCCGAGGGCCGGTACCGGCTCATGCCGGGAATCATCACGGCGCTTGCCGAGTCCGGCACTCCCCTGTCCATCCTCACCAAGGGAACCCTCCTGGCGCGGGACATCCCGCTGCTCAAGAGCGCCGCCACGCAGGTCCCGGTAGGGCTCGGCATTTCCCTGGCCATGACGAACGAAGCACTGTCCGAGGCGATCGAGCCCGGAACCCCCGGACCCAGGGCCCGGCTCCGGCTGGTGTCCCGGCTCCGCGAAGCGGGACTTCCGTGCGGTGTGATGGCCATGCCCATTCTGCCGTGGCTGTCCGACAGCGATGAGGCACTCGATGCGCTGTTCGGCTCGCTGGCGGCGGCGGGCGCCACCGGAGTCACCGCGGGCGCCCTGTACCTGAAGCCAGGCACCAAGGAGTGGTTCATGAAGTGGATCGCGGCCAACCACCCCGAACTGGCGGGCCGCTACCGGCGGCTGTACGGCACCGGCTCCTACGCGTCCAAGGAATACCGGACGTGGCTCGCCGGCAGGGTCCGGTACTTCAAGGCGCGCCACGGCTTTTCGCATTCGTCAGGCTTCAGCCACCGCGACCTGGACAAGCCGAATTTGGACGATCCACGCGTCGAAGAGGCGCAGTACCCGGCGGGCATCATCCCCGCTGCCGTTCCGGGTGGCTCCACTGCCGTGCCTTCGGTGTCGCGGTCCGGAGTGCAGGACTCCCTGTTCTGACTTTTTGCGTGTCAGTCGCAGGGCTCAGTCCCGGGGCCGGCCTTTGGGGCTCAGTCCTGTCCGGTCAGTCCTGGGTGAGGGGCTCCTCTACCGGCAACGCCACAGAGTCCAGGAGGGCGCTGACAATCGGATAATCCGCCGGGATCCAGGGCAGGCCAAGGACGGCCTCCCGATTTCGCAGGTCCACCCAGCGCAGTTCGTCATGGTCTTCCAGGGGCATGGCCTCGCCGCTGGTCACTTCGGCGAACCAGACCCGCATGCTGGCGCGTTCATTGAGGGGCCAGCCCTGAGGTTCTTCCGCGGGCAGCTCCGGCCCCAGGCGGACATCGATGCCCAGTTCCTCGGCCAGTTCGCGCGCCAGCGCTGATTCGGGTTCCTCGCCGGGCTCCACCTTGCCGCCTGGAAACTCCCACAACCCGGCCAGATGCTCCGGCGCGCTCCGCCGCGCCACCAGCATTGCCGCCGGCCGGGCCAGGTTGTCCACCACGGCTCCGCCCACTACCTGTATCAGTCCAGTCACCGGCTCATTCTATGGGCCACAATGGGAATGTCCGGAACAACATCCGGCAGCCCGTCGACGCAACAGGAATAGCTCCTGTCCGCGCGGGGTTTGCCACATTGTCCGGATCTTCCTGCCCCATTGCCGTGGCACCGTCCATTCCATGTTCCACCTTCGAAAAGCAGGCATATGAGCAGCGTTCTTTCCCCGTCCACGGCAGCCGGCACCAAGGCCCCCAATATCGGAATGGCCATCTTTGCGCTGGCCATGGGCGGCGTGGGCATCGGCGTCACCGAGTTCACCATGATGGGCCTGCTGAAGGAAGTGGAACAGGGCCTGGGGATCAGCACGCCCGAGGCCGGCCACCTTATCTCCGCGTATGCGCTGGGAGTGGTGGTCGGCGCTCCCCTACTGGCCGCCGTCGGTGCCAAGCTCCCCCGCAAGAAACTGGCGCTGGGGCTCCTGCTGTTCTTCATTGTGGCCAACCTGAGTTCCTTCATCGCCCCGGACTACGGGTCGATGCTCGTGTCCCGCTTTGCCGCCGGCCTCCCGCACGGGGCCTTCTTTGGCGTTGCTGCCGTCATAGCCGCCTCCCTGGTCCCGGCCAGTCGGCGGGGCTGGGCCATCTCGATGGTCATGGCCGGGCTCAGCGTCTCCAACGTGGTGGGAGTACCGTTTGCCACGTGGTTGGGCCAGACCTTCGGATGGCGGCTGCTGTTTGTCCTGGTGGGCGCAATCGGGCTGCTGGCGTTGGCCATGGTGTGGAAGTTCGTGCCCTTCCAGGCCGCCCACCCCGATGCGAGCATCCGGCGTGAACTTGGTGCCCTCAAGCGGCTGCAGGTGTGGCTGGCACTCCTGGTGGGCATCGTGGGTTTCGGCGGCTTCTTCGCCACCTATACCTACATCGCCCACACCATGACCGCGGTGGCCGGCATCCCGTCCGCACTGATCCCCCTGGTGGTGGCGCTGTACGGGCTGGGCATGGTGGCCGGGAACATCGTGGGCGGCCGGCTGGCCGACAAGTCCGTCATGGGCACCCTGTACCGGGTCCTCCCGGGCGTTGCCGTGGCCCTTGTGGTCTACGCTGTGGCCGCGCATTGGCCGTGGAGCGCCATGGTCATGGTGTTCGTGGTGGGCGCCTCGGGCTCCATGCTTATTCCCGCCCTCCAGACCCGGCTGCTGGACGCCTCGCCGGACGCGCCGTCACTGGCATCCTCGCTGAACCATGCCGCGCTGAACGTCGCCAATGCCTTGGGAGCGTTCCTCGGCGGCCTGGTCATTGCCCTCGGCTGGGGCTTCACCGCCCCGGCACTCGTCGGCGCCGTCCTGGCGCTCCTCGGTTTGGGCGTGGCCCTCTTCAGCGGCCTGATGGAACGCAAACGGCCGCTCGCTGCGTAGGCTGCGACGGGCACGCCCTTCGCTGCATGGCCTGCCGCCAGGGGCCTAACGATGCTGCAACGCCGCCCCCGGGGCTACTGACTTTAGGGGGGGCTTATGTTAGCTTGAGCCTCATCGGGACTATTAATCCCGGTCATAATGAGGAGGAGACATGGGTTTTCTTGCTTGGATTATTTTGGGCCTGATTGTTGGGGCCATCGTTAAAGCCGTGATGCCCGGACGGGTTGGCGGCGGCTGGGTGACCAGCCTCATCCTGGGTGTCGTCGGGGCCATTGTTGGCGGCTGGATTGGCAGCCTGCTGTTCAACAAGGGCGATCTTGCCTTCTTCGACCTCGGCACCTGGATTCTCGCTATCGTCGGTGGCCTGGTTGTCGCCGGCATCTACGGAGCAGTCACCGGACGCGGAAAAGCCAGCCGCGCACCCTGATCGCTCTGTCAATCAATAACCGACGGGCCCCGGAATTCCGGGGCCTTTCTTTGTGCCCCGCATTGCCGCCGTCGTTCCTTTCTTATGCCCCGATCCTTCTTTTTGCCATCCTGCCGCCGAGTGCCTTACCCCACCTCTCCGGTGTACGCCGCAGCTTCAACCCTGCGCTGGGACCGGGCACTGGCGTAGAGGCACACCGTAGCCGCGGTCCCAAGGTTGAGGCTTTCGGCGGCACCGTACACGGGGACAGCTACACGGTGGTCCGCCAGCGCCAACTCCTCGTCGGAGAGTCCTTGGGCTTCGTTACCGAAGAACCAGGCAGTCGGTTCAGCGAGGTCGTAAGCGGACCCGGGGCCAGTTCCGGTGAGCCTTCGCCGGGCGCTCTCGTCCTGCAGTACGTCCAGGTCCAGCTGTCCGTATCCGTCAGCGGCGAGGACGCCGATGCCACGGGCCTTGCATGCCGCAGCCAGCTCCGCAGGGTCCGCGGCCAGGACGACCGGAAGGTGGAACAACGAGCCGGCGGTGGACCGGACCGCTTTGGGGTTGTAGATATCCACGCTGGAGGCGGTGAAGACCACCGCGTCTGCGCCGGCCGAGTCCGCCGCGCGCAGTACAGTTCCGGCGTTGCCCGGGTCCCTGACCTGGCACAGGACGGCAATCAGGCGGGGGCCGGCATCCAGCACATCCGCCAGGGACACATCAACGAAGCGGCAGACGGCGACGATCCCCTGCGGATTGACCGTGTCTGCCATGGCCGCCAGGACGTCGTCGGTTGCCAGCCTTGCCGTGGTGCCATGGGCGAGCTCTTCGAACTCGGGATAACGGTCAAGGCAGCTTTCGCTGGCAAAAACTTCCGTGACCACGCCGGGAGCACCTGCTGCAAGGCGCTGCTGGTGGAGCTTGAGTGCCTCCCGGACGGCTTGCGGCCCTTCGGCCAGGAACTGGCCGCGCTTTAAACGGGCCGGGCGCCCTGCAAGTTTTGCCACGTCCCTGACCCGATCGGCTCGGGGGTTGGACAGTGGAAGATCTTGCGGGCGCCCGGTTTCGTTCATACAAGAACTGTAGTAGCTGCTGCCACCTGTTCCTGAATGGGCCCCTCAAAGGAGGGGCGGCAGCACTGGCTAGGCTGCGGCAACCTTCTTGGCGGAGGTGTCTGCCGGCAGGGAGTCCTTGGCCACCTGGACCAGTGCGGCGAAGGCGTTGGCGTCGGAGACGGCAAGCTCGGCCAGCATGCGGCGGTCAACCTCGACCTCGGCGGCCTTCAGGCCCTGGATGAGGCGGTTGTAGGTGAGGCCGTTGGCGCGGGAAGCAGCGTTGATGCGCTGGATCCACAGGCGGCGGAAGTCACCCTTCTTCTTCTTGCGGTCGCCGTAGCTGTACACAAACGAGTGCAGCAGCTGCTCTTTGGCCTTGCGGTACAGGCGCGAACGCTGTCCGCGGTAACCCTTTGCCCGTTCAAGGACAACCCGGCGCTTCTTGTGGGCGTTAACCGCCCTCTTCACACGTGCCACGTGCGTACTCCTTCGAAAATCTGATCCCAAGCATCTGTTGCCGGAAATCCGGCGGCGGCCTGAGAAGGCTGTTTGGCAGGTGACCGGCCACCAGGGGGCGGCCCGTCAATAAAACTTGGGAACTAGATGCCGAGCATCTTCCGGATGACCTTGGCATCGCCCTTGAAGACGATCTTGTCGCCGGCAAGGCGACGGGTCAGGCGGGAGGACTTGTGCTCCAGGTAGTGGCGGCGGTTGGCCTGCTGGCGGCGCAGCTTGCCGCTGCCGGTCAGCTTGAAGCGCTTCTTGGCACCACTGTGGGTCTTCATCTTCGGCATGGGAACCGATCTCCTTACGTTTCTGCTGGCCCGGAGGCCGCAGTTCTATCGCGCAGCCGCCCCTGCGGGCAGCATGCTGGTTGCTGACTGCCGGAGGGCGTACCCCCGGCAGCTGTGAACTAGTTGGTCTTCTTGCCGGCCGGCTTCGGCACTGCCTTGGGGGCAGGGCGCGCAGCAGGCTTGGGCGCGGCAGGCCTGGCCACCGGCTTCGGCGGAGCAGGCACAGCAGCAGGCTTGGGCGCCGCCGGGGCAGCAGCTTCCGGGCTGGCAGCCGCTGCAGGCTTCGGCGCCGGAGCGGCCTTCGGCGCAGCCGCTTTGGGAGCTTCCTGCTTCGGCGCGGCCTTCGGAGCGGCAGCCTTGGGAGCTTCCTGCTTCGGAGCGGCAGCCTTAGGAGCTTCCTGCTTCGGAGCGGCAGCCTTAGGAGCTTCCTGCTCCGGGGCGGCAGCCTCAGGGGCTTCCTGCTTCGGTGCTTCCTGCTCCGGAGCGGCAGCCTCGGGCTCGGTGGACACAGTGAAGCCTTCCGGCAGGAGGTCCGCCAGTGACTGCGTCATGGGGGCCTGGTCCTCGCCGGAGGTGTCAACGCGTCCGGAAGCCTTGGCTTCGTTCTGTGCCTTGGCCTCGGCGCGCTGCGTGGCACGCCGTGCTTCAGCCTTAGCCTCGGCCTTGTTCTTCAGCGGGCCAACCACCATGACCATGTTGCGGCCGTCGATGCGGGGGCTGGACTCCACCACGCCAACTTCGGCGACGTCGTCTGCGAAGCGCTGGAGCAGGCGAATGCCCATCTCCGGACGCTGCTGCTCACGGCCGCGGAACTGGATCATGGCCTTGACCTTGTCCCCGGCACCGAGGAAGCGAAGGGCGTGCCCGCGCTTGGTCTCGTAGTCGTGGGTGTCGATCTTCAGGCGGAAGCGGATTTCCTTCAGAACGGTGTTCGTCTGGTTCTTCCGGGCCTCACGTGCCTTGACCGCGGCCTCGTACTTGTACTTGCCGAAGTCCATCAGCTTGCACACCGGAGGCTTCGCCTGAGGTGCAACTTCAACGAGATCAAGGTCGGATTCGGCAGCCAGGCGCAAGGCATCCTCAATACGGACGATTCCTACCTGTTCACCTGCAGGTCCGACCAGCCGCACCTCGGGGACGCGGATACGCTCATTGATTCTTGGCTCGCTAATGTTAAAGCTCCTGTGTTTGTTGTTGTTTCCGGCAAATAGAGAAGGCCCCCAATTGCCGGAGCAATCGAAGGCCTCAAAGAGGTTGGCTAAGCAACCCCGTGAAGGGGCCGCACATGCACAGTCCCGGCAAATGCCGGCCCATGCCCAACCAGGTACCCGGCAACCTTGCGTCCCCTGCACGTTCCAATGGAACGCCTGGGACAGCGGCTGACGCGGGTGGGAGAGAACTCCGCTTGCAAACTGCATGCCATTCTACAGAAAAAATTCCCGCCAACGCCCGAAAACGCTGTGGGAACCTGATTGTTTGGGACAATCCCTGAAATAACGACATCCAGTCGGTCTGTGTCAAGCTTACCAGTATGAGCACCTCAGACAGTAATTCGTACGTCTTCGAACCCGGCGACGCAGGCGCAGACGTTTCCCAACAGATCCGGGACATCTCGGAAGTTCCCGCCATCGAGGTCATCACCACGGCCGCAGTTCACCTGATGAGCGCCGCCGCGGTAAAGCTTGGCCTGGCCGAGGAAGACAACGCAGCCGAGTTGAAGGACCTGGACGAGGCCCGGAAATTGATCACGGCACTGGCCGGCCTTGTCACCGCCGCCGCCCCCGAAATCGGCTCCCAGCACGCCGGTCCCTTGCGCGACGGCCTGCGTTCCCTCCAGCTGGCCTTCCGCGAAGAGTCGCTGATTCCGGACGCTCCGGGCAAGGGCCCCGGTGAAAAGTACACCGGGGCAGTGAACTAAGGAAGAACTCCCCCAAGCAACGCCCGACGGCGGGACGGCCTCTTGAAGGTCGTCCCGCCGTCGCGCTTTAACACCACCCATTGCTCCGTAACTGCCGTTTGGAGGGGCCAAAAGGACAACTACGCAGCAATCGATGAAAGGGCACTGCTTAGGCAGCAGCCCTGCGACGGCGCTGTTGGAGCGCCAGGCCCACCAGGCACAGCACCACGCCCGCGGCGCCGACGGACACGAAACCTCCGGAGGGCCCCATGGCATCGATGAACACTCCGGCCAGCGGGGAACCCAGGGCAACGCCGGCGGTCAGGGCCGACCCGTACCAGCCCATGGCCTCCCCGCGCCGCTCCTCCGACACCAGGTCCGCCACCTTTTCGGAGGCTGCGGAGAGCACGGGGGCGCACAGCAGGCCCGGCAGGACGGAGACGAAGGCCAGCGTCCAGGTGTCGTGCGCGAAAGCCATGGGCAGGGTCAGGGCGGCCATGCCCAGCAGCAGGAAGATCGGCGGGATGGGCCGGTGCATGGCGCCGTAAATCAAGCCGCCCACCACCGAAGCGGCGCACCAGAAGACGAACACGATGCCGATTTCACGTTGGTGTCCGCCGATTTCCAGCGCTGCGACGATGCCGACGTCGGTGCCGCTGAGGACCATTCCGGCGCCGGCGGCCACGGCGAAGAGTGCCGCGACCGTGGCGGTGAACCATGAGAAGCCACCCGCCAGCCTTCTCCTCAGGCCCTGTGCGGCGCTGGTGGCAGCTCCGGCGGGGGCCAGCTCCGCGGCGGCTTCCTGTACATGGGCCGGAGCCGTGGACACGACCGCTACTTCGGCGGCGTGCTGCTCATCCTCCGCGCATTCGACTGTCAGTCCCTGGCTGCGGGTGGGCGGGTTGAACCACATGAGGAACAGCCCGGCAAGGGACGTTGCCACGCCCACGACCGTGAGGCCGGCAGTGGTGAAGCCGCTGGTGGCTACAACCGCGCCGGCGGCCGGGCCGATCATGAACACCATTTCGGTGGTGATGGCATCGAGGGCGAAGGCGGTGCGGCGCTGGTCGCCCTCGGCCAGGACACCAAGGGACTGCCGGACCACGCTGAAGATGGGCAGCGTGAGCAGGCCGCCCACGAAGACCAGCGGAAGGAGCCATTGGTAGGACACGTGCGGCACCACAGCCCAGATCACAGTTTCTGAGATCACCGAGGGGATGAGCGCGGTGCGCAGCCCCACCGTGTCCACACGCCGCCCACGCCAGGGCGCTCCGAGGGCGATGCCGATGGTCATGACGGCCGCGGCAGCGCCGGCCGCGGCATAGCCTTGGCCCAGGGTGAGGACGATGTGCAGGGTGAGCAGGACGCCGGCGGCCGAGTGCGGGATCCGGGCAACCATGCCCACCAGCAGCAGCCGGCGGATAGGCCGGATGGCGAGCAACTCCCGGTAGAGAGCGAAATTCACGAAAGCGGTCCTTCAGGGTGCGCCGCAATCCCGGCGGGGATCACCCATCCGGCTGGCGGCTAGTCGGAAGCGCGCCTTAGTTTGATCTCAAGCGAATCGACGCGCTCCCCAAACAATACATTCCGCGACCACTCCGCCTGCAGGCCGGCTACCAGTTGCTGGACACCGGCGGCGTCCAGGCCGTCCTCGAGGTACAGCACCACCTGCAGTTCCGGCCCCGTACCGCCGCCCGGGAGTACTGATCCGTCGGCGGCCCTTGCGGCCACTCCCCCGCCGGGCAGGAGCTCGAGCCGGCGGATGGCGGCAAAGCCGGAGGCCGCGCGGCCCATTTCGGCTGCGAGCTCCTCGTCGCTGTAGGAGGGGATCCAGTCATGCTGCTTGGCGAGGGCCCAAACGCCGGGCCTGCGCACCACGAACGTCACGTCGGCGCCCGGGTCCAGGACCAGGAGTTCGGCTCCTTCCGCGACTGCCGAGAGCGCCGCCCGGGCGGCGTAGACGGCTACCGGCCTGGCCTCCGGATGCCATGCCGACAGCGCGGCGGCCGAGGTGAATGCCGGCAGCGCGGTCCTCCCGTCGGCTGCCTTGAGCGTCACCAGGGCCATGTCCGCCTGCTTGTCGGCGTGCAGGCCGTGAGCGGTCTCTTGCTCCTCAGCCAACTGCGCCACGATCGGGATGAAGACCCGCGCAGTTGCCAGCGAGGAAACGACTGCTTCTTCACCGCCCCGTCCCTCACGGAGCGCCGCGACCGCGGCGACGTAGCCGGCGTCGGCCGTGCCGTCGTCGTCCTCGAAGTTATGGATTTTGGCGTCGTCGCCGGCGAGGCTCCGCCCCGCCCATGGCTGGCCCGCAGAATCCGTGGCGCCGCCGGCACCGGCCAGCGCGGCAGCAATATGTCCGGGCAGCCGGCGGACTGCAGGGCGTTCCGGTTCCTCGACGTTGGACATGGCTTTAGTGCGCCCCGGACCTAGCGCCGGCCGGCGACGTCGAGGGCCTCCGGAAGCGTGAAGGCTCCCGAGTACAGGGCCTTGCCCACGATGGCGCCTTCCACGCCCAGGGGGACCAGCGAGCGGAGGACCTTGAGGTCGTCCAGGCTGGAGATTCCGCCGGAGGCCACCACCGGCTTTCCGGTCTTCTCCACCATCTGGCGCAGGAGTTCCACGTTCGGTCCCTGCAGCGTGCCGTCCTTGGTCACGTCGGTCACCACGTACCGGGCGCAGCCGGCCTCTTCGAGGCGGCCCAGGACGTCCCACAGGTCCCCGCCTTCCTTGGTCCAGCCGCGGCCCGCAAGGGTCGTGCCGCGGACATCGAGCCCCACGGCAATCCTGTCGCCGAAGCGCTCGATGGCCCGGGCGGTCCACTCCGGGTTCTCCAGTGCTGCGGTGCCAAGGTTGACCCGTGCGACCCCCAGGTCAAGGGCTGCTTCGAGCGTCTCGTCGTCACGGAGGCCGCCGGAGAGTTCCACCTTGATGTCCAGCCGGCCCACCACCTCCCGGAGGAGGTCGGCGTTGGATCCGCGCCCGAAAGCGGCATCCAGGTCCACCAGGTGGACCCACTCGGCACCCTGCTGCTGCCAGTTGAGTGCCGCTTCAAGGGGGGTGCCGTAGCTGGTCTCGCTCCCGGCCTCGCCCTGGACCAGCCGCACGGCCTGGCCGTTGACGACGTCGACGGCGGGCAGCAGTTCAAGTACCGGCAGGTCATGTGCGGTGGTCATACTCATCCTCGGTGTTGGTTCTCGGGCTCAGGGCGATTGGCTGAAAATTGGGCGGGCTTGGGGCGTGCCGTTGCTGATGTGCCGGGCGGACTCCCCAGGGCGGCCCACCCTCCGGTGGGTACTCAGCTGGCCGGCAGTGTGAGCAGGTAGGCGGCGAGCAGCGCCATGGCGGCCAGGACATAGAACGCCACCTGGGTCCACAGCGGCTTGCGCTGCTGCCGGAAGGAGATGCCGCCACCGATCAGGATGCCGGCGAGCCCCATCAGTAGTACGGACCACATCTATGCGCCGCTGCCGGGGTCGGCTGATGCTGCTCCGGAACTGGATTCGTCATTGGCTGGTTTGCGCAGGCCTTCCACCCAGTTACGCAGCAGACGCGCACCGGCGTCTCCTGATTTTTCGGGGTGGAACTGGGTGGCGCAGAGCGGGCCGTTTTCCACGGCCGCAATGAAGGGAGCGCCGTGCTCGGACCAGGTGACCATCGGCGGAGCCATCCGGGGCTGGATCACGTCGAAGTTCCATTCCTGCACGCCGTAGGAGTGCACGAAGTAGAAGCGCTCGTTTTCGACGCCGGCAAAGAGCTTGGAGCCTTCGGGGACCTGGACGGTGTTCCAGCCCATATGGGGGACGACTTCCGCGGGAAGGGCCTCCACCTTTCCGGGCCACTCGCCGATGCCTTCGGCTTCGGTGCCGTGCTCCACGCCGGCCTCGAACAGGACTTGGAGGCCTACGCAAATGCCCAGCACCGGGCGGCCGCCGGCAACGCGCCTGCCGATGAGCCGAATGCCGTCCACGGCCTTGAGTTCGCGCATCACCGTCTCGAAAGCGCCGACGCCGGGCACCACCAGTCCGTCCGCGTTCAGCACGTCCTCCGGCTTGGAACTCAGGATCACTTCCGCGCCGGCACGTTCCAGTGCGCGGACCGCTGACCGAACGTTCCCGGAACCGTAGTCCAGAACCGTGACAGTTGGCTTGCCCTCGGGGGAAGGCAGCTTGCGTGAGGCGGAGGGGTCGATGATGGCCCCGTCCTTAAGGACCTGGCCGCTCACAGTGCGCCCTTGGTGGACGGGATGCCCTCGACGCGGGGATCCGGTTCGACGGCGGCGCGCAGGGCACGGGCGAAGGCTTTGAACTGCGCCTCGACGATGTGGTGCGGGTCCCGGCCGGCCAATACGGTCATGTGCAGGCAGATGCCGGCGTGCAGCGTGATGGCTTCGAAGACGTGGCGGGTCAGGGAGCCAGTGAAGTGGCCGCCGATCAGGTGGTACTCCTGGCCTGCCGGCTCGCCGCCGTGCACCAGGTAGGGGCGGCCGGAGACATCCACTACCGCGTTGGCAAGCGCTTCATCAAGCGGCACAGTGGCCTCACCGAAACGTCGGATTCCCGCCTTGTTGCCAAGGGCAGTGCGCAGGACCTCGCCGAAGGTGATGGCAACGTCCTCCACGGTGTGGTGGACGTCGATGTGGGTGTCGCCGGTGGCCTTGACCGTCATGTCGATCAGGGAGTGCTTGCACAGGGCAGTCAGCATGTGGTCGTAAAACGGCACCGAGGTATCGATATCCGACACTCCGGTTCCGTCGAGGTTGATCTCCACGAGGACGGAGGACTCGCTGGTGGCACGCTCCATGCGGGCGGTCCTGGCCGCAGCCGTATTCAATCCGGTTGGACTCATGGTGAAAGGATCCTTTGTGGGAGAAGAAGTGGTTCAAGGCGCCGACGCCGCACTATAAGTCTAGGCGGGAAGCGCGGCCTGGCCCGCAAGGATGCGTTCCAGGGACGTGAGGAAGGCTGTGGTTTCCGCCTCAGTGCCCGCAGTAACCCGAAGGTGGCCGGGGATGCCGACGTCACGGATCAGCACACCGGCGTCCAGCAGTTCCTGCCAGACCTGGTGGGGGTTTTCCAGGCCGCCGAAGAACACGTAATTGGAGTCGGAGGCCGCGGGCGTCAGGCCCATCCGTGTCAGTTCCGCCACGATCCGGTCCCGCTGGGCCTTGATGTCCTGGACGTCCGCCATAAGGGCCTCGCGGTGTTCGAGGGCGGCAAGCGCAGTGGCCTGGGTGATGGCCGAGAGGTGGTACGGAAGGCGCACCAACCGCAGGGCGTCGGTGACCTCCGGCGCGGCGGCCATGTAACCAAGCCGGGCGCCGGCCAGGGCAAATGCCTTGCTCATGGTGCGGGACACGATCAGCCGCTCCCGGCCGGGAAGCAGGGTCAGCGCGCTGGGCGTTCCGTCGTGCGCGAACTCGTGGTAAGCCTCGTCCACGATCACGATCGCCTGGCTGTCCTCCCCGGCCTCGTAGACAGCCTCCACGACATCCAGACCGAGCCCGGTTCCCGTGGGATTGTTGGGCGAGCAGAGGAACACGATGTTCGGCTGCAGTTCCTTGACCTGCCGTGCGGCCGACTCTGCGCTCAGGTCGTAGCCCTCGGAGCGCTCCCCGGTGATGTACTGCGTGTCGGTCCCGCTGGCCAGCAGGGGGTACATGGAGTACGTGGGTGGAAAGCCCAGGGCGGTGCGGCCCGGGCCTCCGAAAGCCTGGAGGATCTGCTGCAGGACCTCATTGGAGCCATTGGCTGCCCATACGTTGTTTTCGTCAAGCCCATGCCCGAGGTACTCCGCCAAGGCTTTCCGGAGTGCAGTGAACTCCCGGTCAGGGTAGCGGTTCAGGCCTGCGGCAGCCTCCGTGACTGCGGCGGAAATGGCGGCGCGCACATCGGCGGGGACGCCATGGGTGTTCTCATTGACGTTCAGGAGAATGGGGACGTCCAGTTGGGGCGCCCCATAAGGGGTGAGCCCGCGAAGGTTGCTGCGGAGGGGAAGCCGGTTCAGACGCTCTAGCTGGTCGTTCACCTGAACAGTTTAGTTGCCGCAGCAACGACCGGAAAATGTGACGGTTCCTGTTCGCCCTCAGCGTGCCACATCCCGCTTCTCCGGCGCCATGCCTGGAGTGGACAGCGGGCTTCAGTGTGTTGGGACAAACAGTTGCTGCCCGGGCAGGACTGAGCCGGCGCTGAGGTTGTTGAGCTGGACGATGTCTGCCACCACGTCCCGGGCGTCCCGGTTCGGATCAACAGCACCGGCGATGGTCCACAGTGACTGGCCCGGCTGCACGGTAACCGTGACAGTCGGTGTCACCGCCAAATCCGCGGCGGAGTCTGAGGCCTTGGCGGGCGAGTTGAAGAACCCCGACAGCGACAGCAGGAAGACAGCGACGAGTACCAGCGGAACGCCGATCAGGACGATCCACCCCCGCCGGGTAAGCCGCAGGGGCGCGGACGAAGGTGAAACGTGGTGACGAGATGAAGCTGACATGAACTGAGCCCTCCTGGACCTGCCGTGCTGCCCGGGTGTTCCCCCGAGGCCGCCCCGACCATTCAGACGACGGTCCGGAACTTCCTCCGGCCACGTTTTCGAATAGGGCGTGCGCTGGTTAGAACACATGTTCGAACTTGGCTTGTTAAGTTTTAGCACCTATCAACGAACAATGTCGAGACTCGCTAGAACAAATGTTTGAAAAAGCAATGTGGCTGGCCTAGCTTTGAAACCAAAGAACAACCACCCCTGAAGTTGAACAGCAGGGTCTGACAATGACAGTGGGAGTCCTTCCGGCGGTGCGTGCAAGCCAGCACCGGGGCGGAAGATCCGCCGGCAAGCGAAAGGCATTGGCGAATATGGCAGCAGCAGCCGCCGGGGGCAGGACCGCCCCGCAAACCAAGAGGACCGCCAAAGGCTTGACGCCCCGGCAAAAGAAAATCCTCGAAACCATACAGCGCTCCGTCAATGAGAACGGGTACCCGCCCTCCATGCGCGAGATCGGCGACACCGTCGGACTGGCAAGCCTGTCCAGCGTGACCCACCAGCTCTCCCAGCTGGAAAAACTCGGTTACCTGCGTCGCGATCCCAAGCGGCCCCGCGCCATGGAAGTGCTGATGCCCCTCACGCTGGACGGGGGTACAGGCAAGGCCGCAGGCGACTCCCCTGCGACGCAACCCGCCGGCGGAGGCGCCTCAGTGACCGAGCTGCCCACCGCGCTCGATACCGCAATGGTTCCCCTGGTGGGCCGGATCGCTGCCGGCGGTCCCATCCTCGCGGAGCAGCTTGTTGAGGATGTCATGCCGCTCCCCCGCCAGTTGGTGGGCCAGGGCGAACTCTTCATGCTGCGGGTGGCCGGCGACTCCATGGTGGACGCCGCCATTTGTGACGGTGACTGGGTGGTGGTCCGGCGCCAGGCTGACGCAGCCAACGGGGACATCGTTGCTGCGCTGCTCGACGACGAAGCGACCGTCAAGACCTTCCGCCAGCGAGACGGCCATACCTGGCTGCTCCCCCAGAACACGCAGTACGAACCCATCCTGGGCGACCATGCCACCATCATGGGCAAAGTCGTCTCGGTCCTGCGTTCGCTCTAGCGCGCTCCCTCCCGCCACAAGCACCGGCCCGCGCTGCAGGAATCCGTCCGGGCCGTCCTGGGCCCGGCGGAGGCACTCCAGGGGCGCGCTGTGCCCCTGGAGCTCCGCGGTGCGTCGTCAGGAGGCTACCGGACTGCGTCCGCCCCCAGCCTGGTGAGGGCTGCCAGCGCCTTGCTGCGGTCCGTGGTGGCCCAAAACGGCGGCAGGGCAGCCCGCAGGAACCCGGCGTAGCGCTCGGTTGCCAACCGGGAGTCCAGCACGGCCACAACGCCCTTATCCCCGGTTGACCTGATCAACCGCCCGGCGCCCTGGGCCAGGCGGATGGCCGCGTGGGTGGCTGATACGGACATGAATCCGTTGCCGCCGGCCTGTGCCACGGCCCGGGAACGCGCCGTCATCAGTGGATCGTCCGGCCGCGGGAACGGAATACGGTCAATCACCACCAGCCGGCAGGAGCCGCCCGGCACGTCGACTCCCTGCCACAGGGACATGGTTCCGAAAAGGCAGGTGTCCGGCTCATCGGCGAACTGTTTGACCAGGCCGGTCATGGTCGACTCCCCTTGGCACAGGACGGTCACGTCCAGTTTGGGCCGCAGGGCGTCTGCGGCCTCCTCGGCAGCCCGGCGTGAGGAAAACAGGCAAAGGGCTCCCCCGCCGGACGCCTTAATCAGGGCTTCCAGTTCCTCCAGAGCCTCCGGAGACACCCCGCGGCCGGGCTTGGGCAGGTGCCCGGCCACATAGAGGATGCCCTGCTTGGGGTAGTCGAAGGGCGAGCCGACGTCCACGCCGGTCCAGCTGGGGGCGCCGTCGCCAAGAAGGCCCAGTCCTCCTGCAGCAGGTTCAAAAGCGGAACCGATGGCCAGGGTGGCGGAAGTCAGCACGACAGTGTGGTCGGCAAAGAGCCCTTCCCGCAGCCGCCCGGCGACGGACAATGGGGCGATGTTGATCAGCACCGGCGCAGTCTCGTCCGGCGGCGAGTAGCCCTGGCCGGGGTCAAAGGTGCTGGCGCGGGAGAACCACACGACTTCCCGGTTTTCCCTGGCGGCGACCAGACGCTCGCACAGTTCCAGGATGAGCATGAGGCGGGACCTGGCCAGCTGCCGGCCGCCGTCGGCAGTGGTGTTGCTGTCCCCTTTGGAATCGGTCAGTGCAGCCCGGCAGGCCTCACGGAGCTGGTCCACGCAGTCCAGCTGTTCATCGTTCAGGCCGTTAGGAAGCAGGCCGCTGGGTGCGCCGGCGAGGGCCAGCTCAAGGTTGGCCGCTGCGGCATTGAGGGCATCAACGGTGATGGCGGTGTGTTTCCGGGCACCGGCAGCGGCGGCGTGGACCATCGCGACGGACAGCTGGCCGGACACTGCTCCGGTGACCCGGTCCTGGAGTTCGTGCGCTTCGTCCACCACCACGACGTCGTACTCGGGCAGGACGGCAAGTCCTTCGAATGCGCTGACGGCGAGCATGGCGTGGTTGGTCACCACCACGTCCGCTTCGGCAGCGTCCTGCCGGGCGAGCTCGCTGAAGCACTCGGCAGCCATGGGGCACTTCTGGGCACCCAGGCACTCCATGGACGTCACGGAGACCTGCCGCCAGGCGCGGTCGGTCACGCCCGGGAGCAGTTCATCCCGGTCACCCGTGGCCGTTTTCTCCGCCCACTCCCGGAGACGGACCATTTCCTTACCAAGCTGGGACGAGGGGCCGCCCACGGACGCTGCGAAGTGCGGCACGCTGGTGTCCTCGCCAAGCGAGAAAAGCTGGCCTTCGGAGGGCTCTTCGGAGGGGAAACCGCCTTCGAGCTTGTGGCGGCAGACGTAGTTGGAGCGGCCCTTGACCAAGGCAACCTTGACGGGCCGTTCCAGTGCCGGGGTGATGTTCTTCAGCAGACGGGGCAGGTCCCTGCCGACGATCTGGGTTTGCAGGGCAAGCGTGGCTGTGGAGACCAAAGCAGGCTTGTTGCTTTCCAGGGCATGGGCGATCAGCGGCACCAGGTAGGCAAGCGACTTACCGGTGCCGGTGCCGGCCTGGACCAGCAGGTGGTTGCCGGTTTCGATGGCGCGGGCCACCTGCAGGGCCATTTGATGCTGTCCGGTGCGGCTTTGACCGCCCATGCCTGCGACGGCCCGGTCAAGCAGTTCGATGACGAACTGCTCACCGGCCGTCTGCGCGGCTTCGTCCGCCGCGGGGTCACCCATTGACGGTGAAGGGTTCCAGTTCGGACGCCAGGCCCTCCCGGACCATGACGGCAGCCCTGGTGCCGGCCTCCACGTGGTCCAGGCTGAGGATCTCGGCGTCGGACTCGTGAAGCTTGCTGATCAGGTCGCCGCGCTCGTACGGGATGAGCAATTCCATCTTGACCGAAGGCCGGGGAATGGATTCGCTGATGACCTTCAGCAGTTCCGGGATCCCCTCGCCCGTGCGGGCAGAGACCACCACATGGCGCGGTTCGCGCTGCCTCAGCCGCTCCACTACGAAGGGGTCGGCGGCGTCAGCCTTGTTCAGCACGATGATCTCCGGCACCTTCCGGGCGTCAACTTCGCTGAAGACCTTCCGGACGGCAGCAATCTGGCCTTCCGGGTCAGGGTGCGAGGCGTCCACCACGTGCAGGATCAGGTCGGCGTCCGCCACTTCCTCGAGCGTGGAGCGGAAGGCCTCGACCAGCTGGGTTGGCAGCGAACGGACGAATCCCACGGTATCCGCCAAGGTGTAGCCCAGGCCATCGGCCGTTTCCGCCTTGCGCACGGTGGGATCCAGGGTGGCGAACAGGGCGTTCTCCACGAGGACGCCGGCGTCGGTGAGCCGGTTGAGCAGGGACGACTTGCCGGCGTTGGTGTACCCGGCGATGGCAACGGAGGGCACTTCATTACGACGGCGGTTGGCCCGCTTGGTCTCCCGCGCGGGCTTCATCGCGGCGATTTCGCGCCGCAGCTTGGCCATGCGGGTACGGATGCGTCGCCGGTCCAGTTCGATCTTGGTTTCACCGGGGCCACGGGAGCCCATGCCGGCGGCGGCGCCACCCACCTGGCCACCGGCCTGGCGGGACATCGACTCGCCCCAGCCACGCAGGCGGGGAAGCAGGTATTCCAGCTGTGCGAGCTCCACCTGCGCCTTGCCCTCGCGGCTCTTGGCATGCTGGGCGAAGATATCCAGGATCAGGGCGGTCCGGTCGATGACCTTGACCTTGACGATGTCCTCCAGGGCGCGCCGCTGCGAAGGTGCCAGTTCGGCGTCCACCACCACGGTATCCGCGCCTGTGGATATCACAATGTCCTTCAGCTCCTGCGCCTTGCCCGAGCCCAGGAAGGTTCCGGGGTCCGGCTTGTCGCGGCGCTGGACCAGCCCGTCGAGGACCTCCGAGCCCGCAGTCTCGGCAAGGGCGGCCAGCTCGCGCAGGGAGTTTTCGGCGTCGGCAAGGGTGCCCTCGGACCAGAGCCCGGCCAGGACCACGCGCTCCAGGCGCAGCTGGCGGTACTCAACCTCGGTGACGTCCTCAAGCTCGGTGGACAGACCTGCGCGCCGGCGCAGGGCGCGCCGCTCCTCAAGGTCCTGCTGGTCGCCGTCGTAGGTTGAATGCTCTTCGTCCAGGCGGGAAATGGCCTGTGCCCTGCCGAGCACCGCTTTTCCATCTCCGCTGCCCTCACCGCGGGGCGTGCTGACATTTTTGGCCGGTACGTCCTTGGCGAGGATCCGGTCGATGACAGCCTGGATCTCCTGCGGACTCATGTCCTGGGCGGCTGGATCGGAACCGGTATTGGGCTGGCTGGTCATGGTCTCCTTTGAAGATTCGGCAATTCCAGAATAGTGCTGATTGGGCGGAAGTTGGAAAGTATTCGCGCTGGGCTGACGGCCTGCGGTCATGGTTCTCCTGGTGGTCTGCACCGGCTGCGATGCCGGGCTGGGAATGCCGCGTTGACACGGCGGCAGGGCGGAAAAGGCCGGAGAGTGGCGGGACGTGCGCGGGATGCTGACGTTCGGTATCGTCCGGCGGCCGGGCAGACCCAGTGGTCTGGCCGGCGCGCAAGCGGAAGGCGTGGAGCCTGCGTCGCTGCGGAACGGACTGTCGCTGGAGGACAGGGGTCGGGACGGGCATGGCCCATGCCGGCTACTCGAAGATCAGGAACATGCGTTCAAGCGTAGCAGAGGGGCCGCAGCACAGTTTCCCTTTACGCTGCCAGGGGAACTACTCTGGCGAGTTATGGAGTCAGCACACTATTTCAGCACGTCCCCCGCCGGTCCCTTCACCCGCAAGCCGCTCACGGTTGAGCTGGCCGGGAGGCCGCGCAGGCTCCACACGTCCACAGGCATCTTCAGTCCGGATGGGGTCGACAAGGGCACTGCCGTGCTCCTGGCCGAGGTTCCTGATCCGAACCCCCAGGGCAACCTCCTGGACATCGGCTGCGGTTGGGGTCCCGTTGCACTGACCATGGCCCTGCTGGCTCCCCAGTCCAAGGTCTACGCGGTGGACGTCAACGAACGCTGCATCGCCCTGACCAACGAAAATGCCGCCGCGTTGGGACTGGCCAACGTCGTCGCCAGCACGCCGCAGGAGGTGGACCCCAGCGTCCGCTTCGACACCATCTGGTCCAATCCGCCGATCAGGATTGGCAAGGACGAGCTGCACGCCCTGCTCAAGCTCTGGCTGCCCCGCCTGGCTGACGGCGGGACGGCATGGCTGGTGGTGCAGAAGAACCTGGGTTCGGATTCGCTCCAGCGCTGGCTGGCGGCGGAGCTGGACGATTCTTTCACCGTGACGCGGGAGTCAACGTCCAAGTCCTTCCGGATCCTCAAGGTTACGAAAGTGTCCCGCTCGCCACAATAACGGCGGGACCGCTGAGTTCCACATGCTCGTGGCCGCCGGGGCCGGCAAAGAACTTCACGCCCACCACACCCCCGGGAACGTGGACGCGCCAAGCATCGGGAGCTTCAGCCCCGGCCCAATGCCGGATGGCGACGGCCGCAGCACAGGCGCCCGTCCCGCAGGACTGGGTCTCCCCCACCCCGCGCTCATGCACCCGCATGGTCACCGAACCTACTCCCTCATGGACCAGCGGCTCCGCGGGAACCACGAACTCCACGTTGGTCCCGTTCGGCGGTACGGGGTCCACCTTCGGCGCGGTGAAGAGCCTGGTGCCGGCCAGTTCGGAAAGTTCCGCGAGGGCAACCACCGTGTGCGGATTCCCCATGCTCACGGACAACGCGGGCCGCGCAACTTCCAGCCCGTCGGCGGTGACCAGCGAATCCATGGCCTTGGCAGTGGCCTCCCCGGGGAAAATGAACTCCCACGGCCCCATGTCCACTGCGTACCCGTCCCCGGTGCGGACCACCGTCTTCACGCCGCCGCGCGTGCCAATGGCGAGCGATCCGCCGTCGGGCAGGTCGATCAGGCCCTCGGTGCGCAGGAAGTGGACGAACACCCGGACCCCGTTACCGCACATTTCGGACAACGAACCGTCCGCGTTGCGGTAGTCCATGAACCATTCCGCGTTCGGGGAATCGGTTAGCAGTTCACGGCCTTCGGGCAGGAACCGGGACGGCACCGCCCTGATCAGCCCATCCGCCCCAATGCCGCGGTGGCGGTCGCAGAGCGCGGCGGACTGGTCCGCGCTGATGGCGTGCGTCCCGTCGGGATCGGCGACCAGGACGAAGTCATTACCGGTGCCATGCCCCTTGGAGAAGCGGAGCCCGCTCAGTGTGCGCAGGGCGGGTCCGAAGGTTTCTGCGGGGGTTGCATTCATGGTCCCAAGCGTAGCGGCGCACACGTCTGGTGCTGAAACCACGGTCCTAAAAGCACAGTGCTTAAACGGCAGCAGCGGGGAGGTACCGTCAGCGCAAGGCTCGCCCCGCCTTTTCTAGCGGCTCAGCTCCGCAGCCTTGCCCACGAGCTCCGGATCCTGCCAGTCCAGCCACGTGATCCGGGGATCGGCGCGGAACCAAGTCAATTGCCGCCGGGCGAACTGGCGGGTGGCCACGATGGTTTCCTCCGCGGCATCCTCGACGGCGGAGGTGCCATCAATGACCCGCAAAAACTGCGAATAGCCCAGTGCACGGGAAGCGGTCTTGCCCTGGCGCAGGCCCAAAGGGTCGAGCCGCCGAACCTCCTCGAGCAGGCCGGCGTCCACCATTCGGTGCACCCGTTCTGCCAGGCGCTCACGAAGTACCGCCCGGTCTACGCCAAGGCCCACCTGGACGGCCGGCTGGTAGTACTCCCGGCGGGGCATGAAGGAACTGAAAGGGCGCCCGGTGAGCTCGTGGACCTCCAGCGCACGAATGATCCGCCGGGCATCCGAGACCCTGTCGGCGGAGACCGGATCCACGCTCTTCAGTCGGGCCAGGAGCTCCTGCGTTCCGACCTGGGTATGCTCCGCTTCCAGGCGGGCGCGCACAGCTGGGTCTGTGCCCGGGAACTCCAGGACGTCCAGGGCGGCGCGGACGTACAGCCCGGAGCCGCCGGCCAGGATCGCGCGCTTGCCGCGGGCGTGGACGTCCGCGATGGCCGCCCGGGCCTGCTGCTGGAAGTCGGAGACGCTGGCCTCCTGGGTCACGTCCAGGATATCCAGGAGATGGTGCGGAACGCCTTTGCGTTCATCCGCCGTGATCTTTGCCGTGCCGATGTCCATGCCGCGGTAGAACTGCATGGCGTCGGCGTTGATGACCTCGCCATCCAGTTCCAGGGCAAGGCTGACAGCAAGGTCGGACTTGCCGGAGCCGGTGGGACCGACGACGGCGATAACGGGCGGGGCAGCCACCTGTCAGCGGGTGCGCAGCGGCAGCGAGGGCATACCGAGGGAGACGCCCTTCCGTCCCTGCGGGGAACCGAGAGCCGGCGCTCCGCAGGAGTCTGCCTGCGACCTGTCCCAGGCATCCCCTGCCCGGGACCGGCGCAGGCTGTAGTCCTCGAGCGTGGGATCGGCCACCAGGTGGAACGCCGCGGCCTCGGTGATGGTAACGGTGACCAGGTCTCCCGGTCGGGGAGCGGGTGCACCCTCGGGAACCGAGAAATGCACCAGCCGCTGGTCCTGGGAGCGGCCGGACAATCTGTGGGTCTCCTCCGACTTGCGGCCGGACTGCGCCGTGACCATGACCTCGAGCCTCCGGCCCAGCTGTTTCCGGTTCTCCTCTGCGGCGATGCGGTCCTGCAGGGCGGTGAGCCGTTCGAAGCGCTCCTGGACCACAGCCTTGGGCAACTGGTCGGGGAGGTCGGCTGCGGGGGTTCCCGGGCGCTTTGAATACTGGAACGTGAAGGCAGTGGCGAAGCGCGACTGCTCCACGACGTCCAGCGTTGCCTGGAAGTCCTCTTCAGTCTCGCCGGGGAACCCCACGATGATGTCCGTGGAGATGGCTGCGTGCGGAATCCTTTCCCGGACCTTGTCCAGGATGCCCAGGAACTTGGTGGACCGGTAGGAGCGCTTCATGGCTTTGAGGATGCGGTCCGAGCCGGACTGCAGCGGCATGTGCAGCTGCGGCATCACGTTGTGCGTCTCCGCCATGGCGTCGATGACATCGTCGGTGAAGGCTGCCGGGTGCGGGCTGGTGAAGCGGACCCGTTCAAGGCCCTCGATCTCACCGCAGGCACGCAGCAGCTTGGAGAAGGCCTGGCGGTCGCCGAACTCCACTCCGTAGGAGTTGACGTTCTGGCCGAGCAGGGTCACCTCGATGGCGCCATCGTCCACCAATGCCTGGATTTCAGCGAGGATGTCCCCGGGCCGCCGGTCTTTCTCCTTGCCGCGGAGCGCCGGCACGATGCAAAAGGTGCAGGTGTTGTTGCATCCCACGGAGATGGACACCCAGCCGGAGTAAACGGAGTCGCGTTTGGTGGGCAGTGTGGACGGGAAGACGTCCAAGGATTCGAGAATCTCCAGCTGCGCCTCATTATTGTGCCGCGCGCGGTCCAGGAGGGCGGGCAGGGCGCCGACGTTGTGCGTGCCAAAGACGGCATCCACCCATGGCGCCTTCTTGAGGATGGTCTCGCGGTCCTTCTGGGCCAGGCATCCGCCGACGGCGATCTGCATGCCGGGGTTGGCTGCCTTGACCGGGGCGAGAATACCCAGGTTCCCGTAAAGCTTGTTGTCAGCGTTTTCCCTGACCGCGCACGTGTTGAACACCACGACGTCGGCCTGGTCACCCTCCGCCGGGACGTAGCCCGCGTCCTCGAGCATGCCGGCCATGCGCTCCGAATCGTGGACGTTCATTTGGCAGCCGAAGGTGCGGACCTGGTAGGTGCGTGGCTGCAGGGCTGCGGCCTGCGGAACGGCCCCGGCGTCGACGGAAGGGGCGGCGCCGGGCTGGGGGGAAGGAATGGTCAAACTCACCCGTTAAGGGTACCGGCTTTGGACCGGACCTTCGTCGGCTTCCTTCCGCGCATCGAGGACCTCGTTGACGATCCGGAACGCCTGGGACGGCTGGTATCCCTTTCTGGCCAGCATGGAGGCCAGCCGCCGGACCGCCTTGTCCCGCTCCCCCGGGCCGGAGGCGTCCGTTCCGGGCCGGAGCTTGCGCTCAACCAAGGCACGGGCCGCGGCTTCCTCGTCATCGTCAGTCAGTTGTTCCAGGGCCGAGGCCGCGGTTTCCTGGTCGATGCCTTTCTCCGCGAGTTCGCGCCGCAGCGCACCCTTGGCCAGCTTGCGGGACTGGGATCGGCTCCTGACCCACATGTCCGCAAATTCGGCATCGTTGATCAGGCGCACTTCCTGGAACTTGTCCAGCACCGCTTCGGCAATATGCTCGGGGATATTGCGTTCTGCCAGTTTCCGGGCGAGCTGCAGCCTGCTCTTGGGCGCCGCAGTGAGCTGCCGGTACACGATGGCCTGTGCGACAGAGAAGGGGTCCGGTTCGGCGTCAATGGACTGCGGGTCCTCAGGGACCTCGAAGTCGTCCGGCGGCCCAGGCAACGGGCCGCCGGACGAGGACCGCCGTGAGCGTGATCCACCCAAGGGCTAGAACCCGTCGACGGCTTTCAGCTTCGGTGCATCCTTGGAGTCGTCTTCGGCGGGCTTGACCCCGACACCGAGCTTCTCCTTGATGAGGCGTTCGAGCTCGGCGGCGAGCTCAGGATTATCGCGCAGGAACCGGCGCGAGTTCTCCATGCCCTGGCCCAGCTGGTCGCCGTCATAGGTGAACCAGGAGCCGGACTTCTTGATGATGCCGTGCTCCACGCCCATGTCGATGATGCCGCCCTCGCGGGAGATGCCCTGGCCGTAGATGATGTCGAACTCCGCAACCTTGAACGGCGGGGCCATCTTGTTCTTGACGATCTTGGCCTTGGTCCGGTTGCCGACGGAATCGGCGCCTTCCTTGAGGGTCTGGATCCGGCGGACGTCGATACGGATCGAAGCGTAGAACTTCAGGGCTTTACCACCGGTAGTGGTTTCGGGGGAACCGAAGAAGACGCCGATCTTTTCACGCAACTGGTTGATGAAGATGGCGGTGGTCTTGGTCTGGCTCAGGCGGCCGGTGATCTTACGCAGGGCCTGGCTCATGAGGCGTGCCTGGAGGCCTACGTGGCTGTCGCCCATGTCGCCTTCGATTTCGGCGCGCGGCACCAGGGCGGCAACGGAGTCGATGACGATGACGTCCAGCGATCCGGAGCCCACCAGCATGTCCATGATTTCCAGGGCCTGTTCACCGGTGTCCGGCTGGGAGACGAGGAGGGCGTCCGTGTCCACTCCGAGTTTGGCGGCGTAGTCAGGATCCAGGGCGTGTTCGGCGTCGATGAAGGCCGCGATGCCGCCGGCGCGCTGCGCATTTGCCACGGCGTGCAGGGCGACGGTGGTCTTACCGGAAGACTCAGGTCCGTAGATCTCGATGACGCGGCCGCGCGGGAGCCCGCCAATGCCAAGGGCGACGTCCAGTGCGATGGAGCCGGTGGGGATGACTTCGATCGGGGCACGGACTTCGTCGCCCAGGCGCATGACCGAGCCCTTGCCGAACTGCTTGTCAATCTGGGCAAGCGCTGCTTCCAGCGCTTTTGCACGATCCGGGGCTGCCGCCATGGTTGACACCTCTAATGCTTTCTCGATGGTGGCCTTCGCGGCCGATTTATTGGTCATCTCTGACGCTAAGGGGAACCACTGACATTCCGGCCGGAGGACGACGGCTATGTGGATAAACCCAATAGAAAAAGCATAGCGTTATCCGAACAGGTATTCGAAGAGTGCAACCTCTGCGGCGTGTCCGGCCGGACTGGGGCTAGTCCCGGCGCGGGGCGATGTCCCGTCCCAGCCGGCGTTCTGCCGGTACGTCCTGGACGTCGCAGACGGCAAGCCAGACCTTCCGGGGCTCCACGCCGGCAGCGAGGGCTTGGTCGGCGGTGCGCCCGCCTACCCCGGCAAGGACCAGGGTGCTGCTCAGCACGCGGGAGTAGCCCGCGCCGAACTCGTCATCCATGAGACGCCAGTACTCGCTGATTCGCATCGGTAAATCCTCTCATGATTGTGGACCATAGAATTATTGGCATGAGCACCTCCCCGGATGTCCCGCCACGGCACGACGAAGGCGAAGAAGCCGCCGACACCGCGCTGCAGAATGTTGAGCACCAGATCAGCCTGTTTTGGCGGCGTGCCCGGGCCATTTCCAACCAGCTTTCACGCGAAGTACATCCGGATATGGAGCCTGCCGCCTACGGGCTGCTGACGGTGATTCGGAGGGAGGGACCCATCCGGCTCACCGAGCTTGCCATGAACATCGGGGTGGGCAAGCCTTCAGTCAGCCGGCAGATCGCGTTCCTGGAAAGCCTGGGGCTGGTGTCCAAGGAGGCTGACCCGCTGGACCGCAGGGCACAATCCATCCGCCTGACGCCAAAGGGCGAGGAGAAAATGCACCAGGTCCAGGACGCCCGGCGCCAGGTCTTCCAGGAGCGGCTGCGCGAGTGGCCGGTGGAGGACCTGCAGGAACTCGGCCGCTACATGGCCAAGTTGAACTCCACATATGAGCGTGATGGGTTTCCCGGGGAAGCCGCTGGCGCAGCATCGGCCCAGGACCAATAGCCGAAGATGACAACCAAAAGAGACAGCAGGAAGCCCCCGGCCTGGCCGGGGGCTTCCTGCTGTTCGTCGGACCCTTGCGGGCGCCGGCTGCCTTTAGCGGGCGCCGGAGAAGAGGCCCGTGGAGAGTTCGTCGTTCAGTTCAGTGCTGAGGTCGCGCTCGAGGTCACGGCCGTAACGCTGGGAGAATTCCTGTGGGACGGTGTCCGGAACGGCGACGCCTTCGGCTACTGCCACACGGTCACTGACCTCGCGGAGCATGCTCGACAGCGGAACATCCAGCGCCGAACAAATCGAGGACAGGAGCTCTGACGATGCTTCCTTCTGGCCGCGCTCCACTTCACTGAGGTATCCCAGGGAGACGCGGGCGCTGTGCGAAACTTCACGGAGCGTACGCCCCTGACGCTGGCGGACATCGCGCAGGACATCACCGATTTCGTGACGAAGTACTACCATCTTGCGCTCCTTCTGTTCGCTCTTAGCCTGTTCGGCGAGGCCCACATCCTTCCAGCGGACAACGCCGTTTACGGATACGGGCTGCTTTACCATCTGTATCGCCTTGCTCCCTCATTGGTCAGGTCCACCGCCTGGCGGACCGTCTTGGTCATTTCATCCTAGGCGCCTCCGCTCTCCGGAAGCGACACAATGTAATAACTAATCGGTACCGGCTTTTGTTCCCGGCAACTTTACGCCCGGTAACTTAGGCGGCCAGGCCCTCAGTCGGACAGTGTCTCCAGAAGCCTTTCCAGGGCGGCGGCGCATGCAGCGGCGCGGATGTCCGGCCTGCTGCCGGTGAAGGAATACTCGAAGGCCGAGGTTCCAGCCGCGGTGGAGATCCCGATGTAAACCCGCCCCACCGGCTTGCCGTCGTGGGCATCGGGGCCTGCCACCCCTGTGGTGGAAAGTCCGACGTCGGCGCCGAGTTCGGTGCGTGCCCCGGCTGCCATGGCGCGGGCGACATCCGGGTCAACGGACCCTACGCGGGCCAGCAGATCGGCGGGGACATGCAGCACCTTGTCCTTCACGGAGTTTTGGTAGGCAACCACCCCGCCCTGCAACATTCCGGATGCTCCGGGCGTGTCGGCGAGAACCGCTGACACCATGCCCGCCGTCAGCGATTCGGCCGTAGCGACGGTCCGCCCGGACTCAAGCGCCTGGCGGACGGCCTCCCCGGCCAGATGGTGAAGATTGCTCATGCCTGCTCCTGCCCCTGCACGGTCCCGGCCTGGCGTTTGCCCTTCGCACGGAGGCGCAGGGCCTCCACGACATATTCGACGCCGGTCCACAGTGTGATGGCTACGGCCGCCATCATGACCGCGAACGCAACCCACGACATCCACGGTGCGAACGGTCCGAACGGCAGGAGGTACAGGAAGATCGCCGCCGTCTGCACCACGGTCTTGAGCTTGCCGCCGCGGGAGGCAGGGATGACGCCGTACCGGATCACGAAGAAACGCAGCGCTGTGATGCCCCATTCCCGGACCAGGATCACAAGGGTGGCCCACCAGGGCAACTCCCCCAGCAGGGACAGCATCACCAGCGCGGAACCGGTGAGGAGCTTGTCGGCGATGGGGTCGGCGATCTTGCCGAAGTCGGTGACCAGGTTACGGCTCCTGGCGATGTCGCCGTCGAGCTTGTCCGTGTAGATGGCGACGGCGAACGCTGCGACCGCCGCCCAGCGCCACGGCCCGGATTCGCTGTGCAGCCCGGGGGCGTCCGCTATGAGGAACCACACGAAAAACGGGACCAGCGCGATGCGGATCATGGTCAGGACGTTGGGTAGGTTCCAGACCCCGGCACGGCCTGGGCCGGCGGCGGTTGCATCGGTGCTAGTCACGTTTCTAGGCTACCGGGCTAACGCCCGGTGAGGGACCATGCGTCTTCGGACCCGTCCTCGTCATCGCCGTACCCGCCTGGCGCGGAGTCGGAGCCGTCGTAATATTCGACGCTCTGTTTCCTGTTGTCCAGGTCCGCAGCCACCAGGTCTTCGGCGTAGCCGCCCTGGGCAATGTTGGCGTTGGCGTTGTCGCTCAGCGCGGCGGTCTGGGAGTCCGCCGTGGCCGGCGCCTCCTGGCCCTTCATGGCGGCCAGGACGGCAGCGAGGTCGTCCGGTTTGACCAGCACGTCGCGTGCCTTGGACCCCTCGGAGGGACCCACCACGCCCCTGGATTCGAGCAGGTCCATGAGGCGGCCGGCCTTGGCGAAGCCGACACGCAGCTTGCGCTGCAGCATGGAGGTGGAGCCGAACTGCGTGGTGACTACGAGTTCGGTGGCCTGCAGCAGCACCTCGAGGTCGTCCCCGATGTCGTCGTCGATCTGCTTCTTTTCCGCCTCGGGGGCGACGTCGTCCCGGTAGACGGCCTGGAGCTGTCCCTTGACGTGCTCCACCACCTTGTGGATCTCCGACTCGGTGACCCAGGCGCCCTGGACGCGCATTGCCTTGGAGGCGCCCATGGGCAGGAAGAGCGCGTCACCCTGGCCGATGAGCTTCTCGGCGCCCGGCTGGTCAAGGACCACGCGGGAGTCCGTTACGGAGGACGTAGCGAACGCCATGCGGGACGGCACGTTGGCCTTGATGAGGCCGGTGACCACGTCCACGGACGGACGCTGGGTCGCCAGCACCAGGTGGATGCCGGCGGCACGGGCCAGCTGGGTGATGCGGACGATCGAGTCCTCGACGTCGCGCGGGGCCACCATCATGAGGTCCGCGAGTTCGTCCACGATGACCAGCAGGTACGGGTACGGCCGAATGACGCGCTTGGAGTCCACCGGCGGCTGGACCTTCCCGGCACGCACCGCCTTGTTGAAGTCGTCGATGTGCTTGAAGCCATAGTTGGCGAGGTCGTCGTAGCGGGCGTCCATCTCCCGGACCACCCACTGCAGTGCCTCGGCAGCCTTCTTGGGATTGGTGATGATGGGCGTGATCAGGTGCGGGACGCCTTCGTAGGCAGTCAGTTCCACGCGCTTGGGGTCCACCATGACCATGCGGACCTCATCCGGCGTGGCCCGCATGAGGATGGAGGTGATCATCGAGTTCACGAAGGAAGACTTACCGGCACCGGTGGCACCGGCCACCAGGAGGTGCGGCATCTTGGCCAGGTTGGCCACCACGTAGCCGCCCTCCACGTCCTTGCCCACGCCCATCACCATCGGGTGGTCCGTGCGGCGGGCGTTCTGGCTGCGGAGCACATCGCCGAGCGAGACGGTTTCGCGGTCCGTGTTGGGGATCTCGATGCCGATGGCCGATTTGCCGGGAATCGGGCTGAGGATCCGGACATCGCTGGACGCCACGGCGTAGGAGATGTTCTTGGATAGCGCCGTGACGCGCTCCACCTTGGTGCCGGGCGAGAGCTCGATCTCGTACCGGGTGACGGTGGGGCCGCGGCTGAATCCCGTGACCGTAGCGTCGACGTTGAACTGCGTCAGGGTGTCGGTCAGGGCAGCAACGACGGCGTCGTTGGCTTCGGTGCGCTCCTTGGGGATGGAACCTGGCGTCAGGAAGTCCGAGGCCGGGAGGGTGTACGTGACGTCGCCCGCGAGGGAGAGCTGCTCGGTGCGCTGCGGGATCGGCACGGGCGGCGGCGCCGGCGCAACAGGGTTGGAAGGCACGGTGGGCGCGGCGGCAGCCTTGCCGGGGGCAGCGGCGCCGGGGATGACCAGCGGGATGGCCTCCGTGGCGTTCTCCGCCGGAGAAGCGGGCGCCGCCGGCGCCCCGGCGCCCAGGCCCTGGGCTGCCTTGATCTTCTCGACGGCGATTTCCGCCTGGGTGGGCCGCCGCACGCCGGGCGCCGGGCGGGCAGTTTCCGGCTCGTCGTCGTCAATGACGGCATGTTCAAAGGCCTCGTCGCCCACGTAGCCCTCAAGGCCGGCGTCGGACTCCTCATCCTTGCCAAAAAGCCTGCGCTTCTTTTTCTTCGGGGCCGGAGGCCGCGTCCGTTCCAGGTAGCTGCGGTCGTGCGTGTCGCCGGGGTTTTCCTGGTCCATCAGGTCGATGCCCATGAGGTGTTCGTACGCTCCCCGAAGGCGCCGCGGGATGGCCGTGAACGGGGTTGCGGTGAGGATCAGCAGCGAAATGAAGGCCAGCAGGCCGTAGAGGAGCACGGGCACGGCCGGATGGATGGCGGCCAGCGGCGCGGCAGCCAGGAAGCCGAGCATGCCGCCGGCTCTGCGCAGGCCGTCGAAGCCGTCGGCGACGGTGGGCTGGCCGCCCAGGATGTGCGCCAGGCCGCAGCCCGCGAACGCCATGATCAGGAAGCCGATGCCTACCCGGTTGTTGCCCCGTCCGTCGGAGGGCTGGCGGAACAGCCGGAACGCGCACACGAAAAGCATGAGCGGAAGCAGCAGGGAGATCCAGCCGAACGTGCCATTCACCACGGCGTACACTGCGTCCGGAAACCAGCCCGTCAGGCCCCACCAGGCGAAGGTGGCAATGAAGATGCCCAATGCCAGGTTGAACAGGGCGGCGCCGTCGCGGCGTTCCTCGGCAGGGAGGTCGCTGACGTCATGGCCGATGCGGCGCACTCCCCCGCCCACCAGATGCCCAACTCCCAGCCAGGCTCCACCCACCACCCGCAGCAGCCAGGGCTGGTGGTGTTCGACGGCGGGAAGCTGGCGGGTGCGTGCGGTGCTGGATGAGCCGCCGCGCCCAGCCTTGCCGGCGGTGGAGCCGGTTCCGCGGCCGGTGGAGCTCCCGGATTTGCTGCCGGAGCTGCCCCTGCCGGTACCTTTGGGCGCGGAAGTAGTACGTGTGGCCATAGTAGCCACGGTACCGGAAGCATGCTGTGATTCCGGGGATATCGGGGCCGGGCAGGTGCCCGGACCCTGTCGTCAAACAGCTCCGGCCCGTACTCCCGCTTGCAGCGGGAGTACGGGCCGGAGCCAGTGTGCGGGTGCTCTCAGGCTTCGAGCACCACGGGGATGATCATGGGCTTGCGGCGGAGCTTCCGGTTGACCCACGTGCCGACGACCCTGCGGACCACCTGCTGGAGCTGGTGGCTGGTGTGGTCGGCGTGGTTCTGTACTGCTTCCTCCAGGGCCGCGTTGATCTTGGGGATGATGTCGTCGAAGACGGAATCATCCTCGGCCACGCCGCGGGCGTGGATTTCCGGGCCGGACACCACCTTGCCGGTAGCGCGGTGGATAACCGTGATGATGGAGATGAACCCTTCGTCACCCAGGATGCGGCGGTCCTTGAGGTCGGCATCGGTGATCTCGCCCACGCTGGAGCCGTCCACATAGACGAAGCCCACCTCCACCTGGCCCACGATGTCTGCCTGGTGGTCGCGCAGGTCGATGACGCTGCCGTTGTCCGCGAGGATGACGCTGGCCTCGGGCACCCCGGACTCGATGGCAATCTTGCCGTTGGCGATCAGGTGGCGCGTTTCACCGTGTACGGGCATGGCGTTCAGCGGCTCGAGGATGTTGTAGCAGTACAGCAGTTCGCCGGCCGCAGCGTGGCCGGAGACGTGCACCTTGGCGTTGCCCTTATGGATCACGTCGGCGCCGAGCTTAAGCAGGCCGTTGATGATCCGGAACACTGCGTTCTCATTGCCCGGGATGAGGCTGGAGGCCAGGATGACGGTATCGCCGTCGCCCACCACCACCCGGTGGTCGCCGTTTGCCATGCGGGACAGGGCAGCCATCGGCTCACCCTGGGAACCGGTGGACATGAGTACTACACGGTTGTCGGGAAGGTTGTCGATGTTCTTGATGTCGACAATCAGTCCGGCGGGAACGTCGAGGTAGCCCAGTTTTTCGGCGATGGCCATGTTGCGGACCATGGACCGGCCCACGAAGGCCACCTTGCGGTTGTGCTTGGCGGCCGCGTCCAGGACCTGCTGCACGCGGTGGACGTGGGAGGAAAAGGAGGCCACGATGATGCGCTTGGTGGCTTGGCCGAAAAGCCGCTCCAGGGTCGGGCCGATTTCCTTCTCAGCCGTGGTGAATCCGGGGACGTCCGCGTTGGTGGAGTCGGACATGAAAAGGTCCACGCCTTCTTCGCCGAGCTTGGCGAAGTGCCGGAGGTCGGTGATGCGGCCATCCAGCGGCAGCTGGTCCATCTTGAAGTCGCCGGTGTGCAGGACGGTGCCGCCCGCGGTGCGGATGAACACGGCCAAAGCGTCCGGGATGGAGTGGTTGACGGCCACGAACTCGCATTCGAAGGGCCCGAACTTTTCCACCTGGCCCTCTTCGACGGTCAGCGTGTAGGGCCTGATGCGGTGCTCCTGCAGCTTGGCTTCGATGAGGGCAAGGGTCAGCTGCGATCCCACCAACGGGATGTCGTTGCGCAGCTTCAGCAGGTAGGGCACCGCGCCGATGTGGTCTTCGTGGCCGTGGGTGAGGACCACCGCCACCACGTCGTTTAGCCGGTCCTCAATGTAGGAGAAGTCCGGCAGGATCAGGTCAACGCCGGGCTGGGTTTCCTCGGGAAAGAGGACGCCGCAGTCCACGATCAGCAGTTTGCCGTCGATTTCGAACACGGCCATGTTCCGGCCGATTTCCCCCAGCCCGCCAAGCGGGACGATTCGCAGCGTGCCCTGGGGCAGGCGCGGAGGGGTGACAAGGCCGGTAAGGGCAGTTTGGGTCATAGTGCACTTCTTTCCAGGCGGAAGGGTGCCGGTCTTAGCCTCAGGAGAAGACCAGCCCCGCTTCCGCCAAATCCCCGCGGATGGTTTCGATCTCGGTTTCGTCCGGCTCCACGAGGGGCAAACGGACAATCGAGTTGGGCAGGACTCCCTGCCATTTAAGAATCTGTTTGGCCGCCACAGCGCCCTGGACGCGGGTCATGGTGGCGCGGACCACGGGCTGCAGCTCGAAGTTGATCTTGCGGGCGGTCCCGAGGTCGTTGGCGTTGACGGCGTCGATCAGTTCGCGGAAGCGGCGGGTGGCGACATGGGTGGTGACGCCCACCAGGCCGACGGCGCCCAGGGCCATCCAAGGAAGTGTCAGTCCGTCATCGCCCGAGTAGAACAGGAGGTCCGTTTCCGCCATGACGCGGGTGGCGGCAACAAAATCCGCCTTGGCGTCCTTCACAGCGACGATGTTGGGGTGCTGCGCCAGCCGGATCACGGTGTCCGGTTCGATGGGGATGGAGGACCGGCCGGGGATGTCGTAGAGCATGACGGGTACGTCCACGGCGGACGCGATGGTCTCGAAGTGGGCGCGGACACCTGCCTGGCTGGGCTTGTTGTAGTAAGGGGTCACCAGGAGGAGGCCGTCGACGCCGAGGGCTGCCGCCTGCTGGGAAAGGTGGACCGAGTGCGCGGTGTCGTTGGTGCCGGTACCGGCAATGATTGCCGCCCGGCCGCCTACGGCGTCTTTGACGGCGCGGAACATGCCGAGGTTCTCTTCGTCCGTCAGTGTGGAGGTTTCCCCCGTGGTTCCCGTGACTACCAGCCCGTCGCAGCCGTCGTCGACCAGCTTGCTGGCCAGCGCTGCCGCCTGGTCGTAATCCACTGCGCCGTCCTTGGTGAACGGCGTGACCATGGCGGTCAGGAGGGTACCGAGGGCAGGGATGTGCGCGGAAGAGTCAGCCATGGAAAAAACGTTACCCTGTCCCCGGCTGGTTAGGACAATGCCACGGGCGTGACGAGCGTCAAATACGGTGCCCGCCGGGCCGGGGCGCGTTTGTTCCGGCGTGGCAATAGCGTCCGACGGCGGCCTGCCGAAGGTCCTCAGCCCAGGACTCGAGCCGTTGCGCAGCGCGTACATAGTGGAACAGCTCCGTTGGCGTCAGCGCATCGATGTCGGTTTCCGCCAGCCGCCGGGCCAGCTCGGCCCCCTCTGGCTGGGCCGCGAGGCTGATGCCCTCCCGCTCCCATTGGACGTCCTCGGCGGGACGACCTGAGACGAGCTGGCGGAAGAGATAGTCCACCACTCCGGGGCTCATTGCCCTCAGCAGCCCGCCGTCCGCTCCAGTGCCGTCCACCGAAGGGCCCGCAGGGCGGAAATCTGCCGGTAATTGACCGGCCCGAAAGTTCCCTGACTGCAGCTTTCCGGAGTGCAGGTTTCCCGGCTGGTCGGATCCCCGTGGCGAAGGGGTTCCGGTAGATGGCGTCTTCATGCAGCCATGCTATTCGAACATATATTCGAAAACAAGAGGGTCACTGCACTGCCGCGCTCCCCTTCCCCCGTGGTTGCCTGCTTGACAGCAACGCCGCCAGTGCATGTGAGACGATCTGGTCATGACGTCCCGAACCCCGGCCACCCGGTCCCGGAAGACCCCAGGCGGGCAACAACCGGGGCGCCTTCGGGGCATCGACGCCGCCCGCGGCCTGGCCCTGTTGGGCATGATGGCCACGCACCTGCTGCCGACGTTCGAATCGAACGCCAGCCTCACCCCAACCTGGATCGGCCTCACGTTCTCGGGGCGGGCCGCGGCGCTCTTCGCCGTCCTGGCCGGCGTCGGGCTTGCCCTCTCCACGGGCAGGGACAAGCCCCTGGAGGGCGCCGAACTCTCCGGCGCCCGGCGTGGAGTGGCGCTGCGCGCCCTGGTGATTGCCGCCGTCGGGCTTACCCTGGGCAGCCTGGAAGTGAACGTGGCCATCATCCTGGTCCATTACGCCGCCCTTTTCCTGTGCATCCTGCCTTTCCTGGGACTCGGCGTGAAGCGACTGTGTGCGTGGGCCGCCGGCTGGATCCTGGCGTCGCCGATGCTGGCCTATCTGCTGCGGCCCTGGCTCCTTGCCCCCGAGCCGCCCCTGAAGCTGGGCCACAACCCGAACTGGGAGGACCTGGGGACGCCTTCCAGGCTGCTCGCGGACGTGTTCTTCACCGGGTACTACCCGGTGGTGCAGTGGCTGTCCTACCTGCTGGTGGGGCTGGCCATCGGCCGCCTGGTCCTCAGTAAGGCACTGGTTCCCGTCCTGCTGCTGGTGGGCGGGACGGTGGTGGCCGTGGCCGCCAAGACCCTGGGCACAGCCGCGATGGAGGATTGGGGTGGCCGGGCCGCCCTGGAGAAAGTCCTGAACTCACCGGGATACCCGCTGGGGAGCGTGCTGCAGGTCAACCTGGCAGGACTGCCGCAGGAGGGCTCGTGGTGGTGGCTCGCGTCGGCCGCACCGCACTCCGGTACCACGCTTGACCTGCTGCACACCTCAGCGGTGGCGGCGGCGGCTATCGGGGCATGCCTGCTTCTGGGGCGGCTGGCCGAGTGGGTGGACCTGGACCTGCTGCTGCCGTTGCGGGGAGCAGGCGCCATGACGCTGACCTTGTACACGGTGCACGTCTGGGTGATATCCGGCTTCTACCTCCAGCCCCTGCCCGTGGGCTGGACCGAGGACGGCATGTACTTTGCCCATGCAGCGGCCGCCGTCATCATCGGCATGGTGTTCGCCGTGCTGGGGTGGCGCGGTCCGCTGGAATGGGTGGCCCACGCGGCGAGCCGGGTGGGCCGGGGCGGCCTCAAAGCCCTGTACTGACCGGCAGCCATCGAAAGACTGGCTTCCACATATCGGCCGGGTTTTCCAGTTAACTCCAAGGAACCCGCGCCCATTCGGTGATGGGGTCGCGGGTTCCTTTTTCAACCCCTAACGGGGGTTGTCCGGCTACTGGGCAGTCAGGGTGAAGGTGGCCGCTTTGTCGCCGTAGTCATCGAATACCACAACCTGGACCGGACCCTTTTTGACGTCGAAGGCAATGATCCCCTGGCGGGCATCACCGGCGCTTACCTCATCGCTGGGCAAGGGCCCCAGCTTCTCATCCAGGTACACCTGCTCGCCCTCTTTGCCGTCGGCATCAAGGACCGTGAAGTTGGAGGGGCTGGAGAAGCTGGTGCCGGTTTGCGTCTCCCAGGAAACCTCCACCGCAAGGAAACCGCCGTTCTTTGGCTCCATGTAGTCCATGCCGGGAATCTTGTCCGTGTAAATGGAGTCGAGAACGCTGACTTTCGCGGTGTTGCCTTCGGACACGGTGGCCACCATGGAGTTCGCTCCGGCCGCGCTGCCGCCGGTCGGGCTTCCGCCGGAGGGGGCAGGCGCGGCCTGGGAGGCCGAAGGAAGTTCAGGTGCCACGGGAACCTTCCGGGCGTCGATGGCCGCACCAACCATGGCGATGGACGTGATAGTCAACAAAATCCCGGTGATAATGCTGATCAGCCAGACGACGGCAGTGATGATCCACGCCTTCTTCTTGTTTTCCTGGTAGCCCTCCAGTGGACGGCCGTCCTTGTCCCGGGTGTTTCCCGTCAGGGTCATGATCAGGTCCACAATCGCCCAGATACCCGCACCGCCGGCCGTGAGCAGCTTCGCCACGCCGGAGCCGATCTTGCCCAGGTAGAAGCGGTCCACACCAAACGTGCCCAGCAGGAGGGAAAGGAGCCACGTGACCATGAAGGACTTCCGCGGCGCATCCGGGTAGGGCCCTTGGCCGTAGGACCCGGGCTGGTATTCCCCCTGCGGACCTGCCGGATGCTGCCCCTCGAAAGCGGGCTGCGCGCCAAAGGATGACGGCGGCGGAATGGGCGGCGCCGCCGGCCCGTTCTGCTGCGGGTGGGGGTAATTCGGGTGGCTCATTGGTGGTCCTTCTGTGCGGTGACGAGGGGGCGGTGATCAGGGTGCGGTGATGAGGCATGCGGTGGTAAGGGTGCAGCGCTGCGCCGGCATCCGGGCACGCGGAATGACGGCGTGTGGAGTACAGGGGTGGGGATGTTGGGGGCCGGGCCGGAGATGCTGCAGCCCAGTGGCGCGGACAGTGCCAACGGCAGCGGCCAACCTCATGCTTTCCCCCAAAGCTAAAGAGTGTTTACTAAGTCAACCTACCGTGGACGGCAAAAGACCGCGATGGGCAGAAATGCCCATCGCGGCGGCAATGCCGATTACGGCAGTTGGGCAGGGCTGCCCTGCGAGCTAGGACGCGGCGGTGAAAAGCTTCACGGCGTCGCGCATGGACGCCCGGGCACGCTTGCGGTCTCCGGCGGCATCGTAGGCGCAGCTCAGCCGGAACCATGAACGCCAGTCGTCGGGAGCGGCCTCAGCCTCGGCCCGGTACTTTTCGAATTCGGCATCTGCAGCCGCCCGGACAATCCGGCCGCCGGGCGTGCGCGGGAGCTCGTCCACCGGCAGGCCGCCTTCGGCCTCCAGGACCTTGGCCATTTGCTCCGTGCGGGCACCGAACATCAGCTCGCGGATCAGGGCCCAGGCGCCAACAATGGGCAGCACCAGGTAGGCGGCGCCGATGGCCTTGGCGGTCAGGTTGCTGTCCGACAGGAGCAGGAGTGAGCGCTGGAAGGACACCACCAGGTAGAACACCAGCAACAGCGTTACCGCTGCCACCCAGATCTTGGTGCGGTTCTTCCGGAAGCCGGCTGCCAGCCCGTTCACGGCCTAAAGCCCCAGGTCCAGGTAACCGTCCAGGCCAACGGTGAGGCCGGGGTGTGCAGCAACGTTGCGCACACCCAGGAGCACGCCCGGCATGAAGGAAGCACGGTCAAAGGAGTCGTGGCGGAGGGTCAGCTGCTCACCGGGACCTCCCAGGAGCACTTCCTGGTGTGCCACGAGCCCGCGGAGCCGGACGCTGTGCACGCGGACGCCATCCACTTCGCAGCCGCGTGCGCCGGCGCGTTCACTGGTGGTGGCATCGGGGCTGGGCGGCACCTGTGCAGCAGCACGTTCCGCAGCGATGAGCTGTGCGGTGCGGACGGCGGTGCCGGAAGGGGCATCCACCTTGTCCGGGTGGTGCAGTTCGATGATCTCCACCGATTCGAAGTACTTGGACGCCTTCGCGGCGAACGCGGAGGCCAGCACGGAGCCGAGGGCGAAGTTCGGCGCGATCAGGACGCCCGTCTCCGGGTGCTCGGCCAGCAGGGATTCCAGTGCGGACAGGCGTTCCGCGTCCCAACCGGTGGTGCCCACCACGGCGTGGATTCCGTGCTCGACGGCGAAGCGGACGTTCGCTTCGGTGCTTTCGGGGACCGTGAGGTCCACCAGGTACTGGGCACCAGAGGTGGTCAGCTGTTCCAGCGAGTCACCCCGTCCGAGGGCTGCGACGAGCTTCATGTCGGGAGCGGCGTCGATAGCCTTGACGGCCTCGGCGCCCATGCGTCCAGTGGCGCCGAGGACGGCCACCAGCTTGGGAACGGAGTGTTGTTCGGTCATGGCATTAACCCTACCGGCGGCGGTGGTTGGTGCAGGAACCGGGCGGCATGCGTTACCTCGCGGTGGGTCAGCCGCCTGCGCCTACCCATTCCACGGTGCCGTCGGAGAAGAACTGTTCCTTCCAAATGGGCACCTGTTCCTTGATGCGGTCCACGAGTTCGGAGCAGACGGCGAAGGCCTGGCCGCGGTGCGCGGCGGACACGGCGCACACCAGCGCGGGGTCGCCGATTTCCAGCATGCCGATGCGATGTGCTGCCCAGATGCGGACAGGCTGTTCAGCCCCGGCATCCCCTTCCGGGTCCTGTTCGGCAACAAGGCGGGCGACGACGTCGGCCATCACCTGGTGTGCCGTGGGATGCGCGCTGTAGCTGAGGCGCTGGACAGCCTTGCCGCCGTCGTGGTTGCGCACCACGCCGCTGAAGCTGACCACCGCGCCCGCGGTGTCGCTTTCCACCGCCGCTATGGCCTGGTCCACAGAGATGGGGTCCGGGCTCAGGACTGCCCTTACTACTTCGAATGCTTCAGTGCCCATGTCCGCCTTCCAACTGGTCGCAGAGGTGCCCGATCAGCGGGTCCAGGACGGTGAGCCCGTCCATGACGCCCTTGGGTGAACCGGGCAGGTTCACGATGAACGTGTGCCCTGCGGCGCCGGCGTAACCCCGGCTCAGGGACGCGAGCGGGGTTTTGGCAGCGCCCGCCCTCCTGATCGCCTCCATGATCCCGGGGATCTCCCGGTCCAGGAGCGGCAGGGTGACATCCGGCGTGCGGTCGTCGGGGCTTAGCCCGGTGCCGCCGCTGGTGATGATGACGGCGGGGTGCTGGGTGAGGAGCGCCCTGATGGCGGCACCTGCCGGGTCACCGTCGGGGACCACCATGGCCGGGAACACGTCAAAGCCATGCTCGGCGAGCCAGTCTGTAATCACGGGGCCGGTTTCGTCTTCGTAAATGCCGGCGGCCGCACGGGTGGAGGCAACGACGACGCCGGCCTTCCGCCCCTGTACCTCGCCGTGCACATGTGGGGCGGCCGCGCTGAAAGGTGTGGTCACAGTGCCCAGTCTCCGCTCTTGCCGCCGCTCTTGGCCAGCACCTTGATATCCGTCAGGACCGCGTGCTTGTCCACGGCCTTGATCATGTCGTAAACGCTCAGCGCCGCCACGGAGGCCGCCGTCAGGGCCTCCATTTCCACCCCGGTGACGCCGCGGGTTTTCACCGTGGAGCTGATGGTGACGGCCGCCGGACCAAGGTCGAAGTCGACCGTCACCTTGGACAGCGGCAGCGGATGGCAGAGCGGAATCAGGTCCGGGGTCTTCTTGGCGGCCATGATGCCGGCCACGCGGGCAACGGCCAGTGCATCCCCCTTCGGGAGCCCGCCGGTGCCCAGGAGCTGCATCACTTCGGCGGTGGTCCGGACCGTGGCGGTGGCCGTCGCCTCCCGGGTGGTCTCTGCCTTGGCGGAAACATCCACCATCTGGGCGCTGCCGTCCTGGCGCAGGTGCGTCAGGGCGGGGGTCTGTTCTGCGTTCACAGCATCCATACTTCCACCTCGTCCCCGGCAGCGAGTTCCGTTACGCCGGCAGGAACGTGGACCAGGACGTTCGAACCTGCCAGCGCGTGCATCAGGTGCGAGCTCTCGCCGCCTTCCAGCCGTACCGTCCCGTCCGGCTGCAGGCTGCCCCGCCGGACCTGGTGTTTGGGCCCGGGGGACCTGAGTTGCTGGGCTTGCCCTTCAAGGTCAAGGCGGGCGCGCAGGGGCAGCCGGGCCGCCGGTGCCCCGAGCAAGGTCGACAGGGCGGGCCGGAGGAACATCTCGAAGGACACCAGGCAGCTGACAGGATTGCCGGGAAACCCAAGGAAGGGGACGCCGTCGAACGTTCCGATTCCCTGGGGGCCACCGGGCTGCATTGCGACGTGAAGGAAGTCGACCGGTTGTTCCGCCATGGCCTGCCGCACCACCTCGTAGGCTCCCTTGCTGACCCCGCCGGTCGTGACGATCAGGTCCGCGTCCCGGCCTTCCGTCCGCAGTAGCGCCTGGAGTTCCGCAGGGTTGTCGTTGGAGATCCCGGCGCGGCGGACGCGAAGCCCTGCCTGCGTCATTGCCGCTTCCAGGAGGGTTCCGTTGGAGTCGTAGATCTTGCCCTCCGGCAGGGGCCGGCCCGGTTCAACTACCTCGTCCCCGGTGGTGACGAGCAGGACGGTCACCGCCCGGTACACCTCCACCTCCGTTATGCCAAGGGCGGCGAGCAGTCCCAGTTGCGCCGGCCCCAGGCAGGTTCTGGCGGCGAGCGCCCGCTCCCCTGCCGCAATGTCGCTGCCGGCGGCGCGCACGTACGTTCCCGGGGCGGTGGCAGGCAGCGTCACAACAGTGCCGTCCTGCTCCGGAAGGAAGTGGTCAGGCACCGATTTTTCAATAGGTACGACGGCGTCAGCCCCCGCCGGGATCATCGCACCTGTCATGATGGGCGCCGCAGCCCCCGGCCCAAGCGGCTGCGGGCTCGACCCGGCGGGAATGGGAGGCATGATGCGCAGCTCAGCGCCGCCGTCGGGGATGTCCGCGGAACGGACGGCATACCCGTCCATCTGGGAGTTGGCGAAGGGGGGAAGGCTGAGCGGAGCAAGGAGTCCGTGCACCAGCGCCCGGCCCAGGGCATCAGGCAGGGGAACAACTTCAGTGCGGGATTCTACCGCCAGCGGGGCGAGGAGGTCAGTGACTGCGGCCAGATGCGCGGCGACGGAGCGGGCGTTGTGGGCCTTGCCCGCAGGGGCGTGATGCGCAGTGGTCATGGGTACGCCTTTGGTCGCGGCCGTCAGGATTTCACGTCCACTCTAACCGTGTGGAATCCGGTGGCCCCGTCAGGCGCGGGCGGCCGTGATGTTTCATCCTGGGGCCGGCCGTTCATGTCGGTCGCGCGGACCTGGATTTCGTACTGCCCCGGTGTGAGGTCGACGGTCAGCTTCCACTGGTACCAAGTGTCGGCGGAGATGCCGGGCGCCAGCTCGGCTTCCCGCCAGGGCCCCCGGTTGAGCCGCACTTCCACCTTCCCGATGCCGGTGTGCTGGGCCCAGGCGACGCCGGCAAATACAACGGTTCCCGGGCTGACCGGGCGCCCGCTGCGCGGCACGTCGATCCGCGACGACGTCTTGATGGGTCCGCGCTCGGACCAGCCCCGCGGGGTCCAGTACCCGGCGTCGTCGGCAAACCTGGTGACCTTGAGTTCCGTCAGCCACTTGGTTGCCGAAACATAACCGTAAAGGCCGGGGACAACCAACCGGACGGGGAAGCCGTGCTCCAGCGGCAGTGGTTCACCGTTCATGCCGACGGCCAGCAGGGCATCCCGGTTATCCGTCAGCACCTCCAGGGGCGTTCCGGCGGTCCAGCCGTCGGTGCTGCGCGAGAGCACCATGTCGGATCCCGGCTGCGGTCCTGCCAGTGCCAGCAGGTCCCTGACCGGCCAGCCCAGCCAGCGGGCGTTGCCGATCAGGTCGCCGCCCACGTTGTTGGAGACGCAGGCGATGGTGATGTGGCGTTCGGTCAGGGGTTTGGCCATCAGGTCCGCGAAGGAGAGCTGGACCTCCCGGGGCCACCATGCCGGTGACTTTGAGCAGCCAGGTATCCGGGTTGACCGCCGGGACGGTGAGGGCTGTATCGATCCGGTAGAAGTCACGGTTTGGCGTGACCAGCGGCGGCATTCCCGCCACGCCGGACTCCGCGGCCGCCGGGATTGGCGGCGCCGGAGATGCCGGCGTTGGAAGGGTGATGCGGGCCCTGGCTTCGCTGACCGCGTTGGCGGCACCGCGCCAGATACCCGCCACGGCCCCGGCAACGGCGGCCAAAGCCGCGGTGCCGGCGAGGGCCTGGAGGAAGCTGCGGCGGGACCGGGATGGTGTGGGATCTGCTGTCCTTTCGCCGTCGCGGGTTGAGGCCGCTGACTGCCACGCCGCGAGCTTGCCCACCAGGAGCCGCAACAGCACGACGGCGGCACCCGCGGCCAGAAGCGGAAGCAGGAGTGCGACCGGGGCCGCTTGGGAACGCGTCAGGACTGCGGCAGCCCCGGCGAGGCCGAAGATGCCCGCCAGGACGGCCCCAGTGAACCGCCTCCGGAACTCAAGCACTCCGGCCAGTGCCGCCAGCCCGGCGATGACCAGCGCCATGCCCGTCAGCAGGGCAGCCTTATCGGCCGTACCGAAAAGGGAGATGGCCCAGTCCTTCACACCGGGAGGAACGGCATCGATCACCACTCCGCCGACGCCGGTCAACGGGGACAGGGACGGGCTGGCGAATCCTGCCAGCAACTCCCCCGCGGCGACCCCGCCGGCGACGGCCACCATCCCGGCGGCAGCGGCCCAACGCCCCCTTGTGTCCCGCACCCTAGCGCGCGGGACTCCCGGTTGCCGGACGGAACGTTCCGGCCGCCCCTGAAGGCCGCCGCCGTCGTCGTCCGCCCCGTACCTGTGCCCGGAACTGTTCACAACTCCCAGCATAGGTTCGTGGCACCCGGGTGACGCCGGGCCGGTCAGGGTGTGATGTGCCGCTCAAGGTGGCGTAGCCTGAATTCATGAGTGTCCAGCTAGGCATGCCCCAGCCGCGGGAGGAAGCAGCATCGGCCCTGCCGGGCGTTCCCCGTGCCAGGCCCGCGGATGCACCGGCCGGCCTGGCGGACCGATACGGCCGCCGCGCCACGGACATGAGGCTGTCCCTGACCGACAAATGCAACCTCCGCTGCACCTACTGCATGCCTGCCGAAGGCCTCGAGTGGTTGGCCAAGCAGGCAGTCATGTCCGCTGAAGAGATCGTGCGGATCGTCAAGGTGGGCGTGGATCAGCTGGGCGTCCGGGAGCTGCGGCTGACGGGCGGCGAGCCGCTGGTCCGGCACGACCTGGTGGACATCATCGCAGCCCTGCGGCGCAACCATCCGGACCTTCCGATCTCCATGACCACCAACGCCGTTGGCCTGGCGAAAAAGGCGGCCGCGCTCAAGGATGCCGGGCTGACGCGCATCAACGTCTCACTTGATTCCCTGCACGAGGAAACGTTCACCAAGCTGACCCGCCGTCCCTTCCTGAACCAGGTCCTCGCCGGTGTTGACGCCGCGTGGGCTGCCGGGCTGGGACCGGTCAAGCTGAACGCTGTCCTGATGCGCGGGATCAACGATGCCGAGTCGCCGCAACTGCTGGCCTGGGCCCTGGAGCGCGGGTACGAATTGCGGTTCATCGAGCAGATGCCCCTCGACGCCGACCACGGCTGGACGCGCCGCAACATGATGACCGCCGCCGAGATCCGCGGGCTGCTGTCCCGGGACTTCGTCCTCAGTCCCGATCCGCGGGAACGCGACGGCGCCCCTGCGGAGCGCTTTGAAGTACGACGGCGGGCGGCAGGTTCTCCTGATCCGGAGGGTCCCGTGCTGGGAACGGTGGGGATTATCGCCTCCGTCACCGAGCCCTTCTGCTCCGACTGCCGGCGCACCAGGATCACCGCCGAAGGCAAGATCATGAGTTGCCTGTTCTCGCGCGAGGAATACGACCTCCTGGGCCTGCTGCGCGCGGGTGCGAGCGACGCCGAGCTGGCGCACCGGTGGCAGGACGCCATGTGGATCAAACCCAAAGCCCACGGCATGGACCACGTGGGACTGGACGCCCCGGACTTCGTCCAGCCGGACCGCAGCATGAGTGCCATCGGGGGCTGACCGGAATGCTTGTACGCTACTTTGCTGCCGCACGCGCCGCCGCCGGTTTCGAGGAGGAGAAGTTCGACCTGCCCGGCGGCGCCACGGTGGCGGATCTGTTGGAGGCTGTTGCGGCCGTGGAGCGGCCGGAGCCTCCGTCGGGGACTCCCCCGCTGCCCAGTATCCTTTCCCGCAGCAGTTTCCTGCTCAATGAGGTGGCCGTGCGGGACCAGGCAACCGTGCTGGGTCCCGACGACGTCGTCGACGTGCTGCCGCCGTTCGCTGGGGGCTAGGCAGCAGGCTTTCCGGCCCTTGGGGTCCTGCCTGCTTGACGTTGCTCTCGCCCCCACTCTAAATGTCAGAGCCTCATTGGATGATTCTTTTATGGCAGTCATCAGTGGTGTTGGGGCAGGTGTGGAAGGTGTTCATGCCTCTGTGGCCGCCCTGGATGCGCTGGACGCCATGAGTGTGCTGGAGCGGGAGGATTCTTACCTGGCGTCCGGGGTTGGTGTTGGTTCGGGTGTTGATGTCCTGCGGCGGCGGTACGAGATCCGGCTGGAACGGCTGGAACTCGCGGCCCGGTTGGAGGCGCAGCTCGCGGCGATGAAGGCACGGGATGCAGCCGAGGCGGTCGGCTTCCAGCAGGCCATGACCCCGCCGGACGCGTCTGTCCGGGACCGCACCTACGCCGAGATGTCCGTCGTGGAGGAGATCGCCGGGGTCCTGACCATCAGCTCCGCCGCCGCAGGTGCTCTGGTGGAGCAGTCCCGGAAGATCTGCTCCCTGCCACCGGTGTTCCAGGCCCTGGCCACCGGGGCCATGTCCTGGCAGCACGCAAGGGTTATCGCCGATGAAACCGAGGGCCTTGATCCGGCCGGTGCTGCTGCGCTGGTGGCGCACTTCTTCGACCCCGACGCACCCCACCCCGCCCGCGGCGCAGCCCCTGGCGAACTCGTCCCCTCCCGCTTCCGGGCCAAAGTCCGCGCCTGGCGCGAACGCCACCACCCCGAGACACTGCAGAAACGCCACGCCAAAGGGGTGGCGGACCGGCGGATGGAATACACCCCGGACCGGGACGGCATGGCCTGGGTCTCGCTCTACCTCCCCGGCGACACCGCCTGCGCCATCTGGAACCGCACCACCGCCACCGCCCGCGGCCTCCAAGGCCCCAACGAACCACGCACCATCACCCAACTCCGCCCCGACATCGCAGCATCCCTGCTCCTTGGATCAGCAAGCGAACCCGGCAAGGTCCCCACCCCGCGGGCCGACGTCCTGGTCACGGTGCCGGTGTTCTCCCTCCTCGGACTCACGGATGAGCCCGCAACGCTGGACGGGTTAGGGCCCATCCCGGCATCCATGGCCCGGAAACTGGTCGCCGACGGGGCGGACTCCTTCTACCGGGTCCTGGTGGACCCGAGAGACGGGGCACCCTTGGAGATCGGCCGGAAGAACTACCGGCTCACCGAAACCATCAAACGCTGGATCAGGATGCGCGACGGCAAATGCACCTTCCCCGGCTGCACCAACGGCACCCCGGACAACGACACCGACCACCTTCAGGCCTGGGAACACGGCGGAACCACCGGGGCCAGCAATCTGGCACAGCTCTGCCCGAAACACCACCGGCTCAAACACCACACCCAATGGACACCAGAGCCGGCAACAGAAGACAGATCACCCGGCTGGACCTCACCCACCGGCCGCCACTACAAACCCGAACACCCCCACCCAGAACCCACCCACTGGCCACCGGGAATCCTGCCGGCGGAAGCTATCGTGGCTGCCATGTCGGTGGACGCTCCACAGTGGCAGCAACTGCTCGCGGGCATGCCTGATTGGGCCGATCCACCACCCGAAGATCCACCCGGCCAAAACCTGCTCGAGCCGGGCGAACTATGCCCGACAGATCCACTGTGGGAGGACTTCTACGCGCAGCCCTTCATCCTGCCACCCGACCCGTTGCAGGAACTGGGAATGGGAAGCGCTGGAATCACAAACGTATTGCCAGCGCCGGACCGGCTAGCCGCCCGACCGGTGTCAAACGATCAGTATTGATGGGTCGGCAAGGCGCGCGGCCCGCAGGCAAGTACCGGGCACTCAGACACGGTGGAAGACAGACCGCATGAATGGCCTGTAGCTTGTGCCCTTTCCGTTCCTGGTGACTGGCGCTTTAGCGTCCGGCACCCCTTCACGCGCGGCCTCACGGGTTGCCCGCAATTCGCTGATATGCTGCAGCACGCCGGCCTCGACACTGATGGCGTGGCGCGTCCAGCCCGCACTGCTTGGCCGCTCAAGCCGGATGACGCCGTCGTGCCAAGTACAGCGCACGGCGGCAGCGGGCGGCACCCCAGTACTGTCGACGTAGTACCACAGGACGTCATTATGGTCTGGATCGACCGTGAAGATGCCGTGGCCCTCGAAGTGCGTACCGTCAGCCTCGACATGCCGATAGCTCTGGACGACCCCGATGCCGCCGGCCATCGGGCTGTAAGAAACCTCAGCGTCCACGGTGCGCTCGGGTCCCCAGGGACCGGCGGCGAGTATGGTGCTTCCCCGCCAATGGCCAAGCAGCCCGGAAAGGGCGGGGTGGGCACCCGGCGCGGGCCCGTCGTCGTCATTGTGGAGCCCGTAGCCGGGTCCACGCGCGGATCCCTCCACGACATTCCCCTTACCCCGGCGGCCAGGGAGCGGCACCGGATGGGGTTATCTTAAGCCCCCGCCCGGCCGTGTCCGTGCAAAGTGAGCGCGAGCAGCTGGACAGAAGCCGGGCCGCCAGCGTCCTACAGCCCGAAGGTTTCCGTCTCCTCGAAGGGGCCCACGACGGTGATGGTCCGCGGCGCGGCGGCGAGTTCGGCGGCCAGTTCCTGGACCTGTTCGGCGGTGACAGCCTTGATCAGGCGGAGGGTCTCGTCGATGTCCTGGTATTCCCCGGAGACCAGCTCGGCCCGGCCCAGACGGGACATCCGGGAGCCGGTGTCCTCCAGTGCCAAAACGATCCCACCGCCGAGCTGCCCCACTGCCTTGCGGAGTTCGTCGTCGGATATTCCGTGTTCGGCGAGTTTGTCCAGCTCTACGCCCAGCAGGTCCACCACCTGGCGGACCTTGGACGGCGTGCAGCCGGCATACATGCCGAAGTAGCCGGCGTCGGCGTAGGACGAGGCAAAGGAGTAGGTGGAGTACACCAGGCCGCGCTTCTCGCGGACTTCCTGGAACAGCCTGGAGGACATGCCGCCGCCCAGGACCGCGTTCAGTACGCTCATCACGTAGCGGCGTTCGTCGGTGGCGACGATCGTGGGGCATCCCATGATGATGTTTGCCTGCTCCACGGCACGCTTGACCACGTGCAGACCGGCCGTCCCGGTAATCAGCGCGCGTTCGGTGGAACGGCGCTGCACGGGTGCCGCGTCGGACTGCAGCGACCAGCCGGCAGACTCGAGGGCATCCACCACAAGTCCGCATACGACGTCGTGGTCCAGGCCGCCTGCCGCGGTGATGACCAGTTCCTCCGGCTTGTAGTACCGGCGGTAGTGCTCCCACACCGAGTCCCGGGCCACGGCCCTGATCGCGGCGGGCGTGCCGCCGATGGGACGGCCCAGCGGGTGGCTGCCAAGGACCGCGGCGACAAAATGCTCGTGGGCAACGTCGGTGGGGTCATCGCTGTCCATGGCGATTTCTTCCAGGATGACGTCGCGTTCCTGCTCCATCTCATCCGGGTCCAGTACGGCCCCGGTGATCATGTCCGCAATGACGTCGATGGCCATGGGCAGGTCGGTGTCCAGGACCCGGGCAAAGTAGCAGGTGCTTTCCTTGGCTGTTGCCGCGTTGGATTCCCCGCCCACCTCATCGAACGCCGAAGCGATCTCCAGGGCGGTGCGCCGCTTGGTGCCCTTGAACAGCAGGTGCTCGAGGAAGTGGGTGGACCCGTGCTGGCCGGGGGCCTCATCCCGGGACCCGACGCCCACCCAGAACCCGATGGTGGCTGACCGCTGGCCCGGCATCGCCTCCGTCAGTACCCGCACGCCTCCTGGCAGCACTGAACGGCGGACCTCGGACCCGCCGTCGGAGCCGTGGACCAGGGTGTCGCCGGCGTGGTTCTGCTCAAGCGGCAGGGGTACAACAGTCATTGATGCCTTTCAGGAGGGGCAGCCGGATCTGGCTGCCATCGTAACAGCGGCGGGACCGGTGGATCATCCACCGGTCCCGCCGATTCATGCTTGTGCCGGGAAGCCCGGGCTGTTAGACCTCGGCGCCCTCAGCAGGCTCCGTGGCGTGAACGCGCTCGGTCTCGTCGGCGCCTTCCTCTTCGGCCACGACGGGCGACAGGGACAGCTTTCCACGGTCATCGATCTTGGTGATTTCCACCTGGATCTTCTGGCCCACGGAAACAACATCGTCGACATTGTCCACGCGCTTGCCGCCTGCGATCTTGCGGAGCTCGGAGATGTGCAGGAGGCCGTCCTTGCCCGGGGTCAGCGACACGAAGGCACCGAAGGTGGTGGTCTTGACGACCGTGCCCAGGTAGCGTTCGCCGATCTCGGGGACCTGCGGGTTGGCGATGGCGTTGATGGCGGAGCGTGCTGCGTCGGCAGACGGGCCGTTGGTGGCGCCAATGTAGACGGTGCCGTCGTCCTCGATGGAGATGTCGGCGCCGGTGTCCTCCTGGATCTGGTTGATCATCTTGCCCTTGGGGCCAATGACCTCGCCGATCTTGTCCACGGGGATCTTGACGGCGATGACGCGCGGTGCGAACTCGGAGAGCTCGTCCGGGGTGTCGATGGCCGAGTTGATGACCTCGAGGATGTGCAGGCGGGCTTCGCGGGCCTGCTTCAGTGCTGCTGCCAGCACGGAAGCGGGGATGCCGTCGAGCTTGGTGTCCAGCTGGATGGCCGTGACGAACTCGGAGGTACCGGCAACCTTGAAGTCCATGTCACCGAAGGCATCTTCGGCGCCGAGGATGTCAGTCAGGGCTGCGTAGCGGGTCTGGCCGTCCACTTGGTCGGAAACCAGGCCCATGGCGATGCCGGCGACGGCGGCCTTCAGGGGCACACCGGCGTTCAGCAGGGACAGGGTGGAGGCGCAGACGGAACCCATCGACGTCGAACCGTTGGAGCCGAGCGCCTCGGACACCTGGCGGATGGCGTACGGGAATTCCTCGCGGGACGGCAGTACAGGCACGATGGCGCGTTCGGCCAGGGCGCCGTGGCCGATTTCGCGGCGCTTGGGCGAGCCCACGCGGCCGGTTTCACCGGTGGAGTACGGCGGGAAGTTGTAGTTGTGCATGTAGCGCTTGCGCGTCACCGGCGACAGCGAGTCGATCTGCTGTTCCATCTTGAGCATGTTCAGCGTGGTGACACCCATGATCTGGGTCTCGCCGCGCTCGAAGATGGCGGAACCGTGGACGCGGGGCAGGACCTCAACCTCGGCGGTGAGCTGGCGGATGTCCGTCAGGCCGCGGCCGTCGATGCGGACCTGGTCCTTCAGGATGCGCTGGCGCACCACGTGCTTGGTGACCGAGCGGAAAGCTGCGGAGAGTTCCTTCTCGCGGCCTTCGAACTGGCCTGCCAGGCTGGCAAGGACCTCGTCCTTGAGTGCGTCGGAAGCGTTGTCGCGTTCCTGCTTGTCCGCGATCTGGAAGACGGCGGCAAGCTTGTCGGCGGCAGCGGACTCGACGGCGGCGTAAGCGTCATCCTCGTAGTCCAGGAAGACCGGGAACTCGACCGTCGGCTTGGCAGCGCGTGCGGCGAGGTCGGCCTGGGCGTCGCAAAGTGCCTTGATGAAGGGCTTTGCAGCCTCCAGGCCCTCGGCCACAACCTCTTCGGTGGGGGCGGTGGCGCCCTGTTCCTTGATGAGGTTCCAGGAGTTGTCCGTGGCTTCGGCCTCGACCATCATGATGGCGACGTCATCACCGGCAACGCGGCCGGCAACCACCATGTTGAACACGGAGTTTTCCAGCTGGGAGTGCTTGGGGAAGGCAACCCACTGGGATCCGTTTTCGTCGTTCACCAGGGCAACGCGGACACCGCCGATGGGGCCGGAGAACGGCAGGCCGGACAGCTGGGTGGACATCGAGGAAGCATTGATGGCCACGACGTCGTACAGCTCGTCGGGGTTGATGGCCAGGACGGTCACTACGATCTGGACCTCGTTGCGCAGGCCCTTGATGAAGGCGGGGCGCAGCGGGCGGTCCATCAAGCGGCAGGCCAGGATGGCTTCGGTGGAGGGGCGGCCTTCGCGGCGGAAGAACGAGCCCGGGATGCGGCCCGCAGCGTACATGCGCTCTTCGACGTCGACGGTAAGGGGGAAGAAGTCGAAGCCTTCACGCGGGTGCTTGCCGGCGGTGGTGGCGGACAGCAGCGCAGTGTCATCGTCGATGTACACCATGGCTGCGCCGGCGGCCTGCTTGGCGAGGCGGCCGGTTTCGAAGCGGATTACACGCTTGCCGAAGCGGCCATTGTCAATGACTGCTTCTGAGAACTGGATTTCGGGACCCTCCAAGAGAGTCACCTCCGTTTCTGTTTGACGGAAGTCCAGCCGCATCAACCCAGCCCAGCATCTGTCTACTGGCCCTGCACCCGGTCATCGATCGAGACCCACGGGCCGCCGGCTTCTGTCGACGAAGCCGTTCCCGGGGATCACTACCGAGGACCGCGAATGCGTGATGCGGTTGATCCTCCTGTTTAGTTTTTCATTTGAAGAGGGCGGCCCGTTCCGGATGGGAAGGGCCGCCCCAAAGCCAGACTAGCGGCGCAGGCCGAGGCGCTCGATGAGCGAACGGTAGCGGGCGATGTCAGTCTTCTTGAGGTAGCCCAGCATGCGCTTGCGGCGACCAACCATGGCCAGCAGACCGCGCTGGGTGTGGTAGTCGTGCTTGTGCTCCTTCATGTGCTCAGTCAGATCCTTGATCCGCTGGGTCAGGACCGCAACCTGGACCTCCGGTGAACCGGTGTCGCCTTCGGCGGTTGCGTATTCCTTGATGATGGACTGCTTTACAGCGGCGTCAAGTGCCACAATTACTCCTTGGGAATGTGCCGTGAGGGCCCAGGTCAGTAACTCACTGCCGGGTCTGCCGCCAACGTCCTGAACCGGAAAACCGGAGGAGGCGCCAACAACAGGAGCCAGCCGCCACGGACTGCAGCCGGATCCATCGTCCAGTTTACCGGCCCCGGCCTAACCTTGTCGAAACAGTGCGGTCGCGGCAGTGTTGGCAGAACAGTCCAATCCGAACAGCGGGGCACTCAGCCCTGCAGCCGGTCCCGGATGGCCGCCATGCCCTGCAGCACTTCGGCGAAGCTGGTGCTCATCGGGGACAACCCCACCCGGATGCCGTGCGGCGAGCGGAAATCCGGAATAACGTCTCCGTCCCAGAGCGCTTCGACGGTGGCCTTGGTGAAGTCGGGGTGGTCCACGGTGATGTGGCCGCCCCGCTCCCCCGGCTCCCGGGGCGATGCCAGCTGCGCCCCCAGCGGGGCCAGCCATGCGTCGAAGACTTCCACGGCGAAATCGGTCAGTGCCACGGACTTTTCCCGGATGGCGGCCATGGACGCTTCCTCGATGAGGTCCAGGGTGCCCTGCATGGCAATCATGCCGAAGACGGCGGGAGTGCCGCTGAGGAAACCCCGGATGCCCTGGGCTGGTTCATAGCCGGCCCCCATTTCGAACGCGTCCTTGCGCCCCATCCAGCCCCAGATGGGCTGGTTCAGTGCGGGCAGGTGGCGGGCGTTGACGTAGGCAAAGGCCGGCGACCCCGGGCCTCCGTTCAGGTACTTGTACGTGCACCCGGCGGCAAAATCCACGTCCGCGCCGTCAAGGCCGATCTCCACCGACCCCGCGGAATGGCAAAGGTCCCACACCACCACGGCGCCGGCGTCGTGCACTGCCGCGGTGATGCCCGGCAGGTCGGCGAGGTGGCCGGAGCGGTAGGCGATCTGGCTGAGGAGTACGACGGCGGTGCGTGGCCCGGTGGCCTGGCGCACCTGCTCAAGGGTCACCCCGGCGGCGGGGTCCGGCTGGATCCACCGGAGGGTCAGGCCCTCCTCGAGGGCGATGCCCTCCACCAGGTACCGGTCGGTGGGAAAGTTTTCGGTGTCCAGCACGAGCTCGTTGCGGTCCGGGTCCTGCACCGCGGCAAGGGCTGCCCGGATCAGCTTGTACAGCACCACGGTGGTGGAGTCGGCGATGATGGTCTGCCCCGGAGCGGCGCCAAGGACCGCGCGGCCCAGCTGGTCGCCGATGGCCTGGGGCAGGGCAAGCCACTTCTCGTCCCAGCCCCTGATGAGCCGGCCTCCCCATTCATCCCGGATAAACGCGGCAACATCGTCGGCAGTGCGCTTCAGGGGCCGGCCCAGGGAGTTGCCGTCCAGGTAGGACAGCGGCGTGTCCGTGCCGATGAACAGGTCCCGGAAGCGAGCCAGGGAATCACGGCGGTCCAGCTCTTCGGCCCGCTGCCGGAGTTCGCCCAAGGCCACGTCGGTGCTGTTTTCCTGGTGGATGCTCATTGTCCAATCTCCGTCCTGACAGCGAATAGTTCCGGGAAGAACGTCAGTTCCAGGGCCTTCTGCAGGAAGGTCACACCGCTGGATCCACCCGTGCCGGTCTTCATGCCGATGGTCCGCTGCACGGTGCGCAGGTGCCGGAACCGCCAGAGCTGGAAGTTGTCCTCCAGGTCCACCAGTTCCTCGCACGCTTCGTAGGCGGCCCAGTTGTCCGCGGCGTTTTCGTAGATGTGCTTGAAGAGCGGGACCAGTTCCGGGGCGAACTCGTGGGCCAGCGTCACGTCCCGGTCCAGGACGGAACGGGGCACGTCGAACCCCTGCCGGGACAGGTAGGCCAGGAACTCGTCGTAGATGCTGGGTGCGGCCAGCAGCTCCGCCAGCATCCCGTGGGCCTCCGGGTCGGATTCGAAGATGGGCAACATCTTGCTGTTCTTGTTGCCAAGGACAAACTCCACCGCGCGGTACTGGGCGGACTGGAATCCGGACGAGTTGCCCAGGAAGCCGCGGAACTGCGAGTACTCGGTGGGCGTAAGGGTGGCCAGGACGGACCACTGCTCGGTGAGGGTCTTCTGGATGTGCTTGACCCGGGCAATGCCCTTGAGGGCCGAGCCCAGGTCGTCCTCCCGGAGCCAGGCGGCCGCGCTGCGCAGTTCGTGCAGGACCAGTTTCAGCCACAGCTCCGTGGTCTGGTGCTGGATGATGAACAGCAGCTCGTCGTGGTGCTCAGGCTGGCTGACCGGCTGCTGGGCACTGAGCAGGGTGGGAAGCTGCAGGTAGGAGGCGTAGCTCATCCGCGAGCTGAAGTCGCGGACAATCCCCTGGTCCAGGTTGCGGGTGTTCTTCTCGACGGACACGCACTGCCTTTCGTTGTTCTCATCCCTGGCGGATGAGGCTGGGGTCAGCGGCCGGCCAGGATCTGGTGGGCCTGGGCGACGTCCAGACGCATTTGCTCCACCAGGGCCTCAGGGCCACGATAGGCCACCATGCCGCGGAGCCGCTGCACGAATTCGACGATGACTGTCTGGTCATACAGATCGAAGTCCTCCACGGCTTCCTCCGGCCTGTCGATCACATGCGCCTCCACCTGCCGGCTGACGCCGTCGAATGTGGGGTTGGAGCCTACCGAGATCGCTGCCGGCCAGCGCTTGCCGGCCTGGTCCACCAGCCAGCCCGCGTATATGCCGTCCGCGGGGATCAGGCCGGTGGCATTTGAGGAAAGGTTTGCCGTGGGGAAGCCAAGCGCCCTGCCCCTGGCGGCGCCGTGGACCACTTCGCCGCGCATCCGGTGCGGGCGGCCCAGGACGGACGCGGCGGTGGCGACGTCACCCTCCTGCAGCGCCTCCCGCACCCAGGTGGAGGAACAGCGGCGGTCCGTGCCGTCGTCGTCATGCAGGGGGTAGCCCTCGGAGCCGAACTCGCTGATGACCTGGACGTCGAAACCGAATTTGTCGCCCAGGGCCTTCATGGTCTCAAGGTCGCCGGAGTTGCCGCGTCCGAAGCGTGCATCATGGCCGATGACCACCTGGCTGGCGTGCAGGCAATCAACCAAGTACTGCTCCACGAACTCTTCGGCCGTGAGGCTGGCAAGGTCCAGTGAGTACTTGACCACCAGGATGGCGTCCAGGCCCAACTCGCCGAGCGCCTCCAGCTTGTCATCCAGGCCCATGATGAGCTCCGGCGCCGCCTCGGGCCGGTGGATGACCGCCGGGTGGGGGTCGAAGGTGATGGCCACGGCCTTGGCCTGGGAGAGCCGGGCAGAACGGATCAGCTGGGACAGCACCTGCTGGTGGCCGCGGTGAACGCCGTCGAAGTTGCCGAAAGTGACAACAGATGGGCCGAAGTCCGCCGGGACATCGGACGGATCGTTCCAGATGTAGACCATCACCCTCGCCTTAAGCTGCGTGCAAGCATCAACGTTCCACCGGCCGTGCGGCCGGTGAACTCTTCAAGGTTACCCGGATTCTCTGCGCGGCTTTTGCCGTCACTCCGCAGCCTTGGCGGAACCCGCCGCGACCTTCGAGGGGCGGCGGCGGTACAGCCATACCAGGCCCAGGATGGGCAGCAGCAGGGGGATGAAGCCATAGCCGCGGCCGAACAGGGACCAGACGGTTTCATGCGGGAACTGCACGGAGTCCAGGATGCTCAGCGTCCCCACCACCAGGACCCCGGCGAGCTCAACCAGAACGGCCGCAACGGAGACCTTGAACCAGGTGGTTCCTGCCTTGGCCAGCGATACCGTCGCCAGGATATACACCACGGCGGCGAACGCGGAGAGCAGGTAGGCCAGCGGAGCCTCGGAGAATTTGGTAAGGATCTGGTATCCGGCACGGGCGGTGGCCGAGATGGCGAACACCCCGTATACCGCGATCAAAAGGCGGCCGGGACCGGTGTTGCGGGTATTGCGGACGGGTGCGTCGCCGGCGGCCGCGCGGGCCTGCTGCTCTTTCATTTCTGCTGCTTCTTCCACTTCAGTACCAGATCTGGTTCATTCGGGCAGCCATCACCAGCGCAGTGACACCGACCGCGGCCAGGACAAAGTTGCTCCATCGCGTCCGCTCCAGGATGGCCCAGTAGATCGCCGCGGGCGGCAGGAGCATGGCGGTGGCCATGTAGCCCCAAAACTCCCACGCTTCGCCGGCGATGGGTTCCCCGGCGATGACGCGGACGATCGAACCCACCAGGTAGACCACCAGGGCTGCTTCCACTGCCACGACGGACAGGAGGGTGACGTCGTTGGGCGCCTTCCTCAGGATCCCCGCCCCCAGGCAGAGCACCGTGGACACCAGGCCGACGACGAGGATGATCCAAAAGTATGCGTCCACGCCTACGCCTCCGCGGCTGCTGTGGCGGCCGCCCCGTTCCCATGTCCGGTCCCGGTTCCGGGCGCGAAGACAAGGACCGGTTTGGCGTAGCTGCCCGCATCGGCGAGGAGCGCCACCAGGCTGCCGTCGGGGGCGAAGCCCGCCGCAGGGTGCTCAGCGGTGGCGGCGCCCGGGGTACCGGCAGCCGTGCCGGCAGCGATCCGGCGGCCGAAGGAGATTTCGGCGGTTTCCTGGGCCGTGAGCTCACGGTTGGGCATCAGGGAACGCGCGGCCAGGGACATGTCCAGGACGTTGAGGTCTTCCGCGAGCTGTTCCAGGGTACGCGCCTGGTCAAGGGTGTACGGACCCACCTGGGTCCGTCGGAGGGCGGTGAGGTGTCCGCCGACGCCAAGGGCGTTGCCGAGGTCCCGGGCCAGGGCGCGGATATACGTGCCGGAAGAGCATTCGACGGTGACATCCAGGTCCACGACGCCGGCCGTGGGGTCCCTGCGGATGGCATGGACGTCGAACCGGTGGATGGTGACGGGGCGCGCGGCGAGCTTGACGTCCTCGCCGGACCGCACCCGTGCGTAGGCGCGTTCGCCGTTTACCTTGATGGCGCTGACGCTGCTGGGCACCTGCTGGAGCTCCCCCGTGAGTGCCGCGACGCCGTCGTATATCTCCTCGTCAGTGACGTCTGCGGCACTGGTGGTGGTCGTGACCTCGCCCTCCGCGTCATCCGTCACCGTGGACTGACCCAGCCGGATGGTGGCGGTGTAGGTCTTGGAAGTGCCCACGATGTAGGTCAGCAGGCGGGTTGCTTTGTTGATGCCGAGCACCAGCACGCCGGTGGCCATGGGATCGAGTGTTCCAGCGTGCCCTACTTTCCGGGTCCCTGCGAGGCGCCGCATCCGGCCAACCACATCATGGCTGGTCCATCCCTGCGGCTTGTCCACTATCACCAGTCCAGAAAGCACGCCTCCCAGTATATCGGCGCAGGTTGGAGCCGCCGTACGGACCACCGCGACGGCTAGGATGGCTGGCATGCCTGAGCTTGCCGCCCATGTCCGCGACGTGCCCGTGAACCAGATCCGGGAGATCACCGAGGCCGCCTGGCGGACCCCGGGCGCCATCGTGTTGAGCATCGGCGAGCCCGGCTTCCCGCTCCCCCGGCACGTCCTGGACGCAGGTATCGCCTGCCTGGACCGCGACGAAACCAACTACACCCCCAACGCCGGAATCCCGGCCCTCCGCGAGGCGTTCGCCGCCAGGTTCCGGGAGGAACAGGGCGTGGACGTCGGCGCCGACCGGGTGTACGTGGTCTCCGGTGCGCAGCAGGGCCTGCACTTCGCCATGAGCCTGCTGCTCTCCCCCGGCGACGAGATCCTCATCCCCAATCCCGGCTACCCCACCTTCGCCATGACCAGCCGGCTGCTGAACGCCGTTCCCGTGGGGTATCCGCTGCATCCGGAACACGGCTTCCAGCCACGTGTTGCCGACGTGGAAGCACTCATCACCAGCCGCACCCGGGTGCTGGTGCTCAACTCACCCTCCAACCCGCTCGGTGCCGTGCTCAACGGGGAACTGGTGCGGGAACTGGTGGAGCTGGCCCGACGGCACGACATCTGGGTCATCTCCGACGAATGCTACGAGGCGTTCACCTACGACGTCCCGCATGTCAGCCCGGCCAGGTTCGACGGCGGCACGGAGGCGGATGCGCGCGTGTTCACTTCGCTGACACTGTCCAAGACCTACGGACTGACCGGGCTGCGGATCGGCGCACTGGTCTGCCCGCCGGGGCTGGAACAGAAGATGGACAACGTCATGGAATCGATCGTCTCCTGCGTGGCCTCCGCCCCGCAGTACGCGGCGCTGGCGGCGCTGACCGGCCCCCAGGACTACGTCCGGCACGCGCATCAGCACTACCGCGGGAACCGGGACGCTGCTTCGGCAGTCCTTGCCGCAAAGGGCATCCGCTACCTGCCGGCACAGGGCGCGTTTTACCTGTGGGCCGATATGTCCCACGTATCCGGCGGCGACGTGCGGGGATGGGTCCGGCGCTTCCTTGCTGACTCCGGCGTGGCGTTGGCTCCGGGGACGGCGTTCGGCTCCATCGGCGAGGGCTGGGTGCGGATCGCGCTGTGCGGGCGGAAAGAGGACCTGCTGGCGGGACTTTCCCGGCTGCCGGACGCCCGGTCCTAGGTCCGGCAGGCCTCACCTCCGGCGCGGGCGGGCGCGGGCAGGCGCGTCAGCTGCGGGCGCCGGCGAGGGCCCTGTCCAGCCAAGACCGAAGGACTTCTGCGGGTGCGGCGCCTGCCTGGCGGGCGGCGACCTTCCCGTCAACGAGCACCATCAGCGTGGGAATGGCCTGGACGTCGAACCGCCGCGACAACCCGGGCGATTTGTCCACATCCACCTTCACCAGCTTGATCTTGCCGGGCCGTTCCCGCGCCAGCTTGTCCAGGACCGGGCTGACCATCCGGCAGGGTCCGCACCAGGCCGCCCAAAAATCGACCAGCACCGGTACTGGGGATTGCTCCGCCACGGCAGCGAAGTCGCCGTCACCCGCCGCCACGATCCAGGGCAGGTCCGCCTTGCAGTTGCCGCAACGGGGGTGGCCTGACGCCTGGGCGGGCACGCGGTTGGTCTTTCCGCAGGAGGGGCAGGCAAGCAGCGTGGGTTCCATGGTCAGTATTCCTTCCTGCTGTCAAAGGCGCGCCAGGCCTGGAAGGGGGCGTCCGACGTCGGGATGTCACCCCGGGTGACCGGCATCAGTTCCGGTGCGGCGCCGCTGAAATAGTCGTAGAAGAGGGCGTCGTCGAAGCCCGCGGCTGCGGCGCCATGGCGGTCCGCGGCGAAATAGACGTGCCCGATTCGAGCCCACAAAGCTGACGCCAGGCACATGGGGCAGGGCTCGCAGCTGGCGTAGAGGACCGATCCCGTGAGGTCGAAGTCCGCTGTTGCTGCCGCTGCCGCCCGGATGGCAACCACCTCGGCATGGGCGGTGGGGTCGTTGTCCCGGGTCACCCTGTTGACGCCGGAGTGGACCCGTCCGTCGGGCGTCACCACCACGGCCCCGAACGGTCCGCCGCCCTGGCCCACGTTCGCCGTGGCGAGATCCACTGCCTGTTCGAGGTATGGGGCCCCTTCGACGTGTCGGGTCCGGTCGAGGCGCTGGGCCCGTTCGACGTGTTCCGGGGAGCTGTTTCCGTGGTCTGCGGCGGTCATAGCACGATCCTAGCCACCGGTGACCCGTTGGGGGATGGAAAGGGGGCCAGGAAGGGGGGACGCCCGCAAACACTACCCGCCGGTACGGGCCTACTCTTGCGCCGGGGGATACATATTTTGCCTCTGCCGAGGCTTCCATATCCGGCCCGCAAGGGCCCCGCACCCCGGAGTACCCAATGAAGAGAAGACTCGCAGTCTTAGCCTGTATCACCGCCTCGGCCGCTGCCATAGCGTCCGGAGGCCCGGCCGCAGCTTCCACCAAAGCGCCGGATTACCAGGTACTTGCAGGCGGCCTGGTCTCGCCGCTGCACGTCGCTGCAGGAAACGGCAAGGCGGTCCTGGTGTCCCAGGATTTTGCCGGGAAACTAACGCGCATCAACCGGGACGGATCAACCGGGGACCTGGCGACCGGCACGCCGGAGGGCTGGGAAGTAGCCGGTTCCGATACCCGCGGCAGCACAACGTACTACCTGGAAAGCGTCGGCGCCGGTCAGGGTGACCCGGCCGGACTGCACGGATTCCTGAAGTCGATCGACGCCAAGGGCGGCGTGGACACCATCGCAAACTTTGCCGATTACGAGCGGCGCCACAACCCGGACGGCGACCAGCGCTACGGATTCGGCAATGACGTGAGCGCAGCGTGCCTTGCAGGGTGGCCGGCCTTCGCGCCTGCCAAGTACAAAGGCCTGGTGGACTCGCATCCGTATGCCCTGGCAGTGAAGGACGACACCGCGTATGTCGCCGATGCCGGGATGAACGCTGTCCTCAAGGTCAACCTGAAAGACGGTGACATCGACACCCTCGCTGTCCTGCCTCCACGGCCGGCGGTCATTCCCAAGGGATTGGTCATTCCCACCGACATGCAGGGCGGGACCTTCAAGGTGCCCGACTGCGTGGCCGGCCATAAGTATGCCTTCGAACCCGTCCCGACGGACGTCGCGATGGGACCGGACGGCATGCTCTATGTGACGTCGCTGCCCGGCGGACCGGAAGGACCGGAACTGGGCGCCCGTGGTGCCATTTTCAAGGTGAATCCGTGGAACGGGGACGTGGACCTCTGGGCCGACCATATCCTCAGCCCCACGGGTGTGGCTGTGGCCGGCAACGGTGACGTGTATGTTGCGTCGCTGTTCGGTGGCGAGATCCTGAAGTTCACCTGCGACGGCGACCGTTCGACGTTCCTGAAGGTGAACATGCCGGCTGACGTCGACATCAGGGGGAACAACCTCTACGCCACGGTCGACGCGCTGGGCGACCCGATGCAGCCGCCCGCCGGAAAGGTCATCAAGGCCGATCTCGGGTAGCAGGCCGTGACAACGCCCCGGCTTAAAGGACGGGGTGGGTTAAAAGCAGCCAGGGCCCGGGATAAGCTCCCGGGCCCTGGTGTGCGTCTTACTTGTTGCCGTCCTCGTTGAGGTCTTCATCGTCGCTGAGGTCCAGGTCCTCTTCGTCGAAGTCGTCCTCATCGATGTCCACGTCGCCGGACGCGTCGGACTTGTACGGGTCCGCGTCGCCTGCGTGCCGGGCGTTGGCGGCAAGGGCTGCCACCTCGGCATCCCGCTTGCGGGCCTCCCGCAGCAGCTCCTCCAGGTTGGAAGCATTGACCGGGATCTGGTCGGCGACGAATTCGAGGGTGGGGGTCAGGCGGACGGTGATGTTCCGGCCCACCTCCTGCCGAAGCACACCCTTGGCCTTCTCAAGCCCCTTGGCAGCATCGGCCTGGACAGCCTGGTCGCCGAGGACGGTGTAGTAAACAGTGGCGTGCTGCAGGTCGTTGGTCACGCGGGCATCAGTAACAGTAACGCCCTCAACCCGCGGATCCTTGATCCTCCGGCCCAGGGCCTCAGCAACAACAACCTTAATCCGCTGCGCCAACTTGGCAGCACGTGCCGGATCAGCCATGAACAACTCCTATAAGAAGAAAAAATTAGGGACGTACGACGGCGGCAACAGGGCAGCCAACGGACGTTTCAGTTATCTGCCACGCACCTGGGGCCGGGACGCCCGCACTATGGCGAGTGTACGACGGACCTGCGTTGGGTTTTTCCGGCGGCCTGGGAGTGGCATCGGGCCTGCCGAAGCTGGGTGCCCGACGTCGTCAGACGTTGGCTACCCAGCGAAGGGGCGGGGCCGCCGGAAAAATCCAACGGCCCCGCACCTGGCACTGCTGACAGCCCGAAGGCCGGCCAGACTAGACGCGCGGCTTCTCGCGCATCTCGAAGGTTTCGATGATGTCACCTTCGGTGATGTCGTTGTACGAGCCAAGACCGATACCACATTCGAAGTCCGTGCGGACCTCGGTGACGTCGTCCTTGAAGCGCTTGAGCGTCTCAACGGTGAGGTTGTCGCCGATGATTTTGCCATCGCGGCTGACGCGGGCCTTGGCGTTGCGTCGGATAACACCCGAGCGCACGATCGAGCCTGCAATGTTGCCGAACTTGGAGGAACGGAACACTTCGCGGACCTCGGCGGTGCCGAGCTGGACTTCTTCGTATTCCGGCTTGAGCATGCCCTTGAGCGCTGCTTCGATGTCATCGATTGCTGCGTAGATGACGGAGTAGAAGCGCATGTCCACGCCTTCGCGGTCTGCCAGTTCGGCAACCCGCTCGGCGGGCTTGACGTTGAAGCCGATGATGACGGCGGAGTCGACCGTTGCCAGGTTGACGTCGTTCTGCGTGATCGCACCGACGCCGCGGTGGATGACGCGCAGCTGCACGCCTTCGCCGACGTCGATCTTGAGCAGCGCGTCTTCGAGGGCTTCGACGGCACCGGACACGTCACCCTTGAGGATGAGGTTGAGGGTGTCGATCTTGCCTTCGGCGACGGCCTGGTCGAAGTCCTCCAGGCTGATGCGCTTGCGGCGCTTGGCCAGGGCTGCGTTGCGGTCGGCTGCTTCACGCTTCTCGGCGATCTGGCGGGCGGTGCGCTCGTCAGCGGTCACGAAGAAGGTGTCACCGGCGCGCGGCACGTTGGACAGACCCAGCACCTGGACGGGGCGGGACGGACCGGCCTCGGTCAGGGCGCTGCCGTCGTCGTCGAACATCGCACGGACGCGGCCGTGGGCCGTGCCTGCCACGATGGTGTCGCCGACGCGCAGGGTACCGGACTGCACCAGGACGGTGGCAACCGCACCGCGGCCCTTGTCCAGGTTGGCTTCGATCGCGATGCCGCGGGCGTCCTTGTTCGGGTTGGCGCGCATGTCCAGGGCTGCGTCTGCGGTGAGCAGGACAGCCTCGAGCAGCTCGTCAATGTGCAGGTTCTGGCGGGCAGAGACCTCCACGAACATGGTGTCGCCACCGTATTCCTCGGGAACCAGGCCGTACTCGGTCAGCTGGCCGCGGACCTTCTCCGGGTTGGCGCCTTCCTTGTCGATCTTGTTCACGGCCACGACGATCGGCACGTTGGCCGCCTGGGCGTGGTTGAGGGCTTCAACGGTCTGCGGCATCACGCCGTCGTCCGCTGCGACCACCAGGATGGCGATGTCGGTGACCTTGGCACCACGGGCACGCATGGCGGTGAACGCCTCGTGGCCCGGGGTGTCGATGAAGGTGATCTTGCGATCGTCGCCTTCGTGGTTGTGCGTGACCTGGTAGGCACCGATGTGCTGGGTAATGCCGCCGTGCTCGCCCGCCATGACGTCGGACTTGCGGATGGCATCGAGCAGGCGGGTTTTACCGTGGTCAACGTGGCCCATGACGGTGACTACCGGCGGACGTGCCTCGAGTTCCTCATCGCCTTCGGCTTCGAGTTCGGCGTCAAAGTCGATGTCGAAGCTGGAGAGCAGCTCGCGCTCCTCGTCCTCCGGGGAGACGACCTGGAGCTTGTAGCCCAGTTCCTCGCCGAGCAGGGCGAAGGTGTCCTCGTCCAGCGACTGGGTGGCGGTGGCCATCTCACCAAGGTGGAACAGCACGGTGACCAGCGCGGCGGGGTTTGCCTCGATCTTGTCGGCGAAGTCCGTGATGGACGAACCACGGCGAAGCCGGATGACGGTGTTGCCGTCGCCGCGGGGTACGCTCACGCCACCCAGCGACGGGGCACTCATCTGCTCAAGTTCCTGGCGCTTTGCGCGCTTGGACTTGCGCTGCTTGCCACGGCCAGCGCCGCCCTTGCCGAAGGCACCCTGGGTGCCGCCGCGGCCGCGGCCGCCCTTGCCAAAGCCACCGCCGGCGGGTGCACCGCCGCCGCCACCGGGACCACCGGTACCGGGAGCGCCACCGGGGCGTCCTGGACCGCGTCCGCCGCCACCGGGACGTCCTGCACCTGCGGGTGCGGGACGCTCAGTGCGGTTAGGCATCATGCCCGGAGTAGGACGGGGACCACCGGGGCGCGGGGCGCCTGGACGGGGACCACCGGCGCCTGCTGCGGGGCGGGGACCACCGGCACCGGCTGCGGGACGCGGCCCACCGGGGCGCGGTCCGCCGGCGCCTGCTGCGGGGCGGGGACCACCGGGGCGGTCGCCGTCGGTGCGGCTGCCACCCGGACGGGGCATGCCCTGCGAGGTGGCAAACGGGTTGTTGCCGGGACGGGGTGCACGGTCACCGTCTCCACCGCGGCCGCGGGGCATGCCCTGCGAGGTGGCGAACGGGTTGTTGCCCGGACGGGGACCGCCGGGGCGGGGCCCTGAACCACCCGGACGGGCGGAGGGAGCCGGAGCTTCAGCCTTGGGTGCCGGGCGGGCACCGGGCTTGGCGCCGGTGGACGGGGCACCAGCGGCTGGGGCACTGGAAGACGGCGTACCGGAAGACGGAGCCGCGGGGGCGGCAGGCGCGGCGGGGGCTGCCGGGGCTGCTGCCTGTGCAGGAGCAGCGGGAGCGGCCGGAGCCGGTGCCTGGGCCTTGGGGGCCGGAGCCTTGGGCGCAGCCGGACCGGGAGCCGGTGCTGAAGGGCGTGTTCCTGCCGCGGGAACAGGTGCCTTGGACGCAGCGGCTGGCGCTGCGGCCGGGGCCGAGGACTTTGCCGCGGCGTCGGGGAAGGCGTTGCGCAGTTTACGCACAACGGGTGCCTCAATGGTTGAAGAGGCAGAGCGAACGAATTCGCCCAGTTCCTGCAGTTTTGTCACTGCATCTTTGGAAGTTATACCGAGCTCTTTGGCGAGCTCATGTACGCGGACCTTGGCCACATTTCTCCTGTCTCGGTCCGCACCGAGCCAGGCACGAACCGTCTACTTCTTACTGCGGACCCCAGCCGCTGTTGATGCGAAGGGGCCCATTGCAGAGCGCAACAAAGTTGTCATCGTTACGCACTCATCGCTGGGAACTCATCGGGTTTCCATCAGATTTCTGACCCGCTTTCAGGTTGGACGGTTGGTGTTGCAGCCACCGGGGCGGCGTCAACGTTCGGACCTGGCGTGAACCAGCGTTCGACGGCGGTTGTTTCAGTTGCGCCCGGAAGGGCACGCCCGAATGCTCGCCGCTTGACCGCCAGGGCCAGGCACGATGTGCTGGGGTGCAGCCATGCACCCCGGCCAGCCATCCGGCGTCGTTCATCCACCAGGACAGCGGTTGACCCGCTGCCTTCGGCGACGAGCCGGAGCAACTGCGACCGCGGGCCCTTCTTCCGGCATCCGATGCAGGTACGCTCGGGCTGATTCCCTGTGGAAAGCATTTCTGCCACGGTCATCGTCCTGACGTTCTTTCTGCTGGCCGCAGGTTTTACTGCCCCGCAGTTGCGGAAACGAGCACGCCCAAGGCACACGGCTACCGGCTGTTAGGCGCGGTCTTATCCATTCTAGCCCCTCGGGGCCGTTCTGCCCGAAACGGGATGGCTGCCGCGGCGCGCCAACCACCCGCGTCCCGGCAGTTATTTGTCGCGGGCCACCGCGGCGTCGGAGACGATGTCGATGCGCCACCCGGTCAGCTTTGCCGCAAGGCGGGCATTCTGGCCTTCCTTGCCGATGGCCAGGGACAGCTGGTAGTCCGGAACCACCACGCGCGCGGAGCGGGTGGCCTCGTCGGTGATGGTGACCGAATTCACCCGCGACGGCGACAGCGCGCTGGCAATGAAGGTAGCCGGGTTCTCGCTGTAGTCGACAATGTCGATCTTTTCGTCGTTCAGCTCGTTCATGACGGCACGGACGCGGGAACCCATCTCACCGATGCAGGCACCCTTCGCGTTGATCCCGGGGGTGTTCGCCTTGACGGCGATCTTGGTGCGGTGGCCGGCTTCGCGGGCCAGCGCGACAATCTCCACGGAGTGGTCGGCGATCTCGGGGACTTCGAGTTCGAAGAGCTTCCGAACCAGGCCCGGGTGCGACCGGGACAGCGTCACGGAGGGGCCCTTGGTACCGCGGTGCACGTCAATGACCAGGGCGCGCAGGCGGTTACCGTGGATGTACTTCTCGCCGGGGACCTGCTCGGGCGGGGGAAGCAGCGCCTCGAGGGACCCGAGGTTGACCTGGACCATGTGCGGGTTGTTGCCCTGCTGGATGGTGCCGGACACCAACTCGCCTTCGCGGCCCTTGAACTCGCCCAGGACGTTGTCGTCCTCAACGTCGCGAAGCCGCTGCAGGATGATCTGGCGGGCCGTGCTGGCTGCGATGCGGCCGAACCCTTCTGGGGTGTGCTCGAATTCGCCGATGGGGGCGCCGTCGTCGTCAATCTCCACGGCCCAAATGGTCACGTGCCCGCTCTTGCGGTCCAGTTCGGCGCGTGCTTTTTCGAAGGCGCCGGGCGACTTATGGTAGGCCACCAGGAGCGCCTGCTCGATGGTGGGGATCAGGAGGTCCAGCGGGATTTCACGCTCACGCTCCAAAAGTCTCAGTGCGCTCATGTCAATATCCATCAGGCCTCCTCAGAAGGTCCATTGTGTTCAGGTTCCAGACCGTCCTCCGGGAGGTGGCTGAATTCGATCTCGACTTTTCCGTTGCGGATCCTGTCGAAAGGAAGCTTTACGGGTTCACCCTGTCGGGGCTTCATGCCCTTCTTGACGGCGATCTCCGGAACGAGGGTGACTCCCCCGTCGTCCACGGACTTGATGCGGCCGGTCACGTTCTCGCCCTGGGTGACGTTGACCTTGACCATCCGGCCCCGCGCGCGGTGCCAGTGCCGCGGTTCGGTCAGGGGACGGCCGACGCCGGGCGAGGACACCTCGAGGTCATAGGGGCGGCCGTCGTCGTTGGGGTCGTTGTCCAGCACATCCGAGAGGACCTTGGAGATGTCCGCGATGACGTCCAGGCTGACCCCGCCCGTCTCTTCCTGCGGCAGGTCCACCACGACATGGACCACACGGTGGGAGCCCGGGATGATGGCTACGTCCTCCAGGTACAGGCGGTTTGCGTGAACGGCGGGTTCCAGGAGAGCCCGGAGCCGCGCAGCTTCGGGGTTGTGGGCCGGCGCGGTGCCGCTTCCCGTGCCGGTGTGGTCTGGTGAAGCCGTAGCTTCTGCGTTGCTCACGATGCCGGCCGCCTCCCTATAGATGATGTGGTGTTTACTAGCGTAGCTATTTTACCGGCCCCGTGGTGCACCCGGGTGCCCCCTCAGCGTGACACCATGGTCTGTTGTGAAACACCCCCTCAAGGACACCCACCCGCGCGTGCGCGCGTTCCGGTTTGCCGTCTTTGCCCTCGCCGCGCTGGTGGTCCTGAGCCTCGGTTTCGCCTTGATTCCCGCGGAAAAGCCAGCTCCCGCCGAGCCTCCGTTGACGGAACGGGCCAGGGCGGCGGCGTTCACTGCTGCCATGGACCTGCGTGCCTCCGGGATGGAGCTGTCTTCCACTGGCGCAGCGGATTCCGCCGTCCTGGACCCCGTTGTGACCTTGCTGACCATCCAGGCCAGGGCGTTGATGTCCCCCGCGCTGATGTCCCCTGCACCGGAAACCGGTGCAGCCACGCCGCCGGCATCCGCCACGCCGTCTTCCACCGCCGGCCCGGCCAGTGTTGCCGGACTCGTCCAGGCGCTGGCCGGCAGCGGAACCGCGCGCCTCAAGGACGCAGAAACAGCCGACGGCGGCATGGCCCGCCTCCTCGCGGGTGCCGGCACCGCGCAGATCCTCGCCGCCGGCCGCCTGGCCGCCGCCACAGGAGTACCCGTCCCGGAGGCAACGGCAGCCGCAACGGTAGAAGAGGTGCCGGCCCAGGAAACTGCTTCCCCATGCCCCTCGCCATCCGCGGCTGCCTCGCAGAAGGGCGCTCGCCCGGGCACTGCTGCCGGCGTGCGCGAGGCGCTGGCCGCTGTCGTCACCGCAGAGGAGGAGGCTGCCTACGGGTACCAGGCGGCACTCCCCCGCCTCGGTCCCGCCGAGGCCGGGCCGGCGTCGGAGTTCCTGGCCCGGCACCGCGAACTGGCCGACACCGGGGAGGAACGCCTCAGGCTCGCTTGTGGAACGGCCGTACCGCAACAGCCGGGATATGTCCTCGATTCCGCCTTCCTGGCCGCACCGGCAGCAGGCCTGGGCAGGCTCGAGGCAGCGACGCTCGCCTCCTACGGCGCCCTGGTGGCACTGTCCCAGGGCCAGGACCGGAAATGGGCGCTGTCAGCGCTGCAGGCTGCCGCAGGACGGGCGCTTCGCTGGGGCACAGACCCCGGAGCTGTTCCAGGCCTGACCCTGGACGTTAACCAACTGCCCAACCTTCCCGCAGTTACTGGACGTCCTGCCGGTACCGGCCCCGCGCCGTCGTCCGCGGAATCCCAGGCCCTCACTGGGCCGTCACCACTGAAGGAATGGTCGTAAAGAAGACCACGCAGAGGGTGGCACTGGGAAGGCCGGGGTGGTTTCCTGAAAGGATGAACGCCGACGATCCAGCCGATGCCCCGGGGACCGGTGCCAGCCCGGAGCTGAACAACCACCTTGAGACGGAACCGCACGGCAACGATATTGCGCACCGGCTGAACTGGTTGCGCGCCGGCGTCCTCGGCGCCAATGACGGCATCGTCTCCGTGGCCGCCATTGTGGTTGGCGTGGCGGGTGCCACGGCCGAATTGGGGCCCATCCTCACGGCCGGCGTCGCCGGCGTCGTGGGGGGCGCCGTGTCAATGGCGTTGGGCGAATATGTCTCGGTCAGCAGCCAAAGTGACAGTCAGCGCGCCCTGATTGAGAAGGAACGCCGCGAACTGGAGGAAGAACCGGAAGCGGAGCTCGCCGAACTGACCGCCCTCTACCTGGCCAAGGGGCTGACCCCCGAAACCGCGGCCAAGGTCGCCCGCGAACTTACTGCCCACGACGTCCTGGCCGCGCACCTGTCTGCCGAGCTCAACATCGACGAGGAGGACATCGTCAGCCCCTGGCACGCGGCATTCGCCTCAGCCATCGCGTTCACCATCGGGGCTATTCTGCCAATGCTGGCCATCCTGCTTCCCCCACCCGGCATCCGGTTTCCGCTGACGTTTGCAGCAGTCCTGGTGGCCTTGGCCATAACAGGCGCCCTGGGGGCATGGATCGGAGGCGGCTCAAAAACGCGGGCAGCTGTGCGCGTGGTGGTGGGCGGCGCATTGGCGCTCGCGGCGACGTTCGTGATCGGCAACCTGCTGGGGGCCTCGGGTGTTGTTTGACCCCGTGGTGCCGGCACTGCCCATCCCGCCGGACCTCACGGCCCGCTACATGCGCGACCGGGCAGGACGCACCTGGCTTGACAGCCTTCCGGGGCTGCTGGCTGACCGGCTGGAGCAATGGCAGCTCGACGTGGACCTGGCGCCCGGCAGCCTGCCGTGGAGTGGACACGGCGGCATCGTGCTGCCGGTGCGGCAGGACGACGGTTCACCAGCAGCCTTGAAGATCGCTTTCCCCCACGATGAAGCCAAGGTGGAGCGGCATGCACTGGCACTTTGGGGCGGCCGTGGCGCTGTTGCATTGCTGGCCTCCGACGCGGAATCGTGCGCCATGCTCCTGGAACGCCTCGACGCCGGACGGTCACTGGCGGACGTGCCCCTGGATGACGCTGCCGTTGTCTGGGGCGGGCTGGTGCGGCAACTGGGGCTGGCCCCGGACCACCGCCCTGAATGGCGGGAGTTCGCCGACATCGCCGGCCGAGCCGAACAGTGGAGCGACCAACTGCCGGCGGACTGGGAGCAGCTGGGCCGCCCGTTCCCCCGGTGGCTGCTGGAGGCAGCCCTTGAAGTGTGCCAGACCCGCGGTGCGGTGGGCCGCCGGTCGGCCCATGACCTGCTGGTCCACACGGACCTGCATTTCCTGAATGTCCTGGCGCGCCCGGGGAAGCAGCCCACGGGTGAAGCGCCGACGGCGGCGGGATACGCGGCCATCGACCCCCAGCCGATGATTGGCGAACCCGAGTTCGCCGTGGCCCCGCTTCTGTGGAACCGCCTTGCGGACCTGCCGGCGTCCCGGCCCGGCGCGGCGCTGCTGACGCGCTGCCACGACTTCAGCACAGCCGCCGGCCTGGACCCCGACGTGGCCCGGCAGTGGGCCATCGCCAGGGAAGTGGATAACGCGCTGGGGTACGCCGCGCAGGGACACCAGGGCGGTCTTGCCCGGTCCCTTTGGGTCTCCAGCACCCTGGCCGGCAAAACCCTGGACGGCCTGCCGCATCCCCATTCACTGCCCGAGCCGGGACAGGACGGGTAGGGCGGCCGGCAAGGCGTGCGCGAACGGTCAGGAGTTCCGCACTGCGGCCAGGGCTGACCGCACGGCGTCGATTGCGGTGCCCACATCCTCCCCCGCCGTATGCCAGTTGCTCACCGAAACCCGAAGGATGTCCCGCTCCCGCCAGCGTGACCCGGACATCCACACCTTCCCGTCCTGGATGACACGGGCCGTGACCGCGCGGGTGGTGTCGTCGTCGCCGAAAGCCAGGCACACCTGGGTGTAGGAGACGTCGTTGAGCACCTCCACGCCGTCCAGGGCGGCCATTCCTTCTGCGATTGCCGCGGCGGCACCCGCCAGACCACCCACCTGGGCTGCCACGCCCTCGCGGCCCAGGCTTTTAAGCGCGGCCCACACCGGTACTCCCCGTGCCCGGCGCGAGAGTTCCGGGACCTTCTCGAAGGGATCGCCCGGGCCTTCCGCGTCGTGCACCAGGTAGCTCGCGTGCAGGCCCATCGCAGCCCGCAGCGCCGACGGGTCGCGGACGATGGCGATGCCGCAGTCGTACGGCACGTTCAACGTCTTGTGGGCATCCGTGCCCCAGGAGTCGGCCTCTTCATAGCCCCGGGTGAGGTGCCTCAGTTCCGGTGCGGCGGCAGCCCAAAGGCCGAACGCACCGTCGATGTGTACCCACGCACCGTGTTTGCGTGCGACGGCGATGGCCTGGGCAAAGGGGTCGAAGGCGCCTGAGTGCAGGTTGCCTGCCTGGAGGCACACCAGGGCGGGCCCGGTGCCGGAGGCAAGCGCGGCGTCCAGGGCGGCGGGGAGCAGGCGGCCCTGCCCGTCTGCGTCGACTTCCGTTGGTTTTCCGAGGCCCAGGTAGCGAAGGCCGAGGTCAACGGTGTCGTGCCGTTCCCGTCCGACAAAGCAGCGGATCCGGGGTGCGCCGCAGAGTCCGTCGCGGTCCAGGTCCCAGCCGGCATCGGTGAGCAGCCGCCAGCGGGCGGCAGCCATGCCGGTGAAGTTTGCCATGGTGGCGCCGGTGACGAATCCGACGTCGGCGGTGGATGGGAGGCCCAGCAGGTCCAGCAGCCAGTGTCCGGCGGCTTCCTCGATGGCAGCCGTGGCCGGGGTGGCGTAGCGCAGGCCCGCGTTTTGGTCCCATGCGCTGACCAGCCAGTCCGAGGCCAGGGCGGCCGGCAGGGTGCCGCCGATCACCCAACCGAAGAACCGGCTCGAGGGCATGGCCATGAGGCCAGGTTCTGCCTGGGTTGCCAGGAAGTCGATGACGCCCGCTGCAGGCATTCCTGCTTGGGGCAGTGGTCCGCCGAAGACTTCGGCGAGCTCTGTGGCGTTCCGGCTGGGTCCCACGCGGCGGTGCGGAAGGCTGTCCAGCCAGGCCTGCGAATACCCTGCGGCGGCTGCCAGTGCCGCGGCAAACCCGTCATCGCCGTGTGCCATACCTGCATGCTACGCCGGGCTGGTCCCCAGGACGAGGACCAGTTTCCAGGGCGGATCAGGAGAAGTTTTCCTGCCAGACGTCGTAGCCAAGCTTGACGATCAGGGCCGCCACGACCGCCAGGAAGACCACCCGGACGAATTTGCTGCCCTGCTTCACGGCTGTGCGGGCGCCGAGGTAGCCGCCGGCCATGTTGGCGCCGCCGAGCAGCAGGCCGACCCCCCAAAGGATGGACCCGTGCGGCAGGAAGAACAACAGGGCACCGGCATTGGTGGCCATGTTGACAATTTTGGCCTTGGCGCTTGCTTCCAGGAAGGCGTAGCCCATGGCGGACACCAGGGCGATGACCAGGAAGGAACCGGTCCCCGGGCCAATAAGCCCGTCATAAAAGCCGATCACAGCACCGATCAAGCAGGCCACGACGTAGTGCTTATGGCCTTCGTGGCGCAGTGCCGTCAGCTCACCCACGCTGGGCCGCAGGGCAATGAAAAGCGCGACGGCGACCAGGGCCACCACGATGATGGGCTTGAACACCCCGGCCGGCAGGGTAGCGGCCAGGCTTGCCCCGCCGAAGCTGCCTGCCAGGGCTATCACCGCCATGGGCACCGCGGTCCGCAGGTCCGGCCCCACCCGCCGGTAATAGGTGACAGCACTGGTGGCGGTACCGAAGATGGAGCCCATCTTGTTGGTGGCCAGCGCCTGGACCGGCGCGATGCCGGGGACCAGGAGCAGCGCCGGAAGCTGGATGAGGCCTCCGCCGCCCACCACCGCATCAATCCACCCGGCTGCGAATCCAGCCACCACGATCAGGATGATGGTGGTGAGCTGGATCGACTCGAAGCCGGAGGTCACTGGTTGCGGACGGCGTTGACCACGTAGTCGACGGCCTTATCTACCGCCACGTTCTCGGCCGCACCGCTGCGGCGGTCCTTGATCTCCACCACGCCGTCCACCAGGCCGCGGCCCACTGCCAGGATGGTGGGGACGCCCACCAGCTCGGCGTCGCCGAACTTCACGCCCGGCGAGACCTTGGGCCGGTCGTCATAGATGACCGACAGTCCGGCTTCCTCGAGTTCCGCCGACAGCTTTTCCGCCGTCTGGAAGATCTCGTCACCGCGGCCTACTGCAACCACATGTACATCGGCGGGCGCTACCGTGCGGGGCCAGACCAGGCCACGGTCATCGTGGTTGGCCTCTGCCAATGCCGCCACGGCCCGGGTGACCCCGACGCCGTAGGAACCCATGGTGACCACCACCTGCTTGCCGTTCTGGTCCAGGACTTTGAGGTCCAGTGCTTCGGCGTATTTGCGGCCGAGCTGGAAGATGTGGCCCATTTCGATGCCGCGGGCGGTCTCCAGCGGGCCCGAGCCGTCCGGGGAGGGGTCGCCGGCGCGGACTTCGGTGCACTCGATGACGCCGTCCCAGCGGAAGTCGCGTCCGGCCACCAGGCCGAAGACGTGCTTGCCGGCCTCGTTGGCGCCAGTAATCCAGGCAGTTCCGCTGACCACCCGGGGGTCCACCAGGTACAGCAGCTTGGTGGCACTGTCGGCGCCCAGGAGCGGCTGGTCGAGGGACAGGCCGGGGCCAAGGTAGCCCTTGACGATCAGCGGCTGCTTCTTGAGGTCTTCCTCGCCTGCCTGCTCCAGGCCGATCTCTCCACCGATCGGCAGGAAGGCGCCGATGTTTGCCTCCACCCTTTTGAGGTCCACTGCGCGGTCGCCGGGGAGGCCGATGACCACCAGCTGCCGTTCACCGGTGGGCAGCGTGACGGCGAGGACCACGTTCTTGAGCGTGTCCGCTGCAGTCCAGGCGCCGCCGTCGGATTCTGCCCGAGGGGCGATCTGGTTGGAAGCGGCAACCAGGGTCTCGATGGTGGGGGTGTCCGGGGTATCCAGGACCTCTGCCGCCGGGGCGTTGGTGAAGTCGATTTCCTCGGGGACCACCGTGGTGACGGCCTCGACGTTGGCGGCGTAGCCGCCGGCCGAGCGGACAAAGGTGTCCTCGCCGATCTCCGTGGGGAAGAGGAATTCCTCGCTCTTGGAACCTCCCATGGCGCCGGCGGTGGCTGCCACGGGCACTACTTCAAGGCCCAGGCGTTCAAAGATCTTCAAGTAGGCGGCGCGGTGGGCGGCGTAGCTGGCATCCAGACCGGCGTCGTCCACGTCAAAGGAGTAGGAATCCTTCATGATGAACTCGCGGCCGCGGAGGAGCCCGGCCCGGGGACGGGCCTCGTCGCGGTACTTATTCTGGATTTGGTACAGGCTCAGCGGCAGGTCCTTGTAGGACGAGTACAGGTCCTTGACCAGGAGCGTGAACATCTCCTCATGCGTGGGGGCCAGCAGGTAATCAGCTCCCTTGCGGTCCTGGAGGCGGAACAGGCCCTCGCCGTATTCGGTCCAGCGGTTCGTGGCCTCGTACGGCTCGCGTGGCAGCAGGGCCGGGAAGTGGACTTCCTGGGCGCCAATGGCTGCCATCTCCTCGCGGATGATTTCCTCGACCTTGCGCAGGACGCTCAGTCCCAGCGGAAGCCAGGTGTAGATGCCGGGGGCAGCGCGGCGGATGTAGCCGGCGCGGACCAGGAGTTTGTGGCTGGCAACCTCGGCATCGACGGGGTCTTCGCGCAGCGTGCGCAGGAAAAGCTGGGACAGTCGTAGGACCACGGGTGGTATCCGTTTCTGGGGAAGTGCTGGGTCAGCAGGGCCGGACAATTCGTCTGGATACTAATCTACCGGCACGGAACATGCGGCAATTACGGGCCAGGGAACGCAGCCGGGCCGGCTTGCCCGGCAATGGCCGGACACAGTAGGGCCACGCCCGGGAATACAAAGCCCCTGGCCCCCCAATGAGGCTGGTCATCGCATCCGGGCGTGGCCCAACGCCGTTATCGCCTGAGTACTGGTGAGGACTGGTGAGACCGCCCACCCCACTTCCAGCGCAGCTAGAAAGAACTTATGTGATCGTGCGCACGTTTGACAAGTGTTTTTATTTTCGGAATCCGCGTGCCCTTTACCTGTCGCGCGGCGTTACTTCCGCTGTTGTGCCTTGACGACGCGTTGTTACGTGACAGGCGGTTGTCTTACTTGACCAGCGCAGCAGCGGAGTCAAGGAGGGCACCAGCCCGGCGGACGGCGTCGGCCTCGCTCTCGCCTCCGGACGCAACCGAGGTGAGCACCACGCCCTGCTTGACCACCTGGGCCGTAACGGTTGACTGCTTGCGTCCATCGGGAAGGGCGCTGTCAGTGCGGTAGGCAACGGTACCGGGGAGGCTGCCGGCTCCCTGCACCGGAGTCACGGTTACGGCTATCTCCATGCCCGACGCGGTCATGGTCATGGAGGAGCACTTCGCCAGCTGGTCCGGCTGGTCCTTGACCTTGGCAAGGAAGCTTTGGTCCAGGCCGGCAATCAGGGACAGGGCTGTGGCGGCCCCGGTGCCGGCGTCCGTGCTCATGCCCATCGCCATGGTTGCTCCGTCGACGGAAGGTACGGCGCTTGCGGCGGCCAGTTCCTTGCACTCTGCGGGCTTGACGTCAATGGACGCAATCATTGCCTTGGTTTGTTCGAGCGTGGTTTTGATGTCGGCGCTGGGCAGGACTGACAGCCTGCGGTCTGCCGCGTCCCGGACCTGGCCGACGATGGCAGCGAGTTCCTCGCTGGTGTAGGCCTTGGCGGTTGGCGTCGGAGTTGCCGTTGGGGTGGGCGTACTTTGTGTGGAGGCCGCAGGCGCGGCAGGTGTGGATTCCGCTGCCTGTGGCGCGGACGTCCCGCCGCACGCAGAAACACCAACGGCAAGAAGGGCGCAGGCCCCGAAAGTTCCAAGCACGGACGTCTTCAATTTTTCCCCCAATATCCAGCACGGAACCGGCAGTTACCGGCTAGAACAGGACTGTAGCGAAGGTCCCCACCTGGCGGAAGCCCACACGCTCATAGGTGGACCTGGCCCTGGTGTTGAAGCCGTTGACGTAGAGGCTGGTCATCGGGGCAATCTGCTGGGCTTTTTCCACCACTGCCGCCATGTACGCCGCACTGAGCCCCTGGCCGCGGAAAGCCGGATTCATCCATACCCCTTGGACTTGGGTGACGTCGTCCGTGACTGCACCCAACTCGGCTTTGAACACCACCTCGCGGGCTTCGTTGAGGTGGACCAGGGAGTGCCCCTGCCTGATGAGGCCTTCCACCCGCCGGCTGTAGAACTCCCTGCCGCCCAAATAGGGCGAGTAGCCTACTTCTTCCTCGAACATGGCGGCGCATGCGGGAAGGATGCGGTCGAAGTCCGCCAGGTCCCCGTGCACCAGGCCCGGGTGGGGCCGTACCCGGGGTGCTCCGTCGATGACCATCAGGGGCTGGTCGGCCCGGACCTCGTGGGCCTGGTGCCCCAGTTCCGTGAGTTCGGCATTAAGTGCCAGCACGGCCTCGGCCGGACCGAAAGCCGAGGCGTACCTGCGCCCGGAACTGTTGGCTGCCTCCGCTACCAGGGGGGCCAGTGCGGGATCGAGCTGGACCGGAACCAAATTGGCCCCGGCCCAGCATGCGCCCGTCAGGATGCCGCCGTCGAAAACGCCGATGACGCCGGCCCCGCCGCTGGTGGGTGCCGCCGTCCCGGTGCCGCGCAGATGGGCCAGGATGAACACATTGGCCACCGGGTCCTGCTGGGCCAGCGCCGTCAGTGCGGGGGTGTCCTGGCCGTCGAGCGTACGGACAGAAAGCCCTGCCGGGTCGGGAGCGTCCCTACGAGACGCTAACCACGGGGCTACCCTTGACAGCATCTTCGCCATCGGCCTCCCCCATCTCTTCCGCGATACGCATAGCCTCTTCGATCAGTGTCTCAACAATTGCGCTCTCGGGAACAGTCTTGATGACCTCGCCCTTAACGAAGATCTGGCCCTTGCCGTTGCCTGATGCAACACCAAGGTCCGCTTCACGCGCCTCGCCCGGGCCGTTCACGACGCAGCCCATGACCGCCACGCGCAGCGGAATTTCCATTCCCTCGAGGCCGGCGGTGACCTGTTCTGCCAGAGTGTACACGTCGACCTGGGCACGGCCACATGACGGGCACGACACGATTTCCAGCTTGCGGGGCCGCAGGTTCAGCGACTGGAGGATCTGGTTGCCGACCTTGATCTCCTCCACCGGCGGCGCGGACAGGGACACGCGGATGGTGTCACCGATCCCCCGCGACAGGAGCGCGCCGAACGCGGTGGCGGACTTGATGGTCCCCTGGAAGGCGGGGCCGGCTTCGGTGACGCCCAAATGCAGGGGCCAGTCACCCTTTTCCGCGAGCATCTCGTAGGCGGCCACCATCACCACGGGGTCGTTGTGCTTGACGGAAATCTTGAAGTCGTGGAAACCGTGCTCCTCGAACAGTGAGGCTTCCCAGACCGCCGACTCGACCAGTGCCTCCGGAGTGGCCTTGCCGTACTTCTTCAGGATTCCCGGTTCCAGGGAGCCTGCGTTCACGCCGATGCGGATGGAGGTACCGTGGTCCTTCGCCGCGGCGGCGATCTCCTTGACCTGGTCGTCGAACTTACGGATGTTTCCCGGGTTCACGCGCACCGCAGCGCAGCCGGCTTCAATGGCTGCGAAGACGTACTTGGGCTGGAAGTGGATGTCCGCGATGACGGGGATCTGGGACTTCCGGGCGATGATGGGCAGCGCTTCGGCGTCATCGGCGGACGGGCAGGCGACGCGGACGATGTCGCAGCCGGACGCAGTCAGTTCAGCGATCTGCTGCAGGGTGGCGTTGATGTCCGTGGTGGGCGTGGTGGTCATGGACTGCACGCTGATGGGGTAGTCAGACCCTACGCCTACCGAGCCGACTTTAATCTGGCGCGTCTTGCGGCGGGGCGCGAGGACGGGCGGTGGTGCTGACGGCATTCCCAGGCTGACCGAGGTCACGTGGACTCCTTGAGTTGAAAGGGTAAAAAGGCGGCTACGCGGAAATCCCGGCCAGCATGCCGGTTACCGGTGACCATTCCGTGATGCGCGTTCCGGCGATCACACCGGCTCCGGCGAACGGGTCCTGCTTGAGGATCGAGTTGAGGGCGGCTTCATCCAAGGCCTTGAAGATCAGCAGGGCACCGGCACCGTCACCGTACGGGCCGCTGGCTACGATGACGCCGTCCTGTGCCAGGTTCGCGGTCCATTCCCGGTGCGCGGGCCGGACCTCGTTGCGGGTTTCAGTGGAGCTGGCGGCATAAACGTACTCAACGGCAAAAACTGTCATACCGCTACCCTATCGCCATGGCTGGCTTGGTACCGTACGCGTCCGGCCGGCAGGGCGAAGCGACCCGGCGCGCAAAGACCGTCCGGGGCCGGCCGTGGTGTTAGTGCAGCAATAGAACTAGTGCAGGAAGATGACTTTGACCGCGGCAGCGGTTCCGGCCGCCCAGAGCATCGACGTGAGCGTCCCGATGATGAAGCGCTCGGCTGCCACCGGCGTTTCCTTCAGCTCGGCGAACCTGCCCAGGCCCTTGATGGCAACGATGTAGGCGATGGCCACGGGCTGCCCGGTAAGGATGGCGAGGCAGACGCCCAGCCGCTCCAGTACGCCAATGATGGCGCCCCCGCGCAGGATGCGCTGGGTGGGGGGCGCGGGCCCGGCAGGCGCGTCCGACGGCGGGTGGACAGGCGGGGCGGTCAGCTCATCGTCCACAGCCTGGCCGGCTGCGCCGCCTGCTGTTCCAAGGGCAGCCCCCGGGGCGTCGGCAGGGGTGTCGTCCACGGCAACGTCGCCCGCAGGATCCTGTTCGGCCTTGCGGGCTGCATCCGCCGCCTTCGCAGCGTCCGCGCGGTCGTCGATGGTCCGCGCGAGCTTGAACACCAACGCCGTCACCGGCCAGCCGGCGAAGCCGGCCACTACCAGGGCCACTGCCACCCAAAGTGCGGTCACCTGTCTCCTTCGTTGGGGTCGTCTGCATCACGGTCGTCTTTGAGGGGGCCGTTAATCTGCGAGTCCGCGAAACCCAGAAGCATCGCCGCAGCTGGCCTGGCTGCCCATTCTTCCTGCCACCCGGACCGAAGCACGGTACGGCTCACCGATTGTTCCGAGATGCCGAGTTCAAGCGCCACCTGCTTCTGGCTTCCGTGGCGGCCCGGTCCCGGGCTGCGCGCACCCAGGCGGCTTCCATCCAGGCGGCCTTCATCCAGGCGGCGCAGGGCATCCACCACCCGCCACTGGGCCTCCGTGCGGTCCTGGACAAGCCGGCCGAGCAGCCGGAGCACCGCCTCCGCATTTGCGCATGCCTGGCTCCCCTCCCCGGCGGGGACACCGCCGGTCTTCGCCATGATGCCCGGCACCACCGACAACGGCACCTGCGGCCCGGCGGCCTTGGCCAGCTCAACTGCCTTGCGGGCGGCGACAAACGCAGTCCCGGTTCCTTCGCGGGGGCTGGCGCCTGGAGCCAGGGAGACAGTTCCGACGCCGATCCCCACGTACCAGCGACCGAAGCGGAGTGCATGGAGGGCAATCTCCACGACGACGGAAGGGTCGGGCACTACCCCCTGGACTTCATCACCCACGGTACGTTCGAAGACCGGCTGCTCCGTTCCGGACGGTTGCAGCGCGGCAATCCGGGCGAGAAGGTCCGGGACGAGGTCCTGGCCGCCGGTACTTCCCCGCTGGTCGATGGTCATGACGAACATTTCTCAACCATAGATGGCTGATGCCAGTGAATCAATCATATTTGGCTGATATTTGAGAATCAGTCGATATCGGCTGCGAGAAGGAGGGCGCAGTACCAACGCGGCCCGCCCGTGCGGCTCCACAGACGCTGCGGCTCCACAGAGGCGGCGGCCTAACCGAAGAGATTGACCGGTTTGACGATGTCCGCGTAGATAAGCAGGACGCTCATACCCATGAGCAGCGCCGCCACAACGTAGGTAACCGGCAGCAGCTTGGCGATGTCGAACGCTCCCGGGTCCGGCCGGCCGCGCAGCTTTGCCACCTTGCGCCGCACGCCCTCATAGAGCGCCCCGGCAACGTGGCCGCCGTCGAGCGGCAGGAGCGGGACCAGGTTGAACACCGCCAGTGCGAAGTTCAGGCCTGCCAGCAGGCCAACGAGGGTTGCCACCCGGGATTGCAGCGGCACCGCTTCCATGGCGGCTACTTCACCTGCAACCCTGCCTACGCCCACAACGCTGATGGGTCCGTTCGGATCGCGGGGCTCCTCGCTGAAGGCGGCTTTGGCCACGCCCACCACTCGGGCCGGAAGGTTCAAGACCACGCCGGCCACCTGGCGGATGTTCTCCCCCGCCATGGGCAGGACGGACGACGCCGGCTGGGGCACCAGCGCCGTTTGCGCACCGATGCCAAGGAAACCGACGTCCTGGTACTGGAGGTTGCCGGCGGCGTCGGTGGCCTGCCGCCCGTCGCTTCCCATCACCGGCCGGGCCGAAAGGACCGGCGTCACGGTGGTGGACACTGGGTTGCCATCCCGCTGCACGGTAATGGCCACTTCCCTGCCCGCGGAAGCGCGGATCCATTCCGTCAGCTGGTCCCAGCTGGTCACGGCCTTGCCATCGAAGGAAGTGACGGTGTCATTGGGCTTGAGCCCGGCAGCCGCGGCCGGCGTGAGCTGGCAGTCAGCGGAATTCGGGTCAACGGTTTGCCCGGCCGCCACCTGGCATTTGGACACGTCCGAGATGGTGGTGGTGGCTGTGGCAACACCGAAGCCCATGAGCAGCACAGCCGTGAACAGCAGCCCAAGGATCATGTTCATGGCCGGGCCGCCCAGCATCACGATGATTTTTTTCCAGACCGGCAACCGGTAGAAAACGCGGTTTTCGTCACCGGGCCCAACTTCCTCGTGTGCCTGCGAGCGGGCCTCGGTGGCAAGTGTCTGGAACATGCCGGTGCTGGATGGCCGGACCGAGCCGTCCTCCTTGTTGGGCGGGTACATGCCGATCATGGAGACGTAGCCACCCAGCGGGACTGCCTTGACGCCGTATTCGGTTTCGCCCTTTCGGCGCGACCACAGCGTGGGTCCGAAGCCGATCATGTACTTGGTGACGCGCACCTTGAAAAGCTTGGCGGGGACCAGGTGCCCCACTTCGTGGAGCGCAATGGACACGGCGATGCCCACCGCCACGAAGACGACGCCGAGGATGAAAAGTAAAACAGGGGTCATGGAGGTGCTGCTGCTTCCTAGAGACTGCTGACTGCTAAACGTTCGTGGGCCCGGGCACGTGCCCAGCTTTCAGCATCCAGCACTGACTCCACCGTCAGCCCGGAAGAGCCTGAGTGTTCGCTGAGCACGGCCTCGATGGTGTCCACGATGTCGGTAAAGCGGATCCTGCCGGCATGGAATGCGGTGACGGCTTCCTCGTTGGCCGCATTGAACACGGCGGGGAACGTGCTGCCCTGCTTGGCCGCTTCCTTGGCAAGGCCGACGGCGGGGAAAGCTTCAGTGTCCAGCGGTTCAAAGGTCCAGGTGGCGGCCCGGGTCCAGTCGCACGCGCTGGTGGCCTTGGGTACGCGGGACGGCCAACCAAGTCCCAGCGCGATGGGCAGCCGCATGTCCGGCGGGGAGGCCTGGGCGATGGTGGAGCCGTCAATGAACTGCACCATGGAGTGCACCACGGACTGAGGATGGACCACCACGTCGATCCGGTCCAGCGGGATATCGAACAGCAGGTGCGCCTCGATGACTTCCAGGCCCTTGTTCACCAGCGTGGCCGAATTGGTGGTGACCATGACGCCCATGTCCCAGGTGGGGTGGGCCAGGGCCTGCTGGGGCGTCACACTGTGGAGTTCCTCCCGGTTCCTGCCGCGGAATGGGCCGCCGGAAGCGGTCAGGATCAGTTTGTCCACCTCGTCGGCAGTGCCGGAGCGCAGGCACTGGGCAATGGCGGAGTGTTCCGAGTCCACCGGAACAATCTGGCCTTCCGCGGCCGCGGCCTTGACCAGGCTGCCGCCCACGATCAGCGACTCCTTGTTGGCCAGGGCCAGGGTGGCGCCGGACTTGAGGGCCGCGAGCGTGGGGGCCAGGCCGATGGAACCGGTGATGCCGTTAAGCACCACGTCCGCCTGGACTGCCGCGACCTGCGCGGAGGCGTCCGGACCGGCCACGATCTGGGGCCGGTAGCCGGGACGGCCTGCCGCAGCGGCAGCTTCACGGATAAGTGCTTCCAGCCGGGCCGGGTCTCCCCCGGCAATTCCCACGGCTGCGGCACCGGTGTGGACGGCCTGCCGGGCCAGGAGTTCCAGGTTGCCGCCCCCGGCGCTCAGTGCCACCACCTCGAACAGGTGGGGGGCGCCGTCGACGACGTCAATCGCCTGGGTGCCGATGGAACCGGTGGATCCGAGGAGGACGATTCTGCGTGGCTGCATTGGTTAAGTATCCCGCACCCTTCGGGCCCGCCCGCGCCCCGGCCCGCGCCGCTGACCTGCTGCTGCGCCTTGACCCCGGGGTTGCCGGGCGTAACGTGGACTGCGTGGACTGGCTCTCGTGGTTTGATGCGCCGGAGTACGAATTCGCCCGGCAGGTGCTGCAACGGGGTGTGGCGGCACTGTACTTCGTGGCGTTCCTGTCCACGCTGAACCAGTTTCCCGCCCTGCTTGGCGAGCGCGGGCTGCTGCCGGTGCCGGAGTTCCTGGCCGCGTTTACCCGGATGCGCCGGTTCACACTGTTCCGCTGGCGGTACTCGGACGGCCTGCTGCGTGGTGTCTGCGCCGCCGGCCTGGTGGTGTCGGCGCTGCTCGTGGCCGGAATTCCGCAGATGGGGCCGCCCTGGGTCCCGCTGATCGCCTTTCTGGCCCTGTGGCTGCTGTACATGTCCATCGTGAACGTGGGCCAGACGTTTTACGGATTCGGCTGGGAGATGCTGCTCCTGGAGGCGGGCTTCACCGTTGCCTTCCTCGGTTCCAACCAAACCGAGCCGCCGAGGACCATCCTGATCCTCATCGTGTGGCTGGTGTTCCGGCTGGAGTTCGGTGCGGGAATGATCAAGATCCGCGGCGGCCGCGAGTGGCGTGACCTGACGGCGCTGTACTACCACCATGAAACCCAGCCCATGCCCGGGCCGCTCAGCAGGCAGGCGCACCTGTTACCCAAGCCGCTGCACCGCATCGAGGTAGTGGGCAACCACATCGCCCAGCTGGTGGTGCCGTTCCTGCTCTTTGCGCCCCAGCCCGTGGCCAGTGTGGCGGCCGCCGTCGTGGTGGTCACCCAGCTGTGGCTGGTGGCCAGTGGCAACTTCGCCTGGCTGAACTGGATGGCGATCGTGCTCGCGTTCGCCGCGGTAAGCGACCCCGTGGCGCACGCAGTGATACCGGCCATCCCGGCGGACTGGGAGGCGGCCACCGGAATGCAGCGGGAGACCCCGCCCTGGTGGCTGGCCATCACACTGGCCGCCTCCCTCCTGCTGCTGGTCCTGAGCTACTGGCCGCTGCGGAACCTCTTCTCCCGCCGGCAGCTGATGAATGCAAGCTTCAACCGGTGGCAGCTGGTCAACGCCTACGGTGCGTTCGGCACCGTGACCAAGCAGCGCATCGAGATCGTGGTGGAGGGAACGCTGGATGAGGACCCCGGCGACAGCTCCGACTGGCGTGAGTACGGGTTCAAGGGCAAGCCCGGCGATGTCCGCAGGATCCCCCGGCAGTGGGCCCCGTACCACCTGCGGCTCGACTGGCTGATGTGGTTCCTGCCGCTGCGCAGCGTGCACGAGGAATGGTTTTACGCCTTCCTGGCGAAGCTGCTGGCGGCGGACCGGCAGATGCTGCGGCTGCTGCGGCGTGACCCGTTCGACGGCGCCGCGCCCCGGTGGGTGCGCGTGCGCAGCTTCCATTACCGTTTCGCCAGCCGGAAGGAGTTCCGCGAGACGGGGAACCGCTGGGTGCGGACCCTCCTGTACGAACCCATCCCGCCTACGTCCCTGCGCCGTTCCCAGGGACAGCAACGGTAGCTGGACCCGGCCAGACCTTCAGTGCTGGCTAAATTTTCAGTCCTGGGCTAAACCTTCTGGGCAGCCCGCCGGATGATCTCCTGGGCATGCTTGAGGATGGGGCCGTCGATCATTTTTCCCTCGTAGCGGAACACTCCGGACCCTGCTGACTCTGCCGCAGCCAGGAGTGCCTGGGCCGCGGCCACTTCGTCATCGGTAGGCGCGTAGGCCTTGCGGACCACCGCGGCCTGGCTCGGGTGGATGCACGCCTTGGAACTGAACCCTGACGCCACCGCGTCGGCTGCCTCCACCGCAAGCCCATCAAGGTCGGGAATGTTGGTATAGACGGCATCCACGGCTTCCTTGCCGAACGCCCTGGCCGCCACAAGCACTGACGAGCGGGCGTGCAGCGCAACAGCCCGGTAGCCGCCGTCGTCCGTCCTGCTGGAGGTCCCGCCAAGCGTGGCCAGCAAATCCTCCGCCCCCCACATCAGGCCCACCACGTTCGGGGCGGCGGCGATGGCCGGGGCGTTCAGCACGCCAAGGGCCGTTTCACACAGTGCGATCACCTGGTACCCCTCAAGGGCCTTGAGCTGTTCGGCGGATTCGGCCTTGGCCAGCATCACGGTGCGGTACGGCGTGTGGGCAAGGCAGTGCAGGTCCTTTTCAAAGTCCTCCGTTCCCACGGGGTTGACCCTGACGATGGTGCAGCTGGGTTCCAGTTCCGGCTCCACCCCGGTGGTTCCCAATTGGGCCAGGATCGCGCCGCGGGCGCGCTGCTTGTCCGCCGGCGCCACTGCGTCCTCAAGGTCAAGGATCACGGCGTCCGCCCGGGCCGCGGCCTTTTGGTAGCGCTCCGGCCGGTCGGCGGGGCAGAACAGCAGGGCGGGGCCCATCACGAAAGTCATAAGGCTATTCTCCGATGCTTTGAACGTTCCGTGCGTCCTGGTGAGCATCCCGCGTCCACATCAGGCAGCTGCGCGTGGCCCGGGCCACCACGGTTCCGTCCTGGTTGCGGCCAGTGTGTTCCATGGTCACGATCCCCTGGCCGGGGCGCGAGGCCGAAAGTCGCCTGCCGGCGATGACCGTCTCCGTGTAGAGCGTGTCGCCGTGATAGAGCGGGTGCGGGAAGGACACGTCGGTAAGGCCCAGCTGGGCGATGATGGTCCCCTGGGTCAGTTGCGTGACGGACTGGCCCACCATGGTGGCAAGGGTGAACATGGAGTTCATCAGCCGCTGGCCGAAGGGCTGCCCGGCGCTCCAGGCCGCGTCCAGGTGGAGGGCCTGCGTGTTCATGGTGAGCGTGGTGAACAGGACGTTGTCGGCTTCGGTCACGGTGCGCCCCGGCCGGTGGGCATACACCACGCCTTCCTCCAGTTCGTCGAAGTACAGCCCGCGCTGCTCAACGACCCGCCTGCCTCGGTCAACGGCTGCGGTGGTTGGGCTGTCCGAGTTGCTGCCCGCAGGGCTGTTGCCGGTCATACGGTCAGTTCCCTGTCTTCCTCGAACAGGTCGGTTCCAGTGGCGGCCACCACGTCTTCGACGGAGACGTTGGGAGCAAGCTCGCGCAGGACCAGCCGGGAGGCGCCGCCATCCTTGACGACGTCGATGACGGCCAGGTCCGTGATGATCCGGTCCACGCAGCCCTTGCCTGTCAGCGGCAGCGAGCATTGCCGGACGATTTTGGGGTTTCCGTTGCGGTCAACGTGCTCCATCATCACGATCACCCGTTTGGCCCCGAACACCAGGTCCATGGCCCCGCCCATGCCCTTGACCATCTTTCCCGGGATCATCCAGTTGGCCAGGTCTCCGTTCTCGGCCACCTCCATGGCGCCCAGCACGGCCAGGTCCACGTGGCCGCCGCGGATCATGCCGAAGGAGGTTGCCGAGTCAAAGAACGCCGCTCCCCTGTTGACGGTCACGGTTTCCTTGCCGGCATTGATCAGGTCCGGGTCCAGGGCGTCTTCAGCGGGATAGGGTCCGACGCCGAGGATTCCGTTCTCGGAGTGCAGCACCACTTCCACCCCGTCAGGGATGTAGTTGGGTATCAGGGTGGGCATGCCGATCCCCAGGTTCACGTACTGGCCGTTGCGCAGTTCCCTGGCCACCCGCGCGGCCAGTTCGTTGCGGTTCCAGCCTTTGGTGTCTGCCGGCGACGTGGAGTCACCAGGGCCGGCGTGCTGCTGGGACCCTGCACGCCGGTACTCGGGGCGTACGGCTTCCGGGCGCGGAGCCTCGGGGCTGTTGGGATCCATGCTCATGCTCCTGCCTTGCTGAGGGCGACCGTCCGCTTTTCGATCCGTTTCTCACCATTCGGGACATGGACCACGCGCTGGACGAAGATGCCTGGGGTGTGGATATGTTCGGGGTCCAGTTCGCCAGGCTCCACCAGTTCCTCCACCTCGGCGATGGTGATCTTTCCGGCCATGGCACACAGCGGGTTGAAGTTCATGGCCGTGGCGTGGAAGACCAGGTTGCCGTGGCGGTCGCCCTTCCACGCGTGCACCAGCCCGAAATCCGGGGTGAGGGACTCTTCCAGGACGTAGTCGACGCCGCCGAACGGGCGCACTTCCTTGGGGGCCGAGGCAACCGCGATGCCTCCGTTGGCGTCGTACTTCTGCGGCAGGCCGCCGTCGGACACCTGGGTGCCTACCCCCGCCTTGGTGTAGAAGGCCGGGATGCCCGCGCCGCCGGCACGCAGTTTCTCGGCCAGCGTGCCCTGCGGGGTGAGCACTACCTCGAGCTCGCCGGCCAGGTACTGGCGGGCGAACTCCTTGTTCTCGCCCACGTAGGAGCTGATGGTGCGGCGGATACGCCCGTCCCGGAGCAGGATGCCCAGTCCCCAGTCGTCGACGCCGCAGTTGTTGCTGACGGTTTCCAGGTCCGTTGTCCCGGCCCGGTGCAGGGCATCGATCAGGGCCACCGGGATCCCGCAGAGGCCGAACCCGCCCACGGCCAGGGAAGCGCCGTCGGGGATGTCCCCCACGGCTTCATCAGCACTGGCAACAACCTTGTCAATCATCCTTGATCCTTTCAGGCCGGCTTGCGTGCCCTGTGCAGGCGCAGGGCTAAAGTCCCAGTTCGCGGGCGATCAGCATCAGCTGGACCTCCGTGGTCCCCTCCCCCACTTCAAGGATCTTGGAGTCGCGGTAGTGGCGTGCCACAGTGAACTCGTTGATGAAGCCATAGCCGCCGAATACCTGGGTGGCATCCCGCGCGTTGTCCATGGCTGCCTCGCCTGCGACCATCTTAGCGATGGCCGCCTGGGTCTTGAACGGCTTGCCTGCCAGCATCCGGGCGGCCGCGTCGTAGTAGGCCAGCCGGGCGGTGTGGGCCCGTGCCTCCATGCGCGCGATCTTGAAGGAGATGGCCTGGTACTTGCCGATTTCGTGGCCAAAAGCCCGGCGCTCGCGGGCATACCGGACCGACAGGTCCACGCAGCCCTGGGCCGCGCCGGTTGCCAATGCTGCGATGGCGATCCGGCCCTCGTCCAGGATGGACAGGAAGTTGGCGTAACCGCGCCCCTCTTCGCCAAGCAGGTTTTCTTCCGGCACCCGGACGTCCTTCAGGGTCAGCGGGTGGGTATCGGAGGCGTTCCAACCCACCTTGTTGTAGGGTTTCTCCGCCTTGAAGCCGGGGGTGTCCGTTGGCACCAGGATGGTGGAGATTTCCTTTTTGATGCTGCCGTCTTCGCGTTCCTGCTGGCCGGTGACGGCCGTGACGGTGACCAGCCGGGTGATGTCGGTTCCGGAGTTGGTGATGAACTCCTTGTTGCCGTTGATCACCCAGTGTGTTTTGTCTCCGACGGCCTCGCGCCTCGCGTGGGTCTTGGTGCCGCCGGCGTCGGACCCTGCCTCCGGCTCGGTGAGCCCGAACCCGGCGAGCGCCTGGCCGGACGCAAGCATGGGCAGCCACTCCTGTTTCTGTGCTTCCGTGCCGAAGCGGTACACGGGCATGGCGCCCAGGGACACCCCGGCCTCCAGGGTGATGGCCACTGACTGGTCCACGCGGCCCAGCTGTTCCAGCGCAAGCGCCAGGGCGAAGTAGTCCCCGCCCATGCCGCCGTATTCCTCCGGGAACGGCAGCCCGAACAGGCCCATCTCCGCCATCTGCTTCACCACTTCGTAGGGGAAGCTGTGCTCTTCGTCGTGCTTTGCGGAAACCGGGGCCACCACGTTGTCCGCGAAGTCGCGCACGGTGTCGCTGAGGTCCTGGTATTCCTCGGTGAGTTCAAAACCGCTCATGGTCAGGCTCCTTCGCCTTGGTCTTCGTCTGCAACTGTTTCTGTGTCCGTGGAGCTGGGTCCGGCACCCGTGGGATGGGGGTGGACGGTGGCCAGCACCTGGTCGGCCTTCACCAGGTCACCGGTGCGGGCGGACAGATGGACCGTCCCTGCCAGCGGGGCCACCAAGTGATGCTCCATCTTCATGGCCTCCACGGACACCAGGACTTCCCCGGCCTGGACTTCATCCCCGTCGGCGACCGGGACAGCCACCACCGTGCCGGGCATTGGCGAACGCACCTCCGGATCGGCGGCGCCTTGCTGCCGCTGGACGGCTGCCAGCACCCGCTCCAGCCGCGCCTCGCGGGTCAGGACGTCAATCCGGCAGGACCAGCCGGCGTTGCCGAGGAAGAGTTGGGTGGGGCGACCGGGCAGTGGATTGCTCCGCGTCGGTTCCACCGGCCCCGTGAAGACGGGAGCCAGCCGGTAACTCCGGTGCTCGCCGTCAAGGTCAAGGTCGATGCCGTGCCGGCTGGACCAGTCCAGGGCTGCACGCCGCCGGGCGCCGCCGTCGACCGTTACCGTGGCTGTCTGTCCCCCGCTGGGGCTGCCGCTGACCAGCACGGTTGCCACGCCGCCGTCGGGCGTTCCGAGGCTGATCCGGCGCGGAGCCGGTGCGCCAAGCCGCCAGCCGCTCCTGTCCAGCCACGGGCCGGACGCAGGGGCCGGATGGTCCTGCGCCTCCATGGACAGCGCGTAGAGCGCGGCGGCCACAAGTTCGGGCTCTTCGATACGGCGGAATTCGAGTGCGGGCAGCTTCCGCTCGATCAGGCCGGTGTCCAGGCGCCCGGCGCGGACGTCGGGATCGTTGAGCAGGAGCCGAAGGTACTCGACATTGGTCTCGATGCCCAGAGCGGTGTACCCGGCCAGGGCTGTATCAAGGAACGCGAGGGCTGCGCCGCGGTCCGCGCCCCAGGCGATCACCTTGGAGATCATGGGGTCGTAGTGTGCCGACAGCTCCAGCCCTTCCACCAGGGAAGAATCAACCCGGAGCCGGCCGCCGGGCTGGTCCACTTCGCCCCGTGCGGGAGCGCTGGGCCGCTGCTGTGGTCCCGGCAACTCGTCCAGCTGCAGCACAGTCCCGGTGGACGGCAGGAAGTTCTTCTCCGGCACCTCGGCGTAGACCCGCGCCTCCAGCGCATGGCCGGACAGTTCGACGTCGGCCTGCCGGAGCGTCAGTTCCGCCCCGGCGGCGATCCGCACCTGCCATTCCACGAGGTCGATGCCGGCGACCATCTCGGTGACGGGGTGTTCCACCTGCAGCCTGGTGTTCATCTCCATGAAGAAGAACTCATCCGGCGCGTCGTCGGACACCAGGAATTCCACTGTTCCCGCCCCGGTGTAGTTCACGCTGCGGGCGGCGTTGCATGCGGCTTCGCCAATCCGCGCCCGCACTTCAGCACCGTTGGGCAGGCCCTCCAGCAGGGGGGACGGGGCTTCCTCGATGACTTTCTGGTGCCGTCGCTGCAGGGAGCATTCGCGCTCGCCCAGGTGGATGACGTTGCCGTGGTTGTCAGCCAGCACCTGCACTTCGATGTGCCGCGGGGTGGTCACCAGGCGCTCCAGGAACAGGGTGTCATCGCCAAACGCCGCACTGGCAACGCGCCGCGCCGTGGCCAGGGCTGCGGGCAGGTCCGCCGGCTTTTCCACCACGTGCATGCCTTTGCCGCCGCCGCCGGCGGAGGGCTTGATCAGGAGCGGATAGCCGACGGTGGCGGCCGCCTCGGACAGTTCGCCGTCCGTCATGCCGGGCCTGGCAACGCCGGGGACCACGGGCACGCCGTAACCCGCCACATGGTTTTTGGCGCGGATCTTGTCGCCCATGACATTGAGGGCTTCCACGCCCGGCCCGATGAACGTGATGCCGGCCTTTTCAAGGGCCCTGGCGAAGTCCACGTTCTCGCTGAGGAAGCCGTAGCCCGGGTGGACGGCCTCGGCACCGGACCGCCTGCAGGCTTCGACGAGCGCATCGGCGTTCAGGTAGCTCTCGGCCGCCGCGGCAGGGCCGATCCGGACCGCCGTGTCGGCTTCGCGCACGTGGCGGGCGCCGGCGTCGGCATCGCTGTAGACGGCCACCGAGCGGATCCCAAGCTGTCGCAGGGTGCGGATAACGCGGCAGGCGATTTCGCCGCGGTTGGCCACCAGGACCGTGCTGAAAAGCGGCGTGGCGTCGTTGGTGGCGGTGGCCGCTGCGGTCCCGGCGCCGGTGGTTTGGGTGGCGGTGTTGGTCTGCATGGTCATTGCTGGCTCACATCCGGAAGAGGCCGAAGGAGGTCTCCGGCAAGGGGGTGCGGGAGACGACGTCCAGGGCGAGGCCCAGGACGGTGCGGGTGTCGGCGGGGTCGATGACGGCGTCATCCCACAGGCGCGCGGTGGAGTAATACGGGCTCCCCTGGTCCTCGTACTGCTGGCGGATGGGGGCTTTGAAGGCTTCCTCGTCGTCCGCCGGCCAGTCCTCCCCCGCCGCCTCATACTGGTCCCGCTTCACGGTGGCCAGCACGCTGGCCGCCTGGTTGCCGCCCATCACCGAGATGCGGGCCGCGGGCCACATCCACAGGAACCGCGGGGAGTAGGCGCGGCCGCACATAGAGTAGTTCCCGGCACCAAAGGAGCCGCCGATCACCACGGTCAGCTTGGGCACGCGGGCCGTGGCGACGGCGGTGACCATCTTGGCCCCGTTCTTGGCGATGCCGCCCTGTTCGGCGTCCCGGCCCACCATGAAGCCGGAGATGTTCTGCAGGAACAGCAGCGGGATGCCGCGCTGGTCGCACAGCTCAATGAAATGCGCGCCCTTGAGCGAGGACTCGCTGAACAGCACGCCGTTGTTGGCCACGATGCCCACGGGGTGACCGTCGATGCGGGCGAAGCCGGTGACAAGGGTGGTGCCGTAGTCCTTCTTGAATTCGTGGAACCTGCTGCCGTCCACCAGCCGGGCGATCACCTCATGGACGTCGTAGGGTGCGTTGACGTCCGTGGGCACGGCGCCGTAGAGCCCCTCCGGGTCGACGGCAGGTTCGACGCCGGGTTCCACCTGCCAGGCGGGCGCGGCGGGAGGAGGCAGGGTGGCAACGATGTCCCTGATGATCTGGAGGGCATGTTCGTCGTTGTCGGCCAAGTGGTCGGTCACACCGGAGACGCGGGAATGCACCTCGCCGCCGCCCAGTTCCTCCGCAGTGACGATTTCCCCAATGGCGGCCTTCACCAGCGGCGGTCCGCCCAGGAAGATGGTGCCCTGGTTCCGGACAATAACGGTTTCGTCGCTCATGGCGGGGACGTACGCGCCGCCCGCGGTGCAGGACCCCATCACGGCGGCGAGCTGCGGGATCTTGGCGGCGGAGAGGCGTGCCTGGTTGTAGAAGATCCTGCCGAAGTGGTCCCTGTCCGGGAACACCTCATCCTGCTTGGGCAGGAACGCCCCGCCCGAATCCACCAGGTAGATGCAGGGCAGCCGGTTTTCCAGGGCGATCTCCTGCGCGCGGAGGTGCTTCTTGACCGTCATTGGGTAATAGGTGCCGCCCTTGACGGTGGCGTCATTGGAGATGACCAGCACCTGCCTGCCGTGCACCAGGCCGATCCCGGCGATTACTCCGGCGCCCGGGGCATCGTCGTTGTACATGCCGTTGGCGGCAAGGGGCGCGATTTCCAGGAACGGGCTGCCGTCATCCAGGAGCTGGTCGATCCGGTCCCGCGGCAGCAGCTTGCCACGGGCCACATGCCGGTCCCGCGACTTCTGGGGACCTCCCAGCGCCGCATCCGCCAGCCTTTTCCGCAGGTCCTCCGCCAGCGCCAGCTGCGCTTCCCGGTTGGCGCGGAAGGACTCGCTTGCCGGGTCGAGCCGGGTGGCCAGGGTCTCCATTGACGATCCGTCCTTGTGTGCACCGGGCCGGCTCCACGCCAACTCGGTTAGTGACTAATAACTGAAATTCAGGTTAGTCTCGATTAACTGTGATGTCCAACACACGGGCGCCTTGCTAGACTCTGCGTCGGCCCCAGGAGGAAAAGTGTCCAGCAATCCAGTGCAGCCGGTTCCTGCCACGCACGTCCCCACACCGCAGGGTCCCACGACACAGGTCCCCACAACGCAGGTCCCCACAACGCAGCGCGGCAAGGCCAAGGAGAACCGGCGGCAGGCGTTGCTGACAGCTGCGGCCTCGCTGTTCGCAGCCAACGGCTTCAACCGGGTGTCCCTGGAGGACCTCGGCGCAGCTGCGGGCGTCAGCGGGCCTGCGGTCTACCGCCATTTTCCCGGCAAGCAGGCGGTCCTGGCCGACCTGCTGGTCACCGTGAGCCGGGAACTGCTCGACGGCGGCCGCCAGGTTGTGGAGCACGCCGCCGATCCCCTGGCGGCGCTGCGCCACCTGGTGGAGTTCCAAGTGGACTTCGCGCTCGGCAAGCCGGACGTAATCCGGGTGCAGGACCGCGACCTCAGCAATCTGTCGGAGCAGGACCAGTCCGCCGTGCGCGCGCTGCAGCGCAGCTATGTAGAGGTGTGGGTGGACGTCCTGGCAAAGGTGCACCCCGGTATTGATGCCGCTGAACTGCGAATGCGCGCCCACGCCACCTTTGGCCTGATCAACTCCACGCCGCACTCCGTCCGCAGCCACGGCAGGCGGATGGCTGCCAGCGTTGCCCGCCCCTTGCTGGAGCGGATGGCGCTGGCAGCCCTGATGGTGGACAGCGGGCCTTCGGCCTGAGCCGCCCAATACCGGGCACCACACGAACGGCCCCGCCCGCACAACCGGGCCCTGGCAGCACCGCTTATGCGGGTTGGGGCCGGTGATGTGCCGCTACACCATGGTGAGGACCATCCCCGGCTCGGCCAGGATGGCACCGACGTCGGCCAGGAAACGGGAGCCTTGTTCCCCATCCACCAGGCGGTGGTCGAAGGACAGGCTCAGTGTGAGCACCTGGCGCAGCGCCACCTCGCCCCGGTATTCCCACGGCATGGTCCGGACCGCGCCCAGGCCGAGGATCGCCGCCTCCCCCGGGTTGAGGATGGGGGTGCCGGCGTCGATGCCGAAGACACCGATGTTGGTGATGGAGATGGTGCCGCCGGAAAGGTCCGCGGGGGTGGTCTTACCCGCCCGGGCGGTCTCGGCGAGTTCCGCCAGGGCCTGGGCGAGCTCCGGGAGCTGCAGGGCGCCGGCGTCCTTGATGTTGGGCACGGTGAGCCCCCTGGGCGTGGCCGCGGCGATGCCCAGGTTCACGTAATGGAACGTGACGATCTCCTGGTTTTCCTCGTCCCAGCGCGAATTCAGCGCCGGGTGCCGGCGAAGGGCAATGAGGACCGCCTTGGCGGCGAGCGTCAGGGGCGTGAGCTTGATGCCGGCGAATGCCCTGCTCTCCTTCAGTTTGGCCAGCAGCTCAAGGCTCGGCGTGACGTCCACGGTGAGAAACTCGGTGGCATGCGGCGCAGTGAAGGCGCTTTGCACCATTGCGGCCGCGGTGTGCTTCCGGACGCCTTTGATGGGGGTCCGGGTCTCCCGTTCCCCCGCAGCGGTTGCAGCTGCAGGCGCCTGGCCGACCATGGGCGTGGCAGCCTCTTCCGCCTGCCCGGCAAATTCCTGCACATCTTCCCGGGTAATCAGCCCGCCGGGACCGGTACCGCGGATCTGCGCGAGGTCCAGCCCCAGGTCCTTGGCCAGCTTGCGGACGGGAGGAGTGGACCGCGGCCGCTCGGCCCGCCTGGTTTCGACAGGTGTGGTTTCGACAGGCTCAACCACCGGCACCGCACTTTCAGCCTGTTTTGTTTCGGCCGGCCCAGCCACCGGCGCGAAGTTGCGCGCCCGGCGCGTGGGGCGTCCGGAACCTTCGACGACGGCACCGTACCCCACAAGGTTCGGTTCCCGTTTGGGCGTCTCCGCCGGTTGGTCCCCGAGCCCGGCCGAACGGCCGTTCCCCTCCGAAGGCGACCCGCCGCCGTCGTCCGCCACCTCAAAGGAGACGATGGGCTTGCCCACCTCCACGACGGAACCGGGCTGCTCGTGAAGTTCCTTGATGACGCCGGCAAAGGGCGACGGAAGCTCCACCACGGCCTTGGCCGTCTCCACCTCGGCGATGACCTGGTTCAGGGTGACGGTATCGCCAACGCCCACTTTCCAGCTGAGGATTTCGGACTCCGTGAGTCCCTCACCCAGGTCCGGGAGCCGGAATTCCTTGATCATGGTGGCGCTCATCCTTCCAGCCCGCTCAGGGAGTTGGGGCGGCCCAGGGCACGATCCACACCGTCCAGGATGCGGTCCAGGCCCGGCAGGTGGTGCATTTCCAGCTTGGAGTAGGGGTAGGGGATATCGAACCCGGTCACCCTGACGGGTGCTGCTTCCAGGTGGTAGAAGCACCGCTCCGTGATGCTCGCCGCCACTTCCGCGCCGAGCCCGCCGGACTGCCCGGCCTCGTGGGTCACCACCAGCCGCCCTGTCTTCCGCACCGAGGCCACCACGGGTTCGTAGTCAACGGGGGCCAGCGAGCGCAGGTCGATGACTTCAATCGAGATACCTTCATCCGCTGCGGCGGAGGCGGCGTCCAAAGCGGTCTTGACCAGCGGCCCGTAGGCCACCAGGGTGACGTCCGCGCCGTCGGTCAGCACCCTGGCCTTGTCCATGGGCAGGACCATGGCCGGGTCCACGGACTCGTCCACCTCACCTTTGTCGTGATAGCGGCGCTTTGGCTCGAAGTACAGGACGGGATCGTCACAGGAGATGGCCTGCTGGATCACGGTGTAGGCGTCCTGCGGATTGGCCACTGTCACCACCCGCAATCCGGAGGTGTGGGTGAAGTAGGCTTCCGGTGATTCCGAGTGGTGCTCGGGCGAGCCGATGCCGCCGCCAAAGGGGACGCGGATGGTGATGGGCATCTTGACGGCCCCGCGGGTGCGGTAGTGCAGCTTGGCCACCTGGCTGACGATCTGGTCGAACGCCGGGTAGATGAACCCGTCAAACTGGATTTCCACCACCGGCCGGTAGCCCCGGTAGGCCAGGCCGACGGCGGTGCCCACGATGGCGGACTCGGCCAGCGGCGTGTCCACCACGCGGTGGGTCCCGAAATCCTTTTGCAGGCCGTCCGTCACGCGGAACACCCCGCCCAGGGTGCCAATGTCCTCGCCGAGGAGGACCACCTTTGAGTCGTTTTCCAGCGACTTGCGCAGCCCGGCGTTGATGGCACGGGCAAAGGTCAACTGCGTCATCAGCGTGCACCTTCCTCTGAAACGGCTCCTGCGGGATCGCCGAAGGACGCCAAATAACGTGCGTAATGGTCCTGCTGGCGTTCCAGCCAGGAGTTGGGTGCGCTGTAGACGTGCTTGAAGATGTCCATGGGCTGGGGATCGGGCATGGTGGTGCAGCCCCGGCGCATCTCCGCCGCAACGGCGTCTGCCTTGTCCTTGACCTGCTGCTGCAGTTCCGCGGTGAGCAGGCCCTTCCGGTCCAGGAGGCCGGCGAGCCTGGAGATGGGGTCCTTGGCCGCCCAGTCCTCAAGTTCATTGGCGTCCCGGTAGCGGGTTGGGTCATCGGCCGTAGTGTGCGGCCCCATGCGGTAGCTGACCGCTTCGATGAAGGTGGGACCGCCGCCGCGCCGGGCCCGGTCCAGCGCCAGCCGGGTAGCGGCCATGACCGCCAGGACATCGTTGCCGTCCACCCGCAGGCTGGGGATGCCGAAACCGGTGGCCCGGTCCGCGAGCTGGATATGGGACTGCAGTCGTACCGGCTCGGAGATGGCCCAGTGGTTGTTGGTGCAGAAGAAGACCACGGGGACCTGGAAGCTGGCGGCAAACACCATGGCCTCGCTGACGTCGCCTTCGCTGGTGGCACCGTCGCCGAAGTAGGTGATGGCTGCGGCATCGGCGCCGTCATTCTGGATCCCCATGGCATAGCCGGTGGCGTGCAGGGTCTGGGCACCGATAATGATCTGCGGCGTGGCCATGTTGATGCTGTACGGGTCCCATCCGCCGGAGGCATTGCCGCGCCATACCCGGAGGAGGTCGGTCAGATCCACGCCGCGGCAGTATGCCACTCCGTTCTCACGGTAGCTGGAGAACACAAAATCGTCGGCCCGCAGGGACCGGCCGGACCCGATCTGGGCCGCTTCCTGGCCGAGCAGCGGGGGCCACAGGGCCAGCTCACCCTGCCGCTGCAGCGCGGTGGCCTCCACGTCGATCCGGCGGATGACAGTCATGTCCTCGAACAGGGAACACAACTGCTCGTCGGTAATATCCCTGACCCAGAAGTCGAACTCCGGGTGGCTGATGCGCTCGCCTGCCGGGGTGATCAGTTGGAGAAATTCCTGCCCGGGGCTGCCCGGGTTTCCTGCGCTTTCGGGGGTCTGTGCGCCGCCAGGGCCCGTTTCGTCTGTAGACACGATTGCCGCAACCTTCGTACGTCGTTGACCCGTGGCCTCCGGGCTTTTGGCCCTGCCGCCACCGGCCTTCCGGGCGTCATTGCCCCAGATACTGTGACCCTACTCACAACACCCATGGGGTACAACCACTCGGGCATTCTTTGAGCAGAATGCCCTGTCAGGCCTGTTGGCACCGTGCTAGCGTTGCGCATTATGCAAGCTTTGGATGGCACTGACACCCGCCTGCTGTCGGCGCTCGCGGAGGATCCCCGCCGGACGGTGGTGGCGCTCGCCCAGAAGCTGGGGCTGTCCCGCAACACGGTCCAGGCGCGCATGGCCCAGTTGGAAAAGAAGCACGCCTTCCTGTCCTTTCAACGGCGCATCAATCCGGTGGCGCTGGGGTACCCGCTCATGGCCTTCATCTCGGTGCACGTCCAGCAACAGAAACTTGGGAGGCTGGCGGAGGAGATCGCGGCCATTCCGGAGGTTTTGGAGGGATACGGGCTGACGGGATCGGCGGACCTGCTGCTGCGCGTGGTGGCCCGGGATGCCGAGGACCTGTTCCGCATCAACGGAAAGATCCTGGCCTGCGACGGCGTGGAGCGGGCGGACACGGCCCTGGCTATGGGCGAGCTGATCCCCTTCCGTGTGCAGCCCCTGCTTGACCGCGGCTCAGAGGGCGCATAGCGGCAGGATTTGGAGGCGGCGCTGAAAGCACGACGGCGGCGGGCCGGGTTATAGGCTGGTTTCAGTCATACGCGGGCCGGGACCGGCCCGTCCGCCCGCCGGCGCCGAAGCGCCTGTTCGATGAAAGCCGCCAGTTTGATGAAAGGCTCACCACTTGACTAGTCCCCAGGACGCGGGCAGCCCCCAGGATCCGTACCAGCAAGGACCGTACAGGCAGGGCACGTATCAGCAGGGCCCTCCGGGCTTAACACCGCATCAGTTTCCCCCGATGCCGGAACAGCCGGCCCCGTTCGGCCTGCCCGGTGAGCCTCCCCCGCAGCGAAGCCGGCAGCGGAGCCGGCGGAAGCTGTGGATCATCCTTGGCAGCATCGGCGGAGTGCTGCTGCTGGTGACCATCGGCGTCGTCATCCTGGTGAACATCGTGGGCAGCGCCACCAACCAGGCCAGGGGCCTCGCGGACGACTTCACAAAGAAGGTGATCGCCGGCGACACCTCCGGCGCGTACGACGAATATCTCGACCCCGCCCTTCAGGAGCAGCTTTCCAAGGAGGCATTCATCTCCGGGGTGAAGAGCCTGGAAATGGACAGCTCCTGCCAGCCCTCCTACAACAACCTGAAGGTGGCCACCGAGAACGGCGTCAAGTCGGCCGAGGTGGTGGGCCAGATCAGCTGCACCGGCAAGAAGGTGGACCTGGCCTACAAGTTCCAGGGAACCGACCGGCTCACGATGACCAACATCAAGCTGCGTCCCGCCGCCTAGGGCCAGCCTGACGACGGGAAGGTTCGGGAAGGTGGAAAGGGTGCTGATCTTTTTACCCATCCACTTCCGGCCATGGTCCGAATCGCTTCCGAGGGTCCCGCCCAGGGACCACGGACCGGCGGGTGGCCACACCCGCCCTATCGGAAGGATCCAGGCCATGCGCAACTCACCCAACCGCCTCATCGCCACCATTTTCGGAGCCGTCTACCTGCTGGTGGGCCTCCTGGGCTTCGCCGTCACCTCCGGCGTCGGTTTCGCCGCCACCGAGGGCGCGAACCTCATCATCTTCGAAGTCAACCCGCTGCACAACGTCATTCACTTGGCCATCGGCGCCGCGCTGCTCTTGGCCGGGCTCCGCGGGACGGCCAGCGCACGCACGGTGAACGCCACTGTGGGCGCCGTCTACCTCCTGGTGGGCATTGTTGGCCTGTTCCTGCTGAACTCGCCGCTGAACATCATCGCGCTGAACGGGGCCGACAACGTCCTCCACCTGGCCAGCGCGGTACTCCTGCTCGGCGTGGGCCTGTCCCTGGACAAGTCCCCGGCCGCTGCCCGCGCGTAGCAGGACAGCGCGGAATGACAAGGCCCGGAATGGCTCCTGCGGGGCCAACTGTTCCAGCAATCCAGCCAGCGCCCCTGACGCACCCTTCGGTCCGCCTGGTCACCGGGTTCGCGGGATTCGGCGCGGGATCGGTCAACCTGGCCATCTCGTCCAGCATCCTTGCAGCCGGTTCGGCGCAGCCGGAGAGGATCATCGCCGCGGTGCTGGCCGGGCTGTGGGGCACAGCCCTGCTGGCCGGTGCGGTGGTGTTCCTGGCCAGGGGCCGGTCGGCGGGCGGCCGATGGGTGCAGTACCCGCTGGCGGCCGCCGCCGTGGCCCACCTCGCTGCCATCGCCTTCCCTGCGTTCGTAACTTCCGGGCTGGGCTTGACGCAGCTTTCGGCGTTGCTGCTGACGCTGATGATCATCGCCTCGCTGGCGTGGCTGCGGCGGACCCAGCGGCTGGACGGCGGGCGGCAGCAGGCAGCCGGGGAAAGGGCCGGAGACCGGCCGGGCAGGCTGTTGCTCGCAGCGTTTGCCGGTGCCGTCCTGGTGGCGGGCATTACGACGCCGGGACTCGCCGCTTCCACCGCGGGCCAGTACGCCGTGCCGCACGGTGGGCACGGGAACCTGGCGCCGGGTGGCCACCACCAGCACTGAGCGACCACTGGGCCGCCCGCGGCTGGACCGCACCCTGTCCCACGGAAAGAGCCTCCATGCCGCAGTCTGCGGCAGGAGGCTCTTCGCGTTGCGCCGGAAAAATCCCGGCGCTGGTTGGCAGTGGACCCTCTTCAGGAACCCTGCCTTAGTGGTCCACGGCCTTCTCGGCTCCGATGCCCGTGAGCGACCGGACTTCCATTTCGGCCTGCTTGGCAGGATCTTCGCGCCTCTTATCCAGGGTGGTGCCCAGCCAGCCCAGGAAGAAGGCCAGCGGAATCGACACGATGCCCGGGTTGCTCAGCGGGAAGAGCGCGAAGTTGGCACCCGGGATCATCGAGGTCTTGGCACCGGAAACCACCGGCGAGAACACGATGAGCAGGATGGCCGCCGCCAAACCTCCGTACATGCTCCACACGGCGCCCTGGGTGGTGAACTTCCGCCAGAACAGCGAGTAGATGATGGTGGGCAGGTTCGCCGAAGCGGCAACCGCGAAGGCGAGCGCCACCAGGAAGGCTACGTTCTGGCCGTTGGCGAAGATGCCGCCCAGGATGGCCAGGATGCCGATCACCACTACGGTGCGGCGGGCTACCCGGACTTCGGTGGCGGCGTCGGCCTTGCCCTTGGCAATGACGTTGGCGTAAATGTCATGGGCAAAGGATGCCGCCGCCGTAATGGTCAGGCCGGCCACCACAGCCAGGATGGTGGCGAACGCGACCGCCGAGATGAACCCGAGCAGCAGCGGGCCGCCCAGGTGGAAGGCCAGCAGCGGGGCGGCGGCGTTGACGCCGCCGGGTGCGGACTTGATGGTGTCCGCGCCCACAAGGGCCGCAGCTCCATAGCCAAGCACCAGGGTGAAGAGGTAGAACAGGCCGATCAGCCAGATGGACCAGACCACGGACTTGCGTGCTTCCTTGGCTGTGGGGACGGTGTAGAAGCGCATCAGGACGTGCGGCAGGGCTGCCGTGCCGAGCACCAGGGCAAGGCCCAGGGACATGAAGTCCAGCTTGGACGTATCGGTCTTGCCGTACTGGAGGCCCGGGTTCAGGACCGCAGGGTTGTTGGCGGTCTCCACGGCACCGCCCAGCAGGGCGGAAAGGTTGAAGCCGTAGATGGCCAGGACCCACAGGGTCATGACGGCGGCACCGGCGATCAGCAGCATGGCTTTGATGATCTGGACCCAGGTGGTGCCCTTCATGCCGCCGATAAGGACGTACATGATCATGAGGGCGCCGACGACGATGATCACCAGGGCCTGGCCGCCCCAGTCGCTGATGCCCAGCAGCAGGGAGATCAAGCTGCCTGCACCGGCCATCTGGGCCAGCAGGTAGAAGAAGCAGACCGCGAGGGTGGAAATGGCGGCGGCGATCCGGACCGGGCGCTGCTTCAGCCGGAAGGACAGCACGTCAGCCATGGTGAACTTGCCGGTGTTGCGCAGCAGTTCAGCAACCAGCAGCAGCGCCACGAGCCAGGCCACCAGGAAGCCGATGGAGTACATGAACCCGTCGTAGCCGTTGATGGCGATGGCCCCGGTAATGCCCAGGAAGGATGCTGCGGACAGGTAGTCGCCGGCGATGGCGGTGCCGTTCTGCGAGCCGGTGAACGACCGTCCTGCCGCATAGTAGTCGGCGGCGGTCTTGTTGTTGCGGCTGGCGCGGAACACGATCACCATGGTGACCGCCACAAACAGGCCGAAGATGCCCATGTTCAGCAGGGTGGTGTCCTTGAGGGCGGCGACGTCCACCGCTGCGGGAATTGCGATCATTTGTTGGCTCCGCCCACTCGGTTTCCGTTCTTATCGAATTCATGCCCCTCGATCTCGTGCCTGATCTCCGAAGCGATGGGGTCCAGCCGCTTGTTCGAGTAGTGCACGTACCAGCCGGTGATGGCGAAGGTGGAGACAAACTGGAGCAGGCCCAGGATCAGGCCGATGTTGATGTTGCCCCAGACCTTGGTGGACATGAATCCCACCGCATAGTCGGCAAGCAGGACATAGGCGAAGTACCACAGCAGGAAGGCCACCGCCATGGGGAAGACAAAGCTGCGGTGACGCTTGCGCAATTCCTGGAACTGCCCGGTCGACTGGACTTGTTCAAAGTCCACGGACGCCGCTGCGTCCGGAGTATGGGCATCGTTACCCATCGTTCCTCCTCATTGAGTTGCCGGAACACACCGGGCGGCAGTCCCTGATCACACAGGGGCACCGCAGATGTGACACCAATCACTCTGCCGCCGCGGGTGCCGCTGGTTCCAGCACATCGGCCCCCACCGTCGCTCAACGGTCGCGATGCTGCGGCCAACGGCACCCGCCGCTACGCTGGGCAGCATGCCGGACTCCCCCCTCCTCACCGCCGCGGCCGTGGCTGTGATCGCCATGGCCATTGCCGTCGTCGTCGGCGTGGGCCTGAAGGTGCTCCGTTCCTTCCGTGAGCTGGGCACTGATGCCGAACGCGCCACCTACCACACGCTCCACGCGGCCTCCCAGGCAGGGCAGCACCTGCGGCGGGGCCTGAACCCGGCCGGAGCCGCAAAGGCCAGCCGCCAGCTCCGCGCCCTGCTTGCCTGCGATGCCCTGGCGATCACCGACACCTCGGGCGTCCTGGCCTGGGACGGCGGCGGCGAGGACATCAGGCCGCGCCTGATGGACCTCGCCGCCGAGGTCCTGTCTTCGGGCCGGGCGGCTGTACTGCCCGCGGGAGGCGATGGTACCGGCGGCCAGCTTGCCGGCGTCATCGCCCCTGTGCGGGCGGGCACCCGGGTGGTGGGTGCGGTTGCCGCCTTTGCTCCTTCCGCGGGGGCCGGCCTGGTCAGGGCGACAGGGGAAGTGGCGGACTGGGTGGCCGTCCAGGTGGAATTGGCCGAACTGGACGCCTCACGCACGCTGCTCATGGAAGCGGAGGTCCGGGCGCTGCGGGCCCAGATCAGCCCGCATTTCATCTACAACTCACTCAACGCCATCGCGTCCTTCATCAACACGGACCCGGAACGGGCCAGGGAACTCGTAGTGGAGTTCGCCGATTTCACCCGCTATTCGTTCCGGCGGCACGGCGACTTCACCACGCTGGCCGAGGAACTGCGCTGCATCGACCGCTACCTGCTCCTGGAGCGCGCCCGGTTCGGCGACCGGGTCCAGGTCAGCCTCCGCGTGGCGCCCGAAGTCCTCAGCACCGTCATCCCGTTCCTCAGCCTCCAGCCGCTGGTGGAAAACGCCGTCCGGCACGGGCTGGAGGCCAAGGCAGGTCCGGGGCATATCAGCATCACGGCGGAGGACGCGGGTGCCTTCGCCGAGGTCACCATTGAGGACGACGGCGTGGGGATGGATCCGGAGCAGCTCCGAGCGGTCCTGGCCGGCCACACCGATGGGGACCACGTTGGGCTGCGGAACGTGGATGCGCGCCTCCGCCAGGTGTACGGAAACGACCACGGGCTGGTGGTGGAAACGGCGCCGGGCGAGGGAACGCTGATCACCATGCGGGTGCCCAAGTCCCAGCCCGGCCATGATGCGTAAGGCCGGCCTCCCGCTGGAAGTACCCTAGGAGAATGATTAACGTCCTCGTCGTTGATGATGAGCTGCCCGCCGTTGAGGAACTGGCCTTCCTGCTGGGCAGGGACGAACGCATCGGAAAGGTGCTGCGGGCCACGTCAGGCGCCGAAGCACTCACGGCCCTGTCCTCCGCCAGCATCGACGCCGTCTTCCTGGATATCCACATGCCCGCCGTGTCCGGCCTGGACATTGCCGGCGCGATCGCCCGGAGCAGCAACCCGCCCGCCGTCGTCTTTGTCACCGCCGACGAGGACCACGCCCTGGCCGCCTTCGAACTCGCCGCCGTGGACTACCTGCTCAAGCCTGTGCGCGCCGAGCGCCTGGCCCGTTCCGTGGGACGGATCAGCGAACTGCGCGACGGCGGGGCGGCGCCCGAGATGATCACAGTGGACCAGGGCGGAACCACCAGGATGATCCGCCGCGATGACGTCACGTACGTCCAGGCCCAGGGGGACTACGCGCGGCTGCACACCGCCGACGCAAGCTACCTCATCCGGGTCCCGCTGGCCGACCTGGAACAGCAGTGGGCAGACGCCGGGTTCATCCGCACCCACCGCTCCTACCTGGTGGCCCTGAAGCATGTGTCCTCCATGAAGCTGGCGGCCGACGGACCGCGCGTCACGGTGGCCGGCGCAGGCCTGCCCATCAGCCGCAGGCACCTGCCCATCGTGCGGGAGAGGCTGGAGGCCACCCGGATCAGGCCACACGCGTGACCCGGGTCCGGGTCACGGCCCCGCACGCGTCACCGCTCACCCAGGCCCGTGGCGCCTCAAAGCCCCTGGAGTCGCGCGAAGCGGCGCAGGAATCCGACGTTGGTCAGGTGTTCGTCCGCTCGCTGATCCGGTCCCAGCTGCGGCTGGCCCTGGTGGTGGCGGGTGGCTTCCTGCTGATCCTTGCAGCGTTCCCGCTGATCCTGGTGGTGGTTCCCGGCCTCGCCGACGCCCGCATCGCCGGGATCCCCTTTGGCTGGTTGCTGCTGGGCGCCGGCATCTATCCTGTCATCGGGCTGAGCGCGTGGCTGTACGTCAGGACGGCGGCCCGGAACGAGGCACGGTACCGGGACCTGGCGGGGGAACAGTGAGGCAGGGGTGAATGCCGGCGTCGCCATCACCGCCGTCACCGTGGTGTCCCTCGCCACCGCCATCATCGGGTTCTACGGGCTCCGGATCTCGCGCACCACGGGAGACTTCTACGTTGCCTCGCGGACCGTTCGGCCCTGGTGGAATGCATCGGCGATCGGCGGGGAGTACCTGTCCGCCGCCAGCTTCCTGGGCGTGGCCGGACTCATCCTGCTGTCCGGGACCGACGCGCTCTGGTTCCCCGTAGGCTATACCGCCGGGTACCTGATGCTGCTGCTCTTCGTCGCCGCCCCGCTCCGCCGGTCTGGGGCCTATACAATTCCGGACTTCACCGAGTCCCGCCTCGCTTCCCGGACGGTCCGCCGCGTCACCAGCCTTGTGGTGGTGATGGTGGGGTGGTTGTACATCGTGCCGCAGCTCCACGGCGCCGCGCTGACAATCCATATCGCCACGGGCCTGCCGTCCTGGGTGGGGTCCGTGGCCGTCGTGGTGGTGGTGTGCCTGACGGTGGTGGCCGGCGGGATGCGCTCCATCACCTTTGTCCAGGCGTTCCAGTACTGGCTCAAGCTGACAGCCCTGGCCGTGCCCATCCTGTTCATCATCTTCGTGCTGGCCGGGCACGGGGCCGAGCCGCAATCCCCGCCGGCCGTCAACCCGACGGGCCTGGCACCGGCCGGGCCCTACCAGAACGTGTCCCTGCTGGTGGCGCTGCTGTTCGGCACCCTGGGCCTGCCGCACGTGCTGGTGCGTTTCTACACGAACCCGGACGGGCACTCGGCACGGCGCACCACGCTGATCGTCCTGGGCCTGCTGTCCGTGTTCTACCTCTTCCCCACCGCTTATGGCCTGGTGGCCCGGATGTTCGCCCCGGACCTCGCCCGGTCCGGACAGCCGGATGCCATGGTCCTGAGGCTGCCCGGCGAACTCGTCGGCGGGATGGCCGGCGACATGCTGACCGCCCTGGTGGTGGCAGGGGCGTTTGCCGCCTTCCTGTCCACTACCTCAGGCCTGGTGGTGTCCCTGGCCGGCGTCATCAGCCAGGACGTCCTGGGCGGCAGCGTGCGGGGGTTCCGGCTCGCGGCCGTCGTGTCCGCCGTCGTCCCCCTTGGCTTCGCCTTCATGACCGGTTCCCTGGCACTGGCCGGCAGCGTCGGGCTGGTGTTCGCGTTTACCGCCTCCACGGTGTGCCCGGTCCTGCTGCTGGGCATTTGGTGGCGCGGACTGACCGACGCCGGCGCCATTGCCGGAATGGTGACCGGCGGTGTGCTGTGCGGCGGGGCAATGATCGCCGGGGCCCTCCCCGGTTCGGGTCCGGCACCGGCCTGGCTGGCACAACCCGCGGCCTGGAGCGTGCCCGCCGCGTTCGCCGTGATGGTCATCGTCTCGCGGGCCACCGCCGGCCGGATCCCGGCCAGCATGCCAAGGATCATGACCCGGCTGCACACCCCGGAACGGCCGCTGGCAACCGAACGGTGATCGGGAGGACAATAACGCCATGTCCACCGAGGACGGCGGCACGTCCCACCAGCACGGCTTCCACCAGGACCGCTTCCACCAGGACAGCGGGGTCCCGGCCTCCGTGCGGGCGCAGCTGCTCGCCACGGAACACTGGGGCCTGTTGGCATCACGCAGCACGGCGCAGGCGGAGGTGCTGACCCGCATCAGCATGTTCCTCACCTTCACGTCCGCCAGCGTGGTCAGCGTGGCGCTGGTGGGCCAGGCCACCGGGTTTTCGGACGCGTTCGTCCTGCTGGCGGTGGTGGTGTTGTTCATCGACGCGGCGATCGGGCTACTGACCCAGCTCCGGGTGAACAACGTGGCCCACGAGGACCTCATGTACGTTACGGCTATGAACAGGCTGCGGGCCGCCTACGTGGACCTTGACCCGGGCGTGGCGCCCTACCTGATGGCAGCCCACCACGACGACGAGGCCGGCTCAGTGCAGACCTACTATTTTTTCGGCAACCGCGGCAGCTTCAGCCACGTGGCGGGCAGCAGCATGATCTTCATAACGACGGCGAACGCTCCCTTGATTGCCATCCTGGCTGGCCTGCTGGTGACACTCGCCGGCGCCGGTATGGCACCGGCCGCGGTGACGGGCGCCGTGTGCGGAACCGGGTTCCTGGCAGCGTCCGCGGTCCGCGGGTACCGGAGCTACCGCGACGTGTGGCGCCGTTTTACGCCCTTGTCCCCCACGCCATCGGCCGGGGAATAGCCAGCACCGGCGGAAGCCCCGTCAGTCGATGGCCGCCATCAGTTCGACAACGCGGTCCAGGAAGGCGTCCACCTGGGATTCCTCGTATCCTTCCTGGCCCACGGCAGGACGGAAGACTGCGCGCCGCACACTGTCCACGCTCAGCGGCTTGTCCTGCTCAAGGTAGGCGATGAGCTCATGGCACAGCCGGTCGACGTCGTGCGTGTTGTAGCTGCGCCCCTTCTTCTGGCTGGGCCGGCGGAAGCGGTCACCGTCCGGCCGGTGCAGGCGTCCCCGGAGGATGCCGGACAGGTTTCCGATTTCGCGCAGCCAGGCTTCCTCGCCCCTCGCCGCGATCAATTCGTCCCGCTCCCGTCGGGCAAAGGCATCCTCGAGCCGGTCCAGCGCTGCATCCACAACGGCAGCCGAGTAGCCGCCCTTGACCGGATCGAAGGACACCGCACGCACATCGGAGCTCTTGACGGGGTCCGTGGCAGCTTCCGGCGTCTCCAGGGAGACCCGTGCCCGCTGCAGAAACTGGTCCACCTGCTTGGCGTTGTAGCCGTACTCGCTGCGCTCCACGCGCTCAAAGGACGCAGGGATCTGCCGATGAATGTCCAATGCCACTTCGATTCCTTCAATGCTCTTCAGCCGTAGTGCTTCCGCACCAGTTTAGGGTGCCGGGCCTGGTGCGCCCGCCCGGACCCCTGTTTGTGTCAATACCCGGGCCCCGCCGGGCTGGAGGGACCTAAGCGCCGGCCACAAGCCCATACAGGATGAAGGCCACGGGCGCGGCGAACACGATCGAATCCAGCCGGTCCATCACGCCTCCGTGGCCGGGCAGTATGCTGCTCATGTCCTTGACGCCCAGCTCACGCTTGACCATGGATTCGGCGAGGTCGCCGGCGGTAGAGGCAGCCACCGTTCCCACGGCCAGCACCACTCCGACCCACCACGGCTTGTCCAACACGAAGAGGGCGGCGAGGATGCCGATCAGCATGGCGCCTGCCACCGATCCTCCGAACCCCTCCCAGGATTTCTTGGGGCTGATCTTCGGCGCCATGGGGTGCTTTCCGATGGACGCCCCCACCAGGTAGCCGAAGGTGTCGTTGGAGACCACCAGCAGCAGCATGACGGCGATCTCCCACGCTCCGATGGGCGCCATGCCCCCGGGCCACAGCCCCAGCGGCGTTGTGCCGGCGGCATGCAAAGGCAGGGCGGCGAAGCTGATAAAGAACGGCACCCAGCCCAGGGTGAAGACGCCCGCGAAGATGCTGTTGGCCGATCCGGCGGCGCTTTCGATGGACCGCCAGAGCAGGACCGCCACGGCGCTCAGCAGCAGGGCAAAGAGCTGGCTTTCAATCCCGCCAAAATAGGCCGCGAACGGCATGGCCAGGGTTCCGGTCATGACCGGAACAATGGGCATCCTTGTACCGTTGGCTTCCAGCGCCCGGTAGATCTCCCAAACACCGAACACCGCGAAGGCGGTGACGATGGCGACAAAAACCAGCGGGAGGAACAGCAGCCCGCCCAGGACAGCGATGAGCATGGCCAGGCCCACCACGACGGCGGCAGGCAGGTTGCGCCCGGCCTTTGGTGTCGGGTTGCTCCTGGGCTGCTTCCCCCGTGTGCGCGCCCTGGGTGTGGGGGCCTGATCTGCCTGGCCCATCAGACTTCGAGCAGCTCTGCTTCCTTGCGCTTAAGCAGCTCGTCGATGCCGTCCACGTGGGCCTTGGTGAGGCTGTCCAGTTCCTTTTCGGCGCGGTTGCCTTCGTCCTCCCCGGCTTCCCCGTCCTTGACCAGGCGGTCCAGCGTCTCCTTGGCCTTGCGGCGGATGTTGCGGATGGAGATCTTGGCGTCCTCGCCCTTGGTCTTGACGATCTTGACGTATTCCTTGCGGCGTTCCTTGGTCAGCTCGGGAATGGTGATCCTGATGACGTTGCCGTCATTGGACGGATTGGCGCCGACCTCGGAGTCGCTCAGGGCACGCTCGATGTCGCGCATGGCGGACTTGTCGAACGGGGTGATCAGGATGGTCCGGGCGTCCGGGATGGCAAAGGAAGCCAGCTGCTGCAGCGGCGTGGGGGAACCGTAGTAGTCCACCAGGACCTTGTTGTACAGGCCGGGGTTGGCGCGGCCGGTGCGGACGGAAGCGAAGTCTTCCTTGGCTACCTCAACCGCCTTGTCCATCTTTTCTTCGGCTTCGAGCAAGGTTTCTTCGATCACGGTCTCTCCTGACGGTTCTGGTGCGGTCCGGGGCGCCGGTTATCTGCACTCACGTGGTTCTTGGTTGCTGTTTTCCGTCCCCGCCGGGAAGGGCGGGGACGGAACTGTCCTGAAATCATCCTAGCCGCAGCTAGGCAGTGACCAGGGTGCCCAGCTTCTCGCCAAGGATGGCGCGGGTGACATTGCCTTCACCCTCCATGCCAAAGACCACCATGGAAAGGTTGTTGTCCTTGCACATGGTCATGGCGGTCTGGTCCATGACGCGGATGTCGCGGCGCAGGGCATCGTCGTAGCTGAGCTTTTCCAGGCGCTCTGCAGTGGGGTCCTTCTTGGGGTCCGCGGTGTAGACGGCGTCCACCCCGCTCTTGGCCATGAGGACCACGTCGGCGTGGACCTCCAGGGCCCGCTGCGCGGCAACAGTGTCGGTGGAGAAGTATGGCAGGCCGGCGCCGGCGCCGAAGATGACCACACGGCCCTTCTCCATGTGCCGGATGGCACGGCGCGGAATGTAGGCCTCGGCCACCTGGCCCATGGTGATGGCGCTCTGCACGCGGGTTTCAACGCCTGCCTGCTCCAGGAAGTCCTGGAGGGCCAGGCAGTTCATGACCGTGCCCAGCATGCCCATGTAGTCCGCCCGGGAGCGGTCCATGCCGCTCTGGGACAGTTCCGCGCCGCGGAAGAAGTTGCCGCCGCCCACCACAATGGCCACCTCCACCTGCGGGACAGCGGCTGCGATCTGCTTGGCGACGTCGCGGACGGTTTCGGGGTCGACACCCAGTTTTCCGCCGCCGAAGACCTCGCCGGAGAGCTTCAGGAGGACGCGCCGCCGGCTCTTCTCTGAATGCGTGACAGTGTTGACGGCTTCCATGGTGCCTTCCCGTTGGTGACTCTGAAAAAAGGGTATCGTGCCGGATCCGGTAGCCGGAACCGGCCGCGCCCCAGATGGACTGGACTTCCAGTGGTTTGCGCGCATGCAAAAGGGGCGGCCACCGAAGTGGCCACCCCCTGCAGTTTCGACTAGGAGCCGACGCGGAAGCGCGTGAACGCGGTTCCCTTGACACCGGCCTCTTCGAGGACCTGTGCCACGGACTTCTTGGCGTCCTTGGCGAATGCCTGGTCAACCAGGACCTCACCCTTGTAGAAGCCCGTCACGCGGCCTTCCACAATCTTGGTGAGGGCGGCTTCGGGCTTGCCTTCGGCCTTGGCGGTCTCTTCGGCGATGCGGCGCTCGGACTCAACGAGCTCGGCCGGAACGTCCTCGCGGGTGAGGTAGTTCGGAGCCATGGCGGCAATGTGGACGGCGACGTCGTGGGCGGCGGCGGCAGCGGCTTCGCCTTCACCGTCAACTGCGAACAGCACGCCGACCTGGGCCGGGAGGTCCTTGGAGGTCTTGTGCAGGTACGCGTCTACCGTTGCACCCTCAATGCGGGAGATGCGGCGGACAACAACCTTCTCGCCCAGGATGGCGCCCTCTTCGACGACCACCTCGGAGAGCGGCTTGCCGTCAACGTCGGTTGCCAGCAGGGTGTCGAGGTCGGCAGCGCCGGACTCGACGGCAACGGCCAGGACCTTGTCGGCCAGCTGGATGAACTTGTCAGCCTTGGCAACGAAGTCGGTCTCGCAGTTGACCTCGATCATGACGCCGACGCCGTTGCTGACCTTGGCGGCCACGAGGCCCTCAGCGGTGGAGCGGCCTTCACGCTTGGTAGCGCCCTTGAGGCCCTTGATGCGGATGATCTCGATGGCCTTCTCGGCGTCACCGTTGGCCTCGTCAAGAGCCTTCTTGACGTCCATCATGCCGGCGCCGGTGCGCTCGCGCAGGGCCTTGATGTCAGCGGCAGTGTAGTTCGCCATGTGAACCCCTCTGTCTAGAAATGTGTGGTGGTGTACGGACCGACAGGACGGCAACCCACGGGTGCGGGTTGCCATCCTGTCAGCAGCTCCGGCTGCGGACAGCGCGGAGAATCCGGATTTAGATGTCTTACTTGGCGTCTTCGGCGGGAGCCTCGGCAGCGGGAGCCTCGGCGGCAGCCGGAGCTTCGGCGGCAGCCGGAGCTTCAGCGTTTTCTGCCGGAGCGGCGGCGGCTTCTGCCTTGCTGCCTTCGAGGAGCTCGCGCTCCCACTCGGCCAGCGGCTCTTCCGGAGCTTCGGTGGCGCCCGTGCCGCGGTTGTTGCGGGCGATCAGGCCCTCGGCAACGGCGTCGGCGACAACGCGGGTCAGGAGGTTCACGGAGCGGATGGCGTCGTCGTTGCCCGGGATCGGGAAATCAACTTCGTCGGGATCGCAGTTGGTGTCCAGGATGGCCACAACCGGGATGTTCAGCTTCTTGGCCTCGTCAACGGCGAGGTGTTCCTTCTTGGTGTCGACAACCCACAGCACGGACGGTGCCTTGGTCAGGTTGCGGATACCGCCCAGGTTGGACTCCAGCTTGGTGAGCTCGCGCTTGAGGAGCAGCAGTTCCTTCTTGGTGTAAGCGGAACCGGCGACGTCGTCGAAGTCGATCTCTTCGAGTTCCTTCATGCGCTGGATACGCTTGGCGACCGTCTGGAAGTTGGTCAGCATACCGCCGAGCCAGCGCTGGTTGACGTAGGGCTGGCCCACGCGGGTTGCCTGCTCGGCAATTGCTTCCTGGGCCTGCTTCTTGGTGCCGACGAAGAGCACGGTGCCGCCGTGGGCAACAGTGGCCTTGACGAACTCGTAGGCGCGGTCGATGTAGGACAGCGACTGCTGCAGGTCGATGATGTAGATGCCGTTGCGCTCGGTGAAGATGAAGCGCTTCATCTTCGGGTTCCAACGGCGGGTCTGGTGTCCAAAGTGGACGCCGCTGTCAAGCAGCTGGCGCATGGTTACGACGGGCATTCCGGCGCTCCTTATTTTCCGGCAGGTCATTCATGAGAAAACCCGGAGGCTTCTTACCCTGCCAATAGTTGACGGTTGATTAGCGTGGCCCGGTTGGGCCGTGCTCCTGGCATCCACCGTTCTTCCCATCAGGAACAAAGCCTGACCGCAGGAAGTGCGGTCCTCCAATGGCGACGCCGGGGCGTTGCCTGCCGGAGGGCTGGATGCGCGTAGTCAGCCGCCGCTCCCCCACACTCCTGAATGAGATGTGCCGACGCAATCCGGACAGGGCGATGCACCACGAGGGTGGGCCACTTGGACGGGAAGCGTTGAGGGCGCAGCAAACTGCTCCATCAAGTGTACTACAGGCGCTCCCGGCTGCTGGACAGGAAAGTGCCCCGCCGGAGGCGTTGTCCACATAGCCGGAACCGGGGCTGCCGGCCCCGCAGGCAGCCGGGCAGGCTGGTGGCATGAAACCACCGGTCCTCCTGGCGGCGCTCCTGCTGCTGCCGGCGTCCGTGGCCTCACCCGGCCCGGCCTTCCAGTACACCGCGGCTCACGGGCAGCCTTCCCGGGCCCAATCCGCCGGCACCCAGCAGGAAAGGACGACGACGGCTGCCGGGGTGGGTGCCAGGCCTTCCTGGCAGTGGCCGCTGGCACCGCGCCCGCGGGTCTTGCGGGGCTTCGATCCCCCGCCCAAGCCATGGCTCAGCGGGCACCGCGGCGTGGACCTGGACTTCGCGGCAGGAACACAGGTTGTGTCACCGGCGGCCGGAACGGTCAGCTTTGTGGGCGTGGTGGTGGACCGCCCCGTGATCACCATCGACCACGGCGGCGGGCTGCGCAGCAGCTTCGAGCCGGTGGACAGCACGCTGGTCGCAGGGTCCACAGTGGCGGCCGGCCAGTTGATCGGGACCGCCATCCCCGGCCACTGCCCCGCGGCGCAGTGCCTGCACTGGGGAGTGCGGGAAGGAGAGGACTACGTCAATCCCCTGCAATTTGTCCTGGACCTTCGCCCGTCCATCCTGCTTCCCCTGCCCGGCCCGCCGTAGGCCGGCAAGAAAAGCAGCAGAGGGGTTTCCTGTTTAGACGATGGCTGAGATGCCTGTGATGGCCCGGCCGGTTACCAAGGTGTTGATCTCGGCGGTGCCCTCATAGGAGTAGATGGCCTCGGCATCGGCGAAGATCTTGGCCATCTCATAGTCGGTCACGATGCCGTTTCCACCCAGGATGCCGCGGCCCAGGGCCACGCTGTCCCGCATGCGGCCGGTGGCGAAGGCCTTGGCCAGGGCGGACTGTTCGTCCTTGGCCGCGCCCGCGTCCTCCAACTGGGAGAGGCGCACCATCATGCCCATGGAGCTGACGGTATTGCCCAGGATCCGGACCAGCTGGTCCTGGATGAGCTGGAAGGAGGCAAGCGGCCGTCCGAACTGGTGCCGCTCCACGGCATAGCGGCGGGCAACATCGAACGCGGCCAGCTGGAGCCCAACGGCCTGCCAGGCAACGGAAAGCCGGGTGGCCTTGAGTACCTTGTTGACGTCGCGGAAGCTGTTGGCGTTGGCCAGCTTGAAGTGGTCCGGGACAACCACGTCCGTCAGGACGATGTCGGCGTTCTGGACGGTGCGCAGGGAGATTTTGTTTTCGATCTTTGTGGCGCTGAATCCAGCCAGGGTGGTGTCCACCAGGAAGCCCTTGACCTGGTTGTCCGCAACATCGCGGGCATAGATGACCACCCAGTCGGAGAAGGTGGCGTTGCCGATCCACCGCTTTGCCCCGTTGAGGATCCAGTTGCCGCCGTCCCGGCGCGCCGTGGTGCGGGTTCCGCCGGCCACGTCGCTGCCCCCCAGCGGCTCGGTCAGGCCGAAGGCGCCAATCTTCTTCAGGGCATAGATGTCGGGCAGCCACTCGTCCTTTTGCTCCTGGGATGCCAACAGCTCGATGGAGCCGGTGAAAAGCCCGTCGTGTACCCCCAGGAAGGTGGCGATCGATGCGTCGGCACGCGTGACCTCGGCATGCAGCATTCCCGCGAAGAGGTTCGAGTATCCCTGCCGCCGGACCGGGCTGACCAGGTCCAGGTCGGCGAACTTGGGCACCAGCTCCATCGGGAACTCTCCGCGGTTCCAGCAGTCCACGGCAAGGGGTTTGACCTCGCGCGCCAGGAAGTCGCGGACCTCGGCGAGCCTGTCCTGTTCCTTGCCGGACAGAAGCTGCTCGAAGGCGAAGAAGTCGCCGTCGGCGTAGGGAAGCTCGTGGGATTCGGCTGCGGAGGTTGCCATGGGTACCTTCTTTGGTGATCAGCGCTGGCCGTGCAGCGGAACCGGGCACGGAATGTTACTGGGCAGTAACTTACCGCAGGGGTCCGGGTTAACCAAGAAGAACCGCGTCCGACGAAGACTGTCGTGCGCGGTTCTTCCTGGTTGGCGGTAGGGCTACTCGGACTTGAACCGAGGACCTTAGGATTATGAGTCCCGCGCTCTAACCAGCTGAGCTATAGCCCCCCAAACCCTGCGTATACGTAATGGAACACCACGCTCCAGCAGGGCAAAAACACTCTAGCAAACCCGGGAACTGGTTCAGACCACCTTGTCCTCGTACGTGGCGCCCCGGTACAGGTCCTCGAAGGTCTGCAGCGTTCCCTGGAGGCTGTGCGGCTCCACCATCTGCCGGCTGGCCCGGCCCATGGCGCGCTGCTGGTCCTTGGGAAGCTGCAGGACCTGGGTGATCTTCTTGGCGAGGTCGTCACTGTCGTTGGGGGTGAAGAGGTAGCCGTTCTCGCCATCGCGCACCAGGTGCGGCAGGGCCATGGCATCGGCCAGGACCACCGGGGTGGAAGCGGACATGGCCTCCAGCGTGACCAGGGACTGCAGCTCAGCCGTTCCGGGCATGCAGAACAGGTCCGCCTGGATGTACGCCTTGCGCAGTTCTTCGTCGCTGGCAAGGCCCAGGAACTTGACCCGGCTGCTGAGCCCGAGCCGCCGCACCAGGTCCTCAAGCGCAGGGCGCACCTCTCCCCCGCCCACGATTTCCAGGTGAACGTTCAACTCGGGCGGCGTCTTCGCGATGGCCTCGATGAGCACGTCCACATGCTTTTCCTCCGCAAGGCGGCCGGCGAACAGGACGGTGGGATGGGCATGCGGTTCGATGTGCTCGCCGGGCTGCAACTCATAGGCCGTTGAGTCGATGCCGTTGGACAACGGGAGCACCTTCCGCAAGAAGGCGTGCTCGTGCATGGCCCGGGCGGCAAGCGGCGTGGGGGTTGTCACCACGTCGGCCTGGCCCATGACCTTGCCCATGTCCTTCCAGGAAACCCGCCCGATGATGTCCTTGAACCACTGCGGGAACGGCAGGAAGGGGTTGAGGTTTTCGGGCATGAAGTGGTTGGTGGCGATGATCCTGACGCCGCGCTTTACGGCCTCGTAGAGCACGTGCTCGCCAATCATGTAGTGGCTCTGGATGTGCACGACGTCAGGCTTCACGCGGTCAAAGAGGAGGCTGATTTCCTTCTTGATTTCCCACGGGAAGCAGAGGCGGAAGCTCTCGTGGGTGAACGCCTTGTGCGAGCGGAGCCGGTGCACGGTTGCTTCCTCGCGGAACTCGGTGAAGCTCTTTCCCTTGCTGTCGCGGGACGCCAGGACATGGACGTTGTGGCCTCGGGCAGTCATGCCCTTGGCCAGGCGGTAGCCAAACTGGGCAGCACCATTGACGTCCGGCGGATAGGTGTCGGCGGCGATGAGGATGGTCAGGGGACGCTGGTCGGCTGGCGTGGTCATGGGGAGTACTCCTGATGGTCACGGTGCGGACAGCATGTAACTGACAGCACGGTTGGCCGGTGGCGCAGGGGCGCAGGCCTCGTGGGTTGCTGAATCTGGACGGAAATGGGCTAGTGGGACGGCCTGCCGGCGGCCTTGCGCGCGTCCTTCTTGCGCTTGGTGACCTCCGGGTGGTGCCGGGAAAGGGCGATTACCCCAACGATAGCAAGGCACGCAGCCGTTCCCATCGCAATGGCCATGACCGCATGGACGTCGGGACGCAGTTCGCCCAGGATGATGATGCCGATGGCAATGCCCACCATGGGATCGATTACCGTGAGTCCGGCGATGACCAGGTCGGGCGGCCCTGTGGAGTAGGCGCTTTGCACGAACCACGAGCCCAGGCCGCCGGCCGCGATGATGGCCACCACTGAGTACCACTGGACGTTGAGCAGGAAGAGTCCGTTGGGGTCCAGGAGGTGTTTGCCGATGATCCGGGTAAGGACCGCCACGAAGCCGAAGAGGATGCCCGCGCCCAGGATGTAGATGAACGCATTCATCCGGTGCCTGAACGTCACTGCCAGCGTGCCGAACAGCCCCACAGCCAGGGCCAGCAGCAACACGATGGTGAGCTCGTCCTCCGGGCTCACATGATGGTTTTCCTGGGTGACGTTAACCGCCAAGAGGACAAAGAGTGCCGAGCCGGTGACGCAGGCGCCGATGGAGACGGCGGTGGCGCGGTTGATGGACAGGTCCTGGTCGCGGGCGTTGACCACGGTGGTGATTACCAGGGCGATGGCGCCGATGGGCTGGATCACCGTGAGCGGCGCGGACACCAGGGCTACGGCGTTCAACGCCATGCCGGTGCACAGCAGCAGGAGCCCGAGCATCCACCGGGGATTGCGGAGAAGGCGCAGGAAGCCGTTGGAACTCAGGGCGAGTCCGCCGGTATCGGCTTTGACGGCGCTGCCCTGGCGCTGGGCACCCAGGGCGAGGCAGAAGGCGCCGAGCACCGCCAGGCCGACGGCAAGCCACACCATCAGCCGTTCCCGCCGTCGTGCCGTTTAAGTTCCCTGCCCTTTCGCAGGATGGCCCAGAAGTAGTTGTACGCGGCAATCCAGTGGCCGATCAGGCCAAGGCCCAATACCACCCAGGCGGCTACGAAGAGCTGGTCCGAAGCGCCGGTATCCAGGCGGGAGAGGACCAGCAGCGGGGTGCCCAGGAGCAGCAGGCCGGTCCGCACCTTGCCCACCACGCTGACGGGAAGGTCCGGATGGCCATGGAAGAAGGACAGCGTCAGGGCCAGCAGCACGGCATCAGGGACCACCAGCGCGGCCAGGTAGAGCCAATGCACGACGCCGGCAATCACCAGGGTGAAAGCCACGGCCAGCAGGGCCAGCCGGTCGGCGATCGGGTCCAGGACCCTGCCGAGCTTGGAGGCCTGGTCAAAGCGCCGGGCGATGTAGCCGTCAATCCAGTCCGTACCGGCCATGACGGCCAGGACGATCACGCCGGCGCCGTATTCCTTCTGGGCCAGGACCAGCCACATGAAGAGCGGAACACCCATGAACCGCACCACTGTGAGCAGGTTGGGGATGGTGAACACGAGGTCGTGGTCCACCTGGGGACGGCCGGGGCGGGCGCCTGCACCAATGAATTTCACCCGTCCCCCTCTCCTTCCTGCTGCGCCGGAGCGCGGTGTTTCAGTGATTGATTGTGTGCCGGGAGTGCTTGTGGAGCAGCAGGCTAGTTGGAACGGAACAACCTGCGGAGGAGGACAACCAGGACGGTTCCCGCGGCCACGAAGGCGGCCAATGGCTTCCAGCGCCTGGAGAGGTCCGTGGAACCGGACAACGCCGCGAGCCTTTCGCCCGCCGCGTCCACGCCGTGCTGCGCCAGCACCTGGCCTTCGCGCACCTTGACCTGCGCAGCGGCCAGCAGGTAGCGGGCCTGGGTCTTGAAGTCCAGCTCAGTACCGAGTTCGTCGCGGACCTCTGTGAGGTGGTGCCGCCGCTGGCTCAGGCGGCGCGCCAGCTCGGGTTCGGAGGCGTGCGGGAACTCCTGCTGCTCACGGGCCGCTTTCGCTTCCTTTTCAGCCTTCGCCTTGGCCGCGGCCTCGGCCTTGGCCGCCTTCGCAGCCTTCGCCTCGGGGCTCTCCGGATCCAGGATGGCGGGGTTGAACGCGGAGCCTTCCCGGGCAACGCCGATATCGTGCCTGATGCCGCGGATGGTTTCCTCGGGCATCAGCGGCATGGCCTTCTTGAACCGCGCGAGGCCAATCAGTCCGCCGACGAGCGCTATCAGCAGGAAGGCCGCGGAGACCAGGAGGGCTGCCAGCCAGGCAGGCATGATGGTGGCCAGGCCCATGATGGCCGCGACGATCAGGCCAACAACCAGGAAGGCCAGGAAGAGGAGTGCCACCGCGAAGAAGGCCGCGGCCACCCCCACCTGGATGCCCTTGCGTTTGAGTTCGATCTTGGCGAAGGCGATCTCGTCGTTGAGCTGGCGTGGGGCCAACCGAAAAAGGAGTCTTGCCGTTCCGGGCAGCGCAGTGATGCGCAATCCCGGGCTGGTACGCCCGCTGTGACGTCCGCTCATCGGTTCCGCCTTACTGGTTTCATGGGTCGATACTGCTTCCGTTTGCTGCGGAAATGTGCAGCCGCACAGTCCACGCCACCAAAACTACCATTCAGGTTCAGGGCGAACTTGGGGGCTTGCCGGACGGCGCGGCCTACAACGCTGCAAAAACAGTCCTGGCCGGGCCTAGGATTGTTCTCCGTGACCAATCCCCCCAATCCGGGCGACCTGCTGAGCCGCCGCCGCAAGCTCCTCTACATCCTCCTCCTGGGCGCCCTGACAGCCCTCGGTCCGTTCACCATCGACCTCTACCTGCCCGCCTTCCCCGCGCTGGAGGCGAGCCTTGGGGTGACCGAGGCGCAGGTTCAGCTCACCCTGGCTGGCACCACCGTCGGTTTTGCGTTCGGCCAGCTGGTGGTGGGCCCCTTCAGCGACAAGTTCGGGCGACGGACCCCGCTGATCCTTGCCACTGCAGTGCACATCGCAGCGTCGATGGGTGCAGCCCTGTCCACTGACATCGCCACGCTGGGGGTGTTCCGTGTCCTCATGGGCGTGGGCGCGGCCGGCGGCGGCGTTGTGGCTATGGCCATGGTGCGCGACCTGTTCTCCGGGTACGCCATGGTGCGGATGTTCTCGCGGATGGCCCTGGTCAACGGGCTGGCGCCCATCCTGGCACCGGTGATTGGTTCACAGCTGCTCCTGGTGATGCCGTGGCCCGGCATCTTCGTGTTCCTGGCCGCATACGGGACATTGGTCATCGTGGCGGCCCTGGTCGTGGTGCGTGAAACGCTTCCGCCGGAGAAGCGGGGCCAGAGCGGCATGACGGCCAGGCAGCGCTACAAGGCGCTCTTCAGCGACCGGATCTTCGTGGGGCTGCTCTTGGTGGCCGGCTTTAATTTCGGCGGCCTCTTTACGTATCTGTCCGCCTCCCCGTTCCTTTTCCAGGACGTCTTCGGGTTCTCGGCCCAGCAGTACGGGCTGCTCTTCGGCATCAACTCGCTGGGCATCGTGGCGGGCGTGCAGACCAGCTCGCGGTTGATCAGGATCGTCCCGCCGCAGTGGATCCTGGCCTGTGCCACAGCGTGGATGTTCCTGATGGCCGTGCTGATCGTGGTCCTGGACCAGCTGGGCCTGGGGCTTTGGGGCGTCATGGTGCCCCTGTGGTTCTACATCCTGGGCACCGGCTTCATGTTCCCCTGCGTGCAGGTGCTGGCCCTGGCAAGCCACGCCTCCCAAGCGGGAACCGCGGCATCCCTGCTCGGCGCGGCCACATTCCTCATGGCCGGGCTGATCTCCCCCGTGGTGGGCTGGGTCGGCATCACCAGCGCGGCACCCATGGGGGCGGTTCAGGCATCGTGCATCCTGGTGGCCATTGGAGCACTCTGGCTGGTGGTCCGGCCGCGCACGGTTCCTTCCATTCACTAAGTACCCTCGATCCATCAGGGACTTCAATCCACTGACCGCAGCCGCCAGGCACCAGGAAGGCAGCACATGGCCCGCAAACCGCATCGCAATGGCAGGGGGCTCTTCCTCGGGGCGGTGCTTGGCGCCGTCGTGGGCTATTTTGCCGGCCGTGCCGTGGGCAACCCCGCCTGGGGCATCATCCTGGGGACGCTGGCGGGCGCCGCACTCCTGTACCGGGTGAATCCGGGCCGCCGCAACCGCCGCTGACTGCTCCTGCTGCCGGACTTGCCGGTTGACGCCCGCCGTTCCTGGCTTGCGGCGGCACTGCGCGATAGAGCCCAGCGCGATAAAATGATCGCGTGTCCAGCTGGCAGAACCAACCGCCTCTTCCGGCCACATGGCAACGGTGCGACGCCAGGATCCTGCCACTGTGGTGGGAGCGGCTGTGCGCGCAGGCAGGCCAGCAGTCGGCGGCGCTGTATGCGGCAGGTTTGTTCACGGAGGACCGGCGCCGGCCCATCGCCCAATGGTTCAACCCAGCCTTCAAGGCCGCCCTGCTGGTGGCCCCGGAAACCTCGCCGGAATGGCCTGTGCAGCGCTTTGGCATCTTCTACGCCCCGCCGGATGCCGGGTTTGTCCGGATCCACTCGGCCCCGCACGAATGGAATCCGCGCGAACCCCGGAAGTCCCCCACCGAGCGGGAAGCGTTCGAGTCAGCCATCGCCGAGGCCGAAAGGTTCCTGCAGGTGGAAATGGACTTCGTGTGAGCCTATCTTCCCCATCCCAGGCTTCCAGGCCCGCGGCAAGAAAAAATCCCCGTTCCTCCAGTTGGAGGAACGGGGATTTTTCGTAGCGCTCCTCCTGCTGGACTTGAACCAGCAACCCTTCGATTAACAGTCGAATGCTCTGCCAATTGAGCTAAGGAGGAATGAAGCAGGTATGACATTAGCAAAGGTTTCCGGCCCAAGGGAAATCGGCGGTTTCGCGGGCCACAACAAGCCTCGCGGCGTACAAAACGGGCAACAAAAATCCCCGTTCCGGAAGCCGGAACGGGGATTGGAAGCTCCTCCTGCTGGACTTGAACCAGCAACCCTTCGATTAACAGTCGAATGCTCTGCCAATTGAGCTAAGGAGGAATGAAGCGGGTACCAGCCTAGCAAACACCCGCGGCGGAAACGAAATCGGGCGGGACGTGACCTCCCCCACTTCCTGGTGCCGCGCGGACGCCGCGGCCTATGCCTCGGCCCGGAGTGCCCGGCGTTCCATCTCAAGCATCATCAGTTCGCGGTTGAGCCGCTGGTACGTTTCCGGGTCGGCCGCGGCGTCGAGGCGCTGCAGCTGGCCCATCTTGTCCGCCTTGATCCGGGTGATCTGGAGTTCGAAAAGCCGGGACAGGATGTCGCGGCAGTACTTCAGCACCGCCTCCTCCGTATGGGCCGGAAGCGGCACCACCGAAAGTTCCGACACCAGCGGCCGCAGGGGTTCCGGGACCTCATGCATGACGTGTTCCACCCAGCGCACGGGGTCACCCACCAGTCCTGGCCCGGTGGCGCGCATGGCGTCATGCACGGCCTGGAAGGCAGGGGTGGAGAAGCGGGCTGCGTCGAAGCGGTCCCAAACGTCGCCGGCCAGCAGCGACGGCTGCTGCAGGGCCACCTCCAGCGCCTGCCGCTCCATGGAGGCTACGGGGTCGCGCGGGTCGGGACGGTGGAAGGAAGGGACAGCGCCCGACGACGGCCCGGCAGCCACGCCGGGGCCGCCGGCAGGTGCCTGGCCGTTTTGGCCCTCGAATCCCCTGCCCTCGTAGCCTTGGCTGCGCTGCTGCTGTCCACGGTTGGTGGTGCCCTGGCCGCCGGGACCTCCGGCGTCCCCCCGTTTCGCTGCGTTCTTCACCTCGGCATTGACCATGCGCAGGACCTCATTGGGGTCGGGCATGCCCAGCCAGCCGGTCAGCGCCTGGCAGTAGCCGGTCCGGGTGGAACCGTCGCGGATGGCCGCCACCACCGGCACCGAAGCCTTCAGGCCCTGGACGCGGCCCTCCACGGTGTCCAGGTTGAACTGCTTCAGTGTGGTGCGGATGGCGAACTCGAACAGGGGCCGCCGGGACTGGATCAGGGCGTGCACTGCCTCGTCCCCCCTGCTGAGCCGCAGGTCGCAGGGATCGGCTCCGGTGGGTTCCACGGCCACGAAGGTCTGGGCGGTGAACCGCTGGTCCTCCTCGAAGGCGCGCAGGGCTGCCTTCTGCCCGGCGGCGTCGCCGTCGAAGGTGAACACCACTTCTCCCCCGGTGCCGTCATCGGACAGAAGCCGCCGGGCGACCTTAATGTGCTCGGTGCCGAACGCGGTGCCGCAGGTGGCCACCGCCGTCGTGATTCCTGCAAGGTGGCAGGCCATGACGTCTGTGTAGCCCTCCACCACCACCAGCTGGCGGTCCTTGGCGATGCTCTTCTTGGCCAGGTCGATACCGTAGAGGACCTGGGATTTCTTGTAGAGCGTGGTCTCCGGGGTGTTGAGGTACTTGGGGCCCTGGTCGTCCTCATAGAGCTTCCGGGCGCCGAAGCCGATGGTGTCGCCGGCGATGTCCTTGATGGGCCAGATGAGGCGGCCACGGAAGCGGTCATAGATGCCCCGGTTTCCCTCGCTGAACATGCCGGTGAGCTTGAGTTCGGCATCGGTGAAGCCGCGGCCGCGCAGGTGCTTCAGGAGCCCGTCCCAGCCCTGCGGCGCGTAGCCGCAGCCGAAGTGTTCCGCGGCTGCCCGGTCGAAGCCCCGGCCGAACAGGAAGTTGCGGGCCTCGGCCGCGCCGGGGGTGAGCAGCTGGGCGCGGAAGAACTCGTCGGCGATCTTGTGCGCGTCAAGCAGCCGCTGGCGCCGGCCCACTTCCTCGCGGTTAGGCCCGGTTCCGCCGTCCTCGTAGCGCAGCTCGTACCCGATCCGCGCGGCGAGCTTTTCCACAGCCTCCTGGAAGGAACTGTGGTCCTGCTTCTGCACGAAGGCGATGACGTCCCCGTCCTCACCGCAGCCGAAACAGTGGTACCGGCCCACCTGGGGACGGACGGTGAAGGACGGCGAGCGCTCATCGTGGAAGGGGCACAGACCCTTGAAGGTTCCCAGCCCGGCGCCTTTCAGCGTTACGTAGCCGTCAACAACTTCCTTGATGTCCGTGCGCTGGCGTACTTCATCGATATCTTCACGTTTGATCAGCCCAGCCACACAGCAATCTTAGTGTCACTGGCTTGGTGCCACTGGCCCGGCCTACCTGCCGGGTGTCCGCTGTCCCGGTTCGGGCGCCGTCCGCTGCACCAGGCTGAGTGCCAGCCTCGGGCAGAGGAAGACGGCCTCCTGCGCCGCGTCCAGGTCAGCGTCCCGCAGCGGAACGTCCGTGCGTTCACCGCCCACCTTGCCGCGCGCCACGGGGTACCCCCAGTCGTCCCGGTCGAGCACACCGGGAAGCAGTTCCGAGCACAGGCCGCGGCCATCGCAGCTGGTCCAGTCGATGTGCAGGTACGTTTTCATGCCGCCACGCCTCCCGGGCCTGCGCAGTACCCGGCCAGGTGGGCGCGGAAGTCAGCGGCGAAGACCTCCAGTGCGCTGCTGACCAGTCCCGTGGTCCCCTCCGGGTGGCGGCATGCGCCCCGCCCGGAGACCAGCCGCCCCAGGCGGTCCAGCTCGACGGTAAGCCGCGGATTCGTTTCCCCTCCCGCGATCCGGTTGAGGACTGATGCCATGGCCGGCAGGCCGAACATGCAGGGGCCGCACTGCCGGGCGGACTGGCCGGCCAGGTAGCTGACGATCCCGGCCGTGGCCTGGATGCCGCAGGTCTGCAGGTCCAGGGCGTGGATTACTCCCGCTCCGGGGCGGGCCGTCCGGCCCGGCGGTCCCGCGGGTGCAAGGGCGTGGTCTGCCGGCCGCACCCACCGGCCGTGGTACCCGCCCACCAGGACGGCGGACAAGTAACCGGGATCCATTCCCGCTTCCTTCAGGACGGCGGAAAGTTGCACCCCGCCGGGTACCTCCAGCACCACGTCCCGTACCGGGGCTGGCCCGGAGACGGACACCAGCCTGGTGCCAGGGTCTGCGGCGGTGCCCGCCTGCCGGAACCACTGCGCGCCATAGCGGGCGATCAAGGCCACCTGGGCCAGGGTCTCGACGTTGACCACCAGTGTGGGGCGGCCGTTCAGGCCCGACTCGCTGAGGCGCCGGCGCTGGTCCGTAGGCAGGGCGGTACCGTTCGCAATCATGTTGACGACGGCGCTCGACTCACCGGAGATGAACGTTTCGGGAGCCTGCACCACATGGATCCGCCTGCCGCCCGGACGCTCCCCTAGTGCTTGCCTAAGGCGGGGCAGGCTGGCCGCCGGCGCGTAGACGTACATGCTGGTGCCGCCCGTACTTGTCTGGCTGCCTGTTCTGCCGCCCGTTTGGCCCAGGGCGGCGGCGAGCGCGACCAGCCCGTCAATGACCAGGTGGGGCGCGTGTGCGAGGAGTGTCCGGTCCTTGAAGCTGAGCGGTTCGCCCTCGGCACCGTTGGCAATCACCACGGGGCGGGCGGCAAACAAACCCTTCCGCCCGGAACCGGCAGCGGCGGTGGCCTTGCGCCAGGTTTCGAATGCGGCTCCTCCCCGGCCGGTTAGTCCGGATTCAGCGAGCACTTCCAGCAGGCCCGGTCCTGCCGCCTGCGGCTCCCACGGGCCGAAGGTGTCCAGGTGCCGCGCCCACCCTGCATCAGGGCCTGCCGCCAGGAGGCGCGGCTCCTGGCGGTGGCTGTCACCCGGTTGGCTCACGGGAGGTTTCCTTGCCTGGCGCGGAAGGTTTCGAGAAAGGACGGGCTCAGCCGCCACACCATGGTCGCGGCAACGGCCACCGCGGACACGGCAGCGAGGAGGAGGAACCATCCGCTTGACACGTCAGTGCCGTTTCCGAGGGCGTGCGCCATGGCAACCGGCCAGACGCCATAGCTGAGCCAGTGGACGGCCTTGAAGGCACGTTGCCCGATCCGGTGCCGCAGCAGCCCCGTGACCACGACGGCCAGGACCAGGTCCAGGGCGACGGTTCCCAGCCCCTGCCAGAACGGCTGGTACGACCCCAGGAATGGCACCACGATATCCACGGGACTTAGCTTGGCAAAAGAGTCAAGGAGCAGTGCTCCAACGTGCAGCCCCAGGAAAACCGTGGCGAGCAGGGCAATGTTCCGGTGCAGGAGGCTGATGGAGAACCGGGGCAGCACCAGCAGGGGCCGGCCTGACCGGTTCAGGATGCCCAACAGTACCGACGCGGTAAACAGTGCCAGTGACACGAAGCCGCTGACGCGCCCGAAAGCCCACATTGCCTCATCCATGGCTCAGGCCTCCCCTTCCGGAGCTTTTGGCTGGGCGGAAGCTTTCGGCGGGGTTATAGCTTTCGGCGGGGAGATAGTTTTCGGCGGGCCAACCCCCGGTGGTCGCCACCCTGCCGCGGCTGTCCACGAACCGTGCGGATATGCCCTCGCCCCGGAACCACTCGAGGGACTTGAAGCCGCGCACGATGGCCGCGGTGCTGAAGGCGTTCGCTTCCAGGCAGGCAGGCGCCGCCACGGTCACCGAGCGCCACACCGCTTCGGCAGGCAGGCCGAAACGGGGGTCAAGGATGTGGTGGACCTGGCTGCCCTGATGGAGCCAGCGGCGCTTTTGGGTACTGGATGTTGCCAGGGCAAATCCCGGAGCCAGGGAGATGTGCTGGGCGGGGTCGGCGGGAAGGTCCTGCACCACGATCTGCCACTGGCCGGGGTTCACGTCCGACTGGTCGTCCTGCCGGATGTGCTGTTGGTGCGGCCCAGGTCCTGCGCTGGCCAGGTCTCCGCCCAGGCTCACGAGTACCCCGCAGCCCAGCCGCCGGTGCACCTCGGCGGCGGCAAGGTCGGCTGCGACGGCCTTGGCCGATGCGCCCAGGTCGAGGCTAAGCCCGGGCGGCAGGGTCAGCGTGTCGTCGTCGAGGCGGAGGCGGGACCAACCGGGCACCCGGGTGGCCACCGGGTCCGAGTGCACCGGCGAAACCGGCAGGCTGCGGATCCCCGGCGTGGCAGCTAGGGCCGGACCGTGGCCCAGGGCTGCCAGATCCGCTCCCAGGGTGGGATCAACAGCGCCGTGGGTCATCCTGGCGGCGTCCAGGGCACGCTCCAGGAGCAGCCGGAACATGGGGCTCACCCGGACGCCGGATGCCATCCGCGGCTGGAGCGCCACCAGTTCCGAATCTGCGCGGAAGCGGCTGCAGGCACGGTCCACCGCCGCCAGCACCTGACGAACGATCTCTTCCGCGGCATCCAGCGAGCCGGGGACCGTCACCGTGATGGCTGCCTCGAGTTCCCATACCGTCCAGCTGGATTGTGCTGTGGGAGCTACAGCTGCTTCGCTTTCAGGGGCCGCTGCAGAATCGCGGCCACCAGTGCGGTGGGTGGTGTCTGAACCGGCCACGTCAGGACCCGGAGGACCTTCCGTGGATTGTGCCGCCGTTGCCGGGCTGGACTGGGCTGGTGCTGCCGTAGCTCTTGGAGCGCCGCGAGCCACCATTTTGGCCCGTGCCCTTGTTCTGCCCGGCACCACTGTCCTGCCGGGTGCCGGAACCGTCGTCATCAGAGCGGCCGGAACCGGACTTGGGCGTGCTCCCCTGCGCACCGCGGTCCTGCGTGCTGCTGTCCGTACCTGCAGTTGTCCTGGCAATGACGGACGGAGTTGCGGCATACACAGCGGACGCCGCCACGCCTGCGGCAGCGAAGCTGCCAACGCTTACGGCTGCCGTAATTCCGGTGGCCAGGCGCTTGCCCCTGCTGCGAGTACTCATGACCTGCTCCCGTTCCTGGCGGCCTGCCTTTCCCTCCATGGTGCGCCTGCTTCCTGTGTAGATGCTTTAAGGAAGCTGTTGATCAGGCGGGTGTCCAGGAGTTTCCCAGGGCAGGAGTGAAGGACGGCTACCAGAGCGAGGGCAGGCTCCCCACCAGGCGCTCGTACATGGCCAGGGCCGACCCGTCGGTGAGGGACGCCACCTGATCGATGACCACGCGAAGGCGTGCGCCGTCGTCGTCCGCTGCCCGCCAGTCCGCCGCGAACATCGGCTCCAGGTGCCGGTCTCCGGTGGCGCTGAGGGCAGTGACCAGGGCGTGGAGCACCTCGCGCTGGCGCTCGTAGATGGGCTGCCGGTGTTCGGTGGTCATGACGAAGGTGGTGGCAAGGCCCTTCATCACCGCGATTTCCATGACGGTCTCATCCGGAACCATGAGTTCGGCGTTGTACCGCGTCAGGTTTTCCGGCCCATAAACGGCGCGGGTGGTTTCCAGGGCTGACTGGCAGAACCTGCCGATCAGTTGGCTGGTCATGTTCTTGAGGGCTGCCATCGATTTGCGGCTGCCGTCCGCCTCACGCACCCAGACGTCGGTAGCCTCGAGCCGGGCCAGGGCGGCGTCGATGGCGGCGGGGTCGTTGTGCGGCAGGTACCACTGCTTGGCGTAGCCCACCACGCGGGCGCGGTGGTCCGGGTTGTCCATCCAGCGCAGCTGGAAGTGGCCGGCAACGATCGCGTCCTCCACGTCGTGCACGGAATAGGAGATGTCATCCGCGAGGTCCATCACCTGGGCTTCCAGGCAGGTCCGGCGCTCCGGGGCTCCTTCACGGATCCAGTTGAAGATGGGGAGGTCGTCCTCGTAGGCGCCGAACTTGCTGGTCCGCTGCCCGTGGATCACCGGTGCTTCCAGGGCGGACCAAGGGTATTTCGACGCCGCGTCCAGGCTTGCGCGTGTGAGGTTCAGCCCGGCGGGCCGGCCGTCAGCCGTGAGCACCTTGGGTTCCAGCCGGGTGAGCAGGCGGAGGGTCTGGGCGTTGCCCTCGAAGCCGCCGATGGCATGCGCCACCTCGTTCAGGGCCGATTCGCCGTTGTGGCCGAAGGGCGGGTGGCCCAGGTCGTGGCTGAGGCAGGCCGTGTCCACCACGTCCGGGTCGCAGCCCAGCGCCCGGCCCAGCTCGCGGCCCACCTGTGCCACTTCCAGGCTGTGCGTGAGGCGGGTGCGGACGAAGTCGTCCGTATCCGGTGCCACCACCTGGGTCTTGGCGCCCAGGCGGCGCAGGGCTGAGGAGTGCAGCACCCTGGCACGGTCCCGTTCGAAGTCGGAGCGGTAGGTGCTCTTGGGCGGCTCCTCCATCCAGCGCGCCGAATCATGGGCGTCGTAGCCGGGCAGAGCCAGGGCGGCGGTGGGGGTTCCGGCGGTAGGTGTTTCAGCCACCGGAAACGTCCAGTTCGGCAGCGGCGATATCCCGGGACTGGTCATCGTTGAGGGCGCGGGAGTCCAGCCAGTCCTTGGGCAGGGCGGGCTTCTTGGGCGAGCCGGCGCGGCCGCGCGGGCCTTCGGCGTCCACTCCCGGATAGGGCGAGTCCAGATCCAGCTCGGCGAGGGTGTCCCGGAGCACCTCCAGGCTGGTGACCAGGGCCAGCCTGGTGCGCAGATCGCCGCCCACGACGTAGCCCTTGAAGTACCAGGCGATGTGCTTGCGGATCTCGCGCAGTGCCTTGCCTTCGTCACCGAAGGTTTCCACCATCAGTTCGGCATGCCGGTATACGCCTTCGGCCACCTGGCGCAGGTTGGGGCGGTGGCGGACGTCGCTGCCTTCGAATGCGGCCTGCAGGTCGCCAAAGAGCCAGGGCCGGCCCTGGCAGCCACGGCCCACCACCACACCGTCAACGCCGGTCTCCCGGACCATCCGGACGGCGTCCTCGGCGGACCAGATGTCACCGTTGCCCAGCACGGGGATGTCGGGCAGTGCCTCACGCAGGCGGGCGATGGCCGACCAGTCGGCCTTGCCCGAGTAGAACTGCGCGGCCGTGCGGCCGTGGAGCGCGACGGCGGCAACACCGGCATCGCGGGCGATCCGGCCGGCGTCCAGGTACGTCAGGTGGTCGTCGTCGATGCCCTTGCGCATCTTGATGGTCAGCGGGACGTTGCCCTTGGATGCTTCCTTGACGGCGGTCTGCACGATGGAGGTGAAGAGGTCGATCTTCCAGGGCAGCGCAGAGCCGCCGCCGCGACGGGTCACCTTGGGGACGGGGCAGCCGAAGTTGAGGTCGATGTGGTCCGCGCGGTCCTCCTCAACGAGCATCCGCACCGCGGCACCCACCGTGACCGGGTCCACGCCGTACAGCTGGACGGAGCGGACTTTCTCATCGTCGTCGTGCGAGATGATGCGGAGGGATTCGGGCGTCCGTTCCACCAGCGCGCGGGACGTAACCATCTCCGCCACGTACATGCCGCCGCCGTATTCACGGCAGAGCCTGCGGAAGGCGGAGTTGGTGATGCCGGCCATCGGGGCCAGGATCACCGGGGTGTCAACCGTGATGGGTCCCAGCTTCAGGGGCGGGAGTTCCAGCTTGGCGGCGGGAGGAGTTGCTGCAACAGTCACTTGTCCATTGTTGCAAAGGCGGGCAAATCGGTGGTCCGGAATGGACCACGGGGTGCGCCCGGCAGGGTCTCAGCCGCGGTCCGCGCGCCTGCCCCGCCGGCTTGCCGCTTCATCGGCGGGTTCGACGGCGGTACGCCGCCGGCGCTCCTCCAGCGCGGCGGCGGCGAGCGACCCCGTGTCCGCCACGTCGTCCGCGTTGCCGGGCCCGTCGTCGTGCTTTCCGTTGCCTGGTCCGGCGCTTACCGCCGGGACACCCGCTGCCCTGATGCCGGTTGCCTTGACCACGAGCACCGCGATCAGGGTGGTGACTGGAATGGCCAGGACCAACCCGATGGAACCCACCAGCGTCCGGATGACTTCCTCGGAGAGTTCGGCACTGGTGAGGGTGTCCATGAGGGGCCGGTCGTACAGCATCACGATGATCAGGATGGGCAGCGCGGCACCGGCATAGGCGAAGGCGATGGTGTACACGGTGGAGGCGATGTGGTCGCGGCCGATCCGCATGGCGGAGGTGAACAGCTTCCGGGCGCTGCTGGCAGGTGCCAGTTCGTAAAGCTCCCAGACGGCCGAGGACTGCGTAATGGTGACGTCATTGAGAACGCCCAGGCCGGAGATGATGAGTCCGCAAAGGATTACCCCGGAGATCGATATGTTCGAGGAGGTGTTGACCAGGGTGGCGGCGTCGTGGCTGCCCACGCCGGCGAGGTTGGCGGCATCGGTGGCCCAGGCTGCCAGCAGGGCGGTAATGGCCAGCCCGAAGATGGTGCCCAGGAGCGCCGTTGAGGTCCGCGCGGAGAATCCGTGGGCGAAGTACAGGACCCCGATCATGATCACGGTGGATCCCACCAGGGCCAGCAGGAGCGGCGGTTTGCCTTCCACAAGGCCGGGGAGCAGGAAGTTCGCGAGCACCACGTAGGCGCCCACCAGGCCGATCAGGGCCCGGAGCCCGCGCCACCGGGCAACGGCGATGACCACCACGGCGTAGAGCACGGCGAGCAGGACAATCGGCAGCGTGCGGACGAAGTCGACGAAGATGTAGGCCGGCGAACCCTGCGCCCCTGTGGCGCCCTGGACGTTGGAGAGGTTCAGGTAACGGATCTGGTCCCCCGGTTTGACGCCGTGGGAGGCGGCCACGTCCGGGTTGATGACCACCTTGACCGGGCTGCCGCCTTTGTCCGGCTCGGTGAAGGCGAAAGTGCACTCCGAGCCCTGGTTTGGCTGCTGCTGAGCGGCACCACCCTGCTGGCCGGAGCCCTGTTGGTTTGAACCCTGCTGGCCGGAACTCTGTTGACCCGTGCCCTGTTGGTTTGAACCCTGCTGGCCGGGCCCCTGCATGCAGCTCCCGGTCAGCACGCTCTGGATGGTGCCCGTATCGAAGGTGACCCCGGGGGCGGTGGAGTACGGATTGGCGAGCGAGATGCCCTCCTTGCTCCCCGAGGGCCAAAGCGCGGCCATCCCGGCCAGGGTCAGCAGCGCCAGGGGAATCAGCACTGCAGCCAAAATGCGGTTCGCCTTGCTGCGGGCAGCCATCGCCTGGGGCGTCGGCTCCGAATGATCCAAGGAAGCGTGGGAGTGACCGGCGCCCATCAGCAGTACAACCTCATGGTTGAACTCTACGTGCGGCGCCATAGGGTTGGTAAATGGACCATCGGGATGGGGAGGTACCAGGCATGGACAACCATGGCAGGGGTGGGGCCGGTTATCGTGGGGCAGAAGTTTCCCCGGCAGGAAGCGCAAAGGCCGGACAGGTGCCGATGGTCCCGGTCCACCAGCCCGTGCTCAGCGTCCTGGATGCCTCCGGTGACACCAAGGGAGTGGTCCTGGTCCTGCACGGCGGCAAGGCCCACTCCCGGGACCCGGTGGAGGCCCGGCACCTGAGCCCGGCGCGCATGGTGCCCTTCGCCCGGCACCTGCACCGTGCGGGCCGGAAACACGGGCTGGCCGTCTGGTCCCTGCGCAACAGTGTCCGCGGCTGGAATGGGCCCGACATGTCCCCCTTGCAGGATGCACGGTGGGCGTTGCGGCAAATCGCAGAACGCCACCCCGATGTGCCGGTGTTCCTGCTGGGCCACTCCATGGGCGGCCTGACTGCGGTATGCGCCGCGGACCATCCGCAGGTGGAGGCTGTGGTGGCGCTGGCCCCTTGGCTGGACCCGCAAACCCCTGCGGACAGGGTTACCGGCCGGAAGGTCCTGATCATCCACGGGACCACGGACCACATGACCAGCCCCACGCAGTCCCTTGCCTTCGCCCGGCGCGCCGCCCCGGACGCAGCCAGCATGCAGTACGTGTCCCTGAGGGGCGTGGGGCACTTCATGCTCCGCAAGGTCCGTATTTGGCACACCCTCGCCGCCGGTTTTGTCATCAAGTCCTTCGCCGAGAGTACAGGGGCGGCGGTCCAGCCGTCCCGGGCCTTCACCGGGCTGCTGCCGGACTCCTCCGTCCAGGTCACCCTCTAGGCCGCCCGGCCATGCCCTGGCGTCCTCCATCCAACGACCGCTTCTACCGGCTGATCGTCCGCACCGGGTTGTTCCTCCGCTGGGCCCTGCAACTGGACATCCGCGCAGAGGGCCTGGAGCACCTCCCGGCGGCACCACCCCCGGCCGGCCCGACCCGGCAGGTGACCCCCGGCGGAGGCGCGGTGTTCGCAGTCACGCACTTCAGCTACCTGGACTTCGCCGTCCTTGAGCTGCTCCTGTGGCACCGCAGCCGTGCCCAGCTGCGGTTCCTGGTCCACCAGGGCGCCGCGGACCATTGGCTGGCCGGCCCCGCCATCAGCGCCTCCGGCCAGGTGGTGGTGGGATACACCGATCGCTCCGATGCCTACGGCACCGCCGTGGCCAAGCTGCGCGCCGGCGAGTACCTGGCCGTGTTCCCCGAAGCGGGCGTGAGCCGCAGCTTCACGGTCCGCGAGTGCCAGACCGGGGCTGTACGCATGGCGGCGGAGGCGGGCGTCCCGGTCATCCCGGTGGCTGTCTGGGGCGCACACCGGATCCTGACCCGCGGCCATGGCTTCTCCCTGCGGCGCAGCTGGCGCGCTCCCATCCAGGTCCGGGTTGGCGGGCCGATAGTGTATCCGCCGGACGTTGACGCGGACACTGCCACGAAGAGGCTGCGCACCACGCTCCAGGCGGGGATTGACCGCTGCATCGCCGGCTTCCCCCTTCAGCCCGGACCAGGGGCGTGGTGGATGCCCGCACACCTGGGCGGCAGCGCCCCCACCGACGCCGAGCGGCAACTGCTGGACGCGGCTGACGCAGCCGCGGGCCGCCGTCGTGCTCCCCGCACAAAGTAGCCGGCTTAAACGGCAATGCCACGCGCCGTCCCAGGGACGGCGCGTGGCACGGCGGTGATGATGTGGACCGGCAGTCGCTAGTCCGAAACCACCAGGGTTTCGGCGCCCGCCAGCCGGGCTTTGCCGCTCTCCAGGAGGGGCTCGACGGCGGCGCGCAGGGCAGTCATGGAATCGTCCAGTTCCAGCATGACCGGGTGCTGGTAGGCGATCAGGGCAAGGATGTCGCGGACGGCTTCGGCGGCATCGTCAGCGGCGAGGGATGGCTCGTGCCCCACGAACACGTCCGTGGGGGTGTCGGCACCCGTTGCCTCTGCGCCCGAGCTGTCCAGATGGGCCGGCGCGGCATCCGGGTCCGCGGGCGCGGCGTAGCTGACCGCGAATGCGCGGATGCGGCCCTTTTTGCTGGGCGCCACTCCCTGGCCGAACGCGGATTCCGGCTGGGCCCGCAGGACGATGGCTCCGTGGGCTCCGGTGAGCTCGTCCAGGAACAGCCTCTGCACCTGGCCGACGGACAGGACGCCCGGGGAGTCCCAGCCGTGGATGGAGGTGTAGTACCGGCCCACCACGTCCGTCAGCTCCACCGAGCCGGTGGCCAGGTCCATCACAATGTCGGAGCCGGCGTTTTCACCGTCAATGGGGCGGCCGCCGTGGTCCTTGTCCGGGAAGACGGGCAGCTTCAGGGCTCCGGGTTCCACGATGACCAGCCGGGAGCGCTGGATCGGCGCCAGCCCGGATTCTTCAGCGAACGCGGCACCTGCGCTGCCGGGTTCCACCTTGGCACGGAGCCTGCTGACGCCCGACGGCGCGTTCCCGGCTTCGCGCCGCAACATGGTCAGGAGGCTGGCCCCAATGCCCGCCCGGCGGTGGTCCTTTGCCACTTCGATGTACGTCCACAGGCGCTCGGGGTGCAGCGAGGCTTCATAGACGACGCCGGCGGCCACGGGAATGCCCACGCCGTCAACGACATCTTCCGCCACGATGCAGCGGCGCCAGGGCATGCCGTCCCTGCCGTTGGAGGACACTGCGAGCGCGCCACGGAACTGGCGGGCCTGGGCGGTGTCCGGGTCACCCCAGATTTCCAGGAGCGCCAGGTCGTCGCCGTCGCGCCATTCACGGTATTCGATGGCCATGCTCAGGCGCCGACCAGCCGTGCCGCCAGGTAGCCCTCCACCTTGTCCAGGGAGACGCGTTCCTGGCTCATGGTGTCCCGCTCGCGGATGGTGACGGCCTGGTCCTCGAGGGTGTCGAAGTCCACCGTGATGCAGAACGGGGTGCCGATCTCGTCCTGGCGGCGGTAGCGGCGGCCGATGGCGCCGGCGTCATCGAAGTCGATGTTCCAGTTCTTCCGCAGCTGGGCGCCAAGGGCCTTGGCCTTCGGGGACAGGTCCTCGTTGCGGCTCAGCGGCAGCACGGCGGCCTTGACCGGGGCCAGGCGCGGGTCCAGCTTCAGCACGGTGCGGACGTCCACGCCGCCCTTGGCGTTGGGCGCCTCGTCCTCGGTGTAGGCGTCCACCAGGAACGCCATGAAGGAACGGGTCAGGCCGGCCGCAGGCTCGATCACGTACGGCGTGTAACGCTCATTGGTGGCCTGGTTGAAGTAGCTCAAGTCCGTGCCGGAGGCCTTGGCGTGGGTGGAGAGGTCGAAGTCGGTGCGGTTGGCGATGCCTTCCAGCTCGCCCCATTCCGAGCCCTGGAAGCCGAAGCGGTACTCGATGTCCGTGGTGCCCTTGGAGTAGTGGCTGAGCTTTTCCTTGGGGTGCTCGAAGAAGCGCAGGTTCTCCTCGCGGATGCCCAGGCCGGTGTACCAGGCCATGCGCTCGTTCATCCAGTACTTGTGCCACTCTTCGTCCGTGCCGGGCTCCACGAAGAATTCCATCTCCATCTGCTCGAACTCGCGGGTGCGGAAGATGAAGTTGCCGGGCGTGATCTCGTTGCGGAAGGACTTGCCGATCTGGCCGATGCCGAACGGCGGCTTCTTCCGGGACGTGGTGAGGACGTTGTTGAAGTTCACGAAGATGCCCTGCGCGGTCTCGGGGCGCAGGTAGTGCAGGCCTTCCTCGCTGGCCACGGGGCCCAGGTAGGTCTTGAGCAGGCCGGAGAACTCCTGCGGCTCGGTCCACTGGCCGCGGGTGCCGCAGTTGGCGCAGACGATGTCCTTCAGGCCGTTTTCGGCGGGGCGGCCCTTCTTCTCCTCGTATTCCTCCAAGAGGTGGTCCGCACGGTAGCGCTTGTGGCAGGAGAGGCACTCCACCAGGGGGTCGGAGAAGACCTCCACGTGGCCGGAGGCTTCCCAGACCTGGCGGGGCAGAATCACGGAGGAGTCCAGGCCCACCACGTCCTCGCGGCCGCGGACCATGGACTGCCACCACTGGCGCTTGATGTTTTCCTTCAGCTCCGCGCCAAGGGGCCCGTAGTCCCAGGCAGACCGCGAGCCTCCGTAGATCTCACCGGCCTGGAACACGAAGCCCCTCCGCTTGGAGAGGGAAATGACCTGGTCGAGGACGGATTTTGCTGCCATGGGATAACTCCAATTTTCTACAGGGCCGCTGGGTGCGGTCCGCGGGTTGTTCGGGCCCCGGCTCCTGCGTGCCTGGGCACAGCGGGCAATGCGTCGGGGCGGATGAAGGAAGACGGTGGAAAGCTCGTGTCCTAGCGTACCGGCCGCTGCCTGCGCAGCGCGCCCCGCGGCCAGGGCAGGGTTGCCAGGATGATCGCGGCGAGGGTCAACAGGGTCCCCAGGACGGTGGCGGGAGCCACGATGGTGCCCGGCGCGGGGAGCACCAGGTCCAGGCCCAGCGAGCCGAGCAACTGGCCGGCGATCATGCCCAGGCCCGTGACCAGCACGCCCAGGCTGCGGACCAGGAGGGCCCCCAGGCCGATGAAGACGCAGCCCATTGGGCCGCCCAGGTAGTACCACCACTCCCCCGGCAGGGGGTTGGCGGGACCGGCCACGGCCAGCTTCACCGCGAACGCTGCCCACAGCACGATGCAGCCGGCCACGAAGTTGACCAACGTGGCCGCGATGGGCGTCCCGTAGTGGACCGTGGCGGTGCCGTTCATGGCCTGCTGGAAACTCATGAGGAAGCCCGCCGCCACCGGCAGGAGGAGGGGAAGGAGCAGTCCGGCCGCGCCGTCCCCGGAGCCCCCGCTGCTGAAGCGCGGGGACACCGCCCACGCAACGGCGGCGATGGTCAGGATGCAGCCGATGATGCGGATGCCCGTCACAGATTTCTTTCCGGCCGGGCCGATTCCCAGCCGGTCCACCAGCAGGCCGCTTACGGTCTGCCCGGTGACGGTGGCGACGGTGAAGAGCGCTACTCCAAGGATGCCGACGGTGAAGGACTGGGCAAAGACAAACAGCGCGCCGATGGCGCCTGCCACCACGTAGATCCGGGGGAAGGCCCGGTTCCGTACAGCCGGGAGGATGTTTGCCAGCCCGGCCCGTCCGCGCGGCAACACCAGGGAAATGATGATCATGACCAGCAGGCCTGTGCTGAAACTCACGGCCGCGGCTGCGATTCCATCGTTGAGCCGCGCACCCAACGCCCCGTTGATCCGGCCTTGGACGGGGATGGCAAGGCCGGATCCCACGGCCAGGGGCAGGCCTGCGAGTACCGGCAGGCGCGAAGGGGAGGTCATTGAATCCACCTTAGTTCAGGCATTATTGCTGTATGAGCAACCCCATTGACGACGTCCCCATCCGCGACAGCATGATCCGGCTGGGTCAGCTGCTAAAGCTCGCCAACCTCGTGGAGGACGGCGTGGAGGCGGCGGAGCTCATCAAGAACGGGCTGGTCAAGGTCAACGGCGAGATCGACGACCGCCGCGGCCGGCAGCTGCACAACGGGGATACCGTCACGGTGAACGGCCAGACCGTCCGCGTGGTGGCACCCCAGGCGGACTAACCCCGCACCGGCTGGCCCGCCGCCGTCGTACGTCCTACTTGTTCAGCACCTCATGCGTGAGGAACTCCCCCACGTGCCCGATCTCCTGCTGGTTAATGCCGTGCCACATGCCGGTGTAGAGCACCTTGGTGAGCTTGACGTGCTTGCGGACCCAGCCCATGGTGAACTCAATCTTGTCCTGGGTGATCACCGGATCCTGCTGGTCCCGGCCCCAGAACATGGGCACGGTGCCGTCCAGCTCGTCGTCTTTGAACGTGGGGTCGCCGGCCGCGTCCACCACGAAGCCTGAGAGTCCGACGACGGCGGCAAAGTCCGTGGGCCGCTGGCGCAGGAGCGTGGTGGCCATGGCCATGCCCATGGAGAAGCCCAGGAGAGTCACCGAAGGGTGGCCGGGCCTGATGGCGTCGATCCAGTCCAGCACGTAGGCCGAGGCCTTCTTGACCCGCTCCAGCGAGTACTCGATGGACGCGGTAAGCGGGAACCAGGTAAAGCCGGGGCCCATGGCGATGGGCGCCCGTATGGACGCGACGGCGAAATCCCTTGGCAGCATGTCGGCAAGGCTGAGCAGGTCCTGCTCATTGGCACCGTAGCCGTGGAGCAGGACCAGTAGCGGTTTACCGGCGCGCTGGTCTTCCGGGTGGGACCACAGGACAACGGGGGCAGGAAATACTTCGGCGTCAGTCATGGTTTCCATTCATACCAGTTACCCGGAAGTAACAACCTACGTTCGCGTAGGCAGCGAAGCGGAAGGCAGGATAGGACCGTGACTGACGCAAGTGCCCTCCAGACCCCGTCTGCCCACCCCGGTTCCCACCCCTGGACCCGGTACGTGGCGATGGGAGACTCCTTCACCGAAGGCATCGGCGACCCCGAACCCTCAAGCCCCGGCGGCCACCGCGGCTGGGCCGACAGGGTGGCGGAAGAGCTGGGCCGAACCCAGCCGGACTTCGCCTATGCCAACCTTGCCGTGCGCGGCCGGCTGCTCCAACAGATCGTAGACCAGCAGCTTGCCCCGGCCCTGGAACTGAAGCCGGACCTGGTCACCCTGTCCGCCGGCGGCAACGACCTGATCCGTCCCGGCGGCGATCCCGACGCGCTGGCCGAGAAGCTCGATTCCGTGGTCCAGATCCTGTCCATGGGCGGAGCCACCGTGGTCCTGTTCAACGGGCCGGATACGGGCTCCTCGGTGCTCAGCCGGATCCGCAGCAAGGTGGCCATCTACAACGAGAACCTGCGCACGGTTGCCGCGCGCCATGATGCCGTCATCGCTGACATGTGGTCGCTGCGGCAGCTGGGCGACCCGCAGATGTGGGACCAGGACCGTCTGCACTTCTCCCCGCTGGGACACCACACCATTGCGGCCATGGTGCTGGATGCGCTCAACGTGGAGCACTCCCTGGAACCGCTGCAGCCCAAGCCGCTGCCGCCGCGCACCTGGCGCGAGGCAAGGAGCGGGGACCTCGTGTGGGCGCGGGAATACTTCGTGCCATGGGTGCTGCGCCGGTTGCGCCACCAGTCGTCCGGGGACGGCCTCACGGCAAAACGGCCGACGCCGGGTCCCGTCTTCGGCCCGGGCGTTCCGTTGGGATCCGGCGAAGGCCCGTTGGGTACCTCCGAACCCAGCCGCCGGTAACGCTGCCGGGGTTACGCTGGAAGGACACCACACGAGAGGCGCGGCACCGTGAGCAGCTTGTTTTTCTGGATCATCATCCTGTCCTTCGTGGTCCCCATGGCCATGCGGGCGTACCGGCGCTCCATGGCGCGGCGGGACCGGGACCAGGGCTTGCCCGGTCCGTTTTCGGGGCCCGGGCAGTTTCCGGGTCCGAACCAGTTCCCCGGTTCGGACCAGTACCCGGGTTATGGCCAGTTCCCCGGTTCGGCCGGGCCGCAGAACCGCCAGCCCCGCGACGGCTACACCCAGCAGGACTACTTTTCCGGCGGCTTCCGCCAGCCAGGCCAGCCGCCGCAGCCCTATGGCGGGCAGCAACTGCCGCCGTACCAGCACGGACAGGCGCCCATGCCGGACCCCCGGTTCGGTGGTGCGCCACAGGAATTCGGGCAGGAACCGCCGCTCCAGCAGCCGGGGTACCAGCAGCCCCAGCTTGGCCGGCCAGGCCCCGGGCAGCCCTCCGGGCCTGCCACTCCCCCACCGCCCTCGGCACCGCAGGGGTTCCGCGCACGCAAGCTCGCCGAACTGGACCAGCAATACAGCAACGGCGAACTGTCCATGGAGGAGTACATGAAGCGCCGCGGCGACATCATGAACGGCTGACTCTGGTAAGCAGGCAGGTCGGGGACCGGTTTCCGGTCCCCGACCTACTCTTTATTTGTCTAATGCGGCGTAATCCGCTGGTTCAATCCACCGAACTAGTCCACCTGGGGGAAGCCCAGGTCGATCACCGAGGTTGATGGGTCGGGCCAACGCGTGGTCACCACTTTGCCCCGGGTGTAGAAGCGGATGCTGTCCGGCCCGTACATGTGGGTGTCGCCGAACAGGGAGTTCTTCCAGCCGCCGAACGAGAAGGTGCCCACCGGAACCGGGATGGGCACGTTAACGCCCACCATGCCCGCTTCGGCGTCGAACTCGAACTGCCTCGCTGCGCCGCCGTCGCGGGTGAAGATGGCAGTGCCGTTGCCGAACTGGTTCTCGTTGACCAGCCGGACTGCGTCGTTGTAGGTATCCACGCGGACCACGGACAGGACGGGGCCGAAGATTTCGTCGTCGTACACCCTCATGCCGGGCTTGACGTGGTCCACCAGGCTGACGCCGATGAAGAACCCGCCGGAGTCGAACTGCTGCGAGCGCCCATCCACCACCACGGTTGCGCCTTCACCTTCCGCTCCCGCAACGTACGAGGCCACGCGCTCCCGGTGCTCCGCGGTGATCAAGGGACCCATCTGCGAGGCCGGATCGGTGCCGTCACCAATCTTGAGGTCCGCCATGCGGCTTGAGATCGCCTTCACCAGGTCGTCAGCGATGTTCCCCACGGCCACCAGGACGCTGACAGCCATGCAGCGCTCGCCGGCGGAACCGTACGCGGCGGAAACCGCTGCATCGGCAGCCATGTCCAGGTCGGCGTCGGGAAGCACCACCATGTGGTTCTTTGCACCGCCCAGGGCCTGCACCCGCTTGCCGTGCTCAGCTGCCCGCTTGTAGATGGACTGGGCCACCGGGGTGGACCCGACGAAACTCACGGCCTTAACGTCAGGGTGCTCCAGCAGGACGTCCACGGCTTCCTTGTCCCCCTGGACCACGTTCAGGACGCCGGCCGGCAACCCTGCTTCGGCGAACGCTTCGGCGATGAAGACTGCAGCCGACGGGTCCTTTTCGCTCGGCTTCAGCAGGACGGTGTTGCCGCAGGCCAGGGCGCTGCCGATCATCCACAGCGGCACCATGGCCGGAAAGTTGAACGGGGTGATGCAGGCCACGACCCCCACCGGCTGGCGGATGGAATGGACGTCGATGCCGCTGGAGACCTGCTCCGACCGCTCGCCTTTCAGCATGTGCGACAGGCCGGTGGCGAAATCGATGTTCTCCAGGCCGCGGGCGATTTCCCCTTCCGCGTCGGAGAGGACCTTGCCGTGCTCGCTGGTCAGGATCGCGGCGAGTTCGGATTTGCGCTGGTTCAGGATTTCGCGGACCTTGAAGAAGATGGTGGTGCGCTTGGCAAGGCTGGTTGCCCGCCATGCAGGCAGCGCGGCGCGGGCTGCCGCGATGGCTTCCTCTGTCCGGGCCGTGGAGGCAAGTGCCACCTGCTTTTCCTGTTGGCCGGTGGCGGGGTTGAAGACCGGACCGAAGCGGTCGGCATCGGTGACGCGGGCGCCGTTGATGTAGTGCGGGATGGTTTCCAAAAGAGTCTCTTTTCCTGCGGTGCTTGCCGGGTGGTTGGTTGGACGGCGTGGTTAGTTGGACGGCGCCCGGTCAGCGGCCTCGAGCGAGCCGTCCACGAGCTTGATGATCATGGAGCAGTCCTTGCCCGCGTCCCCGGCGTCGATGAGCCGCTGGAACAACTGCTGGACGTGCTTGCCGATCTCCAGGGGTGTGCCGGTGTCTTCGGCGGCGCTGATCGCCAGGCCGATGTCCTTGTTCGCGAGCTCGGTGGTGAAGGTAGGTGCGAAGTCGTTGTTGGAGGCCGCTGTGGGAACCACACCGGGCACGGGGTACCAGGTCCGGAGCGCCCATGAGTCTCCCGAGGAAACCGAGGCGATGTCCCAAAAGACCTGCTTGTCCAGGCCCAGCCGGTCTGCGAGCACCGCGCCCTCAGCGGTGGAGGCAAGGTTGATGAAAAGCATCAGGTTGTTGCAGATCTTGGCTGCCTGCCCCGTGGTGGGGCCGCCCGTGGGGATGATGTTGCCGGACATGGGGCCGATGTAGCCGGCAGCGTCCTTGACGGCGCCTTCTTCCCCGCCCACCATGAACGTCAGGGTTCCAGCCTCGGCCCCGCTCATTCCGCCGGACACCGGCGCGTCCACGAACCGGAAACCGGCGGCAGCAGCGGCGTCGTGCAGTTCCTGGGCAGAGGCGATGTCGATGGTGGAGGAGTCGATGAGCAGCGTGCGCGTATCCGCGTGCGCCAGCACCCCGTCCGCGCCGAGATACACCGCGCGGGCGTGCTCGCCCTTGGGGAGCATGGTGAACACGGCGTCCGCGCCATCCACGGCTTCGGCGATGCTGCCGGCCCGCTTGACGCCGCCCGCTGCAGCCGCATCCAGGGCTGCGGGGTTGAGGTCAAAGCCGCGGACGTCATGCCCCGCCTTCACCAGGTTCACCGACATGTGGCCGCCCATGTTGCCCAGGCCAACCCAACCGATAACTGCCATGCGTAAGCTCCTTTGCTTTCATTCCGGCGCTTCTGCCGGCATGCCTGTGTCACCCATCACACCGTGTTAGGGTGCAATCAAGGGGAAAAATCACAGACACTCTGTGCATTGATGCACATCAACGGAAGGTCCAACGTGGACGCCAGACGGCTGCCGAGCCCCGACGACCTGCTTATCCTTTTGACGGTTGCACGCCTGGGCCGTTTCAATGCCGTGGCCGAGAGCCTGGGGACCACCCACACCACGATTTCGCGCCGGATCCTCGCGCTGGACAAGCAGCTGGGCGGCCGCACGCTGGAGCGCAGCCCACACGGCTGGGAACTGACGCAGCTCGGTGCTGCCGCGGTGGACGCGGCGGAGGCGATCGAGAGTACACTCGGCTCCCTGTCGGGCCTGATCAGCCAGGACAATAGCGCCCTTGCGGGCCTGGTCCGCGTGGCCACCACCGACGCAGTGGGAGCGGTGTTCGTCACTCCATCGCTGGTGCGGCTCCAGCAGCAGAACCCGCAACTGAACATCGAAATGCTCAGCGCCACCCGGAAAGTCAGCCAGAACCGGTCAGGGGTAGACCTGGAGATCGTGGTGGGCCGGGCCGACGTCAGCACCGCACAGACCATTTTCCTGAGCAACTACTACCTGCGCCTCTACGCCAGCGCCGACTATGCAGGGCGGCACGGCCTCCCGGAAACGCTCGACGACGTGGGGCAGCACGCGTTTGTCTCGTACGTCGAGTCTGCGCTCCAGGTGGCGGAACTGGGCCCCCGCTGGTCATCGCAGCTGCCGATGCCCCGGACAAGCTTCCAGGCCACCAGCGTATTCGCACAGGTGGAGGCCGTTCGGCAGGGCGCCGGCATCGGGCTGCTGCCCAACTTCATGGTGGCGGACCGGGAAGATTTCGTTCCAGTCCTGCCTGCGGATTTCGAACGCCAGCTCCCTATCTGGGCCGTGGCCCGCCCGGAGTCGCTTCGGTCGGCCCGGGTGCAGGCGGTGATCGCGGCCCTCAAGGAGGAGCTGAAGGAGCGGGCCGGACTGCTGGCAGGCTGAGGCTGGCCCAGCCGTAGGGGCAAACGACGGGTCAGGCCTGGAAGAGCCGCCGCACCACCTTCCCGGCGGCGAGTGCATCAAGCCCCTCGTTGATCTCGCTCAGTGGCCGCGTGTCGGTGTGCAGCAGCTCAACCGGCAGCTTGCCCTCCCGCCAGTACCCCAGGTACCTCGGGATGTCGCGGGCGGGAACGGCATCACCCATATAGGAGCCCAGCAGGCGCTTGCCGGCGCCGGCGAACTGGAGGGCCGGAACGGTCAACTCGGCGGACGGGTGTGGAAGGCCCACCGAGACCACTGCCCCGCCCCGGGTCACCCGTTCCAGGCAGGACGCGATCACGCCTGCCGAGCCCACCGCCTCGACGGCAACATCCACTCCGTCGCCGGACGCTTCCTGAATGAGGCGCCCCGCGTCGTCCGGCGTACCCACCGCGGTGGCACCGGCGTCACGGGCCAGCTGGTGTTTGCCCTGGTTCGGATCAATGGCAATCACGCTGGCAGCTCCGGCCAGGCGTGCCGCCATGACCGCGGAGAGCCCCACCGCCCCCAGGCCGAAAACTGCCACGGACTGGCCGGGACTGACCTCGGCGGTGTTGAACACCGCGCCCATTCCGGTGAGCACGGCGCAACCAAACATCGCGGCGACCGTGTCCGGGACGTCGTCGTCAATCACCACCACTGATTCCCGCGCAACCACTGCGTAGTCCGCAAACGCCGAGACGCCCAGGTGATGGTTGATGCGCTTCCCTTCCGGCGTCCGCAACAGGGCAGGCCCGTGCAGCAGGTCTCCTGAGCCGTTGACCTCCGCTGCCCGGTGGCAAAGCGCGGGCCGGCCGGCCAGGCAGGCCCGGCAGTGGCCACAGCTGGGCACGAACACCAGCACCACGTGGTCGCCCACGGAGATGTCTCCTACGCCCTGGCCCACGGACACCACGCGCCCCACCGCCTCGTGGCCCAGGGCCATGGGGAGTGGCCGGACCCGTGAGCCGTCCACCACCGAGAGGTCCGAATGGCAGAGGCTCGAATAGGTGATGGCAACACCAAGCTCACCGGTGCGGGGCTCCGGCTGCTCGAGTTCCTCCACGACCAGTGGCCGGGCGTCGGCGAAGCTGCTTTTACCAGAGGCGTTTCCAGTGGCGGGGACGGTGGCGTACAGGACGGCGGCTTTCATGGGGCCCTACTTCTTGCTGGCGGCCAGCAGGTCGGCGGTGCCCTTGGCGTCGGCTGCGTCCACGTCATGCAGCGAGACGCCGCGGGTTTCCTTCAGGAAGAAGACCGCGACGGCGGTAATGGCGCAGGCGATGAGCAGGTAGACGGCCACGGGGACCGAGGACTTGTAGGTGCCCAAAAGCGAGGCGGCGATGATCGGGGCCAGGGAGCCGGCCACGATCGACGTCACCTGGTAGCCCAGGGAGACGCCCGAGTAACGCATCCGGGTGGGGAACATCTCCGCCATGATGGCAGGCTGCCCAGCGTACATGAAGGCGTGGAACACCAGGCCGATCATGATGGCCGCCAGGATAATGAAGTCGTTCTTCGTGTCCATCATGGGGAACGCGAAGAAGCCCCAGGTGGCGCCCATAATGGCGCCGGCCATGTAGACGGGCTTGCGGCCGAACCGGTCCGAGAGCTTGCCGACCATGGGCACCACGGCAAAGTGCAGGGCGTGGGCCAGGAGCAGCAGCAGGAGGATGCGCGTGGTGTCGGCCTGGACCACGGTCTTCAGGTAGGTGATGGAGAACGTCACCACCAGGTAGTACAGGATGTTCTCCGCAAAGCGCAGGCCCATGGCGGTGAAGACGCCGCGCGGGTAGCGGCGGAAGACCTCGGCCACGCCGTAGCCCTTGTGGCCGGCGTCCACTTCCTTACGCGCTTCAAGGAAGATGGGGGCGTCGTTGACCTTGGTCCGGATGTAGTAGCCGATCAGCACGATCACCGCGGACAGCCAGAAGGCAACACGCCAGCCCCACCCGAGGAAGGCTTCCTGGGTCAGGGTGGAGGACAGGATGAACAGCACGGCCGTGGCGAGGAGGTTGCCCAGGGGCACCGCGGACTGCGGCCAGCTGGCCCAGAACCCGCGGGACTTACTGGGGCTGTGTTCCGCCACGAGGAGGACGGCGCCGCCCCATTCCCCGCCGACGGCGAATCCTTGGGCAAACCGGAGGATGACCAGCAGCGCGGGAGCCCAGTAGCCGATCTGCCCGAACGTGGGCAGGCAGCCCATGAGGAAGGTGGAGACGCCCACCAGGATGATGCTGAGCTGCAGCAGTTGCTTGCGGCCGAACTTATCGCCGAAGTGGCCGAACACGATGCCGCCGATGGGACGGGCCACGAAACCGACGGCGTAGGTGAGGAAGGCGGCGATGATGCCATCCAGTTCTGTCCCGGCGTTGGGGAAGAAGGCTTTCCCGAACACCAGGGTGGCTGCGGATGCGTAGAGGAAGAACTCGTACCACTCCACGACGGTGCCGGCCATGGAGGCCGTCACCACTTTCTTCAGGCCTGATGCCTTGACGTCGGTTTCCTCGGTGCGCCTTGCGGCGGAGCGTTCCGTACTCAATGCGAACTCCTTCGGCGTCGTCGTCGACACCACGGGGACAGTCGATGGCAGCCGGATGTGATGTACACCACGAAAACCGGCTTCGATGAGTATGGTCTGCTTGCCGGTGCAACCTCAACGACCATTAGTGCAGAAGGCATCTGCAGGAATGCACACTGCTGGAGGTTTCCTTGGAGCTGGCTGAACCTCGGAGGCTTTGACCAGGAACGTGTGGACCAAAACTGCCTGGTCCAGGAGTGCCTAGACCAGGAAGCTGCCCCGCAGCTGCGCCCCCAGTTGGCCTATCTCGGTGAGGAACCCGTCGTGGCCGATGGGTGCCTGGATGACGTGGACGTCCACCTCGCCGGGCAGCGCCTGCGCCAGTTCCCGGGACTGGGACGGGAAGTAGAGTCGGTCGGAGTCGACGGCGGCCACGAAGAAGCGTGCAGTAGCACCGGCCAGGGTTTCGGCCAGGGTTCCCCGTCCGCGGCAGACGTCGTGGCTCATCAACGCTTCGGTCAGGGCGATGTAGCTGTTGGCGTCAAAGCGCTTCACGAGCTTGTTGCCCTGGTGGTCCAGGTAGCTTTCCACCTGGTAGCGGCCACGGGCTGCCAGTACTTCCCCCTGAAGGGGCGACTCGGATGCCTGGGCCGCCCGGCCGAAGCGGCCTTCCAGTTCGGCGGCGGACCGGTAGGTGATGTGGGCGATGCGCCGGGCAAGGGCCAGGCCCTCTTCAGGACAGGGACCGCCGTAGTAGTCGCCGCCGTTGAAGTTTGGATCCTGCCGAATGGCCAGGGTCTGGGCCTGGGCAAAGGCGATTTGTTCTGCCGTGCTCGCAGCCCCCACGGCGATGACGGCACAGCGCTGCACCCTTTCCGGGTAGGTCACTGCCCATTCCAGCGCCCGGGCGCCGCCCATGGAGCCGCCAAGAACCGCGAACCAGCTCTTGATCCCCAACTGGTCCGCCAGCCGGGCCTCCGCCACGGTGCTGTCCCGCAGCGTGACCAGGGGGAAGCGGGAACCCCAGGGCGATCCGTCGGGGGCGGGCGATGAGGGGCCGGTGGAGCCGTAGCAGCCGCCCACAATGTTGATGGACACCACGAAGAAACGGTCCGTGTCCACGGGGGCACCGGGCCCGGCCAGCTGCTCCCACCAGCCTTCCTCGTCGGTGTCTCCGCGGGTTACGTGAGTGCTGCCCGTGAGCGCGTGCTCGATCAGGATGGCGTTGCTGGCGTCTGCGTTGAGGGTGCCCCAGGTTTCGTAGGCCAGCGTAACGTCGGGCAGGTATCCCCCGGCCTCGAGCTCCAGTTCCCCAATGGAGGCGTAGCGGACGATTCCGTGTTCGGGGATGGTGGTTGGGGCGACGGAAACCGTCATGGCAAGACCTCTTCTACGCGCTTGCCCGCCGTCAATTGACCGGCAGGCCAGGTCCTCACCCGGGGCACCCCACCGCGGAAGGAGGGTTGCCGGCCAGCAAGCCGGGGCTGTCGCTGGCACTCATGACCTGGATCGAGTGTACGAAACACCACCCGGTCCAAGCCAAGAGTGTGACTGGTTGTGACTTCCCGACTTGCTGCCTGCCCTGCCCTGCCGCCTAAGTGGCGCCCCGGCGTCGTACTTTAGGCTTCTAGGCGTCCTTCGCAGCCCTGAAGCCTGCTTCAAGGTCGGCGAGGATGTCGTCGATGTGTTCCAGGCCCACGGAAAGCCTGACAAGTCCCGGGTGCACCCCGGCCACCACCTGCTGCTCCGGCGAGAGCTGGCTGTGGGTGGTCGACGCCGGGTGGATGACCAGGGAGCGCACGTCGCCGATGTTGGCCACATGGGAGTGCAATTCCAAAGCGTCGACGAAGCGTTTGCCCGCCTCCGCTCCGCCGGCCAGGTTGAAGGCGACGACGGCGCCCGTCCCCTTGGGCCCATACTTGCGGCCACGCTCGTACCAGGGGCTGGACGGCAGCCCGGCGTAGGCGACCGATTCGACGTCGTCCCTTGCTTCAAGCCACCGCGCAACCTCCGCCGCGTTTGCAACATGGCGCTCCACCCGCAGGCTCAATGTCTCCAGGCCCTGGGAAATCAGGAAGGCGTTGAACGGCGAAACCGCCGAGCCCAGGTCCCGCAGGAGCTGGACCCGCGCCTTGAGGATGTAGGAGAGATTGGCACCGAGCGCTCCATCGGCTCCCAGGTCGCGGGCGTAGACCAATCCGTTGTACGTGGGATCCGGGGTGTTGAAGCCGGGGAACCGTTCCGGGTCCTTGCTGAAATCGAACTTGCCGGAATCGACGATCACGCCGGCGATGGCTGTGCCGTGGCCGCCCAGGTACTTGGTGGCCGAGTGGATCACGATGTCCGCTCCCCACTCCAGCGGCCGGATCAGGTACGGCGTCGAGAGGGTGTTGTCCACGATGAGGGGCACGCCGGCCTGGTGGGCGACTTCGGAGATGCCCTCGATGTCCAGGACGTCCTGGCGCGGGTTGGAGACCACTTCACCGAAGAAAAGCTTGGTGTTGGGCCGGACGGCGTTGCGCCACTGGTCCAGGTTGTCGGGGTCGTCCACGAACGTGACGGAGATGCCGAATTTTTTCAGGGTGTGGGCGAAAAGGTTGTAGGTGCCGCCGTAGAGGCTGGGGCTGGCTACGATGTGGTCGCCGGCCTCCGCAATGTTCAGGACCGCGAACGTTTCGGCGGCCTGGCCGGAACTCAGCAGCAGCGCGGCCAGGCCGCCTTCAAGGCTGGCAATCCGCTGTTCGACGGCGTCCTGCGTCGGGTTGCCGATGCGGGTGTAGATGGGCGCCAGTTCGGAGAGTGCAAAGCGGTTGGCTGCGCTCTCGGCCGTTGGGAAAACAAAGGACGTGGTTTGGTAGATGGGCAGGGCACGGGCTCCCGTTGCACTGTCCACTTCCTGGCCGGCGTGGATCTGGCGGGTTTCGAAGGACCAAGCGTTGGACATCCAAATCTCCTTTGACATGGGCCCGGCATGCTCAGGGGCAGTGCGGGCCGCGCTTGCTGTCGGCTCGTGCCGGACAGCCAGGTCCTCACCCGGGGCACCCCACCGCGGATGGAGGGTTGCCGGCCAGCGAGCCGGGGCTTGGCGCTGGCACTCATGACCTTCGCCAAGTCTAGGAAGCGGGGGCGCCCAACGCCATGAGTATGACGGGTCGTGACAAAAGCCTGGACGTGGAAACACACCGCCAGGACTGCAGCGTAGGTTTGCGAAGATTCGCACAGGGAATGCGAAGGATCGCCCGAGCTTCGGAAGATCGGGTTCCCGTCCCCGATAGATTTGAACGGGGAAAACCCCCTCGTTTCTCACAGTCAAAAAAGGACGGACGTTCCGTTGCCTCCGATTCTGCGCCCTGCCGCACGTGCCACTGTTCTATACATTGTGTTGGTCTGTTCAATGCTGGGAGCGGTGCTTCTCCCTGCTCCCATCGCCAGCGCCGCGGCGGCTGACAAGGGTGATTACATTGTCCGGTTCCCCTCGGCAGCGGACGTCAGGCAAGAGAGCAGTGCCCTGCGCGGCCAAGGTATTGGCGTTAGCCGTATGTTCGATAATGCGATCAAGGGCGCTGCGATAAAAGCCACCCCGGCGCAAGCCTCAGCCCTGATGCGGTCCGGCAAAGCCGTCGCCGTTGAGCCGGACCAGCCCGTCACGGTCTACAGCACAACCCAGGAGCAGGCGCCATGGGGACTGGACCGGATAGATCAACAATCGCTGCCCCTATCCAGCACGTACACGCCCTCCGGCACCGGGCAAGGCGTGAGCGTCTATGTACTCGACACTGGGATCCTCGCATCCCACGTCGACTTCGGCGGCCGGGTTGCAACAGGTTGGACGGCGAAGTCCGACGGCCTCGGGTCCAGCGACTGCAACGGACATGGCACCCATGTAGCCGGCACTATCGGCGGTTCAACCTATGGCGTGGCAAAACTCGCGACTTTGATCCCGGTGCGGGCACTGGCCTGTGATGGCACAGGCCTCTACTCGGACGTTATTGCAGGACTCGATTGGATTGCAGGGGACCACCGTGCCGGAACTCCGGCTGTGGTGAACCTCAGCATTGGCGGCCCCACGAGCAGCACCTTGGACGCTGCCGTGGAGGCGGTAATCGCCGACGGTATTTCCGCGGTTGTTGCTGCAGGTAACAGTGCCACCGATGCATGCACGGCTTCCCCTGCCAGGGTTCCGGCGGCAATCACGGTCGCTGCCAGCGATTCCACGGACCACCAGGCCAGCTTCTCAAACTTCGGCAGTTGCGTGGATCTTTACGCCCCCGGCGTTGGCATTACATCCGATTGGTACACCTCCCCGGCCGCCACCGCATCTCTAAGCGGGACCTCAATGGCCACTCCCCATGTGGCAGGCGCTGCTGCCCTCATGCTCTCGCAGAACCCGCTGCTCTCCCCTGCCCAGATAGGAGACGCACTGAATTCTTCCTCAGCCAGCGGCAAGATCTCCAACGCCAGCCCGGGAACCCTAAACCGGTTGCTGCAAGTTGCGTCACCGGCAGGAACCAGCAGTCCGTCGAACCCTGGCTCGTTTTCCTCCCAGACCCCGTTCCGGCAGCTTGATACGCGCAACGGCACCGGAGGCACCAGCGGGCCAGTCGCTCCCGGAGCCACCATCAAGGTCCCGGTAACCGGACGGGGCGGCATCCCGGCAACAGGCGTGTCAGCCGTGGCCGTAAACGTCACTGTCACCGAGCCCACCAGCAACGGATTCATCACCGTCCACGCCGGAGGCACCACCCCACCGGGAACCTCCAACCTGAACTTCGCCGCAGCCCAAACCGTGCCCAACCTCGTCATCACCCCCGTCGGCAGTGACGGAACCATCGCCCTGACCAACAACTCCAACGGCACCGTCCACCTCACCGCCGACACCTCCGGCTACTACATCGCTGGAACCGCCGTAGACCCTGGCGCGTTTTCCTCCCAGACACCGTTCCGGCAGCTTGATACGCGCAACGGCACCGGAGGCACCAGCGGACCAGTCGCTCCCGGAGCCACCATCAAGGTCCCGGTAACCGGACGGGGCGGCATCCCGGCAACAGGCGTGTCAGCCGTGGCCGTAAACGTCACTGTCACCGAGCCCACCAGCAACGGATTCATCACCGTCCACGCCGGAGGCACCACCCCACCGGGAACCTCCAACCTGAACTTCGCCGCAGCCCAAACCGTGCCCAACCTCGTCATCACCCCCGTCGGCAGTGACGGAACCATCGCCCTGACCAACAACTCCAACGGCACCGTCCACCTCACCGCCGACACCTCCGGCTACTACATCGCTGGAACCGCCGTAGACCCTGGCGCGTTTTCCTCCCAGACACCGTTCCGGCAGCTTGATACGCGCAACGGCACCGGAGGCACCAGCGGACCAGTCGCTCCCGGAGCCACCATCAAGGTCCCGGTAACCGGACGGGGCGGCATCCCGGCAACAGGCGTGTCAGCCGTGGCCGTAAACGTCACTGTCACCGAGCCCACCAGCAACGGATTCATCACCGTCCACGCCGGAGGCACCACCCCACCGGGAACCTCCAACCTGAACTTCGCCGCAGCCCAAACCGTGCCCAACCTCGTCATCACCCCCGTCGGCAGTGACGGAACCATCGCCCTGACCAATAACTCCAACGGCACCGTCCACCTCACCGCCGACACCTCCGGCTACTACATCGGTGGCTGATCAAATGCCGATCCTGGTCAGCTGGGAGGCAGGAAAACAGCCCGAATCCACGAAGGAAATTCCAGTAAGGGTATCCTTAGCTGAGAGCCGCATCACAAAGTGCCAAGATGTTGCCATGCGCATGGATCACGTCTCTTACGCCTGTGAACACGACGGCCTCGCGGCCACTACCGAACGTATTGCAACTGCCCTCGGCGTTGAGGCAGTGAAGGGCGGGGTGCACCCCCGGTTCGGAACCCGGAATATGATCATCCCGCTGGCCGGTCACAAGTACCTGGAGGTCGTGGAGGTCCTGGACCACCCCGCTTCTGACAAGGCACCGTTTGGACAGGCCGTACGGGCCCGTTCCGCGGCCGGCGGCGGCTGGATGGGCTGGTGCGTCGAAGTGGACGACCTCGCCCCCTTCGAGGAACGCCTTGGCCGCTCCGCCGTCAACGGCAACCGCAAGTTCCCGGACGGCCGCGAGCTGGTCTGGAAGCAGATTGGCATCCTGGGCCTCATCGCTGATCCCCAGGTCCCGTACATGCTTAAGTGGGAGGGCGATCCCTCGCTTCACCCGTCCAACGCCTACCAGAGCAGCCTCAAGATGAGGTGCCTGACCATCGCCGGCTCCGCGTCGAGGGTCACGGAATGGCTGGGCGAGCCGGTGGAGAAGCCGCTCGAAGATGTTGCGGTCGAGTGGGTCGCCCCGCACGGAACGCCGGGCATCCTGTCGGTCACCTTTGAGACCGCCAACGGGGCCGTCACTATCTGACGCTCCAGCCCTAGTCTCTTTTTGGGAGATGGGTGTGCCGGGTCCACGCCCGGATAATCTTCGGCCGCCATGAGGTGGTGACAACGGCGTCACCACCTCATGGCGGCCGAATTCGTTCAAGCGGCGTTTGACTTTTTGGGCTCAGGGCAGCGGATTTTTCTGCGCCAAGCATGCTCTTTTTCACACGGGACATTTGGGCTGCGACAGGGAACCTTTGCGTCCAAAAAGTACGACGACGGCGGGCGGCTTCGGTGGTCCGGCTTACCCACTCAGGTAAGCTGCTCGGCGCAGCTCATATTGTCAGACCCCTGTTGGATGATCTTCATATGGGAATCAGCGGTGGTGTGAGGGCAGGTGCGGAGGGCGTTCATGCCTCGGTGGCTGCCCTCGGTGCGCTGGATGCCATAAGTGCGCTGGAGCGGGAGGATGCTTTCCTGGCCTCCGGGGTTGGTGTTGGTTCCGGTGTTGATGTGCTGCAGCGGCGGTACGAGATCCGGCTGGAGCGGCTGGAACTCACGGCCCGGTTGGAGGCGCAGCTCGCGGCGATGAAGGCGCGGGATGCAGCCGAGGCGATCGGGTTCCAGCAGGCCATGACCCCGCCCGACGCGTCCATCCAGGACCGCACCTACGCCGAGATGTCCGTGGTGGAAGAGATCGCAGGGGTCCTCACCGTCAGCTCCGCCGCCACAGGCGCCCTGGTGGAACAGTCCCGAAAAATCTGCTCCCTCCCACCGGTGTTCCAGGCCCTGTCCACCGGTGCCATGTCCTGGCAGCACGCCCGCATCGTCGCGGACGAAACCGAGGGCCTCGACGCGGCCGGCGCTGCCGCGCTGGTGGCGCACTTCTTCGACCCCGACGCACCCCACCCCGCCCGCGGCGCAGCCCCGGGCGAACTCGTCCCCTCCCGCTTCCGGGCCAAAGTCCGTTCCTGGCGCGAACGCCACCACCCCGAGACACTGCAGAAACGCCACGCCAAAGGGGTGACGGACCGGCGAATGGAATACACCCCGGACCGGGACGGCATGGCCTGGATCTCGCTCTACCTCCCCGGCGACACCGCCTGCGCCATCTGGAACCGCACCACCGCCACCGCCCGCGGCCTCCAAGGCCCCAACGAACCACGCACCATCACCCAACTCCGCCCCGACATCGCAGCATCCCTGCTCCTCAGCGCCGGCAACACCAAGGGCACCGGCACCACCACCGCGGCAGAGCCGGCCAGCATCGACGACGGGACCGGCAACGACGACGTGACCGGCAACGCCATCAGTTCGTCGGCCGTGAGGGAGATCGGCAAGGTCCCCACCCCGCGGGCCGACGTCCTGGTCACGGTGCCGGTGTTCTCCCTGCTCGGACTCACGGATGAGCCCGCCATGCTCGACGGGCTCGGCCCCATCCCGGCATCCATGGCCCGCAAACTCGTCGCCGACGGCGCGGCCTTCTACCGCGTCCTGGTCGACCCCCGCGACGGGGCACCCTTGGAGATCGGCCGGAAGAACTACCGGCTCACCGAAACCATCAAACGCTGGATCAGGATGCGCGACGCCAAATGCACCTTCCCCGGCTGCACCAACCGCACCCCGGACAACGAAACCGACCACCTGAAAGCCTGGGAACACGGCGGACCCACCGGCACCAGCAACCTGGCACAACTCTGCCCCAAACACCACCGGCTCAAACACCACACCCAATGGACACCAGACCCGGCCACCACGAGTGAATCACCCGGCTGGACCTCACCCACCGGCCGCCACTACAAACCCGAACACCCCCACCCAGAACCCACACACTGGCCACCGGGAATCCTGCCGGCGGAAGCTATCGTGGCTGCCATGCCGGTGGATGCTCCACAGTGGCAGCAGCTGCTCGCGGGCATGCCTGATTGGGCCGATCCACCACCCGAAGATCCACCCGGCGAAAACCTGCTCGAGCCGGGCGAACTATGCCCGACAGATCCACTGTGGGAGGACTTCTACGCGCAGCCCTTCATTCTCCCACCGGACCCAGAAGCGGACTCCTGGTTGCTGCTGTCGTTCATCCGAGAGCAGCTATCACGCCAATAACGCCCTGCATCGTCATAACGGTGAGGCCGGGCAGCCCAGACTGAGGAGGTGGGGTATCTACCCCAACCCCACCGCCTTCCCGAAAAGGCTGAACCCGACGAACGCCACGATATCCAGCAGTGCGTGGGCTATCACCAGTGGCATGACCCGACGTGTCCGGGTATACAGCCAGGCAAAGACAATGCCCATCACTGCGTTGCCAATGAATGGACCGAAGCCCTGGTACAGGTGGTAGCTGCCGCGCAGCACCGAGCTCACGGCGATGGCCAGCGGCATGCTCCATCCGAATTTCCCAAACCGGTCGAGCAGATAACCCACCACAATGACTTCCTCGAGCACCGCATGGCGGACGGCCGACAGGATGAGGACGGGAACCGTCCACCAGTAGGCATCCAATGCACTGGGAATGATGGCCGTGGTGATCCCGAGCGCCCTGCCGGCCGCATACAGGCCCAGCGAGGGGATGCCGATCAGTGCAGCCAGCCCCAGCCCCTGAAGCAGGTCCTTTCCGGGCCGGGCGAAATCGAACCCGAGCTTCTGGAACGCGGACCGGGAGGTGCCGGGCTCACCGGGCGCGGCGGGGCGGTCCTCAGTAAGGAAGTACAAAACCAGCAGTACCGGCACCAGCGCAAAGACGATATCCAGCAGCTGGTACGTCAGGTCAAAGTACTCGCGGGTACTTTGGGAACGGTTCAGGGTGGACGTGCCCTCCGCCAGCGGGGCGCGGGTCATCTTGTCGAGCAGCTGCACCACGGAGTAGACGGCCGACTGGCCCAGGGACAGGCCCAGGACGATCCAGACTTCGAGCCGCAGGCGGCGGCGGGAGGGAACCAGCATGTTCCCATCTTGCCTTCAGTTTCTGGATCCGGCCTGATGGAACTGCCGATGCACCCAGGTCCGCAACATCAGGAGGGTGCGACGATCACTTCCGTGCCGTTGGCCTCGAACGCAGCCTTGTCACGGGCAGAAATGCCGGAATCCGTGATCAGCCTGTTGAAGTCATAGCCGTCCATGGTGGCGAAGGCGCGCACTCCTACCTTGGAGGAATCCGCGATGACATAGGACACCCGGGCACGGGAGGCCAAAAGGGCATTGACCGAGGCCTCCCCCTCGCCCGTATTGGTGGGCCCCACCTCGGGATCGATGCCGTTGACGCCAATAAAGGCGATGTCCAGCACCACCTTCTGCATGATGATGTCCGTGTAAGGCCCCACCAGTTCGTAGGACCGCGGGTTGAGGATCCCGCCGGTAACCATCACCTTGATGTTGGGTCGGACCGCCAACTGGCCGGCAATATTAATGGCATTGGTCACCACAGTGAGGGTGGGCTGGTTGGAGGGTGCGTTCAGGTCCTCCCGGGTGGCGAGAATCTGTGCAAGGGCGGTGCTGGTGGTACCCCCGCAGAGACCGATCACCGCACCCGGACGAATCAAGGCCGACGCACACTGCGCAATCTGCTCTTTGGCTTCGGCATGGTCGTCGCGGTTGTAGCGGCCTGGCAGGTCGTAAGCCAGGGCACCCGTGGTCGCCCCGCCGCGCGTCCTCGTCAAAAGCCGGCGCTTGGCGAGGCTGTCCAGGTCGCGCCGGGCAGTGGCCGGGGAAACATTGAGGGTGCTGACAATCTCGTCAACCTCTACCTGTCCCGTCTTCGCCAGCAGGTCGAGAATTGCCGTAAGCCGGTCAGTGCGCGTCATTCAAGTGGGCCTCTCAATCAAAGCAGCCACCATTCCTGATGACGTTTTCTGACTATAACGTACATTATATGATCAGAAACAATCATGTGAGCGTACTGAAGCTATCGCTCTCTGGCTCCGGCCCGCCACACAGCGTACGTCAAGGGCACGCCCGGGCGGTAAGCGAGGTGCGTGGCCGAAGGCGCATTCAGCAGGTGCAGGTCGGCACGGTGACCGACGGCGATTGACCCCACGGCGCGTTCACCGTCCGCATCCTGCCCGGTGTCCTCGTGCAACGCCAGGGCACCGCCATAAGTGGCGGCCCGTACTGCCTCATGCACGGAGAGGTGCATCTGCAGGACAGCAGTGGTCACGCAAAACGCCATGGAGCTCGTGTAGGACGTACCGGGATTGCAGTTGGAAGCAATTGCCACCTGCACTCCGGCATCGAGAAGCTCGCGGGCAGGAGCCAGCGGCTGGCGGGTGGAGAGGTCGCAGGCCGGGAGGCAGGTGGCCACAGTGCCGCGCTCCCCCGCACCGCTCACCGCGTCCCACCCGGACCACGAAGCAGCCAAGGCTTTGACGTCCTGCCCCGACAGGAAGTTCACGTGGTCCACGCTCGCCGCTCCCAGCTCCACGGCAAGTTGCACGCCGGGCCCCTCACCGAGCTGATTGCCGTGCACGCGGAGGCCCAGGCCCGCGTCCCGGCAGGCCAGCAGTACCCGGCGGGACTGTTCAGCGGTGAACGCGCCCTCTTCGCAGAAGACGTCGGCCCACTGTACGTACGGGCGAACGGCGTCGAGCATGGGTCCGCAGACCAGGTCGGTGTACTCGTCCGGGTCCTGGCCGGCGGGAACCAGATGGGCGCCGAGGTAGGTCACCTGGTCTGCCACCGTGGACGCGATGCGGGCGCTGCGGGCCTCATTCTCGACGTCCAGGCCGTAGCCGGTTTTGGTTTCCAGGTACGTGGTTCCCTGCGAGACGGCCTCGGCCACCCGGCCCATGGCCAACCGTGTGAGGTCGAAGTCGGAGGTGGCGCGCGTGGCTTCCATGGTGACGGCGATGCCGCCGGCGGCGTAAGCCTCGCCCGCCATCCGGGCTTCGAACTCGGCGGTGCGGTCGCCGGCGAAGAGCAGGTGGGTGTGCGAGTCCACCCAGCCTGGCAGCATGGCCCGGCCTCCAGCGTCGACGGCGTCGTCGGCTGCGGGGGCATCGGCTGCGGCACCGATCCATGAGATCCGTTCCCCCTCGATGACTACCGCCGCATCCTTCAGGACCCGCTGCTCAAGGTCCTGCGTCATCAGCTCGGCAATATTGGTGATCAGGGTACTCATGGGACCATTCTTCAACGCCGGATGGACCAGCGTGTGGCGGCCAGGGCCTGCGCTGTCCGGGATGCCGGACCGTCGGCTGCGCCGGCAACGAAGGCAGTACCTCCGGAGGAGTCCTGCCCGGCAAGGATCTGGGCGGCCGCGAACTCCGCCAGGGCTGCCGAGGTCTGGAACCCATATCCGCCCTGCCCCGCCAGCCAATAGAACCCTGCCGCTTCGGCGTCGAATCCCGCAACCGGAACTCCGTCCGCGGCTTCGGTCCGCAGCCCCGTCCACGCCCGCCGGACTTCCGTAATCCCCAGGCTGGTGAAGGCGTTCAGTTTCTCCACCAGGCGTTCCACGTCTCCGGGGCGCGGGCGTGCATCCTCGGGGCCACTGGGAACGGTCTCCGACGGCGAAATCAGGACGTCGCGGCCGTCGGGGCGGAAATAGAACGTGTTGTCTGCGGCAGCCACCATTGGAGTGGCGCCAGGAAGGGGACGTTCGACGGCGGCAATCGCCGCGGTGCGCCGGTACGGCTGCAGGCCCAGCTTTTCGACGCCGCTGATCACCGCGAGCTCGTCCGCCCAGGCTCCCGCGGCGTTGACCATCACTCCCACTTCGAACCCCTCGGCACCGGCACCCACCTGCCAGCCCGAACCCAGCCGTTGCGCCGAATGGACTCGGGCGCCGGTGATGATGTCGGCGCCGGCGGCGAGCGCCCGCTTGCGATGTTCTTCCAGGAGCAGCGGGGCGTTGCAGCCAAAGGATCCAGTATCTAGTCCCGCGGCAGCAAAGGTTCCGGGCTTCAGGGCCGGGCAGAGCTCCAGGGCGCGCTCCACGGAGATGGGCTGCATGTGCCCACTGGCTTCCGCGGCCACCTCAGCCTCGGAGCCGATCAGCATGAAGCTGCGCGGCGTCAGGACCGGTTCCGGGAGTTCCGCGTCCCGGGCCGCGAGCAGCTCCAGGGTCCGGACGGTGAGTTCCTGGACCACCGGCGGCCCGTAGCTGGGGATCAGCTGTCGGGCGGAGCGGGAGGACGTGTGGTACGCCAGCTCCTGCTCCGCCTCCACCAGGACAACACTGCAGCGGCCCGCGAGCGCGGACGCAAGGGAGAGGCCGGCAATGCCGCCGCCCACGATCAGGACATCGTAATGAGCTGCCATCGGTCCATCCTTGCAGAATTCAGCTGGGGTGCGGCAGGTGTCAGGCTGCCGCCTCGTCACGGCTGGCGACGAAGGCACGAACGCACGCTTCGACGTCGTCCGCTGAATGTGCGGCGGAAAGCTGCACCCGGATCCTTGCGGCACCCCGCGGAACCACGGGGAAGCTGAAGGCGGTGACGAAGACTCCGTGCTGCAGCATCCGGTCGGCCACCTTGGCGGCCATCACGGCATCACCGAACATCACCGGGACGATGGCGTGCTCGCCCGGAAGCAGGTCGAACCCCTCCTCGGTCATGCGGCGGCGGAAGAGTTCGGCGTTTTCGAACAGCCTGCGCCGCAGGTCACCGGAGCTTTCCACCAGGTCCAGCGCCTTGAGCGTGGCTGCAACGATGGCCGGAGCCAGGGAATTGGAGAACAGGTAGGGCCGTGCCTTCTGGCGGAGCATGGCGACAATCTCCCTGCGGCCGGACACGTAACCGCCCGAGGCTCCGCCCAGCGCCTTGCCGAAGGTGCCCGTGTAGATGTCCACGCGGTCACTGACACCGGCGTGTTCGGGAGTACCCGCACCTGTGGCACCCATGAAGCCCACGGCATGGGAGTCGTCCACCATCACCAGGGCGCCGTACTTGTCGGCGAGGTCGCAGATGGCCTCGAGCGGGGCAAGGTAGCCGTCCATCGAGAACACGCCATCGGTGACGATGATCTTCCGGCGGGCGTCCTTCGCTTCCACCAGCTTGGCTTCCAGGTCCGCCATGTCCTGGTTGGCGTACCGGTACCGCTGTGCCTTGCACAGGCGGATTCCGTCGATGATGGAGGCGTGGTTCAGGGCATCGGAGATGACGGCGTCCTCGGCCCCGAAGAGGGACTCGAACACCCCGCCGTTGGCGTCGAAGCAGCTGGAGAACAGAATGGTGTCCTCGGTACCCAGGAACTTGGCGACCCGGGCTTCCAGTTCCAGGTGCAGGTCCTGGGTGCCGCAGATGAAACGGACGCTGGCCATCCCGAAACCGCGCTCGTCCATGGCGGCCTTGGCGGTGCTGATGATGTCAGGATGGTCAGCCAGTCCCAGGTAGTTGTTGGCGCAGAAGTTCAGCACGTCGGCGCCGGGGCCGCCGATCTGTCCGGCGGTGATGTGGCTGGACTGCGGTGAGCTGATGCTGCGTTCGGTCTTGTAGAGCCCGGCCGCGCGGATTTCTTCCAGCTCGTCGTGGAGCTGATCCTTCATGGAGGTGTACATGGGGTTCCTTAGTATCGGGTCTTAGAGTCGGGTCCAGTCCAGGACAACCTTGCCGCCCACGCCGCTGCGGGCAATCTCGAAGCCCTTCTCCCAGTCCGCGGCCGGCAGTGCGTCCGTGACCACGGCGGAGATTCCGGCGTGGAGCACCGGGTTGGACGAGAGCATGGCGCTCATGGCGTACCAGGTTTCGTACATCTCGCGGCCATAGATGCCCTTGAGCGTGAGCATGTGGGTGACCACCTTGCCCCAGTCGATGGTGATCTCCTGGCTGGGCAGCCCCAGCATGGCGATCCGGCCACCGTGGTTCATGTTGTCGATCATCTCAGGCAGCGCGGAAGGGTGCCCGGACATTTCCATTCCGACGTCGAAGCCTTCGCGCATGCCCAGCTCACGTTGGGCGTCGCGCACCCGGGTGGTGGAGACGTCGATGGCAAGGTCGGCTCCGAGCTGCCGGGCCAGGTCGAGCCGTGGCTTGGAAACGTCCGTGATGGCGATTTTGCGTGCACCCGCGTGGCGGGCGACGGCGATGGCCATCAGTCCAATGGGGCCGGCGCCGGTGATCAGGACGTCCTCGCCCACCAGCGGGAAGCTCAGCGCGGTGTGGGTGGCGTTGCCGAACGGGTCGAAGATGGCGCCAAGCTCCGGGGTGACTGAAGGGTCGTGGTGGACCCAGACGTTGGTTTCGGGGATCACCACGTACTCGGCAAAGGCACCGTCACGCTGGACACCCACACTGACGGTGTGGATGCACATCTGGCGGCGTCCTGCGCGGCAGTTCCGGCAGATGCCGCACACCACGTGCCCTTCGCCCGAGACCCGGTCGCCTACCTTGACCTCCCGGACGTCGTCGCCCACCTTCACCACTTCGCCATAAAACTCATGGCCGGCAATGAGGGGAGCCTCGATGATCCCCTGCGCCCATGGATCCCAGGACTGGATGTGCAGGTCCGTGCCGCAAATGCCGGTGGTCATGACCCGGATCTTCACGTCCGCCGGCCCGGCCTCTGGTTCGGGCCGCTCGACGAGTTCGAAACCGGCCTGCGGGCCAGCCTTATAAAGGGCCTTCATTGGCATCCTTACTGATTGGGGTTCACGTTTGCGGGGTATGTCATCCCCATTGAAGCGCCGAGCACGCGTAAGCACAACAGCATTTTTCTCAATCAACGATGTAGTAATAGCTAATGATTAGACTGGAGCCATGGAGGTTCATCAACTCGAAATTCTGCGGGAACTCGGTGCCCTGGGCAGCGTGAAGGCGGTGGCCGACACGCTCATGGTCACCCCGTCGGCAGTGTCGCAGCAACTGGCCCACCTGCAGCGCAGCGTGGAGGTGCCCCTGACGCGCAAGGAGGGCCGGAACCTGGTGCTCACCGAAGCCGGCCAGGTCCTCGCCGACGCCGGTGCCGCCGTCGTCAGCGCCATGGCCGAGGCCCGCGGCGCGCTGCGGACCTATCATGGCTCTCCCGCCGGCAGGGTGACGGTCAGCGGGTTCCACAGCGCGGGACAGGCTTTGTTCGCGCCGCTGGCCAGGATGCTGGACCGGCCGGAGCATCCGCGGATCGAGCTCTCCGACGAGGATGTTGCGCAGCAGGACTTTCCCGCCCTCACTGCCCGTTACGACCTGGTGCTGGCGCACCGCATGGACCACAGCCCGCGGTGGCCGGCGGAACGGGTAGCCGTCATCCCCCTGGCGCACGAACCCCTCGACGTGGCACTGCCCGCCGGCCACCCCTTGGCGCAGAAGGACACGGTGACAGCGGACGACGTCGGCGCCGAAGCCTGGGTGACCAGCCACCCTGGCTACTCCCCCGCCGACGTTCTTGCCGCCGTCGCTGCCGTTTCCAGCCGGGAACCGAACATCGTCCACCGCATCAACGACTACTCGACGGTGGCGGCCTTGGTGGCCACCGGCGGCGTGGTGGGACTGCTCCCCAGGTACACGGCAGGGCCGGTGCTTAACCCGGACATCGTGCTGCGCCCGCTGGCGGGGATCAGCACCCGGCGCAGGATCGACCTGCTGGCCCGGCCGGAGAACCTGAAGCGGCGGGCGGTGGTGATGGTGTGCGAGGCACTTGAGGACATCATGGCGGGGCTGGTGCGCCAGGGCTGAAAAGTGCAGCGGGGCTGAAAAAGTCAGGCGCCCTGGTCGTCCTGGTGGTCTTTGCCCATCTTGTGGCCAAGGCCTTGACCGTGTCCCGGCGCGCCGCCCAAACCATGCCCCAGCCCAGGGCCGGGCTTGTCACCGGCGCCCTTCACGATCCGCTTGGCCGTGGCATTGTCCCCGTCCTTGACGCCTGCAATGCGGACGGCATCCCCTGCGGCAATGTCCGCGATGGTTCCGTCCGTCGGCTTAAGCCTCTTGCCGTCGTCGCGCTTTGCTCCCGGGCTGGCCGGCATGCGTGGGCTGGCTGGCGCGTCCGGGCTGGCAGTAGGCGCGGAACCATCCGCTGCTGCCGGAGGAATCCTGGTGATTCTCGTGTCGCCGTTGACGGTGTAGGTCTGGATGAAGCCGTCCTCGCTCTTGACCGTGATGGCCGAGCCGCTGACCGATTCCACCGTCCCCCGCTGTTCCAGGACGGTCTGGAAGGTGCCATCCGCGTTCTTGACCACCTCCTCGCCATGAAGTGGCTGGGGACGCTGGGCTTTCTTGTCCTGCTTGTTTTGCTGTCCGGGCGCGCTGCCTGAATGGCCTGGGGCGGATTGCGGTGCCGATTGTGACGGCGAGGGGGTGGGCGTGCCCGTGGCCGACCAGGCAAGGGCAGCCCCCGTGCCGGTCAGCGCAAGGGCCACCGCCCCGGCAAGCGCGGCCTTGCGCACCCTCATTGATTCCCGGACCACCATGGTTGTTCCTCCCGCACCTTCGCGCCGCAACTCCCGGCCCGGGGCACCGGCTCACCTGGCCTCAAGTGTAAGGGTGATGCGCACGCTCAACCACGGGTACTTTCTGTGACGGCCGCCTGAGTACTTAAAGCGCAACTGGGTCGCAGTTGTTGTCGTTATGAGGGCTCAAAACGACAACAACTGCAACCCAGTTGGGTGGGTTTGCTAGACGGTGACGCCCAGCTTCTCCAGGATCAGTTCGCGGACGCGGCCGGCGTCGGCCTGGCCGCGGGTGGCCTTCATGACCCCGCCCACGATCGCGCCGATGGCCTGGACCTTGCCGCCGCGGATCTTCTCCGCAACGTCGGGCTGGGCGGCGAGCGCGGCGTCGATGGCTTCCAGGAGGGGGCCGTCGTCGGACACCACGGCGAGGCCGCGTTTTGCGACAACCTCTTCCGGGGTGCCTTCGCCGGCGAGCACGCCGTCCAGCACCTGCGTGGCCATCTTGTTGTTGATCTTGCCGGCCTCCACCATGCGGGCGAGCTCCACGATGGTGGCCGGCTCGACGCCCAGCTGGCCGGGGTCAACGTCGGCGGCCTTGGCGCGTCCCACGATCTCGCCCATCCACCATTTGCGGGCCACGGAGGCCGAGGCGCCGGCGGCAATGGTTTCCTCGATCTCGTCCAGGACCCCGGCGTTCACCACGTCACGGAACTCGAGATCGGAGTAGCCCCAGTCAGCCTTGAGGCGCTTGCGGCGCTCGGCCGGAGGCTCGGGCAGGGTGGCGCGCAGCTCCTCCACCCATTCCCGGGAGGCAACCACGGGGACCAGGTCCGGTTCCGGGAAGTACCGGTAGTCGTCGGCGTCGGACTTGGGCCGGCCCGAGGTGGTGGTCCGGGTGTCCTCGTGCCAGTGCCGGGTTTCCTGGACAACCGGGTTGCCGGAATCCAGGACGGCTGCGTGGCGCTGGATCTCGTAGCGGACAGCGTGTTCGACGGCGCGCAGCGAGTTCACGTTCTTGGTTTCGGAGCGGATGCCGAACCGTTCGCGGCCGTGCGGGCGGAGCGAGACGTTGGCGTCGCAGCGGACGTTGCCGCGTTCCATCTTCGCGTCGGACACACCCAGGTTCTTCACGATCTCCCGGACAGCGGCCACGTACGCCTTGGCCAGCTCCGGCGCGCGCGAGCCTGCGCCCTCGATGGGCTTGGTGACGATTTCCACCAGCGGCACGCCGGCACGGTTGTAGTCCACCAGGGAGAAGTCGGCGCCGTGGATGCGGCCGGTGGCGCCGCCCATGTGGGTCAGCTTGCCGGCGTCCTCCTCCATGTGCGCGCGCTCGATCTCAACGCGGAACACGGTGCCGTCCTCAAGCTCGATGTCCAGGTAGCCGTCGTACGCGATGGGCTCGTCGTACTGGGAGGTCTGGAAGTTCTTGGGGGTGTCCGGGTAGAAGTAGTTCTTCCGGGCGAAGCGGCAGGATTCGGCGATCTTGCAGTTCAGCGCCAGGCCGATCTTGATGGAGGATTCCACGGCGGTCTTGTTCACCACGGGCAGGACGCCGGGCATGCCCAGATCCACTTCATTGACATTGGTGTTGGGCTCATCGCCGAAGACGTTCGGGGCGGAGGAGAACATCTTGGTCTTGGTGTTCAGCTCCACATGGACCTCGAACCCCAGGACGGGATCGTACTTCTCCATGGCCTCATCGAAGCTCAGGATTTCGTCAGTGCTCATTATTTTGCCTCCTGGGTTTCGAGGGTTTCAGCCGCAAGGTCGGGAGCCTGGGCCAGCAGCGGGCCGCCCCACTTCGCTTCGAGCAGCGACTCCAGGACCGCACCCACCCGGTACAGGCGGGCATCCTCGCGGGCCGGGGCCAGCAGCTGGATGCCAACGGGCAGCCCGTCCTCGTCCGCCAGCCCGCCGGGCAGCGACAGGCCGGGCACGCCGGCCAGGTTGGCCGGGATGGTGGCGACGTCGTTGAGGTACATGGCCAGCGGATCGTCCAGTTTTTCACCGAGCGGGAAGGCCGTGGTGGGGGCGGTGGGCGAGATCAGGACGTCGGCCTGCGCGAAGGCAGCCTCGAAGTCCCGCTGCACCAGGGTGCGGACCTTTTGGGCGGAGCCGTAGTAGGCATCGTAGTAGCCCGCGGACAGGGCGTACGTGCCCAGGATGATGCGGCGCTTGACCTCGTCGCCGAAGCCGGCGGCGCGGGTGGCACCCATGACGCGTTCAATGGTCATGGGGCCCTCTTCGGGGAGGACGCGCAGGCCGTACCGGACGCCGTCGAACTTGGCCAGGTTGGAAGAGGCCTCGGAAGGCATGATCAGGTAGTAGGCGCCCAGGGCGTACTGGAAGTTGGGGCAGGAGACCTCAACGATCTCGGCGCCGGCTTCCTTGAGCAGCTCGAGGGCGTCGTTGAAGCGGTTTTCGACGCCGGCCTGGTAGCCCTCGCCGTGCAGTTCCTTGATGATGCCGATCCGCAGTCCCTCCACGTTGCCGGTCTTCGCGGCGGCAACGAGGTCAGCCAGGGGTTCGGGCAGGGAGGTGGAGTCACGGGGATCGTGCCCGCCGATGACCTGATGCAGCAGGGCGGAGTCCAGCACCGTGCGGGTGACGGGACCGATCTGGTCCAGCGAGGAGGCCATGGCGATGGCGCCGTAGCGGGAGACGCTGCCGTAGGTGGGCTTCACGCCGACGGTTCCGGTAACGGCACCGGGCTGGCGGATGGAGCCGCCGGTGTCCGTTCCCAGGGCCAGGGGCGCTTCGAAGGCGGCAACGGCGGCCGCGGAACCGCCGCCGGAACCGCCGGGGATCCGGTCAAGGTCCCACGGGTTGCGGGTGGGGCCGAAGGCCGAGTGCTCGGTGGAGGAGCCCATGGCGAATTCGTCCAGGTTGGTCTTGCCCAGGATGGGCATCTTGGCGGCGCGCAGGCGTTCCACGACCGTTGCGTCGTAGGGGCTCTGCCAGCCCTCGAGGATCTTGGAGCCTGCCGTGGTGGGCTGGCCGATGGTGACAATCAGGTCCTTGACCGCGATGGGAACACCGGCCAGGACGTGCAGGGCCTCGGCTTCGGCACCCCCGGCGGCACGGATCGCGTCCACCTCGGCCGCGACGGCCAGGGCTTCCTCGGCGTTAACGTGCAGGAAGGCGTTGACCTTGCCGTCAACGGCGGCGATGCGGTCCAGGTAAGCCTGGGTCACTTCGACGGCGGTGACCTCGCGGGCGGCGAGCTTTTCGGCCAGCTGCGCGGCGGACAGTCGGACCAGGGCGTCGGCGCTGGTGCCGGTGGAGTTTTGTTCAGTCATGGTTATGCCTCATCCAGGATGGCCGGGACCTTGAAACGGTTTTCATCGGAATCCGGGGCGCCGGAGAGGGCCTGTTCCGCCGTGAAGGTGTGCCCCACGACGTCGTCGCGGAACACGTTGGTGAGCGGAATGGGGTGCGAGGTGGCCGGAACGTCGTCCCCGGCGGCCTCGCTGACGGACTTGACCGAATCGACAATGACGGCGAGCTCGCCGGCCATCCTGTCCAGCTCTTCGGCACTCATCTCGATGTGAGCGAGACGCGCGAGATGCGCGACGTCGTCACGGTTGATCGCAGCCATGGATCTCCCCTGCAAAGTTCGAATTGTTTTCCGATCCAGTCTAGTGCGGAAACGCAGATGCCCGTCTGACATCCCCCAGCGGGCGTCAGACGGGCACCTTCGATGCCCGGTCCGGTCACGGGGACGGGAGCGCGGGCAGCTACAGACTAACCGATCCCAATGGCTCCGGTCAGCATCCCGACCCCGAGCATTACAAGCGAGATCACGGCGGTGCGCCAGAGGACCTTCTTGTGGTGGTCACCGAGGTCAACCTTGGCCAGCGACACCAGCAGCAGGATGGCCGGAACCAGCGGGCTCTGGAGGTGGAACGGCTGGCCGGTGATGGAGGCACGGGCCATGTCCGCGGCTCCGACGCCATAGTGGGCGGCGGTCTCGCTGAGGACCGGCAGCACGCCGAAGTAGAACGCGTCGTTGCTCATGAAGAACGTCATGGGGATGCTGAGCACGCCGGTGATGACGGCCATGAACGGGCCCATGGAGGACGGGATGATCTGGACCAGCCAGGCGGACATGGCTTCCACCATGCCGGTGCCTTTGAGGACGCCGGTGAGGACGGCGGCGGCCATGACCATGCTGACCACGGCCACGATGGACGGTGCGTGCGCAATCAGCTGGGCGCCCTGGTCCTTGACCTTGGGGAAGTTGACCAGCAGGGCGATCGCGGCGCCAACCATGAACACGAACGGCAGCGGGATGACGTTGGCCACGAGCACCACCATGACGGCGACCGTCAGGGCCAGGTTGAACCAGAACAGCTTGGGCCGCAGGGTGCTGCGGTTGGGATCAAGGGCGGTGTCGGCAAGTCCGGCGCCGCCGTTTTCAGTAGCGGTGTCGTTGCGCTCCAGCACGGCCACGGAGGATCCGGCCGGGAAGCCGTCGACGGCGGGGGCTGCTCCGCCGGGGTTGCCGCCCTTGCGTCGGCCGGTGCCAACACCGGTGCCCGCGGCACCCGCCGGGCTGCCGCCGTCGAACTCTTCGGCAGTGTCCGGCACGCTCCAGATCTCCGGCGCAGTGGCGCGGAGCCGGTTTCGTTCCTGCAGGCCGAGCAGCCAGGCGAAGGCGAAGACCACGACCAGGCCGGCCACCAGGGAAGGGATCATGGGGACGAAGACGTCGTTGACGTCGATCTTGAGGGCGGTGGCGGCGCGGGCCGTGGGGCCGCCCCACGGCAGGATGTTCATGGTGCCGTTGGCCAGGCCGGCCACGCAGGTGAGGACCACGGGGCTCATCTTGAGGCGCAGGTAGACCGGCAGCATGGCCGCGGTGGTGAGGATGAAGGTGGTGGAGCCGTCGCCGTCCAGCGATACGGCAGCGGCCAGGATGGCGGTGCCCAGGACGACCTTGGCGGGGTCATTGCCCAGCTTGCGGAGGATGAACTTCACCAGCGGGTCAAACAGCCCGACGTCGATCATCAGGCCGAAGTAGATGATGGCGAACATCAGCAGGGCCGCGGTGGACGTCATGGACTTCATGGAGTCCATCACCATATCGCCGATGCCCAGGCCGGCGCCGGCGAAGAGGCCAAAAACAGTAGGGACAATGATCAACGCCAGCACTGGCGTCAACTTCTTCGTCATGATCAGCACCATGAATACCGCGATCATGGCGAATCCAAGTATTACCAGCACAGCCGGCTCCTTCTTGTGAACAGCACCACGGCGGTGTGATGCGTGCTACAGACTGTAGGGTGGCGGCCGTCACGGCAGTGCCTTTGGCTCAATTGATTGGCATACTGCTTATTTGGAGCATTTTGCTCATTGTGCTCACCGGGCTTTTCGCACTTTTCGTGCTGCCACGGCACCCTTGGAGCGCAGCGCCACAACCCGCTAAACCCGCGCCAGACCCGTCAAGGAGGATGAATGCAGCGTCCCGTGCCCCGGCAGCCGGTGCGGTTTTCCACCCAGACGCTGCTGCTGCAGCTGGCGGTAGTGCTGTTGGTGGTGCTGCTCAGCGCCGCCGTGCACGCCTGGCTCACCTATGACCGGGTAGGCAGCGATGCGGAGAACCAGGCGCTGACCCTGGCCCGGACCGTGGCCTCCGACCCGGAAACCCGCGCCAACGTGCAAGCCATCAGTGAACAGCCCGGCACTCCTCCGCCCGCCGAACTCCTGGCCGGGCCCCTTCAGTCATCGGCCGAGGCTGCCCGTACCCGGACCGGAGCACTGTTCGTGGTGATTACCGACGAAACCGGCATCCGGCTGGCCCATCCTGATCCGCACCGGCTTGGTGAAAAGGTCAGCACCGACCCGTCCGAGGCGTTGTCCGGGCAGGAGGTCACCACCCGGAACACCGGGACGCTTGGCCCCTCCGCCGGTGCGAAGGTTCCGGTGTACGCTCCGGGCACCGGCATGGTGGTGGGCGAGGTGAGCGTGGGCTACTCCATGGAAACCGTGGCCCAGAGCGTGGCCCGCGACATCGGACCGGTGGCCCTGACGGCCGCGGGCGCCCTGCTCGCCGGGGTCCTGGGCTCCTTCCTGCTGCGCCGCCGGCTGCAACGCCTCACCCTGGGGTTGGAACCGGAGGAGATCAGCACGCTGGTGCACGACCAGGTGGCGGTGCTGCAGGGCGTGGACGACGGCGTCATTGGCATCAGTGCCGACGGCCGGATCAGCGTGTTCAACGCCGCCGCGCAGCGACTGCTGGGACTGCCCGACCTGTCCGGCACGCGGTGGGAGAATGCGCCGGTGCCAGAGCAGCTGAAGACGCTCACGCGGGCGGTCCCCCGCGTAACCGGCGCCGCAGGTTCAACACTTGACGCCCTGGAGCTGGTGGCCGGCGGCCGGGTGCTGGTGGTGAACGCCCGCAAGGCGCTGCACCGGCGGGAGGACCTGGGCTGGGTGATCATGCTGCGCGACCGGACGGAACTGCAGGGGCTGACGCGGCAACTGGATGCGGTAGGGACCATGTCCACTGCGCTGCGGGCACAACGCCACGAGTTTGCCAATCAGCTACACACGCTCGCCGGCTTCCTGGGCATCGGGCAGCACCAGGAAGCACGCGATTACCTGGCCACGCTGGCGGCCACCGGTCCGCTGAAGTTTCCGGTGGACCAGGCCGAGCTGCTCCAGGACCCGTACCTGCAGGCGTTCGTGGGCGCCAAGGGCGTGGAGGCTGACGAGCGCGGCGTCACGCTGCGCATTGGACCGGAAACCCTGGTCCGCGGGCAGGTCACAGATGCCCAGGATGTCACCACGGTGCTGGGGAACCTGATCGACAATGCCGTCAATGCGGCTGTGGCGGGCTCAGCGACGGACCGGTGGGTTGAGCTTGAGGTGCTGGACGAGCCAGGCGACGACGGCGGCACACTGCACGTGGTGGTCGCGGACTCTGGTGACGGGCTGGCAGAGGGAACGGCTACGGAGCACGTGTTTGCCGAGGGCTTCACCACCTCTTCCGGTCCCGTCCGCGCCGGCGGCGGCCAGGGCTTCGGGCTTGCCCTGGCGCGCCAGCTGGCCCGGCGCCGCGGCGGTGACGTAAGGGTGCTCGAACGCGGGACGAAGGGCGGGCCGGGAGCCGTGTTCATGGCCACCCTTCCGCACACCACGGCAGGCAACCCTGCCAACAGTAATCCGGGGGCAGCCGGAAAGGACGGAAATGGCTGACGATTTTCGGGTTCTGATCGTGGACGACGACTTCCATGTGGCCAAGCTGCACGCCGCCTATGTGGACTCGGTGGCGGGCTTCCTTGCCCTGGCCCCGGTTGGCACGGCGTCGCTGGCGCTGCAGGCCATCCACAGCCTGCGGCCTGACCTGGTGCTGCTGGACGTCTACCTTCCCGATGCCTCCGGCCTGGACCTGCTCCAGCAGCTGGATGTGGACACGATTATCCTCAGCGCTGCCTCCGACGCCGCATCCGTCCGGGTGGCATTCCGCCGCGGCGCCCTGGGGTACCTGCTCAAGCCCTTTACGTCCGAGTCGCTGTCCCAGCAGCTGCGCTCCTACGCCCGGTACCGGCGCCTCCTGGCCCAGCCGGGCGCACTGGACCAGGAGGCGGTGGAACGTGCCAAACGGTCGCTGATTCCGGGCGACGTCACGCCGTCGTCGAAACCCCGCTCGGCAACCGAGGCGGCGGTGCTGGAGTCACTGGCCCCGGGCGAGCAGTACTCTGCCGCCGAAGTGGCCTCCCGCGTGGGCGTCTCCCGGGCAACCGCCCAGCGCTACCTGTCTTCACTGGCCGACGACGGCGCAGTGGACATCCAGCTCCGCTACGGCACCACCGGCAGGCCGGAGCACCGCTACGGCCTGCCGGGAAGGTAGGGCAAGAAACCTAGGCGCTCTTCTGGGCGACCAGTTCGATCTCAACGAGCATCTTCGGGTCCAGGAACGGGAGCACATGGACCAGGGAGAGGGTGGGGCGGATCTCGCCGAACACCTCGCCGTGCGCCCGGCCGGCTTCTTCCCATTTACTGATGTCCGTCAGGTACAGCTTGGACTGCACCACGTCCTCGTAGGCGAAGCCGGCGTCGGCCAGGACCTTGCCCAGTTTCTGCAGGATGTACTGGGTCTGGGTGTAGAAGTCATCGCCCACCACTCCGTCCTCGCCGCTGGCCGCAGTGGCGGAGATGTAGAGGGTGTTGTCCACCTGGACGGCACGGGAGTAACCGAGGGTCTGTTCCCAGACGGATCCGCTGCCGAAGGTTTTGCGCATGGGTGGGCCTTTCAAAGCTGGAATGGGTCGCCACCACTGTAGGGCTGCTACAGGTCGCGCCGATAAACCAGCAGTTTTGTGTCGGTGCCGGGAACGAACCAGTCCCGCTCGGGCACGCGCTGGAACCCGGTCTTGCGGTACAGTCCGTGCGCGCTTTCCCAGGCCTGGCCGGTGGTGAGGGACACTGCCTTGATGCCGGGAAGGGTTTTCGCGTGATTAAGGATGGCGTCCACCATGGCCTTACCGGCACCGCTGCGCTGGACGGCCGGGTCCACCACCAGCATGCGGAATTCAAGCTCGTCCTGCAGGGCGATGTCCGCGTACGGTTCCCCGGCCAGCGCCAGGGTGACTGAACCGATGACGATCCCTTCCCGTTCTGCCACCCAGATGGTGGCCTGCTGGGCGCGGGCCGCAACGTCCATGATCTTGACCATGTACGGGTGGGCGGGGTCGTCAAAGTAGCCTGCGGAAAGGTAGGAGTCGCCGGTGATGCGGGCGACGGCCGCGAAATCGGCCTTGACGGCGGGACGGATGGTCAACTGCTTGTGCACCCGTCAATGGTAGTAGCTCCCGTGCCTGCCCTCGGGCGGAACAGTGCTTTCCGTGATCGAACTATCACTACGGGCGACTGGAGCACGTGCGGCTGCCTGGAACGCTCCCCTACAGCGGGAACTTGCCGGACAGTTCCAGGCTGGCGGCGCACGTCCAGGCGTCCAGTCGCTCATCGTCCGCGGGGCCGCCGTCAAGGGGGCTGGTGAGGCGCGGCCTGCGCACCCAGCAGCCGGCTTCCTCCGCGATCAGGGCGCCGGCCGAGAAGTCGTGCTCGTTCAGTCCGCGCTCGCCGTAGGCGTCATGGGTTCCATCGGCCACCATGCACAGGTCAAGGGCAGCGGAGCCAAGCCGGCGGACATCGGCAAAGCCGTCCATCAAAGTACCGAAGGCCGCAGCCTGCTGGACGCGGATCTCGGGTTCATAGCTGAACCCTGTGGCCAGGATCTGCCCGGCGCGCCCCGGAACCGGGCCGTCGAGCCTGGTAACGACGCCCCGCTCCTCCAGCCACGCACCCTGGCCGCGGGCAGCGTAGTACACGCGGCCCAGCGCAGGCGCGTTCACGACGCCGGCCTGCCAGACGCCGTCGGCATCCGCCACCGCCACCGAGGTGGCGTAGTAGACGATATTGCGGATGAAGTTGGTGGTGCCGTCCAGCGGATCAATGGACCAGCGGTAGCCGGTGGGATCGGCGGGGCGGGTGGTTCCCTGCTCCTCACCGGTGACGCTGTCGCCGGGCCGTGCCGCGGAAATGACGTCCCGCACCGCACTCTCGGCTGCGACGTCGTAGGCGGTGACCCAGTCCCCTGCCGCCCCCTTGTTGCTCGCGTCCAGGGCGTTGCCGTCGCGGCCGGACAGGACGTGGGCACCAGCGGCGGCAGCCTGCCGGGCCACCTCCAGCAGTTCCGAAGCGGAAGTCATGCGTTCTCCCCAGTCTCGTCTTCGATTGCCGCGTCTTCCGTCTCGTCTTCGTCCGCTGCTGCCGCGTCACCCAAAGCGGCGGGGCCGCCGTCGAGCAATTGCCGGAACCCATCCTCATCCAGCACCCGGATCCCCAGCTGCTCTGCCTTGTCCAGCTTGCTGCCGGCGCTTTCGCCGGCCACCACGTAGCTGGTGTTCTTGGATACGGACCCCGCGGCCTTGCCGCCCCGGAGCAGGATGGCCTCCTTGGCCTCGTCGCGGCTGAAGTTGGGCAGGGAGCCGGTGACCACCACGGTGAGCCCTTCGAGGGTGCGCGGCATGGACTCGTCCTGTTCGTCCTCCATGCGGACACCGGCGGCGGCCCAGCGGTCGATGATCTCCAGGTGCCAGTCCTCGGCGAACCATTCCTTCAAAGCGGCGGCGATGGTGGGGCCCACCCCGTCCACGTGGGCCAGTTCCTCCTCGGAGGCTGCACGGATGCGGTCCATGGAGCCGAACGCCTGGGCCAGGGCCCGCGATGCCCGGGGACCAACGTGCCGGATGGACAAGGCGACCAGCACGCGCCACAGGGGCTGGGTCTTGGCCTTTTCGAGTTCCTTGAAGAGCTTCTGGGTGGTGGCGGTGGGCTTGGAGGGCGACTTGGCGGTGCCCTTGCTGAAGAAATACGGCACCAGCTCGGACTCGCCTGTGGGGACTCCCTTGACCTTTTTCTCGCGCCGGATCCGGACGCCGGCCAGGTCCTCCGGGGTGAGCTCGAACAGCCGCGCTTCGGAAGTCAGCGGCGGCACCTCAGGCTCCGCGGGCTGGGTAAGGGCGATGGCGGCTTCCCAGCCCAGGGCCTCGATGTCGAACGCACCCCTGCCCGCTACGTGGAACACCCGTTCGCGCAGCTGGGACGGGCACGACCTGGCGTTGGGGCAGCGGACATCCACGTCCCCTTCCTTGGCGGGGGCCAGCGGCGTGCCGCAGGAGGGGCATTCGGTGGGCATGACGAAGTCGCGCACCGGCGGGTCCTGCTGGTCGCGGAGGTTCAGGACCGGGCCCACGATCTCGGGTATGACGTCCCCCGCCTTCCGCAGGATTACGATGTCGCCGATCTTGACGCCCTTGGCCTTGACCACGTCCTGGTTGTGCAGGGTGGCCATTTCCACGGTGGAACCGGCGACCTTGACCGGCTCCATGACGCCGTAGGGGGTGACGCGGCCTGTGCGGCCCACGTTGACCTGGATGTCCAGCAGCTTGGTGTGGACTTCCTCGGGCGGGTACTTGTAGGCCACGGCCCAGCGGGGAACGCGGGTGGTGTTGCCCAGGGCCCGCTGGGTGGCGAAATCATCCACCTTGATCACGATGCCGTCGATCTCATGGAGCAGCTTGTGGCGCTGGTCGCCGTACCGCTTGATGAAGCCCAGCACGTCGTCGCGGGTTTCCAGCACCTCGAAGTACGGGCTGACCGGCAGGCCCCAGTCCTTGAGCAGCCCGTACGTCTCCGACTGGCTGCCGGCGGCAAGCCCCTCCCGGGCGCCGATGCCGTGCACAAACATCTTCAACGGCCGCTTGGCAGTCTCGGCCGGATCCTTCTGGCGCAGCGACCCGGCTGCCGCGTTCCGCGGGTTGGCCAGCGGCGCCTTGCCGGCCTGGATCAGTGCCTCGTTGAACTCGGCGAAGGCCTTGGACGGGATGAAGACCTCACCCCGTACCTCCATCTCGGCCGGGAAGCCAGTACCGCGCAGTTCCTGCGGGATTTCCTTGATGGTGAGCAGGTTGTGGGTGATGTCCTCACCCGTGGTGCCGTCGCCGCGGGTGGCGGCACGCACCAGCTTGCCGTCCCGGTACAGGAGGTTGACTGCCAGGCCGTCGATCTTGAGTTCGGTCAGCCAGGCTGCCTTGGCGCTGCCGTCACCGATTTTTTCGATGCTGGCCTCGGCCCGGTTGAGCCAGGCCTCAAGCTCCTCCAGCGAGAAGACGTCCTCCAGGCTGTACATCCGCTGCAGGTGTTCCACCGGCGCGAATGCGGCGGAGACCTCGCCGCCCACTTCCTGGGTTGGTGAATCGTTGGCCACCAGTTCCGGGTGCAGCGCCTCGATCTCCTCGAGCCGGCGGAAGAGGGCATCGAACTCGGCGTCCGACACCAGCGGAGCATCCTCCTGGTAGTACGCGAACCGATACTTCCGCACCAGGTCCGCAAGGTTTTCGTATTCCTCGCGGACGGCCTCGGTGGGGATCGCCTCTGGTTCGTGCGGTGCCGGGGTCCGGGTGGCGGTCTTTTCTGCGGGTCCTGGTCCTGTGCTCACAGACCTATCTTGCCCTACACCTCCGACAGCCACCCGGCAGGCCCGCGCGGCAGGCAGTAAGCGCTGCGGCCGGGAAGCGCCGAAGCCAGGCAGTGTTGCCGCAGGAACAGGTCAGTGCGACCGGAGCCGGTTGCGCGTCCACCAGGCAAAGGCGCCGGCTGACACGGCCAGCAGCACCGTTCCGGCGGCGATGGGCAGCAGGGCCGGGCCGCCGGGGGCCTGGCCTCGGACAGGGGCTGCGGCAGCCAACTGCGCTGGCGCGGCGGACCGGGTGACGGGGCTGTTCCAGTCCTGGCCGCTGGACGGACCGGTTGGAGGCCGGTAACCGGCTGCGGCCGAGGCGGTGCCAGGCGCGGGCTCATCCAAGTCCGCCCCTGCGGTGGCAGGGATCGCGGCGGGATCAGGTGCCGGGGCAGCGGGCTGCGGGGCCGTATCTGCCTGCGGAGGCTGGGGCTGGGCAGGCTGGGCGGGCGGCTCGGCAGGGGGTGCCGGCTGGGCGGGCGGCGGAGCCGGTTCCTTGGATTTCCGCGGCCGCCCGTTCTGGCCCGTGTCCGGGCTGCTGGCAAGGATGGGAAGACAGATCAGCCCGCAGTCGGTGGCCTGCGTGCCGGACGCCGGAGCGGGCGAGGGTGCAGTGGTTGCAGCGAGTGCCGAGCCTGCTGGGAAGAAGCCAAAGGCGAGGGCCAGGACGGCTGCGGATGCCGTCGTCGAAACGGCGTGGCGGAACGGTGCGGACGGGGTCATTGCTACCTTTCGATGCGCGCAGCCCCCCACCACGGCTTTCTGGTGTCCCCGGTAGTCTTCTACAGCGCCCTGCGGGGCCGCAAATCCGCAACGGCGCCGGCCCCGCAGTTGTCCGGGCTGTTCAGTCCCGGTTTTCAGGCGGCAGCGCCACCTGGATCTTCCGCGCCTTGCCGCGTCCCACCACGTAGCCGCGGCCGGGGATGAACTCGGGACTGACGCGGCCCAGCGAGGTGTTGAGCAGGCTGTCGCCCTCGATGTCCCCCGGGTTGAGCAGCAGCCCGCGGCGCCCGGATTTGAAGGGCTGGGCCAGCTGCCAGGCACTGGACCAGGTGGAGGATTCAGACTCGCCCACCACCCATTGGTCCGCCTTCAGCGACGCGGTGACCAGCTGCGCCATGCCCGACTCGGCGATGGTGTCGGTGAACTCGGTCAGGCCTTCGATGAAGAAGGCCACGGTCCCCGGATTTCCGGTGGAGTGCTCCACCAGGTCCTCCACCACCTCGGCGAGGTCGTCCGGCCCCACTACCGAGCGGTTCCAGATGGGGAGGGAGGCGACGGCGGACCGGCGGGATCCGAGGTAGATCAGCTCAGTGGCGGGGTTGGACCGCCGCAGCGCGTAGGCCAGGGTGACCAGGGCTACGGTCCGTCCGGCGCCGGGCGGGCCGGCCAGCAGCAGCGGGCCGCGGGCCATGATCTCGGCGGGCTGCAGTGACTCGTCGTCCACGCCGACGACGGGCAGGTCCGGGCTGCCGGCGGGCAGGACGTCCAGGTCCACCTGCTCCGGAAGCCGCTCGATGCCGGGAGCACTGCCCAGCCCCTGCCGGAGCATCGCTTCGCTGAGCTTGTGGACTTCCCTGGCCTGCAGGGCCAGGTTCGAGTTGCCGCCCAGGACGGCCAGCTGGACTTCGAGTCCGTCCAGGAGTCCGCGGCCCGGAGGCGAGTTGGCGGTGAGGACGTCCCTGGGCACATCCATGGAAATGTAGTCGTCCTCGTTGGAGAGCCGCAGGACCAGCCGGCGCTGGATGGAGGCCAGGAGCGATGCGGGGACCGCGTTGGGCCGGTCCCCCGTGACCACCAGGTGGATGCCCAGGGTGCGGCCGTCCGTTGCCAGCTGCAGGAAGATGTCCCAGAGCCCGGAGAGCTTGCTGTGCTCGTAGGCCTCCCGGAAGGCGGACATGCCGTCCACCAGCACGAAGATGCGCTTCTCGTCGGGCCGGTTGGCCAGCTTCCGGTACTCCACGATGGTGGAGGCACGGACCTCGGCGAACTGGGCCGAGCGCAGTTCGGCGATGTCCCGCAGGAGCCGCAGCAGGCGCCCGACGCGTTCCACGTCGTCGCCGTTGATGATCTCGCCCACGTGCGGAAGCTCCTCAAGCATCCGCAGCCCCGAAGAACCGCAATCGATGCCGTACACGTGGACCGGGCCGCCGCGCGGGGTGACCGCGGCGGCGATGGCGATGCCGCGCAGGGCCGCAGACTTGCCGGAGCCGCCGGTGCCATAGATGGCCATGTTGCCGTCCCGGTCCGGTTCGTAGAACACGGTGGGCTGGTCCTGGTGGACAGGATCGTCGGCCACCCCGAGCAGGAGCTGTTCGTCGGTGCGGGGGTTGGGGAGCTTGGAGAAGTCGTAGGTCTTGGCCAGCTCATCCAGCCACGGCTTGCGCGGCGGCTGGATGGCCAGGGTGTCCGCGGCGTGCACGATGGTGGAGGTCATCCTGGCGATGTCGTTGGGTCCGGCCGGTTCCTGGGCCACCGGCTTGTCGGGGGCCGGCGCTTCCCAGCTGGGGCCGGAACCGAAGGCCATCTCCACGATGTCGATTTGCGGCCGTTGCGGCTTGTCCGTAGTCCAGCCGCCCGCGTAGCCGGTCTGGAACCCTTGGATGCGGCCGGGGCCGGTCTTGGCGGCGCCGCGGCCTGGTATGGCGGGGTCGAAGTAGGCGGCATCCGGGACGCCCAGGATGTCGGTGGCATCATCCTCGTCCGCCATGCGAAGTGCCACGCGGAGGTTGGTGTTGGCGCGCAGGTTGTCCTTGATGACGCCGGCTGGCCGCTGCGTGGCCAGGATCAGGTGCAGGCCCAGGGAGCGGCCACGGGCAGCCACGTCCACCACGCCGTCCACGAACTCGGGAACGTCGTTGGCCAGGGCCGCGAACTCGTCCACGATGATGATCAGGTACGGCGGCGCCTCGGGATCGGCCTCCCGCTGCAGGGCCAGCAGGTCCTTGGCTTTCTTCCGGTTCAACAGCTGTTCCCGGTAGTGCAGCTCGGCGCGCAGCGACGTGAGGGCGCGGCGTACCAGGTGCGGGGACAGGTCTGTCACCAGGCCCACGGTGTGCGGAAGGTTGATGCAGTCCGCGAATGCGGCCCCGCCCTTGTAGTCCACGAACAAGAAGCTGACCCGGTCCGGGCTGTACGCCGCGGCCATGCCCATGACCCAGGACTGCAGGAATTCGGATTTGCCGGCGCCGGTGGTGCCACCCACCAGCGCGTGCGGTCCTTCGTTTTTCAGGTCCAGGTACAGCGGTTCGATGCCTTTGGACCCCACCAGGGCCCGCAGCGTGCCGTTGTCCTTGCGGTTGGCCACGGCGGTAGCGTGCACGGAGTTGTTTTCGGTCCAGCGTTCGGCCACGGACTGCGGGTTGTCCAGGAAGTCCTTGCCGATCAGCGTGGCGTAGGAAACAGCCCTGGGCAGGTCGGAGTCGTCATTCACGGGCTTGCCCACGTCCACCACGGGCGCCAGCATCCTGGCCAGCTGGGCGGCGAGTTCCGCGTCCACGCTTTCGCAGCTGACCGGGTAGGTGTGGCGGCCCAGGCGGACCTGGCCGGTGGTGGTGCCGTGGTCGCCGTCCACCACCATGAAGTCGCGGCAGGCTGCAGGAAGGGCCTGGATGTCGGTGGCCACCCACAGGACGTGGACGCCGGAATCCGGGCCACGCTCGGCCAGCCGGGTGAGGCGGCCGCGGTCCACCGGGGCGTCGTCTTCCACGATGACCAGCACGGAGGGCAGGACCGGCTCTTCCAGCTCGTGCTTGACGGGGTCGATGCCGGGCCGCAGGTCCGGCGCGGTCCGCTTGGCTGCTGCTTCACGCGCGTCGACCAGGTCCTCGAGCCTGGCCACCAGGGAGGACCCGCCGGCCGAACCGGCCGCCAGGTGGTCCCCGCCCAGCGGGCTGTGGCCGGAGCCGACGTGCGGCAGCCATTGCAGCCAGTTCCAGCGTTCCCGCGACTGGGCGGACGTGATGGCGGTGAGGACCACCTCAGCCGGGGAATGCAGGCCCACCAACTGCAGGACCATGCCGCGGGCAACGTCGTCCACCAGGCCGCGGGCCCCGGCGATGCCCAGGGCGCCGGAGGTGCGCAGCTGGGAGACCACGGGAACGCCTTCGATCTCGCTGAACTGCTTGATGCAGTCCTGGATCTCGCGGGCGTACTGGACCTCGGTGTCGTTGTTGGAGGGTTCTTCCAGCGGGATGCGCGACGGCGCCGTTCCCAGCCCAAAGCGCAGGCCCAGGAAGGACGAGTGCTCGGGCCGGTGCGTCCACAGCAGCGGCCCAAGCTTATAGATGGCATCCACGGTGTCGCTGACGGACGGCGCTTCCTGCAGCCGGACCGCCCGTTCCACCTGCTGCAGCTCGGTGAGGTCCTGCCGGAAGGCGGCCATGGAGGCACGGAACTGCTTGAGCTGCTCCTTCTGCTGCTTCCGGGTCCGCATCTTCGTGTCCACGTAGTGGCCCACGATGAACAGGGGCATCATCAGCATGAACACCATGGAGAGCACGTTCTGCGTCACCGCGAAGATGACCGCGCCCATCATCAGGGGCGCCACCAGCATGATGTAGGGGAAGGGCTGGTCCTCCGGGCGCTTGGGCCCGGCGGGAAGGACCCGCTTGGGTACCTCGAACCGGGGCACCACCCGCGGGGAGCGGTTGAAATCCACCAGGGGCGACGTCGGTGCTGCCGCATGGTTGTGCCCCAGCGGCACCACGGTGACAGTGGTGTCCCCCAGGGTCACCGTGTCGGAGGAGTTGAGGGTGGCGCGCGTGACGGGCAGGCCGTCCATGAGGAGCCCGTTGGCGGAGTTGGTGTCCACGATTTCGATGCTCTCGCCCACCGTGATCCGGGCGTGCCGCTTTGACGTGAGTGGGTCCGTCAACCGGATGTCCACGTCCCTGTCCCGGCCGATGTAGCTGGTGCCGGTGGGCAGCGAAAATTCGCGGCCGACGTCGGGCCCGGACAGCACCCGCAGGGTGGCAGCTGCCGGGCCCCGGTTCGCCCCTGGTTCGTGGAACTGTTCGCTCACCTGGGCCAGGGAGACCACAGAGCCGGGGCGCAGGCCCGATTCGAGGAGGTTGTCTTGGCGGGCCAGGATGTTTCCGCTGATGCCGGCGCCCACGAAGGCCTCATCGATCCGCAGGGACAGGTTGTCCGGCGCGGGCGTGCCCTTGCGGTCCGGGTCTGCCGCCCACAACACGGTGGCGATATCGGCCACGGTGGCCATGCCGTCCACCGTGACGGCCAGGTCCTTGGCGTCGGCGGGTTCACGGCGGAGTGTCAGCCGGATCCTCATCCTTCGTCCACGCCCCTCATCTTTTCGAGCAGGTACAGGTCATCGGGTGTCACCAGGTGGGTGGTGACGGCGTGTTCCACCAGGCGGGCACGGCGGTTGGTGGCCAGCTTGCCCCCGCCGCCGCGCAGCCCCACCACGCCCACCCGGTCCAGCTTGTCGCAGACATTGTCGAGTTTGCGGTTGAAGCGGGTCAGCGCCCATCCCAGGGTCTTGGCGGCCGCCGCCGAGGACGGGATGGTGCTGAAGCCGGTGCCTTCGCGCCGGAGCACCGGCTCGGCGAGCGCCACGATCAGCGCCTTCTGGGCGTCGGTGAAGACCACCGGGCCGATGGTGGTGTCCCCGCTGCTGGCGCCTTCGCGGGCTTCCTGCCGGAAGGAGGGCGTCTTCAGGTGCACGGCGAACTCGTACGTGGTGGGTCCGGCGGTGAAGATCACGTTGGTGTGGCTGAACACCAGCGGAATCCGGGCGCCGGGTGACAGCCAGGCCTGCATGCCGCCGGATGCGTCGGCAACGGTGGCGGAGAGCATGCTGCCCACGTTGCTGAGCCACCAGATCCCGTCGTACCTGGCCACCTGCAGGAACTGCCGGTGCAGGTACGGGTTGTCATCCACTTCAAGGTCGCCCTCGCGGCCGATGTTGAAGATGTCGTCGTCCGATGGCTCATACCATTCGCCGCAGAAGTCTATTGCTAGATCCCCCATGATCCACGCCTCCTTAAGGCAGAACTGTTCCGGTAACCGGAGTACTGGTGGTGTGCTGTTGCCGCGTGCCGATGCCGGCATGCCATGTGCCGGCGCAGTGACATCACTGGCCGGTGCAGGCGATGGAGTTCTCCTCCATGGGTGAGAATGCGCCGTCGGAGCGGACGATCATCACCTGGATGCAGGTCTGCCCGGTCGGGTTGGGCCGGATCTTGACCGGTGGCTTATCCACTGCGTGGAATTCAGCGCTGTTCCCGCCCATGGTGTACACCTTCCATTTGTAGGTGTCCCCTTCCTTGGGCTGCGGGTTGGTCCAGGTGAAGCTGGCCTCCCCGTCGCCGCCGATGGATCCCTTGAGGCCTTCGACGTCGGGCACCGTGCCGTTGTCCAAAGCGTCCGCGGGGGGCTTGGTCACCTGCTGGGTGGCCACGGTCTTGGGCGGGCCCGGGGCGGCGTTGGCCACCACGATGCCCACCACCGCCGCCAGCGCCAGGAGGGTGCCGCCGGTGATTGCCAGCAACAGGTTGCGTTTCCCGTGGTCTGCTTCCGGTGCCGCCTGCGGCTCGTCCACTTTTACGGCCCGCTGGACTGTTGCGTCCGCAGTGTAGGCGTCCTGCCCGGCGTCGGTTACCGGCGCACCGTAGTTCACCGCTCCCGGGCTGCCGCGCAGGATGGTGGACTGGGCCCACTCCCCCTGCCCGTCGCCGTCGGCTACTGGTGTTCCGGTGGAGCCCGGTGGTCCTGTCGGACTTGCCGGGATGGAAGGAACGGCCGGGGCAGGCCGCCATTGGCTGGGGGCTGCAGGGGTGAAGGACGACGGCGGGACGGCGCCTGTCCTGCGTCCCGTCGCGTCGGTTGCGGCCCCGGGATGATTGGCCCCGGCTGTGTTGGGGCGGGTGCGTGCCGGGAAGGTGGGGGCGCTGCCGGTGCCTTCCGGGTCGATGGCGGCGATGCTGCGGACGCGGGTCTCCTCGGTGCCGTCGTCCGGGTGGCCCTCGTCCTGCTGCGGCTCCTCCAGGACCTCGAAGGGCGTGACCGAGAGGTTGAGCTCGGCCTGGATGCGCTGCAGGGCCAGGGCGAAGGCGTGGGCCGACGAGTACCGGGACTGCGGTGACTTGGCCATGGCCGTGGCCAGCGCCAGTTCCAGGGACTCGGGCACGTCGGCCCGGCCCAGCCGCGGCAGGGCCGTGTTGCTGATCCGGTTGATCAGCTCGCGCTGCGAATTATCCGCCCCGGGCATAACGAAGGGCGAGCGTCCGGCCAGCAGCGTGTAGAGCGTGGCGCCCAGGGCCCAGACGTCCACCATGATGCCGTCTACGGGGCCGTCCCGGAACTGCTCCGGCGGCGACCACGGGATGGACATTCCGGAGTCATCGTCCGCGTCCCCGGCCAGGGTGCCGGAAATGCCGAAGTCGGTGAGGGCCGGGCGGTTGTAGTCCGTGACCAGGATGTTGGCGGGTTTGATGTCGCGGTGGGCGATGCCGGCGCGGTGGGCGGTTTCGACGGCGGACGCCACCTGGATGCCAACCGCCAGGACCTCGTCGACGCTGAAGCGCTGCCGCCGGTACCGGACGTCCAGGCTGGGCCGGGAGCAGTACTCCATGGCCAGGTAGGAGTGCCCGTCGTCGGTTACTTCCGCTTCAAAGATGGTGACGATGTACGGGTGCGAGGACAGCTGGGCCATCAGGTTGGCCTCGGACTCGAACCGCCGGCGGGCGCCCTCCGTCTTCAGGTCGGAGAGCAGTACCTTGACCGCCACCTTCCGGCGCGGCCTGTCCTGTTCGTACAGGTAGACGTCGGAGAAGCCGCCGGATCCCAGCAGGCTGATGTAGGTGAACCCCGGAATGCGGGGCGGCGGCGCGACGGGCCGTTTGGAACTCACGGAATCTCCTCAAAACGCAGTGAGATGTTGTCGCCCAGCTCCGCGATGTCGCCGTCGAGCAGGATGGCCATCTCGTTTTGGGCCAGCCGGCGCGGCGGCTGGCCTTCGCGGACCAGGACGGTGCCGTTGGTGGCTTTGAGGTCGCAAAGCATGACGTGCCAGCCCTCCAACCGCACCTCAACATGGGACCGTGAGATGTCACCGCCGGGACTTGCCACCTGGACCAGGCGCGGCATGACCCCGCCCTGGACCCGTGATACGGAGGGCTGGCGGCCGATGACCATTGACTGGTCCAGGTCCAGCAGTTCGCCGGTGGACAGCCGCATCCGGCCCAGCCGGGGACGTGCCACTTGAACGGCATCGGGCAGCAGTGCGGCACCGCAGGCGCTGCACTGGGCACGGGTGGGCGGGTTGGCGTGGCCTTGTGAACATACGCGGGCCAGTACCACCGGGCCGTCGCCTGCATCCCGCTGCGCGGCCGACGGGTTCGCGGCCAGGCCCGGACCTGCTCCCGGGAGGCTGCTCTTCATGACCGTCTGGCCATCGTGGTCGGGATCGAAGCCAACCTCCGGCTGGGCCTGATGTGGTCCCTGGGTTGCGCCGGCGGGTCCGCCGTCGGTTGAAGCGGGGGGCCCAGCTGCCGGTGACGGTGTCGTGCCGGGGCTTGGCGATGGGGCAGGTTCCGGGGTGGGTGTTGGCGCTGCTCCGCCGGTACGCCAGGGCACGGAATCGATGAGGCCCGTGGAAGCAGGGCGCGGCGTGGGCGGCGCTGCTCCGGTGTCCGGGCCAATTGCTGCCGGCTCGTCCGCGCGGGGATCCCCTGCGGGCCCGGAGCCGGCTGCCGGGAGTTGCGGGCTGGCATCCTCCGCCGAACCAAGGGCGGCCAGCGGTTCGGCCGCGGGCAGGGCTGGTGGTTGCTGCGGGACCACGTGGCCGGAGTCGGCGTCGGGTTCCTCGCGCACCGCTGCGTCCTCAATGTTCCGCATGACAGTGCGGTCCCAGAGGTGGTCGTAGGAGCTGGTGAGTTCCTCCGCCGGAGCGGCGTCGCCTGGGTCCGTTTCCAACCCGTTGGGCCCCGCCGGTCCGTCGCTAACCGGTCCCAAAGTGGCAGGTGCTCCCAGCAGTTCATCATCAGCGTCAATGATGGCGCCCGGAGCGATGGTGGCGTCTGGGTCAAGGCCGTCTGGTTCAAGAGCCTCGCGTTCAAGAGCCTCGGCGGCGAATGCCTGGGGCCGGTTCGCTTCTTCCGCGCGTTCCCCATCCAGGTCGTCGTTCAAGTCAGCGTCAGCGTCCAATTCGTCGTTCAAGTCAGGGGCAGGGTCCTCGGGCTGGTCCATGTCCAGGTCCTCGTCAATGACCCCCACCACTGTCTCGTTACCATGGATGGCGTCGGCGATACCGTTCACTTCGCCCATGCCGTCCACTTCCCCGGCAGCGTTCACTGCGAATGGCCCGTCGGGAGCGGTGGAACTCTGGGCTGCGTCCTTACCGTTCGCAGCCGCCGGGCCTTTCCCGTCCGCCGCGCCATCCACGGCGGCGGGGCCATCGACGGCAGCCGGACCAGAGGGTGCCCCAAAGGTCAGGGACCGCAGCAGCACCACGCCCTCGCCCAGCGGCAGTTCGGGGCCCGCAGCGTTCTGTGGACCACCGTTGCCTTCGGTGCCACCGTCCGCAATGCCGACCCTGCACGTGCCGGGAACCACGAACTTGCGTTCGTTCCAGGTGGTCACGTCCCTGCCGTCAAGGTCCACGGCTCCGCCGGGCTGTTCGATGGTGAGGTCGACGGCGCCGCGCAGGAACACCCGCAGCGATCCGTTGAAATCGAGGATGGCGAAGGACGGAATGCGAGTAAGGGACCCGCCGGAGCTGCTGGTCACGGCAGCGAGGACCTCGTGCGGTTCGGGCCGGCCGGCCAGGAGTTCCCACAGTGCACCGGCCAGTTCAGCGGGCGCCTCCGGTCCCAGCAGGACTGCGGTGCGGGACCGGACGATGCCCAACCAGCAGCCGGGAATGTAGCTAGCGCCGGTCATCGCCCGGCTCTCCCTCGAGCGAAGTGCCGTCAGTCAGCGCGGTCCTTGCTTCCAATGCCGTGCCGTCCACCAGCGGTTCGGGCAACGATTCTGTCACAGCCTCGGAGGACTGCGGGCGCGGCAGCGTCACTTCGTCCCCGTCAGCGGTGGTGTGGCGGGGCGCCGTGGTGCCCGCGCCGTCGTCGTTCGCCACGTTGCGGGCGTCCACCACGATGGCGGTGACGTTGTCACGGCCGCCGTTGCGCAGGGCCGCCTGGATCAGGGCGTCCACGGCGTCCTGCGGGTCTGGCACGGTGCTGAGGATCCGGAGGATGTCATCGTCTGCCAGTTCGCCGGTCAGGCCGTCGGAACAGACCAGCACGCGGTCGCCTTCCTCGACGGGGAGGAGCCAGTAGTCCGCCTCCGTCTCATCCCCGGTGCCCAAGGCCCGCGTCACCACATGCCGGCGCGGGTGGACGGTGGCTTCCTGGGGGGTGATTTCACCGGCGTCCACCAGTTCCTGGACTTCCGAGTGGTCCACGCTGATCTGCTCGAAGCGTCCCAGGCTGAGCCGGTAGGTGCGGGAGTCGCCGATGTTCATCACCAGCCAGTACGGCATGCCCATCTGTTCCACAATGACCGCGCCCGTCAGCGTGGTACCGGCGCGGGCACCGGCGGCTTCACGGATGGAGGCGTCGGCGCGGACCAGGTGCTGCTGGAGGACGGACGCAGTGATGTTCCGCTCCCCCGTGGTGACCTGGGGCATCTCGGCCAGGGCACGCACGCACAGGCCGCTGGCAATCTCGCCGGCTTCGTGGCCGCCCATGCCGTCGGCCACGGCGAAGACTGGATCGGCGGCTATGTACGAATCCTCATTCAGCTCCCGGCGGAGCCCCCTGTCCGTCCCGTAGCCGCAGGAGAGGCTAAGGCCCGGCCCCGGCTGGATGGTGGAGGAAACACTGGCGGGGTGCTGGTTCATGCCTGTCCTAGGTAAAAGGTACGGTCTCCAAAATTCACGCTGGATCCCGGGGTAACAAAGGTGGGGACGCCCGGCACCAGCGGGGTGCGCAGCCCGTCCGGGGTGGTGACGGCGCTTCCGTTGGTTGAGTGCCGGTCCGTCACCCAGATGCCTGCGCCGTCGGTGAGCAGGTGCAGGTGCGTCTTCGAAATGGAGCGGCCGGGATCGTCCACGGCCAGCAGCTGGGCATGCTGTTCCCCGACCTGTCCCACGGGGTTGCGGCCCACTAGGACGCTGCGGTCCAGCTGGAAGTCCCTGCCGTCGTCGAGGCGGATGCGCAGGACTGCGGCCTGGGCCGGCCGATTGGTGCCGGGGCGCACCTGGGTGCGTTCGACGTCGTCGTCCACATGCGGTGGGGGCATCCGGTGACCGGAGGCAGCGCCGGCAGGCACAAAGGACTGCGCGCTAGCCTGCTCGAAGCCTACCGGCGAAACCTGGGCACCAGCAGCAGGGGCGCTATCGGCGGGCGTGCCACCGGCCGGCGTCGCGAAGGATGCCGGCGAGGTGTACGGCATGGTCTGGGACGGCATGGTCTGGGATGGCAGTGCGGCCGACGGCGCAGGTGCTTGGGGTGCCTGGGCTGCAACTGCCGGGGGCGCCGCGGCCTGGGTCACGTCAGGCTGGGGCGCGACGGGCGCCGGCGCGGAGTGTGCCGGCGTGAAGGATGCCGGTGGCTGGGATGAAGCTGTTGGGGACGCCGATACCCCGGACGCCGATGGCCGGGATCCTGCCGCGTGCGGCGCTTTAGCTCCGGCCACCGGGGACAGCACCTGCTGGACGGGCGGAAGGTCCAAGGGCGCGAAGCTGTAGGGCCCCTGGATGCCACCCGTGGTGATGGGGTCCCGGCCCGCTTTGACGTCGAAAACCAAGGTCTTGGCCGCGGTGTCATTCCAGCCGCGCAGCCCGCCGTTTTTGTCCCATGTGCAGGAAACAACCACCAGCACAGCCCAGACGGCAGCCACCAGGACCAGCGGCCCCAGAATGAACAACGCAACGTCAAACCACTTGAACACCACCACCAGCACCGCCGCGAGCAAGGCCAGCAGGACGCCGGCTCCGGTAATGAGACCGCGCAGGAACACAGCTCCGGCGCCGGGCGCGTAGCCGTCCTGGTCCGCGCTGCGGATGCCCATCAGCAGGTTGCCGGGCGTCTTGCCGCTGCGGCCCTCCAGCCCGAGGACGACAAACAGGTAGGCCAGGGTCAGGCCAAGGCCGATGCCGCCGAAAAGCACCAGGGACGACGTGTCGTAGACAATGAAGCCGCCGCTCCTGGTCCGCGTGATGCCGGCAAAGCCAATGGCGAACGTCACCACCAGCACCGCCACCCCGGGCAGCCAGTCAATGACGGCAGCACCAAGCCGCTTGCCCGCCGTAGCCGGAACAAGCTGAAGGTTTACTGCCATTCCCGTTCCTCCCCCTGGAGCGGTTTCCACCTTCGTGGAACCTCCGGTCCTGCCCGGCCCGGAGCCCGTGCGTACAGGGCCCGTCAATGCGCTGCCCGCCGGCTGACCTGCCGGGGGCCTTTCTACTACCGGGATAGTACCGGGAATCCCCGGCGCATGCTCGGGGCGCGCCTCCCTGGCAGCACTGGGGCCGTGATCGGGAAGCGGGTCCGGAGTGCGGGTGCGGCGCGCCGCCCGGTTGGGCAGCGGCGCGCCGCAGGCAGTGCAGAAGGTGGCCCCCGCACGGATCTGCTGCTGGCAGCGGGGGCAGCGTTCGGCGTCGGGCATCACTGCTGGCTTGGTCCTTGCTGGGTGGGTTCTTGCTCCCGGGGCGGCGGCGCATCAGCATTGCCGGACGTTCGGCGGCGGCGTGCGGCAAGGATCCCAGGGACCGTCGGCAATGCCAATCGGCCGCCGCGCAGCTTGAGGCTCCTGCCGGAGTTCATGGCCGTCCGGGCGTCGGCGAGCAGCGAGCGCGGCGAAAACCGCGCCTGCTGCCGGCGCCAGAAGCCCATCCCGGATGTCATCTCCTTGAGCGACCCGTCAACGATCGTCCAGTACTCCCGGACCTGCTCCTCCGTCGGTTCCCCGGCCCCGAAGATTGACGCGTCCGCACGGCGGGCCAGCATGGTGGTGGTCCCCGAGGTTGCGGGGAAAGCCTCGGCGAGGACAGCGGCGCTTTCGCGCCGTGTCGAACGGGTGTCGACGGCGGCACCCAGGTCCGTCGCCAGGCTCACCACCTCGTTCCAACCTCCGCCCACACGCTGGGCGGGGTGGCCGTCACGGAAACGCGACTTCCGCCGTCGTGCCTTCAGCAAAGCGATCAGCAACAGCGGCAGTGCCAGGATGACCAGCGGAATGGCGGCGACGCCCAGGGCGCCCAGGAGCGCGCCCCAGAACAGCCACGGATTGTTCTTCTTCTGGTCCGCGTCCAGCGCGTCCGGTGAGGAGTCCGGCGGCAGGTCCGCCGGCTCCTGCGGCGGGGGCGGCGGCTGCAGCACCTGCGGCTTGGGCTTGGACTTGCTTTCGGGGTCCGGCGGGATGGGGATGTTGTCCTTGGGCGGGGTGGGATCGAAGCTGACCCAGCCCACCCGCTCGAACGCCACTTCCACCCAGGCGTGGACGTCCTTGCCGGTGATCTTTACCTCGCCCGCACCGTTTTCGGGGCTGGTCGGCTCCGGGTAGAAGCCCATCACAACGCGGGACGGGATGCCAAGGTGCCGCAGCATCAGGGACATGGCCACCGCGTACTGTTCGTCGTCGCCGAGCATCTGCTTGGCGGTCAGCAGGCTGCGGATGCGGGCGGAGCCGTGGCCCGAGACGCTGGGCAGCTGCCCCTCGCTCACCAGGCCGTTGCTGAAGGCGCCGGTCTTCTGGAAATGCGCCTCGATCTGGCGCACCCGGTCGATCGCCGTCGGGGCATCGGCAGACAGGTCGTTGGCCTGTGAGCCTACTACCGGCGGTACCTCCAGGGGGTCCGGGAGGGAGACCTTGGCGAAGTCGTACTGGGTCAGCTGCCCGTGCTCAAGCTTGACGGGATCGGAGACCTGGACAGTGTAGGAGTCGCCCTTGGACAGCCCGCTGGTGGAGACGGCGGTGTCGGATCCCGGGTTGAAGTAGAGGCCGGCAGCCGCGGCGGAGCCGGACTGGTCAAAGCTGATGCCGGTGGTCTTGCGGCCGCCGGGCACGAAAAAGCCCTGGTAGTCCTCGATGCTGATGCTGATCGAGTAGTCGTTGGTGGGCACTACCCCGGACGTGTCGGCGAGCGTATTGATGGACTTGGCGTCGCCCACCTTGCTGAAGTTGCCCGAGCCGTTGGGGTCCATGTTGTAGTTGGTGCCGTTGAAGGCATCCAGGGCTCCCAGGCGCACCCGGCCATCGCGCGGGAGGCCCTTGACTACGAACAGGGTGTCGTCCTTCTTGTCCTTCACGTAGGTCCGGAAACTGGCGAGCGGGGTGATGTAGTCCTTGGGATCGAACGGCGGCACCACCACGTTGCGGAGAACTTTCCGGTCCTCGCCGGCGCTGACCAGCGGGACAGCCACCGCGGTAATTCCCACGCTGACGGCGATGACGCCGGCGGCCATGCCCAGCCGGCGGATCCTGGCCCGCCGCGCAGTGGAACTTTCATTTTGCGGGTTGTTCACCGCCACCCGCTTGGTGCTGTTCCGGCGCAGGGCGTCCCGGCGGAAGGTTGCCCAGGCGATTCCGAGGACGGTCAGGCCGATTCCGCGTTCCAGGGTCAAGAACGCGGCGTTGGTGCTGAAGGCGATGCCCGTGACGAACAGGACCAGTACCGGCAGGAGGGGCAGGTAGGGGCTGCGGAGCCGCCAGGTCAGGAGCGCGGCCAGGAGGGCTGTGATGAACGAGCTCAGGAACGGGACGATGAGCACGCCGCCCGCCGTGCCCACCGGTACGCCCACGGTGAGCATGTCCTTCCAGGCGAAGACGACGCCCAGCAGCAGGGTGCGCAGCGAGTCCAGGGTGGGGACGAAGCCGGCGATGGCGGCGTCCGGCACGGCCAGCCAGGTGCCGAGCACCAGGTACGCTGCCAGCGCCAGGGCAGTGGTAATCAGCAGGCCCAGGCGCAGGTGGGCGTTCGCCGCCCCAATCGCCAGGCCCAGGATGATGCCCCCGAAACCCGACAGCAGGTAATAGGGGTCGCCGCCGAAGCTCAGGCCGAAGCCAAGCAGGCCCAGGCCCAGCAGGACCACCAGGGCGCCGGCGTCGAGCAGGAAGTGCCACAGCGGCTGCCCGTCAGCGAAAGCCGACTCATGGGCGGCAGTTTTCCGGCGGGTACGGGTGGGCGGGATGGACGTCTGTGGGGAACGGCCCGGTGCGGTGCTCATGCGGCCGCCTTTCTCAGCACGATGGCAAGGTCGGCCAGGTCGCCGAGCGTCAGGACAGTAAGGTCTGCGATGTTGGCCCGGGTGGGGGCCGCCCCGGCTTCCACCCGTACGGCCAGGCTTCGCACGCCGGGCGGTACCGAGGCGGCGGCGGAACGGAGCTGGGTCGCCGTGACGTTGCTGCCCACCACGAAGAAGACCACGGAGGCGTTGGGGACGGTGTCGGCCAGGGTCCGGGCGAGGTCGACGGCGGTGCGGCGCATCGGAGTGCCGACGATCCGTGTCATGTCGTCCAGCATGTTGCGGCCGGTTTCGCAGCGCAGGGGCCCCTTTTGGGTCAGGACATCCAGTTCCCGCTGCTCGCGGATGGCCTGGCGGCCGATGGAGGCAGCCACCGAGATGGCCATCTCGAACTCGGTTTCGGAGGCGTATTCCTCGGTGTTGATGGACAGCGAAATGGCCAGGTGGGCACGTCGCGTTTCCTCGAACTGGCGCACCATCAGCTTGTTGGTGCGGGCGGTGGTCTTCCAGTGGATGTGCCGGCGGTCGTCCCCCGGCACATAGTCGCGCAGTGCGTGGAAGGAAACGTCGGCGCTGGAGAGGTCTGTGGTGGGCATGCCTTCGAGGTCGCGGATGAAGCCTGCGGCCGAGCCTGCCAAGGCGACGGTACGTGGGTGGACGAAGAGGTCTTCCGGCTCGGTCCAGAGGACCTGGCGGCGCAGCAGGTGCAGTGGGTCTGCGCGGACGGAGCGGACCGGTCCCACCACGATGACGGCGCGCCGGGCGGTGGGGATGGTGAACAGGTCCTCGTGGACTTGCCCGGGCTTCATCCGCGGCAGGTGGAACACCGCGGTGGTGCTGCCCACGGGCAGTTCCAGCGCGGCCGGCAGCAGTGGCCGCGCGGAAGTGTTGGAGACGGCAATGCTGCCCACGGCACTGTCCCCCACCGCGACCCGCGTGCGGGCCAGGTCCAGGACCACCCCGTAGGAGGACCGGCCCAGGATGAAGGCCACCGCGATCACGAACATGGCGAAGGCAGCAATGGAGGCCGCAGTGGCTTCCTGCCAGCCGAATGCCTGGCCCGTGGTCCAGAGCAGGATGGCGGCGGCCAGGACGGACCAGCCCAGGATGCTGACTACGGAAAGCACCGGCCAGGCATACTTCAGCCAGGTGTCGCGGACGGCCCGCCAGGCTGGTGTCAGGGCCTGGAGGGCTGTGCTGCTGGCTTCGGACCATACCGCTGCAGGGTGCAGGCGGGTGGGGCGGCCGTTCCGGTGGAAGAGCTGTTGGAATCGCTCCGTGAGCCGGGTCAACGGGGTGCCGCTGGACGTGCCGTCGGACATAAGGGTGTGCCTTCGTTGTTGCGCTGGGATGGAGTGGTGGCGGCTGTAGCGCCGGGCTGCAGCCAGCCGGTCAGGCGTTGGTGCGCTGCTGCGGTGCGGCGACGTCGGCCAGGATCCTGGTCAGCACGGCCTCTGCGGTGGCACCGGAGAACTCGGCTTCGGGGTCCATCACGAACCGGTGGGTCCACACCACGGGGGCCAGTTCCTTGATGTCATCCGGCAGCACGAAGTTGCGTCCCTGCGAGGCGGCCCACACCTTGGCGGCCCGCACCATGGCAAGGGCGCCGCGCACGGAGACGCCGAGCCTGGTTTCGGGAGCGTTGCGGGTTTCCTCGCACAGGCGGGAGATGTACTCCAGCACCGCTGTGTCGATGTGTGCCGTTGCCGCGAGGTCCGCCATGTCCGCCACCGCCTGGGTGGTGATGACGGCGGACAGGTCCTTGGACCGGTCCTTCAGGTTGCTGCCGCCCAGGAGGCGGACGGTGGACGCGTGGTCCGGGTAACCGATGGATGTCTTGATCAGGAAGCGGTCCAGCTGGGCTTCGGGCAGGCGGTACGTGCCGGCTTGCTCGATGGGGTTTTGGGTGGCCATGACCATGAACGGGCGGCCCGCGGAGTAGGTGACGCCATCCACAGTGACCCGGGACTCCTCCATGACCTCGAGGAGAGCCGACTGGGTCTTGGGCGAGGCGCGGTTGATTTCATCGGCCAGCACGATGTTGTTGAAGATCGGGCCCTTGTGGAACTCGAACTTCTGCGTCTTCTGGTCGTAGATGGTCACGCCCGTGACGTCCGAGGGAAGGAGGTCAGGGGTGAACTGGATGCGGTTGTTGGAACCCTGCACGGTGGCGGCGAGGGCCCGGGCCAGGGAGGTCTTGCCCGTGCCCGGCGCATCCTCGAACAGGACGTGGCCCTCGGCCAGCATCGCGGTGAAGGTCAGCCGGATGACGTGTTCCTTGCCCAGCACCGCCTGCCCCACATTGGCAACCAGCTTTTGGAATGTGTCGGCAAACCACTCGGCCTGCTCGATGGTCATGGTCATAGGGTGCGCTTCCTTTATTGGTTCAGGTGTTGGTGGAGCCCGGTTTTTCGAGTGCCACTGATGCGAGATGATGCTGGAAATTGCTAGCGGTTTGGCATGCCGTTTGGCGGGTTGCAGCCAACGTTGGAGGTGTCGCAGCGGAGCCAGTTGCCCTTGGCCATCCCGTCGCTGAGGTGATACCAGATGCCGCTGGGGTTATTCGAGGTCTTGTACCAGACCTGGTAGCGGTCGGCCCGGGAGTAGGCGCCGGCATCAAGCCAAATGCCCTCGCCGTTGCATTGGGACGGGTTGCCCGCCACGAAGCTGTCCGTTCCCTTCCTGGGCTCGGTACAGCTTCGGGTCGGGCTGGCCGTGACGTTCCAGTCCGTTGGCGGAGGCGGGGTGTTGTCCGGGCCGGACGTCGAGGTGACCGGTCCGCCGATTGCGCCGGCCGTGACGGTGAATGCGCGGACCCGCAGTTTGTGGCTCTGGTTCCAGCCGCCGGCTCCGGCGTCGAACTTGTTCGCCTTGCCAACGTTCTGCCAGCCGCCGCCATCCATGCTCACCTCGTAGTAGCTGAGCGGCCTGCCGTTCGTCGCGGGATCATTCCAGGTCCAGTGCACCTGGCCATCACCCTTGGCCGATGTGGTGCCGTTCACGTTCGGGGCGTTGGCAGGACCGTAGGGGTTGCCAGTACCGATTGCCTTCGCGTCACCGGACATGTTGTTCTTCGTGGACGTGGCAATGATGGTCACGGTGATGTCGCGGCCGTTGGTCATCCCACCGATGGTTCCACCGCCTGCCCTAATGGCCCCGGTCTTGCCGTCGGCATTGTAGGAGTATGCGATTTCTGACGCGGTGGACCCGTTGCGCTGCGCCTCCGTCAGGGGCGTGAACGTCACATCGAGCTGACCGCTGGTCCCGTTCTCCTTGACAGTCCCAGCGTTCACAGTGCCGGGCTTTCCTGCTGCCCGGATCGCGGCGGACTGCGCACTGGTGGCGCTCGTCCCGGCCTTGTTGGTGGCAGACACAGTGAAGGTGTAGTTGGTTTCGGAGTTGTCCACGGTCACGTTCTGCGACGTCCCCGTAACCTGCTGGCTTGAGATTGCAGCTCCGCCCCGAAGCGTGGTCAGGGTGTAGGCCGAAATGGCATCACCGTTGTTATTGGGCGCCGACCAAACCACCCTCAGTTGGCTCTGGGAACCCACAGGCGTGGCCTGTGCCACGCCTGGCGCAGCCGGTGTTGCCGGCACTCCCGCGGGAACTTCCGCCGCCGAATAAGGGCTCCACTCGGACGGATCCTTGGCGTCGTTCCTGGCCAGGACCCTCACCTTGTAGGACACGCCGTTCTGCAGGCCCTTCCACACGTAGTTGACCGACGTCAGCCCCTGGATCTGGGCGTTCTGGCCAGCAGGCGCCGGCGAGATTTCCAGGTCGTAGGACTTCACGGGCGATCCCTTGCTGGCCGGAGCGGCCCAGGCGACCGTCAGCTGCTTGTCGCCGAACTTCAGCGCCGGCGCGAGAGGGGTATCCGGCTTCACATCGGGGCGGACATCGGCCGAGGCCGGGGACCGCTCAGACTCACCGAACTCGTTGGTGGCCGTCACCTGGAAGTGGTAGGTGGTGTTGTTGGTCAGGCCGTTCAGGGTGCAGGTGTTGGCCGGGCAGTCCTGCCGGAAGCCGCCCTCCCCGTACACGGTGTACTTGGTGATGGCTGAACCGCGGTCTGCGGGCGCGGACCAGTTGAGGAGTGCGGTTTGGTCACCCACGCTCTGGGCCTGCGGAGTGGTGGGCGAGGCCGGCTTGTCCTTGACCGTAAGCCGGACCCGGGCCGTAGCGTGCCGGGAGCTGTCCTGCGTCTTGTCCTCCACTGTGTACGCCACCACCAGGGTTCCGGTGAAGCCAGGTGCAGGGGTCACGGTGATCGAGTCACCGTTGACGCCCACGTTGCCACTGCCGGTTTCCGTGTTGGCTGCGATGATCTTCAGCGGAGTTTCCGGGAATGGGTTGGCGTCGTTCGCCAGGACGTTGATGGTCACGGGCTTTCCTGCGGCAGCGTTTGGTTCGACGTCGTCGTTGGCCACCGGCTTGGGCCGGTTCGAAGCGGTCACCGAAAGCTGGAAGGTGGCAGTCGCTTCAAGCCCGCGCGGATCCGTCGCCTTGACCTGCACAGCCGCCCGGGTCCCGGTTGCCGTGGAGTCTGCCGCCGAAACCTTCAGCGTGTTGCCTTCGATCCGGGCGTTGAAGCCCCCGGGAGAGTCCCCCACCATCTCATACTTCATCTTCTCGACGTCGTCCTGGTCGGGATCGGAGGTAAGCTTTCCGAGGTCGGTGCTGGCCGAGTCACCCTTGGGAACGTCCACGGTGGCGCCCAGCAGGTCCGGCGGGTTGTTCTTGTTGGGGTCCGGCAGGACCTTGGTGCGGATGCTGAGGGTCGACTTGAGACCGGCCGGATCATCGGGTCCTGTACCGTCGGTCACCTCGAAGGTGAGTGATCCAGGGCCGACATAGTCAGCTCCCGCGGAGTATTTAAGGCCTGCACCGTCCCGGATGATGGGATCGCCGCCGTCGGCCCCAATGAGCTTGATCCGGTCCGCCTGGGTCAGCCGGGGCGAGCGGCCTTCGCGTACCTTGACCCATTCCTTCAGGTCGACGTCGACGGACTGCCCGGCGACCACTTCGATGACCTCGTCCTTGGCCAGGGTGGGAACTTGCTGGCCCAGGCCCGGGACCCAGATGATCGCGGTGGACTGCTGCCCATCCACGTCTTCGACGGTGTATGGAATGAGCTGGGGCTGTTCGGTGAGGTCCACCAGAACGTTGCCGTTGCCCCCGGGACGTGCGGTGGTGGCCTCGGTGCTGATCTTCAGGTTTTCGCCCACGCCGTCCGGGTCCTCATCGTTCTTGAGGACGGGGACGTCCACGGCCGTCTTGCCCATGGCCTGGGCCGAGGTGACCCTGTCGTCGCGCGCGATCGGGGCCTTCAGGGGCACATCATTGTCAACCACCAGGCGGATGGTGGCCTGGGCGGTGGCGTCGCGGTCGTCGGCAACTGTGTAGCGGACGTTGACGGTACCGGCCTCGTTGGGTGCCAGGAGGATGATGCGGCCACTGTTCTTGCTGACGGTGGCCTGCAGAGCGGGGTCGGCCTCGATGCCGTCTGTGAGGATGCGGATGCGGTCGCCGTCGGGATCGGTGTCGTTGGCAATGGCGTCCACCGCGATCTGCCGGCCCGGCCGGACCCGGACTTCGTCATCAACCGGGGTTGGCTTCTGGTTGATCTCACCACGCGGTGCAATGCCCACCGTCACGGTGCCCGTATTTGCCACACCCTGGCGGTCCACCACCTTGTAGCGGAAAGTGTCGGTCCCGGCGCCGTCGCCCGCGGCAGTGAAGTCGATGAAGTTGCTGCCCACGGTGGCGGTGCCCATGGCAGGGGTGCTGTCGATGCCGGTCAACTGCACGGAGTCACCGTCGGGGTCGATGCCGTCGAGGGGCACGGGGATCCGGACGGTGCCGGCGGCCACCACGCGGGCGGTCAGGTTGCGCGGCTGGGGCCTGGAGTTCTCGGCGCCTTCGAGCGGCAGGATGTGGATGGTGACGGCTGCGGCGCTCTTCTGGCCCTGGGGGTCCACGGCGTTGTAGATGGCACGCACGGTCTTGGGCTGGGCGCCCGCGATGAAGCGGAGCGTGTTCTCCGAGACGAAGCTCTTTCCGTCGGCGGGGTCAACGGACTGCGGCAGGACCGGGTCCACGCTCAGTTCCTGGCCCTGCGGGTGGGTGTCGTTGTCCAGGACCGGGATGGTGACCACGTCGTTGACGCGGACATTCACTTCGTCCGGTTTGGGCTGCGGGGCCTCCACGACGGCCGGCGCAGGGACGGGTACCACGGAGACACTCCCGGTGGCGGACTTCTTGCCGTTGGACATGGTGTATTCGAACAGGATGGGGTCCTTGGTCCCCAGGATGTCGGTAATCCGCAGGACGCTGTGGTTGATCACGCTGACTGAAACTGTCGCGTTCTCCGGAAGCTTCACGGACTGCAGCACCAGCACCCCGCCGGAGGGGTCGGAGTCGTTGGCCAAGGGGTCCAGCAGCACGCTTCCGCCGGTGGGCATCAGTGCCACGTCATGGACTGCCACGGGGTCCCCGCCGTCGTTGCCGGATTCGACGTCGACGCGAATGAGGCCCTGGCTGCTTTGCGGCCCGTTGCTGGCGATATACGTGAGGTAGACCGGCCCGGGGGTGCTGCTGCGGAACGTGAAGGTGCCGCCGTCGGTGACGGGGCCCAGTTCGGCCGGGCCGTTGGCTTCCACCTGCGCCAGGCGGAGGGCGCCGCCGTTGGGGTCCACGTCGTTCTTGAGTGGCGAGATGACCAAGTCCTGGCCTACGACGGCGGTGACGTGGTCGGCGTTGACCACGGGCGCCAGGGCGCCGGGCGGCTGGACGTTGACCACCACCTTGCCGGTGACGGTGGCGCGGCCGTCCCAGATGGTGACCTGGACGTTCTTCTTGCCGGCGGTTGCCCCGGAGTCCTGGAAGGTGAGCAGGCCGTCGCGCCGGACCTTGACCTGGTCCTGTTCGTTGCCGGCTTTCGCGTCCAGCAGCACCAGGTCGTCGCCGTCGGGGTCGATCCAGTCGGTGAGGATGTTCTGGCTGACGGTCTTGCCCTGTTCCACCAGCATGGTGGTGTCCTCGCCGCGCTTGAACTTCGGCGGCTTGTTTTCGTCGGGTCCCACGACGCTGAGCGTGACCTGGCCGGTTGCGGACAGGCCGCGCCCGTCGGAGGCACTGTAGTTGAAGGTCTCCGTCCCCGGCTTGGCGTCCGCGGGGACGGTAATCTGGAAGGCCGTGCCGCCGTAGATGCTTTCCAGGCTGCCCGACTTGGGTCCGGAGTCCGCCGCCACGGCGGCCGTCAGGACGTCGCCGTCGGGGTCGGAGTCGTTGTCCAGGACGCTGAGAATGGTGGTGCGGCCGGGGCGTACGCCCACGGCGTCAGGCTTGGTTTCCGGCGGCCGGTTGGGTTTGGTCCGGTCCGGCAGCACGTTGATGGTGTTGTTGTCCGCGGATTCCTGGTCCTGGTCTTCGGACTGATTCTTGGGCGGGATGACGTCGTCCCAGTTGTTGACCAGCTGCATGTTCTGGTTCACCAGCCACACATTGCCCGAATTCACATCATTGAGGACCACCAGATCCCGGTTCACCCGGAAAACATACGACGGCGACGCACTCGCCTTAGGCACGTCCACCTTCTTATCGTCCCCATCATTGACGCAATCCCGGACATACTTATTCGCCCCCGACCACGCCGCATGCACACAACCACCCAACTGCACCGGAGCAGCCGGAACACCCTCACCATCGAAGGTCACCGTCCTCGCAGTCCCCCCACCCAACGGCTGCTCCAACAACGCCGACCGCGTCGCCACCGCCACAACATCACTGCCCGGCCCGGCCTGCTGCAGCCTCGCCTCCCGCGCATTCTCCAACGCCAACTTCTTACCACCAGGCAAAAACAGGTTCCCCGCCGCAGCATCCAACACCACCGGCCGGTCCCCCACCACCGTCATCTGCAAATCCCCCGCACCCTTAAGACCATCCCAGGCACTGGACTCCGACGACGTCACCGCCCCACTGGCATCCACCCCCGTCACCGTCACCACCCCGGTCTTCGGATCCGCAGAATAAATCCGGTCATCGGCACCCACCGCCGACACAATCCCCTCCGAACCCACCATCACCGGCTCGGACGCTTCCTTATCAAAACCATTCACCGTGGACGGCGACACCGCCCACACCTTCCCCGACGCAGCATCCGTCACCGAAATCGTCCGCGCACCAAAACTCACATCGGCCGCCCCCGGCAACTGCTTATCCCCACCAAGACGCATATTCGCCGGCGACACCTGATTCAACGTCGAACCAGTCTCATCATCAACAAACACCTCACCGGCATGCTGCAACACATCAAACGTCGTCGACGCCGGCGTCACCGCCCCATCCAACACCCGCGACGGATAATTCAACCGCCCCACAGCATTCTTCGACTTCGACACCACCCACACGCCACCGTCATTCAACTCCACCTCAGTGGTCTTAAACCCCGGATACAACACAGCACCCGTCACCACAACAGCCACCACAGCACCAAACGCAGTACCGGTGGCCAGTTTTTTGTGTCGCTTCTTCAGCCCAAGCTTCCCCAGCAGAGTTGTCACAGCGTTACTTTTCCCTCAGATTATGTAGCCGAATGGCGGCCTGTTCGCAGGACAGGCAGCAGGCTTGCTTTCCCCCGGGACAGAGTACCGAACCCGCGCAAAACCCGCGATGGGGACATCGGGACTGTCCGATTTTCGGTGGATCCACGGTTGGCATTTAGTTGATTCTTCCGTCGAAGCTGATGGCGAAGGCGTTGAGCGCCGGCTTCCATCGTGTGGCCCATCGTGCCCTGCCTTTGCCCGTGGGGTCTAGTGCCCGGGTGGCGAGGTAGAGGCATTTCAGGGCCGCCTGCTCTGTGGGGAAGTGGCCCCGGGCCCTGACCGCGCGCCGGTAGCGGGCGTTGAGGGATTCGATGGCGTTGGTGCTGCAGATGACCCGCCGGATTTCGACGTCGTAGTCCAGGAATGGCACGAACTCGCTCCAGGCGTTCTCCCACAGCCGGATGATCGCCGGGTACTGCTTGCCCCATTTGCCGGAGAACTCGACGAAGCGTTCCTTCGCCGCGGCCTCGGAGGGTGCTGTGTAGACCGGGCGGAGGTCCCTGGACATTTCGTCCCAGTATTGCCGGGCGGCATACCGGAAGGTGTTGCGGACCAGGTGCACGATGCAGGTTTGGACCACCGCCAGGGCCCAGACGGTAGTGATGGCCTCGGGCAGGCCCTTGAGCCCGTCACAGACCGTGATGCAGACGTCCTCGACACCGCGGTTCTTGATTTCGGTCAGCACAGAGAGCCAGAACTTGGCCCCTTCGCCGCCGTCCCCGGCCCATAGCCCGAGGATGTCGCGTTCACCGTTGAGGGTGACGCCGATCGCGACGTAGACCGGCCGGTTGGTGACCTGCCCGTCTCTGACCTTGACGTGGATCGCGTCGATGAACATCACCGGGTAGACCCGGTCCAGGGGCCGGTTCTGCCACTCGGTCATCTCCCCGATGACCTTCTCCGTGATCCGCGAGATGGTGTCCTTGGAGACCCTGGCGCCAAACACCTCGGCGAAGTGCGCCGCGATCTCCCCGGTCGTGAGCCCTTTCGCGCTCAGTGACAACACAATCTCGTCAACACCGGTCAGCCGGCGCTGCCGCTTTTTCACGATCTGCGGATCGAACGTGGAGCCGGTGTCGCGCGGCACGTCGATCTCCACGGGCCCGATCTCGGTCAGCACGGTTTTCGTGCGGGTGCCGTTGCGGGAGTTCCCGCTCCCGCGCCCGGACACGTCGTGTTTTTCGTAGCCGAGGTGTTCGTCCATTTCCGCTTCCAGAGCGGTCTCCAGGACGTTCTTCGTCAACCGGTTCAACAGCCCGTCAGGCCCGACGAGGTCGATGCCCTGCTCCCTCGCCTGGGCCAGGAACTGCTGCGCTAACTCTTGCTGATCCAAATCAGTCGCCATGGGATCCATGGTTCCGCTCATGATCAGTCCTCCCCGCCAGGCAACACCCGGCGTGTCAGGCCAACCGCGGATCCACCGTTATTCCGACAGTCCCGGGACATCTGCCCGGGCCGCCACCGGGCATGGGGCCTAGCAATGCGGTGCCCCAAGCGCGGCGGGATCGGCCAGCGTGGTGTGTCCGGCGATGACGTAGCGGCCAACGTTGCGTGCCGAACCGGATTCCACCCGCCACCAACGGACGATGCCGTTGCCGGACCAGTTGTCGCTTTGGTCGATGTAGCACGCCACCATGATGCGGTCCTGGTCAGCCTTGTAGAACCACGGCGGGCTGTCGGCGTTGACGCCGTCACAGTCGAAGTAGGGACTTGGCCGGTAGTTGGACCCGCCCAGCGTGAACGTGCAGCTCCGGACGAAGTTGGGGTCGGAGGTCTTGATCCTGGTTTCCCAGAGCCCCTGTTTGCCCGCGTTGGCGCTGGCCGTGGCCACTGCGCTGCCGGTACCCATGGAGTTGAAGGTCTGGACTGCGATGGTGACGGTGTCGCCGAAGTTGGCCGTGTTGACCGTCCTGCTGCCGGAGGCGGCCACGTTCTCCCACCCGCCGTTGTTGATCCTGATCTTGGTCTGCGCCACATCATTGGTGCTGGTGGACGGTGAGGACCAGTTGAGGGTTGCCGACTTCTGGTTGACGGCCCCGTCCTGTCCGGAAGCCGAGGGCGTGCCCGGGGATCCGTAGGGCGTGGTGGTGGCGGGTGCGCTGCTGTCCGAGCTCGGTGCCACCGTGGAGTTGGCGATCACGGTGATGCTGACGGCGGTTCCATTGCTGAAACCGCTGATGATCTGCCCTGGCGTAATGGGCCCGCGGGCGCCATTGCTGGCGTTGTAGGTGTAACTGACCTCGTTCTCGGCAGAGCCGTTGCGTTCCGCCGCGGTCAGTTTGCGGAAGTCCACGGTCACCGCACGTCCTGCTCCCCCGGTATTCGCCGGCGTGGCGGTCACTCCGGAGACAGTGGAGAGCTTGCCGGTGGCGCGACGGGGCGCCGACTGCGGACTGACTGCGCCCTTGCCGGCCTTGTTCTCCGCCTGCACGGTGAAGGTATAGGCGGCCTCGGAGTTGTTGGCGGTGAAGTTGGCGGTACGGACGTTGCCTGGCACGGCCTGCGTCTGGTCCGCGGCGTTTCCGCCACTCATGGTGACGTAGTAGGTGCTGATGGGGTCGCCATTGGTGTTGGGTTCGGCCCAGGTGGCCCGCAGCTGGTTCTGGGTGCCCACGGAGGATGCGACGGCGGACGACGGTGCGGCAGGTGCGGCGGGCAGGCCGGCCGGGTTGTCTTCTGCGGAGTAGGTCCCCCAGTCGGACGGGCCGAGTTCGTTGACAGCCTGCGCGCGCACTTTGTACTTCACACCGTTGGTGAGGCCGGTCCAGGTGTAGTTCAGCCCGGCTACCTCGTTCTTGACGGCAACCCCACTGGCCGGCGGCGGTGAAATCTCCAGGTTGTAGTGCTTCACCGGCGAGCCCTCTGTCTTGGCAGCGGGCCAGGTGATGGCCATGGTCTTGTCTCCGGCCTTGACCGTGGGCGCCTCCGGCGGGGACGGCTTTTCGTCAGGCCGGATTTCGTTGGACTGCGGGGAAGCAGCGGAATCCCCCACCTCGTTGGTGGCCAGCACCGTGAACACGTACTTCACGTTGTTGGTGAGTCCGCTCAACGTGCAGGTGGTGGTGGGGCACTTCTGTTCGAAACCGTTGTTCGAGCGGACCGTGTACCCGGTGATGGGGGCGCCGTTGTCCGAGGGCGGCGCCCACTTGAGCACGGCGGTGCGGCTGCGGACGTCAGTGGCGCTGGGCGCCGAAGGCGCATCGGGCTTGCCGCGGACGGTGAGCCGCAGGCGCCCGTCGACCTGGCGTGACAGGTCGCCCGTTTTGTCCCCCACGGTGTAGCGGACCACCATGACGCCCTTGTCCCCGTCAGCCGGGGTAACGGTGATGCTGTCGCCTGCCACCGCCGGCTGTCCGGCCGCGGCTCCGGTCTCCACGGTGGCGCCAATGATCCGCAGGGGTGTGTCCGGGAACGGATTGAAGTCGTTGGCCAGGACGTTGACCTGTTCCGTCTTCCCCGCGTTGGCTTTGTCCACCACGTCATCGTTGGCCACGGGCAGGGGCCGGTTGGAGGCGACGTGGCGGGCGGTGATGGTGGCGCCCACGGCGGGTGACCTGCCGTCGGTGACCTTCACCTGGATATTTCCAGTGACGCCGATCCCAAGGGAACCGTCGGCAGTGATGGCGAGCGTGGCGCCGTCGACCTTTGCCTTGAACCCGGCCGGAAGCGTCCCGTCCAGTTCGAAGCGGAGGTTGTCCTTGTCCCGTTCATCCACATCCTTGGCCAGCCCGGCCAGGTCAACCGTTGCCTGTTCGGCTTTCGGAACGTCCACCGAAGTGCCGCTGAAGGTGGGCGGGTGGTTGGCGTTGGGGTCCGGGATCACCTTGGTCATGATTACCAGCGTGGCTTTCAGGCCATCGCCATCGTCCGGTCCGGAGCCGTCCGTCACCTCGAACGTGATGGAGCCGGGGCCCACATAATCGGCTTTCGCGGTGTAACGCAGGGCCTTGCCGTCGGACTGGATGACGCCCTCCGGCGATCCGCCCTGGACCCGCACCGAATCAGCCACGGTGACCCTGGCGGTGCGGCCGTTGCGGACCCGGACGTATTCGGCGAGGTCCAGGGTGATGTCCTTGCCGGACATGACTTCGACCGGCTCCGTTTTGGCCAGGGTGGGGTACTGCGCACCCTGGCCGGGGATCCACATGAGGGCCGTGGAGGTGAGGCCGTCCACGTCGGTCACGGTGTAGGGGATCAGCTGGTCCTCCGCGGTCAGCGTCACCACGAGGTTGCCGGAGCCGCCCACGCGGGCATTGGGGTTGCCGTCGGGCAGGCTGATATTAAGGTCTGCGGCCACGCCGTCGGCATCGGAGTCGTTCTTCAGGACGGGTACATCCACTGCGGTCTTGCCAAGGGTTTCGGCCACCGTGACCCGGTCATCCTTGGCCACGGGCCGTTTGAGCTCCGCGTCCGGGCTGGTCCGGATGCGGATCACCGCACTGGCGGAGGCCTTCTTGTCGTCCTGGATGCGGTAGCTGATGCTTTCGTTGCCGGCGGCCGCGGGAGCGGTGAAAAGCACCTTGGCGCCGTCCGTTGCCTCGACCTGAAGTTCGGGTGCGGCCTCGAAACCGTCGGAAACCAGGCTGAGGGGATCGCCGTCGGGGTCTGAATCATTGGCCAGGGCCTCCACGGCCACTTTGCGGCCGGGCCGGACGTCGACGGCGTCGTCCACGGCAATGGGTCTCTGGTTGTTGGCTTCCAGCGGGGCGATGCCGACAATGACGGTGCCGGTGTTCTCGGCACCGATCCGGTCGCGGACCCGGTAGGTGAAGCTGTCGGTGCCCGCAGCATCGCCCGCGGCGGTGAATTCCAGGTAGCCGTCCCGCACCACGGCTGTTCCCATGGCCGGTGCCTTGTCGATGCCGATGAGCTGGACGGAGTCGCCGTCGGCGTCGATGCCGTCCAGGGGCACGGGTACTTTGACCGTCATTCCTGCCACGACGCGGGCGGTCAGGTTGCGCGGCTCGGGCCGGGTGTTCCGGTCATCGTCGCGGGCGCGGATGCGGATGGTGACCTGCTGGGAGTCCACCTGCCCGGATGCGTTCTGCACCTTGTAGATGGCATAGACGGTTTTTGCCTCGGGCCCGGCGATGAACCGTAGCTGGTCGCCCGCCACGAACATGCGCCCGTCGGCAGCGTCAGGCTGCTGGGCAAGATCGGGCAGCAGGGTGAGCTTGGAGCCGTTGGGGTCGGAATCGTTGGCCAGGACAGGGATGGTGACGACGTCGTTGATCCGGACCGTGGCCTCGTCCGGCTTTGCCTGGGGTGCCTGGAGCTTGGCCGGGGCAGGGACCATCAGCACGGCAATCTCGCCGATGGCGGAGGAGCGGCCGTTGGACACGGTGTACCGCACGGTCAATTGGCCTTCGGCGCGGATGTCGGTGATCCTCACCACGGAGTGGTCAAGCACCGCGACGCTCACCGGCAGTCCAGCGTCGGCGGTCACGGATTGCACCACCAGGACCCCGCCCGACGGGTCGAAGTCGTTGCCAAGGACGTCTACCAGGACGTCGCCGCCGGTGGGCAGCAGTGCGGTATCGCGGACGGCAACGGGCGCTCCCTCGTCGGTGCCCGGCACCACATCCACGCGCACCAATTGCTGTGCGCTGGCGGGACCGTTGGTCGCCAGGTAGCTGACGTAGTGCGCCCCGAGGGTGCGGGAGTTGAAGGTGAAGGTCTGCTGGTCCGGGTTGAGGGTGGCAGTGGATTCAGCGTCGGGGCTGGCCTGCGCCAGCCGCAGGGTCCCACCCTGGGGGTCCGAATCGTTCTTCAGCGGCGTGATGACGGTGTCGCTGCCTGCTACTGCCACCACGTGGTCGGCGTTGGCGATGGGCGGCAGGGCGCCGGGGCTCCTGACATCCACAGTGATCTTCCCCTCCGCTGTGGATTGTCCGTCCGAGACCGAAACGGTCAGGACCTTCCGGCCGGGACCGGAGCCGGAATCCTGGAAGGTGAGCTGGCCGTCGGGGCGGATGCGGGCCTGGTCCAGGGGGTCGCTGCTGGACACGGAGACGGCGAACAGGTCGTCGCCGTCAGGGTCCATCCAGTCCGGAAGGATATTTTGCGTGACGGCCTTGCCCGATTGGACCACCAGCGTGGTGTTCCGGTTCGGTTTCTGCCGCGGCGCCGTGTTGGTGCCGGGCGGGACAATGTTGAGGGTGATGTCCGCCGACGCGGAAAGGCCCCGGCCGTCGTCCACCGTGTACTTGAAGGTCTCGCTGCCTGTTTTGTCAGCGGGTACGGCGATCTGCAGGCCTGTCGAGCCGTAGATGGGCGACACGGCACCCGCCTTCACCCCTTCCGGGGTGCGGACGGTGAGGACGTCGCCGTCGGGGTCGGAGTCGTTGTCCAGCACCGGCAGGATGGTTGTCTTGCCGGCACGGATGCCGAATTGGTCCGGTTTGGCCACCGGGGCATTGTTGGGTTTGGTGCGGTCCGGCAGGACCGTCTGCTGGACTTCGTCGGCGGAGTCCTTGTCCGCGTCATCGGAGGTTTCCTTGGGCGGGATGACGTCGTCCCAGTTGTTGACCAGCTGCATGTTCTGGTTCACCAGCCACACATTGCCCGAATTCACATCATTGAGGACCACCAGATCCCGGTTCACCCGGAAAACATACGACGGCGACGCACTCGCCTTAGGCACGTCCACCTTCTTATCGTCCCCATCATTGACGCAATCCCGGACATACTTATTCGCCCCCGACCACGCCGCATGCACACAACCACCCAACTGCACCGGAGCAGCCGGAACACCCTCACCATCGAAGGTCACCGTCCTCGCAGTCCCCCCACCCAACGGCTGCTCCAACAACGCCGACCGCGTCGCCACCGCCACAACATCACTGCCCGGCCCGGCCTGCTGCAGCCTCGCCTCCCGCGCATTCTCCAACGCCAACTTCTTACCACCAGGCAAAAACAGGTTCCCCGCCGCAGCATCCAACACCACCGGCCGGTCCCCCACCACCGTCATCTGCAAATCCCCCGCACCCTTAAGACCATCCCAGGCACTGGACTCCGACGACGTCACCGCCCCACTGGCATCCACCCCCGTCACCGTCACCACCCCGGTCTTCGGATCCGCAGAATAAATCCGGTCATCGGCACCCACCGCCGACACAATCCCCTCCGAACCCACCATCACCGGCTCGGACGCTTCCTTATCAAAACCATTCACCGTGGACGGCGACACCGCCCACACCTTCCCCGACGCAGCATCCGTCACCGAAATCGTCCGCGCACCAAAACTCACATCGGCCGCCCCCGGCAACTGCTTATCCCCACCAAGACGCATATTCGCCGGCGACACCTGATTCAACGTCGAACCAGTCTCATCATCAACAAACACCTCACCGGCATGCTGCAACACATCAAACGTCGTCGACGCCGGCGTCACCGCCCCATCCAACACCCGCGACGGATAATTCAACCGCCCCACAGCATTCTTCGACTTCGACACCACCCACACGCCACCGTCATTCAACTCCACCTCAGTGGTCTTAAACCCCGGATACAACACAGCACCCGTCACCACAACAGCCACCACAGCACCAAACGCAGTACCAGGGAACCACCGGGGGCGCGAAAACCGGCGCTTGGGCAGGCCGGCAGCAGTGCTTTGGGCGCGCGTTTGTCCGCGGCGTTTCATTCGTAGAATCTCCCCCAGATTTCTGGCTCACAGCCGGACCCGGCTTCCATGGACGCCGGGCAGCACAACAGTACCGCTAATTCACCAACAAGTGGATAAACAGTGACAAGGACGCCGGAACCAAGACGCCGCGCCCCGGATTCACCAGGGCTTAGTCCAACACCAAGCCCTTGCCGCGGCCGCGCGTGAGGCGTACCGGGTTGATCTCGCCGAACCCGCGGACGTTTTCGGGGTCCTGCGGGATCAGGACGAAGCGCTCATCGTGCTCCAGGGCAGAGGCGGTCATGGAGTCCACCAGGACGGTGCCGGGATCGGCGAGGGTAGTCAAGCGTGCTGCGAGGTTGACGGTGGGACCATAAATGTCACCGAGGCGGGACAGGATCCTGCCCCACACCATGGCCACCCGGGCTTCCGGGAGAATCTCATCCTCGGTGAAGGCCTCGGCGAGCGCCAGGGAAATCTCGGCGCCGGCCGCAGGGGTTTCGGCGATATAGAGGACTTCATCGCCCACTGTCTTGACCAGCCGTCCGCCGCCCACGGAGATGATCTCGGCGCACTTGTTTTCAAAGCGCTGGACCAGCCGTGCGAGTGTCTTTTCGTTCATCCGGCGGGACAGGCTGGTGTAAGAAACCAGGTCCGCGAAACCCACGGCGCGGGCCAGGGGCAGCGGCGCGTCATCCTCGTCGCCTTCCCGGCCTTCTTCGCTCGCCTGTAAGCCTGCTTCAGCCCGGAGGGCGAGACGCTGGACGGCGGCGTTGAGCTGTCGGCGCCAGGAGTACACCAGGACTTCCTCGAGCGGGTCAACCAACGCGGGGAGCTCATTGACCAGCCGTTTTCGGGCCACGGCATCCGTGACGCCCTGCTCGTGGACCATGTCCTCAACCAGGGCCTCGATCTGCCAGACCACCATGCGGTCGGTCATCTGCCCGATCGAGCGGGTGATCGAGATGGCCGCTTCCTCGGTCAGCTTGCCGGTGCGGACCAGGTCCACCACGGTGGACAGGGCCGCTTGGTCGCGCTCGGTGAAGGCAACGTCCTCGTCGCCGAGATTCGGGAAGCCCAGGGCGCGCCAGAGTTTGCGGGCCGAGAGGAGTGAAAGGCCGGCGCCGGCCGCAACTTCACGACGGCGCAGCTTGCGTTCCCCGCCCAGGAGGCGGGCCTCGAGGGCCTTCATGGCAAGGCGCTCGGCGGACATCGCGCCGGTGGGCGGGTGCCGGTCGACGGCGGGCATCACGGGGTCGGAAAAGGTTTCGGACCCCGACGGGTCGGCGGAGGAGTCCGCGCCGGTATCAGAAGCGGCAGGCCGAAAAGCGGCGGATCCAAAAGGGGCAGGATCAAAGCCGGCGGTGCCGGGTGCGATGCTGTCGACGCGTTCCTGCTGGTCCTCATCGGTCATCCCGTCCACCTTCTCTCATATCCTCCGGAAACGCACCGGCGGGGTAATACGTGGCGCCGCCCGGCTGGGCCCCGCTTTCATCCGGCAATTCCCCGATGGCATCGAGGATAAAGTCACGGAACCTTGCAACCTCGGGCACGTCACGAAAGGTCACCACGCCCTGGTACCCGGTTTCCAAGGATATATTCCCGGAGCGCACCAATCGCTGCAGCACCGATTCGTGGACCGTCAGGTTACGGACCGATGCGAGGTTCACCTGCTGGTCCCTCCGGTTCAGCAGGCCGTACCGGGCCACCATCCGCTGGCTGGTCAGGGTGTAGCGGGTGCCCTGCCAGCGGAGCAGGCGCGGCAGGCAGTAGCCCAGCCATACCGCTGCAGCCGCGAGGACGCAGGCGGTGACGAGCCACGGCGTCCATTGCCGGCCGATCGCTGGCGCCAGGCGTGCCGCGCCGCCGCGGATGATCCAGGCGCTTGCGTAGGCAGCCAGCGCCGGGGCCAGCACGAAGGCCACCGCAGCCCCGGCCAGCCTCCTCGGCTGCGGACGGGTTGTGACGATGACCTGCTCCCCGGGAACGAGGGTTTTACGCATAACCGCCTTGGTTGGGCGCGTCCGGCGCTGTCCAGGGCCGCAGGTGCACCACGTCTCCCGCCGTCACCACGTGCTCGCGCCCGTCGCGGTCCACCACCAGCAGCGAGCCGTAGTCGTCCAGCCGGGAGGCGTGTCCAATAATTTCGTGGTCGCCGGGAAGCTGGGCGCGCACCTGCTTGCCCAGCGTGACCATGACGGCCTCCACCCTTTTGTGCAACGAGGGCCCACCCGCCATGCCCGCTGTGGGGTCGCCGTCGGCATTGCAGAAACTGCGGTAAAGGACCGCAAAGTGGGACAGGTAGCTCTTCAGCAGGGCTGTGCGGTCTGTGGTGCCGGCACCTTCGAGGGCCACGGAGGTGGCGGTGGGAACGGGAAGTTCGCTTTCGCGCAGGGTGACGTTCAGGCCGGTGCCCAGGATGACGGGGGGCACGTTGCCGTCCGCCATCGGTCCGAGCTGTGCCAGGATGCCGGCGATCTTCCTGCCGCGCACCAGGACGTCGTTGGGCCATTTGAGCTCGGCCGGGATGCCGGCGGTTTCCAAAAGTGTCTCCCGCAGCGCGAGGGCCGCGATCAAAGAGAGCCAGGAGTAGCTCTGGGTAGGCAGCGGCCGTCCGTCCGCGTTGACCGGGCGCAGGACTATCGAGACGGACACCGAACTCAGCGGCGGAGCTTCCCAGTGCCGGTCCAGCCGGCCCCTGGCGGCAGTCTGGTACTCGGCGGTGAGGACGGAGAGGTCCGGCCAGGCCGCGGGATCCACCGTGGCACCGCGCAGGAGGTCAGCATTGGTGGAACCGGTGGAGTCCACCACATCGATCCGGGGTATCCCCGTGGCGGACAGGAAGCGCTGGTCGGCCAGGTCCCCTCGGTTCAGGGGGGTGCCCGGTGCGTGTGCGTCGTCCATACCTAAATCCTACCGAGCGGAACACCGCGCCGGTGGCGCCGCTACAGGAAGATGTCGGGAACCAGCTGGTCCTCGGGCGCCCCCAGGCTGTAGGGGCGGAAGTCCGCCACGCCGGCAGCAGCCAGGACCTGCTCGTCCGTGTAGAAGTTGCCCGACGGCGGCGTGCCGGCACCGAGGTTGGCGCCGGTGAGGACCGCATGGGCGGCGTCGGCCATGATCTGCGGGCCCCGCGCGGCCAGGACCATGCTTTCGCCGTGGGGCATGTTGCGGATGGCAGCGGTGTCGATCAGGGTGCAGGGCCACAGGGAGTTGACCCGGATCCCGTCCGCCTTCAACTCCTCGGCGAGGCCCAGGGTGGTCAGGCTCATCCCGTATTTGGCCATGGTGTAGGCGAGGTGTTTGCCCGCCCAGGAGGGGTGCAGGTTCAGCGGCGGGGAGAGCGTGAGGATGTGCCCCTGCTCCGAGGCCCGCAGCGCCGGCAGGGCCAGTTTTGACAGCAGGAAGGTGCCGCGGACGTTGATGTCCTGCATCAGGTCGTACTTCTTCATGTCGACGGCGTCCGTAGTGGACAGGTCGATGGCTGACGCATTGTTGATGACGACGTCGATGCCGCCAAACCGCTCCATCGCGGCATCCACCGCGCCGGCCACGTCGTCATCCCTGCGCACGTCACCCACCAGTGGCAGAGCCTGGCCACCCGCGGCCACCAGTTCCTCGGCAGCGGTGTAGACCGTACCCTCCAGCTTGGGATGCGGCTCCCCCGTCTTGGCCAGGAGCACGATGTTGGCGCCGTCGCGCGCCGCCCTTTTGGCTATGGCGAGCCCGATCCCGCGGCTGCCGCCGGAAATCAGGATGGTCCGTCCGGCCAGGGAACCTGCCGCCCGGTAGGGGCTGTCGGGAGCATGCAAAGCATCGTCGCTTGGGGTCATGGCACCACTGTAGCCCAACTAAGTTACCGGTGAGTAACATTGATGGGAGGCGGCTGGAACGGCAGAAAATTGTAGGTTCCCTACAGCCGTGGGCGTCCAAAGCGTCACTAGACTTGCCAGCAGGGTTCGTCTTTTGTGTGGATGCTACTTAAAGCGCCGCGCAGCCCGACGTACCAGCCAACGGAATTGACCTGCTACAGAGCCGGAGACACTTGATGAGCCACGATCTGACAACGACCGCGGGGAAGATTGCCGATTTCCGCGACCGCCAGGCGCGCGCCGAACAGCCCTCCGGCCCCGAAGCCATCGAAAAGCAGCACGCGCGGGGCAAGAACACCGCCCGTGAGCGCATTGCCCTCCTGCTGGACGAGGACTCATTTGTCGAGTTCGACGCCCTGGCTGTCCACCGCTCCACCGCCTTCGGCATGGAGAAGAAGAAGCCGCTGGGCGACGGCCTGGTCTCCGGCTACGGCACCGTGGATGGACGGCTGGTTGCCGTCTACAGCCAGGACTTCACCGTCTACGGCGGATCACTCAGCCAGGTCAACGGCGAAAAGATCGTCAAGGTCCAGGAGTTCGCGCTCCGGAACGGTTGCCCCGTCGTCGGCATCCTGGACGGCGGCGGCGCCCGCATCCAGGAAGGCGTTGCCTCGCTGGCCATGTTCGCCGACATCTTCCGCAACAACGTCCATGCCAGCGGCGTGGTGCCGCAGATCTCGCTCATCATGGGCCCCTCCGCCGGCGGCGCGGCCTATTCCCCCGCCCTCACCGACTATGTGGTGATGGTGGACAAGACCTCGCACATGTTCATCACCGGCCCGGACGTCATCAAGACTGTCACCGGCGAGGACGTGGACATGGAAACCCTGGGTGGAGCGCGGCAGCACAATGCCACCACCGGAACCTCCACCTACCTGGCCTCGGACGAAACCGACGCCATCGAGTTCGTGCGCGAACTGCTGGACTTCCTGCCCTCCAACAACCTGTCCGAGGCGCCCGTGCTGGGACACCAGCAGGAGTTGGAAATTGACGACGACGACCTCGCCTTGGATGCGCTGGTCCCGGATTCTGCCAACCAGCCCTACGACATGCGCGCCGTGGTGGAACAGATCGTCGACGACGGGCACTTCCTCGAGATGCAGGCCTTGTACGCCCCCAACGTGATGATCGGCTACGGCCGGGTGGAGGGGCACACCGTTGGCATCGTGGCCAACCAGCCGCTGCAGTTCGCCGGCACCCTGGACATCGCCGCCTCCGAAAAGGCCGCCCGCTTTGTCCGCCACTGCGACGCCTTCAACATCCCGATCATCACCCTGGTGGACGTTCCCGGGTTCCTTCCCGGCAAGGACCAGGAGTTCCAGGGCATTATCCGCCGCGGGGCCAAGCTCCTCTACGCCTACGCCGAGGCCACCGTCCCCAAGCTCACCGTCATCACCCGCAAGGCCTACGGCGGCGCCTACATTGTCATGGGTTCCAAGAAGCTTGGCGCGGACCTGAACCTGGCCTGGCCCACGGCGCAGATCGGCGTCATGGGTGCGCAGGGCGCGGTGAACATCCTGTACCGGCGCGATCTGGCAGCCGTCGCCCAGGACGGCGGCGATGTTGAGGCCCGCCGGGCCGAAGTGATCCGCCAGTACGAGGAAGAACTCCTCAACCCCTACCAGGCTGCCGAACTCGGCTACGTGGATGCGGTCATCGCCCCCTCGGACACCCGCATCCAGATCATCAAGGGATTGCGTGCCCTGCGCGACAAACGGGCCAGCCTCCCCGCCAAGAAGCACGGGAACATCCCGCTGTGACGCCCACTGAAAGCCCTGCGGGCGCAGGCCCAGCCGACACCCATGATGCCCAAGCCGCTCCCCTGCTCTCTGTTGTCAAAGGACAGCCGAACGCCGAGGAACTGGCCGCGCTGACCGCCGTCGTGCTCTCCCTGGGTGGCGAGAGCCCTGCTCCCCGCAAGAGCCCCAGCGTGCGCCACTGGGTGCGCCGGCAGCAGCTCCGCCTCGCCCCCACGCCCGGGCCGGGCGCCTGGAAGCGCAGCCAGGGCTGACAGGAGCGCCGACCCCGGCGGGGCATGCTGACGTTGCCCACCTTGCCCCGTTAGGCTCTGGGTGTGACTACAGACACCTCTTCCGCCGCGCGCCCGCATACCCGGATCGACGCCGTCGCGGACAACTACACAGACACCCTCATCAGGCTCAACCCGACGTTTGCCACCACCCTTGGCCTGCCCGGACATGAGACGGAGTACCAGGACTTCTCCCCCGCCGGCATCGCAGGTTTCGCAGAGGCGGCACGTGATGCCCTGGCCGCGTTGGAAGGCCTGGAGCCTGAGGACGACGTGGACGCCGTCACCTTGGACGCCATGCGGGAGCGGCTGGGCCTGCAGCTCCTTATCCACGCCTCCGGGTGGGAGTACGCGGAGCTGAACAACATCGCCTCCCCGGCCCAGGACATCAGGGCCATTTTCGACCTCATGCCCACCGACACCGAGCAGGACTGGGAACACATTGCCGGGCGCGCGCACAACGTGCCTGCGGCCATCAGCGGCTACACCGAATCCCTGCGCCTGGCCAAGGACGCCGGCAGGGTGGCAGCTGCACGCCAGGTGCGGATCGTCATCGAGCAGGTGGCGAAGTACGCCGCGGCAGACGGCTTCTTCGCCAAGCTGGCGGCGCAGGCCTCCACCTCTGCCGGGCCATTGCCCGCAGCCCTGCAGGACAAGCTCGACGCCGGCGCTGACGCCGCCCGGCGTGCCTACACCGGACTGGCGGAATTCCTGCGCACCGAACTGCTCCCCGCTGCTCCCGAGAAGGACGCCGTAGGCAGGGGCCGCTACGCCCTGGCTTCCCGTTCGTTCCTGGGCGCCGAGGTGGACCTGGAGGAAACCTACGCGTGGGGCGTGCAGGAACTGGACCGCCTCATCGCCGAGCAGGAACAGGTTGCGGCAACCATCAAGGCAGGCGCCACCATCTCCGAAGCCAAGGAAATCCTCAACAACGATCCCGCCCGCCAACTGAAAGGCACCGAGGCACTGCGGGAATGGATGCAGGGCCTCTCCGACAAAGCCGTGGCCGAACTCGCCGGCGTGCACTTCGACATCCCGGACGTCATGAAGAAGCTCGAGTGCAGGATCGCCCCCACCGACGAAGGCGGCATCTACTACACCGGCCCCTCCGACGACTTCAGCCGCCCCGGCCGCATGTGGTGGTCCGTCCCCGCCGGCGAGGACACGTTCACCACCTGGGCTGAAACCACCACCGTGTACCACGAGGGCGTCCCCGGCCACCACCTCCAGGTGGCCACTGCCACCTACCGCCGCGAACTGCTGAACAAGTGGCGTCGCAACGTCTGCTGGACCTCCGGCCACGGCGAAGGCTGGGCCCTCTACGCCGAAAAGCTCATGCAGGAACTCGGTTACCTGAAAGACCCGGGCGACCACATGGGCATGCTGGACATGCAGCGCATGCGTGCAGCCCGGGTGGTCTTCGACATCGGCGTGCACCTCGAACTGGAAATCCCCGAACGCTGGGGCTCCGGCACCTGGACCGCCGACAAGGGCTACGACTTCCTCAAGGAAAACCTCCCCATCAGCGAGGGCCAACTGAACTTCGAGTTCACCCGCTACCTCGGCTGGCCTGGCCAGGCCCCCTCCTACAAAGTGGGCCAGCGCCTCTGGGAACAGATCCGCACCGAACTGGAATCACGGCCCGGGTTCGACCTCAAGGAGTTCCACACCAAGGCCCTCAACATCGGCTCCGTTGGACTCGATACCCTTCGCCGGGCGCTGCTGTCCTAGCTCGCCCCTCCAGGGGCGGAAGGGCGACATCCTCTGCGCGCTGCTCGTTCCTCACGCCTGGGCCCACGCCGGCAGGGTTCCCTGGCCGAGTTTGCGAGGTTAGGGAGCCGGTGGGGAGCAAGCTGCCGGAAGGCAGCGGGCCTTTTGCCCGCGGAACCAGCGAGATGTTAAGCACACCGGCGCTGGGAATAAGTAACAAATGCCACTGTCTGCCTTACGTTCTCGCGGTTTTTCCAGATCTCGGCGCAAATCATGCACGTAACATTTCTCAATGTTGGTTCGACGTGGTATTGGATGGGGTCTAGCTTGTTCTGGTGAGCACTCAGACAAGCACCCCATCTCCCGCAGGGAAGACCGGATTCCAGCTGCCCAAATGGGCGGGCTCGTTCGGCTTCCAGATTATCGCCGCCCTTATCGTGGGCCTCGGCCTCGGACTGCTGGCCAAATACACCGGCAGCACCAAGGCCAACCCCAACGCGCTCGGCGCCACACTGCAGACCATCGGCTCAAGCTACGTGTCCCTGCTGCAGACCGCCGTCGTTCCGCTGATCTTCACCGCCGTGGTCAGCTCCATCTCCAACCTGCGCCAGGTATCGAACGCGGCCAGGCTGGCATGGAACACGCTGCTGTGGTTCGCCATCACGTCCCTGATCGCAGTGCTGATCGGCATGGGCCTGGGCGTCCTGCTGCAGCCCGGAGCCAACACCGGCATCAGCGGGGACGCCAAGTACACCGGCAAGTCCGGTGACTGGTGGGCCTTCCTCGTGGGCCTCTTCCCCAAGAACTTCCTGGGCCTGGGTGCCAGCTCCACCGTCGGCGATTCCGGCGCCGTCACCACCTCCGTCAGCTTCAACGTCCTGCAGATCCTGGTCATCGCCATCGCCGTGGGCGTCGCCGCCCTCAAGGTGGGCAAGGCTGCAGAGCCCTTCCTGAAGCTGAATGCCTCGGCCCTCGCCGTCATCCAGAAAGTCCTTTGGTGGATCATCCGCATCGCACCGCTGGGCACCATCGGCCTGATCGGCAACGCCGTCGCCGTCTATGGCTGGGACACCATCGGCTCGCTCGGCAAGTTCACCGTGGCCATCTACGCAGGCCTGGTCCTGGTGCTGTTCGTGGTCTACCCCATCCTGATCCGCAGCCACGGCCTGTCCATCAGGCAGTACTTCTCCGGCGTATGGCCCGCCGTCCAGCTGGCCTTCGTATCCCGCTCCTCCGTGGGAACCCTGCCGCTCACCCAGCGCGTGACCGAGCGCAGCCTGGGCGTCCCCCGCGCCTACGCTTCCTTCGCCGTGCCGCTGGGCGCCACCACCAAGATGGATGGCTGCGCGGCCATCTACCCTGCCGTGTCGGCCATCTTCGTGGCCCAGTTCTTCGGCATCCACCTGGACTTCAGCCAGTACCTGCTGATCGCCCTGGTCTCGGTCCTCGGATCCGCGGCAACCGCCGGCACCACCGGCGCCGTGGTGATGCTCACCCTCACGCTCTCCACGCTGGGACTGCCGCTGGCCGGCGTCGGACTCCTGCTCGCCATCGACCCGATCCTGGACATGGGCCGCACCGCTGTGAACGTTGCAGGCCAGGCGCTGGTCCCCACCATCGTGGCCAAGCGACAGGGCATCCTGGATGAGTCGCTGTACAACGCGCCCCGCAACGGCACGCCGTTTGTGGACGACAGCGACGCCGTGGCCACCGCGACCGACGGCACCACTGCTGACACCGCACCCCGCGAACTGCAGGATGCAAAGGCGTAACGGGCACCAGATATAGAAGAGCGTCCCCGGGAGATTACCCGGGGACGCTCTTTTTGGGTTAAGGACTCCGCAGCACGCTGGGTTAGCGGCCGCCGCCCCCGATTACTCCGCTCTGGACAGCCTTGGTCACCGCGTCCGCCTCGGCCTGTGTCAGCTTCCCGTCCGTGACCGCCTTGTCCAGCCGGCTCTTGAGCTCAGCGGCATGCTCGGACTGCTCCTCGCTGCGGATCTCCTGGAGGGCCGCTGTCACCTTCGCCTCATCAATGCCCAGCGATGTGGCAAGGGACTTGGCGAGCGCAGCCTCGCGGGCAGCCGCATCCGGCTTTTGCCCCTCAGCCGGCGGCGTGCTGGGCTTGTTGGCCTCGCGGAAGGTTTTCAGGGCTTCCTTCACCTTGGCTTCGTCCACGCCGAGCTTCGCTGCCAGCGTGGAGGCCTGCTCCAAGCCGTGACCGCCGCGGCCGCCGTGCCTGCCCATCCCGTCCTGGGCAGCGCCGGTGCTTCCGTCGGCCGAAGCGCTGGAACTCGAGCTGGGCGTGGGAGTGGGCGTCGTAGTGGTGGCAGAGGCCATCCCGGCAACGCCGATTCCGGCACCGAGCGCCAGCGCTGCCGCTGACAGGCCCAGGGTCATCTTCTTCGTGCGTTTCATCTTTTGTCTCCTGATTCGCCGTCGCGTGACGGCTGCTGGTGGTACACCTCTTGGCGAGACACACCAAGCTTCACTGGGAAGGATCAGGAGCGGCTGTTCGGAACCTTTCGTTCTCCTGTGAATCCGGTTGGACCCCCAGCCCTCGGGAGTCTCACAACTTGCATGCAGTGCAAAGTTGCACGTAGTGTAAGGGCTGTGGCAATACCCCTTTCTTCGCCAGGCGCTGAGCCGGCTACCCCATCGCGCCGGGAGCTCAACAAGGCAGCCACGCGCCAGGCCATCACGGACGCCGCGCTGGGACTTCTTCGTTCCAAGGGCCCCGGCAACTTTACGGTGGAGGACATCGCCGACGCCGCGGGCATTTCACGCCGCACCTTCTTCAACTACTTCAGCAGCACCGACGCCGCCCTGGCGTCCATCGTCCACGGCTTCCTGGACAAGGCCATACAGATTCTGCGCCTCCGCCCGGCAGAGGAACCCATGCTCGAGTCGGCGCAGGCCGCACTGGTGGCCCTGGCCGACCCCAAGGCCATAGCACCGCTGGCGGAACTGTTCACGCTGACGCAGCAAAGCCCGCTGATGTCCTACCCCGAACTCGAGGCATGGGACTACTGCCGGACCCAGGTCTTCACGGTCGCCCGGGAACGCCTCGCCGGTACCCCCGGCGGACAGGACGAGCTGTACGTCCACGCCTTGGCCGGCTCCATCATCTCCTGCGGCAAGGCAGCCATGGAGGTCTGGTTCAGCCGCCGCGGCCCGGACTTATCCCCCGCTTCGCTGGACGAGCTCCGCCAGCTGCTCATCGACTCCATGGCCCTGCTGGGCGCAGGCTTCAACACCTCTGCTTTCCCATCCGCAACCCGTTCCTCCTGATCAGATCGGCTCTCCCGCATGGCACTCCTCCTCTACCGCCTCGGCAAGTTCTCCTACCGCCGGCGCTGGCTTGTCATCTCGCTTTGGCTTGCCGTGCTGGTGGCCGTGGGCGGTTCGGCCGCGGCCTTCCACGGCACCCTGTCCAACAACTTCCAGATTCCCGGAACCGAAACCCAGCGGATCGCGGACAAGCTCAAGCAGGAGCTGCCCTCGGCGTCCGGCGGCAGCGCCACCATCGTCTTCGAAGCGCCCGACGGAGGCTTCACAGCGGAGAGCCGGGCGGCCGTAATGGACGCACTGAAGAAGCTCCAGACCCTCCCCGAAGTCCGCGGCACGGTGGATCCGTTCGCTACCCAGGCCCAGGTGGACCAGGCCGGCAAGGCCATCACCGACGGCGAACAGCAGCTGGCCGCCGGCCAGGCCCAGCTTGACGCCTCCCGGACACAGCTGGAGGCCGGCAAGGCGCAGCTTGCGGCCGCCGAGCAGCAGCTCACCGCGGCGGGAGCGCCGGCAGCACTGATTGAGGCCCAGCTGGGCCAGCAGAAGGCGGCGCTGGCGGCCGGGCAGGCCAAGCTCGACGCCGGCACCCAGGAACTGGAGGCCAATAAGGCCAAGCTGGAACTCGGCAAGCGCCAGGCCCAGGCAGCCTCCGCGATCCGCTTCGTTTCCGAGGACAACAAGGCGGCCGTGGCCCAGGTGCAGTTCAACACGTCCATCAACGGACTGGCCCCAACGGTCCGCAAGCAGGTGCAGCAGATCGCCCACGAAACCTCCTCGGCCGGCGTGACGGCATTCGCGAGCAAGGAGATCACCGAGGACATCTCGGCCCTCTTCGGTACCGCGGAAATCGTCGGCATCGCAGTGGCCGCATTGGTCCTCATCCTCATGCTGGGAACGCTGATTGCCGCCGGGCTTCCGCTGTTGATGGCCATCATGGGCGTCGGCGTGGGTGTCGGCATTACGTTCGCGCTCTCGGGCCTGTTCGACATGAGCTCCATCTCCCCCATGCTGGCCCTCATGCTGGGCCTCGCCGTGGGCATCGACTACTCCCTGTTCATCGTCAACCGGCACCGGACCCAGCTCCTGGCTGGCATGGACCCTGAAGAGTCCGTGGCCCGGGCCAACGGCACATCCGGCAACGCGGTGGTCTTCGCCGGCCTCACGGTGATCATCGCCCTCGCAGCCCTGGTGGTTCCCGGCCTGCCGTTCCTCACCGTCATGGGCCTTTCGGCAGCCGGAACCGTGGCCGTTGCGGTCCTGGTCGCCATCACCCTGACCCCCGCCATGCTGTCCCTGATCGGCCGGCGCATCATCTCCAAGCGGGCCTGGGCCAAGTCGGAGGCCCACAACGCTGAACCGGGCCACGAAGCCAGCGACCTTGCGCTCGACCGCGAACGCAGCACCCACGGTTGGGGCGGCTTGGTCACCAAGCACCCGTGGGTGGCGCTTATTGCCGGCGTCCTCCTGCTGGGCACCCTCGCCCTGCCGGCTACCCAGCTGCAGCTGGCCCTGCCCGACGGCGGCTCCGAACCCGTGGAGTCCGAGGCCTACCAGGCCTACGACCTGACCGCGCGCAGCTTCGGCGAAGGCGTCACCGGACCCATCGTGGCGGTGGGCGAGTTCCCCGCAAACCTGGACGCAACCCAGGCGCAGAAGCTGCAGTACGACATCGCGGACAAGCTCCGCGCCGTGGACAACGTGGTGGCCGCCGTGCCGGTGGCGCTCAGCGAAGACCGCCGCACCGCCGTGTTCCAGGTCATCCCCAAGGAGGGCCCGGCCAGCGCCAGTACGGTCAAGGTGGTTTCCGAATTGCGCGGGCTCAACGGCGACATCAAGGCCGACTACGACGTCGCCATGGGACTGACCGGGCAGACCGCCGGCAACGTGGACGTCTCCACGAAGCTTGGTGACGCCCTGCCGCCTTACCTGGCGATCGTCGTCGGGCTTTCCCTGGTCCTGCTGCTGCTGGTGTTCCGCTCCATCGTGGTTCCGCTGCTGGCCACGGGCGGCTTCCTGCTGTCCCTGTCCGCCGCCTTCGGCGCCGTGGTGGCGGTGTACCAGTGGGGCTGGCTGGGGAACGTCTTCGACGTGGCCAACCCGGGTGCCGTGCTGAGCTTCCTGCCCATCATCCTGATTGGCGTGCTGTTTGGCCTGGCCATGGACTACCAGGTGTTCATAGCTTCCGGGATGCGCGAGGCCTACATGCACGGATCATCCGCCAAGGAGGCAGTCCGTGTGGGCTTCCGGCACGCGGCAGCTGTGGTTACAGCCGCGGCGATCATCATGGTGAGCGTGTTCTCCGGCTTCATCTTCAGCCACCTCACTATGGTCCGGCCGCTGGGCTTTGCCATGGCCTTCGGCGTCCTGTTCGACGCCTTCGTGGTCCGCATGACCATCGTGCCGGCCGTGATGTACCTGCTGGGCGCCAGGTCCTGGTGGCTGCCCCGCTGGCTGGACCGGATCCTGCCGGACGTGGACGTGGAGGGCGCCAAGCTCAACCGCGGCCAGGCTGCACCGGTTGCCGGCGAGCTGGTCCACTAGGCTGAAGCCGTGCTCCATCTGATCCTCGCCTCCCAGTCCCCCGCCCGCACCAAGCTCCTGGCCGAGGCCGGTATCCGGCACACCGTGCTGGTGTCCGACGTCGACGAAGCCGCCGTCCAGGAACGGTACGGCGTCACCGACCCGCATGACACCGCGCTGCTGCTGGCCCGGGCCAAGGCCGAGGCCGTCGCGTCGCTGCCGGAGGCGGAAGGTGCGCTGGTCCTTGGCTGCGACTCCGTCTTCGAGTTCGACGGCGAGGCTCACGGCAAGCCCTACACCGCCGACGTCGCACGCGAACGGATGCTGCGGATGAGCGGCAGGGCCGGCGTGCTGCACACGGGCCACTGGCTGGTGGACTGCAGGGACACGGACGACGACGGCAGCGGCGGCCGCGGCTCGGGCGCCACGCTCGGGGCGGTCGCCTCCGCCGAAGTTTCCTTCCTGGACATGGAACCGGCAGAGATCGACGCCTACATCGCCACCGGTGAACCGCTGCACTGCGCGGGTTCCTTCACTATCGACGGCCTGGGCGGGGCCTTTATCCGGAAGGTCGACGGCGACCCGCACGCCGTCGTCGGCCTTTCCGTCTCCACCCTGCGCGGACTGCTCGCTGCCGCCAATGTGCGGATCACGGACCTCTGGCCGCCGCGCTAAGACCGGCGGTTTTCGGACCCCCTTGTAGCTTCCCTACAAAGGAAGGCTGCTTTACACGCGGATTCCGCAAGTAATATCGGCGGAACCTCCAAAACCGCGCTAGGCTCCCTGAAGGAAAGAAGGAGACGCCTTGTCAGCAAATTTGGAGCAGTCCGCAGGAACCACGCAGCCGAGCCTCACAAAGGTGCTGATCGCCAACCGCGGCGAAATCGCCGTGCGCATCATCCGGGCGGCCCGGGACGAGGGCCTCGCCTCCGTCGCCGTCTACGCTGACCCGGACCGCGATGCCCTGCATGTCCGGCTCGCTGACGAGGCCTACGCCCTGGGCGGCACCACCGCCGCCGAGTCCTACCTGGTGATGGACAAGATCATCGAGGCTGCCCGCCAGTCCGGCGCCGACGCCATCCACCCCGGCTACGGCTTCCTGGCCGAAAACGCCCAGTTCGCCGCCCGGGTGATCGAGGCCGGCATCACCTGGATCGGCCCCTCCCCCGAGGCGATCTCCGCCCTGGGCGACAAAGTCCAGGCCCGGCACATCGCCGAAAAGGTCGGCGCACCGCTGGTGCCCGGCACGGCCGATCCCGTTGAGTCCGCGCAGGAGGTCCTGGACTTCGTTGACCAGCACGGCCTGCCCGTGGCCATCAAGGCCGCCTTCGGCGGCGGCGGGCGCGGCATCAAGGTGGCCCGTACCCGGGAAGAAATCCCCGAACTGTACGAGTCCGCCGTCCGCGAGGCCACGGCAGCCTTCGGGCGCGGCGAATGCTTCATCGAGCGCTTCCTGGACGCCCCGCGCCACGTGGAGACCCAGTGCCTGGCCGATTCCCACGGCAACGTCGTGGTGGTGTCCACCCGCGACTGCTCGCTCCAGCGGCGCAACCAGAAACTCGTGGAGGAGGCCCCGGCCCCGTTCCTCACTGAGGACCAGAACCGCAAGCTGTACGAATCCTCCAAGGCCATCCTGAAAGAGGCCGGCTACCTGGGCGCAGGCACCTGCGAATTCCTGGTTGGCCAGGATGGAACCATTTCCTTCCTTGAGGTCAACACCCGCCTCCAGGTGGAGCACTGCGTCTCCGAGGAAGTGACCGGCATCGACCTGGTCCGCGAGCAGTTCCGGCTGGCCCGCGGCGAGGAACTGGGCTACGGCGACCCCGAGGTGCGCGGCCACTCCATCGAATTCCGCATCACCGGCGAGGATCCGGGCCGGAACTTCCTGCCCGCCCCCGGCACCCTCCGCGTCCTGAAAAACCCCACCGGCCCCGGTGTCCGCGTGGACTCCGGCGTGGAGCAGGGCGACGTAATCAGCGGAAACTTCGACTCCATGCTGTCCAAGCTCATCATCACCGGCGCCAGCCGCCCGCAGGCCCTGCAGCGTGCCCGCCGCGCCCTGGAGGAGATGGTGGTGGAGGGCATCCCCACCGTCATCCCGTTCGACCTCGCCGTCGTCTCGGACCCTGCGTTCGCACCCGCCGAAGGCCCCTTCAAGGTCCACACCCGGTGGATCGAAACCGAATTCAGCAACAACCTGCCCGCATGGACCCCTGAGGGGACCGTTGACGGCGAAGGCTCCGGCGAAGACCGCCAGCGCGTGGTGGTGGAGGTAGGCGGCAAGCGCCTTGAGGTGGTCCTTCCCGCGTCCCTGGGCACGCCGGGAACGGCAGCGGCTGCGACGGGCAAGCCGGGCAAGTCCAAGAAGCGCTCCCGCTCTGCAGGTCCCGCCGCCGCCACCGGCAATGCGCTGACCTCCCCCATGCAGGGAACCATTGTGAAGGTGGCTGTGACGCACGGCGACGTGGTGTCCGAAGGCGACCTGGTGGTGGTCCTCGAGGCCATGAAGATGGAGCAGCCGCTCACCGCACACCGTTCCGGCACCATCACGGGCCTGACCGCAACGGCCGGCGAGACGGTGTCCGCGGGCGCCATCATCGCCACCATCGAGGACTAGAAGGCGGCCCGGCAGCCATGCTCGCACCAAGTTTCCAGGAAGAAGTGGACCGCTACCACCAAGCGGTTCCCGAGATCACCCGCGGCAATGCGGCTCCAATCAAGGAACTGTACTCCCGGCTGGATGACGTCACGCTGGCAAACCCGTTCGGCGGGATCGCCCGCGGCTGGGCCCAGGTGGAAGCCCGGTTGGACCAGGCGGCACGCCAGTTCCGCGACGGCGAGATGCTGGGCTTCGACACCGTGACCTCCTACACGGCGCGCGACACTGCCTACCTGGTGGAGACAGAGCATTTCCGGGCACGGCTGGACGGGGCTGCAGCCACGGAGGAGTTCGCCCTGCGCGTGACCAGCATCTTCCGGCGCGAGGAGGGCTACTGGAAGCTGCTGCACCGCCACGCGGACCCGGCGGCCCGGCCCCAGTCCCGCCGGTCGCTGACGCAACCGCCGGCCTGAGCCCGCATCTAACCTGGGCCGGCACATAGCCTGAACGCAAACAGCCCGACCCGGCGGGTGCAGTCCTGGTGCCGGCAGGCGTGGTGCTGGCAGGTGCAGCCGCCAGGATGCAGACTTTACTCATGCTGCCTTTCCTGCTCCTGGCCTCCCGTGCGGAGGATGCCGCCGCGGAGGATGAGTACGCCGCCTACCTGAGGTACGGCGGACTTGAAGAACGGGAACTGGTCCGCGTCCGGCTCGAAGCCGCTCCCCTGCCCTCGCTGGACCTTTCAAAGTACTCCGGCGTGATCGTCGGCGGCAGCCCCTTCACCTCCAGCGACCCGCCGGAGCACAAGAGCCCTGTCCAGCACCGCGTGGAGCAGGAGTTGGCAGCGCTCCTGGACCAGCTGGTGGACCTTGACTTCCCGTTCCTCGGCGCCTGCTACGGAGTCGGCACGCTCGGGAGCCACCAGGGCGCCGTGATCGACCGGACCTACGGCGAGCCGCTGGGCGCGGTGCAGGTGGAACTGACCGAGGAGGGACTGCAGGACCCCATCCTGCAGGGAATGCCCCAAACCTTCACAGCCTTCACCGGACACAAGGAAGCCGTCAGCTCGCTGCCCCCGCACGCTGTGCTGCTGGCGCGGGCGGCCTCCTGCCCCGTCCACATGTTCCGCGTCAAGACCAACCTTTACGCCACCCAGTTCCACCCGGAGCTGGACACCGACGGGCTGGTGACCCGGATCGACATCTACCGGCATGCCGGCTACTTCCCGCCGGAGTCCGCGGAGGAACTCATGGCGGCGGCACGGCAATTCACCGTCACCGAGCCCATGGCCGTGCTGAAGAACTTCGTGGCCCGCTACGCCCGCTGAGCCCCAACCTCCCAAGCCGCGGCAGCCCGCCGTCGTGCGTTCCTGCCCGGTTACCTCCGGCACTTAAGGGAGATGCCCGGCACCAACCCCGTTATTGCGGGGGCGGGGCCGGGCATCTCAGCCACTAACCGGGCCGGACTGCACCCAGGGCGTCAGGCCACGTTGTTCTCGTAGTCCACGTCCCGGGTTTCGCGGGTGAGGAACAGCGCGATCAAGGTGAGCACCGCCATCGAGGTCAGGTAGACCCCGACCAGGACCGGGCTGCCCTTGGCAGCTTCCCAGAGGGCCACCGCGATGAACGGCGCCACTGCTGCACCCAGGATGCTGGAGAAGTTGTAGCTGATGGCGGAGCCCGTGTACCGCACGTTGGTGGGGAACAGTTCTGGCAGCAGCGCCCCCATCGGGCCGAAGGTGAGGCCCATGAGCGAGAACCCGAGGATCAGCAGGCCCATGGTGCCCAAGAAGCCGCCGCTGAACAGCGGAACGAACAGCAGGCCGAAGACGAAGATCCCGGCGGTGACGGCGAGGAGCATCTTGCGGCGGCCGAACTTTTCCGCCAGCGGTCCGGAGACAAGGGTGAAGATGCCGAAGAAGACGACGCCGGCAATCAGCATCCAGAGGAAGTCGTTGCGGCTGTAGCCAAGGCCGGGGACGAACGCGGCGGCGGCGGCTTCGCTCATCGGCTTCCCGGCCTTTTCGGCTGCGGCCTTGGCGCCTTCCAGGGTTGGCTTGGTGCCGTATGTGAGCGTGAACGTGGTCATCAGGTAGAAGAGCACGTAGGTGGCCAGCATGATGAAGGTACCCAGGATCAGCTGGCGCCAGCTGGTCTTGAAGACGCGGCCCAGCGGCAGCTTGGCGACCTCGTTGGACTCCAGGACCTTGGTGAAGGCCGGGGTTTCGATCAGCTTGAGCCGGACGTACAGGCCGATGATGACCATGACGGCGCTGAGCAGGAATGGAACGCGCCAGCCCCATGCCGCGAAGGCCTCCGGCGCCAGGGTGTAGCTTGCCACCAGGAAGATGACGTTGGCGATGATGAAGCCGATCGGGGCGCCGAGCTGCGGGAAGGTGCCGTAGATGGCGCGCTTGTTGGCGGGAGCATTTTCGGTGGCCAGCAGCGCGGCCCCGCTCCATTCGCCGCCGAGCGCCAGGCCTTGGGCGAAGCGCATGACCACCAGCAGGGCCGGCGCCAGGAACTCCCAGCCCGGAACCAGCGCGGTGGGAAGGCAGCCGATGAGGAACGTGGCGATACCCATGGTCAGCAGCGAAGCCACCAGCGTGCCCTTGCGGCCAAACTTGTCACCGAAGTGCCCGAAGATGATGGAGCCGAGGGGGCGGGCGATGAAGGCCACGCCAAACACGGCAAAGGAGCTCAGCAGCTGTGTGGTTTCGTTCGCGCTGGGGAAAAAGAGCTTCGGGAAGACGAGGACGGCGGCGGTGGCGTAGACGTAGAAGTCGTAAAACTCCACTGTGGTGCCGATCAGGCTGGCCACGATGACGCGGCCGCGGGAGTTCACCGGCTGGTGTGCACCTGGCAGCGCGGTGGTATCGGTGGATGACATAGGTAAGCGCTTTCGTGAGACCGGCCGGGCACAGGCAGGACTGCCACCCGGCTCGAATAGTTAGAGTTCGATCTTACTTGCCTCCGTCCAGTCAATGGACGAAACGTCCAGCATCCGGACTGGTGTTGTCTGTCTCACAACGCGGCTGTTCCCCGGCGCCTCACGCCGCCTGACTGTGCCGGATAGGCAAAAGTCACAGCGCGTTAACACACATCGACTGTCCACGAAACGAGCCATCCCTAGGTTTGAGGAAACCCCATCCCCGAAGGAGGTAAACCGTGACTGTTGACCGCACTGTCGAAACCGGCGTACAGCCCGGCCCTGCCCGCGCCACAGACTCACCTGCCCTTGAATTCCGCCCCGGCCGCTGGATCGCCAACTGGGATGCGGAGAACAAGGAGCAGTGGGAAACCGCGGGCCGCGCCATCGCACGCCGGAACCTGAACTGGTCCATATTCGCCGAGTTCCTGGGTTTCGTGGTCTGGCAGCTCTGGTCCATCGTGGTGGTCCAGCTTCCCGCCGCCGGCTTCACCTTCTCCACGTCGGAGATCTTTTGGCTCATCTCCATGCCCAGCCTGGTGGGCGCCACGCTCCGCATTCCCTACACGTTCATGGTCCCCCGCTTCGGGGGCCGGAACTGGACCATTGTGTCCGCCCTGCTGCTCCTGATCCCCTCCACCGGGCTGGCCCTCTGCGTCTCCAACCCGGAGACCCCATTCGGCGTCATGCTCCTTGTGGCGGCCCTGGCCGGCTTCGGCGGCGGAAACTTTGCCAGCTCCATGGCCAACATCACCTTCTTCTACCCGGCCCGGGAAAAGGGCTGGGCGCTGGGCCTGAACGCCGCGGGCGGAAACCTCGGTGCCGCCGTCGCACAGCTTGCCGTTCCCATTGTGATCACCCTGCTGGCCGCCGGCACCGTGAACCTTCCCATGGCCGGCTGGATGTGGGTTCCCTTCATCCTGCTGGCAGCCTTTGGGGCCTTCAAACACATGAACAACCTCACCAGCGCCAAGGGCGACGTGGCCGGATCGGTGGCGGCGCTCAAGGAACCGCACCTGTGGATCATGGCGCTGCTGTACATCGGGACGTTTGGTTCCTTCATCGGTTTCGCCGGCGTGTTCCCCAAGCTGATCAAGGACTACTTCCCCGGGTTCTCCACCATCGGCGTGGGAACCGTGGCCCTCTCGCTCGCCTTCCTGGGCCCCCTGGTGGGCTCGCTGGCCCGCCCCTACGGCGGACGCATGGCGGACCGCATGGGCGGAGCCCGGATGACCGTTTCGGCCTTCGCCGCCATGGCCGTAATCACGCTGACCATGGTCTGGACGCTGCCGCTGAAGAACTTCCTGCTCTTCCTGGTCCTGTTCCTGATGCTGTTCACTGCCAGCGGCTTCGGCAACGGCGCCACCTACCGGATGATTCCGGTCATCTTCGCCACCTCCAGCCGGGCCGCGCGCAAGGGCGCAAGCTCCGTGGCCACGCAGCGGCTGGCGTCCTCTGCCCTCGGCCTGATCTCCGCTATCGGGGCCTACGGCGGCTTCGTCATCCCCCAGGTCCTGAACGCCTCCAGCAGCGCCAGCGGTTCCTACACCCCCGCCTTCTACGGGTTCGTCGGCGCGTATGTCCTGATGCTGGTGGTCTGCTGGGCCTGCTACATCCGCAAGGCAGGCCGGAACGCGATGGGACACATCTAGCATGCCCGCAAGCGCCGACACGCACTGCCCCTACTGCGCCCTGCAGTGCGCCATGACGCTCACGCCCACCGCGGGCCTGGCACCGGCTGCCCAGCCGGGGCCGGGCCCCGCGCCGGCACCCCGTTCCACGCCCGGGCCTGCATCCAACCCGGCACCTGCCCTGGAGGTTGCCGGCCGGGACTTCCCCACCAACCGCGGCGGCCTGTGCCGCAAGGGCTGGACCTCGCCGTCGCTGCTGAACCACGCGGGCAGGATCACTGAGCCCCTGCTGAAGGGTCCCGACGGCGTGCACCGCCCCATCGGCTGGGACCAGGCCCTGGACCTCGCGGCCCGGGCAGTGAAGGACGCCTGCGCCCGGTACGGTGCGGACGCCGTGGGCGTGTTCGGCGGCGGCGGACTCACCAACGAGAAGGCCTACATGCTGGGCAAGTTCGCCCGGCTGGCCCTCGGCACGTCCCGCATCGACTACAACGGCAGGTTCTGCATGTCCTCCGCGGCGGCTGCCGGGATGCGGGCCTTCGGCGTGGACCGCGGCCTGCCCTTCCCGGTCGAGGCGCTGGACACCGCCAGCACCATCCTGCTGCTCGGTTCGAACGTTGCCGAGACCATGCCGCCGTTCGTGCAGCACCTCAAGGGCGCCCGCGACGCCGGCGGATTGGTCGTGGTGGATCCGCGCCGTTCCGCCACCGCAGCCTTCACGGCAGATGGCGGCGGACTCCACCTCCAGCCGCTGCCCGGCACAGACCTCACCCTGCTGCTCGGCCTCTCCCACGTGGTCATCCACGAGAACCTCGTGGACAGCGCCTACGTCCAAGAGCGCACTTCCGGCTACAGCGCGGTGGTCCGCAGCGTCAACGCCTTCTGGCCCGAACGCGTCCAGTCGATCACCGGCGTCCCGGCGGAGCTGATCCGGCAGACGGCCCGCATGCTTGCGACCGGAGCCCGGGCGGGCGGGAGCTACATCCTCACGGGCCGCGGAGTGGAGCAGCATGTCGACGGCACCGACACAGCCACCGCCGCCATCAACCTCAGCCTCCTGCTGGGCCTGCCCGGGTCCGCCCGCAGCGGCTACGGCACCCTCACCGGCCAGGGCAATGGCCAGGGCGGCCGCGAACACGGCCAGAAGGCGGACCAGCTTCCGGGCTACCGCAAAATCACCGACCCTGCCGCCCGCGCGCACGTCGCCGCCGTCTGGGGTGTCCCCGAGGACCTGATCCCCGGCCCCGGCCTGCCGGCCGTGCAGCTGCTGAAGTCATTGGGAAAGCCCGACGGCGTCCGGTGCCTTTTCGTCCATGCCTCCAACATTGCGGTGGCGGCACCCGATGCGAATGCCGCCACTGCGGGGCTGCGCAGCCTGGACTTCCTGGTGGTCTGCGACTTCTTCCTGTCCGAAACCGCCGCGGAAGCGGACCTGGTCCTGCCCGTGCTGCAGTGGGCCGAAGAGGACGGCACCCTGACCAACCTGGAAGGACGCGTGCTGCGCCGCCGCCGCGCCGTCTCCCCGCCCGCCGGCGCCCGCAGCGAACTGTGGATCATGGCCCGCCTGGCTGAGCGGCTGGACGCACCCTCCACCTACAGCGAGGACCCGGAGACGGTCTTCGAGGAGCTGCGGCTCGCCTCCGCCGGTGGCCTCGCTGATTATTCAGGCATCGACTACGCCATGCTGGACCGCGGCGAGCCCGCCTACTGGCCGTACCCGGCCGGCAGTTCCGGAACGCCGCGGCTGTTCACGGACCGCTTTGCGCACCCCGACGGCAAGGCGCAGCTGGTCCCGGTGGCGCCGCGCCGCCGTCGTACGCCTGCTGTCAGCCCCGGCCCCGCTGCAAAGGAAATGACCCTCATCACCGGCCGGCTCCTGGAGCACTACCAGTCAGGTGCCCAGACCCGGCGCGTGGCGGAGCTCCTCGCCGCCCAGCCCGAGGCGAAAGTGCAGCTCCACCCCGCGGCAGCGGAAGCGATGGCCATCGCCGAGGGATCATTGGTCTCCGTGGCCAACAGCCGCGGCGAGGTGGTGTGCCGGGCGGAGCTGAGCACGGCAATCCGCCCCGAGACGGTTTTCCTGCCCTTCCATTTTCCGGGTTCCGAAAGCGCCAACCGGCTGACCGAAGCGGCCACCGATCCCGTCTCCGGAATGCCCGAATTCAAGTTCAACACCGTGTGGGTCCGGCCGGTGGCCGCACCCGATTCCGCCCGCATGCTGCAAACGACGGAGGCCTCATGAGCGAGCAGATTGTCATCGTGGGATTCGGCCCCGTGGCCGCCAGGCTGGTGGATGAGCTGCTGCCCGCCGTGCGCGGAGGCCGGATCCGGCTCACCGTGGTGGGCGCGGAAGCCGATGCCGCCTACAACCGCGTGCTCGTGGCGGATCTCGGGGTCGGCCGGACCACTGCAGACGCCCTGGCACTCGCTGACGCGGCCGGGCTGGCCGAGGAGGGCGTAGACGTCCGCCTGGGCATGCGGGTGAAGCGCGTGGACCGGGCGCGGCAGCAGGTCCTGCTCTCGGACGGGTTCATGGTCCACTACGACCGGCTGGTCTTCGCCACCGGGTCCCGCCCGGTGATCCCCAACCTCACCGGCATCAACCCGGATCCCGCTACCCCGGTCCTTCCCGCGGGCGTTACGGCGCTGCGGGACCTGAGCGACGCCGCTGTGCTGCGGAAGGCGGTGGACGGCGGCAAGCGGGTGGTGGTGCTGGGCGGCGGGGTGCTGGGGCTGGAAACGGCGTTGGCAGCGGCGGAGGAGGGCGCCACCGTGACGGTGGTCCACAACGGCCCGCACCCGCTGGGCAGGAGCATCGACCGCGGCGGCGGAGCGGTCCTTGCCGCGGGGCTGCGGCGGTGCGGCGTACGGGTGGCCGCCAACGCACGTTCCACGGGGGTGGAGCACAACGGGCCCGACGGCGGCTTCTCGGCTTTGCTGCTCGATGACGGGTCCGGGATTGACGGCGACCTCCTGGTCATTTCGTGCGGTGTCCGTCCCCGGACCGAACTGGCCGAAGGATGCGGGCTGTCCACCGGTACCGGCATCCTGGTGGACCACCGGTTGCGGGCGCACCACGAACCGCACATTTTTGCCATCGGCGACTGCGCCGAGGTCCGCTGCCCGGACCCGGGCTGCGCGGGGTGCCGCAATGCCAAGGGTCCGTCGGGGCTGGTGGGGCCGGGCTGGCGGCAGGCAGAGTGGCTGGCCGGCTACCTCACCCTGCTGGCCGAAGGGGCAGCCGCGGAAGCCGAGCTGCTGCCCGCCCTGCCGCCGGAGCAGCCCGGCGTGGTGGTCTTGAAGGCCCGTGGAATGAACATGGCCGTGGCCGGCGACAACTCCGCCGATCCCTGGGACGAGGAGATTCTCACGGCCGGGGCAGCCACCGGCCGGCCCCGCCTGCAGGTCTCGCAGTGGGCAGATCCGGAGCACGGCCGGTACGTCAAAATGACCACGCGTGGGGGCGTCCTGGAAGGACTGGTGGCAGTGGGCATGCCGAGGACGGCTGCCGAGCTGGTGGGGCTCTTTGAACGTGGGGCTGAACTGCCCGCGGACCGGTCGCTGCTCCTCCGCCTGGACGGTCCGGACCAGCTGCCGGGCGCCAGCCCGGTGGATCCCGCCGGAACCGTGTGCCGGTGTGCCGGCGTGAGCGGGGCTGCCATTACGGCTGCGGTCTCCGATGGCTGTGCCACTGTTGCGGAGGTTTCGAAGGCCACCCGCGCGGGCACCGGCTGCGGCGGCTGCCACGAGGACATCAAGGGCCTTATCGAACGGCACTTCTCCCCAGCCTTGCCCTAACCTCGCAAGCTCGGTCAGGGAACCCGGCGGCCGTGGCCCCACCCAGCCTTGCCCTAACCTCGCAAGCTCGGTCAGGGAACCATAGTTGACGGCGCATGAACATGGCGGCGAAGGTAAAGGCACCACCATTGATTGGGCGGTGTTCCGGCATCCGCCCGTCCGTGACATTGAGTCGCGGCAGTTCACGACGAAAGGACACTGATGTCCCTCCTCGATTCCGCCCCCTGGGACGGCAACATATACCTCAACGGCTGGCGCAAGGGCGGCGGCGGAACCGGAACCAGCGTTGAACCGGCCACCGGCGCCCAGCTGGGCAACTACGGGGTCGCCTCCGTCGAGGACGTCCGGGAAGCTGCCACCGCGGCTGCGAAGGCCCAAAAGGACTGGGCCGCGCGCAACCCGGAGGAGCGCGCCGCCGTGCTGCGCCGCGCCGGCCAGCTCTGGGAGGAGCACGCCGCGGAGGTCCAGGACTGGATCGTCCGGGAATCCGGCGGCATTGCGCCCAAGGCAGGGCTGGAAACCCACATTGCCGCGAACGAATGCTACGACGCCTCGGCGCTGCCCTCGCTGCCGGCCGGGGATGTGCTCACCTCCAACGAGAACCGCTGGTCCTTTGCCAGGCGCCGCCCCGTGGGCGTCGTCTCCGTGATCGCGCCGTTCAACTTCCCACTGATCCTCTCCATCCGCGCCGTCGCCCCTGCCCTGGCGCTGGGGAACGCCGTGCTGCTCAAACCGGATCCCCGGACCGCTGTCTGCGGCGGCGTCACCCTCATGCGGATCTTCGAGGAGGCCGGCCTCCCGCCGGGGCTGCTGTCGCTGCTGCCCGGCGGCGCGGACATCGGTGCGGCCGTGGTGGAGGCGCCGGAAGTTCGCGTCATCGCCTTTACGGGTTCGACGGCGGCCGGGCGGAAGATCGGCGAGACCGCCGGACGCCTGCTCAAGCGTGCCCACCTGGAGCTTGGCGGCAACAACGCACTGATCGTGCTGCCGGGTGCGGACCTGGCCAAGGCCGCGTCAGCCGCCGCGTTCGGATCGTTCATGCACCAGGGCCAGATCTGCATGGCCGCGGGCCGTCATATCGTGCACGAGGACATCTACGACGACTACGTTGCCGCGCTGTCGGAAAAGGCCGCCCACCTTCCGGTCGGTGACCCAAAGAGCGGCACCGTGGCGCTGGGACCGGTCATCGATGAGCGGCAGCTGCACCGCGTGGACGGCATCGTCCAGGAGGCAGTGAAGGGCGGCGCCCGCGTGGCGGCCGGCGGTACCCACGATGGACGCTTCTACCAGCCCACCGTACTGGTGGACCTCAAGCAGGACAGTCCGGCCTGGAAGGATGAAATCTTCGGTCCCGTGGCCCCGGTAACCAGCTTCTCCACCGTGGAGGAGGCAGTGGCCCTGGCCAACGACAGCGAATACGGCCTGTCCATCGGCATCCTGGGCGATGTCGGCATGGCCATGACCATTGCCGACCAGCTGGACTCCGGCAAGGTCCACATCAATGAGCAGACCGTGTCGGACGAAGCCAATTCGCCATTCGGCGGCATGAAGGATTCGGGCAACGGCTCACGGATCGGCGGCCACCACGCCAACATGGAGTCCTTCACCGAAATCCAGTGGCTCACCATGCGCCCGGACATCGCCCCGTATCCGTTTTAAGCTGGCGCTGCCGGTTCACCGGAAGCGCCTCAGACCGTGGCCAGGAAAGCCGCTGCCGGTCCTGCAAACGGAAGCAGGACCGGCAGCGGGCAACTGAGCCGTTCCCCTTATTCGACTTCCCCGGCGGCCACGGCCTCCGCGTACTTGGTGAGGTCCGGGCCCGGCTGGAAGTCCACGAACTGGCCCTTCAGCTTCTCGAACAGGAATTCGTACACCTTGTCCTTACCGGATCCGGACAGCGATGAAGCCGCCTCCCGGACCGCTTCCTGCAGTGCCCGGTCGGCATCCAGCAGGATCTTTTCCCGCGCCTGCTCGTTCCACTTGATGCCCTGCAGTTCCATGGGCCCCTCCTTGCGTCGACGGCTGGTACAGGAACGGCCGGGAACTTCATGGAAATTCCCGGCCGCGCCTGGTTCGAGTCTAGGCAGGTGGCGCCGGAGGGGTCCAGCCCCGCCCGTGGCCGGGAAGATTTACATGTGGACGTGCAGTCGGCGGGCTGCCTCGGAGATGGACCCGGTCAGCGACGGGTACACCGTGAAGGTGCTGGCGACGTCGTCCACGTGCAGTTTCTGCTTCACCGCAATGGAAATGGGGAAGATCAGTTCGGACGCGTTGGGTCCCACCACCACACCGCCGATCACGGTGCCCGAGCCCTTCCGCGCGAAGATCTTCACGAACCCGTCCTTGGCGTTGCGCATCTTGGCGCGGGCGTTGCTTCGCAGGGAGAGCTTGATGATGTCGGCCTGGTACTTGCCGGATTCGATCTCCGCCTCGGACACGCCAACGTTCGCGATTTCGGGCGAGGTGAAGATGTTGGACGCTACCTGGTGGAGCTTGAGCGGGGTGACGCCGTCGCCCATGAAGTGCGCCACCGCGATGCGCCCCTGCATGGCGGCCACCGAGGCCAGCGGCAGGACACCGGTGCAGTCACCGGCGGCGTAGATGTTGGGGGCCGTGGTGCGGGACACGCCGTCCACCTTGATGTGGCCGCTGTCGCTGACCGCCACCCCGGCCTCCTCCAGGCCGATGCCGGCGGTGTTTGGGATGGAGCCCAGGCACAGCAGGCAGTGGCTGCCGGTCACCTTGGTGCCGTCCGAGAGCGTGACCACCACGCCGTCGTCCGTGCGCTCGACGGTCTGGGCACGGGAGCGGGACAGGACCCGGACGCCGCGGCGTTCAAACACTTCCTCAAGGACCACTGCGGCGTCCACGTCCGAGCCCGGCAGCACGCGGTCGCGGCTGGAGACCAGGGTGACTTTGGAGCCGAGGCCGTTGTAGGCGGACGCGAATTCGGCGCCGGTTACGCCGGAGCCCACCACGATGAGCTCTTCGGGCAGTTCATCCAGGTTGTAGATCTGGGTCCAGCTCAGGATCCGTTCCCCGTCCGGGCGGGCCGTTTCCAGTTCGCGCGGGTGCGCGCCCACAGCCAGCAGGACGGTGTCCGCTTCGATCGTCTCGGTGCCATCAACGGTGAGGACCTCGATGGTGTGGCTGTCCAGGAGGCGGCCGGAACCGGCGATGATGCGGACGCCCTGCTTTTCGAGGCCGTCGCGGATGTCCTGCGACTGGGTGCGGGCCAGGTTAAGGAGGCGGTCGTTGATGTGCTTGAGGTCGGCGCGCATCACGGGCACAAAGTCGCCGCCGTCGACGTCGAACTTCACGCCCAGCTCGCCGGCCTCGGCAACGCGCGTCATCAGGTCCGCCGTGGCAATGAGGGTCTTGGACGGAACCACGTCCGTCAGCACGGCGGAGCCGCCCAGGCCCGCGCGCTCAACGATGGTGACCGTCGCTCCAAGCGAGGCGGCCACCATGGCAGCTTCGTATCCGCCGGGACCACCTCCCAGGATTGCGATCCGGGGGGAACTGAAATCTGGGTGCGTAGTCACAGTCATCCATTCTCGCCCATTTACCGCCTGACCACCAAGAAATCAGGGCATGCTGCGGGCCGCAGTGACAGGGGTAACAGGGGCGGCAGGATAACTTGTACTGGTGAGTACAACAGACTTCCTGAACACGGACCCGTTCGCCGCCGCCCGCGCCGCCGCTGACTACATCGCCGAGGAGACCGGCGTGGACCGCCACGACACCGCACTGGTCCTCGGCTCCGGCTGGGGCGAGGCCGCCGACCTGATCGGCGAGACCACCGCCACCCTGTCCGCCGAGGAAGTCCCCGGCTTTCACTCCCCTGCCGTCGAGGGCCACGTGGGCACCATCCGCTCCGTGCTGACCAAGGGCGGCAAGCGCGCCCTGGTCCTGGGCGCCCGCACCCACTATTACGAAGGCAAGGGCGTCCGCGCCGTGGTGCATGGCGTCCGCACCGCGGCAGCCGCCGGGTGCGGCACCCTGGTCCTCACCAACGGCTGTGGCGGGCTCAACGAGGCCTGGGCCCCCGGCACGCCGGTCCTGATCCGGGACCACATCAACCTCACCGCGGCCTCACCGCTGGAAGGGGCCACATTCGTGGACCTGACGGACCTCTACTCACCAAGGATCCGCGGACTTGCCCGCGAAGTGGATCCCACCTTGGACGAAGGCATCTACGCGCAGTTCCCCGGCCCGCACTATGAGACCCCGGCGGAAGTGCAGTACGCCAAGCGCATCGGCGCCGACCTGATCGGCATGTCCACGGCGCTGGAGGCCATCGCCGGCCGGCACGCCGGCATGGAAGTATTCGGCATTTCGCTGGTCACCAACCTCGCCGCGGGCATCAGCCCCCAGCCGCTGAGCCACCAGGAAGTCCTTGAATCCGGCGAGGCTGCGGGTCCCCGCATCTCAAGGCTGTTGGCCGACATCATCGCCCGGCTCTAGCAGGACCACGCACCCGGGTGCATCACGGCGGGGTGCAATGACGATAGCGTTGTGCCCATGACCACTGCCGATGCCGAACTCCGCCTGCTCGCCGAGGCCCGCGAATGGGCTGCCCAGGACCCGGACCCCGTAACCAAGGCGTCCCTCCTGGAGCTTGTCCGCCTTGCCGACGACGGCGATCCGGCGGCCCGGCAGGAACTGGAAGACAGCTTCCGCGGCACGCTGCAGTTCGGCACCGCCGGCCTGCGCGCCGCCCTGGGACCCGGGCCCAACCGGATGAACCGGGTGGTGGTGCGCCGCGCCGCGGCGGGACTCGCCGCTTTCCTGGTGGACGCCGTGGCAAAGGCGGCGGCCGGCACCCGGCCGCGCGCCGTCGTCGGCTATGACGCCCGGCATAACTCCGATGTCTTTGCGGAGGAGACGGCCGCGATCTTCACCGCGGCCGGTATCGAGACGTTTCTGCTGCCGGCCGCCCTCCCCACTCCCCTGCTGGCCTACGCGGTCCGCGCGCTGGACTGTGACGGCGGCGTCATGGTCACCGCCAGCCACAACCCCCCGCAGGACAACGGGTACAAGGTGTACCTGGGCCGGCATGCCGTGGCCGCGGACGGTGACGGTGCCCAGATCGTGGCCCCTTACGACGCCGAAATCGCTGCGCGCATCAGCGCGGTGAGACCGCTGGAATCAATTGCACTGGCAGCGGACGGGTGGACGGTCCTGGACGGCTCGCTGGCCGCCGGGTACGAACGGACGACGGCGGCACTCGCCATGGCGGAGCGCTTCCCCGCACGCGACCTGAAGATCGTCCTGACCCCGCTGCATGGTGTGGGCGGCGGCACTGCGCTGGACGTCCTGAAGGCGGCAGGTTTCACGGATGTCACCGTGGTGGCCGAGCAGGCGGAGCCGGACCCTGATTTTCCCACCGTCAGTTTCCCCAACCCGGAGGAACCCGGGGCGCTGGACCTCGCCCTGGAAGCGGCCGCGCGGCTGGATGCCGACCTGGTCATCGCCAATGACCCCGATGCCGACAGGGCTGCAGTAGCGGCGAAAGATCCTGACACCGGCGCCTGGCGGATGCTCCGCGGCGATGAAGTGGGATCACTGCTGGGCGCGCACATGGTGGCCCGGCTCGCGGACGGCGCCCCCGGCGACGAAGCCGACGGCCGGGGCGTCTTTGCCAATTCGATTGTTTCCTCCCGACTGCTGGCCCGCATCGCCAATGCTGCCGGCTTCGCGCACCAGGAAACACTGACCGGATTCAAATGGATCTCCCGCGTTCCCGGCCTGGTCTACGGGTACGAAGAGGCACTGGGATACTGCGTGGCGCCGGACTTGGTGAAGGACAAAGACGGCATCTCCGCCGCGGTCCTGATCGCCGAACTCGCCGCCACCGCCAAAGCCGCAGGCAAGACGGTCTTCGACACCCTGGATGAGCTGTACCTCCAGCACGGCCTGCACGCCAGCGACCAGCTCAGCATCAGGGTTGCGGACCTGGGGCTGCTGGACGCCATGATGAACCGCCTGCGCGTTTCGCCGCCGGAATCTTTCGGCCAGTCAGCGGTGGAGGTCTTCACCGACCTTGCCGAGGGCACCGCCCAGCTGCCGCCCACCGAGGGCCTGCTCTACATCACCCGGAACCTGACCCGGGTCATCATCCGGCCCAGCGGTACGGAGCCCAAGCTCAAGTGCTACCTGGAGGTCATCCACCAGGTGGGATCCGCCGCGGAGCTGCCGGCCGCACGCCAGGCGGCCCGGGCTTCCCTGGACGAGGTCCTGCACGACGTCAGCGAAGCGCTGGGGCTTTAACAGGTCACTAAGCACGAAAGGGGCGCCGGACTGTTCAGAGTCCCGGCGCCCCTTTTCCGGCTCCGGCGAATTACTGGAGACCCACCTCGACGAAGCCGTTGGTGACGCGGGTGGGGTACGCTGCGAGCCGCAGGCCGGGACTGGTGAAGCACTCCCCTGTCTCCAAGTCATAGACCTCCTTGTGCAGCGGCGAGGCGATGGTGGGCCTGGCACCCTTGGAGCCCAGGATGCCACGGGCCATGACGTGGGCTCCGGTGGCCGGATCCTCATGGGCCACGGCGAAGACTTCCTCCGGGCCGGTGCGGAAAAGCGCCACCTGGCGCCCTGCAACCAAGGCGGCCTCGCCCCACGCCGGTTCGAGGTCCTCAACCGCGCAGACACGGTGCCAGCCGGTCTCAAATCCAGCGAGGTCTGATTCGGCGGCGAGCGCCCCAAGTTCCAGTGTTGCCGTCATGTCCGGCTCCTTTCCCTGTGCCTGTTGTCCTTGCAGCGGCTGCTTTTGCGGCCGTGTCCCACGCTAAGGTCCAGGTGTTTCATAGGGGTGCGGTACATATGTCCGGCGCGTAAAAGAGACCTAACCCGGGTGGAAATGCATCCGTGATGCAGAAGTTAAGTTGACGAAACAATTGGGAAACTGAGGCGAAACTGCCCCTTCCTAGGCTGGAGGCACAAGCTGCAGAGCACCGTCTGCGGCCCATGCGAAAGGCCCACAGTGACCGAACAGACTTCAAGCACAGAGACTCCGCGCCGCATCGTCGTCGCCGGCGGCGGCCCCGCGGCCCACCGTTTTGCGGACGCCATGCATGCCCGGGGCCTCGACGGCTGGCATGTCACGGTCCTCACCGAGGAAGCCCACCTCCCCTACGACCGGGTGGCGCTCTCCAAGGCCCTCACCGATACCGGCGTGGACCTCACCCTGGGAACGGCCGGGATGTGGGAGCACGGTTCGCTGGTCCTAAAGACCGGCGAACGCGTGGTGAAGATCAACGCCGCGGCGAAGACGGTGGAAACCGCGGCGGGGAACTCCTACGTCTACGACGAGCTGGTGGTGGCCACGGGTTCGGACGCTGTCCGCCTGCCCATCCCGGGCGCCCAGCACGCGCACGTCTACCGGACACTCGAGGACGTCTGGGCCATCAACAAGGCCATCGCAGAGCTCACCGAAAAGCTGGGCCGCAAAATCAACGCCGTGACCATCGGCGGTGGCCTCCTGGGCCTCGAGTCGGCCGCCGGCACGGAGCAGCTCGGCGCCACTCCCGTGGTCATCAACGGTGCACCCTGGCTCATGAACACCCAGCTGGACGAGGGCGCCGGGCAGGCCCTTGGCCGCCTGATCGAGGCCAAGGGCTTCGAAGTGCACGGCGGCGTGTTCCCCAGCGAAATTTTGACGGACGACGACGGCCAGGTCACCGGCGTGCTGATGGCTGACGAACGCGTCATCCCGGCAGACCTCGTGATTGTCGCCGTGGGCGTCAGGCCCCGCGACGAGCTCTTCCGCGCGGCCGAGGGCGAGGAGCAGCTGTTCAGCCTGGGCCCGCGGGGCGGCGTGGCGATCAACGATTTCTGCGCCACCGAGGTCCCCGGCATCTGGGCCATCGGCGAGGTGGCCAACTTCGGCGGCATGTGCCTGGGCCTGGTGGCCCCCGCCAACACCATGGCCGAGATCGTCGCCGACCGGCTGCACGGCGGCGACGCCACGTTCCCGGGCTTCGACACCGCCACCAAGCTGAAGCTTTCCGGTGTGGACGTGGCCAGCTTCGGGGACGCCTTCGCCCGGACCGAACACGCTTTGGAGATCGTCTACGCAGACCCCGCCCGCGGTGTGTACCAGAAGATCGTCACCACTGACGACGCCAAGACCCTGCTGGGCGGCATCTTCGTGGGTGACGCCTCACCGTACATGAGCCTGCGTCCGCTCCTGGGCCGTGAACTTCCCGCCGAGCCCGGCGCTTTCCTCTCCGCGGCAGGCGGCGGAGAAGCTCCCGAAACCGAACTCCCCGACGACGCCACCCTCTGCTCCTGCAATAACGTCACCGCCGGGACCATCCGGGACACCATCAACGGCTGCGGAGCGTGTGAGGGGAATGCGCCGGTCCAGGAACTCGGCGAACTCAAGGGCTGCACCCGCGCCGGAACCCAGTGCGGTTCCTGCGTGCCAATGCTGAAGAAACTGCTGGAAACCGAGCTGACCAAGTCCGGCGTCGAGGTGTCCAAGGCCCTGTGCGAGCACATCGAGTTGTCCCGCCAAGAGCTGTTCGACGCCATCCGGGTCCTGGAACTGACCTCCTTCGAGGAGATCATGGCCAAGTACGGTACCGGCGCCGGCTGCGACATCTGCAAGCCCACCATCGCGAACATCCTCGCCAGCCAGAACAGCGCCTACGTCCTGGACGCCGGCCGCGGCACGCTGCAGGACACCAACGACCGTGCCCTGGCCAACATGCAGAAGGACGGGACCTACTCGGTGGTCCCGCGCATTGCCGGCGGTGAGATCACCCCGAAGAAGCTGGGCGTCATCGCTGCCGTCGCCGAGAAGTACGGCCTGTACACCAAGATCACCGGCGGCCAGCGGATCGACATGTTCGGTGCCCGGCTGGAGCAGCTCCCGGAAATCTGGAAGGAACTGGTGGATGCCGGCTTCGAATCCGGCCAGGCCTACGGCAAGAGCCTGCGCACTGTTAAGTCCTGCGTCGGGTCCACCTGGTGCCGCTTCGGCGTGCAGGATTCGGTGGCCATGGCCATCAAGCTGGAACTGCGCTACCGCGGCCTGCGCAGCCCCCACAAGCTCAAAATGGGCGTCTCCGGCTGCGCCCGCGAATGCGCCGAGGCCCGCGGCAAGGACGTCGGGGTGATCGCCACGGCCGACGGCTGGAACCTGTACGTCGGCGGCAACGGCGGCGCCACCCCGGCCCACGCCCAGCTCCTGGCCAAGGACCTGGACGACGAGACCCTCATCAAGTACATCGACCGCTACTTCATGTACTACATCCGCACCGCCGACCGCCTGCAGCGCACGGCCCGGTGGCAGGAGGAGCTCGACGGCGGCATCAAGCACGTTGAGGACGTGGTGGTCAAGGACACCCTGGGGATCGCCGCCGACCTTGAGTCCGCCATGGCCAGGCACGTGGACACCTACGTGGACGAATGGGCGGACACCCTGAAGGACCCCGAGCGGTTGCGCCGCTTCCGCTCCTTCGTCAACGCACCGGACCAGAAGGACGACTCCATCACCTTCGTCCCGGACGAGCGCGGCCAGATGCGCCCTGCCACCCCCGAGGAAAAGGGAAAGGTCCTGATCGGAGCCGCCATCCCGGTCCGCACGTCAACCACGGACAATACCGAAAAAGAGGCATAACCATGCAGCTCAGCATCGACCTCACCGGCCGGGACGTCCTGGTGGCCGGCACCGCCACTGCAGCGCGGCAGGCAGTGCGCCGCTACAAAGCCGCGGGCGCCGTCGTGCACCGCCTGGAGACCCCGCACAGCGCCGCCCTTACCCGGCTGCCGGAACAGTTGTTCCTGGTTGCAGCGGTCGCGGACGGACAGCCCGGCTGGGGCACATTGTTGGGCCGCTGCCGGGAAGCCGGCGTCCCCGTTGCCGCGGAGCCCGCCGCAGGGCCCGGAGGCAATGTCACCCTGGTGGGCGGTGGCCCCGGAACCCCTGACCTGCTCACCGTGGCGGCCGTCAAGGCGCTCCGGGACGCCGACGTCGTTTTCTATGACCGCCTGGCCCCGTACCAGGAGCTGCCGCTGCTGACCTCCGCCGAGCTTGTCGACGTCGGCAAGAAGCCGGGTCACCACAAGGTCAGCCAGGCGGACATCGAAAAACTGATGGTGGAAAGCGCGCTGGCCGGCAACAACGTGGTGCGCCTCAAGGGCGGCGACCCCTACGTCTTTGGCCGCGGCGGCGAGGAAGTGGCCGCCTGCGTGGCCGCGGGCGTCAAGGTCCAGGTAGTGTCCGGCGTCACCAGCGCCATCTCGGTGCCCGCCGCGGCAGGTATCCCGGTGACCCACCGGGAAGTCAGCCATCTGTTCACCGTGGTTTCCGGGCATGCCCCGCTCACCGAGAAGGAGCACCTGCACCTGGCTGGCCTGGGCGGCACAATAGTGGTGCTTATGGGCATCGGCACCCTCCACCAGCTGGCGGCAGGCCTCCGCCGCGCCGGCATGCGGCCGGACATGCCCATGGCCGTCGTGGAACGGGGCTACCGGCCCGGCCAGCGCACAACTGTCGCGGACCTGGGCACCATCACCTCCGCTGCTGCCGGCTGCAGCAACCCTGCAGTGCTTGTCATCGGCGAGGTGGTGCGGGTGGCTGAGGCCAACCGCGGGCACGCCGGCGCCGCCGCCGACCTGGACAGGTTGGCGGCTTCGCTGCTGGGATCATGAAAGGATTGACCCCCATGACTGCACTTGCACCGGTTGAACAGACGCAGGCCGAACCAACGCAGGCAGAAGCTGCTCCGGATGCCGCCGAGTCGCCGCTGGAGGGGTTCCGTATCGGCGTCACCTCTGACCGGCGGTCCCGGGACCTCATTGAGGCCCTGGAACGCCGCGGCGCCGAAGTCCTGCACGCGCCGGCGCTGAAGATCGCTCCCGTCCAGGAGGACATGCGCCTCATAGAAGACACCCGGGCCATCATCGCAGCCAAGCCGGACCTCTGTATCGCCACCACCGCTTACGGAATGCGCCGGTGGTGCGAGGCCGCGGACTCCTTTGGCATCGGCGACGAACTGTTGGAAACCCTCGGGAACTGCCGCATGTTCGTCCGGGGACCCAAAGCCCGCGGTGCCGTGCGGGCAGCCGGCCTTGCCGACGTCGGCATCAGCAGCGACGAAACCACCGCCACCCTGGTGGACATGCTGCTTGCTGAAGGCGTCCGCGGCAAGACTGTCGCCATGCAGCTGCACGGCTACACCGACGTGCGGCAGATCGAGCGGCTGCGGATGTCCGGCGCCACGGTCCTGACCGTCACGCCGTACCGCTGGGTGAAACCCGACGGCGAGGACCGGCTGCCCCGCTTGATCGAGGCTGCCTGCAGCGGAAACCTCGACGTCCTGACCTTCACCAGCGCCCCCGCTGTCGATGCCATGTGGAGCACCGCGCACGAGATGGGCCTGTATAAGCAGTTGGTGGAGAGCCTGAAACTGAACGTCACCACCGCCGTGGTGGGTCCCGTGACCGCGCAGCCGCTCCTGGACGCCGGCATCACACCGCTGATCCCCGAACGTTTCCGCATGGGCGCCCTCATCCGCCTGGTGTGCGAGCACCTTGCGCTGAACCACGTCCGCCGGCTGGAGACGCGCTCCGGAAACATCGAGCTCCGCGGCCGCTGCCTCCGCATCGACGGCCAGCAGGTGGAACTGGCGCCCGCTCCCCTGCTGCTCCTGCGCGCCCTGCTGGGTGCAGGCGGCGCAGTCCTGTCCCGTGAATCGCTCTCCGACCTGCTGGAACTCCGGGGATCCGTGCACGCGCTGGACATGACGGTGAGCAGGCTGCGTTCGTCGCTGCCGGACGGCAGGCTTATTGAGACCGTGGTCAAGCGCGGGTACCGGATCCGCGTCTAGTTGTACTGAGTCAGGACGTTGGTTACATCGTGAATAGGTGAAGACCTCTTAGGTTGGTGGTTACCACACACAGCCAACGACTAAGAGGTCTTCATGTCCCACCGTAATGCCCGGCTGACTCCGAACGGTAGACGGATCATCATCGAGCGTATCCTTGCCGGCCGTCCCGTCGCCCACGTTGCCAAGGAGATGGGTATCTCCAGGACCTGCGCGCACCGTTGGATCAGCAGGTACCGGGCCCACGGCTGGGCCGGCCTCGAGGACCGCAGCTCCCGCCCAAGGTCGTGCCCGAACGCAACCTCAGCGGAAGTCGTTGCGGATGTTCTGACCCAGCGCGTCGAGCACCGCGAGGGACCTGCGGACCTGGCCTTGCGCTGCGGCACGAGCGCCCGGACGGTCTCCCGGATCCTGGCCCGCGCGGGCATGCCCAGACTGTGGGACCTGGACCCGGTGACCGGGGTACGGATTCGGGCATCCCGGGCGACCGACCGCCGCTACGAACGCGACGCTCCCGGGGACATGATCCACATCGACGTCAAGAAACTGGGCCGAATCCCGGATGGCGGGGGCTGGCGGGCAGACCCGAATCAGTCTGCCCGCAATCATTCAACAGGCCACTCAAGGGTCGGTTTTGACTACGTCCACGTGGCCGTGGATGACCACTCCCGCTTCGCCTACGCCGAGGTCCTGCCCGATGAGAAAGGCGCGACCTGCGCAGGATTCCTTACCCGGGCCGCGGCAGCCATGGCAGCCCACGGCGCACCCGTCAAAAGGGTCATGACCGATAATGCCTTCGCCTACCGGCTCTCGAAAGATTTCCAGGACGCACTGACTGCGCTGGGCGCCAAACACATCCTGATCAAACCCCGCCATCCCTGGCAGAACGGCAAAGCAGAACGCTTCAACCGCACCCTCCAGGAAGGCTGGGCCTACCGTCAACCCTTCACCTCAAACCAGGCCCGCACAGACGCTCTGCAGCCTTGGCTAGACTTCTACAACAACCACCGGCCCCACGGCAGCCTCGGAGGCAACCCACCGATCAGCAGGTGCAACCAACCTACTGACTGAGTACATCTAGTCCGGTTTCGAGGGGTGCCGCCGGGGCGGAATGTGTCCTGCGGCCGCCGGATGAGAGGTGTGTCACGGGTTGTGTTACCGGCCGGTAAATACTGGCGAACACAGGGCCCTGAAACAGCAACTGCGGGGAAACCTGCCGGAAAAAGCGCAAGCCTACGCTGGGTCTCATCACAGAGTTCCGGCCGCCCGGCGGCCGCCAGCGAAAGGGCCAGCACATGTCCGCTCCGGCACCCTCCCAGTCCTCATCCACCGCAACCCGCATCGTCATCGCCGGTGCCGGACCCGCTGCCCAGGCCCTGGTGGCGCAACTGGACCGGGCCCGGTTCACCGGCACCATCACCGTGCTGAGCAACCGCGACGACGCCCCCGAGGAACTGCTGGAGCTGGCCATGCTCCCCCAGGTCTCCGTCCGGTTCGGCCAGCCCGCCAGCCACATCGACGCTGCCAACCGCACCGTGGCCACTGCTGACGGCATGGAATTCGCCTACGACCAGCTGGTGATTGCCACCGGATCAGCCCCCGTGGCCAGCCCGGTGGAGGGTGCCGCGCAGTGCCTGAGCTATGCCACCATCGACGACGCACCACGCGTCGCAAAGGGCGTGCAGAAGGTGGCCCGGGAGCTGGGCAGGCGCCCCGTGGGAATCCTGGTCGGGACCGGTGCGGCGGCAGGACAGGCCGAGGCAGTCCTGCGGGCCAAAGGCGTACGTCCCATCCGCACCACCGCCCGGCCGGCCGCCATCGTCCCTGCCGTCGTGTCCGGTCCAGCTTCCCGCGTATCCGCATCCGCGGTGGTCTTCGAAGACGGCAGCAGCATGACCGGGGACCTGGTCGTTTTAGCGGAGGAGCGCGTCTCCCGGGACGGCCTGGCGGCCAGCGCAGGCCTGCAGACGGCGGCAGCTGGCGGCATCGTCATCAGCCGCGACTACCGCACCTCGGTGCCGGGGATTTGGGCGATCGGGGACGCAGCAGCGTTCGACGGCGTGCGGCTGGGGCTGCTGGTGGCAGCCGCTTCGGCGGCGGGCACCTGTGCAACGCAACTGCTGTCGGCCGCTTCGGCTGCGCCGGCCCTGCAGGCGGCTGCCTGACGGGGTCACCTGCAGGCGGCTGCCTGACGGGGTCACCTGCAGGCGGCTGCCTGACAGGTCACCTGCCGGCAGTGCCTCCATGCTGGGGCCTGCTTTGGGTGCGCGCCGCTGTGACAAAATGGTTTCCGAAACCGAGTCAACGCCGGCCGCCAGGCCCTTCGAGAGGACCACCATGAGCAACGAAGCCACCGTGCACGCAGGCAACCCTGAGGCGGCCGGGGCCGCGAACATTGCCTCCTACATCGACCACACGCTGCTCAAGCCCGAAGCGTCGGAAGCTGACGTGCTGAAGGTCTGTGCAGAGGCGGCCGAGTACAAGTTCAAGTCCGTATGCGTGAACCCGATTTGGGTCAAGGCTGTTACCAAGGCGCTCAAGGGCTCGGGCGTCCTCACCTGCTCCGTGGTGGGCTTCCCCCTGGGGGCCACACCCACGGACGTGAAGTCGTTCGAAGCCCGCGGTGCGGTGCTGGACGGCGCCGATGAGGTGGACATGGTGATCAACATCGCCGCCGCACGGGCGAACGACAAGGGTGCCTTGACCGACGACATCGCGGGTGTGGCCGAGACCGTGCATGCGGGCGGGGCCATCCTGAAGGTCATCATCGAAACTGCCCTCCTGACGGACGAGCAAAAGGTGCTGGCCTGCCAGGCGGCGGTGGAAGGCGGAGCAGACTTCGTGAAAACCTCCACGGGCTTCAACGGCGGCGGCGCCACCGTCGAGGACGTAGCCCTGATGCGCAGGACAGTAGGCCCTGACCTGGGGGTCAAGGCCTCCGGTGGCGTACGGTCCCTGGCCGACGCGCAGGCTATGATTGCAGCAGGTGCAACACGAATTGGTGCCAGCTCCGGAATTGCCATTGTCAAGGGTGAACAGGGTTCAGCCGCCTACTGACCGGAACCGGAAGCCGCCACAGACCAAGCCCCGCGGGGCCGAGGAGGAACACATGTCCAGCCAGATCAACCCGTCCAGCCGGGACACGGCATCCAGCCAGGAACATGTCCGTACCCCGCAGAACGAAAACACCCTCGCGGGCAGCATTGTCCTCTTCGTGATCTGCTTCGCCCTGTTCCTGGGCTCCATCTACTCGCTGTCCTTCCTCAGCCTCGGCAACCCCTGGCCGATGGCCGTCTGCCTGGTCCTCTTCGCCCTGGCATTCTGGCTGCCGCAGACCATCTTCGGCCGCTCTGACTCAGCCGGCGAGCACTAACCCAAGTAGCTCGCAGTACTTGTCGTTTTGAGGCTTCATAACGACAAGTACTGCCACCCAGTTGGGACAGGCAGCAACATCAGTACGGACCCCGGACGCATCGTCCGGGGTCCGTTCTAGTATCAGCTGTTTGGCGGCTAGAACCAGAGCCTGATCCAAGCACCCGCCGCAGCGGCCACACGGCCCCAGTGGTGCTGGGCGATGGCCCACCCGGCCATCGTCATGCCCACCATCGCGTAGGCGCTGACCGGGATCAGCACCAGCCACTCCCGCTTGGAACCCGCCCGCCCCAGGAGGGGTACGGACAAGGCGCCGTTGGCCCGCCATACGTTCCGCAGCAGGGGCATGCGGCGCAGCATTTTGGGTGGCCGGACCACCAGAGGCCAAAGCAGCGGCACTCCCCCGGTGGTGATGAGGTCGCCCACGATGTGCACCACAACCCCGATCAGCATCGAGGTGGGCAGCCATGTCCACTGCTCCGGCGCGTAGACGGTGACCAGGCCGGCCATGACCAACGCGAAGATCCAGTTCGAGATAAAGCCGCTTTTGGGAAAGAGTTTCAGCGCCTTCGCTGCGATGTTGATCAGGAACATGCACAGCAGGCCGGCGCCGACGGACAGTCGGCCCCAGCCGGTGTCCATGTGGACCTGGGATGCCAGGCCGGCCAGGAATACGAACGCCGCCGCCCCCAGAATGGAATGCGTGCCCTGCCGGTGGCCGCCGCTGGCGTTTTCAATGCCGCGCGCTATCGCGTTGGACAGCGGCGGCAGTGCATGGGCCACCGTGCTTGAACGGTGGTCCCAGTCGCAGACCAGGGCCGTGCCGGCAGTGGTCATGCCGCCGATGAGGATCCCGGTGGGATCAAGCGGGTACCAGCCCAGGGTGTAGGGGCCGGTGGACGCAACAGCTACCCACGCCGCGGCTCCCGACGCGGCGTGGTGTCCTCCCATCAAGTGCTAGCTCACCGCCAATGGGGCATCGGAGAAGATGTTCCGGATCACGCCGTTGGCCCACTCCAGGATCTCGGCGTCCTGCAGGTCCCGGCCCCCGATCCGCGCCGTCTTGGGCTTCGGAATAAGCACCGCGTCCAGGGCAGGCTTGGACTGCGAGCCCGGGTACATCCGGTTCAGGCGCAAGGTCTTGGACTCCGGCAGCGTGGCCGGGGAGAACTTGATGAAGTTGCCCTGGAGCGCAACGTCGGACAGGCCCGCTTCGCGGGCACCGACCCGGAACCGTGCCACGGCCACCAGGTTCTGGGCCGGCAGCGGAAGTTCGCCGTAGCGGTCCACGAGTTCTGCCTGCACCTCATCGATGGCCTCGTTGGTGAGGGCGGCCGCGAGTTTCCGGTAGGCCTCCAGGCGCAGCCGCTCGCCGGGAACGTAGTCGTGCGGCAGGTGCGCGTTGACCGGCAGCTCGATCTTCATCTCCGCGGCCTTTTCTTCGGCTTCGCCGCGGAAGTCCGCCACGGCTTCGCCCACCAGGCGGATGTACAGGTCGAAGCCCACCCCTTGGATGTGGCCTGACTGTTCACCGCCCAGCAGGTTGCCGGCGCCGCGGATCTCCAGGTCCTTCATGGCCAGCTGCATGCCGGCACCCAGTTCGTTGTGCGCAGCAACGGCCTTGAGCCGTTCCAGCGCCACCTCGCCCAAGGGTTTTTCCGAGGGGTACAGGAAGTACGCATAGGCGCGTTCGCGGCCACGGCCCACACGGCCGCGAAGCTGGTGGAGCTGGGACAGGCCGTACTTGTCCGCCCCGTCCACGATCAGGGTGTTGGCGTTGGAGATGTCCAGGCCGGTCTCGATGATGGTGGTGCACACCAGCACGTCGAAGCGCCGCTCCCAGAAGTCCACGATGATTTGCTCCAGGCGGCTCTCGGACATCTTGCCGTGCGCCACCTCCACCCGGGCCTCGGGCACCAGTTCGCGGATCTTGGCCGCGGTCCGCTCAATAGTGGACACCCGGTTATGCACCAGGAACACCTGGCCTTCGCGCATCAGCTCGCGGCGGATCGCGGCGGAGGTCTGCTTGTCCGTGTACGGGCCCACGTAGGTCAGCACCGGGTGCCGCTCCTCCGGCGGAGTAGCCAGGGTGGAGGTTTCGCGGATGCCCGTGAGGGACATTTCCAGGGTGCGGGGAATCGGGGTGGCGCTCATGGCCAGGACGTCCACGTTGGTGCGCATCTTCTTCAGCGCTTCCTTGTGCTCAACGCCGAACCGCTGTTCCTCGTCCACGATCACCAGGCCCAGGTCCTTGAACTCGAAGTCCTTGGCCAGCAGCCGGTGCGTGCCGATCACGATGTCCACGGCGCCGCTCTTGACGCCCTCCGCCGTTTCCTTCGCTTCCTTGGCCGTCTGGAACCGGGACAGCGGCTTCACCCGCAGGGGGAAGCCGGAGAACCGTTCGGTGAAGGTTTCGTAGTGCTGCTGGGCCAGCAACGTGGTGGGCACCAGCACGGCCACCTGCTTGCCGTCCTGCACCGCCTTGAACGCGGCCCGCACCGCGATCTCGGTCTTGCCGTAGCCCACATCGCCGGACACCAGCCGGTCCATGGGGATCTCCCGCTCCATGTCAGCCTTGACCTCGTTGATGGTGGTCAGCTGGTCCGGCGTTTCCACATAGGGGAACGCTTCCTCCAGTTCGCGCTGCCACGGAGTGTCGGGGCCGAAAGCGTGGCCGCGGGAGGCCATGCGGGCCGAGTACAGCCGGATCAGTTCGCCGGCGATCTCCTTGACGGCCTTGCGGGCCTTTGACTTGGTGCTGGCCCAGTCCGCGCCGCCCATCTTGCTCAGCACCGGGGTGTCGCCACCAACATAACGGGTCACCTGGTCCAGCTGGTCCGTAGGCACGAACAGCCGGTCGCCGGGCCCGCCGCGCTTGGCCGGCGCGTACTCCAGCACCAGGTATTCGCGGACTCCGTCGCCACCGCCGGCAACCTTGCGCTGGATCAGTTCCACGAACCGGCCAATGCCGTGCTGTTCGTGCACCACATGGTCCCCCGCCACCAACTGCAGTGGGTCGACAGCGTTGCGCCGCTTGGAGGGCATCCGCCGCATGTCCTTGGTGGACCCGGCGGAGGTGCGGCCCAGCAGGTCGGCTTCGGTGAGCAGGCCCAGCTTGAGCCCGTCCAGGACAAAACCACGGCCGACGGCGGCAGTGGTCACCTCGATGATGCCCGGCTGGGGTTCGTGGTCAAGGCTGTCCACCCGGGCACAGGGGATATCGTTTTCGTGGAACAGCTCGGCCAGGCGCTGGGCCGGACCGGGGCCTTCGGTGGCCACCACGATCCGCCACTGGTCGCGGACGTGCGAACCAATGAAATCCATCATTTCCGCCACATCGCCCTGGTAGCCGCGGGGCTCCCGGGCGTGCAGATTCAGCACGTCGATCTCGGGCAGCAACTCCGCGTCCTGCGCCAGGGACGTGATGGACCACCAGGACACCCCGTGCGCCAGGGACGACGAACGGGTTTCGGCCAGCGAGCGGAAGCTGGCCGAATGAAGCGCCGCGCTGGCCTGGGAGCTGAGGTCCAAAGGTGCCGCCCCGCCGTCGGACGCCGTGGACCACGCCGCCTCAAGGAATTCCTCGTTGGTGGCAGCGAGGTCGTGGGCGCGGGTGCGCACCTTCTCCGGTTCAATCACCACGGCGATGGAATCGGCCGGCAGCTGGTCCACGAACGGCACCATGGCATCCACCAGCACCGGGGCCAGGGATTCCATGCCTTCCACGGCGATGCCGCCGGCGATCTTCTCCAGCATGTCCGCCGCGGCAGGAAGCTGGGACTTCAGGGTGGCGGCGCGGGACATCACGGCAGGGGTGATGAGGATTTCACGGCAAGGAGGGGCGTGCAGTTCCGTGGGGTGGTGGATGCCGGGTGCGGACAGCGAGCGCTGGTCGGCGACGGCAAACCATCGCATCTGGTCCACCTCGTCGCCGAAAAACTCCACGCGGATGGGGTGGTCTTCGGTGGGCGGGAAGACGTCGATGATGCCGCCGCGGACAGCGAACTCGCCGCGGTGGGTCACCATGTCCACCCGGGCGTATGCGGCGTCGGCCAGGCTCCTCACCACGTCGGTGAACGGAACGTCCTGGCCCACCTTCAGCGTGACCGGAACCAGGTCGCCCAGGCCGGCCACCACCGGCTGGACCACGGCGCGGACGGGCGCGACGACGACGCGCAGCCGGCCCGCCGTCGAGCTTTCCGGATGTGCCAGCCGACGCAGAACGGAGAGCCGGCGGCCAACCGTGTCCGAGCGGGGCGAAAGCCGCTCATGCGGGAGGGTCTCCCAGCTGGGGAACTCCGCCACGGAATCCACCGGAAGGTAGGCGCGCAGGGCGGCGGACAGGTCTTCTGCCTCGCGGCCTGTCGCCGTCACCGCCAGCACTACGCCCGGGCCCGCGCCGTCCGGGTTCTCTGCCTGGGCGGCAGCCGCAAGCCCGTCCGCCATCTCGGCCAACAGCACCGGGCGCAGGCCGGCCGGAGCACTGATCTGGTAATCCTGGCCGCGGACGGCAAAGCCCCGGGCGGCCTCGGCGCGGACGCGCGCGAAGGTCGTATCCGGCTCAAGTGCGCGGCGCAGTCCGTCCAACGAAGGAGTGCTGGAGGTGCCCGTGCTGGATGGGCCGGCTGCGGACTGGCCGGGAAGACTCATGGTGAAAGCTCCTGTGGTGTTCATCAAGGACAAGCAGGCAACACGAAAGCCCGAAATTCGCTGCGAATCCCGGGTACTCCCAGCCTACCGCGCAGGAACGACATGGCAGCGCGGCACCAACCCCGGCGGGAATACATGCAGGGTGGCAGGGCACGGGCGCTGTAGCGTGGGCGCTTTGGGCCTGGGTATTTTGGTCACAGTATTTTGGCCGGTGCAGCAGTCCGGAGGGGGCCGCCGCTCCGAACCACCAGGGACGAATCGGGCCACGACCGCCAGGTGCCAGGACGAACAGGAGCAAGCATGACCGATATGAATGCCCAGGCAACACCCAAGCACGCAACACCAAAGAGCGTCCTTGTCACCGGTGCCACCGGCTACATCGGCGGACGGCTTGTACCCCGGCTGCTGGAGGCAGGCCACCAGGTGAAGGTGCTGGTCCGCTCCCCTGACAAGATCGCCGGGGTCCCGTGGCGCGACAAAGTGGAGGTGGTGGAAAGCAGCCTTGACGACGGCGATGCCCTCCGCGAAGCCCTGGCCGGCGTCGACGTCTTCTATTACCTGGTGCACTCCATGGCCGCGGGCGCGGGATTCGAAGCGAAGGAAAAGGCGATGGCTGCCACCGCCGCGGAGGCGGCGGCCGCCGCCGGGGTGGGCCGGATCGTGTACTTGGGCGGGCTGCACCCCCAGGATGTAAAGCTCTCCACCCACATGCGGTCGCGGGAAGCAGTGGGCAAGGTTTTCCTTGACAGCCCGGTGGACGCCATCGTGTTCCAGGCCGGGGTGGTGATCGGGTCCGGCTCCGCCTCCTTCGAGATGATCCGCCACCTCTCCGAAACGCTGCCGCTGATGCCGGCTCCCAGCTGGGTACGCAACAGGATCGAGGCCATTGCCGTACGGGACGTGCTGTATTACCTGGTGTCCGCCGCCTCGCTCGAAGGCCCGATCAACCGGACCTTCGACATCGGCTGCCGGCAGGTGCTCACTTACGCGGGGATGATGAAGGAGTATGCCGCGGAAGCGGGCCTGCCGTACCGGGTGGTGCTGGCGCTGCCGGTCCCGGCGCCCAAGCTGGCAGGCATGTGGGTGGCGCTGACCACCCCCATTCCCCTCTCCATGGCCGTGCCCCTGGTGCAGTCGCTGCAGCATGACGCGGTGTCCAACGAGCATGACATCGACCAGTACATTCCACAGCCCGACGGTGGCCTGACCCCCTACCGGACGGCGGTGGCCCTGGCGCTGGGCAAGGAGCGGGACGGCCAGGTGGAAACCACCTGGGCCAGCGCCGGCGCCGACTCCGATCCCCTTCCCAGCGACCCCGAGTGGGCAGGGCACAAGGTGTACATCGACGAGCGGACCTTCCACGGGGACGTGGACCCGGCACATGTCTGGACCATTATCGAGGGCATCGGCGGGCGCAACGGCTGGTATTCGCTGCCCCTGGCCTGGCAGGTCCGGGGGTGGCTGGACAAGCTCACGGGCGGCGCCGGGCTGCTGCGGGGCCGCCGGCACCCCCACACGCTGGCAGCCGGAGAAGTGGTGGACTGGTGGCGGGTGGAGCGGATCGAGCGCGGAAAGCTGCTGCGGCTGCGGGCTGAGATGCGGGCACCGGGACGGGCATGGCTGGAGCTGTCCGTGGAGCCCGACGGCGGCGGCAGCCGGTACCGGCAGCGCGCCATCTTCTTCCCCAAAGGCCTGAGCGGACGGCTCTACTGGTTGGCCGTGCTTCCCTTCCACAGCCTGATCTTCCCGGCCATGGCACGGAACATCACAGCGGCGGCGCAGAAATTGGCCGATGCGGACCGGGCCGGGGTAACCCCGTAGGATGTTGGAGGCGTAAATCCTTTCCCCACGTCCCAGGAGGACCCATGGCGCTGAGCGCAACCACCACCCTTCCGCACTCCGTTGACAGCGTTGCCGCTGTGCTGGTGAACGAGGATTTCCAGCGCCACGTCAGCCAGCTGGTGGGCGGCAGCCTGGAGTCCTTCACCCTTGACGGGGACATTGCAGGAGCCTTCAACACCACGTCCGTGCGCACCCTTCCCACCACGCGGCTCCCTGAGATCGCCCGCAAGTTTGTTGGTGAGCACCTCAAGGTGACCCAGGTGGAAAACTGGGAAGCCCCCGCCGCGGACGGCTCACGCCAGAGCAACATCTCGCTGAAGATCGCCGGCGCCCCCGTGGATGTCACCGCCGTCCAGCGGCTCGTGGCCGACGCCGGCGGAACCCGAGTGGAGCTGGAGGGCGCCGTGAAGTCCTCCGTCCCGTTCCTGGGCGGCAAGATCGCCGATGCGGCCGAGCCGATGGTGGCCAAGGCACTGAACCTGCAGGCCGCACAGGCCCAGGCCTGGCTGGAAAGCCACTAGCCCATGCAGCTTCCGGTCTTCGCTGCGCTGGTCCTCATCGTCGCCGGCGTCTGGTCCCTGGTGGTCTGGCCGCAGTTCCTGCGCCGCGTCATGAAGGATCCGCGTGCCCGCGACGCCGCCGGCAAGGCAGCGAAGTTCCTGACCGTCCATGTGGTGCTGGTGAGCATCTCGATGGTGCTGGGACTTGCCACTGCCGTGATCGGCGTCCTCGGCCTGCTGGGCTGACCACGCACACGAAACAGCCCGGGCCTTCCTTCTGCTGAGGGAGGACCCGGGCTGTTTGCTTTGCTGCTCAGGCTGCCTGGTTGAGGGCGTCCTCGGCGGCGACCCAGGAAATCATGGCGCACTTGACCCGGGCGGCATAGCGGGCCACTCCTTCGAACGCTGCCGCATCACCCAGCAGTTCAGGATCGGCATGGACCTTGCCCCGCGAGCGCAGCACTTCCCGGAAACTGTCGATAACCTCATGCAACTCCGCCACTGACATGCCCTCGGCGAGGTCGGTGAGGACCGAGGCGGAGGCCATGGAGATGGAGCAGCCGGCCCCGTCCCAGGCAATCTGGGCCACCTTGCCGTCCTGGACGGCAAGCCGGAGGGTCACTTCGTCCCCGCACACCGGGTTGAGCTGGTGTGACTGGCCGGTGGAGCTGCCCTGGGGTGCGTCGGTGGCGGCGAGCCCGCTGCCGTGGCGGGCCTTGGAATGGTCCAGGATGATCTGCTGGTACAGCTGGTCAAGGCTCATGTGTCAACTTTCATGGTCTGCGCTAGGCGCGGAAGTAGGCCCGGACGCCGGCAACGGCTTCAAGGAAGCGGTCCACGTCGTCAGTGGTGTTGTACAGGTAGGCGCTGGCCCGGGTGGTGGCGGTCAGTCCGAGCCGGCGGTGCAGCGGCTGGGCGCAGTGGTGTCCTACACGGACGGCGATTCCCTGGGAGTCCAGGAACTGCCCCACGTCGTGGGCGTGGACACCCTCGACGTCGAACGCGGCGAGGCCGATCCGTTCCTTCCCGGCGGCGGGGCCCAGGACCCGGATGCCGGAGATGCCTTCGAGCCCGGCCACCATGCGCTGGCCCAGTTCGGCCTCCCACCGGTGGATCCGGTCAAGTCCGGTTTCAGTGAGGTAGTTGGCAGCGGCGGCCAAGGCCACTGCCTGGGAAATGCGCTGCGTACCTGCCTCGAAGCGCTGGGGCGCCGGAAGGTACTCGGCCCGTTCCATGGTGACGGTGGTAATCATCGATCCGCCCGTCAGGAACGGCGGCAGAATATCAAGGAGTTCCTGCCGTCCATAGAGCACACCAATCCCCGTGGGAGCCAGCATCTTGTGGCCGGAGAACACCGCAAAGTCCACCCCGAGTTCCTTGACGTCCAAGGGCAGGTGCGGGGCGGACTGGCAGGCGTCCAGGACCACCAGGGCGCCTGCGGTGTGGCCGAGGGCCGTCAGTTCCCTAACCGGGTTGATGATCCCCAGGACATTGGAAGCGTGCGTGAAAGCCAGGACCTTGGTGCGCGGGCCGATGATTGCCGCAGCCTGGTCCATGCGGAGGCTGCCCTGATCGTCAATGGGGATGTAGCGCAGCGTGGCCCCGGTCCGGAACGCCAGTTCCTGCCAGGGGATGAGGTTGGCGTGGTGCTCCATTTCGGTGACCACAATCTCGTCGCCCGGGTTCAGGGCCAGGTCTTTGAGCCCCTGGTCACCGCGTCCCTGGGCGGCCCACAGCCCGGCAGTGGAAAGTGAATAGGAAAGAAGGTTCAGTCCTTCTGTGGCGTTGGACGTCCAAACCGTCTCCGCATAGTCCGCACCGATGAAGTCGGCAATGGTTTGCCGGGCGTCCTCGAATACTTCGGTGGCCTCCACGGCAAGATGGTGGGCGCCACGGTGAACAGCGGCATTGCGCTGCTCGTAGAATTCCTGTTCGGCCTCGATCACGCTCACGGGGTTTTGCGATGTGGCGCCCGAGTCGAGATAGACCAGGGGCTGTCCGTTGACCAGTTGGTTGAGGACCGGGAAGTCGTTGCGGATTCGCAGCACCTCGGCGTTGTCCATGACAGGTACGGCACGTTCCAGCGTGGCTGGCGTTGATACTAAGGCCAAAACGAACTCCTTGGGCTGTCAATGTCTGACACCCAATTGTCCCACACACGGCTGTGGCGGCCGCCCGGGAGGGGCCGCCGCCACCGCTGCCCCGGGCTTCAGCCGAGGGAACAGAGGGCCGGCGACGGCTGGGGGGAGAGTCTCGGTCTCAGAAGACTCTGACGTCGCCGGCCCCGTCTGTGCCCGGTCCATCGCGGACCGGAAATTGAAAGGGCTCAATGTCCTGTCGGCTGCTCCGCGGCCTCGAGCCTGCCGCTTTGCTTTGCCTCCTTAAGTAAATCCCGCAGTGCCACCCTGTACACGAGTAGGGTGTACTCGAATCCGGGCGGCTGCACTACCGGGGCGCCGCAAAGCCACCTGCGTGCAGCGGATGACGCCTGCAGGGTCCCAGGTACTGCAGCGGGACGGGCAGGACGCAGGGCAGGCCGGGGCAGGAGTCCGACGCCGGGCTGGCAGCAGGGTGCCGGAGGGCAGTGGGCAAGGACGCGAGCGGCAGCTGCCCGGCGCCGGGACCTACTTGGGCAGCGCCGACTCCAGCTCATCGCGGCTGCGGACCCCGAGCTTAACATAGGTGCGGTACAGGTGGCCTTCCACCGTCCTGACCGAAACCATCAGCCGCTGCGCGATCTCCCGGTCGGTAAGGCCCTGCACGGCCAGCTCGACGATGTCCTGTTCCCTCCGGGTAAGGCGGACTGTCGGGGCCGCGGCGATGAACCGTCCTTCCCGGAACCGCTCGCCCAGTTCGTGGTCGCACTTCTCGCGCTGGGCAACGGCCTGCCGGGACCGGCGGCGTTCCCCGGCCTGCTCCAGCACGGTGCTGGCACGGGCGTAGGCTTCGCGGGCCAGGTTGACAAAGCCTGCCTCCTCCAGCGAGGCAGCCGTTGCCATGAGGGTGTCACCGTCGGCGTTTTCCCACGCGGTGGCCAGCGTCAGCAGTGCTTCCGCCCACCGGCCCTCCACGCCGCGCGCCGCTGCCTGCACCATGGGGACCACTGAGGGATCCCCGAGGTCCCAACACATGGCCAGAATCTCAAGGAGGTTTCCAGTGCGCGCGGAGGCTTCCGTGGTGGTCATCAACGTCTGCAGGGCGGCCAGGCCTTTTCCGTCACGGGCAAGGTATTCACCCGCCGCCGCCACGTAGGCTGCCGCCAAAAGGTCATGGGCGGGCCAGCCGGCAGCAGCGTCCTTGTGGTCCTGTTCCAGGCGTTTGGCCTGTCCAGCATCGCCGAGCCGGGCCGCACCATAAAACCCCAGGGCTGTGCCAAAGCGGTACAGCTGCAGCGGGTCGTTCAGCCTCAGCGCTTCCACTGCGGGCAGCAGGACCTGGTAGGCGCGCTCCATCCTCCCCTGCCGCAGCAGCGAGTAGCCCTGAAGCACCTGCAGGCTCCCGTTGAAGGTGGCCGCGGCCGGGGCATGCCCGGCGGCGTAGTGGTTAATCTCCCGCTCTGCGGACTCCCATTCACCCATGGCCAGGTAGTCGGAAACGAGCCGTCCCAGCACGAACTCGGGAAAGAAGAACAGGCTGCCTTCAAGGGGCGGAAGTTCCGAGGCTGCCAGCAGGGCGGCCTCCAGCCCTTGGACGGGCCGTCCGGCCGAGGCGAGGGCATGGGCCAGGAGACCTTCAGCCAGCACACGGAGCGGTTCTCCGCCGGTGGCTGCCGGGGGGCCCTTCCTGATCCTGTCCACCTGGTCATTGAGCGCCTGGAAATCCACTTCCGCTCCAAGCTGGAGCAGGTGCAGGAGTTCCTCCTGCCAGTCCTTCACGCTGCTGCCGGCAGCCGCGACGCGCTTTTCGACGTCTTCCGCCACCACTGCCAGAGGGTGGCCGATGGCCTGGTGCGCCGAAACCCGGAGCAACAGAACGGCCGGGCCCTGCGGGTCTTCGGCCAGCGGAAGCCAGCATTCGTCAAGCAGTGCCGCGGCTTCCGCGTAAGCCCCTTCGTTGTACAGCGCACGTGCCTGGACCGCCTGGGCCAGGGGAACCAGCGGGGGCCTGTGGACCCGGGCCGCAATGGTCCGTGCGCTGTGGTTGTGGGACCGAAGCAGGGCGTCCCTGGCCGCCGCCAGCATCTCGTCGTCGCTGACCCGGACCCCACACTCAAGGGCCCACTCCACGGACCGCAACCGGCCTTCCCCCTGCAGCAGGGTGGGGTCCTGGCGCGCCTTGACCTTCTCCAGCAGCTGCAGGCTGCGGGAGACCGAAACGGTATGCCTGATGGCGCCGGCGAAGAGCCCGTTCCAAATGGAAAGCTCAGCCGGAATACCGGGTGCTTCAATGATCATCTGCTGGTCCAGCAGGGAGCGGACTACTGCTGCCCCGCTGATGTCCTCGATGACTTTCCTGCCCACGGGCCCGGCAAGGGCAATGAGCTTTAGTGCTTCCTGTTCCTCCGGCCGCCGCCGAAGGTGGTCTTTGGCGACCACCGCTGCCAGCCGTGCCCCGTCGCAGGGGAGGGAGCCCAGGAGCATCCAGATTCCGTTGCGTTTAACCAGGACCCCCGCTTCGGCGGAGTCATGGAGCAGGGCATCGAGGATCCGGGGATTGCCGCCGGTCGCGTTCCACATGGCGTCCACCGTGGCACCAGGGACGGTCCCGTCCAGGGAATGGGCCAGGACCTCCTCGATTTGTTCACGGTTGAGGGGGCGGAGGTCGACACGTTCGGCAAGGCCGTCATACCAGAGCTGGTCGAGCGGCTGCGGCAGTCCCGGCCGGGGCCTGGCCGCCGCCACCACGGTGGCCCATCCTGCCGAAATCACCTCGGCCAGGATGCCGGCAGATGCGTCATCGAGGTGGTGCGCATCGTCCACCGCGATCAGGACGGATCCCGTGCTGCCGGCCTTCAGTTTCTCGAAGTAGGACCACATCGAACGGAGCACTGCGACCGGCGAGACGGACTCTTCAGCCGTCAGCTCGCCCGTGTAAGGGGTGAGGACCCCGAACGGCACGGCGGCCAGGGCCGAACTGGCGTGGATCCGCACAATGTTCGTGGTCCCGGCGAGGCGTTCCGTGACGGCGTCAGTCACGGCCGACTTGCCTATGCCGGGGCCTGCCATGATGAAGACGGCCTGATGTGTGCCGTTCCGGAGGATAGCGCAGATGCGCTCCACCGGCTCCCGCCGGCCGGTCAGGAGCCGGTGCGCGGCCGCCTGCTTGTGGCCATTAGACGAGTCCAGTCAGATCACCCCTTGAAGTCACGCCAAGCTTGGTGAAGACCTGGTACAGGTGGCCTTCCACGGTGCGCACTGACACGCCCATTTCCATGGCGATGTCACGGTTTGAAGCGCCCCGGCCGGCCATCCTGGCGATTTGCCGTTCGCGGCTTGTCAGCAGCGGGCTGCCGCTGCTGGGCACGATGGGCAGATTGGCGACAGTGGCGGCCAGGATGTCCAGCCGGGCCTGCGCTGTCCTGGCCGAAAGCGCGTCCCCGTCCTGGCGCGCGAAATCCACCGCCAGTGCCATGCACCGGGCCTCAACGGCGTCCAGTTCGAGCGTGGCAGCGAGTTCGCCGCCGGAGAGGAGTGCCTTGGCGTCCTTCGTCCTGCTTCCGACGGCAATCAACCGTGAGACGTCGGCAAGCGGGCCCTGCCGTTGGCCGGCAATCTCCTCCAGCAGCCGGAAGTCCGCGTCGCTGCCATTGACGGTTGCGGCCAGCAGGTAGATGCCGGCAACCGTAGGCCGGCCCGCCTCCAGGTTCCGCCGGGCTCCTTGCTTCAGGCCTGCCACCGCCTCCGGGTCTCCCAGCCACCGCCCCGCCACCAGCGCGCAGAAATCGATGATGCATTCCGTGGCGAAGCCGGCCCTGCCGGAGGTCTTCTGGAGTTTAGTGAGGTACTTACGGGCAAACCCCGCATTGCCGGTCTGGGCATAAGCCAGGGCTGTGGCCGCATAGCCGGTGCGCAGCGCGGCCTGCACCGGCTGCAACTCCAGCTGGGCTGTGGCGGAAATCAACGGCTCCAGGGCAGCCTCGCCGCGGCCGGAGAAGGCAAAGGCCACGCCGGCCGCCAGCTCAGTTGCGGCGCTTCGGAAGGGAAGCCGGTGGAGCTGTCCCGCGCTGAAGGGAGTGAGGAGGTCGATGCAGCGCCGCCATTGGCCTGCCAGGAGCAGGACGAAGTATGCCTCCTTGCTGTAGCGCTCACGAAGACCAACAATGTGCGAGGCATCGGTGAGCTGGCCGCCGAGTTGGCGCATGAGGCTCAAGGCGTCCATCTCGCGGCCCGTGAAAGCAAGGGCGGTCATCAGGATGATGGCCGACTGAAGCCGGAATCCCGTGTCGGGGTTGGCAGCGGGGTCGGCTGCCCGCTCGAGTGCCGGAATCATGGCGGCAAAATCACCGGCATGGGCCTGGTACTCGAATTCGCCCAGCGAGATCCGGTTGGCTGCGATCACGGCGGGCGCAGGCCAGGAAGAATTCTTGGCTGCCTGTTGCAGGCGTTCGCGGGCGGCGGCGAGGAGTTCCGGCACTTTGCCCGCCTGTTCCGGGATCGAAAGCATGACGCGCGCTTTGGCGGCTACTACCTGGGCGTACTCCTCGGGGTCCAGGGCGTCGAGTTCAGGCTGCGAGATGTCGTCCAGGGCTGCAAGGGCCTGGACGGGCATGTCCAACTGGAGGTACGCCGATGCCTTTTGGCGCTGCGCCGACGCCCACCCCGTGTCGGTCCTCCTCAACATGTCCGCATAGGTCAAGGCAAAACGGGGATCGAACAGCTGGACTGCGGCCTGGGCGGCCGCAAGCGCCAGCGCCGGGCTAAGCTCGGCCTCGCATTCATGGGTCCAGGCGGCAAAGGACATCAGTTCTTCGACCGTCATGGATGCCGGATCCGGCTCCGCGCCGCCCAGCATCACGCTTCGAAGCTCCTGGCGCCGGGAAATGCTGAGCCAGGTCCTGACCACGTCCCCGATGTATTTCTCCCGCAGGGATACCCAGCGGTGTTCGGACTCGTCGATCTCCAGCAGCCCGCCGTCCTCCATGTCCGCAATGACATCCGCACCGTAAATCGCGGTGAGGCGGGACAGCTCCACCCTGCGGGCACAGGAGAGCATCTCGATGACTTCGCGGGTTCGGGGGGTTTCCCGTGACCAGCGGGACCGGACGATGTCGTCCAGGCTGGCAGCGCCGTCGAGCACCACTTTGTCCCGGAGGGTCCAAACTGAGTCCGACAGGACCAGGTTTCCGGAGAGCTGCTGCTCGGTGACCAGCGCCTTCAGCAGCAGGGGGTTGCCGCCCACCATTTGGTGGTAGGTGCTGACCAGGGAGGAAGCGACGCGGTGTCCCAGCAGTGACAGCAGGACTTGCCGGGTCTGCAGTTCGTTGAGGTTGCTGAGCCTCACCTCGGTCAGCTTCCGGTCCGTCAGCAGCCAGTGGAAGTCTGCGGGCAGGTCGCTGGAGTTAGCGGCCACCGCAATGATCTTGGCGGTACCGGTAAGCAGGACGTTCAGCAGTATCCCGGCACTCATGTCGTCAATGCTGGCGGAGGTGTCCAGGGTAATGATGCACGGCCTGCCGGCGGCATCGCTGCGGATCAGGGATGTGATGCCGCGCAGGATGGCGGTGGGCGAGCCCATGTAGGCCTGCGGCAGCCGGGCCAGCAGGAAGGAGAGGCAGCCGTACGGGGTGGTGGAGCCCGACGGACCGTTCCGCAGTTGCAGCGACCAGATATCCGGCCCGAGGTCTGCCACTGCCGCGCGGGCCAAGGAGGACTTCCCCACACCCCTGGCACCGGTGATGACAACGCCGAGGGAATTCTCGCTGGTGAGGGCCGTGCGGACGGCGTCGAGGTTGGCGCTGCGTGCAGGCACCGACCATTGCTGGCTCTCCGGCGGCGCGGAGGGTGGCGTGGGCAGCCTGTCACCTTGAGGTGTTGACCCACGTCCCCAGCTGAGTGGCTCGATTGACATGAACTTATCCCCTACATCCTGCAATAGCGGGATGTAGCCCCTTTGCTCCCCCGCATAGGAAGAAGAGTACCCTCTGCCACAGACAAGGAAATAGGGTCGAAGGGAACTTTTACGATTCCGGCTGGCGTGACCCGGACTTTGCGGGGTGGAACTTTTGCTGTGCGGCGGTGAGCCCGTCACGGAGCAGGGACTCCACGGCGTCGGCGGCGTCATCCAGCAGGAACGGCAGTTCCTTCTGTTCCGTGGTGCCGAAATCCCGCAAAACGTAGTCGGCTGTGTCCATCCTGCCGGGCGGCCTTCCCACTCCCACGCGGACCCGCAGGTAGTCCTTGGTGCTCAGCGCCTTGGAGATGTCCCGGAGGCCGTTATGGCCCCCTTCCCCGCCGCCGAGCTTGAGTTTGACGGTGTTAAAGGGGATGTCGATCTCGTCATGGACGGCCACAACGTGGTCGGCTGGAATGCCGTAGAAGTTGGCCAGGGCGGAGACGGGGCCGCCGGAGACATTCATGTAGCTCATCGGCTTCGCCAGGACCACGCGGGGACCGCCGATGCCCAGCCGGCCTTCCAGGACCTGGGCGCGGGCCTTGTGCGTCTTGAAGCCGGCACCAATGCGGCCGGCAAGTTCGTCGAGCACCATCTGGCCCACATTGTGCCGGTTGCCTTGGTATTGCGCGCCGGGGTTGCCGAGGCCAACGATCAGCCAGGTATCTGTCATGGGGTCAATCCTATGGGGGCGGCTTGGGCGGGAAGGAAAGCGTGCGGACAGGGCATGCTGATACGGCGGTGGCCTGACATGGCAGTGGCCGGGCCCCTGGGGGTCCGGCCACTGCTGGAAACTGCGGAGTGGTTACTCTGCTGCGGCTTCTTCGGCTGCAGGAGCTTCCCCTGCTTCGCCCTCGGGGGCAGCTTCGGTTTCTTCTTCCTCGGCGATGACGACTGCCTCGGAGATGTTCACCACGAGCGCTTCGGCGTCGGTCAGGAGGGTGGTGCCCTTCGGGAGGACCAGGTCGGAGGCGTGGATGTGCTCGCCGGCGGCGCGGCCTTCGACGCTGACCTCGATGGCGGTGGGCAGGTGGGTTGCCTCGGCCTCGAGGGACACAACCGTCAGTTCCAGGTTGTGAACGGTGCCGGGAGCGGTCTCGCCCTCAACCTGCACCGGGACGTCAACGGTAACCTTCTCGCCCTGGCGGACGGTCAGGAGGTCGATGTGCTCGATGATCTGCTTTACCGGATCGCGCTGGACGTCCTTGACCAGGGCCAGGTGGCCCTCGCCGTTGATGTCCAGGGACAGCAGGGCGTTGGGGGTGCGGACGGCCAGGGTGGTGGCCTTTGCCGGCAGGGTGACGTGGATGGGCTCTGCGCCGTGGCCGTAGATGACGGCCGGGATCTGGTGGTTCATGCGGGCGCGGCGGGCGTAGCCCTTGCCGAATTCGGTGCGCAGTTCTGCTGCGAGCTTCTGCTCAGACATGGAATCTCCTTGAAGACTAAACGGTGTTCAGCAAGGGCGGAGGTCTGGTGTGACCTTCAACGCCGGGCGGCCGGAAGGCGGCCCTTCAAGAAGGCAGTCCCCATGAAGGGACCAGCAGACCCAGTCGATAACGGAGGCTATGCCCTCCCTCGCCAAGGTATCGGAAAGAGCCTACCAGTGCCGGGCGCGTTAACTTAAATCCAACAGGCCCGGCACTGCTATGGAATCTCTTAGGCCTTGCCGTCGAAGAGGCTGGTGACCGAGCCGTCGTCGAACACTTCGCGGATGGCCCGGGCGATCAGCGGTGCGATGGAGAGCACCGTCAGCTGCGGGAACTGCTGGGACGAGTTAAGCGGGAGGGTGTTGGTGACCACCACTTCCCGTGCGCCGGACTCCGCAAGCCGGCGTGCGGCCGGATCCGAGAACACGGCGTGGGTGGCCGCGATGATGACGTCCTTGGCGCCCGCGTTCTTCAATACATTGACAGCGCCGGAGATGGTTCCGCCGGTGTCGATCATGTCATCGATCAGGACGCAGGTGCGCCCCTCGATCTGGCCCACCACGGTCTTGGAGACGGCCTGGTTGGGGACGGTAAGGTCGCGGCTCTTGTGCACGAAGGCCAGCGGCGCCCCGCCCAGGCGTTCTGCCCACTGTTCGGCCACGCGCACGCGTCCGGTGTCCGGGGAGACAACGGTGATGTTGTCCGCCTCAACGCGGGTGCGGATGTAGTCGGCCAGCAGCGGGATGGCCATCAGGTGGTCGACGGGGCCGTCGAAGAAACCCTGGATCTGCGAGGTGTGCAGGTCCACACTCATGATGCGGTCCGCGCCTGCGGTCTTGTAGAGGTCTGCCACCAGGCGGGCGGAGATGGGCTCGCGGCCCCGGCCCTTCTTGTCCTGGCGGGCGTAGGGGTAGAACGGCGACACCACGGTGATGCGCTTGGCGGAGGCCCGCTTCAGCGAATCGATCATGATCAGCTGTTCCATGAGGTGGTTGTTCAGCGGCGCGGGGTGCGCCTGGATCACGAAGGCGTCGGTGCCGCGCACGCTCTCCCCCGCACGGACGTAGATCTCGCCGTTGGCGAAGTCGTAGGCGTCAACGGGAAGGAGCTCAGTGCCCAGTTCCTTTGCGATTTCCCGGGCCAGCTCCGGATGGGCCCGCCCTGTTGCGAGCACCAGCTTCTTTTCGCCGTGCGCCGTAATTTCGCTCATTGTTACTTGCCCTCTTCTGTAGATGCCGGGGTACTTGAGGAATCATTGGTGGCCGCTTGGGCCAGTTCGGCGGAGCGGGTTCCCGGACGGTGCGCGGGAACCCAGCCTTCGGCGTTGCGCTGGGCAGCGACGCTCAGCGCAAGCGCTCCGGCCGGAACGTCTTTGCGGATCACCGCGCCGGCGCCGCTGTAGGCGCCGTCCCCCACGGTGACCGGGGCAACAAAGACGGTGTTGGAGCCTGTACGGACGCCGGAGCCGATCACCGTGCGGTGCTTCTTCTCGCCGTCGTAATTGGCTGTGATGTTGCCGCAGCCAATGTTGGTGTCCTCGCCGATTTCGGCGTCGCCCGCGTAGCCCAGGTGGGACAGCTTGGAGCCGCGCCCGATGGTGACGTTCTTGGTTTCGTAGAACGCGCCGATCTTGCCCTTCTCGCCCAGCACCGTGCCGGGGCGGAGGTAGGTGAAGGGGCCGACGGCGGCGCGCGGGCCGATCACAGAGCCGGAACCGTGGGTGCGGGCTACGGTGGCGCCCTCGCCTACGGTGACGTCGGTCAGGGTGGTATCGGGGCCCACGACGGCGTCCCTCGCCACGGTAGTGGCGCCGTGCAGCTGGGTGTTGGGCAGGAGGCGGACGTCCTCGTCGAGGGTGACGGAGGAGTCGATCCAGGTGGTGGCCGGGTCGACCACGGTGACGCCGGCCCGCATCCAGGCTTCCACGGTGCGGCGGTTCAGTTCGGCACCGAGGGCGGCGAGCTGGACGCGGTCATTCGCGCCCTCCACCTGCCAGCGGTCGGCCGTGACGACGGCGGCGACGCGGCCGCCTGCCTCCCGGGCCAGTCCCAGCACGTCGGTGAGGTATTTCTCGCCCTGTGCGTTGTCGGTGGTGACCTTGCCCAGCGCGTCGCGGAGCACAGCGGCATCGAAGGCGTAGATGCCGGAGTTGACTTCGCGGATCAGTTTTTCGGCCTCGGAGGAATCCTTGTGTTCGCGGATGCCGGTGACGGAACCATCCTCGCCGCGGAGGATGCGGCCGTAGCCGGTGGCGTCGTCGAGGACTGCCGTGAGAACCGTGACGGCATTGCCCTCGAACTCGTGGGTGGCGACGAGCTCGGTCAGCAGTTCCCCGGAAAGCAGGGGCACGTCGCCATACGTGACCACGACGGTTCCCGCCAGGGCCTGCCCGGCGTCCAGCGCCTCGAGTGCGGCTTCAACGGCACGGCCGGTGCCCGGGACGTCGTCCTGGTCCACGATGAGGGCCTGCGGGTCGAGCGCGGCCACGTGGCCCTCCACCAGGTCGCGTTCGTGGCGCACCACGATGGCAAGCCGCTGTGGATTGATGCTGCGGGCAGCACGGAGGGCGTGGCCCACCATGGAGAGGCCGCCGATCTCGTGCAGGATCTTCGGAGTACGCGATTTCATCCGGGTGCCGGCACCTGCTGCCAGAACGATTACAGCGGCCGGACCGGCATTCTCGGGGATCACGTTCGGGCTCTCCTTGCTTGGTTGTGCTGGCGCTTTGCGTGCTCCAGCGGCCCTGGCCGCCGGACACCGGGTGCCATCCTCATGATCGCTCCTTGCGCAGCAGTTCCGCCCATAGGATTCGAACCTATACTCCACGGCTCCAAAGGCCGGGGTGCTGCCGTTACACCAGAGCGGACCGTGCCAAAAGACTCAAGGCCCGGGCACAAGTCCCTATTTTGCCATGGGTTCAGGGCGCCGCGCGACACGGCGCCTTCCACCCTGCCGGTCCGGCCGAATTCGCCCGGCGGCGGTGGGGCATGATGGGACGGTGAGCAACAACCTTCCGCGGACGCGGATGACTGGCCTGCAGCGCCGGACCCAGCTGATCGACGTCGGCCGCGGCCTTTTCGCCGTCCGCGGGCTGGACGGCACCACCATCGAGGAAATCGCCGCCTGCGCAGGCGTGTCCAAACCAGTCATCTACGAGCACTTCGGTTCCAAGGAAGGGCTGTACACCGAGGTGGTGGACCGCGAGTTCCATATCCTCCTGGACGCGATCAACGCGGCCCTCACCGAGGAAGCCAAGCCCCGCGTTCTCGTCGAACGCGCCGCGCTCGCGCTGCTCACCTACATCGAGGAACGCACCGAAGGCTTCCGGATCCTCATGCGCGACGCTCCCCCGTCCCAGCCCGAAGGTGCCTTCTCCACCCTGCTCTCCCACGTCACCGCCCGCGTGGAACACATCCTCTCCGACGAATTCTCGCGCCGCGGGCTTAGCGGCGAGGACGGCGCCATGTACGCGCAAATGCTCGTCGGTATGGTGGCAATGACCGGCCAATGGTGGCAGGACAGCCGCCAGCCGGACAAGAACACCGTCGCAGCGCATCTGGTCAACCTCGCCTGGAACGGCCTGACCGGCCTCAAGAAAGACCCTGAGCTGCAGTCTGAACCTTAGCCGTGGTCGCCTTCGGGCGCGGGGCACCTGTCCTCTGCGTGCTGCTCCTTCGTCGCTTTGACGCACGCTGCCGGACAGCCGCCCCACTCCCATGTGCCGGCGTCGCCTTTGTCAGTCGCCCAGGAGTTCTGAGGACTCCAGCCACTCCATTTCCAGGGCGTCCTTTTCCTCGGCCAGGTCTTTCAGGTCGCTGTTCTGTTTGGCGAGGGCGTCGAAGTCGGACTTCTCCGTGCTCTTGACCATGTCGTCGTGGAGTTTCTTTTCCTGCTGGTCGAGCTTTTTGAGCTGGCGCTCGATCCTGTTGAGGGCCTTGCGGGCCTCGCGCTTTTCGGCTTCCGAAGGGCCGGAGGCCGTGCCAGCCTGCTGGGCCTGGCCGGCGCTGGTGACGGGGTTTCCGCCACCGGTCACGGTGGAGCCGGCCAGGGCAGCTTCACGCAACTCAAGGTACTGGTCCACGCCGCCGGGCAGGCCGCGGAGCTTGCCGTCGCCCAGCAGTGCCATCTGGTGGTCGGTGACGCGTTCGAGCAGATAGCGGTCATGGCTGACCACCACCAGGGTTCCGGGCCAGCCGTCCAGCACATCCTCGACGGCGGCAAGGGTGTCGGTGTCGAGGTCGTTGGTGGGCTCATCGAGCATCAGCACGTTGGGTTCGCCCACCAGCAGCCGGAGCAGCTGCAGGCGGCGCCGCTCACCGCCGGACAAGTCCCTGACTGGCGTCCACTGCTTCTCGTTGGTGAAGCCGAGCTGCTCCACGAGCTGGCCTGCGCTGAATTCCTTGCCGCCGACGTTGAAAGAACGCTTTTCCCGCTCGATGACTTCGATGACGCGCAGGTCCGCGACGTCGTCGAGCTCCTTGACTTCCTGGGTGAGGACCGCGGTGACTACCGTCTTTCCCCTCTTCACCTTGCCGGCGTCAGGCGTGATCTCGCCGTTGAGCAGCTTCAGGAGGGTGGTCTTGCCGGCACCGTTGACGCCCACCAGGCCCAGCCGCTCCCCCGGGGCCAAGCGGAGGGTGATGTTGTCGAAAAGCTTCCGGCCGGCATCGCCGCCCCGGAAGTTCAGCGAGACATTTTCCAGGTCCAGGACATCCTTGCCCTGGCGCGCAGTGGCCATCTTGTTCAGCGCCATGGAATCGCGCGGCGCGGGAACGTCGGCGATCAGGGCGTTGGCCGCCTCGATCCGGAACTTGGGTTTGGCGGTGCGGGCCGGGGCACCGCGGCGGAGCCAGGCAAGCTCCTTCTTGACCAGCTGCTGGCGCTTGCCTTCCACCACGGACGCCATCCGGTCACGCTCCGCGCGGGCCAGGACATACGCGGCGTAGCCGCCCTCGAACGGGTCCACGATCCCGTCATGGACTTCCCACGTCTTGGTGCAGACTTCGTCGAGGAACCAGCGGTCGTGCGTGACCACCAGGAAGGCGCCCTGGTTGGCCCTCCACCGTGTCTTCAGGTGCCGGGCCAGCCAGGCAACCCCCTCGACGTCGAGGTGGTTGGTGGGCTCGTCCAGCATGATGACGTCGTGGTCCTCGATGAGCAGTTTGGCCAGCGCCACCCGCCGCTTCTGCCCACCCGAGAGGGCGTGGACGTTCGCATGCCAGTCGACGTCGGACACCAGGCCACCCATGATCTCCCGGATCCGGGGGTTGCGTGCCCATTCGTAGTCCGCTTGGTCCCCCACAATGGCGGCACCCACCGTCAGGTCGCCGTCGAGCACGTCGCTTTGGTCCAGGTAGCCCACGTTGACGTCGCCGCGCTTGGTGACCCGGCCGGAGTCAGGGGTGGAGCGCAGGGCCAGGAGCCGCATCAGGGTGGACTTGCCGTCGCCGTTGCGGCCCACCATGCCGATCCGGTCGCCTTCCTCCAGCCCCAGGGTGATGCCGTCCAGGACGGTACGGGTTGCGTAGGAAACCGTGAGGTTTTCGCCGCCAAGAAGGTGTGCCAAGGGGAACTGCTTTCTGCTGCCGGACTGGAAGTGTTAAAGGTGGGTGTCGGAGATGATGCGCGCGCCCGGGACCGGACCGTGGACGGGGATTGCAGTCAGGCCGCGGCGCCGCAGGTCCTCAGCCAGTGCCTCGGCGGCAACGGAGTCGTCTGCCAGGAGCGCCACGGTGGGGCCGGATCCGGAGACCATGCCCGCGATGGCGCCATGGGATTCACCCATCCCCAGCGTATCGCGCAGCGCAGGCGCCAGTTCAATGGACGCCCTTTGCAGGTCGTTGACCAGCACGCGGCTCAGGGATTCGGCGTCGCCGCCCCGAAGCGCCGCCAGGATCTGCGGGTCCACGCTGGTGGGTTCGCCGGCGTCGATCCCTTCGGCATCGCGCAGCCGGTCCAGCGTGCGGTACACCTCGGGGGTGGAGAGGCCGTAGTCGGCCACCACCAGCACCCAGTGGGTCTGCGCTTTGGCCAGGGCCGGGGACAGTTCGTCGCCCAGGCCGAGGCCGACGGCGGTTCCACCCAGGAGCGAGAAGGGAACGTCGGCGCCCAGTTCCGCTGCAAGGTGTGCCAGTTCCTCGCGCGACAGGCCGCTGTTCCAGAGCGCATCGCAGGCCAGGAGCGTGGCGGCGGCGTCGGCGGATCCGCCCCCCATGCCGCCGGCAACGGGCACCCGCTTGGTGATCTCCAGGTGCACGCCGGTGGCGTGTTCGGACACGTCGGCCATGATGGCGGCGGCCTTGTAGGCCAGGTTGTTGCTGTCCAGGGGGATGTCGACGGCGTCGAGGTCCAGGGTGCTTTCGGGGCTGAGGCTGATGGTGATCCCGGGCGCGGCGGTGCTGGTGGCCGCCACTTCCTCATAAAGGGACACTGCGAGGTAGACGCTGGCCACCGAGTGGTACCCGTCCGCCCGGAGCGGACCTACCGCCAGGGAAACGTTGACCTTGCCGGGCGCCTTGACCCGCACGGTCCTGGCGGCGAACCGCCCCCTGCCTGCCCTCTCAAGTCCCGCGCTCACGGCCGGTTTTCCCTGGCTTCGGCAATCCTGGCGAACGCGGCAATGTCAATGACCTCGCCGCGTGCCGTGGGATCCACGCCGGCGGCGAGCAGGCAGCGCTCCGCTTCCGGCGCTCCCCCGGCCCAGCCGGCGAGGGCGGCCCGGAGGGTCTTGCGGCGCTGCGCGAATGCGGCATCCACCACGGCAAACACCTGTTCGCGCGTGGCGGTGGTGACCGGCGGCTCGCGGCGTGTGAAGGCCACCAGCCCGGAATGGATCTTCGGTGCCGGCCAGAACACGTTCATGCCGATCACGCCCGCTTTGCGCATCTGGCTGTACCAGGCGGCCTTGACCGAGGGAACTCCGTAGGTCTTGGAGCCGGGGCCGGCTGCCAGCCGGTCGGCCACCTCGTCCTGCACCATCACCAGGCCGTGCCGCAGGCTGGGGAAATGCTGCAGGAGGTGCAGCACCACGGGAACGGCAACGTTGTACGGCAGGTTGGCCACGAGTGCTGTTGGTTCCACCGGCAGTTCGGTGACCTTCATGGCGTCGGCCTGCACCAGATGGAAGGCATTGGCGGCTTGGGGCCGCCATTCCTTCACGGTTTCGGGGAGCTTTGCGGCAAGGACAGGATCTATTTCGACGGCGACAACGGCCGCTGCCGCGTCCAGCAGTCCAAGCGTGAGCGACCCCAGCCCCGGTCCCACCTCAAGGACCGTTTCATCCGGCCCAACGCCTGCTGCGGCGACTATCCGGCGGATGGTGTTGCCGTCGATCACAAAGTTCTGGCCCAGCGTCTTGGTGGGCCTGACCCCGATCTCCTCTGCCAGCCGGCGGATGTCGGAGGCCCCGAACAATGGTGCGGGCACGGCGGGAGTCGGTTCAGTCACCTAGGTATCCTATCCCGCGCGGCATCTTGGCTTTGCCCGGTTAACGGCAGTGGCCGGCCCCGGAGTACCCGGGCCCGGCCGCTGCTTCTGCTTACCTGTTGATCAGTGGATCAGCGGCTGGCCGCCCAGCCACAGCCCCATGGCGACAGGCCGCGCTGCGCGTAAACGCGGTTGGCGATGTCGATCTGCTGTGCCTTGGTGGCCAGGCTGGCGTTGGGAGCGTAGGCACCGCCGCCGGCGCCGATCCAGGTCTGGATATCGAACTGCAGGCCACCGTAGTAGCCGTTGCCGCTATTGATGCTCCAGTTCCCGGTGGACTCGCACTGGGCGATCTTGTCCCACATGGCCTCGTTCATCATCGCCGGTGCCGCGGCGCCGGAGTTGGCGCCTGCAGCGGCGGGGGCCGGAGCGGCCTGGGGTGCGGGTTTGGCCTTGGTGCCAACGGTGACCTTCTCGGTGACCGGCTGGACCGCCACGTTCTCGGATACCAGCGTGCGGGAAGCTTCGCGTCCGTCCACGAGCACCAGCTTGAAGGTGCGCTCAAGCTTTCCGGCGGCGCCGGCCTGCGTCACTTCCTTTTCGCCCTTGAGCATGTCTGCGCTTTCGGCGGTAACCGTTTCGAAGGGCACGTCTTCGCTGGTGACGGCGGTCCGGCTGGTGTCTACACGGGAGACCTTGATGACCATGTTGTTCACCACGTTGGCGTTGGCCGGCTGGGAGGTCCGGTCATTGGCGCCGAGGCTAACGCCCGAGTCCTCCAGGACCTTGCCGACGGTGGGCGCGGTGGTGGTGGCGGTGTTCACCTTGCCGTCGGCCACGATGCTGACGGTCTTGGGTGTGGAGATGGAGACGTAGGAGCCGGCCAGCGAGAGGGTGGCATCCTTGGGCGCCGAGACGGACGAGGCACTGGCCACGCCGAGCTCAGTCACCAGGTCTTCAACGTCCTGGGCCGTGGTGTTCACGGTCTTCTCGGCCCCGTCAAGGCTGACCTTGACCTCTTTGGCCTGGTTGATGTTGATGACGGTTCCGTTCTGGACGGTCGCGTCGAGGGAAGGCGACACCCGGTCGCCGGGCTTCAGGTCCAGGTTGGCGCTCTTGACCACCTGTGCCACTGTTCCGCCAAAGGACTGCACGGACGACGCTTTGCCGTCCACGTTGAGCGTAACTGTTTTGTTATTGCCCACGAAGGCTACGAGGCCTGCGACCAGGCCGCAAAGCACCAGCAGCTGGGCGCCAACCTTGATATAGCTGAACTTGCCGTCCGATGTGAAGAACTTGATCACGATTGCCCGTAACTCTAGGTCCATCCGGGCACGGGGAAACGCGCAGAAAAATGCCCGGAACAAGCCTGCGAAGGACAGTCCGGGCACCGATGCGCGGCCACACTCCAGGCAGCGGTGTGGCCGGTTTTTGGACAGGCCCGTCCGGCTGCGAAAGGAGTGAAATTACCCGTTGGCCTTCCCCGACCCCGGCTAATAGTTACCCACTGTAACCGTAGCGTTATAAAGGGGCCAACATTTGTGCATACCAGGTATGCGGCCGGAAGACGGATCCGGCGCGCCCGTCAGGCCCAGGATCCGTATGCGCTCACGGTATTTTCGCTGATTGCGGTGCAGAGGCCAGCCAGATCGGAGCCTGTCAATTCTGCCATGGCGCGTACCGTGTACGGGACCATGTAGCTGGCGTTAGGGCGCCCCCTGTGCGGGTGCGGGGTCAGGAACGGGGCGTCGGTTTCCACCATGATGAGTTGCCGGTCTGCCACGGCAAGCGCGGCACGGAGATTCGCCGCGTTCTTGAATGTCAGCGTGCCCGCAAAGGACATCCACCACCCCTGCTCGTTGCAGGTCCTGGCCAGTTCCTCGTCACCGGAGAAGCAGTGGAACACTACCCGTTCCGGGGCTCCCTCTTCCTGCAGCACCCGCACCACGTCGCTGTGCGCGTCACGGTCATGGATCTGCAGGGTGAGGTCGAGACGTTTGGCGATGTCTATGTGGCGCCGGAACGAGTATTCCTGGTGCCGAAGCCCCTCCCCCTCGGTGCGGTAGAAGTCCAGTCCCGTTTCGCCGATGGCACGGATCCGCGGATGCGCGGCCAGGCGTTCGATTTCGGCGAGGGCGTCTTCCAGCCCCACGTCGGCGGCGTAACGCGGAGCGTCGTTGGGATGCAGGGCTACAGCCCCCAGGAGCCGGACGTCCTGGTCCACTGCTTCCACGGTGAACCGCGAGGACTCCAGGTCGCAGCCCACCTGCACGGCACCCTGGACCCCCACAGCCGCTGCCGCATCGAGCGCAGCCTTGATCCCCACAGGCGCCTTTCCTTCCGGAAAGTCCAGGTGGGTGTGGTTGTCCATGACCGGCACGGGCAGTGGCTCCGGCGCCGGCGGGAAGTCCTTGCGGCGCCCGGCTTCCGTGGCCGGAGTTCCGTCCGTGGCGGGCAGCCGGTAGGCGGCAGGAATCGACGAATTGCACATCCATCCAGCCTAGCCGCGGCGGACACCCCCATATTTGCCGGAACTCTCTGTCAGCCGCGGCAGTTGTGTTAGTAGTCTGGAACGAACACACGCGTACGCCCACCGAGGGGCGAAGGCAGGCTTGCTGTCCCGTCCAGGTGAAACCCGGGCTGAAAGGTTGCCGATGGAACCGCACCGACGCACCGCCACCAGTGGAAGCGCAGCGAACCTCAACCTGGCCGGCGTGCCTGATTCCGTCAGCCACCTGAACGGGCACCGGCCGCCGGCCACGGACCCGGAGTCCTTCCACGAGGCGGCGCAGCGCATCCTGACCACCGTCAACACGGTCATTGACGGCAAGTCCGAGGCCGCCAAGCTGGCGCTTACCGTGCTCCTCGCGCAGGGCCACCTGCTGGTGGAGGATGTGCCCGGCGTCGGCAAAACGCTGCTGGCAAAGACCCTCGCCCGGACCATCGACTGCACCGTCAGCCGCATCCAGTTCACGCCCGACCTGCTGCCCTCGGACGTCACCGGGGTGTCCATCTACAACCAAGCCTCGAGGCTCTTTGAATTCCGGCCGGGCGCGGTGTTCGCAAACATCGTCATCGGCGACGAAATCAACCGCGCCTCCGCCAAGACACAGTCGGCCCTCCTTGAGTGCATGGAGGAGCACCAGGTCACGGTGGACGGCAACACCTACAAGCTCGATGAGCCGTTCATGGTGGTTGCCACCCAGAACCCCATCGAGATGGAGGGGACATATCCCCTGCCGGAAGCCCAGCGGGACCGGTTCATGGCCCGCATTTCCATGGGGTATCCGGACAAGGACGCGGAGATCGAGATGCTGGAAACCCACCAGGCAGTCTCGCCGCTGGCCCACGTCTCCCCCGTGGTCACCGCGTCGGATGTTGCAGGCATGACCGCTGCCGTCCAGCAGGTCTTCGTTTCCGAATCGCTGAAGGAATACATGGTGTCATTGGGCAGGGCCACCAGGGAAAGCCCGCTGCTGCGGCTGGGCGCCAGCCCCCGTTCCCTGCTGCAACTGCTGCGTGCCGCCAAGGCCACGGCCGCGCTGGACGGACGCGACTTCGTTCTGCCGGACGACGTGAGGGACGTGGCCGAAGCCGTCCTGGCACACCGCATCATCCTTGACCGGAAGGCCGCGGGCGCAGGCGAGACGCCGCACAGTGTCCTGCGGGGCATCCTGTCCCGGCTGCCCGTTCCGCAAGAGCAGCCCGGCCAACCGGGCAGGGCTGCTGCCGCCGGCAGCAGGAACCGCTAGGAAACCAGCATGGCCCTGCTGGACAAGCTTCCGCGGCACCTGTTCACCAGGCGCGGGTGGGGCATGCTCGCCGCCGGAGCCTTCACGCTCGCCGCGGCTCAGGTCATGGGGCGCCGGGACCTCCTGACGCTGGCGTTACTCCTGCTGGTGCTTCCACTCGTCTGCCTTGCCGGCGTCCGGCTGGTCAAACCCCGGTTCCGGGTCTACCGCGAGTTCAATCCTTCCCCGGTGGAGACCTCGGCCCCGGCGGCAGTCCACCTTGCCGTCGCCCGGTCCGGCCCGGGCAGCGGCCGAGTCGCCATGGAGGAGCGGCTGCCGGCACAGTTCGGCCACGCACCGGCTTTCCGGTTCCCGTCCCGTTCCGCCACCGGCGGCACCAGCCGCTATGAGTACCACCTCACCTCACGGCACCGCGGCCAGTTTCGAATCGGGCCGGTCACCGCCGAGTTCACCGATCCCTTCGGACTCGCGCTGCACCGCCAGGCGATCGACGACGGCGACGTCCTCACCGTGACGCCTGCCGCCGTCGCCCTTCCTGCCACGCTGCTGGCCGGTGCGCGCGGCAACGATGGAGTCACCGCCACCCGTGTCCGGGCAAACCCCAGCGATGACGATGTCATGACCCGTGAGTACCGGCACGGCGACCCGATGCGGAGGGTCCATTGGGCCGCTACCGCCAGGCACGGGGCCCTGATGGTCCGGCAGGAGGAATCGGTCACCACTCCGGAGGCCACCATCATCCTTGACCACCGTTCCGGCGCGTTTGCCGGGGGTCCCGGAACGGCAATGCCTGGCCTTCCCGGCCAGGACGGGCATGCGCTGGCCACCAGCGGGACGTTCGAGTGGGCAGTCGTTGCCGCCATGTCCATCAGTGCACACCTCGCGGAGCGAAACTACAGCCTGCGGCTGCTGGACACCGGCGGAAACCCGGCATTCCTCCACTCGCCGTCTTCCCCTGACCCGGGAGCGGAAGAATTCAGCGGGACCTCAGGTCTGCAGTCCATTGCCGAAAGCCTGGCCGCAATCCACCTGTCCGGAACAACCCGCCCGCGGCGGGACGGCGTCCTTCGGGACATGACGGGCCGGAACCCGCAGGCGGAGGTGGCAACAGGGACCCGGACATCGGCAGGCAATGAGCAGGAGCCCCCGGCATTCGATGACCACCTGATGGACAAGATCTCCGCACACCGGATGCGGGGACCCCTGATCGCAGTGCTGGGACGCATCACTGCACAGGAGGCCGCAGCGCTGGCGCCTGCTGCCGCCTCCGCCACCAACGCCATGGCTTTGGTGGCAGTGGAACGGCCCGCGGAATACCAGGAAGTCCTCGAGGTGCTTCGGCAGGCCGGGTGGCGGGCAGTGGCCGTGGCGCCAAAGGCGCAGCTGGCTGCTGTGTGGGGCGGGTTCGACCAGGACCTTGCCCTGCCGACGCGTCCGGCACCGGAGGCAGGGCGCGGAGCGGGGGTGGCACGATGACCATGGCACCGGCGCGGGCAAGAGGCGCCGGGCAGCAGGCGCAGCCCGATCCACCCGCCGGCCGGACACGGCCGGGCGTTTATCCCTGGGCCATGGCGGCGGCCATCGCAGTGGCTGTCTGCGGCGCGGCCCTGTCCCTGAACGGCGTACTCCGCGGCTGGAACTGGTTCTGGCCGGCGATGACCACCGTGCTGGCGGTGGCGCTCACCCTGGCCGCGCTGCGTTCCCTCCGCGCCCAGCCCCTGCTGGTCACCGCGGGTGGATTCGTGGTACTGGCCGCTGTCCTGACGCTGACGTTCTTCCGCAGTTCCAGTTTCCTCTGGGTGGTCCCCACCGGCGCCACCCTTCCCGAGCTGGACCGGCTGGTCCGGCGGGCCAGCGAGACGGTGCTGTCGGAGACCGCGCCGGTGGCGCCCAACGCCGGGATCGTCATGGTGGTCTGTGCCGTGCTGGGCCTGGCAGTCATCCTGGTCGACGCGCTTGCGGTCCCACTGGGCATGCCGGCCGCCTCAGGCACCGGGTTGTTGGCCTTACTGGTGGTGCCGGCGATGATCAAACCCCAAAGCATAGGGGTATGGAGTTTTGCTGCCACGGCAGCGGGATACCTGCTCATCCTGGGCTGCAGCCAGTGGTTCGCCCCGGACGGACGGTTGCAGGGCGGTTCCGCGCGCAGCCCCGGCCTGGTGCGGCGCGCCGTACTGACCGGCGCCGTGGCACTGGCGGCCGCACTGGTGCTGCCCGTGGCCATTCCCGGCTTCGACAGCGGCACTTTCCCCCAGGGGTCGAGGCTCAACCCGTGGAGTTCTGCCACCGGCCTCAATCCGATGATCACGCTGGGCAACAGCCTCCGCGCCCCCGATGGCAGCGGCAGGATCACCTATGCCACGAACTCGCCTAATCCCCTCTACCTGAGGTCCGTCACAGTGGACAACTTCGACGGCGATTCGTGGGGACCGGACGACCGCACCGCATCCCGGGTACCCCTTGATGGCAGGATCGACCCCGGTTACGCAGTCCTGGCCGACGAGCAGGTACGGCTGGTCACTGCCGTCGACGCCGGGTCCTTCACCAGCCCCTACCTGCCGGTCCCCTACGCGCCCGAAACCGTGCGCGGCCTGGGCGGCCAATGGACCTGGGATCCCGCCACCCTGAGCATCAAGGGCACCGACACCACCACCCGGCGGCAGGAATACCTGGTGACCTCGGCAGTGCCCAGGCTCTCGTCGGCGCTCCTGGCGCAGTCCACAGGGCCGGCCCGCGGCATCCCGGATATCTTCTCCCGGATCCCGGGCAACGTCCCGGACATCGTCAAAACCACGGCACAAGCGGTCGCCGGCACGGCGGGAACACCCTTCCAAAAGGCCATGTCCATCCAGAAGTACCTCCGCTCGTCCGAGTTCACCTACTCTCTGCAGGCGCCGGTGCAGGGCGGGTACGACGGCAACGGCCTCTCCGTCCTGGCGGACTTCCTGCAGCAAAAGAGCGGCTACTGCATCCACTACGCCTCGGCGATGGCGGTGATGGCCAGGCTTGAAGGAATTCCCAGCCGGATCGCGGTGGGGTATGCCCCCGGAAGGTTGACCGGGGCCACGGTAACGGTGGCCGGCCAGGGTGCCCTCCCGGAATACGAGGCAGACGCCCGCGACGCCCACGCCTGGCCGGAACTGTACTTCCAGGGCCTGGGATGGGTGCCCTTCGAACCGACGCCATCCCGGGGAGTGGTCCCGGATTACGCCACTGAAGCGTCAGCACCATCGGTCCCGGACTCCCTGGGCAACAACGACGGGCTCGTCCCCGATAGCGCCCCGGTGCCAACGCCAACGCCCAGCGCCACAGCCCAGGCTGCTCCGGGCGCCGGCAACAGCACCGGTGGCGGCCCCGAATTGATGCCCTGGCTCATTGGCGCGGCCGGAGTTGCGGCACTGGTGCTTCTGGCGGCCGCCCCGCACCTGGTTCGCGCGGGCACCCGGTCCCGCAGGCTGCGGCCAAAGCGCCCCGAACAGGCTGTCCCACAGGCGTGGGATGAGTTCAGGGACCTTGGCACCGATTACGGCCTACCCGCCGCCGACAGCGAAACGCCCAGGGCCTATTCCGCACGATTCAGGGAAAAGCTGCTGGGCGAGCCGGGCGGCATGGACAAGGACGCGCACGACGCAGTTGCCTCACTCACCTCCGCGTTCGAGCACTACCGGTACGGCCGACCCGGCGGCGGCGCCCAGAGCGCCGGCAGTTCCCAAGGGACCAGCCTCCGCGTCCGTACGGCAGGTGCGGACATCGCCGGCGGGGTTGCCGCTGTGGAAGCATCACTGCGGGCCAATGCCACACTGCCCAGGCGCCTGGCCGCGACGTGGCTTCCCGCGTCGGTCACCCGGCGGCTGGGCCTGCTGCTCCGTTGGCCGTTCCGCGCGGCCGGCAGGGCCCTGCGCGCTGCCGGGCACGCGGCGGGGCGTTTCCGGTCCGGGCGCGGCACTTCTGCCGCCACCGGCGCTTCGGTCCGGCCCGTGGCCACGGGAGGGCCGGCGAACCTGGACAGGCACGACGGCGGCCGCGGGGCAGGCGGACGGTGACACGAAAGTGCCGCCCGGGAAAACTCCGGGCGGCACTTTGCGGTTTGCCTGCGGTTGCCGGCGGGCCGGGTGCTAGCCGGCGTAGGGGTCGGCGATGCCGATGTACTGGGTGTAGAGGTATTCCTCGATGCCTTCGAGGCCGCCTTCACGTCCCAGGCCCGACTGCTTGACGCCGCCGAAGGGTGCGGCCGCGTTGGAGATGACACCGGCGTTCAGGCCGAGCATGCCCGTTTCAAGCTTTTCACCCATCCGGATGCCGCGGTTGATGTCCTTGGTGAACACGTAGGCCACCAGGCCGTATTCGGTGTTGTTCGCCAGCCGCACTGCCTCGTCTTCGCTGCTGAAGGTGATGATCGGGGCAACAGGGCCAAAGATTTCCTCGGAAAGGATACGGCTCCCCTCGGCGACGCCGGACAGGATGGTGGGCTGGTAGAAGTAGCCCGGCCCCTCCACCGGTGCACCGCCCAGGACTGCCTTGGCGCCGGAGGACAGGGCATCGGACACCAGTTCGTGGACCTTGTCACGGCTCTTGGCGTCGATCAGCGGGCCTACCTTGGATTCGGGTTCGGTTCCGCGGGCGGTGGTCATTTCCTTCATCTTCGCGGCGAACTTCTCGGCGAATTCGCCGGCCACGGACTCGTGGACGATGAAGCGGTTGGCCGCCGTGCAGGCCTCGCCCATGTTCCGCAGCTTGGCTGCCATGGCACCGGTGACAGCGGCGTCCAGGTCGGCGTCCTCGAACACCAGGAACGGGGCGTTGCCGCCGAGCTCCATGGAAGTCCGCAGCACGTTTTCGGACGCATCGGCCAGCAGTCGCCGTCCCACTTCGGTGGAGCCGGTGAAGGAGAACTTGCGCAGCCGGGAGTCCTTAATCAGGGGCCCGGTGGTGGCCCCTGCCGTGGACGTGGGGATGACGTTAAGGACACCGGCCGGGAGGCCGGCTTCCTGCATGACGGCCGCGAACAGCTGGGACGTCAGGGGCGTCAGGTTCGCAGACTTCAACACCATCGTGCAGCCCGCGGCGACGGCCGGGGCGATCTTGCGGGTGGCCATGGCCAGCGGGAAGTTCCACGGTGTGATCAGCAGGCAGGGACCCACCGGCTTCTTGGCCACCAGGAGCCGGGACTTGCCATCGGGTGAGACGGAATAGCGGCCAAAGGCGCGGACTGCTTCTTCGGAGAACCAGCGCAGGAACTCGGCGCCGTAGGTCACTTCACCGCGGGCCTCGGCCAGCGGCTTGCCCATTTCCAAAGTCATCAGGAGGGCGAAGTCTTCTGCCCGTTCGGTCACCATGTCGAAGGCACGGCGCAGGATTTCGCCGCGTTCCCGGGGCGGCACCTTCGCCCAGGATTCCTGGGCAGCGGCGGCGGCGTCCAGGGCGGCCGCACCGTCCTCGGGGCCGGCGTCGGCAATGCTCAGCAGCACCTTCCCGGTAGCGGGATCCTCGACGTCGAACGTCTTGCCCGAGGCGGCGTCGCGCCACTCACCGTTGATGAGCAGCCCGGTGGGAACGGAGGCCAAAAGCCGGGTTTCGCGCTCGGCGGTAACGGCCGGCTGTGCAGTGACAGTCACGATGACTCCCTCGTCAGTAGGGTTGTGGCAGCCCGCCCCCGCGGTACGGAGTGACCGGGATCATGGGGCTGATTAACAGCCAGACTACTGCGGGGCACCGCCAGGGTCTACGCCGTTGCGCACTGCAGAATCGCAGCTTTGCTGTGCAGCTGCACAGGAATCCGAAGGCCCCTGCGGAGTTTACCGGGCGGCGAGCACAGCCGAATACAGTTCTCGCTTGCTCACGCGCGCGTCATCGGCAACGGCGGCTACAGCCTCCTTCAACCGGATGCCCTGGTTCACCAGCTCGTTGACTGCCGCGACGTGGTCTTCCGGGGTTCCGGGTGCCTGTTCCGGCGCACCGCCGAGCACCACGGCGATCTCGCCGCGCACCTCATTCTCCTCAGCCCAAGTGAGGAGTTCGCCTACAGTGCCGCGGATGACTTCCTCGTACGTCTTGGTCAGCTCCCGGCAGACGGCGATGGGACGGTCAGGGCCGAAGCGCTCCCGCAGGGCCCGCAGCATGGCTTCCAACCGGTGCGGAGCTTCGAAGAAGACCATGGTGCGCCGCTCCCCCGCGAGATCGGCGAGGCGGGAGGCCCTTTCGCCGGCTTTGCGGGGAAGGAACCCTTCGAAGCAGAACCGGTCCGTCGGCAGGCCGGACAGCGCCAGTGCCGTGAGCACGGCTGAGGGGCCGGGGACGGCGGTGACGGTAAGCCCCGCCGCAATGGCGCCCTCAACCAGCCGGAAACCGGGATCCGAAACCGCAGGCATCCCGGCGTCGGTCACCATGAGGAGCGTGCCGCCGGCACGCACGTGGTCAAGGAGTTCGGCCGTCCGGGTGGCCTCGTTGTGTTCGTGGTAGCTGATGACGCGGCCGGCCACGGTAACGCCCAGGCTCTGGACCAGGCGGTGGAGCCGCCGGGTGTCCTCGGCGGCGACGATGTCTGCCGTGCCCAGCAGTTCCACGAGCCGGGCGGAGGCGTCGCCGGTGTTCCCGATCGGTGTGGCGGCAAGGACGATCCGCCCCGCAGTCGAAGGGGCGGGCTCGGGGAGGGGGCTGGGGTTCGGGTCCACCCACCAAGCCTACTGCTGCCGGGTCTTCCAGCCGCAAAAGGTACCATGGGGCTCGTGACGCAGACCTCGACGCGGCCCGCCGGGGCCTGGAAACGCAGCCTGGCGGCATCCCCTTCAGCAGGCGCCACAGCGGTGGAGCCTCACGGGAAGGCTGCCCAGTCCTGGATCAGCCGGCCGGATGAGGCGTTCACCGTCGAGGCGCTGCGGGCAAGGCTGATTGGTACCGGTACCTCGTGGCGTGACTACCCGCCGTCGCTCCGTCTTTGGTTCGTCCTGGTTCCGGTCCTGACGGCGGTCATTGGCGGCCTCCTCCGGTTCATCCGCCTCGAGGTTCCGCACAAGCTGGTGTTCGACGAGACGTACTACGTCAAGGATGCCTACTCCTACCTCATCAGCGGCTACGAACGCAGCTGGCCGGACAAAGCGAATGATGCCTTCAACACCGGCAATCCCGACGTCCTGCTGGGCACCCCCGAGTATGTGGTCCACCCGCCGGTAGGCAAATGGATGATCGCCGCGGGCATGTGGCTGTTCGGACCGGAGAACCCGTTCGGCTGGCGCTTCGCCGCAGCCCTCACCGGCACCCTCACCGTCCTGCTGGTCTCCCTGGTCGCACTGAAACTGTTCCGCTCGCTTCCGCTGGCCGGCGCCGCCGGGCTGCTCCTCGCCGTCGACGGCCATCACCTGGTGATGTCCCGGACCTCGCTGCTGGACATCTTCCTCACGTTCTGGATCCTTGCCGCCTTCGGCGCCCTGCTGATGGACCGCGACGACGGACGCCGCCGGCTTGCCGCACGGCTGGCCCGGGCCGCTGCCGCCAACGGTGGGCAGCCGCCGGAAGGTGCGCTGCTGTCCGGGCCGTGGCTGGGCGTGCGCTGGTGGCGGGTCGCCGCGGGCGTCTGCATGGGCCTGGCCGTGGGAACCAAGTGGTCCGGCCTGTTCTTCCTCGCCGGATTCGGCATCCTCACCGTGCTGTGGGACCTCAACGCGCGCCGGGTCGCCGGCATCCGCGGCTGGATCAGCGGCGGCGTGATCCGGGACGGGATCCCCGCGTTCCTCGGCATGGTTCCTGTGGCAGGGCTCATCTACGCCGCCACCTGGACGGGCTGGTTCCTGTCCGACAACGCCTACTTCCGCCATTGGGCGAAAAGCAATCCGTCAGCCGAATGGGGCTGGCTCCCCAGCTCCGTCCGCTCCCTGGTCCACTACCACCTGGAAGCGTACAAGTTCCACCAGGGCCTCAGCGCCGAGCACCCTTACCAGGCCAGCGCCTGGAGCTGGCTGGTGATGGGACGGCCCACGTCGTTTTTCTATGAATCCCCGCCCCAGGGCACTCCGGGCTGTGACGTGGAGAAGTGCACATCGGCCATTCTGTCCGTCGGAAACCCGCTGATCTGGTGGTCGGCGGCCATCTCGCTGGTGGTCCTGCTCTTCTGGTGGGCCGGACGCCGGGACTGGCGCGCGGGTGCCGTGCTGGCAGGTGTCGCCGCCGGCTACCTTCCGTGGTTCATGTACCCGGAGCGGACCATGTTCTACTTCTACGCGGTGTCCTTCGAGCCGTTCCTGGTCCTGGCGCTGGCGTACTGCCTCGGGTTGGTCCTGGGCAGGGCCACGGACCCGCCCTGGCGCCGCCGCTCCGGCCTGTACCTGGTGGTCCTGTTCCTTGTGGCGGCGGTCCTGCTGTCGGCCTTTTTCTACCCGATCTGGACTGCCGAAGTGATCCCCTACGTCGACTGGAAGGTCCGGATGTGGATGCCGTCCTGGATCTAGGGCAGGATGTCAACAGAGACCTGAAGGAGCCGCTGCCGCGGCGTGGCAGCGGAAACGGAGACCTGCTGTGAGAGAAGCAAGCACCGAACTGCTGGTTGAGATGGACGCCAACAGCAACGTGACCGACCTGCTGCTGGAGCAGCACGCCGCCAACCCGGCCCGTGCCCTGTACCGCCGGAAGGGCCCCAACGGCTGGGTGGATGTTCCCGTACAGAAATTCCTCCAGGACGTCAGCGCGCTGGCCAAGGGGCTCATTGCCGGCGGCCTGGAACCGGGTGACACCGTGGCCGTGATGTCCCGTACCTCCTATGAGTGGACCTTGGTGGACTTTGCCATCTGGTTCGCCGGCGGCGTTACGGTGCCGATCTATGAGACGTCCTCCGCGAGCCAGGTGGAGTGGATCATCCGCGACGCCGGGGTCCGGCGGGTCTTCGCCGGCGAACGCGCCATGGTGCAGCTGGTCACCGGCGTGGTGGCGGACTCTGCCGAGCTCAGCGACCGCCTGGTCAACGTGGTGCGAATGGATTACGACGGCGAGGCCCCCGACCTTGCCAGCCTCGCCGCTGCAGGCGCCGGAGTCAGCGACGCTGAACTGGAGCGGCAGCGCACCCGTGCAGGCCTGGCGGACCTCGCCTCGCTGGTATATACGTCGGGCACCACGGGCAAACCCAAAGGGTGCGAGATCACGCACGGGAACTTCGCCCTGGTGGCCAAGAACATCGTGGCGTTCCTGCCGGAGATCCTGCAGAAGGATATGGCGCGCACTTTGATGTTCCTGCCGCTGGCCCACGTCCTGGCCCGGGCGGTCCAGGTGGTCTGTGTAGCCGCCGGCGCAACCGTGGGCCACAGCCCGGGGGCGGCGCAGCTCCTCGAAGACCTTGGCAGCTTCCGGCCCACGTTCCTGCTGGTGGTGCCGCGCATCTTCGAGAAAGTCCGGGCAACGGCCGCTCACAAGGCGGCGGTGGCAGGCAAGGGACGGGTATTCGATGCCGCGTCCGCTGCAGCCATTGCCTACTCGCGCGAACAGGACCGGCTAAACCGTGGCGAGGGTCCCGGCCCGGGACTGCTGAGCCGGGCCCGGCACGCGGTGTTTGACCGGCTGGTCTACCCGAGGCTGCGACAGGCGTTCGGCGGCGAGGTGGAGTACACCGTCTCCGGGGCCAGCCCCCTTGCTTCGGAAGACGCACACTTCTTCCGGGGGGTGGGCATTCCTGTCCTCGAAGGCTACGGGTTGACCGAAACCACGGCGCCGTGCACCGTGAACACACCCTCCCGCAACAGGGTGGGAACGGTGGGCATCCCCATCCCCGGGACCACCATCCGCGTGGCCGAAGACGGCGAAATCCTGGTCAAGGGAATCGGTGTTTTCCGGGGGTACCACGGCAACCCGGCCGCGGACGCCGAAGCGTTCGTGGACGGCTTCTTTCGCACCGGCGATCTTGGCGAGCTGGACAAGGAGGGCTTCCTCACGGTCACGGGCCGGAAGAAGGACCTCCTGGTAACGGCCGGCGGCAAGAACGTTGCCCCCGGGCCGCTGGAAGAGATGATCCGGAGCCACCAGCTCGTGGCCCATGCAGTGGTGGTGGGTGACGGCAAGCCCTACGTATCAGCCCTCCTGACCCTGGACCCGGAAGGCGTTGCCGACTGGCGCGCCGAGCGGGGCCTGCCCCCGCTCCCCCTCAGTGAAGCCGCCAGTGACCCCCAGGTGCTGGCTGCCCTTCAGGAAGCCGTGGACCTGGCAAACAAGATGGTGTCGAAGGCGGAGTCCGTACGCACGTTCCGGCTGCTGGACGCTGAGTTCAGCGTGGAGTCCGGGCACCTGACGCCGTCGCTGAAACTGAAGCGGTCCGCCGTCGTCAGGGAGTTCCAGGCGGAGATCGCCAAGATCTACGGCTGAGGGGCTTTTTCCTGCTCCGCCGTTTCCTGGTCAGGCTTTCCCTGCCCAGCCCTTGCCGGCTCTTCCCCGCGTCCTACGCCACGGCGGCGGCGCGTGGGCCAGGTCAGCACCAGCGTCACGATGGAGGCCAGGAGCACCATCGCCGCGATGGCGATGCCGGCATCCATCCAGAACTGGCTGGGGAACAGCCGGATCAGGGTATCGTCCAGGCTGAAGGTCCAGGACCCGTCGGCGAAGAAAATCCGGTGGAACTCGGTAAAGAACTGCTGCCAGCCCAGGGCCGCCAGCGTACCGAGGCCCAGGATCAGGACCAGCGTGATGATGGAGCCGGCGAAAAGGCCGCGCCTGATCCCGCCGGTGCTGCGCTTGCGCAGGTACACGATGGCGATCAGGGCAAGGAGGAGCAGCAAAACGCCGGCGCCGAAGGTCGACAGGATGACAACTTTGACGTCCGCCATGTGGCTGACTTCGCCGTCCTTGAAGAGTTTTTCGCCGCTGCGGCTCACCAGGTCACCCAGGTAGCGCGGGCCCGCCCAATTGCTGAGGTAGTCCACGGCGTAGGAACCATAGGTCATCCGGTCGTCGGTGTTGAAGCCGTAGCCGTCGCCCGGGAAGCCGGGCCGGTTGTATTCCACCCAGAGGAAGAGCGGGCTGGTCACGGCCCGGACGGCCAGGATCAGGAGGATAACCGGATAGATGACCGCGAGCAGGACCTGCATGACGCGCGGCGCCACCGGCTTGGCATTGGCCGCGCTTTCACGCTGCGCGTTGCGGCGCTCCACTTCCTCCTCCGGGGGACGCACGTGCAGTGCCGACGTCGGAAGGGGTTCCTTGAACACAGGAGAATCGGTGCCGTCCCGCTGGTCCGCAGCGGATCCGGTCGTGGAGGACCCGGTTGCGGACGAGCCGGCCGTCGACGCACCGGCTGCCGAGAGCCCCGCAGCGGGACGCGCGGAGACAGGATTCCCAAGGGCGGAAGATCCGACGGCGGCTTCCGCAGCCTTCCGGTCGGCCCGGCTTTCAGGCTGTGTGGCATTGCGCGTGTCCCGGAGTGCCTCGCGGTTGCTTTCACCGCCGGTCACTCCCCTGCCTGGTCCTCCCCCGCCGGGCATGTTTCCGTCAGACAGGTCAGCGGCGGTCTTGCCCCCAGGGGTTTTGTCCCCACTGGTCTTATCAGCACTGGTACCGTCTGCATCCGACTTGTCTGCATTCGGCTTGTTCCCGTCGGACGTGTCTCCGTCCGTAGGCGCCAGCCAGGAGAACGCGGGCTCGTCGGAATCCCCGGACGTATCCAGGAAAGGTTCCGGCTGCGGCGCAGCGCTTTTGGCGCGGGCCGGTGTTTCGTCATTCACAGCAGCGTCACTTCCGTTGGGTTCCGCACCGGTCCCAGTTCGCCGGCGCGATTGATTCTGCAGACGAGCCTACCGTCCGGAACTTCCGCTCGGCGAGGAACCACCCCGGCAGGATTACAACGATTCAGGCAGCGATTTCCGTGTAGCCGGCGTCTTCCCGGCGGATGTCCCCGCGTTCCCCCGACAGGAACGCCCGCCTGCCCCACACCAGGACATACACCCAGTACGCGGCGAGTACGGCCGCGCCAATGCCGATCCTGGCCCAGGGGGGCAGTGGACTGGGGGTGACGAACCCTTCAACCAGCCCCGAGACGAAAAGAACGAGGACCAGCCCCAGGGCCACCGTGACCAGTGACCGGCCTTCCTCGGCCACCGCCCGGCCACGGGTGCGGGGGCCGGGCGCGACCATGGCCCAAAAGATCCGCAGGCCCGCGGCAGAGGCAATGAAGACGGCGGTGAGCTCCATCAATCCGTGGGGCAGGATGTAGCTGTAAAACACATCGGACTTGCCCGCTGAGGCGAAGATTCCGGCAGCGACGCCCACCCCCTGCGCATTGCTGAACAGGATCATCGGAACCCACACCCCGGTAATGCCCAGGGCCACTGCCTGGGCACAGATCCACGCGTTGTTTGTCCATACGGCGCCGGCGAAGGACGCTGCAGGGTTTTCCGAGTAGTAGTTGATGAAGTCCTGGTCCACGTACTGGGCTGCGGCGGTTTCGGACGCCACGGCCCGAAGGGCTTCAGGGGATGTTCCGATCCATATGGCGTAAGCAGCCGCGATGAGGACGAATGCTGCGCCGCAGGCCAGGGTAAGCCAGGCCAGCCGGTACAGCGCAGCCGGAAGGGCCACCACGAAGAACCGCACCAGGTCGGCCACAACGTTGGACCTGGCGCCGGTGAAGCGGGTCCTTGCCAGGGCCAGCGTGGCGGACAGGGACGCCGACAGCCCGCTTTCCGGGGCCACGGAACGGACCAGGGACAGGTGCCCGGACGTGGACTGGTAAAGCGCCAGCAATTCGTCGGCTTCGGCGCCTGTCAGCCTGCCTTTGCCGGCAAGCTCCTGCAACCGCGCCCATTTGTCCGCATTGACGGCGGCAAAGGCATCCATGTCCACGGCTACAGCCTAACGCCCGGCATTAGACTTTGAGCGTCCGCACCAACCAACATCAGCTGCGAAGGGCAGGGCCGCAGGGTGGGTCCAATCATCACCGGAGAGGCCGTAGTACTCGAGCTTCGGCCCGCCAGTTTCGCCGCGCGCGCCCTGGGCCTGGCCATCGATGTCGTGGTCCATGTTGTCCTGCTCGTGCTGGTCATGATTGGCTTGTCGGCCGCCGGCCGGGATCTTGACCCGGCGGCCGCACGCGCCCTTGGCCTTGCCGCCGTCGTGTTCTGCCTGGTGGTGGTGCCGGTGGCTGTGGAGACGCTGAGCAGGGGCCGGTCGCTGGGCAAGCTGGCCACGGGCCTGTGGGTGGTCCGGGAGGATGGCGGCGCCATCCGGTTCCGGCACGCCGTGATCCGCGGACTGACCGGTTTTTTGGAAATCTACCTGACGTTCGGCGGCCTTGCCCTTGCCGTGGCGCTCTTCAACGATAAGTCGCGGCGGCTGGGCGACCTGCTGGCCGGAACCTATGCCGTCCGAAGCCGGGTGCCGGCTGAGCAGGCCATTCGGGTCTTCGTGCCGCCGTACCTGCAGTCCTGGGCTGCCGCCGCGGACATTGGCCGCATCCCGGACGCCACGGCGCGCAGGGCAGCACAGTTCATCCGCCAGGCTGGCCGGATGGCCCCGCTGTCCAGGGCAGGCATGGCCGCCTCGATCGCCGCCGAACTGTCCGCCCACGTAGCCCCTGCCCCGCCGCCCGGAACGGGCCCCGATGACTTTCTGGCCGCCGTCGTTGCCGAACGGCGGAACCGGGAATTCACCAGGCTGTCGCAGTCACGCCGCCGGTACACCGAGACGGGGCAGCGCCTGCAGCGGTTGCCGTTCGGCAACTGACCCTAGTTGTCGTATTCGCTCCACGGGATGTTCCAGTCGCCGAAGCCGTCGGTGTGCGCCGCGTAGTCACCTTCGGTATTGATGATCTGGACCACGTCCCCGGTTCCCATGTTGTCGAAAACCCAGGCCGCTCCATCCGGGAGGAAACCAATGCAGCCGTGGGACACGTTGGTGTTGCCGATGTACGGATACGCGGACTCAAGCGCCTGGTGGATATAGGCCCCGCTGAGCGTGAGGCGGATGGTGTACTCGACGTCCGCCTCACCGTAATAGGCGGGGTCGTCGGGCTTGAGCCCGATGCTCGCCGCCCGGAAGTGGTCAAATCGGTTCTTCTCCATCAGCACCGCGAATCCCTTGGCCGAGGGGAACCGCTTGTCCCCCATGCTGACGGGCAGGGTCTTCACAGGCTGGTCATTGATGCTCAGCGTAAATGTATGCGCTGTGGCATCGGCTATGGCTACCTTCTTGTCGCCGATGGAGACATTCACCTTTTTGTTGAAGTTGGCAATCTGGCCGTTCCCGAGGTCAACGCCGAAGAGCTGCATGTCCATGGTGATGGTGGAGTTCGCAGCCCAGAAGTTTTCGGGACGATACCGGACCATGGTGTCGCTGTACCAGTGGAAAGCCCCGGCCTGCCCAGCCGTAGTGGTGATCTTGATGGCCTTTTCAACGGCGGCCCGGTTAGTCACGGGCTCGCTGAAAATGATCTGCAGTGGCTGGCCCACACCCACCTTCATGCCGTTCAGCGGGTAGATGGCAGCGTCGGCCTCATGGGAGCTGGACACGGTATTGAAGGACTGGGTGGTGCTGGTTTCGCGTCCTGCTGAATCCTTGACCACGTAGGTGTAGCTGTACTCGGTATTGAACTCAAGGGGGCCGGTGGCGGACCACGTCGTCCCGCTGGGGTCGATGCTGCCGTCGACGGTCTTCCCCGCCGTACTGGCGAGGGTGACGCGCTGGATGATCCCATTGCCCACCTTCAGGGAAACCGGTGCGGCCGGGTTCACCTGCTTGGCGCCATTGGCGGGGACGGCGTCCAGTGCCACCGGTGGGACAACGGGGGACGCGATGCCGGGCGATGTCCGCAGTGCGGAGCCTGCTTCCGATTCCAGGGGTCCGCCGGCAAGGCCCGGGGCGACGGCGGCGAAAACCCCGCCCACGGCAGCCAGGACACACACGGCAACCACGGCAAGGAATTTCTTGATTTTCCCCCGGCGACGGGGCTTTACATCAGGCTCCATGTTTTTGATCCTACGTGCAAAAAATAACGGCCCGGGCGCTTGTCCAGCGCCCGGGCCCTTACGTCTCAGTAACGATAGTGTTCGGGCTTGTACGGGCCCGCGACGTCGATGTCCAGGTATTCTGCCTGGTCCTTGGTCAGTTCAGTGAGCTCGACGCCCAGTGCGGCCAGGTGCAGCCGGGCCACCTTCTCATCCAGGACCTTCGGCAGGACGTAGACCTTGTTTTCGTACTCGTGCTGGTCCCGCTTGGTCCACAGCTCGATCTGCGCGATGGTCTGGTTCGCGAACGAGTTGCTCATGACGAAGGACGGGTGGCCCGTGGCGTTGCCGAGGTTAAGCAACCGGCCCTCGGACAGGACGATGATGGAGCGCTCCGCGTCGGCGCCTTCGTCGAAGACCCACTCGTGGACCTGCGGCTTGATTTCAACCTTCTTGATCCCGGGGATGCGGGCCAGGCCGGCGATGTCGATCTCGTTGTCGAAGTGGCCGATGTTGCCCACGATGGCCTTGTTCTTCATGCCGGACATGTGCTCGGCGAGGATGACGTCCTTGTTGCCGGTGGTGGTGATGAAGATGTCGCCCTGGGCCAGGACCGATTCCAGCTTGGCCACCTGGTAGCCGTCCATGGCCGCCTGGAGCGCGCAGATGGGATCGATCTCGGTGACGATGACGCGCGAGCCCTGGCCGCGCAGGGCTTCCGCCGCGCCCTTGCCGACGTCGCCGTAACCGCAGACCACGGCCACCTTGCCGCCCATGAGCACATCCGTGGCCCGGTTGATGCCGTCCGGCAGGGAGTGGCGGATGCCGTACTTGTTGTCGAACTTGCTCTTGGTCACCGAATCGTTGACGTTGATGGCCGGGAAGAGCAGCTTGCCCTGGTCGGCCAGCTGGTATAGGCGGTGCACACCGGTGGTGGTTTCCTCGCTGACGCCCTTGATCGTGGCTGCAGTCCTGGTCCACTTCCGGGGGTCGGCGGCAAGGGAGCGGCGGAGCACGTCGAGGAAGATGCCGTATTCTTCGGAGTCCTCGGGATCTGCGGAGGGAACATTGCCCACGGCCTCGAACTCCACGCCCTTGTGGACCAGCATGGTGGCGTCGCCGCCGTCGTCAAGGATCATGTTGGGGCCCAGTTCGGGGTTGGACTCAGCGCCGGGCCAGGTCAGGATCTGCTCGGCGGTCCACCAGTATTCCTCGAGGGTCTCGCCCTTCCACGCGAACACCGGTACGCCCTGCGGGTCTTCGACGGTGCCCTTGCCTACCACCACGGCCGCCGCGGCTTCGTCCTGGGTGGAGAAGATGTTGCAGGACGCCCAGCGGACCTCCGCGCCCAGCGCAGTAAGGGTCTCGATCAGCACAGCGGTCTGCACGGTCATGTGCAAGGAACCGGCGATCCGGGCGCCCTTGAGCGGCTGGGAGGGGCCGAACTCCTCACGGAGGGACATCAGGCCGGGCATCTCGTGCTCCGCGAGGCGGATCTGGTGGCGGCCGGCTTCCGCCAGGGAGATATCGGCAACCTTGTACTCAAAAGTCATGGGTGGTCCTTTGCTTGGTCCGGGTACTGGTCCAGTCCCCGTTCTGCTGTTTCTGTGAGAGCCAGTGCAGGTGAAGCGGATGCAGGTGGATTACTGCCCTGCTGCAGCGGGATCGTGCTGGTCCGAACCTGCCGAGGCTGCTGCGGCCAGCAGTTCCGGAGGCAGCAGCAAAGGGATCCCGTCCTCGATGGCGTACCGGTTCTTCACGCCGGAGTCCCCGGCGGCAGTGGCCACCAGTTCCTCCCCCTCCTGGACCAGGGGCGATCCGGTCACGGGGCAACGCAGGACGGACAACAGCTCGGGGCTGATCTTTGGCATTTGTTCATGCTCCCTGGCGGGCGCGCTCGCGCCGGTAGCGGAAAGGATGTGCAGTCTTTAGAGTACCGCCAGATACGGGTCAGGAAGGTTCGCGAAGGATCCGCAGGTGGCCCCGGCGTACCCCTTCAGTGCCTGCCGGGGCTTCCAATGCCGAATGGTGGCCCCGTTGGGCGGGCGGCTGCGCCTCCGGCGGCAGGGCCGCGGCGTCGCGGACGGCATTTGCCAGGGCCAGCAGGTCATCCGGCCCAGGCTGCTGCGGAGTGGACGGCATTGCCAGGCGGAGTACTTCCCAGCCACGGGGAACCGTCAACGAATCGGCGTGCTGCTCGCAGAGGTCGTAGCAGTGTGGTTCGGCGTAGGTGGCCAACGGCCCCAGGACTGCCGTGGAGTCTGCATATACGTACGTCAGGGTGGCTACCGCCGACTGGCGGCAGGCAGACCTTGAACACTGACGGATAGCTCCCACGACATCACAGACTACCCCTTCGCCGGGCAAAAACTGCGCATTGCGGGGCCTACGCAGAGGCGCGCGGCGCCGCCGGGCGGATGTATCGCGTAAATCCCCGCCCGGGTTTAGAGTCGATGTATGCAGTCATCGAACCATGAATCAGGTTTTTCGGTCCGGTTGGCTGACCCGGATGCCCCCGCAGCAACGGGCGTGGAGACCGCCGGCAGGAGTTTCTTCAGGCGCCGCCGGAACCGGCATGGGCGCGGCCTTCGCGGCGAGGTGATGTTGCCCACGCATCCGGGCTACCGGACCCGCGGCGACCGCTTTGACGACATGGTGCTGGACTCCGCCCAACGGTTGCACGACATCTGGGGCAAGACCCTCGACGGCGTCAGGTTTGGCGTGGATGAAATCCCGCCGGACCTTGAACAGCTGGCCGCCAACGCGGCCCCTGCACCCATGGGCGCCTATACCCCCGCTGCGGGAGAGGAAGGACCCACGATCACGGTGTACCGGCGGGTGGTGGAGCAGGCCTGTTCCAGCGTGGAAGAGCTCCAGGACCTGGTCCACGACGTGGTGGTGGAGCACACGGCGGAGATGCTGGGTGTCGCGCCGGAGACGCTTGACCCCGTGTACCGACGCCGCTACTGAACACCGGGCCTAGTAGCCCAAGGTGACCGGGACTGTTTCCTGGCCGGCCGCAGCAGCGAGGAACGCCAGGGACGAGACGTCGTTGCGTCCGTCCTGGCCCACCAGAACCGCCCCGTAGGCGGCGTCGCCGGATGCGGAGACCACATAGCCCACGACGTCGGCCCCCTCGGCCTGGTCCGGGACGGTAATGGTCGCGGTGGTGCCACCAGCGATGTCGGCGGTGGCGGCTGCCCGCACCTTTCCATCGGCAGTGATGGGTGCATACGTGATGGTGGCCCTGGCGTCCAACGCCCCGAACACCAGCTGGCGGAGGCCGCCCTTAGGGATGGGAACCACGTGCTGGCTGCCAAGCCGCACGGCCGAAGGAGCCCAGGCCAGATCGGATGGCTGCCCTGCCCGGAGCCCGCGCCCCATCCGCGCCGCGGCGACAAAGGAGACGTCAGATGAGGCCGCCACGGTGTATTGGCCGGCGGGTACACCGGCCAGGGAGACCTCGGTGGTGGATCCGGCCTTCGCGGTGATGACGCCGCCGGACGGAAGGGCGCGCTGGCCATCCCGTCCATACAGCTTGACTTCCACTACCGCATCGGAGGCGCCGGGAACCGTGAGCTCGAGGGCCGGGCCGGCATCCTTATAAGCGGCCTGGGCCGTCAGGGGAGCAGTGCCTGCGGGGTCCTGGATGTCCACGCCCGTCATGATCTGGCGGACAGCAGGGGCAGTCCCGGGGCCAATGAAATCCACGCCGCCCGGAGTGAGGCCACGCAGCACGCTCTGCTGGATGGATGCGGCCACCGGGCCGCCGGCGCTGCGAACGTGCACGCTGAGGCTCGGCTCGTTGGGCGCAAGGCCGGCCAGGACCACGCTGCGGGTGGTGCCCGGGGCAACCAGCAGGCCGCGACTGCCCGGCGCCTGCACCTGACCGCCCGAACCAAAGAGTTCAAGGCTCACCGTGGCAGGGGTGCTGGAGGCATTGGTGAGTGCCAGCACGGAGGTGCGGCCGACCGTGGTGCTGGCACCCGCCAGCCATTGGTCGTTCGAGGGTTTCCCGCACGTGGCAGCAGCACTTCCCTGCAGGTCACCGTCACTGGCCGTGTATTTCATGGCGGCGGCGGCCGACGCATTCTGGTTGGCTACGGCCTTGGCGCTCAGGACACTTACCTGGTCCATGGACCGGTCGGCTGCAACTCCCGCCAGGAGCTGTTGGGGGGCTGCGGCCGTCGGTGCCGGACCAGGATCCTTGGAAATCTCGACGGCGGCTGTTCCGTCCAGGTGCGCGAGCCGGCTGCCGGGGAGCACACCTCCGGCGCTCAGCACGGCGGCACTGACCCTGGTCGCCGCAGTAGCGGACTCGGGCCGGAACTGGGCGTCGGTACCGGTGCCGGTTCCCTCCAGCAGCCGGGCGGGGCCGGGGCAGACGCCAAGGCTGGCTCCCGCCGGGACGGCTGCTTCCGCGGGCGGCACGGTCCGGCTGGATGCGGGCGCGGCCATCAGCGACCCTCCGGCCACCAGGGCCCCTGCGCCGGCAAGGATGAGGACGCCCGCCGCAATTCCAGCCACGGACGCTGCCCGCCCCTTGCCGCCTGTCACACGGCTGGCGCCGCGGCTGGATGTTTTGCTGTCTTCGCCGCCCGTTGGCGCCGTTTCCCCGGCCTGGGGCTGCTTCCCCGCCTCGGCGGAAGGAATGCCGGCGGGTGGGGTCTGCTCATGCATGTTGGTGTTCCTTACGCAGGGAGCCCTCGTCGCGCGAGAGACCGGTCCGCGGGCGCCGGGCCGGCATGGGGATTGCCAGGATGACAGTCAGTCCGATCACCGTGATCTGGGCAGCGGCAGCCCAGAACGACCACGGGTTCTCGTAGCGGACGGTGAGCTGGCCGGCCGCCGCTGGAAGCGTAAAGGCCTGGGACCAGCCGTCGGTGGTGGAGGTCAGCTTCCGGCCGTCGAGCCAGGCACTCCACCCCGGGTCGGCCCGCTCCGCCAGTACCACCAGCCGGCCTTCCGGCCCCGCAGGGACGGCGGTGTTGACGTCATCGGTTCCGGAGGCGACCAAAGCGGTGGCCGCGCCACGCGGATCCACGATGCGGACGCGATGGGCCACTTCAGCAGCCTGGAGGACCGGCTGGTTCAGTGGGCTGATGCGCCAGAGCCAGCCAACGTCGGTCTGTCCTACGGCCACAAGGCCGGGAACTGCGTCCATCCGGCTGGCGGTGAGCTGGGCTGCCGTGTCCGCTGCCCGGAGCACCACGAATCCAACCCCGAGCTGTTCCAGGTCGGTGCGCGGATCCACACCCTGCCCAGCGACAAGGGTGGCCACCACGCGGCGGACAGCCGCGGTGACGTCGTCGTCGCCACGGACCTCTTCGGCACCCGGCGCGCCGATGATGTTCCGTGCAGAGGCGATGGCGGAGAGACTGTCCAGGGTGGTGCCTGCCCCACGCATCAGCGACGCACTGAAGGTTCCGTCTTCTCCGGTGCTGAGCAGCAGGGTCCGTGTTTGTTCCGGCCCGGTCCCCCGGTCGACGGCGGTGGCGGGCAGGGAGCGCCCCGTGGAGGCTTCCACAAGGCGCGGCGTGCCCAGCTCTCCCCCGGTTCCGGAACCTGCTGCCGCGGCGGCAGGAGCGCTCCCCAGGGGTGTAGTGGCCTGGGTGGCGGCAGTCCCCGCCGGACGCAACATGTTCTGCGCTGACCAGGCAGCCATCCCGGCCAGCGGTCCGGCCAGCACCACCACAAGGCCCAGCGCCAGCCCTGCGCGCGCTGCCCTTCCAGTCCTCGTCCCGGTGCCCGACGCCCGGTCCGCCGTGGACAGGAGTTGCTCGGATCCGAGGATTGCCGCCGCAAGGAGGGCAAAGGACACGGCAGACACCACAGGTCCGGTGAACGGCGTGACCAGCACGCCGGCGTTGAAGCCGGTGGCGAGGTGGCTGGCGAACCAGCCGGCGGCCAGGGCAATAACAGCCACGATCCAGAAGCACCTGGCAATCCGGGCCCGACGCCGTGCACTGAAGAGTCCCACGATGGCAAGGACCAGCACCGGCCCCGCGATCAGCAATGCGAGCAGGAGCGCCCAGGGCACGCCACCGCCGGCAAAGGCGGCCAGTCCCTGAAGCCCGGCTGCGGGGTCGAATGAGAGTGGCTGGCCCAGGACCTGCTGCCACAGCGGGGCAGCGTCGAATCCCAGCGGCAATCCGGGATCAGCCAGGATGGCACGCGGCCGGTCGAGTGTGGAGAGGGAAAATGGGATAAACAAGGCGGCGGCGGGCAACAGCGCCCACCACACGGTGCGCCCGCGCCGCCCCAGCAGCAGGCCGCAGAGCACGATGACCACCGTGGCCGGGATCAGCAGCGAGGGGGCGGCCGCGGTCGTGACAGCCAGGGCCAGGCCCGCAGCTGCCGCGGCCGTCCACGAGGGAAGGCCGTTGATCCCCGCCTTGGCCGGGGGCTGTTCGGTGGAGTTGCGTTCAGTTGATGCGCCGGCGTTGAACCGGCCGTGGCCCACCGCGGAGCCCGTAGCCCGCAGCAGGCCCAGGACCACCAGCGGAAGCATGATGTGCGCGATCAGCGCGCCTGCCCGCCCCTGGTTGAGTGCGGCCTGGAGTGCGGGAGCGGCTGCCCAATAGAGCGCAGCCACGAGGCGGAGCCGGCGGCGCACAGTCAGCCCGCCGGCAGCGAACCAGGCGGTGAGGCCGGACAACGGGGCACCGAGCAGGAGCAGCCAGGCCATGGCCGGATTCGCGTCCCCTCCGCCCAGGACTCCGATGATCCACAGCACGTAGTCAAAGGGGTCGCCGCGGCCGGGAAGGCCCGCGCCCAAACTGATCCACCAACTGGAGGCGTTATGCCAGATGTCCCCCAAGCTCGCGGAGACAGGAAGCAGGGCACCTCCGGTTACCGCTCCGGCCCGGAACAAACCTGTGAGCGCCAATAGGGAGGCCACGGATGCGATGATGACGGCGGCCAAGGCGCCGTTGCCCACCCAACCGCGTTTGGTGGTGGCCAGGGCTGCGAAGTCGTCCGCGGCGTCACCGGTGGGCTGGTTCGCCAGCGGATCCTGCACGAGGTGGTCAGCGCCGGAGCCGTCGGATCCCAGCGCCTCCATCAGCGACCGGCGGTGGCTCCACACCTCCCGCCGGGGGGTCTGGAGTTTGCGGATGACGGACCGGCGGATGCGCCGTGACCGCTTGGCTGTCCGGCGTGCCTTGGCCACGGCGCCCGGCCTGCCCAACGCGGCGCACGTGGCGAGAAGCTGGGAAATGCCGTGGCCAGGGTCCTTGACGACGATGCTCAGGACCAGCTTGAAGAGGCTGCCCAGCAAGGCACCGATGCCGTGGACCGGCACCATCCAGAGCGGGCTGTGCTTCAGGCGCAAGTGGACCTGGGCCTTGCGCGCCGCCGAGGGGTTTCCAAGGGCATGCGGACGGTGCGCCACATGGAACATCCGGGCTGCGGGAACCACCACCACGCGGTGGCCTGCAAGGCGGTTCCGCCAGCAGAAGTCGACGTCGTCTCCGCTGCCGGGCAGGGCCGGATCGAAGCCGCCCAGCTGGTCCCAGACATCCCGGCGCACCAGCATGCCGGCGGAATTGACGGCAAAGGTATCGGTACGGCCGTCGTACTGGCCCTGGTCCATTTCATCGGCATCGATCAGGGTCAGACGCTCGGCCCACCGGCTGGTGGAAAGACCTACATCGATAAGTCTTCGCGGCGAATGCCAGTCCAGCTGCTTGCAGCCGGCAACGGTGACCGAGGGCGCACGCTCCACGGCGCCCAGGAGTTCGGCAAGGGCTTCGGGCGCGGGCGCGGCATCATCGTGCAGCAGCCAAATCCACTCGGCCCTGCCACCGTCGCCGTCCCCGTGGACGGGGACCAGCTCCGCGAGCGCAGCGGAGACGGCGGCGCCCATGCCGCCTTTGCTCCGCGGGTAGCTGAGAACCTCGGTTTCCCCCAAAGCCTCCCGCAGGAGGCGGTAGGAGTCGTCGCCGGACCCCGTGTCCACACCCACGGCACGGTCAACGGGCCGGGTTTGGGACGCCAAAGCTGCAAGGGTTCTGGGCAGATAGGCACTGCCGTTGTGGGCAACCACAACGGCAGTGACGTGCACATCCTGAAGAATTAGATTGCTCGCTTCCTAAGCCGCCGGCGCTCACGCTCGGAAAGGCCTCCCCAGATGCCGAACCGTTCGTCATTGGCCAGCGCGTACTCCAGGCACTGCGACCGTACGTTGCAGGCACCGCAGACCTTCTTGGCATCGCGGGTGGAGCCGCCCTTCTCAGGGAAAAAGGCTTCCGGATCCGTCTGCGCGCACAAAGCATCCGTCTGCCAGCCCAGCTCGCCCTCGTCGTCGAACTCCTGCTGCAGCGGCAGCCCGATCCACACCGGCTGGGTGGTACCGGCCGCAGCCAGCTCCATAGGCGGATCCAGGTCGTCTTCCGGCTCAGCACCGCCGTCGAGGAGGGCTTCGTGTGCCGCGAGGAACGCGGTTGCCTGGTCCTCAAGAACAGTGGTGGAGTTCTTGTTGTACCGCTCCGCAGCATCAGGATCAGCGGGGTCCACGTACCAATCGCTCGGCACCCCCCGCGCACGGTACTTTGCCGTTGCCTGACCGGCCACGACGGCATCTTCCTGGATACGCTCTGCTTGCCCCACGGCGACCCTCCTGATGGTTCAGCGACTGCCTGGATACGTGGACACTCGGTTGTGTGCCGGTATTTACGCAATTGCTTTAGTTACCTAATTACACGTGTGTAACTAGGGCGAGTCAAGCCGTTGCCGGGATAATAGACAGTCGAAGCCGGGAAATTTGCGCACGCCACGCCCGGGTTTTCCTTCCGCTCCGGCGTGGCGGAAGGGTCTGGCCCGTAATTCCCGGCAGGAAAGCCGCCAATCCCCCGTGTTAGCGGGGAAAATACCCGCTCTTCGCAGAAATAGCAAGCACACTTAGCAATGCGGGTGATTAACATCACGATCAGTTCCCCTGGCTTGGCGGCCGCGGCTGGCGCGGGCATCCAGGTAAGCCGGGCATCCGGGTAATTCGGACAGTGGCAGGATGAACGCATGACATCAATTCCCGCGCTCGAACTCACGGCCGCCCTCCGCTCCGGAAACTCCACGGCACCACGCCTGACCTGGTACGGGCCCGACTCGGAGCGGGTGGAACTGTCGGGCCGGGTCCTGGACAACTGGGTGGCCAAGACGAGCAACCTGCTGCAGGACGAACTGGATGCAGAACCGGGCATGCGGCTCCGGCTCGTACTTCCGGCCCACTGGAAAGCGCTGGTATGGGCACTGGCCGGCTGGCAGCTGGGACTGGAAACAATGCTCGACGGCGGCCAGGCGGACTTCCTTGCCACCGACAATCCCGCCGGTTCCGACGGACAGTACGACGCCGGCGTTGCCGTTGCCCTGCCGGCCCTCGCCATGCGCTGGGGCGGCGACCTTCCTGCCGGTTGGCTGGATTATGCCGCTGAGGTGCGGTCACACGGGGACGTGTTCATGCCCCACGCCGATCCTGACCCGTCGGCCCGCGCCGTGCTGACCAGCCAGGGGCGAAGTGTCCTGCATCAGGACCTGATCACCGGTTTTGCCGTGCCGCATACAGAAGGCGCCAGGCTGCATGTTCCTGCCGATGCCGGACTTGAAGCTGTACTCGCGAATGCGCTGGGCGCATGGCAGCAGGGCGGCTCCATAGTGCTGACCCATCCCGATGTGGCGATCACCGACAAACTGATGGCCGACGAACGCATCCACGGAAGCTAGCGGCCGCTGGCTAGGCCTGGGGGCCGCCGTCGGCGGGAGTCGGTGCCGGGCGTTCCGCGGCACCCGCACGCTCCTTGTGGGGGTGGGCTTCGATGATCTCGTGGTCGTGGGAGAACTCCGGTTCCTGGTCCAGTTCCTGGTTGAACACCAGGAACCGGTAGGCGAAGAAGCGCATAACCGTGGCGACCAGGATGCCAACCACGCCGGCGAGGAACAACAGGTTCTTGTTGTCGATGCCCATGCCGTACTTGGCCAGGGCGGTGAAGCCTGTAGAGATGCCAATGCCGATTCCGTTGATGATCACGAACATGATGAACTCACGGAGTACGTTGGCCTGGCGGCGGTGGCGGAAGGTCCAGAACCGGTTCGCCACCCACGAAAAGACTGTGGCCACGGTGGCTCCCACAAAGCGGGCCTTCGCCTCGCTGTCGGACATGGGGCCGTGCATCAGGTAATAGGTCAGCCCGTTATCGATGACGAACGCGACACCGCCGACCGCACCAAACTTGGCCACCTCGCGCCAGAAGAGTGAGGCGAGCCCCCGGATACGATCTGCAAGTGTGCTAAACATGACCCTCCATGGCCGTGACGAACTGTGGGCCACTCGGCCAAAGGACCATTTTAGCCCCAAAGCCTTACAGCGCCCCCCGGATGCAGGAGCCGGGTACCCCTCCCCGCGAAAATGTCCGTCCCCCACCGGGCCGCAAAAGCGTCGATCCGGCGCGTCTTCGGTAGGCTGGCATATGTGACTTTTCCAGTGATAGGCGTGGTTGGCGGCGGCCAGCTCGCGCGAATGATGGCCCCTGCCGCTACAGCACTCGGCTTTGAACTCCGCGTCCTCGCCGAAGGTGACGACGTGTCGGCGGTATCGGCAGTACCCACTACTCCAGTGGGCGACTACAAGGATCTGCAGACGCTCCTGGACTTTGCCAAGGGCCTGGACGTGATGACGTTCGACCACGAGCACGTGCCCACGGACCACCTCCGCGCCCTGCAGGAGGCCGGAGTCAACGTCCAGCCCGGACCGGACGCCCTGGTCCACGCCCAGGACAAACTGGTCATGCGTGCGGCCATCGACCGGCTGGAACTGCCGAACCCCACCTGGGCATCCGTGGCCGACGTTGACGCGCTGGTGCGCTTCGGCGATGAAACCGGTTGGCCCGTTGTCCTGAAAACCCCGCGCGGTGGATATGACGGCAAGGGCGTCAGGATCGTCGGCTCGCCGGAGGAGGCCGCCGAGGCGGCTGACTGGTTTGCCGCCATGAGTCCCCTGCTGGCCGAGGCCAAAGTGGAATTCACCCGCGAACTCTCCGCCCTCGTGGCGCGCAGCCCCGATGGCGAAGCCCGGGCCTGGCCCGTGGTCCACACCATCCAGGTGGACGGTGTCTGCGACGAGGTGATTGCTCCGGCGCTGGACATCCCGCTGGAGGTGGCGGCAGCCGCTGAGGACGCCGCACTGCGCATCGCCGCCGAACTGGACGTGACCGGCGTCCTTGCCGTGGAACTCTTCGAAACGCCGGGCACCGGAGCCGGATTCCTGATCAACGAACTGGCCATGCGGCCGCACAACACCGGCCACTGGACCCAGGACGGCTCCATCACCAGCCAGTTTGAACAGCACCTCCGTGCCGTCCTGAACCTGCCCCTGGGCGCCACCGATGCGCTGGCGCCGGTGACGGTGATGAAGAACTTCCTGGGCGGGGAAAACCAGGACCTGTACTCCGCCTACCCCATGGCACTCGCCGCCGAACCCGCCGCGAAAGTCCACTGCTACGGCAAATCTGTACGGCCGGGACGTAAGATCGGCCACGTCAACCTGGTGGGAAGTTCCACCGCGGAGGTGGGCTCGGTCCGCCGACGGGCCACGGCCGTGGCCGGCATCATCCGTGACGGGCGGGTATCCGCCGAAGAACCTGCAGCGATTTTCGAGGAGAAGGCATGAGCGCCGACAGCACCCCCGCCGCATCCGGCACCAGCCCGCTGGTGGGCCTGGTCATGGGCTCCGACTCGGACTGGCCGGTCATGGAGGCCGCGGCGGACGCCCTGGCCGAGTTCGGCATCCCGTTCGAAGCGGACGTGGTCTCAGCCCACCGGATGCCCACGGAAATGATCCGGTACGGGCAGACGGCGCACGAACGCGGCCTGCGGGTCATCATCGCCGGCGCCGGCGGTGCCGCCCACCTGCCCGGCATGCTCGCCAGCGTCACGCCGCTTCCCGTCATCGGCGTGCCGGTCCCCCTTAAGACCCTGGACGGGATGGACTCCCTCTTGTCCATCGTCCAGATGCCCGCCGGGGTGCCGGTGGCGACGGTCTCCATCGCCGGCGCGCGGAACGCCGGGCTCCTGGCCGTTCGGATGCTCGCGTCGGGTACCGACGAGCTCGCTGCCTCCCTCCGCGCTGACCTCCTCGACTTCGCCGCGGACCTCAACGCCGTTGCCGCCCGCAAGGGCGCAAACCTGCGACAGAAAGTAAGCGAAGTCTTCCCGGACGGCTCCGGCGCCCTTCGGGGCAGCCGTTAGGGCGGCGGGCATGGCCAGCAGCAGCAGCGTGCTCAACACCGGGCCCGGGGCGTCCCTGACAGACCCCGTCCGCTACCCGGTCAGCGCTTCCTCTCCGGTCCGTACCAAGCGCGCCTTCGTGCTGGTCCTGTTGACGCTCCTGGTACCGGGCAGCGCGCAGCTAGTTGCGGGCGACCGGAAGCTGGGGCGGACGGCGCTGCGCATCACGCTCTGTGTGTGGGCCATCCTGCTGCTGGCGGCGGTCCTGCTGTTGCTGGACCGGAGCATGGTCATCAGCATTGTCACAAATCCGGTCACGTCGCTGGTGCTGGTGGTCCTGTTGGCCGCGCTGGCCCTCGGCTGGGCATTGCTGTTCCTCAACACCCTGAGGCTGATCCGCCCCGTCCTGCTGGCACCGAAAGCGCGCCCCGCCGTCGGCATCGCCCTGGTGGTTGCCCTGGTCCTGGGCAGCGGCTCCATGGGTTACGCCGCCTACCTGCTGAACGTGGGACGCAACGCCATCGGCAATATCTTCTCGTCCGGCCCGGCCATCAAGCCGGTGGACGGCCGCTACAACTTCCTCATGATGGGTGGCGACGCAGGTGATGACCGCACCGGCCGCCGGCCGGACAGCCTCTCGGTGCTGAGCGTGGACGCTGAGACCGGCCAGACCGCCATCATTTCCGTCCCCAGGAACTTCCAGAACGCGCAGTTCAGCGAGGGCTCCCCCATGCGCGCCCTCTACCCCGACGGCTACAACTGCGGCGACGAATGCCTCATCAACGCCATCAACACAGAGGTCACCAACGAGCACGCCAACCTTTACCCCGGCGTGGCGGACCCAGGCGCACAAGCAACCATGGAGGCCGTCTCCGGCACGCTCGGCATGCAAATCCAGTCGTACGTCCTGGTTGACATGCAGGGCTTCTCCACGCTGATCAATGCCATGGGCGGCATCCGGATCAAGGCGGGCGGGTGGGTTCCCATGAGCGGGTACTTCGACGAAACCACCAAGACCCACGGGATGCCCCTCGGCTGGATCCCGGCCGGCGACCAGACCCTCAACGGGGACCAGGCGCTCTGGTACGGACGCTCGCGCGAATACGTTGACGACTACTCCCGCATCCAGCGCCAGCAGTGCGTGCAGCAGGCCATGCTGAAGCAGCTCGATCCCACTACCCTGCTGTCCAAGTTCGAGGACATTGCCAGCGCGGGAACCAAGGTGGTGGAATCCAACGTCTCCTCCGCCCAGCTGGGCAGCTTCCTGGACCTCGCCATCAAGGCACGGGGCAAGGACGTCAAACGGCTCACCATCGGGCCGCCGGACTTTGACCCGTCCTTCTCCACCAACCCGGACTTCGACCAGATCCACGAGCGGGTGGACCAATTGCTGGCGCAGGCATCCGCCCAGGGCGCACAGTCGGCAGGAATTCCCGACGACGGCACGGCAGTTCCAGGGGCAGGCGACGGACATGTCCAGGCGGCCGGGCCCGTGCCCGCCACCCTGCCCACGGGCGGCAACGCCGTGCAGCAGCCCTCGCCGTCGGACTTCACCCCGGTGACCACCACGCCCGACGGCGAGCCGATCACCGAAGAGATGCTCACCCAGCTCAAGCTCGAAGGAAACGAAGAGGCCATCCGCCAGCTCGTGGCCACCAACGGACAGTGCCGCCCGCTTTAGCGGCAATGGCGGCCGGCCAATCATCAATGCCCATCCACCAAGGAACGGAACGGTTTTGTACGAGATTGAGAACGTCCTCCGGGACTACGCCTGGGGTTCGACGACGGCCATCGCCTCGCTGCTGGGCCGTCCCGAGTCGGGTGGCCCGGAGGCCGAACTGTGGATCGGCGCGCACCCTGACTCGCCGTCGGTGGCCCACGTGCCGGAAGACGGCACCCGGAGCCCCCTCGATGCCCTGATCTCATCGGACCCGGAACACTACCTGGGCGCGGAATCCGTCAACGCCTTCGGCCCCCGGCTGCCGTTCCTGGCCAAGATCCTCGCCGCCGCGCAGCCTCTCTCCCTCCAGGTCCACCCGAGCCTGGACCAGGCGCGGGCAGGGTTCGCGCGGGAGAACGCCGCCGGGCTGGATGCCCATGCCGCGAACCGTAACTACAAGGACGACAACCACAAGCCGGAGATGATTCTCGCGCTTACTCCGTTCGAGGCGCTGTGCGGGTTCCGGCCCGCCGCCGAAACCCGGGAGATCTTCGAGTACATCACCCACGCCTTCCCCGAGGAAACCTCCTCCCCCGCGCTGGTCCAGGCCCTGATTGACGATCTCGCCGCCGCGGACGAAGGCGCAGGACTGCGCCGGGCCTTCGAGCGGCTGATCACTGGCGGCCAGGGCGTGGCTGAAGATACTGCCCTGGTGGTCGAAGCCCTGCTGTCGCGCGCTTCCCTGGAGCCGTACCAGGCCGAGCTGGGCACGGTCATCAGCCTTAACGAAAAGTACCCGGGCGACCCCGGCGTGCTGATCTCGCTGCTGTTGAACCGGATCTCGCTGACGCCCGGGGAGGCTGTCTACCTCCCCGCCGGGAACGTGCACGCCTACCTGCACGGGCTGGGTGTGGAGGTCATGGCCTCCTCGGACAACGTCCTGCGCGGGGGCCTGACGCCCAAGTACGTGGACGTCCCGGAACTCCTGAACACCATCGATTTCCACCCAGTGGCAGTGCCCATGCTGGACGCCCAGAAGACGGTGATGGACCAGGAACTGTTCCGCGCCCCGTTCAAGGAGTTCCAGCTGCAGCGCATCGAGCTGGGGCCGGACTCGGGACCCGTACCCCTGGCGCAGTCCGGCGCCGCGGTGGTCATTGTGGTGGCCGGCGAGGTGTACCTTGACTCACCCAGGGGCGACCTGCAGCTGTCCAGGGGCCGGAGCGCGTTCATCGCGGCCGCGGAAGCCCCCGTCAACGTCCACTGGGTGGCCGGAAGCGCCGAGCCGGCGCTGGCCTTCGCGGTGACCACCGGACTCTAGCCCCGGGAAAGAAGGGCGACGACGGCACCCAAGCGGGTGCCGGCGTCGCCCTTCTTTCCTGGCTCAGTCAGTTGCCCGGGCGCAATTTCCGGACCAGCGGGCCGACCCGTCCGGCCGCGCCTTTCAGTAGTTGGCGACCCTTCTGGAGGCCCTTGCGCGCCAGCGGCATGGCCTTGGCGTATGCGGGGTAGAAGGGCGAGAGCGGCTTTTCCCAGGTCCCCAGCAGCATGTTTTCGTGCCTGGCGAACTGCTTCTTGAAGTCGGAGATGCCGTCGTTGAGCAGGCCGTTGAAGTCGTACCGGCTGCAGCCGTCCTCGCGCATGGACTGCAGGGCAGCCCACTTTACGCCGTAATTCACGCGCTGCTTCTGCCCCTCGGCGGAGACGCCGCCGTAAAGTTCGAAGGCGGTGGTGCCGCTGCGCGACAGCCACGTGAACGCCAGCAGCTGTTCGCCGTCGAACGCTCCGATGATGGGCGAGGCGTCACCGAGGTTGTGGAAGATGTCGCGGTAGTACTGGTCCTCATGGATGCCGAAGCCCGCCCGCTCGGCGGTCTGGTGGTAGATGGCCAGGACCTGTTCCAGCTCGGAATCGTTCTTGACCTTGCGGAATTCCACGTCGCTGCGCATCGACTTGCGGATGTTGGCCCGCGTGGACTTGGACATCTCCGCCATCAGTTCGTCATCGGTCCGGGTGAGGTCCAGGATGAGCGTTCGCGGGATCAGCACCGTGTTGGTGGACTCCCGGAATCCGGCAGCGGCCACGGCGCCGGCGAAAGCGGAGTCCCGGTCCCAGTCCGGTTCGATGCTGAGGGCCACGCCCCGGTGCCGGAGGGCAGCGTGTTCGGCCAGCCGGTTGAGGACCCCCTGGGCATCTTCGACGGAGCACATGGGGCCGCGCGGAATGTAGACCAGTGCCCGGAATGGGACGGGAAGGCTGCGGACCAGCAGCTGGGCGGCACCGATGGTTTCATCCCCGGCCTTGACCAGGACCCGGTCCACGGACCAGCCGTGCGCCGCCTTGGTCTCGCCCCAGCCCCACAGCTGCTGCGGATGCCCCTGGAACCGGTCAACGTGCTCGTCCCAAAGGGCGCGGTCAGTACAGGGCACAACAGCAGGAATCATGGCTTAAACCCTATACCAAGGCATTAACGGCAAAACCCCGGATGCGCGCGCGGCGCCCCGGGGCTTTGCGAACCTGCACCGGCGGGAATCAGCTCTTGCGGGCGTAGTTCTCCCACTTGCTGGCCTGGTGCTCGCCGTCAACGAAGCGGATGGTGCCGGACTTGGAGCGCATCACGATGGACTGGGTCAGGACCTTGTCCTTGGAGTAGCGGACGCCCTTGAGCAGGTCGCCGTCGGTGATGCCGGTGGCTGCGAAGTAGCAGTTGTCGCTGGAGACGAGGTCGTTGGTGGACAGCACGCGTTCCAGGTCGTGGCCGGCGTCGATGGCCTTCTGCTTCTCTTCGTCGCTGGTGGGCCACAGGCGGCCCTGGATGACGCCGCCCAGGGACTTGATGGCGCAGGCGGCCACGATGCCCTCGGGGGTTCCGCCGATGCCCATCAGCGCGTCCACGCCGGTTCCGGAGCGGGCTGCGGCGATGGCGCCGGCAACGTCGCCGTCCATGATGAACTTGGTGCGTGCACCGGCTTCGCGGATTTCCTCCACCAGCGGGCGGTGGCGGTCGCGGTCGAGGATCATGACGTTCAGCTGGTTGACCTTGACGCCCTTGGCCTTGGCAATCAGGTGCAGGTTCTGCTTGACCGGCAGGCGCAGGTCCACCATGTCCGCGGCTTCGGGGCCGGTGACCAGCTTCTCCATGTAGAACACGGCCGAGGGATCGAACATGGAGCCGCGTTCGGCAACGGCCAGGACGGCCAGCGCGTTGTTGATGCCCAGGGCGGTCAGGCGTGTTCCGTCGATCGGGTCAACAGCCACATCCACTTCGGGGCCGGTGCCGTCGCCCACGCGCTCTCCGTTGAACAGCATGGGGGCTTCGTCCTTTTCGCCCTCGCCAATCACCACGACGCCGTTGAAGTGGACGGTTTGCAGGAAGGAACGCATGGCATCGACGGCTGCGCCGTCAGCGGTGTTCTTGTCGCCGAAGCCAACCCAGTGGCCGCCGGCGATGGCGGCCGCCTCGGTGACGCGGACGAGTTCAAGGGCAAGGTTGCGGTCCGGCTCGTCGTGGCCCACCGCAAGGGACGGTGAAATCGTGGAGTACTTCTGGGTCATGGACGCTGGTGACACGTGAACCTCTTCTTCGAGTGGCGATCATTGAACCCGCCCGCCGGTGCAGCAGAACGGTGATTCCTCTGCTATCGATCATAGTCGCGGCGCCTCGCCATGGGCGGCCCATGACGCGGTCCCGCAATGTACCCCTGGAGGTGGTGCCGGGCCGCGGCCGGGCCCGAATGGAAGTCCGGCTCAGGGATGGGCGACTATAGAGGGGTGAACGACATGCAGGAAGCCACCAGTCCCAGCTCCGGCGAGGCACAGCCCGAAGGCCGCCCCGCCGCTTCCGGCAGCAGCGCGGAAACCCCCGTCAAGCCCGTCATTCCGGCGGCGGCCGCCAAGCGGGCCAACGCCTCGGTGATCGGCATGATCATCGCCCTGGTGCTCAGCATTGCGGCGTTCCTGCCCGTGGTCCTGATGAATCCCCAGCCCAAGGGCGAGGGCTTCCGGCCGGACGTCGATGTTGCATCGGTGGCGCGGAATGCGGCAGATGTGGCTGGATTCACACCCGTTGCGCCGGACACCGGCAACGCGTTCCGTGCTAACTACGCCCGGTGGGAGGGCGGAACGGCCAGTGGCGTGCCCACGTGGGAGGTTGGCTACCTGACCCCCAAGGCGTCCTTTATCGGATTGGTGCAGACCACCAAGGCCAACCCCACCTGGCTCCTACAGCAGACCAAGAACGCACCCGTCACCGGCTCGCGGAACGCCGGCGGCAAGGAGTGGGAACTGCGGGATACCGGCAAGCGCGAAAAGTCGATGATCCTGAACTACAAGGGCAGCACCGTCGTCCTCTCCGGGGCCGCCCAACTGGACGAGTTCGCAACACTGGCGGCCGCCGTCGTGACCTCCCTTGACGCCAACCCGGCCGTCACAGTTTCACCGTCCGCCACTGCCGCGCCTTAATGTAGTAAGCATGGCTACTAACCTCACCCCTGCACTGGCATGGCGCCGCCTGCGCGAAGGCAACGAACGTTTCGTAAACGGCGAGTCCTCCCATCCGAACCAGAACGCCTCACGGCGCTCCTCACTGGTGGAGACCCAGAACCCCTTCGCGGTGATCTTCGGCTGCTCCGACTCCCGCCTTGCGGCTGAGATCATTTTCGACGTCGGCTTGGGCGACGTCTTCGTGGTCCGCACGGCCGGGCAAGTAATTGACGACGCCGTCCTGGGCTCCCTGGAATACAGCGTCGCCGTGCTGGGGGTGCCGCTGATCGTGGTGCTTGGGCACGACAACTGCGGTGCCGTCACGGCCACCAAGGACGCCGTTGAGACCGGCGAGATGCCGGCGGGATTCATCCGCGACCTCGTGGAACGCATCACCCCCTCCGTCCTCACCTCCCTGCGGAACAACCAGCCCGAGGTCAACGACATGGTGGTGGAGAACGTCAAGCAGATGTCGCAGCGCCTCGCGGACAGCTCGCGTGTGATTTCCACCGCAATCGAGGAGGGCCGGACCGCAGTCATCGGTCTCTCCTACCGCCTGGCAGAGGGCCGCGCCGACCTTGTTTCCGGAATCGGCGAGCTCTAAAAGCAACTTGCCGGCGGTCCAACGGGCCGCCGGCAATGCACCCTTAACGGTTTTCGATGGGGCACCCGATCGCCATAAGCTAGCCCCATGACTTCCACTGAAGAGTTCCGCATTGAACATGACACGATGGGCGAAGTCCGCGTCCCCGTGAACGCACTGTACCGCGCGCAGACGCAGCGGGCAGTGGAGAACTTCCCTATTTCCGGCAAGACCCTGGAGCGCACCCACATCGAGGCGCTGGCCCGGGTCAAGAAGGCAGCTGCCCAGGCCAACGCAGAACTGGGCGTGCTCGACGGCGAGCTGGCCAAGGCGATTGCAGACGCTGCCGATGAGGTGGCCGCCGGCAAGTACGACGGCGACTTCCCCATCGACGTCTTCCAGACCGGCTCCGGCACCTCCTCGAACATGAACACCAACGAGGTCATCGCCGAGCTGGCCACGGGTGCACTGAAGGCGGCCGGCAGCGACAAGGTTGTCCACCCGAACGACCACGTCAACGCCTCGCAGTCCTCCAACGACGTGTTCCCCACCTCGGTCCACGTTGCGGCCACCTCCGCGCTGATCAACGACCTCATCCCCGCCCTCGGCTACCTGGCCGAGTCGCTGGAGCGCAAGGCCGCCGAGTTCAAGGACGTCGTCAAGTCCGGCCGCACCCACCTCATGGACGCCACCCCGGTGACCCTGGGCCAGGAGTTCGGCGGCTACGCGGCCCAGGTCCGCTACGGCATCGAGCGCATTAACGCCTCACTCCCCCGCGTTGCCGAGGTTCCGCTGGGCGGCACCGCCGTAGGCACCGGCATCAACACCCCCGCCGGCTTCCCGGAGCGCGTCATCGAACTGCTCGCCACGGACACCGGCCTGCCGCTGACCGAGGCCCGCGACCACTTCGAGGCCCAGGCCAACCGCGACGGCCTGATCGAGGCATCCAGCCAGCTGCGCAACATCGCCATCTCCTTCATGAAGATCAACAACGACCTTCGCTGGATGGGTTCGGGCCCCAACACGGGCCTTGGCGAAATCGCCCTCCCGGACCTGCAGCCCGGTTCGTCCATCATGCCCGGAAAGGTCAACCCGGTCATCTGCGAGGCCTCCATCATGGTGGCCGCCCAGGTCATCGGCAACGACACCACCATCGCCTGGTCCGGCACCAACGGCGCCTTCGAACTCAACGTCGGCATCCCGGTGATGGCCGCCAACCTGCTGGAGTCCATCCGCCTGCTGGCCAACACCAGCCGGGTCATGGCGGACAAGATGATCGATGGCATCACGGCCAACGTGGAGCGCGCCCGCTTCCTGGCCGAGGCATCGCCGTCCATCGTCACGCCGCTGAACAAGTACATCGGCTACGAGAACGCCGCCAAGATCGCCAAGACCGCCGTCAAGGAAGGCCTGACCATCCGCCAGGCCACCGAGAAGCTGGGCTTCGTCGGCGACGGCGAAGGCAAGGTCTCCGAAGCCGACCTGGACAAGGCGCTGGACGTCGCCACCATGACGTCCCCGGCCCACAAGGCCTGACGTCCCCCGGCACAACCGGCTAACTCTCGACGGCGGCCGGTCACCTTCCGAACGGAAGGTGACCGGCCGCCGTCGCACTTTAACTCAGAAGCAGCAAAGTTGCACTGGCCCAGACGTCGAGCTGGTTTCCCAGGGCCGCTGACCGCCGTCGAACACTTGTCCTGGCCGCTGCCGGGCTGGCTGCCGGCACTTGCTACTCACCGGCGGCAGCCAAGAAGACCAACAGGGTGGCCGCAATTTTTTTTGGGGGGGGTGCGGCGCCCCTGTTTCATTTGCGCCCGGGAGTCCCTACGGTTCGAAGTGGACGGCCCCGGAAGGTGCCAGGGCCTGGCGGATGCTGGTGAGGTGTCCGGGCATGAGTTCGGGAAGCTCGTCCGGGCCGAACCAGCCGACGGCCAGGGATTCGTCGTCGTTGACCCTGGCCTCGCCGGTGACGTAGCGGCACAGGAACACCACGTCCAGGAACTCGCAGACATCGCCGTTGGGATAGGTGAACGGACCCACCGCGCCGACGGACACCACGCGTTCGGCTTCGGCCACGACGGCCGTTTCCTCAAAGATCTCCCGGACCAGGCCCCGGGCAGGCTGCTCTCCCGGGTCCAGCATGCCGCTGATGAGTGCCCACTGCCGGTTGTCCGCCCGCTGGGCCAGCAGGATCCTGCCCGCATCATCCATCACTACCCCGCGGACCCCGGGAACCCAAAGGGGGTCGTTGCCGATCTTCTTGCGCAGCTTCAGGACAAATTCGGGTGCAGGCATAACCACAGCCTATCCAACAGGTCCTTGCCGCATCGCAAAGCGCTCAGGCGGGCAGCAGCATGGCGGCGGCGGCCCCGGCGAGCATGAACGGGCCGAACGGGATGGCGGACTTCAGGGTTCCCCGCCGGGCCGCCAGCAGGGCCACGGACCACAGCCCGCCGAGCAGGAAAGCCAGGAAAGTTCCCGCGAACAGGTGCCCCCAGCTGAGGTAGCCAAGGTACATGCCCAGTACTCCTGCGAGCTTGACGTCGCCAAAGCCCATGCCCGGCGGATAGATAAACCGGAGCACGAAATAGAACAGCCACAGGATGCCTGCTCCGGCCACCACGCGAAGGGCGGGAGTGGCCAGGATCGCTCCTGTGTCTCCTGCGTCCGGGCCGGCCCACGCTACTGCGGCCGCCGCGAGCAGGAGCGCGCCCGCCACCGCGTAGGACGGGAAAACGATCCTGTTGGGCAGGAGGTGGTGCCGGACATCGATGATGGTAAGCCGGACGGCCATCACCGCAAAGTACAGGCAGGCCGCCAGGACCAGCCAGAAGGCCAGCGGGGTGTGCTGCCAGAGGTCGCCGAGTCGTCCGATCACTCCTCGGATGCTACTGGATGCACCCATTCCGGCCGTAGCGCCCCCGCGTAAAATGTGGATATGTCCACCTGGGACTCCCGCCGCCGCCCCGCTTCGGACCCTGCTGCGCCCGGCCCTCCTGCCGCCCCAGCCGACCTGGCCGGCACGTTCCGGAACCTCTGCCGGTCATCCCCTTGGAAGTGGCAGTCGCTGAGGTTTGAGTACTGGGACCAGCCTTTTGAATCCGCGCCGGCTCCCGGCGCACCTTTTGTGCGTGCCTGGTTGCGCCGGCCCGGGGCGCTTCGGCTGGAAAGCCCGGAAGGGCTGGTTTTGCACAGCACCACGGGCATCAACGATTCCAAAGCCGATTTCTATGTGAACGCCACCCGAAAGTCCTGGCTCCTGCCTCCCCACCTGGTCACGCCCGTGTACGACGACGGCGGGCTGGTGCGGCGCCGGCCTGAAGCGGCCTACGGCGAGCCAGGGTTCGGCAACGGTCGCTTTGCGGCCGCGCTGGACCCCGTGGAACTCGCCGGCAATGCCCCTGTACCCATCGAGTTTCCGGGCAGCAACGCCCTGGATATCCGGGAGGTCCGGCAGAATGACCACGAGGGCCGGCCCGTCCTTGAGGCGGTTGTGGCGCCCAGCGCCGCCTACCGGCCCGCTGATCCGGCCGCTCCGCTGTGCCTTCCGGGCACTTCCCGGCTTCGCGTGGACGCCGGCACCGGCGTGTGCGTTTCCAGCAGATCGCTGGAGGCCGGCACGGAAGGATATGGCCATTGGATCCGGATCCTTGCCGTCGATGAGTACATGCTCGACGACCTGTTCCTGGCTCAGTCCATGAACCTCACCGACGTCCGCAGGCACATCAGCTGGGACGTTCCTGCCTGACGTGACAGGTCCTTCCGGCGCGGATGGACTACGCTTCGCGGATGACGATAATGAGCTCCATCTGGCCCCTGTTCGACCTCACCCTGGCCACGCCGCGACTGGAACTCCGTCCCATCACCGACCAGGACATCCCCCCAGCCGTGGAAGCGGCCCGGAGCGGCATCCACGAGCCCGGCAGCAACCCCTTCAGCAATCCCTGGACAGAGCTGCCCGACGACGAACTCGGCCCCAACATGGCCCGCTGGTACTGGCGCTGCAGGGCCGAGTGCACGCCGGAAAACTGGACGCTGCTCCTGGGCATCTGGCACGAGGGCCAGTTCATCGGCTGCCAGGACGTGGGGGCCAAGGACTTCCCGGCCCTCAAGACAGTGTCCACCGGCTCGTGGCTCAAGCAGTCCGCCCAGGGCCGGGGCCTTGGCAAAGAGATGCGCGCCGCCGTCGTCCTCTGGGCCTTCGACTGGCTCGGCGCGGAAGTCGCCGAATCTGAGGCCGCCGCCTGGAACGAAGCCTCCCTGGGCGTATCCCGCTCCCTCGGCTACGAACCCAACGGCACCACCCGCAAAGCCTGGGGGAGCCAAGTCCAAACAGTCCAACTGGTCCGGGTCACCCCGGAAACGTTCAAGCGACCCGACTGGGAGCTGCGGGTCGAGGGCCACGAAGCAGCAGCGCGGTTCCTCGGCATCGCCTAAAGAGAGGGCCGTGGCCCGGCGAACCAGGCCACGGTCCCTGCGTTGGTGACTTAGCCCTCGAGGAGTTCCGTCACGAGCGCTGCGATGGGCGAGCGCTCGGAGCGGGTGAGGGTGACGTGGCCGAAGAGCGGGTGTCCTTTGAGGGTTTCGACGACGGCGGCGATTCCGTCGTGGCGGCCCACGCGGAGGTTGTCCCGCTGGGCGACGTCGTGGGTGAGGACGATCTTCGAGTTTTGGCCGATGCGGCTCATGACCGTGAGGAGGACGTTCTTTTCGAGGGACTGGGCCTCATCGACGATCACGAAGGCGTCGTGGAGGGAGCGTCCGCGGATGTGGGTGAGGGGCATGACTTCGAGCATGCCCCGGTCCATGACCTCCTCCACCACTTCCTGGCTGACCAATGCGCCCAGGGTGTCGAAGACTGCCTGCGCCCAGGGGTTCATCTTCTCCGACTCGGAGCCCGGCAGGTAGCCGAGTTCCTGGCCGCCCACGGCGTAGAGGGGCCTGAAGACGATCACTTTGCGGTGTTCGCGGCGTTCCAGCACCGCCTCGAGGCCTGCACAGAGGGCCAGCGCTGACTTGCCGGTACCGGCGCGGCCGCCGATGGAGACGATGCCGACGGCGGGATCCATCAGCATGTCGATGGCCAGCCGCTGCTCGGCGGACCGGCCGTGGAGTCCGAACACGTCCCGGTCGCCCTTGACCAGGCGGACCTGCTTGTCGGCACCCACCCGGCCGAGCGCCGAGCCGCGGTTGGAGAGCAGCACCAGCCCGGTGTTGACGGGCAGTTCGGCTGCGGCGGGGATGAAGACGGGCTCGTGGCCGTACAGGGTAGCGATCTCCTGCTCGTCGGCTTCCACTTCGGCGACGCCGGTCCAGCCGGAGTCCTTGACCAGTTCGTTGCGGTATTCGTCAGCGGTGAGGCCCAAGGCGGAGGCTTTGACCCTCATGGGCAGGTCCTTGGAGACTACGGTGACGTTGCGTCCCTCGTTGGCCAGGTTCTTGGCCACGGCGAGGATCCGGCTGTCGTTGTCGCCGCTGCGGAAGCCCAGGGGCAGGACTTCGGAGGAGATGTGGTTGAGCTCCACCATCAGGGTGCCGCCCTCGTCGCCAATGGGGAGGGGCTGGTTCAGGCCGCCATGCTTGACCCGGAGGTCATCCAGGAGCCGCAGGGCCTTCCGGGCGAAGTAGCCCAGCTCCGGGTCGTGCCGCTTGGCTTCGAGTTCGGTGATGACGACGACGGGGACAACCACCTCGTGTTCGGCGAACCGCAGGAGTGCGCGGGGATCGGAGAGCAGGACGGAGGTGTCGATGACGAAAGTGTGGATGTCGGCTTCCCTTCCGGAGACAGCAAAACCGGCCGCAGCATCAGTTGCCGCGCCGGTTTCAGAGGTGTTTCGCTCAATGCGAGAGGTAGCTTTCCTGCCCTGTCCAACCAGGACCTCGGGCAGTTGTTCAGAAGTAGCCACATCGACTCCAGCCCCGGGCGCAAGCCCGGAATTGTTAGTGGTGAGGCGGCTCGGCCACGAGGCCGGGTCCGGCCTCCCATACAACCGGTGCGATGTTTCGCTCCATGTACTGGCCTCCCCGATCAGCCGGCGGTTTTGCCTGCTGATGGATATAACGTAAATCCACAGCAGGTCATTTCCGCAACCATTTGGCGGCGATTTCTCCGGCGGATGTATGAACTCGTGGTGAACCGGGGGTTTCAGGCCCCAAAGCGCCGTTGCCGGCCCGCGTAGTCGCGCAGGGCGCGGAGGAAATCCACCTTGCGGAAGGCCGGCCACAGTGCCTCGCAAAAGTAGAACTCGCTGTAGGCGCTCTGCCACATGAGGAAGCCTGAAAGCCGCTGCTCCCCTGACGTCCTGATCACAAGGTCCGGGTCCGGCTGGCCGCGGGTGTAGAGGAAGCGTGAGATGTCATCGACGCACAGGTCATCGGCAAGCTTTGAGATGTCCATGCCCTTGGCGACGGCGTCATGGAGCAGTTCCCGGACGGCGTCCACGATCTCCCGGCGGCCGCCGTATCCCACGGCCACGTTGACGTGGATCTTCTCCCGGACGGGGGTCCTGGCGGTGAGCTTGTTGAGCCGCTCGGCCAGGTAGTCGGGAAGCAGTTCAGGAGCACCCATGGCATGGACAGAGATGTTGGCGTCCTCGTCCAGCCGGTCCAGCGTGTTGGCGATGATGCCCATCAGGAGGTCAAGTTCCTCGCTGGAGCGGTTCATGTTGTCCGTGGACAGCATGTAGAGCGTCACCACTTTGACGCCGAGTTCCTGGCACCAGCCGAGGAACTCGTGGATCTTGTCAGCGCCGGCCTGGTGGCCCTGGCTGGTGGGTGCATTGAACTGTTTGGCCCAGCGGCGGTTGCCGTCCACCATGACACCAATGTGCCGGGGAATCCGGTCCCTCGGGAGGTCCTTGAGCAGCCGGCGCTCGTAATAGCCATAGAGGAACCCGGGCAACTCCACGCGTCCACTCACCTGACTTTCCTGCCGTACGTACATCCACATCCTAGGCTACCGCCGGCGGGACCCCGGGATCGGCAGCATGGAACAACAACAGCGCAGCAATGTTACCGACGGGTAACTTACCGCCCCGTAAGTTATTCTGGGGGCATGGACAGCAACTCCCCCACGGACTCCCCGTCACCCCGGCCAGAGGACCGGAACGCCGACTCGAAACCGGAATCCAACGCCGTGGATGACGCCGCCGTCCGCCTGGCGGAACTGCTGATGATCAAGCCGAGGTGGCGGGGCTGGATCCACACGGTCACCGCGCCGCTGGCCCTGGCCGCGGGCATCATCCTGGTGGCCCTTGCGCCCACCCCGGACGGCAGGATCACCTCTGCCGTCTACGCTGCCACCGGCGTCCTGCTGTTCGGAGTCAGTGCGGTTTACCACCGCGGCAACTGGTCCCCGCGCGTGAAACTCGTCCTGAAGCGGCTGGACCACACCAACATCATGTTGGTGATCGCCGGCACCTACACACCGCTGGCATGGACACTCCTGGAACGCCAGCAGGCAGTGGTGCTCCTATGGGTGATCTGGTCAGGGGCCATCCTTGGCGTGCTCTTCCGGCTGCTGTGGACTGATGCGCCCCGCTGGCTCTATGTGCCCATCTACATCGCGCTGGGCTGCGGCGCCCTCTTCTACCTGCCACAGTTCTTCCAGGCGAGTGTCCCCTCGGCCGTGCTGATCTGCGTGGGCGGGGTCCTCTACATCACTGGCGCTGTTTTCTACGCCCTGAAGAAACCCAACTTCAGCTACCACCACTTCGGCTTCCACGAACTGTTCCACGCCCTCACGGTGCTCGCCTTCGCCGCCCACTTCGTGGCGATCGCACTGGCCGTCCTCGCCTAAAGCCGGCAGTCCTCTTCGAGGGACCGGACGCCCCCGCGAACATGCCTACTCGCGCGGCTGCGAAAGCCCGTTCGCCGGGCCGTTGCCCTTGAAGTCCGGCGCAGAAGGGTCCGCAGACGGGTGCGTGCCGTCGTCGAGCCCGTCCTGGACGTCCGCCGCGTCCACGTCTGCCGCAGCTGCCGCGGCCATGCGCTCTTCCTCCACCTGGGCGCGGTAGCGCACCCTGCGGATCCGCCGCACCATGTCAACGATGAGCAGGGCGGTTGCCACCACAAAGAAGGCCGTCATGATGAACCCCAGCAGGCCCGGCGTCACCTGGTCCTCGGAGATGCCGTCCCGCAGCGTGGGGGTGGGCATCGGGGTCGGCGTGGTGGCGAGGGTGAGGAGCAGAGAATGCACGGTGGATACCTTCTGGTGGAACGGATGCAGCAGGCAGCGGACGGATGGGGCCGTCACGGGCCCATCTTCTACGCGGGATAGAAATGGCCTGCCTTGTCTATCTTAGCCCCGCGAACAGGTCCTTCTCGGGGAGTTCCGATTGCACCCGGGAGTGGATCAGCGAATAGTCCTCCCACGGCCAGACGCGGCGCTGCATGTCCGGCGAAACGGCGAAGAAGAACCCGAGGGGGTCCACCTGGGTGCGGTGGGAGCGCAGCGCATCGTCGCGCATCTCGAAGAAGTCGCCGCAGTCAATCTGCGTGGTGGTGGGGTGCGCGGCCGGCGGCGGGGTGTGCCCCTCGGCGTCGGACTCCAGCCAGGCAGCCAGCCGCTCGGCGTAGGGCGACTGCAGCCCGGCCTCTTCCAGCGCAAAGTGCAGCGCGCGGAACCGCTCGGGGCTGAAGGCGCGGTCGTAATAGAGCTTGCTGGGTTCCCAGGCCTGCCCCGCGTCCGGATAGCGGCTGGGATCGCCGGCGGCTTCAAAGGCTTCCACCGCTACCCGGTGGGCCATGATGTGGTCCGGGTGCGGGTATCCGCCGTTCTCGTCATAGCTGAGGATGACGTGCGGTTTGAAGGAACGGACCAGCCGCACCAGGGGCGCTGCCGCTTGATGCAGCGGCAGCGTGGCGAAGGAACCGGCGGGCAGCGGCGGGAGCGGGTCGCCTTCGGGAAGGCCTGAATCGACAAAGCCGAGCCACCGCTGGCGGATGCCCAGAATGGCGGCGGCCCGCTGCATCTCGAGCCGGCGGGCGCCCGCCATGTCCCGCTTGGGGTGCGGTTCACCTTCGACGGCAGGGTTTTGGATGTCGCCCCGGGACCCGTCCGTGCAGGTTGCCACCAGGACGTCCACTCCGGCTGCCGCGTACATTGCCATCGTCGCAGCGCCCTTGCTGGACTCGTCATCCGGGTGGGCGTGGACCGCGAGCAGCCGGAGCGGCACCTGGGAGTTGCTGGACGCTGTCATGGAAGGGACGGCTCCTTATTTTTCTTTTGCGGCTAGTGGCAGCTTACGGATGATGGTCGCGGGAACATTGCCTCACCGGCAGTTGCAGCCACCGCAAGGCGGCGGCGGAAAGGGAACTAAACTGGTCTGGTGACTTCCCCGGACCAGCCGGCCCAACCCGCGCCCGCAGACACTAGCCTAGCCAATCGCTATGGTGCTAAAAAGCGCCGGCTCTCCCCCAAGGCCGCCCGGGCTGCGATCGCCGTCGCGATGGCCGCCGGCATCGGGTTCCTGGCCTGGGTCACTACCTCCAATTCCCTTTCCGGCGTGACGTACAAGGACGTGGGGTACAGCACCACCGATGCCACGCTCGCCGAGGTGGACTTCCAGGTCACCCGCGAACCGGGCAATCCGGTCAAATGCGCCGTGAAGGCGCTGGATTCCAAATTCGCGGTGGTGGGCTGGAAGGTGGTGGACATTCCGCCATCGGCGGCTGATGGAACGGCCGACGGCGGCAGGACAGTGGCCCAGCGCGTCACCTTGCGCACGGAGTCGGCGTCCGTGTCCGGCGTGGTGGACAGCTGCTGGATCCCCCGCGGAGAGTCATAGGGCATGTGATCTGCAACGCTTCCCTGTTGGGTTATCTCCAGAGGATTGACTACAATAGAGAGATACCTTTACCCCGCTGAGCTGGTTACTGTTCCACAAGTGGCCACCGTGGCGGGGTCTTTTGCATGTAGGACCACTAGAGGAGAAGTCCGTGTCTACCACCAACAGCGCATCTGCAGCCTGGCTGACCCAGGAAGCTTTTGACCGCCTGAAGGCAGAGCTGGACCACCTTTCCGGCGCAGGCCGGGCGGAGATCGTCCAGAAGATTGAAGCAGCGCGGCAAGAGGGGGACCTCAAGGAAAACGGGGGCTACCACGCGGCCAAGGAGGAGCAGGGCAAGATCGAAGCCCGCATCCGCCAACTGACGGCCCTGCTCCGCGATGCCCATGTGGGTGAAGCACCTGCCGATGACGGCATCGTGGAACCCGGCATGATCGTAGTGGCCAGGATCGCCGGTGACGAGGAGACCTTCCTGCTCGGATCACGCGAAATCGCGGGCGACTCGGACCTGGACGTCTTCAGCGAGAAGTCGCCCCTCGGTTCTGCCATCCTGGGCCACAAAGAGGGCGAGAGCCTCAGCTACGTCGCGCCCAACGGCAAGGAGATCAAGGTGGAGATCCTTTCCGCCAAGCCGTACACCGGCTAGCCCTGGCCCTGCACGGCACAAGCTGTGTGATGAGGCAGGAAGCCATGCCGGCTGAAGAGCGGCGGCCGTCCCCACAGGGACGGCCGCCGCTCTTCTTTTAGTTCATGGTGGGGCAGGCCGCGTTGAGGGCCTGCCCTTAGAGTCCCCGCCCAATGGCTGGGGTGCGCGGACGCAGCAGCAGGGCGGCCACCACCCCGCCGGCCGCACCGCCAAGGTGCGCCTGCCAGCTGACGTAGCCGGCTACGAAGGGCAATGCGCCGAGCAGGATGCTCCCGTAGCCCAGGAAGAGAACCACGGCGAGCAGGATCTGCCGCCAGCTGCGGTTGAAGAACCCTCGGACCAGGAGGAACGCGAAAAGCCCGAACACCAGGCCGGAAGCACCCACCGTGACACCGTTCCCGATGAGCCAGACCGTCAGGCCGCTGCCCAGCCAGCTGAAAGCCAGGGCGGTGAGGAAGACGCGCAGCCCGGAGAGGAACACCAGGAAGCCGAAGATCACCAAGGGCAGGCTGTTGGACAGGAGATGGTTCAGGTTTGCGTGCAGGAGCGGGAAGGTGAAGATGTCCAGCAGTCCGTCGGGGCTCCTGGGCCGCAGGCCGAAGGTCCGGGTGAGGGCGCGCATCATCAGCGTGTTGACCACTTCAATGGCGAACAGCAGGGCCAGGAAACCGCCCAGCACCACCAGTCCGCCCTTTGCGCGGGCCGCGATGGTCTGCCGCTCGGGGCTTCGCCCGTTACCGGTGAAGCCGTTACCCAATCCGGCCATGGCCGCTCCTAATGCACCACGATCGGCTGGAAACCCTCGGCACGCAGTGCGCTGAGGACCTGCTCCCCGTGCTGGTGGCCCTTGGTCTCCAGGTTCACGGTGATGGAGACGTCGCCCATGCTGATGGAGCCCCCCACCCTGGTGTGGTCAAGGCCGGTGACGTTGGCATCGTTTTCGGCGATGATGCGGGCGATGGTTGCCAGCGAACCGGGCCGGTCATCAAGCATCATGCGGACCGTCATGTACCGGCCTGCCGCGGAAAGGCCGCGCTGGATGACCTTGAGCATCAGCATGGGGTCGATATTGCCGCCGGACAGCACGGCCACCGTGGTGCCCGGGTTCTCGATCTTGCCGTCCATGAGGGCGGCCACGCCCACTGCGCCCGCGGGTTCCACCACCATCTTGGCCCGTTCCAGCAGGAAGATCAGGGCACGGGCCAGGGAGTCCTCGCTGACCGTGACAACGTCGTCCACCAGTTCCCGGATGATGCTGAAGGGCAGCTGCCCTGGCCGCCCCACAGCGATGCCGTCCGCCATGGTGGAGACCTTCTTGAGCGGCACCAGCGCATCTGCGGCGAGCGACGGCGGGTAGGCAGCCGCGTTCTCCGCCTGGACGCCGATGATGCGGATTTCCCGGCCAAGTTCGCGGGCGCGGGCCTTGATGGCCACGGCAACTCCCGCCAGGAGGCCACCGCCGCCCACACCCATGAGGACGGTGTCCACGTGGGGCACCTGTTCCAGGATCTCCAGGCCCACAGTCCCCTGCCCCGCCACTACGTCCACATTGTCGAACGGGTGCACGAAGACCATGCCGGTTTCATTGCTGTAGCGCTGGGCTTCGGCGAGCGCCTCGTCCACGTTGTGCCCGTGCAGGATGACTTCGGCGCCATGGCTCCGCGTGGCGGCAAGCTTGGGCAGTGCTACGCCCAGGGGCATGTAGATCCGGGCCTTGATGCCAAGACTTTTGGCAGCGACTGCAACGCCTTGGGCATGGTTGCCGGCGGAGGCCGCCACCACGCCGCGCTTCTTCTCGTCAGGAGAGAGCCGCGCCATCCGGACGTAGGCTCCGCGGACCTTGAACGAGCCCGCACGCTGCAGGTTCTCGCATTTGAAGTAGACGTCCCCGTCCACCATGCCGCCCAGCGCCCGGGACGACTCCACGGGTGTGCGCGCGATAATCCCATCAAGCAGCTTCTGCGCCTCAAGGACATCGTCCAGCGTGACGGGAAAGGTTTCAAGGATCTTCACGGACTACTCTCCTCTGGGTTCTGCCCCTGGGCCCTCCACGGAGGAGGAGGTGCGGGCATCACGGTGTTCGGCTGCAGTGCCGGCCGCCGTGTCCCTTCCTGCGTCGGATGCAGAGGGTGGTTCAACGTCCTGGATGGTGTTGTCCCCGCCCGCTCCGGCTGTAATGGGCTTCCCGGCGACAACCGGCACCTGTTCATGTTCCCACGTTCTGGCCGCGATGTAGCGAATGGCCGAGTTTGCTACGGCCAGGATGGGCACTGAGAACAGCGCGCCGGGGATGCCGGCAAGGTAGGAGCCGGCGGCGACGCTGAGGATCACGGCCACCGGGTGGAGCGATACTGCCTTGCCCATGACCAGCGGCTGCAGGATGTGGCCCTCAAGCTGCTGGACCGCGAGGACGATTGCCAACATGATCAGGGCGTTGACGGGTCCATTGGCCACCAGCGCCAGCAGGACGGCGACGGCGCCGGTCACCAGGGCGCCCACCACGGGGATGAACGAGCCAAGGAACACCAGCACTGCGAGGGGAAGCGCCAACGGGACGCCCAGGATAGCGGCGCCTACGCCGATGCCAAGGGCGTCGACGGCGGCGACGAACATCTGGATGCGCGCATAGCTGACCATGGAGGCCCACCCCTTGCGGCCTGCGCCGAACGTGGCGGCCCTGGCCTTGCGCGGAAGCATCCGGACCAGGAACGCCCAGATCCGGTCACCTTCCAGGAGGAAGAAGATGAGGATGAAGAGGGAGAGGAGCATTCCGGCTGCGAAGTGGCCGGCGGTGCTGCCGACGGACAGGGCCCCGCTGACGATGCTGCTGCTGTTGTTCTGCACCGCATCGGTGGCTTCCTTGATGTACTGGTCGATCTGGTCTGCGGTGAGATGCAGCGGACCTGCGGACAGCCAGTCCTGGACCTGCCGAACGCCTTCCAGCGCCTGCGAGTAGAGTTCGCTGAAGCCGACGGCCAGCTGCCTGCCCACCAGGGCGAGCGCACCGACAATGACTCCGATGAAGCCCAGGATGGTGACCGCGACGGCGAGCCCAGCCGGAAGTCCGCGCCGCTTCAGCCAGGCTGTCACCGGGCTGAGCAGCCCGGCGAGGAGGGCGGCCACCATGATGGGGATGATCAGGAGGGTGATGTGGCTGAGCAGCCACACCAGCGTCCCTGCCATCAGGAGGATCAGGCCCAGGCGCCATGACCAGGACGCCGCGATGCGGATTCCGTAGGGTATGTCCCTGTCCAGCTCACGGTCAGTCAGGACGCGCAGGGGCGCAGCCGCGGCCGCCGGTGCTGGAGCGGTACGGGCGGGCGCTGTATGGGCAAGGGTAACGTCGTCCTCTTTAGGCGTCATATCCCCATACTTCCCCAGCAGCGCCCCAATGCAAACTAGAGGCAGGGCAAACTACCGGCCCGCCCCGCCCGGCGTGTAGTCGATGCCCCATTCCATGCTGAAGGACTCTCCCGGGGGCAGCCATCGAAGGCCGTCACCGGAGTTGAACGCGTTGGCTGGTCCCGTCATGGGCTCCACCGCCACAGCGCGGGTCCGGCCCGGGTACAGCGTGCTCACATAGACGTGGACGTAGCGGCAGGCTTCATCCTGCCAGAGCGACACCGCGCTGCCGTCGGCCGCGGCCAGGGTGTGCCGGGCCTTTCCGTCCTCGTACTGCAGGTCGGTCAAGGCCACGTCCACGGCTATGTCCGCAACGTGCCGGCCGGAGCGGAAGTCGGTGTCCCCGTCCACGGGGGCAGAACTACGCGGGATCAGGCGCTCATCGGTCACCAGCCGGGTATCGGCGGCAACGGTCAGCTGCAGTTCCTCCACGGGGGCGTCGCCAACGCGCAGGTAAGGGTGCGCGCCGAGGACGAAAGGTGCAGCTGAAGCGGAATCATTGGTGAGGGTTTGCCGGACGTGCAGCCCCAGGTCTCCCGAGAGCTGGTACTCCACGCGGTGCCGCACCAGGAACGGGTAGCCGTGCTGCGGGAAGACTGCCGCCTCCAGTGCGACGGCGTGCCGGGACTCCCCCACCAGCGCGTAGCCGGTGTTGCGGAGCAGGCCGTGGCTGGCGTTGTTGCGGGACACCTCGGTGATGTCCAGTTGCTGCTTCCTGCCGTCCAGGATCCACTGCCCGTCCTCCACCCTGTTGGCCCAGGGCGCCAGCGTGATGCCGGCACCGCCGGGGGCGATCTCATCATCGCCATAGGTCTCGGTCAGCAGGACCTCTCCCCGCGTGAAGGAGCGGAGTCCGGCGGCAAGTTCGGTGACCACGGCAACGGCATCGCCGCGCCGCAGCTCGTATTGCCGGCCGGTAGGGCATGGCCGGGCTGCGGAGGGTGCGGTAGTTCCCTGTTCGGAAGAGGCTGTCATGGCCAATACCGTACAACGCGCGGCCCGGGTCTTCGCATACGCCGCACTGTTACTTTTTGTTGTTAACTATTCATTCTTGAGCGTTTATGCGAGACTTTTTGCATGACAGGGATTACCAGCACCACACTCTCCGACGGCCGGGAGCTGATCTACTTCGACGACGCCGGCACCACGACCTCGCGCGCGGAACACCTCACCACAGACCACCGCGGGCTGCCGCCGCGGGGTGAACCGGGCGAGGTCCGCTTCGATGCGCTGACGGACGAATGGGTGGCCATCGCCGCACATCGCCAGGCCCGTACCCACCTCCCCCCGGCAGACCAGTGCCCCATTTGTCCCACCACGCCGGGCAACGCTTCCGAAATTCCTGCCGCCGATTACGACGTTGTGGTCTTCGAAAACCGGTTCCCCTCCCTGGGGCCGGCCCTGGGACCGGTACCGGACGGCGCCGCATGGGGAACGAAAGGACCTGCCTACGGCCGTTGCGAAGTAGTGTCCTTCACCCCCGAACACACGGGGTCCTTCAGCGGCCTGACCCCGGAGCGCTCCCGCACGGTGATCGAGGCGTGGTCGCAGCGCACCGCTGCCCTCAGCGCCATGGAAGGCATCAAGCAGGTCTTCCCGTTCGAGAACCGCGGGGCCGATATCGGTGTGACGCTGCACCACCCCCATGGCCAGATCTACGCCTACCCATATGTCACACCGCGCGCAGGAGTCCTGGGTGCCGCCGCCAGGAAGTACTACGACGCAAAAAACGGCAGGGACACCCTGACCGGCTCGCTGCTGCGTGCCGAACGGGAAGACGGCAGCAGGATGATCCTTGAAGGCAATCACTTCAGCGCCTACGTGCCTTTCGCAGCCCGCTGGCCGCTGGAAATCCACCTCGTTCCGCACCGCCATGTCCCCGACCTGGCCGCGCTGGGCGCGGAGGAGAAGGATGAGCTGGCCCAGGTCTACCTGGACCTGCTCAAACGTGTGGATGCGCTGTACCCCACGCCAACCCCCTACATTTCCGCTTGGCACCAGGCGCCGCTGGACGACGTCCTCCGGCCGGCCGGCTACCTCCACCTCCAGCTGACTTCCCCCCGCCGGGCCGCCGATAAACTGAAGTACCTGGCCGGGTCGGAGGCAGCCATGGGCGCCTTCATCAACGACACGACGCCGGAAATTGTGGCGGAGCGGCTGCGCGCAGTGGTGGTCCCGCCGTCGTCCACGCCTGCTGCCGCCATGGCGGCCACCCCGGAAGGAGCCTCAGCATGAGCATTCAGGAACAGGACCAGGCCGGCACGGCACCTGCCGCCCGTGTAGACCTTGACGCCCGCTTCGAGCAGGAGTTCGGCAGCGCGCCCGACGGCGTATGGCAGGCTCCGGGGCGGGTGAACCTCATCGGCGAACACACCGACTACAACGAGGGCTTCGTCCTTCCCTTCGCCATCGACCGCACCGCCCGCGTGGCCGTTGCCGTCCGCCGGGACGACACCGTACGGCTGCTGTCCACCTACGGGGACCAAGGCGTGGTCAGCACCACCATCGGCTCGCTGCAGCCCGGCACAGCGAAGGGCTGGACCAAGTACCCCCTGGGCGTCGTGTGGGCCCTTCGGGAGAAGGGCATCGAGGTCCCCGGACTGGACCTGCTCCTGGACTCAAACGTGCCGCTCGGAGCCGGCCTCTCGTCGTCGCACGCCATCGAATGCGCGGTCATCACGGCCCTCAACGACCTCACGGGCGCCGGCCTGGCTGCCCAGGACATGGTGCTCGCCACCCAGCGGGCGGAAAACGACTTTGTCGGAGCGCCCACCGGCATCATGGACCAGTCCGCGTCGCTGCGCGGCTCAGAGAGCCACGCAGTCTTCCTGGACTGCCGGGACCAGACGGCAAGCCTGGTGCCCTTCGAGACGGGGCCCGCGGGCCTGGTGCTCCTGGTGATCGACACCAAGGTGTCGCACTCGCACTCTGACGGGGGCTACGCCTCACGGCGCGCATCCTGCGAGCTGGGCGCCGAAGTACTGGGAGTGAAGGCCCTGCGGGACGTCCAGGTGGGCGATCTTGAGGAGGCCAGCGGCCTGCTGGACGAGGTGACATTCCGGCGGGTGCGGCACGTGGTCACCGAGAATGACCGGGTGCTCCAGACCGTTGAGCTGCTGGGCGGCCCCGGCCCCAGCGCCATCGGTCCCCTGCTGGACGCCAGCCACGCCTCCATGCGCGACGATTTCGAGATTTCCTGCCCCGAGTTGGACCTGGCTGTGGACACCTCGCGGGCCAACGGGGCCATCGGCGCCCGCATGACGGGCGGCGGGTTCGGCGGAGCAGCCATCGCGCTGACCCCGGTGGACGCCGAACAAAAGGTGCGTGACGCCGTCGTGAAGGCTTTCGCCGACGCCGGCTTCACCGCACCGGACATCTTTACCGTCACCCCTGCCGCCGGGGCCATGCGGATTGCCTAGCCGGGAGGCGGCAGCATGATGCCTTAAACGGCCGAAGCTGCCTGGGTGCCTAGTCGTCGCCGCGGAGGATGGCCAGCAGGCGGATAATCTCCACGTACAGCCACACCAGGGTGACGGTCAGGCCAAAGGCCGCCGTCCAGGAGAAGCGCTGAGGGGCGCCGCTGCGGACACCCTCCTCAATGCTGGTGAAGTCCATGATGAGCGAGAAGGCAGCAAGCCCGATCGCCAGCAGGCCAATCACGACACCAAGCATTCCGCTGCGCAGGCCGAAGGGTTCGTTCGTCACGCCGGTCAGCATCATGACGAGGTTGACGATAGAGAAGAGGGCGTAGCCGCCAAGTGCGATCATGAAGAACCGCATGGCCTTGGGTGTTGCGCGCACCTTGCCGCTCTTGAAGAGAAGCAGGGTCACGGCGAACACCGAGAGCGTGCCCACAACCGCCTGCAGCCCTACACCGGGGTATTGCGTGTCCAAGATCCGGGTCAGGCCACCGAGGAAGAGTCCTTCCAAGGCCGCGTAGGCGAGGATCAGTGCCGGCGACGGCTGCTTCTTGAAGGTGTTCACGAGGGCCAGGACGAAGCCGCCCAGTGCGCCGACGATCATCAGCAAGGAGGCCAGCGGCAGGCCGACGGTGAGCGTGATGGCTGCGCCCACCAATACTGCACCGAGGCAGGCCGCGGTCTTCATGATGACGTCGTCAAAGGTCATGCGGCCGGTGTCTGCGGGACCGGCGGACGGCTGGGCGTACATCTGCCGCAGCTGTTCGTCGGTCATGTTCTGCGGCTGCGTGCCCCAGCCCTGCTGGCCGTAGGGTGCCTGGCCGTATGACGGCTGGCCGTACGGCGACTGGCCGTATGACTGCTGGCCGTAGGGAGCGCCATAAGGAGCCTGCGGGACAGGCGGTGCCTGGGTGGCTCCACGGAAACTCTTTCCGTTGAAGATCGGGTTGCCGCCAAGTGCCATTGCGGTGTTCCTCCATGTGGGTGTGGGTGATGGTTTTGTTACGCTACCAATTCCCACGTGGCGGCGGCCGGGAAAGTTCCCCAGGGGCCCGGTTGCAACCGAACCGTGACCGTTGCGTTGCTATGCGCACCGGGCCCCGTCAGCCGAACTATCCCACGCCCAGGTAGGCCTCCTTAACCGAGGGATCCTCCAGCAGCTCCTTTCCTGTGCCGCTGCGGGTGATCTCCCCCGTTTCCAGCACGAAGGCGCGGTGGGCGCCCGCCAGTGCCTGGTTGGCGTTCTGCTCCACCATCAGCACGGTGGTGCCCTGGTTGTTGATTTCCTTGATGATCCTGAAGATTTGGCGGATGAACTGCGGTGCCAGGCCCATGGAGGGCTCGTCCAGCAGCAGGAGCTTCGGGTTGGACATCAGGGCCCGCCCGATTGCCAGCATCTGCTGCTCACCGCCGGACATCGTGCCGCCGAACTGCTTCTCCCGCTCCTTCAGCCGGGGAAACAGGTCGAAGACGCGGTCCAGGTCCTTCGCCACGCCGCTCCTGTCCTTACGGCCAAAGGTTCCCATATCCAGGTTTTCCATGACGGTCATGCCGGGGAAAATGCCGCGCCCCTCGGGGGCCTGCGAAATCCCGTGCACCACCCGGATGTGGGCCTTCATCTTGGTGATGTCCTGGCCGGCAAAGGTGATCTTGCCTTCGGAACAGTTCAAGAGGCCGGAGATGGTGCGCATTGTGGTGGTCTTGCCGGCGCCGTTGGCACCGATCAGCGCCACCACTTCACCTTCGTCCACCGTGAAGGAAATGTCGCGCAGGGCCTGGATCCGGCCGTAGTGGACAGATACGCCCTCAAGCTCAAGCAACGTCATCTTCGGGCTCTCCTAGGTAGGCGGCAATAACGCGCGGATCCTCGCGGATCTCCCGCGGCAGTCCGTCCGCAATCTTCTTCCCAAACTCCAGCACGACAATCCGGTCTGTCACGCCCATCACCAGCTTCATGTCGTGCTCAATCAGCAGCACCGTGTAGCCCTCGTCCCTGATGGTGCGGATCAGCGCCATCAACTCCTCTTTTTCGGCCGGGTTGAAGCCGGCTGCAGGCTCGTCAAGGCACAGCACCTTTGGGTCCGTGGCCAACGCCCGTGCGATTTCGAGCCGGCGCTGGTAGCCGTACGGGAGTTGCCGGGACAGGACGTGCGCATGGCTGCCGATGCCCACGAAGTCAAGCAGGGCCATGCCGCGCTCGATGGCCGACTTTTCCTCCCTAATGTGCGTGGGCAGGCGCAGCAGCGCTCCGCCGACGCTGGTCCGGTGCCGTGCGTCCAGGCCCACCACCACGTTCTCCAGGGCAGTCATTTCGCCGAACAGGCGGATGTTCTGGAATGTTCGTGACAGGCCCAGGCGCGTGATCTTGTGCTGCTTGATGCCGTTCAGGACCTGGCCTTCCAGCACCACCTTCCCACTGGATGGTTTGTAGACGCCGGTCATCGCGTTGAAGCAGGTGGTCTTCCCGGCGCCGTTGGGGCCGATCAGCCCCAGGATCTCACCCCGCTTGATGTTGAAGCTGACGTTGTCCAGCGCCACCAGGCCGCCGAACTTAATGGTCAGGTTCTGCACCTCAACAATGTTGTCGCCCACCTTGACCGCAATATCGCGGTCCGGAGCCACCTTTTCTGCCAGTTCCTGGTCCACTCCGGCCTCGGCCAAAGCTTCCATGTCCAGTTCCGGCGCCACCGGAGCCGCGGTGCCCTCCTGGGTTGCGGCCTCGTGTGCCGGCTGCTCTTCCACGCTGCTGGAGCCTGCGTGCCTTTCCTCGGAGCTCATGCCTCCGCTCCTCTCTGCCCGGCGGCGCGGGTATCAGGACCGGGCGCCGGCGTGTCGGTGTCTTTGGGTTCGGTGGCATCGCGGCTGGCGACCTTGTTCAAAGCCGTCCTGCCGTACGCGAGCAGCCGCTGCCGGGCCGGAAGCAGCCCCTGGGAACGGAAGATCATGATCAGCACCAACGCAACGCCGAAGATCAGGTATTTGTACTCGGCGATGGCCGTGAACCTGAGCGGGATGTAGCTGACCAGGGCTCCGCCAAGAATGGCCCCTACCTTGTTGCCGGCGCCGCCCAGGACGACGGCGGCGAGGAACAGGATGGATGTGGTGACGTCGAACTTCTGGTTGTTCACGAACCCCACCTGGCCGGCGAACAAGGCACCGGACAGGCCGCCGACGGCAGCACCGATGGCGAAGGCCCACACCTTGTATTTGAAGGTGGGAACACCCATGATTTCCGCGGCGTCCTCATCTTCGCGGATGGCGATCCAGGCCCGGCCGACACGGCTGCGTTCCAGGTTGCCCACCAGGAGGGTGACGATGATGATGATGGTCAGCGTCAGCCAGTACCAGGGCACACCGTTTGAGTTGGAGAAAATGGGCGTGCCGTCAGCCGCGGTACCCGGCGGGTGTCCGACGTTCTGGAAGCCCACCTGGCCCTTCATGGCCGGGATGATCGTGGCCAGGATGCGGATGATCTCCCCGAAGCCGAGCGTCACGATGGCAAGGTAGTCACCCCTGAGACGGAGCGTGGGCACGCCCAGCATGACGCCGAAGAACATGGTGACCGCCATGGCCACCGGAAGCGTCCATAGATAGGGGATGTGCAAGTACGGCGAATCCGGGCTGGTCAGCATCGCCGCAACGTAGGAACCCACCGCGAAGAAGGCGACGTATCCCAGGTCCAGCAATCCGGCGTAGCCCACCACGATGTTGAGCCCAACTGCGATCAGTGCAAACCGGGCCATGTCGAAGCAGGCCAGGGCGAAGTTGTTGCCCGGTTCAGTAGTGAAGATCGGCGGGTTGATCAGCGGCAGCAGGTAGGCCAGCACCACCACAACCACCAGGAATGCCCATTGCTGTTGGCGGGACAGGGCCTGCCACCGGTCGGAGAAGTAGCCGGGCTTGCGTCTCCCCCGCTGAAGGTCGCTCCGCCCTGCGGCTTTGGCGGAGGCTTCGCGGTCCTCTGCCGCCTGCTCGGCCGCTGCTGTCTGCAGAGGCGTGGGGCCGTCCGTCATACTCATGCTTTGCTCCTTCCAAGGGAGGTGCCCAGGATGCCTTCGGGCCGCAGCAGCAGCACCAGCACCAGCACCACGAACGCCACGACGTCGGTCCACTGCGAGTTGCCCAGCAGGATCTGGCCGTAGTTGCCGATCAGGCCGAGCAGCAGGCCGCCCAGCAGGGCACCGCGGACGTTGCCGATGCCGCCCAGTACCGCGGCCGCGAACGCCTTGATGCCAAGGACGAACCCACCGCTGTACTGGACACCGGACGGGATCTTCATGACATAGAACAAGGCGGCGGCTCCTGCAAGCAGGCCTCCGATGACGAAGGTGGTAATAATGATGCGCTCTTTGTTGACGCCCATCAACGTGGCGGTGTCGGGGTCCTGGGCGACTGCGCGGATGCCGCGGCCGGTGCGCGACTTGCTGATGAACCTGTCGATGCCCACCATCATGATTACCGCGGCAATGATGATCACCAGCTGTTGGGAGTCGATGATGGTGCCGAAGACATCGAAGATGGGTGTGGGCCGGAACATCGTGAGGGCAAGCTCAGGGCTGGGACCACGCCACAGGTAGATCAGGTACTGGATGGTGAAGGAAGCGCCGATGGCGGTGATCAGGAAGACCAGGCGCGGGGCGTTCCGCCGGCGGAGGGGCTTGTAGGCGATGCGTTCCAGCAGGAAGGCCGTCACCGCGGAGGCAAGCATGGCCAGAACCAGCGCCAGCAGCAGGTTGAGGATGATGGCCCAGATATCGAGCCGGGGTGCGGAAGGGCCAAAGCCAAGGCTGCTGAGGGTGAAAAAGACTGCGTAGCAACCGACGATGAACACTTCCGAGTGGGCGAAGTTGATCAGGTTGAGCACGCCGTAAACCAGGGTGTAACCCAACGCTACGAGCGCGTAGATGGCTCCGAAGGTGAGGCCGTCAAAGGTGGCGCTCCAGAAGTTTTCGGCCAGGGACGGTATGTCGAAGGTAATCCAGTCGTTTTCCGTCGGGAGTAGTGGGACAAGAGTGGAAAGCATGGGAACGTCCTGATCCAGTTGCACGCGGCTTTGTGGGCCCGGCCGTGGGACTTGTGTCTAGTGACCTGGGTTGGTCGTGAAATGCTGCCAAGCGAAGAAAAGGCTGTGGGGGCCGCATCTGCTGGCCCCCACAGCCGATTCCTGCTTGACTGCTACTCCCCGATGGGGCCGACGGGGACGATCTTGCCGTTCTCCACCTTGTAGCCGTAGACGGTCGGGGCCTGGAGCTCACCCTTGGCGTCCCACTTGTAGTGCTTGCTCAGGCCGTCCTTGTCGTAGGCCTTGACCCAGGCCAGCAGGTCCGCGCGGCTTTGCTTGCCCGCATCGATGCCGGACAGGAGGACAGTAGCGGCGTCGTAGCCTTCGATCGAGTACGTTCCGGGTTCTGCGCCCTTGGAGACATCCTTGTATGCGGAAGCGAAGTCGGTGATCAGTTCACCGGGGATGCAGGGGCAGGTGAAGTAGGCGTTGTTTGAGGCGTCGCCTGCCTGCTTGATGAACTGGTCATCCTTGACGCCATCCGGCGCCACGAAGGTTCCGGTGAAGCCCTTGCCAACCAACTGCTGGTCGAACGGTGCACCCTCGGCGTAGTAGCCGGCGTAGAACACGGCGTCGGCCTTTGCGTTCATGATCTTGGAGATGACTGCCGAGAAGTCCTTCTGCCCGGTGGTCACCTTTTCCGTTCCGGCCAGTGCGCTGCCAAGTCCGGCGGAGGTGGAGGTGCCAAGGCCAATGCCGTAGTCGGAGTCGTCCTGGACCAGGTAGACCTTCTTGGCGCCAAGCTTGCCGGTGAGGAACTTCGCTGCTGCCGGGCCCTGGACGGCGTCATTGCCGAGGCCCCGGAAGAAGGTGGTCCAGCCGTTTTCGGTCAGCGTGGGGTTGGTGGCCGACGGCGTGATGTGGACCAGGCCCTTCTGCTCGAAGATGTTGCCCGTGGCCTTGGATTCGCCCGAGAACGGCAGGCCGACTACACCAACGATGTCCGGCTCGCTCACCATCTGGGTGACGGGGCCGGTGGCCTTGTTGGGGTCACCTTCGGTATCGAACTTCTTGAACTGGACCTGGCAGCCGGGGTTGGCCTTGTTGTGCTGGTCGATGGCCAGCTGGATGCCGTTGAAGATGTTGACGCCCAGCTGCGCGTTGGGACCGGTCTGCGCGCCTGCGTAGGCCAGCGTGGTGGTCGCGGGGCAGGTGGCCTTGCCGTCACCGGCCGGCTTGACGGCACCGGCGGGGACATCCACTTTCGAAATGGCGGGGATGTTCACCTTGCCGGACGAACCCGAGCTTTCGGTGGTGCCGGGGCCCGCCTGGTTGGCACAGGCCGACAGCAGCATGCTGAATGTGGCTGCTGCTGCCAACGAGGTGAGGACTTTCTTTCGGTACATTTGTCTGCCTTCCGAAACAGGGCCATGCGATGCGCGAACGGATCAATGGGGTGCCGAGGCACTCCGAATTGGACCAGGTATTCCTGATTTAGGTTCAAGCTAATGCATAGACAGCAGCGAAACTAAGTGACTGAGGTCACAGCCTTATAACAGTCGTTGCCTATGCGGAATTAAACGCAGGAAGCCGCCTGCAATCGCAGGCGGCTTCCTGATGGCCGGCACTGGTCGTGGCGGCATGGACAGTTGTACCCCAGGTGGGACTCGAACCCACAACACGCGGATTTTAAGTCCGCTGCCTCTGCCAATTGGGCTACTGGGGCGCCGGGTCAATGGTACCTGCCAAGGCGGCCCTGGCTGGAAACGCCGACGGCGGCCGGCCCCGCGAAGGGGACGGCCGCCGTCGTACGCTGTGGAGCGTGGTGGAACAGACGCTCTACTTGGCGTTGGCCGCCACGGTCTCCTTGGGAGCTGCGGCAGCGGTGGAACCGGAGCCGCCGGCCGGCACGGCTGCGGGAGCAGCTGCAGGCTTCGGGGCCGGGGTTGCTGCCGAGACAAAGGCGCCCCGGGGGTTGTCCAGGTCCAGCAGCTGGGTGGTGTCGCGGCCGGCGAAGAAGCCGATGATCCAGTTCAGGATGACGCGGAACTTGCGCTCAAACGTGGGCATGGCCATGCCATGGTAGCCGCGGTGGGCCAGCCAGGCCGGTGCTCCCTTGAGGCCGATGCGGCCCAGGAGGTTGATGTTGGCAACGCCCTTCCACTCGCCGAAGCCGGCCACGGCACCAAGGTTCTTGTGCTTGTAGTCAGTCAGCGGCTTGTCCCAGCGGGAGGCCCAAAGGTTCCTGGCGAGGCGCTTGGCCTGGCGCAGGGCGTGCTGGGCGTTGGGCACGCAGGTGCCGTCCGGCAGGCCCTTGCCGGTGAGGTCCGGTACAGCGGCGATATCGCCGGCTGCCCAGGCGTTCTCCACGATGCCTTCGTCGCCGGAGATGCGCAGGTCCGGCAGGACGCGGACGCGGCCGCGGGGCTCCAGCGGGAAGTCCGTGGAGCGGACCATGGGGTTGGCCTGCACGCCGGCGGTCCACACCAGGGTGTCTGCCTCGAATTCCTGGGCGGGGGTCTTGTCCGGAAGGTTGATGAGCTTGAGGGTGCCTTCGGCGCTGTCCAGCGAGGTGTTCAGGAGAACCTCGATGCCGCGGCTGCGCAGGTGCTCCACCACCCAGTCAGCCTGCTGCGCGGTGACCTCGGGCATGATGCGGCCCATGGCCTCGACCAGGACGAAGCGCACTTCCTCCTGCTTGACGCGGGGGTTGTTGCGCACCGCGGCGCGGGCGAGGTCTTCCATCTCGGTGATGCATTCGATGCCGGCGAAGCCGCCGCCGACCACCACGAAAGTCAGGGCCCGGGCGCGTGCGGCGGGGTCTGTCATGGTGGAGGCAACCTCGATGCGCTCGAGCAGCTTGTTGCGCAGCGCAACGGCTTCCTCGATGGTCTTCAGGCCAATGCCCTTGTCCGCCAGGCCCTTGATGGGGAACGTGCGGGTGATGGCGCCGGCTGCGAGCACGACGTCGAAGTAGGGAACCTCAAAGTTTTCGCCGCCGTCGGCGGGAGCCACCACAGCCTTGCGGTTGACGTGGTCGATCGAGGTGACGCGGCCCTGGATCAGTTCCGTCTGCTTGAGGTGCTGGCGGTGGGAAACCACCGCGTGGCGGGCTTCGATGTTGCCGCCGGCCACCTCGGGAAGGAAGGGCTGGTAGGTCATGTAGGGCAGGGGATCAACGACGGTGACGATGCCACCGGCATTCGCGATCTTCTTCTGCAGTTTCAGTGCTACGTACAGGCCGACGTACCCGCCGCCGACGACGAGTACCCTGGGACGGTCCTGGAGCTGTGGGGTGGTTGCCATACTTTAAAGGATAGCGCAGTTTGTGAAAATCTTCACTAACTTGGACGACGGTCCGTAACGTGGGAATTCCGGGGCGTATGCACCTTTTCCAGCACCCCTGTGTCGGATTCTTCGGTGGCAAGCGCAGGGTTGCGGGCGGCCCTGCGAAGCTGGATGCCGGCTGCCGCGATGATCGCGATGAAGAGGACACCAAACCCGATCACGACGGCGGCGCCGATGGCACTGTCCCGCTGGGACGGAGCCTTGGCAGCGGGAACGGTTGCTTCGGGCAGGGTGGGTTCGGCACTGGGCACCGGTGCGGCGGTTGGCGCCGGGGTTGCGGGAGCAGCGTTTCCCCGCCTGTGGACGCGGATCCATTCGGCGATGGTGCCCAGCGGGTTGACCGACACCTGCGGGACATCGGCCTTGAGGGCAGCCTCGGCGTTGAGGATACCGTAGCCGTACAGCGGGTCCTTGCCCGGGGCTCCCGCGTCCTTGGCCGTGGTGATGATCCGGTTGATGACCTGTTCAGCGGTCATGTCCGGCCACTTGGAGCGGATCAGTGCTGCCACGCCGGCAACGATGGGGGTAGAGCCCGAGGTTCCAGCCCACTCCGCGTAGCCTCCACCGGGGAGGCCGCCAAGGAGGTTCTCGGCAGGTGCCGCCACGCCGATGCTGATCCCTTGTGAGGAGGCGTCCACGCTGGCTTGGTTCTTGCGGTCCAGGCCGGCGACGGTGAGGACGCCGGGGATGGTGGCAGGGGCGCCAACCTGGGTGTTGCCGCCCACCCGGTTGCCCGCCGCAGCAACAATGACCACGTCCTTCTGTTCCGCGTAAAGGAAGGCCGCGTCCCAGCTTTGCGGCCACTGCGGGCTTGTGCTGCCCAACGAAATATTGATCACCTTGGCGCCGTTGTCCACGGCCCAGCGGACTGCCTCGGGAATCTGGTCCTGGTCGCTCTTGCCCGAAGGGTTGGGTGAGCCAAGCCAGGTGGAAACCGAAAGGAGCTGTGCTTCCGGCGCCACTCCCATGATGCCGTCGGGCGGTGTACCCGCCGGTCCCGGGCTGGGGCTTGGGCTTGGGCTTGCCGGCTGGTGGCCGCGGCCGGCAAGCATCGTGGCTACCAGGGTCCCGTGTTCGGGCTTCGAGCCCACGCTCTTCTGGCCGTCGGGCCGGCCGGAGCCGGAGGCGTCGTACCCACCGACGACGGCGCCTTTGAGGTCCGGGTGCTGCGCGTCAATGCCGCTGTCGATGACGGCTACTTTGACGCCTGCGCCCTTTGACACTTCCCAGGCCTTGGTGATGCCGGAATCTGCCAGCCAGTATTCTTTGTCGCGCCACTCATCGGCCCGTGCGGAGGGTGCCGTGAAGAGGCCCGCGCAGAAGCAGCACGCAGCCAGGAGGACGGCCATCAGGGCCGCCGCCGCCCGCGGCAAGAAGCGGGTGGAAGCTGTTGTGGAATGCATGGGCCTACCCGATGCTCAGGGCGATGCCGTCGAGGATGTCGTGCTCGCTGGCCGTGGCTGCGGTAATCCTCCCGCCGGTCAGCTCCCCCATCCGTTCCAGGATCCGGCGCCACACCAGTCCCCCGGCCCCGATGACGTCCACGCGTCCGGGGTGCATGTACGGCAGGGCCGCGCGCTTGTCCCGGGTCATGGTGAGCAGGTCGGTGGCGGCGGCGCGAACCTCCGCAATCGGCAGTTCCGTGCCGTGGATGGCGTCAGGCGAGTATTCCGGCAGGCGCAGGGCATGGGCGGTGATGGTGGTGACGGACCCCGCAACACCGACGACGGCGGTGGCGCGTTCCAGCGGTACATCGCGTCCGGCGCGGGCTATGGCGGCGTCCACGTCGGCTTCCGCTGCCGCGATCTCTTCAGCGGTGGGCGGGTCGTCCCGAAGGTGCCGTTCAGTGAGGCGGACGCAGCCAATGTCCACCGACTTCGCTGCCGTCACGCCGTCGGCGGTGCCGAGGACGAACTCGGTGCTTCCCCCGCCGAGGTCCACTACCAGCACCTGGTGGCCGTCCAGGATGGGCAGGACGCTGCTGGCACCGGCAAAGGACAGTGCCGCTTCCTCGTCCCCGGAGATGACTTCCGGCTCCACGCCCAGGAGCTCCCGGATACCGTCCACGAAGATGTCCCGGTTGCGTGCATCGCGGCTGGCGGAAGTGGCGACGAACCGGATCCGCTCAGCACCGTGTTCCTTGATCAGCCGCGCATAGTCAGCGGCTGCGGCGAAGGTCCGTTCAAGTGCCTCGGGCGCCAGTTCGCCAGTGGCGTCCACGCCCTGGCCCAGCCGGACCACGCGCATCTCGCGGACAACGTCGGTCAGGTCCGTGCTGCCGTTGGCGCGGTGGATGTCCGCGATCAGGAGCCGGATGGAGTTGGTGCCGCAGTCGATGGCGGCCACGCGCGTCATTCGGCGGCTCCTGCAGTGCCGGCGGCTTTCCGCACGGGCGCTGGCCGCCCCACGATATCGGGCAGGCCCTGGGGCCCGTGGCGGCTGAGGTCCCGGGATGGTGCCTCGCCGGTGGTGTCCCAGGCGCCGTCGCAATAGCACTTGTCCGCCGTCCACCACTCGCTGATCATTCCGATCGCCTGATCGCCGAGGGGGTTGACGCCGCTGCCCGCTGCCAGGGAGTGGCCCACCAGGACATGCAGGCACTTGACGCGGGTGGGCATCCCGCCGGCGGAGACGCCGGCGATTTCGGGCACCGGGCCGATGCCCGAACGTTCCCCAATGGCTTCGCGGGCCGCCAGGTACTCCTCGTGGGCTGCCCGGTAGGCAGCGGCGAGTCCTTCGTCTGAGGCCAGCTGCTCGTTCATGCTGTTCATGACCCCTGCCGCCTCAAGCCTGGAAACGGCGGACGTGATCACCGGGTGCGTCAGGTAGAAAGTGGTGGGGAACGGAGTGCCGTTGCTGAGGCGCGGTGCGGTGGCCGCCACCAGTGGGTTGCCGCAGATGCAGCGGGCGGGAATCTCCACGACGTCGCGGACGGGCCGTCCCAGCTGCCTGCTCAGTACTTCAAGGTCGTGTGCTGTCGGTTGGCGGGATTCGTCCCGGGCGGCTGCCGTGTTGTGTTCCACTGTCGCGGGCCGTCCTTCCTTGTGGGGTTCAGTCTGTGGCCGCGCGCCTGATGGACTCCCACAGGGAATCCACCCACGGCAGATCGGCGGGGTCTTGTGCTGCTGCTGCGCCGGCGGGGCTACTGCTTTCTCCGGCCGGCTCATCGCTGCCAAAAACCCAGTAGCCGGTTTCGCCCGGCATAACCATGTTAATGCGGTCGCGGGCCTGCTGTTTGACGTAGTTGGGGTCCTGCCAGCGCGAAACCTGCTGGCGGAGGGCATCGCCTTCGGCCTGGCGTGCCGCAATGTCGGCGTGCAACGCGTCGATTTCGGCCTTCTTGTCGAAGAAGATCTTCACTGTGGGCGCCAGCATGATGGTGATGGCAATCATCACCACCGCCAGCGCGAGCATCCGTCCGGAGAAGGCCTTCGCGGGCACGGGGTGCTGGTCATCTTCCTCGCCCCGCACATCCTTGCCGTCAATCGAGCTGCTGCCTTTGCGGCCGGCGGACAGCTTGGGCTTCGCGGTCTCCCCCATCTTTCCTGCGGCCGGCTTTCCTGCAGCGCCGCGCCCGCTGTTGCCCTTCGAAGCCGCACTTTCCGCCTGGGCCGTTCCCTTGGCCGGGCGGAAATCCGCCCGGATGACCTCGGCACCGCTGGAGGTACCGTCGTCGGCCGTTTCCTTGCCTGGACGGTTGGGGGCGACCTTGGGAACTTTGGGACGGCGGGTAGCCATGACACTCCTGAAACGCAGCCTGCCGGGGCCGCCACTATCTGTGCTGGACAGTCCTGCAGAACGAACACTGCTGGGACAGATGCTGCTGGAAACAACAACAGCGGTGGCTATGGTCTTTCAACCATAGCCACCGCGGAAGGGTTTAGGCGGTTACTAGCCCTTGAAACGCGGGAATGCGCTGCGTCCGGCGTAGCGTGCGGCGTCGTCCAGTTCCTCTTCAATGCGGAGCAGCTGGTTGTACTTGGCCACGCGCTCGGAGCGGGCAGGTGCGCCGGTCTTGATCTGGCCGGCATTGGTGGCCACCGCGATATCGGCGATGGTGGTGTCCTCGGTTTCGCCGGAGCGGTGCGAGGTGATGGTGGTGTAGCCGGCGCGCTGGGCCAGGCTGACGGCGTCCAGGGTCTCGGTCAGGGAACCGATCTGGTTGACCTTGACCAGCAGGGAATTGGCGGTCCTTGTGTCGATGCCGCGCTGCAGGATGGCCGGGTTGGTGACGAAGAGGTCGTCACCAACCAGCTGGACCTTGTCACCGATGGTGTCGGTGAGGGTCTTCCAGCCTTCCCAGTCGTTCTCGTCCAGCGGGTCCTCGATGGAGACCAGCGGGTACGCGTCCACGAGCTCGGCGTAGTAGGCGCTCATCTCGGTGGCGGACAGGGCCTTGCCTTCGAACTGGTAGGCACCGTCCTTGTAGAACTCGGAGGAGGCCACGTCCAGGGCCAGGGCAATGTCCTTGCCCGGGGTGTAGCCGGCGTTCTTGATGGCTTCCTGGATCAGGTCCAGCGCCGCGCGGTTGGACGGCAGGTTGGGGGCGAAGCCGCCTTCGTCGCCGAGGCCGGTGGACAGGCCCTTTTCCTTCAGGACGGACTTGAGGTTGTGGTAGACCTCGACGCCCCAGCGCAGGCCTTCGGAGAAGGTCTCGGCACCGATGGGGGCGATCATGAATTCCTGGATGTCGACGTCGGAGTCGGCGTGCGACCCACCGTTGAGGATGTTCATGAGCGGCACGGGCAGGACGTGCGCGTTGGGACCGCCCAGGTACTTGTAGAGCGGCAGGTCAGCGGAGGCTGCGGCTGCGTTGGCGACGGCCAGGGAGACGCCCAGGATGGCGTTGGCGCCCAGCTTGCCCTTGTTGGGGGTGCCGTCCAGGTCCAGCATGGCCTGGTCGATGCTGCGCTGGTCCGTGGCGTCGAAGCCGGTCAGGGCGGGGGCAATCTGGTCGATGACGGCGTCGACGGCCTTCTGCACGCCTTTGCCCAGGTAGCGGCCCTTGTCGCCGTCGCGCAGTTCGACGGCCTCGTGCTCACCGGTGGAGGCGCCGGAGGGCACCGCCGCGCGGCCGATCTGGCCGTCGGACAGCAGGACTTCAACTTCTACGGTGGGGTTGCCGCGGGAATCGAGGATCTCGCGGGCGTGGATGGCATCGATAAGCGCCATGAATTTGCTCCTTATGGGCGATTAACGGGGGGAATCAGGCAGAAAACTCGACGTACTCGTCACCGACTAGCGTAGTCGAGAGTGCTCCGGGTTACTCAAACCGGTCAAGGGCCGGACGTCATGATGGCGCCGGGTCGCTCCGGTCGCCGTGCCCGCCCTCATCACCCTGGCCGTCCTGGTAGCGGCGGAGGGCGCCACGCAGCGCGCGCTCGGCGTCCATGCCGTTCTCCCGCGCGGAACGGACGACGGCGAGCAGCAGGGTTCCGAGCCCGTCCTCGCTTTCGGGGACGGGCACTCCTGCGGGGAGCTCCAGGCCGGCACGGGCAGCGCGGTCCAGCGACTTTTGCGCCTTGGCCAGTGCAGGGAGGGCCTCCGGGATTCCTTCGAAGGCGCCACGCCGCTCCGGGCGTTCGGCCCGCTTGACCGCATCCCACTTCTGCTCGATCTCCGCCACTGTGGCGGGGAAGCTGTCCTGCAGGGAACCGTCCGGCCTGAAGACATGGGGGTTGCGCCGGACCATCTTGGCAGCCAAACCGCGCGCCACGTCGTCGAACGTGAACGCACCCCGCTCCTCTGCCAGGCGGGCATGGAGCACCACCTGGAGCAGGACGTCGCCAAGCTCGCCCTGGAGTTCGGCGTCCGGGTGGCCCTCCTCGATGGTTTCGGCCACCTCGTAGGCCTCCTCGAGGAGGTACTCCACCAGCGATGCGTGGGTCAGGGCGCCCATCCACGGGCAGTGCTCCCGCAGCTGCCCGATCACCTGGACGAGGCGTTCAACGGGTGTTTCAGCCAAGGTTGGCGTAGGCGTCGTTGATGTACTCCACCAGCGCTTCCTTTTCCTCCAGGGGCAGGAAGGACGCCTCGGCGGCGTTCAGGGTCAGTTCCAGCAGGTCGTCGAGGTCGTAGTCGAAGGTTTCCACCAGCAGGTTGAACTCGTCCGTGAGCGTGACGCCGCTCATCAGGCGGTTGTCCGTGTTGATGGTGACGTTGAAGCCCAGCTGGTAGAGCATGTCCAGCGGGTGGCTTTCGATCCCCTCACCAAATTGGGCGATCGCGCCGGTCTGGAGGTTGGAGGACGGGCAGATTTCGAGGGCGATGCCGCGGTCGCGGACCCAGCTGGAGAGGTCGCCGAGGGTGACCAGGCCAACGGTGTCGCCGGCTTCCTCGTCGTCGTCGAACTCCACCATGATGTCCTCGGCGATGCGGACGCCGTGTCCCAGCCGCAGGGCGCGGCCGTCCACCAGCGCGGACTGGATGCTTTCCAGCCCGGCTGCTTCACCGGCGTGCACCGTGGCGGGGAAATTGTGCTGGGCAAGGTAGGTGAAGGCGTCCTTGAAGCGGCTGGGCAGGAACCCGTCCTCGGCGCCGGCGATGTCAAAGCCCACGGCACCCTTGTTGCGGTGGCGGACGGCAAGTTCGGCGATCTCCTGGCCGCGGTCGGCGTGGCGCATGGCAGTGATCAGCTGTCCCACCTGGATCTCGCGCCCCGTCTCGGACACAGCCTCGACGCCGGCCTCAAGGCCTTCCTGCACTGCTTCCACCACTTCATCCAGGCTGAGCCCCTTCTGGAGGTGCTGCTCGGGCGCCCACCGGACTTCGCCGTACACCACGCCGTCGTCAGCGAGGTCCTCGACGAACTCCTTGGCCACGCGGAACAGGCCGTCGTAGGTCTGCATGACGGCTACCGTGTGGTCAAAGGTCTCCAGGTAGCGGACCAGTGATCCGGAGTCCGCTGATTCGCGGAACCACTGCCCCAGGGCCACCGGATCCGTTGAGGGGAGCGTGTGGCCAACGGCCTCCGCCAGCTCGATGATGGTGGCCGGACGGAGTCCTCCGTCCAGGTGGTCGTGAAGGGAGACCTTGGGCAGGCTCTTCAGGTCAAAATCGATGGCAGGGGCGGCGTCAACAATGGGCTCAGTCACGTTCCCACCTTAGGGTGGGGCGGAGTTCAAAGCCAGCGGGTCAAAGCCAGCCGTCCGAGGCCGGCCGGGGACGCCTGCTACTTCGCGACGGGACCGGCCTCTGCCGACGGCACCACGAAGGCCTGGGTGCCGGGGCGCCCCTCGTGGCCGGAGTCGGAGGATCCTTCGGTCCAGCCGTCCGGATCCGGCGTATCATCGCGGCCCAGCCGTTTGTGCCACCAGCGCAGCAGGTGGTCGATGACAACGCCCAGGACGATGGCGAACACCACCGCGATGCCCGCGCTGAGCAACGGGTTGTGGTGCAGCCACGGGAAGGAGCTGGCCAGCAGGCCGATGCCAAGGGAGTAACCCACCCAGGTCACGCAGGCGAAGGCGTCGAATACGAAGAACCTGCGGTGCGAGAAACCCGTGCTGCCGGCAACGTAGTTGACGGCCACCCGGCCCCAGGGGATGTAGCGGGCGGTGAAGATCAGCACGGCCCCGCGCTTCTCCAGTTCATAGCGTGCCCAGGCAAAGACTTTCCGGACCTTGGGCCGGCGCATCCATCCCCACCGCTCCAGGCCGATCTTGCGGCCGAGCATGTAGGCCATGTTGTCACCGGCAATAGCGCCTACCAGCGCCGTGACGCCGAGGATCCAGAGATTGGGTTCGCCGCTGTGCCGCGAGAAAGCGGCAAGCGCCACAATGAGGGTCTCGCTGGGGACCACCATGGCGAACCCGTCCACAAAGAAGAACACCAGCAGGACGGGGTAGATCCACCACTGGCCCGCTGCATGGAGCACGGCCTCATTAATAAACTCCACGCGGTGTTGCTCCTGTATGAAAAATGACACGGCCAGTGTGCCGCAGCCAAATGCGGAAATCGTTCCTAAGTGTCCCACGCGCCGGGCGTTTCCGCTACGCCCTGATGCCCGGAATTACCCACTAAACGCGCCGGTCAGGCCCCGGGTTCCCGGATCCGTTCCACCACGTTGGGCTTGCCCCGGAATTTGTTGATCACCAGGTCCACCACGATGCCCAGCGCCACGGCGCAGACGATGGCGATTGCAGCACCCAGGAGGTGGTTGTCCTCAAACCACTGGCCAAAGAAAAGCCCGATCGCCACCGAGTAGCCGGCCCACAGGCTGGCGGACAGGACGGTCAGGCCCACGAACCGCAGGTGGGGATATCGGGTGACCCCGGCGGTCAGGTTGACGGCCACCCTGCCGATCGGCACAAAGCGTGCCACGAGGATCAGTGACGCCGGCCGCTTCCGCAGCTCACGGCCTGCCCAGCGGAACGCGCTTTGCATCCGCGGCCCGCGCATCCACCCCCATCGCGTGGTACCCACGCGGCGGCCCAGGAGGTAGGCGATATTGTCGCCGGAGAAGGCCCCGGCTGCAGCCACCAGGGCCAGGAGCAACGGATTGGGAACGTCGGCGGTGGCCGCCACAGCCGCGAGGCCCACCACCACTGACTCGCTGGGGACCGGCGGAAAGAAGCCGTCGATGATGCAGCAGGCCAGCACCAGGACCAGCACCCACGGCTGTCCGGCTGCGGCGAGGATGAAGTCATTGATGGCCTGCATTGGTCACTATGCTATGCGGTCGATGATGAGCTGCTGGGCAGGCCGTGAACCTTCCGGAGCAATAACCACGGCGTGCTCCAGCGCTTCGCGGGCACGGGCGAACCGCTCCGGGGTATCGGTGAGCAGTGTCATCAGCGGTTCCCCGGCCCGGACTGTGGCACCGGGCTTGGCGTGCATGCGCACCCCCGCCCCGGCCTGGACGGGGTCCTCCTTCCGTGCACGGCCGGCACCCAGGCGCCACGCCGCCACGCCAACGGCGAGCGCGTCCAGTTCAACCAGCACCCCGTCGGCGGGGGCGTATACGACGTCGGATTCCCTGGCCTTTGGCAGCGCTGCCTGTGGGTCGCCGCCCTGGGCGGAGATCATCCGGTTCCAGACGTCCATGGCCCGGCCGTCCTTCAGCGCGGCAGCGGGATCGGCGTCGCGCACTCCTGCCAAGGCGAGCATTTCTTCGGCGAGCCTCACAGTCAGCTCCACCACGTCATCAGGACCGCCGCCCGCCAGGACCTCCAGCGATTCCTCGACCTCGATGGCATTGCCGGCGGTAAGGCCCAGCGGGGTGTCCATGTTGGTCAGCAGCGCAACAGTGTTGACTCCTGCGTCCTTGCCCAGCGCCACCATGGTTTCGGCGAGTTCGCGGGCTGTCGCTTGGTCTTTCATGAACGCCCCGCTGCCCACCTTGACGTCCAGGACCAGCGAGCCGGTGCCCTCTGCGATCTTCTTGCTCATGATCGATGACGCGATCAGCGGGATGGCCTCCACCGTGCCGGTGACGTCCCGGAGCGCGTACAGCTTCTTGTCGGCGGGGGCAAGCCCGGCGCCGGCGGCGCAGATCACTGCGCCAACGTCCTGGAGTTGGGCCAGGATCTCGTCGTTGCTGAGGTTGGCCCGCCAGCCGGGGATTGACTCCAGCTTGTCCAGGGTGCCTCCGGTGTGCCCCAGGCCCCGGCCGGACAGCTGGGGAACGGCGACGCCGAATACCGCCACCAGCGGGGCCAGCGGCAGGGTGATCTTGTCCCCCACCCCGCCCGTGGAATGCTTGTCCGTGGTGTACTTCAAGCCGCCGTCGGGACGCCGGAGGCTGGAGAAATCCATTCGCTCACCGGAGGCGATCATGGCCGCCGTCCAGCGGGCAATTTCGGTCCGGTCCATGCCGTTGAGCAGAATGGCCATGTTCAGGGCCGCCATCTGCTCGTCGGCGATGGCCCCGCGGGTGTACGCGTCGATGGTCCAGTCGATCTGTTCGGGGCTCAGCGTCCCTTTGTCCCTCTTGGTGCGGATGATGTCGACGGCGTCGAACGCTTCGGCGGTACTGTTCGGTGTTTGGTTCTCGGTCACCGGGTCTCCTCCAGATGTTCAGGACCAAAGGCGTCGGGCAGCACCTGGTCCATGGTCTTGATGCCCTGGGTAGTCATGAGCTGCATGTCCGGGGCACGGAATTCGTACAGCAACTGGCGGCAGCGGCCACAGGGCATAAGGATGTTTCCCGCCCCGTCGACACAGTAGAACGCCCGCAGCAGCCCGCCACCGGTCATCTGCAGGTTTCCCACCAGGGCACATTCGGCGCAAAGCGTCAGCCCATAGCTGGCATTCTCCACGTTGCAGCCGCTGACGATCCTGCCGTCCCCGGTGAGCGCCGCAGCGCCTACGGGAAACTTTGAGTATGGGGCGTACGCGTTCTTCATGGCTGCGACGGCGGCGGTTTCGAGGGCTGCCCAGTCCACGGCCTGTGCGTTGTCCAACTGTGCATTTTCCATGGCGGTCATCCCTTGACGTAGGGGATGCCGTCGGCCGCGGGCGGCCTGGAACGACCCACCAAGCCGGCGACGGCGAGCACGGTTACCAGGTAGGGCAGCATGGCCATGAACTGGCTGGGCACGGGCGTACCGATGATGGTGACAATGCTCTGGAGGTTATCGGCGAATCCGAACAGGAGTGCCGCGAAGAAGGCACCCACAGGGTTCCAGCGTCCGAAGATCAGGGCGGCCAGGGCAATGAATCCGCGGCCTCCGGAGATTTCCTTGGTGAAGCTGTCGATGGCAACAAGGGTGAAGAACGAGCCGCCGATGCCGGCTACAGCACCGCCCAGTGTGACGTTCCAGAACCGGGTGGCGTTGACGTTGATGCCCAAGGTGTCCGCCGCCTGGGGGTGCTCACCCACTGCGCGGACACGCAGGCCCCACCTGGTCTTGAACAGGCCCACCCAGACCACCGCGACAGCGACGTACATGAGGTATCCCACCAGCGACTGCCGGAACAGGATGGGCCCGATGATCGGGATGCTGGAGAGCACGGGGATGTCGATGACGTCCAGGCCGGGCGGCGAGTTGAACTGGGCCTTGTTGGCCTGCATCACGGTGCTGAAGAGGAAGCCGGTCACGCCGGAGACCAGCACATTCAGGACGACTCCGACAATGATCTGGTTAACCAGGTACTTGATGCTGAACAGGGCCAGGACCATGGACACCACCGCGCCCGCTATAGCGGCCGCCAGCAGCCCGACCAAAGCGCTCCTGGTCATGCTGGCAACAATGGCCGCGGTGAAGGCCCCGCCAAGGAGCTGCCCTTCGATGGCGATGTTCACCACTCCAGCGCGCTCGCACAGGACACCGGAAAGTGAACCGAACACGAGCGGGACGGCAAGCGTGACCGACCCGGCGATGAGACCCGCCAATGAGATGGCGGGAGTGCGGGCGCCGCCCACTACCCAGATAAGGAACGCGGCCACGAAGACCACGATGAACGTGACGGGGAGCCAGCCGGGAACCGCCTGGTTCCTTGTCTTCAAATAGACGGCGTAACCGGCCAGTGCAATAAGGAGTACCGACAGTGTGATGCCGCCGGCAAAGGCGTTGATTTCCAGTACCGGGAGCTGGAAGAAATCACCCTCGGTGGAGATGCCGAAGCTTGCCGTCTGGTGGGGGGCCAGGAGGCCGAAAAACACCAGGGAGATCAACGCGAACACGGCGAGCAGGACCGGGGTTTTCCAGGTGGCCGGTTTGCCCGAAGGCGCCGCGGAGCGGGTGTCGGTTTCGGAGCCGCCGGGCTGGGGGTTGCCGGACCTGGACGATGAAAGTGTTGTGCTCATGCGGCACCTCCGGTTGTGGCTGCCTGCCCGGACTTGGCTGTGCGCGCGGGCTTCCTGCGCCTGGGGTTCAGGCCGAAGACGGCCCGGACCAGCGGCGGTGCGGCGATGAAAAGGACAATCAGGGACTGGACCACCAGGACGATGTCGATGGGGGTGCCGGTCTGGATCTGCATCTGGACCGCTCCGGCGCGGAAAGCGCCGAACAGCAGGCCGGCTGCGAAGGTGCCCCACGGCGTCGAACGTCCCAGCAGGGCGACCGTGATGGCGTCAAACCCGTACGTAGCGGCCACGCCGTCGGTGAGCACCTTTTCGGTGCCGGCAACCTGCGCCACGCCGGACATGCCGGCGAGGCCGCCTGCGATGGCCATGACCAGGATGGTGGAGCGGGAGACGTTGATGCCGGCGGTCTGCGCAGCCTTGGGGTTGGCGCCCACGGCCCGGAACTCGAAGCCCACCGTGGACCGGTTCAGGAGCCACCACACCACAAAGGTGGCGGCGATCGCCAGGAGGAAGCCCAGGTGCAGCCGGTACTGGCTGCCCAGGATCTGCGGGTATACAGCACTGGGGTCCAGGATGGGTGAAATGGGGTTGGACTCCCCCGGACGCTGGAACGCCGGGGTGTTCAGCAGGTAGCGCAGGAAGTAGAGCGCAATGTAGTTGAACATGATGGTCAGGATGACTTCATGGGCTCCGGTCCGGGCCTTGAGCAGGCCCACCAGTCCGGCCCAGAGGGCACCGCCGACGATGCCGGCCACGAGCACCAGCAGCAGATGCAGGCCAACCGGCAGGTGCAGTGCGAAGCCCACCCAGGCCGCCAGGATGCCGGCCACGATGATCTGGCCCTGCGCACCGATGTTGAACAGGCCAGCCCGGAATGCCAGCGCCACGCCGAGGCCGGCAGTGATCAGCGGCGTGGCGATGGTGAGGGTTTCCATGAAGGGGGCGAACTGCGCGGCCAGGCCGTTGCCCCGGGGGTTGAACACCGATCCTTGGAACAGTGCGATGTAGGACCGGGTGGCGGCATTCCATACCGCCGTCAGCATGTCCGTGGGCCTGGCAAAGAAGTAGCTGGAGGTGGCGGCCACCTGCTTGTCCGTGCTTGCGATGAGCAGGCCGCCGATGATCAGCGCCAGCAGCACCGCCAGGACCGAGACCACGCCGCTCCCGGTAAAGATCCGGCGCAGCACGGTATCGGGGCCACCCGGCAACTGTCCGCCTTGGGCCGTGGCCGGAACCGCGGAAGGCTGCATGGCTCCGCCGGCAGTGTCGACGGCTACCACCGCTGCGGTTTCCTCGGCAGCCGGGCTGTCCACGCCCGCATGGGCGGTCGTTTTGTGTGGATCAGCGGCGTGCTGTTCGCCCGCTGCATGTTTGGGGGAAGGCTGGTCAGGCATGGTCGGCTCCCTCGGCGTTGGAGGTGGGGGCCGGGGTACCGGCCTGCGGGGTGTGTGCATGCTGCGGTGCGTGCTCTTCCGGCGGTATGCCCGCCATCATGAGACCCAGGACGTCCCGGCTGGTCCCGCCCGGAACGGTGCCCACCAGCCTGCCCTTGTAGAGCACTGCGATCCGGTCGGCCAGCTCCATGACTTCGTCCAGTTCGGTGGAAATAATCATCACCGGGGTTCCCTGGTCGCGCTCTGCCACAATCCGCCGGTGCAGGAACTCGATGGAACCCACGTCCACGCCGCGGGTGGGCTGGGAGGCGATGAACAGGCGCAAGGGACGGGAGAGTTCGCGGGCCATCACGAGCTTTTGCTGGTTGCCGCCGGAAAGTGTTCCGGCGGCAGCTGCAGCCGAGGGCGTCCGCACATCGAATTCACCGATGCGTGCCTTGGCGTTTTCCATGATCTTCGCCGGGCTCATGCTGATCCCCTTGGCGAACGGCGGCTTGTCATAAAGGTCCAGGATCAGGTTCTCGGCCACGGAGAAGGTGCCCACCAGCCCGTCCACTTTGCGGTCTTCCGGAACAAAGCCGACGCCCGCGTCGAGGACTTCCTTGACGGACCGGCCCACCAGTTCCTTGCCGTCCAGGACGATGGAGCCGATAACCCGGTCCTGCAGGCCCAGGATCGCTTCGGTGAGTTCGGTCTGCCCGTTGCCCTGCACCCCGGCGATAGCCAGGATCTCCCCGCGCTTGATGTGGAAGCTGAGGTGGTCCACCACGTGCTGGCCGTTGGGCGCGACGACGGTGAGGTCGGTGACTTCGAACGTGGTTTCCTTGGGCTGGGCGGGGGCCTTGTCCAAATTCAGGCTGACCGCCCGGCCCACCATCATCGAGGCAAGCTCGGTGGTGGAAGCGGCAGGATCGGCGGTGCCCACCACCTTGCCGCGCCGGATAACAGTGATGGTGTCCGAAACTTCCTTGACCTCGCGCAGCTTGTGCGAAATGAACACGATGGAAGTGCCGCGCGACTTGAGCTGGCGCATGATGTCCAGGAGTTCGTCGGTCTCCTGCGGCGTCAGGACGGCCGTGGGTTCGTCGAGGATGAGGACCTTGGCGTTGCGGACCAGGGCTTTGATGATTTCGACCCTTTGCTGCACGCCCACCGGCAGGTCCTCCACCAGGGCGTCCGGGTCAACGTCAAAGCCGTACTGGTCCGAGATTTCCCTGATGCGCTGCCTGGTCTGGTCCAGGTTGAGGAAGCCGGCGGCCTTGGTGGGCTCGGCGCCCAGCGCCACGTTTTCCGCCACGGTGAACACCGGCACCAGCATGAAGTGCTGGTGCACCATGCCGATTCCCGCCGCCATGGCATCGCCCGGGCCGCGGAAGGCAACCGGCTTGTCATCGATGAGGATGTCGCCCTCGGTGGGCTCGTACAGCCCGTAAAGCACGTTCATCAGGGTGGACTTGCCGGCCCCGTTTTCGCCGAGGAGGCAGTGGATCTGTCCCGGCTCAACCACCACATCGATGTGATCGTTGGCCAGCAGCGCGCCAAAGCGTTTAGTGATCCCTCGAAGCTCAAGTTTCAAAACTCTGACCAATCTCGAAGCGTCCGGTGATCAGACCGGACGGGATATCTGGCTGCAGCACCAGCCTAGTGGCTGCAGTCCCGGGAGGAGCCGGCCGTGCGGGGTAAACGTTCGGCCAGCAAAAAGCGCCACCGCCCGGCCAGTGGGTGAGGGGCCGGCGGCGGCGCTTCCTGTGGTGGATCAGGCCTTGGGGCTTGCTGCGGACTGAACCTTCAGCTTGCCGGCCACGATGTCCTTCTTGATCGTCTCGAGGTCGGACTTCAGTTCCGCGGGGACCTGGGAATCGAGGTCGTGGAAGGGTGCCAGCTGCACGCCGTCGTTGGCAAGGGTGCCGACGTACGGGGTGTTGTTGAACCTGCCGTCCTTGTCCTCGGTGACCACGGTTTCCACGGCCTCGCCCATCTGCTTCATGACGGAGGAGAGCATGATGCCCTTGTAGTCCGGGGCGGTGAGGTAGCCGTCGGAGTCAACCCAGATGAGCTTGACGTCCTTGCCGGCGGCCTTGGCCTCGTTCAGCGCGGCGCCCGCGCCCTTGCCCACCGGGCCCGCCACGGGCATGACGATGTCCGCGCCCTGGTCCAGGAAGTTCTTGGTCAGCTGCTTGCCGACGTCCTGCTTTTCGAAGTCGCCGGTGAAGCTGCCGTCCTGGGCGTCCTTGTTCCAGCCGAGCAGCTTGACGTTCTTGCCCTTCTGCTGGTTGTAGTACTTCACGCCGTCGGCGTAACCGTCCATGAAGATGGTCACGGTGGGGATCTTGATTCCGCCGAAGGTGGCCACGGTGCCGGTCTTGGTGGTTCCTGCTGCCAGGTAGCCGGCCAGGAATGCGGCCTGTGCGGTGTCATAGATGATCGGCTTGACGTTGCTGATGGGCTGGTCGTAGCCGAAGTCGATGATGGCGAAGTGCTTGTCCGGGTTGGCGGTTGCCTGGGCCTTGGTGGCGTCACCGAGCAGGAAGCCCACGGTGATGGTGAGGTTGCAGCCGGCCGTGACCATGGCGCGCAGGTTGGGTTCGAAGTCGTTGTTGGTCTTGGACTCGATCTGGTTGACCTTGATGCCGAGGTCCTTCTCCGCTTTCTTCAGGCCCTCGTAGGAGGACTGGTTGAAGGACTGGTCGTCGAATCCGCCGGAGTCCGACACGATGCAGCCGACGTAGTCGCTGGCCCCTGCTGACGGGGTGCTTCCGGCTTCGGGGGCGGCACCGCAGGCAGTGAGCACAAGCGCGGACGCACCAAGGGTGGCCACGCCTGCCATTGAACCGCGCTTGAAGACGGCACGCAGTGATTTGTTCAATTTTCCTCCAGGGATGATGCGAGTGGCGCTACGGGCTGTAGTTCAATGAGTGTCCGTTTCGGCGCTGAAATTCTGTTTTCACTGAAGGCACGCAGCACTGCGCCGGAGCGCACTGATGGCACCCACTTTAGTGGCCTGCGCCACGTCCCCATAGCATGCCGGGAGCCCATCCGGAGGATTGTTTACAAGTTGTTACCAAGCAGTAGGGGCACCGCTGGATGCGGTGCCCCTACTGCTGATGGATAGCCCGGTGGCGCCTAGAGCCGGACGAGCATTTTTCCGGTGTTTGCGCCGTCCAGGAGGTCCATGAAGGCCTGCGGCGCGTTCTCGAGGCCATCGACGATCGTCTCGTCGTAGCGCACGGTGCCGTCGGCCAGCCAGCCGGCCATTTTCTCCGCGAACTCGGCGGCGTGCTGGCGCTGCCCGCCTACCAGGAATCCGCGCAAGGTGAGCTGCTTGCCGATTGCCTGCATCAGGTTGTGCGGTGCCGGGGTGGGCTCGGTGGAGTTGTACTGTGCGATGGCGCCGCACATGGCCACCCGGCCGCCCACGTTGAGGACCGCCAGGGCGGCCTCAAGGTGTTCGCCGCCCACGTTGTCGAAGTAGACGTCGATGCCGGCCGGGCCGGCAGCCTTCTCCAGCTGCTCCAGCACAGGACCGTCGTGGTAATCGAAGGCGGCGTCGAAGCCGAGTTCGAGGAGGCGCGCCACCTTGGCCGGGGACCCGGCAGAGCCGATGACCCGGGAGGCGCCCATGGCTTTGGCGATCTGGCCCACCAGGGAGCCGACCGCGCCGGCCGCCCCCGAGACGAAGACAACGTCCCCGGGCTTGAACTCCGCAACCTTCAACAGTCCGGTGTAGGCCGTGAGCCCGGTCATGCCCAGGGCGCCGAGAAAGGCGGAAGCAGGTGCCAGGTCGGTGCGGGCCGGGGTGGCAGCGCTGCCGTCCACCACGGCGTACTCGCGCCAGCCCAGGGAATGGACGACGACGTCGCCCTCCTTGTGTGCCGACGAACGGGATGCGACCACCTCACCCACCGCGCCGCCGTCGAGCGCCTTGCCGACGGCGAAGGGTGCGGAGTAAGACTTGACGTCGTTCATCCGGCCGCGCATGTACGGGTCTACCGACATGAAGAGGTTGCGTACCAGGACCTGGCCGTCTTCAAGTGCGGGCAGCGGTGCCTCTGCCAGTTCGAAATTGTCGCCGGTGGGACGCCCGACAGGGCGCGAGGCGAGCCGGATTTCACGGGTGGTGGTTGCCAGGGCTGTGCTCATGCTGCGTACTCCAGGATCTTGAGGTCGACGTTGATGTTGCCGCGGGTGGCGTTCGAATAGGGGCAGACCTGGTGGGCCTTGGCCACCAGGTCCTCCGCGGTGGCGAGGTCGAGGGCGGGGAGGGCGATTTCCAGTTCGGCGGCCAGCCCGAAGCCGGCTCCACCGTCCAGTTGTCCCAGGTGGATCTTCGCTGCCACTGCCGAGTCCGTCAGGTCGGCACCCGCCTTGCGGCCCACCAGGCGCAGGGCTGAGTGGAAGCAGGCGGCGTATCCGGCGGCGAAGAGCTGTTCGGGATTGGTGCCCTGGCCGTTGCCGCCCAGTTCGACGGGGCTGGCCAGGTCCACTGCCAACCGGCCGTCGTTGCTGCGCGCGGTGCCGTCGCGCCCTTCGCCGGAGGCAAGTGCCTCGGCGGTGTAGAGAGTCTTCACGAAAGATGTCCGTCCTGTTGGTGGGATGGTGCAGGATTGAGCGCTCAGAGCGACTGATGCAGCGCGGCCGTGAGCTTGCCCAGGGTGGCCCGCAGTTGTTCAAGTTCGTCCAGGGACAGCCCTGCGGCGTCGGCCAGCCGCTGCGGGATGGCGCTGGCCGGCCCGCTGAGGCTTCGCCCGGCGGGCGTCAGGTGGATGGCGACGCGGCGCTCATCCTCGCCGGACCGCCGGCGCTCCACGAGCCCGAGCGCTTCCAGGCGCTTGAGCAGCGGGGACAGCGTGCCTGAGTCCAGGCCGAGTTCCCCGCCGAGTTCCTTCACGCCCCGTGGTTCGCTTTCCCACAGCACCAGCATCACCAGGTACTGCGGGTAGGTAAGTCCCAGTTGGTCGAGGACCGGCCGGTAGACCGCGGTGGCGGCCCGGGATGCTGAGTACAACGCAAAACATACTTGCCGGTCCAGGCGGGGCGCTTCGGTCATACCACCACGGTAGCGCACAACTTAGTTGTGCACAACTTACCCGGGTGCGGGCGGCTGGGCGTGGACCGCCGTCGTGCTTTCCCGACGGCGGTCCGCACCTTCTTGTGGCAGGCCGGCGCAGGGCGGGTGGTGCTAGGGGATGGCGGGCTGCTCGAGGTCCCGGATGGTCCGCAGGGCCGCCGCGGTCAGCACCCGGATGCCCAGGCCCAGGGAACGTTCGTCCAGGATGTAGTCGCCACGGTGCAGGTCGTAGTCCTCGCCGCCGGGCGTCTTGGTGCCAAGGCGCATCATCGCCCCGGGAAGCTCGGCCAGGAACCAGGCAAAGTCCTCGCCGCCCATGGACTGCGGGGTGAGCACCACGGCGCTTTCGCCGATCTCGGCGCGGGCAGCGGCCTCGATCAAGGCCGTCTCGTGTTCGGAGTTCACCACCGGCGGCACTCCCCTGGTGTGCTCCAGGTGCACGTCCACCCCGTAGGGTGCCGCCACCTGGTGGACTACCTCGTCAAGGAGCTCGCCGGCGGCGTGCCAGGCTTCCCGGTCCAGGCAGCGCATGGTGCCGGCCATGTAGCCCGCACCCGGGATGGCGTTCGGCGCCGAGCCCGCGGTGATCTGCCCCCACACCACGGACACGCCGCTGCGCACGTCCACGCGGCGGGACAGCACGGCCGGGACATTGACCGCGATCTGGGCCAGTGCGAACACCAGGTCCTCGGTGAGGTGGGGGCGCGACGTGTGGCCCCCGCGTCCGGAAAGTTCAATACGGATCGTGTCGGAGGCAGACGTGATGGCACCGATCCGGGTTCCCACCTTGCCCACTTCGATCCGGGGGTCGCAGTGCAGCGCCAGAATCCGGGGCACGCCTTCCAGGACGCCCTGCTCAATGCAGGAGTGCGCGCCGCCGGGCATGGTCTCTTCCGCGGGCTGGAAGATGATCCGGACGGTGGCGCCGAGGGGTGTTTCCTGGTGCATCCGGTTCAGGACCAGGGCTATGCCCAGCATGGTGGTGGTGTGGACGTCGTGGCCGCAGGCGTGGGTGACGCCGTGGTTCTTCGACGCGAACGGCAGGCCCGTTTCCTCGATGATGGGCAGGGCATCGATATCGCCGCGCAGGGCGGTGGCGATGGGGCCTTCGCCCACGTCCACCGTCAGTCCGGTGCCTTCAAGGCGGCGAGGGCTCAGCCCGGCGGCTTCGAGCCGCTCGGCAAGCTTGTCGGTGGTACGGAACTCCTTGAAGGACAGTTCCGGGTGCGCATGGAGGTCCCGGCGGAATTCGATCAGTTCCGGCAGGAGCGGTTCGAGCCACGGAGCCACCAGGGCGGTGGGCTCGGCTTCAGTCGTGTAATTGCGCACTGCTTCACTCTAGCGACGGTAGAGGCTTAAGCACCCATTCACTGACGCCGCATTACATCCGGAACCTGCCGGCACCCAGAGGTGCCGGCAGGTTCCCAGGTCAGAGAACGTCCGTGTCCCCGCTTGCCTTGAGGGCATCCACGGCTGCTTTTACGCGCTGCGAGTTGGCCATGGTGGTCACCAGCAGGGCGTCGGGGGTATCGACGACGACGACGTCCTGGATCCCGATCAGGGCGATGACGCGCTTGGTGTCGGTGACCACGACGCCGCTTGAGTTCTCGGTGAACACGCGGGCACCTTCGCCCAGGACGGTGACGTCGTCCACTTCCTTGGCACTGTTAAGCCGGCCCACGGAGGCGAAGTCGCCAACGTCGTCCCAGCGGAAGGTACCAGGCACGACGGCGACGTCCCCGGCTTCGGCGGCGGGCTCGGCCACTGCGTAGTCAATGGCGATTTTCGGCAGGGTTGGCCAGACGCGCGCGGTGACCTCGTCGCGCTGCGGGGTGTCCCACGCCCGGGCGATTTCCTGCAGGCCCTGGAACAGCTCCGGCTGGTTGGCCTCGAGGTGCTTGAGCATCAGGGACACGGGCGCCACGAACATTCCGGCGTTCCATACGTAGTCACCGCTGTCCACGTACTGCTGGGCCACCATTTCGTCCGGCTTCTCGACGAACTCCACCACGTCATGGGCGCTGGGAGCGCCTTCGATGTTCAGCGCCTTGCCGGAACGGATGTAGCCGAAGCCGGTGGACGGGTGGGTGGGCTTGATGCCGATGGTCACGATCTTGCCCGCGGCGGCCGTGTGGATTGCCTCGCGGACGGCCTGCTGGAACAGGTGGTCCGGGCTGATCACCTGGTCGGCGGCGAAGGAACCCATGATGGTGTCGGGATCGCGTTCATGCAGGATTGCCGCCGCGAGGCCGATGGCCGCACCCGAGTCCTTGGGCTCCGACTCAAGGACGAGGTCGCCGTCGTTGACTTCCGGGAGCTGCCGGCACACGGCTTCACGGTGGGCCTTGCCAGTGACCACCAGCATCCGGTTGCCTGCCAGTGGCTGCAGCCGGTCATAGGTGGCGCGCAGCAAGGTGCTGCCCGATCCGGTGAGATCGTGAAGGAACTTGGGAGCTGCTGCTCGTGACAGTGGCCAGAGGCGGGTCCCCACTCCGCCTGCCGGAATCACCGCAATGAAGCGGTCAAGGGGTGAAACCGGGCTTGTCACTTTGTCTGTACTCATCACGGCTACTTTAGCCGAAGGGCCGCAGACGGCTCCTGCGGCAACGCAATGGTCCCGCATTTTGCCGCACTCCCCCGCCAACCACTTCCCAAAAAGCCCGCAAGCATGTGGCGTTAGTCTCATTTCGCCCGAAAATCCGCACCAGCACTGGGCACCAATAAACGCCTAAATTGAATAAGCTGTTAGCGGAGCCTAGATTTAGGCCTGAGCTACGAGTGCTCTCGCAGCAGGCGTTCCCCCCGCATGGATCTCATGCCAGCGCCGCTGTGTTGCAGGGAGGTTTATCAGTGCCGACAAAACCAGCTGGCACCTTGTACCGCGGCCGTGAAGGCATGTGGTCCTGGGTAGGACACCGCATTACCGGTGTAGTGATCTTTTTCTTCTTGTTGGTCCACGTCCTGGACACCTCCTTGGTGCGTGTGTCACCGGAGGCCTACACCGCCGTGATCGGCGCCTACAAGAACCCCCTGATGGCGCTGGGCGAGACCGGCCTCGTTGCCGCCATCGTTTTCCACGCCTTCAACGGCCTGCGGATCATTGCCGTCGACTTCTGGAAGAAGGGCGCCAAGTACCAGCGGCAGATGCTGTGGGCAGTCCTGGCCCTGTGGGTCGTGACCATGGTTGCCTTCTCCATCCGCCACCTGTCCCTCGCCCTCGGAGGTCTCTAAGCCATGACTGCAACCATCGAGAGCCCCCGCAGCGGGCGGATCGCCCCCCAGTACCGCCGCAGCGGCGGCTCCAAGGGCAACTTCGAGATGATCGCCTGGCTGTTCATGCGCCTTTCCGGCGTGGTGCTGGTGGTCCTCATCTTCGGCCACCTGTTCGTGAACCTCATGGTCGGCGAAGGCATCCACGCCATCGACTTCGGCTTCGTGGCCGGCAAGTGGGCGGACCCGTTCTGGCAGTTCTGGGACCTGGCCATGCTGTGGCTGGCCATGCTGCACGGCACCAACGGCGTGCGGACCATCATCAACGACTACGCCGAGAAGACCTCCACCCGCCGCTGGCTGAAGACCGTGCTCTACGCAGCGGCCGTGGTCATCATCCTCCTGGGCACCCTGGTGATCTTCACGTTCAACCCGTGCCCTGTGGTGAACGGCGTTGCCCTTCCGGGCGGTTTCTGCCCTGCCTAGCACTGGCACAACCCCGGGGCCCGCGGGCTTTTCCGCGGGCCCCGTTTTGCGGAGCAGGCAAAGCCGCCCCGTTGTTTCATAGCGAATTTTGAGAGAAAGAGCATCTGGTATGCAGGTCCATAAGTACGACGTCGTCATCGTCGGTGCCGGTGGCGCTGGCATGCGCGCCGCGATCGAATCCGGTCAGCGCGCGCGCACAGCAGTACTGACCAAGCTCTACCCCACCCGCTCGCACACGGGTGCGGCACAGGGTGGCATGTGTGCCGCCCTTGCCAACGTCGAGGAAGACAACTGGGAATGGCACACCTTCGACACCGTCAAGGGCGGCGACTACCTGGTTGACCAGGACGCAGCCGAGGTCATGGCCAAGGAAGCCATTGACGCCGTGCTGGACCTGGAAAAGATGGGCTTGCCCTTCAACCGCACGCCTGAAGGCCGGATCGACCAGCGCCGCTTTGGCGGCCACACCCGGGACCACGGCAAGGCACCGGTCCGCCGCGCATGCTACGCCGCGGACCGCACCGGCCACATGATCCTGCAGACCCTGTACCAAAACTGCGTCAAGCACAACGTTGAGTTCTACAACGAGTACTACGTCCTGGACCTGCTGACGGTTGAAGAGGACGCCGTGCGCGCAGACGGCACCCCCTACAAGCAGAAGCGCGTTGCCGGCGTCGTCTCCTACGACCTGGCATCCGGTGAACTGCACGTCTTCCAGGCCAAGTCCGTGGTGTTCGCCTCCGGCGGCGCCGGCAAGGTCTTCAAGACCACCTCGAATGCACACACCCTCACCGGTGACGGCATGGGCATCGCGTTCCGCCGCGGCATCCCGCTGGAGGACATGGAGTTCTTCCAGTTCCACCCGACAGGCCTCGCGGGCCTGGGCATCCTCCTCTCCGAGGCCGCCCGCGGTGAAGGTGCCATCCTCCGCAACTCCGAGGGTGAGCGCTTCATGGAGCGCTACGCCCCCACCATCAAGGACCTCGCGCCGCGTGACATCGTGGCCCGTTCCATGGCCAACGAGGTGCGCGAAGGCCGCGGCTGCGGCCCGAACAAGGACTACGTCCTCCTGGACCTGACCCACCTGGAGCCTGCGCACATCGATGCCAAGCTTCCGGACATCACTGAGTTCGCCCGCACCTACCTGGGCGTGGAACCGTACACGGAGCCGGTACCGGTGTTCCCCACCGCGCACTACGCCATGGGCGGCATCCCCACGAACATCCAGACCGAGGTCCTGCAGGACAACGACACCGTGGTCCCCGGCCTCTACGCCGCCGGTGAAGTGGCCTGCGTGTCCGTCCACGGTTCCAACCGCCTGGGCACCAACTCGCTGCTGGACATCAACGTGTTCGGCAAGCGGGCCGGCATCGCCGCTGCCGAGTACGCCAAGACCGCGCAGTTCGTGGAACTGCCGGAGAACCCGCTGGCCTACACCACCGACCTGCTGGACATCGCCCGCAACGGCACCGGCGACGAGAAGGTGGCGCAGATCCGCAAGGAACTGCAGGACACGATGGACGCCAACATGCAGGTGTTCCGCACCGCGGACACCCTGAACCAGGTGCTGCGCGACATTGCTTCCTTCGAGGAGCGCTACAAGCGCATCAACGTCCAGGACAAGGGCAAGCGTTTCAACCTGGACCTGCTCGAGGCCGTTGAGCTCGGCTTCCTGCTGGAACTGGCCAAGGTGATGACCGTGGCCGCCCTGCACCGCGAGGAATCCCGCGGCGGACACTTCCGCGAGGACTTCCCCGAGCGTGACGACGAGAAATTCATGAAGCACTCCATGGCGTACAAGGATGACCACGCGCCGGCTGACGGATCGGCGGAATCAATCGCCGGTATCCGCCTCGCCACCAAGCCGGTTGTCTTTACCCGCTACGAGCCGATGGTGAGGAAGTACTAAGATGACCGCTGAAATCGCTGAGCCAGCCTCAAAGGTTGAACTTCCTGCCGGCGTTGGCGGAGGCGGGGAAATCCCCACGTTCGACGTCCACATGCGCGTCCGCCGGTACAACCCGGAGGTTTCCGAGGAAGCCACCTGGGATGACTTCCACCTGACCATGTACGGCACCGACCGTGTCCTGGACGCCCTGCACAAGGTGAAGTGGGAAATGGACGGCACGTTGTCCTTCCGCCGCTCCTGCGCCCACGGCGTGTGCGGCTCCGACGCCATGCGCATCAACGGCCGCAACCGCCTTGCCTGCAAGACGCTGCTCAAGGACCTGGACACGTCCAAGCCCATCACGGTGGAACCCATCAAGGGCCTGCCGGTGGAGAAGGACCTCATCGTGGACATGGAACCCTTCTTCCAGTCGTACCGCGAAGTCATGCCCTTCCTGATCAACAAGGGCCACGAGCCCACCCGGGAACGCCTGCAGTCCGCTGAGGACCGTGAGCGCTTTGACGACACCACCAAGTGCATCCTGTGTGCCGCGTGCACGTCCTCCTGCCCGGTGTTCTGGACCGATGGCCAGTACTTCGGCCCGGCAGCGATCGTCAACGCGCACCGCTTCATCTTCGACTCCCGTGATGATGCCGGCGACATGCGCCTTGAGATCCTCAATGACAAGGAAGGCGTGTGGCGCTGCCGCACCACCTTCAACTGCTCGGAGGCCTGCCCCCGAGGCATCCAGGTCACCCAGGCCATCGCGGAAGTGAAGCAGGCCATCCTGGCCCGCAGGATCTAACCGCGTTCAACAACCTGGATAACGGCCGACGGCGTCGCTCACCACGTGTGGTGGCGGCGCCGTCGTCGTTCCAGCACCTAAGCACCCGGATGCTCTATCAGCTTTGGTCGCTAAACCTGGGGTTTGGGGACCAAACCTGATAGAGCAAGCTGTCCGCCCACAGAAAGGGTCCCCTTTTGTCCCGCTCCGAAAAAGTCACCTTCGCCGGTTCCACAGGCGAGCTGCTGTCCGGCATCATCGACGTCCCGGAAGGTCCCGTCAAGGGCTGGGGCGTCTTCTCGCACGGGTTCACCCTGGGCAAGGACAGCCCCTCCGCAGCCCGCATGTGCAAGGCGCTGGCGGACAGCGGCATCGGGATGCTGCGCTTCGACAACCTGGGCCTGGGCGGCTCCGCCGGTGAATGGTCCGCAGGTTCCTTCAGCCACAAGGTAGCCGACACGGTGAAGGCGGCAGAGTTCATGCGCAGCGAGGGGAAGGAGATTTCCCTGCTGGTGGGACACTCGTTTGGCGGTGCAGCAGTGCTTGCTGCGGCGCGGGACATTCCGGAACTCGACGCCGTTGCCACAGTGGGTGCGCCCTTCTCCCCCAAGCACGTGGCGCACGTCTTCGATGCTGCATTGGACAGGATCCTCAGCGAGGGCAGCGCCGAGGTGGACCTCGGCGGCAAGCGGGTGGAGATCCGACGGCACTTCGTGGAGGATCTGGAAAATGCGGACCTGACGGACTGCATCAAGCAGCTGCACAAGCCACTGATGGTGCTGCACTCCCCCACCGACAACACTGTGGGGATCGAGAACGCCAGCACCATCTTCCAGACCGCCAGGCACCCGCGGAATTTTGTGTCCCTTGAGGGCAGCGACCACCTGCTGACGGGGAAGGGCCAGGCTGCCCGTGCTGCGCGCATCATCGCAGCGTGGGCCGACCAGTACCTCGACGCCGCGTCAGCCTGACGCCCTGCCCGCCCCCCCGCGGGTAACTACTTGCCGATCGCTGCCTCGCTCTCGCTGAGCCACTGCTCGGCGGCCTTCTCCGGAGCCAGCCGTTTGAACAGGACTTCGGTGTTGATCCGGGCGGTGATTTCGGAAACGGCGGTGGAACCGGTGGGGCCGATGTAAGTGGGGGCGAAGTCCATCTTGCCGATTTGGTTGATGTACTCCGCTTCCACCTTGCCTTGCGGTGTGAGCAGGTCCTGGATGGCGGCGCGCATCTCGGAGTTGCCGGGGATGCCCCTGTCGCTCTGGATGATCTTGGCCGCGGCCTGGTTATTGACCAGGAAGTTCACAAGCTTTGCGGCGGCGTCCGTGTGCTTGCTGCGGGCCGAGATGGTGTAGAACTGCGAGGACTGGAGCCAGATTCCCGGGGTGGGTTTTTCGCCGGGGAGCTTGAGCAGTTTCAGGTCCGCGCCGGAGGCCTTGCTGAGGGCGGTCAGTGAATTGCTCCACGTGAGCATCATCCCCGCCTTGCCCATGCCCATCAGGGTCTGCTCCGTGCTGACGTTGAGCTTCTCCACCGTTTCCGACGCACTTGGAGCGGCTCCGGATTCGCTGAGCTTCAGCGAATAATCGAAGTAGTCCTGCACCGTCTGCTTGTCCAGCCCCAACTGGCCGTCCTGGGTGTAGAGGGATTTGCCGCGCTGGCGGGCGAAGGCATCCAACGAGTCATGGGTGAGGACCGTGGCCGTCCCGTACGTCCCCTTGGGGCTCTTGGCCGTGATGTCGCCGGCGATCCTGGCGAAGTCATCCCAGCTCCAGCTGCTGTCATCCGGCAAAGGCACACCTGCCGCCGAGAAGACAGCGGGATTGACCACGATGGCCAGGGCGTTGGCACCTGTGGAGACACCGTACTGCTTGCCTTTGACCTGTCCGTTTTCCAGCGCACCCTGGTCGATCCTGGACAGGTCCAGGGAGCCCTGCACCTTGGTCAGGTCCAGCAGCGCCCCGCGGTTGGCGTACTCGGCGGGGTAGGCGCCGCCCATGGTGATGACGTCCGGAGCGTCATTGGCGGCCACCTGGGTTGCCAGCTTGTCGAAGTAGCCGCTGATGTCGCCGTATTCCGGCTTGACCTTGATGTTGGGGTTGGCGGCTTCAAACTCCGCAATCGCCTTGTTGGTCAGCTCGGCGCGGCCGGCATTGCCCCACCAGGAGAACCGGATTTCGACGGGCCCCTCCTCAGCCTTGTTGGAGGATGGACTGGAACAGCCGGTAGTCACGGCCAGAAGGGCTGCGGCCGACAGGACGGCAAGGGATTGGCGGATTCTCCGGGCAGCGTGACGCGTCATTGGGCAGGCTTCTTCCGTAAGTGCGGGTGACGAGAAAGCGGTTTCGTGAAACGTATCAATTGGTATGGCGGTCGTCAATAGGCCAACGATTACCCACTCAGGCCTTCCCGCGCGCCGATAGTTTCGAACGCAGTGCCTTGCGCCACGCGCCTTGACAGCATCCTCGAACCAGCAAAAGATAGAACCGCCAGAAACCGCTTTCTTCATCCTCCGCCGCTCTTCAGTCGCAGAGGCCAGCTATCCGTGCGTCCGGAAAATTCGCGGCGCCGGCAACAGATTCCCGTCAGGAGGGCGTCCACCATGCACAGCCGCAGCAGCACCGCAGGGCAGCAGGCCATGACCCAGGCACAACGGCCATCCGGCGCTATCGACCGGAAGGCGCTGGTGCAGCGCCATAACGTCCGGCAGTGCAGGCTTGATACCCGAAGCCCCGTATCCGTAGGCAACGGCGAGTTCGCTTTCACCATTGACCTCACCGGGCTGCAGACCCTGCCGGCAGAGTATCCGGTGGGGCCGCGCCAGGAAAAACTCCCGCCCGGAACCCTGCTGGGGACGCAGTCGAATTGGGGCTGGCACTCCACGCCCGGCGGCGACCGGTACACCCTGGCAGGGTCGACCGTCCTCTATGAATCACCACGGGGACCTGTCCCTTACGTGGACATGGTGGGAGACATTGTCAATGACCGCGAGACGGGCACCTCCGCTGCGGAAACCTGGCTGCGGGCAAATCCGCACCGCCTTGACCTGGGACGCGTCGGTTTTCAGCTGCTGCAGGACGGGGCCAGCCGACTCATCAATTCCGCGGAACTCTCCGACAGCGGCCAGACACTGGATCTGTGGACTGGTGTTGTCGCCAGCTCCTTCACCATTGCCGGCCACCCAGTGCAGGTCACCACGGCCTGCCACCCCCACCGCGATGAGCTCGGGATCCGTGTGGAGTCCCGGGCGCTCCGGGAGGGCCTGGTGATTGCCATCGACTTCCCGTACGGGTCAGAGGCCTGGCACGATGCTGCCGACTGGGGCCAGTCAGCCGCCCATGCCACCAGTCTTCACGGACCCCACCCCGCCGAGCTCCACCCGGGGGCACCCAGCTGGACTGTGGACCGCGCACTGGACAACTCGCGGTACCAGGTGGTGGTCAGCGGGCACGGCCTTGTTGTGGAGCAGGCTGGAGCGCACTCGGTACGCATCTGCCTGGACACGCATTCCGGGCCGGACGTCCTGGACCTGTCCGTTGCCTTCGTGTCCGGAGGCGATGGTGACTGCATCCCCAGGGGCGGCGCCGGCCTTTCCCAGGTGGCAGGCAAGGCGTGCGCAGGCAGCGAGCCTCGTTCCGCCGTCGGGCCTTCCCCTGACGCCCCTCAGCCTCCTGGCGGAAGCCAGCCCGGCAGCAACGTTGCGGCTGCCTCAATGGAGCACTGGCCCAGGTTCTGGCGCTCCGGAGGTGCCATCGAACTGGCCGCCACTCCGGACGCGAGGGCGAAGGAGCTGGAACGACGCATCGTCCTCTCCCAGTACCTGACCGCCGTCAACTGCTCCGGATCGCTGCCGCCGCAGGAAACGGGCCTGGTGTGCAACTCGTGGCGGGGACGTTTCCACCTGGAGATGCATTGGTGGCACGCCGCCCATTTTGCGCACTGGAACCGCGCGGAACTGCTCCTCCCCTCCCTGCGCTGGTATACAACGGTGCTGGAGTCGTCCCGGCAGACGGCACGGGCGCAGGGGTTCGACGGCGCCCGCTGGCCAAAGCAGGTAGGTCCGGATGGAAGGGAGAGCCCCAGCCCGATCGGGACGTTCCTGATTTGGCAGCAACCACATCCCATCCACCTGGCGGAACTGGCGTATCGGGCCAACCCCGGCCGCGAGGTGCTGGAGGAGTTCGCGGACATCGTGTTCGAGTCCGCGGAGTTCATGGCCAGCTTCGCCCACCCCACGCCGCGCGGTTTCGAACTTGGTCCGCCGCTCATCCCCGCGCAGGAGAGCTATGGGTCCATGCGGGCCAAGGTCATGAATCCCACCTTCGAACTTGCCTACTGGCAGTGGGGCCTCCGGACCGCCGCCGCGTGGCGGGAACGGCTGGGCCTGGAACCTGTTCATGCCTGGCAGGCGGTGGCCGACGGGTTGGTGCGCCCGCGAGTGGTCAACGGTGTCTACGCAGCCATGGACGTGGAACCATTCACCATCAGGACGGACCATCCCTCCATGCTCTGCGCCCTCGGCGTCCTGCCGCTGACGGGACTGATTGATGAAGCAACCATGCGGGCAACGCTGGATGACGTCCTGGCCGACTGGGACTGGGGCAGCACGTGGGGCTGGGACTACCCGGTGATGGCCATGACGGCCGCGCGGCTGGGTGACCCGGAGGCCGCCGTGGACGCGCTCCTGCAGGACGCCGGCAAGAACACGGTCCTGCCGAACGGGCACAACCGCCAAACGGACTCCCTGCCCTTGTACCTTCCGGGCAACGGCGGTCTGCTTGCCGCGGCCGCGCTGATGGCCGCTGGCTGGGACCACGGCCCGGAGGGGCATGCACCCGGTTTTCCACCGGGCTGGACAGTGGCCTGGGAGGGGCTGGTGCCGGCTCCCTGACCGTGAAAGGTGGCGTGGCGTGCAGCCTGCCGGGCAGTGTCAGGTCTGGGGTGTGGCGCGCTTTGCACCGAGGATGGTCTTGCGGGGAGTGCCGCCGGACTCCAGGTCCGCCTCGCGGACGGCGGCCCACCCCGCCGAGACGAGGTAGACCTGACTGACCAGGTTGAACCAGATCAAAAGCCCGATGATGACGGCAAACGAGGCCAGGAGGGGGTTGCGGCCGGCACCGCCCAACAGCTCAGTGCTGAAGATCTGCAGGATGGTGGTGCCCAGGGCCGCGAGGATGGTGCTTTCAAGCAAAGCGCGCCGGGACAGCTTCAGGCCTGCGGCCAGCCGGAACATGATCAGCGCCGTGACCCAGTTGAGGACCAGCGGCACAATGATCTTCACGGACGTGGTGAGGGGCCCGGCCAAGGCGTCAGCGAGGTGCAGGAAGTTGGAAACCCATCCGGCTGCCGTGCCGAAGACCAGCGAAGCGGCCGCGCTGATCACCAGGGACAGGCCCAGCAGCAGCAGGATTCCGGCGTCGCGCAGCTTCAGCAGTATGGGATTGACCATCAGCGGCGGCAGCTGCAGTACGCCCCGGAGGCCGTCGCGCATACCGTTGATCCAGCCGAGTGAGGTGACCACGGTGACCACGGCACCGATTACTGCAGTCCAGCCAAGGCCGCTGGGATCCAGCAGGTCCTTGGGGTCCACAAGGCCCTGGCCGCCGTTGATTTTGAGGAGGCCGGGGGCGCTGGCGGCCACGCTGCTGACGATGGTGTCGAGCAGGGCCGGTTGGCCGCTCAGCACCAGGCCGGCAATGGAAAAGCCGGTGGCCAGTAGGCCGGTGATGGAGAAAAACATGTTGAAGCCGATGCCGGCGCTCATCAACGGCCCGTAATGGAGGGTGTAATGCCGGAAGGCCCTCATGGGACGCAGGACGTTCAGGCGGGCGGTGAACCACTGCCCGAGAGCCATCAGCGCTGCGAACTTCCCTCCGGACTTGCGCGCCCGGTTCCACTCCATCCGTTTTTCGATGACCGCCAGCTTCAACCGGTCAAGCTCGGTAGGCAGCGGCTGCTGGCTATTCTGCTTCGGTGGGGGCGTCCGCGGCAGCATCCGGAAGGCCGGTGCTGCCGCGGTTGTCAGTTTCGGTCCCAAAGTCCAGCTCTTCCCGTAGCTGCCAGATGCCGTCGGCATCATGCTCATAGAGTCCCATGCTAACCACGGGGAAGGTGGCCCTGTAGTTCTTTAGCACCGTTTCGGCCTCATCCAGGCTTTCCGGGGCGACGTCGTGGGCGATGGTGACGTGGGGATGGTAGGCAAAAGGCAGTTCGCGATGGAGCGGGCCCTGCTGAAGCTTGCGGTGCAGGTCCACGCAGTCATCGAACCCGTCCTCAACGTTGATGAAGACGACGGGCGAAACGGGCCGGAAGGTCCCCGTCCCGGCGATGGTGACCTTGAACGGACTCTGGCGCCGGGCAACCTCACGTACATGCCGGCGCGTGGCTTCCCAGTCCCGCGTGGGGGTGGTGGTGACCAGGGTGATGTGCGCCGGCACCACATCGGCCATGGGGTCACCGAAGGACGCGCGCCAGCGCTGCAGTTCCCCTGCTATCTCAGCCGGGAACCCCAGGATGACGCCCACGCTGATTTCTTCACTCCGTGCTTCATGCTCCGCAGCCGCATTCCTGCTGGATTGGTCTCCGAACCGGTCGGCCAGGGACTGCTCCACCTGTCCGGCGGCGCAGGCACCTCCCCTGGCGGTGACGTTTCTCGAAGACATGGTGCTAGCGGACTCCTGCGAGGCTGAGGGACGGCAGGAAGCCCATGCGCTGATACACCTGGCCCAGCGTGACCGAGGCGATCTCCCTGGCCCGTTCCGCACCAAGGGCCAGCAGCCGGTCGAGTTCCGCGGGGTCGGCCATCAGCTCGTTGGTCCGGTTGCGGAGCGGGGTGATGAAGTCCACCACCACCTCCGCGAGGTCCACTTTGAGGTGGCCGTACATCTTCCCCTGGTACTCGGCTTCGAGGTCCGCCACGGACTTGCCCGTCAGGGAGGAGTAGATGGTCAGCAGGTTGGACACCCCGGGCTTCTCCTCAGGATCGAAGCGGATGTCCGTTCCGGCGTCGGTCACGGCCGACTTGATGCGCTTGGCCGCGATCTTGGGATCCTCCAACAGCTGGATGGCACCGTTGGGGGACTCCCCCGTCTTGGACATCTTGGCGCTGGGATTCTGGAGGTCGTAGATCTTGGCGCTTTCCTTGACGATCGTGGCCTCGGGGACGGTGAACGTGTGCCCGAACCGGGTGTTGAACCGCTGCGCCAGGTTCCGGGTCAGTTCAAGGTGCTGGCGCTGGTCCTCGCCCACGGGCACCAGGTCGCTCTGGTACAGCAGGATGTCCGCGGCCATCAGTGTGGGGTAGGCGAACAGGCCCAGGGTTGCCGAATCTGCACCGGACTTCTGGGTTTTGTCCTTGAACTGCGTCATCCGGGAGGCCTCGCCGAAACCGGTGATGCAGTTCAGTGCCCAGGCAAGCTGTGCGTGCTCGGGAACGTGGGACTGGACGAAGAAAATGCTCTTGTCCGGGTCAATTCCGGCGGCGATGTACTGGGCTGCGACGATGCGGGTGCGCTTTGCCAGTTCGGCCGGGTCGAAGTCCACCGTGATGGCATGCAGGTCAGGGATGAAGAAGACGGCGTCGTACTCCGCCTGCATGTCCACCCAGTTGCGCACAGCGCCGATGTAGTTGCCCAGGTGAAGGGAATCAGCCGTGGGCTTGGCGCCGGAAAGAATGCGCTTTTTGTCAGTGGAGGAAGTCTGGGTGGTCATGGAAAAACTTTCGGGCTTAGAGCTGGTAGTCCACTACCAGCGGGGCGTGGTCGGAGAAGCGGGTGTCCCAGGTGGCTGCACGGTCCACAACAGCCGAAATGGCGGACGCGGCAAGTTCGGGGGTGGCAATGTGGTAGTCGATGCGCCAGCCGGTGTCATTGTCGAACGCCTTGCCGCGCCAGGACCACCAGGTGTACGGCCCGTCGACGTCGCCGGCCAGGTTCCGGTGGACGTCATGCCAGCCGACCTCCTCGCCGAAGAAGCGGTCGAAGTACGCGCGTTCCTCCGGCAGGTGCCCGGCCTTCTTGAGGTTGCCCTTGGAGTTCCGGATGTCCCGGGGCGTGTGGGCGACGTTCAGGTCTCCCACCACCAGCGCATGGTCGCTGTGCTTGGTCAGCTCCGGAAGCCGGGTGTGCATGGCGTCAAGGAAGCGGTACTTGTCATCCTGCTTGGGAGTTCCCACTTCACCTGAATGCACGTAGGCGCTGGCGACGGTGAGCTGGACGGGGTTTCCTGCAGCGTCAGGGACGCGGAAATCCGCTTCCACCCAGCGTCCGGCGGTGGCGAAGTAGTCGTCGCCGATGCCGTTCCTGGTTTCCAGCGGTTCCAGCCGGGATGCGATGGCGACGCCGGCACGGCCTTTCGCCTCAGCCTCGGCGTGCAGGATATGCCAGCCATCCCCCAGCAGCTCCCGGACGATGGCGTCAGGGGCGCGCACTTCCTGCAGGCAAAGGATGTCCACTTCGCGCGGCTCCAGCCATGCCGCCATACCGTTTTTGTAGGCAGCCCGGAGGCCGTTGACGTTCACGGATGCGATGCGAAGGTGGTCCTTGTTCAATGCCGAGCTCACCCGCTCCACTCTAGTCGATGATGGTTCCGGTCACCGGCTCCCCGTTGCCCCCGGAGGACTTGATCATGTCCCGGGCATTGGCGGCTGTGATCTGGATGGTCTCGAGGGCGCGGTTGATGGTGTCGTGGTTCGCGGCGTCGCCCTTGGCACGCTCCTCCTCCACCACGCGGATTTGTACCTGGACGATCTTGAACGAATGGTCCAGCTTCAGGTCGCGCACCTCGTCAGCCTCGGTGCGTTCGTAGATCACCTGCGTCCCCCCGTGGTCGGCCGATACGCGGGCCGGACCACGTCCGGCTGCCGTCTGGAACGCGCTCTGGGCCTCTGACAGCTTCGCCCCGGCCTTCTTGGCGGCCCGCTGGATGCTGAAGACCACGAACGCAGCCAGCGCAAGCCAGAAGCCGGCGATGATGGCCACAACCCAGCCCACGACGTCGTTCTGGTTCGCTGCGAAAATAACCGCCACAACGAAAGCCGTCACCAGGACCATCAGCCCCGGTCCGCTGATCCGGAACATCGAAAAACCACCCCGGGCGGGTTTGGAGGATGACGAGGAGCTGCCCAAAGTTCGCATGCAGCCATTGTCTCAAACGGAAGACTGTGCTTCCGCCGCCTTCCACCCCCGGCGAACAAACCCCCGCTCCCCCAACTGACTCGCAGTAGTTGTCGTTCTGACGGCTCAAAACGACAAGTAATGCGACCTAGTTGGACGCGGGCATCACTTCAGGAACAGGCTCCGCAGGCGCAGGGTGGTCAGCAGCATGCCGACTGCGGTCATCACCAGGTAGTAGCCCACGTGCAGGAGTGTGGCGGACGTGAAGCTTCCCACGCTGATCTGCCGCAGCAGCTCCACCCCGTGCCACAGCGGCATGGCCTGGATGAACCACTGGATGGGCTGCGGATACACGCTCAAGGGGTAGAAGGTGGCACTGAACAGGAACATGGGCAGCAGGATGAAGTTGATCCAGTCCATCTGCTGGAAGGTCTTGAGGAAACTGGTGATGCCCATGCCGAGGCTGGCGAACCCGAAGGCAATCAGGACGGACGCTGGAATCATGAGCAGCGCCCAAGGCGAAGTGATCAGCCCCATGACCCCCATGACCGCCGTGAATCCGGTGGCGTAGAGCATGCCCCGCAGCAAGGCCAGGAAGATCTCTCCCAGCGCGACATCCAGCGGGCCCAGCGACGTGTAGAGCATGCCCTGGTAGAGCTTGGCGAAGTTCATCTTGAAGAAGACGTTCCACGTGGAGTCATACACCGCACCGTTCATGGCCGAGACAGCCAGCAGGGCAGGGGCAATGTAGGCGGCGTAGCTGATGTGTGTACCGTCAGGCCCCTGGACCTCGCCCACGATGGCCCCGAGGCCCACGCCCATGGAGATGAGGAACAGGACCGGCTCGAAGAATCCGGACACCATCACCAGCCAGTTGGTGCTCCGCGTGGCCATAAGCCCGCGGGCAATTACTGCCCTGGCGTTGCGGGAGTACAGCGGCCCGAACGTCCGGCTGCGCGCCTGCGCGGGCGCGCTCACTGGCCCAGCCTCAGGGCGAAGCGGCGCCGCGTCAGCACCCATCCCAGGACAGCCAGCCCCGCCAGCACGGCGGCGTGGACAACCGTGAGGAGCAGCGGTTCACGGTAACCGAAACTGAACACCCGGCCCAGTTCCGTGCCGTGCCAGATGGGTGAGATCCACCCGATCCAGCGGACGGCCAGTGGCAGGTTCTCCAGCGGGAAGAACGTGCCGGAGAACAGGAACAGCGGCATCACAATGAACCTCATCACCAGCGCGAACTGGCCCTTGTCCTCAGTGATGGAGGCCGAGTAGGCCATCAGCGGCAACCCAAAGGCGAGCCCCGTCAGGGTGGCCACCAGGATGCCTACCCAGCCCCAACCCGACGGCGAAGCGCCGAACAGTGCCACGGCGGCAAAGTAGATGGCTGACTGCAGCAGCAGGCGCAGCGTCACGGCAATGATCTGGCCGGCGGCAATCTGCTGCGGTGTCAGCGGCGAGGCATGGGGGCCAAAGTAGATCCGCCGCCACTTGAACCCGTCCATGATGGGAAACGTGAACTCGTTGGCAGCAGTCATCACGGCGGCGGACACCAGCAGCGCCGGGGCGATGAAGGCCAGGTAGGAGACGCCGCCGAAGGCCTCGTTGCCGGTATCCACCAGGGTGGCCAAGCCCACACCCATGGCGAACAGGTACGCCACTGGCTGGCCGACGCTGTACATCACGATGGACCAGGTGTACCCCTTCATGACGCGGAGCACCTGCTCCGCATAGTAGAAGGCACCCCAACGCCGCGCCTTGGCCGCCGAGACCTCCGGCGCGTGCGCCCGCAGCGCGGGGCGCGGACCAACCCCCGACACTGATTCAGCCAACCCGTCTGATTCAGTCAATCCCCCGGATTCAGTCAACGAGGCTCCGCCCGGTGAGCCGAAGGAACACGTCCTCCAGCGAGGACCTGCGGACCAGCGACGTCAGCGGCCTCAGGCCGCGGGCCGATACCTGCTCAAGGGCGGACTCGCCGTCGTGCGCGTACATCAGCACCCTGTCAGGCAGCACCTCAAGCCGTTCCCCGATGCCCTCCAGCTGCGACCCGATGGTGGCGTTGCGTTCCGAACCGAACCGCAGCTCCACCACTTCCCGGGTGGAGTGCTCACGGATCAGCTCCGCGGGCGAGCCCTCGGCCATGATCCGGCCCTTGTCCACCACGATCAGTCGGTCGCAGAGCTGCTCAGCCTCGTCCATGTAGTGCGTGGTGAGGATCAGGGTGACGCCCTGCTCCTTCAGCCGGAACAGCCGGTCCCAGAGGATGTGGCGGGCCTGCGGGTCGAGTCCCGTGGTGGGCTCGTCCAGCAGCAGGATCCGCGGTTCGTTGATCAGGGACCGCGCGATGGTGAGGCGGCGCTTCATGCCGCCGGAGAGGGCGTCCACCCGGGATTTGGCCTTGTCCGTCAGCTGGGCGAATTCCAACAGTTCATCGGCCTTGGGCTTGAGGTAGCTCATGGGCAGGCCGAAATACCGACCGTAGACCAGGAGGTTGTCGCGTACGCGCAGTTCCTCGTCCAGGTTGTCCTGCTGCGGCACCACGCCCAGGTGCGCGCGCACCTCAGGGCCGTGGGTGTCCGGGTCCAGCCCCATAATGCTGAGCTGCCCCGCGGAGCGGCGGGTGACACCGCCGATCATCTTCATGGTGGTGGACTTGCCCGCGCCGTTGGGCCCGAGCAGCCCGAAGGACTCCCCCGCGGGCACGGCAAAGGAGATGCCGTCGACGGCGGCAACATCACCGTAGGTCTTGGTCAGGTTTTCGGCGGAGATGACGGTGCCGGACGGCGGGCCCGTGGTCAGGGTGCCGGCAGGCGTCAGGGCGTGGTTGTGCACCTGTGCAGACTAATGGAGGCGGGGCGGATGTGGAAGGACGCTTGCAGTTTCGTTATTAAACGTACGACGGCGGCACGGCGCCTTTCCTGGGAAAGGTGCCGTGCCGCCGTCGTACTTCTTCCTGCCGGAACTAGTCTGCAGTGCCTACTGGCCGATGCCTGCCGCGCGTTCCGCGGCCTCCACCACGTTGGTCATCAACAGAGCCACTGTCATGGGGCCCACGCCGCCAGGATTCGGCGAAATCCAGCCGGCCACCTCGGCGGCGGCGGGATCGATGTCGCCGTAGACGCGGCTCTTGCCCGTCTCCGGATCGGTCTCGCGGGTGACGCCGACGTCCAGCAAAGCGGCACCCGGCTTCACGTCCGCTGCCTTGACGATGTGCTTCACGCCGGCCGCACCCACGATCACGTCCGCCTGCTTCAGCAGTTCGGAGAGGTTGGTGGTGCCGGTGTGGGTCAGGGTCACGGTGGCGTTGACGTCCCGCCGCGTGAGCAGCAGGCCGATGGAGCGGCCGATGGTGACGCCGCGGCCCACCACCACAACGTGCTTGCCGGCCAGGCTGTAGCCGTTGCGCTCCAGGAGCTCGATGACACCGCGGGGGGTGCACGGCAGCGGCGTGGTGATCTTGTTGTTGACGTTCAGCACCAGCCGGCCGAGGTTGGTGGGGTGCAGCCCGTCGGCGTCCTTGGCGGGGTCGATCCGTTCCAGGATGGCATCCGTGTCCAGGTGCTTGGGCAGCGGCAGCTGCACAATGTACCCGTGGCAGGCGGGGTCCGCATTGAGTTCGTCAATGAGGGCCTCCACCTGTTCCTGGGTGGCGTCGGCCGGAAGCTCGCGCTGGATGGAGTTCATCCCAATCTGCACGGACTGCTTGTGCTTCATGGAGACGTACAGCTGCGAGGCCGGGTCCGCGCCCACCAGCACAGTTGCGATGCCGGGAGTGACGCCCTTGGCCTTGAGTGCGGCCACGCGTTCGGTCAGCTCGGCCTTGATGGCAGCGGCGGTGGCCTTGCCGTCGAGGATCTGCGCGGTTGTGGTTTCAGTCATTGGTTACCACTGCTCGTGCTGCGGGTAGAGCGGGAAGTCGGCTGCCAGCTTGTCAACGCGTGCCTGCAGGGCCTCGACGTCGGCGCTGTTGCCTGCCTTGAGGGCGGTGGCGATGATCTCGGCGACCTCGGTGAACTCGGTGGCGCCGAAGCCGCGGGTGGCCAGGGCGGGGGTGCCGATGCGCAGGCCAGAGGTGACCATCGGCGGGCGGGGGTCGAACGGGACGGCGTTGCGGTTGACGGTGATGCCCACCGAGTGCAGGAGGTCCTCGGCCTGCTGGCCGTCCAGCTGGGAGTTGCGCAGGTCAACGAGCACCAGGTGGACGTCGGTGCCGCCGGTGAGAACGGAGACTCCGGCCTGGGCCACGTCGGCCTGGTTCAGGCGGTCGGCGATGATCTTGGCACCTTCCAGGACGCGCTCCTGGCGCTCCTTGAATTCCTGGGTGCCGGCGATCTTGAAGGCCACGGCCTTGGCGGCGATGACGTGCATCAGCGGGCCGCCCTGCTGGCCGGGGAAGACGTTGGAGTTCAGCTTCTTGCCCCACTGTTCCTTGGCCAGGATCACACCGGAGCGGGGACCGGCCAGGGTCTTGTGCACGGTGGAGGTGACGACGTCGGAGTGCGGCACCGGGCTGGGGTGCAGGCCTGCAGCCACGAGGCCGGCGAAGTGTGCCATGTCGGTCCAGAGCAGTGCGCCCACTTCATCGGCGATGGAGCGGAAGGCGGCGAAGTCCAGGTGGCGCGGGTAGGCGGACCAGCCGGCGATGATCACCTGGGGCTTTTCCTTGATGGCCTGCTCGCGGAGCTTGTCCATGTCCACCCGGAAGGTGTCTTCCTCCACCTGGTAGGCGGCAACTTCGTAAAGCTTGCCGGAGAAGTTCAGCTTCATGCCGTGGGTCAGGTGGCCGCCGTGGGCCAGGGACAGGCCCAGGATCTTGTCGCCGGGGGTGATCATGGCGGAGAGGGCCGCGGCGTTGGCCTGTGCACCGGAGTGCGGCTGGACGTTGGCGAACTCGGCGCCAAACAGTGCCTTGACCCGGTCGATGGCCAACTGCTCTGCAACGTCAACATATTCGCAGCCGCCGTAGTAGCGGCGGCCCGGGTAGCCCTCGGCGTACTTGTTGGTGAGGACGGAGCCCTGGGCCTCCATCACGGCGCGGGGCGCGAAGTTCTCGGAGGCAATCATTTCCAGGGTGCCGCGCTGGCGGCCCAGCTCCTGCTCAAGGACTTTGGCGATTTCGGGGTCGAGCTCAGCCAGCGGCTGGTTGCTGACGGCTGTGGTTGAGGTGGCTGTAGTAGTCACGAAGAACTCCTGGCTAGGGATACGGGCACTGCTTAGGTCAGGCTACCGGCTGGCGCGCTTCCGCACCGTGTTGATGACAGGGCGTGAAAGCTCGGCATGGCGCTGCTGCGCTGACGCGGGCGCAACCCCACTTTCCGGCAAAACATGACCCTCGGCCCAGGCGTACGATCCGTGGTCTTCGTGATTGCCGCTCCCTGGTGGTTAGCCACCCAACGCCAGTTGCGACCGTCCCAGCCTACCAAAACCGGCGCCCGCGGCGCGGGTAGGCTATTACGCGTGAATGAACAGCTGCTGAACCAAGCGTATGTAGTAACCCTGTCCTGCCCGGACCGTCCCGGAATCGTCCACGCGGTGGCCGGAGCACTCCTGGTGGCGGGGTGCAACATTATGGATTCACAGCAGTACGGCAGCCCCACCACCGGCAACTTTTTCATGCGGGTGGAGGTGACCACGGCCGCCCCCAAGTCGGAGCTGCGCGCCGCGCTGGAGCCGGTGGCAGAGGCCTTCTCGATGCAGTGGAGCCTGGATACTGTGGGCGACAAAGTGCGCACCCTGGTGATGTGCAGCACCTCGGCCCACTGCCTCAACGACTTGCTCTTCCAGCAGCGTTCCGGCACGCTTCCCATCGAAATCCCGGCCATCGTGTCGAACCACCAGGACCTGGCCGGGCTGGCCGAGTTCTACGGCATCCCGTTCCACTACATCCCCGTGACCAAGGACACCAAGGTGCAGGCGGAGGACAAGCTGCGCGCGCTCATCGCCGAGCACGACATCGAGCTGACCGTCCTGGCCCGCTACATGCAGATCCTGTCCGATGAACTCTGCGCCGACCTCACGGGCAAGGCCATCAACATCCACCACTCGTTCCTACCGTCCTTCAAGGGCGCCAAGCCCTACCACCAGGCGCACGCGCGCGGCGTGAAACTGATCGGCGCCACGGCCCACTACGTCACCGCAGCCCTGGACGAGGGGCCCATCATCGAGCAGGAAGTCATCCGGGTGGACCACGCCCGCACCGCCGAGCAGTTCGTCCAAATGGGCCGCGACGTGGAGGGCCGCACGCTGGTCCAGGCCGTGCAGTGGCACGCCGAGCACCGGGTGCTGCTGGACGGCAACCGCACCGTGGTCTTCAACTAGGCCACTCCCCCTCAGCTACCCAACTGGCTGGCATTAGTTGTCGTTTTCGACCCGCAAAACGACAACTAATGCGAGTCAGTTGGGTGGCGGGGGTGGCTTAGGGTGAAGCCATGGCTCCTCTTTACCCTTTCGCCGGCAACGCCCCGGCCATCCATGAAACAGCGTTCGTGGCCCCGTCGGCCTCCATCATCGGCAACGCCACCCTGGGCCGGGACTCCAGCGCCTTCTACGGCGTCTCCGTCCGTGCCGACACCGCCCCCATTTCGGTAGGCGCCGGGAGCAACCTGCAGGACAACGTGGTGCTGCACGCCGACCCTGGCTTCCCCTGCACGGTGGGCGAACGCGTCAGCGTGGGGCACGCCGCCGTCGTCCATGGCTGCACCGTGGAGGACGACTGCCTGATCGGGATGGGCGCAACGGTCCTCAACGGCGCAGTGATCGGCGCCGGCTCGCTGGTGGCGGCCGGCGCCGTGGTGCTCGAAGGAACGGTGGTTCCACCCCGCTCACTGGTGGCGGGCGTGCCCGCCAAGGTGCGCCGCGAACTCACCGATGAGGAGTTCGACGGCGTCCGCGCCAATGCGACGCGTTACGTGGAGCTCGCGGCGCAACACCGCGAGCTCTCCCCACCCACTCCCTAACCTCGCAAGCTCGGCCAGGGAACCCGGCGGGCGTGGGCCCACGCTAGTCCAGGCTGATCGGTTAATCCAGGCTGATCGGACCGAACTCGTCCAGCAGGTCGCCCGGACCCGGGTTGCCCTGCGCGGATGACCCGCCCAGGTGCTTCACCACGCCCCACACGGCGTTCAATCCGGTGGTCACGGCACCTTCAGCCCAGCCGGCGGTGAAGGAGACGTCGTCGCCGGCAAGGAAGATGCCGCGCTGGGATTCGGGCAGCTTGTCCTGCTTGAAGTGCGTGAACAGCCGCTGCTGGTAGCGGTAGTGCCCGGGCAGGTTGGCCTTGAAGGCGCCCATGAAGTTGGGGTCCGCCTCCCAGGACACGGTGATCGGCTGGCCCACGATGTGCCCGGCGATGTCCACGCCCGGATAGATCTGCTCGAGGGAGTGCAGCATCAGCTCCACGCGTTCGTCCGCGTCCAGGGCCAGCCACTTCAGGGCGTCGTCGTTCCACGTGTAGGACAGCAGGATCACGGCCGGCTGGTCCGGACCGTTGTCCAGCAGGTACGTGGCGCGGTTCAGCCGGTCGGTCAGGGTCATGGAAAGGACCTCATTGCCGGTTTCGGGGTCGGTGTCCTTCCAGAACGGCCGGTCCACCATCACAAACGTCTTCGAGGACTGCATGTAGTGCGATTTCTCCATGGCGGTCCACAGTTCGGCCGGGAACAGCGCTTCCTCGGTGTGGATGCGGGTGGACAGCAGCCATGACTGGCAGGTGGTGACCACAGCCGGGTAGCTGGCCTCGCGGCCCCACCGTTCGCGGACGCGCAGATTGCCGTCCGGGTCCCGGCTGATCTTCCCCACGGCGCCGCGGGGCGAACCGGAGTGCAGCGAGGCCAGGGAGGTGCCGGCGGGCCAGTGCACCAGGTCCGACGGCGCGTGCTGCCACAGTGCCTCGGGGAGCCGTTGCGCTCCCCCGCGGATGAGCCGGTGCTGGTCGTCCGCGTCGGTGTAGACCACGCGGAGGATTTCCAGGATGGAGTTGGGGAAGTCGGTGTCCCAGCCGCCGGTGCCGAAACCCACCTGGCCGAAGGCTTCCCGGTGTGCGAACCCTGCCTTCTTAAAGGATTCACTGGCGGCGATGAAGCCGTAGAAGGTTTGCTCGTCCATGAGCGGGAGCAGTTCGTTCCACAGTTCCTTGATGCGGGCCATGTCGCGCGCCTTGATGGCCTCCTGCGTCTCCACGAACTTGGCGCCGTCGTTGACCGCGGCCTTCCAGGCGTCGGCCACCTCGCGGAAGAAAGGTGGCAGGTCGCCGGACTTTTCCGCGTAGTACTTTTTGCCGGCCAGCTCGATCACGGTGCTGGAGGTGGCCTCGGCAAGGGGGTTGGGGAAGTCCTGGGTCTCCAGGCCCAGCAGGTCCACGTAGTGGTAGAAGGCCTTGCCAGAGACCGGGAAACGCATGCCGCCCAGGTCCGCCACCACTCCGGGTGCTGCCGGGAAAGCCGCTGTGCGGAGCCTTCCGCCGATCTGGTCCGCTTCATAGACCACGGGCCGCAGGCCGAGTTTCATGAGTTCATAGGCGGTCACCAGCCCGGAGAGGCCGGCGCCGATGACGGCCACCTCCGTGCCGTACAGCTCCCGCGGAACCGAGCCCAGCCCGTCCGGGTGGGCCAGGTAGTGGTCGTAGCTGAACGGGAAGTCGGGGTTCAGCATGGTGATGGGCGCTGCCTGTCCCGCAGCGCCGCGTCCGGCTGCATCCGCCGGCGGCGTGGATGTGCTGGAGGGGTCGAAGGCGGGCAGTTCGGTGGCGATGGTCATGAGTGTGCTGCTTTCACAGGTTCCTGGCTGGGGGCCTTGGCGGTCAGTTCACGGTAGTCGAGCTCGCTGAGAGCCGCTACCTTCGAGTTCCGGCGTCCATAGCCGAAGTAGATGGCAATGCCCACGAGCATCCAGGCACCGAAGACCAGCCAGGTCTCGGCACCGAGGTTGGCCATGAGGTAGGCGCACATCAACGTGCCCAGCACGGGGGTCATGGGGTACAGCGGCACCCGGAAGCTGCGCTTCAGGTCAGGGCGGTGGCGGCGCAGGTAGATGACGGCCACGTTGACCAGCGCGAATGCGAACAGGGTGCCGATGCTGGTGGCGTCCGCCAGGGCGCCGAGCGGCACCAGCCCTGCGGTGAGCGCGACGGCGGTGCCCACGATGAGGGTGCCGGCGGCCGGGGTGCCGGTGCGGGGAGAGACGCGTCCGAAGATCTTGGGCACCAGCCCGTCCCGCGACATGGACAACAGGATGCGGGTCTGCCCGTAGAGGACGGTGAGCACGATGCTGGCGATGGCCAAGACGGCACCGACGGAAAAGAGCAGGGCGATCCAGGGCTGGTTGGTGGTCTCCTCCAGGATCTGGACCAGGGCGGCCTCGGTGCCGTCGAACCAGCCCCAGGGCCTGGCACCTATGGCGGCGACGGCCACCAGGACGTAGATGCTGGTGACGATCACCATGGACAGCAGGATGGCGCGGGGAAGGTCGCGTTTGGGGTTCCTGGCTTCTTCACCGGCGGTGGAGGCCGCATCAAAGCCAATGTAGGAAAAGAACACCCGCGAAGCTGCGGCTGAGACGCCGGCGGCACCCATGGGCATCAGCGGCTCGAAGTTTCCGGCGTTGAACGCGGTGAAGGCAACGGCGCAGAAGAACAGCAGGATGCCCACCTTGATGATGACGATGGCGGTGTTGATCCAGGCGCTTTCCCGTGCACCGCGCACCAGCAGGACCATGGCCAGCACTACGATGGCCACCGCGGGAATGTTCACCACCCCGCCGTCACCCGGGGGCTGGGACATGGCATCGGGAAGGACCTGCCCGAAGGCGGCCAGCGCCTCGTTAACATACTGCCCGGCGCCCACAGCTACTGCTGCCACGGAGACGGCGTATTCAAGGACGAGGCACCAGCCACAGATCCACGCCATGCCCTCGCCCATGGTGGCGTAGGAGTAGGAGTAGCTTGAGCCGGCCACCGGAACCAGCCCGGCCATTTCAGCGTAGGAGACGGCGGAGAGCAGGGCGGCCAGGCCCGCGATGACGAAGGAGATCCAGATGGCCGGGCCGGCCAGCGGCACGGATTCCCCGAGGATCACCAGGATGCCGGTCCCCAGGGTGGCACCTACGCTGATCATGGTGAGCTGGAGGACGCCGAAGCTGCGCACCAGCCCGCCGCCGCCCCCGCCGCTTCCGGCTTCGCTGATCATCTGGCCGATCGGTTTACGGCGCAGCAGTTGGGCCCGGAGCCCGGGCCGTCCTACGCGCGGCGCAATGGTTTTTTGGTGGTTACAGGCACAGTCACCGTTGACGTCCCTTCAGAGTAGTTTTCGGTTTCCCCTCCCCAAGGTTGGCATGTGAGGCAACTCTCAACCCGGTGCAAAATGACTTATAGTGATCCACCATGAGACTTAATGCACACACCGAACAGTCCGCGCCGGCGGTGTTGTCCGGGCAGGTCAACGTCGACCTGTCCGCCATTTCAGACAATGTCCGGGTCTTGAGAGAACGCAGCGCGGCACCCTTTTTCATGGCTGTGGTCAAGGGGAACGGCTACGGCCACGGCCTGGTTGAAGTGGCCAAGGCCGCGGTCGCGGCCGGCGCAGACTGGCTGGGCACGGCACAGCTCGCTGAAGCCATCACACTCCGCAGGGCGGGCATCACCGCGCCGATCCTTTCCTGGCTCTATCTGGCATCCCAGACGAGTGAAGCCATCACCGAGGCCCTCGAAAACGACGTCGATCTGTCCCTTGGCAGCGTCTCCCAACTGGAGGTGCTGGCAGCCGCCGCACAGCGGCTGGGACGCCCCGGCGTCGTACATCTTGAACTCGACAGCGGACTTAGCCGGGGTGGCGCCCGCATGGAGGACTGGGCCGGGCTGGTTGCCCGGGCCCGCCGGGCCGAACTCGACGGTGCCCTGCGGGTGCGCGGCATCTGGACCCACCTGGCGTGGGCGGATGTCCCAGCCCATCCCGGGAACAGTGCCGCAGTAGCGGAATTCGAGGAAGCAGTCCGGCTTGCGAAAGTCGCCGGACTTGACCCTGAACTCCGGCACGTGTCCAGTTCGGCCAACATCCTTGACCGCCCCGGATTCCATTTCGACATGGTGCGCGCCGGGCTGGCCATCTACGGCCTGGCCCCTGCTGACTACCTGGCTCCCGCGGACTTCGGGTTGCGTCCCGCGCTCAGCGTGACCGCTCCGCTGGTGATGATCAAGAAGGTTCCTGCCGGCACCGGGATCAGTTACGAACACCAGGCCATCACGCATGAGGCGCGCTACCTGGGCCTGATTCCCCTGGGTTACGCGGACGGTATTCCAAAAGGCATCAGCGGCCGCCCGGTGGTGAGCGTCGGGGGCCGCCGGGTGCCCGTGATCGGCAAGGTGTGCATGGACCAATTCATGGTGGACCTGGGGCCGGACCGCACCGGCTTTGAGGTGGGTGATACCGCTGTATTGTTTGGCGACCCCGCGTCCGGTGCCGCCAGCGCCGACGACTGGGGTGCCGCCATTGGCAGCCACGGGGACGAAATCATCAACCGGATCGCACCGCGCCTGCCGCGCTCCTATGCGGGGGCGGCCGCCCACGAGTGCCCCGACTACCAGGAGCCGGCTCCCGCCGGCGTCGGCCATGCCGGCTGAGCCCGCCGCAACCGGGCGGCTGAGCTTCGTCACCCTCCAGCAGTTCCTTGACCAGCTGCCGCCGGTACTGAAGACGCTTCACGACGGCGGCAGTGGCGGGCAGCTGCTGCGGTGGGTGGAGCCCAGCGAGCTGGAGGACCCCACGCCCTACCTTCCCGAGGGCGAGTTCCTGCTCACCGCCGGCCTGCCCTTCCTCGGCGAGGGTGGCTCCCCCGCGAAGGTGGATGCCTACGTCCGGCGGCTGGTGGAGGCAAAGGTGGCCGCCCTCGGCTTCGGCATCAGGCCCTACTTCGACGCCGCCCCCGACGTGGTGGTGGACGCCTGCCGCAGGCACAACCTCACCTTGTTCGAGGTGCCGGAGTCGCTGCCGTTCGCTGCCATCGGCCTCGAATTCTCGCAGCTCCTGGAAACTGACAATGCCAGGGTTTTCCGGCAGCTGGCAGAGACCAACCGGCAGCTCATGCGGGCCGTCCTCTCCCCCAAGCCCGAACACGAACTGCTGGCCGCCTTGGTCCAGCGGGTGCCCGTGTGGGCGGTCATGGTGGGGGCGGACGGCAGGGTCCGGGCCCGCGGCACCGGCGCCGGCGGCAGCACCGCCGTCGACCTTTCCCTGTTGGAACCGATGCTGGAACGGCTGCTGTCCGGCCGCGGCCCGCGGGTGGAAATGGACGGATTCGACCAGCCGGGCTCTGCCCTGGTGGTGGGCCACCCCCTCCGCAGCACCAAGGACGCCAACCTGGGCGCACTGATCCTCGGCTCCGACGTTCCGCTGACGCCCGCGCAGAACAACGTGGTCCAGTCCGCCGTCGGACTGCTCGAGCTGCTGGTACGGCAGCGCACCAGCGGGTCGCTGGCTCCCAGCCAGCTGGCCACCGCCGTCCTGCTGCATCCCGAAAGCCTCACCACGGGCGGCACCAAGCACCTGAACGGACTCAAGGACCTGCTGGCCCAAAGCCTGTCCTCCACGCGCTCCGCACCGATGCGCGTGGTGCAGGGCATCAAGGTGGAAGCGCCCGAATGGCCGGCCGGCGACAGTCCCGTGCGGGAACTCCTGCAGTGGCGGCGGATGTTCGACACCAAGCTGGTGGAGATCACGGACTACGGATTTGCGGCCGTGACCCGGCTCAAGGTTGATGATGCATTGCTTGCGGATGTGGAGAAGCTCGGATGGCGCCTGGTGATCGGCGAACCCACTGAGCTCACCGCCCTACCGGCGGCGTACCAGCGCGCCACCTCGCTGCGCAGCCAGGTCCAGAGAAGCGGGACCAGTGTACGCGCCGATGAAGTGTCCTGGTCCGTTACCGGGCTGCTGGGCCGTGACGCAGGGACCCTGCTGGCCGAAAGGCTGCTGCGGCCGGTCCTGGCGCTGGAACCGGACCGGCGGGACCCGCTGCTGGCCGTCTTGCAGGGGTGGCTCAGCGAAAACGGCAGCTGGGACGGGTCGGCCAAGCGGCTGGGGCTGCACCGGAACAGCGTGCGGCGCCAGATCGGCCTCCTTGGTGAGCTGCTGCAGATGGACCTGAACCAGGCACAGGTGCGGGCCGAGCTGTGGATTGCGCTGCAGTACGCGGACGCCTTGACCGCTGACGCTGTCTAACGGCTTAGGCACCGTCCGCGGTATCGGCACCCTCGGCCAGGCGCCCCTCCCACTCCCGGTACAGCTCAGGCCGGCGCTCCCTCATGTATGGCACCTCTTCCCGTGCTGCGTGTACGGTCTCGGTGCCCACCTGGGCAAACAGCAGTTCCGGGCCGCCGCCACCGGAGGCGAGGACCGCGCCGTCGGGGCCGGCCACGACGCTTCCGCCCCCGAACGAGTAGGCGTCCTCGATTCCGCAGTGGTTGGCATAGGCCACGTTCAGCTGGCTTTCCAAGGCGCGGGCACGGATCAGCACCTGCGGCACGGCGTCGAAGCCTATGGACAGGGCGGTGGGCACCAGGAGCAGTTCGGCGCCCCGGGCAGCTGCCGCCCTGGCGGCCTCCGGGAATTCAATGTCGTAGCAGATCAGCAGGGAGGTGCGCACGCCCTTGAAGGTGACGACGGCGGGGGGTTCAGCGGCTGCCACGAAGGCCTTGCGCTCCTCGCCGCCGAAGAGGTGCACCTTGGCGTAGGACAGGAGCTCGGTGCCGGTAGCGTCGACCAAGGTTGCGGAAATGTGCCAGTCGCGGCCTTGGGCGGAGGCGCCGGCTTCGCCGCCGGCGACGGAGGGCAGGCTGTAGACGAGCGCAATTCCGTTCCGGCGGGCGATGTCGGCCAGCTGCGCACGGATGGCGGGAAGGCTTGCCGGGTCCAGTTCGGATCGCAGCCTGAGCGGGGCGTAGCCCACCGGAAACAACTCCGGCGTGAGCAGCAGGTCCGCCCCAGCTGTGGCAGCCCGGCGTGCGGCATCATCCACCGTCCGGAGATTGGCCTCGACGTCCAGGACCGCGGCATTCGCCTGCAGGACGGACAGCAGCATCGTTACCACCTTCTGTATGCCTCTCCGCGGGGAATGGCTGTTCGTAAGTGTTCTGCCTTCCAGCCTAGACAGCCCTTCCGGGAGTCCGCCGGGTCGTTTGGACCCGCCAGCCTGGCGTCCGGGACAGAATGCACGGGGGCCCCGCTTGCCTTGGGCCGGGTGCTTGTCCACTACTGCACAGGCGGCCATGCGTTAACTTCTTGACTACAAGCGCAGCAATAGGGCAATGTTCTTAGCATGTCCGCACCCCCGCGCTCAACGAAGAGCAAGCCCAAGAATCCCGGGTCCCAGTCCGCGCTGCGGCAGCTGAACCAGCAGCGGATTATCGAGACTCTGATGGGCGGCCCCTCCACGCAGGCGGAGCTCGCCCGGCAAACGGGGCTGTCCACCGCCACCGTCTCGAACATTGTCAAAATCATGCTCGACTCCGGCCTGGCATCCACTGAACCCATCACCAGTTCGGGCCGGCGTGCTCTGAACGTGCGGCTGAACAGCAACGGCGCCGTCGCCGTCGGAATCGACTTCGGCCGGCGCCACCTAAGGGTGGTCCTGGCCTCGCTCAGCTACCACGTCATCGCCGAGGAATCGGTGATGCTCCCGCTGGGCCACCAAGCGGATGACGGCATCCAGGCGGCCGTGGCCCTGCTGGAGAAACTGCTGCGCGAAAGCGGCGTGGACCGGTCCTCTGTGGTGGGTGCCGGCGTCGGTATTCCCGGCCCTATCGACCGCCGGACCGGGACGGTGGCGCAGGGGGCCATCCTTCCCGAATGGGTGGGCATCAACATCCTTCAGCATCTTGAGGAAACCTTGAGAATCCCCGTCTTTGTTGACAATGACGCCAATCTGGGCGCGTGGTCCGAGGTGACCTGGGGGCAGCATTCCGGGGTCAGTAACCTGCTGTTCCTGAAGATCGGATCCGGCATCGGCGCGGGCCTGATCCTCAATGGGGCCCCCTATTACGGCAACGTGGGGATCACCGGCGAAATCGGCCATGCCACCATTCATGAGCAGGGCCTGGTGTGCCGCTGCGGCAACCGCGGCTGCCTGGAAACTATTGCATCCACCACCACCATGATCGAGCTCCTCAGCCGCGGCGACGACCCTCCCCTGACGCCCGCTGACATCGTCCGCAAGGCCCTGAACCGGGACTCCGCCACCCTCCGCGTGGTCGACGATGCGGGCCTGGCCGTGGGCCGCGCGCTGGGCAATGTGGCCAACCTGATCAACCCCGAGGTCATCGTGGTGGGCGGTCCCCTGGCCGGCCTCGGGGACCTCCTGTTGGACCCTATCCGGAGGGGCCTGATCCGGCATGCAGTGCCCGTGATCGGCGAAACCACCACCCTGACCATGTCCTCGCTCGGCGACCGCGCGGAGGCCCTCGGGGCAGCAGCGCTGGTCTTCCAGCATGCGGGGATCCGGAAGTCCTAGACCATTTCGTTATCCGGCAATTGCGTTAAAGACTTGACGACAATGGCTGTGATCCAGTTTACTTTTGGTTCAGACGGCCCTGCGCTTTGCCGGCCGGACAAAGAAGTCATTGCATTGGAGGGTTAGGGCTCATGACGTCCCAGACCACGCACACGGACCCGGTCATCCTCGAGATGCGGTCCATCACCAAGGAATTCCCCGGCGTTAAAGCCTTGTCGGACGTAAGCCTTCGGGTAAAGGCCGGCGAGGTCCACGCTATTTGCGGCGAAAACGGGGCCGGCAAGTCCACCCTCATGAAGGTCCTGTCCGGTGTGTACCCGTACGGAAGCTACGACGGCGACATCGTCTATCAGGGGCAGGTCCAGCAGTTCCGGGACATCCGGGCCAGCGAGCACGCCGGCATCGTGATCATCCACCAGGAACTGGCGCTGATCCCCGAGCTGTCCATCATGGAAAACATCTTCCTGGGCAATGAACCCACCAAGCGGGGCGTCATCAACTGGGCCGAGGCCCGCCTGCGGTCGCTGGACCTCCTGGCACGCGTCGGCCTGCGGGAAGACCCCGACACCCCCATCAAGGAAATCGGCGTCGGCAAGCAGCAGCTGGTGGAAATTGCCAAGGCGCTGAACAAGTCCGTGAAGATCCTCATCCTGGACGAGCCCACGGCCGCGCTGAACGAATCTGATTCGCAGCACCTGCTGGACCTCATCCTTGGGCTCAAGGCAAAGGGCATCACCTCGATCATCATTTCGCACAAGCTCAACGAGATCGAGCAAATTGCCGATTCCATCACGATCATCCGTGACGGCAAGTCGATCGAGACGCTGGATGTGAAGAAGGATGGCGTAGACGAGGACCGCATCATCAAGGGCATGGTGGGCCGCACCCTGGAATCCCGCTTCCCGGAACACACCCCCAAGATCGGGGAAGTGTTCTTCGAGGTCAAGAACTGGTCCGTTGGCCACCCCGCAGTCCAGGACAGGTTGGTCTGCAAGAACTCCAGCTTCTACGTCCGCCGCGGGGAAATCGTGGGCTTCGCAGGGCTCATGGGCGCCGGCCGCACCGAGCTGGCCCGTTCTGTCTTCGGCCGCTCCTACGGACGCTTCATCGACGGCCACATCTACAAGGACGGCAAGGAGATCGTCCTTAAGAACGTCCGCCAGGCCATCGACGCCGGACTGGGATACGTCACCGAGGACCGCAAGTCGCTGGGTTTGAACCTCCTTGACGACATCAAGACCACCACCGTGTCAGCCGCCCTGAAGAAGATCAGCCACAACTCGGTAGTGGACCCCAACCAGGAGTTCACCGTGGCCGAGCAGTACCGCAAGTCGCTGCATACCAAGACGCCGTCCGTGGAGGAAGGCGTGGCCAAGCTGTCCGGCGGCAACCAGCAGAAGGTTGTGCTGGCCAAGTGGATGTTCACCGACCCGGACCTGCTGATCCTCGACGAACCCACCCGCGGCATTGACGTCGGGGCCAAGTACGAGATCTACGGGATCATCCAGCAACTGGCAAACCAGGGCAAGGGAGTCATCGTCATCTCCTCCGAGCTGCCCGAACTCCTGGGCCTGTCCGACCGCATCTACACCATCTTCGAAGGCGCCATCACCGGTGTCCTGACCAAAGAAGAGGCCAGCCAGGAAAGCCTGATGAAGCTGATGACCTCCGCCACCCGAAAAGCCGCCTGACCCTCTGGCCCATCCAGAACCTTCCGGACACAAGGACTGACACCATGAACGCCCTCAAAAAGCTGTTTGGCGGAAACACCCGCCAATTCGGCATGATCTTCGCCCTCGTGGCCCTGATCATCTTCTTCCAGTTCGCCACCGAAGGCCGGACCCTGACTCCCGGCAACGTCATCAACCTCTTCAACGGCAACTCCTACATCCTGATCCTGGCCATCGGCATGGTGCTGGTGATCATCGCCGGCCATATCGACCTCTCCGTCGGTTCGGTCGCCGCATTCGTCGGCGTCACCGTCGCCCTGGCCCTCCGCGACTGGGGAATCCCCTGGTGGGCCGGGATCCTCCTGGGCCTGGTCCTCGGCGCGGTCATCGGCGCCTGGCAAGGCTGGTGGACAGCTTATGTTGGCATCCCGGCCTTCATCGTGACCCTGGCCGGCATGCTCCTCTTCCGCGGCTTCAACCAGTTCGTGGGCAAGTCCAACACCATCCCGGTACCCACCGACTTCCAGTACATCGGTTCCGGCTACCTTCCAGAGGTGGGACCCGACACCGGGTTCAACAACCTGACACTCCTGCTGGGCATCGCCGCCGTAGTCTTCGTGGTGTGGGGCGAACTGCGCTCCCGTGCCCGGGCCAAGGCGCTGGGCGCCGAAGTACCCGAGATGTGGGTGACCGTGCTGAAGCTGGTGCTCATCTGCGCCGCCATCCTCTACGCCACGTACCTGTTCGCCACCGGCCGTCCGGGCACATCCTTCCCCATCCCCGGCTTGATCCTGGCCGTCCTGGTGCTGATTTACGGCTTCATCTCGTCCCGCACCATCCTGGGCCGCCACGTTTACGCCGTCGGTGGCAACCGCCACGCAGCCGAACTCTCCGGTGTCCAGTCCAAGAAGGTCAACTTCCTGGTCATGATGAACATGTCCATCCTGGCCGGCCTGGCCGGCATGATCTTCGTGGGCCGCTCCACCGCCTCGGGCCCGTTCGACGGCGTCGGCTGGGAACTGGACGCCATCGCGGCAGTCTTCATCGGCGGCGCGGCCGTGACCGGCGGCGTGGGCACCGTGGTCGGCTCCATCATCGGTGGCCTGGTCATGGCAGTGCTCAACAACGGCCTGCAGCTCCTGGGCGTCGGTGCCGACCTCACCCAGATCATCAAGGGCCTGGTGCTCCTGATCGCCGTAGCCTTCGACGTCTACAACAAGACCCAGGGCAAGCGGTCCATCATCGGCATGCTGACCCGGAACATGAACCGCCCCACTTCCGGGCCCAGCAACCCCATCCAGCCCGACGAAACCACCTCCACCAAGGAAGCGATCGCCAGGGAAGCCTGAAGTTTGCAGCCTGAATACCGTTCCATCACACAAAGAAAGAGAACCAACAATGCAAATGTTTGGTAAAGCAGGAAAGGCCGCAGCGGTTGCTGCCATCGCAGCACTGGCGCTGACGGGCTGCGGCCGCTCGGAGCCCAGCGGCGGCTCCAGCGGCAGCGCCGCAGGATTCGACCAGAATTCCTCCATCGGTGTTGCCCTTCCGCAGAAGACCAGTGAAAACTGGGTCCTGGCCGAGAAGCTGTTCAACGACGGCCTCAGTGGCGCCGGGTTCAAGGCTGACGTCCAGTTCGCCAACGGCGGCGTTTCGGAGCAGCAGAACCAGATCAGCGCCATGGTCACCAAGGGTGCCAAGGTCATCATCGTGGGCGCCATCGACGGCTCCCAGCTGGGCACCCAGCTCAAGCAGGCCAAGGACTCCGGCGCCACCGTGATCGCCTACGACCGCCTCCTGCTGAACACCGACAACGTGGACTACTACGTGGCCTACGACAACTACAAGGTCGGTGTGCTCCAGGGCCAGGCACTGCTGGATGGAATGAAGGCAAAGAAGCCCACCGGTCCGTACAACATCGAACTGTTCGCCGGTTCGCCTGACGATGCCAACGCCAAGGTGTTCTTCAACGGCGCCATGAGCGTGCTGAAGCCCAAGATCGACGACGGCACCCTCAAGGTTGTCTCCGGACAGACCAGCTTCGAGCAGGCCGTTACCCAGGGCTGGAAGGCAGAGAACGCCCAGCGCCGCATGGACACCCTGCTCAGCGGCAGCTACACCACCGCTAACGTTGACGGCGTCCTGTCCCCCAACGACACCCTGGCCCGTGCGATCCTGACCTCCGTCAAGGCCGCCGGCAAGCCGATCCCGGTAGTCACCGGCCAGGACTCCGAGGTTGAGTCGGTCAAGTCCATCCTGGCAGGCGAGCAGTACTCCACCATCAACAAGGACACCCGCAAGCTCGTTGAGCACGCGATCACCATGGTCAAGGACCTGCAGGCAGGCAAGAAGCCTGAGGTCAACGACGACAAGTCCTACAACAACGGCAACAAGGTGGTTCCCGCCTATCTGCTGGAGCCGGTTATCGTGACCTCCGCCAACGTCAAGACGGCCTACAAGGACGATCCCGTACTCGGCCCGATCACCAAGTAACACAGCGTTGAAAACCGCCGGGTAAAGCCGGCAAACAGGAAGGCCCGGTCCCATTGGGACCGGGCTTTCCTGCGTCCTGCCCAGGCAGTAACGACCCTCACAGCCCAAACACAGCTTCGGCCGGATACCTGCACAGGATGCCCGGCGAGGGTTGATGCGAAGCCGGCCTTCCGCGCCGGCACCTGAGTCATAGGAGTAACGTGAGCGTCCTTGCCCGAAGCGTAGGCAATGCCTTCAGAAACAAGGTCCGCACCGCAGCCGTTGTTGCAGTGCTGGCCGTCGCCATTGGCCTGGCCCTGGCCATGCTGGTGGCAAACCAGGCGGTCGGAGCGAAAGTCCAGGAGCTCAATGCCTCTGTCGGCACCGTCCTGACCGTCAACCCTGCCGGCGGGCAGGGCTTCGAAGGCGGTGGCGAGCCGCTCACCGCCGCCCAGGCAACCACCGCGGCCGGCGTTACCAACGTCAGTGCCGTCGTCGGAACCTCCTCACTGCGTTTGCGGAACGCGGCCGCTGCTGCTGCGCAGTCAGCCAGTCAGGCGGGACAAACTGGCCAGGCCGGTCAAGGAGGACAGGCCGGCCAGGGCGGCCCCGGCGGTCAGGCAGCCGCCACCCTCACCACCAGCCTCACAGCAGCAGTCGATGCAGGCACCCTGGGCAACCGCAACCAGCAGGCCAACGGAACCACGGGATCCACCGGGACCACCCAGCAGCCCAGGTCGCTGCCGATCACCGCCACCGGCATCGGGGCCGAGGTGGACACCACGGGCAAGGCACTGAACATCACCCAGGGCTCCGGTCTTGGTGACTATGCGGCAGCATCCACGGGCGCGCTGCTCGGCACCACGCTGGCCGAGAAGAACAATCTCACCGTAGGGTCCACCTTCACCATCAACGACCAGACCTACACGGTTTCCGGTTTGTTCGACGCCGGCACCGCCTTTGGCAATAACGCTGTGTACGTGACCCTACCCACCGCCCAGACCCTTGCGGGCACGCCCGGTGAACTCTCCAGCATGATCGTCACGGTCAACTCCATGGACAACGTCGCCTCCACCAAGACGGCGCTGCAGGCCGCCCTGGGCACCGACAAGGCTGACGTCACCCAGGGCCAGAACCTGCAGACCGCCGTCAGCTCCCTGGACAGCGTCAAGAACATCTCCTTCATCGCCTTCATCGCCGCCCTGGGCACCGCCGGCCTGATCATCCTGCTCATCATGGTGATGCTGGTCCGCGAACGCCGCCGCGAAATCGGTGTGCTGAAGGCCATCGGGGCGCCGAACCGGACCATCGGGCTGCAGTTCGTCCTCGAAGCCCTGGTCCTGGCGGCCCTGGGCAGTGCAGTGGGCGCAGCGATGGCATCCTTCGCCAGTGGCGGCATCGCCTCCGCCCTGATCAGCAGCAACAGCACCACGGCTTCTGCCACCGCCGGCCGCGGCTTCCCGGGCGAGGCCGCCGGTGCAGGGGGCTTTCGCGGCGGACAGGGTGGGCCCTTCGGCGGCGCTTCCCAGCTGCTGAACTCCGTGACCGCCAGCGCGTCGCCCGGTGTCATCGCCGGCGGCATCGCGGCCGTGTTTGCCGTCGCCATCATCGGCGCCCTGGTGCCCGCGCTGCTCACGGCGCGAATCCGTCCCATCGAAGTCCTGCGAGGAGAATAGCCATGATTGAAGTAAAGAACCTGGTCCGCACTTTCAACTCAGGGGACCGCACCATCAAGCCGGTGAATGATGTCAGCTTCGTCCTGGAGCAAGGAACGCTCGCCTCGATCGTGGGCAAGAGCGGCAGCGGCAAAAGCACCCTGTTGTCCCTCCTGGGCGCGCTGGACAAGCCCACCAGCGGAGACGTCGTCGTCAACGGCGTCAGCCTGGCCAGCCTGCCGGACAGCAAGCTGACCGAGTACCGCCGCCGGGACATCGGATTCGTGTTCCAGCAGTTCAACCTGATCCCCAACCTGTCCGCCGTGGACAACGTAACGCTCCCCATGGAGTTTGCCGGGGTCCGGAAGGGTGCCAGGCTCCAGCGGGCGCAGGAACTGCTGGAGCAGGTGCAGCTGGATCCGTCCAAGCACGAACGGCGCATCAACCGGCTCTCAGGCGGCGAGCAGCAGCGCGTGGCCATCGCCCGTGCCCTGGCCAACGAGCCTAAGCTGATCCTCGCCGACGAGCCCACGGGCAACCTGGACGAGCAGACCGGCGATCACATCATCGAGCTCCTCAGTTCCTTAAGCCGCGACCACAACACCACCATTCTGGTAGTCACCCACGACAGGGTCCTGGCCAACAAGACCGACCGCCGCTTCCGCCTGCAGCAGGGCAAGCTGACGGAAGAGCCGGTACGGGGCCGGGCGGTGGCCGCCACCGCCTGACGCGATCGAAAGGGGCCAGAGGGGTGCACGCGCTTCCATCTTTGGCCCCTTTTTCGTTTCCTTCTCCGGGCGGCCGGAACTTCCCCATTCCTTCCACGCCCCTGTGACAGGATGGCAGCTATGACTGCTCCCATCGCCACGCCGTGGCTGTCCAGCCAGCCCAACCAGGATCCACGCTCCGCAACCGGGGCTCCGCTGCGCTGGGGAATCATTGCAACCGGCAGCATCGCCCGCGCGGTCTCACAGGATCTGGCACTGCTGGAAGATGCCGAGCTGTACGCGGTCAGTTCCAGGACCCAGGACACGGCCGACGCTTTCGCCGTGGCCTACGACTTCGCCAAGGCGTACGGGGACGACGGCGGTGTGCCCGGCTACCAGCGGCTGCTGGCTGATGACGCCGTGGATGTGGTGTACGTTGCCACGCCGCACGCACAGCACCATGAGATAGTCCTCGCCGCCCTCAACGCCGGCAAGCATGTGCTCTGCGAGAAGGCTTTCACCATCAATGCGCGCGAAGCAGCCGAGCTCATCGACGTTGCGCGCAGCAGGAAGCTGTTCCTGATGGAGGCGGTCTGGAGCCGGTTCCTGCCGTCGATGCAACGGGCTTTCCAGATCGCCGCCTCTGGAGAACTCGGCGAGATCCACTGGGTCACCGCAGACCTCGGCTTTCCGGCTCCGTACTCCCCCACTGCCAGGCTGTGGGCCCGCAAGGACGGCGGCGGGGCCCTGCTGGATCTGTCCGTGTACCCGCTCTTGTGGGCGCTCGGCACGCTCGGCTTCCCGCAAACCGTCAGCGCCACGGGTGTGGTCAATGACGACGGCGTGGACGCGCAGAACGTCATGACGCTCGGCTACGACCACGCCGCCCAGGTCCAGCTCACCTCCTCGCTCCTGGCCCACGGCCCGCGCACGGCTACCGTGGCGGGAAGCCTTGGCTTCCTGCAGAGCGTGGGCTCCATCAACAATCCGGGCGAGCTCCTCATCGCCAAGGGCTGGGAGGACCGCCGGACGGAAACCTTCGACGTTGTGGGCAAGGGGTACGCCTACGAGCTGCGCGAGGTGATGAGGTGCGTCCAGCAGGGATTGACCGAGAGCCCGGTAATGCCGCTTGAGGACACGCTGAACACCATGCGCCTTTTCGACGGTGTGCGCGCCCAGCTTGGAGTCACCTACCCCAATGACAGGCATTAGAGAGCTTCAGAAAGGGAGGTACGACGTCGGTGTTGCAGCTTGCGGAGTCCGTGTCAGCTACGTGACCGGTTGTCTTGGCTCTTGACGCCTTTCGAGCGTGTGCCCTCCATTTGTAAAATCCCTTTAGGCTTTCTCTGGACTTCCGCCAATAAGCAGTCTTAGTATTTAGGGGCATCGATTGCACCGGTCACTGGGGGGTGGTACGCATGGCTCATATGAGTTCGCCATGGCGTGCCCTGCGCCCGGCGCTTCTTGCCGGAGCCGCCGCAGTGACCTGGCTGACGCTTTCTTCCACGGCTGCTTCCGCTGACATCGGCCCCGACTCTTCGTCGCTTATTGGCGGGGTCACCAGCTCGGTTTCATCCTTGACCCATGATCTGGCGGACGCCGATTCACCGGCTCCTTTGAATTCCCCGGCCGGCCCGGCGGCAACCCCCGGGCCGTTGCAGCCCATGGTGACCCAGGTTTCCGGACTTGCGGACAACCTCATCGCCTCCGTTCCGGCGGTGGACCAAGTGCTTCCTGCGGGAACCGTCTCCACTGTTTCGGCTCCCCTTGTTGACGTCGCCGACGGCGTGACGTCCGGCGTCGTGCAGGTTGTCGTAGAGCCTGCAGCCGAGGCTGTTCCTGCGCTCGAACCGGTACTCCAGCCCGTCTCCGATCTTCTGACCGGCGCCGCTCCGCTGCCCGTTCCGCTTCCCCAACAGGGGGTTGAGCTCCAGCAGCCACTTGAAGCGGTCCAGGCAGGGCCTCCGGCTACGGAAACTCCTGCCCCTGCTGCGGCGGAAGCATCAGCTGGCGCCCTGCAGGCAGCAACCGACGTTGATCAGGACGCTCTGGCTTTGGCCGATATATCGTCAGCAGCCAGCGGCGCAATCCCGGAAGCCCGCGGGGCTGCTGGACTCGCTGGAACTTCCGTTCTGCAAGCTGATTTAGCGGGCCTTGGTGACTCCGTCGCGGATGAGTATCTTCCCGCTGGGCCGGCGCCGCTGACTACAAACGTTCCTGCCGCCCCGGGATCCGGCACGGGCAGCGGTACGTCGTCAAGCGGCCCGTCCAGTGCCGCCGCATGGCTGAGCACCTTCGACGTCGATTTCATACTTCCCTGCGCGGTCCTTGCCGGGGATACCTCTGAGCACTTTCCTGCGCCGGTGTCCTTCGACCCCGGTTCTTCTCCTGACTAGTTGATGCCTCCTGCCCGTTCATGGGCAGCACGTGGCTATGCCGGCAGCTGACCAGCGCCGGACAACATCAACTTTCAGGAGTAAGCATCATGAACTGCACCCTTCGCAGGGGGCTGCTTAGCACCCTCTTTGCCGGCGGTCTTCTGGCCCTCGGCTGCGCTGCGGCAGAGGCCGCGGACACCACCACCAGCGGGACGGACTTGTCCGCTTCCGCCCTCATCTCGGCGGCGGCACCCGCTGACTCGTCGTCGTTGGGCCTGCTGGGTGACCCAACGCCGGCCGGTCCAACCGGTGTCGCCGCCGCAGTGGACGTCAGCCTCGGCCTCGGCGGCATCACTAACGGTACGGCTCCAGCAACAGGCACGACCGACGGCACCACGGCGAACCTCGCCGTCGACGCCAACGTGGACCTCGGCCTGGGTGGCATCACCACCGCCCCTGCAACTGCGGGAACCACCGACGTGGCAGCCGCAGCCAACGTCAACCTCGGCCTCGGCGGCATCACCACCGGAACGGCCCCTGCAACAGGCACGACTGACGGCACCACGGCGAACCTCGCCGTCGACGCCAACGTGGACCTCGGCCTGGGTGGCATCACCACCGCCCCTGCAACCGCAGAAACCACCGACGTGGCAGCCGCAGCCAACGTCAACCTCGGCCTCGGCGGCATCACCGATCCCGGCACCAGTACAGGGGCGACGGACGGCACCACGGCGAATCTCGCCGTCGACGCCAACGTGGACCTCGGCCTGGGTGGCATCACCACCGCCCCTGCAACCGCGGGAACCACCGACGTGGCAGCCGCAGCCAACGTCAACCTCGGCCTCGGCGGCAACACCACCGGAACGGCCCCTGCAACAGGCACGACTGACGGCACCACGGCGAACCTCGCCGTCGACGCCAACGTGGACCTCGGCCTGGGTGGCATCACCACCGCCCCTGCAACCGCAGAAACCACCGACGTGGCAGCCGCAGCCAACGTCAACCTCGGCCTCGGCGGCATCACCAACGACGGCACCACCGCGGGCACCGCCGATGTGGCAGCCGCAGCCGACGTCAACCTTGGCCTCGGCGGCCTCACCGATCCCGCATCCACCGGCACCACTGACGTGGCAGCCGCAGCCGACATCAACCTCGGCCTCGGCGGCCTCACCGATCCGGGCACCGGAACCACCGACGGCACCACCGCCGACCTCGCCGTCGACGCAGCCGTGAACCTTGGCGTCGGCGGCCTCACTACCGGTGACACGGCAGCCGGAGTTGACGCGGTTGTAGACCTTGGCGCTGATTCGGGCACCGGAACCGTTGGCAACGGCGGGTTGGACGCTGTAATCGACCTCGGCATTGGCCTGGGACTCGGGGGCGCCACCAGCACAGGCACTCCCGGCACCACCGACCCTGGTACCACCACCCCGGGTGACGGCACCACCGGTGACACCGGGACGCTTGATCCCGGAACCGCAGATCCCGGTGCCAGCACCCCGGGTTCGGACAACACCGCAGGCAACGGTGGCGCCGGCAACGGCGGAACGGCCACGGGTGATGATTCCACCGGCATGAATGGCGGCACCGGTAACGGCGGCTTCTCGGCGGCACCGGCAGGCTCCACGGCAGTCAGCGGCACCATCGCCACTGTTACGGCTCCCCGCAGCACCCCGGCGAACGGCAATTCCGCCCTTGCCACCACGGCCACGGGCCATACCGGCCTCGCCAACACGGGCTGGGACGGAACGCTGGTTCCCCTGGCGCTGCTGCTCCTGGCCGGCGGATTCCTGATGCTCCGCAGGCGGAAGGTGTCGTAAAGCGCTTCAAAGACAGCACAGAAAACGCCCGCACCCGTGCGCTTGAAGTGGCAGCACTCCGCGGGCTGACGGAAGGAGGACAACGACCCGGAAACGAAGGAACAGTACAAAACACGTCTTCAGCACACGTGTCCTTGTAGCCAATGGTCCGGTGGCGGAAGTGATTCAAACCGCCGCCGGACCGTCGGCGTGTCGCAACGTGAAAGCCTAGGTCAATCGCTGGTTCGGCGGTCCCGCCCGTATAATTTGAGGTACATCAGTGCCGCAGCGCACCGGGAGGAACGGTCATGGTGGCGGAATCGCCTAGCTCCATCAAGAATGAAGTTGTCGGCGGTCGCTATCGTTTGGGTGACGTAATAGGCCGTGGGGGGATGTCCTCGGTTTACTCTGCCCGGGATGAAAACCTGGGCCGCGACGTCGCGCTGAAGCTATTCGCGCCGCAGGCTCCGGATGCGGACGAACTGAAGCGGCAGGAAGCGGAGATCCAGCTCCTGGCCACCCTGAACCACCCCGGCCTGGTGACGCTCTTCGACGCCAGCATCGATGACCGCCTTCCGGATGAACCCCGTCCCTTCCTCACCATGGAACTCGTGGAGGGCCAGGACCTGCGCAGCCGTATTCGCCACAGCCGCGTGCCCTATGAAGAGCTGTCAGTGATCGGTGCAGGGATCGCCGACGCCCTGGCTTACGTCCACGGCCTCGGCATCATCCACCGCGACATCAAGCCGGGCAACATCCTCCTGGTGCAGATCCGGCCGGGCGAGCCGCTGCGGCCCAAACTCACGGACTTCGGCATCGCCAGGATCGTCGATTCCACCCGACTCACGGCCACGGGCACCATGGTGGGCACGGCTGCCTACCTCAGCCCCGAGCAGGCCCTCGGCAAACCCCTCTCATCGGCCACGGACATCTATTCCCTTGGCCTGGTGCTGCTGGAGTGCATCAAGGGCACGGTGGAGTACCCGGGCAGTGCCGTGGAATCAGCTGTTGTCCGGCTTCACCGCGCTCCGGAGATCCCCGACGACGTCCCCGCCGAATGGGCAGACCTCATCCGTTCCATGACGGCCATCGAGCCGCTGGAGCGGCCGACGGCTGCGGACATTGAGACGGCGCTGCGCCAGGCCCTGGTTTCCCCGGCGTCAACGCCCGGAGAACTGGCCCCCGAAACCACCCGGGTGCTTCCCGCGATGCCCTTCCACCCGCCCACCATCACTGCCGAAGAATCAGTGGACGAAGTCCGGGAGGCGGCAGGGGCCACCGGGGCTATTTCTCCCCGCTCATCCTCGCAGCCGTCTGAGCGGACCCCCGCCCCGCAAGCCACGACACCGTCTGCTTCCGGTGCGGCGGCAACCAGCCCAGCCGCCGCCAAGGCCTCCAGGAAGCCGCGCTTGTCCCGGACGCAGCGCATCTGGCTGGCCGTCGTACTCGGTATCCTGGTGATCGCCGCGGCCGCCGCAACGGTGATGATGAGCATTTCCGCCCGACCGGCCGACGTCGTGCCCTACCCCACGGTGACCGGCGTCCTGGGTGACCATCTCCAGGAACTTCAAAAGAGCGTGGAACCGTGACCCTGCTGCAGGCACCTCCGAACCGGCTGTTGCTGGCGTGCTCAGCGGCACTGGTCGCGGCGGGCTTCCTTAGCGCGTGCGCGGCTCCCGGGAACGGTCTGCAGCGCGAAGCCGCCACCCAACTCCAGGCTCGGGTCCTGGAAGTGACCCAGGCGTCGTCCCAGAACAATCCCGAGTCCGCACTGCAGGCACTCGCGGGTCTTGAGGCGGACCTCTCGGCGGCCCAGGCAAAGGGCCAGGTTTCCGAGGAGCGGCGCCGCAGCATCACCACGGTGGCTACCGCTGTCCGCGCAGACCTCAACGACATCCTCGCGGCCCAGAAAGCGGCGGCTGCGAAGGCATCCGAAGATGCTCGCATCGCTGCTGAACAGGCAGCGCAAAGCGCCGCGCCCGCCCCAGTCCAGCCGGCTCCTGCGCCGGCACCAGCCCAAGGCAGTTCGGGCAGCAACGGCCCGGCCTCCGGCAAAAACAACAACGACAAAGGCAAAGGCAAGAACTGAGCCTGCGCTCAACGTACCGATATACAAAAAAGCGGGGCTCCGGAAGATTATCCGGAGCCCCGCTTCTTTCTCACCACAGCTGCTGCAGCAGCCCGCCGCTAGCTCAGGCTGGCGATGACCTTGTTAAGGGTGGCGGAAGGACGCATAACTGCGGAAGCCTTGGCGTCCTCCGGGTGGTAGTAGCCTCCGATGTCCACGGGTGAGCCCTGGACCTCGGCCAGCTCGCCCACGATGGTTTCCTCCTTGGAGGAAAGCTCACTGGCGACCGTGCTGAACGCGGCGGCCAGCTCGGCGTCGTCCGTCTGCTTGGCCAGCTCTTCAGCCCAGTAGCGGGCCAGGAAGTAGTGGCTGCCTCGGTTGTCCAGCTCGCCCGCGCGGCGGCTCGGGGACTTGTTCTCCAGCAGGAACGTGCCGGTGGCGCGGTCCAGGGTGTCGGCCAGGACCTGGGCGCGGGCGTTGCCCGTGGTGGTGGCCAGGTGCTCGAAGCTGACGGCCAGGGCCAAGAACTCGCCCAGGCTGTCCCAGCGGAGGTGGTTTTCCTTCAGCAGCTGCTGGACGTGCTTGGGGGCGGAGCCGCCTGCACCGGTCTCGAACAGCCCGCCGCCGTTCATCAGCGGAACAACGGAGAGCATCTTGGCGCTGGTGCCCAGTTCCAGGATGGGGAACAGGTCCGTGAGGTAGTCGCGGAGCACGTTGCCCGTGACGGAGATGGTGTCCTCGCCCTTCCGGATACGCTCCAGGGTGAAGGCGATGGCCTTGACGGGGGCCATGATCTGGATGTCCAGGCCCTCGGTGTCGTGCTCCTTTAGGTACTCGTTGACCTTGGTGATGAGGTTGGCGTCGTGGGCGCGGTCCTCGTCCAGCCAGAACACGGCGGGGGTCTGGGAGGCGCGTGCCCGGGTGACGGCCAGCTTCACCCAGTCGCGGATGGGGAGGTCCTTGGTCTGGCAGGCGCGCCAGATGTCGCCCTCGGAAACTTCGTGTTCGATCAGGACGTTGCCGGAGCCGTCCACCACCTGCACCTTGCCGGCTTCCTGGATTTCGAAGGTCTTGTCGTGGCTGCCGTATTCCTCGGCTGCCTGCGCCATGAGGCCAACGTTGGGCACCGTGCCCATCGTGGTGGGATCGTAGGCGCCGTTGGCGCGGCAGTCGTCGATAACCACCTGGTAGATGCCGGCGTAGGAGCTGTCCGGCAGGACAGCCAGGGTGTCGGCTTCCTTGCCGTCCGGGCCCCACATGTGGCCGGAGCTGCGGATCATGGCAGGCATGGAGGCGTCCACGATGACGTCGCTGGGGACGTTCAGGGTGGTGATGCCCTTGTCCGAGTCCACCATGGCCAGGGCGGGGCCGTCTTCGAGGCCCTTCTTGATCAGGTTCTGGACGCCTTCGCGGACATCCGCGGGCAGGTCCTCGAGGCTGCTCAGGATGGCGGCAAGGCCGTTGTTGGGGCTGATGCCGGCGGCGGAGAGCTGCTTGCCGTAGGTCGCGAACAGTTCGGAGAAGTAGGCCTTCACCACGTGGCCGAAGATGATGGGGTCGGAGACCTTCATCATGGTGGCCTTCAGGTGGGCTGAGAACAGCACGCCTTCTTCCTTGGCGCGGGCCACCTGGGCCTTCAGGAACTCGTCCAGGGCGGCAGCGCGCATGACCGTGCCGTCGATGACCTCGCCGGCCAGGACCGGGAAGGCCTTCTTCAGGACCTTGACGGAGCCGTCCTCGCGGACCAGCTGGATGGAGATGGTGCCCTCATTCTCGATGACTACGGACTTCTCGTTGGAGCGGAAGTCGTCCTGGCCCATCGTGGCCACGTTGGTCTTGGAGTCCGGGGTCCAGGCACCCATGGAGTGCGGGTTCTGGCGGGCGTAGTTCTTGACGGACAGCGGTGCACGGCGGTCCGAGTTGCCTTCACGCAGGACCGGGTTCACGGCGGAGCCCTTGATCTTGTCGTAGCGCGAGCGGATGGCAGTTTCCTCATCCGAAGACGGGTTGTCCGGGTAGTCCGGCAGTGCGTAGCCCTGGCCCTGCAGCTCTGCAATGGCGGCCTTCAGCTGCGGGATGGAGGCGCTGATGTTGGGCAGCTTGATGATGTTGGCTTCCGGCGTCTTCGCCAGCTCACCGAGTTCAGCAAGGGCGTCACCGATCTGCTGCTCGGGGGTCAGGTAGTCACCGAAGACGGCGATGATGCGGCCGGCGAGCGAAATGTCGCGGGTCTCCACCTCCACACCTGCAGTCGAAGCGAATGCCTCGATGATGGGCAGGAACGAATAGGTAGCCAGCATCGGCGCTTCGTCGGTGTGGGTGTAGATAATCTTGGACATGCGCGGGCGTCTCCCTGTGGGTCGGCTTGGTTGTGAAAAATTCGGTCTATTTCACCATGTACAACTTACCCGAGGACGCCACTTCAAACCTTAACAGGGCCCCGCATTACCCCGGTGAGAGCAGGATTACAGCGATGGAGAACGCACGACGGCGGGCTGGGCACCCGGGTGCCCAGCCCGCCGTCGGCCCTTCCCACCATCAGGAGCCGCTGGAAGGGCCCTAAGTCGCTTTTCTGATATCTCACTACTGTGTACAAAATTGTCTGGTAACGATAAGTTCGCTGAGTCACTCCCGATCCCGGGCCCAACCCCGTTCAGACAGGACACCAATGACACGCACCCGGTCTCTGGCCTCCGGCCTCCTCACTCTCTCGGCGGCCGCCGTACTGGCTCTCGCTTCCGCCGGCGGGGCCACGGCCGCACCGGCCCCCTCCGACGGGAAGGCAAACCCGTCCGTCGCCAGCGTCACTGTCGACGCTGGGGGCTCTGCAGACTACTGGACTCCCGAGCGCATGCGGAGTGCCGTCACCGGCGACACGCTGGCCGGCAAGGCACTTGAACGAGGCAACCGCTCCAGCGCGCTCCTCGTGGAAAAGGGCAAGCCCGCCACCACCAAGGGAACCAAGGGCAAGCCCACGATCGCCAAGAGCGAGGACCCCGTCTCGCACATCGGCAAGGTGTTCTTCACCCTGGGGGGCGCCAACTACGTGTGCTCCGGCAACGCCGTTACGTCAGCGAACAGAAGTACAGTGGCCACCGCCGGGCACTGCGTCAACGAAGGCCCTGGGGCTTACGCCACCAACTTCATCTTCGTCCCCGAATACGAGAACGGCAACGCGCCGTATGGCAAGTGGGCCGCCAAGGCCCTGTACGCCCCCACCCAGTGGGTCAACAACGGCGACATGACCTATGACACGGGCTTCGCCGTCGTAGCCCCGGACAGCAACGGCGACCTGCTGACCGACGTCGTCGGCGGCTCGGGCACCGCCTTCAACCAGGCCCGCGGCCTCACCTACACGTCCTACGGCTACCCCGCCGCCGCACCCTTCAACGGCGAAACGCTGTGGAGCTGCACCGGCAAGGCCACGGCTGACCCCAACAACCCGCAGTTCGCCACCCAGGGGATCCCCTGCGACATGACCGGCGGTTCTTCGGGCGGCCCGTGGTTCATCGGCGTCGACTCCGATGGCGTCCAGAACTCCATCAACAGCTACGGCTACAACGGCTCCCCCGTGATGTACGGCCCCTACTGGGGCTCGGTTATCCAGGACACCTTCAAACGTGCAGCAAAATCCTAGGACGCCGGACGCGGACAAGGATCCCGTCAGCCACGTCGACCTGACCCAGTCGCCTGAGGAAGTCCTCGAGTACTGGACCAAGGAGCGGATGGCGGAAGCCAAGCCCCGGGAGATCCGCCTTCCCAAGCCCGCCCCACGCCCGGCTGACCAGGACTAAGCAGCAACAACCAAGACGACGGCGCCCGTCCCCTTCTGAAGGGGGCGGGCGCCGTCGTCTGTTTAACCACCATCCACTGCTCCGTAGTTGTCGTTTTCACGACGGAAAACGACAACTACTCAGCAACCGATGGGTGGGTGGGTGGGCCCACGCCGCCCGGGTTCCCTGGCCGAGCGCCAGCGAGGCTAGGGCGGCGGTGGGGATTAGTGGAAGAAGTGGCGCGCCCCGGTGAAGTACATGGTGATGCCGGCCGCGTTCGCTGCCGCGATCACCTCTTCGTCGCGGACTGATCCGCCGGGCTGGACCACGGCCCGGACGCCGGCGTCGATCAGGATCTGCAGGCCGTCAGCGAACGGGAAGAACGCGTCGGAGGCCGCCACGGCACCGCGTGCCCGCTCCGGTGCGCCGCTACCGCTTGCGTTGGAGGCACCGCCCGCACCTTCGACGTCGGACTCCACGGTGACGCCCAGGGTGTTGGCCCGCTCCACGGCCAGGCGGCAGGAGTCCAGGCGGTTGACCTGGCCCATGCCGATGCCCACCGCGGCCCCGTCCTCGGCAAGGAGGATGGCGTTGGACTTCGCGGCCCGGCAGGCGGTCCAGGCGAAGGCGAGGTCCGCGAGCGTCTTCTCGTCCGCGGCTTCACCCGCGGCGAGGGTCCAGTTGGCGGGGTTGTCGCCGTCGGCGTCCACCTTGTCGGTGACCTGGACCAGCATGCCGCCGGAGACCTGGCGGAACTCCGTGGGGTAGCGGCCGTAGCCCTCGGGCAGGGCGAGCAGGCGGATGTTCTTCTTCTTGGAGAGGATCTCCACGGCCTCGGGCTCGAAGCCGGGGGCGATGACCACCTCGGTGAAGATGTCCTTGACGGTGTTGGCCATGCCGGCGGTCACGGTGCGGTTGGCTGCGATGACGCCACCGAATGCGGAGACGGGATCGCAGGCGTGGGCCTTGGCGTGCGCGTCGGCGATGGGGTCCGCAGCGTCGGCGGATCCGACGGCAACGCCGCAAGGGTTGGCGTGCTTGATGATGGCGACGGCGGGCTCGGCAAAGTCGTAGGCGGCGCGCAGGGCGGCGTCGGCGTCAACGAAGTTGTTGTAGCTCATGGCCTTGCCGTGCAGCTGGTCCGCCTGGGCGATGCCCATCGGCGCAGCCTTGTCCACGTACAGTGCGGCCTGCTGGTGCGGGTTCTCGCCGTAGCGCAGCACCTCTGAGCGTTCCAGCGACAGCCCGGCGTAGGCGGGCCAGTCGATGACGCCGTCGCCGTCCTCGTCCAGGAACTGGCTGGCGGTCCAGGTGGCCACCGCGTTGTCGTAGGCGGCGGTATGCGCGAACGCCTTGGCGGCGAGGCGGCGGCGGGTCTTCAGGTCGAAGCCGCCGGCGGCAGCGGCCTCTACGACCTGGCCGTAGAAGGAGGGGTCGACCACAATGGCGACGGCGGCGTGGTTCTTGGCTGCCGAGCGCACCATGGCGGGGCCTCCGATGTCGATCTGCTCCACCACGTCGTCCTGGGCGGCGCCGGACTTGACCGTCTCAACGAACGGGTAGAGGTTCACCACCACCAGGTCGAAAGCCTCGATCTCCATGCTGGCGAGGCTTTCCATGTGGGCCGGGACGCGGCGGTCCGCCAGGATACCGCCGTGGACGCGCGGGTGCAGCGTCTTGACGCGGCCGTCCAGCATTTCGGGTGAACCGGTGACCTCCTCCACCTCCTGCACGGGAATGCCCGCGGCGGCGATCTTCTTGGCCGTGGAGCCGGTGGAGACGAGCTTTACACCGGCGGCGTGCAGGCCCTTGGCGAGCTCCTCCAGACCGGTTTTGTCGTAGACCGAGATCAGGGCCCGGCGGATGGGTACACGGTCAATGGATACGCGTTCATGCTGCGTGAAGCTCACAAATGTCTCCGTCTTATCTCGCGGAACAAGGCCGCGGTTGGTGGGGATAGGGCCAGTTTATCGCGATGGGCGCGCTTGCCCCGCGTGTCAGCCGGAGTGTGAACGCGCTGGGGCCGGGCTAAAGTTTTCAGCAGGAGGCGGCGATGAATACTTACACCACTGTGCCCAGCGGCGAACAGGTGGTCCAGGAACTGCCCTGGCGATGGAAAGTCCAGGGCAGAATCTTCCTTGTGGGCGGCCTCGGCTTCATGTTCGATGCCTGGGATGTGACCCTGAACGGCATCCTGATTCCGTTGCTTTCGAAGCACTGGTCCCTCTCCGCCGGCGAGGCCGCATGGGTGGGCACGTCGAACCTGATCGGCATGGCCCTGGGCGCGTTCATCTGGGGAACCATCGCGGACACGGTGGGGCGGAAGAAGGCTTTCACGGCCACGCTGCTGCTGTTCTCGGTGTTTACGGTGCTGGGCGCGTTCGCCCCCGACTTCATCTGGTTCTGCGTCTTCCGGTTCATGGCCGGCTTTGGCCTGGGCGGTTGCATTCCAGTGGATTACGCCCTGGTGGGTGAGTTCACCCCGCGGAAGCAGCGCGGGAAGGTGCTGACCGCAATGGATGGCTGGTGGCCGGTAGGTGCTGCCCTGGCCGGCTTCGTCTCGGCAGGGCTGGTGGCCCTCTCCGGCGACTGGCGCCTGACCATGCTGGTGATGGTCCTGCCTGCACTCCTGGTGTTCTGGGTCCGGAGGAGTGTGCCGGAGTCCCCGCTGTTCCTCATCCGGAAAAGCCGCCGGGAGGAAGCGGCCCGGATCATCGACGGGCTGGTGGAAGCCACCGGCGCCGAACCCCGGGCGTACAGCCTCCCCGATGCCAAAGACGTGCCACGGCTCTCCGCCGGCAGCGCCTGGACCCAACTGCGCTCCGTGTGGCAGTTCAACTGGAAGATCACCACGGCCGCCTGGGCCCTGTTCTTCAGCATCCTGCTGGTCTACTACCTGTCCCTGACGTGGATGCCCCGGATTCTGATCGGCGCCGGCTTCGCCGAGTACAAGGCCTTCGTCACCACTGCCTCCATCGCCGCCGTCGGATTCCTGGGCGTGGTGGTGGCCGCCCTCCTGGTGGAGCGGGTGGGCCGCAAATGGATTCTTGCCATCACGGGTCCCCTGTCGGCGCTGACCCTGGTGATCGTGGCGTTCGTGGTGGACATCCCCACCGCCGCGGTGTTCTGGCTGCTGGTGTTCGGGTTCGTGGTGCAGGTGGCCATCCCGGTCCTGTACGCGTACGTCTCTGAGCTCTACCCCACCGAACTGCGGGGCACCGGCTTCGGCTGGGCCTCCACGTTCTCCCGGCTGGGCGCAGGCTTTGGGCCGCTGATTTTCGCCAACTACTTTTGGCCCGAACTCGGGTTGGCCACGTCCTTTGCGCTGGCAGGGGCCCTGGTCCTGGCAGCAGTGCTGTGGATGGCGTTCTTCTCCCCCGAAACCCGCCAGCGCCGCCTGCAGTAGCGGCTTCCCTTCCCAACTGACTCGCAGTTGTTGTCGTTTAGGACCCCGAAAACGACAACAAATGCGAGCTACTTGGTCAACTGTCCTGGAGCTAGTCGGGCGACCAGCCTCTGCTGAGAAGCGCGCGGCGTACTTTGGAGACGGCCGCCCTGCCCGCGTCTTCCATATGCCGTTTGGAGATCCTGACTAGGAGCCAGCCCGCCCGCAGGAAGTCCTCCTCACGGGCGATGTCACGGACGACCTGTTCCGGGGAAGAATGCACTTCGCCGTCATACTCCACAGCAACGCGGTGACGCGGGTAGCCCAGGTCAGGCTGGCGCACGACGCCGCCGCCCAGCTCTGTGAGCACGTTCAGTTGCGGTTCGGGAAGGCCTGCGAATTCCAACGCCAGCCTTAAGCGCGTCTCAGGTGCAGAGTCGGCGCCAACCCGCGCCTGCTCACCCCCGCTACGCACACGATCTCGTCGTCGAAGAACTGTCCCACGTGGCCCACGACCCCCCTTCGCCGGGGAATAGCCATCGTGTCCGGACGGGAAATGTGGACGAGCGGCTCCCTTTGACCGGGTAGAAAACCCGGAAAATCCCAGAAGCTGAAGGCTGTGGCATGGGAGGCAGCCGAGAACGCAGTAATCGTCGTAAACGGCCTCAAAGCCTCAGGCCCGAGTGTTTCCATTGGCCCGGGCGAGGAGCCGCAATGCGGCACCCTGATTCCGCGGCTGGGTGAGTCCAGCGCTGCGTGACGGAGGCGCCTAAGGGTTACTCCGGCGTCGACCGCTTCCTGAAACGTAAAGGGTGCCCGGGCAATCTCGGCGGGAAGGGGACGAGGCGTCTTCACGCGACCATAATCGCAAACCCTTTCGCGTGCCGCCGCGGTTATCCACAGGCAGCAACACCGAAGCCCAAGTGGCTGGCAGTTGTTGTCGTTTTGAGTGCTCAAAACGACAACAACTGCGAGCTAGTTGGGAGAGGACGCGGAGTAGGCGGGGTCCGCTGCGAGCGCGGCCAGGGTGGAGACCAGGAGCCGGCGCTCCACCACCTTGATGCGCTCGTGCAGGGTCTCCTCGGTGTCGGAGTCCTCAACAGCCACCGCTTCCTGGGCGATGATGGGGCCAGTGTCTACGCCGGCGTCGGCCCAATGCACGGTGCAGCCGGTGACTTTCACCCCATACGCCATCGCGTCGCGCACGCCGTGGGCCCCGGGGAATGCCGGGAGCAGTGCGGGGTGGGTGTTGAGGTACCTGCCGTTGAAGGCGTCGATGAAGCTTGGGCTGACGATCCGCATGAACCCGGAGGAGACCACGACGTCCGGCTTGTAAGCGGCCACGGCGTCGGTGAGCGCTGCGTTCCAGTCGGCGCGTTCCGGGTAGGCCTTGAAGTCCACCACAAAGGTGGGGATGCCGGCGGCAGCAGAGCGTTCGACGCCGAGAGTCCCCTCACGGTCGGCGCCCACCGCTGCGATTTCCACGTCGAGCTCCCCCGCCTTGACGGCGTCAATAACGGCCTGGAGGTTGGACCCGGTTCCGGAAACGAGGACGACGATACGCATTGGTCCAGCTTAGGTGCACGCTCGCGTACGCTGGAAAACATGAACAGCGAACCGGGCCGGGGCGGGCAGCAGGTCAAACCCCCGCTCAGCGAGGCAGCCAAGGCCTCCCTCGCCAAGACCCGCACCCTGTTCCGGATGTTTGTCGTCTCGGTCCTGGGCGCCTTCTTCGTGTACCAGTTGGATGTCGGCTACCTATGGCTGACAACAGTGCTCACCGCCGTTGGCCTGGTCCTGGGCGTTGTCCTGCTGGTGCGGGCCATCCGGTTGAGGGAATCCAAGTTGGTCCTCTTTGGGACCATTTCCGGCCTGGTGGTTGCAGCTGTCATGGTGCTGCTGATTGTCACCACCTTGGTCCTGTACGACCAGGTGCGCGAATACCAGGCCTGCCTTGGCCGGGCGCTGACGGACCGGGCCACCCATGCCTGCATGGTCCAGTTCCAGGACGTCCTGCCGACAAAGATGCGCTAGCGGGGCCAGGGTCCTAGTGGACCAACTCCGCGTCCCGTTCCGCGGTGCTGCCCTTCTCCCGCTCCAGCCACGGTCCGGCCGCATAGCCAATAACGACGCCGATGCCCACCTCGGCGGCCACCCAAAGTCCCGTCCACAGCGGGTCGGGCCCGATGGCGGTCAGCCGGCCGAGGCCGGCTGAGCCCCTGGCGATCCACGCCAAGCCCGCGGTCAGCACTCCGGCGCCCAGCCCGGCCAGGACTGCGAGCACCAGGGTGGAAGCGCTGGCTGTGAACCAGCGGGCGTGGATCTTGATGGCGAGCCATTCGTCGAAGTGGTTTTCGCCCTCCCGCAGGAACCACCATCCGGCCATGACTCCTGCCAGCACCGGAACCACCAGGGCCACCAAAGCGTAGTCCAGGGGTCCTGAGGGGATGGCGGCCAGGACGGGGATGGAAGGGAGCGGTCCGACGGCGGTGGCCAGCGGACCCACCTGGGAGCCGGCTCCCATGGCGAAACCGGCGCCGGACGTCCAGGCGAGGGCAAAGACGACGAGGTTGGGCAGGAAGCCAAGCTGTGCGACGGTGAGGGCCGCGCCTCCCACCGGGCCGGCGTCGAGCGCTTCGTAGACGGAGACCACGAGGTTCCAGTGGATGAACAGGTCGATTGCCAGGAGCGCGGCCGCCAGGGTGAGGGCGGACATCACAGCCACGAATCCGGCTTTCGCCACAGATGCGAAGTACGAGCCGGCCCAGCGGGAATGCTGGCTGGTGCGCGAAATCCAGTCCACGGCATCGACGCCGATGAGCCGGCTCCATGAACCCGCTTCCCGCCGTGCACCGATCACCATGCCCAGTGCGTATGGAATCAGGGGAATCAGCAGGGCGTACCAAAGATTGATGATGACGTCGGCAGTGCGGCAAACAAACCCGGTGGCCGCGCCGAAGGCCGCATAGACCAACCATGACCCCAACAGCGCCTGCCACAGCTGGTCCGTGTAGGAGGCGCGGGCCAGCCTGCGGCCGGCGCGCCACGCCAGCAGGAACGGGATAAGGGTCAGGCCCAGGGGAACCACGCTCAGCGTGCCGGACCCGCCGTGGGTGGCTGCCTCGGGACCGGCGCCGGCAAGCCCCAACGGCACGCCGTGGACCAGGAGCCAGGACTGGCCGGCAAGCCTGGCCAGGACCTCGAACTGTCCGTTCTGGAAGCCGGCGGTGGCCCACACGGCAACGATGGGCGCCACCACCACCAGCGCGGAGATTATCGCCGCCTGCGCCGTTTCAAGGGCACCTTGCAGCCACAACGGCATGGGAAGGCCACGGTTTCCGGTCTGATCAGCGCGCAGTTTCATCGTGTTCCATGGTGTCACGGAGGGCGTGCCGTGCCGGCGAACGACAGGCTCGCCGGCAGCACTGATCATCCGGCAAATGCGACGCGGGGCGGCGCTTTTTAGGGGGCGCGGCCGTAAAATTGGTAGAAACCAACACCTGCCGCCCTGCCGAGGGGGTACTGCGATTTCTGCTGGCCGCCGCGCTTGGTAGTGCCGGCAATGGACCCGGATTGTCGTAAGCCGGGAAAACAGGAGCCGCGAATGAGAGATGAACCGTAAGTTCTGAAGATATTCGTCCTACTGGCTGGTGCAGTCAACGCTAGCAGCGCGGCTGCACCAGCACCTTAAAACGATACGGCGCCGGGAGCCTCCAAGTAGGCTCCCGGCGCCGTTCACCGTGTCAGGGCTGCTGCTCAATGAGCCTGCCCAGGGGAACAAGGGACCAGGTCCCCCGCTTTTATCAGCGGCGGTTGTCGCCGTCGGTGTCGATGTGTTCCTTGCGGACTTCCTCGTTCACCGTGACGTCGTCGCGGACGGTTTCCTTGTCCAGCCGGACGCGCTCCACGGGGACGGCTTCCTTCTCCACCACCGGGCGCTCCTCGTGGAGGACCACTTCGTGCTCTTCTTCGCTGATGGCAGGGCCGTCGAGGGCGGCACCCCGGTTGGCGTCCGTGATGGGCTCACGCTCGATCCGGACCTCTTCGCGCTCCACCGGGATGGTCTTGGTGACGTTCTCGGTGGTGACGTACTTCCGCAGCCGTGCCCGGCCCGTGGCTTCACGTTCCGTGCCCACGTGCAGCTGTTCCTCGGACCGCGTCATGGCGTCGTCCGTTGTGGGGCCCGAGGTGTCGTGGCCAACGGCTCCGCGGGACTCGGTATCGCGCTCGGAGCGGATGCCTGCCGTGGGGGTGCCTGCGTTCAGGTCGGCATCGCCCTGCAGGTCGGCGTCGGTCCTGGTTCCGGAGCTGGCAACGTCGGAAGCCGAGTAACCGGAGGTTGCCTCGGTGTAGGTCCGTGCACCGTTGCGGTCGTAGTAGGTGTAGAGCCGGTCCTCTTCCTCGGGGCTGAGGTGGCCGTCGGCGTCCACGCGGGGAGCATCCTTGACGTGTTCCTTGCTGTAGGGAACCACCAGGTCCTCACCCTGTTCGTGTGCGCCCTCAACCGGCACGAAGGACTCGGACGTGCCGAAAAGGCCCGTCTTCACAGTGACCCATGTGGGCTCACCCGTGTCGTCATCTGCGTACAGCTGGCCGAGCGATCCGATTTTCGAACCGTCGGAACCGACGACGTTGCCGCCCTTAGTGAGCAGGTTTTCAAGGTTTTCCCTGTTAAGCATGACGTCTCCTTGGATTGTCGTTGCACTGGGTCTGCCAGCAGTGGATATCCCGGACCGGGGCAATCTCCCGACGTCTGGCTTCCGGCCCCGGCTGCTTGAGGCTCTGCGCTGACTGCCCCACTACCGTAAGCATGCTTAGCATCAAATGCCAAGCCTACTTAGTAATTTTTTTAGGACCCGGGTGTATCTGTTCACCCGTCCTTCTCCTCCGGGTCATGCTTTCTCCCCCGTCATTTCAAGGGAGGAGCCCACGGTTGAGGGGTGAGGATCGCAATCGTCGCCGAATCATTTTTGCCGTTGATGAACGGTGTCACGCACTCAATTTTGCGGGTCCTGGACCATCTGCAGGAGCGGGGTGACGATGTCCTGGTCATCGCCCCGTCCGCCCATGACGGTGGGGCAGCCAGCCATGTCAATGGTGCTGAGGTGCACAGGCTTCCGGCGGTTCCGCTGGCCGGCTACACGAATGTCAGGGTGGCGTTGGGTGGTGTGTACCGGGTCAAGCGAATCCTTGCCGAGTACGCGCCTGACGTTGTGCATCTTGCCTCTCCCTTCGTGCTGGGATGGCGTGCGGCACAGGCTGCGAGCCAGTTGGGGATTCCCACTGTGGCCGTGTACCAGACAGAGGTCCCCGGCTACGCCGCGCGCTACGGCGTCCCCTTCCTCGAGAACTGGGCCTGGGCCAGGGTGGAGCACATCCACCTGCTGGCCACGCGCACCCTGGCGCCCTCCACGTTCGCGCTGAACCAGTTGCGCGGGCGGGGCATCCCGCGGGTGCGGATGTGGCGCCGTGGTGTGGATACCGCGCGGTTCTCGCCCGAAAAGCGCGACGACGGCTGGCGGGCTTCGGTGGCCCCCAACGGTGAACGGATCATCGGGTACGTGGGCAGGCTTGCCGCGGAAAAGCAGGTGGAAGACCTCGCGGCCCTCGCCGGCATGTCCAATACACGGCTGGTGATTGTAGGGGACGGACCCCAGCGCAACGCTCTTGAAGCGGCACTGCCCGACGCACTGTTCACCGGCTTCCTGGGCGGTGAGGAACTGGCCCGGGCGGTGGCATCCTTCGACCTGTTCGTCCATCCGGGCGAGTTTGAGACCTTCTGCCAGACCATCCAGGAGGCCATGGCATCGGGCGTGCCGGTGGTGGCCACGGGCCGGGGCGGCCCGCTGGACCTGGTGGAAAATTCCCGGACAGGGTGGCTCTATGAACCGGGTGACCTCTCAGGCATGCGCGCCCGGGTGCAGGACCTGGTGGGCGATGACGCCAAGCGCCGGGCCTTTGCCACAGCCGCACACGCCTCAGTGCAGGACAGGACCTGGCCGGCCCTGTGCTCAGAACTGATCCACCACTACGAAGAGGCCATCGCTGCCGTTCCAATGGCGGCAAGCTCGATCAACTCCAAGGGAGCCAACTGGTGAAGATATCTGTGATCGGCTGCGGCTACCTGGGCGCGGTCCACGCGGCAACACTGGCATCCATGGGCCACACTGTGGTGGGCATCGACGTGGATCCCGGCAAAGTGCGCCAGCTGGCGCAGGGCAGCGCGCCGTTCCACGAGCCCGGGCTGGACGAACTCCTCGAGGACGGCCGCACCACCGGGAGGCTGCGGTTCTCCACCGACCCGGCGGACGCCAAGGATGCACAGGTGCACTTCCTCTGCGTGGGGACGCCGCAGGAAAAGACGTCCGACGCCGCCGACCTCACCTTCCTGGTCTCCGCAACGGAAGCACTGCTGCCGCACCTGGCCGCGGGCGCCGTCGTCGTGGGCAAATCCACTGTCCCCGTTGGCACGGTGGGCCTGCTGGGCGCCATCCTGGCGCCGCGGCCGGACGTGCTGCTCGGGTGGAACCCGGAATTCCTGCGGCAGGGCACGGCCGTGAAGGACTCGTTGGTGCCGGACCGGCTGGTGTACGGCGTCGAGGGCGGCCGGTCCGGCGCCTTCAATCCCGCCACCGGTAGCCCGATGGGGGTGACGGCTGTACTGGATGCCGTCTACGAACCGCTGCTGGCCGCCGGAATCCCCCGCCTGGTGTGCAGTTCCGCCACGGCCGAACTCATCAAGTCCGCCGCCAACGCGTACCTGGCCACCAAAGTCAGCTTCATCAACGCGGTGGCGGAACTGTGCGATGCCGTCGGCGCGGACGTGGGCGAACTCAGCGCAGCTATGGGGCTGGACCCCAGGATCGGGGGCCGGTACCTGCATGCCGGCCTGGGCTTCGGCGGTGGCTGCCTGCCCAAGGACATCCGCAGCTTCCGCACACAGGCGGCAACGCTGGGCGTATCCGCCGTGGAGGAGTGGATGCGCCTGGTGGACAACGTGAACCTTGGCCAGCGGGAGCGGACGGTCAGGCTCGCGGCGGAGCTGTGCGGCGGAGCGTTATCTGGCCGCTCAGTCACCGTCCTGGGCGCCTCCTTCAAGCCCGACACCGATGACATCCGCGACTCCCCCGCCCTGGACGTGGCGGACCGGCTGGCCGCTGCCGGGGCCCACGTGACGGTCACGGACCCCAAAGCGGTGAACCTTGCATGGCGGCGCTACCCGCGCCTCCGTTTCGAGGCCTCCACCGAGAAGGCGCTCCAGGACGCCGAGTTGGTGCTGCTGCTCACCGAATGGGACGAATACCGGCGGCTGAGCCCCGCCCTCGCCGGGCAGCTGGTACGACGGCGGGTGGTCCTGGACGCGCGGAACGTGCTGGATGCAGGGGCGTGGCAGGAGGAGGGCTGGATGGTGCGCGGCCTGGGCACCTCCGTTGGAGCCCTGGGCACTGTGGCCACGGGCGCCCTGGGCGCGGGCACTGTGGGCACCGGTACGTTGAACTCCGCGCCCGGGGGACGCTGAGGGCTAGCCCAGGAGCCCCAACTCCGCGAAGGCCAGCGCCACACCGTTGCCGGCAGGCGGCGCGGTGACCCTGTCCGCCACTGCCAGAACGGCCGGGTGGCCGCCCTCCACGGCAATGCCCACGCCCGCGTATTCCAGCATTTCGATGTCGTTGGCGCTGTCGCCGATGGCAACGATGTCCGCTCGGTCCAACCTGAGCCGGGCCTGCACTACCTGGATGCCTACGGCCTTGTGCGTGCCGGCCATGAAGATCTCCCCCGCCCGCTCGCCCAGTGCCGATAGGGAGCTGGGAATCAGCCCCACTTCCGGGCCAAAGGTTTCCAGCAGGCGGGTCAGCGGGACCGGTGAGTCGAAGCACGAAATTTTGGCGTAGGACGTGGCCCGGAGATCGTCGCTGTACCGCATCGGGCCCAGGATGTCCTCAAGTGGATCCACGTCGGTACTGAGGACCCCGTCGTGCTGTGGACGTCCGGCGAAGATGGGGCCGAGCACCTCCCGCAGCCGCCGGTCCACTCCCGTGCGGCCGTGCAGGGCCTCTGGAGCTTCCAGGATGTACGCGGCGTTGTGGGAGTCCAGAATTTCCACAATGCGCGCGGCGAGATCCGGCTCGAACCGCGCGTCCTTGAGGACTTCACCGTTGACCTCCACCCTGGCGCCGGCACCAGTGATGGTGCCGTCAAAGCCGGCATCCAGGATGTGGCCCGGGACCATCGACAAGGGGCGCCCGGTGCAGACAAAGACCAGATGGCCCAGTTTCCGCGCCGCCCGCACGGCGTCCACATGCGCTTCCGGCGCGAGACCGTGGTCTGCATAGGTGCCGTCGATGTCGAGGAAAATGGCACGGGGCCTGGCGGTGGGGCTGGACATGCCTGCGCTCCTTGGTCTGTTGCGGGACTTGCCATCTTATCGGCGGCTACAGAGCAGGCAGCACGTCCCACCATCGCCGGACGGCAACGGAAATGTGCGTCTCATGGGCCTCGGCGGCAGGCCCGGGGAGTGCAGGAGCAGGACCTGCACGGGCGTCTCCGCAGGTAAGGTGCGCATTTCCGCCGGAAACTGACAGCCATCCTGTGATATTCAAAGCCTTGCAGAATAGTAAGCCTGCTGATTGAATGTTCACACCGGAAATGGGGGCCCGGCACAATTCACTGACAAGGAGTGGCAACATGGGCATTATCGGTTTTCTCATTTTGGGCCTGATTGCTGGAGCCATTGCAAAGGCCATCCTGCCGGGCCGCCAAGGTGGCGGCTGGCTTGTGACCATGGTCCTGGGCGTTGTCGGGGCCATCCTGGGCGGCTGGATCGGCTCGCTGATCTTTGGCGGCGGCCTGGCGGAATTCTTCGACATCAGGACCTGGCTGCTGGCCATTCTCGGCTCGATCATCGTGCTGCTGATCTACGGCGCCGTCACCAACCGCAGCGGCCGCCGGGCGTAGCCGCTTCACCAGAATCCATTAGAAAAGAAGCGCCGGACTCCTAAAGGGAGTCCGGCGCGTCTCACGTCCCCCGCCGGGCCGGGTGCAGAACCAATTTTGCGCAGCGCCAATTTGCAGTCCCGCTTTCACGCCTCATTTCCGCCTTGGCCTTTATGATGGCGAAGGGGTGGTGTAATGGCCGGTTTTCCAAACCGTGGCAACAATGTGGCATTACAAACTTTCGGCGTGGTCATGGACGCGAGTCCGGACGCGCTGCTGGCTTTGAGCGCGGACGGCACTGTCCTGGCGGCCAACGTTGCGGCAGCAAGGCTGTTTGGCCTTCAGCAGGAATCCTTCACGGGCCTGGACCACCGGATGCTTTTCGCGGCCGGCTCCCGGGACCAGGTTGCCCACCTTTTGCACCAGATCCTCACACAGCCAGGGGAACAAGCACCGCCCAGGGAAATCGCCGGGCTGCGCGGAGACGGGACAGAATTTCCCCTGGAACTGGCCGCGGCACTCCTTCCCGGACAGGAAACGACTGCCGCCGATGCCAACCCAGGCGGGGCAGATGCCGGACGGGCGCAGTGCACACGACTCCTGCTGTCAGCACGCGGAACAGCACACCGCAAAGCAGCGGATGCAAACCTGCGCGATGCGATGTCGCTGCTGACCGCCACCCTTGAGTCAACCGCCGACGGCATCCTGGTTATGGGCATCGACGGGCGGGTGGCCGGCTTCAACGAGCAGTTCCTGTCCATGTGGAGCCTTCCGCCGGAAATTATGGAAGCGGACAGCGAGGCGCCTGCGCTGCGGCTGGTCATGGAGCAGGTGGCAGATCCCGTGCCGTTCACCGCGCGGCTGGGCGAACTCCAGGACAATCCGGCCGCTGAGAGCCACGACGTGGTGGAACTGCGTGACGGGCGTACCTTCGAACGCTATTCCCGCCCTCAGCGGGTGGGCGAAAAGATCGTGGGCCGGGTGTGGAGCTTCCGCGATGTGACGCCTCGCCGGAAAGCGCAGGAGCAGGCACACCGGGCCATGATGGACCTCGCAGTCCAGGCCGAGAAGCTCCGGGCCATGGCGTTCCAGGATCCGCTGACGGGGCTCGCGAACAGGGCTGTGTTCAACGACGCCCTGGCCGAGGCGCTGCAGGAACCCCGGTTGAAAACAGTGGATGTCCTGCTCCTTGACCTGGACGATTTCAAGGAAGTCAATGACATCCTTGGCCACCAGGCCGGCGACGACATGCTTATCGAAGTGGCCCGCCGGCTCCGCGGCTGCGTCCCCACAGCGGATGTGGTGGCCAGGCTGGGCGGCGACGAATTCGTGGTGCTCCTGACCGCCTGTCCCGATGCGGATGCGATCGCCGCCTGCATCGTGCGCTGCCTGCATGTCCCCGTTACGATCGGCGGCACCGTCCTCCGGCCCAGCCTCAGTTTGGGGATCGCCTCGCTGGGGCAGGACAGCGTGGGGCCCTCTGAACTGCTGCGGCACGCCGACATTGCCATGTACGCGGCCAAAGCTGCAGGCAAGAACCGGTTCCTGCGCTTCCATCCGGACATGATGCAGGCGCTGGTGCAGCGCACGCACATGGAGAGCGGGCTGCAGCTCGCCGTGCCGCGCGGCGAGATCACTGTGGACTTCCAGCCGATCGTTTCCCCTCGCATGGGGCAGGTGGTCCAGCTGGAGGCCCTGGCCAGGTGGGACCGCGGCGGCGAGCGGGTGCCGCCGTCGATCTTCATTCCACTGGCCGAGCGCGCCGGGCTGATCGGGGAGATCGGGGCCGAAGTGATGGCAACCGGCATGGTGCAACTGGCACGGTGGCTCAGCGAAGATCCCTCGCGCTCCCTTGCCGGCAACGTATCAGGCGTCCAGTTGCAGGAACAGGACTTCGCCGAAACTGTGCTGCGGCTGGCGGAGGCGAGCGGCGTGGCGCCGTACCAGCTGGTCATGGAAGTCACCGAGAGTGTCTTTTTCGACGCCGACTGCAACCTGATCCAGCAGCTGAGCACCCTGCGGGACGCCGGCGCCCGGGTGGCGCTGGACGATTTCGGCACCGGCTATTCCTCCCTGGGCCGGCTGCAGGACCTGCCCGTGGACACGGTCAAGATCGACAAGACGTTCGTGTCCATGGTCCGGACGGGCAACGAACGGCTGCCCATCCTCAGCTCCATGATCAACATGGCGCACAGCCTGGGCTTGACCGTCACCGCCGAAGGAATAGAGACGCCGGTGCAGGCTGACTACCTGACGGCGCTGGAATGCGATTCGCTGCAGGGCTACCTGTTTTCCCTACCGGAACCGGGCGAACGGCTGGGCCAGGCGCTCCATCATGCCGAAGAGGCCCTCAACGCCCTGAAGGGGCGGTAAAGCAGGACTGCTCCGGGGACTGCTGGGGAGTTAGGCTGCTTCCTTGCGGCCGGGCCGCCGCTTGGTGGGCGCAGGTGCGGAAGCCTTGGGCTGTGCCGGTTCAACGGGTTCGGGAGCACCGGAAGTGACAGGGTCCGATGGCAGCGCGTCGTCAAGGTGGTCCGCGGCAGGTTCGGTGCTGCCTGCCGCATAAGCCACGGGCACCGTGGCGGCGGCGCGGTTCCGGCGCCAGCGGCGGATGAGGTCGGCGGCGGCGAACAGCCCCGCGAGAGGGGTCAGCACGGCGGACGCGTAGACGAAGAGCATCCAGGTCAGCGTGGTCAGCGGCGGCTGGTTGTTGTTGAGCAGGGACAGTCCGCCAAGCAGACCGACGATCCAGAACAGCAGGACCGCTGTCAGTACGGCACCGGCGGGGAAATACTGGTTGGTCACGACTTTTTTCAGGGTTTCCATGCACTTCCTCCTGCCTGGCCGGGGGGATCGGCAAAAGCCGCTCAAAAACAAGTATGGGGCCCAGCCGGCGCGAAACCGGGTAAGACGACACGGCGAGTGATGAACCTAACGCAGCCACCCGCCGTCGTGCTGATCCCTGGTCCGAAAAGGCGGGCCGGAACCCCTTCCCCGGGACGAAACCGCCGAATACCGTAATGCCTGTCAACTCAATTTTTGGAGGCTTCATGCGCAATGTCACTGCCGGCCTGTTCCACTCAGTGGACGGTGTGGTGTCCGAACCGTTCAAGTTCCAGTTCGACAGCTTCGATGACGAGCTGGGCGAAGGATTGACCCGGATGATGAACAACGTGGACACCGTGGTGCTGGGCCGCGTCAGCTACCAGGAGTGGGCCGAGTACTGGCCGAACGCCTCAGTGGACCAGGACTTTGCGGCGTTCATCAACCCCGTGGAGAAGTTCGTTGCGTCGCGCACCCTAACGGAACCGCTGGAGTGGCAGAACTCCCGGCTGATGGATGCTCCGCTTGAGGAGTTCGTGGCTGGTTTGAAGGAGCGCGACGGCGGGGAAATCGCCGTGTGCGGAAGCATCTCCGTGGTGCGGCAGCTGCTGTTCGCCGGGCTGTTGGACTCGCTGCAGCTAATGACCCACCCGGTCATCGCCGGCAGCGGCCGCCGGCTTTTCGAGGACGGCGACCCGCTCACCCGCCTGGTGCTGCAGGACCAGAAGACCACCAGCAAGGGCAACGTGCTCAGCACCTACGGCGTACGCGGCGACTAGCCGGGCAGGCCTAGGCGGCCAGCGGCGACCCGAACAGTTCCTCGGCGAGCCGGGCCAGGTGCTCCGGGATGTCCGCTTCCGCCCCGTGTTCACCACGGCCAAGGAAGACGGCGGTGCCGCGGATGCCGTCAAGGTCCAGGCCGCATTCATGCATCAATTGCCCGGCGCGGAAGTTGACCGGCAGGAGCATGGTGACGCTTTCGGCGTTCAGGTAAACGTGCCAGTCGCCGCGGATCACCGACTCCAGCGGCCCGCCCACCAGGGCTTCCAGGGCCTGCAGGTCCGCTGCCACCTGCTCGATGCGCATGGGTTCTGAATTGCCGGCCGGTACTACAAGTGCTGTGTAAGTTCTGTTGTCCATCGTTCTGTCTCCAATGGGTTTAACACTTGACGGGACGGCGGTGTTCCCGGACGGTCCGGCACCCCTCAGTAAGGTACGACGACGGCGCTCCCCCGGCACCGTCGTCGTACCTTCACCGTGGGGCGCGTAAAATGGACCAGTCATGCACTGTTCCTACTTTGATGCCGGTACCTGCCGCTCCTGCACCCAGATGGGCAGGCCCTACGGCGAACAGCTGGCCGGCAAGCAGCTGCACTGCCAAACCCTGCTCTCCGACCACACCGGACTTGAATGGCTCCCGCCCGTCGCCAGCCAGGAGTCAGGCTTCCGCAACAAGGCCAAGATGGTGATCGGCGGGACCGCGCAGAACCCCACCATCGGGATCCTGGACGCCGACGGGCACGGCGTGGACCTGCGCAAATGCGGCGTCTGCTCCCCCGGCCTGCGGGCCGTGTTCCCGGTCCTTGCCGGCTTCATCCGCCGGCTGCGCCTCACCCCTTATGACGTTCCGAAGCGCACCGGCGAGCTCAAGCACGTCATCCTCACCGAATCCCCGGACGGCGGGGTCATGCTCCGGCTGGTGCTGCGCTCCGAACAGGTGGTGCCACGGATCCGGAAGCACCTCCCGGAGCTGCTGGAAGCCCTGCCACAGGTGAAGGTGGTCTCGGTCAATCTGCTCCCCGAGCACAAGGCAGTCCTGGAGGGCGAACGCGAAATCCTGCTGACGGAGCAGTCCACCCTGAACATGCGGGTCAACGACATCAACCTGCATCTCCGCCCGCAAAGCTTCTTCCAGACCAACACGGAGATGGCCGGAGCGCTGTACCGGCAGGGGCGTGAATGGGTCAACGAACTGGCACCAGCCTCGGTATGGGACCTCTACTGCGGCGTGGGCGGTTTCGCCCTGCACAGCGCCGCTCCGTCCCGTACGGTCACCGGGATTGAGGCCAGCAGCGAGGCGATAGTTTCCGCCCGGCTCAGCAGCGGTGAAGCCGGGCTGGAGGGAATGGAGTTCCAGGCCGGTGATGCCACCGCGTTCGCCCTCGCGGCGGAGCAGTCGCCGGAGCTGGTGATCGTGAACCCGCCCCGGCGCGGCATCGGCAAGGAGCTGTGCGGCTGGCTGGAATCATCGGACGTGCAGCACGTGGTGTACTCCAGCTGCAACGCCCAGTCCCTGGCCCGCGACCTGGCCGCCCTCCCTTCCTTTACCGCCCGGAGGGCCCGGGTGCTGGACATGTTCCCGCAGACCAAGCACTACGAGGTGATGGTGCTGCTGGAACGGACAGCTTAGGCAGCGTCAGGGTCACCGGCCGGCTCAGGGGCGGACGCGTTCGACGGCGCTGGCTTCCCGCCCGGCGGCACGGAGCCCGGCCGCCACCCCTTCAGCGTCGGCGGCCGAGCGGTTTTGGCTCAGTTTCTCCTTCGCGTCGATCCGGGTAATAACCAGCTCCACGCCCACAATGGCCCGCAGCTGCCCGGCGATGTACTTCTCAGGGGCATCGTCCACAGCCCACGGATCCTCCCGCCCGCCCTCGTGCAGCCCGGTCAGGTGCCGGACGTGCCGTCCCAGCCAGGCGGCGTCGTCATGGACCACCAGTTCGCCGTACACGTGCGCGGTGCTGTAGTTCCAGGTGGGCACCACCCGGCCGTGCCCGGCCTTCGAGGCGTACCAGGACGGCGAGATGTAGTCGTCCGCCCCCTGGATGATGGCGAGCGCCTCGCCCACTGGCGCGAGGGACCATTGCGGGTTGTTCCGCGCCATGTGGGCCTGCAGCGCCCCGCACTTCCCTACCGCGGGGTTGAAGACAACGGGCAGCAGCGTTGCGAGCAGGCCCTGGTCCGTCATGGTCACCAGGTTGGCTGCGCCGGGACTTGCCAGGAGGTTCTGGACGGTTTGCGGGCTTGCGGCAAAGTGGGCAGGAATGTACACGTCTAAGTCCTTTCGGTGGTCAGGAGATCGGTTTGAGCCGGACGCGGACGGCTGCGGCCGCGCAGAGGATGACGGCAAGGGCGCCGATGACAGTGGTCCAGGTAAGGGCCTCGCCCAGCAGGAGGGCCGCCCAGCAGATGCTCATCACGGGCTGGAGCAGCTGGATCTGGCTCACCTGCGCCATGGGGCCGATGGCCAGTCCGCGGTACCACGCGAAGAAGCCCAGGAACATGCTCACCACGGCCAGATAGCCGAAGGCGGCCCACTGCACGGGAGTGGCCGATGGCGGCTGGTCCAGGGCCGAGACCACGGCCAGCACGATCATGGCCGGCGCGGCGAGGACCAGCGCCCACGCGATGGTCTGCCATGATCCCAGTTCGCGGGCCAGCAAGCCGCCTTCCGCATACCCCAGCGCCGCACAGGCCACGGCGCCGAGCAGCAGGAGATCGGCCCAGTGCAGGTGCCCCACACCGCCGGACTGCAGGAACGCGAAGGACACCGCTGCCAGCGAGCCGAGCAGCATCACCGCCCAGAAGGCCGGTCGCGGTCGCTCACCGGTGCGCAGAATGGCCGCCGTTGCAGTGGCGGCCGGCAAGAGGGCGATGACCACCGCCCCGTGACCCGCAGGGACGGCGGTAAGTGCATAGGAGGTGAGCAGCGGGAAGCCGACGACGACGCCCGCGGCCACGAGCGCGAGGCGCAGCCAGGTGCGGGGTTGCGGCAGCCGTTGGCGGGTGATGGCCAGGGCTGCGGCGGCGAGGATTGCGGCCACCACGGCACGGCCGGAACCGATGAACAGCGGCGGGATTCCGGCGACCGCTACCCGTGTGAAGGGAATGGTGAAGGAGAAGGCCGCAACACCCAGGAGGCCCCACCAGATTCCGGGGGCTCTGCGGACTGCAGCGGAACTGTTGAGTCCACCGCTGTCGAGCGGCAGTACCACTGGGTCATTCAGGGCAGTAGCGCTACTATGTTCTTTCATGAATAACGATAGCAGCTCGCGGATCGTTGCGGCACTCCGTGGCTGGATCTCGAACGCCGCCCCGGGAGCCCGGCTGCCGTCCACGCGGCAACTGGTGGCCGAGTACCAGGTCAGCCCCGTAACGGTGCAAAAGGCGCTCCAAGCGCTGACCACGCAGGGGCTGATCGACAGTCGGCCGGGGGTGGGAACGTTCGTCCGGGCCGTGCGCACCGCAAGGCCGTCGGACTATGGCTGGCAAACCGCTGCGCTGCGGCCGCCGTCGGCCCCGCTGCCGTCGTCGTCAAGCACCATGCGCAACGTTCCCGGCGACGCCATCTGGTTCCACTCCGGCTACCCGGACCGCGAACTGCTGCCGGAACGGCTGGTCCGCTCCGCCCTGGCCCGGGCCGCGCGCGGCGACGCTGCCCTGTCCAGGCCTCCTGCCGCCGGCATGCCCGAACTGCAGCAATGGTTCGCCCAGGAACTGGGATCGGCAACCCCGGTGGGCATCACTCCCCCGACACCGAATGACGTCATTGTGCTGCCGGGAAGCCAAAGCGGGCTCAGTTCCATCTTCCGCGCGCTGGTGGGTGCCGGCCAGCCGCTGCTCATCGAGTCACCGTCCTACTGGGGTGCCATCCTGGCTGCGGCCCAGACCGGGGTGCGGCTGGTTCCGGTGCCCAGCGGACCGGAGGGGCCGGACCCGGCGGACGTGGAGCGCGCCTTTGCCGAGACCGGAGCGCGGGCCTTCTACGTGCAGCCCAACTATTCGAATCCCGCCGGTACCCAGTGGTCCCGGGGCCGTGGCGACGAGGTGCTGGAGGTGGCACGCCGGCACGGCGCGTTCCTGGTGGAGGACGACTGGGCGCACGACTTCGGCATTACCTCGGACCCGATGCCGCTGGCCATCAGGGATGATGCCGGCCATGTGGTGTACATCCGGTCCCTGACCAAGAGCGTTTCCCCGGCCATCCGCGTTGCTGCGGTGATCGCGCGCGGACCGGCCCGGGAACGGATCCTGGGCCACCGGGCCGCAGAGTCAATGTACGTGAGCGGGTTGCTGCAGGCGGCGGCGTTGGATGTGGTGACCCAGCCCGGCTGGCAAACACACCTGCGCAGCCTCCGCCAGCAGCTCCAGTCGCGCCGGGACCTGCTGGCCACCAGCCTCCGCGAGCACGTGCCGCAGGCCCACATCGACAACCTGCCCAAGGGTGGGCTCAATCTGTGGGTGCGCCTGCCGGACGGCACGGATCTTCCCCGGCTGGTGCGGGACTGCGACGACGCGGGGGTGATTATCGCCGCCGGCACTGAGTGGTTCCCTGCCGAACCGGCGGGAGCCTTCATCCGGCTCAACTACTCTGGCCCGAACCCTGGCGCCTACCCGGAGGGAGCCCGGATCATCGGCGAGGCACTGGCACGGCAGGGCTGAGTTGGTGCGTTTCGGCCCGGTGCATCCATGGCCGGTGCATCCATGGCGGAAGGGACTACTGTCTTTGGTAAAGGTACCCGGGGGAAGGCGTGCGGCTCCAGCCTGTCTTAGGAAGACAGCGGCCAACACATGCGGCAGCCCCGCTACCGGGAACAGCAAAGGTGACTGACGATGGACAACTCCCAACCGCTGGCCAGTGAGCTGGCCAGATTAACTGGGCAGGCGGCCGGCGGCTTTCTCACTGAGGAGAATGCCTCCGTGCCTGAGTGCATGGGCCGAACAGCGCGCCATCATCATCCAGGACACCAGGCAGGAGACCCGCTGGCCCAAATGGATAGCAGCCATCGCGGACCTCCCGCTGCGGTCGGTCCTCAGCGTCCCGCTGACGACAGAGGGAAGGCGCATCGGCGCCATCAAGGTGTATTCGCCGTCGCCGCTGGTGTTCGACGACCATTCGGTTTTCCTGATCGAACGGCTCGCAAACCCGGCCGCCGTCCTGCTCGGAAATGTGCGTGACCGTGAAGCAACGCAGCGGCTGGGTTTGCAGCTCGGCGAGGCCCTGGCGAACAGGGACATGATCTCCCAAGCACAGGGAATCCTGATCGAACGGATGCACCTGGGCTCCCGCGCAGCCCTGGACGTGATGCTGGCTTCGTCCCGCGAAGAGGGCAAGCCGTTGCAGGAGGTAGCACGCGGCATCGTTAACGGGCTGGCCGACGGGTAGGAGCCTTTTGTGGACGAATTCGCTCAGCCCCTGGAACAGGCGCAGGCGACGCGGGAAGCAATGGAAGAAGCCGGGATTACGCTCAGTGCCGTGTGGATGCGCTACTTCAGCTTCACCGGTGCCGCCGGTGAGTACGAGATTGACGCCTACCTGAATGGTTCACTCGAACTGCCGACCCACGAACGGGACCTCGTGTCACACGCGGTCAACGAGCTCATCAAAGAGCTCCCTCCGCGGCGGATGGACCCCTACAGCCCCAACGGCAAGAGCCGCGGGTCTGTCCCGAACCCGAGGCATGACGGGGCGCGCGGCGGGTCGCAGGACGGCAAGTGACCTTGACGTCCCTCCCTAGGGTTCCCCAAGGAATAAATCAAGATTTGCGCTTAACCCGTTCTCCCCCGGCGGACGAGGCTACGCTGGCCGTGCCAACGCATCCAGCACACGCATTTGGGGGACAACTATGCCCGGCTTCCACAACTTTTCCCTGCCATATTCCCGCCGTCACCCACACCGATTCGTAGCCGGCTCCTCGCTGCGGAAGGTCCCCAACAAGGCGCTGGGCGCCGGGGCTGCTGCCGCCGTCGTGCTTCTCCTGGCTGGCTGCGGCGCACCCCAGGCCTCGCTGACCTCCGCTGCCGGGCCGGCCAGCGACGCTGCCTCCGCAACTCCCACGGCAACACCCACCCATACCCCCGTTGCCAATACACCGTGCACGGCTGTCAATGCCCAGCAGGTCAGTGCAAGCACCAGCTATGTGTGCACAAGGGACGAGACCGGCGTGCTCGTGTGGCTTGAGGCCGAGGAGTCGAAGCGCATCACCGACAAAATCGCCGCTGCGGAGGCGGCGAAGAAGGCCGCAGCGGAGAAGGCCGCGGCAGACAAAGCGGCCGCCGACAAAGCTGCCGCTGATAAAGCCGCGGCGGACAAGGCCGCTGCCGACGCCGCAGCTGCAGCAGCCCAGCAGGCCGCCGAGGCGAAGGCGGCCCAGGAGACGGCAGCAAAGGCAGCCGCGGAGGCGGCTGCGAAGGCCGCCACCCCTCCGGCTCCCGTGGCACCAGCCGTTCCGGGGACCAATCCGGGCTGCGACCCGAACTATTCAGGTTGCGTCCCCATTGCCTCGGACGTGGACTGCGCCGGCGGAGGCGGCAACGGACCAGCCTACGTCCGCGGTCCGGTCCAGGTCATCGGCCAGGATATCTACGGGCTGGACAGGGACCACGACGGTGTGGGCTGCGAATAAAAGCCTGCTCAGGCGAACGCCTTGACCAGTTCCTCGCTCTTCTCCCACAGCCCGCGCGCCAGCACGGCGTCGTACGCCTGGGGGTTGGCCTTGGCCAGGGCACGCTTGGCGTAGTAGGCGCCGGAGATCCAGTCGGTTCCGGCGGTGCCGTTGATGAGCCACAGCATCGTGTCGGCACCCTGGTCAGGGCTGAGCATGAAGCGGTTCAGGAGCGTGGTGTACACGTGCCGGAAGGGGCTTGAAGACTCCGCCGCGAAGTTGGTGCGGACCACGCCGGGGTGGAACGCCGCCGTCGTTATCCCCTCTTCGTGGAAGCGGCGGTGCAGCTCGGAGGTGAACAGGATGTTGGCCAGCTTGCCGGTGCCGTAGGCCCGGTTGGTGCTGTAGCCGTGTTCGGCCGTGAGGTCGAAGAGGTCCAGCTTACCGAAGTTGTTGGCGGCGCTGGAGGTGTTGATCACCTTCGCGTTGCTGGCAGTGAGCGTGTCCATGAGGAGGCTGGTGAGCAGGAACGGCGCCAGGTGGTTGACCTGGAACGTGGACTCGTTGCCGTCCACGGTGAGGGTCCGCTTGCCCATGATGCCGCCGGCGTTGTTGGCCAGGACGTCGATGCGCGGGTAGTTGGCCTTCAGCTTCTCCGCGAGGTCGCGCACCTGTGCGAGGTCGGAAAAGTCGGCCAGGTAATGGTCCGCGCCGATGTCTCCGGCCAGGGCCCGGGTCTTCTCTGCGGAACGGCCCACGACGACCACTTGTTCCCCTGCCTTGGCCAGCGTCCGTGCGGCTGCCGCTCCGATGCCGTCGCTGGCGCCGGTGATCACGATGGTGCGAGGAGTCAAGGGGTGTCCTTTGGTCGGCGTGCGGCGCACCGGCGTGGCGCACCAACGGGCATAACGACGGCGGGGCGGCCGGTGTTCCCACCAGCCGCCCCGCCGTCGCTTTGCTTTGTCGGGGTCAGCCCGCCGCGCCGGCCACCAGGAAGATGACTGCGGCAACCGCGAAGCCCATCACGCCGATCAGGGTTTCCATCACGGTCCAGGTCTTCAGGGTGGTCTTGACGTCCATGCCGAAGAAGCGGCCCACCAGCCAGAAGCCGGAGTCGTTGACGTGGGACACCACCACGGAGCCGGCGGCCACGGCGATGACCATGGCGGCGACCTGCATTCCGTTCAGGCCACCGGCAGCAACCGCCGGGGCAATCAGGCCGGCAGTGGTGGTCAGTGCGACGGTTGCCGAGCCCTGGGCGATGCGCAGGATGGCGGAGATCAGGAAGCCGGCCAGGATCAGCGGGATGCCCACGTTGCCCAGCACGTCCGCCAGGGCCTTGCCGATGCCCGAGGTGCGCAGGACGCCGCCGAACATGCCGCCGGCGCCGGTGATCAGGATGACGGAGCAGACCGGGCCCAAAGAGGATTCGAGCAGCTTCTCCATGCTGGCGGTGTCGCGTCCGCGGCGCGTGCCCAGCACCACCAGCGCAGCGAGCACTGCGATCAGCAGCGCCACCGGGGTCTCGCCAAGGGTCCGCAGGACCTGGAACCACTGTTGCTTCTTGACGGACTCGTCCAGGACACCGGAGGAAGCAAGGGTGTTCAGGCCGGTGTTGAGGAAGATCAGCACCAGCGGCAGGAGCAGCAGGCCGATGATGGTGCGGAACTTCGGCGGGTGGGCCTCGGCCTCGGCACTGGCGTGGCCCAGGATCTCAGGGACCGGAAGGACCAGCTTCCTGCCGGTGTACAGGCCGTAGAGATAGGCGGTGACGTACCAGGTGGGGATGGCGGTGATGAGGCCGGCGATGAGGACCAGGCCGATGTTGGCGTCGAAGAAGGCAGCGGCGGAGACCGGGCCCGGATGCGGCGGCAGGAAGATGTGCATCACCGAGAAGGCGCCGGCGGCGGGCAGGCCGTACCGCAGCACTCCCCCGCCCAGGCGGTGGGCGACGGCGAAGACCACGGGCAGCATGACCACCAGGCCGGCGTCGAAGAAGATGGGGAAGCCGAAGATCAGCGAGGCCAGGCCCAGTGCGAACGGTGCACGCTTTTCGCCGAAGACGCCAATAAGGTAATCCGCCAGGACCTTGGCACCGCCGCTGGTCTCCACGATCCGGCCGAGCATCGCGCCCAGGCCCACCAGCAGCGCCACCGTCCCCAGGGTGGTGCCGAAGCCGTCCACCAGCACCGGGACCACCTTGTTGGCGGGGATCCCGGTGGCGAAGGCCGTGGCGAGGCTGATGAGGATCAGGGCGATCAGGGCGTGCATCCGCAGCCGGATGATCAGGAACAGCAGCACAAGAATCGCTGCCGCGGCGATGAGCAGCAGCGGACCTGCGCCCAGCGTCTGGGTCCATCCTTCGATGGTCATGGTTCTCCTTTGAAACAGGGTTGGGGATTGGGGGGGGTCAGGACGCCTGGGGCGCCTGGCCGGAAGGGAGATTGAGGGCGTTGACGACGGCGGCGACCAGCTCTTCGGGTGAGCGTGCGATGTCGAGGCGGAGGCTGCCTGACTCGAGCTCTTCCTGGGTGAGCGGCTCAAGGGTGGCCAGCTGGCTGGGCAGGAGCGTGGGCGGCATGAAGTGCCCTTCCCTGCCCTGCATGCGCTGGCTGATCAGGTCGGCACCGCCGTCGAGGTGGAGGAAGACAACGCGGCCTTCGGCCTGGGACAGCAGGTGCCGGTAGCTCCGTTTGAGGGCGGAGCAAGTGAGGACCGTGCTCGTGCCGGCGGCAGCCTGGGCGGACATCCAGTCGCGGATCTCCTGCAGCCAGGGCCAGCGGTCCTCGTCCTGGAGGGGAATGCCCTGCGTCATTTTGGCGATGTTCGATTCCGGGTGGAACTCGTCCGCTTCGGCGCAGGCCCAGCCCAACTGCTGGGACAGCGCTGCCGCCAGGGTGGATTTGCCGGATCCGGCAACGCCCATGACCACAAGATGCGTGGCTGGATACTGCATGTCATACCTCCGGAGAAGACGTCTTTGGCTTTCGAAGAAGCTCGCTGCTGGCCTGCTTTGAACAAGGCCAAGCGATAAGGTATCACCTTTTCTTCCAATAGATAGTATCTATTCGTGTCACAAGTCATACCTTTACTCCTTCGGCGGGTACTCTTGGAGGGCGCAGTGGCGCGTGACGAGAGCGGGGAAGAATGTCGACGGCGACAATCCAGGACGGCGATGGGATGCACGACGGCGGGCCCGTGCCTGCCGCGCAGGGCCGGGTTATCGAGGCAGTCGGTGTGGCCATCGCCTCCGGGGACCTTGCCCCCGGCAGCCGGCTTACCCTTGAGGGGCTGCAGCAGGAGTACGGGATCTCCCGGACTGTTGCACGGGACACGATGAAGGTTCTGGAATCGATAAACCTGGTCTACTCGCGGCGGCGCGTGGGCATCGTGGTGCAGGAGCCGTCGCTGTGGAATGTGTTCGATCCCAAGCTGGTCCGCTGGCGCCTGGCTTCGGACCGGCGGGACCTGCAGTACAGCAGCCTGACCGAGCTGCGCATCGCCGTCGAACCCATCGCCGCCGCCGGAGCGGCGCGCCGGGCCAGCGCGGCCGAGCGCGCCCAGCTGGTATCACTGGCGGCCGACCTCCGCCGGCTGGGTGAAGCTGGCGACCTGCAGTCCTTCCTGGCCGCCGACATCGCCTTCCATCAACTGCTGCTGCGCAGCTGTGGCAACGAGATGTTCCGCGCGCTCGAGGGCATGGTGGCCGAGGTACTGACCAGCCGTACCAAGCAGGGCCTCATGCCGTTCAAGCCACGGAGCGAAGCACTGAAGGCCCACGAGGATGTTGCCGCGGCCGTGGCAGGCGGGGACACTGCGGCGGCGGAACAGGCCATGCACCACATCCTCGACGAGGTCCGCGAGGCGATGGGGCTGCGCTGACGCGCCACTACTCCCTGGCCAAACAAATCCCTGGCTAAACAAAAAATGGCCCGCCCAGGACAACCGCCCGGGCGGGCCGCAGTAATACCAGGCGTCAGTCGACGACTTTCACCTTGCCCACCATGCCCATGTAGTCATGGAGTGCGCAGATGTACTTAAAGGTGCCCTTCGCCTGGAACTTCACGGTGAATTCACCACCGGGCGGGATGATCCCGGAGTTCAGGTCCCCACCCGTGAAATTCGCCGGGGTTCCTGAAGGCGCAAAAACATTCGCCGGTTCAGTGCCAAAGGTCACGGTATGGGGAGCTCCCATTCCTGTATTGGCGAACACGACCGTATCGCCAACGTGCACCGTCACGATGGGCCGAACAAAGCGCATGACCATGGCCACGCCGTCGTCACTGCCTGCCAGCACGCGATGGTTGCTGGCTTGGTCCGCCAGCTCCTGGTCGAGTTCGTGTCCGTCCCGGAGGATGGACCGCGCCTCCGCCCGTGAAGAGCGGTTGTAGTCAGCCTGGCTGTACGGGTACTCCGTGCCCTGTTCACGGACGTGGACGGTCCCCTTCATCACGTCGCCGTGGACCAGGCAGTAGTAGGTGAAGTCGCCTTCACGCGGGAACGCCAAGCTGTAGCTGGTGGCGTCAGGGAAGCCGGGCACGTCCACATTGGCCAGGATGCCGGAGTTGTAGTAGGAATGCCCGTCGTAGCTGTCGCCTCCGCGCTTCAGCAGCTCATTTTCGTCGAACGGGTTAAATGGTTCCAGCGGCTGTCCCGACGCAAGGAATGTCACCGTGTGGATTTCTGCGGCGTTAGCCTCCCATTTGATGGTGTCCCCCTCATTGATGAAGATCTCGGAGGGAAGGAAAGCCATGCCCTGGATCTCCTGGTCATGGGACTCAGAGCCCACCAGGACCTCCCAGGTTCTGTGCCCCCATCCGCTGGCAGACGCCGGGCCTGCGGCAGCCATCGATGCCAGCAGGGCAACGGCGAACGCGACAATAAACGCCAGTTTCTTGAATCTCGGATTGTTTCCCCGAATGTGCTTCATAGCGACGCTCTCTTGAACGGCAATCAGCCAAAGGCCGATGTGCAAGTGCAGCCGATCCAATCCATCGCATGACTGGCCGAACCGGCCACTGATTGTGAAGTGAAGGTGCCGGGTGCCAACGCCGGGGAGCGCGGGCAGCCGGTGCCGGCCGACTTTCGTGCCGGACATGCACCACCCCAACTGGTGCCGCGCAGGTTGGATTTTTCTCCGGACGCCGCGGGCGTGGGTTTGGCACGCTGCAAACGTACGCACTTACAAGATTGCTCCTTCAACTGAATTATGTCGAGAGCGTCGAAAGGGGCACCGCCTTGCCATAAGCGGCCGTCGACCGCACAACCGTTGTTGCCCAGCGCCGCTTATGCGGTCACGGGCCGGTCAGGCAGTACTGGACCGGGCAGAACTGCCACACGTGGGTTAACAAAAAGCAGGGCCTGCCGATGAACGGCAAGCCCTGCTCGGAAACCTAACGGTCCCGGATCCCTAGGAAATTAGAGAGCCTGGATGTTGGTGGCCTGGGGACCCTTGGGGCCCTGCTCGGTGTCGAAGGAAACCTTCTGGTTCTCTTCGAGGGAGCGGAAGCCGGAGGAGTTGATCGCGGAGTAGTGCGCGAACACGTCCTGCGAGGAGTCGTCCGGGGAGATGAAGCCGAAGCCCTTTTCAGCGTTAAACCATTTGACGGTACCAGTAGCCATTTATTTTGTCCTTCGTGAAGGTGGAGGGAAAGTCCCGACTTTCGGGCCCTCCGGCGTGGGGTGTTCAAAAACCGCTACTTCAGAAGAACACGGACTTTCGACCGCGCGTACTGCCTGAACTACCAACTGCATAAACACAACAACAGGTTCAACACTACAGGAATTTGGGCCCATACCTAATCGCTCCCCTGTTCAGGCCCGGATTACGCCTGCTCGCCGCCCTCCAGGGCAGTGCTGTAACGGGTGAACCCCGGACGGAGGCGGACGGAGCGGGCGCCCACCATGGCGATGTCCTCCCACAGCACCAGGAACGATCCGCGGTGCCGCCACCGAAGGATCCGGGCAATGGTGCGCGGCTGGGTGAGGCCGTTGCGTTCGTACCCCAGGAAGGAAGCCGCGCTGTGCGGGCCGACCACCAGCCCCAGCAGCCGCGGTTCGGCCATCAGCTGGTGCGGCGTCCCGTCCAGCACGAACCGGACGTCGGCCACCCGGCCCAGCCGCCCGCCGTCGGCGTCCAGGACGGGCGTGCCCAGCAGGTCACCGAGGATCATGGCGGCCTCCCGGGATGCGCGCGATGATCTTGTCCCGCACCCACCGTTCCACCCAGCTGGCGTCCAGCGGCTCACCCTTGACGCCAAGCCGCACCACCACGCCGACTTCAGCCACGTCCTTCCACGGGATGCGGACCAGGCGGGACGACGGCGGCCTGCCGCCAAAGATGCGCGTCCCCAGCACCGACCCCGTCAGCAGCGCAGTGATGACCGGCGCCGGGGTCCCCGCCGGGATGTCCTCGTCCAAAGCAGGCCCGCTCACCTCGAGGTCATCGACGGTGGTGACCGGGACGCCGTCGTAGTCCAGCACCTGCCGGTCCATGAGGTGCAGCTGGGCATCCAGGATGCGCCCGGCGACCTGGGGGGCGGGAGTCAGCGGGCCGGGAGTGGATGTCATGAGCCGGCTCCTGTGGCGATCATGAGGGGAATGGCGGCAATGGAGGCGACCAGGATAATCACCAGGTAGACCATGCCCAGCGCGTTCACCACCCGCCCGTTCACATGCTCGTGCATGTACTGGGGGTCATTGGCCACGATGAGGATGGGCAGGTACGTCAGGGGCAGGGCAATCGCGGAGAACACCACCGAGTATTCGGTCACCAGCACGGGGTCCACGCCGGTGGCCAGCACGGCCATCCCCACCAGCAGGCACACAATCATGGCCAGGTGGAAGCGGGCGGCCTCGGCCGGGCGGCGGAACTTGCCCCAGGACCAGCCGAAGAACTGCGCCAGTGTGTACCCACTGGAAAGGGTGGTTTCCAGGGCGGCACCGAAGGTTGCCGCGACGATCCCCACCAGGACGAACGCCAGTCCAAGCTTCCCGGCCCCTTCGGCGACGGGCAGGATGACCTGGGACAGCGACGTCACCGAGATGCCGGCCGGAAGGAGGACCACAGTGGCGCACGCGGCGATGGCCACGGACAGCAAACCACCCAGCGGGAACCCCACCAGGACGTTGATCCGCTCCTGCATCAGATCCTTAACCGTCCATCCTTCCTCCACGGCACCGGAGGAGAAGAAAAAGACCTCGTACGGGGTCATGGCCGCACCGAAGAGGGCGATGGCGTAGTAGCTGTACGTCCACACCGTTTCCTGCTGCGGCACGGCCGGCGCCAGCTGCCCGGCAAGGGACGCCCAGTCGGGCTTGAGCAGGAACAGTGCCACCGCGAACACCATCAGGGTCAGCCCCAGCAGGCCTGTGACGTTTTCCATGATGGAGAACCGGACCCGCCAGATCACCAGCCACACCGCCACGGCGGCCACGGGAATCCACAGCAGGTAGTAGACGCTGCTGGCCAGCTGCAGGGCCAGGGCCACGCCGCCGATCTCCGCGGTGACGGTCATCAGGTTGATCAGGAACGACGCCGAGAGATTGGCCAGCCCGGCCCGTGGCCCCAGCCGCTCGCGGATCACCTCGAAGGTGGCCCGGCCTGACACCGCTGCAACCCTGCCGGACATGTTCGCGAACAGGATGATTCCCACGACGCCCACAGCCACCACCCACACCAGGGACAGGCCAAAGCGGGAACCGACGACGGCGTTGGTCACCAGGTCCCCGATGTCCACGAACCCGCCAATGGCGGTCAGGATCCCGAGCGCGACGCCGAGCAGCCGTTTCACTTGTCCCCCACCTTGCCTTCGAGCTGCTTGAGGGCGTCCTGCGCGTCCGCAAGCGCCTTGTCACCGTCGGGGAGGGAGGGGGTGCCGCCGTCGTTTGCTGCCAATGCGGCGCGGGCGGTGGCGAACCCCGCCGCGCACTTGTCCAGCACCTCCAATGCCTGCTTCTGCGTTTCGCGGTCTCCCTGGGTGGCCGGGGAGAGCTTCAGGATTGCGCTCCGGCTGGTCTGGATCTCCTTGAGCTCATCGTCAAGGGTGGTCGATGCTGCTGCGCGGGTCAGTTTGCCGTCCATGTCCTGCCGCAGGGCGATCCCGGCGGTGGCAACGGCGGAGGAGCTGTCCTTCACTGCGCCGGAGACCGTCTGGCTGGTGCCGCCGCTGCAGCCGGCGACGAAAGCGAGGCTGAGGACGGCGAGCGCGGCGAGGGCCAGGAGCCCAGGCTTTTCGCCGCGCCGGACCGGAATGTCTGCGGCCGGGGCCCGGGCCGGCGTGTTCAGCACTCTTGCCTCCAGCCCCCCGGGGACGTCCCGGATCCTAGCCAATCCGCCCTGCGCAGGCAGCCAAAAGATTTAGTTGCCTACGGTCAGGTATAGCACTCGCTGGGGAAGTTTGACCTGCTCAAAGGCCGATCAATTACCGACTGCGCCCTGGCACCGGCCGACCCTATCCCCCGCCGGCAAACAGGCATATCCTGCATCGAGATCCTGCGGAACAGACCCCTGCCACCGGAAGGTGAAGCCATGGAAATGCCCAAGGCAACAGAGGAAGAGAAAGAGCGGTTCCGGCGCGTGGTCCCCGACCACCCGGGCGTGGTGGTGAAGCCGATGTTCGGCAACCTGGGGGCGTTCGTCAACGGCAACATGTTCGCCGGGCTGTTCGGCGCCACCATCGGGGTCAAGCTCTCCCGGGAGGACAAGGAGCTGCTGGAGTCCTCTGAGCGGACCGTGCCGTTCGGCCCTGCGGACCGGCCGATGGGCGGGTACACCGGGCTGCCGGAAGTGTGGAATGAAGAGGGCGACGGCGACGAGACCCGGGCGCGGGCATGGGCTGAGAAGGCACTGGCCTACGTCGCGTCCCTGCCGCCAAAAGAGCCCAAGGAGCCCAGGGGGCGCAAGGTCCTGCCGTGACGCCATTCCGCGTGATCCTGCTACCGGGTGGCATTACCCGCGCAAGGACCTTCTCCTCTTTTTCCGCACCTGCCCCCGGGACTGGACTGGAAGGCAGGGCAGGACCCAGGCTCCTGCCGGAAAAGGAGACAGGACATGACCAGGAACGTTATTCGGAGCACCAGGATCAACGCCCCGGTGGACAGGGTGTTCTCATTTCTCAGTGACCCTACGAACTGGATGAAGGCTTTCCCCGGGGACAGCGACGTCACCCAACTGGACCTCAAACCCGGGGGCGAAGGCACCTCCGCGCGCTGGTCGCCAAGACATGGGGCATTCCCATGCACGTGACCCACCAGTACCGGGAAGTGGTTCCCAACAAGCGCATTGTTTCCGGCACATCGGTAGGGCCCACGCTCACCTTCACGCTGGAGCCGGTGGAGGCCGGGACCGAGTTGACCGTCGAGGAAACCCTGGACATCCCCGCACCCCTGGTCCGGGTACCCGCTCAGGCCCTGTTCGCACGGTGGGCGGAAACGGATATCCAAGGCATGGTTGCCAACGTCAAGAGCCTGGTGGAGGCCGGGATGAAGGCGTCACCCGAAAGCGAAGCGAAGTTTACGCAGAACCTGACATGGTCCGGCTCCGTCACCATCGACGCCCCGCTGCCGCAGGTCTTCGACCTGGTCAGGGATCCCCGCGTCTGGCTGGGCCCGGACGTGCAGATCTCGGAGTTGAAGACCACCCCCGAAGGTGTGGGCACCACCTTTCAGGCCGCGTGGAAAGTCCTGGGGATCCCGCTGAAGACAACGCACGAGTACACCGAGTTCACCCGAAATGAGCGCTTCACCTCCAAGGCGGCCCTTGGCCCGGTGTTCACGGTGGAAGTGGCACCGGCGAACGGCTGGACCAGGCTGAGCATGCGCTCGGACGTCGTACCCCGGAACATGGCAGAGGCCGCGGTTGACGCGCTGGTCATGAAAATCTCCGAGCGCAGCCAGACCGAGCTCCTGGCCAGCATCAAGGCGACAGCGGAGGCACAGGCCCGCTGAGGGCCCGCTCGCGAGAGGGCATGTGAGGGCAATGCCCCACCGGCGAACTGCCGGGAAGTGCCATCTCGCGGCGGTGGTTCGGAGTGCCGGTCCTAAGCTTGGTCCATGGACACCGCCAGCCACGCCCGGCATTCCTTCGGCTCACGGGCCCTGGAGGCGGTGCGGACGCTCACCCCTGGCTACTTCGCCATCACCATGGCCAGCGGCATCATCTCCGTGGGGCTTGAGCTGGAAGGATTCCATGCACTGTCGCTGGCCCTGCTGGTGGTGTGTGCGCTCTCCTACCTGGTGATCCTTGGGCTCAGCCTGCTCCGCCTGGCCAGATTCGCCGCCGACATCCGGGGCGACTTCCTGGATCCCGCCCGGGCCTTCGGTTTCTTCACGTTCATCGCCGGAACCAACGTGCTGGGCACCCGCCTTGGGATGGCCGGGTGGCAAGGCACGACGGCGGCACTCCTGGCGGTTGCGGTGCTCGCCTGGGTGGTGCTCGGCTACGTCGTGCCATGGACGGCAGTGCTGGGCAGGTCCGAGCGGCCGGTGGTCAAGGATGCCAACGGCTCGTGGTTCATCTGGTGCGTTGCCAGCCAGTCCGTGGCAGTAGCTGCGGCCTCGATCGAGCCCCTCGCCGCACCGGACTGGCGCGCCGCCCTGGCACTCGTCGCCGTCGTGGCCTGGTCGGTGGGGCTCATCCTGTATGCCGCAGTGGGAATCTTCGTCTCACTCCGGCTGATGACCTACCCCATCCGGCCGCAGGACCTGCGCCCACAGTACTTCGTTGCCATGGGCGCCATGGCCATCAGCGTCCTGGCGGGGGCCCGGATCGTTGAGATGGCCGGCGCACCGATGGTGGATGCAACCCGCGGGCTGGTGGCCGGAGCCTCCGTGGTGTTCTGGTCCTTCGCCTCATGGCTCTTCCCCGTGCTGCTCGCCGCCGGCTGGTGGCGGCACGTGGTCCACCGGGTGCCGCTGTCCTACGAGCCGGGCCTGTGGAGCGTCATCTTTCCGCTTGGCATGTATGCCGTGGCCGGGATCTACCTTGGCCGCGCCGACGGGCTGCCGCTGGTGGCCGCGATTGGCCGGGCCGAACTGTGGCTGGCGTTTGCGGCGTTCCTGGCCACGCTCGCCGGCATGCTCTGGCACTTGTGGGCGACGCTGCTCGCTCCATCTGGGCCGCGAACTGGCACTTAACGGCAATACCTCCGCCGGGCATTGCCGTTATCTGCCACTTCGCGGGAGGTGAGGGCTAGCCTGCCCGGGGTCCGGGCCCGTGCGTCTTTTGCCGCCCGTCGCGGTGGGCGAGGTAGGCGTACACCACCAGGGCCGCGCCAGCGACGATCATCACGGCCGGGAAGGCGAAGTCCGCCGGGATCAGGAGGGCCGTGGCCTGGAGAACGAAGATCAGTCCCATCACGGTCAGGATCGCGGCCGGGATTAAGGGCCACTTCATCCGTTCCGTGTGGTCGCTGGCCTCATCGATGCGGACGGGGATCAGGGATAGCACCCCAAAGGTGGCCGCCAGGCCCAGGAAGAGGATGGCAGCGGTGGGCGTGCCCTGAAGCTCCGGCGGGAGGGCGACGATGACCGTCAGGGTGAACATGACACCGGACGGGATCAGGGCCCACCAGTTACCCGGCTCCCGCAGGTAGACAGCGGCAAATCCAGCGCCCATGAAGAGGAACAGGAAGGCTGCCCCCCAGGCGCCGCCCGTGAGCTGCGTGGTAGTGATGACTGCCGCCAGGCCCAGGAACACGGACCCGGGGATGGCCGCCCACCAGTTCTCCCGGCGCCGGACATAAAGGGACAGGAACAAAACCCCGACGGCCGCGAAGATCAGCGGCGCCACGAAGGCCGCAGTATCCATGACGCCAAGTCTGTCCAGCAGCAACAGCACGCCCAACGCAATGAGGACGATGCCTGCGGTGATGCTAGCGTTTGCCGATTTCACCCTGTGCCTCCCGGGTCCGGCACGCGGCCGTACGCCGCGCTCTCCTGTTCAGGCTAGGACGGGGGTCCGGACCGGAAACAGGGCCCAAAGCCCCCGCCTCTCCATAGGCTACGCAGGGCCTGGTTCGAGGACAGGACTTTCAGCCCTATAGCCGGCCCCGGGGCGCTTGGCATTCTGTTAAAGGCGCCGTCCGGGTCCTCACATTGCGAGGCCGGAGCGGCATTCCCCATGAACCCAGTGACATTGCGCCGGAGGCACCGTCAAGGATGCCGCCGGCGTGCAGGCGCACCCTGCAGACTGGCTGGATTTTGAAAGGACCGGCATGTCCGCTGATATCCTCACGCTTCGCCCCGCCCAAGTATCGCAGGCGGAAGCGGCGCGCCGAAGGGCGATGCTGCTTCATCCTTCCAACTTCACCCCGACACCGTCAGCCGCGGGTGAAACGGATGAAACAGCGAAAAAAGTCGAAGAGCTTGCGAACCGGTTTGGCTGCCTCCAGAAGGAACTCATGGAGGGCGGAATGCCTGCCGACCAGGCACGGACCGAGGTGGCGCGGTCGGCGGCCCGGGACATTTGGGACGGGTTCGCGTCCCAGCTCCGCCGGCACCGGGCCGCCGGGCAGCAGATGGATGCCAACGTCCTGGCAGTCGCGCTGGCCTCGATCCAGTGCATGACCCAGGCCCTGCCCCGGCATCCGGGTGACCTGGGCTACGCCTTCCGCACGGTCAGCACCGCCCGGCGCCGCCTCCAGTACAACGGCGGGCTGCTGCACCGCCTGCACCCGCACCGCAATCCGGCCTTCCACGACGCCGTCGTCACCCTTCAGTCCCTGGAGCTCTTCCTCACCGGCCCGCAGCAGAAGGCTGCCTGAACGGGCGGGGAGATGACGACCATGGCCACAGCCGATGAGTACAAGGCAGTACACGGCGGTGATGAGCCGCCGGGCTGGCAGGACAGGGATCACGAGCTGGGGGACGGCGGGTGCAATGTCATCTCGAAGGACAAAGGCGGGGTGGTCGGCCGCTGGAGTTCGTGGGAAACTGCCAGCGTGGCGCTGAACCGGCTGCAGGAGCTTGGCGGGCGGTATGAGTACCGGCTGGAAGAGTCCCACCAGTGGGTGAAGGGACCGGACCACAGCACCACGTGTTCGGTTTGCGGCATTACGCGGGATCTTCCCGCTTCGGCCGGCACGGCGCTTGGAATCGAGTGGCCGTGAGTGCCGGATGGCTCACTGACGTTCCTTTCGGAGGGGCGGTTGCGCGAAGAGTGCAGCCGGGGAGGACATCGGTCCTACGAGAGCGTCTTGATGGATACACCAGCAGCACCCCATGAGCATGCCCAGTCCCCTGCGCCAATTCGGGTTTTCATCCTGAATGACCACAGGATGGTCCGGCAGGGACTTGGCGACATGCTCGAACATCTCGGCTTCGAAGTGGTCGGCGACAGCGGATCAGCAGCAGAGGCCATCCGGCTCATCCACATCCTGCAGCCGGACATCGCGGTCCTGGACGACAGGCTTCCGGACGGCACGGGCATTGAGGTTTGCCGTGACCTCCGCTCCGCCGCCCCCGGGGTGAAATGCCTGATCCTCACCAGCTGGGATCAACAGCATGCTGTTCGCGCAACGGTCCTGGCGGGCGCGTCAGGGTATGTCCTCAAGCGGATCGGCGACCACGACGCCCTGGTCAACAGCATCCGCGGCACTGCCGCAGGCACCCCGGTTATCCGGCCGGCTGTCAGGGAACGGGTGGCCGAAAGCCTTTACGCCACGGCATCCGCTCCCTGGCTGACAGGCATGACGGAAACGGAGCGGAACGTACTTGCCCTCATGGCCCGGGGACTGACAAACCGGCAGATCGGGCAGGACTTGATGCTGCCCGATGCCACCGTCGCCGGCCATGTGTCGTCGGTACTCCAGAAGCTGGGTTTCAGGCGGCGCGGCCAGCTGATCCCGGCGCCAATTCCCCGCGCGTGGGATCTCATGCCGCGTGGGATCTAACACACTGACACCTCGCCTCCCGAACGCCATGCCATACGCCGCCGTGGCGCACTGCACGGCCGGCCCTCACCCGGCGGCCGGCGCCGTCCACGTCACGCTGGTGCCCTCTCCGGGTGCGCTGTCGATGACGAAACTGCCGCCCAAACGCTCAGCGCGCCTTTTCATATTGTTCAATCCGCTGACCCGTTCGGGATCCTTGAAGCCGCGGCCGTGGTCGCGCACTGTGAGGACCACTTCATCCTCCTGAGCGGCAAGCAGGATGGAGATGTCCTCCGACCCCGAGTGCCGCACCGCGTTGCTGACACTTTCATGAAGTACGCGCAGGAGCTGTTCTGCAACGTCATCGCCCACAACGTCATCAACCGGCCCCGAGAGCTGGATCCTGGGGAGGAAGCCGGCAGCGTTGGCGGCTTCCTGGACTGCGCGCAGCACCCGGCCGCTGAGGAGTTCCTTGTCTGACTCCCGTGCCTGCAGGGAGTAGATGGTGTCACGAAGCTGGTGGATGCAGTCGTCCAGCTCCGCGGTGATACCGGCGATGCGGCGCTCATGCGCAGCCGGGTCGGAGGTGTAGCGGCGCAGGCCCTGGATGCTCAGCCCTGCTGCAAAGAGCCGTTGGATCACCAGGTCGTGCAGGTCCGCGGCAATGCGTTCCCGGTCAATGAACAACGCATGCTCTTCACGCAGTTGGTTTGCCTTGAGAAGGTCCAGCGTCAGGCCGATGCGTGACGCGAACACCGCGCTTTGTTCAACATCAACATCCGCGTACCGGGCTCCCCCAGGCCCCCTGGCCAGGATCAACACGCTGTCCCGGTGACCGTCACTGTTGCTGCCCAGGGCGGCCACCAGCACCGGCCCGAGCTTCTCTGCCGACGCCGGATCGAACACCTGGAGCGGATCGCCCAAGGCCTTGGACTCACCTGACTCCAGCACTTCGGACAGGACGGCGGCCGCGGGCAGGTCCTGTCCGCCCGGGACTGACTGGGCGCCCACCGAGGTGCGGCACTTGATGGTTCCATCCGGACCGACCGAAGCGATCACCCCCAGCACCGAGGAGGAGGCATTCAGCGCCCGCTCCGCGATCATGTCCAGGTTCTCGGTATCGGACCGCGGCTGGTCCTTGAGTCGGTCGCTGACTTCCATTCCCGCTTCAAGCCACCGCTGGCGGCGCCTGCTGTCATCGAACAGTTTCGCGTTTTGGATGGCCACACCGGCGGCGGCGGCCAGGGCAACAGCCAGGTCTTCGTCCTCCCCGGTGAATTCCTGGCCGCTGTTCTTTTCCGTCAGGTACAGGTTTCCAAAGACCTCGTTCCGCACCCGCACCGGGACGCCCAGGAAGGTGCCCATGGGCGGGTGGTTGGGAGGAAAGCCCACCGCGATGGGATGTTCGCCCAGGTCATGGAGCCGCAGCGGTTTGGGTTCGCGGATCAGCTCGCCAAGCACGCCGTGACCTGTGGGCAGATCGCCGATCACCCGTGCGCCGTCTTCATCAATACCCACCGTGATGAAGTGGCTGAGCTGCTGATCGTCTCCAATGACGCCCAGGGCCCCGTAGCGGGCCCCCACAAGTTCGCATGCAGACTGGACCAAGCGGTCCAGAACTGCTTCCAGGCTCAGGTCCTCGGTCATGGAGACCACCGCGCCGAGCAGGCCCTCGATGTGTTCCTGGGCCCGTACTAAATCATCCGCCCGCTCCACGAATTCCCGCAGGAGTTCCCGGGTACGCCGCCTGATGGGTTCACGCCACATGAAAAACGCTCCAAACTGAACGCATTCACGGCGGACTGCATCACCTTCGAATACATAAAGACGAGCCCCAGCGTCTCTTCCACCATGCTAACAACCCAGAGCCCTGCATGGGCTAAAGATTACGGAGGGGCCACCTCCGCCGGACTCTCCGCCCGGTGGCGGGCGCCCTGAGCGGAGGCACCCTGACGGGAATGCTGAACCGGAACGCCCGCCGGGAGATGTGGTGGGTGGCGCGCCGGCGCTGCACGGGCGGCGGCGGGGCGGGCAGCTGCTGCGCGCCGCGGGAGAAGAACCACTGCTTGGCGAATTCCACCAGCACCAGGTACACCACCACCATGCCCAGCAGGGCCAGGAAGAACGGCACCGGCAACGGGTCGAAGCCAAGAACCCCCGCCAGGGGTGACAGCGGCAGGAACACACCAAGGGCCACCACACCCAGGGACGCGGCGATCAGCCCGTTGGACGGCCGGCTGCGCAGGAACGGAACGCGCCGGGTGCGGATGGCAAAAATGATTAGGGTCTGGGTGGCGATGGATTCGATGAACCAACCGGCCCGGAACTCTCCCGGCGCTGCGTCGAAGACGAACAACATCAGGGCGAACGTGGCGAAGTCGAACAGCGAGCTGATGGGCCCAAAGAGCAGCATGAACCGCCGGATGAACGCGATGTTCCAATGGGAGGGCGCGCGCAGCTGCTCCTTGTCCACGCGGTCGCCGGGGATGGCCAGCTGGCCCGAGTCGTAGAGCAGGTTGTTCAGCAGGATCTGGCCGGGCAGCATGGGCAGGAAACTCAGCACCACGGAGGCCACGGCGGCGCTGAACATGTTGCCGAAGTTACTGGACGTGCCCATCAGCACGTACTTGATGGTGTTGGCGAAGATCCGCCGGCCCTCCATGACGCCGTCCGCCAGGACGCCCAGATCCTTGTCCAGGAGGACGACGTCGGCCGCGTCCTTGGCAACGTCCGTTGCGGTGTCGACGGAAATGCCGATGTCCGCCTTGTGCAGTGCCAGGGCATCGTTGACGCCGTCTCCCATGAAGCCCACCGCGCCGCCGCTTTGCCGCAGGAGGGTGATGATGCGCGCCTTCTGCTCCGGCGAGACGCGGGCGAAGATGGTGGCCGTGCGCGCGGCGGCGGCAAGGTCGGCGTCGGACATCCCCTCCACCTGGGCGCCCGTAAGCGTGCCGCCGGAAATGACGTCCAGGTCCGCGCAAACCTTCTCCGCCACCTTGGCGTTGTCCCCGGTGGCCAGCTTCACTGAGATGCCCAGGGCCTCCAGCCGGTCCAGCGACTGGCGGGCGTTGGCCTTGGGACGGTCCAGAAACACCAGGAAGCCGGCCAGGGTGAGGCCGGTTTCGTCGGCCGGGGTGAGCTTTGCCAGCCCCGCGGCAGGTCGGGTGGCCACCGCCACCACCCGGGCGCCGGCGTCGAACTGTTCATCCAGCATGGCCCGCACGGCCGCCGTCGTGGGGCCGCACAGGGCCAGCACATCCTCCGGCGCGCCCTTGGTCACGAGCTGCGCGGGGCCGTCCGCCTCACGGACCAGCACTGTGGTGCGGCGGCGCTGGTGGTCGAAACCGATCAGGTCCAGGCGCTCGAACCGCCCCGGCTGGAACGCGGCTGCGCCTGGGCTCTCCCACAGCGCCGCGTCCAGCGGGTTCTGGCCCGCGGAGGAAACCCGGGCGCCGGCGTAGTCCGCCTCGGTGGCCAGCAGGCCCAAAGTGAGCAGGCCGGCGTCAGACGTTCCAGCACTGGCGGGAAGCGCGTGCGTGAAGCTGATCTTCCCTTCGGTGAGGGTGCCGGTCTTGTCCGTGACCAGAATGTCCATGTCCCCCAGGTCCTCGATGCACACCAGCCGCTTGACCAGCACCTTCCGCTTTGCCAGCTGGCGGGTGCCGGTGGCCAGGCTGGTGCTGACGACGGCGGGAAGCAGCTGGGGCGTGATGCCCACCGCGATGGCCAGGGAAAACAGCAGCGATTCCAGCAGCGGGCGGTCCAGCAGCAGGTTGGCCACGAAAATCAGCGAGGTCAGGACCACGGCAACCTGCAGCAGGAGGAAGGAGAACCGCTTAAGGCCCAACTGGAACTCGGTCTGCGGCTGCCGTTCACCCAGGCCCAGCGCGATGCGGCCGAACTCCGCGCGGCCGCCGGTGGCAACCACCACGCCACTGCAGCCGCCGGACTGGACCACTGTGCCCATGAACACGCAGGAGGCGAGGTCCGCCAGGGAGGCACCGCCCGGAACCGGTGCGGGGTCCTTGGCCGCCGGCTGGGACTCGCCCGTGAGGATGCTTTCGTCGCAGTGCAGGTTGTTGGTGGTGAGGAGGCGGAGGTCCGCCGGAATAATGGCGCCCAGGGAGAGGTGCACGACGTCGCCCGGCACCAGGGCGGTCACGTCCACTTCCCGGGTGGTTCCGCCGCGCTGGACGGCAGCCTTGTGGGTGACGCGGGAGTGCAGCGCCTCGGAGGCGCGCTCGGCCCGGTATTCGTTGGCGAAGCCCAGCCCCACACTGGCCAGCAGGATTACCCCGATAACGATGGAGTTGGTGGCATCACCCAGAAACAGGGACAGGCCGGCGGTGACGATCAGGAGGATAAGGATGGGGCTGGCGAACTGCCGGCCCAGGACCGCCCAGGCATTGGCGCGGTGCGTACGGACGGCGTTGGGGCCCAGCTGCTCCAACCGGGCGGCCGCTTCCTCCTCGGTGAGGCCGCCCGGCCCGGAGCCCAGGCGTGCCAGCGCCTCTTCCGCGGTCAAGCCCGCGGCCTCGGTGATGGGCAGCTGGAGGGGGCTGCGCTCCCGGACGTTCAGGTCTGTCATGCCGGATCCGCTTTATTCCCGGGCGGCCCGGGGCTGTAGGCCGTTCCCAGGATGTGGGCCAGGGGCGGGTTGAACCGCCCTACAGCGAAGCCGAAGCGCTGGTTGTCGCGGACGCTGAACCCAGCCGCGGTGATAGCGGCGAGGGTGTCCCGGTTGAGGTGGCAGCCGCCCATGAACCGGCCCCACAGCGGGGTCAGCGCATCTTCGGCCCTGGCCAGGAACGGGTGCTCTGAGCGGACGTGCTCGTAGTAGGCCAGCGTCCCGCCGGGCTTCAGGACGCGCTGGATCTCCGCGAGCACGGTGGCCTGGTCCTTGACGCTGCAGAGAACCAGGCTGGCCACCACTGCGTCGGCGCTGCCGGTCTCCGCGGGGATGTGCTCGGCGGCCGCAGCGACCACGGTCACCGGAACGCTGGCGTCGGCTGCCGCCTGCTGCGCCACCCGGCGCAGATAGTCATCAGGTTCCAGGGCCAGGACGTGGGTGACGCTGGAGGGGTAGAGCGGGAAGGACGATCCCGCCCCCGCTCCAATCTCGATCACGGATCCGTGCAGCCCGGCGAGGATGCGGCGGCGGTGCTCCCCTGCCCCGCGGCGGTCCAGGCCGGCCACGGCGCGGGCGAACGCGCGGGCGAACAGCGGGTGTTGCAAGCGTTCCCGCCCGTCGTTGCTCGTCACCCTGCCCCGCCAAGCCCGCCGGAAAAAAACTGCCGTCACTGCTGAAGGCTGCTTGCAGCGACTTCGAATTCCTCCACCGACACAATCTCCGTCCTGTCCGCCTCACTGCTTTCTTCGCGGATCCTCGTGGCGTCCTGCCTGCTGGCCACCATCGCTTCTTCCGTGTCCCACAAGGTGATGGAGAGGGCTTTGTCCGTGCCTGTCCCGTTCAAGTAGTAGACACCTTTGCAACCCGGGATTTGCAGCACCCTGTCCACCACATTCCCCGTGTTGTCGGGCCGCGTTTCCGGTCCGGTCCTGTAAGTGCTGATTCTGGCGAACATGGCGGCTTCCTTCCTGGTTGCTGAATCGGTTTCATTTCAGGCTGAGCACCTCGTCAATCGGCCGGCCGTTGACGTACACCTGGGCGCTGGTGGCTCCGGACGCGGCCATGGCGGTGTACTCGAGCTGCGCCTTGGCCCGCGGGATGTCGCAGACGCCGCCGAGCATGAAGTTCCCGGAGAGCCAGATGCTGATGGTGCTGCCGTTAAGCTCCCCGCCCAGATACGTCAGGTTGGACTGGTACAGCACGTTGATCAGTCCGGACATACCCACATCGCGCTTCTTGTTGGCCAGCAGGGTCTCCACGCTTGGCCGCACCTGATCCGTGAACCTAACCGGGCCCGTGGTGGTGGCCACCAGGCTGTCACCGCAGCCTATCCGTGGGCCTGACACTCCGTTGTCATCCACCGCCACGTAGTAAATCGTCAGAGGGGCGGTTTGTTCGGGCAGGCCGGTGGGTTGGGGTTCCTGGGTGGGTTGGGGCTGGGGAGCAGGCGGCGGACCGGCGGGAGCGGACGACGGCGGCGGGGCAGCCGGGCTGGTGGGCGCGGCTGACGTGCTGGGCGGGGACGTCGGGCTCGCCGTCGTGCTGCCACCCGCCGTCGTGCTTGGACTGGTGCTGGGGCTCGCGCTGCCGGTGGGGCTCGCCGATGGGGCCGCGGAGCTGCTGGTCGGGGACGGGCTGGGCGGGCCAAAGCAGCCTGTGAGGAGCATCAGGCCGCTGAGTCCGAGAACGCCGAGTGCGGTAAGCCTGGGCTTTGTCATGATGCCCCCTTGAATGTGGGCCCCGCGGTTGCGGGACCCACATTCAAGCTACGCCTGAGGGTTACGGGGAAACAGGGACTTAAGTCCGAGCACCGCCGGCTAGGGATGCACCAGCACCTTCACCGCGGTGTCCTTGTGGTTGATCAGGGTGTCAAAGCCCTGCTCCACCAGGTCCTCCAGCGCGATGCGGCCGGTAATGAACGGTTTGAGGTCCACCTTGCCCTCCTGCACCATCTTGATCACGGCCGGGTGGTCGCGGACGTAGGCGATGGTGCCGCGCAGGTCGATCTCCTTGAGCACGATCTTCTGCATGTCCACGGTGGCCGGGGCGCCCCAGATGGACACGTTGACCACCACGGCGCCGGGCCGGACGGCATCGAGCATGGTGTCCAGCACCGCGTTCACCCCGGCGCATTCGAACGCGACGTCGGCCCCCGTCCCGCCGGTCAATTCGCGCACCCGCGCCGGAACGTCCTCCTGGCTGGGATCCAGGACGTGGTCGGCCACGCCGCTGGAGGTGGCCTTCTCCTTCCGGGCCTGGGTGAGTTCGCTGATGATGGTGGTCACGCCCATGCCCTTCAGGACGGCAGCGGTCAGCAGCCCGATGGGCCCGGACCCGCCCACCAGGGCAACATCGCCTTCCTTGACGCCGCTCCGGGCCACCGCGTGGTGGGCCACGGACAGCGGCTCGATCAGGGCGGCCTCATCCAGCGGGATGCCCCCAATCGGATGTACCCAGCGCTGGTCCACCACGATCTTTTCACTCAGCCCTCCCCCGCCGCCGGAAAGCCCGATGAACCCCATCTGCCGGCACAGGTGGTAGCTGCCCGCCTGGCACATGTCGCAGTCCCCGTCCACAAAGTAGGGTTCGACGACGACGTTGTCACCCACTGCCAGCCCCTCCACACCTTCGCCGATCCCAGAGACGGTCCCGGAGAACTCGTGCCCCAGGGTCACCGGGGATTCCTCGTGGGACAGCGGGTGCGGATGCCCCGGCGCCGGACAGAAGATGGGCCCCTCCAGGTACTCGTGCAGGTCTGTTCCGCAGATGCCGCACCAGGCGACGTCGATCTTCACTGCCCCCGCCTGCAGCTCCGGCTCCGGGATGTCCTCGATCCGGATGTCCTTGCGGGCGTGGAATCGTGCTGCCTTCATGATGGTCCTCCAATTGGGTTTCGACGGGCACAACCACCGGCTCAGCGGGTGTGGTGGCTGGGCTGCAGTTCGTAGACGGGTGTTTCCAGTCCTTCCATCCGTGCCTTGAGCTGCAGCGCGAGGTAGGCGGAGTAGTGCCGGCTCTGGTGCAGGTTGCCGCCGTGGATCCAGAGGTTGGGCACGTTGGTGGGCTTCCACATATTGCGCAGTTCCCCTTCCCACGGACCAGGGTCTTTTGGCGTGTCTGACCCGTATCCCCAGCACTTGCCCACCTGATCGGCGACTTCGGGCGAGACCAGGTCGGCCAGCCATCCGTTCATGGAACCGTAGCCGGTGGCATAGACAATCAGGTCCGCCTCCAGCTCGGTGCCGTCGTCCATGACCACGGCGTTGCCCGTGATCTTGGCGACCTGCCCGGACTTGAGCTTCACCCGGCCGTCGATGATCAGCTGGGAGGCGCCTACGTCGATGTAGTAGCCGGAGCCCCGCCGCAGGTACTTCACAAACAGGCCGGATCCGTCCACGCCGAAGTCCAGGTCGAACCCTGCTGCTTCCAACTGGGAGTAGAACTCCGCATCCCGCGACGCCATCTCCTGGTACACCGGCACCTGCGCATCGGGGAGGATGCGCATGGGCAGCGAGGCGAACAGCAGGTCCGCCTTCTCCGTGGTGACGCCGGCCGCGAGCGCCCGCTCCGAGTACAGGTCCCCCAGCGCCAGGTCCATGAGGGATTCACTGCGGGCGATGTGGGTGGAGGAGCGCTGGACCATGGTGACGTCGGCGCCGTGCTCCCACAGGTCGGCGCAGATATCGTGGGCCGAATTGTTGGAGCCGATCACCACGGCCTTCTTCCCGGTCCAGTCCCCGCCGCCGGGGTGCTGGGAGGAGTGCCGCTGCTCGCCCAGGAAGGTCTCCGCGCCGTCGAACGTGGGGATGTTCGGGTAACCGGAGACGCCCAGGGCGAAGATGAGCTGCTTGGGCCGGAGCGTCACCGGTTCGCCGTTGCGAAGGACGCTGACCTCCCATTCCTGCGTGCCGTCGTCGTACGCTGCCTTGACGCACTCGGTGCCGGACCAGTAGTTCAGCTCCATGATGCGGGTGTAGTGCTCCAGCCAGTCGCCGATCTTGTCCTTGGCGGCGAAGACGGGCCAGTCATCCGGGAACTTCAGGTAGGGCAGGTGGTCGTACCAGACGGGGTCGTGCAGGTGCAGGGACTTGTAGCGGTTGCGCCAGGAGTCGCCGGGGTTCTGGTTCTTCTCGATGATGATGGTGGGCACCCCCAGCCGCTTCAGCCGGGCAGCAAGCCCAATCCCGCCCTGGCCGCCGCCGATGATTACGCAGTACGGCTGCTCCTCGTAGCCCAGCCGGGCCTCCTGCTCCTCCTTGAGCTCTTTCCAGGATTTGCGCCCGCGGACGATCTGGTGCGCCACGCCCTGCTCGCGCCGAGGGCCCTTCTTCTCCTCGAAGCCCTTGAGCTCCTGCATGGTGGTCAGCAGGGTCCAGCACCTGCCGTTCCGGAGCCGGAGGTGGCCGTAGCCGCGGGCCGCGCCCGTCTCGAACGTGATCCAGGCTTCCACGTTCTCCGCGTCACCCGTGGCGTCCTCTGAGAGCGCCCAGTTGGACGGCTGGACCCGGTATAGCGTGGCCTCGAGCATCCGGCGGATATCCGCCTTGCCTTCCAGGGTTTTCAGGTTCCACGTGAATGCCACGAAGTCCCGCCAGTAGGTGTCGTCCTCGAAGAGTTCCAGCGCGGCGTCCACGTCGCGCCGCTGCAGCGCGTCATCCAGGCCGGATAGCCATGCCTGCGCGGCAGCGGTGGGTGTTTGGGTCATCTCCACTCCTTTGTGCTGTTCCTTGGGCTCCGCCTGCCCTGCGATATGCTGGACCGGGCGTGAGCTGCATCACTAGTGGAACTCGGCGGGGGTAACAGCGGCGTTACACGGATCCGGCAAGGGCGCCGGCTGTGAGGAGGAAACAGTGGACCACGGCCTGAGGTTTTCGGACCCGGCAACGTATGCACGGACGCTGCGCCGCGCGCATGAGCTGGTCATTTCCGGCGTCCCGCGGCCGGAGATTCCCACCAGCCTGGTCGATTCCTGGCACCGGTCCATGGCCTTGGGCATCAGCCCGGACCAGCACAGTCCGCGGCACCTGCATGAGGTGGCCGAGGTGTTGGAGCTGCGCCGGGAGCACCGGCTGCAACAGGTGATGCCCGCGCTGCACGACCTGCTGGCCGATGATTCCCGCACCGGCCGCCACCTCCTGGTGCTCACCGATGCCAGCGGCGAGATCCTCTGGCGTGTGGGCAGCCCAACCGTCCTCCGCCGGGCCGACCACCTGGAATTCCTTGAGGGCGCCGACTGGTCCGAGGCCGGTATCGGCACCAACGCCATCAGCGAGGCCTTGGTCACCGGCGGTCCGGTGCAGCTGTTCTCCGCCGAACACCTGGTCCGGACGCACCACGAGTGGGCCTGCACTGCCGCGCCCATCACGGACCCGGGCACGGGGCGGGTCCTGGGGGTACTGGACGTGTCCGGACCCTTGGACACCCTCAGCGCGGACACGCTGCGGATGGTGCGGTGCGCCGTGCGCGTGGCGGAGGCTTTGCTGGGAACGTCCGACGCCGGCACCTCCTTGGGAACTTCGTCTCCCCAGGGTGCGTCCCGGCGGACGCCGGTCCCTGTTGTCCGGCCGGCTGCCGCCGTCGAGTCGCTGGAACTGCTCGGTGACAAGCCGGCGGCGGTGTTTGACGATGGGAGCCGGACTCCCCTGACGCTGCGCCGGGCGGAGATCCTGGCGCTGCTGGACTCCCGGTCGCACGGCTGGTCAGCGGAGGAGCTGGCCTACGAGCTCTATGGCGACGCCGGAACGCCCCAAGCCATCCGGACCGAAATGTTCCGGGTGCGCTCGATGCTCGGCGGGGCCGTGGAGTCGAACCCCTACCGGCTGGCTCCCGGGCTGGCCGGACGTTCCGATGCGGGGCACGTGCTGCGGCTGCTGCGCGAAGGCCGGGTTGCCGAGGCGCTGGCGCAGTACCGCGCTCCCCTGCTCAGCCGCTCCGTCGCCCTCGCTGTCCAGCTGCTCCGGGACCAGCTGGACATGGCGGTGGGATCTGCGGTGCGGGCCAGCCAGGACGCCGGGCTGGTGGTGCGCTGGCTGTCCACGGACATGGGTTCAGCCGATCCGCTGGCCGTCAAGGCACTGGGCCGGCTGGTGGGCCGCAGCGATCCCCGGTACCTGACGTTCCACGCCCGGGCCGCGTGTTAAGCCCAGTCTTACTGCCGCCCCGGCTTGGTGGCGGCCGCGCTACTTCTTCTTGGTGACCTTGATATCGATGCTCAAGCCGTGGTTCCAACTGATGTGGATCGAAACGCTCGTGGTGCGCGCGATGGCCTGGTCCGTAACCTGCCCTTCGTCCGGCCCCGGCCCCACTTCCACGGCCAGGTCGGTGTGCACTTCCCGGAGGGCGGCCCGCACCAGCTCATTGTTCTGCGTGTGGATGCCTTCGGCGAATTTGGCAGCCGCGGCGGGATTTGCCGCAAGGGATGACATGGCGCTGATCATGGGCAGCAGGATGCGGCGGGCATCCTCGGCTCCGGCCAGTTCCTTCGCCGAAACGTGCGCTGCCCCGGTCGATGCCGCCGGCGTTTGGTGCCCTGCTTCTTCGGATTCCATGGCTTCCTTCCTTTGAACACAGCCTCCGCCACCGTGGCGGATGGTGGGTGCATTCTGGACCCGGCCCCTGCCCGGACTCAACAATCACTTATTGCAGACGGCCGATTCAGCACGACAGTTCTTGTCATGCCATTAACGCGTTGTTCATATCCTCCTCAAAGCCTGTACAGAAGCTGGAAATAGCTTGGGAGCCATGGACACCATCTCCCGTAGAACCCTCATCTCCGCCGGCCTCGGCACCGGCCTGGTCGCCGCACTGCCGGGTGCCGCCGTCGCCGTTTCCACCGCTGACGACGCCGGCCTCCGCGCCGATCCCTTCATGCTCGGCATCGCGTCCGGCGAGCCGTGGCCGGACGGCTTCGTGCTGTGGACCCGCCTGGCCCTGAACCCGGTGGCGGAGGACGGGCTGGGCGGCATGCCGGCCCGGCCCGTGGCCGTGCAGTGGGAGGTGGCCGAGGACCAGGGCATGCGGAAGGTGGTGGCCCGCGGCGTTGAGCAGGCGCGTCCCGAGTCCGCACACTCGGTGCACGTGGAGCTGCGCGGATTGAAGGCGGGCCGCGAGTACTTCTACCGGTTCCGCGCCGGCAAGCACCTCAGCGCGGTGGGCCGCACCCTGACCAGCCCGGCACTCCATGAGACGCCCGCGGCCCTGGCCATGGCGTTCGCCAGCTGCGCGCAGTACGAGCACGGCTACTTCACCGCGTACCGGCGCCTGGCCGAGGACCACCCTGACCTGGTGCTGCATCTGGGCGACTACCTGTACGAATACAAGAAGGACAGCTACGTGATCGGCGGCGGCAACCCGCGCGACCACGAGGGCCCGGAGACCGTCACGCTGGAGACCTACCGGCAGCGGCACGCCCAGTACAAGGCCGACGCCGACCTGCAGGCTGCGCACGCAATGGCACCCTGGGCAGTGGTGTGGGATGACCACGAGGTGGACAACAACTGGGCGGACGACGTCCCGGAGAACCAGGACGCCGGCCAGCTCAACGACAGCGTGGAGCACTTCCGGCAGCGCCGCGCGGCCGCGTTCCAGGCGTACTACGAGAACATGCCGCTGCGACCTTCATCCCTGCCCGCCGGCCCGGACATGAAGATCTACCGGAAGATCCAGTGGGGCCAGCTGGCCAACTTCCACATGATGGATACGCGGCAATACCGGGACGACCAGTTGGCCGGCGACGGCTGGAAGAAGAACGTCACCGAACGGCTCGCGGAGGACCGGACCATCACCGGCAGGGAGCAGGAAAAGTGGCTGCTGGATGGCTTCAGGAACTCCACCCAGCGCTGGGACATCCTGGGCCAGCAGGTCTTCTTCGCCGAGCGGGACCGGAACAAGGCGCCGGAGATCGACGACGTCTCCATGGACGGCTGGGACGGCTACGCGGCCTCCCGCCGCCGCATCACCCAGGGCTGGGTGGACGCAAACGTCCGCAACGCCGTCGTGCTCACCGGTGATGTGCACCGCCACTGGGCCAACGACGTCAAGGTGGATTACAAGGACCCGGCCGCCCCAGTGGTCGGCGCGGAGCTGGTCTGCACCTCCATCACCTCCACGGGTGACGGCAGCGGCTCCACCACGGACGCCACCATGGCCTGGAACCCGCACCTGAAGTTCTACAACGACAACCGCGGCTACGTGAACACCCGCATTACCCGCGACGCGATGACGGCCGACTTCCGGGTGCTGGACCACGTCACGACGCCGGGCGCCGCGGTTTCGACCAAGGCCTCCTTCGAGATCCGCGACGGCGTTCCCGGGCTTCAGGCGCGCGCCTGACCTTTCGCGAGTCCCGGCGGGACCTTCGGCACTTTTGGTGCCGGGGGTCCCGTGGCATTTTGGCGGCTATGGCTGGACGGCTACTTTCCAGGCGGGCAGGCCGCGGAACGGGGCGCCAGAGGCGGTGGCAGTTCCTGGCGGTATCGCTCTGCGCCCAGATGATGGCTTATCTCCTGTGGCGCCCGGCCATGCTGCGCTGGGGAACCGAGGGGACGGAAGCGGTGGAGCCCCTGCCCGGCGACAACCTCCAGCCCCGCCCTGCATTCCAGAGCACCCGTGCCATCAGCATCGACGCACCGCCGGAACGCGTGTGGCCCTGGATCGTGCAGATGGGAATTTACCGGGCGGGGTTCTACACGCATGACCGGGTTGAGCGGGCCCTGTTCCACGCCCGGTACGTCGAGGGGAAGCATTCGGCGACGCGGATCCACCCGGAGCTGCAGGACCTTAAAGTGGGCGACAAGGTCCCGTACGGCGCCGGCGTCTACTCCACCGTCTCCGAGCTTGAACCCAACAAACATCTGGTGGCGGGAGAGCAGTTCATCCTGCGGCCGCTGCCGGGTGACCGCACCCGCTTCATCATCCGGTACCGCGGCCCGGGATACCTCAGTGCCGCAGTCCGCGGCGCCGGTCCGGATGCTCCTGCGGTGACCCGGGCCCTGGCGTTCGCCCTCGAAAAGGTGCCCGGCGCGATGCTGCTGGCCCGCGCCGTCGACCTTTTCATCGGTGACCCCCTGCACCACTACATGGAGGTCGGCGTGCTCCGCGGGGTCAAGCAGCGGGCGGAGTCCTGAGGAACTCCAGGGCCTTGCCGGCCAGGACGTCGGGCCGGGGGTCGGCGATGAAGTGCCCCTCCCGCGCACCTGATCTACTACTTAGGCGGTGGCGACGTCTGCACTACTGCACCGCCTTTTGCGCGTTCACCCGGCCATAGGCCCAATACGTTCCGGTGCCTGCAACCTTGTCCGCCGTGGTTTCCAGGTCTGCCCTGATGGAGGTGTTCGAGGCCCCGGGATGCGAGCTCCACGCGAGCGCCGCCGCTCCTGAGACGATGGCCGAGGACATCGAGCTTCCGTTGCCCACGTCGTAACCCTGGGACCGGTTGTTCTGCGTGCCCAGCACGAAGGGATGGTTGGGGAAGGTGGAGTAGACATTGACGCCGGGAGCGGCGATATCCACCCAGCTGGCGCCGTACGTGGAGAACGACGCTTTGGCGTCGTTGTTGTCAGTGGCTCCCACCGCGATGACATGGGTGTACGCGCCCGGGTAGATCTTGGTCTGGTTCCCGCCGTTGCCGGCGGCCGCCACCAGCACCGCGCCCTTGTTCCAGGCGTTGTTGACCGCGGTTTCCAGTGTCCGTGATGCCCGCACACCCAGGCTCATGTTGATCACCTTGGCGCCGTTGCTGACCGCCCAGTTGATGCCGTTCGCCAGGCCGGAGCTGGAGCCGACCCCGTTGTCGTCCAGGACCTTGCCGGCCAGGATGGTGCAGCCCGGGCAGACCCCGGCCACGCCGATGGTGTTGTTGACAGTGGCCGCGACGTTGCCGGCCACGTGCGTGCCGTGCCCGTAGTAGTCCTCGGCCACGGGGTCCCCCGCTTTTGTGGCCGAGCCGCTGAAGTTGGCGCGGGCCACCACTTTGGGGGCGATGTCCGGGTTGTCGCTGGCCACCCCGGAATCCAGCACCGCGACCTTGATGCCGGTGCCGGTGGTCACGTTCCACGCTTCGACGGCGTCCACGTCCGCGTCCGGTGTGCCGGCGGGGATGGTGATGTCGCCTGCAGTGTTGGTGAATGACTGCCCGGTGTTCTGCAGCGCGTACTGGCGCGGGAAGTACTGGTCGGAGGTGAAGGCGGCCACCGGCTGGTCCGCTTCGGCGTACTCGACGGCGGGATCCCGGCTGAGCGCGTCGATGAGCCGGCCTTCGCTGCCGGCAGGCACACTGACCAGCCTGGCGCCCGTACTGCCGACGTCCGCGCCGGCCTCCAGGCCGCGCCGGTGCAGGGCGCCGGCGGCAGCACCGTCGTCGTGGAACTTTACGAGGATGTGCCCGGGCTGAGTGGACGTGCCTCCCGCAGCATTGGCGGGAAGGGCAAACGGGACGGGGCCAAGCATCATCAGTGCTGCCGTGAGGCCGGCGGTGAAGAGTTTTCTCATGCGGGCCATCTTGGCCCCACATGCTCGAACCCGGTAGGGGCGGGAGCCTCGAAAGTGCTCCGTTTCCTGCCAATGACGGCTCTGGCCCACGGTCCCGGCCGAACCTACACTGGCGGGATGGAAGCGGTGGTGAGGGGTGTGCCCGTCCATTTCGTTGAACACGGCAGCGGAACGCCCGTCCTTGCGCTGCACGGCGCCGGCGTGGACCACCGGGAGATTGCCGGCGGCCTGGAACCGATGTTCGGCAACATCCCCGGGTTCCGGCGCCTGTATCCGGACCTCCCGGGGATGGGCCGTACCCCGGCTCACCGCTCGCTCAACAGCAACGACGATGTGCTGGACCTCCTGCTGCACTTCATCGACAGCACGATCGGTGATGAACCGTTCCTCATCATTGGCCAGTCGTACGGCGGGTACCTGGCGCGCGCGGTTGCCCATTTGCGGCCCCAGGCGGCCGGGCTTGCCCTGATCTGCCCGGTCGGCGCGCATGCCGGCAGCGTGCCCAAGCACCAGGTCCTGGTGTCGTCGGCCCATCCCGCCGGCCTCGACGCGGAGATCGAAGCCTCTTTCCGCAGCTATTAAGTGGTCCAGACGGACGGGACGCTGAACCGGTTCCGGCAGCTTGTGGCTCCTGCGGCATCGCTCGTCGACGAGCCGGGGTTGGCCCGTATCTTCTCGCGCTGGGAGTTGCGGGATCGTCCGGAGTCGGCAGCGCGGTATCCGCATCCCGTGCTGGTTCTGGTGGGGCGGCAGGACGCCACCGCCGGATACGCCGATGGGTGGGCACTGGCGCGGGACTACCCGCGGGGCACCTTTGCCGTGCTAAACCGCGCCGGCCACGCCCTGCTGCACGAGCAGCCCGCGCTCGTCCAGGCCTTCCTCGCCGAATGGATTGAGCGGGTGCGCGAAGACGAGGCCGTGGTGCAGGGCGTCGCCCGTTTCCCCTGGCCAGGACGACGTCGGGCACCTCGGTGAGTGCCGCCGTCGTACTTACGCAAAGCCGTTGTGCGCCGTGGTGGCCGGGGCTACGATGCTCGCGGGGAGAGGTCCTTCGTCTCAGTGACAGACAAAAATAGGGGCCCACAATGACTGACTTCTTCACCATGCAACCAGGCGAGACCGCGCCTCCGCTCCCATCAGGACCTGTCCTGTGCGCAGGGACGGCCGGGATGCGGCGCATCCACCGCTTTTTCCTCTGGGCCTACGGTGAGGCCCCGGGGCTGGTGAGTTCCGTCCGTGCCGGTGACACTGCCCGGGCCGCCTATGTGGGGGAAGTGCTGGGGAACTTCGACAAGGTGCTCCACATCCACCACGAAGGCGAGGACCTGCTCATGTATCCGCAGCTGAAGGAGCGGGCGCCGGCCTGTGCGCTGCATGTGGGGCAGATGCTGGAGCAGCATCGGCAGGTGACGCAGCGGCTTGGGGCGATTGAGCCGGTGCGGCTGCGCTGGATGGACCGGGCGGATGAGGAGTCAGCGTCGGAGCTGGCCGCGCTGTATGAGGACCTGTCCCGTGTCCTCAACGTGCATCTGCGCCGCGAGGTAACTGAGATGATGCCCGTGGCGGACCGGGTGATGACCGAGAAGGAAATGAACGAGACGGGGCAGCACGGCATCCGGCAACTCGACAAGAAATTCCTGGTGGGCTACCTCGGGATGGTGCTGGCCACGAACCCGCCGGCGGACCGGAAGGAGCTGTTCAAGGAGATCCCTCCCCCGGTCCGGCTCGGCTACAAGCTGGTGGGGCGCCGGATGTACCGGAAGCAGTACGCCACCCTGTTCCCGGGGCGGCCGGTGCCGGAGACGCTTTAGCGAAGGAATATTACTCCGCTTGATGCCCATGCAGCCAGAGCAACACGGATCTAGTAAAATCTTTGGGTGCCTTCTCCAAGAAACCTCCCCTTTGGGCGCCGGCGCTTTTTGGAGTGGATAGGGGCAGCGGCCGTAACTGCCGGCCTGCCCAGCATGATTGCCCGTGCAACTGATCCGTTCCCCGCCGCCGCACCTGCCCCCGAGCCTTCCCCTGCCTACGCGAACTCCCGCTTCGTGAGCAGCAGCGGTAATGACGCCAGCCCGGGCACCCAGGACGCGCCCTGGCAATCGCTCGCGCGCGTTCGGTCGGCGCTTGAGGCCGGCGAAGTGGGCCGCGGCGACGCGGTCCTGCTCCGGCGCGGCGACGTGTTCCCGGGCTCGCTCCAAATGCCTGCCGTGAAAGGTCCCGCCGGGGTCTTCACGCTCAGCTCATACGGCACCGGGGCGCTGCCGCAGATCAACGGCTACAAGGTGAGCAGCGACGCCTGGACGCTGCACAGCCCCCAGGTGTGGAAGCTCAACCTGCGGCCAGGGTCCGGGCAGTTCAGCGGCAACACTGACGGAGCCTCCACCAACGTCGGCTTCCTGAAGGCCGGCGGTGAGATCCGCGGCTGGAAACGGTGGAGCCTGTCCGGGTTGGTGCAGGACTGGGACTTCTACAGCGACGACACCTTCGTGTACGTGAAGCTACCGGCATCTCCGGGTGCCGGGGTGGAGATCGCTGTCAAGCAGGAGGGGTTGCGGCCGGCCTCCAACACCGTCACCTCCGGGGTACACATCCTTGGCCACGGCGGCCACGGCGTCAGGACTTACGGCATCCAGGACGCAGAGATCAGCGGCTGCCTGATTGAGGAAATCGGCGGGTCGCGGCTCAAGGACACAACGCGTTACGGGAATGGCGTTGAGGTCTGGATTGGCTGCTCGAACGTGCTGGTCCAGGGCAACACCATCCGGCAGACGTACGACACGGCCACCACGATGCAGGGCAATATCGAGGGGCCCAGGGTTGCCTGGACGGACTGCCGGTTTGTGGGCAACACCATTGAGAACTGCAACCAGAGCTTTGAGATCTGGTCCCACGGAACGCCGGCTGCGGGCACCGGACACATCCGGTGCGCCTTCACCGACAACCAGTGCCGCGACGCCGGGTACTCCTGGGCGGCCAATATCCGTCCGGACCAGGCGGGGATGGGCACCCACCTGCTGACCTACGACGTGCAGCTGCCCTGCGACGTCGAGATCGCCCGGAACCAGTTCATCGGCGCCAAGGACAACTTCGTGCGCTCCAGCGGCAGCGGCCGGCAGATCCCGGCGGGCATCAGGATTCACGGCAACACCATTGCGCTGGCCAGCGGCCAGAAGATTGCGTACCAGAACCCTGAAACCATCGAGCAGCTCGATGCGTGGCGCTCGCGCACCGGCAACAGCCAGTCCTGACACCCGCCGGTACCTATTGAAGACGCGGCAGGCTCAGGGCGCTGTGCACCCCACTGCTTTGCAGGCGTTCACCCGGCCGTGGGCCCAGTAGGAACCGGTACCGGAGATGGGATCGGCCGTGGATTCCACCTTGGTACGGACGGATGCATTGGACGTGCCCGACGGCGTACTCCACACGAGTGCGGCAGTGGCGGCAACGATGGGCGAGGCCATGGAAGTGCCGCTGAGGATGTCATAGCCGGGTGACAGGTTGTTCTGCGTGCCCAGGACCGACGCATAGTTCGGCAGGGTGGAGTAGACCCTGACCCCCGGGGCGGCGACATCCACCCACCTGCCGTAGGTGGAGAAGGATGCCTTGGTGTCGTTGTTGTCAGTTGCTGCCACGGCTATGACGTTCGGATATGCACCTGGGTAGACCTGCGCCTGGGTATCGGCGTTGCCCGCCGCGGCGACGATTACCACGCCTTGGTTCCAGGCGTTGTTGACGGCAGCTTCGAGGGTTCGTGATGACACGTTCTGTCCAAGGCTCATGTTGATGACCTTGGCGCCCTTGCCGACAGCCCAGTCGATGCCCTTGGCAATGCCAGAGGAGGAGCCGGAGCCGCTGCTGTTCAGGACCTTGGCATCGAGGATGGAGCAGTCGGGGCATACACCTGCCACCCCAAGGGAGTTGTCCGCGGTGGCGGCCACGATGCCGGCGACGTGGGTGCCATGGCCGTACTGGTCGTAGTCCTCCGGGGTGAGGATTTGGGTGTCGCTGAAGTTTGCCCGGTCCACCACCTTGGACGAGATGTCCTCGTGGTTGATGGCCACGCCTGAATCGACGATGGCAACCCTGACACCGGCCCCCTTGGTGACGCCCCATGCTTCAACCGCATCCACATCCGCATCGTTCTTGCCAGCGGGCACCGTTACCGTGCCGGCGGTGTTCGTAAAGGACTGCCCCACGTTCTGGAGCGCGTACTGGCGGTCAAAGTACGGGTCTGCCGTAGTGGCGGTGACCAATTCGTCCGGTTCGGCGTATTCGACGGCGGGGTTGCGGCTTAGTACGGCGACGAGTTGGAGTTCCCTGCCGGCCGGGACCTTGATGAGGTGCGCGCCGGTGCTGCCGATCGGCGGGCCGTCGCTCAGCCCATGCTGGCCGAGCACCCCGGCCGCCGCGCTGTTGTCCCGGAATTTGACCATGATTTGTCCTGCTATGGGCGAGGACGGCACGGACACGTTGCCGGGAACGGCAGCGTTGCCCGGAACGGCGATCGTGATGGCGCTGAGCACCATCACGATCGCTGCGAGACCGGCTATGAGTACTTTTTTCATGCCGTCATCATGCGCCCCATGCGTAACAGCTGCATAGGGGGCAGCCCAAGACGGCTACTGCTGCGCCTTAGAGGCAGACGGGCTGGTAGGCCGGGTCCGCGGGGCCGGACGGCTGGGCCAGGGCGTTGCCGACGAGCTGGTGCACCACGGGATCGTTGGGCGTCTGGTCGTGCTCGATCACGTCCGCCGGGCACTTGTCCTGGATGGTGATGTTGGTGACCTGCCGCGTGGAGCCGTTCAGGAACTGGCTGTTGTACGGGATCACCACCTCGTCGTGGATGGTGGAGATGACGGTGTAGGCGGGGCCGGCGACCGTATCGCCGATGGAGTTCAGCTCCTGCATGAACGGCGATCCCGCCTGCTGGTCTGCACAAGCGGCACACCCGGCGGCGGTGTAGTCCGGCGTGGGCACCAGATCCGGAGGCGGAAGGATCACGCCCTCAGTGCCGTGGTTGGATGGGGCGATGCCGACGAGTTGATGGACGTACTTCGCCCCGCCCAGGAAGCCCATGTAGTACCGGGGCATCATGCCGCCCTGGCTGTGGCCCACCAGGTCCACCTGCTTGGCACCCGTGGCGGAGCGGACGGCGTCCACGAACGGTGCAAGTTCCTTGGCGGAATCTTTGACGGGAGCCGTGGCGTAGACGCCGTTGGTCTGGCCATAGTTCAGGGCGAAGACGCAGTACCCCTGGCTCTTGAGGTACGGAGACATGGTGGACCAGTTCTTCTCCATGCTCTCGAACGTGCCCGGCACCAGGACCACGGGATACGGATGTGCTGCTGACGGTTTACAGGACCAGTCGTTGGCTCCCGGCGGCGAGACGTCAACGGCATGGGCGGGAGCGGTTACCAGGGACGTGGCGAGGAGTGTACCGGCCGCGATGGAAAGGGCCCGGGTAAGGAGTGACATGGAAACCTCTTTGTTCGTCTGTCTTCGGGGACGGCCGGAGCTGATGGTTTTGGGGGTGTCCATCAGTTCCGGCCCGGGTTTTCCATGCTGGCAGCGCTGCGGCTCCTCTGCAGCGGAAGTGCACGAACGTGCGGCGGAAAAGGTCTGGTGCTGCAGCGGCTGTCACGACTCGTTTGTGACTCGGAACACAGCGTTGTTACTGGTGAGTAGGTAGTTTGGGTAAGGCCCTGCGTTGGTCACCCTCCCACAGGCGCTTTGCACAAACGTGCACTCCGTGGCCGGCCGGACGATACCTCAACCGCGAGGCAGGAGAGCTTGGCACCGGCGAAGTCGCCGGATCGGTGCCAATCCGCCGGAACGTTCCGGCGAGCCGGTACCGTTCCGGCGATTCGAGTCCCGGCGAACCCACCTTGAGGTGTGAGAATCAACCCGTAGTTTCCGCGGCGTGACCATCCGACGGCGCTGCTGGCGTTGCGGGTGGTGGGTCCTTTTCCTTGAACCGGCTCAGGTAGCCGGACCTGGACCCGTGGACGTGGGCTGCCATCCCCTGTTCAGCGGCCTCCGCGTTGCCGGCATCGATCGCTGCCATGATGCCCCGGTGCTCGGCCCAGGACCGGATGCCGCGGGAGTCCACATCGGAGGCGTAGAGCCACTCGATCTTGCCCGAAATCTGGCGGAGCAGCGCCGTGAGGGACGCGCTGCGGCTCAGTTCAGCGACCCCCAGATGAAAACGGATGTTCAGCTCGGGCAGCAGCTCAACCTGCCCGTTTGCCACCGCTTGATCGCCCTCGTCCAGGATCGCGGCCAGTGCGCGCCGCGTCTCCCACCACTGCGTATCCGGGCCGCCCGCGGAGAACTGGGCGGCCGCCCGCCGGGCCGCCCGGCGGGCGGTGGCAGCTTCCAGGGCCTCGCGCACCGCGAAGAGGTCATCGGCGTCGTCCACCGGTATCTCTGACACCGTGGACCCGGCGAAGGGCTTCGACTCAACGAAGCCCTCCACCTCAAGGGCCCGCAGCGCTTCCCGCACCGGAACCCGGGAAATCCCGTATTTCGCGGCCAGGGAGGACTCGGTGATCCGTGTCCCGGCGGGGAGCTTTCCGAAGATGATGTCCCGCCGGATCTCGTCCTGGACGCGGGCCCGTGGGGTGGGATCACCGCTAGCTAGCGAAGGCTGCACCGGGTATCGCTCCAAGTAGTTCCCTGGTGTAGTCGGCCGAGGGTGCCATGAAGACCTGCTCCACGCTGCCGGTTTCCACCACTTTTCCTGTTTTCATGACCACCACGTTGTGCGCGATCTGGCGGACAACGGCCAGGTCGTGCGTGATGAAGAGGTAGGTCAGGCCCAGCCTATCCTGCAGGTCCCCCAGCAAAGTGAGAATCTGCTCCTGGACCAGCACATCCAGGGCTGAGACGGCCTCGTCCAGGATCAGCAGTTCCGGTTCCAGCGCCAGGGCCCGGGCGATGGCCACCCGCTGGCGCTGCCCGCCCGAAAGTTCATGGGGCCGGCGCTGGGCCACAATCCGCGGCAGCGCCACCTGGTCCAGGAGTTCGGCCACGCGTTCACGCCGGCTCTCCCGCGTCCCCACCTTGAAGATCCGCAGGGGCTCGTCGATCAGCCGCTCAATGCTGAAGGTCGGGTCCAGGGATCCGTACGGGTCCTGGAAGACGGGCTGCGCGATGCGGCGCAGGGCACGGCGCGTCTGGGGATTGCTGGTGGCGATGCTCTCCCCCTTGATCAATGCCGACCCGGAAGTGGGTGTCTCCAGGCCGAGGATGATCCGGGCAACCGTTGACTTCCCGGATCCGGATTCACCGACCACCGCCGTGGTGGTTCCCCTGTGCACGTCGAAGGAGACGTCGTCCACGGCCTGGATCCTGCGCCCGCCCTGGCCACGGAGCTTGAATTCCTTGGCCAGGTTCCTGACCGACAGCACGGGAGCCGGCCGGTCCTCTTCAGCAACAATTGGACCGGAAGCCGCGTCGGCGGAAAGGCTGGCCGACGGCGCCGCGGCCACCAGGCGCCGAGTGTAGTCCTCCTGGGGATTCAGCAGCACCTCCCATGGCGTGCCGGTCTCCACAATCCGCCCGTCGGCCATGACGATGATCCGGTCCGTGCGGTCCCCCGCGAGCCCCAGGTCATGGGTGACGAACAGCAGCGAGGTGCCCCGCGCATCCACCAGCGTCTGGAGGTGGTTCAGGATCTGCCGCTGGACAGTGACGTCCAGGGCCGACGTCGGCTCATCCGCGATCAGCAGGTCCGGCTCACCCGCAAGGGAGATGGCGATCAGGACGCGCTGGCGCATGCCGCCGGAGAACTCGTGCGGGTACTGGTTGTAGCGGCGTTCGGCGTCCCGGATGCCGGCTTCCGTCATGAGTTCCACGGCGCGCTGCTTGATGGCGTCGCGGCCGCGCATGCCGTTGCTTGCCAGTGCGTCGGCGATCTGCGCGCCGACCTTCATCGAGGGGTTGAGGTTGGACATGGGATCCTGCGGGACCAGGCCGATCTTCTTGCCCCTGATGCCGCGCAGCTCCTTTTGGGTCGCGTCCGCGAGGTCTGCCCCGTCGAGCAGGATGGATCCGTGGGTGATCCGGCCGGAGCCGGACAGCAGGCCCAGGATGGCGCCCACCACGGTGGACTTGCCCGATCCCGACTGGCCCACGATCGCCACCCGCTCGCCCTTCTTCAGGTCGAAGGACACTCTGTCCAGGACCGGGGTGCCGCCGTAGCTGACCTCCAGTTCGCGGACGGACAGCAGAATGTTTCCGTCGTTCCTAGCGTCCTGCTGCATAGCCCTGCGCTCCCCTCGGGTTGGCGGCGGCCTTGAGGACACCGGTTTCGGGGTCACTGACCACCGATGACAGGCGGCCGAGTGCCCAGTCCCCGGCCCGGGTCACCACGTGGCCTCGCTCCTCCAGTTCAGCGATCACGTCCTCGCCCAGGCGGTCTTCAACAACCGCGCCGCCCGGCGTCCAGGTGCGGGGCCAGAAGGATCCCGGGATGGAGGTGGTGTGGAGCGAGGGCGCGTCAACGGCCTGCTGGGGCTCGTAGCCGCCCACGATGGTGCGCAGCAGGTACAGCAGCTGCCACTGGTCCTGCTGGTCGCCGCCCGGGGAACCGAGGGCGGTCACCGCTTTGCCGTCCTTCAGCACCAGGGTGGGCGTCAACGTGGTCCGGGGGCGCTTGCCGGGGGTGAGCGTGGACGGCGCGCCGTCCTCCAGCCAGGTCATCTGCAGTCTGGAACCCAGGCAGAAGCCGAGTTCGGGAATGGCCGGGGAGGACTGGAGCCAGCCGCCGGAGGGCGTTGCGGAAACCATGTTTCCCCATTGGTCCACGACGTCGATGTGGCAGGTATCCCCGCGGGTTTCCCCCGTGGGCATGACGGTGGGTTCGCCCACGCCGGCAAAGGCAAGCTGGCCGTTTTCCGCGAGCGACGGCGGGAGGTACTCCGTGCGCAGCGGCGGAACGAAGGGGTCGTGGCCGGGGACGTTGCCGGGCCGGAATTCGTGCGAGGCCTTTTCGCCGATCAGCTTCCGGCGCTCCGCTGCGTACTCGGGGCTGAGCAGGTAATCCATCGGCACCTCGGCGTCGCCGTAGTAGGCCTCGCGGTCCGCGATGGCGAGCTTCTGCGCCTCAAGAATGGTGTGCGCGCCGATGGCCGTGGACGGGTCCAGCCGCTCGTCGTCGAACCCTTCAAGGATGGCGAGGGTCTGCAGCAGTGCCGGCCCCTGCCCCCAGGGCCCGGTCTTGGCGATGGTGTGGCCGCGAAACTCGATGGTGGTGGCGGGTTCGTAGCCGGCCGAGAATCCGACGAAGTCAGCTTCGGTCATGACGCCAGCATGATCGGCGCCGGACGAGTGGCGGTGGGGCGTGGCGAGGAATTTGACCGCTGCCTTGGCCACAAATCCCTCGCCCCATTCCCGGCGGGCGGCGTCGATGCGTGCTTCCCGCGACGCTGCCGCGTCCGTTTCTCCGGCGGCGACGAGCCGGTCCAGGACGCTCGCGTACGCCGGGTTCTTGATGATGTCTCCGGCGGCGGGAATCTTCCCGTCCGGCATCCACAGGGCGGCCGACGTCGGCCAGTGCTCGGTGAAGAGGTCGGCGACGGTTTCGATGGTGCTCCCCACGCGGCCCACCACCGGGTGCCCGTTGCGGGCGTAGCCGATGGCGAAGGCCAGCACGTCCGCCAGCTCCCAGGTGCCGTGGTCCCGGAGGAGCAGCAGCCAGGCGTCGACGGCGGCCGGCACCGCGGCGGCGAGCGCGCCGGCGCCGGGCACCAGTTCCAGCCCTTCGGCCAGGTAGTGCTCGCGGGTCGCGGCGGCGGGGGCAGGGCCCTGTCCCATAAGCACAACCGGTTCGGACGGGTTCTCCGCCGTGACGAACACGCCGGTCATGTCCCCGCCGGGGCCGTTCAGGTGGGGTTCGACGACGTGCAGGACGAAGGCGCCGGCGACGGCGGCGTCGAAGGCGTTGCCGCCGCGTTCCAGCACGGCCTGCGCGGAGGCGGTGGCGAGCCAGTGGGTGGAGGCGGTCATGCCGAAGGTGCCCTGGAGGGTGGGGCGGGTGGTGAAGCTGTCTGCGGGGGTGTAAGTCATGGCTATTTCTTTCGGGTGGTGGCGGCGGGGTCCAGGGCGTCGCGCAGGGCGTCGCCGAACAGGTTGAAGGCCAGGCAGATCGCGGCGATGCCCAGGCCGGGGACGATGGCCGCTGTGGGTGAGCGGAAGAGGTACTGCTGGGCGTCGGAGAGCATGATGCCCAGGCTGGGTGCGGGCGGTTGGATGCCCAGGCCCAGGAAGGACAGCACCGCTTCGCCGATGACGGCCGCGGGCATGATCACCGTGGCCTGCACTATGAGGGAGGAGGCGGTGTTGGGCAGGATGTGCTGGAAGATGATCCGCCCGCCGGAGGCATCCATGGTCTTGGCGCCAATGACGAAGTCGCTTTCCTTGATCCGCAGGGTTTCGCCGCGGATGATCCGGATCATGGCGGGGATGTGTGCGATGCCGATGGCCACTGCGGCGTTGCCCAGGCTGGGGCCGGTGATGGCCACGAGGCCCACCGCGATGATCAGGAAGGGGAAGGCCAGGGTCACGTCGTTGAGCCGCGAAATGATGGCGTCCAGCCACCGCCAGTAGCCGGCGAGCAGCCCCAGCGGGGTTCCGATGACCACCGAGAGCAGGACCGCGAGCACCCCGACCTCGAGGGAGGAACGGATACCGAAGACCAGCCGGGAGAAGATGTCCCGGCCCAGGTCGTCGGTGCCCAGCAGGAAGCCCACCGTGCCGGGCTTCTGGAACGGGGTGGCGAAGTGGACCTGCGCCGGATCGTACGGCGCCAGGAGCGGTGCCAGCAGTGCGACCAGGACCACGAGGGCCAGCAGGATACCGCCGGCCAGGCCAAGGGGGTTCCGCCGGAGCGACTTCCAGATGCGTCCGCGGTCGGAGCCCAGGCTGGTTGCCCCCGCGGCTGCAGGGCGGATATCGGTGACGGCCATCAGTTGCTTCCTACTCGGATTCGCGGGTTGATCACGGAGTACAGGATGTCCACCGCAAGGTTAATCAGGATGTACCCAACGGTGATGACCAGCACCACGGCCTGGATCACGGGATAGTCGCGGGTGAAGACGGAGTCCAGGGTGAGCTTGCCGAAGCCGGGCAGGGCGAAGATGCGCTCCGTGACCACAGCTCCGGAGATCAGTCCGCCCAGCTGCAGGCCCACGATGGTGACCACCACGATCAGGGAGTTCCGGAGCCCGTAGCGGAACAGGATCCGGCCGCCGCCCAGGCCCTTGGCGCGGGCGGTTCGGACGTAGTCCGTGCTCATGGTTTCGATCATGGAGGCCCGCGTCTGGCGCAGGATGACGGCGGCGAGGCCGGTGCCCAGGATCACCGCCGGCAGCGTCAGGTAGTACAGGCCGCGCACGGGGTTCGTAGCGACGTCGACATAGCCTGACGCGGGGAACCAGCCAAGGTTGACGGCCAGGTAGAGGATGGCCAGCAGGCCAAGCCAGAAGCTGGGAACGGACAGGCCGATGAGGGCAAAGCCGTTGGAGAGCCATTCCGGCCAGCGGCCGCGGTACCGCTCGGCCACCACGCCGAGCAGGACGCCGACGACGACGGCCACCACGATTGCGTAGGCGGCAAGCCACAGCGTCACGGGCAAGGTGCCGGCGAGCAGGTCCGTGACGGGTGTTCCGGTGCGGGTGGACTTTCCCAGGTCTCCCTGCAGCAGCCGGCCGATGAAGGAGAAGTACTGGACGGGGAGGGGCTGGTCCAGGCCGAGCTGGGAGCGGATGGCGTCGAGCTGTTCAGGACTGGCCTCCTCCCCCGCCATGGCAATGGCCGGGTCACCGGGGAGTTGGCGGATGCCAATAAAGATGACCACGGAGGCGAGCACCAGGGTGATGGCTGAGTGCCAGAGACGGGTCGAGAGGTATCGGATCATGGTGGAGTCCTTATTTCTTCACGAAGGCCGCGTTGCTGAGGTGGACCACACCGTCCGCGAACGTTTCCACTCCGGCCACTTTGTTGGAGTAGGCCGTGAGGCTGTGGATCCGGTAGAGGTAGATGATCGGGTCGTCGGCCTGCACCTGCTGGACGGCTTTCCCGTAGAGGGCCGCGCGGGCTGCCTGGTCTGTGGTGGTGGAGGCGTCGGTGAGGAGCTTGTCCACGGCAGGGTTGCTGTAGCCGGAGTAGTTGTTGCCGCCGCCGGTGGCCAGGAAGTTGTACATGTTCCCGTGCGGGTCCACGCGTCCGGACCAGCCCAGCAGCAGGGCTTCGAAGCTGCCGTGGCTCTGGACGTCCAGGAGCGTGGAGTACTCAACGGGCGCGATGGTCAGGGCGAATCCGCCGTCCGCCGCGGACGCCTGGAGCGCCTGCGCATACCGCAGCGAGTCCGGCGAGTTGGTGACCTGGACCTTGATGGGGAAGGGCACCGGAACCCCGGCGTCCTTCAGCATCTGCTTGGCCTTCGCCGGATCGTAGGCCGGGCAGCCTTGGGCGGCGTCCGAAGAGAAGGGGCTGGAGGGTGCCACGGGGGAACAGGCAGGCTCGTACCAGTTGTTGAAGAGCGTGCTCACCAGGGCTTTGCGGTCGATCGACATGGACAGCGCCTGGCGGATGGTGGCGTTCTTGGCCAGTGGCGTGTTGAGGTCCCCCACCGGTTTGCCCACGCCGTTGGTGTTGCCCAGGTTGATGGTCAGGCCCTGGTAGCCCAGGGATCCCACCTGGAGCACGCCGACGCCGCGTTCCTTGGCGAGCGCGTCCACGTCCTGGGGTGCGATGGAGTCCGCCACCTGGACGTCGCCGGAGCGCAGGTTGGCGGTCCTGATATTGGAGTCGGTCATGATCCGGTACGTCACCGTGTCCAGGTGGACGTTTTTGGCGTCGTAGTAGAGCGGGTCCCGTTCCACCTGGATGGAGGTTTGCGGGATGCGCTGCTTGAACTTGAACGGTCCCACGCACACGGGGTGGTCTCCAAAGGTATCCCCTGCCGCAGCAACCGCCGTGGGCGAGAGGATCATGCCGGCCCGGTCCGCGAGCGCCGCGGTGAGGGGGGCGAACGGCTTCTTGTAGCTGATCTGGACGGTGGTGGGGTTCAGGGCCGTGATGCCGCTGATAGGGCCAAGTTCGCTCTTGCGGGCGGAACCTTTCATGGTCAGGTCCCGGTCCAGGGTGGCGCGGACGGCTTCGGCGTCGAACTTGGTGCCGTCGGCAAACACGGCGTCGTCCCGCACCTGGATGGTCACCGTCTGCCCGTTGTTGCTCACCTCGGGAAGCTTGGTGGCAAGCTGCGGAACGATCTTGCCCTCGGCGTTGATGTCGTACAGCTTCTGGCACATCGTCTGCATGACATACCGGGTGTAGAGGGACGACGACGTTGTGGGGTCCAGGCGGTCGGGTTCAGCCGAGAGGGCCATCACCAGGTCGCCGCCTTCCACCACTTTCTGGTTGCCGATGGGGGCGGAGGTCACGTCGTTATGCACTACCGCCTCGGGCAGGGGCTGGATGGGTGCGCAGGCGGTCATCGCCAGTGCCAAGGCGGCCACGCCGCCGCCCAAGGCAGCGCTTCTCGCCCTGAATGGAGTGCCGTCCGGAAGGGCCCGGGGGCGGAACGGGAGTCTCATACAAGTCCTATGATCGAGCACGGAATGTGAGATTGAATACAATCGCTGAACGAACATATCCTTGGTATACGTTTCGATTCAAGGGTGTATTGGAGAATTTACGGTGAGGAAACATTTTTTCGGCTCAGCTGAGCGACTGCATCTGGTGCTGATGCTGGCCCTGACGTTTTCCACCGGCGTGGTGGACGCGATGGGATACCTTGGCCTGGACCGCGTGTTCACCGGGAACATGACCGGCAACGTGGTGCTGCTGGGCATGGCCATGGCGGGCGGAACAAGCCTCCCCGTGCTGCGGCCGGCGTTGGCGCTGGCCTTCTTCATGCTTGGCGCGGCCCTGGCAGGGCGGCTTCTTCGGCGCAATGGCGAAGGCTGGTCGCCGCAGACCTCCGCGGCCCTGCTCGCGGTGTCGCTGGGCCTGTGGGCACTGACGGTCTTCGTGCTCCTGGCCCCCGTGCAGGCGGACCCCACGCTTGGCAGCATCGTCACCAGCGCACTCGCCCTACTCATGGGCACCCAGGCCGCGACGGCGAAACGCCTGAAGGTCGCGGAGATCACCACCGTGGTGGTCACCTCCACCATCACCGGCCTCGCGTCGGATTCGCGGCTGGCCGGCGGCAAGGGAACGTTCTGGCAGCGGCGCGCCCTGGCCATTGCCCTGATCATGCTGGGAGCCCTGGCCGGAGCGGCTGCGCTGCATGTGCACCTGGCGCTTGCACTGTCCATGGCTGCGGTGATCGCTACGGCAGTCACGGTGACAGGGCACGCCGCACATCGCCGCGCTGCCGCAGAGGCAAAGGCAGACTCGGAGAGTCCCTCGCTGGCCCGGGACTGAGGCGGCGCTGACCGGAGACTAAACCGGTCAGTGGGGCGGGACGGCGGGCACGTCTGTAACGGCCGCCGTCGGAGGGCTGCGCGATTCGCGCATCAAGCCTTGCGCTAATCGCGCATCAGTAGCTATGATCTACATCATGCTTCGGGCCCGCAGCCCGACCTCCCTCTCCCCCACACAACAATGAGGTTGCACATGTCTGTCCCCATCAAGGCCACCATGGAAAAGGTTCCTGGCGGCATGATGCTGATCCCCCTGCTCATCGGCGCCTTGCTCGGCACCTTCGCCCCGGATTCCGCAAAGTTCTTCGGGTCCTTCACCGGCGCCCTCTTCACCGGCGGCACCACGATCCTCGCGGTGTTCTACGTCTGCATGGGCGCCAGCATCGACATCAAGGCCACCCCGTACATTTTGAAAAAGGGCGGAGTCCTCTTCGGCAGCAAGGTCCTGTTCGCCATCATCATCGGCGTCATCGCAGGCCGGTTCATGGGTGAACTTCCCATCGACGGCGGTTTGCTGTCCGGCCTTTCCGTGCTGGCGATCCTGGCCGCCCTCAATGACACCAACGGCGGCATGTACATGGCACTCATGGGCCAGTACGGCAAGCCCAAGGACGTTGCTGCCTACTCCGTGATGACGCTGGAATCCGGCCCCTTCCTGACCATGGTGACCCTCGGCGTCGCCGGTTTGTCCGCCTTCCCGTGGCAGGCCTTGGTGGGTGCCATCATTCCCCTGCTCCTCGGCGCCATCCTGGGCGCCCTGGACCCGGCCATGCGCAAGTTCCTGTCCTCCGCGGCACCTGTCCTGATCCCGTTCTTCGCCCTGGCACTGGGCTTCGGCCTGAACCTGGGCCAGGTCCTGAACGCCGGGCTGCTCGGCGTGGCCCTGGGCCTGTTCGTCCTCATTGCCGGCGGCGCCGTGCTCTTCTTCGCGGACAAGCTCACCGGCGGCTCGGGCATCGCCGGCCTCGCAGCAGCCACCACCGCAGGCAACGCAGCCACCGTTCCCATGCTGGTGGCCGCCGCCAACCCGGCCTATGCCCCGGCAGCGGGCCCGGCAACCGTGCTGGTGGCCGCGTCCGTAGTGGTGACCGCCATCGGCTGCCCGCTCATGGTCGCTTGGTACGCTAAGCGCCTGAAAGCCAAGCAGCCCGTGGAAACCCCCGAGGTGGCCCCAGCAGTATGAGCACCCCCGCAGCCAAGCGCTGGGCAATCATCGCCGACGACCTGACGGGGGCGGCCGATGCCGCCGCAGCCTACGGACCCACCCACAGCAGCTCCGTCATCCTGGACCTGGACTCCATGTGGCCCGAAGCGGACATCCTGTCGGTCAACACCGAGAGCCGCTACCTTTCAGCGGAAGATGCAGCGGCTGCCGTCACCGCGGCTGTGGCACGCGCCCTGGAACAGGACCGGCAGGTTTTCAAGAAGATCGACTCGCTGCTTCGCGGCAACGTCGGTGCCGAGGTTGCCGCAGCGCTGGGCCGCGTCAGTGAAGGCCGCAGCAGGGGCCTGGCCCTTGTGGCCCCCGCCTTCCCGGCTACGGGAAGGACCACCGTACGCGGGTTGGTCCACGTCAACGGTGCGCACAACGCGCAGGGAAGCTTCGACGGCGACGTCGCGGCGGCGCTTGCCGCCGGCGGTCTTTCGACTGAACTCGTGGAGCGGGAAACGCACCCCACCCCGGAGGAACTAGCCGCGCGCCTGCGCAACGTGCAGGAACGCGGGCGTGACGCCGTCGTACTTGACGCTGTTTCCGACGACGACCTGAAACGCGTGGCTGCCGCGGCAGCCCTGCTGGACTTCCCCGCACTCCTGGTGGGCTCCGGCGGACTGGCCGGGCACGTTGCCCCTCGTGGAGAAGGGCAGGATGTTCTTCAGGAGCACGCGAGGTGCGTGACACGGACGCTGACCGTGATTGGCAGCTATTCCGGCCTCGCCCGGCAGCAGACGGACGCGCTGGTCGCCGCAGGTGCCCGGCACATCACGCTGGACCACCAGACGCTCGAGGATCCGGCAGTCGCGCGCGAAGTTGCGGCGGCGATGCTGCGGACGGACGTGGTGTTGACGCCGGATCCCATGGGCGCCGTGGATAAATCGCAGGCGCTGGTGGTGGCGGAGGCGCTGGCACGGGCCACTGCGGCCGGCGTCGAGCACTGCGAGGCGCTGGTCCTGACGGGCGGGGAAACCGCCACGGCCGTCCTAAAGGCCCTCGGCGCCGGCAGCTTCACCGTCATCGGGGAGATTGAGCCCGGAGTGGTCATGAGCCTGCTTCCGGAGCCCCTCCCCCTGCTGGTCACCAAGGCCGGTGCATTCGGGGACGCCGGCACGCTGGCCAGGACCAAACAGTTTTTCACTAGCACTACGACTGAAATGAGTAGCAAATAATGGGACGCCCGATTGTAGCCATCACCATGGGCGACGCGGCCGGCATTGGCCCGGAGATCATCGTCAAGGCCCTGGCGGACAGCGAACTCCGGTCCAAGGCGCGGATGCTGGTCATCGGCGATCTTCGCCGGATGCAGCTCGCCGCGGACATCGTGTCCAGCCCGCTGACCCTGCGCAAGGTCACCGAACCGTCGGAGGCACTGTTCCAGGAAGGCACCATCGATGTGCTGGACATCGACTGCATTCCGGAGGACCTGGCCTGGGGCGAGCTGTCCGCCGCCGCCGGACACGGCTCGTACCTCTTCATCGAGAAGGCCGTGCAGCTGGCAATGGACCGCCAGGTGGATGCCATCTGCACGGGACCGCTCAACAAGGCGGCCCTGCACGCGGCCGGACACAAGTTCCCGGGCCACACGGAACTCCTCGCCGAACTGACCGGCACCGAGGAAGTGTCCATGATGCTGACCGCGCCCAAGATGCGCGTCATCCACGTGACCACGCACATCGGCCTCATCGACGCCATCGCCAAGATCAACGGCGACCTGGTCTACCGGACCATCAAGCGCGGGTATGAGCTGCTGCGCACCTCCGGGATCGAGAACCCGCGGATCGCCGTGTGCGCCATTAACCCGCACGCGGGCGAGAACGGTCTGTTCGGCTACGGCGAAGAGGCGGAGAAGATCCAGCCGGGCATCGAGAAGGCCCAGGCGGACGGCATCAACGCGTTCGGCCCGCTCCCGGCGGACACCCTGTTCTTCCTGGCCGGCCGCGGCGACTTCGACCTGGTGGTGGCCCAGTACCACGACCAGGGCCACGGACCCGTCAAGGTCCTGGGCCTGGAGAACGGCGTCAACATCACCGTGGGCCTCCCCGTGGTGCGGACGTCAGTTGACCATGGCACGGCCTTCGACATCGCCGGCAAGAACATTGCCGACCACGAGTCGCTGCTCGAGGCGCTGCGGCAGGCAGTGGACCTGGCACCAGCGCGCGACGAGGCCTGAGCACTACCAGAAGCGAAACGGCCGGTCAGCGTAGAATTGCTGGCCGGCCGTTGCCGTCCCTGATTCGTTAGAGCCGGAACTAGCATGGGTAGCACTGCCACCGCCATACCCACGGGAAGGAGACCGGGAATGCTCAGCGCAAACGCGCGGCGCGAGGAGATCTACCACCTTGCCGTGACCACCGGCCTGGCCTCCGTGGAGGAACTTTCGGCCCGCTTCGAGGTGACCGCGTCCACCATCCGCAGGGACCTCGCGCTGCTGAATTCACAGGGCCGGCTGGCCCGTACGTACGGCGGGGCGATGGCGCTGGGCGCGCACCCGGAGGCGTCGCTGCGGCAGCGCACGGGTGAGGCGTTCGAGCAAAAGCATGCCATTGCCCGGTGGGCGGCGTCGGTGATCCAGCCCGGGGAAAACATCCTGCTCGACGCCGGCTCCACGGCGGGTGCCCTGGCGCACGAACTGCGCGGGTTTGATCGGCTGTCCGTGACGACGCCGGGTCTGAATACTTTGCAGGAGTTGGCCGATTCCGAGGGCATCGAGGTGGACTGCCTGGGCGGCCGGCTCCGGGGCGTCTCGCAGAGTTTCGTGGGCCCGCTGGCCGAGGCGGCTCTGGAGCGGATGAGCTTTGACCGGGTGTTCCTGGGCGCCGACGCCGTCACCGCCGAGGACGGCATCTGCGAAGCCGACCACGCCCAGACCCGGCTCAAGGAGCTCATGGCCCGGCGGGGGCGTTTGGTTTATGTTTTGGCCGACTCCTCCAAGCTCGGGCTGCGGCCGTTCCACGCCTGGGCGCGGCTGGCACTCCCCTGGACCCTGGTGACGGACGACGGCGCCGATCCCGAGCAGGTGCAGAATTTCCGGGACGCGGGGGTACAGGTTGAGGTGGCCTCCGTTTCCGGGTAAGTCCCGGTGGGTAGGCTATTTCTACAACGAACGAAACCCCTGAACGATATGGAGACGCGCATGCACGCCGTGCTGGAATACACCTACGCAGACGACTACCTCGAAAGCCGCGAACAGTACCGCGCAGACCACCTCCGGGCGGGGTGGGAGGCAGTCGAACGCGGCGAGCTCCTGCTGGGCGGCGCCGTTGGCGAAGTCCCCTTTAAAGGCTTGTTGATCTTCACCGGCGAAAACGCAGTGGAAGCCGCCAAAGCTTTTGCAGCCGCCGACCCCTACGTCCTCAACGGCGTGGTCACGGAGTGGACCGCCAACCCGTGGACAACGGTGCTCGGAAACGAAGCGGCCACACCAGTCCGCCCCTAAGCCGCGTAACCCTGCCTTACTGCACGGATGGCGCACATGCGCCTACGTCGAAGTTCCCAACGCGCCGGACTCCTCAAGCACCTGCTGCAGCCCGGCGACGGGAATGTCGGGAAACTCGGAGCGCGCCTGGCCAAACTCGAAAGCAGCCGTCCCCGATTCCTCCCAGATACCGGCCCCTGCCACCCTGGCCAGGAACGGTGAAAACGGCTTGGCCGCCACCGACAGCACCCGCAGGGCGGCCGCCGGAACGCGCTGAACCTTTCCATGGCCTGCCCGGGCAAGCACAGCCTCCGCAAGCTGGTTGCCGGTCAGCGTGTGCGAGCCCCACTCGATGACGCGGTTCCGAAGCGCCGGGTCGCGGAGGGCACGGACCACGACGGCGGCGGCGTCCCGGACCGAGGTATAGGTCACGGGGGCGGATCCCGAGCCGAACACCGGCACCTTGCCCTTCGATTCAAGCGGGGCCGTCATGGTCTCAAGCCGCTGTTCCAGGAGGGCCCCGATCCGGACAATCGTCCAGTGCACGCCGGACGAGCGCACCGCATCCTCGGCCGCAGCCTTGCAGCGCAGGAAGTCGATAGGCCCGTCGGCGGCAGCACCATGCATGGACATCATCACCACATGTTTCACTTCGGCCGCGGCCGCCGCGCGGACCAGCCGGATGGCGCCGTCGCGGTCCACCGTCCGCGGGTTCGAGTCCTTGACCCCGAATCCTGAAGCCGCGAACACCAGCCCATCGCAGCCAGCCACCGCTTGCTGGCAGTCCGCGTCTGAGCCGAGGTCCCCGCGGAGGAGCTCGACGCCGTCGCTCATCTTTCGGGGGAAGGGCTGGGACTTGCCCCGGGCCATGATGCGGACCTGCTGCCCGGCGGCAAGGAGCAGGGAAACCACGGCGCGGCCGAGGCGGCCGGTGCCGCCGACCACCAGGATCATGACCGGTCACCTCCAACTGCCCCATGGACTGCCTCGCTGATGGCAACGTTCACGTCGCCGGAATCCTGGTCCACGGGTTCAAGGTAAAACTGGGCTGCGGCGATTTTGTCGCCGCGGACGGTGAGGATGGAGACCCCGGCAGCACGCTGTACGGACCCGTCCGGCCGGGTGCCGCGGTTGCTCCATTCCATCCAGACTTTGCCATCCGGCCCTGTGGCCACGTCGTGGACGGTGAGGGTGAGATCCGGCAGACCGGCAAAGAGCGCCGTCCAGTTCTTCCGGACCTGCGCGGAGCCGGTAAAGCTGCGGGCGGGGTGGACGGGGGTGGTGTTCCTGTAGTCCTCCGCGAATTCAGACACCATGGCCTCAAGGTCATGGCGGTTGGCCGCGGCCAGCATACGCCGCACTGGGCCTTCGGGGACGCGCTCGATTCCTGAAGCGTCCATGATCTGCTCCTTAGTTTCCGTCGCGGGAGGCGGAGAGGCTGGATCGCTGAATTTGATACAGTTAGCTGTATCTAACTGATACAAGGAGCATAAGCCCGATGGGACCCGCAGTCAACGGTGCGCCGCCCCGCCCCCGCAGCTACGATGCCCGCCGCCGGCAGGAGGCGGCCGAGGAGTCCAGGAAGCGGGTGCTGGCCCAATCGCGCGAGCTGTTCCTGGCCCACGGGTACGGCCGGACCACTATCGCGGCCATCGCCCACGCCGCCGGCGTCTCCAAGGAATCCGTGTACAAGGGGTTCGGCGGAAAGCCGGGGCTTGTCCGGGCCATCTACGCACAGAGTCTGCTGGGAGCAGGCGGTCCCCCGGCTGAGGAACGGTCGGACCGCGCCCAGGCCACGGTCACCGATCCCCGCGAACTCATGGAGCAGTTCGGCCGGTTCATCGCCGAGGTCAGCCCGTTGGGCTCCCCCGTCTACCTGCTCATCAGGGACGCCGCGGCGAGCGGGGACCAGGATATGGCCGCACTCCTGCGCGATGTGGACGACGAGCGGTACCAGCGCATGCTGCACAACGCGCACCAGGTGCTCGGAAGGGGGTTCCTGCGCCCGGGCCTGACCGCGGAGGAGGTGGCCGACGTCTTCTTCATGAGCACCTCGGCTGAGCTCTACGAGACCCTTGTCCTCAAGCGCGGCTGGACCGCGGAGCGCTTCGGGGTGTTCATGGCCAGGACCCTGGGGGCCAACCTCCTGCCGGACGGGAACGCTGCGTCTGCCAAAGAACGAAACCCCTAAACGACATGGGCAGACACGCGTGCACGCAGCGTGGGCGAACGGCAGCCACTGCCCTGAGGCAGTCCGTCGATCGGGCTTGCGATCAGGCTGGCTTAACCTTCGCAAGCGTGAATATCCCGTAGCGCATCGTGCCGGTGCGGTAGGCCAGGATCATGCGGGGAATGCTCCAAAAGGAGTCACGGTTCCGGGCGCCAAGGGCGAGTCGACGGATCTTCGGATCGACGAGCAAGGCCTTCATCAGCCGGGCGGCACAGATTACCCAGGTGCGGGCAACGCGGCGGCTGACATCCTCGTAGTCCCTGACCGCAAAGCCCGCCGCCAATGCCATCGCCTCGTACTCCTCGCGCGTGCCCATCGAGGGCAGGCGCCCTTCCCGGCAGATCGGCGCAAGCAGGTGCCGGACCTTCCAGCCCCTGGCATCGGTCCCAGCGAGCCAGGCACAAACGACCAACCGGCCGCCGGGCGCCAGCACTCGGTGCGCTTCTGCGAAGAAGCCGGGCTTATCGACCATGTGCTCGCTTGACTCAATCGCCCATGCCGCACCGGCCGAGGCATCGGGCAGCCCGTTGAAGAGCCAGTCACGCACCTGGATGTCCACACCCGGCGCGGGATGGGCGGCGGCATAGGTGCCCTGCTCAGCGGACAGCGTGAAGCCGGTAACGCGGACCTTGCGGGTCATGGCGAGCCGCCGTGCGGTGGCACCGTAGCCGCAGCCGATATCCACGCTCTCCTGGCCCGGCTCCAGGTTCAGCCGGTCGGCGACGGCGTCGACCAGCGCCTCGACGGCCTCTTCGGCTGTCTCGCGGCCCGTCGCCCACAACCCGTGATGAACATGGTCCCCCCACACCTGGCGGTAAATGGGATCGAGCTCGTCGTAGTGGTCCGCGACCGCCGCGGCATCCTGGGACGTATCTGGGACGATCACGGCACGACACTACAACGGCGCTCCACAGCGAAGGAAGGGGAAGGACGACGGCGGCACTTACGTCCCGCCGTCGTCCTCCCCCACGTTGGCGGGTATCAGACCAGGGGCGTAATCGGAGATACGGAGAAGGGTACGGCCAGCAGGGACTGCACCCCGTCCACGAAGTCCTTAACATGGACTTCCTCGTTGTGGGCTTCCAGGTCCCCGCGGCGGGCCCATCCCTCAATGAGGAAGTACGTACCTGGCCTTTGATCGTCTGCGAAGACCGTATATTCCAGGCAGCCGGTGTCCTTTCGGCTCAGCGACTGCAGTCCGAGGAGTGCTTCCTGCAGCGTGGCTTCGTGCCCTGCTTTTGCGGTGAACACCGGCATTAACCAGACTTGCGTTTCGTCGTGGCTGACTGTTGTGTGTGGCATTTTTCGTCCTCGGGTGGTCCTGGGCTTGCGGGAGGGGCGGATTCGTCGCCGCCCCTCCCCTTACGTCATGCGTTGATCTGCGGAACGTCGACCCAGGATTCTTTTGCCGCCGACTCGACAATTGCATCGTCGATGAGGGCTACCTGATATCCGTCGGCAAAGTTCGGGCTTACGCTGCCGCCTTCCGCGATGGCCTTGAAGAAGTCGTAGGCCTCGATGATCTTGGTTTCGCCGTATCCAATGCCGAGCGCAGGGATGGGCCAGAGTGCATCTCCGTGGGGGTGTGCGGGCCCGGTGTAGACGGTGCGGAATCCGCGGCGGTCGGCCTGGTCGGACGCGAAGCAGACCTGCAGTTCGTCGCGCCGCTCATAGTTGAAGACGATGCTGCCCTCGGTTCCGTGGATTTCGAAGGTGATGTAGTTGTTCCTGCCGTGGGCGTTGCGGGTTGCTTCCACGGAACCCACGGCACCGTTGGCGAAGCGGATCATGGTCATGACTTCGTCGTCCACGTCGACCTGGCCACGGGGGCCTTCTCCGCCGCGTACCGTGCCGAGCGCGTCAGCACCTCCGGCTTGGAGCGGCCGCTCGGGGATCCAGGTGGACAGCAGGGCGTTGACGGCGCTGAACTCCCCGACAAGGTAGCGGGCCATGTCAATGACGTGCGTTGCGATGTCGCCGAGGGCGCCGGAGCCTGCGATGGATTTCTGGAAACGCCAGGAGAGCGGGGAGTTGGGGTCGGCGCTCCAGTCCTGCAGGTAGGTGCCCCGGAAGTTGAGGACCTGTCCGATGGCCCCTTCCTCGATGTATTTCTTTGCCAGTGCAACGGCCGGAGTCCGCCGGTAGTTGAAGGCGACCATGTGGACGAGGTTCTTGTCTTTGACTGCGTCGTACATCGCCTTGGATTCTTCGCCCGTACGCGCCAGGGGCTTTTCGCAGATGATGTGCTTGCCTGCTTCGGCGGCGGCAATGGCAATCTCGGCGTGGAGGTGGTTTGGCGTGGCGATGTCGACGACGTGGATGTCCGGATCATCGATGATGCTGCGCCAGTCTGAGGTGGAGTTTTCGAAGCCGAAGCGGCGGGCCGCTTCCGAGGCCAGGTCATCATCGGCTTCGGCAATGACTTTTCGGACCGGCATGGCTGGTGCGGGCCAGAAAAACATGGGCATGGCGGCGTAAGCCAGCGAGTGGGCCTTGCCCATGAAGCCGCCTCCGATGAGGCCGACGTTGAGGTTCTGCATGTGAATCGTGTTCCTTCCGGAAGGCGGGGCAGTTGCCGTCTGTGGCAGTCCCCGCGGTTGAAAAATTAGTGAGAGAGGAGCTTTTCGAGGTACTTCTTGCTGAGGGCCGCGGCTTCCCGGGGGTCACCGTCGTAGTTGTCGAGTTCGACCATGAGCCAGCTGTCATAGCCGCTCTCGCGGATGGCTGCGATGATGTCGGGGAAGTCGAGCCCGCCCTGTCCAAGCGGCAGGAAATTGAAAGGGTCCTTCTGGAAGTCCTTGAGGTGGACGTGCCGGATCCTGTCGGGGTACTTCCGGATCACTGCGGCCGGGTCCGCTCCGCCGGCTGCAAGGTGTGCGGTGTCCGGGCAGAAGCCGATCCGGGTGAGCGGCATGAGCCTGTCCAGTTCCTCCGGGCTTTCGACAATGGTGCTTAGGTGCGGGTGATAGCTTGCCGACAGGCCGAAGCTTTCCGCGATGTCCGTCACGCTGTCCAGAGCCTCGCCGAGGCGGTGGTAGTCCTCGTCAGTGGTTCCGGCGGCGCGGCGTGCCCCGCCTCCCACTACCAGCCGTTCTGCTCCAAAGTTGGCAGCCAGTTCGGCGGCACGGTGGATCCGGTGCAGTTCGTCGGGAAGGATGTCAGCGTAGATGAAGTTCGCGCCGGTATAGACACTGGTCAGCTCGACGTTGTTGCTGCTGAGGATCTCTCTAAGTTCTTCGGGCTTGTCGGCGTATTCGGCCAGGTTGCCGTCGAACATCTCCACGCCCTGATAGCCAACGGAGGCGATGTCCTGGACCGCTTGCTGCATGGACCCGTGGGTCATGTAGAAAAGGTCCTTCACGCTCGTCACACCTTGCGGGTGGCCGACGACGCCGCCCCAGGTGATGGAACAGTAACCGAGTTTCATTGCTTCTGCCTTTCAGCTGCGGGGGAAGAGGTGAGTGATCCGGTGAGGTTGTCCGTTTGCGGAACCTCGACCCAGGTCTGGTGCGCGGCCGAGGTTACGACTGCATCCGTAAGGAGGGCTGCCCGTAGGCCGTCCCGGAAGGTGGGCATGCCGTCCGGTTCCTGGCCGTGGACGGCCGCATACACGTCCGCGACGAACGCGTTGAAGCTGTCCTGGTAACCCTGGGGGTGGCCCGGGGGAAGTTTGGCGTAGCGCCGGCCGCCCGGCGTCGTGAGTGTTTGCGGGCCGACCGGGATCTCGGAACTTGAGTCGCTGCGGCCGACGTGCAGGGTGTCGGGCCGTTCCTGGTTGAAGCTGAATGACGCTTCGGTTCCGTCGAAGGAGAACCAGAGTCGGTTCTTCCTGCCGGGACTGACTTGGCTGACCACCACGGAGCCGGTGGCACCCTTGTCCGTCTCGAACAGGAGCGTGGCGCCGTCCTCGGTAGCGACGGAGGACAACCGGCCGCCGGTTTCGCGTTCGTCGTATGCCCTGCTGGTCTGGGCCACAAGCCTGGTGATTCTGTGTCCGGTGGTGAACTCCATCAGGTCACACCAGTGGACGCCGATGTCGCCGAACGCCCTGGACGCTCCGCCGATCGTTGAATCGACCCGCCAGTTCGTGGCTTCCGCGCCGGCCAGCCAGTCCTGCAGGTAGGAGCCGTGCAGGAGCCAAAGCCGGCCGGCGTCGCCGCGCTGGATGCGGTCGCGGGCCTCGCGGACGGCCGGATAGAACCGGTAGACGAAGGGCACGCCGGTGACGACCCCGGCCTGCGCCGCCAGGGTTGTCAGTTCCAACGCGTCCCCAACGTTCGTGGCCAGTGGCTTTTCGCAGATGACTGCTTTTCCTGCCGCAATGGCCTTGCGGGCAAGGTCGGCGTGGGTGGCGTTCGGGGTGCAGATATGGATGACATCTACATCTGCCCGTGCGATCAGTGCTTCGGGCGATTCGGCTGCGGTTCGGGCGCCGAGAGCGGGTGCTGCGGCTTCGGCGGAAGCCTGGCTGCTCCCGGCGACTGCGACGACCTCACCGCCTGCTGCGCGGACCGCATGGGCGTGAACAGAGCCCATGAATCCTGTTCCGATGATTCCGGCCCGTAGCTGGGAAGTCACGGGTGCTACTTCTTCCGGGCGAGGGCGACGGCCAGGATGATGATCGCGCCGCGGACCACCTGCTGCTGGCTGCTGTCGAGTCCGGCGAGGATCAGCCCGTTGTTGATCAGGCCGATCAGCAGGGCGCCGAAGAGCGTGCCGATGATGGAGCCGAACCCGCCGAAGAGGCTGGTTCCGCCCAGGATGACGGCGGCGATGGCGGAGAGTTCGTCTCCTGCTCCCCACTGGAACCGTCCGGACTGCAGCCGGCCCGCGTAGAGCATGCCGGCGACGCTTGCCACCATGCCCGAGATGAGGAGCACCTGGAACTTAATGCGCTTGGTATTGATGCCGGTGAACTCCGCGGCGTTGCGGTTGCCTCCTGTGGCCAGGACCTGGCGGCCGAACCTGGTGCGGTTCAGCACGACGGCGCCGATGGCCACGAAGATGGCGCTCCAAACCACCAGGCCCGGAACAGGACCGAAGTTGCCGGATCCAAACACGATGTTGAACGTGTCGTTGAGGATGGGCTGGGGCGCCGACGCCGTGATCCACTGGGCAACGCCGACGGCTATGCCCAGCATGCCGAGTGTCACCAGGAAGGACGGGATGCCCAGGAGGCTGACCAGGGCGCCGTTGATCGATCCGACGACGAGACCGACAGCGAGGCCGGCGAGGATGCCGGGCACCAGGCCCCACTGGGAGAGCGCCATCGCAGTGCACACACTGGACAGGCCCGCCACGGATCCGACGCTCAGGTCGATTTCTGCGCACGCGATCACGTACGTCATACCGACGGCGATGACGGTGATGGTGGCGGTCTGCCGGAAGATGTTCAGCAGGTTGTTCGGCGACAGGAAGCCCTGGTCGCGGAGCAGAACGGCGAAGAAGAGGAAGACAACGACGAAGCCGATGTAGATGACGTAGCGCCGCCAGTCCAGTTCCTTGAGGATAGTGCCGAAATTACGGGGTGCCGCGGTATCCCGCGGCGCGATGGTGTTTGCCTTGCTCACTTTTCAGACTCCCTGCACTGCAAGTTGGAGATACTCCTCGTCAGCAATCTCGCTGCGGGGGATATCGCGGATGATGGAGCCGTCCTTAAGGACGAGGACGCGGTCGCTGACCGCGAGTAGTTCGGGGTACTCGGAGGAGATGACAATGACGGCCTTGCCCGCACTTGCCAGCTCACGGATCATGTCGAGGATTTCGCTTTTGGTGCCGATGTCGACGCCGGCCGTTGGCTCGTCAAGGATCAGGATGTCCGGATCGGTGCCCAGCCACTTGGCGATGACCACTTTCTGCTGGTTGCCGCCCGAGAGAAGCCGCACCGGGCGGTGGGGATGGGCTACCTTCACAGCGAACCTCTTGATCAGTGACGAGGACAATTCCTTCCCCTTCGCGCCGTCCAGGAGGGGTCCCCGCTGGATCTGGCCGAGGAGGGGAAGCAGCAGGTTGTCCTGGACGGAGTGCTCCAACACCAGGCCCTGGGCCCTGCGGTCTTCCGGGATAAGGGCAACTCCAGCGTTGATGGCCTGCTGCGGAGACCCAAGGTTGACCTTTTTGCCCCGCAGGAGGACTTCACCGCTGTCCAGCTTGTCAATGCCAAAGAGAGCACGGGCGAGCTCGGTTCGTCCGCTGCCCATCAGCCCTGCCAGGCCGAGGATTTCGCCAGGCCGGAGCGCGAACGAAACGTCCCGCACCCGCTGCCCCGCGTTAAGCCCCCGGACTTCCAGCAGCGGCGCCCCGTCGTGGGCCACATGGTCACGCGCACGATAGGAAAGCTGGCCCTCGATCTTCTTGCCGACGATGCCTTCCACGATCTGTTCGGGGGTGACGTCCGTCAGCGGCGCGGTAAGGAGGTGGCGGCCGTCGCGGAGGATGGTGATCCGATCCGCGAGCCTGTACACCTCGTCCATGCGGTGGGAAATGTAGATGATTGAGATGCCACGCTCTTTGAGGCGGTCGATCAGTTCGAAGAGCGCTTCGGACTCATGCCGGGCAAGGCTGGCGGTGGGCTCATCCATGATGAGCACCTGGGCATTCTGGGCGAGTGCCTTGGCGATCTCCGTCAGTTGCCAGTATGCGGTGCCTAACCGTGCGACCCCGGCGCGCGGGTCGACGTCGACTTCCATCTCACTGAAAACTTCCTTGGCACGGCGCACCGCAGCACGATCGTCGATGAGCCCGCCCTTGCCGAGCGGTTCGGCGGCGAGGAAAATGTTCTGCGCAACGGTCAGGCTCGGTACCAGGCTGAACTCCTGGAAGACCATTCCGATCCCGGCGGCCTTCGCGTCCTGGATCGAGTTGATGGCGGTCGGCTTGCCTCCAATAAGGATTGTGCCGGCGTCTGCCTGGTACACGCCCTGAAGGATCTTCATGAGCGTGGACTTCCCGGCGCCGTTGCCGCCCGCCAGCGCGTGGACCTCACCCTTGCGGACATCGAAACTGACGTCTTTCAATACGGGAACGCCGTTGAAGCTCTTTGATATTGAGCGCATCTCGACGACATTGTCTGCGGTATTCATCGTTGCCCTTTCGGCGCGGTGCGGGGGCGGACCCCCGCACCGCCGGTTCTTGCCTACTTCTTGTAGGAGTCCTGGATGTCCTTCGGGGCGTCCTCGTGGTAGACCTGCTTCCACGCATCCAGGACGTTGGAGTGGTCAACCGGAAGGGCGCTCAGCGCCACATAAGCGGGTGCTTTCTTGCCGATGAGCGCCCCGGCGGCCAGCCGCGCTTCCGTGACACCCTGGTCGAACGGAACCTGCGCTCCAAGGCCGACGACGAGTTCGTCCTTGGCAAGGGCAATGGCCACGTTCTTGCCAAGGTCTTCCGTGGCAATCTTCAGGTCAGGCCGGCCGGCGGCCCGGGCGGCAGCCATGACACCTTCTGCAGGAACGTCCCAGACCGCCCAGATTCCGGACAGGTCGGCGTACTTGCTGAGCATGGCGTTCGCAGCTGCCTGGGCATCTCCAGCGAAGTCAGGGCCGGCGATTCCCTTTTCCTCGACGATCTTGATGTCCGGGTATTCCTTCGTAATCGTTTCTTTGAATCCCTGGTAGCGCTGCTTGGTAACGAAGAAGTCGGCCTGGTGGAAGACAAGCCCGATCTTCCCCTTGCCACCGAGCGCCTTAGCCATTTGGTGGGCGGAGACGACGCCGTTGCCGTAGTTGTCGGCAGAAACGACAGAGACATAGTCCTGGCCGGCGGTCAGTCCCTGGGGGACGTTGTCCATGAAGACGAGCTTGGTGCCGGCAGCCGCGGCTTTCTTGTATGCGGAGGCCGTAGCCACGGGATCCGTGGGGATCGAGACGATGACGTTCGGGTTCTGCGACATGACCGTCTCGATGTCCGAGACCTGCTTGTCCGGCTTGAAGTTCGCGTCGGTGGTGGCGATGACTTTGATGCCGAGCTTTTCAAACTCGGACTTTAGGCCGTTGATCTGGGCGTTGGCCCAGTCGTTGCCGCCGTAGTGCATCACAATGGCTGCCTTGGCGTTGAGCGCCTTGACCTTTTGGATCTCGTCCGGAGTGAGGTCTGCTGCGGACGCCGGCGAGGGCGTCTCGCCGTTGGGCCCCTTGCTCAGGACCTGTCCCTTGATCTGGTCAAGGGCCTGCTGGGCCTTGCTGGACACACCGGCGTCGGGAGCATTGGACGTGGCCGTGGTCGAACTGCTGCAGGACGCGACCGAAAGGGACAGGACTGCGGCAAGGGCCACGAGGGGAAGCCTGCGGATCATCATTGTTCTCCAGTGCTTGGGATGGGTGGGGTGGATGCCTGGGATGGTTCAGGCGAGGGCTATAGCCAGGGCCGGCGGAACCGGGGACAGGACGAGCCCGCCGGAGGCCGAGGCTGTGCGGACGGCAGTGGCCTTGTCTGAAGCTGCCAGCAGCGCCTCTGCGTGTATTTTGTCGACGAAGAAGCCCAGGGAACACGGTCCGTGGTGGGCTTGAACCCACTTCACCGCTTCGTTGGCCGCCTTCGTCATGTCTTCGCCCGCTTCCCGGACCGGGCCGGGAATGGTGGACGCGGACGCGGGTTTGCCCGAGTTGTCGACGGAGACCACCAGGCTTGCCCAGAGGCGGTCCTCGTCGAAGACTCCGACAACTGCCGAAGAGCCGGCGGAGACAAAGGTGCGGACAGCAGCTGCCAGATCGCCGGGCGCCGCCTCTTTCAGGAGCACTTCGAGATTTGCCCACTGGGTTTGGTCGGCATCCCGAAGTCCGGCGTTCGGATCGAGCGCGAGTGCGTGGACGATCGTGTCGGGCATCGCGCTCCCTTTCTTCATTGAAATGTGTGGCTGCGTAAACGTTCACGAAGCGCTCGTAAACGTTTACGGACATCATCGTAAACGTTTACGGTGTTACGTGTCAACGGTCACATGGACAGTTATTCCAACGGATACGGGGGTACGGTCCGACGTAAGATCGAAAGGCACGGAACCCGAAAGATTCCAACCAACGTGCAAGACAGGAGTGGGCATGGCAGGCACAACTGTTCCCCGTGAGGCGAACGGGAGAATGCCGGAAGCCTCACGGCGCCGGAAGCCCACCATCAACGACGTGGCGAGCATGGCCGGCGTCTCCTTCGGCACAGTCTCGCGGGTCCTCAACGACGCACCGGACGTGAGTGCGGCAACGCGGCAACGGGTCCTGCAGGTGATCAAGGACATCGGGTACCGCAGGAACCGGGCCGCCACGGCGCTCGTCACCAGCCGGTCCACCTCCATAGGCATACTTTCCGACGGCTCCCCGCGGTTCGGCCCGGTGGGGACGCTCATGGCCCTCGAGAACATTGCACGCAGGAAGGGTTACGCCACAACCGTCATCAGCGTTGAGCGGCCCTACGGAGAGTCGGTCCAGGCCGCCCTGGACACCCTGGACGATACCGGCGTGGGGGGAATCATCGTCATCGCCCCCGTGGTGGAGATGGCGGCAGCCGTATGGAATGCCTCGTGCCGCGTACCGGTGGAGATGATCGCGGCAGGAGCATCATCGACTCCCAACGTCTTCTCATACTCAGAGAACCAGGAGTTGGGCGCACGGCTGGCCACCCAGCACCTGATAGACCTCGGCCACACCGACATCGCGCACTTCGCCGGCTCCATGGACTGGTTCGACGGCCGGGTCCGCAAACGCGGGTGGGAAGCCGCGCTGCGCGACGCCGGGCTTACACCAGGGCTGTGCCTCGAAGGCGATTGGAGCCCCCGGTGGGCTTACGAGACCGCGCTCCAACTCGTGCGGGAACAGAAGGTGCCCCATGCGATCTTCGCCGCCAGCGACCACACGGCTCTCGGGCTGATACGGGCCTTCGCTGAAAATGGGATCAGGGTCCCGGACGACGTGAGCGTGGTGGGTTTCGACGACATCGAAGGTTCAGACTATTTCCTGCCTCCCCTGACCACTGTTCGCCAGGACTTCACGGCGTTAGCGCTCATGAGCATGGAAGTGCTCCTTGGTGCCATGGAAGGGCGGGAGGTGGACCGCACCCCGATCGCGCCCACCCTTGTTGTCCGCGACAGCGCCCGCCAGGCCACCTCCCCCAAGTAGGAGGGGGACGACGGCGGCACCTGCCTCCCGCCGTCGTCCTCCACACGCACTGGTACCAGCAGCGCTAAGACCTGCGGATGCCGCTTGTCCAACAAACGGATCAGACGCTGAAGTAGGCTGGAATCCCACACCAGCAACAGGAAAAGCGAGGCTAAACGTGCACCAGGACGCCGTCCGGTTCCTGTCCCAGCCGGTGGCCGCCCAGCCCGGCGCTCCCCTGCGCGTCGCCGTGTACTCGCGGATCGCCGAAGCGATCCGCAACGGCCTCCTCACGCCCGGCTCCATGATCCCGACCGAAACCGAACTCGGCACGGACATGAAGGTCAGCCGCACCGTGGTCCGCGAAGCCCTCATGCTGCTCGAGGAAGACGGGCTCATCAGAGCCAGGCGCGGCGTCGGACGCTTCGTCTCGGACACACTCCCCCGCATCGGCATCGAACGCATCCAGCCCTTCGAGGACGTCCTCGCCAGCCCCGGCCAGACGCTGGAGGTCAAGCGCATCCAGGTGGTCCGGCAGGCGGCCTCCGAATTTGTCGCCCAGGGCATCGGCGTCGAGCCGGGCACCGACTGCTGGCTCTGGGAATCCGTCCTGATCCGTGACGGCGAGGCCATCGCCCACCTGCAGGAAAACGTCACCGCCCAGCCGGTCAGCGTCGGCAAGGGTGCCGCCGCGCCCCTTGAGATAGAGGACGACGGCGGCGCCACCCTGCTTGCCGCGCTCACCAAGCAGCTGGGCAGGCTGGCCGGGCCGGGCGAGTGCCAGATCAGCGTCAGCCAGGTGGGGCCCAGCGGGGCGAAGCTGCTGGAGCTGCGCCAGTCGGACCCGGTGCTGGTCCTGACGCAGTACGTCCGGAACGCCAACCGGCCGTTCTACCTGGCCAAGTGCCTGGTTCCGGCCCGGGCCGGGCACCTATCGGTGATGCAGCAGTTCCAGTCCTAGCCGGTCACCCGGCGGCTTGACTGCTGTCGTACCCCAATGCACGGCTGGCTTCCAGTCCCGCCCGGGCCACCACCGGCCCCAGCCGTTCAACGTCGGCAGGCCCGATCCGCTGGGTAGGGAACCCCAGGCCCACGGCGCATGCAAGCCGTCCAGTATGGTCGAAAACGGGCGCGCTGATGGAGCCCACGTCCTGGTTGCGTTCCCCGAAGGCCGCAAAGAAACCCTGCTCGCGTGCAACGGCCGTCTGCTGCCTGAGCGTCTCCATTGACACCGGCGTATCGGCCGTAAAGCCCTCGAGCCCCTGCTGGTCCAAGGCATCCCAGGCTCCGGGGTCGAATGCCAGGAAAATCTTGCCGGGGGCGCCGGCGTGCAGCGGCATGACCATGCCCACCATGAACGGCCGCATCACCACGTGCCGCGTCTCGGCCACGGCAACGATGGTCCGGAACGCCCCGTCCCGGACGTACAGGCAGGCAGTTTCGCCGGTTTCGTCGCGCAGCTGCTGCAGGACCGGCTTCACCAGCCGGACCACGTCCAGCCCGAACGTCCCGGGGGTAGCCCAGCGGACCAGGCCGATACCGATCCGGTACCGGTCGCCGTCGCGGTCCAGGAATCCCTCGCGGAGCATGTTCTGGACCAACCGCTGGCAGGTGCTGGACGGCAGCCCGGTTTTGCGGATGATCTGCTGCAGCGTCGGCTCGGGCTCCTCTACCGAAAAGCAGTCCAGAATCTCCGCCACCTTATGCAGGACCAACAGGGGCGAGGCCCCAGCTCCCGGTTCCTTCGCCACTGTCCGAACACCCTTTCAATCTGTTTCCGCCAGCCTCCAGCTTAGTGAGCAGGGAGCCGCCCCAGCATGTGATCCATTTGACATCCCATCAGGGTGACCCACATCATGGGATTAGAACCCACTTTATGGGTTTACTCGCAAATCCCCAACACAACGACGTGGAGAATCCATGAGCACCCCCGCAATCACCTGTGAAACAGCCCCCGAGCCCAAGCGCCCCGGGATGAGCCGGGTTGGACTGATCGTCCCCAGCTCCAACACCACCATGGAGACCGAACTGCCGGAACTGTTCCGGCGCCAGGCCGAGGCCACCGGCCACAAGTACACCTTCCACTCCGCCCGCGCCGGCATGAAGAAGGTCACCAGGGAAGAACTGCTGGCCATGGTGGGCAAGGCAGCGCAGTGCGCCGAAGCGGTCTCCGACGCCGACGTGGACGTCATCGCCTACGCCTGCCTGGTGGCCGTCATGGCCCAGGGCCCCGAAGCCCACGAGGGCTCCGAAAAGGTCATCGCCGACGCCGCCGCCGGCAACGGACACCCGGCCCCGGTCACCAGCAGCGCCGGCGCCCTGGTCCGGACCCTGCACGAAATTGGCGCCCGGAAGGTCGCCATGATCACCCCCTACATGAAGCCGCTGACCAAGATGGTGGTGGACTACATCGAGGGCTCGGGCATCACGGTGCTGGACGCCATCAGCCTCGAAGTTGCGGACAACCTCGAGGTTGGCTGCCTTGACCCGCAGAACCTGCCCGCACTGGCCCGCAGCCTGCAGCGCGAAGGCGCAGACGCCGTCGTCCTGTCCGCCTGTGTCCAGATGCCGTCGCTCGCCGCGGTCCAGGCAGTGGAGGACGAGCTGGGACTTCCGGTTATCACGGCGGCCACGGCCACCACCTACGAGATCCTCAAGGCCCTGGGCCACCAGCCCGCCATCACCGGAGCGGGCAGCCTGCTGTCCGGCGCCGGCGTCCCCGCTCAGACGAACGCATAGGCGGCGGGCACCATGTCGCTCTCCCTCATCGCGTTCCTGGTGCTGGTGGCGGCCTTCGCCGTCGGTTCCTTCACCAAGATCAACGCCGGGCTGCTGGCCACGGTCGCCGCGTTCGGCGTGGGCACCCTCCTGGCCGGGATGTCCATCAAGGATGTCATCGGACAGTTCCCCGCCGGACTGTTCTTCATCCTGGTGGGCGCCACCCTGCTCTTCGCCATCGTGCGGATCAACGGCACCATCGACCTGCTCGCGTACTGGGCGGAACGGCTCGCCGGCGACCGGAAAATCCTGGTCCCCATCCTGATGTTCCTGCTGACCGCAGCCCTGGCTTCCGCCGGCGCCTTCACGCCGGCCGCCATCGCCATCGTCGCCCCGGTGGGCCTGGCACTGGGCGCGCGGTTCGGCATCAGCACCCTGGCCATGGGCCTGGTCATCGTCCAGGGCGCGAACGCCGGCGCGTTCTCTCCCGTCAACCCCTTCGGCGTCCTGGGCAACAAAATGCTGGACGGTGCCGGCGCTTCTGGCGATTCCTTCAAGCTCTATGCGTACTGCTTCATCTTCAACGCCATCCTGGCCGTGATCGCCTACGCCCTGGTGCAGGCCATCATGAAGCGCCGGGCAGCCAGGGCGGAGGCGCGTCAGGCGGACGGCGGCAATGCCATGAAGAACGACGACGGCGCTGACGCCCCCTCAAGCGGCAGTGTTTCGGGTCCCGGCGGCGCCGGAACGGCCGTCCTCACCGCACCGGCACAGACCATTGTGGCCACCGGAACCAAAACCGGCCCGGTGAAGGTGGCCGCAACCCCCATGCGTATCCTCACGCTGGTGGGCATCGCCTCCCTGCTGGTGCTCACCACCGTCCTGGGACTCGATGTGGGAGTCGCCTCGCTGGTCATCGCCGCGGTCCTGATCGTCCTGGACTCCAACGTGCAGAAGCCGGCGGTGGAAAGCATGCCGTGGTCGGCCATCATCCTGGTCACCGGCATCGTCACCTACGTGGGCATGCTGGAGAAGATGGGCGCGCTGAAGGAACTCCAGGAAGGCATCGCGGGCCTGGGCAACAGCTCCCTCGCTGCGCTGATCGCCAGCTACGTGGTGGCCATCGTGTCAGCTTTCGCCTCCACCACCGGAACCCTCGGCGTCATCAGCCCCGTGGTCGCTCCCATCGCCATGGACCCGCTGCTCACCCCCGTGGGAGTGGTGACGGCCATCGCCATCAGCTCCTCCGTGGTTGACGTCAGCCCCATGTCCACCAGCGGGGCCCTGCTGATGGCCAGCGCCCAGCCCAAGGACGAGCGGATGTTCTTCCGAGCCCTGCTGCTGTGGGCCATCGCCATGATCGGTGTGGTGCCGCTCCTCGTCTGGTTCGTGTTCGTCCAGCTCGGCCTCGGCTAAGAGCCCCGGGCGGACAAGGGAAAGGGACGTCCTCGCCGGGCGTCCCTTTTCCTTTGTCTTTCCCTTTGCACGGGCACCGCGAACCGGCCGGCCCTAGTCCTTCGGCCGAAAATCGCCCGGCCAGTCCTTCAGCCGGATCCGGCCAAGGTCCTGGATTTCGCCGAGGGTACCCCACTCATCCAGGCCCAGCCGGGCCAGGGGCTCCAGCAGGTCGATGCGCGGGTGGCTGCCATCGAGTACTTCTTCGCTCACGGCGGCATGGGTGACTTCGCCGAAAACCAGGGTCGAGTCCCCTATCGGCAGCACGGAGTGGAGGCGGCATTCCAGCACCGCCGGAGATTCCTTGACCCGGGGCGCGGCCACGGTGAGGCTCGGCTCCCGGGTCAGGCCGGCGGCGTCGAACTCGCTGATCTCCGGCGGGAAGTTGGTGCCGGTGGCGTTGACCTCTTCCAGGAGTGCGGCCGGGGCCAGGTTGACCACGAACTCCCCGGACGCGGTGATGTTGCGGAGCGAATCCTTCTCCCCCACCGACGTGAACTGCACGATGGGCGGATTGGTTGACGCTACGGTGAAGAAGGAGTGCGGGGCCACGTTGTCGATGCCTTCCGGGGAAACACTCGAAACCCACGCGATGGGCCGGGGCACCACCACAGCGGTGAGCAGCCGGTAGAAATCACGGGCGGACGTCGCTGAGGGACTGAAATCAGTTCGCATGCTGCCAGACTAACCGGCGCCGCAGGCAGGAGGGACACGCACATGAGTTTCCAGCTGTACCGTTCACCGTCAACCCGGCGCCAGGTGCGCGCCGTCCTCTTCGACACCTTCGGGACCGTGGTGGACTGGCGCACGGGTGTGGCCAGGGAGGTGGCAGCTTTCGCGGCAGCACACGCGCATACGCTCGACGCCGAGGCCTTCGCCGACCACTGGCGGGCCCTCTACCAGCCAGCCATGGAAGCCATCCGCTCCGGAAAGCGCAGCTTCACCAAGCTGGACACCCTCCACCGCGAGAACCTTGACGAGGCACTCCGCCAGCACGGCATCGAACCGGCACCGGTGCCCAGGGAAACCCTGGAGGAGCTGAACAAATCCTGGCACCGGCTGCCCGCGTGGCCGGACAGCGTGGAGGGCCTCGCTGCAATCCGCCGCCACTACATCGTGGGCCCGCTATCCAATGGCAACACCTCACTGTTGCTGGACATGGCCAGGAACGCCGGCCTGCCGTGGGATGTGATCATCGGTTCGGACATGACGGGCACCTACAAGCCGTTGCCCCAGGCCTACCTCCGGACAACGGAGTTCCTGGACCTTGAGCCGGGTGAGGTGATGCTGGCGGCGGCCCATAACAATGACCTGCGGGCGGCGCGCGAAGCTGGGCTGGGCACGGCGTTCATCGCCCGCCCCACCGAACACGGCCCCGGCCAGTCGGCGGACCTGGCCCCTCAAGGCGACTGGGACCTGGTGGCGTCAAGCATCACGGAACTGGCGGAGCTGCTAGGGGCCTGACCGCTCTTTGGCAAGGGGACCCGAACCGGGCCTACTTCGGCGCCGTAATTCCGAGGCGGGCCATCCGGCGGTAAATGGTGGCCCTGCTCAGTCCCAGTTCGTTGGCGGCCGCGGCCACCGTGATGCCCGGCCGGGAAAGGCACCGGATGATCTCGTCCCTCTCGACGGCTTCGATCCGGGTGAGGTGTGGCCCGGCGCGTCCCACAAGCCGGGAGGGCAGATGCCGCACATCGATGGTTTCCGTCCGCATGGCCGCGTCATTGACCATGGTGAAAAGTTCGTCCACGTTGCCTGGCCACCCGTAGCCGGTCAGCGCGTGTTCGGCAGCGGCCGTGAAATCCACGTCACGCATACGCGATTGGCGGGCGGCGTACCTGGCCAGGGGCATTACATCGGTGGGGCGTTCGCGCAGGGCAGGCACCGGCACCACGGTTTCCACCGAGGCGGCCAGTGGCTGCGGGACGGCGCCCAGGTCCTCCGCGGTCATGGCCCAGGTAATGGAGGCTGGGCTTCCGGCCGGTGCAGGCAATGTCTTAACCGCGGCGGCAGCCCGGGTGCTCAACTCCTGCGCTGCCCAGGCGGGCAGGAGGTCAACGTTTTCGACGATCACGGCGGTATCGGGCTTGGTCAGCTCGGGCGTCCAGAGCGACAACCACGCCTCTACGTCCTCAGGCTCCGGAGCTGCTGCACACAGTATGCGGCTCCCGGGGCGCGCCTGTCGGATAGCCTGCCCCAGCAAGGTGGCGCGCCCGGAGCCTGGTTCTCCGACGGCGGCCACGACTCTGTTTGCCGCAAGGGCCAAGGCCGCACGGTCCAATGCCTCCGTCCAGTCCGGGGACATGGCGCGCAGCGTTCCCGCACCGGGCTCAACCCGGCCCCGCTGGACCCGGAAGACGCCGCCCTTGGGTCCCGCTTTCGGCCTGTGGCCACCCGACTTTGCGAGCATGAGGGCAGCGGTGTTGCTCGCCGCCGATTGGGCAAGTGCCAAAAGCAACTCCGGTGACGACTTGGACCAAGTGGTGATGTTCACGCTGCCCTCGAGGCGTCCACTGAGGGGATCGATCACCGGCACGGCAGCGCAGGTGTACGTCCGGAGGCTTGCGCTGAAGTGTTCCTCGGCACGAACCAGGCTCGGCGTCCGGTCCGCAAGCGCCATACCCAGCCCGCTGGTTCCCGCTTCCCGCTCGGAAAAGGCAAAACCGGGAGCCAGATGGACCTTGTCGAGCGCCCGCAGCAGTGAGGTGTCGCCGCTGAACCGGTTGAGGACCAGCCCGTTGGCGTCGGTGAGCATCAGGCTCAGAGGCTCGTTGGCCAGGGTTTGGTGCAGGCTGGTCAGCACCTCCTGGCCGCACTGGTAGAACAGCGAGTCACCGGCCACCGACCCGGCCCAGACGGGATCAATGGCCTCGGCCGAGACGCCGTATTCTTCACTGCGCTGCCATGAGGCGAGGAGGCGTCTTGAGACAGTCGTCATCATGCCTCCCGGCCCGCCGGCCGGTGGCCGCGGCACGGGAACGTTCTGGTCCGGCACCATCGCCGCCCTCCTTGTCCTGGTCATTCGAGATTACGGCGTGGTGCTTCAAAAGGCGATGCCGCCCTGTCTCAAAATGAGACACCGGTCACAGGTTGACGGCGGTCGTTTGGCCATAGCGTCGTCCCTGTCGCGACTATGGCAGTCGCGGGGAGGAGAACGATATGTACAGCAAAGACGGCGAGAACTACTTCATCGTCGACGCGCACGTCGCGTTGTGGGACGCCCGTCCGGAGAACCAGCGGAATATCCAGGGCAAGCAGTTCATTGATTGCTTCTACGACTACCACCGCAACCTCGGTCCCGAGGAGGAACACTGGTCCTACGAGGAATTCCTGTACCAGGGCGGCGAACGCCTCATGAAGGACCTGTTCCAGGACGGCTACGTGGATCACGCGATCTTCCAGCCGGCGTATCTCGGCGCGTTCTACAAGAACGGCTTCGCGCAGGTGGAGGAGGCATACAACCTGGCCGCCGCGCACCCGGACAAGCTCACGTACAACCACTGTTATGACCCCCGGGAGGGTGAGGCAGGCCTTGACCGGCTCCGCGCCGACCACGAGAAGATGAAGTTCAAGGGGGTCAAGCTCTACACCGCCGAATGGCGCGGCGAATCCCGCGGGTACAAGCTCTCCGATCCCTGGTCCTACCGGTATTTCGAGGAGTGCCGCAAGCTCGGCATCAAGAACATCCACATCCACAAGGGCCCCACCGTCCGCCCGCTGGACCGGGACGCTTTCGATGTCGCCGACGTCGACCACGCCGCCTCCGACTTCAACGACCTGAACTTTGTGGTGGAGCACGTCGGCCTGCCCCGGCTGGAAGACTTTTGCTGGATCGCCACCCAGGAACCCAACGTCCACGGCGGCCTCGCCGTCGCGATCCCCTTCATGCACACGCGGCCGCGGTACTTCGCCCAGATCATGGGCGAGCTCATCTACTGGATTGGCGAGGACCGCATCCAGTTCTCCAGCGACTACGCCATCTGGTCACCCCGCTGGCTGATCGAGCGGTTCGTTGACTTCCAGATCCCGGAAGACATGACCGAATACGCCCCGCTCACCGTGAACCAGAAGAAGAAGATCCTGGGACTGAACGCCGCCAAGATGTATGACATCCCGGTGCCCGCAGAGCTCCAGCTCCCCAACGCGGACGAGACCAAGACGGGACCGCGGCAGCCGGAACGGGCGGACCTGGCAGGCGCGGCATGACGGCGGCGTTGACGGAGCGCACGCTCCGGCAACGGGACGAGTCGGTGACAGCAGAGGACGTCCGGCATGCGCTGGGGGCCGTGCTGGATCCCGAACTGGACGAGCCCATCACGGATCTGGGCTTCGTGCGTTCCCTCCAGATCACCGGCTCCCCGGCGGGCGCGATAGTGCTGCTGCACCTGCGGCTGCCCACGTCATTCTGCTCGCCGAACTTCGCCTACCTGATGGCGTCCGACAGCAAGGACGTGGTCTCGGCGCTGCCAGGGGTGGCGGCGGTAATGGTTGAACTCGATGACCACCACGACTCCGACCTCATCAACGCAGGCCTCGCGGCCGACGCCGGATACCGGGGCACCTTCGGCCACGAGGCCGAGCACAGCCTGGAGGAGCTGCGGTGGACGTTCCGCCGCAAAGCCCACACCGCCGCGATGGAGCGCTGCCTCACCGAACTGCTGCGCGCCGATCCCACGTTGGCGGAAGAAAGCGTCGGGACGGTGCGGCTGGGTGACCTGCCGGCCGGCCGGACCAAGGACGCTTTAGTACGACGGCGGACGGCGCTTGGGCTGCCGGCGGAACCTGCCGCCGTCGTCCTCGTGGACCATGACGGCACGCCCTACGCGCCCGACAACGTGCCGATGGCGCTGCGGCGGGCGCGCTCCACCCGCATTTCCATCGACGGCAATGCGCACTTCTGCCGCGGCCTGCTGCGGACACGCTACGCCGGCTCCGGCGTCGATCAGACAGACCGGCCCGAGGGAGCCGAGCCTGCCGACCATCACCACCTGCTTCCGTTCACAGTCAAGGAGATCCACCCATGAACACCATGCGAGCCGTCCAGGTGGTCGGCTACCACGAAGGCCTGAAGATGACCGAGGCGCCCATTCCGGAAGTGGCCGGGGCCTGGGACGTCGTGGTCAGGATCGGCGGAGCCGGCGTGTGCCGGACGGACCTGCACATCCTCGAGGGACAGTGGGCGGAAAAGTCCCAGGTGCAGCTGCCCTACACCATCGGGCATGAGAACGCGGGGTGGGTGCACGCCGTCGGAAGCGCAGTCACCAACGTCAAGGAAGGCGACAAGGTGATCCTGCACCCGCTGATCACCTGCGGCCTGTGCCGCGCGTGCCGCTCCGGCGACGACGTACACTGCGAGAGCAGCAGGTTCCCGGGCATCGACACCCACGGCGGGTACGCCGAGTACCTCCTCACCTCCGCCCGGTCCGTGGTGAAGATCGACGATTCACTGGAACCCGCGGACGTGGCGGCCCTGGCGGACGCGGGCCTGACGGCCTACCACGCCGCGGCGAAGGCGGCCAAGCGGCTGACGCCGCGGGACAACTGCGTGGTGATTGGCGCCGGCGGGCTGGGCCACATCGGGATCCAGGTGCTGAAGGCCCTAACCCCGAGCCGGATCATCGTGGTGGACCGCAACCCGGCCGCCCTGGAGCTGGCGAAGTCGATCGGGGCCGACGAAGGGGTCCTCGCCGACGGCACGCAGGTGGAACAGGTGCGCGCCCTCACCGGCGGCAAGGGCGCCGAGGTACTGATCGACTTCGTGGGCGAGGGCGGCGCGACGTCCGAGGGCATAGCGATGCTCCGGGAGGCCGGCGACTACTTCGTGGTGGGCTACGGCGAGGACATCAGCGTGCCCACCATCGACATCATCTCCTCCGAAATCAACATCATCGGCAACCTCGTGGGTTCCTACAACGACCTGCAGGACCTCATGTCGCTCGCGGCCCGCGGGGCAGTCACACTGCACACCCAGAAGTACAAGCTCGATGATTTCCAGCAGGCCATCAGCGACCTGGACGCCGGCAAGGTCCGTGGCCGCGCCATCCTGGTGCCCTGATACCCGTTTCGCCCATCCCTCACCAAGCTTTCATGTAGAGGAAAACTGATGATCTTCATTACCGCAAAATTCCCGGTCAAGCCGGAGCACGCCGACGCGTGGCCGGAGATTTCCCGGGACTTTACTGAGAACACGAACGCCGAGGAAGGCTGCGTGTTCTTCGAGTGGTCCCGTTCCCTGGCCGACCCCAACACCTACGTCCTGATCGAGGCGTTCCGCGATGACGAGGCCGGCGGCGCGCACGTGCAGTCGGAGCATTTCAAGCGGGCGACGGCGGAACTGCCGGCGTACCTGGCCCGGACTCCGGACATCATCAACGTCACGGTGGACGGGTGGTCCAAGCTCGGGGAGCTCGCGGTCGAGTAGCCCGGCGCCCCGCCGGCTGCCCAGCCTTGGTTCAAGGTCGGATCCACTCGTGATTTCAAGCCCCGAGGCTTTGGAGCGCCTCCCTGGTTCCGTGCTGGTGCAGCGTGGCCAGGGCCTCGGAGTAGGCGGCAACAAACCTCTCGTCATCCACCAGGTCGCCGAAGACGTCGCGGTTTGAAACGAAGGACAGCGGCTCCTGGCGCTGGCGTGCGGCGGCGGCCATCACGGTGTCCTTGAGCCGGTCCACCACATCGATCGGGTTGCCCTGCTCGTCGGTCCCTTCGGCATAGCGGGCCCAACTCGCCACGATGGCGGCAGACCGCTTGATCTCTCCACCGTTCTCGAGGTTGATGCGCACCACGGGCAGGAGCCACTTCGGGATCCGGTCGGAGCTCTCGGCGCAGAGGCGGGCCAAGGTGTCGCGGACATATTCATTGGAGAAGCGTTCGATGAGGGTGCGCTTGTAGCTGTCGAGGTCGATTCCCGGCACAGGATGCAGCGTCGGCGTTGCTTCCTTGTCCATGTAGTCCAGGAGGAACTGCGCGAACAACGGGTCCTGCGCCACTTCATGCGCGTAACGGTAACCGGCAAGGTAGCCGAAGTAGCACATGCCCTGGTGGCTTGCGTTGAGGAGCCGCAGCTTCATCAACTCATACGGCTCCACGTCGTCCACGACCTGGACGCCGGCCTTTTCGAAGGGCGGCCGTCCCAGGCTGAAGTGGTCTTCGAGTACCCACTGCTCGAAGGGCTCGCAGACCACGGGCCATCCGTCCTGCACACCATATTCCGCGGCGATGGCCTTCCTGTCTTCGTCGGTGGTGACGGGGGTGATGCGGTCCACCATACTGTTGGGGAACGGTACGTTTTCCGCGACCCAGGCGCCGAGGGCGGGGTCCTTGAGTGCGGCGAAGGCACTGAACATTTTCCGTGCGACGTCGCCGTTGCCCTGGATGTTGTCGCAGGACATGATGGTGAAGGGCTCCAGTCCCCGGTCACGACGGCGGCGCAGGGCTTCGGTGATGAGTCCGAAAGTGGTGCGCGGTGCTGCCCCGGCTTCGAGGTCGTGGACCACGTCCGGGTTGTCGGCGTCGAAGTCGCCGGTGACGTGGTGGAAGTTGTACCCGCCTTCGGTCACGGTCAGCGATACGATCCGGACGGCGTCGGACGCCATTTTTTCGATCACGGCCTCGGGGCTGTCAGGGGCGAAGAGGTACTCGATGATTGACCCGATGACGCGGCCTTCCCGGGTGCCGTCCGGGTTCTTCACCACGAGAGTGTAGAGGCAGTCCTGCCGGTCCATGACCTCCTTCATGCGGGCGTCACTGGGCAGGACGCCCACTCCGCAGATGGCCCAGTCGTGGGCCAGGCCGGCGTTCATCAGCTGGTCCAGGTACATGGCCTGGTGGGCCCGGTGGAAGCCTCCGACGCCGAAATGGACGATTCCCGCGGTCAGGGCAGACCGGTCATAGGCCGGTTTGCCGAGGTTTGCCGGGAGTGCTGCCAGTGTTGACGCTGTAAGTAACTGCATGTGATTTTCCTTTCCGGTCCGGCTGTCAGCGGCCCGGGTAGACGATGGCTTTGAGTTGGCCGGGTTGCTTGCCGGACTTGAGCGCTTCCTCTGATTCGGCGAGCGCGAACCTGCCGGTGACCAGGATGTCCAGGTCCACTTTTCCGTCGGCGATGAGTTGGACCGCGAGCGGCCAGGTATTCGTGTAGCGGAAGACGCCGGAGAGCCAGATCTCCCGGTTCTGGATGTAGGAGACCGGGAGCTCGACGTCGTCTGCGCCGAGCCCCACCAGGATCACGCGGCCGGCCGGGGCAACGGCCTTGATCCCGGAACGGACCGCCTGCGGTGCGCCGGACGCGTCAATGAACGCGTCGACGTCGAGCCCTTCCACAGTGTCTGTCCGGGCGTTGAGTGCGTGCGTTGCGCCGTGTTCCAGTGCGAAGGCGAGCCGGTCTTCGGCGATGTCGCTGATGTAGATTTCGCTGGCACCAAACGCGCGGGCGGCCTGGGCGGCGATGATGCCGATGGGGCCGGCGCCGGCGATCAGGACCCGGCTGCCGGGCTTGATCCCGGCACGTTCACAGGCCCAGATACCAACGGAGAGCGGCTCGATGAGGGCTGCCGCCTCGTCGCTGACGCTGTCCGGAATGTCGTGGGCGAAGTCGGACTGGATGGTCACGTATTCGGCGAAGGCGCCGTCCACAGGCGGGGTGGCGTAAAACTCCATGTCCGGGCAGAGGTTGTAGCGGCCGGCCTTGCACTGTCTGCACGTGCGGCAGGGGCGCTGGGGTTCGACGGCGACGCGCTGGCCAATGCGGGCAGGGTCAACTGCACTGCCGACTGCGGCGATCCGGCCGGAGAGCTCGTGGCCCAGGATCAGCGGGTGGTCCACCACGTAGGGGCCGATCCGGCCGTGCTCGTAGTAGTGGACGTCGCTGCCGCAGACGCCGACGGCGGCCACCTGGACCAGGACCTGGTCTGCGTCGGGCTGCGGAAGGGGCAGGGTTTCCATGGCCATGTCACCCTGGCTCCTCAGGATGTTGGCCCGCATGGTCCCGGGCAGCTCAGCGCCGGCAACGTGTGCATGGGTGGTTGTTGTTGTCATCAAAGTGATCCTCGAAAGAGTTGGGCGGGAAGCGGCTGGCTATTTCACGGCCTGTTATTTCACGGCGCCCAAGGAGAGTCCCTGGACGAGTTTGTCCTGGGCGGCGAAGCCGGCGAACAGCACCGGGAGGGAGATCACGACGGCGGCTGCGCAGACCTGGGCGAGGAAGAGTCCCTGGCCGGAGACGAAGCCGGTGAGGAACACCGGTGCCGTACCGGCGACCACGCCGGTGAGGACGCGTGCCAGAAGCAGCTCGTTCCAGCTGAAGATGAAGCAGATCAGGGCGGTGGCGGCGATGCCGGGCATGGCGACAGGAGCAATGATCTTGCGGAGGATCAGCAGGAGGTTGGCGCCGTCGATCTGGGCTGCCTCCAGCATTTCCTCCGGGACTTCGGCGAGGAAGGAGCGCATCATCCACACCGCGATGGGCAGGTTCATGGACGTGTACATCAGGATCAGGAACCAGATGTTGTCCAAGGCCCCGACGGTCCGCGCGAAGAGGTAGAGCGGCAGGATGGCCGCGACCACGGGCATCATTTTGGTGGAGAGGAAGAAGAACATCACGTCGGTCCACCTCTTGACCGGCCGGATGGACAGCGCGTAGGCGGCAGGGAAGGCCAGCAGCAGCACCAGGACCGTGGACAGGATCGAGGCGGTGGCGGAGTTGATCAGCGACGGCCACGGGCTGACCCCGGACGTTTCGCCGAAGAACTCCCGGTACGCATCCAGCGTGAGGTTCGCGGCGAGGGACGGCGGGTTGGTTGCGGCGTCGGTCTCGGAGTGGAACGAGGTGAGGATCATCCACAGGACCGGGACTGCGAAGAGCAGTGCGAGCAACCAAGCGGCGATGCCGGCGGCGGTGTTGTTGCGCGTGGGGTCCATGCGTGCCTTGCCGCGACGACGTGGGGTGCGGCCGGTGTTCAGCGCGGTAGGCGATTTGGGACGGGCAGGGCCCGAACTCTGCGGTGCGGCGGGGGTGAGGGTGCTCATCGTGCTGCCTCCTTCTTGAAGAGTGAAAAGACGGTGCGGAGTGCGAAGGTGGCCACGATGATGGTGCCGATGACCACCACGACCCCGGCGGCGGATGCCAGGCCGTATTCGTTGGCGAAGTAGAACGTCTGGTAGATGGCGTAGGGCAGGTTGGCGGTGCCCAGTCCGCCGGCGGTGAGGGTGAAGACGGCGTCGAAGTTCTGCACGATGTAGATGGCGCCGAGCAGCCCGCCCAGTTCCAGGTACTGGCGCAGGTGCGGCAGTGTCAGGTGGCGGAAGATCCCCCACGGGGTGGCGCCGTCCATCTGCGCGGCTTCCACGGTGTCCATGGGGCGGGACTGCAGGCCCGCCAGCAGGATGAGCATCATGAACGGCGTCCACTGCCACACCAGGGAGAGGATCACGGCCATCATCGGTGCCTGGGAGAGCAGGTCCAGCTGCGGCGCCGTGGCGCTGCCGAACAGGGACCAGACCCAGGTCAGGACGCCGTTGATCAGCCCGTAGGTGGGGTTGAGCAGGGCATGCTTCCAGATCAGGGCCGCTGCCACGGGCACCACCAGGAACGGGGCGATCAGCAGGGTCCGGGCCAGGCCGCGGCCGATGAACTTCTTATCCAGCAGCAGGGCCAGTCCCAGGCCGATGAGCAAGCTGATGAGCACCACGGAGACGGTGAGGAGGATGGTGGTGAAGATGGCCTGGCGCAGATCCGGATCAGTCAGCACAGTGGCGTAGTTTTCCAGGCCTGCGAAGGCTGTCTTGTCCGGGCTGAGGCTGTTCCAGTTCATGAATGAGATGACCAGCGTTGCCACGAATGGGAGCTGGGTGACCAGGATGAGGAAGATCAGGGCGGGCAGCAGCGGTGCACGCCGTGCCCACGCCAGGGCGCGTTCGCGCGACTGGGCGTCTCGTGAGGGGGTGGCTGCATTGCGTCCCGGGCGGGAGATGCGCGCCGTTGCGGTAGTCATGATGTTCTCCTGCGGTTCGGTTAGGGCTGCTTGTACTTGTCGCCGACTTTTTGGGCGGCTTGCTGGCCTTTGGCCAGCGCGTCGGCCACGGAGCCCTGGCCGGCGATGGCTGAGCTGATGCCCTGGGAGACGCTGGTGCCCAGGGCGGCAAATTCGGGGATGCCGACAAACTGGATGCCGACGGCGGGACGTTCCTGCGCGCCGGGGTTCTTGGGATCGGCGTTCTCGATGGCGAAGCGTTCAGCTTCGAAGAACGGGGCGGCCTTCTGGAACTCGGCGTTCTCGTAGGTGGAGATGCGTTTGCCGGACGGGACCTTTGCCCAGCCGAGCTCGGAGGCGACGAGTTCCTCGTAGTCCTTGGAGCTGGCCCAGGCGATGAATTTACCGGCGGCGTCCTGCTTCTTGGACGCGGCCTGCATGGCCCAGGACCAGGTCCACAGCCAGCCGGAAGAGGCTGTTTCCTTCACCGGTGCCTGGGCGTAGCCGATCTTGCCCTTCACCGGGGAATCCTCGGCTTCCAGGGCTCCTGCGGCCGAGGTGGCGTCGTACCACATGGCCACGTTGCCCTGGCCCATGTTGTTCAGGCACTCGGTGAACCCGGCCTGCGCGGCCCCGGCTTCACCGTGCTCGCGGACCAGCCTGGTGTAGAACTCCACTGCCGCGGTGAATTCCGGGGAGTTGATTTGTGCGTTCCAGTCCTTGTCGAACCAGGTTCCGCCGAACGTGTTCACCACGGTGGTCAGCGGTGCAAAGACCTGCCCCCAGCCCGGCTGGCCGCGCAGGCAGATGCCTTTCATCCCCGGTTCCGCCCCGTCCACCTTCGCCGCTATGTCCGCGACCTCATCCCAGGTGGGCTTCTCCGGCATGGCCAGGCCTTTGGCCTCCAGGATGTCCTTCCGGTACATCAGGAAGGAGGACTCCCCGTAGAACGGTTCGCCATACAGCTTGCCGTCCTCGCCGGTGAGGGATGCCGTGTAGGCGGGGAGTATGTCGTCCTGGTCAAACTCCGGGTCATTAGCCACACTGTCCAGCGGGGCGAGCCACCCGTTGGCGGCGAAGAACGGGATCTCGTAGTTGGAGAGCGAAGCCACGTCGTACTGGCCGGCCTGGCTGGAGAACTCCTGGCTGATCTTGGCCCGTACGTCGTTCTCCGGCAGGATCGTGTAGTTGACCCTAATCCCGGTTTCCTTGGTGAAGCTCTCCGCGGTCAGCCGCTGCAGGTCCTCCATCTGGGGGTTGTTCACCATCAGGACACTGATGCTGTCCGGGTCTCCGGCGGAATTGCCACCGCCGGCACCTGCACAGGCTGAGGCGGTGAGTGCGATGCAAAGGGCACCGGCAGCCATCGAGGCCGCGCGCATCTTGGGACGCATAAGAACTCCTTTGTACTCAAAAGTCGGGATGAAGCTTGTGCTCATATGAGCATTCAAATTCGCTCATCTGGCATGTGACTCTAGTCATATATACTCGTTTGAGCAAGAGGGCGGACTCAAATGATCAGATGGAGAAGGGGTGAGCACGTGTCCGAGCATTCCCATGAAGAACTTCTGGCCCGCGTCAGCAGCGACTACTACCTGGAGAACCGCTCCAAGGTGGAAATCGCGGTCAGCCATGACATTTCGCGATTCCAGGTGGCGCGGCTGCTCACCGAGGCACGTGAGCGCGGAATCGTGGAAATAAAGGTCCATTACCCGGCCCACATCTCCGCCGCGGAGATCCGGCAACTGGAGTCCTGGCTGGGGATTCGTGAAGTCATCGTGGCAGACTCCACCTCCGGCGACGAGGGCCAGGCCCGCGGCATCCTGGCGAAGGCTGCGGCCGCCGAGATCTCACGGCAGGCGCCCGCCGGCGGAACACTGGGAATTTCGTGGTCCCGCATCCTCGACGTGGCCTCGATGCTGGTCCGAGACCTTCCCCGGTGCGACATCGTCCAGCTCGCCGGGGCGCTCCCCACAGAAGGGGAAAGCAATCCCCTTGAGCTTATCCAGCGGCTGGGGCACCTGAGCGGCGGGCTCACGTGGCCCCTGTGGTCGCCGCTGGTGGTGGAAGATCCGACGACGGCGGCCGGCTTGCGGCGCCAGCCAGAGATTGCGGGGGCCTTGGCGAAGGCAGATTCACTCGACCTGGCTATAGTCGCGATCGGCGCCTGGAAGAGCGGCGGCTCCACCGTCTGGGAACGGGCGGAAGCCGAGGTGCGGGAGGCAGCGGTGGAAGCCGGCGCCGTCGCGGAATGTTCGGGGCGGCTGCTCAATGCAGCAGGTGCTGCGGTCGAATCGGGGCTGGACGAACAAATCATCGCCGTCACCGTCAAGCAGTTGCAGCGGACCGAAAAGGTCATTGCCGTGTCGCACGGACGGGCACGGGCAGATGCGGTGCGGGCGGTTGCCAAAGCCGGTTTCGTGACCACGCTGATCGTCGATATCCCGCTGGCGCGGGCCCTTGCCGACCTGATGGATCAGGAGAACAGTCAATGAGCATTGTGGTCGGGGTGGACTCCTCCACACAGTCCTGCAAGGTCCTCGCGGTGGACGCGCACAGCGGCGATGTAGTTGCTTCAGGCGCGTCGGCCCACCCCGACCGCACCGCCGTCGACCCCCGCATCTGGACGTCCGCGCTGCGCGAGGCCTGGCAGGCCGCCGGTGCCGACCGCCTGGGCGGTTCCGTTGCCGGGGTGGGCATCGGTGCACAGCAGCACGGGATGGTGGCGCTCGACCACACGGACACCCCAGTCCACGATGCGCTGCTGTGGAACGACACCCGCAGCGCAGCGGACGCGGCAAGGCTCCGGGACGAGCTGGGCCAGGGGGCGTGGGTTGACGCCGTCAACCTGGTCCCGGTGGCGTCTTTCACCATCTCCAAACTGGCCTGGCTCGCGCAGAACGAGCCGGAGCTGGCGGACCGCGTTGACCAGGTTGTCCTCCCCCACGACTGGCTGAACGGAGCCCTGGGCGGCGAGTTCACCACCGACCGCAGCGATGCATCCGGCACCGGCTATTTCTCGCCGGTCACGGACAGCTACCGGACGGACCTGCTTGAGCGGTTCTTCGGCCGCGTTCCGCGCCTTCCGCGGATTGTTGCATCGCATGAGCGGGCGGGAACGGTACAGAGCGGATGGGGCATTGATGGTGCTGTCCTCGCCGCCGGTGCCGGGGACAACGCGGCGGCAGCTCTGGGGCTGGGCCTTCGTCCTGGCGAGGTGGTGGTTTCCATCGGCACGTCCGGAACCGTCTTCACCACCACACCCTCACCCATGCCGGACCACACCGGTGCAATCGCAGGGTTCGCGGATGCCGCCGGCGGCCACCTGCCCCTGCTTGCCATGCTCAATTCCGCCCGTGTCATGGCGGCAACCGCGTCCATGCTCGGCGTCGGCCTGGCCCAACTGGATGCGCTGGCGCTGGACGCGGCAAGCGACGCCGACGGGCTCACGTTCCTTCCGTATCTCGACGGCGAGCGAAGCCCCAACCTTCCGCATGCAAGCGGGAGCCTGGCCGGCCTGACCAGGAGCAACATGACCCCGGAGAACCTTGCCCGCGCCTCGGTGCTGGGCGTGCTCAATTCACTGGCGGACGCCATCGACCTGATGAAGCAGTCCGGCGGCACCCCGGACAAAGTCCTCCTCATTGGCGGAGGCTCCAAGTCGAACTCCATCCGCCAGGCGGCGGCGAGCATTTTCAACCTGCCCGTCGAGGTCCCGGCCAGCAGGGAGTACGTGGCACTTGGCGCAGCGAAGCAGGCTGCATGGGCAGCCACGGGAGAATTGCCGGACTGGAAGCGCAGCATCGAAGCCGCCTATGAGCCCGAGGGCGACTGGGGCGCCGGCGTCCGGGAACGCTACGCCGCGGCGCGCAGGAACGTCTACGGCGTGTGAGCGGCTGGTCCCAGAGTTCTTGGGCAGATAATCGGGTTTAAATCGTTTCCAAGTCGTATCTGCCCAAAAACTCCCAAGCAGTGGGCGGGGCGTCAGGCGACCGACCTCGCTGAGGCAAGTGCCGCCGTCGTGCCTTCAAAGCATCCCAGCAGCGTCTCCACCAGGCGCGGGGCGAAATCCTCCTCCAATGACAGCACCACACGGCACCGCGCCCCCTTCACTGCCGGGTACCCCGCGTACAGCCCGCGCATGTCGCACACGGTCTGCCCGCGGCCGGGCCCATCGGAGGTGTCGACGGCGGCACGCACCACAGGTGCCAGGGCAGGCCTAACAGCGCCGACAGCGAGCGCCGCCGCAAGAGGATCGTGCATCGCGGAGCAGGGCCGTCCGTAGATGCCCTCATAGAACCGGAAGTAGTAGCCCAGCATCTCCCCCAGCGCCCGCGGCACGGCCCCCGGAGAAGAAAGCAAAGTCTGCCGGTGCGACTCCTCCAAGACAGACGCCATGGTCACGTCCAGCGGCACCAGGGTCACGTCCCAGTCGGCGGCCAGCACCAGGGCGGCGGCCTCGGGGTCGTGCCAGATGTTCGCCTCAGCCACCGGCGTGATGTTCCCCGGCGCCAGCGCGGCCCCGCCCATGATGGTCACCGACTCCACCAGGGACGGCAACGAGGGATCCAGTTCCAGAGCCTCGGCGATGTTCGTCAGCGGCCCGATCGCCACCACCCGCAACGCACCGGGATAAGAGTGAGCCAGCCGCACCAGCATCTCCGCCGCCGACTCCGCAACAACAGAAGCAGCAGAAGGAGCCAACGAAACCTCCCCCACGCCGTTCTCCCCGTGCACCCACGGCGACCCGCCGCCAAAGGAACCAGTAAGCGGATCATCGGCGCCCACAGCCACCGGCACAGAAGAAGCCCCGGCCAGCGAAAGCAGGTCCAGAGTATTCCGGGCACCAACCGCGGCACTCACATTCCCGCTGATCGTCCCGATCCCCACCACGGAGGCAAGAGGTGAGGCGAGCAGGTAGGCCAGGGCGAGGGCGTCGTCGATGCCGGTATCGCAGTCGAGGTAAACGGGGGCAGTCACAATAGATTCCTTCGCAACAGGTAGAGGGGTTAGACCGTCTCGCCCTTGGGGGCGGCGACGAAGAGGCTGACGATGAACGCGGCGGCGGTGATGCCCACCGAGATCCAGAGGGCGGTGGCGTACCCGGCGGCCGTGGCCTGGGCGGCGAACGGCGCCACCAGCACGACGCCGAGGCTCGCCCCGATCCCGAACGAGGCACCGTTGATGCCGGGCAGCGCCGCCGGCGCCTCCTTGGGTGAGAGCAGCACCGAAAGCCCGTTGATGGCGGTCAGGAAGAAGCCGTTGTAGAAGATCCCCAGGCAGGCAACGGCAATAAACACCGCCACCGGGCTGGAAGAAAACACAGCGGCAATCACAGCACAGACCAGGCTCAGCGAAGTCCCCAGCCGCAACGTACGCACCCACCCGCGCCGGTCCGCCAGCCACCCCGCCAACGGTGCGGCGAAGACGCCAATCAGCGCGGCGGGGGTGAGGAACAGCAACGCCGAGATGGAGGCGGAAAGCCCGAAGCCGCCGTCGTTATCCTGGCTCAGCAGCACCACGGTGAAGTTGATGACCGCGAAGATCCCGGCGAGGGTGAGGACGGTGGTGGCGATGACCGGCCACACCTGGCGGGAGCGCAGGTGGTGCACGGCGATGAGCGGGTGGCTGCGGCGCTTCTCGGTGAACCAGAATCCCGAAAACGAAAAAACGGTGCCGGCCAACAGGGCCAGGGCGGTGGGGGACGTCCAGCCGGCGGCCGAACCGTCGGACACGAAGTACGTCAGGAACACCAGGAACAGCGAGAGGGAGCCGGCGCCCCACCAGTCCATGGCGCCGCGCACCCCAGCAGGCCGTCCGGCGGGCACCAGGCGGAAGATGCAGACGGCGGCGACGGCGGTGAGGACGAGCACGACGACGAAGATGGACCGGAAGCCGAGGGTCTCGGCCATGAGCCCGCCCACGTAGCCGTCCACGCCGCCGATCCCGCCGTTGATGGCGGCGATGATGCCCACGGAGGTGCCGAAGACCTTGGCCTGCAGGTTCTCGCTGAGCACGATGTAGGCGAGCGCGAACACAGCGCTGGAGACGCCCTGCAGGAACCGGCCGGTGACCAGCAGCGGCAGGGTGGGCGCGGCGATGCAGAGGACGGTGCCGGCGCCCATGATGCCCAGGACCAGCAGCAGCGCGGCGCGGCGGCCGATGAAGTCGCTCCACCGGCCGATCACGGGCCCGGCGATGGCGCCGGCCAGGAAGAACATGGACTGGACGGGGGCGGCACTGTCCGCGCTTTCGCCGAAGCTCGCGGCGATCTGCGGCAGCGCGGGGGTGACCATGCTGGCGTTCAGCTGGAAGGACAGCACGCCCAGCAGCAGGGTGGAGATCAGCAGGGCGGCACGGCGGCCGGAGAGCCTGGCCGCATCGCCGTCGGGAAGTACGACGGCGGCGCCTCCTTGGGCGGGAGGTGCGGCTGCGGCTGGGGTCGGGGTGTTCACATCAAACTCCTTTGTTCGAGCAGAAGGGATCGTCTTTTCGTGGCGATTCGAGTTGTTATACAACCATGTATGACTCACAAGTACAACCATGCGCTACACTTCTTCGAAAGCCCGGCCGCTTCCGGCCCTCCCCCTTGAGAGAGTTTTCCCATGAACACAACACGTCCTGCCGTCACCGTGGTCGGCAGCATCAACCTGGACCTGATCGCCACCGCCGAACGGCTTCCGACGGCGGGCGAAACCATCGGCGGCGCCGTCCTGTCCGAGCAGCCCGGCGGCAAGGGCGCCAACCAGGCCGCGGCCGCCGCACGCCTGGGCGGCAGCACCCGGATGGTCGGTGCGGTCGGCCAGGACGCCTCCGGCCACCGGATGCTGGATGCTTTGGCTGCCGCCGGCGTGGACACGTCCGATGTTGCTGTCCTCCCCCAGCCGACCGGGACGGCGCTGATCGTGGTGGACCGCGACGGCGAGAACCAGATCGTGGTATGCCCGGGCGCCAACTCGCACCTGTCGCTGGACGGGGTGGAGTTCGGCCCGGAGGAGACGGTGCTGTGCCAGCTCGAGGTGGGCCTGGACGTGGTGCTGGAGGCTGCCCGGAAGGCGCAGGGCTTTTTTGTGCTGAACGCGGCGCCGGCCATGGACCTGCCGGCGGAACTGCTGGAGCGGTGCGACCTGGTGATCGTCAACGAGAGCGAGTACGCGCTGATCCCGGCCCTCGCCGAAGCGAAGCTGGTAGCGGTAACGTACGGCAAGGACGGCTCGGCCATGTTCGAGCACGGTAGGAAGGTGGCCGAGGCGCCGTCTGTTGCTGTTTCCGTGGCGAACACCGTAGGCGCGGGCGACGCGTTCTGCGCCGCTCTGGTCCTGGCGCTGCGGAGCGGGTTGGACTACACCCGGGCTTTGGAAGTGGCGAATGCCGTGGGGGCTGATGCAGTGGGCGATCCGTCGTCGCAGCCGGATTTGGCACAGCTGGGCCACTACGTGGAGCGGGCTGCTGCTGCTTCAGGTGCTTCCTCGTGAGTGTCGCTCTGCCGCTGACTGTCACCTTCCGGCGGGCGGTGCCGGCGGACTTTCCCGAGGTCCGGAGGATCACCCGCGACGCCTACATCGGGGCTGGGCACTTCCCAGCCGACCACCCCTACATGAGCGTGCTGGAGGACGTGGAGCACCGCGCCGAGCATGCGCAGGTGTGGGTTGCCGAGGCCGACGGGAAGGTGGCGGCGGCGGTGACGCTGACGTTCGCCGGCGAGCCGTACAGCGAGATCGCCCGCGACGGGGAGCTGGAGTTCCGGATGCTCGCGGTGGACCCGGCGCACCAGGGCGGCGGCGTGGGCCGGGCCGTGGTGCGCCAGATCGTGGAGCACGCGCGGCAGCTGCCCGGCATCTCGGCGATCAGCATCACCAGCGCCACCTTCATGGAACGCGCTCACGCCCTCTACCGGTCGCTGGACTTCCGGCGCGCGCCGGAGAGGGACTGGTATGTGCCGGGTGAGGACGTGCTGCTGTGGGTGTTCCGACTGCAGCTGGGTGGGTGAGCCGCATGCCCAAAACGATTGGAGCTTCCATCTAATGCTCCAACGCCGAAAGGTTAGCAGCTACGAGCTGCCTCGCGTATACCTCCCGCTGCTCTTCATGCGGAGTGCCGACAGGCACCAACACTCCGGACGCAACCCGCGCACACGTCCCTGCCTCAGACGGGACGTCCGCCATGGCCGGTGTCGCTCCGAGGCCAGCAGGACATTGGAGGTGAAATTCGTGACCACGGTGCTGGTCAGGCACTGGATCAACGCCCCGATCCCCTCTCTGACGCAGAATCGGAAACAGAATCAAGTCCAGACTCAGAGAGCGCGAGCGTGGATCGTGAGAACGCCCGGTCGTCGAGCTACCGAATTCGAGTCAGGGACCCTCGCGGTCGATGGAGTCTCGAAGTGAGCCCGGCAATAGAAGTTCTACAGACATTATCGTCCCGACGTATTTTCATGAGAGGGCGAGATGGGCGAAATGCGAGCAATTCCCTGAAGATTGAGGGACTGCAGCCTGCAACCCACGACGAGGCGCTGAAAGCACTCGACGAGCTAGGGGCGTCTTTTCTATTCGACCTCCAGTTGAAGTACGCGTACGGGGCTAATCTAGCTCTCTTTAGGAGCCCCTCGCCTTACGTGCGGACTTCACAAGCACCCGCATTGATCCCTCTATCTCCTCCCCGCTATTCGTACTCAACAGAAGCTTTGTCGCTGTACCGCCACGCTACCTCGGCGACCGGCAATCTCTTGGCGTTCCTGGCTTACTATCAGGTGCTGGAATTCTTCTTTGCTCGATACTGAGTTGGAAGCAATCCGGAAAGCTCGAACAAACTTAAGAAACCCTCTGTTCAATATCGAGGACGATGGGCAATTGGGGGCGCCTTTTAATGCTGGGCGGCGGCGCCAAAGGCAGATCGGAACGAGACCAATTGAAGGCAACGCTGCGATCCTGCCTGGAAGTAGATGAGATCAACACCCGAACGCGCCGCGCATCTCAAGAACAAGAAAAAGATTGTTGACGTATCAATCACTAATGTCGAAAATCGAGGGGTTGACCTCATCGATCAGGAAGCTGATCGCATCTATGACATTCGGTGCCGGGTGGTTCATGCAAAGGATGGGGCTGGCCACGATTCAAAGCTGCTTATGCCCTATTCTCCTGAGGTGAAAGAGTTGAGCCACGACGTTGATCTAGTTAGGTTCTGCGCACAACGCGCGCTGATCGCAAGTGCAGGCCCAATACAGCATTAGTATGTTCACCGCAGAACTCATCCAGGCGGCGGCAAGGGTGCAGAAACCTCCGATTAATAAGAGCGGCACAGCTGCGGGGCGGTCAACCTTGCCGACCGCCAAGCGGGGGGCCGTTGCAGTTGCTATATCCAGGTGTCAGAAAGGCGCCTTCCCGCGCGCCCAACTATGGTTCCAGTTCCCCGCATGCCCTGTGGCCTGAAAATCGGTTATTTCAACGTTTGCGAAGGGGTTGTCAAGGTAGCGGACGTCACAGCTTCCGGGGTGACCTGAGTCAAGCAGAACTAGAGCAAGGCGGTAGTGGGGTTTAGCATTCTTACCCGTTACAACCTCATTGTGTGTGACCCAGAAATCGGCCGCTTCAGCATCATGCGCGACGACTTTGATGCGGTAGGTCTGACCGGACAAAGGGTCGGTCGACAGGATGTCGTAACCATGAGTGTTGCTCGATTGCAGTTTAGGGACCCGACCAATCTGTCGCTCCTGTGCGAGCACAACCTCAACGCTGCGACGCTGAACGACCGTTGATGGCACCCCGCTCATCGCCTTGCTATCAATAGCGACATCGGAATCAAGCATCGCAGCAGGGAGAACAAGTGCCGCTGTGACGATTAGCGGCGATTTGGTTGACATTTTGCCCTGTTGGTCGATGAGTTCGAGCCGACGGTCGAGGCGCGTTTGGAGGTCCGTCGCCTTTCGGCTCAAGCTCTCCGAGGACTCTTTCAGCTTCTCTCCAAGGTTCTCCCGCTCGGCCGCGGCAACCGCCTCCGAGAGAAGTCGCTCAATCTCATACTTGAGACGTGCCTGGACCAACCCGCGCTGTTTGTCGAGTTCGGCGGATCGCCGAGGCTGGATGGCAGCAAGGTAGCTGGGCAATTCGTTCTCGATAATCCAGCTCACCGCATTTGATTCTGCATTGTGTAACCACGGAAGTGCCTTCGCCTGGCTAACGGAGGCAACGTCAGGCGCCGACATGCAGTCCAGGTAGGGAGCCGGACCGGCGTCGGTGACTGCGCCGTCCTCACTCACATAGGCGTAACCGAATCTACGCGCGACCGAAGCGCCCAACGAGTCGACAATTTCTTCGACAACCCCTACCAGCAGGCAGGGCGACTCAATTCTTGAGGAGACAAGCACGGTGCCCCTGTTGAGGACTCCTGCCAAAGTGGTAACCGCATGGTCCATCACCGAATCATGGAGAGGGTGACCTGGTGCCAGCAAGTCCGCGCCGGTTCCCTCGTCATCGTGGACTAGGCTGAGATCGAAAGTCACGCGTTCATATCTCGTGGCGACAGGGCCGTACTTGCCGTTCCGAAGCGCGGAAGGCACATGACCGATCTCGAAGCGGCCCTTCTCCCGCCGCACCATTTTGCCGCCGAATCGAGTGAAGGCCTCCTTGAAAGCCAGCTCGATGTAATGAGGCTGAAGACGACGAGCACGAGCTTCATCCATCGACGCTCGGAGGGCGGCAAGATCGGCATCGGACAGGTGCTCGTTGGCTAAGGCGCGTTCGTTAAGCAGTTCTTGCAACCCCTCGGACACGCTTCGGTCGATAACCTGGTGCATACGTGCCTTGGTTTCAGGGAGTTCACCGTAGCGAATCGCCTCAATCAACAGTTCCCGAAGGGGTGTATCTGCAAAAGCCGAACCTAGGACATCGAAAACATTGCCACCATAAGCTCTCCGCTGCTCCTCAATCTTATTAAGCAGCGCCGTGAAAACTTCGCCCTCCCGCGTATTAGCAGCGACGAGGTTCCATAGCCGGCAAACCTCCGTCTGCCCGATGCGATGAATACGCCCAAAGCGCTGCTCGATACGGTTTGGATTCCAAGGCAAGTCATAATTGACCATCAGATGTGCGGCTTGAAGATTCAAACCCTCGCCCGCGGCGTCCGTTGCCAACATGATCTGGCAGTCCGGATTCTTAGTGAACTCCTCGGTGATGGCACGGCGATCGTGTCTGCGAATGCCACCGTGGATCGCGACGACAGACTTTGGGCGACCAAGCAGATGCGTGATGCGCTCCATGAGGTAGTTCAGGGTGTCCCGGTGCTCCGTGAAGATAATGAGCTTGCGGGGCTTCCCACTGGAATCCAGCGGCATGACGTTGTCTTCAAGAATCAATCGAAGCTCGGACCACTTTTTGTCCTCCCCGAGGTCGCGTACTTCCCTCGCGACCTCCGCCAGTGACGTAAGCTCTTGGATCTCTGCTTCAAGCTCGGCGATCGTTTCTGCGGCCGTCGCAGCGTCAACTACGTTCTCTTCGAACTCCTCGAGATCTTCGGCGGACACCTCGACAATATCAATGTCCGAAGTAATGTACTTGTAGCGCTCGGGTCTGAGGACATCGCGATCCTCCCGATAAGTCCCGTTCTCAATGCCACGCTTAGTGAAGTCCAGTCGCTGCGCACGACGAACCAGGCTACGGTGAATAGCCTCTGGGCTCGACGCAAGCCTCCGCTGCAAAACAGTCAACGCAAAACCGACGGTGTTACGACGTTTGCCATCAAGCTTGGCTGCTCGATTCATGCCGTTACGAACGTAGTCGGTCACCTGCTGGTAGAGGTCATTCTCCAGCTCGGTGAGCTCATACGGGATAGACTCGGCAATCCGTTCCGGAAAAAGCTTGCGACCCTCAAACGTCAAAAGGTCTTCCTTCACCATTCGGCGCATGACGTCACTGGTGTCGACGGAGACGCCATTCTTACCGGCGAATCGGTCCTTATCGAGCAAACTAAGAAAGAGTTGAAAATCCTCCTCTTTACCTGAGTGTGGCGTCGCGGTCATGAGAAGGAAGTGCCGAGATACCTCGCTGATCAGCTCTCCGAGTTGGAACCGTTTCGTTTTTTCTAACTTGCTACCGAAGTAATGTGCGCCCATTCGATGCGCCTCGTCTACGATCGCTAAGTCCCAGTGGCTATTCCGCAGCCGCTGCTGGAGGTCCTCGTTGCGCGCCAGCTGGTCCATTCGCGCGATAAGCAGATGATGATTATCAAAGACGTCGTTGCCCAGACTTGTATCAATCATGGGTGTTGTGAGGATCTCGAATGACAGACCGAACTTGAAGAACAACTCGTCCTGCCACTGTTCAACTAGGCCGCCAGGCGCGACTATGAGACACCGTTGCACGTCTTCACGAAGGATCAGCTCCTTGATATAAAGCCCCGCCATAATCGTTTTGCCGGCCCCCGGGTCATCCGCCAACAGGTATCGCAAGGGGGTGCGCGGCAACAACTCGCCGTATACCGCACGGATCTGGTGAGGAAGCGGCTGAACGTTACTCGTCGCTACGGCGAGCATTGGATCATACAGACCTGCGAGCTTAATCCTCTGTGCCTCAGCGACGGTTTTAAAGTCGATGGAAGAAGCGTCGAATGGACGGCTCCCCGAAGCTGAAATCGCAAGCGAATCCTCGTCACGCCGGAACATCACGCGCTGTCCCAAGTCACCCGACGATGTCTTGTACGTCAGCTCAACTGCGTCCCGACCATGAGGCTGACCGAAAATCACCTGCACTACTTCATGAGGCACAACGCCAGTAATCTGCAGGCCAGGCGCCAAGTCCTCTAACTTCAATTGATTTACTCCAGCTTCACGTAGGATGCTATCCAGCCGGCCCACTTCGCGTCGGACCTTCAACCATCTTGAAGAATACTGCCAAGGGGGCTCGATGAAGCGCGCCGAGCGCCAACAGTTAAGCGTGCTTATCGAACAAGTGCGGGGTTGGATCCAGACGGTCAAAGAAATCCGGCACCTCTCTGCGCACTTACCGCTGTCTGGCCCAGCTAACCTAGCGGACGATGACTGGACTCTCTTGGTCAGGGTTGAGGAGGCAGCTGAGTCTGGCGATCCCGACGAAGCCGACCGTCTGACACAGACAACCTGGCTAACGAGTGGCAAGAGACTCCGACCCGCGCATGACGCCGCTGCCCGACTTGCTCACTTCCGAGATTGGTACTGTACGCTCGGAGCCCCACAACGCCTCGAGCAACTCCAGAATGAACTGACAGCACTCGGAGTCGCTGAACGCGACGACCTCGCCGACGTTCTGAGCTCCCTAAGCACTACGGGAAATAAGGCGTCACAGATGCTGGATGAGGCCTCTCATCTGCCAATCACCCGGGAACGGGCCCTCGGAGATGATGAACGCAGTGCTGGCCTAGCACTCATCGACCTTCTCAATGAGCACCACGATGAGTCGATGAAACTTCTCGATCCGTCCTGGTGCGAGGCAGGCACCTGCGCTAAGGCCCACGGCTCCACCCACATTCTGCACGAAGCGCAGATCATCGGACGCAAGAGCGGGACTGCAGAGCGCATAAATGCTGCCGCGACCCGCGTGTCCACTCAACTTTCGCTCGAGCGCTCCCGACTGCCTCAGATCTTTAAAGATTTGGCGACCTGGAGAGCGGCCGCACAGCAGGCCGAGTTCGCCGCGGAGCACATGACAATCAATCCCGCAGGGGTGCTGTCGGAGTCTGAATCGAACACCCTTCAGGCCCTCATCCAAACCTACGATACAGATGCTGGTATATATAACATTGTTGCAGCGGAGATGAGTTGCAGCAGCAAGTTGTGCTCGCAAACCCACGAAGCAACAGCACGACTGGCAGCTTTGCACGCCTCACTCACCGCGCACGGAACGAATAACCCCATACTTAGCGTGGCCGAACGGCTCCAGGCAGCGCGATCAGCGGAGTGGGAGCGACTTCGCGGGGCGTTGGAGGACCTTGAGGAGTGGGATCGGTCAGCCTCACTAGTATTGCGCTGCTCCGCACATATGCCCCTAACTAGGACATACGCTCTTACCGAAGGGGAGCGAACGGCGGCGGCCACCATTCGAGAAACCGTAGCTGAACACAGCGTTGAGGTACGGTCGCTACTTGACCCCGCCTCGTGTGAATCTGGGCATTGTGGTGGCCTTCACCGAGCCGGCTCGCTCTTGAATGAGGCATATCTGGATTTGCTGACATCGGGCGGCGGGCAGGCAGTTGTGGCGGCTAGCGCCTCCATACAGGAACAGATGAAGGATGAGCGGGCGCGACTGCGCACCGCTTTAGATGACCTTGAAGAGTGGGGGATGGCAGCGTCACTCGCGTTGATCGAGGCCGAACATCTGCCTCTGACACGGACCGGCGCTCTCTCAGAAATCGAGCGCACTGCTGCGGCGAGGCTCCAAGACCTCAGCGAGACGAATAGCCCGGAAGCTGGGCGCCTCCTCGACCCGAGCTCATGCGATGCGGACGGCTGCCAAGGTGCCCATGAAGCTGCGTTTCTGCTAGGTCAGGGTCACGCGGAGTTGTTGGCGTCGGGCGAGGGGCAGGCAGTCGTAGCGGCCTGTGATCGGATAGGGAATCTGCTTAAGGAGGAGCGAGAGGAGGTCGCAGTTCTCTACCAGGACGTCCTAGGTTGGCCGGAGTTGGTGCAACAAATTCACGCCACTCGCGAGGATGCGTTGGCCAACTCAAAAGCGACGGTCCAGCAACTGATTGAGGACTCGGCTTCCATTAAGATCAGCCGCACAGCCATGAGGTTGCTCCCACTGCACGAGAGCAGTGAAGTCTTGGTTGCCAGCCTCTCTGTGCTTCGGGACGCCGCGCTCACTGAAAAAGACAGCGAGTTCCTGAATGAAACCGCAGCGCTGGCTAGCCGGGTCGCCGCGGTGGTTGGTGACGGCTTCAACTCCGACTGGGAGTGCGAGGCTGGGGGAAAATGTGAGCGTGCCCACCGAGTTATTCTGGAAGCCTTTGAGGCCGCCAACTTCGTCAAAGCGCAGCTGGCCCGACTGACTGTCAACATCCAGGACGTGCCGACTGAGCCCCATCAGTTACTCGATCCCTCCCTTGGGCTGAATGCCTACCTGCCCGCGAATCACACTATTGCTGAGACCTTCCCCATCGAATTGCTAAAGGGCGCGTGGGCCAAGCTCCCACTTATTGCCAACGCAGAGAACGCCGCGAAAGAGGCAGCGACTGAGGCACGTGCAGCGGCCGACAAAGTCCGCGCTGGAGACGTTGCCGATGCTCTGAAGGCGATGGATCTCGAAGTCCTACGCAAAGCAGCTCCACAGCGGCAGCTACGGACTGCTCCGTTGGAGGACTACGAGCTGCACAACGTTTGGGACGTTCTGCGCTTTCAAGACGACTATTCACTGAAATCCCTGCCCGGTCTTGGCGAAGCCACTGCGCGGCCTATCGCTCAGGCGTCGTTGCGTCTTTTCGAGGCCGTGCGAGAGGAGACCCCCGTCCGTATCGACGTGAAAGGGAAGGGAAAGGCAACTACCGCGCTACTAGAGTCGCTCGCGCGCTGGGACAACGCACGGAAGTTCAGCCCGACTAAGGACGAAGTGGCGCTGGCGAAAGGTCTAACTCGACTTATCAAGAAGAAGAGCAGCTTTACCCCCCTCGGGGTTCTGGTGATCATTGAAGGAGGGAAAGCTCATAAAAGTACCCCAGCCGCTTCAGATGTATTGCACGACGCGCTGAATCGCCTCGTGCCTCCCTCCGGCACTGCAAGCATTTGGACCGATTTCCTCTCCCGACCGGCTGATTACTTCGGCATGCTCACCGAACTTGGATTCATGACCGAGGATGAGAAGAGCATGCACGGCGATCTCCCGGAGGAGATCGTTGAAGCAGTGCGCGCCAAGGAACTGAAGCGGGACTATCTCACCGCCTCGCTTCGTGCCTATCAGAGCTTCGGTGCACGATTCGCCCTCGTGCAAGAAAAGGTGATCATCGGAGACGAGATGGGGCTGGGTAAGACGGTTGAAGCACTAGCCGTGCTCGCCCACCTCCGTGCGCGCGGTCAATCGCATTTCCTCGTTGTCTGTCCGGCCGCGGTCGTTAGTAACTGGACTCGCGAGACGGCAAAGCACACCAAGTTGAAGGCCTCACGCCTCCACGGCACGCCATGGGAGCGAAACCACGCGGCAAAGGCGTGGGCCAAGAACGGTGGCGTCGCCGTCACCACATATGATCTCCTGCCGTGGGCAAAGGAGTACCTGAGTGGAGTCGATCTGGGGGGCGTCATTCTCGATGAGGCCCACTACATCAAAAATCCCAAGGCTAAGCGCTCGCTCGCAGCGGCCGAGATCATCAACTCCACGACCTGCGCAATCTTGATGACTGGCACGCCATTGGAGAACAGTGTCGCCGAGTTCCGCAATCTGATCAGCTATATCCGCCCCGACCTCGCGGAGGAAGCGCCTGAATATCTCGCCAAGGCTTTTCGCAAGCATGTCGCGCCAGCCTACCTACGCCGTAACCAGGAGGATGTGCTCACAGAGCTTCCCGAAGTGGTCGAGATAGATGAGTGGATGGGGATGTCGCACTCTGATGAGCTGGTTTACGGCCGAGCCGTAAGGGACGGCCAGTTCATGTTGATGCGGCGCGCCGCAATGATGTCGGAAGAATCCATGAAGGTCAGCCGGCTGCTAGAAATTGTAGGAGAAGCTGAAGCTAATGGCCGACGGATTATCGTCTTTTCGTACTTCCGAGAAGTCCTGAACCAGGTCGCTCGACTACTACCCGGTCAGGTTTTTGGCCCCCTCACAGGGTCCCTACCTGCGGCAGATCGACAGAAGCTCGTTGACCGCTTCTCGCAGGCCGGGCAAGGCGCCGTCCTCGTTGCGCAGATAACCGCGGGTGGTGTCGGCTTGAACATCCAGTCTGCGTCGGTCGTTGTGATCTGCGAGCCGCAGATCAAACCAACGATGGAGTCACAGGCCATCGCGAGAGCTCACCGGATGGGCCAGACCGATACCGTTCAGGTGCACCGTCTGCTCACGGAAGACAGCGTGGACGAGCGCATCCGCGACATTCTGAAAGACAAGAGGCAACTCTTTGACGAGTTCGCTCGGGACAGTGTTATCGCCAAGCAGGCTCCCGACGCCGTTGACGTATCTGAGGTCGAGCTTGCACGAATTGTGGTGGCAGCGGAGCGCGAAAGACTATCTATTGTGGCAGGGTAAACTTCGATGACAGCTGTCCCGGCACCGAGCCGCTAAACCTTCGGTTTCGGAAGCGGTCGTGAACTCTCTCCCACCATGGGATGCTGGTCTCGCGGTTCCTGGTGTCAATGGCCAGTTGTTTCTGCCCACGGGCGGCCATCAATTGTGCCCGCTGGTGGCCAGTAAAACTACCCGGTTATGGCCAACGGATCTGCCCACTGATTGGTTTCGGCGGGGTTGGCCATCGTTGGGTTGGTCAGTTCAGTCGGGTGACTCCTTTTCCGGCGAGGGCTTGGGTGAGGCGGACGGAATCGCCGCTGGTTTGGCAGACGTGGGCGTGGTGCAGCAGCCGGTCCACGGTGGCGGTGGCGAGGGTTTTGGGCATGAGCTCATCGAACCCGGCGGGGTGGAGGTTGGAGCTGATCGCGACGGATCGTTTTTCGTAGGCTGCGTCCACGACCCGGTAGAGGCCTTCGGCGGCGTCCGTGGCCACGGGTAACAGACCAATATCATCGATGACCACGAGCTCGGCGCGGAGGATGCGGGCGACGGCGCGGGTGACGCTGTCATCGGTGCGGTGGGCGCGGATGAGGACGCCGAGGTCCTCAAGCCGGAACCAGGCGACCCGCATTCCGGCTTCGACGGCTTGCTGGCCGAGGGCTTCGAGGAAGAACGTTTTCCCGGTTCCCGAGGGCCCGCAGACGACCAGGTTTTCCCTGCGGGTGATCCATTCCAGGGTCCGGAGGGCTTGCTGGGTCGGTGCGGGGATGGAGGACGCTGCCGGGTCCCACGCCTCGAAGGTTTTCCCGGTCGGGAACCCTGCTGCTTTGCGGCGGGAAGCGAGCATGGACCGGGCCCGGCCAGCGGCTTCCTCGGTGAAGAGGGCTCTGATGACCTCGGCCGGTTCCCAGCGCTGGGCGCGGGCGGTCGCGATCAGGTCCGGGGCCAGCGCCCGGGCATGGGGCATTTTCAGGGACCGCATCAACGCTTCCAGGTCTGCCGGCAGCGGCGGGGAGGCGGTGTTGGGCGTGGTGACGGGGCTCATCGGGCCTCCTCCGGGGTGATCTTGGTGGTGTTGGTTGTGGTGTTCAGGGCGGCGTTGCCGATCGCGGCCCACGCGCCGGTTCCCTGGGTCAGCGAGCTCGCTTCGTTGGCCGCGTGAGTGGTGGTGCGGCGGATGTTGGCGTTCAGGATCGAGGCGAGGTCCTGGTGCGCGAACCGGCCATGCAGGGCGGCGTCGCCCAAGGCGCGGTCGACCTGGTCAGTGCCGGCGATTTTGGCCAGCGTGACGGCTTCGGCCATTTTGATGTTTATCCGTGCCGTTCCGGCCGCGGCGGCCTCGACCAGCCAGGTTCTGGCGCCTTCGCCGATGGCCAGGAACGCGGCCTCGTCCGCGTTCCTGGCCCTGACCTCGTAATCGCCGGGGACCCTGGTCCGGGGTCCGGGGAAGTGTTCGTCGTTGATGGCGGGGCTGCCGGGCCGTGCCCGGTCGTGGCGGGCGACTTCAACCGGACCGGTCGTGCCATGGTGGACGATGATGACCTGCTCGCCGGGCCCGGTCCCGTGGGTTCGGACGAACACCCGGGCCCCGAGCAGGTGGGCCGGGACGGAGTACTGGGCGTTTTCGAAGGTGACCATCGGGGTGTTCTCGGGAACGGTGCGGGCAAGGCCGAACACGACCGTGTGCGCAGTATCCGGGATCCGGTGCAACCGCGGGGCTTCCTCGGCGAGCATTGCCGCGGGTTTCCGCCGCGTCGTCCGGTGCTCCCGGTGATTGACCTCGTCCATGAACGCCTGGCAGGCGGCCTCGAGTTCGGCGAACGTGCCGTATTCGTCGCGGAGGTTGGTGTCTTTGGGCACGAGATCAGCCTTGGCGAGCTTCACCGATGCTTCCACTCCGCCTTTGGTTGCCGGGTCCGCGGGCTGGCAGGTCAGCACGGTCACCCCGTAGTGCCGGGCGAAGTCCAGGGTCTGATGGTTCCGCACCGGGACCCCGGCAACATGGGCGGTGGTCACGGTCTTCTCGTTGTCCGTGAGTACATACGTTGGTGCTCCGCCGAAGATCCGGAAGCACCGGTCCAGCGCCGCGAAGACGCTCGGCGCCGTCCGGTCTTTGAGCGGGATCACGACGCGGAAGCGGGAGAACGCCAGCCACGCCACGAACAGGATGGTCTTCACCCCGCCGATCCGGGGCCCGTCGCCGAAGTCGTACTGCAGCCACATGCCCGGTTCGGTGATCCAGGGCCGGTGGACCCGGGTATGGCCCAACCGCCATGCCGCCTTGACCTGCGCGATCGCCCGTCGGGTGGAGCGTTCCGAACCCGTATAGCCCAGCGCGAGGAGCTTTGCGTGGGCCTTATCGGCCCGGATCCGGCCCTTGGAGGCCTCCACCCATTCTTCGATCTTGGGCAGGTACGGGTCGGTGACCCGGCCCCGGGCCGTTGGTTCCCCGATCGGCCGGCCGGCGTCCCGGGCGGCGACGTGTTTGGCAACGGTGTGGTGCGAGCAGCCCGTGAGCTCCGCGGTGGCGCGCAACGATCCGGTCAGATCGTAGGCAGCAAGAATTTCCATGATTTCTCCGTCAGACTTCATACAGGGCCTCTTCCTGGTTCGCTTGGTGCGCTTAGACACCGTCATCAAACCCCAGGGAGAGGCTCCCGCCGCTTAAGGCGCGGTCGGTTCAGTAAGGAAGTGGGCAGATCTCATGGCCACCATCGGGCAGTTTTACTGGCCGTCAGTGGGCACTTTCGTGGCCGCCTATGGGCAGTTTTTCATGGCCGCTAACATCCTGGCCCACATCCGGCACACGGTCACCAAACGCAAATAATCGAAACGTGTATACAAAACTTGTGGTGGTGGCCCTCTAACGCTGGCGGGCAGGCTGTGACTTGGCCGCTGCGGGAGTCGTCTACAAATGTGTACGGCGACGACCTACGGCAGGACGCTATTTCCTCTGCGGACGCCGGCTGTGCGAGGCCGGGCCCTAAGCACTCCTGGCAAACCCTTCCCCGCGACCGGGCGTTCAGCGTGTCGTGAGTAGAATGTCCGTTGGGGCACAGTCACCACACTCGTTGATTGAGATCGGGGCTCACGTCGTGGGGTGTCAACTCGCCATTCAAGTCCGGGTGCCGCTGCGCCGTCCATTCCGAAAATCGCGGCGCAAGCGATGTTTCTGGCTGGCGGTGTGACTGCGGCTTTTCCGACAAACCATCCCCTTGGTTTTTCGGTCCGCACTCCACGGGCGGCACAGAACTCAATAAACGGGCCAAAACTCCGGACATGCCTGGCCACCGCCGCGGAACCCATCCCTGCCAATAGAGCGCGCTGCGGCGTGACATGGGCGCCCGGCCGGAGTCCTGCCACTTTCTTATCGTGCTGGCGCTTGTGGCGCGTATCGCGCGCACTTTTTTAAACTCATACTGCTCGTCGTTATCAGTTATTCGGCTTTCCGTCCATCAATATTTTGTCCGGTGAACACTCGGAGCTTAGCGGCTGAATGCGCAGTTTAAGGGTGCAGTTGTGGTGAGCGCGGCCGTAGTGGGGATCAAGGTGTACCGCTGATGAGGTTATTACGGCCTGATTCCTCGCGCGGTTACGCATAAACCAAGCGCTTTCGCAAAGCCCGTCCCTAACTAGATGCGCCGTCCTTGAAGGTGACCTCGTAGCCGAGCGAAGCAAATAAGTTGGCAAGCACACTCTTAGCGTTATCAGCGGCCCGTTGCTGCAGATCTGATTCCTCCGCGGCAGCAGCTATCCGGCTTTCGGCGAGGCTGTAGAACTTGGCTTGCTGCGGCGCCTCGAATGCGTCGACAATCTGGTCCGCGACCCCACGCTTTTGGCTGTACACGCGCGTCCGCTCATGGTCAATGTTGGGCTTGTCGAGCTGGGGCTCGGGCAGCCGCACCGTCACCGACTTGCCGTCAGCGGATACCGCAAGGTCTTCTTCAGCTAGGTTCTCTAAATCAACGAGTGCGTTCACGGTTCCAACAGCAACAAACAAAGTTTTTCGGCCCTCGATAAAATCGGGCAGACCACCGATATTTTCCTCGTCCTCTATGACCAGTTCGAAGGTGCCAATGGCCGTATGGAGCTGACTTACGTCCCTCACGGACTTCAGCAGAACGGTTTGACTTGCGTTCGCGATCGGGCCAACTCCAAGCATCGTTGCCACGAGAAGTGCGGCCAGAACTGCGGCCGTCAGCGACGCCACCACTGCGAAGGACTTGAACGATCTAACTCTGGACATCGGACCCCATCTGCCTTGAACGGCATAGGTTCCGTTCCTGTTAGTTAGCCCCCAGCTGGGCTGGAGTGCTGAATGCAACTTCAGTGTAATGAGAGAGGCAGACAGACACGGGCGCGACACTTTCGTGATTGAGGATCTCTGTGTGGGACGATATCGATCGAACGGTAGCGAAACGCGGGGGCTTCAAAATCCTGCTGGCGGCCGGGTCACCCGCCTAGGCGGAATTTCGGCCTGCGAGGGGACATCACATGACAAACAAGAACAACGCGCTCGTGCCGGTATGGACACTTGCGACAACCGAAGTTAGCGTGACTGACGTGCTCGGCAGCGAAGGCCTCACGCCTGCTCGCCTTTCTGAGCTAAGGACAGTGTTGGCAGCACTGGCAGATTCCCCCATCGCCACGCTTGAGATGCATCCGATGCCTCCAGCACGCAATCGGAAGGGTGGGATCCCGCTTGATGCTGCAAGCCCGCTCGCTACGCAGCTGGCACAACTTGTATCGCAAACCGCTAAATCGGCTCCGCAGAAGCTGAATCTCGCCGAGACAGGCGAAGTGCTTTATACAATGGTGGTACCGGCGAAAGTTGCGTCCCAGGTGGGCAGCGGGCTCGTCACTCCGATGGTGTCCAAGACAGTTGCAGGAGGCGTCCATAGCGCGCTGCGCGACTCGCACGGTATCGTAGCCAACGCTACTTTTGTCCCTGTGGCTTGTAGTAAAGCCTCAGCTGTGGGTGCCAGTGCGGCAGGTGCGGCCGGGGCGGCAACTGGTTCGGCCGCGACAGCTGGTGTAGCGGTAGCTAGCGCCGGCGCTTTGACTGTAGCGGCGCCGCTCGTGCTGATGGCAGTGGCCGTCGGCGTCAGCGCGCACGCCGAACAACAACGTCAGGAAGCCATCGAGCGCATCACTGACCTCTTGGAGCAGTTGCACGAGGACTCCCTCGATAAGGAGCGTAACGAACTCGACGGTTCCCGCGAAGCAATCGATAAGGCCACTTCCATTCTCCTCGACAAGGGAAAAATAGGCTTCTCCCTTGGCTTGGATTCCTCTGTGCACGGGATCAACACTGCCATCGCTGCCACCCGTAGGCGGCTGAAGAAGTGGGAAGCTGCATTAGATGCCTTGCCTGACGGCGCAGTCGAAGTGAGCGCACTGAAGAAGTCGTTCCCCGGCGTCACCGAGGAAGGCGGCACGTTTCGAGCTCACTTGGAAATCGCGAGGCTTGCCATCGCTCTGAAACGGCGGGTGCTCGTGCTTCAGGCGGTCGATCACGCCCAGCAGGATACTAGCAACCCGTTTACGAGCTTCATCGGAACACTGCGCGACGACGGGCGCAGCACCGACGAATTGGAGTCCGGCATCACCGAGGTTTTGCACCGACTGGCCAATCTTGAGTTGAAGCGCGACGGCGGATTCCGGCTTCCAGCCTTTACACCGGGCGAGGTAGACCAACTACTTCAAGCCGCCTATCGCCTTCGTGCACTGGGAGACGGTCTTCACACCGATAGTCACCAAGGCGATGTCGCCATCGAGATGGAGCGAAACAGCGACGGATCACTCGTCGTCTTCCCTGCGATCGCTGCGTAATTGCCGACTACGGAAGCAGCACAACCCAACGATGCGGAGCAAATAATGGCCGGAAGAACAGACAAAGCCGCTGCCGCTCTTAAGATCGGCGGGCAGAAAGTGAAGGCTACCGCCGCCAAGGCCTACGCGCTCGCGAGGGACCCCGAAGTGCAGGCGAAGGCCGGTGAGCTTTTCGAGGACGGCAAGAAGTTGTATCGGGCAGCAATAAGCCCCGAGGCAAAAGAGGCCTACCGGCAAGCAGCCGAAGTTATTAATAAACTGCGGAAGAAATAGCCAGGGCGGCCTTCTGCTGCCTCCATTTGGGGTGCGTTCCCGCTAACTGGCCAGTTGCACAAACTCGCCGCGCAGTTCCAGCCGCCCAGTGTCTACCGTATTGCAAGCCTTGATTTAGGCGGGTGGCTACTCCTGCAGTCAGGCGCTCCGCGCCGAACGTCCGGATGGTTTCCCGGTGCAGCTCGTCCACGGTGATGCCGCCTGTCGTGCAGACAACCTCAACCATGGCGTTCCGAAGCTCGACCACGCTGATGTGTTCAGGCTTCCTGGTCACATCAGCTCCAGTCGGCCGGAATTGATCCCACCTTTCCCTGTCGACCGAGACATCCCAGCTGAAGCCGTCCGCGTCGCGGGAGTGGGCAGAGCTATCAAGGACGCCAAGCACGAAGCTTGCCCGCTGCCCGTTCACCTTGTTGAGTTCGAAGGCGGTCGACAGGAAGGATGCTGGCCCATCGGTGATCCGTCGCCCGATAAGATTGTGTCCCATGACCTTCGTGCAATCGGACCCACCTCTTTCTGACGCTGAAATGGTGGATCTCTTCGCCGGTCCTGGTGGACTGGATGTCGCTGCACGCTGGCTGGGATTGTCTGTGGCCGGCATTGAGTGGGACGAAAATGCTTGCGCAACCAGGCGGGCTGCCGGGCTTGGAACCGTGCAAGGTGACGTACGGGATCATGGTCCCGCCGAGTTTCCCCATGCGACGATTCTCGCCGGGGGGCCGCCGTGTCAGACGTACACCGTTGCCGGGGCAGGTGCTGGTCGTAAGGCATTGGACCGGGTCCTGTCCTTTATTACGCGCATGGCCGACGAGGACGACGTCACAACTGAGCTAGCCAGGTTGGATGATGAGCGGACCGGGCTAGTGCTGCAGCCGCTGCGATGGGCATTGGAGGCCCATAAGGCGGGGAACGCCTACGAGGTTATTGTGTTGGAGCAGGTGCCTGCGGTTCTGCCCGTGTGGGAGGCCATGGCAATGGTATTGGAACCACTGGGTTATGGGACGGTGACTGGCGTACTCCACGCAGATGAGTACGGGGTGCCGCAGACGCGCCGTCGCGCGATCCTGATCGCGAGCCGTCACCGCACCCCCGTACTTCCCGCACCCACGCATCACCGATTCAGGAGAAAAGAGGTGAAAGCCTTTACGAGCCGGCCTTCGTTGCTGCCCTGTCTGAGCATCGGCGAAACGTTAGGCCGGGTGGAGCCCTTCGTGATGATCTCCAATTATGGAACCGGCGGGGACCCAAAGGCCCGAGGTCAGCGCACTTCGAAGGAACCGGCTTTCACGGTCACCGGAAAGGTTTCCCGGAACCGGTTGTTCTTCAACGGGAACGAACTCGACCGCCTCACACTTGCGGAGGCTGGCCAGCTCCAGACGTTCCCCGCCGATTACCCGTGGTCGGGCAAGGACGTCTCGCAACAGATAGGTAACGCCATTCCACCGCGACTTGCTGCCCACGTCCTGGCAGCAGCTCTCGGTCGAGATCTTGACGCAAATTTTTTCGACACGATGATAAGAAAACGGTGGACCGACACGGCTCGCGAAACTGCACCACAAAACAACGAGGGTTCCCACGACTATCCTGTGCCGAGGACTGGACCGGTGCCGGCACGACCAATCGGCGGACGTACCCGGCGGGCCCCCAGCCTCGTATCGTCGCAAATCTGAGTGACCGTCACTCCAGAAGTTCTCTTCCCAAATGTGTTCGTTTCTCATACCTCGCATCGTGAATCACTGGGACTGATGACGGTCGCTCATGAACCAACCCAACGCCGCGGTCCCCACAGCCCAGGTAGTGCCATAGCCCGTTAACTCGTGTAGCACCTCTGAGAAGCCTCGCTGTATCAAAAGTCTGCGCGAAAAAGTCGCATCTTGGTGGTAGATATTATCGAGAAGACTTCGGCGGGGGCCGATAGCACTGATCTCGATGTGGGGGACAGAACCAATGACGGTTCGGGATTCATGGGCCGGCGTGACTTCGCCGCTCAGCACGTTTGTTGCGGCTGAAACACAGAGCGCACTCAACGCTTACAGGGCCCGTCCTGATCTTGTCCGCGAGCACAGCAACATTGAAGCTGCTATCTCCCAAGGCGGCTACGGCCGGAAGCAGCTAAACGAACTTATACAAAATGCGGCCGACGCCATCAAGGATGCGGGTGGTCGCATCAAAGTGGTCTTGACAGAGGATGCGCTCTACTGCGCCAACGAGGGGCAGGCCTTTTCGGAGGCGGGCTTTCGGACTCTAATGCTCTCCCACTCATCGGAAAAGCGTGACGATGAGATTGGTCGTTTTGGGTTAGGGTTCAAGTCGGTTATCCAAATAACCTCCGATCCAAAGATCTACAGCCGGAGCGGCTCCGTCTCGTGGAGCCAGACCCGAAGTCGGGAACTTCTCGAAGGCCTGTATCCGAACCTGGAGACTTACCCTATTCTTCGCCTGGCTACTCCGGTGGACCCAGACATCGCTGCAGCCGAAGACGATGTTCTCGCCGAACTCTTCCCTTGGGCCTCCACTGTTGTAAAACTGCCTCTCACTGGTAGTGTCTCCTGGCTGTCCGACGAGATCAAAAAGTTTCCTGGGGAGTTTCTTCTCTTCTCCGAAAAGATTGGATCTCTGGAGTTCGAAGATCGGATCGAAGGATCCGCGCTCACCTGGTCCGCTGATAGGAACGGTAACCGAGTCAATCTCAGTGGTGGGACCGCAACGAACGAGTGGCGCATCTTCCGCGACAAACATGTCGTCAGTACCCAGGCAGCTATCGAGGCTGGAAGCATCGTCGCGCGCAAGCAGGTTGATGTAACTTGGGCCGTTCCGTTAACCGATAATCAGCGGAAAAAACTTGGCAGATTCTGGAACTACTTCCCTACGCAGCACGAAACCTCTCTTCGTGGCATCGTTAACGCCGCCTTCAAAATGAACGAGGATCGGCACAGCATACTGGAAACCCTCTACAACAAGGAGATTCTCACCAGAACACTTCCACGGATGGTGGCCAGTGCTCTGAAGGATCTCAGCACCGATGCTGACCCGGCCCTCTTTCTCGACATTCTTCCGTCGCGTGCCCGAGAGTCTTATTCGTGGGCAGACGCAGCGATCAATAAGCCGATCTTCGCGATACTTCCCTTCGCACCATGTTTGCCGGACAGGTCTGGAACATTGCGCCTTCCAAGTGAACTTAAGGTCCAGCCCGTTTTGGAAGAAGCAACCCGGCTGACCGCGTTGTGGGATTCGTGGGTGCCAGTAGACCGACCCTGGTTGCACTCCGCTGCATTGCGAGGGCGAGAGCCGCAGGTGGTGCGCATCCTGCAGGAAGCAAATCTGAAACGGGCTTCAGTCGAAGAATGGCTGGAAGAGGTTGCTGCAGGAGGCGAGCTCCAAGATTACGAGAACGCTCTGCAGCTGGCCGCCATGATCGACAAGTCCTATGCGGATTACCGGCCAGCCATGCGGCGGAGCCGAGTCGTGCTCATGTCGGACGGCAGTGTTCAAGCCCCGATCACGTCAAGAGTATTTCTCCCTATGAGCGCCGACGAGGAGTCGGCCAATATCGTTTCGTATGACTTGATGCATCACGGCAACGCGAACAGCTACCTTCGTGCTCTTGACCTACAAGCACAAGATGGCCGTGGCGTCGTCAGCCGAGTCGCCAGCGAAGTCGCCCAAGACTACTCTGACTCGCAGCTCGCGCAGTCTCTCTGGAGGCTTACCCGGTCGCTTGCAGTACCAGAGAGCCTGGCTGTACTCAACGAGAGAACTGAGCCCGCAAAGATCTTAGTTCGTTGCCGCGACCATAAATGGCGCCAACTGGCCAACGTATGGCTCGCAGGTAGTTTGATTCCGCAGACGAGCATCGGCGATGAGCATCTTCTGGTAGACGACCAGTACCATGCGCACGACATTGCGCTGTTGAAGAACTTAGGAGCTCGGACGTCTCTTGCGGAGGCCAAGATGACGCGCGCCGGTGAAACCTACGAACTCTGGAAGCACTCTGAGGCAAGCCGTCTTGCCGATGCATCTCGTAACGGACCCGCACCCCTTTCCGAGGCCGGGATACGCTTCAACCAGGCGCTTACGACGGATGGCCTTCACCTTCTACTTGCTGCCTCAGCCGCAACCAGGGCGAAAGTCACACGAACCATTTTGGCCCGTCCACAGTATCCAACCAAGATTGAATTCAGCAGTGGTTTTCGAGCTCCTGAGACGATCGACGGGCCGGATCTCTGGTGGGTCAAAAACCATGGGGCTTTTGAGACTCCTCTCGGATTGGTGGACACCAAGCAATGCGTCGGCAAAGTTGATGGGATACCCTCCGACTACCTGCCCTTCCCGGGTGAAGAAGAAGCAACCGCCTTACGTTTGCCAACTGATCCTCGCCAGATCCAGTGGGGTTTCGTCCTTTCCTTGGCCGAACAGCGTCTGCCGATGCTTCAGCTGCACGAGCTCTATGGGGCCTTGGCTGTCCTGGACGTGCGTCCGCCGAAGGAGCTTCTCACCCCTCTTAGCGGAGGCCGAAGCACACGCTATCTGACATCAGACGTGGTACTGGCCGCCGATCTTAAGTCCCGCGACTACCTTGTGGAAACAGCCGATGTCCCAGTCCTGTACACAGATCATCCGGATCTGGATGTCGCCCTGACCGAGAACTGGGGTTTCGAACCCGTCGCAGTCGAATTCCTCACCGCGCCTCGAGCCATACCAGTTGAAGGAGAAGAGCCGGAAAGTATCAAATCGCGATTCCCATATCTCAAGCGTGCGGCCAGTGAAGTTGCCGTTCAGACTTTATGCGTCGCCTGTGTCTCGGTCGAAGAAGTGCAGACGAACAGCTATGACTCCAGGTCAGTGGCCACGCCAAGGGCGTCTTATCTTCAGGATGGCGTTCTCTACTACCGCGCTCCACAGGGCGAACAAGCTTTGCTCACAACCATTCTCGGTGCATTTGGCAGCAAACGTTCCTCGGCGCAGGTCATGCAGGCGATGCGGCAGCTGAAGAAGGACGACGAGGCTCAAGCTCGAATTGGACGTGTGAACAAGCAGAAGACCGATGCTGGCAAAGTGGCGGAGCTCGTAGGTCGGGAAACCCTCCGTGAGTTGATTCCCGAAGCTGTCATGAAGATGCTTGAAGCCCGGGACCTGGAACTGACCGATGAACGCATGTTCGATATTGTCAGTAACCTCCATGGCAGCAGCTTGCTCAAGGTTCTCAAACCTGCGCTCGAAGAGGCTGGAATCGAAACGCCTGACCAATTCCGTGGAGGTCGAACGGCTCGGGAGTTTGTCAAGGAACTCGGCTTTTCCCCGGCACTCGCCGGCGAATCCATCAAGAGGAAGCCGGAACGCGAAGAATTTGTCGGACCCATGGGTCTTAAGCCACTCCACGCCTACCAAGAATCCACCAGTCGGAAAATTTGCGACCTTCTGGCTAAGCGAACTCCGCATCGGCGCGGCTTGGTGCAGCTTCCAACAGGTGCCGGCAAGACCCGCGTCGCCGTCGAATCAGTGATCCGGGATATCGCCTCGACTCCCAAGGACCAGCGTCGTCTGGTCCTGTGGATTGCGCAGTCTGACGAGCTCTGTGAGCAAGCGATCGAAACCTGGACATACGTTTGGCAAGCTGCCGGTTCTCCTGGCGAACGGATGGCGGTGAGCAGGCTATGGGGCGGCAACAAAGCCGTCCGTGAGGAGACCAAACTTCACCTGGTCGTCGCCACAATTCAGACGCTTTTCAGCATCTACCAGAACAGGCGCCAGATGTACGACTGGATGTCCGATCCGGACCTCGTCATCATCGACGAGGCCCATGGAGCAACGACTACTCAGTACACGCAGGTCCTCACCTGGTTGGGCCGTTCGTACACGGAGAAGTCGCGATCGTTACTTGGACTCTCTGCCACGCCGTATCGGGGCTCCAACGAGAAAGAGACAGAACGGCTCGTTGCACGTTTCGGCAGGAATCTTATTGAGCCAGACGAGTTCAGTGCGGAAAACGCACATGAGTACCTGCAGGGAATCGAAGTCTTGGCCAGAGTCAACCACGAGGAACTGAAGGGGATAGAACTCAGGCTAAAGGACATGCCTTCGGCTACGGATCAGGAGTCACAAAGCTCAATGCTTGAGGCAAGGATCGACCTCCAGCAAGTAGCGGACAGCACACAGCGTAACGAAGCCATTCTGGATCACATTAAGGCGTCCAAGACGAATGGACCAACGCTCGTCTTTGCCGCCTCGGTAGAGCACGCTGAGGCACTTGCTGCTGTGCTCTCGGTGGAAGGCATTCCGGCGGCCGCTATATCAGGAAAGACGGACCTCGGGCACAGACGCTCAATTATCGAGGACTTCCGGAATGAAAAGATCCGGGTGCTCACAAACTTCGATGTGCTCACCCAGGGTTTTGACGCACCCAGGGTCGACGCCGTTTACGTGTGCCGCCCAACCTTCTCACCGAACAAATACATCCAGATGATCGGGCGCGGTCTTCGTGGGCCCCGTAACGGCGGCAGCGAAGAAGTCTTGATTGTGAACGTCAAGGATAATCTGGACCATTACGGACATAAATTGGCGTTCACCCAGTTCGACTATTTGTGGAGAAACGAGGCAATAAGTGCTCGCTGAGATTGAGCTGGACGAGAGTCAGCGGGCGGTAGCGGAAGCGGAACCAGAGGACAGGCTGTTTGTCACGGCCGCGGCGGGGCAAGGCAAGACCGAGGTGCTTCTGGCCCGAGTAAAAACACTCGTAGAAGACGGTCTGAATCCGGCCGACGAGATTCTTGTGCTGAGTTTCTCAAGAGCCGCCATCGAAGCAGTACGGAAACGTGCTCGTGTGCATGACCTGGATGGCTTGCAGATCAGGACGTTCGACTCCTTTGCCGCGCAAATACTGATCGACATGGACGAAGATACTCTCAGTGACAGCTTCGATGCGCGGATCAGGAAAGCGACGCGTTACATTGCCGGCGAAGAGACACCCGACCGCATCTTGCACCTAAAGCACATTCTGGTTGATGAAGCCCAGGACCTCGTGGGAGACCGGGCGGAGCTTGTCTTGGCCTTGTTCGCCGCATTAGGCGAGGACCTGGGCTTCACTGTGCTCGGGGATCCGTTGCAGGGTATATACGATTTCCAGCTGAAAGAGTCAGACTCAAAGCTGACCTCCGGAGAGCTCATCGAGAAGCTGAAAACTGATTTTGGTGCTGAACACCAGAAGTTGGCCAGACACTATAGAGCGGTCACTGACCGAACCAGGGAGCTCATTTCGGTGGGGGACGAAATACGGAGCCTCGGTGAGCTCGATAATTCAGGTTCAGAGACAGCACACGGCCTCCTTGACGACTTCCGAAGGCAAGTGTCCAGCACCTCGCTGCTAAATGAGTCCGGGGCGCTATCCCCGAACGCCGGCGAGACGACTGCCCTCCTCTGTTCGACAAACTACGAGGTCCTTGTCGCGAGCGAACTTCTGTGGCAAAACGGCTATCCGCATCTGGTTCGCCGTAAAGCTCAGGACATGAGTGTGGCGCCGTGGGTGCACCAGGTCTTCAAAGACCTCGAAGACCGAACGTACGATGCGGACGACATCAAGTCACGCCTTACCGCTCTCTTCGGCGACTCAGCAGCTGACCTATGGCTTGCGCTAAAGACAGCCGAGGGGAATTTCACGGCTTACAACTCCTTGAATGTCCCCCAGCTGAGTCAGCGACTCCGCAGCAGGTCCATTCCGCTAACCCTTACGGTGGAGGATACTGCGAGCCTCATACTTTCGACTGTTCACCGGGCCAAGGGGCTTGAGTTCACGAACGTCCTTTATCTGCAGCCCGAGTTTGGATCGCCGGCGGCTCAGCAGAACGAGGCGACGCTCAAGCAGAAGTACGTTGCACTGACCCGTGCCCGGGAAGAAGTCATCTCAACAAAACTGCCCAGGAAACTACTGCAGTACGCCGATGGCTCCACAGGGCGTTGGCTCGAAAAGGCCTTTGGCAGGAATCGGATGCAATACACAGCCCGGATGGAATTCCTCAACTCGGATATCGATGACGTCTCGCCGTACTACCCCGCAGACGGCGACGCCCAGGCAATCCAGGACAACCTCGTATTGGATGACCTATTGGGTCAGGTTGTGTCTGGCTCTCTACAATCCGAACCGGAGCCAGGCGACGTGCCCCGCTATGTATTGACCACCAGTGAAGGCAAGGTTATCGGGCGAACCAGTCAAGCCTTCGCGTATGCCCTCAAGAAGAATTTTGCGTTCAAGACCCATCGGAGCCATGAGTGGCCAGCAGGATTCACCGGCGCCCGCGTCACATCAATTGAATGCGCGACCGGCCATCCGGAAGAAACGAAGCTGACGGGGTTGGGATCCTCGGGCATGTGGTTGGTCCCTCGGCTGACCGGTTTGATTACACGGACGAAGAACTAGGAGCAATAAGTGTCGATACTAGAGGCTAAGTACGCCTTCCGCCGTGAAATGGTAGACCGCCTCGAGACAGATCTATATGGACCTGGAGCCCCTGACGAACTCATCACAGAACGTCCACTGGAGCGCTACGTGACGGGCGTACTTTGGCCCGCAGCTGACGACACCTACGTGGAAGCCCCTGACGAGCCAGAGTCCGTTGCTGCAGCTTCAGGAGAGGCCTCCGTGGACAGCTCCGTCGCGAACGCCCGCCTGACCTATCCCAGCAGTGTAGGCCTTACCGTCTCCGTGGATACAAACCGTTCCACGTCCCTGCTTGTCACCCCGACAGCAGCGCGCTATACGCCAATAGCTACCGTCAGGGAGAGTGGCAGCAAACGGCGTGACACCTATGATTGGCAGCGAACTGCCGCTGATTTGCCCGAGATCGAGGTAGATCTTGCTGCATCGGGACCTCAGCGTCACCTGCTTGAGGGCGGCGCCCTGGAGCTGTATGCATTGGTGCGTGCCCCGGAAGATGCTGTTGTTACTGTCACCGTTGTTCTCCGGAACACGCAACCCAAGCCGGACCCGGCCTCCGACAAGGATGTGGCGTGCTGGTTCCAGGCCGGCATTTCAGTCCACACGCCAGTCCCGGCGCTGGTAGACCGTTCCAAGCTCCGCACCAGCGTCCCGTCCGACCCAGACTTGGCGTCCTCGGAGCTTCTCTACCGCAACCATATGGTCTTCGGGGCAGGCCACGGCTGCGCAATCGAAGTACAAGAGTCCGACGTCGACGGGCGGCTTTGTCAACGAGTCTCGTCAACGTTTGTCCCACGGCAAGACGTCCACAGATCCATGGCTGGAGGCAGTGCCGCCAATCTCTCGCTGCCTTTCATGGCAGCAGCACCACGTGAAGAAGTCGTTGCCGAACTCAACCGCCTCGCAGAGGACTACTCGACCTGGATCGCGGCATCGACTGCATCTGCAACACAGGACGGGCCAGCGTACGTGCCACCCCACCTGCGCGGGGTCGCTGGCGAACACATGACGCAGGCGGGGATCGCCCACACTCGCATCAAGGCTGGAATCAGATTGCTCGCCGATGATGAGAAAGCCTTTCAGGCGTTTCAGTTGGCGAACAAAGCGATGCACATGCAGCGTTCCCGCCAGGACTGGGTACGAAAAGGAGCCAAGGGCGATTTCGAACTTGGTGAGCAGAGTTGGCGTCCCTTCCAGATCGCTTTCATCCTCATCAATCTGCCGTCTCTAACGGACGACCAACACGAGGAAAGGGACATAGCCGATCTCCTTTGGTTTCCCACTGGTGGTGGAAAAACCGAAGCATATCTCGGACTTATCGCCTATCTCCTACTTCTTCGACGGCTTCGGGACAACAGCGTTCGCGGTGTTGCTGTGATCATGCGCTACACGCTGCGACTTCTGACCATCCAACAGTTCGAGCGCGCCGCCATGCTCATCTGCTCGCTCGAGTCCGTGCGGCTGGACAACGAGAATCGTCTTGGAGACGCACCATTTAGCATCGGCCTCTGGGTCGGCGGAGGCGCCACCCCGAACGACATCGCAACTGCGAGGACGAATCTCGGAAAGCTCAGGAACAATCAGGAAGTCATCGAAGGCAACCCCAAACAGATAGAAGCATGCCCTTGGTGTGGCACCCGACTCACAGTCGACGACTACCGGATCACCAAGGTACCGACAGATCGCATGACTGTGACGTGCTCCAATCGCTCTTGCGACTTTGCTGGCGGCCTTCCAGTTCATATAGTCGACACGGACGTCTATAGGGAGCGCCCAGAGCTGGTGATCGGCACCGTCGACAAGTTCGCCGGCATGTCTTGGCGGGGCGAAATTGCTACTCTTTTTGGACGCCTCTCCCCTACTGACCTGGGCCCGGACCTGATCATCCAGGATGAGCTACACCTTATTTCCGGACCCCTCGGTTCTACCGTTGGATTGTTCGAAACGGCTGTCGACTTGGCCGCCAGTGGCATCGGGCGTGAAGGGGGCTCAGAAGCCAGAAAGCCAAAGATCGTTGCCTCCACGGCTACGATTCGAAGGGCACAAGACCAGATTCGCTCCGTCTTCAACCGACAATCCAGCCTCTTCCCACCCCCGGGACTTGATCCTGACGACTCCTTCTTTGCCCAGAAGGCCCCCTCCGACCAATTCGGGACACGCCAATACGTTGGAGTGCTCGCGTCCGGCACCAGTCACGCGACGCTGATGGTCCGCACCTACGCCTCGTTGTTGCACTCGGCCAACATTATTGAGGCGGCAACGGCCGAAGACCGTGACCCCTACTGGACGCTAATGGGGTACTTCAACAGTCTCCGTGTTCTTGGCTCCGCTTACCTTCAGGTATACGACGACGTCCGGGCCCGCCTTAATCTCCTGGCGAAACGCGAAGGCAGGCTGGAGGGGCGTGGAATTCAACTGAGCGAGCTGACAAGCCGCGTTGAAAACCACAAAATTCCAGAGGCGCTCAAGTCCTTGGAGAAGAGCTTGATGAGTAGCCAGGTCCCTGAAGACGTCGTATTAGCCACGAACATGATCTCGGTTGGCCTGGACGTCGACCGTCTGGGTCTCATGGCAGTCATGGGACAGCCGCAATCAAGCGCAGAGTACATTCAGGCCACGAGCCGCGTCGGGCGACAGCACCCGGGCCTGGTAGTCACCATCTTCAACGCAGCGCGCACACGGGACCGCTCACACTACGAATCCTTCAACGACTTCCATGGAGCTCTGTATAGGGCCGTTGAAGCAACCAGCGCAACGCCTTTTGCAGCCAGATCCAGGGATCGCGGCCTCCACGCAGTCCTAGTATCCGCATTGAGGATGCTTGTGCCCGACCTCCGGACTAGTGCTGGAAATGTACGGAACGAATCCCAGGTAGTTGACCAAATCCTCTCACTCGTTGGGAATCGAGTCGCAGAAATCGATAAGTGTTTGGACCAAGATGAGGCACCAGCCACGCGCGAAGAGTTGGAGCGACTTCTCAATATATGGCGGAAAGCAGCCCTTGCTGACGCTGATCTGCCTTACGAAGGCAAGCGAAATTCACCCCGGTCGCTGCTCATCGATTCCAGCAAAGCCCTTGAAGATCCCGACTTCGTCTACAGCACAAGCACCATTCCCTGGCCCACGCCCCGCAGCATGCGCGACGTTGACGCAGAAACCGCACTCCGGCCGGCCCCAATGAGGAAGGATGCCACCCTTGGCTAAAAAGACCTATGCCGCCCGGCGCAGTCAGCTGATCTCCACGTTCGGAGTCGGCAGCCTGTTCCCAGCCGAAAACAACAGCTTCATGATCACCAGCATCGATCAGTGGGACCGGAAGCATTTGAAGCCAGTCAGTGAGCCACGTCTGGCCAGAAGCTTGAGAGTGTCTGAGCTCCTGCTTCCCCCGGCAGGAGCCCGCGGGAAGATCCCCGTGGTTCGCTTCCCGCAGATGCTTGTTTGTCCCAACTGCAACCGCCTCGGAAAGATCCAGCAGTTACAAGCGTCCTACGAGGATCCCAAGTGTGGCCTATGTAAGTCGCTGGCACCACTAACTCCATCGCGATTCGTCGTCGCATGCGAGGACGGACATATCGACGACTTTCCCTATTCCTATTGGGTTCATGGCTTCACTCCGACAGAGGATGCCAACCACTTGCTCTCGCTTGCCTCGGAAGGCCGGACGTCTTCCCTGGCCGACATGGTGGTCCGGTGTTCATGCGGAAAATCCCGGACAATGGCCGACGCCTTCAACTCCATCGCCTTGAAGGAGATGAAATGCCAGGGGAACCGGCCATGGCTCGGCTGGGGATACAGGGAGCGTGAATGCGGTAAGCCTCCAAAGACCGTGCAGCGTGGTGCATCTAACGTCTGGTTTCCAGTAGTCAGATCTGCAATCTCGATTCCTCCGTACTCGGAGTTCCTGGCGAAGGTCGTGACGTCGAAGGCTTCACAACTCAGCCAACCACAGGCACTTGAACCGGAGTCCGCGTGGGTTTTGGAGGGCGTTGTTCAGGAGTTTGATGGGCGCTTCTCTGTGGACGAGCTGCGGGCGGAAATCAGACGCCAGTTTCACGGCAGTGAAGAGACCGAGCTATCGGAAGACCAGCTTCGTGAGCAAGAGTTCCTTGCGCTGATGAACGGCCGGAAGGACAGCCCGGACACAGACTTTGTCGCTGAAAAAGTAGCCGTACCGGCCGCCCACCAGCATTGGATCAAGGCCGCACGAAAAATCACCCGGCTAAGGGAAGTACGGGCGCTTTACGGTTTCAGCCGCCTGCAACCAAGAGGCGAGGACAAGCCCGACGCAAAGCTGTCACCGCTCTCCCCTGACGACAACCGCCAGAACTGGCTGCCCGCAATCGAGACGCTCGGCGAGGGACTCTTCGTAGCCCTGGACAGGTCACAGGTTGAAGCGTGGGCAAAAACTGACTTCGCCGCAAGCCGGGAAAACACTCTGTGGATCAATGCCAAGCGTGCAGCGAAGCAGCGGGGACTGGACCCCGCCCCCGTGAGCATTGTGGAAACCCTGGTCCACACACTGTCCCACATCATCATCGACCAGCTTTCCCTCGACGCAGGCTACCCGGCATCTTCAATCCGGGAACGTCTCTATGTGGGTCAGGATCAGGTCGGAGTGCTTCTTTACACGGCCTCATCGGACTCGGCCGGCAGCCTGGGTGGCATCGCAGCGCAGGCGAGCCCTAAGCGGCTTGGTCCTGCACTGGATGAAGGCTTGTTCCGTACATCGTGGTGCTCGGCCGACCCTGTCTGCATCGAGTCGCGAGGATCAGGAACTGACGCGCGCAACCTCGCAGCCTGCCATTGCTGCGTCCTCGTCCCGGAAACTAGCTGCGAGCTGTTCAATTCCAATTTGGACCGGGGCACCCTATTCGGCGTGCACGGGCAGATTGGGCTCGGTTTTATTGAATGGGCACAGTTGAATCCTCTCGGGACGCTTGGCGTCGAGGCCTCAGGGAAATCCTCCGTTGCCGAAGACTTGGGCATTCCGGAAAGCGTCCGGCAGAGCGCCTGGCTGACCGTCTTTGCCGAATCCAGTCACGATTTGAAGGAACTGATTCCCGAACTTGTAGAAGTCGAGGTAGAGCTCGGAGACTGGGGGGCAGACATCGGCCCAGACAACCAGTGGCAGGTAGATCTGTTGTGGCCTTCCTCCCGAGTGGCAGTACTCGTGGACCGCGACGACGAACGGGACGACTGGCTTGCGGAGCAGGGGTGGACCACGTATCACACGAAGGACTTCGCACCTTCTGATCTCGCGGACAAGCTGGCGGACAAGGTTTATTAGGGCGAGGTGGGTGGGGGTCGGGAGTCCGCCCCCCACCCATCTCCCAGTAGTTCTAATCCAGGAAGTACTCATAGCTCAAGGGCACGAGGTTTTCGGGCGACGGCGTCCAGTCGGGATAAACACTCATCAGCCCGTCCGCGGTAGTGATCTTGCCATCCAGATGGCGCTCCCATTGAATCTCCGCAACCACGACTAAATCTGTTTGGGCGAACTCGTTGGCATTTGTCACCTCGTTGCGGGTGAGGATGACCTTTTGAACGTGTCCTTGAGAACCCTTCACTTCGACGCGGCGAACTTCGTCACCACGCACTGCTTCGAGGTCGTAGGACCGGTAGGCTCCGACATCCTCCACAGCGAACCCCAAAGTCTCGTAGTGTCCAATCGCCTGACGCACGGCCTGCATCTCGATGGCTTTCTTAAGGACCGGATCCGCGCAGAAGCCAGCGTACCGCTGGCGCACACCGTTTTGCCCACTCACAGGAGGTGCGACGAGAGGCCGGTCAAAGCCACCCCAATCGCTGTCCGGCAGAAGGTCCGGCGCAGCTTGGATGACCTCCGCCGGGAGCTTGAACAGGTACCCCTGGTTCGGTTTCAGCCCGCTCGTCGGATGCTCCTGAAACGGAAAATAGATGGTGAACTTGCCGCGCCCGGAGTAATCATGTTCAAGTTCGCTCTTAATGCCAAGGATGTCGGACTGATGATCTGCACGGAGATCGGTCAGGAGATAGGGGTGAGGCAAAGGCGTGTAGTTCGTCAGGGGAATCGTGTTTGCGGGCTTCCCGTACCAGTCCCCTGCGCGGGGCTGAAGCTCCCCCGCTACGATCGACGCACCATACATGCCGGATTTGAAACGCATTGGATTGTTCTTTCCAACCCAATGGAGAACAACATCTCCGACGCGCACGTCCCTCATCAAGTCATAACGCGGTGTATCGGGGGCAATGAGCTCGCTCCCCCAGGTGTCCACGTTGACCAGTTCCATCCAGTACCGCTGTTTGGCGTCTCCATCCCACCATCGGGACTTCGTCGTCGATCCTGCCGCCATTTCTCCCCCGATTGCCGTTATGTATGGAAACTACTTTGTACCAAGCAGCTCTGACGGTTTGCCGCTCCATGACACGACAAGCCCGTCCCGGGCCCTGGTAGCAGCCACGTAGAGGAGCGAACGCTCGCGCAGAAGCGCATCCGCTTGTTCGGCCGGAGCCAGGTTCTGCAGCTGGTATGCGGCCGGCATCGACTGGTCCGACATGCCGAACAGAACAGCTCTGGTGAACTCCATACCCTTTGATCGGTGCATAGTCATCACTGCCGGCACCTCGGAAGCAGCGGCGGATCCGGCAATCCGCGCCTCTAGTCCCCGTTCATTAAGTCCGCTGATTACCTTGCCAATCTGGAAGTTCGCGCGAACCAGAATGCCGACTGTTTCCAGCGGCACGCCTTCCTCCTGCCATGTCCGCAGCGTCTGGGCGAGGTTGTCCAGCTCCTCCACATAGGACGTTGCCGCGTGTTCCTGCGGCTTCGGTCCCACACGGGAAGACGTATATCCGTTGACGGATTCATCGGTGCCCTCGATGTCCGTGACGGGAATGCCTTTCAAAAGTCCGACGGCGTACGCCAGGTTCTGCTGTGTGGTGCGGTAGTTGAGGGTCAACCGCCGAGACCTGCCGACAATTCCGATGCCAAAACGGGACAGCGGCACCTTCTGTCCGTAGATGCGTTGGTGCGAGTCCTCGGCAATAAACAGGTCGTCAGGACCCTGCTGCACCAGTTCCCGAAGGAAGAGCCAGTGACCTGCATGCAAATCCTGGGCCTCGTCAATAAGAACGTGGTCTGCCATCCGGGTCAGGCCATTCTCGGCGCGCTGCCTCAGGATCAAAGCTGCGAGGTGTGCCATCTCAACAAAGGAGGCGTGCATGTCAATCCGGTTGTAGTACCTGTAGCCCTCGATGACCTTCCACACGGCCAGCCTCTTGGCGCGGTTGAGTGCTGTGCCGCGCCCCGCGCGAGGGACCTTGAGATACTCGTCTTTACCCGTAATGAAGTTTGGCAGCACGACGGTCTCGTATTCCTGCTGAAGGAATGTGGGGTTGGCGAGCTCAGGCTCGAGTTCGTGCTCCACGTCGCTAAGCGCGGATTCCCATTGTTGGCGCGCTCGGTCCGCCTCCAGTATCTTGCCTGGAGCTGCAGCCTCAAGGCCAAACAGATCCTTCATTGACTGCCGCTGTTCGGCTTCAGTAGCGGCACGGAATACCTTGTTGACGAGCGAATCCACACCGGCAACATGAATGCCCGGATCACCAGGCCTGGACGCACGAGGAAGCCCCGGGTCAAGCTTTGCCAGTCCGCTCTCAAGCGATTCAGCAAGGGTGGTCGTGTACGTGGTCAGCACTATACGAGAAGAAGGCTCCGCAAGAGCAAGTGCCCTTGCCCGGTGCAGCAGCACAACGGTTTTGCCTGTGCCGGCACCGCCGGAAAGTCTGAAGGATCCGCTGTAGCGGCGTTCGGCATAGACGCGTTGTTCGGGGTGAAGGAAGGTACGCCAGGAGTCGAAGTCGCCGCCTTCGATGACTTTCTTCAGTTCTTCGGAGTTGTCCCCCACAAAGGTGAACTGCATCTTCGTTGCAGGGTGCTCCAACGCCCGCTTGATCTTGTCCTCTTCGGACTCTTCCGGGTCGTCGACGTAGCGGCTTAGGGCCAGCTTGTCCTGCACCTCTGCGACGGATGTACCCGCGGCAAGCTCCAGCAGCGCTGTGGCCTGCCACTCCGGGGCATCACCCAGTACATCCAGAAGCTCCTCATCCGATGAAGCAGCGAAGGCTCTGCCCACGAGATCGGCAGCGAGACCAAGGTTTGCCACCAGCTCGCCCTGATCCATCCCGCACGCTGCGAGCGGGTTCGTCCAGAGCTGTGGTGATTCGGGCTCTACCTCCTCCTCTGGAGCCTCCGGCTCAACCACCTCAACTGTCTCCTCGACGGCGGCCTCCGACGGCGGCACCGGAGCCGGCGTTGAGGCACGCACAACCTCGAGGACACCGTTGACCGAGTTCACCTGCAGCACGCTGGACCGGGCGATGTCGATGGCCTCGTCGTGGGGCCATGCACCGTAGTAGAAGTAGTGCGGGATGTTCTCAAAGGCGACTTTGAACAGCACTGCGCGGTAGTTCAAATCGATACGGCCAGTGCGGACGCGAGGGTCGGCTGGCGTATGCATCGGTTCGATGTGGAGGCCCGGTGCAGTGTCGTCTTTCTGCAGCTTCTCAAAGAAGGAATAGACCTTGGCTTTCATTGCGCCGTCGATCTTGTCCTTCTGCTTGATCCAAGTCACGAGTGCCACGTCAAGCCCCCTTTGCCTTCAGCAGTTCACGTATTTCATCAACGTCAATTCCCACGGTGGTCCATCCCGAGGCTTCCAGCCCTTCACGTTCGTCACCGTCGAATACCACGGCAAGGTGGTGGTCCGGCCAGGCGATTGAAACTGGCACGCCGTCCACCTCGTATCCGAGCTCCGGCAGAACATCCAGACCGGCAGCGGCAAGCTGCAACAGCAGTGTTTTTTCGAATTCAGTGGCCTGATCCAGAAGGGGCCTCCACGCAGGTCCGACCTCGTCCGCCATCTGCTGTCGAGCGACTTCTGCAGCAATCGAGCCGCCGGCGCTCACGTCGGAAGCTACGGACCCGATTGTCAACCCTATGGGTTTGAATGCCAGGAGGTTCGAGAGCTGTAGCCAAAGGCGCCAAGAGGCTTCGTGTGAAGAAGAAGCCAGTGCGTCCTGCCGATCATCGAGGCAAAGGCCAACGGCGATCGTGGACAGGCTGATAGGCGAGCCAGCGGCAGCGAAGCCGACGCTGCCGGATCTGTACGTCCAGGCGGTCACACTGCCGGTGGGCAGCGCGGGCTGCTCTCCGCGGGCCAAGGCCACAGCATGCCCGTAAACAGCGTCCGCGTCTGAAGGTTCCGGCTTCTGCTGCATGAGCATCAGAGGCACCAGCTCAGAAAACTTAGCCCAGGCTTCAGGGTCCGGCTTGTTGACCCAATGCCAGAGCACGCTCATGGCGTCCCTGCCTAGCAGGCCCATAATGGAGGCGTCGACCGGATACTTCGCCATCAACTGGGCATTCAGTTTGGCGTTTGCCCAGGACGGCAGCGCAATAGGCGCCGTCGGACGCGACTCAAACGCGTTCACGTCCTCCCATGTGACGGCCCAAGGAACCACAGCCGAAGACAGCTCCGAGGTGTGCCTAAGCTTGTCGCGCTTCTCGGCGTCGTCCGCGATCCGGTTGTGCTCCGGCGAAGCGTGGAATGCGAAACCGTCGGTGTAAATCGACAGTACCGGAAAGTTTGGGTCCGGCGGTCCTTTCAGCAGGAAGTCCGGCCGTGTGCCCGCAACATCCACCTGCGGGAGAAGCTGCCATTGGAAGTTCTGCCCGGGGATGCGGAAGGTAATAGTGTCCGCGAGCGCATCTGGTGTGATCTTGGTGTGCGCGCCCACTGCTTTGAGGCGGTCCATCCAGGCCTTCCGGAACCGTTTTTCGAGCAGCGATTCGATGGAAGTTTCGGCGCTTGGCGCTTCTTCCGTTACAGTCCAGTCCGAGTACGACGGCGGGACCTCACCCTCAGCGGCCTTCTGCCCGGAGCGCAGCAGGAGGCCAAGCAGCCGTTCCGCGCTTGCACGGGCGACCTTGTCGACCTGCCATGGCTCAGCGTGTGGCAGGAGGCAGTGGTGGCACGCAAGCCGTTCCTCAAACCGACAACTGCAATCACGCACCTGCTCCCAGGCCGCGTGCAGCAGCTCCCACACACGTTTAGAATCTGCGAACTCTGCCAGGTATCCCGTGCCTCCGGGCACCTTGTCGTGGAGCATGAGGGCAATCCGGCCATCGCCGTGTGCGGGATCGTTGATCTTCAGCACCCCGAGGTGGTCAGGTGCGCCGCCCAGGACTTTCTGGAGACCCATGAGCAGCGCGGCTTGAAGGCTCGGCACCGAGAAGTCGTCGCCATAGGTAACGTCCAGCGGAAGGTGCAGTACCACGCCCTGGGTATTGAGCTCGCGCGCCAGGACTACTTCCTTGATGCTCTCCTGAATTTCCTTCCGGTACTTACACCAGAAACGGTGCTCGTTCGGCCGGTTCTCTTTGGCCGACTGGTCCAGCTGGCCACAGTAGGAGCACAGCCGGAACATCGGCGCACGCACGTCGTCGCCGGCAATCCTCCGTACCCCGCCGTTTGAAGCGGTCCGCCCGGTGTTGATCCACCGGATGTTCACCCGGTTGAAGTACTCTGCGCCGAATTCATAACCTTCCACGAACCAGCGCTTTTGCAGGTGCTGCTGGTCAATGTCAGCCGCCGCAGCGATCGTGAACCGTTCACGAACGCGGTTATCGCGGCGGTCGTTGATGGCGGCCTCGTCCCGTCGTACTTCGGCGGAGACTTTTTTCATGACCACGACGTCAAAGATCTGACCCATGTCGGCGATTGCCGCCGTCGTACACCTTACGCAGCTGGTAACCGGTGCGCTGGTGCTGACGTCAGTCTTGATCCAGCCACACTGTGGGCACACCTGCCACTTCTGAACGTGGCTCTGCTGCGGCCCGAGGTCCACGGCATCGATCAGGATCTCCATGCCCTGGGCGTAAAACGTCGCGCCCGGAGCGAACTCGCTGAGCGCTATGGAGGCGCCGCGGTTGTACGTCACGGTGTCAGTGACGAACTCCTGCGTGTCGGCGTCCTTCCACGACAGCCCCACGTCCAGGCTCACGGAATCGTCCAGCAAGGTGTAGTTGGGCAGGACACCGTACGCTTCCAGTACGGAAATCCAGTAATCACCACGGAGCTGCTTGAGCTGGTCGCCGATCATGCCGAGAGTCGCCTTGGCAGTGCGGAGGGCCTGAACTGCGTCGGAGGACTTGTCCTCCAGCCGCTCCGCTTCTTTGGCTGCGGCCTCCAGCTCCGGCAGAGCCTTGTCGATTTCCTTGCGGCGGGCCTCCAGCTCGTCGATGTCGGCTTTCCACTCCCCCGCCGCCCGGACAAGGTGCCGGGCGAGACCGCTGGGCTCGCCGTCGTCGTGCTCGGAGACCCAGGCAATCAGCCGTTGGCGGCTTCCCTCGGAGACCTTATCGCCGAATTGGCCCAGAAACTCGGCCAGGTACGTCTTTGCATTGGCTGTCGTGTCCTGGATCAGGTCGCCGATGAACGAGCCCGGTGCAACGCTTCCGAGCGCCTGGACCGCGTCGCGCGGGTGAGGGCGGCCAGCGGTTCTCGCGAATCGGTCTGCCACGTGGGCCACATACTGGCGACCCAGAATCTCTTCTGCGTCCAGATATGTTGCAGGCGGACGGACCTCACCGTTGATGACTGAGAGGGGGTCGTGAAGTTTGGGCAGGTGTTCGCCGCGGCCACGTACGAACGCGAGGACCAGTGAGTTGCCGGTGAGGCGCCCCGCACGGCCGACGCGCTGCAGGTAGGAGGAGACTGAAGTGGGAAGCGACGCAAGCATGACGCAGGAGAGGTCGCCGATGTCGATGCCCATCTCCAAAGTAGGTGTGGCCACTAGGACATTGGGCGCCTGCGGATTGTCGGATCCCGACTTGAACTGGGTCTCGTAGGTGATTCGGGTCTTGTCGTCCAGGAGGGACGTGTGCTCACGAGCAACCACGCGTTTGCTTTCCCGCGAGGAGTATAGGTCCCGGTAGAAGTTCCGGGAGTCGCCCGCCTGGCGTTCCAGCCTGCCGCTGCACCGGACCAGAGTGCACGGGGCGCCGTCGAGCTGGTCGATGACGGTTAGGCTCCCTGGAGTCACGGCCTTGCAGACCTTGCACGCGAGGACATGGCGGCCGGACTCGAGGTCATCGACAGCGGGAACGGAGAGCATGATCTTTGCCGGATCCAGCCAGTAGACGTCAGCTCCAGAGTTGGTGCTGGTCTTGCCCAGCACCCCGTCATCTTCCAGCGCGATGATCAGAGCCTTCGAAAGGTAGCCGCTGTCCGACGGCGCAATGCCGAGGCAGCGTGCCGTCCACCGGGAGTACCAGGAGGTTGATGGAGTGACGGTATCCAGATTGTCCGTCGCCGCGTCCGCCCGGCCGATCCGTGGGAACGCCGGCGCGGGTCGCCCGGACGGGAAGGCAGGCATGCCTTCGCCTTTGGGCCGGCCGCCCCAGATCTGCCACCGCTTGCCGTCCGTGGCGATGTAGCCCTTGAGCCACTCGTGGTTGATGCCGCCTTGGAGGCGGACGCGCTCCACGGTGCCCCGGATCCACTGCAGTAACTGCTGCTCTGTAGGCGCGGAGTCCCCCACCATCGTTTGGTGCTGGACGGACTCGTAAGCCCGGCGGGCGACGGCGAGCATTCGCGTGGAGTTGCCAGCGTCCGTTTCGACGGCGAGAGAGCCTGTCAGCTCCAGAGTCCGGCCGGTGCGGGATTGCAGGCCGAGCTCCAGGATGGCGTCGAACTGCAGGCGGCGCCTGGCGAAACGGCGTCCGCGCGCTTGTTCGGCCGGTGTAGCTTTCGGGTTCCAGAACTGCCGGAAGCTCTGGCGGTCCACGTATTCGGGGGCCACCAGCTGGTAACGCTCGGCCGGCGTTTTCGCATTGGCGATGGCAGCATCGACAACCTCTGAGAGTGTCGCGGTATCCTCGCCCAGGGCACGGCGCAGCGCGGTGCGGAGCGTCATGGTGTGCGAGCGGGACTGGACGTACCCGGCCCGGTGGGCTGCGTCCTGCACGCTGTCGGTGAAGACGAGGGCCTTCTTCTCTCCCTCGTCCAGGCCCTCGGCCCCGAAGAGGTTGGAAATGCTCACGGAGAGCATCGTGGCGATGGCACTGCCCATAAAGGCGATGCCTTCTTTGGCCAGGCAGGACGGGCAGACGTCCCGCTTGGACTGGTCGTCCGCGTCCTGACCGGTGAGCACAAGCACTGGAATGACGCGGCCTTCGGCCAGGTCTGCGCTGTCAGCCGCGGGAGGAGTCTTTGAGAGTCCTCGGTTGACAGTGTGCAGCCAGTGCAGTCCCTGGACTTGCTCCGCGCCGTCCTGACGGAACTCGATGATGTCTGCCTCGGCGGCGGCGGAAATGAGAGTTCTGAACCTCGGGTTGTTCGCCAGGCGCGCCTCGCGGATCTTGGAGTCGTCCAGCTCCAGATCAATCCCGGTAGGTGCGAGGACGGCGCCCCAGCCGGACCGTCCGCAGTGCCGGCAGTAAACGGCGGGCAGGAACATGTCGTTCGACTGGTCAACACCGTCATCTGACCAGCGGAACCGCGGTACCGTGTCCACGGCTGCATCCACCCGGGACATTTCGCGGATCCAGAGGTGGGTTTCGACGGTAAGGGCCTCGCGGCCGTGGTGCGCGCGGATGTGGCTGAGCAGAGCGATGACGTGGGATAAGAATTCCTCGGCATCCGAAGCGCTGACGCCTTCAGGCAGGGCATGCGCGGGGAGAATTGTTTGCGACAGTTTTGCGAGCTCGACGGCGGCTGTTGCATTCGCAAGCAGGGCTGCGGTGAGCGGATGCGTACGCATCGCATCCAGCAATTCAGTTGGCCGCTGCTCGAAGAGGGCGTCAAGGATAGACTCTGCGATGGCTTCAGGCTTGGCGCCCGCATCCCGCAGTGCCGCTACGGCCGCGTTCGTTTCGAAGATAGACAGCGCGACGGTGTGCAGATCCTTCGCCTTCACACTGCCGGAACCCAACTCTGACCACGCTTCAGGGCTCAGCCTGGACTCGGTGACAACGGCCTCAGGGGGCAATGTTTCACCGAAGACAGTCTCAGCGAACCGAAGCATGGCCCCGGGGTCACCCTTGCTGCCGAGCGTGGCGGATGTGGCGACGGGAATCACGCGGCCGAGTGGGCGGTCCCGGTCCTCCTCTGTCAGACCCTGGGGATGGTCGGTGAGGTCTTCCGGCCAGTAGCTCTTCAGCGACAACCCCAGCCGGCGCAGCAGCATAGCCACGTCGGTGCCTTGAGCACCGTCGTAGGTATGGAACTCATCCAGGACCGCGTACTGCAGACTTGTCGCCGATTTCTCCCAGAGAGGCGCGTCCTCCTGGCGGAGCAGGAGCATGTCCAGCATCTTGTAGTTGGTCAGCAGGATGTCCGGCGGGTCTTCGCGGAAGACCTGCCGGTCGTTGATGAGGCCATCCCCAGAGACTTTGGTGCGGCTAGTGTCCTGCTGTCCGGTGTAGATGCCGGCGCTGATCCCGGAGAGCTCGGAGTAAGTGGTCAGCATTTCGGCCAAGCGCTTGGCCTGGTCGTTCGCGAGGGCGTTCATCGGATACAGAATGAGAGCCTTCATGCCGGTGACGCCCTCACGTTTGGCCCGCAGCACGTGGTCCAAAATGGGGTATAGGAAAGCCTCCGTCTTGCCGGAACCCGTTCCTGTCGTGACAAGAGTGGGCTCGGGGCGCCGACCGACCCTGACACCCTTGCTATCGACGGCCTTGCTGCTCAGCCGCTGAAACGCCCGGGCCTGATGACCGTAGGGCTCGAAACCCTCGTACCAGTCCAGGCAGTCCCGCCAGCTGGGCTCGGCCGTTTCGAAAGGCAGGCGCAGCCGGACATAAGAACCCTTGAAGAGGCCGTTCACCGGGTCAGCTAGGAAGTCCTTGATGGCGGACTGTGCGTTTCCGTCCGTTAAAGCGAAGGTCGTGGCAAGGTAGTCCGAAAGGCCGCGACGAAGGTCGCCAGCTTGGCTCGTGGGCAGGAGTTCCGACATTAGGCTTTCTCCCCCAGCATGCTCGAGAAGTATGCGTACGCCTTGCGCATGTCCTCTTCGCGGTCGAAGCTCTGGAACGGGAACTGGAAGACGTACTCAACGCCGCTCTGCGGGTGCGTCCAAGTGCGTTCTTCGGTTGATAGACCATCGCCGCGCTGACGATAGAGCCTGTTTATGTCACCCGGAACCTTACGACCGTTGGCGTCGTAAAGGTCGTTCTGCTCAAAATCACGAAGGACGGAGAACTGCGTGCGATAGACAGTACATAGCTCGTCCACCGATAAGCCCCAGATAAGAGCCACTATCGCATCCAACTCAACTTCAAGACTGCGGCGGCGGGCGGCATTCGTTTCTGGTGTTGACGGCGACCAGCTCACCTCGGTCAATGAGAGCGGGAGTCCATTCCACAATTCTGCGTAAGCCTCACTCAGACACTGGAGCCTAGCTACACGGAGGATGGCCTCTTGCTGAAGAGGACCCCGTGGGTTGCCTAAATAGGGGAAAGAACTAGCATACGCCCCTCCGAGGAACGCGATTGCACTTGTTTTCAGGAGAAAGTCCTGTGCAATCGACCCCATGGCTCCAGCCAGAAGGAGCAAATCTTGGGCAGGCAATTCCGGCGATCCGGCACTGGCTATGCCGTGAGTGTGGCGAGCGTTTTTCGGAAGAATGCAAACATGCCACGACCTCTTTCCGCTCGAGCTAATCATCGCCCGCCAGGCCACACGATAGTGGTCCGACGCCGCCACTTGGGATCCGTCTTTTGAGGTCCAGCGAGAGTAGTCCAAGTCGTACCGCGTCCGGTTTCCCGCCGGCTGATAGCTTGTTCGCGGGATAAAGTCGGCCGGAATTGCTTCAAGGTCAATTTCCGTCCAGTCCTTGTTGCTTTTCATAGAAGGATTGGGTTCCTTGGCGAATGGATTCGCTACGGTTAGGTGAGGGCCTTGAAGGATCACGTCGTTCCATGACTCACGCACCGCCGATCCCACCTCAAAGTAGCCCTTCTTCCGGTCGATAGACTCGTCCCAACCTCGAGAAAATTGAAGGCCCAATTCCCTGATGCGCCGGGCGTCGCTCAGCTTCTGCAAAACCTGTGAACTCGCCCGGTTGACTGGGTACACCATTCGGGCATGAATTGCAGGCACTCCAGGCTCGTCAAGAATGTCAGCCCAGACTTTGAGCAGCGTTGCATCCACGTTGATGATGCGTTCCGCGTGTGGTCGGGTGTCCCAGTTTCCCTCGGAATCTCTCAGACCAGGAGCCTCCCCTGATCCATCATGCATTTCGGAACGAACTACAGTGTCAGGGTGATAGAGAGAGGCAGCCATCCGAAACGAAGGGGATTCACCTCGGCTACCGTAAACGTGGACGCCATAGGTCACCAAGTTGTGAATTTCGAACAATTTGAGCTCGTTGATGAACTGCCAGTGCCTTCGGAGTCGCCGATAGGCCTCTGCCCGCAGGTTGGCGGCCTTCTTCTCCGTGAAGTGCGACTCCGGGTGTATGAGGCCGACAGCGCCCTTAGGGGAAGAAGACCTCCAAGTACGGACCATGAAGGCCCGATAAAGGTCAGGCTGCAATCCAGCCAAGAGCGCAAAATCGGCGGGTGATCCCAGGAATTGTGCGGTAACTCCGGTGGGTATCGCACCTTCGACGAACAGATCGTGCATCCCCAGACGTGAAAGGGTCTCTTCCCTCTTGGCAGCCACTTGCGCTTGTGTGGGCTTGTCCACGAGCTGCCACCAGGGATCCCCCTCGGCAAGAAGAGCAGCCTCATCTGAACGCGGCCGCACCCACGGAGGGTTGCCGACCTGAAGATCGAAGCCTCCACGACCCATGACAGATGCAAAGTCTAGCTCCCAGTGGAAGAACCCCTGGTCCCTAGCGACCCGTTCGCAAACGATGAGCCAGGGATGCTCGACCTTTGCTACGCCAATTGCCTTAACCTGCGAAGTGCTGAGGTCGAAGGACTCGATGGCTTCGAGCTCGCCCCAGGACGCCATGGATATAACCGACGTCTGGCCTTCAACGAGGCCGTATTTTCGCGAAGACCTTCCTGTGAGCGCGTCGATTCCGAGGATGTCCTCCAGCCCAGAAATCCATTCCTCAAGCGATGGCGGTTGGACTCTGCCGGTCGCTTGATCCGTCAATGGCCAGAACCAGAGAGCGTTCCACGCATCCATGACCCTGCGCAGTCGCTGATAGGAGCCGTTTTCATCATTGAGCGACTGCTCAATCTGCTCACGGGTGACGGCTGGGGTTTCGTCAGGCTCAACCACCGAAGGCCGTTTGCCGAAGTAGTCGATGTCCCGGCGCGCCTCGGTCTCAGCGACCTGCAGGCGACGCAGCGTTATTTTCCACAGTGATTCCACTCGGGTGCCCAAGGCAACAAGGCGATCGAGCTGCGTCTTGCTCGGCTTTGCCTTGACTTTGGTTCGCCAGGCTTTCAGCTCTTTCTGTGCTTCACCCGCCAAGTCTTTGACTTCCTTGGCGTCGGCCGCCGCCCCCCAGCCTTCAGCCGGCAGCAAAAAATGGTGAACTCGACTGACGACGTTTGGGTCATCCGTGTCGTCCTTCACCGCGTCGACCAGGCCTGTGAGAGGGGCATCGGCGGGCTCGGACTTCAGCCAGGTCTTGTCGTTCACTGATTGACGCGAATACGTTGCCCTTCGAGAACCGATAAGCGAGTTTCCCCGGCGCAACCGTAGCCCGAACCACGGAGCCTGAAGGTCCTTGACCATCGTGTCCAGCCACAGCGAAACTTCGGCAAGCTCCACCGCCGTCGAATTGAGGTCAACACCGTGGACCTGATGCAGGGCGATCTGCGCTTTCACTTTCTGCAGTTCCTGCGAGTATTCATCAGCTGGAATCTGGACGTCGAGTTCCTTTTGCTTGCGCTTTAGATACTCATCCGCGAGCTGACGGACCGCTTCAATGGCGAACGCGCCGGAGCCCAGAGCCGGCTCACACACCGTGAGCTTGAGAATATCGTCGGCCGAAGTGATTCCGCCGTCTTGGTCCAGCAGCTCCTCGAGAGCCTGTGACACGACGAACTTAGTCAGCACCTCGGGCGTGTAGTAGGAGGCAGACTGCTGACGCTCGCGGCCAGCAAGGCGAAAGACGAAAGATCCCGTCAAATGCCGTACCGGGCGCCAATCTCCCGTCCGATCATCTTTCTCCTTTACGAAATGTCGGGGCTCAATGGACTCTGCGCGCTCCACGGGAACCACCCAGGAACCTTTTTCCGGGTTTCCATCCCTTGCTACCTCTAACAAGTCGGTTTCGGCAATGAATCCTGTGTAGGACATGAGTCCCTCGTAGACAGCTCCCAGCTGGTTGATGCCGAGCTCTGCATACGAGATGAACCCGCGGTCTTTTCCGGGAGTTTCCTTGGTCTGCAGGAGGTGTTTTAGAACCCGATGAAGCGCCGAATTGCCAAGTTTTACGTCATTGATGAGAGATGTTGCCGTATTCCTAAAAAGGTCGGCCCTAAGTGGCCGAAAGATCAGCCCTTCGTTCTCCCCGGATGCGTACTGAGAGGCAGACGAGTCTTGCTGCGGTCGATGTCCCCTGTCGACGAGCTTAGAAAGCCGTTCCAAGGACTCGTAGATATGAGTCCCGTCTTTGACTTGTGAGTTGAATGAGTCAACGTCCACGAGTGTCAGTTCCCGGAGCCGGTCCAGGCCGTAGCCTTCGTTGTATTCACCCGCACCGATGGGCAACACACCCATCTCGGGTGAGGCCTCCGCGTACAGCAGGAACAGTATGCGGTAAAGGAACCGCAGGGATTGGCGGGCCAGGTCCTGACCGTCGACATCGTCCAGTGGGAGCCCGCGAGCGGCTCTTCTGTTGAGCACGTCATTGGCGATGATTTCGATGGACCGGCGGATGCCCTCCCGCAGGTCCTGGGAAACACCCACGGTGTGTCTGACGGAGGCTGCCAGGACGTCATCCCACCAGATGGATCCGTCGGGAGCTGGCATGAGCGATTCCCGGCCGAAGATGGCCAGGAAGCGATCGGTTTCCGAATGCTTCCTCGTGTCATTCCGGTCAGCCACCAGCAGGGCGTCGGCGGCAAGATAGCGGCCTTCGGCCCAGCGCTCCTGCTCCGTCAGCACTAGCCAACGTCCCGCCATGACGACGACGTACTTGGGCGAGCGTTCCGCAAGGTAGATTTCCGAGACGACCTTGGCCAGCGTCAGTGACGGCATCTCTTTGCCGTCGACGAGCACGCGTCCGAGCGGCTTTACCGATGACAAAACATCTTCAGCGGCGTCGGCTGCACCGGCCTCAAGAAAAACGACGTCGGCGTTGTCGGTCATCCACACGCCGGGAACCAATGTCGCGGTGCCGCTGCGCTCAAACGTGGCTGTCGCCGTCGTACCTTTGAACCCGAGCGCGGCGCGAAGGAGGGCGTATGCCTCCCGAGCGCCCGCATGGTCCTCGGCCAAACCGGCGAGCAGGATCTGCAGCCGGCCCCGGACTTCGGAGAAGCGGGACAGGGTGGTGGGATGGCCTTCCTTGGCTTGCTCGTCCCAGGACTTGCGGAGTTTGATGACTTCCGCTTGGAAGGACTCTTTGGTGGAATCCGTGGTGAAGAAGTGTTCGCTGATCCAGTCTTCACCGACAACGATCGAGTCAAAGGACGGCATTACTGGTCAGCACCTTCCGGTACGGCTGTAGGGGTATTGCGGGGAACGACGATCAGAAGCGGGCGGACCAGGCGCTGGGCCGGGGCGAGCGATTCGGCGATGAGCTGTTCCTCGGTGACCCGCTCGCGCTGTTTCTTGACCTCGGCCCGCTGTGTCAGTTCGAAGGACAGCTGGGTCCAGCCCGTGGCGCGGTCCGTCCAGGACTGCAGCCGCTGCTCGGCGGCATTGGCCGCGGATTCGAACATCATTTGCATTGTCTGCCTTGCGTTTTCCACGGCTTTCGGGAGGAGGGCCTGCAGACCGTCCAGCCTGACGGGGCCGGGATTGGTGGCCTTGTTGTGGACGCCAATGGCTGCCAGGTGGTCCCCCAGGTCCTCGAGGGGCTGGTCCATACAGAAGTTGGGGTTGTTCGGGTCGGGAAATTCAACGGCGATGAAGGCCTTGGATACGACCTGGCCCCGGCGGTTCATAAGGGTGCCCATGAGGAGAACCTGCGGGGCATCGACGTCGCCCCGGACGGTCAGCACTTCGCTGCGGGACATCGATCCCAGGGCGCGGTCGCTGGCCCAGTCAAGGACGGGGTGGAGCGGGCCGAGGTAGTGGGCTTCTGGCCAGCTCATGTCGTCAGATTCGCGGGCCCGATCTAGTTGACGGGTGCCGGCTTCAACGGTGGTGGCGAGTTTGAGCGTCTCCGTGACCCTCCGCTCGGACAAGTAGTCCTGGGGAAGATATCCCAGCCGGTGCTGAAGGTCCGGGGGCGGGTTCAGCTCGGCCAGCCCGTGGCCGGCGTGAATGGTCCAGCCAAGCTTCTTCTGCGGTTCACCGAAGGCCTCGTTCAGTGCTTCGTCGAGGAAGTCCAGGTCCGTGGCGTAGAGGCCTGACGGCTTTTCGACTGGTACGTCCTCGCTCGGTCCGTCCTGGTTGAGGGCTTCGAAGTCGAGGAAGTCCCAGACGTCGCCTGACTCGGGGTCCGGGTCGGGTTCTCCGACGCTGTCTTCGAATGTGGCTTTGCCAAGAAGGACCTCCAGAATGGCGGCTTCTTCCTGCTTGGCGCTGTATTTCCCCATGAGCGAGGCAACGTCGTTAAGGACGGCGTGGGCCTCGTGCTCACGCTCCATGAGGCGGGTAAGCACCTTGATGTCACCGGAGAAGCGAGTGTTGCTCGGGTTCAGCAGAAGAGTGGTGATTTGGGGCTTGTGGCGCTGGCCGAAGCGGTCGATGCGGCCGTTGCGCTGCTCGATACGGATGAGACTCCACGGAATATCGAAGTGGATCAGGTGGTGGCATTCGGCGTGCAAGTTGACGCCTTCCGATGCAACGTCACCCGTGACGAGAACGCGGAGCGGACTGTTGCCGCGCTTGAACTGGTCCACGATGCTCTGCTGCTCGACGTCACTGAGGCCGCCATGGAGGAGACCTACGTTTTCCGGCTTGAGGCCGAGGGCTTTGGGCAGGGTCTCCTGCAGCCATTTAAGCGTAGCGACGCGTTCGGCGAAGACCACCGCTCTCATCGGAGATCCCTTGCTGACGCCGATCTTCTTCAGGTAGCTGACCAGTTCGTTGTATTTCGCTGACGCGCCCGTGTTGGCCTTTTCGGCGAGCTCACGAAGGCGACCCAACGCTTCTGCCTCTTTCGCCTCGGTGGGGGCGTCGGCGTCGAGCTTTTTCAGGCGCTCGGTCACTGTTTCCAGCAACGCGGCTGGGCTGGAGAGGAAAGCCTTGGCGAGCGTCCAGGAGAACAGGGACCCGTTCTGTCCTGAGTAGGGGGACGGACGACCCTTGGGGTATAGCCAGGTGTCGGAGAGCTCCTCGGCGATTGCATTCTCAGCTGCCGAGGCGGCGACGAGCCGGTTGTCAGGTTCTTCGCGTTCCGCCCAGTCTGCGCCTACCTCCTGGGCGACCTCAGGGCTATGCCTGTGCCTGCGGATGATGAGATTTTCCACCTGCTTGGGATCGAAAGTCCCGTCGGGGCGGACCACCGTGGGGTCGAGGAGGCGGAGGAGCTCGGCGAAGGACTCATTGCGGCCGTTGTGCGGGGTGGCCGAGGCGAGGATCAGGGCCTCCGTATTGGGGGCGAGGATGCGGGCGAGCTCGTTGTTGAGAGTGCCTGTGTTGGTCAGATTGTGGGACTCATCAATGACGACGGCGTCCCAGTTCAGCTTGCCGAGGTGGGCGCGGTAGCGGGCGCTCTTGAGGGTGTCGATGGAGATGATGGCGCGCTTGTAATAGGTGAAGGGGTTGCGCGTGGCAGGCAGCTTTTGGCGCACCTTCTGGATGCCGGCGGAGTCCAAGCGGACGAACGGGAGGGCGAAGCGGCACCAGAGCTCGTGCTGCATCTGCTCCAGGACGTGCCGGGGCGTGACCACCAGGATCCGTTCGCCGCGGCCGCGCTTGACCAGCTCACTGAGGATCATGCCGATCTCGAGTGTCTTGCCGAGACCGACGGCATCCGCGATGAGGATCCGGGGCCTGATGTTCTTGGTGTCGAGCGCCTTGGCGACGGCGATCTGCTGGTACTTCAGGTTACGGGACAGCATGCGGGTGGAGACCGTGAGGTGCTCGGCGGACTGCGGCGTGGGGGTCTTGCGGAGCGTAGTCTCCAGGAAGAGGCGTGCCTTCCGGTAGTTCGGCGTGTCATCCGCGACGACCCTAGACTTGGCGGGGTCTACGACCTCGATGTCGTCAAGGGCGGAGTAGAAGGCAGCGGTGGTGTCCCTGACTAGCTCGCTGAGGCCTTGGACTCTGACGAGCGTCCCGTCGACGGACTTCTCGAGGCTGGTGACCAGCCACTCCTCATCCCGGACGTGGACCACCGAACCGGGTGCGACGTTGAGTTCCCGGTTTTCGGCTGTAACTGTCAAGACCTGCTCCTGTATTTCGTGCTTCCCCATGCACCAGCACTCAAGGACGCAGCATTGCGACCAGCTGGTAGTCCCCTAAACATACTAGGATCGCGGCTCTGGCTGGGCTCTTGCGAGGAATATCCTGACGGTTAGCGCGATGTCATAACTCGGTGGGACACTTTTGTGAAGTTGTTCAATGAAAGCAGGTTGGGGTGCCTCAGGACGATCACGATCTTGTACCCGGAACACACTCAGTTCCAGCGGGGGATCAAAAGTGGCAACTACAGTTCATCAACGGTCCGCACCCTGAGGGAGGTCTAGAACTCTTTCTGGTCCGGTACGTTGTTGGGGTTTCCGATGAGTGTCAGTACCGGACGGACGGCGAATGGCTGAACGCTTTTCAATGTAAAGATGAGCATGCCTGGTTTTTCTTAGCGCCTCCCGATGAGGAGTATTCCCTCTTTGATTATTCTCAAATGGACGAGCGGAGCATAGGCGTAGAAGTTGGCTATCTGGTAGATCAAGCCGTCGAATGGTACGACCACCCGGGCAAGAGATCCGATGTTGCCTATGAGGTGTTCGGCATTGAAGAACAACAGCTTTTTGTCCACCGCCCGCCGGGACAAGCTGACCTTGAAATGGAGCTCGCTACTAAAGGCCTCTTGTGGAGCCGCAGTTCAGATCACCAATGGAAACTGCTGAGTAACCTCACATTGCGTGAGCGTGTTCAGCGTGCTGTCCTAATCGATCATGCCGAAAAGTTGATTCGAGAATCCAACACCGTCCGCTTTTCGCGTTCCGCTCAGGATGATTGCTGCGACCTCCAAATCACAGCCGCTATCGCCCTAGGTTCTCCGTTTCGGGTGATCCCAACGTTTGATTCGATGCTGTTTGAATTGATCGACAAGAATACGCTGCGTTGGGAGTCCGTGCGCCCTCTGCTGGCCTGCTCGGCAGAGGCTGCGCTCTTGAGTAGCGGCGACAGTGACGAAATCGCCGGGATTTCGGTCCGATCGGGCCCCCACACCTGGCTCCGTTACAAAGAATCTTGGTTGCCTGTCAACAGAACGCCTGATCATGAGCAGATTCTGCTTCCGCTTGCCATGGACGACCTAAGGGAAGCGGTCCTCGTGTGGGACGTGGCCGAGAAAGCCAAGTCTCCACGGCCCAAACGACGAGAATATCCCAGCAAATCGATTCATTTTGTCACGCGGGATGATCCGGGAGACATAGCTGACTTTGCCATACAAGGTCTAGTTCGCGGCTCAGTGGACACGGGGTACGGCGAATCTCGCCGTGCCGGGGCATGGGAGCGCGGATACTGGCCCGTTCTGAACTTTGAAAACCATATGCCTACAGACGAAGGCGATCTGCGCCCCTGGGGAGGCAGGTACCTGTGCCAGGTTGACACGGATTTGGAACCTTTCGCCATCGAGTTCTGGGACTCGAACAGCGAGTCCGAATTGGAAGCAGGCGAGTGGGTGTCGTTATCGGATTTCACCACATGGATAGCAACAGAAACATAGTCAGGGCTGGAGCAGTTGAAGCTTGTCGGCGTCAAGGCGAGTTGAAAGGGACAATCGTGTTATCGAGGTTCGTAACTTGGGGAGATATGAAGTCAACACACCGCTATGCTCTCGGTTCAAGTTTTATACTGTCCACGGATCATTTGATTGATCGGAACATCCTCAAGTCTGGTTACTTCAAGCACGACGACGAGTTTTACTACGAACTAGATCCGGAATCAATAGTCGAAGCACGACTGGAACGGTGGCCGCGAACGCCACAGCCGGGGGATCATGAAGAGTACTTCGTTACCATAAGTACCAGCGGAATGGTGCTTCTCGTGCTTGTGCTGGTAAACGATGAGACGTTTTACTACCGAAAGAATCTTCAATGGGTATATGCCGGCCCCGGCGACAACGTTCCCGGCTTTGAAGATCATCGGCTAATTGCTGTTTCGCAACAGATAGTCGATTATTTCGATTACACGGAGTCTAGCGAATTTGAGCTTATCGAGGAGAGCATCGAAGATATCAGGATTTGATTCACAACTATGCTGTCCTCTAAGTAGCAGCGACGGTCGTGCTGTAGCCTAAGCCAAACAAAGGATGGATCTAAACGGGGGAGATAGATGAAAGCTGGCGACGTTACCCTGGGGCATGTCTTCGCAGCCGACCACCACTTGGTCGTGCCGCTATTCCAGCGTCCGTATGTGTGGGGTGAAGATCCTAACTGGCTATCCTTGTGGACTGACGTCCGCACGGCCGCAGAAGAAGTCGAAGCGGAAGTGTTCGATGAACACGGCCGCCATGATCCCCGAACGTACTTTCTTGGCGCCGTCGTCATCCAATCCCGCCGGCATCTTCCACGCAGGCTATCCTCGTCCAATGTCATCGACGGCCAACAACGACTAACGACTCTCCAGGTCTTGTTGGCCGCTGCCCGGCGCGTGGCCCTGAGAATCGGTGCGGAGACATCCGCTGGACTGTTTAGCACTCTACTGGACAACAAGCGTGAAGCAATCAATCCTGATCATCCAGAGGACCTTCACAAACTCTGGCCCTTGCCGCAGGACAACGGAGCGTTCCGCTGGGCTCTCAGAACGGAAAATCTGCCGGTTCCGTTGGGACTTGGCGACCACAAGCTGGTCAAGGCCGCCGAATGGTTTGAGGAATCCGTATTCAGTTGGTGTATCAGCTCCGACGACCCAGAGCTCCGGCTGGGCTACTTGTTTGAGACCCTTCGAGACCGAATGCAGCTCGTACAGATTTATTTGGAATCATACGACGACCCCCAAGTGATCTTCGAAGCCCTCAATCACCGCGGCGTAAAGCTAGATGCCGCGGATCTGGTCAAGAACCTGCTTTTTCAGAAGGTCGAACAACAGGGCGACCACAAACGCGCGGATACGCTTCTCCTCGACAGCTGGCTCCCTCTGGACGGTCAGCACTGGCGTCGTCAAGTGACCACAGGCCGCATGAAGCGATCCCGCATCGATCTGCTGTTGAGCTACTGGCTGACGATCCAGACAAGTGGCGAGGTTAGCGCCGAGCACCTTTTCGTCAACGTGCGGAATTGGCTGACTTCCAGTCCGGGTAACAACGCTTCAGCACCTGCCCGCGCTGCTGACTTGATCGTGGACATCCGACGCTACGCGGATAAATACGACGAACTCGAGGGCATGCCTTCTTCATCGAACGTGGGAGCGCTTCTCAACCGTATGCAGGCAACCGGCACCATGACGCCTTGGCCACTGCTGCTCAGAGTCTTTGCGGATGACGCCGTTCCGTCCAATCAGAAAGATCTGGTAGCACGCGCGATAGACTCCTTCCTCATGCGGCGAGGGGTGGCACGCATGCCCAACGGGGACTACAACAAACTGTTTGTTCAGCTCATGGAAGTTGCGAGCGGTGCAGAGCCGGAGTGTGTCGGGGACACTGTAGTCGGCGCCCTAGCTGCACAAACAGCTGACTCAAGGCGGTGGCCTTCCGACGAAGAGTTTGCAGCTGCCCTGGCCGACACGGGTCTCTACAAATCCGTGTACAGGGCGCGCCTTCGAAGCTTGCTGGTGGGGTTGGAAAATCATCTGCAGTCAGGTAAGACAGAGCCAGGAAGGCAGCTTTCGAGCACAGACTCTAAGCTCAACATCGAACACCTGATGCCGCAGGAGTGGGGCAAGCACTGGGCACTACCGGATAACCACACCGAAGATGACCTCCTGCGGAGGACCTCAGCGGTCCACCAGTTGGGCAACCTAACGCTTGTAACTACGAAGCTCAACCCCTCTCTCAGCAACAAAAACTGGGAGTATAAAAAGCCCGCGATTCAGAAGCACAGCCTTCTACGCCTGACCACCGGCTCGGTATTGTCGCGGCCCGAGACCGCTGACGAATTCGATGAAGCGTCTTGGTCTGACCAGTGGGATGAGGCACGAATTGCCGCACGAACGCACCACCTGATTGGGGCAGCTCTGGAAGCCTGGCCGAGACCGACAGATGCCGCCCCCGCTGAGTCTGTGAACAGCCCTGAATTCGCCAATTCGGAGCCGAGCTAGAGGCGGGCGGATGACAGAAGGGCATGTCTTTGTCACGATGGGCGACCTGCTCAATTTCAGGTCAGATGCGTTCCTGTTGCCCATCGACCGGCGGGCAAGGCCGGGTGGTCGGTGGACGAATGCATTGCCCGCGCTTGAAGAAGCCCTGCAGATGCAGGACCTGGCTTCGATTATGGAAGAATCAGCCTTCGCACTTGCTCCGGATAAGTGGGACCGGGAGTCACCATTACCGGTCCTAACCGCAGTACCAATGACAGGCATTTCGGATGCGGATGAGTTGCTGCCGCGGTTTCGTGCATTCCTGGAGGTAGCCACCACTGCTGTTACCGACCGTCGGAGGGTATCCGTAAACCAGGTGAGCCGTCCGGTGCTGGCCATGCCCTTTTTCGGTACCGGCCACGGCGGTGGAAACATATATCGAGGCGCCATTTTAAGAGTCCTTCTGAAGGAGGCTTACCGGCACGCCGATGAAGCGGGCGTCGATATCGTATTTGTATTTCAAGATCCGGCAGCCTTCGCTCTCGCCCAACAACAGCGGAGGGAAGGGGACACTGCCTGGGCCGCTTTGTCGTCATCCCTGTTGGCTAAGGCCAAAGAGTTGGGTGAAATCGCCCGGTCCGGCAGATTGGTCCCATTCATGGGCGCTGGAATCAGTATTAGCGCTGGCGCTCCCACTTGGAGCGAGCTCTTAGGCCGCTTAGCAAAAGCCGCAAATCTCTCAAAGCCGGAGAGGAAAGCGCTCAAGGAGCTCAGCAACTTGGACCAAGCTGCTGTTCTTCGAACCTACTTTGAGGAGAAGTTTCCCGGTGCCGGCGACATAAGATTTGGTCGAACGGTGAGCGAAGCCGTCAACATGCAGCAATATGGGCTTGCGCCCAGTTTGCTCGCCTGTCTGCCTTCCAGCGGTGCCATCACCCTCAACTACGACACGCTCTTCGAGAAGGCGTCCAAAGATGCGGGAAGCCCACGCACAGTAATACCCGGGGAGAAACCTGACGACAGTACAGCCGCGACTCACAAATGGCTGCTGAAACTCCATGGGTCAGTTGATCAACCTGAAACCATCGTCCTCACGCGGGACGACTACTTAGGTTACAGCGCTACGAGGGAGGCGCTTTCGGCGCTCGTGAAGGCGCATCTCATTACCCACCACTTGTTGTTTGTTGGCTTTGGGCTCGCCGATGATCATTTTCACGAAATAATTCATGACGTCCGCCGGGCTCTGCCTGCGCAAGAAGCAGGCGGGCGATTCGGGTCGGCCCTCATGCTGAAGCGCGACGCCATGCAGGAAAAGCTTTGGGGCAAGCATCTGAACCTCATCGATATGGAGGACAGCGACTCCTCTGAATTTGGTACCGCTGCCCAAGCGAGACGGCTCGAGATCTTCCTGGACGCCTTGATTGCTCACACCTCTGACAGCCACGCCTTCCTGTTGGCACCCCACTACAGGGACGGCCTCACGGACGAAGAGTCGGCCCTCAGGCAGGCCCTACTTGAAGTCGCCACCGTTTCTTCTCGCGGACCTGCCAGCAGCACAACATCAGTCATCCACCGGATGCTGAGGGATCTCGGCTGGGACGGGTCAGCTCCAAGTAGCTAGCCATATCCCCGGAAGATGGAGTTGGTCTCTCCTGGGGCAGCACGCCCGACAAGCGGCAAACTGGCCACCAGCACATATGCAGAAGTGCAGAAGATCCACGCTGCTATTAGCCACGTGGTTGTGGTTGGGGGCTCTTCGCGGTTCGTGGGGAAATTGATCCCTGGAATGAGCGTCATGCCGCCGTCCGGACGGCACTTCTCAAGAGAATAACCGACTTGTAGTTGGCGGCGTTGCGGTATCCCCGAGCCGTTCGCTTGATGTTCTTGATCGCGGTGTTGTTCGCCTCGACCTTGCCAGTCGTGGCGCCGGTAATGATCAGCACCTCGATCTCTTTCCACCACCTGCACACGGTGCGGTAGAGCCTGTTCGTCTCCTGCCGTGCGGCTGCCTTGACCAGTTCCTCAAGTACCTTCTTGGCCGCGGCGGCGTCTTCCAGTGAGCCGGTCCGGAGCACTGCCCGGAGCTGTTCTTTGACTTTCCATACCGCCCGGAGGGTGCCGGTCGGGTCATCGAGGGCGAAGACTTCCTCCAGCCGGAAGGTGGCCCGGGCACTGAGGCTGTCACCGCCGCGGAGCAGGAGCATGCGGTGGGCCCAGGCCTTGTCGATGGCCCGGCCACGGCGGCCCTTGACCTGTTGGGAGAGGTTCTGCCTCGTCTCGGTCATGGCCTGGTTGGCCAGCGAGATCAAGTGGAAGTGATCGACGGCTACCGCCGTGCGGGGAAGCCACATTCGCAGTGCTTTGCGGAACGCCGCCGAGGGATCGATCGCCACGACCTGCACAGCCAGGCGCCACTCCAGGGGCCGGGCGAAGAGCCAGTCCCCGACGCCCTTGTGGTCCCGCCCGTCGACCACACCGAGGACCTGCCCGGTGTCCAGATCGACGATGGTTGTCATCCACGGTTCGAACCTGGTCCACGCCTTCGTTGATGGGTCCTGGAAGTAGCGCACGGAGCGGAACCGGTGTTCATCGAGGCCCAGCATCCGCGGGCTGAGCTTGTCCACATCGGGCAGCTGCAGCAGGCACGCCTCGGTCACAGCGGCCCGGACCATCCACCAGGACACGGCGAAGCCGGCAGCTGTTTCCGATACAGCCCTGCCGGACCGGATGACCGCGTCAACGAGCTGGTCCCGCAGCCTGCCCGTGGACCGGGCCCGACGCGGCACCTGCGGGGTGGATTCGAAGAACGAGAGCCGGTCGCACCCTGACTCTTCGCAGTACCAGCGGTACTTGGACCAAAACACGTCCACCGGCCCGGCAACGGGAATATCACGGAGCCGTTGAAGGCGCCGTTCCTTCCGCCGGGAGGCGATGACCCCGCAGCTGGGGCACCCCGGAGGGTGGTCGGTTTCGACAATGACCTGACGCCGGCCAGCGGACATACTCGTGGAGATGACACGGTAGTCGGGCAGGTTGAAGAGGATGGTGGCAGCATCAGTTGCCACCCCGGTAGGCTCGTTCAAGGCTCGTGGTCCTGTTCCAGGTTGAATGCTTAGACACACTCATCCCAGCAGGGCCACGGGCTCTCTTGTCTTCAACGACACGAACTCAATTCCCCACCAACCACGAAGAGCCTGGTTGGGTCCCCGGCGCGGCGCACCAGCTGCACGTCTGCAAGGTCAGTAGCGGCGGAGCCACTGCCGCCGACTTAGTCGGCGTCATAGACGCAGAGCGATGCGCCGTAGCCCACGGGCAGGCCGGCACCCCGAAGCCATGAGACAACCACTTCGATGACCGACGAAAAGCTAAGGTTCTGATTATCAGCGGGGCCAGTATTAGGCTCGTTCCGGGCGGCGTCCGCTGCGGGGCCCAACCCAACGCGCCAGTTCAGCGTAGTTTTGCCTTTGACTTGGGCGACTTCAACCAAATAGCCGTCGCCCGTATTTGCCGCTTGGACGAACCGTCCGGCCGGGCGGTGATCAAGGCCCTTAGATTGGACCGTGAACCAGTCACCCTCGTGGATGATCAACATAGCAACCTCCACAGCTTGGTCCGCGGATTCCAGGTCCTGCCAGCCGCTGGCGAACCCGCCCAGCTCCACCCGCCACTCCCAGGCCTCTTCCGGTTTAGGGTTGAAATCAGTTGAGTAGGGCAGTGTTCTGTTTTCCTGCATCGCGCTATCCTTCCTGTGTTGCCCACAGGACCATTTTGTGCGCGGGCACTGACATTATCTATGCGGTCGCAGAACACGAAATATGCCCAGGCGCGAAAACTGCGGGAACCTTAGCCTCCCCGCACCCACAACCTCGACGGCCTCCCCCGCGTCCCGTCCGAAATCTGCCCCGTCCCGGCCAGTTTCGGCTCCATAAACCGCCGGAACGTGTCGCGCATCAGCGGTGCGCCAGCCACCACCTCGTGCAGCTCGCGCAGGTCCTTCAAGGTGAACGGCTCATCCAACAGCGCCCCAGGGTCCGGCGCCTCCGCATAGGCAGCCCGCAGCCACTCCACCGCCTTCGCCACGATGTCCGCATGCCCGTATGGAAGCCCGGCGATCAGCTCCGGCTCCCCATCAACGGAAGCCAGCCGGACGCCGCCGGACGTCAAGGCCTCCTCCAAAGCCGCCAGCGGCACCACGTCCACGTGCGCGACCGAAAGCACCCACCCGCGGTCATCGCGGCCAGGCTCGTCAAACACCTGCAGCTGCCGCGGCACCCGCCCGGAGATCCCGGCCTTCTCCCGCAGGCACCGGAGCACCGCGTCCGCCAGGGTTTCGCGCTCACGCAGGAAGGTTCCCGGCAAGGCCCACTTTCCGTGCTGAGGGTCCTCCGCGCGGCGCACCAGCAGCACGCAGACGCTCCCCTCCGAAACGGTCAGCACCGCGGTATCCACCGCCACCGAGGGGCGCGGGTAGTCGAGCAGGGACGGACCGGGACTGTTCTTGGAATCCTTCACACCTACATTTATCGCAGTATTGCGCTAAAGAAGCAATGCGTGCATACTGAAATCAATTAGCGCAGAAATGCGATAAATCCCCTGGAGGTTCCCATGAAAGTCCCTCAGCTTCACGTCGGCGCCGGCAGCAGCCTCGGCCCGCTCAGCATCTTCCCCGTCTGGACCTCCGCCCCCGGAAGCCTCGGCATCAGCACCGGCACCCACGCCGACGTCGCCGTCACCGAACTCGCCGGCGGCGCCCAGGTGTCCCGCCTCACCGTCACCAACAACGGCCCGCACCCGGCACTGCTGCTGGAAGGCGAGCTGCTCGAAGGCGGCCAGCAGCACCGGACCTGCGCCCGCGACGTCGTCCTCGGCCCGGGCGAAACCCGCGACATCGATACGTTCTGCGTCGAGGCCGGCCGCTGGGAGGACGGGCAAACCAGCCACCGCCGCCAGGCTCGTCGCGCGCCGCTGAACGTCTGGTCCGAGCTGGCCAACGGTATGAACGGGCAGCGGGGAGGGAACCGGCAGGACCGGATCTGGGAACGGGTCCGCCGCTTCGACGCCGCCCGGGGCACCTCCGCCACCAGCTCACTCCTCCAGCACCTGGACTGGTTCAAGGAGGACAAGGAGGAACGCAACCGGTTCAGCGCCGCGGACGCGCCGGCCCCGCTGGAGGGCCAGCGCGGCGTGGTGATCGGCCTGGCCCGGCAGCCGCTGCTCCTGGAGGTGTTCGGCACCCACACGCTGTTCCGCCGCCACTACCGGCAACTGGTCGAGTCGGCCCTGCTGGACCTTGAGCTTCTGCCGCCCCAGGCGCTGGCCTCCGGGCCGATGCCCGGCCAGCGCGCCCGCGACTTCGCCGCGCACGTGCAGGCGATGGACTTCGGAACGTTCGACGGCGGCGCCACGGCCGTTGAAGTACGGCACCACGGCTCCCTCCGGAGCCGCAATATTGCCCGCGCCGCCGGAGCGGTCACCGCCGCGGGCATCGCCGTCGCACTCCCCCAGCGCCGCCCGCTGCTGGCCCACCTGACCGGCTGGAACACCCAACACCCCCTGATGGAGATGGCATGAATCTCAACCCCCTGCAGAATGACCGCGCGGCCGGTGTCCTCGTCGCGCTGGCCGCCGGCGACGCCCTCGGAGCCGGCTACGAATTCGGCGCCCCGCTGCCGGACGGCGCCGACGTCACCATGAAGGGCGGCGGCCCGTTCGGGTTCGCGCCCGCCGAGTGGACCGACGACACCTCCATGGCCATCCCGATCGCCGAGGCACTGCTCGAATCCGCGTCCGACGGCGGCATCTTCTCCCCCGCGGCGCTCACCATTGTGGTCCGGGCGTGGACTGCCTGGGCGGCCGAGGCGAAGGACGTCGGGGCACAGACAAGTTCGGTGATCGCTGCTGCCCGGCGGCTGGCTATTGCTTCCGGCCTCGAGATTCAGGCCTCGGACTTCGCCGCCGCGGCCACTGACTTTCATGCCCAGACCGGCCGCAGCGCCGGCAACGGGTCCCTGATGCGCACTGCTCCCCTGGCTCTGGCGTACCTGGACCGGGAGCCTGCCGAACTGATGGCTGCCGCCGGTGAGCTCAGCGCTCTGACCCATGCCGATCCTGATGCACAGGAGGCGTGCGGTCTGTGGTGCGTTGCCATCCGTCATGCTGTCCTCACCGGTGTGCTCGATGTCCGGGCCGGCCTGCCGCTGCTGCCCGCCGAGCGGGCTCCCGTCTGGCTGGATCGGATCGAGACGGCCGAGCGGTCCCGGCCCCGCGACTTCACCCGCAACGGCTGGGTGGTTGAGGCGTTCCAGGGGGCATGGAGCGCCATCCATTATGCGGGCCTTTCGGCTGCCGGTCCGGCCCATCTTCGGGCTGCTTTGGAAGAGGCGGTGCGCGGCGGGCGCGACACCGACACAGTGGCCGCTATCGCGGGCGGCCTGCTGGGCGCGGCGTACGGCTACACCGCGGTGCCGTTCGAGTGGCGGCAGCGGCTGCACGGCTGGCCGGGCCGGCGGGCCCGCGACCTCATGGTTCTGGGCATGGAGCTGGGCCGCGCCGAGGGCCAGCGGCCTCTGTCCTGGCCGCGGGCTGAACGGCACGACTACAGCATGTGGGGCCGCACCGACGCGCTGGTCCGGCACCCGCACGACGACGGAGTGTGGCTGGGCGGGGTCGGCTCGCTTCACCAGGTGGCTGAGCTGGGGATTGATGCCGTGGTGTCGCTCTGCAGGCTTGGCACGCTGGATGTGCCAGGCGTGGCACCCGAGAACCATGCCACCTTCTGGGTGGTCGACTCCTCTGTTGAAGGCGACAACGCACACGCGGCCTTTGTCCTCGGGGAGGCGGCGGCCGCCGTCGAACGCTACCGGGCGGAGGGCAAAACCGTGCTCCTGCATTGTGTCCGGGCGGAGTCCCGCACCCCTACTGTTGCGGCCCTGTATGGCGCTCGTGTTGCCGGCATTTCTGCGGTCGAAGCGTTGGCACACCTCCAGCAGGTGCTTCCCCGGGCCCGGCCGAATCCGCTGTTCATGAGGGTGCTGAAAGAACCGGGCCTGCCGTCAAGTCACAAGGACGACCCCGCGGAGCAGTTGCCAAACAATGTCGGCGGGAGCTGATAAGAATGATTTGGCATCAGAGGCGATGCCGCTTTGGCGCTCAGAATGGGGAGAGTTGCACTTGGGGGAACAGGAGCCGACGTCTCACGGACGTCAGCTAGATCGGCACCAGATTGCTAGTCGGGCAGTGAAGGCCTACCAAGCAGGTGACCCGCTCCGGCGCATTGCGGCCGATGCCGGGATGAGAACTTACGACATGCTGCGTCTACTCAGCACACGGGTTGCTGATAAGAGCGATCAGGAGCGGTCCGAATCTCTTCGCAGGCGGTGCTCTGCAACCGCTGAGGTTTTGCGTACCTGCAAAGTACGCATAGATCAGCTCCTGAGTGCTGGGATTGAAAGCCATGACATACCCAAGGTCCTGGTTGCTTTGGGTGCCGCAATGGACGTGGATATAGCGTCTGAGCTGTTGAAGAGCCCGCACTTGTTGAAGGACGCAGACTCCGCACCGCCGCGCGTTTATCAGACAGACAAGATGGGCCTTCTCTATGTAACGGGATATCACCGGAGGCTCGAACCTGATTTTGAGTTCGCACTGGGTAAGATGCCGCTGCCCGGCCTTCAGGAGTACCGCATGATACTGAGCCACCAGCTCTCGTCAAGGCAGATGGGCCAAGTTATTGCTCTCATAGAAACTACAGCCGAGAGGATCAGTAGTGGTGAGGACACGGGGATCTCATACTCCGAGTACAAGATCGCGCGGGAGGCGATAATCCTCGAACTAGGTGCTGATGCCGATTCGAACTTTCCACCCTCGGCGGAGCGAATTCGCGACCGAACAGAAGGATCCTGGCACGCGGCACTTACGTCGGTGGGCATGACACTTCCACATGTGCGCGGTGAATTTTCACCCCACGACTACGAAGATGCTTCTCAGGCATACCGCGCCACAAGATTTCTCTTCGGGTCACCAAAAGATGTCGCCAGCTATGACAGTTGGATGATTGCCGAAACAGCTATGGGTCGGGAACGTCCCTCAGTGGTGGCCATAGGGCGGCACTTTGGAGCGTGGGAATCCGTGATCGGTGCCTACGTACCACTGGAAGAAGATGAGCTCCGCGGGATCGTCAGCCAGTTGCGAACCGAGGCTGCGGCGGATCATGCGTGGGCACGAGCAGGAGAACTCGTCAGTGAAGTGCTCCGAACGATGCCGTGGAACTCGTTCCTCAGCATTCAATACGGAGACGGTGCGGATGGAGGGCCTCAGCCGTATGCCCAAGTCACCCCGGGGCCTGACGGTGCATGGTGTGAGATCGTCTCCGAGGAATTCCTGCAACCGGACGACTGGCCGATTTATCCCGTGCATCTGCTGGAACACGGTTGGTCGAAACCCGATGTAGAGGTCCCCAACTGGTACAAAGAAGCCGTCCCGCTGGAGGACGCCGGCCATGTCACCCTTGAGGGGCTCAGAAACGGCAGGTCTTGCTATGACGCTGACGAGCTTCGATGGCACACCGGGAGTTTCCCCTCGGGAACCAACCCGGACGGTGACGTCACAGTGGCAGACGTCCTGAAAGGATCCGTGCAAACCCTCCGCAATGCCAGCTGAATTCCCATTTTGAGTAGAAGGACCAGCATGACACTCCCCACGATCCTCACCGAAGGCAATGAAGAAGAAGCGGCCCGTCTCGTCGCCGCTTACTATCGGCGCTTACCAGACGGCCTTCCTGCCTACACAGGTAGCTACTTCAGCTCATGGGCGGGAGGTGGGGACTCAGGCGAGAACCGTGACACCATCACGGCCGACGACTTGATTGCCGTGTCTTTCCTGTCGGTAAGGATCCCAGGCGAAGCTGCAATCGGATTTCTAGATGCACACAAAGACAAAATCTCCGGCTTACTGAAGGAGATTCCTAGCGACCACAACTTTGCGCATGTCTCTCCTGCCAACTTTCCGCAAGTCCTTGGCGAAGACAGCGCCGCGCTGGAACTTTGGCATGTCCTGCGGGGCCGTGACACTGGCAGATGGGGCGTAGGGAGAACAAAAGCCAGCAAGATTATGGCCCGAAAACGTCCGCATCTAATTCCTATCTACGATTCCGTCGTGGCGCCTCTAATGGGCCTAAAGAAGTCCGACAACCAATGGCTAACTTGGCATGGTGCATTCACGGAGGATCCTGGTCTGCAGCAACGTCTGCGGAAAATACGCGAAATCTCGGGCGTGGAAGAACTGATTTCTGACCTCAGGGTTATGGACATCGTGTTGTGGATGTACGGGAAACAATTTCCAATGTCTTCAGCAAGCAGTCAAGAGTAAAGCCCCCTCAAGCCGACATCGCACCTGTCATTCCGGGAAGTCCTTCGGGCTTCCAGGGAAGGCCCCAATTCAGGACACTCCTGAAGCCGTGGACCAAGCAAACGAATAATGTTGGGCCGTACTGATACAAATATGATCTGAAACAACTTCTGAACTCAGCGCGGCAATGCCAAGCTGCGGCGGCCGGAGCCTAAGAACCGTGCGCGTTCAAATGCACAGCAGTGGAAAGATTGATACCCCTTGATGGAAATGCTCAGCGGAGCCAGCGTAGACACGTTCAGGAATCTCGTATTGTCCGCTGCCCTGATTGTCGGCTTCCTGTTCCTACTCGGAAGCCGCGTGTCCACCCCCCTGACAATCGCCGCCAGGCTTGTCACCGCCGCCACTGCGGGTACGGCGGCCTTTGCCGCGGCCAATCTCGCCGTGGTCTTCTATATCCTTGCGCACCTCATGGATCCGCGCTGGTCGGTCGGGAGAGATGCAACGCTTCAAAGCCCTAAACTGTCCGCGGGACCCTTCTTCCAGCCCGTCACCGACACCTTGAATGACATCTTGGACGGCCTGACGGGCAACTTGAACAATGTCATTGCACTGAAGAACGCGTTCTTCACCATGCCGGAATTTATCATCGCCGCGGGATGGGCCTCCTTCGCGCTGGTGGGCTTGGCGATCGCGAATCGCATTCTTTCCTCGATCATCGAAAAGAAACAGATGAAGCAGATCGACCGGAATACGCAGGACCTTGCTGATATCCGCGCCCAGATTGGGTTGCCCGCCTTCCAGGACACCAAGGTTAGGGCGCGGTGAGGTGCATTCCGGAGGAACCGGAGTTCGGCGAGGGACATCACGCGGAAAAGGCCGTCTGGACCGCCCTAAGGAACAGCCTCCCCGACGACTGCGTCCTTGCCCATTCGGTTCAGGTCCGCGACGGCCGGAACGAATACGAGATTGACCTGCTGGTTCTCTGGCCCAATGTGGGCATGGCTGCGATCGAGGTCAAGGGCGGCCAGGTCTCCATCGACAACAGCCAGTGGTACCAGTCGGACCGGAACCAGAAGCGCAGAATCCAAAGCCCGGTGGCGCAGTCGCAGAGCTCACTGCATGCGCTCAAGGACTGGCTTGAGATCCAGCTAGGTTCACGTATCAGCAGCCGCTGCGCCTACATGGTCAGCCTGCCCTATACCGACGTGCCGCGGAATTGGACCATGGCTGGCTGCCCTCGGCCACTCATCGTCGACAAAGATGACAGCAGGTCCCCCGCGGAGCTCGTCCGCCAGGCCATTGAAAACGAAGGCGGCGGCGCCGCCCCACTGGCCCCGGCTTTCCTTGAACGCATCGTCCGCAAGCTGGGCGGAAACCTGGACACCGCCGTCGTACCTTCCACCACCGCCCAGGAGGACGAGGCAACACAGGACCACCTCACCGAGCGTCAGTCCGTACTGCTCCAGGCCACCCGCTCGCTCCCCCGCATCCGCTTCACCGGCGGCGCCGGCAGCGGAAAGACCTGGCTCGCCGTCGAAAAAGCCCGCATGCTCAGCAAGCAGGGCAAGCGCGTGGGCCTCTTCTGCTACAACAAAGGCCTTGGGCAGTACCTTCAGGACCGCGTCGCAACCTGGCGACAGGCCAAGCCGGTGTTCACTGGCGAGTTCCACGAATACGTGCGCGGGCTGGGCGTCCCCGACGGGCAGGGGCAAGACTATTTCGACGTCGAGATGCCCCGCCTGCTGAAGGAGCTGGCAGGCAGGATGGCGCCGCACGAGCGGCTGGACGCCGTCGTCGTCGATGAAGCGCAGGACTTCGCTCCTCTGTGGTGGGACGCGCTGCTCGCCTGCACCACCGACCCCGACGCCGGGGAGGTGTACGCCTTTATGGATGACCGGCAGGACGTCTACCAGCGCTGGGGAGGCGCGACGGCGGACCTCACCCATGGTCCGATGGCCACGCTAGTACCCATCCACATCGACGACAATCTCCGCAACACCCGAAAGATCGCCGAGACCTTCAAGCCCTTCGCGGGCGAGTACTTCACACCCCGCGGCAGCACCGGCCTGCCCGTACGGTTCGTGGACTGCCCAACGGAGGAGGCGCTCCAGGTCGCCGATGACTGTGTGGATGCCCTAATCGACGAGGGCTGGGCGAACAACCAGATCGCGCTCCTCACCACCAAGGACCGCCACCCCATCCATTTGGACTACTTCAAGCGCGATGCCACCGAGGAATACTGGCGGGACTTCCATGCCAATGAGGGTGAGTTCTACGGCCATGTGCTGGGATTCAAGGGATTGGAACGGTCCGTGGTTGTCCTTTGTGTCAACGGCTTCAAGGACATGAGCAGGGCACGGGAACAGCTCTACGTCGGGCTGTCCCGGGCGCGGAGCCTGCTGGTTGTTGTGGGTGATTCCGGGCTGCTGGAGGAAGCGGGCGGGCGCGACCTGAAGCATGCGCTGTCGCGGAGCGAGGCGTGGAAGCCGGCGCTGGAAGACGGTTAGTGGCGCTGCTCACCTAAATTGTCAGGGCCTCGCCATACTCTTCAGGCACCAGATCAAAACCGTCCAATGGGGGATGAAATGCCAGAACTAGCCGACGCCGGGCACCACCCGGTCGCGACGCTTCCGGGGGTGCCGGTCCAAGCTCCGCCCACGGCGGTGCCTGCCTCGTACGACTATGCCTTCCTGTATCCCTGGCAGCAGGAAGCCTTAAAGGCATGGCACTCGAATGCGCGCCGCGGCGTCGTGGAAGCCGTGACCGGTTCCGGCAAGACACGCGTCGGAATCGCCGCCGCTTTCGAAGCAGTACGGCGGGGCATCAAAGTCCTGATCCTGGTGCCAACGGCGGAGCTGCAGCGCCAATGGCTGGTATCCCTGCGCCGGGACCTTCCCGCCGCCCGGCGTGGTGCCCTCGGTGATGGACGGTCCGATTCCCTCGATGACGTCGACATCCTCGTCGCCATCGTTCACTCGGCGTCCAACCGGGAGACGCTCCGCTCCCACAAGGCCGGACTCATCATCGCCGACGAATGCCACCGTTATGCGGCACCCATGTTTACCGCTGCGCTGCAGGAGGGGTACGCCTGGCGGCTTGGGCTGACGGCCACGTTCGAAAGGGCGGACGGTGAGCACGAGAACCTCCTGACGCCCTACTTCGGCGGCGTCATCTACAACCTCTGGTACGACCGCGCGCTGAAGGACCAGGTCATCGCCCCGTTCGACATCGCTCTGGTTGGCGTTGATCTGACCCCTGCAGAACAGGCCGACTACGACGAGTTTTCCGCCGTGATGGTGGAGGCGGCGCGGAACCTCGAGACGTACGCGGGCATTCCCCGCCGACCGTTCCCGCAGTTCATTGCCGCGGTGGCCACGCTGGCGGCTTCGGACTCCCCCAGCCGGGAAGCAACAATCGCACGGCGGTACATGCGGGCAATGTCCTCACGGCTCAACCTGCTGGCCGAGGCCAAGACGAAGTACCTGGCGCTGGCAGCACTGAAGGAAACGGTTGATGGGTCCCGCGGGACGCTGGTCTTCACCCAGACCCAAGATTCCGCGCGGCGGGCGCAGGAGCTGTATACGTCCCTCGGATCAACGGCGTCCGCAGTGTTCAGCGGCATGGCCAAGGACGACCGCCGGCAGGGCCTGGAGGATTTCCGTACCGGCGCGTCGCAGGTTCTGACCGCGCCGCGGCTCCTCGACGAAGGTATTGACGTCCCGGAGGCCGACCTCGGGATCATCGTTGCCGCAAACCGCAGCCAGCGCCAGATGGTGCAGCGGCTCGGCCGTGTCATCCGCAAGAAGGCCGACGGACGCCCTGGACGCTTGGTTGTCCTGTACTCCAAAGGGACGGTGGAGGACCCCGACGTCCAGGGCGAGGAATTTCTGGGGAAGGTTCTGCCGTTCGCCCGCAACGTAGGCTTCTTCGACATCAAGACAGACCTGAACGTGTTGCAGGAGTTCCTCCGCCAGGCCGAACCTGAAGAGGCATCAGTGCCCCAGACTGTCGGGACGACAGCGGGCACGCCCGGGAACGGCGCTGGACCGGAGTGCGGCACCGCGCCTGAGCCGGTGGTGGAGCCCGCTGCGGAGGAGGACGGGAGCGCACCGACGTCGTTTGATCTTGGCGACTCCGATTGGCTCGAGGAGCTCCAGGGGCTCGAGGGCTTTAGCGACGACGGCGTTTCGGACTACCTGCAGCGGGCAGGCCGCGCGGACCTGCTGACAGCCGAGCAGGAAGTGGAGCTCGCCAAGGACATCGAGGCCGGCCTTTACGCTGCACACCTGCTGGCGGACGGCACTCCGCGGGGGCGTCGTGAAAGCCGTGAGCTACGGATGATCGCGCATTTGGGTGAGCGGGCTGCGGACGCATTACTTGAGGCGAACCTTCGGCTGGTGGTGTCCATCGCCAAGACTTACGTGTACAGGGGAATGGACTTCCTAGACCTGATCCAGGAGGGGAACATCGGTCTCCATCGAGCCGTCTGCAAGTTCGACTACACCCTGGGCTACAAGTTCTCGACCTATGCCACGTGGTGGATCCGGCAGGCGGTCACCCGGGCGCTGGCAGACCAGGCGCGGGTCATCCGGCTCCCGGTCCATATGGTGGAGCAGATCCATAAAGTGCAGGCGGTGCAGCGCGATGCCGCCCGAAAGGGTCTCGAGTACACCCTCGAGGAACTCGGCAAACTCACTGATCAGTCGGCTGTCAAAGTCGAACGACTGCTTACCCTCGACCAGCCAGTACGCTCGCTGGACGCTCTCGTACCGGACGGCAAGGGCGGACTGGAGCCGCTGGCGGACCAGCTCCTCGATCCCTGGCACGTTGATGTTCTTGACCAGATCGCCAAGGAACAGCTCAAGGCCCAAGTGCACGCGGTCCTGGACACCCTGACAGAGCGGGAAGCCGGCGTCATTGCGATGCGCTTCGGCATCGATGACGGCGAGGAAAAGACCCTCGACACCATCGGCAAGGTCTACGGCGTTACGCGCGAGCGCATCCGCCAGATCGAGTCGAAGACCATGGCTCTGCTCAGAGAACCAGAACGTTCCCAGTCCCTACGCGAGTACAACTACGGTGGTGTTGCATGACCTGCACAATTTTCCCTTCGGTCAGTCTCGCTTTGGCCGAGCTAGAAACAATGATCAGCAATGCCCAGGCCGCCGATCGGCTGGCTCCAGTCACCATCCTGGTCCCTTCCCATGCCGCTGGCCTGGACGTGACCCGTTACCTGGGCAGGACCCTCAACGGGGGCGCTGGGAGTGTGGGGGTCAGGGCGTTCACACTCAAGGACCTCGCAACCGAACTCATCGCCGACGACGTCGCAGTGAACGGGCGGCGTCCCCTTCTCCCCATCCTCCGGCTTGGGGCCGTGAGCCGGGTCCTGCTGGAGGAACCAGGGCTTTTCAAGGATGTCGCCGGCCAGCCCTCGACCGCCCGTGCGATATCCAGGACAGCCGAGCTCCTCGACGCAGTTCCGGATCCTGCCGATCCCGAACTGCCAGAACTGATGCAGGAAGTGCTGCGGCTTCACTGCGCCTCAAAGGAGGCTCTGGGCCGGGAGTGGTACACGGACCACGAGGCTTTTACCCTTGCCAGCACGAAGCTCGCGACTGGAACCGTGACGCAGCGACTCGGCACCATCATCGGTTTCATGCTCGGTACAGAAAGCCGTCCCGCCGAGGCAATCTTCAGAGCAAGCCTCGAAGCGGCCGGGATGCAGCATGTCAGAGCGGCCGGCTCGGCAGAGAATGGCGCAAGACTTCTGACAGCGTCCGACGCCGACGATGAAGCCCGCGCGGTGGTGCGCCTTGTCGTCGAGCGGCTTGCGGCAGGCACACCGGGCCACCGCATCGGAATATTCCACTCGGCCTCCCAGCCCTACGCCGCGCTGCTCACCCAGCGCCTCAGCCAGGCGGGAGTCACTTTCGTCGGTCCATCAGCCCACCGGCTCATGGACTCGCCCCTGGCCCGCGGCCTCCTTCAGTTGCTGAAACTAGACCCGCAGGATCTCGACGCACGGACCATCCTGAACATCCACGCGGAAGGTGCCTTCTCCTGGCACGAGCAGAAACTGCCCAGCAGCGCAGCATGTGAAAGGTTCTACGCAAATCCACCAGCCGAAGAGGATTATGCAGGAGCAGACACCTCCGCCCACGCGGACTACTTCGAAAAGTTCCGGATATTCCAGTCCTTCAAAGAGGCACTGGCGGCACGGATAAGCCTGGTCCAGGCTGCTGCCTCATGGAATGACGCCTCCGCGTCACTGATCTCGCTTCTTGAGGACTTCATGGGGCCCAAGGGCGCCTGCGAACGCCCGGAGAAAACCGCTGCCCGCAACGCCTTGGTCGAAGCCGCCTCGGATCTCCGGCATCTGGACCCTGTTGGTCCTTTGCCCAGTCCGGCACTCCTACAAAGCGCCCTGGAAGACGGCATAGCTTCAAAAGGCCGCTGGACCGGTAAGAGCGGCACGGGTGTCGTCGTGGGTAGCTTCGCTGATGCGGTCGCCAGGGACCTTGATGTCGTTTTCCTTATGGGGGTTGCGGAAGGGCTTGCGCCAGCACGGACAAGGGAGAACCCACTGCTGCCCGACAGCGCCCGTGCCATGCTGGCCATTGGCCTCCCCACGGTTGAAGAGCGTGCCGAGGCCAACAAGAAACAGTTCTTTGCTGCCCTCGCTACAGGATCCGAACGGTTCATCACGAGCCCCCGCGGGGACCTGCGCGGCTCCGGGAGTTACGAAGTGTCACGCTGGATCGACCGCCAACCTGACCCCCAGGACCAACTGCGGTCCTTCGCCCACAGCATTGAAAACGGCGCACCCGCCTCCGATTCGTTGCCCCCAACAGCTCAGGAATGGCGGCTCCGACGTATCCTCACCGCTGACAAGGGCACCTCCGTATTGGAAGAGGACGAGGCGCTGCAGCGTGCGCTGGCTGCCACCCGGGACAGGCGGGATGGTATCTTCTCGAGGTTCAACGGCAACCTCGGTGCATATGCAGGGATCATTGTGGGCCCCGGAAAGCCGCTGTCCCCCACCCGCCTTGAGGAATGGGTCACCAGCCCGTTCAGCTACTTCATGAAACACGTCCTGAAAGTCAGCATCTTGGAGGACGTGGCACTCGAAGTGCAGATCTCGCCGCAGCAACGGGGCATCCTGGTTCACCGAGTGCTGGAAGACTATGTCCGCAGCGTCACGAAAGACCTCCTTCCGCCTTCGGTGGACCGCCTTATGGAATTAGCAGACGCCGCTTTTGAGGAAGTCGCAAATCCGGCATGGCTTAGCCACGTGTGGGAACGCAACCAGGCCATGCTCCGCCAAGACCTGAAACGTGTGCTAGCGGACGACGAGGACATGTCTGCAGAAGGCTGGAAGTACCTCGCCGAAGAGGCGAGTTTCGGGCCCGAGGAAACGGACACCCACCCGCCCGTTGAACTGACTCTCGACGACGGCACGACGGTCCGCTTCCGGGGAAAGGTGGACCGGATTGACCAGCAGTCCAACGGCAGTGTCCGCGTGATCGACTACAAGACAGGCAAGGCCGACAAGTACAAACCGCTCAGGGACCACCCCACCGCGGAAGGCACCCGCTACCAGCTTCCGGTCTACGGACTGTTTGCCCGAACACTCGCGGACTCTTCGTCCGACGTCACGGCAGAGTACTGGTTCATCTCGAAAGCAGGTGCCTTCGCCAAAATCGGCTACACAGTGACTGACGAGGTCGTGGAGCAACTGCGCACAGATGTGGGCTTCATCATTTCTGCCCTGCGGAATGGGATCTTCCCGCCCAGGCCTGAGTCGGATCGATACGTCAACTTCACCACCATGATGGGCGCCCAAGAGCTCGGCCAGCAGTGGTTGAAGCTTCAAAACGCCTTCGAACTGCAGCCCTATGCCCAGCTCCTGAAGGCGGAGAAATGAACCCTGAACTCTTGGAACTCACGGACCAAACCGACCGAACACTGATCGAGCAGGAGCTCGAAGCGAACATCTTCGTCGAAGCGGGTGCAGGAAGCGGCAAGACGCATGAACTCGTCGAGCGCATCTGCGCGATGGTGGACGCCGGCGTCGAACTCAAGAGCGTGGCAGCCATCACCTTCACCGAAAAGGCAGCAGGTGAGCTGCGGGAACGGGTACGTCGGCGGCTGACGGACGCCAGCCCCACAGACCTGCGCCGGCGGGCGCTCGACCAGCTGGATACGGCTCCCATCGGCACCATCCACTCCTTCGCGGCGCGCATCATCAGCGAACATCCGATCGAGGCCGGAGTTCCTCCCCTGATCACTGTGGTGGATGAATTGCGGTCCCAGATTGCGTTCACGCGGCGGTGGGAAGATGCCCGCCAGAAACTGTTCGCCGACGCGTCCTTGGACGACGCACTCCGTATACTCCTCGCCGTCGGCGTTTCGCTTGACCACCTGCAAAACGTTGCGGCAGACTTGGATGCCAACTGGGACCGGCTGGAAAGTCATCCTCCCCGTAGGCGGCATATCCCGGCCGTAGATCTTGGTCCACTTCTCCGCCAAACTTCAGACGTCCTCGCACATGCCGACCATTGCACTGACCCTGCGGACAAGCTGCTGACCGCCTTCGAACACATAAAGAGCTGGCATGGTCGCCTCTCCGAGGCAGAATCCGGCGAACTGGGCCTCGTCCTCGAGCTGCTCCACGCTGTTCCGCAATCCGGCTTTAGTGGGGGGCAAAGGGGCAACTGGTCCATCAACGTCGCCGAGGTGCGGAGCTCCTGTAAAGATCTGGCCCAGCAGGCGATAGCCCTGCGCAACAGCTTTGTACAGCCCGCCGTTGAGACCGTTACCGCCGCCATGGCCGAGGTCCTTCTTCAAGCGGCTCGCGAACGTCAGCGGAGCGGCGAGCTCGAGTATCACGACCTTCTCGTTCACGCGCGGGACCTCCTCATCGGCAAGGACAAACAGGGCATCCACGCTGCCCTGCATGATCGCTACCGCTGCATCATGCTGGACGAATTCCAGGACACGGACCCCATTCAGGCTGAACTGGCCACGCGGATAGCCGCCAGCGACGTCTGCGGACCCGACGGCTGGGAGCATCTCAGCGTACCTCCCGGCCGGCTGTTTACTGTCGGTGATCCGAAGCAGTCCATCTACCGCTTCCGCAGGGCTGACATCGCCACCTACCTCGCGGCACAGCAGCGCTTCTCAGACGACGCGGATTCCAGAATCGCGTCACTCCAGACGAACTTCCGTTCCACAGGAAAGCTGCTTGAGTGGATCAACGGCACGTTCGGTGAGCTCATCACGGCCAACGGCACGGTTCAGCCGGAATACCAGGCCTTGGTGCCTGATCCCCGGCGTCCCGAATGGAGCGACGAACATGGCCCGGCCGTCTCAATCATTGGTCGCGGCGGTGCGCAGCCCGACGAAGCGGGAAAGGTCTCTGCAGACAGCATGCGCCGGCAGGAAGCTGCCGACGTTGCCGCAGTCATCAGAATCGCGACCGGTACCGCAGGTCTTTCAGCGTGGCAGAAGCAGAGCAAGCGATCGGGCGACGGCTTTACAAGTTCGCCAGTTGAATTGAAGGACATTTGTGTCCTGATCCCAACCCGGACGTCCCTCGCCGCTCTTGAGGATGCGCTCGACGACGCCGGCATTGAGTACCGGGCTGAGGCATCGTCTTTGGTTTACTCCACTCAGGAGGTTACCGACCTGCTGCTGGCGATGCGGGCAATCTCCAATACAGCGGATGAAGCTGCGCTTGTGCTGTCACTGCGGTCGGCCATGTTCGGATGCGGCGACGATGAACTGTTCGAGTGGAAGCGGGCTGGAGGACACTGGAACCTCTTTGCGCCTGCGCCCGACGCGCTCAAAAGCTCCACTGTGGCGCATGCCATCGGTTACCTTGCGTCCCTGTGCCGTGAGATTGAGGTGTTGACACCGGCCGAAATTATGGAGCGGCTAGTTGCAGACCGCCGCATGCTGGAGGCGGCAGTTGATGCGCCGCGTTACCGGGATGTCTGGCGCCGGCTGCGCTTTGTCATTGATCAAGCTCGGGCATGGACGGAGGCCACTCACGGCGGCCTGCGTGATTACCTGGTGTGGGCGGCCGTGCAGCAGGAGGAAAACTCACGGGTCAAAGAAGCCGTAGTGCCGGAAACGGACGTTCAAGCCGTCAGGATCATGACCATCCACGCTTCTAAAGGGCTCGAATTCCCTATGGTGATTCTCGCTGGCACGGGTTCCGGACCTAACAATCAAAAGGCTGCTGCCCTGTGGGATCAAAGCTCACAAGTACAAGTGCACTTCATTAGCGACATACGGTCCGCGGGATACGGAGAAGCCGAAGCCATCGAGAAGCAATTCGACGACGCTGAGAGACGCCGCCTCCTGTATGTGGCCTGCACACGCGCGGAAAGCCACCTTGTCATTTCCCATTACGTGAATGCCAAGAACAGTCTCGGGCAATTGCTCAAGGACGCAGCCGACGCCGTTCCCGCGCCAGCTCTCAGCATCCCAGAGGATATGCCTCTTCATGCGAAGTCGGCTCACGAAGTCCAGCCAGTCAAAGCGCTTGAAGAGTGGCAGCAGCAATGCGATGTCTGGCAGAAGAATTCGGCCCTCGTGTCGTCCACCTCCGTTACGGCAATTGCCAAAGGAGCGGACGGCGCTGATGCGTCTGAGGTGGATGTGACCCCGCATTTTCTGAGCATTGATGAGGACGGCTCGCTGCCGACTCCGGCAGCGACAGGCGGGGAACATGGCAAGGAGTTCGGTTCGGCCCTGCACCGGCTGCTTGAGCTAAGTGACCTAAGAGAAAACGAGAACCTCGACGTTCTCGCCGAAAGGATCGCCAGCACGGCCGGACTGGCAGATGCAGCTGGCCTGGCTGAACGTGCACGTTCTGCACTACGCAGCGCGCCTGTTCAGCGTGCAGCTGACCGGAAGCACTGGCTTGAGCTTCCCGTGGTCACACCCAACAACGGAATCACTCTCGAAGGCATCATTGACCTGATGTACCGCGAGGACGACGGGACCTTGGTCATCGCCGACTTCAAGACTGACATCAGTGTCACGCAGGAGACCTTGGCGGCCTACTGGCGTCAGCTATCCACCTATGCGGGCATGGTGGAGCGCATCACCGGCCAAAAAGTGAGTGAGCTGGTGTTGATTTTCTGTAGGACTGGCGACGCCGAAATCCGCCGTCAGTCTCGAGACGTGGGCGCTGGGGGAAGGGCGTAGGCGTAGGCGTAGGGTGCCGTCACCACCAACGGTGGCGGCACCTTGGGCTCTGACAGGCCCACCTCAGCACGCCCCACTCAACGTGGCCGGGGCCGGTCGTCGGGTAGAGACGCTGTTCCTCCATCACCACGCAACCGGCAAACTCCGCCTTCGGGTATTCCTCCATCACGTCGGGCATAACCATGCCGTAGATGATGCGCCAAGCTGCGTGCCCGCAGACGGGGCATTTCCTTGTCGCAGCCTTCTTCGTTCTTCCCGCCTCGGTCATACAAGCAACTTAGCCGCAGGGCCAGACATTCCTTGACTTACAAAAAGTTCTTAGCAGCTAAGCATTTTTTGTAAACGCGAGAACTTCCGTCAGGAGATTAGTGCTGCAGGTTGGCAGATAGCTTTTGTTGGAACTGCTGGTCTGGGTAGTTGGTACTGGGGTTCCGGGAAATTGGTACCGGCCCTTCGCTTGTCCGCTCGGGGCCGGCACCATGTCCTGGTTGGGGTCTATTCCCAGTGGCCCGGTTGCGCTCGGGCCGTATCGTCGCGGAGTCGTCGCATGTCCACGTCGCCGAGGTTGAGTTGGCGTGCATTGTTTGCCAGCCGGTTCACGATCGAGTCCGCGGCCACCCGGTCCGGCAGGGCCTCGACCCAGTAGGCCGGGCCGGATTGGGAAGCGATGAGCGTGGGCAGGCGGTGTTCCCGGTTGGCCAGGACCGCGAAGAGGTCGTTGGCCGCTTCGGGGTCGATGCCCACGGTAAGGAAGTCATCGATGACCAGCAGGTCCACGTCCGAGAGCTCGTTGAGCAGCTTTTGGTGGCCGATGCCGTCACCGCGGGCGATGACCAGCCGGCGGGCGAGGTCGTCCATCCGGGTGTAGGCGACGGTGTGTCCGCTTTGGCAGGCGGCGATCCCGATCGCGCAGGCCAGGTAGGTCTTGCCTCCACCGGTTGGTGAGATGACCAGGAGGTTCGTGGGGTCCTGGCGCCATTGGTGGGCGGCGTAGCGCTTCATCCGCACCGGGGTGATCCCGCGTCCTTCCTGGTAGTTGATCTCGGCGACCGATGCTTGCGGGATCGGGAACCTGGCGGCCCGGATGAGCTTGTCGATCCTGTGGGCCCGGCGCTGGTGGAGGGCGTCGTCCACTGCGGTGAGGAAGATCTGCTCGGGAGTGAGCTCGTCATTGGCCTCGTCGGTGATTAGTTCCTCGAACCGCAAGGCCAGGTGCGCGATGCGCAGGGTCCGGAATTTCTCGTGGTCCTCGCTGGTGAACATCAGCCCTGGCCTCCCTGTCCGTCGCGCCGGTAGTGCTCGGCCGAGCGCACGTGCACCGCCGCCTGGATGCCTGCGCCGGGGTCGGCACCGCCGGCGGGTTTGCGGGTGGCCGCCGCCGGTGTGATTGTTTTGGGTTTTTTAGTGTCGGAGTCGATGGTGGCCATGATCCGTTTGATCGTGCTGTAAGTTCCTGGGCCCTGACCGGTGTCGAGCAGGACCTGGCAGGCGGCCTCCAGGCGGGCCTTGTTCCGCTTGCCCAGGGACTCCAGGATGTTCTGGCAGTCCAGGTACCCTTGGGCCTCCACGGTGTGCCGGTCGATGATCCCGGCGATGACCGCCTCGGTGGCTGGCCCGAAGCCCCGGGCGCGGTCCGTGAACCACCGCTTGGACCACAGCCCGTCGATACCCCGGTGCCGGGTAGGGGCATGCGCGACATCGGTCGAATACTGGCCCTTCCGGCCCAGCCGCCGGACATGCTCGCAGATGACCTGGTCCCCGTCGAAGACGGTCACTGTCGTGGAGGTGACCCGGACCCGCAGCAGCTGCCCGGCGTAGGTGTAGGGCACCGAGTAATGCTGGGAATCGCAGCTGACGTGGTAATTCCGTCCGACCTTGAGCTGCTTCCATTCCACCGAGTCGAACCCGTCGGCCGGCAGCGCCTGGAGCAGGCCGGACTCATCGGCGGTGAACCGTTCCCACCGGGTGCTGCCATCGGCCCGGGGAATCCGCTCGTTGATCTCCACCAGCCGGGCCCCGATCGCCTCGTTCAGGGCCTGCGCCGTGGTGAAGACCTCCTCGGCCAGATAGCCGATCACCCGCTTGTTCACCACGTTCACCGCCGACTCGGCCGCAGCCTTATCGCGGGGCCGTTTCGCCCTGGCCGGCACGATCCCCGTCGAATAATGCTCGGCCAGCTGCTGATACCGGGCGTTGAGCACCCGGGCCGATTCGCCCCGCTTCGGCCGGTGAGTCGAGGTCGCCGGATTGTCCGGGACCACCAGCTGCGGGACCCCGCCATAGAACGAGAAAGCCGCCACATGGGCGGCAATCCAGGACGCCGATGTCATGTCCGTATACCCATGGCAGAACACCGCCCCGGAATACGGCAGCACAGCCACGAACAGATAGACCCCGGTCACCTCCCCGGTGACCGCATCCACAACCCCCAGGGTGTCCCCGGCCCAGTCCACCAGCATCGCCCGGCCCGGCTCGTGGTGCAGCGTCGCCACGACATCGGTCACGCGGGCATGCTCGGCGAACAGGGCGCAAAACTGCGAATACCCGTACTTCTTCCCGCCGTTCGCGGCACTCGAGACCAAGTACCTGCTCCAGGCCTGCTGGAGAGTGAAGTGCCGGTTCTCCCGCATCGAAGCCAGCACCCGATCAAAATCCGGGCGTTCGTATAACTCCGTGACCCTCTTACGACCATCCGGAAACAACCGGGCGATCTCCTGCGGGGACATCGCCCCGATCTGCCCTGCGGTAAAACCGTAAGCCGCAATCGTCTTCTTCGCCGCGGCCACGTCACGGCGGGAACACCCCGCCACCGCGACGATCTCGTCATAGCTCCGACCAGCAACAGCCAAGGTCATAATGGCCTTGAAATCGGCCATGCTGCCTCCTCACATAGGAAAAGGCGGCGCCCAGTGCACCGCCTCACCCACAGCGCAGCACCCACAAACCACGACAGTACCAACTCACCGGAACACGAGTACCAACTCACGCTATCTGCCAGCAGGTAATATCCACCAGCCGAATGCGTCTGGTTCCGGCAACCTTCAGTTTCAATTGAGTAGGGCAGTGATTTCGTCGTGAAGCCTATGGTCGGTGCGGTCGAGGCCGTCTAGAACGTCCTGAATACTCACTGTCGACTGACGGATCTCCTTGACGTCGGACCGCGTAAGGAACAGACGCGAGTAGTCCGCTTGGTCGGAATCAACCTTCCGGGCCCAACTGGAATCCTGTTCGTTGGCGAACCAGGCAGACGGGCCGAACTTGAGTTGGAGCCGCGAGCCACTTAGGTCGATCGACTCTCCAGCCACCTCGATGTTGATAGTCCACTGGTATATCCCCGCGAATCTCGCGTCGACTCCGCGCACAAACCCCTCGCCCCGAGTTGCATCGAGTTGTCGCCTGAGTGGTCCCTCACTGTAGGCGCTGAGACGCCTCTTTGCCCGCTGAAGGAGATCGCGGCCCTCGCCAAACCGTTCCCTCGCCTGGACCGCAAGATCATCAGCAAAGCGCTCGGCGGCCACTTCTTGCGGCTGCAACTGATACCTGCGTACCTCCCCCGTATCACACATGGCAACAACGAAATTGAGCACGTCCTGGTCACCCATGCGACCCCTTCCCCTAACGAACTTTCGGTGGAACTGCTCGATGAATGCATAGGCATCGGGATTCTTCCGCTGGTAAGCCCTGTCGCCACCAACATGTTCCAGCAGTCGCTCAGCTAACTTGCCATACGTGAGGACTGCGGCGTCCTCCCACCCCAAGGTCTGCAAGGACACATCCTCATCGCGACACAAAAGAGCGACGACACCACGCTTACCGTCCCGGACGCTGAACGCCAGATAACCGCTGTAACTGTGACCGTGACCGTCAGAGGTGAAGTAGTTCTCGATGACGACGACTGCATCTTCGCTCTCAAGGACAAGGTCGGCGATGTCCGCGCCCGCCCCGCCCACCGCGGTATTAACCTCCTGACGCACCAAGTAGTCGCCATGCGGAAGGGGTTCGCTCCCCTCCGAGACTAGGTTCAACTCGTCGATAAAGATCCGCAGAAAGCGGTCACCCAGATTGTGCGTCTGCTCAGGGTCCAATAACCATCTGAATACATTCGAGATCTGCTTCTCGTGGAGTCCGTGGTGCATAACATCAAAGATGTTGAAACTCAGTTCGAGGGACCTGCCAAGCACTGGCAGGAGCCCAGTTACCAAGTCATCTGACACGACATCATCCCCCTGGCATCGACGTTAGGGCCAATAGAAGACGCGGCCACTGGCAAAAGAATAAACTGAATCATCAGCGCATAACTCCAGCGCAACTATCCTCCGGCCTAAACTCGAGGCTATGGCTACCTATGAACCCGCCGAACTCGCCCGGGAACTTGGCTACTCCGATGAACAACGGCCGGGGAAGGTGGTCCGAGACTACCTCCGCAAGAAGTATCCGGACCACCGGAAGCATGAACGCTGGGTGCTCGAGGAGGATCAGGCTGCCGATGTTCGGGCTAACGTCCCACGAAAGGGCGACTAAGTTGCGTAATAGCCCCAATGGGCCCGCCAGCATGAATGCCAGCACCAGAGGCAGAAGACAGGAGTAACAATTTCAGTGACATCCCCTCAGCAGCGCATAGCCCTGCTGCCGGACATGCCCGATTCAAGACTGCTGGTGGAACTCACCAGCCACGCGAGCGATCTGTCGGAAGCCTCCCATACATTGGCCAGTGCACTCGCTGTCGGTGAGAGTTCGGAACTGTGGCTTCCGCTAACATCACATGCGGTGACGGCCTACATTCGACCCTTTATCCTGTCGAATGTCCGCAGGCGCCTCGAGGAGATGCCCGGGATACCAGCCGTGCCCTCCTCGATGAAGTGGTTGCACGAAGTTATTCGTCAGTACCGCAACACGACCATCGCGCATTCGCAATCGAACTTAGCCCTGCCCCTTCCGTTTGTCCTGCTGGACGACGCCGGGCACCCAACTAAAGTTGCTCCCATATCCGTCATCAATCAGATGCCTCTGGTAATCGCCGAACGCTTTGCTGACCTGATTTTCGCCATGGAAGACGCGGTAGAACAGGCAACACAGCCAGTTCTGGATCGGCTGCATGCATGGCTACGAGACAAAACAGCAGAAGAAGTCATGAATTGGGACCCGCCAGAATTCGTCCACGCGGCTGCTTTGGAATTCAATGCCGGAGAACGAAGAACCCACCTTCCTCGTTTCACAGGCTATTGGCAGGAGCAGTTACCCAGCGATGAGCAAGTACCGGGGCAATTGTCATAACCCGGGCTCTTCCAAGTTCACCTCGTCCTTACAGCCGCCGCTGCCGGAACATCGGGAACGACTTCCGCACCCGTTCCACCGTCTCCAGCGAAATCTCCAGCGCCCGCACCCCAGGCTCAAGCCCAAGGTCGGCTTCGACAAACCCCATCGGGTCCACCAGCACACTTCTGCCCACGGACACCGGCGGCGCCTGGCATACCCCGGCCACGTAGACGCTGTTCTCGATCGCACGGGCTGCGTTCAGCGCCAGCCACTGTTCCGTCTTGTGCTCGCCAGGCACCCAGGACGAGCAGACCAGCAGGACCTGCGCGCCGGCGTCGGCCAGTGACCTGGCCAGCTCCGGGAACCGCAGGTCGTAGCAGGTCATCAGCCCGAACCGCACTCCCCCGTGTTCGAACACCACCGGCGCGGTGGACGGCCCAGGCTTGATAAACGTCGACTCCCCAAAGCCCTGCGCGTCGAAAAGGTGGATCTTCCGGTAGAAAGCCAGCCGGCCGCCGTCGGGCCCGAAAGCCGCCAGCGTGTTATAGGCCTTGCCTGGCTCCTCCGAGGTTTCCACAACGCCCGCCACCAGCGCGATGCGGTGGCGGCGGGCCGTGTCCGCGATTTCCTGGCAGACGGGGCCGTTCAGCGGCTCGGCCATCTCTGGGAATGTCGCGTCCACCTTCTTCTTCTCGTAGGTGGCGTACTCCGGGAACGCGACCAGCCTGGCGCCGTCGCGCGCTGCCTCGGCGGCGAACCGGTCGATCGCGACGAGGTTGGCACGGATGTCGGCACCCGACTCCAGCTGCCCCAGCGCTATCCTCACTAGAGTTCCTTCCCTCGGCCCAAGGTGCCAAACAACCAAACCGACCAGCGTCAGGCGGCCGCCTCGACCGTCGCCTTCTCCGTGGCCGTCATCTCCGGCGGGGCGGCCTTGAACCCGCGCGTGATCAGGGCCAGGACCAGCACGCCCAGCACCAGCCAGGACACACCCAGCGTAATGGCGTTGCTGTCCAGCTGGGAGAGCAGGTAGGCGCAGATGAGGGCGCCGATCACCGGGACCACCACGTAGGACACCAGGTTCAGCTGCTGCCCTGCCCGGCGCTGGCGCACATAGTGGAACACCACCGAGGCGTTCACCAGCGTGAAGGCGGTGAAGGCACCGAAGTTGATGAACGACGTCGACGTGGCCACGTCCAGGAAGATCGCGATCAGGCCCACGATGCCGGTGATCACCAGGTTGGCCACCGGGGTGTGGAACTTCTCGCTCAGCCGGCCGAAGACGGCCTTGGGCAGGACGGAGTCGCGGCCCATCGCGTACAGCAGGCGGGAGGCGCTGGCCTGGGCGGCGAGGCCGGAGGCGAACTGCGCCACCACCAGGCCGGCCAGGAACACGGCGCCGAACAGCTGCCCGCCGATCTGCAGGGCGATGGAGCTGGCAGCGGAGGCGGAGTCCTCGAACACGCCGCCGGGGTGGACCAGCTGGGTCACGTAGGACACCGCAACGAAGATGCCGCCGCCGATCAGGGCCACGAGCATGATGGCGCGCGGCACTGTCCGGCGCGGGTTGATGGTTTCCTCGGTGAGGGTGGTGACGGCGTCGAACCCCAGGAACGAGTACGCGGCGATGGCCGCGCCTGCGGAGATGGTGGCGAAGCTGGCGGTGTCGTTGAAGAACGGCTGGCCGCTGGCCAGTCCCCCGGCGCCGTTGGCGGACACCACGCTGCCGATGGCCAGCGCCACGAAGAACACCAGGACCAGCAGCTGGAAGGCCATCAGCACGTAGTTGGCCTTGTCCGCCACCTTGATGCCCAGGATGTTCAGCAGCGTGGTGATCACGATGAAGCCCACGATCCAGACGCCGATGGGGATGCCGGGGAACTGCGCGGTGAGGTAGGAGCCGCCGATGAGCCAGATGACCATGGGCAGGAAGAGGTAGTCCAGCAGCACGGCCCAGCCCACCAGGAACCCGACGCGGGGATCGATGGAGCGGCGGACGTAGGTGTAGGCGGAGCCGGCCACGGGGTAGGCGACGGCCATCCGGCCGTAGCTGTGCGCGGTGAACAGCATGGCCACCAGCGCCACCAGGTACGCGGCGGGCGCGGCGCCGCCGGTGGTTTCGGCGATGATGCCGAAGATCCCCAGGACGATGATCGGGGTCAGGTACGCCAGGCCGAACAGGACCAGCGAGGGCAGCTTCAGGGTGCGGGTGAGGGTTGTTGTCACGGTGTTTCCTTACGGTTTGTAGGACGGCGGTGTCCAGATGGCCGGGTTGATGCGGCCTTGGTAGACGGGAAGTTCGACGGCGGGTTCCCCCTCGCGGAACTGCGACCAGGGGCGGTTGAGGTTCTCCGTGCCATGCGTGCGGACGCGGTCGACGGCGGCAAGGTCCAGTTCCGCGGTGAGCAGCTGCGGCTGATCGTCTGCCGCCTCGGCGACGGTGTTGCCTTCCGGGTCCACGATGATGCTCTTGCCCTGGCCGGTGGGGCCGGCGCAGTTGACGCTGACCATAAAGACCTGGTTCACGATGGCGTTGGCCTTGGCGAGGATCAGTTCCTGCCTGCGGTCCGGGGTGGTGGTTTTGACGACGTTGAGGATCACGTCGGCGCCCATCCAGGCGAGCTGGCGGGACACCTCCGGGTACCAGGCGTCGTAACAGATGTTCAGGCCCACCCTGCCGATGCCGGGCAGGTCCACGGTGGTGAACCGGTCGCCGGGGTCGTAGGGCTCGAACGGGCGCCAGGGGAAGATCTTCCGGTAATAGCCGGCGAGCTCCCCTTCCGGGGACAGGACCAGCTGGGTATTAAAGAGCTGCCCTTCAGGGCCGCGTTCGCAGACGCTGCCGGGGACGAGCCAGATGTTGAGGTCTTTGGCCAGCTGCTTGAGTTCTCTGACCCGTGGGCCGTCCAGGGGTTCGGCGCTGGCCTGGAGTACTTGGGTTCTTTGCCGGTCCGGGTTTTCGTCGCCGAAAAGGTGCAGCTCGGGGAAGACGACGAGCTTGCTGTGCGGCTGGGCTTGGAGGGCTGCTTTGACCTCGTCGGCGAAGGCAGAGACGGGTTCGCCTATGAGCCGCGGCCGAGCCTGGGCGGCGATGAGGGGAAGGATGCGTTGCATGGGTTATTCTCCGCGTTGGGGTGTGATCCGGGTTATATTAGATCAGAATGATCAAATAAAGGGAAGGGGGCTGGCGTGGGCCGTAAAGTAGCGAACATGACCCGTCAGCTGGAGGACACCGTTGAGCCCCCGCGCCTCGCCGCCGGCAGGATGCCCGGGATGGAGCGCCGCAGTGCGATGGACGCAGTGCGGATGCGGATCGGCATGGCTATTTCGCTGGGGCTGCTGAAGCCGGGCGAGCGGCTGCCCGACCAGGAGGACGTAGCTCTTGGCCTCTCGGTCAGCCCCATCACCGCCCGCCGTGCACTTGCGAGTCTGGCGGAGCAGGGCGTGGTGGTGCGCCGGCGCGGCCGGGCCGGGGGAACGTTTGTGGCGGATTCACCGCCTGCTGATGTTTTGGCTGACCTCTCGGCGTCACCCGCGGAGTCCCAGGCCGTGAACCGGCTGGTGGACCGGCGGCTGCTGTTCGAATGCGCGGTGACGCACTATGCGGCCGTCAACGCCTCGCCGGAGCAGCTGGATGAGTTGGAGCGGCTGACTCGTGAGATGGCCGAGGCGACCGACTGGTCCTACTACCACCGGATGGACGAGCAGTTCCATCAACTGGTGGGTACTGCGTCATGCCTGGACTCCGCCGTCGAGGTTTATCACGAGACCCTCGCCGAGCTCTACGACTACTTCATCCCCTACCCCATCAAGAAGCTGCACACGTCCAACCAGGATCACATCGCGCTTGTGGCAGCCCTCCGTGCCGGCCGTGTTGAGGAAGCTGTGGAGGTCTCCCGGAAGCACGTGGACATCCTGCACCGGACCATGTTTATGGGGCTGGCGCAGGGTGGAGCCTGAGCCGACAAGCCGGGTAGTGGCAGCCCTGGCCGCCGGCGGGATAGGACCGCCATAGGATTTCTTCCATGAGGATTGCCGTTGCAGGGGGAACCGGTACAGTGGGCCGCCACGTTGTGGCCATCGCCAGGGAGCGCGGGCACCAGGTGGTCAGCATCAGCCGCGCCGAAGGGGTGGACCTGGTCAGCGGGCGCGGCCTCGAGCAGGCACTCCAGAATGTCGAAACAGTCATCGACGTCGCCGGCATCCAAACCCTGTCCACCAAGAAGGCCGTGGATTTCTTCACCAACGCGACGCAGAACCTGCTCGCGGCCGGGAAGAAGGCCGGCGTAAAGCACCACGTGGCGCTGTCCATTGTGGGCATCGACAACGCCAACTCAGGACTCTACGCCGGGAAGCTGGTGCAGGAGGACGAAGTCAGGCACGGCGGCGTCCCCTGGACCCTCCTGCGGTCCACCCAGTTCCACGAGTTCGTGCCGATGTCCATCAAGGCCACCTCAGTGGGCCCGCTGGTCCTCGTACCCACGATGTTCACCCAGCCGGTGGCGGCAAAGGAGGTGGCCGCAGCCCTGGTGGATGCGGCCGAGGCCGGTCCGAAGGGACGCATCCCGGACCTCGGCGGCCCGCGGCCGGAACAGCTGAAGAGCCTGGCCGCGGCCTATCTGGCCAAGACGCAGCAGAAGAAACGGATCATTCCCCTGCATGTTCCCGGCCCCATGGGCAAGGCCATGCGCAAAGGCGCGCTGATCCCGGGGCCGGGTTCCGCCGTCGGGCGCCAGACGTTCCTGGAGTGGCTCGACGCCAACGACGCCGCGTAAAAGCCACTGCTAAATGGGGCAGTTGCCCCATGCCCCTGTTGCGGCCCGCTCCTAGGCTCAGGGCATGGAGAAAAGGAGGCGGCCATGAACACCTACCAGCCGCAGTCATCAGCACAGGCAACACCGACACTTGCCGAGCTTCCGGAGGACGCAGCGGAGCATTTCGCCGGGTACGCCGTCCTGGGGCTACCCTTCAGCAGCGGCCATTACCTGGCTTTCCGGGATTTCCCGGTGAGCTCCGTCGGCCCCGGCTACCGCTCCGTGTGGCACCGCACACCCGGCGGCGAGTGGACCATCTACGCCAACGCCGCGCCGGAGTTCAGCTGCGCACGCTACTTCGGGGCGGCCGTGCAGCATACGGTGGAGACCGACGTCGACATCCACTGGAGTGGGCCCTTCACCGCCGTGATCACGGTCCCGGGCCTCGTTGACTGGCGCCTGCAGCTGGGCACCTCGGCGGCCACCTCGATGCTGACCGCCATGGCCGTCCGGATGCCCGAAACGCTGTGGCGCAACGAGCTGGTGCTCCGCGCCACGGGAGCATTCGTCGGGCCGCTGCTCAACGCCGGCAGGATGAAGGTCTCCGGCGTGGTGCCCAACGGCCAGACATTCCAGGCCCAGCCCCGCCAGTTGTGGGCGGTCACCGATTCCCAGGCCGCCATCCTGGGTGAGGACGCGGGCAAGCCCGGGCCATTGGAGGTGCAGGACCACCTGGCGGACTTCTGGCTTCCGCAACGTGGACTGTTCGGAGCCCGCGTGGGCGTGCGCTTCCCGTCCACCGCCCACCCCAGCGAGAACGCATCCGTACGCGCCGGGAAAAAGCAGACCGCATGACGGCGGGCTGATCCCTACTGCCCGCGGTGATGGCTTCCTAGAATGGCAGGTGTGAAGCAGTCACCGGCTGCACCCCGCCGCAGTGAAGTCCTGGCCGCGCTGTCCCTCGCCATCGACCTGGGCCTCGGGCAGCCGATGGAGCACATGCTGCGCTCCTGCCTGCTGGCTCTGCGGATCGCCGGCGCGGCGGGAGTTGACGCTCCCGCCCAGGGCCGGCTCTACTACGCCAACCAGGTGGCGTGGATCGGTTGCCACGCGGATTCGTTTGAACTGGCGGCGCTGTTCGCGGACGATATCGCCTTCCGCGCCGACTACTACAACCGCGACCAGCACGGACTGCCCATGTACGCCGGCATGTTCAGCCATGCCGGCGCGGGCCTGCCGCCAATCGCCCGCGTTGCGTACTGGACGCGTTTCGCGGCCACGGGCAGCACTGCGGTGCGCAACATGATCGCCTCGCACTGCATCTCCGCCGGGGTGCTGGCCAGCAATGTAGGGCTCGACGGCGGCGTGGCAGGACTGCTTGCCCACACCTTTGAGCGGTGGGACGGCAAGGGCCTGCCGGAGGGAGTCGCTGGGCAAGACATCCCGCTGGAGATGCGGATCATGCACCTCGCGGATACGGCGGAGGTGTTCCTGCGGCAGGAGGGCGTGGCGGGTGCGGTGGCGATGGTGCGGGCGCGCCGCGGCAGCCAATTCGATCCCGCCCTGGCCGGGCTGTTCATCGACCAGGCCGGGGCGCTCACCGAAGGACTCCTCGACGTCGACTGCTGGCAGGCGGCCCTGGACCTGGCACCCAACGACGCTCCCCTGTCCGGGACCCAGCTGGACGCAGTGCTGTCTGCCGTGGGTGACTTCGCCGACCTCAAATCTCCTTACACCGCCGGGCATTCCCGCGCCGTGGCTGCCCTCGCAGCTGCCGCGGGCGAGGAGCACGGGCTGGCGGCCGACGATGTGAGTGAGCTCCGCCGTGCAGGATGGGTTCACGACCTGGGCCGGCTGGGAGTATCCAACCAGGTATGGGACAAGAAGGAACCCCTCTCCCAAGCCGACCTGGAACGCATCCACATGCACCCGTACCTGGGAGAACGGATCCTCAGCCGGGTGCCCGGGCTGAGGGCCGAGGCAGCCCTGACCGGCCTGCACCATGAGCGGCTGGACGGGTCCGGCTACCCACGCGGGATCGGCGGAACCGAGTTGGGGATCAAGCAGCGGATCCTGGCTGCCGCCGACTCCTACCATTCCTCTTTGGAACCCCGTCCGCACCGGGACGCCCTCACGCCCGCCGACGCTGCTGCCAGGCTGCGGCATGAAGCTTCAGCGGGCCGGATTAGCCGCGAGGCTGCGGACGCCGTGCTCACGGCGGCGGGACAGCAGCCCCATCACCGGCCTGCCGCTCCGGCCGGGCTCACCCCCAGGGAACTCGAGATCCTCGGCATGCTCTGCCGCGGAATGACGCCGGCCGAGATAGCCGGCAGCCTGTTTCTCGCCCGCAAGACCGTCCGCAACCATGTGGAGCACATCTACACCAAGACCGGTGCAACCAACCGGGTGGGTGCCACCCTGTTCGCGGTGAGAAATGGCCTGATCGAGCAGTGAACCTTCCACTGCTCCGGCGCGCGGCGGCACCCGCCCTGCTTCCGCCGTAGCACGGAAAAGGAGGCCGACGACGACACTGGGTGTCGCCGTCGGCCTCCTTTTTGCCTCCGCAGTGGGCTAAGCCGCAGCGGAACTACGGCTTTAGGCCGCCGGGAGCGTGAGGTAGCTGCCCTCGACAGTGTTGGCGGGGACAACGAGAGCGCCGTCCGCCGTGACGTAGCTGCCACGGGTGGAGCGGGACAGGTTTCGGCTGCCGGGAAGGGTGACATAGCTGCCGCGGCCGACGGTCGCGCTGCCGGCGGGAAGGGTCACGTAGCTGCCACCGCGCGGGGCGGGGGCGGCTTGGTTGGTGGGGAAGGTTTTTGCGGGTCGTTCGGCCAGCGTAGTCATGGGTTCTCCTCGGAATTTGGAATGAGGGGGATGAGGGCCATTCGGGTTGTTGTGTCGCTCAAGCAGGAAGGGCGGTGGCGAAGAAATCGCATGCCCTGCTGGCCCGGGAATGTTCACCGGTGCGGCACTCAAGGGCGGCGGTGACCTGTACTTAAATTTACGCGCTTATTACGAGCTACTCAAAATAAAGTGGGCAGACTCACCAGCCCATAGGACCGCTGCCACAGGCTGCCGCACCCCGGACAAAAAAGAGGCTGTGCATCGGATCGGACCCGGCATCCCCCGCGACGGGGTCCCAGACCGCGGTCGCCCTGGTCAAGATGGCGGAGCCCCGGGTTCCGGCACGGGCGCGCCACGCTGCGCTGGCCGCGGGAGGTCGCCGCGGCACCGGTCCCGCTCGACCTCACGCACGCCGAGTTCGTGAAGATTGTGGTGGCCGTGAACCACGGATTCCTGATTCTTTGGCTAAAAGACGAAGGCTCCGTCCCTTGGGACGGAGCCTTCGCCGTCTAAATCATTCCCGACGCCTCACGGAGCATCAGTCCAACGCCCAGGCCTGATCCGCCCCACCCCCGTCAGCCTTCCTCCGGCGCCGCAGCACCACGATCAGGAAAGCGGCGCTGACCAGGAGCAATCCTCCCGCTCCGGCAGCCACCACGGGAAGGGCCACGTCGAAGGAAGCCTGCGCAACGACCGACTCATCGGGTGCACCGCCGTCAGGCATTGCTGCCGTCTCTCCCCCACCCGGGGCGGGCGCCGCAGCGGACGCAACAGGTCCGCCGTCGAGCACTGTCAGCGATTTGCTGTGCCTGTTCACCACCACCACGGACCCGTCCGCCCGTTCGGCAAGGCGCCCGGGATCGTCGCCCACCGCGATGGTCTCCGGAGCAGCCGCGCCGGGGCGGATCACCGAGACCGAGTCGCCCAGGCCGTTGGTCACGTACACCGTCCCGTCGGCAGCGGCCAGCACCTCCTGCGGCGCCTCGCCCACGGGAATCCGCCGTGCCACCGTGGTGCCGCCGGGATCGATCACCGCAACGTCGTTGGTCTTGATGTTGGCCACGTAGACGGTCCCGTCCGGAGCCACGGCAATGCCGTGCGGATGGCCCTGCGTTCCCACATCGACGGTGTGCGAGGGCCATGCCCCGCCCGCGGGAATCACGCTAACGGTGCCGGCGAGCTCGTTGGCGGCGTAGGCCGTCCCGTCCCTGCCCACGGCAAACCGCACCGGATATGGCCCGGCCTGGATAATCCGCTGCACCCAGGCGTCGCCCTGCTTCACCACGGACACCGAGTTTTCGTCCGGATTGACCACGTAGAGCGAACCCTCCGGCCCCACCGTCAGCCAGTGCGTTCCCGGGGCCACCTTTAGGACCAGGGAGACTTCGTCCGCGCCCGGGGCCACCATCCCTATCCCGGACTGCGCGCCGTCGTATTGTGCAACGTAAAGCGTCCCGTTCGGCGTCACGGCGACTGAGGTGGGAGAGTTCCCGGTCCTAATGGTGCGGGACGGCACGGTCTCCCCCGGCTTGAACACGCTCACGCCGCCGTCGTACCGGTAATCGCTGACATACAGGGTTCCATCCGGTCCGGACGCAACGGCCACTGGGTCGCCGGAGACGGCAATCGTCCGGGTATCACCGGCGGAGGCAGGGACAGCAGCGACGGCGGCGGCCACCACCAGGGCGGCACCGGCCAGCAGCGTCCGGCGGGCGGCAAGCAGCAGCGAGGCGTGCAGGCGTGACGGGCTGGATGTCATGAAATTTCCCCCAAAATGGCGCCGATCCCCCTCGGCAATGCTCCGATCCTACCTGCGCTCCCGGCCGGACGTTGCAGTTCAGCGCCCGGTGACATTCGGCCCTGTGTTCACAGTGCATGAGTGGTGATTCTTCTAAAGAAGGAATGTTTCTGCATATGGGAAAGTCCCCCCGCACAGGAGCCTGGAGGCCGATTACATGGAGCAGTTGATCCCTTGGGCGATATTCTGCACCGCGGTCCTGGTATTTTGCCTGATCAAGCCGCGCGCGGCGCGGGTCTTCGTCGGGGTCTTCTTCATCCTCATGGCAATAGGCGTCAACGTCGTCCTGAGCTTCGCCGCCCCCGACCAGTTCGTAAAGCTCGGGACCGACAACGCCTTGGTTCCCTTCTACGCCTGGGTGTTCCAGACTTTCGTCGCCCCCGCACCGCAAATCGTGGGGATCCTGGCGGCAGCCGGCGAGACGGCCATCGGGCTGCTGATCCTCAGCGGAGGCAGGCGGGCCCAGCTGGGCCTGATGGGTGCCATTATCTTCCTGATCGTCATCACCCCGCTGGGAGTCTGGACGTTGCCCAATCCGATCTTTGCCGCTGGCCTTGTTCGGCTGCTTCGGGACGAATACCCACGAAATCTGTTGCGATTGCGCCGTACACAGCACCTACCTGTTACCCCGAGTGGACACGCGTAGCGGAATCAGCCGCTGCCGCATGGAAGAGGCATCCCTCATGAACTCCGCGAACCCATCGAAGGGCGCGACGAAGTTTCCGGACTCGTCATCACCACCCGGCCAAAGGGCGCATAGTTAGATAATGACGGGTCCTTACACCCGGGGCGACTCCTACAGCAGCGAGGCCTCCCGGAAACACATCAGGCAGTCGCTGGAGAACTACGGCGCAACAGAGATCATCTTCAGCCAGCGGGGCAGCCTGGGCGCCGTCGGATTCAAGGGTGACGGCAGGCAGTTCCGGGTTGTCATGCAGTTACTGCAGTCCGAGGGAGCCCTGGCGATCCGCGGGGACATTGCCGACAGCGCGCTCCGGGACGCGAGCGCAAAGGTGCTGGAACGTGTGAACCGCAAATCCTGGCACGCACTGGCTCTGGCCATCGACGCCAAGCTCGGAGCAGCGACGGCGGGCATAGCCACCCTTGAATCGGAGTTCCTGGCCCATGTGGTTCTTCCCGGCAACCACACGGTGCTGGACCAAATCGAACCCGTCATTGCGTCTTCCTACCGGTCCGGCCAGCGTCCGTCCTTCGGCCTGTCCGCCCTCCCGCCCATAGCCAGCGGCCCGCCGTCGTAATTTACGACGGCGGTCCGCTCACCAAAGTGCCTGGCTCCCCTACTTCCCAGGTGCGCGGTATGCGGGCGTCTTCCGGGCGGCTTCGTCAATGTCCTCCACGCTCATGAGCGGCTTCAGGCGGACATTGACGTTCCCCGTCGAGTTGATCAGCAGCGACAGTGCTGCGGCGCTGGCATCATCGGGCACCTCGAAAACGCCCAAGACGTCGTAGTACCCAAAGGCGTAGTAGAAGCTTTCCAGCGTCCCGCCAACGGATTTCAGGGCCTCCGTCAGGGCATCACGCCGCTTGGTGCCGCCTTCCTGCATGAGCCCCTTGATTCCGTCGCCCACATACGTTGCTTCAAACATGTACTTCGGCATGGTCTTTTCCTTCCTGCAACGGGGCGGGTGGCCCCGACACCGCTGAAAGTATTCCGGCGGCTGCAGGCAGTCAATAAGCCCGCCTACCCAATGTTCTCCCCCGTTGTAGTGGGCCCAAAGTAGGGCATTTCTCCCCTGTCTGCCGGCCGCCGCCGGGGCTAGCCTGACCCGCATCAGCGTCCACCGCCGTCGAGGAGTTGCCATGGCCGGGTTTGTGCAGATCATCGAATTCACGTCTTCCCGCATCAAGGAGATCGAAGAGCTGGGCCGCCCCTCCAGAACCGGGGGAAGCACGGCGCCCACGTTCCGCCGCATCGTTGCCACCGCGGACAGGGACCACCCGGGCCACTACTTCACCATCGCCGAGTTCGATTCCTACGACTCCGCCATGGAGAATTCCGGCCGGCCGGAAACCTCCGACTTCGCTGCCAGGATGGCCGCACTCTGCGACGGGCCGGTAATCTTCCACAACCTCGACGTGATGTGGGAGGACACCGGAGACGGTGCGGGCAGCGGCTAGGGGCATGGCTTCCACAACTCCCACACAGGAACGGGGCGGGGCCGGGACAGACCTCGTTGCCGGTCTCAGCTCCCTGGCCGGGGCTTCCCTGGACATGGTGGGCGGCAAAGGCCTCAACCTGGGCCGGCTGGCGGCAGCCGGTTTTCCGGTTCGTCCGGTTTCTGCCTGACCACCGCTGCGTACCGGATGGCCGCGCCCAGCGAACTGGACGGCATCGCCGCCCGCCTTGACGGCGCAGAACAACCTGGCCAGGCAGACAGGCATGACCAGGCGGGGAGGGCCGGCCAGGCGGAAACGCACGACGGCGGCAGCGGACTTCCGGACGAAGACCGGAACCAGCTCGCATGGTCAGCCCGCGAGGCGATGGTGGCAGCACCGGTACCGCTCGAGGTTGATGCCGCCCTCCGCGAGGCGTATGCCGCAATGGGCGGCGGGCCGGTGGCGGTGCGTTCATCAGCCACCTGCCCTTTGCCAGCTTCGCCGGGCAGCAGGACTCGTTCATGGACGTGGTGGGAGCCGACGCCGTCGTACAGGCGTCATCTCGCACGGCGCGGTGGTGGCCCGGGAGTACGGCATCCCGGCCGTGGTGGGGGTCGCGGACGCCACCACCCGGCTGCGCGACGGGCAGGTGGTCACCGTGGATGGGGCCGCGGGAACCGTCACGTGGTGACGCCTGCCCTTCCACGCCGGTGACACCCCTCGGAAGGGCTGGCAGATTAGGACTTAAGCCCTGTTTGGCGCGGCCGGTCCGGTCCTAGAATTAAGGCGCCTGCAGGTAACCATCAGATGACGCCGGGTTGTTCAGGACATGAAAATGTCCGAGCCTTCTCTTAGCGAGATCGCGAAGGTACCTGCAGGTTTTTATGTCTCCTGGCATGACCGCCCACGGAGCGGCCCGGAAGTGGACCACTGGAGCCCTTCACGAAAGCCGCGGGCACTGGTAAATGGGCCCTTGCGGCATCGGAAAAGCAGGCGTAACACTGTTAATACGTTCTTCGAAAGAAGGACGGGAACGAACAACAAGGGAACCCTGGAACACACAGTGGAACTGGTCCACGGTGGTCTGCCGGTGACGAGGCAGGAAGCACCAGGATTTCCGCAAGTTCGGGAGATGATGTTCGTCATAACGGAATCAAACAGTCGAAGCCCCTTCAGCACTGCTGGTGGGGCTTCCCCTATTCCTGCCCCCTCGCTGCCGCGCGATGGGGCCAAGGCCGTTCGGCCCTAGCGATCCGTGAGGGCCGGGATGACGCTGGAATAGTCAGGCGTCGGGCTTTCGCCCGCGTGACCGGCGCTGACCCGCTTGCTTGAGCGCGGGCTCGAAGGACATTCGAATCATGTCAGTTGCAGGAGGGCGGCTCCCCGGACGCAGGCGGGCTGTGCCGTTCGAAGGCCACCGAAGTGACGTCCTGCGCATCAGCCTCCTCGCCGGCGGGCCGCTCTCGTCGCTGCTCTACGTGGTGTTCACCGACGGCATCGCGGCGTCCCAGTGGGCCGGCTACCGCCGCACCGAACAGATGGTGAGCGAACTGTTCGCCGTCGGCTCCCCTGGTTACAGCGTCACTGCCCCATTCACCTGGCTCTACACGGTCCTGTTCACGGCCTTCGGGATCGGCGCCTGGATCTCCGTCCGCGGCAACCGCGCACTGCGGGTCGGCGCCGGGCTGCTCACCGCGTACGGGCTGTGGAACATTCTGGGTGCAATCTTCCCGCTGCGGCTCGGCGACGACACCTCCATTCCCCCGCACATCATTGTCACCAACATCCAGCTCGCCCTCATGGTCGCGGCCATGTGCTTCGTCGCCGCAGGTTTCCACGGCTGGATGCGGATCTACTCCATCGTCTCGTTGGTGGCCGCCGCGGCCGCCGGCATCATCGCGTTCATAGCAGCCCCGGGACCCAACATGGTGCTGGGGATCAGCGAACGGATCAGCATCGGGGCGTTCCTGCTGTGGGCTGCCGTCCTGGCGGTGGTGCTGTGGAAGCAGCCACGGCCAGTGCAGGCCGCAGACACCGGGGCCGAGAAGTCCTGACCGGCCAAACATCGCCTGTTTTTAGGCTGCGGAAAGCAGGCAAAAATCATTTCCCTCATTGGACAAAAAACTCTCAATTTCCCACTATCCTCGTTAATTCAGACTCGTCGAGGGGGAGGACATTCTGGTGTGTGACAACGCATTCAGGGAAAACAGTGGCTGCGGCAGCCTGGTGAAGCCATAGGACCACCAATGATCGAGCTGACAGTGGAATTGGCACAAAAGCTGGACAGGGCTGCCCAAATCCTCGGCGGGCTGAGCCGGGTGGCTTCCAGGGACTGCACCTGGATCCGGAGCAGCTCCGATCTGCATGCAGAAATACTCAGGCTGCAGAGTGATTTAAGGGAGGCCGCCGCGAAGGTGACCGGCAGCAGCGATGTAAGCCTCCACTTATCCCAGGCCCGCGCGGTGGGGACGGAACTGGGCACGCTGTTCCAGCCGGAAGATACTCAGGATCCGGCCATCGGACCATTCAGTGATCAGTAATACGTTGGCGGCAGCAGGATCATGGCGAGAACAAGGAATCCCAGAATCATTGCGACGATATTCGTGACGGACCGTTCGGCGTAGTGAAGCAGCCCGATCAGGCCCAGTACCATCGCCACAGCCGCTGTGGCTCCCCATGCGTGGCCGTAGGGAAGCACGAAGTCAGCAATCCCCCGCCCGGGCTCATAGGCCATACCGATTGCTGTGGCGGCCAGGAGTTCGACGAGAAGGAGACCGCCGAACAGAACAGCCCAGCGTCCTATCCCTGTGTGCGGTTTGATCGCAGTTGCCATGTCAGTTCCTAGTGTCCTTCGAAGACGAATTCGGCGAGGAGCCAATAGAACGCCCCGGTTGTCATCAGTGCGGTCACCGTGAGGACCAGGACCGAGCGCTCGCGGTAGTACAGGACGGCAACCAGGCCCGAGGCGGCGGCCGGAGCCCACAGGACAAGGGTCAAGTCCGTCACCGTTCGGACCAGCACCGGGTCCGCGGCAACCGGCAGGAACAACGAAATACCCAGCGAAGCAAAGGCAGCCACTGACAGGCAAAGCAACCAGATGCCCGACGCCGTCGTCGGCATGACCTTCATCCGCTGCTCAAGGACCTGCGAGACGGCCAACGAACCTGCCAAGGCGGACGCGACCGCCGTGGCCCCGCCGAGGAGAAACAGGGTGAAATTCTCCACAGCCGGTCCTGTCGCCGTCACCAGGACGGCAGTGAAAGCCAGCGCAAAAGCAACGCGCCCCAAGCCTGTGGCAAGCGCGTCCTCCAGCAGCTGTTTCCTGGAACGTATAGCAGCCAACGACCCGAGGACTATGGCGGCAGTGAGACTGACCGAGGCAATCGGTCCGGTCACTTTGTCAAGATCGGCGAATCGCCCGTCTGCCTCGGACCGGAAGAGCGGGGTTAGGTCAAGTAGGAGCCAAAACAGAACGAGGGACGCAACGGCCCAGCGCGCCAACGATGACCGGGGGAAAAATCGCCCTGTCCTTGGAGGCGCAGGAATTTGCACTGACGAAGTCATGGGAGGAGTATGTCCGATTCGTCCCACTCGGTACAGGGGGAAAAGTACTCGACTTTACTAAAGGATCACCCGGCCGGACTGGCCGGTACTCACGGCACCTCCTGCGAATTCAGGAAATGGCATCCCCGCCGTAGCCCTGCATTCCGCTCAGTGCCAGAATATTGCACATCCCGTTCACCCCGGATGCTGGATAGCCGGCAGCAGGGAGGCGAAGCCATGACGTTCATCAAAGGCCTGGGCGACGTGCAGCGGAGCGACATCGCCGCCGCAGGCGGCAAGGCGGTGGGCCTGGGTGGCCTCATCCAGGCCGGGCTTCCCGTCCCGCCAGGGTTCGTCCTCACCACCGACGCCTACTCGGCGTTCGTCAGCGAGAACAACCTGGGGCAGGCCATCCAGGAACTGGCGGCCCTCCCGTCCGATGCAGCGCCGGAGGACTATGAGCACGCCTCCGCGCTGATCCGGACCCTGTTCACGAAAGGCGTCATGCCCTCGGCCATCGAAGCCGAACTGAAGGACGCCTACCAGCTCCTCGGCGGTGGTGACACACCTGTGTCCGTCCGCTCCTCCGCCACCGCCGAGGACCTCGCCTCCGCCAGCTTCGCCGGCCAGCAGGAAACCTACCTGAACGTCCGGGGTCTCGAAGCGCTGAGCACAGCCGCCATCAACTGCTGGGCGTCGCTCTGGACGGCGCGCGCCATGTCCTACCGTGCCCGCGAAGGCGTGCTGCCGGACCAGGTGCGTCTCGCCGTCGTCGTCCAGCAAATGGTGGAGGCCGAGGCAGCCGGGGTGATGTTCACCGCCAATCCCTCGAACGGCCGGCGCGAGCAGACGGTCATCAGCGCCGCGTGGGGCCTGGGCGAGGCCGTGGTCAGCGGGGCCGTCACCACCGATGACCTGACCGTGGACACCACCACCGGCACAGTCCTCTCCCGGCAGACGGCAGACAAGGAACTCATGACCGTCCCCACCGCAGACGGAACGTCCGAGCAAAAGGTGGCGGAAGCCCGCCGTCGTGCCCCTGTCCTGGACGATGCCGCGGCGGCCGAGCTTGCCGGCTACGGGAAAAGGATCACTGACCACTTTGGCGCGCCGCAGGACATCGAATGGGCGCGGGCCGACGGCCAGTTCTTCCTGCTCCAGTCGCGGCCCATCAGCGCGCTGCCCGAACCCGCCGCGGACGTCCCCACGGAATGGCCCGTCCCCTACCCGAAGGGCCTCTACTTCCGGGCGAGCATCGTGGAGCAGATGCCGGAACCGCTCTCCCCGCTCTTCGCCGACCTCATCGACGGCTCGGTGTCCCGCTCCATCTCGGCCCTGATGAACGACGCGCTGGGCCAGCACTCCCTGCGCGAGGGCGACGTCCGCTTCCCCACCGTCAACGGCTACGCCTATTACTACTACCGCACCTGGCCCATGCTGCGGATGACGGCCCGCACCGTCCCTGCGATGCGCGCGCTGTTCGGCGGAGACGCGCACATGGGCATCAGCGGCTGGCGCGACTATTCACATCCGCGCTACGAACTGATCATCAAGGACTGGTCCGCGAAACCGCCGGCCGAGCTTCCCGGCGCGCAGCTGCTGGCTGGCGTACAGGCACTCCTGGATGCCGGCACCGTGTACTACACGGCCGTCCAGTCCGTCATTCCGATGGCCGACATGAGCGAACTCGCCTTCCGGGGCTTCTACAGGACGGTCCGGCGCGACGGCGATCCGCCGGCCCAGGAGTTCCTGCTCGGCTTCGACAGCGAGCCAATCCGGGCGGAAAAGTCGCTGTACGACCTTGCGGGGTGGGCGCGGAACGATCCTGCGCTGGTGAAGGCTCTGCTGGAAAGTACGACGGCGGAACTCGCCGAGTGCCTGCGCACCGGTTCGGCACCGGCCGGCGTGGACGGTGCCATCTGGCAGGAATGGCGGTTCACCTTCCAGGAACATCTGGCCCTGTACGGGCACGCGGTCTACAACCTGGATTTCGCCAGCCCGGTGCCGGCGGACGACCCCACGGCGCAGCTGGAAACGGTGAAGTTCTACCTCCGCGGGCAGGGCACCGACCCGCATGAGCGGCAGCGGCTGCTGACCGAGCGCCGGGAGGCACTGACCCGGGAGGTGGCCGGCAGGCTGGGGCCGCGGCGGCGCGCGGCGTTCTTCCGTCTGCTGAAGTGGGCGCAGGAGACGGCGCCGGCCCGCGAGGACGCGCTGGCCGACGTCGGCCTGGCCTGGCCGCTGCTGCGGCGGATGCTGCTGGAGCTGGGCCGCCGGCTGGTGGCCTCCGGTGTGATCGCTGCCGCGGACGACGTGTTCTGGCTGCGGTTCCCGGAGCTGCAGAGCGCGGTGGAGTTCGGGCTGGCAGAGGCGGAGGCCGGCGTGGCCCTTGCCGGAGCATCCCGTCCCGTCCGTGCCGCCGCCGTCGAGGAACGCCGGATGCTGTGGCGGGGCCAGGCGAAGGCTTCCGCCCCGCAGATGCTCCCGCAGAAGGCGTGGATGGAGAAGGCATTCGGCTCGATGATGCCCGGAGGCCCCCAGCAGCAGGCCGGCGACGCGATCAAGGGGACCGGCGCGAGTTCCGGCAGGGTGACGGCGCCCGCCCGGGTCCTGAGGGGTCCGGAGGACTTCGGCCGGATGCGGCCCGGCGAGGTGCTGGTGGCCCGCATGACCACTCCCGCGTGGACACCGTTGTTCGCCATGGCCTCCGGCGTGGTGACCGATGTGGGCGGTCCGCTGAGCCACAGTTCCATCGTGGCCCGCGAGTACGGCATCCCCGCCGTCCTGGGAACGGGCGTGGCCACGCAGCGGCTGGCCGACGGCCCCAAGGTGACCGTCGACGGCGACGCGGGGACGGTCACCGTTGTCAAAAGCTGACGGCACAACCTCCCGCTGAATCCTGCGCCAGTGGGTTTAGTCCCAACCGGCAGCTCGCCGAACAGCCACCGCAAGCTCAACAGGTGGAACGTCTGACGAATCCAGTACCAGGTCATCAATGTCTGCAGCCTCAAGAACGTCCGAAAGAGTGCCTAGCCGATCCAGATGCCACACCAGTCCTTCAGGATCCTCCCGATGGCGGAAGTGCAGACGTGACTGAAGGACATCGGAACGAGCTACGAGACGGCAGACAAACAATCCATCAGAACCCAGCGCATCGATGTAGCGAGGTAATTCGGCTTTTTCCTCTATGACTCCTGCGATGATGAACCGTTTTGCGCCCGCAGCCCGGTAGTTTCGCGCGAGGCTTTTGAGATTGAGCAGCTCGAGTTCGTGGTTGAACCGATCCGAACTTGGCGCCGGCCTTAGCTTTCTAATTGAGTCGAGATCGATGACGGCGTGGCTACCGCGTTCAGCCGCGCTGAGCGCATCTGCCAGGGTCGACTTTCCGACGCCGACTGTTCCATTCACGAAGATCGAATCCATAGACCCGATCCTCTCAGGAAGCACAGTGGACTCGTTTGGCCAGGGTTCTTTGGAGGATCTGCAGTCCGGCGTTCAAGAGCCCGCTTGGCCATGGGCTTACGAGGGTGGAGGCCCTTCCGGCGACACCACGAGGCGCTGTTTGTAGGATCAACTGATGGTGACTGCGGTGCAGGTTGAAGCGTGGTGCCTGCGTGCATTGGGATCTGGCACGCTCGCAGAGGTGGACTCCGAGGCCGGCGGCCAGATGTCGCAACTGTTCCGTTTCGATTCCGATGAGCGAGGCCCCTGCGCGGTCAAGGTCCGGCCGGAAGGGTGGGAAAGAGTCAGCAGATGCCTTCAACTGCAGGCGATCGCCGCCGATGCGGGGTTTCCTTGTGCCCGTCCCATGACGGACGCGGCCCGGCTCGGCCCCGGGATGGTCGTTAGCGCAGAGTCTTGGCGCTCCGGCGGTGAGATGCACGTGGATGGAGACGTCCGGTTCGCTGATCGCTCGGCATCCCTCTTGGCCGACCTTGCAGCGATCCTCGAAGTGGAGTCCCCGAGGGGCCTGGGCGCGCCGCCGCCATGGATGTACTGGAATCCCCCGACACGCAGCTTGTGGCCGCCAAACCCGATCGCGGACGCGATGGACCAGGACCGGGTACCTGCGCACGTGAACGCGATTGCCCGTGCTGCGTCCAAGCGACTCGCCGCAACGTCTCTTCCTTTGGTCGTCGGCCACGGAGACTGGGAGAGCCAGAATCTTCGATGGAAGGATGCCAGCCCCTGGGCCGTACACGACTGGGACAGCCTCGTGGCACTACCGGCTGCAGCTATCGTCGGAGCAGCATCAGGGGCATTCACAAGCACCGCCGTCCCGACGCTTGCGTCCCTGGAAGCATCGGAGGAATTCATCGATTGCTATGAACGCACGAGAGGCAAAGTATTCACCTCAGAGGAGCGCGAAATCGCCTGGGCTGCCAGCCTGTGGCCGGCGCTGCACAATGCCAGAGGTGAAAGCCTCTTTCAATCGCCACCCACTGCACTGGAGGCACTCACCAGCCAAGCACCTGAAAGGCTTCGCCGCGCTGGTATCCGCTGAATGATCTTGAGCGGGGCCGCTAAAGGTCTTGTCGGGCACTGTGACAAGGGGCTGCCACCCTAGGACCAAATGGTTACAGCTCGAATCCGCTTCGCGACGCCAAATGATTACGCTGCCCTCGAGACAATCGAAATTACTGCCGCTCGGCTTCTCCTTGATTGGCTGCTTCCTAATCAGTGGCCGCCGGCGCAATCTCGCCCTTTGAGAGCATGAAGTCCGGATAGGTCCTCGTCGCCGAAGCCAGCGACGCAGGTCCTGTCGTGGGTTGCTTACAGCTTCCACTTGGCCTTTGACTGCGGTGGGCCGCAAGGGCCTTCCACCGGTGGGGGATCCCAGGGGATTGGGTCCAAGACTTTTTCGGCCACTATCATCTGGGAGGCTTCGTCGTACACGGACAAGCGCACGGCGCGGACTCCAACCCACAGGGATACGGCGCTGTCCTCTGCGACGCTATAGCGGTGTCCGGCACGGTAACCTGTGCAGGCCTCTTGGTCAGTCCGGTCTAGGCAAGTCACTTCAAACTCAAGTTTGCCGGTGACCGGAAGGGCTGAGAAGTCTAATTCCAGGGTGCTGAAGCGCATTGCGGAATCGCAGGATGCGGCCCCACAGCCGCTCACTAACGAGCCGACCAGTATCAAAGCACTAAGTGCATGACTTATCCCCCGTGTCATGCTTCACGATAACCGAACCAGCCCTGCTCGGCCTCCTCCGGCCAGTTTCAATGATTGTCCAGGTTGGCTGAGCGATCCGCTGTTCTTCCTTTTGGGATATCGCCCTAGTGTTATCGCTCTGGTCCTCGCGCGGATGCCCGGGCCCCCGACTTTGCGGGCAGAATATTTGGGTGAATAAGAACCGGCTTGAAGCTTTCAGCGACGGCGTTTTGGCCATCATCATCACCATCATGGTGCTCGAACTGCACACCCCGGAGGAACCAACATGGGCCGGGGTCGCCGCCATCCTGCCGACGCTGTTCACCTACCTCCTGAGCTTCGTGTATGTGGGGATCTACTGGAACAACCACCACCACATGATCCACCTCGCCAGCCGGGTGAACGGCGCCATCCTCTGGGCCAATTTGCACCTGCTGTTCTGGCTGTCACTGTTCCCGTTCACCACGCGGTGGATGGATGAGTCCGGCTTCCTGCAGATCCCCGTGCTGCTGTACGGGATCAACCTGCTGTGCGCCGCGATCGCCTACTTCATCCTGGAACGGCGGCTCATTGCCGTGCAGGGTAGGGACGGCGCCCTCGCGCGGGCGGTCGGGAAGGACTGGAAGGGCAAGGCCTCGCCGCTGATCTACCTCACCGGCATCGCCCTCACCTTCGTTCAGCCGTTGCTGGGCGTCGCCGCCTTCACCGTCGTCGCGCTCATCTGGCTGGTGCCGGACCGGCGGGTGGAACAGTTCGTCGTCAAGGCGCACGAGGACACCGCCGGCCAGGGCCACAGCAACTGAAGGTCATAGGCAACAGGCCGGCGCGAGAGGGCTGCAGCGCCCCGACGAAGGCGAGGCGCCGACGGGTTTTCAGGCCGCGGCGTTGCGGGTGAAGTAGTTGTGCACGTCGCAGAAGGTCATCTTCGGTGGTGCGGCGAATCCCAGTTCCATGCTCAGCGGCCCCATCGTGTCGCGGGCGAAGGCATCGAACTGCTCGCGGCTTTCCCAGACATCCGTGACCTGCAAGCCGTTATCGGTTGCTGTGGCCCAGTGGGAAATTGATCCCTCCGGACCAGGCCCTCCCGGGGTCAGCCCCATTCTCCTGTTGATCTCGTCATATTGTTCGAGCGTTGAACCATCGAACTCCATGATGATTGCTACCGCCATGATCGCTCCCCTTTTTTTTCATCGTTGTCCGATTCCCGCGAAAAATGATTTGGCCGGCCTGCGGGCAGTCAAGACCAGAAATCAGACACGAGGGTTGTTTCCTCCTGCATTTCGGTGCCCTCCGTGACTTTGCCGTCGGCGATGCTGAACACGATAACCTGCCGCATATCCATGGTCTTGCCGTCTCGCTCCGCGTGTGAGAACTGGACGCCAACCGTATATCTGTCCCCCGCCGCCACGTCCTCCACCGTGACCCTCATCGAACCGTTGGACCGCGCATAAAGTTCGCCGAAGTAGGCCAGGATCGCGTCCCGGCCCTTCTTATCGCCGGACAACGGACCTGTGCCGCCGACATGCCAGACGGCGTCTTCAACGAACAGGTCCCGGAGCGTATCCATGTCGCCTGCGCTGAACGCTTCGTAGCCCCGCCGCACCAGTGCGGCGTTTTCTGGTGCTCCCATTTCGGGCACCTCCATCCTCCTCGCCGGATCCTTGCGAGGACAGATTAGGCCCGGGCTGGGGACCGGTCGAGGGGAACAGCACCCCACATTGCCCCCCTCTTTTCTGCGGCGCTTTACCTAGCAACCGGGGCGGGGTTGCTGGAAATGAAAGCGCGCGCTCATAGGGGACTTTCCGCCCTTTTCCGGGCCCACACCGCACAGGTATCTTGACGCGATGAGTGACCGCGAGGACTTTCTTCAGTGGGTCAGGACGACGCTGCACGACGCGGAAGTCGCCCTGCACAACGGAGACGCGAATCCGCGCCGTGCCCTCTGGTCCCACACCGAGCCCGTCAGCATCCTCGGGGCACTGCGCAACGCCTACGGGCTGGACGAAGTGGAGCAAAGCTTCAGGTTCCTGGAGAACAGCTTCTCCAACTGCTCGTCGTGGGAGCTGGAGCTTCAGGCGTGCGACGTTTCCGGGAACATGGCCTATACCGCAGGCATCGAGCGCATCTCCTTCCACAGGGACGGCAAGCCCACCAACCTCACGCTCCGGGCCACTCAGGTCTACCGGCGCGAGGATGGCCAGTGGAAGGTGGCCCACCGGCACGCCGATGTAGTGCCCCAGCAATAGCCAAGCGCTGCACATTCCCGCTCTGCCTGAGCAGCGCGGCTGCATCTCTGGGCTACTCTCCCATGCCTGGATGCACCGGCACGAAGTCCACCCTGTTGCCGGAGTTGGTCCGCTTTGCCGGAGCCCGGTTGAACCCTTTCGCGTCGAGCCCGTTCTTGGCCCGGAACTCGGCGAGCGCAGCGTCGTAGGCGTTGTTGAGGGTCTGGCCCGAGAACTCGCCGGTGGTGCCGTCATTGAAGGCAATCCTGATTCGGACGCTGGCCGGGTAGTGCCGGTTCATGCGGACAAAGCCGTCGGCGTCCTGCTGGAGAGTTATCCAGGGAGTCCTGCTTTCGTTGGTGGGAGGAGCAGACTCCAGTGTGGCGCAGACTCCAGTGTGGCGCACGAACCCGGCACGGCGGCACCCGTCCGGGTACCGCCGTCGAAATTCTTGGTTAGCAGTGAACGGGGCTGTAGAACGCAGCACCCCAGCTGGATTTGTCCGTTGAGTTCGGCCCAAAGCTCGCGTCCAGGGTGATGCACTGGCCGCCGACCGGTTGCGTATCCGTGTAGACCGGTCCCGCATAGTAGGAGTAATAGTCGTGCGAGATGTCGTCGGGGCCGTAGGACGGGTACCGTCCGATCATGTTCTGGCGGTACATCCGGACACCGTAGGTGGGGCCGTAGGCGTAAGCGACAGAACAGTTTTTCCGCGCCGTAGAGTTCCAGTACACATCGATGGAGCCGGTTTTGGTTCCGGGCTTTCCGTAGCGGTAGTCCTTGCTGTAGCTGGGCACGGTGATGGGGTGGGAGCCGATGTACGTGTATCCGGTGCCGCACGGGCCTGCGGCATCGGCGGGAAGCGCTGCGACCAGGGACGCCCCTGTCGTCACCCCAACGGCGACAAGCAGCGACAAGCCCTTGAGCTTCGGTTTACCCTTCGTGAATTTCATGATTCTCCAACGTGGTGAGTGGCTGGTTGCAGCTGAATGCTGCAGCGCAGGCTCATATAAGCACAACGAATAGACACAAAAAGACAGGGAACAGGATGGGGAGTCCTCCCCTGCCGGCGGCTACGTCCCGTTAACCTCCCCTCCAACTCGCCGCACCCATTGCGCAACCTGCCCTCCCTAGCGTGGACTGGTCACTCGCCGGCCACCCGCCGGCCCCGCCACCCCAGGAGGAACCACCATGCGCCACGTCCTGACCGCCGCGGCAGCCGCCGCCCTCATCGCTTCCATGGGGGGCCCCGCCGTCGCCGCCGAAGGCAACCCGGCCGGCACGCCGTCGTCGAACGCTGCCGGAACCGCCACCTCGGCGATCAAAACCAACGAGCGCAACGGCTCCTTCGATCTGCAGAGCCACCGTGGCGGCCGCGGCCAGTGGACCGAGGAGTCCCTGGCCGCGTTCGGGAATTCCCTTGCCCTGGGCGTGACGACGCTGGAGCTGGACACGCACCTGACCCAGGACGGCAAGGTGGTGGTCTGGCACGACGACACCATCCAGGCCAACAAGTGCGTTGACACCGCCCCTGCCAGCGCGGGTGATCCCGAGTTCCCCTATGTGGGCCGCCGCGTGGCCGACCTGTCCCTGGCCCAGCTGAAGACGCTGGACTGTGGCTACAAGCAGCTGCCCGGGTTCCCGGAGCAGGACGTGATAGAGGGCAACCGGATCGCCGAGCTCAAGGACGTCTACCAGCTGGGCCGCGACCGCAAGGCCGACAAGGTCCGGTTCAACGTCGAAACCAAGGTCAACGACACCGAGATTGGCGGCGCCGGCATGGAGTCGCTCACCCGCGCCGTGGTGGCGGAGATCGAAGCATCCGGCATGGCGGACCGCACCACCCTGCAGTCCTTCGACTGGTCCTCGCTGAACCTCACCAAGCAGATCGCGCCGGAGCTGACGCTCGTTGCGCTGTCCAGCGGCGACGCCTGGATGGGCGTGGGCAAGCCGGGTGCCAGCCCCAACCTGGGCGGCATCGACATCGACGACTACGACGGTTCCCTTCCCAAGGCGGCCGCCGCCCAGGGGTACGACGTCGTCTCCCCCACGTTCAGTTCAGTCACCCCCACGATGATCGCCGAAGCCCACGAACTGGGCCTGGCCGTCATCCCCTGGACCGTGAACACCACCGCGGACATGACCCGGCTGATGGACATGGGCGTGGACGGCATCATCACCGACTACCCCACCCGCCTGCGCACCCTCATGGAGGAACGCGGCCTGAAGCTGCCGAAGGCGTACCAGGGCTGACACCCTTCAACCTTTAAGGCACACAGCCGACGGCGGCACCCAGGCCTTGGGTTCTAGTGGTCGTTGCAACACCCCTTAGTTTTGGGAGTTGCAACGACCATGTCGTCTTTAAGCGAGGGCAGGACCCCTCGACGGAGCTATACCTCCGGGGAAAGGGAAGGGTTCTTCCGGGCACTGGCAAGCGCGGGGAGTGTTGCTCTTGCCGCGGCTGAGCTCGGGCTTAAACCGTCGGCGTGCTACCGGTGGCTGCGTGAGGCGGGAATATCTGCCGGCACCATAAATGGCGGGAATGTCCGTGGGGCGAGAGTAACCCCGGAGGTGAAGGCAGCGTTCTTCAAGGCTTTGGCGCGTACCGGTAGCACTACGGTTGCCGCTGCCGAACTGGGGTTGAGCCGTCAAACTTGTTACAAGTGGACCCAGAAGGCCGGGCTTGCGCGGAAACGCACGGAAGGCCCCAGCCGTGAGGATTTCCGCAAGCTCCGCGAAGCTGGAATGACACGCCGGGAGGCTGCCAAAGAACTGGGCATTAACCGGTGCACGGCCCAGGAATGGGACAACGGGGTCAGAAGGACACGGAACGGGCGAATCTACCGTGATGGCCGCCGGGTCGATTACACCAGTGGTGTGATGACACTGACCACCGACGAAGCGATCACCGATTCTGGCGCGTTTCCCGCACTTGCGGCCTTGGAGAAACCACTGGATGCCAGATTCCTGACTTTGCAGGACCGGGAACGGATTGCTGACCTCCGCGCTGCCGGCACACCGGTCCGGAAGATCGCCAGGGAGCTGGGCCGGTCCGCCTCGACCATCAGCCGGGAACTGGCCAGGAACAGTGTCAACGATGGGAAGTATTACGCCTATGCAGCCCAACGTGCCGCGACCGCCCGGCGGCCCCGGCCCAAGGACAGCAAGCTGGTCACTCACCACCGGTTACGAAAGTATGTGAAGAAGAAGCTGCTTCGGCGCTGGTCACCGGAACAGATCAGCAACAAGCTGATCAGGAAGTTTCCCAACGACCCGGAGATGCGCGTGAGCCCAGAAACGATCTATCAGGCCCTCTACTTCCAGGCCCGCGGAGGACTCAAACGTGAAGTCCAGGCAGCTCTGCGCACCGGCCGGACGCGCCGTAAGCCTCACAAGGACCCCCAGCAGCGGCAGCCCCGCTTCGCTGACCCTATGGTGATGATCTCCGAACGCCCACCCGAAGTTGAAGACCGCGCCGTTCCAGGACACTGGGAAGGAGACCTGATCACCGGGGCAAGCAACCAGTCCGCCATCGCCACCCTCGTTGAACGCACCACCAGATACGTCATGCTCGTCCATCTGCCCGGAGACCACACCGCCGAAACCGTCCGTGATGGCCTCATCGCCACGATGAAGACACTCCCCGAACACCTCCGAGGCTCCCTGACCTGGGACCAGGGCGCGGAAATGGCAGCCCACAAATCCTTCACCATGGCCACGGACATGCAGGTCTACTTCTGCGACCCCGCCAGCCCCTGGCAACGCGGCTCCAACGAAAACACCAATGGCTTGCTGCGCCAATACTTCGAAAAAGGCACGGACCTATCCATCTATGGCCCCGAAGACCTCGAACACGTCGCCCAAGAACTCAACAGCCGACCACGCAAAACGCTCGGCTGGGACACCCCAGCCGAGCGTCTGCGTGATCTACTAATGACCACATAACACCAGCAGTGTTGCAACGACCCCTAGAAACCGCCCGCCGGGTGCCGCCGTCGGCCGTTGCGCACACCGGACGGTAGTGGTTACCAGGCCGCTTATCCCTCGCAGGCCACCCCGTCGCCGTCGCCGTCCAGCCCCGAGCGGTACCCCGGGGAACCCGCATAGAGCGGGGCTGCTCCCGCTGCCACCGCCTCGGCACAGTTGGCGTAGTAGACGGTGGTGGATGCAGAGGCGGGCGCGACGGTGGTCGGTGCCGGCTGGCCGGGGCAGCCGGCCAGGATGCCGGCGATTGCGTCGTGCTCGGCCTGCGTCACCCACAGGCTGTAACGCGCTTTCACGGAAACCTGCCGCGCCACGTACTCGCACCGGAAGGCCTTGGCGGGCGGCAGCCACGTGGCGGCGTCGCCGTCGCCCTTTTGCTGGTTGGTGGACCCATCCGTTGCCTGCAGGTTCAGCGGGTCGTTCGCAAACGCCGTCCGCTGCTCCGTGGTCAGCTGCTGGGCGCCCTTCTGCCAGGCGTCGCTGAGGGCCACCACGTGGTCGATCTGCACAGCGCTGCTGGTGGTGGTGCCACGGACGAAGTTGATGACGGTGCCCGTGTAGGGATCCGCGAGTACCCCGGCCTTGACCGTGCAGGGGACGCTGTTGACGTAGGTGATGTCGGTAAGGTCCCGGTTGAGGATGTCGTTCCGGGTGTCGCAGCCGTTCTGGTCCACGTCCGCCCATGTGGGCCCGAACAGCGACCGCTCATACCCCGTCTTGGGCGCGCGGCCCTTGACGGGGAGGGTCTGCAGCAGGTCCACGGCCTGGACCGTTGCGGCGGTGGTGCTGTCCGCGGCAACAGCAGGCAGGTGTCCGCCGAAAAGGGCCAGCAACGCGGAAAGGACGACGGCGGCGCTCCAGCGGGTGCCGGACGCAGGCGCGGTGGTGGGCAAGGACGCGTGGCTGGACATGCAGTTCCCCCGGATTGTGCACGAAAAGTTTGGTGCGTCAGCCCCGATTACGCTGACGCCACGAAAGAGCCTAGCGGCCAGAATCCGCTGAGGTTGACGGTTTCAGCGCAACTGGGGCAATCCTTCCCGACTCCTGCGCTTAAGCTGCGACGGCGGCACCCAACCCGGGTGCCGCCGTCGTCCGTCCTGCATAGTTAGAGCCAGCCAGTGGCTACCGCGGCGTGCGAGCCGTGGAGTCGGTGTCCTCCTGAGTTACCTCAGGGTGGACAGCTTCGCTGGCGCCCAGCCCGCCGCGGGTCTTGGCCAGGCTGGCCACCGTGGCCACCAGGATGGTTGCGCCGATGAAGAGCAGCGAGAGCCAGATGGGGATCTCCGGCACCCACAGGAGCGGCTGGCCGCCGTTGATGAACGGGAGCTCGTTGACGTGCAGGGCGTGGAAGAGCAGCTTCACGCCGATGAACGCGAGGATCACGGCCAGGCCCTGGGCCAGGTACACCAGGCGCTCCAGCAGTCCGCCGATGAGGAAGAACAGCTGGCGCAGGCCCATCAGGGCGAAGGCGTTGGCGGTGAAGACGATGTAGGCCTCGCTGGTGAGGCCGTAGATCGCGGGGATCGAGTCGACGGCGAAGATCAGGTCCACGAACCCGATGGCGATGATGGTGAGCATCATCGGCGTCACGAAGCGCTTGCCGTCCAGCTTCACGGTGAGCCGGTCCCGGTGGTAGTCCGGAGTGACAGGGAGGACGCGGCGGACCAGCTGCATGAATTTGCCGTCGGCCGGGTTGGCGTCGTGGCCGCCGAAGGCCTGCTTGTAGGCGAGGAAGAGCAGCAGGGCGCCGAAGATGTAGAACACCCAGGAGAAGTTTTCGATCAGCGTGGCCCCGATGGCGATGAACCCGCCGCGCAGGACCAGGGCGATGATGATGCCCACCATCAGCACTTTTTGCTGGTACTTCTTGGGAACAGCGAAGCCCGTCATCACGATGAGGAAGACGAAGAGGTTATCGACTGACAGGGCTTTCTCGGTGAGGTAGCCGGCGAAGTACTCGCCGCCGAACGTCCATCCCGAGACCACGCCGATGCCGACGCCGAACAAAAGGGCGAGTCCGATGTAGAACGCGGACCAGCGGGCGGATTCGCCGATGGACGGCTCATGCGGCTTGCGGACGTGGGCGAAGAACTCGTAAACGAAGAACAGAATGGTCACCGCGAGGGTGATGATCCAGACCAGGGGTGTTACCTGCATGTGGGTACTCCAAGGGTAGGCGCTGACATTGACGCCAAGGTCTCCTCCGCCCGGTGAAAACCGGAGCCGGTGGCCCGGGATGCATCGCTGCATCCGTATTGACGGGCCAACCACAGACGGGAGTACTCCCCTTGATGGGTTAAATCGTACCTGAACAACGGGCGACGGCGGCACCCGGTTCCGGAGTCCGCCGTCGTCAATCCCTGTTTGGGAAAGCCCTACTTCAGTTTTGGTACCAGCACAGGGGTGTTCTTCTTGTAGGCCTCGTAGTCGGCCTGGCCGCCCCACTTCTTGTCCGCCTTTTTCTCAAGGGGCGGCACGCCGCTGCCCTTGATCAGGAGCAGGGCCACGAACACCGGGGAAATCAGTGCCGCCCACTGCCAGCCCTGGAGTACTGGCAGTGCGATGATGGCCACGCCCACCCAGAGCGTGATCTCTCCGAAGTAGTTGGGGTGGCGGGACTTGGACCACAGGCCGGCGTTGATGAACCGGCCCTTGTTCGCGGGGTTGTCCTTGAAGCGGGTCTTCTGCACGTCGGCCACGGTCTCGATGCTGATGCCAACCAGCCACACGAGCAGGCCCACCCAGAAGAAGCCGTCCAGGCCGACTTTCTTGTCCGAGGTGATGGCCACCCAGGCAAGCGCCGCGGTGAGCACCACCCAGAGGCCCTGGAGGGTCCAGGTATTCAGGAAGCGGAAGAAGTCCGGCTTGAGCTCATCGAAGCGGTCGTCCTTGCCGTGCTTGCTGATCCGCAGGAACAGGAAGCTGCCCAGCCGCCCGGCCCACAGCACTACCATGGCCGCCAGCAGCAATCCGCGTGCGTCCACCCCCGGGGACGCCAGCACCAGGAACACAGTGATGGAGATGTAGGTGAGGGCGCCGGTGAGGTCGTAAAACTTCTCCGTCTGCGCCTTGAAGGACGGAATAAACACCAGCCACTGGATGACGAACGCGATGGCAACCCCCAGCGCGAAGACGGGCCACCCGGCGATCCTGGCTCCGCCCTGGCTTCCGGCGAGGGCGATGAGCACCGCCACCACCACGGCGATAACGGTACTGATGAGTGCCTTGCGGCTCTTGTCGTTCACGGACAGGTTCCTTTCCCCTGGCCGGCCGCGCGCTGCTGCACGACCGGTCCCAACCGCGCCTGCTAGTCTTTCTTGTATTCAAATGAATTTGATGACTAGAGGACAATAACTACTATAAGGCTGCTGAGGAGGAACCATGGCCCCGCCGCCCTACCACCCCGCCGCGTCCGCGCTCCAGGCTCTATTCGACCTCGCCAACGAAACCGAGCGGGAAGTGGCCCGCTGCCTGCACCTGAACCTCACCGACTACCGCGCACTCTCGGCGCTGGCCCAGTCAGGGGCAGTCACCGTCGGCACCCTTGCCGAAAAGCTGGGCGCCACCGCTGCCACCACCACCGCCATCGTCGGACGGCTGGAAGCGCGCGGTTACGTCGAACGGCTTCGCTCGGAGGAGGACCGGCGGCACGTGCATGTCAGCGCCACCCCCGCGGCCACCAAGGACATCATGGACCTGATGCGCCCCCTCATGGACGCCACCAACCAGCACCTCGAGGCCCTCCCCCGCGCCCGGCAGGACGCCGTCGGGGACTTCCTCAACATCGCACTGAACCTCATGCAGGACCACCTGCACTCCCTTTCCGAGAAGGACACCCCTTGAGAGAGTTCACCTCCCCGCCGCTGGCCGACCTGTCCGGGCACCGGAACGCCACGGACCTGCTGATGCACCGCTTCCGCATCTCCCCGGACCACGTCGCCTTCGAGGTCCGGGCCGGCGGGGCCCCCGTCACCGATCCCTGGCGACAGGTGACCACCCGGCAGTTCGTGGACGAAGTCCGCGCCCTGGCCAAGGGCCTGATCGCCGCCGGCCTGCAGCCCGGCGATTCGATGGCCATCATGTCCCCCACCCGCTATGAATGGGCGGTGGCGGACATGGCAGCGTGGTTCGCCGCCGCCGTCGCGGTTCCCATCTACGAAACCTCCGCCCAGCCGCAGGTGACCGCCGTCCTGGAAGACGCAGCCGTGCGCCTGGCGATCGCCGGCACCGCCGCGCACGCCGCCCTGCTGGAGCAGGGCTTCGCCGGGAACGGCGCGGCGAACTTGGGCGTCTGGACCATGGATGCACGCCCCGGCGCCGACCTGGCAGCCCTGGTCCAGGGCGGCGCGGACGTGCCGGACGGCGACGTGGAGGAACGCCGCCTGCTGCACGACCTCGATTCGGTGGCCACCATCGTCTACACCTCCGGCACCACCGCAGCCCCCAAGGGCGCCCTGATCACCCACCGCAACTTCGTCGGCCAGATCCTCAACGTGGGCGCCGCCTACACCAGCGTGGTCCGCGAGGACGGCAACACCATCATCTTCCTGCCCATGGCGCACGTCCTGGCCCGCGGCCTGCAGCTGATCTGCGTGGCCAACGGTATGCGCATCGCGCACCTCTCCGACCCCCGCGACGTGGTGCCCGCCCTCGGCGCGCTCAGGCCCACGTTCCTGGTGGTGGTCCCCCGCGTCCTGCAGAAAATCCAGGCCTCCGCAGCCGCCGCCGCGGCGCAGAAACACCTGGGCCGCGTGTGGGCGTTGGCGCCGCGCACGGCCGTGGAGTGGGGCCGGTTTGCCGAAGCGCACGACGCCGATCCCTCCCTGAGTGCCCCGCGCGGCCTGCGGGTGCGGCGCGCGGTGTTCGACCGGCTTTTCTACGCCCGCCTCCGGGCGCTGGTGGGCGGCCGACTGGACTGCCTGCTCTCCGGCGCCGGCGCCCTGGACGCCGACCTGTCCCTCTTCTTCCGCGGCCTGGGCCTGCCCGTCATCGAAGGCTACGGGCTCACGGAGACCACTGCCCCGCTCACCGGCAACCTGCCCGGCGCCATCCATTCCGGAACGGTCGGCGTGCCGATGCCCGGCACCACCGTGCGGATCTCGGACCAGGGCGAAGTGCTGGCCCGCGGCGTGGGAGTCTTCGCCGGATACCGCCGGGCATCAGACAACGACGGCGCTTTTGTGGACGGCTTCTTCCGCACCGGCGATCTGGGCTCCCTGGACTCCGGCGGCCGGCTCACCCTCAAGGGCCGGATCAAGGACGTGATCGTCACCGCGGGCGGCAAAACCGTGACCCCCTCCATCTGGGAAGGCTACGTGGAGGGCGACCCCCTGGTGGCGCACGCCGTCATGGTGGGCGAGGGCAAACCGTACCTGGGCGGGCTGGTGCTGCTGGACCCGGAGTCCGTGGCGGCCTGGGCCGAGCGGGAGGGCATCGCCGACCTTGCCGGGCTGCGGATCCCCGATGACGGCAGCGCGGTCCAGATCGAGGACGAGCGGCTGCTGGGTGTGGTGGGCAAAGTGGTCACTGCCGCGAACGCCCGACTGGCCCGGTCGGAACAGGTGCGAAAGTTCGTGCTGCTGCTGGCTGACCTCAACGAGTCCCACGGGCTGGTCACCCCTACCATGAAGCTCAAACGGGCCGTCTTCACAGAACGCGCCCGCCATTTCGTGGAAAACCTCTACACCGACGCAAGGAGCACAGCGTGAGCCCCCGCACTAGGAACTGGCTGACCGCCTACGCAGTCACCGCCTTGATCTTCGCCGTGCTGGACGTGGCGTGGATCCTGCTGGTGGCCAACCCGTTGTACCAGGGCCAGATCGGCGGCCTGCTGGCGCCCAAGGCGAACCTCCTGGGCGCGGTGCTGTTCTATGTCATTTTCGTGGCGGGGATGGTGCACTACGGCGTCCGTCCAAACGCCCAGGACGTCTCCGTGCGGCAGCGGGTCACGGGGGCGGCACTGTTCGGGTTCTTCACCTACGCCACGTGGGCGCTCACCGGGTTTGCCGTGCTGAAGGACTTCACCGCGCTGGTGGCCGTGACGGACATCCTCTGGGGCGCCGCGGCATGCAGCCTGGTCACGTGGATTACCGCGACGGTCCTCCGCCGGCGGATCGGGAAGACGCAGCCAGCCTGACCGCGGTCACCTTGTACTCCGGGCAGCCGGTGGCCTCATCCCCCACCGGCGAGGTGAGTCCGTTGACCGCGGCGCCGGGGAAGTGGAAACCGGCGAACACCTGGCCCGGTTCCACGTCGTCACTGATCTTCACCTGAAGCACCGCCTCCCCGTGCCTGCTCGCCACCCGGACGGCGTCTCCGTCGCCCACGCCCAGCGCCGCGGCGTCGCCCGGCCCGACGTCCACCGTCTCCCGGCCCAGCAGGCGCAGGTTGGCGGTGCGCCGCGTCATGCTCCCCGAGTTGTAATGCTCCGCCCTGCGCCCCGTAATCAGCAGGAACGGGAACTCCCCGTCGCACTCCTCGCCGGGCGGAAGATAAGGCCTGGCGGCCAAATGGGCCAGCCCGTCCGGCGTCGCGAAGCCGTCCTCGTAAAGCCGGGGCGTACCGGGGGAATCCGGGGATCCGCACGGCCAGTGCAGCGGCCCTTCACGGTCCAGCCGGGAGTGCGTGACACCGCCGAACAGGGGCGCCACGGCGGCGCACTCCGCCATGGCATCCGCGGGCGATTCGCAGCCTAGGCCCGCCCCCATCCGGTCCGCGACGGCGTGCAGCACGGCAAAGTCCGTGCGGACACCTGCAGGGGGTACAACGGCTTCCCGGACCCGCTGGAAGCGCCGGTCAAAGTTGACGAACGTTCCCTCCTTCTCCAGCCATGCCGCCACAGGGAATACGACGTCGGCGGCCGCGGCGGTATCGGACAGGAACAGGTCGTTGCAGATCACCAGCGGGCAGGCCTCCAGCGCGGCGCGGACGGCGGTGCTGTCCGGGTCCGTGGTGAGCACGTCCTCGCCGATGATCCAGAGTGCCTGGAGCGCCCCGGACCGGGCGGCGGCAAACATTTGCGGGGTCCGAAGCCCGGGCCGGGCAGGCACTTCAGCCTGCCAGGCGGCCGCGCACCGGTGCCGCGCGGCAGGGTCGCCGACCTTCTGGTACCCGGGCAGCAGGTCCGGCAGGGCCCCCATGTCCGAAGCACCCTGGACGTTGTTCTGTCCCCGAAGCGGGTTCACACCGCCTCCGCCGCCGGGGCCCACAGCTCCGCGCAGGACTGCGAGGTTGGACAGTGTCCGGACACCGTCCGTGCCGTGCAGGTGTTCGGTCACGCCCAGCCCGTAGAAGATGGCCGGCGCCGCTGCCTGCCCGTAGAGCCGCGCCGCCTGCACCAGGTCCTCCGCCGGCACCCCGCTGATCGCTGCCACCCGGTCCGGTGGGTAGTCCTCCAGCAGCCCCCGCAGTTCCTTATAGCCGGTGGCGTGCGCCGCCAGGAACGCGGAATCAGTCATCCCCTCCCGTACCAGGACGTGCGCCAGTCCGTTGAACACAGCGACGTTGGTTCCCGGCCGGGGCCGGAGATGGACGTCCGCGTGCCGTGCGAGGTACGTCCGCCGGGGATCCACCACCACCAGGCGCGCTCCGCCCATGACCCGTTGGAAGATGCGTGAGCCGACTACGGGGTGTGCCGCCGTCGGGTTCGCACCCACTAGCAGGATCGCGTCACAGGCATCCAGGTCATCGAAGGGGTTGGTCCCGCCGCCCAGGCCGAAGGCGGCAGCCAGGCCGGTGGCCGAGGGGGCGTGGCAGAGACGGGAACAGTTGTCCACGTTGTTGGTTCCCATGACGGCGCGGGCAAACTTCTGGGCCAGGTAGTTCTCCTCATTCGTGGCCCGTGCCGATGAGATCAGGGCGAATCCGTCCGGGTCTGCGTCCCGGACTGCGGTAAGCCTGCCAGCCACGAACCCGATGGCCTCGTCCCAGGTTGCGGGAGTCAGCGTCCCGTTCCGCCGGATCAGGGGCGTGCTGAGCCGCTCCGCTGAGTTGAGGAACCCGTGGGCAAACCGGCCTTTGACGCAGGCATGTCCCCGGTTGAGGGACCCGTTCATGGCCGGCTTGACGGTCATGATGCTGCTGCCCCGGGTGGCCACCTCCAAAGTGCAACCGACGCCGCAATAGCCGCACGTCGTCGTCCGCTGTTCGCTGGGTGCCTGTTCACTGGGTGCTTGTTCGCTGGGTGCTTGTTCGCTGGGTGCTTGTTCGCTGGTTGTCCGCTGCAGGTCCAGCAGCCCGGGCTCCGAGAGGGCCCCCGTGGGGCAGGTGTCCACGCAGGCGCCGCAGGAGACGCAATCGGATTCCGCCCACGGGCCACCCGTCCCCGGCGCCACCACGGTCCCGGCTCCCCTGCCCACCAGGGTGAGGGCGAACGTGCCCTGGATCTCCGCGCAGGCGCGCACGCACCGGCCGCAGGCAATGCAAAGGTCGCGGTCCAGCTTGACGTAGGGGTGGGAGTGGTCGATGCCGCGGACCGGGAGCAGTACGGCCCCCGCCGGGGCGTGCACACCGTACTCCGCACACTCCCGGGCCAGCTCACTCCGGTCCGCCTCCGGCCCACCTTGGTATGCGTCCAGCGCCTTGGGCGGCAGTCCCGCCACAATGGCTTCGAGTGCCGCCCGCCGGTCCGGCCGGGAGGCTTCCACCGCGATGACAAGCCCGTCCTGGGCAGGTGTGCTGCAGGCTGCCGCGAGGCCGCGGCCGGCCACTTCCACCAGGCACGTCCGGCACGAGGCCACAGTGCTGAGCCGGTCATCGTGGCACAAGGTGGGAATCGCCAGGCCGGCGGCGCGCACGGCGTCGAGCAGGGTTGCGCCGTCCGTCACGTCCACCGGGTGCCCGTCAACGGAGAGCCTCATGCCGTCCACCCGGAAAGTCCGTAGACACGGGCGAGGCTTCGCACCGCAGCCGGGACGCGGCGTCCGAATGCGCACAGGCTGCCCACTGCCATGGTGCGCAGCACGTGGTTGCGTTGCGCGCCGCCGTCGTCCCCCTGCTGCGGGTCTTCCGGCAGGCCGGCCAGCGCCCGCCCGCGCCACGTGCCCACCCTGCAGGGCGAACACTGCCCGCAGCTCTCCTCCGCGGCGAAGTCCCAGAGGTTCTGCAGCACCTGGGTGCCGGTCAGCCGGTCATCGAAGGCGACGATTCCCGCGTGGCCCAGGGCTGCCCCATGCCGGGACAGGGCGGCTTCGCTCAGCGGGATATCGAGGTCGTCAGGGCCAAGGAAACCGCCCAACGGACCGCCTATCTGCAGGGAGCGCAGGGTGGCGCCGTCACGCAGTCCGCCCCCGAGGTCCTCCACGATCCTCCGGACGGGCGTGCCGATCTCCACCTCATAGGCGCCGGGCCGGAGGAACCGCTCGGACAGGCATGCCAGCACCGTCCCGGACTCGGTTGCAGTTCCCATCTCCGCGTACGCGGCACCGCCGTGCTGCATGATCCACGGGACGGCGCAGAGTGTCTCCACGTTGTTCACCACGGTGGGCCTGCCGTGCAGCCCGTGTGCTGTGGGGAACGGCGGGCGCGGCCGCACCACGCCGCGCAGTCCCTCAAGCCCGTTCAGCAGGGCGGTTTCCTCGCCGGACACGTAGAACCCGGCGCCAACCGCCACCCGGATGTCCAGCCGCGTTCCACTACCTGCCACGTCGGGGCCAAGGTGGCCGGCTTCCCGAGCCGCAGCCAGCGCCTCCCGCAGCCTGGCCGCGGCACGGGGATACTCGGAGCGGACAAAAACGATTCCCGTGTCCGCGCCGACGGCGTAGCAGGCCAGTGCCAGGCCCTCCAGGACGCGGTGCGGGTCCTCTTCCATCAGGAGCCGGTCGGCAAAGGAGCCCGGGTCCCCCTCGTCACCATTGGCCACAACCACCCGGGGCGCAGGGTGCTCAAGCGCAGCCCGCCATTTCGCGGCGGTACGGAAGCCTGCCCCACCCCGTCCCCGCAGTTGCGCCGCTTCCACTTCTGCCAGCACATCCCCGGGGGCTGCGGAGGCTGCGATGGCCGGCCATACCGACCACGGCTGCGCTTCTCCCAGCACCCCGGCCGTCACCACGGGCACCCGGCTGTTGCTCGCCACCGGGATGGGCGGAGCGGTCCGCGGAGCTTGGTGCGTCAGTTGAGCTGCCAGGTCCGGCCCGGCGTGTGCCTCCGCGCCGTCCAGCGCTGCCGGCCCCGAATAGCAGAAGCCCAGGCAGTGCACCGCCTGGAGCGAGACGGAGCCATCCCTGGCCCGGCTCCCGGCCTCCACTCCGAGTGCCGCCTCCACGGTGGCCAGGTGCGTCCCGCCGGTTGCCGCGAAGCATGCCGCGGCGGAGCACGCCCGCACGTGCCTGTTGCCGTGGGGCACTGCGAAGTCCGCGAAGAAGGACGCCGGGCCTTCCACGGCCGCGGCGGGAAGGCCCAGGGTGCGGGCTATCCCGCTGGCGGTCCCCGGGCCACCCTCGGGGCCGAGCCCGGCAGCGTCCGTGCCGGCCATGGATTGCCGCAATGAGTCCGGGACGCGGGTGATTTCACGCCCAAAGCGGGCGGCATACCGCCGGAACGGATCGTCCGTGGTCCAATCCCCTGTGCCATCGGTTGGGGAGCCCGGCTGCCGGGGTTCCTGCATGACCCCAACCCTCGTCGCTTCGGAGCAGCCCGGGGAAGGGTCCAAAGTCCCCGCCCGCATGTGGAGCGCGGACTGGTGCACCCGGCCCCTGCTGTCGTGCCCGGCGTCACTCCCGCGCACAGACTGGCCCAGTTTTCAGGAGGAAACCGCTGAAATTCAGCGGCCCCACGGACGTTCGTCCCTGAAAACTGGGCCAGTGTGACGCGCAGGCAAGCGTAGCGGGCTATCCGAAGAGTGCCGCCACCTGGGTCAGTGTCTGGAAGACGCCGTAAGCCAGCGGGATCCCTACCAAAGCCCAGCCCAGGATTAGCCGGCCGGTGGACCGCTTGACCGGCTGGGCGCCGGGGGTGTGTGCAGTGCTGCTCATGTCAGGCCTCCATGGAAGATGTGTGCCGCTCGGGGCGGGGTTCGTGGAATCGGGCATCGACGGGTTTGACCAGCAGGTTGGCAATGAAGCCGATCACCAGCAGTGCCACCATGGTCAGCAGCGCGGGCTGGTAGGACGCGGCGTTCAGCTGGCCCGGCTTGCCCTGCGCGTCGAGGATCGAGTTGACGATCAGCGGCCCGGCGACCCCGGCCGCGGACCATGCGGTGAGCAACCGGCCGTGGATGGCGCCCACCTGATAGGTCCCAAACAGGTCCCTCAGGTAAGCAGGGACTGTGGCGAAGCCGCCGCCGTAGAAGGAAATAATGACGAACGCCAGTGCCACGTACAGGAAGGTCGAGGTGGAGCCGGCCAGCGCCAGGATGATGTACAGCACGGCGCCGACGCCCAGGTACATCATGTAGATCCGCTTGCGTCCGGTGACGTCGGAGGTGGCGGACCAGGCGAAGCGTCCGGTCATGTTGCCGATGGACAGCAGCCCCACGAAGCCGGCCGCGACGCTGGCGGTCACCAGGGACTTGCCATCGGACTGCCGGAAAAAGTCCTGGATCATGGGCGCTGCCTGCTCCAGGATGCCGATGCCCGCGGTGACGTTGCAGAACAGCGCCACCCACACCAGCCAGAACTGCCGGGTCTTGATGGCGTTCTTCGCGGACACGTTATCCGTGGTCACCAGCTTTGCCGCCTTGACCTTGGCGGGGTCGAACCCGGCGGGCCGCCACCCCTCCGCAGGCACCCGGATGGTGAACGCACCGAAGAGCATGTACACGAGGTAGACGGCGGCGAGGGTCAGGAAGAGCTTGCCCACGGCATCGCCGCTGGCAACCCAGCCCTGCGCACCGGAGTTGGGGTCGTATGCCTTGAGCAGGGCCTGGGATACCGGGCTGGCGATCAACGCACCGCCGCCGAAGCCCATGATCGCCATGCCGGTGGCCAGGCCGGGCCGGTCCGGGAACCACTTGATCAGCGTGGACACGGGCGAGATGTAGCCGATGCCCAGGCCGATGCCGCCCACCACGCCGTAGCCCAGGTACACCAGCCAGAGCTGGCGGGTGAAGATGCCCAGCGAACCGATCAGGAAGCCGCCCACCCAGAACATGGCGGCGGTGAACATGGCCTTGCGCGGGCCGTTGGTGTCAACCCAGGTGCCCATGATCGCGGCGGAGAGGCCCAGCATCACGATGGCAATGGAGAAGATGACGCCGACCTCGGTGAGGCTGGCGCCGAAGTGCTTGACCAGCGCGGTCTTGTACACGCTGGTGGCGTAGGCCTGCCCGATGCACAGGTGGACGGCGAGCGCGGCGGGCGGCACCAGCCAGCGGTTGAAGCCCGGCGGGGCGATGGAGTGGTCACGGTCCAGGAAGCCCATGGTTTGATTCCCTTTGCTTGTGGAAGACGTCAATGTCTGATCGGGCCAGAGGCCAAAGGCCTTGGTTGAGCCCGGCCCGTTGCCTTCGGCAATCATGATCCAAATCATCAGCAAACGTACTGTTGGCGCGCCGAGCGGCGGGTTTTTTGTGCCGAGCGGCGTGCAGGCGAAAGTCAGGCCGCCTTGACGGGTGACGTGCTGCCGGTGGATGCCGCCTGGCCTTCGCGGGCCAGGAAGGCGGAGAGCTCGCCAATGGTGCTCATCAGCGGGGCGGGGAAGACGACCGTGGTGTTCTTGTCCACGCCGATCTCTACGAGGGACTGCAGGTTTCGAAGCTGCAGTGCCAGCGGGTGGGCCATCATGGTGTCGGAGGCGTCACCGAGGGCTGTTGCGGCGATCGCTTCGCCTTCGGCGGCGATAATCTTTGCCCTTTTTTCGCGTTCCGCTTCGGCCTGGCGGGCCATGGCACGCTTCATACTTTCGGGCAGCTGGATGTCCTTCAGCTCCACCAGCGTGACCTCGACGCCCCATTCGACGGTAAGTACATCAAGGATTTCCCTGATGTCGGCGTTGATCCTCGCGGTCTCCGACAGGGTCTGGTCCAGGGTGTGCTGGCCTACGACTTTCCGCAGCGTGGTCTGGGCGATCTGGTCGATGGCCGCGGCCACGTTCTCGATCGCGACGACCGACTTCACGGCGTCCACCACCCGGTAGTAGGCCACCGCGGAGACGTCCACGCTCACGTTGTCCTGGGTGATGATGCCCTGGGACTGGATGGGCATGGTGACGATCCGCAGGCTGACCAGCTGCAGCCTGTCGATCACCGGGATGATGAACTGCAGGCCAGGTTCCCGAACTCCGATGACTCTGCCAAGCCGGAAGAGCACGCCCTTTTCGAACTGACGCACGATCCGGACCGCCATCCTCGCGACGATGAGCAGCAGGATGACCAGGACGATGACAATCAATGTGGTGGGGTCCATAAGGATCCCCTCCTGAATTGCTGGCGGGACCTGCCGGAACCGGGCGGCGCCGTGACAGATGTCCCGGCTCCATTCTCCCACCAACCTTGAAAGGGAGAGCTTCAAACCTGCTGTAGTTTGATGCTGAACTCTCACTTACCAACAACCGGGGCAGGGATCGCATGGACGCGGACGTCATCATCATCGGCTGCGGCCTGGCGGGGCTGGTGGCCGTTAACGAGCTGGTCCGCGCGGGCAAGCGGGTGGCCGTCGTGGAGCAGGAGAATGAGGCCAACCTGGGTGGGCAGGCGTTCTGGTCCCTGGGCGGGCTCTTCCTGGTGGACACCCTGATGCAGCGCCGCCTGGGCGTGAAGGATTCCTTCGAGCTGGCGTGGCAGGACTGGCAGGGATCGGCACAGTGGGACCGGCTGTCCGGCCGCCTTCCCGAGGACGAGTGGGCCCGCCAGTGGGGCCGCGCGTACGTCGAGTTCGCCGCCGGGGAGAAGCGCGCCTGGCTGCAGCAGCAGGGCATCCGGTTCACGCCGCTGGTGGGCTGGGCCGAGCGCGGAGACGGCAGGGCCGGCGGCCACGGCAACTCAGTCCCCCGCTTCCACGTCCCGTGGGGCACCGGCACCGGCGTCTCCGAGCCGTTCGCTGACAAGGCCCGCGAGGCGGCTTCGTCGGGCAGCGTCCGGTTCTTCTTCCGGCACCGGGTGGACGGTTTAACGTACGACGGCGGCACGGTCACCGGGGTGCGGGGCTCGGTACTGGCACCGGACGCATCCCCGCGCGGGGTGTCCTCCACCCGGGAGGTGGTTGGCGGATTCGAGCTGCAGGCGCAGGCGGTGGTCATCGCATCCGGCGGGATCGGCGGCAACCATGACCAGGTGCGCCGCTGGTGGCCGGAGCGGCTGGGGACGCCGCCGCAGAAGATGGTCACCGGGGTGCCGCAGCACGTGGACGGGCGGATGCTGGACATCGCGGACCAGTCCGGCGTCCGGCTGGTAAACCGGGACCGCATGTGGCACTACACGGAGGGCATCCAGAACTGGAACCCCATCTGGCCGGACCACGCCATCCGGATCCTGCCGGGCCCGTCCTCCCTGTGGTTCGATGCGCTGGGCCGGCGGCTCCCCTCCCCCGGCCTGCCGGGCTACGACACCCTGGGCACCCTGAACCTCCTGCGAACCACCGCCGACATCCAGCAGTACGACCATTCCTGGTTCATCCTCAACCAGCGCATCATCGAGAAGGAGTTCGCCCTCTCCGGCTCCGAGCAGAACCCGGACATCACCAACCGCGACCTCAAGCTGCTGCTCCGGACCCGGCTGGGCCGGGGCGCCGGCGCCCCGATCGAGGCGTTCAAGGAGCACGGCGCGGACTTCGTGGTGGCGGACGACCTGGCGGATCTGGTCCGCGGGATGAACGGGCTGACGGAGGAGCCGCTGCTGGACTACGCGCAGCTCCGGCGGCAGATCGGGGAGCGCGACGCCGAGGTCCGGAACCCCTACTCCAAGGATGCCCAGGTGGCAGGCATCCGCAACAGCCGCCGCTACCTGGGCGACCGGCTCTTCCGGACCGTGAAGCCGCACCGGATCCTGGACCCCGCCGCGGGGCCGCTGATCGCGGTGCGGCTGCATGTGGTCACGCGGAAAACCCTCGGCGGGATCCAGACCAACCTGTTCGGCCAAGCGCTCGGGCACGACGGCGTTGCCATTCCCGGCCTCTACGCGGCAGGTGAGGCAGCCGGCTTCGGCGGCGGCGGCGCCCACGGCTACAACGCGCTTGAAGGCACCTTCCTGGGCGGCTGCATCTTCACCGGCCTCACCGTGGGCCGGAGCCTGGCCGCCGCGCTCTGACCTCACCCCGGCTGGCCTGCCCGGCACCCAGGCCGAACGTCCTCACTTCCCGCGAACTCAACCGCACCTACGGCACGGACGCGGCGCCCGCCGTCGTCCATAACCCGCGAGATGGCAGTTCGCAGCAATGTTCCTGTGAAGCACTGCCGTGAACTGTCATCTCGCGTTGGGCGCGCACTGCCGCCGTCGTACGCTGCTCCCGACGCCTCCTGCTGCTACGGCTGCGCCCGCCGCACCAGCCGGACTTCGGGCAGTTCCTCCCATTCGGGCGGCAGGGTGTTGCGCTTGCCGTCCGGCCGGAACCCCTGCTTCCGGTAGAAGGCCAGGGCGCGGGGATTGTTTTCCAGCACCCACAGGTAGGCCGGGCCGGAGCCGACGGCGGCACTCACCAGGGCTGCCCCCAGCCCCGTTCCGTAGGTGCGCCGGAGGGTGTAGATGGAGTACAGCTCCAGCGCTTCGGGGGCGTCGTCCTCCCGGCCGGGGCCAGCGTCCGCGTAGCCCATAAGCTGGTCGTTGCCGTCGAAGGCAAGGATCCGCGGCTCATCCCTGGCCAGGAACGTCCGCCGCCGCACCACCCGCTCCGGGATGCTGGCCCTGCGCCGCGCGAAGAAATCCGCCGACAGCAGGTGCGGGTAGCACTCCTCGTGCGCCTGCGTCTGCATGAGCACCACTGCCTCGGCGTCCTCCGGCGTGGCCTGGCGAAGTCGAAAGTCCATGGCGCCAGCCTAGCCAGCGGGCCGGCGTTCCCGCGCCATCCTGCGCACTTAGGATGAGGCATGGACTTTGAAGGCGTGCTTTTCACGGTGGTGGGCTTAGCGCTGATTCTGCTGATGATCGCCGATGTCTTCATGACGCTGCTGTACCCGCATGGCTCCGGTCCGGTGGGCCGGACCATCATGCGGGTGTTCTGGCGGGTGTCGAGGAAGGTCCGGGGCGGGGCCTCCTCCGTCGCCGCGCCGATGGCCATGGCAGCCGTCATCGCGGCGTGGGCTGCCCTGGCTGCGGTGGGCTGGGCGCTGCTGTACCTTCCGCACCTGCCGGCCGGTTTCTCCTACTCGGCGGACATTCCCCGGCAGGCCGACTTTGCCGAGGCGCTCTACGTTTCGCTGGTGGCCCTTTCCACCGCGGGGTTCGGCGAAATCGTGGCCATCCATCCGGTCCTTCGGCTGGTGATGGCATTCCAGGCTGTTGCGGGTTTTGGCCTGCTGACCGCCACGGTCTCCTGGATCCTGCAGACCTACCCGGCGCTGAGCAGGCGCCGCGCGCTTGCCCACCAGCTGAACCTGTTCCGCGAGGCAGCCGGTCCGTCCGGCATTGCCTCGCTGGAGGCCCGGCACGCTGCGGGACTGTTGGAGTCGATGGCGGAGAACGTGGCCTCCGTGAGCATTGACCTGTTGTCCTTCAACGAGACCTATTACTTCCATGAGGTGGAGCAACGGGGGTCGCTGCCGGCCACGCTTGCCTACGCCCACCAGCTGGCGTCGGAGGCCCAGGGCAGCGACAACGCCGAGCTTCGGTTCGCCGGGCGGATGCTCTACGCGGCGTTGGAGGACCTGGCCGAGGTGCTGCGCGGGAAGTTCGGCCACGAGGGAAGCACCTCCTCCGACGTGTTCGACCACTACGAGCTCCACCACCGGCACCGGCGGCCGCCGGAGCGGCGAAAGTGAGGTGGCTGCCTCCAGGGCGCTGCCCGCCTTGCTAGGGTCTGCCTATGGCACCCCAATTCCACTCGATGGACGACGTCATCAACGAACCCGAGCGCGTGCAGTTCGAGTTCTTCCTGGACGAGCACCGGGCCGCGCTCAACGAATGCCTGGACGGCCTGATCGAGGAGCAGGCGCGGCGCTGGCTGGTCGCCTCCCGCACCACGCTGCTGGGACTGGTGAAGCACGCCACCTTCGTGGAGAAGGTCTGGTTCGATGAAGCCTTCACCGGCCGCCCGCGCAGCGAGATTGGCATCCCCGCCACGCCGGACGAGTCATTCATCCTGCACGACGACGACACGATCGATTCGGTCCGGGCGGCGCATCGGGAAGCCTGCGCCGCCTCCCGTGCCGCAGCCGCCCCGCTGAATCTGGACAGCGTGGTGACTGGCAACCGACGCGGGCCAGTCCCGCTTCGCTGGGTCTACCTGCACATGCTGCACGAGCTGGCCCAGCACTGCGGCCACGCGGACATCCTGCGCGAACAGATCCTGGCGGAGCACGGCGCGGCCTGAAGCGGAGGCGGCGGCCGGCACCGCACGCGGCCCGCAAGCTACCTCCGCCTGTGCGGTGCCCTGTGATGTGACCGGACGTTGATGGGCAGGAAACGGCGGCGGCCGGTCATCTCGCCGCGGCTCGTCAGTGCCACGGCGGCGACCGCCACCCACGTTGCGGCGGCCTGGCCCCACGGGTATACCTGCTGGGGAACTCCGGGGGTCAGCGGGTTAAGGATGAACTGGAAGGCCGCCAGGCTCGCGTGCATCAACGCCGCCACAAGCACACTCCCCGTATGTTCGTAGACCCAGACCATCAGCACCCGGTAGGCCGTCAGCTGGCCGACGAGCACCGAAACCACCCAGAGCGACATGAAGATTGCCAGCGGCACCCCGCCGTTTGTCCCGCCGCCACCCCAATAGCTCACGAAGAAGTGCCAGACACCCCAGAGCACGCCCACCAGCAGCCCGGTCCACAGAACGCTGTAATGCTGCCTGGCCTTGGGAATGGCAAACCCGGTCCACCCGACCTCCTCAAGAAATCCAGCCGCCAGACCGATGGCGAGCGCCATCAGGATGGTTCCTGCCTTATCCGGCTCCGTGACAAACCGCGGCGCATAATCCAGGGAAAACAGCCACAGCACCAGCACGGGGACCGCCAACGTCACCGGTGCCACCAGCAGTGCGAAGAGGTACCATCGCCGGTCAACCCGCCAGACACGCAGCCGCGACCAGAGGTCCCGGTACCCTGCCCGTCCCGACACGATTCCCGTCAGAACCAGGCTGGCAGCAGCTGGTCCCAGCAGCATGGCCGGCACCGTCACGGGAACGGTGAGCTGGAACTGTTCCGGCGTGGGCGACAAGCCACCCGTGACCGCCAGGACGGCCACCACAATGGCCGCCCAGGACAGGAAGAAGGTCACGCCGAAGTACCACGGCAGCGGGTGCCTGCGCACCGATTCCGTCAAGGCATGCATGGAACCTCCCCGCCTTTCAGGCTACGAGCCGGGCCACCAACTCCCCCCGGCTGCCAACGCCGACTTTTTCGAACACGGACTTCAGGTGGTCGTGCACGGTGTGCCGGGAGATGAACAGGTGGCGGGCGATCTCTGCGGTCGGGTTTCCGGACAGCACCTCCAGGCAGACGTCCCGCTCGCGGGCAGTCACCCCGTACGCCATCAGCAGCAGGCCGGCGAGTTCGTGGGTGGTAGCGGGTTCCACAGTGACCACCATCTGCTCCGGATCATCGCCGGTAATCAGCCGGCTGGCCTGCAGCATCACCCAGTTGTTCCCGGCATCGCGCATCCTGGCCCGTGCCGTGCCGGACGCCGCGGCATGCGCCTGCGCGACCACCGCATACAGCGTCTGGCTGAAGCGGCCGGGCGCCACGTCCTCCACCCCGGCCAGCCAGGAGGCGGCGGCGGGCGTAGCGGCGCGCAGGTCACCGTGCAGCCCGGCCAGGACAATGACGGGCCCGACGGCGGCCGGCCCGGCGGGGTGCCCCACCCGGACAACCGCCCGGGTGGCCGCAGCCAGGGTTGCGGTCACCGCGCCCAGGAACTCCACCTCCCGGTCGGAAAAGTCGCGGCCGCCTTCGCGGAAGATGCTGCCCACTCCCCAGCACGCCTCGTCCACCCGGAAGGCGGCACGCAGCTCATGCTCCAGGCCGAGCGGCCTGAGCAGGTCGTTGATCCGGACACTGCGGACCACATCCCGGTGCGGCGCATCCGAAATCCTGGCGACGGGACGCTGGCGCCGTAGCAGCTCGACGAACGTGTTGGGTTCCCGGCCCGTGTACTCGGACTGGGCAAACCGCATGAAGTACTCCTCAAACTGGTGCCCGCCCACCGGCCACGGCTGCCAATTGGTGATGGAGGTCATCGCCATCGAGTCGGGGTCGACGCCGGCCCAGCACCCCTGCTCGAACGGCACCGCCCGCTGCACAACGGCGAGCGCCGCGGCATAGAGGTCCGCCAGGTCCATTCCGCCGACGGCCATGGCAGCGATCTCCCGCCGGGCACGCTCCGCGCGCTCCTCCCACATACCTCCAGTATCGTCCCGGCCGCCATTGCAGCAATCCCCTATTTTGGGGGTTCCCGCAGCACCCCGAAACCCCCATCGAGGGGGTCGCCGTGGTGCGTGCCGCCGTCGTACTTTTCCTTCACGGACGCCGCGCGGGACGCGACGTTTCGGGGACTCATCCCAAGGACCAAAGGAGGCTGAAATGGGACAGGCAAGCGATGCCATGGACCGGTTATTGGCTGCCATGGCGGCAAAAGACATTGAGGAACTGTCGGATTGCTTCGCCGCTGACGCCGTGCTCCGGACTCCGGACCAAGGCGAAATCAGCGGCAGCGAGGCGATCGCGGACTACTTCCACCACTTCTGGGAGGCGATGCCGGACGTCAGGTACGAGCAGTCGGCAAGGCATGAGGCCGGGGACGTGGCCATCGTCGAGGGTTTCGTGACGGGCACGAACACCGGGTCGCTGGGCCTGCCCACCGGCGGGACCCTGCCCGCGACCGGGAAGCAGGTCCGGGTGCGAAGCTGCGACATTGCCAAGGTCCAGGCAGGCCTGATCGCGGAACACCACGCCTACTTCGACCAGATGGAACTCCTGGGACAGCTGGGACTGCTCCCTGAACCATCCAACCAGTGAGGACCAAGCAGTAAGGGCGGCCCCGTCACGGCCTTTCGGCTGTGGCGGGACCGCCCTTGGCAGCTGCGGGCTACTGGTTGTAGGTCAGGCTGCACCGGCGGCGGCAACCGCCGCGCCGTTGGAGGCAGCTTCGGGAGCATCAGACGCGCCGGCGAGCCGGATCCAGGTGTCCACCACGGTGTCCGGGTTCAGGGAGACGGAGTTGACGCCTTCCTTGACCAGCCATTCGGCGAAGTCGGGGTGGTCGCTGGGGCCTTGGCCGCAGATGCCCACGTACTTTTCCCTCGCCCGGCAGGCCTTGATGGCCATGCTGAGCAGCTTCTTCACGGCCGCGTCCCGCTCGTCGAAGCTGTTGGCCACAATCGCCGAGTCCCGGTCCAGGCCCAGGGTCAGCTGGGTCATGTCGTTGGAGCCGATGGAGAAGCCGTCGAAGTACTCCAGGAACTCGTCGGCGAGCAGCGCGTTGGACGGCAGCTCGCACATCATGATCACCTCGAGGCCGTTCTCGCCGCGGCGCAGCCCGTTCTCGGCCAGCAGTTCGATGACGCCCTGCGCCTCGTCCAGGGTCCGCACGAACGGGATCATCAGCTTGACGTTGGTCAGGCCCATCTCGTTGCGGACGAAGGACAGCGCCTCGCACTCAAGGTCGAAGCAGTCCCGGAAGGACGGCTCCAGGTAACGGGACGCGCCACGGAACCCGATCATCGGGTTTTCCTCGTGCGGCTCGTAGGCGGGGCCGCCGATCAGGTTGGCGTACTCGTTGGACTTGAAGTCGGACATGCGCACAATCACCGGTTCCGGCGCGAAGGCGGCGGCGATGGTGGCCACGCCCTCGGCCAGCCGTTTGATGTAGTACTCGCGGGGGCTGGCGTAGGCGCTGATGCGCTGCCGGATTTCGGCGGCCACATCCTCCGGCTGGCTGTCCAGGTTCAGCAGGGCCTTGGGGTGGATGCCGATCTGCCGGTTGATGATGAACTCCAGCCGGGCCAGGCCCACGCCGTGGTTGGGCAGCTGCGCGAAGGTGAACGCCTGCTCCGGCGTGCCCACGTTCATCATGACCTTAACGGGAGCTTCGGGCAGGTTGGTAATGCCGGTTTCCTCCACGCTGAAGTCCAGCAGGCCCTGGTAGATGACGCCCGTCTCGCCATCGGCGCAGGACACGGTGACCTCCTGGCCGTCGGACAGGGTATCGGTGGCGTTGCCGGTTCCGACGACGGCGGGAATCCCCAGTTCGCGGGCGATGATGGCTGCGTGGCAGGTGCGTCCGCCGCGGTTGGTGACGATGGCGGAGGCGCGCTTCATGATCGGTTCCCAGTCAGGGTCGGTCATGTCCGCCACCAGCACGTCGCCGGTCTGGAAGGAGGCCATCTGGTCGATGGCGGTGAGGATCCGGACCTTGCCGGCGCCGATGCGCTGGCCGATGGCACGGCCTTCCACGAGCACGGGGCCGCTCTCGTTCAGGCGGAACCGGCTCATGCTGCCGGGGGCCCGGCGTGACTGCACGGTCTCCGGACGGGCCTGCAGGATGTACAGGCCGCCGTCGATCCCGTCCTTGCCCCACTCGATGTCCATCGGGCGGCCGTAATGCTTCTCAATGGCGACGGCGTGGCGCGCAAGCTGCTCCACGTCGTCGTCCGTGAGGCTGAAACGGGCGCGCTGGGACTCCTCCACCGGCACGAAATCGATGGTGCGGCCGATCTCGCTGCTGCTGGTGTACGTCATCTGCAGGGCCTTCTCGCCCAGCCCACGCTTGAGGATCGCCGGGCGTCCGGCCGCCAGGGCAGGCTTGTAGACATAGAACTCGTCCGGGTTCACGGCGCCCTGCACCACGGCCTCGCCCAGGCCGTAGGAGGAGGTGACGAAGACGGCGTCCTTGAAGCCGGATTCGGTGTCCATGGTGAACATGACGCCGGAAGCGCCGACGTCGGAGCGCACCATCCGCTGGATGCCCGCCGAGAGTGCCACCTCGGCATGTTCAAACTTGTGGTGCACGCGGTAGGCAATGGCGCGGTCGTTGTAGAGCGAGGCGAAGACGTCCTTGATGGCCTGCAGGATGTTCTCGATGCCGCGCACATTCAGGAAGGTCTCCTGCTGCCCGGCGAAGGAGGCATCGGGAAGATCCTCCGCGGTGGCGCTGGAGCGGACGGCCCAGGACAGGTCCTCGGAGCCGGCGTGCTTGTCCACCAGCTGCTGGTAAGCCTCGCGGACCTGCGCCTCGAAGTCCGGCAGGAAGGGCGTCTCGCGGACCAGGGTCCGGATCTCCTGGCCGGCTGCGGCGAGGGCGGTCACATCATCGGTGTCCAGCCCCACCAGCCGGTCGGCGATCTTCTGGTCCAGCCCGGAATCGGACAGGAACCGGCGGTAGGCGTCGGCCGTGGTGGCGAAGCCGTCCGGGACCTGGACGCCGGCGGAGGTCAGGTTCTGGACCATCTCGCCCAGGGAGGCGTTCTTGCCGCCCACCTTGTCCAGGTCCTTGAGTCCGAGTTCAGAGAACCACAGAACGTCTGTCGTCATGTTTACTGCTCCTTTGCAGAGGGTGGCGTAGGCGTGGCCGGCCGTTCACGGTAGTGCCGGCCGGAAGGAAAACCCTGCTAACAGTTTCAGGTCTGCAGCGGAGTTTCCACATCATGTGGGCTACGCCACGTTTGTGAAATCGGGGGCTAATGCTTCAGGTTCATCCGCTGCAGGATGGTGGCCGCCATCTCCTCCACGGAGACGGTGGCCGAGTTCAGGTACGGGATTCGGTGCGAGACATACAGCTGTTCGGCGCTGCGCAGCTCAAACCCGCACTGCCGCAGGGACGCATACGGCGAGCTGGGCCGGCGTTCCGTGCGGATCTGGCTCAGGCGCAGCGGGTTGGAGGACAGGCCAAAACACTTCGACACGAAAGGCCGCAGCGGTTTGGGCAGCCCGTCCCGCTGGAAGTCCTCGTCCACCAGCGGAAAGTTTGCCGCGAAGATCCCGTGCTGCAGCGCCAGGTACATGGTGGTGGGCGTCTTGCCGCACCGGGACGGGGCCACCAGGATCACCTGGGCCTTCTCCAGCGCACGCAGGCTCTGGCCGTCATCGTGCTCCATGGCATACTCCACGGCCGCCATCCGGGACTGGTAGCGCGCGGCGTTCCCCAGCCCGTGCGCCCTGCCGGGTTCGCCGCTGGCCGGGTGTCCGAGCGCCTCCTCCAGGACTCCCACGTGGGTGCCGATCAGGTCCACCATGGCGCCCTTGCATCCGGCCAGGATCTGCCGGATTTCGCTGCTCACCGCGGTGGAAAAAACCAGCGGTCGCGGCCCGGTGGCGGCCAAGGCGTCGATGGTCCGCACCACGGACCGCGCCTGCTCCTCGGTGGTAATGAAGGGGATGGTCACGCGGTCAAAGTTGTCCACCGGGAACTGGGTGAGCAGCGTATTGCCCAGCGTTTCCGCGGTGATGCCGGTACTGTCCGAGAGGAAGTAGACAGGCCGCAGGGCAGAAGTGTTCAGAGCAGCAGTGGTCATGGAAAAACTCTAGCGGGCAATGATGACATCCAGCCTGCGGGGGCCGTGGACCCCCTCCACGCGTTGCAGCTCGATGTCGCTGGTGGCACTCGGGCCGCTGATCATGGTGATGGGCCGGGTCCCGTCGATCCGGCCCAGCGCCTCGGGCAGGATGCCGGCAATATCCGCGGCCTTGACCACGCAGATGTGGTGGTCGGGGACCAGGCTGATGGCGCGGCGCCCCTGGTTGGCGCTGCCGTCCAGGATGATGGTTCCCGTCTCGGCCACGGCCACCGCGCTGCCGGTCACCACGGCGTCGGTGCCGTCCAGGTCGGCCACGCTGAGCGGTTCCGCCGGGGAGTCGACGCGACGGCGGGACCCGCCGGTGCCGGCGTCGTCCATCGCTGCCAGCCAGCCGCCGTCGAGCCCTTCCGGGACGACGTAGCTGCGCGCCCCCTCAAGGAGCGAGGCAATCGTGGCCGGCACCTCGGCGGCGGGCACCACGGCCACCTGCGCCTTGTAGTCCACCAGCCGGTCCACCAGGAGGTCAACGAGGCCGTCGGCGTCCATGCCTGATGCGGCCCGGTACTCCCGGGGGATCTGCGGCGCCTCGGGGCTGTCCTGCAGCGCGGAGCGGATCCGCGAGAGGATGTCTTCGCGTGCACTCATTACTGGGTTTCCTTTTCGTCTCGTGACGGCGCGGGCGACTTATGCTCCTTGGCCCACCAGTCCCGGAAGGACTGGGCCGGGGGCGCCGGGATGTCGCGGCTCTGGGTCCAGCCGCCGGCGATGCCGGGCAGTTTCTTGATCTTCTTGTCGCGTCCGGCGGCGAGCCGGCCCAGCGGCAGTCCTTTCTCCACCAGGCCGAGGTGCTTGCCGGAAGACAGTGCCCAGGAGGCCGCCTTCATGCCCACGTCCATCTGGCTGGGGACCTTCTTCGTCCCGCGCTTGCTGTCCACGTCCACGCTGCGCAGGTGCACCAGGATGTCGGGGATGTTGATCTTCACGGGGCAGGCGTCGTAGCAGGCACCGCACAGGGAGGAGGCGTAGGGCAGGGAGCTGTTTTCCTCCGCCTGGATGCCGGTCAGCAGCGGGGAAAGGATGGCACCGATGGGGCCGGGGTAGGTGGAGCCGTAGGCGTGCCCGCCCGTCCGCTCGTATACGGGGCAGACGTTCATCCAGGCGCTGCAGCGGATGCAGTGCAGCGCCGAGCGGCCCATTTCATCCGCGAGCGCAGCGCTGCGGCCGTTGTCCAGGAGCACCAGGTGCACATTCTGCGGCCCGTCACCCTCCGTGACGCCGGTCCACAGTGAGGTGTACGGGTTCATCCGCTCCCCGGTGGAGGACCGCGGGAGCAGCTGCATGAACACTTCCAGGTCCTGCCAGGTGGGCAGCAGCTTCTCGATGCCCATCACCGTGATCAGCGTTTCCGGCAGGGTGAGGCACATGCGGCCGTTGCCTTCGGATTCGACGACGGCCAGGGTGCCGGAATCTGCGAGGGCGAAGTTGGCCCCGGACACAGCCACCTTGGCGGTGAGGAACTTGCGGCGCAGGTGCTCGCGGGCGGCCATGGCCAGGACGGGCGGATCGTTGGTGAGTGCCGGATCGGCTCCGGGCATCTCGCGGAGGAAGATGTCCCGGATTTCGGTGCGGTTCTTGTGGATGGCCGGCACCAGGATGTGGCTGGGCTTGTCGTGGTCCAGCTGGACGATGAGCTCGGCGAGGTCCGTTTCGAAGGCCTCGATTCCCTGCTCCTCGAGGTACTCGTTGAGCCCGATTTCCTGCGTGGCCATGGACTTGACCTTGACCACTTCGGTTTCACCGGTCGCCCGGACCAGTCCGGCCACGATTTCGTTGGCCTCCCTGGCGTCGCGGGCCCAGTGGATCACGCCGCCGCGGGCGGTGAAGTTTTTCTCGAACTCCTCCAGCAGCTCGGGCAGCCTGGCCATTACCGACTCCTTGATGGCGGAGCCGGCATCGCGCAGCTGCTCCCAGTCGGGCAGTTCGGAGACCACGGCCTGGCGCTTGTCGCGGATGGTGTGCGTGGCATGGCCAAGGTTGGCCCGCAGCTGGGCGTTGCCCAGTTCGCGGTGCGCCGCCTTGGGAAAGGATTCGCCGGCGAACAGGTTGCCGGAGCCGAAGGCCGGAAGCGCGGGCATTCCCAAAAAGGTGGTCATCGGAGGGCCTTTCCGGTAGAGACGCGGACTTCGCCGGTCACGGACGCCGGTTCTTCCATGGTGCTTGCGAGGATTTCCGCCAGGTGGAGGGTGGTGGTGGAGCTGCCCTGCCGGGAGAGTCCGCCGCCGATGTGCATCAGGCAGGAGGCGTCCCCGCCGGTGCAGAGTTCGGCGCCGGTGGCTTCGACGTTGGCCGCCTTGTCCTGGAGCATGGCCGAGGAAACATCGGCGTTTTTCATGGAGAACGTGCCGCCGAAGCCGCAGCACTGGTCCGCCTCGGGCAGGTCGGCAAGGTCGATCCCCTGCACGGTCCGCAGCAGGCGGGACTGCCTGTCCCCGAGCCGCAGCAGGCGCATGCCGTGGCAGCTGGGATGGTAGGTGACCCGGTGCGGGAAGTAGGAGCCCAGCTGGGCGCCGGCGTCGGTCACGCCCAGCACGTCCACCAGCAGTTCGGACAGTTCGTAGGTTTTGGCGCCGACGGCGGTGGCGCGGGCTTCGAGCGCGGCGTCACCGCAGGAGCGGGCCACCATGGGGTGCTGGTGCTTGACCGAGGCAACGCAGGAACCGGACGGGGCGACGGCGACGTCGTAGTCCGCGGTGTCAAAGGCGGCGACGTGGTTGGCCACCACGGGGACGGCTTCTTTGAGGTAGCCGCTGTTGACATGCATCTGGCCGCAGCAGGCCTGGCCCTCAGGGAACACCACGTCGTGTCCCAGGCGCTCCAAAATCTTGACGGTGGCCTTCGCCGTGGCCGGATACATCGCATCCACAATGCAGGTGGCGAACAAGGCAATTCTCATGGCGGCCTTCCGGGAAGGGGTAGGGATGTTCGTATGGTCTGACCACAGTAGAACACGTGATACCAGCCACTTTCAACCCCGGACCCGGTGGTGAAGCGGCTCACACCAACCGGGAATTGTGGGCTACACTTCCCTGGTCGGACCATTGTGGTCTGACCAAACACGACCCCAACACCCCTCAACGTGGAGGAACTCTGTGGACCACTTCACCCCCAGCATTGACCCGGTGCTGAACAGCGTTGCCTGGTCGGCCATTGTCGCCCTGCTGCCGCTGCTGACCTTCTTTCTCCTGCTCGCCGTCGCCAAGACCAAAGCCCACGTGGCCGGCGGATTTGCCCTGCTGGTGGCCCTGGTGGTGGGCATCCTGGCGTTCAAGATGCCGGCCGGCCTGGCGCTCCTGTCCGCAACCCAGGGCGGCGTTTTCGGCGCCTTCCCTGTGCTGTGGATTGTGGTCATGGCCGTCTGGCTCTACCAGGTGACGGTGCTCAGCGGCCGCTTTGAGGACCTCCGCCGGGTCTTCGATGTCATTGGCGGCGGCGACGTCCGCCTGCAGGGTGTCCTCATCGCCTTCTGCTTCGGCGGGCTGCTCGAAGCCCTTGCCGGGTTCGGCGCGCCGGTGGCCATTACCGCCACCATGCTGCTGGCCCTCGGCCTTCCTCCGTTGCGGGCAGCCGCCGCCGTGCTGGTGGCCAACACCGCTCCGGTCGCCTTCGGCGCAATGGCCATCCCGATCACTACCGCCGCCGGACTTACCGGGCTGCACGCGACGGACATCGGCGCCATGGTGGGCCGCCAGGCACCGCTGCTGGCAACTTTCGTCCCGCTGATCCTGCTCTTCATCCTGGACGGACGCAAGGGCTTGAAGGACTGCTGGCCTGCCGCTTTGGTCGTCGGATTTTCCTTTGCCGCAGCGCAGTTCCTCTGCTCCAACTTCTTCTCGTACGAACTCACCGACATCATGGCCTCATTGGTCGGCCTGGGCGCGGCTGTCCTGTTCTTCCGGTTCTGGAGGCCCCGCGGCACGGCGGCAGCGCGTGACCGGCTGGGCGTGGCCGCGGAGTCCGTGGCCGCCGTCGGTGCCACGGCTGGTAACGGCGGCCCGCGAAGCGCCCGTTCAGGCAGCGCGGCCACCGTGGAGGCGGCCGAGCGCGAAAGCCTCACCCCGGCACGTACCTGGCTCGCGCTGTTTCCCTACTTCCTGGTCATTGTGGTGTTCGGTATCGCCAAACTGTGGAAGCTCGGCGTCGACCTTCCTGCCGCCCTCGCCGCCACCGACGTAAAGATCCCGTGGCCGGTCCTCCACGACGCCCTGGTCAGCGCCGACGGCAAGCCGCTGTCCTCCACCGTCTACGTCTTCCAGTGGCTGTCCAGCCCCGGCACGCTCCTGCTGATCACCGGCCTGATTGTGGCGGTCGTCTACGCCCGCTTCGATGACCGCGGCCGCTTCCCCATGACGGTAGGCAACGCCGTGGCCGAAATCGGGCGGACCATCTTCAAGATGCGATGGGCCGGCCTCACCATCATCACGGTGCTTGCCCTTGCCTACGTCATGAACAACTCCGGCCAGACGGTCTCGATCGGCGTGTGGCTGGCCGGCACCGGAAGCTTCTTCGCGTTCCTCTCCCCCGTGCTCGGCTGGCTGGGCACGGCCGTGACCGGTTCGGACACCTCCGCGAACGCACTGTTTGCCAAGCTGCAGCAGACCGCGGGCGTGAATGCGGGCATCGACCCGACCCTGCTCGTGGCCGGCAACACCGCCGGTGGCGTGGTGGGCAAACTCATCAGCCCGCAGAACCTCGCCATTGCCGCCACCGCCGTGAACCTCGACGGCCAGGAGTCCGTCCTTCTGCGTAAGGTAGTCGGATGGAGCGTGGGGTTGCTTCTGGTGCTGTGCACCATCGTCTACCTGCAGTCCACCCCAGTCCTGGGCTGGATGCTCCCCTAGCCAGTACCCGCGGCCACTTCCCGCGCAAAACCGGAGTGCGGGTCCACTCGGGGCCCGCACTCCCCCACCCAGAGGATCGCCCGTGACAACCCCCGCAGCCGGAGCAGCTCCCCGCCCTCGAACCCACGACGCACTGCTGAAAGACATTGAAGCGGACCTGCGCGCCGGCAAGATCAAGGTCGGCGACCGGCTCCCGGGCGAACGGACCCTGGCGGAAAGCTACGGAATCTCCAGGGCATCAGTGCGGGAGGCCATCCGGATCCTTGACGCCATGGGCGTGGTCCGCAGCTCGGTGGGGTCCGGCCCCACCTCCGGTGCCATCGTCGTTTCCGATCCGTCCGCCGGGCTCTCCTCCGCGCTCCGGCTGCATGTTGCCAGCAACCGCCTGCCGGTCGAGGACATTGTCCAGACCCGCATCCTCCTGGAAACCTGGGCTGCCCGTGCAGGTGCAGAGCGTGAGGGTGGCGACACGGAGCGCGAACAGGCGGCCCAGCTGCTGGAGGCCATGGACCACCCTGAGGTGGACCGGGCAGCCTTCCACGAGCTGGATGCCCGGTTCCACGTGGCGCTGAGCTCGCTCGCGGGCAACGAGGTGATGGCCACCATCATGGAGTCCCTCAGCGGTTCGATCGTCGACTATGTCAAGGGTTCCATGGACGCCATGGAGGACTGGCCGGATGTCCTGGAAGTCCTCCGCACCCAACACCACGGAATCTTCGATGCCGTCCAGTCCCGGGACGGCGGACTCGCCGCGCGCCTGCTGCGCGAGCACATCGAATGGTTCTACCAGCGGGCAGGGGACGCCACGACGCCCCGGCCCCACACCATCACCTAAGTTTTTTGGAGTTACGCATGCGAACAGCAACGGCAGGAGCCGAATCCCCCATCGAACAGCTGGGGCTGGATACCGTCAGCACGCGGGACCTGGACCGCCATGCCATGGCCCACGACGCCTCGCACTACCTCCTCGTTCCCCAGGGGGTGGCCACTCCGCGTAATGCCGCCGACGTCGGTGCCCTGCTGCGGCGCAGCCGGGAGCTTGGGCTTCCCGCCACCTTCCGGTCCGGCGGCACAAGCCTGTCGGGCCAGGCCCTGAGTGACAGCCTGCTGATCAACACCCGCCAGCATTTCCGCGGCGTGGAGGTGCTCGACGGCGGCGCCCGGGTCCGTGTGCAGCCCGGCGCCACCGTGCGCAGCGTCAACGCCCGGCTGGCCGCCTTCGGGCGTAAGCTCGGGCCGGATCCCGCCAGCGAAATCGCCTGTACCGTGGGCGGGGTCATCGCCAACAACTCCTCCGGGATGGCGTGCGGCACCGAGTTCAACACCTACCGGACGCTGGAATCAATGGTGCTGGTGCTGCCCTCGGGCACGGTCATCGACACCGCCGACGCCGATGCCGACCGGCGGTTGCGTGAGCTGGAACCGGAACTCCACGAAGGGCTGCTGAGGCTGCGCCGCCGGGTGGTGGGGAACGACGAGTCGGTCCGCATGATCCGCTCACTGTTCTCGATGAAGAACACCATGGGCTACGGCGTGAACTCCTTCCTGGATTACGAACGCCCGGCCGATATCCTGATGCACCTGATGATCGGCAGCGAGGGGACCCTCGGCTTCGTGGCCGAGGCCGTCTTCCGCACCGTCGAGGTCAAACCGGCCGTTGCCACGGGGCTCCTGGTCTTCAACACCCTCGATGCGGCCACGGCTGCCCTGCCGGACCTGGTTGCCACCGGCCTTGCCACCATCGAACTCATGGACGCGGCAGCGTTGAAGGTGGCCCAGGCTGCCGCCGACACCCCCGCTGCGATCAGTACCTTGCCGGTCCAGGGACATGCTGCGCTGCTGGTGGAACACCAGGGCTCGGACGCCGCCGAGCTGTCCGGCAAGCGCGCAGGCTCGCAGCCGCTGTTCGACTCGCTGGACGTGGCCGCGCCCTTCACGCTGACCACGGACCCGAAAGACCGGGCAGCCCTCTGGCACGTCCGCAAGGGCCTGTACACGGCTGTCGCCGGCGCACGCCCCTCGGGAACCAACGCACTGCTGGAGGACATCGTTGTCCCGGTTCCCGCCCTCGCGGACACCTGCGGCGAACTGACTCGGCTCTTCCACGAGCACCATTACAAGGAATCGGTGATCTTCGGGCACGCGAAGGACGGGAACGTCCACTTCATGCTCAACGAGCGCTTCGACGATCCGGCCCAGCTGCTGCGCTACCAGGCCTTCACCGACGAGATGGTGGACCTGGTCCTCGGCGCGGGCGGTTCACTCAAGGCCGAGCACGGCACCGGGCGCATCATGGCGCCCTTCGTCCGCCGCCAATACGGCGACGAGCTCTATGCGGTCATGCAGGAAATCAAGCGGCTGATCGACCCGCCCAACCTCATGAACCCGGGCGTGCTGCTCGCCGACGAACCACTCTCCTACATCGAGAACCTGAAGGTGGCCCCCACCGTCGAGGAGGAAGTGGACCGCTGCGTCGAGTGCGGGTACTGCGAACCGGTCTGCCCCAGCAAGGACATCACGCTTACTCCGCGCCAACGCATCGTGCTTCGGCGCGACATTGCTGCCGCTGAGCAACGCGGCGACCACGCCCTCGCCGCCAACCTGCGCAAGGACTATGACTACGACGGCGTGCAGACCTGCGCAGCGGACGGCATGTGCGTCACCGCCTGCCCGGTGCTGATCAACACCGGGGACCTGGTGCGGCGGCTGCGCAAGGAAAACGCCAACACCGTCGCGGCGGCCGGCTGGAACAAGGCCGCCGAAAACTGGGGCACCGTGACCGCCGCCGGCGGGCTGGCCCTGACTGTAGCCAAGGCCATGCCGGCGCCGCTGCCAAAGGCCGCGACCGCCGTCGGCCGCGCCCTGCTGGGCACGGAAGCGGTGCCCGCCTACTCCACCGTGCTGCCCGGCGGGGGTTCCAGGCGCAGCGCGCGGCCGGACCCGGACAGCGTCGCCGTGTTCTTCCCCGCCTGCATCGGAACGATGTTCGGCCCGGCGGATGCTGCAGGCGGCGCCGCGAAGGGCTCGGCCCAGGCCTTCCTGGACCTCTGCGACCGCGCCGGCGTGCCGGTCACCGTTCCGGACGGCATCGAGAGCCTGTGCTGCGGCACGCCGTGGAAGTCGAAGGGCTTTTCCCAGGGCTACGAGGCCATGAGCTCCAAGGTCCTGGACCAGTTGTACGAGGCCAGCGGCCGGGGCGAGCTGCCGGTGGTGTGCGACGCCGCGTCCTGCACGGAGGGCCTGGACACGATGAAGCGCCTTGCGGCTGCGGGCGAGGAGCGGTACGCCGGGCTGCGCTTTGTTGACTCGGTGGAGTTCGTGCACGAACACGTCCTTGGGAAGCTCACGGTGACTGCCCCGCTGGGTTCCATCGCCCTGCATCCCACGTGCTCATCCACGCAGCTGGGGACAAACCCGGCCCTGCTCGAGATCGCGGGGGCTGTTACGGACGATGTGTTCGTGCCGCTGAACTGGGGTTGCTGCGCGTTCGCGGGCGACCGCGGCCTGCTCCATCCGGAACTGACCGACTCCGCCACGGACCGGCAGGCCCGCGAGATCAACGAGCGACAGTTCGACGCCTACGCCTCCACCAACCGCACCTGCGAACTGGGGATGTCCAAGGCGACCGGCCGCTCCTACCGCCACCTGCTGGAAATCCTCGAGGAGGCAACCAGGCCTTGAGGCATCCCCGCTAGACTGGCCGGGCAAGGACGGATTGGGGGATCCAGGGCGGCGCTGCCGCTTGTTCCGCTGGTCGGTCGCAGCCAACGGACCCAAGGACCACCGATGACGTTCTTCCAGGATTTTCCCGTCCCTCCCCTGCCGCCCCGGCCGCGGGGAACCAGGCACGTCCCGCCCCCTTGGGTGGCTGCACCCGCCTATGAACTGCCTGCCGTTGTCCATCTGGGCAGGTTCGTGAGCCGGACGCCGGGAATGGTGGTGGCAGTCAAGGGCGCCGAGGTGTTCTCTACCGGGTGCCTGTTCAGCCTGTCCTGGCTCTTCCGCCGGACCGATCAGTCCGATGAGGACTGGGACGATTTGCAGCCGCTGTTCTTCCAGCCCGGCAGGGGCATCCGTGGCAGTGGCCGGCAGGGCGGACTCCTGTTCGGCGTCGAATTTCCCGATGGTTCAAAGGCCAGCACCGGCAGCCAGGTACCCTACGGGTTATTGGAGCCGGGCACCAGTCCGGAGCCTCCCGTCCTCGCCCTGAACGGCGGCGGGGGCGGCGGGGGCGATGCGGAGTTCTCCGGCAGCGGCACGCTCTGGCTGTGGCCGCTGCCGCCTGCCGGCGACCTGCGGCTGGTTGCCCAATGGACCGACTTCGGCCTGCAGGAAACGTCCATCAGGCTCGACGGCGGGACCTTGCGTCAGGCGGCGGCGTCCGCTCAGCCGTACTGGCCGGAGGAGGAGCGAACTGATGGGTAACGCGACCGGGCTTGTCCTGCTTGCGCTCGTCGGCGCGGTCTTCTTCTACATCCTGTACGGAGTGGTCCGCGCCGCGGTCCGCGACGGCATCCTCCAGGCGGATGAGCGGCGCAGGCGGCGTGCCGCGGATGAGTCGGAACGGCTCGGCGGTTAGCTGGTCAGCAGGCGGCTACAGCGTCCTCTTGTTCCGCAGCCTCTTCCGACAGCGCGGACACAATGCTGCCGTAACCCTGCACGAACATCCGCCGGCCCTGGCCCTCGTCGGTCCATACCCAGATGATGGAGTAGTCGGAGGTCACGGCGTCCACGACGCCGGTGCCGGCCAGGGTTCCTTCGGCGAAGCGGACCCTGTCCCCCACCGCCAGCCGCGGATGCCTGGCCCGCTTCCTTCGAGGCCTGGGCGTGGCTGCTTTCCCTGCCATCGCAGGGTCTGACGGGCAGGTGCTGGAGTGCTGGCGCATCGGCTTCCTCTGGCTCGCGGGCGGACGGTCAGCTCATTACAACCCTGCCCGCTGCTCCCAGGTCACGCCCCCAGCGTGGTGCAGCAAGACTAACGCGGCGGTACTCCCGGATGCATAAACAGCCCCCTCGGAACGGAGTATGACTGCTCCGTTCTGAGGGGGCCGTTGACGCCGGCGGACCCCACAAGGGATACACCGCCAGGAAAGAATCAGTCCAAATCCGCCACGGATCCCAGCACGTCCCAAGCGAAGCTGGCCAGCCAGTGGGTGGACATGAAGTCGCCGCTCTCCAGCCCGTGGAGTCCGGCTTTCAGCAGCGGATCCAGCGCCTCGACCAGGACGGCAGCGGCGGCGGATGCCTCGGCGCTGCCGGATTCCCGAAGCGTGGCGATGATCCGGGCAACCTGCCCGGCCCGGGTCAGGTTCAGCCCGTGCAGGTGCACCAGGTAGCCGTCGGTTTCATCGGTGACGCTTACCGGCTGCAGGATGCGCGACTCCGCGGAAAGCCCCGGGAGGAACCCGGCGAACCACTCGGCGAACTCGTCCGCGGACAGCACGCGGCGCATCAGGTCCGCCTCGCTGAGTCCGGCGGACAGGAAATCCTGGCCGCTGAGCTCCCAGTCGCCCGGCCAGTCGCGGTCGTTACCGAACCAGCCACGTGCCGCTTCCTCGCACGCCTTTGCAGCATCAACGCGGCCCAGTGACCGGAACGCGTCCAGCATGTAGCCCACGCCGAATGCGGCGTTGGTGTGCAGCCCGTGGCGCACGGGGTACTGGGCCTTCTGCATCCACGCAGCGCTGAGGTCCGCCACGGCATCCACCAGCGGTTCCAGCGCAGTGCCCCACTCACGCAACTGCGCATCGGCGGACGCAGAGCACGTCGCGGCCAGCCGCATCAGCCATGCCCAGCCGTAGGGCCGTTCCCAGGACGGATTAGCCAGCAGGTAGTCCCGCTCCACGGCCAGCTTGGCCGGCGTGAGGTTGGCGCCCAGGGCTTCCCGGAGCGACGCCTCTGTGAGGCTATCCACCCAGGCCGCCGGGCCGTCGTCGGACGCTCCTTCCGGTGCAGCCCCGCCAAGGGGTGACCCGGGGGTGCCGCCCAGCAGGCTGGCCCCCAGCCAGTGCATGTGCACGCAGGAGTGCCAGTCGAAGGAGGTGTAGAACGCGGGGTGGATTTGCTCCGGGGTGGGCCGGTCCTCGGCCGACACCTGCGTGTGGTGCGCCGAGTGCGGGTAGGGCTCGGAGAGGTTGCCCAGCACCACGGCCGCGTAGTCCGGGGCCGCCTGTACGCGGAGGTCGTTGTCCATCATGCTCCTTAGAAAGCCGGGGTCGGCGAAGAGGTTTAGTGGAAGGCCAGGAAGTACATCAGGGCGATGTTCACCGCCAGCAGCGGGATGGCCGTGCCCACTTGCGCCGTGATGACGCCGTACTTGTTGTTCATCTCCAGCAGTGCGGACGGCACCAGGTTGAAGTTGGCGGCCATCGGGGTGCAGAGCGTGCCGCAGAAGCCGGCCAGCATGCCGATGGCGAAGATGATGGCGGGATCGCCGTGGAAGGTCTGCACCAGCACGGGCCAGCCAATCGCCGCGGTCATGATGGGGAAAGCCGCGAAGCCGTTGCCCATGAGCACCGTGAACAGGAACATGCCGATGCAGTAGACCAGCACGCCGGCGATCAGTGAGCCCTTGGGCAGCAGGCCTGAGGCCAGGTTGCCCACGGCGGTGCCCACGCCGGCTTTGGTGAAGAGGATGCCCAGCGTGGTGAGCATCTGCGGCAGCAGCGCAGCCCAGCCGATCGATTCCAGGATGCGGCGGCTTTCGAAGATGGGCGTCGCCGGGTTCTTTGGCTTGAGGATCACAAGGGCGACGATGACGGCGGCCACGGCGCCGATGGCCAGGGCCACCAGCGTGGTGTTCTTGGGGTCGAGCAGCGGGGTGCCGCCGATGTTCAGCACGGGTGCAGCCAGCACCAGGATCACGGTGACCAGCGGCAGCGTAAGGGCCGGGATGAACAGCTTGTTGCCGAAGCGCTTGGCGTAGGACTCGCGCTCGGGGCCGGTGGACGTGCGGTGCTTGCCGTGGCCCAGGAGGCCGGTGGAGGCCAGCACCACCAGGACCAGGACTGCGACGCCCAGGATCCAGCCGGGCGCGGTGCCTGCCTGGACCCAGGTGCTGTAGAAGAAGCACAGGCCCAGGATGCCCCAGAAGGCGGAGCTGCCCCAGCGGCGGGGGTGGTTGGTGTCGGCGGCAATCAGCGATGCCCACGCGACGAACAGAATGCCGATCAGCCAGTAGACGGCTTCAACGTTGATCATTTGGCTTCTCCTGCGGCTTCCTTCGGGGCGGTGAGCTCGTACTCGCGGTATTCCTTGTCCAGCTGCTTGTCCAGGCGCAGGAGCCGGAAGCCGTGGATGAGGAACGCTGCGATGGCGGTGGGGATGGCCCACAGGGCCAGCTGGAGCGGCTCCAGATGGAGGTGGTACGTGGTGTCAACGAACGTGGTGATCAGCAGGATGGAGCCGACGGCCACGAACACGTCCTCGCCGAAGAACACGCCCACATTGTCCGCACCGGCGGAATGGCCCTTGATCTTCTCGCTGATCTTTTCCGGCACGTGGCCGTAGCGGCGCAGCGCGGCGCCCTCAGCCATGGGGAACACCAGCGGACGGACGGTCTGGGCGTGGCCGCCGATGCTGTTCAGGCCCACGGCGGCGGTGATCTGGCGGACAGCCAGGTAACCGATGAGCACGCGGCCCGCGGTCAGCTTGGCCAGTCGGCCGATGAGGACCTTGGCATGCTCCTGCAGCCCGAAGAACTCGATGATGCCCACCACCGGCAGCACCGCCACGAAGATGGTGACCGAGCGGCTGCTGGCAAAGCCGGTGCCGAAGGCATCAAGGATCTGCGCGGGGTTCATGCCGCCCAGCAGTGCGGTGACGATGCCGGCGACGGTGACGACAATCAGGGGGTTCAGGCGGATGGCGAAGCCAACGATCACCAGCAGCACCCCGATGAGTACAAGCATGACTATCCCTTCCCAGGGGACCCGTGAAGGGTCTTTCAAAATGGGGGCCGGCGCGTCAGTGAGGTTGGTCAGTTGGTGATGACGGCGCCGAGGGGCGGGAGCCCCGGTGCGTTGGAACTGCAGAGTTAAGTGAGCTGCAGAACAACGGTGTGATCTAAAGCATAGCTTTTTGTTCAACAATCCTGCAACCCCTTTTGAGAGGGGCTTGATTCAGCGGCCGACGGCGTCCAGCAGCTGGGCTTCGGCGCGGTCCAGGTAAGTGGCCAGGAAGTCCGCTGCCGCGGCTTTGTCTCCCGCCTCCAGCAGTTCCACGATGTGCGCGTTGTCCTCCACGTAGGGCTCATGGAAGGCCGGGTTGGCGGCCATGGAGTGGAACACGAGCCGCATCTCGGCCAGGACCTGTTCCATGAGGCTGTTGAGCCGCTCGCTGCCGGCCCGGTTCACGATGGCACGGTGGAAGTCCTGGTTGGCGCCGGCCATTCCGGGGATGTCCCCTTCCGCGGCGGCAGCCCTGGCCGCCTTGATGATGGTCGGCAGCGGCTCGATGGAGGTCTCGCCGGACCACAGCACCGCGGCCGGTTCCAGGAAGCGGCGCACCCGGTAGATTTCGCGGATGTCGTCCGGGGTGGGGTGGGCCACGAACACGCCGCGGTTGGGGATGCGGGTGACGATGTGCTCGGCATGCAACGCCGTGAACGCCTCACGCAGGGTATTGCGGGACACGCCAAGGGCCTCGCGGAGGGCTTCCTCCGCGAGTTTGGATCCGGGCTTGAGCAGGCCGGCCTCGATCCGGCTGCGCAGCTGGGCGGCCACCCAAAGGCCGGTCTCGGCGTGCTTTGTGGTCCTGGCCTGGGCTTGGAGATCGGCCAGTACCTCGTCAAACGTCATGGCACCACGATAACGGCAGGGCACCGGTCCCCTGTCCGCACCGGAGGGATTCCGCCATCATGGTGAGCATGACGTGGCTTGACGGCCTGCGTTTCGACCCGATCGCCCCGCTGCTGTCGAGCGGGCACCCCGCGGTGCGCTCCTGGGCCGTCCGTGAGTTGGCCTCCAGGCCGGCAGGGCTGCCACCCGCCCGGGCACAGACGCCTGACGAGGCAATCTGGGATCTGCCGATCCCCCGCAGGATCGTGCGGCGCCAGGCGGCGAACGGGTCCTGGACCTATCCGGGAAGACGGCCCCGTGCCAGCACCGATTACGACCTGCTGGAGACCTACCGGCAACTCGGGTTCCTCGTCGACATGTTCGGGTTCACGCACCGGCATCCGGCTCTCGCCGGAGCCGCCGGCTATGTGCTCGCACACCAATCCGCCCAAGGTGATCTCCGCGGAATCTACGGCAACCAGGTGTCCCCCAACTACACTGCGGCCCTCATCGGGCTCCTGAGCAAAGCGGGGTACGGTGAGGATCCGCGCGTGGAACGGGCGTTCGACTGGCTTGAGGCGTCGCGGCAGGACGACGGCGGCTGGGCACTTCCGCTCCGTACGCGGGGTAGGAAACTTGACGCCCTCGACGAGCCGCAGACCATCGCCGGCGACCCGGCGCAGCCGTTCTCGCATCTGATCACCGGGATCGTGCTCAGGGCATACGCGGCACATCCCGGGCACCGCGAAAGCACCTCCGCACAAAAGGCTGCGGAATTGCTGGCGGCCCGCTTCTTCGAGCCGGACGCCTATCCGGACAAGGGCCGGGCCGCCGACTGGACCGAGTTCAGCTTTCCTTTCTGGATGACAGACCTCGTTTCCGCCCTCGACGCCATCAGCATCATCCGGCCCGGGTTCAGGTCGGACGAAACCGACCAGGCGCGCGACTGGCTGGCCGCACACCAGGAACCGTCCGGCCTCTTCACCGGCCACCTGCTCCGGGACAGGTTCCACGACCTCCAGCTCTGGTTCAGCCTCGCAGTGTGCCGCGTGTTTGCGCGGATGCCCTTGTGAGGTGCGTCAGGAAATGGTGGTGAGCACCTGCCCGGGCCCGACGGCGTCTCCGGCGGCAGCGTACAGCTCACCGAGGGTGCCGGCACGATGGGCGGCCACGGCGGTCTCCATCTTCATGGCCTCGAGCACCAGCACCGTCTCCCCCTCCTCAACGCTGGACCCCGGCGCCGCCAGCCACTTCACCACGGTGCCGGCCATGGTTGCCAGCAGGTCGCCGTCGTTCTTCTCCGCCTGGGTCTCCGCGTGGCTCTCCGGAGCGTCCGCAGACCGGCGGCCGCCGCCGTCGAGCAGCGAATCCAGCAGCGCCTTGGGCAGCCCCAGCTCCATCCGCTTGCCGTCCACCTCGATGCCGATGGTCCGGCGGGGTTCCTCCGGAGCGGCGGGGCTGAACGCCGGATCCGCGTCGAGGGAGGTGGTGAACTCGTTTTCGATCCAGGTGGTGTAGACCCCCAGGGCATCCGTGCCGGTGAAGTCCGGGGCATCCACCACCGCGCGGTGGAAGGGCAGCACGGTGGCCAGGCCGCCGATGCGGAACTCGCGGAGGGCACGGCGGGCGCGACGGAGGGCCTGCTGCCGGTCGGCGCCGGTGACCACCAGCTTGGCCAGCAGGGAATCGAACTGTCCGGGCACCACGGACCCCGCGCGGACCCCGGTGTCCAGGCGGATCCCCGGTCCGGTTGGCACCTCAAACTCCGTTACCGCGCCTGGGGACGGCAGGAAGCCGCGGCCCGGATCCTCAGCATTGATGCGGAACTCGAAGGCGTGGCCGCGGGGTTCCGGATCCGCCAGGATGGGAAGCTTCTCCCCTGCCGCGATGGCCAACTGGGCGGCCACCAGGTCCACGCCCGAGGTTTCCTCGGTGATGGGATGCTCCACCTGCAGGCGGGTGTTGACCTCCAGGAAGCTGAGGAAGCCGCTGCCGTCCAGCAGGTACTCCACGGTACCCGCGCCGACATAGCCTGCCTCACGGCAAATGGCCTTTGCCGAGGCATGGATTTCCGCGCGCTGTTCGGGGGTGAGGAACGGCGCAGGAGCCTCTTCCACGAGCTTCTGGTGGCGGCGCTGCAGCGAGCAGTCCCGCGTGCCCACCACCACCACGTTGCCGTGCGTATCCGCGATGACCTGGGCCTCAACGTGGCGGGGCCGGTCCAGGAACTTCTCCACGTAGCATTCGCTGCGGCCAAAGGCCGCCAGGGATTCGCGGACGGCGGAGTCGAAGCTTTCCTCGATGTCGGCCAGGTTCCGGACCACCTTGAGGCCGCGGCCGCCCCCGCCGAAGGCGGCCTTGATGGCCACCGGCAGGCCCACCTGTTCGGCGAAGGCGCGCACCTCTTCAGCACTGTCCACCGGACCGTCGCTGCCCGGAGCCAGCGGGGCGCCGGCGCGGACCGCCACCTCGCGGGCGCTGACCTTGTCGCCCAGCAGCCGGATGGTTTCCGGGGAGGGGCCGATCCAGGTCAGGCCGGCATCCATGACGGCCTGGGCGAAGGCGGCGTTTTCGGACAGGAAGCCGTAGCCGGGGTGGACGGCGTCGGCGCCGCTCTTCGCCGCGACGGCCAGGATCTTTTCGATGTCCAGGTAGGTCTCCTGGGGCTTGGATCCTGCCAGCGAGTAGGCCTCCGTGGCGGCTTGGACGTGGAGCGCGTCGGCGTCGGGGTCCGCATACACGGCCACGCTTTCCAGGCCTGCGTCGTCGCAGGCCCGGGCGATCCGGACGGCGATTTCGCCGCGGTTGGCAATGAGGACTTTACGCATGGGAGCTTTCCTTAAGTGTTTCGGGCAGTGCTGCCGAAGGTGGTGCAGCGGCGAACCGCACGGTGGTGCCCGGCGGAAGTTGGGCGGCCTTGTCCAGGTCCGCGTGGACGACGACGGCAATCACCGGATAACCGCCTGTCACCGGGTGGTCGGAGAGGAAGAGCACGGGCTGCCCTTCGGGCGGCACCTGCACGGCGCCGCGGACGGTTCCTTCGCTGGACAGTTCGCCGTCGCGGCTGCGGCTGAGTGACTGGCCCTTCAGTCGCAGGCCGATGCGGTTGGACTGCGGCGTCACGGTCCACTCCTGTTTGAGGAAGTCCTGCAGGGTTTCGGAGCTGAACCAGTCCTGCCTTGGTCCGGGAACCACCCGAAGCACGGTGGCCTGGTCCGACTCCGGGAGGGGTGACACCTCCGGGTGGCCCACCACGCTGCCCGGATTGGCCGGCTCCACGGGCAGGACGGTGCCGGCCTCGAGCAGATTAGGGCCAACGCCTGACATGGTGTCCGTGGAACGGCTGCCCAAGGCTCCAGGGCCGCCGATTCCGCCGCGGACCCCCAGGTAGGACCGCAGCCCCCTCGTCGCGTTCCCTACTTTGAGCATCTCCCCCGCCAGCAGCGCGAAGGGGGCGTCGCACTCTGGGTGCCGTGCCGGCGTCGTGCCTCCTTTGCTGGCCGGCGTGATCTCCAGCGGAACCTCCGCGCCGGTCACGGCAAGGACCTGGTCGGTGAGGGCTTCCAGCTCGAGTCCGCCGAAGAGGAGTTCGATTCCCGCTGCGCCTTCGCGGTTGCCCACCAGGCGGTTGGCGCGGCGCAGGGCTCCGCGGTCCATTGCGCCGGCGCTGCTGACGCCCAAGGACGCGAAGCCGGGGCGGCCCAGGTCCTGGATGGTGGCCTGCAGGCCTGGCTTCCGGACGATGAGGCCCGCGCCTTCTCCTGCCGGGAACTCCTCTTCTGCCGGCTGGTCTTCTGCCGGCTGGCGGGTTTCTGCCTGCTGCCCCGCCGTCACAATGGCCTGGGCCCGGACCGCGTTGAACCTGACGGTATCGCCGGGCCGGATCAGGGCGGGGTCCTCCCGTCCGAGGTCCCACATCACGGCGTCCGTGCGGCCGATCAGCTGCCAGCCGCCCGGTGACTGCCGCGGGTAAACCGCCGAATAGGCACCGCCCAGGGCGACGGCGCCGGCGGGCACAGCGGTTCGGGGTGACCGGCGTCGGGGAACCTCCAGGCTGGGGTTTTCGCCGGTGAGGTAGGCGAAGCCCGGTGCGAAGCCAGCGAAGGCGGCAGTCCAAAGCTGGCCTGTATGGGCGGCCACCACTGCCTCACGGCCCAGGCCGGTGAGCGACGCGACCTCGTCCAGGTCCTCGCCGTCGTACACCACATCGATGGTAACCAGCGCGCTCTGGATTTCCGCAGGCGCGTCGAGGTCAAGGCCGCGGACGTGCGCGGCAAGAGCCCCTATAGCCTGCGATGATTCCGCGGTGACCAGGACTGTGGCGGCGGCAGCAATGACGTCGATTTGGCCCGGCTGCGGGTGTGCGGTCAACTGGGCCTGGAGGCTGAGCACGGCGTCGAGGGACGAGAGCTCAATCAGGATGGCCCGGTCCCCTGCGGGGCGGATGCCGGTTACTTCCGCATGCGTGGCCTTACTGGCCTGCTGCTGGATGGCGGTCATGGCTAGGCGAAGCTTTGGATCTGGATGCCGGCGTTCTCCAGCGCGGAGCGGACGGCGGCAGCCATCGCCACGGCGCCGGGGGTATCGCCGTGCAGGCAGATGCTTTCGGCCTTGACAGGGACCAGCGATCCGTCGGTGGCACGGACCACGCCGTCGCCGGCCAGGCGCAGGACATGTTCGACGACGTCATCAACCTCATGCAGCACGGAGCCGGCTTCCCGCCGGGAGACCAGGGTGCCGTCCGGGTTGTAGGCACGGTCAGCGAAGGCTTCGGCGACGGTCCGCAGCCCGGCGGCGTCGGCCTGGCGCTGGATTTCGGAGTTGGGGAGAACCATGAGGGGGAGGGTGGGGTCCACGGCGAGGATGGCGGCGACGACGGCGCCGGCCTGCTGCGGGTGGTTCACGATCGTGTTGTACAGGGCGCCGTGGGGCTTGACGTAGCGTACGGCGGTCCCGGCGGCGAGAGCCACGGCCTGGACGGCGCCGATCTGGTAGACGACGTCAGCAGTCAACTCTGCGGGGGTCATGTCCACGAAGCGACGGCCGAATCCTGCCAAGTCCCGGTAGCCCGGGTGGGCGCCGACGGTGACGCCGGCCTTCACGGCTGCCTGGCACGTGGCCATAATGCCCACAGGGTCGCCAGCGTGGAAGCCGCACGCCACGTTGGCACTGGACACGCTTTCAAAAATGGCGGCGTCATCGCCGAAGGACCAGTTCCCAAAGGACTCGCCGACGTCGCTGTTCAGGTCGATGCTGGGCATTGTGATCTCCGTCTCGGATTGGTGTCCTTCAAGAATGCCCTAAAAACTCAGATTGTTCAACAATCCGCAGCCCCTATTTCCTACTCTCCCCCGACGCCCGCTCACTTTTGGCAGGTTTTCCCCCGACGCCCGCTCGCTTCTGGCGGGTTCTCCCCCGACGCCCGCTCACGTCTGGCAGGTTCTCCCCCGACGCCCGCTCACGTCTGGCAGGTTTTCCCCCGGCCCCCGCTCACATCTGGCAGGTTCTCCCCCGGCCCCCGCTCACGGGGCATGGACAGAGGTGAGCGGGGGTTGATCGCTTACCCGTCAAAGGGGCTCTTCGCGGTTCGTGGGGAAATGGATCCCTGGAATGAGCGTCATGCCGCCGTCCTGACGGCACTTCTCAAGAGAATAACCGATTTGTAGTTGGCGGCGTTGCGGTACCCGCGGGCGGTTCGTTTGATGTTCTTGATTGCGGTGTTGTTCGCCTCGACCTTGCCTGTCGTGGCGCCGGTAATGATCAGCACCTCGATCTCCTTCCACCACCGGCAGACTGTACGGTACAGCCTGTTCGTCTCCGGCCGTGCGGCTTCCTTGACCAGCTCCTCGAGTACCTGCTTGGCCGCCGCGGCGTCCTCCAGGGAGCCGGTGCGCAACAGGGCGCGGAGTTGTTCCTTGACCTTCCAGACGGCCTGGAGGGTGCCGGTTGGATCGTCCAGGGCGAACACTTCCTCGAGTCGGAGGGCGGCCCTACACGTGAGGGTGTCACCGCCGCGCAGCAGGAGCATGCGGTGGGCCCAGGCCTTGTCGATGGCCCTGCCGCGGCGGCCCTTGACCTGTTGGGAGAGGTTCTGCCTGGTCTCAGTCATTGCCTGGTTGGCCAGCGAGATCAGGTGGAAGTGATCGACGGCGACAGCAGTGCGGGGAAGCCACATCCGTAAGGCTTTGCGGAACGCCGCGGAGGGGTCGATTGCGACGACCTGCACGGCCAGCCGCCACTGCAGGGGCCGGGCGAACAGCCAGTCCCCGACGCCCTTGTGGTCTCGGCCGTCGACCACGCCGAGGACTTGGCCGGTCTCCAGATCCACGATGGTTGTCATCCACGGCTCGAACCGTGTCCACGCCTTCGTGGTCGGGTCCTGGAAGTAGCGCACGGACCGGAACCGGTGTTCATCAATGCCCAGCATCCGCGGACTGAGCTTGTCCACGTCGGGCAGCCGCAGCAGGCAGGCCTCGGTCACCGCAGCCCGGACCATCCACCAGGACACGGCGAAGCCGGCAGCTGTCTCCGAGAAAGCCCTGCCGGAGCGAATGACCGCGTCCACGAGCTGGTCCCGCAGCCGGCTCGTCGACCGGGCACGGCGCGGCACTTGCGGCGTGGATTCGAAGAACGAGAGCCGGTCGCACGCTGACTCTTCGCAGTACCAGCGGTACTTGGACCAGAGCACGTCCACCGGCCCGGCGACGGGAATATCGCGGAGCCGTTGAAGGCGGCGTTCCTTCCGCCGGGAGGCAATGACCCCACAGCTCGGGCAGCCCGGTAGCGCGTCAGTTTCGACGATGACCTGACGGCGGCCAGCGGACATGGTCGTGGAGATGACACGGTAGTCGGGCAGGTTGAAGAGGATGGTGGCAGCATCGGCTGCGACCCCGGTAGGCTCGTTCAAGGCTCGTGGTCCTGTTCCAGGTTGAATGCTTAGACACACTCATCCCAACAGGGCCACGGGCCCCTTTGTCTTCAACGACACGAACTCAATTCCCCATCAACCGCGAAGAGCCGTCAAAGGGGCTCTTCACGGTTCGTGGTGAATGTTCTGCCGTGAAGGATGTTCATGCCGCTGTTCTGGCGGCACTGCGCAACAGGATACGCGTTTTGTAGTTGCGTGCGTTGGTGAATCCCCGGCCGGTCCTCTTTATGTGCTTGATCGCGGTGTTGTTGGCTTCCACTTTCGCGGTTGTCGCACCGGTGACGATGAGCACTTCGATCTCTTTCCACCAGCGGCAGACCGTCCGCCAGAGCCGGTTGGTTTCGGGCTGCGCGGCTTTGACAACCAGTGTCTGAAGCTGGTCTTTCGCGGCGGCCGCGTGGGCGAGGGACCCGGTGGTCAGCAGGGCGCGGAGCTGTTCCTTGACCAGCCACGCGGCCTGCAACTTCCCGGTGGCGTCGTCGGTGTCGAACACGGTGCTGAGCCTGTTCCGTGCCCGGTCCGAGAGTGTGTCCCCGGCCCGCAGGAGCAGTCGCCGATTTGCCCATACCGGGTCGATGGCGCGTCCCCGCCGGCCATGAACCTGCTGCGTGAGGCGCTGCCGGACTTCGGTGAGCATGTCGTTGCCAAGCTTGACCAGGTGAAATGCATCGACTGAGACAGCGGTGCGTGGCAGCCACATCCGCAGGGCTTTGCGGAAAGCGGCGGATGGGTCGATGGCAACGACCTGCACGCCCAGGCGCCATTCGAGCGGACGGGCGAAAAGCCAGTCCCCGACGCCCTCACTGTCGCGGCCGTCAACGATCCCTAGGACTTGTCCGGTGTCAAGATCGACGATGGTGGTCATCCATGGTTCGTAGCGTTTCCAGGCCTTGGTGGCCGGGTCGCGGAAGAACCGCACGGACCGGTAGCGATGTTCATCGATGCCGAGCATCCGCGGTGCAAGGGCGTCGACATCGGGCAGCGTCAGCGCCGCAGAGTCCAGGGCCCGCTGCACGAGCCACCATGAGACTCCGAAAGAAGCGGCGGCCTCGGCGGCTGCCCTGCCGGATCCGATGACGGCGGCAACCAGGGCCTCACGGAGCCGATGGGTGGACCGTGCCCGGCGCGGGACCTGGGTTGTTTCCTCGGTGAATGTCTGGCGCGGGCACAGGTACTCATCGCAGAAGAATCTCCGCTTGGCCCAGACCACTTCGACCGGCCCGGCGACGGGGATGTCACGCAGGCGTTGTGGCCGGCGGGAATGAACGCGGGTGCTGATGACGCCGCAGGATGGGCAGCCGGCCTCGGCGGTGGCCACGACTTGGATCCGGCGCTGCCCGAAAGCGAGGATCTCAGTATCGGTGACGCGGTAGTCGGGCAGGTTGAAAATTGCGGTGGCAGCATCGGGGCGCGGCGAAGTAGGCTCGATCAAGGCTCGTAGCTCCTGACTTGATGAATGCGTAGAGAACATCCATCACAGCAGGGCTACGAGCCCTTCAGCTTTCAAGACACGAACCTGTTTCACCATCAACCACGAAGAGCCGTCAAAGGTGAGCGGGGGTTGGTGTTTTACCCGCCGGAGGTGGGCTGGGGATTCTGGGTGGTGGTGGGTGGTTGTTAAATGTGGGAGGCCCCAACCATGTGGTGGTTGGGGCCTCGACCAGTTAATGATGTTCCGGCGGTGACCTACTCTCCCACACCCTCCCGGGTGCAGTACCATCGGCGCTGTGGGTCTTAGCTTCCGGGTTCGGAATGGGACCGGGCGTTTCCCCCACGCTATGACCGCCGTAACCCTTGTACCCGTCCGCCCGGGTCTGATGCCGGGGGTGGGAAGTCTTTGTGGTTACAACATTGTGGTGTTGTTGTATGTAGTTGTTGGTTCCGTGCCATTAACCCGTGGTGTTGGGGGTTGTTGGTTGGGAACCACATAGTGGACGCAAGCAGAGTTTGTATGTTCTGTGTGGTGTAAGTTGTTGGCCTATTAGTACCGGTCAGCTTCACGAGTCGTTAGTCCTCGCTTCCACATCCGGCCTATCAACCCAGTGGTCTGGCTGGGGGCCTCTCACACCCGAGGGTGTATGGAAATCTCATCTTGAAGCGAGCTTCCCGCTTAGATGCTTTCAGCGGTTATCCCATCCGAACGTAGCTAATCAGCGGTGCACTTGGCAGTACAACTGACACACCAGAGGTTCGTCCGTCCCGGTCCTCTCGTACTAAGGACAGCCCTTCTCAAATTTCCTGCGCGCGCAGCGGATAGGGACCGAACTGTCTCACGACGTTCTAAACCCAGCTCGCGTACCGCTTTAATGGGCGAACAGCCCAACCCTTGGGACCTACTCCAGCCCCAGGATGCGACGAGCCGACATCGAGGTGCCAAACCATGCCGTCGATATGGACTCTTGGGCAAGATCAGCCTGTTATCCCCGAGGTACCTTTTATCCGTTGAGCGACGGCCATTCCACAATGTACCGCCGGATCACTAGTCCCGACTTTCGTCCCTGCTCGAGATGTCTCTCTCACAGTCAAGCTCCCTTGTGCACTTACACTCGACACCTGATTGCCAACCAGGCTGAGGGAACCTTTGGGCGCCTCCGTTACTTTTTAGGAGGCAACCGCCCCAGTTAAACTACCCATCAGGCACTGTCCCTGACCCGGATTACGGGCCGAAGTTAGATGTCCAAAGTGACCAGAGTGGTATTTCAACGATGACTCCACCCGAACTGGCGTCCGGGCTTCAACGTCTCCCACCTATCCTACACAAGCCACTCCGAACACCAATACCAAACTATAGTAAAGGTCTCGGGGTCTTTCCGTCCTGCTGCGCGTAACGAGCATCTTTACTCGTACTGCAATTTCGCCGAGTTTATGGTTGAGACAGCGGGGAAGTCGTTACTCCATTCGTGCAGGTCGGAACTTACCCGACAAGGAATTTCGCTACCTTAGGATGGTTATAGTTACCACCGCCGTTTACTGGGGCTTAAATTCTCAGCTTCGCCTTACGGCTAACCGGTCCTCTTAACCTTCCAGCACCGGGCAGGAGTCAGTCCGTATACATCGTCTTGCGACTTCGCACGGACCTGTGTTTTTAGTAAACAGTCGCTTCCCCCTGGTCTCTGCGGCCCCGATCCCCTCCCACCAGCAATGTGGTGTTCAAGGTTGGGGCCCCCCTTCTCCCGAAGTTACGGGGGCATTTTGCCGAGTTCCTTAACCATAATTCTCTCGATCGCCTTGGTATTCTCTACCTGATCACCTGTGTCGGTTTGGGGTACGGGCGGCTAAAACCTCGCGTCGATGCTTTTCTCGGCAGCATAGGATCACCAAATCCCCCCATACGGGGGTCCCATCAGATCTCAGGCCATATGAATGGCGGATTTGCCTACCATTCGCCCTACATCCTTAGACCGGGACAACCATCGCCCGGCTCGGCTACCTTCCTGCGTCACACCTGTTAATACGCTTGCCTCCCGGGATCAGGTCCTGCGCTCCACCAAAACCCTTCACCCACAAGGGGTGTCAGGCAGGTTTCGGGCAGTTAGTATCCCCCGCTCAGCATGGGCGGTTTTTCGCCGGTACGGGAATATCAACCCGTTGTCCATCGACTACGCCTGTCGGCCTCGCCTTAGGTCCCGACTTACCCAGGGCAGATTAGCTTGACCCTGGAACCCTTGATCATTCGGCGGACGGGTTTCTCACCCGTCTTTCGCTACTCATGCCTGCATTCTCACTCGTGTAGGCTCCACCACTGGTTTACACCGCAGCTTCACCGCCCACACGACGCTCCCCTACCCATCCACACTCCTGAACCACGAAGGCTAGGACAACATGTGAATGCCACAACTTCGGCGGTGTACTTGAGCCCCGCTACATTGTCGGCGCGGAATCACTTGACCAGTGAGCTATTACGCACTCTTTTAAGGGTGGCTGCTTCTAAGCCAACCTCCTGGTTGTCTGGGCAACTCCACATCCTTTCCCACTTAGCACACGCTTAGGGGCCTTAGTTGGTGGTCTGGGCTGTTTCCCTCTCGACTATGAAGCTTATCCCCCACAGTCTCACTGCTGCGCTCTCACTTACCGGCATTCGGAGTTTGGCTGACGTCAGTAACCTTGTAGGGCCCATTAGCCATCCAGTAGCTCTACCTCCAGCAAGAAACACGCAACGCTGCACCTAAATGCATTTCGGGGAGAACCAGCTATCACGAAGTTTGATTGGCCTTTCACCCCTACCCACAGCTCATCCCCTCCATTTTCAACTGAAGTGGGTTCGGTCCTCCACGACGTCTTACCGTCGCTTCAACCTGGCCATGGGTAGATCACTTCGCTTCGGGTCTAGATCACGCCACTCACACGCCCTATTCAGACTCGCTTTCGCTACGGCTGCCCCACACGGGTTAACCTCGCGACGTAACACTAACTCGCAGGCTCATTCTTCAAAAGGCACGCCGTCACCAGAATCAGACTGGCTCCGACGGATTGTAAGCACACGGTTTCAGGTACTGTTTCACTCCCCTCCCGGGGTACTTTTCACCTTTCCCTCACGGTACTGGTCCGCTATCGGTCATTAGGTAGTATTTAGGCTTATCAGGTGGTCCTGACAGATTCGCACGGGATTTCTCGGGCCCCGTACTACTTGGGATACTCTCACAGGCGGTACAAACACATTACGGTTACGGGACTAACACCCTCTCTGGCCGGCCTTTCAAAACCGTTCACCTATGCGCGCACATCACACCCCACCAGCCCGGCAGAACTGGTATGGAAAGTCCCACAACCCCGACCATGCAACGCCCGCCGGCTATCACACATGGAACGGTTTAGCCTGATCCGCGTTCGCTCGCCACTACTAACGGAATCACTATTGTTTTCTCTTCCTGCGGGTACTGAGATGTTTCACTTCCCCGCGTTCCCCCCACGCACCCTATGTGTTCAGGTACGGGTCACCAGGCAACTCACGCCCCTGGCGGGGTTTCCCCATTCGGACACCCTGGGATCACAGTCCGGTTATCGACTCCCCCAGGCTTATCGCAGATTCCTACGTCCTTCTTCGGCTCCTAATGCCAAGGCATCCACCGTGTGCTCTTAAAAACTTGACCACAAAGATCAAAAACATTTTCGAGAGAACCACAGAAACTGTCCCGCGCACCCAAAGGCACACGAACCAGATCCAGGTTCATAATCTTGGAAATTGCTTCTTATACAAGATGCTCGCGTCCACTATGTAGTTCTCAAACAACAACCCCACACCACACACCCCACACACAAACCCCCAAAAAAAGGAGTCAAACACGTGCAGGAACGTCATGGCAGGGAAACCAGAAACAAACAAACCCGGGAAAACTCCCCGGCCCTGTTGCCTCAGGACCCAACAGTGTGCCAAACACTAAACCACCCGGAAACCCCCCGGCCCACCGTTCCAGAACCACCAGGGTTCGTACTAAAGAAGACCAAAAGACCAGACAGCCGCTATTTGTTGATATTCCACCCTTGAGCACCCGCCACGGAACAGTCGTCCGTGCAACGGGCCTTTACTCCTGACAACACACCCACCACCAACATGCATTGGCGACGGATCATTGTAGGTGCTCCTTAGAAAGGAGGTGATCCAGCCGCACCTTCCGGTACGGCTACCTTGTTACGACTTAGTCCCAATCGCCAGTCCCACCTTCGACAGCTCCCTCCCACAAGGGGTTAGGCCACCGGCTTCGGGTGTTACCAACTTTCGTGACTTGACGGGCGGTGTGTACAAGGCCCGGGAACGTATTCACCGCAGCGTTGCTGATCTGCGATTACTAGCGACTCCGACTTCATGGGGTCGAGTTGCAGACCCCAATCCGAACTGAGACCGGCTTTTTGGGATTAGCTCCACCTCACAGTATCGCAACCCTTTGTACCGGCCATTGTAGCATGCGTGAAGCCCAAGACATAAGGGGCATGATGATTTGACGTCGTCCCCACCTTCCTCCGAGTTGACCCCGGCAGTCTCCCATGAGTCCCCGGCACTACCCGCTGGCAACATGGAACGAGGGTTGCGCTCGTTGCGGGACTTAACCCAACATCTCACGACACGAGCTGACGACAACCATGCACCACCTGTAAACCAACCCCAAAGGGGAAGGACTGTTTCCAGCCCGGTCTGGTTCATGTCAAGCCTTGGTAAGGTTCTTCGCGTTGCATCGAATTAATCCGCATGCTCCGCCGCTTGTGCGGGCCCCCGTCAATTCCTTTGAGTTTTAGCCTTGCGGCCGTACTCCCCAGGCGGGGCACTTAATGCGTTAGCTACGGCGCGGAAAACGTGGAATGTCCCCCACACCTAGTGCCCAACGTTTACGGCATGGACTACCAGGGTATCTAATCCTGTTCGCTCCCCATGCTTTCGCTCCTCAGCGTCAGTTAATGCCCAGAGACCTGCCTTCGCCATCGGTGTTCCTCCTGATATCTGCGCATTTCACCGCTACACCAGGAATTCCAGTCTCCCCTACATCACTCTAGTCTGCCCGTACCCACCGCAGATCCGGAGTTGAGCCCCGGACTTTCACGGCAGACGCGACAAACCGCCTACGAGCTCTTTACGCCCAATAATTCCGGATAACGCTTGCGCCCTACGTATTACCGCGGCTGCTGGCACGTAGTTAGCCGGCGCTTCTTCTGCAGGTACCGTCACTTACGCTTCTTCCCTACTGAAAGAGGTTTACAACCCGAAGGCCGTCATCCCTCACGCGGCGTCGCTGCATCAGGCTTTCGCCCATTGTGCAATATTCCCCACTGCTGCCTCCCGTAGGAGTCTGGGCCGTGTCTCAGTCCCAGTGTGGCCGGTCACCCTCTCAGGCCGGCTACCCGTCGTCGCCTTGGTAGGCCATTACCCCACCAACAAGCTGATAGGCCGCGAGTCCATCCAAAACCACAAAAGCTTTCCACCAACCACCATGCGATGATCAGTCATATCCGGTATTAGACCCAGTTTCCCAGGCTTATCCCAGAGTCAAGGGCAGGTTACTCACGTGTTACTCACCCGTTCGCCACTAATCCACCAGCAAGCTGGCATCATCGTTCGACTTGCATGTGTTAAGCACGCCGCCAGCGTTCATCCTGAGCCAGGATCAAACTCTCCGTTGAAAACAAACAGACACAACCACAACCACCGGAAATAACGGCGACCACGGCTGCACAAAATTTGAAACCAGCCAAAAACACCATGCACACCACGGGGTGGCGGCACAGCACAATCAACCAATCACATTACATAATCGGTATCAACAAACTTGGCACACTATTGAGTTCTCAAACAACAGACACACCCGGCACCACCCAAACCAACGTTCAGGATCGCTCCGGAGCAACTTTTCAAACTTACCCGATCCGGCCCGGCTTTGCAAACCACGTTCCCGCGTCCAAAACCACCAGAATCAGCCCCCACCCACACAGCACGCCACAAAAGCGAACCATTTCCAGGCCGTTCAAAAAAGGGGGGTTGGCCGCTATCTTTCCGCTTCAGCGGCGGCGACTCAGAAAACAATACCCCCACACAACCCCCACCGCAAATCGGCCGTTTCATCCGCAGGATCCGCGGAATCCAGGGGCAGGAAGGGTCATTGGCGCACCCAGGCCGCGCGCCGCCGTCGTAATTCCCCTGTGTGGTCTCCGGCACAGGTGGCGTACCCCGCCGTCTATGCCCACGACCAAGTAGCCCTCCCAGGGGAAACACGTAGTGATTACTCGAGCCGTTGGAAACGGTTCGAACCTAAAGTGATGACTGGAGCTGGCGGCGAAGGTGTTCGCCCGAGACCACGAACGCCTCCCCCAGCCGCCGCCAGCTCCGCACATGACACGGGAACAGGAAAGACGTCCGGCCAGAGCGAACCTCAAGATTGCGGCAATTAGTCCCGATATCGGACAGAGTGCCTTTCGCGTCATCCCTGACGTTCCTAGAGTGTCACTACGGCAATGGCCAGGGGACCGTCCCCAATGGACCAAGCCAAGGGGGACATATGGGCGCAGGTATTCCGAACGCCAACGCGGAAGCCTCCGTCGTGCCGCGTGCGAGGGGTGGAGTTCCTCTTCCTGCCCCGCCGAGGAAGCCCTTGGCAAGACCTCGCGCCATCCAGCAGAATTCCGCTTCCATGCGCAGGGAACATGAAGTACAGCGGCTGATCCGTGACCTCGGCGCCCTCGCAGCCTCGCATAGTCCCCAGACCCCCTAGGACCAAGTCCCGTACGACGCTTCCAACGCGATGGAGGCTGATAAGACCTGCCCGTCCGCCGTGTCCCGGTTCCAAAGACCCTGTTTCCCCACTTTCGCCCGCCCTAGTCTGGCGTCATCGATCACATCAAGGAGGCATTCATGCGCACAGCAGAACCAATGACCGACACCGAGCGGATCCATCGTCTCTCCGAGAACCTCCTGACTCAGTTGTCGAGGGGCAGGGAATGGGCCACGCCGGGCGTCCAGGCTGCGCTCCAGAGAGCAGTGGCCGGGCTGGATACTGGCATTGAGACTGCCTCCCCGCGCCTCCAAGCCATGTTGCGGCGGCTGGCGGATGAGCTGGCCGGAGGAGTAGAGACTCTCACGCCCCGGGTGCAGGAACAGCTGAAGCGCGTCGGCCCGAAAGTGTCTGTGCCGGCGCCAGTACAGACACGACGGCCCGCCGCCAAGGTGTGGTTGTGGATTCTCGGGCTCGCTGCCCTGGCGGCAGGGGCGGCCGTCTGGCGCTCGGCCCAGGCGTCAAAGCAGAAGCCAGCCCCGTCGAGTGAGCAGGAAGCCGGCGGCAACGATCCTAATGTCGACGCGGACCTGACCCCGGGACGAATGTAGGAGCGCCTGTTGGGGAGCCCGCAGGCGAAACCTCCGCGGGCCGCGAGGCGGGTGCCGAGGGCAACGGGTCACTGCCCACACGGACCAAGGTCGCCGGGGATGACCCTCTAACGAGACGAGCCGCGGATGTTCCCACCAGAACAGGAAGCATCCACGGCTCGTCCCTGGGGTAACTACTGACGCCAGCGCGAACGTGAATCTGTAGCCGACGGTTTGCAGGTGTACGTGGCTCCCTTGGCACTCAGCCCGACTGCACCCGCGGGTGAACAAAAAGCACCGGGTGTAACGCCCCCTGCCGGGGCGGGTGCCTGAGCAGGTCCCTGTGCGGCCTTCTGCGCCGCAGCCGCTTGCTCGGCGGCTGCCCTTGCAGCTGCGTCCCGTGCGGCTTGATCCGCTGCGGCTTTTGCCGCGGCAGCCTGGTCGGCCGCGGCCTTGTCGGCGGCCGCCTTGTCTGCAATAGCTTTGTCCGCAGCAGCCTTATTAGCTGCAGCCTTCGCGGCTGCTGCCTGTTCCGCAGCGGCCTTATCAGCCTCAGCCTTTTCGCTGGTGGCTTTCTCCGCGGCAACGTCGTCCAGGCTCTTGACGCCCAAGTGCACTGTGGATCCCTTTTCCGCCTGCGCACCGTTGGCAGGATCCTGGGTAACCACCTGCCAATTGCTCTTGACGATGATCGACTTACCCTTGACGCTGTCCACGGCCTCAACCTTGAAACCAAGCTTTTCCAACTGGTCCTTGGCCTTGTCCAGGGTCAGGTTCACCACGGCCGGGACCACGACTGTCTCCGTTGTTTGCGAAACGGCCGTTGCCGTTGCCGTTGCTGTCGGCTGCGTAGCCGCCTGCTTGCCGCCGCAACCGGTCAGCATGAGACCGGCCAGCACGGCAAGGGCCAGCGTCTTCTTCAACCTGCCAACTGCAGGAACTGTACTTGCTTTCACTTTTCCCCCTAGGAATGCGTGTGATGGTGATGAAAATTTCGCCCGGGTATTCCGGGAAAGACTGGCTTACTCGCAGGCGACACCGTCGGAGTCGCGATCCAGCGCGGGGCGGTAGCCCGGCTGGCCGGCGTAGATCGGTGCAGCTCCTGCGGCCCTCGCCGCACTGCAGTTCGCGTAGTAGGCAGCAGCAGGTGCCGGAGCAGGCGCAGCAGGTGCCGGAGCGGCCGGGGCCGGTGCAGGCGCAACGGCCGCCGGCGCGGGAACCGGGGCAACAGGCGCAGGTGCCGGCGCAACTGCCGCAGGTGCAGGTTCAGCCGCAACAGGGGCCGGAGCCGCAGCCTGCTGGTTTGTCGGGGCCAACTGGCCAGCGCAGTCGCCCAGGATCCGGGCCATAGCGTCGTGTTCGGCCTGGGTGACCCACAGCGAGTACGTCGCCTTCACGGAGATCTGGCGCGCCACGTACTCGCACCGGAAGCCCTTGTTCGGTGGCAGCCAGGTGGCCGCGTCGCCGTCGCCCTTCTTGATGTTGGTGGGCCCATCGGTGGCCTGCAGGTTCAGCGGGTCATTCGCAAACGCCGTCCGCTGTTCCGGGGTCAGCTGCTGGGCGCCCTTTTGCCACGCATCGCTGAGCGCCACTACGTGATCGATCTGCACGGCGCTGCTGGTGCCGGAGCCCCGAACAAAGCTGATGGTGGTGCCCGTGTAGGGATCCGCGAGGGTGCCGGACTGCACCTTGCACGGCACACTGTTCGTGTACGTGATGCCGGTGAGGTCGCGCTTGAGGATGTCGTTGCGGGTATCGCAGCCGTTGCGGTCAACGTCCGCCCACGCTTGGCCGAACCGCGCCCTGTCATACCCCGTCTTTGGGGCCCGGCCCTTGATGGGAAGGGTCGCCAGCACATCCATTGCTTTGGTGGCATAGGCCGGCTGCGCGTTCGGCGCCGTGGCAGTGACGCCGGCGGCAAGGACGTACGGATTCTCCGGGTCCAGCGGTTCCCCGGTTTCCTGCGCGGTGGGAGTTGGCGCGGACGACGGCGACACCTTGGGTGTTGCGGTGGGGCTTGCCTTCGCCGGGGCTGCCTTGGCCGTGCTCTCCGACGATGCCGCCTCAAGGTCCGCGCTGGCAACACGCGGCAGGGCGACGGCACCACCAATGAAGAGTGCCAGCGACGCAACGACAGCGACAGCGCCGGCCTTCCGGTTCGCTGGAAGCCAAGCCCACGAGCGGCGTCCCGTGAGGAGGACATACAGGCCGGTGAGTGCGAGTGAAATGGCCAGGACGACCAAGGCAGCGCCGAATCCGCCGCTTGCTGCTCCGAGGAGCATGAACAAGGCGGTAATAGCGCCAACAATAAAAGTTGAAGCGCGGGGTTTCCGCGGCGGCTTCGGTGCCGGCGCGAAAGAGGCAAACCCGGGAAGGGTTTCGTAGTCGGACATTCATTCCCCGTTTATGAGGGGCGACAATTGCTGATGCCCCTTCATTTGCCGGGCCTGCTGCTAAGCCTGGCAAAACTCATCACCGAGGAGCCTATGCGTCCTGCGAGGCTGGAAAGCTGCGCGGCTGCGATACTCGGCGAACATTCAGCCAGTCTTGATGCGACCTTGAGGAAAGGTGTCGCAATTGGCATTCGGGGCTTAACAATTAACCGCGATGTTCACGACGGCGATGCCCCACATGTGGCTGCCATTCCCCGCAGCAAAAAGCAGGGATAAAGTGGCCCGCATGCAAATGCGCCTTGAAGTTGTCCAGGTCCCGGTGTCCGACGTCGACAGGTCCAAAGCGTTCTACACAGAAAAGCTGGGCTTCATCCTGGACCACGACGTGGAGCACATCCCCGGCATGCGCGTGGTCCAACTGACTCCCCCGGGCTCGGCCGCATCGGTGGTCATCGGCACCGGGATGACCACCATGACGCCGGGCAGCCTGGAAGGACTGCAGCTGGTGGTTCCCGACATCGCTGCAGTCCGAAGCGAGCTGGTCCGGCGCGGCGCAGATATCAGTGAGATCCAGGACCTCGGCGGCGTCCTCTTCGCCTACTTCAGCGACCCGGATGGCAACCGTTGGGTGATGCAGGGACAGACGCAGCAGCACATCCGGGACGCCCACAAGGCCTAGGAAGAATCCGCCCCAGCCTCCCGCACGTCCTGGACGACTTCGTTGTGGCGCAGGAACCACGGCTTGAACGGCGGGTCGAAGCGGGCGAACCGGGGCGGCCCCACCGGCGTCAGTCCCGCCAGCGTAAGGGCGGCCTGCAGACCTTTGTTGCGCTTCTCAAACGCAGAGTCGGAGCCGCCGCCAGAGAATCCCACTACTGCGGCGAGGGAACCCGGCACCCCGCGCACCCTGACCTTTGGGTCGGTGGGTGCAGGGGCGGTTTCAGCCGTCACGCCCGCCGGGAGCACAAAGGCCACCGTGAATTCAGCAGGCTGTCCGGAACCGGGCAGCGGACCGCTTTGGAGCACCGGGGCGGTCATGGCCAGCTTCTGCGGGCCCAACCGCGGCTCCTGCAACACGGGGGCGGTCATGGCCAGTTTCTGCCGGGCAGTGTTGTTGCCGCTGATGTAGTTGAAGAGATACCGGAAGGCGGCGTTGCCGGCGCGGTCAAAGCTGGCTGTCACCGTCACCTCGGCCACGACATAGTCCGGGTAACGGCGCAGTTCAAAGTGCGGATAGCGCCGGACCAACTCATAGGGCTGCTGCTCGGTCATAGTGGAGCCGAGCTTACGCCGGTCGGACGGGCGCGGCCAGGCCGAAGGGCACTACCAGGCCGGGGTCACCCGACTCCCTTCGTTGCCCGCCTCCGGAAACGGCCGCGCACGGCGGAAACTCCACGCAGGACGGCAGCCAGGACCCCAATGGCACCGAAGATCATCGTCAGGAGAACGCCCACACCACGGAACCACACACCGTCACTCTCGTACCCCGCCACAATGGCCTGGCTCGGATCGTCTTCGGCATAAAGCACCGTTGCGTCGCCGCCAACTACGGGGTGTTGGTCATGTTCCACGGCCGCGAATGTCCGGTGAGGCGACCCATCCGCCGTCGTAAAATCCACGGTGATCCGCCGCTGGGAAGCCTTGGTGACATCGTCGAAATCCACGATCGTTCCGGTCGCCTGCGAACCCGTCCGCGCGAGCTCCTCATCAGCGTTGATCATCAGGCTGCCCACGACGATGAGGATTGGACCCAGGCAGAGGACCAGGACGGTCACCGCCAGGTTCACTATCCCTTTCCACGACAACTTCGATCCGCGGCCCGCGTCAGTTCTTCCCCCAGTCACGGGTCCCATTCTGCCGGAATATGTTGCCAAGCCCACGCTGCCCCCTATTGCCCTTTGGTAAGCAAGCGAAGCATAATAGTTAGCAGAACTAATTAGCATTGCTAAGGAACGTCCCGCAGGAGGCGCACCCGCTTACATGCCACCCACCCAAAGCAAAAACACCGCAACCGTCGACCCCACCGCTCCCGACACGCTCGCCATCGATCTCCGCACCGCCGTGATGCGCACTTCGCGCCGGCTCCGCGTCGAGGCCACCGGCGACGCCATCACCCCCGGCCAGTACACCGTCCTCGCCCTCCTGAACGGCAACGGCCCCAGCACGCTGCGGGACCTGGCCAAAAGCGAGCACGTCCAGGCACCATCCATGACCAGGATCGTCAACGCGCTGGCGGACCAGGGCTTCGTCACCAGAAGCGCCGATCCCGACGACGGCAGGCAGGTCCGTGTGGACATCACCGACGCCGGCAGGACAGTTTTGGAAGAGGCACGGAGCCAGCGGACCGCCTGGCTGGCCCAACGCGTGGCGGGCCTCAGCGAGGAAGACCGGCTCATCCTCAGCCGCGCAGCCCGCATCATGCAGGAAATGAGCGGCAAGTGAGCGCAATGTTCCGGGCCCTCGAAAACCCCAACTACCGCATTTGGGCCAGCGGTGCGATTGTCTCCAACATCGGCACCTGGATGCAGCGGGTGGCACAGGACTGGCTGGTGCTGACCGTCCTCACCGACCACTCGGGTGCCGCCGTCGGCCTCACCACGGGCCTGCAGTTCCTGCCCATGCTGCTGTTCGGCCCCTACGGCGGCGTGCTGGCGGACCGCTACCGCAAGCGCATTATTCTCATGTGGACGCAGCTGGCCATGGGGTTCACCGGCCTCGCCATCGGGCTCCTGGTGGTCACCGGCACCGCCCAGCTGTGGCATGCCTATGTGGCGGCGTTCTGCCTCGGCCTGGCCAGCGCGGTGGATGCCCCCGCGCGGCAGGCCTTTGTTTCCGAACTGGTGGGCCAGGAAAACATCTCCAACGCGGTGGCCCTGAACTCGGCATCATTCAACACCGCCAGGCTCACAGGCCCGGCTATCGCCGGCGTCCTCATCGCTTGGGTGGGCACCGGCCCGGTGTTCCTGCTCAACGCCGCCAGCTTCGCTGCCGTCCTGGTTTCGCTGTTCCGGATCCGTGTCACCCAACCCGCCCCCGCCCCAAAGGGAGAGCGCAACAAGCACCAGGTGGCCGAAGGCGTCAGGTACGTGCGCCGCAGGCCGGACCTGATGCTGATCATGGTCCTGGTGGGCATCCTGGGCGCGTTCGGCATGAATTTTCCCGTCATCAACTCGTTGATGGCCACCACTGAATTCAGCATGGGCCCAAGTGAATTCGGGCTCCTCGGCTCGATCATGGCCGTGGGCACGCTGGCCGGAGCCCTCCTGGCGGCACGCCGCTCCGGACCCCGGCTGCGGTTCCTGCTGGGCGGGGCACTGGGACTGGGAATCTTCACCATCCTGGGCAGCATTGCGCCAACGTTCTGGGTTTACGCCGCCATCCTGATTCCCGTGGGCTTGGCGTCCATTACCTTCCTGAACAGCTGCAACACCAGCATTCAACTCTCGGTGGAGCCGCGATTCCGCGGCCGTGTACTGGCCCTGTACCTGGCCATCCTCCAGGGCGGCACCGCCATAGGTTCACCGCTGGTCGGCTGGATCGGAAGCCAGTTCGGGGCCCGTTGGTCCGTCGCGGTGGGCGGCATCGTGGTGCTGCTCGCAGGCATCGCCGCCGTTGTCGCGGTCACCAGGCGGAACCGGCTCACCCTTCGGGGCGCGCTCCGCCTGGCCTTGGGTCGGCGCGAGCCCGCGGTGCAAGGGCCGGGCAGCTGACCGACCTTAGTCCCCCGATGCCGGCAGGAGCGCTGCGCGGCGGGCGATTTCCTCGTTGACAGAAAGCAGGAGTTGATTAGCGGGGCCGGGTCCATCCGAAGGGGTGGACTGCTCCAGTGCATGCCGCAGCAGGAGCAGGTCGGCGGCCGGAACGAGCGGCCAACGCCGGAAGGCATGGAATCCCCTGCCTTTTGCGGTGGTAGCGGGTCGGATTTTTCCGGTAGGCGGTTGGCCTGCAGCGTTCATCAGCAGCTCTCATGAGTGACTTGCCAGCTGACTGCTCAACCACGGGTAGGGACAAGATAACGAGAAGAGGGCGGTCACGCCACCCATTTCTACAAGCCGTGGATTTATGACGGGCTCTTCCCCACGATGTCCACCGAGATTTCGACCACCGGGGTTGTTCCCTTGTTCTCCAACCAGTGGGTAGTGTGCCGGTCCTCCTTCCAGCCCACACCGGGCCCATACTCGTTGACAGCGCCGTCCCGGTGCTCCGTGACAGTCCCCTGCAGGACGTAGACGGTCCCGGGCCGGCCCTTATGGTCATGGAGCGGGCCGAAGACGCCCCCCGGTTCGATGGTTATCATCCTCATCCGCAACTGACGGCCTTCCATGCCATCGATCTCGCCGCCAAGGTCGACAGTTGCCAGCAACTCCACCGCAACGCCCTTCGCATCAGGCACCGCTTCGTCCCCGCCCATTGCCCTTCCTTTCCTTTGCACCGCTTACGACGGCGGCGCCGGCCTGCCGCTGCCACGCACCCGGGTGCGGGTGCTTGGGCGGCACGTGCCGGCGTCGTACTTCTCTGGGCTGAGCCTGCAACTGCAGGCCCCGGCCGTCAAGACGGAATCGAGGAAATGTTGAGGATATTGCCCTCGCTGTCCATGAACCAGGCACCCTTGCCCATGCCTTCCATGGTGGCGATGCCGTTCTCGGTCTTCAGGCCCGGCATGTCGTAGTCCTCAAAGACCACGCCGCGAGCCCGCAGTTCTTCCACTTCCTTTTCCACATCATCGACGCCCCAGGACATCTGGGTGTTCTTGGCGGAACCTGCGTTGTCCGTCCGGTACAGCAGGAACCCCGTTCCCTTGCCGCACCGGTAGATCAGATTCTCGTTTTCGATGGTCTGTGCCGGTTCAAGGCCCAGCTTGTCCCGGTAAAACTCCCTGGCCCGGTCAATGTCCTTGGCAGGCAGAACAGCCATGAGTTCCTTATCTTTGAGCATGACAACAAACCTCCTTGCGGTGTGATGGCGTTGCTCTCCCCCGAAGACGGCCCGGCCCTCGCCGGACCTCGTGGCCGTCCTTCCCGCCGACTGCCGGGCGGCCACCCGAAACCCCGCTTTGAAGCGGTGGCAGCAGCCATCGAACGCGGGGTCCCCGAAGTCTACGAAGCCATTATGGAACCGAAAACCGCGGGGCGAAATAGGGGATTTTTTTGGGGCTGCAGCCGGGTCCGGCGGCTATTTTCGTGCCGCGCGGACGGCCTTGCGCACCGCAGAACCCGCCGCCGAGACAAGGGGAACCAGGCATACCAGGGCAGCTATGGTGTTGGGGCGGAAGGCCGGTTTTCCGTTCACCGTGCGGTAGACGCCGAGCGGCACAACGAAGCCGCCACCTCCTCCCCCGGACGCCCCTTCTTCTGATTCCGTGCCACCGCCGAAGCCGAAGGACACCAGCGCGACGGGCACGATTTCCTCGCCACCCAGGTTCACAGGGGTTCCATAGGCGCGGGTAACGCCCATGTTCTTAAAGGACTCGGCAAGGGATGCAAGAGTGTCAGCCATGGCCTTACCTTAGGAACTGCCAAGTCCGGGGAGAAGGTCCATAAGTCCCGCCGACGCTGTCAGCTCTTCCCCTACTTGCGGATTTCGGCGATTCGAAGCCGCACGATGTCCTTCACCACGTCCTCAGGAACAGGGTGGCCGGCGGAGAAGCGGATGGTGCCTTTGGACAGCGAAAAGCCTTCAAGCCGGTCCGCCACCGCCTCAACGACGTTGCCCGAGAACGGAAAGATGGAAAGGTGCGTTGCGGCAACCGCCACCGCGAAAAGCGGCTTTCCGTCCAACTTCAGGGCGGGCATCCCGTAGCTCATGCCCTCAGTAGCGTCAGGAGCCAGGGACCGGGCAACGCCGACCATGTGTTGCAGGCAGCCGCGGTCAGGTTCGTGCATCCCGGCCAGTGCGTCGTCCACCACGCCCATCGAAAGCGTCAGCCCTTCCTGGCCGCCACCGCAGATGCCAGCGCTGCCAGCCCCCGCTCATAGTCGGCACCCACCATCTTGTCCATGTCCATGAACAGGGCGAACACCTTGCCCAGGCCCTTGTTCTCCCCCGTCATCCGCCAGGTCACCTCCGTACCCGTGTCCACGGGGGTGAAGCTGAACGTCGTGGGATTCAGTGCCTTGAACGGCCTGGTGAACTGGAGCCGGATCCGGATCAGGCTGGCGGGTATGGATTCGGTGATCTCCATGGTGCCGCTGCCCGCCTTACGGTTGCCCCGCCACTCATACCCCGCGCCCTCTCCGGCCTGGCTGCCGAAGTAACGCCGGTTCATGGAGGGATCAATCGTTTCCCACGGGGACCAGGCCGCCCATTCATGGAAGTTGTTGACCAGCGGAAAGACCTCCTCCGGAGCAGCAGGAATCACAGCAGTACGGCGGACTTCAAAAGCGGACATGGCCCCAGCATAGGATCGGGAGCCACCACACTGAAGACCTTCGTTACGGAAGGACGACGTTTACCGGGTCCTTGCCTTCGAGCAGCAGCCCGATCTGCTTCCGGAGCAGCCGGACCATCCGGGGGAACATGGCAGAGCTGGCGCCGCCCACGTGCGGGGTGATGAGCACGCCGGGGGTGGTCCACAGCGGATGGTCGGCCGGCAGCGGTTCCGGATCGGTCACGTCCAAAGCAACCCGGAGGCGGCCGGTCGAGGCCTCGGCGAGCAGGGCATCGGTGTCCGCTACGGGACCGCGGGCCACGTTGACCAGCAAGGCCCCGTCCGGCATGGCCGCCAGGAACTTGGCGTCCACCAGCTTTTCGGTCTGCTCACTCAGGGGAACACTGACCACCACGATCTCGTGCAGGGGCAACTGCTCGTAGAGCGCATCGATCCCGTAAATGGTTCCGCGTTCGTCTTCCCGCTCCCGGCTGGCCACGCGGGTGACCTCGGTTTCGAACGGCAGGAGCCTTGCCTCGACGGCCTTGCCGACTCCCCCGTAGCCAACCAGCAGCACGCGCCGGTCTGCCAGGCTGGGGCGCTGGCTATTGTCCCAGGTCCCGGTCTCCTGGTTCCGGACAAAGTCCGGGATCCCACGCTGGGAGGCCACCATCATGCCCACGGCGAGCTCCGCCGTCGACGTCTCATGCACTCCGGCCGCGTTGGCGAACGTGACGCCTGCCGGCAAGACCGAGGCGACGCCGTCGTACCCGATGGACTGGCTCTGCACCAGGCCGACGTCGACTCCTTCCAATGCGGCGAGCGCCATCGGCTTGCCCATATAGGCCGGAACCAGCAGGTCAAACCGCCCTTCCGGTGCCGGCTCCGTCAGGTCCCAGCGGACAAACTCGACGCCGTCAATCGGCTCGAGCGCGTCAATGAGCCTTTGATCGGGCAGGCACACGCGCAACCGGGCGCTCATGCGGCGACCATCAGCTTGGTGTTTTGTGCAGGGCGACGGGTGCTCATGCGGCCTCCAGGGTTCCGGGCCCGGCTTCTCGTATCGGGCGTTGAAGTTCCACAAACTAACCTACCGGCAGATGCTCCAAGCTCCGTCTCCTTCACCATAAAACAGGGCCGCGTGAAGCAGTGACGGGGTACCGTGTCACGTCTGTGACAGGCCTTTTGGTCCGGTAAATTTAATGGAGGAATTGTCCGGCGAGCCGAGCCGCATTCCAAGCCCTCCCCCTTGAATGGACCGCACCCCCATGTCTTCCGCGATTTCCGCGCCGTCCCCTACCCGTTTTCCCTACGCCGCGATGGTGGTCCTTGCCACCATCGCGTTTACTGCCATCACCACCGAGCTCCTCCCGTCCGGGCTGCTGCCACAGATCAGCACCGGCTTGGGCGTGTCCGAGCCGGTAGCCGGATACCTGGCTGCGGCCTACGCCGCCGTCATTGTGGTCACGGTGGTACCGGCGGCGCGTCTGCTGGGGAAGATCCCGCGGCACGCCCTGCTGGTGGGTCTGGTCCTGACATTCGCGCTCAGCAACGCACTGGTGGGACTGGCGCCGGACTTCACCTCCGCGATGATCGCCAGACTGGTGGGTGGCCTGGCGCACGGATTGCTCTGGACCACCATGGCACCGTTCGTGTCACGGGTGGTGCCGGCGGACAAGGTAGGCAAGGCCCTGGCCATCGTGTTCAGCGGCAACAGCCTGGGCCTGGCCATCGGAGCACCGGTGGGGACGGCGCTGGGCGGGTTCCTGGGCTGGCGTGCCGCGTTCATGGTGCTCGCCGGGTTCGGCGTGGTCCTGACCGTTCTGGCATTCTGGCTGCTCCCCCGCGTCCAACGCATCAGCGACGCCGCCCGCCCCTCCCTGCGTAAGGCGATCGGCCAGCCCGGCGTGAAATCAGTGGCGGTCGCCTGGCCGCTGCTGGTGCTGGCCCACTTTGCCCTGTTCACGTACATCGCGCCGTTCATCCGTGAAGCGAACCTGCCGGACTACGCCACCAGCCTCTCCCTCACCGTTCTGGGCGGGTCCGGCCTGCTGGGCATCTGGATCGCCGGGCTCACGGTGGATTCCCGTCCCCGGCGTTCGCTGTTGCTGACGACGGCGGCAATCGCCGCATCGATGTTCCTCCTGCCCCTGGCCGTGGGGAACCTTCCCGTCGCCCTGGTGTTGATGACTGTCTGGGGTGCCGGCCTGGGCGCCATCGGTATCTACAACCAGTCCGCGATCCTGCGTGCAGGCGGCGAGTACAGCGAGGCAGCCAACGGACTCACTGTCCTCACCATCCAGTTGGGCATCACCGTCGGCGCCCTCTACGGTTCGGCCGCCCTGGTGGTTGGCGGACCGCTGCTGGTTCCGGCCGCCGCGGCGATCCCGGTGGTGGCGGCGTTCGTCATCACCCTTGCCGGGAAGAGGTACGCCTACCCTCCGGGCCCGCGGGAGCGGATCTGGCTGGAGCCCCGCCCCATCAACGACAAAGTCGAGGATCCCGCCTAGCCCCCGCATCGACTGCTCCCCAGGGTCTCCTGGCCTTCGCAAGCTTGCCCGGGCACCTGCATCGACTGCTCCGTAGATGTCGTTTTCAGCCTTCAGAACGACAAGTACGGAGCAATCGATGGTAAGAATTATGACAAATTAGTCACGAGATTCTTGGAAACCCGTAACCTCCATGACCTGGATTTCGATTCATTAAGTGCGGGGGCAACTCCGCGGAAGTTGAACGCAATCGCAAAATTCGTCAACGGAGGGTCTCATGTCTTTCTTCACCTTTTCAGGCAACAAGCTCGCCATGACCGTGCTGGCGGCAGGCGCGCTCGCGGTCGGCGGAACGGGAGTTGCCGCGATGGCAGAATCATCGCCGGACACGCCGTCCGTCCTTGCGGAAACGGAATCGCCGTCGCCGAGCCCCACGGCAACCGAAACTGAATCACCGTCGCCAAGCCCCACCGCGACGGAAACCGAATCCCCGGAGCCGACTCCCACGGAAACCGAGACGGAGGCTCCGGACCCGACACCAACGGCGACGGAAACGGAGTCGCCGGAGCCCGCCCCTACGGAAACGGCAGACCCTGAACCGTCACAGACATCCACGCCGGCAGGACCTGACGCTTTCGGCCCTGCCGCCTTTGGCCTGTGCAACGCGTTCACCAATGGCGGCCTCGGAACGACGTCCACGGCCTACGCAGCCCTGGTCCAGGCAGCCGGCGGGGAAGGCAGCGTTGGCGCCTATTGCGCCACTGTTGCTGCTCCCCGAGGCGGCGAGGACGGCAGCGATGAGACTGCAACCACCGAGCAGGGCCAGGTGCAACAACAGCAGGTAAAGGAGCAGCGCCAGGCTGCACCCGCCTGGAACGGCGGCGGCCACCAGGCCGCCGGCAATGGCGCCAAGCACGGCGGACATCGGTAGCCTGCCGGCGATGTGCGGTTGCGCCGGGACTTTGAATGTTCCGGCGCAACCACCCATCCGGCGATTGCTGCAAGCGAATCTGCCGCAGGGGGGCGGATGCAGAGGATTGAGCACGAGGCAGAGCGGACCGGCCAGACGGACGAAAGCCGTTTCTGTGCTGCCTACCGTGAATTTTCACCCGGGGTGCTCAGCTACCTCCGTGCCCGCGGCGTCGAGGATCCCGAGGGCCTGACCCAGGAGGTCTTCCTTGCCCTCTATCCGCAGCTCGGCGATGTCCACGGCGGGGTGAAGGGAGTCAAATCCCTGGTCTTCTCCATCGCGCACGCACGCTATGTGGACGAGCACCGGCGGAGGCTCAAAGCGCCCCAGACCACCGATTACGACCCCGCCCAGGACCCGCGGTGCAGCAGCTCGGCAGAAGATGAACTTCTGGCGGTGGAAAACTCAGGCAACGTCAAAGCACTGCTAAACGATTTGCAGCAGGACCAGCAGGAGGTGATTGCGCTGAGGATCGTGGCTGACCTTTCGGTGGAAACGACGGCGGAAATCATGGGCAAGACACCGGGGGCCATCAAACAACTGCAGCGCCGGGCGCTCTGCCGGCTGCGCAAGCTCCGCACCTCATTACGGGAGGACCGGTCATGACAGGGAAAGAGCACTCAAGGCAGGAACGCAGGCTGGATGACGAACGCGCTGTCCAGGAACTGCTGGAAGAGGCTGGCCTCACCGACGATCCGTATCTCCGGGATGTGCTGCTTCAGGTCCGGGAGCTCAAGGTTTCCGATGTCCCCGCGCCGTCCCCACGGCTCATGGCACTACTGGCTGCGTCGGAAACGACAGGCGTGGTCCGCCTGGAAACTGGCAAGCTCCGAAAGAAAAAGCGGGTGGTGCTCACCACGCTGGCGGTGGCCGCGTCGTTTGGTATCGCGGGCGGCGCCGCGGCGGGAGACGGGGATCTCCGGCGTGGAGCTGAGGGAAGCATCAGCACCGTATTGGGGTGGTTCACCCCACCGTCGCCCGCCGCTCCCTTGCCCGTTCCGGGACCGGAACCGGAGGCAACCAGCCCGCCACCCGCCGTCGTACGTGTTTTCCCGCAAGCCCCTACGCCCAGCACTCCGCCCGTTTACGTGCCTGGCCAGGCACCGGAAACTTACCCTTCGCAGGCGGGACCCGGGGAGGTTGAAGGGCCAGCCGACCCGGCTGCAACCGGCCAACCCGACCCCGGCGCCCAGGAGGCCGTTCCCCTGCCCGGTGTGGCAAAAGGCCCTGCCAAGGGACCGGCGTCAGACGCGCCGGGACCACCAGCACAACCTCCAGCAGCAGGAGAGCCGGGAGCCGCGAGGCCGGATCCCCCTGGCCGGGCAGCAAGCGGAGGACCGGCTGGAGGCAACACCGTGGACAAGCCGGCCCCAGCCGCCGGACCCGGAAATAAACGGGCTCCAGCGCGCTAACAGCACGTGGTGGGAGCTGCCGGACCGGGTCAGTCGCGGTACTTTGCCACCGTGAACAGGAAGGTGCAGTCCTCTTCGGCGTGCAGGCTGTGCAGGCCGGGCGGGACAATCAGCAGGTCGCCGGTCTTGCCCTGCCAGGACTCCCCGGAGGCCTTGAGGCTCACGCAGCCCTGGATCACGAAGACCGTGGCGTCCCCGGGGTTCTGGTGCTCGCTGAGCTGTGTTCCGGCTTTCATGGCCATGACGGTCTGCCGGAGGATCTTCTCATGCCCGCCGTAGACGGTGTCAGCAGCACGGCCGTTGGTGGAGGCGAGAGCAGCCTCGAGCTGCTGCCGGGCCAGCGCGTCGATCGATATCTTCTGCATGCGCCCAAGGGTACCCGCGTTCTTCCCGAAGGGGACTCGGTTGGGGCCCCTGCGGTCGGCACCGCTGAGCGGCAGTGCCCGGCAATCCCCTTCCGTGGGGATGGAGCAACAGCGGCGCCGCTCCTAATCTTCGAAGCATGAACACCGCAGCACAGATCTTCGCGGTACTCGCCGCACTCATCTATATCTTCGTGTTTCCGGTGGAGAGCTTCCTTCTTCGACGCAGCCGGTGGGCGCAGAAGTTCCTGAGCACACCGCCCGAGAATGTGTCCGCCGTGATGATGTGGGCCATTCCCACCGGGTACAAAAACCTGGTGATCGCGCTGGGCGTCATCGCCGGGGTGGTCGCCGCCAACTCGGGCCAGCTCGTGGTGGGTTACACACTGGTGGCCTACTGCTGCGCCAACATGGTCCTCACCGCGCCCACCATGCTGCTGGCAGACCTCCAGGGGCATTACCCCAGGAAGTGGGAGAGCGTTCCGGGGACCCTCGCCGCCACGGTTCCAGCCCTGCTGGCCCTGCTCCTCCTGCCCCTGGGGCCCTAGCGGCGGCAGTGGACACGCCACGGCAGTCCCCCGATTTCGACGGCCCGGCAACGGCTTGATAAACGTTAAGAGATGCTAGATGTCCTGAACCCCGCCCTGCCCTTTATCGCCGTGGCCTTGGCGGTGCTGGCCGGACTCGCACTGTCCTGGCTGCTCCGCAAGGTGGTCCTCCGCCTGAACCGGAAACGGCCTGAGCTGCAGGCCACCTCCCGGGTGGCCCGCCAGCCGCTGCGGCTGGCGCTGTGCCTTGTGGGCGTCCGCACTGCGCTGGGCCTGACGGTGGGAAGCGAAAGCTGGCACGCCGCCGTCGACCATTTCCTGCTGATTGCCCTCATCGGTGCCCTCGCCTGGCTGGTCATTGCGGTGCTGCTGATCGTTGAGGCCGTGGTGCTGAACCGGCACAGCGTGGACGTGGCGGACAACCGGCGGGCGCGGCGGCTTCGCACGCAGATGATCCTGGCCCGCCGGATTGCCGTGGCGCTGGTGGTGGTGCTCGCCCTCGGCAGTACCATGCTGACCTTCCCCGCCATCCAGGCGCTCGGTGCCGGACTGCTGGCATCCGCCGGCGTGATCTCCATCGTCGCCGGCCTGGCCGCACAGACGTCCCTGGTGAACGTCTTCGCCGGTATGCAGCTGGCCTTCACCGACGCCATCCGCGTGGACGACGTGGTGGTGGTGCAGAAGGAATGGGGCCGGATCGAGGAAATCACGCTCACCTACGTGGTGGTGCATCTTTGGGATGACCGCCGGCTGATCCTGCCCTCGACCTACTTCACCACCACGCCGTTCGAGAACTGGACCCGCCGCCAGTCCGAGGTGATGGGAACCGTGGAGTTCGACCTCGACTGGCTCCCCCCGTGGAGGACATGCGCACCGAGCTTCGCCGGGCCCTGGCCGGCACCGAGCTGTGGGACGAACGCGTGGGAGTCCTGCAGATTACCGATGCCACCGGCGGGTTCGTCCGCGTCCGGATCCTGGTGAGCGCCGGGGACAGCGCCGCGCTCTTCGACCTGCGCTGCCTGGTGCGCGAAACCATGGTCACCTTCCTCCAGCAGAACCACCCGGAGGCCCTGCCGCACCAGCGCTGGGAGCAGGCAGCGGACAGGAATCCAGCGGACGACGGCGGCACGGGCAACCGGCGCCGGTCACCACTGCGCGGGCTGGGGTCCCCCGCTGCCGCGGGTTCCCGCGCAGCCGATCCGCACGAGTCGCAGCTGTTCACCGGTTCCATTGAGGCGGTGGAGCGGTCGCGCGCCTTCTCCGGACCGGGTGAGGAGGTCTTCGAGGAGCGCGACAGGAACCTGGCCTCCCGAAACTGAGTTCGCCTCGAAAAACCCTTGATAGGTGACCAATTGGTCACCTATCATTGCTGCCATGGACGACGTGTTCAAGGCACTCTCCGACCCCACCCGCCGGGACCTGCTCGATGAGCTGTTCCGCGAGGACGGCCAGACCCTGAGCGCACTTGAGGCACGGTTCGACATGACCCGGTTCGGGATCGCCAAGCACCTCCGCATCCTGGAGGACGCCGGGCTTGTGGTGACCCGTCGTCGCGGACGGGAGAAGCTGCACTTCCTGAATCCGGTTCCCATCCGGCTGGTCCACGACCGCTGGGTCAGCAAATATGCAGAACCATGGGCCGCTGCCCTCAGCGACCTCAAATCCAGATTGGAAAGTCCCATGGAAAAGATCTTTGAGATTTACATCAAGACCACGCCCGAACGGCTCTGGGAAGCCATCACGGACAGCGACATCCGCAGCAAGTACCAGTTCGGCAACACCCTTGAGGCCGACTGGTCCCCCGGCGGCCGGTTTGTCATGGGCAACCCGAAGGCAGGGGCAGCGCTGGGCGAAGGCGAGAACCTTGAGGTGGACCCGCCCCGCCGACTGGTCCAGACCATGCGGGCGCTATGGGGCGAGGACGTTAAGGCTGAGGGCACGTCCAAAATCACCTGGGAAATCGAGCCGGTGGGCGATTCCTGCCACCTCACCGTCACCCACAGCGACTTGCGAGAAGGCGCCAACGAACAGCTCTACGGCGGTTGGCCGATGATCCTGTCCGGCCTGAAGACGTGGCTGGAGACCGGCGAGAAGCTCACCACGCCCGGCTCGCTGATGTACACGTAAAAGGCACGGGCATACGTGGAAGGCGCGACGGCGGCGGCCGCCCCGAGGTGGGACGGCCGCCGTCGTGGAGGTACTTCCGGGACTACGTCCGGGGAATGCGGACGATGGCAGGGCCGGGCCGGTCGGGTGACAGGGTGACTTTGAGTCCATCTGCAGCGGCCTCGACAGTTCCGCCGGGCCCCTCCACCGATGCCCGCGCCACGTCGAACCCGCCCGCGTCCAGCTTCAAGGCGGCTTCCGTTCCGTCGTCCAGCGAGTCAACGAAGGCCACCACCTCCGTTCCGCGGTCCACCCAGCGGATCCAGGAGTCACCGCCGCTTGCCCCCGGACCGTCCTGAAGCGGGCGGGCCCCCACGAGGTACTGCTTGGCGGTGGCCATCCACTTTCCGAGGTCGGTCAGGGCATTGCGCTGGATTTCGGGGATGGTGCCGTCAGCCCGCGGACCGACATTCAACAGGAAGTGGCCGCCACGGGATACGACGTCCGTCAGGTGGCGGGCCAACTGTTGGCCCGTCAACGACTGCTCCGGGCCTTCCACCTGGTTGTAGCCGAAGGAGAATCCGATGCCCCTGCAGTTCTCCCACTCGGATTCGGACTCGTTTTCCCTGGCGGCTTCGTACTCGCTGGTGCCGTAATCCTGGTGGGTAGCGCCCCAACGGTCGTTGACGACCCCGTCCGGAACAGCGGAGTAGAAGTGCTCAAACAGCGTTCCCAGCCCATGCTCGCCAAAGTGCTTGCCGGCGTCGGGCCATTCAATGTCGTTCCACAGGACGTGGGGACGGTACTTGTCCACCAGGTCCACTACGTGGTTGTAGGCGTACTCCGCGTAGCCGGCGTCCTTGGGGCGGGACGTATCGTGGACGCTTTCGCTGGTGGTGTGCGGCGGGAAGGGGCGCACGTGCCAGTCCAGGCCACCGGAGTAGTACAGGCCCAGCTTCAGCCCCTTGTCCTCCACGGCACGGGCAATCTCGCCGATCAGGTCCTTGCGGGGACCACGGTGGACCGTGTTCCGCTCCCCCGTGCCCGGGGCGTCCCAGAGGGCAATGCCATCGTGGTGCTTCGTGGTGGGAACCACGTAATCAGCTCCGGCGGATTTGAACAGCTCCACCCAGTCCGCCGGATCGAACTGTTCGGCCTTCCACTGGTCCAGGAAGGCGTCATAGTCCTCGCCCCCAAACTCTTCCTGGTGGTGCTGCTGGGCAGGGCTGCCGTGAATGCGGATGGTGTTGTAGTACCACTCGGCGTAAGGGTTGTGCTTGAACCACTCGTGATCATCTATGGTGCCAAGGGCGCCGATCGGCTCCGCCCAGGCGGGGACGGAGTAGGCGCCCCAGTGAATGAAGATGCCGAAGGGGGAATTCTGGAACCACTCCGGGACTGGCCGGGATAGGTTGTCCCACTCTTCAGGCGTGGCCGTGCTGTCAGTCATTTTTCACTCCAACTCTTGGTGTGCTGTGGACATTCGTCGTGACGGCAGGATTCTGGAGTTCGCGGTCCGGGATGGCCGTGACGTAGTCCTCCACGGCATACAGATGGTTAGCCATTCTGGTCCGGGCACGGTCAGCATCGTGCCGCCTCAGTGCTTCCAAAATGCCCAGATGCTCGCCATGGGTAGTCCGCAGTCCGGCAGCATCATGGATTGACCGCCACATCCGTCCGCGGACTGTCGTGGTGGAGACCGTTTCAATTAGGGCGGACAGCACATGGTTCCTGGATGACTCCGCGATCAGCCGATGAAACTCAAGATCGCATTGCATGGCTACGTCATGATCGACGGGTTTGGCATGAATGGCGGCGTGTGCCCGATCCAGGATGTGCCCAGCCTGCTCCAGTTGCTGCTCGGTAATGGAAACGGCGGCTGCAGCAGCGGCCTCGGTCTCAAGCGCGCGTCGCACTGTATGCACCTGGTTGGCCCGTTCTCCATCCTGTAGGCCCACCCAGAATTCCAGGGCGGACAGTAGGGCAGAGGGCTCCAGGGTGGTGACGAAAGTACCGGCACCCTGTCTGGTTTCCAGGATCCCCATGGTGGACAGGGCACGGACCCCTTCACGCAGGGACCCACGAGACACCTGCAACTCCGCAGCAAGGTCTTTTTCAACGGGCAGCCGGTCCCCCGGCCGCAGCCGACCGGAAGAGAGCATGTGCTTTACACCGGTGATCACGACGTCGGTTTGCGACATAGGGCCGCCGGACACGAGGTCCACTGCCCCGACGCCTCCTGCGGATCTATCATTCATACACTTTCATCCGATCTATTGGTTGGAAAACCGGGCTGCGTCCTATAGTGTCACGGAAAAGACCAAAATTCATCAGATGTAAAGGTGACCGCGGGGAAGTCACCTGGACTTTCTGGACCGGAGGGAATCGCTTGCCAAAGATCACCGGATTCGATGTGTTTGACGTACGGTTTCCCACGTCGCTGTCGGCGGACGGCTCGGATGCCATGAACCATGATGCCGACTATTCCGCCGCCTACATCGTGCTGAGGACAGACGACCCCACACTGTACGGCTGCGGGTTCACGTTCACCATCGGCCGCGGCAACGAAATCTGCGCCGCCGCCATCGAACTGAGGGCCCGGCTCCTCATGGGACGTGACGCCGACCAGATCGGACTCCACCTCGGGGAGACATACCGGGAGCTCAAGCGCGATTCCCAGCTGCGCTGGCTGGGACCAGACAAGGGCGTGGAGCATCTGGCCCTCGGCGCAGTGATGAACGCCGTCTGGGACCTCGCTGCACGACAGGCAGGGAAGCCCCTGTGGCGGTTCCTGGCGGACATGACCCCGGAGCAAATTGTTGACGCCGCCGACCTGAGCTACCTTTCGGACGCCCTCACCCGGGAAGAAGCGCTGGGCCTCTTGACGCGCCTTGCCCCCACCAGGGACGAGCGCCTCCGGCAACTGACTGAAACCGGCTACCCCTGCTACACCACGTCCGCCGGCTGGCTGGGCTACTCCGACGAGAAGCTCCGACGGCTGTGCCAGGAGGCTGTGGACCAGGGCTACCGCCACATCAAGCTCAAAGTGGGCGCATCCGTGGAGGATGACATCCGCCGCCTCGCAATTGCACGGGAGGTGATCGGTCCCGACGCCAACCTGATGATCGATGCGAACCAGGTGTGGGATGTTCCGCAGGCTATCGACTGGGTGAAGCAACTGGCCGAATTCAGCCCCCTGTGGATCGAGGAGCCAACCAGTCCCGATGATGTCCTGGGGCACGCCGAGATCCGCAGGGCTGTACAGCCCATCGGAGTGGCCACGGGCGAACACGGCATGAACCGCGTGCTCTTCAAGCAGCTCTTCCAGGCCGGCGCGATTGACTACTGCCAGCTCGATGCCTGTCGGCTCGCCAGTGTAAACGAAGTACTCGCAGTCCAGCTGATGGCGGCCAAGTTCGGCATTCCGGTGTGCCCGCACGCCGGCGGGGTGGGTCTGTGTGAGCTGGTCCAGCACCTCTCAATCTTCGACTTCATCGCGGTGTCAGGTGACCTGACGGGGCGGGTGACCGAGTTCGTCGATCATCTGCATGAGCATTTCGTGGACCCGTGCATCATCAAGGACGGCGCCTACGTGATGCCGGCAAATCCTGGATATTCGGCCGAACTCAAGCAGGAGACGCTGCAGGAATATGCCTTTCCCTATGGCAGCTACTGGTCAGGAACCCACAGCGGCCAGGCGGAACAGGCCTGGCGGGCGGGCAACCAACCCGGCCAGGTTGCCTTCGCAAGTGCACGGCTTGGGGCGCAGGCATGATCAACTACACCCTGACCCATCCGGGACTGCTGGCCGCTCTCGCGAAATCCGGCCACGGCTCGCAGATCCTTGTTGCCGACGCCAACTACCCGCACAACACCGGAGCAGCCGCATCGGCCCGTCGCATTGCCCTGAACCTGCGGCCCGGCCTGCTGACGATTGACCAGATCCTCGAAGTCCTGGTCGACGCCGTCCCCCTGGAGGCCGCGGCAGTGATGACCCCGCCGGACGGAAACTGGACGGAGGCCGTCAAGGGCTACGAACGGACGTTGGGCACGGAAGTCCCCATCACGTCCCATCAGCGCTTCGAGTTCTATGACGCCGCACGCTCGCCCAACGTCGCCGTCGTCATTGCCAGCGGCGACACCCGGCACTACGCCAATCTGCTGCTCACCATCGGCGTGCGGCCCGACGGCACGGCCTGATGAAGGTGCCTTCACTGCAGGTGGTTGACTCACACGTCCACGTCTGGGATCCGGCCGTGCTGGACTACGCCTGGCTGGCCGAGGCTCCGGCCCTGAACAAGCCTTTCCTGCCGACGGATCTTCCGTACGACGGTTACAACACGCGGGGCGCCGTCTTCGTGCAGGCCGACTGCCGTGATGACCAGGCACTGAAGGAAGTGGACTGGGTGTCGGGCATTCGGACGGACTGGCCCCAGCTGGCCGGGATCGTGGCGTTTGCCCCCATCAGCAAGGGCGAAGCCGTGGAGAAGGACCTTGGCCAACTTCTGGAACGGCCCCTGGTCCGCGGCGTGCGGCAGCTGTTCCAGGACCGGGACGAACCCTTTATGCTGCACCCTGACACCTTGGCGGGAGCACGGCAGGTTGCCGGCGCCGGGCTGGTTTTCGACGCGTGTGTCCGCTGGTGGCAGCTTGCAGCGCTGGCCGAATTCGCCCGCCGCGTGCCCGGCCTCGCGATCGTGCTGGACCACATGGGCAAGCCGCCCATTGCCAGCGGAGAGCTCACCGCCTGGCGCAACGGCATGCAGGAGCTGGCCCGGTGCGGCAACGTCGTCGTCAAAATCTCCGGTGCCGGCGCAGAAGCTGACCCGGAGCGTGCCCTGGCTCCCCAGGCACTGCCGTTCATCCAGGAAACGCTGGCTCTCTTCGGGGCGGAGCGCTGCATGGTCGGCAGCGACTTCCCTGTCTCCCTGTCACACCCCGGTGCTTACCTTGACTGGATCACCACGGTGGAGCACGCGATGGCGGGCGCGTCGGAGGGCGAACGCAGCAAGGTTGCGCAGGAGACCGCAGTCTGCGTCTACAGGCTGGAAACGGCAGCAGAACAGGCAAGCCCAGAAGAGGAGAAGGACTGACATGCGCGCAGAAACCCGCACCATTCCCGGTACTGACGTCCAGCTGCCGGTGCTCGGCTTCGGCGGGGCACCGATCGGCAATCTCTACCGGGAGGTACCCGAACAGGAAGCGGTCGACGCCGTCACCGCGGCTTGGGAGGGCGGGGTGCGCTATTTCGACACCGCGCCGCACTACGGGCTGGGACTTTCCGAACGGCGCCTGGGTGCCGCGCTGGCAGGGAAGGACCGCGACAGCTATGTGCTCAGCACGAAGATTGGGCGGCTGCTGCGGCCCAACCCGTCGCCCCGAGGCAAGGACACGGAGGGCTTCGACGTGCCTGACAATGTCCACCGGGTCCGCGATTACTCACGGGACGGAGTGCTGCGCTCTATAGAGGAAAGCCTGCAACGGCTGGGCACCGACCGGATCGACATCGTTTACATCCATGACCCGGACGACTACTGGACCGAGGCCGTTGAAGGCGCGGCCCCGGCCCTGTCCGCGCTCCGCGACGAAGGGGTGATCGGCGCCTGGGGTGCCGGCATGAACCAGTCCGAAATGCTCCACCGGTTCGTCACCGAGACGGACATCGATGTGATCATGCTTGCCGGAAGGTACACACTGCTGGAGCAAGGCGCGGCACGGGACCTGCTCCCGGCGTGCGTGGAACGCGGCGTCGGCGTGGTGAATGTCGGCGTCTTCAATTCCGGGCTGCTGTCCAAGGAACGCCCAGCCGCCAACGCCACCTACAACTACGCACCTGCCCCGCAGGAACTGCTGGACAGGGCGAACCTGCTGGCGGACATCTGCGAATCGCACGGGACCACCCTGCCGGCGGCCGCCCTCCACTACCCGTACCAGCACCCCGCCGTGACAAGCGTCGTCCTTGGCATGCGGACGCCGGCGCAGGTGAAGCAAAACCTGGACCTCGCCGCCCAAAGCGTCCCGACAGAGTTGTGGGCTGACCTGCGCGAGCGCGGACTGATCGCCTGAAAGCACAATCACGTACTACCGAGAAAAGAAGAAACGAATGCAATTTGCGCGCATAGGTGCCACCGGCAAGGAAACCCCTGCCGTGCTCCACGACAAGAAGTACTACTCCCTGGAGCGCGTGACGCGCGACATCGACGCCGACTTCTGGGAATCCGATGGGCCAGGACGGGCGGCAGCAGCACTGGCCGCCGGTGAACTGGCGGAACTCGCCGTTGACGGAGCCCGGATCGGTGCCCCGATCGCCAGGCCGTCCTCGGTGATCTGTGTGGGCATGAACTACGCAGCCCACGCCGCGGAGTCCGGCTCCGCACCCCCTTCGGTCCCCATCATCTTCCACAAGGCCCCCAACACCGTGGCCGGGCCGTTCGATGCGGTGGCCATTCCACGCGGTTCCACCAAGACCGACTGGGAAGTGGAACTTGGCGTGGTCATCGGGCGGCGCGCCTCCTACCTGGACTCCCCCTCCCAGGCCCTCGACTACATCGCGGGCTTCGTCACCGTCAACGACCTGTCGGAGCGGACGTTCCAGCTGGAGGTATCCGGCGGCCAGTGGTCCAAGGGAAAGAGCTGCGCGGGTTTTTGCCCCACGGGCCCTTACCTGGTGACCCCCGACGAGGTGGATGCCCGCGACCTGCGGCTTCGCAGCTGGGTGAACGGCGAAATCCGCCAGGACTCCTCCACCCGCGACCTGATCTTCGGCGTGGAGCAGGTGATCTATGACCTCAGCCAGTTCCTGGTCCTGGAGCCGGGGGACCTCATCTGCACCGGCACCCCGGAGGGAGTGGCCCTGTCCGGACGTTTCCCTTACCTAAAGGCTGGGGACGTCGTCGAACTTGAAGTGGCTGGACTGGGCCGCCAGCGCCAGGAATTCTTCCAGGGCTAATCACGAAAGGACCAAACAATGGAGTTTGCGGGAATCAAGGCAATCGTCACCGGCGGAGCGTCGGGGATCGGGGCCGCCACAGCCAAACTGCTCCAGGAGCGCGGGGCTGAGGTCGCGGTACTGGACCTTAACCCTGACCACGCACCGGCGGGAGTCAAAGCCATCCACTGCGACGTCTCCGACGACGCCTCCGTCCGCCGGGCCATCGAAGAGGCTGCGGAGCAGCTTGGCGGGATCGACGTCGTGGCCAACAATGCCGGGGTGGGTGCCCAGGGCACCATCGAGGACAACGACGACGACGAGTGGCACCGGGTGTTCGACATTAACGTGCTGGGCATGGCCCGCGTGTCAAGGGCTGCCCTGCCGCACCTGCGCCGGTCCAGCCACGCGGCGATCGTCAACACCTGCTCTGTTGCAGCCACCGCCGGGCTCCCCCAGCGGGCCCTCTACAGCGCAACCAAGGGGGCCGTGTTGTCACTCACCCTGGCCATGGCCGCCGACCACCTGCAGGAGGGCATCCGGGTCAACTGCGTGAACCCGGGGACTGCGGACACTCCGTGGATCGGACGGCTCCTCGCCAGCGCACCGGATCCCGCCGCGGAACGGGCGGCGCTGGAAGCACGCCAGCCGCACGGCCGGCTGGTCTCCCCGGAGGAAGTCGCGGGAGCTGTGGTCTACCTTGCCAGCCCGCTCTCCGGGTCCACCACCGGAGTTGACCTGGCAGTGGACGGAGGGATGCAGGCACTTCGGCTTCGGCCCCGCCCTGCCGTTTCCTGAGCAGCACGGCAACAGGCACGCGCCACCGGGCCCGTAGCTCGGTAAGGTCGTGTCATGGACAGCGGTGCCCTGGTCAATATCGCGTTGGTTCTCGGTTTCGTGTTGCTGGGCGGGGTATTCGCCGCGGCGGAGATGGCCCTGGTGTCCCTGCGCGAAAGCCAGGTGCGCCGCATCGAAAAGTCGGGCGACACCGGGGCCCGGACAGCAGCCCTGGCCCGCAACCCCAACCGGTTCCTCTCCACGGTCCAGATCGGGGTGACCCTGTCCGGGTTCTTCTCGGCAGCCTACGGCGCCTCGGCGATCGCACCCGGCGTCGTCCCCCTCCTGGAAGCCCTGGGACTGGGTGCGGCGGCCGGGCCCGTGTCCTTCATCGGCATGACCCTGCTGGTGGCCTACCTGTCCCTGGTGCTGGGCGAACTGGCGCCCAAACGGCTGGCGCTGCAAAGCCCCGTCGCCTTCACCAGGGTCCTGGCCCCGCCGCTCATCAGCCTTTCAAGGATCATGCGGCCCGCCATCTGGCTCCTGTCCGTCTCCACCGACGCCGCCGTCCGGCTCTTCGGCGGGGACCCACGCGCCAAGCGGCCGGGCATCACTTCCGAGGAACTGTGGGACATGGTGGCAGAGAACGAAATGCTCGAAGAGAGCAGCCGGCGCATCCTGGCCGACGTGTTCGGTGCCGGAGACCGCACCCTGCAGGAGGTGATGCGTCCCCGCACGGAGGTCATCTTCATCGACGGCGCCATGACCATCGCCGATGCCCGCAAAATGGTACGCGACGGCCCCTATTCCCGATTCCCGGTCATTGGCAGCAGTCCCGACGACGTCCTGGGCTTTGTGCACATCCGCGATTTGATGCCGGGCGGCGAAGTGCAGGACCAGGCGCCGGTGCGCGACATCGTCCGGGAGATCCTTGCCATGCCGGGGACCAACCGGGTACTGCCGTCGCTGTCCCGGATGCGCAGGACGAACCAGCACATCGTGCTGGTGGTGGACGAATACGGCGGCACGGACGGCGTGGTGACGCTCGAAGACCTGGTGGAGGAACTGGTCGGCGAAATTTACGACGAGTACGACACCGGCGCAGAGCATGAGGACCGCGTCAGCATGGCCAACGGCACCATCGACGTGGACGGGGGCCTGATCCTCCAGGAGTTCACCGCGGCGTCCGGCATTGCCCTGCCGGAGGGCCACTACGAGACAGTGGCCGGGTTCATGATGGACCGACTGGGCCGCCTCCCCACTGCAGGCGACAGGGTCCAGATCCCCGGCTACGTCCTGACGGTCCTCAGCATGGACCGGCTGCGGATAGCCCGGGTCCGCGTCACGCCAACCCCAAACCAGTCCGGCTGACTGGTTGAAAGGAGTACGACGGCGGCCCAAAGGTTTTTGCTCCCAGCGGCCCGGGGTGGCTCCGCCGCTCCTAAGCCGCACCGGCTCCCTCATGGGACCAATGGCCCTACGGCCGGGAGCGGGCGGCACCCACAGTTAAGGGGCGGCTGGCCGTTGGGGCCAGGAGCGGCTGGGGGCCTGTTTCCGCTGCACCATCGGGGCACAGGGCACGTGCTCCCTTACCCCGGCAGGACACATGGCCATGTTCACGAAACGTACCACCCTCATCGGCGCCGCCCTGGCCCTTGGCGCTGCGGCCTTCGCAGCCCCCGCGCAGGCCGCGGGCAGCAACGGCGCGGACGTCACCAAGTTCAACGAGTGCACGGTCTACGGCAGCTACCAGGACTGCCGCACTGGGACCGCGCTCACCCACCAGGTTTCGACCCGCAGCGGCATCCAGTCCACCTCGTCCGCCAGCAACTACACGGACACCCTGACCGCCACCAACGGCGGAACTGTTCTCACCGCCATCAGGACCCAGACGCACTCGCACACACTCGTACGGGACGGGCAGCTCATCGAGAGGGGCCAGCACTACCGGGAGCAGACCACGGACGGTAGCCGGCAGTGCTGGGAACGGGAGGACTCCCACCAGACAGGTGACAAGGTCCAATACGACCGTGAGGCACACCACTGCCACTGATCCGGGTTTCGGCAAACCCTGCTGGTAGGGCTCGTGGCCGGGCGTCAGCGCAAGCAGCCGCCGCTCCTACTCCTCCAGGCTCCGCTCCAGGAAAGCGAGCGTGCGGGTCCAGGAGTCGGCGGCGGCTTCCGCGTTGTAGGTGTATTTGTTGGTGTCGTTGAAGAAGGCGTGGCCGGCGCCCGGGTACACCACCGCTTCGAAGTCCACCCCGGCTGCCCGCATCCGTACTTTCAGCCCGGGCAGCTCCTCCATGAGGGCTGCATCCTGCTGCCCGTAAAAGGCCAGGACGGGGCAGTTGATCGCGCGCAGCTCTGCGTCCTTGAATTCGGCGTGCCCGTAGAAGGGGACGGCGGCGCGCAGCCGGGGTTCGGCAACGGCCAACGAGAACGTGTACGTCCCACCCAGGCAGAAGCCCGTTGCGGCGACGCGGCCGGTCAGTCCGGCCACGCCTTCCAGGTGGTCGAAACACACGTGCAGCGCAGCGACGGCGTGCTTGGCGTACTCAGGGGAACGGATGGGCGCCATGTGCTTGCGCAGGCGCGGCTGGGCATTGCTGCGTTGTTGGGGATCAAAGGCGGCCTCCTGCAGTTCCCCGCTGAGATCCGGCACACCCCCGGCTCCGGACAGCAGGTCCGGGGCGACCGCCAGGTAGCCTTCCGCAGCAAAACGGTCTGCCACGTCCCTGGTGTGCCCCACCAGGCCCCACACTTCGTGGACCACCACCAGCCCGCCCTTGGGCGTCCCGGCCGGTTCACTGACGTACGCCTGGACCGAGGTTTCGGCGTTGCCAAGAGTCATCATGTTTCCCATGGGCTGTAAGTCTTTACCCGGTTGCTCAGTGAGCGGCTGGCAGGCTGGTGCTGTGGCCGGGCTGGGGTGTGACTCACCCATGGGTTTGCCTCCGAGCTCAGTATTTCGGAGTGCGCTTTCTTGGATATGTCCGCCCTGGCCGGGCCCAGCATCGGTTGTGTCTACAGCGCTGGCCTGATTAGAAGCATGCCCACCCGTGCACCGGGTGTGGCCCATTACAGACCTGCCACGCCGTAACCCACCGACGCGTTTCCATTCTCGGAACTCAGGAGGAAAAGATGATTGTGGCAGAGCACTTCGGTTTCGTCGTCGGCATCGATACCCACGCCAAAACGCATACATTCGCCATCATCGAAACCGGCAGCGGTGGAGAAGTCGCGAACGAAACATTCCCGGCCACCGCAGCCGCAGGCAGTCGCGCACTGTCCTGGGTCCTGCGCCGCACCGAAGCTTCTCCTGGACAGGTTCTACTCTCTATGGAGGGAACGGGTTCGTACGGTGCCAAACTCCGGCAGCAGGCCACAGACGCCGGATTTCAAGTCACCGAAGCGCCCGTCCCGAACCAACGGCTCGGGAGATATCAGGGAAAATCCGATTCCATCGACGCAGCGCGGGCAGCACGAGGGACGCTGAGCATACCTATGGACCGCCTCCGAGAACCCCGGTCCGGGCAGAACCACATGGCACTACGGATCCTCTCCAACGCACGCCGCACCATGGCACGAGAACGCACCGCAGCCATCAACGCACTCACGGCTCTCCTACGCGTCGTAGACCTCGGCATGGACGCCCGGAAACCATTGACCGTCACCCAGACCCGTACCATCGCAGGATGGCGGGAAAGAGACGAAGAATTCGGAGTCCAAACCTGCCGCCGCGAAGCAATACGCCTCGCAAAGCAGATCCTCACACTGCAGGAGCAAATGACCAGGAATCACGCAGAACTTGAGATCCTTGTGAAGCAAGTCCAGCCGTGTCTCCTCGATGTCTACGGCGTTGGTCCGGTCCTGGCCGCAATCATCCTCACAGCCTGGTCACACACCGGAAGAGTGCGCTCCGAAGCCGCATTCGCAGCTCTTGCCGGCACCTGCCCGGTCCCGGCCTCATCAGGCGGCACCACACGATTCCGACTAAACCGCAGCGGCGACCGCCAACTCAACAAAGCGATCTACACTATCGCCCTCATCAGAATGAACCGGGACCCTGCCACCAGAGGTTACGTGACGAAGCGAACAAGCCAAGGCAGAACTAAGAAGGAAATCATCCGAAGCCTCAAGCGCTACATAACGCGGCAAATCTATCGAACCCTAAATGCCGCACAGGAATCCTTACCTGCAGCGGGATGCCCGCGGCAGGGAGTCTCTTAGATCTGCTAAAGGTCTAAAAGAAAAGGGGTCCTCGCCGCTTTCCTGAGTTGTGTCCGTCTCGACTTGAAGCCGGCGGCTTAGCCTTCGAAGCGACCGCAGCTGCAAGCCCAACGAAAGCGGCGATCAGCAGTAGATTAAAAAGTAATTCAGTAACCTCCGAACCGCGACCAAGCGCCACCAATGTGACTATAATAAAGATGACGCCACATGCAAGGCAGGAAAGACATAGAATCTTCGCCCAAACAGGCAAAAGGTTAATTCGACTTAGCATTTCTCCCCCTATTTAGTAAATAGATCTTAGCCCCCAATGGACGAGAAATCTAGGTTTACCTGGGACTGTCCGCGGGTTTGTCGCACATCGGACTGGCCCAAGTTCTCCACTCCCCTAGCCGCGGAAAGGGCTGACAGAAGCCAAGTTGGGAGCCACGCGGCAGGCGGCCCCCAACCATGGATCCTCCTCGGGCTACGTCATCCGGAACTGCAGGTAATACTCTCCGAAGGCACCGCCCACATGGGTACAGGGCGTGACGATCACCGCGTAATTGTTGAGCAACTGCTGGTACCGATCCTGACAATTGCGCTCGGCCCTGAATCTTTCGGTTTGGAGAACCCCTACCACATCAGGGGAAGGCGAAGCGGCGCTGGCGACTGCCATACCGGAGAACGCGGACCCTCCTATAATCGTGACTATGGCAGCGCCGCGCGTGATTGCATTTCTCGTGATTCCCCCCAGGGTTGTTCACCGATATGGCAATGAGTTTTTGTCCGTAAGACTTCTCCGTCAAAAAATGAGACCTATATCGGAGCCCTTTGAAGGGTTTGTCCTGCGAAGTGATAAAAGCCTATCGGTAGAACACCTTAAGTCAAGAGGGATTTCGTCCCTTTTCTTGGCATTTCGGGATTGTTATTGAGCAAGGAACTTCGCCTCGTGGTCGGTCTGCCCTCGCCGTGTTCGATCTGAATACTTTGGAATGCGAGCCTGGTTTCCCCCGCGCAGGGCTGCTTGATCACCTGCCGATATCTAGAGGCCAGGCCCCACTAACCTTGTCCTCGTTGCCACCGCCAAGCGTGCCAGAACATGAGTGCGATAACGGTAGTGACGCCGATGAAGACACTTTGCGGTGCGAAGGTGAAGAGGATGTCGGCCATACTGACCCGCTGGGTCATGCTCACCTCCAAAGAGCCATTCAGAAGTGCCAACAATCCGCCCAGGATCAATACTCCTGACAACGCCCACAGGATGATGATGAAAGGATTTTTTGTCCGGGGCGAAGGCCCGATCTCTTCGGCCGCTGCCGCGGTCATGGTCGCCGGTACCGTACCGTCCCCATTGCTCACCTCACGGAAACCAATGCCTTCATGCTGCCCGCTTCCCAAGCCCGTCCCCCTATTGTTTGGCCGCAGTTCCTTTGACTGCTCGAAGCCCAAGCCTAGCTCCACAGGATGCACGGGGTGCTGGGCGCACGTTCCGGTCCTTCCCCTGCGCGTTGGGACTCCTCGGATGGAATCCAGCCGCTGCTTGACGAATATAGAAGCATCCCAGCATGGCACCCTCCCCCGGGCGCTTCCTAGGGGCCCCGGCCCCTTCCCAGGGATAGGGCTACGCCTTCTGCTGCCGCCAGAACACGGAGATCCCGAACGTCAGGGCGCAGAGCACCAGCATGGCCAGCACCATTCGCATCCAACTCTCCTGGTGCACCCCGCCGGCGGCGAACACGCCGATCATCACCGTGGCGGTAATCGCGCCCACGTAGCGGCAGGTCTGGTAGATGCCGGCAGCGACGCCGCGGTCCTGGGGCCGGGTGGATAGGAACATGCCCTGGTTGGAGGCGATGCTCACGGTGCCGTAGGGCACGCCCATCAGCGCGGTCAGGACCACCACGAACGGGATCGCCAGTGTCCCGGTCAGCAGCCACATCAGCGCCGCCACCACGGTCAAAAGGACGACGCCGGCCAGCAGCACCCGCCGAACCCCGAACCTTCCCATCGCGGAGACGGCCCACGGGGTGGCGATCACGGACATGCCCGCCAGCGGCAACATCAGCAGGCCCACGACGCCGGGATCGTAGCCGCCGGCTTCCTGCAGCAGCTGGGGCAGGCCGAAGAAGACAAAGTAGTAGACGCTGCTGAACACGGCGAAGGCCAGGTAGATCAGCATCAAAGGCCGGTTCCGGCCCAGCAGCCGCAGGTCCAGGAACGGCTTGGCAAAGCGCAACTCCCGCCAGGCAAACAGTGCCGCGAGGACGGTTCCGGCGGCCAGCATCAGCCAGCGATAGTCCGGCGCCACGTTCAGTGCCGCCATCATGACCAGCAGCAGGGCACCGATGAAGCCAGCGATGCCGGGAACGTCCGAGTCCCGCACCAGCTCTGCCACGCTGCCGTGCTCCCGGACCTTGTCGGGTGGCGCGGCCTTCCGCACGATCAGCAGCGCTGCCAGTGCCAGCGGAACGTTGATGAGGAACAGCGATTCCCAGCCCACGAAGCCCACCAGCAGGCCGCCGACGACCGGACCCACCGCGGCTGCGGACGTGTTGGCCATTTGCAGCCGGCCCAGCGGACGTGCCGTATCAACCTTTGCCTCGTGGGCCAGCGCCCCCACCATCACCACGGCGCTGGGATAGGCCGTGGCGGTGCCCAGCGCCATGACCGCCCGCGCGACGCAGAGCAGCGCGAAGTTCGGGGCCAGCGGAGCCAGGGCACACGTGATAGCCACCAGCGCCATGCCCAGCATGAACATCCGGCGCGGGCCGAACCGGTCTGCCAGCCTGCCCATGACCGGCTGGCCGGCGGCGGAGGCCAGGTAGAAGGAGGTAATAACCCAGGTAACGGCAGCAACGTCGAGCCCGAAGTCCGCGCGCAGCACCACCAGGGCGACAGCGATCATGGACGAATTGAGCGGGTTCAGTGCCGTACCCAGGCTGAGGCCGGCGACGGCCAGGGCAGTCCGGGGTTTGTTGCTCACGGTAACAGTCTGGCCCACAGCGCCCGCCGGGGACGACTCGGCGGCCTCCCGGCGCGGTGTGGCGTTCGCTACTTGCCGGCCAGGCCCACCGGGAACAGCGCGTCCTCCACTGCCCGGGTCAGGTCGCGGATGACCTCCGCCTGGTCCTCATCCGCCACGCCGTCCGGGTTCTCCGTGTAGATCACCAGCGCGAATGTGGACCCGCCGTAACTGAGCAGGGCTGCGTCATGCAGTTCGCCGGACACCTCCCCGTACTTGTGGTGGACGTCCACTCCCGCCCGTGAACCAGCGGGAATGAGGTCTTCGTCATTGGTGTCCTGCATGTAGCTCAGCAACTGGTCCGTGTTGTCCTTGTCCAGCAGCTCCCCCGCGTACAGCTTCTTCAGGATCAACGCCATGTCCGCGGCGGTGAGGAGGTTTTGTTCGGGGTCATACGTGACACCGATGGAGTCCGCGTAGGCGATCAGCTGCGGGTAACCCACGGCGTCCATCAGCAGCAGCCAGGAATCGTTGTTGCTGTCATTGACCATGGCCTTGAGCTGGAAAGCGGCGTCGTAGTCGCCCATGGGTGCGTCCAGGCTGGCCTGCCCTTCCTCCACCAGGTGGTAAAAGGCGGCGGCGGTCAGGATCTTCGCCGTGCTGGCTGCCGTGAAGGTGCTTTGATCCCCGAATGTCCGTTCTGCGCCGCCGGACACGTCGGCGAGCGCCAGCCCGATCCTGTATTCGTCCGCTTCACTGAGGATGTTGTCCACGCTGTCCTGCAACGAGGGCGGGGCTGCCGCCACCGGCGCCGCGGGCACGGCCGGCGGGGTGGGGAGCACTGCACCCGACCGCGGTTCCGACCGGACCACCGCCAGGGTGATGGTGCCGACGATCACCAGGACCACGATGAGCGCCAGGATCAGCAGCCGTCGGTTGCCCTGGGCCTTGCTGGAACCGGGCTTGCCGGGACCGGGTTTGCGCGGTGCGGGCGGCGGAGCATCGCGGCCTGGTGTGGGCACCAAGGGGTGCTCGGACATACAAGGGCTCCTGTCCCGCCTCGATAAATACAAACAACGTCAGCGCGGCCATGAGCCGCGCTGACGTTGCCGATTAAATCACCGGAGGTTGGGAGCTTCCTGAAGGCCTGCAGGTGTTCCGCGCCACCTTGCTGAGACCCAGAGGAATCCTCAGCGACGGGCGAAATCCATGTCGACGCGCCAGTTACTCTGCGCGCACCAAATTGTGGGCGCGCCAGGGAAGATGCGCGTCGATTGCGGCTTTGCGCGCCGAAATCCGGCTATCCGCGGGTGCGGGCAGCGAGCGCTGTCTCCAGGAACTCCAGGTGCGCCGGGGTAACCGCAGCCACGCTGCCCAGGTATTCAGGGTGCTTGGCCAGGAACTTCTTGATGAACGGGCACACGGGAACGACGGCGATGCCCGACTCCACGGTGCTGTCCAGGGCAGCCGTGGCCAGGCGGCCGGCCAGTCCCTGCCCGCCGTATTCCTCGTTGACCACCGTGTGGTAGAAAATCCGCTGCGGCGACTCCCCGCCGTCGTACTCCTTGTACGCCGCCTTGCCAATGACGTTGCCGGCGTCCAGGAGCTCGAAGCGCTCGCGCTCGGGGCTGTGGCGGATGGTGATGTCGCTCAAGGGAACTCCTTTGTTTGCGGGTGGTGCTGCCCGTGCAAAGCCTAACCCTGCACGGGCAGCACCTATTTCCGCAAGCGGTGTTCCCTGAAGGCACTACCGCCGGATCAGCTCAAGTAGCCGTTCGGATTGAGGACGTACTTGGTGGCTGCGCCGGCGTCGAACTCTGCGTAGCCCCTGGGTGCATCCTCCAGCGGGATCGCCTTCGCGTTGACGTTCTTGGCGATGTTGACCTTGTCATTCAGGATGGCCATCATCAGCTGACGGTTGTACTTCATCACCGGGCACTGGCCCGTGGTGAAGCTCAGCGACTTCGCCCAGCCGGTGCCGAGGCTCAGGCTCAGGGAGCCCTTCTTGGCTGCCTCGTCGATGCCGCCCGGATCGCCCGTGACGTACAGGCCGGGAATGCCCAGCGCACCGCCCGCCGCCGTGATGTCCATCAGGGTGTTCAGCACGGTTGCAGGTGCTTCCTGCGCGCCCTTGCCATGGCCGCGGGCTTCGAAGCCCACCGCGTCAACGGCGCAGTCGACTTCCGGCACGCCCAGGATCTGTTCGATCTGGTCCTTCGGCTCGCCCTGGGTGAGGTCCACGGTTTCGCAGCCGAAGCTGCGCGCCTGTGCCAGCCGGCCCTCGTTCATGTCGCCCACAATCACGACGGCGGCGCCCAGCAGGTGTGCGCTGGTGGCCGCTGCGAGGCCCACTGGACCAGCGCCGGCGATGTACACGGTGGAGCCAACGCCCACCCCGGCCGTGGTTGCACCATGGAACCCGGTGGGGAAGATGTCCGAGAGCATGGCCAGGTCCATGATTTTCTCCATGGCACGGTCCTTGTCCGGGAACTTCAGCAGGTTCCAGTCCGCGTAGGGCACCAGGACGTAGTTGGCCTGGCCGCCCACCCAGCCGCCCATGTCCACGTAGCCGTAGGCGCTGCCCGGGCGGTCCGGGTTCACGTTCAGGCAGATGCCGGTTTTGCGTTCCTTGCAGTTCCGGCAGCGGCCGCAGGCGATGTTGAACGGCACCGAGCACAGGTCGCCCACCTTGATGAACTCGACGTCCCGGCCCACTTCCACCACTTCGCCAGTGATTTCATGGCCGAGCACCAGATTGGGCGGGGCCGTGGTGCGGCCGCGGACCATGTGCTGGTCCGAGCCGCAGATGTTGGTGGCCACCGTCTTCAGGATCACCCCGTGGTTCACCGGGCGTCCCACGTTCGCGGGGTTGACCCCTGGCCCGTCCTTGAGCTCGAACGTTGGGTAGTCAATGTCGATTACTTCTACCTTGCCCGCTTCTTTGTAGGCAACGGCTTTGTTCCCTGTCATCTATCACTCCTATAGTCAGGCGTCCGGTGGGACGGCCATGATCTGGGTAGGTGGGACACCCCTCGGGGAAACAGCCCTGGCCCGTTGGTGCTTACTGATCCTTGGCGTGGTCAGATACCGGTTCCCGGGTGGGGATTCGCCCAGTCTAGGCACGGCCCCCTAACCGGTCTAGGGGTAGGAAGCCTCTTGTTTACCGGAGTATTCACAGGGGAAGTGCCTATAGTGGCCTTCGCTGCACCAACCGGCCTCCAAGAACGCCGGCTGGCCGGTTCCCAAGCAAGTTCCACCTTGAGGAGAACGGCATGAAAACACGCACCATTGGACAACTGACAGTTTCCGCCCTGGGCCTTGGCTGCATGGGCATGAGCGAGTTCTACGGCGACGGCGACGAGCAGGAATCGATCGCCACCATCCACGAGTTCCTGGACGCCGGCGGGTCGCTGCTGGACACCGCCGACATGTACGGCCCCTTCACCAACGAAAAGCTGGTGGGCCGTGCCATCGCCGGGCGCCGCGAAAGTGTTGTGCTGGCCACCAAATTCGGCAATGAGCGCCGCGAGGACGGCTCGTGGGTGGGCATCAACGGCCGCCCCGAATACGTCCGGGCAGCATGCGATGCCAGCCTCCAGCGGCTGGGGGTGGACCACATCGACCTCTATTACCAGCACCGGGTGGACAAGACCGTTCCCATCGAGGACACGGTGGGCGCCATGGCGGAACTGGTCCAGGCCGGAAAGGTCCGGCACCTGGGCTTGTCCGAAGCGTCGGCAGAGACCATCCGCCGGGCCCACGCGGTGCACCCCATCACGGCACTGCAAACCGAGTATTCACTGTGGGAGCGTGAGCCGGAGACCAAGGTCTTTCCCGTGCTCGCGGAGCTCGGCATCGGTTTCGTCCCCTACAGCCCGTTGGGCCGCGGCTTCCTCACGGGGCAGATCCGCAGCGTGGATGACTTTGCCGAGGACGACTTCCGCAAACACTCCCCGCGCTTCCAGGGCGAAAACTTCACCCGCAACCTGGAGCTGGTGGACCGGGTCAAGGAGCTGGCCGACCGGAAGGGCTGTACACCGGGCCAGCTTGCGCTCGCCTGGCTGCTGGCGCAGGGCGAGCACGTGGTCCCGATCCCCGGCACGAAGAAACGGGAACGGTTGCGCGAAAACCTTGGCGCCGTGGACGTCGAACTTGGTGTGGAGGACCTCCAGTTGCTGGACCAACTGGCGCCCGCAGGGGCAACGGCCGGTGCCCGCTACCCGAACATGTCCACCATCGACACGTAACCATCCAGGACCCCGCTGCTGGCGGCCCGGACCCGCATCCCCTTTGAAGGCCGGCAACGATTATGCGGGTCCGGGCCGCCCACACTGGAAGGGCGCCACTGGCGGGAATTTACGACGGCGGGGCGGGGCTGGCGTAGGGTGGTTGCTACGGCTGAAGCAAGCGGCCGCTCTCTCTTCTTGCCTGCGGAGCCCGTTTCATGTCCGACAAACCTGCCCTCCGGGCCCTTGCTGAATCAGCCTTCTCCCTCCCCCACCTCCGGGACGGCCAATTGACCGGCATGGCGGCCCTCGTGGACGGCCGCGATGTCCTGGCTGTGATGCCCACCGGCTACGGGAAATCCGCGATCTACCAGGTCGCGGCACTGCACCTGCACCAGCAGACCGGACGTCCCGCCGTCGTGGTTTCACCGCTGATTGCCCTACAGGAAGACCAGCTGGACGGGCTGTCCCAAGATCTGGGCACCGATGCGGCAGTGGCAATCAACTCCTCGCACAGCGACGCCGACGTCGAAGCTTCGTGGAACGCCGTTGAGGACGGCAAGGCCGTGTTCGTGTTCCTTGCCCCGGAGCAGCTGGCTAAACAATCAACTGTGGACCGGATCAAGGCCCTGGACATTTCGCTGTTCGTGGTGGACGAAGCGCATTGTGTTTCGTCCTGGGGCCATGACTTCCGACCGGACTACCTTGCCCTGGGCAATGTCCGCGAGCAACTGGGTAACCCGCCCGTGGCAGCCCTGACCGCCACGGCTTCCCCGCCGGTGCGGGACGAGATCGTGGAGAGGCTGGGGATGAAGGACCCGCTGGTCCTGGTCCGCGGCTTCGACCGGCCCAACATCCGCCTTGACGTTGTCCGGCACCACGAGGACAAGGGCAAGCGCAAAGCGGTGCTGGAGGAGGTTGCGGACCTGGCCAGGAAAGGACAGGGGCTGCTGTACGCCGCCACCCGCAAGGACACGGAGAAGTACGCCGCCAAGCTGGCCAAGGAGGGGCTCCGCGCCGAGGCCTACCACGCGGGCCGTTCGGCCGGGGACCGCGAACACATCCACGAGCTGTTCCTGGACGACAAGCTGGACGTGGTGGTGGCCACCACTGCCTTCGGGATGGGTATCGACAAACCGAACGTCCGCTTTGTGGTCCACGCCGACATCCCGGAATCGCTGGATTCCTACTACCAGGAGATCGGCCGGGCAGGCAGGGACGGCGAGCCTGCCTCCGCCGTCCTGCACTACCGCTCTGAGGACCTGGGGCTGCGCAAATTCTTCGGCACCCACTCCCCCGACCCCGACTCCCTCCTCGCGGTGCTGAAGGCACTCAAGGCTGCGCACGCCGCCACGCCAAAGTCCTCCCTCGCGGAGCTGACGGGGTTCAAGCCCCGCCGCGTCACGGGCCTGGTGAACCAGCTGGAGGAGATCGGTGCGGTGGCTGTTGGCAAGCGCGGCGTCCGGCTGACGTCCAAAGCCAAGCTGCCCACCTTGGTGAGTGACGCCGTCGAACTCGCCGAAGCCCGCCAGCGGGTGGACCAGTCCCGCCTCACCATGATGCGCGCGTACGCGGAGACGGACGGCTGCCGCCGGCAGTTCCTGCTGGGCTACTTCGGCGAGGACCTGCCCGAGCCCTGCGGCAACTGTGACGGCTGCGCTGCCGCTGCCGCCGCTCCCGTTGACGCAGCGAAGGAAGGCAAGCCGGACAAGAAGCAGGCGAACAAGAAGGCCGGCAGGAAACAGCAGGGCGCAGCGTCCGACGGCGGCGCACCGGCTTCCGGTGCCGGCGATGAGCCGTTCCCGCTCCAGTCAGCAGTGGTCCACAAGGAATGGGGGCCAGGCCTGGTCATGCGGCACGAGGACGATGTGATCACCGTGCTCTTCGAGCAGGAAGGGTACAAGACCCTGTCCCGGTCCGCCGTCGTGGAAAACCAACTCCTGAAGCCCGCTTAGGTAGGCTGGGGGGACCCTCCAACGAAAGGCCCCCCGCGTGGAAGTACCTGCGTTTGCCTGGACCCTGACCATTGCGGGAATCGTGGGGCTGCTGGCCTTCGACTTCTTCTTCCACGTCCGGAAGGCCCACACCCCCACTATCAAGGAATCGGCCACCTGGTCGGCGATCTATGTGGGAATTGCCGTGCTGTTCGGGCTGGGGGTACTGCTGTTTGGCGGCCCCGACATGGGCACCGAGTACTTTGCCGGCTATGTCACGGAGAAGGCGTTGTCCGTGGACAACCTCTTCGTTTTCCTCATCATCATGGCCAGCTTCAAAGTACCGCGGGCCGACCAGCAAAAGGTGCTGCTGTTCGGCATTGTGTTCTCCCTGATCGCGCGCACGGCGTTCATCTTCCTGGGTGCGGCACTGATCAACAGCTTCGCCTGGGTGTTCTACATCTTCGGGCTCATCCTGCTGGTAACTGCGGGCAACCTGCTCAAGCCGGACAGCCACGACGACGACGACTCCGAAGGCCTGGTGGTCCGGCTCGCCCGGAAGTTCCTGCCGGCGTCGCAGCACTACGACGGCGACAAGCTCTTCACTGTGGAGAACGGCAAGCGGGTCCTGACTCCGATGCTCTTGGTGATGGTGGCCATCGGCGGCACGGACATCCTGTTCGCCCTGGACTCCATTCCGGCGATCTTCGGCCTCACCCAGAACGTGTTCGTCGTCTTCACCGCCACGGCGTTCTCGCTGATGGGCCTGCGCCAACTGTTCTTCCTGATCGACGGCCTGCTGGACCGGCTGATCTTCCTCTCCTACGGGCTGGCGGTCATCCTCGGCTTTATTGGCGTGAAGCTCATCCTGCACGCCCTGCACGAAAACACCCTCCCGTTCATCAACGACGGCGAACACGTCAACGTGGTGGAAGTCAGCACCGGAGTCTCCCTGGGCGTCATCCTGGGTGTCCTGGTGGTGACCATCCTCGCGTCCATCTTCAGCCCCAAGGGCAAGGCCAAGAACGCCGTATCCGGGGCCAGGCGGCACGCCACCGAATACCTGGACCTCAATTACGAAACAGACATGGCCGAACGCGACAAGATCTTCGCCAGGATGTGCCGGGAGGAGACCCAGATCCGCAAGCTCCCGGAAAAGTACAAGCGCCTGGTCCGCAACGAGACCGAGTTCATGGACTTGATCCGCAAGGCCCACGCGGAACATGACAAGGCCCAGGTCCGGGCAGCCGCAGCTGAAAGCTGACCTGCCGGCTTTTGCCAAGACGGGCCTGGCGTTCACGCCCGGGTCCGTTGTTGTTGAGGGCCTGCCCGGTCTTTGTCAGTCCCTCTTGCTACGTTTGTTCCAGCCACGAAAACAGGGCCACGGAAACCGTCTCCGGGTCCGGCTGTCATTGGGGAGGCCCCGTGTTTCTGCTCCACGCTGCCGGTGTTGAAACTGACTCCGGTTCGCCACCGGACCTGGTCTTTTCGGCCAGTGACTTGGTGGCTGCCTCCGAGTGTGAGTACCGCACGCTCCGGATCCTGGACGAAAAACTGGGCCGTGCACCCAAGGCAGAGTTCGCCGTTGACGAGATGCAAAAGCGCGCGGGTGAGCTGGGCGACCGGCACGAGCAGACGGTGCTTGCCAGCCTGGTGGCGAAGTACGGCGAGTGGGACGCCAGCCGGGGCTCGGGCGTCTACTCGCTGGAGCGCGGCGAAAACCTCCGCGGCGAGCTGCAGGCAAAGCACGCGGAAACCGAACTGGCGCTCCGGTCCGGTGCGGACGTGGTGTTCCAGGCCACCTTCTTCGACGGCGAATTCCTGGGGTACGCAGACTTCCTGGTCAACGAGGCCGCCGGAACGGGAAACCCTGGGCGGTACGAGGTCTGGGACACCAAACTCGCCCGGCACGCCAAGGCAGGGGCCCTCCTTCAGCTTGCCGCGTACGGCGACCAACTCCTGGGCATGGGGCTGGAACCGTCGCCGGTGGTCACCCTCGTCCTGGGCACCCGGGTGGGCGACGACTGGCTGCGCAGCAGCCACTCACTGCCCGACCTGCTGCCGCTGTTCCGGGAGCGGCGCCGGCGCTTCCGCCAGCTCACCTCAGACCACCGCGCGGGCGATACCCCGGTGCAGTGGCAGCAGCCCGGCATCGTGCACTGCGGACGCTGCGACTACTGCGCCGAGCAGGTCAAGCTGCACAGGGACCTGCTGATGGTGGCAGGCATGTCCGTTGTCCAGCGGCGGAAACTTCACGAAGCCAACGTCAGCACCGTCGATGAACTGGCGGCCATGCCGGCCGCGGACGCAAAGAACTCCGTGGTCCGGCTCCGCGCCCAGGCCCGGATGCAGCTGGGCCTGGATGAGCCGGCGGGGTCCCGCACCTACGTTAAGGATGGTGAACCGCACACGGTCTCCTACACCGTTCTTCAGGAGAATGTGATCGGGTCCCTTCCGACACCAAGCGCCGGCGACATCTTCTTCGACTTCGAAGGCGATCCGCTGTGGCAGGATCCTGCCACCGGCGCCTGGGGCATCGAGTACCTCTTTGGCGTCATCGAGGCCCCGGTAGCGGGGGCTGAAGACCATCCAGTGTTCCGTCCGTTTTGGGCGCACTCCCGCTCCGGCGAACGCCGCGCCTTCCTCGACTTCCTGGAGTATGTGGAGAAACGCCGCGCCACCTACCCGGACATGCACGTGTACCACTACGCCCCGTACGAAAAGACTGCGCTAAGGAACCTTTCCCTCGCCCACCAGGCCGGCGAGGAGACGGTGGATGACTGGCTGCGGCAGGGGCTGCTGGTGGACCTCTACGCCACGGTGCGGCATTCCATCCGAATCTCGGAGGCGTCGTATTCCATCAAGAAGCTTGAGCCGCTTTACATGGGAGACAACCTGCGCTCGGGGGACGTCAAGGACGCTGGAGCCTCGGTGGTTGCCTACGCCGCCTATTGCGCCGCCCGTGAAGAAGGGCGCCAGGACGATGCGGCCGCCATCCTGGCTTCCATCTCCGACTACAACCAGTACGACTGCCTCTCCACACTGCGGCTGCGGGACTGGCTGCTCCAGCTGGGAGAGGAAGCCGGTGCTGCTTCCCTGAAGCGCGGCCGGACGGCAGGAGCGGTGGATAAAGGCGAGCTTGGTGCAGGCGCCAGTGGTCCCGAAGCCGGTCCGGCCGAACTAGCGGGCATTGCCGGTAATGCGGAGGGTGACGCTACGCCGGTTGAGGAGACACCGGAGGAGGGCAAGCTGCGTGCATACCTGGCTGCCCTGCCGGACAATCGCCCCTGGACTAATGACGAACGTGCCATTGCCATGGTGGCCGCCGCCACGGGGTACCACCGGCGCGAACGCAAGCAGTTCTGGTGGCAGCACTTCGACCGGGTCGAGGCACCGATGGATAACTGGTCCGACCAACGGAACGTCTTCGTGGTTGATTCTGCCGAAGTCGTTTCGGACTGGGCCCTGGCAAAGCCAAGGGAACGGATGCGCACCCGGCTTCTGAAGCTGCGCGGCACCATGACCGAGGGCTCTGATTTCCGCGCCGACTCCAACTGGTGCCGGCTGTACGACCCGCCGGGGCCCGACGGAATGCTTGCCCCCGATGCGCTTCCCGGCACCAGGGCCTACACCTTCGGAACCAGGATCCATGAGCTGGAGGCCGCGCCTGACAATCCCGGGCACACCCTGATCACCATCGCCGAGCGTGAGACCGGAAAAGTTGCTGCCTACGCGCACCTTCCAGTGGCCCTCACCGAGGACAAACCCATCGCCACGGACAACATCGAGGCCGCCATCGCGGAAATTGCGCGCGCCGTCGGCTCCTCAGTCCCGTCCCTCCCCGCGCAGCCGGGACTGGATATCCTGCGCAAGCTCCCGCCGCGGTTCCGCTCCCTCAAGGGACCGGCCGACGTACTGCATGGCAGTGATGGTGCGGCCGATTACGCGGGGGCCATTACTGAATCCCTGCGGGACCTGGACAACTCCTACCTGGCGGTACAGGGGCCGCCGGGGACGGGCAAGACCTTCGTCGGGGCCCATGTGATCGGCAGGCTCATCGCTGAAGGCTGGAAGATCGGCGTCGTTGCCCAGTCACACAACGTCGTGGAAAACCTTCTGTGCCGCTCCATCGAGACCGGCGGAGTGGATCCTCACGTGGTGGCCAAGAAACTGGCGTCCCCCCACGATGTTCCCTGGACGCTCACCTCCGAAGGCGACGTAGCCCGCCTGCTGTCGTCACCTGGCGGATGTTTGGTGGGTGGCACCGCATGGACCATGACCGGCAAGGAGGTCCCCGCCGGCTCGCTCGATCTCCTGGTCATTGATGAGGCCGGCCAGTTCTCGTTGGCCAACACACTTGCGGTCAGCCGCGCGGGTAATCGACTGCTCCTGCTGGGTGACCCCCAGCAGCTCCCGCAGGTTTCCCAAGGAGCCCACCCCGAACCCGTGGATGAGTCCGCCCTCGGCTGGCTCGCCGCCGGGCACGCCACCCTTCCCGCGGCCCTGGGCTACTTCCTCGCCGACAGCTGGCGCATGCACCCGGAGCTGTGCCGCGCCGTGTCCATCCTCAGCTACGAGGGAAAGCTGAAGTCGGCTCCGGCCGCGGCCCACCGCGAACTGGAGGGGATGGCACCGGGGGTGGAGACCGTCTTCGCCAACCACACCGGCAACACCGCGGCGTCCAAGGAAGAGGCCGACGAAGTGGTGCGGCAGGTCCAACGCCATCTCGGCCTCAAGTGGACTGCCGGTGCCGGCAGCGAGGCCCGCCCCCTGGAGCAGCAGGACCTGCTGGTGGTGGCCGCGTACAACGCCCAGGTTCACCTAATCCGAAGGCACCTGGCAGAGGCCGCACTGCCGGAGGTTCGGGTGGGCACCGTGGACAAGTTCCAGGGCCAAGAGGCACCCGTGGTGTTGGTTTCGATGGCCTGCTCGGCGGTGGCCGAGGCACCTCGGGGCGCAGAATTCCTGCTGAACCGGAACCGCATGAACGTGGCTGTATCCCGTGGCCAGTGGCGGGCAGTCATCGTCCGGTCCCCGGAGCTCACCAGCTACATGCCGCACAAGCCTGCGGCCGTGGAGGAGCTGGGAGCGTTCATCGGCCTGAGCCCGCGGGAATAGCCATCGGAGTCCCGTGGGCCCATCGACGAGCGCTCGGCAAGGGCACGGAATTGGCGGGACCAAGGTTGAGCGAGCCGCCTTGTTGGAGCGAGGCCGGTTCAGTCAGCCCACCCGGAAGCCGCGGAAATTCCCCTTGGCTTCGGAGATGGCATCATCCACCCGCTCCACCCGGCCGGGAGTCCGGCCCGAGTTCAGCCAGTCCAGCAGTTTGTGGACTTGTGGCCGGGGACCCTCGGCAACCACGGATACCGAACCGTCGTTGAGGTTCTTTACCTCACCTGATAATCCAAGGTCCTCCGCCGTACCCATCGTCCAGTAACGGAAGCCCACGCCTTGGACCATGCCGAACACGCGGGCGTCCAGCCGCACGCTATCCTGCGTTGGGCCGTCCTGCGTGCGTTCGTGCCTGCCCATGCCGGGCCTCCTATGGAAACATCGGCGTGCCCAACCAGGCAGCGGCAGGTGCCGTTTGAATCGGCAGTAACCGCTGCCCGGTTGGGCACACGAGGCTTAGTTGATGGTGATGTCGCGGGTGGCGTGGTTGTAGCGGATGGTTACGGTGCCACCGGCGTGGTGCAGTTCGTGGTTGGGGCCGTCGAACGTGCCGAAGGCGCCGTAGTTCTCATCCCACGAACGGTTGAGGGCAATTTTGAAGGTGTAGTAACCGGCGGGAAGCTCGGCGCTCTTCTTCCACAGCTGGTCCAGGAAGTCGAACTCCATCTGGGCTTCGTCGTACTGCGGTGCCCAGTCCTCGGGCGCACCCAAGATGGTGTTGAAGTCACCGGCCACCGCGACAGCCTCGGGCTGCGGCAGGGTTTCAACATCAGGGCCCTCGAACGGCTCAGCCGCTCCGGTCGCCGTGGAGGTTTCGGCAGGGGCAGCAACAGCTTCGGTCTTGTCCTTGGGCGCAGACTTGCCCTTGCGGACGGCCTTCACCACGGGCTCCACGGCCTCTTCGAGTGCCTTGGCTGCCTTGCCCACAGCGGAAGCTGCCTTCTTCGCCGGTGCCTTCTTGGCGGCCTTCTTGGGAGCTTCCTCCTTGGCCGGAACCTCCAACGTTGCCGCAGCGGCTGAAACCGGGCGGACAAAGCCCTCGGGAGCCGTGGGAACGGGAGTGTCCGCAGGGACCGGAGTGCCGGCGTCGAGCGCTGCCGCAAAGGAGTCCACATCCGGGAAGGCAACGGTGGCCCGCATGCCATCCTCGGTGATGGTCCAGCCCGAGCGGCCCTTGATCAGCCAGCCCGCCTTGACCAGCTTGGCGGTTGCCGAGGTGAGGGTCTTGTGGCCACGCGGGATGCCGCCACTGAGGAGTTCGGCCTCATGCTCGTTGAACGGCACGCGGGCGGTTGCTTCCGCCAGGACCTGGCCAGCATTCAGTGCATCGCCGGACCACACGCCTTCGGTCAGGACATCCAGCACGGTCTTGAGCCGAAGGTAAGTGTTTTCTGCGGTGGACTTGGCCATGATTCCCCTTATATAAAAGCGATCGGTCTTAGGCATCTTGCCAACTACCCATTAAATCGCGCGACTTTAATTGGTTAACTCTGCGTGTCGTGACCGTCTGTGAAGCGGATGGTGCCGCAAGTGAGGCGGAGGTCTCGGGTAAGGGCTGGCTGCATAACCCTGAAGCGCCGACATGGGTGCTGCCTTGCACTCCCCAGACACGCCTGCGGCACCTAGTTTACCGGGCAGAAAGCCCGGCTGTTGCGCCCGACACAGCAGCCGTCAGTCGGACAGCTCCCTGCCGTTAAGTTCGGCCAGCAGTTCCGCCTTACGCTCGTCGGAAGCAAAGGAGGAGTGGATCGAGTTCGCTGCCAACCGCGCCTTGTCAAAATCGGAGAGGTCGAACACGGCGGTCAGCTGCGCGAAGTTGTCATCCACGTAGCCGCCGAAGTAGGCGGGATCGTCCGAGTTGACCGAAACATTGAGTCCCGCCGCGAGCATGGCCGGCAACGGATGGTCCGCCAGGGTGTCAACGGCGCGGAGCCGGACGTTGGACAAGGGGCAAACGGTCAGGGGAATACGCTCGTCCACGAGGCGCTCTACGAGGTCGGGGTCGTCCATGCAGCGGATGCCGTGATCGATCCGTTCCACACCCAGGAGGTCCAGGGCTTCGGTGATGTACGACGCCGGGCCCTCCTCCCCCGCGTGCGCCGTCAACCGCAGGCCCACTTCACGCGCCTTCGCGTACAGCCGCTCGAACTTGGACGGCGGGTTTCCCACTTCGGCCGAGTCCAGGCCGATGGCACCGATGGGTGCGTTCATGGCCAACAGCCGACCCAGGACCTCCAGTGCCGAGTCCTCCGGCAGGTCGCGCAGGAAGGCCGCGATGAGCATGGTGGAGATCCCGTACTCCTCCTCGGAGGTTGCCAGCACCGAGGCCACGCCGTTGACGCATGCCTCCAGGGGGATGCCGCGCGAGAGGTGCGCCTGCGGGTCCATCATGATTTCGGCGTGCCGGACGCCCGCGGCAGCGGCGCGCTCCAGGTAGGCGCGCGTCATGTCCGCAAAGTCCTGCTCGGTTTGGAGCACCGCCATGTTGGCGTAGTAGAGGTCCAGGAAGGACTGCAGGTCGGTGAACTCGTACTTCTGGCGCAGCTCATCCAGTCCGGAGTAGGGCAGGGAAATGCCGTTGCGTTCGGCCAGGGCAAAGATGAGCTCGGGCTGCAGCGTGCCCTCGATGTGCAGGTGCAGTTCGGCCACCGGAAGGGGCTTGGCAGGGACCGCGGATTCCGCGGGTTCCGTTTCGGTTTCGGGCATGGTGCTGCCACCGGGAAAGTTGTCCATCCGGTCAGGATAGTGCCCGTCCCGCTTTCGCGCCTGCGCGAAAGCTTGCACCGGGTGTTAGGCACAGCATCGACGTGCTTGGCGCCACAGCCAACACGCCCGCTTCAATCTCGATTTGATAACGGCCGGGCGATGTCCTAGCGTGAAACACATGCCCGCCTGGCGGGCTCTTTGATTGCCCGGTGCTGCCTCCACCAGAACTGCCCAGCGGCAGCCACCGACAGTGACCTCGATATCGTCAGGGGTGGGCAGTGTCGCGATAACCTCCGGGGACGGAGCCAGCGTTGGTGGCCTTCAGGAGCATCACCATCATGAAAAACACCAAATTCCGTACTGCCGCGCGCCGCGGAGTCACCTTGGCCGCCGTCTCCGCGGCAGGTTTGGCCCTTTCAGCCACAGCGGCCAACGCAGCCACACCCACCTCCACCTGGGACGCGCTAGCCCAGTGCGAGAGCGGCGGTAACTGGTCTATCAACACGGGCAACGGTTTCTCCGGCGGCCTGCAGTTCACTTCCAGCACCTGGTCGGCCTACGGCGGAACGGGATCTCCCGAGAACGCCAGCCGCGAACAGCAGATAGCAGTAGCCGAGCGGGTCCAGGCTTCCCAGGGCTGGGGCGCCTGGCCGTCCTGCTCGTCCCAGCTCGGACTGAGCGGTGGCGGCGGAGCCCCGGTCCAGAGTGCACCTGTCCAAAGCGCTCCCGTTCAGAGCGCCCCGGTCCAGAGTGCACCCGTCCAGGCCACGCAGGTCCAGAGCGCTACGGTCCAGCAAGCACCGGCGCCGCGGCACGCCACCTCCGTTGCCCTCAGCGGCGAGACGTACACCCTCCAGGCCGGAGATACCCTGAGCATCGTTGCCCAGAAGCTGGGCATCCAGGGCGGATGGCAGCACCTTGCCGACGCCAACCTGGACACCATTGCAGACCCGAACCTCGTGTTCGCGGGCCAGGTCATCCAGCTTCCCGCCTAACAGCGGACGCAGCACCACAAGCGCCCCTGGGCGCCCCGCCTTCCCAAGGCGACACAGACAGGTCGGCGATAGACAAATTCCGTTGACCAAACCACGACGCCGGCACACCCCCACAAGGGATGTGCCGGCGTCGTTCTTTTAATTCCTCAGCCGCTGCCGTGATGGGCGGCCGTCGGCTGGCGGTCAGCTGGCGGGCAACTCGCGGACGATGCGCACCTTCCAGGCGGAGTCGTCGCTGGTGTCCAGCAGCGCCACGGTGCCGTGCGCCAGGTTCAGTGCGACCCGCTTGACGGCGAGCAACTCCAGGTAAAGGTGCTCGTTCATGCGGCTGGGGGTATCGATCATGTACTTCACGGCGTCGCGCACCTTGCGGTAGTTGGCGCTGCGCTCGCGGTGCATGTGAAGCTCCAAGGCGGACTGCTGCTTGAGTCGCGGCTCGTGCCGGTTGAGCAGTGTCACTGCGGTGTGGACTGCAACTACCAGCGCGAGCGAAACGCCGTAGATCCACCAGCCGCTGGAGAGAAGGAACAGGGGCAGGTTGGCGATGGCTACCAGTGCGATGACCACGCGAAGGGCGGCAATGCGGCGCATCGTCCGGGCGACGGCGGCCATGCCGTCGCGGAAGCGGTGCTGGTCTTTGCGTGCAGCGGCGGGATCGATGATGAATTCGTCCAGAACCAGGATGCCCTGGGCTTCCGGACCGAGCATTTGTCCATAGCGGGGAAGGGCAGCGGGGGCAGGGGTGACGGCTTTGTCAGGTGTAAATGTCATGAGAGGGCTTCCAAAACGCGGGGGTGGTTGCGGTGATCTTAGTGGTTTAACCTGGGACACGTATGCAGCCGTCCATTATTTGGACACATGCACTCTCTGCCTGTGGCCGCCGGCACTCCAATTGGCACTTCCGGCTGGGACCGTCAGACTGAATGGATGCAAACCTTTCTCCCGTACCCTGACTTCCGCCAAAGCGCCGCAGCCCTGGACACCGCGCGGTTGGGCAAGCAGCGGGTCGAAGCGCTGCAAACCCTCCGCGCCCTGGTGATTCCGGGCTACGGCTGGCAGACCCACCCGGCGATCCGGATGTGGATGGGCCACGTGCCTGCCCTCACCATGTACGGACTGGCGATGGTGGACGAATGGATTGAGCGCGGCCACCCGGACAACACCCGCGCCAACATTGCCGAGTTCGCACCGCAGGCAGCCCACCCGGACTATGCCGCGAAGATCATCATGCCGCCGTGGCTCGGTGATCCGGACTTCCACCTAAGCCACCGTTCCAAGCTGGTCCACAAGGAACCGAAGTTTTACTCCTCAGTGTTCCCGGACGCCATTCCGGACATGGACTACGTCTGGCCGGAACCCCGGCACGAATTCCTGCCGGAGGAGCCGGAAGGGGACATCCTGTGGATCCTGCGGGAACCGTATGAGGACGTGGATCCGCAGTCCCTCACCACGGTGGCACTTCCTCCGGTGAACCGAGCCGCTGCTGCCGCGGCCGCCATGTCCGCGGACGACCACGGCTACTCCCCCGTTTACGTGGACGACGGCTCCCGCCGTCCGTCCCGCACGCCCAAGAAGGCCCCGCCCAAGCCCCAGGCGAAGAAGCCCACCCGCAAACGGCTGGCACAGGAGGAAGCGTTCCGGACCCTCCCGGGAAAGACGCCGGTAGCGGTTCCGTTCGAGAACGGGGCCAGGTTCGCGGTGGGACAGGTGGTGGGCCGGCCCATCACCCTCGACGACGGCCGCTTCGGCAGGAATTTCGAGGTCACGGAAATCATCGACCGCTCCGCGTTTACATACCCGGCCCTGCTGCAGGACCCCCGCGTGTTCTTCCCGGTGGAGGCCCCGTAGGCCATGACGATTCTCCTGGCAGGATGCGGCGACCTGGGCACCGAGGCGGGTTTGCGGTTCGCGGCTTTGGGCCACCGCGTTGTGGGGTGGCGCCGTTCCCCTGCAAAACTGCCGGCAGCCATCGAAGGTGCCGCGGCTGACCTCGCGTCTACGCAACTGCCGGCCGTCCCCGCAGACACCTCCGCCGTCGTCATTGCCGTGGCGGCCGACTCCCCGACGGAAGAGGCATACCGCTCTGCGTATGTACGCGGAATAGCAAACGTCCTGGATGCACTCGAACGCGACGGAGTGGCACCTCGCCGCATCATCTTCGTCTCCTCCACCGCGGTCTACGGTGATGCGGATGGTGGCTGGGTGGACGAGTCCACGCCACCCAACCCCGGTGGTTTCTCCGGCCGGGTGCTGGTGGAGGCCGAAGACCTTCTGCAGGCCAGGCTTGCCGGAACCACCACTGCCGGCATCTCGCTCAGGCTGGGTGGCATCTATGGGCCGGGACGGGCTCGGCTGATCGACCAGGTGAAGTCGGGGTCGGCTGTCATTCCTGAAGACGTGCGCTACACCAATCGGATCCACCGGGACGACGCCGCGGCGGCCCTGGTGCATTTGGCAACAATGGATGCCGCGCCAGCGCCCGTATACGTGGGTGTGGACAACGAACCAGCCGATCTGGGAACGGTGTTGCGCTTCCTGGCGGACGAACTCGGCCTTCCTTCACCCCGCCTGGGTGACGCCGGACCTGCCCGCGGGGGAAACAAACGCTGCGGTAACCATCTCCTTCGCAGCACGGGCTTTGCCTTCACGTTTCCCACATTCAGGGAAGGGTACAGGGATGTTATAGCGGGGAACGGCGTACGCCATCCGTGAGTAAGTCCGCCGTTCTTTTGATCGATGCCAGGCTGGCCATGGGGACACCTGGCCTGAGTTGAGGCAGGGCATGGAATTTCGGCAAATTATTGAGACGGTTGGGCAGCTGGTCGACTTCGCAGGCGTTGCGGTCATGGTGATCGGGGCGGTGGCCTCCCTCCCGATGGCAATCCGCGGCCACCAGCCGCGGCGGCTTCCAGCGGGGGCGGAGAAACTGAGCTTCTACCGCTCCTATCGACAGCTGCTGGGCCGGTCCATCCTGCTGGGCCTTGAACTACTCGTGGCTGCCGACATCATCCGTACCGTTGCCGTAACGCCCACCTTCTCCAGCGTCGGGGTGCTGGCCATCATCGTGCTGATCCGGACGTTCCTCAGCTTCTCATTGGAGCTGGAAATTACGGGGCGGTGGCCATGGCAAAAGGAAGCACCGCCAGCCCGTTCCGACTCCACCGCAACAGCAACCTAAGGCTCTTGACTGGGTTTTCCACATAGGGGTTTTGGGGTCTCTTGATTGTCGGTGGTGGCTGGCAGAGTGGGGTCATGGAGGCCATTGGGGAAGATCTTGGGAGGGCGTACGACGCCGGCAGCCGGCTGCCGCGCCCGGCCCACCTTCACCCGGTCCCCAGCGAGGAACCTTTACAGCCATCAGACTCGGGGCCCGGCCAGCAGGACGTGTTGGACGGGCTCGGCGCACAGCTGGCAGCCGCCGCCTTGGCCGCCCCCGGCCTGCTGGCAACCGCCAGCCATGCCGAAGCTGCAGATTTCGCCGCCCGGGTCGAGGGCCTTGCCCGCTCCATCGAGTACCTCCAACTCCTCGCAGCCGGGGCTGTGGACCGCACCCGAACCCAAGCCATCAACGACGCCGCAGCCGCCAAAACCCGGGCAGGCCGGTCCCGCGCAGCCCAGTCCCGCGCAGCCTCGTCCTCCGCAGGCCGGTCCACGGGCTGGATCACCGGGTGGGACGCCAACAGTGTTGGAACCCTCAACACCACCGAAACCCCGCACACCTCCCCTGCCGATGACGGGTGCCGGAACACCGCAGAGTTCCTCCGCCTGCGCCTGCAGATCCCCATCCGCGAAGCCCGCCGCCGCCTCACCCTCGCCCACCACGTCCTGCCCGGCACCAGCATCACCGGCGAACCACTCCCACCAACCCGGCCACACCTCGCCGCCGCCCTCACCCCCACCAACGGGAACACCACCACCGGGAACAACACCGAAACCGCAACCACCGTCGAGGGGACCACCATCGAAACCGGGCCGGGACCGGCGGTGTCCTCGCACGCAGCGACCATCATCACCGCCACCCTGGACCGGCTCCGCCACCACACCACCGAAGAGACCCTGGACCGGATCGAACACCACCTCACCACAGCCGCCACAACCACCGACCCCGACTTCCTCACCCGCCTGGCCCAACGCTGGACCGACACCATCGACGCCGACGGCACCGAACCCACCGAAGAAGCCCTCCGCCACACCCAAGGCGCCTTCATCCGCAAACCCCGCCACGGCCTGCACCACCTCGAAATCTTCGCCACCACCGACCAATACGAACACCTCCTCACCGTCATGAACACCGCCACCAACCCCCGCACCACCACCGGCAACACCAGCCCAAGCACAGGGAATGACACAGCCGACAGGGCGGGCACGGGAACTGAAGGCTGCACAGGCACGGGCACAGGCACCGAGGGGAGCACGGCAACGGGCAGCGCAACATGGCACACCAACCTGCCGGACCTGGACCGGCGCACCCGCGCCCAAAAACAACTCGACGGCCTGGTCACCGCCGCCAAAGCCGCCCTCACCACCAACACCCTGCCCACCACCGGCGGCAACCGCCCCCAAATCATCGCCACGATCCACTACCAAGACCTATTCCCAGCCAACGCCACCACCCCCGCCGGAAAATCAGGACCGACAACAGCAGAACCCGGAACGAACACAACCACCAGGACAGCGCCACGTACAGGCGCCGGGACAGGAACCGGGACCGGCACGTTCATGTTCACCGGGCCCGTCGCCGCCGCCACCCTGCGCAAAACCGCATGCGACGCCGACATCATCCCCGCCCTCCTGGGCACCAACAGCGAAATCCTCGACCTCGGCCGCAAAACCCGCCTCTTCACCCCCGCCCAACGCCTGGCCCTCACCGCCCGCGACCAAGGCTGCGCCTTCCCCAACTGCACCATCCCCGCCCCCTGGTGCGAAGCCCACCACATCACCTACTGGTCACACGAAGGACCCACCACCACCAACAACGGCGTCCTGCTCTGCAGCCACCACCACCACCTCATCCACAAAGAACAATGGACCATCACCACCACCCACCACACACCCACCTTCATCCCCCCACCCCACCTCGACCCCCACCAAACACCCCAACAAAACCACTACTTCAAACCACCACCACCCCACCCACACAAATGAAACCTGCCCAAAGCAGTCGGGTTAGGCTTCACCCATGACTGAAACCAGCAGCGCCAAAGCCACCGAACTGCTCCGTCTGCACCAAGCCCCGGAAATTCTTCAAATGGTCAATGTGTGGGATGCCATCACTGCCAAAGTCATTACGGAGGTTCCGGGAACCACTGCCCTTGCAACGGCCAGCCACTCCATCGCCGCCACCCTTGGCTACGAGGACGGCGAGAACATTCCCGTCGACGAAATGATCAGCTTCGTCGGCCGCATAGCTGCGGCCACCCATCTGCCCGTGAGCGCCGACCTTGAATCCGGTTACGGCAATCCGGGCGAGACCACGCGCAAGGCAATTGGCGTCGGAATTGTCGGGGCCAACATCGAGGACCAGATGCGGCCGCTGACGGAGGCCGTGAACCAGATGGCAGCCGTTGTTCATGCCGGTGCTGCAGAAGGAATCGATTTCGTCCTGAATGCGCGGACCGACGCGTTCCTGAAGGGCAAGGACCGTGCGCCTGAAGATGTACTTTTGGATGCCATCGAACGCGGCAGGGCGTTCCTGGACGTAGGCGCCACCACGGTCTTTGTCCCGGGGCTGCTGGACCAGCCAACGATCACAGCGCTGGTAGAAGGCATCGGCTGGAACAAGATCTCGGTCATCAACGTCCCGGGTTCGCTTCCGCCGGCCAAGCTGCAGGAACTGGGCGTTGCGCGCATCTCGTACGGTCCATGGACACAGAGAGTGGCCCTGACAGCCCTCGCCGACGCAGCCGCAGAGCTCCTCGCAGGTGGCCAGCTTCCCGAGGACACGCGGCCTTTGAACTAGCTGAAACCGCAGCCATCGAACTTCAAGCGCCAGCGGCTGATTGGAGGAAGGAGTGGTGGAACCTTGACGGAGAACTTGAGCGCCGCAGAACTGTGGCCGCGCCCGACAGAATTACCAAGGCCGGTATTCTCCGACCAGCGGTGGCTTGATGCCGTGTTCCTCCACTGGCGAATTCCGGAGGCAGTGGCGGCCAAGTTCATGCCATGTGGGGTTCAACCGGATATATTCGACGGCAGTTCCTGGGTTGGGCTCATTGGATTTCGCATGGTGCAGGCGGGACTCGGCCACGGCCCCGGCATTCCCTACCTGGGAAGCTTCAATGAGGTCAACGTCCGGCTCTACTCCCGCGAGCCGGACGGGACCCGTGGGGTGGTGTTCCTGAGCCTGGACGCGAACCGCCTCCCAGTCGTTGTCGCGACGCGGACGGCCGGAATTCCCTACGTGTGGTCGCAGATCCGGCAATGGCCAGCCTTTCCGGGCAGCGATAACAGGCGCCAGCATGACGGCTCCAGGACCGATGCCGGCAGCACAGGTGAACTTCCTATCGGATACTCCGTCCACCGGTTTGGCAGCAGCGCTGCACAAAGCGACTTCGGGGTCGTCCCAAAGCTGCACGTCGCAGCCAGCGATCCACTATCGATCTTCCTGACTGCAAGGTTCGGCATGCACGGCCGCTTCCGCGGCAAATCCATATACGTTCCGAACAGCCACCACGATTGGCCGCTTTTTGAGGCAGACATCCACCAGCTCAGCGATGGATTGGTTGCGGCAGCCGGCATCAACGTGAACGGGCCGCCGGAATCGGTCCTCTACTCGCCGGGAGTCAGGACACGGTTTGGACGACCCCGCCTGCTGGGCGCCGGCGGCTAGAAGGTTGCGTCCTGGGGATCCGGCGCTCCCTGGGCGTCCTGCCAACCTTGGCCTTCGGTAAACGTGCTCACCAAGGTACCGACGCCCGCCTGCAGGGAGTTGGACGGGTCGAAGTAGAGGGATGCTTCCGATGCCCGGCTGTGGGTGATCAACTGCTCAGCTTCCAGCTTCGCCTCGGGCACCGTTGCGCCGATGATGCCGGTGCGGGCCGGAAGATCCGGTGTGTGCACCACTTCGGCCTTCGTCTGGGTCAGCGGGACCGTGTCGCCGGAATTGATCTCGTCGTGAGGGAACTCGAACTCGTCATCGCCGGGGGCGGCAGGAACGGTGTACTCCAGGAAATAGGTCATACCCCACCCTTGCAGAAAAGCCACCCCTGCCAAAGTCCCTCAGAAGCTACTTGCCCAACCCGGCCTTCCTCAAAGCCTCGGCCATTGCAGTGTCAATGGGCTGCGGCTTCGGGGTCGCACGGTTATTACCGCCTGCTGCACGCGGGGACTGCCTGCCTTGCTGTTGCCGGTCCTGGCGTCCGCCGCGATCAACCTTTTGGCCGCCTGCTCCCCCGCGGTTGCCTCGCCCTTCTTGTCCCGCACCGCCACGTCCTGCACCGCCCTGTCCACCGCTGCCATCTCCCTTGCGCCGCCCGGAACCTGCGCCGCCGCCGGCTGGTTCGTCGTCGAGCCTCAACGTCAACGAAATGCGTTTCCGCTCCGGATCAGCCTCCACGACCTTCACACGGACCACCTGGCCAGACTTCACCACCTCGCGCGGATCGGACACAAAACGGTTGGCCAGGGCAGAGACATGCACCAGCCCGTCTTGGTGGACGCCCACATCCACGAAGGCACCGAAAGCGGCAACGTTGGTCACCGTTCCCTCAAGGATCATGCCCGGCCGCAGGTCCGAGATCTTTTCGATCCCCTCCGAGAAGGTGGCGGCAGCAAAGGCGGGCCGGGGGTCTCGGCCTGGTTTGTCCAGCTCTATGAGGATGTCCTGGACCGTTGGCAGGCCGAACGTATCATCCACGAACTTTTGCGGGTCCAAGGACGACGCCGGCGCCGACCCGGCAGCCGCCCGGATCTTCCTGGCCACCGCGTACGCCTCCGGGTGGACGCTGGATGCATCAAGGGGCTCCGCTCCCCCGGTGATTCGAAGGAAGCCGGCGCACTGCTCGAATGCCTTGGCGCCCAGCCGCGGCACCTTCTTGAGGTCGGTCCGCTTGTTGAAGGGGCCATGTTCGTTCCGATAGGCCACAATGTTTTCGCTCAGCAGGGGCCCGACACCGGCCACCCGGCTCAACAGTGCGGGCGATGCGGTGTTCACATCCACTCCCACGGCGTTTACGCAATCCTCCACCACTGCATCAAGGCTCCGATCCAGTTTCGAGGCCGTGACGTCGTGCTGGTACTGGCCCACGCCGATGGACTTGGGATCAATCTTGACGAGTTCGGCGAGCGGATCCTGCAGGCGGCGCGCAATGGAGACTGCACCGCGAAGCGAAACGTCCATTCCCGGCAGTTCGGCGGCGGCGAGCGCCGAGGCGGAGTAGACGGAGGCGCCGGCCTCGGACACCACCAGTTTCTGCGGTTTCCGGTCCACCTCCGGCAGCAGCTTGATCAATTCGGCAGCCAACTTATCCGTCTCACGCGATGCCGTCCCGTTGCCAATCGCCACAAGTTCGACGGCGTGCTGCCGCGCCAAACGCACCAGGGTGGCCAGGGCTTCGTCCCACTTGCGGGCGGGAGCGTGCGGGTAGACAGTGTCAGTGGCTACGACCTTCCCGGTGCCGTCCACCACTGCGACCTTCACCCCGGTGCGCAGCCCGGGGTCGAGGCCAAGGGTGGCGCGATTTCCGGCCGGTGCGGCCAGCAGCACGTCGCGAAGGTTGGCGGCGAACACCCGGACCGCTTCGTCCTCCGCCGCCGCAAACAGCCTGGCGCGAAGGTCAGAGGTTAGACGTGCCAGCACGCGGGAGCGCCAAGCAACCTGGGCTGTCTGCATCAGCCACGCGTCGGCGGGACGGCCGCGGTCGGCGACGCCGAGGAACCTGGCCACCGCGGACTCGTAGCGGGCGCGGGCGGCGGAAAGGGCGGCGTCGTCCGCTGGATCTGCTTCTGCAAGATCCAACTCAAGAATGCCGTCCTTCTCCCCGCGGAACAGCGCCAGCACGCGGTGCGACGGCATCCGTTCCGGCACCTGCGCGAACTCGAAGTAGTCGGCGAACTTCTGCCCTTCAGCCTCCTTGCCCTTCTTGACGCGTGAGACCATCCGGCCCTGCGTCCACATCCGGTCCCGCAGGTTGGCTGCGAGGTCGGGATCCTGAGCCACCCGCTCCACCAGGATGGCCCGGGCACCGGCCAACGCCGTGGCGGCGTCGGCTACGGAGTGCTCGTTGTTGAGGTACTTTGCGGCTTCGCGCTCGGGGTCCAGGTCCGGCCGCTTCACCAGCACCTCCGCGAGCGGCTCCAGGCCCGCCTCACGCGCCATCTGGGCCTTGGTCCGGCGCTTGGACTTGAACGGCAGGTAGATGTCTTCGAGCCGTGACTTGGTATCGGCAGCCAGGACTGCCTTGCGCAGTTCCGGCGTCAGCTGCCCTTGCGCTTCAATCGCTTCGAGGACGGAACGACGGCGGTCCGCCAGCTCGCGGAGGTAGCGGAGCCGCTCGTCGAGGTTCCGGAGCTGGGTGTCGTCCAGCGTCCCGGTGGCTTCCTTGCGGTACCTTGCGATGAACGGAACGGTGGAGCCGCCGTCGAGCAGGTCGACGGCCGCCTTCACCTGCCACGCCTTGACCCCCAGCTCGGCGGCAATCTGGGCAAAGACCGCGTCCTCCCCTGACGCGTGGGAGGGTGCGGGAATCGGGGAAGGCGCAGGCAGTTGGGTCACCAGAACATCTTGCCTTACCGACCTGCCGGGCTCCACCGGAGGGCGTCTTCATGTGGATATCGGGGTTTGCAGAGGGTATTCCGTTGGAGCCGACGAAGTGCTGTAGTGGACATGCCGTTAGTGGCGCCGATGCTTGAGGAAGAGGCCATCATGCGGGAACTGCTTGTTGTTTTCCAGGAGGGGTTCGACGAGGCCAACATCACCGTGACCGTGAACGGCAAGGAGGTGCGCAGGGAACTGGGTGTCTCCACCAATCCACTGCTCGGCATCGCGTCGGAGGTGTCCGTGGATCTGCCGGCCAAGGGGGCGCAGGTGGGAGTGGAGGTGACCAACCGGGGGCTCAAGGCGATCACCAAGGTCAGCGGCAAACCCAAAAGCGTGCTGGTCTCTATCGAGGACGGACGGCTGCGGATGCGGGAAGGCACGGGCCGGGAGGCAGTACTTTAGCGGGTTTGGCAGCCTTGCCTTGGCGCGGTTGTCGGTTGCAAAACTGGCTCTGGTAAGAGTCCATTCGTTGGAGTAGCATCTGATCACCGCCGGCTTCCCGATGGAGTCCGGCGGGCCACATAAGTCGTCAGCCGGAGGTCGTCGGATGGCCTTACGGCGACGCTGCCCGGGACCAGCACCCCAGACAGCCAACGACGGCGGCACCCAAGTTGGGTGCCGCCGTCGTCGTTTTTCCGGGCTGGCCGGTCAGGTGCTTTAGCCCTGGTACATCGGGTAATCCGTGTAGCCAGTGGCGCCTTCTGCGTAGAACGTGGACGCATCAGGCTCGTTGAGCGGGAGGCTTTCCTTCCAGCGGCGGGCAAGATCCGGGTTGGCGATCGCAGGCCGGCCCACAACCACCGCGTCGGCGTGGCCCTCGGCCACCAGGTTCACGGCTTCTTCCCGGGTGGTGATGACGCCGAAGCCGGTGTTGACCAGGAAGGTGCCGCCGAAGCGCGTGCGGAGGTCCTGGACGAGTTCACCCGTGGGTTCGTGGTGCAGGATGCTCAGGTAGGCGAGGTTGAGCGGCGCGATGCTGTCCACGAGGACTTCGTAGGTGGCGCGGACGTCAGCGGCGTCGGTCTCGGCGATGCCCTGGACGTTGTGCTCGGGGGAAATCCGCAGGCCCACGCGGTTCGCGCCGAGGGCTGCCACGACCGCGTTGACGGTTTCGATCACGAAGCGTGCGCGGTTTTCGGGTGACCCGCCGTAGCTGTCCGTCCGGATGTTGGAGTTCGGCGCCAGGAATTCGTGCAGGAGGTAGCCGTTGGCCGAGTGCAACTCCACGCCGTCGAACCCTGCCTCGATGGCGTTCAGCGAAGCGTTGACGATTTCCTGGATGACCAGGGGGAGCTCGTCGGTGGTCAGGGCGTGCGGGACCGGGTACGGCTGCTTGCCGGCAGGCGTCCGGACAATGCCGTCAATGGCTACGGCGCTGGGGCCGACGATGGGCAGGCCACCGGTGATGTCGGGGTGGGAAACCCTGCCGCCATGCATGATCTGGGCAAACATGCGCCCGCCTTCGGCATGCACTGCGTCAGTGACTTTCTTCCACCCGGCGACCTGTTCCGGAGTAACGATCCCGGGCTGTCCGGGGTAAGCCTGCCCGACGGGGGTGGGGTAGGTGCCCTCGCTGACGATGAGGCCCAGGGAAGCGCGCTGGCGGTAGTGCTCGACGAGGAGCGGTCCCGGAATGCCCTTCTCACCCGCGCGGAGGCGGGTGAGCGGTGCCATCACCAGACGGTTGGGAAGTTCAAGTTCGCCGAGGGTGAGCGGGGAAAACAGCATGCGCAGTTCCTTTCGAAGGCTGAAGACGTACTGCCTCTGCCAACTGTGGGGCGCATGCAACTATTCCGGCACAGCACCGAATGCGACGGGGATCACAGTCCTGCCTTAACCTGGGTCCGGCCTTACCGGGTGCCGGCACCCGGGCAACCCTGCCCCTGTGGATTGGTGTTGCAGTCGTCCGCGTAGTTGCGGGTTAGCGAGCGCCAAACGCTGATGGTTTGCGGCGGTGCATTGAACTGCCCCTGGCCCGGGATGGGCAACGGCGGGCCGGAGTTCACCGAATAGGTGCCCTGGAAGGTGGTAGTCATGACCACCTGGAAATCCCCGGTGGATGCGTAGGCGTGGCTGGTCCGGGTCTTTTCACCCCAGCGGTCCTGCGGCAAGGGCCCTCCCATGGACGGTTGAGGGCCGAAGACAGTGCCGTCACCGTAGTTCCACGTGTACTGCACGGGCGTAGCCACCACGTGAACCTTTTGACCGAACATGGTGATGTCGAACTGCTGCTCCACCGCCTCCGCGTAGAAGTTTGTCTCGGCGCCGCGGAGGGTGTTCGGGCTCGGCTGCGCCGTAACTTTCCCGGCGTTTACCGGAAGGTTCTGGAACTGCCGCTGGATATCCGCGGCGATGCGAGGCAGGAGGTCCTCGGGCTTCGGATCGTAAAGACAGGTTGGGCCCGAATGGTGCGCCCAGACCGCGCCCGGCACGCCTCGAGGCCGGGACAGCCACATCACGGGTATGCCCTTGGCGCCGTCTTCCCGGTCCTTGCAGTCGAGCTGGCGGGCAAGGCAAGGGGTGTCGAAGTCGCCCCCGCCGAGGTGGCATTGGAGTTCGTACTTGTACTCGTTGGGGTCGGTGCTCACGGTGCCGGGTTCAGCACGGACGAGCTTTCCCGTATCCGAATCCTTCACCCACTGATCCGCGCCAACGGCCAATCCTCTATCCTCATAGCCGACCGCAACATCGGCGTACGCAACCGATGGCGTGAATATGAGGAGGAACAAAACTGCAGACAGAATCTTTAGTCTTGGGGCCTTCATGTCGGTTACCTGATCAAGCCGAGGTCTGTCATTGTCCAGCCTGAAGATCCGAACGTAATGCCGGCCCTGCTACCAGTATTGGTGGCAGGAGTCGGTTTCTGCAGAAGAGCGCCGTCTGGTGTCCTGATCTCTATTTGTGACTGGATAACTTGAACCACAGCGTGCGGTTCGGACCCGGGCTCCATCATCACCGTAATTACAGGAGTATCAATCTTCCCGCCGGCTATCCACCGACCATTAGCCCAAGCTTCAGCTATGCCGTCCCTCAGCCCATTGCAAAAAACGCAACCAGGGGCGCTGATCTTTTCCAGATGCGTCGTGTCGCCAGTTTCGTAGCCAAAGCTCAAATTCTCATACCAAAAGCGAACGAACGCTTCCGCCCCTTCCTTCGTCTCCGTCTTAGCCACCTCGGGCAGGACGGGAACCGGGACGTTCTGGGCTGGGCCGGATGCGTCGGCCGGCTTGTAGACAGCACTCGGTGTCGGGGTGGGAGTGGGCGTGGCGGTGGCGGTGGGTGTCTCGGCGGCCACGGGGGAAGAAGTGCCGCCCGGACCAGGAGAACCGCCCGAGTTGCAGCCAGACAAAGCCAGAGCAAGTCCAACAACGAGGGCGGCCGCACCGGACTGCACCGTGCGTGGCGAAGCGAGAGCGCGGGACGAAAAGAAGTTCTGCGATGTCATGGGCCGCTATTCCCCCAGTAGTTTCAAGACGGCTTGCTCCGGACAGTGAGTTAAGGGTAGCCCACGTCACAATTCGCTGAGGAAGTTATCCACAGGCAGAAGGCCCCCGGGGCATTGTCTACCATCCGGAACACGACAAAAGAAGTCATAAAGGAAGCCGGCGCACAAAGGTGCGCCGGCTCCCAATCAATAAACTTCTACTTCTGGGCGGGAAGCACCAGCTCCCCCGTCTTATCAGTCGACAAGGCGAGCGAAGAAACATACTGCGCGCCGCCGTCGGACGCGTCCTGTGCGGAACGCACCATGTCCGGACGCTCGAACTCCAGGCCGGTTACGTGGCACAGGAGTTTGGCGTCGCTGGGATTCCCGTCGGCGTCGAACATTGGCAGGTCGATCCCGTCGTCAACACGCCGCAGGTAGAACCGCCCGCGGGTCAGCACGGCCAGGACCGGCGGCAGCACGAGCGCCAGGCCCACCGCGAAGATCGGCGAGTAGGGCTGGATGGCGGCACCGAACGCCCCGAAGAACACCGCGATGGAAACGCCTGCGGACACCAGCATGGACACAAACCCCACCGGGTTCACGGCGTACAGCATGCCGCGGCGGAACTCCGGCACCTTGGGCGAAATCTTGAGCAGGTACTTGTTGATGGCGATGTCGGACGCCACCGTGACCACCCAGGCCATGGCGCAGTTGGCGTAGAACCCGAGGATGGTGTTGAGGAAGTCGAACATGTTGGCTTCCATCAGAACCAGTGCGATCAGCAGGTTCACCACCACGAACACCATCCGCCCCGGGTACGTCTTGGTGATGCGCGTAAAGGAGTTGGTCCACGCCAGCGAACCGGAGTACGCGTTGGTGACGTTGATCTTGATCTGGGAGATGACCACCAGCACCACCGCCAGCGTCATGGCCAGCCACGCCGGCATCATCTCCTGGTACACGCCCAGGAACTGGTGCACCGGCTCGTTGGCGGTGGCCGAGGCGGCGGGGTCCAGCGAAGCGATCAGGTAGATGGCGATGAACAGGCCCACGATCTGCTTGATGGCCCCGAAGATCACCCAGCCCGGCCCGGCCAGGATTACGGCCCGCCACCAGGCGCCCCGGTTGGCGGCGGTGCGCGGCGGCATGAACCGGAGGTAGTCGATCTGCTCGGCGATCTGCGCCATCAGGGACAGGCACACGCCCGCGGCCAGCATCACGGATGCAAGGTTGGGGCCGCTGTCACCGGATTCGCCGGTGTAGGCAAAGAAGCTGTTGATGCTCTCGGGGTGCGAGATCAGCAGGTAACCCACTGGCACCACCATCAGGAGCAGCCACAGCGGAGTGGTCCACACCTGCAGTTTGGCCAGGGTGTTCATCCCGTAGATCACCAGCGGAATGATGATGACGGTGGACGCGGCGTACCCCAGCCACTGCGGAATCCCCAGTCCCAGCTCCAGCCCCTGCGCCATGATGGAGCCTTCCAGCGCGAAGAAGATGAAGGTGAAGGTGGCAAAGATGACGTTGGTGACCACCGATCCGTAGTAGCCGAAGCCGGAGCCGCGGGTGATCAGGTCCAGGTCGATGTTGTAGCGGGCCGCGTAGTAAGCCAAGGGAAAGCCTGTTGCGAAGATGACGACGGCGGCCACCAGGATTCCCAGCAGCGCGTTGACCGTGCCGTAGGAGATGCCGATGTTGGCACCGATGGAGAAGTCCGCCAGGTAGGCGATGCCGCCCAGCGCGCTGGTGGCCACCACCCCGGCGCTCCACTTGCGGTAGGAGCGCGGCGCGAACCGCAGCGTGTAATCCTCAAGGCTTTCCTTGGTGGCGTTCAGTGCCGCGCTGTTGCCCGCTGTCGGGGTTGCCGGAGAACGTCCGACGACGGCGGCATCAGCAGGTGCCGCAGGTTCCAGCAGTTGCGTTGTTTCTGTGTCGTTGCCCATTGGGTGCGTCGCTTTCTTTCGCATTCAGCCGTGATGGCTCTGCATGCGACGCTATCCAGCCGGAAAGACAACGCGGTCACAGGCCTGTTTCCGAAGTGTTAAGCCTTGACGGAGGTGTCACAAAGGGGCGGGAATTGCGGGTCCAAAGCCTCTGGCGCATTTCTACTTGAGGTAGAACAATGGCCGCATGATGTTTGAACACGCGGACGGCAATCCCGTCCTGGAACTCGATGATGAGCAATCGTGGCGTCTTCTGGCTGCGACGCAGCACGGGCGGCTGGTGGTCTCTGTAGCGGGGGAACCCGACATCTTCCCCGTGAACTACGTGACCTCGAACCGGAAGGTCTATTTGCGAACCGCCCCCGGGAACAAGCTCGCGCAGCTGACCATCAACTCCAAGGTGCTGTTCGAAACTGACGGCATCCTGTCGCAGGAGGCATGGTCCGTGATCCTCCGCGGGACCGCACGGGTCCTCAGCAACTCGGCTGAGCTTGCGGCCATCGAGGAACTCGGCCTGAAGACCTGGGTTCCCACCCTGAAGGACTTTTACGTGGAGATTGAGCCGAAGTCCGTCAGCGGCCGCCACTTCGTGTTCGGCGAACAACCGGAACGGGAAATCTAGGGACTCCTAGACTGGAGGAATGGCGGACAAGCCCCCTGCAGACAAGCTCACCCCCGAGCAGCGCAGCTGGAACATGTCCCGGATCCGTGGCAAGAACACCAAGCCCGAACTGCTGGTGCGCGGGATCCTGCATGCCAAGGGCTACCGGTATCGCCTGCACGGCAGGTCCGGCGGCACCAAACTGCCGGGCAATCCGGACCTTGTCTTCGCCGGGCGGCACAAGGTGATCTTCGTGAACGGCTGCTTCTGGCATTTCCACGACTACCGGGTGGGCCTGCACGCACCGAAAGCCAACGCGGAGTTCTGGGATGCAAAGCGGACCCGGACCCGCGAGCGCGACGCCGGCCAGCGCCGGCAACTGGAAGACGCCGGCTGGGAAGTGTTGACCGTCTGGGAGTGTGAGCTGAAGGATCGCTCAGCCCTCGAGTCCCAGTTGGTGCACTTCCTCGAAGCCGGCGCCTGACAGATAGCTGGCGGAGCCTGACAGTTGAATGGCGCCTGACGGCTGGATCTTGAGCCAATCTTTAGCTGTTTCCGTCACCGTCCTTGATCCTGGACAGGCAGGATGGACGGGTTGCCGCGATCAGGCAGCCCACACTGGCGGTTTCGGAGCAGCTATCCCCTATCCCCTAGCTTCTCCGGGCCAGCAGTGCGGACTTGAAGGCGGACGCCGACGAGTCGCTGCTGTTGATGCGCCAGTCTGTTTCCTTCTGCATATGGAACCAGACGAAGCCCATCACGTCCGGCTGGGCAGCCAGATAGGACACCAGGTCCGTGTTCCAGGAGGCCTTGGAACCACCCAGCTCGCTGGAGGCCGTCTCGGCAATCAGGACCGGCTTGCCGGGTGCCTGGCTGCGGAGCTGGGAAATGCCGGGGGCAAAGAGATCCACCGGGGAAACCCAGCTGCTCCAGGTTTGCGAGGTGCCCCAGTTGTAGCCGTCCAGGGCCACAATGTCCACGTAGCCTGCGCCCGGGTACAGGCCGGCCAGGTCAGTCGAGCCCCAGTAGGGCACGTTCGGCGACCATACCCACTGGACGTTACTGGCACCCGTAGCGGCAACAACATCATGAACATGCCGCCATGCAGCCACGTACTCTCCCGCCTGGTTGCCATTGACGCCTTCGGCCCACGGATACCAGTTGCCATTCATTTCGTGCGCGAAACGCAGCATGACCGGCTTGCCCCAGCCCGCCAGGGACTGGCCCCACTGGCTGATGTACGCATCGAAGTCCCCTGCGGTAATCCGTGCCAACGAGTAGGCGGGCTGATCCACTCCGCCTCCCCATGCCCACGGCTCCCAAGTGACCAAGGGTGTGGCTCCGCGCGAGCGGACGGCATCCAACTCAGTGATCGGCGGGACCTGCAGGAAATCCTTGTAGCTCATGACCACGGAAGGGATTTCCCCTGCCAGGCTGGCCACCTCGTCCAGCTCAGTACTGGCCAGCGGTCCTCCCGGCGTTGCCACCCCGAAGCGCAGGGGGGCTGAACTGATGGTGGGCGCCGGTGCGGGCGCTGGAGCGGGAGCCGCCTGCACCACAAACGTTGCTGACGCCTTGATGGACGATGTCTTGGCAGTAATGGTGAGGTTTCCGGTGGATGCGGCCGGAATGGTGATGCCGGTGCTGAAAGCGCCGGTCGATGTGGTTTGGAACGCGAAAGTAGTGGAACCCACGATCACTGTGCCCGTGGTGGCGGCTTTGAACCCGGTTCCGGTGACAGTGACGGCGGAACCGACGGGACCGGACGCCGGATTGAGCGTGATTTGCGGTGTGGTGGCTGCGCTGGCCGGCTGGACGATGGACAAAGCCAGCCCGGCCCCGATTATGAGCGCGACAAATAAGGTCCTAAGTGTTCGGAACACGGCAATCTATCCCCAGATTGAAAAGGCGGCTATGGCCGCTGATGACGTCAATGCGAAAAAGCACTGGCATCGATCCTATGGCCCAAAAACCGCAGTCCCATCAAGAAAACCACAATTCTTCCCGAGTCTTCTGCGAGGTTGCGGGAACGGTCCTAACCTGAAACAGAACAAGATCCCCCGCCTAAACACCCTGTTTTCGGGTCCCCAAATCCAGCAGAAAGGAGTGTCGTGAGCACGTCGGATGATGCGCCAAGGCCGCTGGTGGACCAGTCCGTCCTGGACCGGCTACGGGAAGAACTCGAGGAGGAAGAAGGCTACAGCCGGATCTTCGTTGGGAATTTCATCGAGTTCCTGCCGCAACGGCTGGGCCGGTTGCGGCTTGCCCTGACTACCGGCGACCTGGACGGCTCCATGGACGCAGTCCTGAGCCTTAAGACCTCAAGCCAAATGGTGGGCGCCGAGCGCTTGGCCGGCCTGGCCCTGGAACTCGAGAACGAGATCCGCGCCGAAGCCCGCCACGCTGACATGGCGGTGGCGTTGCCCAGGCTGGCCGCCACCTACCTGCGACCCATCACCCAGTGCAGCAGGCAAACCATGCATCGGTTGCAGGCTCAGTGCTGTCCCGGCGCCAAACGGTAGCCCACCCCGCGGACCGTCTGCAGCCACCGCGGCTGCTGCGGCGAGTCACCCAGCTTCTTGCGCAGGTTTCCCATGTGGACCTCCACGGACCGTTCGTCGGCCTCGCTGATGTAGCTGCCGACGTCGTAATCCTCATCCCGGAGCCGCCGCACCAGGTCCGATTTGGTGCGGACTGTCCGGCCCGCTTCCAGCAGCGCGTACAGCAGTTCGAACTCGGTGCGCGTCAGGTTCATCTCTTTGCCGTCGACGGCGACGGTCCGCGAGGCGTAGCTGAGTTCCAGGCCGTTGTGGCTGAAGTTTCCACGCTCCGGGTGGGCCGCGCTGTCCGGGGAAGCATCAACGGCAACGTCGCCGGGGTCGGGAACGGACCGCGGCCGGCGCATCATGGCCGCAACCCGCGCCCGCAGTTCCCGCGGGCGGAAGGGCTTGGTGAGGTAGTCGTCCGCGCCTGATTCCAGCCCGATGAGGGTGTCCAGTTCCTCGGTCCGTGCCGTGAGCATCACGATGTAGGCGTCCGAAAACTCGCGGATCTGCCGGGACACCTCAAAACCGTCGATGTCCGGCAGGCCCAGGTCCAGGGTGATGACATCAGGATTCAAGCTTTTGGCCATCAGGACGCCCTCGGCGCCGCCACTGGCGACAGTGACGTCAAATCCAGCCTGGGTCAGCACAGTGCGAACCAGTTCCCGAATGTCGTGGTCATCCTCGATGACCAGACCCACACGTGCCTCACTCATAGAGCCCCCTCAGTGCCAACGTCAGAAGTATAGCTGGCTGCGGATATCCTGCTGGTATGGTCTCGCACAGCCCGACGTCCGCGTCTTCCGCGCCATGAGCAACCCCACGGCCTGGTCTTCCGGACGGCTGCGTTTTTTCAAGCGGCCCTTCCATGAATACCGGCTGTCCGACCGGGTGGCCCTGAGCCAAATGCCGCTGTTCGTGACCACGATCCTGACCGCCCTGCTGGTGTGGGCGTTCTTCCCGGTCACCATGAACAACCCCTTGTTCGTCGCGTTCCTCATCTCGCAGCTGGCCATCATGGCGCTTTGCTACGTCATTCCATGGGAACGGCTGCCCTACACCAGCTTCCTGGCCATCCCACTGCTGGACTTCGTTTCCATCGCGGCAGGCAGGGAGGGCGGCCAGGAAAGCCTTACCGGCATCAGCCTTCTCGCCGTGTTTCCGGTGATTTGGCTCTGCGCCTCCGGATACTACCCTCGGGCTGCCTTGTGGCTGTCCTTCCTGGGGCCGCTGGCCATCATCTGGGTTCCGTTGCTCCTGAAAGGCGACTACACCCCGCAGGACTTTGCCCGCTCCCTGCTCCTGCCCGTCATGATGCTGGGCATCGGAGTGTCGGTCAGCGTCCTGACCCTGAGCATGATGCGCCAGCAGCAGGAGCTGGAGGACAAGGACGAGCAACTTCGGGCCAGCCTGCGCACCAGCAAGCGCCAGGAATCGCTGCTGAACACCATCCTGGACACCGTGCACCTGGGCGTCCTGGCGGTTGACGCCGACGGCCATGACATCCTGATGAACCGCAAGCAGCGCGCCAATCACGAACTGGCCCGGCCAAAGAACATCGCGGATCCCAACGAGTCGCAGCTCTTGGTCTTTGGGGCAGACCGAAAAACCCTGATCCCCGTCCAGGAGCGTCCGGTACGGCGCGCCGTCCTGGGAGAGACCTTCACCGATTTCCTGGTCTGGCTCGGCGAAGGGAACGACCAGCGGGCACTGGTGACCACGGCACGCGCCATGAGGGACTCCGACGGCAAGTTCACCGGCTCAGTGATCGTCTTCAGCGACGTAACTGACCTGGTCAACGCGCTCACCGCCAAGGATGACTTTGTCTCCAGCGTCTCCCATGAATTCCGCACTCCGCTGACCTCCATCCTTGGCTATGTGGAGATTGTGCTCGCCGACGAACCGGAGGAACCGCAGCGCGAAATGCTGGAAATCATCCGTCGCAATTCCGAGCGGCTCCTGACCCTGGTTTCGGACCTGCTGTCCAGCCGGAACGGCCAGCTGATCGTCACGCCGCACGCCGTGGATGTCGCCGACCTCGTCCGGAACAGCGTGTCCTCGGCAATGCCCCGGGCGGCAGCGGCCGGCGTCGAACTGCGGGCCGAAACCCCGGAGCAGCTGGAGGCCCACGTGGACAGCGTGCGCATCTCGCAGGTCCTGGACAACTTGGTGTCCAACGCCATCAAGTACTCCCCGGACGGCGGCAAAGTGGTGGTGTCGCTGGCGCTGGAGGACGGGCACCTGGCCTGCCGCGTCGCGGACACCGGTATGGGAATGACCCCGGAGGACGCCTCCGAGGTGTTTGCCAAGTTCTTCCGCACCAGCAGCGTCCGGCGCACCGCCATCCCCGGCGTGGGCCTGGGGCTGCCCATCAGCAAGGCGATCGTCGAGGCACACGGCGGCACCATCGACGTGGAGAGCACCCTGGGCAAGGGAACAACCTTTACGTTCCGCGTGCCGGTCTGATCCCCGCCTGCACCCTAACCTCGCAGGCTCGGCCAGGGAGCCCGGCAGGCGTGGGCCGACCGACGGCGGACTGCCGGGCGCATCAGCCGTTCCGGGCTTGGCGGACCACTTCGCCCCATGACTGGCGGGCGAGTTCCTGGACTGAGGCAAGGATGCCCGACGGCGGCTGGCTGAGGTCCAGCGGGAACTCCACGATGTCGATGTCGGTGTTCAGGATGCGGCGGAGTTTCACTTCGCCCTTGCCTGCATAGATCAGCCAGGCGGTGGGCACGGCCAGCGCGGTGCAGTGGGCCAGCATCTGGTAATGGTCGGCCGTCAGCGACGCCCCTGCATCAGATGCCGCCCGGTACTTCGTGTTGTAGGCCACCACGGGGCGCCCGCCCAGCAGGTGGACCGCATCCGGTCTCACGGAGAGCCGGTCGGAATCGCGCACTGCCTCGCTGAGGAGGGTGTTGTAGCGCAGCCGGAGCTCACCAGGGTAGGCCGCCATGGCGCTGCGCAGTGCGGTTCCCACGAAGTCCTCGAACACCTGCGCCATGTCCACCACGAACGAAGCCGTCCGCTGCCTGCCCTCACCGGCTTCCGCGGACGCGTTGCGCAGGATCAGGTCGGCCAGGCGCAGCACGGCGTGATAGCGCAGGTTCATCCTTGTTGGCTTCCACGGCGGCACCGGGGCGCCGGCTGGAAGGCGCGTGACGCCGTCGAGCTTTCCCTTCAGCTGGCGCAGCCGGCCCAGCACTTCGGGCCGCACCCCCGGCACCTGCCCCATCCGCTCAAGCGCGGCGCGCAGGATCCGGTTTTCGGCGATGTCCTCGGTGAACTCGTCATAGGAGACCTCCAAGGGAACCAGCATGCCCGGGCGCCGGGAGATCTGGTCCGAAATCCGGATCCGCCCCTTCACGGTCCGCAGGGACTCATCCACAGTGAGGTAGCCCTGCAGGAGGCCGCGACCCAGGGCGCGTTCAGCCAGCTGCGCCAGCGACTCGGCCAGCGCGCTCCACAGGTCCCGGTCCTCGGTTGCCGCCACCAAATCCGGCCGGAAGCCCTGCTCCCCCGCGTAACTGAGCAGGAACAGGAGCCGGCTCAGTCCCAGCCGGTCCTTGGGCCGGACGTCGAGCTGGACCGTGGCAGTGCGAACGGAGCCCACCTTGCCCACCGGCTCGATCCGGTACAACCCCATGCCCATCGGGGAAGTTTTGGCCAGGCCGCTGGAGTTCAGGACGGAAGCGCTTGGTGCGTCCAGCCGTTCCACCAGGCCGCTGGACAGCTCATCGAGGACCAGGTGGCGCACCGCACCGGTTGAAATGCCGGCCGCCCGCGGATCAGCGCGCTGCAATGCGTCCCAGCAGCTGGTCCAGCCCGAACCGTTCTTCCAGCTGCGCGCGCGTCAGCTGGCCGTGGTAGTGCTCCTCCAGCAGCGGCATCAGCTCGTACTTGAAGATCCGTCGCAGCCCGGCAGGGGTCTGGGCCGCGGGCTTCATGAAGTACGACGGCCCGATCATCAGGTCCCGGTCCCACTCATCGATGGCCCCGTTCAGCGCGTCCAGCAGCAGCGCCGGGGCGGTGTCCAGCTGGCGGGCCTCAAGGAACCTCAGCAGCGACCCCTTCACCGGTTCCGTCTGCGGATGCAGTTCGATGAAGGAGAACCGGCGGCGGATGGCGGCGTCCATCATGGCGATGGACCGGTCCGCCGTGTTCATGGTGCCGATGATGTACAGGTTGTCCGGCAGCGTGAACGGCTCGTTGGGGCTGTACTGCAGGTAGATCCGGTCATCCCGGTACTCCAGCAGGAAGTACAGCTCGCCGAACACCTTGGCCAGGTTGGCGCGGTTCATCTCATCGATGATCAGGAAGTACGGCTTTTTCTCGTTCCCGGGCTTGGCGGCTTCCTCAGCCAGCCGCCGCAGCGGACCCGCCACCAGTTTGAAGGACACCTGCCCGTCGTCGGTCTTGTCCGGCCGGTAGCCCTCGAAGAAATCCTCGTAGGCGTAGGACGGATGGAACTGGACCAGCTTGACGCGTTCGTCCGTGGTGTCGTCCGCCAGCTCGGCCGCCAGGTGCTTGGCCAGGTAGGTCTTGCCGGTGCCGGGCGGGCCGTAAAGGACCAGCTGCCGGTTCTCCTCCAGCAGATCGGCGATCTCCTGCAGAGGTTCCAGCTCCATGTGCAGCGACGCGGCGAATTCCTGCGTCAGCGGACGGAAGCCCTCCTGCACAGGGAGGACGACGGCGGCAGCGTCGGTATCGCCGTCGGGCTCGGTTTCCGCCTCGGCGGGGAGCAGTGCCTGCAGTGCCTGCACCACCCGGGTGGCGTCAACCACGATGCCGGGGGTGGCCAGCTGCCGCTGGACGTGCCGGGGAAGGCTGGTGGTGGCGTGCCCGTCGTCGAACCAGCGCACCTTGCGCCGCAGCCGGCGGTTGTCGTCGTTGTACTCGGGCTCCCCCAGCACCCCGCCCAGCCGCACCGTTCCGGCGTGCTGGTAGAGCACCAGGTCGCCGGGCTTCATGACGGTCAGGAACGCAAACACGGCGGTCTTGGTGTCCTCTCGCTCCACGTAGCCGAGGTGCTTGTAGTCCTCGTCAACGGCGTGCTGCACCACGCCGGCGGTGACGCCGGGCTCCAGCAGGCGGAGGTGTTCGACGTCGAGCGTCACCTTCTCCTCGCCATGCCAGGCGGTAAGCAGCTCGGCGTTGTCGCTGTGCGTCCGGAGCAGCCAGGCACGCCGCCCGGGGTCGCCCACCTTGCGCCACTGGCTGACCAGTTGGCGGGAGTACCAGTCGATGCGCTGGCCCGCCTGTTCGTCCAGGTGCAGCCGGATACGGTGGATATCGGCGGTTATGTCCTCTTCGCTGTCTCCCCTGGCGCCGCCCACGAGCGACGCAAAGGCATCCCGGATTTCCTGCCGTTCCACGTCCGCCACCACCGGCTCGAAGTAGCTGGGCCAGGCCAGGAACTCGATGCTGCGCCGGATGGCCGGCTGGTCATCCGGCGTGGATGCGGCGAGGCGGTGGAACTGCAGCGGGTCCTTGAGGGCTGCCTGCACTACGCTGGCCGGCCGCTGCGCGACGTTCCGGACGAACCGGCACAACCACCTGAGGTGGTCCCAGATGGTCCAGTTGAATTCGGCGGTGCGGTCGCGGATGACACCGTGGTCCGTCATCCCGGCGTACAGCTCTTCGGGTAGTTCCAGCGGTGGCTCCAGCCAGCCTGCGGCCTCCGCCACCCGGGCGCGCTTGACCTTCAGCGACTTCACCTCGTGTGCCAGCGGAAGGGACTGCAGGAAGAGCAGCTCCACGGCCAACTGCTTGGCCCCGCGGGTGGCACCCTCCAGGTTCTCGCGGAGGTTGGTCATCATCGGCGCCTTGGAGTCAACGATGCCCCGTTCCAGCCGGTCAAGCAGCTCGGCGGCAGCCGGAACGGACCACGTCCTGGTGCGGCCGTCCAGGGGTGACGCCTTGCCCTGCAGGCCCGGCCCCAGCACGAACCACGCCGCATCCTCGATCTCCTTGGAGATGCCGAGGGCGCGGGTCATGGCAACAGTGGCAGTGGGGGTCATGCCCCCAAATTTACAGGGTCTGGCTGGGCGCACGCTCCACGGTGGCTGAACCGGGCACCGCCAGGCCGGCTATTTTCCGGTGGCGGAGTGCTTCCTTCCGAAGATGAAGTAGCCCATGGGCCCGATGAAGTTAACGAAGGACGCTGCCCGCCACGCAGCCTTCGGCCCGTTGATCTGGTCGGCAGGGCGGTGGGAAATGTCCCGCTGGGCCGCAACCAGCAGGGATACCTGGACGATCGCGGTGAGGATGGTGCCCACCTTCCTGCCCGGCGACATCTCCTTCCAGGTCTTCTTCTTCCCTGAGGCGCGGGTCTTGTTCTTGGCCATCGGGCTTCCTTTCGCTGTAGGTAATGGTCCAGTTCAGTGTTTCCAGTCCACTGGTTTCCGGGCAGTCCTGACCAGAGTCTTAGTGCCTGTAGGGAGCCATCCGTTCTTTTTGCTCCTGGGTGAGCCGTTGCACGCGACCCGTGGCTTCATCAACGAAGGCCAGGTGGCTGCTCGCCTTCACGCAGTCCTCCCCGGTCACGGGGTCCTGGACCACGTAATGGATGTCAAAGCTGGCTCCCTTGACGGCGCCGATCCAGACCTGGACCAGGGCCGGAACGTTGCGGTACTCCAGGGTCCGGACATAGCGGATCTTGTGGTCAACGATCAAAGCAAGCGTGCCCTCCGGGACATCGTTGAACAGCGACACCGGGGGCTCGATACCGGGACGACCCGTACCCCGCGGTGGCCCAAAGGCTGCGATCCGCGCTTCCTCCAGCATCCGCACGATCTGGACGTTGTTGATGTGGCCGTAGGCGTCCATGTCGCCCCAGCGCATCGGGACAAGGACCTCGATGCGCTGGCCACCGTGCGCGCTCAGCTGCGCACCGCCGTCGAATCATCCAACAGCATTTCCCCGGCGTCCGCACCCGCGAACTGTGACATGTAGAGGCGGTGGTAGGCGCCGCCGGCTGCGAGCAGCACCTGGTGGTTGCCCTGTTCCACGATTCGTCCGTTTTCCATGACCAGGATCGTATCTGCATCGCGGATGGTGGAGAGCCGGTGCGCGATCACAAAGCTGGTCCGGTCGGAGCGCAGCGCCGCCATGGCCTTCTGCACCAGCAGTTCGGTGCGGGTGTCCACGGAACTGGTGGCCTCATCCAGGATCAGCAGCGAGGGGTTGGCCACGAAGGCGCGGGCGATGGTGATCAGCTGCTTTTCGCCCGCGCTGACGTTGTTGCCTTCTTCATCGATCACGGTGTCGTAGCCTTCCGGCAGGGCGCGGACGAAGCGGTCCACGAAGGTGGCCCTGGCAGCTGCGATGACCTGCTCCTCTGTGGCGTTGAGGTTGCCGTAGCGGATGTTGTCGTAAATGGACCCGCCGAAGAGCCAGGCATCCTGCAGCACCATGCCCACCTTGGAGCGTAGCTCGGAGCGGCTGAGGTGGGTGACATCCACGCCGTCCAGCATGATGGAGCCGGAGTTGAGCTCGTAGAAGCGCATCACCAGGTTCACCAGGGTGGTCTTTCCGGCTCCTGTGGGGCCCACGATCGCCACCGTGTTGCCCGGCTCTGCCGTGAAGGAGAGGTTCTCGATGAGCGGCTTGTCCGGGGTGTAGCTGAAGGTAACGTTCTTGATGTCCACGTGTCCGTCGGTCTTGGCCGGCAGGTGTTCGGTGGCGGTTTCGGCGTCCTGTTCGTCGGCGTCAAGGAACTCGAAGACACGCTCCGAGGACGCCACCCCGGACTGGAGCATGTTGGCCATGCCGGCCATCTGGCCCAGCGGCTGGGTGAACTCGCGGGAGTACTGGATGAATGCGGTGGCATCGCCCAGGGACATGGCGCCGGAGGCCACGCGGAGTCCGCCCACCACCGCGATGCCCACGTAGCTGAGGTAGGACACGAACTGCATGACGGGGAAGATGATCCCGGAGACGAACTGCGCGCCGAAGCTTGCCTTGTAGAGGGCTTCGTTGCGTTCTTCGAACCGTGCCAGCATGTCCGCATCCCGGCCGAAGACGCGCACCAGGTCGTGCCCGGAGAAGGACTCCTCGATCTGGCCGTTCAGCGACCCGGTGTTCTTCCATTGGGCGGCGAACAGTTTTTGGCTCCGGGCTCCGATCAGGCCGGCGGCCACGCCGGACAACGGGAGGGCGATCAGGGCAATCAGGGCAAGCTGCCAGGAGACGATGAACATCATGATCACGATGCCCAGGACGGTCAGCACGGAGTTGACCAGCTGGGCGAAAGCCTGTTGGAGTGCCTGCTGGATGTTGTCGACGTCGTTGGTCACCCGGGACAGCACATCGCCGCGCTGCCGGGTATCGAAGTAGTTCAGCGGCAGGCGGTTGAGCTTGTTCTCGGTATCGTCACGCAGGCGGCGGATGACCTTCATGACGATGCGGTTCAGGACGTAGCCCTGCAGCCACATGAAGATATTCGCGACGAAGTACATCAGCAGGACAATGGCGATGAGCATGGTGAGCTTGTCGAAGTTGATGCCCGTGCCGGGCACCAGCTCCATGCGGGCCACCATGTCGGCGAAGTTGTCCTGGCCCTGTTGGCGCAGCCCGGCAACGAACTGCTCCTTGCTGGCTCCGGCGGGCAGCTGCTTTCCCACTACCCCGGCGAAGATGACATCCATGGCCTGGCCCAGGATCTTGGGCGCAATGACGTTGAGGACCACGGAGACCACCACCAGGCCCACCACCGCGTAGATACCCAGGGCTTCGGGCTTCAGCAGGCCCATCAGCCGTTTCGCAGATGGCCAGAAGTGCTCGGCTTTCTTGGCGGGCATGCCGCCGAACATGTCCCCGTCCGCTTCGGAGGGGGTGAACTCCTCCTCGAGGAAGTCGTCGTCTTCATGCCCGGCGCCGGCAGCCACCGCGGATTCGGGGGCGGCCTCTTCCACGGGGGCGGAGTCCTTCTTGCGGGGGCTCATGCCACTTCCTCCACACTCAGCTGGGATTCGACAATTTCCTGGTACGTGGGCGAGGTTTCCAGGAGTTCCTCGTGCGTGCCACGGTCCACGATGCGTCCGTTGTCCAGCACCAGGATCTGGTCGGCCTCGGTGATGGTGGAGATCCGCTGGGCCACGATGATGACGGTGGCATCCCTGGTAATGGCCTTGAGGGCGGCCCGGAGCCGGGCGTCAGTGGCCACGTCCAGGGCCGAGAACGAGTCGTCAAAGAGGTAGACGCGGGGTTTGGTCACGAGCGCACGCGCAATGCACAGGCGCTGGCGCTGTCCGCCGGAGACGTTGGTGCCGCCCTGCGAAATCCTTGCGTCCAGCCCGTTCTTCTTCTCGCGGACAAAGGACTCGCCTTGGGCTACCCGAAGGGCATCCCAGAGTTCCTGGTCCGTCGCCTCGGTCTTGCCGAACCGGAGGTTGTGTTCGATGGTGCCGGAGAACAGGTATGGACGCTGCGGCACCAACGCAACCCTCTTGGTGATCTCGGCGCGGTCCAGCCTGTCCACCGGGACACCGTCCAGCAGCACCTGCCCTTCCACGGGGTCATACAGCCGCGGCAGGAGGGACAACAGGGAGGTTTTCCCGGCGCCCGTGGACCCGATGATGGCGATGGTCTGCCCCGGGTGGGCGGTGAAGCTGATGTTGCTGAGCACCGGAGACTCGGCGCCCGGGTAGGCGAACGTGACGTTTCGGTATTCCACCGCTCCGGTGAGAGTGGCCGGAGCCTGAGGCTGCTGGGGATCGTGGATGGAGGGCTCGACGCCGAGCACCTCGCCGATGCGGTCAGCACAAACGGAGGCGCGCGGGATCATCATGGCCATGAAGGTGCCCATCATGACCGCCATCAGGATTTGCAGCAGGTACTGCAGGAACGCGGTGAGCGAGCCCACCTGCATGGCGCCGGCATCCACCCGCTGCCCGCCAAACCAGAGCACTGCCGCCGTGGACAGGTGCAGGATCATGCTGATGGCCGGAAACATCAGGACGAACAGGGCTCCGATGCGGAGCGAGACGTCCGTCAGTTCCTTATTGGCCCCGCCGAAGCGTTCGGTCTCGAACGGCTCACGCACGAAGGCCCGGACCACCCGGATACCGATGATCTGCTCGCGCAGCACGGCGTTGATGCGGTCGATCTTCCGCTGCATGGACCGGAACAGCGGCATGAGCCGGACCACCAGGTAGCCCACCACCACGGCCAGCAGGGGAACGGAGACCCAGACCAGCCAGGACAGATTAATGTCCTCGCGCAGCGCCATGATGATGCCGCCGATGCACATGATGGGGGTGGCCACCATGAAGTTCAGCCCCATGAGGAGGAGCATCTGCACCTGCTGGACATCGTTGGTGCCCCGGGTAATCAGTGTGGGCGCGCCGAACGCGTTGACATCCTTGGCGGAGAAGCTGGTGACCTTGCGGAACACCGCATGGCGCAGGTCCCGGCCCACCGCCATGGCCGTCCTCGAGCCGAAGTAGACGCCGGCGATGGCCGCTGCCACCTGGGCGAAGGCCACCAGGAGCATCACCGCGCCGGTGCGCCAGATGAAATCGGTGTCGCCGCGTGCCACGCCCTCGTCAATGATTTGCGCGTTCAGGCTGGGCAGGTACAGCGCAGCGATGGTGGCCGCGAGCTGGAAAATGACGACAGCCAGGATGTACGGCGAATACGGTTTGGAGTAGCGCCGTATGAGGGTGAGGAGCATGGACTCAACTCTAGTGATGGGCACCGACATTTGGTCCCTCGCCGGCATCTTTTCCGCCGGTGAACAGCCGGCCGAAACCGGGTTTACGGGGAGGGCGGCACCAGGCAGAGGAAGACATCACATGCAGCAAAGCCGCCGCCCGCTCCCGGAGGTCTTCCGGGTGCGGGCTGCGGCTTTGGCGTTGCCATGGCTCCAACCATGGCGGGGAGGAACTGCTGTCCTGGCCTTACTGTCCTTGGCCCGGCTCAGAACCGGCACCGGCAGACGGCGCATCCGGCGGGGTGGCGGCGCTGTGCTTGCCACGCCCGGCCAGGTACAGCGCGGCTGCTGCCTGGATCTTGCGTTCCTTCAGGAGCTTGCGCTGCAGCCTGCTGAGCTCCGCCGCAGTGGCGGCCTGCTTGGCGGCAACGTCCTGCTGGGAGCGAAGCTGCTCCTGGATGTCCAGGACCAGGCCGCCCAGTTCCACCTGCTGGCGGGCCAGCAGGTGCTGGGTTTCCTGCAGTTTCTGCAGGGTGGCAGCGGCGCTGGCAACGGCATCGGCGATTTTATCCGCGTTATCCGCAGACCGCAGGTCCAGTCCGTCCGAACTGAAGCTCCGGGCGAAGACTTCCTCGAAGTCCTCCGTGGCTACCCGGCCGGACGCTGCTGCCGCAGCGGCAGCACCGCCGTCGTACCTCTTGGCCGCCGCAGCGGGCACTGCGGCACGTGATGCACTGCGCGTGGCCATTCCGGTCCCGGCGAGGGCGTCACCGGCGAGGGCGTCACCGGCGGGGGCATCCCCGTTCGGAGCGTCCGCGGAGACCATGGGCAGCTGGCCGGTCATGGTCGCGGTCATGCCTGCTTCACCGGCGGCGTTGGCTTCAAGCGCCTTTTCAGGGGTGATGTCAACGGTCTTGCGCAGCGGCACTTCCTTGATGAAGATGACGGCGATGAGGGCAACCACACTGACCGCGGCGGAGATCATGAAAATGCCTGCCGTGGCGTCACCGTAGGCGGCGCGCATGATGTCAGCGATCGGGGCGGGCAGGTCCTTGAGGTCCAGCGTTGCACCGCTGTTTCCGGAAGCCTGAATGCCGAGTTTCGCGAGGCCGTCCGTGGCCAGGTCCTTCACGTGGTTGGCCATGACCGCGCCCAGGACGGACACGCCGATGGCACCGCCCACGGAGCGGAAGAAGGCCACGGAGGCGCTGGCGGAGCCGATGTCCTTGGCCTGTACGGTGTTCTGGACGGCCAGGACCAGGTTCTGCATGAGCATGCCCAGTCCGATGCCGAAAATGCCCGTGTAGAGGCCGGTCTGCCAGAGTTCGGTGGTGTGGTCCATGGTGCCGGCGAGTGCCAGGCCGCCGATCAGCAGGACGGTGCCGCCGACCAGGAATCGCTTCCACTTGCCATAGCGGCTGATCAGCTGGCCGGAGACGACCGAACCGATGAGGTTGCCGGCGATCATGGGCAGGGTCAGCAGGCCGGCTTCGGTGGGCGTGGCGCCGCGAGCCACCTGGTAGTACTGGCCCAGGAAGGTGGAGGAACCGAACATCGCCACGCCGACGGCAACGGAAGCCACGATGGCCAGGGCGGTGGTGCGTTCGGAGATGATCTTCAGCGGGATGATCGGCTGGGACACCTTGGACTCAACCAGCACCAGCAGTGCGAGCAGGAGGACGCCGCCGCCCACCATCACTGCGGTCTGCCAGGACCACCAGTCGTAGTAGTCGGCCTTACCGGCGAAGGAAACCCAGATCAGGAGCAGGCTGACGCCGGAGGTGAGCAGGATGGCACCGAGCCAGTCGATCTTGGCGGGCCGCTTGACGTGCGGAACCTTCAGCGTCACCTGGAGCAGGATCAGGGCGACGACGGCGAGCGGGACGCAGACAAAGAAGGTCCACCGCCAGCCAAGGGAGCTGTCCACGATGAAGCCGCCCAGCAGCGGGCCGCCGGCAGTGCCGACCGCCATGACCGCGCCCATGTAGCCGGAGTACTTGCCGCGTTCACGCGGCGGAATGATGGAGCCGATGATGGCCTGTGCCAGGGCGGTGAGGCCACCCATGGCGATGCCCTGGATCACACGGGCGGTGAGCAGGAACGGGATGCTCTCGGAGAAGCCGGCCATGACCGAGCCGGCCACGAAGATCACGATGCTGAGCTGGACCAGGACCTTCTTGTCAAAGAGGTCGGCGAGCTTGCCCCAGATGGGGGTGGTGGCGGCGTTCGCCAGCAGCGCGGCCGTGATGACCCACGCGAAGTCCGTCTGGGTGCCCTTGAGCTCGGACATGATGGTCGGCAGCGCGTTGGCCACGATGGTGCTGCTGAGGATCGCGGTGAAGAAGGCAGCCAGAAGGCCGGTCAGGGCCTCCATGATCTGCCGGTGGTTCATGGGCGCGCCGGGTTCGTGGCGTTTGGATTGCCGCGACTCCTGTTTAGCGGTCCGCTGGCGCTGGCGCTCCTGCTCCTGGTCCGCGGCGGCGGTGACGTTAGCCATTAATGGACTCCTGCTTTTCATGTTCAGTGGTGGTTCCGGCCGCCCTTGCCCGGATGGAATTCTTCAGGGATGCGGTGAGCTTGTTCAGCATCGCGGCTGTTGCAGTGGCGTCGTCCTCGTTCCAGTCGGCGAGGTATGCCTGCAGCGTCTCCGCCCGGTGCTGCACCAGCTCTGCCAGCTTCGCTTTCCCCTGCGGGGAGAGTGCCAGCAGCTGTGCCCGGCCATCCTCCGGATCCGGGGTGCGGACCACCAGGCCCGCATCCGCCAGCTCGGCAACGTGCCGGCTGAGCACCGGCGCACTGACCCCCAGGCGCTCTGCAAGGTGCGCGGCCCGGGTCTCCCCTTCGCCGATGAACCTGAGCACGCCCTGGAGGGCGATGCCGGTGTCCTGGCCTTTGGCGTTGATCATAGTGACGCAGCGCAGCGCGCGCTGCAGGTCATAGATGTGGCTGACAAGGTCGGCTGCAGTGGCCGGTGCGACAGACATGATCCTCCCTAAAGGATTAGTTGCTGCAAGCAACTGTATCAGGAAAAGGTTGCTTAGGGAAACGAACTTGTCAGGAGGCAGGTAGAAGCAGAAACTCCCCCACTTCCAGCAGGAAGTGGGGGAGCTCCAGTACGAAAGGGTTGCGGTCAGCCGCCCAGGTGGGTGGGACCAAACATCTTCAGCAGGGTTTCAACCACGACGACGTTGGGCCCGTCGGCAGCGAATCCCGCCTTCAGCGCGTCCCCTACACCCTCCGGCGCCACCCGCGTGGCCGGCACGCCAAAGGATTCAGCGAGCTTCACGAAGTCCGGCCGGGCGAGTTCGGTGGCAGTGGCTTTGCCGAACGCGCCCACCATGTACTCGCGCAGGATGCCGTAGCCGCCGTCGTCCACTATCAGCCAGGTGACCGGGGCATTGTGCTGCCTTGCCGTCGCCAGTTCCGCGATGGAATACATGGACGAACCGTCCCCGGAGACGGCAAGCACCCGTGCTGGCTTGCCCAGTGTTTCCAGCCCCACGGCCGCGCCAATGGCACCGGGGAACGCGAAGCCCAGCCCGCCGGCACCCTGCGCGGAATGGAACTGCCCCTGCCGCGCGTCCCAGCAGGACCAGCCCCAGTACGCGGCGATGGTCATGTCCCAGAAGGTCTGCATGTCCGCCGGAACGGCCTCACGGATATCGGCCATGAACTTCAGTTCCTTGGCCAGGTCCTGCGATTCCAGCCGTGCGCGGACCTTAGCGAGGGATTCCCTGATTAGTTCTTCCGGGGTACTGCCATGCCAGTCCGGCACTGCAGTCCCTCCGGGCTGCAGCGCCTCATCGAGGGCCGCGAGCGCCTGGCCGGCGTCGGCCCGAATACCCAGCCCCGGCCTGTTGGACTCCAGCACGCGGGGCTCAGCGTCGATCTGGATGATCCTGCCCCGGGGCTCGAAGGTGAAGTAGTTGGAGGTGACCTCGCCAAGGGACGAGCCGATCACCACCAGGACATCGGCGTCCTCCAGGACGTCGGTCATGTAGCGGTCCTCAATCCAGGATTGCAGGGACAGCTCATGGTTCCAAGGGAAAGCGCCGTTGCCGCCTGGGGTGCAGATGACCGGTGCGCGCAGCTTCTCTGCGATCGAGAGCAGCGACTTCTCCGCCCTCCCGCGGCGGGTCCCGCCGCCGGCGATGATGGCCGGGCGTTTTGCTGCTTCCAGCCACTTCACGGCCTCGCGCACCAGTTCGATGCGGGGCGGGTTGTCCGCCGCTTCGGCAAGGGCATCCTCCACCGGCGGAACCATGATCGGATCCAGGAGCACATTCTGGGGGATCTCCAGCCACACCGGCCCCTGGGGCGAGGAGATGGCCTCGGTCCAGGCGTCCTGGATCGCGGAGGGGATGCCGGATGCGTGCTGGATGAGCCGCTGGCTCTTGGTGACGTTTGCCGCGGAGGCTTTCTGGTCGTCCAGCTGGTGCAGCATGCCCTTGCGCCGCGCGCCCAGGCCCTCCAAAGGAATCTGGCTGGCCACCACCACCATGGGCACACCCGTGGCGTAGGCCTCCTGCAGGCCGGCGAGCGAGGTCAGCGCGCCGGGGCCGGTGGAGAGGAACAGCACGCCCACTTCGCCGGTGGCGCGGGAGTACCCGTCTGCGGCAAAGGCACTGTTGTTTTCCACCCGGGAGGAGACGAAATGCAGGTTGCCGCGGCCCATGGCGTCGAAAAGGCCCAGGGCGTGTTGGCCCGGGATGCCGAAGACCGTCTTGGCTCCCAGCGCTTCGAGGGTCTCGACGACGAGGTCCCCGCCATTGCGGACGCCGCTCCCCTGTGCCGGGGCGGGCCCGTCCCATGCCGTCACGGCCCTACTCCTTGGTGGCGGCCGCGAAGCCGGCGGGGCGGCGGGCTTCCTGGCCAAGAGCCTGCGCCGCGTATCCGTTTTCCGCGCCAATACGGCTTCCGGGAGCGGCGTTGTCCGCCATGAGGGTCACCAGTTCGTAGGCGACGTGGCTGGCGGCAACGCCGGTGATCTCCGCGTGGTCATAGGCAGGAGAGACTTCGACGACGTCGGCACCCACCAGGTTCATGCCGCGGAAGCCCCGGATGATCTCCAGGAGTTCGCGGCTGGTGATGCCGCCGGCCTCGGGAGTGCCGGTACCCGGAGCGTGGGCGGGGTCCAGGACGTCGATGTCCACGGAGATATAGAGCGGGCGGTTGCCGATCCGGTCCCGGACCTTGGCCACCGTCTCCAGTACGCCCTGGTAGTAGACGTCCGCGGAGGTGACGATGCCGAACCCAAAGCGGTGGTCGTCGTCGAGGTCCTTTTTGCCATAAAGCGGGCCGCGGGTGCCGATGTGGCTGATGGCCTCGGTGTCCAGGATGCCTTCCTCCACCGCCCGGCGGAACGGCGTGCCGTGCGTGTATTCGGCGCCGAAGTAGGTGTCCCAGGTGTCCAGGTGGGCATCAAAGTGGAGCATGGCAATGGGTCCACCCGCACGCTCGGCGGCGGCGCGCAGCAGCGGCAGGGCGATGGTGTGGTCCCCGCCCAGGGTCAGCAGCTTGCTCCCCGCGGCGGTCAGGTCCAGCGCGTTCTGCTGGATGGTCTCGATGGCGTCGTTGATGTTGAACGGGTTGACCGCCATATCCCCGGCATCGGCCACCTGGATGTTTTCGAACGGGCTCACATCCCAGGCGGGGTTGTAGGGACGCAGCAGGCGGCTCGCCTCGCGGACATGATTGGCGCCGAAGCGGGCTCCCGGACGGTAGGAAACGCCTGAGTCAAAGGGGACGCCCACTACCGTGACGTCGGCTTTGTCCACCTGGTCCAGGCGCGGAAGGCGGGCATACGTGGCAGCTCCGGCGTAGCGGGGAATCCGGGATGAATCGATGGGGCCAAGGTTGCCGTTGGCTTCAATGCGCAGCTCTTCCAATGGAGGCCTCTCCTTCGAGGAGTTGAGGGGACTGGTGTGACTGCCATCATACACCCCTGTTTCCCTGTGAGCATCAGGTGTTTACCTCCTGGCGGCGCGAAGAGGTTCCGATCGTACCTTCCTCCCCAGTTGCTTCCGGCGCCGCGCCACCTTGGAATTCGCGCTCCGCGAGTTTCCAGCACGTCCGACGCTGGAGCCAGGCAGGCGGAGAAAGTAAGTGGGCGGGAACGCACCCGGCACCGCACGGGGTTGCCCACATAGGGACGGCGGCGGGTTCCAGATGTCCTCCCACGCGCCTCAAATAGCCTGGTGGACATCATCGAATACCTGCACAAGTGCGGCGGTGTGGCCAGGTCCGGCCAATTCCTGGCGGCAGGATTCCCGCGCCGGGACCTGCTGAAACTCAATGATCTCGGCGTTGCCCAGCCCAAGAGGGGCGTATTCGCCCTGCCGGGCTGCGACCCCCATCTCCTGGTGGCCGTCATGCACAATGCCAGGCTGAGCTGTGCCAGCGCCGCCGCCCATTACGGCCTGTGGCTGCGCAACCCACCCGAACGCCCGCATCTGGCGTGCAATCACGGACACGGCAGCGGCTTCATCCGGCATCGCACGGTCAGGTTCCAGGGCAACCGTTTACTCCCCGTTGCAGCCATCGAGGACGTAGCCCTGCATGCCCTGACGTGCCTGGCGCCACCGGCGTCCACCGCGCTGGCAACCTCAGCGATCAGGCTGCACGGAGTGCCCCGCGAACTGCTGGCGTCCCAGCTGCAGGCAGACCGCTCCGGAACCGCCCGCCGCATCCTGCGCGGGCTGGATCTGCGGGCAGAATCCATTGTTGAGGTCGATGCCCAACACCTGTTCCGCAGCCAGGGCATCGACTACGAACCACAGGTCTTCCTCCCGGGGATCGGTCGCGTGGACTTCCTGATCGCAGGGTTTCTGATTGTGGAGATTGACGGCTTTGCCTTCCACTCCAAACGCACCGATATGCTTCGGGACCGGAAGCGCAATAATGCCGCAGCCGTCAGCGGTTACGCCGTCCTTCGCTTCATGCCGGAGCACATCTGGTTTGATCCCGGCTCGGTCGTCAGGGAAATCAGGACGGTACTGGCGGGAGGCCAGCGGAGCCCGCGCCGATAAGGGGGCAGTCCAGCCCAGTTACCCCGCCCCATGGCCCTGCGCATCAGGGCATTCCGCAGAAACCGGGCAGCACTACTGCGGAGGCACGGCGGCAACCGGGCAGGAGTGCACAGAGATCAGCGGCTGGCCGCGGGGACCAGGACCCAGAGCACCTCGACCGGCTTATCCGTGGGGTTGACCCAGGTGTGGGGTTCGCGGCCGGGGAAGGTAACCGTGTCGCCGGTGCTGAGGTCGTATTCCTCGTTGGTCAGGATCAACTTGATGGACCCCTTGATCACGTGCAGCACATCCACGTCGCAGTCCACGGCGTAGAGCTCGGACTCGCCACGGCCGTGCGGTTCGATGACGGCCTGGATGATCTGGACCCGGCGTTCCGAGCGGGCAGTCAGGAGGCGTTCCACGATGCCCTGGCCGCCCAGCGAAATCCGCGGGCCGTCGTTCCGCTTGGTCAGGTGGGTTTCAGGCGCGGCAAAGAGGTCGCCAATGGAAATGGACAGCACTTGGCACAGCGTCACCAGGGAAGCAACGGAGGGCGAGGTCAGGTCCCGCTCCACCCGGCTCAGGAAACCCTTGGTCAGCCCGGTGGCGTCGGCTACCTGCTCGATGGTGAGCCGCTGGGACTGCCGGGCGGCCCGGATCCTGGAGCCGATGGCAACCGGGACGTTGCTGGGCTCAACTGGCAGTGCCTTCATCTACGAACCTTTCATGGCCGGCAGCCCGGCTCCACTCTCGAGCCATACTAATGGCCGCCGCTTATGTGACGCGCGGATGCCACACGGGCAATCCCCAGCCACTGGCGCCCCTTGACTGTTGCAGCCGTCACACTCTAGTCTGTGGAAACTCCTGTTGCCTATAGGGCAATTCCAGGAGCCGTTTCCGTTCGTCCGCGGCGGTTCCGGGCGCCGTCGCCCCCGGTCCCACACCCGGCGCCCAACTGCTCCAAGGAGCCATCTATGGATGCACGTGCCATCAACATCGCCATCGTGGTGGTGTACCTTCTCGCAATGCTGGCCTTCGGCTGGTGGGGCAAGTCCCGTACCAAAAACAACAGTGACTTCCTGGTGGCAGGCCGCCGCCTTGGCCCGTTCCTCTACACCGGAACCATGGCCGCCGTCGTCCTCGGCGGAGCCTCCACCGTTGGCGGCGTGGGGCTCGGCTACAAGTTCGGCATCTCCGGCATGTGGCTGGTGGTGGCCATTGGCGCGGGCGTCCTGCTGCTGAGCCTCCTCTTCGCTGGCACCATCCAGAAGCTGAAGATCTACACGGTGTCCCAGATGCTCTCCCTCCGCTACGGGAGCAGGGCAACCGAAGCCTCGGGCATCGTCATGCTGGCCTACACACTGATGCTTTGCGCCACCTCCACCGGCGCCTACGCCACCATCTTCGTGGTGCTGTTCGGCCTGGATCGGGCGCTGGCCATCGCCATCGGCGGCGCCATCGTGCTGGTGTACTCCACCATCGGCGGCATGTGGTCCATCACCTTGGCGGACCAGGTGCAGTTCGTCATCAAGACCGTGGGCATCTTCTTCCTCATGCTCCCGTTCACCCTGAACGCCGCCGGTGGCCTGGACGGGATCCGCAGCCGGGTGGACGCCAGCTTCTTCCAGATGGACGGCATCGGCGTCCAGACGATCATCACCTACTTCGTGGTCTACACCCTTGGCCTGCTGATCGGCCAGGACATCTGGCAGCGCGTGTTCACCGCCAAGACGCCCAAGGTAGCCCGCTGGGGCGGCGCCACGGCCGGCATCTACTGCATCCTCTACGGCGTGGCCGGGGCCCTGATCGGCATGGCCGCCAGCGTGGCCCTCTCCAACGTCAAGATCGCCGCCAAGGACGACGTTTACGCAGAGGTGGCCCAGAACCTGCTCCCCGTCGGCATCGGCGGGCTGGTCCTGGCAGCCGCCGTCGCCGCCATGATGTCCACCGCTTCCGGCGCCCTCATTGCCGCTGCCACCGTTGCCCGCGCCGACGTCCTGCCGTTCGTGGCCGGCTGGTTCGGCAAGACGGTCAACACCGGGGACACCGAGAACCCGGAGCATGACGTCAAGGCCAACCGCATCTGGGTTCTTGCCCTGGGCATTGTGGCCATCGTCATCGCCATCATCACCAAGGACGTGGTGGCGGCCCTGACCATCGCCTACGACATCCTGGTGGGCGGGCTCCTGGTGGCCATCCTGGGCGGACTCGTGTGGAAGCGCGGCACCGGCCTGGCCGCCGCGGCCTCCATGGCCGTCGGCTCCGTCGTGACCCTGGGCACCATGATCATCCTCGAAATCAACGCCAAGGCGCCCCTGGACGGAATTTACGCCAACGAGCCCATCTACTACGGCCTGATTGCCTCCGCCGTTGTCTACATTGCGGCGTCACTGCTCACCCGGCCCACGGACCCCGCAGTTATGCAGGCGTGGCAGCGCCGGGTTTCCGGGCAGGAACCCGAGGACGCCCCGGAGGAAGTCCTCGCCGGCCGCTGACAAATGGAATCCCCGGCAAAGATATAACGCACGACGGCGGCACCTCCTTTCGCTTTACCGCGAAAGGAGGTGCCGCCGTCGTAAGTCCTACTCCCCTATGTCCTAGCTCTCAGTGTCGCGGGGCTCGTCGTCATCCAGCGGGACCTCGCGGTCCTCGGCATCGATGACCACCGGCGGCGACTGGACCACCGGTTCCTCCTCATCAATCAATGCGTCCTCCGCATCCCAGTCCGCATCGTCTACCGGTGCATCCTCGGCGTAATCGTAGGCGGGGTCCGCTTCCACGGCGTCCAGGTGCGGCATGTCCGGGTGCTGTCCGGTGGTGCTCATGATTCAACCTCCGTAGGTTCGCCTGACGTGCTCTTTCGGGAGGGCGCAGCCTGCGCCACACCTTCATCACAGCACCGGCTGGCCGGACGGGTCAATAGCCGCCGGAGCCCGGGAAGAAGGCCGGGAACGCAAGCGCCAGGGGCCCTTGGTTTAAGGCAAACCGAAACTTTGCAGCGAGGTTTGCCAGCCAAAAAACCGCGGAAATCCGCAGTAGGCTGGCAGGGCAAAGGCGCGAAAACATGCCCTTTCCAGCCCAGGAGTATCAGTGTCGCAGCACGCCCAATCCAATCCGCATGCCATACCCCAGGAGGCCCCGCACACCGTGCAACCCCAGCCCTCGCCGTCGAACATCAAGCGGTGGCGCCAGTACCTGGCCGATGAGCGCGCCGAAGCCGCCGTCTACCGTGACCTGGCCCAGAACCGCGAGGGGGAAGAGCGCGCCATCCTCCTGGCCCTGGCCGAGGCAGAAGGCCGGCACGAGGCACACTGGCTGGCACTGCTCGGTGAGCACGCCGGCAAACCCAGGAGGGCGTCCGCACGAAGCCGGTTCCTGGGGTTCCTGGCCCGGCACTTCGGCTCCGTGTTCGTGCTGGCCCTAGCCCAGCGCGCCGAGGGCCGCTCCCCTTACGCCAAGGACCCCAACGCCACCCCGGCCATGGCCGCCGATGAGCAGATCCATGAGGAAGTGGTCCGTGGCCTGGCAACGCGCGGCCGCAACCGCCTGGCCGGTACGTTCCGCGCGGCCGTCTTCGGGGCCAATGACGGTTTGGTCAGCAATTTGTCCCTGGTGATGGGCATGGCCGCATCCGGTGTGGCCAGCAGCGTGGTGCTGCTCAGCGGCATCGCGGGGCTCCTGGCCGGCGCCATGTCCATGGGCGCAGGTGAATTCATCTCCGTCCGGTCCCAGCGCGAATTGCTGGCCGCAACCCGTCCAACGCAGATCACCCTGGCGGCGGCGCCCAAACTGGACCTCGAGAACAACGAACTGCTCCTGGTGTATTTGGCCCGCGGGATGTCCCGGGAAGCGGCGGAACACCGGGTTGCCGAGCGCACGGGCCAGTTGTCCTGCGACTGCGATCCCAGCCTGTCCCTGCAGCCGGAGCTCGCGGAGGAAGACGACCGGCACGAGGCAGTGGGCACGGCGTGGGGAGCCGCATTGTCCAGTTTCTGCTTCTTCGCCTCCGGCGCGGTCATCCCCATCCTGCCCTTCGTGTTTGGCATGACCGGCGTCGCAGCCCTCGTCGTGGCAGGGGCCCTGGTGGGCATTTCCCTGCTGGCGACCGGCGCCGCCGTGGGCCTGCTGTCCGGCACGTCCCCGCTGACCCGCGGGCTGCGGCAGCTGGCCATCGGCCTGGGCGCGGCCGCCATCACGTACCTGCTGGGCATGCTGTTCGGCACGGCGGTGGGCTAGCAGCCAGCAGCGGCTTTTCATGGAGGTCCTTCGGCAACGTTCAGCGTTCCCGGAGGACCTCCACTGCTTCGTCCACCGTGTCCACCAGGAAAATGTAATCCGCCATGGCCCGGCCGGCCGCGAGGCTGCGCAGCATGGGCCAGGCCGGGTATTCCTGCTCCCAATGGCGCCGCCCCACCAGCACCATGGGCGCCACCTTTTCGCGGGCGCCGTAGTAGTTCTCGCAGGCGTCCTGGAAGATCTCCTGCACTGTGCCGGCGGCGCCGGGCAGGAAGACAATCCCGCCGTGGCACAGTTCCAGCAGGATTGCCTCCCGGATGGCGTTGGCAAAGTATTTGGCGATGTGCGTGGCAAAGTAGTTGGGCGGCTCGTGCCCGTAGAACCAGGTGGGGATGCCAAGCGAGGGCGTCCCGTCCGGATGGCGTTCGACGACGGCGGCGGCCGCACGTGCCCACGCCGACACCGAGGGGCGGAACCCGGGAACAACGGCGAGCGTGGCCAGCGCTGCCTGCACGTCGCCGTCGGACGCCTGGCTCAGGTAGGCGCCCAGGTTCGCCGCCTCCATGGCACCCGGCCCACCGCCGGTAGCCACCGAATGGCCGTCGAGGGCCAGCAGCCTCCCCAGCCGCGCCGCCTCCGCGAACTCCCGGCTGCCGCGCGGCGCCGCGTGGCCGCCCATGACGCCGACGATGGACCGGCGGGTCCAGGTCCCGGAGCGGGTCAGCTCGTCCAGCGCATCCCCGATGGCATGATCGTGCAGGGCAGAGGCCAAGGTTGAATCCACCCGGTGCCGCTGGCCCGGCTGGATACTCCAGTGGTAGATGCGCGCGTCCGGCACCTCCTCATACGGGGACGTCGCCAGTCCGGCGTACAGCTCAGCCGGGGAATACAGGGCCGCCCGGTAGGGATCGAACGGGACACCTTCCAGCCTGGGGAAGATCAGGGCTCCGCGGCTCCGGAGGTAGCCCTCCATGCCGTCATCGAAGACGCAGCCCAGGAACATCGCACCCTCGACGGTCACGCTTTTCAGTGCTGCCGACCGGCCCCGCAGGTCCAGCGACTGCGCATGCCAGCCGTGCAGGTTGACGGCGCCGCCGGCCACCAGGCGGTCGAAGCTGGCCAAGTCCTGGACCTCGAGGGTGCGCGGGCGGGGACCAAGGCTACCGGCGAAATTCATGATTGTTGTCCTGCGGCCCACATCATGGAGTCAGCCTAGCCACCCAACGCAAACGCGGGGCGGGAGGAGGCGTCCTTCTCCCATGCGTCCCTACAACAGGACAACCCTCCGCCCCTTTATCACAGCAGCCGTGGAGCACCCTTGACCGTCCCGGTGCGACTGCTACGATCGAGAAGGGACTATGTCCTATCAAGAGAACATATGGCGGCAAAGTGCCCGCAGCGCGCCTGTCCCGACCGGGCGGCGCTGATCCAACCGACACAAGGGACGCATCGTGGCGAACAATCTGGGACTCACCATCGACCGCTCCTCCCCCGTGCCCCTGTACCACCAGGTGGTCCAGGGTATTGAAGCGGCCATCTACAGCGGCGCACTGGAACCCGGCAGCCGACTGGACAACGAAATCGACCTGGCGGCCCAGCTCAACCTGTCCCGGCCCACCATGCGCAAGGCCATGGACGAACTGGTCCGTTCCGGCCTCCTGGTGCGCAAGCGCGGTGTAGGAACCCAGGTGGTCTCCAGCCAGGTCCGCCGCCCGCTGGAACTCTCCAGCCTCTATGACGACCTCACCAACAACGGCAAGAAGCCCACCACCGACGTCCTGAGTTTCTCGCATGTGGAGGCGGATGACGCCACCATCGCCACGCTGCAGCTGCCGGCAGGCTCCAAGGTGTACCACTTCACCCGGCTCCGTAAAGTGGGCGGCAAGCCGCTGGCCCTTATGGAGAACTGGGTGCGCGACGATATCGCTGACATAGATGAGGCCATGCTGCGGGCCGAGGGGCTCTACTCCATCCTGCGCCGCGGCGGTGTGAACTTCCGGCTGGCAACCCAGCGTATCGGCGCCAAAACCGCCGATGATTACCAGGCCTCCATGCTGGACACCGCGGCCGGGTCTGCGCTGGTCACCATGGAGCGCACCGCCGTGGACGATACCGGCCGCAGGGTTGAAACGGGCCACCACGTGTACCGCGCCGATTCCTACAGCTTCGAAATGACACTCGTCCAGCGCTAATCCAAGGAGCCAACTCCATGACCAACTGGGTCTACCCCCTGGGCACTGCCGGCCATGGCAAATGGGACATTTCGATCGGAACCCCCGATTCCTCCCTGACCGTGAACGGGTGGGCACACACCGGACTGAAGGTGGCCACCCTGGCCGCGGGCGCCGCCGTCGAACTTCCCGCCGCAGACGAGGAACGCATCGTGGTGCCCCTTACCGGGTCCTTCACGGTTAGCGTTGACGGCAGGGACTACCCGCTGGCAGGCCGGGCGTCGGTCTTCGCAGGCCCAAGCGACGTGCTCTACTCGGGCACCGGACGTGCGGTAAGCATCAGCTCCCCCGACGGCGGCAGGGTTGCCGTGGCCACCGCGCCGGCCAAGGCGTCCTATCCCACCCGACTGGTATCTGCAGCCGAAACCCCCGTCGAACTGCGCGGCGCCGGCAACTGCTCGCGCCAGGTCCACAATTTCGGCACGCCGGCAGCGCTGGAAGCCGACCGCTTCATCGTGTGCGAGGTCCTCACCCCCGCCGGCAACTGGTCCTCCTACCCTCCGCACAAGCACGATGAGGAGAAGGACGGCGAGACCTCCCTCGAGGAGATCTATTACTTCGAGACGCAGGTGGCGGCCGGATCAGGCGCTCCCTCCGACACCGACGCAATCGGCTACCAGCGTGTCTACGCCTCCGACGAGCGGCCCATCGACGTGACGGCCGAGGTGCGCACCGGCGACGTCGTCCTGGTCCCCTACGGCTGGCATGGCCCGGCCATGGCAGCTCCCGGATACGACCTTTACTACCTGAACGTCATGGCGGGACCCGGTCCGGTGCGGGAGTGGCTGATCAGTGACGACCCGCACCACGGCTGGGTCCGGCAAACCTGGGAGAACCAGGACATCGATCCGCGTCTGCCGTTCCGCCCCTGAGCCTGGCTAGGACCGGACAAGCCCAGGCATGTCAGTGGATGCCGCCACTACCTTGTGCTGCTTCTCGCTCCGCTTGGCGCCGGCCGCAGCGAAGGCCATGACGGCAAGGCCCGCAAAGGTAATCACTGCGCCGGCCCAGATGGGCGAGGTGTAGCCGAGCCCGGCGGTGATGGTGACGCCGCCCAGCCAGGCGCCCAGGGCGTTGCCCACATTGAAGGCACCGATATTGGCGCCGGAGGCCAGCGTGGGAGCCCCGGAGGCGTACTTCATCACGCGCATCTGCAGGCCCGGTACGGTGGCAAAGCCGAAGCCTCCCATCAGCACCAGGGAAATGACGGTGAGGACCGGGTCGGCGGCTGCCAGGGCGAAGGCCACGAGAACCGCGGTCAGCGCGGCGAGCACTACCAGGAGCGTGCGGTCCACGTTCCGGTCTGCGGCCTTGCCGCCCACAGTGTTTCCCACGAAAAGACCCACCCCGAAGACGATGAGCAGCCACGGCACGGTTGACACCGCGAAGCCGGAGACCTCCGTGAGCGTGTAGGCGATGTAGGTGAACGCGCCGAACATGCCGCCGTAACCGAGGATGGTAACAACGATGGACAGCCATACCTGACCGGACCGGAAGGCTCGAAGTTCGGAGCGAAGGCTGCCGGCTTGCTCTGCCGCACCTGCCGATTTGGGGACCAGCGCCAGGATCCCGGCGAGCGCGGCCACGCCAATTGCCGTGATGGCCCAGAACGTGGCACGCCACCCTGCGGCCTGGCCCAGCAGCGTTCCAAACGGCACACCCAGGACATTGGCCGCGGTGAGGCCGGTGAACATCAGCGCGATCGCACCGGCCTTCTTGCTGGGCGGGACCATGCCTGCCGCCACCACAGCGCCGATGCCAAAGAAGGCGCCATGTGAGAGGGCGGCAATGACGCGGCCCAACATCATGGGCCAGTATCCCTCCGCAGTGGCCGAGAGCAGGTTTCCTGCGATAAACAGCACCAGCAGTGCGGCCAGGACCGGCTTACGCTGGAAGCGCGTGACGGCAGCAGTCAGACCCAAGGCGCCCACTACCACGGCCAGCGCGTAGCCGGAGATGAACCAACCGGCCGAGGCCTCACTGACGCCGAAGTCCGCCGCGACCTGCGGAAGGAGCCCGGCAATGACGAACTCGGTAAGTCCAATGCCAAACCCGCCGAGGGCGAGTGCTATCAAGCCAACAGGCATGCGAATGCTCCTTTGAGCTATAGGTGTGGTTGTTCCCTTGACGGGATAGCGCCTAAGATAGTTGCAGACGCGGTATTTATTGTTGCACATGCAAATATACCGCGCAAGCAACTATCTTCGACCGCCGCTAGTGGTCGGGTTGCCGACCCTCTTGTAAGGAGTAAAAGCATGGGCATCAAGGACGACGCCGTCGAGGTCCGCGCCCAGGGCTGGCGAACCCTTGCAGCCCTGCACGGGCTGATTGAAACCGAACTGGAGCGCTCGCTGCAGGCAGAGTCGAAACTCTCAGTGGTGGAGTACACGGTGCTGGATGCCCTCAGCCGGCAGGATGGATGGCACATGCGCATGCAGCAACTGGCCCGTGCCACGGCATTAAGCCCCAGCGCCACCACCCGACTGGTCAACCGGCTGGAGGACCGCGGCCTGCTCACCAGGATTTTGTGCGACGACGACCGGCGCGGGATCTACACCGAGTTGACTTCCAGCGGGAGCAGTTTGCTCGCGGAAGCGCGGCCGGTGCACGACGCCACCCTGGAACGTGCCCTCGATGAGGCCATGGCCATCCCGGAACTGGCGCCGCTGGTGGATGCCCTGCCCCGGTTGCACGCCAGCACCTAGGGCCCGCCGCACGCGCCGAAACGCCCCTGGGGATTCCCTCGGGGGGGCGGTGCGGGGCCGTTGCGGCGTGGAACAGGTGTGCCCGTTTGGGTTAGGAGAGCTGGGCTTCGGTGGTTGGGGCCTTGCTGCGCGCCACGTTCTTGAAGTAGTGCTCCAAGTCCTCGAGGCTCTTGTCCTTGGTCTCGGGAACGTACTTCGCGGCGAAGGCAATGGCGGCGACGCCGAGGACTGCGAACACGAAGAACGTGTTGGAGATGCCGATCGCCGCCAGCAGCTGCGGGAAGCCGAACCCGATCAGGAAGTTCACGATCCACAACAGGAAGGCCGACGCCCCCACGCCCAGGCCACGGATCTTCAGCGGGAATATTTCCGAGAGCATCAGCCAGGTCACCGGTGAGATGGCGCCCTGCTGGAACGCCAGGAACGTGACGGTGAGCGCCAGGATGACGAAGCCGCGGGCTGTGCCTTCCGGCAGGATCAGGGAGAAGAGGCCAATCAGCAGCAGCGCCGTGGTGGTTCCCACCTGGCCCGTAATCAGCATCCTGCGCCGGCCCACCTTGCCCAGCAGCCAAATTCCCACGAACGTGGCAACCACTGAGATGACACCGTTGGCGATGTTGGCCGTCAGCGCCGCTTCACGGCCAAAACCGGACTGGGAGAGGATCTGGGTCCCGTAGTACATGATCGAGTTCACGCCGGTGATCTGCTGGATCACCGCCAGGCCAAGGCCCACGAAGAAAATCCGGCGAAGCCACGGGATGCCAAGGTCCTTCCAGGACCCCATCTTGGACTTGTAGTCCTCCACGGCCATGGCCTTGACTTCCTCGAACTCCCTCCGCGCCTCTGCCTGTGACCGGATGCGCTTCAGGACGCTGAGCGTCGCCTCGAAGCTGCCCATGGAAGCCAGCCAACGGGGGCTTTCGGGCATGTAATTCATCCCGATCCACAGCGCGACGGCCGGGAGGGTGGCGATGACCAGCATCCAGCGCCAGACGCCGTGGGACTCACCGAACGAGTTGCCGAGGTAGGCGTTGAAGATAAATGCCAGCAACTGCCCCGTAACGATCATGAGTTCGTTTTGGGTGACAATGCGTCCGCGCCGGTTGCTGGGCGATACCTCGGCCAGGTACACCGGAACAGTCACCGATGCCCCGCCCACGGCGAGCCCCAGGATGAACCGGGCGGCGATCATCACTTCCGTGCTGGGTGCAAAGGTGCAGCCCATAGTGCCCGCGAGGAAGATGAGAGCCAGCACCATGAGCATCCGACGGCGACCGTGACGGTCCGCCAGGCGGCCGCCGAACAGGGCGCCGAAGGCGGCACCAAACAACAGGGACGAGGTGACCAGGCCCTCGGTCAGTGGTGTCAGGCCCAGGTCCTCCTGCATATAAGGCAGCGCCCCGTTGATCACGCCGGTGTCGTAGCCGAAGAGCAGGCCGCCCAGGGTGGCGGTGACGGTGGCAGTCCGCAGTGCCCACTTGTGGTTCCCCGGCTCCCTTCCTGCCGTCCCACCGTGAAGCGAGGTCACGGGCGTCCTCATTGGACGCACCATTTTCCGGCCTCCGGCTGGTAGCGGAGGACCTTGGCTCTATTCTCGTTTTCGGCACAGACGCTGGACACCATCCCAGTATTCTGCCCGCCCGGGACGGCGATCTCGTTCCAGTTCCCAGGGAACGCGTCTGGAATCACATCCACGTCGCCGGGGACCGGGTGTCAGAGGATGGCCAACTCCTCCCCCTTTCCCGCAGCCTACTTATAGCGGCCTACTTGTAGAGGTCGGGCTTGGGGTTCAGCTTTACGGTGACCTTTTCGCCGTTCTTCTGCGCTTCGACGCCTGCTTCGCAGCACGCAGCGGTGGCGTACCCGTCCCAGGCGGAGGGGCCGCCGATGTCGCCCTTGACTGCCGCGTCCACCCATGCCTGGATTTCGACGTCGTACGCCGGGCCGAAACGTTCCTCGAAGCCCGGGGTGACGTTGCCGCCCCAACGGCCGGCGCTGCGGGTGTACGGGCCCTTGTCGCCGCCGATGCTCACGATGCCGTCCTCAAAGGAGGCCTGCGTGGCCACCTCGTAGCCAAACTTGGCGTTGACGTAGATTTCGACGTCGGCCAGGACACCCGACTCGGTTTCGATCAGCACGTGCTGGGGATCGTGCTGGCCGTTCGGGGCATTGCGGGTGGCCTTGCCCAGCCGGACCTGGACGCTGATGATTTCCTCGCCGGTGAAGTACCGGATCGCGTCAAACTCATGGACCACGGAGTCGTTAATGAGCATCTCGTTGGTAAAGCCCGGGGGCGTGTTGGGGTTGCGGTGCTGGTGGTGCAACATCAGCAACTCGCCCAGTTCATGGTTGCGGATGATCGAGCCTAACGTGGCGTATTCGGCGTCGAAACGGCGCATGAAGCCCACCTGGATGCGCTTGTGCCCCAGTGCCACCTCGGCTTCGACAATCTTCCAGGAGGATTCGGCGTCGGGCGTGAGGGGCTTTTCGCACAGGATCGGGATGTCCCTGGCTATTGCCTTCAACAGGATGTCCTGGTGCAGGAAGCCGGGGGTGGCAATCAGGACGGCATTGACGTCGCCATTGTCGAGGGCCTCTTCGGCGTCCGCCAGGGCCACTGCGCCCGGGATGCCTTCGACGGCGGCCTGGGCGCGGGCGAGGTCGACGTCGACGACGGCGGCAACTTCGGCTCCGTGGATGCGCTGGTTGAGGCGTTGGATGTGGTCTGCGCCCATACGGCCTGCGCCGATGACGGCAACGCGGAGGGTTTCAGTCATTGTTCTGGTCCTTTGGGTTCTGGGACGGTGCCGTGCTGGCTGTCAGTGCTGGTCCGTCAGCTGACGGTCGTGCGGGAGCCGCAGGACAGCAGGTAGTTGCGGGTGCGCTTGGCGATGGGCATGGGAACGTCGAAGGCCACGGGGTACATATCCTGCTCCACGATGCCGAAAATGGGCCGGTTCAGTGCTTCCACAGCTTCGATGACCGCGCGCAGGTCCGGCAGGCCGTTGGGCGGCTCGGTCATGACGCCGGCCAGGTTCGCGGCGGCCCACGTCATATTTTGCTCGTTGACTCGTCTGAGGATCTCCGGGTTGATCTGCTTCAGGTGCAGGTAGCCGATGCGGTCCGGGTAGTTCTTGATCAGGTCCAGGCTGGAGGCGCCGCAGTATTCGGCGTGTCCGGTGTCCAGGCAGAGGTTGAGGTACTGGGGGTCCGTGGCGCCCAGCAGCGTTTCGATGTCCTCCTGCGCGCCAACGTGGGAGTCGGCGTGGGAGTGGAACTGCTGCTTCAGGCCGAAGTCCTCCAGCAGGGTCTTGCCCAGGCGGTTGTGCCCGGCGAACAGGTCACTCCAGGCTTTGTCGGTCAGGGTCCCGCTCTCCACCGCTTCGCCGGTGACGTCGTCGCGCCACATGGCCGGAATGACAACCATGTGCTCGCCGCCCATGGCCGCGGTCAGTTCGGCCACCTTGCGGGCCGGCTCCCAGGCCTTTTCCCACTGGTCCAGGCCCCGGTGAAAGGCCGTGAACACGGTGCCGGCGGAGATCTGCAGGTCGCGCTGCTTAAGATCCTCGGCGAGGCGGGCTGGGTCCGTGGGAAGGTAGCCGTAGGGGCCCAGTTCGATCCACTTGTAGCCGGACTCGGCTACTTCATCCAGGAAGCGTTCCCACGGGGTCTGCTTTGGGTCGTCCGCGAACCAAACACCCCAGGAGTCCGGTGCCGTGCCGATGATCAGCTTGTTCTCAGTCATGACAGCGTTGTCTTTCTTCTGGGGATTAGTTGGAGGGGAAGTTGTAGGAGGCGCCGGAGGCGTGGTGGGTTTCGGGCCAGCGGGAGGTGACCACCTTGCCGCGGGTATAGAAGCTCACGCCTTCGGGGCCGTAGATGTGCTTGTCGCCGAAGAGGGAGGCCTTCCAGCCACCGAAGGAGTGGTAGGCCACCGGAACCGGGAGGGGCACGTTGATGCCGATCATGCCCACGGTGACGGAGCGCTGGAACTTGCGGGCGGCGGCGCCGGAGGAGGTGAAGATGGCGGTGCCGTTGCCGTAAGGGTTGGCGTTGATGAGCTCGATGCCGTCTTCGAGGGTATCGACGCGGACCACGACGAGGACGGGTCCGAAGATTTCCTCCTTGTAGGCGGTCATTTCGGTCTTGACGTGGTCGATCACGGTGGGGCCGACCCAGAAGCCGTTCTCGTGGCCCGGGACCACGAGGTCGCGGCCGTCCACGACCATGGCGGCGCCGGCGGTTTCGGCTTCGGTGACGATCCTGACGATGCGTTCCTTGGAGGCCGGGGTGATGACCGGGCCCATTTCGGCATCGGGCTCGGTGCCGTTGTTGACCTTGACAGCTTCGGCGCGTTCCTGGACTTTCGCGACCAGGGCGTCGGCGGCGTCGCCAACGGCCACGGCGACGGAGATGGCCATGCAGCGTTCGCCGGCGGAGCCGAACGCGGCGGCGGCGAGGTGGTCGGCGGCGTTGTCGAGGTCGGCGTCGGGCAGGATGATGGCGTGGTTTTTCGCCCCGCCCAGGGCCTGGACGCGCTTGCCGTGCCTGGTGGCGGTCTCGTGGACGTACTGGGCGATCGGGGTGGAGCCGACGAAGCTGATGCCGTCCACGTCGGGGTGGGTCAGCAGCCCGTCGACGGTTTCCTTGTCGCCGTGCAGGACTTGGAACACACCGTCCGGCAACCCGGCTTCCTTCCAGAGCTTGGCCAGCAGCAACGAGGCCGAGGGGTCACGCTCGGAGGGTTTGAGGATGAACGCGTTGCCGGTGGCGATGGCCATCGGGGCCATCCACAACGGCACCATGACGGGAAAGTTGAACGGCGTGATGCCGGCGACGACGCCGAGGGGCTCGCGGAAGGAGAAGACGTCGATGCCGGTGGAGACCTGGTCCGAGTAGTCACCCTTGAGCAGGGTGGGGATGCCGCAGGCGAACTCGACGACTTCCAGGCCTCGGCCGATCTCGCCCTTGGCGTCGGAGAGGACCTTGCCGTGCTCGGCGGTCACGAGCTGGGCGAGTTCGTCCACGTGCGCGGCGACGAGTTCACGGAATTTGAACAGTACCGCGGTGCGCTTGGCCAGGGCGATGTCGCCCCAGGTGTCGGCGGCCTTGCGGGCGGCGGCGACGGCGGTGTCCAGGTCGGCGCGGTTGGCCAGGCGCAGGGTGGCGGATACGGCACCGGTGGCCGGGTTGTACACGGGCGTGGTGCGGTCGCCTTCGCCGGCGGTTTCGGCGCCGTTGAGAAAGTGGTTGATGACGGTGGCCTGGGTGGTGGTGGCAGTCATGGGACTCTTCCTTGAGTAGTGAAAAGTGCGGTTAGCCGAGCAGTTTGCGCTGGCGTGACTTGTGGTCGGTGTAGGCCTGGAAGGCCTGCTTGGTGGATTCCAGTTCGGCCACCTGGGAGACGGGGACGTCCCACCAGGACTCGGAGGACGGCGCGTCCAGCAGCGGATCTGATTCGACGTGGATCAGGATGGGGCCCGAGCCTTCCGGGGCGGCCTTGGCGTCGCGGACGGCCTGTTCGAGTTCTGCGATGACCTTCTCGCCGGGTTCGATCCGGATGACCTTCACGCCCAGGGACTGGGCGTTCAGGGCCAGGTCCACGGGCAGGGTCTCGCCCTCATCAAAGCTGTGCGCCTCTTCGTTCAAGGCCCGGTACTTGGTTCCGAACCGCTGCGAGCCGATGGATTCGGAGAGCGAGCCGATGGAGGCGAAGCCGTGGTTCTGGATCAGGACCACGATCAGCTTGATGCGTTCTGCGACGGCGGTAACCAGTTCGGTATGCATCATCAGGTAGGAGCCGTCCCCCACCATGACGACGACGTCCCGCACCTGATCCCCTGACCCTCCGGCCGCCGTCGTACTTGCCGCTTCGGCGATCACGGCGCGCTTGACGCCCAGGCCGCCGGGGATCTCATAGCCCATGCAGGAATAGGCGTACTCAACGTGGTAACCGAACGGGTCCCGGACCCGCCACATCTTGTGCAGGTCACCGGGCAGGGAACCGGCGGCGGAGACCACCACGTCGCGGGCGTCCATGGCCCGGTTGGTAGCGCCGATGATTTCGTTCTGCGCCGGCAGCGGGGTGTAGCGGGTGTCGAAGGCCTCGTCCACGGTGGCGTTCCAGCGCTTCTTCTCGGCCTCGATCTTCTGCTCAAGGTCTGCGCCCACCCGGTACCCGCCAAGGGCTGCGTTGAGCTTGACCAGTGCCTTGCGGGCATCGGCGACGATCGGAAGCGTGGTGCCGTGCTTGTAGGCGTCGATGGGGGCGACGTTGATGTTCACGAACTTCACGTCCGGGTTCTGGAAGGCGGTCCGGGACGCCGTGGTGAAGTCCTCGTAGCGGGTGCCGATGCCGATGATCAGGTCCGCCCCGGCGGCGATGGCGTTCGCCGCCGTCGTGCCCGTGGACCCGATGGCGCCCAGGGAGTACTTGTGGTCCCAGGGCAGCACGCCGACGCCGGCCTGCGTGTTGCCCACCGGGATGCCGGTCAGCTCCACGAACTTCGCGAGCTCATCGTTTGCGTAGGCGTAGAGGACACCGCCGCCGGCAATGATCAGCGGGCGCTTGGCGGCCCGTATCGCCGCGGCGGCGCGGGCGATGTCGTCGTCCTCGGCGTCGGGGCGGCGGATCCGCCACTCCCGCTCGGCCAGGAACTCCTCGGGAACATCGAAGGCCTCGGCCTGGACGTCCTGCGGCAACGAAATCGTCACCGCTCCCGTCTCGGCCGGGTCGGTGAGGACACGCAGGCCGTGGTGGAACGCGGAGAACAACTGCTCCGGCCGGTTGACGCGGTCGAAGAACTTGGACAGCGGCCGGAACGCGTCATTGACCGTCAGGTCGTAAGCGTAGGGCTGTTCGAGCTGCTGCAGCACCGGGTCCGCGGCGCGGGTGGCAAAGGTGTCACTGGGCAGCAGCAGCACCGGCAGGCGGTTGGTGGTGGCCAGCGCGGCGCCGGTCAGCAGGTTGGAGGAGCCCGGGCCGATGGAGGTGCTGATCGCGTAGGTCTGGCGGCGGCGGGTGTGCCGGGCATACCCCACGGCCTGGTGGACCTGGGCCTGCTCGTTCCGGCCCTGGTAGTACGGCATGATGGCCGGATCCAGCTGCTGGTACTGCTTCAGCGCCTGGCCCACTCCGGCCACGTTGCCGTGCCCGAAAATCCCGAACGTCCCAGGAATGAGACGCTCACGGAACTCAACACCGCCCACCGAGTCAACGGTGTACTGCTTGGAAAGGTATTCGACGACGGCTTGCGCAACGGTCATCCTGCGCGTTCCTGCTGTGGATCCCATGGGAGTTACTCCGATGCTTCTGCGGTGTGGTGAAGGAGGGAAGCGGCCGTGGCGACGGCGCCCGCGACGTCCCCGTCGGCGGGGTAGAGCAGGGTCCGGCCAACCGTGAGGCCCTGCACGCCGGGCAGGGCAAGGGCTGCCTGCCAGGACGCAAAGACCTCGTCTTGGGACCCGTCCGGGTCTCCACCCAGCAGGACGGTGGGCATGGTGGTGGCGGCCATGACGCGTTCCATCTCAGCCACCACCGGAAGCTTCATCCAGGTATACGCGCTGGTGGAACCCAGGCCCTCTGCGATCGCGATGGACTTGATCACCGCATTGGTCGACAGGTCGTTGCGAACCCGGCCGTTCTCCCGGACGGACAGGAACGGTTCCACCATGGCAATCAGCTTCCGCTCGGCCAGGGAATCGATGGCCTTGGCGGTCGCCTCCAGGGTCACCACGGTGTCGGGGTCGCCCAGGCAGATGCGGGTGAGCATCTTCCCGCCGTCCGCGCCCAGGGCCTCAAGGGCGGCGGCGGTGTGCCCGGTGAACCGGTCATCGAACTCGTTGACCAGCCCGGCCAGGCCACCGCGGTTCATCGAACCGAACACCAGCTTGCCGTCCAGGGTACCCAGGAGCAGCAGGTCATCCATAATGTCCGGGGAGGCCAGGACACCATCGACGGCGGGGTTGGCCAGCGCCATCTGCAAACGGTCCAGCAACTGGCGGCGGTCAGCCATGGCCACCGGGTCGTTGCCGACCGCCAGGGCGCCGCGGGCAGGGTGGTCTGCGGCAACGATGAAGTTCTGCCGACCGGCCTTGAGGCCGGGGTGGCGGCGGCGGGACTTGGCAGCCCGGGCCACAGCATCCGGATCTTCCAGGCGGATGGTGCTTAGGTGCTCGTAGCGGCGCGGATCGTCGTTCAGGGCACTGTCAGGGGTTAGGGGCGTGAGCGTCACAGTGCTGCTCCTTCGGTGGCAAGCTGGGTAACAGTGCCCGGAGCAGTAGCAGGGACATCGCGGCCGCGTTCGGCCAGCAGCGAGGTGACTTCCTCCGGCGTCGGCATCGCATCAGCGCAGGACAACCGCGAGGCAACGATCGCCCCAGCGGCATTTGCGTAGTCCAGGACCTGGGCCAGCGGCCAGCCGGACAGCAGCCCGTGGACAAAGGCGCCGCCGAAGGAGTCGCCGGCACCCAGGCCGTTCAGCGTCTCCACCGGGACGGGGGCGGAGACCGCACGTTCGGTGCGGGTCTTGGCCATCACGCCTTCGGGGCCGAGCTTGACGACGGCGATCTCCACGCCGGCGGCCAGCAAACGGTCCGCCTGCTCATCAGGGGTTCCCTCACCCACGGCCACGGCGCATTCCTTGTCATTGCCGATGGCAACAGTCACGTGCGGCAGGACCTTAGCCACCTCGGCACGGGCCTCTTCCTCCGAGGCCCAGAACATCGGCCGGTAGTCCAGGTCCAGGATAGTGAACTGCCCCTCGGCCAGGCCGGTACGGGGACGGGCCTCATGGGCGGCAAGGTGCGCGCTGCGGCTGGGCTCCTGGCACAGACCCGTGACTGTGGACCAGAAAATCCCCGCCTGGCGGATGGCATCAAGGTCCAGCTCCTCGGCCCTGATCTGCAGGTCCGGAGCCGTGGGGAACCGGCCGTAGAAGTACAGCGGGAACTCGTCCGTTGCCGGTTTGATCGCGCAGAACGTCACGGCCGTGGGCCAGTCCTTGACGGGTGTGACAAAGGTGTCGTCGACGTTGAACTTGCGCAGCTCGCGGTGCAGGTATTCACCGAACGGGTCATCCCCGGTCCGGGTGATCACACCGGTCCGGCGGCCGTGGCGGGCGGCGGCAACAGCGACGTTCGACGGTGAACCGCCCAGGTACTTGCCGAAGGAATTGACATCCTCCAGGCCAACCCCGATGTCGTTCGGGTAGATATCAACGCTGATGCGCCCGATCGTAAGAAGCTCGTGGGTCACGGGAATCGTTGACCTTTCTGGTGTGGAACGTCGGCCCCTTGCGGGCGGGACTTCCGGGCTTGCCGGCGTGGTGTGGGCCACAGCCATTACTTTGCCCCAGATCTAATGTCCTGTCAAAAGTTTGTACTGACATACTTACGCGGCAGGCTCGCCAGGCTTTCCCCTCGACTCTTGCGCGGCTACTGCAGCGGACGTATCATTAATCAACCGATAGGTTGATAAACAATGAGGTTGATTACTCGAAAGGCTCGACATGATCTCCGACGACGTGGCTTTGGACACGGCTTTCCTGGCCCTGGCCGATCCCGTCCGGCGCAGCATCATTGCCCGGCTGAGCAGGGGTCCCGCCACCGTCAACGAACTGGCGGAACCGTTCGAGATTTCCAAACAGGCAGTCTCGAAGCACATCCAGGTACTCGAGCAGGCGCAGCTGGTGACCCGAAGCAGGGATGCCCAGCGCCGGCCCGTGCACCTGAACCCCGCGCGGCTTGAGGCGCTTACCGCGTGGATTGACCAGTACCGGTTGGTCCGCGAAGGGCAGTTCCGCAACCTCGACGCGGTGCTGAAAGAACACGCTGCGGCAAGCGGCGGCCAATCCTCCAAGGAGTCATGATGAGCAATTCCCTGAAACTCAGCGTTCCTGAGGGCGTCCCCTTCATCGATTACGAGCGCGAGTTCGATTTCCCGGTGGCGGATGTGTTCCGCGCGCACAAAGAGCCGGACCTGATTGTCCAGTGGCTGGGCCCGCGGGGCATGAAAATGGAGATCGACCATTACGATTTCCGCACCGGCGGGAGTTACCGATACATCCACACCGGCCCTGACGGGGTGCCCTACGAGTTCCGCGGCATCTTCCACACGGTCCGCGAAAACGAGTTTGCCCTGCAGACCTTCGAGTTCGGCGGGTACCCGGACGTGGTGAGCCTGGAGTTCATGACCTTCGAGGACCTGGGCAACGGACGCACGCGGTTGCGGGGGCACTCGGTGTACCCCAGCCAGGAGGCGCGCGACGGCATGGCCCAATCGGGCATGGAAGGCGGCCTCAGCGAGGGCTATGAGCGGCTTGAGGAATTACTGGCGGGGGCCCGGGTCTGAGCCGCGGCCTTAGTTGCGGGTCTTGGCAAGGGCGATGGCTTCGTCCAGGACGCGGCCCAGGTTGGCGGCGTCGTGGGCGAACCGGCCCAGGAAGAGTCCATCCGCGGCCGGCAGTTGGGGCAGCAGCCCGGGGCCGGCGCTGCCGCCGTAAATGAGGGGGCAGTCTGCGCCCAGCTCAGCACGGATCTGGGCCAGGACTGAGTTGACGTGCTGTGGCGGGGCAGGTTCCTGCGCGCCGATGGCCCACACCGGCTCGTAGGCCAGGACCAGTCGGCTGAGCAGCGCGGCATCTCCCGCGGTGGCGGAGCGGACCTGCGCCACGCAAAAGGCGGCGGCAGCCCCGGCGTCGAGCCTGTCCGGCTCACCGATGCAGAGCAGCGGGGTGAGGGAATGGCCGACGGCGGCACGCACCTTGCGTGCCACCACGGCGTCATCCTCGGCAAAGAGTTTGCGGCGTTCCGCGTGGCCAATTTCCACGAGCGAGACGCCGAGTTCGGCGAGCATCCCCGGGCTGACTTCCCCGGTCAACGGCCCGTCCCCCCAGGCGCAGTTCTGCGCCCCAAGCAGCACGGGCGAGCCGGCCAGGACCCGGCCTGCGGGTTCCAGGACCGGAAAGGACGGGATGACGAAGACCCGGACGGGCTGATTCCCAGCCAGTCCTGGTCTCTCGTCCACAATGGAGCGCACCTCCGACAGCCAGCGCAGGCTTGCCTGGTAGCCCAGGTACATTTTGGTGCTGACACCGATGTAGAGGGTGCCGCTGCCTGCGTTGCTGCCGGAGGTGCTCATGGATTCCTTGCGTGGATGGTGGGCCCGCTCAGTCGAGCAGGTCGTCGGCCTTGTTCTTGAAGCGCCGGGTGGCGAACATCATCGCCGCCGCGACGAATGGCAGGACACCCAGGGCATAGACGCCCATGGAGCCGGTGGGCGATTGGGTCGCCTCGTTGACGGCAGTCCGGAGGATCGGCGCCACGAAGCCGCCCAGGTTGCCCAGGGAGTTGATCAGGCCGATGCCGGCGGCAGCAGCTGAACCCGCGAGGAACGCGGTGGGATAGGACCAGACCACGGGACCCACGGCCAGGAAGCTGCAGACAGCCAGGGTTATGAAGATCATGCCCAGCACCGGCTGGTGGTTGGTCCCCGCCCAGGCCGACCCGAAGATGCACAGGCCGGTGGAGATGAAAAGGATGGTGCCGAACTTCCGGCGCTTGGCTACGGTATCCGCGGCCTTGCCGATGAAGTAGCAGGAGAAGATGCCGAAGAACCACGGAACGGCAATCAACAGGCCGACGGCGAGCCCCACCTTCTGCCCGGTGAGGGAAGACACCTGCTGGGGCAGGAAGAACGTCACGCCATACACGGCGACCTGCAGGCAGAAGTAGATCACGGTGAAGTACCAGACGCGGCCGTTGCGCATGGCAGCGAGGATGCCGCGCGGACCGTGCTCATCCTTGATGTTGTCCTCAAGGGCCATGACTTCCTTCAGCGCGTACTTCTCATCGCTGCTGAGGAACTTCGCCTTTTCCGGACCATTGATCAGGAAGAAGAAGGCTGCGATGCCTGCCAGGACGGCCAGCATGCCTTCAACGAAGAACATGACCTGCCAGCCGCGCAGGCCGGGCACCTGATCACCGATGTTGATCAGCCAGCCCGACAGCGGGTTGCCGATCATCTGCGAGAACGGCTGGGCCAGGTAGAAGATGGCGAACATCTGGACGCGCACCTTGTTGGGGAACCATTCGGCAAGGTACATGATCACGCCGGGGAACAGCCCGGCTTCGGTCACGCCCAGGAGGAAACGCAGGATCACGAAGGACGTCTCGCCCTGTACAAAGGCGAAGCAGGCCGAGACGATGCCCCAGGTGATGGCGATGCGGGCCAGCCAGATCTTGGCGCCGACCCTCTTGAGCAGCAGGTTGCTGGGAATCTCGAAGATCGCATAGCCAATGAAGAAGATGCCGGCGCCCAGGGCGAAGGCCGCGGCGGACACTCCCTTGTCAGCTCCCAGCGCCGCCTCGGCAAAGCCGACGTTGGTGCGGTCCAGGAACGAAACGACGTACAGGATGACCAGCATCGGCATGAGCCGGCGGGCCGCCTTGAAGATCGCGGACTTCAGGACCGGACGGGCCAGAAGCTCCTTGGATGTTGCGGTGGTTTCGGACACAACACTCTCCTTCGAGTGGTGATGTTGGTGGTACCAGGGGGCCGGCGGCCCGCTGGCTTAGTGGGTGGCGCCCGGCCTTTCAATTTGGCCGGGAAGGCGCGCCGTTAGTGCATGTAGAGTCCGCCGTCGACGTTCAGTGTCTGGCCGGAGATGTAGCCTGAGTCTTCGCCGATCAGGAAGGAGATGGCTGCCGCCACGTCGCGGGGGCTGCCCACCCGGTTCACCACCAGGTCCTTGACCAACTCATCCTTGCGTTCCTCACTGAGAGTGCCGCCCATGATGTCGGTGTCAATCGGGCCCGGTGAAATGGCGTTGACCGTGATGTCGTACTCCCCCAGTTCCCGGGCGGTGGCACGGGTCAGGCCGATGACGCCGGCCTTCGCCACCGAGTACGGGGTCTTGCTGAAGGTTCCGCCGCCGCGCTGGGCGGAGACCGAGGAGATGTTGACAATCCGTCCCAGCCGGTTCTTGACCATCGACTCGGCGGCCCGGCGGGTGGCGTAGTGGACACCGTTCAGGTTGATGTTGATGACGCGGTCCCACTCGGCGCCGTCGAGTTCGAGGTAGGGCACCGGGGAGCTGACGCCTGCGATGTTGGCCAGCGCCACCAGCTGCGGCAGTTCCGCTTCGATCTCGTCGATCGCGGCCCGGACCGATGCTTCGTCGGCAATGTTTGCGCCGGCGCCATGGGCTTTGACGCCGTGCTTTTCCGCCAGTTCCTTGGCCACCGCTTTGCAGGCCGCGTCATCGAGGTCGATCACGCCGATGTTCCAGCCGCGCTCGGCCAGGTAGTCGGCGGTGGCACGGCCGATGCCGCGCTCGGAGACGGCGCCGGTGACGATCACCGTGCGGTCTGCGGGAAATGCTGTCATGAAGTGTTCCTTCTAAAGGGGGTGGTTTTGGTCCCGGAAAGCGCTAGTCCGCAAAACTCAGGACAGCGGGGCCGGGCCCAGTTCCTCGATGAGCTTCTGCATGGCGACGTACGCCTTGTTCCGGTAGGCAACCAGGGCTGCGGTGCGGTCTGCGGGGACGTCAAGGAAGCCGGAGCCGGTCTTGGTGCCGAGCTGGCCGGCGTCGACCTTTTCCTGCAGGATCTTCGGGGTGGCGAACCGCTCCGGGAAGCCGGTCTGCAGCGACTTGTAGCAGAAGGCGTAGACATCCAGCCCTGCCATGTCGGCGATGGCGAAGGGGCCGAAGAAGGGCAGCCGGAAACCGAAGGTGGTACGAACCAGGGTGTCCACGTCCTCCGCGCTGGCGATGCCTTCCTCCACCACCTGCGCGGCCTCGTGGAAGAGGGCGTACTGGAGCCGGTTCAGCACGAAGCCGGTGACGTCCTTGACGGTGGCGGTTTCCTTGCCGGTCTCCCCCACGATGGTGCGCGCGGCCTGGACGGTGGCCTCGGAGGTTCCTTCGTGCGGGATGACTTCCACGCCGGGGATGAACGGTGCCGGGTTGGAGAAGTGGACGCCCAGGAACCGCTCCGGGTTTTCCACTACCTCGGCCAGTTTGGCGATGGAGATGGTGGAGGTGTTGGAACCGATGATCGCGTCGGGGCGCGCTGCGGCGCTGATCCGGCTCAGGGTGGCGTGCTTGATTTCGAGGACTTCGGGCACGGCCTCCTCGATGTACTCAGCGCCGGCCACTGCTTCCTCGATGTCCTTGGCGGCCCAGAGGTTTTCCTTGAGCAGGTCCGTGGCGTTGGCCGGGAAGAGGCCTGCGGCGACGAACTCGTCGGATTCCTTCAGCAGCCGCTCGTAGTTGCTCTGGGCGATCTCGGCGGAGACGTCGGCCAGCGCGACGCGGGCTCCTGCGAGTGCCAGGACCTGGGCGATACCGCCGCCCATGTAGCCTGAGCCAACGACGGCGATGTTACGGGTGCTCATTTGTCCTCAAGTCCTTCCGACGCGTCCTCGTAGGAGGAGATGGCGTCTACTTTTGCCGCGGATGCGGAGTTTTCGTCGAAGCGGTAGTCCAGCCACTCGCCCACAAGTTTCTTGGCGAGCTCCAAGCCGATGACGCGCTGGCCCATGGTCAGAACCTGGGCGTTGTTGGACAGTACGGAGCGTTCCACCGAGTAGCTGTCGTGGGCGGTGACCGCGCGGATGCCCGGTACTTTGTTGGCAGAAATAGCGACGCCCAGGCCGGTGCCGCAGATCAGGAGGGCGCGGTCCGCTTCGCCGGCGGCCACCTTGCGGGCGGCGGCGACGGCCAGGTGGGGGTACGCGGTGGCATCGTTGGATGCCACTCCCACATCCTCTACCGAGGCAACGCGGGGGTCCGCCTCCAGCAGTTCGCGCAGGGCGTTCTTGTATTCCACGCCGGCTTCGTCGTTGCCGACGACGATGCGCCAGCCTGGCTGGGTGTTCTCGGTCATGATGTTCTCCTTAGGAGCTTTCGATGGTGGCGGCGTAGTCGGCCACCCTGCGGGCGATGAGTCCGAAGGACACGGCTCCTGGGTCCGGGTGGCCCAGGCTCTTTTCCGCCAGCGGCCGGGCCCGGCCCTTTTTCGGGCTGAGCTCTGCAGTTGCGTCAGCGGCCTTTGCCGCCGCCTCCGCTGCTGTGCGAAGGCTGGCAGCCAGGCTGCCGCCGTCGTCAATTGCCTTGCTGAACGTTTCGGCGAACGGAAGCAGCGCGTCCACCATGGTCTTGTCCCCCGCTTCCGCCTTGCCCAGGGTGATGATGGCGTCGCGGAGGGCGTTGACGGCCGCCGCTGCGTCGGCGGCAGTGTAGGAGTCCTTGCTGCCAAGGGTCTTTCCGACGGCGGTGACGGCGGCGCCCCAGAGGGCCCCGGAGGTGCCTCCCGCGCGTTCTGCCCACTGCTCCCCCGCCGCCGCGAGGAGTTCCTCGAGCCCTGCGCCGGCAGCGTGGGACTTTTCGGCCGCGGCAACGGCGGCATCAACACCGCGGCGCATGCCAATGCCGTGGTCACCGTCCCCGGCGATGGCGTCCAGCTTGCCCAACGCCTCTTCGTGTTCGACGACGACGGCCTGGGCTTCCTTCAGCGCGTCCAGTGCCGTGGCGGCCAGGGCAGTTGACGCGGGGGTGGCAGCCAGCGTCGGCTCGGTTCCGGCCTCCTCAAGGGACTCCACGGACCGTGCACGCCGGGGAGCCAGGTTGCCCTTGCGGAAGGCGGGGGTGTCAGCCGGCGCGGACCAGAACTTTTCCAGTTCCCCGTCCAGCCAGAACAGCGTCAGGGACAGGCCGGACATGTCCAGGCTGGTCACCAGTTCACCGCATTCGGGCTCCACGATCTCCAGCCCGGCCTCGGTGAGCAGTGCCTCGATCTTGCCGAACAGCAGGAACAGTTCGTCGTACTTCACCGTGCCCAGGCCGTTGAGGATGGGCACCACACGGCGGCCCGCGGTTTCCGGCTTGTCCTTCAGCAGCCCGTCCACCAGCAGCTGCGCAAGCTCGCTGGCGCTGGGCAGGGGCTGCTCGGAGATCCCGGGTTCGCCGTGGATACCGAGCCCCACGGACATCATGCCCTCCGGCACCGTGAACAGGGGCTCACCTGCGCCGGGGAGGGTACAGCCAGCAAAGGCAACTCCCAGCGAACGGGTGTGGTGGTTGGCCTTGATGGCGAGCCGCTCCACCTCGTCCAGGTCCAGGCCGGCCTCCGCTGCCGCCCCGGCCACCTTGAAGACCGTGAGGTCGCCGGCGATGCCTCGGCGCTTGCCGATCTCTTCCAGCGGAGCGCTGGCGATATCATCGGTGACCAGGACGGTCCGGGTTTCGATGCCCTCGGCGTTCAGCTTGTCCTGCGCCTGCCCGAAGTGGAGCACATCGCCGGCGTAGTTGCCGTAGCTGAGCAGGACGCCGCCACCAGTCTGGGATGCCTTGGCAACGCGGTACACCTGCCCCGCTGAGGGGGAAGCGAACATGTTGCCGCAGGCACTCCCGGCAGCGAGCCCGGCGCCCACCAGACCGGCGAAGGCCGGGTAGTGGCCCGATCCGCCGCCGATGACCAGTGCCACCTGGCCATCGGGTGATTCGGTGGAGCGGACCACGCCGCCGTCAACGCGGGCCACGTACTGGCGGTTGGCGGCGACGAAACCGTCGAGGGCCTCGTCTGCGAACTGCGCTGGATCGTCAAATATCTTTGTCATGATTCCTCGTTGAACCGGTCGTCTCGGTTGGGATGCCTGCAGGCCTAGCGGGCAGGAACTGCCGCCGGGGTCTGGCGGCCCTGGGCCACCAGGCTGGTGCCCAGCTTGTAGCCCTCGCGCTTGGGCAGGACCTGGCGGCGCAGGTAGTCCTGGTTGGCCGCGGTGACGCTCAGGCCGTCGCCACCGTAGTGTTCGGTGCAAATGATGCCCTGGAAGCCGACGGAGATGGCGAACTGGAAGGCCTCGCGGTAGCTGATGAGGCCGGATTCCATGGGGGCAGGCATGGCCACGTACTGGTCCCGGGCCCGGTCCTCATCGCGGATGTAATTCTTGACGTGCCAGTAGTTGGAGTACGGCAGGGTCTTGTGCACCACTTCACGCCAGTCCTCGATGGGACGGTGAAGGCGGATCAGGTTGCCGAGGTCCGGGTTCAGGCCAACATTGGGCAGGTCGATGTCCTGAACCAACTGCACGGAGGAATCGGCCGTTCCCAGGTAGGTGTCCTCGTACATCTCCAGCGATACCAGGAGGCCGAGTTCTGCGGCGTGCTTGCCGACTTCGCGGATGCGGGTAACGGCGTTGTTCCACGTTTCCTTGTCCCCCACGGGGTCCTTGTGGCCTTCAACCGTCCAGAACCACAGCTGCTTCTGCTGTTCAGGGGTGATGGCCTGGTGCAGCCCGATCGAGACCACCTCGCAGCCGAGCTGCGCTGCGGCCTCCAGGGTGCGGTGGGTGTAGGCCAGGTTGTCTTCCCAGTTGGCCTCTTCGATCACGCTGCGGCGGATGGCGGAAATGGAAGGCAGTCCCAGGCCGGCTGCGGTGGCGGCGGACTTCAGCTCATCGAGGCGGGCGCTGGACAGGTCACCGGGGCGTACCCAGCTATCGGTGAGGTCGGCGTTGGTGAAGCCTGCGTCAGCGACTTCCTCGAAGACCTTCTGCCAGTCGCTGGCGGGCGCGTCCTGGACGGAGCTTCCATCGGGCTTGGTGCCCGGGAACTGCAGCAGGGCTGCGGCGATGGGCCAGTTTTCGGCGGTGTACGGCATTGTTCACTCCAGATTTAGAATCGCATTTCCTATAGGATCTACGTTACTTGTCCGCCCTGTCAAGGGGCGCTTTGTTATGCCTGCTCAAGCGCAGGTTTAGGGAAAAGGGGGCAGCGCAGCGGCTGGATACTGCTAGCTGCGCACTTCACTGTCATGCTGTGAGCGCTGTTTGACGCCCTCGATGTGTTCGATCATTTTCTGCCGCGCAAGTTCCGCGTCACCGGCCACAAAGGCTTTGAGGATCTCGGTGTGCTCCGCAATTGCGTAATCGGCGTCGGTCACGCCCAGGCCCCCGAAGAAGCGGAAACGCTGCACCTGACCACCCAATGCGTTATAGGCGGACAGCAGGAACTGGTTGTCAGCGAACTCGGCTATCAGGCGGTGGAAACGTTCGTCGGCTTCCCAGTAGGCCCGGAACTCGTTGAAGGACGGTCCCCGCGGGGCTGCCTTCAGGTCCTCGATGGCCTGTTCCAGCTGCTTGGTCAGTTGCGGATCCCCGTGCTTGCAGGCCATGAAGGCGTTCGCCGGCTCGATGACCAGCCGGGCGTCCATCAGGTCAGCCAGCTCTTCGGGGGAGAACAGCGGCGCCACGCGGTAACCGCGCAGGGCCATCCTCCGGACCATTCCCGTAGCTTCCAGGCGGGCCAGGGCTTCACGGACCGGCGTCGGGGAAACGTCCAGTTCCCTGGCCATCCCGTCAATGCTGACGGGAGTGCCAGCCTCCAGCCGCCCGTCCATCAGGGCAACGAGAAGCGCCTCATAAACGTGGTCGGCGAGGACCTGCCTGCTGACGCCGCCGGAGGCCTGGTTCTTGGTTGCCATGTAGAAATCCTATAGCCGCAGAACGCGCGGTAGCGCGAGTGTGAAGGGCGCTGCCGGACCCGCCATGGTGCCGTGCGGACGGTTGCCGCACGGCACCATGCTGGACAGAAGCGTGGTGTCAGGAAACCTGCAGGCCGCCGTTGATGTCGTAGGTGGCGGCCGTGATGTAGCCGGCGTCCTCGCCAAGCAGGAACGCGATAAGTGCGGCCACTTCCTCGCGTGTTCCCACACGGCCCATCATGATTCCCTCGGACATCTGGGCCTTGCGCTCGTCGGTCAGCGTGCCGCCCATGATGTCGGTGTCGATCGGACCCGGCGCGATGGCGTTCACGGTGATGTTGTGCTCGCCCATTTCACGGGCCAGTGCGCGGGTGAACCCGAGGATGCCGGCCTTGGAGGCGCTGTACGCCACCTTGGAGTAGGTGCCGCCGCCGCGCTGGGCGGAAATCGAGGAGATGCTGACGATCCTGCCCAGTTCCCGCTCGATCATGCCTTTGAGCACCCGCTGCGACACCACGAAGGTGCCGCGCATGTTGATGGCGAAGACCTTGTCCCATTCCGCCACCGTGGTTTCCATGAACGGAGTGGGTGAGCTGATGCCGGCGAGGTTGACCAGTCCAACGATCGGCGGAAGCGCCTGCTCAATCTCGGTGATGGCGCGGTCCACCGATGCTTCGTCCGAGACGTCCGCGCCCACGCCGATGGCCTTGACGGCCCGGTTGGCACCGATTTCCGCGGCGGCGGCCTGGGCGTCTTCGGCGTTGATGTCGAGGATGGCGATGGACCAGCCCTCGCTGGCCAGGCGGTCGGCGGTTGCACGGCCAATGCCGCGGGCGGATGCGGCGCCGGTGAGGACTGCGGTGCGTTCTGCGGGGAATGCGTGCTGAGTTGTCATTGGTATTTCCTAGTGGGTTTCGGCGGCAGGAAGGGTGGCACCGGGGGCGGAGACGCCTTCGGGCCGCTTGCGTGCGTAAAGGTAGGTGGCGGCTGCGGTTATGGCGAGGCAGGCGGCCAGGAAGACCAGGCCTGACTGGCTGTTCCCGGTGGCATCCTTGAGGATGCCCACAATGTAGGGCGCCACGAAGCCGCCCAGGTTGCCGAGCGAGTTGACCATGGCCAACCCTGCAGCAGCAGCGGCGCCGGTGAGGGCCGCGGACGGCATGGCCAGGAACGGGGCGATTGCCGAGTAGATGCCCATGGCCGCAAGGGTCAGGAACACCATGGCGAGCACCGCGTTGACCGGCAGCAGGAAGCCGGCACCCAGGAGGCCGACGGCGGCGAGCACCATGCTGATGCTGGCGTGCCAGACGCGGTTGCCGGTACGGTCCGAGCGCTTGCTCCAGAAGTAGACGAACACGGCTGCGATGGCATACGGGATGAAGACGATGAACCCGACCTGGGTTGAGTCGAAGGTTCCGAGGGCCTTGACGATAGTGGGCAGCCAGAGGCCCAGCCCGTAGATCCCGCAGACCAGACCGAAGTACAGCGCGGAGTAGGCGATGGTGCGGGGGTCTTTCAGGCCTGCAAGGAAGTTGTGGTTTCCTGCCTTCTGCTTGTGCGCCAGTTCCTCAGACATGGTGGTGGAAAGCCATTCGCGTTCCTCCGACTTGAGCCACTTGGCGTGTTCGGGCCGGTCCGTCATGACGAAGGGCGTGATGATGCCCAGGATGATGGCGGGGATGCCTTCAAGGATGTAGAGCCACTGCCAGCCGTGGAGTCCGGCGACGCCTTCAAGGTTCAGGAGCATGCCGGACACAGGAGCGCCCAGGGCGTTGGAGATGGGCTGGGCCAGGATGAAGATGCCCAGCACGGTGACGCGCTGTGCTGCCGGGAACCAGAGGGTCAGGTAGAAGAGGATGGCGGGGAAGAAGCCGGCTTCGGCGGCGCCAAGCAGGAAGCGGATGATGTAGAAGGTGGCTTCGCCGTTGACCAGGAACATGGCCGTGGCGAAGATGCCCCAGCTGATCAGGATGCGGGCAATCCATTTGCGGGCGCCGAAGCGGTACATGCCGCCGTTGCTCGGAATTTCCAGCAGGGCGTAGCCCAGGAAGAAGATGCCTGCACCCAGACCGTAGGCGGCCTCGGTCAAGCCGATGTCCCCTTGCATGCCGAGCTTGGCAAAGCCCACGTTGTTCCGGTCGAGGTAGGCAATGAAGTAGAGCAGGACGATCAGGGGCATGAGCCTCCGGCGAACCTTGCGGAGGGTGGTCTCGCCCAGTTCGCTGAGCGCGGGGGCGGCGGCACGGGAGGTCATCGCGTACCTCCCGCTTTTGTTTGGGGACCCTTGAAAAGGGAATGCGCGCGCATGAAGACTCCTTTGGCTGGCGGCATTTTGTGGGGGATGGTGATATCAGATGTCTGATGTCTGACTGAGATTGTAGTCACACGGGAACGCGACCGTCAACACAGGGTCTTTCCTGAGCGCCATCGGGCGGCTCATGCAACGCCGCTGCCCCTGGGCAGGTGCGGCCAGGGGGCTTTCAGCCGGCGGTGGCTCCAGTGCGGCTGGACATGGCAAGGAACTGCTCGTAGTCCTCGAAGGTCTGGGTGATGTGCGCGTCCATGGTGGAACGGGCAGTGGCAGGATCGCCGGCGGCAATGGCAGCCAGAACCATCTTGTGGTGGTGGATGGCGTGGCGCTGCACATCCGGGAAGGCCGAGGTCTCCCGCCGCATGGCATACAGCAGTGTGGACAACTGGCCCAGCAGGGCCGGCACGAAGGGGTTGCCGGAAGCGCGCAGGACTGTGTCGTGGAAGGCGATGTCCGCCACGGTGAGGGCATCCACGTCCCCAGTTTGGTGCGCCGCTTCCATCCGGTCCACGCTTTCCTGCAGGGCGGCGAGGTCGGCGGGCCTGTGCCGGGAGGCGGCCAGTTCAGCAGCTCCGGTCTCCACCATGCGGCGGACTTCCAGCAGCCGCAGTGCTACCTGGTCGGAGGCCACTCCCCTGGAGGCCGCCTGCATAATGGCGTCCATGCCGGTCCATCGTTCCGGAGGATTGACGAATGTGCCGAGCCCGCGTTTTACGTAGACCACGTTTTGGGCCTTCAGGACGTTCATGGCTTCACGCGCCGTCAGCCTGCTGACCCCGGAATCCTTGGCGATATCTGCCTCGGGCGGCAGGGCGTCTCCGGCCTTAATCTCTCCGCTGAGGATGTGCTCAAGGACTTTGTCCACGACGGCGTCGACCAGGGTGCGTCGCTTTTCTGCCATCGTCTTTCCCCTGCCTGGGCACGCACGGCGCCCCTGAATTTGCCTTCCTCAACATTACTCGACGCGCCCGTTCACCCGCCGCCCGCCGTCGTCGTTCCATGCGGACGCTTGTTAAACAGCAAACGCGGGGCCTCCCCGTGCCGGTCCCCGGGAGGGACCGGGCCTGGGATGGCCCCGCGCCGTGCGTACTGCTAGAGGGCTGAGTAGACCTCGCGGAGCAGCTTGGCGGTCTCGGAAGGCGTCTTGCCAACCTTCACGCCGGCAGCTTCGAGGGCTTCCTTCTTGGCCTGGGCGGTACCGGCCGAGCCGGAGACGATGGCGCCTGCGTGGCCCATGGTCTTGCCTTCCGGAGCGGTGAAGCCGGCCACATAGCCGACGACCGGCTTGGTGACGTTGGCCTTGATGAAGTCGGCCGCGCGCTCCTCAGCGTCGCCGCCGATCTCGCCGATCATGACGATGGCCTTGGTCTCGGGGTCAGCCTCGAACGCGGCCAGGGCGTCGATGTGGGTGGTGCCGATGATGGGGTCGCCGCCGATGCCGATGGCGGTGGAGAAGCCCAGGTCGCGCAGTTCGTACATCATCTGGTAGGTCAGGGTGCCGGACTTGGAGACCAGGCCGATGGGGCCCTTGCCGGTGATGTTGGCGGGGGTGATGCCAACCAGCGCTTCGCCGGGAGTGATGATGCCGGGGCAGTTCGGGCCGATGATGCGGGTGACCTGGTTGCCATCGGCGTCCACCTTGGACTGGGCCAGGGCCCAGAATTCGGCGGAGTCCTGGACGGGCACGCCTTCGGTGATGACCACGACCAGGCCGATGCCGGCCTCGATGGCTTCGACGACGGCGTTCTTGGTGAATGCCGGCGGCACGAAGACGATGGAGACGTCGGCGCCGGTTTCAGCCATGGCTTCCTTGACGGTGCCGTAGACGTTGATTTCCTTGTCACCGTGCAGGACCGTGGTACCGGCCTTGCGGGCGTTGACGCCGCCAACGATGTTGGTGCCGGCCTTGAGCATCAGGGCGGTGTGCTTGGTGCCTTCGCCGCCGGTGATGCCCTGGACGATGACCTTGGAGTCCTTGTTCAGATAAATAGACATGGTGCGTCCCTTTACTTCGCTGCGTTGGCGAGCTCGGCGGCCTTGTCGGCGCCCTCGTCCATGGTGGCGGCCAGGGTAACCAGCGGGTGGTTGGCCTCGGTGAGGATGCGGCGGCCTTCCTCGACGTTGTTGCCGTCGAGGCGGACTACCAGCGGCTTGTTGGCGGAGCTGCCCAGCTCGGCCAGTGCGCCGACGATGCCCTTGGCGACGGCGTCACAGGCGGTGATGCCGCCGAAGACGTTGACGAACACGGACTTGACCTGCTCGTCACCCAGGATGACGTCCAGGCCTGCGGCCATGACCTCTGCCGAGGCTCCGCCGCCGATGTCCAGGAAGTTGGCGGGCTTGACGTTGCCGTGGTTCTCGCCGGCGTAGGCGACGACGTCGAGGGTGGACATGACCAGGCCGGCGCCGTTGCCGATGATGCCTACTTCGCCGTCCAGCTTGACGTAGTTGAGGTCCTGCGCCTTTGCCTTGGCCTCAAGCGGGTCAGCTGCGTCCTTGTCCTCAAGCTGTGCGTGCTTGGGGTGGCGGAAATCAGCGTTCTCGTCCAGGGAGACCTTGCCGTCAAGGGCCAGGATGTCGCCGTTGCCGGTCTTGACCAGCGGGTTGACCTCTACCAGGGTGGCGTCTTCCTTCTTGAAGACGTCCCAGAGCTTGAGGATGACGCCGGCTACCTGGCCGCGCAGTTCCTCGGCGAAACCGGCAGCTGCGACGATTTCGTCGGCCTTGGCCTGGTCGATGCCCACGGCGGGGTCGATGGCGATCTTGGCCAGCGCTTCGGGGCGTTCGACGGCGAGCTGTTCGATTTCCATGCCGCCTTCAACCGAGCACATGGCCAGGTAGTTGCGGTTGGCCCGGTCCAGCAGGACGGAGAAGTAGTATTCCTCGGCGATGTCCGCACCCTGGGCAATCATCACCTTTTTGACGGTGTGGCCCTTGATGTCCATGCCCAGGATGTTGGAGGCGTGCTCAAATGCCTCGTCGGCGGACTTTGCGACCTTGACGCCGCCGGCCTTGCCGCGGCCGCCTACCTTGACCTGTGCCTTGACAACGGTAACGCCGCCGATCTTCTCGGCAGCTGCCTTTGCTTCTTCTGGGGTGTACGCCACGATGCCGGCAAGCACGGGTACACCGTGCGCCTCGAACATATCGCGCGCCTGGTATTCAAACAGGTCCACGGTTTAGTGTCCTTCTACGTCGAAGTAGTTTCGGTACAGTCGGACACCATCGAAAAGACGATGACCGCGCTGCGGATTGCACGCACCGGCGGCCTGTCTGGAAACGAGCCACGCGGCGTAATGCTCCATGGGGAACTCTAGTCCTTTGGAGGGACCGGGCCGTCCCAGACTACCTCTTATGTGAGTAAGCACACTATTCTATGGAACGTAGAAAAACCGCGGATTTACGGGGTTTTTGGGGCATCCGGCTGCGCGTCGGGACTGCTTTTGACCGGTCCCCGGATGAGTTCGTAACGTTCGGTTGAAACGAAGAATCCGACGCCGGCGGAGACGTTTCCGCATGCCACGCCCCCGTTGTAGGCGGAGCAGCGCAGCCCGTTGCGTTCGAGGTTCTGCCCGTCCGCGAGCACGGGCAGCTGCGCCAAGGGCCCGGCTTTGGTTCCCTTGGGTCCATAGGCTGCTTCCATGGATGTGACGCCGGACCGGCACTCCCCGTAGCGGGCACTGTCCGGGGTCACCAGCGCCACTCCGCCCAGGTAGCCAAGGTGGGTTCCGGCGCAGTCGTCCTTGATGTCGCCTGGTTGCGGTGCCGGGTAGGTGGCCAGCTCGCAGTGCGCCACGGGAACAATGGGCAGCTTGTTGTTGGCGGAGTCGGTGTAGCGGTTCTGCTCATAGGGCAGATTCAGGTGCTCCCCACGTGCAGAGGTGAGTGAGCAGGCGACGGTCCGGTCCGCAGTGATGAAGGACAGGACGTCGGTGCCGCTGGCGAACGCCTTCGCGTCAACCAGCGGCGCCTTCTCCAACTGTTCCACGGGCTTCAGCGGGGCCGGCGGGACGTAGCCGGGGTCCTTCGTGGTCACGCTGCAGCCTGTGGCAGTGATTAGGAAAAGGGCGGCGAGCATCCCCCATACAGTCCGTCGCATGGCCTCAATTATGCCCCGCCACCCCTCGACCGGAGGCGCCCCGGAGTCTTCCGTCGACCGCATTGCAGGGCTGGGGCTTCGCGTGCCTAGCCTCCTGGGGCTGCAGGCACGGGCGAAAGCAGGTTCCGGAAGCGCTGGGCGTGTGCCGCCAGTTCCGCGGGTGTCGCCCGGGAAGCCCCGTGCAAAATGAGGGGTTCGGCCATTTCGAGGCCACAAAGGTGCGCGGTCGCCTCCAAGGGACGCAGCAACTCCGACATGGTGAAACGGTTATGCCCCGTCGGCGCATAGGAGGATTCGGGCCCACCGGTTGAGGTGACCAACTGCAGTCGCTTGCCATGCAAGGCATCACCGCAGGCACCGTAGGCGAATCCATGCGTCAGCACTTGGTCCATCCACTCCTTTAGTAGGCCGGGAACGGAATACCAGTGCCAAGGGAACAGCAGCACGACGAGGTCGTGCTGCTGAAGGAGTTCCTGCTCCCGCCCGGCGTCCATGTGCCGGTCCGGATATGTGGATGCGAGGTCGCGGACAGTGACGCCGTCAAGATCTTTGATGGCGTCAGCGAGGTCGGCGGTGATGCGGGATCCTGCGAGGTCCGGATGTGCGACGACAACGAGAGTGCGGTAGGTGGTCATTGGAGGGCGGCGCTCCTCTCAGTGTTGGGTCAGCGGACGATCTTGAAGTTGAACGCGGGTGTTCCGAGGGCGCCCCAAAGGCGGAGCCAGACGGGCAGGAGCATTTCGGTGCCACGCGCCGTAGTGATGTCGCCGAGGTCGATGACATCCTGGTGGCCAAAGTTCTTCAGCAGGCCACTGACGATGGCCTTGGCCTCGGCATCGTTGCCGGATACGAAAACCGTGCCGGGATCGGCCAACTGTTCCGGCCGGGCCATGAGGTCCGCGTTCATGGTGTTGAGCGCCTTCACCACATGCGCTGCCGGAAAAGCGCGCTGGATCTGCTCACCCAACGAGTCAGTGTCCTTGACGAACAGGGTCGGGGGCATGCCGTTGCTGAAGTCGAGGGGGTTGGCGATGTCGAAGATGATTTTGCCGTCGAGATTTTCCCGCCCGGTTTGGCCGAGCACCTCGAGTGACGCGCCGCCGTTGGTGGCGTTGACGATGAGTTCCGCCCCCATGGCGGCGTCTGCGAAGCCGGCAACCCTGATGGCGGGACGCTGATTGGCCCAGGCGGCGAAGGGCGGCGTTCCCATCGCGTCGGCCTCGCTCCTGGCCAGCGTTGCCTCCGGATCGCGGGTGCCCATGGTTACGGCGTGACCGAGCTCAGCAAGGCGTGCGGCGATGGTCCGGCCGACCATGCCTGTTCCAAGTACTGCTGCCTTCATCATCTTCTCCTGCTTCTTGTCGGGTAGTGCCCAAATGAATGTGACGGATCGTTCTCAAGCTTGTGACGGATCGTTCCGTCAGTCAAACTGAAGCAAGTAGACATCCCGAAATCTGAAAGGAGTGGTTTCATGGCGCGCAGGACGGGCGAGGAGAACCGCCGCAACATTCTCGCCGTGGCTACGCGCCTGTTTTACACGCGGGGCATCAGGGCCGTGGGGATGGATACGGTCATTAAGGATTGCGGAGTTGGCAACGCGACTGTCTACCGCCAGTTCCCCACCAAGGACGCCCTCGCCACCGCCTACGTCGAAGGCCGCGCGGACGCCTGGTTTGAACGCATGCGCGGGGCTGCCGGAGAACACGCGGATCCACGTGCCAAGCTCATCGCCGTCTTCGAAGTACTCGCCACGGACTGCGCCGGCAGCAGCTACCGGGGATGCCCCATGCTGAATACCAACACTGAGTTTCCCGAAGGAGAGCACCCTGCCCACTTGGTGGCAGTGACCCACAAGCAACAGGTCCGCGACTGGTTCTGCTCCCTGGCCGTTGAAGGCGGGGCGGAGGACCCCGACCGGATCGCCGAAGAACTCCTCATCGTCCTCAACGGAGCCTACGCCACGGCAGCCGTCCTCGACGGTGGAACGTACGGAACGCGCGCCGTAGACATGGCCCGAAGGCTCATCGCCGACGCCTGCCCGGGTACATAGCGCGTGCCGGGCACGCCGCGTATGGGCGCGGCACGGGCAGGAATGTCTCCTAGGCGTCCAGCTTGGTCAGCGGCGCGTACCGGAGCAGCAGCCGCTTCTCGCCGACGTCGAACTTGACCTTGGCTACGGTCTTGTCCCCGGCCCCTTCAAGCGCCAGGACGGTCCCGTTGCCGAAGCTGGTGTGGTTGACCTTGTCCCCCACGCTGACGGCGATGATTTCCTTCTGCGGCTGCACCCGGTTCTTGGCGATGAAAGCCGGAACATCGGCGTTGAAGCCGGCCGATGAATCAGCCGCTGCGCCGCGGGCCGTTCCGGCTCCCCAGAAGGACCCGCTGTAACGGCCGGATCCGATGGAGCCACCGCCCCACCCGCCGGCCTGCCTGCTGGTTCCCTCGCGTTTCCATTCCAGGAGCTCGGCGGGGATTTCCTCCAGGAATTGGCTGGCCGGGTTGTACTGGCTCTGGCCCCACATGCTGCGGACCTCGGACCGGGTGACGTACAGCCGCTTGCGGGCACGCGTGAGGCCGACGTAGGCCAGCCGGCGCTCCTCCGCCAGTTCCTTGGGGTCCGTGGCGGAGCGCTGGTGCGGGAAGAGCCCGTGCTCCATGCCGGTGAGGAAGACCACCGGGAATTCCAGGCCCTTGGCGGTGTGCAGGGTCATGAGCGTCACCACGCCCAGGCGCTTGGCCTCGGCCACGGCTTCGTCAATGTCTGCGCCGGGGGCATCCGGGATCTGGTCGGCGTCCGCCACCAGGGAGACCTGCTCCAGGAACGCGGCCAGCGACCCTTCCGGGTTTTCCTGTTCGTACTCGCGCACCACGGCCACGAGTTCGGCCAGGTTCTCCACACGGGACTCGTCCTGTGGATCCGTGCTGGACCTGAGGGCGGCAAGGTAGCCGGTCTGTTCCAGGACGGCTTCGAGTGCTGCGGCAGCCCCGGACCCGGCGGCTACCTCGGCAAGGTCGTCCAGCATTTTCACGAAGCCCAGGACGGCGTTGACGGAACGGGTCGCCATGCCGGGCGCCTGGTCCGCACGGCGGGCGGCCGCCATGAAGGACGTGCGCTCCCGCTCTGCCAGGGCGGCGACGGCTCCTTCGGCGCGGTCGCCGATGCCGCGCTTTGGCTCGTTCAGCACCCGGCGGAGGTTGACGTCGTCGTCCGGGTTCACCAGGACCCGCAGGTAAGCAAGGGCGTCCTTGATTTCCTTGCGTTCGTAGAAGCGCGTGCCGCCCACCACCTTGTAGGGCAGACCCACGCGCACCAACACGTCCTCGATGGAGCGGGACTGGGCGTTGGTGCGGTAGAAGATGGCGACGTCACCGGGGCGGAGGTTCTCCTCGTCCTGGAGCCGGTCGATCTCCTTGGCAATGAACTGCGCTTCGTCATGCTCGTTCTCGCCGACGTACCCGATGATCTTGTGGCCTTCACCCTCGGCAGTCCACAACCGCTTTTCGGGCCGGTTGGGGTTGCGCGAGATCACGGAGTTGGCGGCGCTAAGGATGTTCTGGGTGGAGCGGTAGTTCTGCTCCAGCTTGATGGTGCGGGCTTCCGGGTAGTCCTTTTCGAACTCCACGATGTTGCGGATGTCCGCGCCGCGGAACGCGTAGATGGACTGGTCCGAGTCGCCCACCACGGTAAGTTCCGAAGCTCCGGGGCCCTCGCCCACGATCTCCCGCACAAGCGCGTACTGGGCGTGGTTGGTGTCCTGGTACTCGTCCACCAGGACGTGGCGGAACCGGCGGCGGTAAGACTCAGCCAGCGCCGGGAAGGCGCGGAACATGTAGACGGTCTCGGCGATGAGGTCGTCGAAGTCCATGGCATTGGCCTGTCGGAGGCGCTGGGTGTAGCCCTTGTAGACGTCTGCCACCGCGTGTTCGAAGGGGTCGTTGTAGTTGGCTGCCGAGGCAAAGGAATCAGCGTCGACCAGCTCGTTCTTCAGCGCGGAAATCTTGTGCTGGATGGCCTTGGGCGCGAACTTCTTGGGGTCCAGGTCCAGCCCCTTGGACACCTGGGTGACCAGCCGCAGCGAGTCGGCGGAGTCGTAGATGGAAAAGTTCGACTTCAACCCGACGTTGGCAGCTTCCTGCCGGAGGATCCGGACGCAGGACGAGTGGAACGTGGAGATCCACATGATCTTTGCGCGCCCGCCCACCAGGGCCTCGATGCGTTCCCGCATCTCCGCGGCGGCTTTGTTCGTAAACGTAATGGCCAGGATCTCGCCGTGATGGGCACGTCCCGTGGCGATCAGGTAAGCGATCCGGTTACTGAGGACACGTGTCTTGCCCGATCCGGCACCGGCGACGATCAGCAACGCCGAGCCGCCGTGCTTGACCGCTTCCTCCTGCTGTGGGTTCAGTCCCTCCAGCAACTGGGCGGCATCCAGGCGGCGGCCATGGTGGCCGCCGGCATCGTGCCGGTTCCCGCGGTCCTGGTTGGCCTGCTGCCAGCCGCCGGCCTGGTGCTGCCCATCCATGCCGGGAACCGGCATTCCGCCCGGTCCGGCCGCGGTGGCAACGCCCTCCGGCCCCGTCCTGGTGCGGGCGGTGGCGGCAGGAGCGGCCTTGAACGGTCCGTCAGAGTACGGGTCAAACAACATATCCATGGTGCCTACAAGTCTAGGCGGTGGGACCGACAACGCCTTCCAGCCTGTGGATTACAGCCTCTATCCACATAGGCAGAAAGGTAAGTGCCCATGTCAGACCCTGGTGGAAGACTCTTTATATGGGAGCGGTTTTGGGGACGGCGGCAGTGCTAGGGGCGGAGCCTAATGAACTCCTGGCTGCTGGTGCGCTTCAGTCCCCCGCAGTCGATCAAACTGCCAGGGAAGCCGATCCATTGCCGCCTGCTGCGCCTTCCATTGGTGATGTCCTCAGCCTGTTGGCCCGTGTTCCGTTGGCTACTGATGACGCGGGAATGATGGACCAGATGCGCCGTCTGGAGGACCTGAAGTGCGTGGCGGGTGCCCGGCAGGCGGGGCTTGCTGTGGCTTTCGACGCCGATCAGCGGCGTGGGCAGGCCGCGGGCGGGGTCCCGGCCGGTGAGCAGGGTGCCGGGGTGGCGGCGCAGATCGCGCTGGCCCGGCGCGAGTCCCCCGCGAAGGGCTCCCGGCTGCTGGGCATGGCCAAAACCCTCACCGGCATGCCGCACACCTCCGCCGCGTTCAGGAGTGGGCTCCTCAATGAGTGGCGGGCCACTCTGGTGGTGAAGGAAACCATTTGCCTCTCCCCCGAGGACCGGGCCGGGGTGGATGAGGAACTCGCCGCCGACACCGGCGCCCTCGACGGCATGGGCGACAAAGCCATCACCGCCGCCGTCCGCGCCGCCGCCTACCGGCGCGACCCCGCCTCGGTCGCGAAGCGTGCTGCACACGCGGTCACGGAACGCAGCGTGAGCCTGCGCCCGGCCCCGGACACCATGACGTACCTGACCGCCTTGCTCCCCGTCTCACAGGGGGTGGCCGCCTACGCGGCACTGGCCCGGGATGCCGACACAGCACGCTCAGGCGGGGATGAGAGGTCGCGGGGGCAGGTCATGGCAGACACCCTCGTCGAGAGGGTCACCGGGACCCCCGGCGGGATCAGCGGCGTGGAGGTCCAGCTCGTCATGACAGACCGCAACCCCCTCCAAGCCGATGCCGAACCCGCACGGCTGCCCGGTTATGGCATCATCCCGGCGGCATGGGCAAGGGAACTCGCCCTCGCTGGTTCGTCAATGCGAATGCCGGTAACAGCCCCCGGCCCCGGCAACCTTGGTTCTCCGGCCACCCCTGAAGCCGCTGGCGAGGCCAACGTGGACGCGTCCGGCCGTCACAACCTGAATCTCTGGATCCGCCGGCTCTACACCGCCCCCGGCACAGGTGAATTGGTGGCGATGGACTCCAAAGCCCGGTTGTTCCCGGCGGGGCTGAAGCGTTTCCTCCAGGTCCGGGACGACACCTGCCGGCCCCCGTACTGCGACGCTCCGATCAGGCACCACGACCACATCAGGCCTTGGCACAGCGGCGGCCCCACCACCACCGGCAACGGCCAGGGACTCTGCGAAGCCTGCAACCACGCCAAAGAAACACCCGGCTGGACCACCAAACCAGTCCCCGGCCCCCGCCACACCGTGGCAACCACCACCCCAACCGGCCACACCTACCACTCCACCGCACCACCACTCCCCGGCGCAGCCGGCGGCAGCGCGCTGGTGACGCCTAGGCCACCGAGCCTGACTCGAGGGCGGCACGCAACTCACGGACCGCCGTCGTTCCTCCTGCTATGAACCACTCGAGCCCGTTGACCCGGACGGTGTCCACGGCACCGCCGGCAGCAAGGACAATTGCCTTGCCGGGCAGCCAGTCCCACTCCGGGCAACTGTGCTGGAACCAGCACCCCAGCTGCCCGTCCGCCACCCGGCCCAGGTCGCAGGAGCCGGAGCCGAGCATTCGGAGGGACGCTGCGGAGGTGGCCGCAGCGTGCCACGGCATGGCACACATGGGGTCCATCAGCCAGGTGGGGTGGATGTAGGTGGCCGCACCGAGTTCGGCAACACCGGTGGTGTTGCGCTTGCCGCCGCCAGCGGAAAACGAGGTCAGTGCCTCGCCATTCAAGGTGGCAGGCCGGTCAAGTCCGCCCAGCCACAACTTGTCCTCCTCAGGCTGGAAAACCGCGCCCAGCAGCACGCCGCGGCGGTCCTTGAGGGCAAGGGCTGAACACCAGTACGTGGAGCCGTGCAGGAAGTTGTAAGTGCCGTCCACGGGGTCGATTACCCAGGTACGCCCGCTGGTGCCCTGGACGGAAGCCCCTTCCTCGCCAAGAATGCCGTCATCCGGCCGGCAGCGCCGCAACTGCTCCAGAACGTAGGCCTCGGCAGCATGGTCAGCCTCAGTGACCACGTCGGAGACGGACGTTTTTTGTTCCGACTCCAGTCCAGCCATGCGCATGAGGAGGGCCAGCTGTCCGGCTTCCCGGACCAGCGCTGCCGCCAATTCGTAGTCATCCAATGAGGGGTCAAGAACAGCTGCGCTGTGTCGGCCAGTGGTCATAGGTTCAGTTTATGGGGCGGGATAATGGTGCCATGGCCAAAACCCCTGCCCAGCGGATCAAGAAGCACGGCGCCAACGCTGCCGTCCCGCAGCATCACTTGCCACCGGTGGTCAATCCCACCACTTCGCGTACTCCGCAGAAAGCGCAAGGCAACAGCAACCTGATCGTCATTGCGGGTGTGGTGGCCAGCCTGTTCCTGTTTTGGTACCTGCACCTGCTGACCCTGAGCCAGATGACGCAGCTCTCCCAAGATATGGCCATGCCGGATTCACTGGTGGGCGGGTTCGACGCCGCCTACATCGGCCGGCTGCAGGGAGTCATGGACGGCGACGCCCTGGGCCAGCTGAGCTACGTCCACAAGACCGCGGGGACGCTCTTCCCGCTGATTTTCGGCTTCACGTGGCTGCTGCTCATCGGCACCAACGTGGTGAAGAAAGCCTTGCGGTGGGCCCTCTGGGCTCTCCCCATGCTGTTCGTCGTGGTCCGGTTGTGGGGCAACGTGGCCATTGACGCCATGATGGGCACGCCGGGTCCCGACGCCGGCCAGGTTGCCTTGGCGTCCGGCCTCACCGTTGCAGGCTGGGTGCTTTTAGTGCTGAGCCTCCTGGCCGGGGCCGCGGCCGTGTTTTTCAACAGCCGCGAACGGAAAGAGCGCTAAACAGCAGCCGCCTTTGCGGCCGCCGCCTCCCGCCGTTCCTTCCGGCGCCGGTGCACGCGCTGCGCAATGACCAACCCTGCGGCGGCCATGCCCACGGTTACCGGATAACCCATGAGCCGCTCCAGCGTTCCAGGTTCGGGCACGTCCATGTGCGTGAGGCCCCCGGTTGCTGTGGCCGCCAATGAGACGCCGCCGCACACCAAGAGAAACCATGCCATCGGGGTCTTGCCCAGCCAGAGGATTCCCAGCACCAGCAGGGCGGCTCCGCCGGTTATGAAATAGGCGACGGCACCGGTGTAGTGCCACGACGAGCCCACGTCCTCAGGGACCAGCCCCACCAGCACGGTTCCGGCCCCGGCGGCTCCGGTGAGCAGTCGGACCGCCGCCGCTGCAAGCCATGGCTTCCGGCGGCGCCAGTCCACCCCGGTACCGGGCCGGGCCGCCACGCGCAGCAGCCCCGAGGTCAGCAGCACCGCCCCGAGCAACAGCCCGAGGCCCTGGAGCACGAACGAGCCGTTCATCAGCCAGTTCAAGGGCGAGCAGACATCCCGGCCGGAATAGATGCCGCAGTGGAGCGCGCCCAGGTCGCTGATGTACCCGGTCCGCAGGTCGTACGGACGGGGCCCTGCCCAGGCCACAGCCACCACTGCCTCCGCAAGGAAATATTGCAGGACGCTCAAAACAGCCCACGCCCCGATGTAATGCCGGGTGGACGCAACGTTCGGGATGAATGCAACGGCAGGAGCGGCAGTTGGGGCTGGACTCATGCCTTGAGCGTAGTACGCCCCCGCACCTTGTATGCTTGTAACCGTGTCCGGACGGACCGGCCCTGCCGAATCACCGGATGCGCGCCCTCGTAGCTCAGTGGATAGAGCACGGCTCTCCTAAAGCCGGTGTCGTTGGTTCGATTCCAATCGAGGGCACTTGAACTCTCCTTCCCCGGAGCCCAGCCTCCGCGCCTACCTCCTGGGCAGCCAACAAACGCAGTATGGGCAGCCAGGCCGCTGGCAAGTGGAACGGGACCTGCTGGACAGGTCGGACGGCACCCGCGGAACCTTTTCCGGCGTCGTCCTTTTCACGCCAACGGACGACGGCGGCCTGCACCTTCATGAGGAAGGCACCATGCGCTGGCCTGCTTTCACCGGCCCCGCCTCGCGGGAGTACGTCCTGAGGCCCGGAGCCCGGGCGGACGCGCTGGACGTGTTCTTCCTCGACGGCCGGCCGTTCCACCGCATGAGCTTCACCCCTGACGCCAGCCTGGACTCGCACTGGTGCGACCCCGACACCTACCGGGTGTCCTACACCCGCCAGGGCCCCGACGCGTTCAGCTACAGCTGGGATGTCACGGGCCCACGCAAGGACCTGCTGCTGGTCTCCCACCTGGAAAGGATCCCCGGGTGAAGGACCGGATCGTGGTGTCCGCCGTTTGTGTCTTCGACGACGCCGGACGACTCCTGACCGTACGGAAACGGGGAACGGCCATGTTCATGCACCCCGGCGGCAAGCCGGAACCAGGTGAAACAGCCGTCCAGGCCGCCGCCCGCGAGCTCGCCGAAGAAGTGGGAATCGTCCTGCAGCCGCAGGAACTTGAGCTCATGGGGGTCTGGATCGCCGACGCCGCGAACGAGGCCGCCACCGACATCGAAGCCACCGTGTTCCTCGCCCCGGGGACCTGGCAGGCCACCCCCGCTGCCGAAATCGCGGAAATCCGCTGGCTGGATATCGCCTGCCCCGCCGAGGGCCCGGACTTCCCGCAGGACCTGGCGCCGCTGCTGACGGACCACATCCTGCCGCTGCTGGCGTCGAGGGCCGTCTAACAGGGCCGCCACAGGCCTAGAACTCCGGGACAGCCTCTTCCGCCACAGCGGTGGCCTCGGCAAACTGGGTTCGGTACAGCTCCGCGTAGCGGCCGCCGGCTGCCAACAGTTCCGTATGGGTACCGCGTTCCACGATTTGGCCGCCCTCCACCACCAGGATGGCGTCGGCCGCGCGGACCGTGGAGAGCCGGTGTGCAATCACGACGGCGGTCCGTCCTTCAAGCGCCGCGCCCAGGGCCGCCTGCACGGCGGCTTCGTTCGTGGAGTCCAGTGCCGCGGTGGCCTCATCAAGGATGACGACGCGGGGCTGGGCGATCAGGAGCCGTGCGATGGTCAGCCGCTGGCGTTCACCGCCGGAAAGCCGGTACCCGCGCTCCCCCACCACAGTTTCCAGCCCGTCCGGCAGGGACCTGATCATGGTCTCCAGCCGGGCCTGCCGCAGGACGTCCCACATGTCCTCATCGGTGGCGTCGGGCCGTGCCAGCCGGAGGTTGGAGGCGATGGTCTCGTGGAACAGGTGGCCGTCCTGGGTGACCATTCCAAGTGTGTCGCGCAGCGAATCGAAGGTGGCGTCCCGGACGTCCAGCCCGGTCCCGGGCACGGTGCCGCCAAGACGCACGGCGCCTGAGTCGACGTCGTACAGCCGCGACAACAGCTGGGCAATGGTGGACTTGCCGGCACCCGAGGAGCCCACCAGGGCCACCGTCTGTCCAGGTTCCACCCGGAAGCTGACGCCGTGCAGCACTTCCTCGCCGCCTCGGGTGTCCAGGGTGGAGACTTCCTCCAGCGAGGCCAGGGAGACCTTGTCCGCCGAAGGGTAGGCGAACCGGACGTTGTCGAACTCCACGGACACTGGCCCGGCCGGAACCGGCACAGCATCCGGCTTCTGCTGGATCAGCGGTTTCAGATCCAGGATCTCAAAGACCCGTTCGAAGCTGACCAGTGCACTCATGACTTCCACGCGGGCGTTGGACAGTGCCGTAAGCGGGGCGTAAAGCCTGGTCAGCAGCAGCGCCAGGACCACCACGTCCCCGGGTGCGAGCTGCCCGCCCAGTGCGAGCCAGCCGCCCAGGCCGTAGACCAGGGCCAGCGCGAGTGCGGACACCAGGGTCAGGGCGGTAACGAACGTGAACTGCAGCATGGCCATGCGGACGCCGATGTCACGGACGCGGCCAGCGCGGGCTGCGAACTCGCGGGATTCCTCGTCCGGCCGTCCGAACAGCTTGACCAGGGTGGCGCCCGGCGCGGAGAACCTTTCGGTCATCTGGGTGCCCATGGCGGCGTTGTGGGCTGCAGCTTCACGCCGCAGGTCGGCCAGCTTGGAGCCCATTCGCCGGGCGGGAATCAGGAAAATCGGCAGCAGCACCATGGCGAGCACTGTGACCAGCCAGGACTTGTTGAGCATCACGACCAGGGTCAGAATCAACGCCACGGAATTGCTCACGACGCCGGAGAGGGTTCCGGCGAACGCGGACTGCGCCCCGATGACGTCGTTGTTGAGGCGGCTGACCAGCGCTCCTGTCCGGGTCCGGGTGAAAAAGGCGATGGGCATGCGCTGCACGTGGTCGAACACCCGGGTGCGCAGGTCCACGATGACGCCTTCGCCGATGGTCGATGACAGCCAGCGGGTCAGCAGCCCCACTCCCGCTTCGCCCACGGCCACGATGGCGATCAGCACGGCCAGCCAGATCACCGTGCTGGCGGCGGCCTTATCGATGATGGCGTCCACCACCTGGCCGGCGAGCACCGGGGTGGCCACCGCCAGGAAGGCCGCTGCGATGGAGGAGAGCACGAAGGCGATGAGCTTGCCCTTGTGGGGAGCGGCGAAGGCCAGCACCCGCTTCAGGGTTTCCTTGGAGAACGGCTTGGAGCCGCTTTTGGCGGTGCTGATGTTGTAGAGCGAGCTCCAGGCCACGCGGTCCATGCTCATGGTTATTTCTCCTGGCTTGCAGTGTGGTGGAGCTCCTGGACCCTGCCGTTGTCCAGGTGCCACCGGTAGTCGAGTCGTACGTTTTCCAGCAGCCGGCGATCGTGGGTGACCAGCAGCAGGGCCCCGTCGTAGCTTTCGAGGGCCTCTTCCAGCTGTTCAATGGCCGGCAGGTCAAGGTGGTTTGTGGGTTCGTCCAGCACCAGCAAGTTCACGCCGCGCGCCTGCAGCAGCGCCAGTGCTGCCCGCGTCCGCTCCCCCGGCGACAGGGAATCGACGCTCCGCGCGGTGTGGTCCGCCTTGAGGCCGAACTTGGCCAGGAGCGTGCGGACATCGGCGCCCGTCCAGTCGGCCAGGACCGCTTCGACAGCGTCCCCCAGCGGCAGCCGGCCGTCAAGGAGTCCGCGGGCCTGGTCAATTTCGCCGACGGCGACGGAGGCACCCATGGAGGCGTCGCCGTCGTCCGGTGCCTGGGTTCCCAGCAGGAGGCGCAGGAGGGTGGACTTGCCGGCCCCGTTGGGACCGGTGATGCCCACGCGCTCACCGCCGTTGAGCTGAAGGTTGACCGGGCCCAGCGTGAAATCACCTTGGCGTGCCACTGCATTGCGGAGGGTGGCGACGACGGCGCTGGAGCGGGGTGCCTGGCCGATGCTGAACTGCAGCTGCCATTCCTTCCGGGGCTCCTCCACCACGTCCAGGCGGGCGATGCGCGACTCCATCTGCCGGACCTTCTGTGCCTGCTTCTCCGACGACTCGGTACTGGCAGCGCGCCGGATCTTGTCGTTGTCCGGGTTCTTCTTCATCGCGTTCCGGACGCCCTGCGAGCTCCACTCGCGCTGCGTCCGTGCACGGGACACCAGGTCGGCCTTGGTGGAGGCAAACTCCTCGTACTTCTCGCGGGCGTGCCGCCGCGTCACCGCGCGTTCCTCAAGGAAGGCGTCGTAGCCGCCGTCGTAAACTGCCACGGTATTTTGCGCCAGGTCCAGCTCCACCACGCGGGTGACGCAGCGGGCCAGGAACTCGCGGTCATGGCTGACCAGCACCACGCCCCCGCGCAGCCCAGTGACGAAGTTTTCCAGGGTGGCCAGGCCGGCGAGGTCAAGATCGTTGGTGGGCTCGTCCAGCAGCACCACATCGAAGCGGCTCAACAGGAGGGCGGCCAGGGCCACGCGTGCCGCCTGCCCGCCGGAAAGGCCCGTCATCAGCGCATCGGCGCCGGCATCCAGGCCCAGGTCCGCAAGCACCGCCGGGATGCGGTCGTCCAAATCCGCCGCCCCGGAGGCCATCCACCGGTCAAAGGCACGGGAATAGGCATCATCCGCTCCCGGAGCGCCTGAGCCCAAAGCTTCCGCCGTGGATTCCATCTCTACGGTCGCTTCGGAGCAGCCTGTCCGGCGGGCGATGTAGGCGGCCACCGTTTCGCCGGGGATCCGCTCATGTTCCTGTGGAAGCCAGCCAACAAACGCATCAGAGGGGGCAAGGCTCACGGAACCATCCTGTGGCTGGTCGACTCCCGCAAGGAGGCGCAGCAGCGTCGATTTTCCGGCACCGTTCGCGCCCACCACACCTACCACGTCGCCGGGGGCCACCGTCAGCGAGAGCCCGGAAAAGAGCACGCGGTGCCCATGGCCTCCCGAGACATCCTTGGCAACAAGGGTTGCAGTCATCGATTCGTCCTTTCGCCGCTGCCCGGACAGCCATTGACGGCCGGCAGAGGCGGCGAAAGCAGGGCCGCGGCGCCTCTGGGGCTGCTGGACATAGAAGAACCCGCTGGTCCGGACTTGGGGGGTGTACGGACCAACGGGCTCGACCATCAACTATAGACGAATCCGGACCCTGGGCAAAATCGGCCATACGGCGCCTGGCGATGCCGGCAGGACGTTTGCCCGGGGCGGCACGGTAAAATCGTCCAGACCACCCATTCTGCAGAGAGTCCTCCATGACCCTTTCCGCCAAGGCGTTCCAGCGCTGGCTGCAAAGCATCGCACCCGATGCCAGCACCGCTGACGTCTGCCGGGTCTCGGGGATCAAACGCACCACCCTCGCCCAGCAGCTGGTCCGGGGCAAGGTCTCCGTGAGCACCGTGGTCAGCGTCAGCCGCGCCTACAACATCAACCCTGTTGCGGCGCTGGCCGGTTTCGACGCTTACAGCGTCCTTTCCGGCCCGCCGCGCCCACCCACGCGCAGCGAACTGGTAAGCCAGATTTCCACCGCAGACCTCATGCGCGCGCTCCTGGAACGGCCGGCCATGGAGCCCGCACGGGGAGCGTCCACCCCCGCCCTGGGTCCCACTCCGCACCCTACCTCGGTGAAGAACTGGGTTGATGCAATTGACGACGGCGAGGTCCGGCACCGCGTTTCGGCTTCCACCGGGGTGGCCCCGCAAAACTACTCTGCCCAGTTGACGGCAAACCGACTGTCGCCTGAGCTCGCCGTGGCCACGGCACTGGCGGCCGGGGTAGGACCGGCCGGCGGCCTGGTGGCCACGGGGATCATCACCGAAGAGGAGGCGGGCTGGCCGCCCGGGGCGCGGCAGGCAGCCCTGGACAGCCTCACCGACGGGGAGCTCACCGCGCTGGCCGGGGAACGGCTTCAGGCATTAGGGAAAGTGCTGCGCCGGCAGGAGCAGGACCAAGCACAGACAGAAAAGATATGGGAGAACCTGGGATGATCGAGACGCTTCAGTGGACCACGCTGGCGGTTTGCGCCCTCGTCTCGGTGGCCCGCATCCCCAGCACCCTCCGCGGCGAGAACCGCTCTCTGTTCGGCATCTTCGCGTCGATGACGCTGGCCATCCTGCTAAGCATCAAGGGCCCTTACCTCGTGATCGACCAAGCACTGGGTGGCATCAACCTGGCCAACCTGCTGCTGCGGTTCGTGATCTTCGGCGTCATCTTCTTCATGGGCATCCGCATTTCCAGGGGGTTCAGCGCCGACAGCGCCCACCGGCACATCACAGGAAAGACCGGCATGCTGGTCCTGCTTGTTGTCTCTGTGGTCATGGTCGCACTGTTTTTCTCCATGGACACCGCCGGCTCCTCGGCGGGCCTCCAGGCCATCTCTGCCAAGGACGACCGCAACTTTGCGCTTGTTGAGTATTACGGCGCGGCAGGCCGGGCCTACCCGGCGTACGTCGCCCTGGCGCTGCTGCCGGCTCTGGTGCGCGCGGCACAGGACCGACTTCCGGTACTGGTCCGCATCGCCGCAGGACTGTTGGCGCTGGGTGGAGTAGCGGTTGCCCTCACGCTGCTCTTCCCGGTGATTCCGCCCGAACTCGGCCAGATCGAGTTCGTGATCAACTACACGGCCATCCTGTGTTTCGTCGTTGGGCTGGCCCTGATCTGGGCTGCACGCGTGGTCAACGGGCGCGGAGCGGGACGCCAAAAGACATCTACCGAAACGTAACCTTCGCTGGCTTTCACAAAATCATTAGAATGTGAAACAATCATGAATGTGTGAAGGCGGGGCTGCTTGGCGTTTACGAACGGGGATAAATTCTGAAATGCCGGCCGCCCCGGGGGCCTTTACACACATTGGGGGGATGAGTGGTGGCGGATCGTTGGGGACCGCCCCCACTCAGCCTGTTTAACGGCTCTTTAGCGGAAGCTTACCGGCCCTCGGCTCCTAGAGCTTTCGGGCAGGTACAAGGACTTCCCTGCTGCTGAAATCCCCGCACCTACGCAAAGGCCTTCCGGGGCCGCTACTTCCGGGCAAACCGCAATGTCACCAACTGGAACGGCCGCAGCTTGAGCTCCGCCCCGCTGTCCCATGGTGCCACCCCGGGAGCTTCAGTGCCGCGTTCCAGGAGGTCCGTTGCAAGAACGTTCCGCACCGGGAAGTTCGCCGTGATGCTCCCCGCCGAGCGCTGTCCCAACGACTCGTAGAGGCGGACCACTACGTCCCCCGAACCGTCCTGCGCCAGCTTCACGGCCTCGATCACCAAAGCGGGATTGCTGACGGTGAAGAGCGGCTCCACCGGGGAGGCGCCGGTGACCAGCCGCGGCGCCAGATTGGTCCGGTAACCTTCCTGGACTGCGTCCGCGATATCGGCACCCGGCCGGATGGACACCGTCAGCTCGTGGTGGCCACGGTCAGCACCCGGGTCGGGAAACTTCGGCGCCCGCAGCAGGGAGAGGCGAACCGTAGTGGTGGTGCCGCCGTCGGATTCCCTGACACTCCTGCCTACGTCGTGGCCGTACGTGGATGAGTTGGAGACCGCCACGCCATAGCCGGGTTCGCCCACGTGGATCCACCGGTGGGCGCAGATCTCGAACTTCGCCGCCTCCCAGGACGTGTTGGTATGGGTGGGCCGGAAGACGTGGCCGAACTGCGTTTCGGCAGCGGACCGGTCCGCACGCACATCCAGGGCGAAACCAAGTTTCAGCAGCTTCTCGCGCTCCTGCCAGTCCACGGTCGTGGTGATTTCCAGTGATGGACTGCCCGGCGCCAGCGTGATGCGCTGGGTCAGCTTCGAGGTGCCGGCCGTCCGCTCCACGACCACCACCGCACTGCCGCCTTCGCTGGCAAGGCGGACCGACTCTGCCTGGACCAGTGGCGTGACGTTGCGCCGATAGAACTCGTCGATGTCCCAGGCATCCCACTCGTTGGGCGTGTCCCGGTGCAGTTCCAGCAGATTGCCGCGCTGGCCGGGAGCGATCGCTTCGCGGCCGCTGCCATGGTCCCGCAGGGAGGACAGAAGCCCATCGGAATCCACCACCGCCCGGATGATCCCGTTGTCCAGGATGAAGCCGCCGTCCTCCGGCATGGCCTGTGCCGGTACCTGGGGAGCCGCGGGTTCAGCTGCGGCCAGCGCGGGAACCCCATCCCTCGCATGCGGGGCTGCGTTGAGCAGGAATTGCCGGTCCCCGGAACCCAGCACCGCGGCAGCAGCCTGGCCGATCAGTGCCTCGAGGGCAGTTTCAATGGCTTGATAATTCCGCTCCGCGTCCTGGTGGACCCAGGCGATGGCACTCCCGGGAAGGATGTCGTGGAACTGCTGCAGCAGCACCAGCTGCCACAGCCGCTTAAGCTCAGCGGCCGGGTAGTCGTAAGAACCCGCGCCCCGGACAGCGGCCGTGGCGCACCACAGTTCCGCTTCCCGCAGCAGGTGCTCGCTGCGCCGGTTGCCCTTCTTTGTGCGGGCCTGGCTGGTGTAGGTACCGCGATGCAGTTCCAGGTACATCTCCCCCACCCACACGGGCAGCGCCTGGTACTCTGCCTCGGCCTGCCGGAAGAAACTCTCGGCGGAGCCAATCCTGACCTTGGGTGATCCCTCCAAGTCCGCGGTACGGGCGGCAGCGGCGAGCATCTCCCGGGTGGGGCCGCCGCCGCCGTCGCCGTAACCGAACGGCACCAACGACACGGAGCCGCGGCCGTGGTCCCGGTAGTTGCGCTCGGCGTGCGCCAGGTCGCGGCCGCTGAGGTCCGAGTTGTAGGTGTCTACGGGCGGGAAGTGGGTGAACAGCCGGGTGCCGTCGATCCCCTCCCAGTTGAAGGTGTGGTGCGGCATCCTGTTGGTCTGGTTCCAGGAGATTTTTTGGGTCAGGAACCAGCTGCTGCCGGCAGCCTTGACGATCTGGGGCAGCGCAGCGCTGTATCCGAACGAGTCCGGCAGCCACGCTTCCCGGCACTCGACGCCGAACTCAGCCAGGAAGAAGCCCTTGCCCTCCACGAACTGCCGCGCCATCGCTTCGCCGCCAGGCATGTTGGTGTCCGACTCGACCCACATGCCGCCCACCGGGACGAACTGTCCGGCCCGCACTTTTTCCCGGATCCGGCTGAACAGCTCCGGGTACAGCTCCTTGATCCAGGCCAGCTGCTGGGCGGACGAACAGGAGAAGACAAAGTTAGGGTCTTCGTCCATCAGGGCCACCACGTTAGAGAATGTCCTGGCACATTTGCGGATGGTTTCCCGGACCGGCCACAGCCATGCGGAGTCAATGTGGGCATGGCCCGTGGCAACCAACTGGTGAGCCGACGCGTAAGCCGGCCTGCCGAGGACTCCAGCGAGCGCCTGACGTCCCGCCGCAGCGGTGCCGGCAACATCATCGGGGTCCATCACGTCCATCATGTGTTCGAGGGCCCGGAGGATTTCATGGCGCCGGGGAAGCTCCAGCGGGAGCTGTTCCATAAGCCCGGACAGCGTCCAAATGTCCTGCTGGAGTTCCCACACGCATTGGTTGAGCTCAGCGATGGCGATGCTCCCGAGCCTGTACTGCGGCGCTCCCCCGGCGGTTGCCTTGTCGCCCAGCGGGGTGGCGGCGAAGGTCCAGCCCTGTGCCATGTCCGGGTTCGCGGCCGCTTCCACGTAGAAGTCCACCGCCATTCCGCTGCCCAGCAGCTTCAGGGGGATGTACTGGTTGCGGGGAGAGATGGCCTTGATGATGGTGCCGTCGGGCCGCCACGCTATGCCTTCGCACTGGAAGCCGGGCGCTTCGGTGGTGAACCCCAGGTCCACCACCACCTCCACTGCGGTGTCCGGGCCGCCGCCCCAGGAATCAGGCACCTCGCCTTGCAGCCGCAGCCAGGTGGTACCCCACGGCCGGCCCCAGGCGGCGCCGTGCTCCTGCGGATGGAACTCCTGCCGCATCGCGTCGAGCGCGGGGACCGGTTCGTCCGGAACTTCCCAGCTGCTCAGGGCAAGCGGAACCGACCTGCTGTAGACGGCGGGGGCAATGCGCTCGCGCACGAACCTTGCCAGGCGGACTTCCGTGATCCTGCGGTCGTCATGCAAAATATGTCCTCTTTAGGCTTGAGACTGGATCATCGCGTCCATTCGATGGACAAAATCTACCCGCTGGCGGCACTGCAACCAACCCCTTGTGCAGTTATCCGCCGGCTGCTCGGGCGCCGCAGGCGGCCCCGCGCGCCAGGCCGCTATGCGCCGGACCCGTATGCACCGGGCCCCTGTGCAACAGGCAAGGCCGGTTCGGGCCGCAGGATCCGCGCGTCCCCGGCGTAGACGTTGAAGCTGGTACCCCGGCTGAACCCGGCCACGGTCAGTCCGTTGGCCTCGGCCAGTTCCACAGCCAGGCTCGAAGGGGCGCTGACGGCGGACAGGACGGGGATCCCCGCAAGGGCAGCTTTCTGCACCAGTTCGAAGGATGCCCGTCCGGACACCTGGAGGACCGTCCCGGTCAGCGGCAGGAGGCCTTCGCGCAATGCCCAGCCCACCACTTTGTCCACTGCGTTGTGCCGCCCAACGTCTTCGCGGAGGCACAGAAGCCGCGGCCCGCCGTCGTCCTCAATCTTGAACAGGCCCGCCGCGTGCACGCCCCCGGTATCGTCAAAGACGCGCTGGGATTTCCGCAGCAGCGCGGGCAGGGACGCCAGGACGTTTGCGTCCACCATCAGCGGGTCCGCCTGCGGGCTGAAGTGGGACGATTTCCGCACTGCTTCGATGGAATCCGTGCCGCAGATGCCGCAGGAGCTTGAGGTGTAGACCTTGCGCCCGGTATCGGGAAGCGGGACGTCCGGCCTCAGCTGGGCCTCTACCACATTGAACGTCTGGACCCCGTTTTCATCCTCACCGGCGCAGAAACGCAGTGATACCAACTGTTCGGGCGCCCAGATGACCCCCTCGGACACCAGGAAGCCTGCCACCAGGTCAAAGTCGTCCCCTGGCGTGCGCATGGTGACCGAGTAGGAGAGCCTGCCCAACCGGATTTCGAGCGGTTCCTCGACGGCCAGGACGTCTTCGCGGTGTCGGACCGGGTACTCCAGGGCGGCCGGCGAACCGTCCAGGACATACTTGTGCACCTTGCGGCGCTGGGTTACGCGTCCCATGTTCCACCCTGCCTGTTCATTACTCCATCATGGCACCATCGCGGCCCGCCCCAATCCAAGACCCACAGTCCAGAAGCCCACAGTCCAGAGGCCGGCAGTCTATAGGCCACGATCCAACGGCCCAGCGCACGAACGCGGGCATTGGGGTTCCGGCCCTCTAGTTTCAGCCCAGGAGCGCGCTCCAGTCCACGGGCCCGTTGGATGCCGGTTTACCCTTGGCCTGGCTGCCCCGTGCATTGCTTCTCGGCTTGGCTTTGGCCGCCCCTTCCTTGGGCGGCGGAATGGGTGGCCCCCAAGGCAGCGCGAAAGCGGGCACCGCCTCGCCCAGCTGCACGCCGTGCGGCGGCACCACCAGCACGCCGTCGGCGGCTGCCAGGCCGCGCATCATGCCGGGGCCTGTGTGCTGCGCAGGGGAAGCCATCCCATACAGCAGCCGGAACGGCATCAGGCGGGTGCGTCCGGGATCGGCGTCGATCATGGTGCCGCACGGTACTTCCTGCACGGCGGGCATAGCGCGGTGCCCCAAGGCGGCGAACAATGGTGCGCCGACGGTGGACAGGGCCATCATGGCCGCGAGCGGGTTGCCGGGAAGTCCAAGGACAAAGCGTCCGTCCGGCAGTTCGGCCAGGACGGCAGGGTGGCCGGGCCGCATTGCCACGCCGTCGATGATGAGCCGCCCGCCGAGTTCGGCAACGGCCCGCCGAAGGTGGTCCGTGCCTGAGCGCCCAGTGCCCCCGGTGGTAATGACGACGTCGGCCGGCAGGTCGGGCGCGTCCGGCACCTCCGGCAGCACGTCTTCGAGCGCCGCAAGCCATTCGGCGTACGAGTCGCCGATCCGCTGCTGTCCTGCGTGGATACCTCCGAGCATGGCGACGACGGCCGGCAGTTGCGGGCCGAACGTGTCGCGAACCTGGCCGGGAGCCGGGGTACCACGTTCCACCACCTCGGATCCGGTCAGCACCAGCCGCACCACCGGCTTTCCCTGGACCTGCACTTCGTCGTAGCCTGCCAGTGCCGCCAGGGCCAGGTGTGCCGGGTTGAGTTCCACCCCGGCCTTGACCAGGACGTCCCCTTCAAGGGCTTCCTCCCCGGCCTTCCTGATGTGTTCGCCCGCGCGGGGTTCGCCCGGCCTGGCCTTGCCTCCGACCATCACCACCGGGCCCTCATCGTCCCGGCCGAGGACTGCACTCTCGGTACGTAGGACCGCCTTGGCACCCGCGGGAATCAGGCCGCCGGTGGCAATGGGACTGGCTTGGTGCGGCGCCAGCCGGGTGCCCGGCTCCACCGGGATCCATGGACCGCTTCCGTTGACCGCCCAGCCGTCCATGGCCGAGGACGCATAGTGCGGCATGTTTTGGAGGGCCACGATGTCCTGGTCAAGTTTCCGGCCCAAGGCGATCTGCAGGGCCACGGGGCTGGGAGGAATCGGGGTGGCCGCATCGTAGGCGGCCTGCCTGGCCTCTTCCCACGTGTGTGCCAGGTGATGGTGGTGGGCATGCCCTGGTTCGGTTTCGCCCGGCTCCGTGTCGCCGGATTCAGCCCCAGCCGTACCACTTTCTTCCGCGGCGGCTTCTGCCGGTCCGGCATTCTCCGGCCCGGAACCGGGCGGTGCCATCGGATCGCTCTGGGCTTCTGCTGTCATTCGCCGGGAGTCCCGGCGGCTTCAGCCTCGTAGTCAGCTGCCAGGGTGCGGGCAACGGCCAGCGCCGCGTCCATGGAGGCTGCGTCCAGCTCCCTGCCGGGAGCGGCAGCCAGGCCTGCGGCGAAGCCGGCAATGAAGGTGGTAAGCGGTGCGGCCGGCCGGACAACGGCATGGGCGGCAACGCCGGCGAGTGCCAGCACCGCGTTGATGTCTACCTGGACGTCCTCGAGCTTGTACGCCTGGAGGAGGGCCCTGCACCATTCCTCCAGCGTTTCGTCCTGGCTTTTCACGACTTGCCTCCCACGTTAGTTCCGCCCGCGCTCCGGTCCTTGCATTCACGCTGGCTCCTGGCGGCAACCCCCAGCGCGGCAGCATCGTCCCAGGTATCCACGTCGGAGGTGGACCCGGCGGGGACTGTGACAAGCTGCACGTCCAGACTAGCAAGGAGAGCCCGGACGGAGCCGTTGACCAACGCGTCGCGTGCGGCCAACTCCGCGCAGGCTTGTTTTAACCCGGGCGTGCTGTAAAAGGCCGCCAGCGGCTGGACCTTCCCGTCGCCGGCCAGGGCCATCACGCCGCCTCCTCCGCCTCCCCCGGGGCGTGCTGCAGATGCGGCAAGAGCCTTCCGCAACACGGCCACCGCTTCGGAGGCCAACGGCATATCGCAGGCCAGCACCAGGGTGAAGGGGGCCGCTCCGCCATTTTCGCCCAAGGTGTTCAAACCAGCCGCGATGGCAGCGGCAGGCCCTGCGAACGGCGGCTCTTCCCGACAGGTGAGCACGTCGGCCGGCCAGGCTGCCGGGGATACAGGGCGGGGTGTTGTGCTTTGGGATGGCAGGAAGGCGCTGTCGCCGACGACGACAGTGCGGCGGGCGCCGGCTGCGGCGTCCAGGGCCCGTTCCAAGAGCGTTTGGCCTTGGAAGACAAGGGACTGTTTGGGTACCCCGCCCAGCCGCGAGGACCGGCCCCCGGCCAAAATCAGGGCATCAAAAACCAGGCTGTTCTCTTGCACTCCCCCAGCCTAGCCATCAGGCGGGGCAGCGATCACTCCCGTCGAAAGCGGAGGTCAGGCGGCGCGTTCGGGCAGGAGGAACGGATCCCACGCGGGCGTGGGCTTTTCCAGTTCCTTGATCTGCCAGTTGGTGCCGCGCGGAGGCTCCGGCACAAAGCGCAGGCTCCAGCCCATCTCGGTCGGGGTGTGGTCGCCCTTGACGTTGTTGCAGCGAAGACAGGCTGCCACCAGGTTCTCCCACGAGTCAGCCCCGCCCCGGGACTTGGGGTGCACATGGTCGATGGTATGCGCTGCCTTGCCGCAGTATGCGCATTTATGGCCGTCGCGTCTGAGTACGCCCCTGCGGCTGACAGCCGTGGAGTGGTTGTATCGGGGCCGGATGTACCGGTTGAGGAGGATCACGGACGGGCGGCCCAGGACGTCCGTGGGTCCCACGACAGGGTCATCCCCTTCGGCCACGACGCTCGCCTTGCCCGTGAGCACAAGCACCAGCGCCCGGCGGAAAGTAATGACCGCCAGCGGTTCATATCCAGCATTCAGAACGAGAGTGCGCATGCACTTACCTCTTCACGGCCGCACCCGTCAGGGGCACGAGGGCCGGCTGCCCTCGGCATGTCCGGGCTATGGATCGACATCACAAGAGTAAACAGAGAAGTGCAAAATCAGGTAATCGCCGCCCGGATTCCCTGCGGGGAACGTTCCCCAGCAGGGCAGGCATCAGTCCCCTGCGGGGAACTTCTTAAACGCCAAGGACCCCCGCTGCGAGGGCGGGGGTCCTTGGACAAGCACTGGCTGTTGCCAGTGCCGGACATGCGGTGCTTACCTGACGTGGATGAAAACCGGCCCGGAGCCCACGTTTGCGCTGAAGACCACGGTGTCGTTGCCGTTGAAGCCGCCATGCACGGCCATGCCGTTTCCGGCGTAAACAGCGATGTGTGCCATTCCTCCGCCACCATCGGCGTAGTAGATCAGGTCGCCGGGCTGTGCCTGGGAAGCAGGCACCGTGTCCCCCAGGGACAGGTAGCCGGCGGGCCAGTCGTGGAAGTGGATGCCGACGGCGGCCAGGGCGTTGGTCACCAGCATGGTGCAGTCCTGGTGGACGCCAAGCTGGGCGTAGGCGGCGGAGAGGATTGCAGCACCCTTGCCGCTGGCAGAAGCCTGGGCTGCGGGAGCGGCCGGGGCAGCGGCGGTGGCGACCTTGGCGGTGACCTTGGGAGCGGCAACGGGCTGGGCGGCGGGAGCAGGGGCAGCTTCCTCCACCTGAACCTGGGGCTCGGGCTCGACGACGGGGGCCGGCGTGGTGGTCACAGCTGGCTTCTCGAAGCTGATCGCAATGGTGGAAGCGGCGGAAATCGGGGCGTCGACGGCGGATTCAACTTCCAGCGCGGAGGCGGGAGCAGAGTCGCGCTTGACGTTGGCATCGGCGGCGTTGGCCGCAATGCCGCTGGTCAGGACCAGGCCGGAAGCGGCGGCGATGACCGCAGCCTGGCGGCCCATGCCGCCGGCGTTGTCGCTGACAGCCTTGGCAATGACAGCGATCGAGTTGGTCTTGGTGACCTCGGCGCGGTGCCGTGCGGTAGCACGAGTCGTCATCAGTTCTCTCTTTCGTTTTCCTTGCAACCGCAGGTAGGCAGGCAAAGTGTGTTGGACGCGCCGGCATCTTGGGGGTACGCCGGCGCGTCCCGAACGGGGATGTGGTTTCTAGCGAAGAAGCTTTGGGCAAAGAAATAGCCCTTGGAGCACGGAGCCCAAGAACTATTTGTTGAGGTGGTAGTACGACGAGGTACCGGTGGCTGCAGGCGAGTGGAGCAGCGTGCCCTGTGAGGGGTTGAGTGCGCTGATCATCATGCCGTTGCCGACGTAGATGCCAACGTGGGCGCCGCCGTTCTGGACAACCAGGTCACCCGGCTGCGGCGCGGAGGTGGGGGTCATGATGCTCCACGCGTTGGTGCGGGGAATGCTGATGCCTGCCTGGGCGTAAACCCACTGCACGAACCCGGAGCAGTCCCAGCCGGTGACGGGGCTGGTGCCGCCCCACACGTACGAGTGGCCGATGCCGGTGTAGGCGATGGCTGCGATGCCCGAGGTCGCCGCCGAGGAGACGGTCTGGGCGGTCTTGGCGGCCGGCGCGGCGTCCTGGCCGGCAGCAGCAGCAGCGGTGGCCGTGTCGGTGGACTGGGTACGCACCGGCTGCACCTTGGGAGCAGCGGTGGTTTTGACCACGGGACGTTCAAAGGAAACCGTGGCGGTGGGGGCAGCGGTGACTGCGAGGGCCGTTTGGGCCGAACCGGACTCAGTGGAAGCTGAGACACCGGCAGTGGTATCAGCAGCAGTGGCCGGCAGGCCCATGCTCAGGATCAGGCCCGAGGCGGCTGCCACAACGGCAGCCTGGCGGCCTACGGTCCCGGCATTTGCACTCACGGCCTTGGAAACGGCATCCAAGGGGTTGGTGCGAACCGTTTGCGCACGGTGGCGCGCAGAATTATGGCGTGAAGACACGAAGGTAGCCTCTCCCAATGCCTGCGAGGTGAGCTGTCGGATTCGGATGGGAGTCACCCGGCCACGCTGCTTCCTGGGAAGCTTGTGACTTAACCCCAAGGCCTTCTGAATGAAGGCCGAAATTGGTTCCCCCGCCCCTGCCAGACGATGAAATGCGAACGGACCTTGAGCGGTGGCAGAGTTAGGCAATCCACTCAAGAGCGTCAACTTCGGAAAAGTTGACGCGAGTTAGACGGTACAACAGTTTTGTTTCAATGTCACATTCAGGTCACGGCTAGTCACGGCGATCTGAGAGTGCGCAATCATTCGGTTACAACCAGCCCATGGGATCGACCACTTCGCCATTGACCTGGACTTCGAAGTGCAGGTGGCAGCCGGTGGACGCACCAGTGGTGCCGCTCAGCGCCACCACATCCCCGCGGGAGACGGTCTGGCCCACCTTCACATTGAAGGACGACAGGTGGTTGTAGGTGGTTTCCAGCCCGTTCCCGTGGTCGATGACCACTCGGTTTCCGCCGCCGAACTGATGCCAGCCCGCGAAGGTCACGGTACCCGTGGCGGCCGCCAGGACGGATGTCCCACACTGCGCCACGAAGTCCTGGCCCCGGTGGAAGTCGCCCGAGCCTCCAGTAATCGGGCTGACCCGGTAACCGAAGGGGGAAGCGGTGGCAAGGGATGCCAGCGGTGCGGCCAGGGTGCCGGCTGACGCGGCACGCGTCACGGAGCCGGCCGACTGGGCACTCAGCAGTTGCTTTAGCTTCCCGTCCGGGTCCGCCTGGGTCACCACGGCGGACCGGCTGAAGTCGATCTGGGCACCGATGTCGGCCGAGATCTCGGGCTGCGGCGTGACAGAGGAGGCTGCAAGCGGGGCGCTGCCGGCGGCATCAGTGGCCATAACGGGACTTGTGGCGGGCACGGTCACGGTCAGCACCAGGCCGGTGGCTGCCAGGGCAATGCCGGCCTTCTGGCCGATGCCGCTGGCAGCGGCAAACTCCGTCATCTGGCGGAACGGACCCCGGCGGCGGCGGGCGTCGCGATGGAGGTCGCGGGGGCGCTCCGCTGCGACAACTTCGACAACCCGCGGCGCCGAAGGGGGGCCGGCAGCACGGCGGCGTCCCCGGGGGGTTTGCATGGTCAAGAAGGGTTCCTCTCTGGAAAAGCCTGCGGAGTTAGCTGTCGGATTCGGGTCAGAGAGATCAAAGACCCGGCCCGCCAAGGGCAAGCTTCTGCGCAGGGGTATTCCCGGAAGAATCCTTCACTGGAGAGGCTTGCTGCTGACGGACTTCACCCCAAGGCAGTCCCCCGCTGCCGCTTGTGGTTCCCCCGCCTCTGCCAGTAACGACTCGTGCACCCGATCCGCTGGCAGAGCTCGGCTCCGGATCAGGTAACGCTTAAGTTTCAAACGACTGGTTCTACTATAGGGGCTTAAGACCCTAGGTAACAATTCCGTTATCTTTGGCTGGAAGGGCAGGTCCGGGGTATGGAAGTTTCGCTTCAGCCCTGCTTGACGGCCACAAAGACGTGTGCGGCAACCTCCGGCGGAAGCTCCAGCGCTCCTTCAATCCCGGCCACCCGCACCGAGATGTAGTCGCCCACGCGCTCCAGGGCCACTGCAGCGCCGGGCCGGATTCCGCCTTCGTCCAACTGCGACAGCAGCTCCGGCTCCACCTGGATCGGCTCCGCGAGGCGGCTGATGGTCACGCCGGAAGCAGGCACGTAGCTCTTCATCGCCTCCACCAGGCTGATGGCGCCGTCACCGAAGCCGGGGGCCGGCCGGCCGCCCAGCGCGGCAAGGCCCGGGATGGGGTTGCCGTACGGGGATTCGGTGGGGTGGTCCAGTATCTCGTAGATGCGGCGCTCCACCCGCTCACTCATCACATGTTCCCAGCGGCAGGCTTCATCGTGGACGTAGGCCCAGTCCAGCCCGATGACGTCCGCCAGCAGGCGTTCGGCCAGCCGGTGCTTGCGCATCACCTCCGTGGCGCGCTTGCGCCCGGTGTCAGTGAGCTCCAAATGCCTGTCACCAGAGACAACAACGAGTCCATCGCGCTCCATCCTGCCGATGGTCTGGGAGACGGTGGGGCCGGAGTGGCGCAAGCGCTCGGCAATACGGGCCCGGAGGGCAACGATGTTTTCTTCCTCAAGCTCCAGGATGGTCCTGAGGTACATCTCCGTAGTGTCGATCAGATCCGTCATCCAGCTCAGCTCCTCGAGCGCAGTACCTTGCGTTGTCCCACCGTATCGCCTCTTCCCGCGAGGTAGTCCGGGGGAAAGCTTAGCCTATTTTGACTTTGTCCGAATAGCTGCGGCCCCAAGGGGAGCCGCAACAGGTGCACGCGGAAGGGTTGCACAGGCGGGACACTTGCACGCCCGCCGCGTTGTCTCAGTGTCTGGACTTTGCCGCTGCCGGTTGCCGCCCACCGCCGCTGTTCAGGCAGAATGGGAAAGGCCTATGGCACAGCCGCCGCCCGGCTGCCGGCCACCACAACCCGCCCGTGCGGACCAAAGCGTTCGTCCCCGCCGAAATTGGAGCACCTGTGAGCGACACCAGCATCACGATTCCCGCCGACCTCCTGCCCAAGGACGGACGGTTCGGTGCCGGTCCGTCAAAGGTCCGGCAGGAACAGATCGATGCCCTCGCCGCAGCGTCCAAAACCATCCTCGGCACCTCTCACCGCCAAGCCCCGGTCAAGAACCTGGTGGGGTCCGTCCGTGAAGGGCTGAGCCAGTTCTTCCGCGCCCCGGAAGGCTACGAGGTTGTCCTTGGCGTTGGCGGCTCCACTGCTTTCTGGGATATCGCGAGCTTCGGCCTGGTGGAGAAGAAGGCCCAGCACCTCTCCTTTGGCGAGTTCGGGTCCAAGTTCGCTGCGGCCACCAACAAGGCACCTTTCCTGGAAGCCTCCTCGATCATCAAGTCCGAGCCCGGCACCCGACCAATGGCACAGGCCGAGGCCGGGGTGGACGTTTATGCCTGGCCGCAGAATGAGACCTCCACCGGTGTGGCAGCCCCGGTCCAGCGGGTTTCCGGAGTCGACGAGGGATCGCTTGTCCTGGTGGACGCCACCTCGGCTGCCGGCGGCCTGGATGTGGACGTTGCCCAGAGCGACGTCTACTACTTCGCGCCCCAGAAGAACTTCGCCTCTGACGGCGGCCTGTGGCTTGGCCTGTTCTCCCCCGCCGCTCTTGACCGGGCCGCCCGCATCAAGGCCAGCGGCCGCTGGATCCCGGACTTCCTGGACCTCCAGACTGCCATTGACAACTCCCGCCTGAACCAGACCTACAACACGCCCTCGCTGTCCACGCTGGTGACCCTGGATGCCCAGGTGCAGTGGCTGAATTCCAACGGCGGCCTGGATTTCGCAGCTGCACGCACCGCCGATTCAGCCGGACGCATCTACAGCTGGGCCGAGGCTTCCGATTTCGCCACCCCGTTCGTTGCCAAGCCGGAGGAACGCTCCAACGTCATCGCCACCATCGACTTCGATGAGTCGGTGGACGCCGCCGCAGTGGCCAAGATCCTGCGCGCCAACGGCATCGTGGACACCGAGCCCTACCGGAAGCTGGGCCGCAACCAGCTGCGCATCGCCACCTTCGTGGCCATCGAGCCCAGCGACGTCTCGGCCCTGCTTGCCAGCATTGACTACGTGGTGGGCGAGCTGCGCAAGTAGGCACAGTGGACCATCAGGCCCTGTCCATACGCTGGCACGCTTAACGTACGACGGCGCCGCCCGGGTTTATCCCGGACGGCGCCGTTTTCGTTGTGCCTGGCAAAGGGCGGGGCCGGCCTCGCGGTAAAGGTGCGGCTAGGCTCCTGCCTGCGCTCCGTCGTCGTCCGCCGATTCCCCTGCCGGCCCTGGGTCCCCTTCCGCAGCGTGGCCGTCGGCGGCCTCGGCGGGTTCCGCCGTCAAGGGACCACCGTTCTCCTGGCCGTCTGTTTCCTGGGCCTCTGTTTCGTGGCCACCCGCTTCAGGCTCCTGCGGCTGTTCGTCCTCGGGACGGACACGCTCGGCCCACGGCACCCACTCCGGGGCGAGGATGGAATCCTCGGACGGCAGCAGGCCCAGTTCGTTGACCGTGACCACCTTGGAGCGCGAGTTCCGGGTCAGCACCGCGTACCACTGCCACCCTGCGTAGCCGGGCAGCCGGGACTCGAACAGGTGCGTCACCAGCCGGTCGCCCTCGCTCTTGGCCGCAAGGTGCGCGCCGATGGTGGCGGCCGGCGTGATGCTTTCCACTGCGCTCCGGGCGGCATCAACAGCCGCGGCCAGGAAAGCGTCAGGCTTGCCCGTACGCCACACGGGCACGCCGGCCTTGCGCTTGGGCGGGGTCTTGGCAGCCTGCTCCTGCACTGGCGCGCCCGGCTGTTCAGATTGGGGATTCATGGGCGCTTAAACGTCCAGCTCGTCGGCAACCTTGCGCAGGGCGGCAGCAATGGCCTTGCCCTTGTTGCCGTCCGGGTACTTGCCCTTGGAGAGGGTGCCGGACAGATTGTCCAGGACGGTCACCAGGTCCTGCACCAGCGGGGCGAGGTCCTTGGCGCTGGGACGCTTCGCCTTGGCAATGGACGGGGTCTTGTCCAGCACCCGCAGGCCCAGTGCCTGCGCTCCCTTGCGGCCGTCCGCCACACCGAACTCCACCCGGGTGCCCGCTTTCAGCTCCGTTACCCCTTCGGGCAGCGACGACTTGGGCAGGAAGACCTCCTGGCCGTCTTCGCCCGCGAGGAACCCAAAGCCCTTGTCCTTGTCATACCACTTGACCTTGCCGGTAGGCACGTAATCAACCTTCTTCGTTCTGCTGTCATGAGACACGGCCGCCTGCCACCGCATCCGCATTGTTGTGCGGGTTCAAGGTATGGCAAGCGCAAACCGTGTTGGTCTGTATCCTTCAAGGTTATCCTGCCGGATGCCCTCATTACGCTTTCCCCAGCACTGTTCCGCCGCAGGCGCAAGGGCGCCGGGAGTGTTTAACCCCACCAATGCAGCCGCTGTAGCGTTACGTCCATGACTCCCTCGCGTTACCGGCGGCCGCTGATGGTCCTCGCCGCTGTTATTGCCGTGCTGTCCCTCATAGCCGTAGGGATGGTCATGGCGCTTGCCTTCACCGGGTCGGTGGCCCCCACATGGGTCACCTACTCCGCGCTGTACGGCCTCCCGGTGGCCTTCATCCTGATGCTGGTAGTGGTCCTGGACGGCGTCGCCGCCCGTCGGCGGGCGGGAAAGGCTGAGCGGCGGTAACGTTGGACTGATGTCCCTTATTCGCGCGCTCGGCATGGAACTGGAGGCACGCAGCGACGATTCGCTGCGGGCGTTGTTCGCCGCGCGGCCGGACCTCATCTCCCCCTCCGTTCCGGATTTCGCGGCGTTGGCGGCGCGCGCCACTTCCCGCGTCAGCGTCCAGCGCGCCCTCGAGCGGCTCAACCGCCCGCAGATGCAGGTCCTGGAGACCCTGCACCTCTGCACCAACACGGACACCGGGCACAGCGCCTCGGCGGAAGGCCTGCACCAGCTGATCCGCGGTTCCTCGCCGGCAGTCGTTGAGCAGATCATCGGCACCCTGCAGGAGCTTGCCCTGGTGCACCCCGCCGCTCCCCCGCACGGCACCCCTGCCGCGGCCGGCCAGCAATTCTTCCTGCCGGTGGGCTCGCTCAAGGACGTGGTGGGCATCTACCCGGCAGGGCTGGGCCGGAGCTACACGGAGCTGGTCCGCCTTCAGCCGGCCTTCGCGCAACGGGCGGTGCAGCTGGTCGCCGAGCTGCACCGCAGCGGGTTCGCGATCCACGGCGCCACCACGCCGATGGAGGCGGCCCTGGCGCTTCAGCACTGGACATCGTCCCCCGAAGCCCTGCAGGACATCCTGGCCAAGGCCCCGGAGCGGACGACGGCGCTGCTTGCCAAGTTCCGGAACTGGGCCATGGGTGCCGTCCCCCAGGCGCAACGGAAAGCCTCGGTCGCCACGGAGGGGGCCGACGTCGGGCCCGTGGACTGGCTCCTTGCACGCGGGCTGCTGGTGCCGCTGGACGCGGCGCACGTTGAGCTGCCGCACAGCGTGGGACTGGCACTGCGCGGCGGCGCAATCATCAATGACTTCACCCTTTCACCGCCGGTTGCCGAACTTGGCCGCACCACCGCGGCGCTGCGCAGGAATGCGGCCCTGAGTGCTATTTCCGAAACCCTTCGGCTGGTCTCCGAACTGTTGCATGCGGTTAAGACGCAGCCGCTGGCCACCCTGCGAAGCGGGGGCGTGGGCGTCCGCGAGCTGCGGCGGCTGTCCGACCAGCTGCGCATTGACCAGGGCGCGGTGGGCCGGCTGCTGGAGCTGTGCGGCCTGGCCGGCCTGATCCGCCTCGACGTCGATTCGTCATCGTGGGTGCAGCCGCCGGAGCTGGAGTGGCTGGTCCTGCCCCGGCAGGAACAATGGCTGTGGCTGGTGAACGCCTGGCTGGCCAGCGAGCGCGTGCCCTCCATGGTGGGCCAACCCGTCAATTCAGCGCCTGGGGCGGCGGCCGCCCGCTCGGCCTCCGGCACCACGATCGCCGCCTTGTCCGCCGGGGCCCAGCGCCCGGATGCCCCGGTGGTCCGCAAACGCATCCTGGAAATCCTGCTTGAGCTGACGCGGGAAGCCGAGGACGGCGACGGTGGCGCGCCCGTCCTTGATGCCGCCGCGGTGCTGCAGCGCGCCGAATGGTCCCAGCCGCGGATGGCCCGGCGGTTCAGTTCCCTGATCCGGGGCGTCCTTGCCGAGGCTGAAATGCTGGGCCTGGTGGGCTCCGGGGCCCTGAGCCAGCTGGGGAGCGCCTTCGCGGAGGACGACCCCGATGCCGCCCTTGCCATTCTGGGCGAACATCTGCCCGCCGCCCTGAACCACGTGCTGCTGCAGGCTGACCTGACCGCTGTTGCTCCCGGTTACCTCTCCCCTGCACTGACGGAACAGCTCCAGGGAATGGCCGACGCCGAGGGGCAGGGTCCTGCCACCATTTACCGGTTCTCCGCGGAGTCGATCAAACGCGCACTGGACGGCGGCTACGACGCCGCCGGCCTGCTGGCATTCCTCCGGGAGCACTCGGCCACGGCGGTTCCCCAGCCGCTGCAGTACCTGGTGGAGGACACCGCTTCGCGGCACGGCAGACTGCACGTGGGCCAGGCTGCGAGCTTCATCCACAGCGAGGATGAAACCGCGCTCACGGACCTGCTGGCGGGACCCAAGGCTGCCCAGTTGGGCCTTGTCAGGCTGGCCCCCACGGTTGTCGCGTCCTCCGCGCCGCCCCGCGAGCTTGCCGCCGTGCTCCGCAGCCTGGGCCTCTCCCCGTCGGTGGACGGGGCCGAACCCGCAGCGCACCTCCGCCGGCCCTCTGCACCCCACGAGAGCCTGCGCCCGGTGTACACCGCCCCGCGGATGGCGCCCGCGGCTGAGGAGGTGGAAGCGCAGCTGGACGTGCTGCGGCAAGCCGGCACCGCCGTCGGGCACCACCCCGGAGCAGCGAGCGGCAGCGAGGTTGCCACGCAGCTGGGGCTTGAGGCGCTGCAAAGGGCCATCCGGCTCAAGCAGCGGATCAACATGAACGTGGTGGACAACCTGGGGAATGCCAGCCTGGAAGTTGTTGTTCCGCTATCAGTAAGCGGGGGCAGGGTCCGCGTGTTCGATCCGGCCAAGGACACCGAACGGGTCCTCTCCGTCCACCGCATCATCGACATCGAGGCCGCAGAGGAACTGCGCCAGTAAAGGATTCCCCCCGCGTGACCGACGGACCCCTGATCGTCCAAAGCGACAAGACCATCCTCCTCGAGGTGGACCACGAGCTGGCCACCGAAGCCCGGCACGCCATTGCGCCCTTCGCCGAGCTGGAACGTGCGCCCGAGCACATGCACAGCTACCGGCTTACCCCGCTGGGCCTGTGGAACGCCCGTGCCGCCGGGCTGGACGCCGAAAAGGTACTGGACGTGCTGTTGAAATACTCCCGCTTCCCTGTGCCGCATTCACTGCTGATCGATGTCGAAGAAACCATGTCCCGGTACGGCCGGCTGCGCTTGGAAAAGGACCCCCGCCACGGGCTGGTCATGCGGACCGATGACTACCCCGTCCTGGAGGAAGTGATCCGGGCCAAGAAGATCGCCCCGCTGCTGGGACCCAGGATCGACGGCGAGACGGTGGTGGTGCACGCCTCGCAGCGGGGGCAGCTCAAGCAGCTGCTGCTGAAGCTCGGCTGGCCCGCGGAGGACTTGGCCGGTTATGTGGACGGCACCCCGCACCTGATTTCGCTCAATGAAGACGGGTGGCAGCTTCGGCCGTATCAGCGTCTGGCCAGCGAGAACTTCTGGGCGGGCGGCAGCGGAGTAGTGGTGCTGCCCTGTGGCGCCGGCAAAACCCTGGTGGGCGCCGCGGCCATGGCCACCGGTTCCACCACAACACTGATCCTGGTCACCAACACCGTCGCCGCCCGGCAGTGGAAGGACGAACTGCTCCGGCGCACCTCCCTTACCGAGGAAGAGGTGGGTGAATACTCCGGCGCCCTCAAGGAGGTGCGGCCGGTAACCATCGCCACCTACCAGGTGCTCACCACCAAGCGGGGCGGCATCTATCCCCATCTGGAACTGGTGGACGGCCATGACTGGGGACTGATCATCTATGACGAGGTCCACCTCCTTCCGGCACCGATCTTCCGGATGACCGCAGACCTGCAGGCGCGCCGGCGGCTTGGGCTGACTGCCACCCTGGTCCGGGAGGACGGCCGCGAAGGCGAGGTTTTCAGCCTGATCGGTCCCAAACGGTACGACGCGCCGTGGAAGGACATCGAGTCCCAGGGCTACATCGCACCCGCGGACTGCGTTGAGGTCCGGGTGGACCTGCCCAAGGACGAACGCGTCGCCTACGCCATGGCCGATGACGCCGACAAGTACCGGCTCTGCGCCACCTCCGAATCCAAGACCCGGGTGGTGGAGGAACTGGTGGCCCGGCACACGGGTGAACAGCTGCTGGTGATCGGCCAGTACATCGACCAGCTGGATGAGCTCGGCGAGCGCCTGGAGGCGCCCGTCATCAAGGGCGACACGTCGGTCAAGGTACGGCAGAAGCTCTTTGATTTGTTCCGCGCGGGAGAACTGCAAACCCTGGTGGTGTCCAAGGTGGCCAACTTCTCCATCGACCTGCCTGAGGCTTCGGTGGCCATCCAGGTCTCGGGCTCCTTTGGATCCCGGCAGGAGGAGGCCCAACGGCTGGGCCGGCTGCTGCGGCCCAAGAAAGACGGCCGGGCGGCGCGCTTCTACTCCCTCGTGGCACGCGACACCCTGGACCAGGACTTCGCCGCCAAGCGCCAGAGGTTCCTGGCAGAGCAGGGGTATGCGTACCGGATCATGGACGCCAAGGACGTTGCCGCAGCCGACTGATCCGCCGCGGGCGCCCTCCTAGCGGATGTATTCCGAGCTGTCCCGCTCCATGGTTCCTGTCCGCGGGTCCAGCTGGGGGCGTTCGTAGGCAAGTTCCCCGCCGCTGCGCCCGCCAAAGGGACGTCCGTGGTCAGCGAATTCCTCCCGGAAAAATGCCAGACACCACTGCCCCATTTGCATCCTGGCACCTGTCCGCAGCACGGAGGGCCCGTTGCGGCGGACACTGCCGCTGACGTCCGCATGCGGTACCAGCACGTATTCGTCCTGGTCGTCGTGCACAATTTCGGCGTGGAGTGCCTCCAAACCCTCCAGCTGGACATCGGATCCATCGCCGCTGCCGATGGTCGTGACATCTCCCGTGAGGGCTACCTCCCGCGGAATCTGCCCCGTCCACGTGGCGGCGTCCTGGACGAAGATCAGGCGCGGCCGTCCACCACCCCTGGCGTAATGGGTGGTGGTAATGCGGCGGACAATGTTCCGCTGGACCGTGGGGACCAATGGCAAAGGTGTGGACGGCGGCAGCAGCGGTACCCCCTTGGACCCACGCCTGCCCTGCCTGACCAGCGGGAGCAGGGAGCCGAGTTTGCCCAGCTTGATGTGGGGTGAGCGCGTCACCAGCCGTTGCGAAGCAGGGCTGTCCACCTTGCCCAGGCTGACGATGTTGCCGTCGGGGCCGGCCAGGGTGACGGTCAGCCCCTTGCGGGCGAGCATCTCCGCCAGCGGCTTGACCTCATCCATCGACGGCAGGCCGCTGCCGGTCAACGGTGCCAGCTCCTCAAGGGACACAGTCACTTCCGTTCCCGCGGCCCTGGCCCTGCCCGATGTGACCACACCGGATTCATCGGTGTACGAAAAGTCCAGATCAACGTCCAGACGGTTCTCCGCCATTTTGGTCAGCCGCGGTTCGCGTCCGGCCCGGAAACGTCCCGGTCGCTGGTGGTGACCCGCAGGCTGCCATTGAGCTTCCAGGTGGCACGCGGCGCGTCGGGGCCAATATCCCGCGGAACTTCGACGGTCATGTCGATGAACTGGTAATTGATCGCTGCACCCTTGCCAGTGAGATAGGACCACATCTCCTCGGCAAGGTCTGCCCAGTCCCGGATCGTGCGGTCGCCTGCGGCTGCGTTTTCGGTGGCGCTCAAGTCAGTCATGATGATCTATCCCCTTCATTGGGTCAGGAACTATCCAATAACTACCGGTGTTGGCGCGGCTCCCGCCGGCGGATGCATGCACTCCGGGGGGAACCGTTGGAACGCTGGTGCGCCGGGCGCAGGTGCCCGGCAAGCATCACTGTATTCCGGCGCCACAGGCTGCGGAAGACGGCAGGGGCTGAACGTTCTTTCCACGAATTGGGTTCCCTGATGCACAAAGGGGCTGCTGGACTCAGACTGTAAGTATGACTACAAGAATCGTTCGTGCCACCCCCGGCCCTGGGCAGGAATCGGTGTGGGACTACCCCCGCCCGCCCCGGATCGAAGCCAGCAGCGAGCGCATCCGCATTGTCCTGGGCGGGGAGCTGATCCTCGACACCACGGATTCACTGCGGGTCCTGGAGACCAGCCACCCGCCCGTGTACTACGTCCTTGAGTCGGCATTTGCCGCCGGCGCGCTGGAGCCGTCCTCGGGCAGCAGCTTCTGCGAGTTCAAGGGCGCTGCGAAGTACCTGACCGTCTGCGGCGGCGGGAAGGAAGCGGACAGCGCCGCGTGGTCCTACCCCGAGCCGGCGCCAGGTTTTGAGGCGCTGGCCGGCAGGGTCGCCGTCTACCCGGGCCGGATGGACTACTGCGAGGTGGACGGTGAGCGGGTCACTGCACAGCCGGGCCGCTTCTACGGCGGCTGGATCACCAGCCGGGTTGTGGGCCCGTTCAAGGGGGAACCGGGAACCATGGGCTGGTAAGGCCAAGCCCATCATGCTCACAACGAATATCCAGACAACTCCCAGAGACTGGGAGCATGATGGGAGCATGAACAAGAACGGTCCAGAAGCCAGGCTGCTCGTCGTTGATGATGAACCCAACATCCGCGAGCTCCTTTCCACGTCACTGCGGTTCGCCGGCTTTGAAGTGGTCTCCGCAGCAAACGGGCGCGATGCCCTGGCCGCGGCCGACACCCACGCCCCTGACCTGGCCGTGCTTGACGTCATGCTCCCCGACATGGACGGATTTACTGTCACCCGCCGGCTCCGCGCCTCCGGGAAGCACTTTCCCGTCCTCTTCCTGACGGCAAAGGACGACACCGAGGACAAAGTCACCGGACTGACCGTGGGCGGGGACGATTACGTCACCAAGCCCTTCAGCCTGGATGAAGTGGTGGCGCGCATCCGGGCGGTGCTCCGCCGGACCCAGCCCCTGCTGGACGACGACGCCGTGATCCGCGTGGACGACCTGGAACTCGACGACGACGCCCACGAAGTACGGCGCGGCGGCACGGTCATCGAGCTCTCCCCCACGGAGTTCAAGCTGCTGCGCTACCTCATGCTCAATCCCAACCGGGTGCTGTCCAAGTCGCAGATCCTGGACCACGTCTGGGAGTACAACTTCAATGGCGATGCGTCCATTGTTGAGTCCTACATCTCCTACCTGCGGCGGAAGGTGGACATCGACCCCGACGCACCGGCCCTGATCCAGACCAAGCGCGGCGTGGGCTACGTGCTGCGGACGGCCGAAAAGCGCTGACCTTGCTCAAACGGTGGAAGTCGGCCTCGCTCAGGTCGCAGCTGGTGGCCATGATCATGGCCCTCCTGATCGTGGCCCTGACGGTGACCGGAGCCGTGACGCTGACCCTCCTCCACACCTACCTCCAGGGCCAGGTGGACGACAAACTCAACGCCGCCGTCGACTCTGCCCGGAAACAACGCTCGTTCACCCAGCTGCAGGCACCCAGCCCAATCCCCACTGACTACTCCCTGATGCTTTTCACCCCGGGTGAGCAGCCGTACACCTTCGGCGGGGACCCGGACGACCATCCGGACATCAGCAACATTTCGGTGGAACAGGCCCAGGCGCTCCAGCTGGCTCCCTTCCAGGTCCGCGGGACGGACGGCGAAAACTGGCGGGTGGTGGCGGTGACCGTCCAGAACGGACCCACCACGTCCGTGGTGGTGATCGGGCTGCCCCTGGAGAGCGTCGACGACGTCCTCAAGCATGCCACCCTGGTGGTTACCGGCGTCGGCCTGCTGACCCTGCTGCTCGCCTCGCTCATAGCCAGCTGGACCGTCTCGCGCGCCTTCCGGCCGCTGGCCAGGGTGGAGAAGACAGCCGCCGCCATTGCCGCCGGCGACCTCTCCCGGCGTGTGGAAGTCGAAAACCCTGCCACCGAGCTGGGCCGGCTGAGCAGTTCCCTGAACGCCATGCTGGCACACATCGAGACCGCCTTCGCGGCGCGGACCGCATCGGAGGCCAGGATGCGCCGCTTTGCCGCTGACGCGTCCCACGAGCTGCGCACTCCCCTGGTGACCATCCGTGGATTCTCCGAGCTGTACCGCCACGGTGCCCTGGCGACGGACGAGGACGTGGCCACGGCCATGGGCCGCATCGAAAGCGAAGCCAAGCGCATGGGTTCCATGGTCGAGGACCTGCTGCTGCTGGCCCGCCTGGATGAGCAGCGGCCGCTGCAGCAAAAGCCGGTGGACCTGCAGCTGATTGCCCATGACGCGGTGGTGGACACCCAGGCCAGCGACCGTTCCAGGGCGATTTCGCTCACGGGGCTCGACGGCGGAGCAGCGGCCCCGGCACCGGTCCTTGGTGATGAGGCCAAGCTGCGCCAAGTGGTGGGAAACCTCGTAGGCAATGCCTTGCGCTACACCCCGGAGGGCAGCCCCATCGAACTGGCCGTCGGGGTCCGCCAAACCGACGGCGGAGAACAGTCCATCATCGAAGTACGGGACCACGGGCCGGGCATTTCGGAAGAAGACGCGGCCAAGGTCTTTGAACGCTTCTACCGGGCGGACACTTCCCGGACCAGGGAGACGGGCGGCAGCGGACTGGGCCTTGCCATCGTGGCAGCCATCGTGGGATCCCACGGGGGCACGGTGCGGGTGGAAAAGACCGACGGCGGGGGCGCAACCCTGGTGGTAAGCCTTCCGCGGCGTGCCGACACACCAGGCAGTGACAGCGACGGCGGGCAGGACGCCGCTGACGACAGTGCCGCCCGGGCCGCGGGCAGCGACGGATCGGTTATCCACATATAAGCCGTGACCATGGCTCCCGCCTGGCGCTGCTGCGTAGGCTCGTCACAGCAGCCCGGACCCGCCGGGCGCGGGACCCCTTGGGGACCCGCCGCAGCGAAAGGCACAGCCATGAGCATTATTTCCGTCGACACCGAACTACTGCAGCTGAAGTCGGCCAACGTCCAGGCCACCGTGGACCGGATCAGCGCTGACGTGCAGACCATGAAGCGGGGCCTGGATGAGCTGCAGGGCTCATGGCGGGGTTCCGCGGCCACCAACTTCCAGGCACTCGTCACCGAATGGACCATCACGCAGGGCCGCGTGGAAGCGTCGCTGGCGTCCATCAATGCCGCCCTTGCCTCTGCGGCCGCCACCTACGCGCAGGCGGAGCTGGGGAACACGCAGCGGTTCAGCTGATGCGGCGTCTCACGTGAGGGCGCGGCCCCTCCGCCAGCACAGCCCCCTGCTGGTACTCCGGTTCTAGGCCTCCGGGGTTCCCTGGTGGAACCTCAGCCGCCACCGGCCGCTGTCCAGGACCCACAGCGAGCTGCGGAGCGTCGTGCCGGACCGGGCGAAGCTTCGGTACGTCAGCAGGACCGCGCTGGTGCCGATGCGGTCTGCACCCAGGATTTCAATGTCGGTCCGCTCGCCGGGGTCCTCCTCGAGGGCCATCATCATGGCGTCCCGGGTCCAGACCCTTCCCGAGCTGCCGATCTCCATGAAGTCCGGGTGCAGAAGGACCGCGGTCCGGCCAATGTCCCCCCGCACCAGCGGCCCCAGGAGTTCGCGTTCGAGTTCCTCCACCAGCGCCTCGGGCGGGATGGAGCCGGCCCGCTGCGTTGCCTCGGCCACTTCAAGGGCTTCATCGTCCAGTTCGCTGAACAGGTCCAGTTCATCGAAGGCCGGCACGGGCTCGGGGACGGATCTGCGCTGGTTGGCCCCACCTGCGGGTACACCCGTGCTGGGTGCTGCCGGGCGTGCCGCTGCCCCGCCTGCTGCACCCGGGCGCGCTGATTCCCGGGGTACTGCCGGCGTTTGGGCGGGGGCAGTACCCGGGATGTCCAGGGTGGCCGGCGGGAGGCCCACACCGGAGGGGGCCTGCGCGTGCAGGGCAGGCTCGCGGCCGTTCTGGCCGCGTGAAAGGTCGTGCTGTGCACCCGGGTGGTGTCCGCCGGGGAACCCCGGGCCGGAACGTGCGGCCACGCCCTGCTGGTAAGCCGTGGCCGCGGCCCTGGCCCGCTCGTCGGCGGCCTCATTGAGGTCGTGCCCGGCGTGGCCCTTGACCCACTCGAAGGTGTAGGTACGGCCGGCCAGTTCGCGATCGAGTTCCTTCAGCAGTTCCATGTTCAGGACAGGCTTTCCGTCAGCCTTGCGCCAGCCCTTCCGCTTCCATCCCGGCATCCACTTGGTGATGGAGTTGATGACGTACTGGCTGTCACACAAGATGCGCAGGTCCTCCCCGGGGAGGTGCGCAGTGGCGCGCAAAAGGTCAAGGACAGCCATCAGCTCCCCCTGGTTGTTGGTCCCGTGCGGCCAGCCACCGGCCCGCCAGCAATCGTCATTCACATACCAGGCCCATCCCGCCGGGCCAGGGTTTCCCAAGGCCGAACCGTCAGCCGCTGCAGTAATCGTCACCAACCCATCCTGCCAGAAGCAGCCGGCAATGGGTTGCGGCCGCCTTACTGCAGCCCATTTTGCTGGGGCTGCCGCGGCCTCGGGCTGCGCGTCCCACGCCGGCAGCCTTACGCGCGCAATTTTCGGAAAACGCTTACCGAAAAGCCTTGACGGGGATGTAGACCACGCGAAAGAATCGCACCATAACTCGAGAAAACGGTTTCTGAGGCGCAGCTTCTTCAGCTCGCAAAGCTGCCAGAGCGTGACGGAACCAACCGAAAGGAACATCAATGACGATTCCAGTCGTAAGCCGCCGGAGGTTTCAGCTTGGCGCTGCGGCCGTGGCTCTGTCCATCCTGGCCACGGGCTGCGGTGCCGCCGGCGGCTCGGGCGGTTCAGGCGACAACGGTCAGGTGACCCTGCGGTTCGCCTGGTGGGGCAACGAGTACCTGAACGGACAGACAAACAAGGTCATCGCCGCGTTCGAAGCGTCCCACCCAAACATCAAGATCAAGGCCGAGCCGGGCGAATGGTCCAGCTACTGGGACAAGCTGGCAACCAAGACCGCCGCCAACGATGCGCCCGATGTCATCCAGATGGACCAGAAGTACATTGCCGAATACGGGGGCCGCGGGGCGCTGCTGGACCTGTCCAAGCAGAAAGGCATCGACACGTCCAAGCTGGACAAGGAGGCACTCGCCTCAGGCCAGTACGATGGCGCGCAGTACGGACTGAGCACCGGCCAGAACGCCTACGTCATCATGGCCAACACCAAGGTATTCCAGGCGGCAGGCGTTCCGGTTCCCGACGACAAGACGTGGACGTGGAAGGACTTCATGGACACTGCGGCGAAGATCAGCGCCGCAGGCGACGGAAAGAGCTATGGAGCCGCGTACGGCAGCAACGAGGCCGACCTGATCATCTGGCTCCGCCAGCACGGCGAGAACCTGTACTCGGAGGACGGCAAGCTCGACTTCGAGACCGCCACGGCTGCCTCCTTCTGGGAGCGGCTCAAGGAGCAGCGCGATTCAAAGGCCAGCCCGCCGGCAAACGTAGCGACGGAAGACGCAGGAGCGAGCCTTGAGCAGAGCCTCTTCGGCACCAACCGGGTAGGCATGGCCTGGTGGTGGACCAACCAACTGGGTTCGCTGGAAGCCACCACCGGCAGCAACATCAAGATGCTGCGTGCCCCGAGCGTTGACGGCGCCTCGGCCGAAAACGGCATGTACTACAAGCCCACCATGTTCTGGTCCGCTTCCTCCCGCTCCAAGCATGCCCAGCAGGCAGCCGAATTCATCAACTACCTCACCAACAGCCCCGAAGCCGGCGCCATCCTCATGACGGACAGGGGCGTGCCCACCAACAGCGAAATCGTCGCCGGCATTACGCCCTCACTGAAGCCGGCCGACACCACGGTGGTCAACTTCCTGAAGGACATCGCTCCGGATATCAAGGATGCGCCCCCGGTTCCACCAGTGGGTGCGGGCAGCGTCCAGAACGTCATCAAGCGCTACACGGATGAAGTGTTGTATGACCGCCTCACCCCGCAGGCTGCCGCGGAGGCCTTCAAGAAGGAAGTCCAGGGGATGCTGGATTCGGCCCGGAAGTAGAGCCCCGGACGGGCGCTTCCCCAGGCACAAAAAATGCGGCCCCCTCACCAGGAGGGCGCCGCATTTTTTGTTGGCGGGAGGGGTTCCCCGGCCGGGAGGCTTAGAAGCCGCCCATGCCGCCCATACCGCCCATGTCGTCGCCGCCGGCAGGGGCAGCAGCCTTCTCCGGCTTGTCAGCAACCACTGCTTCGGTGGTCAGGAACAGGCCGGCGATGGAAGCTGCGTTCTGCAGGGCAGAGCGGGTCACCTTGACGGGGTCGTTGACGCCGGCAGCCAGCAGGTCGGTGTACTCACCGGTTGCGGCGTTGAGGCCGTGGCCGGCGGGCAGGCCGCGGACCTTGTCGACAACCACACCCGGCTCCATGCCGGCGTTGAAGGCGATCTGCTTCAGCGGCGCGTCGATGGCAACGCGGACGATGTTGGCGCCGGTTGCTTCGTCACCGGACAGCTGAAGGTTGGCGAATGCCTTGGCACCGGCCTGGATCAGGGCCACGCCGCCACCGGCGACGATGCCTTCCTCAACTGCAGCCTTGGCGTTGCGGACTGCGTCCTCGATGCGGTGCTTGCGCTCCTTGAGTTCAACCTCGGTGGCGGCACCGGCCTTGATGACTGCAACGCCGCCGGCCAGCTTGGCCAGGCGCTCCTGCAGCTTCTCGCGGTCGTAGTCGGAGTCGGAGTTCTCGATCTCGGCGCGGATCTGGGACACGCGGCCTGCGATCTGGTCGGCGTCGCCGGCACCTTCGACGATGGTGGTCTCGTCCTTGGTGACGACAACCTTGCGGGCCTGGCCCAGGAGCTCCAGGCCGGCGTTCTCCAGCTTGAGGCCAACCTCTTCGGAGATGACCTGGCCGCCGGTGAGGACGGCGATATCGGCCAGCTGGGCCTTACGGCGGTCACCGAAGCCCGGGGCCTTGACGGCGACGGACTTGAAGGTGCCGCGGATCTTGTTGACGATCAGGGTGGCCAGTGCCTCGCCCTCGATGTCCTCGGCGATGATCAGCAGCGGCTTGTTGGACTGCATGACCTTTTCCAGGACAGCAACCAGTTCCTTGACGTTGGAGATCTTGGAGTTGACGATCAGGATGTACGGGTCCTCAAGGACCGTTTCCTGGCGCTCTGCGTCGGTGACGAAGTAGGCGGAAATGTAGCCCTTGTCGAAGCGCATGCCTTCGGTGAGCTCGAGCTCCAGGCCGAAGGTGTTGGACTCCTCGACCGTGATGACGCCTTCCTTGCCCACCTTGTCCAGGGCTTCGGCGATGAGGGCACCGATCTCGTCGTCACCGGCGGAGATGGAGGCGGTGGCCGCGATCTCTTCCTTGGTTTCGATTTCCTTGGCGGAGTTCAGCAGTTCGGCGGTGACGGCGTCAACGGCCTTCTCGATGCCGCGCTTGAGGGACAGCGGGTCGGCGCCGGCGGCAACGTTGCGCAGGCCTTCCTTGACCAGTGCCTGGGCCAGGACGGTTGCCGTGGTGGTGCCGTCGCCGGCAACATCGTCAGTCTTCTTGGCAACTTCCTTGACCAGCTCTGCGCCGATCTTCTCGTAGGGATCGTCCAGCTCGATCTCCTTGGCGATGGAAACACCATCGTTGGTGATCGTGGGGGCGCCCCACTTCTTTTCGAGGACGACGTTGCGTCCACGCGGGCCGAGGGTGACCTTAACGGCGTCGGCGAGGGTGTTCAGGCCACGCTCAAGGCCGCGGCGTGCCTCTTCATCAAATGCAATGATCTTGGCCATAACGGCAGTAGTCCTTTCGGGACAGTCGTTAAGAATGAACCTTCGCTGCAGTGCCCGCGACGGACGATCCTTTAACGGCGGCCTCTGTATGCCTCCGCGCAGGGATCTCACTGAAGTGAGGTGTTTCTTTCGCTCCTCGGCCGATGCAGGGCGCCGCCGGCCGGAACCAGGCTTTGCTTTAGCAGTCGGTACGTCAGAGTGCTAACTCAATAATTAGCACTCCCCAGGTTAGAGTGCAAGCGATAAGACGCGCGGACAAGGCGCTGGCCGCAGTGGCTTCGCCCAGGGCGATCAGCCGGAGTGTCCGGCTGTTTCATGCCCGGTGGGGCTGGGGTTGTTGTCCGCCCCATAGGTGAAGACCGAGAAGGCAGCTGTGGTGATGTCCCCGTTGGTGTCGAAGGCAACCGGGCCGGATTCGCCGTCGTAGTTTATGTCCGGGCCGGCGGCGAGGCCGCCAAGGCACTCCTTGTAACTCCGGCAAGGAGCCTGCGGCGTACCCGCCCCGGGGGCAGTTCCGCCCGAGACCGCGATGAGGTTCGCGGCGATGGACCGCCCCGCGTCATCCTGCGCCCGGGCCGCAGCGAGTGCCGCCAACGTCACGGCGTCATAGGTTTCGGCAGCGTAGGAGACGTCCTTCAGGGAGGCGTCCACCGCCAGCAGTTTCCCTTGGAAGGCTGCCGTGGGGAGCTGGCCGGGGACGACGGCGCGGGCGCCTTCGAGGGCCCGCGCCGGCAGACCGGATCCGTAGCGGGCGAAGGCGCCGTCACTGAGGATGAACTTCGAACCGCTGAGGCCGGCGTCGTGGAGCTCTGCCAATGCGCCCTGCGCACCATCCCTGGCCACCAGGACGACGGCGTCCGGAGTGGCTTTCGCAACGGAGCGTGCGGCTTCGGCGGCATCCCCCGGTTTGAAGCCCACCCCGGGCAGGACCTTAAGCCCGGACTGTTGGGCAGCTTCGGTGACCGCGGCGGAGAGGTCCTTGCCGTAGGAACCCTCCTGGTAGAGCACGCTGATGCTGGCGGCCCCGGCGTCCTTTGCGAGCTTGGCCAGCACGGGCCCTTGTGCGACGTCGGCTGCGGCGGTTCGGAAATAGTAGCCTCCGCTGGCGCTCGTCGAGAGGCCGGCAGCAGTGTTGGCCGGGGAGATAAGCGGCACGTGGGCCCGGGACAGGATGTCCACGGCGGCGGTTGCATGGCTGGAGTCCGTGGGCCCGATGGCTATGTCCGCCTTGGCAGCCGCCAGATCCTTGGCCTGGGCTGCAGTGTCCTGGTCCGGGTGCACCGGCAGCAGCTCCACGGGCCGGCCTTTGTGTCCGCCGGCGGCGTTGATGTCCTGGATGGCCGCTTTGGCTGCGGCCAGCTGGGGTGCGTTGAGGAAGGCGTTGTCGCCGGTGTTGTCAAGGATCAAGCCCACCCGCAGAACGCCGTCGCCGGAGGCCTCCGCGGATTCTGTCCTGGCGTTGCCGCCGGTGCCGGCGCAGGCCGTCATGGAAAGGAGGCCTGCCAGGGAAAGGGCGAGTCCTGCCAAGGCACGCGCTGGGGAATGGTGGGGCATCGTCACTGCGCGGGCCGTACGTTTTCCGCCTGGGGGCCCTTTTCGCCCTCGCCGACCTCCAGCTGCACCCGCTGCCCCTCGGCCAGGGCCCGGTAACCCTCCCCCTGGATCGCGGACCAGTGGACAAAAACGTCGTCACCGGAGCCGTCAACGGTGATGAAGCCGTAGCCCTTTTCAGCGTTGAACCATTTCACGGTTCCCAGTGCCATGATGGACAACTCTTTCCGTTGGGGCCCGGCCTCGGGGGCGGGCCGGAGTAGATGGAGGGCTTGCGGCTACCGGTAACCCGGGCCGAGCACCACCACGAGCGGTACCTGGAATTCGGTGCTGTTCACCACAGTGGGGATGTTCAACAGTCCGGCAAGCTCCTGCGCGCTGGCCAGCTGCTGCGGGCCGGCATAGAAGATCACGGAGGACTTCTGCGGGGCGCCGGACCAGTTGCCTACCTGGCCGAGCCGCCAACCGTCAGCCTGGACCGTTCCGCCCACACGGCTGGCCAGTCCTGCGGTGCCGGCAGCGTTGTAAACCGCCACTGCCTGGGTCTTGTCGACGACGGCCTGCTGGGTGGCGGAAGCAGTGGGCTCAGGCTCGCTGCCCTGGGTTGGTACGGCCGAGGCGGACGGCGCCGGGACTGACGCCGGCGCAGACGATGCCTGGGTGGGCGAAGGGGTGGATCCGGTTCCGGCCAGCGGGGCTGATTCAACGGTTGCCGACGCCTGGCTGGCGGTGGTGTTGAAGCCGAGCTTGGGAAGGATCAGGAAGGAGACCAGTCCAATGGCCAGGGCGGCCACGCCCACCGCCAAGATGGGCCACAGCCGTACGCGGGACGGGGCCGAGGCCGTCCGGTGGACACCTTGTCGCGACGCGGTCTCCGGGACCTTGTCGAATTCATCGCGGGCGTATCTGGTCATGGTGGAAGGACATCCTTGTTGATTGCGGCTGTTGTCCCGGCCTGGGGCGTCTAAGCGTCGGATCCCAGGCGCCGGGCAGTGCGTGCACGGTGGCGCGACGTACGTAGTCTACGCAATCTCTTCACCAGCATGGGATCGTGGGCCAGGGCATCCTCGCGGTCGATCAGTGCGTTGAGGAGTTGGTAGTAATGCGTCGCGGAGAGATCGAAGAGTTCGCGGATGGCCTGTTCCTTGGCCCCCGCATACTTCCACCACTGCCGTTCCAGGGCCAGCATCTGCTGTTCGCGCTCGGTAAGCGAGGACTCGCGGAGGGTGAAATCCGCCAGGAGGGACTTCCCTGGATCCTGCTCCGGCAGGTGTTCCCGGGCCGGTTCCGCCACGGCGCACTCCTTCGCTGGTTAGGGTCAATGTCTTACCCCTATGCTACCGGCCGAATAACACGAGTGTCATTTGCGGTGCCTGCAACAATGGAACGATGTTTGAATCGGATGCGCTGTTCGAGCTGCAGCAGGACCCGGCGGAGGCCATCAGCTTTGCGGACCTGGCCCAATTCCCGCTGGCAGAGCTCATGGCTCCGGACTGGGCCGCGGCCCTCCACAGCGTGGAAGGCCAACTCCGGAAGGTGCTCGCATTTTTGGCAGGCGAAGAGGCTTCCGGGCACCAAATCCTCCCACCGCCGTCGAACGTCCTGCGCGCCTTCCGCCAGCCCCTCGCGGGCGTGAAGGTGCTCATCGTCGGGCAGGACCCCTACCCCACGCCGGGACACGCCGTCGGGCTGTCATTCTCCGTTGAGCCGCACGTCCGGCCCCTTCCCCGCAGCCTGGTGAACATCTACCGCGAGCTGGAATCTGACCTGGGCATTCCGCCGCGCGTCCACGGTGACTTGTCGGCATGGACGGAACAGGGCGTGCTGCTCCTGAACCGGGTACTCACGGTCCGGGCTGGGGCGGCGGGTTCCCACCGCGGCAAGGGCTGGGAGGAGATCACGACGGCGGCAGTCACCGCGCTGGCCAACCGCAAGGCTGCGGACGGGTCCAGGATGCCGCTGGTGGCAGTGCTGTGGGGCAAGGAGGCCGAGGGCGTTCGGCCGCTCCTGGCCGGAGCCCCCGCCGTCAGCAGCGCCCACCCCAGTCCGTTGTCTGCCTCGCGCGGGTTCTTTGGCTCCCGGCCGTTCAGCCGCGTCAACCAACTGCTCCGGGAACAGGGTGCGCTGGACGTAACCTGGGAACTGCCGCCGTCGCCCTAGCTTAGGCTTGCCTTATGAGCACTGTCCCTGCCGCCACCAGCGCCACCAAGAAGAGCCGCCCACAGGTCAACCTGAAGGTGCTGCGCAAGGAGCAGCTGTCGCCGCACATGGTCCGGATCGTGGCCGGCGGCGAGGGCTTCAGCGACTTCACCAACAACGGGTTCGTGGACCGGTACGTGAAAATCGTCTTTCCGCAGCCCGGCGTCCAGTACCCCTCTCCCCTTGATCTCTGGGCCATCCGGGAGACCATGCCGCGGGAACAGTGGCCCTTCACGCGCACCTACACGCTGCGCTGGGTTGACCCGGAGGCCCGGGAGCTCGCCATCGACTTTGTAGTCCACGGCGACGAAGGACTGGCAGGTCCTTGGGCGGCCGGGGCCCAGGCCGGTGACCCGCTCACCTTCACCGGTCCCGGCGGCGCCTACAACCCCAACCCGGACGCGGACTGGTACCTGTTTGCCGGTGACGAAGCAGCCCTGCCAGCCATCGCCGCCTGCATTGAGTCACTGCCGGCAGCGGCAACCGGCCTGGCCTTCCTGGAGGTCGGTTCCGAGGCCGACATCCAGTCCATCTCCGCCCCTGCCGGCCTGGCGATCACCTGGCTGCCGCGCAACGGCGTTCCGGCAGGGTCCAGCGATCTGCTGGTGAGGGCCGTGGCCGGGGCCGAGTGGCCGGCAGGCACTGTGGATGTCTTTGCCCACGGCGAGCGCGGGTACATGAAGGCACTGCGCGAGGTGCTCTTCAAGCAGCGGGGCCTGGAGCGCCGGCAGGTGTCCCTTTCGGGGTACTGGGCGCAGGGCCGGGTGGAGGATGTGTTCCAGGCCGAGAAGAAGCTGCCGGTCGGGCAGATTCTGTAGGCCGGATCCAGCCGCGGTGCCGCGTGGGTTAGTGGCGGCACCACCGCGGCTAGCGGCGGCGTGCCCGGCGCCGCTCGTTGCTGGCCAGGCTCCGGGTGAGCGGGCGTGCCAGGACGTCGCCCAGGACGATGCCGCCGGCTGTGCCCAGCACAATGGCACCGGCACTGAGCATGCCTCCGGCGCCGGCCAGGATCTCGGCTTCTTCAACGGTGAGCACGTACATGGAGCGGAAGATCGTGAGGCCCGGCAGCAGGATCAGTGCTGCGGGTACGGCGACCACCAGCTGCGGCGCGCCCATCCGCAGGGCCACCACCCTGGCCAGGAGGCCAATGACGACGGCGGCAATGGCCGGTGAGAACCGGTCGCCAATCCCCAGCAGACCGCAGCCGAGCAGCACCAGGTAACCGGCCACGCCAACGGCCGCCGTGGGCAGCAGCAGCTTCCACGTGGTCTGTTCCGTGACGCCGATGGCCATCACCGCCGCGGCAACGAAGACAACGAGGACCCAGAGATCGTAGGCAGGCGGGAACGTCTGCGTGACGTCGATGCGTTGCAGCCCGGTCAGCTCCCCCACCACGAAGGCAACGGCAATTCCTGCCACGATGGCGCCAAAGGTCAGCAGCGTGGACAGGAACCGTCCTGCCGCCGTCACGGGGAAGCCGTTGATGGCGTCCTGCACAGAGGACACGAGGCGCCCGGTGGGCAGGAGCAGCAGGATGCCGCCCACCACCACGATGGACGGCGATGCGGTTAGCCCGAACTGCCACAGCAGGAGGGCCAGGATGGTGACCACGGAGGAGCAACTGGCGGTGATGAAGAAGTCAGGGACCCGCCAGCGGCCCAGCTGCCTGGCCAGCAGGCTGATGCCGATGTTGGCCACAAACGCGATGATCGAGGACACCGGGCCCCCGCCCAGCACCCCCACGAACACCGCAGCGAAAACACCGAACGCGGCAGTGACCATCCAGCGCGGGTACGGCTTGGGGCTGGTGATGGCCTCGTTGAGCCTGCGGATCGCTTCGTCGCGGCCCACACCGCCGGCCACGATGTCCGTGACCAACTGGTGCACCTTGGCCAGGCCGGCGTAGTTGTTGGTCCAGGAGCGCACCACGCGCAACAGCGCGATGGGGGTCTGGTCCTTGGGCGCGTAGTTGATGCCGACGGACTGGTTGGTGATGTCCACCTCGATGTTCTTCAGCCCCAGGGCGGCCGTAACAGCGATGATGCTGGTTTCCACCTCCAGCGCCCCGGCACCGTAGCGGAACATGGTCTCTGCCAGGTGCAGCGCAAAGTCGAGGGTTTTGCGCGCGGACTGGTCTACGCCGCCCACCTGGATGGTGGGGTTGGCATACGGGCTGCCGGCCAGGCGGTCAACGATGCTCAAGGGGGCCGTAGGCGGATTCTCGCCCTGCACCAAGCGTCGGATCATTCGCCTGGCGGCGGCATCCTGGCGGAGCTGCGCAGGGGTCAGCGGTTGGGTTTTGGGCAGGCCGTCAGTACTAGGCCGGTACCCTGGCTGTTCGGGCCGGTCGTTCATGCCCGCTTCCTCCCTGTGCGCATTGGTTAGTAATGCGCGGTCGCTTGATGATGCGCTGTTTGATAGTGCGCGGTTGGTTGATGGTCAGGCTGCGCGCTTCAGCGGCAGCTTGCCCAGCACGGTGCGGGCAGCTGCAACCGCGGACCGGGCCAGCCGATTGGCGTGGAAGACGGCAGGACGCACCGGCAGGACGAAGTCACCCACCAACTGGACCACTTCCCCACCGAATCCCTTCTTGAATTCGTACCCGCCGTGGCCTTCCTCGTCCTGCCCGGAAATGCCGAAGGTGCCGTAGAAGTTGTAGCGCGGGTATCCCTTCTCCAGCGCGTGCAGCATCATGCCCCAGTAAAGGGAGGTTGCACCGTTGAAGTAGATGTAGTCCTGCACGGTGCCGCCGATGACGCACACTACCTCGTCGCCGTAGCAGACAAAGTGGATGGCGGCCACGGTGGCGGTCCCCACGGAGTCGGGGAACCGTTCGATGTCCTTCAGGCTCCGCTCGTAGCTGTCCACCAGGTCCTGGACCACCTTGAGCCGGTTGGCTTTCTTCTTGCTGCCGGTTTCCTCCACCTCGCGGCGGAGCTCCGCTGCGGTGGCCGATTCCTTGGCCAGGCGCTCTGTGATGGATTTGCGGTAGGCCGGGATGTCGATCTTGGCCATCATCAGCTTGGTGAATTCAGGCGACGTGGTGCGGAGCAGGTGCTCGTAGTAGGCACGTTCACGGTAGACGAAGCCCTTTTCGTCACCGGCGCGGCTCAGGGCGCCGTAGAAATCGTCCAGGGTTTCCAGGGTGGCCTGCTCCAGGAAGACGCCGTTCTTTTCGGCTTTCCGGATGGCTTTCCGGGTCCGGTAGCTGGTGCCCATAATCAGTTCCTCGGCGTCCTGGATGCCCACGAGGTTCTTGATGAACATCCAGTTGACGTTGACGAAGTTCATGTCCAGGCCCTGGTGCTGGAATCCGAGCCGCTCCAGGTCCGCCACCAGCGGGCGGTTGTCCTCGATCTCGGGGTGCTCGGCGCCGTCGGCGTCCCGGGCGATGTACCTGATGTTGGGCGAGATCCGCAGTTCGGCAGCTTTGCGCCCTGCCGCCTGCTTGCGGAGAAGTTCGACGACGGCACCGACCAGGGCCCGGTCTGTGTAGTCCATGAGGGGCCCCTTGGCGCATTCACAGACGGTGTAACCCAGGCGGGTGGTGGTGTAGTTCAGCTTTCCGGCGGCCACAAGCTCGCCGTCGCGCCGGACCCCGAAGAGTTCCACCTTCTGGCCGCGGGCGCGCTGGAAGCGGGCAAAGTCGATCGACTGCAGGAAGCTGTTCTGGGGATGCTTCAGGGCGAAGGCCTCGAAGTCGGCGTCGCTGAGGTTGGCGTATTCAAGCCCGGTAGCGGCGGAAACTGTATTCAAGGGGTGACCTTCTTCTCGACTCTTCGCGGCCTCAATCGGCACGCACTGTATGGAGGGTTTTTAGGCGGAGGAATCTTCAGGCGGATTTTAGTCGCGGCAGGTCGGCCCTGCGGCCGGCAGGGGCGCGCTGGCCGCAGCCCTGGTGGATGCAGCTCAGTAGAACTGCTGCCCGGTGCGCGCGGTTTCGATCCTGCGGAACACCTTTTCGCCGCCACTGACCCAGAACCGGTGCCGGAGCGGGGACAGCACGTAGTCATGGCAGCCCACAAAGTCGGTGACCGTCTTGGTGAAGCTGGTCTTGAACATCCCCATACCGTAGAGGTTGTGGGTCTTGTCCTTGATCCGTGCAGCCGGCGGCGTCCCGCAGAAGTCGTATTCGGTGCAGCCGAGCTCCTGCATCCGCTTGATCGCAGTCCACTGGACCAGGTGCGAGTCCCCGTACTGCTTGCGGTTCTGGATGGAACCACCGTCCTTGTAGGTGGCCTTGGCACCGTAGTTGATGACGAACGCGCCGACGCTGGGCTTCCCGTCCTCATAGGTGAAGAAGAAGTTGCCCTGGCCGCGGTTGCAGAACTCGTCCCAGAACCGTGCGTAGTAGTCGTAGCTGCGGAGGGGCATGGAGCCCTTGGCGTTGACGGTGTTGGCCATCAGGTCGTACAGCGCCCGGTAGGTTTCGGGTCCCTGCTCCTGCCGGACCACCTGGCAGCCCTCCCGCTCGGCACGCCGCACTGCATTCCTGGCACGGGAGGAGATGGCTTTGAACACTTCCTCCTCCGTGCCGGAGATGTCCAGCAGGGCGGTGGAGTCGTTGGACTGGATGTTGGGGGCCTTGACCAGGTTGGCTGCCTGCAGTTCCTGCTGCGCGTCCGTGGAGTCGATGATGTCCGGCTCCACCTTGATGGCGAAGACGTTCAGTTTGCTGCTGCGGACGAAGGCCGCGCACGCTTCGAGGGCGGGCCGCAGGTCAGCCGCGTCCGCCAGGTCGGGACCCTTGATGAGGTACCAAAGCCGTCCCAGGACCGGGAAGCGCTTTTCCAGCACCAGGTTGTAGCTGGGATTTCCGCCGCCTTCCATCACCAGGAAGCGGACTTTCCAGCCACTGCCATTCTTGACTGATGCGTAGGCGGCCGACTGCAGCATGTTGCCGCCGTTCGGGTTGGCCGTGACGTGCTTGTCCCAGTTCTCAATTTCCTCGGCTGTGGCAAAACGTGCGGTGAATTCTCGCAAGGGGGCCGTGTCCAATCGGGTTTGTGCGCGGTTTCGGTACTTCTGGATGCGTGCGGACATGCAGCCTCAAGTCTAAAGCCTGATGCGCTCCCGGCCTTTCCCCGGCCCGCCCGGCACTGCGCCCTGCCGCTTGCCTCCGCTGGCTTGACGGGGCTTGGGGCGTTCAACAAGGGTTGGGGTATGAGGCCGGATGGGGAAGAGACAGCCGCGCCTGCGGGTACCGGCAGGCAGCCGTACAGCGCCGGGGTGCAGGTTGCCGCGCTTGCAGGGTTCCTGGTGGCGTCCCTGGTCGTGGCGGCGCTGGGCGGGCTTGCGTCGGCGGCCAATGTCACCGGCTGGTATGCCACGGCGGACAAGGCTCCCTGGTCCCCGCCGAACGGCGTGTTCGGTCCGGTCTGGACTTTCCTGTACACGGCGATGGCGGTCGCGGCATGGCTGGTATGGCGGAAACGGACCAACCGGACCCGCCCGGCCATGTTCGTGTACGCCCTCCAACTGGTCCTCAACCTCGCCTGGACCCCAGCATTTTTTGCCCTGTACCCCACCCTCGGCACGGCAGCCCTGTGGCTGGGGCTGGTGGTCATCCTTGCCCTGATCGCCGCCGTCGCTGTGACGGTTTTGTACTTCGGTCCGATCAGCCGGACTGCCGGGCTGCTCCTGCTCCCCTACATCTCATGGCTGGTGTTCGCCGCAAGCCTGAACTGGTGGGCGGCAGCGCACAACTAGGAGGTCGCTGTCAGCATTCGACGACGTTGACGGCGAGGCCGCCCATGGCGGTTTCCTTGTATTTGGAGGACATGTCTTTGCCGGTTTCGCGCATGGTGATGATGACTTCGTCGAGGGAGACCCGGTGGGTGCCGTCGCCCCAGAGGGCCATTTTCGCGGCGTTGATCGCTTTGGCGGCGGCGATCGCGTTCCGTTCGATGCAGGGGACCTGGACCAGCCCGCCGATCGGGTCACAGGTCAGGCCCAGGTTGTGTTCCATCGCGATCTCGGCCGCGTTTTCCACCTGCGCGGGGGTGCCGCCCATGACCTCGGCCAAACCGGCCGCGGCCATCGAGGACGCGGACCCGACCTCGCCCTGGCAGCCGACCTCGGCCCCGGAGATCGAGGCCTGTTCCTTGTAGAGGACCCCGACGGCGCCGGCGGCGAGCAGGAACCGCACCACCACGCCCTCCCGGTCTTCCTTCGTGGCCTTATCCATGCCGGGGGCGAAGTGGAGCGCGTAGTACAGCACCGCGGGGATGATCCCGGCCGCCCCGTTCGTGGGCGCGGTAACCACCCGGCCGCCCGAGGCGTTCTCCTCGTTCACCGCCAACGCCACCAAGTTAACCCACTCCTGCCAATACCGTGAGTCGTGGAAGTCCCAGTCCTGGAAATCCAGGTCCTGGTTGTCCTCGCCGGGGCGTGCGCATTCCTTCTTCAGCCGGTCGTACCAGTCCGGGGCGCGGCGGCGGACCTTCAACCCGCCCGGCAGCACCCCCTCCCGCTTCAGCGAGGTCTGGACACAGTCGGCCATGACGGACCAGATGTGCAGCAAACCAGCCCGGATCTCTTCCTCGGACCGGGCGGCCTTTTCGTTGACCAGCATCACGTCCGCGATGCCCAGCCCGGTGTTCCGGCAGTGTTCCAGCAGTTCCGCGGCGGTCCGGAACGGCAACGGCAACTCCTGTTTGGACGCGTCCAGTTCCTGCTGCGCGGCGTCCTCCTCGCCCTCGCGGACGATGAACCCGCCACCGACCGAGAAGAACGTCGCCGCGTGCAGCACCTCCCCGCCAGCATCCGTCACCGTGAAGGTCATCCCGTTCGTGTGCCGCGGCAGCACCGTCAACGGCCGCAGCACCATATCCTCCACCCCGTACGGCAGCGGCACGGCACCGGCCAGGTTCAGGGTCCGGGTCTCCGCGATCGAGGCCAGCCGCTCCTCCACTTCCACGGGCAGGATCAACTCAGGATGGAACCCCTCCAACCCCAACAACACCGCGGTCATCGTCCCGTGCCCATGCCCCGTCGCCGCCAGCGAACCATACAAATCCACCCGCAAAGACGCCACGTCAGCCAGGACCCCAAGGCTTTTGAGTTCCTCCGCGAACACAGCAGCAGCCCGCATCGGCCCCACCGTATGAGACGACGACGGACCAATCCCGATCGAAAACAAATCAAAAACGCCAACAGCCATGTGCGTGGTTCCTAACTAAAACTATGATCCGGTGATGGTTGCCGGGCTGGAGCGGGCAGGACATCCTCTGCGTGCTCGGTCGCGAAGACGCCCGCTGAGCGGACGTGACGCTCCCTTAGACGCACGCTGCCGGATGCCCCACCCACTCCGAGCGGACACGGCACCAAAGCGCCCGGCTCCAGTAGGCAACGATCGGGCCGACAACGCTCGCGAGTGCCGGGGAAAGAGAAACACACACGTAGTCCGGTCCCTCCCACACTCTCTCGCCCGGAACGAATAACCCGCACGTAGTCCGCGCCCGCCCGGAAGCTGTGCGACGTCCCTTTGTCCGCCTTTTGCAACTCCCCCGGTCGCAACGTACGCACGAGGGGGCTGCGGAGCCGGACTTTTCGAAAGCCTGCGTCAAAGCGACGAAGGAGCAGCAGGCGTGAAAATGTCCGGTCCGCCGGTCCCGAAGTCGACCACGGCCACCGACGGGCCAAGGCGACCACGGAGAGGCACCTTACTTGACGCGGCGGTAGAACGGGAGGTCGACGACTTCGAAAGGCTCTGCCTTGCCGCGGAGATCAACGTCCAGGGCAGTGCCGGGTGCCGAGTGTTCGACGTCGACATAGGCCATGGCGATGGGGTACCCGAGGGTGGGCGAGGGCTGGCCAGAGGTAACTTCGCCGACGACTGCGCCATCCTTGAGGACAGGGTAGTGCGCGCGGCCGGCGCGGCGGCCCTGGCCCTTGAGGCCTACGAGGCGGCGGCCGGAGGCGCTGCCGGCGCCGGCTTCCTTTTTGGCTGCCAGCGCAGCCTTCCCCACGAAGTCGCCTTCCTTGGAGAGGGCGACGACGGCGCCCAGTCCGGCGGCGAATGGATCGCCCTGCAGCGACAGTTCGTTGCCGTACAGCGGCATGCCGGCTTCGAGGCGGAGGGAGTCGCGGGAGGCGAGCCCGGCGGGGATGAGTTCCCCTTCGTCGGCGATGGCGATCAACGCCTGCCACAGGGCGGGGGCATCGTCGTTGTCCAGGAAGATCTCGAACCCGTCCTCACCGGTGTATCCGGTGCGCGCAAGGAGGAGTTCCTTTCCTGCGCCGCTCACCAGGAAGGAAACCTCGACGGCGGCGTAGTACTTCAACTCCGTCACCAGCGAGTGCTGCGTGGCCGGGACCAGGCGCAGCAGCAGTTCCTGGGCCTTGGGCCCCTGCACCGCGATCAGGGATGTGCGGGCCGACGCATCGTCCACCACAACGTCGAAGTCGGCTGCCCGCTCGGCAAGGGCTGCAGCCACCACGACGGCATTGCCGGCATTGGGCACCACCAGGAAGACGTCGGTACCGTCCTGTGCAGCTGGACGGCGGTAGATGATGAGGTCGTCGATAATCCCGCCGTCCTCATTGCAGATCAGCGAGTACTTCGCTTTTCCCACGGCCATGGCGGAAATCTTGCCCACTAGCGCGTAGTCCAGGAAGGCGGCCGCGTCCGGGCCGGTCACCCAGACCTCACCCATGTGGGAGAGGTCGAACAGGCCCGCAGCTTTACGGACGGCGTGATGTTCGGCCAGTTCCGAGCTGTACTTGAGCGGCATCTGCCAGCCGCCGAAGTCGGTGAAGGATGCGTCCAGCTTCTTGTGTTCGTCGTACAGCGACGTGTAGTTCCCAGTCATGGTCGGCGGGCCTCAGTTCTCGAACTCGGAGAGCGGCGGGCAGGAGCAGATCAGGTTCCGGTCCCCGGCTGCGCCGTCGATGCGGCCCACCGGCGGGAAGTACTTGTCCTGCTTGTTGTGGGCTGGGAAGGCGGCCTGCTCGCGCGGGTAGGCGCGGTCCCAGTCGGAGCTGACGACGGCGGCTGCCGTGTGGGGTGCGCGGCGCAGGGGTGAATCCGCAACGGCAAAGTCGCCGTTGGCCACCTGGTCGATTTCCTTGCGGATGCTGATCATGGCCTCGATGAAGCGGTCGATCTCCGCCAGGTCCTCGGACTCGGTGGGCTCAACCATCAGCGTGCCCGCCACGGGGAAGGACAGGGTGGGGGCGTGGAAGCCGAAGTCGATCAGCCGCTTGGCAACATCCTCCGCCGTGACGCCGGTCCTGGCCGTGAGTTCGCGCAGGTCGAGGATGCACTCGTGGGCAACGAGGCCGCCTTCGCCGGTGTAGAGGACCGGGAAGTACTCGTTGAGCCGGGAGGCGACGTAGTTGGCAGCCAGCAGCGCGGACTTGGTGGCCTCGGTCAGCCCCTCCCCGCCCATCAGTTTCACGTAGGCCCAGGAAATGGGCAGCACGCCGGCCGAACCGAATCGGGAGGCGGAAATCGGCACGTCGGTGGCGCCGGAACCTGCGTTCCAGGTGGTCGCGTCACCGGGCATGAACGGTGCAAGGTGTGCCTTGGCTGCGACGGGGCCGACGCCGGGTCCGCCGCCGCCGTGCGGGATGCAGAAGGTCTTGTGCAGGTTCAAGTGGGACACATCGCCGCCGAACTTGCCCGGCTGGGCGAGCCCAACGAGCGCGTTCAGGTTGGCGCCGTCGATGTAGACCTGGCCGCCGGCGGCGTGCACGGCGTCGCAGACCTCACGGACGTCGCCGTCATAGACGCCGTGGGTGGACGGGTAGGTGATCATGATGCAGGACAGGGCGTCCTTGTTCGCTTCGATCTTGGCCGTCAGGTCGCCGTGGTCGATGGTGCCGTCAGCGGCGGTGGCCACGACGACGACCTTCATGCCGGCCAGCACGGCGGAGGCGGCGTTGGTGCCGTGCGCCGAGGCCGGGATCAGGCAGATGTTGCGCTGCTGGTCGCCGCGGGAGTGGTGGTAGCCGCGGATCGCCAGCAGACCGGCGAGTTCACCCTGCGAGCCGGCATTGGGCTGGATGGACACCTGGTCGTAGCCCGTGATGGCGGTCAGGTCCGCTTCAAGGTCGGCGATCAGTTCACGCCAGCCGGCCGTCTGGGAGTCCGGCGCGAACGGGTGGATGGAGGCGAACTCCGGCCAGGAAATGGCTTCCATCTCGGCCGTGGCGTTCAGCTTCATGGTGCATGAGCCCAGCGGAATCATGGTGCGGTCCAGGGCCAGGTCACGGTCCGAGAGCTTACGGATGTAGCGCAGCAGCTGCGTCTCAGACCGGTGGGTGTTGAACACCGGGTGCTGCAGGTAGTCGGAGGAACGCTCGACGGCGGCCTCCAGCCCGAAGCCCTCGCCGCCGCCAACGGAACTCCCGGAAACGGTGGCGCCAAAGATGTCGCCCACCTGGGCGACGATGGCCGGCGTCGTGGTTTCATCAAGGGCGATGCCCACGGTGTCGGCGTCGATGCTGCGCAGGTTAATGCCCCGGGCCTCGGCGTCGGCGATGACGGCGGCAGCGCGGCCGGGGACGCGGACCGTCAGGGTGTCGAAGAAGCTCGCGTGCAGGACCTCAACACCGGCAGCCGTAAGCGAGGCCGCCAGGGTACGGGCGTGGCTGTGCGCCGTTACGGCAATTGCCTTGAGGCCGTCCGGGCCGTGGTAGACGGCGTACATGGACGCGACGATGGCCAGCAGCGCCTGGGCTGTGCAGATGTTGGACGTGGCCTTCTCGCGGCGGATGTGCTGCTCACGGGTCTGCAGCGCCAGGCGATAGGCGGGAACACCGGCGTCGTCCTTGGAGACACCCACCAGGCGGCCGGGCAGCGAACGCTCCAGGCCCTTGCGGACGGCCATGTAGGCGGCGTGCGGGCCGCCGAAGAACAGCGGCACACCAAAACGCTGGGCGGAACCCACGGCGATGTCGGCGCCCTGCTCGCCCGGAGGAGTGATCAGGGTCAGTGCCAGCAGGTCCGCTGCCACCGTGACCAGGGCGCCGCGCTCCTTGGCGGCACTGATGACTGCGGACTGGTCCCAGACGCGTCCGGAAACGCCGGGCTGCTGCAGCACGATGCCGTTGATGTCGCCTTCGGGCAGGCCCTGGGACAGGTCGGCGACCTCCACCTCGAAGCCCAGCGCCTCGGCGCGGCCCTTCACGATGGCAATGGTCTGGGGCAGGACGTCGGCGTCCAGCACGGTCTTGCCGTCGGCGGCGGGCTTGGCCTTGTTCGCGCGGCGCATCAGGAGCACGGCCTCGGCCACGGCGGTGGCTTCATCCAGCAGCGAGGCGTTGGCGATGGGCAGGCCCACCAGGTCCTGCACCATGGTCTGGAAGTTCAGCAGGGCCTCGAGCCGGCCCTGGGAGATCTCCGGCTGGTAAGGGGTGTAAGCGGTGTACCAGGCCGGGGACTCAAGGATGTTGCGGCGGATCACCGGCGGAGTGACGGTATCGAAGTACCCCTGGCCGATCAGCTGCACGGCCGTCTTGTTCTTCCCGGCAAGCTTCCGAAGCTCCGTGAGGACCTCGACCTCGCTGAGGGCGTCCTGGAGGCGGAGGGCGGTTTCCTGGCGGATGACCTTGGGAACGGCCGTGTCAACCAGGGAATCGACCGTGTCGTAGCCCACGGCTTTGAGCATGGTGTCGACGTCGGCCTGGCGGCGGGCGCCGATATGGCGGTCTACGAAGGTGGTGGAGGCTGGGGTAACCGACACGAAGGAACTCCATTTACTCAGGCGGCGCAGGGTACGCCACAGCTATTCGGGTTCCTCCCCGCTCTGTATTGGACCTGAGAGTTTCCGCGGAGCCTGCCCGGCAGGACCCGCTTGCACCGTCGGTGAGCACGGCAGTTCTTTCGCTCCCCAAGGGAAGAAGGACAACTGCCTGCTGCTTTCCAGAGGCGCCTCGCCGCGGCGGTACAGGGGCCTGCGAGATTCCTGGGGAGGATTTGCTCCTACGGCGCCTGCCTGTACTTCCGGCAGAACTCTCCCGCCGCAGATCAAAGGCTATTCACTTGTTGGCCGTGACGGCCGGTGGCGGCCCTCACAACTCTCCATTGTCCTACGCACCCACCCCTCCCGGCAAATGGCAAATCCTACCTGCGGAGCCGCTCCAGGGCGGCGAGGAGTTCCTCCACGTCAGCGGCGGCTCCCCCCGCCGGCGCGGGGGCCACCGACAGCATTGCGTTGAAGTAGAGGCCATCACCCATATAGAGAACTGCCTTCGCCAAGCCCGGACCGACATCCGCCGCAATCTCGTCCAACCAGCGCTGCTGGATGGCCGCGAACCGGCGCCGTGTCTCCTGATGCGCCACCTCGGCAAGCCTGGTGGCGGCGACGATGGCCCTGTCCAGCGGCGTGTCCGCCCATACCGAGGAACGGATGAAGTACGCCGCCGCGCCTTCATCGGCCGAGGCCATGGCATCGGCGTCTTCCCGGGCAAGGCCCTCCAGTCGGTCCAGCAGCACGGCAATGAGCGCTTCCTTGTTGGGAAAGTGGTAGAGCAGGCCGCCCTTCGACACGCCGGCCTTCCGGGCTACGGCGTCAAGGGTGGCAGCGCGCTCCCCCACCTCGATCAACAGGGACTCGAAGGCATCAAGGACCGCGTCGCGGGCTACAGGCTTTCGGGGCATGCTTCCCATCATGCCCTTCCCCGGGCGGGAAGACGGAACCGGCAGCCATTTCAAACTATACCGTCCGGACGGTATAGTTATTTCATGACGACTTTCACCAGCCCTGCGCCCACAGGCGCGGACAAGAACGCCCCGCGGCAGCCGTGGCGTGACTGGCTGGCGCTGGCCCTGCTGATGTTTCCCGTGCTCCTGGTCGCCGTGGACAACACCGCGCTGACCTTCGCACTGCCGGCCATTGCGCGCGCCCTGGAACCCACCGGGGTGCAGCTGCTCTGGATCGTGGACGCCTATCCCCTGGTACTGGCCGGCCTGCTGGTATCCATGGGGAGCCTCGGCGACCGGATCGGGCGCCGGAGGCTCCTGGTCATGGGCAGCCTCGGCTTCGCCGCGATCTCTGCCGCCACGGCCTTTGCCCCCACACCGGAGTGGCTGATCGCCGGCCGTGCAACCCTGGGCTTCTTCGGGGCCATGCTGATGCCGTCCACGCTGTCGCTGATCCGCAACATCTTTCCCGAGCCCAACCGCCGGCGGCTTGCCGTCGCCATCTGGGCTGCGGGATTCTCCGGCGGCGCGGCCCTGGGACCCATTTTCGGCGGCTGGCTGGTGGAGCACTTTTGGTGGGGTGCGGTCTTCCTTGTAGCGGTCCCCCTCATGATTCCCCTGCTGGTGCTGGCGCCGGCACTGGTCCCGGAGTCGAAGGATCCCGCGCCGGGGAAGGTGGACATCCCGAGCATCCTGCTGTCCATGCTGGTCATGGTGCCCGTGGTGTACGGCATCAAGGCAGTTGCCACGGAAGGGCCGGGCGCAGCAGGTCTGGGGGCGATTGCCTTTGGCCTGGCGATGGGGGCGGTGTTCGTGCAGCGGCAGCGGCGCCTGGAGCACCCGCTGCTGGACATGTCCCTGTTCCGCAACAGGGTATTCAGCATGGCCATTGCCGCCAACATCCTGGCCCTGTTTTCCTTCAACGGGTTCATCCTGTTCCTTGCCCAGCACCTGCAGCTCCTCGAAGGAATGAGCCCCTCCGCGGCAGGAGTTGCCATGGTCCCCGCGCTGGCGGCCACGGTGGTGGCAGGCCTGGTGGTGGTGCCGCTGGTCCGCAAGGTCCGGCCCGGGTACGTGGTGGCTGCGGGGCTGGCGTTCAGCGCTGCAGGCTACAGCATGGTGACGTTCGGAAACCACGACGGCGGCCCGTCGCTGCTGCTGGCAGCCCTCCTGGTCCTGGCGCTGGGCGTGGGCACGGCGGAGACCATCTCCAACGACCTCATCCTGGGTGCCGCCCCGCCGGCAAAGTCAGGGGCCGCCGCGGCGATTTCCGAAACGGGCTACGAGGTGGGCTCACTGCTGGGGACAGCTGTCCTGGGATCCATCCTGACAGCCTCCTACCAGCAAAACCTTCGGCTGCCGGCAGGCCTGGAGGGCACACTGCCCGGGCCTGTCCTGCACAACGCCGGAGAAACACTGGCGGGCGCGGTGGAGGCGGCCAACCTCCTGCCCGCATCGCTCGCTGGAGCGGTCCTGGACGCTGCCGCCGCGGCGTTCGATTCCGGGGTGCACGTGACTGCGGCGATTGGGCTGGTACTGATGGCGGCGGCGGCAGTCCTCGCCGCCGTCGTGCTTCGCAAAGCGCCAAAGGCGGTCTAGTGCCGCCGGGCCGCCTGGAACGGTCCGGGCAACAGAAAGTGCCCGGGGCCGAGGAGGAATCCCCTCGGCACCGGGCGCCCCGTGAAGTGCCCGCTACTTCGAGTCGGCAGCCGTGACCTTGGCGGTTGGCTTCATGTTTTCGGCCTGCACCATCCAGGCGAACTGCTCCAGCCGGGCGATGAACTCATGCAGGAGGTCCGCCGAGGTGGGGTCCTCCTCGTCCACTTCGTCATGGACCTTGCGCATGGTGCCGACGGCCGCCTCCATGGCGGCGACGATCCGCTCGATGGCATCCTCGGTGCTGATCAGCCCTTCAGGGAACTGGGCCAGGCTGGTGGTTTCGGCAACGGTGGAGCTGCGTCCGTCCGGAAGCGCATGCAGGGCCCGCATCCGCTCGGCGGTGTCGTCGGCAAACTGGCGGGCGGCGTCCACGATCTCGTCCAGCTGGAGGTGAAGGTCGCGGAAGTTGGTGCCCACGATGTTCCAGTGCGCCTGCTTTCCCTGGACATGGAGCTCAATCAGGTCTGCAAGGACAGCCTGCAGGTTGTTGGTCAGTGTGGGTGAAGCTTTCATGCATCCTCCTCAAAGTGGTCCAATATGCCAGACGCTACCAGCCGCGGACCCCGCGGCGGCAGCACTTCCGACAATTCATCAGCGAGCTTACTAATTCCGCAAACGAGTCACAAACGAATGTGATTCATATTGCGTCTTGCATCACACGCCGGGCACCCCCATACTAAATGAACGCCATTCATATAGTGACGACCGTCTCACAGCCTTTTCAGAAAGTGGTGCCATGACAGAGACAATCCGCACCAGCACTTCCAAGTCCGGTCCGCATGTCCATGCGCCGGCCGCGGACGGCTTCAGCGACAAGGGCCTCAAGGGCGGGCAGCTCGGGCTCCTCGCCGTCGTCGTCCTGGGCATTTCGACCATTGCCCCCGCCTACACCCTCACCAGCGCGCTGGGCCCCACCGTCAACGAAGCCGGCCTCCAGCTGCCAGTCATCTTCCTGATCGGGTTCATCCCCATGATCCTGGTTTCGCTCTCCTACCGGGAACTCAACGCCGATTCCCCGGACAGCGGCACCACCTTCACCTGGGTGACCAAGGCCTTCGGGCCATGGATCGGGTGGATGGGCGGCTGGGGCCTGCTGGCGGCCAACATCATCGTGCTGTCCAACCTCGCCGGCGTCGCCGTCGACTTCTTCTACCTTTTCCTGTCCCAGCTCACCGGCTCCCCCGAGCTCGCAGACCTGGCGGACAACAAAGCCCTGAACGTGCTCACCTGCTTCGTCTTCGTGGCGCTGGCCGTCTGGGTCAGCTACCGCGGGATGCACACCACCAAGCTGGTGCAGTACAGCCTGGTGGGCTTCCAACTGCTGGTCCTGGGCCTGTTCGTGGGCTTGGCCTTTGCCAACTGGTCCACCTCTGAAACGGCCATCCCGTTCAGCTGGGACTGGTTCGACGTGACCAAGATCGAGACCTTCGGCCAGGTTGCCGCGGGCATCTCCCTGTCGATCTTCGTCTACTGGGGCTGGGACGTCTGCCTCACCGTCAACGAGGAGACGGCCAACGGTAAGAAGACCGCCGGCGTGGCAGGAACGCTGACGGCTGTCATCGTCCTTGCCATCTACCTCCTGGTCAGCATCGCCACCATGATGTTCGCAGGCGTTGGCGATACCGGCAACGGCCTGAACAACGCCGAGAACCACGAGAACATCTTCACCGCACTGGCCTCCCCCATCATGGGTCCCTTCGCCATCCTGATGTCCCTCGCCGTACTCTCCAGCTCCGCTGCATCCCTGCAGTCCACGTTCATGTCACCGTCCCGGAGCCTGCTGGCCATGGCGCACTACGGTGCGCTGCCGGAGCCCTTCAGCCGGATCAGCAGGAAGTTCGCGACGCCGGGCTTCGCCACCATCGCGGCCGGCATCATCTCCGCGGGCTTCTACGCCGTGATGCACGTGGTCAGCGAGAACGTCCTGAACGACACCATCCTGGCCCTGGGCCTGATGATCTGCTTCTACTACGGCCTCACAGCGCTTGCCTGCACCTGGTACTTCCGCCACAGCCTGTTCAACAGCGCACGCCACTTCCTGTTCCGGCTGGTGTGCCCGGTGGTGGGCGGCGTGGGCCTGTTCGTGGTGTTCTTCCAGACCGCCGTGGACAGCCTGGCCCCGGAATTCGGCAGCGGTTCGGAGGTCTTCGGCGTGGGCTTGGTGTTCATCCTGGGCATCGGCATCCTGGCCCTGGGCGGCGTCGTCATGCTGGTCATGTCCCGCACCCACCCCGGCTTCTTCCGCGGTGAAACCCTGAAGCGCGATACTCCCGCCCTCGTGGTTCCGGAGTAAGGACAGCGCAGAAAAGGTGCCGTGCCCCGTCAGGGGCGCGGCACCTTTTTGGTTTTACGACGACGGATCGGTCACCAATAGTGCGCCACGTCGATCACCACGCGGGAGCCGGAACCCGGACCGTCAAGGGTGAAGACCCGGAACGGAAGGCGGGCGCGGACGCCCAGGCCCAGGCTGGTGTACCCTTCGAAGCTTCCTGCAGAGACGACCTGGCGGAAGGTCTGGTAGCCGGAAACGTTGCTGAGTTCGTTCCTGTCCGCGGGGTTGTAGGTGGCGTTGCCGTTCTCGTCGTAGGAGGGCGCCTTGATGCTGATGTGCAGGCGCGCACCACCCCGCACCGGAATGGGAAGCCCCGAGCCCTCCTGCTCAATCCGCGGCACGTACTGAACGGTGTAGGCGACGGCAGGGCCGTTGAGGTCAACCACCAGCCGGTCGAAGCAGTAGTGCCGCCCCGTGCGGACATTGGTGACGGATGCGGTACCGGTGTCCTGCCCGGATTTCGCCAGCGAGCCCCAGGTGAGCCCGCAGTAGGGAGCCGCCGAGGCAGGTCCCTGGACTACGATTCCCAGCCCTACAGCCAGCATGAGGGCTGCGAGCCAGATGGAGAACTTTTTCATTGCTGTGCCATCCAGGATTCAAAGCCATTGGATGCTTCCAGCGTAGGAGTGTTCCTCCCCGGAGACGAGGGGTCATTTTGATAACGACGGCGGCCGCAGATCAACGGCTCCAAAAAGAAACTCAGGACAAGAAAGCACCGGCCACCCCAGGGGCGGCCGGTGCAGGAAAAACCAGGAAAAAGTCTTAGCCTTCGCAGTCGCGGCAGTACTTCAGGCCGTTCTTTTCACGTGCAACCTGTGACCGGTGGCGGACCAGGAAGCACGACGAGCAGGTGAACTCGTCGGACTGCTCGGGAACCACAATAACGGTCAGTTCCTCGTTGGACAGGTCGGCGCCGGGCAGGTCGATACCTTCAGCGGTGTCGTTTTCGTCAACATCGATAACCGCCGTCTGCGCGTTGCCGCTCCGTGACGCCTGGAGGGCCTCGAGAGAGTCAGCGGGCGACTCTTCTTCCTGCTTGCGTGGAGCATCGTAATCGGTAGCCATAGCGTGTTCACTTTCGTTGCTGCGCAGCGCCATTTCAGGCACCTCAGTGAAGCAGTTTAGGGCATTACAACGCTAGTGGCGCAATAGTGTGCTCAACCAGACATAGCGCTGGTTTCGGCCCCTGCTGCCGCATGCTCGGAGCGGGCGTGATCCGCTCCCGCGGACACCCCGCTCAGTGCCGGCAGCCAGCCCCAGCGGGTGGCGTCAGCCATAGCGCCTGTGGCCTGGGACTCGGATTCATACGTGAACGTGTCCAGCAGCCAGTCGCGGAGCCGGATAAGCAGGGTTGCCGTCATGCCTGCCAACGTACGCAGCGATTGTTGTGGCCACGTTTCGTGTAAGTCTCCCCCGGATTAAATCGGCTGCCGGAAGCTCAGGAGGGCGGAGCGGTGCTGCTGCGCAGGACGAGTTCGGGCTCCACCACCAGGGTCTGCAGCCCGTCCATACCGTCCAGTGCCTTGAGCATCATGTCCATGCACCGCCGGCCCAGTTCTTCGAAGTCCTGCCGGACCACCGTCAGCGGCGGGCTGAAATAGCCGGCTTCGGGCTGGTCGTCGAAGCCCACCACGGATATGTCCTCCGGTACCTTGATGCCCGCCTCATTCAAGGCACGCAGGACCCCCAGCGCCATCTGGTCGTTGCCCACAAACAGCGCAGTGGCACGTCGGGTGGCTGCCACTTGCCGGCCAATGGCATAACCGCTCCCGGCGCTCCAGTCCCCCTCGATCATGAGATCGGCCTCGAGACCGGCCGCGTCCAGGGTGCACCGCCAGCCGTCCGCGCGCGCCACCGCATCAATCCAGTCCTGGGGCCCGGCCACGTGTCCGATGCGGACATGGCCCTGCCCGATGAGGTGCCGCACGGCCAGTTCGGCCCCCCGGCGCTGGTCCACCTTGACCCCGCCAACAGCGTCGTTTCCTGTGGTCCCCACGGCCACCACAGGCACTCCAAGGGGCAGTTCCGCGAGGGCGGCGGGCATCTCAAGGTGCGGAACAATCACCACGATGCCTTCCACCGACTGGTCCAGGAAATGCCGGACGGCAGCCAGGATCGCATCGCGGTTGACCTCCCGCAGGGCAGCGACGCTGACGAAGTACCCGGCGTCCCGTGCGGCGCGTTCCACCCCCAGCAAAGTGTTGGCAGGCCCGTACTGCGAGAGTTCGCTGGCCAGCACCCCGATGGTCTGCGAGCGCCGGGTGACCAGGCTCCGGGCAGCGGAGTTGCGGCGGTAGCCCAGCTGGGCAATCGCCGCCTCCACCCTCTCACGGGTCCCCGCGCTCACATTCGGGTGGCAGTTGACTACCCGGGACACTGTCTGGTGCGAGACGCCGGCCAGCTCCGCCACGTCCTCAAGCCTCGGCCGCCGCACCATGCGTGGTCAGATCCCCCCGGCCAGCTTGTAGTAGGCGGCGTTCCAGTTCAGGTCTTTCTTGAACTGGCGGATGGTGGTGCCTTCGTCGATGGTGAGCAGTTCGGTCCTGGCGATTTCCGCGAAGTCCTCGAACACATCCATCCCCACCTGGGTGGAGAGGACGGTGTGGTGCGCGGCGCCGGCGGTGAGCCAGGCGGCGGCGGAGGTGGCGAAGTCCGGCTTGGGCTGCCACAGGGCACGGGCCACGGGCAGGTTGGGCAGCGGCTGGTCAAGGGGAACGACGTCGACGGCGTTGGCCACCAGGCGGAATCGGTCCCGCATGTCCGACAGGGCGACGACGACGCCCGGGGAGGCGTCAGCGTCGAACACCAGGCGAACGGGGTCTTCCTTTCCGCCGATGCCCAGCGGGTGGATTTCCAGGTGCGGTTTCTGCGCGGTCAGGGAGGGGCAGACCTCCAGCATGTGGGCGCCCAGGATCTTCTCGGAGCCCGGTTCCAGGTGGTAGGTGTAGTCCTCCATCAGGGAGGCACCGCCGGGCAGGCCGGCACCCATCACCTTGGCGGCGCGGACCAGGATGGCGGTCTTCCAGTCGCCTTCGGCGCCGAAGCCGTAACCGGCGGCCATGAGCCGCTGCACCGCCAGTCCGGGCAGCTGGCGGAGCGCACCCAGGTCCTCGAAGGACGTGGTGAATGCCGCGGACCCGTTGCCCTCCAGGAAGCTGCGCAATCCCAGTTCAATCCGGGCGCCGTACCGCAGCGATTCGTGCCGGGCCGCGCCTGCGCGGAGCTCCGGCACCACGTCATAAAGGTCCTCGTATTCCGCCACCAGGGCGTCGACGTCGGACTCTGCAGCGCCGTGCACGGCGTCGGCGAGTTCGTTCACGGACCAGGTGTTTACCGCGACGCCGAACCGCAGCTCGGCCTCCGTCTTGTCGCCCTCGGTGACGGCCACGTTGCGCATGTTGTCCCCGAAGCGCGTCAGCCGCAGGGTCCGGACGGCAGCCCAGCCGGCGGCGGCGCGCTGCCAGGAACCGACCTGGCGGGCGACCTCGGGGTTGGAGACGTGCCCGACGACCGTCTTCCGGGCAATGCCCAGGCGTGACTGGATGTAGCCGAACTCGCGGTCGCCATGCGCGGCCTGGTTCAGGTTCATGAAGTCGAAGTCGATGTCCGCCCAGGGCAGGTCGCGGTTGGCCTGCGTATGCAGGTGCAGCAGGGGCTTGCGCAGCAGGTCCAGGCCCTGGATCCACATTTTGGCGGGGCTGAAGGTGTGCATCCAGGCAGTCACGCCGATCACGGAATCGTCCGAGTTCGCTTCCAGCGCGGTGCGGCGGATGGCGTCCGAATCGGTGAGGACCGGCTTCCACACGATCCGCACCGGCACCGCGGAGGATGCGTTGAGCTGGTTGGCAATCTCCTGTGACTGGGCAGCTACCTGCTTGAGGACCTCCTCGCCGTAGAGGTGCTGGCTGCCGGTGAGGAACCAGACCTCGTAGCCGTCGAGGGAGGTGTTTGCTGCGGTGCTCATGGATTCTCCTGGAAAGTCGGTTCTTGGCCTACTGGCCGTACACGTTCTGGTAGCGGGCGTAGAGGGAGTCGATGTGGTCCTGCTTGATGGGCAGCGGTTCACCGAGTTGCCGGGAAATATGCACGGTCCGCGCAACTTCCTCGCACATGACGGCTGCCTTCACGGCGGACCGGGCATCCTTGCCGATGGTGAACGGGCCGTGGTTCTGCATCAGGACCGCGGGCGAGTTGGAGTTCTTCAGCGTCTCCACGATCCCCTGGCCGATCGAGTCATCGCCGATCAGCGCGAACGGTCCCACCGGAATCTCACCGCCGAACTCGTCACCCATCATGGTCAGCACGCACGGGATGGCTTCTCCCCTGGCGGACCAGGCGGTGGCGTAGGTGGAGTGGGTGTGCACCACCCCGCCCACGTCGGGCATGTGCCGGTACACGTAGGCATGGGCGGCCGTGTCCGAGGACGGCGACAGCGGCGGGTTGCCCCAATCCACGGTCCCGCCACCATCGACGTTGGTGCCCCGAACCGGGGTGCCGTGCAGGTCGGTCACAATCATCTGCTCCGGGGTCAGCTCCTGGTAGGAGACGCCGGAGGGCTTGATGACCATGAGGTCTGTTCCCGGTACACGGGCCGAAACGTTGCCTGCGGTCCACACCACCAGTTCATACCTGGTGAGCTCGGCGTGCAGGGCGCAGACTTCCTCCCGGATCCGGGCGATGGTTTGCAGGATCGCCGAAGTTACACCGGTACCGGCGGTCATGCGGACACCTCCACAGCGGTAGCTGACAGGTTGCCAGTCCCCGGCAGCCCAGTCCGCGCCGCCTTGCGCTGGATGGCTTTGAGCCGGTGCATGACGTCATTGCTGCCGCGGCCGAAGTAGTCGTGCAGCGTCCTGTACTCCTGGAACAGTTCGTCGTACGCGGCGACGTTCTCCGGGATGGGGGTGTACACCTCCCCGGGTTCGGCGCCCATGGCGTCGGCGGCTTCGCGGATGTCCGCATACACGCCCGCGGCCACGGCAGCGTGGATGGCCGAGCCCAGCGCAGGTCCCTGCTCCGAGCCGATGGTGGACAGCTGCAGGCCGGTGGCGTCCGCGTAGATCTGCATCAGGAGTCTGTTCTTGAGCAGGCCGCCGGCCACGATGAATTCCTTGACCGGGACACCGGCGTCGCGGAAGGCGTCCACGATGGTGCGGGTCCCGAAAGCAGTGGCTTCAAGCAGCGCCCGGTACGTGTCCTCCGGCCTGGTAGCCAGCGTCTGGCCCACCACGATCCCGGAGAGCTCATGATCCACCAGGACCGAACGGTTGCCCGAGTGCCAGTCGAGGGCGATCAGGCCGTGCTCCCCGATGGCCTGCCGCGAGGCGAGTTCGGTGAGGTACTCGTGGATGCCCAGGCCCGCATCCTTGGCAGCCTGGTGGTATTCGGGCGGGACGCCGTACTTGGTGAACCAGCCAAAGATGTCCCCCACGCCGGACTGGCCGGCCTCATAGCCCCAGAGGCCGGGCACGATCCCGCCGTCCACTGCCCCGCACATCCCGGGCACTTCGCGGAGTTCGGTGCCGTTCATGACGTGGCAGGTGGAGGTGCCCATGATGGCCACCAGCTGGCCGGAGTCCACGGCCTTGGCAGCCGGGGCCGTGACGTGCGCGTCAACGTTTCCCACGGCCACGGCGATGCCCTCCGGCAGTCCGGTCCAGGCAGCAGCCTCGGCGGTAAGGGTGCCCGCGGCATCCCCCAGCCGACCGATGGTGTGCTCCAGCTTGGAGCTGACAAAGTCCTTGAAGTCCGGGTTCAGGGCCGCCAGGAAGTCCTCGGACGGATACCGGCCATCCTGGTAGATGCCCTTGTAGCCGGCAGTGCAGGCATTGCGGACGTACCGGCTGCACAGCTGCCATACGATCCAGTCGGCCGCCTCCACCCAGTGGTCCATGGCGGCGTAGGCTTCCGGGTCCTCTTCCAGCAGCTGCAGGCCCTTGGCGAACTCCCATTCGGAGGAGATCAGTCCCCCGTAGCGTGGAAGCCAGTCCTCGCCCCGGTCGGCAGCGAGCCGGTTGATCCGGTCAGCCTGCCCCTGCGCTGCGTGGTGGCGCCAGAGCTTCACATAGGCGTGCGGCCGGTTGGCGAAGCCGGGCAGTTCGTTCAGGGGGGTGCCGTCAGCCTTGACCGGCACCATGGTGCACGCGGTGAAGTCTGTGGCGATGCCGACGACGGCGGCAGGGTCGATCCCCGCGTCCGCCACTGCGGCGGGGACCGCCTTGCGCAGGACTTCCCGGTAGTCATTGGGCACCTGAAGTGCCCATTCACCGGGAAGCCTTGCGGGACGTCCGCCGGATTCGGCGCCCGCCGTGTCTTCGGGCAGTGAATCGGTGACCACCGCGTGCGGGTACTCGTGGACGGCGCTGCCGAGTTCCCTGCCGTCGCGGACCCGCACCACCACGGCACGGCCCGAAAGGGTGCCGTAGTCCACCCCGATGACGTAGTGGTCTTGGCGGGAGTCGGAGCTGGAAGTGAACAACGTTTCTGGCATGGGTGGCCTCCGTCCGGGAGGCGGGAGGCCTCATTACCGGGTTTGTAGGGGTCGGGGTCAAGCTAGGTGCTGCAGCAAGTGTGAACGCTAACAAGAAAGAAGTCAATGGAACCGAAAAAGTTGCGAAATTTCGATGGCTTGCTCTTGTTAGCGTTCACAAAGCGGTCTATATTGAACCGGCACATCAACAATGTGACCAGGACCAGGAAGCGTCGGTGCTGCCTGTCCAACAACACTTCGCGGCAATGCTGCCGCGGAAGGAGAAAATGGTGAGAATCAAAAAACTCATGGGCGCGGTGGCCCTTGTCCTCGCCCTGACGGTGGGCGCCACCGGCTGTGGCTCCCGGGGCGGAGCCGCCACCGAATCCGGCGGTGCCGCCAAGCCCGGCGATTCACTGGTCGGGATCTCGATGCCCACCCAGACCTCCGAACGGTGGATTGCCGATGGCGCCAACGTCGAGAAGTCGCTGAAGGACCTCGGCTACAAGACAGACCTTCAGTTCGCCAATGACGACATCCCCACGCAGGTGTCGCAGATCGAAAACATGCTGACCAAGGGCGCCAAGGCCCTGATCATCGCCGCGATTGACGGCACCACCCTGACCGACGTCCTGGCCAAGGCCAAGGACCAGAACGTCAAGGTCATCGCGTACGACCGCCTGATCAACGGCACCCCGAACGTGGACTACTACACCACGTTCGACAACTACACCGTGGGTGTGCAGCAGGCCACCTCACTGCTGACGGGCCTGGGCCTCCTGGACGCCAGCGGCAAGAAGGTTGACGGCAAGGGGCCGTTCAACATCGAGCTTTTCGCCGGCAGCCCCGACGATAACAACGCCAACTTCTTCTGGAGCGGCGCCATGGACACCCTGAAGCCGTACATGGACGCCGGCACCCTGAAGGTCCCCAGTGGCCAGACCAAGTTTGAGCAGGCCGCGATCCTTCGCTGGCAGGCACCGGTGGCGCAGAAGCGCATGGAGGACATCATCACCTCCGCCTACAGCTCGGGCACCAAGCTGAACGGCGTCCTCTCCCCGTACGACGGCCTGTCCATCGGCATCCTCTCCGCCCTCACCAGCACCGGCGGCTACGCCAAGGGCAGCCTGCCCGTGGTCACCGGCCAGGACGCCGAAAAGGGTTCCGTCAAGTCCATCATCGCCGGCGAGCAGTACTCCACCATCTTCAAGGACACCCGCCAGCTCGGCGCGCAGGCCGTCAAGATGGTCGATTCGGTCCTCAAGGGCCAGGAGCCGGAAACCAACGACACCAAGACCTACAACAACAAGGTCAAGGTTGTCCCGGCGTTCCTGCTGAAGTCCGTGATCATCACCAAGGACAACTACAAGAAGGAACTGATCGACTCGGGTTACTACACCGACGCCGACGTCAAGTAGTCAGCGTCAGGGGGCTGTGGCCTGGGTATCCGTCCCGGGCCACAGCCCCACCCGCAGCCTCCTGCAGCAGCAGGAAGGCAAGCTCCGAACAGTCAGTGGGAATTGACGATGAACACACCCATTCTTCAAATGCGAGGAATCACCAAGACGTTCCCCGGCGTGAAAGCGCTGCAGGACGTCACCCTCGATGTGAACCGTGGCGAGGTCCACGCCATCTGCGGGGAAAACGGAGCCGGCAAGTCAACGCTCATGAAAGTGTTGTCCGGCGTCTATCCACACAACACCTTCGAGGGGGAAATCCTCTTCGAAAACGAGCCCTGCCACTTTTCCAGCATCTCGGACAGCGAAAAGCGCGGAATCGTCATCATCCACCAGGAACTGGCCCTCAGCCCGTACCTGTCCATTGCCGAGAACATCTACCTTGGCAATGAACAAGCCACCAACGGGTGGGTGGACTGGCGCAAGACCAACCTGGAGGCAGCAAAGCTGCTGGCCCGCGTCGGCCTCGACGAAAACCCTGTCACCCCCGTGCAGCACATCAGCGTGGGCAAGCAGCAACTCGTGGAAATCGCCAAGGCGCTGTCCAAGGAAGTGAAGCTGCTCATCCTGGACGAGCCCACTGCCGCCCTTAACGACGAGGATTCCGGCCACCTGCTGGACCTGATCCTCCACCTGAAGGGCCAGGGCGTCACCAGCATCATCATCAGCCACAAGCTCAATGAGATCCGCAAGGTGGCTGATGCAGTCACCATCATCCGGGACGGCAAAACCATTGAGACGCTTCGGCTGGACGAAGGCCAGATCACGCAGGAACGGATCATCCGCGGCATGGTGGGCCGGGACCTGGAGAGCCTGTACCCGGACCGCGAGCCGCACATCGGCGAGGAAGTCCTGCGGATCGAGGACTGGTCAGTGCGCCATCCCCAGGACCACACGCGCATGGTGGTCAACAACGCCAACCTGTACGTCCGGAAGGGCGAAGTGGTAGGACTGGCCGGGCTCATGGGCGCTGGGCGCACCGAGCTTGCCATGAGCGTCTTCGGACGCACGTACGGAACCGCCACGTCAGGCAAGGTCTACAAGTACGGCGAGGAAATTAACACTGCCACGGTGTCCGACGCCATCAGGAACGGCATCGCCTATGCCACGGAAGACCGCAAGCACTACGGCCTGAACCTCATCGAGGACATCAAGCGGAACATCTCCCTGGCGGCCCTGCGCAAGCTCGCCAAACGCGGCTTCGTGGACAAGAACCAGGAAACCGTGGTGGCCAACGGCTACCGGAAGAGCATGAACATCAAGGCTCCGTCGGTGGCGGCCATTACCGGAAAGCTCTCCGGTGGCAACCAGCAGAAGGTGGTGCTGAGCAAGTGGATGTTCTCCGATCCGGACGTGCTCATCCTCGATGAACCCACACGGGGAATCGACGTTGGCGCCAAATACGAGATCTACACGATTATCGGGAAACTCGCGGCCGAAGGAAAAGCTGTCATCGTCATCTCCTCGGAACTGCCTGAACTGCTGGGCATCTGCGACCGCATCTACACGCTGGCCGCCGGCCACATCACAGGTGAAGTTCCCATTGCCGAGGCCACCCAGGAAACCCTGATGCACTACATGACCAAAGAGAAGGAATAGCGAAATGTCCGCCCTCAGAGAATCGCTCGGATTCCTCACAAGCCAACTGCGCCAGGTGGGCATCTTCGTTGCCCTGATCCTGATTGTCCTGCTGTTTCAGGGACTGACCGGCGGGATCCTGCTGGAACCACAAAACGTCACCAACCTGGTGGTCCAGAACAGCTACATCCTGATCCTGGCCATCGGCATGGTCATGGTGATCATCGCCGGGCACATCGACCTTTCCGTCGGCTCGGTGGCCGGGTTCATCGGCGCCGTGGCCGGCGTCATGATCGTGCACTGGGGCTGGCCATGGTGGGCCGCCATCCCCGCCTGCCTGCTGGTCGGCGCCCTGGTGGGCGCCTGGCAGGGCTACTGGATCGCCTACGTGGGGATTCCAGCTTTCATCGTCACACTGGCGGGCATGCTGATCTTCCGGGGCCTGACCCTCATCACCCTGAAGAACCAGCAGATCACCCCCTTCCCGGCCGAACTGCGGGCCCTCGGCGGCGGTTTCCTTCCCGACCTCACCGGCGGCACCTCCGTACTGGAGTGGCTCACGGTCATCCTGGGCGTCGGGGCCACGGCCGCGCTGTTGATCCAAGCGCTCAAGGAACGCCGGATCCGCCGGAAGTTCGACCTCGAAAGCGAGCCCCTGGTGTGGTTCGTCATCAAGACCGCCTTCACGGCGCTGCTCATGCTCATCATCACGTTCCTGCTGGCGTCCTACCGCGGCACCCCGATTGTCCTGGTGGTCCTGGCCGCCCTGGTGATCGCGTACACGGCCCTCATGAACAACAGTGTCTTCGGCCGGCACACGTACGCCATCGGCGGCAACCTGCATGCGGCTGAACTGTCCGGCATCAAAACCAAGGCCGTAACGTTCCGGCTCTTCGTAAACATGGGCGTGCTGGCCGCGTTGGCGGGCCTCGTCTTCACCGCCCGGCTCAACTCGGCGCAGCCGGCCGGTGGAACCGGCTTCGAACTGGATTCCATCGCCGCGGCCTTCATCGGCGGCGCCGCGGTCACCGGCGGTATCGGAACCGTCGCCGGAGCCATGATCGGCGGACTCATCATGGGCGTGCTCAACAACGGCATGTCCATCCTGGGCCTTGGCACCGACTACCAGCAGCTCATCAAGGGCCTGGTGCTCCTTGTCGCCGTGGGCTTCGACATCTTCAACAAGAACCGCAGCGGTGGCGGCGGCGACATTGGGAAACGCTTCAAGCTGAAGACCTCCCCTCCGCCCGCACAGGAGAAGCCGGCTCCGGCCAGCGAAGCAGTGGAAGCAGGCGTCAAGTAGGACGGATCTCCACCTGCGCTCGTGGTGGCCCCCGTTGCCCGGACCCAGTCCCGGCAACGGGGGCCTTCCCTGTTCCCGGCTCCAGCGCTTTCCGCCCCTATCAGGGTGCGGCGGCCAGGCCCGCGGCGAAGTCGGCCGGCGCGCGCCGGCGCCGGCTCAGCAGCATGAAGGGTGCCGCCAGCAACTGCACCGCGCCGCCCAATGCCAGCGATGCAGGGTAGCCATAGAGGTCGGCGGCCCGGCCGAGCACGGGTTGCACCACCACTCCCCCACTGGAGCCCATAAGCGAGGCGAAGCTAAGGACCGTGGCCCGCTGCTTCGAGGCGATCATGTCGTTGAGGTAGGCCTGGCGCACCGGGGTGCCTGCGGAGGCCACCACGGCCCACAGGGCCAGGAGCACCAGCGCCAGCCAGAAGACCTTCGTGGCCAGGAGCACCACCAGGACCACCGAACTGGCGACCGTGGAAGCGATCAGCACGGTGGTGCGGCGGCGGACCAGTTTCCGGACCAGGGGCGCCAGCCAGCCGCCGACGATGTCTGCTCCCGCCACGATGGCCGCTGCCAGGCCTGCGATGGCATAAGCCTTGGGATCGCCAAAAAGCTGCAACAGGTAGGGCTGGAGGGCATAGAAGACGTAGAACCCAACGCCTTCGGTGAACGGGGCAGCGAGCATCATGAACCGCACCGGCGGATTCCTCAGCCCGCCGTCCACGGACGCCTTCAGGACTGCGCGTGTGGCCTGCAGGGGGTGGGCCGAGCGCTCTGGTGTGAAGCCGACGTCGTGCATCAGCAGGAAAGCCACCACGAACATTGCCACCAGGACGACGACGCGCAGCAGGAACGGCACGCCCAGGTTGGTGGCCTGGGCAATGACCCCGCCAGCTACTGACCCTGCCAGCATGGCGATGCCGGAAACGATCTGGCCGCGGCCCAGGACGGTTTCCAGGCCGCCGTCGTAGCCGGAAAAGTGCAGCGCGTCCACCAGCCAGGCTTCCACTGCCCCGGAGAAGAACGTGAACCCAAGGCCAAGGAGGGCCGACACGGCGGCCCACCACCAGAACGGCGCGGACAACTGCCACAGCAGGTAGTAGAGGTAGGTGGACCCGGCCAGGGTCACCGTGCCCAGCAGGAAGGAGGTGCGGCGCCCCCAGCTGTCCGCCACCACCCCTGTGGGCACCTCAAACAGGACCATCCCGGCCGTGAAGAATGCATTCGCGGCGAACGCCTCCAGGTTGCTCAGCCCGGCATCGAGCAGGAACAACGTATTGATTCCCCAAATGAACGACGCCGCAAGGGTGTTCCCCAACGTCAGCGTCAGGTAGACGGTCTGGATCTTACGAGCTGCAGCATTCACTGGGCGGCGCCCCGCATCATTCTTCCTGTCCGGACCGGATCAGGATGGGCTGAAGTTCGGCGGTACCGGCTCGTGCCGCAGGTACTGCCGGCGGAACCGACCGGTGCCGGCGGTCAGGGCCCGCAGTTCCACGGCATACCGCAGGAGTTCCTGGTCCGGAACCTCCGCGCTGATCTCCGTGAGCCCCTCCCCCGACGAGGTGGTGCCGGTAAGGCGCCCCCGACGGCCGGACAGATCGCTCATCACGGAGCCGACGTGTTCGTCGGCAACCGTGATGGACACGGAGGACACGGGTTCCAGCAGCTGGACCTTACCCGCGGCCGCCGCCTCCCGGAGCGCAAGGGCCCCCGCCGCCTGGAACGCCGCATCGGATGAATCCACGCTGTGGGCCTTGCCGCCCGTGAGGGTCACGCGCACGTCCACCACAGGAAATCCCGCAGAGACCCCCTTCTCCATTTGCGCCCGCACCCCCTTCTCAATGGATGGGATGAACGTTCCCGGGATGACTCCACCCACCGTCTTGTCCACGAACTCGAACCCGCCGCCGCGATCCAGCGGCTCCACCTCGATGTCGCACACGGCGTACTGGCCGTGGCCGCCGGACTGTTTGACATGCCGGCCATGGCCGGCGGCGGCGGCTGCGAAGGTCTCCCGCAGCGGCGTCACCACGGCCACGGTATGCAGCTTCACGCCCTGTTCGCGCAGCCGGTCAAGGACCACTTCGGCGTGCGCCTCGCCCATGCACCACAGCACCAGCTGGTGCGTTTCGGTGTTCCGGTCCACACGGAGGGTTGGGTCTCCCGCCGCGATCCTGCCCAGGCTGCGGGCCAGGGCGTCCTCGTCGCTGCGGGAGTCGGCCTCCACCGCGACCGGCAGCAGCGGCTCCGGCATCTCCCAGGTGGCCAGCAGGAGCGGGTTTTCCCGACTGGAGATGGTGTCCCCGGTTTCGGCGCTGCCGAGTTTCGCCAACGCGCACATGTCCCCCGCCACGCAGTAGGGAACGGGCCGCAGGGTGGCTCCCAGCGGGGAGTAGATATGGGTGACGCGTTCATCGGTGTCGTGGTCCTGGTGGCCACGGTCAGCCAGACCGTGGCCACCTACATGGACGGGCGAGTCCTCGCGCAGCGTCCCTGAGAAGACCCGCACCAGGCAGATACGGCCCAGGAAGGGGTCGTTGGAGGTGCGCACCACTTCGGCGGCGAGCGGACCGGAAGGATCGCAGGCCAGGCGTCCGGCCGCTTGGCCGGACAGGTCGGCGGCGTCCGGCAGGCTGCGTTCCACCGGAGGCGGGAAGGCGCGGACCAGCAGGTCCAGCAGTTCCGCGGTGCCAAGGCCGGTGACGGCAGACGTGGGCAGCACGGGAAAGAACGAGCCGCGGGCCACGGCGGTTTCCAGGTCGGCGGCCAGCACCGCGGTGTCCATGTCCTCGCCTTCCAGGTAGCGGTCCATCAGCGACTCATCTTCGCTTTCGGCAATGATGCCCTCGATGAGCGTGCCCCTGGCAGCCCCGGCCTCCGCGCGTTCATCGGCCGCTGCCGGACGGGCTTCAGGTGCTGCCTCTTCGGCGGAGTAGTCCGTCACCTGCTGCGACAGCAGGCCCAACAGGCCGGTAATCCCGCCTCCTGACCGCACCGGGACGTACAGCGGGAGGACGCCCTCGCCGAACGCCCTCTGGCAGGCGGCAAGGGCGGCGTCGTAATTTGCGCGCGGATGGTCCACCCGGGTGATGACGACGGCGCGTGGCAGCCCCATGTGCGCGCACTCGCCCCACAGGGCGGTGGTGGTTGCGTCGATTCCGTCGACGGCGGAGACCACGAAGAGTGCGGCATCCGAAGCCCGGAGGCCCGCCCGCAGCTCACCGATGAAGTCCGGGTAGCCCGGAGTGTCCAGGAGGTTCACCTTGACGTCATCCAGCATCAGCGGCACCAGGGACAGCGTGACGGACCGCTGCTGGTGCACTGCCGCGGGGTCCGAGTCGCTGACTGTCGACCCGTCCGCGATGGAGCCTTTGCGGGTGATCATGCCGTTGGCTGCGAGCAGGGCCTCGATCAACATGGTCTTCCCTGCGCCGGAGTGTCCCACCAGCGCCACGTTCCGGATGCGGGCCGGGTCCTGCGCCGCGATGCCGCCGGCCTGGTCGGCACGCCTGGCATCAGGCCCGTTCCTGCCGCCTGCCGCCCGCGCTGACTCCTTGGTGCTCTTCACCGACATTGGAACCTCCTGGCATCATTGCCGACCGGACCGAACGTGTCCTTCGATTCGACACCTTGGACGGCGGGACGGCAAGAGCGAAGGCTATTTACTGCGGGCTTTGCGGGTGGCTGCGTCGTTGGCCTTCTGGAGTGCCTTCACCAACTCGTCCTTGTCCATCTTCGAACGGCCCTTGACATCCAATTCCTTGGCCAGCTTGTAGAGGTGATCCTTCGAAGCGTTGGCGTCCACGCCGCCGGCGGTGGGTTCCGACGAACGGATGCCCTGTTCCGCGCGCTTGTCCGACGGGCCGCGTTTTTCCTTGGGCTCCCAGTGGTCGCCCACTTTCTCGTAGCTGTGCTTCAGCGAGGCATACGCTGCACGCGCGGCCCGTTGTTCGTCCTGGTCATAGGACTCAAGGGCGGAATCGTAGGTCTTGGCGAAGGTGTCCTGGGCCTTTTGGTCAGAACGCTGCAGGGTCGAGGGGAGCTCTTCCTTGCGGGCATGGTCGTTCTTGCCGGTCTTGGGCATGTCACCCATCCTCCTTTAGTCAGCACGCTGATCATTTGGATGGATCCAGCTTAGACCCGGAGGTTGCATTGAGCCCCCTGTCGGATTCGAACCGACGACCCCCGCTTTACAAGAGCGGTGCTCTGGCCAACTGAGCTAAGGAGGCGCGCCCCTGGGGGCATGCGCCAGAAGGCGCTAGATAAGGTTAGCCCAACTCCCGCCGGGCGTAAAAACGCTGCTGCAGGTGTTGCCCGAAAGCAGGGGCCCGCCCCGGAAACGTTCCGGAACGGGCCCCTGCCAGCGCTGTTGATTCCTAGCCCTTGGCGGCGATGGCGGCCTGCAGGAAGTCGGGGAACGGCGTCTGGGCGCTGTCTCCCTTGCCCCACTGCTTGCCGTCCACGAAGACGGTGGGCGTACCGGTAACGCCGATGGCGGACGCTTCCTTCGTCGTGAACTTCACGAACGGGCGGTAGGTCTTGTCATCCACGCAGGAGTTGATGTTCACGCCCATGTCGGACGCCATCTTCTTCAGGTCGTTGTCGGACAGGCCGGCGCTGCCCTCTGCGGGCTGCTGGGCGAACAGGGCGTTGAAGTAGTCGGAGTACTTTTCCGGGGCCGTGTTGGCCACACAGGCTGCAGCGTTAGCGGCACGGGACGAGTAGTTGGTGGTGGACCGGCTGTCCAGGAATCCAAGCGCGCGGTACTCGACGGTGATCTTGCCATCGTTTCGCAGCGTGGTGAGCTGGTCGTTGTACTGCGTTTCGAAGTTCTTGCAGACCGGGCAGATGAAGTCGATGTACAGGACCACCTTGACCGGTTTTCCGGCCTCAGCCTCTGCACCGGGGGCCACCACCTGGGCGGGCGGAGTCTTCGGAGCATCACCCAGGGAACTGGCGTCAACGGTGGCCGGCTCCGTCTTGGCTACCTCATTATTGGCCAGCAGCGTCACGCCGCCGTGGGCGTTGGCGTTGGCAGGAGTGGGTCCCTGGTCCGCGATCGGGGCATTCCGCTGGATGTTGCCGGCAACCACCAGGCCCACGACCACCAGGATGGCCACCACCGCCGCCACGATGCCCCAGCCGATCAGCAGCTTGTTGCGCTTGTCCTTCTTTGCCTGGGCTTCCCGGATCAGGCGCGCTTTTTCGCGCGCCTCCGCCGTTCGCTCAGCCTTGGACTTACGTACTTCGTTTGCGGGGCTCATGAGTTCCTTGGGTCGGTCGACGTAGGGGACCACTTCGTGGCACCCCAACATTTTAGGGGAGAAAGCTGATGGCTTGCGGGTTCAACTATTCCTTCGGCTTGACCAACGGACGAATAGCCCCGATGATTCCGTCCGGCTAGGGTGGCTTAGAGGCACAAGCAACCCCAGGGGGCCGCAATGCAAACACCCGTCCAGGAAAAACCCGCCCGCACAGCAACGGCCGGCGGATCCGGTTCCAGCCACGCCGGCCATACGAAGTACGACTTCATGGTGGTCTCCAACAGACTGCCTGTGGACCGCGTGGCGCCGGGCGACGACAGCGACGACGGCTCCGGTTGGCGCCGGTCCCCCGGCGGCCTGGTGACCGCGCTGGCGCCCATGATGACCAAGACCGACGGCGCGTGGGTCGGCTGGCATGGAGCACCGGACGAAACCGTGAAGCCGTTCAGCCACGGCGGCATGGACCTGGTCCCGGTCCAGCTCAGCACCGACGACGTGGAGCTGTACTACGAAGGCTTCTCCAACGCCACCCTCTGGCCGCTGTACCACGACGTCATCGCCCCACCGGAGTTCCACCGCACCTGGTGGGACGCCTACCGCAAGGTCAACCGCAGGTTCGCCGACGCCGTCGTCCGCCACGCCGACCAGGGCGCCACTATCTGGGTCCAGGACTACCAGCTGCAGCTGGTTCCCCGGATGCTCCGCGAGGCCCGGCCAGATCTGCGCATCGGATTCTTCAACCACATCCCGTTCCCGCCGCCGGAAATCTTCGCCCAGCTCCCGTGGCGCCAGGCCATCATCGACGGCCTGCTCGGCGCCGACCTGGTGGGCTTCCAGCGCGTCAGCGATGCCGGCAACTTCATGCGCTCCGCCCGCCGCTTCCTGGGTGCCAGCGTCAAGCAGCAGCAGGTGCACGTCAAGGACCACAACGGCCAACTGACGCACATTGCCCGCGCACAGGCCTTCCCCATCTCCATCGACGTCAAGCAGATCAGCGAGCTGGCCGCCAGGCCCGACATCATCGAACGTGCCCGGCAGATCCGGCAGGACATGGGCAACCCCAAGACCATCCTGCTCGGGGTGGACCGGCTGGACTACACCAAGGGCATCCGGCACCGGCTGAAGGCCTTCGAGGAACTCCTGGCGGACGGCCGCCTCACCGTGGGCGATGCGACCCTGATCCAGGTGGCCTCCCCCAGCCGCGAGCGCGTGGAACAGTACCGTCTCCTCCGTGAGGAGGTCGAGGGCACTGTGGGCCATATCAACGGCACCTACGACACAATCGAAAACACGGCGGTCCGCTACCTGCACCACAGCTACCCGGTGGAGGAGATGGTGGCGCTGTACCTGGCGGCTGACGTCATGCTGGTCACCGCCCTGCGGGACGGGATGAACCTCGTCGCCAAGGAATACGTCACCGCCCGCAACAACAACGACGGCGCCCTGGTGCTGAGCGAATTCGCCGGCGCAGCAGACCAGCTCAAGCAGGCCCTGCTGATCAACCCGCACGATATCGCCGGCCTCAAGAACACCATCATGACCGCCGTCGAACTCAGCCCCCGCGAAGCCGCCCGGCGTATGCGGTCCATGCGCCGGCAGATCCTGGACCACGACGTTGACCACTGGTCCGCCGATTTCCTGAACGCGCTGAACGAAAAGGTGGTCCGCGATGACTCCTGACGGCCGCGGCACCAGGGCACCCCTGGCGCTCACTCCCGAACTCCGGGAAGCCCTGCGCCGGATCGCCCGGACGGAGCACCTGCTGGTGGCCATGGATTTTGACGGCACCATGGCGCCGATCGTGGACCGTGCACCGGATGCCCGGCCGCTTCCGCGTTCAGCCGCAGCGTTTGCGGGCCTCGCCGTGCTTCCACGCACGACGACGGCACTCATCTCGGGCCGCGCCCTCGCCAGCCTGCGGGAGGTTGCGTCCCCGCCGGTGGACACGCTGCTGATCGGCAGCCACGGCGCCGAAGCGTGGCTGGGCCCAGGCTCCACGGAACTTTCTTTGGAAGAGGACCAAAAAGCGCTCCTGGAAGAAGTGCGGGCCGAGTTGGCGGACATCGTGGCCCACGCTCCCGGCACCTCCCTGGAGTACAAGCCTGCCGGCGTCGTCCTGCACACCCGCCAAGCCCCGGACGACGTGGCGGAGGACGCAGTGTCAGCTGCCAAGTCGGTTCTGCAGGACCGCAGGGGCGTGTTTTTGAAAGAGGGCAAGCGCGTCCTGGAGACCTCGGTGGTTCACGCCTCCAAGGGCGAAGGCGTTGCTTTCCTGAGGCAGGCAACGGGGGCCACCGCTGTGCTGTTCGCAGGCGATGACGTCACGGACGAGGACGCCTTTGGCAGGCTCGAACCCAGCGATGTCGGGGTCAAGGTCGGCCTCGATTTCACCCAGGCCCAGTACCGGGTGGAGGCTCCTCTCCACGTGGCAGAGCTGCTGGAAGCACTGCTCCAGGAGCGGAGCATCGCCGTGGCTGAAGAAGACCCCCAGGCGGCCTCCGGTTAAGGGACGGTCAGCAAGAGTTGTGACGTTCGTAACATTTACGCTAAAAAGAGCAACCTCTGGCATACTCTTTGTGTGATGTGGCGCACAACAAGCGTGCGGCGTCACTCGATGCTCCGCGGAAGCCGCGGAGCATTTTGCAGGAACAAAACTGAATAAAAATGAACCATTCACAACGGATCGTCCGGCACGTACCTGCCGGTGAAGGGATTGATAACTGTGGCTACAGTTACTTTTGACAACGCTACGCGTCTGTACCCGGGCACCGAAAAGCCCGCCGTCGATAAGCTCAACATCGACATCGCCGATGGCGAATTCCTGGTCCTCGTTGGACCCTCCGGTTGCGGCAAGTCCACCTCCCTGCGCATGTTGGCAGGCCTCGAGGACGTCAACGCAGGCCGCATCCTGATCGGCGACCGCGATGTCACCGATGTTCCCCCGAAGGACCGCGACATCGCGATGGTTTTCCAGAACTACGCGTTGTACCCGCACATGACTGTGGCCGACAACATGGGCTTCGCCCTCAAGATCGCCGGCGTCTCCAAGGAAGAGCGCGCCGAGCGCGTCCGCGAAGCCGCAAAGCTCCTTGACCTCGAGCAGTACCTGGACCGCAAGCCGAAGGCACTCTCCGGCGGCCAGCGCCAGCGTGTTGCCATGGGCCGCGCAATCGTCCGTAACCCGCAGGTCTTCCTCATGGATGAGCCGCTGTCCAACCTTGACGCCAAGCTCCGCGTCCAGACCCGCACCCAGATCGCATCCCTGACCCGCCGCCTGGGCGTTACCACCGTTTATGTGACGCACGACCAGGTGGAGGCCATGACCATGGGCGACCGCGTCGCCGTGCTGAAGGACGGCCTGCTGCAGCAGGTTGACACCCCGCGCAACCTCTACGACCGCCCCAAGAACGTCTTCGTTGCCGGCTTCATCGGCTCCCCCGCCATGAACCTGCTGGAACTCCCCGTAGTCGACGGCGGCGTGCAGTTCGGCGGCACCGTCTACCCCGTGCCGCGGGACGTCCTCGAAGAGGCCCACGGCTCCACGGTCACCCTGGGCAGCCGTCCCGAGGACCTGGAAACCGCTCCGCACGGTGAAGGCCTGAAGGTGGAGGTCGACGTCGTCGAAGAACTCGGCGCCGACGCCTACGTCTACGGCCACACCACCCTTGATGGTAAGGACCACGACATCGTGGCCCGCGTCGATGGCCGCCGTCCTCCGATGAAGGGCGAGGTCATCTACGTCCGTCCGCAGTCGGGCCACGTGCACCTGTTCGACACCAAGACCGGCCTGCGCCTCGGCGACTAGTCCTCCCCACCGTTCCCTAGCCTGCGTGGGCCCATCCCACGCACGCAACTGACGGCGGCCCTCCTTACTGGCGGGCCGCCGTCGGCCTTTAACCCATGCCTGCATGGGATTTAGCCGCCCTGCCCCGAGTACGGAAGAATTGAGCCATGACCGAGGAATACAGCGCCCAGTGGCACGACGAACCCACCGACTACGCGCAGATCGGCAAGCTGCCCCGGTTCGTGGCAGCCAGCGCCGATGACAACAAGGCGGCCTCGGTAGCTTCATCGCTGAACATCACGGCCGCGGCGGCTGATCCCGAACTGCTGGACCTGCCATGGCATATCGCCTTGGAGGAGTGGCCGGCAGAGTACCTGGCTGCACTGCCCCGCGGCATCTCCCGGCACATCGTGCGGTTCGCGCACCTGGGCGGCTCCGTGATCGCCATCAAGGAAACCTCCGAGCACGTGGCCCGCCACGAATACCACATGCTCCGCAAACTCGCCCGTCTGGACGTCCCGTGCGTGGAGCCGGTGGCAGTGATCACGGGGCGCACTACCCCCGACGGGCGCCCACTCAACCCGGTGCTCGTGACCCGCCACCTGAAGTTCTCCATGCCCTACCGCGCGCTCTTTTCCCAGATGCTTCGCAAGGACACCCTCACCCGCCTCATCGACGCGCAGGCACTGCTCATGGTGCGGTTGCACCTCATCGGCTTCTACTGGGGCGACGTCTCGTTGTCCAACACCCTGTTCCGCCGCGATGCCGGTGCTTTCGCCGCGTACCTGGTGGACGCTGAAACCGGTGAGCTCTACCCGGACCTCTCCACCGGCCAGCGTGAATACGACCTGGAGATTGCCCGCGTGAACATCGCGGGCGAGCTGATGGACCTGCTGGACGGCGGGCTTATCGAGGAAAAGGTGGACCCGGTGGCCACCAGCGAGCTGATCATGGACAGCTACCGGCGGCTGTGGGCTGAGCTGACCGAGAAGGAATCCTTTGAGCTCGGCGAGCGTTGGCGCGTGGGCGCCCGCATCCGGCGGCTGAACGAACTCGGCTTCGACGTCGAGGAGTACGCCATCAAGACCACCCAGAACGGCTCCACCATCCAGCTGCAGCCCAAGGTGGTGGACGCGGGACACCACCAGCGGCGGCTCCTGCGGCTCACGGGCCTGGATGCGCAGGAGAACCAGGCCCGCCGCCTCCTCAATGACATGGACTCGTTCCGGGCCGACAACAACCCGGAGATGGACGAGGAATACAGCGCCCACCTTTGGGTGAGCCAGATCTTCGAGCCGATCGTGCGCTCCATCCCGAGGGACCTCTCCGGCAAGCTCGAGCACGCCGAGGTGGTGCATGAGGTCCTGGAGCACCGGTGGTACATGTCGGAGAAGCAGGAGCGCCACATTCCGCTGGCAGAGGCCGTGCAGTCCTACATCGACTCGATCCTGCGGCACCGGCGGGACGAGGCCGCCATCATGCTCAACCCGGACACCGAGCTGCTGAAGATCCTCGAGGTGGAAAACGAGGAGTCCCGCTACGGGGCCGACGAATCCGCGGACGAATACCCGGACTCGGACGACTGACTAACTGCGGATGACCGGGTCCTAGATGGCCTTTCCGGGGTTGAGGATCCCGGCGGGATCGAACAGGTCCTTGATCCTGCGCTGGAGTTCCCGGATAGGTTCCGGCTGCTCCTGGCCCAGCCACCGGAGCTTGTACTGGCCTACACCGTGCTCCCCGGTGATAGTGCCGCCCATGGCCAGGGCCGCAGTGATCGACTCGTCCAGCGCCGCCTGCAGCCGCTGCATGGCGCCCGCGTCCACGGTTGCCCCCTGCCGGTCGATCCAGAACGTGGGGTGGAGGTTGCCGTCGCCGGCGTGTGCCACCACTTTGAGGTGCACCTGCTGTTCCGCAGCCATGGCTTCAAGGGCTGCCACATAGTCCACCAGCCGGGACCGGGGAACAGCCACGTCTTCACCGACGCGGTACTCATCGTCCACCTCGGTGCCCCTGCTGTGCCTCCGGAGCTCCACCAGCCGCTCAGCCTCGGAGCTTGCCTCGGTGGTTACGGTAGCACCGCCATCGCGCAGGACTTGGCGCACCACGTCGGCCTCCGCGGCAGCTCCGAACCCGTCCGTCTGGATCAGCAGCAGGGATTTTCCACGGGTGCTGAGGTCAGAGCCGTGGATCTCATCGAGCTGGGCCAGCGTCCCGCCGTCGAGCAGCTCCATGATGGCGGGCTGGACGCGTGCCCTGCCTACGGCCAGGACTCCCGCAGCAGCCATCCGGAAGTCCGGGTAGAAGGCCGCCACGGTGTGGACTTCCCCGGGCAGGTACTTCAGCCGCACGGTGATGCCGACGACGATGCCCAGGGTTCCTTCGGACCCGACGAACAGGCTCGTGAGATCATAGCCCGCCACGCCTTTGAAGGTTTGGTGGCCGGTATGGATGAGCGACCCGTCAGAAAGGACGACATCCAGCGCCAGGACGGAGTCCCTTGTGACGCCGTACTTGGCGCAACGCAGGCCACCTGCGTTGGTGGCCACATTGCCGCCAATGGTGGAGCTGCGGAAACTGGCCGGATCCGGAGCATACATGAGGCCGTGCCCTGCGGCCGCCTCGTTGAGGACGGCGTTGACTACGCCGGGCTCGACGACGGCTGTTTCGTCGTCGGGGTTCAGCGCAAGGATACGGTCCATCCGCTCCAACGACAGGATGATGCAGTTATTCGTGGCGTGGGCGCCGCCGGACACCCCGGTACCGGCGCCGCGGGGCACGATGGGCACCCCGCTGCCGGCGCACACCTTCACCGCAGCTTGGACATCGGCCACCGATTCCGGGAACACCACGGCCAGGGGAAGCTGGAAGTCAATGACCGGCGCCTGGTCGATCGCATACCGGCGGAGCGACACCTCGCTCACATCCAGCTGCCCCGGAGCCAGGACCGCTTCCAGTTCGTCAACGATGCTTCCCACAAAGCCTCCATCCGTCGTCGGACATATCTTCCCAGTCTAGGACGCGGTTTTGGCATGACTCCGAACTACCCTGTACCGCAACCGCTTCCAGTTCCTTTCCGTGAATGGTGGAGAAGACGGTCACGCGTTGCAAGGAAACAAAGATGGAAGCGTTTTCATTAAATCACCGCACGTGGTTATGCTGACTTCCATGTCAGTCGAAACTGTGAGCCACGACACTTCCACCTCCGCTGGCCCACTCACCCTCATCCACGCCGCCGATCCGGCTCCGGGCTGGTGGCGCTCCGCCGTGATCTACCAGGTCTACCCTCGGTCGTTTCGGGACCTGAACGGCGACGGCGTGGGCGACCTGGCCGGTATTACTGAGGAACTGCCGCATCTTGCGGACCTGGGCGTCGACGCCGTCTGGCTGTCCCCCTTCTTCCGTTCCCCACAGCGCGATGCCGGTTACGACGTCAGTGACTACTGCGACGTGGACCCCATCTTTGGCACGCTCGGCGATTTCGACGTCATGATGGCTGAATCGCACCGGCTGGGCCTGCGGGTGATCGTGGATCTGGTGCCAAACCACTGTTCGGACCAGCATCCTGCATTCCAAGCGGCCCTTGCAGCACCGGCCGAAAGCCCGGAGCGGGACATGTTCATCTTCCGGGACGGAACCGGGCCGGACGGACAGGAACCGCCGAATAACTGGCAGTCACACTTTGGCGGGCCCGCCTGGACGCGAGTGCTGGGGCCCGACGGCCAACCCGGTCAGTGGTACCTGCACCTCTTTGATTCCTCCCAGCCGGACTTCAACTGGGACAACCCCGGCGTCCATGCGGAGTTCGAGCGGGTGCTCCGCTTCTGGCTGGACCGCGGCGTCTCTGGTTTCCGGGTGGACGTGGCCCACGCCCTGGTCAAAGCGCCGGGCCTCCCGGAATGGGGGGGACGCGCTGACGGCGGCAGCAGCGATGGGTACCCCGGCCACGAGGCACCGATGTTCGGGCAGCCCGGCGTCCACGACATTTACCGGAAGTGGCGGCTGGTCCTGGACGAATACGGGCCGGACCGGATTCTCTGCGCCGAGGCAAGTGTCGACCTGCAGCGGCTGGCACACTGGGTTCGGCCCGACGAGATGCACCAGGCGTTCAACTTCCCTTATCTCCACGCGGGCCTGGACGTGTACCGGCTGCGTTCTGTCATCACCGACTCGCTGACGGTCCTGGACGGTGTTGGTGCCCCGAGCACCTGGGTGCTTTCCAACCACGATGTTGTCCGCCATGCCACCCGTTTTGGCTACAACGGCCAGGGTCCACGGGACGGGGACGGCATTGGTTCCGCAGACCCCCAGCCGGACGAAGCACTGGGCCGTCGCCGCGCTGCCGCCGCCTCACTGTTCATGCTTGGGCTGCCGGGTGCCGCATACCTGTACCAGGGGGAAGAGCTGGGCTTGCCGGACGGCATCGACATCCCGGGCCACCTCCGCCAGGATCCGACATTCGGCCGGACCGCCGGACAGCGGCTTGGGCGCGACGGCTGCCGGGTGCCCTTGCCATGGCGCGCTGGTGACCGGCACCTCGGCTTTGGTTCGGGTGAAGATCCGTGGCTGCCCATTCCAGCCTCCTTCGGGTCACTGGCGCGGGATCTGCAGGCAAAATCACCGTCGTCCCACCTCTCCCTGTACCGTGATGCCCTGGAGCACCGCCGGCAGCTGGACCTGGGCAGGGGCTCATTGTCCTGGGCGGAAGACTGGTGCACGGGGTCCTCCCTGGGCTACCTGAACGGCACTACGCTGGTCCTCATGAACCTGAACCATGAGCCGCTGCAGATGCCGGCAGGCCACGTGCTGATCCGCAGCCTCCCCACGGAGACCGCCCATGCCCTTGCCTCCGGCGAGACCGCATGGATACAGCTTGGACCGGACTTCACCATCGCAGATTGACCATGGCAGGTATCAAAGAGGTTGCCAGCCGGGCTGGCCTGTCAGTGGCAACAGTCTCGAGGGCACTGAGCGGCAAGACGAACGTCTCGGCAAAGAGCCGCCGGCTTGCACAGGAGGCGGCCCGGGAACTCAGCTTCGTCCCTTCCTACCACGCGTCCAGCCTGGCGTCCGGGCGCAACCACAATATCGGGCTGGTGGTGCCCAACGTGCAGCGCTGGTACTTCTCCTCCGTGCTGGAAGGCGTTTCGGAGACCCTGCTGGACGCGGGCTACGACTTGACCCTGTACAACGTGGGCGAGCAGCCCGAGCGACGCAGCAGCATCCTGAACGACTTCCTGCTCAGAAAACGCCTGGACGCCGTCATTGCCGTGGCGCTGGTACTCAGCGAGGACGAGATCCAACAGCTGCTGGCAGTGCACCGCCCCATCGTGGGCATCGGCGGTGCGCTGCGGGGAGCGTCAACGATCAGGATTGACGACGAGGGGCTGGCTGCCCTCGCCACCCGCCATCTGATTGGGCTGGGCCACAGCAGGATCGCCCACATTACTGGATACGGGGAGTTGAACCGCGACTTCAAGCTCCCGCAGCTGCGCCAGAAGGGTTTCGCCTCCGCCATGGCTGCAGCCGGGCTGACGATAAGGCCCGAGTGGAACGCGACCGCCGACTTCACCATCCAGGGTGCGTATGCGGCGGGCCGCCGGCTGCTGGGCACCAGCTCCGAACGCCCTACCGCAGTTTTCGCTGCCTCAGACGAGATGGCCGTGGGCATCATGCTTGCCGCCCGCGACTTTGGACTGCAGGTTCCGCAGGACCTCTCCGTCGTCGGGATCGACGGGCACGAACTCGCCGAAACTTTTGGACTCACCACCGTCAACCAGGATCCGCGGGGGCAGGGCCGATTGGCGGCCGCGACTGCCTTGGCTTTGCTCGAAAAGCCGGGCGGGGACTCCGACGGCGGCACGGCAGCGGCCGCAGCACAGGACCAGGAGTTCCCCACGGAGTTCGTTATCCGGACCAGTACAGCTGTCCCGCCAGAGGCTGCCAGACAGCGCGCTTAGGCAGGAAGTTCAGGCTGCGCTGCCCATGAACCGGGCAAACCTCTCGAGGATGAGCGGCCAAGCTTCCTCATATTTCCGCCGCGCTGCTGCGGGGTCCTCAGCGCCCTCCCAGCCCTCGTGGAAGACGCGGACCTCCGTACCCGTTTCCACCGCGCGGAACACTACCAGGAGCTCGGTGGACCAAAGGGCTGTGGTGCCGGGGTGCCAGGTGGCATGGAATGACAGGGGCGGCTGCCAGTCATCAAGGGTTCCCCAGATGGTGGTGCGGCCGTCGTCAGCTGTCTCGAGAATCAGGTTTTCTTCGAACTCCACGTAAGAAGCGGCGCCATACACCCCGTGCTGTTCCAAGGGCCACCACAGGTGGGCGTGGTCGGTAAAGCCGGCGAAGGCGCGGGCGACTGGCCCTGGAACAACCACTGTGTTCACCACAGGTTCCAGGGGGTCAACTGCTGGCCGTCCTGCTTCTTCGAAAGGATCCTGGGCGTGGCTGAAGATGCTGCTCATGAGGGACCATCCTACCCGCGACGCCCCCATCAGCTCCTGCCGTTCTCCCCGGCGCCGGCTCACATCTGGCAGGTTTTCCCCCGACGCCCGCTCACGTGTTAGCGGCCATGAAAAACTGCCCATAGGCGGCCACGAAAGTGCCCGCTGGCGGCCAGCAGAACTGCCCGCCGGTGGCCATGAGATCTGCCCACTTCCTTACTTGTTCCTGCCGCGTCTTTAAGCGGTGGGGGCCTCTCCCTGCGGTTTGATGACGGTGTCTAAGCGCACCAAAAGCGAACCAGGAAGAGGCCCTGTATGAAGTCTGACGGAGAAATCATGGAAATTCTTGCTGCCTACGATCTGACCGGATCGTTGCGCGCCACCGCGGAGCTCACGGGCTGCTCGCACCACACCGTTGCTAAACACGTCACCGCCCGTGACGCGGGCCGGCCGATCGGGGAACCCGCGGCCCGCGGCCGGGTCACCGACGCGTTCCTGCCCAAGATCGAGGAATGGATCGAAGCCTCCAAGGGCCGGATCCGGGCCGACAAGGCCCACGAAAAGCTCCTCGCTCTGGGCTACACCGGTTCGGAACGGTCTACCCGCCGGGCGATCGCGCAGGTCAAAGCCGCGTGGCGGCTGGGCCACACCCGCGTCCACCGGCCGTGGATCACAGAACCGGGGATGTGGTTGCAGTACGACTTCGGCGACGGGCCCCGGATCGGCGGGGTGAAGACCATCCTTTTCGTGGCCTGGCTGGCGTTCTCACGCTTCCGCATCGTGATCCCGCTCAGGGACAGGACCGCGCCGAGCGTGTTCGCGGCCCTGGACCGGTGCTTCCGGATCCTCGGAGGGGCGCCGACCTATGTCCTCACGGACAACGAGAAGACCGTCACCACCGCCCACGTCGCCGGGGTCCCGGTGCGCAACCAGCAGACCCTGGACTTCGCCCGGCACTACGGGGTGACCGTGCTGACCTGCCAACCGGCGGACCCGGCCACCAAAGGCGGAGTCGAAGCGTCCGTGAAACTCGCCAAGGCCGACCTCGTGCCCAAAGACACCAACCTCCGCGATGACTACCGCACCTTCGCCGAGCTCGAGGCCGCCTGCACGGCGTTCATGGACGAGGTCAATCACCGTGAGCACCGGACGACGCGGCGGAAACCCGCGGCCATGCTCGCCGAGGAAGCCCCGCGGCTGCACCGGATCCCGGACACCGCCCACACGGTCGCGTTCGGCCTGGCCCGCGGCGTTCCGGAGAACACCCCAATGGTCACCTTCGAAAACGCCCAGTACTCCGTCCCGGCCCACCTGCTCGGAGCCCGGGTGTTCGTCCGCACCCACGGCACCGGGCCCGGCGAGCAGGTCATCATCGTCCACCACGGCACGACCGGGCCCGTCGAAGTCGCCCGCCACGAACGGGCACGGCCCGGCAGCCCCGCCATCAACGACGAACACTTCCCCGGAACCCGGGCGAAGCTCCCCGGCGACTACGAGGTGAGGGCCCGCAGCGCGGACGAGGCCGCGTTCCTGGCCATCGGCGAAGGCGCCAGAACCTGGCTCGTCGAGGCCGCCGCGGCCGGGACCGCAAGGATGAACGTGAAAATGGCCGAAGCCGTTACGCTGGCCAAAATCGCCGGCACTGATCAGGTCGACCGGGCCCTGGGCGACGCCGCCCTGCACGGCCGGTTCGCGCACCCGGACCTCGCCTCGATCTTGAACGCCAACATCCGCCGCACTACCACCCACGCCGCCAACGAAGCCACCTCCCTCACCCAAGGAACAGGGGCGTGGGCCGCGATCGGCAACCCCGCAACCATCACCACGCCGGAGGAGGCCCGATGAGCCCCGTCACCACGACCAATACCGTGGCTCCGCCGCTACCGGCGGACCTGGAGGCCCTGATGCGGTCCCTGAAAATGCCCCACGCCCGGGCGCTGGCCCCGGACCTGATCGCGACCGCCCGCGCCCAGCGGTGGGAACCGGCCGAGGTCATCAAGGCCCTCTTCACGGAGGAAGCCGCCGGCCGGGCCCGGTCCATGCTCGCTTCCCGCCGCAAAGCAGCCGGGTTCCCGACCGGGAAGACCTTCGAGGCGTGGGACCCTGCAGCGTCCTCCATCCCGGGCCCGACCCAGCAGGCACTGCGGACCCTGGAATGGATCACCCGCAGGGAAAACTTGGTCGTCTGCGGGCCCTCGGGGACGGGGAAGACGTTCTTCCTCGAAGCCCTCGGCCAGCAGGCCGTCGAAGCCGGAATGCGGGTCGCTTGGTTCAGGCTCGAGGACCTCGGCGTCCTCATCCGCGCCCACCGAACCGATGACAGCGTCACCCGGGCCGTTGCCCGGATCCTGCGCGCCGAGCTCGTGGTCATCGATGATATTGGTCTGTTGCCCGTGGCCACGGACGCCGCCGAAGGCCTCTACCGGGTCGTGGACGCAGCCTACGAAAAACGCTCCGTCGCGATCAGCTCCAACCTCCACCCCGCCGGGTTCGATGAGCTCATGCCCAAAACCCTCGCCACCGCCACCGTTGACCGACTGCTGCACCACGCCCACGTCTGCCAGACCAGCGGCGATTCCGTCCGTCTTACCCAGGCCCTCGCCGGAAAAGGAGTGACCCGCTTGAACTGACCAACCCAACGATGGCCGACCCCGCCGAAACGAATCAGTGGGCAGATCTGTTGGCCATAACCGGGCAGTTTTACTGGCCACCAGCGGGCACATCAACTGGCCGCCCATGGGCAGAACGTAATGGCCATTGACACTCACGTTTGGCAGGGTTTCGCTGAAGGCCCGCTCTCAAGGCATCGTTACCAGGTGAGCGGGGGTCGATGGTTTACCCGCCAGAAGTGAGCGGGGGTTGATCGTTTACCGGCTCTTCGCGGTTCGTGGGGAAATGGATCCCTGGAATGAGCGTCATGCCGCCGTCCTGACGGCACTTCTCAAGAGAATAACCGATTTGTAGTTGGCGGCGTTGCGGTACCCGCGGGCGGTTCGTTTGATGTTCTTGATTGCGGTGTTGTTCGCCTCGACCTTGCCTGTCGTGGCGCCGGTAATGATCAGCACCTCGATCTCCTTCCACCACCGGCAGACTGTACGGTACAGCCTGTTCGTCTCCGGCCGTGCGGCTTCCTTGACCAGCTCCTCGAGTACCTGCTTGGCCGCCGCGGCGTCCTCCAGGGAGCCGGTGCGCAACAGGGCGCGGAGTTGTTCCTTGACCTTCCAGACGGCCTGGAGGGTGCCGGTTGGATCGTCCAGGGCGAACACTTCCTCGAGTCGGAGGGCGGCCCTACACGTGAGGGTGTCACCGCCGCGCAGCAGGAGCATGCGGTGGGCCCAGGCCTTGTCGATGGCCCTGCCGCGGCGGCCCTTGACCTGTTGGGAGAGGTTCTGCCTGGTCTCAGTCATTGCCTGGTTGGCCAGCGAGATCAGGTGGAAGTGATCGACGGCGACAGCAGTGCGGGGAAGCCACATCCGTAAGGCTTTGCGGAACGCCGCGGAGGGGTCGATTGCGACGACCTGCACGGCCAGCCGCCACTGCAGGGGCCGGGCGAACAGCCAGTCCCCGACGCCCTTGTGGTCTCGGCCGTCGACCACGCCGAGGACTTGGCCGGTCTCCAGATCCACGATGGTTGTCATCCACGGCTCGAACCGTGTCCACGCCTTCGTGGTCGGGTCCTGGAAGTAGCGCACGGACCGGAACCGGTGTTCATCAATGCCCAGCATCCGCGGACTGAGCTTGTCCACGTCGGGCAGCCGCAGCAGGCAGGCCTCGGTCACCGCAGCCCGGACCATCCACCAGGACACGGCGAAGCCGGCAGCTGTCTCCGAGAAAGCCCTGCCGGAGCGAATGACCGCGTCCACGAGCTGGTCCCGCAGCCGGCTCGTCGACCGGGCACGGCGCGGCACTTGCGGCGTGGATTCGAAGAACGAGAGCCGGTCGCACGCTGACTCTTCGCAGTACCAGCGGTACTTGGACCAGAGCACGTCCACCGGCCCGGCGACGGGAATATCGCGGAGCCGTTGAAGGCGGCGTTCCTTCCGCCGGGAGGCAATGACCCCACAGCTCGGGCAGCCCGGTAGCGCGTCAGTTTCGACGATGACCTGACGGCGGCCAGCGGACATGGTCGTGGAGATGACACGGTAGTCGGGCAGGTTGAAGAGGATGGTGGCAGCATCGGCTGCGACCCCGGTAGGCTCGTTCAAGGCTCGTGGTCCTGTTCCAGGTTGAATGCTTAGACACACTCATCCCAACAGGGCCACGGGCCCCTTTGTCTTCAACGACACGAACTCAATTCCCCATCAACCGCGAAGAGCCCGTTTACCCGCCAGAAGTGAGCTGGGGTTGATCGTTTACCGGTCAAAGGTGAGCGGGGGTTGATGTTTTACCCGCCGGAGGTGGGCTGGGGATTCTGGGTGGTGGTGGGTGGTTGTTAAATGTGGGAGGCCCCAACCGTGTGGTTGGGGCCTCGACCAGTTAATAGTTGTTCCGGCGGTGACCTACTCTCCCACACCCTCCCGGGTGCAGTACCATCGGCGCTGTGGGTCTTAGCTTCCGGGTTCGGAATGGGACCGGGCGTTTCCCCCACGCTATGACCGCCGTAACCTTTTCACCCGAACCCCTTGGGTGTTGCCGGGGGTGGGAAGACTGTGGTTACAACATTGGTGGTGTTGTTGTATGTAGTTGTTGGTTCCGTGCCATCGACCCCGGGTGTTGGGGGTTGTTGGTTGGGAACCACATAGTGGACGCAAGCAGAGTTTTGTATGTTCTGTGTGGTGTAAGTTGTTGGCCTATTAGTACCGGTCAGCTTCACGAGTCGTTAGTCCTCGCTTCCACATCCGGCCTATCAACCCAGTGGTCTGGCTGGGGGCCTCTCACACCCGAGGGTGTATGGAAATCTCATCTTGAAGCGAGCTTCCCGCTTAGATGCTTTCAGCGGTTATCCCATCCGAACGTAGCTAATCAGCGGTGCACTTGGCAGTACAACTGACACACCAGAGGTTCGTCCGTCCCGGTCCTCTCGTACTAAGGACAGCCCTTCTCAAATTTCCTGCGCGCGCAGCGGATAGGGACCGAACTGTCTCACGACGTTCTAAACCCAGCTCGCGTACCGCTTTAATGGGCGAACAGCCCAACCCTTGGGACCTACTCCAGCCCCAGGATGCGACGAGCCGACATCGAGGTGCCAAACCATGCCGTCGATATGGACTCTTGGGCAAGATCAGCCTGTTATCCCCGAGGTACCTTTTATCCGTTGAGCGACGGCCATTCCACAATGTACCGCCGGATCACTAGTCCCGACTTTCGTCCCTGCTCGAGATGTCTCTCTCACAGTCAAGCTCCCTTGTGCACTTACACTCGACACCTGATTGCCAACCAGGCTGAGGGAACCTTTGGGCGCCTCCGTTACTTTTTAGGAGGCAACCGCCCCAGTTAAACTACCCATCAGGCACTGTCCCTGACCCGGATTACGGGCCGAAGTTAGATGTCCAAAGTGACCAGAGTGGTATTTCAACGATGACTCCACCCGAACTGGCGTCCGGGCTTCAACGTCTCCCACCTATCCTACACAAGCCACTCCGAACACCAATACCAAACTATAGTAAAGGTCTCGGGGTCTTTCCGTCCTGCTGCGCGTAACGAGCATCTTTACTCGTACTGCAATTTCGCCGAGTTTATGGTTGAGACAGCGGGGAAGTCGTTACTCCATTCGTGCAGGTCGGAACTTACCCGACAAGGAATTTCGCTACCTTAGGATGGTTATAGTTACCACCGCCGTTTACTGGGGCTTAAATTCTCAGCTTCGCCTTACGGCTAACCGGTCCTCTTAACCTTCCAGCACCGGGCAGGAGTCAGTCCGTATACATCGTCTTGCGACTTCGCACGGACCTGTGTTTTTAGTAAACAGTCGCTTCCCCCTGGTCTCTGCGGCCCCGATCCCCTCCCACCAGCAATGTGGTGTTCAAGGTTGGGGCCCCCCTTCTCCCGAAGTTACGGGGGCATTTTGCCGAGTTCCTTAACCATAATTCTCTCGATCGCCTTGGTATTCTCTACCTGATCACCTGTGTCGGTTTGGGGTACGGGCGGCTAAAACCTCGCGTCGATGCTTTTCTCGGCAGCATAGGATCACCAAATCCCCCCATACGGGGGTCCCATCAGATCTCAGGCCATATGAATGGCGGATTTGCCTACCATTCGCCCTACATCCTTAGACCGGGACAACCATCGCCCGGCTCGGCTACCTTCCTGCGTCACACCTGTTAATACGCTTGCCTCCCGGGATCAGGTCCTGCGCTCCACCAAAACCCTTCACCCACAAGGGGTGTCAGGCAGGTTTCGGGCAGTTAGTATCCCCCGCTCAGCATGGGCGGTTTTTCGCCGGTACGGGAATATCAACCCGTTGTCCATCGACTACGCCTGTCGGCCTCGCCTTAGGTCCCGACTTACCCAGGGCAGATTAGCTTGACCCTGGAACCCTTGATCATTCGGCGGACGGGTTTCTCACCCGTCTTTCGCTACTCATGCCTGCATTCTCACTCGTGTAGGCTCCACCACTGGTTTACACCGCAGCTTCACCGCCCACACGACGCTCCCCTACCCATCCACACTCCTGAACCACGAAGGCTAGGACAACATGTGAATGCCACAACTTCGGCGGTGTACTTGAGCCCCGCTACATTGTCGGCGCGGAATCACTTGACCAGTGAGCTATTACGCACTCTTTTAAGGGTGGCTGCTTCTAAGCCAACCTCCTGGTTGTCTGGGCAACTCCACATCCTTTCCCACTTAGCACACGCTTAGGGGCCTTAGTTGGTGGTCTGGGCTGTTTCCCTCTCGACTATGAAGCTTATCCCCCACAGTCTCACTGCTGCGCTCTCACTTACCGGCATTCGGAGTTTGGCTGACGTCAGTAACCTTGTAGGGCCCATTAGCCATCCAGTAGCTCTACCTCCAGCAAGAAACACGCAACGCTGCACCTAAATGCATTTCGGGGAGAACCAGCTATCACGAAGTTTGATTGGCCTTTCACCCCTACCCACAGCTCATCCCCTCCATTTTCAACTGAAGTGGGTTCGGTCCTCCACGACGTCTTACCGTCGCTTCAACCTGGCCATGGGTAGATCACTTCGCTTCGGGTCTAGATCACGCCACTCACACGCCCTATTCAGACTCGCTTTCGCTACGGCTGCCCCACACGGGTTAACCTCGCGACGTAACACTAACTCGCAGGCTCATTCTTCAAAAGGCACGCCGTCACCAGAATCAGACTGGCTCCGACGGATTGTAAGCACACGGTTTCAGGTACTGTTTCACTCCCCTCCCGGGGTACTTTTCACCTTTCCCTCACGGTACTGGTCCGCTATCGGTCATTAGGTAGTATTTAGGCTTATCAGGTGGTCCTGACAGATTCGCACGGGATTTCTCGGGCCCCGTACTACTTGGGATACTCTCACAGGCGGTACAAACACATTACGGTTACGGGACTAACACCCTCTCTGGCCGGCCTTTCAAAACCGTTCACCTATGCGCGCACATCACACCCCACCAGCCCGGCAGAACTGGTATGGAAAGTCCCACAACCCCGACCATGCAACGCCCGCCGGCTATCACACATGGAACGGTTTAGCCTGATCCGCGTTCGCTCGCCACTACTAACGGAATCACTATTGTTTTCTCTTCCTGCGGGTACTGAGATGTTTCACTTCCCCGCGTTCCCCCCACGCACCCTATGTGTTCAGGTACGGGTCACCAGGCAACTCACGCCCCTGGCGGGGTTTCCCCATTCGGACACCCTGGGATCACAGTCCGGTTATCGACTCCCCCAGGCTTATCGCAGATTCCTACGTCCTTCTTCGGCTCCTAATGCCAAGGCATCCACCGTGTGCTCTTAAAAACTTGACCACAAAGATCAAAAACATTTTCGAGAGAACCACAGAAACTGTCCCGCGCACCCAAAGGCACACGAACCAGATCCAGGTTCATAATCTTGGAAATTGCTTCTTATACAAGATGCTCGCGTCCACTATGTAGTTCTCAAACAACAACCCCACACCACACACCCCACACACAAACCCCCAAAAAAAGGAGTCAAACACGTGCAGGAACGTCATGGCAGGGAAACCAGAAACAAACAAACCCGGGAAAACTCCCCGGCCCTGTTGCCTCAGGACCCAACAGTGTGCCAAACACTAAACCACCCGGAAACCCCCCGGCCCACCGTTCCAGAACCACCAGGGTTCGTACTAAAGAAGACCAAAAGACCAGACAGCCGCTATTTGTTGATATTCCACCCTTGAGCACCCGCCACGGAACAGTCGTCCGTGCAACGGGCCTTTACTCCTGACAACACACCCACCACCAACATGCATTGGCGACGGATCATTGTAGGTGCTCCTTAGAAAGGAGGTGATCCAGCCGCACCTTCCGGTACGGCTACCTTGTTACGACTTAGTCCCAATCGCCAGTCCCACCTTCGACAGCTCCCTCCCACAAGGGGTTAGGCCACCGGCTTCGGGTGTTACCAACTTTCGTGACTTGACGGGCGGTGTGTACAAGGCCCGGGAACGTATTCACCGCAGCGTTGCTGATCTGCGATTACTAGCGACTCCGACTTCATGGGGTCGAGTTGCAGACCCCAATCCGAACTGAGACCGGCTTTTTGGGATTAGCTCCACCTCACAGTATCGCAACCCTTTGTACCGGCCATTGTAGCATGCGTGAAGCCCAAGACATAAGGGGCATGATGATTTGACGTCGTCCCCACCTTCCTCCGAGTTGACCCCGGCAGTCTCCCATGAGTCCCCGGCACTACCCGCTGGCAACATGGAACGAGGGTTGCGCTCGTTGCGGGACTTAACCCAACATCTCACGACACGAGCTGACGACAACCATGCACCACCTGTAAACCAACCCCAAAGGGGAAGGACTGTTTCCAGCCCGGTCTGGTTCATGTCAAGCCTTGGTAAGGTTCTTCGCGTTGCATCGAATTAATCCGCATGCTCCGCCGCTTGTGCGGGCCCCCGTCAATTCCTTTGAGTTTTAGCCTTGCGGCCGTACTCCCCAGGCGGGGCACTTAATGCGTTAGCTACGGCGCGGAAAACGTGGAATGTCCCCCACACCTAGTGCCCAACGTTTACGGCATGGACTACCAGGGTATCTAATCCTGTTCGCTCCCCATGCTTTCGCTCCTCAGCGTCAGTTAATGCCCAGAGACCTGCCTTCGCCATCGGTGTTCCTCCTGATATCTGCGCATTTCACCGCTACACCAGGAATTCCAGTCTCCCCTACATCACTCTAGTCTGCCCGTACCCACCGCAGATCCGGAGTTGAGCCCCGGACTTTCACGGCAGACGCGACAAACCGCCTACGAGCTCTTTACGCCCAATAATTCCGGATAACGCTTGCGCCCTACGTATTACCGCGGCTGCTGGCACGTAGTTAGCCGGCGCTTCTTCTGCAGGTACCGTCACTTACGCTTCTTCCCTACTGAAAGAGGTTTACAACCCGAAGGCCGTCATCCCTCACGCGGCGTCGCTGCATCAGGCTTTCGCCCATTGTGCAATATTCCCCACTGCTGCCTCCCGTAGGAGTCTGGGCCGTGTCTCAGTCCCAGTGTGGCCGGTCACCCTCTCAGGCCGGCTACCCGTCGTCGCCTTGGTAGGCCATTACCCCACCAACAAGCTGATAGGCCGCGAGTCCATCCAAAACCACAAAAGCTTTCCACCAACCACCATGCGATGATCAGTCATATCCGGTATTAGACCCAGTTTCCCAGGCTTATCCCAGAGTCAAGGGCAGGTTACTCACGTGTTACTCACCCGTTCGCCACTAATCCACCAGCAAGCTGGCATCATCGTTCGACTTGCATGTGTTAAGCACGCCGCCAGCGTTCATCCTGAGCCAGGATCAAACTCTCCGTTGAAAACAAACAGACACAACCACAACCACCGGAAATAACGGCGACCACGGCTGCACAAAATTTGAAACCAGCCAAAAACACCATGCACACCACGGGGTGGCGGCACAGCACAATCAACCAATCACATTACATAATCGGTATCAACAAACTTGGCACACTATTGAGTTCTCAAACAACAGACACACCCGGCACCACCCAAACCAACGTTCAGGATCGCTCCGGAGCAACTTTTCAAACTTACCCGCTGGCATCCTGCGTGTCAAACCGGCGTCCGCGACCATCCTCAGCATAAGCTTTAGGGGATCGTGTTTTCCGTCTGACTCCGTGGAGCAGCGCGGAAATAAACTGTACCACCACTCTTCCGGGATTGCCACTCCACCCTGGACGGACGTCCTCCAAGCAGCTGAAAGGCCCGGAATCACGCGGATTCCGGGCCTTTCGCTCACTCAGAACCGGCTTGTTCAACGCCGGGCGGGATCACTCAGCCGATGCTGCTCCCGGCTTGAAGTAGGACGCACCAAGCGGCGGCAGCGTAACGGTCAAGGTGGCCGGCTGGCCGTCCTGTCCATGGTCGGTTGCCTTCAGTTCGCCTTCGTTCAGGACGCCGGATCCGCCGTACGTGGTGTGGTCCGTGTTGAGGACCTCGGTCCAGGCGCCGGCCGACGGGACGCCGAGGGTGTAGCCAACATGTGGGGCGCCGGAGAAGTTGATAGCGCACACGACCGGGTTGCCGTCGGCATCCCACCGGATGAAGGACAGGACGTTCCGGTCTGCATCGCCGCCGTTGATCCACTGGAACCCGGCGGGAACGTTGTCCTGCGTGTAGAGGGCCGGAGTGGATGCGTACAACTCGTTCAGGTCCTTGGTCAGCAACTGCAGTCCCCTGTGTGCAGGAATGTCCGCGAGCCACCAGTCCAGGCCGTGCTGCTCAGACCATTCGGCCTCCTGGCCAAATTCGGTGCCCATGAAAATGAGCTGCTTGCCGGGGTGCGCCCACTGGTAGGCAAAGAAGGCGCGGAGGTTGGCCAACTGCTGCCAGCGGTCGCCGGGCATCTTGCGGAGCATGGAGCCCTTGCCGTGCACTACCTCGTCGTGGCTGATCGGCAGCAGGAAGTTCTCCGTGAAGGCATATACCAGGGAGAAGGTCACCGTGCCATGGTGCCACCTGCGGTTGTAGGGGTCCTCGGAAATGTACTTGAGCGAATCGTGCATCCAGCCCATGTTCCACTTCAGGCCAAAGCCCAGGCCGCCGTGGCTGGTGGGCGCGGTAACGCCGGGGAACGCAGTGGATTCTTCCGCGATCATGACAGCGCCCGGGTGGGTCTTGTACACGGTGGCGTTGACTTCCTGCAGGAAGGAGATGGCTTCCAGGTTCTCCCTGCCGCCGAAGCGGTTGGGCCGCCACTGGCCTTCCTGCCGGGAGTAGTCCAGGTAGAGCATGGAGGCCACCGCGTCCACGCGCAGGCCGTCGATGTGGAACTCCTCGAGCCAGTAGAGGGCGTTCGCCACCAGGAAGTTCCGGACCTCGGAGCGGCCAAAATCGAAAATGAGGGTGCCCCAGTCGGGGTGTTCGCCCAGGGCGGGGTCGGAGTGCTCGTACAGCGGCTCCCCATCGAACCGGGCCAGGGCCCAGGCATCCTTGGGGAAGTGCGCCGGCACCCAGTCCAGCAGCACGCCGATGCCGGCCTGGTGGAGGGCGTCCACCAGGTAGCGGAACTCATCCGGGTGGCCGAACCTGGACGTGGGGGCGTAGTAGGACGTGACCTGATAACCCCAGGAACCGCCGAAGGGGTGCTCGGCGACGGGCATGAATTCGACGTGGGTGAACCCGAGCCACTTCACGTACTCCACCAGTTCCTTGGCGAGCTCCCGGTAGCCGAGGCCAAGGCGCCAGGATCCCAGGTGCACCTCGTAGACGCTCATGGCGGAGTTGTGGGGGTCGCGGTTGGCCCGCGCTTCCATCCATTCGTTGTCCTTGAAGGCGTACGACGGCTCCACCACCCGGGACGCGGTCAACGGAGGAACCTCGGTGCCGAACGCCAGGGGGTCGGCCTTTTCAACCCAGTAGCCGCCCCGTGTCAGGATCTCAAACTTGTAGCAAGCCCCTGCCGTAACGCCGGGAATGAAAACTTCCCAGACACCGGAGGAACCCAGCGAGCGCATGGAGTTCTCGCGGCCGTCCCACGCGTTGAAGTCGCCCTTGACGCGGACTGCCTGCGCATTGGGAGCCCACACGGCAAACGACACACCGTTGACGTCGCCCAGCGATGACTTGTAGTGCTGGACGTGGGCGCCGAGCACCTTCCACAGCTTCTCGTGCCGGCCTTCGCCGACGAGGTGCAGGTCCACTTCACCCACGGTTGGCAGGTAGCGGTAGGGCTCGTCAACCGTCACCGGTTCCTTGCCCGGGTATGTCACCGAGAGCCGGTAATCCGGAACGTGTCCCTGCTCCACTGGTTCCAGGACCGCAACCCACACGCCGTGGGCCTCATGCTGCATGGGAACTTCACCGGCCTGGGTGACCACGGTGATTGCTTCGGCGAGGTGCTTCACGGTCCGGATGGTGACATGGCCGTGGTCGTCCAGGTGCGCGCCCAGGACGGAGTGGGGGGCGTGGTGTTCACCGTTCGCGATCCTGCCCAGGGTGCCTTCATCCACGTGCAGGGGCACCCCCGGGCGGTCAGTTCGTGCTGAGCCTGTCATTTTGTTACCTTCCGATGCTGCACCGGCGGAGCCGCCGGCACCATTACTGCCCAGGAGCCGCCTGGAGGCGTTTACAGGAATCGCCACCCAGTCGGGCCTGTTCCGCATTTCATAAACAACTTCGTACAGCGCCTTGTCCAGCCACAATGCCACAAACAGCGGTGAGGTCCGATCCACCGTGCCGGGAATGACCCCGGCATACCCTGCCAGGAAAGCATCGGCGCAGTCGTCCACCCATGTGTCCGGGACCTGCGCACCGTCCTGTTCGCGCTGCGCTGCACCGGCTGCGTAGTCGAAGGACCGGAGCATCCCCACGACGTCGCGCAGGGGGACGTCCGGGACGTTACGTTCGGCAATGGGCCGCAGCGGCTCACCCTCGAAGTCCAGGATGGCCCACCGCGACTCGTCGCCGGACTGTCCGGTCACCAGGAGGATCTGGCCCAGGTGCAGGTCGCCGTGGATGCGCTGCAGCGGCCCGGCCGGCGTTTTGTCCAAGTTGGCCAGCAGCGCGTTCAGGGCATCGTCGTAAGGCCCGACGGCGGCACGGGCTTCAGCCCAGGCGGTGCGGACACGCTGGGCAACGGCAGGTCCTGCCTCCTTGCCGGGTTCAGGCTGGGCTGATTGCCCCAAAGCCTCCGCCAGGCGCTTGTGCACCGTAGCCGTTGCCGCACCAAGGGCCCGGGCTTCTGCCGTAAAGTCCCTGCCCGAGCGCGCGGCGTCCACCGCCAAGCGCCAGGCGTCCCGGCCGCCGGCGAGGAACTCGTGGGCCACGGCAAGCTCACCCTGGACATACCTGGTACCGGAGCCGGCATTACCCTCGGCTCCTTGCCCCAGCCACTCCCCCCTGACCCAGCCAAGGGTGGCCGGGACCTCGGCGGTGCCGGCCTTCGTTAGGGCGGCACCCACTTCAATCTCAGGGTTGGTGCCGTCCGAAAGCACCCGGAAGAATTTCACCATGGCGGCCGATTCGCCGTCGTCCACCATGACGGAACTGTTGGACTGCTCGCCGGAGAGCACCTTCACAACGCCCTTGGCGGTGGGCAGCCGGTAAGGACCGTCAACCCGGAACCCCCTGGCGGTGCCGCTGGCGGCTTTCTCCTCCTGCCGGATCAGTTCCAACCACGCGCCCACGAAGTCGGGGTCGTGCACTGCGTCGTAGACCCAGGGGCGGGTGGGATCCATTCCCGCCGCGTTGCCCACCAGGGCCCGCTCCATCCCGCCTGCCGGTGCCGGCCGGAAGCTCAAGGGAACCTGGACCACGGCCGTCCGTACGCCGCCGTCGGGCCCCTCCGTGGTGACATTGAGCAGGAACACGGCCAGTGCTGCATGTCCGCTGGGGTCGGTCAGCCCCAGGCTGCCTGCCTGGGAGACATCGAAATCGGGGGTTTTGACGGGAAACCACCGCTGCTGCGGCAGCCATTCCTTGAGCAGCGCGGTGAGGGCGGGAGTGAGGATTGGCTGATTCATCTCAGTTCTCTATCGACAGGATGGGCATGGCCTGGGTGTAGGGCGACGACGGGTTGGAACCCGCCGAGCGCAACCGGAGCCAGAAGAAATCGTGGCTTCCGATGGTCAAGGTGAGGCTGCCGTCGTCGCCGATGCCAGGGAAGATCTGGCCGCCGAAGACGTCACGGAGCCCCCGCCCGGCATACTCGGGGATGCGCAGTGTGGCAGCCACGGGGTGCTGGGAAAGGTTGAAGGCACAAAGGATGGTCTCGGCGTCGGCACCGGCAGGATTGCCGGCCGGCAGCTCCCTCAGGTACGCCAGGACAGCGTCGTGGTCTGCTTCCACATGTTTGAATCCGCCCAGCCCAAAGGCGGGGTGGTTCTTGCGGACGCTGAGGATCTGCCTGGTCCAGCGCAGGAGGGACCCTGAATGTGCGGCCTCCGCTTCCACGTTGGCCATGCCGTAGTTGTAGACCAGCGATTGGATGGGCGGCAGGTACAGCTTTCCGGGATCCGCGTGGGAGAAGCCGGCGTTGCGGTCCGGGTTCCATTGCATGGGTGTGCGGACGGCGTCGCGGTCCTCGAGCCAGATGTTGTCCCCCATGCCGATTTCGTCCCCGTAGTACAGGAACGGGCTGCCAGGAAGCGAGAGCAGCAGTGCGTTGATCAGCTCGATCTCGGCCCGTGAGTTGTCCAGCAGCGGTGCCAGCCGCCGCCGGATGCCAATGTTGGCGCGCATGCGTGGGTCGGGCGCGTACCACCCCAGCATGGCCGCCCGTTCATCGGCGGTGACCATTTCCAGGGTCAGTTCGTCGTGGTTGCGGAGGAACGTTCCCCATTGTGCGCCCTCGGGGATATCCGGGGTTTCGCGCATTGTTTGGATGATAGGTGCGGCCTTTTGGTCCCGCAGGGCGTAATACAGGCGGGGCATGATGGGGAAGTGGAAAGCCATGTGGCATTCGGGCTCCTCCGCGGTCCCGAAATACTCCACCACCTCGTTGGGCGGCTGGTTTGCTTCGGCGATGATCACCCGGCCCGGGTAGTTTTCATCCACCATGGCCCGCAGGTCCCGGAGGAACTCATGCGTTGCCGGCAGGTTCTCGCAGTTGGTGCCCTCCTCCTCGTAGAGGTAGGGGATGGCGTCTGCCCGGAAACCATCGATTCCCTGGTCCAGCCAGAACCGGACCACGTCGAAGACGGCGTCGATCACCGCCGGATTCTCGAAGTTCAGGTCCGGCTGGTGGCTGAAAAACCGGTGCCAGAAGAACTGCCGGCGGATGGGATCGAACGTCCAGTTCGATTCCTCCGTGTCCACGAAGATGATGCGGGCGTCCTGGTACTTCTCGTCGGTGTCGCTCCAGACGTAGAAGTCGCCGAAGGGCCCGTCCGGGTCCTTGCGGGATTCCTGGAACCAGGGGTGCTGGTCCGAGGTGTGGTTCAGCGGAAGGTCGATGATCACCCGGACGCCGCGGGCGTGGGCCTCTGCCACCAGGCGCTTGAAGTCGCTGATGGTGCCGAACTCGTCCAGGACGGAGTTGTAGTCGGAAATGTCATAACCGCCGTCCCGCAGCGGCGACTGGAAGAACGGGGGCAGCCAAAGGCAGTCAACGCCCAGCCACTGCAGGTAGTCCAGCCGGTCGATGAGTCCGGAGAAGTCCCCGGACCCATCGCCGTTGGCATCCGCAAAGGCCCGCACAAGTACTTCGTAGAACACTGCCTTGCGGTACCACAACGGGTCATGCTGCAGGCCGGGCGCATTTAGCTCGAACGTGCTCTTTGGGGTGAAGTGGCCGGAACTTTGCGGATTGAAATTCACTGATGCATTCTCCTCACGCTGAGGATGTGGGCGGGCTCCACGTGCGGATCCAGGCGCACGTAGTTGTACTCGCCCCATTCCCAGCTTTGGCCGGAGATCAGGTCATCCACATAGAAGCCACCGCCCGGTGTAAGGTCCTGCGGGTCCAGTTCCAGGGCTGCCAGGTCCAGCGCCACGCTGCATTCCTTGGTGACGTGCGGATCCACATTGACCACCACGATGATGGTGTCCTTGGACCCGTCGGGCAGCGTCTTGTGCTTGGAGAAGACCACAGTGGACTCATCCGTGCTCTGGTGGACCGTCAGGTTCTGCAGGTCCAGCAGCGCCGGGTGGTCCCGCCGGATGTGGTTCAGCCGCGTGATGTACGGGGCCAGCGAGCGCCCTGATTCCGCGGCCGCATCCCAGTCGCGGGCCTTGTATTCGAACTTCTCGTTGTCGATGTACTCCTCCGCCCCTGGCCGGGCCACGTGCTCGAACAGTTCGTAGCCCGCGTAGACACCCCAGAGTGGGCTGCCCGTGGAGGCAAGCACCGCCCGGATCCGGAACGCCGCCGGTCCCCCATATTGCAGGTATTCAGTGAGGATGTCGGGGGTGTTGACGAAGAAGTTGGGGCGGAAGAAGGCCGGGGACTCGTGGCTGACTTCGTCGAAGTACGACTCGATTTCCTTCTTGGTGTTCCGCCAGGTGAAGTAGGTGTACGACTGCTGGAAGCCTGCCCTGCCCAGTGCGTGCATCATGGCGGGCCGGGTGAAGGCCTCGGCGAGGAACACCACGCCGGGCTCCGTTTTATTCACTTCGGCAATAAGCCATTCCCAGAACCAGACGGGTTTGGTGTGCGGGTTATCCACGCGGAAAATCTTTACGCCATGGCTGACCCAGAGCAGCACAATCCGCAGAATTTCCTGCGAAAGGCCTTCCGGGTCATTATCGAAATTGAGCGGATATATGTCCTGGTACTTCTTTGGCGGGTTTTCCGCGTAGGCAATGCTGCCGTCCACGCGCGTGGTAAACCATTCCGGGTGGGACTGCACCCAGGGGTGGTCCGGGGCGGCCTGGAGCGCGAGGTCCAGGGCTACTTCCAGGCCCAGCTCGTTGGCACGGGCCACGAAGGCATCGAAGTCCTCAAAGGAACCGAGGTCGGGATGGATGGCGTCATGGCCGCCCTCCTTGGCTCCGATCGCCCAGGGCGAGCCGGGGTCGTTGGGGCCCGCCACGAGCGTGTTGTTGGGGCCCTTGCGGTGCTGCAGTCCGATGGGATGGATAGGCGGCATGTACAGGACGTCGAATCCCATGGCGGCCACGGCGTCGAGCCGTTTTGCCGCGGTCCGGAAGTTCCCTGAGGTCCAGGTGCCGGTGTTGTGGTCCTTGACGGCGCCTTCGGACCGGGGGAAGAACTCGTACCAGGCGCCACGGCCGGCACGGTCCCGCTCCACCAGCAGCGGGTATTTCCGCGACACGGTCACCAGTTCGCGGATGGGCTGACGGGCAACGATGTCCGCGATTTCCGCGCTGAACCCGGCCCCGAGGCGTTCCTCGGTGCCGCGGGACTGGTCCGCGAGGACGTCCGCGGCACGCTGCAGGGCTGCCCGGTCCACGTCGTCCCGGAAGTCCTCCGCGGCGGCTTCGCCAAGCAGCTTGGCACCCTCCGCAAGCATGAGTTCGACGTCGATGCCAGCGTCGATCTTCACTTCAGCGTTGTGGTGCCAGGTGCCGTAGCGGTCGTGCCAGGCTTCGATGACGAAGGACCAGTTTCCGGTTTCCGACGGCGTGAGGATGCCTTCCCAGCGGTCGGTCCCCATTCCGCGTTCCCCGCGGGGCGGCGCAAGCCGGACGCGCTGGCGCTCTGCACCCGACGGGTCCAGCAGCACTGCGCTGACGCCGAGCATGTCATGGCCTTCGCGGAAGGCGGTGGCGCCCACCACGATCCCCTCGCCGGGCAGGGCCTTGGCCGGGAACTTGCCGTCCTCAACGACAGGCTGCACGGCGGTGATGGGAAAACGTCCGAACCGCAGGCCCTCGGTGATTCGGCGCTGGGGCATTTTGGTGGATGCTGCACTGGTTCCTGAGTTAGTCGTCACAGGCTTGACGTTAGCGAGAAATGAGCAGGATTGCTAAGCCTGCTCACTAAATCCGCCGTGCCGCGGCCCAATTTCTTCATGCCCCTGTCATTTACCCAAAAGAAACCGAAAGCTGGTTCCGGCCGCGCATGTTGTCGGTTAGTGTGACGCAGGTGAAGGCAATCCGCAGGTTTACGGTCCGTACAGTCCTCCCCGAGCCCATTCGGCCGCTGGCCAGGCTGGCCAGCAATTTGCGGTGGTCCTGGCACCGCCCTACCCGGGAACTTTTCGCCGGCTTGAACCCGCGCCTCTGGGAGGAAAGTGGGCAGGACCCCATCGGTTTCCTGGGGATGGTCAGTCGCGAGGAGTTCCAGCAGCTCGCTGCGGACCAGTCCGTGGTGGAGCGGGTGCGCGCCGCCGAAAAGGACCTCGACCGGTACCTTGAGGAGCCGCGCTGGTACCAGGGGATGGGCGCGGATGCACCCGCCTCCATTGCCTACTTCTCCCCCGAGTTCGGCATCACTGAGGTGCTTCCCCAGTACTCGGGTGGCCTGGGCATCCTCGCCGGCGACCACCTCAAGGCAGCCTCGGACCTGGGCGTCCCCCTCATCGGGGTGGGCCTGCTCTACCAGGCCGGCTACTTCAAGCAGTCGCTCTCCCGCGATGCCTGGCAGCAGGAGACCTACCCCGTCCTGGACCCGGACGGCCTCCCCCTCACCCTGCTCCGGGAGCCCTCCCCGGACGGCAACGGCAAGGCCCTGCAGGTCTCCCTCCCCCTGCCCAACGGCCGGCGCCTGCTGGCACACATCTGGCGGGCCGACGTCGGACGCGTTCCCCTGCTCCTCCTGGACTCCAACGTTCCCGGCAACGACGACGCCGCCCGCAGCATCACCGACCGGTTGTACGGCGGCGGCGGCGACCACCGGCTGCAGCAGGAGCTCCTGCTGGGGATGGGCGGGGTCAAGGCCCTGCGCGCCTTCCAGAAACTGACCGGCTGCGCGGCCCCGGAAGTGTTCCACACCAACGAGGGCCACGCCGGGTTCCTCGGAATCGAGCGCATCCAGGAACTGATGTCCGGCGAACAGGCACTGACCTTCGACGAAGCGCTGGCTGCCGGGCGCGCCTCAACGGTGTTCACCACCCACACGCCGGTCCCGGCCGGCATCGACCGGTTCGAAATCAACCAGATCAGCCACTTCTTCCAGGCCGGGCTGGCCCCCGCGGTACCGGTGGACCGGATCCTGGAACTCGGCCGGGAAAACTACGCGGACGGAAACCCCTCCGTCTTCAACATGGCCGTCATGGGCCTGCGCCTGGCCCAGCGCGCCAACGGCGTCGCCAAGCTCCACGGTGAGGTGTCCCGCGGCATGTTCTCCGCGCTGTGGCCGGGCTTCGACCACTCGGAGGTGCCCATCACCTCGGTGACCAACGGCGTCCACGTGCCCACGTGGGTGGACAGCCGCATCTCCAAGCTGGCCCGCGACCAGTTCGGCAGCGAGGCTGAAGCGCTGGGCAAGTGGGACCTCGCCTACAACGTCAGCGACGCCGATGTCTGGGCCCTGCGCCGGGAGCTGCGGGCGGCCCTGGTGGAGGACGTCCGGCGCAGGCTGCGTGCCGCATGGAAGAAGCGCGGTGCCGCCGACGCTGAGCTGGGCTGGACCGACAACGTCCTGGACCCGGACGTGCTCACCATCGGGTTTGCCCGCCGTGTGCCCACGTACAAGCGGCTCACCCTGATGCTGCGCGAACCTGCCCGGCTGAAGGCACTGCTCCTGCACAAGGAACACCCCATCCAGCTGGTCATCGCCGGCAAGTCCCACCCCGCCGATGACGCCGGCAAGAAGATGATCCAGGACCTGGTGCGTTTCTCGGATGATCCGGAAATCAGGCACCGGATCGCATTCCTGCCCAACTACGACATCGCCATGGCCAGGACCCTGTTCCCCGGCTGCGACGTCTGGCTGAACAATCCGCTGCGGCCTTTGGAAGCCTGCGGCACGTCAGGCATGAAGGCGGCACTGAACGGGTCCCTGAACCTGTCCGTCCTGGATGGCTGGTGGGACGAGATGTACGACGGCGAGAACGGCTGGGCCATCCCCACCGCCAACAACGACGCCTCGCCGGAGGAACGCGACGACATCGAAGCTGCCGCGCTCTACGAGCTGCTGGAAACGCAGGTGGCTCCGCGCTTCTACGGGAGCACGGTCTCTGAGGGCGCCGGGGCTGCGGGGCCGTCGACCACCAGGAGCGAAACGGTGCCCACCCACTGGGTGTCCATGATCAAGCACACCCTGTCCCACCTGGGGCCGCAGGTCTCGGCCGAACGCATGCTCCGGGACTACGTGAACACCCTGTACCGCCCCGCCGCGGATGCAGGCCGCAGCGCCACCGCCAACTCCTACGCCCAGGCCCGGGCGCTGGCGTCCTGGTCGGCAAAGGTCCGCGGCGCGTGGCCGCAGGTGCATGTGGAGCATGTGGACTCCGTGGGCGTTTCCGAGGACCCGCAGATCGGCGACACCCTGCAGGTCAACGCCTACGTGGCCCTGAACGCGCTCACCCCCGACGATGTCTGCGTGGAGGTGGCCTACGGGCGGGCGGAAGAGAATGACACCCTGGCGGACATCACCATGATGGAGCTGCAGGTGAAGGAGGACCTGGGCAACGGCCGCCATCTGTTCAGCGGTTCCCTGGTGATTGACCGCTCGGGGCCGTTCGGCTACACCGTACGGGTCCTGCCGCGGCACGAAGCACTGGCCTCCAAGGCCGAGCTGGGACTGATCGTCAACGCTTAGCCCCCGCGTCTGAAGGGTACGGTTCCTGGCAGGCAGGCCAGGAACCCGACCCAGGAGGACCAATGACCGAACGTACGGTGGCCGATGTAATCGTGGAGCGCCTCACCACGTGGGGTGTGGACCGGGTCTTCGGCTACAGCGGCGACGGCATCAACGGGTTCATGGGCGCCCTGCGCCGCACCGAGGGCCGTGTTGAGTTTGTCCAGGCGCGGCATGAGGAGTCCGCGGCGTTCATGGCCGTGGGCCATGCAAAATACACCGGCGGCGTAGGAGTGGTCACCTCCACCCAAGGCCCCGGCGCCGTCCACCTGCTCAACGGGCTGTACGACGCCAAGCTGGACGGCGTGCCGGTGGTGGCCGTCGTGGGGCAGCAAAGCCGCACCGTGCTGGGTTCTGCCTACATGCAGGAAATCGACCTCATGGCGCTGTTCAAGGACGTTGCTTCCCAGTTCGTGCAGCAGGTCAGCACGGCGGAGCAGGTGCCCATGGTGCTGGACCGGGCCTTCCGGACGGCGAAGGCCACCTCCTCCCCCTGCGTGGTGATCATCCCGCACGACGTGCAGTCCGCGCCGGAGCCGGAGCTTGAACAGCAGCACGGCATCGTGGTCACCGCCCCGTCCTGGAGCGCCGCAGCCAAGACGCCGCGCGAAGAGGACCTTGCAGCCGCGGCCGCCCTGCTCAACTCGGCGGAACGGGTGGCGCTCCTGGTGGGCCAGGGAGCAAGGCACGCGCGCGAGGAAGTAGTGGCGATTGCCGAGAAGCTTGGCGCTGGAATCGCCACCAGCCTGCTGGGCAAGCCCTACGTGGATGAGACCCTGCCCATCGCGGTGGGAACCATGGGACACCTCGGCACCACGGCCAGCGCGCACCTGCTGGGCACCTGCGACGCCCTCCTGATTGTGGGCTCCAACGATCCCTGGACCGAGTTCTATCCGCCGCCCGGTGCGGCCCGTACCGTCCAGATCGACATCGACGAAAAGAAGATCGGCAACCGCTACCCCGTGGAGGTGGGCCTGGCAGGCGACGCCGCTTCAGCCCTTGACGCCCTCAACCAACGGCTGGAACACCGTCCGCGGACCCCGTGGCGCTCCGAGGTGGAGGAAGAAGTCAGCCGTTGGCGCATCCTGGCTGCAGACCGCGCCGCTGTCCCCGCCAGCCCTGTCAACCCGGAACGTGTGGTGCGCGAGCTCAATGGCCGGCTTCCCGAAGACGCCCTGGTGAGTGTCGACGTCGGGAGCTGCGTGTACTGGTACGCCCGCCAACTGACGCTCCCCCAGGGTGTCCCTGCCCACCTCTCCGGGACCCTCGCCAGCATGGGCTGCTCCATCCCGTACGGCATCGCTGCCAAGCTGGCCCACCCGGACCGTCCGCTGCTGGCCCTGGCCGGGGACGGCGCGATGCAGATGCTGGGCGTGGCCGAGCTGGTCACGGTGGCGCACCGCTGGCGCCAGTGGCAGGACCCGCGGTTCGTGGTGTGCGTCTTCAACAACCGGGAGCTGACCGAGGTTACCTGGGAACAGCGCGAGTCGGAGGCGGAGCCGCGGTTTGCGGCGAGCCAGGAATTGCCCGATTTTCCCTTTGCCGGCTACGCCGACCTGCTGGGGCTCAAAGGCATCCGGGTCGAGGATCCGGAGCTTCTTGCAGAGGCGTGGGACCAGGCCTTCGCCGCGGACTGCCCCGTGGTGATCGAGGTGCTGACCGACCCCGAAGTCCCGCTTCTCCCGCCCTTCCCGGCAGGGCGGGAAAAGGCGGAAAGCATGCGGAAGGGCTTGGCGCAGGAGGACGACGGCGGCAGGGCCTCGGCACTGCTGGACACCTATGTTTCGCACGAGGAGCGCCCGCAGGGCTAGTGCTGGCGGCGCGGGGTTAGGGCATCAAGGTCTGATTCAGAGCAGCACTGCCGTGACGGCAAGGTCCTTGCCCGCGTACCGTTCGGCATCCTGCAGGATTTCGCAGATGATGCCGAACGACCGGTCGCTGCGGAACGGGGCGGCCACCTGCCACAGCACCGTGACGGGCGGATTGCCGTTGTCGGTAATGCTGTCGGCGAAGTCGTGGAGCGAGTCGTTCAGGGCATCGAGGTTCACGCCATAGTGTTCGGGAAAGCCCAGGACCTCGCCGAAGGTTTCCAGGACCGCGCGCTTGCTGTCCGCCGGCGGGACCACCACGCTGCGGCGCCCGGCGTCGGCAACCTGTTCCTGCAGTTCTTCCAGGGTCCAGGTGTCGCCGGAGAAGATTTTCATGGTTGTGCTAACTGCCTTCCGCTATGTACTTGAACGTTGCGTAGTGGTCCCCCGTGTAATACTTCTCGCCGCCGTTCCCTGCCACGATGCGCCGGGCGCCCCGGTCCCCTTCGCCGGGCGTGGGGACCGTGTATTCGCGGTAGTAGCCCCGGTCCCTGACTGGCAGGACGCGCTCGAAGTTGCCGAAGACCTGGTCATCCTGGCTGTACGGGTACGGGCCGCCCGCGCGGATCAGCGCCAGCACCCTGCGGCCTTCGACCGGGAGCGAGGACTCCCTGATTTCGGGCAGGCTGGACGGGTTGGCAGCGCGGTGGGGCGCAGACTGCTTCGCCGCCCCGGACGCAGCCGCGCCGCCCGGAGGGGACGCCTGGCTGGAAGCCGTTCCCGGCGTCGTACTTTCCGTCTGCCCGCCCAGTAGCCCGGCCCCGCCGAACGCCACCATGGCCAGCACCACCAGGGTGGTGATGAGCAAGGGAACGATGGAGCGGTTGCGCATTCGGGGTACCTGCCGGCTGGTCCTGGTTGTTCTGGGGCTGGGTAGTTTCTGGCTACGTGCGGTAGATGTTGATGGAGTTGGCCTCCGCGAGGTCCGTTTTCCCCGACGGCACCTGTATGCCCTGCCGCTCCTTGTGGCGCGGTGAGGTAGTCAGCCGAAGCTCGAACAGGCTGGGGGCCGGCCTCCCTGTGTTCGGAAGGGTGACCTGCACGTCCGAGGCGCTGCCGTTGACCACCACAAGGCCAGCAAGGTCGCCGCCGTCATCGCCGAGCAGCAGCTGCATGACACGTTGCTGCGGATCATTCCAGCGTTCGGCGGACATGGGCTGCCCGTCCTGGTCGAACCAGTACAGATAGGACTGCTCGTCCCGGACCGGGAAGTCGTGGGGCTGGGCGGCCAGGAACTCTTTGCGCAACCGGATGTACCGCTTGGTGCTGCGCAGCATTTCGTGTGCCTCCGGCGAGAGCGTCCAGTCCAGCCAGGTGATGTGGTTGTCCTGGCAGTAGGCGTTGTTGTTGCCCTGCTGCGTCCTTGCCAGCTCGTCTCCGGCAGTGATCATGGGCACCCCCAGCGAGACCATCAGCGATGCCATCAGGTTGCGCCTGGACTGGGCCCGCTTGGCCAGGATCGCACCGTTCTCGGTAGGGCCCTCCACACCGTGGTTGTAGCTGCGGTTGTCCCCGTGCCCGTCCCTGTTCTCTTCGCCGTTGTCCTCGTTGTGCTTGCGGTCGTAGGACACCAGGTCGTTCATGGTGAAGCCGTCGTGGGCGGTAACAAAGTTGACCGAGGCCAGGCGCGAACGGCCGGAGGCCTGGAAGAGGCCTGCGGAACCGGACAAGGCGTCCGCCAGCTTGGCCATGGTCCCGCCGTGGCCGCCGGAATCGATCGCCGCCCTGTCTGCCAGCCAAAAGGTCCGCACTGCGTCCCGGAAGTGGTCGTTCCAGTCCACCCACCCGGGCGGGAACTGGCCGGTCTGCCAGCCGCCGTAGCCAATGTCCCAGGGTTCGGCGATCAGCTTGACCTCGGACAGGACGGGATCGGCGGCGACGCCGGTGAGGAAGGGGTGCTTGGGGTCGAATTCGTTCGCCGCATTGCGGCACAGCGTGACAGCCAGGTCAAAGCGGAAGCCGTCGATGTGGAACTCGTCCACCCAGTAGCGCATCGAGTCAGTCACCAGCTGGACCACCTTGGGTTCAGCAAAGTTGAGCGAGTTGCCGCAGCCGGTGGTATCGACGAACTTGCCGTGGCCGTCCACCCGGTAGTACGTGTCCTCCCCCAAGCCCTTAAAGCTTAGGACCGGCCCGTCCTCTCCGCCTTCCGCGGTGTGGTTGTAGACGACGTCGAGGATGACCTCCAGCCCGGCGGCGTGCAGCGCCTTGACCATGGCCTTGAACTCGTCCTGGACAGCCTGGGCACCGGCTTCCTGTGCCGCCTGGGTGGCGTACCCCGGGTGGGGGGCAAAAAAGGCAGCGGTGTTGTAGCCCCAGTAGTTGCTGAGGCCCAGATCCTGCAGGTGCGGCTCATCGATGTGGAAGTGGACTGGCAGCAGCTGGACAGACGTGATGCCCAGGCTGGTGAGGTGCTCGACGACGGCAGGATGCGCCAGGCCGGCGTAGGTGCCCCTCAGTTTTTCCGGCACATCCGGGTGCAGCATGCTCTGGCCGCCCACATGGGCTTCATAGACGATGGTGTTGCGCCAGGGAAGACTAAGGCGTTCATCGGTTCCCCAGTCGAACTCGGTGGCGGTGCGGACACTGGTGAGGACGCCGCCGCGCTGGTCGATTCCCCTGCCGTACGGGTCCAGCAGGAGGGGCTGCCTGCCCGAACCGTTCCCATTGCCCGGGATAAGGGCCGGCGGCAACGGCCGGGTGTCCGATGACGGACGGAAGCCGTAGCGCGAGCCGTAGGGCATGTCCTCAACGATGCCGTGGTGGACGCCTTTTGTGATGTTGGCCAGGGTCTGGATCCGCCACTGGCCGCCCGGAGGGCAGTAGACGATGTCCAGGCTGGAGACGGCCGGCGCGAGGCAGGCAACGTTGGCCCGTCCGCCCGTGTGGTGGCGGGTGCCGCCGGAATCCGCGCGCGGAACGCTCACCCCAAGCGGAGCAGCCGTGGAGGCGTCCATGGCGGATGTTGTGTCGAAAAGCGGCATGACCATCACCTAAATAGTAGCGGTCAGCAGCACTTGACCAGCCCGGACACCCCTGCGGCGCCGGCAACCTGCCCGGGATCAAGTCCCGGAGAAACTATCCCGCCGAAACTATCCCGCGGCGCGCTGGCGTGAGACCTCGTACAGCGAGATGCCCACGGCCATCGAGGCGTTGAGCGACTCCATGGCGGAATCGATGGGGATGGAGACAATCTGGTCGCAGTTTTCCCGGACCAGGCGGCTCAGGCCCTTTCCTTCCGAGCCCACCACGATGCATACCGGTTCGGTGGCCAGGGTGAGGTCCGGCAGCGAAACGTCGCCGTCGCCGTCGAGCCCCAGCACGAAGATGCCCATGTTCTTGAACTGCTTCAGGGCGTTGTTCAGGTTGGAAGCGCGGGCCACGGGCACGCGGACTGCGGCGCCGGCGCTGGTCTTCCATGCGGCGGCGGTGACACCCACGGAACGGCGCTCGGGCACGATGACGCCGTGGCCGCTGAACGCGGAGACGGAGCGGATGATGGCGCCCAGGTTCCGGGGGTCAGTGATGCCGTCCAGGGCCACGAAGAGCGGGGCGTTGGCGACGTGCCCCTTCTTCCACTTCTCCACGGTTTCTTCGGCCAGTTCGTAAGCGTCCTGGTACTCGTAGGGCGGGATCTGCAGCACCAGGCCCTGGTGGACGGCGTCATCCGTCATCCGGTCCAGCTCGGGCTTGCCGGTCTCCATCAGCGGGATGCCGCGTTCGGCGGCAAGCTTCAGGGACTCCTTGACGCGGTCGTCCATCTCGATGCGGATGGCCACGTGCAGTGCCTTGGCGGGGATGCCTGCGCGGAGGGCTTCAACCACCGAATTGCGTCCGGTGACCACTTCCTCGGTGGCACGTCCCTTGGGGCCGGATTTGGCGGCCCCGGCGCTGCGGGCACCGGTACCGCGCTTGGCAGCGGACCGTTCGGCGAGCTGCCGTGCCTTGTGGGCCTTGTGGTACACGCGGTCCTCGGCCTTGGGCGTGGGGCCCTTGCCTTCGAGGGCCTTGCGGCCGTGGCCCCCGGTTCCGACGGTTGGGCCCTTCTTCGCTTTCACCGATCGGCGACCATTGTTGGCCATGATGTTCCACCCTTGATTGTGCTGACTGAGTCTGCATACCAGTCTACTGACCCGAAAAAAATCGGGGCTGGCCGCCGGTGAGTGGGGTTCAACCGGGCTGGGCAGGGTTCAGTCGCGCTTGAGGCTCCAGGTGGCGCCATCCGGGCCGTCCTCCACCACCACGCCGGCCTGGTTCAGGGTGTCCCGGATGGCATCGGAAGCCGCCCAGTCCTTTTCGGCGCGGGCAGCTGCGCGCGCTGCCAGTTGGGCTTCCACGAGGACCTCCAGCGCCTCGGCCTCCCGCGTGTTCACGGCTGCGGACCCGGCGACGGCGTTGAGGCCCAGGACGTCCGTCATGAGGACCACTGCGTGCATCGCATCCCGTGCGGCGGCGTCGTCACCTTCCGCCAGGGCAGTGTTGCCGGCCCGGACCGTCTCGTGCAACGCCGCCAGGGCGCGGGGAACGTTGAGGTCGTCGTCCATGGCTTCGCAGAATGCGTCGATTCCGGAGGAGGGGCCGTGGTTGCCATCGGCGATCCCGGCGTCGCCGCCGAACCGTGCCGCGGCCTTGGCCAGGAACCCGTCTATGCGTTCGACGGCGGCCGCGGCCTCCTGCAGCGAGGTGGGCCGGTAATCCAGCACCGAGCGGTAATGCGCCTGGCCAAGGTAGTACCGCACCACGCGCGGCGGGGCCACCTCCAGCATCTCGGCAGGGCTGATGGTGTTGCCGATGGACTTGGACATCTTCTCGCCCTGGTAGGTCACCATCCCGTTGTGCATCCAGAAGTTGGCAAACGAATGGCCGGCCGCCTGCGACTGCGCCATCTCGTTTTCGTGGTGCGGGAAGCGCAGGTCCAGGCCGCCGCCGTGGATATCGAAAGCAGTGCCGAGGTACTTGGTGACCATAGCGGAGCACTCAAGATGCCAGCCCGGCCGGCCCGTGCCCCAGGGCGAGGCCCAGCTGGCGGTGGCCGGCTCTCCTTCCTTGGAGCCCTTCCACAGCGCAAAGTCGCGGGGGTCCTTCTTGCCGCGGGGATCGGCGTCGGGCGCTGCCTGCATGTCGTCGATGTTCTGCCGGGTCAACGCACCATACCGGTCCCAGGAGCGGACGTCGAAGTAGACGTCACCGGAATCGTCAAGGGCAGGGTAGGCGTGGCCGCGCTCAATCAGCTGCTGGATCAGGGCGTGCATCTCGGGGATATGCCCGGTGGCCCGAGGTTCGTAGGTAGGGCGGGAAACGCCGAGGGTGTCGTACGCCTTCAGGAATTCACGCTCGTAGCGGTACGCCAGCGCCCACCACTCTTCGCGGGGGACCTCCCCCGCTTCCGGGCTGAAGTCCGGCGCGAAGGAAGCCTCAGACTTGGCCAGGATCTTGTCATCGATGTCCGTCACGTTGCGGACGACGGTGACCCGCAGGCCCCGATACTGCAGCCAGCGCGTCAGCTGGTCGAAAGCGATGGCGGAACGGATGTGGCCCACGTGCGGCATGCCCTGGACGGTGGCCCCGCAGTAATAGAGGCTGGCCTTGCCCTCGATGAGGGGGACGAAGTTCCGGACTTCGGCGGAGGCAGTGTCATAGAAGCGCAGGGTCACCGCTCCAGACTAGCCGATGGCTTAGGACTGCTGCGGGTACACCAGGGCGGTGGCTACCGCGGAGATGCCCTCTCCACGTCCGGTGAAGCCCAAGCCGTCGCTGGTGGTTGCCGTGACCCCCACATGCGCGCCCGCCGCTTCGCTGAGGACTCTTTGGGATTCCTCCCGGCGGGGCCCGAACTTGGGCCGGTTAGCCACGAACTGCACCGCAACGTTGCCGATCTCGAAGCCGGCTGCCCGGACAATCCGGGCTGCCTCGGCCAGGAGGGTGGCACCGGAGGCGCCGGCAAACTCGGGCCGGTCCGTGCCGAAGTGCGTGCCAAGGTCCCCGATGCCGGCGGCGGAGAACAGCGCGTCCGCGGCAGCGTGCGCCACGGCATCACCGTCAGAGTGCCCGGCGAGGCCGCGTTCTCCGGGCCAGAGCAGGCCACCCAGCCAGAGCGGGCGTGGGGCGTCGTGGGGGGCGTAGGCATGGACGTCGATTCCCACGCCGGTCCGCGGGAGGACCATGTCGTGGCTCATCCTTCCACCCACCGGGCTCCGAGCGGGCCTTCCAGGAGGCCTTCGGCGAAGATCAGGTCCAGCGGAGTGGTGATTTTGAGGGACTGCGTTGATCCGCGGACCACGTGGACGGAAGTGCCGAGCATTTCAACCAGCATGGCGTCATCGGTGACAGCCGCGGACTGTTCCTCGTCCAAGGACTGTGCCGCCTGGTGGCCCTGCAACAGGGTGTCGATCCTGAAACCCTGGGGCGTCTGGACCGCGCGCAGTTCCTCGCGGCGGGCAGTCCCGGTAACAACCTCGGGGGCGAAAACCGCGCCCTCCCCCGCGGTGGCGGCTACGGTCTTGACCGTGTCCACGACCGGAAGCGCGGGAATGACGGCATCTGCACCGGCGGCCAGCGCGTCGGACACACGGTGGAAAACCGACTCAGGTGTCAGTGCGCGCGCGGCATCGTGCACCAGCACCGCCTCGATCCCCTCCATCAGGGCAGCGATGCCGGCCCGGACGGAGTCAGCCCTGGTGGACCCGCCTTCGACAAGGCTCAGGAGGGGACCGCCGTCGGCGAGTTCTCCGCGGAAGTCGTCGCACAGCTGGCGCAGGCCCTGGTCCCCCGCGGGCAAGGCGACGCACACCTGCGTGGCAACCCCGGACGCGACGATGCCGCGCAGGGAATGCATCAGGATCGGCTCGCCGCCAAGCGGCACGGCCGCCTTGGGCATGCCATAGCCGAGGCGTTGCCCGGAACCTGCGGCCACCAGGATGACGGCTGTGACCAGGCGCGGAGGTGATTCACTCATGCGGACTAGCCTACGACGCCGGCACTTCCGGCGGGTGCGCGGGCACCGCCGGTGCGCCCAAAAAAAGAAGCCCCGGCGGCACTTGCGTGCGCCGGGGCTAAATTCTTAGGAAGCCAGGACCTCGTCGAGAACGCTTGCAGCCTTCTCCTCGTCGGTCTTTTCAGCCAGCGCCAGTTCTGAAATCAGAATCTGGCGGGCCTTGGCCAGCATTCGCTTCTCGCCTGCGGAAAGGCCCCGGTCGTGATCCCGGCGCCACAGGTCGCGAACAACCTCTGCCACCTTGATGACGTCACCGGAAGCAAGCTTCTCCAGGTTTGCCTTGTACCTGCGTGACCAGTTGGTGGGCTCCTCGGTGAACTCGGCGCGGAGCACATCGAACACGTGCTCCAGGCCTTCCTTGCCCACTACGTCCCGGACCCCAACAAGGTCAACGTTCTCTGCTGGAACTTCAATGGTCAGATCACCCTGGGCCACCTTGAGCTTGAGATACATCTTCTCTTCGCCCTTGATGATGCGCATCTTGATTTCTTCAATCTTCGCAGCACCGTGGTGAGGGTAAACTACTGTCTCGCCGACCTCAAATACCATGTGGACATTTCCCCTTTCCCGCTGACCAGTTTATCACGATTCAGGCATATGACCGGCCGGGGAAAGTGCCTGCAACCGCGAAAATACGCGGAAAAGCGGCCCAATCAACCTCGTCCACCCTCTTGACGAATGCGCAGATTAGTGCATCAAGTGAGCGTTCCCATAGGGGTTGTGACACGGCCGAATCCTCGTTTGACCCTCTTTGCGGATAGGCTATGGCTGAAAAAGACTTCAAATTTCTTGAGGAGTACGTGACGTGCGTTCCACTGCGATGAACCGGGCCCAGCGCGGCAAACTGGCACTGACGGCTGCTGCCCTTGGCGCCAGCCTGCTGACCGCGGGCTGCGGTTACATCACGCCCCAGCAGACCAGCCATCAGTACTCCGCCTCGGACGGCATCCGCGCAGACCTCGGTCCCCTGCAGCTGCGGAACATCCTCATCGTCTCCACGGGCGAAAACGAGCCCGGCCGCCTTATCGGCGCCGTCTACAACTCTTCCTCCAAGGACGTGAAGCTCACGGTCAACGGCGCCAAGGGGTCGCAGACAGAGGTTCCGGTAAAAGCCAACTCCTACACCCTGCTCAACGAGAAGTCTGATCCCGCCATCTTGAGCACCACCGGCGGCAAGCCCGGCTCCCTGGTGGACGTCAAGATCAGCGAAAACGGCACCAACGTCAGCAACACGGTGAAGGTTCCGGTCCTGGACGCCACCCTCCAGGAGTACAAGAACTACGTCCCCACCCCGAGCTCCTCGGCGACGTCTTCCTCTTCAGCCAGCGCAAGCTCGTCAGCCAGCGCCAGCTCCTCCGCCAGCACATCGGCAGGGGCAAGCTCGTCCGCCAGCGCCACTCCGAGCGCAACGGCAACCGCCACCAGCCGCTAAGCGGTCACCGGGCCCGGAGGCCAACAAACACAACAAAAGGGAGGAGCCCACTGGGTTCCTCCCTTTTGTTGTGCCGCTGTCCGTCCCGTTTAGGGTTCGAACTTGTAACCGAGGCCGCGGACAGTCACCAGGTAGCGCGGGGCGGAGGGATCGGGCTCGATCTTGCCGCGGAGCCGCTTCACGTGGACATCCAGGGTCTTGGTGTCGCCCACATAGTCGGAGCCCCACACGCGGTCGATCAACTGGCCCCGGGTCAGAACCCTGCCCGAGTTGCGCAGGAGCATCTCCAGGAGTTCGAATTCCTTCAGCGGAAGCAGGACCTGCTCGCCCCCCACGCTCACCACATGCCGCTCGATATCCATGCGGACAGGTCCGGCCTGGACCGTGGACGAGATCAGCTCTTCCGGCTCACCCTGGCGCCGCAGCACGGCCCTGACCCGGGCCACCAGTTCGCGGGACGAGTACGGCTTGGTCACGTAGTCATCTGCGCCAAGCTCCAGGCCCACTACCTTGTCGATCTCGGAGTCCTTTGCGGTCAGCATAATCACGGGGACGCTGGAGCGCTGTCGCAGCTGGCGGCACACCTCGGTGCCGGAGAGGCCCGGAAGCTGCAGGTCGAGCAGCACCAGGTCGGCGCCGTTGCGGTCGAATTCGGTGATGGCGTCCAGTCCGTTGTCCACCACCTCCACCTCGAACCCTTCTTTACCCAGCAAATAGGACAAGGGATCGCTGAACGATTCCTCATCCTCCACAATCAAAATCCTGCTCAAGCGTTGGCTCCTTGTTCTGTAGCGCCCGGTTCTGGTGCGCCGGCGGCGCGGGGTACTTGGGTCAGAGTTGGTTGCCCGGGTGTCTCCCGCACCTGCGCCGCCAACACTGCCGGCGCTCCCGGAACTGAAGGACCGCCGTCGCCCTCCTGCCCTTCCATTTCGGGCAGCCGGAGGGTAAAGGTGGATCCCTGCCCGGGCTGGGACCACAGCGTCACTTCACCGCCATGGTTGGAGGCCACGTGCTTGACGATGCTCAGGCCCAGGCCTGTACCGCCGGTCTGGCGGGACCGTGCCGCGTCCACCCGGTAGAAGCGCTCGAAGACGCGCTCCTGCTCCTCGGGGCTGAGCCCCTCCCCCTGGTCGGTCACGGAAATCGAGACCAGGCCTTCCCTGGAACGCACGCCGATGCCGACCCGGGTGTTGGGGGGTGAATAGCGGATGGCGTTGTCAATGAGGTTCCGCAGGGCCGTTACCAGGAGGTCCTGGTCGCCGAACACCTTGCCGTTGGTTCGTCCGCCCACCACGATGCTGATGTTCTTGCTCTCCGCGGGAAGCTGTGACCGATCCACGGCCTCGGCAATAACCGAGTTAATGTCCACGGGTCCGCCCTGCTGGATCACGCTGGCGCCCTGCAGGCGGGAAAGTTCGATGATGTCCTGGACCAGGGCGGCCAGCCTGGCCGATTCCTTGTGCATGCGCTTGGCGAAGCGCCGGACGGCTTCCTCGTCATCGGCGGAGGATTCGAGTGCCTCGGCCAGCAGCGAGATGGCGCCCACCGGGGTTTTCAGTTCGTGCGACACGTTGGCGACGAAGTCGTTGCGGATCTCTTCGGTCCGGGTGATCTCAGTGCGGTCATCAGCGAGGAGGAGGATGTATTCCTCGCCCAGCATGGCTGCCCGGACCTGGACGATGATGGTCCCCTGCCCCAGCGGTCCCCGCGGAAGCTCCAGTTGCTTTTCCAGGATGACGCCGTCCCGCCGGACCCCTGCCGTCATGTCCAGGAGTTCCTTGTGGACCACAGTATGCCCTCGGACCAGGCCGTAGGCGTAGGCTGCGGGGCTGGCACGGACCACACCATCCACGTCGTCCAGCACCACAAAGGCACGTCCGACGACGGCAAGCACCTCCGCTGCACCGGCCGGCAGCGCAGGCTCCTCGGGTTCGACGTCCAGCAGCTCACGCTGCTTCTCGCTGACCCGGTAGGCAAGCACGCCGAACGTGCCAAGCGCCAGGCCGATAAGGCCGGCGACCAGACCAATGAGCATAGGATCCACAGCTCCACTTTATGCTCTTGCCTGGAGCCGTCCGCCGTCTTCGGAGCCATCCGGCAAACGGTTCAACTAACGTTCATCTGTGTGGGCATAATCGTTCACCGGACGATGCCAGAGTTGCTGGTTAGAGCGCCCAACGGCGACACGATTCCTGCTGCCCTGGAGCGGCCGGCGGGAGTTCCAAGGAAAGGACGCCTACGTGCGTAAGGTTTTTCAGGAAGAGCTCACCCAGGTCGGTGACCAGCTGGTGGAGATTTCCCGGCTGGTCAGCGAAGCGATGGCCAAGGCCACTACCTCCTTCCAGGTAGCGGACGTGGACCTCGCCCAGGACGTCATCGCAGCGGATGCGCGCATTGACTTCCTGCAGAACAGCCTGGATGAGCGGGCAATCGACATTCTGGCGCTGCAGGGTCCAGTCGCCAGCGACCTGCGCATGATCGTAGGTTCCCTCCGGATGAGCGCCTCCCTCGAGCGCATGGGCGACCTGGCCCGCCACATCGCCCAGCTGGCCCGCCTCCGGTACCCCTCCACGGTTATTCCGGAATCCATGACGGACACGTTCAACCGAATGGCCGAACTGGACCAGGAAATCGCTGACAAGCTGACCGTCCTCCTGGAGAGCCGTGACCTTGAGGTGGCCCGGGACATCCTCAAGGCCAACACCGCCATCAACGATTTGCACTTGAGCGTCTTCAAGGCCATCGCGGCACCCGATTGGTCAGGCTCCCCCGCCACCACCGTGGACGTGGCCCTGGCCAGCCGTTACTTTGAGCGGTTCGCTGACCACGGAGTTTCCGTTGCCCAGAAGGTGACCTACCTGGTCACGGGCGCCTGGCAGCCGAACGCCACCGAGCACAGCTAAGCCCAGTAGAACGACGACGGCGGCTGGTCACCTGAGGTGACCAGCCGCCGTCGTCGTTTCACCTTTGACGCAGCGCGTTCTTCGGCCGGAGTGCGCCTAAGGGAGGAACGACCGAGCACCCGGCGAAGAACCGCGAAGTCTTACTTTTTGCCCTGGTTGGCGACGGCCAGGATGGCCTGCTCGGCGGCCTCGGGATCGAGGTAGGTGCCGCCGGGCTTGATCGGCTGGAAGTTTTCGTCCAGTTCGTACACCAGCGGGATGCCCGTGGGGATGTTCAGCCCGGCGATGGCCTCATCGCTGATGCCGTCCAGGTGCTTGACCAGTGCGCGCAGCGAGTTGCCGTGCGCGGTGACCAGGACGGTCTTCCCGGCCTTGAGGTCTTCCTTGATGTCCGATTCCCAGTAGGGCAGGAGCCGCACCAGGACGTCTTTCAGGCACTCGGTGCGCGGGAGGGCGTCGCCCAGGTCCGCGTAGCGGGGATCGTGGGCCTGCGAGAACTCGGAGTCATCGGACAGGGGCGGCGGCGGGGTGTCGTAGGAGCGGCGCCATTCCATGAACTGATCTTCACCGAACTCGGCCAGGGTCTGGGCTTTGTCCTTGCCCTGCAGCGCGCCATAGTGGCGTTCGTTCAGGCGCCAGTCGCGCTTGACGGGGATCCAGCCGCGGTCGGCCTTGTCCAGTGCGATGTTGGCCGTGTTGATGGCCCGCTTCAGCAGGGAGGTGTAGAGGATGTCAGGGAGGATGTTGTTCTCCACCAGCAGCTCACCTCCGCGCGCTGCTTCCGCACGGCCCTGGTCGTTCAGGTCAACGTCCACCCAGCCGGTGAACAGGTTCTTGGCGTTCCATTCGCTGTGGCCGTGGCGCAGCAGAATCAGCTTGTAAGTCATGATTTTCATCCTAGCCGAGCAGTGTTGCCGCCCGCCCAGCGTTACAAGGCCGGCCCGCAACCGCGCTCACAAACCTCGGCCGGCGAAGATAGGGTTGTGCGGTGGTTCAAAAGGCTGAGCGGGTCAATGCCCCGCAACTTTCCGGCAGGTCCTCCGCCGCCAGGAAGGGGCGGCCGGTGGGCAACGTCACCCGCGGCACCACCAACCCCAACCGGATGCGCCGGCTGGACCGCTGGCTGGCAGGACCGCAGGCGTGGCGGCTGAGGAGGGCACCCGAGCCGCTCGTGGTGGACCTGGGCTATGGCGCAACGCCGGCCACCGCCGTCGAACTTCATGAAAGGCTCGCCGTGATCCGGCCCGACGTACGCGTCTGCGGGATCGAGATCGAGCCGGAGCGCGTCCGGGCGGCGCTTCCGCTGCAGCGTCCCGGACTGACGTTCCACGTCGGCGGCTTTGAGCTGCCTGTTTCCGGTCGCCCTGTCCTGGTCCGGGCCTTCAACGTCCTGCGGCAGTACGAGGAAGCTGACGTCCCGGGCATTTGGCGGCTGGTGCAGGAACGATTGGCTCCGGACGGCCTGTTCGTCGACGGCACGTGTGACGAGATTGGGCGGCGCGTGACGTGGGTGGCTCTGGACCGGGACCGGCCCCTGTCCCTCAGCATCTCGGTCCGCTTTGGGAGCTTCGACCTGCCATCCGACGTGGCCGAGCGGCTGCCCAAAGCCCTGATCCACCGCAACGTCCCCGGTGAACCGGTGCACGCTTTCATGCAGGCAATGGACCGGTCGTGGCTTGAGAGCGCGGCGCTGGCCTCATTTGGTAACCGGCAGCGCTGGGTAGGCATGTGCCGGAGCCTGCGCGCAGCGGGCTGGCCGGTCCAGGACGGGCCGGCCAGGTGGCGGCTGGGTGAGCTGACGGTGGATTGGGAGGCAGTGATGCCCTTACATCATGCGGTCAGCCGTTGAATGGGCCGGCGCCGGTGGGATCACCAGGGGCCGTAGGGGCCCATGTTGCGGCTGCCGCCCCGGCCGGCGTCTTTCACTGCAGGCCGGACGTCGGCCAGGTAGACGGAGGCTGCCACGACAGCGGCCAGCCCGAACAGGCCGAGGGTGCTGAAGATGCCTCCACCGGTGCCCAGCAGCGAGATCAGGCCCACGGCGGTGGCACCGCCGGTGAGGGCAAGCCAGAAGGTTTTGGTCCGCTTTCCGGTAGCTTCGAAGGCGTTGGGCCGGTGGCGGAGGCAGTCCACAAACGCCCACAGCTCAAGCCCCAAGGCCACCAGGCCAAGGATGAAGAACACTGCCTGCTCTACGAGCGCGATGATTATTCGACCGTCCACAAACCCAGCCTAGCCGCCCAGCGTGTCCAGCGCCTGCTTAAGGTCAGCCCAGAGGTCCTCAACGTTTTCCACCCCTACGCTAAGGCGCACCAGGTTCTCAGGCACGCTGGTGGGTTCGGCCGAGTGCCGGCGCCGGCGCTCGATGAGGGATTCCACCCCGCCCAGGGACGTGGCAGGCAGCCAGAGTTCCAGTGCCTGCACGAGTTTGTCAGCGGCGTCGGCGCCGCTGAGTCCTGCGGATGGCGCCACCTGGATACAGATGATGGAGCCGAACCCCTTCATCTGCTCCTTGGCGCGGACGTGCCCGGGGTCGGTGCTGAGGCCGGGGAAGCGGATCGATTCGATGGCGGGGTGCGCCGCAAGGCGTTCCGCCAGGACCATGGATGACTCCTGGGACCGCTCGACGCGCAACGCAAGGGTCCGAAGGCCGCGCAGGGCCAGCCATGCTTCAAAGGGTCCGGCAATAGCACCGTGGATGATCCGGTGGTGGAGGAGCGCGGCGCGGATGTCCGGGTTGGAGGTGACGAGCGCGCCGAGGACAACGTCGGAATGCCCGGCCAGGTACTTGGTCACCGAGTGGAGGACGACGTCGGATCCCAGCGACAGGGGCTGCTGCACCAAGGGGGTGGAGAAAGTGTTGTCCGTAACGACGATTGCGCCGGCGGCATGGGCGGCCTCTGCAACGGCGGACATGTCGGCAATTCCGAGCATGGGGTTGGTGGGGCTTTCGAGCCACAGCATGGCCGCGGCCTTCGCGGACGGTCCCTTAGGGGCCAGGGCTGCTTGAACGGCATCCGTATCGGCAATATCCACGGTCCGGAGCTCGATGAAGCCCTTTTGGGCGAGTTCGGAGGCCATCACCAGCGAGCCGGAGTAGCTGTGGTTGGGCATAACCAGGACTCCCCCTGCGGGGATCAGCGACAACGCAGAACTGACCGCGGCGAGGCCCGATGCGTACAGCAGGCCGGGCAACTCGGATCCTTCCAGCTGGCCCAAGGCCTCCTCGAAGGGGTCCCAGGTGGGGTTGGAATAGCGGCCGTATCCCCGGTCGCCATCACCAAGGGGGCCCGTGCCGAAATAGGTGGAGGAAAGGGTGATGGGAGGGTTGACCGGCTGGTCCCTTTCCCGCGGCGGCCGCCCGGCCGCCACCACCACGGTCTCGGGTGACAGGGACGCGGCTTGGTGCTCGGAAAGACTCATGGTGAAAAGCGTACTGTTCCTGTTTGATCCAACGTCAAAGCAGTGACGTTTTGTGGGCGGCGCCCCCTCCACCTGTCCTGCACAGGCACTGGGTGGAAGCCGGAAATGTCCGCCTGCCTCGGTAGGCTTAAGAAGTGAACAAACAGAAGGCCGGATTATTCATCGCGTTCGAAGGTGGCGATGGCGCCGGCAAGTCCACCCAGGCGGCCCGCCTTGCCGCCGCGCTGGAGTCCCGGGGCCACACGGTGCTGCGCACCCGTGAACCCGGCGGCACGCCCATTGGGGAAAAGCTGCGCTCGCTGGTACTGGATCACGGCAACGGCGAGATTGACGCCCATACGGAAGCCCTCATTTTCGCGGCTTCCCGCGCCGCCCACGCCGCCCAGGTTATCCGCCCGGCACTTGGCCGTGGCGAGATTGTGCTGACCGACCGCTACATCGACTCTTCGGTGGCATACCAGGGGGCCGGCCGCAAACTCGGCCAGGACGCCGTCCAGTCCCTCAACGAGTGGGCCACGTCCGGTCTGCAGCCGCACCTTACGGTCCTCCTGGATGTTGACCCCCAGCTTGGCCGGCGGCGCCGCACTGCAGGCCAGGCAGCCGAAGACCGACTTGAATCCGAAGCTGACGAGTTCCACACGCGGATCCGGGGCGCCTTCCTGGACCTCGCGGCGGCCCGCCCCGCGTCGTACCTGGTCCTCCCTGCCCACCTCCCGGTTGACGACCTGGCTGCGCAGATCCTGGCCCGCGTGGAAACCTTGCTTGATGCGCCGCCCCTCGCAGCGCATGCCCACGCACCGCAAGGGGCGGTACCTGCAGCGGGCGACGGCGGTGGCGCGTGACCGTCTGGGATGACCTCCAGGGCCAGCCCGCCGTCGTCGAACAACTGCGCCAGGCCGCAAGCGGCGAAAGCCTGACGCACGCTTGGCTGTTCACGGGGCCGCCGGGTTCCGGCCGCTCGAACGCCGCCAAGGCCTTCGCCGCCGCACTGAACTGCGACCAGGAGGACGTCGGCCTCCGTGGCTGCGGGCAGTGCCAGGCGTGCCACACGATCCTGGGTGAAACCCATTCGGATGTGACGTTCGTGCGCACCGAAAAGGTCACCATCACCATCGATGAGGCCCGGGAACTGGTGGCGGCGGCAGGTAACCGGCCATCGTCAGGGCGCTGGCGGATCATCGTCGTGGAGGACGCCGACCGCATGGCCGAGCGGACCACCAACGTACTGCTCAAAGCCATCGAGGAACCCACGCCGCGGACTGTCTGGATGCTTTGCGCGCCGTCCCCCGCCGACGTCCTGGTCACCATCCGCTCCCGCTGCCGTAGCGTCGCTTTACGGCTGCCGCCGGCCTCGGACGTTGCAGCCCTGCTGGTGCGGCGTGACGGTGTGGACCCTGCCCTTGCGGAGCAGGCAGCCCGGGTAGCGCAGAGCCATGTAGGCATTGCCCGCCGGCTGGCCAGGGATCCAGCGGCAAGGGAACGCCGGCTGGAAACGGTCCGTTTTCCGCTCGGCCTCCGCGGCGTCACAGCCGCGGTCATGATGGCGGACAAGCTGGTGAAGATCGCCACCGCCGAGGCCAACAGCTCCAACGAGGAGCGGGACGCAGCGGAGAAGGCCTCCCTCCTTGCAACGTTGGGAGCGCCCGAATCGGGAGCCCTGCCCCCGGCCATGCGCAGCCAGCTGAAACAGCTCGAAGACGACCAGAAACGGCGGGCCAAGAGATCCATCACGGACTCCCTGGACCGTACGCTCACCGATTTACTTTCCTTCTACCGCGATGTGCTGATCATCCAACTCGGGAACGCCGTGGAACTGGTCAACGTTGAGCTGAGGAGGGAGCTGGAAGAGTTCGCCGCCCGCAGCACTCCTGAGATCACCCTGGCCCGCATGGACGCCATTAACAAAGCCCGCGAACGCATCACCACAACCAACGTTGCCCCGCTTCTGACCATCGAGTCCATGGCGGCCAGCCTGATCCAGCCCTCCAAGGAGACCCGATGACTGCCCGCCCCCTGTCCGCACCCCACAGGTCCCTGGCGGTTGCAGTCCGAGCCGCGGGAGCAATGGCCCTGGCCGTGGTCCTGGCCTCGTGCAGTCTCCTCAACAGCGGCGACAAGAACCCCCCGGAGGCGGCCACTGCCAAGGCCGACCCCTCGATCGTGGCGTCCGCCCCCGCGGGCCTGGAAAAGTTCTACTCGCAGGAAGTCGTATGGCAGCCCTGCGAAGGGGAATTTCAATGTGCCAAGGTGACCGTCCCCCTGGACTATGCCAATCCTGGCGGCGACACCATCCAGCTTGCCGCTTTGCGGGCGTCCAGCACCGGAAAGAAAACCGGCAGCCTCCTGGTCAACCCCGGCGGCCCGGGCGCTTCCGGCTACGACTTCATCAAGGACGCAGCCGCAACCCACTTTTCAGCCGGCGTACGCAACGCCTACGACCTCGTCGGCTTTGATCCGCGCGGCGTCAAGCGCTCCGCTCCCGTAACCTGCATGACCGACGCAGAACGTGACGCGGCCCGTGCCAAGGTCTATGCCCTCGAAACCGACGCCGGACTGGCCGCGGCGCTGGCCGACAACAAGGCGATCGCTGACCAGTGCGCGGCGCAAACCGGCCCGGTCCTTGGCCACATCGACACCGTCAGCGCCGCCAAGGACCTGGACGTACTCCGGGCCGTGGTGAACGACACCAAGCTGAACTACCTTGGCTACTCCTACGGCACGTTCCTGGGCTCCACCTACGCCTCACTCTTCCCGGACAACGTGGGTCGCATGGTCCTCGACGGGGCTTTGGACCCGTCCATCAGCAATGAGGACCTGACCAGCGGCCAGGCCCGGGCCTTCGAAAAAGCGCTCCACAGCTACGTTGCCAGTTGCCAGAAGCAGGGCAAGTGCCCCCTGAGCGGTGATGTCGATTCCGGAGTGCAGCAGATCCGGGACCTGATCAACGCTGTGCAGCAGACTCCCCGCACGGCCAAGGACGGCCGCCTGGTCAATGCCACCATGTTCGTCAGCGGCCTCATCACCCCGCTCTACAACGACCAAAGCTGGCCGGCCCTCACGCAGGCGCTGGAGGCGGCGTTGTCCGGAGACGTGAGCCTCATGCTCCGGCTGGCCGACCTGGGCGCGGACCGCGGCTCCGACGGAAAGTACACCTCCAATTCAACGTTCGCCTTCAACGCGATCAACTGCCTGGACTACCCCATGGTGTCGGATGCCGCAGGCATGCGCGCCGAAGAGAAGCGGTTGGAGCAGGACTCCCCCACCCTCGGCTACTTCTTTGCCTACGGCGGGACCACCTGTGCGGATTGGCCCTACGAGAACCTCCGCACCCCGGCACCTGTGGAATACAGCGGTGGCTCCCCCATCGTGGTCATCGGGACCACAGGCGACCCCGCAACCCCCGTTGACTGGGCAGCCTCACTGCGCAAGCAGCTGGGCAACGCCTCCCTGCTGACGTGGAGGGGTGAAGGACACACCGCCTACGGCCGTGCCAACAGCTGCTTGGAGGATTCGGTGGACAACTACCTGGTGGGCGGCAAGGTGCCGGCCGACAATACGGTCTGTTGACCGCCCCGGCAGCCGCCGCGCGCCCCATTTTGACCGGGGCGAGGAGACTCTATTACAGTTGACTCTTGCATGAGGCGCCCGGTTCTGCCGGGGATTTTGTGCGGTGCTTCCTTAGCTCAGTCGGTAGAGCGTTTCACTCGTAATGAAAAGGTCATCAGTTCGATTCTGATAGGAAGCTCGGGATAAACCCCGGACAGCCCCTGGTTCCAGGGGTTTCCGGGGTTTTTCGCTGGTTAATGGTCTGCCTGGGCTCCTGGTACACCGTCCGCTTTGGACCGGATAAACGCCTGGTCCTCGCGGGATATGGCTGCTTCACCGTGCTGCCCCGTTGCTAAGTTCTCCCCGGTTTCCTTGGAAATTACCGCGACAATCGTCCTCGGCAGGATCTGGCATCCCGGGTTGTCGGTCAACCACTTCCTGGTGGCCGGGTCGAGGCGGCTCCAACGGTCTTTGAGATTCATAGCCGGCTGCTGTCTCCCTGATCTAACGAGCAGAGCCCCAGGCTCTGCGGCGGGCACTCCGCCCGCCCCAACCCACTAGTAAACGCCGGACCTGCTGGAGGGCACAGGGCCTTAAGTCTCAATCTCCGGCCGGACCTCCGCGGACAACCGGCTGCAGGGTGGCCATGCAAAGGCCCGGCGTTAAGAAAGCGTCAAGATTATCCCGCTCCTTCCCGCCCCGTCCCATGCCGGTGCTAATCTCGCCGGTTACGGGCAGGGGCCACCCCATGAAGGCTGCCGCTTATGCCGGGACCAGCAGAGGGGAGATGTTCCATGACTGCATCTATCCAGCACTCCGTACCCGAAAGCGTTCCCCGCCCCTCGCACGATGCCACGCCCCACGGGCCCCTCGTCCGTTGGCTGCTTGAAAACCGCGTCCACCAACCTGAAGGCCTCGAAGCCCCTGAGCGGGAAGAGGGACAGCAAAGCTGGTGGAAGGTTATGTGCCTGACCGGCGTTGACTACTTCTCTACATTGTCCTACCTGCCCGGAATCGCCGCTCTTGCTGCGGGTGCGCTGTCTCCGCTGGCGACACTGCTGATTGTCGCGCTGACTCTTTTGGGCATGCTGCCCATGTATCGCAGGGTGGCCGCTGAAAGCCCCCATGGGCAGGGCTCAGTGGCCATGCTTGAAAAGCTGCTGCCCTTCTGGCGGGGCAAGATCTTTGTCCTGGTGCTGCTCGGGTTCGTAGCCACATCCTGGATCATCACCATCACGCTTTCCGCAGCCGATGCCACCGTCCACCTGCTCGAAAATCCCTTCCTTCCGCCCGCCCTCAAGGGCCAGGCCGTACCCATAACCGTGCTGCTGCTGGTGATCCTTGGCGGAGTGTTCCTGCTGGGCTTCTCCGAGGCTGTCGCCGTCGCTATACCGCTTGTCGGGGTCTTCCTGCTGCTGAACGGCGTCGTTATCGGTTCAGGCATCGCTGACATCGTCGCCGATCCCGCGCTGCTGAATTCATGGAGCGGGGCGTTGACCGCCCAGGGAACCGGTTCGGGCGGCATTGCAGGACCTGCGCTGCTGGCCTTTCCCCTGCTGGTCCTGGGGCTGTCGGGTTTCGAAACAGGGGTCAGCATGATGCCCTTGATCGCCTCCACAGGCGCCACGAGTGAAGAGAAGCTGCGGGGGCGGATCCGAAACACCCGCAAGCTGCTGACCACTGCGGCACTGATCATGAGCGTCTACCTGATCGGCAGCAGTTTCGTGACCACCGTCCTAATTCCCAGCGAAGCATTCCAGCCGGGCGGGCCGGCCAATGGCCGTGCCCTCGCATATCTGGCCCACGAACGCCTGGGCAGCGGTTTCGGGTCCGTGTATGACATCAGCAGCATCCTTATCCTCTGGTTCGCGGGGGCGTCGGCGATGGCTGGGCTGATCAACATCGTCCCGCGCTATCTTCCGTCCTATGGCATGGCACCCGAATGGTCGCGCGCAGTCCGGCCTGTTGTGCTCGTCTACACCACGGTCAGCATCCTGATCACCGTGGGGTTCAAGGCGGACGTCAACGCCCAGGCCGGCGCCTACGCAACAGGAATCCTTGTGATGATGGTTTCCGGAGCCATAGCGGTGACGATCTCGACGATCCAAAGGAAACACCGCGGAGCCGCAACCGGCTTCAGCGTGCTGACACTGGTGATGCTCTATGCACTGGCGGCCAATGTGCTCGAAAAGCCGGACGGCATCACCATTTCCGGCTTCTTTATCCTCGGCATTATCACCGTGTCACTCGTATCAAGGGTCAGCAGGACCACCGAACTCCGCGTCGACAGGATCGAATTCGATGCGGCTGCGCGCCGGTTCATCAAGGAGTCCCTGGACTACGACGGGCGGCTGACCCTGATAGCGAACAAACCGCAGGCGCGCGACGTCGCCGAATATGACCAGAAGACGGCAGACCAGGACGACAGCAACCCAACCCCTTGGACTGCCGACGTCATCTTCCTTGAGATTGACGTCACCGACCCCTCGGGATTCAGCAAGGTGCTGGCTGTCAGGGGCGTCGAGGTAGGGCACCACAGGGTGCTCCGCGTGCAGAGTCCCGCCGCACCCAATGCCATCGCAGCCATCCTGCTGGCACTGCGCGATGCCACGGGTGTGATTCCGCATGCCTACTTCGAGTGGTCTGAAGGCAACCCGCTGGCACACCTGATGCGCTACTTGCTCCTGGGTCAGGGCGATACTCCCCCAGTGGTCCGCGAAATCCTCCGGCGGAACGAACCCGATCCCCGTCGGCGTCCCGGGATCCACGTGGGATAGACGGTGTCTTTTTGCCCGCGACGACTGATTATTACGCCCGCCGCTCCGGCTATCCATCGAGGTTCAGGAAACGGCAAGGCAGCCAAGGTATCATCCCGGAGTGACTCCCCGCTTTCAGGCCGCCGTTCCGGGCGCCACGGCCTGCACCACTGCCTGTCCGACGGGCAGCCGCCGTACGGCATGTGCCACCTCCGGTTGCTGCACGGAAGCTGACCGGACCCCTGCCGCAGCCAAGCCCCGGCGGGGGGCTTGACCGTGGAACCGAACGCGCCCCGGCACCTGGGCCAGGACGGCAAGGGCCCCGGCCGCAGGACGGTCCTGCTGGCAGCAGTGCTCACATTGTCGGCCGCCGTTCCCGACCTGCAGTCCCGTTCGAAGCCCTCGGAAACGCAAGGCAGCGCCCGGGACAGCGGTGGGGCAGACCCGGTCGCCTCCCCGGTGATGGATACAGGCCCCGACGGTGACGAGCCTGCACCCGCGCCTGCCACGCCACCGCCACCGCCCGTACCTTCACGCGCGCAGATCGTCGACACCTACGGGAAGCACCAGCCCCACTACTGGGGCCTGGAGGCTCCCGGCGTCCTGACGCGGCTGCCGTCCGGCCCCCAGGGCATCGCCCTCACCTTCGACTTTTGCGGCGGTTCCGGCGGCAGCGGCTATGACCAGGCGCTCGTCGATGCCCTGCGCCAGCGTCACGTTCCGGCCACGCTCTTCCTGAACTCGCGGTGGGTCACGGCCAACCCCGCCACGGCCCGGCAGTTGGCAGCAGATCCACTTTTCGAAGTTGCCAACCACGGGACCTCGCATAAGCCGTTGTCCACGACCGGCAACACCGCCTATGGAATCCCAGGCACAAAGAACGCCGGCGAGGTCTACGACGAGATCATGCCGAATGACGGCGTCCTGGCCGGCATCACGGGCAAGCGCCCCAGATACTTCCGCCCGGGCACCGCCTACATGGACGACGTCGCTGTGGACATCCTCGGCGCGCTGGGAGTGAAAGCGGCAGGCTTCAGCATCAATGGCGACGGCGGCGCAACGTTTCCAGCCGCCGTCGTCGCCAAAGAGGTGGGAAAGGCCCGGCCAGGCGACGTGGTCATCTGCCACGGCAACCATCCCAACAGTGGAACGGCGGAAGGCGTAAAGCAGGCGGTGGACAAGCTGCTGGCAGCCGGAATGTCCTTCACCCACCTGCCCTGACGGCACCCCCCGTGCTGGTGGCGGGCTGCGTGCTGATCCGATACGTTGACAGGAAAGCCCTGTCCAGCAACGGGCGGCTGGACCGCGGTCCGACCGCAGCCAAACGTTAGGAATTGCTCATGCCGGAACAGCACAACACTCCTGCCATCGGATGGCTCCCTGCTTGGGCAGACCTTCACGGACGCTCCGCAGAAGCTGTGAACGCCGGGTTCGTCGTCGGGGGAGGCACAGGAGATGAGCCCCAAGGACAGGAGTATGTGGCGGGCTGGGCAGGTGGTGATGCGGAGGAGCTTGCCGCCAAGGCAGCAGGTGAGGGCGCGAGCCTGACCCTGCTTTGCGCTGACGCTGGAAATGCTGGTGACCTGGCCCCCGGTGGTCTCGCCCGGGTGTCAGAGAGGATTCTGCTTATGGCCCCCACGGCGGAGTTGAATACGGGAGTGCAACTGCCGGAAAACTCCCAGGTGGCCCTGGCACCCATGGAAACCTACGACGCCGTCGAAATCACCGTCTTTGACAGCCCGGTGGCCCGGGGCCGTGTCCAGGTGCGGGACGACTTCGCCGCGGTGGCCATCACGGAAGTCCCGGAAGGGCCGGAAAAGGAGACGTTTGAGCGCGGGCTCTTCGCCGCCATGGCAGAGGAGGCTTTTCTCCACGGCGCCGAGTACCTGCACATGGTGGTTGAGGCGGACGCTGCCGGCCCCTATGAGGCATCCGGGTGGACTGTGGCGGGCCGGCTGGTTGGTTTCGGGAAGAGCTAACGACGGCGGTTCGCCCGGGCGGCGCGAAAACAGGCCCGAGCAGGCAGGAGGGGGCGGGCAGGTAGCTAGTCCGGCCTGCCCACCACCACTTGGGCAGGGCTGTGGGTTACGTAGCCATTGGCCCAGGAGAACAGCGCCCGGACTTTCTGCTGGAAGCCAGGCAACAGGGCAAGATGCACTGCCAGCCACGAAACGAACGCCAGCGGGCCCTGCAGTTGCAGGCGCCGGCGGCCGAGTTCCGCCACGGCTGCGCCGCGTCCCACCATCGCCATGTAGCCCTTGTCCCAGTAGCGGAAAGGCTCCCGCACGCCGCCGGTAAGGTCCGCATAGATGTTGCGTGCCGCCCACTTGCCCGACTGCTGTGCCACGGACCCAAGCTGCGGCAGCTTGTTCCCATCAGCGTCGGTGATGTTCGCCGAGTCGCCCAGAACATAGACACCCTCGAGGTCAGGGGCTGTCAGGTCTGGTTGCACGTCCACCCTGCCACCCCTGCCCTGCTTCAACCCGGACTCGGTGATGATCCGCCCCGCCTGCAGGCCGCCGGCCCACACGACGATCCGTCCAGGGATGACAGTCCCGTCCTTGAGCGTCACCCCGTCAGGCCGGACGTCCCCCACCGCGGTGCCCATATGTAGCTGGACACCCAGTTTTGTCAGCCGGTCCCGCGCGTACGCCTGCGACTTTTCCGAGAAAGCAGCCAGCACGTTGGGAACCATGTCCACCAGGTGAACGTGGCACCGGGCGGCCAGCCCGGGCGAGAAGTACTTCGGCACAAGGTACTTAACGTTCTCTGCCAGTGCGCCGGCGGTCTCCACCCCGGTTGGGCCACCGCCCACCACAATCACGTCGGCGTTTACCGAGGGTTCCCGGTCTGCCTCGTCCATGACGGCAGTGATGGCGGCGCTGAGCCGCGTTGCGTCCGCCACCGAGTACAGGGGGTAGGCATGCTCATCGGCGCCGGGGGTGTTGAAGAAGTTTGGCACCGCCCCCGTGGCGATGACCAGGACCCGGGACCGGTAACTTGAGCCGTCGGCGGTGGTGACCGTGCGGTTGGCCGCATCGATGGCGGTGACCTCCGCCGTCAGGACGCGGACGTTGTTGATCTTGCGGAACTCGGACCGGAGCGGCCGGGTGACCGCCGAAACCCCGATCTGGGATGCGGCCACTTGGTAGAGGAGCGGCTGGAACTGCTGGTAATTGTTGGCATCGAGCAGCAACACCCGGACGCCCTTGCGGCCCAACTCCTCAGCCGCCGTCTTTCCGGCAAAACCGCCGCCAACCACGATGACCTGATATGAATCGTCCATTCGTGCAACATACCCCTCCCGGCGGTCGAGTAACAGGGTGGTGTGCCGGGACGTTGTGGCGTGCGTCTTGTCCCGGTCCGGGCGGGGGAACGTTAAGAAGCCCGCCCCTCCCGGCACCTAAGATGGCGGCATGGATGACGCAGCCCTGGCGGACATTGCGGACCGGCTCTACGCCGGGCCGCTGGACGACTTCGTCGCGGCCCGAACGACCGCCGCCAAGGAGGTTGCGCGCCAGGACAAGGGCCTGGCTGCAACAGTCCGCGGCCTGCCCAAGCCGTCCGTAGCCGCATGGGCCCTGAACATGCTTGCCCGGACCCGGCCGGACGTGCTGGACGGGCTCAGCGACCTCGGGGCCCGCATGCGGGCCGCGCAGGCGTCACTCGACGCTCCCGCCCTGCGCGAACTGGGCCGGGAGCGCCGCACCATGCTGGCTGACGCCGTCGACATCGCCCGGTCCGTTGCCCGGGAGCAGGGCCGTTCCATCAGTGACGCAATGGCCTCCGAAGTCGAGGAGACCCTCCGGGCCCTGACAGCGGACGAGGGCGCAGCCAATGCAGTGGGCAGCGGGCGGCTGCTGAAGGTCCTGTCCGCGGACGGCGTCAACGACGTCGACCTGGAGGGGGCGGTGGCCCTCCCCGGGCTGCTTCCTCCGGCAACGTCTGCCCGCCCGGCAAATGCTCCCCTTTCCGCGCCGAAGGCAAAGGCAGCGGCGAGGACACGGACGACGGCGGAACGCACCTCCCAGCCAAAGCCCACCAGGCCCCGGCTTGAGGCAGTGCGGCAGACACCCCGGCCAGCCTCGCCGCCGGCGCTGGAAAAGGCAAAGGCGGCCCTTGCCGAAGCCCGGGCTGCCGAAGAGGAGGCGACACGCCTGGCCGGTGAACTGCAGGACCAGGAGGAGCAGGCAAGGGCGGACATTGCGCAGCTGCAGCAGGAAACGGTTGAGCTTCGGAGCCGGCTCAAGGCCGCCGAAGAAAGCCTGGAGCGATCGCGCAAGCGGCTTGTGGCGACCTCTGCCGAAGCGAAGCAGGCGGCGCGGGCGGCAGACAAAGCCAACCGCACCGCGGTGCTGGCGCAGGAACGCGTGCTCCGCCTAAGCAGCAACTAAGGGGCGCACAAGGTAGCCAAACGCCTCCTCTCCCGCAGGACGTTCACGGGACCTACTCTGGAGCTATGGACGCCGCAGCAGCCCAGGCCTTTGCGATTCCGCCGGCAGCAGTTCGCCGCCCCACCACAGCCCTCGAGGACGCCATCACACTGGCCGCCGGCGTCTGGCTCCTCATTGGAACCTATGTCGACGGCTGGGCCCATAACAACCTCCGCAACCTCGAGACGTTCTTCACCCCGTGGCACGCAATCCTGTATTCAGGCTTCGCGGCCTGCGCCGTCTGGATCGCGTCCCTGACGTGGCGCCGGCACGCACCCGGCACGCGGTGGCCTGAAGCGGTCCCCGCCGGTTACGGCTCTGCTGCGGCCGGGGTGGCCCTTTTCCTGGCCTCGGGGGTGGGGGACTTTGCCTGGCACTCCGTGCTTGGCATCGAACAGAACATCAGCGCACTGTTCAGTCCCTCCCATCTGGGGCTTGCCACCGGCGGGTTCCTTATCCTGTCCGCACCGTTCTCGGCCGCGTGGCAGTCACCCGGGAGGACGTGGCCCCGACTGGTGCCGGCATTCGTCAGCGCCATGCTCGCCGGAATGGTTGCGGCCTTCATCCTCCAGGAGTTCGCGGTCTTCGCCCGCCACGGGCTCATTCAGACATACACCAGCGCTGCCGGGACGCCGCCGGCCGTGACGGGGCCGACGTCGGCGGGCATCATGATCTCGCTGGCGACCTTCCTGGTCTCCACGGTGGTGCTCTTTGTTCCCGTCCTGCTGTTGTCGCTGCGGTGGCGCCTGCATCCGGTCATCCCTGCTGCCATGACGCTGGTCCCCTCTGTAGCCCTGCAGGTCATGGTGGCACTGCGGGACGCCTGGCTGCTACCGGTGGCCCTCACCGGCTCCGTCCTGGTGGGAGTGGTGTGGGCGGTGGTGCGACCGGCACCGGACCGTCCCGGCAGGTTGATGACCGGGGCAGGCCTCTCCCCAGTCGTTTTTTGGGCACCCTATTTCGCCGGTGCGGCGCTCCGGGACGGTGCGCTCAGCTTCTCCCCCGAGATCTGGAGCGGAACGCTCGTCTGGGCAGGCCTGGCAATGCTGTCACTGGCCGCGCTGGCCCTGAAGGCCAGGGAAACTGCCATGGGGAACGGTCCAGCCCGGTGAATCCTCCCCCCGCAGCCGACAGCTTGGAGTATTTACGTCCGAAAGATGCAGTTCACCAGCCCGCCACGACAGGTTAATTACCGACTAGTAGCTTGAGAGCTCCTGTTGAGCCCAAACCTGAAGAGGCCCCACAATGAGCTCCGAAACTACCGGACGCGTACTCACGAGGTACGCGTCCCGGCACAGCCGTACGGCCATCACGGCGCTGGCTGTGTCCCTCCCCTTTGTCTTCCTTGCCCCGGCCGGCGCCTCCACCTCGGCGGCGCCCGCCACTCCGGCTCCGGATCAGCAGACCGTCGCCGCGTCGCCGCCCAACCACTTGGACCTCGGTGCGCAGGACCTGCCCGAAACCCGCACCGTGACCGACCTCGCCCCCGGGCTGACCAAGACCTCCATCAGCCGCGGCGCCCCCAACCAGGGCTTCTTCTGGACCGCTGAAGTGGCTGTCCCGTCAGTTTCCCCGGACCCGGACGCCCCGGCCTCTGCACTGTCCTCCCAGGCGCAAGCCCGGATAGTTGCCGACAAGCTTAACGCGGTCGGCATCACTGCGCGGGTGGAGCACGTCCAGTCACCGCAACTGGCCGACGCCGGCGGCGACCTTGGCTACCGGGTCCGGGCCGGACAGTTCCCGGTGAAGGCCGACGGATCCCCCACCGTCGACCGGATCAAGGCAGCCGGGTACAAATCCTCCGTCATCTACACCGGCTGGGACGGTGATGCCGGCTCGAGCGAGGATGACCGGGGCCCTTGGAACCTGCAGGTACTGACCATAGACCCGAAGGAATTCCGCGGCGACCTCACCTCGACGTTCGGCCCTAACCTCGAAGAGCGTGAAACCACCAGCTCACTCGCCGCCGCTGCGGGGGCCCTGGCGGCAACGAACGGCGGCTATTTCGTCATGGATCCCCAGGCAGGAGCCCCGGGCGATCCCGCAGGCGTGGCAGTCCACGACGGAAAGATCCTCAGCGAACCCGTCGCCGACCGGCCCTCGTTAGTCATAGACAAGAACAGCACCTCCATCCAACGCCTCCACTGGCACGGCTCCGTCACCGTACCTGGCCAGGCCGGAGAACTTCCCCTGGACGGAATCAACCGGGTCCCAGGGCTTATCCGCAACTGCGGGGGCACCGACGACACCCCCACCAACCTGCCGCTGCACGACTTCACCTGCACGGACGCGGACGAAATCGTCTCCTTCACCCCCGAGTTCGGTCCCGCGACGCCATCCGGGCCCGGACTCGAAGTCCTCCTTGACGCCCATGGCACCGTTACCTCCGTGAACCACATCCGCGGCACTGCCGTCCCCTCCGGCGGACAAACCCTGCAGGCCATCGGAGCGGACGCGGATAAACTCGCTGCCCTGGCTGTCCCTGGTTCAAAGCTGAAAGTCGGCACCGACCTGCTCGACGAGGGTGGCAAGACCTTGAAGACCGGTTCCACGACGGACGTAGTCAACGGCGGCCCAACCCTGGTTCAAAACGGCCGGCTCAACGTCACCGCCCGCCGCGACGGCATGGTCCGCACCAATGACAGCAACAGCTTCTTTTACGGCTGGGTCCACAAGCGCAACCCCCGCACCTTCGCCGGCACGGACGCCCATGGCCGCACCCTGATCGTAACCGCCGACGGCCGCCAAACCACCAGTCTTGGGTTAAGCATCAAAGAATCAGCCGACGTCGCCCGTTCCCTCGGAATGGTCAACGCCATGAACCTCGACGGCGGCGGATCCACCACCATGGTCCAGGACGGCCGCGTCGTGAGCTCGCCCTCCGACGCCACTGGCGAACGCCCCGTGGGCGACGCTCTCGTCGTACTGCCCGGCCGCAAGCCGTAACCTTCACCGGCCCCACATATACACATCACAAACTTTGGAGAACCATGAAGTACACCAAGCTGCTGACCGCGGCAGCCATCACCGCAGGCCTCGCCCTGGGAACAGCCCTCCCGGCGCAAGCTGCCGATACCAACCCCAACGGCACAGAAAACCATTTTGATCTCCAGGCGCACCGTGGCGGCATCGGCTTGACCGTCGAATCCACGCTGGCTTCCTTCGCCAAGGGCATCGAGAGCGGCGTGAGCACCTTGGAACTGGATCTGCAGATCACCAAGGACGGCCGGGAAGTCATTACCCACGACCGGAAGATCAACGGCCAGAAGTGCCGGGACACCGCCCCGGTCACCCCCGGTGACCCGTCGTACCCTTACGTCGGCAAGTACATCAAGGACCTCACCTTCGATCAGGTGCGCAGCCTGGACTGCGGCTACTTGACGCTGCCCCAGTTCCCCGGCCAGCAGGCGTCCCCCGGCGCAAAGATGCCGACCCTGGCCGAGGTGTTCGACCTCGCCAACCGTTACCGTGCCAGCCAGGTCAAGTTCAATATCGAAACCAAGGTTGAAGCCGGGGCACCAGAGCAAACCGCTCCGCGCGAACAGTTCGTGAACGTCGCCCTGCGCGAAATCAAGGCCGCCCACATGGAGGAGCGCGTCTCCATCGAGAGCTTCGACTGGGGCTCGCTGCGCCTGGTGAAGGAACGCGAACCCGGCATGCGGACCGTGGCGCTGACCAACAAGGACTTCCTGCAGGCCGGACAGCCGGGCAATTCACCCTGGCTCGGCGGCATCGACGCGGACGACTTCGGCGGGGACCTGGTGGACGCTGCTGCCTCCCTGGGTTTCGACGCCATCTCCCCCGTCCACGGCACTCCCCAGAACGGAACCGTCACCGACCCCGGCTACGTGCCCTACGTGACAGCCGATATGGTGAACCGCGCCCACGCCAAGGGCATGCAGGTCATTCCGTGGACCGTCGATGATAAACCCACCATGCGCAAGCTCATGGACGACGGTGTTGACGGCCTGATCACCGACTACCCGAACCGGCTGCGCGAAGTGCTGGCAGAACGATCCCTGAAGCTGCCCAAGCAGTACACGCTGGAACCCGGTGCGTCCGCAGGGAACTGACCACCCGGACAGTCCTTGGATCTGAGCGTTCAGATCTGCGACTGCGCAGTCTGGACCGGGCGTGATGTGAAGCCGGCCGACAGGGTTGCGGAACCCTTCAAGCAATTACAGGCATGGGGAGTGTTGTTCTTGACCTTTGGGTCCGTATCCCAACACGCGGAGGCTGGTTCCTAAGAATGTCAGACCCCGGTTGCACACTGGATTCATGGAAAACCAAGCTGTGCAGGAATTTCACGTAACGTACTTCGACGCTGACTGTGGCCGGTCCCGGTCCGAGGTCTTCGAGACGCTCGAAGAGGCCGAGCGCTTCGCCTGCCGGCACTGCCACGGCGAAGACAACTGGGCCGTGGTGGACGCCATCACTGTGGAGCACATCCAGGCCGCTGCCTAAACCAGGTTCGTGCCCCGGCGGTATTAAAAGCACCAGCCCGTGCTGCCTGGCGATGGCCGGCAGCACGGGCTGGTGCTTTTACTCTGGCTGGATTCCGCGCTCCGCCTGGGTCGGGTGCCCATCGGGCGGCGCGCGGCGCGCCGTCGCGGGTTACGCGAAGTCGGAAACCGCGGGATCGGCACCGATGCGGCCTTCGCCGCTGGCGGTGCGGTCAAGGTTGTTGATCGCTTCAACATCCTCTGCGTCCAGGGACACCTCAAGGGCTGCGAAGTTCTCCTTGATGCGCGACTCGGTCACGGACTTGGGGATCACCACGTTGCCGATCGCCAGGTGCCAGGCGATGACTACCTGGGCGGGTGTGGCCTGGTGCTTGGCGGCGATGGACGCGATGGTGGGATCATTCAGCAACTCGCCACCCTGGCCCAGCGGAGACCACGCCTGGGTCAGGATGCCCTTGGAGGCTCCGAACTCGCGCAGTTCACCCTGGTTGAAGTAGGGGTGCAGTTCGATCTGGTGGATGGCGGGAACCACGCCGGTTTCGTCGATGATGCGCTGCAGGCCCTCGACAGTGAAGTTGGAGACGCCGATGGACTTGACCCGGCCGCGCTTCTGAAGCTCGATCAGCGCCTTCCAGGTGTCAACGTACTTGTCCTGCTTGGGCTGCATCCAGTGGATCAGGTAGAGGTCCAGCGTCTCCAGGCCAAGCCGGTCCATGGATTCCTCGAAGGCGGCGAGGGTTGACTCGTACCCCTGGTCCGCGTTCCACAGCTTGGTGGTGATGAAGATCTGCTCCGGAGAGAGGCCGGAGCTGGCGATGGCGCGGCCCACGCCGGCCTCGTTGCCGTAGATCTTGGCCGTATCGATGTGGCGGAAGCCGGCTTCGAATGCCTGGCGGACAACCTTTTCAGCCACGTCGTCCTCAACCTGCCACACACCGTAGCCGAGCTGGGGAATCGTGTTTCCGTCGTTGAAAGTCAAAGTTGGTGAAAGAGTCATGGTTTCATCCTGCCAAAACAGCGCCACGAAACGCGCTGGATCCGCGGCTTGTCAGCCAGCCGCGTAACCCCAAAATTCCCAACCAAATCGGGAATATTTTCACGCCGCTGCCAACGGCGGCTGCCGGCTATTCCCCGCGAAGCTGCCTCTCGGCGTCGTCAACCTGCTGGAAGACGGCCTCGGCACGGCGGCGTACGGACGCCGCTCCCACGGGCACGGGACCGACGGCGAGCCGAAGCATCGCTGCGGCTTCGGCCGTGGTGGCCAGCGAGTTTCCGGCCTTGGACAACGACCGGTGCACGTTGGCCAGGGCAGCAGGTATGTCCAGGCCTTCGCTGGGCGAACGGCGCTGCGCCTCCACGCACACCGCACGCACCCGGTGCAGGAGGGCGGCGAGTTCGTTCGCAATCTCCACCAGTTCGGCGTACAGCTGGTCATCCTCCACGCCCTCGAGCACCTGGTGGAAGCGGTCCAGTCCCCTGTGGAAGCGGTCGTGGGCGCGGCGCCACAACCCCTTGCCCAGTTCCGCATCATCCTTGCGCCCCTGCCGGGCGGCGCTGAAAAAGCCCAAGCGCAACCTTAGAGGTACTGCCCCGGACCGTGGTCCGGTTCATCACGGGGGCTGGGCCGCGAGGCACTGCCGGGGCGGGCGCCCGCCGGTGCCCGCTGCGGCTCACCGTTCTCACCAATCACGACGCCGGGCGCAATCATGGTGCCGGGCGGCAGCTGGCGCATCTGCATCTGCGCGGCGGCCTGCTGCTGGGCGGCGTGCTGGGCCGCGATGGCGGTCTGGATACCGTGGAAGAGGCCCTCGAGCCAGCCCACCAGCTGGGCCTGGGCGATCCGGAGCTCGGCGTCCGAGGGCGTGGCTTCGTCGGAGAAGGGCAGGCTGATCCTGTCCAGTTCCGCCACGAGCTCCGGTGCCAGCCCGTCCTCAAGCTCTTTGATCGAGCGCTCATGGATGGCAGCAAGCCGGCCACGCGCGGCGTCGTCCAGCGGCGCCGACTTCACCTCCTCAAGGAGCTGGCGGATCATGGTGCCGATCCGCATGACCTTGGCGGGCTCGTCCACCAGGTCCTGCAGGTTGCTGCCCCGGGGCTTGCCGTCCCCGGATGGATCCTGCACCGAGTCCTGCGCGTCGTCAACGGGAGTGCCTTCCACCGGGAGGTCCTCAGCTGCCTGAGTGTCTTTGGGATCGCTCATGCGTTCATACTCTCACGGCCCATCCGCCCGGGGCCCGCCAGGAAGCTTCCTGGCGGGCTTGTCCGCTGCGGGCACAATCAGCAGCACCGGCCCTGCGGGTTGCTGTCCTGGCGGTCGGTCCGGTCCCGCCAGAACTCCCGCTCACTCAGGGGTGCCTCATGGTGCCCGGCCGCCCTGTGGTGTTCCAGGTACTTGGCGTAGGCGTCGGCGCCCATGACGCCGCCCAGGTAGCGGGCGAAGCCGCGGAATCCGCTGGCCACCAGGGCGATGCCGCTGCTCATCAGTGCCCGGCCCGTTCCAGGCGGGCGTCGGCGGGTACTTTCTCCCACTCGGCGGCCAGCTCACGTTCGGCGGTCGTCGGCAGCAGCCCCGCGGGGGCGAAGACGCGCGACGGAACGAACGGGTCCTCGTTGTCCTTGGTGGCTGTCCCGGCCGCCCTGTCACGGAACGCCTTGACCGTGGCCAGTACCGCCGTCGCAATCACGATGATGCTGAGCACCACGAAGATCACGGACAGCCAGCCCTGGATAGCGGTGTTGCGGACAACGGCCTCCATGGCGGCCACGGACTTGGCGGTGCCGAACTCGGTCTTGCCGTCTGCCAGCGCCTTGCTAAAGGCTGCGTTGTTGGCGAAGTACCCCACGGCCGGGACGGGCGAGAAGATCTTCTGGTAGCTGGCCGTGATGGTCACCACCGCGGCGAAGGCCAGCGGCAGGGCCACGATCCACAGGTACTTGAAGGTACCGCGCTTGGCGACGATGGCCAGGCACACGGCCAGGGCAATGGCGGCCAGCAGCTGGTTGGCGATGCCGAACAGCGGGAACAGGGTGTTGATGCCGCCCAGCGGATCGGTGACCCCCATCAGCAGCACGGCACCCCAGGCAGCGACCATGATGGCGGTGCAGAGCCAGGCGCCCGGCCGCCAGGAGGCTTCCTTGAACTTCGGGACGAAGTTGCCGATCGAGTCCTGCAGCATGAACCGGGCAACGCGGGTGCCGGCGTCCACAGCGGTGAGGATGAAGAGCGCCTCGAACATGATGGCGAAGTGGTACCAGAAGCCCATCAGGGCAGTGCCGCCGACGAACTGGTGCATGATGTGCGCCAGGCCCACGGCCAGGGTGGGGGCGCCGCCGGTCCGGGACACGATGCTCTGCTCGCCCACGTTCCTGGCCGTCTCAGACAACAGGTCCGGGCTGATGTTCACCCCGGCCAGGCCCAGGCTGTTGACCCAGGTGGCTGCAGTTTCAACGGTTCCGCCGGTCAGGGCAGCGGGAGCGTTCATGGCGAAGTACAGGCCGCGGTCGATCGAGATGGCGGCCACCAGGGCCATGATGGCCACGAAGGATTCCATGAGCATGCCGCCGTAGCCGATGTACCGGGTCTGCCGTTCCTTTTCCACCAGTTTGGGGGTGGTGCCGGAGGAGATCAGGGCGTGGAACCCTGACAGCGCGCCGCACGCAATGGTGACGAACAGGAAGGGGAACAGGGCGCCGGAGAACACCGGGCCGTTCTCCCGGCCGGCGAACTCGCTGAAGGCGGGAACGGTGACCTCGGGCCGGACCACGATGATGGCCAGAGCCAGCATGACGATCACGCCGATCTTCATGAAGGTGGAAAGGTAGTCGCGCGGGGCGAGCAGCAGCCACACCGGCAGGATGGCTGCGATGAATCCGTAGATGATCAGGCCCCACGCGATGGTCACCTTGTCCAGGTGGAACACGGCGGCGCCCCACTCGGTCTGGGCCACCAGGCCGCCGCCGATGATGGCGGCCATGAGCAGGACGAAGCCGATGATCGAGACTTCCATGACCTTGCCGGGGCGCAGGTACCGCAGGTAGACGCCCATGAAGAGGGCGATGGGGATGGTCATGCCCACGGAGAACACACCCCACGGGCTCTCACCCAGGGCATTGACGACGACGAGCGCCAGGATGGCCACGATGATCACCATGATGAGCAAGGTGGCGATCAGGGCTGCCGTGCCACCGATGACCCCGAGTTCCTCGCGGGCCATCTGGCCCAGGGACCGGCCGCCGCGGCGCATGGAGAAGAACATGACCAGGTAGTCCTGGACCGCGCCGGCAAAGACCACGCCGACGATGATCCAGATCGTGCCGGGAAGATAACCCATCTGGGCCGCGATGACCGGGCCCACCAGCGGGCCGGCACCGGCGATGGCGGCGAAGTGGTGGCCGAACAGCACGTTGCGGTCCGTGCGGACGTAGTCCTTGCCGTCGGCCTTGTACTCGGCCGGGGTGGCGCGGCGGTCGTCCGGCTTGGTGATGTACCGCTCGATCACCTTGGAGTAGAAGCGGTAGCCGATCAGGTAGGTGCACACGGAGGCGAAGACGAACCAGATGGCGTTGACGGTTTCACCACGGACGATCGCCAGCATGAACCAGGCGACGCCGCCCAGCAGGGCAATGGCGGCCCAGAGTGCGATCTTGGCCGGGGTCCATTTCCGGTCCTCGGCCTCAAGCCGGGCCTCGTCCACGGCGGGCGGGGGAAGATCCGGGTCCGTAACCAGTCCGCCCTCCGCCCGGGATCCGTTTTTCCGTTGGTCAGGCACTCCGGCCATGTCTCCTCCTTGAGAGTTTTCACACTTCTGCCATGGGCACCCTACCAATGCGGGCCAGTCATAAAGCGGCCGACGGCAGCGCGGCGCCTGGCCATGCGGTGAACGGCACTGACCGGGCGACGAACGAGGGGGGTCTTCCTGCTAGGCCAGGCCGCGCCGGGACAACGGCAGGCCGGAGCGCGTGCAGGCCCATGCGAGCGATGCACCCGCCAACGGAACGGCAACCACGAGGGCGAGCAGGTGCAGCCAGGGGACCTCCACTGCGGTCCGCATGTCCGTGGACAGGACCAGCAGGAGAGCCGGCACTGCCCCGGCCAGCGCCCCCAGCAGGGCGCCGACGCCACTGGTGAACAGGGCCTGGGAACCCGCCAAGGCCCTGCGCAGCCGGGGTGACGCGCCGACCCCGGCAAGGGTGGCATGGTCCGTGCGGGCGTCGGCCAGGGACAGGCCGGTGGTAATGCCCGCTGCGCTGAACGTGATGAGAGCCGCAGCGGCCACGATGGACCAGGTCATCCACTGTCCGCCCTGCGTGATGCCCGGTTCCGCCTGGAAGGGCATGCCGGGCTGACCATAGACAGCAGCGGCTGCAGCGGAGGCTGCATCCGCCTCAGCCTCCGACGGATACTTGGCCAGCTGCACCAGCAGTCCGGTTGGTGCAGGGCGCAGGTCAAGGCGCGCGGCCGTTTCGGGCGAGACAACGCCGTAGTAAGGGACCGCGACGCGCGGTTCGAGCACCACCGCGTCCAGGGCGCTGCTCCTGACCACCGAAGGGACAGTGCCTGGCCCTGAGGGTGCGGGCTGGTGGGTCCGCACATCCCGCGCTTGGAGCACCGCCTTTCCTTCAGTGACGAAAACAGGGTTGGTCACCACCATCCCCCCTGCCCTCAGCACCGTGATCGCCTCCGGGGATGCGTCCCGGCCCAGCGCCGCGCGGATGTCCTCTGCGCCGCCCACCAGGATGGCCCGGTCGGACGGCTGTTCATTGACCATGGACCCGCGGCACCGCCAGTCCCCCGGGTCTACGAGCCTTCCCTGCGGTGTCTTGGGGCACTAGTTGGCCTGCGGTCTGGCCAGTGAGAAGACCAGGCAATTTGAGGTATCCGTGCGTGCCGGGAGCGCTGGGTCGGCGGGACCTTCCGGACAGCTGCGCAGGCCTTCAGGAGCCGTGACGAGCCGGGTCGATTCGACAGTGCCCAGGGCCTCCGCCAGCGCGGAGGAGAGTGCGGATGCATCCACCTGCCGGGGTGGCTGCCTGCTGCCGTCGGCCGCCGGCGGCGGGTCCACTGCCAGGGGCACATACGCCTGGTTTTCCAGCCCGCTCCAATAATGCCCTGCCCGCAGTCCCGCCTGCTGGCTGGCTGAAAGCACCAGGGCGGCGCTTGCGAGGGTGGCGGCTGCCAGCACCGCGGCGACGGCGGGCACGCTCCGGCCGCGGTTCCTCGCCGAGTCCCGCGCGGCCATCCGGAGGGAGAGGGACAGCCATTGGGTCCGGGACGTCAGGCGCAGGATCAGCCAGCCTGTCACCAGCACCAGGCCGGTAACCGCGAAAACCGCACCCGCAATCAGCATCGTGACCACCAACGGCAATTGCTCCGCCTGCCGGTCCGGGTCCCCTGTGGAACTACCCAGAAGCCAGCCGGCTGCCAGCAGGCCCGCGGCAAGTGCCAGTGCCACGCCGCCGGCCACGGTGGTGCGCGTACTTTTTGGTGCCGGCGTCCGCCCGGATTTCAACGCGCCCACTACCGCCTGCCGGGACACCTGGCGGGCGGGGACCAGCGCAGCCAGGACGCAGGCCGCCAGGCCCATGGCCATGGCGACGGCGGTCAGCAGGAAGTCCGGGTGCAGGCCGGCGAGCCGGACAGAACCGGTGGAGCGAACCACCTGGACGACGGCTGCAGCGGCTCCCAGCCCCAGCGCGGCGCCAACCGCAACGGCAAGGCTGCCAAGCCACAGTCCGCCCGCCGTGACCACAGTCCCGATGGTGGCACTTTCCGCCCCGGCAGACGCCAGCAGCGCCAGCTCGCGCACCTGGCCTTTGGCTCCGACAGCGAAGGCGGCACCGGCCAGCAGACCCACCTCCAGGAGCGCGAGCGCCCCGACAAGGCCGAACGTGGCGTAGACGGCAACCGCGGCCGATGAGTCATCCCGCGGCGGTGAACCGGGCACCCTGCGCTGCTCAAGGGGCGGCGGATTCAGCACCACGCTCCGGGAAAGCACGCCCACCCCTTTGCTGTTCGCTTCCCTGACCTGCTGCCACGTCACCGGCTCCGGTCCCACCACGTAGTAGGACACGGACTGGCGGTTCAACGGCCCTTGCTGGACACCGGGAGGCACCTGGCTGGACTGCAGGTACAGGAAGCTGTTGCTGTCCGCTGCCCCCGCGTCCCGAATGGTTCCTACGGGAACAAAGGTTCCTGCCGACGTCGTAAATTCCATGCCCAGGCTGAGGTGGAAGCGCGCCAGCAGCCCGGGCGAGGCCAGGACCTCCGTGGCGGTCTGGGGCGCCCGCCCATCCAGGAGCGTGAACTTGCCGGCGAATGCCGGGTTGAGCGGGTCCACTTCCCTGCCCTGCAGAGAAACCAGCGCGTCGCCCACAGCGGTGGTGAGCGGCAGCATCCGTTGCCGCAGGACCTCATAGCCGGCCGGGATAACGTCGAGGGGGTCCGTCCGCTGGAAGTCCGGGTCGAACCGGCCCGTGCTGGAGGCGACCACGGCGTCATTGGACGGGTCCTGCAGGGAGTCCCCGCTGGGAACCGGCAACACACTGAACCGCGCCTGGGTGTTGCCCAGCTCGTACCGGACGGTCTCCCCGGGTGTGCGCTGGGAACTCTGGTAGAGCGTGGCGGCGCCGGTCAGCCCTGCCACGGGCAGCATGATCAGCAGGATGATGAGGAGGGACCGCCCCTTGTGGCGTGCGATGTCGCGGCGGGCCAGCCTGAGGGCAAGCCGGTGGCTGCTCCGGCGCCAGCGCGGCACCGGAGCCAGGTCCATCGGCATCAGAGTCCGGCCTGCGTCAGCAGCATCGTGGGATCATGCATGGCGGCCGCCTGGTCAATGATGCGCCCGTCCCTAAGGAAGACCACCCGGTCCGCCCAGGCAGCGTGCCTGGGCTCATGGGTGACGAGCATGACGGCGGCACCGGCGTCTTGGGTTCTAGTGGTCGTTGCAACACCCCTTAGTTTTGGGAGTTGCAACGACCATGTCGTCTTTAAGCGAGGACAGGACCCCTCGACGGAGCTATACCTCCGGGGAAAGGGAAGGGTTCTTCCGGGCACTGGCAAGCGCGGGGAGTGTTGCTCTTGCCGCGGCTGAGCTCGGGCTTAAACCGTCGGCGTGCTACCGGTGGCTGCGTGAGGCGGGAATATCTGCCGGCACCATAAATGGCGGGAATGTCCGTGGGGCGAGAGTAACCCCGGAGGTGAAGGCAGCGTTCTTCAAGGCTTTGGCGCGTACCGGTAGCACTACGGTTGCCGCTGCCGAACTGGGGTTGAGCCGTCAAACTTGTTACAAGTGGACCCAGAAGGCCGGGCTTGCGCGGAAACGCACGGAAGGCCCCAGCCGTGAGGATTTCCGCAAGCTCCGCGAAGCTGGAATGACACGCCGGGAGGCTGCCAAAGAACTGGGCATTAACCGGTGCACGGCCCAGGAATGGGACAACGGGGTCAGAAGGACACGGAACGGGCGAATCTACCGTGATGGCCGCCGGGTCGATTACACCAGTGGTGTGATGACACTGACCACCGACGAAGCGATCACCGATTCTGGCGCGTTTCCCGCACTTGCGGCCTTGGAGAAACCACTGGATGCCAGATTCCTGACTTTGCAGGACCGGGAACGGATTGCTGACCTCCGCGCTGCCGGCACACCGGTCCGGAAGATCGCCAGGGAGCTGGGCCGGTCCGCCTCGACCATCAGCCGGGAACTGGCCAGGAACAGTGTCAACGATGGGAAGTATTACGCCTATGCAGCCCAACGTGCCGCGACCGCCCGGCGGCCCCGGCCCAAGGACAGCAAGCTGGTCACTCACCACCGGTTACGAAAGTATGTGAAGAAGAAGCTGCTTCGGCGCTGGTCACCGGAACAGATCAGCAACAAGCTGATCAGGAAGTTTCCCAACGACCCGGAGATGCGCGTGAGCCCAGAAACGATCTATCAGGCCCTCTACTTCCAGGCCCGCGGAGGACTCAAACGTGAAGTCCAGGCAGCTCTGCGCACCGGCCGGACGCGCCGTAAGCCTCACAAGGACCCCCAGCAGCGGCAGCCCCGCTTCGCTGACCCTATGGTGATGATCTCCGAACGCCCACCCGAAGTTGAAGACCGCGCCGTTCCAGGACACTGGGAAGGAGACCTGATCACCGGGGCAAGCAACCAGTCCGCCATCGCCACCCTCGTTGAACGCACCACCAGATACGTCATGCTCGTCCATCTGCCCGGAGACCACACCGCCGAAACCGTCCGTGATGGCCTCATCGCCACGATGAAGACACTCCCCGAACACCTCCGAGGCTCCCTGACCTGGGACCAGGGCGCGGAAATGGCAGCCCACAAATCCTTCACCATGGCCACGGACATGCAGGTCTACTTCTGCGACCCCGCCAGCCCCTGGCAACGCGGCTCCAACGAAAACACCAATGGCTTGCTGCGCCAATACTTCGAAAAAGGCACGGACCTATCCATCTATGGCCCCGAAGACCTCGAACACGTCGCCCAAGAACTCAACAGCCGACCACGCAAAACGCTCGGCTGGGACACCCCAGCCGAGCGTCTGCGTGATCTACTAATGACCACATAACACCAGCAGTGTTGCAACGACCCCTAGAAACCGCCCGTCGGCGCGGGACCGCAGCACCTCCATGACCCCCTGGCCCGTCGTGGAGTCGAGCGCGCCGGTGGGTTCATCGGCCAGGATCAGCCGTCGCTTGCCCACGATGGCGCGGGCGATGGCCACGCGCTGCTGCTGGCCTCCGGACATCTGGTCCATGAAGCGGTCGGCGAGTTCCGGGATTCCCACCTGCCGGAGCGCATCCGCGGCCTGCCGGTGCGCCTTCCTGGCGGAAGTTCCATCCAGCTCCAGCGGCAGCGCCACGTTTTCCGCGGCGGTAAGCGTAGGGACCAGGTTGAAGTCCTGGAAAACGTAGCCAACGGCCCGGCGGCGCAGGCGGGCGAGGTCATTCAGGCCCAGCCCGGCCAAGGGCGTGGACTCGACGTAGACAGCGCCCGACGTCGGCCGGTCCAGTCCGCCGGCAAGGGCCAGCAGGGAGGACTTGCCGGAGCCCGACGGGCCCATGACCGCGACGAACTCCCCCGCGCAGATGGTGAGGTCAACGTCGCGGAGTGCGGCGACCGCCGTCGCACCTTCCCCAAAGGTCCTGCCGACCTTGGCGAGTTCAAGGACCTGCTGCGGCCCGCGGACGCTCACCGGCGGCTGTCCGCGTTGAGCGGGGCGTCTTCCGTGGCCCCGTTGGACGTCTTTCGCGGGGCACCGGCGGAGGCGGCCTGGGCCTGGGCCTGCTGGACCATCCTGGCCTCGCAGAGGTCCAGCCAGCGGACCTCCGCCTCGGTCTGGAAGATCAGCGAATCCAGGACCAGCAGCCAGGCGGTGTCGGCAGCCCGCTGGTTGGCCGCCGTGTCACGACGCGCCTTGGTGTAGTCCTGCAGGGCCCGGATGGAGGCCACCCGCTGGGCCTGGATGATGGCCTGCACATCCACACCGGGCAGGGTGACGGCGAGCGCGAGCTTGATGGCCAGCTCATTGCGCGGCGGGTTGTTCCGCTCCACCGGGGCCGCGAACCAGTTGCGTACCTCTGCTTTTCCGGCGGGGGTGATGCTGTACACCACGTGCCCTTCGCCGTCGTCGCCTTCCTTGGCCACCAGGGCGTCGCGTTCCAGCCGGTCCAGGGTGGTGTACACCTGCCCAATGTTCAGGGGCCACGTGGCTCCGGTGCGGTTCTCGAACTCGACCCGCAACTGGTAGCCGTAACGCGGCTGGTCCTGCAGCAGGGCGAGGAGGCTGTGGCGAATGGACATTTTGCTCCCCCGGGCTAGTCACTGTCGGCATGCACGGGCCCCCAAGACCCGTGCATACCGCGTATGGTCAGCCTAACGCGTGCATACCCTTTGCGCAATACCGGGTATGCATCTGGGGTTTTTTACATAACCAGCAGGACCTTGCCCACATGGTCGCCGCTGTCGAAATAGCGGTGGGCCGCCGCAACCTGGTCCATCGGGAAGGTCTTGGCAACCAGCGGGCGGATCCTGCCGTCGGCCACCAGCGGCCACACGGCATCGCGGACAGCGGTCATGATGGCGCCCTTTTCCGCCACCGGCCTGGGCCGCAGTGCGGTAGCCACCACGGCAGCCCGCTTCTTCAGCAGCAGCCCCAGGTCCAGCTCGCCCTTGGCCCCGCCCTGCAGCCCGATCACCACCAGGCGGCCGTAGTCAGCCAGGGCCTCCACATTCTGCTGGAGGTATTTGGCCCCCACCACATCCAGGATGACGTCCGCGCCCTTGCCGTCGTTTTGGCGTCGGAGGCTCTCCGGGAAATCTTCCTCTTTGTAATTGATGGCAATGTCCGCGCCGAGGAATGCCTTGGCAGTGCTGACCTTTTCCTCGGTGCCCGCCGTCGTGGCCACCTTGGCACCGAACGCCTTGGCCAGCTGGATGGCCATGGTGCCGATCCCGCCGGTGGCGCCGTGGATGAGGACCGTTTCGCCCGGCTGCAGCTGCGCCGTCATGATCAGGTTGGAGTAGACCGTGGCAGCCACTTCAGGAAGGGCTGCCGCGGTGACCAGGTCCACCCCCTCAGGCACACGCAACACCTGCTCTGCAGGGACTGCCACCTGCTGGGCGTAGCCACCCCCGGCCAGCAGGGCCACCACCTTGTCCCCCAGCGAGAAAGGCTTGCTGACGCCGGGGCCGAAACCGGCAATCCTGCCGGAAACCTCCAGCCCGGGGACCTCGGAGGCGCCGGGCGGCGGCGGGTAGAACCCCCGGCGCTGCTGCACATCGGCCCGGTTGAGGCCGGCAGCCACCACATCAATCAGCACCTCACCCTGGCCGGGCACCGGGGCATCCACGTCCCGGACTTCCAGCACCTCCGGGCCGCCCGGCTCCGAAATGTAGATGGCTTTCATGGACCTCTCCCGTTCCTGACTCAAAATCCGGCTGCAACCAGTGTGCACCGGACACCTTCCCCGGCCTGTTTTGTTGCAGGCAAGTGCCTATGAAACACTACTAGCTGAGGAAGGTTGTCCGAGCGGCCGAAGGAGCTGGTCTTGAAAACCAGTGTGCGGTAACCCCGTACCAAGAGTTCGAATCTCTTACCTTCCGCAAGGGAACCCCTGGCAGCCGGTGACGGCGGCCAGGGGTTTTTTGCTTTAACGCCATTCCCCCCGCCGCCACGGAGCCCCGCCTGCCGACCATGCCGTATTGCCGGCACGTAAATTCTTTGGACTAACCCCCTGCCAAAGCCCGGCCGGAAAGCTACCCGCGGGTATCGTGTGTGATTAGCGGCACACCTGCGCGTGTGCCCGCATCATCACTCCCGCAACAGCACCTTCGGTACGGGTTGGGGAAGCCCGTCCCGGAGGCGGGGCGTTCCGCTGGGGAACGTCCCGCCGAATGCACGCTCCAGCCACCTTGCGTTCATTCAGTGCTGTTGTCCTGAGCCGGACACCCACTTGACCAGGAGCAGGATCCGGGCGCCACGCCCGGGTACAACCTGGACGCACCCCGCCGGGCCATCCACCCGGGACACCTCAATGAAAGTAAGAGCGGATGCATCAAAAAACATGGAAGTTGACGCTGGGCACAGCGTTGTCGGCGGGGCTTATTGCAGCCCCACTGGCAACCGTCCCGGCAGCCGCGGAGGTCTCAACCGCGGCCGGCACCTCCCCCGTTGTGATCAACGAGGCCTACCTGAGCGGCGGCAGCATCGGCGCCGCCTACAAGAACAAATTCGTAGAGCTTTACAACACCTCCGACGCTCCCGTTTCGCTTGACGGCTGGTCGGTCCAGTACCGCTCCGGTGGCGGCACCGCGGCACCGAGTGGAGTGGCCGCGCTATCAGGATCCATCCCGGCCGGGGGCCACTACCTGGTGCAGGGCGGCAGCAACGGTACCAACGGCGCCGACCTGCCCAAGCCCGACCTCGTGGCCGGCGCCCTTAACTTTTCCGGCGCCTCGGGCACCATCGTGCTCGCCAAGCAGCCCACCGCCGTCGGACTTCCCACCGGTTCCGTGGTGGAGACCGCAGGCGTAGCCGATCTCCTGGGCTACGGAACCTCGAACACCTTTGAGACCCAGGCAGCCGCGGCGCCCACCTCAAACACCGATGTGAGGAGCCTCAACAGGACCGCCGGCGCGGACAGCAACAGCAGCGCCGCGGACTTCACCCTCAGCGCCGCCATCACGCCGACGTCCTCCGGCGGCGCAGCTCCCGCTCCGGATCCGACGCCGGCCCCTGACCCGGTTGCCAGGACCATCGCCGAGATCCAGGGCACTGGTACAGAAAGCCCCCTGACCGGCGCCACCATCACCACCAAGGGCAAGGTCACGGCGGCCTTCCCCACCGGCGGGCTCAACGGTTACTACATCCAGACCCCGGGCACCGGCGGCGACCTCACGGCCACCAACCATGCCGCATCCGACGGCATCTTTGTCTACTCCCCCGCCACGGTGGGTTCGGTACGGGCAGGCGACTACGTCCAGGTGACCGGCACCGTGGCCGAGTACTTCGGAATGACCCAGCTCAACGTCACGGCGGCCGCTGGCCTGACGAAGCTCACCGACGCCGCACCCGAGGTCAAGGCCACCGCCTTCACCCTCCCCGCCACGGAAACCTTCCGCGAATCGTTGGAAGGCATGCTCCTGGCGCCCCAGGGCCCCATGACAGTGAGCGACAACTACAGCCTGAACCAGTACGGCGAGATCGGCCTGGCCGGCGGGACCACCCCGCTCGAGCAGCCCACAGCCGTGGCGCCCTATGGCTCGGCCGAGTACACCGCCCTCGTCGCGGAGAACGCAGCACGCAGCATCAAGCTCGACGACGGCGCCAGCACCAACTTCCTCAAGGACGCCACCACCAAGGCCGAGATCCTGCCGTACCTGGCCACCACGGACCCCGTGCGGGTGGGCTCGCCTGCCGCCTTCACCACCAACGTGGTGCTCGGCTACGCCAACAACTCCTGGAAGCTGCAGCCACTCACCCACCTCACCGAGGCCAACAAGGACACGGTCCAGCCGGCCCGCTTCGGCGGCACCCGCACCGAGGCTCCCGCAGCGGTGGGCGGCAACCTGAAGCTCGCCTCCTTCAACGTGCTGAACTACTTCCCCACCACGGGCGACACGCTGACCGGGTGCACGTTCTACGAGGACCGGGCCGGCAACCCAATCACCGTCCGCGGCGGCTGTGACGCCCGCGGCGCCGCCAACGCCGAGAACTTCAAGCGCCAGCAGGACAAGATTGTTGCCGCCATCAGCAAGTCCGGCGCCGACGTGGTCACCCTCATGGAGGTGGAGAACTCCGCGCAGTTCGGCAAGGACCGGGACGACGCCCTGGCCAAGCTCGTGGAGGCGCTCAACATCCCAACCCCCGGGATCTGGGACTACGTCCGCTCGCCCGCGAACGCACCCCCGCTGGCGGACGAGGACATGATCCGCACCGCATTCATCTACAAAAAGGCCGCGGCGGAGCCTGTCGGCGAATCGATCATCCACAACGACACCGTTGCCTTCGCCAACGCCCGCAAACCACTGGCGCAGGTATTCAAGCCCATCGGCGGCGGCGCCGGCAGCGAGTTCATCGCCATCGCCAACCACTTCAAGTCCAAGGGCTCGGCAGCAACGCCGGACGACACGGACAAGGGCCAGGGCGCCTCCAACCTCGCCCGCACGGCCCAGGCCAAGTCCCTGCTGGACTTCGCCAACTCCCTGCAGGCAGCCAAGGGCACGGACAAGGTCTTCCTGATCGGTGACTTCAACTCGTACGGCAAGGAAGACCCCATCAACGTCCTGACGGGGGCCGGATACGCCAACCAGGATGACAAGGCACGCAACGCCGACGGCTCGGCCAAGCACTCCTACCTGTTCGGCGGCCTGGTGGGTTCGCTGGACCACATCCTGGCTTCCCCCGCCGCCAATTCGGTGGTGTCCGGCGCGGACATCTGGAACATCAACTCCGTTGAATCCGTGGCCCTGGAATACAGCCGCTACAACAACAACGTCACCAACTACTACGCCCCGGACCAGTTCCGCGCCAGCGACCACGACCCCGTGCTGGTGGGCCTGAACCTTCCGTCCACACCTGCCAGCGTTGACCTGAACTTCCTGAACATCAACGATTTCCATGGCCGGATCGACACCAACACCGTCCAGGTGGCCGGCACCATCGAGAAGCTCCGTGCCGCGGCCGCCCCCGGTGCCACGGCATTCCTGTCGGCAGGTGACAACATCGGCGCCTCCCTGTTCGCCTCGGCGGTTGCCAAGGACCAGCCCACCATCGACGTGCTGAACGCCCTGGAGCTGAAGGCTTCGGCCGTGGGCAACCACGAGTTCGACGGCGGGTGGGCGAACCTGCGCGACCGCGTCATTGCGGGCGGCACCAACGCCAAGTTCCCCTACCTGGGCGCCAACGTCTACCGCAAAGGCACCACCGAACCGGTCCTGCCCGAGTACACCGTGCTGGACATGAACGGGATCAAGGTGGCCGTGATCGGCACCGTCACCCAGGAAGTTCCGTCCCTGGTGACGCCGGCCGGGATCGCGGACCTCGACTTCGGCGACCCCGTCGAGGCCATCAACCGGGCAGCCGCGAAGATCACGGCTGACAAGCTTGCCGACGTGATCGTCGTTGAGGATCACGACGGCGCCGGCTCCGGTGTGGTGGAAGGCGCCACTCTGGAGCAGGAAGTGGCAGCCGGTGGGCCTTTTGCCAAGCTGGTCACCGAAACATCCCCTGAGGTTGACGCGATCTTCACCGGCCACACCCACAAGGAATATGCCTGGGACGCACCTGTCCCCGGCAGGGCGGGCGAGACCCGGCCCATTGTGCAGACCGGCAACTACGGCGAGAACGTAGGCCAGATCCAGCTGACCGTGGACACCGCCACCAGGCAGGTGACCAGTTACAAGGCCGGGAACGTCAAGCGCAGCACCGATCCGGCTGCCGATCTGGTCGCCACCTACCCACGGGCGGCCGCCGTCGACGCGATCGTCAAGAAGGCTTTGGCGGACGCCGCCGTGGTGGGCAACCAGCCCATCGGCTCGGTCACCAAGGACATCACCACCGCCTTCACCACCGATGCCACCGGCACCGCCAAACGTGATGACCGGGGCAGCGAGTCCACCCTGGGCAACCTGGTGGCCGACTCCCTGCTTGATTCGCTGAAGTCTTCCGACCTCGGCGGTGCGGAAATCGGCGTCGTCAATCCCGGCGGGCTGCGCAACGAGCTGTACTACGCGCCCGACGGCACCATCACCTACGCCGAGGCCAACGCAGTGCTCCCGTTCGTGAACAACCTGTGGACCACGTCCCTGACCGGCGCGCAGTTCAAGACGCTCCTGGAGCAGCAGTGGCAAACCAATGCTGACGGCACGGTCCCCAGCCGCGCCTACCTGCAGCTGGGCCTTTCAAACAACGTGAACTACACCTACGACGCCGCCCGTGCAGCAGGCGACCGGATCACCGCGGTGCGGGTGAACGGCGAACTGCTGGACCCGGCGAAGTCCTACCGGGTAGGCACGTTCAGCTTCCTGGCGGCCGGCGGGGACAACTTCCGGGTCTTCACCGAAGGCGCCAATACCCGGGATTCGGGACTGGTGGACCGGGACGCGTGGATCGGGTACCTGCAGAAGAGCAGCCCCGTGTCCCCCGACTTCGCCCGCCGCTCCGTGGCAGTCACCAACACTACGGCTGCCGAGGTCAAGCCCGGCGAACCCATCACCCTGGCGGTGTCCAAGCTGGACCTGACCTCCCTGGGCAGCCCGGTCAACACTGCCCTGCAGGCGTCCTTCACGGACGCCGCCGGCACGGTGACGCAGCTGGGGACTGTTCCGGTGGCCTCCGGCGCGGCATCGGTGAACCTGGCGGTCCCGGCCGGCGCAGCGGAAGGCGCGGCAACCTTGGTGCTCACCGCCGTCGAATCCGGCACCGAGGTTAAGGTCGCAGTCCTGGTGGGCGCGGACACCCCGGCACAGCCGGTCTGCGTCCCGCCGGTCAAGCCCACCCGTCCGGCTGATGTCAGGGGCCAGGCCAACTACGGACAGGCCATGGCCGCGTACAGGGCCTGCCTGCGCGGCTAAGACCGCAGATGCGCCATCACTTTGGTCCCTATTCCGCCCGTTTAGCGGCCAAAAGTGATGGCGCATCGCCGTTTAAGCCCTGTTGAGGATGGCGTTCGCGATCTCGTCCGCGTCGCGGAGGGTGCGCTGGCCGCTGCGGTACGCCGGGCCGCCCGCCTGGAGGGCCTCGGCGGCGATGGCTGTGCCCCACTGGGCGGAGGACAACTGCAGTCCCAGCACATACAGGTTCTCCGTCACGGATCCATTGGCGGCCACGGGTCGGTACGGGTGGGGCTCCACGTCCAGCCCGGTGGACTCGATGGGGGCGCCCTCCGGGGTCATCATGAGCTTGGGGCGCACCAGCCCATCCGACAGCAGCTGTTCCAGTACCGGGGAGTCGTTGGCCGAGACCCGGTTGCCGGGGGCCAGTGCTTCCACCATGGTCCGCGCGGCGGCGGGTGGACCGGCAACCCACGGCGAAGCCGCGGTGAACATCGCCGCTTTCCGGTCGATGCCAAACTTCGGGTCGGGGCCAACAAAGCTGACCACCCCGGCCCGTGCCAGTGCGGCGAGCTGTTCGGCCCGCAGCGCCGGCGGGCCGCTGGCCAAGCCCTCCACAAAGGACTCGAACCAGCCACGCAGCCCGGCGACCCAGGACTCATCGGTGATGCCGCCGTCGGCCACTGCTGTCTTGAGGACCGCCCGCCCGTGGTGCAGCGCCGCGATGGCCATTTTGACGGGGTCGTCCTCACCCAGCGCCGAGCGGCGCGCATCGTCGAGCAGGAACTCCACCACTGCCCCGTCGTGCTCCCCGCGGGATGCGAACGAGCGGCCCGACAGCGGAGCCGCAAGCCCGGGCAGGTCCAGCCGGTGCCGTGGGCCAACGTGGATGGCCAGGACGCTCTCCACGCCGTCTTCCCAGTTGGCGGCACTGTGCGCGTGCGGCTGCAGGGCTTCCTCCAGCGCGGCCAGGAACGCCGGCGCATCGGGCACCGCCCCGGGCTGCGAGCGCACCAGCGTTGAGTAGTAGGCCCACAGGGCGTCACGGTGCAGCAGCGGCCACAGGTCGTGGTCAAAGGACGGTCGGATTCCGGCCTTCGCCAACCGCTCGATGGCAGCCTCGGTGAGGTAGCGCAGGGTGATGGACGGGGCGTAATAGCCGGGCAGGGCCGCCTTTGCCCGGTACGGCGTGCCCCGCCGGGACGCAGCGATGATCAGCGGTTCCTGGCCGGACGGTTCGTACTCCAGGCCGCTGCCGGTGGGAACGAACTTCCCGCCGCGGCCTTCGGTGAGCTGGCCCATGGTGTCGAAGAAACTCAGCCCCATGCCACGGACCAGGACGGGCTCGCCGGCGGGGATCAGGTCCCAGTCCACATCCGCGGGCGCGGCCGGCGGGAAGTACTGCAACCCCAGCTGCACGGCTGATGCCTGCAGTTCGCGTTGTTCCGGGTTCAGGCGGGACGGAATGTGCCCCAGCGCCAGCACCACGGCGTTGGCGCGGATGATCGCTCCGGTGGCCAGGCCGACGTCGTACCTTCCGTCCCCGACGGGACGCACCGACTGTGCGGACGTTTCGTGGAATTCGACCGTGACGCCGTCGGGCGCCTTGTCCAGCAATTCCGCCAGGGTGCTGCGGAGGTACCGTCCGTAGAGGGCACGGCTGGGAAAGTCGGTGGACTCCAGCACCGCCAGTTCCGCAAGTTCGTCGGCCGTAAGGTCCGGCAGCGGGTCGCGCTGCTGCTGGGCCCGCCACTGGTCGAAGGTGGTTCCGGCAACCGGCGCCGGCAGCGACGCATCCTGGGGAATCAGGGTGGGATAGAAAGACTGGGTGTTCATGAGGAACAGCCGGGACTGGCCCGGCTGCCAGACATGCCCGGGACCTGCCGGATAGGGGTCCACCACGTCGACGTGCAGCCGGACCGGCCCGCCGGCCGCCGCCGCGTGGGCGAGCAGCCGCTCCAGCACGCTGGTGCCACGGGGGCCGCCGCCGATGATGACGGCCCGGTTGCTCTGCGAGAATTCCACGGATCCAGCGTACGGGCTGAAGACGGGGCCGGCGCCCACCGTGTGACTTGCCAGCCATGGGTGATGTTGTTTGGATGGGGCGCATGACCACCACAGCAGCTGATCAAGCGTCCGTTCCCGGTCCCGGCCGGGACACTTCCGGCACCGCAGCCCGGGAAACCGCACCCGAACCCGTCGACGAAAACGTATGGCTGGAGGATATCTACGGCGAGGAGCAGCTGGCCTGGGTCAAGGAACAGAACTCCCGTACCGAGGACCTGCTGGAGGACGGCGGCTACGCCGAACTGGAAGCCGGCATCCTGGAAGTCCTGGACTCAACGGACCGGATCGCCATGGTGGGCAAGCGCGGCGACTGGTACTACAACTTCTGGAAGGACAACCGGAATCCCAAGGGCCTCTGGCGGCGCACCACCTGGGACAGCTACTGCACCGGTTCGCCGGAATGGGACGTCCTGCTGGATGTGGACGAGCTGTCCCGCACCGAGGGCGTGGAGTGGGTGTTCCACGGCGCCACCTTCCTGCGCCCCGCGGCCGGCGAGCCCTACCGGCTGGCGCTGCTGGCCCTCTCCCCCGACGGCGGCGACGCCAACCGCTACCGCGAGTTCGACGTCGAAGCACGCGGCTTTGTGGATCCCGCCCAGGGCGGGTTCGACCTCCCCACAGCCAAGGGCAACGTTTCGTGGCTGGATAACGACATGCTGCTGGTGGCCTCTACCGCAGATGGCCTGCCCAAGACCGCCTCCTCCTACGCCCGGACGGCGGTGTCCCTCAAACGGGGCGAATCCCTGGCCACGGCACCGCGCATTTTCGAGGTGCCGGAAGACCACATGATGGCCGTGGCTGCGCACGATTCCACGCCCGGCTTTGAGCGGACCTTCGCCGTGGACTACATCGACTTCTTCAACCGCACCAACTTTGTGCTGCGCGACGAATCCTGGACGCCCATTGACGTCCCCACCGACGTCAACGTGAGCGCGCACCGGGAATGGCTGCTTTTCCGCCCGCAGCAGGACTGGGTGCTGGATGGCACCACCTATCCGTCCGGATCCCTGCTGGCCGCCAATTTCGAGGACTACCTGGGCGGCATTCGGCAGCTCACCGTCCTCTTCACCCCGGACGCCCACACCTCGCTGCAGTCCTGGAGCTGGACCCGGAACTTCCTGCTGCTCAACCTGCTCAAGGACGTCTCCTCCGAGATCCGGGTGCTGGACCCGTCGCGGCCCGCCGGCTCCGCGGACGGCGGCTGGGCTGCCACTCCCCTGGATGCCTGCCCGCCGCTGCACGACGTCAACGCCTACGCCGTGGACGACGAGGACGAGGCACCGGCCGAGGGTGGGGCCGGTGACGACTTTTGGCTCATCGCCACCGGCTTCACCACCCCCACGACGCTGATGCGCGGCACGCTGGAAAAGGAACACGACGGGACGTCCGGCGTGGTGAGCCGGCACGCGACAGTCAAGACCTCGCCGTCGTTCTTTGCTGACGGTGACTACGAGGTGGAGCAGCACTTTGCAGTGTCCGACGACGGCACCCGGGTCCCGTATTTCCAGGTGGCTCCGCGGGGGCTGGCTTTGGACGGGCAAAACCCCACACAACTGTCCGGCTATGGCGGGTTTGAGGTTTCACGGACACCTGCTTACAGCGGCACCGTGGGCCGGGCCTGGCTGGAGCGGCGGACCGCGCTTTCGGACGAAAGCGGCGGGAAGGCTCCGCACTCGCGCGGCGGCGTCTACGTAGTGGCGAACATCCGAGGGGGCGGCGAGTACGGGCCGGCATGGCACCGGGCCGCCCTGAAGGAGAACCGGCACCGGGCCTATGAGGATTTCGCAGCCGTGGCACGCGACCTTATCTCGCGCGGCGTCACCTCGCCCCGGCGGCTGGGCTGCGTGGGCGGCTCCAACGGCGGCCTCCTGGTGGGGAACATGCTCACCCGCTACCCGGAACTGTTCAGGGCCGTCTCCTGCGGAGTGCCCCTGCTGGACATGCGGCGCTACACCAGGCTCTCCGCCGGGCATTCGTGGATTGCCGAGTACGGGGATCCGGACGTTCCCGAACAGTGGGAGTACATCAGGACGTTCTCGCCCTACCACCTGCTCAGGGACGCCGTGGAATATCCGGAAACCTTCATCTGGACGGCGACCTCCGACGACCGGGTGGGCCCTGTGCAGGCACGCAAGATGGCGGCCCGGATGTTGGCCATGGGCATCCCCAATGTCTGGTTCCACGAGGCTTTGGAAGGTGGCCACGCGGGCGCATCGGACAACCGGCAGGCCGCTGCGCTGCAGGCGCGCAGCCAGCATTTCCTGTGGAAGGCGCTGGCAGGCTGAACGCTTTGAATCCTGCCCTGACGGTCCGCCGGGCCGGCCCCGGCGACGTTAAGCGGCTTGCCCAGGTGCACGTCCGCTGCTGGCAGGAGACCTACCGGGGAATGCTGTCCGATGCCTTCCTTGCTTCAGTGGATCCGGCGGGGCGACTGCGGCTGTGGCGACACTTGCTGGACCGCCCGGAGCCTGCCGAGGCATGGGTAGCGTGCGACGGCGGGACAGTGGTTGGGTTCTCCGGCGCCCGCCGGCTGCCAGCGCCCGGTTCGCCCGAAGGGCACCCGCCGCCGTCGTCCGGGGACCTGGAACTGTGGGGCCTCTACCTGCTGGCCTCGCACCAGGGCCTTGGGCTGGGCGGCCGTTTGCTGGAGGCTGCCATCAGCACCAGCGCGGCGAGCTTGTGGGTGGCCGCCGGCAACAAGCGGGCCATCGGCTTCTACCGGCGTTTCGGCTTTGAACCCGACGGCGCCGAGGACGTCCTGGCTGACTGGGAGAACCTGCCCGAGATCCGCATGGTCCGCCCGGCACAGCGTTTCCTGTAGGGGGCGGCGGGACTTCAGCGATTGGTTTGGGTAGGGAAGGAAACCGTTTTGCGCTGCATGGCCGGATCTGCGTATCCTTGGTGGGCTAGCAATAGCAATTGGAGACGTGCCAGAGCGGCCGAATGGACTTCACTGCTAATGAAGGGTCGGGGTTAAACTCGACCGGGGGTTCAAATCCCCCCGTCTCCGCGTTTGGCCCCGGTCCTCGGACCGGGGCCTTTTGCGTTGCCTGCGCTTTCGGAATGCGCTGTCCACAACACGGACGTGCAGGGCGCAAGGTGTCGCCGCAGTGGCAGGATTAGCCCATGGCGGCACCCAGCAAACCACACCAGCCGGACGACACCAGTTCAGGATGGAACCCTCGCCTGGCACTCCTGGTGGCAGCGACCTTCTTCATGGAATTCCTGGACGGCACGGTCCTCACTACCGCTATTCCCAGCATCGCGGCTGACTTCGCCATTCCCGCTGCCGACGTCAACATCACCATGACGGCCTACCTCCTGACGGTGGCCGTTGGAATTCCCATCAGCGGCTGGCTGGCTGAAAGGTTCGGTGCCAGGCGGATCTTCTGTGCTGCCATCGCCGTGTTCACCCTCGCTTCGCTGGCCTGCGCCCTCAGCCAGGACCTGGCCACGCTGACCCTGAGCCGCATCGCCCAGGGGGCCGGCGGGGCCATGATGGTCCCGGTGGGAACCCTGGTGGTCCTGCGCGGCACACCGAAGTCCGAGCTGCTGCGGGCCACCGCATTCCTGGTGTGGCCCGGGCTCCTCGCACCGGTCCTTGCACCGCTCGTGGGCGGCGCGCTCACCACCTACCTGTCGTGGCACTGGATCTTCCTGGTGAACATCCCCCTCGGCGCAGCAGCGTTTGCGGCGGCCCTGCGCCTGGTTCCGGTGACGCCGGGAGACCCCGGCCGACGGCTGGACTGGACCGGCATGGCGCTGACCACCGTCGGGGTGGGCGCACTGGTGGCCGGGCTGGAGCTGGCCAGCAGCCATCCGGAGCTGCCCTGGGCCGGAATCAGCGCGCTGGCTGGAGCCGTGGCACTCACCGCCGCCGTGCTCTGGATGCGCCGGGCTCCCCACCCCCTGTTCAATCTCCAGGTCTTCCATGCCCGGACGTTCCGGGCCATGGCCACCGGCGGGTTCATGTACCGGGTCACCATCAGTTCGGTTCCGTTCCTGCTGCCCCTCATGTTCCAGACGGGCTTCGGCTGGTCACCGCTGCAGGCCGGTGCCATGGTGGCGGCAGTATTTGTGGGCAACATCGGGATCAAACCGGCCACCACCCCCCTGATCCGGAAGTTCGGGTTCAAGGCAATGCTGGTGTTCGCTTCCGTGGCATCAGCCATCACCTTCGCCGCCTGTGCCTTCCTGACGCCGGAGACCCCGGAAGCGTTGATGTTCGTGCTGCTGGTGTGCAGCGGCGCCTTCCGTTCCATCGGCTTTTCCGCATATGCGTCGGTGCAGTACGCGGACATTCCGCCGGCGCAACTCACGTCCGCCAATACGGTTTCGGCCACGATCGTGCAATTGGGCACGGGTTCAGGCATCGCCCTGGCAGCCCTGCTCATCCGGACCTTCAACGGCCCGGTGCTGGTACCGCAGGATCCGGCCGGGCCCTTCCGCGGTGCGTTCCTGGCGATGGCGGTCCTGATGCTCGCCAGCACTGCGGACAGCCTGCTGCTCCCGCGTCATGCGGGGGCGGCAGTGAGCCAGCGCGGTCACGGGCAGGACCAGTCCACCAGGCCGGATACCACCGCGGACGGGGACACGCAGCCTGGCACCTCATGCACAGCCACCATGTCCACGCCTGCCCAAGCTGGCACCACCCAGCCTGCGGTCAGCCCGCCTGCGCCAGAACCAGGGGAAGTACCGCTCCCGCCCCGGCCTGCCGAAGGGCGCGCCCCGCGACGGTAAGGGTCCAGCGGCTGTCGGCGAGGTCATCGATCAGCATCACGCTCTGCCCCTGCACCGACTGCAGGGCAGCCTCAAGGTCCGGGCCCACCACCAGCCGGTCCCAAACCCCTGCCAACCGGTAGGCGCTGTTGCCGCCTCGGCCGCCGGTGGGGCCACCGTGCGCCAGCTGCAGCTCGCCAAGGTAGGGAATGCGTCCAATGTCGGAAATTCCGCGGGCCAGTGAGCCCACCAGCTGCCGCTTGCTCCGGGACGGCATACCAACAATGGCGGCAGGCCTGCCCGCCCCACTCCAGCCCGGGTTCCGGCTGTCGCCGGTTCCCCATTCGCGCAGGACCTGCACACATGCCTGGAGCATCGAGGGGTCCACCGGGCGGTCCTCCGCGCCGGCGGCGAACAGCTCCCGCAGGGCACCGCCCCACCCCAGGTCGGTCAGCCGGGACAGGACGCGCCCCTCCGACAAGCCTTCGCCCGATTTGAGTTTGCCTTTCAGCGGCACTCCCAAACGGTCCATGCCGCTGGGCCACTGAAGCCGCGGCTCCAGGACGCCTCCTGCCCTGCTCAGCGTCTGGCCGGCAGCCGCGGTGGCGTCCGCGGCAACGTCTGCAGGGAACCAGCGGCCCGCACAGTTGTCGCAGCGGCCGCAGGGACGGGCTGTTTCGTCGTCGAGGACCGAAGTGATGTATTCCATCCGGCAGCCTGCGGTGTCCTGGTAGATCACCATGGAGTCCTGCTCGTCCACGCGGGCCTCGGCAATGCGGCTGTACCGCTCCGCGTCGTAAACCCACGGTTGGCCGGTAGACCGCCAGCCTCCGCCGACCCGTTCCACCGCGCCGTCCACTGACAGCACTTTCAGCAGCAGCTCCAGCGGCGTGCGGCGCAGGTCGACGCGTGCTTCCAGGGCCACCGTTGACAGGGCTGCACCGGCCTCGGCCAGTGCCGTCAGCACGGCCGCAGCCTTTTCCTCGGAGGGCATGGAGGCGGTGGCGAAGTATTGCCAGATCTCACGGTCCTCGGAGCCCGGCAGCAGCAGGACATCGGCGTTGGCAGCGCCACGGCCGGCGCGGCCCACCTGCTGGTAATAGGCCACCGGTGACGACGGCGCTCCGAGGTGGACGACGAAGCCAAGATCGGGCTTGTCGAAGCCCATGCCAAGCGCGGACGTGGCCACCAGCGCCTTGACCTCGTTGTCCTTCAGCAGCTGCTCTGCCCGCTCCCGGTCTGCCGGATCGGTCCGCCCGGTATAGGCGAGCACATTGTGTCCCGCTTCGGACAGCAGCCGGGCGGTGTCCTCCGCCGCGGAAACTGTCAGCGTGTAAATGATGCCGCTGCCGGGGAGATCCGCCAGGTGGGTCAGCAGCCAGCCCAGCCGAGCTTTGGAATCGGGAAGCGACAGGACTCCCAGCCGCAGTGAATCACGGCCCAGGGACCCGCGGATAGTCAGGACCCCCACGCCGAGCTGTTCTTCAATATCGTGCACCACCCGGGAGTTGGCCGTGGCTGTGGTGGCCAGGACGGGCACCGAATCCGGCAGCCGGGTGATGAGGTCCGCGATGCGGCGGTAATCGGGGCGGAAGTCGTGGCCCCAGTCGGAAATGCAGTGGGCTTCGTCGATGACCAGCAGCCCGGTGCGTCGGAGGAGTTCAGGCAGTTGGGTCTCCCGGAATGCGGGGTTGGTGAGCCGTTCCGGGGAGACCAGGAGGACATCAACCTCATCGGCGGCCAGTTGCCCGCGGACGGTGTCCCACTCCAACTGGTTGGCGGAGTTGATGGCGACGGCGCGAACCCCGGCGCGGGCGGCGGCCGCCACCTGGTCCCGCATCAGGGCAAGGAGGGGCGAAACGATCAGGGTGGGCCCGGCTCCCCGGCGCCGCAGCAGGAGGGATGCCACGAAGTACACGGCCGACTTGCCCCAGCCGGTGCGCTGGACCACCAAAGCCCGCCGCCCGCCGTCGACCAATGCCTCAATGGCTTCAAACTGGCCGTCGTGGAAGACAGCGCCCGGGTTGCCTACCAGCCCGCGAAGCACCTCAAGCGCCTCGGCATGTGTGGCGGTCCCCGGCGCGTCCGGACCTGCCGTATCTGCAACTGCGTCAGCGGAAACTGGGGAAGCGTACTGGTTATTGGCCATTGATTCAGTATCCCAGCACCCTCCGACAGCTGCGCATGCCTGCGCTCTTATGTGGAAACCGCTACAAGTGCGACGGAAAGCCGCGCCCGTTACGGGAAGCCCCTTGGCGGGGTGCGTCGCCCACGTAAGATAAAGCCCGTGACTAGCGAACAGACAACGACATTTGATCTCTCGGCCTCCTTCAAGGCCTACGACGTCCGCGGGATCGTAGGCGAGTCGATCACCGCCGAAATCGTCGAAGCCGTGGGGGCCGCGTTCGTGGATGTCCTGCAGCTTGAGGGCCAGACCATCGTGGTGGGCGGCGACATGCGCCCCTCATCCCCCGAGTTCACCAAGGCCTTCGCGAACGGAGCGGCAACGCGGGGTGCCAACGTGGAATTGCTGGACCTGATCTCCACCGACGAGCTGTACTTCGCCTGCGGTTTCCTCAACCGCGCCGGCGCAACCTTCACCGCCAGTCACAACCCTGCCGAGTACAACGGCATCAAGATGGCCAAGGCAGGCGCCGTGCCCATCTCCTCCGAAACGGGCCTCAAGGACATCCAGGCCCTCGCGGAGCAGTACCTGAACTCCGGCTCCATTCCCGCCGCCGGCACCAAGGGCCTCATCAGCGTCCGGGACGTGCTCAAGGACTACTCCGAGTACCTCCGCAAGCTCGTTGACCTCTCCGCATCCCGCCCCCTGAAGGTGGTGGTGGACGCCGGCAACGGCATGGCCGGGTTGACCACGCCTGCCGTCCTGGGGGATGCGTTGCTGCCCAAGCTGCCGTTCGACGTCGTCCCGCTCTACTTCGAACTGGACGGTTCCTTCCCCAACCACCCGGCCAACCCGCTGGAGCCGGAAAACCTCCGGGACCTGCAGGCCGCCGTCATTGAACACGGCGCGGACATCGGCCTGGCGTTCGACGGCGACGCCGACCGCTGCTTCGTCATCGATGAAAAGGGCGAGCCCGTGTCGCCGTCGGCCATTACCGGCATGGTGGCCCGCCGCGAAATCGCCCGGGCAAAGGCCCGGGGCGAGGAAAACCCCACCATCATCCACAACCTGCTCACCTCGCGCGCCGTGGCGGAGCTTGTGGAGCACGACGGCGGACGCGCGGTCCGCACGCGCGTGGGCCACTCCTTCATCAAGGCGGTCATGGCCAAGGAAGGCGCGGTGTTCGGCGGCGAGCACTCGGCGCACTTCTACTTCCGCGACTTCTGGAACGCGGACACCGGCATGCTGGCCGCCATGCACGTCCTGGCTGCCCTTGGCGAGCAGGACGGCCCGCTGTCCGAGCTGGCACGGGAATACGAGCCCTACGTCAGCTCCGGCGAGATCAACTCCGAGGTGGAGGACAAGCCGGCAGCGGTGGAGCGGGTACGCCAGGCCTTCGCCGACCAGGACCTGACCATCGACAACCTGGACGGCAGCACGTTCACCGCCAACGACGGCAGCTACTGGTTCAACCTGCGCCCGTCCAACACCGAGCCGTTCCTGCGGCTCAACGCCGAGGCCACGGACCGGGCCACCATGGAACGCATCCGCGACCGCGTCCTGTCCCTGGTACGGGCCTAGGACCGGATGACCGACTACACGGGGCAGGCAGCGGACGGCAACGGCGGGCAGGACAGCTGGCGCGATTCCGTCTCCGAAGCCACGGCAACTGACTTGGAGAATCTCCTGGGCACGGGCGTCAGCGCGGCCCAGGAGCAGCTTCAGCGCAATGGCGGCTTCCTGCCCTTCGCACTGACGGTCCAGAACGACGGCGAGGTGCGGCTGGTTGCCGTCTCCCCGGCAGATGCCGCGGAAGGCATGGACGGGGACTTCGACGCCGACGCCATGATCAACGACCTGCAGGCACTCCTGCGCCAGAACAGGGACGACTTCCGGGCCGCGGCCGTGGTCTGCGACATCCTCCTGGTGGAGGAGGATTCGGACGCCATCCACGTGGCGGCTGAGCACCGGGACGGTTCCCTCTTCGCAGCCGTCCTGCCGTACTCGGCCAACGCGACCACCCAGACCTGGGAATTTGGTGAGTTGGGCGCGGACGCCAGCGAGCCCACTATCTGGGTGGACTAGATGTACTCAGTCAGTAGGTTGGTTGCACCTGCTGATCGGTGGGTTGCCTCCGAGGCTGCCGTGGGGCCGGTGGTTGTTGTAGAAGTCTAGCCAAGGCTGCAGAGCGTCTGTGCGGGCCTGGTTTGAGGTGAAGGGTTGACGGTAGGCCCAGCCTTCCTGGAGGGTGCGGTTGAAGCGTTCTGCTTTGCCGTTCTGCCAGGGATGGCGGGGTTTGATCAGGATGTGTTTGGCGCCCAGCGCAGTCAGTGCGTCCTGGAAATCTTTCGAGAGCCGGTAGGCGAAGGCATTATCGGTCATGACCCTTTTGACGGGTGCGCCGTGGGCTGCCATGGCTGCCGCGGCCCGGGTAAGGAATCCTGCGCAGGTCGCGCCTTTCTCATCGGGCAGGACCTCGGCGTAGGCGAAGCGGGAGTGGTCATCCACGGCCACGTGGACGTAGTCAAAACCGACCCTTGAGTGGCCTGTTGAATGATTGCGGGCAGACTGATTCGGGTCTGCCCGCCAGCCCCCGCCATCCGGGATTCGGCCCAGTTTCTTGACGTCGATGTGGATCATGTCCCCGGGAGCGTCGCGTTCGTAGCGGCGGTCGGTCGCCCGGGATGCCCGAATCCGTACCCCGGTCACCGGGTCCAGGTCCCACAGTCTGGGCATGCCCGCGCGGGCCAGGATCCGGGAGACCGTCCGGGCGCTCGTGCCGCAGCGCAAGGCCAGGTCCGCAGGTCCCTCGCGGTGCTCGACGCGCTGGGTCAGAACATCCGCAACGACTTCCGCTGAGGTTGCGTTCGGGCACGACCTTGGGCGGCAGCTGCGGTCCTCGAGGCCGGCCCAGCCGTGGGCCCGGTACCTGCTGATCCAACGGTGCGCGCAGGTCCTGGAGATACCCATCTCCTTGGCAACGTGGGCGACGGGACGGCCGGCAAGGATACGCTCGATGATGATCCGTCTACCGTTCGGAGGCAGCCGGGCATTACGGTGGGACATGAAGACCTCTTAGTCGTTGGCTGTGTGTGGTAACCACCAACCTAAGAGGTCTTCACCTATTCACGATGTAACCAACGTCCTGACTCAGTACAACTAGACCGGAACTCCAGCAATGAAGATCAACGCCTTCGCCGACGTCAGCCTGCGCGCGCTCATGGTGCTCGCAGCCGTGCCGGACGGAACGCTGCTCACCACCCAGAGCATCGCGGACTCCGTGGGGACGCCCTACAACCACGTGAGCAAGGCCATGGCCAAGCTGCGGAGCATGGGGCTGATCGAGGTGGTCCGCGGCCGGTCCGGCGGCTCGCGGCTCAGCCATGCCGGGCGGGTGGCCACGGTGGGCCAGATCCTGCGGCAGCTGGACACCCGTACGGATCCCGCCGACTGCGTGGCGCCGGGCGGCAATTGCCCCCTGATCAACGAGTGCAAACTTCGTAGCGCGCTGGCCCGCGCCCGTGAGGCCTTCTACGCCGAGCTCGACTCCGTAGTGATCGCCGACCTTCCGCAGGCCCGGCAGATGGCGCCGGTTTTCCAAATGATCGGCCTCCGGCCCGGGCTATAGCTTCCCCATAACCGGGCGCTTGCTATCGGTTTGGATCAAACTTCTACAAGGTGTAGAACTGAGTCAGAAATACTTGTATTTGAAATATGAGTTTTCCTCCGGCCGGACGAAGGCCCCGGCCATAACCTCAGGAGTACAGATGCTCTCGGACAAGTCCCGCCCCGTCATCGAGGCCACCCTGCCGCTGGTCGGCTCCCGGATCGGATCCATCACCCCCAACTTCTACGCCCGCCTTTTCGCGGCGCACCCAGAACTGATGGATGGCTTGTTCAGCCGCTCCAACCAGCGCTCCGGCAACCAGCAGCAGGCGCTCGCCGGGAGCATCGCCGCCTTCGCCACCCACCTGGTCAACAACCCGGGCACCCTGCCGGAAACCGTCCTTTCGCGCATCGCCCACCGGCACGCTTCCCTGGGCATCACCGAACCGCAGTACCAGGTGGTCTACGAGCACCTGTTCGCGGCCATCGCCGAAGACCTGGCCGAGGTCATCACGCCGGAGATCGCCGAAGCCTGGACCGAGGTGTACTGGCTGATGGCAGATGCTTTGATCAAGCTCGAGAAGGGCCTCTACGCCGCCCAGGCCAATGACAGGATGTGGACCCCCTGGCGTGTGGCCGCGAAGACTCCCGCGGGAACCGGGTCCATGACCTTCACCCTGGAACCAGCGGATGACACCCCCGTCACCCCCGCCCTGCCCGGCCAGTACATCAGCGTCAAGGTGGCGGTTGCGGACGGCCTGCGCCAGGTCCGGCAGTACTCCCTCTCCGGTGACGCCGGCACCAGCCGCACCTTCACCACGAAACTGGACGACGGCGGCGAGGTCTCCCCCGTCCTGCACAACACCGTCCAGGTGGGTGACGTCGTCGAAATTTCCAACGCCTACGGTGAGATCACGTTGAAGGAGGGCGACGGCCCGGTGGTCCTCGCGTCGGCGGGCATCGGCTGCACCCCCACCGCCTCCATCCTCCGCTCCCTTGCCGAGTCCGGCTCCGACCGGCAGGTCCTGGTGCTGCACGCAGAAAGCACCCTGGACAGCTGGGCCCTGCGCAGCCAGATGACGGACGACGTGGAACGCCTCGACGGTGCCGAACTGCAGCTTTGGCTTGAAAAGCCGGTGGACGGCGCCAAGGAAGGCTTCATGTCCCTGCGCGAAGTGGACCTTCCCGCGAACGCCTCGCTATACCTCTGCGGCCCGCTTCCATTCATGAAGAACATCCGCAATGAGGCCATCAACGCCGGCATCCCCGCCACGCGCATCCACTACGAGGTCTTCGGCCCGGACATCTGGCTCGCCAGCTGAATCCACTGCTCCGCACTTGTCGTTTTGCCGGTTGAAAACGACAAGTGCGGAGCAATCGAGGGAGTGGGCCCAGAGCTCTTCGGGAACGACGACGGCCCCGCACCTTTCACAAAAGGTGCGGGGCCGTCGTCGTACTTATTGCGGTGAAGCCTGATCAGCCGAGGCGGGCCTTGAGGCCGGCCAGCTCGGACTGCAGTGCCTGCGGCAGGGACTCGCCGAAGTTGCCGAACCATTCCTCGATCGAGGCAAGCTCGGTGGCCCATTCAGCGGGGTCGACCTTGACGGCTTCCTCCACCTGCGCGGGGGTCATGTCCAGGCCGTCCAGGTCAATGGCGTCGCCGGTGGGCACGAACCCGATGGGGGTTTCAACGGCGTCCGCCTTGCCCTCGAGGCGCTCGATGGCCCACTTGAGGACGCGCGCGTTGTCGCCGAATCCGGGCCAGGCGAAACCGCCCTCGGAGTTCCGGCGGAACCAGTTGACCAGGAAGATCCTGGGCAGCCGCTCCGGGTTGGCCTTGGCGGACAGGTTGACCCAGTGGTTGAGGTAGTCGCCTGCGTCGTAGCCGATGAAGGGCAGCATGGCCATGGGGTCGCGCCGGACCACACCGACGGCGCCGGCAGCAGCAGCCGTTGTCTCGGAGGACAGGGTGGAGCCCATGAAGATGCCGTTGGACCAGCTGCGGGCCTCGGTGACCAGCGGGATAGTGGTCTTGCGGCGGCCGCCGAACAAGATGGCTGAGAGCTCCACGCCGTCGGGGTTGTGGTACTCCTCGGCCACCATGTCGATCTGGTCGATCGGGGTGCAGAAGCGGGAGTTGGGGTGCGCTGCCGGCTTGTCGGAGTCCGGGGTCCAGGAGTTGCCCTGCCAGTCGGTCAGGTGCGAAGGGACCTCGTCCGTCATGCCCTCCCACCAGACACCGCCGTCGTCGGTCAGTGCCACGTTGGTGAAGATGCTGTTGCCCTTGGCGATGGCGCGCATGGCGTTGGGGTTGGTGCCCCAGCCGGTGCCCGGCGCAACACCGAAGAGGCCGGCCTCGGGGTTGACGGCACGCAGCTCGCCTTCCTTGCCGAACCGCATCCAGGTGATGTCGTCACCCAGGGTCTCCACCTTCCAGCCCTTGATGGTGGGGTCCAGCAGTGCGAGGTTGGTCTTCCCGCAGGCGGAGGGGAAGGCCGCCGCGACGTAGTAGGTCTTCTGCTCCGGGGAAGTCAGCTTAAGGATGAGCATGTGCTCTGCCAGCCAGCCTTCGTCGCGTGCCATGACGGAGGCGATGCGCAGGGCGTAGCACTTCTTGCCCAGCAGGGCGTTGCCGCCGTAGCCGGAGCCGAAGGACCAGATGGAGCGCTCCTCCGGGAAGTGGACAATCCACTTGTCCGGGTTGCACGGCCACGGCACGTCGTCTTGGCCCGGTTCCAGCGGAGCGCCCACGGAGTGCAGTGCCGGAACGAAGAAGGCGTTGGCTTCCGTAATGCGGTTCAGGACATCGGTGCCGATGCGGGCCATGATGCGCATGGAGGCCACAACGTAGGCGCTGTCGGTGATCTCCACCCCGAACTTTGGGTCCTCGGCGTCGAGGTGGCCCATGACGAAGGGGATGACGTACATGGTGCGGCCGCGCATGGACCCGGCGAACAGCCCGCGCAGCTTGTCCTTCATCTCGCGGGGTTCCATCCAGTTATTGGTGAAGCCGGCGTCGCGCTTGTTTTCGGAGCAGATGAAGGTCTGTTCCTCGACGCGGGCAACGTCAGCGGGATCTGAGAACGCGGCGAAGGAGTTGGGGAACAGGTCCTGGTTGAGCCGGGTCAGGGTTCCAGCAGCAACAAGTTCGTCGGTGAGACGGGTGTTTTCCTCTTCGGACCCGTCAACCCAGTAGATGCGGTCCGGCTGCGTAAGCTCAGCAACCTCTTCGACCCATGCCAGCAGACCGGCATGTGTGGTGGGTGCTTTCTCAAGCAGCGGCTTCTGCGCCAGATCGCCCATTGCAGTTCCCTTCCTCGGGTTCATCGGTGTGAGCTAAATGCTATGGTCCGGACCAGTGGGGTTTTTGGGGATTTTGACTGCCATCTCAGGTCACCGAAAGTGAATTCCGCGGAAAATCAAGGAATTATCGCCACAAATCCGCGGATTAAGTGACGAAGGTCACCTATACCGGTCTAGTTGCGGAGATTACAGGTGCTCCGATTTGGCATCAGGCCGCTGCTCGCGTAAAGTAATTCGAGGTTCGGGGAGAGCGGTTCTTCTCCCGGGACACGAAATGCGCCCATAGCTCAGCTGGATAGAGCGTCTGTCTACGGAACAGAAGGTCAGGGGTTCGAATCCCTTTGGGCGCACCAACAAGGTCCGCACCGGTTCGCCGGTGCGGACCTTTTTTGTACAGGCGGGCCAGCCATCACGGTTAGGCTTTGCACATGATGCCCGAGGCCGCTGAGCGCGAATTTGATGTTGTTGTTATCGGCGCAGGCGCCGTAGGGGAAAACGCGGCCGGCCGCGTCGTCGAGGGCGGGCTCACGGCCGTGCTCGTGGAAGCGGAACTGGTGGGCGGTGAATGCTCCTACTGGGCGTGCATGCCGTCAAAGGCCCTGCTTCGTCCCGGCACCGCCTTGCATGGAGCGCAGACCACCCCCGGCGCCAAGGAGGCGGTGACCCGGACCCTGGATGCGGCCGCCGTCCTGGAACGCAGGAACTATTTCACCTCCAACTGGCAGGATGACAGCCAGGCTTCCTGGGTGGAGGACACGGGCATCGAACTGGTGCGCGGCCATGGCTGGTTGACCGGCCCCAAAGCAGTGGAGGTGGCGGGCCTGGACGGGACCCAACACCGGCTGCGCGCGCGGCACGCCGTGGTCCTGGCTACCGGCTCCGCCCCGAACACTCCCCCTATCGAAGGCCTGCAGGACGTGCAGGTATGGGGAACACGGGAAGCGACGTCGGCGAGTGAGGTGCCGAATCGGCTGTTAGTACTGGGCGGCGGGGTGGCCGGAGTTGAACTCGCCCAGGCCTTCGCGCGGCTGGGCTCGAGTGTCACCCTGGTGGCCCGCAGCGGCTTGCTGGGCAACTTTCCAAAGGAGGCCGCTGAACTCGTTGCGGCGGGGCTGCGGGCGGACGGCGTCGAGCTCCGCCTGAATACTGCCACAGAGCGGATCAGCGGGAACGACAACGGCACTATCACCCTCACCCTGGGCGACGGATCCACGATCACCTCGGAGAAGGTGCTGGTTTCCACAGGAAGGCACCCGGCATTGGAGGGCCTCGGCCTGGAAAACATTGGCTTTGAGCCCGACGAATCCGGGCACCTGACCCTGACGGCGGACAGCTCCGGCCTGGTCCAGGGAACGCCGGGCGACGAACCCTGGCTCTACGCCGTGGGAGACGCGGCGGGCAAGAACCTCTTCACCCACCAAGGCAAGTACGAGGCACGGGCAACCGGCGCCGCCATCGCGGCCCGCGCCAAAGGCGAACTCAACGGCACCCCGGGCGAATGGACCCGGTACGCCCAGACCGCCAACCAGCACGCCGTGCCCAGCGTGGTCTTCACGGACCCCGAACTCGCCAGCGTCGGGCGCACCCTGCAGGCCGCCCACAAGGACGGCTACAACGCCTCCTCGGTAGAACTGCCCATCCAGGTGGCGGGATCCTCGCTCCACTCCGAGAACTACGAAGGGTGGGCGCAGCTGGTGGTTGATGAAGACCGCAAGGTCCTGCTGGGCGCCACCTTCGCCGGCCCGGACGTTGCCGAACTGCTGCATGCGGCCACCATCGCCGTGGTGGGCGAGGTGCCGCTGGACCGCCTCTGGCATGCTGTGCCTTCTTACCCCACCATCAGCGAGGTGTGGCTGCGGCTCCTGGAGAAGTACGGTCTCTGAGTTCTATTTGAACTGACCAGTCAGTTCGGTTAGCCTTGATACAGACTTCTTCTGCGAAAGGCAACGCCTTGCTCTCAGCACGCCAGCTCCATGCCAAAGGACGCCGGGACCCGCTGCTTCCGCCCACCTCCCTGAACCTCCGCCGGGGTGAATTGCTGCTCGTCACCGGCGAGCGCCAGGACCAGCGGACCGCCCTGGCCCTCCTGCTCAGCGGCCGGATGAAGGCCACAAGCGGAGACGTCAGCTGGGACGGCAGCCCGCGGACCAAGCAGCTGCGGGTGGCGTCGGCCCTGGTGGACTCCCCCGGGGTGAACGAACCCGAGGAACACCTCAGCGTCCGCGACCTGGTGACCGAGGACCTGGCCCTCATACCCCGGCGGTACCGTGGGGCACTGCTCAGCGGGCCATGGCTGAAGGTCAACCGGTTCGAGGACATCGCGGACCTCTGGACGGAGCAGCTGGAACCACGGCGGCGGCTTGAGCTGCTGACGGCTCTCGCCCTGGCCAACCCGCGCACCGACCTGCTGGTGGTCGACTCGCCGGACCGCCACAGTGCAGACGGGCTCACCTGGCTGCCGCGCCTCCAGGAATTGGCGTACGACGCCGGGCGGCCGCTCGCCGTCGTAGCGGCAGTCAGTGCCGTACCCGGTTGGTGGGACGGCCCGGTTGCCGCGATCGGCAATGACGCGCCCGAGCCTGCCCCTGCCGGTCCCGCCGACAGTTCCGACCCGCGCGATGACATCCAGGCGAATGACGCCACGGCCCCCGCCGGCAAGCACGCCGCCGAAGCCGGGCAGGACCCGGAACATACCAAAACCACACTCGAAACCGAGGTTGCCAAGTGACTGTCCTGCGGCTGGCCCGCTCCGAACTCAAGCGCATGACCGGCGGGCTGCTGCCCAAGCTGACCATCCTGGCGCTGACCATGGTCCCGCTGCTTTACGGTGCGGTCTACCTCTACGCGAACTGGGATCCCTACGGGCACCTCAACAACCTGGACGCTGCCCTGGTGGTGGAGGATTCCGGCGCCACCGCTGCAGACGGCACCCGGCTGGAGGCCGGCACCAAGGTGGCGGACAGCCTGATGGAAGGCAACGTGTTCCACTGGATTCCAGTGGACAGCTCCGCAGAGGCCGATGCGGGCGTCAGGAGCGGGCAGTACGCCTTTGCACTCCGGATTCCCAAGGACTTCTCGGCCAACCTGGTCTCCCCCGGCAGCTTCGACTCCGCCAGCCAGGCGATGCTGAACGTCACTACCAACGATGCGAACAACTACCTCCTGAGCACCATCGTGGACAAGCTGACCACGGCCGTGCACGCAACGGTGGCCAAAGAGGTGGGTGAGGAGACCGCCAACCAGCTGCTGACAGGTTTCGGCACTATCCACTCCAAGATGGTCCAGGCCGCGGACGGCGCTTCGCAGCTGGCCGACGGCGTGGCCACCCTGAGGGACGGAACCGTCACCCTCCACGAAGGGACCTCGGCCCTGAGCAGCGGCGCGGACCAGTTGTACGCCGGCCAGCTGAAACTGCGCGACGGCGCCAACCAGCTGACCGACGGCGCGGGGCAGCTCAGCAGCGGCCTGGCAGTCCTCAAGGACAAGACAGCCAGCCTGCCACCGGACACGCAACGGCTCGCCTCCGGTGCAGCCCAGGTCGCGGCCGGAAACGCACAGCTCAACGCCAAGGTCCAGGATGTGGCAGCCCAGTTGGACGCCGCGGACCAGGGCCTCCGCTCACGCGTGGTGGAGTCCAACAGCAGGCTGGTGGCCTCCGGCATCCTGACCCAGGACCAGGCAAACAAAGTCCTGGCCGACTTCGACGCCGCAGCGGCTTCCAGCCCCGTGGCAACGGCCAGGAGCAAAATCCAGACCGACGCGGCCCAGGTCCAGCAACTCGCCGACGGTTCCCAGGCAGTCAGCGCGGGCGCAGCCCAGCTGGCGGCCGGAATGCCGGCCCTCAAGGATGCCATCGGACAGGCCTCGGCAGGGGCTGACCAGCTGCACGCCGGCGCCGCAGCGTTGGCAGCCGGCGAGCAGTCCGCCGTCGACGGCGCCGCAGGCCTTGCCGACGGAGCAAAGAAGGTGGACGCCGGCGCCGCCCAGGTTTCCGATGGTGCGGCCCAGGCAGCCACCGGCTCACGGACGCTGGCAGACGAGATCGGGAAGGGCGCCGGGCAGGTCCCCAACCCCGACGATGCCCAGAAGAACAACCTGTCCCGGGTGATGGCCGATCCCGTGGCGGTCAGCAACGTCTCGCAGGCGAAGGCAGGGTCCTACGGCGCCGGGCTGGCACCGTTCTTCCTTACGCTGGCCATGTGGATCGGAATCTTCATGCTGGTCCAGGCCATGCGGCCCATCACGCAGCGGGCGCTGGCCTCCAACGCGCCGAGCTGGAAGATCGCTTTGGGCGGCTGGCTGCCTTTCCTGCTGGTCTCGGTGGTGCAGGCCTCCCTCCTGACCCTGGTGGTGGATATCGCACTGGGGCTGGACCCCGCCCACCCGGTGCTGATGTGGATGTTCATGCTGGCCGCCGCAATGGCATTCAGCGCGCTCATCCAAGGCGTGGTGGCCCTGCTCGGTTCACCTGGCAAACTGGTGGTGCTGATCCTGCTGGTGCTGCAGCTGGTGTCATCCGGCGGCACGTTCCCGTGGCAGACCACTCCGCAGCCGCTGCACGTTGTGCACCAGATTCTGCCCATGGGGTACGTGGTGACCGGCATGCGGCACCTGATCTACGGCGGCGACCTGTCCATGATCCTCCCCACCCTGGCAGGACTGGTGGGTTACACGCTGCTGGGCGCGGCCCTGTCCACGCTCGCGGTACGCAAGAACAAGTACTGGACGCTCAAGACGCTGAAACCGGAGATCGCAGTATGACCACGGAACCCACGGCCGCTGCCAAAAGCCTCCGCCCGGCCAGGACCAACGCCACCCGCCAAAAGCTCTTCGATGCCTCCATGGAACTGATCGGCGAGCGCGGGGCGGCCAGCGTCACGGTCGATGAGATCGCGGCAGCCGCGGGAGTTTCCAAGGGCACCGTGTACTACAACTTCGGCAGCAAGTCAGAGCTGATCGCGCAGCTCCTGCGGCACGGCGTGGACATTCTCAAGGCGAGGCTGCTCGAGGCCGCCGACGCCGAAGGGACGGGCAGTGACCCGCTGCTGGCCATGGAGGCGATGATCGGGCAGGCCATGGATTTCATGGCGGAGTACCCTTCCTTCGCCCGCCTTTGGGTCAGCGAGAACTGGCGGATCCCCAGCGAGTGGCAGGGTACCTTCTCGGTGCTGCGCGCCGAGCTCCTGGAGGTCATCGGCCAGGCCGTGGAGAAGGTGGCCAAGGCCTACCCGGTGGATGATTCGGTATCCCGGGGCAGCCTGGAGACCGCCATTTTCGGGGCCTGCTTCGTGGTGGGCCTGGACCGGCAGACGTACAACCCCGAGCGCACCCGTGACCAAAGTGTTGCAGCAATCATGGCCATCATGCGCGGCTACGTCCTGAAGGGGCTTGCTCCTCGGGGATGATGGAGCACATGCGCCATACGGGAAAGAGCGGAAAGTTTGCGGTGATCTGCGGCGTCGTCGCTGCGGGGCTGCTGGTGCTTACCGCGATGACCCTCGCCGAGCCGGTGTTCCTCGCCTTCCTGGGCGTCCTGGCGCTGGCCTACCTTGCCGCGCTGGCCGAAATCCTGGTCCGGCGGCGGCGCTTTGCCCTGCTGGCCGCCGGTGCGGCAACCGCCCTAGCCCTAGGCTTTTCCCTGGCGTTCCTCAGCACCTGGGAGTTGGCATTCGACGGCCAGTCGTCCTTCCTGGGCACCCCGCTGCCCACCCAGGACCCCGATAACTACTTCATCGGCGCTGCCGGCGCCCTTGTGGCCACCTTCGGAATCCTCTTCCTGGGTGCGCTGTGGCCGGGCAAACGGCGTACGGCGGCGCGCCGGCCTTCGCCCGCAGGACGCCAGACTTCCCCTGCAGCCCGTTCCGCCGCCAGGGGAACCGCGCAGGGCCAAGGCAGGTCAGCGGCGCAGCGTCCGCGTCCGCAGGCCGTCCCGCGAGACGCTGCTCCGCGGGCCGGCGCCCAGGCATCCCCGCCTCAGCGGCCCTCCGCTTCCCGGCCCCCGGCCGGAGGTCCGGCGGCAGCCAAGCGCCCGCCGTCGTCGGCATCTCCTGCGGCAAGGCCGGCACCCCGGTCCGGCAGCGGCTCCGCCTCACGCCGCTGACGCCGGCGCCCTCCACTGGTCAGTACCGCCGTCGCCACGCCACCCAGCAGGAGCAGACCGCCCGCCAGTTCCGTTGGCGATGGCACCTCCGCGAGGACCAGCCAGGCAGCGCTCATTCCCACCACCGGGACCAGCAGGGTGAAGGGGACAACGGCCGACGACGGGTGGCTGGCAAGGAGCCGGTTCCAGATCCCGTAGCCCACCAGCGAGGCAAAAACCGCGGTATAGAGTGCGCTGAGGATGGTCGGTGCCTGGAGGGTGGCCAGTGACCGCCAGACGGCGTCCGGGCCGTCCAGCAGTACGGACAGCGCGCCGAGTGGGAGCGGAACCACGGCGCCGGACCAGACCACCAGCCCCAGGCCGGAGGCTGCCTTCGCCCTGCGGGCGATGACATTTCCGGCTGCCCATGACAAGGCCGCAGCCAGGACGATGACCAGCGGCAGCAGCGGGGCCACGGCGCTGCGCCCCACCGCCACGAGCCCCAGCCCGGCGACGCCGAGCACTACTCCGGCCAATTGCCGCCGGCTGGGACGTTCGCCCAGGAAGGCGGCAGCGAGGAGGACGGTCAGCAGCACCTGTGCCTGCAGGACCAGGGACGCAAGCCCTGCGGGCATCCCCAGCGCCATGGCCAGGTAGAGAAGGCCAAACTGGCCGGCGCTCATGAAGAGTCCGACGCCGATGATGGCCTTCCAGCTGACATCCGGCTTCCTGACGAAAAGGATCCACGGGAAGACCACCAGGACGAAGCGCATGGCCACGAACAGCAGGGGCGGGAACTCCTGTCCGCCCGCATGCAGCCCGACGTCGATGGCAACGAAATTAAGGCCCCACAGCAGGGCCACAAGGACGGCAAGGAGGGAGTCGCGCAGGTTCACGCTTCCACTGTCGCAGAGCAGCAGATGAAGCACCAGCGCTCATTTATGCACTTGATCATGTACTTTTGCTTCATGATTGACATCGGATCACTGCGGGCGCTGGCAGGAATCGAGCAGCATGGTTCCGTCATCGCCGCCGCCGAAGCCATGGGGTTCAGCCCCTCGGCCGTGTCCCAGCAGGTGAAAAAGCTGGAGAAGGAGGCGGGCTTCGCGGTCCTGGAGCGCCGCGGCCGCGGGGTGCTGCTCACGGAGCGCGGACTCGCGTTGGCGGCGTACGGCCGCCGCATCCTGGCCGAACTGGAAGAGCTGCAGTCCACGCTGTTGGCGGACCCGGCAAAGCCCAGCGGCAGCCTGAAGATCGTGTCATTCTCCACCGCCTGCCGCGGACTGGTGGGCCCCTTGCTGGCGCAGCTGGAGCAGTCCGGCGCGGCGTTGAGCGTTGCGGTCCTGGCGGAGGATCCGCGTGAGGCCGTGGCCCGGGTTGCGAACGGGGAAGCGGACCTGGGCCTGGTGCACAACTGGAACTCCGTGCCGCTGGTGATCCCGGAACACCTGGCGCTGGAATGGCTGTGCGAGGACGTCGCCGACCTCCTGGTGCACCGCAGCCACCCGCTGGCGCAGCGGGCGGAGGTTGAGCCGGCCGACCTGGTTGACGAGCGGTGGATCAGCACGCCGGGCGGGGCGATCTGCAACGAGGCCTTGCTCCGGATTTTCGCGGACCTGGGCCGGGTACCGGACGTTCGGGTCTACGACCCCGATTTCGCGACGCACGTTGCGTTGGTGGAACAGGGGGTAGCGGTTGCCCTCGTCCCGCGGCTCGGGCGGCCGGCGCTGCCTCCCGGCGTTACGGCTGTTCCCGTGGTCCACCCGGTCCAGGCCCGGCAGGTGGGACTGGTCCACCGCAGGACCATGACGGCCAGCCCGGGAATCAGGCACGTCGCAGGGCTCCTCCGCGGGATTGCCGCCAACGTCCCCAGTGCCTAGCGAGCCCGAGCTGGTTGGGGCAGAACCTAGTGGGCCAGAACCTAGTGGGCGCGGGGAACCGTAAAGCGGGTGATCCGGGCGTCCTGCCCGTCCAGTTCCGCCCATGGCTTTTCCGTTTCCAGGACCGTCAGGGCATTGGTGGGAAAGCGGGTGGCGGCGTCCATGTAGGCGTCGTGGTCGGAGTCGCGTGAGGCGAGGTGCATCGCCAGGTCCTGGACGCCGGGCAGGTGCGCGATAAGCATCAGCGTGGTTACGGTGTCCGGCACATGGTTGACCACAGTGAGCATCCGGAGGGCCGACGCCGCATACAGCCCGTCTTCAAGCTTGGGCGTAGGGGCCTTGTCGCCGAGTTCCGAGCAGACCCACGTACAGGTTTGCCGCGTCCGCAGGGCGCTGGAGCACAGGATGAAGTCCGGGACGATATTGTGCTTGAGCAGCCACCGGCCGGCCAGCGGAGCTTCCCGATGCCCACGTTCCTCAAGGGGCCGCCCATGGTCGGCCACCCCGCCGGGCCAGTCGGCCTTGGCATGGCGCATGATCACAAGGCGTCGGACATGGTGCGAACTCATGGCCCAAGCCTAGCCCCAGCAAGTACAGGCACGGACAGGCAGCGCAGCGGAGACAGCACCACGCAAAGCACGTTTCAAGAGCAGGCAAAGAGCCAGGGCCCGAGACAACAGGGCATCGCCCCCGGGGAGGCTCGGAAACCCTGCCCACAGTGACGCGAGGCCCCCAGCAGCCGCGGAGGCACAGTGCGTGGAGAGGGCCGAACGCGCAAAGGCGGCTTTCTGCGTAGTGCCGCATCGCCGACTGAGGAACGAAGGAGGTGTCTAAGGCACCGCAGAAAGCCGCTTTTCGCGTAAAGAGGGGCTAGATCGAGTACTCCGGAGCGGCCCAGACAACAACTTCCGGGTGCTCGTAGAACCGGTACCCCTGGCCGCGGACGGTGCGGACGGTGTTGGCGAGGCGGCCCAGCTTGGAGCGGAGGCGGCGGATGTGGACGTCGATGGTGCGCTCGTTTGGCACTTCTTCGGCGTTGCGCCACAGTCCTTCGAGGAGTTCGTCGCGGCCCACAGTGCGGGTGCCGTTTTCGACGAGGTAGTTGAGGAGCTCGAACTCCTTGAAGGTGAGGTTCAGGGATTCGCCGTCGAGGTGGACTTCGCGGCGGGCGAGGTCGATGAGGACGCCGGACGGGCGCGGTTCCTGCTGCTGGGCAGGACGGGGGGCCTCGGTGCGCTGGCGGGAGTTGACGGTGGGGTCGCCGAAGGTGGAGCGGACGACGTCGAGTGCGGAACCGGGGGTGCCGGCCGGGGCCACCGCTACAGCGGCGTAGCTTTCGGCGCCGGAGACGAGCGACTGGGCGTAGGCACGGATTTCCTGGGCGAGCTTGGCGATGGAGGTGCCGGCCGCGGCTGCGGTTTCCTCATCGATGCCCATGTAAAGGACGAATCCGCGGGCCACGTTCTCATTGGCTACCGGACGCACGGCGTTTGGTCCGGCCACTACCGGGGTAGGTGCCGTAACGGGAGCGGACTCAGCCGGATGTACGGCTCGGAGCTGGCCGTAGGAGTTGGGGTTGTATCCCTGCGGGGCGAAACCCTGGCCGGGGAAGCTGCTTCCGGAGGTGGAGGGAGCGAGCGCCTGTCGCGGGCCGAAACCGGGACGGAGGCCGGAGGGCCGGCCGGCCTTGGCGGCGTTACGGACAGAGATGTGGACGTATCCGGATGCAACTGACATGGAATGCTTACCTCAATGTGAAATGGCCGCCTTCGCGGCTCGAATGCTGACTTCCCCGTTTGCACTGAGCGGGGAGGGCGCCCGACGCTGGGCTTGGGGGCGAATGCCTAAGAACTTCGGTGGGTGGGAAGGTCAGGCGTGCATTCGACAACAGCGCATGTCGGCAGCAGCGGATGTGCTGGGCCAATATTCTGCGGCTGCAGGTGCTGTTGAGTTCTTGTTCACATTGGAAGTGTGCAGCGTAACAATGCCAACTTGCAAGTAACAATGGACTGAAGAGTCCGCATCGTGAGACAAATCGCGGAATTGTGGTGGATGTCACTAGTTCGGCAGGGGGCTTATATTTCGACTCTTATCCGGACAATTAGCCCTTATCGACGGCGTCACGGAATTTAATTCGCCTAAGAGCCGGCCTGCCGAATAGGTTCGAAATTCAACCGTTTGACGTGGAATCAGCCGACGGGGTCAGCTCGTGTCCAGCCGACGTCCTGCCTCCGGTGGATTTTTCTGCTGAAGTTCCTCCAGCCGGAGGCAGGATGAGCGCATCTTGGCCGCTGCCCGTTGTCCGGGCCTTAGTTGCTGCTGGTTCCCGGGCCGGAAGTTGCTGCAGTGCCCGCCGCTGCAACTTGGATGGTCTGCGCCGTGTAGGTGTCCGGGTTTTTCAGGGCCGTGACGCGGACAGTTGCGCCGGCGGTCACGTTGGAGAAGTTGAGCGTACTGCCGGTGGAGCCCCCACGCTGGCGCATACCCTGGGTCACCTGGACATCGGTGCCCACAGCGTAGGTCCGGGAGAAGCCGTCCTCGCTCTTTACGGTCAAGGAGTTTCCCGAGATCTCCGTGACGGTGCCGGCCTGGCCCGCCATGGTCACATAACTGGAGTCCTGCAGGACCACGTATTCAGAGTGGACGGCTGTATTGAGGCCTGCTCCGCCCATTCCCAGTCCACCGGGTCCGCCGTCCAGGCCCATGCCGCCGTCCATGTCGCGCCCGGTCATGCCTCCGTCCGTGCCGGTTTGGCTACCCGGGCCTGCCATGCCGCCTTGCCCGGTCATGCCGCCTTGCCCTCCGGAACCGAACTGGCCGTTGGCGCCGGCGCCCGGACCGTTGTTTACTGAAGCACCAGCGGTTCCGTTTCCGGCGGCGTAGGCGCCGGCACCGGCTGCTGCGGCAACCACCACCGCCACCCCGCCCACCAGCAACCCCTTCTTCGCTGTCCAGCTTCCTTTCCCGTTCCGCGGCGAAGCGTTTGGCCCGTACTGCTGCGGCGCGCCCCATCCGGTGCCGGAGCCTGGCTCCTGGCCCACCGCCGGCGTCGTGCCCCATCCGGCGGAAGGCGAACCGGGAACGGGCGCACCCCAACCTTGTGCAGGCTGCGGCGAAATCGGCTCGTACGTGGTGTGGTCCTGAGCATCGTTGGCGCGATCGGCCGGGGCGCCGGCCCACACGGGTGCCGGCTGCCCCTTCTGTGCTGATGCCCCGGGGACGGCTCGGTTGTCCTGCTGATCCATGGCTTTCTCCAGAAATCGATGTGGTGGTGATGCTTTTGTCCTGTTGTTGGATCAGGTTCTGCCGGTTTGCTGTGTGGAGGCTGTGCCACAGGCCAAGCCTGCCTGTGACCTGGTGGGACGGGCAGGCCTGGGCAGCATGTGCTGGGGGCCCCGGCTGGCTAGGCTGGAACTCACAGCTGGAACACAGCAACGGCAAAGCATCGGCAAACCGTCAGATCGGAAGGTTGTCCCATGGCATCCCCGCACCCCATGACCAACAACCTCCCGCAGCTCACCCACCCCGACGGCTCCCCCATCCGCGCCCTGGTGGTGGATGACGAGCCCAGCCTGGCTGAACTCATGAGCATGGGGCTGCGCATGGCCGGCTGGTCGGTAGCCGTGGCCGGGGACGGGCCCACCGCCGTCAAGCTCGCAAAGGACTTCCATCCCGACGTCCTGGTGCTTGACGTCATGCTCCCCGGGTTCGACGGCGTGGAGCTGCTGGGCAGGATCCGCGCCTTTGCGCCGGAGGTGCCTGCGCTCTTCCTGACGGCGAAGGACGCCGTTCAGGACCGCATCGTGGGACTGGCCGCCGGTGGGGACGACTACGTCACCAAGCCCTTCAGCATGGAGGAAGTGCTGCTGCGCCTGCACCGCCTGGTACAACGCTCCGGGGTGGCCGCCATGGACACCGCCGAACTGGTGGTAGGCGACCTTGTCCTCAATGTGGACACCCGGGAAGTCACCCGCGCCGGGGAGGACATACAACTGACGGCAACACAGTTCGAGCTGCTCCGCTACCTGATGGAGAACCCCAAGCGCGTGGTCAGCAAGGCCCAAATCCTGGACCATGTGTGGGACTACGACTTCGGCGGCCAGGCGAACATCGTTGAACTGTACATTTCCTACCTTCGCAAAAAGATTGAAGCCAACCATCCGCCGATGATCCACACCGTGCGCGGGGCGGGCTACGTCATCAAGCCCGCAGACTAGCCAAGGAAAAGCATGTCATCGCTTTCCGGCGTCCCCCGGCCTGCCGGCCGATCCTTGTTCAACCCGGCCACCTGGCACCTGCGCACCCGGCTGATCCTGCTGTCAATGGCGCTCCTGGTGGCAATCTCCAGCGCGATCGGCGTGGCCAGCTATGCCTCGATGGACGTGGTCCTCACCAACCAACTGGATGCGCAGCTGAAGCTGGCGTCCCGTGGCCGACCGCCCGAAGGCAACCCCTCCGGCCGCCCGGATCCGCTCGACGCACGCGGACAAAGTGTGGGAACGCTGAATGCCCGGGTGGTGAACGGGCAGATCAGCAGGGAGGCAGGCTTCCTTTCCACCGATTTCACCTGGACTTCCCTGACGCCGTCTGATGTCGCCACCCTGCAGGCACTCCCCCACGATGGCCTGCCGGTGGACCGCGAGCTGTCCAAGGGCGACTACAGGGTGCTGGCCACAGAAACCCCTTACGGCGATGTGGTGATCACGGGGCTGCCGCTGTCGATGAAGCAAAGCACCGAGGCGTCCCTGGTGCTGACCATGGTGCTGGTCTCGCTGGGCGGCCTTGTCGTGATCGGACTTGCCGGCACTGCCCTGATCCGCAGGACCATGCGGCCGCTGGAACAGCTCTCCGACGTCGCAACCAAGGTGTCCAAGCTCCCCCTGGATGCCGGGGAGGTGGCGCTCGCAGTGCGCGTGCCACCCTCCGCAGCACACCCCACCACGGAGGTGGGCAGCGTGGGCCACGCCCTGAACCTGATGCTGGACAATGTCTCCAGCGCGCTGGAGGCCAGGCAACGCAGCGAGATGAAGGTGCGCCAGTTTGTTGCCGACGCCTCCCATGAACTTCGAACTCCATTGACCGCTATCCGCGGGTACACGGAGCTGATGCGCATGACCGAACACCTCACCGAGGACGGGCAGAAGTCGCTGGGCCGCGTCCAGAGCCAGTCCGAGCGCATGACCGCCCTGGTGGAGGACCTGCTGCTGCTGGCCCGCCTGGACGAGGGCAAGGCAACCGAAGCCACGGACGTGGACCTGACGCAGCTGGTCATCGAAACCGTCAGCGACGAAAAGGTCATGGCACCGGACCACACCTGGCAGCTGAAGTTGCCCGACGAACCCGTCACCGTGCGTGGAGACACCACCCAGCTGCACCAGGTGCTGGCAAACCTGCTCTCCAACGCCCGGAAGCACACACCTGCGGGCACCACCGTGACCACCGGCGTCATGCGTTCCGCGGACGGGAGTGTGGTGGTCACGGTCACCGATGACGGCCCCGGAATCCCGGCCGAATTCCAAGGCAACATCTTTTCCCGCTTCACCCGGGCCGACACCGCCCGCTCCGGCTCGGAAGGGTCATCAGGCCTGGGCCTGTCCATTGTCGAATCCATCGTGGCCGCCCATGGCGGCACCGTGGAACTGGTCTCCCGGCCGGGCCGGACCGAGTTCGCCGTGCGCCTACCCGCCGCCGGGGCGGCCGGGCCCTAACCTGCCCAGGCAATGGCCGGTCACCGCGCGCTGACCAGAAAACCGGGGCGGCAGCACTTACACAGGCACGTCACAGGTTGCGCCTAAAACCCACAAATCCGGCGGCGCCACTCTTGATTCATGACGCTCACCGACTCCACTTCAGGAACCCTGCAGGACGCCGCGGTGGCGCCGCCGGGCCTCCCTTCCGCTGGCTTCCCTTCTGCTGGCCTTCCTTCCCGGGGGCGTGCCGTGCGCCGCGCCCCCGTGGACACCCGCACCGCGGTTCCCGTCCTCGATGTCACCATCCCCGTCTTCAACGAGGAACGCGATCTTGAGGAATGCCTCCGAAGGCTCCACGGACACCTGCAAGACACCTTCCCGCACAGCTTCCGGATCACGGTGGCGGACAACGCCAGCACGGATGGGACACTGAAGATCGCCGAACGGCTGGCCCGGGAGTTCCCCGAGGTCGCGGTGGTCCACCTCGACGAGAAGGGCCGGGGGAATGCCCTGCGCAAGGTGTGGCTGGCGTCGCCGTCGCCGGTCCTGGCCTACATGGACGTGGACCTGTCCACCGACCTTGCAGCCCTGCCCCCGCTGCTGGCGCCCCTGATCTCGGGCCACTCGGACCTGGCCATCGGCACACGCCTCACCCGCAATTCCCGCGTGGTCCGCGGCCCCAAGCGCGAATTCATCTCGCGCAGCTACAACCTGATGCTCCACTCCTTCATGGGTGCGCGGTTCAGCGACGCCCAGTGCGGCTTCAAAGCCATCCGCGCCGATGTCGCCCAGCAGATCCTTCCCTACACGGTGGACACTTCCTGGTTCTTCGACACGGAGCTCCTGGTCCTTGCCGAGCGCTGCGGCCTGCGGGTCCATGAAGTTCCCGTGGACTGGACCGACGACCCGGACTCAAGTGTGGACGTGGTGCGGACGGCGCTGGCGGACGTCCGGGGCATGGCCCGGCTCACCCGCGACCTGGTCTACGGCCGCATCCCCGTACCGGAACTGCGCGCCGCCCTGGCGCGGGGTCCGCTGCCGGCGTCATCACGGGCGGACGAGCAGACCCCGGGCAGCAGCCTCTTCGGCCAGCTGGTCCGGTTCGCCGCCATCGGGGCCGCCTCAACCCTGGCCTACCTGCTGATCTTCCTGTTCTGCCGCGGCTTCGTGGACCCGCAGCTGGCAAACTTCCTGGCGCTGCTGATCACCGCGGTGGCCAACACCGGAGCCAACAGGCGCTTCACGTTCGGCATCCAGGGCGGCAACCCGGTCCGGCACCACTTCGAGGGGCTGATTGTTTTCGGCATCGGCCTGCTGCTCACCTCCGGAGCACTCGCCCTGGTGCACAGGACGACGACACCGGACCGGTGGGCGGAAGTCCTCACCGTAGTGGCGGCGAACCTTGCGGCCACCGCAGTCCGATTCCTGCTGTTCCGGCTATGGGTCTTCCGGGACAAGGCACCCGGGACGACGGCAGCTCCCGGCGCCAACTACGCAAGTTCCGAACCCCGTACCGACGCCACAGACGCCACAGACGCCACAGACGCCACAGACGAAAACGCTACGGCCACCACTTCAACAGAAACGGCAGCTTCATGACCTCCACCATCTCCCCGGCAGGCGCCGACTCCACCGGGAGCGCGCAACTCACAGGTCCCCTGCACCCGGACCACCAGCACCCATCCGCCGGCACCACTGCACGCCCCACGGAAGGACCCGCTGGAACTGCCGGACCCGTAGCCCGCAACCCAATGCCGCGCTGGGCCGGCTACGCCTTCGGCAACCAGGCACGCTGGGTGCGGCCCTCAGCGGCGGGGCTCCTGGTGGCCACCGCGGTCCTGTACCTGTGGAACCTGGCAGAAACCGGCTACGGCAACTCCTTCTACGCCGCGGCCATCCAGGCGGGCACCAAGGACTGGACCGCCTTCCTCTTCGGCTCGCTCGATGCCGGCAATGCCATCACCGTCGACAAGCCGCCCGCGGCGCTCTGGATCCCCGCACTCGCGGGCCGAATCTTCGGCTTTTCGCCGCTGAGCATGCTGGTGCCGGAGGCACTCATGGGCGTGGCCGCCATCGGGTTTCTCTACCTGGCCGTCAAACGGGTATCGGGACCGGCGGCAGGCCTGTTGGCCGGCGGTGCGCTGACCCTGACGCCGGTGGCGGCACTTATGTTCAAGTTCAACAACCCGGATGCCATGCTCACGCTGTGCCTGGTGCTCGCCGCATATTTCACCACCCGCGCCATTGAACGGGCCGGCTGGAAGTGGCTGGCGGCGGCCGGTGCCGTGATCGGGCTGGCATTCCTCACCAAGATGCTCCAGGGTTTCCTGATCGTCCCGGCACTCGGACTGGCCTACCTGTGGGCGGCCCCCGCCTCGGTCGGGCGCCGCATTGCCCATCTGCTGGGCGCATTGGGCGGAATCGTTGTCGTGGCAGGCAGCTACGTTGCCCTCTTCCAGCTGACTCCCGCTTCGGAGCGCCCGTACATGGCCGGATCCACCACCAACAGCTTCCTGGAACTGACCTTCGGCTACAACGGCCTGGCCAGAATCACCGGTTCGGGCGAAGGCATGCCCGGCGGCGCCGCCGGGGGTGCTGCAGGCGGGCCCGGAGGCAGCTTCGGCGGCGGCAACGCTGGATTCGGCGGGGCTGCCGGCCTGTTACGGATGTTCGGGACGAGCTTTGGCGGTGAAGTCTCATGGCTTTTACCCGCTGCCCTGATCCTGCTGGTGGCGGGCCTGTGGTTCACCCGGCGTGAAGCCCGCACTTCCCCAAGCCGGGCCGCCCTGATTCTGTGGGGCGGCTGGCTCTTGGTCACCGGAGGCGTCTTCAGCTTCATGAGCGGCATCGTCCACCCCTATTACTCGGTAGCACTCGCACCGGCCATCGCGGCGCTGGTGGGCATCGGTGCCGTGGAACTCTGGCGCGGCCGAACCTACTGGCCCGCCCGCATTGTCCTTGCGGTGGCCGTCCTGGGCACCTCGATTTGGTCCTCTGTCCTCCTGGGCCGGGACGCATCCTGGTTCCCTTGGCTGCGCGTGGCGGTCATCATCCTCGGTGTCCTTGCCGCCGCGGCAATCCTGCTCCGCCTTGACGCCGTGCGCACCTCCGGACGGTTCCGGCGTGCGGGGGCGGCCGCCGTCGTCGTCGTATCCCTCCTGGCCGGCGGGCTTGGTGCCGGTGCCTGGACCCTGGCCACCGCTGCCTCCGCACACTCAGGCTCCATTCCGACGTCGGGACCCGCAGGCTCAGCGGGCGCTTTCGGCAACCGGGCCGCGGGCTTCCGCGGCGACCGGACCGACGGCAGGAACTCCGCCACGGACTCGGCCACCGGAACCGACGGCCTTGACCCAATGAACGACCTCGGCGGCACCCCCGGAGCCGGTACCGGCGCACCTGACGGCGGCCCGGGCGGTGCAGGTGGCCCCGGTGATGCAGGCGGCGCCGGCGGTCCCGGCGAAGGAACTGCCGATGCCGCGGTGACTGCCCTGTTGAAGGCCACCAGCACAAAGTGGTCTGCGATCGTTTCCGGCGCCACCCAGGCAGCCAGCCTGGAACTGGCCACGGACACCAACGTCATTGCCCTCGGAGGCTGGAACGGCGGCGATCCCTACCCCACCCTGGCCGAGTTCCAGGACATGGTGGCCGAGGGCCAGATCGGCTACTTCATCCAAAGCGGAGGCATGGGCGGTGGCGGCATGGGCGGCCGCGGCGGCAACTCCGAAGTGGCCGCCTGGGTCCAGGCCAACTTCCAGGCCCAGACCGTAGGCAACTCAACCGTCTACCAGCTCACCAAGTAGGACACGATGGCCAGCCAGCACAGCATGCCTGTAACCACCGCAGCCCGCCCCCGGAGGAATCCACTGGGGCGGGAGCGATTCACCCTCCGGGGCCGGCCGGGCACGCGGGACCATGCGGCCTTCCGCGGAGACCGTGCGGCCTTCCACCGGAGGCTGGAACTGGCAGCTGTACTGGCTGGCACGGCCGTGCTGTACCTGTGGAACCTCGGTGCGTCGGGCTGGGCCAACGCGTTCTATTCCGCCGCAGCCCAGGCCGGATCGCAGGACTGGGCAGCCTGGTTCTTCGGCTCCTCCGATGCCGCGAATGCCATCACCGTGGACAAGCCGCCGGCCTCCCTGTGGATCATGGGGCTGTCGGTCCGGATCTTTGGCCTGAGCTCGTGGAGCATCCTGGTTCCCCAGGCTCTGATGGGGGTCGGCTCGGCGTGGCTGGTCTATCTGGCCGTGCGGCGGGCCGCAACGCCGGCCACCGCTGACGTCCGGCTTGGGCACCGGGCAGGGCTGCTGGCAGCGGCGGTCCTTGCCCTCACCCCGGTTGCCACCCTGATGTTCCGGTTCAACAACCCGGACGCCCTGCTGGTGCTGCTAATGACAGCAGCCGCCTACGGGTTCCTCCGCGCGGTCCAGGAGGACCGGCCTCGGTGGCTCCTGCTGGCCGGGGTATTCCTGGGCTTTGGGTTTCTCGCCAAGCAGCTTCAGGTCCTGCTGGTGGTTCCCGGGTTCGCCCTCGCCTACATGGTGGCAGCTCCGGGCGGCACCCGGCGGCGGTTGATCCGTCTGGCAGCAGCGGGAGCAGCGATGGTGGTTTCTGCCGGCTGGTGGCTGCTGGCCGTCGAGCTGACGCCGGCGAACATGCGGCCCTACATTGGCGGATCCCAGAACAACTCCATCCTGGAGCTGACGTTGGGCTACAACGGCCTGGGCCGGCTCACGGGCGACGAAACGGGCAGTGTGGGCGGCGGCAACGGCTGGGGCGTTCCGGGCCTGTTCCGGATGTTCAACAGCGAGTTCGGCGGCCAGATCGCATGGCTGCTGCCGTCCGCACTCATCCTTGCGGCGGGGCTGCTGTGGGTGGGGCGGCGGGCACCGCGAACAGATGTTGTCCGCGCTTCCGTCATCATCTGGGGCTCGTGGATCCTGGTAACGGGCCTGGTGTTCAGCTTCATGGCCGGCATCATCCACCCCTACTACGCGGTGGCACTGGCACCGGGAATCGCCGGAATGGCAGGGCTGGGCAGCGTTCTCCTGTGGCAGCGCCGCAGGCAAGCGGCTGCCCGCATCTTCCTCGCTTCAGCAGTGGCCGTGGCATCGCTTACGGCCTTCTACCTGCTGGGAACCACGTCCGCCTACGGCCCTTGGCTGCGCTGGCTGGTGCTCGGCGGAAGTTTGGCAGCCGCAGCAGGCATTGGGCTGGGCAAGTTCCTGCGCTTGGCTTCCATGCAGCGGACGACGGCGGCCCTCGCCATCGCTGCGTCGCTCGCCGGTCCGCTGGCCTACTCCGTCACCACCGCGGCTACGGCACACAGCGGGGCGATCGTCAGTGCGGGGCCAGCCTCGGGCTTAGGCGCCGGCGGCCGCGGACCGGGAGGCTTCAGTTCGACCGGCCGGAGCCCTTCGGGCCGCGGTACCGGACAGGGCGTCACGGGCCAGGGTCCCACGGGGCAGGGCTTCCAGCAGCAGGGTTCCCAGCAGCAGGCCGCCCCGGCCGGAACAAACCCTGGCGGCGCTAACTTCGGGGGCAGGCCCGGCGGCGGACTCGGTGGCCTCCTCGGCGCACCTACTCCATCAGCGGATCTTGTGGCCGCGCTCAAAGACGGTGCAACCAATTACACCTGGGCAGCAGCGGTAGTGGGCTCCAACAATGCCGCCGGGTACCAGCTCGCCACGGAACTGCCGGTGATGGCCGTGGGCGGCTTCAACGGCACCGACCCCTCCCCCACCCTGGCGCAGTTCCAAGACCTCGTCGCGCAGGGAAAAATCCACTACTTCATTGCCGGCGGGGCCATGCCGTCCAGCTCCGGTTCGGATGCCGCCGGCCGGATCGCCGAGTGGGTTTCGCAGAACTTCAGTGCGCAGAGCATCGGCGGCGCCACTATCTACCTCCTGGCACGGTAACAACACGGTCTGGTGTCCTGAACGTAACGATTGAACCGCAGGCCAGAAGCAAACCGGCGCGCTGAAGGCCGTGACTTCCGTTACCTAAATGTGACTTTGCTTCGCTTTTCCTGTACCGTCGATTGGGTGCGGCTCCCGTTCGGGCCGCATATCCCGGGTTGACGCCAAGCTCTGCCGCTTCCCCGGATTCCGATTGAGCAACGGCAGAGGCGGGGGACCCACCGTCCCGGGCGATGAACGCCCTTGGGGTTAAGCACGCACGTGATCTTTCCGTGCGGCCGGATGCCCTCATCCGAACCCGACAGCTAACTCCGCAGGTGTGAGAGGCGATCAATCATGTCCAAAAACACGGCAGAAGCATGCCTGCATGCCAAGGGTAAACATCTGGCACAGCAGGGACCGGCCAAGAAACCAGCAAAGAAGACCAGCCTGGGCGTGCGTGCCGGGATCCTTGCGGCATCCTGCGCGGTGCTCGTGGGGGTAGGCGCGGCAGGCCAGGCAACCAGCAGCATGACCCCGGTGTCATCCACCGAATCAAACTCTTCCACGGCAGCGGCCGATGCCCAAATGAGCATCGAGAAGAGCGAAATCCGCTCCAACCCGGCAGTGTCCGTTCCGGCGGCAATCAGCGTAGCCCCCCAGGCAGCGGAACCAGCCCCCGCGCCTGCACCGGCGGCCCCCGCAGCGGAAGCCCCGGCACCTGCCCCGGCTCCGGCACCCGCTCCTGCACCTGCGCCGGCACCCGTCGTCGCGGTGAATGATCCCGCCGGTGCCCAGGCTTATGCTGCCGGCCAGCTGGCAACCTTTGGCTGGGGACCTGACCAGATGCAGTGCCTGCAGACGCTGTGGACCAAGGAGTCCGACTGGACCACCACGGCCACGAATCCCAGCAGCGGCGCCTACGGCATCGTCCAGTCCCTGCCTGCAGAGAAGATGGCCAGCGCCGGCGCCGACTACCTGACCAACTACCGCACGCAGATCAACTGGGGCCTGGATTACATCAAGAAGAGCTACCAGTCTCCGTGCGGTGCGCTGAACTTCCACCTGGCGCACAACTGGTACTAGGCACCTCTCCCTGGCATAGCGCCGCAAAGGGAAACCTCAGCTGAACCTCCCGGCTCCAAGGACAGCCGACGGCGTGTCCCGCCACCCGCCGTCGTACGCCTTGGCCACGGGGTAACGCCGGGGATTCCAGCGACAGACCGCGGGCCGCATCATCACGATGCGGCCCGCAGCCTGCTTTAAGCGTTGCTGGGCATACTGCCGGCCTGAGCTGCATCCTGCCCGGCATTCCGCCAAGGGATGTACTGGACGGCCCACTTATTGCCGTCCGGGTCGGCGAAGTACACGAAGTGGCCCCAAGGCAGCACTTCGATGTCACTGACGTCCACACCATTGTTCTTCAGGTGGTCATGCGCCTTTTGGATGTCGTCGACCACCATCTGGAGGGTGGTTCCCGTGCCGGGAGGGGCGTCCAAAAGCCCCTCGCCCATGCAGATGGAGCAGGCAGAGCCGGGCGGCGTCAGCTGTACAAAGCGAACGTGGTCCGACGGCCGCTCGTCGTAGTCCGCGTTGAAGCCCACCTTGTTGACATAGAAGTCCTTGGCGCGGTCAACGTCGGATACAGGGACAAAGACAAGTTCGAGTTTCCAGTCCATCCGCACAGGCTAGCGGCGGGACACCGATTGAAAAAGGGTAAAAACTACCCTGCGATGCCGTAGAGCCGGTCGCCGGCGTCGCCCAGGCCGGGAACGATGTAGGACTTCTCGTTGAGCTTCTCGTCGATGGAGGCCAGGACGATGTGCACGTTCGCGCCCGAGAGTTCCTCTTCCAGCCGGGCCAGGCCTTCAGGGGCAGCCAGCAGGCAGATGCAGGTGACGTCGGAAGCGCCCCGCTTGAACAGGAACTTGATGGCCTCACGCAGGGTGCCGCCGGTGGCCAGCATGGGGTCCAGCACGAAGACCTGGCGGCCCGTCAGGTCCTCCGGAAGGCGCTCGGCATAGGTGATGATGTCCAGCGTTTCCTCGTCCCGGGCCATACCCAGGAAGCCCACCTCCGCCGTGGGGACCAGCTTGGTCATGCCCTCCAGCATTCCCAGGCCGGCACGAAGAATGGGAACCACCAGCGGTGTGGGCTTGGTGAATGCCGTGCCGATGGTGGTGCTGACTGGCGTCTGGATGGTGACGGGCTCCGTGCGGACCTCCCGCGTGGCCTCGTAAGCCAGCAGGGTCACCAGCTCTTCCGTCAGCTGGCGGAATACCGGCGACGGCGTGTTCTTGTCCCGCAGGACGGTGAGCTTGTGGGCGACCAGGGGGTGGTCAACAACGAGAGTGCGCATCCCCCAAAACTATCATCCGGCGGTGTCCTTGCCTCGGCTGCCGGACGCGCCCTGCTTGCCGGCATCGCCGCCGTCGTGCACGGATTCGAGGACGACGTCCCGCACCACGGGACGATCGAACGTGGGGGCCGGACCCGCATGCTGCTTGCGCCTCAACAGGTGGAACAACCGATGCGCCAGGATCACGATGGCCACCCAGGCCAGCCCCAGCGTCCAGCCGGCCATGACGTCGGTCAACCAGTGGTGGCCCAGGAATACCCTGCTCAGCCCCATGGCAATGATGAAAATCACGCCGGCCGTGATTGCCGTGACCCTGACCCAGAGTTGGTGGAACTGCAGGCAAAGAACGTACAGGAGGACGCTGATGACCACGGTGGTGTTGAGAGTATGGCCGCTGGGGAACGACGGCGAATCCTCGTAAGGCGGGACCGCATCGGCGTGGTCCGGCCGGGTCCTGCCCACAAGTTTCTTGCCGAACGTGGTGGCGAGGATGGAGACGGTTGCCGCGCCGCCCACCAGGAGGAGTGGGCGCCAGGTCCGGCTCAGGAACGTCAGCCACGCGGTAAGGATGCTGGCGAGGATGGGCATACCGATGCCGCCGCCGATGTTGGTGAAGCCGGTGGCAAAGGCATCAAGGCCCGGGTTTCGCAGCGACTCAGCGTACTGGAGGGCCGGAACATCGAGGTTTGCGAGCCCGTCCTTGCCCACTACGTCGTCGTAGACCTCGGCGCCGGCCAGGGCCATGATGACAACCACGGTCCCGCCGATGATCAGGGTCAGCCAAAGGGCGGCGTAGGGCTTGAACCATCTGTCCATCCGCTCGTGGACTCTGCTCATCATGCCTCCCAGGAAAAGTACGCAAGCTTAGTATCTCTCGAAACTATCATTGAGCCATGCCGTTGCCCGAAAAGAAACACAACGCCTGGATGGGCCTTGCCCTGGTTGAGGCCCGGCGGGCCCTCGCCACGGAGGACGTGCCCATCGGCGCCGTGGTAATAGGGCCCGACGGCGATCTGCTGGGTTCCGGCCGGAACCAACGGGAGGCCTTGGGCGACCCCACGGCCCATGCCGAGGTGGTGGCCATCAGGGAGGCGGCCGGACGGCTACAGGAACGGGCACGGCTCCACGGCGGCAGCGACGACGGCTGGCGGCTGTCCGACTGCACGCTGGTGGTCACCTTGGAACCGTGCGCCATGTGTGCCGGCGCCATCGTGCTGGCGCGGATTCCCCGGGTGGTGTTCGGAGCGTGGGACGAGAAGGCCGGGGCCGCCGGGTCGGTGTTCGATATCCTCCGCGAACGCCGCCTCAACCATTGGGTCGAGGTGTACCCCGGGGTCCGCGAGGAAGAGTGCGCACAGCTGCTGCGGGAGTTTTTCGCCGGGCACCGGAGCAACAGCCTCTAACCCCGTTGGTTCAGTCGGGGCCCGCTTCAGTCCTGGCCCGGACCTTCAGTCTCAGCCGGTTCCTGCTGCCCCGCGCCCGACAGCAGGGCCAGCATCCCCTGGGCGGTACTGCTCCAGTCCGGCAGCCTGGTCCGCGCTTTCAGCGCTGCTGCCCGCCAGCTTTCCCGGGTTTGTTCGTCCGTCAGCCAGCGACGCAGGACCTCCGCCAAGCGACCCGGACTCTCACTTGCCCCGGCCGGAAGTGGCAGCGCTGCCCCCGGAAGGCGCGGCCCGCCGTCGTCCGCTTTCATCCCGGCGATGCCAAGCGCTTCCACTGCCCCCGTCCCCTCGCGGACAAGTACCGGGATTCCGTGCGCAAGGGACTCGGTGACCGCCATTCCGAACGCTTCGATCCGGGAAACGAGCAGGGTCAGGTCGGTGCGCGCCCATTCGGCTTCGAGGGCCCTACCCGTGAGCTCACCCTCCAGCCGCACCCGTTCCTGCAGCCCGTTGGCAGTGATGGCAGCCTGGACCTCCCGCGCGTAGTCCGGGTCGGCCTGGTCGGACCCCACGAACGACGCAGTCCACTCAAGGTCCTTGAGCCGGGCCAGCGCCTCGACTGTCAGCACCTGGTCTTTGTTGGGCAGCAGGGCTGCGACGACCGCCAGGTGCGGAGGCGTGGAACCGTCAGCCTGGGGTGCGAGGTCCACTCCAGGCAGGACCACTTGGGCCTGGCGGAGTCCCCGCGTGGTAAGCACGGACGCCGCAGAAGCGCTGCTGCAGACCACTCCTGTTGCTGCACGCAGGGCCCTGACTTCGCGTTCGAGCGCTGCGGACCCCGAACTTTCCGGAACGGGCATATGCACCAGGACCCATGTTTCCCGCCCCGCCTTTGCCGCGAATTCCAGTTCGTCCGGGGCACCAACGGCCACCAACCCGTCTACGATAACCACGGCATTCCCCGGAGCCTTGTCAGATTCCCACGCCCCGAGCAGGGTACCCAGACGGCGTCGTTCGTCGGCGCCGGCATCCGGCCAGCCGCCATCGACGCTGATGACGTCCACCGCGGCACCGAGCGCTTGCAGGCCGGCAACCAGATGCGCGTTGTAGACGTTTCCGCCTGAGCTGTGGCGTATGTTGCCGGGGACCAGCAGCCGGATGGGGCGCACGGCTACGCGGTGAGGTCCAGGGAATAAGACGCCCACGCGTCCGGATTCTCGCGCAGGGTGACGTCAATTGCCGCCAGTTCCCGGCCGTCGTCGCTGTCCTTGATTTGGGCGGCGACCTGCTGGGCGATGTATTCGGCGAGCGCCTCCGTGGTGGTGAGCTTGCCTTCGAAGTCCGGGTGCTCGTCCAGGTTTTGGTAGTTCAGCCCGGCCAGCACGTCCTCGATGATGGTGCCGGCGGCACCGATGTCCAGGACGATCGCGTCGGCGTTAAGCACGCGACGGCGGAAGGTCACCTCCGCAACGAAGGTTGCCCCGTGCAGGCCCTGTGCGGGGCCGAACACTTCACGGGGAAGGCTGTGGGCGACCATGAAGTGGCGGCGGACGGTCAGGCTGAACATGGGTTACCTCAAGTTTCCGTTGTTGTCAGTGGCTGGACTGGGGGCGGAGCTGCTTCCGGGGTACTCGACGACGTGGCACAGGGCTTGCAGGGTGCCATCCGCCAGGTTCTGAACCACGTCCGGCAGGTCCTCGAAGCGGCATGATCCGGTCAGGAACGCGTCGAAGACCGGATCCTTGAGCAGCGATACGGCGAGGTCAAGCCGGTCCGCGTTGGTGCGGCGGTGACGGCGGGCACGTGCCACCATGCCCACCTGGCTGGCACGGATAGATAGGCGCCTCGCGTGGAAATCCTCCCCCAGCGGTACGGTGACCTCCCGGTTGGCGTACCAGGACATTTCGATGACGTCGCCTTCATCGCCGGCGAGCTGGAGGCTGCGTTCCAGGCCCTCCTGGGAGGCCGAGCAGTGGAAAACGATGTCGCAGTCGGCCAGGGCGTCATCCGGCTGCGCGAAGTCCACACCCAGCGTCTCCGCGAGCTGCCTCCTGCCCGGATCAAGGTCCACGAGCTGCAGGCGCTGCAGCGGGAAGGTGCGCAGCAGCGTAGCCACCATGCCGCCCACCAGGCCGGCGCCGACGACCGCGACCCGGTCCCCCAGGCGCGGCCCGGCTTCCCACAGGGCATTGACAGCTGTTTCGACTGTGCCGGTGAGGACCGCCCTGCGCGAGGGGACCTCGTCAGGGATCCGGGTTAGGGATTCCACGGGAACCACGTAGCGGTCCTGGTGCGGGTTCAGGCAGAAGACGCGCTGGCCCTTCCACCCCTCGGGCCCCTCCTCCACGACTCCGACGGAGAGGTAGCCGAACTTCACCGGGCCGGGGAACTCGCCCTCCTGGTGCGGGGCGCGCATTTCCTCTGCGACCCGCGGCGGAACGGCCCCTGCGTGAACCACCATTTCCGTGCCCTTGCTGATGCCCGAGTAAAGGGCACGGACCAGTGCTTCACCCGGTCCGGGGGCGGCAACTTCTTCCGCCCTGAGTTCGCCGTGATCTTTGGCAGTGGTCCAGTATGCGGTTGCGTGGATGGGAGTTTCTGAATTCGTCATCTTGCTGATGAATCTATCCGGACCCGTGGCGAGGGGGAAAGTCCGACGGCGGATGTCGGGTTTCGTTGCGGCTTGCCGGGACACGTCGGACAGCATCCCGGGCGGTGAAAGGCATGGCTTCGTGGCGGGGCTTAGTGACGCAGTTTCATTTCAGGGTTACCAATCCGCGGGCAAGCCAACGGTGATTTTCCCCGGCACCAGGCAGACAGCTAGGGAGAGGCCGCAGCTAGGCGGAGGGCGGATGGAGGATACCGTCAAGGCATGCTTCCCCCAGGGAGAAGCCCCCGACCACCAAGTCCCTGCAACCTGAGATTGCCCTTTGCGCCGGATTCAGTTGCGGCACCAGCTGCCTGGGCCGTTTGGGTGGTTCCCAGTCCTGGTGTTCGCTTGGGTAGTGGCGGCCGGTGGGTGAGGTCCAGCCAGGTGGTGCGTTCTTGGTGGCCGCGGTGGGTTTCCAACCGGTGGTGTGCCGGAGCTTGTGGTGTTTCGGGCAGGGCTGTCCCAGGTTGCTGATCCCGGTGGTGCCACCCTCGGCCCAGGCGAGGATGTGGTCGGCATCGTTGTCCAGGGAATTGTTGCTGCAGCCCGGGAACGGGCACTTACCGTCCCGCATCCTCAGCCAGGCCCGCATCGCCCCGGTCACCCGGTAACTCTTCCGGCCAATTTCCAGCGGCGCCCCGTCCCGCGGATCCACCAACACCCGGTAAAACGACCCCGCACCGTTCGCGACCAGGTCCCGTGCCATCGAGCGCGGGATGGGCCCGTACCCGTCGAGCATGGCCGGTTCATCGGTCAACCCCATCAGGGAGAACACCGGGACCGTGACCAGGACCTGGGCCCGGATCGGCGAAGACACGTCTTCCCGTCCAGCCCTGCCATTGACACCGGCGCTGTCACGGGCACCGGTATCGCCGTCACCACCATCAGCTTCGTCAATCGCATCCGTGACACTGGCGCCACTGCCGCTGATACTGCTCCTATTACGGCCCCTGCCACTGCCACTGCCACTGCCACTGCCACTGCCACTGCCGAGGATCGCATCAGCGAACTTGTCCGCCCGCAACTGGGACATGGTCCGGGACTCCGCGGGCCCCTGCAGTGACCGGGACATTGCGGTGAGCCGGTTCCACCCGGCCAACGCCTGATCCGCCGGCAAACACGCGGACAGCCACGCCATCCCGTCCTGGTCCGGCCGGAACTCCACCCGCCGATCCGCCACCCCCTTGGCATGGCGCACTTCGATGCTCTCGGCGTGGTGGCGTTCCCGCCAGGTCCGGGCCTTGGCCCTGAACCGGTGCGCCGGCATCTCCCCGGCAGGGCACCCCCGAGCAGCATCCGGGGCGTCCGGGTCCAAAAAGTGCGCTTCCAACGCCGCCGACCCCGCAGTATCAAGACTCGCGACCTCATCAGCCATCACCACCGCGTGCTGCCACGACAACGTCCCGGCCTGCAGCCCCGCAAGGGTCCGCGGCAACGAGGAAACAACGGCGTGCGAAGTCGCCAGAAACGACGACGCCGCCCGCGGCCCCAGCGCCAGTACACACCCGACCTCCGCAGCGACCGCCATCTCCTGCGCCTGCACCGACACATCCGGCCCCGCAACGACAGAGGCGCTCTCCGCGTACTTCACCGCAGCCTTCGCCTTCAAACCAGCGAACCCGGCCTCGACCTCACGGGCCCCGGCAAGAATGTCCAAGCAACCATCCGCCAAGCCCGCCAACGGATCAACCACCGAAAACGGGTCCGAACCGCACCCGTCAACCTCAGTGTTCAGCGCAGCAAGGGCAGCCCGGATGTCCGCATAAGCCTTGACCACTGCTGCAGTTCCCATGAATCAATCATCGCGGCAGGGTCTGACATTCACGCGAAGTGGCATGTGACCGCAATGTTCCGGGCCGGCATTGCAGTTATCTGCCACCTCGCAGATGCATCGGCAGAATCCAGCCCCTGCTCCAAGCCCGCGCTATACGTGCGTTTTGGGGATGCAGGCCTTACTCCGGTACCCTATTGAGGTTGGTGACGTGTCCGAGCGGCCGAAGGTGCAACACTCGAAATGTTGTTTGGTGTAAAAGCCAACGTGGGTTCAAATCCCACCGTCACCGCCAGGTAGAAAGGCCCTGCTTCCCTCTTGAAAAAGAGGGAAGCAGGGCCTTTTGCTTTGCCAAAAGGAGTCAGTGGGAGTGCCTCCGACGGCGGGGACCTACGGCACTTATGAACTCTGAACCTTGACACTACTTTTGATGCCGTGGCGGAGGCAGTGGAAGGACAAGTGCGCGGCTCTGACCGCGAGGTGCAGGGCCGCCCGCTTGGGCTGGGCCAGTGGTCGGCGTGGGCCGTTTTCGCGTTTGATGTGGTGTATCTGGCCCTGGTAGGGGCAAGTGGGGCATTCTCGGGCGCGCCCCGGGATCCGTTCTGGGCGGCAGCTGAAGCAGTGACAGTCATTGGGGCGCCCATCCACGTGGTACTTTTCGCCGTCATTTTCCAGCTCACCCCCGCACCGGCCAGGGTTTTCGGTGTCCTGGCCTTTGGCTTCATGCTCTCCACGGCAGCGGTAACCTCGACCGTGCACCTGATCGAATTGTTGGTGGCCCGCCGGGTGGCCCCCGTCGGCGATCCGGCCCTCGGCTATATCTATGACTTCACCCAACCGTCACTGTTCTTTGCCGCCGACGTCACAGCCTGGCACTTCCTCTTCGGCCTCTCACTGCTGTTCGCGGCGGTGGCATTCACCGGCCCTGGCAGCCCCCTGTACGTACGGGCCGCCTTCCTGATGGCTGGCCTTCTCTGCCTGCTGGGGTTGACCGGCCCTGCTTTCGGTAATCCATACCTCCGCTTGATAGGTGTCTTTGGCTACGGCGCAGTCTTTCCCATCCTCTGCCTGCTGCTGGGCGTCCACTTCAGGTCGGCTCGAAAGAAGATCTTCCGCTGAGGAGCGGCCTGCTGTTCCGTCCGGACCTATTCCGTCCGGGCCAAACCTTCCAAAGGAAGATCCTGCAGAAATCCCAGTATTGCGTGGTTCACAACCGCCTGGGCCTCCATGGCAATCATGTGCCCGACCCCTGGAACCAGATGTGTCTGCGCACCGGGAATGAAGTTCCGCGCCTGCGAGACCGCGATCCGGGGATCGAACGCGGACTCCCGGTCGCCCACCATCAGCAGGACCGGCACCTGGATGGAACTGAGCTCCTTGGTAGTGAAAGGCCTGGGAAAGACACTCACCCGGGGATCTGCGGGCTTGAAGTAGCGGCCACCGAGGATGAACTGCTTTGCGAACCTCTCATCGAACCGGTATCCGGGTGCCATCATCCGCAGCGCAAGGCCTCCTGGCGGACCCCACGGAAGGTAAGGACCAACCTTGAGGAAAGCCAGAATGCTGCGCGAGTAGGGGGCGAGAGAGCCGAAGGGTGCGAGGAGCACCGTCTTGTCGACCCGCTCGGGCCTGTCGATGGTGAAGGCAAGTGCGGCCCAGCCCCCAAATGACCACCCAACCAAAGACGGCCGCTCCAACCCGAGCCCATCAAGGACGGACGACAGCCACTGCACGCAGTCCTTCCGGCCCCGAAGCAGCTTACTTTGGTGTGACTTCCCGGCTTCGCCGACGATGTCGACGGCGAAGACCCGGCACCGGGCGCTGAGTGGTCCCACGTTCGCCAACCACCCCGTGGAGCTCGTCCCGGTGGCGTGGAGGAGGACAAGGGGAGGCGCCTCGGTGTCACCGCTCACCAGGACGTGGGTACTTCCGAAGAGTGTCTCGACGGCGATCTCCTCGTAGGCGGCCGGCCATTCTTCCAGTACGTCCTGGTAGGCCCGCAGGTACTGCTGCTCTCCTTCAGTACTCCGAAACCCGGAAAGACGGCCCTTCCTGCGAGTGGCTGCCCACGTGCCATACCCCGCAACTGCCGATAGGGCCGCAATGCCGCCAGCCGTGCCCCAGCCCCTTACCGAACTCCGTGGAGACTGCCGATTCCTCGGAGACTCGCTGTTGGCACGGGTTCGCGGCATCTCCATTGTTGTCACCTCCTTGCCTCAGCCTCCTGCCGCTTGAGTACGGCGGCCTAGGGCCTGAAGTCCCGGCACCTCCCACCCTTCGTTGTGGGCCCACTGAAACAAGGGAAGCGGTGCCGTTTGCATCAATCTGGAGGAGCAGTGTTTACTTTGCACCGCTCCCCTGCCCACGATAAAAATGTGGGAACCAAGGGCAGGTGGATGGGGCGTGTATCCAGCCTGTCCCTGTTGATTGCAGCAGGTGCGGCAGCGGGCTGTTCCTACCAATACGACGAGTCTCCGCAGGCACCTACAACGGAACCGGCACGCGAAACAAGCTCCCCAGTGCCCTCCGTTGATCCCCTGGTGCTGGAGCGCGAGGTCAAAAATTACCGTGAGGTGGACCGACTCCTCAAGGCGGTGCCGGGTCCGGTCCTCCTTTTTGAGGAGGGTCCCCTTGATGGCCCGGTCAGGGGCTTTGGCACGACGGCGGAAGTCCCGGCAGCCGGGCAGTTCACCGTTACAGCCGCTTGTGCCGGCGCTTCCGGTGCCACGGTCGCCGTCGGGCAGGAGCATCCCGGCGCTCGCTTCCAGCCCGTCGAGCTGACGCTGGATTGCCGTGGAGACACCACGCAAGTCTTGGAGCTGCAGCAGGGGTACGTTTTCGCCCACCTGGTGTTGCCGGCACCCGGCGATACCCCCTGGACAGGAGCCGTCGGCGGAGTACGCGTGACAGGCCGGGTACCTATGCCCAGCCCTGCACAGTCCCCTGAAAATTCCCCCTGACGAAAGGCCCTGGTATCGCTGGCCCCGCCCGAGCAGGCTGGGGTTGAAGGATCATTAGCCGCCAGATCCAAAACGGGTGTCGGCCAAGGCAGGAGGTCTGTGATGACCGCACAGCCACAGCATGGATTGCCGCTGGTACCTGGCGCTGCCGGGAAAGGGTTCACCTCGTTGGTCCGCCGGCACCCTGTATCCACCTATTACGCCCTAACCTTTGTCTTGTCTTGGGGCGGGATGGCAGCGGTCATTGGCTTCGCACCGGTCCCAATGGCTGTTGGACTTACGCTGGCGCCCCTGGGACCCGCCGCCGCATCCGTCATCCTCACCAGCCTCCTGGACGGAAAGGCGGGGCTTCGGGACATGGGCAGCCGCCTCCGCCGGTGGAGGGTGGGTGCCCGCTGGTATGCGCTGGCGCTCCTCACCGCTCCGCTGGTCATGGCTGCGACGGCCGTGGCAGTGGCCGTCGTCTTTCCCGGTTACTACGGCGGCGTGCCGACGTCGGGCGAGCTGGTGACCATCATTTTGGCCGGGATTGCGGTGGGGTTGATAGTCGGCATGCTGGAAGAGGTGGGCTGGACTGGCTTCGCGCTGCCCCGCCTGCGCCGGCGGCACGGTGTTGTGTCCACGGCCTTGATCATGGCCGCCTTTTGGGGTGCCTGGCACTACCCCATGTTCGCCAACAGCACTGATCCTTCAGGGGCCATACCTGCCGCCCTTATCGTTGCCGTGTTCCTCTTTGCCTGGCTGCCCGGTTACCGGATGCTGATGGTTTGGCTTTACGACCGGACCGGGAGCCTCCTCCTGGCGGTGCTGATGCACGCGCCCCTCGCCGCGGGCGCCTTCATCAACTCCTTCATGGCGGCCTCCGGAAACGCGTCAGGAATTGCCATCCTGGCTCCGGCCCTCAGCTGGGGTGCGGCCTTTTGGGTGATTGCCGCCGTCGCCCTTCTCACCGAACGCCGGCGCGCACGGGTGTCGACGTGACGGCCCAACTTCCGCGGGTGCCGGCCGGGGAGGCAATCCTGTCGGCAGCGCGGCGTTTCGTCGCTTCCCACGGCCGGAAACTCAGGGCCGGTGAGGTGGAATGGCGCTATGTAAGGCTGGGCGAAGGACCGCCCGTGCTCTGGCTCACCGGCGGCCTGCGCCGGGCTGGGCTGGGATATGACTTCCTTGGGCGCCTTGCGCGCAGCCACACGGTGGTGGCGCCGGATTACCCCCACGTGAAGCGGTTTGCCGATTTCGACGACGGCGTCTCGGCCATCCTGCGCGCGGAAGGGATTGCGCGCTGCAACGTGGCGGGCCAATCCTACGGCGGTTTGCTCGCCCAGGCGTTCCTTGCTTCCCATCCCGAACGGATCGGCCGGCTGGTGCTGTCCAGCAGCGGACCGGCCGACTACGGCCTGCTCTGGGTACCGGCCCTGACAGTGGCAACTTTCGCAGCGCGGGTGCTGCCCAAGCGCTGGTCGGCTTCCCTGCTGCTCGCCGGCCTTACCGGCCTGTTCCCGGCCGGGTCGGATCCCGACGGCGACTGGGCGGCGGTCCTTCGCCACACTGTCCGGCACGACCTCACCCGGGCGGACATTGTGTCGCATTTCGCGGTCGCAGCTGACGTGGCCAGGAGGCAACTGGTGCGTCGGGAACGGTTTCAGCAGTGGCACGGAGACGCTGTGGTGCTGCGGGCGGAGAATGACCGCACCCAGGCCACCCGCGACATCCCCCGGCTCCAAAGGCTGCTGGGCAGGCCAGTGCAGACGATTTCGATGGGCCTCGCCGGTCACACCGCGGCGCTGCTGGAACCAGAGGCCTGTGTGCAGTGGCTGGAAAAGGCGCTGGGCTGACATCCGGCGAACCACCGTCACGTAGACCGCCACCCGGAGTTGGGATACCTACCCCTGGACCTTTTGTCCTACCTGTCCGGCAGAATGGGGTTTCAATTAGTCAAGCGTCTGGAATACAAGCCCGCCTACGAGAACCAGGACAGGAATGAACGAATTCTTCACTGCCTCTTGCGACGGGGACATGCTGCGGTTGCAGTGGGTCCCGGATGTCCACATCACTTACCAGATGGCGGTGCACGCAGCCCGGGTTCTGGAGGGCTTAAGCGGTGGCCGCACTTTGCCTCTCCTGGTTGATCTCGCTGGTGTTGCCGGGTTAACGCCGGAGGCCAGGGCCGGCATGAACGCTTACCGCGGATTCTCCGCCGCGGCCCTCATCGGGGATGGGGCAATGGGCAAAGTCGTGGCCGCATTTTCGCAGCGGTCCCTGACCCCCACGGCATATTTCACCAAAGAACCCGAAGCCCTGAAGTGGTTGTCTGAACACGGCCGGGTCAGTGCCGTGCGGGAAGCCCGGCAAACGGAAAGCTGATCGTCACCAGGATCACGACGCCCCCGACGACGTCTCGCGGTTGTGGGCGTCCCCCTCGGCGCGCTTCTTGATGCCCAGCAGCATGGCACGGTCCATGACGAGGTAACCAGGGCGGAGGAGGAAGTCCATGACCCGAAGCGCGGGCGGCCGGCCAGGGCCCGAGCGCGTCCGCAGCAGCAACCTGGTTCCCCTGGCACCGGAACCGTGGAGGACGAACTGCCACGTGCCGGTGACCGTTCCGGGAGGGGCGCCAGGGCTTGAATCGAGCACCAGGTAGCGCGCGCTCTCCAACTCCACCACGCGTGGCCCTATCCTTCCTCCCGGATAGCCTTCCGGCGTGAAGGCAATGATGTCGCCAACCTTCAGGTCCTGCCACTCAGGGTGGATGCGGTCAGCATTGGTAACGCCCAGATGGAGCAATCCGTTCTCCACCCAGGTATAGGAATACAAGCCAGCGCGGTCCACGCCCATTTGCACCAACCATGGCCAGACCTCGTCCGGAGGGGCGGAGATCGTTACTGCCATGGTCTGTACTTCGTCGGGATCCGGAATCAGGCCGTCGCCCGGAAGGGGCATGGTCCTTTCCAGCTTGGTCGCGCCCCAGGCCCCCAGCACACGCGGCAGGACCGCGTGCGTGAAAATCCCGGCCGCGGCCGCTCCGCCTAGAAAACCCGACTTTCGCCAGCGGAACCCAGTTTGAGCCCGGTGCCCGCGCACGGACGGCCCCATGAATGCCAGGAAACCCGACAACGCGTTTCCCATGCCAAACCTCCTTGTCACCGGAATGCATGGAGCCTACAAACAGTGATTGGGCCGCCCCCAGAGTCCAAAGGCCCCGCCGGTAAGTGCAGTGCCTGTGTGGCGCGTCGGGCGCCGATGCTTGACGCCGACATCCGGCACACGCTAGAAAGTAAGCAGCCTTATTATTTGTCGATTCTGCAAAAGAGTTCTGCAAAAGGAGGACCTGACATGAGTGACAAGCCCGGTAACCAGACACCGAACACGCCCGATGTGAGCGAGACGGAACTGCGCAGCATGAAGGTGGATGAGCTCCGCAAGCAGGCCAGGGAAGAACACATCGCCGGCGGTTCGGACATGCGCAAGGAAGAGCTGGTGAAAGAGGTCGCCAAGGCCCGGCAGGAAGACCACGACGGCGGGCGGAAGGAAGCTTCCCGGTCCGGCTCAGGGAATTCCGGGCGGTCCAGCAGTGGCAAGGAAGGCAGCGGCAAGGAAGGCCATGACGAGCCCGGCAACCAGACCCCCAACACCCCCGACGTGAGCGAAACCGAGCTGCGCAGCATGAAGGTGGATGAACTCCGTAAGGAGGCCCGGGAAGACCACATCCCCGGCGCCTCCGGCATGCGCAAGGAAGAGTTGGTCAAAGAGGTGGCCAAGGCCCGGCAGGACGGTGCCAGCGGCGGAGGCAGCCGGAATGAGGACGCCGGCGGAGACTCCGACGACCTGGGCGCCGGCCCCGACGGCGGCAAGGTCCGTTACGGCGATGACTCCTCCAAGTCGCTGAAGTATTCGCAGGAAATCACCTCCACGGAGGAGGAGCCCGAGCGCGAAGGCCGCAGCCTGGCAACCACGCACCATGAAGTCATCAGGCAGTGGGCCGAAGAACGCGGCGGTGTCCCTGCCACAGTCGAGGGCACCGAGCATGGCGACCACCTGGGTGTCCTGCGCATTGATTTCCGGGATCGGGACGCCAACCTTCGCGAAGTCAGCTGGGAGGAATGGTTCAAGACGTTTGACGACCGGCGGCTGAACTTCATCTACCAGGAAGAGCGGACGGACGGGAACCAGTCCAACTTCTTCCGGCTGGAGAACCCGGAGCGTGAAGACGCCTAAGGGCAACCGCACCACGTGGAGCGGATCATGCAGGAGGCGCCATCGCTGTTGCGGTGGCGCCTCCTGCATGTCCAACAGTCCTAGAGCCGTGTATCAAACGACCCGCAGAACACGTTCTCGTTGAATGTTCCCTGGAACTCCGATTTGCCTTGGATCTTCTCTACGGCGGCCCGGATTGCTTCCCGTGTTCCCGCGTGGGCGTGGATGGCGGTCCTGACCATGGGCACGTCGATCAGGTGGTTCGGCTGGTTCAGGGACACAAACACTGTGGGCACTTCCGTGACGTACCAGGGGATCTCGGCCGCCATGGGAGACGACCATTTGATCCGGATGGCAGCCTCCTGCGCGAAGCCTTTCACGTTGGCGAAGACAAAGGCGGCGTCGTACTTTTCCGCGTAGTCGCCGGTGGCCTCCTCTGCCAGGACCCGCATAAAGTTCATCCCGGCCTCCCCGGCCGCTTCGCGCTGCTCAGCCGTCCGGAACAGGTGCACCTGGAACCCGGCAGCTTCCAGTTCCTCCTTCACCACCTCGAGATAGGCCAGCGGATCGGCCCTGGTAAAGTCTGCCCCGCCGGAGATGCCGTACAAGCGGATCCGGGGATGCGTCGCAGGCGTGATGGGCAGGTTACCGGCCGTGTCCTTGACCAGCGTCACCGTCTTGTCTGCAATCTCAGCGGCCACGGCACGGTGCCCAGCAGACCCAATAACGGCAAGCGCCTCGGCAGGCGGAACCAGCTCATCAGCAGATTTCCGGTGCAGCCCCAGCGACGCCTTCAATCCCAGGATCCGTCGCAGCGCATCATGCAGCCGCTGCTCGGTGATGATCCCGGACTTGTAGCCGTCCATCATGTACTGGAAGTCCTCGGCGGGGTTCCGGAAGAACAGGAACATATCACAGCCCGCCGCGATGGTGGCAGGCACCAGGTCCTTGCGCCTCATGGCCTGGGTCAGCCCAACCATTTGCGAAGCATCGGTGAGCACCAGGCCGTTGAACCCGAGTTCCCCGCGCAGCAGGTCCTGCAGGAGTTCCGGGGACAACGTGGCCGGCCGGATTTCGGCGTCGGACAGGCCGGGCCGAAAATGCCGGGATACCTCCGGCGCCCCGATGTGGCCGGCCATGATGGACTGCACGCCATGCGCGATCATCTCCCGGTACACGTGTCCGTACGTCCGGTTCCACTCGTCATAGCCAAGGGTGTTGTAGGACGTCACCACGTGCTGGTCCCGCTCATCCACACCGTCTCCCGGGAAGTGCTTCATGGCGCATGCCGTGGGTGATTCGCTGATGCCGTCGAAGTACTCCTTGGCCCGCTCCACCACAACTTCCGGCGTGTTGCCGAAGGAGCGCGTGGAAATGACCGTGTTCCGCCAGTTGTAGTGAATGTCCACGATCGGTGCGAAGGCCCAGTTGCAGCCCAGGGCCGCCGTCTCCACCCCGGCCACCTGCCCCATCTGCCGGGCAATGTTCTTGTCCGGATGCGAGCCCGCCTGCAGATGCGTGGATACGAACGTTCCGTCGTCGCAGCTGCCGGCCCCGCCCATCTCCGGGTTGGACGCAACCAGCAACGGAATCGGGGACTTGGACTGCGCGTAGCGGATGTGTTCCTGCACCGCAGCGGACGGAGCCGGACGGTAACGCATGCCGCCCACGTGGTAGTTCTCCAGCACCCCGTCAAGGTACTCGGGTGAGTAGTCGTTGTTGTGGTTGATGAACAACTGCCCGATCTTCTCCTCGAGCGTCATCGCACCAATGGTGCCCTCCACCCAGGCGACCGCGTCGTCGTCGAGATTGAACGGGGTGGCGGCCAGGTCGACGTCGAACTGCCGCGGCCGGCTGCCCTGTGCCCCCGTGGCGGAAGGTACGACGGCGGCAATTCCCTTGAGTGCCCCGGCCACGACTTCCGGGACGGGCGCGGCGATGTCCACCACCACGCCGCGCTCGTCCTCCTGCAGTGGTTCGAGGGTGGCGAGCTGGGAGTCCAGCAGCGCGGGTGGCATGAAGTGCCCGGCCCTGCCGCCCACACGCTGGGCGAGGACCTCCTTGCTGCCGTTCAGGTGCAGGAAGATGGTGTCCGGAGCCTGTTCCCGGATGGCGTCCCGGTAGGTTCGCCGCAGCGCGGAACAGGCCAGGACCAGCCCGCTGTCCCCGGCGGCAGCCAGCTCGCGGCCCACGATCGCCAGCCAGGGCCAGCGGTCCTCGTCGGTCAGCGGATGGCCCGCCGCCATCTTGGCCACGTTCTCCACGGGGTGCAGGGAGTCGCCGTCGAGGAACGGCACGCCGAGTTCGCGGGCCACGAGGCCGCCAACCGTTGTCTTGCCGCAGCCGGAGACCCCCATGACCACAACGCGGGGTTTGGCAGGGGCGGGATTGTTGTTGTTCACCGAAATTTTCCTTCTCACCCGTGTGGGCAGTTTTCAGCCGTGGGCATTCTTACCGTCCGCGGGCCGGTTTCACCAGTCGTGGACGGTGCCGTCGACGAGGCGGTTGTAGGGCAGGTAGGCCTGCTGGTACGGGTAAGCGGCGGCGGCTTCTTCGTTGAATTCCACGCCGATGCCCGGCTTGTCGCCCGGGTGCAGGTACCCGTCCACGAACGTCATGGACTGCTCGAACACCTCGTTGGTCTTCACCGAATGCTGCATGTACTCCTGGATCCCGTAGTTGTGGATCGCCAACCCCACATGCAGCTGCGCCGCGAACCCCACCGGGGAAATATCCGTCGGCCCATGGAAACCGGACTTGATCTGGTACTGCGCCGCGAAATCCATCACCTTCTTCAACGGCGAAATACCGCCAAAGTGCGTGGACGCCGCCCGCACATAATCAATCAACTGCTCCTTGATCAGCGTCTGGTAATCCCACACCGTATTAAAGATCTCCCCGATCGCCAGCGGCGTCGTGGTGTGCTGACGCACCAGGCGCAGCCCCTCCTGGTTCTCCGCCGGCGTGCAGTCCTCCAACCAGAACAAGTCATAGGGCTCCAGGGCCTTGCCCAGCTTCGCCGCCTGGATCGGCGTCATCCGGTGATGCCCATCATGCAACAACGGGATCTCCGGACCGAACTCATTCCGCACCGCCTCAAACACCGAAGGCAGATGCCGCAAATACGCCCTGGTGTCCCAGTCCTCCTCCACCGGGAACGCACCCCGGCCCGCCGGCTCATAGTCATACCGCTCCCCCGACGCCTGGGCCTGCGCAGCGACCCCGTAAACGGCTTTGATCCCCGGCACCGCCGTCTGGATGCGGATCGACTTATACCCCAGCTCCAAATGCTCGCGCACCGAATCAAACAACGACTCAATATCGGCCCCCGACGCATGCCCATACGCCCGCAACCCGCTCCGGGAAGCACCACCAAGCAACTGGTACACCGGCATCCCCGCCAGCTTGCCCTTGATATCCCACAACGCCATATCCACCGCAGCGATCGCCGCCATCGTCACCGGACCCCGCCGCCAATACGCACTCCGGTACAGGAACTGCCACGTATCCTCAATCCGGTGCGGATCCTTCCCAATCAACAACTGCGCAACGTGCTCCTTCAGGTACGCGGCAACAGCCAGCTCACGACCGTTCAGCGTCGCGTCACCAATACCGGTCACACCATCCTCGGTGGTGATCCGGAGCGTGACGAAGTTCCGTGAGGGACTGGTAACAAACACATCAGCGGCAATGATTTTCATGGGATCTAACTGTTCCTTCCGGAAGTGAAAAAGCAGGGTCTAAAGAGGTGACGGAGTGGCTGTCTTGGCTGCGATGGATCCGCACAGCCCGTGCACCAGGGAAACAATGTCGGAATCATCCGCGATCTCGGCACTCACCAGGCGGAGAAGGGCCTGGACCCTCCCGTAGCCCTCAAGGGCGTTGGCCGCGTGGATGTCCTCAGCCAGCGGGTCCTGGAAGTCCTGGGTGGCAGCTACGTAGTCAATCCATGCGGCAAGCATCAGGGCAGCCCCGCTGCCGGTCCGGCCGCTGGCCCGCTCCGCCGTGAGGACGGGCACGGCACGCATCCGCAGCTTAGTGGTGGCGTCGGCCGCTATCTGGGCAAGCCGGTGGGCGATCCGGGCATTTCCAAACCGCTCCAGCAGCGCCTTCCGGTACGCAGGGATGTCCAGCCCGGCCGCCTGCAGGTGGTGTGCGGCCTCGTCCCAGAAGTCCTCCACGGCCTTCCGGCAGGCGGGATCAGCAAGGGCGTCGGCCACGGTGGCGTGCCCGCGCAGCTGCCCGGCGTACGCCAGGATGGAGTGCGAACCGTTGAGTAGCCACAGCTTGCGGTTCTCATAGGGCTCAATGTCGGCAACAACGACGGCGCCGGCGTCCTCCCAGCGCGGACGTCCAGCCGGGAAATCCCCGCTGAGCACCCAGTTCCGGAACGGTTCGGCCACCACGGGCGCGCTGTCGGTGTAGCCGCACTGTTCGGCGACTTCAGCGATGTCCGCCTCGGTGGTCCGCGGGGTGATCCGGTCCACCGAGGTGCTGACGAAGCTGACATTCGCCCCGATCCATTCGGCCAGCCCGGAACCCCATCCGGATGCCAGTCCCAGGACGGCGCGGCGGGCAACCTCCCCGTTGGCGGACAGGTTGTCGCAGCTGACGACGGCGATCGGTCCCGCCCCGCTGTCCCGGCGCCTGGCGAGGGCCAGCACCAGGCGTCCCAAGGGTGTGCCGGGCACTCCCGCTTCCCCGGACGCCGCCGCCGACAGCGCGCGGAGGTCATCCGCCACACCGGGAGCGCCGCCGTCGAACGTTCCATCTGCGGCAAGCCCGTACGCGGCCTCGGTGATAGTCAGCGTGACCACCGCCGTCTCCTCCGCCGCGACAAGCTCGCAAAGCCGGGCGATGTTGGCTCCGTCCACCGCTTCCACGATGCTGCCGATCACTTCGAAACTGTCCCCGTCTGCCGAGCGTTCCACCAGCGTGTAAAGGCAGTCCTGGGCCGACAGCGCTTCTGCGGCGGCCGGGCGCCGGCCGGTAAACGCCGCGATCCCCCACTCAGCGGCGTCAGGGGTGTGCTGTGTGTACCAGGCCTGGTGGGAGCGGTGGAATGCCCCCAGGCCAAGGTGCACGATGCGCACCGGAGGTTGGGGCATGGGCTTCAAGCTGCGGTCCAGGACAGGAAGTGAGCCCGGTGCAGGCGGGGCGGCGTTCACAGCTTGAACACCCGCCGTGGTGAAGCGTCGATGATGTCCACGACGAGTTCGTGTGCCCGTTCCTCGGTGATTCGATGTTCGGCCACCAGCCGGGCCAGGAACGATGCCTCGATCCGCCGGGCCGTGTCATGGCGGGCGGGGATGGAGCAGAACGCCCTGGTGTCGTCGATGAAGCCCGAGGACCGGGAGAACCCTGCCGTCTCCGTGACCGCCGAACGGAAGCGGAGCATGGCGTCCGGTGCGTCCAGGAACCACCACGGAGCGCCAAGGTAAACCGAAGGGTAGAACCCGGCCAACGGAGCCAGTTCGCGTGAAAAAACCGTCTCATCGAGGGTGAACAGGACCAAGTGGAAGTCCTTCGCCGTCCCGAAATCCTGCAGCAGCGGGCGCACGGCCTCGGTGTAGTTCACGGCAACCGGTATGTCGTGGCCGGTGTCCGCGCCGAAGGCCTCGAACGTGGGCGTGTGGTGGTTGCGGAACGAACCCGGGTGGATGGTCATGACCAGACCGTCCTCCACCGACATCCGCGCCATCTGGTAGATCATGTGCGCCTCGAAGGCGTCCCGGTCCGCAGCACTCGCCTGGCCCGTCCGGCCGCACTCGAAAAGCCGCTCCGCTTCGCCGTCGTCCAGTTTCAGCGTGGCGGGCGTGAAGACGCCGTGGTCCGCGGACACCGCGCCGCGCTCCACGAAGTGGCGCCGGCGAGCCTCGAGGGCCTTGATGTAGCCGGCGTAGCCCGAGGCGCCGTCCCCGGCAGCTCCGATGAGGCGCTCCACGTTGTCCTGCCAGGCCGGGTGCGCCATGTTCAGGTACTGGTCCGGCCGGAACGTGGGCAGCACGCGGGCGGCGAACGAAGGGTCCGCCTGCAGCGCGGCATGGCTGTCAAGCGAGTCAAGGGGGTCATCGGTGGTGGCGAGCACCTCGATGTTGAATTCCTTGAACAGCTCCCGCGGCCGGAAACCCGGCTCGGAGAGTTTGGCCTGGAGTGCATCGTAAAGCCGGTCGGCGTTGTCCTTGGACGGCTCCTCCGCCAGGCCAAAGACGTGGGCAAACTCCTGCCGGATCCAGTAGCCGGACGCCGTTCCTTCAAAGTTGGGCCACGCCTCGCAGAAGTGGCGCCAGACCTCCCGTGAATCAGCAGGCTGATTGCCGAGCCCCAACTGGTCCATAGGCACCCCGCCGGCGTGGATCAGCCTGGTGACGTAATGGTCCGGGGTGACCAGGAGCGCGGCGGGATCGGGAAAGGGCGTGTTCTGCTCGATGACTGCCGCATCCACATGCCCATGCGGGGAGATGATGGGCAGCCCTTCCACTTTCTTGAAGAGCGACCGCGCGATGTCCCGGACCCCGGGATCGGCCGGCAGCAGCCGGTCCGGGTGGTCCGCTATTGGCTGTGCCATGGTCAACGCCTTCCTGCCGCGACGGAGAGCCCTGCCAGGGCCGCCGTGGAACGCAGGTAATCGAGGTTGTCCGCGGTCCGTTCGGCCAGCGGGAGTTCGGTGGAGAAGTCCTCCACAGTCACCCACCCGTCATAGCCAAAGGCCGCGAGCGCCTTGAAGTACTGGAGGACACTGCCCTGCCCTGACCGGAGCGGAGCCCACTCGTTGCGGTAGACAGCCGCGCCGGACTCGTCGATTTCTCCGCTGTTGACCCACAGCGCGTTCTTGACGTGGACGTGCGCCAGGTAGTCGCCCAGGAGTTCGAAGGCGGGGAGGTAGTCCTCCTGGCCTTCGATAAGCAGGTTGCCCAGGTCATGGATGACGCCCACGTGCTGCGGATCCAGTCCGTCCAGCAGCCGCAGGGCGGAGGATGCCGAAGCGGTGATGGTCCGGTGGTGGAGTTCCACCAGCGCCTTCACTCCATGGTGTGCTGCCCGCTCGGCGATCCATTCAAAGTCACGCCGGGCTGCCGCGAAGAGCTCCGGGTAGGGCGTGCCGCTGGCCGGTTCGTTGCCCCAGGCTGCCGTCCCGAGCGGAAGCGTGGTGACACGAACCTTTTCCGCGCCCAGCTTGGCCGTGGCTGCCAGCATCCGGTCCACGTCAGCGTGGTTGTCACACCGGGCGTACCCTCCGATGCCGGAGAACTCCAGGCCGGCCCCGCTGGTGAGGGTGGCGAGCCGGTCCAGGTGGTCCTCCATGCCGGTGAGCGGGATGGTGGCCCTGTTGCCGGCCCAGAAGCCTGGCGCATCTGCTTCTGCCTGGTCGGTGATGCGCCATTCGACGCCGTCCCAGCCCTGGTCGGCGAGGTGCTTCACTGCCTCTTCGGGAGCCCATTCGGGGGTTGATGCCGTAAATACTGAAAACTTCATGGTGTCAGGCGCTTTCTGCCGCACTGCCGGTGCGGACTTCAATGTCGTTGTACTTGCCTGCAAGGACGTCGTCGAAGAGGACGGGCTGGCCGAGGGTGGCCGAAACGTAGACGGAGCGCACGGCCGCGAGCGCGTTGACCGCGTCACTGACGGTGACGCCCGGCTGCCGGCCGCCGGCGATGGCGGCAAGAATGTCCCGGTACTGGCGGACGTGCCCGGCGGGGTACGTGGTGGGGTCCGCGGCTTTGTAGTCCTCCACCGGGTACTTGGCCAGTTCCTGTTCGGCCTGGTTGCCGCCGCCCTGGAGGCCCATGTCCGCGGACTCGCCGCCGGCGTCCTTGCTGTGGAAGTACTGCAGCCGGTCGTTGTCCACCACGGCAGATCCTTCTGATCCCATGAGCTGGACGCGGACAGTCAGCCCGGGGTAGGCGGCCGTGGTGGCGTGCAGGACTGCCAGTCCGCCGTTTTCGAAGGTGACGGTGGCTACGGCGGTGTCCTCCACTTCGATCCGTTCATGGGCCAGCAGGGCGGTGTGCGCGTGGATCTCCACGGGGCGCCCCATGAACCAGAGGAGCAGGTCAACGGTGTGCACGCCCTGGTTCATCAACGCACCGCCGCCGTCCATGGCCCACGTGCCGCGCCAGTCGCCGGAGTCGTAGTAGCCCTGGCTGCGCCACCATGCCACCGATGCGATGGCTGAGGTGAGCCGGCCGAAACGTCCCTTGGCGATAGCGTCCGCCACAGCCACGCTTGACTGGTCGAACCGGTGCTGGCTGATGACCGAGGCAACGACTCCCTTTTCCGCGGCTTCCTTTGCGGCGGCCTCGATTTCCTGGGCCCGGGTGAGGTCCACGTCGAGGGGCTTTTCGATCACCACGTGCTTGCCGGCGGCCAGGACCTCCAGGCCCTGCTGGATGTGAAGGCCGCTGGGCGTTGCCAATGCGACAAGGTCAATGTCCTGCGCAGCAAAGGCCTCCGCCTGCGAGGTGTACAGCGCGGGCCGTTCCCCGCCCTGCTTCTCGATGAAATCGGCAAGCGCTTCGGCTGCCGCCGGAATGGCGTCGACGAGGGCGACGATCCGGGCCTCCGGGAAGGACTGGAGGGCTACGGCGTGGGTGCGGCCGATGACGCCGCATCCAGTAATGGCTACGTTCAAGGTGCTCATGCGGTCTGGACTCCTGCTTCTGCGGTGACTTTTGCGAAGGCGCGGGCTGCGATGCCGAAGGCGGTGGGGCCGGAGAACCCGCCCAGCCCATGGGCGCCCGCAAGGTGCGGCTCAAGGGAGGCGAAGCCCTGGTACCCGTCGGCTTTGAGTGCTTCCACGGTCCTGAGCAGGTCACCGTCTCCCTCGCCAGCCGGCGTGACGTGGCCGTTCTCGAACAGTGCATCCTTGACCTGCAGGTATTCCAGGTACGGGCGCAGTTTCGTGTATGCCTCGTCGAAGGGCTTGACCCCCACCTGGACGAAGTTTGCCGCGTCCCAGGCAACCTTCAGGGCGGGCGAGTTGACGGTCTCGATGATGTCCAGGACCCGGTCCGGAACATCCCCGAAGATGTCCTTCTCGTTCTCGTGCAGGAGGATCACACCCGCTTCCTCCGCCACATCGGCGAGGGCCCGCATGCGCTCCATGACAGCGTCGCGGATGCTTTCCACCTGCACGGACTCGCCGTAGTAGAAGGAGAAGATGCGGATGTACCTGGCGTCCAGGACCTTGGCCGCATTCACGGCCCGGCGCAGCCGCTCCACTTCGTGCTCCACCGGGAGGCTGACGTCCACCTTGCCAATCGGGGAAGCGATGGCCGAAACCTTCATGCCCTTCTCCGACAGCAGGGACGCGAGGGCCTGGAGCTGATCGTCGCTGAGGTCCACGATGTTGGTGCCCCACGCGCTGCGGACCTCGATGTGGTTGGCGCCGAGGGCCTGCAGCACTGCGATCTGGACTGCGGGGTCGTCGTCGATCTCGTCGCCGAAGCCTGACAGCTGCCAGGTGACCTGGGTGGTCGAAACCATGGTTATTTAACTCCTCCGGCGGTCAGCCCGCCTACTAGGTAACGCTGGAAAATCAGGTAGAGAATGACCACCGGTGCGGCGCACACCAGGGCTGCCGCCATCATCTGGCCGTAGAAGGGAATGGCGCCGCCTTCCTGGGAAGCACCAAAGATTTGAAGTGCGACGGCGGCCGTCTGGCTTTCGGGGCGCGTCATCACCGAGGCGAACAGCACGTCGTTCCAGCCGAGCAGGAACGCGAAGATGCCGGAGACAACGATGCCGGGCCAGCTGAGCGGCAGGATGATGCGGAAAAGGACTCCAACGTTGGACGCGCCGTCGATCCTTGCGGCCTCTTCGAGCTCCTTGGGAAGCCCGCGGAGATAGGTGACCATCACCCAGGTGGAGAACGGCATGGCGAACGTCAGGTAGGTGACGAAGAGGCCCCACTGGGTTCCGATGACCTGGATCCCCAGATAGGTGGCGGCCGAGGAAAACAGGACGAAGACCGGCAGCACCATCAGGGTGCCGGGCACGGACTGCAGGGCCAGCAGGCCACGGAGGATGGTCAGCCGGCCGCGGAAGGTGTAGCGGACCAGTACGAAAGCGGTGGAGATGGACATCGCGGCGGAAACCACAGCGGTTGCGCCCGCCACCAACACACTATTGGTAAGGCCGGTGGCCAGGCCCACGCTGGTCCAGATCTTTGAGTAGTTCTCGAACGTGACTGTCGATGGCCAGAACTCGCCGTTGGCCACGCCGATGTCCGAGTTCACCGAGGCCAGGAAGATGTACAGCACCGGGATCAGGACCAGGGCGCCCAGGAACACCAGGACGAAAATCAGCAGCGGGGTCGGGAGCAGCCGCAGCACCTCATGCTGCCGGTGCGAGCCCGGACGGTCGATGTCAGAGGCTGGGGCACTCCGCCGGGTGGCTGTCGTGGTGCTCATTTCTTTGCTCCAGGTGTTTCGGCGTCGTCAAGCTTGACAGCACGGAGGTAGACGAACAGCGGAATGGCGATGAGCACCAGGGAGATGAAGGCCATGGCGGCGCTCAGGCCAAAGCGGAAGCTCTGGAAGCTGGTGACGTAGGTCAGGATGGGCAGGACTTCGACGTCGGCCGGGGCCGGAACACCGAACAGCACGAACGGAAGGGTGAAGTTGTTGATGTGGTGCAGCATCCCGATCAGGAAGGCCAGCGACAGCGGGCCTTTCAGGTAGGGGAAGATCACGTACCGCAGCTTGTTCCACCACAGTGCCCCGTCCAGGGCCGAAGCTTCATGTACTTCGTGGTCCACGGACTGGAGGCCAGACAGCGCCAACAGGTAGATGAACGGCCAGGAGGCCCATATCTGGACCAGGACCAGTGTCCAAAAGGTCTGCGGCCCGTTGAGCCACAGCCCGACGTGAATGCCCACGGTGGCCAGGGCCTCGTCCACGATTCCGCCGGGCTGGAGCATGGTCCGCCAGACGGTGGCCACCACGAAGGATGGGAGGACGTACGGGATGAGGAAGATCGAGCGGATCACTGCCCGGCCCTTGAACGCGTTCTGCGTGGCAACCGCGGCGGCAATGCCCAGCGGCAGCGTCACCACCATGGCCAGCAGCGAGTAGCTGACACTGAGCCAGACGGCGTGCAGCAGCGGCGAAGCTGTAATCGCTTCAACGAAGTTTTCCACTCCGATGATCGGCGCGCTGATCCATTTCCGCAGGGTGTACTGGTCCAGGTTGAGGACCGACATGTAGATGCCCAGCAGGAGCGGTACCACGATGATGATGATCATCAGGGTGCCGCCGGGGATAAGCATCCAGAGGGGGCGGTTTCGTTCGCTCAGGCCTTTGCGGCGCAGTCCGCCCTCGTGGCCGTGCTGCTGCCCGGAATCGGGGACGTTTTGGGGCGCCCGGCCCGCGGCGGTATCTGCCGCGGGCCGGACTTCATGTGAGGCGTCGGTTGACATCAGAACTTATCCTTTGGAGGCCCGGTCCAGGGATGCCTGGCCCTTGTTCTGGGCGTCCTTGATCCTTTGTTCGAGGGCGGCCTCGTCCACCTTGCCGGCGGCCAGGTCAGGAACGGACTGGACGGTGACGTTGAGCAGTCCCAGCTGGATGTCGCCCCAGGCACCGGTGAACGGCGTTGCCTTGGATTTGGCAGCGGCATCGGCCAGCGGCTTCAGTTTGGGATCCGTCAGGTTGGCAAGCGCCTCGGCGTTCGCGGGCAGGTCACCGAAGGTCTTCTGGTAGTTCAGCTGCTCTTCCTTGGACGTGATCAGCTTGATGTACGCGAAGGCCAGGTCCTTCTGCTTGGAGTAGTCAGCCACCACCAGGTTGTCGCCGGACAGGATGCTGGCGGCATCGCCGTCGGACTTGGACTGGGTCTCACCCGGTGCGATGGTGGGCATCAGGGTGTATTCGTACTTGCCCGCAACTGCGGACTTGTCGAGGGTGGGGATGGAGCTGGACGTGGTCATCATCAGGTAGCCGGCCTTGCCGCTGGCGAAGGCCGCCACAGCGTTGCTGTTGCTCCAGCCCACGGACGCCGGGTCAACAACCTTGTCCTGGGTCAACCAGCCGAAGTAGGTCTGGTAGGCCTTCTTGACCGTGGGGTCATCCATTCTCAGCTTGTTGCCGTCCACCAGCGGGTTGCCGGCCTGCACGGACATGGCCCAGATGAACTTCCAGGGATCGTAGTTGTCCTTGTAGCCGGTGGCGATGCCGTAGGTGTCGCCGTTGGTCATCTTCTTGGCCTGGGCTGCCAGCTCATCCCAGCTGGTGGCGGGCTTGTCGATGCCTGCCGCTGCCAGCAGGTCCTTGTTGTAGGCCATGACGAAGGGCCGGCTGACGAACGGGATGCCGGCCAGGTGGTCCTTGTCCGGGCCCGAGATGCCCAGGGCGGCCTGGTTGAAGCGATCCTTGCCGCCAACTTTCTTCCAGTCGTCATCGGAAAGGGTGACAAACGCCTTGGTGGCGTAGGCCGTGGGTGTGAATGTTGTGCCAAGTCCGTAGATATCCGGGCCCTGGCCCGATACCACCGACGTCTGGATGCGGGTGAGCTCATCGTTGGCCGAAGCGAAGGTTTCAAACTTTACGTCCGCGCCGGTCTCAGCCTTGAACTTGGCCGCTATATCGCTCTGCCACTGCTTCTGCTGCTCGGGGTACTGGCTCAGGACGCCCACCAGGACGTTGAGCGTCTTGCCCGTACCGTCCACCTTCCCATCGGCGTTGGTGGAGCCGCCCCCTCCGGAACCGGAGCCTGATCCGCAACCGGTCAGGGCGAGTGCTGCAGCCGTGACAATCGCCGCGAGCCCAGTAGTCGATTTAAACCTCATTGTTTTTCTCCTCTAGGACACCCGCATGGCCACATCCGTCCTGTGGCGGAAATCACTGCAGGCGACTCGAAAGCCAGTCTAGGAAGACGGCAAGCCGGCGGCAAGCGGTTGCCAAAAGTTGCCATAAATGCTCAGATAGGTGCATCAGGCATCCAGCGGCGAGTAGCCTTGGAGGCCCCACTTGGCCGGCGATTCCGGTCCGCGAGGAAAGGCCACAGCGATGGCAGACCCGACAATGAAGGCGTCACGCCAAGCCAGTCCTGACGTGGGCGCACAGCGGGACCGGCCGCCCACCATCCGCGACGTTGCCGAGCTCGCAGGGGTCGCCACCTCCACCGTGTCACGTGCCCTCGCCCGGCCGGACCGCGTGAATCCCCGCACCCGGGTGCGGATCGAGGAAGCGGCAGCGGAACTCAACTACGTCCCCAGTTCCCAAGCGCGTGGGCTCAGTTCGGGCCGGACCAATGCAGTGGCAGTGCTGGTTCCCGACATCACCAACCCGTTCTACTTCGACATCATCCGGGGCACGCAGCACCAACTCAAGGCCGCCGGCGTCACCCAGCTCCTGGTGGACACCGAGGAGTCAAGCGAGATGGAGCTGGACGCGCTGCATAAGATGCGGAAATCCGCGGACGGGTTCATCCTTGCTGCTTCCCGCCTGTCGGACGCCCAGTTGGCCGAGGTCTCACAGTCGCAGCCCCTGGTGACCTTCAACCGTGCTTCCACCAGCGCTCCGACCGTGATGATCGATACGCCCTCCGCCATCATCCAGGCACTGGAGCACTTGGCCTCGCTGGGCCATCACAAGGTTTGCTACGTCGCAGGCCCACCAACCTCATGGTCCAACCAGATGCGGTGGAAGGTCTTCGAGGAGGATGCGGGCAGGCGTGGAATGGAAGTGCACCGCATTGGCCCCTACACCCCGAAGACCACTTCGGGGGCTGCTGCTGCCGATGCAGCGGTCAGGACCGGTGCAACGGCCTGCATCGTCTTCAACGACCTGCTGGCCATCGGCATGTTGCAGCGCCTGCAGGCCCGTGGCATCCGTGTCCCTCAAGACATGAGCATTATCGGATCGGACGATATCTTCGGCGCGGACTTCTGCAACCCACCACTGACCACCATCTCCAGCCCCATCGAACAGGCGGGCAGGGTGGCGGTGTCCATGCTGCTGGCACAGCTCAACCCGTTGTCAGGAAACGCCTCCCGCCAACTGGCCGTCATGCCCACCCATCTCACTATCCGGGAGTCCACGGGCCCCGCGCCGGCGTAGCCCCCGCATGGCGGCGTACATCCGTGGGTACCCCGGTGGTGTCTCCGCAGGACGTTCGAGGGGAAACCCATTACCCGGGCGTAGCCTACCGGCTCCTTTTGGCGCCAGCGCATACTTGAAGCACCACTCAGGCCAATGGACAGGGAATCGTCCCAACCGCACCCTCACCGGCAGTCCCGGGGATCCTGCCGGCCTCCTGGCGAAGGGTGGAGGCCATTTCCATCGCTTCGCCCTTGAACAGAAACAGATTCGGTCTCGAAAGGGCTGAAGATCAACAATGAACCGCACCAAAATGGGGCTGCTGTCCGTCGCCTCCGCTGCCGCGCTTGCCGTGGGCCTTGCTCCCGGCACAGCGCTGGCACACGGCGGATCCGGGCACGGGAACCCGGACCACAGCGACGACTGGCGGAGCAATGACGATCAGCGCCGGCTCGTCAGGACCCTGCGCCACGTCACCGACGACTACCGCTGGCTGGAAAATGCCGAAGCAGACGGCTACCGCAAAATCACTGAATGCATCGACAAAAGCGGGGTGGGGGCGATGGGCTTCCACTACGCCAAGCAGGAACTGATCGATGACAAGACCCAGGCCCGGAAACCCGAGGTGCTGGTGTACATGCCCGATGAGGACGGACGGTATGAACTGGTGGCAGCCGAGTTCCTCTCGACCGCGGCGGAACGTCCTGAGCTCGCCGGACTCGATTTCGAGGACGGACCGTTCCCCGGCTCGTACGCACTCCACGCATGGATTTGGCGGGACAACCCGGACGGCATGTTCGCTTCCTACAACCCGGACCTCACCTGCCCTAAGTAGGTCCGTCGCGCCCGGAATAGGGAAAGGCGGGCGTACGACGCCGGGAGCCACCCGCCGTCGTACGCCCGCCTCAAGCCGCCAGGCAGCTTAGCCGGCGTCAGCTACAACGCCGACCACCCGCCGTCGGAGGCAAGGATTGCACCGTTGACGTTGGTGCCGTCGTCGCTGAGCAGGAACGTGATCGACGCCGCGAGCTGCGCGGCAGTGGCCGGTGCTGGGATGTTGGCCTGCATCAGCGGGCCAAGGCGCTCGGCCGCCAGCTGCGAACCCCAGTTGGCCACGATGTTGGTGATGGTGGCGCCAGGTGCCACAGCATTGAAGCGGAGCCCCTTGGGCCCGTACATCACTGCCGAATTCCTGGTCAACCCATTCACAGCGTGCTTGGACGCAGTGTAGGCCGCGCCGGCTGCTGAGCCCCGCAAGCCGGCTTCGGAGGACACGTTGACCACAGAACCCGTCCCGGCATCGAGCATCAGCGGCAGCACCGCCCGGGTCAGCCGCATCAGGGCGGTGACGTTGATGCGGAACACACGCTCCCAGGTCTCGTCATCCACGTCGTGGATCGGCGCGAAGTTGTCCATGATGCCGGCAACGTTCGCCAGCGCATCCACCCGGCCACCCGCGGCGCGAACCACCGCTGCCACCGTTTCCTCCGTGGAGATGTCCCCCGCCACCGGGACCGGGTCCAGTCCGGCGTTCTGCTCCACGAGCTCGTCCAGCCGCTCCTTGCTGATATCGGCGGCTATCACCCGCCCGCCCTCTTTTGCCACCCGCAGCGCGGTTGCCTTCCCGATGCCCGAGCCTGCACCGGTGACGATGACGGTCTTGCCTGCGAAGCGGCCCTGCGTGACCACTTCCTGCCATGAAGCCTCGTTGCCCATGAGTTTCCTTCCAAGGTGCAAGCGGAATGCCCACGCCCAGGGCGGTGAAGGGCGGCATCCCCGGGATGCCGCCCTTCATTTCTGCTGAAAGGCTAGAGCTTGTCAGTCCTGTCTTCGCCACCCTTGTGGCCGGCTCCGCGCAGGTTTTCCTGGACCTTCCCGAACAGGTCCTTGATGGTGGACTCCGCGTTGGAAATGACGTCCACGGGAACGAAGACCTCATGGGTCACCGGCAGGTCGTATTCATCCTTCAGGTGCGTGCCGTTTCCCACGCCCGTCAGGGACAGGTAGACCATGGCCTCAGTCCGGGCAATGCCTGCGAGCTTGCCGAACACGACGGTGAACTCATTCGGCTGGAAACTGATGGTCTGCCCGATGTGGCTGCGGCCCAGTTCACCCGCGGGAACGGCCTTCTCCGACTGGCTTCCGGTGTAGTCCATGAACTTCTCCTTCGATCGCCAACACGTACGCAGGCAGTCTAACCCTGGCCCCTTCACCCCGTCACAGGCTCTGCTGGAGCCGTGCACAAAGTCCAGCCTGCGCTGGTGGCCATTCCTCCATTGAGCCCGGCAGTGGCGCCGCTGTTTGATGGCATCACCGGGCGGCAACGGCCGCGCCGGCCGGACCCCCTCAAAGGAAAAACCGTGACTTCAATGACGAGCCGCGTTAAGAGCCCGATAAAGAGCCCTGTCCGCTGGGACACCGTCGAGAACGGCGATGCAGTGGAAGTCAGGCACAATGGACGCACCGTGTTCAGCGGTCTGGTGGACGCCAGGACCGACGACGGCGATGTGGTGTGGGTGACAGCTCCTGCGGGCGGCCGGCGCCTGTTCCACATTGCAGACGGCTTTGACCTGGCGGGAGTGCCGGCATGACGGACTGCCCGGAGGACTGCCACTACTGCACCGGCCCCGAGACCGACTGAGGCAACCAGGGACGTGTTTGATACCCGGATCATCACGATCCGGGCATCAAATTGCCGCTACTGCAGGTGGCATCGTTGACGCGGGCAACAGGTACCGCGAAGGTGGTGCCATGAGGTCTCAGAAAATTTCCCAGGGGTTGGTTATGACGACGGCGGCTGCAGCGGCAGCACTGTTGCTCACCGCGTGCGGTCCAAGCCAGCCGCAGTCCCAGACGACGACGTCGCCCTCGCCCTCGCCCTCGGGCAGCGGGCAGGCCAGCCAGTCAGCCGCACCGTCGGCCACCACGCAGTCTTCGGCGCCGCCCACGTCAACGCCGTCCTCCCCGGCTCCCGCCACCACTGCCGCAGGCGCCCCCGGCCTGTGCAAGGCAGCCGGCCTCACCGCCGCCACCGACGCTTCCGGCGGCGGCGCCGCGGGCAGCGTCTACATGAAGCTGAACCTCACCAACAAGGGCTCCGAACCCTGCATCCTCAGGGGCTTCCCCGGCGTTTCCCTGGTGGCGGACGCCGCCGGGGAACCGATCGGCGCCCCGGCGACGCGGGACGACTCCGCCGGTGTGGTGGACGTCCTGCTGGCTCCCGGCCAGACCGGCACAGCAGTGCTGCGCTACACGCAGGCCCTCAACTACCAGGGCTGCTCACCCGTGGATGCCGCCGGCTACCGGATCTACCCGCCGGAGGACACCGACTCGCTGTTCATCCCGCAGCCCACAACGGCCTGCAGCAACGCAGACATTGCCCTGCTCTCCATCGGAGCATTCCAGCCCGCCTGACCCGCAAACCATTCCGTCAATGACTGAAGGCGGCCCGGCTATCAAGCCGGGCCGCCTTCAGTAGTCCTGGGCCGCCGTCGGAGGTTTCCCCCCGACGGCGGTCCTGTCAGTTATCGGCAGTGCAGTGTGGTTACCGGGCTGCCGTGCTGGTGCGGCCTGTGCGCGCCGTCCCGCGGGACAGCGCCACGCCCAGGCCGATCATGGCGACTCCGAGGACGAAGTGAAGCCAGTTGTCAGCACTGTTGACCGGCACGAAATTGGCTCCGCTGTCCTGGCCGATGAGCAGGCCGTAGAGCCACAGCACCAGATAGATGGCGCCGCCGACCACCAGGTAGTTCTTCGACGCTGCCGCAGTGCGGGCCATGGCGATGCCCGCGATGCCGAAGAGCAGGTGGACGATGTTGTGCAGGATCGAAACCTGGAAGATGCCCAGCAGCAGGGCGCCGGACCCGTGTCCAGCGAACCCCAGGGACTCGTAGTTGGAAATGATGCCCGGGATGAACCCGAGGACCCCCACCAGGAGGAACACCACGCCTACGGCAAGGGTGGCTTTTTGGATGTTGGTCCGGCCTACGGTGCGACCGCCGGAATTCATGGTTGTCATGATGTCTCCTGCTTGTGTCGTTGGTGCATCACTGGCTGCCGGGCGATGCACGACCATTGGTGCTCGACCGTAGACTTAACCCCCGACATCGTAAGTATACTTAGCAAATCCGCCGCGGATAGTAAGGGTCAGTAACAGACCCATCACAAATTGGCCTGTGAAGGCCTTGGACCGGAGGCAGGTTGGACCCGCATGACGTCGATTTGGCTGGACCGCAGGGAACCTTTCACATCTGACCCGTTCGAACCCGACACGAGGTACGACACAGTGGTGGCCGGCGCCGGCCTCACCGGTTTGGTCGCGGCGCTGCTGCTGGCCCGCTCCGGGCAGAGTGTGCTGGTGCTTGAGGCCCGCCACCCCGGCGCCGTGACCACCGGCAACACCACAGCAAAAGTGACCCTGCTGCAGGGAACGTTCCTGTCCCGGCTCGCCCGCCAATACTCCCAAAAACAAGTGCAGGCGTACGTTGACGGAAACCGGGAAGGGCAGGCATGGCTGCTGCGCTACCTCGAAGAACAGGGCGTGTCCTTCCAGCGCCGTGACGCCTACACCTACGCCGCCTCCGCCCAGGGCACCGAAAAGCTGCGGGAAGAGATCAGCGCCGCTACCACCGCCGGGCTGGACGTGGACTACGTCCGCGACGCCGGCCTGCCCTTTCCGGTACACGGTGCCGTGCGCATGCGGAACCAAGCCCAGATCAACCCGATGGACGTCCTTGACGCACTGGCGGCGGACATCCGCAGCCGGGGCGGACGGGTCGTCAGCGGCGTTCGCCTCCGGGACGTCACCGGTGACTCCCCATCCGCCGTCCGGACTGACCGGGGCAGCGTCAGGGCGGACAAAGTGGTCCTGGCCACCGGCATCCCCGTCCTGGACCGCGGCCTGTATTTCGCCAAGTTGAAGCCAAGCCGCTCCTACGCGGCCGCACTCCAGCTGCAGGAGGACCAGGCACCTCCGCCCGGAACGTACATCTCCGTTGAGCAGCCCACCCACTCCCTCCGCGACTACGAAGTGGACGGCAGGAACCTGCTGCTGGTGGGCGGCCACGGCCACCTGGTAGGCCGCACAGAGTCCGAAAAGGCACACCTCACCGGCCTGCTGGACTGGGCCGGGCAGCATTACCCCGGCGCCGTCACCACCCACAGATGGTCGGCGCAGGACTACATGCCCACCAACGGCATGCCGTTCTTCGGCAAACTCCCCCGCGGCAAGGGCCAGATCTACTTCGGCACCGGGTACAACAAGTGGGGAATGACCAATGCCGTGGCCGCCGCACTGGGCATCTCCGCGGACATCCTCGGTGGCCAGGTGCCTTGGGCGGACACCATCCACCACCGCATCACGTCGCCTGCCGGTGCGCTCTCCGCCGTCACGCTCAACGCCGGCGTGGCTGCCAGGATGGCCACGGATTGGGGAAAGGTGACCGCGGAGGGCCGGAAAATCGACGGCCTGAAACGGGGTAGGGACCAGGCTCCGGCACCTGTGGCAACTGGTCCGTCCGCTGCCGCCACCCCGCCGGAAGGGCAGGGCAAGGTCTACCGTGACGGCAACCGCCCGGTAGCAGTGTCCACCGTGGACGGAAGCACCTGCCGTCTGTCCGCAGTCTGCACCCACTTGGGCGGCATCCTGCACTGGAATGACAACGAACGAACGTGGGACTGCCCGCTGCACGGCTCCCGCTTCACCAACGAGGGCAAGCTCCTCGAGGGCCCCGCCACCAAGGATCTGCAGCAGGCCGGAACCCAGGCGCAACCCTGATCCATCGGGAGTTGAGTGTCAGTGGCTTGGGGCATGATGGAGGCATGAACCAGGAACAGCGTCCTGCCGGCAGCCGTGCTTCCGGCGCAGCTGCACCCATGGGCCAGTTCAGCCGGCCCACCCGGGAGTGGTTCCTGGGCGCCTTTTCCGAGCCAACTCCCGCACAGGCCGGGGCCTGGAACGCTATTTCCTCCGGCTCGCACGCGCTGGTGGTTGCTCCCACCGGCTCCGGTAAGACGCTCGCCGCCTTCCTCTGGGCACTCGACCGGCTCCTGGCGTCTGCGTCCCAGGCCCCTGAATCGGCGGCAGCTGAGACGCCCGCCAAAGGCAAACGGGCCCGTCCGCCCAAACGCAAGACCCGCGTCCTCTACATTTCGCCCCTTAAGGCTTTGGGCGTGGACGTTGAACGGAACCTGCGGTCACCGCTGATCGGGATCACCCAGACAGCCAAGCGGCTGGGACTTCCCGCGCCGCTGATCACGGTGGGGGTCCGGTCCGGGGATACGCCTGCCGCGGACCGCCGCGCACTTTTGAGCAGTCCGCCGGACATCCTCATCACCACTCCCGAGTCCCTGTTCCTCATGCTCACCTCCAAGGCCCGGGAGACCCTTGCCGAGGTGGACACCATCATCATTGACGAGGTCCACGCCGTGGCCGGCACCAAGCGCGGTGCACACCTCGCTGTCTCGCTGGAGCGGCTTGACGCGCTGCTGCCCAAACCCGCACAGCGCATCGGGCTCTCCGCCACGGTGGAACCCAAGGAACTCGTGGCCCAGTTCCTTGCCGGTTCGGCCCCCGTGGAAATCGTGGCCCCGCCCGCCAGGAAGAACTGGGACCTGACGGTCTCCGTACCCGTGGAGGACATGTCGGACCTGCAGGGTGCCGCGGGAGCGTTTGATTCCGGGCCGGCCTCCGGGCTCCAGCCGCAGGCATCCATCTGGCCGCATGTGGAGGAGAAGATCGTCGACCTGGTGCTGGCAAACCAGTCCACCATTGTCTTCGCCAACTCCCGGCGCCTGGCAGAGCGCCTGACGGCCCGGCTCAACGAAATCTACGCCGAACGCCAGCTGATTGCGGTGGGCGGCGGCTGGGACGATCCCACTCCGGAAGGGCACGCTGGTGCCTCCGGCACCCAGGAGGCAACGGCGTCGGGCGTTCCCGCGTCAACCGCCACGCCGGCCCACATGATGGCCCAGGCCGGAAGCTCCGCGGGGGCGGACCCCGTCCTGGCGCGCGCCCACCACGGTTCCGTCTCCAAGGACCAGCGCGCACTCATCGAGGACGACCTGAAGTCCGGCCGGTTGCGCTGTGTGGTGGCGACATCATCCCTGGAACTTGGGATCGACATGGGTGCAGTGGACCTGGTGGTGCAGGTGGAGTCGCCGCCTTCGGTGGCCAGCGGGCTGCAGCGGGTGGGCCGGGCCGGACACCAGGTGGGTGAGATCTCCCAGGGCGTCCTTTTCCCCAAGCACCGGGCAGACCTTGTCCACACCGCCATCACCGTGGAGCGAATGCTGAACGGCAAGATCGAACGGCTCAGCATCCCGGCCAACCCACTGGACATCCTGGCCCAGCAGACCGTGGCCGCCACCGCCCTGGGCAGCATCGATGTGGAGGAATGGTTCAGCACCGTCCGGCGCTCGGCCCCTTTTGCCTCGCTTCCCCGCTCAGCGTTCGAGGCCACGCTGGATCTTCTGGCGGGCCGCTACCCGTCCGATGAGTTCGCTGAACTGCGGCCTAGGATCATCTGGGACCGCAACGCCGGCACCATCGAGGGCCGGCCCGGCGCCCAGCGCCTGGCAGTCACGTCAGGCGGCACCATCCCGGACCGCGGCTTGTTCGGTGTCTACATCATCGGCACCGAGCAGGAAGGCGTGGCTTCCCCTGCGGAGGACGGAAAACCGGCCCGCGCTCCGAAAGGCGGCCGGCGCGTGGGCGAACTGGACGAAGAAATGGTCTACGAGTCCCGCGTGGGCGACGTCTTCGCACTGGGTGCCACCAGCTGGAAGATCGAGGACATCACGCACGACCGTGTCCTGGTCTCCCCCGCCTTCGGGCAGCCCGGCAAGCTTCCGTTCTGGAAGGGTGACTCCCTGGGGCGGCCAGTGGACCTGGGCCGTGCGCTGGGCGCCTTTGTCCGCGAGCTCTCGGCCTCCGACGCTGGCCCCGCCGCCGAACGCTGCAAGGCCAGCGGGCTGGACGACTTCGCGGCGAACAACCTCATCCAGTACCTCACCGAGCAAAAACAGGCCACGGAGGTGGTCCCCAGCGACACCACCCTGGTGGTGGAGCGGTTCCACGACGAACTCGGCGACTGGCGCGTGATCCTGCACAGCCCCTTTGGCATGCCGGTGCACGCGCCGTGGGCACTGGCTGTGGGGCAGCGGCTCCACCAGCGCTACGGGCTGGACGGCTCGGCGATGGCGGCCGACGACGGGATCGTGCTGCGGGTGCCCATGATGGAAGACGAGCCGCCCGGCGCCGAGCTGTTCCTCTTTGATCCCGAGGAACTGGAACAGATCGTCACAGCGGAGGTGGGTGGCAGCGCCCTGTTCGCGTCGCGGTTCCGGGAATGTGCGGCCCGCGCGCTCCTGCTGCCCAGGCAGACCCCAGGCAAACGCCAGCCCCTGTGGCAGCAGCGCCAGCGGTCGGCCCAGCTGCTGGACGTGGCCCGGAAGTACCCCACGTTCCCCATCGTCCTGGAAACGGTGCGCGAATGCCTGCAGGACGTCTACGATTTGCCCGCTTTGAAGGACATCGCCGCGTCCGTGGAACGGCGGGAACTGCGGATCCTGCAGACCACCACGCAGCAGCCCTCACCGTTCGCCAAGTCCCTGCTCTTCGGCTACGTGGCGCAGTTCCTCTACGAGGGCGATTCTCCGCTCGCGGAACGGCGCGCCGCCGCCCTGGCCCTGGACTCCACCCTCCTGAACGAGCTGCTGGGCCGCGTGGAGCTGCGCGAACTCCTGGATGCCAAGGTCATCGAAGCCACCGAGCGTGAGTTGCAGCGCCTGGCGCCGGACCGCAGGGCACGCGGGATGGAAGGCGTCGCGGACCTGCTGCGGCTGCTGGGTCCGCTGGCCCCTGAAGAAACCGCGGCGCGGTTGCAGGGCGGCGTCCCGGCGGTTGAATCTGTTGGTGAACCTGCCGAAACCGGGGCCGTCGAGGCCGGGCAGTTCGAAACCGGGCACGTCGAAACCGCAGCCCCTGAAACCCCGGCCGCCACCGTGGCAGAAGCGGCAGCGCACCTCGCCGCCCTCCAGCGCTCCAACCGCGCCATCAAGGTCAACATCGGCGGGGCTGAGCGTTTCGCCGCTGTAGAAGATGCAGCGCGTCTGCGGGATGCCATCGGCGTTCCGTTGCCCATGGGTGTGCCGTTGGCGTTCATCGAAACGGTTGCCGATCCCCTGGGCGATCTTGTCTCCCGGTACGCACGCACGCATGGTCCCTTCACTGCTGCCGAAGCAGCCGCCCGGCTGGGCCTGGGCGTGGCCGTGGTGGGAACCGCGCTGAAACGGCTGGCAGCGGACGGCCGCGTGGTGGAGGGTGAATTCCGGCCACATGTCACCTCGACGGCAGCCGCACTTGCAGAGTCAGCGTTGGATGAAACTGCACTTCCTGAATCAGCGCCGGTTGATGAACCAGCGCAGCCAACTGACGAGATCGCTTCGCCCGCTGAGGCGCCCGCGCCGGATGTCCCGCACTCCATTGCCAGTGAATGGTGCGACGCCGAGGTGCTGCGCAAGCTCCGCCGTCGTTCACTGGCTGCCCTGCGGGCGGAAGTGGAGCCTGTGGATGCCGCTGCCTACGGACGCTTCCTGCCCGCGTGGCAGCATGTCAGGACGCCAGGCGGTGGCCGCGGCCAGCCCTCGCTGCGCGGACTGGACGGCATCATCACGGCCATTGACCAGCTCTCGGGGGTGCCCGTCCCGGCGTCGGCGTGGGAGCCCCTGGTGTTGGCCACCCGCGTGTCCAACTACCAGCCCGCCATGCTGGACGAACTCATGGCCGCCGGTGAAGTGCTCTGGTCCGGCGCAGGCCCCCTGCCCGGCAACGACGGCTGGATCAGCCTGCACCTGGCGGACTCAGCTGAGCTGACGCTCAACCCCGCACCTGAGTTCGAGCCGGGGGACGCGGGCCGGCGGCTCCTGGACCATCTGCGCAACAACGGCGGCGGATACTTCTTCCGGCAACTGACGGAGGTGGCCGGCGGCATGGACGCCGTCCTGAGCGACCAAGAGGTGGTGGCAGCACTCTGGGATCTGGCGTGGGCAGGGAGGATCACCGGCGACACCTTCGCCCCCGTCCGCGCCCTGATCGCCGGTGGCCACACCGCGCACCGGCAGGTAGCCCGTGCACCGCGTGCCAGGGCGCCTCGGCTGAGCCGCCTGGGCCGTTCCCATGGCACCGGCCTCATGGGCTCCCCCGGACTGGCCGGCGGGCGGTACGGACCGCAGGGTACCGCCTCTCCGCCCACCGCGGCAGGCCGCTGGTCAGCGCTTCCGGAGCCTGAACTCGATCCCACTATCCATGCCCGCGCCACCGCCGAACTCCTGCTGGACCGTTACGGCGTGGTGACCAGAGGTTCGGTCATGGCGGAACAGATCATGGGCGGCTTCGGACTCATGTACAAGGTGCTGGCGCGGCTCGAGGAAGCAGGCCGGTGCCGCCGCGGCTACTTCATCGAGCACCTGGGCGCCGCCCAGTTCGCGGTTCCCGCCACCGTGGACCGGCTCCGCTCCTACTCCGAGGACAACCAACTGGCCAAGGCCGAACCCGTGGCCCTGGCCCTCGCCGCCACCGATCCCGCCAACCCCTACGGTGCCGCCCTGCCCTGGCCCGCGCTGCAGGAGGACGCCGGCACGGGGCACCGGCCGGGCCGGAAAGCGGGGGCGCTGGTGGTGCTGGTGGACGGCGCGCTGGTCCTCTACGTGGAGCGCGGCGGAAAGACCCTGCTGGCCTTCACCGAGGACGACGCCGTGCTGGCGGCAGCGGCTGCCGCGCTGGTGGGGGTGGTGACCCGCGGAGCGGTGGACAAGCTGTTCATGGAGAAGGTAAACGGTCACGACCTCCTGGACACCCCGGTCGCTGCTGCCCTGAGCTCGGCAGGCGCCTACTCCACCCCGAAGGGACTGAGGATCCGTGCCTGAGGGCGATTCCGTCTGGCGGGCCGCCCACCAACTGCATGAGGCCCTGGCGGGACAGACTTTAATTGCGTCGGATTTCCGCGTGCCCCGGTTCGCCACGCTGAACCTGGCCGGCTGGACCCTGAAGGAGGTTGTCCCCCGCGGCAAGCACCTGCTGATGCGGGTGGTCAGCCCGGAAGACAAAAGACTGACCATCCATTCGCACCTGAAGATGGAAGGCACGTGGCAGGTCTATCCGCCCGGCGGCAGGTGGCGGAAACCAGGCTTTACCGCCAGGTGCGTGCTGCGGACGGCAGTGGCAGACGCCGTCGGCTTTTCGCTTGGCATCGTGGAGGTGGTGGCAACCGCTAACGAGGACGCCATCGTCGGCTTCCTCGGCCCGGACCTCCTGGGCCCGGACTGGGACCTGGACGAGGCAGAACGCCGCATCCGCTCCCGCCCTGAAGTCCCCATCGGAGTAGCGCTGCTGGACCAGCGGAACCTCGCGGGCATCGGCAACATCTACCGCTGCGAAGCGTGCTTCCTTTCAGGGGTGCATCCTGCTACGCCTGTCTCCGAGGTGCCGGACGTCCGGACCATGATGACCGACGCCAAGCAGCTCCTGGAGGTCAACCTGGGCCCGGGACGCCGGGTCACCATCCTCAACACCCGTGGCATGCCGGTGGGCAGGATGGCCGGCAGGCCCGGCTACTGGGTGTATGGCCGGGAACGCCAGCCGTGCCTGAAGTGCGGTACGCCCATCCGGCGAGGACTTCTGGGCAAGCCCAATGGCGAAGAGGAACGAGACATCTACTTCTGCCCGAAATGCCAGCCTGCGCCTGGCTGACGTTCTGCGTTCAGGGCAGTCAACAGTTCGCCGCGCTGCTTTCACTGCTGGTCTTCCGCGGTGCGGGATTCACGGTGAAGCGCGGCAGCAGCACGTGCACCAGGGGGCCGATGGCCAGCGCGTACACCACCGTTCCCACGCCCACCGAACCGCCCAGCAGCCAGCCGGCCGCCAGCACGGTCACCTCGATGAGCGTGCGGGACATCCTTACGGTCCATCCGGTCCGGCGGGCCAGGCCAGTCATGAGACCGTCACGGGCACCCGGCCCAAAGCCGGCCCCGATGTAACAGGCCGAGGCGATGGCGTTTACCAGTACGGCCCCGGCGAGGAGCACAATCTGGACGGCCAAGTGGGATACCGGTGGGAGCAGTGCCAGGCCGATGTCCGCGAAGACGCCGACCAGGATGGCGTTGCACAAAGTCCCGAACCCAGGCATCTGCCGCAACGGGATCCACAGCAACAACACCAGGAAACTCACGATGATGACCACCAGGCCAATACTGAGCCCGGTGCGGTTGGCCAGCCCCTGGTGGAAGACGTCCCACGGATCCAGGCCCAGGCCGGCGCGGATGAACATGGCCAAGGAGATGCCGTACAAGGCGAGGCCGGTGAAGAGCTGGATCAATCTGCGGGTCATCATGCAACCATGTTCGCAACCAACTGGCATTTGTTTACATATCCAGTCTGAGATACTGGCTACATGGCCGCCGCCCTTACCGCCCTCTCCTTATCCCGCCTCCTTGGCCCTTGGAACAGCGGAACGGGACCGGCCTACCGTGAACTGGCCGACGTGGTGCGGCTGCTCATCCTGGATGGTCGGATACCGCTCGATACTGCCCTGCCCAGTGAGCGTTCGCTGTGCGATGCCCTGGCAGTCAGCCGCACCACGGTGACCGCGGCCTACGCCTCCCTCCGCGAGCAGGGGTTCCTCAGCAGCGGGCAAGGGAGCCGGGGCAAGACCCGCATTCCCGAACTCACTCCGTTCGGCCCGGCACTCTTCGGTCCCCAGCCGCCGTCCGCCGTCCCCCCGGCGCCAGGGCTCACCGCACCCGGGCTCACTGCGCCCGGGCTGGCTGCGCCTGGGGGACTTATCGACCTGGCATATTCCGCGCTGCCCGCGAGCGGCGAGGTGGTGCACCGGGCCTTTGCCGCGGCCCTGACCGAGCTTCCCGCCCTGCTCCCCGGCTTCGGGTACGACGCCCTGGGACTGCTGCCGCTGCGCCAAGCGGTGGCGGACCGGTATTCAGCAGCCGGAGTGCCGACCCACCCAGGCCAGATCATGGTGACGTCCGGCGCCCAGCACGCCCTGACCATCATCATCCGCACCCTCGCCGACCGGCAGGACCGCATCCTGGTGGAGCACCCGAGCTACCCCCATGCGCTGGATGCCGTCCGCTCGGCCCGGTGCAGGCCGGTACCGGTGTCGTTCGCGGAGTCCGGCTGGGACCTGCCGGCACTGGAATCCGCCATGGCGCAGCAACAGCCAAAACTTGCATACGTGGTCCCGGACTTCCACAACCCCACGGGCATGATCATGCCTGATGCCCAGCGCCGCCGACTGGCCCGCGCCGCCGCGGCGGCCGGAACCGTGCTGGTGGCGGATGAGACGCTCCGGGACCTCAACCTCGACGGCGTTGCCACAACTCCCCTTGCCGGGTTCAGCAGCTCTGTTGTGTCCATCGGATCGCTGAGCAAGTCCCACTGGGGCGGCCTGCGCACCGGCTGGATCCGGGCATCGGAACCGATGATCCAGCGCTTCGCCGCAGCCCGCACCACCCTGGACCTTGGCGGCCCCGTCATGGAGCAACTGGCCGCTGCCCACCTGGTCCGGGCCCTGGAAGAACCACTGCCCGCACTGCTGCAGACGCTGCGCCGCAACCGCTCCGCACTGCTCGGCCTCCTCGCGGAGCACCTCCCGACGTGGCAGGTGACGCCGCCTCCCGGCGGCCTGTCCGTGTGGTGCAGGCTTCCCGGACCCATCAGCACGGCGCTTACCGTGCTGGCGCCGGACTTTGGCATCAGGCTGGCGGCAGGCCCCCGGTTCGGGATCGGCGGCGCATTCGAACGCAACCTGCGGCTGCCCTTCACGCTCCCGCCGGCGAAGCTGGAGACCGCGGTGCTGGCCCTGCGGGCCGCCCAGGACAAACTCGACGCCGCACCCCAGCTTCGGCGCTCACTGACCCAGGCGCCCGCCATCGCCATCGCCTGATCCGGGAACAACTTCCCCACGGAGGTCGCCGGAACGGTGCGGGAACCCCGGGAACGGTACGGCGTCCCCGCACCGTTCCGGCGGTTTGGGGAGGCACCGGTCACGGGAGCCTTCAAAGGAAGGACAATATTCGGCACCGGTAGAATGGACCGGTGATGCAATCCCCCCTCCCCGTGCGCGACGGCGTCAACGCCACCCGCCTGCGGCTTCCGGACGAGGGTCCGTGGAACACTGCGATGGACTACATGATGCACCGGTGGGGCCACATCGATCCGCAGGGCATCGAGGACCGGTTCGACGCCGGCGAGATCGTGGGCGAGGGCGGCGTGCCCCTGACCCGGCACACCAAGCTGGAGGACCACACCTTCATCTGGTACTACCGGACGCTGCCCCCGGAAACCCGCCTGCCGGTGGAGCTCAGCATCCTGCACCAGGACGAGCACCTGCTGGTGGTGGACAAGCCACATTTCCTGCCCACCACGCCGGGCGGCACCTACATCCAGGAGTCCGCCCTGGTCCGGCTGCGCAACCAGCTGGACCTGCCGGACCTGATCCCCATGCATCGGCTGGACCGCATGACCGCCGGCGTCCTGCTCTTCTCCACCAATCCGCTAACGCGCGGCAAGTACCAGGTGCTGTTCGAGAAACGGCAGGTGCAGAAAGAGTACGAGTGCGTTTCCGCCGCCGAGCCCGCGCCGGGATACCCCGCCGTCGAATTTCCCGTGGTGGTCCGGAACCGGATGACCAAGTCCCGCAGCTACCTGCTGGCGGAAGTCGTCGACGGCGAGCCGAACGCTGAAACCAGGATTGAGCGGCTGGAAACGTTCGACGGCGGCACGGCTGTGGGTGCGGCCGGAACCTCGGGTGCCCACCGCCTCGCACGGTATCGGCTGGAACCGCACACCGGCAAGACCCACCAACTGCGCGTCCACATGGCTTCCCTGGGACTGGGGATCGTCAACGACGCCTTCTACCCGGACCTGCTGGACAAGGCCCCGGACGATTACGCCAAGCCGCTCCAACTCCTGGCCCGCGGCATCCGTTTCGTGGACCCTATCTCGGGGGAGCCCGTGGAGTACCGCAGCGGCCTGGAGCTCAGCGAAGCGGTCCGGGCACATCCCTAAACTTCTGGCCCGTCCTTAAACCCCGAGCACTTCCCTAAACACGGCCTCGACCCCGGCGGTGTGCAGTACGAACTCCACCAGCTCCAGACCGCTGTCCGGGTGCGAGGACCGGAACCCTGCCACAGCGTCCTGCGCTGCCTGCGCCACAGCCGCCGCGCTCCACCCGTAGGCTCCGGCTCCCACCGCGGGAAAGGCCATCTCCTGCGCACCCAAAGTGTCGGCCAGCCGCAGGCTTTCGCTGAAGCAAGACACCAGGAGCGCACGGTTGGTCTGGCCCGCATGCCGGTTGGGCCCCACTGTGTGCACCACCCAGCGGGCGGGCAGCTGGAACGCGGGGGTCGCCACGGCGGCGCCGGTTTGGAGGCCGTGCGGCAACGCGCTTTCCCGCAGTTCTCTGCACGCTGCCAGCAGCTCCGGCCCGGCGGCCCGGTGCAGCGCTCCGTCCACTCCCCCGCCGCCGAGCAGTGACGCGTTGGCGGCGTTCACCACCACGTCCACCCGCCGCTGCGTAATGTCGCCCTGCAGAACAGAGATCCGCATGCCGCCAGTTTCCCAAGTGCGGTACGTTGTGGCAATGGACTTCGGCAGCATCGACAGCTGGGGAGCGACCTTCTATTTATGGGTCGTCCCGATGGTGATCGGCGACGCCATTTTTCCGCCCATCCCGTCCGAAATGGTGGTGATTACCGGCGGCGCGCTGTCCGCGGACGGTCGGGCCAACGTGTTCCTGGTGCTGGTGCTCGCAGCCGTGGCGTCCTGGCTGGGTGACATGGTGGTGTTCCATCTCTTCCGGCGTCGCCTCAGCCATGTGCTGGACCGCTGGAAGTGGGGCCGGCGCGTCCATGCCGGCATTCATTCGGCGCTGGCCAAGGCGGGGCGGTCCTCCACCTACGGAACCATCATCGGCGCCCGGTTCATCTCCGGCGGCCGGCTTGCCACTTCGGCGGCGTCTGGCGTGGCCAACGTTTCGGTCCGGGGCTTCGGCCTGTGCGCCGGTCTGGGAGCGGTCCTGTGGGCGTGCTGGCTGGTGGGCCTGGGGTACTTCACCGGTTCAACCACCAAGCTGCCGTTCTGGGCCAGCTCCCTCATAGGCGTGGCGCTGGGCCTGGTGATCGGCGCCGTCGTGGGCATCATCGTCACCCGCCGGCGCGGCAACCGCTCGCCGGTGGAGGACGAGCCCATCCCCGACGCAGGCTAGACGGGCAGCCACTTGCCGCGGCTGCGCCGCAGCACGCTCAGTGCACCCGTCAGCGCAACGCGTTCGACGGCGTCGCGCATCATGGCTGCCGATTCCACCGCCTGGCGGTTCTCGCCGCTGTATTCACTCGCCTCCACGAGGAAGCGCAGGTTCAGCTGCGGCACGCCTCCGGCGAGCTGGAGCTGGTGCGCCTCCACATGGTGTCGGGTACCCAGCGCCTCCACCGCCGCGTCCATGACGGACTCCGGCGGATTGCCCGGCCGAAGCCCGGTGATCTTGAGGCGGGTCTGGAAGGAAGGCATGCCCTCCACCCTATCCAAACGCCGGGTTGGAGGGTTACCCGGTGTTGCGGAGGCCGGCTGCCACGCCGTTGACGGTGATGAGCATGGCCCGCTGGAGGCGTTCGTCGGGTTCGGCCCCGCTGATTTCGGATTCTGTCCGGATGCGGCGCAGCAGTTCCACCTGCAGGTAGCTGATGGGGTCCAGGTACTGGTCGCGGATTTCCAGGGAGCGCTTCAGGGTTGGCTGCGCGTCCAGGAGGATGTCCTCGCCGGTGAGCTTTCGCACCTCGGCCACGGTGAGCTCGTACTCCTCGCGGATGGTCCGGAAGAGGTGGTGGAGTTCCTCCGGGACCAGGGTGGACACGTAGTAGCCGGCGATGTCCATGTCCGTCTTCGCAAGTGTCATCTCCACGTTGGACAGCACGGAGCGGAAGAAGTGCCAGTGGTCCATCATTTCCACCAGCTGGGCGGAGTGGCCGGCCTCGCGGGCGGCCTTGAGACCGGATCCCACACCGAACCAGCCCGGCACGATCTGCCGGGACTGGGTCCAGCCGAACACCCACGGGATGGCGCGCAGGCCGCCCAGGCCGGAACCCGAATCCGGGCGCTTGGACGGGCGGGAACCGATGTTCAGGGAACCCAGCTGCTCTACAGGCGTGGAGGCCATGAAGTAGGCGGGCAGGTCGGGATGGTCGATCAGCTTCCGGTACCGGTCAAAGGCGGCGTCCGAGATCACCTCCATGACGTGCCCGTAGCGTTCCCGCTGGTCCTCTGAGGTGCGCGGGTCACGGTGCAGGGCGGACCCCTGGAGCACAGCGGCCAGCGACAGCTCCAGGTTTTCGCGGGCGAGCTCCGGCAGGGAGTACTTGTCGGAGATGACTTCACCCTGCTCGGTGAACTTGATCTCGCCTTCCAGGACACCGTTGGGCTGGGCCAGGATGGCATCGTAGGTGGGTCCGCCGCCGCGGCCTACGGAACCGCCGCGGCCGTGGAACAGGCGTACGCGGACACCGTGCTTGGCGGCGATATCACGCAGCTTCCGCTGGGTCTTGTGGATTTCCCACTGGCTGGTCATCACACCGGATTCCTTGTTGGAGTCCGAGTAGCCCAGCATCACTTCCTGGACGTCCCCGCGCAGCCGCACCAGTTCGCGGTATGAGGGATCGGAGAGCAACTGGTCAATGATCTCGGCGGAGGCCCGCAGTTCCTCCACGGTCTCCAGCAGCGGCGCGAAGCCGAGCTTGGCGTAGGGCTTGTCACCGAAAAGGTTGATGAGTCCGGCCTCGCGGGCCAGTACGGCGGCGGCCAGGACGTCGTCGGCACCGCGGGTCATGGAGATGATGTAGGTCTCGATGACGTCCGGGCCGTACAGGCGCAGGGCGCGGCGGATCTCCCGGAAGACGTCGTACGTGCCGTCGGCGGCACCGTCGAGCTTGATGGGGTGGCCGGACAGCGGACGGCGGGAGGCCAGCTCGGAGCCAAGCACCTCAAAGCGTTCCTCGCGGCTCAGCTCGGCGTAGCGCAGCCCAGGGCCGCCGATCCGGTCCATCAACTGCCCCACGGCGTCGTGGTGGTGGTCTGCATGCTCGCGGATGTCCAGCGTGGCCAGGTGCAGGCCGAAGGAGGCGATGGCGCGGCGCACCCGGGCCAGGGAACCGTCGGCAGCCAGCGCTGCGGAGTGGTTGCGGAGCGACAGCTCCAGCAGGTGCAGGTCTGCCAGCAGTTCGTCCGTGCCGCTGTAGTCACGGCCGTGTTCGTGGTTGGAGTTCGCAGCCACGCGTTTGCCGGTGTTGATGAGCTTGGCCTTGATGCAGGTGAGCTTGAGCCGGTAGGGCTCCTGGGCGTTCAGCTCCAGGACGCGCTTGTCCAGGCCGGGGAGCTTCTGCAGGTCCTCGTCGATGGACTTCAGCAGCGATTCGTCCGCGCCTGCCAGTGCAGTGGAGTTGGAGAGGATGGAGATCAGTTCGTCGATCATCCCAATGCTGATCCGGATGGCACTCTGGTTCTGGATCTGCAGGATTTCCCGGGTCACGGCCGCGGTGACGTTCGGGTTGCCGTCGCGGTCACCGCCGATCCAGGAGCCGAACCGGATGGGGGCGTCCTTGGAGGCAAGGGTGACGCCGTGCTCGCCCAACAGCTCTGAGAGTTCGGACAGCATTTCGGGCATGGCATCGGTGAGGATGCCGCCCAGGTAGTAAATGGCGTTCCGGGCCTCATCGACCGGGGTGGGGCGGACCTGGCGCAGCTCATCCGTCTGCCACATCTGGTCGATGATCTCCGCCAGCTGCCGGTCCTGCCGGCGCCGGGCCGTGGACCCTTCCGCGGTGGACTGGGACAGGACGTCGGAGAGCTTGCGGATCTTGTCCAGGACCGAGCGGCGGGAGGCTTCGGTGGGGTGTGCCGTGAAGATGGGGCGCACATCCAGGCCGTTGACCACTTCCTGCAGGACGTCGGGTCCGGCCTGCGCGGCGATGTCCGCCACGGTCTTGGCCAGCCAGCCGTCCTTTTCGGCGCGGGTCCGCAGGCCGCGGACGCGGTGGACCTGTTCTGCGGCGTTGGCCAGGTGGAAGTAGAACGCGAAGGCACGGACCAGGTCGGTTGCCTGCTCGATGGGCAGGGAGCCGAGGAGTTCACGGACCTGGGCAACGACGTCGTGCGCGCTCCAGGGACCGGTGGCGTGCGCACCGCCCCGCGCCGCTTCCTTGGATTCCTTGGTCAGGAGCCGGACCTGCTCCACGAGGTCCAGGAGCTCCGGCCCGTGCTGGCGGACCAGGGACTCGCCCAGCAGCGTGGAGACGCGCCGGACGTCCGCGCGCAGTTCGGAGGCAAGATCGGTTTCGGGGGGTGTTGCAGTGTGAGCCATTGAAACAATCTTTCGAGGGGTTCGGACTTGGCTCGTACACTGCGCTGGATACTGTGAGCCACGTTACTAGCTAAAGATGCTACCCCCGCTCCTGCGCGGCAGTGGAATCCGTCTCAAAAGATGTCGTGATACCCACGTGGCGTTTGACGGCTTCGAGTTCCCTGCGTAGTTTTTCCACCTCGTCCTGCCATGCGACAGCCTCGGCCTTCCGGCGGCGTGCAAGCCGGGCCTGCACTGCTGCGGCTGCCAGCGCCAGCGGGACGGAAACGGCCAGCGCCCAGCCTGCGGCCGCGAAGAAGCCCAGTGCAACAGGCAGTGCGGCCTGGAAGTCGATGAAGTCGTTGACGCTGCCGGCCATTCCGGCCATCGCTCTCTCAAGGGGCTCCAGGAACTGGCCCACCACAGGGGTCCCGGACAGCGACGGCGGAGCGAGCTTGGCCTGCGCATCCCCGCCCCAGCGGCCGTCCGCCAGGTGGTTCAGGACGTAGATGCCGGCACCGATGTTGACTGCCATAAAGACGACGACGGCGGCGAGCGCCGCGAGGTCCACTCTTCTTCGCCGCCACACCAGCACGCCCGCGCCGGCAGCCGCGGCGGCTATCCAGGTGAGCGCCGCCAGCCACTCCCGATTCACTCCGCCAAGGATGTCCACCTCCCCATTCAAACCCGGCGGATGACTTTGAAGTTGAAATCAGGGGTCCCCAGCGCGCCGAACAACCGCAGCCAGAGCGGCAGCACCATCTCGGCGCCGCGGGCCGTGGTGATGTCGCCCAGGTCGATGATGTCCCGGTGGCCCAGCGATTCCAGCAGGCCGGTGACAACCTTTTTGGCTTCGGCGTCGTCGCCGGAGACGAACACTGAATGGTCTCCATCCGCCAGCCGGCGCGGATCCACCATCAGTCCGGCATTCATGGTGTTGAGCGTCTTCACCACCCTGGCCAGGGGAAACGCCTGTTGGATCCGCTCAGCCAGGCTTTCCGTGTTGACCGGGTTCAGTACCGGCGGCATCCCCTGCGAGAAGTCGAGCGGGTTGGACACGTCCACCAGGACTTTTCCCGCCAGCCGTGCGGCGCCTGCCGCGCCCAGGGCCGCAAGGGATGCGGCGCCGTTCGTGGCATTGACCACCAGCTCACTGTCACCCGCAGCGTCCGCGAAGGTGCCCAGCAGGATGTCGCCGTGCCCTGCCTGCCATTCCTTGAATGGCGGACCGCCCATGGGATCCGGGCTGGTCCGGCCGGCGGTTTCGCCAGGATCCCGCGTGCCCAAAACCACCTGGTGCCCCAACGCGCTGAACGCGGCTGCCAGGGTGCGCCCTACTGTGCCCGTGCCAAGAACTGCGATCTTCATGGCAGAACGCTACTCTCCGCACCACATGGAACAAGAGGACTTGGTACGGAATGAACACGCCATTCTTGCGGTTGTAGCGGGAGCACACGCAACGGAAGGAACCATGGCCACCACCCCAGCCGCCCCAACTTCAACTGCCGCAGCACCAACGGCCACCGCCCCAGCCGCGAAAGTGGAGCGCTGGCACCGTTTCCGCACCAACCGGGACAAGGCCCTGGCCTCGCCCCATGGCTGGCTCACCCTCACCTCCTTCCAGTGGCTTGGGGACTCCCCCGCCGCCGTCGACCTCGCCCCGGGGTTGTGGTCCACTGACGCAAAGGGCACGACGGCGTTCCTCACCGCGGTCCCTTCAGACGGGCTCACGCTGGTGGAGACGGGCGAACGGGTGGACGGCACCCTGTCCGCCGTCCTGGCGGACGAGGAGTCGCTGATGTGGGTGCAGTTCGGCGGGCCGGACGGGGACCAGGTGGTGGTGGAACTGGCCATGCGCGGCGGGCGGTACGCCATCCGCACCCGGGACAACGCCTCACCGGTCTTCACGGAATTCGACGCCGTCCCCACTTACCCCTTCAACCCGGAATGGGAAGTGACGGGCCGGTTTGAGCCCTACCCTGCGCCGGTGGACGTACCGATCGGCACCGCGAACCCATTGGTGGACGGCGTGCACCGCAGCGTGGGCGAGGTAGTCTTCAGCCTGCCCGGCAGCAGCCACGAGTTCCGGCTGCAGGCGGAGGAAGAGAAACTCGGCGCCCTGACCGTCACGTTCCACGACGAAACCAACGGGGACACCACAGATGACTGGCGGAAGCTTTCCCTCTCCAGGCCGCGGCCCGACGGTTCCGTGGTCCTCGATTTCAACCGGGCCATCAACTACCCCAGCGCCTTCACCCCCTTCGGCACCTGCCCCATGCCCGTGAAGAACAACAGCCTGGACGTGCGGGTGGAGGCCGGCGAGAAGCAGCCCTATCCCGCCTAGCGCCCGGGGAAGTTCAGGAAATGGCCGAAATGCCCGTGATGGCCCGGCCCACGATCAGGGTGTTGACCTCGAATGACCCCTCGTAGGTGTAGATGGCCTCTGCGTCGGCGAAGATCTTGGCCATCCGGTAGTCGGTGACGATGCCGTTTCCGCCCAAAATCGACCGGCCCAGCGCCACGGTTTCGCGCATCCGGGCACTGAGGTAGGACTTGGCCAGGGCCACCTGCGGCATGTCGGCGGCGTCCTGGTCCTGCAGCCTGGCGATCCCGGCCATCATGGACATGCTGGCCACCGCGTTGCCCAGCATGGTCACCAGCTGCTGCTGGATCAGCTGGAAATGGGCCAGCGGCCGGCCGAACTGGTGGCGTTCCACCGCGTACTGCCGGGCAACGTCGAACGCTGCCAGCTGCTGGCCCACCGCTTGCCAGGCCACCATGATCCGGGAGCTGCGGAGCAGTTCCTTGGTGTCCTCGAAGCTGTTGATGCGGGCAAAGCGGTCCGCTTCCGGCACCAGGACGTCGCGGAACTCTATGTTCGCGTTCTGCACCGTGCGCAGGGCGATCTTGTTCTCGATCCTGCTCCGGCTGACCCCCGGCAAAGTGGCGTCGACGATGAAGCCCCGGACCGCGCCGTCCGCCTCGTCCCGGGCCCATACCAGCATGTAGTCGCAGAACGTCCCGTTGCCGATCCAGCGCTTGGCACCGTTGAGCACCCAGGCGTCGCCGTCGTCGTCCGCTTCTCCTGTCATCGACGAAACCCGCCTGGCACGCGTCTCCATGCCGCCGGCCACGTCGGACCCGTGGAGGGGTTCGGTGAGCGCGAAGGCACCGGTGGTGCGCAACTCCGACGCGTCAGCGAGCAACCGCTCCTTCTGGTCCTCGGTGCCGAAGGTGTGGAGGGATTCCACAAAGAGGTCGTGATGGACCAGGAAGAAGGTGGCCAGGGATGTGTCCACCCGGGTTATCTCCGCGATGACCAGTCCGGCGAAGAGGTGGCTGTAGCCGCGGTGCACGGGCGTGCTCAGTTCCAGGGCGGCCAGCTTGGGCAGGATGTGCGCCGGAAACTCGGCCTTGTTCCACCAGTCCCCGGCGTAAGGGGCAACCTCGGCCGCCAGGAAGTCCCGCAGCTCGGCCAGCTTGTTCCGTTCGGCCTGGCCCAGCATCGATTCCACCGCGAAGAAGTCCGCGGCCGGCAACAGCGAAAGGTCCGGGGCGCTCATTTCGGTCCCATCCTGATGGCACCGTCCAAGCGGATGGTTTCGCCGTTCAACATGGCATTGTCCACGATGTGCGCCACCAGGTTGGCGTATTCCTCCGGCTTGCCCAGCCGGGAAGGGTGCGGGACCTGGGCGCCGAGTGAATCCTGCGCTTCCTGCGGCAGCCCGGCCATCATGGGTGTCTCGAAGATGCCCGGAGCAATGGTGACCACCCTGACCAGCGATCGCGCCAGCTCCCGGGCGATGGGCAAGGTCATCGCCGCCACTGCACCCTTGGACGCGGAGTAGGCGGGCTGGCCGATCTGTCCGTCGAAGGCCGCCACGGAGGCCGTGTTGATGATGACCCCGCGTTCGGGGCCGCCCAGCGGGGTGGCGGCGGGCTCGGTGGCCACCATGGCTTCGGCGGCCAGCCGCAGGACGTTGAACGTGCCCACCAGGTTCACCTGGATGACGCGGCTGAATGTGTCCAGGGGCAGCACACCGTCGCGTCCCAGCACCTTGCCGGGCGTGGCGATCCCGGCGCAGTTCACCACGATCCGGAGCGGGCCCATTCCCGCGGCGGTCCCGACGGCGGCCCGCACGTCAGCCTCGCTGGTCACGTCCGCCGGGGCGAAGACGGCGGACTGGCCGGCTTCGGCGCGGCCGTTGAGTTCGTCCGCCATTGCCTGCCCGTTCGAGGACGGCAGGTCGACGAGCACCACCGAAGCGCCGCCGTCGAACAATCTCCGTGCGGTGGCCGCTCCCAGCCCGGACGCACCGCCTGTCACCAGTGCGACGCTGCCTTTGATGTCCATACATCCTCCTTGATGCGCGTGTCCCCATGCCGCGGCGCGGCCTCGAGCAACAGTTAATGAATGTTAACTGAAATCGCCCGGGGCCGCACCCTTCGCACAGGCCCCGTTGCCTTGGCCTCCCCGTCGGCACGGTTAGGGTGGACGGCATGACGTCCAGCAGCACCTCCATGACCGCCTGGCCAGACAGGGCAAACCATGCGGCCCGCTCCGTCACCGCCCTGTTCGGCCACAAGCTGCTGTTCCTCCCCGGCACCCACCTGGGCGCGGTGCTGTGGCAGGGCAGGCACCCGGGCCGGCAGGCCCAGCAGGAACAACAGGATCAAGCCGCCCATCCGGGCAGCCGGTGGTTCGCGTTGCTACGGCGGGCCCGGCCTGCCGCCGCTATGGCGCTCCCGTGGCACTACTGGTGGCAGGCGCATTACGTGGACTGCCTGGTGGACACCGGCAGGAGGGAACTGGGTAGCGGAGCGACCCCCGCGGCCCGGTTCGACGGCCCGGACCGGCCCAGCGCAGGCCACCTGGCCTCGCGGCTGGTGACGGGCATCAGGCTCCGCAACGCCCTGACCTTTGTGAACAGCTATTACGACGACATGGCCTGGCTTGCCCTGGCCACCCTGCGGCTGGACCGGCTGGCCGAGGAGACACGGCGCCCCGGCCGCCGCCGCAACGCCAAAGTCCGCGCGTCGCTGGCGCTGCAGTTCGACGCGGCCTGCACCGACGACCTGGGCGGCGGCACGTTCTGGAGCAAGAAGCGGGACTTCAAGAACACCCCCGCCACAGCGCCGGTGGCACTGTTCTATGCCCGCACGGGCCAGCCGATCAAGGCACAGGCGCTGCTGGACTGGCTGGATGCAACCCTGTTCGACGCCGGGCAGGGCCTCTACCTGGACGGCGTCCGCCTCAACCCGGCCGGCGACGTGGTGGTGGAACGGGCGGTGTACACCTACAACCAGGGCCCGGTGCTGGGCGCGCTCCTGGAGCTGGGCGGCGAAGCGAACCTGGCGCGGGCCGCCGTCCTGGTGGACGCGGTGCAGCAGCTGCTGACGGTTCCCGCCGGCCCGGATAGCAGTGCAGCCCAGCGCTCGGTGCTCCGCTGCGAGGGAACCGGCGACGGCGGCCTCTTCACCGGGATCCTCTGCCGTTACCTGGCCCTTGCCGCAGCGGATACCCGGCTTCCCCACGCCACCCGTGCCACAGCCGCCCGGTTGGTGACGGACACTGCTGAGGCGTTCTGGTCCGGCCGCCGCCCGGTTGGCCCCAGCGAGGCCAATGCGCGGCTGCAGGGCAGGAGTATTTTCTCGATGCATGCGGCCCAACCGGCGGCCGCGACGTATCCGCCGGGGGCCGCCGTCGAGCTCGCCACCCAACTGCAGGCATGGATGGCGCTGGAGGCTGCCGCGGCCGTAACCGCCGCAGGCCTCCCCTAGTCCAGCCCGGCGGGCCGCCTCTTCTGCGGATAGGGCGTCTCACCGCGGGCCAGCATCTCAACGAAACCGGCGATCCTGCGCTCCCGCGTTGCGGCCTGCTTCGCCGAGTTGGTCCGGTACACCAGGGAGAACAGGTTGGTTTTGGTGAGCACATCGAACATCGCCTGGGCGGCCGGGTTTGCAGCGATGGCGGCGGCCAGGTCCTCGGGAACCTGCACATCGGCTTGCCCGCCGTAGGCCGCTTCCCAGCGGCCGTCCGCCTTGGCCGCCTCCACTGCCGCCCGGCCGGCCTCGGTCATCTTGCCGGCCTCTTCCAGCCGGGCGACGTGCCCCACGTTCCGTGCGGACCAGATGCTGCGGGGGCGGCGCGGGGTCATCCGCTGGAACACGCTTTCGTCATCGCGGCGCCGGCCCTGACCGTCAATCCAGCCGAAGCACAGTGCCTCGTCCAGTGCGGCCGCGTAGTCCAGGCCCGTCACCGTCCCGCCCTTCTTGTGCAGGACCAGCCACACGCCCGGGCTGGTGCTGTGGTTTTCCTCCAGCCAGGCGCGCCAGGCAGCGGCATCCGGCACCAGCAATTCCTCAAGGTCATCGGCCATGGCCTAATTCTGCCTGTGGAATGGCAGGCCACAAGCCCCGTGTGCACCGGATCTTCAGGTGGCATTATGGCCCTACAGACCGTCCCCCAGCCCGAAGGACAACGCCATGCTTCGAGTCCGCCCCGTCCACTTCACCTCACGCACTGACTCCTGGAAGCAGTTCCTCACCGCTCTGGGGATGGTGCAGACAGAGGACGACGGCGGCTGGCAGGTTTTCGATTCCGCGTCGGGCCGGCTGGCGCTCCACGGGGCGGAGGCCGGGTCCGGGCAGGACGGCCACACCGTATTCGCGGTGGAGGTGGGCGACGTCGCCGAATTCGCGCGCCGCACCAACCTGTCCGCGCAGGAAGAGGATGGAGTGCAGGGGGAAGGAACGCGGCCTGCTGAGCTGGTCACGGCGGCCCACGGCGAAACGTGCCGGATCAGCGCCCCCGACGGCTTCAGTTTCATGGCCGACAAAGCAGCCCACGCCGCCCAGTGCGCTGACGCCGACCCCGCCCTGGCCGTCGTCGCGGTCTGGTACACGGCGGACCCGGAGGGAGCCGTCCGCACGCTGCTGCATGTGGGCGCCCGCCCCCGTCCCGTCCCCGACAACGACGAAACCGCGGACTTCACGGCCAAGAACGGCGGCGTCCTCCTGGTGCGTCCGGCAGCAGGGGCACCCCGCTCGGGTTTGGGCTTTGAATACGACGGCGGCCTGGAACCGTTGCGGGACCGGCTCACCGCGGCCGGTTTCACCGCCAGCCTCACCGAGGAGGCGTTCGGAAGCACCCTCCACGTGGCAAATCCCGACGCGGGCAGCCCCAACGCGCCCGCCACGGTGTGGATCTCCCAGCGACGCCCCATGGGGTAGAACTTAAGCATGAACGTGCGCACACCTGACCCGAATCCCGGCTGGCTCTCTGAAGAAGACCTCTTTGAGGCGCGGGGGCGGCTGCCCATGGTGTACGTGGAAGCCGTACCGGTCAGGCTGGATCCGCTGGGGTACGTCAACGAGGTGGGCACGCTGCTGCAGGCGGATTCGGACGGGACCATGGTGCGTTCCCTGGTGTCCGGCCGGGTCATCTACCGCGAAACCATCCGCGCCGCCCTGTTGCGCCACATGGAAAAGGACCTGGGTCCGCTGGCGTTCCCGCAGCTGCCGTTGAGCCCCGTGCCGTTCACGGTGGCCGAATACTTCCCCGCGCCCTCCCAGACAGGGTTCACGGACGAGCGGCAACACGCCGTGTCGCTGGCCTACGTCATCCCGGTGACGGGCGAGTGCGAGCCCCGCCAGGACGCCCTGGAACTGACCTGGATGACCCCCGAGGAAGTCCTCAGCCCGGGCGTCCAGATGGAATTTTCCGGCGGCCGCGGCGGCCTCATCCGGCAGGCCCTGGCGTTCGCAGGCGTGGGCTTCTAGGCACCCCGCCGGGACGTGGGGGTCCCCGGTTTTAGGCGCCCGCCTTTGTAGACTGTAGGGCGGACCGCAAGAGAACTTAAGGACTCCCATGACCGAATCACCAGCCGCCAGGCACCACAGTGAACAGCAGGCTGGATCTCTGACCACCGGCAGCCACATCCTCCTCCCCGACGGCCGGCGCACTGCCGAAATCGACCAGGTGGAGCTCGAGCACGACGACTTCGGCTCCCCGGCACTGGTGCTGGCAAGCCTTTCCGGCGGCGGAACGCTGCGGGTGGCCATCGGCACCATGGTCACGGTGGTGGACGGAGCGCACGACGACGTCACACAGCTTCCGCTGTCGGCAAACCTTCCGGAGCCCACCCCGCCGGCGGAAGCCGCCGCGCCCAAGGACGGACGGCAGGAGCAGCCCGGCCCCGGAACCGGGCCTATCGCCGTTTCCCCCGCCGTCGTCGTGCCTCCCCTCCCGCCGCTGCCGCCCGCGGTGACCGGGCCCAGCGAGGAGGAACTCGCGCTCATCCCGGCCCCTTCCGGCACCCCCGAGTCCGTGGTGGAAGCCGCCGCCGAGGCGCACCCGGACGCAGAGGGCGTCCTGCTCCTGACCGACCGGCTGTCCAAGGGCGTGAACTTCAAGTCCGGAAGCTGCCTGAAGGACCTCAGCGACCTGGCGCACGAACTGTTTATCACCCTGAAGGACGCCGACGGCGCACTGTCCGTGGCGGACCTTTTGACCGTGCTGCCCTATGACGGGAACCCGGGCCGGTGGACCTCTGTGGAGGCGTCCCTGGCGCTGGCCAGCTACATCTGCCGGCAGGACGGCCAGGACAAACGCGCTGAGGTGTACGAGAAGCTGATCCGCACGCCGGAGAACCAGGAAACGGACCCGTTCAAGGCGCGGATGGCCGCCAAGGTGCGGCAGCGCTCGCTCAACGAACCCAACCTGTACGACAAGGAAATCTTCCGCTCCATCGATAACTCCAACCATGACGCCGAGCGCGAATGGCGGCTGCTGCGGCTGGAGTCCCTGCTCTTCCTGCGGGCGCACGGCGGCTCGGAAACCATCGGGATGTCGGAGCTGGAACGGCGCATCAGCAACGAGCTGGAGGCCGTCCGCTCCTGAGCTTCCGGGCATCTGCCTGACGGGGGAAATTGCCCCTACCCGGGGCAGTTTCCGGGGCGTACATTCGGGGCTATGACCAACAATCTCAGCGTAGTGATCAACGCCGACGCGCCGCAGGTCTGGACCATGCTGCGTGAACCGTCCAAGGTGGCCCAGTGGCATGGCTGGCAGTCCGAGGACCTCGAGTCCGAGATTAAGGAGATCTACTTCTCCAGCGATGTGCAGGAAGCACCGGACCACACCAGCCTTACCGTGCACGGCGGGGACACGTTTGAGCTCCACCCGGAGGCCGGTGGAACCCGGGTCAGTGTCACCCGCTCCGCCGTGGACCATGACTCCGAGTGGGCTGCCTGGGACGAGGACATCACGCAGGGCTGGCTGACGTTCCTGCAGCAGCTCCGCTTCGCCCTGGAACGGCACCCGCACGGCAAGCGGCATACCCTGTTCCTGCACTTGACCGAGGGAAACGGCTCAGCCATCGAGAAGCTGGGGCTCGCCGACCTCCCGGCGGCGGGTGAGCCGTACCAGGTGACGCTGGGCACGGGCGAGGAGATCAGCGGCAAGGTCTGGTACCGCACCAGCCACCAGGTGGGCCTCACGGTGCACAGCTACGCGGAGCACGGCGAGGGGCTGCTGGTGGTCGCCGACCACCCGGCCATCAAGGACGTCCGCGCGGAGGGCGAGGGCTCGCTGATTGTCGCTTCCACCTACGACCTTGGGGCAGGGGCTTTCGACGCCATCCGGCAGTCCTGGGATTCCTGGCGGGCTTCGAACTACCCGGCCTCGGAACCGGCCAGCTGAGCTAACCGGTCCCGGGGTTTACTGGGGCCGGGTTTACTGGCGCCGTGCGCTTTGCTGGCACACTGGTACGGTGCCAGCCAACCCTGCCTTCGCCCTGCCGGATACCCGTTCACAGTTTTCCTTCACGGTGGGCACGCGCCTGGCGGAGTCCTGCCCGCCCTCCCAGGCGCAGGAGGCCGAAAACGGCGGGGAGTTCCTGGGCCGCACTGGCACCATCACCACCCCGCACGGTGAGATCCAGACACCGGCTTTCATCGCCGTCGGGACCAAGGCAACGGTGAAGTCCGTCCTCCCGGAATCCATGGCGGACCTTGGCGCGCAGGCACTGCTGGCCAACGCCTACCACCTCTACCTGCAGCCGGGACCTGACATCCTTGACGAAGCCGGCGGCCTCGGCGCATTCATGAACTGGCCCGGCCCCACATTCACGGACTCCGGCGGATTCCAGGTGATGAGCCTGGGCTCCGGGTTCAAGAAGGTCATCGACATGAAGTCCGTGGACGCCTCCGGCCCGGATGACGCCGTAGCCCCCGGCAAGGAACGCCTGGCACACATCGACGATGACGGGGTCTGGTTCAAGTCCCACCTGAACGGGGACCGGCACCGGTTCTCCCCCGAGATTTCCATGCAGGTCCAGCACCAGATCGGTGCGGACATCATGTTCGCGTTCGACGAGCTCACCACGCTGCAGAACTCTCGGCGCTACCAGGAGGAGTCGCTGGAGCGGACCCGGCTCTGGGCGGAGCGGTGCCTTGAGGAGCACTTCCGCCTGACGGAGGAACGGGCCGGCAAGCCGTACCAGGCGTTGTTCGGCGTGATCCAGGGCGCCCAGTACGAGGACCTGCGCCGAAAGGCGTGCCGTGATCTGGGCGCCATGCCGTTCGACGGGTTCGGGATCGGCGGGGCGCTGGAGAAGGAAAACCTCGGCACCATCGTGCGCTGGTGCAATGAGGAACTGCCGGAGGACAAGCCGCGGCACCTGCTGGGCATCTCCGAGCCGGACGACATCTTCACCGCCATCGAAAACGGCGCCGACACCTTCGACTGCGTCTCCCCCACCCGCGTGGCCCGCAACTCCGCCTTCTACACCCCGGAGGGCCGGTTCAACCTCTCCGGAGCCAAGTACAAACGCGATTTCGGCCCGCTCCAGGAGGGCTGTGACTGCTACGCCTGCGCCAACTACTCCCGCGCCTACATCCACCACCTGTTCAAGGCCAAGGAAATGGTGTCCGCCACCCTCATCTCCATCCACAACGAGCGGTTCGTGGTGAAAATGGTGGACGATGCCCGGCTGGCCATCGAGTCCGGCACGTTCTTCGACTTCAAGGCCGAGACCCTGGGCCGGTACTACTCCTGAGAGCCGCTTCCGGGTGCCTCCGGTAGGGTGGCCCCATGCCTATCGAATCCATCGAAATCCCTGCCGCTGACGGTGCCGCCGAGGCCTTGGTAGCCCGCCCGACCAACGGAACCGGCCCTTTCCCGGGCGTCATCTTCTACATGGATGCCTTCGGCCTGCGTCCCCGAATCCAGGAGATGGCCCAGCGCATCGCCGACTGGGGCTACGTGGTGCTGGCACCAAACGTTTTCTACCGGGAAGGAACGGCTGGGGAGCTGGCCCCCGCCGGGGACATGACCAGCCAGGAAGGCCGGGAGGCAGCCGGCAAGGCCGCCTTCCCCAGGGTCGGCCGGCTGACCTCGGACAAGGCGCTGCCGGACATCGATGCCTGGGTTTCAGCGCTCCGGGAGCTTGACGGCGTTGCACCCGGCCCCATCGGAACCACCGGCTACTGCATGGGCGCCCGGCTCGCCGTCCGCACTGCCACCTCCCACCCCAACCAGGTGGCAGCGTGCGGCGGCTTCCACGCGGGCGGCCTCGTCACCGACGAGCCGGACAGCCCGCACCTGGGGCTCAAGGACGCAAAAGCTCGGTTCGTCTTCGGCCATGCGGACCACGACCGGAGCATGGCCCCGGAGGCCGTCGCGCAGCTGGGTGAAACGCTCAAGAAAGCGGGTCTTGAGGCGTCCAATGAAATCTACGAGGGCGCTCCGCATGGCTACACCATGGCGGACACCTCCGCGTTCCACCCCGAGGCCACCGAGCGGCACTTCACGGAACTGCGGGCGCTGCTGGACGGTGCGCTGAAGGGCTAAGCCGGCGCCCGCCGTCGAACTCGCCGGAAAGCTGCCGGATCGCCGGAACGTTGCGGCGAGTTCGATGGGTTCCGGCGAGCCCGCGCCGCAGGACGTTTTACACATAACGACGGCGGCGCCTTCCGGCGGTGCCGCAGCGGCAGGATCCTGTGGGGATGACACCACAGCCAGTCCGCCTCCCTGCACTTCCGAGCACCGGCAACCTGTGGCGAACGGGGCAACTGCACGAGGAGGGCCTCAACGGACGGGCCATCAAGACCCTGGTGCTCAACCGGAAGCTTGTCCGCCTTCGCCACGGCTGCTACATCCGCGCCGAGCTCTGGGATAAGCAGTCGCGGCCTGTTCGCAGCAGGCAGTTGATTCACGCCCATGCCCATGGGACGCTGACCACCTCACGGGGCGGCTATGTGTACAGCCACACATCGGCGGCCCGGCTGCACGGTTTGTATCTATGGGATGTCGATAACCTGATCCACCTTCTACTGCCAGGAAACCCCTCAAGCGAGCGGCTCGGTAAGGATGTCTGCGGCCATACCCGGCCCTGGACCGAGGCGGAGGTGGTGATTCGCGGCGGCCTCCGGGTGACCTCGCTTGAGCGGACGGCAGTGGATTGCGCCATGATGCTGACCTACCGCCAGGCGCTCGTGCTGATGGACCACGCCCTCCGGCTCGGTGCAGACAAAGCGCTGATGGAAAGCATGGCTGACGGCCTGCAGGGACGCCGCGGGATCCGTACCCTCCGGCTCGCACTCACCCACGCAGAACCACGGTCGGAGTCAGCCGGTGAGACGCTCACCCGCGAACTCCTGACACGGCTGAAGCTTCCGCTGCCGGAGCCCCAAGTCCCCGTAGCCACGGGGGCAGGCCAGTACCGCCTGGATTTCGCCTGGAAGGAAAAGAAGGTGGCCCTCGAATTCGACGGGAAAACCAAGTACTTCGATTACAAGCCGACGCCCGAGGTGCTGTTCCAGGAACGGCAGCGGGAGAATGCACTCACCGAGAACGGCTGGACCTTCCTGCGCGTGAAATGGGCCGACCTCTTCCGCGAACAGGAGTTCAAAGCCCGTGTCCTAGCCGCACTCCAACGGTAGCCCGGCCGCCCCAGGGCCAAATCGCCGGAACGGGACCAGGTCGCCGGTTCCTTCCGGCGATCCCGCACCGTTCCGGCGTGCCGGAACCAGACAGCCGGAACGCACGACGCCGGGCGGCAGCTACGCGGCGTTCGTCACCGCTGCCGCGGGCGGGGTTGCGAGGCCGTAACTGGGTTCACGCCTCTTGACCCAGTTGATGGCCAGCGAGGTGACGGGGACGAAAAGGAACTCAACCAAAGTCTTGTAGACGAACCCCACAAGCACGTAATTCACGAAGCTGCCGAAGTCAGTGATGCCGATGACGGACGCGGCGATGCTGCAGAAGATCAGCGTGTCCACGAATTCCCCAGCGCCGGAGGAGCCCATGAGCCTGGCCCACAGGGACTTCTCACCGGTGCGTGCCTTCATGCGCACCAGGATCCAGGAGTTAATGGTCTGCCCGGCCAGGAAGGCGAGCAGCGAGGCGAGGACGATCTGCGGCACAGGGCCCAGGGCGCCTTCCAAGGCGGACTGCTTCGCGGCTCCGTACTCGTCGTCGAAGCCGGGCAGCGCAATTACCACCCAGTAGCAGAGCGAGGCGAAGACGGACATCGCAAAGGTCGTGAGAATGGCCTTGCGGGCCACCTTGAAGCCATAGACCTCACTGATGACGTCGCCCAGGATGTATGCGAGGGGGAAGAGGAAAAAGCCGCCGTCGGTGACAATGGGGCCGAAGGCGACGCCCTTGGATGCTCCTATGTTGGAGAGGATCAACACCACGGCCATGGTCGCCAGCATGATCCCGAAGTAGGGCGAACCGATGGCGGCGAAGCTGGCACCTTGGTGGGCCGGCCGCGGGAGGGCGGCATCGGGCATGGCACTTTGGCCGGGGGAAGAAGACATGACGGTGTCCGTTCGGGAGTGGTTGGCCGGCGCCCAGCAGTGGGCAGCCGGTTGTATTAGCACTCGGGTAATTCTCGCATCGCGTTGGACGGGATCGCTCCTTGGCGCAGGCAGACCAATTCCCGTGAGCGTTTGAACATGTTCAACTGCTTGTGGCACACTATTTTTGAACACGTTCAGGAATTTGGAGGCGCCGGTGGCAGCCAAGGGCGAACACACCAGGCAGCGGGTGGCGGACACCGCACTGCGCATGTTCCGCGAGATCGGCTTCGAGAAGACCACCATGCGGGCCATCGCTGCAGAGGCCGGCGTTTCCGTTGGCAATGCCTACTACTACTTCTCGTCCAAGGATGATCTGGTCCACGAGTTGTACCTCCAAGTGCAGGCCGAACACGCCGCGCGGGCAGCCGAATTGCTGGACGCCGCCGCCGGGTTCGCGGACCGCCTGAAAACCACTCTGCACGCGGGCCTGGACGTCATGGCGCCCTACCATGCTTTCGGCGCGGATTTCGTGGCCACCGCTATCCGGCCCACATCGCCGGTGAATCCCTTCTCGGCGGACTCAACGCCCGCGCGGGAGGCAGCGCTGGATATCTTCAGGCGCACGGTGGACGGGTCCAGCCCCGCCGTACCGAAGAAGCTGCGGGCCGAGCTGCCTGAACTGCTGTGGCTTTGCTACATGGGGATCACCCTCTTTTGGGTCTACGACTCCTCGGAAGGCCAGCGGCGGACCCGGAAGCTGGTGGACGGCGCAGCGCCGCTCATTGCCCGCGGCCTCTCACTGGCCCGCATTCCGGGTGTCAGCAAGGTGCTTGACGACGTCCTCGACCTGAGCCGCAGCATCCGCGACTAGGACAGAAGCGAACATTGGGGGAAGAGATGAACAGTGCAAAGACAGTCGTAGTGGCCGGCGCCTCCGGCTTCATTGGCACCTATCTTTGCAGGCGTTTCCGCGAGGACGGCTGGACGGTGCGGACCATAGGACGCGACGGAGCGGGTGGTTCCACAGCCGCATGGGATGACGACGCCGGCATGGCCCGGGTGCTCAACGGCGCCGACTTGGTGGTGAACCTCGCCGGACGCTCTGTCTCTTGCCGCTACAACCAGCGGAACAAGAAAATCATTCTGGACTCGCGGGTGGCCACCACCCGGGCACTGGGGCGGGCCTTCTCGCAATGCCAGGTCCCGCCGCCCACCTGGCTGAATGCCAGCACCGGCACCATCTACCGGGATGCCCGCGACCGTCCCCAGTCCGAGGCCGACGGCGACCTTGGTTCCGGCTTCTCCGTGGACGTCGCAAGGGCCTGGGAAGCGGCCCTCACCGCAGCGGACACCCCGAAGACGCGGAAGATCCCGCTGCGGATCGCCATCGTGCTGGGCCGCGGCGGCGGTGCACTGAGGCCGTTCGCCACCCTCGCGCGACTGGGCCTGGGCGGGCATATGGGCGACGGCCGGCAGAAGTTCAGCTGGGTCCACGTGGAGGACCTGTACCGCAGCATCCTCTTCCTGCACGCACGGACCGACATCACCGGGCCCGTCAATGTGGCCTCACCGGACGTCGTCACCAACCAGGAAATGATGCGCCTGGTGCGCCGGGCCTATGGCGCACGGTTCGGGCTGCCCACCCCTGCCTGGCTCCTCCGGGCGGGCGCCGTCCTGATTTACACGGAGACCGAACTGGTCCTGAAAAGCCGCTGGGTCCAGCCGCAGAAACTTCTTGACGCCGGATTTGCCTACAGCCAGCCGGAGCTGGGCAGGGCGCTCTTGCAGATCGCCAAGGGGACAGCCTGACGGTCAAATAATGAACCGCTTGGACCGCTGAACACTCGCTTATCACAGCCGCTGTACGCCCCTACATGGATAGCGTCCGACGCCGGGTGGCAGGATGGGGGCATGACTTCCGTATCCCCTGACGCAACGCTGTCCGCGGACGCCCCCGCCGTCGTCCTCACCATCGCAGGCTCCGAGGCCACCGGCGGCGCCGGTGCCCAGGCTGACCTGAAGACCTTCCAGGAGCTGGGTGTCTTCGGCATCGCCAACCTCACCTGCATCGTGTCCTTCGACCCGAAGGACAGCTGGAACCACCGCTTCGTGCCGGTGGACCAGCAGGTGATTGCCGACCAGCTGGAGGCGACGACGGCGGCCTACGGTCCGGCGTCGGGCGCCCCTTCGGCTTTGGACACGGTGAAGATCGGCATGCTGGGCAGCCCGGCCACCATCAGCACGGTGGCCAATGCGCTGCAGGAGAACAGCTTCGCCAATGTTGTCCTGGACCCGGTGCTGATCTGCAAGGGCCAGGAACCCGGCCACGCGCTGGACACGGACCAGGCCCTGAAAGCGCAGATCCTGCCGCTTGCCACCTTCGTCACGCCCAACCACTTCGAGGCGGAATCGCTCTCCGGCCTGGAGATCACCGACGTTGAATCCCTCAAGGCCGCTGCCGTCCGCATCCACGAGCTCAGCGGAGCGGCCGTGCTGGCCAAGGGCGGGGTGCGGCTGGAAGGCCCGGACGCCGTGGACGTGTTCTACGACGGCGAAACCCTCGAAGTCCTCAGCGCGCCGAAGGTGGGCGAGGTGGCCGTGTCCGGCGCCGGTTGCTCGCTGGCCGCCGCCGTCACGGCCGAGCTTGCCAAGGGCGCCAGCCCGCTGGCGGCAGCCCGGACCGCCAAGGACTTTGTGACCACCGGCATCCGCAACCGGGTTGCCTCCGGCGCCCCCTTCGATGCCCTGTGGCAGGGCGGCGCCCGCTAGCTCCACAGAACGCGCCATCAGCTTTCGCACGAACACCCGGAACGCCCCTGCAATCAGTGCAGGGGCGTTCCGGCTTTAAGGGCGCTGTGTGATGGCGCGTGTGGAAAGGAGGTTACCGACGCGGGATGTTCCGGAGGTTGCTGCGGGCCATGCTGACGGCCTCTCCCGCGCCACGGTTGAGGACCACCTTCGACATGGCGGTGGCGAACCCGATCACCTGCGATCCGGAGATCTTCGGCGGAATGGACAGCGCGTTGGGGTCGGTGATGAGCTCCACCAGCGACGGGCCGGGGTGCGCAAACGCCTCCCGATAGGCCGCCTCGATCTGGCCCGGATCGGTAACCCGCACGGCGTGGAAACCCAGCGCCTGTGCCACGGCCGCATAGTTGGCGTCCGGCACGTCCACGCCAAAGTCGGGCAGCCCGTCCACCAGCATCTCCAGTTTCACCATGCCCAGGGTGGAGTTGTTGAACACCACCACATTGACCGGCAGCTTGTAGGCGGCGGCGGTGATGAGCTCGCCCAGCAGCATGGACAAGCCTCCGTCGCCGGACACCGAAATGACCTGGCGCCCCGGGTACGCCAGCTGCGCGCCGATCGCGTGCGGAAGGGCGTTGGCCATGGAGCCGTGCAGGAAGGAACCTATCAGCCGTCGGGTGCCCAGCGGGTTGATGTAGCGTGCGGTCCAGACGTTGCACATGCCGGTGTCCGCGGTGAAGATGGCATCCTCGGCGGCCACCTGGTCCAACAGCGACGCCGCGTACTCGGGATGGATGGGCTGCTTCTTCTCCACCTTGCGCGTGTAGGCGCCCACGGCCTTGTTCATCAGCCGGTCATGCTTCTTGAGCATCTGGTCAAGGAACCGGCGGCTCTTCTTGGCCTTCACCAGCGGGATCAGCGCGCGAAGCGTGGGGAGCACGTCGCCGTGCACGGCAATATCGACGTCGGTCCGCCGGCCCAGCCGCTGCGCCGCCCGGTCCACCTGTGCGGTGCGGGTGTCCGGCAGGAACTGGTCGTACGGGAAGTCCGTGCCCAGGAGGATCAGCAGGTCTGCGTCCTCGATGCCCTCTGCCGCCGCCCCGTAGCCAAGGAGGCCCGTCATGCCGATGTCGAACGGATTGTCGTACTGGACAAAATCCTTGCCGCGCAGCGAGTGCCCCACCGGTGCTTTGGCCAGCTCGGCGAGCGCCATCAGCTCACTGTGCGCGCCCTCCACGCCCGCCCCGGCAAAGATGGCCACCTTGCCGGCGTCGTTGATGGCGTCCGCGAGCGCCTGCACGCTGGCGGGGTCCGGGACCAGGGTTGCCGGCCGGAAGGTGGCCGGCGCGGGAGTGGGGCCTACTGCTTCGAGGCCGGCGATGTCACCGGGAAGGGTCACGACGGCGACTCCGCCCAGACCCAGCGCGTGCTGGATGGCGCTGTGCATCACGCGCGGCGCCTGCTCGGCAGTGCTGACCAGTTCGGAGTAGACCGAGCACTCGTTAAAAAGCCGGTCCGGGTGGGTCTCCTGGAAGAAGCTGCTGCCGATCTGCTTGCTGGGGATGTGCGAGGCGATGGCCAGCACGGGGGCACCGGAACGGTTGGCGTCGTAGAGGCCATTGATCAGGTGCAGGTTTCCGGGGCCGCAGGAACCCGCACACACGGCCAGCCTGCCGGTGAGCTGTGCTTCGGCGGCAGCGGCGAGGGCGGCGGCCTCCTCATGCCGGACGTGGATCCAGTCGATGCCGCCCTTCGCGGAGCCTCCCGTCTGGCGGACGGCGTCCACGATCGGGTTGAGGCTGTCACCCACGATCCCGTAAATCCGCTGCACACCGGCAGCCTGCAGTTGTTCGATGAGTTGGGTGGCAAGTTCCTTGGCCATGGGTGCAGACTCCCGCGATTGTGGTGGTGTTCTGACATGGCCCAATATAGTCCGCCCACCTCAGCGGGCACTTCGGAACAGGTATTCAGCAGCAGCCGCAAGCCGAAACAAAAAGGAGGCGTACGACGGCGGCCGGGCAGCCGCCGTCGTACGCCTCCTTGGGAGACGGGCACCCTTGGGTGCCTTCCGGACTAAACGCCGAGGGCGTCCTTGTCCTTGCCGCCTCGGGGTGCCTGTTCCCAGGCGTGGCCCTGCTCGTCGTCCAGGTGCGTTGTCTTCTTGTTCTTCAGCGCGAAGATGTAAACCACCAGCGAGATGGCGATGGCCACCGTGACGTAGGTGAAGAACAGGTCCTCCCGCTCCGCCTTCTGGAAGGCCGCGCCGATCAGCGGCACGGTGCCGCCGAACAGCGAGTTGGCGATCGCGTAGCCCAGGCCCACGCCCAGGGCGCGGATGGAGGCCGGGAAGAGCTCCGCCTTCACCAGGGCGTTGATGGAGGTGTAGCCGCCCACGATCACCAGGCCGCCCATCATGAGCAGGAACGCGGTGAACGGATCCTTGGTGCCGGCCAGGGTGGACAGCAGCGGCCACGTGAACAGCACGCCGGTGATGCCGAACCAAAGCAGCAGGGGCTTGCGGCCCACCTTGTCCGAGATGATGCCGTAGACGGGCTGCAGCAGCATGAAGATGAAGAGGGCCCAGAAGTTGATCACGGAGGTGTCGGTCTTGGCGATGCCGGACGTATCGTTCATGAACTTCAGGATGAAGTTGGTGTAGGTGTAGAACGCCACGGTGCCGCCCAGGGTGATGCCGATGCAGACCAGCAGCGGCTTCCAGTAGCCGGTGAAAAGCAGCTTCATGGTGCCCGGCTGCGCCTGGCCCGGCTTCGCGGGGGCCTTGGCGGCGTTGATCTGTTCGGCGGAAACCGTCTCTTCCATGGAGCGGCGCAGCCACAGCACGACGAGGGCCGCGACGCCGCCGATGGCGAACGGAATGCGCCAGCCCCACTCGTTCAGGTCGCCCTTGGGCATGACGTTCTGCAGGATTACCAGGACCAGCAGGGCCAGCATCTGGCCGCCCACCAGCGTGACGTACTGGAAGCTGGAGAAGAACCCGCGGCGCTTGGTGGTGGCAGCCTCGGACATGTAGGTGGCGCTGGTGCCGTACTCACCGCCCACGGAGAAGCCCTGGATCACACGGATGATCACCAGCAGGATCATGGCCCACAGGCCGATGACGTCCTGGGTGGGCAGCACGGCGATGGCGAAGGAGCCTGCGGACATCAGGGTGACACTGAGCGTCAGTGCAGCCTTCCGGCCGTGGCGGTCCGCGTACCGCCCGAAGAACCAGGCGCCGATGGGCCGCATGAGGAACGACGTCGAGAAGACGGCCATCGCTTCGAGGCCCGCCTGGAGTTCATCCTTGGAATTGAAGAAGTGCGCTTGGAAGTAGGCTGCGAAGACCGTGTAGACGTAGAGGTCGTACCATTCCACAAGGTTGCCGGCGGACCCCTTCAGGATGTTGCCCACGGCCCGCCGGGTCTGGGCGGCCTCCGATACGGGCGCGGTTTGTTGGGTGCTCATCGGTGAGTTCCTCCTTGTGGTGACGTGCGTCCTCCAACGCCGGAGGGCCTCATCAACGGTATGGGTGATCCACCGCACAGCCAACGTGGCAGGGCATTTCCTAACACTTCCTTAGGTTTTGCCTGGCCCGCCTTCCCGCCCTGCCTGCCGGCCGCCGTCGGGCATAACCGTTCCTTAGGCGGTAATCTCCAAAGGCGGGGGATGAACCGGACACTGCACAAACAGCAAGGAAAATGGCTATGGACGTGCTGATCGTCGAGGACGACGACGCCATGGCCGGCGCCCTTACCGCCGCCGTCGAAAGCGCCGGGCACCACCCGCAGCGGCTCGCCCGGGGCGCGGACGCACTGCTGTCGCACCGGAACTTCCAGGTGATTCTCCTGGACCTGGGGCTGCCGGACATGGACGGACTGGAGGTCCTGCGCAAGCTCCGGCAGGTCACCGACGTCCCCATCCTGATCCTGACTGCCCGCGACGACGAACGCAGCGTGGTGCTCGGGCTCCGTTCCGGCGCGGACGACTATCTGGTCAAGCCGGTCAAGCTGGTGGAACTGCTGGCCCGGATCGAGGCGGTGACACGGCGGGCGGGGCGCGCGGGTGGCACCCCGCAGGAAGACATCATCGTGCTGGACGACCTCGCCATCGACTTCAACCGGCGCGCGGCTTCCAAGGGCGGGCTGCCCCTGCCCCTCACCGCCACGGAATTCGAACTCCTGGCCCTGCTGGCACGGCACGCCGGTTCGGTGGTCACCCGCGAACAAATCCTGGACGCACTGTGGGGCGATGCCTTCCTGGCATCATCCCGTTCCCTGGACGTCCACCTCACAGGGCTGCGGGCCAAACTGCAGAAGCCCGGCTTCATCATCAACGTTCGCGGCGTGGGCTACCGGGTAGAGGCGGCCGGCGCATGAGGCTGCGGGTCCTGGGTGTGCTCAGCGTGCTCTGCCTGGTGGTGGTCTTCCTCATTTCGGGCACCATCCTCACGTCGGCATCCCGTGAGTTGACCCAGGAGCTGCAGATCAACCGGGCGGCCTCGCTGAACCGGCTGGCGCAGGTGGCCTTCGATGCGGCGGGCGACGGAGACACTGTGCGGCTGCAGCGGGAAATGGACACGTACTCCGGGCTTTACGGCGAGGGCATTGTGGTCCGGGTGCAGGCGGCGACCCTGGCCTCCGGGGGCCTGTCCGCCGACCGGGCGGACGTGCAGAACGCCTTGTCCCTTGCCCGGCTGAACGTGAGCGGCACGTCCCTGGAACCGCTTGAACCCTTCGCCTCCGGCTCCCGCGTCATCTTCCGGTCCTTCGGCAGTGCCAGCCAAGTCCTGGGCGCCGTGGTCCTGGACGTCCATGCGGACACGGCACAGCAGAAGCTTCGTGAGCGCTGGCTTGGGGTGGGCGTCGCCGCAGTAGCGCTGGCCACCATTCTCCTGGTGGGGGCTGCCCGGGTCACCGGCTGGGTCCTGCGGCCAGTCCTCCGCCTGGATTCGGCAGTGCATGAGCTGGAGCGGACCGGGCGCATGGAACGCCTCCCGGAGGACGGGCCACCGGAGCTGCGGGAATTGAGCCGTTCCTTCACCGCGATGGCCAGGACCGTGAGCGCCAGCATGGCGGCGCAGCGCCAGCTGATCGCGGATACCTCGCACCAGCTCCGGAATCCGGTGGGGGCGCTCCGGCTGCGGCTGGACCTGCTGCAGCTCGAGCTCAAGACGGCCCGCGAACACGATGCTGCCGAGCGTGCCGTGGCGGAGCTGGACCGGGTGGAGGAGATCCTGGACGGGGTCCTGAAGCTTGCGGCCGCGGAGCACCGGGCGTCCGAAGGGTACCTCCGGGCTGCCGGTAGTACGCCGCAGCATCCGCCTGCCCAGCCGGTGGATCCATATCCCGTGCTTCAGGGGGAGATCGAGCGGGCAGCGCCGCTGGCGGAACAGGCAGGCTCCACGTTGGCCCTTTCCGACCCGCCGCAGCCGCCGGTGCTGGTTGCCTGCCATCCGGCGGAGCTGGCCCAGATGGCAGGCGAGCTGCTCAACAACGCCATCAAGTACGCGCCCGGCGCGACGGTTACGGGGGCCGTCCGGCGGGAACAGGACGTGGTGGTTGTGGAAATTTCCGACGACGGTCCGGGGCTTTCCGCCGCAGAGCGCGCCTCTGCTGCCATTCGGTTCTGGCGGTCCCCGCGGCACTCTTCCGTTCCGGGGACGGGGCTGGGCATGACGATCGTGGGCGAGCTTGCCGCAGCCAACGGCGGACGGCTGGTCCTGGCCGAAGGCACTCCGCAGGGGTTGTCAGCGCGGATCGAATTTCCCGTGCTACCGGCTGGGCGGGTGGACCCTTCGTCCGAAGGAAGTGGTACGCGTGCCTGACCCTGGTGCTTCTGGTTCCCCGGGCAAGGCTGGCTCCCCCGGCTTCCCTGGCCCCTTCCCGCCCCGACGGTCCGTGCTGAAGTCAGCCCTCGCCGTCGGACTCGGAGCGTTGCTGCCGCCCTCCCTCGTTGCCTGTACCGGCGGGGACCGGCCCGAGACCCTGGTGGTGGCCGGCGGCGAACCGGGCGGGTTCTACCTGGAGTTCTCAACGTTGCTGGCCGCCGCGCTGGAGCGCCACGGCGTTGCCGCGCACGCGCGGGCGGTGGCCACGGGCGGAAGCCTGGACAATATCGCCGAACTGCAGGCCGGGCGGGCCGCCTTTGCCGTAGCCCTGGCCGACGCCGCCGTCCAGCCGGGCGCTGGAGCGGAGATCGCCGCCATTGGGAAGGTGTACGAAAACTACGTCCACTGCGTGGTGCGGAAGGACAGCGGCATCCGGGACATCTCCGGGTTGGCAGGACGCCGGGTTGCGGTTGGCCAGCCGGGATCGGGCACGTCCCTGACCACTCCCCGGCTGCTCCAGGCAGCAGGCCTGGGCACCTCGGCGGATGCCGCTGCGCCCGCTGCCGGGACTACCGCCGTCGAGAACCTTGGCCTCAATGACGGGATCGCCGCCCTTAAAGCTGGAACGGTTGATGCCCTGTTCTGGTCCGGCGGGGTTCCCACGGCTGCCATCGCGACGGCCCAGCAGGAGGTGGCACTTGGACTGCTGGACTTGTCGGGTCTGCTGCCGGAACTGCGCCGACGATATGGCGGCATGTACGACCGCGTCCTGATCCCGGAAGGCAGCTATCCCGGTGTTCCGGCAGTGTGGACGGTGGGAGCACCCAACTTGCTCCTGTGCCGCCGGGACCTGGACAACGCCACCGTGGAGCGGACGGTGCAGCTGCTGGTGCACAACGCCGGGGAGCTGATTCCGCAGTCAACCCTGGGCGTTCAGTTCCTTAGCGCGGAGAGCCTCATCAACACCGCCGGCGTCCCCCTGCACCCCGCCGCCGCGGACGCGTACCGGACGCTGCACGGCTGACAACGCGCGGCTATACCTCATGGTCCACGTGGTCCCGGACCAGGGCGGTTCTTACCAGCAGGCAGGATGCACGGATGTGCATGAAACGGAACGACCTGCGATCCCAGACAACGGTCGCCGAAGAAAGGCTGCGGGAGAAAACGGGGCGGTGTCGCGCGGAGAAAGACCTGTGACTGGTGTGATTATTGATGATTCCAGAAGGCGCGTCGCTTCCTCTGCCCGGTACAGGTTCACACCCGGCCCACAGCAAAAAACCATGTCCGGTTGGGGACCAAAGCGAGTGGAACTGCACGTCGTTGCAAAATAACTAAGCAGCCTTGCTTGTGCAAAAATGCCCCACCTACGATCAGACGCATTCCCTGACGACGGCGGGTTACACCCGCAATTGACGTTGCGGCAGGAGCGCACGGCACTGCAGCCGTTGCGCCGTGAACCGCGTCGGGCAGAGCTGCCCGATGCCGATAAGGAGCGAACCTATGAGAAGCCGATATCCAGCGTCCGCGCTGCTGACCCTGTCTCTGGTTCTGGCCGGCGTCAGTATGTCAGCCATTCCAGCGACAGGAGCAGCTCCACTCAAGCCGTCACAGGCCGCGGCGGAGGGCACAACACCCATTCCAGCCATAGAAGGTCCCCTGGCTACCACGCCCGGATCACACCCTTTCGGCGCTGCTGATCACCAGGAGGTTCCGCAGGACCTCGGGAAGCTCGGCTATGTGGAGGAGGAATACCTGGCCAGCGGCACCTCTAACGTCTACACCTGGCCCGCGGCAGGCCCGGCCCAGGTTCGGACTCCAGCGGCGCCGTACACCACCCGGGTGCTGGTGCGTAAGCCGGCTTCAGGCCAAAAGTTCAGTGGCAACGTCATTGTTGAGATGCTCAACCCCAGCAACCTTTTTGACCTGAACATTGGCTGGGCCATGGCGCACGAGCAGATCGTGAAGAACGGTGACGCTTGGGTGGGTATTACCGCCAAACCGATCGCTGTCCAGGCACTGAAGAACTTTGATCCGCAACGGTACGCCGCTTTGTCCTTCGCGAACCCGCTTCCGCTGGACGACCCGGCCAACTGCACCGCCGTCGCAGCGGATTCGGCCAGGACCACCGAGAACGGCCTCATCTGGGACATCTACTCACAAGTCGGGGCCTGGCTCAAGAGCGACAGCGCAACAAATCCCCTGAGCTACGGGTCCCCGGCCAGCCGGGTAGAGAAAGCGTACGGCTTCGGCTACTCCCAGACCGGAGGATTCCTGGTCAACTACATCAATGGAATCCACCCACTCGTGGTCCAGTCTGATGGCAAGCCTGTGTACGACGCCTATATCGTCGCAGTCGCCGGCGGCGCCTTCGCCGGTGCCTACCCTATGAACCAGTGTGAGCCGGCGCCTCCAGCCGAGGACGCGCGCCGCCAATTCAAGGACGTTGGCGTCCCCATCATGCGGATCATGTCCCAATCGGACTACCTCCGTGGCATCGGATCACGCCGTGCCGACAGTGATGTACCGGGTGACCAGTACCGGCACTACGAGATGGCCGGGGCCGGCCATGCAACACCGGACGAATTGACCTTCTCGGCGTCTTCCGCCGATATTCTCGCGGCGGGTCGGGCTGTTCCTCCGATGGCCTGCAACGAAGGACCACGCAGCAGGTTCCCCAGCGCCATCTTCTTCAACGCCGCCCTCCGGAACATGGATCTGTGGGTACGGGACGGCATCGCCCCTCCGCGAGCTGAACCCATCCTGGTCCGCGACGGTGCACCGGTGCTGGACGAGTTTGGCAATGTGCAAGGCGGGCTCCGTTCGCCCTTCCTCGACGTCCCGACGAGCACCTGGTACGGCACAGCGACAGGGGCATCTTTCTGCTTCATTGCCGGCTATGAAAAACCGCTGCCCCAGGGAGTAGTCGACGGCCTGTACCCGAACCACGGTGCCTACGTTTCGGCCGTGAAGGACAGCGTGCAGGCACTGAAGCGGCAAGCATTCCTCACGGACTACGACGCCACGGATCTGCTGAAGCAGGCGGCTCAGAGCGACGTCCCCTAAGAACCTTGCAGTAACCACCACCTCGCAAACAATCGACTGAAACGCTGGGCCGTTCTGGAGTTCCTCGACGGCCCAGCGTTTCAGTTTTTTTGGGGAGGACTGACGAGTTCCCAAGAAGTTGGAGCCCGCTGTCCGCGGACCTCAACTCCCCGAGTGGGCCTGCAGGAAGCTGTACACCTCGGTCTCGTCCACGCCGGGAAAGGCTCCGGGAGGCATCGCAGCCAGCAGATGCGAGTGGGCACGTGCCGACGGCCAGGCGTTGCCTGCCCACTGGTTGGTCAGTTCGGCCGGCGGCCGCTTGCAGCAGGTGGGGTCGGGGCAGTTGGAGGTGGCGCGGGCGCTGGTTTCGCGGCCACGGAACCACTTCACGTGCTGGTACGGCACCCCGATGCTGAGCGAGAATTCACCGCTGGGGGAACGCTCAGTGCGCGCGGTGCACCAGTAGGTCCCGGACGGCGTATCGGTGTACTGGCTGTAGGCACTGAACTTGTCCGGCACATCGAAGACTGCCCGTGACGTCCAGGCCTTGCAAGACGGCTGCCCCTCGATGGCGCCGGTGTGGTCCTGGGGGAAGTTCACACCGTCATTCTCGTAGGCCTTGTAGATGATGCCGCTTTGGTGTGTCTTCTGGAAGTGCGTGGTGATGCCCAGGTGCTTCGTGGCCAGGTTGGTGAAGCGGTGCGCCGCGGTCTCGTAGGAAACGGCGAAGGCATCCCGGATGTCTTCCACCGCGATTTCCTTGGCCGCCTTGGCTTTCTGCAGAAATTCGACGGTGGCCTGCTCGGGCAGCAATAGTGCGGCGGCGAAATAGTTGGTGGCCACCCGCTGCGCAAGGAAGTCGCCGTAGTTCTTGGGCGTCTCGTGGCCCAGGACGTAGTGCCCCAGCGCCTGCAGCAACACCGAGCGGGGGTCATGGTCCTGCCGCTGGCTCTGCGTCAGGTAAATTTTGCGGTTCTTCAAATCCGTCACTGAACGGGTGGAATGCGGCAGATCCCCCACGTGGTGCAGGGTGAAACCGAGGTGCGCGGCGATATCCGCAATGACGTGCTGGCTCAGCGGACCGGTGGTGTAGCCCACCTCCTTGAGGACCTTTTGTGCCTCGGCCTCGTACTCAGGAAAGTAGTTGCCCCGTTCCCGCATCATCGCCCGCAGCTCACCATTGGCGCGGCGTGCCTCCTCGGGGGTGGCCACCTGCTCATTCATCTTGCGTTCCAGCTCATGCAGCAGCCCCACTTGGGCCTCCAGGACATCCAGCGGCAGCCGCGAGCTGATGCGGATCTTGGGCAGGTCCAGGGACTCGTACAGCGGCCCCCGCTGGTACCGTTCCAGCTCGATCTCAAGGGCGGCCCGGCGGCTGGGTGGCTCAGCGCCGAGCAGCTGGTCGATGGTGACGTTCAGCGCTGCAGCAAGGTGCTGGAGCAGCGTCAGCTTGGGCTCACGCTTGCCGTTTTCAATCAGGCTTAGCTGGCTGGGCGCGGTGCCGACGGCGGCGCTCAGGTCATCGAGCGTGAGCCCGGCTTGTTTGCGCAGATGGCGGACCCGGCGGCCCAGGGCGATAACGTCCAGTTCCGCTGCGGCGGTGGACGGAGGCTGGGAAACGTCCCTGTTCCAACTTGAAGGCGACATTTCTGAAGAATACGTGAAGAAGTGCATTTCTTTCCACCACTTTCATCTAGAAAGGGGGTTGAAAGTGCTGAAAAGTAGTTGTCACGGAAAGAAACACCGCGCCGGATAAGCCGGTGGGAGCCTCAACGACGCGGCTACCACCTACTCCATCCGGAGCTCAATCAAGGAGATCAACGATGACTGCAGCATTTGAGCCCACCCAGCAGACGCCCGAAGAGCAGGCCGCCGCCCTGGAGCTCGAGTGGGCCGCCAACCCCCGCTGGGAAGGTGTGACCCGGGACTACTCAGCTTCCGACGTCGTCCGCCTCCGCGGCCGCGTCTCCGAAGAGCACACCCTGGCCCGGCGGGGTTCGGAGAAGCTGTGGAAGCAGCTCACCGAAGAGCAGAAGACCGGCGGCTACACCAACGCCCTGGGCGCCCTCACCGGCAACCAGGCCGTGCAGCAGGTCAAGGCCGGCCTCCGCGCCATCTACCTCTCCGGCTGGCAGGTTGCAGCGGACGCCAACAACTCGGGCCACACCTACCCGGACCAGTCCCTCTACCCGGCCAACTCGGTCCCCACCGTGGTCCGTCGCATCAACAACGCTCTGCTCCGTGCCGACCAGATCGAGTTCTCCGAGGGCATCCAGACCGTTGAGGACTGGCTGGTCCCGATCGTTGCAGACGCCGAGGCCGGCTTCGGCGGCCCGCTGAACGCGTACGAGCTCATGAAGTCCATGATCCAGGCCGGCGCCTCAGGTGTTCACTGGGAAGACCAGCTGGCATCCGAAAAGAAGTGCGGCCACTTGGGCGGCAAGGTGCTCATCCCCATCCAGCAACACGTGCGCACCCTGAACGCCGCCCGCCTGGCAGCTGACGTCGCCGGCACCCCCACCGTCGTCATCGCCCGCACCGACGCCGAGGCAGCCACCCTCATCACCTCCGACGTCGACGAGCGGGACCAGGAATTCATCACCGGCGAGCGCACCGCGGAGGGCTTCTACAAGGTCCGCAATGGCATCGAACCCTGCATCGCCCGTGCCAAGGCCTACGCCCCGTACTCCGACCTCATCTGGATGGAAACGGGCACCCCGGACCTGGAACTGGCCCGCAAGTTCGCCGAATCGGTCAAGGCCGAGTTCCCGGACCAGATGCTTTCCTACAACTGCTCGCCGTCCTTCAACTGGCGCAAGCACCTGGACGACGACACCATCGCCAAGTTCCAGCGCGAGCTCGGCGCCATGGGCTTCACGTTCCAGTTCATCACCCTGGCCGGCTTCCACGCCCTGAACTACTCGATGTTCGACCTCGCCCACGGCTACGCCCGGGAAGGCATGAGCGCCTACGTCGAACTCCAGGAAAAGGAATTCGCCTCCGAGTCCCGCGGCTACACCGCAACCAAGCACCAGCGCGAAGTCGGCACCGGCTACTTCGACAGCATCTCCACGGCGCTCAACCCGAACGCCTCCACCCTCGCATTGGTCGGATCGACCGAAGAGGGCCAGTTCCACTAATTTTCGCCCAAGGTGAGCCATTCGCCTCGCTCACCGAAGAGGCACGACGGCGGCACGCGCCTGAGCGTGACGTCGCCTGGCCGGGATGGGGAATCCGGAAGCGTGCGTAAAGGGGCCCTGTCCCCGGCGTCGACCGAGCTTTGCGAGGTCTTACGCCGGGGACAGGGATAGCACGCGGAGGATTTCCGATCCCGGCCCACCCAGGTAAGTCCCGCCGTCGAACTTCCCTTTTGTCTTTAAGGAGACTGAGATGAACAGCTTCACCGATAGCTTCACGATCAATGGCATTACCCTGACCGCGCAGCCGATTTGCCGGCAGGACGAAGTACTTACCCCGGACGCTCTGACGTTCATCGCGAAGCTGCACCGGGCCACTGCCAGCCGCCGGCAGGAGCTGCTGCAGGCACGGCGCACGCGGCGGGCTGACATCGCTGCCGGCGCCGATCCGCGGTTCCTCCGGGAGACCGAGCACATCCGGAATGACCCGTCCTGGCGGGTCGCTCCCCCGGCACCTGGCCTCGAGGACCGCCGGGTGGAAATCACGGGCCCTGTGGACAAGAAGATGACCATCAACGCCCTGAACTCCGGCGCCAAGGTGTGGCTCGCGGACATGGAGGACTCCTCCACCCCGACATGGCGCAACGTCATCAAGGGCCAGCTGAACCTCACCGATGCGCTGGAGCGCCGGATCGACTTCACCAGCGAAGAGGGCAAGGAATACAAGCTCCGCCCGGCGGGCGACCTGCCCACCATCGTGGTCCGGCCCCGCGGCTGGCACCTGCCGGAGAAGCACATGCTGATCGACGGCCAGCCGGTCACCGGCGGCATCGTGGACTTCGGCCTGTTCTTCTTCCACAACGCACGCCGCCTCCTGGCCCAGGGCAAGGGCCCGTACTTCTACCTGCCCAAGATCGAGAACCACCTCGAAGCCCGGCTGTGGAACGACATCTTCATCCTGGCCCAGGACTTGCTCGGCATCCCGCAGGGCACCATCCGGGCAACGGTGCTGATCGAAACCATCACCGCCGCGTTCGAAATGGAGGAGATCCTCTACGAGCTGCGCGACCACGCCGCGGGCCTGAACGCCGGCCGCTGGGACTACATCTTCTCCATCATCAAGAACTTCCGCACCCGCGGCCCCCGCTTCGTGATGCCGGACCGCAGCCAGGTGACCATGACGGCCCCCTTCATGCGCGCCTACACCGAACAGCTGGTCCGGGCCTGCCACAAGCGCGGCGCCATGGCCATCGGCGGTATGGCTGCAGCCGTGCCCAACCGCAAGGACCCCGAAGCCAACGCCAACGCCCTCGAAAAGGTCCGCGCTGACAAGACCCGCGAGGCCAATGATGGCTTCGACGGCTCCTGGGTGGCCCACCCGGACCTGGTGCCCATCTGCCGGGAGGTGTTCGACGGCGTCCTCGGCGACCGCCCCAACCAGCTCGGCAAGCTCCGCGAGGACGTCACCCCTGACGACCGTGCCCTCATCGATATTGCTTCCCTGCACGGCACCATCACCGAACAGGGCATCCGGAACAACATCGAAGTGGGGATCCGCTACATCGAGTCCTGGCTGCGCGGCAACGGCGCGGTGGCCATCCACAACCTCATGGAAGACGCCGCCACCGCCGAGATCTCCCGGTCCCAGCTGTGGCAGTGGATCTATGCCCGGGCCATCACGGACCACGGCGAGATCGTCAGCCACGAGTGGGTGGAGGAACTCCTGGACGAGGAATTCGCCCGGCTGGAACGCTTCGACGGCGACCGGTTCGAGGACGCCCGCGACATCTTCGAGGAGGTCACCCTGGCCACCGAGTTCCCGTCCTTCCTCACGCTTCCCGCCTATGCCCGCTACCTGACCGAGGCCCGCGAGAAGGCAACGGTTGAGGAGCTGGCTGCGGCCTGACACTCAAGAAACTTCCGTTTGCCGGGCCGGCACGCCCTTCGCAACAGGCCCCCCGAAATCCGGGGCGCCGGTCCGGCAACGGAGCACCACAGTCACCTCCGCGAGATGGCGTTTAACGGCAATGTTCCAAGGAAACATTGCGCTCAAATGGCATCTCGCGTGAAGTGTTTAAAGAAGAAGCCCGACGGCGACACCTCGCCTTAGCGGCCCTTAGGCACCTTCCGCACAGAGAGGGTGGTGCTGACGAAGAAGGTCAGCACCGAAACCAGGATGACCAGCAACGCGGGGGTCCACGACTTCGCGCTGTCGTGCACGAAGCCCACCAGCGGCGGGGCCACCGCTCCGAGGCAGTAGCCCAGGCCCTGGACGGTGGCGGACATCCGCCCGGCGGAGGCTTGATCGCGGGCCAGCTTGATGATGGCGATGAAGATCAGCGTGATGCCGCCGCCCTGGGCGATGCCGCCGGACGTTGACCACAGCCACCACAACTGCGGCGCGAGAAGCAGCCCCACCGGAACGGGAAGCCACAAGGCACCCAGGGTGACCGCCACCGCCGTCGTGCTCATATATTTGGCTGCAAATGGCACGCCGAGCCCGCCCACTATGGCGAGGATCTGGAAGATCGAGGAGGCGGCTCCGGCCTCTGCGGCGCTCATGCCCAGCTCGTCGTGCAGGTAGCTGGGCAGCCACGCCGTGACTCCGTAGTAGGAGAACGCCTGGCCACCGAACCCGGCCGTAAGCCCGAACGTGATCCAGCCGGAACCCCCCACCCTCGCGAGTGGCGCGTCCCCGCCATCCTCAGCCTCAGCCAGGAATGCCGTCCGCGGTCCCACCGCCAGGACCCACACCACCACGGCGGCGACGGCCAGGACGGCAACACTGGCCAAGGCAACTCTCCACCCCGTCGCGGCCGCAAGCGGAGCCATGATGACCGAGGTCAGGAAGGACCCGATGTTCAGCGCGGCGGTGTAGATTCCCATGGCCGTCCCCTGCCGCCGCGGAGCGAAATCGCGGCGGATGATCAGCGGCACCGCGATGTTGCCCACCGTGATGGCCACGCCAAGGACCACCGTGCCGGCCACCACCAGCACCGGGCCCCCGGCGGAGCGCACCAGCACGCCGGCCAGGACTCCCAGGATGGTCAGCGTAACGGCGAACTCGGCACCGAATTTCCGGGCCGCAAGGGACGCCAAGGGAGCCGCGAGCGAGAAGCAGAGGACGGGGATGCTGGTCAGCAGCCCCAGCATGACCGGCGAAAAATGCAGTTCCGCCTGCATGAGGTCCACCAGGGGTGCGACGGCGACGAAAGGGCCGCGGAGGTTCAGCGCAAGCAGGCCGATGCAGGCCAGCAGGACCCAGCTTTTCGGAATGCGGGACAGGACGCGGCCGCTCACAGGGACAAAATCGGGAATGGGCGAGGATTCATCACTCCCATTGCTATCATGCCCGGCGTTGCTGGAGTTTTAGGCGCCCTCCCGGCCGGCGCTGCCATACGATGAACGTGACCCAAGGACGCAGCAAACTGGGAAGGACACCCATGACGCACCGCTTGGCCATCCTCGACGACTACCAGGACGTAGCCCACGGCTTCGCCGACTTCGCGGCCTTGGAGGCGGAGGGGGTCACCGTGACCTCCTACCGCGAGCCTTTCGCTTCCCGGGACGCCCTGGTTTCGGCGCTGGCGGACACCACCATGGTGATTGCGATGCGTGAGCGGACGGCGTTCCCGCGCGAGGTGTTTGAGAAGCTTCCAGGGCTTGAGCTGCTGGTCACCACCGGAATGGCGAACGCCGCCATCGACGTGGCAGCCGCGGCCGAGCACGGAGTAACGGTGTGCGGCACGCCCGGTTCGCCCACGGCAGCGCCGGAACTGACCTGGGCCCTGCTGCTGGCCATCGCCCGGCACCTTCCAGCGGAGGAGAACTCCCTCCGGGCCGGAACGTGGCAGTCGACTGTTGGTGTGGAGCTGGCCGGAAAGACGCTGGGGATCGTGGGGCTGGGCAAGATCGGACGGCGGGTGGCCACCTACGGGCAGGCCTTCGGCATGGATGTGGTGGCGTGGAGCCAGAATCTCACTGCGGACGCGGCCAAGGAGGCCGGTGCCCGGCTGGTGTCCAAGGAGGAGCTCTTCACGGTTGCCGACGTGGCCACCCTCCACCTGCGGCTCTCCCCACGCTCGGAGAACACGGTGGGCGAGGCAGAGCTGCGGCTGCTGGGGCCTGACGGCATCCTGGTGAACACCGCCCGCGGGCCGCTCGTGGATCAGGAGTCGCTGATCAAAGCGCTGAATGAGGGGTGGATCCGGGGCGCCGCCTTGGACGTCTTCGACCAGGAACCACTGCAGGTCGGGCACCCGCTCCTGGCTGCGCCCAACACCGTGCTCTCCCCCCACCTGGGCTACGTCACCCAGGAAAGCTACCGGCAGTTTTACGGCGGCGCCCTTGAGGACATCACCGCCTGGCTGGCCGGCTCCCCCATCCGAACCATCACCGCCTGACCCGGAAGAACAGCATGACCCACACCATCCGCAGGGCAACAGCGGACGACGCCGGCGCGTTGGCTGCGCTGGCGGCCGTCACCTTTCCGCTGGCCTGCCCGCCGTCGTCGTCACCTGCCGACATTGCCGCCCACCTGGCCAACACGCTGAGCGAGGAACACTTCAAGGGGTACCTTGCGGACCTGGACACCACCGTCCTGGTCGTCGATGCCGACGGCCAGCTCAATGGCTACAGCCTGCTGGTGGACCGGCCCGCAACGGATCCCGATGTGGCCTCTGTCCTGACCCTGCTGCCGTCCGTGGAAATCAGCAAGTGCTACGTCCACCCGGACTACCACGGCCTGGGCGCGGCCGCCGAACTCATGCACGCCAGCCTCCAGGCCGCTGCAGCATGCGGCGGTTCCGGAGCCTGGTTGGGCGTGAACAGCCAGAACGCCCGAGCCATCCGGTTCTACGAAAAATCCGGTTTCCGCAAGGTGGGCACCAAGTCGTTCCGGCTGGGCAGCACTGTTGAACATGACTTTGTGCTGGAGCGCTCCCTGCCCTGACCTTGGTTCAACTGCCCGGCTGGTTCTGCCCCTGGCGCACGGAACTGCCGGCAAAACCGTTAGGCGGGTAGGCCAGCGGCGGGCGGGGCTCGGTCAGGAGTCTGAGTCCCGGCGGAAGCCCATCGATACTGCCCTTGGTTCCGGCGGCGCTGATGGTCACCCGGCTGGAGTCCAGCATGACGTTTTCGGCCCGGAACGATCCCACGACTTCGGGCAGGATGGGTGCCAGGTGCACCACGTCGCGGGTGAAGACGGGGTCGAACCGGAGCAGGATCCGGGCGAGCTGGACGGGCGCAGCGGCCGCCCAGGCCTGCGGGGAGCATGCTGTGGGATAGGGCACCGGGCTGGGGAATTCCCCGCGGTCGAAGCCGCAGAACAGTTCCGGCAGCCGACCGTCGAAGTGCGCAGCGGCGTCGAAGATCCCCAGGGCTACCCGCTTGGCCTCGTCCACGAACCCGTACCGCATCAGGCCGGTGGCCACCAGCGCCGTATCATGCGGCCAGACCGAGCCGTTGTGGTAGCTGACGGGGTTGTAGGCGCCCATGTCCGAGGCCAGGGTGCGGATCCCCCAGCCGGTGAACATCTGCGGGGACATCAGGTGCTCCATCACGGACTCGGCTTTGTCCTGGTCCACGATGCCGGTCCAGAGGCAGTGTCCGATGTTGGACGTCAGGGCGTCGACCGGCCGCTTGTCCTTGTCCAGCGCCACGGCGAAGTAGCCCTTATCCGGCAGCCAGAACTTCTTGTTGAACTCCTCCTTGAATGCCGCGGCCTTATCGGCCCAGTGCAGTTCCAGGGCCGGGTCACCGCTCCAATGGGCCAGCAGTGACCTGCCCAGGTAGGCCGAGTACACGTATGCCTGGACCTCACACAGGGCGATCGGCGCTTCAGCGATGGTGCCATCGGCGAAGTTGATGCCGTCCCAGGAGTCCTTCCAGCCCTGGTTGACCAGGCCGTGGTCGTTGGCGCGGAGGTATTCGACGAACCCATCGCCGTCCCGGTCGCCGTATTTTTCGATCCAGTCCAGCGCACGGTCGGCATGTGCCAGCAGTGGCTGGATCTTGTCCCGGGAGAGTCCCCAACGGCTCAGCTCGCCGAGGACAGCCACGAAGAGTGGCGTTGCATCTGCCGTCCCGTAATAGGCCGTGCCGCCGAGCGAAAGACCTGCTGTCACGCCGAGCCGGACCTCGTGCGGGATCCGCCCGGGTTCCTCCTCCGAGTCCGGGTCCACCTTCTTTCCCTGGATCCCGGCAAGGGTCTGCAGCGTGCCCAGGGCGAGGTTTGGGTTGACCATGAGGCTCATGTAGGAGGTCAGCAGCGAGTCCCGCCCAAACAGGGCCATGAACCACGGCGCACCGGCAGCAACCGCTGCCCGCTCCGGATGGTGGGCGTCGAAGATGCGCAGGGCACCAAGATCACTCTGGCTCCGGTTGAGCAGGTTTTGGAGGCTGGCGTCCTCGATGCTGATCCTGGGGAGGGCTTCCTCCCAGGCCAGGTGCCGGCGCACACCCTCGCGGTGGTGCGGCAGTTGTCCTTCCTTGAATGGCTCTTCCGGCGCTTCACCGTTCACCAGCGGCACCACAATCACACTGGTGGCCCATTTTCCCCGGGCGGGGACGGTCACCCGGAAGCGCAGGCCCTCGGTGGTAACCTCCGCGTCCCGGGCCCCGATCGCAGAGCCGCGCTGCTGGCCATGGCGCGCCGCCTCGATGACAAGCCTGCCCCCCGAAACGGTCCGGGTGGTGTCATCCGCCCCCGTGGTTCGTCCACCTTTTACGTCGAACAGGTCGGCCTGGTCAGCATCGACAAGGAGCTCGATGTCGCATTCCACGGGCTCGGCGGCATAATTTTCCAGCGTGATGTCGTCCTGCAGACCCGGGCCGATGTGCCGCACCTGCCGGACAACCAGTGGACTGTCGAATTTTCCGCCGGGCCACTTCGCCCGCCCTACGAAGGTGGCCTGGAAGGGGTGGGGCCGTTGGGCTGAAAGCGGTTCGCGCAGCGAGCCGTTGACGCGCAGTATCCAGCGGGACACGATGCGGGTGTCCTGGTAGAACGCTCCGTTCGTGCCGGCGTCGGGGCTGATGTCGCCGCTGGCTGCGGAGATACAGAACGAAGATCCTTCCAGGACCGTAACCGCGCCTGAATCGGACCCGGTCGCCTCTATGTCTTCGTTCCAAGCGGTCATGGAAAGACTCCCTTCTGAAGGGGAAGCTGCCCCGGGGATCGGAAAAGCAGTTCTGCCCCTATCGATTCTGGTGCAAGCGGGTACCGTGTGGAACCCCTGGTGGCATGCGTCCCTCAATCAGGTCACCGAAGAGTTCCAGGTGTTGGGCCACCATCCGTTGGGCACTGAATTTGTCCTCAACGGATTTGCGGCAACCAGCCCGGTCCAGGGCGGCAGCAGCGGGAATGAAGCCTGCCAGTTCCTCTGTCGTTCCGAGGAACCCGGTGCGCCCGTGCTTCACGATTTCCGGGGCGGAGCCGATGTACGTCCCCACCACGGGCGTACCGGTGGCCAGGGCTTCGATCATCACCAGCCCGAAAGGTTCGGCCCACTGGATGGGGTTCAGGAAGGCTGCTGCCTCCCCCATCAGCCGGTATTTGGCGGCGTCGTCCACCTCGCCCACGAAGTCCTCGTTGGGACCCAGCATTGGTTCAATAACTTCCCGGAAGTAGCGGATTTCGTCCGGCTCCCGCATTTTGACCGCGATCTTCAGGTGCATCCCGGCCTGCCGGGCGATGGTGATGGCCTCAACAAGGCCCTTGTCCGGGCACGAGCGGCCCAGGAAGCACAGGTAGCCGCCGCTTCCGGACCCAACCGGTACGGCCGAAAGGTCCATGCCATGATGGATCACGCGGGTCACGGGAACCGTGGGTGCGTGTGATGCCTGGTCCCTTGAAATGGCAATGACAGCGCCCTTCCGGGCAACGGCGCGATAGATGTCTGCCGCCTGCTCGTGGATGGGCCCGTGGATAGTGGTCGCCACCGGCACCCCTGCCGGCCGGTGCAGGTAGAGGGGCCCAATGAAGGTGTGGTCGTGGATGACGTCCACGTCCTGCAGCCCCTCATAGGCCCTGATTACATGGCTCAACTCCGACATGGTGGTACCCAGTCCGCCGTAGTATGCCGGACGCATTCCGGGAACGAGCGGCACGGGACACGCGCTCTCCGTCGGCGCCGCCAGTAACACCTCATGACCTGCGGCCATGAAGCCGCGGGCAAGGGTGTCAACTACTCTTTCAGTGCCCCCGTACATTACGGGGGGAACGGGAATCCAAGGTCCCGAAACCAGTCCAATCCGCATTCCTGGCCTCCCAGGTGATACAGGCCGGGCTCCCCAGCTGGCCGGGCGAAACTTCCACCGGGACAATTTCGTATTCCGCGGTGCTTTCCACTTCGAAAGGGCCCGCTGCTCGACGCCTCTGCTCCGACTATCTACCCAGCAGCGGCTCCAAGACAAGACCCAGTGTGCTGAATGTCATACCGCCGCCCCGGAATGGCGCCCGCGGTACGCGGGTTGTGAGAAACATGAAGATTGAGATCTGGTCGGACGTCGCGTGCCCGTGGTGCTTTATCGGCAAGCGACGGTTCGAAGCTGCCCTGGCTGCATTTCCCCACCGCGACGCCGTTGACGTGGTGTGGCGGAGCTACCAGCTGGATCCCACGCTGCCGGAACACTACGACGGCACCGAACTGGAGTACCTGAGCAGCCGCAAGGGCATGCCGGCCCAGCAGGTCTCCCAAATGTTCGAGCACGTGGCCCAGCAGGCAAAGGGCGAAGGCCTGTACTACCGGTTCGACAAGGTGGTGGTGGCCAACAGCTTCACCGCCCACCGCCTGATCCACCTGGCCGCGGCACACGGCAAGCAGGATGCGGCGAAGGAACGCCTGCTCAGCGATCACTTCGAGCACGGCAAGGACATCGGCAGCCGGGAGTATCTGACCGCCCTCGGCAGGGACCTGGGCTTGCCGGCTCCCGAGGTGGATGAGCTGTTCACCACGGACAAGTACTCGGACGAGGTCCGGTTCGATTTCCAGGAGGCCCGTGGCCTGGGCATCAGCGGGGTCCCGTTCTTCGTAATCGACCGCAAGTTCGGGTTGTCCGGAGCCCAGCCCACGGAGACGTTCACCGCCGCCCTGAACCAGGCATGGCAGGAAGCGAATCCTCTGGTCCTGGTCAATTCCACGGAAGCTGAAGCCTGCGGTCCGGACGGCTGCGCCGTCTAGCGCACTTTACTGACACATAGCGGTAAAGTGTCCGCATGCCCAGGATTTCAGCGGCCAGCAATGCCGAACAACGCGCGGAGACCCAGCGCCGCATCCTCACCGCTTTCGGCGAGCTACTGTTCACCCACGGCCTTCCAGGGCTGACCATGACTGATGTTGCGCGCCATGCAGGCATTGGCAGGACCGCCGTCTACAACTACTTCGCGGACATCGAAGAGCTCCTGATCTCCTACGCCCTCGATGAGACCGAGAAGTTCCTCTCCGACCTGCGCGACGCGCTGGAGCGCCTGGAGAACCCGGTGGAACGGCTGGCCCTGTACGTCCGCGCCCAGGTGGTTGACCTCAGTCGCCGCCACCTCCCGCCGGGACCTGCCATGGGTGCCGTACTGTCGCCGTCGTCCTTTGCCAAGCTTTCCGACCACGTGGGTGAGCTCAGCGTCCTGCTCCAGGGCATCCTGCGGGACGGCATGGAGCAGGGCTACCTGCCGGTGGCCGATGTGGGCCAGCAGTCACAGCTGATCCTGGGCACCCTGTCCTCCAGCGCGGCGAGGGGCAGCGACGAGCCCGCCGAACTGGAGGCCCGGGTGGCCCGGACCGTGCGGTTCATCCAGTTGGGCGCAGGTGCAAGGTTCGACGACGAGGGGCGGCCCATTCGGGTGGCGCAGCTTCCGGCGGTGGCCAGTTAGCAAGCAGCCACCAGGTGCGGGGCCCAAGAAATCAGGGGCAAAATGATCAGGCCGCAGGGGTGACGGGCAGCTTGTCCGGGTCGGCTATGCGCCGGCTTTCCCTGGGGCAGCTGAGCTGGCCCGGCGTCTGGTCCACCAGCTCCGGCGAGACGAGCGCCTTGTAGTCCTGCGCCAGGATCACGTCAACGCTGGCGTCGGTCCTGCCGTCCTGGAAATAGTCCGACCCCTGGAGATTGCGCTGCACCGTGAAAGCCGCGGCTTGTCCGGCCGCACCTGACACCACCGCAGCCACGCCCCGGTAGCCGGCGTTGACGTTCGCTACGTTCCCCACCACGAACTTCCGGGCCAGGAACTCGTCCGCCACGGAGCGGGCGAGCCCGGCCCGGCTGGTGGAGTTCAGGACATTGAGGCTGACTTTGTCGTTGGGCGTGTAATCGAAGGTCGAGGCGGGGCAGGACGATACCGGCGTCGGGGCCGGTTCGGCGGCAGGAATTTTCAGCCGGCCATTGATGATGGCCATGGCAAGGATGATGCCGGCCGCGATCAGGCCGATCAGCAGAACCAGCACCACGCCGTGCAAAACGCGGCGGCGCACCCGGGCGGTCTCATCGGCGTCCTTGGCCGCCTCCAGGGCGGCGCGCAGCTCCGGGCCGGAAACAACATGGTGGCCATGCAGGACGCCGGGGTCCTGCGGCCGCTTCCTAGCCATCGAGCACCAGGACCCTGGCGTGGATTGCAGTGCGCTGGTGCAGTGCGGTCCGGACGGCGCGGTGCAGCCCGTCCTCCAGGTACAACGTGCCCTGGTACTGCACGACGTGAGGGAAAAGGTCACCAAAGAAGGTGGAGTCCTCTGCCAGCAGCGCTTCCAGGTCCAGGGTGCGCTTGGTGGTCACCAATTCGTCCAGCCTGACGGGCCGCGGCGGCAGGGATGCCCACTGTTTCGGAGTGTTGTAACCATGGTCGGGGTAAGGGCGGCCCTCGCCCACAGCTTTGAATATCACCATGCCACAGTAGGCACCGCAGTGCGCCAGCGAAAGTAGCAGGGCTGGCAGGTGCCAGGTTGTAGCCAAACAGTGACAAAACGCCACGTCCGCGCGCTTGGTGCCTGCGCAGGCACCGCCGGCCTTGCTGAGACAATGGAGCCATGACAGCAACCGAGTCCCCCGCCGTACCCGCGCCCGGAATCCGACTGCCGTCCCCACCGCCGCTGGCGCTCCTGCTGGATGTGGACGGACCGGTGGCCAGCCCGGTGACCCGGAACGTCAAGCCGGACATCATCCGTGACCTGGTGGCCCTCGCCGCGGCAGGGATCCCCGTCATCTTCAACACCGGCCGCTCCGACGCCTTCATCCGCGAGCAGGTGATGGAGCCGATGATCGCGGCAGGCATCCCGGCAGGCACCGTCATCCACGCCATCTGCGAAAAGGGGGCGGTCTGGTTCAGCTACACCTCCACCGGGCCGGGTCCCATCCACGTGGACCGGGAGCTGGCCGTGCCGGCAGCGTACGGCGATGACATCCGCCGGCTGGTGGCAGAGGACTATGCGGCTCACATGTTCTTTGATGAGACCAAGCGCGCCATGGTGTCTGTGGAGCAGCACATCGATGTACCCAGCGCCGACTACCTGGCCGAGCAGAAGCTGTTCGACGCCGAGGCCATGGGGCTTATGGCGCGCCACGGGCTGGGCGTTGTCCGCCTGGACCACCACGTCCCCAATTCCGACGACGAGGTGGACTACCGCGTCGATCCCACCATCATCTCCACGGACATCGAGTCCGTGCGCCTGGGGAAGGACCTGGGCGCCAGCCGGGCGGTGGAGCTGCTTGCCGCCGAGGGCATCACGCCGCAGGCGTGGCGGACCGTGGGTGATTCGCGCACTGACTACGCCATGGCCGACTGGCTGCACCACAATGACCACGCCGTGAAGCACGTCGACGTGCGTCCTGCCGACGGTGTACCCAACAAGCCCTACCCGGTACTCACGGCGGAGGACCTGGGGCTGGAAGCCACGGTTATCCATGACGACGCCGGCGGCGCCTTCCTGCGCGCATGGCGCGAGGCGCTGGACGACTGAGCCCCTGCCGGGCTGCCGTCCGACGGTCACTGCGGGGCCCCGACGGCGCCCCGGAACATGCAGTTACTCCGGCAGGACTATCATGCAGGTAAGAATGCCCACTTCCAGAAGCGCGGAGATAACCATTACAGAAGCACCGGTCCAGGACGAGGTCTACTACGGCGGCCAGGCGTCCGTGGAGGAACAATTTCACGCCGAGATCACATCACGGGCGGCGGAGCAGCGGCTCAGCCACCGGACTGACGTCATCCGGCACAAGGGCCGCTACGCCCTGACCAATGACACCAGGACCCCTTATCAGGCCATGGTGGAAGACCTGCTGTTCCTGCGCAATGTCCTGGCGAACGCCGACCTCTCCTACCTCCTGGTCCGCGGCAACAACGACCGCCCTGTGCTGGCCGTGGACTGGAAGGACCGGAAGAAGCTCCGCGCCGCCCTGGTGGAGGCCTGCCGCGATGAGCCCTTCTACTCCATGACGGTGGATGCCAAGAAGAAGACCTCCGTCCTGGTGGCAGACGGTGAACTGTCCCCCAGCCGGCAGGCACGAATTTTTCGCTTGTACCGGCCGCGGGTGGAGCCGGTGGGCGGTTTTGAGTTCGGCGCCTCCGCCGGCGTCCAGATCGAGCTGTGGTCCTTCGAGGGGGAACAGCTGATCCTCCCCATTGAGAACTCCCTGACCCGCCGGACGCTGCTGCGCCAGGATGCAGTTCGCGGGACTGTTGAGCGTTACGGCCACACCTGGCCCACCATCGAGAACATGTTCGCCGACCATGCAAGCGACATCAGCTTCGACATCGACATTGTTTTCTCGTGGGTGGATGGCAGTTCCCCGGAATACATCGCCGCCCGCCGCGCCCAGCAGAAGGGGCACGTGCTGGGCGAAGGTGATGAACACGAGGCACGGTTCCGGCAGATCGACGAACTCAAGTACGCCCTGCGGTCCGTGTACATGTTTGCGCCCTGGATCCGCCGTATTTTCATTGCCACCGACTCCCCCGCACCTGCCTGGCTGGCGGACCATCCGTCCGTCACCATTGTCCGCAGTGAAGAATTCTTCGCCGACCCCTCCGTGCTGCCCACCCACAACTCACAGGCTGTGGAATGCCAGCTGCACCACATCGAGGGGCTGTCCGAGCACTTCCTGTACTCCAATGACGACATGTTCTTTGGCCGCCCAGTGAGCCCCGACATGTTTTTCACTCCCGGCGGGATCACCAAGTTCATCGAGGCGGAAACCCGGATTGGACTGGGCGAGAACGACGCCGAGCGCAGCGGCTTCGAAAATGCCGCCCGGGTGAACCGCAAGCTCCTGTGGAACCGGTTTGGCCGTATCACCACCCGGCACCTCGAGCACACGGCCGCGCCCCTGCGGCGCAGCCTGGTGGAGCAGATGGAGCAGGAGTTCCCGGAGGAGTTCCGCAAGACGGCGGCCAGCCGGTTCCGTGCGGCGGACAACATCTCCGTGACCAACTCGTTCTACCACTACTACGCCCTGCTCACCGGCCGGGCCGTCACCCAGACAGCGGCCAAGGTGCGCTACGTGGACACCACCATGCGCGCGGGACTGAAGTACCTGCCCAAGCTGCTCGCCAAGCGGAACATGGACTTCTTCTGCCTGAACGATGGCAGTTTCCCTGAAGTCAGTGCCGATGAGCGCGCCGAAGTGGTGACGAACTTCCTGGAGCGTTATTTCCCCATCAAGGCACCCTGGGAAAAGTAGCCGGGCGGTCAGGGCGCAGGTGCCGGCCCGCACACGTGGGGCCGGCACCCAGGCATCGGCGGCCCTAGCGCCGAATAGGGCTTCCAAGCCTGGCGCTGCCGCGCTGCTTGGTGGTTTCCGGGATCCGGATGCCGGCCGCTTCCAGCCGCCGGGCGGTCTCTTCCGGTGACACGTACTCGCCGACAGTGGGCGAGCTGCCCAGCGGGACCACAGAATGCACGATGGTGTGCTCGTAGACATGGACCAGGTTGAAGGCCTGGCCGCCATCCCGCCCGCGGGTGGCTCCCGCCGGAACGTTGAGGTCCTGCGTATAGCAGGAGGCGGACGCGACCGAGACGGGAACGCCGGCAAAGCCCGCCGTGGTGGAGTAGTGAAGGTGCCCGGCCAGGATGGTGCGGACATCAGAGTTGCGCACCACTGCGGCCAACGACGCCTGGTCCCGCAGTTCCACCAGCACCGAAAGATCCAGCACGGATGGGACCGGGGGGTGGTGGAGGGCCAGGATGGTGCCGTCCGGTGCGGGGGTTTCCAACTGCCGGGCCAGCCACTCCAGTTGGGCGGCACTCAATTCGCCGTGGTGGAAGCCCGGGACGGTGGTGTCCAGCGTGATGACGCGCAGCCCATTAATGAAGTAGCTGTGGTCCACCGGCTCATCCGTGCCGGGTTGGTCCAGCAGGCCTTGGCGGAAATTGGCCCGATCATCGTGGTTGCCCATAGCCCAAATAACCTGGGCGCCAAGCTCCCTGCAGGCGGGCTCGACGATGGCGCGCAGCTTCACGTAGGCCTGGGGATCGCCCTTGTCGGCGAGGTCGCCCGTAAAGATCACGGCTTCGGGCCTGGCGCCGGACGCTTTGACTTCGTCGAAGAGCTGGATGAGCCTGGCTTCGCTGTCGACGGTTCCGTAGAGGGGTTCTGGACCTCCCAACAGGTGGGGATCGCTCAGGTGGAGTAGGAAGTGGCGCGGCCGGGGATGTTCGGCCTCGATGTGCTCCATTGCTACCTCTATGGTCGGTGGGAAGCCGTTCTTCCCTTGTACCCTTCAGTAATATTTATCCAATCAGACATTTGGCAAACATGGGGTAAATTGCCGTCGTTGATGTGGAAAAAGTTACAAGAACTGCGCTTTTGCGTGGGCAAATCGCCGGGCCACCTTTTATCCGAGCGCATGCTCGATGGCCTCGATGATCTCTGCGGAGTCCGGCTCGATCGTGGGGGCGAACCGGGCCACTACATCCCCCTCGCGGCTGACCAGGAACTTCTCGAAATTCCACTTCACCAGCCCCGGCAGCAGGCCGGTCCGGAACTTGGTGAGCTCGCCGTAGAGCAAGTGCTGCTTCCTGCCGCGGACATCAGTCTTGGCCGTCAGGGGGAACGTAACGCCGAAATTCCGTTCGCAAAAGTCAGCGATTTCGTCGTCTGTACCGGGCTCCTGCCCCGCGAACTGGTTGCACGGGACGCCCAGGACCTCGAAACCCCGGTCCCGGAACTTGCCGTAGAGAGCTTCGAGGCCGGCGTATTGGCGGGTGAAGCCACAGTTGGAGGCGACATTGACCACCAGAACTACTTTTCCCTTGAACTGCCCGAAACTCGTCCTGGTGCCGTCGTTGAGGATCAACGGAATCGGATACAGGGGGCGCGGGCTGCGCATCAGTGAAGGATTGTTCATATGGGGAGTTCGGTGCCGTGGCCCCAATGTACGGGTCAGGAAGGTAATTTCCTTAGGCGGGCGGCGTTGTTGGTGCAGGTCCAGTCAACGAGGGCGTGGGGCTTGGCGCAGGCGCCACCGTCGTCGGCGCCGGCTCAGGTGCGGGCGCCGTTGGCAGGGGTTCGCTTGGCTGCGGTGCCGGTGCCGGTTCCGGCGGCGGCGGAACAGGTTCGATGGGCGCGGGTTCGATGGGCGCCGGTTCGATGGGTGCAGGTTCGATGGGCGCGGGCTCGATAGGCGCGGGCTCGATAGGCGCGGGCTCGATAGGTGCAGGTTCGATGGGTGCAGGTTCGATGGGCGCGGGCTCGATAGGCGCGGGCTCGATGGGGGCAGGTTCGGTGGGCAATGGAACAGGATCCGTGGGTGCCGGCTCGGACGGGGCCGGCTCACTAGGTACCGGTTCGATGGGCGCAGGCTCAGTCGGCGCAGGCTCGATCGGGTCCGGTTCATCCCGCGCGGGAACAGGTTCGGACGGGGCCGGCTCACTAGGCGCAGGCTCACTCGGTACCGGCTCAGTCGGGGCAGGCTCACTCGGTACCGGCTCAGTCGGGGCAGGGTCACTCGGCACCGGCCCCGTGGGTGCAGGCTCAGTAGGCGTAGGAGTCGGGTTGGCTGGCTCTGCGGGCGACGGCGACGGACTCGGCGAAGTGGGCGACGGCGCCGGGGCTGGCTCAGCAGCCGGCGGTCCGCTGGGTGCCGGGCCGGACGAAGGCGGCACGGCACCTCCGGAAGGTTCGGGCGGTGGTGGGGCCGACGTCGTCCTTTGCGCGCTGGGAGGCGGGAGAACAATACCCGTAGGTTCGGACGGCAGCGGGTTCGGAACACGTGGCAGGAGCGGCGGGAATGGCGACGGGAGCAGCCCGGCCGCGGGCGATCCATCGCCCGGGTCCACTTGGAGGGGAATGGTCCAGCTGATCGTGCCGGTGGAGGTCCCCTGCCCCGGCGCGAACGACACCATGTCGGCCGGAACCTGGCCCAGCGCGCGGAGCTGGAGGAAGCTCCACCGCAGGGGGTTGGTGTAGCGGCCGTTGAGGATGGCCTCAAAATGCAGGTGGCAGCCCGTGGACCATCCCGTGGTGCCCACGCGTGCAACAACCTGGCCCACCTTCACCGTGTCGCCGGTACGCACGCCGATGGACTCAAGGTGGTTGTAGGTGGTGATGAGGCCGTCCCCGTGGTCGATCTCTATCCGGTTGCCGCCGCCCCAAGGATGCCAGCCCGCGGCCCGCACAACACCTGAATCGGCGGCGTAGACGGGCGTGCCGCAGGCCGCTGCGTAGTCCTGGCCCAAATGGAAGTCCCCCGCTGTCCCGCTGAGCGGGCTGACCCGGAGACCGTAAGGCGAACTGGCGTCAAGGGACTGGAGCGGTGACATCAGGAAGCCGGCCAACGGCCTGCCCGCACCGGCGGGTCCCAAGGTCAGGGCCCCCGGTCCCACCTGGTCGGCACCTCCAATCGAGGTGTGCGGGAACGCCAGGGTGACCTGCGGATTGGACAGGATGGCAGGCGGAAGTGCGCCCGCAACAACCTGGTCCGATGCCGGCGGAGCTGATTGCCGTTGCACCTTTTGGCCCGTGCCGGCGTCCGGGGTTCCGAAGGGAGCGGCAACACCCGGATTGACTCCGGCAGGCGCCACGGACCCTGCCAGCTGTCCCGGTTCTGCGGCGGAAAGGTTGACGGCGTAAACAGACGCGGCCATCACACCTGCAGCGGCGGCGGCGCGGGCAACGGGGGGAAACGTTCGCTGCTCCGGCTTCCTGCTGCCGGACACGGATTTCTTCGCCAATTGACTGACTCCACGACGTGGCCTGCCGCACGTTGTCTCGACGGTATGTCCCATGGGACCACAGGACCTCAAAGGTGGAAACCCCGGGCCGGGGCATTACGGGTTTTTTATCGGGCCTTAGGGGATGCGGATCTGCGCTTGAAGCCATGAGCACTGCTGTCCGGGCCGGAATGGGCAACAATGGTTCATGCGCAATGTCCTTCGTACATGGCGGGACGAAGTCAAAAAGACCTTTTCAGGCAAGGCCGACGCCCCGCCGGAGTGGTCGGTGCGCCTGGCCGAAGGCGACGACGCCGGCTACCACCTGCCCGGTTCAGCGGTCTGGGCTGTACACGGCTCCATGACGCCCATCGTGGGAGGCATCCGCACGCTGCTCATGCAGTCGCTGCATCCGGGCGCCTTGGCGGGCGTTCACGAGCACTCCAACTTCCGTGATGACCCCCTGCGCCGGCTGGCCAACACCATCCGCTGGATCTTCACGGTGACGTACGGATCCACTGCCGCGGCGGAGGAGGCAACACGGCGTGTCCGCCACCTCCACGAGCCGGTCCAGGGCAGCTACCAGGACAACAACGGCGGCCAGCGCACCTACAGTGCCAACGATCCGGCACTCGCCGGCTGGATCCACATCGCCTTCACGGACGGCTTCCTCGCAGCCCACAAGATCTGGGGCGGCCCCATTCCCGGCGGCGCCGACGCCTACGTCCGGGAGTGGGCACAAGCGGGCCGGATGATGGGGGTGGAAAACCCGCCGACGACTGAAGCGGAGATGCGCAGCCAACTGGATCGGTGGTACGCGCAGGGCCAGCTGAGGGCAGACGGACGGGTGGAGGAAACCGTGCAGTTCCTCCGCAAAGCTCCGCTCCATCCCCTGCTGAGGCCCGGCTACCGCATCCTGTTTACCGGCGCCGTATACAGCTTGGAACCCCGGTACCGCGAGATGCTGGGGCTTTCTGTACCACGGCTGGGCCCCTTTCCCCTTCCGGTGAGGCTGGCCACGAAGGTGGTGCTCGGCGTCGTACACCTCGCCCTGGGCGGCATTGGCCGGCGCATGGGTCCGAGTGAAATCGCCGCGAGGCAGCGCCTGACACGGCTCGGGGAGCCGTCGGCGAACCTGGCGTAAGCGAGCCTTCGCCGACAAGGCCGGCGACATGAAAAAGGCCGGGTAAAGAGTGCCGACGACGGCGAAAAGCAAGAACCCGGCCCCAACGTTTGCTGGGACCGGGTTCTTGACCGGCGGAGAATGGGGGATTTGAACCCCCGAGGGCGTTAACCCAACACGCGTTCCAGGCGTGCGCCATAGGCCGCTAGGCGAATTCTCCATCTGCTTCTGAATCAAAAGCAGGTACCAGATTACCTGAACTTTTCCGCATCGCCCAATTGGCCCGTCCGGAGCAGCTTTGGGGCGTCGGCGTCCGCACACCGCGGAGACTTCTGTCGGTGTCTTTAATCTGAAAATGGACGCCCCCAATGCGCCCATTCCCTGGTGCACCGTTGAGCTGCCGGGTCCGTCCCGTCCAACCAGGCCACGCAGCTCACAACCTTGAGATTGCCCCAATCGGTGTACGTTCCAATGATCGCGGCTGCGGCGGGGATAAGCAATGGAATGCGCGAAGTGTTCGGCCCCTTGCGGCATCGGGCAGGATAGGGGCCATGGCAGAGCTGCATGCACTGGTGGTTTACGTCCCCACGTCCCACACCCGGGAGGTTCTGGATGCCATCGGCGACGCTGGAGCTGGCCGCTTGGGCAATTACTCCCACTGCTCTTTCGTCACGCCGGGGACCGGGAGGTTCACACCGCAAGAAGGCGCCCGACCCTTCCTTGGACGGCCAGGCACCCCTGAAGTAGTTACCGAGGAACGCATCGAGTGCGTGGTCGATGAGCAGGTGCTGGCCGCCGTCGTGGCTGCTTTGCGTGCCGCGCACCCGTACGAGGAGCCCGCCTTCATGACCTGGCGCGTGGAAGGCTGGCGGTGACGGGAACCCGATTCGAGTCGGGCCACATGTTCGGGTAAAGTATCTGACGGCCCCTCATGTGGCGTCATCCTGTTGAACTCCCCCAGGACCGGAAGGTAGCAAGGGTAGACGGGCTCTGGCGGGTGCATGGGGGGTCTTTACTATTCCCCCACAGGGCGGCATGATGTCAGCCCGGATTGGTAGGGTTTTCTCTGTGACAGTTACTACCGCCCTGTACCGCAGATACCGTCCCGACTCGTTCGCTGACGTTATCGGGCAGGAGCACGTCACCGAGCCGCTCATGACGGCTTTGCGGAAGAACCGGGTCAACCACGCCTACCTTTTTTCCGGCCCCAGGGGCTGCGGAAAGACCACGTCCGCCCGCATCCTTGCCCGCTGCCTCAACTGCGCTCAGGGTCCCACCGACACCCCCTGCGGAACCTGCCCCAGCTGCATCGAGCTGGCACGGGGCGGCTCCGGCTCCCTCGACGTCATCGAGATCGACGCCGCGAGCCATGGTGGAGTCGACGACGCACGGGACCTCCGCGAGCGGGCCACCTTCGCCCCCGTACGCGACCGCTACAAGATCTTCATCATCGACGAAGCCCACATGGTCACCTCTGCCGGGTTCAACGCCCTGCTGAAGATCGTGGAAGAGCCGCCGGAACACATCAAGTTCATCTTCGCCACCACGGAGCCGGACAAGGTCATCGGCACCATCCGGTCCCGGACCCATCACTACCCGTTCCGGTTGGTGCCGCCTGAGCCGCTGATGGCGTACCTCGAGCTCCTGTGCCGCCAGGAAAGCGTCCCCGTTGCCCCGGGCGTGCTGTCACTCGTCATCCGGGCTGGCGGCGGCTCCGTCCGTGACTCGCTCTCGGTCCTGGATCAGCTCATGGCAGGCGCAGGGCCCAACGGCCTCGACTACGAACTTGCCGTCGCGCTGCTGGGATACACCCACGCCTCACTGCTGGACGACGTCGTGGAGGCCATCGCCGCCTCCGATTCCGCCACCGTCTTCCGTGCCGTGGACCGGGTCATCCAGACCGGCCACGATCCTCGCCGGTTCGTGGAGGACCTGCTGGAGCGCTTCCGCGACCTGATCATTGTCCAGGCAATGCCCGAAAGCGCCCACGCCATCCTTCGCGGGATGCCGGCCGACCAGATCGCACGGCTGCAGAACCAGGCCCACAACCTCGGCGCCGCGGAACTTTCCCGCGCCGCAGATGTCACCAATACCGCTTTGACGGAGATGACCGGCGCCACGTCGCCGCGGCTGCACCTGGAACTGCTGTGTGCCCGGATCCTGCTGCCCAGCTCTGAGCAGAACGAACGCGGCATGGCTGCACGGATCGACCGTGTGGAGCGGCGGCTGAACTACGCAGGGAACGACGGCGGAGCTCCCGCCGACGCAGCCCCGGCAGTACCAGCAGCCGCTTCAGTTCAGGCAGGCCCGGCAGAGGCAGCAACGGCGGCAGCCCCTGCTGGAACTCCTGCCGCGGCTTCCGGCACGTCATCAGCCGGTCCCCGCCCTGCCCCGGAGCAAGCCAGCCCTGAAGCGGGCCGCGAGCAGGCGCCGACCAGCCCTGCCGCGCAACCGGCCGAAGAGCCGACCACTCCGTCCAGGCCCGCTGCGTCTGCCGCACACGCGGCCGGCAGCCAGAGCCCCCCCGCCGCCGAAGCACCGCGGAGCCCGCTTACACCGCCAAGGGTCAGCACCAGCGACTGGCCTGTGGAGGAACCCGCCCCGGCCCGGACGCAGCAGGGCTCCGGGACTGCAGCTTCCAACCACGCAGTGCCGGACGCGAACGCTTCGCCGCATGCAGGCCCAGCGTCCGAGCCACAGGATCACTGGGCGGCACCCGGGCAGGCTTCCAATGCGCCCGCCACGCCCCAGGCCCCGGGCAGCCAGGCACCCGCGCCGCAGCAGGCTGCACCGGGCAGGACAGCACCCGCCGGCCCCCCGGCCATGGGTGATGTGGAGGTCCTCCGCAGGGCGTGGCCGGACGTCCTGCAGGCACTGTCCAAGATCAAGCGCAGCACCTGGGCGCTTGTTGAGCCCAATGCGCAGGTAAGCGCGTTCGACGGCAGCGTCCTCACCTTGGCTTTCACCACGTCCGGACTTGCAGGCGCCTTCGGCCGGGCAGACCACTCCGACAACCTTCGCCAGGCCATCCACAGGACCGTTGGCCTTGACTGCCAGATCCACGCCGTTGCCGGTGGCGCCAGCCAGGCGAGCTCTGAGCCAAACCCAAAAGTGCCCGCCAGCCCGGTGGTTCCGGCCACTTCAGCTGACATTGCCTGGGGTCTGGCTCCTGCGCCGGCCCAATCGGCCTCACCGGCACAGGCCCCTGCCTCGCCCGTCCAACCGGCGTCACCGGCACAGGCCCCTGCCTCGCCCGTCCAACCGGCCTCACCGGCACAGGCCCCTGCCTCAACGTTCCAGCAGGCGCCGGCCCCTTCGACCACGTCCAGGACCGCCCCCGGAACTCCGGACGGCCCGGCAGCCCAACCAAGTGAACGTTCCGGTGGTTCCCCCACTGCCGGTACCTCCGCCATTAGCGGAAGTTCCGGGAGCTCTGCCGTTGCCGCCAGCCCGGCAACGGCCGCACCGAAGGGCACGCCCGCTGCGGGCGACATCGCTGAAACAGATCCGCCACAGGGTGTGAACGGCCGCGGCCAGCAGGCCCCTGAACCCGTCCAGGCGGCGGCCGGGAGGCCGGAAACCCCACGTGGCGCCTCCGGCCCTTACCCCGGCCAGTCCCCGCACTCGTCAACCGGCGGTGACTACTCCTACTCCGATGATGACTGGGGACCGCCCCGGGACGAGGACGCTCCCCCGCTGGACGAGGAACCTCCCATGGACTGGGAGCCCTCCGGGGGTCCTGCCAACCGCAGCGCCCCGTCCTCCCCTGCACCCGGCGGCCGCCCGCCTGCCGACGGCCAGGGGGCTGGTACGCGGGCCCACGGAAGTTCGGCCGTCGCTCCGCGCGCGGACAGTGCCGCCCCCCAGTCCGCGAACCCCTCCGCTGAGCCGGCCGGCGTGCCGCACGATCCATGGACGCGGGCCGTGGAGCAGGCTCCCGGCGTCTGGGTTGTGGGAGACAAGAGCAACGTGGGTGCCAAACCCGTAGCCGCCTCCGGCAGCGACAACATCGGAGCACAGGCCACCGTTCCGCACTACGCGCCGGCAACGGCCCAGGTGCCGCCCTCGATTCCCGTGGCCCCGCTGCCTGCTGCCACGCCAGGGCACGGCTGGGATCCGGGGTCAGTTTCCGGCAACGGCCACCCGGCCTCCGCCACGGAAAGCTACCAGGCGTCGTCACCGGAGCCCGCCCCGGTACCCGAATACGCCATGGCCTCCGCTGCGCCCGCCACGGTTTCGCCAGCCACTGTTGCACCCGCCACTGTTACACCCGCTGCACCGGCGCGCCCACAAGCGCCTGCAACTGCCCCGGCCGCCGGAAGAACCGAAACACGGCAAAGCCTGTACCAGCGGCTTTCAAGCAGTCCGGAAGCTGAGGCCGGTCGTGCCAAGGCGCCCGCCAGGGCAACCGCCGCTCCCAGTGCCTATGTCCAGGACATCCCAAGCGCCGATGACGAAACCATTGAGGAGTCGGGTGTGTTCGGCCGGGCGGCTGTGGAGCGCATCCTGGGTGGCAAGCTGATTGAAGAGCGGTCCCTGGACGGCAGCCCTGTTCCGCCACGCTATTGACCCTGGGCAAGGCTGCCCCGGCAGCCACAACCCGTGACCGATCCACCCGCATCCATACCAATCTGAAGAGGGAAACGTGTACGAAGGTGCTGTCCAGGAGCTGATCGATGAGCTCGGACGCCTTCCGGGGGTGGGACCCAAGTCCGCGCAGCGGCTGGCGTTCCACATCCTTGAAGCTGATCCCCAGGACATGAAGCGATTGGTGGAGGCCATCACCACCGTCAAGGAACGGGTCAAGTTCTGCACGGTCTGCGGCAACGTCACGGAGCAGGAGCTGTGCAACATCTGCCGCGACCCGCGCCGTGATCCCGCTGTAATCTGCGTGGTGGAGGAGTCCAAGGACGTGCTGGCAGTGGAGCGCACCCGGTCGTTCCGCGGCCGGTACCACGTGCTGGGCGGCGCCATCAATCCCATTGCCGGTGTGGGACCGGACCAACTGCGGATCCGCGAACTGCTCACCCGTTTGAACGACGGCGAGATCCAGGAAGTCATCATCGCCACCGACCCCAACCTCGAGGGTGAGGCAACAGCCACGTACCTGGCCCGCATGCTGAAGACCATCGGCATTGCCGTCACCCGCCTTGCCTCCGGCCTACCCGTGGGCGGCGACCTGGAATACGCCGACGAGGTCACTTTGGGCCGGGCGTTCGAAGGCCGCCGCAACGCCCTGGGCTGACGCACCGGGCCGCCATCCGCCGTCGTACATCATCCAACCTGGAGCCGCCGCCTTCCCGAGCCGACGCCACCATGTTCCGTGGCCGGTATGTGGTCACAATTAAACGTCCCTCCGGGCACGGCGATAAACTGTCCCAAGGAATGCCGCGCCCACCCGGCGCCCGGGCCGCCTGGCCTCCCAGAACTCCAATTGACCCAACGAAGGTACGCGCATGAGTACGCCCACCACCGAAGTGCACAACGCAACACAGCCGCAGGCAGCTCCCGCCGCCGGCGCGGTGACCAAGCAGCTCATTGTGCAGAAATTCGGCGGCTCCTCCGTTGCGGACGCTGCAGGGATTAAGCGCGTCGCCGCCCGGGTGGTGGCTGCCCAGCAGGCCGGCAACGAGGTAGTGGTGGTTGTCTCGGCAATGGGCGACACCACGGACGAACTCCTTGACCTCGCCGCCGAGGTCACCGACTCCGCGCCCGCCCGCGAAATGGACATGCTCCTTTCGGCCGGCGAACGCATCTCCATGGCGCTGCTGGCCATGGCCATCAACAAGCTCGGCGCCTCCGCCCAGTCCTTTACCGGGTCCCAGGCGGGCATGATCACCGACGGAATCCACGGCAAGGCCCGGATTATCGACGTCGACCCGCACCGCATCCGTACCGCCCTGGACAAGGGCAACATCGCCATCGTGGCCGGCTTCCAGGGGATGAGCCGCACCACCCACGAGATCACCACTCTGGGCCGCGGCGGCTCCGACACCACAGCAGTGGCGCTGGCCGCAGCCCTTGAAGCTGATGTTTGCGAGATCTACACCGACGTGGACGGCATCTTCACCGCCGACCCGCGTGTTGTCCCGTCGGCACAGAAGATCGACACCATCTCCAGCGAAGAGATGCTGGAACTCGCTGCCTCGGGCGCCAAGATCCTCCACCTGCGGTGCGTTGAGTACGCGCGCCGGTTCGGTGTGCCGCTGCACGTCCGTTCCTCATTCAGCCAGCATGAAGGCACCTGGGTCATCCCCAGCGCCGACGACAAGATCACCACTCAAGAGGGAGTTGCCTTGGAGCAGCCAATCATCTCCGGCGTTGCGCACGACCGTTCCGAAGCGAAGGTCACCGTAGTCGGCGTCCCCGATATCCCCGGCAAGGCCGCCGCGATCTTCCAGGTCATCGCCGACGCGCACTCGAACATCGACATGATCGTGCAGAACGTCTCCACCCACGGCACCGGCAAGACCGACATCTCCTTCACGCTTCCCATCATTGAAGGCGCCGACGCCCTGGCTGCCCTTCACGCCGCGCAGGACCAGATCGGTTTCGAGGCCATCGAATACAACGAGAAGATCGGCAAGCTGTCCCTGATCGGCGCCGGCATGCGGTCCCACCCGGGCGTTTCCGCCACCTTCTTCAAGGCGCTGTCCGATGCCGGCATCAACATCAACATGATCTCCACGTCCGAAATCCGGATCTCCGTGGTGACCCACGCCGACCTGCTCGACGAGGCCGTGCGCGTCATCCACAAAGCGTTCGGACTCGATACCGAAAGCGAAGCCACGGTCTACGGCGGCACCGGCCGCTAGAGCCGCGCCGGCAAAAAGCCGGGCTGCCTTCCCTGGGTTTGCCAAGGGGAAGGCAGCCCGGCTTTTTGGTGCTCTGGGCTTCCAGGTATCAGCGGAGCGTGCCGGGAAGAATCAGCTCCCGCGTTCCAGGTCTTCGCGGCGCACGGCGTAATGGTGTCCGTTGGAGTCGGTTTCGACCACGAAGTGCGTAAGTTCCTCTTCGGAGGCCTGTTCGAATTCATCGTGCTTGTGCACCACCGGCGCATCGGTATCCAGTCGGGTGGCGGGACCGAAGACGAAGCGGAGCCTCTCAGTCAGGCTCATGAAGCCGCTGAGGACATGTGCCACTGTATCCACCCCCTTCCCGAGCCTCGGGCGAAAGTGCAGCCGGCTCCGGCGGGAGCCAGTGCCCTTATTTTAAGCCCGGGCAGTGAAAAAGGCGCCGCAGTCGACGGCGCGGAACTTCTAGCGCAGGGAGCGGTCTTCAGGGTTCTTTGGGACGACGTAGGTGCTGCCGTCCGCCCTGGTGATGGTTTCCCATTGCTGGGTCTCCGCCTGGCGCTGGGCAAGCAGCCTGCGGTTCTCTTCAGTCATGTCGTGCCCCAGGGCGGTGCGGCTGGCGGGTCCGAAGACTGCCCGCAGCTTTCCTGTGACGCGCATGAAGCGCTGGGAGGCGTTGCCCTTGTCCGCGGACTTGTTCCTACCCATGAAGAAGTTCCTTCCACTCACCCTCTACCTCCATTAAATGTACACTAATGATTAGTGCACTAACAGTTGGAGGGGCCATGACCGCCACAACGGCGACGGAAGCAATAGCGACAGACGCGGCAGCGGCAGGGGTCCAAGAGGAAGACCTGCTGCTGGAACACCAGCTCTGCTTTGCCCTCACGGTGGCTGCCCGGAGCGTGGTGGGGGCCTATAAACCGGTACTGGAAAAGCTCAACCTCACCCATCCGCAGTACCTGGTGATGCTCTGCCTGTGGGAAGACAGCCCACGGACAGTGCGGAACATCAGTGAGGCGCTCGCGCAGGAACCGGCCACCATTTCTCCACTGCTCCGCCGGCTGGAAGCAGCGGATCTGATCACACGGCGGCGGGCCGAGGGGAACGAGCGTGCACTCGCCGTCGAACTGACTCCCAAGGGGGCGGCCCTGCGGGAACAGGCACTGCAGGTCCCGGGAACCATGATGGAACGGCTGGGGCTCACCCGCGAACAGGTCACTGAACTGCATGCCTCGATGATGGGGCTCATCGCTGCCACCTCGCAGTGACCCCAGTCGAACCGAGCGAGGTCCTGCCGGGGACTGCCGACACCCGGTCAAGCGACTAGAATTACGGGACGAACGAGAGGTGGACTGATGCGCAATATTCGGACACTCGCAGTCTTCCTGGCCGTGACCGCTGGGCTGGTCTCCGGTTGCAGTGGTACCCCTGACAGCGGCACGTCCGCGTCCACAGCACCTTCGACCAATCCGGGCAGCTCCTCCAGCTCTGCCGCTGGCTCTGCCACCCCCTCCCCTGACACTGAAACCTCGGTAGCGGCCCCTGCCCCCGCCACATCGCGGCCAAGCGCCGGACCTGGGCAAGGGAACGCCGAACTGGCAATCACCGTGGTGCCGGCCCAGGGCGCAGCGGAGGTCGACTACACCCTGGTCTGCAGCTCGGGGACGCCGGCCGCGGAAAGCAGCCATCCCAATGCCGCTGCCGCCTGCGCGGCAATCAAGGCAAATCCGGATATCCTGGCTCCGTCGAAACCGTCCGGCTCCCAGGCCTGTACGCAGCAGTACGGCGGGCCGCAGAAGGCGACCATTACGGGCGTGGTGGACGGAGTCGCCGTCGATTCATCCTTCGCCCGGACCAATGGATGTGAAATCAGTGCCTGGGATGCCGCCAAGGACGTTTTGGGCGCGGCCGGTGGAGCCTCTTAAGCTCCTGGCTGCGGACTGTGCGCGGGACCGGGAGGAGGCCCACGTGCAGCGTGTCAGCCGCTATGCCGATCCCTACCTGGCCCGCCGGTCCGCCGGGCAAAAACATCCCGTGGAGGATTTCCTCTTCACCTACTACACCCAAAAACCGGGCCAGCTGAAGCGCTGGCACCCAGGTGCCGGTACGGTCCTCACCGGCAGCCAGGCCACCACACGGGTTGGCTGGAAGCATTACCGGAAGCTCGACGACGGCGAGCTCGCCTCCCTGGGGCTGGCTGCAGGCAGCACCGCGGTCACCTTCGACCGGAGCGCCTTCCTCGACGACCGCCGGGAAGCAGTGGCCTTTGCCGGCATCATCCTTCGCGGCACTGCCGCCAGGCCCGCCCAGTTTGGCTGCTTCGGCCTGCACGAGTGGGCCATGGTCTACCGCCAGGATAAGTTCGACCTCCGGCATGAGTACCTGCAGCTCCGTCTCGGAGCGGCCGGCACCGACAAGGTGGTGGAGGACAACAGGATCCGCTGCACCCACTTCGACGCGTTCCGCTTCTACACTCCGGACGCCATCCCGCTCAATGAACATTCCCCCAGCCGGGAAACCCAGCGGCACCTGGAGCAACCGGGCTGCCTCCACGCCAATATGGACCTTTACAAGTGGGCTTACAAACTACTGCCTGCACTGTCCAGCGAGCTGGTCATGGACTGCTTTGAACTGTCATGGCGGATCAGGGCCATGGACATGCAGGCGTCCCCCTACGATTTGGCCGACTGGGGGTACCCTGCCATTGCCATCGAGACGCCCCAGGGCAAAGCCGCCTACGTCGAGCACCAGCGGGCATTTGCAGCGGAAGCGGGGACCCTGCGGAACAGGCTCGCGGCGGAGCTTGGGGCCACGGCAGAAGGGGTATCCCGGTGATCGATTTGACCATCAGCATCCGGGAGGACCCGGAAGCTCCCGAACACGTATTCCGCCTGCTGGCCAACGATGGCCACCCCGATCCAGGGACCACCCTGCCGGATCCAGGGGCGGCCCTGGCAGCCGTGGAGCGCTTCGGCGAGGACATCTTCTTCCCCAAGCCCGGACCGCCCAAGCTGTGCACCCAGCAGTACGGCGGCCCGCAGGTAGCCGTGGTCACCGGGACATTCCGGGGGCGCAGCGTGCACTCCACCTTCACCCGCACAGATGGGTGCGAAATCGCACGTTGGAAAGCCATGGCCCCTTTGCTGGGCGGCACGGCCACCTAGCTACCCCGGCAACGGAAGAAGCCGCGGGAACGGAAAAAGGTCCCGGGCGGCCTGACGACCACCCGGGACCTCCCCCCATGTCTACCCCGTCAGGTGGCGGGTACCGCCTGGGCCAGGCCAAGCTGGGGAGCCCCGGCGGGGGCCGGGGCAGAGCCGGATCCCACCTGGACGTTCACCCAGGTCTTGATGCCGTTGCTGCCAAGGCTCAGCCGTGAGAGGTAGGAGCCTTCCGCGAGTCCAGTCCAGTTCAGCGTGGCCGAGGTGGCGGTTCCGTTCGGTGCCACGATGGGGTTCGGGTTCACCGTAAGGTTCCCCGCGTCACCGGCGAAGCTCACCGCCTGCACCGAAGCAGTGGCCGGCCCGTTGTCCGGTGTGGCGTACAGGTTGGCCACCACGTAGTAGGTTCCGGCGCGCGGTGATTCGATGTCCAGGAATTCACTGGCAGATGCCGTGGCCACCTGGGTGGCGGTCAGCCCGCCGGAACCGTTGGGTGCGTAGACCACCATGTCCCAGTCGACGTCGTTCGACTGCGCCTGGATGCCCAGCCGGGCAAACGAGGCGCCGGCGGGCACCTTCACCTGGAGCAGGGCGTTGTGCGCGTCATTGGTCGGCGCGTACTCGCCCGGCGTCTTGGTGATGGCGGTCTGGCTCAGCGGTGCAAGACCCTCCACACCCACGGCGATGGGGCTGTCCGACCCGGACACCAGTTCCATGGTGCCGCTGCCGGTGCCAGTGGGGGAGCTGAACGAGAACGAAGGGGCAATCTGGGCATCAACCGGGCGGACTGCGATCGGTGAGCTCACCGTCCGCGGACCCTTCCAGGTGAGGCTTCCGGTGCTGAACTTGCCCACGGGTGCACTGACGTTGCGGATGGTCACGGTCACTTCGCGGGTCTGGCCCGCTTTGGCGAAGTTCAGGGCCTTGGGTTCCACATTGACGTTGAAGCCAGGCATGTTCACCTCGGGCCGGTACATGCCCGGCACCAGCGCAGTCAGCTTGCGCTTCACCTGGACCTCCCCCACCAGACTGCCCAGGGCAATGGAGGGAACGTTGAGGTCGCGGGCAGCGATGGATCCTGCCTGCGGAGCGCCGGTGTCCACGCCCTGGCCGTTGAGGAAGCCGAGCCAGTCCTGGATGCCGGAGTCGTACACCAGGCCGGGGTCGAGGACCCGGGTGGAATCGATGTGCCCGGCACCGCCTTGGAACGGGTCGGTGTTGGGCGAGCCATCGGCATTGACCAGCGGGTAGGCCGTGGTCATCATGGCGGACTTGACCATGGCGGGGGTCCACTTGGGCTGCTTGCCCAGGACCAGGGCGCCGAAACCGGCGATGTGCGGTGCGGCCATCGAAGTGCCGGACATGAATCCGAACTGGTCACCGTGGTTGCCGATGGTGGAGACCCCGGCCAGGACGTTGACGCCCGGGGCGGAGATGTCCGGCTTCAGCAGGTCACCGCCTGAGGCGAGGGTGGGTCCGCGTGACGAGAAGCCTGCGATCTGGGGCGCCGGAGCAGGGGGCAGACCCGTCAGGTCGCCCTTGACCAGGCTGACGGTCAGCGCCGGGTTGGCTTCCAGCTTGGACTTCAGTTCCAGGCTCTTGGGGGCGTTGACGTGGACCGTGGGGATGACGTGGTTGTCCGCGTCCTCGGAGCTGCTGGTGAGGTTCACCAGGATCATGCCCACGCCGCCCTTGTCCATAACCTCCTTGCTCTTGGCAGTCCGGTCCACCACGCCGCGGTCGCAGACCACGACCTTTCCGGCCACCTTTGCGGCGTCAAGGGTTCCCGGACCGCACAGGTTGGGATTCGCGGCGCCGGGAGCGGCGGCTGCAGCGGCGACAACAACTGGCTTGTCAGCCACCTCGGACTTCATGATGGAGGCGCCGCGGTACAGCGAGCCGTCGGATACCTCGACTGTGCCCTGCAGGTCGCTGGGGAAGGTGGAAGCAGCCACCGTGGTCAGCCACGGCGACGCGTGGTTCACGGTGGAGGCCGTGGGGCCGGAGTTTCCAGCGGAAGCCGAGACGAAAATTCCTGCGGCTGCGGCGTTCAGGAAGGCCAGCGCGACAGGATCGGTGGTGCTGTTGTTGTTTCCCGAAATGGAGTAGTTCAGGACGTCGACGCCGTCCTTGATGGCTGCTTCCACAGCCTCAACCGAAGCCGAGGAGTAGCAGCCGCCGGTGTCCGGATTGGTGTCCTCCCAGCAGACCTTGTACACGGAGACCTTGGCGGCCGGGGCAACACCTGAACTCTTGCCGAAGCTGGCCCCGTCAATGACCTGCTCGATGTTGGCGTTGCCGGCTGCCGTGGTGGCGGTGTGGGTGCCGTGGCTGCCGACGTCCACGGGGGAGATCTGCTCTTCCGGGGCCCGGTTCCCCGGTGCAACGTACTGAAGGAAGGAATCGGCGAAGTAGCGGGCACCGATGACCTTGGAGTTGCAGAGCGATCCGTCGAAGCCTGCCCCGGTCCCCTCACCCTTTTGGCATTCACCCTCGAAGGTGGTGCCGTCTGCCTTGAGCATGGCGATCTTGCCGTCAGCGGTGCGATAGGGGACACCGACCTGCGGGCTGCCCTGCAGCGGCTTCAGCGCTTCGCCCTGCAGGAAGGGGTTGTCGGGTGCGTAGCCGGAGTCGATGACGCCCACCACCACGCCCTTGCCGGCGTTGGCTTGTCCACCGAACTGCGTGGCCCAGGAACCATCGGGACCGGTGAGCTTGAGGAAGTCGGTGGTGGTGTAGTCCGGCTTGTTTTCAACATCCGGTGCGACCACCAGGACGCGACTGTCCTTGGACAACGCCGAAGCCTGCGCCGCGGTCAGCTCCGCACTGAACCCGTTCAGGGCTGCGGTGTACTGCTTGGCCGGAGTGACTCCCTGGGCGGCCGCAACATCACGCTGCTGCTTACGCAGGTGGGCGTCGTAGGCCTTGTAGTTGGGGCTGCCGGCGTCGAGCTTCCTGCCTTGCTGGGGCTTGGTTGCACCCAGCCCGGCAGTTCCCCCTTCATACGCGGCAGCAGCGGGTCCGGCCAGCACCACGATGTACCGGCCGTCCTTGAACTGACTGTCCTTTGCGCTGGAGGAAGCATTCCCCCCATCCTGGCCGCCAGGGGCCGCCGAAGCGGGCCCCACAGCCAGCGAGCTGAGGATAAGGGGCAACCCGACGGCCAGCGCGGCCGCCTTCCGGAGTCCCCCAGCCCGCAAGGGGCTCTTTCCAGTTGATTTCACGTGCAACCCTTTCACGATGTGCCGCCCAGACTTGGTGGGCGGCCCCGAACGACTGGCACTGCAGAGGGAATTACAGGTTTTGTAATTTGCTGAGACCAGACTGTTCACAGAGTACAGACTGAGAGCGGGATATGACATAGAGCACATTTGAAAAATTTTCGCTTGTCACACGCGTTGTACTGCCAGTCCCTGCGCATGAAAATGGGCGCCCCGAAGGACGCCCTGACGAGTTAGGAGCCGGGAGGCGGACTAGTGGCGCGGAGTCCGCACCACCTCGCTGATCCACTGCCTGGTCTTTTCATCCACCGGGCCGGCCATCCGCGTCTCGCGGGCCAATCTGTCCGCCTTGATCTTCTGGAAGACCATCCTGCCCAGGCCGGCGAACACCGCCGCGGCAACCATGGGCAACAACACGGACTTTGAATTCTCAGCCATCCAGCAATCCTAATGAAGGCCTTCGGGCAACTCCAGACCACCCTTGGCCGCGGAGCGGGATCCGGCGCCCCACGCGGCGTTCCTGCCCCCCAATCCGCCGAATGCAAAGGGACGCGCCCGGGCCGGTAGAATGATAGGGCAAGCTCGCGGAGCGCCCGACCTCATGGTGAACCAATGCAGGTGACCCCTTGTCCCCAACACCCCGGTACGGCGTGAGACGGCACCACTCCGCTGCGCCCTTACCCAAGCTCACGCACAGGAGTTACCGGATGCCCCGGATCGTTGTTGACGTCATGCCCAAGCCCGAGATTCTGGACCCGCAGGGGAAGGCAATCGTTGGCGCTCTCCCCCGGCTGGGCTTCACCAGCTTCAGCTCTGTCCGCCAGGGCAAGCGCTTCGAACTGACGGTCGACGGCGAGGTGACCGAGGAAATCCTGGCCCAGGCCCGCGATGCCGCAGAAACCCTCCTGTCCAATCCCGTGATCGAAGACGTCGTCAACGTCGAGGTCGTCGAGGCCTGAGATGAGTGAACTTCCCCTGATCGGCGAGGCTGTCGCCGTCGCGGCGGAGCCGCGCCTCGCTGGCGCCCGGATCGGCGTCGTTACCTTCCCCGGCACCCTGGACGACCGGGATGCTGCCCGCGCCGTCCGCCTGGCCGGTGCCACCGCCGTCGAACTTTGGCATGGCGACGCCGAACTTGGCGACGTGGACGCCGTCATCATCCCCGGTGGATTCTCCTATGGCGACTACCTCCGGGCCGGCGCCATTGCCCGCTTCGCACCGCTGATGTCAAAGATCATCGACGCCGCAAACTCTGACGCCAAGCTGCCCGTCCTCGGCATCTGCAACGGATTCCAGATCCTCACCGAGTCGCACCTGCTGCCCGGTTCGATGATCAAGAACGACCACCTGAAATTCCTCTGCCGCGACCAGGTACTCCGCGTGGAGAACAGCAACACGGCCTGGACCCTGGATTACCAGGCGGGGCAGGAAATCACCATCCCGCTGAAGAACCAGGACGGCCAGTACATCGCGGATGAGAAGACGCTGGACGCCCTTGAGGCCGAGGGCCGCGTGGTGTTCCGCTACGTCGGCTTCAACCCGAACGGGTCCCGCCGCGACATCGCCGGCATCTCCAACGCGGCCGGCAACGTGGTGGGCCTCATGCCGCACCCCGAACACGCCGTGGAGCCGGGCTTCGGACCCGAGTCGCTCGATGGCATCGGTGGTTCCGACACCGATGGCCTGGGCTTCTTCACCTCAGTACTGAACAAGATTGTGGGAGGCGACAAGTGACCACCGAAACCACCAAGAAGTTCAATATCGACACCGTCGAGAACGCTGCCAAGACCCCGGACACCGAGCTGCCCTGGGCCGAGCTGGGCCTGAAGCAGAACGAGTTCGACGAAATCGTCAAGGTCCTGGGCCGCCGCCCCACCGGCGCCGAGCTGGCCATGTACTCCGTCATGTGGAGCGAGCACTGCTCCTACAAGTCCTCCAAGAACCACCTGCGCCAGTTCGGCCAGAAGGTCACCGAGGAAATGAAGAAGGACATGCTGGTGGGCATCGGCGAAAACGCCGGCGTGACCAACCTGGGGGACGGCTGGGCCGTGACCTTCAAGATCGAATCGCACAACTCGCCGTCGTTCGTTGAGCCTTACCAGGGTGCCGCGACCGGCATCGGCGGAATCGTCCGCGACATCATCTCCATGGGTGCCCGCCCCGTGGCCGTCATGGATCCGCTGCGCTTCGGCGCCATCGACCACCCGGATACCGCCCGCGTCATGCATGGAGCCGTGGCCGGCATCGGCGGCTACGGCAACTCCCTGGGCCTGCCCAACATCGGCGGCGAGATGGTGTTCGACTCCGTTTACCAGGGCAACCCGCTGGTCAACGCCCTGGCCGTGGGCGTCATGCGCCATGAGGACATCCGCCTGGCCAACGCGTCAGGCAAGGGCAACAAGGTGGTCCTGTTCGGTGCCCGCACGGGTGGCGACGGGATTGGCGGCGCGTCCGTTCTGGCCTCCGAGTCCTTCGACGACACCAAGCCGTCCAAGCGCCCCGCCGTCCAGGTGGGCGACCCGTTCGCCGAGAAGGTCCTCATTGAGTGCTGCCTGGAGCTCTTCAAGGGCTCCTTGGTGGAGGGTATCCAGGACCTGGGCGCGGCAGGCATCTCCTGCGCCACGTCAGAACTCGCATCCAATGGCGACGGCGGCATGCAGGTGGAACTGACCTCCGTCCTGCTGCGCGACCCCACGCTGACCCCGGGCGAGATCCTGATGTCCGAGTCGCAGGAACGCATGATGGCCGTGGTTACCCCGGAGAACGTGGAAGCGTTCGAGGCCGTCATGGACAAGTGGGCCGTGGAGTACTCCTGGCTGGGCGAGGTCACTGACACCGGCCGCCTCATCATCACCTGGGAAGGCGACGTGATTGTCGACGTCGATCCCCGCACCGTGGCGCACGACGGCCCGGTCTACGACCGCCCATACGCCCGCCCCGAGTGGCAGGACGCCGTCCAGGCCGACACCTTCACCGGTTCAGTGCAGGACGCCGGCCGCCCGGCGGCTCCGGCCGAACTCGCCAAGGCCGTCACGGAGCTCGTGGCATCGCCGAACATGTGCTCCAAGTCCTGGATCACCAACCAGTACGACCGGTATGTGGGCGGCAACACCTCCATGGCGTTCCCGGATGACGCCGGCGTGGTCCGCGTCGATGAGGAAACCGGGCTGGGTGTGGCCCTGGCCACCGACGCCAACGGCCGATACACCTACCTGGATCCGTACCACGGCGCACAGCTGGCGCTGGCCGAGGCGTACCGGAACGTTGCCACCGCGGGCGCCATCCCCATGGCCGTCAGCGACTGCCTGAACTTTGGCTCCCCCGAGGACCCTGACGTCATGTGGCAGCTGGCCGAGGCCATCCGCGGCCTGTCCGACGCCTGCATGGTGCTGGGCATCCCGGTCACCGGCGGCAACGTCTCGCTGTACAACCAGACAGGCACCACGCCCATCCACCCCTCCCCCGTGGTGGCAGTCCTGGGCAAGCTCGACGACGTCGCGCGCCGCACGCCGTCAGGCTGGCGCGAGGACGGCCAGGCCATCTACCTGCTGGGCACCACGGGTGCCGAGCTGGATGGTTCCGAATGGGCCAACATGCGCGGCCACCTGGGCGGCCAGCCGCCGAAGGTCGACCTCGAGGCCGAGCGCGCACTGGGTGAGATCCTGATCAATGCATCCCGCGACGGCATGATCGACGCCGCGCACGACCTGTCCGAAGGCGGCCTCGCGGCCGCCCTCGTGGAGTCCTCGCTGCGCTACGGCGTCGGTGCCCGGATCGCCCTGCAGGACATCATGGACCGGGACGGCGTGGACCTGTTCACGGCGCTCTTCTCCGAGTCCCAGGGCCGTGCCGTTGTAGGGGTTCCCCGCTCCGAGGAAGTCCGCTTCACGGACATGTGCACCGCCCGCGGCTTCGCCCACACCCGCATCGGCGTGGTGGACGCCGCCAGCGGCAAACTGGAGATCAACGGTGTGGAGGGCCTGTCCCTGGACGCCCTCCGCGAAGCCCACGAGGGGACCCTGCCGAAGTACTTCGGCTGACCTCCCCCGCCTCCCCACCCATCGATTGCTGCGTACTTGTCGTTTTGAACCGTCAGAACGACAAGTACGCAGCAATCGTTTTTAAGAACCCCTTCGCCAGCCTGCCTGGGCCAGGGCGACCAGGACTTTGGCTGCGGCCGGTTTCGCATCGTTGACCATGTGCCGCTTGGAGATTCTGACCTCCGTCCACCCCAACGCGGCGTACCGTTCGGAGCGCGTTATGTCCCTGGCGATCTGGCTTTCCTCGCCGTGGTGGTCGCCCTCGTACTCGATTCCGATCCTGTATTTGCGGTAGGAAAGGTCAGGCTCGTGATGCCTGCTGCCGTCCTCGGCAATGATCGGGACATTCAACTCGGGTTCGGGTAGGCCCGCGCGGACAATCGCGAGCCGGAGCAAGCTTTCCTGCGGTGAGTCCGATCCGACCCGAACGAGCGCCAGAGCTTCTTTCGCCTTCCGGATTCCCCGCTTTCCCCGGTGCCTGTCGATCGTCCGTTGCAGGTCCCTTATGCTGCACAGGGGCATGTCCCGGTCCTCAAACTCCGGCCTGGGCACGCGGACGCAGCTGTCCCCCATCGCCACGAGCTCGTCAACGGACAGCAGCTCGGCCATGTCGAGCCAGGTACGCGCCGGCGTCGTGACCGGAATGCCGTCACTTCTGATGATTTCGTCCTCATACAGCTTCATGCGGTGCACGATGACGTGGGGCCTGTCCAGGTGGGCTGCGCCCTCTGGACGGATGAGGTGGTAGACGTCAGAGGTGTGGTCCTGGCGCCGCTGCGGCAGCGAATGGAGCTCTGCGGCCGTAACATGCGAGGCAGCACAAAGCTGGTTGACCTCAATGAATGGCCGGACCCGCGCGCCCAACGAAAGTCCCGCCGTCGTACCTTCCATCCGGATTCCCCGGCCGAAGCGCTCCAACGAATCGTGCCGCCAACGCCGCGGTGACAGGCCCGCATAAGCAGCGTCTGCAAAGGTGAAGGGGCGGCCGCGGAGTTCCTCCGGTAATGAGCGTGGCGTCTTCATTGGTCCATGACACCAGAACCAGGATTAGTGCCGCAGAAGTTATCCACACCCTTCATCGATTGCTGAGCAGGTGTCGTTTTGGCGCGTGAAAACGACAAATACTCAGCAATCGATGGGGTGGGATCAGTCCTCGCTGTGCAGTTCCCGCTGGCGGACGCTGAGCAGCTCAATCTCCGGGCGGCCCGCCACGAAGCGTTCGACGGCGGACAGCACCTCCACGAGGTGCGCGCGGTCGGCTGCCACGAGCCCCGCACCAAGCTGCGTGCGCCGGTACTGGCTGTGGTCCCCCACCTCGGCCACTGAAATTTCGAAACGCCGCTTGAGTTCGGCCACGAGCGGCCGGACCACGGAACGTTTCTCCTTCAGGCTGTGCACGTCGCCAAGGAGGATGTCGAATTCGATCCAGCCGATCCACATGGCTTCATGCTATCGATTGCTCCGTATTTGTCGTTTGGGTGGCCCAAAACGACAAATACGGAGCAATCGATGGGGGTTTAGATGGTGAGTTCGCCCATCAGGTCCCAGCCTTCGCCGTCGAGCTGGCGGCTGATGATCCTGGGCGTCTCGGCGAGGGCCTGGGGCATGTCAGCCATGGCCTTCTTGAAGTGGTCGCTGTTCACATGGTCACCGGCGGCGTCGTCCTTGAAGGCTTCCACGAGGACGTATTCATTGGGATCGTCCAGGCTTCGGGACCAGTCGAACCAGAGGTTGCCGGGCTCCTGCCGCGTTGCCTTGGTGAAATCAGCTACGAGATCGGGCCAGCGCTCCGCCCACTCGGGCTTGACCTTGAATTTTACGACGATAAAGATCACTGGGATTTTCCTTCCGCGGCGAGACTGCGTGCTCCTTCAATGTACCGGGAAGTAACGTAGCGCTGCGTCGCCCGGGTGACCGGGCCGCCGGCGGCATAGAACCAGTTGGAGGGCTTGCTGAAGGCCCGGATCCTCAACCACACCTCGCCTTGGTTGTTGATCTCCACCTCAAACGATTCCTCCCCGCGGGCCGGGTGTCCTGGCAGCGTCCCGTATCCGAAGCCGGCGGACTGGGGAACACCGTCGGGGGCCGGCTCGTGGACCCACACCACCTGGCAGGGTGCGGGCAGACGGAAGGGTCCGACGCCGAATCCGCTCACCACGCGTGCCCCGGCCACGGCCCGCGGCGAATCTGCGCGGACCCGAAGCCCTGCCCGCCGCTGCAGTTCCCAGCCCAGGATGCCGTCCGCCACGCGCCGGTAAATGTCCAGCCCGCTGCCCAGCCGTGCTTCCTCAAAGACGCGGTCATAACCTTCGGGCGCCCTGCCCTGCTCGGTGCCACCCATCCCCGGGTACCCGAGCTCGCCCGGCACCCGTCCCTCTTCAGTCATTGCCGCCTGCCCTCCCGAGGCGTGCCCACCCCAGTTGCTCCTGTTGCTTCCGGCTCAAGCCTGCCACCACCAGGTCATACGAGTCCTCCACCATGTCCCGGACCATGCCGTCCGGCAGCGAGCCGTCAAGGCGGACGCCGTTCCAGTGGGTCTTGTTCATGTGCCACGCGCCGGTGATCGCGGGGTGCACTGCGCGCAGCTGGACGGCCAGGGCCGGTTCGCACTTCAGGTTCACATAGAAGTCGGCCTGGTCCATGGATGACAGGGCAAACAATTTGGCCTCGTGGCGGGCCCCGCCGGCGATGTGCGCACGCACCTTGAACACCGCGGTCTCCGGACCAAACGGATAATCCTCAAAGGCGCCTGGAAAGCTCAGGCAGATTTCCCGCAGGGCAGTTGGGTCCATAAAGGAAGCCTATAAAGCAGGCCTGCACGGTGCTAGTGTGCGAGGATGTCACGTGACCAGGGAGCAATACCTGTTCTGGATTTGAGTTCCGCACGGCAGCCTTACGGGGCTTTCCGCCCTGAGTTTATTGAGCAGTTGCGGCATGCCACCCACGATGTTGGGTTTTTCCAAATCACCGGATACGGCGGCCGGCCCGGCCAAGCCGAAGAACTCCTGGACCTGATCCGGCGCTTCTTCGACCTGCCGCTTGAGGAACGGATGAAGCTGGACAACCGCCTCTCCCCGCACTTCCGCGGTTACACCCGCATGGGCACGGAGGTGACCCAGGGCCGGGCAGACGCCCGTGAGCAAATTGACTATTCACCGGAGCGGGAGCCGGTCAGGGATTATCCGGACGACCAGCCCTACTGGCTGCTGCAGGGACCCAACCTGTGGCCGGATGAAACCCTGCCAGAGCTGAAGACTGCCGCCATGGAGTGGGCGGACCTGATGTCCGGGGTGGGGATGGAGCTGCTGCGGGCCATTGCTGTTTCCCTGCAGCTGCCCGAGGACTACTTCGACGAGCCCTTCCGGGATTCACCGGCATGGATGGGCAAGCTGGTGCACTACGTGGGCGGTGTGGTGGAGGCCGCTGGAGACCAAGGCGTGGGCTCGCATGCGGACTACGGCTTCGTGACCCTCCTGCTGCAGGATGAGGTGGGCGGCCTTGAAGTGCTGCCGCCCGGAACCACCGAGTGGCTGCCGGTGGAACCCCTCGCCGGAGCCCTGGTGGTGAACCTTGGCGAGATGCTCGAAGTCGCCACCGAGGGGTACCTGGCAGCGACCATCCACCGCGTGCAGGCGCCCCCGCCGGGCGTCGACCGCTACTCGGTGCCGTTCTTCTGGTCGCCGGGACTGGACGCGGTGATCGACCCCGTGCCGCTGGCTCCGGAATTGAAAGCAGCCGCCCGGGGGATCACCGACGATCCCGCCAACCCGCTTCTGGCGTCCTTCGGCATGAACATGCTCAAGGGCAGGATGCGGGCGCACCCGGACGTCACCGAGCAGCACTATCCGGAGTTGCTGCGGCGCCAGGGTTGATGGCCACCTACGCTGGGACTCCGGACGTTAGAGGTTGTATTTCCACGCGAGCTGTGCGGGGCAGGCATTCATGACAACGTCCAGCCCCGCGGCCTTGGCGCGCTCCGCCGCTGCCTCGTCGATAACCCCCAGCTGGAGCCAAACAGCTTTCGCCCCCGCGGCAATAGCCTGGTCCACCACGCTGCCCACCTTCTGTGAGTTCACGAAGCAATCCACGACGTCGATAGGCCGCTTTTCCGCCGGAATGTCACCGAGGGTGCGGTACCCGGCTTCGCCGTGGACAGCGTCGCCGGGCAGGTTCACCGGGATGATTTCCATGCCCAGCCTGTCGCGGATGAACAGCGACACATCATAGGCGGCACGCCACTCATTGGTACTCAGGCCAACGATGGCCCAACGCCCCTTGGTTCGCATGAGACGTTCAATGACTGCAGGATCGTTCGTGTGGCCCATGGGATTAGCCTACGCTCTGCCCGGAGTGGCAGCCTGGATCGAATAAAAGAATGATCCTTCTCCGAACATGCGGCTGTGAACGAATATTACGCACCTAAACGCGAGAGTTTGCTCTCGACGATTCAGTGCGCTGTAGTGGTTCTTGACCATCCCGAGCGGCCGAGAGACCTGGATCGATGACGCCGCAGCAACCCTGGTCGCCGGACGCTCCCCAACAGCCCCGGCGATAGCAAGGATTGCAGCCGTGGGTACCGGAACTGACCACTCCGGCGAGGCTGCCTCCGTAGGGTGCTACTGCCAGGACCGATGGAGTGATCCTATGACCGCAGTTTTGTCGTCCCGGCCTGCCGGGACGAACCCCGCCCACGCGCCTGCCCTCCCCGTATCGTTCAGGAACCTGCGCCGCACTTTCGGGGCCGGCACCGCAGCCCATACCGTCCTCCGGGACGTGACCTTCGATGTGGCACCCGGAGAAGTGCTGGCCATCCTGGGACCCTCGGGTTGCGGAAAATCCACGCTCCTGCGCGCCACGGCAGGCCTGGACTTCCCGAGCGCCGGTTCCGTCGTCATTGAGGACACCCCGGTGCACGGCATCGATCCCCGGTGCGCCTTCGCCTTCCAGGAACCCCGGCTGCTGCCCTGGCACACCCTGCAGGCCAACGTGGCCATCGGCCTGCCCACCGGATGCAGTGCCAAGGAAGGCAAGGCAAAGGTAGCCCGCCTGCTGGAACTGGTGGGGCTGGAGAAATTCGCCAAGCACCGCCCCCGCGAGGTGTCCGGCGGCATGGCGCAGCGCGCCTCCCTGGCAAGGGCACTGGCCCGGAATCCCGGCGTCCTGCTGCTTGATGAACCCTTCGGGGCCCTGGATGCCCTCACCCGGATCAAGATGCAGGACTTGCTCCTGGACATCCACCGGGCAGAGCCCACCACCGTCCTGCTGGTCACCCACGACGTGGATGAAGCCCTGCAGCTCGCAGACCGAATCATCGTCCTCGGCCCCGACTCCGCCGGGCAAGGTGCAACCATCGTCAGGACCGTCCAGGTGCCCGGCAGCCGGCCGCGTGAACGCGCCTCAGCCGAACTCGCCCTCATGCGCAGCTCACTCCTGGAAACGCTGGGCGTCGACGGGCACTGAAGGCTCCTGACGAGGAGCCGCTGGCACCCCTAAAGCCTTCACCGGCCCCCGGTGGCCCACGCCGCCGTCGGACCTTACCGCCTGGCGGGCGCAGCCTGGCCTCCCCCGTTCCACACCGCACAATTCCGCACCGTTCCATCCCGCTTTCGAAGGAAACCAATGCCGCACGCATCGCCCATCTCCCGCCGTTCAGTCCTTGGCGCAGCAGCCCTGGCCGTCTCCACGGTCCTGGCACTCACCGGATGCGTAGCAGGGGAAGGTTCCTCCGGCAGCGCGGCCGCAGCCGGCAGCAGCAAGGGCGGCGGCACCCTGAACATCGACTTCGCCACCTACAACCCGCTGAGCCTGGTCATCAAGAAGCAGGGGTGGCTCGAGGCCAGCCTCAAGGACCAGGGCGTCACCGTGAACTGGGTACAGTCCGCCGGGTCCAACAAAGCGAACGAGGCGCTGCGTTCCGGCGCGATCGACGTCGGTTCCACCGCCGGCTCCGCCGCCCTCCTGGCCCGGGCCAACGGCTCCGAAATCAAGACCATCGACATCTTCTCGCAGCCCGAGTGGGCGGCCCTGGTGGCACCGGCCGGCTCAGACATCAAGTCCGTGGCCGACCTCAAGGGCAAGTCCATCGCCGCCACCAAGGGCACCGACCCCTACTTCTTCCTCCTGCAGTCACTGGAGCAGGCCGGACTGAAGCCCGGCGACGTGACGGTCCAGAACCTGCAGCACGCCGACGGCCGCACCGCCTTGGAGAACGGCTCGGTCCAGGCCTGGTCCGGGCTGGACCCGATCATGGCGGGAGCGGAGCAGAAGGGTGCCAAGCTCTTCTACCGCAACCTGGACTTCAACACCTACGGCTTCCTCAACGCCACCGAATCCTTCCTGAAGAACAAGCCGGAACTGGCACAGGCCGTGGTAAACGCCTACGAAAAGGCCCGCGCCTGGGCCGCACAGAACCCGGACCAGACCGCCCAGATCCTGGCCGACGTGGCCGGCCTGGACCTCCCCGTGGCCAAGACCGTGGTCCTGGAGCGCAGCAACCTGGACGTCAACCCGGCACCGGGTGACGCCCAGCGCAAAGTACTGGAGAAGATCGGCCCCACCTTCGTGGAGACCGGCGACGTCAAGACGCAGAAGCAGATTGACGACGCCGTGGCCTCCCTTCTCGACGACTCGCTGGTGAAGAAGGCTGACCCGTCAGCCATCAAGGCCTCCTGATGAGCTACCCAGGAGAGCCATACACCACCGGCGCAAGTGTTGCGGATGGACGTGCTGCAGCCGCCACCGCAACCTCGGCAGACGCCGCCCAGCCGGGCGCCGCCACGGCACCCGCTCCGGCACCGGGATGGTCTCCCGCCGGAGTCCTTTCCAGGAACTGGGCGCGTCTGCCCCTTGGCCTGATCATTCCGGCGGCCCTGCTGGCAGCGTGGCAACTTGCCTCCACCAGCGGGATGTTCACCGTGGTCCAGCTCCCCCCGCCGGCCATGGTGCTGTCCGCTGCGGGCGAGCTCGTGGACCGCGGTGAGCTGTGGACCCACATCGCTATCTCCACCCAACGGGTCCTGATCGGATTCCTGGTGGGCGCAGCCCTGGGCCTGGTCCTCGGCGCAACCGTGGGACTTTCCAAAATCGCCGACGCCCTGCTGGCACCCACCATCGGCGCACTCCGGGCAGTACCCTCGCTGGCCTGGGTGCCGCTGCTGATCCTGTGGATGAAGATCGGCGAGGACTCCAAGGTCACGCTCATCATCATCGGCGCCTTCTTCCCGGTGTTCACCACCGTCTCCCTGGCGCTGCGCCACGTGGACCGCAACCTGGTGGAGGCCGCCCGCGCCTTCGGGCTCAAGGGGATCCGGCTGCTGACCACCGTGCAGCTGCCCGCCGTCGTCCCCGCCGTGTTCTCCGGCCTGCGCCTGGCCCTTGCCCAGGCATGGCTGTTCCTGGTGGCGGCTGAGCTGATCGCGTCCTCCATGGGACTGGGCTTCCTCTTGATCGACTCGCAGAACAACGGCCGCACAGACCGTCTGCTCCTGGCCATCGTGATGCTGGCCGTGATTGGAAAGATTACCGACGCCCTGCTGGGCCTGGCCGAAAAATGGGCGGTGAAACGATGGGCGTGAGCACCACCGAAACGTTGGACCAGAGCACTGGGGTGCACCCGGACAACGTTGCTTTCTGGGAGCAGCAGGCGCTGCGCCTGGACTGGGACACCCGCTGGCACACCGCTCACCGCTGGGTCCCGGCAGACCCGGAGGCGGGCCGCGGCCCGGAGATCACGTGGTTCGAGGGCGGCAAGCTCAACGTGGCCGCCAACTGCGTAGACCGCCACGTGGCGGCAGGCCGGGGCAACAAGGTGGCACTCCACTTCGAAGGGGAGCCGGGCGACCGCCGGTCCATCACCTACGCCGAACTCCAGCGCGAGGTGTCCAAGGCAGCCAACGCGCTCCTGGCCCTCGGCATCACCAAGGGCGACCGCGTAGTCATCTACCTCCCCGTCATCCCCGAAACCATCATCATCACCCTGGCCGTGGCCCGCATCGGCGCCATCCACTCCCTGGTCTTCGGCGGCTTCTCCGCGGAGGCACTGAAGTTCCGGGTGGAGGACACCCGCGCCAAGCTGTTGGTGACCACCGACGGCCAGTTCCGGCGCGGCACAGCCGTTCCCGTCAAGGACAACGCCGACGCCGCGGTAGCCGGCGAGAACGCGATCGAACACGTCCTGGTGGTCAACCGCACCACCCAGGCCGCCGACCTGGCAACCGTCCCCATGACCGAGGGCCGCGACCTTTGGTGGCACGACGTCGTCGACACCGCCGCGGACGTCCACGAGCCGGAGGCGTTCGACGCCGAGACGCCGCTGTTCATCATGTACACCTCCGGCACCACCGGCAAACCCAAGGGCCTGGTGCATACCTCCGGCGGTTACCTCACGCAGGCGTGCTGGAGCTTCGAGCACCTGTTCAGCAACCCGGATCCGGCCCTTCGGGATGAGGACGTGCACTGGTGCACCGCCGACCTCGCCTGGGTCACCGCCCACACGTATGAGATCTACGGCCCGCTGTCCAACGGCGTCACCCAGGTGATCTTCGAGGGCACGCCCAACACTCCCCATCCGGGCCGGCACTTCGAGATCATCGAGCGCTACGGCGTGACGCAGTACTACACCGCGCCCACGCTGGTCCGTTCTCTGATGGGCTGGTTCCCGGACGGCGTGCCGGACACTTACGACCTCTCCTCGATCCGCCTGCTGGGCACCGTGGGCGAGGCTGTCAATCCCGAGGCCTGGCGTTGGCTGCGGGAGAACGTGGGCGCGGGCACAGCGCCGGTGGTGGACACCTGGTGGCAGTCCGAGACCGGCGCCACCATTCTCTCCCCCGCCCCCACGGACACCAGCTTCAAGCCGGGTTGCGCGGCCCGTCCGCTGCCCGGCGTCAGCACCAGGATCGTGGACGACGGCGGCGCCACCGTTGCGCCGGGCGTCCAGGGATACATCGTGGTTGACTCCCCCGGGCCCGCCATCGCGCGGACCGTCTGGGGGAACGCGCGCCGCTACTTCGATTCCTACTGGAGCAAGTACGCGGACCAGGGCTGGTTCCTGGCCGGCGACGGCGCCAAGTACGATTCCGACGGCGACATCTGGATCCTGGGCCGGGTGGATGACACCCTCAACGTCTCAGGCCACCTGCTCTCCACTATCGAGATCGAGTCCGCCCTGGTCTCGCACCCGGACGTGGTGGAGGCAGGCGTCTGCCCGGTGGCGGACCCGAAGACCGGCCATGCCGTGGTCGCCTTCGTCGTCCCCACCCGCCCCCTCCCCTCGCAAGCTCGGGCAGGGAACCCTGCGGGCGTGGGCCCATCCAGCGTCGCCGCCTTCGCTGAGGACCTCCGCAACCACGTGGCCAAGGAGATCGGCCCCATCGCCAAGCCGCGTGACGTCGTCGTGGTCCCTGACGTCCCCAAGACGCGCAGCGGCAAGATCATGCGCCGGCTGCTCACCCAGCTGTTCGAAGGAACACCGCTGGGCGACACCACCTCACTCCAGAACGAGCCGGCCATCGCCGGCATCCAGGAAGTCCTGCAGCAGCGGGCCCTACCGAAGGAAGAATCATGACAGACATCAGCAACGTCGCACGTCTCTCCGAACCGCTCAAGTTCGCCTACTGGGTGCCCAACGTCTCCGGCGGCCTGGTGGTATCCACCATCGAACAGCGCACCGGCTGGGACTTCGACTACAACAAGAAGCTGGCGCGCATCGCCGAGGAGTCCGGGTTCGAGTACGCCCTGACCCAGACCCGCTACGCCGCCTCCTACGGAGCGGACAAGCAGCACGAGGCCACCTCGTTCAGCCTGGCCCTGCTCGCCGCCACGGAGCGCCTCAAGGTGATCGCCGCCGTCCACCCGGGCATGTGGCACCCCGGTGTCCTGGCGAAGTACATCATCACCGCGGACCACATCTCCAACGGCCGCGCTGCTGTCAACATCGTTTCCGGCTGGCTGAAGAGCGAGTTCACCAACTTCGGCCTGGAGTGGCTGGAACACGACGAGCGCTACGTCCGCACCGAGGAATTCATCAACGTCCTGCGCGGCCTGTGGACCGAGCAGGAGTACAGCCAGTCCGGCAAGTACTACAACATCACCGACTTCACCCTGAACCCCGCCCCGGTCAACGTTCCCGGCCGCGCCCACCCCGAGATCTTCTTCGGCGGCAATTCGACGGCGGCCCAGGCCACCGCGGGCCGGGTGGCGGACTGGTACTTCTCCAACGGCAAGGACCTGGAGGGTTTCAAGGAGAACATCGCCGGTGTTGTCGCCTCGGCCGGCGAGGCCCGGCGCGGCACCGAAGGGCAGCTCGCCGCTCCGAGGTTCGGCCTGAACGGTTTCGTCATCGCCCGCGACTCCGAGAAGGAGGCCCGGGACACCCTGCGCGAGATCGTCGAGAAGGCACACAAGCCCGCCGTCCAGGGGTTCCGCGACGCGGTGCAGGAGGCCGGGGCGTCCACCAAGGACGGCAAGGGCATGTGGGCCGACTCCACGTTCGAGGACCTGATCCAGTACAACGACGGGTTCAAGACCCAGCTGATCGGTACCCCGGAGCAGATCGCCGAGCGGATCGTCGAGTACAAGAAGATCGGCGTGAACCTCTTCCTCACCTGCTACCTGCACTTCCAGGAGGAGGTGGCGGCGTTCGGCCGGGACATCCTGCCGATCGTCCGCGAACTGGAAGCGGACCTGGCCCGCAAGAACGGCACCGAGCTCGACCTGTCCATCACCCCGGTTGCCGCCGAGGCGGTGACTGTCTGATGGCTGAGCGTACTTTCGGTTTCCGCACCCGCGCCCTGCACGCCGGCGGCACCCCCGACGCCGAGCACGGCGCCCGCGCGGTCCCCATTTACCAGACCACGTCCTTCGTCTTCAAGGACACCAACGACGCCGCCAACCTGTTCGCCCTGCAGAAGTACGGCAACATCTACTCCCGCATCGGCAACCCCACGGTGGCGGCGTTCGAGGAGCGCATCGCGTCCCTCGAAGGCGGCATCGGAGCGGTAGCGACGTCGTCAGGCATGGCCGCGGAGTTCATCACCTTCGCCGCGCTCACCCAGGCGGGCGACCACATCGTGGCCGCCTCCCAGCTGTACGGCGGCACGGTGACCCAGCTGGACGTGACCCTGCGCCGGTTCGGCGTGGACACCACGTTCGTCCCCGGCACGGACCCGGCGGACTATGCCGCGGCTGTCCAGGACAACACCAAGGCGATCTTCGTCGAGGTGGTGGCCAACCCGTCGTCGGAAGTCCAGGACCTTGCCGCCCTGGCCAAGGTGGCGCACGACGCCGGCATCCCCTTGGTGGTCGACGCCACCTTGAGCACGCCGTACCTCGTGCGGCCCATCGAGCACGGCGCCGACATCGTGATCCACTCCGCCACGAAGTTCCTGGGCGGCCACGGCACCACGCTCGGCGGCGTGGTGGTGGAAAGCGGCCGCTTCAACTGGGGCAACGGCAAGTTCCCCACCATGACCGAGCCCGTGGCTTCCTACGGAAACGTCTCCTGGTGGGGCAACTTCGGCGAGTACGGCTTCCTCACCAAGCTCCGCTCGGAGCAGCTGCGCGACATCGGCCCTGCCCTGTCGCCGCAGTCGGCGTTCCAGCTGCTCCAGGGCGTCGAAACCCTGCCGCAGCGGCTCGACGAGCACTTGAAGAACGCCCAGGCCGTGGCCGAGTGGCTGGAAAACGATGACCGGGTGGCCTATGTCAACTACTCCGGGCTGCCGTCGCACCCACACTTCGAACGGGCGCGGAAGTACCTGCCGCAGGGCCCCGGCTCGGTCTTCTCCTTTGGAGTCAAGGGCGGGCGCGCTGCCGGCCAGAAGTTCATCGAGTCGCTGCAGCTGGCCTCGCACCTTGCCAACGTGGGTGACTCCCGGACCTTGGTGATCCACCCCGGCTCCACCACCCACCAGCAGCTCAGCGCGGCACAGCTGGAATCCGCCGGCGTGCCGGAGGACCTGGTCCGCATCTCCGTGGGCCTGGAGGACATCGAGGACATCCTGTGGGACCTGGACCAGGCACTCACCGAGGCGTCCAAAGCGGTGCCCGGAGCCGTCGCTGAAGAACCCGCAGAAGCCTGCACGATCGGAGCAAACGCATGAGCACCGCCGAACGTACCTGGACGGGCCCGTCCGCACCGGAGCGGCTCTCCCTGCTCCGGCAGGCGAAGTCCATCGCGATTGTTGGCGCGTCGGACAAGCCGTCACGGGCCAGCTACTTCGTGGCCACCTACCTGCTGTCATCCACGCGCTACAAGGTGTACTTCGTCAACCCCGTGGTCAAGGAGATCCTGGGACAGCCCACCTACGCGTCGCTGGCGGACCTGCCGGAAAGCCCGGACATCGTTGACGTGTTCCGCAAGCACGACGACCTTCCCGGCGTCCTCGATGAGGCAGTGGCCGCGGGCGCCAAGACGCTCTGGCTGCAGCTGGGGTCCTGGCATGAAGGCGTGGCGGCCGACGCAGAAGCCGCCGGGCTCAATGTGGTCATGGACCGTTGCGTGAAGATTGAGCACGCGCGCTTCCATGGCGGGCTCCACCTGGCCGGTTTCGATACTGGCGTGGTTTCCTCCAAGCGCCAGGTCCTGGCGTGATGCTTCCGCTCGAATGAGAACAGCGGGCCCGTTTCAACGGGCCCGCTGTTCTTTTTAACGGCTATTTGGCCGGGGAGGCGCCCTTCTGGGCGTTGCCCGGGCTTCCGCCCTGTGACTGGCCCTGTGCTGGCTGCCCGGCATTACCAGTGGAGCCTGCCGACTTCTGGGCCCCGGCACCGGCGGTCCCCGGGACCCCGGCCGAGCTGTTGCCTGCCGGCGGTTCAGCTTTCCCCGCTCCTGGCGGGCTTGGCGCTACTGCCGTTCCTTCGGCCCCGGCCGATCCGGCGGTGTCCTTGCCGCTGCCGGCTCCATTGTCCTGTGCAGCTGCCCCGGACGCACCCTTATCCCCGGTCGCACCGCACTTCGCTGTACCTGTTTCGGATTCATGCCTTACCGGGCCGGTGCATGGCGGGAGGTTGGTGCGGCCGGACAGGCCTGCGTGGCCCCGCAGGAGGCGTGACGCCAAATTTGCGGCGTCGGCAGGCCCGGCAGGAGCAGCGGAAGAAGCCGTCTCCCCGTCTGTCGCCATTTTGGGGGCACCGTGACCCGCGCCGGCGGCCCCGGCACCGTCCCCAGTGGCTGACGCGTCAGCGGCGGGCCGGCTCCACGGAACCCACTCCTCCAGCACTTGCTCCATGCTGCTGCCGTCCGGGGTGGTGGTGCCGGCAGCAACTCCGCCAACACCGAGTCCCATCCCGGCAACCAGTACCAGACCGAGCGCCGTGGGGCGATGGCGGCGACGGCGGCGGGCGAGTTCGTCGTGCCGCTGGTCACGGGGCTGCTCGTGCGGCAGCTCAGCAGTCGGCTCATCCGAATCAGGCACTTCAGCCGTTGGCGGCACACCCGCAGCAAGCAAGGCGGCCAGCTCCCCGGTGGGCGCGGGGACGGGCAGCGATGCCATGGTGCCGAGCGAGAGCAGCACGTCACGAAGTTCCGCGTCCTGGCCGCAGCCTGCGTCCTGAAGCACGTCGTCCACAAGGATGGCGAGGTTATCCGAGGCGGATGTCATGGCGTGAGATACTCCTTAACTGCCTTAAGTTCCCGGAGTTTGAGCAAGGCGCGCCGCTGCAGTTGTTTTACCGCTCCGGCGCTCTTATCCATGGCTTCCGCCGTCTGTTCTATCGAAAGGCCGCCCACCAGCCGAAGCGACAGCACTTCCCGCTGGTCCTGGGGCAGTCCGTCCAGCAGCCCAAGGACTTCCCGGGGCGAGATGCGCTGCAGGGCTTCATTCTCCGCAGAGGTATCTTCGCGCTGATCGAGTTCGGGCTCGAAAGACAGCTTGACTGGAGTCCGGCTTTGGCGGCGGTAGTCATCCACCATCCGGGCGTGGGCAACGGAGAAGATGAACGTACGCAGCCCGGCTTCTCCTCCGTGGACGGTGTTGAGCCTGGGCAGCACCGAAAGGAATACTTCCTGCATGGCGGCCTCCGGATCCTCGACTCCCCGGGCCGTGAGATAGCCCAGTACCTGTGATGCGTATGTCTTGTAGACGAGGCTGAAGGCAGCGGTCCCGGAAACTGGCTGGTCCGGAGCCTCGTCTGTCTGTGCATCGGTCACTGACGTAGTGCTTTCCGTCAAAGAGGGTGTTGGCAAGGCAAGCGCTCAGTACATCCGGAACGCTGGCCCCACTCTACCCTTCGGTAACCACCCCGCCAGAACCGCCACGGCCCCGTGGACGGGCCAGTGCGGGGTCACGCCGGGGGAAGCTGCACGTGGGGAAAGACAAAAGAGCCGGTCTGGAACGTGATGGGGGACAGGTTCCAGACCGGCACTTCATAGGGGTAATCGCCGACGCTGCCGGGAGGGTTACGCGTTTTCAAAAAAAATTCCTCGTAGGGTCCCGAGACCGCGATCACTCCCCCGTCAGCAGCCAAGAGCCGGAACCGGAAGAACAAATCAGCATCAATGAATGCTTCGAATTTTCCAGCCATGACGGTCCTTCCTTGGGCACCAGGGGGTATTACCGAGTGTGGCTTCCCCACCATCGGCCTCACAAGACCGGCCGCGTTAAGCCTGTGTAAATTGCTTCCCCACGCCAAAGCCAACGGCAGGCCACCTGCAAAGGTGGCCTGCCGCCGTCGTTATCCTGCGCTCTAAGCGCGGATTAGTCGTTGATGAGGTCGTTCACCACGATGGTCTGGTCCCGGTCCGGGCCCACGCCGATGGCGGAGAAGCGGGTGCCGGAGAGCTTCTCCAGCGCCAGCACGTAGTTCCGGGCGTTCTCCGGCAGGTCCGCAAGGGTGCGGGCGCCGGTGATGTCCTCGGTCCAACCGTCGAAGTACTCGAAGATGGGCTTGGCGTGGTGGAACTCGGTCTGCGTCATGGGCATCTCATCGTGCCGAACGCCGTCCACGTCGTAGGCCACGCACACGGGGATCTGTTCGATGCCGGTGAGCACGTCCAGCTTGGTCACGAAGTAATCCGTGAAACCGTTCACGCGCGAGGCGTGGCGGGCCAGCACGGCGTCGTACCAGCCGCAGCGGCGCGGGCGCCCGGTGTTGACGCCGAATTCGCCGCCGGTCTTCTGCAGGTACATGCCCATCTCGTCGAAGAGTTCCGTGGGGAAAGGTCCGGCGCCAACGCGGGTGGTGTAGGCCTTGATGATGCCGATGGAGCGCGAAATCCGGGTGGGCCCGATGCCGGAGCCCACCGACGCGCCGCCGGCCGTGGGGTTGGAGGAGGTCACGAACGGGTAGGTGCCGTGGTCCACGTCCAGGAAGGTGGCCTGGCCGCCCTCCATCAACACCACTTTGCCCTCATCCAGGGCGGAGTTCAGGACCAGGGTGCTGTCGATGACCAGAGGGCGGAGCCGCTCGGCATAGGACAGGAAGTACTCCACGATCTCGTCCACCACCACGCTGCGGCGGTTGTAGACCTTGACCAGGAGCTCGTTCTTCTGCCGCAGCGAGCCTTCCACCTTCTGGCGGAGGATGGATTCGTCGAAGACGTCCTGGACGCGGATGCCCAGCCGGGCCACCTTGTCCATGTAGGCGGGGCCGATGCCGCGGCCGGTGGTTCCGATGGCACGCTTGCCGAGGAAGCGTTCGGTCACCTTGTCCAGGACCTGGTGGTACGGGGCCACGAGGTGGGCATTGGCGGAGACGCGCAGTTTGGAGGTGTCTGCACCGCGGGCCTGCAGGCCGTCGATTTCCTGGAAGAGGGCCTCGAGGTTCACTACGCAGCCGTTGCCGATGATGGGAACGGCATTGGGGCTGAGGATGCCTGCCGGCAGCAGCTTGAGTTCGTACTTTTCACCGCCCACGACGACGGTGTGCCCGGCGTTGTTGCCGCCGTTGGGCTTGACGACGTAGTCAACACGGCCGCCCAGCAGGTCGGTGGCCTTGCCTTTTCCTTCGTCGCCCCACTGGGCTCCTACGATCACAATTGCTGGCATGGGATCCTCCCCCATTCGTTCGGGCTGCCGGGTTACCACGAGGTGGCGGGCCATGCAGCACCGTTCATGAGAATGCCCCGAACATACCGGCCTTCACACAGCCGCAGCACGGCACGGCGAAGGAAGAGTTCCGGGGCTCTTACCACCCAAGTTTAGCCGATGGGGCACTTGGTCCTTCGTTGGCCCCGCCGCGGCCCGTCATGCGGGAAGGGCCGCGGCGGGCCTGGTCAGAACCGCCGCCGCGCTGCTATTCGTCCTCAGCCTCCCCGGCGGCCCGGGACGTCTGCTCGGCGAGGGTGTCCCAGAAGGAAATGTCGGCGTCGGCAATCGAACCGTCAGCAATGGCGGCGGCGGTGGACGTCAGCGTGGTGACCGTCTGCTTGATCAGATAGCCGTTGCTGCGCTGGCCCAGTGCGTAGCCGTCCAGGTAGTGGTCGGACATGCCGCGCATCTCGAAGAGCAAGGTGGCAATGCCGTATTCCACGGAGATGCCGTTGCGGCTGATGGTTTCGGCGCTGCCGCCCTGGTATTTGCCCAGGTGGCCCCAACCGGTGGAGTCGACGTTGTTGAAGACCACGGCGCCCAACTGCTTGGACTTTTCGACGACGGCCGGGTCGGCGTTGGGGGTGGTGGGGTACAGGATGGAGCCGGAAACCAGCTTGCCGTCGCGCTCCGCCCGGGTGCCCTGGTGGTGCAGGTCGATCATGTAGTCGATCCGGTACTTGCGCATCACGTTGTTGTGCAGCGCCTGGGTCTCCGGCTGGATCTTGGCCACGTGGTCGCGGTTCAGGTCCACGCCCTCGGCGTTGTAGCGGGTGAGGTGCCGGTCCCCCTTGGCGAGGTAGTTGTCCAGGGAGAAGTTCACGTCCCCCATGGCGCCGTCCGCGTTGAGCATGGGCACCACCAGGATGTTCGCGCCTTTGAGGATGTCCGCCGACTTGCCGGTGCCCAGGTGCTTGATGAGCTCCATGGCGCCCTCGGTGGTGAGCTGTTCGTTGCCGTGCTGCTGGGTCAGGTAAAGGATGGTGGGCTTGGCCGGGTCCGAGATGTACTTGACCAGGTGGATGTCACGGCCCTTGACGGTCTGGCCGATGACTTCCAGTTCCATGGCGGGCTGGCGGGCGTCCTGGTCCTTCAGGAAGGAAACCATCTGGTCATAGGTGGCCAGTTTTGTTGTGGTGATCTGGCCGTTGCCGTCATAGCTGGGGCCCTCGCCCACTGCATTTGCCAGCGGGGCCGGTCCCGCCACGACGGCGAGCGCCAGAACGCCGGAAAGGGCAAGGTTCCGAAGGTTTGCCAGGGGTTTGTTCACGGTGCATGACCTCTTCATTGAGTGCGGTGGTTCTTTGGGTCGAGTGGGTGGCAGCCGCCATGTCCCTCATTCGGCTGTGACAAGAAGCCAACCAAGCTGGACATAATCTGTCAATACGCTGGACGAAACCTGTAAGGATGCAAACGGGAGTGCAGGAGTAAAAGAAGGCCTGCCTGGCGCGACACAAAGTGGACCGGACTTGCCCGCGTGGAGCGTCTCGATTTAAGTGGGAGGGAACCATCCGGAGCGGCCGAGAGACCTGGCTCGATGACGCCGCAGCAACCCCGGTCCGGCAGGATTCCTGCCGGCCGAAGGTGCTACTGCCAGGACCGATGGAAAGGAAGATTCCAGCATGTCACTGAACACCGACCACATCCGCGTCACCCACGCCGGTTCCCTGCCCCGCACCCCGGAACTCATCGCGGCGAACGCCGCCAAGGAAGCCGATGGCATCACCCCGGAATTCCTCCAACTGCTTGAGGCCTCCGTGGTGGACGTGGTGCAGCGCCAGAAGGACCTAGGCATCGACATCCCCAACGACGGCGAATACGGACACGCCATGTCCAGTTCCGTGGATTACGGTGCTTGGTGGAACTACTCCTTCGCACGCCTCGGCGGCCTGGAGCCCACCAATGTGGACCGCTGGGCCGAAGCCGGGGTCCGCCGCTCGTCACCCGGCCATGTGGTCCTGACGTCCTTCCCCGACCGCCGGGATCGGCAGGCGTTCAACGAGGCGTACAACGATCCTTCCTCCGGCATCCTCACCCACCGCAAGAGCGTCGCCCAGCCCAAGATCGCCGGGCCCCTGACCTACACCGGCCAGGATCTGGTGGCATCGGATATCAGGAACTTGAAGACCGGGCTCGCCGCCGCAGGCCTCTCAGACGGTTTCGTGGCGTCCCTCTCCCCCGGCTCCTGCGCCAGGGTAGCCAACGAGTACTACAAGTCCGACGAGGAACTCGTCTACGCCTGCGCCGACGCCATGCGGGAGGAATACAAGGCGATCATCGACGCCGGGCTCACCGTGCAGCTTGATGACCCGTCCCTGGCCGAGAGCTGGGACCAGATCAACCCCGAGCCCTCCTTGGAGGACTATCTGAAGTTCATCCAACTGCGCATCGAGGCCACCAACTGGGCCCTCCGGGATCTCCCCCAGGAACAGATCCGGCTGCACGTCTGCTGGGGATCCTGGCATGGCCCGCACACCACGGACATCCCCTTCGCGGACATTATCGGCTCCGTGCTGCAGGTCAACGCCGGGGCGTACTCCTTCGAGGCCGCCAACGTGCGCCATGAACACGAATGGCGGGTCTGGGAGGACACCAAGCTGCCCGAGGGCAAGGTCATCATTCCGGGCGTCGTGTCGCATGCCACCAACGTGGTGGAGCACCCTGACCTGGTGGCGGACCGCATCGTGCGTTTCGCCGACGTGGTGGGCCGGGAGAACGTCATTGCCTCTACCGACTGCGGCCTGGGCGGCCGGGTGCACCCGCAGATCGCCTTCGCCAAGCTGGAAGCGCTGGGCGAGGGCGCCCGTCGGGCCACCAACCGGCTCTGGTAATCCGCTTGCCATCCGGGGCGCCGGCTGTTCCTTCCATCACCGGAAAGGGGCGGCCGGCGTTTCGCTTCCCGGGTCTTGCTAAACTGGGGAAGGCCGGCGAGGTCCGGCCCACCCCAACCAACCGCTGCTGATGCGTTTGCGCTTGCCCGCGCCCTCATCTGCCGGCGGCAGCAACGCCAATCCCCGCAGGAGAACCAGCACTTCATGACAGCCCTGGCCCCCGAAACATTCCACGAACAGCTCATGAGCCGCCGCTACGAACCCAGCGTTGCAGCCGTCAACGAACTCTGCGATTCCCTGCGGGAGACCAAACCAGGAACCGTGGTCCCCTACGTCGACCCCATGCACGACGTTGAGGAATGCCGCATCATCAGCCTCTACTCCAACATCGGCGAGGCGGATCCGTCCGGCTTCATCACCGCCGGCGACCAGGACGCCGCAACCCGGATGCTGGGCATCCAGTGGAAGCTGGGCCTGCGCCCCGAGTTCGTGATGCCTTGGAACGTCCACCCCTGGCACGTTCCCGGCGAAGCCAACGGGAAGTTCACCCCGGACCAGGTCCAGGCCGGCCTCAAGCCCCTGCTGAAGTTCCTGGCCTTGGTCCCCCGCGCATCGGTCATCGTGGCGCACGGCACCGAAGCCAACCGCCTGGCCAACCTGCTGCTGAAGACCGAGGTTCCCCTGCTGTGGCGCCGCGGCCTGAAGACCTACAAGGTCCGCTCGCTAAGCGGCCGCGCGTTCGCCGGTTCCCCTGCACGCCAGGAGGAGTTCCTCGAGGACATGCGGACGGCGTATGCAGACGCCATGGCCCGGACCGGCATCGCGAAGCCCTGAATCGTCGGCGCTCAGCCTGTGGCGTCGGAGTCGGTAAACGAAATTCCCGGTGCCGATTCGTCTTCGGCTTCAACCCAGGTGGTGAAGTCGGCGTACGACATCCAGGAGTAGTAGTCACAGAACCTGAGACACGCTTTTTCCTGCTTTCCCACGCTTCGCGCAGCTCCTCCTTTCTTCCTCTAGCCCTTTGATTCTTTTAACCGAAATCAGGGACGGCGCATTCCAGTCCAGGGACGACGGCGGGCGGTCACCTTTTCGCCAAAAGGTGACCGCCCGCCGTCGTCATATATGGAACCCTCGGTGGGGACTTAGGAGCCTTCGATGGCTGTCTTTGCCTTGGGGTCGGAATCGTTGAGGAACTTCTCGATCCGCTCCGGTTCGTCCGCCTCACCGATGGCGGCCGACGCCCTGCCCAGGGAGTAGAGCGCGCGCAGGAACCCCCGGTTGGGCTCGTGCTCCCACGGGATGGGTCCGACGCCGCGCCAGCCGTTGCGCCGCAGCGCATCCAGGCCGCGGTGATAGCCCACCCGAGAGTAGGCGTAGGAGTCGATGGTGCGCCCCTCCGCCCATGCTTCCTCGGCCAGGATGGCCCACAGCAGCGAGGACGTGGGGTGCCTTTCCACCAGGTCCAGGGCTTCCTGCCCGGCCTCCAGCTGTCCGTACACCTCGGTTTCGGCGGGCAGGAGCGTGGGCTCCGGCCCCATCAGGTTCCGGCGGAACTCGTCCGACATCTAGAAGGTCTTTCCGGCCGAGCCGAGCTGCTTGGTGGCTTCCACCACGCGGGCTGCGAGGCCGGCTTCGGCGGAGGCGCCCCAGACACGGGGGTCGTAGGTCTTCTTGTTGCCCACTTCTCCGTCAACCTTCAGGACGCCGTCGTAGTTCTTGAACATGTGGTCCGCCACCGGGCGGGTGTAGGCGTACTGGGTGTCGGTGTCGATGTTCATCTTGATCACGCCGTACGAAACAGCGTCCGCGATTTCCTGGTCCGAGGAGCCGGAGCCGCCGTGGAACACCAGGTCAAACGGGTTCTGCTTGCCGATCTTGGCACCAACCTGGGCCTGGATGTCCTTGAGGATCTCCGGGCGCAGCTTGACGCCGCCGGGCTTGTAGACGCCGTGGACGTTGCCGAAGGTGAGGGCGGTGATGTAGCGGCCGTTCTCGCCGGCGCCCAGGGCATCGATCGTAGCCAGGGCGTCCTCAACCGTGGTGTACAGCTTGTCGTTGATGGCGTTCTCCACGCCGTCTTCCTCGCCGCCGACGGTGCCGATTTCAACCTCGAGGATCATCTTGGCAGCCGCGGTGCGGGCCAGCAGGTCACGGGCGATCCGCAGGTTTTCCTGCAGGGTCTCGGCGGAGCCGTCCCACATGTGGGAGTTGAACAGCGGGTTGCGGCCGGCCTTGACCTCAGCTTCGGAAGCCTCGAGCAGGGGCAGGACGAAGCCGTCCAGCTTGTCCTTGGGGCAGTGGTCCGTGTGCAGGGCGACGTTCACGCCGTAGTTCTTGGCAACCTCGCGGGCAAAAGCCGCGAAACCCAGGGAACCGGCCACCATGTCCTTGGTGGACGCGCCGGACCAGTAGGCCGCACCGCCGGTGGAAACCTGGACGATGCCGTCGGACTCGGCCTCGGCGAAGCCACGGAGGGCTGCGTTAAGCGTCTGCGAGGACGTGACGTTCACGGCCGGGTATGCGAAGCCGCCCGCCTTCGCACGGTCGATCATTTCGGAGTAGATCTCTGGGGTTGCAATGGGCATGCTGGCTCCTCTGCTGAGTTTCGTCTGTGGGTGGAAGACCCTCAAGTAGACCGCTTACGGCTTGGCACCATCCTAGCCATTAGCGGGCCGGGAGTGCTCTGGGTTACGCCCCACCGGCCCACCTACCACCTCCACCCACCCCCGCGAGATGGCACTTGACGGCAATGCCGGGGGCGGGGATTGCCGTCATCTGCCATCTCGCGTCCAGCCGCGGCTCTGCAGCGCCTCCCGCACCTTGCGTACGACGGCGGGCCTGTCACCTTCCAGGTGTTGCTCCTCCCCTGCGTGGTGCCCGCCGTCGTACTGCAGCGCGATGCCCCACTGCGGATAGGCAGCGTCAGGCCAGAGCGAAGGAATCCCCCCTTGGTCGAACAGGACGTGGTTCAGGACCGGTTCCGGCAAGCCGGCGTCAATCAGCGCGAGCCGCATGTGTGTTTCCGGGGCGGAGTCGGCGCCTACCCGCACCAATTCGATCGCTTCCCGGGCTGTCTTTATGCCCCGCATGCCCCCATGCCTGCTGATGACGTCCCGGAGTGCGTCAAGGCCGCACAGCGCCTCCCTCGGACGCGGAAAGCCCGGCCCGTGGGAGCACACCAAGTAATCTCCAGCGGCCACAAGGTCCTGCACCGCCAGCACGGAGGCCAGGTCCAGCCAGGTCCGCGCAGGCGAGGTGACCCTGACGCCGTCGTACTCCCGTACCTCGTCCGGCAGGAAAGAGAGCAGATGGCCCACGACGTTGGAGCGGCGCGGGAAGCTGAATCCGCGCCGGCGGGCCAAGTGGATCCGCCAGTCGCCGCCCGGCCCTGGCGGCAACGGTACTCCCCAAACATGTGCGGCAGAGAGGGACGTCAGAATGGACGTGTCATCAAGTTCTGTGTACGCGCGCAACGCTGCAGCACCGGCGGCACCGCAGTGGACCGGCATCCGGATGCCCCTCGAAACGGTCACCAAATCCTTCGCCGCGGTTCGCGTGCGCGTGACCCCCGCCTTATCGGAAGCACGCAGCGAAAAAGTTCCTGTGGTCAGATGCTCTGGAAGGCTCGCCCTGCGCATGCCCCATTCTGGCGCGTTACGGAGGCCCCGCAGAGGTTATCCACAGGCTCGCGGACGACGGACCCGCGAGTTGGCACTTAACGGCAATCATCGGCTCCGCGACTGCCGTTAAGTGCCATCTCGCGGGGTTAGGAGACGTGCTGGTTGAAGACGTGCCGGCGGATCCAGGCGTGCATGGCGATCGCGGCGGCGGAGGCGGCGTTGATGGACCGGGTGGAGCCGAACTGTTCGATGGACAGGGTGGCGACGGCGGCGTGGTGGACTTCCGGGGTGAGGCCAGGCCCCTCCTGTCCGAAGACCAGCACGCAGTCGCGGGGCAGTTCGTACGTTTCCAGGGGCACCGAGTCCGGGAAGATATCGATCCCGATGATCGCCAGCCCTTCCCCCTGCGCCCACTGGACAAAGTCCTCGACGGTGGGGTGGTGGCGAACATGCTGGTAGCGGTCGGTGACCATGGCGCCGCGCCGGTTCCACCGCCGTCGACCGATGATGTGAACTTCCTTGGCGAGGAAGGCGTTGGCGGTGCGGACCACGGTGCCGATGTTCAGGTCGTGCTGCCAGTTCTCGATGGCCACGTGGAAGTTGTGCCGCCGGGAGTCCAGTTCCGCGACGATCGCCTCGTGCTTCCAGTAGCGGTATTTGTCCAGGACGTTGCGCCGGTCGCCGTCGGCAAGGAGGTCGGGGTCCCAGTGGTCGCCTTCGGGCAGTTCCCCTTCCCAGGGCCCGACGCCGACCTCCGCCTTTGCGGGTTCGGCCTCCCCGGGCGCGTGGTCGGGTTCGTCTGTCATGCCGGGCGTTTGGTTCACCCTTCAACACTAGACTGGACTCTTCGGGCAACCATCACAGGCGGAGGCAGGCATGGCAGAAGCAGACGAGGTAACAGGCAACCCGGCGGTATACCGCAGCGGCCAGGAGATCGAGTGCTGGCTGACGGACATGGACGGCGTCCTGGTCCACGAAAACCAGCCCATCCCGGGAGCCGCGGAACTGATCCAGCGCTGGGTGGATACCTCAAAGCGCTTCCTGGTGCTGACCAACAACTCCATCTTCACTCCCCGCGACCTTGCCGCCCGCCTCCGCTCTTCCGGCCTGGAGATTCCGGAAGAGAACATCTGGACGTCGGCCCTTGCCACGGCCCAGTTCCTGAAGGACCAGGTGTCCGCCGGGGGCTCGGAATCCGGGAACCGCGCCTACACGATCGGCGAGGCAGGGCTGACGACGGCGCTGCACGAGGCGGGCTTCATCCTGACCGACCAGAACCCGGACTTCGTGGTGCTCGGCGAGACCCGCACGTACTCCTTCGAAGCGATCACCATGGCTATCCGCCTGATCCTCGCCGGTGCCCGGTTCATCGCCACCAACCCCGATGCCACGGGCCCTTCCAAGGACGGCCCGATGCCCGCCACCGGCGCCATCGCGGCCCTGATCACCAAGGCGACGGGCCGCGAGCCGTACATCGTGGGCAAGCCGAACCCCATGATGTTCCGCTCAGCGATGAACCAGATCGACGCCCATTCCGAAACCACCGCCATGATTGGTGACCGGATGGATACGGACATCATTGCCGGCATGGAGGCAGGGCTGCACACGGTCCTGGTCCTGAGCGGCATCACGCACAAGGACGACATCGCTGCATACCCGTTCCGGCCCAACCAGGTGCTGAACTCGGTGGCGGACCTGAAGAACCAGATCTAGAAGATGCTGACCCGGGAACCGCCCCGGGGCAGGGGGAAGTACTCGTCCAGCAGTTCCGTCAACAGGGGCCGGTAGATCTGCGGATTCCAGCCCGGGCTGGCGTGCGCGGGGGCAGCCCCGATGGTCTGCAGGTTGCTGGAAACCATGTTGTCCTTGAACACCACGGCCCAGGTTTCGGAGGCGGTCTCGTAGTCCACTGTGCCGTCCTTGGGGTTGCCGATGTAGGCCATCTTGGCTGTGCCAAGATGGCCGGCAAACTGGCTTCCCTCGAAGTGGTAGATGTAGGCGGACTCCGTCTGGACCAGGACATTGGACGGGGCGATCGGCGACAGCTGCTCCAGCGTCTGGTTCAGGATCTGGCGCCAGCTCCGTTCGTCCTTGTGGATGATCCGTTCCCCCAGTTCATACCCGCCACGGAGGGTGGACGGGAACCTGACACCGCTCTCGTAGAGGAACACCACGCCGTCGAACCAGCTCTGGTCCAGGACGTCGTGCGCGCTGTAAGGGCTGGAGTCCAGGAGGATGAACTGTACCTGGATTTCCTGCAAGGCCAGCAGCCGCGCAGCCACCTGCGTTGCCAGCATCCCGCCAAAGCTGTGTCCGTAAAAGAACAGCTTGGTGATCTTCTCCGCGGCAACGTAGTCGGTGATGGCGTTGACCACCTCGGTGATGTTCAGGCCCAGGTTGGAATATCCGACGGCGGCGAGCCGGGCCCGCTTGTTCAGCGAGCCCCGCATGGTGTTGAGGATCCACTGAGCCTCTTCCCAGCTGGTTTTGTAGCCCGGGAACAAGAACCAGCTGGCGTCCGGATAGTAGGCGTCGGCGAAGTCGTCGGCCACCGTGAGGATCCTGGTGCTGCGGCGCTGCGACTGCACTTGGCGGGTTACCAGCATGTCCGCCGCCAGCAGTCCGGACGCCCCCGCACCGGCCAGGAAGCTGCGCCGCGAAAAGCGCTTCAGGGCAGCCGCGTCCGCCAGCAGCCGGGCGTCTGAGACCCAGCGCCGGCCCTGCGGACCAACCTCCCCCTCATACGGCACACTCCTACCGTAAGCCCAGGGAAAGTTACCGCCGCAACGGGCGGAGGTAAACGTTTAGTGACGGGAGGTCAGCTGGCAGCTTGGCCCTCCGCAGCGGGGAACGGCGCGTGGGGTTCCTGCCGGCGGCGGAGGATTTCCAGGCCGATGTCGTTGTAGCGGCCCAGCAGGTCCGCGCCGTCGAGGGCTCCCGGGGTGTCCAGGAGCGCGAAGACCGCGTCACTCCCCTGGAGCAGTTCCTCGTCCGAGTATTCGGTCAGCGGGCGGCCGTACAGTTCCTCGATCCACATGACGGGCAACTGGGGGAACTCGCCGGCAAACTCGCCGCCGGGGAAAAGCTCACGGACGTCGTCGTCCATCAGGAGCGGCTGGCGGCTGCCGGCGTCCTCCGGGGCCCAGTCATGCGCGGCGGGGGCGAGCTGAAGTCCCACTGAGGCGGAAGGAGCCCCCAGCAATGAGTTGGTGGCAATAGCGTTGAGATCTGTCCGAAGCCCTGCCAGTGCGGAGGACTCAATAAGCTCGGCCTGCGAAAGGTCAACGCAGATGCGGCATCGGATGCCCATCCTCCGGACACGGCGGATGATGCGGACCAGTTCAGCACGGGTGTCGTGGTGAAGGGCCCCCCGGACTTCAATCCGGACGATGTCGGCAGGGACATCCAGGTTAACGAGTGCGTCTAATGCGCGGTCCATAGGTACTCCAAAAGAGGTCTATGGCCGACGGCTCAACCTCCGCAAGCGTAACCCCCGTGGGAGCCCCCGCACAACCCGCCCTCACGCGCCGGGGCCCGACCCGACCTTTCCCGGCTCCTGGTAGTAGGTGCGTGTTCCGGCGCCGCCCACCGAATCAACCAACGACTTGGCGATGTCCCGCAGCTTGGTGTTGCTGTTGCTCGACGCCTCGGTGAGGATTTCCACGGCGGCCTCCTGGCTGCAGCGGTTCTGCGCCATGACGATGCCCACTGCGATGTCGATGATGGTGCGCGATTCGAGGGTGGCTTTGAGGTTGGTCGCGCTGTCCGCGTGCAGGGAGAACCTGACGGCCAGGCGCAGGGCCTGCGAGATCTCCCGGGTGAAGTCCCTGGCCCTCTCCGCCGCCTGCCCGTCGAACTTGTGGTCGACGTCTGAGTATAGGTTCAGGGCCGCCCTGGCTTCCCCCTGCAGGTTGAAGGGCAGGGAAAAGACGGAACGCAGCCCATAGGAGGCAACCGCCGTCGCGTAATCGGGGCCCCAGCGGTCCTCCTGCAGCAGGTCCGGAACGTAGACTTCCCGTTCTTCCTTCGCGGCAGTCAGGCACGGACCCTGGGATAGCGAGTACTGGATTTCGTCCACTTCCCGTGCGGAGGGGCTGCTCCAGCCAATGGTGGCTGCCTTGCGGTCGCGGAGCAAAGTGATGCCGCACAGGGCATCGTCACCGTCCCCTGCCATCTGGTGGGCAGAGAACCGGGCAAGTTCGTTAAGGAAATCCTCGAAATCAGCGCTTTCCAGGATCAGGTTCTGCACCTGGTCGGTCGCGCTCAAGGGCTGTTCTGGGGGGAGCAAGATGCGTGGTCTCCAAGCAACTAAAAAGTGTTAACGCACATCATAAATCAGCGCCAACACAGCAGCCAATGGCTGGCAGCGTGCGCCCACGCCTCTGGCTAGTCCAGACCCAGTTCGTCCTTGCCGAACGCGAACAGGTAGGGCACACCGGTTTCGGCTTCAATCTTTTCCTTGGCGCCGGTGTCGCGGTCCACAATCACGGCTACCGCCACGACATTGCCGCCGGCTTTCCGGACGCCTTCCACCGCCGTCAGCGCGGACCCGCCCGTGGTGGAGGTGTCCTCCAGGACCAGCACTTTGCGGCCCTCGACGGACGGGCCTTCAACCTGGCGGCCCATGCCGTAGGACTTCTGCGCCTTGCGGACCACGAACGCGTCAACGGTGCGGCCGGCGTCGGCGGCGGCGTGCATCACGGCGGTGCCCACGGGGTCCGCGCCCATGGTCAGCCCGCCGGCGCACTCAAAGTCGATCCCGGCGTCGTCCGCCAGCGCCAGCATGACCTGGCCCACCAGCTTGGACGCCTCGTGGTGCAGCGTGATGCGGCGAAGATCGATGTAGTAATCGGCCTCGGCCCCGCTGGAGAGGATCACCTTGCCGCGGACCACGGCGAGTTCCTTGATCAGTTCGAGCAGTCGGGCGCGGGCAGCTGCGGTGTCTACCGCAGTGTCAGTGGGCGAAGTCATGGCTTCAAGTTTAGTGGGTGGCCGGGCCGTGAGCGGGCGCGCGAAGGCCGGCGCATGCTCCGGTCGCGGTCCGAACGCGATGACGCGCGGGAGGAGACGCTTCACTACGGGGTTGTGGCGCAGGATAAAGAAGATCGCACGCTGGATCAGGAACCTGGCGCCCGACCCCTTGCCGGCCAGCATGTCGCCGGACAGCTTCCCGTCGAAGAGCGGAACGAACACCACCCGGTGCATGATGCGCTGCACGGTCTGCACCACCACCGTGGGCATGCGGCGGCGGCGCTGGATGGCTGCCAGGGTTTTGGTGCGCACATAACCCCGACGAAGGTCCGGGGCCAGCCGCTCCGCTGCCGCCACCGCATCCTGGATGGCGAGGTTGATGCCCACTCCTCCGGCTGGGGACATCGCGTGCGCGGCGTCCCCAATGCACAGGAAGCCGTCCACGTACCAGCGCCGCAGTCGGTTTAGTTTCACGTCCAACCAATGCAGGTCCTCCACGCTGCTGATGGAATCGACGCGGTCGGCAAGGTCCGGGCGGAGAGCCGCCACCCGCTGCCGGAACCGGTCCACCCCGCCAGCCCTGATCCTGGCATCAGAACCCTTCGGGGCAAGGTATCCCATCTGGTAATAGTTGGTGCGGTTGAGGGCAATCATGGCATCCCGGTTACCCAGCGAGGGCACCACTCCCGCCACTTCGCCCCTTTCTGAGGCGTGGCGCGGGAGCCTGAACCACCAGGTGTCAAAAGGCACCGGGTATTCCCGGGGGCGCATCCCCGCCGCCTGGCGCAGCACCGAATGCCGGCCGTCCGCCGCCACCACCACGTCCGCGTGCAGGACGTGCTCACTGGAAGTACCGACCTCCCGGTAGCGCACTCCGGTGACCCGCCCGCCGTCGAACTCCAAACCTGTTGCCTCACTCTCCATGAGCAGCGTGAACGTTGGTTCCTCGGCGGCTGCTGAGGCGAGGAAATCCAGGAAGTCCCACTGGGGCATCATGGCCACGTAGTTGTACGGGGGCTTCAGGGAGTCAAAGGCCGCAAGGGTGACCAGTCCGGCGCCGGGCACCGGGACGGCGACATTGCTCAGGCGGCTTTGCGGCAAGCTACGGAATCCTGCCCCCAAACCCAGTTCGTCGATCAGCCGGACGGTGGACGCGTGCACCGTGTCGCCGCGGAAATCCCGCAGGAAGTCACGGTGCTTCTCCATGACCGTCACGTTCACTCCGGCCCGCGCCAGCAGCAGGCCCAGCACCATTCCCGCCGGGCCGCCGCCCACCACGGCACACCCCGTCCGCTCCATGCGATTACGCTACGCCGCACAGGACCTCCCTGGAACAGTTGAGGGTTGTTGACAGTGCTGGCTAGGCTGGACCACATGCGCGAACTCCAGGCCAAGATCATTGAAGAAATGGGCGTTCAGCCCCGGATCGATCCCGCAGGGGAGGTGCGCAAACGCGTCACATTCCTCAAGGAATACCTCAAGGCCATGGGCACCAAGGGCTTTGTCCTGGGCATCTCGGGCGGCCTGGATTCATCCCTTGCCGGGAAGCTTGCGCAGCTGGCAGTGGATGAACTCGAGGCTGAAGGTATTGAGGCCAACTTCGTGGCCGTCCGCCTGCCCTACGGGGTGCAGCACGATGAGGAAGACGCCCAGGCAGCCCTGGACTTTATCAAGGCCAAGACGGAATGGACCTTCAACATCTCCGCGGCGGTGGATGGTTTCGAGGACGAGTTCGAGAAGACCGTGGGCTCGGAGATTTCCGACTTCCACAAGGGCAACACCAAGGCCCGCACCCGGATGATCGCCCAGTATGCGCTGGCCGGGGAGTTCAACTACCTGGTGCTCGGCACGGACCACGGCGCCGAGTCCGTCACGGGGTTCTTTACCAAGTACGGCGACGGCGGCGCGGACATCCTGCCCCTGTTCGGCCTCAACAAGCGGCAGAATCGGGCCCTGCTGGCCGAGCTGGGAGCGCCGGCGCGGGTCTGGGAGAAGGTCCCCACGGCCGACCTGCTCGATGACCGGCCGGGCCGCACGGACGAGGACGAACTGGGCCTCAGCTACGACCAGATCGACGACTACCTTGAAGGCCGCGAGGTTCCAGACGCCGTGGCCGAGTCCATCGAGCAGAAGTACCTGCGCACGCGCCACAAGCGCACGGTGCCGGTGACCATCTTTGACACCTGGTGGAAGGAAGAGGGCCCGGAGGAGCCCCGCGCGGGACTGTAGCCATCCCCCGGCACTGATTTTCACCACCTTTGGGGAGTACGACGGCGGGCCGCGCCGAAAAAGTGCGGCCCGCCGTCGTCGTTCGCTGCCATAGTTGGCGAGACTCAGCGGGTGCGCCGGCCGCCGTCGCCCCCGCCCAGCTGTTGGGTAATCCGGTGCGCCTCCGCCATCAGCAGGCCACCCAGCTCCTCCTGCCGCTCGGGCTTGAACCTCGGCTCGATGCCGGTCAGGGACAGCGCCCAGGCCGGCTTCCCGGACCGGTCGAAGACCGCGGCGCCCATCCCCCAGCTGCCCTCCAGGACCAGCCCGGGGTTCACCGAGTAGCCGGCCAGCCGGGTGCGGGCCAGGTTTTCCCGCACCAGCTGCGGAGTGTGGTGCGCGGCGAAGGCGCCGGCGTGTTCGCTCCAGCGGCCCAGCAATTCCTCCTGTTCGGCTTTCGGCAGGAAGGCCAGGATGGCCGTCCCCGCCGACGCTACTCCCAGCGGGAACCGCACCCCCTCGTGCAGGACGAAGGACCGGACCGGGAAGGTGCCTTCCTCACGCAGCAGGCAGACCGTCTCCGCCCCGCGGCGGATAGAGAAAAAGGCGCTCTCGCCCGTTGCCTGTGCCAGCCGGCGCAGGCTGGGCCGGGCAATGTCCTCCATGGGAAAGCGCGCCGAAGCCACCGACCCCATCAGCAGTATTTCCGGCCCCAGCACCCAGTTGCCCGTCACGGGGTCGTGGTCCAGGAGGCCTTCCGCGGCGAGGGATGCCAGGAGCCGGTGGACCGTGGGCCGGGTTAGGCCCGATTCGCGGACCAGGCCTGCCAGCGGCATGCCTTCGGCGCTGCGGCCCACCAGCCGCAGCAGTCCAGCGATGCGCGCCACCACCTGGGCACCCTGTACCGGCGTGCCAGCCATGAATCCTCCTTGTTGTCCACAATATGGATGCTTTTCATCCTAGTGTCCATACTGTAAGGCCGCAGCCAGTGATTCTTGACACTTCTGGCCAAGCGCCCGTAGTCTCCAAACTCAGATCCCAGGCGTCCACTTAGTGGACGACCGCCGCGCTCAACGAGGAGACGTCATGAAGAAACTCCAGGCTTCTGCTGCCACCGCCCTGGAAGGAGCCCTGCAGGACGGCATCACCCTCGCCGTCGGCGGGTTTGGCCTGAGCGGCATTCCCGCCGACCTGATCGAAGCCGTCCGGGACTCCGGTGTCCGGGACCTCACCGTGGTGTCCAACAACATGGGCGTGGACGGCAAGGGCCTGGGGATCCTGATCGAGGCAGGCCAGGTCCACAAGGTGATCGCCTCCTATGTCGGCGAAAACAAGCTGTTCGCCGAGCAGTACCTCGCCGGCAAGCTCGAGGTGGAGTTCACCCCGCAGGGCACCCTCGCCGAGCGGCTCCGCGCCGGCGGCGCCGGTATCCCGGCCTTCTACACCAAGACCGGCGTGGGCACCCTCGTGGCAGAAGGCAAGCCGCACCAGGTGTTCGACGGCGAAACGTACGTCCAGGAGCGCGCCATCCGGGCCGACGTCGCACTTGTCCACGCCCACACCGCGGACACGGACGGCAACCTGACCTACCGCTACACTGCCCGGAACTTCAACCCCGTTGTGGCGACCGCCGGAATCCTCACCGTCGCCGAGGCGGAAGTGATTGTGGAGTCCGGCCAACTGGACCCCAACCTCATCGTCACGCCCGGCGTCTTTGTCCAGAGGCTGGTGCAGGCAACGGACCGGGTCAAGGACATCGAGCAGCGGACCGTCCGGCAGCGCGCCGGGCTCATCCCGGCCTGACCGCCGCCTAAAGCGCGCCGCGCGCCCCACACCACGACTCGATGGAGAGAATCACCCTCATGACCGCCGTGCAATTCAACGACCAGGATGTCCGCCAGAAGGGCTTGGCCCGGATGGCTGAGAGGCTGGCCGGGTGGACACAGAAGTGGTTCCCTGACGCGTACATCTTTGCCCTGGCAGGCGTACTGCTGGTGGCCATCGCGGCGCTGGCCATCGGCGCCTCACCCAAAGCCGTGGTGGATTCCTTCGGCAACGGGTTCTGGGACCTCACCGCCTTCACCCTGCAGATGGCCATGGTGGTGCTGACCGGCTACGTTGTGGCCACCTCCCCGCCGGTGGCCCGGCTGATCGAGCGGCTGGCACAGGTTCCGAACTCGGCACGTTCGGCCGTCAGCTTCGTAGCCGTCCTGTCCATGTCCGTTTCCTTCGTCAACTGGGGATTGAGCCTGATCTTTGGCGGGCTCCTGGCGCGCGCGGTGGCCCGGCGAGCGGATCTGCATGTCGACTACCGGGCCCTTGGTGCGGCGGCCTTCATGGGGCTGGGCGCAGTCTGGGCGCTGGGCATGTCCTCCTCCGCCGCCCAGCTGCAGGCGACCAAGGCCTCCATCCCGCCGGCGCTGCTGAAGATCACCGGCGTCCTGGACTTCGGAACCACCATCTTCACCTGGCAGTCCCTGCTGACCCTGGCCATCCTGATGCTGCTGACCACCGTCATTGCGCACTTCTCCGCCCCAACCGGAGCCGGCGTCAAAACGGCAGCCGACCTCGGCGTCGACCTTGATGACCAGCCCGAACCGCCGGCCGAAAAGTCCCGGCCAGGCGAATGGCTCGAATACAGCAGGGTCCTGCCCATCCTGGCCGGCGTGCTGACCCTGGGCTGGCTGGTGTCCCAGCTGCTCACCCTGCCCATCCTGAGCGTTGTCAGTTCACTCAACGGATACCTGCTGGTCTTCCTGATGCTGGGACTGGTGCTGCACGGAACGCCGCGCAAGTTCCTCCAGTCAGTGACCAAAGCCGTCCCCGCCACTGCAGGAATCCTGGTGCAGTTCCCGCTCTACGCGGCAATGGCCGCCATCCTGACCAAAGCCACCGGCGCCGGCGGCCTCTCGGTGTCAGAACACCTGGCCCACTTCTTCACCAGCATCGGCGGCAACGGGGCATTCGCCGTCATCATCGCCATCTACACCGCCCTCCTGGGGATGTTCGTCCCCTCCGGCGGCGGAAAATGGCTGGTGGAGGCACCCTACGTCATGCAGTCCGCCACGGACGTGAACATGAACCTCGGCTGGACCGTACAGATCTACAACATGGCAGAGGCGCTGCCCAACCTCATCAACCCGTTCTTCATGCTGCCGCTGCTGGCCGTGCTGGGCCTGCGCGCCCGGGACCTGGTGGGCTTCACCTTCCAGCAGTTCCTCTTCCACCTTCCGGTGGTCCTGCTGCTGGCCTGGCTGCTGGGGATGACGTTCGATTTCGTGCCACCGGTAATACCCAACTGAGTACAGCTAACAAGACTAAGGAGAAACCCCATGGGATGGACCAGGGATGAAATGGCCGCCATCGCGGCGGAGGAACTGAACGACGGCGACTACGTGAACCTGGGAATCGGCATCCCCACGCTGGTGGCCAACAACCTGCCCGAGGGCGTGCGGGTAGTGCTCCAGAGCGAGAACGGCCTGTTGGGCATGGGCCCCTTCCCCTTTGAGGGCGAGGAGGACGCTGACCTGATCAACGCCGGCAAGCAAACCGTCACCGTTCTGCCCGGCGGGAGCATCTTCGACTCGGCCACCTCCTTCGGCATGATCCGCGGCGGCCACGTCAAAGTGGCCATCCTGGGCGCCATGCAGGTCTCCGGAAACGGAGACCTGGCCAACTGGACCATCCCGGGCAAGATGGTCAAGGGCATGGGCGGTGCCATGGACCTGGTGGCCGGCACCCCGCGCGTCGTGGTCCTCACCGAACACAACGCCAAGGATGGCACGGCCAAGATCGTGCGCGAATGCACGCTTCCGCTGACCGGGCTCAGCTGCGTGGACAGGATCATCAGCGACCTCGCCGTCTTCGACCTGAACAAGATGGACGACGGCGGGCGGCAGCTCACGCTGACCCGGCTGGCTCCGGGGGTCACGGTAGAGGAGATCCGGGAAAAGACCGAAGCCGGCTTCGAAGTGCGGCTCGATGAGAAGGAAGTGGCGGCATGAGCCTCAAGGAACAATTCGGCAAGGATGTCCTGATCACCGGCTGGGGCCACAGCCGGTTTGGCAAGCTGACGGAGGAAACCCTGGAGTCCCTGATCGTGCAGGTGGCTACCGAGGCCATCAGCACCGCCGGGATTGAGCCCGGCCAGATCGACGAAGTCTACGTGGGCCAGTTCAACTCCGGCATGATGCCACTGGCGTTCCCGTCCTCGCTGGCGCTGCAGGTCTCACCGGACCTGGCCAACGTCCCCGCCACCCGGGTGGAGAACGCCTGCGCCTCGGGATCGGCCGCGTTCCAGCAGGGCACCAAGTCGCTGCTGGCGGGGACCGCAAAGACTGTCCTGGTCATTGGCGCGGAAAAGATGACCCACGCCGGCGCCGACGTGGTGGGCGCCGGACTGCTCGGGGCCGACTACGACATGGCCGGCAAGCCCTCCACCACAGGTTTTACCGGCCTCTTCGCCGAGGTCGCGAAGCACTACGAGAAGCGCTACGGCCCGGTGTCCGACGTGCTGGGCACCATCGCGGCGAAGAACCACCGCAACGGCGTCGACAACCCCTATGCCCAACTCCGGAAGGACCTTGGCGAGGAATTCTGCCAGACCGTCTCGGACAAGAACCCGATGGTCGCCGATCCGTTGCGCCGCACCGACTGCTCCCCCGTGTCCGACGGCGCTGCCGCCGTCGTCCTCTCTAGGTCCGCCACCGGCGGCACCAACCCTGCCGTGCGGCTCGCCGGCTTTGGCCATGCGAATGACTTCTTCCCTGCCGCCCGCCGGGACCCCACCGCCTTCGAAGCCACCCGGGTTTCTTGGCAGCGCGCCCTGGCGATGGCCGGTGTTGGCATCCATGACCTGGACCTCGCAGAGGTCCACGACTGCTTCACGATCGCCGAACTGCTGATGTATGAGGCCATGGGCCTGGCAGAACCCGGCCAGGGCGCCCGTGCGCTGGAGGAAGGCTGGGTTTTCAAGGACGGAAAGCTGCCCGTCAACGTGTCCGGCGGCCTCAAATCCAAGGGCCACCCGGTTGGCGCAACCGGGGTATCCCAGCATGTCCTGGCAGCCATGCAGCTCACGGGGACCGCCGGCGACATGCAGCTGGCGGCTCCACGGCGGGCAGCCGTGCAGAACATGGGCGGCGTGGGTATCGCCAACTACGTCAGCATCCTCGAAGCCGTCTAGCTGGGGATATCCGCCCGTCGCGGGGCACTTTGATGCGGTACACCGGCCGTCCGGGGAATTACGACGGCGTGTCCGCGCCAAAGTGCCCCGACTCGGCATGGGAAGGGGCGGGTCAGGCGGAAGGCTGCGATTGACGTCCGCCTGACCCGCCGCATCCCTGCAGCCTACTTGCCTGCGTCCTACTTTCCTGCGCCCGCGATGGCTTCCGCGCCGGCGGTGGCGCAGGCTTCATCCAACGCGCCATCGGGAGCACCACCGACGCCGATGCCCGCCACGGACACGCCGTTGACCTTCAGCGGGACGCCGCCCGCCAGGAACAGAGTGCCTGGCAGGTCTGCAATGGACGGGCCGTTCCCAATAATCCGCTTGGCCAGTTCACTCGTGGGCGCACCGAACGCCGCGGCCGTGTACGCCTTCTGCTTTGCGGCTTCGATGGTGTGCTCCGCGGCGTTGTCCCCCCGGAGCAGGGCCTGGATGGTGCCGAACCGGTCCACGAGGGCCACGGTGACAAACGGGATCTTATCCGCCTGGCATTTGGCGAGGGCGGCGTTCACCGCGGTGAAGGAGGCGCCAACGGAAATCCGGTTCTGCTGGACAACAGTCCCGGGCGCAGGCTGGACGTCGACGGCGGGAACGGCCGCGGGCGCGGGTCCCGGCCCGGCGTTGGCGGCCGCCGTGGCCCCTGCGGTCAGGACGAGCGCGCCTGCTGCTGCGGCGGCGAATACTTTGTGGGACTTCTTCACGGTGACTCCCTGGAATCGGATTGGCTGGAGGATACGCATCAACCCTTCCGGGGGCGGCGTCGCCTGCCATCGGGCCTTAGGTTGCTTCCCGTTCAGACCAAAGGCCAGCCGTATCAGCCAAAAGGCTGAGGACCAGCAGAGGCGGGGGCAATAGCATGGAGACAGCGTTCCCACCACGAAGAACAGGCGGCGTCCCATGCGCACCGGAGTTCCCACCGCCACGCCTGCTGATCACATCAGGCAGGGAGTCCGGCCCCACCCTGCCGCCGGCACCAGCCTGGGCAGCATCGGTACAGCGGTGCACCTCGGGTTCGCGGTGCTCCTGGTTGCATCACTGGTCCGGTACATCATGCGTCACAGCCCGGCGGATAACTTGCTGGTCCTGGGCCTGGCGGCCGCGGCAAGCCTGCTGTATGCCGCCGTCGCGGTCCTGGCCAGGCGGGGCAGGCCAGGGCTGCCGTGGATGTTCACCCTGGTGGCTGTATGGGCGGTGCTGGTGGTGGCGGCACCGAGCTTCGCCTGGTGCTCGTTCGCGCTCTTCTTTCTGTGCCGCAGCGCCCTTGCCGGAAGGGCGGCGTACATTGCGGCGGGGACGACGGCGGCTGCTACGGCGGCAGGCCTCTACAGGTTGAGCGGTGGCACCGATCTGGCGATGCTTCTGGGGCCGGTTGCGGTGGGCCTCATGCTGACACTGGTGTACGACCGTATCCAACACGATGCGGAGGAGCAGCGGCGCCTCAACGCCGAGGTTTCGCTCGCCCAGGACCAGCTGGCGGCCAGCGAGCGTCGGGCCGGCACCATGGCCGAGCGTGAGCGCGTGTCCCGGGAAATCCACGACACCGTCACCCAGGGCCTGGCCAGCAGCCTGCTCCTGCTCGAAGCGGCGGACCGTTCCTGGCCTGCCCCTGGCGCACAGGCGGATCTCAGACAGGCCACCGCCCTGCTGCGCATCAACCTGTCCGAGACCCGCAGCCTGGTGCACGACCTGGCCTCACCGGGAATTGACGCGACCCCCTTGCCGGACGCACTGTGCCTCGCCGCCCGGCAGTATGTGCCCGGAGCCACCCTGCTCGTGACGGGCGAGCCCCGGCAAGTTCCACCAGAGGTCCGCCACGCCTTGCTTCGGGTGGCGCAAAGCGCAGTGTCAAACATTGCGCTCCATGCGGACGCCAGGACAGCCGCGGTGACCGTGGGCTTCCTGCCGGACTCCGTCACTTTGGATATTTACGACGACGGCGCCGGCTTTGATCCGTCAGCGGCAACTCCGCCATCGAATGCAGGAGGGTACGGCCTGCGGGCCATGCGGCAGCGGGTAGAGCAGCTGGGTGGAAGCTTCTCGGTGCAAAGTGCCCCGGGCGAAGGAACCATAGTGGCGGCGCAACTGCCGGTGGAAGGAGGCAGATGAGCACCATCACGGTCCTGCTGGTGGACGACCATCTGGTGGTGAGGAGCGGCCTGCGCGCGCTGCTGTCCACCCAGCCCGACATCGAGGTGGTGGGTGAGGCTGCGTCCGGCGAGGCAGCCGTGCAGCTGGCCCAGATCCACTCCCCCGCCGTGGTGGTGATGGACCTGGCCATGGGGCCGGGCATGGACGGGCTCGAAGCGATCAGGCGGATCAGGGACCTTAACGGCCGGCAGGCCATCCTGGTGTTCACCACCTACGATTCCGACGCCGACATTGTCCGTGCAGTGGACGCCGGCGCGATGGGTTACCTGTTGAAGGATGCTGCCCCGGAAGAAATCTTCGCCGCCATTCGGGGCGCCGTCCAAGGCAAAAGCGTCATGAGCCCGCCGGTGGCATCCCGGTTGTTTCAGCAGCTCCGCAACCCGGACGAAGTCCTGACACCGCGCGAAGCCGAGCTGCTGAGCCTGCTCACCGAGGGGCTCAGCAACCGCGAACTGGGCCGCCGGCTTTTCATCTCCGAGGCCACGGTAAAAACCCATCTGGCACACATCTACGCCAAGCTTGGAGTTGATACCCGGGCGGCAGCCATTGCCACCGCAACCCGCCGCGAAGGCATGCGTTGAGGTGGCTTTATCGCGAATACCCTTGCACCCAGGCCCTCCGCCCCGTACGTTTGGGGACAGTGGGGGATTACCTCCCGCGCACTCCGGGACGATCCCCGGGGAGAGAATCAGAGTCACATGAAGGAATGCAGCCATGGCAACAGGCACAGTTAAATGGTTCAACGCCGAAAAGGGTTTTGGCTTCATTGCCCCCGATGACGGGTCCGCTGACGTTTTCGCCCACTACTCGGCAATCGCCACCAGCGGTTACCGCTCCCTGGACGAGAACCAGAAGGTCGAATTCGATGTGACCCAGGGCCCCAAGGGCCCGCAGGCAGAGAATATCCGCCCGCTCTAAGTCTTCGGCGGCCTCCGGCAGCTGCCGGGACCCCATTCAGCGGCCCCTCCACCCCAGGGTGGAGCGGCCGCTGTTTTCATGCACCGCCTTGGCTGCCCCCCCTCCGCTTCTACAGTTTGGGATAATGGGGGCATGACGGGACAGGACCAGGACCGGGATCCGTGGGAGGAGTTCGACTCCCTCGGACCTGCCGCGCCGGACCGCGTCCCCGGCCAGCCCGGCGGGGAGCCGCACGGGTTCGGGTTCCGGACCGGCGTACGCAGCGCGCGGGTTGCGGTCGGCTTCGCCGTTTACGCGCTCGCCCTGGGAACCATCCTGGCCTTGACCGGGTGCATAGTCTTCATCACCCGGCAGCAGTGGCTGCTGATGGGCCTCATGCTGCTGTTCGAGGCAATCTTTGTTTTTGCGTTCACGCGCCTGGTTGCCCAGGCCAGGCACCGTACACCCCGGGACCGGCACGCCAGGTGACTCCGCTGGCGCCTGCCGGCCATTGCAGGGTTCAGGCTGCGGGGTGCGTCAGCTGCCTCCGGCTCCAAAGCACGACGACGGCCCCCGCCACCGTGCCTGCGGCCACCATCCTGCGCCGCGCCGTCCGCCGCCTCCCCTGCCAGCCGCCGCTGACGGAAGCCTTGCGGCTGTGGCCTGACGGCTCGTGGAGGGTTCCCGTCGTGGCAGCTGCCGGCTTCTTCCGTGACAAGTGGGTCTTATCCACCTGCGCGGCCATGGCGGCTTCCACCTTGGCCGGCGTGAGCTTGTGCTGAAGGACCATCAGCCGTCCGGCGGGGCCCACCACTGCCTCGCGCCGGGGCTTGGCGGCCAGGCTGACGATGGTTCCTGCCACGCGTTCCGGGGTGTAGACCGGCGGCATCGCTACCACTTTCCGTCCGGTGTAGTTTGCCGCATGTTGGAAGAAGGGCGTGTCGATGGCCGCGGGCAGCACCGTGCAGACCTTCACTTTCCGCACTCCGTCCAGCCGCAGTTCGGACCGGATGCTGACGCTCAGGGCCCGCACCGCAGCTTTGGACATGGAGTACGCGGCCGTGTAGGGCTGGGATATCTCGCCCACGATGGATGCGACGTTGATCAGCACCCCTGATCCCTGTGCACGAAGCCGGGGCAGCGCGGCGCGGGCACCATGGATGTAGCCCCCGATGTTGACCTCCAGCACGCGCCTGATGTCTGCAAGAGGAATATCGGTGAGGCGGCCAAAAACTCCGACGGCGGCGTTGTTCACCCAGATGTCCAGCCGCCCAAACTCCTTCACGGCCCGGTCCGCAAGTGCTTCAACGCTTGCGGCGTCCGTGACATCCGTCGGGACGGCAATGGCCTTGCCTCCCCGCCTCCTCACCTCATGAGCCAGGCTTTCCAGGGCAGCGGCGCTCCGTGCGGCGAGGACCAGCCGGGCACCCTTGTCCGCGAAGGCCAGCGCCGTTGCACGGCCGATGCCGCTTGAGGCTCCGGTGATGACCACAACTGCCTTTTTGACCCGCATCCCGACTCCGTTCCGTGCCCCTGCAGGCACGGCCATCAACACTAAGTATGCTTACCAATGCGATGGTACCGAGAGGCCCCAGTCGCTGACAACCTTTCACGCGCCAGTTGTCAGCGCCTGGCCTTGGCGCGTTTGGTCCGCCGGACGACGAGTAGGACCACGGCAACGGCCAGCGCGGCGTAGACGGCGTAGTTGAGGTAGTGCGAGTACTCCTCGATGAGCCTGTACTGGGTGCCCAAAAGGTAGCCCAGGCCGATGAGGGCGCCGTTCCAGAGGCCGCTGCCGGCGAGGGTGAAGAGGCTGAAGGTTCCCACGGGCATGGCTGCCGCTCCCGCCGGCAGGGAAATAAGGCTGCGTACCCCGGGCAGCAGGCGGCCGAAGAAGATGGAGGACCTGCCGTGGCGGCGGAACCAGCCCGCCGCGTGCTCAAAGTCCTCCCGGTCCACGAGCGGCAGCTTGGACAACCACCGGATGGATCTGTCCAAACCCAGTTTGGCGCCCAGCCAGTAGAGCAATAATGCCCCCAGGTACGCACCAAGGGTGCTGGTGGCGAAGACGAGGAAGAGGTTCAGGGAGCCCTGCTTGGCGAGGTAGCCCGCCAACGGGAGTATCACCTCGCTGGGGATCGGCGGCACCACAGTCTCGGCGAGCGTAAAGGCGCCAACGCCCCACTCGCCCAGGGTATCAATGGCCCTCGCCGCAAAGCCCACGACTCCCGTAAGCCCCTCCGTGGGGCTGGCTGCACCGGTCATGGTTGTCCACACTACCGGTGCTTGAACTCGGGCTGGCGCTTCTCGGTGAACGCCGCCATGCCTTCCTTTTGGTCCTCGGTGGCGAACAGGGAATGGAAGAGCCGCCGTTCGAACTGGACTCCTTGGGCCAGGCCGGTTTCGAAGGCCGCATTGACGGCTTCCACGGCCGCCATCGCCGCGGGCTTGGATTTGCCGGCTATCACCCCGGCCACCGTGAGTGCCTCGGACACCACGTCCGCCGCCGGAACCACGCGCGACACCAGCCCGCACCGGTCCGCTTCCTCGGCGTCTATGAACCTGCCGGTGAGGATCATGTCCATGGCCTTGGCCTTGCCCACAGCCCGGGTGAGCCGCTGGGACCCGCCCATGCCCGGGAGGACGCCCAGGTTGATTTCGGGCTGCCCGAATTTCGCATTGTCGCCGGCAATGATGAGGTCGCACATCATGGCCAGTTCGCAGCCGCCGCCCAGGGCAAAGCCCGACACTGCGGCGATGGTGGGAATCCGCAGCCGGGCGAAGTCCTCCCAGCCCCGGAACCAGTCAGCCAGGTACATGTCCATGTAGCTCTGGTCCGCCATCTCCTTGATGTCGGCTCCCGCGGCGAAGGCCTTGCCCGAGCCCGTGATCACTACCGCCCCCACGCCGGGATCGGAGTCCATGGCGGTGACGGCTGCCACCAACTCTTCCATGGTGGCTTTGTTCAGCGCGTTCAGCGCGGAGGGCCTGTTGAGCGTCACCAGCCCTACCCTGCCTTGCTGCTCCACCAGGATGTTGGCGTACTCCGTCATTCGGGACTCCCGTCGTCGTGTGCTGTTGTACTGTGCCTGCCGGGCGACTCCCCGGGGGATTGCTCCCCGGCTACCGCGTCCAGGGCAGGCTTGCCGGATGCCCGGCGGATCTCGGTGATGATGGCGGAGAAGTCACGGCCTGCGCCGCCCTCCGCGGCAAACCTATCGTAGATATGGGCGGCGAGCGCCCCCATTTCCCCCGCCACCCCCGTGCCGTTAAGCGCGTTGACCGCGAGGTTCAGGTCCTTGGCCATCAGTGCTGAAGCAAAACCCGGCTGGTAGTCCCGGTTGGCAGGGCTGGCGGGAACCGGTCCCGGCACCGGGCAGTTGGTGGTCAGCGCCCAGCACTGGCCGGACGCCGCGGAAGCGACGTCGAACAGTGCCTGATGGGTCAGGCCCAGCTTCTCGCCGAGGACGAAGGCCTCACTGACCGCGATCATGGAGACGCCCAGGATCAGGTTGTTGCAGATTTTGGCGGCCTGGCCGGCGCCGTGTCCGCCGCAGTGCACCACCCGCTTGCCCATGACCTCCAGGAGCGGCCGCACGGACTCGAAGTCCGCGTCGTCCCCGCCGGCCATGAAGGTCAGGGTGCCGGCCTCGGCACCCACCACACCACCGGAAACGGGGGCGTCGACGGACCGGTGGCCTGCTTCGATAGCCAGGCGGGCAGCTTCGCGGGCCTCATCCACGTTGATGGTGGAGCAATCCAGGAACATGGTTCCCGGCTGTGCTGCTGCCAGCAGGCCAGGTCCCCCACTGGCGCCCCGGTAAGCGTCCAGGACGTGTCTGCCGCTGGGAAACATTGTCAGGACCACCTCGGCGCCGGCCAAGGCGTCAATGGCCGATCCTGCCACTGGAACGCCCTGGGCCTGCGCCGCTTCCAGTGCCGCCGGCACCACATCAAAGCCGGTCAACCGGTAACCGGCCCTGATCAGGTTTATGGCCATCGGGTTCCCCATGTGCCCCAGCCCCAGGAAAGCAACGCGGCGTGTGTCAGGCATGGTCCGTCGCCTTCACCTGCAGGTCCAGTTCCCCACCGTCCAGCGGTTGGAAGAACCGGTCCACATCCTGCGGAAGCACCTCGGCGAGGGTGGCCGGTTTCCACTGCGGGTTCCGGTCCTTGTCCACCACCTGGGCGCGGATTCCCTCACGGAAGTCTGGTCCTCCCAGAAAGCGGATTCCTACCCGGTACTCCTGGGCCAGCACTTCATCGAGGGTCAGGCTTGAAGCGCGGCGCAGGGACGCCAGGGTGACCTTGACCGACGTCGGCGATTTGGCCTCGATGGTGTCTGCAGCCGCCGTGGCATCGTCCTGCCCGGGCCCGGTCCACGCGCGGAGACGGGCGACAATGTCCCCGGCATCGTCCGAGTCGTAACAGGCATCAATCCATTCCCGCTGGCCGGCAAGCACCGAGGCAGGGGGTTGCCCGGCGTAACGTGCGACGGCGTCTTCCGGGCTTTCGGTTTCCAGCGCCGCCATCAGGCTGGGCACCGAGGATGACGGAACGTAGTGGTCTGCAAGGCCCAGGAACAGGGCATCTCCGGCTCCCAGGTGTGCGCCTGTGAGGGCCGCGTGGGTTCCCGTTTCTCCCGGTGCGTGGGAGAGCAGGAAGGTCCCGCCGACGTCGGGGGCAAACCCGATGGTGGTTTCCGGCATCCCCATCCTGGTCCGCTCCGTGACGACGCGGACGTTCCCGTGCGCCGAGACACCAACCCCGCCGCCGAGGACCAGGCCGTCCATCAGCGCAACGTATGGCTTGGGGTACCTGGAGATCAGGGAGTTCAGGCGGTACTCGGTTTGCCAGAAACCCGCCGTCGCGTTTCCACCTTGCAGCATGTCCTGGTAGATGGCCACGATGTCTCCGCCCGCGCACAGGCCCCGCTCCCCGGCGCCCTGCACCAGGACGGTGGCCACGCCGTCGTCCCCTGCCCAGGTGGTGAGTTGGCGCAGCAGCAGGTCCACCATTTCCGCGGTGAGCGCGTTGACCGCCCGGGGCCGGTTGAGGATTGCCACCCCCAGCCTGCCGCGCCGTTCAAAAAGTACGTCCGCTCCCCCGTTGCCTGCCGTGCTGTCCGTTGTATTCCCCGTGGCTGCCGTCATGGGCTGGGTGCTCCTTCGCATGGTGGCCGGATGAGTGATCCAAGTCATTCTGTTGGCGAATATACCCGCCCCTTCCGGTCCGTAACCAACCGTACGGGCACCATGGGGCGGGGCCGGCGAAGGCTTTACCCCGCGTGCAGCTGCCAAGGTAAGTTAGGAACCGTGAAGATAGCTACCTGGAATGTGAACTCGCTCCGTGCCCGCGCCGACCGCGTCGAAGCGTGGCTGCAGCGCAGCGACTGCGACGTCCTGGCCATCCAGGAGACCAAGTGCAAGGACGACAACTTCCCCTGGGAACTCTTTGAGCGAATGGGTTACGAGGTGGCCCACTTCGGCGTCAACCAGTGGAACGGCGTGGCCATCGCCTCCCGGGTGGGGCTTGAGGACGTGGAGCGGACATTCCTGGACCAACCGTCGTTCGGCAAGGCCGGCAAGGATCCCGTGCAGGAAGCCCGGGCCATGGCGGCCACGTGCGGCGGCATCCGCGTCTGGAGCCTTTACGTCCCCAACGGCCGCTCCCTGGACGATGAGCACATGCCGTACAAGCTGAAGTGGCTGGACAGCCTCAAGACCCACGCCCAGACCCTGATCACGGACGATCCCCAGGCTCAGGTGGCACTGATGGGCGACTGGAACATCGCACCCTTCGACGAAGACGTCTGGGACATCGACCTGTTTATCAACAACCGGTCCACCCACGTCAGCCCGCCCGAGCGGGAGGCATTCCACGCATTCGAAACCGCCGGCTACACGGACGTGGTGCGGCCCTACACCCCCGGCCCCGGCGTCTACACCTACTGGGACTACACCCAACTCCGGTTCCCCAAAAAGGAAGGCATGCGGATCGACTTCGTTCTGGCCTCCCCCGCCCTGGCAGCCCGCGTCACCGGCGCCTCAATCGACCGCGAGGAACGCAAGGGCAAGGGCGCTTCCGACCACGCGCCCGTGCTGGTGGAACTGGCGGACTGATGACCGTGGCCTGGACCCATGCAAGGAGACCGCAATGACGGGAAACCTCTACCGGGGCCAGGCCGGCCTGCCTTTCTCCTCCACCCTGCGCGTCTACGAACCCCTGGAAGCCTTTCCGGAGGAACAACGCCCGGCCATCGAGGCAGCCGGGGCGCAGGCAGTCTCGCGCGCCGCCGTCGAAAACGCTGAACTGCTGGCTTCGCTGGGACGCATCACCCGCTCCGGCGGGGACCCCTTCCCCACCGGACGCACCGACCTGGTCCGCGTCACCACGGCGCCGTCACCGGAAGGCGGAACGGCCGACGACGGCGCTGACGCCGGCTCGGAGCCGGTCCTGCTGTACTGTCCCAGCCAGTTGGTCCTGCGCGCCGGACTGGCAGCCAATGCCCTGATGGAAGGCATCCACGGTCCGTTGGCCGAGCTGCTGATCCCGGAGGAACAGCGGGACCGGCACCAGGAGCGGATCGATCTGGTGAAGGCCAGGGACGGTTCCGTCCGGGTGCACACGCGGGCGTCGACATGGGGCATCCCGTTCAGCTGGTTCTCACTGTTCGCTGAATCCGACCGCAAGGATGTGGTGGAAGCCGGCGGACGGATCCTCACCGTTCGGGTGTGGACGCCCATCACCGAAGCCCTGGAACGGGCCCGCTATGCCGTGGCCAACCTGGCCCTCGCCGCCCCGGACCTCGACATGCTTGACGACCTGGCCCAACTGACGGAATGGCTTGAGCTGTTCCACGTGAACTCCATGGTGGAGCTGGACTACGGCGCAGTGGCGGACAAGGTCTACCCGGACGAGTCCCCGATGGATATCAGGCTGGGCATCGAGTGCCTGGCGGAGGGTGACATGACCGGCGCTGCAGCGGCCTACCGGCGGCTTGCCTCGCGCTGGATCCCTATCCGGCAGCTGGCCCGCGCCTCATAACGGTTCCCTGGCTGTTAGAGGTGCAGTGCCCTTACAGGTAGTGGGCTGTTAGAGGTTTTGCGGCGGCGCCGTGGTGCGCCGGACAATCAGTTCATGGGGTGCCACCGCGGAGCGGACAGCTCCTGCCTGGCCATCCAGTTCGTCGAGCAGCATCTTGGTGGCCAGTTCGGCCTGCTCGTCCGGCCGTTGGCCCACGGTGGTGAGGCCCATGGCTTCTGCGAAGTCGTGGTTGTCGATACCCACCACTGACAGGTCGCCCGGAACACTGACGCCGGCGTGGTTGGCTTCGAAGATCACTCCCATGGCCATCTCGTCGGAAGCGCAAAAGATCGCCGTGGGCTTCTGCCCGGGCCGGGACCACAACCGGCGGAAGGCCTCCTGGCCGCTGCGGACGGTGAAGTCTCCCCATTCGTCCCATTCCGGCCGCGTCGGCAGGCCGGCCGCCGCCATGACGTCCTTGAACGCCAGGATGCGGACCCGGGGGACGTCGAAATTCAGGTCGGTCTCGTCGTCGCCATGCAGCAGGGCGATGTCCCGGTGCCCCAGGTCGATAAGGTGCCGGACGGCGGTGGAGGCAGCGGCGTAGTCATCGATGCCAATGTAGGGGCATTCCTCCACATGCCCTCCCACCACAACCAGCGGGATATCGATCTTCTGCAAGTGCTCGATCTCTTCATGGGTGAGCGCCATACAAAGGACCAGCAGGGCGTCAATCTGCTTGTAGACCATGGTCTTGCTGAACAGCCGCTCCCGGTTGCTGCCGTGGCCGCCGAGGTTGAACAGCGAGAGGTTGTAGTGGCGGGCATGGAGCTCACGGTCAGCGCCCTCGATGGCTTTCGAGAAGAACCAGCGGCTCACGAACGGGGCCAGGACGCCAATGGTCTTGGTCCGTCCGGTGGCCAGCCCCGAGGCTGAGGAGGATGCCACGTAGCCAAGATTCCCGGCCACTTCCAGGATCTTTTCCCGGGTGGCGGGCGAAACCCGCGGCAGTCCACGGACTGCGCGGGAGACGGTGGCTGTGGAGACTCCGGCGGCCGCCGCAACGTCCTCGATGCTGACGCCGTTATGGCCGCCCCGCTGGGACCTTTCCGTTGTCCGTGCCACCGTGTCCCCTCTGTAACTCCTTTTCGGCGTAGAGCCAGCCGGCCCTGCGTGTACCCTGGCCCTGTATTTTCCATTGCGCGGCCAGGGAATGAAAACTTAGACAGCGCAAATCCACGCAGTTGCCGCGAAGGCGGATGCGCGCGTCAACGCCTACCTGCGGGCCGGCAGCTTCCTGCGCAGCCGCACCATGCCATACAGCGCCAGCAGTGTTGCCAGCAGGCCCAGCGCCCAGCCAAGGGCCGGCTGGGCGGTAACTTCCATCCACACGGTGACCACCAGCAGGACCAGTGCCCAGAACGCGAGGAAGCCGATGATGATGTCGAAGTCCTCGCCCGATCGGACCAGCCGGCTGCGGTTTCCCGCCCCCGGAGTGCGGGGGCGGGAACCGTTGTCCGTCACTTGACTGCACCTGCCGTGAGGCCGGCGACAATCTTGCGCTGGAAGACCAGCACCAGGATCACCAGCGGGATGGTGACGATGGTGCCTGCGGCCATGATGGCCGTGTAGGGGATCTGGTTGGGCTGGGCGCCGGCGAAGTTGGCGATAGCCACCGTCACCGGTTGGGTTGCGTCACTGGACAGCTGGCTGGCGATCAGGAACTCGTTCCACGAGGAAATGAAGGCCAGGATTGCCGTGGTGAAGATAGCCGGTGCCGCCAAGGGCATGATGACCTTCCGGAAGGCCTGCCCCTGCGTGCAGCCGTCCACGCGGGCCGATTCTTCAAGCTCCCACGGCATTTCCCGGAAGAACGAGGTCATGGTGTAGACCGTCAGCGGGAGCACGAAGGAGATGTTCGGAATGATCAGCGCCTGGTACGTGCCCATCCAGCCGATGTTGGTGAACAGCTGGAAGAGCGGGGTGATCAGGGCAACGCCGGGGAACATGGAAGCCCCAAGGATGAACCCGAGCACCAGGATCTTGCCTCTGAAGTTCAGCCGGGCCAGCGCGTAGGCCGCGAACACACCGATCAACAGGGACACGATGGTCACCACGCCGCCGATAAACACACTGTTCAGCAGCGCTTGGCCAAACCGGTTCCCGAAGGACGTATCAAACGCCGTTTTGAAGTTGTCCAGGGTGACATGCGTGGGCAGGATCGAGGTGTCGTAGGTGAACCCCACATCGCGGAACGCCGTGACCACCATCCAGTACGCCGGAGCCAGGCACCAGAGCAGGATGATCGCTGCGCTGAGGTAGGTGCGTCCCTGGGCCCACTTCTCACGGTTCTGCGCAGCCTTGCGGCCCTTGTCCTGCCGGGCGCGCAGCGCTGAGGCGTCTGCTGTTGCCGTGGTCATTTCTTCCCCTTTCCTGTGGCGCCGCTCTGTTCAACCACGTTCGCCCCGAGGAAGCGAACGAAGATGAAGGCGACGAGGAAGATGATGATGAAGGTAATGGTGGACAGTGCAGCTGCCGAGTTGAAGCCTTGCCTGATCTGGTTAATCACCAGGATGGACAAGGTGGTCGTATTGTTCGCGCCGCCGGTGAGGATGTAGGGCAGGTCGAACATGCGCAGCGCATCCAAGGTACGGAACAGGATGGCCACCATCAGCGCCGGCTTTACCAGCGGCAGGGTGATCAGCCGGAACCGCTGCCAGGCAGTGGCGCCGTCCACTTTGGCGGCTTCATAGACTTCCGCCGGAATCATTTGGAGACCGGCGAGGATCAGCAGCGCCATGAACGGCGTGGTCTTCCAGACGTCCGCAATGATCACGGCCCATTTGGCCGGCCACTCGCTGCCCGTCCACAGGATGGTGGTGTTGAACAGCTTGTTGGCGATGCCTTCGAACGCGAAGATGAAGAACCAAAGCTTGGCCGTAACGGCGGTGGGGATGGCCCAGGGCACCAGGACGGCTGCACGGACCAGGCTGCGTCCGCGGAACGTCCGGGCCATGATCATGGCCATCCAGAAGCCCAGGACAGTCTCCAGTGCCACCGTCACTACCGTGAAGAAGAAGGTAGTGGCCGTGGCAGACCAGAACTGGCCGCCCAAGGTGCCGGGGGGACAGGCGACGGTTCCGCCGTTTGGTGCTGCACACTGCTGCGCCAGCCAGTTCACGTAGTTCTGGATGCCTGCCGGGCCGCCCTGGGTGAAGAGTCCGGTAGCGGGGTCCAGGCCGGCGTCCTTCTGGAAGGACATGACGATGGCGCTGATGATCGGGTAAACAATCACCACCGCGAGGGCCACGATGGTGGGGGCGAGCAGCCAGGAAGCCCAGCGCCCCTGGCTTGCGATCCTGTTGTCCTCCCCTACGCCTTTGGGGGCGTGATGGACGGGGGTACCGCCCGACGCCGGTGACTTGACCGGCGTCGGGCCTAGTTCGGTTGCCATGGCAGAACTACGATCCCGCACCAGCGGATTCGATGGACTTCTGCATGTCAGAGAGTGCGCTTTCCACTGACTTTTCTCCCTTGATTGCCGGGTATGCGTTGTCTTGGATTGCTTTGGTGACCGCCGGGTAGAACGGTGTTACGGGACGCGGCACGGCGTTCTCGATGGACGTCTTCAGGACCGGCAGGTAGGGCAGCTTGGCAACCAGTTCCTTGTCCTCATAGAGCGAACCAAGCACCGGAGCCAGCGAACCCTGGGTAGCGTAGAACTTCTCAGTTTCCTCGGAGGTCATGAACTTCAGGAAGTCCAGCGCGGTGGCCTTGTTCTTGGAGTAGACGCTGACGGCGAGGTTGTGTCCGCCAAGCGAGGAGGCACCGGGGCCGTCCTTGCCGGGCAGGGCGGCCAGGCCCGTCTTGTCCTTCACTGCGGACGAGCCTTCAGTGGTGATCAGGTTGAAGGCGTAGGGCCAGTTGCGCAGGAACAGGAGCTTTCCGCTCTGGAAGGCCTGCCGGCTGTCCTCTTCCTTGTAGGTGATGGCTTCCTTGGGGATGTTGCCATCGGCGTAGGCCTTCGCCAGGTTTTCCAGGCCGGCTTTGGCCTCGGGGGTGTTCAGGTTGGGCTTGCCATCCTTGTTGAGGACGGAGCCGCCGGCCGAGTTGATGGCCTCGGAGGCGTTTACGGTGAGACCCTCGTACTTGCTGAACTGGCCGGCGTAGCAGCCGATGTTGTTCTGCTTGGCGATGGAGCACATGCTCATCATCTCGTCCCACGTTTTGGGCGGGGTGGGAACGAGGTCCTTGCGGTAGTAGAGGATGCCACCGTCAGAGGTCTGCGGGGCAGCGTACAGGGTGCCCTTGTAGGTTCCGCTCTCCACGGTTGGCTTGAGCATGGCGCTGGTGTCAATCGCCATCTTGTCCTTCAGCGGCTGCAGCCAACCCTTGGCCGCAAACTCCGCGGTCCAGATAACATCCACATCCACAACGTCGTAGTCGGACTGCTTTGCCTGGAAGTGCTGGACGAGGTCGTCGTGCTGCTGGTCGGCCTGGTCGGTCTGTTCCTTGAACGTGACCTTTTCGTTCGGGTGCGCAGCGTTCCACTTATCGACCAAGGGACGGACCACGTTGCTGTTGTCCTTGCCCTGGACGTAGGTGATGGGCCCGCGGCCGTCGAGGTTGGCGTCAGCGTCACTGCCTCCACCGCCCGTGGTGCCCCCTCCACCTCCGCCGCCGCAGGCGGACAACGTAAGGGCCAGAATGCCGGCCGTGGCAGCCGGAAGCAGGAATCTCGGGGTTTTCATTAGCTTGAAGCTCCTCGCTGAGTGACAAGTAAGTCGACAGTGCGCTTGCTAGGTGAGGTTGATGTGGTGACAGTCACACTAGTAAGGTAGCTGTCGGGAATGCAAGCGTTTACATCAAAAAGTTATCAGAGGGGAACCAAATGCCAGACCCGACCGTTCCGGCACCCAGTCCAAGTCCCTCTGCCTGGTGGGCCGACGCAGTCGTGTACCAGATCTACCCCCGTTCCTTCGCAGACGGCAACGGCGATGGCATGGGAGACCTGCGCGGCGTCCTGGACCGGCTCCCCTACCTCGAACGGCTGGGTGTGGATGCTATCTGGCTGTCGCCGTTTTACAAATCACCGCAGGCCGACGGGGGATACGACGTAGCGGACTACCGTCAGGTCGACCCGCTTTTCGGGTCTCTGCCGGACTTCGACGCCATGTTGCAGGAGGCTCACCGCCGGGGCATGAAGGTCATTGTGGACCTGGTGCCCAACCACACTTCCGACGAACATGTCTGGTTCCGCGAGGCGCTGGCCGCAGCACCGGGCAGCCCCGAACGGAACAGGTACATTTTCAGGGACGGCAAGGACGAGGTGCCCGGATCCGGCGACGGCAGGCGGGCGCCCAACAACTGGAAGTCGGTGTTCGGCGGCCCGGCGTGGAGCCGGGTGGCCAACCCTGACGGGTCGCCGGGACAGTGGTACCTGCACCTTTTCGACACCAAGCAGCCGGACCTGAACTGGGACAACCCCGAAGTCCACGAGGAGATGCGTTCGGTGCTGCGGTTCTGGCTGGACCGGGGCGCCGACGGTTTCCGCGTGGACGTTGCCCACGGCCTGGTGAAGGAGGCGGGACTGCCCGACTGGGACGGAGTCGCTGCCATGGTGGAGGGAACGTCCGTTCCGCACCCTGAAAGCCACCTCCCAGGGGATGCACCCCATGCCCACACCGATGCCGAGGAACCGCACAGGGCAGTCTCCCCGATGTATCCGCCGTCGCCGTTCTTCGACCAGGACGGTGTGCACGCGATCTACCGCGACTGGAACCAGGTCCTGGCCGAATACGGCGGAAACCGGATGATGGTTGCCGAAGCATGGGTGGAACCGGCTGAGCGGCTGGCTCGCTACGTCCGGCCCGATGAGATGCAGCAGGCCTTCAACTTCGATTTCCTGCTGGCCGGCTGGGATGCCGAACGCATGGCTGACGCCATTGACGCCTCGCTGGCAGCGGCAGCATCAGTAGGTGCTCCCTGCACATGGGTGCTCAGCAACCACGACACGGTGCGTCATGCCACCCGGTTCGGGCTGACGGATCCCACCACTTTTCCAAAGGGCATTGGCCCTGACGACGAACAACCGGACGCATCCCTGGGCCTGGCCCGGGCCCGGGCCGCCACGCTGGTTGCACTGGCCCTGCCGGGTTCGGCCTACCTTTACCAAGGTGAGGAGCTGGGACTTCCGGAGCACACTACCCTCCCTGCGGAGGCCAGGCAGGACCCGACGTTCTTCCGGACCCACGGCGCAGAAATCGGGCGCGATGGTTGCCGGGTTCCGCTGCCGTGGGCAGGGGAAGAACCCGGTTATGGTTTTTCCCAAGGCGCTTCCGCAAAAGCGCCCGAACCGTGGCTCCCGCAGCCCGAAAGCTTCGGCCCCCTGGCCGCCGACAGACAGGACGGCGAGGACGGCTCAACGCTGGAGCTCTACCGCGCAGCGTTGGCGTTCAGGGCAGCCCAGCGCCTGGGCAGCGGCACCGTGGAGTGGACCGATGAACACTCGCCGGACACCGGGCTGCTGGCTTTCCGCAATGGGGAAACAGTGGTCTTGTCCAACATGAGCTTCGCCTCGGCCCCCGTGCCCGAAGGTTATGCCGTGGTCCTTTCCAGCGGTCCCGAACCCGCCGAAGAGTGGGCCGCCATCCAGGAAATCCCCGTGGACTGCACTGTTTATCTTCAAAGCAGGCAGCGCCTTGAAATCGGCCGGCATCTTCACGGCGGTCGGTAACCGGGAAGGGCGTGCAGTACCGGCAGCAGCGCCCGCCGGCACCAGGGGCAACCTAGCGGACGCGCTCGGCCCGGCTGAAGCGCGTCCGCGCCCCTGCCCCGATGTGGATGAGGACCGGCACCTCCTTGCCCACAACGGACTCCAGCGCGTGCACGAGTCCTGACACCTCGGCCGCGAGCAGATGCGGTGCGACACCCTGGCGCGGAAGAAGACGGACCTTCAATGCGGGCGAGCCCTTCACGTCATAGGCAGTGACCGTGGCACCGGCCAAGTCCGGCCTCCCCTCCAAAGCCTGCTTCAGCGCCTGTTCCGCTACCCCGCCGCCGATGCGGACGTCGCCGGGGGTGTCACCGGGATCGTATTCGGCTGCGAGGAGGTTTGACCGGCCTTTTCCTTGCTGGGCGATCCAGGCCACCATGAGGCCCATCAGCGCCAGCAGCGCCAGTGCCACGACAATCCACAACCAGCTTTCCGACCGGCCCGGGAACCGCGTGGACTCGAAAAGCCGGGTGATCCCGCCCCAGACCCCGCCGGACCAGGCGTGCCACCAGGAAGCAACGGGAGGAACGGCCGTCAGCAGCACCAACAGGATCCCTGCTCCAAGCAGGGCCAGGCCCAGCACAGTGAGCAGGATGCGGTTGAGCAGTGCCGGGGTGCTGTTCATGCCCCAACCACCCCGGAAGTGGTGACGTTGACGCGGGGAACGGGAGCAGGTTCCAGCAGCATCTGGTCCAGCTCGTCGCGGACGGCGTCCAATACCCTGTCCTGGTCCACGGGGATTCCTGACGTGGGACGCACGTTGACCAGCACCTGTCGCTGGGAAACAACCACCATGACCTGTTCAGGCGTGACGTTGGCGGCCAGGCGCGCGCGGCGGGCAAGCGAGGATGCAATGACCTCGTCATCCACCACCACGGCCGGGAGGCCCTCGCCGGGTGCACCGGCCAGCAGGTGGCGGGCGCGTTTTCCTGGGAGGACCCCATTAAGGAAGAAGATCAGGCCCAGCATGGCAAGGACGGCGCCAATCGCTGACAGCAGCAGCGGGGAGATCCCGGCCGGAAGGTCCACGATGCGCTGGGCGGCAACCTGCGGCTCAATGAGCCAGGCGGGCTGGCCCACGGCGTGGACCCCGGATTCCAGCACGCCGTAGGCGGCCAAAATTAGGACGAGGGCAGCGGCGGCAATGGACACGGAGGCACGGGAGGAGTGGGTCTCACGGTAAAGGACCCTGCGCATGAGGGTCCCGGTGCTCCCCTGGGTCTCCTCAGCCGCCCCGCGGTCTTCCACGCTGCTGCTCACCGCACCCGCCCTCCTGCGCTGGTCCTTGCTGTGCTGATCCTTGCCCCGCTGATGCGGATATCCACGCGGCTCAACCGGGAACCGCTCAGTTCGGAGACTGTTGCCAGGATGGTTGCCTTGGCCCTGACGGTGCGGTCCCAGACGGACCCGCCGGCCGCCTGCACCCGTGCCGGCTCCAGCACCACGGACTGCAAAGGCGGGATGCTGATGGGGGCAACGAGGGATAAAGCCAGCAGGCCGTCGTCGTCCGTCCAATCCGCCCGAACATCCTGGGCGTCGACGCCCAAGGCCTGCGCCGCCGCCACCCTGGCAAGGCTGGTCAATGCCTGGGTGCTGATCCGGTTATGGCCGCCGAGCGCCTGCCCAGGCATAACGGGTGCGGGTGTTGTCATGAGGAGGAACGCCGGCCGGTGATGGCATCTAAGACGCCGCGCAGGTCCAGTTTCCCTTCCGCAGCCCGGCCCAGGAGCGCTCCGATGGCCATGAAGAGCAAGGAGACAAGGAAGCCCCACAGCCCGAACTGCAGGGACATGAAAGCCACGAAGGCGCCCATCGCCACGCCTGCCACCGTGAGGCTCACAGCAGTGCCTCCCGTTCGGCCGTGGCGGGCGGGGTGGTTTTGACGGGCGGGGGCACGTAGACGTCCGCTATTTCCACGTTAACCTCGATGACCTGCAGGCCCACGAGTTCCTCGACGGCGCGGTAGACAGCGGCGCGGACCGCATTGGCCAGTGAGTGCAGGGGTGTTCCATAGCTTGCCACCAGGGTGATGTCCACTGCTACCTGGGTTTCGCCCACTTCAGCCCGGACACCGGCGGCGTGGTCGGAGCTTCCGACGGCGTCGCGGATGGCGCCCAGGGCGCGGGACGGACCCGACCCAAGGGAATAGACGCCCGGAACTGCCCGCGCGGCGATTCCTGCGACCTTGGCCACCGCAGTCTCGGAGATGACGGTCCGTCCGGGGCCCGGGGCCGGGCTTGCGGCGGGACGGCTTGGCACCACGGGTTGTGGGTTCTGGTATTCCATCAGGCACTCCCCCTTCTGTTGCTTCCACCCTATCCCCAGCCTGTGACACTGCGCTGGAAGAGACATCAGGGGTTAAAGCAGAAAAGCACCAGTTCCGAAGAACTGATGCTTCCCAGTCGTGGCTCCGACCGGCGTCGATCCGGTGACCTTTCGATTTTCAGTCGAACGCTCTACCAACTGAGCTACAGAGCCTAGGTGACTAGTCACCATGACAGCCGGAATCTCTTCCAACAATCAGAGCGACCCTGACGGGACTTGAACCCGCGACCTCCGCCGTGACAGGGCGGCGCGCTAACCAACTGCGCTACAGGGCCTTGCGTTTCTTGCTTCGCAGTATCTCTACCGCTTTTTTCAAGGCTTCCAGCCTACCAGACTTTTTTAGCCTGCTTGACCAGTTCCTTGAGTACCCCCAACGGGATTCGAACCCGTGCCGCCGCCGTGAAAGGGCGGTGTCCTAGGCCGCTAGACGATGGGGGCCAGAACCTGTCCGGAGCAAAATAAAAGGCGTCAAGCGGGGCTTTCCGTCTTTGTCCTTTGCGTTCTCCGAACGGGACTCCACAACTATAGGGGGTAACCGGGAATATTCCAAAATTGGCGCAAGACCCCACTTTTCCAGCGCCTTACGGGTAAAGATGGACGGATGGATGCCGTCGCAGCGCTCAACGAGATTGCTTTCTGGCTGGAGCGCGGACGCGCCGCCACCTTCAAGGTCCAGGCCTTCCGCAAGGCGGCAGCTGCCATCAACCCCCTTGGCCCTGACGAAGTGGCATTGCGGGCCCGCACCGGCCGGCTCAAGTCCATGAAGGGAATCGGCGACCGGACCTACGCTGTCATCCGGGAGGCCGTGGACGGGCAAGTGCCCGGCTACCTGGCAGACCTCAGGGAGAAGGGCACCCAGCCGTTGGCATCCGGTGGGGCAGACCTCCGGGCGGCGCTCCGTGGCGACCTGCACAGCCACAGCGAATGGTCCGACGGCGGCTCCCCCATTGAGTTGATGGTGGCTGCTGCGGAGGTGCTGGGCAGGGAGTACCTGGCCCTGACCGACCACTCCCCCAACCTCACCATCGCCAATGGACTGTCGGCCGAGCGCCTGGTGAACCAACTGGACGTAGTGGCCGGCATCAACAGCAACGGCGGGGCCACCCGGCTCCTGACCGGGATCGAAGTGGACATCCTGGAGTCCGGCGAGCTCGATCAGGAGCCGGAACTGCTGGACCGCCTGGACATCGTGGTGGCCAGCGTACACTCAAAGCTGCGCGCCGACCGGAAAACCATGACCACCCGGATGCTCGGCGGCATCCAGGACCCGCAGACCAACATCCTGGGCCACTGCACCGGGCGGCTCGTCGAGGGCTCGCGCGGAACCCGGCCGCCGTCGGACTTCGACGCCAAGGAAGTGTTCGCAGCGTGCGCGGAACACGACGTGGCCGTCGAGATCAATTCCCGCCCGGAGCGGCAGGACCCACCGGACGCCCTGATCCAGTTGGCGCTGGAGGCAGGCTGCCTGTTCTCCATCGACAGCGATGCCCATGCGCCGGGGCAACTGGACTTCCTGCAGTACGGCGCGGAGCGGGCAGCCCGCAACAACGTGCCGCCCGAACGGATCATCACCACCTGGCCGGTGGATAAGCTGCTCGCCTGGGCTGGCGGACAGTAGGGACGGCAAAAGTAGTCGCTGGGGAAAGAAGGGGTCGGCGTAAATACAGGGCGGCCTTCCCGCCACGGCAGCACCAGCCCGCTGCAGCTCCGTTATTTGGCGGCGTCGGCCAGCTTCTGCCGGAAATCCGCTTTGGTGCTTAGCGTCAGCTTCTCCCCGTTGAGGAAGAAGGTGGGCGTGCCGTTGACACCAAGGGCATTGCCGTCGGCGATATCGGCCAGGATGCGGTCTTCGGTTTCGGGGTTGGCGACGGCGGCATCGAACTCCGCGATGTTGAGCCCCAACTCCTGCGCGTAGGTGCGGAACAGGGGCGCCTGGGATTGTTGGTTTCCGGCCCATTGGGACTGGTGTTCGAACAGCTTGTTTGCCATCTGCCGGTACTGGCCCTGTTGTGCGGCCGCCTCCACAGCAAGCGCTGCCTGGCCGGAGTTGGGGTGGGCGGACAGCGGAAAGTACCTGTTGACGAACGTGATCCTGTCCCCGAACTCCGCTTTGAGCTCCTCCACAAAGGGGTGCACGGCCCCGCAGGAGGGGCACTCGAAGTCGAGGAATTCCACCAGCTCCGCCTTTTCTTCGGGGGGTGCGGTGAGCCGGTGGCTGTCCGCGCGCACGAGTTGTTCCTGGCCCGCTGCCGGGGATGCGGACTGCGGGGGCTTGGTGGCAGTGAAAAGGGCATACCAGGCCACCCCGCCCAAGACGATGACAGCCATTGCGATCCAGATGACTCTCCGGATAAGGCGCGGAGTATCACGGGCGGGAACCTGGGGGGAGAGCATAGTCCGCATCCTAGCCGAGGGCACCGACGTGGCCGATTCCCGCCAGTCCGACGCCGGCATCCGCCGTAGATTTATCTCATGCCTTCCACCAGTCCCGCGCGTCAACCTTTTCCTCCGCAAGCTCCAGCTGCTGCTCCCGTCAAGGCACTGGGCGTGGCGGCCATGGTGGTCACCGTGGTCCTGTGGGCCTCGGCGTTCGTGGGCATCCGGGCCATCGGCCCGCACTTCTCCCCCGGCTCCCTGACACTGGGCAGGCTGGCGATTGCCGCCGTCGTCCTGGCTTTCCTGGTGGTGCCACAACTGCTCAAGAGCCGGCTGTTGCCCCAGGGCCGCGAATGGCTGCCCATCCTCGCCTACGGGGTGATGTGGTTCGGCGGGTACAACGTGGCATTGAACGCAGCGGAGCACATCCTGGATGCCGGCACCAGCGCCTTGCTGATCAACGTCAACCCCATCCTGGTGGCCATCATGGCGGGCATCTTCCTCAAGGAAGGCTTTCCGCGCTGGCTGCTGATCGGCAGCACGGTGGCGTTTTCCGGGGTCGCGTTGATCGCCTTTGGCTCGGGCCGGCCGCGCGTACCTGGGGAAAGTTCGACGGCGGACCTGGCGGGTGTGGCGCTTTGCCTCCTTGCAGCGGTGCTCGCCGCGGTCAGCGTCATCATCCAAAAACCGGTGGTGCGGAAATTCCCCGCGGCCCAGGCCACGTGGTTCGGCATCGTGGTGGGAGCCCTGTGCTGCCTGCCCTTTGCAGGGCAGCTGGTGTCCGAAGTGCAGGCCGCCCCGCCGCAGGCCACGCTGGGGCTGGTGTACCTGGGCGTTTTCCCGACCGCCATCGCCTTCACCACCTGGGCTTACGCGTTGTCGCTGGTGGATGCCGGGAAACTCGCCGCCACCACCTACATGGTCCCCGGCACTACCGTCCTCATCTCCTGGCTGCTCCTGGGCGAGATCCCCACCGCATGGGGGCTGGTGGGCGGGCTGGTGTGCCTGGTGGGAGTGGGGCTGACCCGGCGCAGGACGCCGGCGGACCGCATCCGGCATCAACGCTTCCAGCGGTAGGGTCTGGGCATGACAGCCAACCTGCCGCCGGGCCTGCCGATCGTTCCCGACGGAGGGCATGAGCCTTCCGGTTTCACTATGTCCCCCGACGACTTCGAGGCCGCTGTCCAGGACGCCCTCGACAGCATTCCGGAGCGGCTGGCCCGCGCCATGGACAACGTTGCGGTCTTCATTGACGACGATTACGTGCCCGGGCCCGGGGAAGACCCGGACACCGTGCTGCTGGGACTGTACGAAGGGGTTCCGCTGACGGAGCGCGATTCGTGGTGGGACGCCGGTTCCCTCCCGGACCGGATCACGATCTTCCGCGAACCCATCCTGGAAATCTGCGCCTCCCGGGACGACGTAATCCACGAAGTTGCCGTGACCGTAGTCCACGAAATAGCGCACCACTTCGGGATCTCCGATGACCGGCTGCACGAACTGGGCTGGGGCTAGCCTTGTAATCATGGGACATGACCACAGTCACAGCCACGGGATCACCGGCACCGGGCGGCACCGGAAGCGGCTTGTGGCCGTCCTGGGGATCACCCTTGGCGTGGTGGCCATCCAGATCGTGGGTTCCATTCTCTCCGGGTCGCTTTCCCTCCTGGCGGACGCCGGACATATGCTCTCCGACGCGGCCGGCGTCACCATCGCCCTGCTGGCTGCGTGGATCGCGGGCCGCCCCGCAAGCGATCAGCGGACCTATGGCTTCCAGCGCGCGGAGGTTCTCGCGGCACTGGCCAATGCGCTGATCCTGATCGTGATTTCCGTTGTCATTTTCACCGAAGCCATCAGGCGGTTCGGCGCACCCCCGGAAGTGCGGACGGACATCATGCTGTTTGCCGCCATCCTCGGCGCCGTCGCCAACCTGGTATCGCTGCTGGTCCTGCGAACGGCGCAGGAGGAGAGCCTGAACATCCGCGGCGCCTACCTGGAGGTGCTGGGCGACCTCCTGGGCTCGGTGGCCGTAATCATCGCAGCGGTGGTGATCATGCTGACCGGCTTCCAGGCAGCGGACACCATTGCCTCCGTCCTGATCGCGCTGATGATCCTCCCGCGGGCTTGGAGCCTGCTGCGCGACGTGGTGGACGTCCTCCTGGAAGCCAGCCCCAAAGGAGTGGAGGTCCAGATGATCCGGGAACACATCCTTTCCGTGGCGGGTGTGACGGACGTGCACGACATCCATATCTGGACCATCACGTCAGGCGTACCGGTGTTCTCCGCCCACGTGGTGGTGGAGGACGGAGTACTCAACGCCCGGGGCGCCGACCAGCTGCTGGACAAGCTCATCACCTGCCTGGGCTCGCACTTTGATACCGACCACTGCACCTTCCAACTGGAGCCCGCCAGTCACTCAGAACATGAGGAACGCCAACACGCCTGATCCGACACACCCCGCAAATTCTGCCCCTAATGACACTGTTGTGGTTTATGTTATTGATGTGACTGCTGTTGCTAATGTGCAAAGGGTCACGTAACCTCGGACTGCTGGCGAGCAGCTGAGGGGCACGGTTGTGCCACATCCAGAACCTCACTCCCAGCCTTACCGTTGCGAGGTCTCTGCAGATGGCTTTATCCGGATCCGGCCGCAGGACGGCCGTGCTGTGCGCCGCCGTCGTCCTTTTTGCTTCCGTGGCAACACCTGCAGCCGCGGTCCCGGCGCCATCCCTTCCCTTGACCGTTCCGGCGTCGCCCGGGATTCCCTCGCCCGAGGACATTGCCGCGGCCAAGGCCAGCGAGTCCGCGACGGCGGATAAGGTCACCGACATCGAGCGCATCCTGGCCGACGCGTCCACCGCGCAGCAGGCCGCGTTCGCCGTGGCCATGCAGGCCAATAACGCCTACAGCGAGGCATTGGTGGAACTGCAGCAGCGGACCGAAGCGGCGTCGGTGGCCTCGGCCAAGGCCGGCTCCGCCCGGGAACAGCAGGACAAGACCCGCAAGCAGGTGGGCCAGCTCGCCGGTGACCTGTACCGGAACGGAGGCCTGAACCCCACCCTCGGAACGCTGGCCAGCGGCGGTGAAAGCCTGCAGCAGGCCGCCACGCTTGAGGCCCTCTCTGCCAGCCGCAGCCGGGCCTTCGAAGCTGCCGACGCCGCAGCCACTGCCTACCGTTCGCTGACCGCGGCTGCGGAGGACGCCACCAAGGCCGCCGACGATGCGGCCAAGACTGCGGAGCAGCGGAAGTCCCAGGCGGAACAGGCGAATGCCGCGCAGGCGAAGGCAGTGGCCGACGCCAAGGCCCAGCGGACCGTCCTGGTGGACCAGCTCGCACAGCTCCGCAACACCACGGTGGCGCTTGAGTCAGCGCGCGTAGATGCTTTGGACCGGCAGCGCGAGGAGGCCCGCCTCGCCGCGCTGTCCGCCGCCGCGGACAAGGCCGCAGCGGACAAAGCCGCCCAGGATCAGGCAGCCCAAAACCAAGCTGGGCAAAACCGGGGTGCCGGCCAGAACAACCGCAGCCAGGACGTGGCACCTGCGGCTCCCGCTCCGGCAGCAGCGGCCCCCGCAGCGCCTGCCGCACCGGCGCCTGTTGCCCCCGCACCGGCGCCTGCTGCGCCGGTTGCTCCGGCACCTGCCCCTGCTGCCCCCGCACCCGCGCCCGTCGCTCCCGCACCCGCGCCCGTCGCTCCGGCACCCGCACCCGCGCCCGTCGCTCCGGCACCCGCACCCGCGCCCGCTCCGGCGCCGGCGCCTGCACCTTCAACGGGTTCGGGCACGTATGAAGCAGCAATCTCCGTGGCCCTGGGAAAGGTGGGCGCTCCGTATTACTACCAGTGGGGCGGAACCGGCGTCTATGGTTTCGACTGCTCCGGATTGGTGCAGAACGCCTTCGCCGCAGCCGGCACCTACCTGCCGCGCACCGCTTCCCAGCAGTACGCGGCCGCCCCGGTCCACGTCCCGATTTCACAGGCCCGCCGCGGCGACCTGCTGGTCTGGGGCTCGGCACCGAACTTCTACCACGTGGCGATCTACCTGGGCAACGGCCAGGTGGTGCAGGCCCTCAACCCGCAGGAAGGCATCACCGTGTCCAGCATCAGCTCGATGGTGGGCATGGAGCTTTACCCGTACGCGGCCCGCTACTGATCCTCACCCACGCGGACCGTCCGCCGGGCGGCGCGGCATTGAAATCCGCCGCCGCCGTCGTCAGCTCAGAATGTCCTTGGTGACGAACCGGCCGTAGGCGAGCGCCCCGAACACTGCCACGTAGCCTGCCTGGAGCAGCGCGTTGCTGGCGAAAGAATCCCACACCACCGGCTGGCGCAGCATGTCGCCGAAGCCAAGCCAGTAGTGGCTGAAAAGCCACGGGTGCAGCCACTCCAGCTGCGGCAGCTGGTCGGCGACCTGCGACACTACCGAGACAACCACGGTGGCGGCCATTGCCCCGACGGGAACCACTGTCAGGGTGGACAGGAACAGCCCAATCGCGGAAAGGCCCGCCAGGGATATCGCCAGGTAGGCGGCGATCAGCACGATGCGCAGGGCAGCTTCGCCCGGCTGGACCACGCCCCCGGAGAGCAGCGTCACCGGGCCTACCGGGAAAAGCGCGGCTCCGATGGCCGCACCGGCTGCGCCCACGGTTAAGGGTGCCGCGACGCAGAAGGCCAGCGCGCCTGCGTACTTGACCAACAGGAGCCGCACCCGTCCCGCCGGCGCCACCAGCAGGTACCTGAGGGTTCCCAGGTTCGCTTCCCCGGCGATGGTGTCCCCGGCCACCACGCCCACCGCGAGCGGCATGAACAGCGGTACGGAGACCAGCATCGCGGTGAAGGCAACGAACAGGCCGTTTTGGGTGATCCGGTCAAGGAAGGCGGGACCCCGGCCAGGCGGAACGTTGGAGGAGACCCTCACGGCGATGGCGATGAGGACCGGGATTGCGGCCAGGGCCAGGAGCAGGGCCCAGGTGCGCCGGCGCCCGAACAGGACCTTGAGCTCGGACCCAAGCAGGGAGAATCCGGAGATTCGCGGGACTGCTGCCGGCCGGGCCGTTCCGGCGGCTTCGGGCATGTCGGCGGGCACGCTACTGGGCAACGTCGAATCCTTCCCCGGTAAGGGCAACAAAGCGGTCTTCAAGGCTTTCACGCTCGACGGCGAAGCCCCGGACCCGGACGCCGGCCTGCACCAGGTGCGCCACAACGTCCTCCGGGAGCACCCCCGGCTGTTGGGCGCCGGTTTGAAGCACCGCTACAACAGTCTCCCCGTCGGGTTGAGAACGCGGTCCAGCCTGTCCGGGTTCAGGCGCCAGCCCGAGGCGGGCCAGGACCTCCCGGGCCCTCCCGCCGTCGGGTGTCACCAGCCGGAGCGGGGTGGACCCGGCTTGCCGCAGTTCAGCGAGCGGCCCCTGCGCCACGAGCCTGCCCGCGCTCATGACGGCGGCGTGGGTGCACATCTGGTCCACCTCGGCCAGCAGGTGGCTGGAGACAAAAACAGTGGTGCCCTCATGCGCCAGCGACCGCACCAGGTTGCGGACTTCCCTGGTGCCCTGCGGATCCAGCCCGTTGGTGGGCTCGTCCAGCACCAGCAGGTCCCGCGGCGAGAGCAGGGCGTTGGCAATGCCCAGCCGCTGCTTCATTCCCAGCGAGTACGCGTGCACCCGTTTGCCTGCGGCGTGCTCCAGGCCAACGCGTTCCAGCGCCTGCTGCACGCGCGCCTTCCGGGTGGCGGGCACAGTATGCCGGCTGGCTGAATCCAGCCGGTGGAGGTTGGCGGCGCCGGAGAGGAAAGGGTAAAAGGCCGGCCCTTCAACCAGGGCCCCCACGCGCGGCAAGACCTCGTGGAGTTTGTCCGGCATCTCGCGGCCCAGCAGGCTTACCGTCCCGGCGGACGCAGCCGCCAGACCCAGCAGCATGCGGATGGTGGTGGTCTTGCCGGATCCGTTGGGCCCCAGGAAGCCGAAGACCGTCCCGTGCGGAACGGCCAGGTCCACGTGGTCGACGGCGGCCTGCTGGCCAAAGTGCTTGCTCAGGCCATGGGTTTCAATCGCCAGCGCGCCGCTCACCGCACCAGCCCCCGCCCGGCCACCACTCCCCGTCCGGCCACCACTTACTGGGCCGCTGCTGCTGACTGCAGCCGTTCCGGCGGCACCATTCCCGCGAAGATCCGTCCGTCGTCGGTGACCAGGACGTTGACGAGTGCCGTGGAGAGCAGCCGGCCGCCGGGTACGGCGACGGCAGCCTGGGACATCAGCGGATCCTTCAGGACGGATTCGGCAGCCGAGGCATTGCCATGCGCCGTGCCCACCACGGTTTCCCAACCGGTGCCGGTGACGGACACCTGTCCCTTGGCACCCTTGTGCATGGCGTCCTGGTGGGAACCGTCCGGACGCTCACGGGACTTGTCCGGAACGGGGAGTTCCTTGACGGTGCTGCCCGGCGGCGGGGTGAAGGCGAAGACGGACTGGTCGGGGACGGCCAGGGAGAGGCTGGTGAAACCAGAGCTGAAAGCGGGCTTGTCCGCTCCACGTGCGGTCACTTGGACGGACAGGGGCAAGCCGTTGCGACCGTCGACGGCGATGGCCACCTTGCCCACCAGGGTTGCGTCGCTGCGTGGTTCGATCAGCAGGTTGTATGCTGCCCGGCCGGCAACGGAAACGTCCGGCCCCACGGAAACGGCGGTGGTGGGGTCAACCTTGGACAGGAACTGCTGGGCCACCTCGGCCGGGGTATGCACCCCGCCCGCCCCTTGATGGTTTTTTGACTGTGCAGGGTCATGGGCGGGCAACGCCAGGTGCGCCGCCGTGTTGTCCTTCGACGAATAGAACCACACGTCGCTGCCGTGGCGGACCACATCCCGCTCGGCCAGTTGGTCCATCACCTGGACCCTGGCATTGTCCTTTCCATCCAGGAAGACCCGCGCACTGTGTTTGCCGGACAAAAGCTCAATCACCGAAGCTACGCTGCCCGGGGAGGCAGGCGTGGACGGCTTTCCGGCAGGCAGCTCTGGCAGCCCCAGGTCGGCCGACTGCTCCACGGTCCCCGAGAGTGCCTGGACCTGGTGGCTGGCTGCCAGTTCCAGGACCTGGGCGGGCGTCTTGGCAGGCAGGGGGTCGCTGGCCCCTGCCGGGAGGGATCCAGCGAGGGCGCCCGCGGCTATGACTGCCGGGGCCGCCACGGCAGGCAGCCACCGCAGCCACACCCGGCGGCCTGGTGCTGTTTTATTGACTTGCAAGCGTCCGCTGGAACCCAGCCTGTTGGAGCCCATAAAGAAAGACTACGCCTGTGCTGGTGGCTCCGCGCCCCTTGGCAGCCCTCCATCCCGGAGCGTTCCTGGATGTTCCGGGATGACGGTTCCCGCGCCGCCGTCGACCGTTATTCTTTGGCCTGTGCTGATGCGCGCGGTGGCGTCCGCGACTCCCACTACGGCGGGAATGCCGTACTCCCTTGCCACCACGGCGCCGTGTGAGTTCGCTCCGCCCATCTCCATCACCAGCCCTCCGGCCGTGAGGAACAGCGGTGTCCAGCCGGGGTCCGTGGAGGGCGCCACCAGGATCTCGCCCGGCTCGAGGCGGGCGCCGACCGGATCCAGAATGACCCTTGCCGGGGCAGTGACCATACCCGCCGAAGCCGGGCTGCCGGCCAGAATTCCATTCCCGGAAGCTCCGTCCCCGGAGTTTCCGACGGCGGCCCGCACCGCTTCCGGTTCGGTCCCGTCCGAGAGCAGCACCCTGGGGATGTGCCGGCGTCTGAGCTCCCTTGCGTACTCCTGGCGGCGGGCTGCGACAACCCGCCGAAGGCCTTGGCCCGGCCCTTCGGTGTCCCGGGCCTTGTCCTCCAGTGCTTGACGGGCCTCAGCGAAGTCCAGGAAGAAGACGTCCTCCCGGCACTCAAGGGTGCCCGCCTGCTCCAGCTCCCTGCCCACCAGGAGCAGCTGCCTGCGGACTTCCCCGAGGCCGGTCACCAGCAGGTACTTTGGCAGCTCCCGAAGGCCGGCAAACAACCGCGCCCTCCGCAGCGCAGCAGCCACCAGCATGCCCCTGATCCTGCCACGGGCGGCGGCCCGGGCGACCAACCGGGCCACCTGCACTTCCGCGTCCTCGGCTGCCTTGCCGAACTGGGCATCAGGTGCCAGGGCCGGGTTATCCAGCCGGAGGTAGTTGGCAAGGACTCCCAGGATGTGTGCCGGCTCCTCCAACCATCGCGGCAGTCCGACGTCGATTTCACCCACTGACCGCTGGCCGTACCTGTCCAGGAACCTTCCCAGGCCGGCGTCCAGTCGGGCCGGCAGCTCCCCGGCATGGAAAGCGGCCGCCAGGTCGGATGGATTCTCCGTCAGGAGCGCGGTGCGTGAGTCAGCATCTTCCTGGATGGCCGTTGCGAGGCGCCACAATTCCAGGTCCATTTCCGTGGTGACATTGTGCGGCAGGCCCCGGATCACCGGCTGCAGTTCGTCCCAGGCATTCCCGCCAAGCAGCTTTCCGGCAAGGCCCAACATGGCGAAGCCCAGGGCGGGAAGGGGCAGGATGGCCGGCACAATCAAGAACAGGCGTGACCCAACCAGCGATTCGGCGTGGTCGAGGCGCGCCATGGTGTCAACGCCCGTATCGGGAGCCAGTGAGGCCTCAAAGTCCCGGGTGAACTGGTCCAGCCGGTGCAGTGCCGCGCGGGGCCGGAGGAGGGCATGGACGAGAGTGGTGGGAACCTTGGCGCGGATCGCCACCGGCGCGACGTGGCGCAGCAACCCGAACGGCGTCCTCCTGGTTACCGAAAAGGCCGGGTCCTCCATCAGGCGGCGCATGACGGCGGCGGTCCGTGCTTCCATGATGTCGAAGACCCGGGGAATGATGCGCCGGCCTATGGCGCTGCGGATGGGGGTGGTGAAGTCGACGTAGATCCGTTGCCCGGCCTCGGCGTAGGGTGACGGTCCGCTCCGGGGATCAGGAACAGGAAAGCCGGCGGCCGTGGCCACGGAGGAAGCAATCAGGCGGACAGCCGCGAGCCCCATGGGGGTGAGCGGCCGGGTCAGCCCCTGGGCCAGGCTGAAGCAGAGGTACGCCCTGGTGCCGGCAACGGATTTCGCCCGCGGAGCCAGGCCCGCGGCACCGTTGCTCCTCGGAACCGGGTACAGCGTGGTGATCGGCCGGGACTGGGTGAGCCAGAGGACGCCTGCGTGGTCTATGGCCCACTCAGTGTCCTGCGGGGCGCCGAAGTGCTCCTGGGCCTGCAGGCCCAGGCTGGCAAGCGCACGCAACTGGCTGCCCGTCAGGCAGGCAGCAGCATGGCCTTCCGGCAACTCCCGGATCTGCGTCCCGCCACCAGGAAGTGGCCGCACCTCGATGCCCTTGGCGCCCAGTTCCTGTTCCACCACCCTGCCGGTCAGCGCATCGACCACGAAGTGGTCCGGATTGACCGCGCCGGAGACCACCGCCTCGCCCAGGCCTGGACTGGCGTCCAGCATTACCTGCCGGCGGCTGCCGGTGAGGGGATTCGCCGTGAACATGACACCCGCGGTCTCGGCATCCACCATCCGCTGCACCACCACCGCGAGCGCCACCCCCGCAGGGTCAATCCCCAGGCTCGCCCGGTACGCCGTTGCCCGGTCTGTCCACAGCGAGGCCCAGCAATGCCGGACGGCCTCCAGCACCGCAGGCACTCCCACCACGTTGAGGTACGTGTCCTGCTGCCCGGCAAAACTGGCGAAGGGCAGGTCCTCAGCGGTGGCCGAAGACCTGACGGCGACCGGTACGTCGGGACCGAGGGCGGCGTAAGCCTGTTCCACGGCCTGGGCAACGGTGCCCGGAATTGGAGCTGCCAGGATTGCTGCCCGTGCGGTTCCGGCCAGCCCGGCTATGTCGGGTGGGTCCTCGGCGCCGGCCCGTGCTGCCTCCCCCAAGGCTGCGTAGACCCCTGCCAGCGCGGGAAGCAGGGTGTCTGAAGCGCCGATGGCCTGCCGGTACCCAACGGTCGTCAGGCAGAACCCGTCAGGGACCGGCAATCCTGCAGACAACAGCTCACCGAGGTTGGCTGCCTTGCCGCCCACCAATGCCAGCATTCCGGCGCCGAGGCCGCGCAACTCCAGCACCAGCGCATCCGCGCCGGTGCCGGCCAACGGCGGCCCTTGCTGCGCCATCTCCCAGGTGCCGTATGCCTGAAAGCCGTGCTGCCTGGCAGTCCCGGGCCTGGCCTAGGCGACGTCGCCCAGGATTGGGCCGAACCGTCCCCGGTCCGCCATGCGCGGGTCCTCCCTGTCCGGGACCACCATGACCGGTCCCTTGGCGTGGTGAAGCACGCCGTCGGACGTCGAACCCAGGAGCATCCCGGTGAAGCCGCCGCGGCCGCGGGTGCCCACTACCACCAGCTCCACGTGGCGGCTTTCTTCAACGAGCACGTCAACCGGCGAACCGTCCTTCAGCTCGTACTCGGCCTCAAGGTGGGGGTAGTGGCTGCGAAGCCAGGCCATGCCGGCCTCCAGGGTGACCCGGATGTCGTCGAACAGGGCCTTGCGGTCCATCGGCGCCGGCACCCAGGCCAGGGAACCGCTGTACTGGGGTACGGCGCACACCACGCGCAGGGAGGCGCCAAGACGTTCGGCCTGGTCAGCTGCTTCGAGGACGGCAACGCGCGCCTGCTCGGAACCATCCACCCCGACCACCACAACGTTCTCCACTTGCCGGTGCCCGGACTTGGCCTGCTCAGCCTTGACCCGGCGGTCCTCAGTGGTCTCGCCGAGCCGGTCCGAGCAGAACAAGGGCACCGTCACTGTGGGGCATTTGGCATGGGCGGGAAGTGCACTGCTGACCGAGCCCAGGAGCCGGCCCACGAAACCGCCGCGGCCGCGGGTTCCCACCACCAGCAGTTCCGCGCTTTCGGAGATCTCCAGCAGCACTCCTGCCGCGTCACCGTTTTCCACGGAGGAAGTCACGTCCACGTCGTACGGCGCAATCTTCTCCAGCGCCTGCTTGAGGATGGCCTCGGCACCTTCACGGATGACGGAATCGTCCACCGTGGCGTAGCCGCCGTCCAATCCGGACGCGGCGAAGATCGGGACAGAGTAGGCGGTGACGATATGGAGGGGACGACGGCGGCGCTGGGCTTCCCGTGCGGCCCACACCAGGGCGCACTGGCCATGGTCCGAGCCGTCAACGCCCACCACGATGCCATGGGGAGCGTCAGACGCACCGCCACCATCCCGGGCCGGGTCCGGATGCAACTCTCGTGAGCCCATGGGGGCCGCCTCCTCGCGATACGCCTAATGTTGCGGCTATTCTGCCAGAAAACGGCCCCTCCCCCGCACATCCCGATTCCGGGCTGCACCGGCAGGAAAAGACTGTTTCCCGTTTCCCACTATTCTCCGTCCCCACAGGCTTAGCAAGCCTGTTCAGAGGCGATTGAACCCGGTTATCCACAGGCTCGGCCAGGCTGCTCAGGCGTCGTTGGCTCCAGCTATCCACAGGCTTTCCGGCGGCCGCCGGAAAGCGCCTTCACGGCCGCAGGAATGTTTTCTCCATTGGGCTATTCACAGCCGCTTTTGTTCTGTAGTCTTCAGGACATTGTTGGTCCGGGACGCCAAGCGCAACTTCCTGCCAGGACGTTTCCGGCCATACTCTGCGTCCGGACTTTGGGAGTACCGGGACGCGGGCCGGCGAGGATGCCGGCGCCTGCTGAAAGCTTCGAAGGAGGGAAACTGTAGTGTCAAGCGTGCCTGGGGATGCGGGGACCGAACAGACCACCACGGTGATCATTGGCACGGGCCTGTCCGGGCTGGCCGTGGCCGCCGAACTGAGCCGCCACGGGGTGGACTCCATCGTGGTGGACGGGCTGGACATCCTTGGCGCCAACCAACCCGCCAACACCTCCTCACTCCAGCGCTGCGATGCGGCAGACAGCGATACCCTCCGGGAACGGAACGAGATCCTCCGCCATCTCCGCAACTACGCAGCAAGCCATCGTGTCGATGTCCGGAACACCACCCGCGCCGTGCAGCTGACCATGCTGGAAGGCCCGGGACACGAATCGACCCCGCAGTGGCACGTGCACACCCCCACAGGCGTCCTGGTGGCCGACCACATTGTGCTGACCCGGTGCGCCCACAGCCAACTGCGGCGCATGCTCAATGACTTCGGCATTACGGTTGGCCGCAACGTGGCCGCGGCTATGCGGGCCATCGGCATCTACCTGGTGGGCGTGGGCGAACTGATTACGCCCTCGCCCAAGGAAGTACTGCGCCAGGCCAAGACCGTGGGCCAGGCAATCTCCGCCAAGGTCAACCAGGGCACCGCCCAACTACCAGGCGGTACCTTCCCGGCAACGGGGAGCCTTGCGGTGCTGAGCTGCTGACGCTCCGCCCCCTTCCCGCCGTCAGGCCCGGGCCTTCCGGCCCTGCTTGCGGCAGCTACTCCCCGCTTTTCCCTCCCGCGTCCCCGTCGCCGTTCAGCCGGCGCCGGGCCAGCACCCCAAGGGCCACCAGCAGCCCCACCGCGACGAGGGCAAAGATCACAATGCTCCATTGGAAGGGCTCCCCCGTCTTAGCCGGCCTGGATGGCTCTTCCGTTACTCCGGGCTGTGCCGTGCCCATGCTCGGTACCGTACCCGCCGCCGTCGAACTTTTCGCCGGGGAAGTTGAGGAGGGGGCAGCCCCAGCTGCGCCGGCGGCCACTGTGAAGGTGAAAGTGCCTTCGATGGGGTGGGAGTCCGAGCCGACCACGCGCCACGCAACGGTATACGCACCCGACGGGCCGCCCTGCCGAAGCTTCTGGGTTGCCACGTTGTCGACAATCCGGACGGAGCCGTCAGCCCATTCCGTGCCGCCCGCATCCTTGATTGAGAAGGACGATCCGATGCCCAGCGGCGTGTTGCTGAAGGTCACGGAAACCTCCTCCGGCGGCGCGGCGAGCGAAGCGCCCTGGGCGGGACTGGTGGACTCTGCAGCATCATGGGCCGAAGCCGGGCCTGCCAGCCCCAGCGCTGCGGCGGCAAAAACAAAGGATCCGAGCACGAGGCCCAGCAACTGGCGGCGGATTTGGCGCATGTTTGGGCTGCTCCTTGTGTTGGCTTCCTTACAGACTAGGCGAATTTGGCGCCCCGCCCCGGGCCGCACCATTAGGATGCAGGTATTCCCACACACTCCCCCGGAGGACTAATGCTTAAGCAAGGCTCTGCCCTGGACCGGTATTTCAGGGTCACCGAGCGCGGTTCAAACCTTTCCCGCGAGGTCCGCGGCGGGTTCGCCACGTTCTTCGCAATGAGCTACATCGTGGTTCTGAACCCCCTGATCCTGTCCGGGCCGGACTCCAACGGCACAACGCTCGGCTTCACCGCGGTTGCCGCCGTGACGGCTCTCGTGGCCGGCGTCCTGACCATCCTCATGGGGGCATGGGGGCGGCACCCCTTCGCGCTGGCCACCGGCCTGGGCGTCAACGCTTTCGTCGCGGTCACCGTGGCCACCAACCCCGGCCTGACGTGGCCGGACATGATGGGCCTGGTGGTCCTCTCCGGCCTCACCATGCTGATCCTGGTCCTCACCGGTTTCCGGACCGCGGTCTTCAAAGCCGTACCGGAGGGACTCAAGACCGCCATCGTCGTGGGCATCGGGCTTTTCATCGCCTTGATTGGCCTGGTTAACGCCGGCTTCGTGCGGCGCATCCCGGACGTTGCAGGCACCACCGTTCCGGTCGGCCTGGGCTTCGAAGGCAAGCTTCTGGGCTGGCCCACCGCCGTGTTCGTGTTCGGCCTGATCCTGACCATCGCCCTGGTGGTGCGCAAGATCAAGGGCGCCATCCTGATCGGCATCATCACCTCCACGGTGCTGGCCGTCATCCTTGAGACCACCCTGCACATCGGGCCCAGCTTCGACGGCAAGAACTTCAACCCGCAGGGCTGGTCCCTGGTGGCGCCCGCATTCTCCGGCTGGGCCGCACCTGATCTCTCCCTGATCGGCAAGGCGAACCCCTTCGGTGCCTTCGGCCACCTTGGTTTCGTGGCCGCCACGCTGCTGGCCTTCGTCATCCTCCTCAGCATTTTCTTCGACGCCATGGGCACCATGGTGGGCCTGGCCAACGAAGCCGGCACGGTGGACGAGCATGGCAACATCCCCGACGTCGACCGTGTGCTCCAGGTGGACGCACTCGGCGCCATCATCGGCGGCGGCGCCTCAGTATCTTCCAACCAGATCTATGTTGAAGCCGGCGCCGGCATTGGAGAGGGTGCCCGGACGGGCATCGCTTCGATCGTGACCGGCCTGCTGTTCCTCGTGGCCATGTTCTTCACCCCGCTGATCAACCTGGTGCCGTTCGAGGCAGTGGCTCCGGCCCTGGTGGTAGTGGGCTTCATGATGGTGTCCCAGGTGGGCAAGATCGACTGGCAGGACTGGGGCATCGCCATCCCGGCGTTCCTGACCTTCGCCCTGATGCCGTTCACCTACTCGATCGCCAACGGCCTGGGCGCCGGCTTCATCAGCTACGTCATCATCCGCACCGTCCAGGGCCGCGCCAAGGACATCCACCCCCTCATGTGGGCCGTGGCGGCAGCCTTCCTGCTGTTCTTCTCCATCGGAACCATCGAGGCCGCACTGGGCATGAAGTAACCCTTGCCTGCAGAAGGGGCTGGTGCGGCGGATGCCGTACCAGCCCCTTTGTGTATGACCGGGTTTCTGCAGGCGCGCCTACACCGGGGTGTTCGGGGCCAGCCCCTCGTCCCCGGATACTGCCAGGGCTTTGCGCTGCCGCAGCCGGTCGAGCCGGTTCATCAGCGGTGATGTGGTGGCACCGTGGATCACGATGGACAGTGCAATGACCAACCCAATGAAGGACCAGAGCCAGCGTGCCTGGTCCGTGAAGTGGCCCTCCGCCAGCGCAAACGCAACGTAGTACACGGAACCGATTCCGCGGATGCCGAAGAAAGACAGTGCCACGCGTTCCCGCGGGCCGGTCTTGCCGCCCAGCAGGCCCAGCCAGCCTGCCAGCGGCCGAACCACCAGCAGGAAAGCCAAGGCCACCAGCACTTCCGCAGGGCCGACGCCGGCAAGCAGCCCGCGGGCAATGGCTCCGCCGAGCAGGACCAGGATCACCACTGTCAGAAGCCGTTCCAGCTGCTCAACGTAGGAGTGCAGCACGCGGTGGTAGCCGTGGGTACGTTCTGCAGCGCGGATGGTCACGGCGCAGACAAACACTGCGATGAACCCGTAACCCTCCACCATGTCCGTCAGCCCGTAAGCCAGGAACGTCGCCGCCAGTGCCACGAACCCTTCCGAGTGGTTTGACAGCCGCAGGCTTTCGGCGCGGGCCGAAAAGAACAGCTTGGCCAGCAGCTTGCCGGTGAGGAAGCCGCCGAGAAGCCCGATGGCCAGCCGCCACAGCACGTCCAATCCAAACCATTCACCGAACCAGGCGGACGGGCTGGCCCCGGCGACGCTGATGGCAATGGCCAGGTATACGAACGGGAACGCCAGGCCGTCGTTGAGCCCGGCTTCCGAAGTAAGGCCGAACCGGACCTCATCCTCCTTGTCCGCGTGCTCGTCCTGGTCTGCGGGCTCGCCCACCTGTACCTCCGAAGCGAGCACGGGGTCGGTGGGCGCGAGGCTGGCGGCCACCAACAGCGCCGCGCCCAGCCCCAGGCCCAGGAACCACATACCCAGCAGGGTGAGTCCCACGATGCACAGCGGCATGGCGATGCCCAGGAGCCGCCAGGTGGTGGCCCAGCGCTTGCGTCCCACCGGGCGGTCCAGGGCAAGCCCGGCACCCATCAGCGAGATGATCACGCAAACTTCGGCAAGGTGCATCACGAAGTCGCTGTGTTCCACCGGGTTCGGGTCCGGCAGCGAGGGGATCAGGGCGAAGGCACCCATTCCTGCGCCAAGGAAGACCATCGGCATGGACAGCGGCATATTGCGCAGCAGCTTGGGCAGTACCGCGGCGATGAAAACGGCCAGGCCGGCCGCAGCAAAAAGGATGTCGGGGGGTTCAAACATGGGCTCTCCAGCCTGGAATTGTTGGGGTTGACGGCCGGCAGGAATTGCATGCTGCCGCGGACCCGCTGGGTCTCACCCTATTCCCTGTACCCATCGCGGGCGCGGTTTCCCGCCAATGACTGGCCACCGACAGGGTTCTTGGATCCCGGACAGGACGACGGCGGTATTGCTGGTTTTCGCCGCCGGCATGCGATGAGCTTGGAGAATGTCGTTCCAGCTCTCCGCACTAGATGTCCCGCCCCAGCCTTGGACAGGAAGGTACGACGGCGACGGTCCCGGCCACCGCCGCTGGTGGCAGGCTGTGAATTCCGGCAGTGCGTCGTGGCAGGGAGCGGCCGGGGCTCCGGACAAGGGGTTGCCTCAGCCTGCCAGCCGGAAGCCTGCCGCCTTGCTGGGTTTCGCCAGCGATGAGGGCGTACGGCGCAACAAGGGCCGTACCGGGGCCTCCGCGGCCCCGGCTGCCCTGCGGAAAGCCCTTGGCCCGCTGGCCTTCCACCTGGACCGCGCGGTGGCTGACGTTGGTGACGTGGTGGTGTCCGGGGAAGGCCTGGAAGCCGGCCAGGAACGGCTTGGCCGGGCGGTGGCGGCCCTGCTCGACGCCGGGCACCAGACTGTCGTGCTGGGCGGTGGCCACGAAACTGCCTACGCCAGCTACCTCGGCGTCGCCGCATCGTCCGCCGTCCAAGGTGGGCAGCGCCTCGGCGTCCTGAACCTTGACGCACACTTCGACCTCCGGGACGAGCCCATTCCCAGTTCAGGGACCCCGTTCCTCCAGATGGCCCGCGCGGAAGCGGACGCCGGCCGCGGATTCCGTTACGCCGTCGTTGGTATCTCGGAACCGAACAATACGCAGGTCCTGTTCGACACCGCCGACAAGCTGGGCGTCCGGTACCTGCTGGACGAGGAGTGCGACGCGGACCGGGTGCGGGACTTTGTCGACGGCTTCCTGGCAGACATTGACGTCCTGTACCTGACCATTGACCTGGACGTGCTGCCTGCCGCCGTCGCGCCCGGGGTGAGCGCACCTGCGGCCTACGGCGTGCCGCTGCCGGTCATATCGGCGGCGTGCCGGCAGGTGGCGCAAAGCGGGAAGCTGCTGCACCTGGACGTAGCGGAACTCAATCCTGCGTTCGACATCGACGGCCGCACCGCCCGCACCGCGGCGCGGTTGGTGGACACCCTCCTGCGCTGACGGCCTGTCGGGCTTGGCAGCCTCTTCCCGTTGGCCCGGTCAGGCCTTGAGCACGTACCGGCGCTCCGGACGGCCCACGCCGTACTTGAGCCGCACGTCCAGCGTTCCTTCGTCATGCAGGTACTCCAGGTAGCGGCGCGCGCTGACCCGGGAGGTTCCAAGTTCCTCGGCCACTTCCGCCGCAGACACGTCGCCGGTGGCAGCGTTCAGCGCGGCCTCCACCAGCCTGAGCGTCTCGATGCTGCAGCCCTTGGGGAGTGGACGTTCGGCGCGGTCCAGGCCGAACACCCGGTTGACGTCAGACTGTTCCGCCACGTCCTTGGACGCATCCAGGCTTTGGTAGGCGTTGCGGTAGTGCTCCAGCCGTTCCTGCAGGTCCGACTGCGAAAACGGCTTGATCAGGTAGTGGACAATGCCGCCGCGCAGGGCCTTCCGCACGGTTTCCACCTCCCGGGCGGCGCTGATCACCAGCACGTCCAGCTCGGGAGCCACGTCGCGCAGGCGCTGCATCAGGTCCAGGCCATTGATGTCCGGGAGGTGGATGTCCAGCAGCACCAGGTCGGGCTGGAGCCGTCCGGTTTCCGCGATGGCCTGGGCGCCGGTATGCGCCGCGCCCACCACGGTGAAGCCCGGCGTGCGCTGGATAAAGCCGGCATGCACCTTGGCCACCATGAAGTCGTCGTCGACGATCAGGACCTTGATCATGGCTGGTTGGTTCCTCGTTTCAGCACAGCGGTAAAGACAGCCCCATTATCGTTGGCCACGGTCAGGTTCCCGCCAGTCCGGCGGCAGACCACCCGGGACAGCGCCAGGCCAAAGCCGCGGCTGCCGGCGGGGCCCGGTTCCTTGGTGGTGAAGCCCTGGCGGAAAATACGGTCGGTGGAGCCACCCGGAACGCCGGGACCGTTGTCCCGCACCGTCACCACCACGTCTTCACCGGCCCTGCCGTCCACCAACACCCTCACGGCTGCGTGCGGGAGGCCCGTGACGGCGTCGAACGCGTTGTCCACGAGGTTCCCCACCACTGTGGTGAGGTCCCGGGACAGCGCGTCATCGACCCTGTCCAGCACTGAGTCCGGGTCCAACTGCAGGGCTGCGCCGCGTTCGGCGGCAAGGCTGGACTTGGCGATGAGCAGGGCCGCGAGTGCCGGGTCCTTGATCCGGCCGGTCACCTCATCGTTGAGTCGGGTCCGGTCCACGGTGGCACCGTTGACGAACTGGACCACGGAATCGTACTCACCGATCTGGATCAGGCCTGAGATCACGTGCAGTTGGTTGGCGAACTCGTGGGCTTGGGCGCGGAGGGTGTCCGTGGCGGTGCGGGTGGTTCCCAGTTCCTGTTCCAGCTCGGAAAGTTCCGTGCGGTCGCGCAAAGTGGTGACGGAGCCGATCACGCGGCCCCGGGATTCGAACGGCAGCCGGTTCATCACCACCAGCCGGTCCCCCACCAGCAGCAGCTGGTCCGGGCCGGGCTGCTCGCGGGTGAGGACTTCCTTCAGGGCAGGTTCGACGGCGAGTCCCGCCACGCGCTTGCCCACACAGTCGGGCGGGAGGCCCAGCAGGGCACGGGCGCTGTGGTTGGCCACCGTGATCCGGTCGTGCAGGTCCAGCGCAACCACGCCTTCCTTGAGGCCGTGCAGCATGGCCTCGCGGTTTTCCACCAGGCTGGTGATTTCGCTCGGCTCCATGCCCAGGGTCTGCCGTTTCACCCGGCGCGACAGCAGCAGGGACCCGGCCACGCCCAGGACACTCGCCACGCCCAGGTATGTCAGGAGGTTGGGGACGGCCTCGCCCAGCCGCTCAAGCATGGTGGGATAGCTGCGGCTGATGGAGGCGATCCCGATCATGTGCCCGGTGTCATCCAGGACCGGGACGTGCGCGGACAGCAGCGGGGCCGGCGTCCCGCCCACCACTCCGGTCCAGGCCCTGCCTTCCATCACCCTGCTGGCACCGAGCTCCAGCGGCTCGCCCAGCAGGCTGGGATCCGAGGACGCCACCACGGTCCGGTCGATTCGCGCCAGGGCCACCCTTGAGGAGCCCGACACGATGCGCACCGATTCCGCCACTGCCGGCAGCACGGCGCCGCCGCGCGGTTCCGTCTCGGGGAGGAGTTCACGCACCACCGGGTTTCCGCCCAGGGCTTCTGCAGCGGACAGGGCCCGCCTGCCTTCTGTGCGCTCGAAGGCGGCAGCGGACTGAGCCAGCGAAATGGCCACCACGCCCACCAGGACCGCGAGGACGATGAGCAACTGCAGCAGCAGGTATTGCCCCGCGAGGGACATTCCTCGTCGTCGAGTCACAATGGTCTTCCTGGTGGTGCGGCAGGGCGGGTTCTCCGGCACGGCGGGCTGGCGGGCGAAGTGCGCGCAGCAGCATGGGCGCAGGGCCGGGTGGTACCGGGAACTATATCCCAAAGCCGCGCTCCCGAAGCTCGGTCGGGGCGCCGTGGGGTTTTGGAAACGTGAACGCAATGAACACAACTTTCTCTGCGTACACAAGAGTGATCGGCGTCACGGCCGCCCCTAGCATCGGAACCGCAAGGCGTCGGAAACACAAGTCAACTGATGCTGATCAGATTTGTTTTGAGAGAAGAGGAACACATGCGCCAGATCCGCGCATTGCGAATTGCCGCCGTTGCTGCCGGCATCGCCCTGATGGCCACCGGCTGCGGTGCCACCGGCAAGAGCTCCACCGGTTCGGAAAGCACCGGCGCCGCCGCCGGACCCATCACCGGCCTGCAGATCATGGTCCCCAACTCCCCGGGCGGCGGCTACGACACCACGGCCCGCGCCGCCGCCAAGGTCCTGGACGACGCGAAGATCTCCACCAACACCGAGGTCTTCAACCTGGCCGGTGCCGGCGGCACGGTGGGCCTGGCCCGGATCGTCAATGAGAAGGGCAACGGCGACCTGGCCATGCTCATGGGCCTGGGCGTCGTGGGTGCCAGCTACACCAACAAGTCCGAGTCCAAGCTGACCTCAACCACCCCGCTGGCCCGCCTCATCGAGGAACCGGGAGCCATCATGGTCGGCAAGGATTCGCCCTACAAGACCATTGACGACCTGGTGAAGGCCTGGAAGGCCGATCCCGGTTCCATCGCCGTGGGCGGCGGTTCCTCCCCCGGCGGCCCGGACCACCTGCTGCCCATGCAGCTGGCCGGTGCCGTGGGCATCGATGCCACCAAGGTCAACTATGTGGCCTACGACGGCGGCGGCGACCTCCTGCCCGCGATCCTGGGCAACAAGCTGGGCTTCGCCGCCTCCGGCGCCGGCGAGTACCTGAAGCAGATCGAGTCCGGCGAAGTCCGCGTCCTGGCCACCAGCGGCGAGAAGCGGCTGGACGGAGTGGACGCACCCACGCTGAAGGAATCCAACATCGACCTGGTGTTCACCAACTGGCGCGGCGTCGTGGCCCCTCCGGGCATCAGCGACAAGGACAAGGAAGCACTGATCGCCGCCCTGGAGAAGATGCACGGCACCGACGGCTGGAAGGAAGCGCTGAAGACCCACAGCTGGACCGACGCCTTCATCACCGGTGACCAGTTCAAGACCTTCCTCACCGAGCAGGACAAGCGGGTGGCGGACGTCCTCACCAAGCTTGGGTTGGCGTGACCTCCCTGACCACAGGTCTCAAAGGCCGCTCCGAGCTGGGAGTCGCACTCCTGCTCGGGGCGGCCGGCGTCCTGGTCTTCCTGGACGCCAACGGCCTGGCAACCCCGTATTCGAAGTCTGACCCGGTAGGACCCAAGACCGTCCCGTTCATCGTGGCAGGCATGCTGGTGGTCTGCGCGGTCCTGCTGGCCATCAACGTCCTGCGCGGCGGCAAAGGCGAGGCCGAGGGCGGCGAAGACGTGGACCTGGACCACCCCGCCGACTGGAAGACCATCCTGCCGCTGGCAGGGGCCTTTGTTGCGAACATCCTGCTCATCGACTGGGCCGGATGGGTAATTTCCGGGACCGTCCTGTTCTGGGGCAGCGTCCTGGCCCTGGGCAGCCGCCGCTACATCCGGGACGGACTGATCTCCGTGGCACTGTCCCTGCTGACCTTCTACGGCTTCTACCTCGGCCTGGGCATTGCGCTGCCGGCCGGCCTCCTGGAAGGAATCCTCTAATGGACGTCTGGTCCTCCCTGATGGACGGCTTTGCCACCGCCCTGACCCCCATGAATTTCCTGTACGCCGTCATCGGCGTCATCCTGGGCACCGCCGTCGGTGTCCTCCCCGGCCTCGGCCCGGCCATGACCGTCGCCCTGCTGCTTCCGGTCACCTACGCCCTGGAACCCACCAGCGCGTTCATCATGTTCGCCGGCATCTACTACGGCGGCATGTACGGCGGCTCCACCACCTCCATCCTGCTCAACACCCCTGGTGAATCGTCCTCCGTGGTTACCGCCATTGAAGGCAACAAGATGGCCAAAGCAGGGCGGGCGGCACAGGCGCTTGCGACGGCGGCCATCGGCTCGTTCGTTGCCGGCACCATCGGCACCGCGCTGCTGGCCGTCTGCGCACCAATTGTGGTGAAGTTCGCCGTCAGCCTGGGCGCCCCCAGCTACTTCGCCATCATGGTCCTGGCCCTGCTGGCCGTCACCGCCGTGCTCGGTTCGTCGCGGCTGCGCGGCTTCGCCTCCCTGGGCCTTGGCCTGGCCATCGGCCTGGTGGGTATGGACTCGGTCACCGGACAGCGCCGCCTGACGTTCGGCCAGCCGCTCCTGGCGGACGGCCTGGACATCGTGGTGGTGGCCGTGGCCATCTTCGCCGTGGGCGAGGCCCTCTGGGTGGCGGCGCACCTGCGCCGGACCCCGATGCACATTATTCCGGTGGGCCAGCCGTGGATGGGCAAGAAGGACTGGCAGCGGTCATGGAAACCGTGGCTGCGCGGCACGGTCTTCGGGTTCCCTTTCGGCGCGCTGCCCGCCGGCGGCGCCGAGATTCCCACCTTCTTGTCCTACGTCACCGAAAAGCGCCTGACCAAGCACCCGGAGGAATTCGGGAAGGGCGCCATCGAGGGCGTGGCCGGTCCGGAAGCTGCCAACAACGCGGCAGCAGCCGGTACGCTGACCCCCATGCTGGCACTGGGCCTGCCTACCAACGCAACGGCCGCCGTCATGCTTGCAGCTTTCACCAGCTACGGCATCCAGCCCGGCCCGCAGCTGTTCGAAAGCGAAGGGCCCCTGGTGTGGGCGCTGATCGCCAGCCTGTTCATCGGCAACCTGCTGCTGCTCCTGATCAACCTGCCGCTTGCCCCGCTCTGGGCCAAGTTGCTGCAGCTCCCGCGGCCGTACCTGTATGCAGGCATCCTGTTCTTCGCCACGCTGGGCGCCTACTCGGTGAACCTGCAGGCGTTCGACCTGGTGCTCCTGCTGGTGCTGGGCGCGCTCGGGTTCATGATGCGGCGCTTCGGGCTGCCCGTGCTGCCGCTGATCCTCGGCGTGATCCTGGGCCCGCGGATCGAAGGCCAGCTCCGCAAGACCCTTCAGCTGAGCGCGGGCGATCCGGCAGGGCTCTTCAGTGAGCCGATCGCCGTCGTCATCTACGTCATCATCGCCCTCATCCTGCTGTGGCCCTTTGCGTACAAGCTGATCCGGCGCAGCCGGGCCGCAGCTCCTCCTGCGGGCGGGGCAACAACTGCTGCCGGGGCATCAGTCCTTGCCACGGACGCCAATGATGCGGTCCACTCGAACCACGATGCCGTGTATTCCGACCATAAGGAGCGACCATGACCGTTGTTGTGGGATACGTCCCCACCCCTGAAGGCGAAGCTGCCTTGACCCAGGCCATCACCGAAGCCCGAAAGAACAACACCACCCTGGTGCTGATCAACTCCTCGAAGGGCGAGGCAGCGGTGGACAGCCGTTTCGCGCCCGAAGGCGGGATCCAGGACATTGAGCAGCGGTTGGCCAGCCAGGGCATCCAGTACCTGGTCAAGCGGCCCGTTCGGGGCCACGACGCCGCGGCCGAGGTGCTGGACGCCGCCGAAGAACACAAAGCCGAACTGATCGTGATTGGCCTGCGCCGCCGCACCCCCGTGGGCAAGCTGATCATGGGCAGCACGTCCCAGCGCATCCTGCTGGAGGCGGACTGCCCGGTCCTGGCCGTCAAGGCCGGGTGAGTCAGGCCAGTTGGGCTTTAGTGGCCGCCGGCGTCCGGAACAACTCCTGGCGCTGGCGGCCCAGGCCCTCCACCTCTACTTCCACCACGTCGCCCGGCTGGAGGTAGGGGAAACGGCCGCTGAGGGCCACGCCCTGCGGAGTTCCGGTGAGGATCACGTCGCCCGGTTCCAACCGCATGTACTGGCTGCAGTGGTGAACCAGTGTGGCGGCGTCAAAGATGAGTTCAGCCGAGGTGGAATCCTGCCGCGGGTCGCCATTCACCCAGCTGCGCAGCCGCAGGTTTCCGCCGTCGATCTCATCTGCCGGAACCAGCCACGGCCCCAGGGGCGTTGACCCGGGAAGCGACTTGCCCTTGGTCCACTGCCCGGCGGCCCCGGGCAACTGGTACTCACGCTCGGAGTAATCGTTGGCCGTGACGTAACCGGCAATGCAGCCTGCCGCTTCGTCAGTGGAGTGGAGGTAGCTGGCTTCCCTCCCGATAACGATGCCCAGTTCCACTTCCCAGTCGTACTGGGTGGAGCGCGGGGGCATCGGGGCGGGGTCGCAGGGGCCGGTGACGGTATTGCTTGGCTTGAGGAACACGACGGGTATGGTGGGCGGCTCTGCCCCGGATTCCGCGGCGTGGGCGGCGTAGTTCATTCCGATTCCCACCACGGAGCCCGGCCGGGCCACCGGTGAACCGATGCGGAGCACAGCGGCGTCTTTGATCTCCGGCAGCTCCCCCGACTCCAGCGCCTTCCGGGCCTTGTCCAGGCCGCCGGAACCAAGGAATGCTGCGTCCACATCCCGCGTTACGGGCAGCAAGCTGAAGTACCGGTCGGTTCCGTCCGGAGAGGAAACCAGCACGGCGGGCTGCTCACTGCCGATATCGCCCAAGCGCATGATCTTCATACCGAATTCTCCTCAAGGTCTTGGTGGGACTTCCGGGCCGTGGAGGGCCATCTCCATGGTCCTTGATCGCCCTCCGGCACCGCGAATGAACGGTTTATGACCGGCAGCCAAAGGACGGACATCTGACATATATCCGGAGCAGCCGGTAGAATGTTGGAGCCATCTTGGCACGAAACACAGAAAGTTCAGTACATGACTACAGCCACTTTGGAGCGCACCCCCGCCGCTGCCGAGACCACCGAAGGGCCTGCTCCGCGGTCCATCAGCCTGGAGTTCTCCAGCGCCAGGGAGGTCCACGCCGGACTCGAAGAAGCCGTCGCCCAGCTGATCGAGGTTGCAGCAAAGGACGCCGCCTGCGGCATCCTTGTTACCAGGCTGCACCCTGGAAGCTACACGGTAGCCCTGGATGAAACGGTACCCTTCGGCGAAACCTACGAGTCCTTCGCCGCCTGATCCAGGCCTGATCACTTACGCGCCGGCGACCGCCGGCGCCTCCATCCCCGCCGCCTCCATCAAGGGGCGGCGGGAGCAAAAAATCCCCGCACGCCGTCTGGGCAGTGCGGGGATTTTTCGCTGCTGGCGGGACTACCCGCGGCGAACCTGGACGCCGTCGGACTTCAGGAAAAGCTCCTTCTCCGCCGGACCTGACGGGCCGGCGGGAACCAGCCAAAGGACGTTGCCGCTCTGCGATACCTCTTCCACTTCCCCGGCTGCCACCACATGCGCATGCTTGATGATCTCGACGCGGTCCCCGGCCTGGAGTGACTTCCAGTTGGACACAACAGCGGAATGGGCATTGCGCCTCGACAGGACTGCCCCACGTGCTTTCATTTGAACTTCTACCCCTTTGTATCGTTCTGCTGCCACAGCTTCTTTGATGTGACTTTCACTACACCTTCAGTTCTACTACACTCCCGGCGCCGCGGCAGGCCATGGCGCCGGAAATTCCGCCTTTCGGACGCGAGTGCGGCAGGGGCTGAAGATCCTTCGGCGTCAGGCGAGGGGTCCGACGGCGGATTCGGCCGCCCGGAGCACGTCCCCTGAGGCCACCAGCCGGTCAGCCGCTTCCAGTTCGGGGGACAGGAACCTGTCGGTCCCCGGTCCCTCCACCACTTCCCGGAGGGCGGCCACGACGGCGGCCCCTGCAGGTCCCGGCGTCAAGACCCCTCCTGACAGCTGGGTCCGGATGTCCAGGGCCCGGGCCGAGGTCACCAGTTCGATGGCCAGGACCCTGCGCAGGTTCTCCACCGCCTTCCGCAGTTTCCGTGCGGCGTGCCATCCCATGGACACGTGGTCCTCCTGCATGGCGGAGCTCGGGATCGAGTCCACGGATGCCGGAACAGCCAGCCGCTTGTTGTCCGAGACCAGGCCGGCCTGGGTGTACTGGGCGATCATGAGCCCGGAGTCCACCCCCGGATCCGCGGCGAGGAAGGCGGGCAGGCCGTGCGAGCGGGCGGGATCCAGCATCCGGTCCGTGCGGCGTTCTGCAATGGAGGACAAGTCTGCAACGGCGATGGCCAGGTAGTCCAGGACGTAGGCCACCGGTGCGCCGTGGAAGTTGCCGTTCGAGCTGACCCGGCCGTCGGGCAGCACCACCGGGTTGTCGATGGCTGCCGCCAGCTCGCGGGTGGCCACCAGCTCCGCGTGGTCCACGGTGTCACGCACAGCGCCGGCCACCTGCGGGGCGCAGCGCAGCGAGTAGGCGTCCTGCACCCGGGAGTCCCCCACCTTATGCGAGGCGACGATCGGCGAAGCCGAAAGCACGCGCAACATGTTGTCCGCGCTGGCCGCCTGGCCGGGATGCGGCCGGAGGGCGGCGTGCAGCTCGGGCAGGAACACCTGGTCGGTGCCCAGCAGCGCCTCAACGCTGAGCGCGGCGGTAATGTCCGCCGTCGACAGCAGGCGGCGGAGGTCCGCGATGGCCATCAAGAGCATGCCCAGCATGCCTTCGGTGCCGTTGACCAATGCCAGCCCCTCCTTTTCGGCGAGGGTGACCGGCTCGATGCCGTGCTCTGCCAGCAGCTCAGCGACCGGCCGCTCTCCCCGCCCGCCGTACGTGACGCCGTCGGGCCCTTCCGCTTCGCCTTCACCCATCAAGACCAGCGCACAGTGTGACAGCGGGGCGAGGTCGCCGGAGCAGCCCAGGGACCCGAACTCGCGGACGATGGGAGTGATGCCGGCGTTGAGGACGTCCACCATGTTCTGCAGGACCACCGGGCGGACACCGGTACGGCCGGAAGCGAGTGTCTTGGCGCGCAGGAACATGATGCTGCGGACCACCTCACGTTCCACCGCCGGGCCCATGCCTGCCGCGTGGCTGCGGATCAGGGACTTCTGCAGCTGGGTGCGCAATTCGTTGGGGATGTGCCGGTTGGCCAGGGCGCCGAACCCGGTGGAAATGCCGTAGGCGGGGATGTCACTGGAGGCGAGGTCATCGATATGGGCCCGGACCTTGGCGACGGTCGCCAAGGTTTCGGGTGCGATGGTTACCTTGGCGTCGTGGCGCGCGACGGCGAGCACATCCCCGGGCGTGACGCCCGCCGGGCCAAGGGTCACGGTGAGCGGTTCGTGGGTAGTCAGGGTCATGATTCCTACTTTTTGTGGGCTTATGGGGATCGATTGCTCCGTACCTGTCGTTTTCGGAGTCCATAACGACAGGTACGGAGCAATCGATGGGCTATTTGGTCACGGAAGGCTCTTGCATGGGGATGCGGACGCCGCGTTCCTTGGCGACGTCGAGGGCTCGCTCATAGCCGGCGTCGGCGTGGCGGATGACGCCCATGCCGGGGTCATTGGTGAGGAGGCGCTCAAGCTTCTGCGCGGCGAGGTCGGTGCCGTCGGCCACGGAGACCTGGCCGGCGTGGATGGAGCGGCCGATGCCTACGCCGCCGCCGTGGTGCAGGGACACCCAGGTGGCGCCGGAGGCGGTGTTGAGCAGGGCGTTCAGCAGCGGCCAGTCGGCGATGGCGTCCGAACCGTCCGCCATGGCCTCGGTCTCGCGGTACGGGGAGGCGACGGAACCCGAATCCAGGTGGTCGCGGCCGATCACGATGGGGGCCTTGACCTTGCCGTCCTTGACCAGCTGGTTGAAGAGCAGGCCGGCCTTGTGCCGTTCGCCATAGCCCAGCCAGCAGATGCGTGCCGGGAGTCCTTCGAACTCCACCCGCTCCTGGGCGGCGTCGATCCAGCGGTGCAGGTGCTTGTTTTCCGGGAAGAGTTCCTTGATAGCGTCGTCGGTGACGCGGATGTCTTCGGGGTCGCCGGAGAGGGCAACCCAGCGGAACGGGCCGAGCCCCTCGCAGAACAGCGGCCTGATGTAGGCCGGGACGAAGCCGGGGAACTCGAAGGCACGGTCGTAGCCGCCTTTGCGGGCTTCGTCGCGGATCGAGTTTCCGTAGTCAAAGACCTCGGCGCCGGCATCCTGGAACTCCACCATGGCCTGGACGTGCCTGGCCATCGATGCCTGGGCCTTCTTGGTGAAGCCTTCCGGATCGGCTTCAGCCTCGCGGTGCCATTCCGCAACTGAGATGCCCTCGGGCAGGTAGGACAGGGGGTCATGGGCGGAGGTCTGGTCGGTAACGATGTCCACCGTCAGTTCGCCGGCCTTGTGGCGGCGCAGGATCTCGGGGAAGACCTCGGCAGCGTTGCCAACATAGCCCACGGACCAGCCGCGGCGCTCCTCCTTGGCCTTGAGCACCTTGGTGATGGCGGCGTCGAGGTCTGTTTCCACCTCGTCCAGGTAGCGCTTGCCGGCGCGGCGGCGGAGGCGGGACTCGTCGACGTCGACAATCAGGCAGGCGCCCTCGTTCAGGGTGACGGCGAGCGACTGGGCCCCGCCCATGCCGCCGCAGCCGCCGGTGAGGGTCAGCGTGCCGGCAAGGGTACCGTTCCCGTCTCCGGTCAGCTTGCGGGCGATCGCCGCGAAGGTTTCGAAGGTGCCCTGCAGGATGCCTTGGGTGCCAATGTAGATCCAGGAGCCTGCGGTCATTTGGCCGTACATCATCAGGCCCTCTGCCTCGAGGCGGCGGAACTCGGGCCAGGTGGCCCAGTCGCCCACCAGGTTGGAGTTGGCCAGGAGCACGCGGGGGGCCCATTCATTGGTGCGGAAGACGCCGACGGGCTTGCCGGACTGGACCAGGAGGGTTTCGTCCTTTTCCATGGTTTCCAGGGTGCGGGTGATGGCGTCGAAGGCGGCCCACGAGCGAACGGCGCGACCTGTGCCGCCGTAGACCACCAGGTCATCGGGGCGTTCTGCCACTTCGGGATCCAGGTTGTTCATCAGCATGCGCAACGGCGCTTCAGTCTGCCAGGACTTTGCGGTGAGCTCGGTGCCGCGGGCTGCTTTGACCGGGCGGGCACCGGTGGTGAAATCGGCGGGTGCCATGGTGGGCTCCTTCGGGTGGTGTCTGTTGGAGGAAAAAAGTTCTGTATCAACTAAAGCCCCTGGAAGAGCACCGTCACAGGGCTTTTCACCCTGCGGTGTCCGGTATTCCAGACGACCCCGAAGGCTATTTGACGGGGCGTCCGTGGATCCGCGCGGAGAGCTCATCCGCAACCTTCTGGACGCGGGTGGCCAGCACCGGCCACTCCTCCGCTGGCAGCTTGTCCTCCAGGAAGGTCACGGCAACGGCGGCTGTTGGCCAGCCCAGGTGATCGGTAACCGCTGCGGCAATGGAGCCGAAGCCGGGTGTCACTTCGCCGTGCTCGGTGGCATACCCGCGCTGCCGGACGTGGTCCAGGTGCGACGACAAGGCCGAGTACTTCATGATCGCTCCCTCCACCTCATGGCGCGCACTGAAGGCCGCGGCGTTCGGATAGAGCGCACGCACCTGGGATTTGGGCAGCGCGGCCAGGATGGCGCGGCCGCTGGCGGTGAGGTGGCTGGGAAGGCGGACGCCGACGTCGGTCACCAGGGACGGGCGGTTCTTGGCACGCTCCTCCACGATGTAGAGCACGTCCCGCCCGTGCAGCACGGCAAGGTGCGCGCTCTCGCCAATAGCGTCCACGAGGCTCGCAAGCAGGGGCCGGCCAAGACGCGACAACGGCTCCTGTCGGGAATAGGCAGAACTGAGCTCGAAGGCGCTGATGCCCAACCCGTACCGCTGCTCCTCATGGAGATGCAGGACGAAGCCGTTGGCCTCCATCACCCCAAGCAGGTGGTAGACGCTCGACCGCGGCAGGTCCAGGCTGGACGCGATCTGCGACGCGGCCATGGGACCCCGCCGCGATGCCAGCAACTTGAGGATGCGCAGGGTATTTTCCGCGGCGGGAACTTTTGACGTTGCCTTGGCCGCGGCGCGCGGTGCTGGCGTTTCGGCGCTTCTTGCGTCGTCGCTTAGTGCAGTGCTCATGAGGTGGAAGGGTCCTTCTGGGTAGCTGTGTCCGGTATCCCGTACTTAAGCTTGCGCCCTCCCTCGGCCCTTTGAGGCCTGTACAGCCGGCGTTGCTGTCTGGAATTCCGGACAGTCGCCGCAGGGGTTTGTTCCGGCCTAGCCGCCGGACCTGGGTGCGAGGAGGATCTGTACTGCCTCAACCCGCTTGCCCATGCCCGTCGTGCCTGCCGTTCCGCCGTCGGCGACCCATGGCTGCCAGCCCGCATCCTGCACGTGGGCGCGATAGTAGATCCGGTAATGGATCGCCATCGCCCCGCTCAGCCTGATTTCAAAGGCCTCCAAACGCAGCCCCTGCCCTACGGTGCCGATGGGGTTGGCCGAGGACGTCCATGGCTGCCACCCGATGACCTGCACATGCCCCCGCCACTGGATGTCGCCGGAGTAGGCCGTGCTGGACACGTTGAGGCGCAACGCCTCCAACCGAAGGGCCTGACCAGTGGTCCCGGCGACGGTCCCATCCGAGACGTTGGGCATCCAGCCGAGGTTCTGGACGTGGGCGGCGTACACGGCGGTGAATGCCGGCGCGACCTTCGGAACCAGCTCGATCGTCACGGCCTCCATCCGAAGACCTTGGCCGACCGTGCCGGCCGTCGCGCCGTCGAGCGCGTACGGCTGCCATCCGACGTTCTGGACATGGGCGCGATACCTGATGCTGTACTGCGAGGCCAGATTCCCTGTCAGCCGCACTTCGAACGCTTCCAGGCGCAGACCGAGCCCGCTCGTTCCAACCGGGGATGCCGACGTCGTCCACGGCTGCCAGCCGATGTTCTGCACGTGCCCCCGCCACAGGATGTCACCCGACAGGCGGTCTCCTGCCACGGACAAACGCAATGCCTCCAGCGGCAGTGCCCGGCCGGTCGTTCCTGCGGTAGCGCCGTCCGAGATGCTCGCCTGCCAGCCGATCGTCGCAACGTGGGCCTGGTAGACCCCGATGCACGTCATGTCGTGATCGTAGGTCCCGTCGGTCCATTGCGCGAGGTGGACTGTGCCACCGGAGAAGCTGGGGTTCACGCAGAGGTCCGATGCTTCACTTGGGAAGTCGAGACGGCCCGCCGGTGACCAGACGGGCTCGTCGGGAAGCTGCCACGAACCTGTGATGGCCTCCCAGGCGCTCGCATAGGAGTAGATCCCGTGCGGGTACCCGGCATCGGCCAGCGCGGCCAGGAGCCCGGAGACGACGTACCGGTTCTCCTGCCGCTGGGCTGCGGTGGAGCTGGGCCAAGGCTGTTGCGGACGGGGCTCGACGTCTACCCAGATCCGCTCCGGCCGCCATCCCACTTCCGCGAGGGACGCGAGAGCCGCGCGGCCCTCGGCGTATCCGACGTTGTACAGCCGGTCCGGCCTGGTGTTTGCAGGCAGGGGGCCATCGTCGCCGTAGGTGTCGTATTGCTCGGGGGTCGGGAACGTACCCATGGCGTAGGCCTGGGCCCGGACACCGTGGTCGCGCACCCACTGGTACTGGCCGTCCAGGCAGGGGTTTTCAGTGAACGCGAGTCCCCTGGTCAGCCCCACGACCACGAACCCGGTGTCCTCCGGAGGCATCGGAAGACCGCCGGGACACTGGGGCCACGAAACGTCATGTCCATAGTCCACTGCCCGGGAGGGTATAGCGAGCAGCACGCTGAGTCCGAGTACCACTAACACCGCCAGGAACCGGGCCATAGGTGCCCGGGAGCGGCGGCCAGGTCGAAGAACACCAAGGCCGGCCATCATGGCCCCCTACTCGAAGGATGACCAAATTATCCCACCCGGTCATGCTCGCCGCCAGCCGGGAGTGCAGCACTGGCCCGTTGCCCCCAGTTTCCAAAACCGGGTTCCCGGAACTCCTTGCGCGAGAGGCCCCAAGCGGATCCTGCGGCCAGTCTGGAACCGAAGACACCAACCCAGCGTGAACCTCATCACGGCAGGGCCGAAAATGGTCTGCTGGTTACCGGCTCCCCTCCCAAAGACGAGAAGGTAACTCTGTGCAACCCATCCCAACCCGGACCGACAGTCCTCTGGAAAAGCAAAAGCCGGCAGCCGTCGTCGGACAAGCCCTTAACCGTGGCCTGAATGTGCGGCACATCCGCTTCATGGCCCTCGGCTCGGCAATCGGCACCGGCCTCTTCTACGGCTCAGCCTCGGCTATCCAGAAAGCCGGTCCGGCAGTGCTGCTGGCCTACATCATCGGCGGCGCAGCCGTGTTCATGGTGATGCGCGCACTCGGCGAAATGGCGGTGCGGCATCCGGTCTCCGGCTCCTTCAGCCAGTATGCGAGCCGTTACCTGGGCCCCCTTGCCGGCTTCATCACCGGCTGGACGTACGTTTTCGAGATGGCGATCGTCGCCATCGCCGACGTCACCGCCTTCAGCATCTACCTGGGTTTTTGGTTCCCGCAGGTGGACCGCTGGATCTGGATCCTGGCCGTCATCTGCTTCCTGGCGGCACTGAACCTGCTCAGCGTGAAGGTCTTCGGCGAGCTCGAGTTCTGGTTCTCGCTAATCAAGGTCGCTGCAATTATCGCCATGATTGCCGGCGGCGCCGCGATCATCGTTTTCGGCTTCCAGACCGCCGATTCCCCGGTCGCCCCAGGCCTGGGCAACCTGGTTGGGCACGGCGGCCTGTTCCCCAACGGCTTCGAGGGCCTCCTGGCATCCTTCGCCGTGGTGATGTTCGCCTTTGGCGGCGTTGAGACGCTGGGCATCACTGCGGGCGAGGCTGCCGATCCGAAGTCGGTCATCCCGAAGGCGGTCAACACCGTCCCCGTTCGCGTGCTGCTGTTCTACGTACTCACCCTGGGCGTACTCATGAGCCTCTTCTCATGGGACCAGGTGGGCACCAGCGGCAGCCCGTTCGTTCAAATCTTCAGCAGCCTGGGCGTCCCGGCTGCACCGCACATCCTCAACGCGGTGGTCATCACAGCCGCCCTCTCGGCCATCAACAGCGACATCTTCGGCGCCGGACGCATCCTCTTCGGACTCTCCAACCAGGGCCACGCGCCCGCCGCCTTCGGCAAGGTCTCCCGACACGGCGTCCCCTGGATGACAGTGGTCATGATGACAGGCATCCTGCTGGTGGGCGTGGTCCTCAACGCCGTCATTCCGGAAGACGTATTCCTGGTGATTGCCTCGATCGCCACCTTCGCCACGGTCTGGGTATGGGTGATGATCCTGGCGTCCCACGTGGCCATGAAGCGGGAAATCGCGCGGAAGGGCCTGCCCGCGTCGGAATTCCCGTCACCGTGGTGGCCTGCCGCTTCCGCGCTCACCATCGCCTTCATGGTGCTGGTGATCGCCGTCCTGGGCGCTTTCGAGGACACCCGGATCGCCCTCTATGTCGGCGCGGTGTGGCTGGGGCTGCTGGTCCTGGCTTACCGCCTGTGGGTCAAGGGTGACGGACGACGCCGGGCCTACCTTGAGGACGAAACGTCGCCTCTGCCGGTGGTCTCCCCCTAGGCGGCGGCCTTGGGGAACACTCCTGCTCCGGCGAGGCCGGAGCGGGGAGCCGTCTCCACCTTGGCGCAGATCCAGCGGCCCAACTCCGTGGCTGCACGGGGGTCGATGGACGTGGAGTAGCCTGCCCGCTCCAACATCCAGGCCAAGTCCTCGGTGGAAACATTCCCGGCCGCGCCGGGCGCGAAGGGGCAACCGCCCAGGCCTCCCACGGCACTGTCAAAGACGCTGACCCCGGCAGCCATGGCCGCATAGGTATTCGCCAAAGCAGTGTGGCGCGTCTCGTGCAGGTGGGCGCGGAGCGGCACGTCCGTTTCCGATGCCAGGGCGGCAAAAACCCCGCCCACCTGCCAGGGGACGGCGCAGCCGATGGTGTCTGCTAGGGCAACTTCGGCCAACTGCGCCCTTTGAAGTGCGCTTCGAACGACGGAAAGAGCCTGTTCCCCGGGCACGTCGCCCTGGTAGGGGCAGCCAAAGGCGACGGCGGCCGTGACGGTGAGCGGGATGGCCGAAGCGGCAGCAATTCCGGACACTTCCTCAAGGGCACCGAGGGCGGCGGCCACCGTGGTGTTCTGGTTGGCCGCCGCGAAGGCATCCGTTACGGGCAGGACGTAGTTGATCTCGTCCACCCCTGCATCCACCGCCCTGTACGCGCCCCGGGTGTTCAATACGAGGCCGATGTAGCTGGCTCCCGCATCCCGCGGCACCCCGGCCATGACGGCGTCGGCGTCAGCCATCTGCGGAACCTTTTTGGGATTCACGAAGCTCACTGCCTCGATCCGCCTGGCCCCCAGGGCGATCAGCTCGTTGATCAGGCGCAGCTTGTCGTGGGTACTGACGGGAACCTTTTCATTCTGCAGCCCGTCCCGGGGACTGACATCCACGATGGAGACTGCGCCCCTGGACTTATCGCTTCCCGCAATTCCGTTCATCAGATCGCACCTTCATCCTTGGCATCCTGCAGTTCTTCGGCGCTGAGCTTGAGTAGGCCCGCGTAGACGTCGCTGTTGTGCGAACCGGGCGCCAGAGGCCCGTTCCATGCGATGCCGCCACTGGTCCGGGACAGCTTGGGGATGATGCCCGGCTGGACCACCGTCCCCAACTGTTCATCCGCAACGTCCACCAGCATCCCGCGCGCCCGCAGCTGGGGGTCCTCGAAAATGTCCTCGATGGTGCTGACGGTGCTGTTGGGAACAGAATGCCGGTCAAGGCAAGCCACCAGGTCGCCATGGCTAAACCCTGCAGCCCATTCGGCAATAAGCTGTTCCAACTCGTCCTGGTTGGCCCCGCGGGAAGCGTGGTTGCTGTAGAGGGGGTCGGAAGCCAGCTCCGGGGCGCCCATCGCGGCAGCCAGCCGCACGAACACCGAGTCCTGGTTGGCAGCGATCACCACCCACTTTCCGTCGCTGGAGCGGAAAATATTCGACGGCGCTATCCCCTTCAGTCCGGAACCGCTGGGGCCCGGCACAACGCCCGCAGCCGCGTAATCGGGCACGGCACTTTCCAAAAGGGAGAAGCAAGCCTCTACGAGGGACACGTCCACAACCTGCCCCGTCCCTCCCTTGGCATCCCGCCAGTACAGAGCCAACAGGATTCCCTGCAGCGCGTAGAGCGACGCCAAGCTGTCCCCCAAAGAGATGCCTGTCCGTGGCGGGGCCTGGTCCGGGTATCCGTTGAGGTGGCGCAGGCCGCCTCGCGCTTCGGCCACGGAAGCGTAGCCCGGCTTGTCCGCATCAGGCCCGGTCTGGCCATAGCCGGAGACCCTGGCGATCACCAGGCCGGGGTTGCGCTGCCAGAGCACTTCGGGGGAAAGGCCAAGTTTTTCGAGCGTTCCCGGGCGGAAATTCTCAAGGATGACATCGGCTTCCTTGCAGAGTTCCAGGAACAGGTCCCGCCCGCGAGGCGACTTGAGGTCCAACGTCACGCACTTCTTCCCCCTGGACTGGACTGACCACCAGAGGGTGTGGCCCTCGATCCGTGCCCGGCCCCATTCGCGCATGGGATCGGGACGGTCGGGAGACTCAATCTTGATGACCTCCGCACCGAAATCGGCCAGCTGCCGTCCCGCAAACGGGCCCGCGATGAGGGATCCGAGCTCCAACACACGCACACCGGCCAACGGGCCGCCGACCGCACCTGCGGCGGCAGCGGGATCAGGGGTAACGCCGGACATAGCGGCAACGGGCCGGGTTCCGGTCCGGGGCGCAGCTCCAGAATCCGGGTTCTGAGCACCGCGCATTTCCCCAGCGGGTGCGGATTGTGAAATTTCCACCATCTTTGGAACTCCTGTTCTGCCGGCACCCGGGCCGGGCCGCGTTGCCCGGGTTGCCCGGCCTGCCGCGGGATCGCGAAGCATCGTTGGCACGACGACAATTCATATTGTGGACTGAAATCCACGATGTGGATAGAGGGAGGCGGAAAACAGCTACTGCGGGATGGTGCCTCCGATGACCCTGGTGGACTCCTCGGCCGCAGCCAGGACCTGTTCCACCCAGGACGCGCAAACGTCATAGGGCATCCTCAAGGCGGGCCCCATCACCGTAAGTGCCCCAAAAAGTTCGCCTTGGGGTCCGAAGATAGGCGCCGAAATGCCACTGGCACCGGACACCCGCTCACCGGTGGTGATGGCGAAACCATCTGCGCGGGCTTTGGCCACCGCCTCCTCCAGGCTCGCGGCATCGGTGATTGTCTGGTTGGTGAGGGATTTCAGGCCCGACCGGTACACGCGCTCCGCGACCTCCGGATTCCAGGCGAGGAGGACGCGCCCTGCCGCGCCGACGTGCAGCGGCATGATTTCACCCACGCTCACCACGCGCCGGAGCATGCGACGGGTCTCGGCCAAAGCGATGCACACCCGCTTCCCTTGGGACTCGCGAAAAATGCACGCTGTCTCGCCCAAGTCATCACGCAGCCTGCGCAGCACCGGGGTCAGCAGCTCCAGGAAATCCAGCCCCTGGGTTGCCGGCGCCGCCCAATGGGCCATGCGAACCCCCACCCGGTACCGGTCCCCGTGCCGGTCCAGGATTCCCTCCTGCACCATGTTCGCCACCAACCGCTGCACCGTGGAGTGCGGCACGCCGGTACTGGAACGGATCTCGGCCAGCGACAGCTCGGGCCGGGCGAGGGAGAAAGCATCAAGGATGGCGGTGATCTTCCGAAGGACCAACAAGGGGGTGGCCGAGGTTTCGCTGGAGCTCATGGGGAAAGTGTATGAGTCGCGGAGGCGTTGAGTGTGACGGAAGTAACTGTTAGCATCAGGTCCACATCATGATGGAGAACCCACGATGTGGCAGGAAATCAACCTGCATTGAGCAAGAACACCGGAGTCCGCAAGCGGTTCTCCGTACGCGGACCGATAAACCACTTTCGTGCCGCAGACGCGAACCAACAGGGGGAACAAGCGGCCGGAGCCGGCCGGGAAGAGGCAAAGATGCCAGCTGCACAGCCAGGCACGTCCGGATATGCGGTGGAGCTCACCGGGTGCACTAAACAATTTCCAACGTCCGGAGGCGAGACCTACTTCGCCGTGCGGGACATCGACCTGAAAGTCGAGCCCGGCCGCTTCGTCTCGATTGTTGGCCCTACGGGATCCGGCAAGTCCACCATCCTCAACATGGCGGCCGGCCTGCTGACACCCAGCTTTGGGGAAGTCAGGAGCTTCGGGGAACCCGTGACCGGCGTGAACCGCCGGGCGTCCTACATGTTCCAGCAGGACGCCCTGCTGCCGTGGAAAACCGTAATCGACAATGTCAGCCTCGGATTGACTATGGCCGGTGTCTCCAAGGCGGAGGCCCACGCGGAGTCCCGGCGCTGGCTGGAAAAAGTGGGCCTCAAGAATTTTGCGGACCGCTACCCGCACCAGCTCAGCGGCGGCATGCGCAAACGCACAGCCATAGCCCAGGCCTGGATCGTGAACCCGGACATCCTCCTGATGGACGAGCCCTTCTCTGCCCTGGACGTCCAGACCCGCCAAATCATGGAGAACGAACTTCTGCAGCTTTGGCAGGAATCCGGCAAGGCAGTGGTATTCATTACCCACGACCTCGACGAAGCGATCGCGCTGTCCGATGAAGTGCTCATCCTTGGAGCAGGCCCCGGAAGCACTGTGGTGGGAAGCTACGACATCGACATTCCCCGCCCGCGCGATCTGCTGGACATTCGGGACGACCCCCGCTTCGTGGCCCTGCACCGGGAAATCTGGGGCCGGCTGAAAGTCGAAGTCTCAAAGACCTACGAAAGTGCGCTCGCCGAGGAAGGTGAGGCCGCGTGACAATCCTCGGCTCAAGGAAAACAGGTTCAAGGAAGAACGGTTCCTTTGCGGCACAGGACCGACACACCGGCAACCGCCAGCCACGTCGAGGTGAGATGTCGGCGCTGGCCATGCGGAGCATCCAACTCCTCCTCACGGTCCTCGTGCTGGGAGCGTGGGAGGTCCTGGGCCGGGCCGGGGTGATTGATGAATTCTTCTTCCCCCTTCCCTCCGACATCTTCCAGACCGTGTGGCTCTGGGTGTCATCAGGGTTTGTGTTCCCCCATCTTTGGGTGACCATGCAGGAGGCCATCCTCGCCTTCCTGGTGGGGGCCGCCGTCGGACTCCTCCTGGGTTTCATCCTTGCCCGGGTCCGTTTCCTGGAACGGTTGCTGGACCCGTTCCTCCAGATGTTCAATGCGCTCCCGCGCGTGGTCCTCGCTCCGATCTTCCTCCTCTGGTTCGGACTGGGTATCTGGTCGAAGGTGGCGTTCGGCTTCACCCTGGTGTTCTTCATCGTCTTCTTCAACACCTTGGAAGGCGTCAAGAGCGTCGACCGGGTCCTGGTGGACAACGCCAAAATGCTGGGGGCCAGCGAAAAGCAGCTCCTGCGCCATGTCTTCATTCCCAGTGCCCTCACGTGGATCTTCTCCAGCCTGCACATCAGCGTGGGCTTCGCCATCACCGGCGCAGTGGTGGGTGAGTACCTGGGCGCCTCAGGTGGCATGGGCTACGCCATTGCCCAGGCCCAGGGCGTCTTCGAAACCAAGGGCGTCTTCGCCGGGATGTTCATCCTCATGATTGTGGTCCTCATCATCGACCTCCTCGTCAACCGCCTGGAGCGGCACCTCCTCAGATGGCGCCCTGTCCGGTCCTCCTGACCAGGTGCCACAGCCCAAAGCCGCCTACCAGCGCCAACTTTCCGTAACCGCCTGAAAGGGATACCCATGACAGACAAATCAACCCGGCGCCGTGGCCGGGTCCTCCTCCGGCCGCTGACCCTGATTGCTGCAGTTGCCCTGGCACTCTCGGCCTGTGGTGCCCCCGCCGCAGCCCCTCCCGGCCAGAGCGGATCAGCCGCGGCCGGCGGAGGCGGCGGGGGCGGCAAGGTGGTTATCGGCGTGGGCGGCCAGACCCTCCTGACCTACCTTCCGACGACGCTGGCCCAGCAGCTTGGGTACTACAAGGATGAAGGCGTGGACGTCGAACTCCAGGACCTCCAAGGCGGCTCGAAGGCCCTGACCGCCATGGTTGGTGGCAGCACCAATGTGACCAGCGGCTACTACGAGCACACCATCCAGATGCAGGCCAAGAACCAGCAGATCAAGGCCTTCGTGGACATGGGCCAGTCTTCCGGCCTTGCCCTGCTGGTGGCGCCGAAGAACGAAGGCCAGATCAAGACAATTGCCGATCTCAAAGGCAAGAACGTGGGGGTGACGGCGCCGGGCTCCTCCACGGACATGTTCGTGAAGTTCCTGCTGGCCAAGAACAACATGCAGCAGTCCGATGCAGCGGTGTCCGCCATCGGCGCGGGATCTTCCGCCGTTGCCGCTGTTGAGCAGGGCCAGGTTGACGCAGCCGTAATGCTCGAACCGGACGTATCGGTCCTCACCAAGCGCATTGGCCACAATCCTGTAGTCCTGGAGGACGTCCGCACGGCCGAGGGGCTGAAGGAAGTGTTCTCCACTGATTCCTGGCCTTCCGCCTGCCTTTACGCCAAGACGGACTGGCTGAACCAGAACAAGGACACGGCCGCCAAGCTGGCCAAGGCCATCAAGCGCACCCTTGAGTACATCAACGGTCACTCCGGTGCCGAAATCGCGGCCAAGATGCCGGAAAGCTTCGCCGGCGGCGACAAGGATCTCTACGCGAAAGTCATCGACGACCTCAAGAAGACCCTGAGCAAGGACGGTACGTTCACCGAAGACGGCGTCCAGGCTGTCCTGAAAACCCAGCAGGTAGCCAACCCGGACGTGGGAAACAAGGACATCAAGCTTGCCGATACGTACACCAACGACCTCGTGAAGTAGCTGCTGCCGACGGCAGCGAACCACGCCCGGGGAGCAGCTTAAAAACGAAAGGTGCCCGGTCCCCCAAAGGGGCCGGGCACCTCGCCGTTTCTGTCCTAGGCGGAAGCAGCGGCGGAGCTGACCGCCTGGCCCAGCGACGTCGTCGGGCGCCCGATCAGCCGACGCAGGTCGCCGGTGCTGACCAGGAGATCGCCGCGCGCGATGCCAAGGTCGGAATCCGCAAGGATTTCAGCGAAAGCCTCCGGTACGCCAACACCAGTGAGCACGCCAACGTATTCCTCCGCGGGCAGGTCGTTGTACTTAATGGCCTTTCCGGTTGCGGCGCTGATCTCCGCCGCCAGGTCCGCCATGCTGAAAGCGTCATCGCCGCCCAGTTCGTAAACCTTGCCGGCCTGGGCGTCGGCCACCAGGACTGCAGCGGCCGCGTGCGCGTAGTCCACCCTGGCGGCCCCGCTGACCTTGCCCTCGCCGGCACTGCCCGCGAGAGCGCCCTGGGCAAGGGTTCCGGGCAGCTGCTCCGTGTAGTTCTCCAGGTACCAGCCGTTGCGCAGCAGCACGAAGGGCACTCCGGATTCGCGCAGCAGCGCCTCGGTTGCCTTGTGTTCATCGGCCAGCTTCATGGCCGTGGTGTCCGCGTTGGCGATGCTGGTGTAGGCCAGCAACTCCACGCCCTCCGCCTTGGCGGCTTCAATGACAGTCCGGTGCTGCTGGACCCGCTGTCCCACTTCGCTGCCGGAAATGAGCAGCACGCGCCGCGCACCCTTGAGGGCGGCTGCGACCGAGCCTGCATCGGCGTAGTCCATGGGCTTGACCTGCAACCCGCGCCCGGCGAAGTCCGCGAGCTTGTCCACCGAACGGCCGGCCGCCACGATTTCCTCCGCAGGTACTCCCCGCTCCAGGAGGGCTTCCAGAACGTGCCGGCCCAACTGTCCAGTGGCGCCTGTAACAACAATGCTCACGATGATTCCTTTCGGGATTTTGCTCTGTCGAAGAGCACAACCGCCGCCCGCGGACAAAACTTCCCAAAAGGGAGTACGCACTTCTAAGTAAGGTACTGACCTTTAGGTAAGCTACCGGTATGAAAGCAGCTCCCCTGCCCTTGGCGTTTGACGACGGCGTGTTCCCGGCAGGGTGCCCCAGCCGTGTGGTGCTGGACCACATCACCAGCAAATGGGGTGTCCTGATCCTGCTTGCGCTGTCCGAGGGCGAACAGCGCTGGAGCGATCTGCGACGCCGGGCCGAGGGCATCAGCGAGAAGATGCTGGCACAGACGTTGAAGACACTCGAGCGTGACGGCCTGGTGAGCAGGAACGCGCAGCCCGTCATTCCGCCGAGGGTGGACTACAGCCTCACCGAGCGGGGCTACGAGTTGAGCGCGCTCCTGGTACCACTGGTGGCGTGGGCATTCGAGAACGCGGAGGAGATCGTCAACGGGACCGGAGCGGGCAAGTAGCGGGTCTTCGAAACGCGAGTACCTGTTACTGGTGTGACTGGTGTGAATAGCACCTAGCGTAGGAGTACGGTGGCGGCCGGAATGGGAGGACCATCCTCTGCTGGGAGCGTTCCGCCGACCAGCACCGTTAGCAGGCGGCGGGCTGCCGCTTGAAGGAGTTGGTCACGTGGCCAAGGACTATGCGCAGGATCTTTCGGAGATGGGACAGCCCGTCAGCCTCGGCACTGTCCTCGCGGCAGCCTGGGGCCGGACGGTGGCGGCCCTCGGACCCCGTTGCCCTTACCGGGTTGGGGACACGGTGATAGGCGACGACCCCTTCAGCGGCAGGCGCGAAGGGGTCGTCGTATGGCAGGACCGCCGGTCGGTGGGAGTCAAGACGCCGTACGGTGTCTTCTTTTTCGACCACCGGATGGTCAAGCCCCTGGACTAGGGTGCCAGGGGGCCTGCGCTAGCGTGCGGACCAGCCGCCGTCCATCGTGTAGCTGGCGCCGGTGACCATGCCGGCGTCGTTCGACGCCAGCCACGCCACCAGGGAGGCCACCTCTTCCGGTTCCACCAGGCGCTTGATGGCGGATTCGGTGAGCATCACCTTGGACAGCACCTCGGATTCGGGGATGCCGTGCACCTGGGCCTGGTCCGCCAATTGTTTCTCCACCAGCGGTGTGCGCACATATCCGGGGTTGATGCAGTTGGAGGTGACTCCGTGCGGGCCGCCCTCCAGCGCCGTCACCTTGCTCAGCCCCTCCAGGCCGTGCTTGGCGGAGACGTACGCGCTCTTGAACGGGGAGGCACGGATGCCGTGCACCGAAGACACATTGATGATGCGGCCGAAGTTGTTGGCATACATATGCGGCAAGGCTGCCCGGATCAGCAGGAACGGCGCCTCCAGCATCAAAGTAACGATCCGGCGGAAGTCCGCGGGATCGAACTCCTGGATGGGGTTGATGCGCTGGATTCCGGCATTGTTGACCAGGATGTCGCAGTCCAGGCTCAGGGTGGCCAGTGCGTCTGTGTCCAGCAGGTCAACGCCCCATGCGCTGCCGCCCACCTCGTCCGCGAGCGCCTCGGCAGCGGCGGCATCGACGTCGGCCACCACCACTTTCGCGCCGCGCGCCGAGAGTGCGCGCACGCAGGCGGCACCGATTCCACTGGCACCACCGGTGACCAGGGCCTTGCGTCCATTCAGCGTGTTGTCCATTCCAGTTCTCCTTTATATGCCCTCACGATTCGTACGCCCCGCACGGTTGAGCGGGTTTCAGTCAGCGTGCGGCGGTCAGCAGCCCTTCGCGGGCAGCATCTTCCTTGTCAACGTCCTCCAGCGCAACACCCTTGGTCTCCTTCAGGCTCAGCACGGCCACTGCGGTGATGACGCAGGCGACCACCAGGTAGATGGCGGTGGGCAGCCAGGACCCGGTGTCCTTGAGCCACTGGGTGGCCAGCAGCGGCGCCAATGACCCGGCAAAGATGGACGTGACCTGCGAGCCCAGGGAGGCACCGGAGTACCGCATGCGGGTGGGGAACATTTCGGCCATGATGGCTGGCTGCCCGGCGTACATGAGGCCGTGCAGGATGAGGCCGATGGTCACGGCCAGGACGATCACCACGGCGTTGCGGGTATCGAACATGGGGAACGCGAAGAACGGCCAGGTGGCTCCGAGGACGGCGCCGGCCAGGTAGACGGGCTTGCGGCCGATCCGGTCCGCCAGGCGGCCGTACTGCGGAATGATGGCGAAGTGGATGATGTGCGCGATCAGCAGCGCCAGCAGCAGCGATGAGGTGTCGTACTTGTGCACGCTCTTGAGGTAGACAATCGAGAAGCTGACCACCAGGTAGTACATGATGTTTTCCGCGAACCGCAGGCCCATGGCCTGGAAGATGCCCTTGGGGTACTTACGGAGCACTTCGAACACGCCGTAGCTGACGGCCTGTTCCTTTTCGACCAACTCCTTGGCCTCGAGGAAGATGCGCGACTCGCTGACGTTGGTGCGGATGTAGTAGCCCACGAAGACGATTACGGCGGAGAGCCAGAAGGCCACGCGCCAGCCCCAGCCGAGGAAGGCCTCGCTGCTGAGGGTGGTGGACATGATATAGAGCACCAGGGTGGCCAGCAGGTTGCCCACCGGGACGGCGGCCTGCGGCCAGCTGGACCAGAAGGCGCGGGTCTTGTTCGGGCTCTGTTCGGCCACGAGGAGGACTGCTCCGCCCCATTCGCCGCCCAGCGCGAAGCCCTGGATAAAGCGCAGGGCCACCAGCAGCGCCGGAGCCAGGTATCCGATGTCGGCGAAACCGGGGAGGCAGCCCATCAGGAACGTGGACACGCCGATGATGACGATGGTCAGCTGCAGGGTGGGCTTGCGGCCCAGCTTGTCGCCAATCTGGCCGAACACGATGCCGCCCAGCGGGCGGGCGATGAAGCCCACGGCATAGGTCAGGAAGGCCTGGATGATTCCGTCCAGGTCATTCCCCGTGGCGGGAAAGAAGTACTTGCCGAATACCAGGGTGGCGGCAGTGGCGTACAGGAAGAACTCGTACCATTCCACCACCGTGCCCACCATTGATGCGGCAACAACCCTCTTCAGTCCCGATTCCTTGGGTGCATGCCCGGCGTCGATTGCCCGGCCTTGCTCAATGCTCATGGTTCTCCTCAGTGTCCACATTGACACGCGCTGTGATCTCCAGCACAAGTGACTCAGATGAGTATTGCTGCACAAAGAAGGCACTTCAATGGCCAAAAGAGCACTAAGTATGTGCACAATTGCAGATATGAACGCGAATCCCGATGACCTGCTGGTCCTGCTTGCGGTGTCACGCTCGGCAAAATTTACGACGGCGGCACAGGCTTTGGGCCTGAACCACACCACGGTCTCGCGCAGGGTAGCCGCGTTGGAAAAGGCGCTCGGCGGCAGGGTCCTGTCCCGGGCCGCCGGAGGCTGGGAATTGACGGAGCTTGGCGAACAGGCGGTGCGGGCGGCGGAACAGGTGGAGGCGGTGCTGGGCACGCTGGGACCGACGGGCCAGGCACCCGACGCGATTGCCGGCGTCGTACGAATGACCGCGACGGATGGCTTCAGCGCCTATATTGCCGCCCCGGCCGTGGCACGGCTGCGCCGGGACCACCCCGGCCTCAGCGTGGAAGTGGTCACCATGACCCGCCGGGCCCTGCAACAGCGGTCGGGGCTGGACATCGAGGTGGTGGTGGGCGTACCCCAGGTGCACCGGGCCGAGGCCATCCGGCTGGGCGACTACCGGCTGGGCATGTACGCCTCCCGCACCTACCTCGAGGAGCATGGGATGCCGGCCACCGTGGCCGAACTCAACCAGCACCCACTGGTGTACTTCGTGGACTCGATGCTGCAGGTGGACGACCTCGACGCACCTCGCCGGCTGGTCCCGGCCATGCGCGACGGCCTTACCTCCACCAATGTGTTCGTCCATGTGGAAGCCACCCGGGCCGGCGCCGGCGTGGGATTCCTGCCGTGCTTCATGGCAGACCTCCACGATGACCTGGTCCGGCTGCTGCCCGACAAGATCGGCGAACTGCTCCCCTACTGGATGGTCCTGCGCCCGGACTCGCTGCGCCGTCCTGCCGTGGCTGCCGTCGTACAGGCGCTCCAGGACCGGATGGCGGAGCACCGCGAAGCGCTCCTGGGGAAGCAGGAATCCTCATCGACTGCTGGGTAACTGCCGTTTTGGACGCTGAAATTAAAAAGGGCCCACGCCGGCAGGGTTACCTGGCCGAACTTGTGAGGTCAGGGGGCCGGTGGGGATTAATCGGTGGGGGCGGGACGGGGTCGTGGCGGACCGGCGTGCCGGCGGCGAACGCCCGCACCTGGGCGTCGTCCCAAAGGTGCGCGGGGACGGCACCGCCCAGGAGCCGGCGGCGCAGCTGGGGGTCGTCGCCGAAGGGCACGTCGCTGCCGGCCATCACCATGTTCCCGTAGCGCCTGCCCTTCAGCATGGCGGGGTCGGCGATGATCACCGTGTGCTTGAACGCGGCCGCGATGGTGGCGGCATCCTCCCGTGCGTTCCTGAGGTCCGGGGCATCGCCGGAGTTGGCCACGTACAGGCCGCCCGGCGCCAGGACCCGCTTGGCGTGGGCAGTGAACTCCGCCGTGGTCAGCGGGCGCGGGGTATGGGCGCCAGCAAAGACGTCCCGGATGATGAAGTCACGGGTCTGGGCGGTGAGGGTTTCGGTCACGGCGCGGGCCTCCCCCACGCGGATCCGCAGCAAAGGCGCCTTGGGAAGGTCGAACCACCCGCGCACGTACTCCGCCAGCTTCCCGTCCAGTTCCACCACCACCTGCCGGGCGTCCGGGTAGGCAGCGGAGAAGTAGCGCGCCATGGAGCAGGCGCCACCGCCCAGATGCAGCCCACGGAGTTTGTGGCCGCCCCCGGCAGGGGAACCGGCAGCGGACGACGGCGGCCACCGCGACTCGATGAGCGCCGCCATCCACCGCATGTACTCGAAGTCCAGGAACAGCGGATCAGCCAGGTCGATGTGCGAGCTCATGACGCCGTTGATCTTCAGGAGCCAACCGGTGGAATTGTCCTGGTCCGCCACCAGCTCGCAGTCACCGGTATCGATGTAATAGACACCCTCCACCGGACCAGTGGGGGCAGCACCCTTGGGCACCTCCACCACTCCCGGTGCGGGCCGGCCCCGGCCGCCTGACTTTCCGCGTTTGCCCATTACCCTTGCCCCGCTTCAGTCATGCCTCAACCCTAGTTGACCGGGCTGGCTGCCCCCTTGCCGTCCCGGATCCGGTTCACCACGGCCGTGGTGGACCGCTCTGCCACATAGTCCAGGATGGCCACCCGGCCGCCATACTCCTCCACGGCCGGTGTCTCTTCCAGCATTTCGGGGGTGTAGTCCCCGCCCTTGGCGTACACCTCAGGCCGGAGCCTGCGGATCAGCGGCGTGGCCGTAGGGGTGTCGAACACCGTCACGTAGTCCACGCAGCTGAGGGCCGCCACCACCGCTGCCCGGTCCACCTCGTTGTTGATGGGCCGGCCGGCACCCTTGAGCCGGCGCACGGAGTCGTCGCTGTTCAGGGCCACCACCAGGACGTCACCCAGCTGTTTGGCCTGGTTCAGGTAGCGGGTGTGACCGCTGTGCAGCACGTCGAAGCAGCCGTTGGTCAACACGATCCGCTGGCCCTGGGCCCGGTGCAGCTCCATCTGCCGCTCCAGCTCATCCGCGCTTAGCGCCGTGTCCGCGAAAGCCTCCAGATACCGGCTGAGCTGGGCGGTGCTGCACACGGAGGTGCCGGGCTGGTGCACCACCACGTCGGCAGCCGATTGGGCGAGGTCCAGGCTGGCGGTCAGCGGCAGCCCGGCTGCGCGGGCCAAGGTCAGGGCCGCCACAAAGGTATCGCCCGCCCCGGATGCCTGTTTCTCGGCTGCCGGCCGTGCCCACGTGCGGTGCCGCACGCCGTCGGACGTCAACAGCACGGTGCCGTCCCGGTCCAGCGTGACCACCACGGCGCGCGCGCCGGTTCCCTGGAGCAACGTTGCAGCCTCGGCACCCACCGCGTCCACCCGTTCCTGGCCTTCCGGCAGTTTCCGGTCCAGCAGCTGCGCGGCCTCCTGCGCATTCGGGGTCACCAGGTCGGGCTGCAGGGCGGCCCACGGGCGGGGGTCATGCGCGTCAACCACCACGAGCGGACGGTCGGTTCCGGCAGTGCCGCTGCCAAGGACCTCGGCAAGAGCTGTGCGGACGGGGTCCGCCACCACGCCGGTTCCGTAGTCGCACACCAGGACAGCATCCCGGCGTTCGACGGCGGCACCCACCGACGCGGTGAGCGCGGCGAGGGCGTCGGCAGGGACAGTTTTGGCCGAGTCGTCGAGGCGCAGCATCACCTGGCCCCCGCTGCTGATCCGGATCTTGGTGGTGGTAACCATGTCCGGGTGCGTGTGCAGGTGCTGGACATCGATGCCTGCGGCGGCAAGCTGCCCGCGCAGGTCCTCACCGGCGTCGTCGGCGCCGATGATCCCGGCCACCGACACCTTCGCGCCCAAGGCAGCCAAGTTCATGGCGGTGTTGGCCGCCCCGCCCGGAACCGATTCACGGGTCTGGATGTCCACCACCGGCGCCGGGGCTTCCCGGCACAGCCGTTCAATGTTGCCGCTCCACCAGCCGTCCAGCATGACGTCACCGATTACCAGGATCGAAGGCTGCTCCGCGGCCAGCCGGCCGGGCAGCCAGTCGGACAGTGCCCGCTGGGTGGAGAGATCGGCATGTTCCGGGGACGCACTCATGGCAGGTCCTGTTCCTCGGGGACGGAACCGGCTCCGGAACCTGCCGGTGCCGGCGGAGCTTCGATGTGCACCACCTTGACCTGGGTGAACTCGTCCAGCAGCTCGGGCCCGTAGCCGAACCCGGCACCGCTCTCTCCGCGTGGCTGGGCAGCACCTCCGGGTGCGCCGCCAAACACTGCGTTGACCTTCACGGTTCCCACGGGCAGCGCGGCCACTGCCTGCTGGATGTGTGCGATGTTGCCGCTCAGGACGGTGGCGGCCAGGCCGTACCTGCCGCTGCAGGCCAGGCGCAGGCCGTCGTCGAACGTGTCCACCACCTGCACCGGCGCCACCGGACCGAACGTCTCTTCGGCCATGACCTGCATATCATCGGTGCAGTCCAGCAGGACCGTAGCGGGGTAAAAGGAACCGGGCCCGTCCGGCACGCTGCCGCCCTCGACGGCGCGCGCGCCCTGCGCCAGGGCGTCGGCAACGTGGGCGTGGACGGCGTCCCGCATCCGCAGGTCCACAAGCGGTGCCACGGTGCCATTGTTGTTCCGGAGCGCCGCCTCTGCCTCCAGGGCGTTGCAGAACTCCTTGGCGATATCGCGGTGGACATAGATCCGTTCCACCGAAGTACAGATCTGCCCGCTGTTGGCGAACGCACCGATCGCGGCCTGCTCCGCCGCCCAGGCCGGGTCGACGTCACGGTCCACCAGCAACGGGTCATTGCCGCCGTTTTCCCTGATGACATGGGCGCCCGTGAGGGCTCCTGCCTGGGCTATCCGGGCACCGGATGCGCTGGATCCAACATGGGCAATGACGTCCACCTCCGCCTGGGACAGGGCGGCACCTACTCCGGCCGCGCCGGAAATGGTCAGGAAGACACCGGAGGGGAAGGCCGGGGCCAGGACCTCGCCCAGCGCCTCGCCCAGGCGCGGGCAGCGCTCACTGGGTTTGTGGATCACCGCGTTGCCTGTGACCAGCGCGGCGCCGATGAGTCCGCAGGCTACGGCTACGGGGTCGTTCCACGGGGTCAGCAGGACTGCCACCCCGCGCGGTTCAGCGATGGTGTAGTCGGTGGCTGACCGGCTGCCGCGGAGGCTGTGGCCGCGCTGGACCGGGCCCAGTTCGGCATACTGCTCCAGGGTGGAGACACCGGCGGCGATGCCTGCCAATGCCTCGGCTTCCGGCCGTCCGGTTTCGCTGGCGTTCAAGCCCGCGAGTTCCTGTGCAGCTGCTTCGAGCGCCTTGGCGGCGGCACGGAGGGCTGCACCGCGTTCGGCGGGAGCTGTTGCTGCCCAGCCGGGGGCAGCCCTGCGGGCCACGCTCACGGCATCGTTCACTGCGTCCGGTTCCGCTTCGGGAACTGTCCAAAGCACCTCCCCGGTTCGCGGGTCCTGGATGGTGACGCCGGCGCCCTGGGCTGTTTCATTGCCTGCGGTTGTTTCGATGGCTGTGGTGGGCATGGTGTTCCTCCCGCCTTTCGGTGCTGGATGAGTTGCTGCTGGTGGTCCTGCTGTGGCCGCACCAGGTGGTGTGGCCGGAGCCGGTGGTGTAGCCGGTTCCGGTTTAGGGCCAGGAACCTTCTTCCTCGTGGCAGATCAGCATTTCGCGGACTTCGCAGCCCGTGGGCTGGTTGAGGGCGAACAGAATGGCCTGGGCCGTGTTGGCGGGGTCGTTGAGCCGGGAGTCATCCTGCGGCTTGTACTGCTCCGTCCGGTCATCGAAGAAGCGCGTCTTCATGCCGCCGGGGATCATGGTGGTCACGCCGATTTCGCCGCCGGTTTCCGCGGCCAGCGCGTGGCTGAAGCCCACAACGCCGAACTTGGAGGCGCAGTAGGCGGTGGCATCGGCCACGGCGCGCTTGCCCAGGGTGGAGGCCACGGTGACTACCCGGCCGTGGGTTTCCTTGAGGTAGGGCAGGGCCGCGCGCACGGTGGAAACGGTGCCCATCAGGTTGACCCCGATGACCTTCTCCCACTCGGTGGCTTCGACGTCGGCCAGCTTGCCGCAGCGGTCGATCCCGGCCGCGGTGACCACGGCGTCCAGGCCGCCCAGGGTTTCCGCGGCTTCGCGGACGGCGTGCTCCACGGCGGCGCGGTCGGCCACGTCCACTTCGAACGCCTTCACGCCGGAGACGCTGCTGATGTCGCGGTCCAGGACCACGGGGGTGCCGCCTGAGCGGAGGACGGCTTCGACGACGGCGGCGCCCAGTCCGGAGGCACCTCCCGTCACCAGGACGCGGCCGGGCGTGGTGGAGGCAGTTGCAGTAGGTTCTGCAGTCATGGTGTTCCTTTCAATGGGGAAAACAAGTTTGAAGGGGTAAGCAGGATCAGCTGACCTTGGCGAGTGCGTCCGCCAGGCCTGTGGTGGAGCGGGCGGGGTGGAAGGGGACGGTGAGGCAGCGTCCGCCCCAGCTTTCCACCAGGTCCGATTCGGGGAGGCGGGCGCCCTTGTAGTCGCCGCCCTTGACCCAGATATCGGGGCGGAGCCGGTCCAGGACGGCCTCGGGGGTGTCCTCGTCGAAGACCATCACCGCGTCCACGCATTCCATGGCCAGGAGCAGTTCCGCCCTGTCGTGCTGGCCGATGATGGGCCGCTCGGGGCCTTTGAGCCGCCGCACGGAATCATCGGAGTTCAGGCATACGATCAGGCAGTCGCCCAGTTCCCGGGCTGCCGTGAGGGACCGGATGTGGCCTGCGTGGATCAGGTCGAAGCAGCCGCCGGTGGCCACCACCTTTCCACCGCTTTCGCGCACCGAGCGGGCCAGCAGCAGCGGCTCCGTGGTCCGCCGGGCCGGCGCGGGGCGCGGACCCGCGGCGTCATTGGTTTCACTTGTCTCCGGCAGTGCCGCCACCCCGCCGGCAGCCAGGAAATCCGCGGCGTCATGGACAGCCAGGGCCGCTGCCTCCGGCAGGTCGCGGCCGGCCAGGAGGTGCACCGCAAGGCTGGCGGCCAGGCGGTCGCCGGCGCCGCAGGGATCGCCCGCTTCCACCCGCGGCGCGGGAACGGTGCGGGAAGTGGCCTCCCCCTGCTGCAGCAGGACGGCCCCCTCCTCGCCCTTCGTCACCAGGACGGCCTGGCTGCGCCAACGCTCCAGCAGGACCTCCGCAACGGCGGCCGCAGGGTCATCCCGGTCGGTAAGGTTGCCGGCTCCGGACTGCACTGCCTTGGTGGCTTCGGAAATGTTCGGCGTCACGACGGCGACGCCCGGCACCGGTTCGGGCCCGGAGGGGTGCGGATCCCAGATGATGGGCACCTCGCCGGCAAGCCGTGCGAGCACGTCCCGCAGCTGTTGGTTGGCCGCCAGTCCCCTGCCGTAGTCGGCAACGATGACCACGCCGGCTTTCTCCACTGCACGGAGCATGGCGGGGCTGACGTCGGGGACCGGTGTCTTTTCGCAGCCCTGGTCGAAACGGACCACCGCATGGGACCCCGCCCGCACGCGGGTCTTGACCGGCGAGGGGTAGCCGCTCGCCCCCGCCACGAGCCGCACCCCGGCGAGGTGCGCACGGAGCTGGTTGCCGGCGTCGTCATCCCCCAGGACTGTCACCAAGGTGACAGGCCAGCCGTCCTGCGCGAGCATGCGCGCCACCAGGCCCGCACCTCCCGCACGGCGGCGGACGCCCGAAACGTCCACCACGGGAACCGGCGCGTCAGGGCTGAGCCGGGTTGCTTCACCGGAAAGGTCGACGTCGAGCATCACGTCGCCCACCACAACGATCCTCATCGCGGGCCTCCTTTTGCCGGCCCGGCGGCCAGGGACGGAGTGTGCCGGGCAACCTCAAGGTCGAAGGCACGGCAGACGGCGTGCAGCGCGATCAGGTGCCCTTCCTGGGCATTGGCGTTCAAGGCGTCAACCATGACCGCCTCGTCGCAGGCCTCGGACAAGGGGTTGGGTCCGGAGCCGGTAAGCGCCCAGGTGGTCACGTTGAGGCGGGAGGCAGCTCTCGCAGCCCGCAGCAGGTTGGGGCTCTTGCCGCTGGTGGACAGCAGCATCAGCACGTCGCCCGAACGGCCGTGCGCCCGCACCTGCCGGGCAAAGACGTCGTCGTACCCGTAGTCGTTGGCGATCGCGGTGACGGCGGACGACTCGGCATGCAGGGAAATTGCGGAGAAGGGCACCCGCTCGGAGTCGAACCGCCCCACCAATTCGGCGGTCAGGTGCTGCGCCTCCGCGGCCGAGCCGCCGTTTCCTGCCGCCAGGAGCCGATGCCCGCGAAGCAGGCGCTGGGCCAGCTCCACACCCCAGGCGGCAAGCCGGCCGGACTGGCTGCGCAGCGATTCGAGTGCCGGAAGCACGTTGTCCAGGTGGGTGCGGACGGCGTCCGCACTGGCGGGGTCCACGAACGTGGCTCCCGGGAGCACCGCAGGCAGCGCCGGCGGCACCATCAGTGTGCGGAGGTCTGCTTCGCGCAGGCTTGATTCACGCAGGGATGATTCGGCAGTCACAGTGCGGCTCCTTCCATCGGTACGATCCCGGCCGGAGCGCCCGCCTGGGCGCTTTTCTGGACGCCGGCCACGGCCAACTGGTAGGCCTTTTCGGTTTCCGCTGCCACCCGGTCCCAGGAGTAGCGGGTGCGGGCCCGGCGCTCGCCGGCCTGGCCGAGCTTGGCCCTGAGGTCGGGGTTTTCCAGAAGCAGCGACAGGGCCGACGCAATGGCTTCAGGGTCCTTGGGCGGCACATGCAGGCCCGTGGCATGGTCCACCACCGTGTCCCGGAGACCGCCCACCGCGGCTGCCACCACGGGCACACCGCAGGCCATGGCCTCCAGCGGGACGATGCCGAAGGGCTCGTACCAGGGTGCGCACACGACGGCGTCGGCGCTGCGGAAGATGCCGGGCATTTCAGCCCGGGACACCTGGCCCTGCAGGGTTACCTGCTCCGATACGCCAAGCTGGGCCGCAAGGTCCATGAGGCGGCGGATTTCCGGGTCGGCGTGCATCCCGTTCGAGTCGCCGCCGCCCACGATCAGGAGTTCGACGTCCTCGAATCCGGCCGCCTTGAGGTACGGGAGCGAACGGATGACCAGGTCCACGCCCTTGCGGGGCACCAGCCGCCCTACGGACAGGATCCGGTAGCGGCGCTTCCGCGCGGCGGCCGGACCCTCCGGTGAGAAGAAGCCAAGATCCACACCGCAGGGCGCGATGGAGATCTTGCCGGTGGCGATGCCCATGGCCTTGAGCTCGAAAACCTCGTCCGAACAGGTGGCGATAATCCGGTCCGCAGAGCGGCCCACCCCTGGTTCCAGCCAGCGGCGCGCCTCGGGGCTGGTGTCCTCGGCACCCTGGTGCCTGCGCTTGACGGTTCCCAGCGCGTGGAAGGTCTGCAGCATTGGCACCCGGTAATTGGTGTCCGGCCGGCGGGCCGCGTCGAGGGCGGCAAGGCCGGACATCCAGAAGTGCCCGTGCACCACGTCCGGCGGCCGCTGGCCCCAGTCGGCGGCCACACCGTCAGCGAGTTCGCCCATGTAGGGCAGCAACTCGTCCTTGGGCACGTGCCGGGCAGGGCCGGCGTCGACGTGGACCACCTCGAGGCGCCGTCCCACCCGCACCCTCCCGGGGAGCTCCGTTCCGTCCCTTCGCGTATAGACGGTGACGTGGTGGCCCCGCTTGGCAAGGGCTTCCGACAGCGCGGCAACGTGCACGTTCTGTCCGCCGGCATCCACCCCTCCAAGTGCCGCCAGCGGACTGGCGTGCTCGGAAATCATGGCGATCTTCATGGGGTCTTCCTCTCCCGCGCCGGAACGAGGATCCGCTCGCCCGGACGTCCGTTGTCGGAGTGCCGGGGCCGGGTCCGCAGGTCCGCCAGGAGCTCATCCCAGCGGTCCTGGAACTTGCCCAGGCCGTAACGCTCCAGCGCCGCCTCACGGGCGGCAAGTCCCCGCCGTCGGGCTTCATCCGGATTGGCAACCAGCCGCGCTGCGCAGCGGAGCAGTTCGTCGACGTCCGCGGAAACAATGCCGGCTTCCTGCGGCACCGCCCGGGGGGCCTCCGTGGCCGCCAGCACCACCACCGGCATGCCCAGATGCATGGCTTCCAGGAGGGACAGGCCCAGCGAGGTCCAGCGCATCGGATGGACGTAGACCCGGCAGCGGGCCAGTTCCCGGTGCAGCTCAACGGTTTTCAGGTCGCCCCGGGCTGTCAGCAGTGAAGGTTCGATTCCGGTGGCTTCGGCCAGGCCGTCCGTCTTCATGCCGAACACCTGCAGCGGTGCCACAGAGGCAAAGGCGGGCAACAGGTCCGTACCAGTAACGCGGCCGCGGCGGACGGGTTCGTTGATCACGACGCCCAGTTCGGGCAGCTCGCCGGTGTAGAGCTGCCCCGGGTCGGGGATGCCGTGCTCGATCACGGTGGTGGGAGCGGAGCCGTTGTCCCAGGCCAACCGGTTGAAATGGGTCACGTGGACAACGGGGATGCTGTTTTGGCCAGCGAGCGGATGGCTGATGTTCGGGAAGTTGCCCTTGGGGGTGTTGTGTTCGACGAACACGGCCGGAAGGTCGACGCCGGGCATGCGCCCCAGCGTGCGGACCACTTCGTCGATCTCTTCGGGCCGTTGAAGGACGACGGCGTCCACGGCGTCGGCGTCGAGCGTCGCCAGATCCACCTCCCGCGCGGAGTCCGGCCAGTCCCTCCCGGCGCGGCCCAGTCCCCAGGTCCCACCTTCGGGCAGGACGGGGAGCAGGTACTCATGACGGCCGCGGACAAACGCGTCCGTCCAGGAACCGTGAACATGCCAGAGCAGGATTCTCATCTGTTGCGGGCCTTTCTACGGGTACTCACATGGGTGCTGAAGGAGCTCACCCCGCTGATCAGGCGCTCCACCGCGGCCACCACTTCTTCCGGCGGGACCGAGTCGAGGCAGGGGTGGCCGGGGACGGGGCAAACCCGGGCGCGGGACATGCGGCAGGGGGCGTTCTGGTCCCCGAGGAGTTCCAGGGGCACGCCGTAGGGCGCCCAGCGGATGGCCGGGACCACGGGGGAAAACAGGCATGCCACGGGGGTTCCCACCGCAGCTGCCAGGTGGGCAGGCCCGGTGTTGCCGCTGACCACGGCATCGGCGCCGGCCATCACGCCAGCCATAGTGGAAAGATCGGTGCGTCCGCCCAGGTCCAGGGCCGAGGGGCCGGCCACCGTGGCGGTCAATGACTTTTCCGCCGGGCCGCCGGTCACCACCACGCGGTACCCAGCGCCCTGGAGGAGTTCGACGGCGGCTGCATGGTGCAGCGGGGGCCACGCCCTTGCGGGGACGGCCGCTCCGGGGTGGACCACAACGTAGGGCTCGTCGCCTACCAGGTCGGTTACGTCGGGGACGGAGTCGACGTGCAGCTTCCCGTCGTCCCCGGCTGGCAGCCGGAAACCGGCGGCCTCGGCAATGCCCAGCGCCCGTTCCGCCTCGGGTTGGTCTTCCGGAAAGTCCTCACCGGGCTTGAGGCGTACGTCCAGCAGTGAACCTGCGTAGTCAGTTGAGGCCCCCGTGATGCGCTCCACTCCGGCCAGCCGAAGCAACAGCGCCAGCGGCAACGGTGACTGGTGGAAGGACGTAAGGATGACGGCTTCGGTGATCCGGGAATTGCGGACATATTCGATCAGCCGGTCGGCATGCGGGCCGGTCATCCTGGGCGCCGGGTTCATGATCCAGGGGCTGTCCCAGCTGTAGACATCTGCGGCCCCAGGGAGCATCGCGGCCGCAGCTTCACCCTGCCGGCCGCACAGCATCACCACGTGGTTGGTGCTGCCGCCGTACTGTGCCCGCCCGTTTGCCACTGCCCGGACAGCGGGACCGGCCAGCAGGACGTCGCCCATGCTGTCCAGCCGGGCCACCAGGACGCGCCCCATCAGGCGGTCCCCTGCAGCAGTCCGACGGCGGAGGCAAGATCCGGTGCGACCAGCCGCGCAGCGGCTACCTCTTCGACGCGTGTCACGGGGGTGGGCACCAGTACTCCGGTGGCCCCTGCCGCTTCCGCGGCACCCACGTCGGCACCGATGTCCCCGATCAGGGCGGCTTCGGGTTCTGTGATACCAAGTTTGCGGCAGGCGCTGTGCACCATCCCGGGAGCAGGTTTGCGGCAGTCGCAGCCATCCTGTTCGGCATGCGGACAGACCTCCCACACGTCGAACGGTCCCAGCAGTTCTTCCACGCGTGCATTGACCTTTGCCACGTCCTCGGCCGTAATCAGCCCGCGGGCAATGCCCGACTGGTTGCTGATCACGCCGGTGGCAATGCCGTCCGCCCGCAGGCTGTCCAGCACAGCCTTGGCGCCGGCCATGGGCCGTACTTTGCCGGGGTCCCCGTTGTAGGGCACATCGACCACCAGGGTCCCGTCCCGGTCGAACAGGACAGCCCGGAGCTTGGAGGTTTCAGAGCTTCCCATAAACAACCTGTTCCCTCCTGCTCCTGCTCCTAAACAGCGCCGCAGGCTTTTTCGGCTGTAGAGGCTTGTTCTGATACCCGTTTGAACAGGCAAGATAGGGATTGGGGCGCTGCAGTTGCTCCTTTCAGGGCTCTTCCAGCCTTTCCGCCCAGGCCCGCACCGGCGCCTTCGAAACGGCGTACCGCCGTCGTAACAAGCTGCTCTGTCCCCAGAAAGTGCACTGTCCTCAGAAACCCACTGTCGCCGGAAATTCCGCCATGGCCACACTCCCGAGGGCGTGCTGGGGGGACTGCTGCCACCTGATCCCCTGCTACCGGGTCCGCGTGCCGCCGAGGCGGCGGCCGCCAGTGCGGGCAATGCCCTGGTGCCCTGCGTTCCGGGCCTGGCGGAACGGCGCAACCGGACTGCCCATACCGCCGGCTTGCCCGGCGTGGGTTGAGGTTCCATTGCCGGCCATGTCCTCAGGCCGGGAGAACTGGGCGCTTGTCTCCAAGCGCCGCTGCAGTTCCACCAGCACCTTCGCCAGGCGTCGGGATACCTGCATCTGGGACATCCCCAACCGCTTCCCCAGCTGCACCTGCGTTTCCTCGCAGAAGTAGCGCCGGTACAAAAGCTCGCGGTCCGAGTCGTCCAGGTCCTGCATGGCGTCCCGCAGGCATGCCAGTTCCTCAAGCCGCTCGAGTGGCGTGTCCGGGCATGCCAGCACTTCTCCGATGGAGGGTGCGTCGGAGTTCGGGTTCACCGCGTCCAGGGAATCCGGATGCATGCTGCTCGACGCCGAAATCGCTTCCTGCACTTCCGCGGGATCAGTCCCCAGCTCGCCGGCCAGTTCCGCAACGCTGGGGTTCCGGCCCAACGACTGGGTCAGCTCGGGCTCCGCCCGGAACAGCCGGGTCCTCAGGTCCTGGATATGGCGCGGCGGGCGAACAACCCACGTCCGGTCCCGGAGGTACCTCTTGAGTTCCCCCGTGATGGTGGGAGCGGCATAGGCGGGGAAACTTTCGCCCTTGGCCTGGTCAAAGCCGCGGGCCGCTTTCACCAGGCCCAGGTAGGCCACCTGGTTCAGGTCTGCGCGTTCCCTCCCGCGGGCTTCAAACCGCGCAGCGAGGGCTTCGGCGAGGTCCAGGTAGCGCAGGACCAGGTCGTTTTCGAATGTCTCCCGCAGCCGCCCTGAAGTGGCGGGAGGACTTTGTTGTTGTGCCGGTTCCGGCTGTTGGCGATGGACAGGCGCAGCATCCATGGCAAGTGCGGCAAAGGATTCGGGCATGAGTGTTGGTTTCCCTCGGTCTGGTTCCGAAAGCCTGCGGCAAGACTTAGAAGCAGCAAATCATAAGGTTGCTTATAAAACAATCCTTCTCCGCTGTAGGCTCGGAATATAAGCGGCGACCGGACCAACCCGCCAAGGAGTTTTGCCATGCGCATCGCCATCACCGGAGCAAGCGGAAACGCCGGAACAGCACTGCTGCGCAACCTGCAGGGCCAACTCGCCCGGAAGCCCGGCAGCCTGCAGCTTGTGGGCATCAGCCGCAGGCTCCCCGACACCTCACTGGCGCCCTACGCCGGCGTGGAGTGGCACACCCTGGACGTGGGCCTGGAGCAGGACGGGCAGAAGCTGGAAAAGGCCCTCGCGGGCGTTGACGCAGTGGTCCACCTGGCGTGGCAAATCCAGCCGAACCACAACCTGGACCTCCTGCACCGGACCAATGTCACCGGCACGAAGAACGCGCTGGAAGCTGCCGGCAGGGCAGGCGTGAAGCAGGTTGTCTGCGCGTCCTCCGTGGGCGCCTACAGCAAGTCAAGCAAGGAGCCGCGCAGGGACGAGTCCTGGCCGGCAACCGGAATGGCAGGCTCCCACTACAGCCGGCACAAAGCCGAGCAGGAAAAACTGCTGGATGAATTCGCCGCCGCACATCCGGACGTTTCGGTGGCCCGGCTCCGGCCGGGCCTCATTTTCCAGGGCCGGGCGGGAAGTGAGATCGGCAGGTACTTCCTTGGGCACATTTTTCCGCGGCTCGTCCCGCGGAAACCTTGGCTCCCGCTGCTGCCGGCCCCGGACAACCTGGTTTTCCAGGCAGTTCATGCGGACGACGTCGCAGAGGCTTACTGGCGGGCCGTGGACCAGCGGGCCAGTGGCGCCTTCAACATCGCCGCAGAGCCCGTCCTGAATCCCCAGGAACTGGCCCGCATCCTCGGGGCGAAGAGAATATTGCCCATCCCCATGCGGCTGCTCCACGCGGTGGTGGACCTGACGTGGCGGGCAAGGATCCAGCCCACCGATTCAGGCTGGGTGGAGATGGCCGCCGGCGCACCCATCATGGACACCAGCCGGGCCCGGCGCATCCTGGGGTGGGAACCGCAGGTGTCCTCCATCGACGCCGTCAAGGAACTCCTCCAGGGCATGGGAACGGGGGAAGGGGCAGCCCCTTCCCCCGTCCTGAAGCCGCGCAAGCCTTAGCTACGCCGCAGCGACTATCCCGCGGTTGATTCCACCACCGGGACAGCCGGACTAGATGCGCGGATTTTCCTCTCCCCGTACATCCCGCCCGGCGGAAGTGTTCCCGGGGCCAGGCTGACGCCTCAGCCCGGATTCATCCTCAGGAATTTCCGCATTGGCACCTGCAGCTGTCGCTTCCCGGTGTGCGCCGCGGCCAGGCTCGACGTCGGACTGTCCGATGTTCGATTGTCCAGCGTTCGTCTGGCCGGCATCTGGATTTCCAGTGTTCGGATGCGCGGTGCCGTCAGGTGTATTGTCCACGTACCGCCTGTCGCTGCCGGCAGGAGTATCGTGGCGCCGGCTGCGGTCCACTCCGGCGTCGGGGTCGATCTCGTCCGCCTTGCGGGTATGGCTGGCAACATCTCCGCGCAGGGACTGCGCCTCGTGGCTGCGCTGTTCAGCTTCTTTTTGGAGGCGCGCCGCGTCAACCTTGGCCTGTTCGGCGTCCGCACGGGCCCGAATGGCCTTGGCCTCCCGTTCGCGGGCATCAATTTCCATATTCTCGGCTTCGCGCCGGATCTCGGCAGCCTTTTCCCGGTGCTCCTGGTCCCGCTTCTCCTGCATTGCTTTCCGGCGCCTTCCTCCGGCCAGAAGCAGCACCACGATGAGCACCACCACAACAACGGCAACTATCACCCATACCCATGGAGCTGTGTCCATTTTTCCCACCACTTTCCACTTCGCTGTGACCGGGCAGGCCATGGCCATTCCGGCTGACATTTTTGGAACGGTTATAACTCGCTTAGCAAGGGTACTTACCTTTTATTAGTAATCATGCTTATCATTTTACGGCCAGTATTGCTGGTTCTTGATTCAACAACCGGCCTTCTTGGAAAGAGAGCGAAGATGACAGAGAACCAATGGTCCGAGGATCCCGCTTACACGGCCCCTCCGGCCAGCACAGGAATTCCTGGCGAGCGGGAGCCCGCCACCTTCCCGTCCACCGCCACTCCCCTCACCGGCGAGAGCCAGACCGGCTACGCCCAGGCCAGTGACGCCCAGGCCGGGGACGCCGCTGGTTCATCCCGAAAGGATGCAGCCAAGGAAGAAGCAGCCGACGTAGCCCGGACCGCCAAAGGATCGGCGCAGAACGTGGCGGAGACGGCCAAGAGCGAGGCCGCGAACGTGGCGCAGGAGGCGAAGTCCAATGCGCAGGATTTGCTGCACCAGGCCAAGTCGGGGCTGACCAGCCAGGCCGGCACACAGAAGCAGAAAGCGGCCGAAGGCATCCGCAACATTTCCAGCCAGCTGCACAGCATGGCCAGCGCCCCGGACCAGCAGGGCATGGCCAGCGACTTGGTCCGGCAGGCAGCTGAACGCACCTCCTCAATAGCGTCCTGGCTGGAGAACCGCGAGCCCGGTGACCTCCTGAACGAGGTCCAGCGCTTCGCCCGCAACCGCCCCGGCACCTTCCTGCTCCTCGCAGCAGGCGCCGGCGTCCTGGCCGGACGCCTCACCCGCGGCCTCACCGCAGGCGCGCCGGAGGCCTCCCCCTCGTCTGCCGGCACCAGTGCCGGAGGCCTGTCCGGACAGTACTCCGGCAGCACGTACGGGGACCAGTACAGCCAGTCCTACCCCGTTGCCGGTGGAACCGTCCCTCCCCCGCCCGTGCAACTCCCCGCCCCGGCCACCACCACGGCAGGCTACGACGGCGGCGCACCGGGCAGCGGCTACTCCGAGTCCGCCGGTCCGGCCAGTGGGCTCGACAGCCCGCAACTGGTGGAGGAACCCTGGTCCGGCAACCAGCTGTCCGACGACCCGCTGCGGGACCGAGCGCTTGCTGACGATCCCATGGCGAACGATCCCCTCACCCAGGACCGCACCCGGGGTGGCCAGACGGGTGGTCTGTGATGAGTAGCCAGATTCCTGAGCCGCCGCCCAGCGCGGCGCATGTGAAAGCGGACAACGCGTCCCTGGGCGATCTGCTCGGTGATGTGACCCGGGACCTGTCCACCCTGATGCGCCAGGAAGTGGAGCTGGCCAAGGCCGAACTCAAGCAATCCACCTCCCGGGCCGGCAAGGGCGCAGGCATGCTCGCCGGCGCCGGCGTAGGCGGACACTTCGTCCTGCTCTTCCTCTCCCTTGCCCTGATGTGGGCCCTGGGCGCCGTCATGGCCCTGGGCTGGGCCGCGTTGATCGTCGCCGTGATCTGGGCGATCATCGCCGCAGTCCTGGCCTCGATCGGCCGCAAGGAACTCAAGCAGATCAAGGGCCTGCCCCAAACAGGCGAAACCCTCTCAGAAATTCCCCCAACCCTAAAACCAGGTGAGGTAAACCGATGAGCGAAAACCCTGACGTCATCCGAGCAGACATCGAAGCGACCCGGGCACGCCTGGGCACCAACGTCGACGCCGTAGCCGACAAAGTCACCCCGTCCAACATCGTGCACCGCCAAACCGACAAAGTCCGCGATGCCGTCACCGGGGTGAAGGAGAAAATCATGGGAGCAGCAGACACCGCCACCACCAAGGTCCACGACACAACCTCCGCCGGCGCCGGACACACCAGCAACGCCATGAGCTCGGCCGGGGACAGCCTGCACCAGGCCACCGACACCGTCTCGGCCAAACTCTCCGACGCCGGCCACACCGTCAGCGCCGCCCCGGACCAGGTCAAAGCCAAAACCGCCGGCAACCCCCTGGCCGCCGGACTCATCGCCTTCGGCGCCGGGCTGCTGGTCTCCTCCCTGATCCCGCCAAGCCAGAAAGAACGCGAAGCCGCGGACCAACTCAAAACCGCAGCCCAGCCCCTGGCAACCCAGGTCACCGACGCCGCCAAAACCGTCGCCCAGGACCTGAAGGAACCCGCCCAGGAAGCCATGGAAAACGTCAAGGCCACCGCCACCGACGCCGCACAAAACGTCAAAACCGAAGGCCAACAAGCCGCCACCGACGTCAAAGACCGCGCCACAGACGCCAAAGACAACGTCCAAAACACCTAGCCCGCCTGGCTAGGCACCGCAAAGGCAATAGCCCTGTCCAACAGGCCGGCACCGTTTCCCGGGGTCGGCCTGTTGGCTTCGCCCCCTGATTGAGAGGACGCCCCATGGCCACTCACGACGATTCCGAGACCAGTACCGCGAAGGCGGCCCAGGCTCCGGCACCCGACGACGCAAGGAAGCCCGACAGCCCCAGGGATCTCTACAAGCCGTCCTGGAAGTACATCGCTAAGAAGACCTTGCGCGAGTTCAGCAAGGACCAGTGCCCGGACCTGGCTGCGGGTTTGACGTACTACGCGGTCCTTTCCCTGTTTCCCGCCCTGCTGGCGCTGGTCTCCCTCCTTGGCCTTTTTGGTGATCCCCAGAAGACCACCAATGCCCTGCTTGAGATCGTGCGCGGCTTCGCCCCGGCAGAGACGGTCAGCACGATCAGCGGCCCCATTACTGAACTGACAAGCGCGCCGGCGGCCGGGTTCACCCTGGTGATCGGCATTGTCACCGCCCTTTGGTCCGCTTCAGGCTACGTGGGTGGTTTTGGCCGGGCCATGAACCGGATCTACGAGGTGGATGAGGGCCGGCCGTTCGTTAAGCTTCGGGGCACGATGCTTGCCGTCACCCTCCTCGCCGTGGTCATCGTGGCGCTTCTGGCCGGCATGCTGGTCCTCAGCGGCCCGGTTTCCGAGGCAGTGGGCGGACTGATCGGACTCAGCGGCGCCTTCCTCGCCGTCTGGAACATCGCCAAGTGGCCGGTGATGGTCATCCTGATCATTGCCATCATTGCGGTCCTCTACTACGCCACCCCCAACGTCAAGCAGCCCAAGTTCCGCTGGATGAGCATGGGCTCGGCCATCGCCCTGGTGATCTTCCTGGTCGCCTCGCTGGCTTTCGGCTTCTACGTTGGCAACTTTGGAAACTACAACAAGACCTATGGAGCCCTGGGCAGCGTGATCATCATGCTCCTGTGGCTCTGGATCCTGAACATGTCGCTGCTGTTCGGCGCAGAGTTTGACGCCGAGGTGGAGCGGGGACGCGAACTCCAGGCCGGCATCAAGGCGGAGGAGACCATCCAGCTGCCGCCACGCGACACCAAGAAGAGCGAAAAGCTGCAGCAGCAGATCGAGGATGACATCAAGCACGGCCGTGACCTGCGGGAGAAGTACGCCGCCGAGAACGGCCAGCAGGGCCAGAACGGTTCCGATGGGGACCAGGACGGACAGTCCGATGTCGACGGGCAGAACGGCCAACGGCCCGGGGAGAGCCACCGCGACAGGATCCGCGAGAAGGTGCAGCACCGTGCCGGCAACACAGGGTCCGACGGCGGCCCAAGGGGCGGAAGCGCCTAGGAGGACAGGTGTACGCCCCGGCTAAAGGGGCCAACAGAGGGACTAGGCAGGACCTTCAGGATGGAGGAAAATTCATCTTGAAGGTCCTGTTCAGTTTTCCGGGTTGCACCGAACCCGGGGCGAAGCGGGGTCGGCGGTGAGATGGCCTCTCCTGAGACCGAGGCCAGTCCCCCCAGTCGCCGTCGGCCCCCTCAAACTCCCATGGCTTGAGGCCGCACTGGACAGGTTCGACTGGACAAATCGCAGCGAGCTGCAATACTTTCTTGAATACCTCGCCGGGATCCTCTGGATACCGGCAGGTCCGCTGAAGCAGACGGCGGCATCTCGGTCAACCCTTAAATGAGCGGACATGCCTGCTACCCATTTTGAACAGTTTCTTGCCGAAGCAGTTATCCCCGATAAGGAGCCCGGCCTGGGCCTGGGACGCGACGAGCTATACGGCCTTTATACCAGTTGGTGCCTCCTGCAGAAGGTTGAACTCCATGAGCCGGCCGCCCTTTGGGAGGCCATGCACGAAGCCGGTATCAACCCCGACAGCAACAACCTTTCCATGACCGGGCCAGCCGCGGCTGACTACATCGTTTCCAGCGCTCCCGATTTGGTCTAAACCGGGGATGACGATTCAGTCGTGAGATTGACTTTTTGACCGCAAAAGGGCTGTTGCCTAAAGGCAACAGCCCTTTTGCGTGCCCCGATCCGGGCTTCCTGTGGCAAGGGCTACGATCGGGCCAACGACAAAAGATAGGCGGCAAAACCCTTGGGCGCCCGTCCGGAGATCCGTCCAGACGTAAGAATGCGCGTCGTATCTGTAGCAGTAATGCCGGCGCCGCTGGCACGGAGCCGGTTCACCAAGCCGCGGTCTTCATCGAATGCGACACCGGGGAACCCGCCCGCGGCGAGGTAGGACGAGGCGCGAACCCCGAGGTTGGCCCCATACACGTGCGGATGGTCCTCCCCATGGTCATGCCGTGCACGCCACCGGGCAATGAGTTCGTGGGGCATACCGTGCGGGTCCGGGTGCACAGTGCCAAGGACAGCGTCGCTTCCGGCTGCGGCCAGTTCCAGCTGCCGGACCAGCCAGTGCCCGGGCACCGACGAATCGGCGTCGGTGTTCGCCACCCAAACCCGCTGCATCGGATCACCCGCAGCCGCCTGGCCGTCGTGGGAACGGGCACGCAGTCTCTTCAGCGCTGCATTGACGCCGGCCTGCCGGCTCTTTCCGACACTGCCAAAGCTGACGGGCAGGATCCGGAATCGGGTGTCGGCTTTCGCCATTGCCGCGGCTATGGAAGGTGACCGGTCTGTGCAGCTGTCCAGGACAATCATCACCTGCACCTCAACACCTGGACGTTGGGACCCAAGCAGGTCTGCGGCGCAGTCCACGGCGGCAAGCGCGGGCCGGAGGTGTTGCTCCTCGTTGTGCACCGGAATTACCACTGCCACCTGCTGGATGCTGCGTGGATTGAAGCCTACGGAAGCCGCTTCATCCCCCACCGGGGGCGACAACGTCATGCCGGTGCCTTCTGTCCGGGGGCAATCAATACTTCCAGCACAAAGTCGCGTTCCTGGTAGAGCCCTGCCGTTCGCCAGCCCAACCTCTGCCGGGCCAGCGAATGGACTGTGTCGCCGTCGAGTTCCCAGCCGCTGATCGGGTGCCGCCAATGGCACAGGAGCAGGGTTGCCCCCGGTTTCAGGGACGCCTCCACCCGGTCCCACAGTGCGGCGAGCTCCCCAGGCGCCAGGTAGTAGCCCACTTCGGAAACCACCACCAGGTCGTAGTTACCCTTCGGCCAGTCGCCCGGAAGGATGCGCTGTTCCACACGGACACCGGGGCTGCCCTCCAGCAACTGCCCGGCTTGCCGCACCGCGGACCCACTGGCGTCCACGGCCAGCAGGTTGCGGCACCGGGCGGCCAGCTCGGCCGTAAGGGTTCCGATGGAACACCCCACTTCCAGGCCGTTTTCGTAGGAAGTATCGGGAAGTGCGGCAAGGGTGAGTGCCCGTTTGCGGCGCTCGTACCAGCTTCGGGTGTAGTTCCACGGATCTGTGGAGCCGTCGTGGACCCTGTCAAAGACCACCTCGGCATCACTGCTGGAGTGCACCTGTTCCGAGGTATTTACCGCGGGTGTCCAGGCAAACACCTCGAAGCTGCGCGAGAAGTGCTCCAGGAATTCTTTGCTGAGCAGTGTTTCGTCCCCGCGCAGCGGTGATAGCGGCCGCACCTGTGTTGTGTGCTCAGCCATGGCCCGCCCTTTGGCTTGGCGAGCGGATTCGGCCAGGTGGTAACGGGCCCAGCCCCGCCACTCCTGGTCCTGGGTGGTCGCCCAATGCCAGAACCAGATGGGATATTCCAGCAGCGCGTGCCCATCCTCCCGGGCTACCTCCGCGGCCACCGCGCCTACCGCGTCATGGTCCCCGTGCCCGTCTGCCCGGTACGGCGCAACGAGGACCAACGGTTGGGCTGCACCGCGCAGCCGCCGCGCAGAGTCGCGGACAGCGCGGGCGATCGTTTCTGACTGCCCGGCAAGCCCGCGGTCCGGCAGGTCGAGGAACGTCCAGTGATCCTTCAACCCGAGGACTGTGAGGGCTTGTGAAAACTCAGCCAGCCGGACCTGCGCCAGCTGTTCAGGAGTGGTGGTGGGTGAATCCGGGTGTGACCCCTCCCCCGCGGTGCAGAGCAGGACTTCCACCTTGGCCCCCAATGCCACCATCGAGGCCATGAACCCTCCGGCGCCGAGTGTCTCGTCGTCGGGATGTGCCGCGAGCACGATAAAGCGCATGGCCGCCAACTCGGTGGGATCGAGCGGCAGCTCGGGCGTTGCGGACAGGCCGCTGGCAGCCCAGGCGGCCTCGCTGGTTCCTGCGTCTGTGTGCGAAAAGGTCACCACGGGCAGTCTCCTTTGAGCGTGAGCCGCCCCAGCTGGGCGTCATCGCGTGCGCCATGATGCTGGCGTACGTAGAGTGCCAGGTCCGCCATTCTCTTGGCATACGGTTCGTCGAAGGCGAGCGGGCCTGGACCCCGGTTGGAGCCGACCAGGGTGAGGACACGTTCGACGGCGGCGGCTACAGTTCCACGGACCCGCTGGGCCTCGCTCCACGTGCTTTGGTTTGCCCCGCCACCGAGGGTCCCGTCATCCAAGCGGGCGGCAGTCCAGGCAAGATACTGCAGCGCGGCAGTAAGGGTGCGGTCAACCTCCCCAAGTGCGGCGAGGGCCACCTGGTCAGGTTCCCGGCCCGTGCCGGAACCCGCCTGCAGGCTGTCACGGTAGTCCCGCGCCACTCCTACTGCGCCGCCCAACCAACAGGCTGCGACTCCCATCCCGCCCCACGCGAAGCCCGGGCGACTGTGGTACCAGCCGCTTCCACCTAAAGGCAATGCCGGGACCTGCTCGAAGCGGACACTTCCGCTGGGTATCTCCCGCAACCCGCGCGCAATCCACTGCGGTTGCTCGCACGCTACCCCGGGGTGGCGAAGGCTGACGGCAAAAGCCGCCCGGCCGCCGTCGTCCGTGTGGGCTGTGACGACGGCGCAGTCCAGGTGCGCTGCAAGTGAACACCAGGGCTTGGACCCGGTGAGGACCGCACCGGTGCCGGCGGGGAGCGCCTCAAGCTTGGCGCCGGGGGCTTCCGCGGCGAACACACCCCAGGCTTCGTCTTGGGAACCCTCCTGCCCGGGCCCAAAATCAGGGTACGGCTGTCCGGCCTGGGCGAGAATCGCTGTTGCATCGAGGTGCGGCTCGAACACGCGCGCGGCGGCCACATCAATGGCAGCCACCGAGGCCAGGAGTTCCCACAGCACCGCGGTCCGCCCTCCCCCGGGTTGCGGCCAAGTCCGGCCGGCCTGAACAGCCAGCGACAGCAGGCCAGGGATGTCACCTACGGCAGCAGCGACGGAATCGAGGGTCGAAATCCAGGGGGACAGATCGGCGGTGGTGGAGCTAAGGAGCACAGGGGTAGGTGCCGCGCGCAAGAATTTCCTCCATTAATGATGGCCGGCAGGGCGCCGGTCTCATCTCCACAGCTTACTTACTGTTATTGCGGAAGAATGCGGGCCAGCGCGAAGCCATCCCAGCCTTTTGACCCGACGGTCTGGATAACAGTGGCATCCAACCGTGGATGGTCCCCGAGCATCTTGAGCGCATCGATGATTCCCGGCGCATTCACGGGATCGATGTCCGGGTCCAGGACCGCCCCTTCCCAGATGGTGTTGTCCAGGACCACCACCGCACCCGGCCTTCCGAGCTTCACCGCCCAGTCAAGATAGCGGCTGTTGTTCTGCTTGTCGGCGTCAATGAAGATGAAGTCGAACGGCTCCCGCTCCTCTTCGTCGAGGGCAGCGAGCGTCTCCAGCGCAGGACCCAACCGGATCTCCACCCTTTCACCCAGACCGGCGGCATCGATATTCGCCCACGCCACCTCCGCGTGCTGGGGCAGGTACTCGCAGGTGACCAATGTGCCGCTGCGCGGAAGTCCCCGGCCCATCCAGATGGTGCTGTAGCCAGCCAGCGTTCCGATTTCCAGGATCCGGTGCGCGCCGGACAGCTGGACCAGGAGTTTCAGGAGCTTCCCGGCGTTCGGGGCCACCTCAATGGCCGGCATTCCCGCTTCCGCAGCCGTCCGGATGGCCTGCTGGGCCGCGGCGTCCGGATGCACTACGGCACTGGACAGAAACTCCTCAGTGGCAACCCACTCCGGCCGGGGCTTGTGCTCGAACATGGGCACAGTTTGGCACGCGGCGCTGCGGGGGGTCCAGATACTTTAGCCCCTCCGGGAAGGCTTAGGGCTCCTGCGCCAGGGCGTTCTCCAGGCGATCCACTTTCGCCGTCAGCTCGCCGCTGTACCCGGGCCTGATGTCTGCCTTGATCACCAGTGAGACGCGGCTGCCGTAGCGGCCCACGGCCTCGGTGGCGCGTTTAACGACGTCGAACACTTCGTCCCACTCGCCCTCAATGGTGGTGAACATGGAATCTGTCTGGTTGGGGAGCCCCGACTCCCGGACGATCTTCACGGCGGCGGCTACGGCGTCGTGCACTGAGGCGTCGTTGGGCCGGGAGCCTTCGCTGGGAACGCCTGACGGAGCTACAGAAAATGCAAGCAACATGCCCCCAGTCTCCCACGCGGCTGCCGGCAACTACTTAGGAAGACGCAGCGGCCCTCCGTCACATAAGCGCCTACCCCGGAGTAACCGTGTCGGGCGCAGGCTCCGTTGCTACCCTTTTGGGCATGAGCCTCGCAGTCGCCCGAAAGCCCCTCCGCGCAGACGCAGCGCGGAACGTGGACAAGATCATCACGGCGGCGCGCCGGTGCTTCCGCGAGTTCGGCCCGGAAGTGCCACTCCAAACCATCGCCACCACCGCCGGCGTTGGCCCGGCAACCCTGTTTCGCAACTTCGCGGACAAGGAGGAACTGGTGCTTGCGGCGCTTAACCGGCAGCTCCGGCTCACGGTGGACCCGGTCATGGACGGGGCGCTGGCAGATATCGACGCGGCAGCCGGTCTGCTGCGCGTCCTCGAGGCCCTGATGGCAGCGGCAAGTGACGACGCCAACCTGTTGTGCGCGGTGGCAGGGCGGCGTGAACTCCTCACCGGAATCACGGGATCGCTCATGGATTCCATGGGTGTCTTGCTGGTTCGGGGACAAGGCCAGGGAAGCCTGCGCACGGACATTTCCATGACGGACATGTTCCGGCTGCTGGCCATGCTGATCGGAGTGGTGGACACCATGGAACCCGGTTCGGATGCCTGGCGCCGGCCGCTGGCGCTTGTCGAGGACGCCATCCGCACCGTGCGCCCGTCGCGGCCACTTCCCGTGCTGGTGCCAGTCCCGGCCGCCGCGCCGAGTCTGTAGCGGGCCCGCCCGCAGCAGGCCCGCCCGCTGTTGGCCGAGTTCGTTGTTAGCGCCGATTTCGTTGTTAGCGCCGGGAAGGTGCAATAGACTGCCACTTGGGGTTAGGCAGCCAGCCTCGGTACTTCCAGCGGGAGCGACCCATGCACTCTGTGCCTATCCGCCGTTCGACGGCTGCGCTGCAATGAATCACTCGAAGCTTCTCCACTACCTCACCGATCCCCGCGGGCCGGAGGAAGTCCTTCCTACACTGGAGGCCGGGGAACTCGTCGAACTGCTTGACGCCCTGTACCAGAACCTCGATACCCCCGAGCCTGAGTTCGGCGCGCAGGTTTGGTATGAAATGGGTGTGGAAGAAACGTACCGCAGGGCCGTCTCGCCTGGCGGCACCGCCCACGGAGTCGCTTAGCCAACTGCCGCTCCGGCAGCACCTCGCCGTCGGAGTTATCCCCTGCCCTTGTTCGCTTCCTCAGCCCCGCCGTGTTCAGGCTGGTCTGGGCCTTGGTGCTGTTTTTGCATCTCACGCTGTTCATCACTGTGCTGTTCATGACCGGCGTGTTCATGGCCCGGGTACCCATGTCCTTCATGCCCGTGGTGTTGCTCATGGAACTCGTTGGGAACGTGATCCTTCGCTTCCATCAGGTGTTGCTGGAGTTTTTCTTCGGCATCGCGGCGCCTCCTTGCCGTGTCCCGCAACTCCCGGGTCGACTCCGAACCCCGGGGATCAAGGTAGGCGGCCCGATGCTTTCCCGTCTGCTCCGCCGCCGGCACTCCGGCGCCCTGTTCTTCCCTGGCGTTCCTGCCGGCATCCTCGGTGCCCTGGCCGTCCTGCGGCTCAAGCGGCCGTGACTGTTCGTCCATCTCGATTCCTCCTTTAGTGGCCGCCTGGGTGTGGGCTGCCTCTCTTCCAGTGCACCACACATGGCACCCGGAGGGTGCCTGCGCTAGGCGTTGCCGGGGTCTCCCCGCCTGCGGATTTCCTGATGCACCAGGGCCTGCAGTGTCGGCACGGACGACGCCGGATCGATGTCGAGTGCCTCACGCAGCCTTTGGGAAAGAAATTCAAGGTCCTCTTGCGGAACGTCCGAAAGCCTGGCGAAGCGCCTGAAGAAGCGTTTGGCAGGCAGGCCCGCCCGCCGTCGGGCATTCTTGTGGCGGGGCTTGCCCGCCAAGCCGCCTGCAGGATGCAGCTGATTTTCCATGGTCGCCGTTCATAGGGAATGCCATGGCCAACTGCATAAGCCGATCTCATAGTACAACCGGCACCTTATGGTTGAAGTGACCTGAGTCACTATCCGGCGCGGTTGGTGTGCGGTTAGCTCCAGCCGAGGAACCGCAACAGGGCCGCGGTGCCGGCTCCGGCGATGACCACCACAAGGAAAGGGGCCCGGAGCGCCAAGGCGATTGCGGCTGCGGCAAGCGCGCCGAGCCTCGCGTCGGCAGCAAGGCCCTGGCCTGACACCACCGCGTTCACCACGGTCAGTGACGCGAGCAGTCCTATGGTCATGGTGCCCGCGATGCGTGATGTGCGCGGATCCTCAAGGAATCTGGCCGGCACAAAGTACCCAACGATTTTCCAGGCGTAGGCAAGGGCGCAGGCAATCAGCAACCACATCCACAAGCTCACGAGCCTGCCTCCGGATCCGTGGCTTCGCGGCGCTTCGCTCCCGGGTGCGTGCCGGCAGCATCCTGGTGATGGCCGGCGTGATGCGTGTAAGGCTCGACGTCGGGCTCCAGGCCTTCGTCGCGGCGGCCATGGCTGAACCACCCCACGAGTGCCGCCACGACGGCGGCAACGAGGATGGGTACGCCCGGCGGCACGAAGGGAACCGCCACGACGGTAGCCACGGCGCACACGGCCGCGATGGCGATGGGCTCCCGGCCCTTGAGCCGGGGCCACAGCAAGGCCAGGAAAGCGGCGACGGCAGCACCGTCGAGTCCCCATTGTTTGGGATCGCCCAACCCGCTGCCGGCGAGCGCACCCACGGCCGTGAAGAGGTTCCACAGCACGTACACACCAATTCCGGCCGTCCAAAAACCGCGGCGCTGCTCCGCAGGGTCCGTCTGGCCCGTGCTGGTCGCCGTGGATTCGTCGATGGTCAGCTGGGCCCCGACGTACTTGCGCCAGCCGGTGGGCCGCAGCAGCGCGTTCAGCTGCATGCCGTAGATGCCGTTGCGCATGCCCAGGAGGGTTGCGGCGCTCATGGCCGCAATGCCCGATCCACCGCCGGCCACAACGCCAATGAAGGCGAACTGCGAGCCACCGCTGAAGAGGAGCAGGCTCAGGGCCATGGCCTGCCAGAAGTTGAGGCCGGACGTCACCGCGAGCGCGCCGAAAGAGATCCCGTACAGGCCGGTGGCAACGCTGATGGAGAGGCCTACCCTGGCCGCCGGCGAGGCCAGCAGCTTCACGCCCGGCCTCCGCGCCGGTTTATGGGCAGGGATTTCCGCAGGCTCCAGGCCCACAGGATCAGGGGTGCCTGCAGCGGCAGCCGCACGGTATGGATCTTCCGACGGCGGGACGTGCCTGCTGGCCCGTACGCCCGCTTGAGGGCGTCCACGTGGCCGGCCAGGAACGCGGTGAACATGGCAGTGAGGGCCGTGGCCGTTAGTTTGCGGGTAGGCGGCAGCAGGATTCCGACGGCGGCCGCCAGCTCCAGCAGGCCACTCACTGCGATCCACTCATCCCGGGACAGGAGGGCCAAGGGATGCTGCACTCCGGCGCCCTGGGCCCCGTTGCTTTGGTCCCCGGCGCCTGGGTTCCTGTTGCCCTGGTCCCTGCTGCTATGGTCCCTGTTGCTTTGACTGGCGCCCGGCGCGGCATCCCGGCGGCACAGGTAGTCCGGAACTACCTCCCGGTAGAAGCCGGGATCCCGGAAATGCTTGCTTGCGCTGGCCAGCAGAAGGGCGGCCATGGCAGCGGCGGACAGGTTCTGGACTGTTGGGCCGTGAAGCGACGGGCGCGAAAAGGACGAGCCCGGCGTGGACAAACCGCGCATGGACGGGCTCCGAAATGCGGGGCCGGGCCAGGGAAAAGACATGGAACCACTCAATCACAGCACATGCGGCGGTCAGAAACCCGCGGCTGCCACCTGGCGATGACGGGAGGAAAAGCGCTTGCCCAGCTATCTCACCGGGGCAGCTGTCACACAGGGCACCCTTCATGCCCACGCGAGCGGAGTTCCTCCATACGGCGGTGGCGGGAACGGATAGTCCAGGGGCTGGTCCCCATCCATCAGCGGCGGCCCAACATAGCGGAGTTCGCCGTATGTGCTGTCCCTGGAGCGGTAGTCGGGGGCGGGCAGTTCTGAAGGCAGCTCCGCGTTCCTTCCCAGTGCGAAGAGTTCCTCGGCGGTCCGGGCGAGCGACAGGTGCGCGGCGCCCCCGGTCCCCATCCAACGGCGTCGGCCCAGCAGGTGGATGGCAGCCGCAGCAACGCCGTAGCCTGTGGCGTGGTCCAGCGCCTGGACGGGCAGGGCACCGGGGCGCCACTCGCCGTCGTCATTTTCCTTGCCGTAAACGTGCGCGATTCCGCACGCGGCCTGGACAATGCTGTCGAAACCGCGGAGTCCGCTCCAGGGACCAGCGCTCCCCCAGCTGTCCAGGGTGACCACCGCAAGCCGGGGGTACAAGGCAAGCAGTTCCCGGGGGTTGAGCCCAAAGCGGTCCAGGGCGCCATGCCTGTATCCGGCCACCACCACATCCGCAGCCGCCAGGAGTTGCCGCAACTTGTGCTGGATATCCGGCACACTGAGATCTGCCTCGGCGCTGCGCTTGCCGAATGCCGTGTCCACGAACTGGTCTTCAATCTCGGGGAAGGCGGGCGGGTCGATCCGCAGGACATCTGCTCCGAGGGCCGCGAGCAGGCGGGTGGCAACGGGCCCCGCGATCACCCGGGTCAGGTCCAGGACCCGCAATCCGTCGAGCGGCGAGCCGTTGTGGGACATGCCGGGGCTGGCCTCGGTGCCGTTCGCGGCAACTGTTGCCGCTGCAGACTCCTCCAACCCCAGGCCGGCCGTTGCACCGTCGGCAAAATCGAAAGCAATCCAAGGGCCCAGTCCCGCTGCCCGCCCCATGTCCGAGTCAAGCCATTCGCTGCGCGTCCTGACAGCCGCGGCTATGCCGCCCTTGCCCTGGATGGCAGCCTCGGCTTCCAGTGCGGCCATGGAGTGGAGTTGCCGCTCCGCCTCCTCAGGCGAGGCTGCGCCCAGGGCCTGCAGCAGCCGCTGCTCATGGTGGGGATAGTTGGCGTGGGTACGAATCCATCCATCGCTGGTGCGATGGAAGCCCGAAAGGGGCGCAAAGCCCTGCGGTTTGCGCCCGGCGATGCGCAGATGGCCGAAGGAGTCGAAAGCCGCCGCGGTGAGGGCCGGCGTGGTCCTAAACCGACCGGGCGTACCTTCAAACAGGTTGAGGGCGGCCGCCGCGGCCTCCACCGAATGCAGCGCAAGGCCTTCGACATCGAGCGGGCCGGACCACCAGTGGCGCGGCGAATACGCGTCCACTTCAGGCCCTACTTGCCCTGCGGCGAAGCCAGTTTGAGCTGGTCAAGGACACGGCCCGGAACGTTGGTGGTGATCTCCTGGATGCCCAGGTCCTGGCAGAGGGCCACATCTTCCGGCGAGTCCACCGTCCAGACGCGGAAGCGCCGTCCGGACTCCAGCCAGCGGCGGACGGTGGCAGGGCGCTCCCGGACGTAGTCGATGCCGGGGCCGGCCATCCCTACTTCCCGGTCGTCCAGGATCCGTTCGCCCTCCAGTTGGGTCGCCTTCATCAGGTTGGCGATGGCACCGCCGGCAAGAGGTCCAACTCCCAGTCCACCCCGGATCTCGTGAATGGTGAGGTCGTCCACGAGCTGGCAGATGTACTGGGGCGGAACGGAAAGGAGCAGGTGCCGGACGGAATCGGGGCTGAAACTCATGAAGGTCACAGCCACGTTGTCCACGGTGGAGCTTTGCGGGTCCCAGCCCTCGCTGCGGAGCACTTCGAGCACCCGGTCCTCCAGTTTGAGCTGGTACGGGCTGGGGTGTTTGAGCTCGATGGCGAGCTTTACCGGACGGCCCGCTCCCCGAAGGATGTCCAGCAGCTCCGGCAAGGTGAGGAGCTGTTCCGAGCGCGCCCCGTATGTGTCGGGGATCCGGACACCCTTCCAGGACGAAAAATCCAGCTGGCGCAGTTCCCCCAGTGTCCGTTCTGCCACCGGCCCGGTTCCGTCCGATGTGCGGTCCAGGTTGGCGTCGTGCAGCAGGACCACATGCTGGTCGCGGGTCAGGTGGACGTCGCACTCCACCCCGTCGGCCCCATCTGCCAGGGCCTGCAGGTAGGCTGCGCGCGTGTGTTCGGCATAGGCGCCGCTTGAACCGCGGTGTGCAAAGACCAGCGGCCGCTGCGGCACTGACTCGTCAGTTGTCATGGTCACACGGTAGCCGACCGGCCCCCGCCTTCGGGGCTAGGCTTGGCACATGCAGGTGAACTCTGAGGCAACTACCGGGCCAACCACGCAGGAAGCCCCCACCGAACCCGCGCAGCAGGTGAGGCCGGGCACCATGGCCGCAGGCGCCGTCGTAAGCCGCCAGCTTGGCGCCGGTGACGCCGAAAAGGCGGCAGCGCTGCGGAAGATGAAGCTGCTGGCGGTGAGCCTGCTCATTGCCATGGCGGTGATTTTTGTCTTCGCGTTCGCGCTGCAAAAGGACTATCCATGGCTGCAGTATGTTCGTGCAGCCGCCGAGGGCGGGATGGTGGGTGCGCTGGCCGACTGGTTCGCCGTCACTGCCCTGTTCAAGTACCCCATGGGCATCAAGATCCCGCACACCGCCATCATTCCCCGGCGGAAGGACCAGATCGGTGCCTCCCTGGGCGAATTCGTGGAAACCAACTTCCTTTCCGAGCAGGTGGTCCAGGACAAGCTGGCCAGCGTCAACATCGCCCGCCGGGCAGGTGAGTGGCTTTCCGCGCCCGGCGGTGCCGACCGGGTGGCCAAGGAGGGCGCAGCGGTGATCCGCGGCGCCTTCAAGGTGTTGAATGACGACGACGTCCAGGCGGTCATCGAGGGCATGGTGCGCAAGCACCTGCTCACGCCGCCGTGGGGACCTCCGGTGGGCAGGCTTGCGGAGCGGATCTTCCACGACGGGCACCACCACACGCTGGTGGACCTGCTGGTGGACCGTGCCGCGGATTGGGTGGACGACAACCATGAAACCGTGACCCGACTGGTGTCCGACCGCTCCCCCACCTGGGTTCCGCAGTTCGTGGACGGGCTGGTGGGCGACAAGGTCTACCTTGAGATCCTCAAGTTCGTGCGGGCCGTGCAGGCAGATCCCCGGCACCAGGTGCGCCAGTCGATCGACAAGTACCTCAACGACCTCGCGCAGGACCTGCAGCATGACCCGGCAATGATCGCCCGCGCTGAGGACATCAAGGCGCAGGTGCTCGGGGATCCCGAGGTGCGCGAATTGGCGTCCCGGACGTGGGGCACCGTGAAGAACGCGCTGCTGGGTGCCGTGGACGACCCGGACAGCGAGCTCACCATCAAGTTCAAGGCAGCTGTGCGCGATTTTGGTTCGAGGTTGGTGGACGATCCCGAACTGGCAGGGAAGGTCAACGCCTGGATCGGTGACGCCGCGGGCTACCTGGTCCGGACCTACCGCTCGGACATCGCCGGGGTCATCACGGACACCGTGGCGCGTTGGGACGCCGAAGAGACCTCACAGAAGATCGAGCTCCAGGTGGGCAAGGACCTGCAGTTCATCCGCATCAACGGCACCGTGGTGGGGTCTCTTGCGGGCCTGGCAATCTTTACGGTGGCGCAGCTGATTTTTGGGTGACGCATTAGGCCGGCAGCTTTTTGACGGCGGATAGATACTGCCGCAGGGCACATTCCTATTCGCGGCGGATATTGGGGTGCGCAAGGGAACCTGACGGCGGAAATACCTACGACGACGGCACGCCGGCTCGGGTGCTCCGGCTTTACCCAGGCGGGTGGGGGCAGCGGCACAACTCATAATGTCAGACCCTCGATAGATGATTCTTCTATGGGAGTCGGCAGCGGTGTCGGGGTGGCTTTGGAGGGTATTCAAGCCTCTGTGGCCGCCCTTGATGCGCTCACTGCCCTTGGTGCGCTGGATGCCATAAGTGCGCTGGAGCGGGAGGATGCGTTCCTGGCCTCCGGGGTTGGTGTTGGTTCGGGCGTTGATGTGTTGCAGCGGCGGTACGAGATCCGGCTGGAACGGCTCGGACTAACGGCCCGACTGGAAGCGCAGCTTGCCGCCATGAAGGCGCGGGATGCAGCCGAGGCGATCGGGTTTCAGCAGGCCATGACCCCGCCCGACGCGTCCATCCAGGACCACACCTACGCCGAGATGTCCGTGGTGGAAGAGATCGCAGGCGTCCTGACCATCAGCTCCGCCGCCGCAGGTGCTCTGGTGGAACAGTCCCGGAAAATCTGCTCCCTCCCACCGGTGTTCCAGGCCCTGGCCACCGGCGCCATGTCCTGGCAGCACGCCCGCATCGTCGCGGACGAAACCGAGGGCCTCGATCCCGCCGGCGCTGCCGCGCTGGTGGCGCACTTCTTCGACCCCGACGCACCCCACCCCGCCCGCGGCGCAACCCCTGGCGAACTCGTCCCCTCCCGCTTCCGGGCCAAAGTCCGCGCCTGGCGCGAACGCCACCACCCCGAGACACTGCAGAAACGCCACGCCAAAGGGGTGGCGGACCGGCGGATGGAATACACCCCGGACCGGGACGGGATGGCCTGGGTCTCGCTCTACCTCCCCGGCGACACCGCCTGCGCCATCTGGAACCGCACCACCGCCACCGCCCGCGGCCTCCAAGGCCCCAACGAACCACGCACCATCACCCAACTCCGCCCCGACATCGCAGCATCCCTGCTCCTTGGATCAGCAAGCGAACCCGGCAAGGTCCCCACCCCGCGGGCCGACGTCCTGGTCACGGTGCCGGTGCTCTCCCTCCTCGGACTCACGGATGAACCCGCAACGCTGGACGGGCTCGGACCCATCCCGGCATCCATGGCCCGCAAACTGGTCGCCGACGGGGCGGACTCCTTCTACCGCGTCCTGGTCGACCCGAGAGACGGGGCACCCTTGGAGATCGGCCGGAAGAACTACCGGCTCACCGAAACCATCAAACGCTGGATCAGGATGCGCGACGCCAAATGCACCTTCCCCGGCTGCACCAACCGCACCCCGGACAACGACACCGACCACCTCCGGGCCTGGGAACACGGCGGAACCACCGGGGCCGGCAACCTGGCACAGCTCTGCCCGAAACACCACCGGCTCAAACACCACACCCAATGGACACCAGACCCGGCCACCAACAACGACTCACCCGGCTGGACCTCACCCACCGGCCGCCACTACAAACCCGAACACCCCCACCCAGAACCCACGTACTGGCCGCAATGGCTGATGCCCACCGAACTGCGGTCCTCGGACACCCTGAGCCTCGACGCCAGATGTAAGGACGCCAGATGTACGGACGCCAAATGTCACGATGCCGGGTGTATCGATGTCCCCTGTCTCAATATCCGCTGTCTTGAGGCGGGGCCCGAAGACCTCCCGCTATGGGAACCAGACGATGACAACTTCATAGACCCCGATGACCTGTCACCGGACGATCCCCTCTGGGCCGAGCTCCTCGCAACCCCGCTCGTACCATCCGGATGACGTAATTCTAGGGTTCGGGCAACATCGTCCATGGGGCTGGAGCAATATATGAACGGCTCGGCAGGGCCAGTGAGTCCGGCTGTACATCCTCTACGCGAAGGCCTCAAGCTCCACGCCTGCGGCCTCAAGCCCAGCACGAATACGGGCCGCCAATTCCACTGCGCCTGGACTGCCGCCCTGGAGGCGCAGGGAGTCCGGCCGGACCTTGACCGCCGTCCCGTCCACGGCCACCACTTCCCCTTGCGTTGCCAGTCGAACAGCGCGCTCAACTACCACATCGACGTCGTGCAGGACCGCGTCCTCGTCGGAAAGCGGCACCAAGCTGCCGTCGGCCAGGTACGCGCGGTCCGCGAAGGCCTCGATGAACACCGGGTGCCCGGCCTCCTTTGCCTGCTTCAGCAGCTCGGAGCCCGGGAAGCCCAGGATGGGAAGGCCGGGGTCATAGGCATTAACCGCGGCAACCACGGCGGAGGCCTGTTCGGCGTCGGAAATCAAAGCGTCGTACAGCGCTCCGTGTGCTTTCACGTAGCCCACGGAGGCACCCACGGCATGCGCGACGCCGTCGAGCGCCCCCAATTGGTACAGCACGTCGCCGAACAGCTCGTCGAAGCCCATCCCCAGCGCGCGCTGGCCATAGCCCGCCAGGTCGCGGTAGCCGAGGTGCGCCCCCACAGTGACGTCGAGTTCGTATGCTGCGCGGCAGCTGTCCAGCATGGTGACGGGGTCGCCCGCGTGCAGGCCGCAGGCCACGTTGGCACTGGTGATCAGCTGGAACATGGCCGGGTCGCCTCCTGCCGTCCAGGAGCCGAATGATTGGCCTACGTCAGCGTTGAGATCCAAGTATGTTGCCTTCCAGCGTCAGGTGGTCCGGTCCGGCAGCTGCGGTCAGCTCCCCGGGAATGGTGTCCGGCATCGGCCCGAACGCCTCACGGGCATTCTTGGCCACTGCACGACCCATCACGAGGTTACCGGCTCCACCCACAACGGCCCCTATGCCGAACGGGAGGGCCCTGCCAAACAGGGCGGTACCCTGCCGCTTGAGCAGGTTCTTTAGGAAGGCGTGCTGGATTCTCTTTCGGACGCTGCCGAAGCCCGGACCCACCATCGACTTGGAGAGCACATTGCCCCAATTATTGGCGGCGCTGTTGCCGCTGCCGGAGGCCTGGCCACTCAGCGTTCCCAGCAGGGCGGTACCCTCCTCGCCGAGCATGATGGCCATGACCATGGTGCCGGCCTTCTCCGGGTTGGTGAGGCGGATGCCGTGAAGTTCGGCCAGCGAGGTTGCGTAAAGCGCTGTTGCCTCCAGGAAGCCTACGGTGGCAGCGGCTGAGAGTCCCAGCGACGCCACTGTTCCAACCCCGGGAACGACGGCGGTTGCGCCCACCAGTGCGCCCCCTCCGGCGACGGCACGCAAGTAGTCGCGCTCTGCAATGTCTGCCAGTTGCGCGGCGGTGGCACGGGGATGCTTCTTCTGGAGCCGCCGGATGTAGGCAACCACCAGGGGCCGCTGGATCTGTACTGCCTTCAGGAGCATGTTGTGAACGCCGGGCTTGGGCTTGCCGTCAGCGTCAAACATCGCATTGTGGGCGGTTTCCTGTGCGATGCGTAATGCGGGATTGCTGCGCCGGGCCATGGTCACCTTCATTCAATCGACCTGCAGCGGGTTAGCTGCCGTGCACTTTCCATCCTATGTGGATAAACACTAAGCATGCTTAACTTCCCGCGTCCCGTACCTCTGCCCTCCTGGCAACCGCCCGTTAGCTGGCGTCCGCCAGATTATTGAAGGTGAAAACGTGGGCACCCTCCACCACTCCGCCGTCCTCCAGTTTGGGTCAGGATCGTCGTGGGCGAGTAAAGACCGCCTTTGAGCAGGCGGCGGCCCAGGGGGCCACGCCGGTTCAGGAGTTTCAGGGATGGGCCCACGCCAATTTTCAGGGCGGCCCGAATCAGCTGCGCCCGGGGAAAGGCGCCCGGATACCCCTGCCCACACAGGCAGCCGCACACCTTCCCGGCGCAGCGTTTCGGCGTACCACTGGATGCGGGGAGCCGAGAAGCACAGCTGTGTCACCACCCGCGAGGCCAGATGCTGCTTCTCCAGCAAAGCATCAAGCATGTGCAGTTCAGTTTGGCTCGGATGTCCTTCCGGGTAGCCCGCCACGCCGGCCCGGATCCGGCCACCGGACAGTTCCGCGAGGTCTTCCAGCAGCCGAAGGCTGCTGTCGTAGGGCCCGGCCGGTTCCCCTGCGTCACCACCGACGGCGAAAACCTCGGCAATACCGGCATCGTGGCAGTTCCGGACTACACCGGCCAGCTGCGCCCGGCTTTCGATGCTTCGTGCGGCCAGGTGCGGAACAACCTCAAAGCCGAGGTAGGCAAGCTCGATGGCTGTGCGAATGCTTGCCCCTACACCTTCGCGGGGCAAGCAGGACACCGTCAGCGCCGTCCCGGCAGGTACGTCGGCCTGGACGCGGGCGGCAATGCCCTCAGCGGGAATGATTTGAATCTGGACCGGCAGCTCCCGCCTGAAACCGCCGGTGGGCTGGTCGGCAGGCACTGATGCATGGGATGGTGCCGTAAGGGACTGAGGCGTCATGAGGAACTCCAGGTTCGGCCGGCCACGGGTGGCTCGGCATGGATCGGGTCCCTCCCCGCTCTGTATTGGACCTGAGAGATTCCGCAAACCCAGCCGGGGCCTGCTTGCACCGTCGGTGAGCGCTGCCGGAGCAGCACTGCTTTCCAGAGTCGCCTCGCCGTGACGGTACATGGGCCTGAGAGATTCCTGGGGAGGATTTGCTCCTACGGCGCCTGCCCGGTAATGGCCGGGAGAACTCTCCCGCCACAGCTCGAAAGGCTGTCTTCAGATGTAGTGGTTCAACGGCCGGCGCCCGTCCCGTCACTGGATGGGATGCGGCGCCGGCCGCATGGATGGGCCGGCAATCAGCGCAGAATGACCGTCCGGTTGCCGGACAAAACGATTCGTCCTTCAGCATGCCAGCGCACCGCATTGGTAAGTGCCTTGCATTCAGCGTCGCGGCCAACGGTGACCAGGTCAGAGGCGGAATACGTATGGTCCACCTCGATCACCTGCTGAGAGATGATGGGTCCCTCGTCCAGCTCCGAGTTGACGTAGTGGGCAGTCGCGCCCACCGTTTTGACGCCGCGCTCGTACGCCTGGTGGTAGGGCTTTGCACCCTTGAAGCTGGGCAGGAACGAGTGGTGGATGTTGATGGCCTTGCCACTGAGTCGGGTAGTGGCTTCGTCGCCGAGTACCTGCATGTAGCGGGCCAGCACCACCAGTTCCACGGCGTAGTGGTCTACCAGCTCCAGCAGGCGCTCTTCAGCATCCGCCTTGGTATCCGGGGTCACGGGAATGTGATGGAACGGAACACCGTGCCAGGCGGCAAGGGGTTCCAGGTCCGGGTGGTTGGACACCACGGCGGCAATTCGGACGGGCAACTCGCCACTGCGGGCACGGAACAGGAGGTCGTTGAGGCAGTGGTCGTACTTGGACACCATCACCAGGATGGGCTGCTTGCGGCCATGCCGTTCCAGGCGCCAGTCCATCCGCCATTCCCGGGCCACTTGTTCAAAACCGGAGCGGAGGCGGTCGAGTTCCATCTCTACCTGCGAGGTGACGTGGATGCGCATGAAAAACCGGCCGCTTGCCCTGTCGCCAAACTGCTTGATGTCCACGATGTAGCATTCCTGCTCCAGCAGGTATGCCGCCACCGCCTGGACAATGCCAAGGGCATCCGGGCAATGGAAGGTCAGCACGAATTCCTTGCCGGTTTCGGGAACCATGGCCTGGCGCTGTCCGGCCGCGGCCGTGCCCGCCTGCGATGTGCGGGTTTCCGTGCCGATCACCGCTTGACCCGCTCTTCCCCCACTTCTGCGGCGGCACCCGGACGGGAAGCCTTGCCGGATGCGGCGTCGGCGAAGTCCTGGTCTGCCTGCAGTTCAGCCTGGAACGTGGCAAAACGGGCCTGGTGTGCGGGCCGGCGGCGGAGGACGAACCATGCGGCGCCCAGCAGGATGAACCAGACCGGGGTGACCAGCAGGGCCACCAGGGTGTCTGGCTGGGTGGTGAGGGTCCAGATCACGAAGCCGAAGAAGGCGAAGACCACCCAGACCATGGCAATACCGCCGGGCATCTTGAACTTCGATGCGTCGTGCAGGTGCGGCCGGCGGCGGCGGAAGGCGATGTAGCTGGCCAGGATGATCGACCAGACAAAGACAAAGCAGACAGCGGACACAGTGGTCACCATGTCGAAGGCCTTGCCCACGTCCTGGCCCGCATACATGAGGACGACGCCGGACAGCAGCAGCACGCAGGAGAGGAACAGTGCGTTCTGGGGCACCTTCCGCCGGGACAGTTTGCCAAAGACGTCCGGAGCGTCGCCTTCCTGTGCAAGGCCGAAGACCATGCGTGAGGTTGAGTAGATGCCGGAGTTCGCGGAGGACATTGCGGAGCTCAGCACCACGAGGTTGACCACGGTGGCGGCGGCACCCAGGCCCGCCAGGGAGAACATGGCGATGAACGGGCTGTGGCCTGCCCTGAACTCGGTCCAGGGGGTGACAGCCATCAGGATGATGAGGGCACCTACATAGAAGAGCAGCACGCGGATGGGGATGGAGTTGATGGCCTTGGGCAGGTTCCGCTCAGGGTTCTTGGCCTCGGCCGCGGTGGTGCCCACCAGTTCGATGCCCACGAAGGCGAAGACTGCGATCTGGAAGCCGGCCACGAAGCCCATGAACTCGTTCGGGAAGAATCCGCCGTGGCTCCACAGGTTGGTGAAGGTGGCAGGGCCGGCGTCGGACTGGAAACCGGTGAAGATCATGAACAGGCCAACAATGATCAGAGCTGCAATGGCAATGATCTTGATCAGAGCGAACCAGAACTCCGTCTCGCCAAAGGCCTTGACGGTGGTGAGGTTCAGCAGGAGCAGGATGGCCACGGTGGCCAAGCCGGGGATCCACAGGGGCACCCCGGGCCACAGTTCACGGGAGTAGCCCGCGATGGCAATGACATCAGCGATGCCGGTGATGACCCAGCAGAACCAGTAGGTCCAGCCCGTAAAGAAGCCGGCCCAGGGGCCCAGCAGGTCTGCGGCGAAATCGCTGAACGACTTGTAGTTGAGGTTGCTGAGCAGCAGTTCGCCCATGGCACGCATAACGAAGAACAGCATGAAGCCGATGATCATGTACACGAAGATCACCGAGGGGCCGGCTGCCGAAATGGTCTTTCCGGAACCCATGAACAGGCCGGTGCCGATTGCGCCGCCAATGGCGATCAGTTGGATGTGGCGGTTGCTGAGCTGCCGCTCCAGGTGCGGGGCTCCGCTTCCGGGGGACGTCGGGGAGTGGGTCGTCATTGAGGAACTCCATCGTTCGAGCGGCACCCGGGGTGTCGCAAAGATTGGATTTCCTCCCCGCTCTGTCTGGGACCTGAGAGTTTCCACGCGCCGGGATGGCGTGCTTGCACCGTCGGTGAGCCAGGACAGGGCCTGGCTGCTTTCCAGAGTTGCCTCACCGCGGCGGTACGTGGGCCTGAGAGTTTCCTGGGGAGGGTTTGCTCCTACGGCGCCTGCTGAACGTACCGGCAGGGCTCTCCCGCCGCAGGTCAAAAGCGTTAATTGGTAAATCAGTGTTCAGTTATCGGAGTGCATCCGCCGTGGACTTCAAGCCGCACGGTGCATTTCGGGGCCTCCGGTAATCACAGCCGGCGACGGAGCGCCCAGCGTTCTTTGGGCCAGTTCCGCTGCCCGGCCGGATCACGGGGTTCAGTGTGGCGTCCGTCACGAACAAAAGTCAAGCCCGGCATTACGGTCGCCGCGTAACGCACCTGTACTTGCCAGCGCGCTGCATGGCGGACCGATTTGCTCTCCGGGGGCGCCATCCTGTAACTTGTGAGCCGAATCACCCATATTTCAATAAGCCTTTCGAGCTGTGGCGGGAGAGTTCTCCCGGCCATCACCGGGCAGGCGCCGTAGGAGCAAATCCTCCCCAGGAATCTCTCAGGCCCATGTACCGTCACGGCGAGGCGACTCTGGAAAGCAGTGCTGCTCCGGCAGCGCTCACCGACGGTGCAAGCAGGCCCTGGCTGGGTTTGCGGAATCTCTCAGGTCCAATACAGAGCGGGGAGGGACCCGATCCATGCCGAGCCACCCGTGGCCGGCCAAACCTGGAGTTCCTCATGACGATTCAATCCCAACCGTCTGTCTTTGCGGACCGGCACATTGGTGCACGCCGCCAGGCTGACGTCGACACCATGCTCAAGGCCGTTGGCTATGACAGCGTTGACGGCCTGGTGGACATCGCTGTCCCCAGTTCGATCCGCCAGTCCAAGCCGCTCGCGCTCAAGGGCGCCCTGAGCGAGGTTGAGGTGCTTGCGGAACTGCGCAGGCTCGCCGCCAAGAACAAGACTGCCGTGCAGATGATCGGCCAGGGCTACTACGACACCATCACCCCTGCCGTCATCCGACGGAACATCCTGGAAGCCCCTGCCTGGTACACCGCCTACACGCCGTACCAGCCCGAAATTTCCCAGGGCCGGCTGGAGGCGCTGCTGAACTTCCAGACCATGGTCCAGGACCTGGTGGGCCTGCCCATCGCCAACGCCTCGCTGCTGGATGAAGCCACCGCCGTGGCCGAAGCCGTACTGATGATGCGCAGGGCCAATAAGGCCAGCGGCCAAAACGCTGGCGCCCGCGACGGCAAGACCGTGCTGGACGCCGACGTCCTGCCGCAGACCATCGCCATCGTCAAGGGCCGCGCCGAGGCGCTCGGCTTCGAGGTTGAGGTCGCCGACCTGTCCAAGGGACTCCCTGAAGGCGCGATCAACGGGATCGTGCTCCAGCAGCCCGGCGTCTCCGGCCGCGTCTTCAACCACGCCGGCGTCATCGCCGAAGCGAAGGAGCGCGGCGCGCTGGTGACGGTGGCCGCTGACCTGCTGGCCCTGACCCTGATCACCCCTCCGGGCGAGCAGGGTGCCGACATCGCCGTCGGCTCCACCCAGCCTTTCGGGGTGCCGCTGTTCTTCGGCGGCCCGCACGCCGCCTACATGGCCGTGGCCAAGGGCCTGGAGCGTTCCATGCCCGGCCGCCTGGTGGGTGTTTCCAAGGACGACGCCGGCCTCCCGGCCTACCGCCTGGCGCTGCAGACCCGCGAGCAGCACATCCGCCGCGAGAAGGCCACGTCCAACATCTGCACGGCGCAGGCGCTGCTGGCCATCGTGTCCTCCTTCTACGCCGTCTACCACGGCCCGGACGGCCTGAAGGCCATCGCCGAGCGCGTCCACAACAACGCCCGCGTCCTCGCCACCACCCTCAAGGCCGCCGGACGGGAACTGGCCACCGAGACGTTCTTCGACACTGTCACCGTCTCAGTTCCCGGCAAGGCCGCAAAGGTCATCACCGCAGCTGAAGCACGCGGCATCAACCTGCGCTACATCGACGCCGACACCATCGGTGTCTCCACGGATGAAACCACGACGCCGGAAATCCTGTCCGCGATCGCCGTCGCCTTTGGTGCCGGCCCGGTGGTGGACGCCGAGGGCTTCGACCTCCCCGCAGAGGTACTCCGGACCTCCGAGTACATGCAGCACCCGGTGTTCAACACCCACCGGTCCGAGACGCAGCTGCTGCGCTACATCCGTAAGCTCTCAGACCGCGACCTGGCGCTGGACCGCACCATGATTCCGCTGGGCTCGTGCACCATGAAGCTGAACGCGACCGCCGAGATGGAAGCCATCTCCTGGCCCGAGTTCGCCTCCATCCACCCGTTCGCCCCGGACTCCCAGACCGAAGGCTGGCGCGAACTGATCAGCGGCTTGGAAGCCGACCTGGCGGAAATCACCGGCTACGACCAGGTGTCCCTCCAGCCCAACGCCGGGTCCCAGGGCGAGCTCGCCGGCTTGCTGGCCATCCGCGGCTACCACCGTGCCAACGGCGACACCCAGCGCAACGTCTGCCTGATCCCCGCCTCCGCCCACGGCACCAACGCCGCCTCCGCCGTCCTGGCCGGCATGAAGGTCGTCGTCGTTGCCACGGCCGCCGACGGCACGATCGACCACGAGGACCTGTACGCGAAGATCGAGGCGAACAAGGACGTCCTCTCGGCGATCATGATCACCTACCCGTCCACCCACGGCGTCTACGACGCGGACGTGACCGAGATCTGCGAGGCTGTCCACGCGGCCGGCGGCCAGGTCTACGTTGACGGTGCCAACCTGAACGCCCTTGTGGGCCTGGCCCAGCCCGGCAAGTTCGGCGGCGATGTGTCCCACCTGAACCTGCACAAGACCTTCTGCATCCCCCACGGCGGCGGAGGACCCGGCGTCGGCCCGGTTGCAGCCAAGGCGCACTTGGCGCCCTTCATGCCCGGCGATGCCAATAAGGCAGCGCACCAGGAAGGCCACGGCGTGGCCATCAGCGCCTCCAACTTCGGGTCCGCGGGTGTCCTGCCGATCTCCTGGGCCTACGTGAAGCTCATGGGCGGCGAGGGCCTGACCGAGGCCACCAAGGCAGCCTTGCTCGCAGCCAACTACGTTGCCGTTCGTTTGAACGAGTACTTCCCGGTTCTCTACACCGGTGAAGGCGGACTCGTTGCGCACGAATGCATCCTGGACCTGCGCGAGCTCACCGCCAAGACGGGCGTCACCGCGGAGGACGTCGCCAAGCGTCTCATCGACTTCGGCTTCCACGCCCCCACCTTGGCCTTCCCGGTCGCCGGCACCCTGATGGTGGAGCCTACCGAGTCCGAGGACCTGGCCGAGATCGACCGCTTCATCGAGGCCATGATCACCATCCGCAAGGAAATCGACCAGGTGGCCAACGGCGACTTCACTGTCCAGGACTCACCGCTGCGCAACGCACCCCACACCGCGTCCGCCGTCGTCAACTCCAACTGGGACCGCGCCTACCCGCGCGAGCAGGCTGCCTTCCCCGTCCACCACCTCAAGCAGGACAAGTACTTCCCGCCGGTGGGGCGCATCGACGGCGCCGGTGGAGACCGGAACCTGATCTGCTCCTGCCCGCCGCTGTCCGAGTTCGAAAACTAAGGATTCCCCATGACTGAGAACTACACGGCTCTTTATGAAGAGCACAAGAAACTGGGCGCCTCCTTCACCGACTTCGGTGGCTGGCAGATGCCGCTCAAGTACGGCTCTGAACTGGCCGAGCACCACGCCGTCCGCAAAGCCGCGGGCCTGTTCGACCTCTCCCACATGGGCGAAGTCTGGGTCACCGGCCCCGAAGCCGGCGCTTTCCTCGACTACGCCCTGGTGGGCAAGTTGTCCGCCATCGCGGATGGCAAGGCCAAGTACTCGCTGATCTGCAACGAGGACGGCGGCATCATCGACGACCTCATCACCTACCGTTTTGGCGACGAAAAGTACCTGGTGGTGCCCAACGCCGGCAACGCCCCCACCGTGGCGGCCGCCCTCGCCGAGCGGGCAGCCAACTTCGATGTGAAGGTGGAGGACGCTTCCGCGGCCACCTCCCTCGTCGCAGTCCAGGGACCCAAGGCCGAGGCGATCCTGCTCAAGCTCACGGATGAATCCCAGCACGCCCTGGTCACCGACCTGAAGTACTACGCCTTCAATGAGCTGACCATCGCAGGCCAGGACGTCATCCTTGCCCGCACCGGGTACACCGGCGAAGACGGCTTTGAGCTCTTCCTGCCGAATGAAGGCGCCGCTTCCCTGTGGGAGTCCGTGGCCCAGGCCGGCGAAGAGTTTGGCATCATTCCGTGCGGCCTCGCATCGCGCGACTCACTCCGCCTTGAGGCCGGCATGCCGCTGTACGGCAACGAGCTGTCGCTTGAGCGTTCACCGTTCGACGCCGGCCTTGGCCCCGTAGTTGCGCTCAAGTCCAAGGAAGGCGACTTCGTCGGCCGGGCTGCACTCGAGGCGGCCAAGGAGTCCGGTTCCAAGCGCAAGCTCGTCGGTCTGAAGGGCCTCGGCCGGCGCGCCGGCCGGGGTGGCTACCCGGTCCTCAAGGACGGCAACGTGGTGGGCGAAGTGACCTCCGGCCAGCCCAGCCCGACCCTTGGCTACCCTGTTGCGCTTGCCTACGTCGACGTGGAGCACGCCGAGCTGGGCACCGCGCTGGACGTGGACCTCCGTGGAAAGGCCGAGCCCTTCGAAGTTGTTGCCCTGCCGTTCTACAAGCGCCAAAAGTAGCTTCGGCGCTTCCCACTCTTGAACACCAAACTTAAGGAAAACACCATGGCTAAAGTTGCCGCTGAACTGAAGTACTCCGCCGAACACGAATGGATCGCCACTGACGGCTCCGGCCCGTCCGTGGTTGGTGTGTCCGCTGTTGCCGCCGAAGCACTGGGCGACATTGTCTACGTGGACCTGCCCGAGGTTGGCTCCACGGTGACCGCAGGTGAGACCTGTGGCGAAATCGAGTCCACCAAGTCCGTTTCAGACCTGTACTCCCCCGTTACGGGCGAGGTCACGGAAGTCAACGACGACGTCGTCAGCGACCCCGCCGTGATCAACAACGACCCGTACGGCGCCGGCTGGCTCTTCAAGGTCACCGTCACCGAAGAGGGCCCGCTGTTGTCCGCAGAGGAATACGCCGAAGCAAACGGCGGCGAACTGTGAGCGCGGCCGCTGACACCGCAGTGTTCGAGCAGGTAGTCTCCCCGAGCCTCAACGCGGACCTTTCCGCGTTGGACCCGGAGGTCGCAGCCAAGATCGACGACGAACTGGTCCGCCAGCGCGATGGCCTGGAGATGATCGCTTCGGAAAACCACACCGCCGTGGCCGTGATGCAGGCACAGGGTTCCGTGCTGACCAACAAATACGCCGAGGGCTACCCGGGCAAGCGCTACTACGGCGGCTGCGAGCACGTGGACGTCATCGAGCAGCTGGCGATCGACCGGGTGAAGGCCCTGTTCGGTGCTGGCTACGCCAACGTCCAGCCGCACTCCGGGGCCCAGGCCAATGCCTCGGTGATGCACGCGCTGATCAAGCCCGGCGACACCATCATGGGCCTGAACCTGGCCCACGGCGGCCACCTGACCCACGGCATGCGGATCAACTTCTCCGGCAAGCTCTACAACGTGGTTCCGTACCAGGTCCGCGAGGACACCCACACCATTGACATGGCAGAGGTGGAGCGGCTTGCGCTGGAAACCAAGCCGCAGCTCATCGTTGCCGGCTGGTCGGCCTACGCCCGCCAGCTGGACTTCGCGGAGTTCCGCCGGATCGCTGACCTCGTGGGTGCCTACCTCATGGTGGATATGGCACACTTCGCCGGCCTGGTGGCAGCCGGACTGCACCCGAGCCCGGTCCCGCACGCCCACGTGGTTACCTCCACCACGCACAAGACCCTCGCCGGTCCGCGTGGCGGCATCATCCTCTCCAATGACGCCGACATCGCCAAGAAGATCAACTCGGCTGTGTTCCCCGGCCAGCAGGGCGGCCCACTTGAGCACGTCATTGCAGGCAAGGCCGTGGCCTTCAAGATCGCAGCGTCCCCCGAGTTCAAGGAGCGGCAGGAGCGCGTCCTTGCCGGTGCCCGGACCCTGGCCGAGCGCCTGGTCCAGCCGGACGTCACCGCAAAGGGCATCAGTGTGGTGTCCGGCGGCACCGACGTGCACCTGGTCCTGGTTGACCTGCGCAACTGCGAACTCGACGGCCAGCAGGCAGAAGACCGGCTCGCCGCGATCGACATCACCGTCAACCGCAACGCCGTGCCGTTCGACCCGCGTCCCCCGATGGTCACCTCGGGCCTTCGCATCGGCACCCCTGCCTTGGCCACCCGTGGCTTCGGAGAGGACGCCTTCCGCGAGGTTGCGGACATCATCGCCGAGGCATTGATCGCCAACGCCGACGCGGACCTTTCCAGCCTGCGTCACCGCGTCGAGGCCTTGGCTGCAGCGCACCCGCTCTACCCCTCAATCACCAACCTCGCCTGAGTGCTTCACCCTGGTTGCGTCCGCGTCGGCGGACCGGACATTTTCACGCCTGCTGCTCGTTCCTCGCTTTGACGCAGGCTTTCGAAAAGTCCGGCTCCGCCGACGCTCGCGGGGTCCGTCTAGGTGTGCGGCCTTGACGACTGGACGGATTCCGGAGACGTGCTCCCCACCGTCCCCCTAACCTCGCAAGCTCGGCCAGGGAACCCGGACGGCGTGGGCCCCGGGCACGCGGAGGAATTCGGCCAGGCGCACCCAACCCCGCCACGAACTTTCTAGTTAGGAATCCCCGTCATGGCTGTTGGCGTTTTTGATTTGTTTTCGATCGGTATTGGTCCGTCGTCGTCGCATACTGTGGGGCCGATGCGGGCTGCTGCTGTGTTCGCGGAGGAACTCAAAAGCCTTGGGGTCCTGGCTGACGTGGCGTCTTTGCGGGTGGATTTGTATGGTTCGCTGGCGGCGACGGGGCATGGGCACGGGACGATGACCGCGGTGTTGTTGGGGTTGGAGGGGTTCCATCCTGAGTTGATCCTGCCCGTGGAAGTGGAGGAGCGGCTGGCCTCGATCGCGGAGACCCGGACCCTGAACCTGGCCGGTGCCGTGCCGCTGCCGTACGGGGTGGAGGATATGGTGCTGCGGCCGTTGACGGTGCTGCCGCGGCACACGAACGGGATGACCTTCACGGTGACGGATGCTGGCGGGGAGGTGCTGCACGCGGCGACGTTCTTCTCGGTCGGTGGCGGGTTCATCGTCCGCGAGGGCGAGGAGGACGCCGCGCAGCAGGAACTGGACGCGTCCAAACAGGAGTTGCCGTTGCCGTTCCGGACCGCCGCGGAACTGCTGGAACACTGCCGGAACACCGGGCTGGGCATCGCGGACGTGATGCTGGTCAACGAAAAGGCCGCCCGGTCCGAGGAAGAGATCCGGGCTGGTTTGCTGCACATCTGGTCCGTCATGGCCGACTGTGTCCAGACCTCGCTGAAGCGGGAGGGGGTGCTGCCGGGCGGGTTGAAGGTCCGCCGCCGCGCCCCGGACTGGTACGACCGGCTGAAGAAGGAATGCGCACGCCCCGGCGAGGACAACCAGGACCTGGATTTCCAGGACTGGGACTTCCACGACTCACGGTATTGGCAGGAGTGGGTTAACTTGGTGGCGTTGGCGGTGAACGAGGAGAACGCCTCGGGCGGCCGGGTGGTTACCGCGCCCACGAACGGGGCGGCCGGGATCATCCCCGCGGTGCTGTACTACGCGCTCCACTTCGCCCCCGGCATGGATAAGGCCACGAAGGAAGACCGGGAGGGCGTGGTGGTGCGGTTCCTGCTCGCCGCCGGCGCCGTCGGGGTCCTCTACAAGGAACAGGCCTCGATCTCCGGGGCCGAGGTCGGCTGCCAGGGCGAGGTCGGGTCCGCGTCCTCGATGGCCGCGGCCGGTTTGGCCGAGGTCATGGGCGGCACCCCCGCGCAGGTGGAAAACGCGGCCGAGATCGCGATGGAACACAACCTGGGCCTGACGTGCGACCCGATCGGCGGGCTGGTCCAGGTCCCCTGCATCGAACGGAACGCGATCGCCGCCGCCAAAGCGATCAACGCCGCGAAAATGGCCCTCTGGGGCGACGGCACCCACCGCGTCTCCCTCGACGAAGTCATCATCACCATGCGCGAAACCGGCAAAGACATGTCCTCCAAATACAAGGAAACCGCCATGGGCGGCCTCGCCGTCAACGTCGTCGAATGCTGACACCCGGCACGCCTCCGATCCCCCAAGCAAACAAAGGAAAACGATCATGACTTTGGCACCTGAAGGCCGGAAGATGCTGCGGATCGAGCAGCGCAATGCTGCGGTCCCGGTGGAGCGCAAACCGGAATGGATCAAGGCCAAGGTCCAAATGGGCCCGGAGTTCGTCGGGCTGAAGAACCTGGTGAAAAAGGAAGGCCTGCACACTGTCTGCGAGGAAGCCGGTTGCCCCAACATCTTCGAATGCTGGGAAGACAAGGAAGCCACCTTCCTGATCGGCGGTTCCGAATGCACCCGCCGCTGCGACTTCTGCCAGATCGACACCGGCAAACCCTCACCCCTGGACCGGTTCGAACCCACCAAGGTGGCCCGCTCCGTCCAGTCCATGCAGCTCCGCTACGCCACCGTCACCGGCGTGGCACGCGACGACCTCGAAGACGAAGGCGTGTGGCTCTACGCCGAAACCGTCCGCAAGATCCACGAACTGAACCCCGGCACCGGCGTCGAACTGCTCATCCCGGACTTCTCCGGCAACCCCGAGCACATCAAAGCGATCTGCGACTCCAAACCCGAAGTCTTCGCCCACAACGTCGAAACCGTGCCCCGGATCTTCAAGCGCATCCGGCCCGCGTTCCGCTACGACCGCTCCCTGGACGTCATCACCCAGGGCCGGGCCCATGGGATGGTCACCAAATCCAACCTCATCCTGGGCATGGGCGAAACCCGCGAGGAAATCTCCGAAGCCCTCCGCGACCTCCACGCAGCAGGGTGCGACCTGATCACCATCACCCAGTACCTGCGCCCCTCCGAACGGCACCTGCCCGTGGACCGCTGGGTCAAACCCCAGGAATTCGTCGACCTCCAGCACGAAGCCGAAGAAATCGGCTTCCTCGGCGTCATGTCCGGACCCCTGGTCCGCTCCTCCTACCGCGCCGGCCGCCTCTGGGCCACCGCCATGCGCAAAAAAGGCCGCGACATCCCCGCCGAACTCGCCCACATCGCCGACGGCATCCAGGACTCCGGCACCACCCGCCAGGAAGCCGCCACCCTCCTGGCGGGCTAGCAGCCCGCGTCAGCTGTTGCCGCGCACCACCGGGATGCTCGCCGTCGGCAGTCCGCTGGGAAAGACCGTTGGCTCCGGCTCCACGGCCGGTTCAAGCGGCACCTGCATAGGCGTACCGCCCACCGTGAAGTGCTGGCCGCGGACATCTACCTTCAGCGGCTCACCCTCCTGCACCGTGAGCGTGATGGAACCGGCGGCAAGCTGGACCAGCAGCAGGCGGCCGCGGATCTTCAGGTGGAAGGCCAACCCGTCCCATTCGCTGGGCAGACGTGGATCGAAGTACGGCACCGGGCCCTGGTCGCGCATGCCGGCGAAACCGCACACCAGCGAACTCCACACTCCCCCGGTGGAGGCGATGTGGACGCCGTCGATGGTGTTGCCGTGGGTGTCGTCCAGGTCGATGAACGCGGCGTTGGTGAAGTGCTCCAGCGCTTCCTTCGAATAGCCCACCTCCGCCGCCATGATCCCCTGCACACAGGCGGACAACGTGGAGTCGCCGGTGGTGAGCGGATCGTAGAAGTCGAACGCACGGTGCTTTTCCTGGGCCGTGAAGTCCTGCCACTGCAGGAACATGGCCAGGACCGTGTCCGCCTGCTTCAGCACCTGGTGGCGGTAGATGACCAGAGGGTGGAAGTGCAGCAGCAACGGGTACTTGGACCGCGGAGTGGTCCAGTCCCAGGCCTCCAGGGTCATGAAGTCGTTGTCCTGCGAGTGCACCTGCATGCGCTCGTCGAACGGCAGGTTCATCCGGCTGGCCGCAGCCTCCCACAGCTGGCGCTCCTCCAGGGTGATGCCGGCGTGCTCAAGGGCAGCGGCCGCGCGAAGGTTGAAGCGGGCCATGACGTTTGTGTACAGGTTGTCGTTGACCACGGCGGTGTACTCGTCGGGGCCGGTCACGCCGTGGATGTGGAAGAGCCCGTCCTTCCCGAAGAAGCCAAGGGAGATCCACATCCGGGCGGTCTCGATCAGCAGCTCGGCGCCCATCCCGTCCCGGAAGGCGGTGTCACCGGTTGCCCAGAGGTACCTGTTGGTGGCGAAGGCGATGGCTGCGGCGATGTGGAACTGCGCGGTACCGGCAGCGTAGTAAGCGCTGGCTTCGAGCCCGTTGATGGTGCGCCACGGGAACAGGGCACCCTCCACGCTCAGCTCCTTGGCGCGGATCCTGGCTTCGGGAAGCATGCTGTGGCGGAACTCCAGGACCTGCCGGGCGGCGTCGGGATTGGTGTACGTAAGGTAGGGCAGCAGGTACACCTCCTGGTCCCAGAAGTAGTGCCCCTCGTAGCCCGATCCGGTCACGCCCTTGGCGGGGATGCCGGCAACATCGGCACGCGCGGTGGCCTGGGCCAACTGGAACAGGTTCCACCGGATGGCCTGCTGCAGCCCGGGCCGGCCGCCCTCCACCAGAATGTCCGAGGTGGCCCAGTAGCTGCGGAAGTGCGCCTCGCTCTCGGCAAAGATGTCACTCACCGGCCGCAGCGCCTCTTCCGCCACGGCGGCTGCGTCGATTTCCGGGTCCTGGATGGTGCGGCCGGCGGCGTAGCTGACGCTCTTCTCCAGCCGGAACGGCTCATCAGCGTCCACCGCCAGGACGTACCGGACACTGCTGTCGTCCTGGTCAACCAGCGTCTCGAACGGCTGGTGCCCGGGCGACGTCCAGTGGTCCACGGCGATGCCCACCCGCTGCTTGGACTCCGCCGCCTCCCAGGACAGGCGCAGGGAGCCGTCGCCGCCGTCGAGCCGCAACGGCAGCAGCACGCGCCCTGCGTGGCGGCCGGCGCGGCGGGGATCGTGCACGGAGTGGTCTTCCACCGGCTGGTCCTGGCGGTTGATCACGGACGAGGTGACGTCCAGGGAAACCTGCTGGTTCGTTGCCACCTCCAGCGAAATGCCGAGGCCGCCCCGCGACGCGAAGCCCACGGCACGCCGCTCCGTGGTGGTCACGGTTGCGCCGGACCGGCATTGCCAGGTGATGCGGCATTCATAGATTCCGGTACAGAAATCCACGGTCCGCCGGTAGTCCAGCACCTCGGACTCGGCCAGGCTGAGGCTTTCCCCGTCCACCACTACCGTGAAGTTGTTGGCGTCCGGAATGTAGAGGATGCGCTGCCCGGTCCGGGCGAAGCCAAACGCGTTCTCGGCGTGCTTGATGTCCCAGATCTCGTGCAGCCCGTTGATGAAGCTTCCCGGCAGTTCGGCATCGGCCGCCGCCCAGTGGGCGCCCCGGATGCCCAGGTGTCCGTTACCGAGGGCAAACAGGGTCTCAAGCGTTGCGGCTCCATGGGTCTCGTAGCGGGTTTCGACGAGCTGCCAGGGGGTGTCGGGGAACCGTTCGCGGTCCGCGGTGATCAATGCCATGGTCGGGGTCCTTTTGGCCTTGCTGTGCTGCCGGGCTGGCCGGCACGGAGTATTCGGGGGAAATGCGGTAACTGGATTGGTGCTGCGGTGGGTGGGATAGCGGGGTTGCCCGGGGGAAGGCAACGGCTCCCGGATGGGTTTAGGGGATGAGTTCCTGAAGGTCGTTGACCACCAGGGTGGCGCCGGCGTCCAGGAGCGTCTGCCGCCCGGCTCCGCGGTCCACGCCGATGACGGAGTGGAATGATCCCGCCTGCCCGGCCTGTACACCGGACACCGCATCTTCGACCACCACGCACTCGGAGCTGGACAGGTCCAGCAGCTTGGCGGCGTATTCGTACGTGGCCGGGTTTGGCTTGCCGGGCAGGCCCTGCTCCGCGGCCACCACCCCGTCCACCACGACGGCGAAGTGCCGGCTGAGGCCGGCGGCCTTCAGGACTGCGGGGGCATTGCGGGAGGAGGAGACGACGGCGACCTTGAGTCCTCGGTCAAGCGCGGCTTGGAGGAAGCGGACAGAGCCGTGGAACGGTTCGACGCCGGCGCTCACGATGTCGTTGAAGACCGCGTTCTTCCGGTTGCCCAGACCATGGACGGTGTCGTGGGAGGGATCGTCATCCAGCGGGCCCTCCGGCAGGGTAATCCCGCGTGAGGCCAGGAAGTCGCGTACCCCGTCAAAGCGCGGCTTGCCGTCGATATGGTCGAAGTAGTCGCTTTCCCTGTAGCCGGAAACACCTGGCTGTGAGGCAAGGTAGCCATCGAACAGTTCCTGCCAGGCCCGCTCGTGCACGCTGGCTGTGGGCGTCAGCACCCCGTCCAGGTCGAACAGGATTGCTGCGGCGCCGGTCCAGGCGGCGGTATCAGCTGCAATTTCTTGTGTCATCGGCGGTGCGGTGTCCTCTCTGTTGGTGGACAGCCGGCCCCGCCGGGCAGCCGAAAGGAGGTTCAGCTGCGCGGCATGCGCGCAGCATCACTCCCTTGTCCGCCCACTGCAGGACCGATCATGGCCGTAGACGAGTGTAAGCGCTTGCAAATTTCGCTGGCAACTGTTTTTTCTTACCCTCCGCTGCAGCGGATAATCAGTCACCGCAGGACGTAATGGCGGAGGAAGGCGCTGACGTCCACCATCTCCGTTTTGGACATCGCGTGCCCCATCCCCGGGTAGGTCCGGGGCGTCAACAACGTGTTCTGGTCCAGCCATTCGGCGGTGTAGGCGATGGCGTCCTCGTTGATGACCAGATCGGCCTTGTCCCGCCCCCAGAAGAAGGGCGGCTTGGCCTCGAAGGAATCCATGACCGTGAGGAGCTCGTTCTTGAGGACGAAGCCGGACAACCCCACAACGGCCTTGTAGTCCTCGGGGTGCAGCCGCAGGAGCGTGGTGGCCATGGCCATGCCCTGGGAATAGCCCATGAGGGTGACGCTGCTGTGCTGGTCCCTGACGGAACTGATCCACGCGCGGACGGAGTTGGCTGCGGAAATGACGTCGGCGAAGTCGTTCGCCAGGAAGTAGTCCAGCAGGAACCAACCCCAGTGGTCGCCAATCGGCATCGGGGCGCGCACGGCGCCACAGGTGAACTCCTGTGGCAGGTATTCGAAAAGGCGCACCATCCGCGACTCGTCCGTGCCGTAACCATGCATCATCACCAGCAACGGAGTGCCGGCACGCTGGCCTTCGGGCTTGGACCACACAACTGTTTCCACCGGAACAGCCTAGCGAGACGTGCCTGTCCTCACGGCCGGGTCATTGAATCCCGAATCACTGGGAGGTAGCGTGACGCTTGACAGACAGCAGGCTTAGCTTTTGGCAGTGACGCACCACCTTTCCGTAACGCCCTACCAGCGCCGCGCAGGACGCGGTTATAAGGAGCAAGTCATGAGAATCGGCTCGTCAATCTTCCTCATCGCCCTCGGCGCCATCCTTGCCTGGGCAGTGGCTCCCGGACTCATTCCGTTCGTGGACCAGCAGTTGGTGGGCTACATCCTGATGGCCGTGGGCGTGATCGGACTGATCGCGTCCCTCATCCTCGCTTCCCCCGGCCGCAGCCGGCGCGTCAGCGAGTCCCGCTCCGTCATCGATCCCAACACCGGCGAGCGCATCACCCGCCATGAAAGCCGCGACGGCGGAATCTAACCACCGGCGGACCGGGGACAAGGCGCCTCGAAACAAAAGAACCCGAAGAGCCGGGCTGGACCAAAGCGTTCAGCCCGGCTTTTTCGCGTCCCGGCCCGGCTTTCTTGTCCAGAGCTGGAGGCCACAACACTCCCAATCCGTCGTTCGGAGCAGGAATTCCAACCCTTCGCAGATCTAAATCTTGTTTCATGTTGGTTTCCATTGACAAACCAACAGAAGCAAAGATAAAGTCAAGTAACTCAACACCAGAGTGATCCAAGTCACGACAGCCACTACGCAACGGAGGGTACGTGTTCGCCGAGGAGCGCCAGCAAAAGATTGCCGAGCTTGTGGCCGGCAACGGCCGGGTCAGCGTGACCCTGCTCGCCGAGCGCTTCAGCATCACCACGGAAACCGTCCGCCGCGACCTTGCGGCGCTGGAGAACACCGGCACCGTACGGCGGGTCCACGGTGGAGCGGTGGCGGCCGACCGCTTCAGCACCACCGAGGAAAGCGTCACCGAGCGGGCCATCCAGCGGCCGGACCAAAAGGGCCGGATCGCACAGGCCGCCCTTGCCCTGATTCCCCGGAACTCGCCGGCCAGTGTCCTCATGGACGGCGGCACCACCACCGAAGTGCTGGCGGACCTGCTGGCGCGACGCACCGCCGTCGAACCTTCCGACGGAACCGGGCCGCAGCACGAACTGGTGGTTATCACCCACGCTGTACCCATCGCCAGCAAGCTCTCCAACGTCCCCGGCGTCGCCCTGCAGATCCTGGGCGGCCGGGTCCGCGGACTCACCCAGGTGGCCGTGGGCCAAGCAACGGTGGATGCCGCCAGCCGCATCCGCCCGGACATCGCGTTCATCGGAACCAACGGCATCCACGCCACCTTTGGCGTCAGCACTCCCGATCCTGAAGAAGCCGCCGTCAAGGCAGCCTTCGTCCAGTCGGCGCGCCGCATTGTGGTGCTGGCCGACTCCTCCAAGCTGGACACGGAAACCCTGGTCCAGTTCGCCTCCCTGAAAGATCTGGACACCTTGATCACAGACAGTGAACCCGGACCTGAGCTCGCGGCCGCCCTGGAAGAGGCCGGCGTCGATGTGGTGATCGCATGATCGTCACCTTCACGGCCAATCCAAGCCTCGACCGCACGGTGGCCCTCCCCGGCCCCCTGGCACGCGGCGAAGTACAGCGCGCCGTCTCCGTCCGCCAGGAGTCAGGCGGCAAAGGCGTCAACGTCTCCCGCGCCCTGGTGGCCTCCGGACTCGAATCCCTGGCCGTCCTGCCAGGCGCGGACAGCGATCCCGTCCTGGCCGGCCTGCGCGAAAGTGCAGTCCCCTTCATATCCCTTCCCATCGACGAGCCGCTGCGCACCAACGTGGCGCTCACCGAGCCCGGCGGCGTGACCACAAAGATCAACGAACCCGGGCCCGTCCTTGCCGCGGACCAGCAGGAAGCCCTCATCAAGCTGCTGCTGGAAAGCTCCCGTGGCGCCACCTGGGTAGTCCTGGCCGGCTCGCTGCCGCCCGGATTCCCGGACAACTTCTACGCAACGGTGGCCCGTCGGATCCGGGAGGCGGGCAACGGCAATGCGCCGCTGATCGCCGTCGACTCCTCCGGGACGCCCCTCGCCGCTGCCCTCACCGACGCCGGAACCCCCGACGACGGCACAGGCACCAGCGGAACAACCACGGGTTCCGGGAAACCGGACCTCCTCAAGCCCAACGCCGAGGAACTGGCGGAACTGGCCGCAGCCGCCGGTTTTGCCCCGGCATCCGGTGACGAGCTGGAAGCGGACCCTGCGGCTGCCGCCGCCGCTGCAGCCGCCGTCGTACGTTCCGGCGTAGGTGCTGTGCTGGCAACTCTCGGTTCCAAGGGAGCTGTCCTCGTAACGGCCGACGGCGCGTGGCTGGCCACGCACCCGCCGGTCGCCGCGGTCAGCACGGTAGGTGCGGGCGACTCCGCACTTGCCGGCTACCTGCTTGCCCACGGCCGGGGCGCCGCCCCCGCCGACTGCCTTCGTCAGGCGGTGGCCCATGGTGCCGCCGCTGCCTCGCTGCCCGGATCCACTGTTCCGGCAGCAGACCAAACCACCCCGGATGCCGTAACCATCACGGCCCTTCGAAAGGATTGACAGTGACCCAGCTCATCACCACGGACCTGGTCGAGCTCGACCAGAACCTGGGCAACGCCCCCGAGACGGTGATCCGGCATCTGGCAAGCAAGGTAGCTGCCACCGGACGCGCGTCGGAAGTTGAAGGACTCTTCGCCGACGCCTTCGCACGCGAACAGAAGACCGCCACCGGCATCCCCGGCGGCATCGCCATCCCGCATTGCCGCTCCACCGCCGTCACGGTGCCCACCCTGGCCATGGCACGTCTGGACCCGAAGGTTGACTTCGGTGCCAAGGACGGCCCGGCTGACCTGGTGTTCTTCATCGCCGCTCCGGACGGCGCGGACCAGGAGCACCTGAAGCTGCTCTCCAAGCTGGCCCGCTCCCTCATCAAGAAGGACTTTACCGCGGCCCTGCGCAACGCCTCCTCGCAGGCAGAAATCGTGGAGCTCGTGGAAGGCGCCCTGGCCGACAAGCCAGCCGCACACGCCGCAGCCGCCCCGGTTGACGCCGTTCCGGTCGGTGCGAGCGTTGGCGCAGCGGCAGGTGCCGGTGCAGCAGGTTCTTCAGCCTCTGCAGGCGCAAGCGCCGGCAACACTGCCACGGGTTCAACACCTGCCCGTCCCAAGCGCCTCGTCGCCGTGACCGCCTGCCCCACCGGCATCGCCCACACCTACATGGCGGCCGACTCGCTGGTGGCAGCTGCCAAGGAAATGGGCGTCGACCTGCAGGTGGAAACCCAGGGCTCCTCCGGGGCCAAGGCATTGGACCCCGCTGTCATCGCAGCAGCTGACGCCGTGATTTTCGCCGTGGACGTGGATGTGCGCGGCAAGGAGCGCTTCGCCGGCAAGCCGGTCATCAACGCTCCGGTCAAGCGCGGCATCGACGAGCCGGACAAGATGGTCCAGGAAGCACTCGCCGCGGCTGAGAACCCCAACGCCCACCGCGTCCCCCACTTCGGTGCCGAGGAACAGGCCGAGCACGAGGCTGAGGAAAAGGGCGAGCACATCGGACAGAAGCTCAAGAAGGCCCTGCTCACCGGCGTCAGCTACATGATTCCGTTCGTTGCCGGCGGCGGCCTGCTGATTGCGCTGGGCTTCCTCCTGGGCGGCTATGACATCACCGGCGTCGCTGACAAGGTGGTGGTGCAGAACAACTTCGGCAACCTGCCCGAGGGCGGCCTGGCCATCTACCTGGGCGCCGTAGCCTTCAAGATCGGCGCGCTCTCCATGGGCTTCCTGGTCCCCGCGCTGGCAGGCTACATCGCGTACGCCATCGCTGACCGGCCCGGCATCGCCCCCGGCTTCGTCGCGGGTGCCGTGTCCGGATTCATGGGTGCCGGCTTCCTGGGCGGCATCGTGGGCGGCCTGCTGGCCGGCTACGTCGCCCACCTGATCGGAACCTGGCAGGTTCCCCGCTGGCTGCGCGGCCTGATGCCCGTAGTCATCATCCCCCTGCTCGCCTCGATCGTGGCCTCCGGCCTGATGTTCCTGGTCCTCGGTGGACCCATCGCTGGACTCACCACGGCGCTCAACAACTGGCTGTCCGGCATGACCGGTGCTTCCGCCGTCGTCCTTGGAATCATCCTTGGCCTCATGATGTGCTTCGACCTGGGCGGCCCCGTCAACAAGGTCGCCTACGCGTTCGCCGTTGCCGGCCTGAGCGCCGGCAGCGCCACCAACCAGGCCCCGTGGCAGATTATGGCGACGGTGATGGCAGCGGGCATGGTTCCGCCGCTGGCCATGGCACTGGCCACGGTCCTGGACAAGAAGCTGTTCAGCCTGGCCGAACGCGAGAACGGCAAGGCAGCCTGGCTGCTGGGCGCATCCTTCATCTCCGAAGGCGCCATCCCGTTCGCCGCGGCCGATCCCCTGCGCGTCATCCCCGCCTCCATGCTGGGCGGCGCCCTTACCGGCGCACTCACCATGGCCTTCAACGTGACCTCCCAGGCCCCGCACGGCGGCATCTTCGTCTTCTTCGCCATCGGCAACCTGCTGATGTTCGTCGTCTCGATCATCGCCGGCACCATAGTCAGCGCGCTGGCGGTCGTGGGACTCAAGCGCTGGGCAGTCAAGAAGACCGTTGATACGGTGGAACCGGTTCCCGCAACCGTCTGAGCCGGCCTAGCCACACACCTCACCGGCCGCTGAACCCTCAGCACGCCGAAAGACAAAGGAGCAAAAATGCCAGAACGCACAGCAACCGTCGCCAGCCGCGTGGGCCTGCACGCCCGCCCGGCCGCCATCTTTGCCGAGGCAGCCGGAGAGTTCGACCTGGACATCACCATCGCCCGCGAAGGCGAACCGGCTGACGAAGCCATGGACGCTGCCAGCATCCTGTCCCTCATGAGCCTGGGTGCCTCGCACGGTGACGTGGTGGTCCTCCGCGCCGAAGGTGCCGGCGCAGACGACGCGCTGGACCGGTTGGTGCAGATTCTGGAAACGGACCACGACGCCGAGTAGCAGCAACGCTGCCCCAAGCCACAAAGCCGGCGGCCGCCGTCGGGCTTCCCTAAATGGGAACGTCCGAGGGCGGCCGCTTGGCTTTAAACGCCGGGCCCACCTTCAGCGCGCCTCACCCAAGTAGGTCGCATTTGTTGTCGTTTTGACCCTTCAAAACGACAACAAATGCGAGTCAGTTGGGAGGGGAGGGGCGTTGGGTTCGTTCGGCGAGCGCCTTCACGTCCGCCAGGAGCTTGTCCCACATGCCCTTGGAGTGCGCGGCGGCGTCCTCGGTGGGGTTGTTGTCCTGTGCCAGCGACAGGCGGGTGGCGCCGCCCAGATCCTCGAAAGTCCATTCGAGCTTGTGGTAGTTCTCGGGCTTATCCTCCTGGCCGGACAGTGGGCTGAAGTGGGTGTGGACCAGCTTCCGGCCCGGTTCGACCTTAAGGATCCGGCCTTTGTCCTGGTACGTCTTCCCGTCCCATTCGCCCTGCCACGTGATGGGACTGTCCACCTTCCAGTCCGTCTCCAGGACGGCCCCGAACATGAACTCCTTCACGGCCGCCGGGTCCGTGATCACCTCCCACACGCGCATGGGATTGGCGTTGATGGTGGTGACGGAGACTGCCACGTGGTTCCCGGCCATGGGTCAGGCCTTCTTTGCCGTGAAGAGCAGGTATTCCCATTCCATCTGGAACGGGACGTCGCCGTGGGCGTCGCCAAAGGAGTCAGCCAAATCGGTGAGGGCCTTGTCCAGCGCCTTGACCCTGTCCTGATCCTCGGCGAGCGACTTATACACCGAAATGATGGGGCCGTAGTGGGACTTGAAATACCTCACGAAGTCCGCGGGCTGGTGGAAGCTTTTGACGGCCAGGTTCTGCTTGCGGGTGCGGACATCAGTGATCCTGTCCCCCAGCAGTTCGCGGACATGGTCCTCGCTCCCCCACAACGGGGCAGGCTGCGCACCGGGCGGGGGCGGCGGCGCGAAAGGCTTCATGACCGCAAACATCTGGCCAATAAATCCTTCCGGCGTCCAGCACAGCAGCCCCAGGGAGCCGCCAGGTTTACAGACCCGAACCAGTTCGTCCGCGGCCGCCTGGTGGTGCGGTGCGAACATCACCCCGATGCAGGACATCACGGCGTCGAACTCCGCATCACCGAAAGGCAGGGCTTCCGCGTCACCTTCCTGCCAGTCCAAGGTGACACCGCGGTTCGCGGCTTCCCGCCGCCCTGCCTCGAAAAGCTCCGGGGTGAGGTCGCTGGCAACCACTTTGGCGCCCATCATCGCGGCCGGAATGGCGGCGTTGCCCGTTCCCGCCGCCACGTCCAGCACCCGCTGGCGCGGCCTAATGCCCGTGGCCTCCACCAGGACGGCGCCCAGTTCCAGGAGCATCTCGTCCGCGAGGGCCGGGTAGTCCCCTGACGCCCACATGGCCCGGTGCTTCTTTTTGAGCTCCCGGTCCGCCTCCACTGCATCGGTCTGCTGGCTCATGCCCGTGCCCCTCTACGTGTCTGGTCCAAATGGGTGACAGCACGCTGTTGGCACAGCGGAGGCTGTGATGCGACTCATTGTGGACGCGATGGAGGCAGCTGTAAAGGTGGGACTAAAGGTGGGCAGGTCAGGAGGGCTTGCGCTCAGGCGGGCTTGCGGGCCCTGGTGGTCTTGGCGGCGGGCTTGGCTGCGGTCTTCGTTCCCGTGGACTTGCTGTCCGCCGACTTGGTGCCGGTGGACTTCGACCCGGCTGTTTGGGAGGCGGCAGGCTTTGACGCGGTCGATTTGGCGGCAGTGGACTTGGTGGCTGCCGTGGACTTCGCGGACGACTTGGCGGGTTTCGCGTCATCCGTGCCGGTCTTCGCGGCCGCCGCCCTGGTGCCGGAAGCCTTGGTGCCGGAAGCTTTGCGGGCCGGCTTGGCTCCCTCGGCTTCCCCGTCCCCGGTGTCGGCTTCATCGGTGTCAGCTTCGTCGTCGGAACTTCCGCCGGCGGAGGCGGCCTCCCCGCCGCCGCGTTTCCGGTCCAGGCTCCGTTTGAGGGCCTCCATGAGGTCGATGACTTCGCCCTTGCCGCCCTCGCCGGCTTCCACGCCGAACGTCTCCTCCGTGTCCAGCGATTCGCCCTGTTCGAGCTTGGCGTCGATGAGCTGGCGAAGCTGCACCTGGTACTCATCGGTGAAGGAGTCGGGTTCGAAGTCGGCAGCCATGGACTCCACCAGCGCCGCGGACATGTCCCGTTCCTGCGCTGAAATCCTGATGTCGGCCTCCAGGGAAGGGAAGTTGGCCTCCCGCACCTCATCCGGCCACAGGAGGGACTGCAGCACCAGCACGTCGTCCTTGATCCGCAGGGCGCCCAGCCGGGTCTTCTCCCGCAGCGCGAACTGGACGATGGCCACCCGATCCGTGTCCTCCAGCGCCCGGCGCAGCAGCACATAGGCCTTGGGCGACTTGGAGTCCGGTTCCAGGTAGTAGCTCTTCTCGAACATCATGGGCTCAAGCTGCTCGGACGGGACGAACTGCACCACTTCAATCTCGTGGCTGTTCTCCGCGGGAATGGACTTGAGCTCATCCTTGGACAGCACCACGGTGCGGCCGTCCTCATCGAACGCCTTCTCGATGTCCGAGTAGTCCACCACCTCGCCGCACACCTCGCACCGGCGCTGGTAACGGATCCTGCCGCCATCGGCATTGTGAACCTGGTGCAGACTGATGTCATGATCCTCAGTGGCGCTGTAGACCTTCACGGGCACGTTGACCAGGCCGAACGCGATGGCACCTTTCCAGATGGCTCTCATTCCTACAGTCAACATCAGAGCGGGCCGGAGGTGAAGCCCCATGGCCGCTAGCAGGGAGCGTGTCCGGGTGGCGGGACGGGAACTGACCCTCACCAACCTGGACAAAATCATCTATCCGGAGACCGGCACCACCAAGGCGGACGTCCTGGCGTACTACGCCGCGGTGGCCCACGTCCTGATTCCTGCGGCTGCCAACCGGCCGGCCACCCGCAAGCGGTGGGTCAACGGAGTGGGCACAGCAGAGAAACCCGGCGAGGTGTTCTTCCAAAAGGAGCTGGAGGATTCGGCCCCGGGATGGCTGCCGCGAGCGGCGATCACGCACAAGGACCGGACCATCCACTACCCACTGGTCAACGACGCGGCCACCTTGACCTGGTTCGGCCAGATCAACTCGTTGGAAGTCCATGTGCCGCAGTGGCGGGTGGACTCGCACGGCAACCAGCTGAACCCGGACCGGCTCGTGCTGGACCTGGACCCGGGCGAGGGAGCCGGCCTGCAGGAGTGCCGCGAGGTGGCCCTCCTGGCGCGCACCATCCTGCAGGACGTGGGCCTGGGTCCGGTGCCGGTGACCAGCGGCAGCAAGGGCATCCACCTTTACGCAGCCCTGGACGGGAGCCAGACCTCCGAGCAGATCTCCGCGTTCGCACGGGAACTTGCCCGCGCACTCGAGGCCGACCACCCCGACCTCGCCGTCAGCGACATGAAGAAGTCCCTCCGCAAGGGCAAGGTGCTGGTGGACTGGAGCCAGAACAACGCTGCGAAAACCACCATCGTCCCGTACTCACTCCGGGGCCGGCCGACCCCATTGGTGGCTGCACCCCGGACGTGGGGGGAGATCGACTCGCCCAACCTGAAGCACCTGGACTACCAGGAGGTACTGCGAAGGGTGCGGGACGGCAAGGACCCATTCGCCGCCGTCGTCAACGCTGCAGGTGGTGGGGATGGAGCCGGAGCGCCCAGCGATGACGCCGCCCGGGAGGAAGCGCACGACGGCGATCCGCGCCTAAGCAAGTACCGCTCCATGCGCGATCCCAAGGCCACGCCCGAGCCGTTCGCCGGCCTCCCCGCCGCCGGCAACAGCTTTGTCATCCAGGAACACCACGCCAGCCGGCTGCACTGGGATCTGCGGTTGGAGCATGAGGGCGTCCTGGCCTCCTGGGCCCTGCCAAAGGGCGTTCCCGAGTCCGGCGGGAAGAACCATCTGGCGGTCCAAACCGAGGACCACCCCATGGACTACCTCACCTTCCACGGGACCATCCCGAAGGGAGAGTACGGCGCGGGTGTCATGACCATTTGGGACACCGGCACCTACGAACTGCATAAGTGGATCAACGGCAGGGAAGTCATCGCCACGCTGACCGGTTCCGAGGGCGGCGGGCTGGGCGGCACCAGGAAAATCGCGCTGATCCACACCGGACGGGGCCAGGGCAAGGACGCTGAAAGCCAGTGGCTCATCCACCTCATGGACCAGGAGCAGGCAGGCGGACGACGGCGGCATGCGGCTCCGGAGGCGCAGGCTCAATCCGCTTCAGCGTCCCGGGCGGCGCAAGCGGAGGAGCAGGAAGAGGACGACGGCGGCGCGGTGCCTGGGCAGGAAGCCGAGCCCAAGGCGTCGGCCGGGTCCGCCGCCGGTACCGTTGCGGACCCTTTGGAATACCAACCCATGATGGCGACGTCCGGCACTACGGCCGACCTGCAGGGCAGCTCATGGCAGTACGAACTCAAGTGGGACGGCGTTCGGGCCATCCTGGTGGCCGACAGGGAAACGGTGCGCATCTTCTCGCGCAACGGCAACGATGTGAGCCGCACCTATCCCGAGTTCACGGACCGGTCCTGCTGGCCGGATCAACCGTTCGTGGCGGACGGTGAGATCATCGCCGTCGGCCCCGGTGGGCGGCCGGACTTTGGCCTCCTGCAGGGCCGGATGAAGCTCACCCGGGCCGCCGACGTCGCCAGGGCCCGCACCGCGATTCCAGTCCAGTTGATGCTGTTCGACCTCCTTTTCGACGGCGGCAAGGATCTCCGCCGCCTGCCGCTCAGCAAACGCCGGCAGCGGCTCGAGGAGTTTTTTGAGCCGTCCGACTGCCCGGTGGACCTGTCCATGGTGCTGGCGGAGTCCGTTGAAATCCTCATGGAAAGCGCGCAGGAGCTTGGCCTTGAGGGTGTGATGGCCAAGAGGACCGACAGCCGCTACGTCAGCGGCCAGCGGACCCGGACCTGGATCAAACTCAAGACCGAACAAACCCAGGAAGTGGTGGTGGGAGGCTGGCGTCCGGGAAAGGGAGGCCGCCAGGAGACTGTTGGATCACTGCTGGTGGGCATTCCCGATGGCGACAAGCTGCAGTACGTGGGCCGCGTTGGCTCCGGCTTCAGCACCCGCGAGCTCACAGAACTGCGGCAGACCGTGGAGCGGCTGGGCCGGAAGAGCTCACCGTTCCACGAGGTCCCCCGCCCCGACGCGGCCGACGCCCACTGGGTGGCACCGGAACTGGTGGGCGAAGTGACCTACAGCGAATGGACTGGACCTGGACGGCTGCGGCATCCGCGGTGGCGGGGCTGGCGTGTGGACAAGGACCCGGCGGACGTGGTCCGGGAAAGCTGACAGCAGGGTTTTCGACGCGGACGTGGACCCGCGACGCGCAAATTACCTGGCGCGCTCATATTCTGAGGGCGCCAGGTAATTTCAGTGTCGACACGGCCGGTGCGCGTCGCCATGCTGCATCCAAACGCTCGTTGGCAGCTGCGACGTACCCCAGTACCTATGAGGAGTGCGGCATCTGCGGGCGGCCGGTGCGGTGGACCGCCGTCACGGCTGCTTCGTGCCCGATCCGGCCATGTCCGGAAGCGCGGTCCTTGGGATGGCGCCGCTTCCCCAGGCCATCCGGCCATCCGCCCTGCTGCGGCAACTGAACGCCGCCGACTGCTGCGGGGCCCGGGGCTACCGGCACATCCATAGCCGCCGCTAGGTGGTCCGCGACCTCGGGCTTGATGTGGAACTGGTTGGACTCTTCACCCATTGTGGTTCTTCCCTTCTTCCCTCGTTCTTCCTTGAAACGGAACGCCAACGAAAACGCCCGGGCGCGCGCAGGTTACTGCCCGGAAAGAAGTGTGTTCATCGCTCTACCATAGGCACCCCCGAGGCGCCTGTGAACCCCCTCCGAGTACGGTGGCCGCAGTCACTTTCCCGGCTGCAACCGCCGCAAAACCGGCGCCGGAAGGAGCCAAAAACAAAAATTTTCGGTAACGATGCCGTTGATCAGCCTGCTTCCCAGTAACGACGCGGGAAAAGCCGGGGAAAAATATCCAGGATGGAACCGGTTCCGGGGGCCTAAACGGCCGTATCCTAGGCCATTTGGCGAGCCGACGATACCGATCTCCCGTAAAATTGAAGGCCTGCCCAGAGCGGGGCAGCTACAAGTCGCAAGCAAATGACCTCCACAGGAGTTGCCCAAATGCCCACAGACCGAAGCAGGACCGACTCTTTCGCAGGCGCCACAAACGCCGGCGGAACCTACCCCGCAGCCGCCACGGCTGCCAAGAAGCCCAGGCTGCTCCCACGCCGCCGGCTCAAGGAATCCGATGTCAACGTGGTTGACCAGCCGATGCTTAAAAAGGCACTCGGCGGAACCATCGTGGGCAACACCATGGAATGGTACGACGTAGGTGTCTTTGGCTACCTCATCACCACCATGGGCCCGGTGTTCCTTCCCGAGTCGGATCCCACCACGCAGACGCTGTTCCTGCTGGGAACCTTTGCCGCCACCTTCATCGCCCGTCCTTTGGGCGGCGTCATCTTCGGTTGGCTGGGCGACAAGATGGGCCGCCAAAAGATCCTGGCCACCACGCTGATGATCATGGCAGCGAGCACCTTCGCCGTCGGCCTCCTGCCCGGGTACGCCCAGATCGGCCTGTGGGCAGCTGCACTGCTGGTGCTCCTTAAGGTCATCCAGGGCTTCTCCACCGGCGGCGAGTACGCCGGTGCCACCACTTTCGTCAGCGAGTACGCCGCAGACAAGCGCCGCGGCTTCTTTGCCAGCTTCCTGGACCTGGGCAGCTACCTGGGCTTCGCCATCGGCGCCGCCCTTGTGTCCGTCCTGCAGCTGACCCTGGGCCAGGACACCATGGAGGACTGGGGATGGCGCATCCCGTTCCTGGTGGCCGGCCCGCTGGGCCTCATCGCCGTCTACTTCCGGAGCAAGATCGAGGAATCGCCGCAGTTCCAGGCCACCCTTGACGCCCAGGAAGAGCACGCCAAGAACGCGTCCGCTGGTGAGACCGCCCAGGCCAAGGGACCTGTGGGAATCGTCAAGGCCTACTGGCGCCCCATCATTGTCGCCATGGTTGTGGTGGCCGCCGCCAACACTGCCGGTTACGCACTGACGTCCTACATGCCCACGTACCTGACTGAATCCAAGGGCTACGACGAGGTGCACGGCACGCTGCTGACGATTCCCGTGCTGGTCATCATGAGCCTCTGCATCCCGCTTACGGGCAAGTTGTCCGACCGGATCGGCCGCCGTCCCGTGCTCTGGATCGGCGCCGTGAGCACCATCGTCCTGGCCATCCCGGCCTTCCTGCTGATCGGCATCGGACAGATCTGGTCCACCCTCGCCGGGCTGACCCTGGTTGCCTTCCCCGTGACGTTCTACGTGGCCAACCTGGCCTCCGCCCTGCCGGCCCAGTTCCCCACGTCCAGCCGCTACGGCGCCATGGGGATCGCCTACAACTTCGCCGTGGCCATCTTCGGCGGCACCACCCCCTTCATCGTGGCCGCGCTGATCGGCGCCACCGGCAACGACATGATGCCCGCCTACTACCTGATGGCCACCTCCCTGGTAGGTGCCATTGCCATCTACTTCCTCAAGGAATCGGCAAACCGTCCCCTCCCCGGATCGATGCCGAGCGTTGACTCCGCGGCGGAGGCAAAGGAACTGGTGGCAACCCAGGACGAAAACCCGCTCATCAACCTGGACGAACTGCCGTTCGACACCCACGACGGCAACGATCCCCAGGCACACCGCGGGGTTCCGGCCGGCGCCTAGTTCCAGCTGGACACAGTTCCATCGGGACACAGTTCCAGCCGGGCTTAGTTCCAGCCGTCCGCCGGGCGCTCTTGTAGCCCACGCTCACGGGCCCGTCCCGCGTGCCTCCTTGGGGGAAGCACGGGGGACGGGCCTTTGCGTGCCTGCCGGATGTCAGAATATGACCGCCCTCAATGGAACTCTGCCCGAGGCCGGTGATACGTTCCGAAGGGCACAGCGGCTGCGACAGGCCACGAATGGCGCCACAACAAAACAGGACAGGTCAGGTACATGAAGCGCGTAGTGGAGCAGGTCCGTGCGCTCCACCGGCTGGAACCCGCCACCGGTGACCACCTTGCCGCACTCCGCGTGGCAATCAGCGTCGCCGTTCCCTCGCTGCTCCTGCTGGTACTGGGCCGCACAGACCTGATGATCTACGCCGTGTTCGGAGCCCTCACCGGCATGTATGGCCGCTCCGAACCCCACCAGTTGCGCCTCCGCCACCAGGGACAGGGCGCCTTGGTGCTGCTCAGCGGCGTGGCCGTGGGAGTGACGCTGTCCATCAACCACATCCACTCGTGGTGGCTGGTGGCCGTGGAAGCCACCCTGGCAGGAGTTGGCTCGGTCTACGCTGACCGCGTGCGCCTGAAACCGAACGGTCCCTTCTTCGGAATTCTTGCCCTTGGCGCCTGCGCTTCCGTTCCCACCGTGGTCCCCTGGTATGCCGCCATGTTCATCGCCTGCGCATCGTCCGTGTTCTCCATCCTGATCGGCTTCAGCGGCTGGGTGCGGCGGAGGTCCTGGGAACCCGGCGCAACCAGGAGCGTGCCGTCCCGTTCGTCGGCCCGGCGGCGGGAACTGTCCGTCCACGCTGCCCGGTACGTGCTGGCGGTGGGTGCCGCGGGGACGGCGGGTGTCATCAGCGGCACCGGCCATCCGCATTGGGCCATGGCGGCAGCGGCAGTGCCGCTCGCCGGCGCAGACCTCCCCAGCAGCGTCCGGCGGGGCGTCCACCGCATCGTGGGGACGTTCGTGGGGCTTGCGGTCACCGCCGTCGTCCTCCTGCCGGAGCCCTGGGCACTGGCCGGCCTCTACCCCCCACTCCTCGAGCCCGTACACCGGGCCGCTGTGCTGGCCCTGCTGGTGATCCTCTTCCAGTTCGCCACCGAGTTGTTCATGACCAGGCACTATGGCCTGGCCATGGTTTGGTTCACGCCGGTCATCCTGCTGATGACCCAGCTGGCCGCGCCCATCGAGCCGGGGGTCCTGATCCTTGAGCGGGCGGTGGAGACGCTGGTGGGCGCACTGCTGGGGATCCTGGTGGTACTGGCTGTGCGACGCCCCGGCTCCCGCACCGGAAAGGCCCTGCCGGGGCTTAAGCGCGGCTCCGCGTCCTTACTTAGGCTTCCGGGCCGGTCCGGCCAGTAGGCGCGCCGGAGCAACTCTGGCCACGGCGGCCACCGCCTTGTAGCGCTTGGACGGGATGGAGACTGCCTTCCCGCGCTCGTTGTCCGCAAGGCCTTCGCTGACCACCCGCTCGGCCCGAAGCCAGGTCCAGGAGGGGGCCACGGACTTGTCCATCCCCATCCGGTCGTGGAACTCGGTGTGTGTAAAGCCGGGGCAGACAGCCGTCACCTTGACGCCATGCTTGCGGTAGGCGAGGTTTGCCCACCGGCTGAAACTCAGCAACCAGGCCTTCGCTGCCGAGTAGGTGCCGCGCGGCAGGAACGCCGCCACGCTGGCCACGTTGATGATCCTGCCCTCCCGGCGTTCCAGCATGCCCTTCAACGCTGCGTGGGTAAGCAGCATGGAGGTTTCGGCATGCAGCTTCAGGTGCTTTTTCTCCTCCGCCGGATGGTTGTCCTCAAAGTTGTGCAGCAGGCCGATCCCGGCATTGTTCACCAGGATCCCCACCGGCCGCGTTGCGTCCTCAAGGCGTTCGACGACGGCCGCCACGTCGTCGTCCCGGGTCAGGTCGGCGGGAAGCACCTCAACCGTGATGCCGTACTGCCGCCGGAATTCTTCTGCTGCTTCTGCAAGCCGGGACGCGTTGCGTGCCACCAGGACGAGGTCATGCCCCTGGGCCGCAAGCTGCTTGGCGAATTCATGGCCGAGCCCTGCGCTGGCCCCGGTGACGAGTGCTGTTGTTCGGGTGGTGGATGGCGTCATGCTGCAAGCCTAACCAGCAAGGCGGCAGGATGGACCGTCGCTCGCGCACCATGACCGCTACGCCGGAACCCCTGGGGCCCAGGTTGCCATGAAGGGGAAAAGGACCAGCAGCAGGTTGTTGCCGGTTTTGCCCGTGGTTTTCCTGCTTTTCTGGCTCGCCTGGCAGTGGCAGCGCTGTGGCGGATGTTGCGATTCCCCAAACGTAACTTGTGCAACATTTAGTAAGCATGCTTTGCTTACGGGGATAGATGAACCTCCGCAAGCAGTTCGCGGCGGGGTTGCCAACGCTGGCGGCTCCGTGAAAGAAGCCCAAGGAAGAACATAATGACCACCGCATTGGAAGACCAGCTGGCAGCGTTTGGGGAGCGCACTGAGGCAGCTGGAAATGTCATGACCGCCACCGTACCCGTGGACGCAGGGCTGCTGTTGACCCTCAACTCACGCATGCATTGCCGCACGCCGATGCAGCGCGTTGACCACGACGAGCTGCCTGTCCGGCAGCCCGTGTACGTTGACGGAAACTCCATCGTTGCCCTGCGGCCGGGATCCGTCCCGGAGAGCGTGGTCACCTACCGCTGCGCCTGCGGCTTCACCATCGATGACCCCGGGACCGCCATGGCGGTCAGCGGCGAGGCCCTCGCCAGCTAACCGGCCCCTGCATGGCCCTGAGGGCCCCCGCCAGCTCACAGCCGGCGGGGGCCTTGCCGGTTGCTGACGGCAGCCGCACTGGCAAGGCCCGCAACCCCAAAGCCTGGGGCGGCCAGGGCCCGAACCTGGCAAGCCCGGCGACCTACTGCCCCGCAGGCACCCTGGCTGCTTCAACCTCCCGGCGCGTGTCCGCCAGGACCAGGTCCGCATTGATGGCCTCTGCCGCGCGAAGGCCGGCGGCAGCGGCGGTCATCACCTGCGCTGAAACATCCGTGGCGTTGCCGGCCGCCCATACGCCCGGGCAGGATGTTCGGCCACTGTCATCGGTTTCCAGTCGGGTCCCCGGGCCTTCCTGGAGGGCGGCCGGCTCCAGCCCCAGTCGCTGGAGCATGTTGGCCTTGCTCACGGTGGCGGGGCTGACCACCAGCACGTCCAGGCCCACCGTGGCGCCGGAGTCCAGGATGGCGCCGCTGAGCCGGTCGTCGCGGACATCCAACTCCCGGACCTTTCCCTCCACTACCTGGATGGAACGGGCTGCCAGCTGTTCTGCCTGGCCCGCGCTGAGTTCCAGGGCGTCGTTGAGCAGGATGGTCACGTCTGCGCTCCACTGCCGGAACGTCAGGGCCTGCAGGACGGAGTGGGAATCCGCGGCCAGCACGCCGATCTTCTTGTTCCGGATTTCCCATCCATGGCAGTAGGGGCAGTACAGCACGTCCCGGCCCCAGCGGTCGGCCACGCCCGGAAGCTCCGGCAGCTCATCCACGATTCCGGAGGCGATCAGGAGGCGGCGCGCAGTCCGCGTGGAGCCATCGTTCATGGCCAGGATGAACTGGTCTTCTCCACGGCTGGCCTGCCGGACGAAACCTGAAGTCATCGCCCCGCCATACCGCGCCAGCTCTTCGCGGCCGGCGGCAAGCAGGTCCCGCGGGCTCATTCCCTCCCTGCTGAGGAATCCGTGAACGCTCTCCGCCCCGAGGTTCCGCTGTTCGCCGGCGTCGATCACCACCACCGAGCGCAGTGCCCGCGCCAAGGCTACCCCGGCACTCAACCCCGCCGGTCCCCCGCCGATCACTGCCACATCGAATACGTCGTCCTGGTGTTCCGCCATTCGTAAGGCGTACCCGGGGCGGCCCGGGGACTAACCGTTTCGGGGCACCACGGCTCAGGAAATAAGGCGTGGGAGATAAGGAAGGCCCGATGGGGTCACCCGGCGGACTTCAGCTATCCGCCGGCCAGTCAACGAACTGTTCGTAGCCTTCATGCTTGCGGAGGTAGCCGGAAATGAACGGGCAGTGCGGGATGATTCGCTTGCCGGTGGCCACTACATCGTCCAGGGCGAAGTGCGCCAGGACCTTCCCCAGGCCTTTGCCGTCAAAGTCCTGGCCGGTCTCGGTGTGGGTGAAATCAATGTGCCCGGGAAGGTCGCGGAAAAAGGCCTGCACCGCAAGCCGGCCATCCACGAGGAGTTCGTACCGGTGCTGGGCGTCGTTACGCCGCAGCGATACATTGGCGGTGAACTTGTCCTCCGCGGACGCGGTGTTCTCGGTCATGGTTCGACACTGGCACTACTTCACCCCGCTGGCAATGCCCCTCCTCCCCCTCTTCCGCCGGTCACCCAGCGGGACGCCACCGAGCAGAAGGGTCGCCACGAAGAAACAGACAGCGCCTGCTGCGAGCAGTCCCAGTGACAGTCCGTTAAGGGCGGCGTCCGCAACGGGGATGAAGACCACCACGACGCCGGCCCCCGCCAAGGCGGGCCGGCAGCGGAAGGCGTGCATCGCCGTCGTCCGTTCCTCCAAATGGCCAAAGGCCGCCACCACCGGCAAAAGCAGGAGGACCAGCGCAAGGACAACCAGGGGCCGGGACCACCACCAGGCGGCCGTGCCGGAACCGGGTTTGGGGATCGGGGCCAGGAGCAGCAGCCCGGACATGCCTGCCAGAAGCGGCAGGTGCCACAGGTACACGGTCAGGGACCTCGCCCCGGCCAACGCCAGCAGCCGGCTGATCCAGCCCACTTCGGCCAGCTGCACCAGGAACGGCCGCGCCAGTTCCATCACGGCCAACTGCGCGACACCCAGGATCACCAGGGTCAGGTTTGGCGGGTTGAGGTTGACCAGCATGTTTCCCCGATACAGTCCCAACCCGGTCACCAGGCCCAGCAGCAGGTGTGCCGCCATGGCGACGCCCAGCAGCCCCGAGCGGGAAAGGCGGGAAAAGCAGCCGTCGGCAGCCAGGAACCCCAACTGCTGGACCGCGCACCACACGAAAACCAGGTTGGCGTTGGCAAGGTCAGGCAGGGCGCCCCGCAGGCAGTCCACAACAACCACCAGCCCGGCGAGCAGGCCGAAGGTCAGCCAGGGGGCCCGGGCATGCAGCGCCGCCAGGACCGGGATGTTCAGCTGCGCCGCGAGGTACGCAGCGAGGAACCACAGGGGCATGGCTGCGCCGGCGGCAATCAGTTGGATTACCTGCTGGTCCACGCCGAGCGCGCCTGCCACGGACAAACCCGCTACCATCGTGGCAAGCAGGGCTGTTGCCGGGCGGACCAGGCGCAGGAGCCGGGCGCGGACGAACTGGGCCGCCGTGCCGCCGCATGCCTTAAGCCGGCGCCAGGACTGCAGTCCGGTGATGCCGCCGGTGACGAAGAACAGGGGCATGACCATAAAGATCCAGATGACGGGCTCGAACCAGCGCTGATCACCCAAGGTGTTTTCTGTGGTCACCGTGCCGTCCGGGTGCAGGACCGGGCTGACCATCATGGAGTGCCCCACCACCACCAGCGCCAGGCAGATGAAGCGCACAAGGTCGATGGCCGGATCACGGTTCGCCGTGTCCGGCACTGAATCTGACCCCCGCCTGCCGGTGTTGTGCACGGGTCCTACAAGCGCTCGAGGCTGCCCACGGCACTATTGTGCCCCCGTTGCCCGTGCTGGCTAAGGACCTTGGGCCCCTTCTGCCGCTATTGCGACACGGCCAGCAGGCCCAGAACGACGGCGACCAGGGGCGCGCTGCCCTGGGTCACGGCTGCGCGGAGGTACTTGCGCCCGGTGAAGGCCAGGACCGCGGCCGCCAGCAGCATGGACCCGCAGCAGCTGAAAACCAGGGTCCACCCCGCCACGGACTGCGCCGACCCTTGGCCGCCAGCGGCTGCGAGCCCGATGCCGGCAAACGCCCCAACGGCCAGGAACAGGTTATAGAAGCCCTGGTTGTAGGCCATGGGTTTTGTGGTCTCGGCATCGGACTGCGAGGCGATCCCGAAGCGTTTCCAGGTTGCCGGCCGGGTCCACGTGAGCGACTCCATCGTGAAAATGAAGACGTGCAGCGCCGCGGCAAGGAAGGCAAAAAGAAGGGAGGCCAGGACCATTGCTCGATCCTAGCCTCCTGTTGAACCCCGGTGCCGCCCCGCAATCCGGCGGAGGCACAAAAAAGGAGGCCAGGACCGGCTGCTTGATCCTGGCCTCCCGCTTGTGGAAGATTCAGCTACCGTGCCAGCGTGGCCAGCGTGGTGGCGGCGAAACCCTTCGCCGACTGGTTCCACAGCGACAGCAGGCCCTGCAGGTTTTCCCCGTCCGCGCGGTGCGCCGGAAGCTGGTCCTGGAGGGTGGCCAGCACGCCGGTCCGCAGTTCGGTGTTGAAGTTGACCTTGCCAACGTTCATGGCCGCTGCCTTGACCAGCTCCTCCGTCGGAATGCCGGAGGCGCCGTGCAGCACCAGGGGGATGTGGATCCGCGCCGCGATGTCCTGCAGCACGTCCCAGCGCAGCTTCGGCTCGCCCTTGTACTTGCCGTGGACGTTGCCCACCGCGACGGCCAGCAGTTCCGCGCCGGTGCGGGAGACGAAGTCCTCCACCTGCGCGGAGTCCGTCAGGCCGGCCACGTCCACGCCGGACTGGTCTGCTCCGAAGGCGCGGTCCTCGTCCCCTGCCAGGCCGCCGAGCTCTGCTTCGAGCACCACCTCGGCACCCAGGAGCGCACGGGCTGCCTGGACCAGCGCAATGTTGTCCTCGTAAGGAAGAGACGAACCGTCGGCGAGGACGGAATCCGCCCCTGCCTTGACGGCGTCGGCCATGACGTCCAGGTCCGATGCGTGGTCAAGCTGCACCGCGACCGGTACCGAGGCAGCATCGGCCAGGCCGCGCAGCGCGTTGATGAGGCGGAGGCCGTTGGCGGTGGCTGCGGTCTTGGGTGCCACCAGCAGGATCACGCCACGGCCGGCTTCCTCTGCCGCGCCCACCACCGCTAACGCGGTGGTGAAGTCGTAGCAGGTGAAGGCGGGTACTGCTGAACCCTGCTGCAGGGCGGAGGTGACCAGGTGGTCCAGTCGGGTATGCATTAGGCGCCCAAGCCTCCTACCAGGATCCACGCGACGAAGGTCAGCAGGAAGCCGGCCACGCCCAGGATGGTGGTCAGGACGGTCCAGGTCTTCAGGCCGTCGGACACTGTCAGGCCGTAGTAACGCACCACCACCCAGAAGCCGGCGTCCGTCACGTGGGACAGGCCCAGGGCGCCGAAGCCGATGGCGATGACGATCACTGCGATCTGCGCCGGGCTGTAGCCGCCGCCGCTGACCGCTGCGGACAGCAGGCCGGTGGTGGTTACGATGGCCACGGTCGCCGAACCCTGGGCCGCACGCAGCGCCAGCGAGATGATGAAGCCGAGCAGCAGCAGCGGCACGCCAAGGGTGTCCAGCGTCTTGGAGAGCGCTCCGCCAATGCCGGATACCTGCAGCACGTTGCCGAACACGCCGCCGGCAGCCACCACCATGAGGATGGAAGCGATGGGCGGCAGCGAGCCCTCGAAGATCTCACCGGTTTCCTTGAAGGACCAGCCGCGGCGGACGGCCAGCAGGAAGAAGGACAGCGCCACGGCCACCAGCAAGGCCAGGAACGGGTTGCCCACGAAGGCCGCGAGGCCGTACAGCGGATGGGACTTGGGGAGGATGAGGGTGCCAACGGTGCCGAGCAGGATCTGCACAATGGGCGCTGCGATGAGGAAGATGATCAGGCCAGGCCGCGGCGGCGCAATGGCGGCGGCACCGGGTCCGTCGTGGCCAACCTTCACCAGCGACTTGGAGCCGAATTCCTCCACCTGCGTCTTCACGGCCGGCAGCAGCTCGTAGTCCTTGCGGTTCATGATGGACGCAACCCAGTAGGACAGGAAGCCCAGCGGCACGCAGATCAGGGCGATAAGTCCAATGTCGGCACCCAGCACGCCGGCGCCTGCCACGATTCCGGGGTGCGGCGGGACTGCCACGTGGATGGCGAGCATGATGCCGGCCATCGGCAGGCCGAACTTGACCGGGTGGACTTTGGCGATCTTGGCGAAGGCGTACACGATGGGCACCAGCACGATGATGCCCACCTCGAAGAAGACGGGGATGGCCACCAGGAAGCCGACGGCGGTCAGCGCCACTGCCACACGGCGGGCACCCAGCTTGCGGGTGAAGTGGTCGGCCAGTGACTGGACGCCGCCGGACACCTCGATCATGCGGCCCAGGATGGCGCCGAGCGCGATCAGGATGGCCACCTTGCCCATGGTGCTGCCCACGCCGCCGGAGACCACGGTGAAGATGTCCTGAAGCGGGATGGTTGCCGCCACGGCCACCAGGATGCTGACGGTGAGCAGGGCCACGAAAGCCTGGATCTTGAAGCGGATGATCATCACCAGCAGGATGGCGATGCCCACTGCTGCGATAGTGAGCAGCAGCGGGGTGCCCAGCTCAACGGCGGGTTTGATGGCCGGGGCGTCGGCCGCCCGCTGTATCAGCGGATTCAGAAGGTGGTTCACGGGGAGGTGTCTCCTTTGACGTGCCGGCCTGGGGGCAGGCGGGCAGCACGGAATGGCGGGGTGGGGATAAACGTTGCGGGACTGCGCCGGCAACGCTGGGAGGTAACGACGACGGCGGAGGGGGGACCGCCGTCGTCGTACCTTTTTGCCGCAAGGGCAGGAGGATGGCTTAGTTGGCGCGCTGGCTTACTTGGCGCGCTTGGTGGGGGCGACCACCTTGATGACCGCGGAGTCATCGGCGGCGGCGAGGCCCTGCGCCTGGCCCAGCAGGTAGAGCTGCTCGGCGGCGGCGGCAACGGGGGCTGCCAGGCCGGCGGCGCGGGCGGCCTTGCCCACGATGCCCATGTCCTTGACGAAGATGTCCAGGCGGGACAGGACCTCGGCGCCCTCCTCGTTGTAGGCCTCAAGGATGCGCGGGCCGCGGTTGGAGAGCATGAAGGAGCCGGCCGCGCCGGCTTCCAGGGCGGCGAGGGTCTTGGCCTGGTCCAGTCCCAACGCGTCGGCCAAGGCAAGGGCCTCGGCGGCGGCGGCGATGTGGACGCCGCACAGGAGCTGGTTGACGGTCTTGAGGGCCTGGCCGTCGCCGGGGTTGTCACCCACCACGGTGAGCGTGGAGGCCAGCAGCTCCAGGGCGGGGGCTGCCTTTTCGCGGGCCTCGGGGGAAGCGCCGACGACGATCAGCAGGTCGCCTTCACCGGCGCGCTTGGGCCCGCCGGACAGCGGGGCGTCCACCAGGTCCACGCCGTATTCGGCGAGCTTGGCGACCGTTGCGGGGATGGCGTCGGTGCCCACGGTGCTGCCGAGGATGACGACGGCGCCAGGCTCCAGTACCGGGGCCACGCCGTTCTCGCCGAAGAGGACATCGTTGAGCTGCTCGCCGTTGCGGACGGCCAGGAGCACGGCATTGGCACCCTTGGCGGCTTCGCGGGCGCTGGAGAAGGTGGCGATGCCGGCTTCTTCGGCAAGCTTGAGGCGGGCTTCGGCGATGTCGAAGCCGTGGACGGTCAGCTGGGTGGCCAGGCGGGTGGCCATGGGCAGGCCCATGGCGCCGAGGCCCAGGACGGTGACGGTGTAGTTGCTGGTCATGGTGTTTCTCCGTTGAAGTCTTGCGGGCTGGGGCGGGGACTAGAAGGTTGTGCTGAGTTTGCGGGTGACCTGGGCCAGGGAGTCGTCGTCGCCCACGTTGCCGGCGAAGACGATGTAGGGGATGCCCTTGGCGGGTCCGTCCACCGGTTCCCAGAGGGAGACGATGCCGGGCAACATGGGGCCGCGGACAATCGCGTGGCGGATTTCCAGGCCGTGCGCTGCCACGTCGGAGGACGTGATGCCGCCCTTGGCGATGACGAACCGGGGCGGGAAGGTCTTCAGGGTGCGGTTGACGACGTCCACGACGGCGGCAGAGACCGTGCGTGCAATGCGGAGGCTTTCGGCGGGGTCGTCGGTCTTGATGAGCAGCCGGCTGGTGTGGACGATGACGTCGCCGGTGCGGAGGGCTTCAACCACTGCGTCCACGGTCTGGTCCAGGTGGGCCTTGGCTCCCGCCTCATCGGCGAGGAGCTTTTCGACATCGATCTCGATGATGCGTGCTGAGCTGTGTTCCGCCGTGAGGATATTGAGCTGGCGCGTTGTGAGGCCCACGTGCGATCCCACCACGATCAGGCCGCCGGCCTCTGATGGGGTGTTGCCCTCGTATGCTTCTTCCCCGGTCAGTGCAGCGCGGACTTCCTGGCCGATGCGGCCGCGGACGAAGGGCGGGCCAACGCGGTACAGGAGTTTCTTGCCGCGGCGTTCTGCTTCTTCCAGGCCCAGGGCCAGCGCGCGGAAGTCATTCTCGGTGACGATGTCCGCAACGATCGGAGTGGAGTTGGTGGCCGGCTCGATGGCGTCGGCGATGGCCTTCGCGGAGATGGCGGGGTCCTGCGCGGAAGCACCGGCGCGGATGATGTTCAGGTCCAGGACGATCACGGAGTCGGCGGGGAACCGGCCTTGGGACTTCTCTGCGATGTAGTCGGCCATGACGGAGGTGCTGAAGCCGAAGGATGCGTCCTTGGCAAACTCGGTTTCGGAGACCGGGACCAGGGTGCCGTCAGCGCCGCGCATGTAGTGGACCCCGCCAATGGTGACGCGGCCGGCGTCCGGGAACGCCGGAACCAGCACAACACCGTCGGTCTTTTCCCCGCTGGCCTCGGCCACCGTCGCCGCGATGACGTCCGGTTCCAGGGGATAGTGGCCGCGGAGGGTGGAGTCGCTGCGGCTGACGAAGCCGAGGCGCAGCTTTTCCTGCTGCCCTGCTGCGGCCAGCGCATTGCGGACCACTTCCTCATTGCGGGCTGCCGCTTCTGCCGGGTCGAGGCTGCGCGTGTTGGTCAGGACGTAAACGGCGGGCTTGGCGGTGCTCTGCGCAATGTGCGCAAAGGCCCAGGCGAAGTCTTCCACGTCCCAACGGGTGAGCACGGGCAGGTCTGCGACGGACTGCGTACCGGTGGGATCGTCGTCGAGCACTACCAAGACGCGGGGAACCTCCGCATTGGAAGCGGCAAGCGTGCCGGCTACGAGCCCAGCTTGGATCTCGAGGTCCGCCGGATAGGCGGCCAGAACGTCTGCTTCATACGTCACAGTGCACTCCGTTGTGTAGCGATCCAGGGTGGCGGATCCAGATGTAAAGGTAACTGTAAGATGTCTGACATCTTGCATTTGAAGTTAGTGTGGCACACGGCATAGAGACGCGCAAGTAGACTTGTCTGACATATCCGCCGGAAGCCGGAAGCAGGAATCGGGGGCAACATGGCAAGGAAGTCGCTGGTCGGCGTGGTGGCCGACGAACTGCTGGACCGCATCATCGAAGGCGAGTTCCCGCCCGGCTCCACCGTTCCCGGCGAGCACGAACTCAGCGCCCGCCACGAGGTCAGCCGCATGACGGTCCGCGAAGCGATGAAGACCCTCCAGGCCCAACGCATCCTGAGCGTGGAGCGCGGCCGCGGAACATTCGTCAATCCCCTGAGCCGCTGGGCCTCACTCGAAGCCGTCCTGCGCGCAGCATCGGAGGGCAAGAACGACGCCGATGCCTCCATCCAGCTCATCGAACTCCGCCGCATGCTCGAAACGGGCGCCTGCGAGCTTGCCGCCGGACGGATTGCCGAAGAGGACATCACTGCCCTCTTCAATTACGTCTCGGCAATGAAGGCCGCGCACAGCATCAACGACGTCGCGTCCTTTGTGGAGGCGGACCTCGCCTTCCATGACGTCATCCTGCGCGCCTCCGGCAACGTCTTCGTGTCGGTCCTGTTTGAGCCGCTGCATCGGGTCCTGGAAAAGCGAAGGACCGAAACTTCCGCCGTTCCTGAAATCCAGGAGCACGCCATTGGCCATCACCAGAACATCGCCGAAGCCCTTCAGTCCCGCGACGCAGTGCGGTCCCGGGAGGCCATGGACGCCCACATGCAGCAGACCCTGGACGACCTCAAGCAGCTGGTGCTGGAAACCAAGTAACCCCTCCCCTCGAGGTCCGGGGCGGGAAGTGGGTCCCCTAATTGCCCTTGACCCTGTTCAACGCTCCAAGTGTCCTACTAGGCTTCAGGGACGGCCCGCAACCGGGAGCATCGACGATCACGAGGAGCGAAGTTGTCCAACCACACGTACAGCATTTCTGAAATTGTCGGCACCTCCACCCAGGGCGTGGATGACGCCGTCCGCAACGGCATTGCCAAGGCGTCCCAGACCCTGCGGAACCTCGACTGGTTCGAGGTCAAGGAGGTCCGCGGCCACCTGGAGGACGGGAAGATCGCGGACTGGCAGGTCACCATCAAGATCGGTTTCCGTTTGGAAGAGCACTAGTTAAAGCAACCGGCCCGCAGCCAACACGTCCGTGATGACGTTGGCCGCGGGCCGTTTTCGCTTTTAAGCAGGCCTCAGTTTGCCGTCCCAGGGCTGCGCCGTCGCCAGACCGTGGGGACGCCGTCGAACGCGGGAAAAACGTGGCCCTCGAAGAAGGACAGCACCGTGTGGGGATCGAGGTCCGGGCTCCAAAGACCGGAGGCAGGGCAGTGCGAACCGGTGGCGGTGGAGGCGGCGCCGGCGGATGCCTGGCGTTCCTTCAGCAGGGCGATGCGTTTCATCGTTGAGACCATCCTGGGGTGACAAAAAGTGGGCGGAAAAGCACGTACTCCCACCCTAGGAAAGGGCGCACGCCGCACCAATGGGCGGCTGGCCAGAATCAACCCCTCCTGCTGGACGAATGTACAGTCACGCGCCGCCCTGACCGGCGGATCAGCCCACCTCGCCGCTTTCCGCAACGACGGCAGCGTCGTGTTCCATGCCGAGGTCCGGGCCCGCGCCAAGGCTGCCCAGCAGGGCCAGGGCGTCCGACGACGGCGATCCCGGCCGGGCCGAGTACACCCGGAGTGTCTGGTCGGGGTCCTCCGGCAGGACAAGGTTTTCAAAGTTCAGTTCCAGGTCGCCCACCGAGGGGTGGTGCAGCCGGACGGTGCCGGCAGCGCGGGTTGCCACCCGGTGTCCGGCCCACCACTGGCGGAAGTGTTCACTGTGGACCGCCAGCTCACCCACCAGGTGGTTCGCCTGGGGATCGTTGGGGTGCCGGCCCACGTCCAGGCGGAGAGATCCAGCCGCTTCGGCCGCCACCGTTTTCCAGTCCCGGAACAGTTCCCGGGCGGCGGGATCAAGAATGGTCCAGCGGGTGAGGTTACGCTCCGCGGGCGGCAGCGCCGGGAAATCGGTGAACAGCAGGAATGCCATCCTGTTGCCGGCCAGGACGTCGTTGCGGCGGCCCAACACCAGAGCCGGCACTTCCCCCACCGCGTCAAGCAGTTGGCGCAGCGCCGGCCGGACACCCTGTGCTGCAGCGGCACCGGGTTCACGGGGAGCACTGGCGCAGTTCTCAAGCAGGTCCAGCATGTGCGCGTGCTCGCTGCTGTCCAGGCGCAGCGCCCGGGCCACCGCGTCCAGGACAGTCCGGGACGGGTGGATATTGCGGCCCTGTTCCAGCCGGACGTAGTAATCCGTGCTGACGCCGGCCAACCGCGCCACTTCCTCGCGCCGCAGGCCGGGGACCCGTCGGGCACCCGTGCTGGGGCCCGTCCCGGCGACCTCCGGACTCAACCGGGACCGCATGGCTTTGAGGAATTTTCCGAACTCGGCGCTTTGACCCATGCAGACCATTCTGCCTGCGTTGGGGTCCCCGCTCTACAACGAAGGTAGGACTGGCAGTCCTAGGAAAAACAGGAACAGCTTTGCCTGCTGACTTGGGGGCCAAAAGTGCATAGGCTCAGGAGTGAGCCGGTGGAAACCGCTTTCTCATCTGTCGAGCAGCCGGCACCGATTTTCCAGCACCTCATCTTCCAGCCACACCCTCCCAGAGAAGGAGCACACCCATGTCAGAGCTGACACTCAACAATGGCGTCACCATCCCGCAGCTTGGCTTCGGCGTTTTCCAGGTCCCGCCGGAAGACACCCAGCGGACCGTGGAGGATGCGCTCGAGGCAGGCTACCGCCACATCGATACCGCCGCGGCCTACCGGAACGAGGCAGGAGTGGGGGCAGCACTGGCCGCCACCGGCATCGCCCGCGAGGAAATCTTCGTCACCACCAAGCTCCGCAACGGCGAGCAGGGCAGGGCACAGGAAGCATTCCAAAACAGCCGCAAGGCGCTGGGCCTGGACTTCATCGACCTCTACCTCATCCACTGGCCCGTCCCCTCCCAGGGGCTTTTCGTCCAGGCGTGGAAGGAGATGGAGCGGCTCTACGAGAACAAGGAGATCCGTGCCATTGGCGTCTCCAACTTCCTCTCGGACCACCTGGACACCCTGCTGGAATCCGCCGAAACTGTGCCGGCCGTGAACCAGATCGAGCTCCACCCCAGCTACCAGCAGGCAGACCTGGCGACCAAGTGCCGCGGCCTGGGCATTGCCGTCGAGGCCTACAGCCCCCTTGGACAGGGCGGAGACCTCAACGGAAACGCCGTCACCGAAATCGCTGCTGCGCACAACGCCACCACTGCCCAGGTGGTGCTCGCCTGGCACCTTGCCAACGGAAACATCGTCATTCCCAAGTCGGCCAACCCGGACCGCATCCGCGAGAACTTCGCGGCTTCATCCCTGACGCTCTCCCGGGACGAACTGGCCGCCATCACGGCGCTGGAGTCCGGCGCCCGCATTGGTTCCGATCCCGCCGTCGCCTCCTTCACCCAGATGTAGGGACCTGCAGGCTCAACCTCTGCCTGCCGGCTCCCCCACCGAAAGGATTTTCCATGCAGTACACCCACTTGGGCCGCTCCGGCCTGAAAGTCTCCCGCCTCTGCCTGGGCACCATGAACTTTGGGCCGCAAACGGAAGAAGCGGACGCCCACAGCATCATGGACTCCGCCCACGAGTCAGGCATCAACTTCTTCGACACCGCCAACGTATATGGCGGCGTTGACCACCGCGGCTGGACCGAGGAAATTATCGGACGCTGGTTCGCCAAGGGCGGCGAGCGCCGCGAGCACACCGTCCTGGCCACCAAGCTCTACGGCACCATGACGGACCGTCCCAACGAGTCCAAGTTGTCAGCACTGAACATCCGCCGGGCCCTGGACGCAAGCCTCAAGCGCCTGCAGACCGACTACATCGATGTGTACCAGTTCCACCACATCGACCGCGACACCCCGTGGGACGAAATCTGGCAGGCCATCGAGGTGGCAGTGCAGCAAGGGAAGATCCTGTACTCAGGCAGCAGCAACTTTGCCGGCTGGCACATCGCACAGGCCCAGGAAGCCGCCCGACGCCGCAATTACAACGGCCTGGTCAGTGAACAGTCCATCTACAACCTGTTCCGCCGCGAGCTCGAACTGGAGGTCATCCCGGCGGCGCAGCAGTATGGCCTGGGCCTGATCCCCTGGTCACCGCTGCAGGGCGGGCTGCTGGGCGGCGTGCTGAAGAAGGAACGCGAGGGCGTGCGGCGCACCGAAGGACGGGCCGCCGAAACGCTGAAGAAGCACCAGGACCAGATCCGCCAGTACGAGGACTTTGCCGACGAGCTGGGCCACGAACCCGGCGACGTCGCCCTGGCGTGGCTCCTGCACCAGCCCGCGGTCACGGCTCCGATCGTGGGCCCCCGCACCCAGGAACAGCTGGTTGCCGCCATCCGCGCCCTGGACGTCTCGCTTGACGAAGACGCGCTTAAGCGCCTGGACGACATCTTCCCGGGACACCGCACGGCGCCGGAAGACTACGCGTGGTAACCCAATTCGCTGCCGATACGGTGGCGCCGAGGAGCATCCTGTTCATCGGTGGCACGGGAGTCATCAGCGCGGCGGCGGCAGAGCGTGCCGTCGCGCTGGGGCACCGGCTGACCATCCTGAACCGCGGCCAGTCCACCCGGCCTGTCCCGGAGGGCACGGAAGTGCTCCACGCCGACGTCCGTGATGCAGCGGCCGTCCGGGAGGTGCTGGGCGGCAGGGAGTTCGACGCCGTCGCGGACTTTATCTCCTACACCCCCGACCAGGCGCAGTCCAGCATGGAGCTGTTCCGGGAGCGGACCGGGCAGTACGTCTTTATCAGCTCCGCCTCCGCCTACCAGAAGCCGCCCACCAGGCTGCCGATCCGTGAGTCCACGCCGTTGAAGAACCCATTCTGGGAGTACTCCCGGAACAAGATCGCGTGTGAGGAGCTGCTCTTCCGGGCCTACCGGGAGGATGACTTTCCCCTGACGGTCGTCCGGCCATCGCACACCTACGACCGCACCAAGATCGCCATGGTGGGCGGCTGGACGGACATCCACCGCATGCGCAACGGCCTTCCGGTCATGGTCCACGGCGACGGCACCTCGCTGTGGACGCTGACGCACAGCAAGGACTTCGCCAAGGCCTTCGTCGGCCTGCTCGGCAGGCCGCAGGCGGTGGGCGAGAGCTACACCATCACCTCGGACGAGTACCTGCCCTGGAACCAGATCTACCAACTGTTCGCGCGGGCAGCGGGGGTCCGGGAACCCGAACTGGTACATGTGGCATCCGAAACCATCGCCACCCATGACGAGGAACTGGGTTCCAACCTCCTGGGCGACCGGTCCCACTCGGTGGTCTTTGACAACACCAAGATCAAATCGCTGGTGCCGGACTACACCGCCACCATCCCGTTCGCGGACGGCGCCCGGGAGATTATTGAGTGGTTCGACAGCCACCCGGAACTGCAGCAGGTGGACGAGGCCTACATGCAGCTTTCCGACAAGCTCACCGGCTGGGCGCGCCAGGGAGCCTGAGCCCACGGACTCCGCCGCAACTGGCCTGCCACCCTCCGATGGCAGGCCAGTTGCGCAGGGCGGCTGTGCTACATTTCGGCGCATGACTTCGCCCCCTTCCAACCAGCCCGCGGACGGGCATCCCGCCGACGGGCCTGTCGCCGCAGCCATCGGGCTCCTGGCGAAGCAGGGCTTCGATGCCACGTCGGTCGAGGAGCTCGCGGAAGCGTCGGGAATGAGCCGCAGCACGTTCTTCCGCAGGTTCGGGTCGAAGGAGGACGTGGTCTTCGCGGATCATGAGCGGATCCTGCGCCAGGTGAATGACCGGCTCGCCGAATCAAGGCTTGAGCCGCTCGCCGCCGTTGCGGACGCCGCCCTGTTGGTCTTCGAGCACCACCTGCGGAACCCGGCAACGTCACGGGCCCGCTTCGGGCTGCTGCAGGCAGTCCCGGCCCTTCGCGACCGGGAACTGGTCACGTCCCACCGCTACGAGCGGGCATTCCTGCAGTTCCTCAATGACCGGCTGCCTGGGAAGGGGCGGCACGAGTACAAGGCCGTCGCCTTCGCCGCGGCCGTAGTGGCCGTGCACAACGCCTTCCTCCGCCAGTGGCTGCGCACCACTCCGAAGGCCGGGGACACTACTGCGGCAGACAAGAACAGGGCGGCAGCCCTCGCCGCAGAACTCCAGGTCCTGTCGGATACGTTCCGGCCTGCGCTCCTCGGTTCCCCCACCCCCTCCCAACCAGCCCCGACCGTCGTCGTGACCGTCCTTCCCGGCCCTGCCGACAGGGAAGCCATCGCCCAGGCGGTCCGGGACGCCCTGCCCTAGCAAAATTCCCTACCAGCCCTCGTGGTACGCAGTTTCTTGACGTGGAACTCCGTTTCATTGCATCCTTGTTCAATGTGGCGCGAGCCACACTGCCCGGCAGTTCCGCCGCCGCTGATTTAAAAGGATGCAAATACATGACGACGACGTCCCCCACCCGGGTGCCCGCCAGCGCCAAAAGTCCCACCAGCTTTCCCGGCGGCACGGTGGAACCGGACTACATCCTCACCGAGGCGCTGGGCACCGACCCGGCATCCGTCCTTACCGGCGTCACCGATGGGGACCGCGCCTACTGGGACCGGGCCCGCAGCTTTGTCCAGAATGAGGTCCTCCCCGTCATCGATGGCTACTGGGAACGCGGCGAGTACCCCCTGCATCTCCTCCAGCGCCTTGGCGAACTGGACCTGCTGCGCGACGGCATTGCGGTGGAGGGGTACGCACCCATGAGCAGCATGGCCGCCGGCCTGGTGAACATGGAGCTCAGCCGCGGCGATGGCTCCGTGGCCACGATGGTGGCAGTGCAGGGCGGCCTTGCCCTGCGGTCCGTCGCGGAATGCGGCTCCCCGGAGCAGAAGGAGCGCTGGCTCCCGGCGATCGCCGGCGGCGCGGAATACGCAGCCTTCGCCCTCACCGAACCCACCCACGGCTCCGACTCCGTCGCCCTCGAGACGACGGCCACCCGCACCGAGGGCGGGTTCCTGCTCAACGGTGAAAAGAAGTGGATCGGCAACGGCTCAGTAGGCGGCGTCAGCATCGTCTGGGCCCGGGGCGAGGACGGCCAGGTCCATGGCTACCTGGTTCCACAGGACTCCTCCGGCTACACTGCCACCAAAATCGAAGGCAAGCTGGCCCTCCGCGCCATCTGGCAGGCGCACATCCGGCTGGAGGACGTCTTCGTCCCGGAAGAGAACGTCCTGCCTGGCGCCCGCACCTTCAAGGACACGGCCCGCGTCCTGTTGGCGACCCGGCTGGGCGTGGCCTGGTCCGCCGTCGGGCATGCCACCGCGTGCTACGAAACGGCCGTCCAGTACGCCAAGCAGCGCAAGCAGTTCGGCCGGCCCCTGGCCGCCTCCCAGATCGTGCAGGAACGGCTGGCCCGGATGCTCAGCGAACTGGCCACCATGCAGCTGATGGTGGTTCAGATGACCCGGCTTGATGAAGCCGGAACACTCACGCCCGAGCAGGCGTCGCTGGCCAAGTACACCTGCACCCGCACCGCGCGCGGTATTGCTTCCAACGCGCGCGACCTGCTGGGCGGCAACGGCATCCTGCTGGAAAACCGCGTGGCGCGGCACCTCGCCGACATCGAGGCCATTCACACCTACGAAGGTACCGAGACCATGCAGGCCCTCATCATCGGGCGCGGCATCACCGGCACTTCCGCCTTCGCGTAACCCCGCCCAACACCTTCGAAAGGATTGTTCTTGAACCAGAACGCCAACATCCCCGTCATCCTGGGCGGCGCCCGCACCCCGTTCGGCCGGTTCCGCGGCGGCCTCACGCCCTTCTCCTCCAGCGACCTCGGAGCGCACGCCATCCGGGCCGCCCTGGAACGGACCGGTGTGGCACCGGAGCTGATCGGTGCCGTCATCGTGGGACAGGTCATCCAGGCCGGTGCCGGACAGGGTCCCGCCCGCCAGGCCAGCCTGGCCGCGGGAATCGGCTGGGACGTCCCCACCATCACCATCAACAAGCTTTGCCTGTCCGGATTGACTGCCGTCATCGACGCTGCGCGGATGATCCGGACCGGGGAAGCGGACTTCATTGTGGCCGCCGGCCAGGAGTCCATGACCAACGCACCGCACCTGGTCCCCGGCCTCCGCGCGGGCGTGGTCATCGGCGATGCCCCAATGCTGGACTCGCTGAACCATGACGGACTGCAGGACCCGGTCACCGGCAAGCTGATGGGCGAGGCCACCGACGCCGGGAACACCGAACGCGGCATCACCCGTGAGGAGCAGGACGCCGTGGCGGCACGCTCCCACCAGCGCGCCGACGCTGCACGCGCTGCCGGGGTGCTGGCCGATGAGATCGCGCCGATCCAGGTGCCGCAGCGCAAAGGTCCGGCCGTCACCCTTGAGCACGATGAAGGCATTCGCCCCGAAACCACCGCGGAGTCCCTGGCGCAGCTGCGCCCGGCGTTCTCCAAGGCGGAGACGGCCACCATCACCGCGGGTTCGTCGTCGCCACTCTCCGACGGCGCGGCCGCCCTGGTCATTGCCAACAAGGCGGCGGCTGAAGCCGCAGGCCTGGAATGGATCGCCGAGATCGGCGCCCACGGCCAGACCGCCGGCCCGGACGGATCGCTGCACTCCCAGCCCGCCAGGGCCATCGAGCGGGCGCTGAAGGTCCAGGGACTCACGGTCCAGGAGCTGGATTTGGTGGAAATCAACGAAGCCTTCGCCTCCGTCCTCATCCAGTCCGCCAACGACCTCGGTATTGAAGCCGAAGCCGTGAACGCCGAAGGCGGCGCCATTGCCCTGGGCCATCCAGTGGGAGCATCGGGGGCGCGGCTGGTGCTGCACCAGGCGCTGGCCCTGAAGCGCCGCGGCGGCGGCACCGGCGTCGTGGCCCTCTGTGGCGGCGGCGGCCAGGGTGACGCCCTGATCCTCACAGCATGACCCACCCCGACGAAGAAGCAGGCCATGACAAACACGAACTCCGCTGACGGCTTCGCCACCATTTCGGTGGCAGCCGTGCTGGCTGAATCAGCCAAAAGGACTCCCGACAGCATCGCCCTGGTGGTGGGTGAGGAGCAGGTCAGCTACGGCGACCTGTGGCGCCAGACCCGCGCCTATGCCGGCGCACTGAGGGCGCGCGGCGTCGGCCCTGGAGACGCCGTCGCCGTCCTGATCCCGAACGTTCCGGACTTCGCCCGGGTGTACTACGCCATCCTGTCGCTCGGTGCCATCGTTGTGCCCGTGCATGCCCTGCTCAAGGCGCGCGAAATCGAGTACGTCCTGCAGGACAGCGGCGCCAAGCTGCTGATCTGCGCCGCTCCGCTGCTCGGGGAGGGGGCAGCGGGTGCCACGGCCAGCGGAATCGACGTGCTGACGGTGATGGCTCCCGACGACGGCGGGTTCCCCCGGCTGGAAGCGGAAGCTGCGGACGCGGAGCCCATCCGGACGTACGAACCGTGCCGCCCCTCGGACACGGCCACCATCCTCTACACCTCGGGCACCACCGGGAAACCGAAGGGCGCGCTGGGCACCCACTTCGCCCTGGTGGAACAGACCAGCACCCTGCTGACCAGCGTGATGGACTTCCAGCCCGGCGATGTCCTGTTCGGCGGCCTGCCGCTCTTCCACACCTTCGGCCAGACGGTGGTCCTCAACACCGGGCTGCGCGCCGGCGTCACCATCGTCCTGATGCCGCGGTTCACCGGCGAGGACGCCCTGAAACTGCTGGCCAAGCACAACGTCAACATCTTCATCGGGGTGCCCACCATGTACGTGGCGCTCCTGGAAGCCGCCAAGACCGTACCGGACCGGCCGGCCGCCCTGCGGTACGGCATCTCCGGCGGTGCATCCCTTCCGCTGGCCGTCATGGACAGGTTCCGCGACGTCTATGGCGTGGAGATCCACGAAGGCTACGGCCTGACGGAGACGTCGCCGGTGGCCGCCTTCAACCACGTTGGCACCGCACCCCGGCCGGGCACCATTGGGATCCCGATCTGGGGTGTTGATATCGAAATTGCCAGGCCCGAGGTGGTGGACAGCATTGAGCTGCTTCCCAACGGCGAATTGGGTGAGCTGGTCATCCGAGGCCACCTGCTGATGAAGGGCTACCTGAACCGGCCCGAGGCAACGGCGGAGGCCGTGGTGGACGGTTGGTTCCGCAGCGGGGACCTTGGAACAAAGGACGACGACGGTTACCTCACCATCGTGGACCGCAAGAAGGACATGATCATCCGGAACGGCTACAACGTCTACCCGCGGGAAGTGGAGGAGATCCTCCTGACGCATCCCGCTGTGGTCAGTGCCGCCGTGTACGGGATCCCGGACGAGGTGCACGGCCAGGAGATCGCGGCAGCCATCGTGCTGGACGCCGGAGCAAGTGTCACCGAGGCGGAGTTGATCGACTTCGCCAGCGCACAGCTGGCCGCCTACAAGTACCCCCGGGTGGTCCGCATACTCTCCGAACTCCCCCTGGGGCCCAGCGGAAAGATCCTCAAGCGCAAGCTTGCCGAGGACCCGGCCTAGTAGGTACGGCTGCCGTACCGGGCCCGACAAGTCCAGGCATTGCCCGCCAGGCGCGGGACACCTGGCTGGCACGAGTGGCACCGCGCGGCGTGGAGGTGGGGCGCTTGATCCGGAGGGCCGGCTGCAAAAGCAGCAGGCCCTCCGGACTTCTACAACGTTCTAAATACCCTCTCCGCGCCAGGAAAACAAGGCTTCCCCTACCCCTCCCCCCACCGCTAGATTGCTGGGGAAGCGTTTTCCGGTCTCAAAATTGAAAGGATTCATTGATGAATCCACGCCTTACCCCCGTTCGCCTGCTCTCCGTGGGCGCCGCCGGCCTGGCACTTGCGGTCGGATGCCTCGCAGCCCCGGCCTCCGCCGTCGGCCCCTCCCCCAAGCCTGATAGTCCCGGCATCCAACTGGACCATCTTGACCGTGGCCTGGTCGCCGCCGGCACCTCCGAGGGCGTGTTCCTCAGCTGGCGGCTGCTGGGCACCGAGGCAACCGGCTCCTCCGCCACCGGCCTTACCGGCACCGACTTCAACGTCTACCGGGACGGCCAAAAACTGGCCACCGTCACGGACAGCACCAACTTCCTGGACCGGGCTGGAACGGCGGGGTCGGCCTACCATGTGCGGGCCGTCGTCGGAGGCGTCGAGGTGGACCGAAGCGCCACTGCCACGCCGTGGGGCAGCAACTTCAAGGACATTCCGCTCAAGAAGCCTGCCGACGGCGTCACCCCGGGCGGCCAGGCCTACGCCTACTCCGCCAATGACACCTCCGTGGGGGACGTGGACGGCGACGGGCAGTATGAGTTCATCGTCAAATGGGACCCGAACAACTCCAAAGACGTCTCGCAGGTGGGCTACACGGGCAACACCTACGTCGACACCTACGAGGCAGACGGGACGCTCCTCAGCCGCATCGACCTGGGCGTCAACATCCGCTCGGGCGCGCACTACACCCAGCTGCTGGTGAACGACTTCGACGGCGACGGCCGGGCGGAGATGATGATGAAGACGGCCCCGGGGACCAAGAGCACCAGCTTCAACGCGGACGGCAGCGTGGCGGCCAGCTCGTTTATCTCCCTGCTTCAATCCGATATCGAAGCCGGCTACTCCAACACCGACGACTACCGCATGAGCGCGGCGGATTACTACCAGCACATGGTGAAAACCTTCCAGGGCTGGACCGGGCACCCGGAGGTCAAGGCAGGCCGCTGGCCTGCCACCCTTGAGGAAGCCTTTGGCATCGCCCCGCAGTACAAGTACCCGCTCTCCCAGGCTGACGCGGAAAAGCTCACCGACTACTTCATGGACGTCTACGCCCCGTCCCGCAGTGCACGCAACAACCTGCGCGCATTTGAGGGCTTCATCGTGTCGGGACCGGAATACCTGACCGTGTTCGAAGGCGCCACGGGCAAGGAACTTAAGACGGTGGCCTACACCCCGGGGCGCACGGACGACGGCCTGATGTGGGGCGACTATGCAATGGCGCGGATTGAGCCGGGGAACCGTGTGGACCGGTTCCTTGCCGGCGTTGCGTACCTGGACGGGCAGAAGCCGGCGGCGGTCTTCGCCCGCGGTTACTACACGCGCACCACCCTCGCCACTTACACCTGGGACGGATCCAACCTTTCGCCTGTCTGGAACGTGGACTCAGGCTGGACGCCCATGACCAACCCGTTCAACGACTCTCCGCACGGCCGGGACGGAACAGACCCCACGTACGGGAAGCTCACCACGCAAGGTTTCCATTCCCTGAGCGCCTCCGACGTGGACGGTGACGGCAAGCAGGAGATTGTGTACGGGTCGGCAACGCTCGACGACGACGGCTCGGTTTTGTACACGTCCTTCGACACCCTGCCGGCAGGCAGTGCGTCACCCGGCCAAGAGGCCCGGCTGGGCCACGGCGACGCCATGCATGTGACCGACATCGACCCCAACCGGCCCGGCAAGGAAATCTTCACCGTCCACGAGGGAGCGGCGTACGCCCCCTACGGCTACGCCATGCGGGACGCGGCCACCGGGGAGGTCCTGTTTGGAGCCTACTCCGGCAAGGACACGGGCCGCGGCATGATCGGCGACGTGGACCCGTCCCTCCCCGGCATTGAAAACTGGGCCATCGGCATGCAGTCCGCCGACGGCCGGAAGCTGTCCAGCAGCGCACCGGGCACCAACATGAGCATCAAATGGGCCGCGGACATGACCACCCAAATCATCAACGGCTCCGGGGACCAGACCCCCACCATCGATGACTGGAAGCGCGGCCGGCTGCTCACGGCGGACGGTACCCGTACCAACAACAGCACCAAGGGAACTCCCAGCCTGGTGGCGGACATCATGGGCGACTGGCGCGAGGAAATGGTGGTCCGGACGGCGGACAGCTCGGCCCTGCGGATCTACCTGAGCACGGAAGTGACCAACCACAAGCTCTACACCCTGATGCATGATCCGCAGTACCGCGCCGAGGTAGCGCGCCAGAACACGGCCTACAACCAGCCGGCTTACACCGACTTCTACTTCGCGTCCGACATGAAGTTCGGCAACGTCCCGCTGCGCAGCGCGTGGCTTCCGGGCAGCATTAAGGCCCTGCAGGACATTCTGGCGGACCTGGTGGAGTCAGGGGACGTTTCCGGTCCGGTGGCGAGCCAGCTTGGCACCAGCGTGCAGCAGGCGGCAAAGGCGGTCCAGGACCGTAACCCGGCCAAGGCGGGCCAGGCCGTGCAGCGGTTCGTGGACTTCCTTGCGCAGCAGAAGAACCCGGATACGGTATCAAATACGGCCCGGGTGTCGCTGGAGTACAACGCCGGCAATATCCTGAGGGCATTCTCGAATGCCGGGCAGTGAGAGCCGGGACCGCCGATACAGGGGAGACTGATGGCATGACACTTGCACCGCTCATCGAACTCAATGACGGCAACAGGATTCCGCAGCTGGGGCTTGGCACCTGGCCGCTGGACGACGAACAGGTGGCAGCCGCCGTCGTACAAGCCGTGGAAGCCGGGTACCGGCACATCGATACCGCTGTGAAATACGGCAACGAACGCGGGGTTGGCAACGGCATCCGCGCCAGCGGCGTGGACCGCAGCGAGCTGTTTATCACCACCAAGCTGGACGGCGAGTTCCAGGGCCACGACCGCGCCGTGGCCGGCCTGGAGGGATCACTGAAGCGCTTGGGGCTTGACCATGTGGATCTTCTGCTGATCCACTGGCCGCTCCCCGGCCGGGACCAGTACGTTTCCACCTGGCAGACGTTTGAACGGCTGCAGGCCGAGGGGAAGGTCCGGTCCATCGGGGTGTCCAACTTCAAGCCTGCCCACCTTGAGCGGCTCATGGCGGAAACCGACGTGGTTCCGGCGGTGAACCAGATCCAGCTCAGCCCTGCAATCACCCGGACTGCTGAGCGCGAATTCCACGCCCGGCATGGGATAGTTACGGAGTCCTACAGTCCTTTGGGCGGCTCGGGAGCAGATTTGCTCAGTGCTCCCGTCCTTTCCCAACTGGCCGAAAAGCATGGAAAAACGCCTGGCCAACTCGTCCTGCGGTGGCACATACAAAACGGATTGGTAACGATTCCCAAGACCGCTTCTCCGGAGCGTATGGCCGAGAACCTGGACGTGTTCGATTTCGCCCTGGACCCGCAGGATCTAGCGGAACTTTCGGTCCTGGACGAGGGTCCCGGCGCGGGCAACGACTCGGACAAAACGGGGCACTAAAACGGGCCTAAACAGCACTTTTTTCCTAAAACAGGGTTGGCAAAAAGATAGTAAGCATGATTACTATTGAGCCAGAAGGACGAAGTGCCTCCCGAACATGGGGGCCTCCTTTACTTTGGAAGAGAGCGACAAATGGGATTTATTGCATTTCTGATTCTCGGACTTATCGCCGGCGCGATTGCTAAGGCAATCCTTCCGGGACGTCAGGGTGGCGGCTGGATCATCACCATGGTGCTGGGCGTCGTAGGCGCACTGCTCGGTGGTTGGATCGGTGGCGCCCTGTTCGGCGGCGGACTGCAGGAGTTCTTCTCGCTGCAGACCTGGCTGCTGGCGATTGTTGGCTCGCTGATCGTTCTTGCGATCTATGGCATGGTCACCAAGCGCGGCGCACGCGGCTAATAACTGCAAACGCCAGGAAGCCGGCCTGGGGACACCATCCCCGGGCCGGCTTTCACTTTCTCCGGCCGGGGCCATCATGGCTCCTCCGCCGGGACTGACAACCTTCTCGCAGAGCAGGAGTTCATCGTGAAAAACAAGCTTCTTTTGGGTGTAGGCGTTGCCGTCGGCTATGTCCTCGGCTCGCGGTCAGGCCGTGCTGCTTACGACAAGCTGAAGGCCCGTGCGGCCGGCGTCTGGGACAGCAAGCCGGTCCAGGACAAAGTTTCCGTAGCTACGGAGGCCATCAAGGAAAAAGCACCTGAAGTGGCGGGCCAGCTAGGCGAAGCCGCACGCAGGGCAGGGACAGTGCTTGGTTCTGCCGTGAACCGGGATGGCTCGTCCAGCGGCCACTCTTCCGCTGCGGCCAGTACTTCTGCCGGTACCTCCACTGGTACCTCTACAACAGCCGCGGGCGGCCTTGGCGAAGACCACATCCCCGCGCACAGCACCCACCCGGAAACCACCAATCTTGGTACCTCCGATGGGACCGGCGCAAAGGCCTGATTCCCGTTTCATTACTCGGTCACCGCCGCGTGACATGGGACTGAGCAGGCTTTGTGCTACAACTGAATCGCGTTGCCGGCCGTCGCGATCCTTGGGGGACGCGGCGGCCGGCAGTGTTTAATCCAGCACCTTCCGGAGAAGATTCCCGGACGCTGCCGTAACTCCATGTTTTCCACATAGGGGTTTTGGGGTCTCTTGATTGTCGGTGGTGGCTGGCAGAGTGGGGTCATGGAGGCCATTGGGGAAGATCTTGGGAGGGCGTACGACGCCGGCTGTCGGCTGCCGCGCCCGGCCCACCTTCACCCGGTCCCCAGCGAGGAACCTGTGCAGCCATCAGCTTCGGGGCCCGGGGAGCAGGACGTGTTGGACGGGCTGGCCGCACAGCTGGCTGCCGCTGCGTTGGACGCCCCCGGGCTGCTGGCAACCGCCAGCCATGCCGAAGCTGCAGATTTCGCCGCACGGGTCGAGGGCCTTGCCCGCTCCGTCGAGTACCTTCAACTCCTCTCAGCCGGGGCTTTGGACCGGGCCCGAACCCAGGCCATCAACGACGCCGCAGCCGCCAAAACCCGGGCAGGCCGGTCCCGCGCAGCCTCGTCCTCCGCAGGCCGGTCCACGGGCTGGATCACCGGGTGGGACGCCAACAGTGTTGGAACCCTCAACACCACCGAAACCCCGCACACCTCCCCTGCCGATGATGGGTGCCGGAATACTGCAGAGTTCCTCCGCCTGCGCCTGCAGATCCCCATCCGCGAAGCCCGCCGCCGCCTCACCCTCGCCCACCACGTCCTGCCCGGCACCAGCATCACCGGCGAACCACTCCCACCAACCCGGCCACACCTCGCCGCCGCCCTCACCCCCACCAACGGGAACACCACCACCGGGAACAACACCGAAACCGCAACCACCGTCGAGGGGACCACCATCGAAACCGGGCCGGGCCCGGCGGTTTCCTCGCACGCAGCGACCATCATCACCGCCACCCTGGACCGGCTCCGCCACCACACCACCGAAGAGACCCTGGACCGGATCGAACACCACCTCACCACAGCCGCCACCACCACCGACCCCGACTTCCTCACCCGCCTGGCCCAACGCTGGACCGACACCATCGACGCCGACGGCACCGAACCCACCGAAGAAGCCCTCCGCCACACCCAAGGCGCCTTCATCCGCAAACCCCGCCACGGCCTGCACCACCTCGAAATCTTCGCCACCACCGACCAATACGAACACCTCCTCACCGTCATGAACACCGCCACCAACCCCCGCACCACCAGCCCAAGCACAGGGAATGACACAGCCGACAGGGCGGGCACGGGAACTGAAGGCTGCACAGGCACCGGCACCGGAGACAACACCGGCACAGGCACGGGCACAGGAACAGGCACCGAGGGGAGCACAGCAGCGGGCAGCGCAACAGAGCACACCAGCCTGCCGGACCTGGACCGGCGCACCCGCGCCCAAAAACAACTCGACGGCCTGGTCACCGCCGCCAAAGCCGCCCTCACCACCAACACCCTGCCCACCACCGGCGGCAACCGCCCCCAAATCATCGCCACGATCCACTACCAAGACCTATTCCCAGCCAACGCCACCATCCCCGCCGGAAAATCAGGACCAACAACAGCAGAACCCGGAACGAACACAACCACCGGGACAGCGGCACGTACAGGCGCCGGGACAGGAACCGGGACCGGCATGTTCATGTTCACCGGGCCCGTCGCGGCCGCCACCCTGCGCAAAACCGCATGCGACGCCGACATCATCCCCGCCCTCCTGGGCACCAACAGCGAAATCCTCGACCTCGGCCGCAAAACCCGCCTCTTCACCCCCGCCCAACGCCTGGCCCTCACCGCCCGCGACCAAGGCTGCGCCTTCCCCAACTGCACCATCCCCGCCCCCTGGTGCGAAGCCCACCACATCACCTACTGGTCACACGAAGGACCCACCACCACCAACAACGGCGTCCTGCTCTGCAGCCACCACCACCACCTCATCCACAAAGAACAATGGACCATCACCACCACCCACCACACACCCACCTTCATCCCCCCACCCCACCTCGACCCCCACCAAACACCCCAACAAAACCACTACTTCAAACCACCCCCACCACCCCACCCACACAAATGAAACCTGCCCAAAGCAGTTCCCGCGGTACTTCGGTCGTCGGTTGGTTGGCCCCCACCTCGCGGCGGTGGCCCGGCCGTCATGGAAGATCCATTCTGATGGGCGCGTACGAACAGTTGGGCCTCCTTCCGCTTGGGAGTGGGCGGTTCTCTGTGTGAGGCTGAGCTGCAAAGGGAGAAGCTAGTGCCGTCCAGGATTTGAACGGCACCTTGGTCTGGCACTGAGCTTAAAGGCGGGAGGCTAACGCCGCCTCGTATTGATGGGTCTCGGTCTGGACTGTGCTGGAACGGTGAGACCTAACGCCGCATACGCGCCGGAATCAGGCGTCCGATAACCACGGTCCCATCCAGTTCCTCCGCACGAACCGTCCGTATGGCGAACCCGGCTGCGGCCAGGATTTCGGAGGTGCCGGCTGCCTGCCGCTTACTGGTTTCGATGAGGACATGACCGCCTGCAGCCAGCCATCGGATGCTTTCAGCAGCAATCCGTCGGTGGAAGTCCAGGCCATCAGGACCGCCGTCGAGTGAAACCGCAGGTTCATAAAGGCGCGCTTCCGGCGGCATGGTGCGGATGGCTACCGTGGGCACATATGGAGCATTAACAGTCAGGATCCGGATCCGGCCACGCAGTCCAAGTGGAAGAGCCTCGAACAAATCCCCGGCATGCGCCCGGCCACCGCGGGGTTCCAAGTTACGCCGGGCACACCGCACCGCTGCCGGCTCGATATCCGCCGCATGCAACTCCACCTGCGGGGCTTGACGGAGAATGGCAGCTCCCACCGCACCGGAACCGCAACAGAGGTCGACCACAACCGGGGATGCCGGCAGTGAATCGTCCCGCAGCACGCTCAAGGTTTCGCGCACCAGCAACTCCGTGCGGCGCCGTGGCACGAAAACGCCGGGCTCAACCGAAACCCGGGCACCTGAAAAATCCACCCAGCCCAAGATGTGCTCCAAGGGAACCCCCTCCATCCGGCGCTGGATATTCCGGGAAAGTTCCGTGGTGGTGGTCGTCTCGGCAAACAGGAGCGCGGCTTCCTCTTCAGCAAACACACAACCCACCGACCGCAGCAGGGAGACGACCTGGTCGAAGCCAGGTGATGTGGACAAGGTGTGAACAGCCCGCGATTTGGGAGGAAGCAGAGCGGCGCTCTCCGGTGAGGCTGCGGGCAACTCCACGCCGGCTAGGCCCAGTTCTCCGAACGGCGCAGGGATGGCACGATCGAGATGAATGCAGTCGTCATGTCACCCACCTCCTTTGCCGCTGTCGGAAATCCCATGCTAATCGGCGGCCTGGTATCAGGAAATAGTGGCCAACTGTTGGCAGGATGGAACCATGACCAACGGGGCAGCCAGCAACATCATTTGGATCGGCACCTATACTCCCGACGGCGGCGGCCGCGCGGACGGCATCGGTGCCGCCCGCGCGCACCAGGACGGAAGCCTCGAATGGTTAGGGACGGCAGTGGAGGCCCAGTCGCCATCGTTTGTGGTGGTGCACCCCAAACTGCCAGTGGTGTACGCGGCGGCCGAGCAGCGCAGGAAGGTGCAAGCGTACCGGCGCCTGGGGGACTTCGGCCTGGAACCGTACGGGGAACCACTGGCTGCCGGTGAAGCCACCTGCCACATTGCCGTCGACCCCGGCGGCCGCTTTGTCACCGCCGCGTGTTGGGGCGACGGTCAGGTCCTCCTCTACGAGTTGGATGCCGACGGCGGCATGACCGGTCGGTTCCCCGCTGCAGCGTCGGTTGACCCCCACAGCGCCCTTTCTCCTGGAAACCCGAGGCAAAGCCGGGCCCACGCAAGCCTTATGTTGCGTGACGGCCGCGTCATGACCACGGACCTGGGCCACGACACCCTCCGCATCTGGAACTACGAGCCGGGAACCGGACTGGTGGCCGACCATGAGGTGGTCCTCCCCTATGGCAGCGGCCCGCGCCACATGGTGGAGCACCCCTCCGGCAGCGTCTTCATCGTGTCTGAATACTCTGCGGAGGTCTTCGTGGTCCGCCCCGAAGCGGGCACCTATGAGCTGGTATTCCGTGGACCGGCAACGGCGGGCGGCAGCCAGGAAGGCGACTCCGCCGCCGAAATCTGCCTTGACCCGCAGGGAAACTTTGCCTACGCCGGCGTCAGGGGCTCAAACGTCATCAGCGTCCTGCAAGTTGCAGCTGACGGCACCGAACTGATCCCCGTCAAGGACGTCGACAGCGGCGGGAACTGGCCGCGGCACCACCTGGTCCGGGGAAGCTGGCTGCACGTGGCCCACGAACGGTCGGACAACATCGCCACCTTCGAGTTGGATCCTGCCACCGGCCTCCCAGGCCCGATGCTGCATAACCTGCCCACCCCATCGCCCACGGCCCTGGTGCCTGCAACCGGGCCTGCAACCACTCCTGCCACTGCCAGCTAGAGCGCCGGGCAGCCCCAACCTAACTGACCTTCCCTAAACACTGGAGTAATCCAGTGCAAGCGCTTACAGTTGTGACTCGGTTCACACGACAGTGTGCTGTCTTGTGCACCCTCCTGCCGCATCCCCATGTCAACGGCAAGCCTGTACAGCAGCGCTGCTTCCCAGGAAGGTCTCACCCTTGTTATTCCGCATCCCTCCCGGCGCGCCCCCACGCGCCCAACTGCCGGCAATGCCGGCAGGAACACAATCCGCCCCCGGCCGGCGAACCTGCGCACGTGCCGCCGCCGCCCGATCGGCAGCCGGCCTCCTGGCAGCCGGCCTCGCCCTCTCCGTTGCAATCCTCCCGGCCCATGCCGTGCCGAGTCCGAATGGCCCCGGCACCAACAGCGCTGGTTCCAACGGCACCGGCATAAAAGGCAACGGGTCCGTGTCCGCCCTCCATTCGCTCCGCGGTCCGGTGACCGACGAGAACTTCTACTTCGTCATGGCGGACAGGTTCAGCAACGGCAGCACCGCCAACGACCAGGGCGGGCTGGGCCCGGACCCCATGGTTTCCGGTTTCGACCCGACGAAGAAGGGCTTCTACAACGGCGGGGACCTGGCCGGCCTGCGCAGCAAGATCGACTACATCCAGGGCCTGGGCACCACCTCCATCTGGCTGACCCCCAGCTTCAAGAACAAAGCCGTCCAGCCTGAGGACAAGTCGGCCGGCTACCACGGCTACTGGATCACCGACTTCACCCAGATCGATCCGCACCTTGGCACCAATGACGAACTCAAAAGCCTCATCGACGAAGCCCACGCCCGCGGCATGAAGGTGTACTTCGACATCATCACCAACCACACAGCGGACGTCATCGGCTACCAGGAGGGCGACCGCAAGGGCTACGTGTCCAAGGACGCCGTCCCCTACAAGACGGCCTCCGGCGAAGCATTCGATGACCGCGACTACGCAGGCACCGGAACCTTCCCCAAGCTCGACGCGAACACCTCGTTCCCCTACAAGCCCGTCCTGGCCCCCGGGGAGGAGAACCTTAAGGTTCCGGCCTGGCTGAACGACCCCACGCTTTACCACAACCGCGGCGATACCACCTTCACCGCGGAGGACTCCATGTACGGGGACTTCTTCGGCCTCGATGACCTCTTCACCGAAAACCCCACCGTTGTGCATGGCATGGAGGACATCTACAAGTCCTGGATCGGTGACTTCGGCGTGGACGGTTTCCGCATCGACACCATGAAGCACGTCAACAATGAGTTCTGGCAGGAATTCGGCCCCAACATCCTCAGCTACGCCAAGGAACACGGCAAAGACGAGTTCTTCATGTTCGGCGAGGTCTTCGACACCAGCAAGAGCTTCACCTCGCAGTTCACCACCCGCAACAAGATGCAGGCGGTCCTGGACTTCCCCTTCCAGGACGCGGCCCGCAACTTCGCCTCCAAGAGCCAGGACGCCAAGGCGCTGCAGGCCTTCTTCGCCGGAGACGACTGGTACACCGACGCCGACTCCAACGTCTACGAACTGCCCACCTTCCTGGGCAACCATGACATGGGCCGCATCGGCAGCTTCATCGCGCAGGACAATCCCGCCGCCACCGATGCCGAGAAGGTGGCCCGGGACGAACTGGCCCACGAGCTGATGTACTTCTCCCGCGGCAACCCGGTGGTCTACTACGGCGACGAACAGGGCTTCACCGGCCCCGGCGGTGACCAGGATGCGCGCCAGACGCTCTTCGCCAGCAAGGTGCCGGACTACCTTGACGACGACCTGCTGGGCACGGACGCCACCCACGCCACCGACAACTTCAACCCGGACCACCCGCTCTACGCCAAGATCAAGGAACTGGCGGCCCTCACCAAGGAACACCCGGCCCTGCGCAACGGCGCCCACCAGCACCGCTACGCCTCCGACGGGCCCGGCATCTACGCCTTCTCCCGCACTGACGCGCAGGACCAGCGCGAATACGTGGTGGCCCTGAACAACAGCGCACAGCCGCAGACGGCGCAGGTCCCCACCTACATCGCGAAGCGCAGCTACACGCGCATCTACGGCCAGGGCGCAGACGAGGTGAAGACCTCGGACGACGCGAAACTGACCGTGACCGTGCCGCCGCTCTCCGCCGCCGTCTACGAATCCTCCGGACGGATCCCGCACTCCAAGGCAGCCCCCGCCGTCGCCCTCCAGCAGCCCGCCGCCGCCCAAGGTGACAACGGGCGCATCAACGTAACGGCCGACGTCGACGGTGCTTCGTTCTACGAGGTCACCTTTGAAGCAAGGACGGCAGGCGGAGATTGGCAGCCGATCGGCACCGACGACACCGCACCGTACCAGGTGTTCCACGACGTGGCGGCCCTGGACGCCGGCACCCCGCTGGAGTACCGCGCCACGGTGCTGGACAACGGCGGCCACACCGCCACCAGCCAGAGCCGCTCAGCAAGCGTCCCCGCCCCCGTCCTGACCCTGCAGAAGCCCGCCGAGGGCAGCAGCGTGGAAGGCAAAGTCGAACTGAGCGCCACCGCTGATCCGGAGAAGGCCAGCCATGTGGTGTCGTTCGAGCGCAGCGTCAACGGCGGGGAATGGACCGCAGTGGGCACTGACTCGTCGTCGCCCGTCTACTCGGCGACCGATGACGTGTCCGCGCTGGCGGATGGCACGAAAGTCCAGTACCGGGCCGCCATGACCGGCACGGGCTTCAGCGTCACCAGCGGGACGAGGACGGTCACTGTAGGCCAGGCCCCTCAGCCCGACTCGGTCACGGTTGCCGGATCGCTCAACCAGGCAATGGGCTGCAGCGCCCAATGGGATCCGGCCTGCCCGCAGGCAAAGATGGTCCTTGACCCGGCAGACCGCATCTGGCGCCTGACCGTAGACCTCCCGAGCGGGAAGTACGAATACAAGGCCGCGCTTAACGGCAGCTGGGACGAAAACTACGGCGCGGATGGCCAGCTCAACGGGCAGAACATCGTGCTGGACCACCCCGGCGGGCGCGTCACCTTCCGTTACGACAACAGCACCCACCTGCTCAGCGCCGTATACGCCTCGCAGCAACCGGGCGCCGTCGCGGTGGCCGGGAGCATGGACAGCGAACTGGGCTGCGCCTCGGACTGGGAGCCGTCCTGCACCCAGGCACAGCTGGTGCTCGACCCGGCGGACCTCGTCTGGAAACTAACCGTGCCGGATCTCCCGGCAGGAAGCTACGAGTTCAAGGCGGCGCTCAACAAATCGTGGGACGTGAGCTACGGGGCGGGAGGCGCAACGCCTGGGGCCAACATCGTCTTTAAGCACGACGGCGGTCCGGCCACCTTCCGGTACGACCACTTCACGCACGTGATCACCGCAGGCTAGCTCCAGCCCCGAAACAAACACCGTGGCCCCGCCGCTTCCAGGAGCGGCGGGGCCACGGTGTTTTCACGTCCGCTTAGGGCCCGGACAGGTCATTGGCGGTGCATTGCTCCCTCGACCGCCGCGAGCAGTGCATTGAACCGCTTGTTGCCGGGAAGGTCGTCAAGGTAGACCGGTTTGCCGTCCGGGCCGCCCAGCGGAACCTGCCAGTTGGGATACAGCTCCTCCGTGATGCCGGGCTGGTTCTGGACCCGCCGCTCCCCCACCGCATCCACCAAGGCCACCCCGAGCAGTACCGACGGCGCCTGGGCAAGCAGGAGGTGCAGTGCCTCGATGGCGTGTTCCTCCGTTGCCTGCCCGGTCGCGCTCCCGGGAGCGCCCTCGGAAAGGTAACCGCGCTCGCGCAGCAGGGCGAACATCTTCTCCAACGAGGCGTTATGTTCGGCGCGTTCTTCCTCCTCGGACCGTTCCAGCAGCCCCAGCCTGCTCCGCAGCCCCACGTGGTCCCCGGCGAGGTAGCCGGCGGTGGGCGGAAGGTCGTGGGTGTTCACACTGGCCAGCGCCTGCGTCCGGTACTTTTCGGGCGCAAGGGGTGAGTCGCCGTCGTACTCAAACCAAAGGATGGACGTGCCCAGGATGCCGCGGGCCGCGAGGTAATCACGCACCCACGGCTCGAAGGTGCCCAGGTCCTCGCCAATCACTACGGCCCCGGCCCTGTGCGCCTCCAGGGCGAGGATGCCGATCAGGGCCTCGTGGTCATAGCGGACGTAGGCGCCGTCCCCTGGAGCGTTCCCCATGGGAATCCACCAGAGCCGGAACAGGCCAAGGATGTGGTCCACGCGGATGCCCCCGGCGTGCCGGAGCACGTTGGCCAGCATGTTGCGGAACGGCTGGTAGCCGGCTTCCGCCAGCCGGGCGGGGTGCCACGGCGGCTGGCCCCAGTCCTGGCCCTGCTGGTTGTACATGTCCGGCGGGGCGCCCACGCTGGTGTTGGGGGCCAGCACGCCGCGCAGTGTCCAGGCGTCGGCGCTGCTGTGGTCCACACCAACGGCGAGGTCGTGCACCACGCCGAGCCGCATCCCGGACCGCAGCGCGGTGCGTTGGGCGTTCTCCAGCTGCTCGTCGCAGATCCATTGCAGCCAGCGGTGGAACCCGATCCGGTCCGCCAGCTTCTCCCGGAGCGCCTCCGCCTCGGGCGTCCCAATGGCGTACGCAGGGTCCTTCCAGAGCGGATCGCCGGGTGCGAGGTCCTCGCGGATGGCGGACCAGAGCGCAAAATCCTCCAGTCCGCTGCCGGAGAGGCGGCAGAATTCATCGAAGGCGGCCTGCCGGGCGGGTGATCGGCGCGTGTGGTACAGCATTTCCAGGGCCTGTAGCTTCGCTGCGTACACGGCGTCCCGGTCCAGCCGGGCACCTTCCTTGTTCAGCCCTGCCGCTTCCTCATGGAGCTTTTCCAGCGCCGCACGTTTCCGCGGACGCAGGTATGCCAGTTCGGGGATGGCCTCGATGCGGATGTACAGCGGGTTGAAAAACCGGCGGGTGGACGGCGAGTAGGGCGAGGGCTGGACGGGCGGCACCGGCTCCGCCGCATGGAGCGGGTTGACCAGGACGTAGTCCGCGCCGCGGGCGCCGCTGATCGCGGCCAGGTCTGCGAGGTCGGAAAAGTCACCGATGCCCCACGACCGCTTTGAACGGACGGAATACAGCTGCGTGGCCAGGCCCCAGCCGCGGCGCTCCTCCAGCGGCTTCGCCGTGGCCAGCCGTGCCGGCGTCACCACCAGGGTTGCGGTGGCAGTGGCGCCTTCCGACTCCGCGTGCAGGGTATGCCAGCCCAAAGGCAGATCCTCGGGAAGGCAGAAGGTGGCACGTCCTGTCGAGACGCCGTCGACGTCCCGGGGCTGTACCCAGACGTCTTGCTGGACCGCCTCCCGCAGCCCGGCTCCCGCTTCGAGCGTGACGGTTAGGCGCGTGGTGGCGCCGTCCCGGACGTGGACCGGCACCTGCGCGGGTTCGCCCTGCTTGATGACGACGGCGGGCGGCAGCATCCGTCGCCACGGCGCCAGTTCCGCCTCGGCCAGCGCAGCCTCGATGTGCTGGTTGGTACGGGCGTCAACGCCCAGGGCGGCGAGCACCTTGACCAGAGTCGATTCCGCAACGGAGTGGGGAAGCCCGTCCCACCCCTGGAAGGACGTACCCACGCGGTGTGCGTCGGCCAGTTGCTGCAGCAGGTGCGGATCCACGTGTTCAGGGCCAGCGGCGGGAGGGTCAGCGGGCATGGCTGGCCGTGGTGCGTGCTGCTGGTCTGAAGCCGTCATGGGTGTCCGCCTCGTCTGTGATGGTCCCGGAACTTACAGTGCTGCTGTTGTTGTACCCGGGCGCTGACACCCCCATGCACAACCGTTGGTTCAGATTATTGCAGGGCGGCGCGGAGGCGAAACCCGGGCTGCACGCAGGCGGGTCGGGACATGCGCACAGATTTACGGATCAAAGTGCGTGCTCACCGCGCCGTCGCTGACGCGGCCAATAATGTCACCGGCCAGGTCCCGCAGCTTCTGGTTCCGGTGGCTGGACGCCTTGGTGAGCAGGGCCATGGCCTCCTCCTGGGAACAGCGGTTCTGCGCCATGATCACCCCGCACGCCATGTCGATGGTGGTGCGGCTTGCCATGGCGGCCTTGAGGTCATCCGCCAGGTTCTGCGCGTCCGCGATCCGCAGGGACAACCGCAACGCCCGGCCGGCCAGGTCCGCGAACCCTTCCGCCCGCTGGACGACGTTTGGGGAGAACACATCCGGCTCCGCCGCGAAGAAGTTCAGGGCGGCCGCCTGGTGTTCGTCGAGGGCGAGCGGAACTCCCAGCGCGCTGCGGCAGCCGTTCTCGGCAAGGACTAACTGGTACGCGGGCCACCGGGTATCGGTCCGCACATCGGACAGGACCATCGGCTTCATGGCATCCAGTGACGCGATGCAGGGTCCGTCCCCCAGAGCCTGTTCCAGTTTGTCCAGGACGACGGCCCGTTCGCTGCTGCCTGCGATGGTAACGGTGCGTTTACGGCGGCGGAGCGTCACCCCGCACTCGATGAAGACACCACCAGTATCACTGAGCGTTGAAGCGGCAACCGCAGAGAGCTCAGTCAGGAAGTCAGCCACGTTGCTGCTGCCAATGATGAGGTCGTGCAGTTGGACGAACTCATCGCCACTTGTAGGGGTACTCATGCCTCAATATAAGCGCTGTCGGCAGCTGTTTGGGCGCCACAAAACGTCATTCCCGCGGCCCCGGTTACTTCATGCGACGAAAAGCGAAGGACTAAGGCGGAATTCTGTAGCGGCCTGCCGAATCTGTGTAGCCTCGTGACGACCCCAGGGCACGGCAACCAGATGGAGGAGACCGCGGATGAGCCTCAGCGAACTGCGGGTGTTCGGACGGTCGGGCACCCCCATCAGTCCCCTCACCCTTGGCACCATGAACTTCGGTGAGGGAACCGGCCCCCAGGGCGCCCCCACCGGTGCGGAGGAGAGCATCCGCATCATACACGCCGCGCTGGACGCCGGCATCACGTCGATCGACACCGCGGACGTCTACTCGCAGGGCGAGTCTGAGCAGGTGGTGGGCCGGGCGCTCCGCGGCCGCCGGGACGACGTCTTCCTGGCAACCAAGTTCCACGGCCAGATGAGCCCCAATCCCGCGCATTCCGGGAACTCCCGGCGCTGGATCACCCAGGCTGTGGAGGGCAGCCTGCGCCGGCTCCAGACAGACCGGATCGACCTCTACCAGGCACACCGGCCGGACTACAACACCGACGTCCTGGAAACCATCACCGCCCTCAATGACCTGATCCGCCAGGGCAAGATCCTGTACTACGGCACCTCGGTGTTCACGCCCGCGCAGCTTGTCGAGGCCCAGTGGCTGGCCACCACCAACCACCTGATCCCGCCGCTGGGCAACCAGGTCCCGTACTCCATGCTGGTCCGTGGCAATGAGCGGGACGTCCTGCCCATCGCGCAGCAGTACGGGCTGGGGGTGCTTGCCTATGGCCCGCTGGCTGGCGGCTGGTTGTCCGGCAGCTTCGTCCTGGAGTCGGGCAAGCCGCCCACCCGGGTGCACACCTTGCCGGGCCGGTACGACATCTCCGGGCCCGCCAGTGAACGGAAACTGCTTGCCGCAGACTCGTTGGCCCGCTTGGCGGACAAGCTGGAGCTGTCCCTGGTGGACCTGGCCGTGGGCTTTGCCCTGACCCACCCCGCCATCAGCAGCGTGATCATCGGCCCGCGCAGCGAGGAACACCTCAACGCATATCTCCGCGCGGCGAAAGTCCGGCTGGGCGAGTCCGTCCTGGACGCCATCGACGACCTGGTGCCGCCGGGCACCAACTTCGTGGAGCGGGACGCGGGCGCCATTGTCCCCTCGATCGAGTTCGCGGAACTACGACGGCGGTAGCCGGGTTGGCGGGGACGGCACCCAAGGAGCGGCGAACCCGCATAGCCGCCGGCCGCCGTCGTACCCTGCCTGCCACAGCCTGCCTGATCCCTCGCCATCCGCCTGCCTATGATGGCTGGGATGGAAACCCTGTTCACGGTAGGTCACGGCACCGCCTCCCAGGCGGACTTCACCGCGCTGCTGGGGAGCGCGGGGGTGACATCGCTGGTGGACGTGCGGATTGGGCCCGGCAGCCGCAAGCATCCGCACTTCGGCAAGGACATGATGGCGGAATGGCTGCCCGACGCGGGCATCGGCTACCGCTGGGAGAAACGGCTGGGCGGGTTCCGGAAGCTGCTCCCGGACTCACCCGATACTGCCCTCCGGAACGAATCGTTCCGCGCCTACGCCGGTTACATGCGCACAGGGGACTTCCTGGCCGCCGCTGCAGAACTCGTTGCCGGCTCGCAGGCGGCGCGGACCGCGATCATGTGCAGCGAAACAGTCTGGTGGCGCTGCCACCGCCGGCTCATTTCCGATCATTGCCTCCTGCTGGCCGGCCTGCCCGTCGAGCACCTGATGCCGCCGGGCAAGGCGGTTCCGCATGTACCCACCAAGGGCGTGCGGGTAATGGGGGATGAACTGCGCTACGACGTGGCCGGGTAACACCGGCGCGCGGGGGCCCGGCTCACTGCCTCTGGTGCTATTGACTAACCGGTAGAACACTCCTACGGTCAATATCGATACCGCCTCCCAGGGAAACAGGGGCCTGCCATGCCGATGTCCGATGAGGAACGACGCCTGCTCAAGGAACTGGAACTGGGACTGATCGCGGATGATCCCCACCTGGCCATGGAGCTGCTGTCCGGCTATCCCGCACGCCGTTTTCCCTCCGGACTGTTCCCTGGAATGGCAGCGGCCCTGATCGGCGTGGTGCTCATCATCGCCGGGGCGGGGCTCCCTGCGCCCGGAGCGGTGGTGCTAGGGATTCTGTTGCTGGGGCTCGGCGCCTGCCTGCTGCTGGGCCCCACTGTGCTGGCCCGAAGCGCTGGGCGCCAGCCCACCGGCTGACAGTTTTGGTCCAACGCGCCCCGGCCCCGGGCGGGGCCTCTTCCGCCGCGGCGTGAGGATGAACAGGCTGGCCAGGACAACGGCGGCGCCAAGCCAGCCAAGTGCCGGAAGCCGTTCGCCCACCACGAGCACCGCCAGGACGGCGGCCACGACCGTTTCGAGCAGGGAAATGCTGGTGGCTGTGCTCGCCCCGACCTGCGCAAGGCCCCAGCCAAACAAAAGGTACCCGGCAAACATCGGGACCACCGCCATGTAGGCACCCACACCGACGCTGCGCCAGGACTCCAGCAGCGGGCCGCCCGTTGCCGCGAGGACCGGCATCAAGAGGAGCCCGCCCAGCCCGAACACCGCACCCATGGCGGCCCTAGCGGTGAGCCCTTGGCCGGTCAGCCGGTGGGCGGCCCAGGAGTACAGGGCATAGGTGCTGCCGGCCAGCAGCCCCAGGAGGATGCCCGCCGTCGAGGTCCACGGATCGCCGCCCGCCCCTGTGGAGGCTGATTCCGCCGGTGCGTGCCCGGCGAAGGACAGCAAAGCCGCCCCGCCGACTCCCAATAGGGCTCCGAGAACCCATTGCCGGCTCAGGGGTTTCCGGTCCCCGAAGCGTTCGATGAGGGCCGCCGCCACCGGAGCGGAGCCAATAGAGACAACGGTTCCCACGGCTACGCCGGACAGGTGCATCGAGGTGTAAAAGGCCAACGGGTAGACAGCCACGGCCACCGCACCAAGCGACACCAGGCGCCACCGCTCCAGCAGGGCGGCCGAATGGCGCGCTAAATGACGGGCCGCGTAAAGGGCCTGCAGCAAACCGCCCAGGCCCATCGCCGCAGCGCCGATGGCCAGCGGGCTCACGCCTGGGGCGAAAGTAGCAGCGGTACCAGTGGTGCCCCAGAGGACCGATGCGGCCACTACGGCCAGGGCACCCCAGAGTTGGGCCTTCGGGTGGTTTTGCCTGCCGCTCACAGGGCATCCAGCAGTTGCCCGGCGATGTGCCGCGCCTCCTTCAGGCGTGCGCCGGTTCCTTCCAGGCCTGCCCTGGCCATGGCGCCTTCGAGCAGGAACGCCAGGTGAGCGGCGGTTACCCGCGTCCGTTCCTGCTGTCCGGGCAGCAGGGTGGCCACATTTTCCGCGAGGAGTTGCTGCACCTCCTCCTTGTGGCGGCGCACCGCGACCCTGCCCGGATCCCCGGCGGGCAGCTCCGCTGCGGCATTGAGGAGCCCACAGCCCCGGAACCCGTGCTGGTATGCGACGTTGGCGTGGTCCAGGTACGCATCGAAGATTGCCAGCACCTGTTCACGCGGGGTGTGGGCCGATTCCAGCCTCTTGCGGTAGAGCCCCAGCCATTCCCCGTGCCGGGCTTCGAGGTAACCCGCCACCAGGTCTGCCTTGGAGCTGAAGTTGTTGTAGAGACTCTTCTTGGCAACGCCCGCTTCGGCGGTGATGGTATCGATTCCGGTAGCGGCCACGCCGTTCGCATAGAAAAGGCGGGCAGCCGCCTCAAGCAGCAGCTCCCGGGCGGGGCGCCGCGGCCGTGCCGCAACGCCGGTGGAAGGGGTGACCGGAACGCCTGCAGCAGTCACGGGACTCCTTGGGTAGTAGGTATACCAGTCTACCTACTACCCGGGATCGGGGCGCGGTCACCACCACGCGGCGGCCAACCACCGTATTCATTCTTAGAATGAGGTCCTCGGAAATCCACCCGCGGCCATGGGAATTAGTTGCGCGCGTCCTGCGTTGTGGATCTGTTCAGAACAATCTGGGCACCGAATCCTGGACAGGAGAACACACCACATGTCAGTTGACTACGACGCTCCGCGGGTGACTCCCGAGGAAGAGCCGAACGTCGCCCTGGAGGAGCTCAAGTCCGATAAGTCCGGCCGCCGGGAGGCCGCTCCCGACATGGACGAAACGGACCTCGCGGACAGCTTTGAGCTGCCCGGCGCTGACCTCTCCAACGAGGAGCTCCTCATCCAGGTGGTCCCGGTGCAGGCAGACGAATTCACCTGTATGTCCTGCTTCCTGGTCCACCACCGCAGCCAGTTGGCGCGGGAGAAAGACGGCAAGAAGTACTGCAAGGAATGTGAGGGCTAGCAGGGGGACGGCGGCTTGCCGGCAGAGGTTGAACCTGACGCCGCGTCAGGTCCTACGGTTGGCGGTATGGAAGATCGGGACGAGCGCATCTGGAGCATTGGCGAACTGGCTGCCGCAACCGGCGTCACCGTCAGGGCGCTGCACCACTACGAAAGCATCGGCCTCCTCCGGGCAAGCGTCCGGACCTCTTCAGGCCACCGCCGCTACACGGAGCAGGACCTGAGGCGCCTCTACGGCATCCGAACCCTGCGGAGCCTGGGGGTGCCGCTTGGTGGGATCGCTGCAGCGTTGGACGGGGCCGACGGCGGGGACGCGGAGTCGCTGCCAAGGCTGTTGCTGCGCCAGCTCAACGCCTTGGGCGAGCAAGCCCTGCAGCTGGAGCAGCTCCAGCGGACCATCAGGGATCTGCTGGGACGCCTTACCGATCACGGGGATGCCGGCCCCGCCTACTTCACCACTGTCTTGGAAAGGATGAACATGTTTGAGAACTACTTCACCGAGGACCAACGACGGGAACTCGACGAGCGGCGCGGCCAGCTCGGGCAAGAAACAACCGATCAATCAAGAACCGAGTGGGTGGGCCTGGTCGACGAAGGCCTGCGCCAGGTCGACGGCGGCGTCCCGGCCAACAGCCCGGAGGCCAGGGAGCTGGTTCACCGCTGGGATGAACTGGGTTCCAGGTTCCACAGCAGCGAGGGCACCAAAGCCGCCGCCCGCAGCATGTGGAACGGGAACAGCGCCGAACTGAGCCGGCCGCTTCCTTGGAGTGCGGACCAGCTGCAGGCACTGATGGCACACCTGCAGGAAGCCCGCGCCGCCGGCCAGGCCGCCGCCGGGTCCGTCAGCTGACGGGTTCCCCTAACTGACCAGGACCTGCGTGGCGGATTCCTTCAGCTTGCCATTGGCCCACTTCATCTGGCGGATGGTCTGGGGGTGGCACTTCCCGGCAAGTCCCAGCAGCTTCTTGTCCTTCATTCCCTGGGCAGCCTGGGCCAGCAGCTCCCAGTCTGCCGATACGCCGCAGGCCTTCAGGTAGAGCTCCCTGAGGTCCCGCAGCAGCAGCATGCCGGTCTCGGGGCGCCGGCCCACCATTTCGCTGCCCTTTTCGCGGATGGTTTCCATCAATCCCATTTCGTCCCGCGGCTCAGGGTCAAGGTCCAGCCCGTAGTTCTTGCCCATGGCGGCGATGTCCCGGACATGCTGCTGTGACCAGCGCGCCAGGTCCCGGGCCAGGTGATAGACCTCGTGGTCCACCTTGTGCCGTTCGGAGATGGTCAACAAATGGTGCGCCAGGTCGTTTTCGGACCGGTGCATTTCCTCAAGTACAAGCCCGAATTTCATCGTGCACCTCCCGCGATCTGCGGAGCCTCATCGGCCAGCGCGGACGGAATTCCCTTGGTCGAGGCCCCTTCCGGAAAACCGCCCACCGGAGCCGAGGCTGTGGTGGTGGGTGCCGGGGACGGACCGTCGCCGGCGGAAACCCTGATGACGCGCGCAGCTGCCGTCTTGAAGATGGGCTGCTTGGACGCGGCGTCCCAGTCGGTAATGGTCAGCTCGTTCGCCGCCCGGCCCGCCCCGTCCGGCTGGTGGCCGCCGTCGGTGTCCCAATAGCCGTAATGGAACGGCAGGAAAAGCACGCCGTTCCGGATGCCGCTGATCCGCACCTTGGCACGGACGGAACCACGGGGCGTCGCCACCTCCGCAAGGTCGCCCTCGGCAATCCCGTACGCGCCGGCGTCGTCCGCTGACAACTCAACCCAGACGTCCGGTGCCGCCGCGTTCAGCTCCGGTGCCCGTCCCGTCTTGGTGCGCGTGTGGAACTGGTAGAGCGTGCGGCCCGTGATGAGCTGTAGTGGAAAGTCCTGGCTGGGCAGCTCGTGCGGCGGCATGTACTCGGCGGCCTTGATGATGGCCTTGCCCTCCGGGTTGAGGGCCTTGTACTCGGACGGGTCCACGGGTGCTCCGGTGATGAGGTCGCGGCCGTAGGTTTCGCAGTACTCCGGGTGCGCCCAGAACTTCCCGTCGGCGTAGATCCGCTCCGTGCCGTCCGGGTTCTCCTCATTGCACGGCCACTGGATGCCGGATCCGCCCCGCAGCTTGTCGTAGGTGATGCCGGTGTAGTCGCAGGGCCGCCCCCGGGTGCATTCCTTCCAGGCTTCAAAGGCGGACTCGGAATCATTCCACTTGATCAGCGGCTGCCCGTCCTTGTCCTGCAGGCCCATCCGGTGCGCATAGTCGATGAAGATGTCCAGGTCGGGCCGGGCCTCGCCGGGCGGGTCGACAGCTTTCTCCGAAAGGTGGACGGTGCGGTCCACGTTGGTGAACGTACCGGTCTTCTCACCCCACGTGGCCGCTGGGAGCACCACGTCGGCCAGCTGGGCGGTCTCGGACAGGAAGATGTCCTGGACCACAAGGAACAGCCGCTCCTGTTCCAGGATTCCGCGGATACGTGCCAGCTCTGGCAGCGAGACGGCGGGGTTCGTGCCGCTGACCCACAACATCCGAATGGAGCCGTCCTCCGCGTACCGCATCATCTGCATGACGTGGGTGGGCGGAGAATAGTGCGGGATGGACATAGGGTCGATGTTCCAAACCCTTGCGAGGTCCTTGATGTGTGCGTCGTTGGACCAGTTCCGGAAGGCGGCCAGGTCGCCGTCGGCCCCGCATTCCCGGGTATTTTCTGCCGTAGGCTGGCCGTTCATCTGCAGGATGCCGCAGCCGGGCTTGCCCAGCATGCCCCGGATGATGTTCACGTTGTTGACCTGGACCGCAGCCGCGGTGGCCTGGTTGGACTGGTAGAAACCCTGCAGGACGGTGGACAGAAGCCTTTCGGCGTGGCCGATGATGCTCGCGGCCTCGGAGATCAGCTCCGCGGGGACGCCGCAGATTTCTGCCACCAGCGCGGGCGGATAGTTCTTGACCTCTTTTTCGAGCTCGGCAAAACCCACGGTGTGCGCGTTGATGTACTCGTGGTCCACCCAGCCGTTGCTGATGATCTCGTGCAGGATGCCGTTCATCAGCGCCACGTTCGTGCCCGGACGCGGGGCCAAATGCAGCGTGGCAGCCTTGGCCACGGGTGTCATGCGGGGGTCCACGCAGATGATCTTGGGCGGGTTGGGCCCGGCCAGGCGGTCCAGCATCCTGGTCCACAGGACGGTCTGGGTCTCCGCCACGTTGTGCCCGTAGAGGGCGATCACGTCCGCATGGTCGACGTCGGTGTAGGAGCCGGGCTGGCCGTCGCAGCCGAACGACTCCTTGAGCGCTTCACCCGCCGTGGCCGTGCAGAGCCTGGTGTTGCCGTCCACGTGATTGGTGCCGATCCCGCCGTGTGCAATCGCGCCCAGGGTGTAGTACTCCTCCGAAAACAGCTGCCCGGTGGTGTAGAAGCCGATGGCGCTGGGGCCCTGTTCCGCGAGCAGCGCCTTGGAACGGTCCACCACGCGCTGCATGGCGGTGTCCCAGTCGGTTTCCACCAGTTTTCCGCCCTCGCGGACAAGGGGTTTGGTGAGGCGGTCAGGGGACGCGTTGGCCTGCCAGCCGTACAGGTCCTTCGGGCCCAGCCGGCCGTGGTTGACGCGGTCCACGGCCCGGCCGCGCACCCCGACGATCCGGTTGTCCTTGACGGCGATATCCATGGCGTCACCGTTTGAGTGGAGGAGCGACGCCGTCTGGACCCACCGGTCCACGTCCTCCGGAGCCACCCCCTCGGCCAGGTGCGTGTCCACCCTGACCGGCCAATCACCGCCGCTGCCGTACGGCGTCCTTGTCCCCCATGGTTCAGCTATTCGGTCAATCCGAGTCATCTGTCCATCTCCTGTCCGGAACTGGCGGGACCGCGTAAGACGACGTTGTCCCACCCGATTCTGTACCCACAATCGGGGAGGGGAAACGGGCTTTTCCTGTGAGTGGACAGGTGATCGCGGTGGTCAGGCCTGTTTTGTGAGGCTGGCGCTTGTCCTGTCTTCGCGCTTGTCCTGGAGCGGACGCCGGGCCAGCCAGGCAGCCACGATGGCGCCGGAGATGTTGTGCCACAGCGAGAACACGGCGGACGGGAGTGCGGCCAGCGGGGTGAAGTGCGCAGTGGCCAGCGTGGCGGCCAGGCCCGAGTTCTGCATGCCCACCTCGAAGGCAAGGGCACGCCGGGCCTTGTCGTCCAGCCGGCCCAGCTTGCCGGCCAGGTAACCCAGGCCCAGCCCGAAGCCGTTGTGCAGCACCACGGCGAGGAACACAATGGCCCCGGCGCTGATGATCTTGCTGGCGCTGCCGGCCACCACGATGGCCACGATCAGGGAGATCACGACGGCGGACGCCCACGGCAGTGCCGGCAGCACCTTCGCGACGAGCTTCTTGAGGAACAGCCGGGCGAGGAGGCCGGCAACCACCGGCAGCAGCACGGTCTTAACGATGTCCCCCACCATGCCGGCCGCATCAATCTGAAGGTACGAACCGGCCAGGAACAGGACCAGCAGCGGGGTGACGATCGGTGCGATGATCGTGGAAACGGAGGCAACCGCTACGGAGAGGGCAACATCGCCCTTGGCCAGGAAGGCCATCACATTGGAGGCCGTTCCGGAGGGGGCGCAGCCCACCAGGATGACGCCGACGGCCAGCTCGGGCTCAAGGTTGAGGGCCCCGGCGATCAGCCAGCCGGCTCCGGGCATGATGATGTAGTGGGCAACGATGCCCAGGGCCACCGCCCACGGGCGCTTGGCCACCGCGGCGAAGTCGGGTGGCGTGAGCGTCAGGCCCATGCAGAACATGATGATGCCCAGCAGGTACGGAACGCTGGGGGCAATGGGCTTGAAGACTCCGGGGAGCAGGAAGCCGATGATGCCTGCGGCCACCACCAGGATGGGGAACACCGTCACGGCGATACGGGCGATCCTGCTTTCCGCTTCCAGCGCAGGGTTGACGGGTGCCCCATCCGGGGAATTCTGGGGTTTAGTTGCCTCAAGCATCCAACCATGCTGGCACCGGCTGGGATGGTTCCGCCAATTGATGACCGTGAACGGTAACAACGGCGGGCCCCATCACATGCTGCCGCCTGCCCGAGATTCTGCCGATGTCGGTTCCCACCCGCGATTCATGAAAATTTGGATCCTTCGATAAGTCGACGATTGTTTTACCAAAACCGGAGTTGTGATGGCCGCCTTGGGCACCGAAATTCAGCCCCCGCGCCTCGCGGCATCCAGGATGGGCAGCGACATGGGCGTCCTGCTCGCCCGGCTGCATGAAAGGGGAGCAGGACTCAACAAACGGGCACTGGCAGACTTTGCACTCCGCGAGCGTTCCTTCTCCATCCTGGCGCTGGCTTGCAGTGGACTTGAGCCGACTCCGCGCGAGGTCGCCGAGTTCCTGAACCTTGAGCCGGGCCAAGTGTCCACGCTGGTGGACGACCTGGAATGGCGGGGCCTTGTGGAGCGCGCGCAGGGAAAGCAGGACCGACGGGCCAAAATCATCGTCTCCACCGCGGAGGGGCGGAAGATGCACGCCAAGGCCCGCGCTGCCATGGATGTTGCGGAGCTGAATCAGCTTGCGGTGCTGTCCGGAGAGGAGTCGCAGGAGTTGAAGCGACTGCTCCGTAAAGCGCTGTGGGGTGCTGCGGAGTAGACGCCGCCCGGCTTCAAAGGTTTCCAACCCGTCAGGACGGCCTTGAGCACACGAACATGACGGTCCGGATGCGCCGTTCGGCGAGGTTGGCTACCTGATTGGCAGTCATCTGAGCGAAGCTCTCGCCAAGGAAGGTCGCGAAGGTCACTGGTGGCGGCCCGTCCCGCTGGATTTTGGCGAGCATCTGCTGGAACCAGGCAAGGCTCTCGTCCGACGAGTCGACTTCCGAGATCACATCAAAACCTGCCGCGGGGAGGAGTTCGCGCATGTCTTCCAGGGTCGCGGGAAAGCTTGTCGAGGGGTCAGCAGCCCACGGCACCGGGTAGTGCACTGCCCCGCCTTCACCCTGCAGAACGTCATAAACCACGAACCGGCCGCCCGGCCGAAGGACCCGGAAGGCTTCCGCATAGAGCGCGTGCTTGTTGGGGATGTTCATGGCCACATGCACACTTAGTGCCGCGTCCACGGACCCGTCGGGAAGACCGGTGGCTGTTGCGTCCCCCACCTGGAAACGGGTGCGGTGGGACAGGCCTATCCATTCCGAGAGCGCGGCCGCCACCTGGCAGAATTCCGGGGTGAGGTCGACACCTGTGACGGTGCACCCTGTCAGCTCGGCGAGCGTCCGCGCGGGACCTCCCAGTCCGCTGCCGAGGTCAAGCACATGGGACTGGGCGGTGAGTCCGAGTGCTTCCACGATTTCCAGGGTTGCCCTGCGGCCACGGATGTGGAACTCGTCAACAGCAGCGAGATCGGCCGTCCGCAGCGTTGCGCGGTCCACACCGGCCGCGTCCAGGGCAGCGCTGATGGCCGCTGCAAGCCTCCCGGGGCCGGTGTAGAAGGCGGCGATCTGGTTCATGGCGCCATCCTCACACCGGCTGGCGGCGGGGTCAACGGGAAGGGCCTACCAGTCGTGGACGGTGCCGTCGACGAGGCGGTTGTAGGGCAGGTAGGCCTGCTGGTACGGGTAAGCGGCGGCGGCTTCTTCGTTGAATTCCACGCCGATGCCGGGCTTGTCGCCCGGGTGCAGGTACCCGTCCACGAACGTCATGGACTGCTCGAACACCTCGTTGGTCTTCACCGAATGCTGCATGTACTCCTGGATCCCGTAGTTGTGGATCGCCAACCCCACGTGCAGCTGCGCCGCGAACCCCACCGGGGAAATATCCGTCGGCCCATGGAAACCGGACTTGATCTGGTACTGCGCCGCGAAATCCATCACCTTCTTCAACGGCGAAATACCGCCAAAGTGCGTGGACGCCGCCCGCACATAATCAATCAACTGCTCCTTGATCAGCGTCTGGTAATCCCACACCGTATTAAAGATCTCCCCGATCGCCAGCGGCGTCGTGGTGTGCTGACGCACCAGGCGCAGCCCCTCCTGGTTCTCCGCCGGCGTGCAGTCCTCCAACCAGAACAGATCATAGGGCTCCAGGGCCTTGCCCAGCTTCGCCGCCTGGATCGGCGTCATCCGGTGATGCCCATCATGCAACAACGGGATCTCCGGACCGAACTCATTCCGCACCGCCTCAAACACCGAAGGCAAATGCCGCAGGTACGCCCTGGTGTCCCAGTCCTCCTCCACCGGGAACGCACCCCGGCCCGCCGGCTCATAGTCATACCGCTCCCCCGACGCCTGGGCCTGCGCCGCGACCCCATACACAGCCTTGATGCCTGGAACTGCGGTTTGGATCCGGATCGACTTATACCCCAACTCCAAATGCTCGCGCACCGAATCAAACAACGACTCAATATCGGCCCCCGACGCATGCCCGTACGCCCGCAACCCGCTCCGGGAAGCACCACCGAGCAACTGGTACACCGGCATCCCTGCCAGCTTGCCCTTGATATCCCACAACGCCATATCCACCGCAGCGATCGCCGCCATCGTCACCGGACCCCGCCGCCAATACGCACTCCGGTACAGGAACTGCCACGTATCCTCAATCCGGTGCGGATCCTTCCCGATCAACAACTGCGCCACATGCTCCCGCAGATACGCGGCAACCGCCAGCTCGCGACCGTTCAGCGTGGCGTCCCCAATACCGGTCACACCATCCTCGGTGGTGATCCGGAGGGTGACGAAGTTCCGGGACGGACTGGTCACAAACACATCAGCGGCGACAATCTTCATGGCTGGCTTTCGGGTTGGAGTTGGCAGGACCGGTGGGAATTATGTGCCTGGCGGGGGTTAGCGCTGGGTGCTGCCCCTGGCGGCATCGAGCAGGGCAAGTTCTTCGGGACGGGGCAGCCCTTCCCAGTCGCCGCGGGTGCTGACTGCGAAGGCGCCGGCAAGGATGCCGCGGTGCAGGCGTTCGGGAACTTCTGCACCGCCGAGCAGAGCCGAAAGGTAGCCGGCGGTGAATGCGTCGCCGGCCCCGACGGTGTCCAGGCAGGTCACGGCGAGGGCGGGCGCTTCGAGAAGGCCCTCGGCTGTATAGACGGCGGCGCCCGCGGCGCCCCGCTTTACCACCACTTCCCGGACTCCGGCCTCCAGCAACCCCCTGGCTGCACAAGCCTCTACGTCGGCAGTGGCTTCGTCGCTGGCGCCGGTATCGCCCGGACGCCCTGCCGCGCCGCTCCCCGCCTGGGGTGGGGCAATCAGGTCCAGTTCGTCGTCGGACGCCACAACGATGGTGGCGTGCCGCGCCAGGGGTTCCAGCACCGCCCGTGCCTGGTCCCGGGACCAGAGCTTGCTGCGGTAATTGACATCGAGGGAGACCACCATCCCTTCGCTGGCAGCGCGTCCGGCGGCGTACTCCACGGCGTCCCGCGCCTCGGCACTAAGTGCAGGCGTGATGCCGGTCAGGTGCAGGATCCGGGCGCCCTGGTCCAGCGCGGCGGCCACATGATGACGTGAAATGGTGGCCCCCGCCGAACCGGCACGGTAGTAGAAGGCCCTGCTGAGGTCGGCGGTGCGCTGTTCCAGGAACATCACCCCGGTGCTGCGCTCCGCATGGACGCTGTGGTGCAGCCGAACGCCCTCGCCCCGTAACTGCTTCACGATGAATTCGCCGTGCGGATCCGCGCCGACAGACCCTGCCCAGGCGGAAGTGTGGCCAAGGCGTGCGACGCCAATGGCAACGTTCGATTCCGCCCCGGCCACCTGCATGTTCAGCGTGCCGCCGTTGGCCAGGGGGCCTGTTGACCGGAGCGAAACCATGGATTCGCCGAAGGTCAGCAGGTCCACCGGAGCGGGGCGGTCCGGGGCGGATTCGGTACCAGCAGTCATGAGCCGGTACCGGTCCTGGCTGCGAATTCGGCGGCAAGGCCCAGGAAGCTGCGCGCGCGGTCCCGCATTTCCGTCAGGTCCCCACCTGACGCTGACGTGCCGAACAGGGGCCCGCCCAGTCCAACGGCGATGGCGCCGGCTTCCCAGTAACCGGTGGCTTCACTGAGCCCCACCCCTCCCACTGCGATGAACGGGATGTCCGGGAAGGGATCCCGCACGGCCTTCAGGTAGCCGGGCCCGCCGATGGACGCCGGGAACAGCTTGATGGCGGTGGCGCCGCGTTCCATCGCCTCATAGGCCTCGCTGGGCGTCAGCGCCCCGGCCAGGACCGGGATGCCGGCGGCAGCTGCCTCACTGATCGAGGGTGCCAGGGAGGGCGTAACGATGAACTGGCCGCCGGCTGCGGTGACACGTTCGACGTCGGCCTCGCTGAGGACGGTGCCGGCGCCCACCAGGCAGCCGGCCGGGGCAGCCGCGCGGACCTCACGGATCGCCTCCAGCGCGTTGGGCGTGGTGAGGGCAATCTCCACGTACTGGAAACCCTCCTCCATTGCCGCCAGCGCGGCCTTGGCGGCAGCACCGCCGTCGTTCCCGCGGACAATGCCGACAAGGCGGGCCTGCCGGATGCCGGCCAGCAGGCTGGCAGGGGTAACGGCTGGATTCTGGGATGTCATAGGGTTCACCATTCTGCGAAGGATCCGTCGGGGTGGCGCCACACCGGACCGCGCCAGGCGTGGCCGCGCTTGTCCGCTGCCCTGACCACGGCTTCATCGATTTCGATGCCCAACCCGGGTCCGGTGAGCCGTTCGATGTGGCCGTTCACGAACTTGAAGGGGGTCTTGTCCACCACGTAGTCGAGGACTTCGGCGCCCTGGTTGTAGTGGATGCCGATGCTTTGCTCCTGGATGAGGAAGTTGGGCGTGGCAAAACCGACCTGGAGGCAGGCGGCGAGCGCCAGAGGTCCAAGCGGGCAATGCGGTGCCAGCTGGACTTCGTAGACCTCGGCCAGGGCGGCGATCTTGCGGACCTCGGTGATGCCGCCGGCGTGCGAGAGGTCCGGCTGCGCCACGGCAATACCGGCCTGCAGGGCGGGCAGGAACTCCTGCCGGTTGTACAGCCGCTCCCCTGTGGATACCGGCGTGGTGGTGGAGGAGGTGAATTCCCGCAGCAGGTGGGTGTTCTCCGGGACCACCGGCTCTTCGAGGAAGAAGGGCCGGAAAGGCTCCAGCAGGGGTGCCACCCGTTTGGCGTTGGCCAGGCTGAAGCGTCCGTGGAAGTCCACGGCCACGTCCCGGTGGTCGCCCAGGACCTGGCGGGCCGCGGCAACACGGCGGATGACGCCGTCGATCTCCGCCACCGACGCCACCGGGCTCATCCGGCCGCTGGCGTTCATTTTCACGGCCGTGAGGCCCACCTCCAGCTGGGCGCTGATCTGGTCGGCCACCTCATTCGGTTCGTCACCGCCCACCCAGCCGTACATCCGGATCCGGTCGCGGACGTGGCCGCCCAGGAGCTGGTGCACAGGGGTGTTGAAGTGCTTGCCGGCGATGTCCCAGAGGGCCTGGTCCAGGCCGGAAACGGCGCTGGCCAGGATGGGTCCGCCCCGGTAGAAGGACCCCTTGGTCATCACCTGCCAGTGGTCTGAGATCCGGAGGGCGTCCCTGCCAATGAGCAGTTCCGAGAGTTGCTCGACGGCGGTGCGCACAGTTTCGCTGCGGCCCTCGCAGGTTGCCTCGCCCCACCCCACGATGCCGCTTTCGGTCTCCACCCGGACAAAGAGCCAGCGGGGCGGGACCAGGAATGTTTCGATCCGGCTGATGACGGTCACGCGGCGGTTCCTAACCCTTGGTTGCGCCGGCCGTCAGGCCGGACACGATGTACTTCTGCGTGAAGAGCGCGATGATCATGATGGGGATGGTCACGACTGTCGCTGCGGCCATGAGCCCGCCCCAGTCGATGCTGGCGTAGGACACGAAGTCGAAGATCGCCACCGGCAGCGTCTTGGTCTTGGCACCGGAGAGCACCAGCGCGAACATGAAGTTGTTCCACGAGAAGATGAAGGACAGGATGCCGGCGGTGGCGATGCCGGACACCGCCAGCGGAAGTGTGATCAGCCGGAACGCCCCGATCGGCGTAAGGCCATCCACCTCTGCCGACTCCTCCAGCTCCAGCGGCAGGGAATCGAAGTAGCTCATCATGATGTACACGATCAGCGGGAGCGCCACGAACATGTGGCTGAGGATCAGCACCTCGAACTTGCCAACCATCCGCAGGTTGGAGAAGACGTAGTACCAGGGAACCAGGAGTGAGACGCCCGGGATGACGCGGGCCATCAGGACCACCAGCGCGGAGCGGTGCATGGTGAACCGGCTCATCGCGTAGGCAGCCGGGACGCCCAGGACGATCGACAGCGCAGTGGAGACGAAAGCCACCCAGAAGCTGTTGACCACAAAGACGAAGTAGTTGTTGCGCTGCAGCACGTTGGCGTAGTTCTCGAAAGTGGGCGAGAAGATGAAGGCCTTGGCGGTGTCGTAGATGTCCACGTTGGTCTTCAGCGACGCCAGGAGCATCCAGAACAGCGGGGCCAGCAGGAAGAGCACCACCAGGACCAGCGCCACCACGCGGAACACTTTGTAGGCGCGGGTGGCCAGGGGCTTGCGGCGGCGGCGGGGCTGGTTGTCCGCGGTGGTGGCGGCGGAGTCTGTCATGACGGTCATTTGCTTACCGCTTTCTTGCGCATGGTGAGCAGCCACATGGAACCGATGATGATCATGAAGAACAGGATCAGCACCGCCGAGGAGAGCCCGTACTGGTTGTAGTCGAAGCTCAGTCCGTAGGCGTAGACGTTCAGCGTTTCCACTTCGTGGAACGAGCCGCCGCCCTTGCCCTTGGTGGCGTAAAGGATGTCGAAGGTCTTCAGGGCATCGATGCCGCGCAGCAGGATGGCCACGATCACGGTGGGCATCATGAGGGGCAGGGTGATGTAGAAGAAGCGCTGGAAGGCGTTGGCACCGTCCACGCGGGCGGCCTCGTCCGGTTCGTCGGACAGCGAGGTCAGGCCGGCCAGCAGGATCAGGACCACCATGGGGGTCCACTGCCAGACGTCCATGAAGATGGTGGTGCCCAGGGCAGTGTCCTGGCCGGACAGCCACGGCTGGGGCGGGATGCCCACCATGCCCAGGAGCTGGTTGACGAAGCCGATGTTGGGGTCGAAGATCAGCCGCCACATCATGCCGACGGCCACAGGGGTTGCCACCAGCGGCAACAGGATGGCCACGCGGACCCACTTTTCACCCCGGAACGGCCGCCAGAGGAGCAACGCGACGCCCATGCCCAGCACCACTTCAAAGGCCAGGGCTACGCCGGTGAAGGCCAGGGTGCGGCCCACCGCGGGCCAGAAACGCTCGGTGTCGCTGAGGACCGTGAGGTAGTTCTGCAGCCCGATGAACTCGGTGGCGGCCCGGACGGAGCCTTGGGAGTCGGTAAGGCTGAGGTAAAGGGTCCAGGCAAGCGGAAAAATGATCAGCACACCGACGAAGATCATGGCCGGGGCCGCGAAGAGCCATTTGCGGTGCCGGTTGGCCCAGGCGGAGAAGTTCCCCCCGGCGCCTGCGGGGCCACCGGCCCGGCGTGTGCGGGCACTGCGGGGAGGGTTCAAAACAGACATGGTTCACCTAAGAGTTTGAGGGTGAAGTGGGTCCGCGCCGGGACGGCCATTGAGAGCCGTCCCGGCGCGATGGTGTGGGGCGCTTCTGCGCCCGGCGTCCTACTTCTTTTCGCTGTCCAGGAAGGTCTGGAAAGCAGTCTGGGCGTCGTTGGCCGCGGCTGCGGTGTCTGCGCCGGTAATGGTGGCGACGATCGGCGCACCCACGATTTCACGTGCCTTGCCTACCGTGACAACCTCCGGCCGGTCGTGGCCCACGCCGTTCTTGGCGCTGGCGGCGATCGCGTCAGCCAGGTCCTTGGGGTAGGTGGAGGTTCCGTCAGGGTTGGACCAGACGGACGTGCGGGGACCGGGGACGCCGGCCTTCTGGGCTGCCAGGGTGCGCTCCTTGCTGGTGGCCCACTGGATGAACTTCCAGGCGTTGTCCTGGTTGCTGGAGTTCTGGTTCACGCCCAGCGCCCAGGAGGGGATGTTGTAGGGCTTGGAACCGGCGGGGCCGGCGGGCAGCGCAGCGAAGCCAACTTTGTCCGCAACCTTGGACTTGGCGGGATCGGTGGCGTTCTTGTAGAGCGAATCGGCCTCGGTGTAGAAGGCGGCGCCGCCCTGGGTGAAGATGGCCATCGCCTCAGGCCAGCTCATGTCCGTGCTGACGTTGGCGGGACCGTAGTTCTTGATCAGGCCGCCGTAGTAGGCGTAGGCCTTCTTGGCTGCGTCGGTGTTGACGGAGGCCTTGCCGTTGGAGTCCATAAAGTCTCCGCCGAAGCTGTACAGGAAGCTGGAGAACTGGGTGACCGCGGCGGACTTGCCTGTGCGGGCCACGAAGCCGGCGGTGTCAGGGGAGGAAGCCTTGATGGCCTTGGCCGCCGCTTCCAGTTCCTCCATGGTCTTGGGGACTTGGAGCCCGGCAGCCTGGAGCAGGTCCTTGCGGTAGTACAGGACTTCGCGTTCGGTGATGATCGGAACGCCAACCACCTTGCCGTCAACGGTGGTGGCCTTGACGGGACCCTCCTGGTAGTCCTTCCAGTCCCAGCCCGAGTCCGAGGAGACGTTCTTGGTCAGGTCCGCCAGGTAGCCGTTCTTGGAGAACGCCTTGCCTTCCTGCAGCGGCCGGTACATCATCACGTCGATCTCGTCGCTGCCTGCGTTGAGCTTGACGTTGTACTGGTCCGAGAGCTGGTCCTCGCCGAGCTGCGTGAGCTCGACCTTGAGCCCGCTGGACTTCTCGAACTTCGGAATGGCGGCCTTGATGCCTTCAGTCCATACGTGGTTGGCCAAGGTGACCCGCACCGTGCCGGACTCCTTGGCCTGGTCGCTGCCACCTCCGCCACCGCTGCAGGCTGTCAGCCCCAGCGACATCGCTGCGGCAACTGCCGCGTACTTCACAATTGAACGTCGCTTCATTACGACTCCCTTTGCCTCCAGGGCCCGCAACTCCGCGGACCGTTTACAAACGCCTCGTTACGTCTGTTGTGTTCAGCGAGCATAAACAAATAAGGCAGACATATACAAGAGCTTGCTGTGTCCCCATATGATTTATTCATGACCATCCCAAAGGCGGCGTTGTCCCCGGACCTGCATTCATCGCTGGTCGAGAACCTGGGGCTCGCCATCGCGGAGGGAACACTGGCACCGAATTCCATCCTGCGGCTGGATGAGCTGGAGGCGCAGCACAAGGTGTCCCGCTCCGTGATTCGGGAGGCCACCCGCGTCCTGTCCTCCATGGGCATGCTTGAGTCCCGGCGGCGCTTGGGAACGGTGGTCCAGCCGGAGGCCAGCTGGAACCTCTACGACCCGCAGGTGATCCGGTGGCGGCTGGCGTCGGCCAAGCGGCTGGAACAGCTGCGGGCTTTGAATGAATTGCGCGGCGCCATCGAACCGCAGGCTGCCCGCTTGGCTGCCGAACGCGCGTCCCTGGATGAGGCAAGCGATCTTGTTTCCATGGCGGCGCGCCTGTGGGCTGCCGGACAGCGCGGGAACCAGGAGGAGTTTTTGCGCCTGGACATTGAGTTCCACGCTGCGGTCCTCAATGCCTCCGGCAATCTGATGTTTTCGCAGTTGCATAAACTCGTTGCTGAAGTGCTGGCGGGGCGCACCCAGCACGGCCTGATGCCCCATCTTCCGGACCATGAGGCGCTGCAGATGCATGTGGACGTAGCCAGCGCCATCCAACGCCGCGACGCAGGCGCAGCCCACGCGGCCATGAGCAGGATCGTGGAACAGTCCACGGAGGAAATGGGCGATATCTGGTCCAGCCACCACGCGAAGGGGGAACGTCCCCGGACGGAGTGAGCCGCTGTTCGGTGGTGGGCTGAAGTACGCGGGCCACCCGCGCAGATGCCAGTGCTCAGTACTGGCCCTTGACCACAAAGTAGGAGCCGCGGATGGTGCCGGCGAGCTTGGATTTCTGGCGGGCAAACTTGAAGCTGGATGCCAGTTCCTCGGGGACCTCCATGCCGTCGGAGAGCTTGAACCCGACCGCCCGCTTTGAACCCTCCTCGATTCCGTACATGACGTTGATGGAAAGGCCGGATTCGTAGAAGACGTACGTCATGCGCAGGCCGTCCACCTCGAACCTGGAGACCTCAAGGGGCTTGGACCCGATCACCAGGTTCCGCTCCGTGGCCAGGATGTTGTTCACGTAGTCCACCAGTTCCTGTGCATCAGCTGCCGGAGTCACAGTGAAGTCGTGGCCATACTTGTTCTTGTAGTAGCGAGCCTCGTTCGCCCGCAGCCCGGCCAGCGCCTCCGCTACCGGTGACGATTCCAGTCCGACGGTCGATACGTCTTTGAAATCAACGGTGTTGGGCAATGGGTCCTCCTGGAAGTGATGTTTCGATTCATCCTCGCAGACCCAGGCCGTGGTCTACCGTCCTACGAGCCCGTATGCCGGCCCGTGAGCTTGCCCAGGATCCGATCCACCATCCCCACGCCCGGCCCCACGGTCTTGTGGAACAACTCGGAATGCGGTGCACTCGGGTGCGGCCGGGTGGGTGCCAGCTTCTTCGCCTTCTCCACTTTTTCGCCAATCTCGATGAGTTTCTCGCGTGGAATGTGCTGGCGGAGCTTGGGAAACTGTTCGGTCTCCTCGTCGTTGGCGTGGTGGCTCAGCTGTGCCTCAAGCTCATTGACCAGCTCCATGAAGGACTGGCCAGACGGTTCCTCTTTTTCCAGCCGCTTCATCAGCTTGACGATCTCTGCGTGCTCCTTCTTGTCGTGCTCCACTTCGCCCTTGCCGTCGGGCACATGGTCTTCAACGGCCGGGTACACGTACATTTCCTCGGCGACGGCATGCCGCATCACCTCGGCAATCAAAGTGTCCGCGAGGTCCCTGCGCTCACTTTCACCGGGCGCGCCCTTGATCTGCCCGATCAAAGCAATCATGTCCTGGTGGTCGCTGGTCAGGATGTCCACGACGTCGACGTTGGTTCCTGCGGAATTGGTATCACTCATGATCCGGCCCTCCTCCTGGATCGCTTTGCGTAAGCGACGCGAGACGGTCAAACTACCACGGGCCAGCAAAGCGATCCATGGCAAAAAGCCCTAAACAGGGCCCCATCTGGAAGTCAGGTAGGGCACCCAAGAGCACGGCTTCACTCAGCTGATGGTTCCCGGATCACCAGCACCGGGCAGTGGGCGTGGTGGATGGTCTGGTGGGACACTGAGCCGAGCAGCATTCCGGTAAATCCACCGTGACCGCGGGAACCGAGGGCCACGAGGTCAGCGTCCCGGGAAGCGTCAATAAGCGCCGACGCCGGATTGCCCTCCACGATCTTTCCCGTGACGGATACGCCCCGGTCCTTGACGCGTTCGAGCTCCGCTTCAAGGATGGCCTGGGCGTCCTTCTCGAAGATCTCATAGTCCCAGGCTGTTCCCATGGCATCACTGACGTAGGGGAAGCTCCACGCCGTCAACGCCTGGACCTCACCATTGCGCAGCCGGCCTTCTTCAATTGCCCAGTCCATTGCCGCCTTGGACTGGTCGGAACCGTCCACCCCCACAATGATCCTGAAGCTTCCGTTACCGGGCACGACTCCCCTTTTCCTGTTGGACGGTTACCGGCGGGACTAACCCTGGTCCGTCGTCGCGCCCTGCGCCGGCACAGCCACCGTGGAATTCTCCGGCTTGGCGGCCTTGTGTGGATTTCCCGCTTCCCTGGCACAGTGAAGGCAACAGTAGATACCGGATTCGCTCTCAACCGGATGGCCCAGGATGCGGCAGCCGCAGTGCTCGCACGCGGGAGCCATCATGTGGATGGCGCATTCAAAGCTGTCAAACGTGCCGGACTGGTTTCCCATGCTGACGGTGAACATCCGGCCCTCGCTGCTGCCGCAGACATCACATGCGCCCATGGTCCATGCCTCCTGTTGTTAACCCCTGCTCCAGACACTCAGGTTGGCTGCTTTCCCATGTGCTTGCCTAGGGGCAAAGGTCCTTCGGACGCCGGCAGCGGCGCGGCAGAAGGAATTTCGCGGCGCACCCATCCTCCGGCCAGCAGATTCCGAATTCCGGATGTAGTAGTTCAAGCAAAGCTAGGACGGGACTATGGAAGCCGTGGACCAGCGGGCCCTGACCGGTGCCGTTATCAAGGAGCACCGGCTGGACCTGGCACAGCTGTGGCTGGAATTCGTTGGACTGGGCGGGGATGCCTCCGAACAGCTCATCCGGGATTACTGTGCAGGCGAAGCCACCCTTTCGCCCAAGGAGCGCGACGCACTGGCGCAGGCAGTCAACGAGCACTGCGCTGCCGAGGGACTGCCGCTGCGGGCCCCCTTCAGCAACTCCGCACTGTTCCTTCCGCAGCCGGAGCAGCATGGCCCGGAACCGCGTAACCCTGGACGGCACGACCCGGAACGGAAAGACCCTTACTCGTCGAAGTAGGTGAAGGTACCGGCCGCCCCTGCCACCGACTCGACGACGGAGGCCGTAACTTCGCGGAGCTTCATGTTGCGGGTGTTGGATGCGTCCTTCAGCAGCTTGAAGGCGGCGGCCTGGCTGCACCTGTTCTGCGCCATAATGGCGCCCGTGGCCAGGTCGATCACTGTGCGGGTCTGCATGGCAGCGCTCATGCCGTCCCTGATCTCCTCCAGCTTCAGCATGCGCAGGGCGAGCTTCAGCCCCTTCGAGGCCTGCCGCACGAACGCTTCGGCTGCAAAAACTCCGTCGTTGTCGGCCGCGAGCGGCTGCGGGCAGTAAAACGTCACCACACCGCGCACATCCACGTCCAGGGCTGCCGGAACGCTCAGCACCGAAAGGAACCCGTGCCCCTGGACAGCCTTGGCGTATTCCGGCCAGCGCCGTTCGCGCCGCAGGTCGGCCACCAGGACAGTTTCGGCGGTCCGCATGGCCAGCAGGCCGGGGCCGTCCCCATGCCTGGACTCCAGCTGGGTGATCGGCGCCAGGCCGGGGTGGCTGCCTGCACTCGCGACGGGTTTCTTTGGCCGCAACACTGTTATGTCGCAGGAGCATTCGTGGCCTGAAGACCCAAGCCTGGAGGCCGCATAGGCCGCCAGGTCCTTGAGGAAAGCCTCAACCTCCGGGTTTTGCAGGAATGATTCCTGGAGGTGCAGGGCAACGTCTGCGAAGTCCTCGCCTTCAGGGACGCCGGCCTTGAGCACGGGTCATACCTCCCGAACAGTAGTTAAAAGCCACACCATGTGGGCGCCCACTGCCGAACGGTTATGCCAGCCTACCTGCGCCACGCCGTAATCTGTCACCATGACGTGCTTGTCCACCCCCTCCGGCTCGGTCCGCGGCAGCTCCGTGGAAAGTGAGGGGATCACCATCCAACGGTTCCTGGGCATGCCGTACGCGGAGCCACCGTCGGGTGCCAACCGCTTCCGGCCGCCGGTCCCGCTGGTGGGGTGGCAGGGAGTGCGGGACTGCACCGCTCCTGGCCCCGCCGCGCCCCAGAACCCCGAATCCCCCGCTCCCCCGGGGACCAAGCCACGCAGTTGGAGCGAAGACGGATGCCTCAACCTGAACATCTGGACGCGGGGGACGGATGGCCCGGCCAGGCCGGTGATGGTGTGGATCCATGGCGGCGCGTACCTTTTTGGCGCCAACAGTGATGCGATGTACGACGGCGGCAGGCTCGCCGCTGCATCGGGCGCTGTGCTGGTGTCCATCAATTACCGCCTGGGTGCCCTGGGCTTCCTGCACCTGGCGGAGCTGCTGGGTCCCGGCTACGAGGACTCCTCCAACCTTGCCCTGCTGGACCAGTTGGAGGCCCTCCGCTGGATCCGCACGAACATCCGCGCCTTCGGGGGCGACCCGTCCAACGTGACCGTTTTCGGGGAATCGGCAGGCGCTGCAGCCGTCGGCGCCCTGCTGGGCATGCCGGCATCGGAAGGACTCTTCCGCCGGGCCATCATGCAGAGCGGCACGGCGGAACGGTACCGCCAGCCGGAGGAATCGGCGCGCATCAGTTCCGCCTTCCTTGAACTGTGCGGCTTGGACCGGTCCTCAGCCACACAGCTGCTGGCCCTCCCGGTGGGGAGGCTGCTCGAGGCCCAGGCAGCCCTGGAACAGCGGGTTGCCGCCGAATCTTTTGCTGTCCCGCTGCCGTTCCAGCCCACAGTGGGCACTCCATCGCTGCCGGTGCCGCCGCTTGAAAGTATCCGCAACGGCGTCAACCGCGGGGTTGACCTGCTGGTCGGAACAAACCTCAACGAGGGATCCTTTGCCGTGGAAACGCGTCCACCCGCTTCGGATGACCCGGGCTATCCGGACCGTGCCGCCGCGGTGCTGGCCGGAGCGGGAGTCCCGGCGGAAGAGGCGCCGGGCTACACGGAGGCGCTCACCAGGGTGCTGTCCCGCGAGCCGGCGGGAAAGGAACTGCTCGAGGCCGCCATCGCAGATTCCATGTACCGCCAGCCGAGCAACCGGCTGCTCGACGCGAGGCTGCCGGGCGCTGCCCGTCCGGCAGCCGGCGGCAAGACCTTTGCCTACCTGTTTACCTGGCGCAGCCCGGCAATGGGCGGGAAGCTCGGCGCCTGCCACGCCCTGGACATCCCCTTCGTCTTCCGGCACCTGGACATTCCCGAGGCCGCCTTCCTCACCCGCGGCAAGGCGCCGCAGCCCCTCAGCGATGCCATGAGCGGCGCCTGGGCGTCCTTTGCGCAGACGGGAACGCCGCGCATAGCCGGACTTGGCTGGCCGGAGTACGGGCAAGAGCGCAACACCATGGTGCTCGACGCCGAACCAGGCCTCGAAGCCGACCCGCGGCGGGAAATCAGGGAATTCTTCGAAGCGGTCAGTCCGCTGCCATCGCGTTGAGGGTGTCCCGGATCCCGTTGAGGGCCGGGTCCCGCAGGGAATTGAAGGCCGGCTTCAGGAGCGGCTGGATGATCTTGGCCGGGCCGTTGATGCTGAACTCGGCCGTATATGTCACCACCGAACCGGTGCCGTTGGGGCGAACGTCCACCGAGTCGAAGGCCGTGACGGTCTTGTTCTCGCCGCGCAGCTTGATGTGGTTGTCCGTCAGCTCGATGACCTCATAGACCAGGGTTTGGCGCTTCCCCCGGAACTCGGACTCGGCATGGTACTTGTGCCCCACAGCCACCGGCCCGGGGGTGAGCTTGTCCATGACAGGGGTGTTGGGGTCCCACTTGCTGGTGTTCTCGAACTCACTCATGAAGGCAAAGGCCTTCTCCGCGGACAGGTTGGTTTCCACACTTCCGGTGACTGTGATCATCGTCCCAGTCTAGGGTGCCGCATCCGGCCCAACCCCGTCCCACCTGCCCATTTGGGAATCCCAGCGCCCTCCCGCCCGTTAACTTACCGAGCGGTAAACAGCCGCAGCGCATAACGAGGGATGGTATGACCGCAAAGTTTGTGTCAGTTGAGGACGACGCCGGGAAGGTCACCCGGTATGCCCGCCATGACAACGGCGGCGGGCTCATCGCTCCGGGAGCCAAGGTGGCGGACAGCGCCCGCGTCGGCCCCATGACGTACGTGGAACATGGCGCCCAGGTGGGTCCCGGCTGCCGTATTGGGCACGGCAGCTGGATCGACCGTGACGCCACCATCGGGGACCGGACGGTGATCGGTGACGGGGTGCGGATCGGCAGGGGCACGGTGGTCGGCAACCGCGTGCACATTGGCAGCCATTCACGGATCGGCTCCAGCGTCCTGATTGAGCACGGTGTCCATCTGGACACCGACAGCACCGTGCCCGATGGCAGCGAGGTCCTTGCCGGCGCGCACTCCCGCCTGGCACCGGCAAAGCACCGGCAGCACCGCAAGCACAAGAGCGGGATGGCTGCCTGAGCCGGGCCGGTTTTCAGGGGCGGCCTGAAGTGCGGCGGCAGGAACTCCGGTAGATCAACAGGCACTGCTTCCGCGCACCACCAGTTCCGCGGGATAGATGACCGGTTCCAGCTGCTCCCCCGGGTTCTCAATGGCGCGGATCAATAGTTGGCCTGCTTGCTTGGCGATCTCCATCATCGGATGGGCCACCGTGGTGAGCCCAAGGCCGTTTGCTGCCTGGATGTCGTGGTTGTCGAAGCCCACAACCGCTACATCCTCCGGCACCCGCCGCCCTGCGGCGCGAAGAGTGTCCACGACGCCAAGCGCCATAAGATCGGATGCAGCGAAAACCCCATCCAGCTCCGGCGCCTGGGCGAAGAGGTTGCGCGCCGCCTCGGCGCCGCCCGCCGTCGTGAAATCCCCGTGGACAACGGGTGCTGCCTGCAGCCCCGCTTCCTTGAGTCCCTGCAGCCACCCTTCCAGACGGTCGACGGCGGCTGTCATGTCCGTAGGTCCAGCAACAGTCGCGAGGTGGATGCGCCCTTCGCCGGCCAGGTGCCGCGCCGCCAGCCGTCCGCCTTCGAAGTTGTCGAGGTCCACGAAGGGAAGCCCGGAACCGGTATTCCAGGGTCTGCCGATGAAAACCGTGGGCAGGCCGATGGTTCCCAGGGTCTCAACCCAGTCGTCCGCTCGGTGGTGGGACACCACGATGGCGCCGTCCACGTGCCCGCCGCGCAGGTACCGCAGGGTCCGTGCCGAGTCATCCCCTGCCCTGGACATCAGCAGCACCAACTGCATGTCGGTATCGCGGAGCGCATCATTGACTCCGGTGATCACGGCTGCGAAGTACGGGTCCATCATGACCCGGGCGTCCGGCTCCGGAATGACCAGCGCCACCGACGCCGTACGCCGCGTGACCAGGCTCCTTGCAGCCTGGTTGGGCGTGTACCCCAAAGCCACGATTGCGGCTTCAACGGCGGCTTTGGCTTCCGGGCTCACCTTCAAGCCGCCGTTGATTGCACGGGAGGCAGTGGAGCGCGATACTCCGGCGGCAGTGGCCAGATCCTCCAGCGTTGGACTTTGCCGCCCCACCTTGGCAAGGACGGGGCGACTGGTCTTTTCGTTCATTACACAGACAATACGACACCCGGCTCCGAAGATAACCCATCCAGGTTTTCAGCTGTTACCTCGTTGGAATCGGCAACTTCGGAGTACCACAATGCGCTGGCTTTCGGTGTGCGCTCCTGAGTCTGGTAGTCCACCCGGACCAGCCCAAAACGCTGGTGGTAGCCGAAGGACCATTCAAAGTTGTCCAGCAGGGACCATGCCAGGTAGCCGCGTACGTCCACGCCGTCGGTGATGGCTCCATGCACTGCCTGCAGGTGGGCGGCGAAGAATGCGAGCCGGTCCTGGTCGTCCACGTAACCCGCCGCATTCGGCACATCCTCGTAGGCCGCCCCGTTCTCGGTGATGTAGACCGGAACTCGCGCCGGGCCGGTGTACTCCGCCTGCAGCCGGTTCAGCAGCCGGCGCAGCCCTTCGGGCTGGACCTCCCAGCCCATCCCCGTGACGGGAAGGCCGCGCGGCACCGAGCGTGCACCATCGGCGGCCACGAACGGCGAGGACGTGGGCCTGGCGGGCGCCGCCGGCTTCTGCCCTTCCTGCAGCACCGCCTCTTCAGGATCCTTGGTCACGGACTCCCCGTGGTAGTAATTCACGCCGAGCAGGTCCAAGGGAGCGGAGATGATGTCCAGGTCCCCCTCCCGCACCACGTCAGCGAGGCCAAGGTGGGCCACATCGGCCAAGAGATCCGCCGGGTACTCCGCCTTGAACAGCGGGTCAAGGAAGATCCGGTTGAACTGGCCATCGATCCGCCTGGCGCCGTCACGGTCACTGCCGCTGCCGGGATCCCGGGGATCTGCGACCGTCAGGTTCAGGGTGATGCCCAGGGAGGCGTCCGCATCCCTCCGGCGGAGCTCACGGGTTGCCAGCCCGTGGCCAAGCATGAGGTGGTGGGCCGCGGCAAGTGCGGCCCGGGGTTCCTGCCGTCCGGGAGCGTGGATGCCGGCCGCGTAGCCAAGGAATGCCGAGCACCACGGCTCGTTCAGCGTTGTCCAGAACCGGACCCGGTCCCCCAGCGCCTCGTGCATCACTGCGGCGTACTCGGCAAAGCGGTAGGCAGTGTCCCGGTTGGCCCAGCCGCCCTTGTCCTCGAGCGCCTGGGGCAGGTCCCAGTGGTAGAGGGTCAGCCAAGGGGTGATTCCTGCCGCGAGCAGTTCATCCACCAGGCGGGAGTAGAAGGCGATGCCTTCCGGGTTGGGGGTGACGCCGTCGGGCATGCATCGCGCCCATGAGGTGGAGAACCTGTAGGCCTTCATGTTCAGGTGCCGCATGAGCGCTACGTCCTGTTCGTAGCGCCGGTAGTGGTCACAGGCCACGTCGCCGTTGTGGCCGTCCGCCACGGCGCCGGGCACACGGGCGAAGGTGTCCCAGATCGAGTCCTTCCTGCCGCCGTCGTGGGCGGAGCCTTCGATCTGGTAGGCGGCCGTTGCCGCCCCCCAGAGGAAGCCTTGGGGAAACGGAAGTGCGGTGGAACTCATCCTTTTACTGCTCCTTGCATAATTCCTGATACGAGTTGCCGGCCTGCCGCGATGAACAGGAGCAAGAGTGGGACGGTAGCGAGGACCGCGCCGGCGAGAACCACTGAATAGTCAACGAAGTGGGCCGCCTGGAGCAGCTGCAGTGCCACCGGGAGGGTGGGGTTTGAGGGGTCGAGGACAATGAAGGGCCAGAAGAAGTTCGTCCAGGTGGCCACGAACGTAAACAGGGCAAGCATCGCCGCGGCGGGCCGCGCCGCGGGAAATCCGACGTGCCAGAAGGCCTGGATCATTGATGCGCCGTCCATGCGGACCGCCTCGATCAGCTCGTCCGGCAGGGCGTCGCGAAGGTACTGCGTCATCCAGAACACCCCGAAGGCCGTGACGAGGCCCGGAATGATGACGGCCCACAGCGAACCCGTCCAGCCGAGCTTGGACATCACGATGAACAGCGGGACAACGCCCAGCTGGGTGGGAACCGCCATGGTGGCGATCACGAAGACCAGCAGTGCCTTGTTGCCGCGGAAACGAAGCTTGGCGAAAGCGAATCCGGCAAGGGTGGAAAACACGACGACGGACGCTGCCGTCACACCCGAGACGATCAGGCTGTTGCCCATCGCCTTCCAGAACGGGATGCTGTCAAAGACTTTCGCCGCATTGGCCAGGAAGTTTCCACCGGGCAGCAGCGGGATGCCGCGGCTGAGGACGGTGTTGTCGTGGCTGCCCACCAGGAAGGACCAGTACAGCGGGAAGACCGAGGCGAGGAGGACTGCCCCCAGGAAACCGTAGGTGAGGAAGCCCGGCCGCCGGGCGCCGCCGAACCCGGCCCTGCCGTTCCCGCCCTTTCGGCGCCGGGCCGCCGCGCGGGCGGCACCCTTGCCGGCAGTCTGTTCGATCATGGGAATGGAGCTCACTTGCGGCCTCCCTGGCTGGCTATGCGCTTGGTGATGACGAAATTGAGCAGGGCAATCAGCACGATGATCAGGAAGAGCAGCCACGCCACGGCGGAGGCCCTGCCGAAGTTCCGCTGGCCCCAGCCGAGCTCCCAGATGTACATAGTGAGCGTCTGCCACTGCCGGTCCGCGCCGCCCAGGCCGGACTGGTCGAAGACCCTGGGCTCGTCGAAGATCTGGAGCCCGCCAATGGTGGAGGTGATCACGACGAAGATGACGGTGGGGCGAAGCATGGGCACGGTCACGGAGAAGAACTGCCGCAGCCGGCCGGCACCGTCGATCGTTGCCGCTTCGAACACATCGCGCGGGATCGCCTGCATGGCGGCCAGGAAAATCAGGGCGTTGTACCCCGTCCACCGGAAGTTGACCATCGTGGCAATGGCCGCATGGCTCGCCAGCGAGTCGGAGTGCCACCGGACCGGGTCAAGCCCTACTGCCTTCAGCATCTCGTTGATCAGCCCGAACTGGTCTGCAAAGAGGTTGTTGAAGATCAGCCCCACCGCCACCGGCGCGACGACGAACGGCACCAGGACTCCCATCCGCCAGAACGTCCTGGCCCTCAGGTTCGCGTCCAGCACCGCCGCGATCACCAGTGCGAGGACAACCTGGGGAACCGAGGAAAGGACGAAGATGCTGAAGGTGTTGCCCACAGCGTTCCAGAAGTACGGCTGGGCTACGACGAAGGCGTAGTTGTCCAGCCCCGCGAACTTTCCCTGCCCGCCGATGAGGTTCCAGTTGTGGAGCGAAACCCATGCCGTGTATCCCAGCGGGAAGAGGCCCGTGACCGCAAACAGGAGGAAGAACGGGGAGATGTAGAGGTAGGGGGACAGCTTGACATCCCATTTGGAAACCCGCCGGGAGAGTGCGAGCCGCCGGACGTTCTTCCCGTCATTCCCGGCGTTGGGGCTGCGCCCGGCTGGGGGCGTTATGACCCGGTCGGTGACAGCCATGGTTAGAGCGACTTCACTGCGGTGACGAACTTCTCCCAGGAGGAAGCGGCGTCGTCCGTCTTGTCAACGTCCACACGGGTGAGGGCCTGCTGCATTGCATCGTTGATTGCGAAGAACTTGGTGCCCTTGAAGGGGGTCACTTCAACAGCCTTGGCGCGCTCCGCAAAGATCTCGCCTGTGGGTGCACCGTTGAAGAAGGCATTGGTCTGGCCCAGCAGTTCGCTGCTTTCAAGGGCCTGCTTCTGGCTGGGGAACGTGCCTTTCGCGGTAAACGCCTTGATCTGCTGCTCGGGGGCGGTCAGCCAGCCCGCCAGCTTCTTGGCCTCGGCCTGGTTCGCGCCCTGGGTGGGGACGGTCAGGTAGGACCCGCCCCAGTTTCCGCCGCCGCCCGGGAAGACGTTGGCGACATCCCAGCCGCTGACCCCCGCGGCGTTGCCTTCGATGACACCGAGCATCCAGCCCGGGCAGAGGGTGGTGGCGAAGGCGCTGGTCTGGAAACCGGCGGCCCAGTCGTCGCTCCACTGCTTGAGATGGGCGGACAGTCCGTCCTCGGTGGAAGCCTTCAGCACCTGGTTGTAGATGTCCTTGACCTTCTGGTTCCCGGTGGCGATGACGGCGCCGTCCTCCTCCTCATAGGCCTTCTCGAGCTGATTGCTCATGCCCTGGTAGATGGCACCGGCGGAATCGAACCATGCGGCCTTGGGGTTGGCGGCCTTGAACTTCCGGCCGGCATCGAAGTAGCTTTCCCAGGTGCCGCCGAGCATCTTGGCAACCTCACCGCGCTCCGTGGGCATCCCCGCTTTCTTCAACAACTCGGCGTTGTAGCAGACGGCCTCAGGGCCGGAATCGGTCCCGTAGCCCACGAGCTTGCCGTCGGCCGTGGTGGCGGCTTCGGTCTTCCAGTCCAGCCAGCGGCCCTCCACCGCGGGGTCGCTGAGGTCAGCAAACTGGTCTGGGTACTGAAGCAGTTCCGGAAGCCAGTCCACCTCGACGGCCTCGATGTCCGACAGTCCGGAACCTGCCGCCAGACGAGTGGTCAGGTTGTCGCGTGCCTCGTTGCTGGTAGCCGCCTTTTTGTGCTCGATGGTGACGTTCGGGTTCAGCTCCTCATATTCCTTAAAGAGCTTTTCGTAGCCAAATTCGTTGAAGGTACCCACCGTAAGAGTGACCGGCTTGGAACCGGTGGATCCGTCAACACCGCCCTTCTCTGCGGCGGATGTTCCGCAGGCTGACAGGGACAGTGCCAGGCACGCGGCAGCAGCCGAGAGCACTGAGAGTTTGCTGGGTTTTTTCACAGGGAAGACTCCTTTGTCAGAAAAAGGGTTCGCTCCGGACGCCCGGAAGACGCGGCGCAGCTTGCCCAGGACTGGGCAGAAGCAGGAACGAGGGGGAAGAGTTCTTGGTGGGAGCGCTCTCACCACATGGTGCTTTATCTCACATCCCACTGTCAAGGGTCGTGGGAGCGCTTCCAAAAACCTCTTGCCCAAGGGCGGGCGTGATGTTACGCTTCCCCGACGAGAGCGCTCCCACCCCACATCTTGCCTGCTCAAAGAGGGACCGCCGCCCCAGCCCACCAACGACAGGACCAGCAATGCCGCTAGCCCCACGCCCACATCCTCCTCGTTCCGCTGCCCGGTCCAGGCACCGCCACCGTTCCGGCCGCATCACTGGCGCCACTGCTCTCCTTATCGGGCTTGTCATCGCCAGTGGCGGTGCCGGAGCACAGGCTTCTTCGGGGGCTGTTCCCGAAACGTCACCGCAGCTGGTCCCGGCCGCACCACAAGCCCCATCGCACGCAGGGCAACATCCGTTCGGCCCCAATGTCTACGTTTTCGACCCCAGCATGCCGGTGGCGCAGATCCAGTCCACGGTGGATTCCATTGCCGCGCAGCAGGTGGACGACGAAATGGGGACCAACCGGTACTCCCTGCTGTTCAAGCCGGGCACCTATGGCACCCCTGAGGAGCCGCTGATCGTGCAGGTGGGCTACTCCACGGAGGTAGCCGGCCTGGGTGCTGCCCCCACGGATGTCACCATCAACGGCCACGTGGACGTTTACAACCGCTGCCTGGCCGCCGATAACTGCATCGCACTGAACAACTTCTGGCGTTCGCTGTCCAACCTCACCATCAATGTCACCGGGCTTGAGGGCTGCCGCAGCTCTGCGAATTTCTGGGCCGCTTCGCAGGCTTCCCCGATGCGCCGGGTCAACATCACCGGCGGCAATCTCTCCCTGATGGACTACTGCACGGCAGGCCCGCAGTATGCCAGTGGCGGCTTCATAGCGGATTCCAAGGCGGGCGCAATCATCAACGGGTCACAGCAGCAGTACCTCGTGCGTGACAGCAGCATCGGCAGCTGGTCCAACGGGGTCTGGAACCAGGTGTTCTCAGGCGTGGCCGGGGCACCTGCGGATTCCTTCCCCACCCCGCCTTACACAACCTTGGCCAACACCCCCATCAGCCGGGAGAAGCCTTACCTCACGCTTGATTCGGAAGGCCAGTACAGCGTTTTCGTTCCTGCCGTCCGTCACGACTCTGCCGGGACCACATGGGAAAACGGTCCTACGGAGGGCCGCAGCATTCCCCTGGCCGACTTCTACATCGCCACCCCTGGCGATTCCGTCCAGGCCATCAATTCCCAACTGGCCCGTGGCAAGAACCTGCTCCTTACCCCCGGGGTTTACGACGTCGACCGCAGCATCGAGGTCAAACGGGCCAACACCGTTGTCCTCGGGCTGGGCATGACCACCCTGACGGCCGTGAACGGGGCAGTTCCCCTGACCGTGGCTGATGTCCCCGGAGTTGATATCGCTGCAGTGACCGTGGACGCCGGCGAGGTAAATTCCCCTGCCCTGATGCGCCTCGGCAAGGCTATCCCGGGCGAAGGGGGCGGACCGGCCAACTCTGGCATCCACAGCGATCCGGCCAACCCCACCACGCTCCATGATGTCTTCTTCCGCATTGGCGGCCCGCACGTGGGCAAGGCCTCGGTCAGCCTGGAAGTCAACAGCGACAATGTCCTCCTGGACCACATCTGGGCCTGGCGCGCGGACCACGGCAACGGTGTCGGCTGGACAACCACCACCGGCAGGAACGGCGTGATCGTCAACGGCAACAACGTCACTGCCACTGGCCTGTTCGTGGAGCACTACCAGCAGTACAACGTCATCTGGAACGGTGAAAACGGCAGAACCGTCTTCTTCCAGAACGAGCTGCCCTACGACGCCCCGAACCAGGCAGCATGGCAGCACGATGGCGTCCTGGGCTGGGCGGGCTATAAGGTGGCAGATTCCGTCAGGACCCACGAACTGTGGGGCGGCGGCAGCTACGTCTACAACAATGTGGACCCCACCATCCATGCCACCAGGGGCTTTGAAGCTCCGGTGACCCCGGGAGTGAAACTGCACAGCCTGCTGACGGTAAACCTCGGTGCCGGGACACTGGACCACGTGGTCAATGACACCGGAGCGCCGGTCTCGACGGACGCCGTCGGGGTCCCCAGCTACGTGGCAGATTTCGGCTAGGGAGGCTGGGTATCAGCCAGTAAGAGGCGGAGGGGCGCGGTGTTGGCCATCAGGGCCGGCACCGCGCCCCTATGTGTTGGTGGACTGCACGACTTTGTTCCGGGACCGCAACGAGACCAGTGACGCTCCGCCCCAGACGGCCAGCAGCAGCGCCACCAGCAGCAGGCCGGCGTCGCCCAGGTCGATCGATGAAAGCCATGCCGTCACCGGATCATGCAGGCCGAATGCGGCGTGAAAGAAGCCGGCCAAAGTGATTACGGCAATGAACAGGGCCGAGACGGCGGAGATGCCCGTCACCACAGCATTGAAGCCAAGCTTCCGCCGCGGGTCAGCCAGTGCCGAACGGTACATCCGCATCATCGCCATGCCGTTCACCGAATCACACAGCGTCATCGCGGCTGCGAAGGCGAGCGGGAGGGCGAGCAGGGCGAACGGGGGCACCCCGGCCAGGGACGCCGCCGTCGTCATCATCATCAGCCCGATGGTGGTGGCGGTATCGAAACCCAACCCAAAGAGGAAGCCGATCACGTAGATGTTCCGCGGCCGGCGCACCCTGGACAGCGGCCGCGAAAGCAGCCGCGCCATCAGTCCCTGCGGTTCCAGGTCCCGCGGATCGATGGCTGCTCCGGTCCGGGAACGCCGGAAAGCAGCGGCCGAGCGGGTGAAAGCCGAGCCGTTGAACAGCCCCATGGCCAGCAGGAACAGCCCGGATACACCGCTGCCGATCAGCCCCAGCACCAGGTTCCCGGCCGTATCGTCCGCCATCAGGCCGCCAACCACGGATGCACCGGCAATCACCAGCACCCCGGCCAGGGTCACCACCGAACTGTGGCCCAGGCTGAACGCGAAGCCCACGCTCACCGGATGCTGCCGCTGTGCCACGAACTTCCGGGTGGAGTTGTCGATGGCGGCAAGGTGGTCCCAGTCGTAGCTGTGCTTTACGCCGGCCAGGTAGGCGGTGAGGACAAGTCCCCAGGAGAGCGCCCCGCCGCCCCCGGTCCGGGTTCCGGCAAGCAAAAGGACGACGGCGGCAGCGTGCAGCGCGGCCACGGCACCAAAGGTGAAGAGCGCCCGGGTCCGTAGCGGCAGCGAGTCCCGGTCCCGGTAGACAGCAGCGATGCCGGCCATCAATGCTTCCTCAGGTCCAGGGGCCCCTGGCCGAACCAGCGTTCCCGGAGGAGGTTGGCGCAGGCGCCGAGCAGCCGGTTGAGTTCTTCGGTGCTGTTCGACAGGCTGCGCAGCACCAGCCCGGTAGTTCCGCCGATGGTGCGGGTCAGCGAGAGGCCGGTCCGGGCGTCGAACGGCTGCGTCAACTGGTGCAGTTCGTCGGCGAGCGCCTGGTCCACCCGTGGATCCACCACCACCAGCGAGCCCAGGTGGCTGAAGCCCTCCATAAATCCCAGCCCGGCGACATCGCCCAGCGGCGGCCGGATCAGCAGGTTGTCCAGCGCCAGCAATTCGGTACCGGTCCCAGTTTCGACCCGGATCTCATTCCGCAGCCGGACTTCCTCGTACCGGAAGACGGCACCGTCCGGCGACCAGCCCGGAGTCACCACCTCGGCCACGACAAGGCACGACGACGGCCGGAGGGTCACGGAGGTCCGTTGCCGGTAGCTGGCCTCCCGGTACGCGATGAGCTGGTCCGGCATCAGCTCCAGCCGCGCCCCCTCCCCCAGCCGGACAGCCATCCTCTGCTCGGCAAAAGACCCGGGAGTCCGATAAACCTTGGTAGCGGACTGGGTAGTCAACAACAACGAAGCAGAGTCCCCCACCTCCACATCAAGAAGAAAGAGATCCGCCCCAAGATAAGCCCCGCCAGGATTCACGACGACATAACAAACCTGCCCCGAGTCATCGAGATAATGCGGCCGGAGCACCCTCAAGGCCCCCCGATGGTACTGATGCGTTGCGACGGAGCGCTGCCCACGCAAGGCGACCCGAAGCTCAAGCTCGCCCATAGGTGACGTAGGCACTGAGGCGGCGAGGCCGGATTTTGGGGCCGCGGCGTGGTGGGCACCGCGAAGCGGGCACGGCCCAAAATCCGGCGAAGCCGCCGGAGCCAACCCGGCGCCCGGTGAGGCGAGCGCTGAACCCAAGTCCGCCGTCGTGCTCATGCCAAATCAAGCATCAGGACGTCGTGCCGGATCCAGTCGATGACCTTATCGAGCCCTTCGTCGGTTTTCAGGTTCGTGAAGCAGAACGGTTTGTTGCCGCGGAACTCTTTGGAATCGCGCTCCATGACGGCGAGGTCGGCCCCGACATGGGGTGCGAGGTCGGTTTTGTTGATGATGAAGAGGTCGGACTTGATCATGCCCTGGCCGGCTTTGCGGGGGATTTTTTCGCCCTGGGCCACGTCGATGATGTAGATGGAGAAGTCGACGAGTTCGGGGCTAAAGGTGGCGGAGAGGTTATCGCCGCCGGATTCAACGAAGATGACCTGGAGGTCCGGGTGCCGGGCCTTGAGTTCCTCGATGGCGGCCGTGTTCATGGAGGTGTCTTCGCGGATGGCGGTGTGGGGGCAACCGCCGGTTTCGACGCCGATGATCCGGTCCAGGGGGAGGATGCCGTTGGCGGCGAGGATTTTGGCGTCTTCGATGGTGTAGATGTCGTTGGTGATGGCGGCCATGGAGATGCCGCCGCTCATGTGCCGGGTAAGCCGTTCCACGAGCTGGGTCTTGCCGGCGCCGACGGGTCCGCCGATGCCGATTTTGATGGGTTCAGTCATGGTGTTCCTCCTACTTTGAGCCAGTCAGCTCATGAACATCCGGGCACGCTGGCGTTCGTGCCGCATTTGTGAGATTTCCAGTCCGGGGCTGACGGCCCCAAAGTCGTCCGGCGTGAGGCGGGCGATCACTTCGATGGCGGCAGCGACGTCGTCGTGCGCTTTCCGCAGGACCCGCTGCCCGGCGTTCTGGCCCAGGGGGATAGCACGGACTGCGTTCTGCGTCAGGGACGTGACGGTGGCGAAGAGGTAGGCGGCCAGCGCTTCCTCGAGCGGCACGCCCAGGGAGCGGACGACGACGGCGAACGCCAGCGGCTGGTGCCCCGCGGCCCGCCCAGTGGCCACCAGGTCCCGGTACAGTCCCAGCGCAGGTGAGGGAAATACCTCCCCGCCAATCTCGAGCAGCCGGGACCCCATCTTGAGGGAAGCCTCCCGAACCTGCCGAGGCAACAGGCAAGCAGAAAGAAGAGAATCCAGCTCCCCAAGTTCAGCCCCGTCATAAAACAGCCGAACAGCAAGCCCATCCGAATACGTCAGTTGCTGGCCGACGAAGGCATCGAGCCAGAGCCCGAAGGACCCCTCATCAAAAACGAGCTCCCGATCGATGTACGTCTCAAACCCAAAGGAGTGAGCAAAAGCCCCGGTAGGCAAGGCGGAATCAACCAGTTGCTGGAGGGCAAGCTGATACCCGCTCACGAAAGGCGCACCCAAGCCGAGGCAAGCAAGCGACGCCCGGGGATGGGGGCCGCGGCGTGGCGGGCACCGCGAAGCGGGCACGGCCCCCATCCCGGGGCGGCGCACCCACCCAAGGAATTGTTTGAAGCGCCTAGCGCTGAAGAGTTAGTGCGAGTGCTCAGCATGGCGGAAAGGTACAGGGAGGACGCGTTCCTGTCGGCTGTAGGGCACACCGGCGTGGATGAGGTAGTCCTCGACGGTGTGGTCGTAAGCGCACACCATGACTTCGGCCCCATACTCACTCTCCGCATCGAAGAACTGCGCCTGGAGGTGACGGTTGCCGAGGGAGTGTGCGGTGACGCCCATTTCGGTGATGGTGCGGGGCGCGATGACCAGGACGTCGGTGGGCAGGACGGACACCACGATCATGTTGGTTTCTTCGACGTGGAGGATGTCGCCGTCGCGGAGGTCGCCGGCGCCGGAGGGGAGGCGGATGCCGATTTCCTTGCCGTGGTCCGTGGTGGCGCGCTGTATGCGTTTGACCAGCTGGGCGCTGGGCAGGATGACCTTCTCGCGGTGCAGCCCGGCATAGGCGGCGAGGTCGGTTTCGGGCAAGTCATGGAGGTTGCCGAGGACTCGTTCGATGATCATGTGGTTTCTTTCAGGGATGTGGAGTTCGCGTGACTAGAAGAGGAAGTACCGCTGCGCCATGGGGAGCACGTCGGACGGCTCGCAGGTGACGTCCTCGCCGTCGACGGTCACTTGGTAGGTTTCCGGGTCCACCTGGATGTCCGGGGTGGCGTCGTTGTACTTGAGGTCGGCCTTGGTGAGGTTCCGGATGCCGGACACGGGCCGGATGACCTTTTGGAGCCCCAGATCTTCCGGGACACCGGCGTCGATCGCGGCCTTGGACAGGAACGTGATGGAGGACTGCTGGACGGCCTTGCCGAAGGTGGCGAACATGGGCCGCATGGACCGCGGCTGCGGCGTGGGGATGGAGCCGTTGGAGTCCCCCATCAGCGCGTAAGCGATCTGGCCGCCCTTGAGCACCACTTCCGGCTTGACGCCGAAGAATGCCGGGTCCCAGAGCACCAGGTCGGCGAACTTGCCCACTTCAACGGACCCGACGAAGCCAGCGATGCCCTGGGCGATAGCGGGGTTGATGGTGTATTTGGCCACGTAGCGCTTGAGCCGGAAGTTGTCGCTGTCCGCACTCCCGTGCGTCCCGCCGTCGCCATCCTCCAGCACGCCCCGTTGCTTCTTCATCTTGTCTGCCACCTGCCAGGTGCGGGTGATGACTTCACCCACCCGGCCCATGGCCTGTGAGTCGGAGGAGGTGATGGAAAAGATGCCCAGGTCCTGCAGGACGTCCTCGGCGGCGATGGTTTCGGCGCGGATGCGGGAATCGGCGAAGGCCACGTCCTCGGGGATGTCCGGGTTGAGGTGGTGGCACACCATCAGCATGTCCAGGTGCTCTTCGATGGTGTTGCGCGTGTACGGCAGGGTGGGGTTGGTGGAGGCTGGCAGGACGTTGGGCATGCCCGCGATCTTGATGATGTCCGGGGCGTGCCCGCCGCCGGCACCTTCGGTATGGAAGGTGTGGATGACGCGGCCGTCGATGGCGCGGATGGTGTCCTCCACGAAGCCGCACTCGTTGAGGGTATCGGTGTGGATGGCCACCTGGACGTCGTACTCGTCAGCCACCTTCAGCGAGGTGTCGATCGATGAGGTGGTGGCGCCCCAGTCCTCGTGGACTTTCAGCCCGATGGCGCCGGCGCGGATCTGCTCGGCCAGGGGTTCGACGGCGGATGCGTGGCCTTTGCCGAACAGGCCGATGTTCATGGGGAACGCCTCGGCGGCCTGCAGCATCCGCTGGATGTGCCACTTGCCCGGCGTCACCGTGGTGGCCTTGGTGCCTTCGGCAGGGCCGGTGCCGCCACCGATCATGGTGGTCACGCCGCTGGCCAGGGCCGTGGGGATCTGGTCCGGGGAGATGAAGTGGATATGGGTGTCGATGCCGCCGGCGGTGAGGATTTTCCGTTCCCCGGCGATGATTTCGGTGCTGGCGCCGATGACGATGTCCACGCCGTCGGTGATCTGCGGGTTTCCGGCCTTGCCGATCCTGAAGACGTGGCCGTCCTTCAGTGCCACATCAGCCTTGTAAATGCCCGTGTAGTCCAGGACGACCGCGTTGGTAATCACGGTGTCCGGAACGTCCTCATCCCGGGTCGCCTGGCCGTTCTGGCCCATGCCGTCGCGGATCACCTTGCCGCCGCCGAACACCACTTCCTCGCCGTAGACGGTGAGGTCCTTCTCGATCTCGAGGAACAGCTCGGTGTCGGCCAGGCGGATTTTGTCCCCGGTGGTCGGTCCGTACAGGTCGGCGTACTGCCGGCGCGGAATCTCAAAGCTCACTTGCTGTCCCCTTCCGCGACCGGACCACCCTGGCGGATACCGCCGTCGAGCTTTCCGTTGACCGCGTTGCTGAGCCCGTAGACCTCGCGGCGGCCGGCCAGTTCGATGAGCCGGACCGTGCGTGAGTCTCCCGGCTCGAACCGGGCAGCCGTCCCCGCCGGGATGTCCAGGCGCCGGCCGTAGGCTGCCTCCCGGTCAAAGGCCAGGGCCGCATTGGCCTCGGCAAAATGGAAGTGGGAACCCACCTGCACGGGCCGGTCGCCGGTGTTGGTCACGGCAACCTCGATGGCCTCCCTGCCCGCATTCGCGGTCACGGGCTCTCGCCTGAGGACGTACTCGCCTGGAATCATTGCCGCACTCCTTACCGGATGGGGTTGTGGACGGTGACCAGTTTGGTGCCGTCGGGGAAGGTGGCCTCGATCTGGACGTCGTGGATCATCTCCGGCACGCCCTCCATCACGTCTTCGCGGCTGAGCAGCGTGGTGCCGTAGCTCATCAGGTCGGCAACGCTGCGGCCGTCGCGGGCGCCCTCAATCAGTTCGTAGCTGATGATGGCCACTGCTTCGGGGTAGTTGAGCCGGAGGCCGCGGGACTGCCTCCGGCGGGCGAGGTCGGCGGCCACCACGATCAGGAGCTTTTCCTGCTCACGCGGCATCAGATGCATGGGGTTCCCTTCGACGGCCTGGGGCGTGCTGCCAGCGTAAGCCCGGCAGGTTTCCACCAGGTTTCGGGAGTATCAGTACAGGCTGTTCGCCTGCCTACTTCGTTTCGCTGAGCCGGGCGAGGATCTCATCACTGGACTGGATGGGCTGGCGGTACGTGGCGGAAAGGATGCGGAGCATGTCGGCAGCGTCCTGGTCAGCCTCCGAGGCCATGGCATCCCTGGCGTAGGTAACCCGGATGTTGTGCGCGAAGGCGTCCGCGGCGGTCTGGGCGATGCAGTTGTGCGTGGAGACACCGGCGAGCACCACTTCCCCGGCGCCCCAGTTCCGCAACCGCGCCAGCAGGTTGGTGCCGATGAACGCACTGTCCCTCGTCTTGTTCAGCTGGGGCAGGTCCTCCTTGATGAGGCCCGGCACCGACTGGGCCTGCTCGCTGCCGCGGAAGATAAACCCCTGGTCGTCGTCAAGCATGCTGAGGGTCCACGTGGACTTGTCCCGCTCGTGTTCGGTGCCCACAAGGAGCGCGCCATGTCCGGCCGCTTTGAACCCTTCCAGCAGCCGGTTGCATTCACTCACCACCCGCTCCTGCTGGGCTGCCAGTTCGGGTGTTTCGAAGAATGCGTTCTGCATGTCGATGACCAGGAGGGCAATCATGTGGGCACCTTTCCTCGTTGAGCCGGTTTTCCGGAAAGATACCCGTGCGCGGGGCACGTGAAACCCCCTTCTTTGAGGCGGCATGTGCCGTGCGGTTCAGTTAGGGAGCGGACTCCCGGACCTTCAGCTCGAACCCGGCCTCCACATGCACACCCTGTTCCGACGTCTCGCGGCCGGCGATCCGGTCCAGCAGCAGGTCGATGGAACGCTCGGCGATCTCGTCCATGCCCGGCGAGACGGTGGTCAGGGACGGGGACGCGAACCGGGCCTCGTCGATGTCGTCAAAGCCGGCCACCGCCACGTCCTGCGGCACCTTGACGCCGCGGATCAGCAGTTCGTGCATGGCACCGAGTGCCAGTACGTCATTCAGTCCAAAGACGGCGTCGAACTCCACACCGGACTCCAGGAGCCCGGCAACGGCGGCGGCACCGGTATCACGGCGCCACTCGGCGGGGGCGATCAGCGCGGCGTCGAACGGAACTCCCGCCTCCTCCAGCGCCTTCCGGTAGCCGTTCAGGCGCAGGCCCGAGGTCCCGGCAGACTCCCCGGTGTTGGCGCCGACCACGGCAATACGACGGCGGCCGCCACCCAGCAGGTGCCTGGTCAGCGCAGCCGCGGCTTCCTCGTTCTTCATGGTGACCAGGTCGAAGCGCGGGTCCATGATGTGCTCGCCGAGCATCACCAGCGGCTTCTTGCCTGCACGCTCGGCAATGGCATCTGCGTCCACCACCAGGGGCGTGAACAACAGCCCATCGGTGAGCTGGCGGAAGGTCCCCTGCAGGGCGCCCAGCTCAACCGACGGCTCGGCGTCGGACTGCTCCACCATCACCCGGTAGCCGTGGCGGGACGCGGCCTTCATCAGCTTGGACGCCAGCTCGGCGTAGTAGGGCGCGGAGAGGTCGGACAGGACCAGGCCCAGCATGGAGGTCTTGCCGGACCGGAGGCTGCGGGCGGTGAGGTTCGCCTCGTAGCCCAGTTCCGCGATGGCATCCTGCACGCGCTGCTTGGTGGCAGGCCGGATGAATTCGTAGTCGTTCAGGACGTTGGAAACGGTCTTGAGGGAAACACCTGCGGCCCTCGCAACGTCGTTCATGGTGACAGCCATTAACGCTCTTTTCCTGCCTTCGCCGCGGCCTTGGCCGCCTGCTTGCTGGCGCGGACCTTGGCCAGGGACTCCGGGTCCACAATGTCCGCTACGGAGAGGTAGGAGCCTTCCTCGCCGTAGTGGCCCGCTGCTTCCCGCCACCCCGGCGCCTCAAGGCCGCGTTGCTTGCCAAGCAGGGCCAAAAAGATCCTGGCCTTCTGCTCCCCGAAACCGGGCAGGGCCTTGAGCCGGCGCAGCACCTCGGCGCCGTCCGGCGATCCCTTGGTCCAGATGGCTGCGGCGTCGCCGTCCCACTCGCTCTGGACTGCCTCGGCGAGCGCCTGCACCCGCGCGGCCATGGAGCCGGGAAAGCGATGGACGGCGGGGCGCTCCTTGAACATCTCCACGAACGCAGCCGGATCATGTGCGGCAATGGCCCCGGGCTCCAGCGACCCGATGCGGGTCCGGATTTTCTCCGGCCCCGCGAAGGCGGATTCCATGGTGACCTGCTGGTCCAGCAACATGCCGGTCAGCAGGGCGAAGGCGTCCTCACTCAACAACTTGTCCGCGGCGGGATCCCCCGTGATGTGCAGTTCCATGCCGTCCATCCTCCCACCTGCGGCCCGCCGTCGTCATAAGGACGCCCCCGCCTTCCCAGCCGCCGTGTCAGGCGCCGACAGCCAACCGGATCATGGACCAGGACACGGCCGGAAGCTCGGCGGTGAGGCGGCCGCCGTCGACCTTTACTGTTCCGTTTTCGGAGGGCAGGACGGACGTGGAATCGTCGGCACTGGCCTGCCAGTAGGGATCCTTGTTGGCGTAGGTCACCGCCTCAACCACGCGGACGTTGCCCAGCGCGGCCACGGCAGCATCCAGGGTAAGCGCGGAGTCTGCCGAGCGGTTCACAGCGAACACCACCGCTTCGCCCTTGTCCGCGTCATACGTGGCGACGGCGGACAGCGCGGCGAAGTCTGCCGTCTTGCCGGCGCTGACAAGCGGGGATTCGACGGCGAGCTGCAGCACCGTGCCGGACGCGTGCCGGGAGGTCAGCGCGAATGGGTGGAAGGTGGTCTGCTTCCAGGACCGCCCACCGGGCTCGGTCATGATGGGCGCGATGACGTTCACCAGCTGCGCCAGGCTGGCCGAGTGGACGCGGTCCGTGTTCCGGAGCAGCGTGACCAGCAGGTCCCCCACCACCACGGCGTCGGCCACCGTGTAGGTATCCTCCAGCAGCACGGGTGCCACCGGCCAGTCCTTGCCGGTGGGCACCTTGGATTCGTCCCGGCTCATGTGCCAGACATTCCACTCATCGAAGGAGATGTTCACCTGCTTGGTGGACTTCTTCACCGACTTCACGTGGTCGATGTGGCTCACGAGGTCCCGGATGAAGGCTTCCATCTTGTGCCCGGCAGCGAGGTGTTCCTGCAGGTCGCCGAAGTCCTCGAAGTACTGGTGCGCGGAGATCAGGTCCACCAGTTCATAGGTTTCGGACAGCACTACCCGCTCCCACTCACCGAACGTGGGCATGGTGGGCCCGGAGCTGCCACACGCAACCAGCTCCAGGTCCGGCTCCACCATGCGCATTGCCCGGGCGGTGTCCGCGGCGAGCCGGCCGTACTCCAGCGCGTTCTTGTGGCCGATTTGCCACGGGCCGTCCATTTCGTTGCCCAGGCACCACATCTTGATGCCGTAGCCGTCCGCCGCCCCGTTGGCGCGCCGCCGCTCCGAAAGGGCGGTGCCGCCGTCGATGTTGGTGTATTCCAGCAGGTCCAGCGCCTCCTGGATACCACGGGTTCCCAGGTTGACGGCCATCATCGGTTCCACTCCGGCCTTAGCGGACCACTTGGCAAACTCGTCCACACCCACGGTGTTGGGGTCGGTGGAGTGCCAGGCCAGATCCAACCGCACAGGGCGCTGGTCCACCGGACCCACGCCGTCCTCCCAGCGGTAGCCGGAGACAAAGTTGCCGCCCGGATAGCGGACGGTGGACACCCCCAACTCGCGGGTCAGCGCCAGGACGTCCTTGCGGAAGCCGTCCTCGTCGGCGTCCGGGTGGTCCGGCTCGAAGATTCCGGTGTACACGCACCGGCCAAGGTGCTCAACGAAGGCCCCGAAAGTACGACGGCGGACGGGCCCCACAACGAACGAGGGGTCAAGGGTGATTTTTGCTGCAGCAGGTTCTGGCTGGGTCACGAAGGTATCCTCGGTTTAGATATGTACAACGTTATAGAAATATTGTTGGGGGTGCCGCTCCGCCCGTCAAGGGGTGTACCAAACCCAATCCCGCAGGGCATTTCTGCGGTGCGGCAGGAGCGGAAGGCAGGGTAGCCTGCGGCAAGACCCCGAACCCGGCCCCGAACCCCGGGCTCCCAAGTACCACCTAACCGAAAAGACAGGTACCAGCTACGCATTCACGGGGGGCCGGAGGGCAATTAGGTTTCTTTACCAGAGACAAGACCCGTTCTGGTTCTCGGTACTTGGCTCACTAGGGGGTGTGAGACTGCCAATGCACGCACGACATGTAGGCCCAGGCTTCCCGGTCCACAGGACCCGGGTAATAGGCGGGGCCGGCGACGAGGAGTCCTTCGAGACCAAGGACTCTCCCCCAGCCGTCGCCGGCCCTTTCGCCCCTTCGGACCTCCAAAGGGGCCGGACACCGCTGTTGAAGGCCAGCCATGACCAGGTCGCGGCCACTAACCCGGGCCTCCTGCTGGACCTGGTCAACGGCGCACAGACCCTGTCCGATTCCCTGGATCTGCTGGTGGCAGCGTCCGCAGGGCACGTGGCCAGGACCACCAACCTGGACGTCGGCTGCGGACTGGTGCTGCGCCAGCCCAAGCGCAGCCCGGCCATCACCGGCACCTCGGGGGAAGTGGTCCGCCTGCTGGACTGGGAACGCGAGATGGCCGAGGGGCCGGTGACCGATGTAATGTCCGGCGGCCACCCGGTAGCGGTACTCCAAAGGAACGGCGACTTCCGGTGGAAGCAATATTCCACCCAGCTGCAGTCTGCCGGTTTCGGAAGCGCCCTTGCAGTGCGGCTGCGCCTTGACGCGGACGTTCCGGCTGACGACGGGATCCCCGGCAATACTGAGCTCGGTGAGTCCAGCGCCGCGCTCGCCTTCTTCGCTCAGGACGCAAAGGCCTTCCCGCTCCAGGCCATCGCGGAAGCACGCACCTTCGCCGCCCTGGCGACCAAAAGCCTGCAGATGGCCATTAACCTGCACGCCGCCCGTTCGCTGGCCACCGATCTCCGGTCAGCCCTGGACAGCCGCACCTCCATCAATGTGGCCTGCGGAGTGATCATGGCCCAGAACAGGTGCTCCTACCAGGAGGCGTTTTCCATTCTGGCCAAGGCATCCAGCCACCGGAACATCAAGGTGCGCAAGGTGGCCGAGGACATCCTTGAACGCTTGCCGGAAGGCACGCCGCACTCCCACTTCGGCCGCTAGCCACGCCCGCTGGCCACTCCTGCTGGCCACTCCTGCCTGCCTCTTCGGTTCACTCCCACCGGGATGGGTAGGAAACAATGAGGACCCGGGCGGCGAAAGGGCAGACCGATGGAAAGCATTCAGGCAGCCGTCCCGCGTACCCGCGGGAGCGCCCTGACTTGGCTGGCAGGACCGCTGGCCACCGTACTGGGACTGGCAGCTCATGTCGCGGGAGGAGGCTCGTCACCCGCCGTGGGCATCGTGGTGGCACTGGCAGCGCTGCTGGGCCTGGGCACCGTGCTCCTTGAACGGCTGGCGCCCCCGCAGCTTCCGGGCTGGGCTGTCCTGGCGGCATCCGCCGTCGCCCAGCAACTGCTGCACCTTGCCTTGGCAGCCTTCTCAACGGCCACCGCCGTCCCATTGCCGGGCCATGACCATGGCGCCGGCAGCACCGCGGACGTGCCGTCGTCGTTGGCGGTTGCTCCGGCCGCGCACTCACTCCACCTGATGCTGTACCTGCACGCGGGCGCTGCGCTGGCAGCCGCTGCCGTTGTTGTCCAGTGGGGCAGGATCTCCGCATGGGCCCGGGCGCGCATCAGGACGTAAGGGTGCCCCTGGCGATGCTCACGGTGGAGTGTGCGGGGTTGCCGTCCATGGGCTCGTCGGACACATCGACCACCGGGTATTGGGACAAGTCCAGGCCGGAGGGCACCTGGAACGTTCCCGACGTGGAGTTCATGACGCCAAGGCTGACCAGCTTGGAAAGGTCCGGGGCGATCAGCCACACCTCCTGGTAGCCCTTGGCTTCATCCTTGTTAAGGCTGATCTCGAGGCTGCGTGAACCATCGGCAGCTGCCACCACCTTGGCTGATCCGGCGGCGGAGTGCTGTGCCAACGGGGTCAGCTGGGCCTCGGCCAGCTCCCGGGGCTGCGCCGGCCGGTTAAGGGCCCAGACTGCGCCGGCAACCACCAGGACGGCAGCGGCCGCTGTCGCCAGCCACGCACCGGGTCGCTGCCACCAGGCGGCCTTCGCCCGGTCACGTTTTGTCCGGGCACCTTCCGTGCGGGCGGGCATGGGAACAACGTTCGACGGCGGCGCGGTCCCGGGTGCCGGCGTGGCGGCGGGCGGTGCCCCGCCTTCCTTTTGGGCTTCCGCAGCCAGCGGGTCCTCCCGGACGGACTCCCCCAGGCCAAGTTCCCGGTGGATTCCTGCCCAGACCTGGGGGCCGGGGACGGACAGGCGGCTGGTGTCCGGCGTCGTCTTCACCGCCTCCACCGTGCGGCGCAGGGCAGCGTAGTCGGCCGCGCATTGTGGGCAGGCCCGGAGGTGCTCGCGGCCTGCCGGGTCCTCCCAGTCGTCATACAGCGCCAGGAGGCTCAACTGTTCCGGATCAAGATGCGGCATGGTCTACCTCCAATCTGCTTCTGAGGTGCGTGAGGCTGCGGCGGATATGGCTCTTGACGGTACCAAGGGGCAGGTCCAGTTTCCGCGAAATCTGTTCGTGCGTCAGATCCTCGTAGAAGGCAAGCTTCATGATGGAACCCTGGGGCTCGCCGAGCCTCTCCAGTTCGCCGTCCAGGAGCAGCCGGTCCGCCAGGGTTTCCGCGGCCTCGGTTCCCGCCCCAGGGTCCGCAGCCAGTCCGGCCCCGGCAGCGGCGTGGGCCTTGCGTACTTCGCGGGCCGATGACTGCTGGGCATCTGCGATGGCGTTGCGCGTAATCCCCACGATCCACGCCGGGAGCCGGGCGACCTGCGGGTTGAAGGTGCTCCGCGAGCGCCACACCCGGATGAAGACTTCCTGGGTCACGTCGTCCGCCGCCGCCCGGTCCACCAGGGACCGGAGAGCCAGCGTATGCACCAGGGGCGCGAACTCGCGGTAGGCCGCCGCCAGCGCATGCTCATCGCCGGACAGGAAGGATGCGGTCAGTCCGTCGTCCCACCCGGGGGAGGCGCGGCCGGGGAGCGTCACAGGCGGCTCCCTCCCGGCTTCGGCGACGAGATACATGGCGGGCCACCGCTTATCCAGGAACTGTTTCATCCGGGGACTGCGGTAACAATGACATTGTCGCTGTAGTCCATCCGCGCGTCCAGCCATTTACCGCCGCAGGTGACCAGCTTGAGTTCATGCGGGCCGGAGCGGCGGAACAGGGAGGCGCCGTCGAACTTGTCCTTCGCCATCAGCTCCACGCCCACTACGCGGTACGTGACCGCCGGGGCGCCCTCCCGCCCCACGCTGATAACGGTTCCCGCCGCGAGCGACTTCAGCGCGGAAAACGGCGCCCGGTCCGACTTCGTGTCAATATGTCCGGCGATGACGGTCGCGCCTTCGGCGGCCCCGGGGGCGGGGCCGAACTTGTACCAGGCGGCACGGTCGAACACGTCTGGAATCTCCATCGCTCCCCCGGCTGACACGCCCCCGGGCACCACCGGCATGTCGATGGCCGTGCCGGCGACGGTGAGCGAGGTGGGTGGAGGCGCGGCAGCAGCGGCCGGTGGAGTGGCCGGCCGGACCGGAATGGCCTTTTCCAGCGCTGCGGCAGGGCCGGAAGGTGCCGCTTCAACGGCAGCCGGGGGCGGCAGCGGGGTGTTGGGCGCGGCCGGCGCACCGGTGACCGCCGCAACAGCCGGCGGTTGCCCGGAAGTGGCGGGATCACCGAAGGCGCACCCGGAAAGAACCAGCGCAGCAGCCACCAGCGCCGCTGCGCCGGCACCAAAGGGATGTCGATGGCGGTAGCCGCCTGCCGTCGTCGTACCTGCCTTCATGCCTGCCGCCTCCCTGGAACACCGTGCGTCGAACAATTGGAAGACCCGGCAGGGGCCCGTCCGCGGGTGCGCGGCCGGGCCCCTGCCTTCTACCGTCCTGCCAGAGGAGCGTCAGAGCTCCGCGCGCCGGGCGCGGACCGCCCGGCTTACGCCCACCGCCCCGGCCAGCAGGGCCAGGGCTGCCAGGCCGAATCCGGCAGTGGCAACCGTGGAGCCCGCACCGGCAGAATCAGCGGCACTATTGAGGGCGCCCGGCACCGAACCCGGAGCAGAGTGCAGGCCCTCGATGGTCTGCACGGCGAGCTTCAGGTTCTGGTCCGCCAGGCTGCCCCAGGCGTAAACGATGGTGTGCGTCCCTTCGGCCACCGCCACGTCCGCAGGGCCGATCACCGGGGTGGTAGTGCCGGCAGCGGCGACTGCGGCCGGGACGGTGCCGGGATCGAGGGTCAGGGTTTGCTCGTTCGGGTTGGCCAGGTTGGTGACGACGGCGGTACCGCCCGCCAGGACATCGACGGCGGGTGCAGCGGCGGCGTGCCGGACGGTCAGTTTGCCCTTGCCGGCCGGGATTTGGGAGACATCGTTGGTGAACAGGCTGGCGGTGGGCTTGCCGTCCGCGCCCAGGTGGGCCGCGGCGGTGTAGTTTCCGTTTGCGGCCAGGTTGACGCTGACCGGGCCAATGGCGGGCGCGGAGGCGTCGGTGGCGTCGGCGGCCGTGATGGCGATCTGGTAGGAACCCGCCGGAAGCGCCAGTGGCCCGGCAAGGGTTCCCGGGGCGAAATCATCAAGCGTGCGCTCGCCGTTGACCCAGACGTCCACGGTCAGTCCGGGGACGCCGTGCAGGACGGAAAGCTGGGCGTCCCCCTCTGCTGCGTTCGCGGGACCGGCCAGAGCGATTGCGGCTGCAATGGCTGCCGCACCGGCACCTGCGGTGAAGATTGTGTTGCGCATGTCCATCTCCTTGAACGGCCCGGCTGCCGGGCGTTTTTTGCTGACACCCCTACTACCGGCGCAGGGCCGGATTTGGATGCACATTCATGGAGATTTTTTTGGGCGGAGCTCCTAGGCGGAGGCCGGAGCGGCGGTGCTGGCGCGCAGGACCAGTTCTGGCGGCACCACGGTGGAGCTTACCGGGGCGCCGGACTCGATTTCCTGAAGCATGATGTCCATGCAGCGGCGGCCCAGCTCCTCGAAGTCCTGGCGGACGGTGGTCAGCGGGGGCGTGAAGTACCCCGCCTCCGGCTGGTCGTCGAAACCCACCACGGAGACGTCGTCGGGTACTTTGACCCCCGCCTCGGTGAAGGCGCGCAGCAGGCCCAGGGCCATCTGGTCGTTCCCCACGAAGATGGCCGTCGCAGTGCGTGCGGAAGCCAACCCGCGGCCGATCGCATAGCCGCTGCCGGCGCTCCAGTCGCCTTCCACAAGCAGGGAATCGTCCAGCCCTGCCTCCCGAAGGGCGGCGCGCCAGCCCTCCGCACGCTCGGCACCGTCGGTCCAGTCCGGCGGGCCCGCGATGTGCCCGATCTGCCGGTGGCCTTCCTTGATGAGATGTTCGACGGCGAGCCGGGCGCCCGCGCGCTGGTCCACCATGGCGCCGCTCACCAAAGCACTGCCTGCCGAGCCCACGGCCACCACGGGCACGGGGAGGTTCATCTGTTCCAGTACGGCCAGGGTTTCCGAATGCGGCACCAGCACGGCGATTCCGTCCACGGCCTGGTCCATGAAGTGGCCAACAGCGTCGGAGATGGCGTCCCTACTGACTTCCCGCAGGGCGGCGATGCTGACAAAGTAGCCGGCATTGCGGGCGGCATTTTCGACGCCCACCAACGTGTTGGCCGGGCCATATTGGGAGAGCTCGCTGGCCAGCACTCCAATGGTCTGCGATCGCCGCGTGACCAGGCTCCGGGCAGCGGTGTTGCGCCGGTACCCCAGTTCCGCAATGGCCGCTTCCACCTTTTCCCGGGTCGCCTTGCTGACGTTGGGGTGGTTGTTCACCACGCGGGAGACGGTCTGGTGGGAGACCCCGGCGATCTTGGCCACATCTTCCAGGCGCGGCATCCGGCCCTTGCTGGTTTTTGCCATGTGCCTATTGTGCCTGTTGCGGCCGCTGCGGCTCCGTGTCTCGCGGGTGCAAATCGTGTCCAGCGCAGATTGTGGATGGGTGCTTGCGCTGCCCCTGCCCGATGGGAAGGATGGGGGTCATCCGCGTCTGCAAAGAAGGAGCCGGCCCAATGACCAAGTACCTGATCTCGTTTCCCAGTGGCGTCATGGACATTCCCGACGGCGGCCTGCAGCAGGTTGCCGACGCGGCCCATGCGGTGGTCCGGGAGGCAAAGGACGCGGGTGTCTGGGTGTTCGGCGGCGGCATCGACGAGAGCGTCCCGCCGGTCATGGTGGACGGCGGCGGAACCGTCACGGAGGGCACCTACCCCCAGACGGCGCGGATCGAGGGCGGCTACACGGTGCTGGAACTGCCCAGCTACGACGCTGCGCTGCACTGGGCCGCGAAGATCGCCGCCGCCTGCCGCTGCGCCCAGGAAGTGCGGGCGTTCCAGTACGATCCAGCCAGCTGAACGCTGAACCCGGCCGCCTGGACCTGGACTAACGGTGGAACTGCAGTATCCGTTCACCGGCTCCTGGCGGGTGCAGAACTCCCCCGCGGACCGGGTTCCCAGCCACGGGACGCCGTTGTTGGGCACCAGCTACGCCATCGACTTCACGCCGGTGGACGCGAACGGGCGGTCCGCGCGGTTCACCCTGGCGTCGTTGTTCCGGCCCGAGCCGCCGGAACACTTCGTGGGGTTTGGCAGGACTGTCACGGCGCCGGTGTCCGGCATGGTGCGCGCCGCGCACGACGGAGAGGCTGACCACGCCGCTTTCCGCGGGTTTCCGTCAATCGGCTATGCCGCAACCCAGGCAGGGCGGGTCCGGGAAGGATGGCTGGGCCTGGCCGGCAACCACGTGATTGTCGAAAGCGCGGGCTTGTTCGTCGCTCTGTGCCACCTCAGGCAAGGAAGCGGCAGGGTCCGGCCTGGGCAACGGGTTGAGTGCGGCGAAGTGGTGGGAGCGTGCGGCAACTCCGGGAACAGCACGGAACCGCACCTGCACGTGCAGGCCATGGACTCCCCGAACCCCCAACAGGCTTCGGCGGTTCCCGTCACCTTCCCCGGCGGACTGCCGCGGAACGGGACGGTGTTGTCACTGTGAACGCCGCCAGTGGAAAGGCTGTCCGCTTGACTCTGCGTGCCTGAAACAGGAGGGGGCCGCCTGAAACAGAAAGGCCCCCACGTCCTTGACTCGATCCGTGAGGGGCTTCCCTTTAGCTGCTCCGCACATTGGGGGGACGTGCGTTCTTGCTTCCCTAAAAGTAGTAGGGCACATGCTGCTTTTCCAGTCGACACTCCGGCTGGGTGGATCGCCCCACAGGCGCAGCTTGCGTTGGTTGGCTCTTAAAACACCTGCAGGCCAGAACCAACATGGCTCTGACCTGCGTAAACGGTGGGCCCTGTGGGGCTCGAACCCACGACCCACGGATTAAAAGTCCGATGCTCTACCAACTGAGCTAAAGGCCCCTGCCGGCCGGTCAACACGTTGTGTCCGCCCGTCCGGCCCAATCCATTTCTGGACGTTAATACTCTAACCCATGGTTCCCGCGTCTTTCGCACCCGGTCCGGGAGCCGCCGTCGTGCGCCCAAACCAACTGGTGAAGGCCCTTTTCCGCCGGAGCGGGACGAATGCAAACATGCTCGATTTCCGCTGCGGCACAGGAGTAGCGTGGGGGCATGAGCGAGCAAGCAGGAAACAGTCCGTACGGCGGCAGCAACCGGCACCACAAGCCCAAGCCTTTCGCGCCGATGGATTTCGAACCGTTCGCCGGCGGGGCTGATCCCGCCCGGGTGTCCGAGGCCGCCCACCTCGCCGCCCAGGCCCTGGTCCGCCACGGCCGCGACAGCGACGACCCCCAGATCACCGAACGCCTGGTAAAGCTCGCGGACGAGCAGGGCCTGGAGGCCATTGCCGAGATGTGGGCCGAAAGCCCCGCCCGCTCCCTTCCCGGCGCGCTCTGGCGCCTCTACGCCCTCCGCGCCGCCACCGTCCGGGACCCCGAGCGCATCTCCGTCTACTTCCGCGCCGGAAGGGACACCGCCCAGGTTTCCAATGTGGTGGCCGGCGCCGCGGAGCCGCCCGGTGCCGATGAAATGCGCAGCATGGCGGACGCCATCCTCTCCGGCGCCTTCGACGGCGATTTCGACGTCGCGCTGGAACGTTCCGCCGCGTTTTGCCGCGTGGTGGCGCTCGGGCAGGCCACCCTCGCCGACGGCGCCGAGCACGCCAACGAGGCACATGCCAGCAAGCTGACGCGGAACTCGCACCAGTTGGTGAAGACCGCCGAGGACCTGGAACACGCCGCCAACGCGTGGCGCCTGGGCGAGTTGGACTGAGTTCCCTTTTCCTCCGGCGGCCCGCATTTCAGGGACGAAGCGGGCGCCCGCTGTCAAGATTGACTTGGGACGGGTGAAGTAGAAGACTGAAACCGGTGCCGAGCCGCGAAACCCCCGGGCTTCAACAATTAGCCGCCTAGAGCGGCCTACCGCCGAGAGGCGTATCCGGTTCGGCACCATTTTTCTGCCCTCATCCAGGTGGCCAATTCAGAGGCTGCTGTTACGGGCCGGTAGAGTAGGCGACAGTTGCCCGCCGGCGTCAAGTCACACCGCAGCAACCCCGCCTTGATAAGTCCCCGGAGACCGGTAAATACGTGAAGCTGCGCCTTTTTCCCCAGGAGCCCGCAGGGCTGAAGCTGCTCTCGCAGATGGCACAACAGATCGTGCTGGCCAGTGCCACCCTGGCCGAGATCCTTGGCGTACCCGCGGATGAGCACGGCAAGCTCGTGGAGGATATGCACAACATCGAGGCCAAGTCCGCCGAACTGCACTTCGCCCTTTTGACCCACATGCGCAGCAGCTTCGTGAACCCCCTCCCCCGCGAAGACATGTACGCGTTGTCCCGGTACCTCAACGAGGCCATGGAGAAGATGGATGCCGCCGCGGAGTTGGTGGCCCTGTACAAGCTGGACCGCCTGCCCAAGCGCGCCGCCGACCAGTTGGAGATCATCAGCCGGCAGGCCGAGCTGACCGTTGACGCGATGCGCAGGCTCAATGACCTCGATGACCTCGAGGACTACTGGATCGAAATCCTGCGCCTCGCCAAACGAGCCGAGCGCACCCACCGTGTCTGGGTGGCGGACATGATTGCGGACATGAAGTGGGCCCAGTACTCCCGCAACCGGGACATCGCCAACCAGCTGGTGGAGGTCACCAAGGACATGCGGCGGGTGGCCACCCAGGTAGGCAGCATCATCGTCAAGGAATCCTGAGGTGGCGGCAGCCATCTTCGGCGCGGTGGTCCTGCTGGCCGCGGCATTCGCCTTCCTGAACGGCTTCCGCGACGCGTCCACCTCCGTTGCCCTGGCGGTGCGGAACCGTGCCCTTACCCCAAGCGTCGGCGTGCTCCTTGCCGCGTTCTTCAACTTTGTGGGCGCCCTCCTGAGCGCCCTGCTCGCCGTCGCCGCCAGCCAGACCTGGATCAACCTTCCCAGCGGCGCTGATGGCCTCACCATCCTGGTGGCCGGGCTGGCCAGTGCCTGTGCCTGGGGGCTGCTGATGTGGTGGCGCGGCATTCCGGCCTCCTCCACCCATGCGCTGGTGGGCGGGCTTGCCGGCGCTGGCCTGGCCAGTCTCGCGATCGGGGGCCCGGGAGTTGAGGGGGTGGACCAGTCACTGTTGTTCCAGGTGGTCCTGCCGCTGGTGCTGTCACCGCTGGTGGCCTACAGCGGCTCCTTCCTCCTGGTGTACCCGGCCACGTGGGTGGCCCGATACACGCAGCCCAACGTGGTGAACCAGCGCTTCCGCCGGGGCCAGGCAGTTGCCGCCGGCGCGGTCGCGTTTGGCCACGGCCTGCAGGACGGGCAGCGCGTCAGCGCCGTGCTGCTGCTGGCCCTCCTGGCGGCAGGCTATTCCGACGGCGGGATCCCCACCTGGGTGGCCGCGCTCTCCGCCGTCATGATGACGGCGGGGACACTTTTTGGCGGCTGGCGGATCTCGCAAACCATCGGCTACAAGATCACCAGGATCGATCCCCTCCGCGGCTCGGTGGCGCAGACCTTCAGCGCACTGATGCTCTTTGTGGGCGCCATCGGGCTGCACTGGCCGCTGTCCACCACCCATACCGTCACCGCCGGGGCCTTGGGCGCCGGGGAAAACCAGCACTTTTCGGTGACCAACCGGAAGCTGGTCATCCGGATCCTGTGGCTCTGGGCCCTTACTCCCCTGGCCACCTGCGCCCTGGCTTTCGTGCTGGCCCTGGCGCTCTCCCCCATCCCCGGATAGACAGGGTTACCCGCGGGTGCAGATCCCCTGTACAGGGAATCCGCCGTGACGTACATTCGAAAGTGCGCCCCCGGTCAATGTTGCCGGGGACCGGCGTCCGCGCCGTGTGCAGGGCTGCGGATGAGCGCCGCTGCAGCAACACGGCGGCTTGGATGCACCACGCGGAAATGAGCACGCGTCATGTCTTTCCCGTATTCCCGGCGCCCCCTGCCACAGCCCCGGCAGCCCCAGTGCGAGGCCTGTGGAACTGAGCACCAGCTGACCATCCACGCCATCACGGCCATCGGAGCCGCGGGCGGAGACCTGGTGACAGTCTCCTACACCTGCAACGACTGCAACCTGTTCCAGGAGCACACCGCCTACGCCACCGACGTCGCGGCAGCGCTCAACCAGGTCCGGTGGATGGCGAAGGTGGTCATCTTCGGGGACGACTACATCCACTGCGGTTTTCCCATGGAGGAAGCCGAGTTCGAGGTTGAGCGGCTCTGCTACCGCAGCAGCAGGACCGGCCGCAGCCTCAACGCCGTGTCCCTGCCCACCCGCGTGCTGCGCTGCCAGTGCGGATTCCAGCTGGAAGTCCCGGAGTAGTCCCGGCGCCTTACTACAGCTGGATGCCCGCGGCACCACCTGGCGCGGACTGAAGGACGGCGGCCAGCTCCTCCGCCGTCAGGTTCGCGGCTGAACAGAGCTCATCCTGCGTGATTCCGGCAGTAGAGGCTGCGCGGACTGCCTGCCGCAGGGACTCCTGGGCGTTGTCCAGTTCCCACTGCATGCTTTCAACGAGCGAACTGGTGCGCCAGACCACGGACAGGACGTCCTCCTCCTCGGCAGCCACCGCAAGGTGGGGTTCGAGTTCCGGTGCCAAGGGTCCGGCCGCGAGGGGCCCGGCCAAACCGGCGGCGGCGGCAAAACCCTCCGCCGGCAGGACAGGGTCGGGCAGCACGATTTCAGGCAACACGGGATCCGGGAGGACCGCACTCTGCACTGCTGCACCTGCGCCTACTGCGGGTACGGAAACCGTAAGCTGGGGGCCCAGAGGGCTGCTGGCCGTCTGCGTCATGGCAAAACTCCTTAAGCTGGCTTACTACTAGTTCCGTAAGTATCTAGATGAGCGTACTAAACGAACTCCCAGAGCGCCAACGGGAGCGGGCTTATCCAAAGCGGCCGGAAACGTAGTCCTCGGTGGCCTTCTGGACAGGGTTGCTGAAGATGGTGTGGGTGTCGCCGTACTCAATCAGCTTGCCCGGCTTACCGGTGCCCGCGATGTTGAAGAAAGCGGTCCGGTCCGAGACACGTGCAGCCTGCTGCATGTTGTGAGTCACGATCACCACGGTGTACTGGTCCTTGAGCTCATTGATGAGGTCCTCGATGGCCAGGGTGGAGATGGGGTCCAAGGCGGAGCAGGGCTCATCCATGAGGATCACCTGCGGCTCCACGGCGATGGCGCGGGCAATGCAGAGGCGCTGCTGCTGCCCGCCGGAGAGACCGGAGCCGGGCTTCTCCAGCCGGTCCTTGACCTCGTTCCACAGGTTGGCGCCCTTGAGCGAGCGCTCCACCAGGACGTCGGCTTCACCCTTGGAGATCTTCTTGTTGTTCAGCTTGACGCCGGCCAGCACGTTGTCCCTGATGGACATGGTGGGGAACGGGTTGGGGCGCTGGAAGACCATGCCGATCTGCGACCGCACGGTCACGGGGTCCACGCCAGGGCCGTACAGGTTGTCGCCGTCCAGCAGGACCTCGCCCTCGACGCGGGCGCCGGGGATGACTTCGTGCATGCGGTTCAGGGTGCGGAGGAAGGTGGACTTTCCGCAGCCGGAGGGGCCGATGAACGCGGTGACGGACTTGGCCTCGATGTTGATGCTGACGTCCTCCACGGCGAGGAAATCGCCGTAGTACACGTTCAGGTCCTTGACGTCGATGCGCTTAGACATGGTGTTCCTTCACTTACTGGGTATGGGTTGAAGTCTAGGTTCCGCGGGTGGGCGGAAAGCAGGCGGTCTGGTTACCGGCCCGTTTTGGGGGCGAAGATCCTGGCGATCAGGCGTGCCACGAGGTTCAGGACCATCACCAGGATGATCAGCACCAGCGCCGCACCCCATGCCCGCTGCGAGGACGGGTCCGGGTTGGAGGGCGAGGTGGGGTTGAGGATCTGGGTGTAGATGAAGGTGGGCAGCGAGGCCATCCAGCCGCCGAACACATTCGAGTTGATGCTGGTGGCGAAGCCGGCGGTGACCAGGATGGGCGCCGTCTCGCCGATGACCCGGGCGATGGCCAGGGTGACGCCGGACGCGATGCCGGAGATCGCCGTCGGGATAACCACCTTGAGGATGGTCCGCCACTTGCGCACACCCAGGGCGTACGCGGCCTCACGGAGTTCGTTGGGGACGATCTTGAGCATTTCCTCGCTGGAGCGGACCACCACGGGGATCATCAGCACGGAAAGCGCGACGGCGGCCACCGCACCGGTCTTGGTGCCGGGGCCCACCACCACGAAGAAGAATGCGGCGGCGAACAGGCCGGCCACGATCGAGGGAATGCCGGTCATGACATCCACGAAAAACGTGATGGCCCTCGCCAGGCGGCCGTCCTGGCCGTACTCCACCAGGTAGATGGCGGTAAGCAGCCCCACGGGGACGGAGATCACGGTGGCCAGCAGGGTGATCTGCACGGTGCCCAGGAGCGCGTGGTAGATGCCGCCCATTACCGGGGCGCCGCTCTCCACGGACTTGTTATCGAAGGCGCCCGTGACGCCGTTCATGGAGGTAGTGAGGAATCCGGGGTCGAGGAGTCCGGGGATGCCGTTGACCAGCACGGTCCAGATGACCGAAACCAGCGGCAGCAGCGCCACCAGGAACGAGCCCACCACAAGGCAGGTGGCCAGCTTGTCCTTTGCCTTGCGGGAGCCTTCCACGGCCGCACTCCAGGAGACCAGGCCCACAGCGAACAGGACCGCGGAGACCACTCCCCAGCCAAACGGGTTGAAGCCGATCAGGGCCATGATGGCAGCGCCGACAACCAGGGCCGCACCCAGCACGGCGTAGGGTGCGTACTTGGGCAGCTGGCCCTTGGTCAGTGCCGACCGCTTGCTGCGGACGGGGGTAAGCGTGGAGGTCATTTAGTTGGCTCCCGAAAATTCTTTGTGCCGGGTGATGACCCAGCGCGCGATCATGTTCACGGCCAGGGTGATGATGAACAGCACCAGGCCGGCGGCGATCAGGGTGCTGACTTTGATGCCGCTGGCTTCGGGGAAGTTCAGGGCGATCTCGGCAGCGATGGTCTGGTTTCCGGACTGGATCAGGCTGGCCGTCAGGGCGCCGGAAGAGAGCACCAGTGCTACGGCCATGGTCTCGCCCAGTGCGCGGCCCAGGCCCAGCATGACGGCGCTGATGATGCCCGGACGGGCGAAGGGCAGCACGGCCATCTTGATCATTTCCCAGCGGGTGGCGCCGAGCGCCAGCGCGGCTTCTTCGTGCAGCTTGGGGGTCTGCAGGAAGATTTCGCGCGACAATGAGGTGATGATCGGCAGGACCATGACGGCCAGGACAATGCCGGCCGTGAGGATGGTCTTGCCGGTGGTGGAGGCCGGACCCTCGAAGATGGGCAGCCAGCCCATGTTCGCTGCGAGCCAGCCATAGGCAGGCGAAATCTCCTTGGCCAGGAAGGCCGCACCCCAGGCGCCGTAGACCACGGAAGGGATGGCGGCCAGCAGGTCCACCACATAGCCGAGCCCGAAGGCCAGGCGACGGGGTGCGAAGTGGGAGATGAACAGTGCCACGCCAATGGCGATGGGGGTGGCGATCACCAGCGCGATGACCGCGGCGATGAGCGTGCCGATCACGATCGGCCAGATGTAGGCGAAGAAGCCCTGGCCGCCCTGAATTTTGTCGGCGGGAGCGGTCAGCGCGGGAATTGCCTGGACTACCAGGAAGAGCGCGACGCCGAAGAGGACGGCGAGGATCAGGCAGCCGGCTGCCAGCGCGGCGCCGGAAAAGACTTTGTCCCCGGCGCGCCCGGCGCCCTGGGTACTGGTCAGGGAGGTGGCGGTCATTCGACGGCCCTTCGATTCGTTGCTGGATTGAGGAGGCGGGGTGCAAAGCCAAGTTCCCCGCACTGCCTTCCGGCAGGCGGGGAACCCGGTTTTGCAGCGTTGGCTAGGACTTGACCTTGATCGAGTCGACGGCCTTGGCAGCCTTTGCGGCGAGGTCCGAGGACAGCGGGGCGGACTTGGCCGACTCGGCTGCGGCCTTCTGGCCCTCTGCGGAAACTACGTAGTGCTCGAAGGCCTTGACCAGGTCAACGGTCTCCTGCTTGTCGTAGGTGGTGCACAGGACGTGGAAGGACACCAGGACGATCGGGTAGGCGCCGGCGATGGTGGTCTTGCGGTCCAGCTTGATGGAGAGGTCGTTGGCGGCGCGGCCTTCAACCGGCTTGCCTGCGTCCACGGCCTTCGCAGCGGCGTCAGCCGAGATCTTGGTGAAGGAATCGCCCACCTTGATCTGGGCCACGCCGAGCTTGCCGCTCACTGCGGAGTCGTCAGCGTAAGTCACGGCGCCGGGGGTGTCCGTGACGGTCTTGACCACGCCGGAAGTGCCCTTGGCATTTTCACCCTGAAGGCTGGCGGGCCAGACACCGGCGGCCTTGTCGGTCCAGACCTCGGGTGCCGCTGCGGCCAGGTAGTCGGTGAAGTTCTGGGTGGTGCCGGAGTCGTCGGAACGGTTCACCGGGGTGACCTTCAGGTCGGGCAGGGAGACGCCGGCGTTCAGGGCGGCGATGGCGGGATCGTTCCACTTGGCGATCTGGCCGCGGAAGATCTTGGCCACGGTGGTGGCGTCCAGCTTCAGGTCGGTGACGCCGGGAACGTTGAAGGCCACGGCGATCGGGGAGATGTAGACCGGGACGTTGATGGCGCCCTCGGGGCCGCAGACGGACTTGGAGGAGGCGTATTCGTCATCCTTCAGGTAGGCGTCAGAGCCGGCGAACTGGGCTGAGCCGTCCAGGATGGCCTTGCGGCCCGCGCCGGAGCCGTCCGGGGAGTACTGCACGCTGGCGCCGGAGTTGGCGGAAGCGAAGTTGGTCTTCCAGGCGTCCATGGCAGCGCCCTGGGCGGAGGAACCAATGCCGGTCAGGGTGCCGGTGACCTTGGTGCCGCCGGCGGACTGGCTGCCGGCAGGAGCGGTGCCAGTGGCGTTGTCTGAACCGCAGGCGCTGAGCGCGAGTGCGCCGGCTGCGATAACAGCGATAGCCGCGTGGCGGCCGAAGCGGAGTGCCTTCACTAGATGTACCCCTTCCAGGGTTATTCAGGTGCGGGACAGGGACGGAGAACCCTGCTGCGCGATGCGTACGTTGTGTACCTTCAAGAAAGTTATGGGCCGCAGGTAACGGGATGGGCTGTCCAAAGTGAACGGAGGATTAACGACGGCGGGATATTGGCTGACAAATGCCGGGTCACCATTGCGCGGATCACAGGTGGGGCCGTAGTGGCGGCACGAAGTGCAGCACCGGACAGCAAATAGACTGAACGGCATGGCTCCAGCAGCAGGACTTTCAGCAGGCAAACGGTTCCTGCACGGCCGCATCCGCACCGGGTTGATCCGAAGCCGGAATTCGCTGGTTCCGGCAATCCAGATGACCGTCTGCGCCGTGGCGGCCTATGCCTTCGCGGAGTACGTCCTGGGGCACAGCGGCCCGCTGTTCGCAGCCACGTCGTCCCTCATCGCCCTTGGCTTCTCGCGTGAGCCACGGCTGCGGCGGGTCGTGGAGGTGGGCCTGGGCTGCACCATCGGGATTGCCGTGGGTGACCTGCTCCTGCACTGGCTGGGCAGCGGAATCTGGCAGGCCGCCGTCGTCCTTCTCTTCTCAATCCTCCTGGCCCGCTTCCTGGACAGCGGAACCATCTTCACCACCCAACTGGGGCTGCAGTCGCTGCTGGTGGTGCTGCTTCCGGCGCCGGCGGGCGGGCCGTTCACGCGCAGCATCGACGCCGTGGTGGGAGGCCTTTGCGCACTGCTGGTGACCATCCTCATGCCCAAGGATCCGCGCCGGGAGCCGCGCCGCGATGTCCAGAAGCTGCTGCATGAGCTTGCCGAGGTGCTGCGCGAATGCGCCGACGCCCTGGTGAACAGCGATTCCACCCAGGCCTGGCACGCGCTGATCCGCGGCAGGAACTGCCAGCCGCTGGTCGACGCCATGCGGCAGTCACTCCGTGCCTCCGGTGAGGTTGCCACCCTGGCGCCTGCCTACCGCCGGCACCGGGATGAGCTGGACCGGCTCAAGCAGTCGCTGGACTTTATCGACCTGGCGCTGCGCAACAGCCGCGTTTTCGCCAGGCGGCTCACCAGCGCCATCAACCATGCCGCACTCTCTGATGAGGCGACGGACAGCATCGCCGAAGTGCTGCAGGAGACCGCTGCCGCGATTGACGAGCTTTCGCTGGGCCTTGCGGAATCGCACGACGGCGTCCGGCGCGCCCACCTGCGCACAGCGCGGCGGGACCTGAGCGAGATTGCCCTGCGCCTGCATCCCAAGCTGCTGGAGGTGCAGCGGCTCGAGGGCGAGACGGTGGTCATGTTGTTCCGGCCGCTGATGGTGGACCTGCTGGAGGCCACCGGGATGGACGCCGACGAGGCCAGGGACGTGTTGCCCGCACTGTAGTGTCGGTGCCCGCCGCTAGGGTTGAACGCATGGCAACGAAGACTTCCCGGGCGTCAAAAGCGCCTGCATACAAATGCGCCGAATGCGGCTGGACCACGGCCAAGTGGGTGGGCCGCTGCGGTGAGTGCCAGGCCTGGGGCACCGTTGAGGAAACAGGCACTGCGGTGGCGCGGACCACGGCGGCCACAACAGTTGTGGAACCGGCCCGGAAAATCGCGGACGTGGATGCCACCACGGCTGCCTTCCTGCCCACCGGTGTGGACGAACTGGACCGGGTGCTGGGCGGCGGCCTGGTTCCGGGCGCCGTCATCCTGCTGGCCGGTGAGCCCGGCGTGGGTAAGTCAACGCTGCTGCTGGATGTTGCGGCCAAATTCGCACGGACCGCCCAGGACGTCCTATATGTCACCGGCGAAGAGTCGGCGGCACAGGTGAAGCTGCGCGCGGAGCGGATCGACGCCGTGGCCGAATCCCTGTACCTGTCTGCGGAGACCGACCTTGGCCAGGCGCTGGGGCAGGTGGAGAAGATCGAGCCGCGGCTTCTGATTGTGGATTCGGTGCAGACGCTCAGCAGCGCGGACGTGGATGGCAGCGCCGGTGGCGTGTCCCAGGTGCGGGAGGTGGCGGCTTCCATCATCGCGGCCGCGAAACGGCGCAACATGACCACTTTACTGGTGGGGCACGTGACCAAGGACGGTTCCATCGCGGGGCCGCGGTTGCTGGAACACCTGGTGGACGTGGTCTGCCAGTTCGAGGGCGAGCGGCATTCACGGCTGCGGCTGCTCCGGGCGGTTAAGAACCGGTACGGGCCCACCGACGATGTTGGCTGCTTCGACCTGAACGAGAACGGAATTGAGGGCCTGGCCGATCCCAGCGGACTGTTCGTCAGCCGCACCAAGGACCCGGTGTCAGGTACCTGCATCACTGTCACCATGGAGGGGCGGCGCCCCCTGCTGGCGGAGGTGCAGTCGCTGCTGGCCGAGAGCCCCAACTCGCAGCCCCGGCGCGCCACCAGCGGCCTGGACAGTTCCCGGGTGTCCATGCTCCTGGCCGTCCTGCAGCAGCGGGCAGGAACCCTGCTGCACAAGGACGATTCCTACGTAGCCACCGTTGGCGGGGTGAAGCTCAGCGAGCCCGCCACTGACCTTGCAGTTGCCCTTGCGGTGGCGTCTGCCAAAGCCCGCAAACCCCTGCCCATCCGGCTGATCGCCTTTGGCGAAGTGGGACTGGCCGGCGAGGTCCGGCCGGTACCGGGCATCAACCAGCGCATCCAGGAGGCACACCGGCTGGGATTCACCCACGCTGTGGTTCCGGCCAGCCACACCGGGCCGGGCCCGGTGCCGCCGGGGTTCTCCGTGCGTGAAGTGGAACACCTGACGGAGGCACTCAGCCTTTTGATTGGTTAGCAGTCCCGGTTGAATATGCAGCCGCCGGCGTCCGCCCTGACCGGTGGCGATCCATCGCCGGATTCAGTGGGCGGTACGGTGGATGGGAGCCTTCTCGCAGACGGAGGCTTTTATTTCTGTGCTGGGGGAAGCTTGGTAACCAAGGAATGGCAGGGCACTGCCGAAGGGGCTGCCCACGCGGGCAGGGCACCGGTGCAGCCGGTTGTGTCGGACCGTCTTGACGGACTGTTCGGAGGGCTGAGCGCGCGGAAGCGCGTGATTGCCAGCCAACTGCCGGTCAGCATGACCATTTTGCTTGTGGTGCTCGCCGCCGCAATTTTCAGCCCGGAAACGTTGGTCAACAACTTGTTCCTGGCGGCGCTGCTGTTCCACGTGGCAATCGCCGTTGCGTGCATTGCCACCCCGTGGGGGCGTCTTCCAATGGGGGCCTTCGCGGTGATCCCGCTCCTGGACTGTGTCGCCATCGGTTTCACCCGGGAGGCTGGCGGCCCGGCCTTCAGCGTCCTGAGCATGATGCTTGTGTTCCCTGTCATTTGGCTCTCGGCGCAGGTGCGGCCGTACATGCCGGTACTCGCCATCTCGGGGACCATCCTCGGTGTAGTGGTTCCCGCCGCCTTGCATGGGTCGCCGCCCGCAGGGGGGTCCATGATCCGCACCCTGATACTCCCGTTGGTCATGTCCGTCATTGCGGTTACGGCGCACGTAGTGGCAACCACCATCCGCCGCCAGCGCATGACTTTAGTCCAAAACGAGCACGAAATGGCACGGACCCTCGACGAGAGCGTCCGCCGGCAAAGCCTCCTCGACGCCGTACTTAAGGCCGTTGGGGTGGGTGTTTGGGTGGTGGATGCCAAGGGAAACACCGTCCTGGCCAACAGGGCCATGCGGTCGGACCCCGTCCTGGCAGACGTCATTGGGTCCACGGGTGGAAGCGGCGCTGCCGGCGGGCCGGGGCTGCTGATGTCCGCCGATCGCTCCACCCCTGTCATGCTCCACCAGCTTCCCGCAGCCCGCGCCGCCGCAGGGGAAGCGTTCACTGACGAGTTGTACTGGGCCGGTCCTGCCGACCGCCAGCGCGCCTACTCCGTAAGCTCGCAGTCTTTCCCTCCGTCCGGCGGGCAGGAGGGCGGTGCCGTCATCACTTTCGTGGACGTGACCAGCCTGATTAACGCGCTCGCGGCGAAAGACAACTTTGTTGCCACCGTCTCGCACGAACTCCGGACCCCGCTCACCTCAATCCTCGGCTACCTGGAACTGGTCCTGGACGAACCCGGGCACGAGGAGATCCAGGAAGAGCTCCTCGTGGTCCGCCGCAATGCAGAGCACCTGCTGAACCTGGTCAACGACCTGATCGCCGTGGCGTCCGAGCGGGTTGACCTGTCCTTGGAGGAGACGGACCTGGCCCCGCTGCTCGCCGTCGAGGTCGACGCTGCCTTGCCCAAGGCGGCCAGCAGCGGGCTGCAGCTGGCGCTCGATGCCGAGCAGCCGCTGCCCGGCAGGATGGACCCGAAGCGGATCAGCCAGGTGATCCAGAACCTGCTCTCGAACGCCATCAAATACTCCCCGGACGGCAGCTCGATCACTGTCACAGGCCGCCGGAGCGGCGCAGACCTGGTCTGCACCGTTTCGGACACCGGCTTGGGGATGACTGGGGAGGAGCAGGAACAGGCGTTCACCAAGTTCTTCCGTTCGGCGCGCTCACGCGAAACAGCCATACCCGGCGCAGGCCTGGGACTGTCAGTCAGCAAGACGATTATCGAGGGCCATGGAGGATCAATCAGCCTGGACAGCGAGCCAGGCGTGGGCACCACCGTAACCTTCGTCCTGCCGGCATCGTGAGCGGTTCCGGCTTGATCTTGGGTGCGGCGCAGTTGTTTAGGGGCAGGCGTCAGGAACCCTGGGCCAGCCAGCGGGAGACATCGCTGCGCAGCACCAGCAGCGGGCCCCCGGTGGCGCTTACGTTGCCGTTCGCCACGTAGTACCCGCGGCCCGAGCCGGCTCCCCCGGCTGCCCGGTCCAGGGCGTCCACTAAGTGCCGCGGCAGGTGCCCCTGCGGGCCAAGGCTGCGCAGCTCATCCACTTCTTCCGGCGCCAGCCGGCCCAAAACTTCAGCTATGTTGGCCATCAGCGGTCCCTTCGAGGAGTGCCTGAAGGAATAACCTAGAGCAGCGCCGTGAACTGCACGTTAACGGTTGACGGCAATTTTGCACTTCGCTTGGGAAGTGCCCTGTTGGAGGATCGATGCCCATTCGAAGCGCAGGCATACTGTTGTACCGGCAGGACCTGCCCATACCCGCCGGCGCCGGCACCTCCGGCGGCCACCATGGGCTGCAGGTCTGGATCGCCCACATGGGCGGCCCCTTCTGGGCGCGCAAGGACGCGCACGCCTGGTCCATTCCCAAGGGCGAGTACGTTGACGGTGAGGACCCACTCGCTGCCGCCCTGCGCGAGTTCGCCGAGGAGATGGGCACTGAGGCTCCTGGAGTTGAGTACAGGCTGCTTGGCGAATTCCGGCAATCCTCCGGAAAGCTCATCACTGTCTACACCGGGGAGGCGGCTTTCGATCCGGAGGCCATCAACAGCAACACGTTTCCGCTCGAGTGGCCCAAGGGCTCCGGCAGGATCCAGCACTACCCCGAAATCGACGACGCGCGCTGGTTCCCGGAGGAGGAGGCACGGCTCAAGCTTGTAAAGGGTCAGCTGCCAATCCTTGATGCCTTGGTGAAAGTCACCGCCGTGACGTGACGCAGCCGCCCGTCCGCCGAACGACAGCTCTCCCCGCTCCGGGACCGCCGTGACGTGACGCAGCCGCCCGAACGCCGTCAGCTCTCCCCGCTCCAGGACCGCCGGAACGGTGCCGTTAATTTCCGGTCACCACCAAAGCCACACTGTGGCCGCCGAAACCGAAGGCGTTCACCAGCCCTGCCCGGCGATGGCCCGGCGGAAGCTGGTGGGCGCTTTCGGTGATGACGTGAAGGTCCACTTCCGGGTCCAGCGTCCCGACATTCAGGGTCCCCGGCAACTGGCCGGTGCGCAGGGCCTCAAGGACTACGACGGCTGCCAACGCACCGGCCCCGCCCAGCAGGTGGCCGGTATGCCCCTTGGTGGAAGTGACGGGGACGCCAGGGCCGAAGACTGCGTTGATCGCCTGGCCTTCCAGCCGGTCACCCACAGGGGTGGACGTGGCGTGGGCGTGTACGAATCCAATGTCCGCCGGCTGCAGGCCAGCTGAGTCCAGCGCCTTTTGCATGACCCGGCGCTGCATTGCGGGATCCGCCGCCACGATGTCGTTTGCGTCGGAGGTTACCGCTCCGCCGGCTACGGTACCGAGCACGGCCGCGCCCCGCGCATGGGCATGCTCTTCACTTTCCAGCAACACCACCGCGGCACCTTCCGCCAGCACAAAGCCGTCCCGGCCAGCGTCGAACGGACGGGACGCGCGCTGCGGATCGTCCGCGCGCGTGGACAGTGCGCGGATCTGGGCAAAGCCACTGATCACCAGGTCATTGACCGAGGCGTCAACGCCACCGGCAATTACGACGTCGGCAGCACCTGAGCGGATCAGCTCCGCTGCCTGGACAATCGCCTCAGCTCCCGAGGCACAGGCGCTGACAGGAGTCCGGGCGCCACCGCGGGCACCGAGATCAATGGACACCCAGGCCGCGGGGCCATTGGCCATGAGCCGCGTGAGGGTGTGCGGCGAGACTTTGCGCGGGCCGGACGCCGCCAGCACCCGGTCCTGCTCGATGGTGGAACCCAGCCCACCGTAGGCGGAACCGATCACCACAGCGAACCGCTCCGGGTCCACCTCGGGGGCACCCGCCTGCACCCATGCCTCGCGGGCCGCGATCAGGGCAAGCTGGCCGCAGCGGTCCATCCGCTTCATTTCGCGGGTGCTGAGGTGCTCCGAAAGATCCGCCGTGACCTGCCCGGCGATCTTGACCGGCAGCTGCTCAGCCCAGCCCTGCGAGAGTGCCGCTATTCCGGACCGCCCATCGAGCAGGGCCTCCCAGGTTTCCTTGACGGTGGAGCCGAGCGGGTTGATGGTTCCGGCCCCGGTCACCACGGCCCGCGGCTGTGCCGGGCCTGCCGGCAGGTTGACCACCTTACTTCGCCGGGTTGTGCGTGCCGATGGGCACGAGGGTGAGGTCCGGGTGGTTCTTCTCAATGCGCCGCAGCGCCCAGACGTCATTGAACAAGGCGAGGTATTCGCCGTCGGACCGCAAGAGCACCTCCGCGCCCGGTACGTTGGCCAGCGCAGGCATGGCATCCGCCGTCGTAATTCTTGCCAGGGAGTACGGCAGGCGCTCCAGGCGCATGGGGGCGCTGAAGTCGTGTGCCATGCGGTCCTCCACCACTTCGAACTGCATCGGTCCGACGGCGGCAAGCACCGGTGCCTGGTCGCCGCGGAGGTCGGAGCGGAGCAGCTGGATGACGCCCTCGTGCTCCAGCTGCTCGATGCCGCGGCGGAACTGCTTGAACTTGCTGGGGTCCTTGGAGCGGGCCACCTGGAAGTGTTCCGGGGCGAACAGCGGGATGGCCGGGTACTCCACCGCTTCGTCAAGGAACAGGCTGTCACCGACGCGCAGCGAGGACGCGTTGACCAGGCCCACCACATCCCCTGGGTACGCCTCGTCGATGACTTCGCGTTCGCGGCCGAACACCTGCTGCGCGTACTTGGTGGCGAAGGACTTGCCCGTGCGGGTCTGGGTTACCACCATGCCGCGCTCGAAGATGCCCGAGCAGACGCGGATAAAGGCCACGTGGTCGCGGTGTGCCTTGTTCATGCCGGCCTGGACCTTGAACACGAAGCCGGAGAACGGGGATTCCACCGGGCGGGGGTTGCCGTCCACGTCCGGACGCGGCGACGCGGGCGGCGCGAAGTCCACCAGTGCGTCCAGCAATTCCTTGACGCCGAAGTTCAGTGCGGCGGAGCTGAAGAGGATGGGGGTCGCCTTGCCGGCGTGGAAAGCCTCGACGTCGAATTCGAGGTTGGACTCGATCACCAGTCCCGCCTCGTCAACGGCGTCGGACCAGTTACTGCCCTGGTCTTCCGCAGCTTCCTCAGGGCTGAAGTAGTCGGTGATGGCGATCTGGGCGCCTGCGTTGTTGCGCTGGAAACGGGCGAAGCGGTCGTTGCGCAGGTCCCAGACGCCGCGGAAGTCACCGGAGATGCCCACGGCCCAGGTCAGCGGCATGGGCTGCAGGCCGGTGCGTTCGGTGATCTCGTCCATCAGGGCAAGCGCGTCCAGGCCCGGGCGGTCCCATTTGTTGATGACGGTGATGATGGGCAGGTTGCGCTGCTTGCAGACCTCGAACAGTTTCATGGTCTGGGTTTCCAGGCCCTTGGCGGCGTCCACCAGCATCACGGCGCAGTCGACCGCGGCCAGCACGCGGTAGGTGTCCTCGGAGAAGTCGGCGTGGCCGGGGGTGTCCAGGAGGTTGATCACGGTGTCGCGGTAGGAGAACTGCAGGGCGGCGGAGCTGATGGAGATGCCGCGGTCCTTTTCCATCTGCATCCAGTCGGAGACGGTTTCCCTGCGGTTGGCCTTGCCACTGGAGGCGCCGGCAGTACCGATCACTTTGGCGTGCAGGGCCAGCGCCTCGGTGAGGGTGGACTTGCCGGCGTCAGGGTGGGAAATGACGGCAAAGGTCCTGCGGCGGCCCGCCTCCTTGTGAATCTCGGAGATCCGGGCGGGGGTCAGGACATCTTGGGACACGGTGCTACTTTCGCTGCGGTTGTGGCTGCCCAGGGCCTGTCGGGGCTACTGCTGTGCGACTCAAGGGCGGGGAATGTCATTGGCAAACGGCCAAAGTATAAGTTTATCGCAGGGCTGCAACTGGCACCGGCGGCGCTTAACGCAGGCGAAACCAGACGTTCAAAGCAGCGAAATGCCGGGACGTTAGCTTGGGCGCATGATGCATGGCGCCACTTTCACCGGCAACCTTTTCTTCGACCCGCTGGCCACGAACCTTGCCAACAATTGTGGTCCTGCCGCGACGCAGGATCCCGACCCGGGCATTCCCTCCGGCTCATCGCGGAAGCGGGGAGTCCAGACGGCGGAGGAACACAAGGCGCTGCGGGCTGCGTCCCTTTCGAGGGTCAGCAGGGACCTGGAGCGGATGCTCAGGGACCTGAAGCGCTGAGTCTGCACCGGAACGCACGCGCTGAGCGGGCGGCGGCAGCCGTAACGGCATGATGGGTTCATGCGCAGCATCGAGTTGGTCTTTGACGGCTCCACCGAGTCCCTGATCAGGGCCGACTGGGCCCGGCTGCAGGCTGCGGACCTTCCCAGCCTTGCAGCGCACACCTCCCCCAGCAACAGCCCCCACATCACGCTTGCCGCCGGGGCGGACCTGCAGGCCGGCCAGGAAAGTCCGCACCAACAAGGCCTGTGGCAGGCGTTGCCCATGGACATCACGTTCTCCGGCGCCATTGTTTTTCCCGCAGGCGCGGGCAAGTATGTCCTGGCCAGGGCGGTCCTGCTGACCGCTCCCCTGCTTGACCTGCACAGGCGACTCCACCAGGACCTGTCCGGCGCGCTGTCACTGACGCTGCCGGGGGCGTGGACGCCGCACGTCACCATCTCCCGCCGCATTCCCGGGCACCAACTCGGAGCGGCCATGGACCTGCTGGACCTGCGCCTTGAAGGCCAGTGCACGGGGGCCCGCATTTGGGACAGCGACAGCAGAACCGTCACGCCCCTCATCGAATGCCCTTAGGGCGCCTGAGTCCAGCACTAAAACGCGAGGGCTCTGGTGCTGAAAATGCTGCCCTGATCCTTGCGAAGTCCTTGGCTATTCCTGCGCCGTTTTCACGTCGCCGGTGTCGTCGATTCCCATAGGCTGGTTGGACATAGACGAACACGACGCTCCGCAGAGATTGCGGTTCTCCCTCTGAAGGTCTCCACTAATGCCCTCCACCGCCAGCACGGCGGCCGCTGCCATGTTCGACGGCCCTAGCTCATCCGCCAACCGCCAAGCCGAAACCGATGGAAGGCGGCTCCATTCCTTGACGGGCCTGAGGTTCGTCGCAGCAGTGGCCGTGGCGCTAATGCACGGACTCGCCCTCTACAACCTGCCCATTGTCGACCTCGGTTTTGTCGGCGTAAGCTTCTTTTTTGTCCTCTCCGGCTTCGTACTGACCTGGGCTGGCGCCGCGGAAAAAGGCACTGGTGTCTTCCTGCGGAACCGTATCGCTAAATTGTTTCCACTAAGCGCAGCTACGTTGGCCATCGCAGCATTAGTACCCGTGGCCCAAAATTCGAGCGCGGTTTCCTTCCTGCAAAGCCTGACCTTGACTCAAGCCTGGTGGCCCTGGTCTGCTTCTTCCTTCAACCCTGTCGCTTGGTCGCTGTCGGCAGAAGCTTTCTTCTATCTCCTGCTGCCCCCGCTTGTCTCGGTAATGCGCCGTTTCAGCACAAAGGAACTTGTCGGTACGGTTATATTCCTCGGAGTCCTGCAACCTGTACTGGGCGTCGCCTGCCAATTAACTTTGGGAGCGCAGGTCAGCCATTTCATCACCTACAACTTGCCGCTGTACCGGCTACCCGAGTTCGTCATCGGCGTCGCCCTGGCGCTTCTACTGAAGGCTAGTTATGTACCGCCCCACAGTACACAGTTGTCGGCAGCCGCTTTCACCACCGCTGGCGCCACGCTTACGTTCTTGGTGGACCTTTTGCATTCCATTCCCTGGTGGATCAGCCAGACGCTCATGCTGCCCGCGATCATCACCCTCATTTGGACGGCTGCCCGCCGCGAGCTCGCAGGCAACAGTGACTTTCTCAGCAACCCCGTCCTAGTAAGGCTCGGAGAACTGTCATTCGCTTTCTACATGGTCCACTATCTTGTGCTGGGTACGTTCGGCCTACTTGTCGGCCGGTGGGCCCAGGGGCTTCCCTGGTGGCTCGTGCCGCCTGCCCTGCTCTGCGCGGCAGCCGTAGCTTGGGTCGCAAACAGGTTTATCGAGAAACCCTGCGAACGGGCGGTACGGGACATATTCCGGTCTCGAGCGGGACAGCAGCACGGGTCACCAAAAAATGCCCTGCCCGCACCCGCCATCGAGCACGCTTTTCCGGCACTTTCGGAAACTCCCTAATGGGGCACTTTGGGGCTTGCCCGTGCGGAACTTGGGTTTCTTACCCCTATCATTGAGCTTGCGGGAATTACAGCACTTTTTGATCCTGCCGGCGAACTGCAGATGCCGGCATTCCTGCGGGCGGCGGTCCGCACCTTTGAAGGGAAATACCTATGGCGCGGAGCCCCGAAGAATCGCTGAGGGCCACTCTGGGCAGGGTTGCACCCGGAACTCCCCTTCGCGACGGCCTGGAACGGATCCTCCGCGGACGCACCGGCGCCCTGATCGTCCTGGGATCTGACCGCACCATTGACTCCATCTGCTCCGGCGGGTTCGATATCGGCATCGAGTTCTCGCCCACCCGTCTGCGGGAACTGGCCAAAATGGACGGCGCCATCATCTGCGACAAGGACGCGGGCAACATCCTCCGCGCGGCGGTCCAGCTGGTCCCGGACTCCAGCATCGAGACCCAGGAGTCCGGTACCCGCCACCGCACCGCAGAACGGGTGGCCAAGCAGACGGGCGTTCCGGTCATCTCCGTCAGCCAGTCAATGCAAATCATCGCCCTCTACGTCAATGGACTGCGGCACGTCCTGGAGGGCTCGGAAAACGTCCTGGCCCGCGCCAACCAGGCCCTTGCCACCCTGGAGCGCTACCGCGCCCGCCTTGACCAGGTCACCAGTTCGCTCTCAGCCTTGGAAATCGAGGCCATGGTGACGGTGCGCGACGTGGCCGTCACCCTCCAGCGGCAGGAAATGGTCCGCCGCATTTCCGAGGAAATCTCGCAGTATGTCCTGGAACTGGGCGAGGACGGCCGCCTCCTCTCCCTCCAGCTCGATGAACTCACCGTGGGACGCGGTCCGGGCAGCGACGTGATCATCCGCGACTACGCCAGCCCCCATGCCTCCGCCGAAGACATCGAAAAAGCCGTCAATGAACTGGTCAACCTGGGCCCCACCGAACTGATCGACCTGGGCAAAATCTCGGCGATCGTCGGGTTCGCTGGCGGCGAGGCGAACCTGGATGCAGTGGTCCAGCCCCGCGGCTACCGGCTGCTGTCCGGCCTCAAGGCAGTCCCCAAGGCCGTTGCAGACCGCCTGGTGGACCACTTCGGGGGCCTGCAGTTCCTGATGGCGGCCACCATCGACGACCTCATGACGGTTGACGGCATCGGCGACCAGCGCGCCCGGACCGTACGCGAGGGCCTGAGCCGCATGGCAGAAGCCAGCCTCCTGGACCGCTTCCTCTAAGCCCCGGCCCAAAAGCATCATCCATTGCTGCCCACCTGTCGTTTTGAGCCCTGAAAACGACAGTTACCCAGCAATCGACGGGGATTGAGGAGCTCAGTTCAGCTGGAAGACGGCCTTCGGGCTGGCCCGTGAGCCCAGCTTCGCCGTGAAGATGTAGTACGCCCCGCCACCGCCGGGAGCAGCGGCCACCGCTTTGCAGCCCTCGGCGCTGCGGTTCCGGCTCCAGGGGAAGTTAGCGGTTTCGCTGGCACCGGGTGCAATGACCTTCACCAGGTCCTCGCTGGACGCCTGGCAGTCCTTGGAGGAAAAGATCCGGTCCGAGCCGCTGGTCACCAGGAATTCCATCTGCGACGTTCCGATGTTGACCTCACAGGGCACTTTGCCGCCGTTGGTCACCTTCAGGGTGAGCATCGGGTTTTCGCCGGGGCCGTAGGCGGGCTTGTCCGTGGAGGCAGTGACCGTGACCAGGTTCTGGTTGCAGGTGGCGGTTGCGGAAACAGTGGGCGACGGCGTGGCCGGAGCAGTTGCCGAGGCGGAAGCAGAGGGCGTGGCTGAGTCAGCCGGGTTCGCCGAAGCAGGGTCGGTGGAAGAAGGCTGGGTGGAAGAGGCCTGCCGGGAACCGCCTTTGAAGGCACCCGCCAAGGCGAACCCACTGACCACCAGTGCGATCACCAGCAGCAGGGCACCGCCAGCAAACAGCCGACGGCGGCGGTAGACAGCGGCGCTCGGTTTCCGGACGCTGCTGGAACCCGACGTGCCGCGTGCTGATGAATTGCCTTGCCTGCCCATCCTCCTAGGCTAGGGAAAGCCTCCGGATCTGCACCGCCACCACGCCGCCGCGGGCCCATTGCTCTGGTCACACCGTGTTTTCTACACTCCGCAACCCATCTACTACAGTGTTGGCATCGACACTCAAACCTCCCCCAAGACGGATGCCCCGGTCGCCTCCGCGGATCTGGAGCTGCTCCACCGGCGGGTCAACGACTGGTTCGCCGGCATTGCCCGCGACCTGCCGTGGCGTAAGCCTGAGTGCTCCCCCTGGGGAGTGCTGGTCAGCGAAATCATGCTGCAACAGACCCCCGTGGTCCGGGTGCTGCCCGTCTGGCACGAGTGGCTCAAACGCTGGCCCACTCCCGCCGGCCTGGCAGGCGAACCGGCAGGCGAAGCCGTCCGTTCGTGGGGCCGGCTGGGTTACCCGCGGAGGGCCCTGAGGCTGCACGCCGCGGCCACCGCAATCGTGCAGGAGCACGGCGGCAAGGTCCCGGACACTTACGCGGAGCTGCTGGCCCTTCCCGGCGTGGGCAGCTACACCGCCGCAGCAGTGGCAGCATTTGCGTATGGCCGGCGCGAAACGGTGGTGGACACCAACATCCGCAGGGTGCATGCCCGGCTCATCTCCGGCACCGCGCTACCCGCCCCCGCCCTGACGGCGGGGGAGATGCGCCTTGCGGCGGCCCTGCTGCCGGAGGACGACGACACGTCCGTGCGCTGGAACGCCGCGGTCATGGAACTGGGTGCCCTGGTGTGCACGGCCCGCGCGCCCAAGTGCATCGACTGTCCAGTGAGGGACTCCTGTGCCTGGCTCGCCGCCGGTGAGCCCCCGCCGTCGTACGTTCCCAAGGGCCAGTCATGGCACGGCACCGATCGCCAGGTCCGCGGCGCCGTGCTGGCCGTGCTCCGGCTGGCGGATGCACCCGTGCCGCCGGACATGTTCCACCGCGAACCGGCCGATCTTGGCTACGCGCCGGAGGGGATCAGCGTGCCCCTGGCCGCGCTGCACCGGCTCAACTCCGCCCCCGAGCAACTGGACCGGGCGCTGGCAGGGCTGCTGGCGGACGGGCTGGCGGAGATGCACGACGGCGGCCTCCGGCTACCAGCCTGAGGCACCGGCGGCGCGGGCCGGGATGGCATACTTCTTGGTGACCGGAACCGGGGGAACCATGAAAACCATCCTGTACATCGTGTGGGCCCTGTTTGTTGCTGCCGCCATATTTTCACTGGTCTACGCGGCGCGCAGGACCAAGCGCCAGCAGCAACAGATGGCGGCGTGGCCCAGGGCGCAGGCAACCGTCACCGGCAGCGCCACCGGATGGACCAGCGGCGCGGGCGGCTCAAGCCGGAACCTGCGCTACTACCCCACCTACCAGTTCACGGGTCCGCAGGGCACCCTCTTCATGGGCAAGTCGGAGATCTCGGCGGTGGAGCAGCCGGCGCCGGGCTCGCTGATCGAGGTTGCCTACAACCCCGCCAACCCCAATGAGTCGCTCCAGGTTTCCTCGGAACCGCGCACCGTGATGGGCTGCCTGATTGCGTTCTTCGCGGTCTTTGCCGTGGTTTCGTTCTGGTTTATCGGCGTCTTTCCGCTGGGTTAGCGGACCCTGGCCGGGCCCGAAAGGGGCCGGCTAGAACAGCGCGGGCTGGCTGAATGTATCGCCCTCGGCATCGCCGGCTTCCGCGCCGCCGCCAGCGGGTTCTGCCGTCCAGTTGAAGCCGAGCTCGGCGAGCAGTTCCTCCATGGAGATTTGGCCGTCCAGCACTTCGATTTCCTGGGAGTTGTCTGTAAGCGGCCGTTCCATGCCACCGAGCTTATTCGCAGGAACGGGCGGGGTGGTCAGGGCTCGCCGAAACCAGCCTCCACCAGGCCGCCCACATACTCCACGGCCTGTTCCGCATCAGGTCCCCACGCTTCAACGTGCAGCACGCTGCCTTTGCCGGCGCCGAGGGTCATCAGCCCGGTCATGGACGCGCCGTCCACGCCGTTGATGGTGACTTCGGCGTCCAGGGAGGCCAGGCCCCCGGCCACTTTCGCGGCAGGCCGCGCATGCATGCCTGCCTGGTTGACCAATTCGAAGTCGCCGGTGCTGTCAGGCGCGGCGCTGGTGACAGGCTCCAGCTCCTCCGGCGCGGAAGCCTGCTCCGCCTGATGCGTCCCGCCCCCTGCAGCTTCTGCCGCGTTCCGCACGGCCTGCACATCGGCTCCGCCCTGTGCCGCGACGGCTGCGGCCACCAGGCCTTCGACCAACGGTGCATCGGCGAGCAGGACGCCGGCTGGGTTTTCCAGGAACTCGAGGGCAGATTCCGCGGTCATCACTGCTGATCCCAGGTCCGTGATGACTACTGTGCCGTTCGCCGCAACGCCATCCCCGTCGGCTTGTCCGCCTGCCTGGCCGCCATCCTGCCCGCCCGCCTGTTCCAGGGCGGCGAGGACCTTCTCCAGGCTGGTGCCGATCCTGCCGTCGTCGGTGCCGCCGGCGGGCAGGATGATCACGTCCGGTGCCATTTGGGCGGCAAGCTCCACTGCGCCGTCGGCAATTTTTTCGCTATGGGACACCACAACGATGTTGACGGTCACGCAGCCGCCCCAACGGCGGCGCGGAGGATCAGCGCGCTGGATACGGCGCCGGGGTCCCGGTGGCCGGCGCTGCGTTCGCCGAGGTAGCTGGCCCGGCCTTTCCTTGCGACCATCGGATCCGTTGCCACCGCCCCTGCTTCGGCAGCCTCGGCCGCCGCCACCAGGACGCCCAGGACATCGGCGCTTCCGCCGTCCGCTGCTGCGCGGGCAGCGTCGACAGCCGGCGTCCAGGCATCCACCATGGTCTTGTCCCCTGACTCGGCCTTCCCGCGCGCCACAATCCCGTCCCGCGCAGCCGCCAGGGCCCCGGCCAGGGCGGCTGCATCAACTTCAGCGGAATCGCCGAGTGCGGTGGCGGCGCGAAGGAAGGCAGTGCCGTAGAGCGGCCCTGCTGCGCCGCCCACCTTGGACATAAGCGTCATGGCGGTCATCTTCAGCGCCGCGCCAGGCGTCTCCGGTGTTGATTCGCCGAGCTTGGCCAGGACGGCCTGGAAGCCGCGGTCCATGTTCTCGCCGTGGTCCGAGTCTCCAATGGCCCGGTCCAGTTCGATGAGTTCAACGCGGTGCTCTGCCATGGCCTGCGCGCACAGGGTCAGCCACTTCACGGCCCAGTTGACGTCCAGGACCACGGTCACACGCCCCAGCGCAGGGCGGGGGTGTGCACGGGTGCGTCCCAGAGTTCCGTCATCTCGTCATCGAGCCGGAGGACCGAAATGGAGCAGCCCTGCATTTCGAGGGCCGTAATGTAGTTGCCCACCAGCGAGCGTTCCACCGTGGCGCCGGCATCTCCGAGTACCTGCACTGCCCGCCGATACACGATGTACAGCTCGCTCAGTGGCGTGCCGCCCATGCCATTTACGAAAAGCAGCACCTTGTCCCCGGAGGTGATCTTCAGGTCGGCCAGGACGGGTTCCAGCAGGCGGTTAGTGATGTTGTCCGCGGTCTCCATGGGAATCCGGTGCCTGCCCGGCTCGCCGTGGATGCCGATGCCGATCTCGATCTCATCCTCGGCAAGGTCAAAGCTGGGTGTGCCGGCGTGCGGAACCGTGCAGGCGGACAGTGCCACCCCCATGGTCCTGACGTTGGCGTTGACCCGCTCGCCGATGGCGGCGACGGCGTCGAGGTCGTCACCGCGTTCGGCAGCTGCGCCCGCAATCTTCTCCACCAGCACGGTGCCGCCCACACCGCGGCGGCCTGCGGTGTACAGCGAATCCTCCACCGCCACGTCGTCATTGACCAGTACGGTGCGGACACTGACGCCTTCGGCCTCAGCCAGTTCGGCCGCCGTCTCGAAGTTCAGGACGTCGCCGGTGTAATTCTTGACGATATGCACGACGCCGGAACCGGAATTCACAGCGAGGGTGGCGGGAAGGATCTGGTCCGGCGTAGGCGAGGTGAACACCGCCCCCGGCACTGCGGCGTCGAGCATTCCCTGCCCAACGTAACCGGCGTGCAGCGGCTCGTGCCCGCTGCCGCCGCCGGAAACCAGCCCCACCTTGCCGGCTACAGGCGCGTCCTTGCGCGTGATGTAGATGGGGTCTTCGCTGACCGTGACCAGTCCGGCGTGTGCCAGGCCAAAGCCCTGGACAGCTTCCTGGACAACGGATTTTGGATCGTTGATGAGTTTCTTCATGGCGTTGCTCCTGGCTGTGCTCCTGAAGGATGTGTGTCTGACCCTACTACCGGGATCGCGACTGGCGGTAGGCTCCTCCACCCCACTTTTCCGCACTTATCCCACAGGTTTGCGACCCGGACGCAGCAAAGGGACAGCCCCCAATGACTGTCCCTTTCCTGAGGCCCCCCCACATATCGGCCTCCAGTAGTTTATCCATCAATTCGAGTAAAACCAAGAGGGGTTTTCTGAATGCCGTCTGCGGACGCCTTTAGAGGGTGCGGATCATCCGGGTGTTGCCAAGGGTGTTGGGCTTGACGCGTGCCAGGTCCAGGAACTCCGCCACGCCCTCGTCATGGGAGCGCAGCAGCTCCGAATAGACTTCCGGATCCACCGCCGACTGGTCCGCCATGACTTCGAATCCGTGACGCTTGAAGAACTCCACCTCGAAGGTGAGGCAGAAGACGCGGGATACCCCCAGGGCCCGGGCTTCTTGCAGCAGGCTCTCCACCAGGACATGCCCCACCCCTCTGCCGCGCCACTCCCCCGACGCTGCAAGGGTGCGGATTTCGGCCAGGTCCTCCCACATGACATGCAGGGCGCCGCAGCCGATCATTTCGCCGTCGCTGGACTCGGCGATGCGGAACTCCTGGAGGCTCTCGTAATAGGCCACCGTCTCCTTCGCCATCAGGATGCGCTCCTCGGCCAGGGGTGCCACCAACCTCTTGATGGCGGGGACGTCGCTGGTGCGTGCTGGGCGGATGTGGAAGGAGTCGGTCACACAGCCATCCTACGAGGCGAAGGGCTCTCGGCTGGTTGCGGACGGGGCGGGGCGTTCCGGCGCCGGCAAATGCCTCGGCCGACGGCGCAAAGCCGACCAACCTAGAGCCCCAGCTCGGCCGGCAGCTCGAGGTCCTGGCCCAGGACGTTCTTTGCCAGGAACCACTCCACCACCTGGTACCAGACCTTGGCGTGTTGCGGCTGGAGGACCCAGTGGTTCTCGTCCGGGAAGTAGAGGAACCGGTGCGGAGTCTGTCCGTCCTGGTCCGCCGCCAGCTGGGACTTGGACAGCAGTTCATACCAGAGCCGCAGGCCTTCGCCGATGGGCACCCGGTAGTCCTTGTCACCGTGGATCACCAGCATGGGGGTGCTGATGTTCTCGGCATGGAGGTGCGGCGAGTTCTCCAGCGCCATTTCCTCGGTCATTTCCTTCAGCCAATACTGAGAGGCGTCGGTGGTGGGCCCGAACTGGTCCAGGGCCCAGAGGCTCGCATGGGTGACGACCGCCTTGAACCGGTCTGTGTTGCCCGCCACCCAGTTGGCCATGTAGCCGCCGAAGGAGCCACCCATCGCCGCGGTCCGGGCCTCGTCGATGTCGGGCCGCCGTACGGCGGCATCGGTCACTGCCATGAGGTCTGTGAAGGGCGCCTTCCCCCATGATCCCCAGCCGCGCTGGATGTACGACTGCCCGTAGCCGGTGGACAGCGCCGGATCCGGCAGCAGCACCGCGTACCCCTTCGCCGTCAGGAGCCACGGGTTCCAGCGCCAAGTCCACGCGTTCCACGATCCCAGCGGGCCGCCGTGGATCCACAGGAGCAGCGGTGCCGGTTGGTCCGCGGAAGCACCCTCCGGGAGGGCCAGGTAGGCGGGCACGCGCGAGCCGTCCGCGGCGGTTGCGGCGATGCGCTCCAGCCGGCCAAGGTAGGACGGCCGCTCGGCAGGGGCAGGGAGGCGGGTGGTTTCCCCAGTGGCCAGGTCGATCCGTACGGCCTCAGCCGGGAACTCGTACGAGCTGCGCAGGGCATAGGCGCTGCGCCCCTCCGGCGAAATTACGACGTCGGAGTAGGCTGCAGCGTCCTGCGTCACCCGGGTGACGCCCACCTCAGCGGCAGCCGACGGAACGCTGACGCGGAAAACCGGCGACGCGCCGTCGTCGTCCGCTGTAACCAGGAGGCCGGAACCGTCCGGAAGCCACGCCGCAGGCTTGGGCCAGCGGTCCCAATCGTGGGCCAGTGGCTGCAGTCCGCCGCCCTCCTCCGGCGCCTGGCCGGAGACGTCGAGCAGGTACATCTTGATTTCGGGGGCCCGGTGAGGGGTGGAATCACTCTCGCTGACCACCACGAGCGTGCGGCCATCGGGGCTGACGGGTCCCGGGAAGTAGCTCATGCCTTCCTGGTCCAGCAGCACTTTGAGGCTGCCGGACGCCACATCGACAGCCACCAGAATGGACCGGCTATCCGCCTTCGCAAGAGGCTTGGTGTAGCCGCTGTAGATGGTCTTCCCATCGGGGCTGACCACGGTCTCCGCCTCCCTGAGCCGCGGGCCGGCGTCGGGCGTCAGGTTGCGCAGGACCAAGGGAGCGGTGGCATCAACCGTTGTGGGCGTGCCGGCTCCTTCTTTTTCCCCCGCTTCCACAGCGAAGATCCGCGGCTGACCGGGCCCCAGGTCCGCGTCCCAGTACCGGACCGGATACTCGCTGTGCAGGATGGCAGAGACCTTCTTGTCCTTGCGGGACTTGCGCCGTTCAGCGTCGTCCTCCTCGTCAGCGGAACCTGCCAGGACCTCGGCCGTCACGAACGCCGCATCGGCGCCCCTGGCCGTGATTACCCTGCTGACGCCGCCCGGCCGGCTGAGGACCACCCTTGCTTCGCCGCCGTCGGCCGGGAGCAGCCACAGCGCGCTCACCGGATCTTCGTCGGGGCTGTCCGGATCGGGACGGGCGGACGTGAAGTAGACGTCCCCATTGGCTGCGAACGCGGCACCGGCCTCGCCCTTGGCGCTGCGGGTGATGCGCCGGGCGTGCTTCTGCCCGGCCGGGTCCAGCTCCCACAGTGCGGTGGCGAATTCGGTGCCTTTACCGTTCAAGGTGCTCACAGTGGTGACCAGCCGCGTGCCGTCCGGGCTCAGTGCCAGGCCGCTTACCCGGGGGATGGACAGGTAATGGTCGAGGTCATGGAAAGGGGTCAGCGGTTGCTCGTCCGGGATCGCCGGATTCTGATTAGCCATGAACCCGATTCAACACGTTTTGTGTCCGCCATCACAAACCCCCCGAAGCCGACACGCTGATGGGTTGGGTCCGGCGTGCTTGGGGCGCGCCGCCACCGGCGCCATTTGCCGCTTGCTGCTCGTTCCTCGCTTTGACGCAAGCTACACAAATGACCCCGGCACCTGCGCTTCGCCTAAAGCCCACCAATGCACGAGGTGGCGGACGGCAGGGATTTATGTAGGCGCCGTCAAAGCGAGGAACGAGCAGGCGCCGGTAAATCTCTGCCGTCCGCCACCGTACTGAACCACTGACGGGGTGGAAAGGGCAAAGCAAAAGCCCCGCCGCTCCTTTTGTGGAGTGGCGGGGCTTTGGCTGTGGAGCTTAGACGCTGGGTGCGATCTCCGGGATGCGCGGCTTGGCGTTGCCGGCGAAGGTGAACTTCGCGTCGTCGCCTTCGCCTTCGACATCCACCACGACGATGTCGCCGGTGTGGATCTCGCCGAAGAGGATCTTCTCGGAGAGCTGGTCCTCGATCTCGCGCTGGATGGTGCGGCGCAGCGGCCGGGCACCCATGGCGGGATCGTAGCCCCGGGTCGCGAGGAGCACCTTGGCGGCCTTGGTGAGCTCGATGCCCATGTCCTTGTCCTTGAGGCGCTTCTCCAGGCGGGTCACGAACAGGTCCACGATCTCGATGATCTCGTCCTGGGTGAGCTGCGGGAACACCACGACGTCGTCAACACGGTTCAGGAACTCGGGGCGGAAGTGCTGCTTGAGTTCCTCCGTGACGCGGGCACGCATGCGGTTGTAGCCGGTCTGCGTGTCGGTGCCGGACTGGAAGCCGGTGGCAACGCTCTTGGAGATGTCCCGGGTACCCAGGTTGGTGGTCATGATGATCACGGTGTTCTTGAAGTCCACCACGCGGCCCTGGGAGTCGGTCAGGCGGCCGTCTTCCAGGATCTGCAGCAGCGAGTTGAAGAGATCAGCGTGGGCCTTCTCAACTTCGTCGAACAGCACCACGGAGAACGGACGGCGGCGGACCTTCTCGGTCAGCTGGCCACCCTCTTCGTAGCCCACGTAGCCCGGAGGGGCACCGAAGAGCCGCGAAACGGTGTGCTTCTCGGAGTACTCGGACATGTCCAAGGTGATGAGGGCGTCCTCTTCACCGAAGAGGAACTCCGCAAGTGCCTTGGCGAGCTCAGTCTTGCCGACGCCGGTGGGGCCGGCGAAGATGAACGAGCCACCGGGGCGCTTGGGGTCCTTGAGCCCTGCACGGGTGCGGCGGATGGCCTGGGACAGTGCCTTGATGGCCTCGTCCTGGCCGACAACCCGCTTGTGCAGTTCGTCTTCCATCTTGAGCAGGCGCGAGGATTCTTCCTCGGTCAGCTTGAAGACGGGGATGCCGGTGGAGTTGGCCAGCACCTCGGCGATGAGATCCTCATCCACCTCGGAGATGTCGTCCATGCCGCCGGACTTCCAGTTGCGCTCCTTCTCCGCCCGCTCGGAGATCATCTTCTGCTCCTTGTCGCGGAGCGAAGCTGCACCTTCGAAGTCTTGGGCGTCGATGGCGGATTCCTTCTCCATCTTCAGCTTGGCGATGCGCTCGTCCATGGCCTTGAGCTCCGGCGGAGCGGTCATGCGGCGGATGCGCAGCCGGGCACCGGCTTCGTCGATCAGGTCGATCGCCTTGTCCGGGAGGAAGCGGTCCGAGATGTAGCGCTCGGCGAGGCTTGCAGCGGAGGCCAGGGCACCGTCGGTGATGGTGACGCGGTGGTGCGCCTCATACCGGTCGCGCAGGCCCTTGAGGATCTCGATGGCGTGCGCCACGGAGGGTTCCTTGACCTGGATCGGCTGGAAGCGGCGCTCCAGGGCGGCATCCTTCTCGATGTGCTTGCGGTACTCGTCCAGGGTGGTGGCACCGATAGTCTGCAGCTCGCCGCGGGCCAGCATGGGCTTCAGGATCGAGGCTGCGTCGATGGCACCTTCGGCGGCACCGGCACCCACCAGGGTGTGGATCTCGTCGATGAACAGGATGATGTCGCCACGGGTGCGGATCTCCTTGAGGACCTTCTTAAGGCGCTCTTCGAAGTCACCGCGGTAGCGGGAACCTGCCACAAGGGAACCGAGGTCCAGGGTGTACAGCTGCTTGTCGCGGATGGTCTCCGGGACGTCGCCGCGCACAATGGCCTGGGCAAGGCCTTCGACGACGGCGGTCTTGCCGACGCCGGGCTCGCCGATGAGGACAGGGTTGTTCTTGGTGCGGCGGGAAAGGACCTGCATGACGCGTTCCATTTCCTGCTCGCGGCCGATGACCGGGTCCAGCTTGTTCTCGCGCGCAGCCTGGGTCAGGTTGCGGCCGAACTGGTCCAGGACCACGGAACCGGCAGGGGCGCCTTCGGGCTGTCCGCCGCCGACGCCTGCGCCGGTGGTTTCCTTGCCCTGGTAACCGGAGAGGAGCTGGATGACCTGCTGGCGGACCCGGTTCAGGTCGGCGCCAAGCTTGACCAGGACCTGGGCGGCAACGCCTTCACCCTCCCGGATCAGGCCGAGCAGGATGTGCTCGGTGCCGATGTAGTTGTGGCCCAGCTGCAGGGCTTCGCGCAGCGAGAGCTCCAGCACCTTCTTGGCACGCGGGGTGAAGGGGATGTGGCCGGAGGGAGCCTGCTGGCCCTGCCCGATGATCTCCTGCACCTGCTCGCGAACGCCGTCGAGCGAAATGCTCAAGGACTCAAGAGCTTTGGCGGCAACACCCTCACCCTCATGGATCAGACCCAAGAGGATGTGTTCGGTACCGATGTAATTGTGGTTCAGCATGCGTGCCTCTTCTTGGGCAAGCACAACTACGCGACGGGCACGGTCCGTAAATCGCTCAAACATTTCGCCACACTCCTAGCTACGACGTACTTTGATGCTACGTGGCCCGCCCGGCGATGTGGAGCGTGTTCGCCACAGGGGAAACCGCAGTGTTTACGGAATATCCGCCACGTCCTCCGGCGCGGACTTCCTGCCTTGGTCTCCGGGCAATGGGAAAGACCGCCAAAATGCCCTTGTCCGTGGCCCTGCGGTGGCCCATCCTTGGCCTTACTGGCGGGCAGGGAGCGGCATCCGTAGGAACGTGCCAGCCGGGAAAATGGCGGGAGGCGGGGAATATGTCGAAGGTGGACCTGGAACGCGTGAAGCGGCCGGCCCGTGTTGCGCTTATTGCCGGAGCAGTGTGGCTGGTGGGCATCAGCCCGGTGCCGGGGGTATACCTCGAGCCTGACGCCGCCCAACGGCTCGACATGCTCCGAAAGGGGCGGCGGTGGTGGGTGGCGGGACAACACGTCGCTGCGGCAGGAACCGCCGCCATGCCCGCGGCGTTCGCCCGACTGGCCCTTGCCCTCCCGGAGGGGCGGAGCCGGTCACTCGCCGGCACGGCCGCCGTCGCGCTTGCTGCAGGCGCCCCGTTGTTCGTGTCCGAACTCGCGATGCGCGCAACGGACCTGGAGCGTTTCGCGGCCCGCCGCTTCCCGGCTTGGCCATTCCTTACCTACGCATGGCTGCACGTGCTCGCGCTTGGATCCCTGTCCGGAGCCCTGGCGGGCCTGCACCGGGAGAAAGAAGCGGCAGCCCTGGCCCTGGCCGCCGTCGGTTGCGGAGCAGCGCTGGCGAAAACCGGCGATATTCCGCCCTTCGTGTTCTACCTTGCCGAACAGTTCGCTGCCGGCAGCCTCTTGCGGAGGTAATCGCACGGCCCTCAAACTGCTGCAGCCCTGCAGGGATAATTGCTCCTCCGCCGCGGAATTCGTGGTGCACCAAAAAGCCCTGCCGCCCAATATGGGAAGCAGGGCTCTTTAGTCGAGCTATCGCCGTCCTACGAATTTGCCTTTTGGTAGGCTTCCTGGATTTCGGCCTGAATTCGGCCGCGGCTGTTAACCGTGTAGCCGTTTTCCCGTGCCCATTGGCGGATTTGTGCTGAATCGTGGCTGCGGCCCGCGGTGGACGCCTTGGGGGCCCGCTGACTGCGGCCTCCGGACGCCTTGCGCGCAGCGTTGATGAACCTCTCCAATGAAGACCGAAGCTCAGCGGCATTGGCTGCCGACAGGTCAATCTCGTAGCTGACCCCGTCGAGGCCAAACTTAACATTCTCGTCTGCGGATCCCCCATCCAGATCATCAACAAGGATGATGTTTACTTTCTGTGCCATTAAGGTCTTCCTCTTGCTGGAAAGTCGGTTTTCAGAAAAGCAGGATGTTTCCCAAAAAAAGTATGACTCTTATCTTGGCAACGCGTCAAAGCGCCTAATGGTTCCTTGGGGATAAAGCCTGGGAATAGGGGGCTTTTACCTATTTGGCTTCGGGGCCCTGCTGCTCGGAGGGTGCCGGAAGGGAATCGGCTTCGGCCTGGGCGCGGGCTTCCGCCTGCCGCTCGGCCTTGTCAGCGTTAAAGATTGCCTTCATGGCGAACCAGAACAGCAGGCCCACCACCAGGGAGGGAAGAAGTACTGCTACGTATTCCATGGTCAGTGCCCTTCGGGCTTGAGCAGGGGGAACAGGATGGTTTCGCGGATACCGGCCCCGGTGAAGAGCATCACCAGCCGGTCGATGCCCAAGCCGATACCGCCCATGGGGGGAGCACCGTATTCGAGGGCGCGCAGGAAGTCTTCGTCAAGCTGCATGGCTTCGACGTCGCCGGCGGCCGCGTGCATGGACTGCTCGGTGAGCCGCTCGCGCTGGATGACGGGGTCGATCAGCTCGGAGAAGGCGGTGCCGCGCTCCATGCCGCCGATGATCAGGTCCCAGGCCTCGATCAGCCGGCCGTCCTCGCGGTGCGGGCGGGCCAGCGGCTGGGCGGAGGGCGGGTAGTCGTAGACGAAGGTGGGGTTCAGCAAGGTGGGCTCCACGATTTCACCGAAGAGTTCCACCACCAGCTTCTCGGCGTCCCACTTGGGGTCCACCTTGACCTCGTGCTTGGCTGCAAGCTCCCGAAGCACATCAACCGGGGTGTCCGGGGTGATTTCCTGCCCAACGGCGTCGGAAAGTCCGGGGTAGACAGGCAGCCAGGCCCAGTCGCCGTCGAGGTTGATCTCCCCCGCCTCGGTCTGCAGGACGCGGCCGGCACCCACGGCGTCGGCGGCGTCGAGGATGATCTCCTTGATCCGCTGCGCCATGACGAACTGGTCCGCCCAGGCCTCGTAGCACTCGAGGGTGGTGAACTCGGGGCTGTGGGTGGAGTCAACGCCCTCGTTGCGGAATACGCGGCCCATGTCATAGACGCGGTCGATGCCGCCCACCACTGCACGCTTGAGGTACAGCTCGGTGGCGATGCGGAGGGTCATCTTCTGGTCGAAGGCGTTCATGTGGGTCTCGAACGGCCGCGCCAGTGCCCCGCCATGGACCAGCTGCAGGATGGGCGTTTCCACCTCCACGTAGCGGTGGCGGAACAGCGTTTCGCGGATGGAGCGCGTAATGGCGGCACGCGTGTAGACCATTTCACGGGCCTCGTCGCGGACCATCAGGTCGACGTAGCGCTGGCGGACGCGGGTTTCCTCGTTGAGTTCCGCGTGGAGCACGGGCAGGGGGCGCAGGGCTTTGGAGGCCATTGACCAGGACTCCGCCATGATGGACAGTTCGCCGCGGCGGGAGGAGATGACCTCACCCTTAATGAACACGTGGTCGCCGAGGTCAACCAGGGCCTTCCAGTCGGCGAGCGCTTCCTCGCCGATGTTGGCCAGGCTCAGCATCGCCTGCAGGCGGGTTCCCTTGCCGTCGGTGCCGCCTTCCTGCAAGGTGGCAAAGCAGAGCTTGCCGGTGTTGCGGACGAAGACTACGCGGCCCGTGACGCCCACGATGTCACCGGTCGTGTCGTCCGCCTCGAGGTGGGCGTACTTTTCCCGGATCTCGGCAAGCGAGTGCGTGCGTTCCACTCCCACGGGGTACGCCTCCGTGCCGCGCTCAAGAAGTTTGGCGCGCTTTTCCATGCGGATCCGCATCTGCTCGCTGGCATCGACGGGCTCTGGGGCATTCTTGGGCGCGGGGGTGTTTTGGGAAGTCACAATTATCAAGTTTACCGGGCATTGGCCACCCCGGTTCCCAGCTGCCGCGCAGGCTTGCTGCCTAGGATGGGCTGGTGAAAGAACGGGTCCTTCCAACGCACGACGGCGGCAAGCTGGCTTTGTACAGCTACGGCGCCGAGGACGCGCCGGGCGAAAAGCGTGTGCTGCTGATTGGCGGCGCATTCCTCACGGCCCTGATCTACCGCCCATTCTCGATTGCGCTGGCGAAGGGCCTGGGCGACGGCTGGGCGGTTGACGTCTATGACCGCCGCGGCCGGGGCAACTCGTCCGAACAGCCGCCTGGCTACAGCATGGCCACCGAGATCGAGGATGTCCGGACCGTCCTCGCCGCCACCGGCGCACGGAACGTCCTGGGCCATAGCCTGGGCGGATCGGTGGCGCTGAACGCGGTCCAGGAGTTCACGGGCACCCCGTTGGTCCCGGACAAGCTGGCCGTGTACGACGCTGCCGTGAACATTGACGGCAGCATCGACACCCGCTGGCTGGACGGGTTCGAGGACGCCGTCAACAATGGCAGGGTGGGACTCGCCCTGGCCCACATGAAGAAGGCCACCAGCCCGGGCTCAGCGATGGCCAGGATCCCGGAGCCGGTCCTGGCCGGCCTGATGGCGGTCCTGTCCCGGACCAAGGTGAACACAATCTTCCGCCAGGTGATGCCCAGCGGCGTGGGTGAGCTGCGCGCGGCCTACGACGAGAAGGATCACGCCCGGGACTTCAGCGTGCTGCCGCCGGGCACCCACTTCATAGCCGGCGGGAAGAGTCCCAGTTATTACAGGGAGACTGCCGAACGGCTCCACGCGGCCGTACCGGGCAGCACCTACCAGCTCTCCCCCAAGTGCTTCCACGGGTCTGTCCCTGCAGCGGTCAAGGAACTGGTGGAGGCCATCGCAGCGTATTTCAAGGACGAACGTCCGGACGGGGAGGCCCGCCCGGACGATGATTCCCGCCCGGACCAGGCCGGCGTTATCCCCGTTCCCCGCGGCTGAACCCCGCAAGGGCAGCTTCCCCCAGGTTCCGCCACACCGTACGCGGCTTCGGTTCCACGCTCCGGTCCGCCAACCAATCGCCCCAGGCAGTGATGTCCTCCCCGCCCGCAGCGGCGACGGCATCACAGGCGAACCCGACGGCGGCGGACCCATCCGACAGCTGCACGGACCCCAGCAGCATCGGCTCGGGAAGGCCCGCCAGGAACGTCCCCAAAGCTGCCGGGGACACCAGCCACCGCTCCCCCACCAACTCGGCGCCGTCGTCGGACCGGTAGACGCCGGGTTTGGCCGGCACGGTGTCCAGCGCCACCATCCGGTAGCGCGCCGCCGTCCGGACCGGGCCGTCCCAGAACGCCCCGAGCTCCTCCAGTTGCGGCGCGAGTGGCTGGCCCTTGCGGTGGGCCCCCACCACAACCAGCGGCACGGCCTGGGCACCTGCGGCCAACGGCCAGGGAGCGGACGACGACGGCCTGCCGCCTTCCGGGCCGGCCCCGCCTACGGCGCCGGGAACCGTAGCTCCGGGGGCAGCTGCTCCCTCAGCAAAGAGCGCAGGCGGCGCGGGAGTGGTTTCGATCCGGCGCGCGATGTCGGCAGCCACGGCGTCATCGAAAGTGCGGCCCACTACCGTGAGTCCAAACTGGGCGCCGTCCACCTCCCCGGCGGGAACGGCCACTGCGCACATATCGAACAGGTTGCAGAAATTGGTGTAGGTGCCCATCAACGAGTTCACGCCCACGGGGTCGGCAGCTACTTCTGCCAGCGTGGGATGGAACGGCGCGGTGGGAACCAGCAACGCGTCGAAGCCTTCCAGCCGGGCCATGGCCCTGGCCTTGAGTTCCTCCAGCCGCCCGGTATCAGCGACGTACCGGTGGGCAGGCACTTCGCCGGCCGCGCGGACGATGCCCCGAACTGTCGGATCGATTCCCACTTGGCCGTCCGTGCCGCCGTCGTGGTTCTCCAGGAAGCTGCCCACCGCGGCGTACCGTTCGGCCACCAGACCACCGTCGTACAGCAGCCGGGCAGCCTGGAGAAAGTCGTCGAATTCAACCGGTTCGGCGGCCACCCCAGAGGACCGCAGCCGGTCAACCTGCCGGTCAAACTCCGCGGCCCATTCCGGCGGCAGCGCAGGCAGCGCCGCGGGGTATGCAACCCGCGGCCGGGACGGCGCGGCGAGCCGGATGTCCGCCGGCCAGGCCCGTGAATTGCCGGCCATGATGCCCATGGCCAGTTCGGCGGTGGACAGGTGCCGGGCAAAGATGGTGACGGCGTCCCAGGACCGGCAGGCCGGCACCACCCCGGCTGTGGAGACCACGTTGAGGGTGGCCTTGATCCCGACAATGCCCTGCAGCCCGGCCGGGACGCGGCCCGATCCCGCCGTGTCCGTGCCGATCGCGATGTCCGCCAGCCCCAGCGCCACCGCAACAGCGGAGCCCGAGCTGGAGCCGCCGGAAATGTAGCCGGGGCGGCGGGAATCCCGGACCGCACCGTAGGGACTCCGCGTGCCCACCAGCCCGGTGGCGAACTGGTCCAGGTTGGTGGCACCCAGGACCAGGGCACCGGCTGCGCGGAGCCGGGCCACGGCTTCGGCGTCCTTCTCCGGCGTGTAGGCGAAGCCCGGGCAGGCGGCCGTGGTGGGGATGCCTGCCACGTCAACGTTGTTCTTGACGGCGAGCAGGAGTCCAGCCAGGGGGAGGTCCGCGCCGCTGGCTACAGCCGCATCGATTCCGGCTGCTTCGGCCAGGAGGTTCTCGGCGGCGCGCAGCGTGATCCAGATTTCTGGCCGGTCCACCGTTTCAATCGCCGCGAGTGCTGCCTTGACGCGGCGGGTGGCGCTGCCGGTGGTTGTGGTGCTCATACTGCCGCCTCCTCCAGGTCCTGTGCCCCGAGGTCCAGGACTTCATCAACGGGTTCCAGGTCGCTGCCGCCCAGGACCACCACCGCCTCGCCGGACACCACCTGAGATCCGGCGGCCGGCAGGACACGAAGCACGATTCCGTCAGAGGGTGCCTCCAGGACGGTTTCCATCTTCATGGCCTCCAGCGACACCAGCGGCTGGCCCTTGACCACGCGGTCGCCTTCCGCCACGTCCACCTTCCAGACGCTGGCGGCAAAGGGGGCGGAGACGAGTGCGCCGCCCTCGGGCACCTCCACGTCGTCGGCCACAGGGGAAACGACGGCGGCGAGCGCCTCCGCCCGGTCGAACTCGCCGGCGTCGGCCCAGGCCTGCCGTTCCACTGCGAAAGCGGCGCCCTGCTTTTCCCGGAACGCGTCGATGGACGCACGGTTTTCGGACAGGAATGCCTCGTGGTCGGCGAGGGAGAAGGTGCCGTCCTCGATCTCCACGCCACGGCCGCGCCCGGCGGCCATGTCGGCCCTTAGGTCCAGCAGTTCCTCCGGGCTGACGGGGTACCAGGAGATCCGGTCGAAGAAGCGCAGCAGCCAGGGCGATCCCGGCTCGAACGGGGCCGAGTCCGCGTAGCGGGACCAGACCTGCGTGGTACGGCCCACGAACTGGTAGCCGCCGGGGCCTTCCATGCCGTAGATGCACATGTAGGCTCCGCCGATTCCCACGGCGTTTTCCGGCGTCCAGGTGCGGGCCGGGTTGTATTTGGTGGTGACCAGGCGGTGCCGCGGATCCAGCGGGGTGGCCACTGGGGCTCCCAGGTAGACGTCGCCCAGGCCCAGCACCAGGTACTCGGCGTTGAAGACTGTGTCGAAGACGTCGTTGACGGAGTCCAGGCCGTTGATCCGGCGGATAAACTCGATGTTCCACGGGCACCAGGGGGCGTCGTCGCGGACGCCTGCCATGTAGCGCTCGATGGCCTCCCGGGTGGCGGGATCATCCCAGGACAGCGGGAGCCGGACGGTGCGGCTGGGAACCACCAGTTCGGAACTGGCGGGCAGCGCGGCCTCGATTTCCTGGACCAGGTCCAGCAGCCGCGTGGTGGACAGGACGGACGGGTCCACCTTGATCTGCAGTGACCGGATGCCCGGGGTGAGGTCCACGATGCCGGGGACGCGGAGCGCCTCGATCTGCTGGTGCAGGGCGTGCACGCGTGCGCGCAGGCCAAGGTCCAGCACCATCTCGCCGTATTCGACCAGCAGGTTGTCATCGCCGGAGCGGCGGTAGGTAACGCCGGGACGGCCGGAACCTTCGGAAACCCGGCCCAGCACGCCGTCGTCGCCATCGCCCCGGAACGAACGTGCGGGGGCGGCCATGGACGGATCCGACGTCCAGTCCGCGTCGCCCGGGAGCACCAGCTGGCGTCCGGGTCCCAGGTCCTTGGCCGACGGCGCCTGGCTGGCTTTGATGGGCACGAACCGGACCTTGTCCCCCGGGCGGAGCTGGCCCAGCTTCCAACGCTCGGCGGTGACCACGGTGGCCGGGCAGACGAAGCCGCCGAGGCTGGGGCCGTCCGGGCCGAGCAGGATGGGCGTGTCGCCGGTGAAGTCCAGGGCGCCCACGGAGTAGGCGGTGTCGTGGATGTTGGACGGGTGCAGGCCTGCCTCGCCGCCGTCGGTCCGGGCCCAGCGGGGTTTGGGTCCGATGAGCCGGACTCCGGTGCGGGCGGAATTGAAGTGGACCTCGTATTCCGCGGCGTAGAGCTCTTCGATGTCTTCCCTCCGGAAGAACTCGGGGGCGCCGTGCGGGCCCTCAGCAACGGCCAGTTCCCAGGTGGCGGTGAGCGCGGGGCGGCTGTCGAGCGGCACTGCAGCGGCGGGAATTTGTTCGACGCCGGATTTCACCGTGCGGAGCACGTCACCGGCGCGAAGGACGCGTCCGGCGTGGCCGCCGAACTGCCCCAGGGTGAAGGTGGAGGCGCTGCCCAGGTACTGCGGAATGTCCAGGCCGCCCTGGAACAGGATGTAGCCGCGCAGGCCCGTTCCGGCGGCCGTGCCGGCGTCGAGGGTTCCTCCGGCGGGGACCGTGACGGGCGTCCAGGCGGGCACCTCCGTTCCGTCCACTGTCACCACCACTTCCGCGCCGGTGACGCACACGGTGGTCTGATGCGTGAAGGTCAGGCTGGGACCGGTCATGGTGAACTCCAGGCCGGGAGCGCCTTCCTGGTTGCCGAGGGCGGTGTTGCCAAGCCGGAAGGAGAGATCGTCCATGGGGCCGCTCGGCGGGACACCGATCTGCCACAGCCCGGTGCGGCCGGGCCAGTCCTGCACGCTGGTCTGCAGGCCGGGGCGGCCCACGGTGATGCGCGGTTCAGGATCCCCCACGTTGTCCAGGGTGCTGGTGGAGTGCAGGACGCTGCGGACCACGTCCATCCCGCTCACGGCCCGAAGCATGCCAAGGTTGGTCTCGATGCCGTCGATGCGGGTGTTGTCCAGGGCGGACGCGAGCCGGTCAAAGGCGTCCGCACGGCTTTCGCCGGCGGTGATGATCTTGCCCAGGAGGGGGTCGTAGTTGGTGGCAACCTCGGTGCCGGTTTCCACCCAGGCGTCCACGCGGGCTTCATCCGCTGCAGGGTAGACTGCGTTGGTGACGGTTCCCGCGCTGGGCTGGAAACCGCGGGCCGGGTCTTCGGCGTAGAGGCGGGCTTCCACGGCGTGGCCGGAAACCGGCAGTGCGTCCGGAACGTTTTCCAGCACTGATTGTGCTTCGCTCCCGCCCTGCGCCAGGCAGAGCATCCATTCCACCAGGTCCACGCCGGTGACGGCTTCGGTGACGGGGTGTTCCACCTGGAGCCGGGCGTTGACTTCCAGGAAGGAGGCTTCCTTGCGGGCGGCGTCGTAGACGAACTCGACCGTGCCGGCGGAGCGGTAGTTCAGCGAGGCGCAGAGAGCCCGGGAACTGCGGTGCAGTTCTTCCCGCAGCTTCGCCGGGAGGTCCGGAGCCGGGGCTTCCTCAAGGACTTTCTGGTGGCGGCGCTGCAGCGAGCAGTCCCGGTCGCCGAGGCTCACAACCCGGCCTTCGCCGTCGCCAAAGACCTGGACCTCCACGTGCCGGGCGTTCTCGACGTACCGTTCGGCGAAAACGCCCGCGGTGCCGAAGCTTGCGCTGGCCAGCCGGGCAACGCGGGGGAAGCTTTCGGCGAGTTCGGCCTCGGAACGGCAGACGGTCATGCCGATGCCGCCGCCACCTCCGGTGGCCTTAAGCATCAGCGGGAAGCCGATCTCCTTGCCGGCCGCCACGGCGGCGTCCACGTCCGCAAGCAGTCCGGAGCCTGCGATCATGGGCACCCCGGCCGCCCGGGCGGCGTCGCGCGCTGTGTGCTTGGTGCCGAAGATGCGCAGCTGCTCCGGGGTGGGACCCACGAACACGAGCCCGGCCGCTTCCACGGCCTCGGCGAAGGCTGCATCCTCTGACAGGAAGCCGTAGCCGGGGTGGATGGCGCCCGCGCCGGTTGCCTTGGCCGCGGCCAGGAGCGCGTCCACCCGCAGGTAGGACTCCTTGGCAGGGGCTGGTCCCAGCAGCACGGCTTCGTCGGCGAGCCGGACGTGCTTGGCGCCGCGGTCCGCCTCCGAGAACACGGCAACGGTCCGCAGGCCCAGCTTCCTGGCTGACTCGATGATGCGGCAGGCGATCTCGCCGCGGTTGGCGACCAGCAGGGTATCGAATGTGGTCATCGTGCTGCCTCCGGCCGGGTGACGATCATGCGGACGGGGGTGGGGTTGAAGCCGTTGCAGGGGTTGTTGATCTGCGGGCAGTTGGAGACGAGCACCAGGGTGTCCACCTCCGCACGGAGTGCCACGCGCTTGCCCGGGGCGGACAGGCCGTCCACAATGCCCAGGGCGCCGTCCGGATCCACCGGGACGTTCATGAACCAGTTGATGTTGGACACCAGGTCCCGTTTGCCCAGGCCCCAGCGGGAGCCCTCGATCAGGAAGTTCTCCACGCAGGCGTGCTGTTCGCGGGTGTGCTGGCCGTAGCGGAGCGTGTTGGATTCCTGCGAGCAGGCGCCGCCGACGGTGTCGTGCACGCCCACTTCGTCTGCCACCACGGTCATGAGGGGTGCGCCGGTGTCGGCCCGGAGGACTGAGCCGGTGGTGAGGACGATCGACTGCTGGGCGGCGATGGTTGCCGGAGCGGAGTAACGCACAGTGGTGTCGGCTGCTGAGTACAGCAGGCAGTCCACCGCCTGGTTGCCTTCCAGGTCCACGATGGTCAGGACGTCGCCGGCTGCCACTACCGCTGACCAGGGGCCGCGGGCCTCGACGAATTCGTCCAGGATCACGGTGCCTGCGGCGAGCGCGGTTTCGGCGGCGTCCGGGATGGGCTTGGTGTCAGTGGCGGTGTTCATCGGGCATTCCTTGCGGTGAGGTCGTGTTCGGTGTTGCGGAGGGCCTGCCGGTGTTCGGGCGCCAGCGGGCCGGTGAGCGAGCCGGCTTCCAGCTCCTCGAGGTCCTGCGGTGCGTGCCAGGCAAGGATGTCGATGGCGGTCCCGGCGAAGTCCGGGCGGGGGTCCAGCGGGTGGGCGGTGTTGGCCAGCACCAGCACAGCGTCCATCTGGAGCAGGAGTTCGACGGCGGCACCCGGCCCGGCACTTCCGGTGAAGGTGATGCTGCCGGCGGGGTCCACGGTGATGCCCTTGAAGAAGGAGAGCGACGGCGCCACATCCCTGGTGCCGAGGCCGTTCTTGAGTGCGCCCAGGGTGAGCAGTTCGCGCGCTGCCGGGGAGGAGCTGTGGGCGGCTCCGGCGCCGTACTTGGCTGTGTTTCCTGCCAGCGTGGTGGCGCCGGTGAGGGTGTCGTGGCGCGATGAGGAGTCCGCGACGATGGTGGCCATCAGACGGCCGGCGTCGGACAGCAGCGGGTGGCCCGTGCCGGGGTAGGCCTGCCAGGGAACCTTGACGGTGTCCGCGATGTTCAGCCGTTCGTGCAGGCTGCCCGCGCGGTACAGAAGGGCGTGCACACACGCGTCGCCGGCAGTGTCGGTGAGGCGGATCCGGGTGCCGCGGGCCAGGACCATGGTGGTGTAGCGGCCAAAGGCGAGGGATTCGGCCCAGGTGGGGATCACGCCGTCGGGCATTCCGGCCAAAAGGCGGGCCGGGGCGGACGCTGCCGGCACGTGGCGCATGCTCTCGGCTGTCTTGCCGTGCTGCTCGCGGGCGTGGGCGCGGGCGCCGGCCGTCGTGGCCGTGCCGGTTACTGGTGTTTCGAGGGTCTGTGTCATGTCAGTCCTGTAGTTGCTGGAATTTTCGGAAGATCTGCGCGTGTCAGGCTTTGGCGGCCAGGTTCCGCTGCCGGACCCAAACGCCCAGGAGCAGGACGGCCGTGACCATCAGTGGTGCGGACCAGAGGAGGAGCCCGTTTTCGCCGGAGGGGTCGTAGACCTCAGGCCGGGGCCAGGCGAGGTTGACCACCATGACGCCGCCGTAAAGGACTGCCAGGATGTTGACCGGAAGGCCCCACCGGCCCAGGGAGAACAGGCCCGCCGGCATGGTCTGTCCCACCCGGTCCCAGTCGCCGCGCAGGCGGTTGACCAACTGCGGGACGGTGACCAGGAGGTAGGCCAGGTAGACCATCACGATGCAGACGCTGCAGAGCGTGGTGAACAGGGCCGCGTTGCCCACGTTGATGGCCAGCACGGCAACTGCCAGGGCGCCGATCACGATGGAGGGCCACATGGGCGTGCCGCGGGTGGGGTGGACGGAGGAGAGCAGGGCCGACGCCGGGAGCTTGCCATCGCGGGCCATGGAGAAGACCAGCCGGGACCCGGCGGTCTGGATGGCCAGGGTGCAGACAAAGATGGCGATGGCCACGTCCACCAGCAGGACCTTGCCCCAGAAGGTGCCCAGGACCGCGGTGAGGACGTAGGGCAGGCCTTCGGTGGCCAGGCGGCCGTCATCGAGGCTGGGTGCGGCCATCAGGGCGGTGATGATCATCAGTGCGCCGCCGATCCCGGAGATGAGCAGGGCGGAGAGGATGGTCCGCGGGGCGGTCCGGCGCGGGTCCTTGGTTTCCTCGGACAGCTCGCCGGCGGAGTTGAAGCCCACCATGACGTAGGCGGCCATCAGCCCGGAGACCAGGAAGGCTCCCACCGCGCCGAGGTCTGATCCCTGCAGCACGGTGGTGTCCGCCACGACATCCGGTCCGCGCTGCGCGGCGCTGACCAGGGCCAGGATCACGGCCACGACGCCCACGATCTCGCAGGTGACGCCCACCGAGTTCACGTGCGCCATGAGCTTCACGCCCAGGGAGTTGATGATGGTGGTGGCCACCAGGAGTACGGCGCCCAGGACCACAGCGTTGCTGGCGCCGGTCACCGTGTTGAGCGCCGGGTCGCCGCCCACCACCTGGAAGCCGTCCCAGAGCTGGGGAAGGACCACCTGCAGGGCGATGGCGGCGGCAGCGGCGGTGACCACCTGCGCGATGGCCATGAACCAGCCCGCGAACCAGCCGACGCCCTCTCCCCCGACGCGGCGTGCCCACTGGTACACGGCGCCGGAGAGGGGGTAGCGGGCGGCAAGCTCGGCGAAGTTCAGCGCCACGAGCAGTTGGCCCACCAAGACAACAGGCCAGGTCCAGAAGAACGCGGGCCCGGCGAAGGAGTAACCGAACGCGAAGAGCTGGAAGATGGTGGTGAGGATCGAAACGAAAGAGAAGCCAGCGGCAAAGGAAGCGTAGCGGCCGAGCTTTCGGTGGAGGGTGGGCTGGTAGCCAAGGGACGTCAGGTCTGCATCGTCCTGGTGGACGGTGGGGAGAACGGTTGAGGTCATCGGGAATCTCCGGGCTGGAAAGGGATTGGGGGGCAAAGCCTCCCGGCACTGCAGCGCTCGGCCGAAGGCTGCTGATTACCGGTCAATTGATAGTTTTCCAGCGGGATGTCCCCAAACAGTTTCACCTCTGTAAAAGGCGGATAGACATCTTGTTTCGCGCAGATTTCCGTCCCCTCACCATTCCTGCCGGCCGTTTTCGGGCTGCCCACTGGTCCATCCGCCAGTGCAACAATGGGGCCGTGACTTCAGCCGGACCGGGACGCCCCCGCCACCAGCAGCCCTCGCGGCCAGGGGCTACCGCCCGCGACGAGATCCTCGACGCCGCGGCGGAGCTTTTTACCACGCAGGGCTTCGCCAGCACCTCCACCCGGTCCATCGCGGACGCCGTGGGAATCCGGCAGTCATCCCTCTACCACCACTTCAAAACCAAGGACGACATCCTCGAGGACCTCCTGGAGGGGACGGTGTCAGGGGGCCTGGAGTTCGCGCGCGCAGTTGCCGCGTTGCCCGCCGACCGTCTTGAGACGGAAAGCCCGGCTGGAAGCCGGCTTCACGCCGTCGCGCTTTACGACGGCACCCAGCTGTGCAGCGCCCGGTGGAATCTTGGCGTCCTGTACCACCTGCCCGAGGTGCGCACCACGCGCTTCGCCCGGTTCCTCAGCCACCGCCAGGAGCTCCGGCGGCTGTACGGGGAGCTGGGCGGCGGGCTGTCAGCAACCGTGACCGGCCCGGACGGCGGCGACTTCACGTTCCGCCTGGTCGAATCCCTGATCTATCTGCGGGCTGATGGTGCCGTGACGGCGGAATCTGCAATGCAGGCGGCGGACGCGGGATTGATCCTCTGCGGCCTCGGGGACCAACTGCCGGCCATCCGCGCGGCGAGCCAGGCCCTCATTCAGCAGCTGGCCTGAGCCGGAGACGCCCGCGTCCGTGATGCCCCCACCCGGCTTGCTCGGCTAGGCTCGGAGCATGACGCGAGAGAACATCAGGACCCCCGACGGCGGCACTGTGGAGCTCTTCTCCACTGGCGCGGAACTGGCTTCGGCCGGTTCGGGTGTGGTGGTGGTGCCGCCCTCCATGGTGACGGCCGCTGACTACACCAGGTTCGCCCAAAAACTGAGCGCGGCCCTGGGCCGGCCCGTGCACACGTTCAACCGTCGAGGCCGCGGCTCGTCGTCGCCTCAGCCTGAGGACTACACGCTGGACGTGGACATCCGGGACCTCGACACCGTCATGAAGCACACCTCCAGCACGGACGTCTTTGGGCACAGCTTCGGCGGGGCCGTTGCCCTGCATGCGGCGCGGACCCTCCCCGTGGAACGGCTCGCAGTCTACGACCCCGCGGTGTCGGTGAACGGCAGCGTCAGCGCGGACTGGATTGCTGAGTATGAGCGGGCCATTGCCGCCGGTGACGATGACCGCGCCCTCGCCGTGATCCAGCGCGGCCTGGAAGCCGGCGGATCCTTCTCATCGCGCATGCCGCTGTCCATGCTGACCCTGGCCAACAAGCTGACCGCCGGCACCACGGAAGGCAAGCAGCAGCGCGAACTCATGCGCACCGGCGTCCGTGAGATCAAGGCCATCATCGCCGCGGACATGCCTGCCGAGCCGTTCCTGGACCTGCCGCTGGAGACGCTGATCGTGGTGGGCGAAAAGAGCCCGGCCTACTTCGGCATCGCCTGCGGCCAGATCCACGACGTACTGTCCGGCTCCAGCTACACCATCCTGCCCGGCTTCGGCCATGACGGCGCCATCAAGGCCCCGGACAAGCTCATCAAGGAACTGAGCGACTTCTACGCCGGCTGACCCATGTAGCTCGCAGTAGTTGTCGTTTTGGACGCTCAAAACGACAACTACTGCGAGCTAGTTGGGCTGATGCCAGGGTTAGTGCGCTGCGCCGTGGCCCGGACCGGCACCTTCGGTCTTGCGCATCATGGCGGAAAGCACGACGGCGGCAAAGGCTATGACGGTTGCCGTCATGAACGCGGCGCTCATCCCGGCGACGAGTCCGGACGCCGCACTCACCACCGCGAAGATCGACACCAGCAAGGCCGTGCCGGCGGCACCGGCCACCTGCTGCGTGGTGCTCATGATCGCAGACCCGTGGGAGTAGAGGTGCGGCGGCAGCGGGTTCAGTCCCGTGGTGAAAGCGGGGGTGAACAGCAGTGCCAGGCCAAAACTCAGCCCCACGTGCAGGGTGACGATCCACCAAACGGCCGTGCCGGCGTCGAGCATTGAAAACTGCCAGAGGGTGACGACCATCAGGATGGATCCGGTGACCGTGAGGGGCAGCGGACCCACCTTGTCGAACGCACGGCCGATGACCGGGCCCAGCAGGCCCATGGCCAGGCCGCCGGGAAGCAGGACAAGGCCGGTTTCGAGCGAGCCCAGGCCGCGGACCTGCTGGAGGTAGAGCGGCAGCAGGATGACGCCGCCGAAGAGGGCCATCATGGCCACCACCATCAGCAGGACCGAGACGGTGAACATGCGGAAGTTGAAGGCGCGAAGGTCCAGCAGCGGCGCGGCAGCCTTCTGCAGCCGGACCTGGCGCAGCACGAATACCGTGAGCGCAGCGACTCCGATGACCAGGGCCGCGATGGCACCGGCGCCCGGACCAGCCTGGCCGCCATGGCCGCCGCCGATTTGGCTGAGCCCGTACACCAGGCCGCCAAAGGCCGGGACGGTGAGGATGACGGACAGCGCGTCGAGCCGCCCCTTTTCAGTCTCGCCCACGTTGGTGAGGTACTTGGCACCAATGGCCAGCGCGGCGAGGGCTACGGGCAGGACGAAGACGAACATGAAGCGCCAGGTGAAGTGCTCCAGGATCAGGCCGGAGACGGTGGGACCCATGGCCGGTGCCACCGAAATGGCGATGCTCACGTTGCCCATGACGGCACCGCGCTTGGCCAGCGGGACCAGGGTAAGGATGGTGGTCATCAGCAGGGGCAGCATGATGGCGGTGCCGCCCGCCTGGACGATGCGGGCCAGCAGCAGGATCTCGAACCCGGGGGCCACCGCGGCAAGCGCTGTTCCGCTGGCGAACAAGCCCATGGCCAGCAGGAAGACGGCCCGCGTGGAGAGCCGCTGGAGGATGAAGCCGGTAGTGGGGATGACCACGGCCATAGTGAGCATGAAGCCGGTGGAGAGCCACTGGACGGTGGGCGCATCCACGCGCAGGTCCACCATGAGCCGTTGCAGGGCGACGTTCATGATGGTCTCGTTAAGGATCACCACGAACGTCGCCACCAGCAGCGTGCTGATGATAGTCACCGATTCCCGGGACATCTTCTCCGGCGCAGCGGGCTGGGCTCCTTGGCGGACTCCACCGCGGAAATCGTCGCGGTTTCCTTCGCCCTGGACGGGCTGGCCGCCGGCGTTCGGAGAGACTTCGGTAGACATGGGTGTTCCCTCAGGGCTGTTTTATGAGTGATGCGCGGTGGACGCCGCTGCAGGTTCCAACACTCTACCCGCTGGAGTAATTCCTCCATACGGGTTTAAAAACCCTGAGGGAACTTTAGGGGTTAGGCAGTCTGGCCTGCGTGCTGCCCTTCGGAGATCTCCTCCACTAGCTTGTTGTTGAAGGCCGGGAGGTCGTCCGGGTTGCGGCTGGTCACCAGGCCCTGGTCCACCACCACTTCCTCATCAGTCCAGTTGGCGCCTGCGTTCTTCAGGTCCGTTTCCAGGGTGAAGTAGGACGTGACGTTGCGGCCCTTGACCACGCCGGCCTCGATCAACAGCCAGGGACCGTGGCAGATTGATGCCACCGGCTTGTGCTGCTCGAAGAAGCTGCGGGTGAAGTTCTGCGCATCCTTGTCGACACGCAGGTGGTCCGCGTTGACGACGCCGCCCGGAAGTACCAGGGCGTCGAAGTCGGAGGCGTTTGCGTCGGCGACCGTGAGGTCCACGTCGAAGGTATCGCCCTTGTCCGTGCCGTTGTAGCCCTGCAGCTTGCCGCTCTTGGGAGCGATCAGGGTGGGCTCGCCGCCGGCATCCTTCACTGCCTGCCAGGGGCTGGTGAGCTCTACCTGCTCCACGCCGTCAGTCAGCAGGAATGCCACTTTCTTGCCTGCGATGCTGTGCTCTGCCATTGTTCCTCCTCGACTGAGGCGGCCTGCGGCCTTGAGGCGCGCAGGAACCGCCCTAGAGTTGATTGCCTGACATGTCCAGCCTAAGAAAGCTGAAAGTAATAAGCAAGCTGACTATTCGCTGTCTTCCCGATATAGTCTTGTCCTACGTGCAGTGCATTCGAACGTCGCACGGGTCTATGTGGCCCCTGCGCCTTGATGCAAGGAGGCCGCCATGACAGCAGAGCAGCTCGCCCCGGTACCCCCTGACCCGGAGCCATGGCTTCCCAGTGACACTCCTGCCGAAATACGCCAGTTTGCCATCGAGTCCCTCCGGTGGCAGGCCCAGGAGATTATCGATGAACTGCTCTCCAGCACCGATCCCTCCGAAGAACTGTCAAGGGCACGGCTCCGCCGCTCCGTAGCGCGCAATCCCGGCCGGCCGGAGAAGGCACTCCTGGAACAGCTCATGGCAAGTGAGGACGGGCTGGGCCTCCAGGCCCACGGCCCGCATCCACAAACTCCCGCGCCCCCGCAAGGCCTGCCGACCCTGCACACTTCAACAGATTGGATCGGAAGCTAACCCGGCGTCAGGAGCTCAGCGGGACGTTGTCGATCAGCCGCACCGGACCCACCTTGGCTGCAATGAGCGCCAGGGCCTCGCCACGGAAAGGGGTCTCTCGGCAGTTCTCCGCCAGGGGTTCAAGGGTTCGCGGGTCCACCACGTCGAAGTAGTCGAGTTCCACCAGGGGCTGGGACTCCACCATCGCCAGGGCAGAATCAAGATCCAATGGCTCGTGCGCGTTCGCCCGCTCTTCCAGCAGCCGCAGCGCCCTGGACAGGACCAGCGCGGCGTCCCGCTCCTCGTCGGACAGGAAGCGGTTCCGGCTGGACAAGGCCAGCCCGTCGTCAGCACGGACCGTGGGAACGCCCACAATCTCCACCGGGAAGTTCAGGTCTGCGGCCATACGCCGGACCAGGGCCAACTGCTGGGCGTCCTTTTGGCCAAAGTAGGCCCGGTAGGCCGGGACGCTGCCGGACGGTCCCGCAGATCCTGCCGGAAGGCCAGCCGCCGGCATCCCATAGTGCAGCAGTTTGGCAACAACAGTCAGGGCGCCGTCGAAGTGGCCGGGCCGGGAGGCGCCTTCCCACTTCTCCCCCAGGCGCCCGGACGTAACCCGCACCAAAGGCTCCCCGCCGGGGTAGACCTCCTCCACGGAGGGGGCGAAGGCGAGGTCCACGCCCTGCTCCTCCAGGAGCGCAAGGTCCGCCTCAAGCGTCCGCGGGTAGCGGCCCAGGTCCACAGCGTCGCCGAACTGCAGGGGATTCACGAAGATGCTCGCCACCACCACGTCATTATTTTCGACGGCGGCGCGGGCCAGGGCGGCATGTCCTTCGTGGAGTGCGCCCATGGTGGGCACCAGCCCCTGCGAGGTCCCCTGCTTCGCCGCGAGGAGACGTGCGCTTTCGGCGTGCAGGCCGGCCACGGTGGTGACGAGTTTAATGGACATTCAGTCCTCCTTCGGATCGAGGGCCTCGTGCAGCCCCTTCAGCTGGTCAGGTTTCAGCAGTCCGCGCCCTTCGGCGCGGAGGGCTGTGGCGCGTGCCATCGCAAGGTAGGCCTCCAGCACGTCGCCGTGCCCGCCGGCGTCGAACTCCCGCAACGCCTCGGCGTGCGCGCTGACCGTTCCCACGTCCCCACGTGCCACGGGACCGGTCAGCGCAGACTCCCCCGAGGCCAGTGCGTTCTCCAGGGTGGCCCGCAGCAGCGGCCCCAGCATGCGTTCGGGCGATTCGACGCCAACCTCGCGCAGCAGCTGTGACGCCTGCGCCACCAAGGTAACCAGGTGGTTGGACCCGTGGGCCAGGGCTGCATGGTAGAGCGTCCGGTCCGCCTCGGCGATAGCCACGGGTTCGGCCCCCATCTCCACCACAAGCGCCTGGGCGATGGGCAACATGGGCGCATCGGCCGTCACCCCGAAGGTGCAGTCGAGCAGCCGGGTGAGGTCCAGGCTCATGCCGGTGAAGGTCATGGCCGGGTGCAGCGCCAGTGGAACGGCCCCGGCGGCGCGGACGGGATGGAGCACGCCCACGCCGAAGCGCCCGGAGGTATGTGCGACCAACTGGCCCGGCTGCCACGCGCCGAGCTTTGCCAACCCTTCCACCAACCCGGGCAGTGCGTCGTCCGGCACCGCCAGCAGCACCAGTTCCGCGCGCTCCACGACGTCCTGCACTTCCAGGATGGGCACGCCGGGCAGCAGGGTCTCGGCCCGCTCCCGGCTGGCTTCGGACACCGCTGACACCCCGACGACGGCGTGCTCGGCTGCGCGCAGGGCGGCGCCTAGTACCGCCCCTACCTTGCCGGCGCCGATGATTCCGACGCCGAGGCGTCCGGGCTTAGCCATGCTGCTGGCCTTCCTGTTGGTAATGGGTGCGGGGCGCTGGGGCAGCCCCGGGCTCAACGGCCGGCGTGGATTCCGGAGCTGATTCAACTGCCGGAACAACCTGCCGCAACCATTGTTCGGTGGTTTGCCGCTTCCGTGCCAGCCGGGCGCGCGCGGACTGCTCGTCGAAGAGTTGCCGGGCCTCGTCAAGCCCCGCCTGGGTCAGCCGCGGGGCCACCGGACCGGCAGTGGTGTGCAGCACCAGGTCCGCCACGCGGAAGCGGCGCGCCAGGGGCCCCTGTTGAAGCGCCATCGACTGCGTCCGCTGGTGCGGCACGACAACAAGTTCCCGCCACCAGCGGCCGGAGCGGATCAACAGGGCAGTGTCCGTGGCCGCAAAGCCGTTCCGCCGCCACGCAAGTGGTGCCAGCAGCCACGCCCGCCGCGGCGTGGTGACAAAGCCGCCGTCGGTATCGAAACCACCCAGCCCGGCAGAAAACACCGCCTCAGGATGGTTGGTTCCGGGGTCGGGCAGGACCAGCGAGAGCATGGCAAGGACATCGGCGAATTTACCTACCGGCAACAGGATGGTCCTGGTATTGCCTTCGACGGCGTTGCCCGACGTCCCGTAGCCCGCCACGTTCACCTGCATCCGGTACCAGCCGAACGGGCGCCACAGCGGAGGCTGGGCAACCTTCACTGCCTGGATCCGGCCCGGCGGCAGGGTCTGCGCCTGCGTGTCCAGCAGCCCGTACCGTAGCCGGATACCGTCCGGGGAAATGGCGGCAGTGAAGTTGTACCCCTTGTTGAAAAAATTCCAGTAACTGGCTGCAAGGCCAAGGGCAGCCGGCACCAGGTAGAAGTAGAAGGCCCGGTTGTCCGTCAGCGCGGACAGGACCACCGAAGCGGCGCCTCCCACCACGATGAAGAAGCTTTGCTCACTCAGCAGCAACGATCCGACAAGGCGCGACGGCGGCACGGCAAGTACCGTAAACTCCGGCGCCTCGGACGCGTGCTGGGTGGGATGTTGCCGGCCAACCGCGCCTGCTGAACCGGTGCCCGACGGGCCGCCGGAACCGCTCACGTACCCAGTGCTTGAGCCGGCGCCGGCAACAGCACCGGAAGCGTGCGCCAGGATGGTGGCCCGCAGTTGGCGGGCGTCAGCAATCTTCAGGTAAGCCAGCCGCACAGCTGATTCGCCGGCGTCTGCCACCTCGAACTTGAGTTCGGCCAGGCCGAAGATGCGGGCCAGGAGGGGCTGCACGATGTCGATCGCCTGCACGCGGTCCAGCCGCGCCTGCCGGTGCTGGCGAAAGAGGAGTCCGCTGTTGACGCGGACATAGCCGGCGGACACCTGGTATTTGGTGAAGTACCAAGTCAGGACGAATCCCAGCACCGCCACGGCCAGCACCACGGCACCGCCTCCCAGGAGCCACGGCGCGCGGCGGGAAAACCCTTCCTCGAAAACTGGCTGGCCCTGCAGAGACCGCTCAAACAGGTCCCTGCCAAAGAAGAAGGCGATGGCAGCCAGGGCCACCCAGCCGCGGATGAAAGGTGAGGCGGGATGGACACGCAGCCACTCGCCGTCGGCCACTATGGTTTCCGGGCCGGCCGCCGCAGGAGGCACGACTGGCCGTCCGGGCAGCTGGCCGTCAGCCGTCACAGCCCTGCCAGCCTGGCTTCGCCGCGGGCGGCCAGCTGTTCCCGGAGCCGCGCACCCTCCGCAGCCGACAGGCCGGGGAGGCGGGCGTTGGTGCCGGGCGATGCTGTGTGGAGCTTCACGGTACACAGTCCCAGGCCGCGCTCCACGGGCCCCACCGCGATGTCCACGTATTGCATGCGCCCGTACGGAACGGCCATGGTGCGCTGGAAGAAGATGCCGCTCCTGACCAGCAGGTCGTCGTCGCGCTCGGCGTAGCCGATGGCCCTGACCTGCCGCGGGATGAGCACCAGCCGCCATACGGCAATCAGCATCATGACGGCCGGAACAGTAATGGCCAGCCACAGTGGAGGCCACCGCCACCAGCCCAGGAGGACAAACACCAGCGGAACGGAAAGGATCAGGACCGCGGCCAGGTTGCCCAGGGCCCATTCCACGAGGCGGACTGTTATGTATTTTGGCGACACCCGCTGCCAGGCGATACCCGGGGGGTCAATCGCCTCGGTATGCATATTCGCCTTCCCCAGCAGCCTCCCCGCGGGCAGGGCGGCCCTTTTTCCCGTCCAGGTTTGGATCGCTGTCCTCGGGCGGAATCTTGCAGAACCGCTCCACGATGAGCCCAACGATGATCATCACCAGGCCGCCGCCGGCCATGGCCAGCGCCAGCCAGGTGATTCCCTGGTCGCTGCGCATGCTCCAGATCCGCAATTGGTCCAGGAAGATGCCGACGTGCCAGCCGAGCAGCACTGTTCCGGCATACGCGCATGCCTGGGCCAGGACCAGGGTCCGGGCGGCCAGGAGGGGGTCCAACTGGGTCTTCTTTACGGTGCTGTTGGGTTTGAGGCTGTTACGCCACCTTAGGATGCGGATGCCAAGGATCAGCGTGATGATGACGATGACGCCCATGGTGGCAAGCGCGGTGGCAGGCAAAACAGGCGTGGCAATGCTGTAGCGGCTGGTCACCACCGTGGCAGACCAGCCTGCGATGGCGAGGATGACGCCGATCAGCAGCAGGCGCAGGGGGTTGATGGGCTTCATCGCTCCTCCACCGCGCCGGCCGTGGGCATCCCGTCGAAATCGCCGAAGCCGTCGAACGGAGCCAGATCGGGAAAATCGTCCGCCTGGGCGGCCAGCGCGCTGATCCTTTCGCCCTCCAGGGTGGCGGCGGGTTCGATCAGCGACCAGGGGTAAAGGACGAACGCACGGGAGGCAGCGCGGGGGTGCGGGAGCGTCAGGGCGGGATCGTCGCTGCGGAGGTCCCCGTAGGTGATGATATCGACGTCGAGCGTCCGCGGTCCCCAATGCACCTCGCGGACGCGGAGGTGCTTGTTTTCGACGGCCTGGCAGTGTTCCAGCAGTTCCTTGGGGGTCAGGCTGGTTTCCAAGGTGATGACCATGTTCAGGAAGTCGGGCTGGCCGGCGGGGCCGCCCACGGCTTTCGTCTGGACGATGGGTGAGACGGCGAGGAGGCGCACCTCCGGCGGATCCACCAGGTCCGCCACGGCCTCAGTCAGAGTCTCGTTCCGTTCACCAAGGTTGCTGCCGAGCGCGAGGACGGCCTTGGTGTAGATGCCGTTCATCTGCCGGCCCCGGCCAGGGCATTGTCCGCGGGGACCCGCGTCCTGTGGACGGTGACGGCCACGTCGCCGAAAGGAACCTCGATGGGGGCCTGGGGTTTGTGGACGGTGATCTCCACGGCCTGAAGCTTGAATTCGGCCAGGAGGCTGTCCGCGATCCGTACCGCCAGTGCCTCGATGAGGTTCAGGGGTTCCCCGGAAATCCACTCGGTTATACGCTGCGCCACCTCGCCGTAGTGCGCCGTGTCCCGGACGTCATCGGACTGCGCCGCGTCGGTGAAGTCCAGGTAGAGCACCGCGTCCACCACGAAGGGCTGGCCCTCCCGGCGTTCGAAATCGAAGACACCGTGATGACCAACTGCGGTCACTCCAGTCAGCGTAATCCTGTCCATGGGTCCCCCGGCCCTACTGCGTTTTGGGTACGGCTGGTGCCGTAGGTACGGCCGCCATGCGCGCGGCCACCTTGACGGCGTCAAGGCTCGAGCCGACGTCGTGGACCCGGACGGCCCAGGCCCCACGGTAGGCGCTGATGGCCGTAATGGCCGCCGTGGCACCGTCCCGCTCCTCGGGAGCGGCGGCCTTTCCTGCCACGGTGAGCAGGGTGCCCAGGAAGCGCTTGCGGGAGGCGCCCACCAAGACCTTGTGGCCCAGGGTGTCCAGCTGGTCAAGGTTTTGCAGCAGTTCCCAGTTCTGGGCATCGTTCTTGGCGAAGCCCAGGCCCGGATCGATAATGATCTGTTCCGCGCTGACTCCGGCGGCATAGAGCTTGTCCCGCACTCCTGCCAGTTCCGCCACCACTTCCCCGGCAACATCGGCGTACTCTGCAAGCGAGTTCATGGTGCGGGCGTCGCCGCGGCGGTGGGTGAGGACGTAGGGCACCTTGGACGCTGCGACGAACTCGGCCATTTCGGGCTCGATGCTCAGTCCGGAGATGTCATTGACGATGGCCGCGCCTGCCTTGACGGCCGCTTCCGCCGTAGAGGCGTGGGTGGTGTCGATGCTGACCAGCGCCCCGGCCTTCACCAGGGCCTCGATCACGGGCAGGACCCGGCGCTGTTCCTCGTCGGGGCTGACGTCGTCTGCCCCCGGGCGGGTGGATTCCCCGCCCACGTCGATGATGTCCGCACCTGCGTAGAACATCCGCAGGCCGGCCGCGATGGCGGTGTCCGCCGTGGCATGCTTTCCGCCGTCGCTGAAGGAATCAGGGGTCACGTTCAGGATGCCCATGACCAAGGTCCGGCCGGTGGGCAGGTCTTCAAAGCGCGCGGCGGGGCGGGGCTTGCGGAGGATGGGCAGCGGGGAGGTTGCGGGCCCCGTTCCGGGGGCTGCAGCGAGTGAATCCATGGGTCTGTGGTTACCTTCCGAGGATGAGGCTCATGGCTTCGGCACGGGTGGCCGGGTCATGAAGCTGCCCGCGGACCGCACTGGTGACGGTCTTCGCTCCGGGCTTGCGGATGCCGCGCATTGACATGCACATGTGCTCGCATTCGACAACGACGATGGCGCCGCGGGGCTTGAGGTAGCGGACCATCGCTTCGACGATCTCTGTGGTGAGCCGCTCCTGCACCTGCGGCCGCCGTGCGTAGATGTCCACCAGCCGGGCCAGCTTGCTCAGCCCGGTGACCCTGCCGTCGTGCGAGGGGATGTAGCCAACGTGGGCCACCCCGTGGAACGGCACCAGGTGGTGCTCGCAGGTGGAGTAGAACGGAATGTCCTTGACCAGGACCAGTTCCTCATGGTCCAGGTCGAAGGTGGTGGACAGGACTTCCGCGGGGTCATGGTGCAGCCCGGCGAACACCTCGGCATACGCCTTCGCCACCCTTTTGGGGGTGTCGAGGAGGCCGCCGCGGTCCGGGTCCTCGCCGATGGCAAGGAGGATTTCGCGGACGGCCGCCTCGATCCGTGGCCGGTCCACCTTGTGGCTCGTCGAATGGTGGGAACCGTCCTGGGCCAGGTATCCGGCGGAGGCGGGAACGTCGTCGTCGTCGAAGGAAGTCACAGGGAAAGCTTAGCCGCGAAGGGTGTCGGGCCCCGAGTCGGTGACTCCGCCCTTGAAGGGTGCATCCTCCGGAACGCCCTGCGGGTGCGGGGGCTGGGCGTCCAGCGGCTCGTCCAGCCGGGCCTTCTTCGCTTCTTCCTGCGCTTCCCGCTCGGCCCGCTCCCGGCGGGTCTCCACCGGCCCTGCCAGGACGGGGCGGGTTTCCTTGGACAGCCACACCTCGCGGAAGTCGCGCTTGCGCACGTCGCGGAAGATGTCGGCAATCTCGGCCTGGTTGAGGGTCTCCCGCTCCAACAGCTCAAGGGCCAGCAGGTCCAGGATGTCGCGGTTCTCGGTAAGGATTTCGTAGGCCTCGTCGTGGGCCTGCTCGATCAGGCGGCGCACTTCCTCATCCACCACGTAGGCGATCTGGTCCGAGTAGTTGCGCTCGTGGCCTGCATCGCGGCCCAGGAAGGGTTCGCCGCCGCCCTGGCCCAGGCGGACAGCACCAACGCGTTCGCTCATGCCATACTCGGTGACCATCTTGCGGGCAGTGCCGGTGGCCTTTTCGATGTCGTTTGAGGCACCGGTGGAGGGATCGTGGAAGACGATCTCCTCGGCCACGCGGCCGCCCATGGCGTAGGCCATTTGGTCCAGGAGCTCGTTGCGGGTCACGGAGTACTTGTCGTTCTCCGGAACCACCATGGTGTAGCCCAGGGCACGGCCGCGGGGAAGGATGGTGATCTTGGTGACCGGAGCCGAGTTCCGCAGGGCAGCCGCCACCAGGGCGTGGCCGCCTTCGTGGTACGCGGTGATCTTGCGCTCGTGCTCCTTCATGACGCGGCTGCGCTTCTGCGGGCCGGCCATGACGCGGTCGATTGCCTCGTCCAGTGCGCGGTCATCGATCAGGTTGGCGTTGGACCGGGCGGTGAGCAGCGCAGCCTCATTCAGGACGTTGGCAAGGTCGGCACCGGTGTAACCGGGAGTCTTCTTGGCCACAGCCTTCAGGTCCACACCGGGCGCCATCGGCTTGCCTTTGGCGTGTACCTGCAGGATCTGGTCACGGCCGATCAGGTCCGGCGCCTCTACCGAGACCTGGCGGTCGAAACGGCCGGGACGCAGCAGCGCGGGGTCCAGGACGTCGGGCCGGTTGGTGGCGGCGATCAGGATCACGTTGGTCTTGACGTCGAAGCCGTCCATCTCCACCAGCAACTGGTTAAGGGTCTGCTCGCGTTCGTCGTTTCCGCCGCCGATGCCGGCGCCGCGGTGGCGGCCTACGGCGTCGATTTCATCCACGAAGATGATGGCCGGGGAGTTGGCCTTGGCCTGCTCGAAAAGGTCGCGGACGCGGGACGCGCCGACGCCGACGAACATTTCCACGAAGTCCGAGCCCGAGATGGAGAAGAAAGGCACGCCTGCTTCACCGGCAACGGCACGGGCCAGCAGGGTCTTACCGGTGCCCGGAGGACCGTAGAGCAGCACGCCCTTGGGGATCTTGGCGCCCACGGCCTGGAACTTGGCCGGTTCCTGCAGGAATTCCTTGATCTCCTGCAGTTCCTCCACAGCCTCGTCCGCACCTGCGACGTCCGCGAAGGTGACCTGCGGCATGTCCTTGCTGACCATCTTGGCCTTGGACTTGCCGAACTGCATGATCTTGGAGCCGCCGCCCTGCATGCGGGTCATCAGGAACCAGAAGAGGGCGCCCAGCAGGATGACGGGGATCAGGAGGGAGAGCAGGCCGGAGAACCAGTTGCTTTCAATCGGCTGGTCGGTGAAGCCCTGGGCGGGCTTGGCGTCGGTGACAGCCTTCACCACGTCCTGGCCGCGGGCATCCACGAAGAAGAACTGGACGCTCTTGCCCTTGTCCTGCCCGTCCAGCTGCAGGTCGTCCTTCAGTGTGAGGTCAACGCGGTTCTCGCCGTCGAAGATCTTGGCCTGCTCCACCTTGTTATTGGCGAGCAATTCCAGGCCCTTGTCCGTATCGATCCGGGCCGCACCGCCGGGGGCGAGCGTTGCAAAAGCCACAAGGAGCAGACCGACCACAACGACGATCCAGATGCCCGGGCCTTTGAAGAAGTTCTTAGCTTTCATCTGTTCGGGGGCTGGCCCCGTCCTTCCGGTAGTGCTTCACGGCGAGTACTCTGCGCACGTGATGGTGCTGCGTCAGCTTCTAGCTATACACCGTCCGGAGTACATCACGCATAGCGAAAAGCAAAAGTTCCCTGTGGGCGTAGCGGGACAGACAGCGCACCGAAGGCGTCGGAAGGGCCTGGGGTTACTCGTAGACGTGCGGGGCCAGGGTGCCGACGAAGTCCAGGTTGCGGTACTTCTCGGCGTAGTCCAGGCCGTAGCCCACCACAAACTCGTTGGGGATGTCATAGCCGACGTACTTGACGTCGATCTCCACCTTGGCGGCAGTGGGCTTGCGGAACGCGGTGCAGATTTCCACCGAGGCGGTGCCGCGGGATTCCAGGTTGGTCTTGAGCCAGGACAGGGTGAGGCCGGAGTCGATGATGTCCTCGACGATCAGCACGTCCTTGCCCATGAGGTCAGTGTCCAGGTCCTTCAGGATGCGCACCACGCCGGAGGACTGGGTTCCCGAGCCGTAGGAGGACACGGCCATCCAGTCCATGGAGATGTGGCTGTGCAGTGCCCGCGCCAGGTCCGCCATGACCATCACCGCGCCCTTGAGGACGCCCACAATGAGGATCTCGCGGCCTTCGTAGTCCTTGTCGATCTGCGCTGCGAGTTCGGTGATGCGCTGCTGGATCTGTTCCCTGGTGTAGAGAACGTGCTTGAGGTCTGCCTGGACGTCGTTTGAATCCACCAATGGCTCCTGTTTAGATGCGGGGTGCGACTATTTTGCGGGCGGTTTTTGAGGCCGGAATACTAGCTTCCCACAGCGCGCGCGTTCGCGGGGAACGGAAGGGGCGTCCCCCGCGGCGCCGGTGCCCGCATCGTCCTTCGATTCCTCCAGCTGCGCCAGCGACAACCGGTACACACTCACGCCGCCCGGAAGCTCAACCGGACCGGCCGAACCCTGCCGCCGCAGCAGCGCTTCCGCCGCCAAAAGGCGCTGGTAACTGGGCTGTTGGCCGCCGACGTCGGCCGCTGCCTTGGCGATCACCCGGAACCTAATGGCAGGGGCCAGGGCGCGCAAGGCCTCCTCCGGCAGGCCCAGCCCGTCGCTGTCCTGCTCCACCAGGGAGGCGTAGGTGCTTTCCGCCACATCCTCCAGGTAATCGGCGTCCAGCTGCAGGATGGCGGCGGTGCGGGCCAGGGATTCGGCCACTCCGGGGCCGAGTTTGTCCTCAAGGTGCGGGAGGACCTCCACGCGGGTCCGTGAGCGGGCGAACGCGGGATCGGTGTTGGTGGGGTCGTGCCAGGGGTTCAGCTCCTCCACGGCGCAGATTTCCTCCGTGTCCGCGCGCCGGAGCCCCAGGAAGGGGCGCAGCAGTCTGCCACGGGCTGGCCGCATGCCGGCGAGCGAGCGGGTGCCGGAGCCGCGGGCCAGGCCCAGGAGTACCTGTTCGGCCTGGTCGTCAAGGGTGTGGCCCAGCAGGATTGCCTCCGCACCCTGCTCCGCAGCGGCGGCTTCGAGGGCTGCGTGACGGGCCTCGCGCGCAGCAGCCTCCGGACCCATGCCGGTGCCGGCCACGGTGACGGTCCGGACTTCCACCGGCGCCAGGCCCAGCTCCTCCAGTGCCTGGGCGGTGCGGGCAGCGATGTCAGCGGATCCATCCTGCAGCTGGTGGTCCACCACCACGGCACCCACGGTCACCGGATGTGCGTTCACGTGGCCGCGGCGGGCGAAGTAGGATGCGACGGCGGCGAGCGCCAGGGAGTCGGGGCCGCCGCTGCAGGCCACCAGGACGTGGCGGGGATAACCGGCGTCCGCCAGGGCGTCCTGCAGCATTTTGCGCGCAGTGCCGACGACGGGTGCCAGCCTTCCGGGCCGGCGTCGTCCGCTGGGAACGGCGGCAGGCGCGGGCGCCGCTTCAGGCAACTTGGCGTCAGGCAATCAGAGGCCCATCCGCTCAAGCCACAGCTTGGCGTCGTGGATCTCGGGCTCGGTGGGCAGGTGGTCCGCCGACTCCCAGACCTTGTTGAATCCGTCCATGCCAGCCACATCCACCACGGCGCGGACGAACCGGGCGCCGTCGGAGTACTGGCGCATCTTGGCGTCCAGGCCCAGGAGGCTGCGGATGAACTTCTCCACCACGCCGCGGTCCTTGCCACGGTCGTTGAAGCGCTGCCGGATGGTCTTCACCGACGGAACGATGCTGGCATCCACGGCGTCCATCACCACGTTCGCGTGGCCCTCCAGCAGGCTCATCACCGCGGTCAGGTGCGAAATTGCGGCCTTTTCCTCGGGGTCCTGCAGCAGGTCAAGGATGGCACCGCGGCGCGGCGCGTCCCCGGATGCAGAGCGGTCCTTCAGGGAGCGGGCGGCAGCGGAGGCCCGCTCCATCAGGGAATCGACGTTGCCCAGGAGGTGGCCGCTGAGGCTGTCGATCTGCTCCAGCATGTGGTGGCGCAGCCAGGGTGCGGCCGCGAACTGGACGCGGTGGGTTTGCTCGTGAAGGCACACCCAAAGCCGGAAATCCTCCGGAGTGACGTTGAGCTCGCGCTCCACGGAAATGATGTTCGGCGCCACCAGCAGGAGCCGGCCGCCGGCGGGAGCCGTGGAGTTCTCCGCGAGCGCCGCGAAGGGGTCGTACTGGCCCAAAACCTTGCTGGACAGGAAAGCCAGGACGGCACCCAGCTGGCTGCCGGTGATGGCACCACTGACACTGGCCGCAGAGGGGCTCAGGGACCCGCGCCGGCTGTCCAGCATCTTCTGCATGGCAGGCTTGAGCATCACCGCGAAACTCTGGGTGTTGGCCTTGGCCCACGATGCCCGGTCCACCACCAGCACGGAGGAGTCGCGCAGGTCCCGTGCAGCCTCCAGCCCGGTGATGTCATGGACGTGCGAAACAGAGGCGTCCGCCAGGCGGCGCAGGCTGTCCACCGCCTCGCCGATGGCCTTTTCGTCAAGCACGGGGCCCGCCGGAGCCAGCCGCGCCGCGGTGGAGGCAGCGAGGTCCCAATTTATCAGGGCCTGCGCCTGGTCGGGCTGGACCCCATTGGATTGGGCCCCGTTGGACTGGGCAGCTGAGGACAACGTCGATGCGGACTCGCGCGCAGTGGACTCCATGAGTCCCATCAGAACACAGCAGGCTGGGGATCGTCCTTAAGTTCGCTCACCGGCGAACTTCCACAGCCGCTGAACAGCCGCTGGACAGTGCTAGCGGCAGCCGCAGCCTGCAAGCGCCGTGGCCGCCCGGTCCAATGCTTCCTTGTTGCCGGCCGCCCCTGGAACCAGGCCGTTGCCGAGGAACGAGAACACCAGGAGCCTGCCATCGGCGTCCACCACATAGCCGCTCAGGGCCAGAACCGTGTTCAAAGTCCCCGTCTTGGCGCGCACCAGCCCGGCGCCGCCGGAGGTGGTGGCGTCCCCGTACCGGGTGTCCAGGGTGCCGGACAAGCCCCCAACCGGGAAGCCGTCCAAAGCGGCGCGAAGGCTGGCATCGGCACCGGTGGTAATGGCGCGCACCACGTCCGTGAACTGCCGGGCCGGAACCTGGTTGCCCATGGCCAGGCCGCACACATCCACGAGTTTCATGGTGTCCGAGGACAAGCCCGCGGCTCCGAGTTCGGCAGCAACCACCGCAGTGGCGCCGTCGTTGCTGCCCGGCCGGCCAGTGGCCACCGCTGCCATGCGCCCCATGGTTTCGGCCAGATAGTTGTCCGAGACCTGCAGCATGAGGTTCACCTGCTCCGCGACCGTGGCGGAGTCAGCGGCGGCGAGAACGGCAGCGTTGGCTTGGGAGTCTCCGGGTGAACGTTCGACGGCGGGTGCCACGGTCAGCCCCGCACCGGCACCTGCCGCACCGAGCCGGGCGGCGAATTCCTGGCCTGCGGCCATGGCGGAGTCCTGCGGACGGGGGCCGGTGGTGACGGCGGGGTCAAAGCGCGCGGAGTTGAGGGCCAGCGGGTACAGCGGGGCGATTTCGCCGGCTTCGACGTCGCCGGACTGCCAGTTGGGGTTCAGCACGGGTCCCGTAAAGAGGGAGTCATCCACCAGCACCTTGATCTCGCCCGTGGTGCCGGTGGCCTGCAGCGCCTGCACGGTGGCTGCGGCAAGAGTGGCGAGGCCGGCGCGGCCCATCGCCTGTTCCGGCTTCGACTCCCCGGCGCCCAGCAGGACGTCGCCGCCGCCCACCAGCACCACCTGTCCCGGGGCAGGGCCTTGAATCACCTTTGTGCTGAACCGGTGGTCGGGACCCAGAGTTCGCAGCGCCGTGACCGCCGTCAGCAGCTTAAGGTTCGACGCCGGCACCCGGCCGTCCTCGCCGCCGCGGTCAAAGAGGACCTGGCCCGTGAGCGCGTCCTGCACCATGCCCGTGAAGGTTCCGCCGCCGTCAGCCTTCAACACCGGGTCTACCTGGGCGCTCACCGCTGAGGGCACCGGCACCGGGGCGGAGGGCTGGAGCGGGGCAAGCACCTGGGGGGCGGAAAGCGTCGCGGGTGGTTGTTGCCAGGCGGGCGGCGCCGGGGCGGGTGCGGGAGCCTCGGGGCCTTTGAAGCCCGGGGCCACCAGCAGTGCTCCCGGGATGGCAAGGACGATCAGGATCAGGGCCGCCAGCGCCAGCGGCCAGGGCTTGCGCGGACTTTGGCCCGGGCCTCCCCCGCGGCTGGACCGACGGCTGCGCAACGGTTCCCCGCCGGTTGATTTGGTCATGCTGGTGCTGGTCCTCAAGTCCTGAAATTTCCCCACAAGTTCCTGATTCCAGGGCCTCTCGCTATATCCTCAATTGTAGTCGGCGGCACCGACACTCTTTTTTGTGGGCCCGTCAAGTGTGCCGCGCACCCCCTGCAATTGCCGAGGAGCATTCCCATGAAGCACGACGTGACCATCGAGATCCCCAAGGGATCGCGCGTCAAGTACGAAGTTGACCACGAGACCGGCCGCGTCCGCCTGGACCGCGTCCTCTTCACCTCCATGCAGTACCCCACGCACTACGGGTACTTCGAGAATACCCTCGGCGAGGACGGCGATCCGCTGGACGCACTGGTGCTTCTGCAGGACTTCGACCTGCACCCCGGCGTCATCGTCGAGTCCCGCCCCATCGGCGTCTTCAACATGACGGACGACGGCGGCGGAGACGCCAAGATCCTCTGCGTCCCCGTGGATGCCCGCTTTGACCACATCCAGGAAGTCAGCGACGTCAACGAGTTCCTGATCAAGGAAATCGAGCACTTCTTCACCCGTTACAAGGACCTCGAGCCGGGCAAGTGGGTCAAGGCCGAGGGCTGGGGCGACCGCGCCGCCGCGGAAGCCGAACTGGAAGCATCCATCAAGCGCTACGTGCCCAGCGGCCACTGATCTACACCAGTCCGACGGCGGGTGCCTGGCTTTTCGAAGCCGGACACCCGCCGTCGTTGTTTCAGGAAGTTGTGGCATGGTGGGGCTGTGAGTTCCGAGCCCGCGCTGACCTCCCAGCTTCTGTTTCATCCCCCCTGCGGCCCCGTCAGCGGATGGCGCGACGACAGGGTTGTTCGTGCCACCGGTATCCCCTACGCCAGGGCACAACGGTTCCAGCCGCCGGCGCCAGTGCCGGACTGGACCGCCGAATTCGCCGCCACGTCCCTCTCTCCCGCCTGCCCGCAGGCGCCGGTCCCGTTCCTGGACGATGTCCTGGGCACCAAGTACGGCGAGCTTCCCGGCAGCGAGGACTGCCAGAACCTGTCGATCACCATGCCCGGCGATCTCTCTCGGGACGAAAAGCTGCCCGTCATGGTCTGGATCCACGGCGGCTCCTACACCACGGGATCGGGTGACCTGGCGATCTTCGATCCCGCCCGGCTGGTGGCCGAGAACCGGGTGATAGTGGTCTCGGTGACGTACCGGCTCGGCTTGTTCGGGTTCCTGGCGACGCCTGCCGGGCGTCCCGGCAACCTGGGGCTCCTCGACCAGCTCGAGGCATTCCGCTGGGTGCAGCGGAACATCGCTGCCTTCGGCGGCGATCCCGGCCGGGTCACCGCGTTTGGCCAGTCCGCCGGGGGCGATGCGATCGCCCACCTGATGGCCACGCCGGAGGCGCCCACACTTTTCCAGCGCGCCGTCATCCAGAGCGCGCCGCTGGGCATTACCCGGGGCCGGGCCAAGATGAACCACGCCATGGGCATCGCGGCCGACGGCGTCACGGAGCAGACGCCCGCCATGGATGTGGTGGCTCTCGAAGCACAGGTTACGCAAGTGGCCAAGAAGTTCGGCATGTTGGCGGCCATGCCGTTCGGCACCCAGTACGGCCACGATCCGCTCCCCGAGGAGTCCGAAATAGAGGCGGCCTGGAACCGGACTGCCCCTGCCATCGAAGTCCTGATCGGACATACCTCGGAGGAGGCCCGATTGTTCCTCCCCCGCAGTCCGCGCCTGATGCGCTTGGCGGGAGTTCCCGTGGTGGGTCCCGCGGCCGTCCGGGCCATCGACTGGCTGGTGACCGAGACCGTGTACGGTCGGGCAACCCGGAAGTTTGCGCGCCGGCATGCCAAGGCGGGCGGAAAAGTGCACCGCTATGTCCTGGACTGGCATGCGCCCGGCAACATCTTTGGCGCCGCCCATACCGTGGACCTGCCCCTGCTGCTCGGCAGCAAGAAGACGTGGGACGGCGTGGGACTGATCGCCGGGGCCGACTGGGCGAAAGTGGATATGACCGGGCGGGCAGTGCGCTCATTGTGGGCCGGTTTTGCCCGCGGGGATGACTTGGGTGAAGCCGGCGTGGTGGACGACGCGCTCCACTACCGCCGTGTCTGACAGGCCGATGAGGACCCTCGGTGTGGATCTGGCCGCCGCAACGAAGAAGACGGCGGTCGCCGTGATCGAGTGGGACCGGCACCCGGAGGCCAGGGAGGCCGCGGAGGCCGGCACGCAGCCGTCCGCCAGGCTCGCCCACCTGGCTCTGGACGTGGACGACCAGGAGATTGTGGACCTGTTCGGCACCTGTGACATGACCGGCGTCGACTGTCCCGTCGGCTGGCCGGACGCACTGATCCCCTTCCTGACCGGGCACCTGAACTTCGACGCCGCACCGGTCCTGGAACACGACGGGATCGCCGGCCGGCGGTTGCTGGCTTACCGGGACACCGACCGCTTCGTCACCCGGGAAACGGGGTTGATCCCGCTCAGCGTGTCCGCCGATCGCTTGGCGCATCCCGCCATGCGCTGCGCCGTGATCCAGGCGAAGATCGCCGGGCTCCACGGCCCGCAGCCGCGCGACGGCTCAGGCCGGCTCGCCGAGGTGTACCCCGCGGCATCACTGAAGATCTGGGGCCTCAATGGCCGCGGCTACAAGGGCCGCGGCATCCCCGAAGCCGAGCGCCTCGGTGTCCTGCTCGCTTCGCTGGAAGAGCAGGCACCATGGCTGGACCTGTCAGGTCACCGGGACAGGCTGGCAGCCTCGGACGACCTGTTCGACGCCGTCATCGCCGCCCTTGCCGCCCGGGCCGTGGCCCGCCGTCGTACGCTCCTGCCGGATGCCGCCCACGCCGCCGCAGCCCGCAGCGAAGGCTGGATCCACCTGCCGTCCTGCACCCTGGACGAACTGCCCTGCCGAGGGGAGAACTAGCCGCCCAGCTTCCAGTTCCGGATCTCCTCCGGGTCCTCGCCGTGGGTGCGGGTGTGCTCGCGGGCGCGGGCCCTCCGGTCCTGCAGGTCCTGGCGCAGGAGTGAGTGTTTCTCGGCCATCCCCGGCACCCGGTCGATCGCGTCAATGGCCAGGGTGAAGCGGTCGATTCCGTTGAGCATGGCCATGTCGAACGGCGTGGTGGTGGTCCCCTCCTCCTTATAACCGTGCACGTGCAGGCCATGCTGGTTGGTGCGCTTGTAGGCCAGCCGGTGGATCAGCGCCGGGTAGCCGTGGTACGCGAAGATGACGGGCTTGTCCGGCGTGAAGATCCCGTCGAAATCGTGGGCGGGCAGGCCGTGGGGGTGCTCGCTCTCGTCCTGCAGCCGCATCAGGTCCACCACGTTGACCACGCGGACTTTGAGCCCAGGCGCACCTTCGCGGAGCAGTTCGGCGGCCGCCACGGTCTCCACGGTGGGGACATCACCGGCGCAGGCCAGGACGACGTCGGGCTCCTCCCCGGGCACCTCGGAACCGGCGAACGTCCAGATCCCCAGGCCGCGGCGGCAATGGTTGGCGGCGTCAGCCGGGCCAAGCCAAGTGGGCGAGGGCTGCTTGCCGCTGACCACGATGTTCACGTAGTCCGTGGACGCAAGGCAGTGCTCCATCACCGAAAGCAAGGTGTTGGCATCCGGCGGCAGGTAGACCCGGATGACCTCCGCCTTCTTGTTCACGGCGTGGTCGATGAAGCCCGGGTCCTGGTGCGAGAACCCATTGTGGTCCTGCTGCCACACGTGGGAGGACAGCAGGTAGTTCAGCGACGGCACCGGCTGGCGCCAGGGCAGTGCGCGGGATACCTTCAGCCACTTGGCGTGCTGGTTGAACATGGAGTCCACGATGTGCACGAACGCTTCGTAGCAGTTGAACACCCCATGCCGCCCGGTCAGCAGGTAGCCCTCCAGCCAGCCCTGGCACAGGTGCTCGCTCAGTACCTCCAGGACCCGGCCGGAGCGCGCAAGGTGCTCGTCGACGTCGTCAATCCGGTACTGCCACACCTTGTCGGTGACCTCGTAGACGTTCTGCAGCCGGTTGGACGCCGTCTCATCCGGGCCGAACAGCCGGAAGTTCTCCATGTTCTGGGCGATGACGTCCCGCATCCAGGAACCGAGCGTCACCATGGGGCTGACGCGCTCGACGCCGGCAGTGGGGACCTCGACGGCGTGGTCCTGGTACGCGGGCAGTTTCAGCGCGCGCCGCAGCACGCCGCCGTTGGCATGGGGCGTGGCACTCATGCGGAAGTCACCCGTGGGCGCGCCTTCGGCGACGTCGGGCCGGAGGCGGCCGTCGCCGTCGAACAGTTCGTCCGGCCGGTAGGACTGCAGCCACTCCTCCAACTGCTTCAGGTGCTCGCCGTTGGTGCGAACCTCGGACAGCGGCACCTGGTGGGCGCGCCAGGTGCCTTCCACCTGCAGCCCGTCCACGGTGCGGGGCCCGGTCCAGCCCTTGGGGGAACGCAGGACGATCAGGGGCCAGCGGTGCCCGCCCTCCCCCGCCTTTTCGGCGGCCGGATCCTGGCGGTGGGCGTGCTGGATGGCCTTGATCCGGGCCAGGCAGCGGTCCAGCACGGCGGCGAAATCACGGTGTGCCTGCTCGGTATCGTCCGGATCGGCCACGGTGACGAAGTACGGCTCATGGCCGTAGCCGCGCAGCAGTTGCTCCAGCTGGCCCTGCGGCATCCGGGCCAGGACGGTGGGGTTGGCAATCTTGTAGCCGTTCAGGTGGAGGATGGGCAGCACGGCGCCATCCACGGCGGGGTCCAAAAAGTTGTGCGAGTGCCAGCTGGCGGCGAGCGGCCCGGTTTCGGCCTCGCCGTCGCCAATCACGACGGCGGTCACCAGCTGGGGGTTGTCGAACACCGATCCGTAGGCGTGGGCCAGGGAGTACCCGAGCTCGCCGCCCTCGCTGATGGAGCCGGGGCTTTCGGGGGCCGCATGGCTGGGGATTCCGCCGGGGTAGGAGAACTGGCGGAACAGCTCATGAAGGCCCGCCTCGTCATTGCCCACGTGCGCATAGATTTCGGAGTACGTTCCCTCCATCCAGGCATTGGCGACGACGGCGGGGCCGCCATGGCCGGGACCGGCAACAAAGAGCATCTCAAGGTTGTCGCGGCGGATCACGCGGTTCAGGTGCGCGTAGACAAAGTTCAGCCCGGGAGTGGTGCCCCAATGGCCCAGCAGGCGGGATTTGGTGTCCTCTGCCTGCAGCGGCTCGCGCAGCAGTGGGTTGGAGCGGAGGTAGATCTGCCCCACCGAAAGGTAGTTGGCCGCCCGCCACCACTTGTCGACGAGGTCCAGTTCCTCCTGCGGAAGGTCCTCCTGCTGCGTCTCGTCCTGCGGCTTTACATCGTGCCCTGCGCTGCCGGCCATAACCATCCTCACCTCGGGTGTGCCGCTGCAGGCGGCCGTTCCCCCATCGCAACAGATGAAGGGGCAGGCAGGCAACCCCCGCCGTCGGACCTTGTCTTGCTGCCCCTGGCCACCTGTAGGGTAGTAAGCAAGCTTAGCTTCCGCTGCGGCGGGGCTGGGACCATCGAATGCGGGGAGATCGAAACATGCCAGCCGAAGACGACGTTGTAATTCCCGGAGTTCCGTCCAGTGAACCTCCGGCGCTTGAAGAGCCCACCACCCCGCGGGAGCCGTTGCCGCCGAAACCGGACCAGCGGGGTCCCGAAGCCGTGTCCCCAACCGGCAGCCCGACCGGTGCCCCAGCCACCGCCCGCGCCCAGTCGGGCCAATACCTGACCACAGCCCAAGGGCTCCGGCTGCCGGACACGGATCATTCCCTCAAGGCCGGTGCCCGCGGTCCCATCCTGCTGCAGGACCATCATCTGCGTGAAAAGATCACCCATTTCGACCATGAGCGGATCCCGGAGCGCGTTGTCCATGCACGCGGCGCCGGGGCGCACGGCGTGTTCCGTTCGTACGGGACGGCTTCGAAGGTCACCCGCGCCGGCTTCCTCGCCCCGGACGTCGAGACGCCGGTGTTTGTCCGGTTTTCCACCGTGCTTGGCTCGCGGGGCTCTGCGGACGCAGTCAGGGACACCCGCGGGTTCTCCACGAAGTTCTACACGGATGAGGGCACCTACGACCTGGTGGGAAACAACATCCCTGTGTTCTTCATCCAGGACGGCATCAAGTTCCCGGATGTGGTGCACGCGGCCAAGCCCCACCCGGACCGCGAGATTCCGCAGGCCCAGAGCGCCCACGACACCTTCTGGGACTTTGTGTCGCTCCACACCGAGGCACAGGCCCACACCCTGTGGAACATGTCCGACCGCGGCATCCCCCGGTCCTACCGGACCATGGAAGGCTTTGGCGTCCACACCTTCCGGCTCAGCAATGCCGCCGGGGACACCACGCTGGTGAAGTTCCACTGGAAGCCCAAGCAGGGCGTGCACTCCCTGGTCTGGGAGGAAGCCCAGATCATCAACGGCATGGACCCGGACTTCCACCGGCGCGACCTTGCTGACGCCATCGAGGCGGGGGCCTTCCCGGAGTGGGAACTGGGCATCCAGACCTTCCCGGATACCGAAGACCAGATGTTCCAGGGCATCGATCTCCTGGACCCCACCAAATTTGTCCCCGAGGAACTCGCGCCGGTCCAGCCCATCGGACTCATGACCCTCAACGCGAACCCCACCAATTTCTTCGCCGAGACCGAGCAGGTGGCCTTCCACCCCGGCCACTTGGTGCCGGGCATCGACGTCACCAACGACCCCCTGCTGCAGGTGCGCCTGTTTTCCTATCTGGACACGCAGATCTCACGCCTGGGCGGACCCAACTTCGCGCAGATCCCCATCAACCGGCCGCATGCTCCGGTCAACGACATGCTGCGCGATGGCATGCACCAGACTGCGGACCACGCCGGTGTTGCACCGTACCGGCCCAATTCCCTGGATGGCGGGTGCCCGTTCCTGGCCGGCCAGGACATGGGCGCGTTCGTGGACGTGCCGGAGGCAGTTGCGGAATCCATCAAGGAACGGCGCAACCCTGCATCCTTCGATGACCACTACAGCCAGGCCCGGCTGTTCTTCCGGAGCCTGAGCGCGGTGGAGCAGGACCACGTGATCCAGGCGTACACGTTCGAGCTCGGCAAGTGCTTCGAGACCGCCGTCCGCGAACGCCAGCTGCAGGCCCTGGCCAACATCGATGCCGGGCTTTGCGCCGCCGTCGCCGCGGGCCTGGGAATGCCGGCCCCCGATGCGACGGAGCAGGTCCCGGACCGGGAACCAAGCCCGGCTGTGTCCCAGGTGGGCGAAACGTGGCCGGTTGCCGGCCGCGTGGTGGGCATCCTTGCCGATTCCTCCAGCGACCTGGCCCAGGTGGAGGCGGCCCGCAAGGCGCTCGACGGCGAAGGCATGGTCCCGCTGGTCATCGCACCAACAGGGGGCGTGCTTTCCTCCGACGGGCTTTCGGTGACGGTGCAGCGGACCTTCCTTACCGCGCGGTCCACCGAGTTCGACGCGCTGATCGTCGCCGGAGGCAAGCAGTCCGCGCCTGACGCCACCGCCGGGCGCGACGCCAAGGCCGGGGAGCCTGTTGACACCCCGGATCCGCGCGTCGCGCTCATGCTGTCCGAGGCGTACCGCCACGCCAAGGCCATTGGCGTGTGGGGCTCCGGCTCTGCCGTCCTCGAGGCGATCGGCATTCGGCAGGAAACGGTTGGCATCGCTGCCGGGGACAGCGCGGCCGAAGTCACCGCCGAGGTCTCCGGGCTCCTTGCCGCGCACCGCGCGTGGGACAGGTTCCCGGCGACCGGGGTAGGCGCGTCCGCTTCCGCGGCGCAGTAGGCCTGCACCGGCCTTCCGCTCCGTTGGTTTTGGCTGGGGCCCGCATCGAACGTGATGCGGGCCCCTCGTCATTTCCGCCAGTGCCCGGCGAGGCGCCTGCGCGCGAAACAGGCCGTTTCGCAGTTCCTACTTCCGGGTAGTGTGGACCCAGAATGTTCACCCTCACCATCAACCAGACGGACAGCCGGCGCGACGGCGACCAGGTTCCGCAGCTGCTCAAGGCACTGCGGCACATCCCCGCGCGCCTGGATTTTGACAGGTCCGTCGAGGACGAGGTCCAGGGGATTGTCGACTGCCCGCACCAGGCGGTGGACGCCGCCCTGATCGCGCTCCGCAGCGGGCATTGGTACGTGGGCATCGGGGCCGGGCCGGTGGATGAACCGCTGCCCAACCAGATCAAGGACGCATCCGGCCACGGCCTGGTCTACGCCCGCCGGGCGGTGGACCGGCTCCGCAACAGCAAGGAGCGGGTACCGGTTGCGGTGGAGGGACCGTTGGCCGGTGTTGCCCACGACGCCGAAGCCATCCTCCGGCTGCTGGGCCACATCGTGCGGGACCGCTCCGGGGCGGAATGGCGGGTACTGGACCTGCTGACACCTGGAGTCCGCGGCCAGCAGAAAGCGGTGGCGCAGGAACTGGGCATCACCACGCAGGCCGTCAGCAAGGCCGTCGCGCGGGCCCAGTGGAATGAGGAACATGCCGCCCGGCCCGCGGCTGCCCGGTTGCTGGCGCTGATCCTGGCGGTGGGCTGACCGCCCGGGCCGGGGGCAGCCGTCGCAATCTGTTTTTGGGGCCCTTGGACCCTTAGCCGCCGGTTGCCGCCATCACGGGCTCGCCGTTGAAGTACTCCAGCTTCCACCCGTCGATCGCGTGGTGGTGCGCCAGGTTCAGTACGGCGTTGTCCACGCTGGCCAGGGTCTGGCCGATGGCGCGGCTGAGGGTGACACGCAGCAGGGTTCCGTGGGTGACCACCAGGAGCCGCTGCCCGCGGAACTCGTCCGCCAGGGCTTCAAGTGCGGCGATTCCGCGGTCTGCGGCCTCGTCTTCGCTTTCGGCGCCCTTGAACCCGCCGGGCACGCGCAGCGCCTCCAGCTCCGGGCCGGCCTGCATCCCTTCGGCGGGGCCGAAGCTGCGCTCGGTGAGTTCCGGGACGCGGCGGGACACCGTCAGCCCTAGCCCTTCGGCGATGAGGTCCGCGGTTTCGGCGGCGCGGCTCAACGGCGAGGAAACGATGGCGTCCCACTCGTACGGGGCAAGGACGGCGACGGCCTCACGTGCCTGGCCACGTCCCACGTCGTTGAGGGGGATGTCGGTTGCCCCCTGCAGCCGGCGCTCGGCATTCCAGTCGGTCTGGCCATGGCGTACGAGGGCAAACGTCGTAAGGGTCATGCCCCTATTCTGCCTTGGCTCCAGCCCGGGACCGGAATCGCGGCAGCGGCCTCGTCGCCGGGCGACTCAGAGGAGGCTTCGCAGCACGTGGGCGGCGCCGTCGTCGTGCACTGAGTGGGTGACCTCATCCGCTGCGGCCACCACCTCCGCCGGGGCCTGACCCATGGCCACCCCGCGGCCGGCCCAGGTGAGCATCTCGATGTCGTTCCGGCCATCACCCACGGCAACGGTGAGGTGCTCTTCGAAGCCGAGCCGGACCCGGAGGTTTTCCAGGGCGCTGGCCTTGGTCACGCCTGCGGCCGCGATGTCCAGCCACGCGGTCCAGCCCACGGAGTAGGTAACTCCCGCGAGGCCCACGTGGTTGATGGCCTCGGTGAATTCCTCGGGGGTGTTCTCGGTGCTGAACACCACTACGCGGACGGCGGTGGACTCCAGCATGGTGTGGAAGTCCACGCCTACGGCCTCGACGCCGAAGCTGGCGTCCTGGAATCGCTCGGTGGACAGGAAGTTGCCGTCGGCGTCCTCCAGCGCATACTTGGCGGACGGGAGGCGTTCGCGCAGGGCGCGCAGGGCCGGGGCCGGATCAAAGGTGGCCTTGTGGATCACCTCGTAGCCATTCTCCAGTTCGGGGTGGAGCCGGAGAGTCACGCCGCCATTGCAGCAAACCGCATATCCGCGCTCGATCCCGATCTTTTCGATAATGGGAAGCGTGGCATTCAAGGAGCGGCCCGTGGCGATCATCACCTGGTGCCCGGCGGCCACCACTGCCTGGGCGGCCTCCCGGACACCCGGGGACATGTGGCCGTCGTGGTTCACCAGTGTGCCGTCCACGTCCAGCGCGACCATGAACTTCTGGTCGATAGCGGTGAACTCGATGTTGTTCAGGGCGTTGTTTTCGTTGTTCTCTCGCCGGTCATCGTTGCCGGCGACTGAGGTTTCAGTCAGCGTTGTCATCCACATAGTGAACCAGACGTAACTGACACGCGCTAGGACGGGGACCACAGGTTCACTGAACTGTTGGTTAACTCGGCGGGTTTCCACATGCGTGCGGCTGCGTGCGGCCACTCGCGGAAGCGCCGTCATCTGCGGTACGCACCCGCCCGCGGACACCACACCCCCGAACGCGCCGGTGCAACATCCATCAGCCGGTGCGAATATGAGCTGCCTGGTTGTCCACATGCACCAACCGGCCCCTTCAACGGCCACTCATTGGCCGGTGACGATAAGGGCATGCACCTGATCTCCGCGCAGGACCTCCGCCGCACCACGGGGGACACCCGTTCACTCAGTAGACGCTACGCGCAGGGTGAACTTGTCCGTGTCCGCAAAGGTGTTTATGCCGAGAAACGTGCATGGGTGTCATTGCCGCCATGGGAAAGATACGTCCAGACCGTCCGCGCGGTAGATCTGGAGCTCCCGCAATCGACATTCTGCCTGCACACGGCCGCTGTCATATGGGACCTGGAACTTCTCGCCGTGCCTGCGTACATCCACCTCTCCGGGGCAACCAGAGGCCACACGGGCCGCAGGAAACCAACAACGTCCGCGGCACGTGACAGCTCCGGACAAACAGGAATCGAACACATCACCGCCTACGGCATCCACCGGCATTTCGCGAACGCAGCAGCAGTCCAACGAGGAGGGCTGCTGGTAACCCCTCTTGCGGAAACAGTCATTGGCGTCATTGCGACGGAGGACTTCGCGGCAGGAGTGGTGTTGGCGGATCATGCGATCAGCAGTCGGCGAGTATCCGGGCCCCCACTTGGCAAGGACGAACTGTTGAGAACGGCCTTCACGCTCGAATCAGCGGCCCGTCGGAACTGGGTGGCACAGGTGCTCGACTTCGCATCGCCGCAGTCAGAGTCGGCTGGTGAATCGCTCAGCCGCGCCCAGATGCATCTGCTCGGCTTTCCGGCCCCCATGCTCCAGGCAAAGTTCCTGCAGGAAGGTTCACTGCTCGCCCGGACCGACTTCTTCTGGCCCAAGTACCGGCTCATTGGCGAGTTCGACGGCGACGCCAAATACCTCAATGATGAATATCTGGGCACTCAAACAGCCCGCCAGGCCGTGCTGGCGGAAAAGAAACGCGAGGACAGGCTTCGGGCGGCAGGTTTCCGGGTTGTCAGGTGGGACTGGGCAACGGCGTCGAACCCTGTCCGCTTTGCAGCATGCCTCCGGCAGGCAGGGCTGCCTAGCAGCCGGAGCAGACAACCGGGCACGCGCTAACGGACAGTGCACCCCCGAACTCGGCGGTGCACTGTCCGTTCAAGGGTGCACCGCCAAGTTGCGGGTGCGCCGCGAAGAAGAGACCCCTACAGGACCGGCAGCACCTCGAGGCCGCCCAGGTACTTCTGGAGTGCCTTGGGCACGTTGACCGAACCGTCCGCGTTCTGGTGGTGCTCCAGCAGGGCCACGATCCAGCGGGTGGTGGCCAGGGTGCCGTTCAGGGTGGCCACGGCGCGGGTGCCCTTGGAGACGCCCTCCGCATTGACAATGCGTTCGCGGATGTTCAGGCGGCGTGCCTGGAACGTGGTGCAGTTGGAGGTGGAGGTCAGCTCGCGGTACGCGCCCTGGGTGGGAACCCACGCTTCGCAGTCAAACTTTCGGGCGGCGGACATGCCCAGGTCGCCGGCCGCGGTGTCAATCACCCGGTAGGGCAGCTCGCACTTGGCCAGCATCTCCTCTTCCCAGGCAAGGAGCCTCTGGTGTTCGGCGGCAGCTTCCTCAACGGTGGTGTAGATGAACATCTCCACCTTGTTGAACTGGTGCACGCGGATGATTCCCCGGGTGTCCTTGCCGTGCGACCCGGCCTCGCGGCGGTAGCAGGAGCTCTGGCCTGCGTAGCGGATGGGGCCAGCGGAGAAGTCGAGGATCTCGTCCGCGTGGTACCCGGCAAGGGCCACCTCTGAGGTGCCCACAAGGTAAAGGTCGTCTTCGGCGAGACGGTAGATCTCTGCGTCGTGCTTTACGTCGAAGCCCGTGCCCTGCATTGTTTCCGGACGCACCAGGGTGGGCGTGATCATCGGGACGAAGCCGGCCTCGATGGCCTGGTCCATGGCCATCTGCAGCAGCGCCATCTCCAGCCGCGCTCCAACGCCCTTGAGGAAGTAGAAGCGGGCGCCGGAAACCTTGGCGCCGCGTTCCATGTCGATCGCGCCAAGCAGCTCGCCGATCTCCAGGTGGTCGCGCGGTTCGAAGTCAGGGAATTCGCGCGGCGTGCCGACGGTCTTGACCACCACGTAGTCGTCCTCGCCGCCCTCGGGAACGCCGTCCTCAACGAGGTTGGGGATGGTGCGCAGCAGTTCTTCCTGCTTGGACTGGGCGGCATCGGCCTCGGCGGAGGCGGCCTTGACGGAGTTGGCCAGCTCCTTGACCTCGGCCAGCAGGGCCTGCTTCTCCTCGCCCTTGGCCTTGGCCACCTTCTTGCCGAACACGTTCTGCTCGGCGCGGAGGTTCTCGAAGCGGAGCAGGGCCTCGCGGCGGGCGGAATTCGCGGAGATGATCGCGTCCACCACTGATTCGTCCGCGCCACGGGCACGCTGGCTGGCACGGTACTTGTCCGGGTTTTCGCTGAGGTCTTTTACGTCGATCACCAGACAAGGGTATCCAATTCACTGCACGACGGCGGGCGGCCGGCTCCGTGCCCCCTCCCGCCGCGCGCCGGGCTACTGTTGAAACACCATGAGCGACTGGATTCTCTACCTGCTGATTGCGGTGGCGCTTGCCTTCGCCACCTCCAGCTGGTGGGGGGTGCGGCGCCTCAAGGCCCTGCACGTTCGCAGTACCGTGGCCGGCGAAGCTTATGACTCCGGACTGGCGCAGCAGCGCGTGGCAGTAGTCCTGAACCCCATCAAGGCCAGAGCTGGCGAAGCCCGGGAAATGATTCACAGGGCCTGCCTTGCCGCCGGGTGGGACGAGCCCGTCTTCTTCGAAACGACGGCGGAGGACCCCGGATTCTCCCAGATGCAGGCGGCACTGGCAGGAAAGCCCGACGTCGTCCTGGTGGGCGGCGGGGACGGCACGGTACGCGTGGTGGCTGAGGCCCTCGCACGCACCAACGTTGCCATGGGCCTGATTCCGCTGGGCACCGGCAACCTGTTGGCCCGCAACGTGGACCTGGACGTGAACGACCTCCACGGCAACGTCCAGACAGCGCTTTTCGGCCGCCAGCGCTATATCGACACTGCCCGCATGGCCATTGAGAACTCGCGGACCGCGCATTACTCCGAGCACGTGTTCCTGGTCATCGCAGGCATCGGCATGGATGCGGAGGTCCTGGCCGACACCAACGCAGGACTGAAGAAGGCGGTGGGCTGGCTGGCCTACACGGAGGCCGGCGTGCGCCATCTCCCTGGTCGGCGGAAGAAGGTATCCATCGCCCTGGACGGGAGCCCCGAGCAGATCCGGAACATCCGCAGCGTGCTGTTCGCCAACTGCGGCCTGGTACCGGGCGGCATCGATTTCATCCCGCAGGCCATGATCGACGACGGCATGCTGGATGTAGTGGTGATGAGCCCGCGCAGCGCCATTGGCTGGCTCCTGATGTACGTGAAAATCATGTTCAAGCACAGCGGAAAGCTGCCCGTCATGACCGTGTACCGGTCAACCAGGGTGGTCATCAAGTGCCCCGAGCCCATGCCCACACAGCTCGACGGCGACACATCAGGGGAAGCGACACAGCTTACGGTTCAGGTGGAGCCCCGGTCGCTCCTGATCCGGGTGAAAGGCCAGGTACAGGCCACCGGGGCAACCGCGCGGTAATAAGGGGTAAAAGCGGGGCCGGCTGGAATGCCGGCATTACGCAGCGCCGGGATCCAGCTCAGGCCCCGGACTCCTTCTCCGCGTCAGCGGCCTGCTTGGCAGCGGCATGGGCTTCTTTGGCAGCGGCGTGGGCTTCGGATTGCTCGCGGATCATGGCCTGCTCCTCCTCGAAGCGCAGGCGGTCGGCGCGGTCCGCGTCGTCCCCGTCCCAATCCTGGTTGTCCGCCGTCGGCTTGGGGTTGACGATCATCCCCTGGCCGTCGTTGTCATTGCTGCTGGTCATGACCCGCTCCCTTCATCAGGGGCCATACCCCATGTGGATCAAGCAAGCATACGCATTGTCCACAGCCCGCGGAAGTACCTCCAGAGGCATTCGCCTACGCTGTGCGCGAAGCCTCGGAACCGCTTTCACCTGCGACGGATTCCGCGGCAAGTATGGATTGGACCCAGGTGTGCGCCGCCGAGAAGGCTGCATCGGAGGTGTGCGCCGCCACCGGCGTGGCCTGCCCGTCAGCCCTGGGGTACGAGCCCAGGAAGCGGGTTCCCGGGCTGATGCGGTGCAGCCCGGCGAGCGCATCCGCCACCCTCGCTTCGCAGGCATGGCCGTCCGCGTCAATGCTGAAGAAGTAGTGGCCCAGGTACTGCCCGGTGGGCCGGGATTCAATCCGGCTGAGGTTGACGCCCCGGCTGGCGAACTGGTCCAGGATCTCCATCAAAGCGCCCGGACGGTCCTCCGGAAGCGGGACCACAACGGTCGTCTTGTCTGCTCCGGTAGGCGCCGGCAGTGCACCGGGCCGGCTGACCAGGATGAAGCGCGTCACGGCACCGGGGTTGTCGCCGATGTCCTCTCCCAGCACGGACAGCTCCGGGTGCTCCCGGGCAACGAGCGGGGCGCAGATTGCGGCGTCGTAGGTGCAGTCCCGCTCCAGCAGTCCGAGTGCCGCTGCAGCTGTTGATGAGCCGGGCACATATTCCGCTTCAGGTATATGCTTCTCCACCCACAACCGGCACTGGGCCCAGGCATGGCCGTGGGTGGACACCCGCCGCACGTCTTCCACTCCTACTCCGGGCCGGGACACCAGGACAAAGCTGATGGGAACCAGGACCTCGCGGATGATGCGCAGTTCCTGGCCGGAGGCGATCGCGTCCAGGGTGGCAGTGACTCCGCCCTCCACCGAGTTCTCGATGGGGACCATGGCGCCGTCCGCTGACCCGTCGCGCACCCTGTCAAGGGCGGCATTGACGTTGGAGGCCGGGACCCTGACGGCCTGGAGTGCATCAGCCACCTGCAGGAGGGCCGCCTCGGTGAAGGTGCCCTCCGGTCCCAGGAAGGAGTAGGTTCGGGGACTGCCGGGCACTAAAGGACCAGCGGCTTAAGTCCGTTGTCCGAGACCAGGGGCTTGCCGGATTCCAGCCACTGGTCCATGCCGCCGGAGACGTTGATGGCGGTGTAACCCTGGCCGGTAAGCCATTGGGCAACGCGGAAGGACCGCCCGCCCGTGCGGCAAATGACATAGAGGTCCTCATCCGGGTCGAGTTCGCCGAGCCGGGCCGGGATCTGGTCCATGGGGATGTGGAGTGCGCCGTCGGCGTGACCGGCAACCCACTCGTAGTCCTCCCGGACATCCAGGATCACTGCGTCAGCGGGGACGTCGTGGACGGGGACGGTATCGAAATCGCTCATCGGAGTCCTGTCTTGGCGGATCAGAGTTCGCTTTAAGCCTAGCCCTTCCGCCCCTTGCCGCCTTGAAGAAGCCGGAAAAGCCGCGGGTTAGGCTGGAGGAACCCAAGGAGGTTTCCATGTCCCGACACATCGCCACCCTCACCGGGGCACTGGCACTCCCCGGCCGCAACATGGACCCGGCGGCCGGACGCCGAACGGTGGCGCGACTGCATGGCTGAACTCCACGAACTCCCGGCCCTGGACCTGCGGGATCTCCTGCGGAGCGGAACGGTGTCCGCGGTGGAGGCAGCCGAGCATTTTCTGGCACGGATTGAGCAGCAGAACCCTCTCCTGGGCGCCTTCATCACCGTGACTGCGGACCAGGCCCTGGAGGAGGCCCATGCGGCGGACGTCAGGCACTCGCGGACAGTCGCCGCGGACCTGCCCACGCTGCACGGCATGCCGCTTGCCTTCAAGGACCTTACCGACGTCGCGGGCGTGGTGACCACGCACGGCAGCGCCGCACTGGAGCACAAACCTGCCCCCGTCGACAGCCCGCTGGTGGCACTCTTTAGGGATGCCGGCGTGACCGTCCTGGGCAAAACGCAGGTGCCAGAATTTGGACTGACCGCGTACAGCGAAAACCGCATCGCACCGCCGTCGCGCAATCCCCGAGCACCCAGCCGGAGCTCGGGAGGCTCCTCCGGCGGCAGCGCCGCTGCGGTGGCGGCAGGGCTGCTGCCTTTCGCCCCGGGGACCGACGGCGGCGGGTCAGTCAGGATTCCGGCGGCCGCGTGCGGCCTGGTGGGGTTGAAGCCGGGACGGGGCCTCGTAACGGCCGGGGAAAGCGCGGGCGACCCCGCCCGGCTGGTGGTGCCCGGTCCCCTCGCCCGGAGTTCAGGGGACACGGCACTGATGATGGACGTCCTGGCCCCGGGGCACGCCTACCTCCAGGCGCTGCAGCAGGAGCCACCGCGGCTAAGGATTGGTGTCACGCTGGACAGCCCGTGGTCGAGCACTTTCCCCTTCACCCTGGAGCAGGAGGCCCTGGACGCGCTGCGCGCAGGCGTTGCCCTCCTGGAGCAGGCCGGCCATGCTCTTGGTGATGCCGACATCCGCTACGACAACCGCTATCCAGATGCCTTCACCACGGCCTGGACCGCGGGGGTGGGTGCCGCCAGGATCAGCCCCACGCGGGAGGCGCTGCTGGCACCCCTCACCAGGACCTTCCGGCGGCGGGCCCAGCAGCGCAGCCCGGCCAGGCTCGCCGAGGCGCTGGCCTTCCTGCGGCAGTTCCAGCACGACACCCTGGCACAGTACGGGCAGTGGGACCTGATGCTGACGCCCACGCTGGCACAGACTCCGCGGCCGGTGGGCTGGTTCACCGGGACGGCCCATGGAAGCGACCGCTGGCCGGCCGCCGAGTGGCCCGGGGATGCCGACGGGGACTACCGGAAACAGTGCGAATACGCGCCATGGTCCTCCATGGTGAACGTGTGCGGACTGCCGGCCATCACCCTTCCCGTGCACTGGACGGGAGGAACCGCCGGCAGCGGGCTTCCCATGGGCATCCAACTGGTGGCGCCTATGGGGTCGGAAACCCTCCTCCTGCAGGTGGCGCGTCAGCTGGGCTTCTAGGAAAGCCGGCCTGTTAGGCGGCCCCCCCCGAGGCTGTTGACCTGGATCTAACGCCGCCTTAACCCGCTGGTAACCGTGGCCGCGCAAACTGGAAATGCACGTTTCTGCACCTGCATCCGTCCTCCCCGACCAGGAGTTGCCACCATGAACGCTGAACAGGCTGCGGCGAGCGCCGGGCCCACCGAGACAGTCGACGACGAACGGCCGGACCTGAGCAACGCCAACGTCAGGGAGGACGTGGCTTTGGCCGGCAGGTGCGGACTGGTCCACCTGCCCACGGGCCGGACCTGCCTCCTCCCCCTCCGCCATCAAGGGCCCTGCGAGTTCCACCGCCCGCAGGAGGCGGAGGACGTGGTGTCCAGCGGCGACTGACAGCTTCCTGCGCTGCTCTCTCGACTCCCACGCCCGGCAGGAGGACGATTAAAGGGCAGTCACCATAAGGAGGTTTGTGATGTGCTACGCATCGAGCAAGGACTTCGGGTGGGGCGCAAAGAAGGAAGCCACGCGCCGGCCTGAAGCGGAACCGGAAACCCCTGCGGAACCTCCGGAGGAGCCGGTCAAGGCACAGAATTTCACGTTCTGGGCCTTCCCCAACTGGCGCAGGACCACTGCGCCGCGCACCCCCTCCGCCGACGGGGACAAGACCCAACGGAGCAGGGAAAGGGTCTGACGTCCGGGCACCTGCCCGCGCAAAAGTCAGGAATCAACGGAGGGGTCCTCATGGAGGGCCCCTCCGCGGTCTTCCCTGCAGCCTGCCCCAAATGCAGCAGCTTACGGCCGCAACTCACGGCGCCGCCGGCCCGGCCGGTCGTTGTGCTGTCCCAGCAGTGCGTCTATGGTTGAACAATAAGCATGCTTAGCATTCTGGGAAAGGGGATGAGCATGAGCGCAGGACAATACACTCCGGGGCCCGACCGTCGGCCGGAAACGGACACCGACATGACGCCGTCGAACGCAGCACCCTCAAACATGACGCCGTCGAACACAGCCCAGCCGTCAGCAGACCGCGCAACCTACGGCAACGCGCCATCCTACTCAGCGGGTGAGCCGGGAACACCTGCCGCCGGAACCACCCCAAGGGCCGGCGGCGCTCCGGAACGCAAAGTCACGCGCACCGGTGTCATCTGGGCGGCCGTGGTAGCAGCCCTGGTGCTGCTGATCCTGCTGATCATCTTCATCCTCCAGAACCAGGAGCTGGTACTGGTGAAGTTCCTGGGCTTCGAAGGATCCGTCCCGTTGGGCATGGCACTGTTCATCGCCGCCGTGACTGGCGCCGTCCTGGTGGCCGTGGCAGGCGGCGCCCGGATCCTGCAGCTGCGCAGGAACGCCCACCGGTCCAGGGTCCAGCAGCGCAGGTAGGGGCACGGCCAATACAGAAAGACGCCCGGCAAGGAAAGGCTGCTGGCGATGGGCAGGATTGTGGTGATGAACCACGTGACGCTCGACGGCGTCATGCAGGGTCCCGGCCGGCCGGATGAGGATACGCGGGGCGGATTCAGCGACGGCGGCTGGGCGGTTCCCTACGCCGACCAGGCCACGGTGCAGAAGATGGGCGAACGGATGGGTCCGGACCATGCCTTCCTGTTCGGGCGGCGTACCTACGGGCAGCTCCTCGCGTCATGGAACGCCCAGGGCGGCCCCTTCAAGGAGGCCCTGAACAACACGCCGAAGTACGTCGCTACCAGGGATCCGGCAACCAGGCTGGAGTGGCCGAACTCCATGCTCCTGCACGGTGACGTTCCCGCGGCCGTGCAGGAACTCCGGGAAAGCTTCGCCTCCAACCTCGTCATCATGGGCAGCGGAGTGCTGATCCGCGCACTCATGGCCGCTGGCCAGATTGACGAATACCTGCTGATGATCCACCCGGTCGTCCTGGGCAACGGGCAACAGCTTTTCGCGGGCGGCACCAAAACCCCGCTGCGGCTCATCGAAGCCGACCATACAAGCACCGGCGTCCTCATGGCTCTGTACACCCCGGACAAGCCTGATTAGGAACGCCGGCCGGATCAGGCGGCCAGAGCGTGAGGCACCGGGACACCCCGGCGCCCCTCGGCGGAACCGAGCGTCAGCGGGAGCCCAGGCTGGCGAACTTGCGGGCCCGGGCCGCCACCAGCTCAGGCACAGGAACACCGGCCACGGAAGCCAGCTCGTACTCAATGGCCCTGGCCATCCGGCTGCAGAACTCGCGTGGTTCCACAGAAGCATCGCCGCGCTCATCCACGATGTGGTCCACCAGGCCGTTGGCATACAGTGCCGTGACGTTCACACCCTGTGCCTGCGCCATGTCCGGGGCGAACGCGGTGGTCCGGTGCACGATGGCACTGGCACCCTCCGGGGGCAGCGGCGAAAGCCAGCTGTGCTGCGCCGCGATGGTCCGGTCGGCCGGGAGCAGCGCAAGGGCGCCGCCCCCTGCGCCCTGGCCCAGCAGCACGGAGACCGACGGTGATTCCAGCCCGATCAGTTCGTGCAGCGAGCGCGCAATCTCACCCGCAAGCCCGCCTTCCTCCGCCTCCTGCGACAGGGCTGCGCCCGCGGTGTCGATGACCGTGAGCAGGGGCAGGCGCAACTCCTCCGCCAGCTTCATCCCCCGGCGCGCTTCCCGCAGCGAACCTGGCCCCATGCCGGCCGCGTCCTTCCGCAGCGGACGCGCATGCCCCAGCACGATGCATGGCTGGCTGCCAAAGCGCGCCAGGGCCAACAGCAGACCCGGGTCCTTCTCGCCCTGCCCGGTCCCGTTCAGGGGCAGCGCGTCGGTGGCACCGAACTTCAACAACTGGCGGAGGTCGGGCCGCCGCTGCCGCCGCGAGATCTCGATGGACGTCCAGGCATCAACGGTCGAGGGGCGGACGTTGAGGGTCTCGGGCGGAGCGGGAACCCCTGCAGCGGCACCTTCCTTCATGGCCAGGATGTCCAGCGCCCGGCCCACCAGGTCGGCCAGGTCGCCTGGTTCCACGACGCCGTCGATCAAACCCTTCTGGAAGAGGTTCTCCGCCACCTGTACGTTCTCAGGGAACGGTTCGCCGTACAGCGCCTCGTACACCCGCGGGCCCAGGAATCCCAGCAGCGCCCCGGGCTCGGCCACGTTGATGTGCCCCAGCGATCCCCAGGATGCCATGACGCCGCCGGTGGTGGGGTGTCGCAGATAGACAAGGTACGGAAGCCCGGCCTGGCGGTGCGCCCGGACGGCACCGGTGATCTTGACCATCGACAGGAACGCAAGCGTCCCTTCCTGCATCCGCGTCCCCCCGGACGCGGGGCCGGCCAGCAGCGGCAGGCCCTCCGCAGTGGCACGTTCGACGGCGGCAACGATCCTTTGCGCCGCCGCGTGGCCTATCGACCCGGCCAGGAAGGAGAATTCGCTGACGATCAGCGCCACCCGGCGGCCCCGGATGAAACCGGCACCGGTGATGACCGACTCGTCCGCGCCGCTGCGTTCGCGGGCCCTGGCCAGGTCGCGGGCGTACTCAGAGGACAGGACCGGCTGTTCCGGCTCCGTATCCCATGAGATGAATGAACCCGGGTCCACCACCGCATCCAGCAGTTCGGTCGCTTTCAAGTGCCGCACCTTCTCCGCCGTCGCCATGCTATTCGGCCCCGGGAGCCGTGCCGTTGCCGGCCGCAGAAGCGAGGCCCAGCCACTCCCGGATCGCCGGCCCGTCCTCGTTGAGCAGCGGCGGGGCATCATGGTGCTTCCCGGTGGTTTCGGCGGCGTCGCCGGGGGCGAAGAACCGCAGCGGCGGGCCGGGCAGGCTGACTTTGCCGAGCAGGGGATGCTCCACATCCACCACCAGCCCCTGGGACGCCACCTGCTCCCAGGCGTACACCTCGTCCAGTGAGCGGACCTTCCCGGCCGGGATCCCGGCGTCGTTCAGTTTTTGCAGCAACTCCTCCGCGCCGAACGCCGCAAAGGCCCGTTCGACGGCGGCAATCACCTCTGCGCGGTTCCGCACCCTTTCGGCATTGCTGGCAAAGCCCGGGGCGGCCGGGTCCAGGCCAAAGGCCGCAGCGAACGACTGCCACAGCTTCTCGCTGCCGACGCTGATCTGCACGCTGCCGTCCTTGCACTTGAACAGGCCGTAGGGGGCGATGGACGGGTGATGGTTGCCCTGGGCCTGCGGAACTTCGCCGGCGACGGTGGTCCTGGTGCCCTGGAAGGCATGGACCCCGATCAGCGATGCCAGCAGCGACGTGCGCACCACCTTGCCCTGGCCTGTTCGGTTCCGCTCCACCAGGGCGGCCAGCACGCCGGCAACCCCGTTCATCCCGGAGAGCAGGTCGGCAATGGGAACCCCCACCCGCTGGGGATCGTCCGGGCCCGACCCGGTGAGGGACATCAGGCCGGCTTCACCCTGCAGGATCTGGTCATAGCCGCTGCGCTGGGATTCGGGCCCGTCATGGCCAAAGCCGGTGATGGACAGGATCACCAGGCGCGGGTTGATCTCGTGCATGGCGCCGGTTGAGAAGCCCAGCCGGTCCATGACGCCCGGCCGGAAGTTCTCGATCACCACGTCTGCCCGTTCCAGCAGGCCGCGGAGCACTGCCTTGCCGTCGTCGCTTTTCAGGTCAAGGGTGATGGATTCCTTGTTGCGGTTGCAGGACATGAAGTAGGTGGATTGCAGGTCGTCCTCGGGGCCCACGAAGGGCGGGCCCCAGCCCCGGGTGTCATCCCCCGTGCCCGGGTTTTCCACCTTGATGACACGGGCGCCGAGGTCCGCCAGCATCATGCCGGCGTGCGGTCCGGCCAGTGCCCGGCTGAGGTCGACGACGGTGTGCCCGGCCAGGGGGCCTTGGCGGTTCTCGGTGCTCATGTTCTGGTTTCCTCTCTAAAAAACAGGCTGGGTTGGGGTGCGGTTGCCGTTAGAGCCAGCCGGGGACCACCAATGCCAGCCATGCCAGGACGGGTCCGGCCACGATGACGATCCCGCTGTAGCCGAGGATCCGCTTGTAGAACTGGTCCTTGTCCACGCCCTCGGGGGCGTTGGCGAGCACCAGGGCGCCGTTGGTGGAGAACGGCGAGACGTCCACGATGGTGGCGGAGACGGCGAGCGCGCAGATAACGCCCACGGCGCCGATTTCGCCGGTGGAAAGGAACGGGACGGCCAACGGGATGAGGGCCGCAAGGATGGCAGTGGAGGACGCAAAGGCGGACACCACGGCGCCGATGAAGCAAATGATGAGGGCTGCAAGGAGCGGCATTCCCATGTCGGCCACGCCGCTGGACACGAACTTGATGGTGCCGGCTTCCTCCAGCACTCCAACGAACGTCAGCATGCCGCAGATCAGCAGCACTGTGGACCAGCTGATCTTGTTGATGGCGCCCTTCTGCGCTGCGGGTGACACCAGGGCCAGCACAATGGCGATGGTGATGGACACAAAGCCGACGTCCATCTTGAAACCGAGGGCCACGACCGCCAGCACAATCAGGCCGGCAATGGTGACCAGCTGCGGGATCCGGTCCTTGCGCTCCTTGGTGGCAGCGATACCGTCGCCGGCGGGGTCCCGGGGGCCGTACATGCCGGAGCCGAAGCCCTTGAACGGGACGTCGCCGCCGGCGGCCTTGGCACCGACGCTGACGGACATGCGGGCCTCGGCCGCCTGCTCCACAAAGTGGCCCACCCTGGAGGACAGGAGGTTCTTGCCGCCCAGGACCACGAAGAGCACCATTGCGATGACCAGGTTGAAAATGAGGCTCGAGAGGAACAGTGCGGTGGGGCTGAAGGCGAGATCGGTCTTGGCAAGGATGCCGTTGACCGTAACGCCGTAGACCGCGATGGGCGAGAAGCCCCCGGCCTGGGCGCCGTGGATCACCATCATGCCCATCAGCAGCGGGCTGATCTTGTACTTGCCGGCAAAGCTCAGGGCGATGGGAGCGATGATGGCGACGGCGGCGGGAGACAGTGCGCCCACGGCGGTAATGACGGCGGTGATGGCGAACATGACCCAGGGAATGAGGGCCACGCGGCTGCCTACCAGCTTGACCGCGCCGCGGACCAGCAGGTCGATGGTGCCGTTGTTCTGCGCGATGGCGAACAGGTACGTGACGCCGACGATGGTCAGGAAGAGGCCACCGGGGAAGTTGGCCAGGATCTCGTTGGTGGACATGCCCAGCACCAGGGCGCCGAGCAGGAACGCGCCGACGAAGGCAAGCGCCCCCATATTCAGGGGCAGGACGGTGGCGAGCAGGAACATCGCCGCCAGGATGATGATCGATAAGACAGGAGCGGACATCGTTGGTTCTCCATTGGGGGTGCGAGGAGTGTGACGTGAGTTACTGGCTCACTGGACTAGCCTCTTAGACAGTGAGTCTATCTGTCAATAGACGAAGCAGGTATCCTGATCCGGTACGTCCGAGGGAGGGCTTTGTGGAGAAGACAGCACGGCTGGGCCTGGAGCGGGTCTCGCGGCCGCGGCTTTACGAACAGTTGGTGGAGCAGATCCTTGCGTACATTGAGTCCGCCCAGCTGAAGCCCGGCGACCTCCTCCCGGCGGAACGGGACCTCGCGGAGCGGCTTGGGGTTTCCCGCGCCACGCTGGCCCAGGCCCTGGTGGCCCTGGAAGTACTGGGCGTGATCGATGTGCAGCATGGCACCGGCGCCGTCCTGGCCCGGCGGCCCAGCGTCGCCTCGGTGGTCAAGGGCCTGCGCGAGCACCAGAGCCGGCTGCCGGAAATCGTGGAAGCCCGCAGCACCCTGGAAGTCAAGCTTGCCGCCCTCGCGGCGGAACGCCGGACCGACGCAGACCTGGCCGCCATCGACAACGCCCTGGACGTCATGTCGAAGGAAATCGACGACGGCGACCGCGGCGCCCAGGGCGACGAACTGTTCCACCAAGCCGTCACCGCCGCAGCCCACTCCTCGGTGCTCGCGCAGCTGATGGCCTTCATCGCCGAGATGATCCTGGAAACCCGGATGGAGTCGCTGGGCCAGCCCGGACGCCCCGAGCAATCCCTCGCCTCGCACCGCAAGATCACCGACGCAATCCGCGCGCAAGACGCGGATGCCGCCGCGAAGGCCATGCTGGCGCACATCGAGCTGGTCTCGGACGTGGAACTGCTCCGCTAGGTCAGCCAAGGGCGTAGGCCCGCGGGAACCTGCTGCTAGAAGGTGCCGGTGTTCGACCCTGTGGTGGCGGCGACGGCCAGGCCAATGATGAACAGCAGCCAGATGGCGCCGTAGCCCAGCAGGCAGAGGTAGCCCAGCACCAGGCCGGTGATGGACATTCCCTTGCCCGAGGGTTCGCGGCGCAGGGCCAGGTGGCCGGTGATGATGGCGGCGAACTGGGGCAGCAGCAGCCAGCCCATGATCACCGACGCGATGCCGCAGACCATGCTGGCGATGCTCAGGGTCTTCGGTTCCACCGCCCTGCCGTAGTACGGCTGGCCAAAGTACTGGGGCTGGCCGTACTGGGCGTTGTTGTACTGTCCTTGGCCGTACTGCCCCGGGTTGTACTGGGACTGGCCATACTGCGGCTGCCCGTAGGAAGGCCCCTGGTTCTGCGGCGGCGGCTGGTAGCCGGGCCAGGGCGAAGAACCGCTGCGCTGGTAGTCAGGTCCCTGGGATGGCTGGTTGCTCATGATTTCTCCCCTATGAATCTGGCTACAGCCTACTTCAGTGCAGCGCCAGCCGGATGGCCAGGATTACCATCAGCACGCCGATGGCTCCGTCGATCCATCGCCAGGTGCGGGGACTGCTGAGCACGCCTGCCAGCGCCCTGGCCCCGTACCCCAGGCCAAAGAACCACAGCACGCTCCCGGTGACCGCGCCTGCGGCAAAGATCCAGCGCAGGTCGTGGCCCTGCTGGTTGGCCAGGCTGCCCAGCAGCACCACGGTGTCCAGGTAGACATGGGGGTTGAGGAAGGTCAGGGCGGCGGTGGTGGCAATCACCGAATTCTTCGACCGGGGCGCCTGCCCTGCCAGGGCCGAGGGCTTCATCGCAGCCATGAAGGAGCGCATCGCGAACCACAGCAGGTAGGCGGCCCCGGCCCAGCGCAGGACTTCCAGCGCCGCCGGGAAGTGGGTGACGATCGCACCGATCCCCGCCGTCCCGCCGACAATCAGCACGGCGTCCCCCGCCATGCACACGGCCACCACCGCACCGATGTGCTCCCTGCGGATGCCTTGGCGCAGCACGAAGGCGTTCTGCGCGCCGATGGCCACGATCAGTGCGAGGCCTGTCAGCATTCCGGTTATTCCTGCGGTCCACATAAGGACGAAGGTAGGATCTAGGCGAAGTTCAGGCAAATAAAGGATCTTGGGGAATCATTAGGATGTCTTTATGAACCTGGAACACCTGAAAGCCCTCGTGGCGGTTGTCGACGAGGGAACGTTCGAGGCAGCCGCGGACCTGCTTCGAATCACCCCTTCCGCCGTGAGCCAGCGGATCAAGGCCCTAGAAGCCTCGGTGGGCCAGGTCCTGGTACGCCGCCGGCTGCCCTGCACCGCCACCGACGCCGGTGCGCTGCTGCTGCGGATGGCCCGCCAAGTGCAGGTACTGGAGGCGGAGACAGCGGCAGCGCTTGGTTCAGGAATGAACGCGCGGGCCCACCTGCCGGTGGCCATCAATGCGGATTCACTGGCCACCTGGTTTGTCCCCGTCCTGCATCAGGCCGCGCAATGGGAGGACACCACCCTCGATCTCCACGTGGAGGACCAGGGCTTCAGCAGCCAGTTGCTGCGCGAGGGGGACGTCATGGGGGCTGTGACCTCGGATCCTGTTCCCGTGAGCGGCTGCCGGGTGGACCTGCTGGGCTCCATGCGGTACATCCCGGTGGCTGCCCCGGGGCTGCGGCGGCGCTTTTCCGCATCCGGGCGCTTGGATTGGGCCGCAATGCCGGTCCTGAAATTCAACACGAAGGACACCCTGCAGCAGCAGCTGCTCGCCGCAAAAAAAGTGCTGCAGCTTCCGCCCACGCACCTGGTGCCTTCCTCCCAGGGATTCCTCGCCGCGGTCACAGCCGGGCTGGGTTGGGGCATGATCCCGGAACTCCAGCTCACCGATGAGCTGGCCGACGGCGTCCTGGTCCGGTTGGATGACACCGCCTACCAGGACGTGGCGCTTTACTGGCAGGCCTGGACGCTCGATTCGGAACGGCTCAACCGGGTCACCGCCGCAGTGCGCAGCGCCGCCAAAGACCAGCTGCGGCCGGGTGAATCGGGGGAAGCTACCGGCCCAAGTAGGGCAGGATATAGACGGCAAAAATGACGAAGGCCGCCAGGAGGGCGAGCTTTCCTCCACTGGTAACGCCCTGCTGCTGCGCTTTGCCGTTCCGGCCGTGGCGGATTGGTCGCCCCGGCGTTCCCGCCTGGTGTCCCGGGACTGCCTGCCGGTCTCCCGTGGACTTTCTTGCCGGCGTTCCTTTTGCCGCTCCCTTCGCAGGCAGGGCACGGCCGGCGGGGTGCCTCGACACACTTCGAGTCCGGTCCGCATCCTCGTCTGAACTGGACTTTCGCTGCGGGCCGGCCGAGGGGCCGGCGGGGGGAAGTGCTCCTGCCGGCCGCACCACGGTTCCCGGGCGCACGTTCCGAAGGGCAGTGATGCCGGGCTCCTGCTCATGGGTGAGCTGTTGGCCCAGTTGGGCGTACAGCCCCACAACTGCCTGCTGGTCGAGCACTGCCGGGAGCGCCTCGATGGCCGCCACTACCCGCTGGAAACCGGCCACGGCAACGTCCGAGTCGGTCACCCCGAACACGTCCGGCTGCGCGGCCATGCAGATGAGCGGACGCACCAGCCTGCGGTGCGGCGGAGACAGCACGGAAGCAACGGCAGCGCACTGGGCCAGCGCACCTTCCACCGCCTGGGTACGGGCATAGCGGTCCTGCCACAGCACACCCGATGCCACCCGGACTTCACCGGTCCAGTTCTTGGAATCGATCACCACTACCCCGCCGGGACCCACAAGGACGTGGTCAAGGTTGGCCTTGGGGCGGCCCGGCCAGTGGACGTCGTGCAGCACGTACCAGCCGCGCGGGACCAACTCGCTGAGCTTGTCGGCCACCACCCGCTCCCCCACGGCCCCGGCATCCCACGACTTTGTCGCGCACTCGGCCTGGTCGAGCCGGCGCTTCAGGCGGGCAACGCGCTCGGCCGCCAGCCTGGACTGCTCCGCTGCCCCGTCTCCTGCCCCCATTGGACGTCCCCGTTTCCTTGCCGATGGGATGACGCCGGCGCCCCGCCGTCGTCCGTTCCTTCCGGTTTTCTTCCTGGAATTTTTTCGAAGTTAGCAGGACGGGAAAGCGCGGGTATATAGGTACTTTCCGGGCCGTGTACTCAGATGGACTACTTGGGTGTGGGCGTCATGGCGTGTCACAGGGTCCGGATTTTGGGCGGGTCGTTTTGACTCCTGCCAGGTTCTGGCATGCTGGAGCCATGGCTAGCCGCGCGGGCACAGTTGCCCAACCCCAGGACCTTGTTGACATCACTGCGCTCCTTGACGCGTATTACGACATCGCACCGGACCTTGGTGATCCCGGGCAGCGCGTGGTGTTCGGAACATCCGGGCACCGGGGGTCCAGCCTCAAGGCCTCCTTCAACGAGCAGCACATCGTGGCCATCACCCAGGCGATTGTCGAATACCGGGCAGCGCAGGGCGTCACCGGCCCGCTGTTCCTGGCCAAGGACACGCACGCGCTGAGCGAGCCGGCACAGAACTCGGCCCTGGAGGTGCTGGCAGCCAATGGAGTCCAGGTCCTGGTCGACGCCCGCCACGGCTACACCCCCACCCCGGCGCTGAGCCATGCCATCCTCACGTACAACCGCAAGGCGGCACAGGGTGCACCGCAGGCTGACGGCATTGTGGTCACGCCCAGCCACAACCCACCGGCCGACGGCGGCTTCAAGTACAACCCTCCGCACGGCGGCCCCGCTGACTCGGACGCCACCGGCTGGATTGCCAACCGCGCCAACGAACTGCTGGAAAACGGACTGCGCGGCGTGAAGCGGATCCCGCTGGCGGAAGCCCAGTCCGCGGACACCACCGGAAAGTTCGACTTCCTGAGCAGCTATGTGGACGACCTTCCGTCCGTCCTGAACCTGGACGCTATCCGCAACGCGGGCGTCCGGATCGGTGCGGATCCCATGGGCGGCGCCTCCGTTGATTACTGGGGTGAGATCGCCGAGCGCCACCACCTGGACCTCACCGTGGTGAACCCCACGGTGGACCCGCAGTGGGCCTTCATGACACTCGACTGGGACGAGAAGATCCGTATGGACTGCTCGTCGCCGTCCGCCATGGCCTCGCTGATCCAGCGCATGTCCGACGCCGCAGCTTCCGGGCAGCCGGCCTTCGACGTGGCCACCGGCAACGACGCCGACGCCGACCGGCACGGCATCGTCACCCCCGACGGCGGCCTGATGAACCCCAACCACTACCTGGCCGTGGCCATCGACTACCTCTACCGCAACCGCAGCGGCTGGAACCCGGCCTCGGTGGTGGGCAAGACCCTGGTGTCCTCCTCGATCATCGACCGCGTGGCCGAGAGCCTGGGCCGGAAGCTTGTTGAAGTTCCGGTGGGCTTCAAGTGGTTTGTCCCCGGCCTGCTGTCCGGCGAAGGCGCATTCGGCGGCGAGGAATCCGCCGGTGCCTCCTTCAACAAGCTGGACGGCAGTGTGTGGACCACGGACAAGGATGGCATCCTGCTGGCCCTGCTGGCCTCCGAGATCACCGCCGTGACCGGCCAGTCCCCGTCCCAGCTCTACAAGGGCCTGACGGACCAGTTCGGCGCCCCGGTCTACGCACGGATTGACGCGGCCGCCACTCGCGAGCAGAAGGCGAAGCTGGGCAAGCTTTCCGCTGCGGATGTCACCGCTACCGCACTTGCCGGCGAGACCATCACGGCCAAGCTCACCGAGGCCCCTGGCAACGGCGCGCCCATCGGCGGCCTGAAGGTGGTCACCGAGAACGCCTGGTTCGCTGCCCGCCCGTCCGGCACCGAGGACGTCTACAAGATCTACGCCGAGTCCTTCAAGGGCGAGGAGCACCTGAAGCAGGTGCAGGCCGAGGCCAAGGCACTGGTGGACAGCGTTATCGCCTAGCTTCCACCTTCCAGGCGCCAGAGGCGGAGGATCCGCCTGATGGTGTGGTCGCCTTCGGGGGCCATGTCCACCAGGGCAATACGGTCAAGCACGACGGCGTCACCCGGGTGGAGTCGCTTGGCCTCAGTTTCTGCGGTGGCCGGGCTGGTGCTGGTTTGGTTCGTGACCGCCTGGTGGGAGACGTGCGGGCGGTAGCCGGTCAGGGTGTGGTGCGGGGTGAGGATCCTGCCGCCCGCATCCGTCACCACCTGCACCAGCCGCTCGTGCAGTTCCTGCAGGGCTGGGTGCGGTTGCACGAGGTTGACGGGGACGGAGCCGTTGCGCCCGAAAGCGGCGTCCTTCCCCACTGTCAGTCCGGCACCGAGCGCTGTGGCGGCGGCAGCGTGGGCCAGCCCGGCGATGCGTTCGGCGATGTCGGCACTGTCCTGGCTGCCGGCGTCGAACCTCACCAGGGTGATGTGCAGCGGCCAGTCAGTCCGCGGGAAAGCCTGGCCCTCAGCCACGGGCTCGACGAAGGCCACAAAGATCAGGTTCCGCATCGCCATACCCCAGTCTCCCACCCGCCCCTCCAACGCCCGCTCACTTTTGGCAACGGATATTCCAACGCCCGCTCACATGTGACGGTAAAACAACGAACGCCCGCTCACCATCGTGAGCGGGCGTTCCCTAAAAGACCGTCAAAAGTGAGCGGGCGATTGTTGGGGGGCAGACGTTAGACGGTGCGGACGGCCTCACCGTAGGAGAACTTCGGCTTTGCCTCGCCCCAGGCCTCTTCACCGGGCTGGCCGATGTTGACCACCAGGAAGCTCTTCTGGTCGCCGGCGGGGAAGAAGGCGGCGTCGATCGCGTCGAAGTCGGCGCCCGTCATGGGGCCGGCGGCGAAGCCGAGGGAGCGGACGGCCAGGATGAAGTAGCCGGCCTGCAGGTGCGCGTTGTTGTTGCCGGTGGCGGCAGCCAGGGCGGGATCGGCGTCGTACATGGCCTTCGGCGCGTTGTAGCCGGGGAGGAAGTTGTCCCATTTGCCGGCCCAGTCGGTGTCATAGCTGAGGATGGCTACCAGCGGTGCGGAGGCCGTCTTGGCCTGGTTGCCGCGGGACAGGGCGTCCACCAGCGTGGCGCGGGCCTCGGGCGAGCGGACGTAGGTGACCCGCAGCGGCTGGGAGTTGAAGGCGGTGGGGCCGAACTTGGTGAGCTCGTAGATGGCCTGTGCCTGCTCCTCGGTCACCTCACCGGTAAAGGAGTTGGCGGTGCGGGCCTGGGCGAAGATGGCGTCCACGGCTGCCGAGTCGATAACCGCTTCGTCATGGGCAATGGTCATTGGCTTACCTTTCGCTGTGCCGCCCGCCTGCCGGGGTGGCCTCTGTTGCTTTCCATGGTTGCAACTTCAAGTGCTTTCCTCCTCTTCCCGTGACGCCGGGTGACCTTGGACACAGCAGGGCTGCGCGAAAAACTTGGCGGTATTCTTGAGCGAGTTGATCTTCGCCCCCTCGCGGCACCCCCTGAAAGGCATCCCTTCCCATGAGCATGCTCGGAATCAAATGGAAGCTGCACGGCACCGGCAAAAACATCAAGCCCGGCCAGGTGGTGGCCCCGGACGAGCGGTTGGCGTGGCCGCTGACCATTGGCGTGGGCATGCAGCACGTGGTGGCCATGTTCGGCGCCACCTTCCTGGTTCCCATCATCACCGGGATGCCGCCGGCCACCACGCTGTTCTTCTCCGGCATCGGCACGCTGCTGTTCCTGGTGATCACCAAGGGCCGGGTGCCCAGCTACCTGGGTTCAAGCTTTGCGTTCATCGCGCCCATCACCGCGTCCCAGGCGCAGTTCGGCATCCCCGGAGCGCTTGGCGGCGTGGTGCTGGCCGGCACCACCCTGGCCCTGGTGGGCGCAGTAGTGCAGAAATTCGGCGCCGGGTGGATCAACCGGCTGATGCCGCCCATCGTCACCGGTGCCATCGTGGCGCTGATCGGCCTGAACCTGGCCCCCGCCGCCAAGCAGAACTTCGACGCTGCCCCCATCACCGCCTTGGTCACGCTGGTCACCATCATCCTGGTCAGCGTCCTGTTCCGCGGGATCCTGGGCCGGCTCAGCATCCTGGTGGGCGTGGTGGTGGGCTACGTCGTGGCCATGCTCCGCGGTGAGGTGAAGTACGACAAGATGGACGCCGCGGCCTGGGTTGGCCTGCCGCACTTCCAGACCCCCGAGTTCCACATCGGTGTCCTGGGTTTGTTCGTCCCGGTGGTCCTGGTGCTGGTGGCGGAGAACATCGGCCACGTAAAGTCGGTTGCGGCCATGACGGGGCAGAACCTCGACGGCGTCTCCGGACGCGCGCTGATGGCTGACGGTGCCGCCACCATGCTGGCAGGCTTCGGCGGCGGCTCCGGCACCACCACCTACGCGGAAAACATCGGCGTCATGGCGGCCACCAAGGTGTATTCGACGGCGGCCTACTGGGTGGCGGGCATGTTCGCCGTCCTGCTCAGCTTTTCGCCGAAGTTCGGCGAACTGATTGCCACCGTCCCGGCAGGCGTGCTGGGCGGCGCGGCCACCATGCTGTACGGCATGATCGGCGTCCTGGGCGTGAAGATCTGGGTGCAGAACAAGGTCAACTTCTCCAACCCCGTCAACCTGACCACCGCGGCCGTGGCCCTGATCATCGGCATCGCCGACTACACGTGGACCATCGGCGACCTGAAGTTCACCGGCATCGCCCTGGGCTCCGCTGCCGCGCTGGTGATCTACCACGGCATGAAGGCGGTGGCGAAGGCACGGGGAACGGCGGCCGAACCCGAAACCGAGCAGGGAGTGCTGCCTCCCGCGGCCAAGGCCGCGATGAAGGCCGCCGCGAAACGCGCACCGAAGAAGCGCTAAGCCACCCTGCCCGTCCGCACGCCAGTCGCGTAGCAGCTAGGCCGCATGTCCTTCCGGTGCCGGGCCGCCCGCCATCCCGGCGTGCAGGCCCGCGACCGGGTGGCCCGGCGGGAACGGACCTGGACGGCCAAGGCCGAACACCGGAACCGGCAGCGGCCGCTTCGCCGCCAAAGAGCCGTCGGACTGGTGCGGGCGCAGCCGCTTCAGCACCCACGGCACGAAATACTGCCGCGCCCACACCAGGTCCTCGGCCCGGGCCTGCGTCCACCCGTGGGCCGGAAGCGGCCGTGGTTGGAGCGGCTTGAGCGCGTGCGCCACGCCCAGGGCGTTGAGGGTGGCCACGGCAACAGAGTGATGGCCCAGCGGGGACAGGTGCAGCCGGTCCGGGTCCCACATCAGCGCGTGCTGGAGCTCGGGCAGGCACCACAGGTCAACCATGATGGCGTGGTGCCTGGCCCCGATCCGGTGCAGGTGCTCGTTGTAGATGGCCACGCGGCCACGGATCTTGCCAAAGACCGGCGTATTCCCCCAGTCGGGCCCGGCGTACAGCAGCACGGTGGCACCCGTGGCGGTCACGACCCCCACGGCCTCGTCGATTTTTTCCGCCAGCTTGTCCGGATCCCCGTGGCGGAACACGATGTCGTTGCCACCGCCGGACATGGCTACCAGGTCGGGTTTGAGTGCCAGGGCCGGCGCCAGTTGCCCGTCCAGGATCTGTTTCAGCAGCATGCCGCGGATGGCCAGGTTGGCATAGGCGAAATCAGGCTGGCCGGCGGCCAGCTCCTCTGCCACCCGGTCTGCCCAGCCCCGCAGGCCGCCCAGGCTCTGCGGTTCGGGGTCGCCAATTCCTTCGGTGTAGGAGTCCCCCAGTGCGACGAACCGGTGCCAGGGGTGCTTGGCCGGTCCTCCCGCAATGGAGCGCAGCTCCTGCTTCGCGATGGTCATGCCGTCCTCCCTTCTGCAGCGGGCGGGGGTTCCTTCCCCGCCGCAGCGTCCTTGCGGGGCGACGACCCGGTTGGAAAGTCACGCCCCGCCGCCGACGGCCGCGGGAGCTCCGACACGCCGTCGTACGTTTCCTGCCGCAGCCCGGAAGGCTGCCCGGCCCCACGGTCCATGCCGCTGGGGGCTACCACATTCAGTGCCGCGTCCCGGAGGTCCAGTTCGTGGTGCAGCGCCTGCGTCTGCAGGAACCGAAGCGCCCCCTCACGGGTGAGCCCGTATTCGTTCATGAGGCTGCGCACCGCAAGGTCCACCAGGACCAGGGAGCTTTGGACGACGGCGAGACCCGCCGTCGTTTCCGCACGCTCAGCCACCCGGACCACAACACGCAGGGCCCGCGCCACCTGCCGCGCGTAGCTTTGGCTGTGCACCAGGTCATCACTGGTGAAGGTGTGCGGTGACGGTGAGTAAAGGTTGATGGCGGCGCTGGTGGCACCCTCGGTGAGGATGGGGACGGAGAGCAGGGACTGCACGCCGTGGACGGCGGCAGCACTGGAATACCCAGGCCAGCGGCGATCCCGGCTCAGATCTGACAGCAGGACGAATTCCCCAGTGCGCACGGCTTCCATCACCGGTCCATCGGCGAAGGAACATTGCTCACGGTCCGCTTCGCGCGCCTGCTCGGTACTGGCCGCGAGGGTGCGGGCCTTGCCCAGGCGAAAGAGGGTGGCCGCCCAGCTGATGCTGCGGCGCTCACCTTTGATACCCGTCATGAAGTCGCGGGTCACTTCCCAGAGGTAGTCTTCAACGTCCTTGCTGTCGAAAACGGGCTCCGTGGTAACTGGAAGCGGTCCCCAGCCAACCTGCCCCGTGGGATCAGCGGCCATGCTCCAGCCCTGCTATCAGCGCTTCGGCCCACTGCAAAACCTCTGATTCAAGAATACGACCCCATTGCACCCCGGTGGGGAATAGCGGGGAAACAAGGGGGATTCGCCCCGGTTACCGATGAGCGGCGCGCCGGTGTCCCCTTCCGCCGGCCCCCTGCGCAGTAGCATCGGGAGAGGGAACGCCGAATACTCCCTGCTCGCTTGGGTACCTGTCCTTGAGCAAGGGGTCGTGGAGCATCCATGCCAGCACGGAAACGAGCAATGGAAAGAGGAGCTTTATGCAGGAGCCGGGCACCAGCGAGCACACTTCAGAAGCGGATACAGCCGCAGGCAACGGGGAAGTGGAAGCGGGCGCTGCGGAGCAGGCAGCGGAACTGGACGTCAACTTCGACGAGCAGTTCTTTGCCGCCCGGCCGAAGGCACTGCGGCCCATCGCCCGCCGGCGCCAGTTCGTCGGCAGCAGGCCATCCTTCGAATTCGACGGGCGCAACGCCGCCTATGTGGAGTGGCTGCGCAACCAGGCCATGCTCGGGGACGCGAACACCTTGGCCCGGCAGCTGTCAGGCCAGGCCAGCATGTGGCAAAACTCGTACGCGCACCCAAACCCGCGTGCCGCTGTCGAACGCGCCTCCGTGTGGTTCACCGCCTACCCGCTGTCCTTCATCACCCCCACCGGCCAGTCGTTCCTCTCGGCACTGGGGGACCCGCAGATGTGGAAGGCCTTCCGCGAAATCGGAATCCGCGGCATCCACACCGGACCCGTGAAACTTGCCGGCGGCATCAGTGGCTGGTCCCACACGCCCAGCGTGGACGGGCACTTCGACCGCATCAGCATGGCCATCGACCCGGTCTTCGGCACCGAGGACGAGTTCCGCAGGATGTGCGAGGTGGCTGCTGAGCACGAGGGCACCATCATCGACGACATCGTCCCCGGCCATACCGGCAAGGGAGCCGACTTCCGGCTCGCCGAAATGAACTTCCGGGACTACCCCGGGATTTACCACATGATCGATATCCCGGAAGAGGACTGGAACCTGCTCCCGGACGTCCCCGAAGGTGCCGATTCGGTCAACCTCAGCCCCGACGCCGAGCAGGCGCTGCAGAAGGCCGGCTACATCATCGGCCGGCTGCAGCGGGTCATCTTCTACGAGCCCGGGGTAAAGGAAACCAACTGGAGCGTCACCCGGCCCATCGTGGACACCACCGGCCAAACCCGCCGCTGGGTCTACCTGCACTACTTCAAGGCCGGGCAGCCCTCCATCAACTGGCTGGACCCCACGTTCGCCGGAATGCGGCTCGTGGTCGGCGATGCCCTGCACTCGCTCGTGGACCTTGGCACCGGAGCGCTGCGCCTTGACGCCAACGGCTTCCTGGGCGTGGAAAAGAGCGCAGAGGAACAGCCCGGCTGGTCCGAAGGCCACCCGCTCTCCGAGGCCGCCAACCAACTCATCGGATCCATGATCCGCAAGGTGGGCGGGTTCTCCTTCCAGGAACTGAACCTGACCATCGACGACATCAAGGCAACCTCGGAGTCCGGCCCGGACCTGTCCTACGACTTCATCACCCGGCCGGCGTACCACTATGCCCTGGTCACCGCGGACACCGAGTTCCTGCGGCTGACCCTCCGGCTGTCCCTGGAAATCGGCGTCGACCAGGCCTCGCTGGTGCATGCCCTGCAGAACCATGACGAGCTCACCTACGAACTCCTGCACTTCGCGGCCGGGCACCGGGACGAGATGTTTGAGCTCAACGGCGAAGAACTTACCGGCGCACAGCTGGCCGAGCAGGTCCAGCAGACCCTGCGGGACCGGCTCACCGGCGAAAACGCGCCCTACAACGCCGTGTTCACCACCAACGGCATTGCCTGCACGTCGGTCAGTTTCATCATGGCCGCCCTGGGAATCCAGGACCCGGACGCCGCCACCCCGGAGCAGGAAGCCCAGATCCGGGACGTCCACCTGCTCCTGGCCATGTACAACGCCCTGCAGCCCGGCGTCTTCGCGCTTTCCGGCTGGGACCTCACCGGCATCCAGGCGCTGGACCGCAGCAGGGTCCGGGAACTCACGTCCCAGGGCGATACCCGCTGGATCAACCGCGGTGCCCACGACCTCATGGGAACCAGCCCGGACGCAACCACGTCATCGGCCGGGATGCCGCGGGCCCGCAGCCTCTACGGGCCACTACCAGAACAGTTGAAGGACCCGGACTCGTTCGCGCGCAGGCTGCAGCGGATCCTTGCGGTCCGCGAGGACAACGGGATCGCCACCGGCACCCTGCTGGACGTGCCGGACGTCTCCAACCGCAGCGCACTGGTGCTGGTGAACCGGCTGACGGACGGCAGGCTGCAGGTCACGGCGCTCAACTTCTCCGGGCAGGACATCGCCGGCAGCATCCAGTCCAACGAGCTGCCATCCGGCGCCAACGTCACGGACCTCTTCAGCGGCGAGACAGTGGGCCAGGTGGACGACCTGCACAGCTTCTTCCTGGAACTGCCCGCCTATGGCGGCACTGCACTGCTGTTGACCGAGGCACCTGAGCCGGAGGCCGAGGCCTAACGCCGGGGGTGGCGCCGGAAAACCCCGGCGCTACCCGACTGCTGCGGCCGTCAGCGTCGCTTCGATAATGGCCGGCGAGAGGACGTACTGGGTGACCAGCTGGCTGGCCCCAAGCACGCCCGCATGGGCGCCGGCCCGCGAAACGTTAATGCGCAGGTGCGAGGTGGCCAGCGGCGGAGAGCGCCGGTACACCACCTCGCGGATTCCGGCCACCAAGTGCTCCCCCGTCTCGCCGACACTGCCGCCCACCACGATGACGGACGGGTTGAGCAGGTTGACCACAGTTGCCAGCACCTCGCCGATGTCCCGTCCGGCCTGCCGCAGGGCCTGGATGGCCTGCAGGTTGCCGTCGGCGGCGAGCCGGAGCACGTCGGCGCCTATTGCCACGTCAAGTCCCTGCTCCTTCAAGGAGCGCGCGACGGCGGGACCTGACGCGAGTGCCTCCAGGCACCCAAAGTTTCCACAGGCACACAGGACATCCGCGCCCCGTGCCACCTGGACGTGCCCCAGGTCGCCCGCCGTGCCGTTGGCGCCGCGCTGCAGTTCCCCGTTGCTGATGATTCCGGAGCCAATGCCGGTGGCCACCTTCACGAAGAAGAAGTTGCTGTGCTCGGGCCAGTGCGCGGACTGCTCCCCCAGCGCCATGATGTTCACGTCGTTGTCCACCAGCACGTGGACCGGCAGGGACCGCTGGACGTAGCTGACCACGTCGAACCCGTCCCACCCCGGCATGATGGGCGGCTTCACCGGCTTGCCGGTGTCGTGTTCCACCGGGCCGGGCAGCCCGATACCGATGCCGGCGAGTTCCCCCACGCTGCGTCCCACGGACGCCAGCAGCTCCTTGCCCTGCGCCACTACCCGGTCCAGCACCACCTCCGGCCCGTCGGCCACCTGCTGGGCCAGCCGGTGTTCGGCGAGGATGGTTCCGCCAAGGTCGGTGACCGCCACGATGACATGCGTGGCGCCCACGTCCACCGCCAGGACCAGGCGGGCGGAAGGGTTGAAGGCAAAGCGCGACGGCGGCCTGCCGCCACTGGAGAGCGCCTCCCCTGCCGGACCCACCAGGCCGGACAGCATCAAGGCGTCGATCCTGGAAGCGACGGTGGAACGGGCCAGCCCCGTGGTCAGGGCCAGCTCCGCACGGGTACGGGCCCTGCCGTCCCGGAGCAGCTGGAAGAGGTCGCCCGCGCGCGACAGGCTGCCGACGTCAGCGTCTTTCGCGGCCTGTTTCCCCGTGGCTTGAGTCATGTCTAAGTCATAACACTCTTACTTACTACTGTCATCACGGCAGAAGAATGACGCGCAACAAACAACTTTTGCTTGACGCGTGTCAAAAGTAGTCCTAGGTTGTGACTCACGGCACATTTGCGAATCCGATGCCTGGCATCGGCCGCAGTGATGGCCCAGCATCCCGGAGTCCGCTTACAAAGAGGTAGGAACTTGTCCCAGCACGCAGCGCCCGCAGGCCGCCCCCTCGGCGTCGGCATCCTCGGCGCCGGACCGGTCACCCAAGCCATCCACCTCCCGGCCCTGGCCCGCCTCCAGGACATCCTGGAAGTGCGGCACATCATGGATGTGGACTCTGCCGTCGCTTCCTCCGTGGCCGCCCGTGTCGGCGCCGTGGCCGGTACCAGCATGGAGGCCCTGCTGGCGGACCCCGGCGTAGACATCGTGGCGATCTGCAGCCCGCACCAGTTCCACGCAGACCAGGTCATCGCCGCCTGCAGGGCCGGCAAGAAGGCAGTCCTCTGCGAAAAGCCCTTCGCCATGAATGCTGAAGAAGCAGCCCGCATCTCGGCCGTCAGCACCGAAACCGGCGTTCCGATCGTCGTCGGCGCCATGCACACGTTCGATCCCGGCTGGCTGGCGGCTGAACAGAACTGGGGTGACCTCCCGGAGCAGGTCCACACCATCCGCTCTTCGATCGTGTTGCCGCCCAATGCGCGGTTCGAGGATTTCGCAACGGAAATCATTACCCGGCCCACCGCAGGCAACCCTGACTACTCGGACATCGAGGTCATCAAGGGCGCACTGCAGGGCGGAATCATGGGCCTGGCCATCCACGACCTGCCCCTGGTCCGCCGGTTCACGCCCGACTTCGCCGACGTAGAGGTCCTCCACGCGTTCCACGTCCGCCCGTTCGGCTACGCAGTCTCGCTCCGCACTCCCACCCGCGTTATCGAACTGCGGGCCGTCATGAACAGCACCTGGAAGCCGGAATGGACCTTCGAGGCCATCGGGGATGATGCCGCCCTGCACATCGACTTCACGCCGTCCTATATCCAGGCCGGCTCCGCCGTCGCCACCATCTCCCGTGGCAAAGGGACCGAAACCACCGGCTTTGGCCCGTACGGCCACAACGGCTACGAGGGCGAATGGCGTGAACTCGCCGGGCTCGCCACGGGAACCCGCCGGGCCCCCTCCGCCCAAACCCTGATCGACGACCTCACGTTCGCCCTGGCCATCGCCGAAGCAACGGTGGCAAGCGCCGCGGCAGCACACGCCGGCGCCGCAGAAAAAGCAGGAGTTTCGGCATGAGCGGCCAGTACACAGTTTCAGCGGGCACCGGGGCCCGGGAAGCCGGCGCTGTCACCCAAACCATGGCTTCACTGCCTGAAACCTTCGGTCCCGCCCAGGACAGCCGGCAGGGCACCGCGGATGTGCTGGTGATCGCGGGCGAGCCCGGTTGGACCGCCGAGGCCGCCAATGCCGTCGCGGCGGGCGCCCGCGGGATCGTGGTGGCCAACCCTGCTCCCGAAGACACCACGCAACTGGCCGCAGCGGCAGGCGCCGCAGGAACCGCCGTCGTCCTTGACCTCCGCTGGGCCTCCAATCCGGCCCTGGTGGGTGATCCCACGGAACCCGACGCCCGTGATGCGGTGCGCAGCGCCGCCGGTACCGCCTCACTGCTGGACAGTGTGGCGACGGCGGCTCCCGGCACGGATCCGCAGCGGCTCCTGGTCGACCATCTCGCCGCATTGCTGGCCGTTTGCGGGCCGCTCGACGGCGTGCGGGTCCTGCACAGCGGCGCCACCGGGTACGCGGTGCGCGGCAGGCTGGCCAATGGAGCCCCGTTCACCGCCCAGGGCGTGCTGACCTCCGCCCGAATGGCCGGCGTCGATATCCGCCTCTACACCGCCGATGGCGGAGTCAGCGTCCAGGTTCCCGATCCGGACGCCGCCTGGCCGGCGAAAGTCCGGGTCACCGGGACCCAAGGCGAACTTTTGCTTCCCACGCTTTACGAATCCGCCCACCGGTCAGCGTGGCGGCGCCTGAAGGACCATCTTCGCGCCGGCACCAGCCCGGACGATCTGGCCGGGTTCGCCCAGCTGACCGACCTCTACGCAACCCTCGCTGCCACGTAACCAGCCCACCGATACGCAACCGAACAGCACAACCGAACAATCCAGTCCCACCTCCACTCTCAACGATGAGCAGGACCGCACCAACGGCGCTCAGCGCAAGCGGTCCCGAAAGGACACATCATGAACGCAACTTCCGAACAGCGCCGCTCCTTCTCCCGGCGCGGTTTCCTGGGCCTGACGGCTGCCGCTGCCGCAACACCCCTCCTCGCGGCCTGCGGCGGCGGTTCGGCGTCACAGGGCGGCGGCGGAGGCGGAGCCGGCGGGACCGTGAAGTTCTGGGACATGCCGTGGGCAACACCGGCCTACAACGACGCCGCCAAGGGCATCGCGGAAGGTTTCAACGGTGCCAACGGCGCCAAGGCGAGCTACCAGATCATCCAGTGGAACAACTTCTACCAGACCTTCTCCTCGGCGATCGCCTCCAAGACCGGCCCGGCTGTGTCCACGGGCGGCGGCTTCCAGGCGTTCCAGTTCGAGCAGCAGGGCCAGATCGCCTACGCGGACAAGGTTATCGAGAAGCTGAAGGCCAACGGCCAGTTCGACGATTTCCTGCCCGGCGTGCTGGACCCGTTCAAGTCGGACAAGGGCTACGTCGCCGTCCCGTGGCAGCTGGACATGCGCGTTTTCTGGTACCGCAAGTCCCTGTTCGAGAAGGCCAACGTGGCACTTCCCACGGACTGGCCCTCCCTCCTTGAAGCGGGCAAGGCCCTGAAGAAGGTGGGCGCGTTCGGCTTCACCACCGGCGCCGGCGCCGGCAACAACTACGCCAACCACTCCATGATCATGATGATGGTCAACAACGGCGGCGGTGTCTGGAACAAGGACGGCGAGCTGGACCTGATGAACGACCGCAACGTCGAGGCCATGGAGTTCGTCCTGGAACTTGTGTCCAACGGCATCATTGATCCCGCCGCAGTCAGCTACACCACGGACAACATGTCGGCGCAGTGGAAGGATGGAAAGGCAGGCTACGGCCTGTTCCAGGTGAACGTCCCGCAGCGCGTCGGCGACACCTCCGGCGACCTCCTGGTGGCAGACCCCATCACCGGACCACACGGCGACAAGGCCACCATCGTCTTCCCCAACAACATCATGATGTACACCAACACCCCCTCGCAGGAGGCCTCGGAGGAGTTCCTGGTGTACTACCTGGGCCAGCTCAAGCAGCTGTGGCAGAAGAAGCTGATGTCCGCCCTGCCGGTCTTCAAGTCGATCACCGAGCTTCCCGAGTTCGCCAACGACCCCAACAACGTCAAGATCGTCAAGGACTGGCAGCCCATCGCCAAGACCTTCGCTGCCCAGGGCAGCAAGCTGAACGCCAACCTTGCAGCACTCGACGGCGGGCAGGCACTGAACCAGTTCAGCCAGACCATCATCACCGGAAAGGCAGACGCCAAGACTGCCCTGCAGACCTTCCAGTCCGGCCTCGAATCGGTCCTGAAGAAGTAGGACGAACCGCCCATGTCCAGCACCACCACCCAGTCCGGCCTGTCCCGGGCCCGCCGCGGGATTGCCCCCGGCGGGTCCGGGGCCGTCCCCGGAAAACGCAAGAGCAAGCTTTCGGCGCAGGCCACCAGGACATTCTTCTGGCTCCTGCTCCCCTCCGTCGTCCTCCTTGTCCTGATCCACGGCTACCCGCTGATCTACGCCGCCGTCCAGGCAACGCACGACGGAAACCTGCTCCAGACCGGCAACTTCGTGGGCGGGCAGAACTTCGCCACCGTCCTGACCTCGCCGGCGTTCTGGAAGGCTGCCCAGTTCACGCTGTGGTTCACCATTGTGGGCGTTTTCGGCTCCTGGCTGGTGGGGCTGGGCCTGGCCCTGCTCCTGCGCACCAAGATCCCGGCCGGCGGCACGTTCAAAGTCCTGTTGCTCCTGCCCTGGGTAGTTCCCATCGTGGTCTCATCCACTGCCTGGAACTGGCTGGTGGCCACCCCGGACAGCCTGATCCCGTCGCTGTTCCGGAACCTGGGCATGGGCACCCCGCTCTTCCTGGCCGACCCCACCCTGGCCTCCATCACGGTGATGGTGTTCAAGGTCTGGGTCAGCTTTCCGTTCATGATGATGATGATCTCGGCTGCACTGGCGTCGGTGGACACCACTGTCTATGAAGCAGCGAGCATGGACGGCGCCAGCCGCTGGCAGCAGTTCACCCAGATCACCCTGCCGCTGATCGCCCGCTCCACGTACATCAGCTGGATCCTGATGACTATTTTCTGCGTCAACGACTTCCCCACCATCTACCTGCTCACCGGCGGCGGGCCGGTCAACGCCACCACGTCCCTGGTGGTCCTGGCCTACCGGACCGTGTTCCAGGACTTCGCCACCGGCCCCGGCGTCGCCATCGCCTTCCTCATGACCATGACCCTGGTGGTCATCTCGGTCATCCTGTACCGCCAGATCCGAAAGTCGAGCGTCGAATAATGAGCGCAGTCCTCCACGCCCATCCCGAATCCGGCCCGTCTCTTGGCATTGATGCCGGCAAGCGGCGCAGGGCCCTGTCGGAAGCCGGCCAGCGCGGCCGCTGGTGGCGGTTCGCGGCGATCCTGATCATCACCGGAATCGTCCTGGTGCCCATCATGGTCACGGTGCTCCTGGCCTTCACGCCGGGACCCAACAGCACTGCCACCGGCTTCACCTTCGAGAACCTCAGCAATGTCTTCTCCAAGACCCTAGCCGCTACCTGGCTCAAGAACAGCCTGGTCACCACCCTCTCCACCGTGGTGGTGTCCGTGGCCGTCGCCGCGCCCGCCGGCTACGTCCTCTCCCGCGGCCGCAGCAAGGCAGTCTCCGGCTACTCGCTGCTGCTGTTCGTGATGCAGTCGCTGCCCATCATCACCTCGGTGGTGCCGCTGTTCATCCTGTTCGCCGGCATGGGCCTGGTGGACAACCTCCTGGGCCTGACCATCATCTACGTCGGTTCCACCATGACCGTGGCCACCTGGATGATGGCGGCGTACTTCGATTCCATCCCCATCAGCCTGGAGGAAGCGTCCTGGATCGACGGATGCTCCGTCTTCGGGTCCTTCACCCGGGTGGTCCTGCGGAACTCACTGCCCGGCGTCCTGTCCACCGCGATCTTCGCCTTCCTCCTGGCCTGGAACGACTATCTGGTAGCCATCGTGTTCCTGCGCTCCAACGAAATCTTCACCCTCCCCATGGGTGTGCAGTCCTTCTTCCAGCAGAACGCAACGGACTGGACTTCGGTCATGGCCCTGGCAGTGGTCATGATGCTCCCGCCCGTGATCGTCTTCGCCACCTTGAACAAGTACTTCAGCGTCGGCGGCATCGGCGGCTCGCTCGCCGGACGCTGACACCCCAACTTCCCCTGAACAACCACTCCACAAAGGAAATTTATGTCCTACTCACTGCAGCTTTACACCCTCCGCAACGCCATTTCGGAGGACCTCCCGGGAACCATCAGGAAGGTGGCCGAAATCGGCTACACCCAGGTTGAGCCGTACAACTTCGTGGCCACCGCCAAGGAACTTGGCGCGGCCCTGAAGGAGAACGGACTCACTGCCCCGTCCGGCCACGCACCCCTCATGAGCCAGGACCAGGACGAGATTTTCTCGGCAGCCAAGGAGCTGGGCATCACCACCGTCATCGACCCGTTCCTGCCCGCCGAGCACTGGCAGAAAGCCGAAGACATCCAGGCCACGGCAGCGAAGCTTAACGCCGCCGCCAGGAAGGGCGCCGAATACGGCATCCGGGTGGGCTACCACAACCACGCCTGGGAGCTGGAGTCCACCATCGAGGGCCGCACCGCCCTGGAGTACTTCGAGTCCCTGCTGGATCCGGAACTGGTCCTGGAAGTGGACACCTACTGGGCAGCCGTCGGTGGCCAGGACCCTGTTGAGCTCCTCCAGCGGCTCGGCGACCGGGTGAAGTTCATCCATATCAAGGACGGCCCGCTGACCAAGGACAACAAGGCCCAGCAGCCGGCAGGGCAAGGCAAGGTCCCCGTCATGGACGTCATCGCAGCCGCGAAGTCCCTCGAGGTGGGCGTCGTGGAGTTCGACGACTACGCCGGCGACATCTTCGAGGGCATCACCCAAAGCCTGTCCTTCCTGGACGCCGCAGGCGAAGGAGTCAAGGCATGACCACCACAGCATCCCGCAAGGGACCCGTAGGCGTCGGCGTCATCGGCGCCGGCGTGATCAGCAAGCAGTACCTGGACAACCTCACGGCGTTCCCGGACCTGAAGGTCCACGTCATCGCCGACCTCTTCGAGGAAGCAGCCGAGGCCCGCGCCAAGGAGTACGGCATCGCCGAGTGGGGCGGGGTAGACAAGGCCCTGAACCACCCCGACGTCGAAATCATCGTCAACCTCACCATTCCCGCCGCGCATGTGGAGGTGGCCACCGCCGCCGTCAACGCCGGAAAGCACGTCTGGACCGAAAAACCGTTCTCCCTGGACCGCGAATCCGGGCTGGGACTGCTCAAGACCGCCGACGCCGCAGGTATCCGCCTGGGCTGTGCCCCGGACACCTTCCTGGGCGCGGGCCTGCAAACCGCACTGCGGCTGATCCGGCGGGGTGACATCGGAACCCCGCTGACGGCCATGACCACGTTCCAGACCCCCGGCCCGGAGTCCTGGCACCCCAACCCGGCGTTCCTCTTCCAGCACGGTGCCGGTCCCCTGTTCGACATGGGCCCCTACTACCTCACCACCCTGGTCCAGGCCTTTGGATCCATCCGCAAGGTGGCCGCCGTCGGGTCCAAGGCCAAGGACGTGCGCGTGATCGGCTCCGGGCCCAAGGCGGGCGAGGAGTTCACGGTCGAGGTGCCCACGCACGTTTCGGCGATGGCGCAGTTCGAGTCCGGTGCCTCCTCGCACAGTGTCTTCTCCTTCGAGTCTCCGCGCACCCGCATGGGCTTCGTGGAAATCACGGGCACCGAGGCCACCATTTCGCTGCCGGACCCCAACTACTTCACCGGTGACATCAAGCTCTGGCGCGCCGGTGACGAGGACTGGACCACCGTTCCTGCCACCGGGCCGGCCAACGGCCGTGGAATGGGCGTGCTGGACATGGCCCGTTCCCTCCGCGCCGGCGTCCCGCACCGCGCCACCGGCGAGTTGGCCTACCACGTCCTGGACACCATGGTCTCCATCTCGGAATCCATCGACTCCGGCACGTTCATCAACGTCGAAAGCTCGGCCCCGGCATCCCCCGCCCTCCCCGAGGACTGGGCACCGGAAACCGCAACGATCTAACCCGGCAAGACCAGTCCAGCAAGCAGGAAGCACCCAGGAACGCATCATGACCATACCCGCTCACCCGTCCGAATCCCCGGCCTCCCGGCCGGCTTCCCGCCCGTTGGGGGTGGCTGCCATCGGTTATGCCTTCATGGGCAAGGCCCACTCCAACGCGTGGCGGAATGTGGCCAGCTTCTTCGACGTCCCGGCCTTCGAGCAGAAAGTCCTCGTGGGCCGGGACGCCGACGCCGTGGCGGAGGCGGCGGCCAAGTATGGCTGGGCCGAGTCCGCAACGGACTGGCGGACGGTCATCACGCGGGAAGACATCGACATCGTGGACATCTGCGCGCCGGGCTGGATGCACGCCGAGATCGCCATCGCCGCACTGGAGGCGGGCAAACACGTGCTGGTGGAAAAGCCGCTGGCCAACACCCTGGCCGAGGCCGAACTCATGACGGCCGCCGCTGCCAAGGCCCGTGCCAAGGGAGTGCAGTCGATGATTGGCTTCAACTACCGCCGCGTCCCGGCCCTGGCCTTGGCGAAGGAACTGATCGCTGAGGGCCGGCTCGGCACGGTCCGGCACGTCCGTGCCGCCTATTTGCAGGACTGGCTCAGCGACGCCCAGGCCCCCATGACGTGGCGGCTGCGCAAGGAAACTGCCGGTTCCGGCGCCCTGGGCGACATCGCCTCCCACGCCATTGACCAGGTCCTCTTCCTCCTGGGCGACCAGGTCACGGAGGTCAGCGGCCGGCTCAATACCTTCGTCAACCAGCGTCCCGCCGGAAACGGCGCCGGCTCCGGGTCCAAAGAGGACGTAACGGTCGACGACGCCGCCTGGGCCACGCTGTCCCTCACCTCCGGGGCCATCGCCTCAGTGGAGGTCTCCCGGGTGGCCACCGGCAGGAAAAACAGCCTCCAGATCGAAATTTATGGCGACAAGGGCAGCCTGTTGTTCGACCTGGAGAACCTCAACGAACTCGGTTTCCTGGACGCCACCCTTCCGGTCCGCGAACAGGGTTTCCGCAGGATCCTGGTCAACGAACCCGAGCACCCCTACCTCGAGGCGTGGTGGCCGCAGGGCCACATCATCGGCTGGGAGCACACCTTCACCCACCAGATCCGCGACTTCCTCGCCGCGATCAAGGACGGAACCCAGCCTTCGCCCTCGTTCGAAGAAGGCCTGAACGTCCAGTACGTCCTGGACGCGGTGGAGCAATCCGCAGCCAACAAAAGCACCCTCACCGTCGTCCGCCAGTAGCACCGCCCACCAGTTAAGGACCCCTCATGCCCCGCCCTTTCACCCTGTTCACCGGCCAGTGGGCCGACCTGCCCTTCGAAGAAGTCGCAAAGCTTGCTTCCGGCTGGGGCTACGACGGCCTGGAAATAGCCGTCTCCGGCGACCACTTGGACGCCTGGCGCTGGGACGAACCCGGCTACGTCGAGTCCAAACTCGAAATCCTGGACAAGTACAACCTCAAAGTCTGGGCCATCTCCAACCACCTCAAAGGCCAGGCCGTCTGTGATGACCCCATCGACTTCCGCCACCAGGCCATCGTCGGGTCCAAAGTCTGGGGCGACGGCGACCCCGAAGGCGTCCGCCAGCGCGCCGCCGAGGAGATGAAGCACACGGCCCGGCTCGCCAAGGCCCTCGGCGTGGACACCGTCGTCGGGTTCACCGGCTCCTCCATCTGGCAGTACGTGGCCATGTTCCCGCCGGTCCCGGACAAAGTCATCGATGCCGGGTACCAGGACTTCGCCGACCGCTGGAACCCCATCCTGGACGTCTTCGACGAAAACGGCATCCGGTTCGCCCACGAAGTCCACCCGTCCGAGATCGCCTACGACTACTGGACCACGGTGCGCACCCTCGAAGCCATCGGCCACCGCGAAGCGTTTGGCCTGAACTGGGACCCGTCCCACATGATGTGGCAGGGAATTGACCCCGTCTCCTTCATCTGGGACTTCAAGGACCGGATCTACCACGTGGACTGCAAGGACACCAAGGTCCGCCAGACCGGCCGGAACACCGTCATGGGCTCCCACCTGCCCTGGGGCGACCCCCGCCGCGGCTGGGACTTCGTCTCCGCCGGCCGCGGCGACGTTCCTTGGGAAGCCTCCTTCCGCGCCCTGACGGCCATCGGCTATGACGGCCCCATCAGCATCGAATGGGAAGACGCCGGCATGGACCGCCTCCACGGGGCCCCCGAAGCCCTCGCCGCCCTCAAGAAATACGACTTTCCCGCCTCCCAAACCAGCTTCGACGCCGCGTTCAGCAGCAAGGACTAGCGCGTGCGCGGGCATCAGCCGGGCCAGCGCTGCGAAGTATGGGTTGCCTCGGTCTCAGGGGAAGCGGAACTGGCATACTCCACGGGGAATATGCTCCTTGAGGCACCTAACTGGACACTGGACGGCCGGGCTCTGATCCTCAACGGGGCTGGCAGGCTGTGGCGGTTCGATCTGAGGGAAAGCTCCCTCAGCGAGGTTCCGCTTACGGGTATTCCGGAACTCAACAACGACCACGTCCTGGACCCTGACGGTGGCCACATCTTCCTCTCGGGCGAGGACGGCCATATCTATCGGGCACCCCTTGCGGGCGGGCCAGCCACCAGGATCACGGACGATGACGGCTCCTGGCACTTCCTGCACGGCGTCAGCCCCGACGGCCGGCACTTGGCGTACGTGGACATCGCAGCAGGCGACTTCAGCAAACCCGGCCGGCTGCGGACCATCCCGGCAGCAGGCGGAGCTCCCCACGATGTGGAGGTCGGCCCAGGACACTGCGACGGGCCCGAGTACGCGCCCGACGGGAACTGGCTGTACCTCAACACCGAGTCCTTCAGCACCATTCCCGGGCATGCCCAGCTTGCCCGGGTCCGTCCGGACGGCAGCGGGTTCGAGCGGCTGCTGAACAGCAGCACCGTCGATTGGTTCCCGCACCTGTCCCCTGACGGCAGGCTGGCCAGCTACGTCCGCTTCCCCGCCGGAACCCAAGGCCACCCCGCTGACCTGCCGGTCGACGTCGTCCTTGTGTCCACCAGCGACTGGACCGCGCCGCTGCACACGTGGCCGCTATTCGGTGGCCAGGGCACCCTCAACGTCAACAGCTGGTCGCCGGACTCCCAGCGCTTCGCCTACGTGGCATACCCGCTCGACTAGGGCGTGCGCGCCGACTCCTGGCCAAGGACGACGTCGTACGCCTCCACGGCGCGGTCCGTTACGGTGGTGGGTGATTCCAGGTGGACCGCGCCAGAGGGCAGGATGCCTGCGCCGCCGTATCGTTCCATGACCTGCCACTGGGCCACCACGTCCTCCCCCGCGTGCCCGTCGGGAAGGCTGGTCCAGAACCGGAACCCGCCGGCGTCGTTCAGTGCTTCCCTTCGGTACAGCACGCACCCGCCCAGCCATGCGACGTGGTACGGCACCCACTGGCCGGGCTGCAGCGACAGTTCGGCGCTGAGGTGGCTGAGGTTGGCGGCGCTGTGCAGCGGCCACTGTTCGAATTCCGGGGTTCCCGGCCGGACGCGTTCCGGCGTCACGGGGCCGTCCCAGGCCTTGAAGTTTGCCGTCTGGTGTGGCCGGCGGTCGTCCAGGAAGGACAGGCCCTGGGGCGCCATTCCGACAAAACCGCACTGGAGTTCGTCAAGCGCCCGGCTCAGCCGTGCCAGGGCGCCCGGTTCCAGCCAGACGTCATCGTCAAGGAAGAGGCACTGGTCCGCGGTGGACTGGTCCAGCAGGAACTGCCGGTGCTCTGCCAGTCCCCGGCGCGGGAGGTGGCGCAGCAGCATGACGGGCCGGCCCTGCGCCTCAAGCACCCGCACCATCGCGGCGGCGGCCGGGTGTTCCCAGGCAGGTTGCCCCGCTGACTGGTCGCTGACCACGACGGCGAACGCGGGTTCCTGCTGCGCGGCCAGTCCGGCGAGGGTGACGGCGAGTTCGGCCGGCCGATTGCAGGTGGGCACCAGCACATCCACCACTGCCTCGTCCGGCCGGTCCTGCTGCTGCGCCCACCGCTCCGAAAACCTCATGCCCACGGTCCACCTTCCTGGCGTCGAAGTTGGCGCCGGCAGGGCAGCCCAACGTGCTGCTGCTGCCTGTTGCCGGCGAGTTGGTTTCGTGTAGTCCGTACCCAGCCGTGCGGCATGTATTCGCGTAGCCGTACCGCGCCACAGCTCCTTGGGTCCGGACCCGGCCCTCCCGGAACGGCAAAAACCCCCGCCTCCGCTGCCGGGCGGCAGGGAAGCGGGGGCCTTAGTGGATCAGGATGGCTTATCCGGCGTCGAAGCTCTCGTCATCGTCATTGGGCGATTCCTCCTGCGGAAGGTCGTTGCCGCTTCCGTCGGGGATGCCGGCTGCTTCCTGGCCGGACTCGGATGAGACCGGCGCCGACCCCTGCGAATCGTCATTCGCCTCATCGATGTCCGCGGCGCTGGAGGGAAGGTCCATATCGTGCGGGACCGGGTTCTGGCCTGCGCCCGACTGCGGCTCGTTGGTGTCCGCGCCGCCCGAAGAAGTGCCACCGCCGCCGGACTGCTGGCCGCCCTGCGTGCCGGCCGCCTCCTGCTCGGCGGTGGGGGTGCCGTAGCCGCCGGGAGCGGTCTCGGGTTCAGCCTGCTGGTTTTCCTGCGTCATGGTTCCTCCTGTTGTGCTTTGCCGATGGTGCTGGCCTGGTGAACTTTTGGGGGCTACAGCCCCTTGCCGCCGGTGACCGGCAGGACTGCCCCGGAAATGTAGGAGCCGTCCTCGGAGGCAAGCAGCACGTAGGCCGCTGCGAGCTCCGCGGGCTGCCCCGCGCGTTCCAAGGGTGTGTCCTGCCCGAAGGACGGGAGCTTGTCCGGCCACTCGGTGGCGGGGATCAGCGGCGTCCAGATGGGACCGGGGGCCACCGCGTTGACGCGGATCCCCTTGGGTCCCAGTTCCTGGGCCAGGGCCTTGGTGAAGGCCACCTGCGCCGCCTTGGTCATGGCGTAGTCGATGAGCCCGGGCGAGGGGTTGAAGGCCTGGATGGAGGCCGTGGTGATGATCGAGGCCCCCGCCTTCAGGTGTGGGACTGCAGCCCGCGCCGACCACAGCAGCGAGTAGAGGTTGGTCCGGAAGACCCGGTCAAACTCCTCGGTGGGAAGCGTCTCCAGGCTCTCGCGGTTCTTCTGGTATGCCGCGTTCAGCACCAGGACATCGAGCCGGCCGAATTCAGATACGGTCTCCTCCACGATGCGGGTGCTGAATTCCTCTTCGCGTCCGTCGCCGGGAAGGAGGAGTGCGCGGCGGCCGGCTTTCCGGATCCACTCCGCGGTGTCCTGCGCGTCGTCTTCCTCCTCTGGAAGGTAGGAAATGGCGACGTCGGCCCCTTCGCGGGCGAAGGCGATGGCCGCGGCCTTGCCGATGCCGGAGTCCCCGCCGGTGATGAGCGCAGCTTTCCCTTCCAGCTTGCCGTTCCCCTTGTAGCTGTGCTCCCCGTGATCCGGTTTGGGGTCCATGGGCGCAGTGAGTCCGGGCTGTTTCTGTTCCTGCTCGGGGAACGGACCCGAGTGGTAGCCGCCGCGCGGATCTTTTGGCTGGTCTGTCTGCTTGTCCGTGTCGCTCATAGTCCGCCTGCCTGTCTCGGTTGACCTGTTCGGTCGGGAAGAGCACCGCCGCGCTCCGGCCCTTCGAAGCTATCGGGAGTGGCGGAACAAGTCCACCACTCCAAGGTAATAATCAGTAAACTTATCAAATGTCGTCGCAGGCGCAACGGCCGGCCTTGTTTCTGGGTATGGGAGGAGTAGAAAGAAGGCCGGCCGTGGCCGGAGTGGAAGGAGAGCCGCATGTCTGAAGTTGAGGACTATACGGGCCGGACCGGGCGGAATGAGACCCGTGAAGAGCAAATGGACCGTAACTGGGCGGAACTCCTGCAGGAGTTGCGCGTGCTGCAGACCGGGGTGCAGATACTGGCCGGCTTCCTGCTGACGCTGCCGTTCCAGCAGCGCTTCGAGAAGCTGGACGACTGGGAGGTTGGCCTCTACCTCACCAACGTGGTGAGCGCCGGCACTGCCGCCCTGGTGTTCGATGTCGCGGCCGGCCGGTCCGCGGGGGTCGCCGCAGGCGGGGCGCTGCTGGGCGTCATGGTGGTCATGCTGGTGTTCGTCCCGCTTCGGCTGAACAAGCTGGCCAGCGGCAGGACGCTTCCCCCGGCCGCCGCGAAGGAGGATTAAGACATGCGTAAATGGGCGAAAGAGCACGGACTGCTGGTTGCGAACCTGGCCTGCTTCCTGGTGTTCTTCGTGGGCATGGTCCTCTCCGGCGCCGCGTCCTACAGCGAGGACCAGCAGGCCCACGGCGAACCCGCGGTGTCCGTGCTCCAGTTCCTGGGCACCGGCGCTTTCGTCGAGGCTACGTTTGAGAACTGGGAATCCGAGTTCCTGCAGATGGCCATGTACGTGGTCCTCACGGTTTTCCTGTTCCAAAAAGGATCAAGTGAGTCCAAGCCGATAGGAAAGAAAGCACCGCAGGACGAGGACCCGCAGCAGGCGGCGATCAGCAGGGCCACGCCGTGGCCCGTGCGGCGGGGCGGTGCAGTGCTCAAGCTGTACGAGAACTCCCTGTCGATCCTGCTCTTCGCCCTTTTCCTTGGATCCTTCGTCCTGCACGCCGCCGGAGGCGTGGACGAGTACAACCAGGACCAGCAGAGCCACGGCCAGCCCGCCATAACCTTCCTGCAGTACTTGGGCAGCAGCCGCTTCTGGTTCGAGTCCTTCCAGAACTGGCAAAGCGAATTCCTGGCCGTGGGCGTCCTGGTGGGCGCCTCGGTCTACCTGCGGCAAAAGGGGTCCCCGGAATCAAAGCCCGTCGCCGAACCCCACTACGAAACCGGCGCCTGAAGACCCCAACAAATCCAGCACCAATCCAACCAGCCCCACCCAAAAGGAGAGACTGTATGCGAACCTTCGTGCGAACCACCCTTCTGGCCCTGCTGCTCCTGGCCGCCCCGGCCCTGCCGGCCGGAGCGGCAACTGCGGCGGCACCGGCATCCGCCGCCAGCCAGGCAGTCCCGGAACAGGTGGCCTCGGGATCAACAGGCGCTGCGTGGGCGGCAGGCACTTCTCCCACGCCTTCTCCCGGGGATACCGCGTCCACCGGCCCGGCCAACCCCGGCACCGGGGAGTCGGCCCAGAATGAGAACACGCGCCTTAACTACACCCCGTGGGTGATTGCGGGCGTGGCCGTCCTGGTGGCGATCGCCATCCTGATCTTCCGGCGGCGCCGGAACACCACGATCGTCGGCTAGGCGCCCTCGAGTACCTGGCTTGTAACCCAGGCCAGGTACTTGCCGGCGTTCGCCACGGCGTCTTCCGGGCTGGATGCCACGTCCAGCAGCTGGGCAGCCGCCTCCACGCCGTGACCGGCGAGCTCCTCAACGGTCACCAGGATCCTGCCCGCCACCACGATCACAGGGATTCCGCGGTCCCGGGCCGCATCGGCGAGCGCGATCGGGGCCTTGCCGGTGAGGGACTGCGAGTCCAAGGATCCTTCCCCGGTGATCACCAGGTCCGCCTGGCCCAGTTGGTCCGCCAGTCCGGTGAGGTCGGCCACCAGCGCGAAGCCGCCTTCCAGGGTGGCGCCGGTGAAGGCAAGGAACGACGCCGGGAAGCCGCCGGCGGCGCCCGCGCCGGGTACGTTCACGTCCCGGCCCGTCGCCTCCCGCAGCACTGACGCCCAGTTGCGGAGCCCGGCGTCGAGCATTTCCACGGCGTCCTGGTCCGCACCCTTCTGCGGCCCAAAGACGTGCGCGGCGCCGGTGGGACCGTACAGCGGGTTGCGGACGTCGACGGCGATGCGGAAGGTGGTGGCGGACAGCCGCGGGTCCAGCCCGCTCGTGTCCAGGGCAACCACATCGGCCAGCGAACCGCCGCCCAGGGGCACCACGTTGCCGGCGGAATCCAGGGGTTTCAGGCCCAGGGCGCGCAGGGCGCCGCTGCCGCCGTCGGTCATGGCCGAACCGCCCAGGCCCAGGACGATCTCCGTGGCTCCGGCATCCAGCGCCGCCGCGATCAGCTGGCCGCAGCCGTAGCTGTGGGCGCGCAATGAGTTGGCCGGTGTCGGTTCCATGTCGGCCAGGCCCGACGCCTGGGCCGTCTCGATCACGGCGGTCACCTTGCCGTCACCCTTGTGGATAGCCCAGGCGGCACCGAGCGGGGCCAGGATGGGGCCAACCACCGCGTTCAGCCGCTCCTCATAGCCCGCCGCCACGGCCGCTTCCAGGGTGCCTTCCCCGCCATCAGCGATGGGAAACTGGGTAGCCACGGCGTCCGGGTACACCCGCAGGGCCCCTTCGGCGATGGCCGCCGCTGCCTCGGCTGCCGTCAGGGACCCCTTGAACTTGTCGGGAGCGATAAGAATGCGCATGCGGTCCATCATGCCAGCACGGTACGGGAAAGCGTTTGCCAAATCCGGGATGTGGACTTTCCCGCAGGGGTCGCTTAGGCTTCGCGCCAGTCGTGGCTGACGTCCAGCTGCGCCTGTCCCCGTACCCACCGGTGCTGCTGCCCTTTGAAGGTCTCCCCGTCCGACTGGAAGCCTAGCTTTAGGAGAAGGTCGGTGAACTTGTAGAGCATTTTCGAGTCGGCCCGGATGTCCAGGGCAACATCGGCGTCCTTGGTGGCTCGGACGATGGGGGCGCCTCGTTCAACGGCGTGCAGGTAGACAGATTGGCCGCCGATCATCACCCAGCCTATGGGCATGGCCTCGTGGATCTCGAAGACGGCCTGCCACGCCTCTTCCTGTTCGGCAAGCATCGCGGGTAGCTCAACCGGCATGCAGGACACTCCTCACGATGAGGTCGCGTGCCGCCTGCCGTTCACGGACTCCAGCGCGCTCGGCAAGGTCCGCAGCAACGAACAGGGCAGGAAGACTCTGAGGGAGACCCTCGGCGACGTGGAGCAACACATTGGGCCGCTGGCCTGGTCGGGCTTTGACGAGAAACCACTCACGAACCAGGGAGTCCAGGTCCTGACGGTTCACGTAGCCTTCGATCTCTGAGTTGGCCAGCAGCCCGGAGTCAGGATGGGAAACCCCTGACAGGCGAATCCGCGGATCGTCACGGAGGTCGGCAAGGTCTGCCGAGCTCACCGAGTACTCCACCTTGTCGGCACGGCGGGCAAGCAGCGAGCAGAGTTTCGCGGCCGGGTCGGAAGCCTGCCGGAGGGATGCGAGGTGTTCGCGGAGGCGGGACCGCTCCATCGGGTGCGCGTCCGGGATCTGATCGCCCGAGGAGTAGAGCGCCAGGCGCCATGCGTTCACCGCGGACAGCGGGCGGCCCATACGGGGCTGGTACTTCGCGGCTTCAGCTTCCTCGATCACCCATTGGTTGCCGACACGTTCTCCTTTAATGACGCCGTGCGCGACCAGATTGCGTGCACGGTTCGGGGAGACACCCAACCGTTCGGAGAGCTGCGAAATACTCAGTGCCATCACACTATTGTAGTGACTCCGCAACGGAAGTGTGAAGGCCCGTTCCCACCTCCTTCTTCCCACTGTTATTTGTCGTCGTCGTCACCGTGCTGGTGGTGATCATGATGACGGTGACGCTGCGGGTACAGCGCGTTCACAGCAGCTCCCGGCTGCCTAAGACAGAAGCCGCCGCTACCTCGGCTCGTGCCATCCTTGACGGTATGGCGAGAACCTGGTTATCGGTGACAGTGGAACTGCTCGGTGGCCGCGGTGAGGAGCTGTGGCCCTGGCCGGGGCGCATCTTCGTGGTCGGGCCCTCGCACACCTTCATGGATCTCGCCAACGCCATCAACGATGCCTTCGCCCGATGGGACCGCTCGCACCTGTCAGTGTTCACTCTGGATGACGGCGGGGTAATCACCGACCAAGAGACGGGAGCCGAGATGGGCGCATCCATCGGTGGGCCGATCATCACAGCTCTCGACATCGCAGTTACCAAGGTCGCCCGGACCTTGGGGCCGGGGTCCGAGTTCCAGTTCATGTTTGACCTCGGTGACGCGTGGACGCACCGGTGCGTGATCGGGGAGGAAAAGGTCGACCCGCTGGAGGTATTGGGGATCCGCCCTGATTCCCCTCTGGCCTACTGGGGCTGGGGCAGCATTCCGGACCAATACGGCCGCCGGTGGGCCGCCGATGACGGGGAAAGCCGAATCCCGGCGAAACCAAGCCAATCCCATCCGATGCTGCTGCACGCGTGGCCCGAACAGGTCCAGGTGCCCAGACTTGACCTGCCCGAGCTGCGTAAGGCCATCGCGGCAGCAGACGCGCTCCGCTTCCTTGCGGCCCTGACAGGACGCGACATCGATGACACCCTGCAGCATGTCGGGGTCGGCATACCGATGGCCCTCGAGCACAGACGCCAGGAAGCCGAGCCCGTGGCATTGTCGGTCATCAATCGTCTGACCCGGCGCGGCTGCGCCGGTGACCAAGTGCTGGCCGAGGACCTGCTGGCATCGCTGCGCCGCGTGCCGCTGCCAGGCCAGGTTGTTCCCGTGGACCTCGACATGCTCAGCATCATCCTGGAGGGGGGCCCCGATCTGTCCACCGGCGGCTACCTCGACCTTCACACCGGGCAGGTGTACGACGAGGCCGCCACTGACCCGATGATCGTCGGGCAGGACACCTCGATCGACGTAGAGGATGAGCCGGACCGATGGCTTCGGCTGAGCCGCACAAGTTCTGGGAACGGCTGGCAGGACATGGCAGCTTTCGCCGGGCGGCAGCACGACAAAGCCTTCCGAGAGCGGCTGGAGCGGGCGATCGAGGGCAAAGGCGCCTTCTTCCGGTTCCGGGAAATCGTCCACTACGAGAACCTCAGCGAACACTGGTACGCCTTCTCCACCGACCGGCAGATGGGCCGTGCCCGCGAATTCCTCGCTGACAACGGCATCCGCGTGGGCTGAGAACCCGTCCTCGGCCGGCTGTTCCCCGCCGCACGCTACCGGCCTGACGGCCACCCCGGGAATTCAGAAGGGCTTCACTGTCTCTAGGGCCGGTGTCGGGTACGGTGAACCGAGACAACGGACAACAACATTCAGAGCACCCCTTTTGTGGGAGCGGGCGAGGAATCTCATGGCCGGTATCGAGCACACCCGCGGCAAAGAAGTGGACGGTGGCGTGCAGCCAGAGGAGCACGAAAAGATCGGCGACGCCCTTGAGTGGATGCGGCTGACCTATGCGCTGGACTACCCGGCCAAGTCGGACTCCTGGGAGCGGCCCGAGGACTACCCGCAGTCCTGGAGCATTCGCGCCTACATTGAGGCGGACATCCTCGAACCCGACGACTACGACAACTTCGAGGCCGACGCACAAGGCCAGGTCACTATCGCCGAAGCCCACGTCTACCTAATCCCCGACGTCGGCGGCGTCAATCTCTTCGACACCCTGGACGCGCACAGCGCCCAACTCGCCCGATACGCCGAAGCATTCATAGCTGCAGGCTCCGAACCCGGTCAGCTCAGCATTGAGGGCGAACCGATCCTTGAAGGCGACCTAATGATTGTGACTTGGGTGAGCGTCCAGCCGCGGTTCCGCGGGCACCACGCAGGGCACCAAGTACTCAAAGCCATATTCGACACCATAGGCCGCGACACAGTCGTCACCGTCCTGCACGCGGCACCTGGGCTCAGAGACGACATGGACGAAGGATCCGCAAAACACCGGATGGAATGCCGCGGCCTCGCCAAGTACTGGGGCCAATTCGGATTCCGTCCCCTGGACGACAACATCATGGTCCTGACCTACGAGGACATGCTCGCCATGATCGAGGACGATGAGCAGGACGAGGACGACCTCAATCCCGACGACCTGCGGAATGTCCCACTGATGCAGCTCTCCCAAAAACAGCGCGACGCAGTGTTCCGCGAACTCCGCATCAAGCTCGACGAATAATTCACCGGCTCAGGGGCGCCGGCACTCATGGCGACTCCAAGCGGTCCACGGTTGAGGTCAGTCCGGGTTATGCACGGCCAGAACATGGAGCCATCGGGAAAGCTCCCTCGGCCGCAGTAGCGGTGGATAACCCACCAGGATTGTCCCCGGCTGCGGGCAGCGGACTTGATTTGTCCAGTCAGTGTCTGGACAAATGCGCAACTGGCTGTTGCACAATTGCCAAGCACCCGCCGACACCAGCTCATCACTGGGGGTCTTCTGTCAGGTTTGAATCTAAGACTGTTCGCCGGGGATGTGCAGGAACTGTCTTCCGGACCCTATTCTGACGCTCCTCTCCTTGCTGCCTGACGTCAGGTTGGGGTGTGCTTCAACTGGACAAGTACTTTGCCTCTGCCGTCTTACTTGTGCTCCTCAGCAGCTTCGTCTTTGACTTGAAGCGGCAGAAGAGGGGGTGTGCCTGTCCGACTGGGTCTGGCAGCGCAAGAACAAGCCACAACTTGGCCATGACCGATCCGGGTTTCCATGTCAGCTGGCAATCTGTGTTGACCAAGCCCGAATGTCCTTCGCGGTGAACCGAACCTGGGGCAAAGCAGCGCGGAGCCTTTCGGTCAGCTCCGCCTCGACAGCGAAGAGCGGCATGCCGCCAGCGGCCGTCGAGGTCTCCTTGATAACCGCTTCAACACGGCTCAGCAGAGAGTCCAGAATTTCATTTGGGTCCGGAATTCTCGGTGAGCCGCAGGCCCCCTCAGCCAAAGGATCTCCTTGCCTGCGATAGTGCAGTGAGCCCGCGGCGCGGACGGGCGTTTTCAGCCATGGAGGCGTTGCCTCCGCAGTCGAGCTAAAGAATCGTGCGGGCAGACAGGCGTTGCCGCAAAAGGCGGTTCGGGAACGGTCCCAGGGTTGATTTTCATGATTCAGGGACCTGGCCGAATCGCCGCTGCCCGGAAATCATTTGACAGGATTCCTGAGTGGTTCCATAGGGAACCTTCTTGGTCCGGGCCACTGTGAAGGATCCTGATCCAAGGCCTGTGACCAGGATCCCGTGCTGACCATCTTTCATCGCTTGTTGATGGGCGATGTCGACGGCGGCGCTTATGTCCTCCTGGATCGACTGTGGGTTGTCTCCCTTGACGACATAGGTGCCCACCGCCTGGGCGGTGGTGAACATTTTTATTCTCCTGCTTCTAGAGTATGGAATTTTTCGCTGTTGATGCCAGTGAAGGTGATGTCATGGAAAGGGGTGCCTTCTGAGCCGGGCTTCTTCGCTAGGGGCCGTAGAGATGGTCGTGTGCCAGTTATTCAAGCGTCGACGCGATTCCTTGGACGGGTCATTACAACCTGACGCCGTTAGCTCCTACACCTGCGGCTCTCTTCCTCCAGAGGAACGGGCGGCGCTGCCGTTTCCGGAGGCAATTACTGCCGCTCCTGAGCAAGGAACAGTGCCAGAATCCAGCGACAATGACGGAACCCGGAATAGAAAAGCTATGACATGAAGCTTCTGATGGTCCCTTCCATGGCGTCGTCGCCATCCTCGGAGCGCTTGGGGCATGAGGTGCCCACACACTGCGTGGTCCTCAGGAATGCGCGGCCCAACGGCGAGATGTGGCGAAGAGGGACTCTGGCAACCCTGGATGGGCATTGGGCCGCCAGGACAACGGACAAACGGGCCACAGAAGGCAAACCCCGCGCCCAGAACGGCGGTCCTCGACCTCGCTGACTCCGGTCCTGCGGAGGCTGTTGGTCTGCTCATACTCATTGGATACCCGCTGCCTGTTCTGGCTGACTAGATTCGACATGTAGCTCTTTGAGTCTCCTAGGCCGCCGTCGTGCCGCATAACCCCGGGGTGCCCAAAAATCGCCCGGATTGAATCCCGCAGGACAACTCCCGGATCGGTGATGCAGGTCCCGCGCCTTGCTGGCGGAGCTTGACGTCTCAGCGCGAGCGTGCAGATCGCAGACGCCAGGCACGCGTGGCAACGTGCAGGTTGAGCCGGGTCTCGGGGTCACCAAGTTCAAATCCGGTGATCTGGCGGATGGACTTCAGCCGGTATCGCAGCGTGCTCCGGTGAATGGCAAGGCTGTCCGCCGTATCGTCGTAGTTGCCGCCATGATCCAGGAATTGCGCCAAAGTGTGCACCAGATCAGATCCCCGTCGGGCATCATTACTCTGCAATGCACCCAGCCACTCCTCGATGTAGCCGGAGAGGTCTGTTTCGCTGCCGGGCATGTCAAGGATTCGGTAGATCCCCAGCTGGTCGTAACGCGTGAGCCCGTAGGGGGCGGTGGAATGAACCCGGACGTGCAGTGCACGCAGGGCTTCTGCGTAAGAGCGGGGGATCTGTGTGGCATCCCGGCTCGGCCCCCCGATGCCCACGGCTCCGGTGGCGCTTCGCAAAGTCCTTGCCGCAATGGTAAACAGCTCTGTGTCGAGCGGCTCTCCCGCAACGACGGCAAGTGCTATGTCCGAACGTCGTGAGACGAGGGCCGGGATCTGGAGTTCGCGCAGAGTCCTGCGCAAGGCGACCACCACAGTATCGTCCGTTCTTGGCGGTTGCCACTGAGCGACGATGACGTGGTGCGAGCCCTTGATGTCGTATCCCAATGCCTCGGCACGTACGGCTGCGGACTCTTCATCCATTCCGGACACCAGTTCATACACCAAGTCGCGGCCCAGCTTCAGTTCCAGCTGGGCAATGCTGCGGCGGTGCGACAACTCGACCTGCAAGAGCCGCGTTGCGTACTGCAGGGCGAAGACGTCGTCGGCCGTATAAGGCACCCCGTTCTCCAGCAAGCACATTGCCCCCAGCACGTCCCTGTCCGGCAAAACCAGCGCCACGAGCCCCTGGGGTTCCTGGACAGGCAAGCCGGAGGCAAGCCAGAGTTGCGCCGTCCGCGCCCGCTCGGCAGTGCTGGGCCGGGGATACGGGCGCTCGAATCTGGTCCCGGCCGTCGCGCTGATATTGCCGAACCCGTCTTCGATGCAGACCGGACGCCCCGTCACCACCGACAGCACTTCCGCCAAGAGGGAGTTCCGCGACGTCATTTGTCCGAGAGGAGCGGTCAGGGTGCCATCCAGGGCGTTCTGGATCGATAGCCGGGTTTCGAGACGCATTACCGTTGCCGAGAGAATAGCCACCCGGTTGGTAATATCAAGGGCATCGGAGGGCAGACCCGGGTGCTCCGGCGGCTGCGTTCCTGCCGTTTCCTCAGCCGGGCCGGGGAATGCTGTGCGGGCCGATGCACGTAACCGGACCATCTGCGCCGGACTGGGAACGGCGCCGGCATGCAGGACGAGGCATCCGTTCAGTTCTCCGCTGTCACCAAAGACAGAGAGCGCGTAACGCCAGGCTGGGCCCGTGGCTGACGGGGACCCATCCGTGTCCTGGAGCTGGTGGACATCATGGTCCGGCATCGTCGGTGCCCGGTTAAGGCTCGGAACCAGATGGCCGTCCACCACGAGATAGGCAGCTGCGATAAAGCAGAATTCCAGTGTGGAAACAGAGCGTGCGGCCTTGCCGAGGATATCCTCGGCCCTTCTTCGATCGAACATTCAGTTGACCCGTCGTCTCTGTGCGCAGCTAAGGACCTGTCCATGGCGGGATGTGTGGCAACAGTCCCCAGAACGATCCCGGCGTCTTCGACACTACGCCTGTGAGACCTATTCTGGTAGGTCAGTTTCCTGGAGCAGATTTGGACCCGGGAGGTTATGACGCCGTTTCCCTCCGGGGGGCAGACTCGACCTATAAGGCCCAGGAGTAGAAGCGCCCTGCATGTATGGGGGTACCATACGTGTATGGATGATGTGATCACGCGGCTATCGGCAGAGGCCAGGGCTTTGGCTGCGGAGTCGGAGGTTGCCCGGCAGCGGATGCTGGTCCTGGCCCGTGGCCGGCAGGAGTGCATTCTGGGTCTTCACGCCTCGGGTCTGTCGGTGCGGGGAATCGCCGAGCGGTTGGGAAGCAGTGCTTCGGTGATCCAGGACGCGATCCGCACCGCCAAGGGACGGCATCCGCAAGCGCGGCGTGAGGAGCGGTTCCCGTTTGAACTGCATGTCATGCTGGGGATGAGGTTGCGGGAGAATCCGTCGCGGCTGCGGAGCCTCGCGCGGGAGAATCTTGAACGTCTGCGTCGCACTCCGCGGGCGGCTGTCGCAGAGCGGTGGCTGGACCGGTGGGAAGAACTTCTTCGCTTGCCTGATGACGAGTTGGAGAAGGCGATGCTGGCCGATGACGAGGAGGGAAGGGACCTGCGCCAGATCAGCCCCTTTGCCGGGGCACTAAGCCCCGAGGACAGGCTGGTTGCGATGAAGAAGGCGCAGTTACTTGCGAAGGGATGAACTCGAGCACGCAGTGCCGCGACGCAGATTATCAAAGATGACCAGGTCATCATCATCGGCAGCCAGTCGATCCTCGGTTCCTACACTGAGGATCAGCTGCCCGCCGAAGCCACGATGTCCCCGGAGATTGACATCGCCCCGATGCGTGATGCGGACGCCGATGCCCTGAGTGATCAGCTCAGCTTCGACGTGGGGGAGTGGTCGGAGTTCCATGCAACCTACGGCTTCTACATCGAAGGGGTCGGCAAAAGAACCGCGATTCTGCCTCCCGACTGGGAATACCGCCTGGTCGGAGTGCGCAGCGAAGCCAGCAACGGAACGCCATTGCCTGGGCAGCCGCCCTGGCGAGCGGAAAATAGGGGCATATCTGACGCGTCAAGCGGAGCATCGCGTAAGAATAATGTCCAGAATCGATTTACTGACATGTGTTGGGGATCATCCTAGATCTCATGCTGACAGCCCGCAGCCAAGGCAAGCGCGGTCCTTCGGCTCGAGAACGGTCGAAACAGGCCAAGGCATCAGGAATTGATGACACGCACTCGGGACAAACAGTGCGTTGTCACCTGTTACGACTCTGCCGGCACAGGGCGGCAGACCCAACAACCGGGCACGCGGCGAGTCTTCCCATGTCGGACGGCTCCGACGTCAGGTTGGGGTGTACTTCTGGCCAAGGGTCAGAATCGGTCAGTTATTCCGTGTGCGGGGTGTCGTCGCTTTCCGCTTAGATCACTGCGTCGGCTGGCCAGCCTTAGCAGTGTCTGCCGCTGCTTGTTCAAGCTGTTCGCGGGTGTCGCCCAGTATGTCAGTGAGCAGTTGCTTTGCCACCGCGAGCAGCTCTGCGACTTGGGGGTAGGTCAGGGAATAGAACATCTGGAGTGCCCGGCGTTCGCCCTTGATCAGGTGGTAACGGCGCAGCACGGCCAGGTGCTGGGACAAATGTGAGGCTTCCAGCCCGGTCGCGGCGAGCATGTCGATCACCGGCACCTCCGGGGCGGCACTCAACAATTCCAGCACCCTGATCCGCACCGGATGCGCCAGACCTTTGAACAGGTTGGCCTTTACTTCATACAGCGGTGCACGGAAATCGGAGAACTCTTCCACGTCTGCCTCTCGGCTCTACAAGAACCTTGCTTGACTATTTTATAATTCCATCATCCAATGAATCAGGATGTGGACGGATTCCCTTAGGGTCTCCCGGACTCCCCCTGCAGGCAAGGCTCCGGAACAAGGAAGGTAGTGTGCGTTTCCGATGTTTGCCAAGCCCGTACTGCCTGCTCCATTGATCCTAGCGGCCAAGGTGTTGGTCTCCGGTTCAGGGTTGCAGGTCACCTTTGATCTGCTCCAAGCCCCGCGAAGCGAGGGCGTCTATGTCGTTGGCCTGCGTGCCGGTGACGAGGGGCGGCACCCCATCCGTCATCTAACGGTCAGCCTCGACAGAGTCGGGCTCAGGGGAATGGCCACTTATGACTTCCTGACAGGAACGCGGACAGTCCATCCCCTTTCAGGGGCTTGTTATTCGGGGACCACGGTCATAGCATGCTTCCCGCAGGCCTCCCTGGTGGGTCTGGGCGCGCAGCCCGGCATCACTGCCTTCAGCTCCCTGAACGGCCATGCGCTGCAGACAGATCTCCCGGTGGATACGCCCTGCGGTCACTTCCCGTGCCCTGTCGGTGCAACACACAAGACCGGTAATGCCCTTCGGGCCGTTGAGGCGGCCGCAGCGCTGAACGCAGGATCGGGTTTCGATCAGGAACACTCTGCACCGGCTCTGCAGTCTGCCGTGGCCCACGCGGTATTGCAGGGCCTGCCGATCGCCGATGTAGCTGCCGCGGCTCACATGACTCCACTGGAGGTCCTTGACGCCACCGATGCAGCCGGCCACCACGGCCCGTACGCCAAAGAGGGCGAAGACATGCGGACCTGTCCGTGTCCATGACCGCGTTCCCGGTCAACCGTGCGGGCGGAACCACCCACACCTGCCGCTCAGGCCGCGAAATTCTTCTGGAACCGTTGTTGTCATCCAACGACGGCGACACTCTGGCTCTCCTCGTTCTGAAAGAGGTCGGCCGCTTTGTTGGCGTGAACAGGCCCTCGAATGCGTTATGAACGCTATCCGGCGGTACAGATCCACAGGCTGCCCCAGGCCTTACGGATGTATATGGAAGGAGAACGCGCTGAATACGCATGAGGAAAGATTCTCTGCAGCCAAGGGGGAACAGCCACGGCTGGCGTGCCCGCCCCTTCGTAAAATCATCAGTGATTTCCGGGGGCCAGTGGTGACGGTGTCCAGCTTGTCGGATGAGGAATTAGCAGGGCTACTCGATGCCCTCTACCAAAACCTTGATACTCATACGCCGGAGCTGGCCGCACTTCTTTGGTACGAGATGGCCGTCGTGGAAAGCCGCCGCCGGGACGCGATGAGGAACTGAGCAAAACCAAAAATACGCTCAGGTCCAGATTGGACGCTCAGCGGATACGGGGACGGCAGGGATACGAGACGTCCCACCGATCAAAGCCTGCACCCCCGGACGGTCGTGGATGTCGCGAAAAATTACGCGGGACTTCGGCCATCTGGAGTTCGCCGAAAGGACGCCCTGGCTCAATACGTGTGCTTGGCTGACGCTGACGTGCCTGATCCTGGCCGTTCGTCGACCTGAACGAAGGGAACAGGCGATAGCAACGGCACCAACACTCGGCCGCGGCGCAGGCCGGTCTGGCCGCTGGTCGCCCGGTCCTGCATCGCCGCCCAGAAAGCCGACTCGGCGCGCGGGGGTTCGCACAAGGCCTTGGAACGAAAAATGTATACGTATGCCGACCTACCGTTTGTTGCATCTGGTCCGGGCCACGATCGATTCCGGCGCAGGTTCTCCACGCGGAGGCGCGTACGACCTTCCGCGGAGAATGTGTCGGTGACGGTCGAAAAGTGAGCCATTTCGCGGGCTGAAAACTGAGCCACCCGTTCCAAACGATTGGGTGGGTGATCACAGTGGAGGATTGGGCGCTTATTCGGCGGTTGCATCTTGCCGAGGGTGAGTCGATGAGATCGATAGCCGCGCGGCTGGGGATCTCCAGGAATACGGTCGCGAAAGCTGTCAGTTCTGACGGTCCGCCGGCGTACGTCCGTGCGCCGCGGAACTCCGGGATCAAAGCTGTGGAACCGGCAATTCGTGCGCTGCTGCTGGAGAACCCGCGGATGCCGGCGACAGTATTGGCTGAGCGGGTTGGCTGGTCCGGATCGGCAGCCTGGTTCCGGGAGAACGTGGCCAGGATCCGGCCGGAATATGCCCCAGCTGATCCTGCAGACCGGGTTAGCTACGAGCCCGGGGACCAGGCGCAGTGCGACCTGTGGTTCCCTGAGGTCCGGATACCCGTTGGCGCCGGCAAAGCCAGGGTGCTGCCGGTACTGGTGATGGTCTCCTCCCATTCGAGGTTCATCATGGCCCGGATGATCCCGTCCCGGATGACCGGGGACCTGCTGGCCGGAATGTGGGAACTGCTCGGTGGATTGGGGGCTGTTCCGCGGCGGCTGATCTGGGACAACGAAACGGGCATCGGCCGCCGGAACAGTTACGCTGCCGGCGTTTCCGCGTTCGCCGGTGTCCTGGCCACCCGGGTCGTGCAGGTCAAACCCTACGACCCGGAAACCAAGGGCGTGGTCGAACGGGCCAACCAGTTCCTGGAGACGTCCTTCCTGCCGGGCCGAATCTTCACCTCGCCGGAAGACTTCAACAACCAGCTCGGCCAGTGGCTGCCGAGGGCCAACACCCGGCTCGTCAGGCGGACCGGCGCCCGGCCCACGGAGCTGCTCGCAGCGGACAAAGCAGCCATGCTGGCGCTGCCGCCGGTTCCACCGGTGACGGGATTCGTCGCGAGGGTCCGGCTGCCGAGGGACTACTACGTCAGGATGGGATCAAATGATTACTCCGTTCACCCGCAGGCCATCGGCCGGTTCGTCGACGTCACCGCGGACCTGACGACCGTCATGATCAGCCTGGACGGCAGATCCGTCGGCACCCACCCTCGGTCGTGGGGCTCCGGCCTGACCATCACCGACCCGGCCCACGTCCAGGCGGCAAGGGCGCTGCGGAACGCCTTCCAAACCCCACCGCCCGTGGGCGAAACAACCGGGCTGCGGGACTTGGCGGACTACGACCGCGCCTTCGGTGTGGTCCTCGATGACGGGCAGGTCGCCTGATGGCCAACGTCAAAGAAACGACTGGCCAGATCGAGTACTACTCCCGGGCGATGAAGGCACCCCGGATCCGGGAAGCAGCAACCTGGCTCGCGGACCAGGCCCGTGCAGGAGGCTGGAGCCATGAGGAATACCTTGCCGCTGTCCTGTCCCGGGAAGTCGCAGCCAGAGAAGCCTCCGGCGCCGAGCTCAGGGCCCGGGCAGCTGGTTTCCCGGCCCGGAAATCACTCGAGGACTTCAACTTCGATCACCAACCCGGCCTCAAACGCGACACCATCGCGCACCTGGCCACGGGCGCGTTCCTCACCGAAGCGTCCAACATCGTCCTGCTCGGACCGCCCGGCACCGGCAAAACACACCTCGCCACCGGGCTGGGCTTACGAGCCACCCAGCTCGGTCACCGCGTCCTGTTCGCCACCGCCATCGACTGGGTCGCCCGGCTCCAGGCAGCCCACCAGAACGGCCGGCTGCCCCAAGAACTGGTCAGGCTACGCCGCTACGGACTGATCATCGTCGACGAAGTCGGCTACATCCCGTTCGAGCAGGACGCCGCGAACCTGTTCTTCCAACTGGTCTCATCGCGCTACGAACACGCCTCGCTGATCCTGACCTCAAATCTGCCCTTCGCCCGCTGGGGCGACGTCTTCGGCGACCAGGTCGTCGCGTCAGCCATGATCGACCGCATCGTCCACCACGCCGAAGTCATCACCCTCAAGGGCTCCAGCTACCGGCTCAAACACACTCAGATCGACTCGCTGCCCTCGACAAGACCGGAAAATACGGCAGAATAACCAGCGTCAAAGTGGCTCAGTTTTCAGCCCGCGAAATGGCTCAGTTTTCGACCATCGCTGACAGAATGGAGTGCCAAAGATGACAGCCCGGAGCGGCAGCATATTCCCTCGTCTAATGACGCCATGAACGAAAGCCGGTAATTGAACGGTGCGCTGACACTGGCCCCGGAGGCCCTGGTCCCCACAGTCAATGAAGGCAACATCGGGGCAACATCGGGCGGAAGAGCGGGCGCGGCTTCCTCGACATCGACCCCCTTTGAGAAGGATGCCCTCCTCAGCTACCGGGACAACGACTACGCCCGCCTGGCCCAGCAGCGCCGCGCGGAACTCGACACAGCGGCCGGGCCTGTAAAGCTCGCCACGAACGCCTCGAGGTTACGAACAGCAAGTGCAGGCACCGGCAGGTTACTGGTTCCTTTAAAGGCCGCGGGATACACGCATGCCTCGGCCATTTACTGCATAATCGCGGATTTGAGCTGAAGCTTTTTCCATACCGGACCATGCGGGTACGAGTATGCTTCCAGCGAGTGGCTGTGTAGTTCGGTGCTTCCGCCAGGCGCTGTCAGGGGCCAGTAGTGGCCGCCGTGGACTAGTCCCTGCGGTACATTTGGGCAGTCAGGAAGGGGCCAACCAGTAACGCAAGATCCAGGCGGAAGCGCAACGTCCTCGTCATTCGTGAACCCGAAGCTATTATCGCCGCCAAGCCCAGTTGGGCGGAACGGAACTGCCGATAAGCCGTGGATCCACCCGCCCTCGCGTTCTTCAGGGGACCGTGGAGTAGCGACGGGCAGGCCAGCACCCGGAGTGGAAATTCAGTAGTCGTCCCACTTTTCAGGGTGCTGGAGTGCCAGGATGCCTGCCGCCACTTTGAAGTGTGGAAGACTTTTACAGGGCTGATTCGAAGCTGGCACTGTTTGCATTTTCGCGGAAGGTCCGGTCAACGCGGCGCGGCCAGGTAGCCTTCCTCTGACCGGGCCAGCGAATGCGGATGATCCGATGGCCTGGGATCGGAGGCGCGTTTGTCCTGCTGTCGGGAGGATCATTCACCCTTTGGGCGATGCCTTAGTCCCCTGCTGGTCTCCCACCTGAAAGAGTTTCACTGCGGCCTTACATTGAGGAGAACTAAAAACGTGGGCCCTATCAAGAGCATTTGGGCGATGGTTCAGGGTGATCCTGTTTTTATGCGGAGGGTCAATGGCTGGTTGGCCGTTTTCTGGATCGCGATGATTCCTTTCTCGTTGATGATGGGCTGGCTGGAGTCGGTGGTGTATGTTTCCGCGCTGTCGCTGTGGGCTCTGGTTTCGGGGCATTGGTCCGCGTGGCAGGCCGCCAGGGTGGAAGTGGCCCAGCTGGAAGATGCACGGAAACGTGAAAAGGAAGATCTGGTCGCCGATGTCGTAGCGGCCCTGTTGGCCAAGACCAATGTGGAGCCTGCGACGGGTTCCCGCTCCCGGGCCGAGGTGCCGCCTGAGACAGTTGTCCCGGCCTGGCAGGAGGATGGAAGCAAAGCCACACCCAGGACGTGACGGGCAGCGCGGGCCGGCGGCATCACATCACGTGACCGAATACCACGGTGATACGGCTGACGCCATGGGCGGGGACATTGCGTCCCGCCCATGGCGTCACCCGATGGGGCGCTGGGAGCCCCGAACGTCATTCTAGCGGTGGGTTTCGTCGACCCCGTCGGTGTCGATGTGTTCCTTGCGGACTTCCTCATCGACGGTGACATCCTCGGTCACGGTGTCTTTGTCGAGGCGGACGCGTTCGACGGGCACGGTTTCTTTCTGCACGACCGGGCGTTCCTCATGAAGAACGATCTCGTGCTCTTCTTCACTGATGTCGGCCCCGGTCATGGCCTCGTCCCGGTTGGCGTCGGTGATCGGTTCGCGTTCGACCCGGACTTCTTCGCGCAGGACCGGGACGGTCCTGGTGACGTTCTCCGTGGTGACGTACTTACGCAGCCGCACCCGGCCGGTCGCCTGCTTCTCGGTGCCGACCTTCAGGCGTTCTTCGGACCGGGTCATGGCATCGTCGGTGGTCGGACCGGAGGTGTTATGGCCCACGGTGCCGGCAGCGTCGTCGTTCCCCGAGTGGCCGGTCCCCGTGGCGGCGATACCGGCTTCACGTCCGGTGGTCTCTGTCCGGGTGTGGTTGCTCTCAGCGAGCTGGTAGTGGGTGTAGAGGCGGTCTTCCTCTTCCGGTTCCAGATGCCCGTCTGCGTCGACCCGGGGCGCGTCCTTGACCAGGTCCTTGCTGTAGGGGACGACGAGGTCGTGACCCTGGACCGTTGCCCCTTCCAGGGGAACGAAGGATTCCGACGTCCCGAACAGCCCCGTCTTGACAGTGACCCAGTCGGGCTGGCCGGTCTCGTCGTCGGCGTAGACCTGGCCGATGGAGCCGATCTTGGCTCCGTCCTGCGACAGGACGTCCCCGCCGTTGCTGAGCAGGGCTTCGATGTTTTCGTTGGTCAACATGGTGCCTCCTTGTTTTTCGTGGTGTTCAAAATTTTTCCGCCGCCCACCGCGGGCGGGGCTTGTCCTTGCCGGCCGGTCTCTAGACGCGGTGGGCGCCGGACTGGTTCGAATCATCGGCCGGAAGGTACTGGCTGGCGGCGTCCTTGATTTGCTCCGTGGCCGGGGGCGCAGACTGTGCCTGGGCACGAATCTTCGGAGCCTCCGCCTCGGCCCGGTTCAGGTACTGTTCCCACCGCTCGGACATCGGCTTGATGAGTCCGCCGCCCACACCGACGACAACGACGCCCACAATGGCTGCCAGGACGGCGATCAGGATCGGCGTGGTAACGGTGGTGGCGATGTCCACCTGATTCAGCGCGGCGATGATGCCGATGCCCAGGATGAAGATGCTGGCGATATTGGCTAGGGTATTGCCGTAGGACAGGCCCCCGAGGGATCCCTGGATGAGGGTCTTCACCGCGGCGGCGATCGCCGCGCTGATGACCACGATGATGATGGCTACCACAATCTTGGGCAGGAAGGCGATGATTGCTGCAAGAAGCGTGCTGACCGGGTTCGGTCCGAACACTCCGAATGCGAACTGGAGCACAAACAACACCAGGGCGTAGTAGACGATCTTGGAGACAATGTCGCTGGCGTCGAGCGAGGAATTGGCCAACGCCTTCTTGATGCCTCCCCGTTCAACCGCGCGATCGAAACCCACCCGGTGCAGCAGCTTGGACAGCGCCTTGGAGATCGCCCGGGCGATCAACAAACCCACAATCAAAATGACCAGGAACAGCAGGAGCTGTGGAATGAACGTCGCCACCACTGTCAGCCCGGCTTTTAGCGAGTCGAGAATGTCCAACTGTTAACCTTTCGAATAAGTTCACGGGAACCGCTCCCGCCGACGCCGGGCCGTCTGGGGCGCACCGTCAACATAAAGTAAGCATGCTTACCGTCCGCTTGGCAAGCATGCGTACTACTTTTTTGATCCGTCACCGCGTCTCCCCACCCGGATGATGTCCAGGCCGGGGGCGGCCACGCGCCTGGAAATCCAATGGATCATCCGCGTCAGCGCCCTTAAGTGACCCCGGGGGGTTCGCTGGGCGGTGGTCACAATCCGCAAAATCAAGCGATGTGACTAAAATCACGCGTTTGGGTGCGTGCGGTTCGGCCGGGTTCGCGCATCCTTCCTTGTGGAGTGTTTTCGATGAGCCTAGGCCAGGGAGAGGGTGGGTTTTACGATGAGTGCCGACGCCGGTTCAGATGTGGGCCTGGGTGGTACCCCGGAGGTGGGTGGGACAACGGAGATCGCCGATTCGGTGGTCGCTAAGATTGCCGGCATCGCTGCCCGTCGTGTTGCGGGGGTTCATGCTTTGGGTAGCAGTGCGGCGCGCGCCATTGCTTCGTTGCGGGACGCTATCGGCCAGTCTGATGATTCCCAGGGCATTAAAGTTTCACTGGACGGGACCGAGGCCACGGTGCAGGTTGTCCTGACGGCCGAGTACGCCTTTCCGCTCCACGAGGTCGCCGCAGCTGTCCGGGAAGCGGTTCACGCCGCCCTGCGTGACTGGGCCCGCCTCACGGTTACGGACGTCAATGTCCAGATCACCGACGTCTTCGCCGGAGCCGACGACGAAACCGAAGCACCCGAGGCCGGAGCCGGGGACAGAACGGAACAATGAACATCCTGGATCTCACGGCACCGGCAAGAGACCCCCTGCCCGGGAGCCTCACTGCCGCGCAGCCGGGTGTTGCCCGCCTGACCTGCCTGGTCGCAGCCGAAATCCTCCGGCTGGAAGCCCGAATGGTGCGCATCGAGGTCGCTCTTGAGGAAGGATGCCTCCAGGTTGACATCTTTCCCCGGAAGTCCGGGTCGAGCACCCCCGGTAATGCGGCAGGGCGAATTGGTGCGGAAGTTGCGCGCTTGACCGGCTGTGATGCCGTTGCCGTTGATCTGCGGGCAGAGTCCCCGAGCTGGTTTGAGTAGCAGACTTTCATGAATTTTTTCCGACGCACTGCTGCTTCGCTGCAGTCCTCCACTGACGCGCTGTTGGCCGAGCGGGCCGCGGATGGTGATATTGACGCGTTCGAGGCCCTCGCCCGGCGCCATAGCCCCGCCATGCGGGCCCAGGCGCGGCGCTTGACGATGTCCGCGTCGGATGCTGACGACGCAGTGCAGGACGCGCTCCTGCGCGCCTGGTCAGGGATCGCGGACCTGCGCGAACCTGCAGCGGTCAGAGGGTGGATGATGCGGATCACCGCCAACAGTGCATTAGCACTGATCCGGCGCAGAGGCCCCTCCACAGCGAACGAGGACGAATTGGCGCTGCACCCTGACCCCGGACCCGGGCCGGAGGCCGCGTCAATTTCAGGATCAGCCTTGACCCACCTGGGTCAGGCGCTCTCGAAGCTGCCCGAACCCCAGCGTCAATGCTGGGTGATGCGCGAGATGGGCGGGCTGCCCTACGAAGAAATCGCGAAGCTCCTTGACATCAGCGAAACCAGCGTCCGTGGACGCATCACCCGGGCGCGCGCGACACTGGTAAAGGAAATGGAGGCATGGCGATGACAGAACCAACGCCCGGCCACGACGACTGCGGACGCACCTTGGAACAACTCAGCGACTACCTGCAAACCGGGGTATCGGACGATACGGACCACATCGAACACTGCCCCCAATGCCAGGCAGGTCTTGCGGCGCTGCGCCGCCTTGACACCCTGACCAGGGAGCTCATCGACGATGACGTCAAACGCGCCAACCCCGCCGACGAGCCGTGGTTCCGAAGCATCCTGGACAACCTGCGCCTCGAAACCCGGACCGGACGGACACTGCCCCTTGCGGCGGACCACCCCGGTGACACGCTCTCCGAAACCGAAGGCTCCGTCATCGCCCTTGTCCGATCCGCCGGGGACGCCGTTCCGGGATCAACCATCGGACGCTGCCGGATCGACGGGGACCTGACCATACCCGCAGCGCCAGTCCGACTGAACCTGAACGTCACAGCCATCTGGGGAACACCCCTGTATGGGCTGGCGTACCAGCTCCGCAAGGCCATCGCCGAAGCGTTGGCCACCCACACCGAGCTCAACGTCACCTCAATCAACATCACCGTGACCGACCTTGCGACGGAGCAGCCATGAACGACCAGACAGGCATTGGACAAACCATTCGCCAGGCGGTTCTCTCGACCGATGGTGTGGAGCGGCTTTACCCCGTCGATTCCACCTGGAAAGCTGCCCTCAAGGGCGGCATCGCGCTGGCCACCGGCCAGGGAACCACTCCCCAGGAAGTCGACCTGCAGATCCGGGCGCAAGGACCCACCGTTCGCCTCCGTATCGGAGTCACGGGCACCGTCCCGGCACCGGCGGTCGCACGCAACGTATCCACCGTTGTGCGACGGCATCTCCTTGATGCCTTCCCCGGCCAGGAACCTCAACTGACAGTACAGATCTGCTCCATCGGAACCGGCAGCCAGCAGCCCGAAGCCGCAATGTGATGCACATCACTCCCAAAAGTGCGTGCGGTCCCGTCCCATTCCGGGTCTTACCTATGGAACGTCCATCAAGGGACGGGAGGCAAGGGCGCACAACGTGCCCTGAGACGAAGGAACCGCCGTGGACAAAGAGCTCGAGTTGAAAGTTTTCCTCGCGGCCGGCCGGCTCGAAACGCTGGAACTGGAACGCGACCAAGCCGAGTTCGAACTCCTCGACACGCTCCGCGAAGCCATCGTCGCGGGGCTGTCACTTGAAGCAGCAGCCCGCGCGGCGAACATGACACCTGCCCAACTGCAGCTTCGGCTGACCCCGGCAACCTCAACAGCCTGGTCTTTCCCGGACCTGTCAGGTGTAAATTCAGGGGAAGTTCCCCACTGGGTCACATCGTCGTGACGGGAGCGCTGGTGGGTTTCCTGGCCACTTTGCTCGTCGCTGTGGCTGAAGCGTTCTTTCTCATTCTTGCCGCAGGTAGTGGGTTGCTGGTCATGGGCCTGCTTTCCGGGGCAGCAGCGTTATCGCGCCTCATCTCAGGAGACCCCCGACGATTAGCCGGCCCCGGAACGTGAGTGTCCGGGCCCATATTTCCCGCGGCTTGGAGGCACTCGTCAGGTCGCACGGGCGCGGAGAGCATCTGCCCGCTTGCCGGCCCATTCAGCACCCGGTGCTTCGGCAGCACCCCCAGCACCCCCCTTATCCCGGCATATCCCGTGGAGCGTGCACCGTGACTCAGGACGAGAAGTACCCCTGGCCGCTGTTCGACGGCACCGTACTGGCCAGGCTGCTGGAGGACCTGGACGACAACGAGGGCCTCTGGGCCGTCTTCATCAGAAATTTCGTGACTCAGCTGCCCTTACGAATGAAGGCACTCACACTATCCCTGACCACCGGAGACATGGACGGAGCAATCAATTCGGCCCTGAGCCTGCGGACCTCCTGCCAGATGGTCGGCGCGGAGCGCCTCGCAGGACTTACCCTCAGGATCGAAGACGAACTCCGCGCACTTCCGGACAAGACAGGCCCCTCCCCGGCCCTGCCACACCTGGCTGCAACCCACCTCGCCCCCTTGAAAGCATGCGCCGAACAAACCCACCGCGTCCTGCAGGACTACCTCTCCCAACACCCCTAAGCCATGACAACCCAGACACCCGCACCCACTAACCGGCCGGGTCATTGGCTCACGGGACCTCCACGCGCCAGCCCATCCCCACCCGACAGCACCGCCGTGAACCCACGAAGGCGGGCCCCTCCAGAACTCCTACGACCACCAAGCCGAACACCGATCATGGATACTTCTTGTGAGATCCCAGACCCGGCACCCAAAACCCCGTTGACACTCCATGAAAGAGCAAGCCCGATGCCCCGCACTCACTTCAACACCTTCATAACCGAAGCAATCGACGAAGACGCCCCCACAGAGAAAGGGCTGCGACCTGATGAGCTCTACGGCCTCTACACCAGCTGGTGCCTGCTGAACAAAACCCCATCACTCCCTGACGAGGCCCTCTGGGAATACCTAAAGTCCCGCGGGATTAACCCCGAAGACAATCACCTAGGGATGAAAGGACCCGCAGCAGGCGACTACATCCTCGCCAGCGTCCCCAGCCTCACCTGACCAAAGCCGACCGGGAAAACGCAACACCGCACGGGCGCGATTACAGCACTGGCGTTGAGAAACGCTGATGCCGGTAACCTTGCGACCAGGCACGCCCCGCTGTCCTGATCGCATTCATCGGCACAGGAAGCGAAAAAATTGAAGGAGCAGACTCTTGGCAGACGTTCAATTGGCAGACGTTCAAACAGAAAGTGCCCCGATCACTGAGGGGCAAAGGGTTGAAGCGCTGACAGAACATGGGTTGGTCATTACCGGTACGGTAGACCAGACGGCGCTGGACCATGACATCGTGTGGGTACGTACAGCCTCAGGCGAACGGAAAATGCTCCACATCCTCGCCGACAACGTCCGACACTCATAACTGTCATTGACGGTCGAAAAGTGAGCCCTTGTGACTGCCGAAAACTGAGCTACGCGTTTCGACGATGCAGCGGATTGCACATTTCCTGGCTCGACCCGTGTAAGAGCCGACCGAACAGTAACGAAGGAACCCAGCTGTAAGCGGCCACGAAAGTGCCCACTGACGGCCGGTAGAACTGCCCACCGGTGGCCATGAGATCTGCCCACTTCCTTACTTGTCCTGCCGCGTCTTGAGCGGCAGGGGCCTCTCCCCGGGATTTGATGACGGTGTCTAGTCGCACCAAATGTCGTCCCAGGAAGAGGCCCTGTATGAAGCATGACGGAGAAATCATGGAAATTCTTGCTGCCTACGATCTGACCGGATCGTTGCGCGCCACCGCGGAGCTCACGGGCTGCTCGCACCACACTGTTGCCAGGCACGTCGCGGCCCGTGACGCCGGCCGGCCAATCGCCGAGCCCGCGCCCCGGCCCAGGGTCACGGACGGTTACCTACCCAAGATCGAGGAATGGATCGAGGCGTCCAAGGGCCGGATTCGCGCCGACAAAGCCCACGAGAAGCTCATCACCCTGGGTTATGGAGGATCCGAGCGGTCCACACGCCGCGCGATCGCGCAGGTCAAGGCCGCCTGGCGGCTCGGACACACCCGCGTCCACCGGCCGTGGATCACCGAGCCCGGGATGTGGCTGCAGTACGACTTCGGCGACGGGCCACGCGTCGGCGGCGTGAAAACCATCCTGTTCGTGGCCTGGCTGGCGTTCTCCCGCTTCCGGATCGTGATACCGCTCAGGGACCGCACCGCGCCGAGCGTGTTCGCCGCCCTCGACCGTTGCTTCCGGATCCTGGGCGGGGCACCGACGTATGTGCTGACCGATAACGAGAAGACCGTGACCACCGCCCACGTCGCAGGGGTCCCGGTGCGGAACCAACAGACCCTGGACTTCGCCCGGCACTACGGTGTCACCGTGCTGACCTGCCAACCCGCAGACCCCGCCACCAAAGGCGGCGTCGAAGCGTCGGTGAAACTGGCCAAGGCCGACCTCGTGCCCACAGACATCAACCTCCGGCCCAGCTACGCTTCTTTCGCTGAGCTCGAGGCCGCCTGCCAGGTCTTCATGGACGGGGTCAACGACCGTGAACACCGGGCGACCCACCGCAAACCGGCTGCGGTGCTGGCCGAGGAGCAGCCCCGGCTGCACCGGATCCCTGACACCGCGCATACGGTCGCGTTCGGCCTCGCCCGCACCGTCCCGGAGAACACCCCGATGGTCTCCTTCGAGAACGCCCAATACTCCGTGCCGTCTCATCTGCTCGGCGCGAGGGTGTTCGTCCGCTCCCACGGCACCGGGCCTGACGAGCAGGTCATCATCGTCCACCATGGCCCGTCGGGCCCGGTCGAAGTCGCACGCCATGGCCGGGCAAGGCCTGGCAGCCCGGCGATCATCGATGAGCACTTCCCCGAAACCAGGACCAGGATCCCGGGCGACTACGCCGTGAAAGCACGCACCGCCGGAGAAGCCGAGTTCCTTGCCATCGGCGCAGGCGCCAAGACTTGGCTCGTGGAAGCCGCCGCGGCAGGAACGGGCCGGATCAACGTGAAAATGGCCGAGGCCGTGACCCTGGCCAAGATCGCCGGGACCGAGTCCGTGGACCGTGCCCTGGGTGACGCTGCACTGCATGGCCGCTTCGCCCACGGCGACCTGCCCTCGATCCTGAACGCGAACATCCGCCGCACCACCACCCACATTGCGGACGAAACAAGGTCTCTCACCCAAGGCACGAGCGCCTGGGCAGGCCTCGGCGCCGGTCCGTCCAGCACCCCAGCGAAGGAGCAGAGCCGATGACCCCAGTCACAACCACGAACACTACCGCCCCGCCACTGCCGGCCGACCTCGAAGCGCTGATGCGTCAGCTGAAGATGCCCCACGCCCGGGCACTGGCCCCGGACCTGATTGCGACCGCCCGTGCGCAGCGCTGGGAACCGACCGAGATCATCAAGGCCCTGTTCACCGAGGAAGCCGCAGGACGGGCGCGGTCGATGCTCGCCACCCGCCGCAAGGCCGCCGGCTTCCCGACCGGGAAGACCTTCGAGGCCTGGGACCCGGCAGTTTCCTCGATTCCGGCGCCGACCCAGCAGGCCCTGCGGACGCTGGAATGGATCGGCCGCAGGGAGAACCTGGTCGTCTGTGGGCCCTCCGGCACCGGGAAAACGTTCTTCCTCGAAGCGCTCGGCCAGCAAGCCGTCGAAGCCGGCATGCGCGTGGCATGGTTCCGGCTCGAGGACCTCGGCGCCCTGGTCCGCGCCCACCGCACCGACGACAGCGTCACCCGCGCCGTGGCCAGGATCCTGCGCGCCGAGCTCGTGGTGATCGATGACATCGGCCTGCTGCCGGTGGCCACCGATGCCGCAGAAGGTCTCTACCGGGTCGTGGACGCCGCCTACGAAAAACGCTCCGTCGCGATCAGCTCGAACCTGCACCCGGCCGGCTTCGACGAACTCATGCCCAAAACCCTCGCCACCGCGACCGTTGACCGGCTCCTGCACCACGCCCACGTCTGCCAGACCAGCGGGGATTCCATCCGCCTCACCCAGGCCCTCGCCGGAAAAGGAGTCACCCAACTGAACTAAACGAACCCGACGATGGCCAACCCCACCGAGAACCCTCAGTGGGCAGATCTGTTGGCCATCACCGGGCAGTTTTACGGGCCACCAGCGGGCCGATTAACTGGCCGCCGGTGGGCAGAAACTAATGGCCATTGACACCCAGCAACGCCAGAGCGAGGTCCACAGCACGAGGAGCGGACCCCCGACCGCGCCTCTGAGGGTATAGCCCGTAGGCTGAATTTGCCTTGCCTGATCAGTTCGATAGGTTGCCTGGTTGAGTTGGAGTCAATGGTCCCCGGCCAAGGACTCATCGGTCGGGAGCCGAATGGCGAAAGCAAAACGGGTCTGTGGTTTACCCACATCTGTTGAACCTGCTCGAGATGCCGTTGAACGGATTCCATTGTGCCTGGCCGTCGTTGAGCCAACGAACCAAGCCGGCATCCTCACCGGAAAAGTCGTCCACAGCATCCTCGACTTCCAGAAGGCGCAGCACTATCACACCGTCGTTGAGGACAAACAAGCCCGTCAATCTCCGCCATGAGCCAGATTCTGGATGCACCAAAGAAGGCGACACCATCAGCTAATGGCGATCTGGACGGGCTTGAACCTGAAAGGCCCCCGCATCCGGCCCCGAAGGGATGTTCCCCGGTGGATTCTGTTTCTACCGGCAAGTCAGCCGCTGTTCGGCCGCCCGGTGCAACTGCAGCTTCAACGTGGATCGAGGTGACGCTCACGGGCTCACTCAGGTAAGGCGCGGCTTGCGGCACCAGCCACTTCCGCTCAGCGTTCTGCGGCACCGGCTCCGGCATGCACCCTTCTCCGAAACAAGCTGCAACTGACGCCGGCGGGGTGGAGAAGGCCGACTCCACGGGGCATGATCCATGGCGGGGCAGACGCGGGGAACACGAATCATGCCGCCGATCACTGCGATGACCGTCAACACTGCGACAGCGATTCCGGCTGCGAGGAGGAGTGCCCACCGACGCCTTATTGAGTCAGAAGATGCTTCCGTGTTTTCCGCCGCCTGTATACAGAGCGGCAAGGGCGGTTCCCAGTGTCGCCACGGTGGGGAGGACAAGAAAGATTTGTGCTCCACCTCCTGTGGTGGTTACGGCGGTGATTCCTACCCACCAGAAGAGCGCTGCGGTGAAACCGAGGAGAACAACAGCGGCGTTGGGCTTGGAAGCCCGCCCTCCACTCACCTTATGTCGGGGTAGCCCGGCGGTGATGTTCGTCTTGCCTGGCCGCCAGGCCGCGATCAGGGCAGCGCCAACGGTTGCCAAAACCGGAATCGGCAAAAAGATCTGGCCGCCGCCACCTGTGGCAGCCATGCCGGCAATTCCGATCCACCAGCAAAGCGCTGCTGTGAAACCCAGGAGAACGGCAGCGGTCTTCCGCAGAGTTTTGCCGGGTGCGATAACTCGTTCGGGATTATCGTTCAAGGTCGCCCCCTGGGCTGGATCCATTGTGCTTGCGACTATGAGAACACCTATCGGTGTTCTTGGCGAACTACCAGAGGAGGCAACCATTGTTGTCTGGATCAAGTTCCCTACGCACGGACCCACGTTTCATGCCTATGCCCACACCCGGATAAGTGAGTCATGCAACGTGCGAGTGTTTATGTGATGGGGCAAGCGGGAGTGGAACGACCACGCTCGGTCGGGCTCTGGCTGACTATTGGTCGGTTCCTCACGCGGACGCCGATGACTATTTCTGTTTGCCCACCTTACGCCGCACGTTGAAAAGCGTTCCGAGAACGCCCGGCTGGCCCTGATGCGCGACGTCTTCGTTCCTCGGGAGAGTTGGGTCCTGTCTGGATCCGTGTTGGGCGGGGGGAAGCATCGTTGCCAAGTGCGATGCTGTGGCTTAACGCTCGACGCTCGTGAGCGGCTGGGACGACTCGGTTTCCCTTGCGGCGTCGACAATCTCGGAGTGAGGGGGTCGAGGTGGTTGATTGTTTGGATGCGTTTGATTCGGGTCAGGAGCTTGCCTCCATGGAGGACTTTGTGAGAGGCGCATGGCCCTGTTCTGTGCCTCCGGAAGTTGTGATAGTGGAGAGGAAACACCGAGTGGGTACTTTCCACTCACTCCTGAGACCGTGCTCCTGGAGGTTCTCGTGGCAGCTGTACGGGCATTTGGCGGGTTCGGCACCATCGCGTCACACTGTGACCTCGCCTTGCTCTCGTCTTGGCGCCGTTTGGTGCTCGCGTTGGGGGTTCGGCGCACGGGTACCCTGGCGACCGGTCGTACAGCCCTGGAGACAGCGGAGGGGTCGGGCCCCGCGGAGTACCGCAGCGTTGTCGCGGTCAGGGCGGGCGGTCCGGAGGTACTGGAAGTCGTGCGCCGCACGCTCCCGGAACTCCGAAGGGGTGAGGTACGGGTCGCCGTCGAGGCCTGCGGCGTGAGTGCCGTTGACGTACAGATGCGCCAGGGACTGTCGACGTATCCGCCGCGGTTCCCGTTTACCCCCGGCTACACCGCGGTCGGCGTGGTGGACGCCGTGGGGAAAGGGGTCACCGCCGTCACCCCTGGGGATCGGGTGGTGGTGCTGACGGAGACGGGCGGATACGCAGAGTACGTCTTCGTGCGCCGGTACCCGATGATGCGGATCCCCGCCGACCTGGATGAGGGCGAGGTGGTGGCCGTGGCCTTGAACTACCTGGTTGCCTATCAGGCACTCTCCCGTGCTGCCCGGATCCGGCGCGGGCAGGTTGTCCTGGTCACCGGGGCCGCCGGCGGGATCGGCACGGCTATAGTGCAGCTCGGTCAGCTGCTGGGATTGAGGATGTACGGGGTCGCCGACGTCGCGAAGCACCCCTGGCTCACCGACCACGGGGTGGTGCCCCTCGGTTCGCAGGGCGCGGAGGTGGTGGGCGCCGTTCGGCGTCTTGAGCCTGAGGGTTGGACGCGGTGCTCGACGGGGTGGGCGGTGAGTGGGTGGAGTATGCCCTGGCGGTGCTCCGTTCCGGGGGTGTGCTGGTGGAGTACGCCAATCCCGGAAGCCCTGGCAGGACCCTGCGCCTGCTGCTCCGGGCGGCCCGCCACAACCTGGCCGGGCGCGGGGCGAGGATCCGGTCTTACAGCACAGGGCTTTGGCGGCTTGACCGCCGTCCGTTGCTGGCGGCCTGGGCCACCATCTACGAGATGCTCGAGGCCGGACGGATCCGTCCGGTGATCGCAGGCCGCCTCCCGCTGTCGGAGGCGGCCCGGGCCCACACACTGCTGGAGGGCGGAGACGCCATCGGCTCCTTCGTGCTGATCGCGTCGCCCCCGGAAGCCGCAAAGGGATGACAGGCGCCGGCGCCAGCGCAGCTGGACGCCGGATCTATGGGCGAAGGGAGACCCTCATGAGCGCGGCACACGCGCAACCGCCCGAACCGGGTGCAGGAAATGCAGCTGGCCCCCGGCTGCTCAGGGACCGGTTCCTGCCGGGGGGGTACGATCTCTCCCTCGTGCACGCGGATGTCTTCCGGGCACCGCCTGCCGAGTACGAGGCGGCACTCGAGATGGACCTTTTCCAGGCCCCGCTGGCCCGGGTCCTGCTCGGAATCCGGGCGCTGCCCCAGCGTGTGGAGGGGGCAGTGAAAGGACGCCGGAGGTCACCCGGCCCCGCTGAGTCCCAGAGCACATTCCGGCTCAAGGGCATGGCCAGTGCGGGTTGGATCCTGCTCGGTGAAACCCCAGGGACGGAGATAGTCCTGGGCCAAGTGAGCCCGCCCTGGAAGTCGGTCGCGCCCTCCGCAGATGCCCCAACCACCCCCGCGCAATTCGCCCGCTTCAGCCAGTCAGGCTACGCCATGATTGCCGCCGGACTGAGGATTGATCCCTACGGGACCGGTTCGTCGATCCTGACCGTTGAGACGCGCGTCATCGCCACCGACGAGGCGAGCCGCCGCCGGTTCCGCCGCTACTGGGCACTCGTCGGCCCGTTCAGCTCCCTCATCCGTCGAATGGCGCTTCGCCGAATCGCCGACGAACTCCGGCGATTCCGCTCCGCCCGGCGAGAGCAGGGAAGCGCATGACGACGATCAGGGGTTCCATCCTCATCCGACGCCCGGTCGAGGAAGTCTTCGACTTCGTCGCGGACGAGCGTAACGAGCCCGCCTACAACCCACTGTTGAGGAAAGTCGAGAAGACCACCCCCGGACCGATCGGCACCGGGACCGTATGGCACGTCGTGACGACCTCGGGGAAGCGGGCCACGCCCTTTGAGCTGGAGGTCACCGAGTACACCAGGCCGCGCCGGCTCAGTTCCATGACCCGGATGGCCAGCGCAGACATCAACGGGGCCCTCACCTTCGTTCCGGATCCCGATGGAACACAGATGAGCTGGTCCTGGGACCTCAGGCCCAGAGGAATACTGAAGCTCATCACCCCACTGTTCGCTGCAGCGGGGCGCCGACAGGAGCAGCGAATCTGGTCCAGCCTCAAGGCGTACATTGAAGCCGGCAATGAGCCACAGCGTGCCGGCGAAACCTGATGACTGCGTCCCAAATCAGGACGAACGAGGCGTGGGTGAGATGAACAGGACGCTTCCTTTGAAGCCCCGGTTGGGGGAGGCGACTGCTGCCTCTGTGGTCGCCGCGGCGGCCGCGGTCGCTACGCCGCGCTGTGGCGCACAGTCGCCCGTTATGGATGATCGGTATCAGGTCATCGATGCATTAGTTTGACCTGCGGAAACTTCCGAAAGCACAGCGAGACGAGTCCTCTCATCTACTTCTACTCGTCCCACTCAACTGGCATGCACGGGTATTCATGGGACGGGAGTAGCCGCCTCCGTCATTTGCCCGACGGTGAACGGCACTCATACTGCTCGGTGGCGGGGCCGGTGGTAGCTCATGACAGAAAGCTCCTCCGGCTGTAGGCTCCGAATATGCCTGAGGGTCGGAAGCGCCTTGACCCGCGTATGACGCGGGGCGGATTTCGCTGGCAGCTGGTCATGGTGTCCTTCATGGCCGTAAACGCAATCGTGCAAATTGCATTCCGGTGGAATCAAGCTTGGGGTCCCTTTCTTTACCTCATGCTGGCAATGCTGATTATCTGCGCGGTCTTCACCGCCTATCTGCTCTATGTGCGCCACTACGACGGTCATTTCTGGGACGAGGAAGAAGCCCGTCGCCAGGACTGGGATCGTCGGGGCCGGCAGCTTTAGGTATGTCCTCACGGACGCAAGCGAGACGGAGCCGTTCTAGTTTCTCGGGCTTTCGTGCAGGACGGACTCGTTTACTGCTGCGATGTACCGGGCATAGGCGGATGCCGAGTCGGTGGCGTGGCGTTCGATGGTAGTCGGGGAGTAGCCGAGGGTTTCGGCGATGATGGCCACGGGTGCGAGTTTGGTGAGTTCGTGGAGTGTTCCGAGTCGCGCGGCTCGGGTGTTGAAGAGCTTGCTGAGTCGGGTTGTGAGGTGCCCTGGGTGGATGTGGCGTCCGGGTGATGTTCCGCGGAATACCCACTTGGTGTTGGGGTGTGCTGCGGTCAGTTCGTGGCCTGGGTTTGCGGCGAGCTCCCGCCATGGCTGGGCTAACGGGTCCGGCAGCGCAATTTTGGTGGTTCCGAGTTGGATGGTGACTAAGTCTTCAGTGACTGTGACGTCGTCCCAGGTCAGCCGGGCGATGTTTTCGGCTTGTTGTCCGAAGACGAGGATGAGGATCGCGGCGGCCTGGTCACGGGTCTCCAGTGCGTTGGTGTGGATGATTTGTTGGAGCGCTTTGTCTTGCCCGATCTTGGGGAGTCTTGGGCTGGTGCCGCGGCGGTGCGGGACGATGGTGAGCCCCGCTGGGGCGGCCTTGGTTTTGATGGCCCATTTGAGGAAGCGCTCAGCGATGCGTCTCGTCGTGGGCCCCTCGGATTGCCATACATCAAGGTGGGACTGCTGCAGTTCCGGCAGTTTGATGTCATGACCGGTGAGCCAGTTCAGGAGGTCGATGGCGACGGTGACTTCCTGTTTGGCGCGCAGGAAGGTGCCGCGGGGGACTTCGTCCATGAGGTTCATGCGTCGCTGGTGATGCCATCGGATGTAGCGGCGGATCACGTCAAGGTTCTGTGGGTCGCTGACGCGTTCCATGGCTTGGGTGGCCCAGCTTTCGTAGCGAATCAGGAACGCATTTCGCTGGGGGAGCACCCCGTGTTCGATGAGGAGCCCTCGGACGTACTCGCGGGTGCGGGAGTCGGGCAGTTCATCGAAGGTGTCGTGACTGATTTTGGGTGCGGTAGCGAGGTTACGAAGGAAGGCCGTGACGTGCTTTTGCCGGATCCAGGTCATGCCGCTGTTGGCCCGTTTCATTGACTTCAGTGCCGCCGCCAGCGGGATCAGTTCCGTGGCCATGACTCCCGTAGCTGGGTCTGTAAGCAGGTCGTCTACGATGTCGCCGAGGACGCAGGTCCAGCAGCGTCCACCACTGTAAAGTTCGTCTTCGGCGCCGCAGCCCACACAGTCGACGTTGAGCCGAACGCCCGAGCAGCTGCGGCATGCCGGCTCCTCATCGATAATTCCCGGAAGAACACCTTCATGGCCGCAGGCGCAGACTCCACGGGTGCGCTTTGCCTGCTGATAGCAGTAGCCGCAAACGCCGCCGTCTGGCCAGCGCGCGACGGTTTGATGGTGCTGACCGCAGCGACTGCAGGGAACCGGCCAGCGGATCGGGTCCTCTGCTTTGCGTGGCCTACTCACCGTCCTCAGAAGCGACGAGGCGGACACGTCGTGCGATGGGGTTGCCTGGTTCGATGCCGAGGTCTTCACTGCGCTTCGGGGCATTCGCTGTCGCCGCGGCGCGCATCTCCACGAATGGTTCGAACAGGTCGTTGGGTGTGCAGTCCAGGATGTCGCAGAGCGCGGCGAATGTCCTTGCCGGAATGCGCTCCGGCGTGGAGGTGACCAGCCTGTAGACCTGACTTTCGGAGAGGTTGATGCCACGGGACTTCAGGAGCGGCATCAGTTCGGTGGTCTTCCACAGGTTCTGCTTTGCCATCAGGGCTCGCAAGTTCCAGCGGTAGCCGATCCGGCGCTGTTCAGGCATCTGGGTCCTCCAAGTTCGCGATGCGGCGTGCAATCATCTGCTGCACGGTTTTCTGCTTGAAGTCCGACGATACCGAGGTGTAGAGCCCGGTGGTCGAGGCGTAGGAGTGGCCCACCTGAGTCTGCACGAAGGCCGCGTCGTAGCCGGCTTCGATCAGGTGGGTCACGTAGGAATGCCTGAGGCAATGCAGACCCAGCTCCTGGGGCAGGCCGACGGCATCCCGGGCAGCGGCGAACGCATCCCCGAAAGAGCCCAGGGACATCCGGGCGCCACGTTCGCTCGGCCAAAGAGCCGAAGACCGTTCAGCTGTCGGGAACTGCTGCCTCATGCCGCCGGCTGTCCAGGTCTTGAGCTGGTCCACGACCCAGTCGAACTCCGGCACGCTCAACACGGTGCGACGTCTGGGTCCCGAGCCTGCCGTACCTTTGGCGAACCGAACCTGGACTGCTCCGAACCGGCCGTAGTCGCTGACGTGCGGGTTCGGGCCGAAGTCTTCCAGGTCCAGCATGGTCATTTCGCGTCGGCGAAGCCCATAGGCGTAACAGACTTTGAACGCCACCGAGTCGCGGAACAGGGGCAACCAACGCTTGCTGCCAGCGGCGTATTCCCTGTCGACAAGGTCATCGATGTAGTCGAAAAGGCGCTGCAGTTCCGCCTTGGTGAAGGACCGCTTCTTAGCCGGGACGGCATCATCGGTGGTGTGCCGTGGCGTGTTCCACTCGAAGCAGATCTGGCTCGGAATATCGCCGAATGTCCGTTCGCAGAACTCGCCCCACCCATAGCCAGGATGCGTCAGGTAAGAGCAGAACATCGCCACGGCGTTGCTGTACGAGCGCAACGTCTTCAGACTGATCGGTTTCTCGCCCGAGCGCAGATCGGCCAGGAAGTCATCAATGTCGGCGGGGCGCCATTGCCACGGAAATTCACCCGTAAAGCGCTGAAAACGCTCCAGCAGCTGGCAGCGCTGCTTGATGGTCTGAGTCGTGAGGCCGCGTGCCAGCATCTGCGCCCGCCAGCCATCGAGCATGGCAGTGAAAACCCGTTCATCAGCCCTGAACAGCCCAATGTCCGGATCCACCAACATCCGCGGGACGAAACCTGGAACGGCACCACTCACAACGACCCCTAAACCATGGAAACATGCATTAGATGCAGGAAACCTACAGCCATAAGCGATCCAAGGGCAAATTCAGCCGACGGTGTAAGGAGCGCGCGTCACCAGCAAAGCCCTGTTGACCTGCGGAAAAGCTGGATTCGTCAAGGGAAGGGAGTTCTCGCAGCTACTTCTACTCCCGTACTTTAAGAGCCGATAACGGATATTATGTCAAGTTGTCAGTTTGACAGGACAAAGTTGCCGTCAAGTCAACATTATCAAATTCGCTTTCAATAGGCCAGCATCAGCAGGGGGCCCTCAGCCCCTACCACTCGCTTGCCCCTCACCGTCGAGAGTCCCCCTGCCGGCGGCCGCATATGACACCGCTCTCCAGTTACCGGAAACTGAATATGATGAGCTACCTGACCACCAATCCCTACGCCCAGGAATTCAACACCGCCAGCGGAATGAAGACCAGGGTGAATAGGGCGGCATGGCCCGCCGACAGGCCTCCCATGACGGTCCAGTCCGGTACCGCATGGCACTACACGTCCCTCAGCGCCGTGGAGAGCATTGTCCGGAGTCAAGAGTTGTGGGCGACGAATTGGCGGGCGACCAATGACAGTACGGAGTTTCGTCATGGAATGGGCTTCCTGAAGGAGGCCTGGGACGCTTTGCAGCGGGACGGTGGACTGGATGAGCGGACGCTGGCACTGCTGACGGAGGCGGGCCCTGTTGAGGCGTACGTGGACTATTTCGATGACGTCCATATTCTGTGCGCTGCGCGTGAGAAGGACAGCCCGTATCAGTGGAACTCTTATGCCAGCGGATCAGAGGGTGTGGCGCTGGAGTTGGATTTGAGGGTGCCGCTGGTCACTGACGTGGATGATCTGCCACGTCGACGGGACGCTGAGTTGTTCGGCTTTCAGTGGTTGAAGGTTGTCTACTCGGATCGGCAAAAGCGCTTGGCTGCTGCCCGCTTCGCGCGGGAGATGGATGCACATATCCGGCAGGGCCGAGACATCACGGTGCAGGCACTCGTGGCCCTGAACGTTGTCACGGCGCTCAATTTCAAGCACGAGGGGTTCCGTCATGAGCGGGAGACGCGCTCAGTGGCGTTATGTGTTGGTGTGGAACTCAAGAACATGCCGCAACTGGTAGAGAAAACGATTGTGCCGTGGAAGGGGATGCCTGGCGTCGCGGGGATTAAACGGCGACCATTACCCATCTTGGAGGTAATGCTTGGGCCGCGCACGCCCCCCGAAGCAGCGGAGCGCGTGGAGGACGTGTTTGCCTCTGCAGACCTCCCTGCGGTACGTGTCACGAGGAGTAGCCTGCCGTTCCGGTAGCAGGCCCTGCATGCTGAGGGGGCCACTGACGTTCGGACGATTCCTTTCTGCATTAGAGTTGCTTTTCGGTTGCTTTAGCCTTGCAGTGCGGAGACAATGGAGGCATGGAAGCAACGACCCGGCATGACATTCATTTGGGGACGACCCGGATGAATATCCATGACCTTGTGCGAGAACTTAATGAGAATCTCGGCACAACGGTCGTACAGACAATGGCCGGCGTCAAGGACCGCACGTCGCCCTTCAGGTGGGCTAAGCCTGACGGCCCGGAGCCCCGCCCGGAGGTCGAATCCCGGCTGCGCCTCGGGCACCGTGTCTGGAAGACGCTTGAGCTTGCCGAGGGCAAGCATGTTGCCTTGGCCTGGCTGATGGGGGCCAACCCACGCCTGGACGAGGAACTTCCCGTCCTTTACATTCAGCAGCTGCGTTCCCGTGAGGTTTTGGGAGCCGCCGAAGCGTTCGTGAATGACACTTTCGCCGCATGATCACGTCCGCCAAGGTGCGCCGGTGCGACTTGACGGGGCTCACTCTTATTAGGGCTGCCGGGGAGATTTCGTTCCGAGTGGCGAAGGACCGCTACGGCGCGTTGTCGGTCAGGAAGAATTCCATCGTTGGCCCGCTGCCGATCGGAACAGTCCCAGGCGGCGATTCCCGGGGCCGCTACGACAGCATCGGTTCAACGGTCTATCTCGCGGACTCCCGTCAGTGCGCCTACGCCGAGGTATTGCTCGGCTTCCGGCAGCAGCGCGCGGCGGTGGCCAAGGCCGCTGAATCCATCGGGTGGACGGTGGAGGACTACATCACCAGTGTCCGGGCGCAGGCCGAGGAGAACGGGGTGGATGTCCCCTGGGCCATCTCTGTGGACTGGCAAATGGACCGTTCGATGTACGAGATCCGGCTCCCCGGTCAGGGATGGTGGGTTCAGATCGACGATGCGGCCACCCTCCGCGCCCTTGAAGTCCTCACACCGACCACCGCAGGGCTGACAGAACGGCTGCAACTTCTCACGGCCGGATCCCTCACCGGTGACGACCGTGATCTAACAACCCTGCTCTCCCACGTCATCCGCGGCACGGTGCTGGACGACGGCTCAGAACCACTGGGGATCAGCTACCCATCAAAAACACTGACGGGAAGGTGTTGGGCCTACTGGGACCGGCGGGCTGACGAAGGCCTCTCCCCCAGCCGTAACGGCCTGCTGCAGCTGACCTCTCAAAATGTCGGACCTGACCCTGAATTCCACCGCACCGCCGAACTTTACGGCCTACCGGTCCTGGGCGCCCGCCCCTGACATCAGCGAACGCTTCCGGTCACCGGGGACCGACGGGGCGCCCACACCACCCTCGGGCTGCAGGACTGCCGGCCGTCGGCAAAGCCGGGATCCGACTAATGGGATCAAGCCTCGGGTTCCTTGGCACTTTGAGGTTGCTCGGGGGTGATTCGCTGCAGCAGTGCCTCGTGGGCCTCCTGGAGCGCGTCCGCGCGGGCCTGCGCGGCGGCCGCGCGGGTTGCTGCCGCGGCAGCTTCCGCCGTCGCTTCCTGGGCGGCTGACCGGGCCTGCTCGAGCTGCTCGGCATTGTTAGTGAGGCGGCGTTCCAGCTCCTCTATTTTGGCCGTCAGTTCGGTGACAGCGGACTCCTTTTCAGTCGTGACTTTGTCGAGGTCGGCAACAAGCTCGGCGACCTCTTCATTCAACTCCTTTTTCTCCCGGGCCCAGAGTTCGGCCTCCGCAGAATGGCGCTCGTTCGCAAGGGAGGACGCTTCGGCCCAGACAGCCCCGGCCAGACGGGCCGCCTGCTCGAGGATGGCCGCCGGGGTCGCCGCGACCTGGCCGCCGGCAGACTGCTTCTCTTCGGCCCATTCCTTCAGGTAACGGGTGGCGTCGGCGTTGCTGACGCCCGCGGCCGCCCGGACCGTGGATACGGTAGGGCGCCGTTCGGCGCTGATCTGCTCGGCGGCAGCAAAAACCCGGTCTTTAGCGCTCGAGGTCATGCGGAAATCCTTTAGAGTAGTAGGAGTAGTATCAAAACTACTCCTACTACTACTTCCTGGCAATCGCCACTCCTGCCCCATTCCCCCCGCAAGGGGCCCACCGGGTTCCGGCCGGGGGGCCGGCGCATTGAGTACCTGGGGGTCGGGTGTGGCCCGGGGGATGGTTTTGTCCTAGGCTCCTTTGAGGGGCAGAACGTTGGGGGTGACTGTTGGCTCAGGATGCGGTTCAGCATGCGCGGCGCTCTGCTCCGTACTGGGAATGGGTGCAGATGTACCGGCGGGGCATTGAGCCTGCGAAGATTGCTGACGTCTGCGGTGCTGCGGTGACCACTGTCCGCTATCACCTGCAGGTCGCGGCGAAGGCAGATCCTGGTCTTCGCACCCAGCATGCCGCCGCTGCTCCCGCAAAGGTCCCGTCCCGGTACGACGTTGCAACGGATGCAGGACCTGATCGCGTTCTACCGGACGGAGGGACGTCTGCCGGCAGGCCACGCAAGATCCACCCGCGAGCAAACCCTGGCTGGCTGGTTGCAGCGTCGGCGGCGGGAATCAGCAGCGGGAACCCTCTCACCCGCCCTTCGCGAAGGCCTGGGCGTCATCCCCGGCTGGGACCAGGCCCCGTCCCAAAAGGCTGAAGCCGAGGCCCGTTGGCAGCGGCGGCTGAAGGAAGTAAGAGGGTTTCGGAAGGCCAATGGTGAATTGCCGCGGCACCAGAAGACTGATGATCCGCTCGAGCGCACCCTCGGCGTCTGGCTGCACGGCCAGCGCATCAACTGCAACCACGGCAAGCTGGCTCCAAACAAGAAGCTGCGGCTGGATAAAGTCCTGCCCGGGTGGCGCGAGGGCCGGCCCCGCGGGGGCGGCCGCCGCCGGAACTCATAACCGGTATTGCGGTCACCCCGAGCGGAGCAGCCACCTCAGCCCATATCTAGCGGCTGTTCCTCGCGATGGTCGGGGTACAGCGATCGCCCACCCGCGCCCGCCATCAGCGGCTCATGCCCTTTTGAAGGAGCTTCGCCTGGCCGTTGGCTCCACGTGTCTTGCGGGCCTTCGGGTTCCGTCCTGACGGCTTGGCGACGGCAGCGCTGGGCGGGGTTGCCTGGTCCTGGTCCGCGCTGAGTCGTGCCTGCACGGCCTCACGGTCGGCAACGTCTTCCAGGCTGGCGGCTAAGTCCTGCCGGCGCTCGGTCGAGTCGTATTCGAGATCCGCCTCTTCTGCGAGTGACTCGGGACGCTGGTTCTCTTCGGTGACGTCTCGTTCACGGTCCCGATCCTCCCGGTCGGCTTCGGCCAGCAGCTGCCCAGCCCGGTCGTTCTCTTCACGGCCGGTACGGCGTTCCTGTTCTGCCTGTTCGCGGTCCCGTTCAGCTTTAGCCAGGGCCTCCGCCACGGACGCTTCATCGGCACCGAGGTTGTCCAGGTCCAACCCGTAGCGGCGCTGTACCTGGTCACGGATGACCTCGGCCGCGTCGCGCGCAGCCGGGTCGTAGTCCTTCCACGCGGTAGCCGTCTCGTGCACCCTTTCGACGTCCCGGCCACTGGCGGTGTCCCACCACCGGTTGTCCATGACCGGGGCGAACTGAGCGCGGGCCGCTGCCCGCTCCGCATCGAAGCGTGCCTGCAACTCGCGGGCCAGTTGTTCCTCAGCCGCCTGGGCGCGACGCAGCTCCTGTTCGCGTGCCCTGGCCAGTTGCTCACCGAGCCGGCAGGCGACGGTCAGCCCAACGCGCGACATTCCCTCGATTGCTTCTTCGATGCCGTCGGATTCACTCATGGTTCCCCCTCGTTGTGTTATCTCTCGATGTCCGGACCGGTCGACCCGCTTCGGGTGTTCGCGGGAGTGCGTGCCTGCACGTACGTCGGCGGCAGCACCGAACCCGTGGACCGGCCCGAAACCTGCCCGGCTGCACTGGTCCGTACGGCTGCGGCCGCTTCGCTATCCGCTGTGGGCGTGGTCGCAGGGATACTGGGCAGTGATGCTGCGACTTGGCTCAGGTGGTGCTTGACCATGTGGCTGATTTGGCGTGCTCGGCGCAGGTCGTCTGATGCCTTGTGCATGTCGTGGACGGCCTTGGCGACGTTGAGCAGCTGCCGCAGCATGATTGCCTGGGCGGCGGTTCCGTTGCCGCCCATCGACGCTGCCATGAGCATGAGGGATGCTCCCCGGGCAGATGGTCCTACGCTGCGGATGGGCCGGACTGGGTAGCGCCGTAGCTGTGCCGTCTTGGACAGCTCGTCGGCTGCTGCAGCGAGGGGGCCGGGCGTTGCCTCGGTCGCCGTGGACCAGGCGGCGAAGGCGCCGGAAGTCTCACGTGCAACGTGCGCCCAGGTCGCGTGATCGTCCAGCGGGACGGAGCGCAGTGTTTCCCGGAGTCGTGCAACTTCGTCGCTGTACCGCTCCCACATCTGCGGGTCCGGTTCGTGGGCTTCCCGGCCCGTCGTGACCGGCCGGCGTCCACGGGCAGCTGCCTGCCATTCAGCGACAGCATCGGCGGCGCCTTGCGGGCTGTCGGGCCACTCGGCGCGGAGCTTGGGCAGGGCAAGGTCTTTGGCAAGGTGACCGCCGCCGAACCACACCGGCCGGCCGCCCTTCGGGGGACGTTCGGCCACGCTGTAGCCAACCACGACGTCATCGCGTCCGGACGCGTACCTCGGCCGAACGAGTGCACCGGTTCGGCGAAGGCGGCGAATGAATTCGGCCTCATCCTGGGCCGAAGTCGCACAGGCACGAACCTTGCGTTCCAGGGACCGGCGTTCCGGTTCCGGGGCTCCCCGCCTTTCGGATGCTTCACGTTCACCCGGCCGGAGGCCACGGGTGGAATGCGTGGGTGAAAGTTCTTCCAGGCCATACTTTTTCTCAAGCGCCCGGGCGGCTTGTTGGGCGCGGGGGAAGTCGCGCCAGCTGCTCCACTTCGTGCCGTCTTCGCGGACCATGGACGCGGCGATGTGGATGTGGTCGTTCCCGGCTTTGCTGTGGCCGTGGCGGATCGCCACCCACTGCGCCGGCGCGCGTCCGCTGGCTTCGGTGAATCCCATTTCGTCCATGAAGTCCTGCGCAATGTCAGCCCACTTCTGGTCGGTCAGGTCGCCTTCCTCGGCGCGCAGCGACAGCGAGCAATGCCAGACATGGCCTCCGGGAACCTCGACGCCCAAGACGCTTCGGGCCCGGTCCAGCTCTTTGGCAATGGTCTGGGCGGCGTCGGCGTTCAGTTCGTCGTCGTTGTGCCAGGCCATGATCGACGGTGAGCCCGCGACGAGGTGCGGGTCGGCGTGTTCGTTCGCCCGTCCCGGGCCGGCAAGGTAGGCGATGAGCCCGTGCATGCGGGTGCCTTTGGTGATGTTGGGAATCATCAGCGCACCATCGCATCCAGCATCGTATTGAGCCGGTCAGCGACCGCACGCACCCGCGACAGGACTGTGCGGGCAGCTTCCGGGAATTCGTCCATGGCGTTCGCGTGTCGGGCGAGCTGGTTAACGTTGTTCGACAGGGCAGCAAGGTAGCGGCGGGCCGCAATGAATTCAACGGCCATCGCCCGCCGCTCCGCCAGGGACTCGGAGTTCTCCGCGTACAGGGCAGCACTGACCAGAATCTCCGACGCGCTGCGCCCGGTCCGTCCCTCCAAGACCTTCAACTGCGCGCGTTCGAACTCCGACATCGACACCCGCACGTACTGCGTCGCACCGTCAATGTTCGCCCGGCGGCGGCGACCGAACACGCGGGCGGACTTGCGCTCTGGTGTCGGCTCTTCAGACAACCCGCTCCCCTCCCCCAATGCCCAGCGCAGCGCCCCGGGAATCTCCGGGCCACACTCACGAGTGTGCCGCATCACCGGCCCCAGGCCGTGGAGCAACACGCTGGTTATGGCACATAACCACATAGCTTGCTCCGGAAAATCACCTGCGCCCGCATTTGGCGCTTGGGGTGGTTCCTGGGTACTGCCCTGCAGGACGCTTCGCGTCTGACTCGTTGAAACGACTGCGTCGTTCCGTTTCGGCTGGGTGAGGCTACTGCCCGGTCCTTCCTTGGCAAGTCTGCGCAGCCGGCTTTCGCGGCATATCCTCGCTCCGCTCCGGTATTCCACGGTCCGGCCGCTCCAACTGGCCAATTCCTTCACCGGCCAAGTTTCGGTAAGCGTGCCGAAAGGAACGCGGCATAGGGCAAGCGAAAGGTACAGTTTTGGCTCTCATCTCACCTACCACAGTGGCCAGGCAATACGGAGTCTCCCCGACGCAGCTGCGGCAGTGGCGGCGGCGCGGCATCGGCCCCGAATACTTCCAGTTCACAGCACGAACCGTCAGCTACTCTGACGACTATCTGCGGGATTGGTTCAACGATCCGCGTAACGCTGACCTTCTGATGGAGGAGCCTCCGGTGAACGTCAACATGTCATGCCAGGATGGGCGCGTCCGGCGGAGCCGGCATCGGGATGATCGTTAGGCTGGATCCATGGCTACCCTCGACATTGAACAGACACGAAACCAAGCCCGCGCGCTGCTGGACTCCCGCATTGAATCCGTCACTGCCCTGGTAAAGAGCCGCCAGAGAATCACCGAGTTGCGGGACCAGCTTGTTGCCGCCGAACGCGATGACAAGCGCGCCTACGTACAAGCCACCCGGGACGGATGGAGCGCCGACGAACTGAAGAAACTTGGCCTCGAACCATCCGCGGTCAAGCGCCGACGGACAGCCAAGCGCTCCACCGGATCCGAACAGGATGCCGCCCAGGAATCCGGCACATCCTTCAGCGAAGAGTGACCCTAAAACCCACGCTGTCGTGAAACCCAAGCCGCCGCGCTGACACCCCTAAAAAGTCGCTGCACACAAAAAAGGACCGGAACATTCCGGTCCTTTTTTGTCCTTCGGCAAAAGGAAATCTGTGGTTCACACTACCGCATCAGTGAAGGGTGCATTGGTTAGGTACCCCGTGCGTTGGCGGCGGCCTTTAGACACCGCGACCCGGACGACGCCAGGTACCCGTCATGTTGGTATGCGCGGCACCCCTGGTGGGCTTCTGCCAGCCGCGCCTAATGGCGGTCCGCCGCTGGTGAGTGGCTGCCGTGGTTCGTCCCGGGCGGCGGACCGCCCGACGTTTGCGAGGTTCCCGGCCCTGCCGTGGTGATCGGCACTGGCCTTGCCGGGCGGTGGTGTTCCGCCCGGCAAGGGTGGGTTTAGGCCGCTTGGGTTTCTTCCTCTGGCATGCCGCTGTCGATGATCAGCCCTTCAACAGTTGAGGGCTTGTACCCCCAAAGAACCAGTTGGTTCAGGTAGTCCCTGTGGGTCTGGGATGGGGACCGCCACGAGTCCTTCGCGATGGTCTTCTCATACCCCGCGCAGACCAGCGCGATCAGCGAAGACTCGGGCCGTGCCGTGGATTTCGCCACGTGCGTACGGAGCGGGTTCCACGCCCAGGTCTTGGCCTCGTCAACCTTTGCCCCGACCATGCCAGCGGCTACCTCGCCGTCGTAGCCGCTGGCCGTTTCGGGGTGGTGCGTGATCGCGTGGACGGTGAAGTGCTGCCAGCCCTTGGGTGGCTGCTTCTTCGCCAGCAGGCCGGTCACGAATTCACGGCGTACCACCTGCGCTTCTCTGCACTTTGCAAGTGAGACGTCAGAGGCGGACCTGAAGCGGGATGGGATCTGGACTCGTGAAAGACTCGCGAGGTGAACGATGACTTCAAAGGCGTCCTGCACCACATTGAGTTGTGGGTACCGAACCTGAACCGGGCTAAGAATGAATGGGGTTGGATCCTGTCCAGCTTGGGATACGAGAACTATCAGAACTGGGGCAGCGGAATCAGCTGGAGGCTTGGTCCCACCTACATAGTTGTTGAAGAATCACCCGACCTGAGCAGCCGAGAATATCAGCGCACGACGCCAGGTCTGAACCACTTGGCGTTCAAGGCCGGGAGCCGAGAAAGTGTTGATGCTTTGGCTGGCGAGAGCGGACATCACGGCTGGAGCCCGCTGTTCGTGGATAAGTATCCAAATGCGGGCGGTCCGGACCATTACGCTGCCTACCTCGTAAACTCCGATGGCTTCGAGCTGGAACTCGTCGCCGACTCGTAGGAACGACGCCCCATGGGGAAGCGCCCACTCGTGTGCCGGCTTAGAAAAAGGTCGGCACTCTTGTCAGCTTGCGGGCTGTCGGCCGGCCCCGCAAAACGAGCTGCATGAACACTGATCCCGACACTGACTGAAAAACTCAGGATCAGTGCCAGGAACCCGGCACTAACGGCAACAAAGTAGCTCGCCGGGTCCGGCACGGAATCGACTACGGGTTCCATGTAGAACCATATGGTGGCGCCGGCACTGACTCCGAGCAGGGCGATTAGGCCTGTCGAAACCCAGGCGGTAATTACCAGAATGACCAACTTCATATTTCCCCCAATGTGACAGATGTAGCCCGCCAGGTCCTGAATCGCAGCTGCGTAATCACCGTATGGCAGGCATGCCCAGATTAGTCGGACCGCGATTGGCTGATCTTTGTGCGTCGGCGCGTTTTTCTTCGAGGAATTGAAGGGTGAGGTCGATGCCCTCAAGTTCGCCCAACCAGCCCTTAGTTTGGGCGAGTTCGCGTCGGGCTATGAGATCGGTATTGATTTCGTCGAGCCGGGCGATCATGCCAGGGTCCACTTCGAGCATGGGGCAGCGGATACAGGCGTGTTCGTGTTTGCAGGGGGTGGCGTAGGGCCGGGCGCAATTGCCGAGCTCGACTTTGCGTTTGTCGAAGTGTTCTTCGAATTCAGCCCATTCGGTCTCGGTGGGAGATTTGTATTCGCGTGCTGGACGGGCGGCGCGGCGCTCGTTGAGGTGTTTTTGGTAGTGCCGGATGACGTCTTCACGGAAGACGGTGACGTAACCATGGGTTGTTTGGATATCGAGGTGTCCCAGAAGTGCGGCGCCGATGTGGATGGGCAGGCCGTTATTGACCAGGTCCGTAGCTAGAAGGCGGCGGAAGTCGTGCGGTGTGAAGCGGCAACCGCCCAGCTCGGGATGGTCGATGGCGACGGCGTCGCTGAGTTTGGCCAGTTCATCTCGGAGCGTTCCGGCGTTGATCACTTCGGTGCGTTGTCCGATGGTGCGCTGGAAGAGGAACGGCAGGGGCTCGCTGGTGACTCTTTCCGATGGGTTGAATCGAGTCGCCAGTGGCACGCCTTCCCTGTTTCTGGTCAGGCGCCGGATGATTGTGGCGATGACGTGGAAAAGGTCAGGGCTCATGGGGATGACTCGTTCCCGATCATTTTTTGAGGGAGCGACGACCAGGAGTGCGACGATTTCGCCGTTGGGTCGGATGTATTGACGAAGGCTCAGCTGCGACAATTCCAGCAGTTCGTCGCACCGAAGGCCGGTATGCCTCAAGGTCTCAACAGCCGCCCACTGCCAAAACACGGCATCCTCGGTGAACGTCACGTTGATCTTGCGGTTGGCGGACAGATCAAGCACGCGGACATTGGCTATTCCATGGAAGCGGCGGTGCCGGGCGTCTCCTTCGGTAAAGAGCCGTTGATACTGCTTCCCTCCGACGGTGATGATCTCGTCTTTAGGGGTTTCGCTGGCCACTTTCAGAAGTTCATGGAAGTGGTCTTTGCGTTCTGTGGCAGCGGCGATGAATGCCGGGAGTACTGGCTGTAAGAGGCGGATTCTTGCGTCCATGCGTTCTTTTGCACGGCGGGCCGCTTTGCCCAGCGTCCGGGTCTCTCTGCCAGCGATCGGGCAAGGCGCTACCCATCGGGCCCAGCGTTCTGGTTCTTCGGCCGCCCAGCCCTGCAAGTCAAGATAGAAGGCCCTGATATTCGTCATGACGGCTTCGAGCTGAAGGCGTGGTTTTCCATCGCGGCGGAGGGCAACCACGGCCCGCCAGCTTTCGTAGTGCTCTTGCGAGATGACAAAATTCGGCTGGCCGGGGTTGATCTGTTGAAGGCCCGTCCAAAACTTCCCGCAAATGTCTTCTGCCAGGTCCCGCAAGGTGGCGAAGTCGATGTCGTGGCTGCGCCGGGTCAGGTAGGCAATGAATACGTCGCGGATGTCGGGGTTGGTGATGTTGTGTTTGTCGACCAGCTCAGCTGGCGTCTGAGCGGGGGGACGCATAGCCCCGCGGAGAGTTGGCGGGACCTGGGCGGGAAAGTGCCCGGATTCTGACATGACGCGCCAGGCAAGGTAACCGACGTGCGTTTCGTAGCCACGGCCCCATCCGCCTTCGCGCGTGGCGATGGCGTAGTGCAGCAACGCTTCCGCGCTCAGATCAGCGAACCGGATTCCTTGGGTCGTTAACGCTGATGCCACATCCATCCGCGCGCATCGTTTAAAGTGATTTGATGTGTCCTGTTGTTCAACGAGGGCCAGGAAGCGGTCCAGATCCGGGTCGTTTTGCGCTTGCTCAAAATGCTCGTGGTAGCGGTAGAACGAGTTGATCTTGAACGCTGCCAGCGATGGACGGATGACCCGCAGACAGCACAGCAACATCAGCGAATGCCCCAGCTCGCCGTCCAAACGAAAGTCTCCCGTGGTCAGCTCACGTATTTTGCGGTGACCATCATTGAACCCGGAGGAGATCCATTTCTCCTGCCAGGTCCTTCCGGCATGCCTCACGAGATAAGACAGCAGCCATTTCAGCCCGTGATGGCGCAGTGATTCACGTGGCTGCTTGCGGGGCCATATCGTGTCGGTCAAGGCGATGATGCTCTCGGGGCTTGCCGTGTCCAAGTCACCGCGCGGCCATGGCGGAATCTCCGGTCGCGCCGCCGGAGCAGCGATGATGACGGTTTGGTTCCGGGTTCTGCCAGGAACAGCTGCGTTTATCGGCCGCTGTTGTGGTCGTTTAAGGGCCTCAGGCACCGAACACCACTGAGAAGTCGTCGGGGTCGTAGCCCGGGGTCAGCGTTGGTTGGGGCCGAGGGGATGCCATGTGCTCTTGTACTTTTTGGAAGACCTCATCGACCCGAGGCCGTAGATAGGGAGCCATCGAGGAGACTTGTCGGTGTCGGCTTACGGCCATGATTTCGGGCAAGGTCAGATTCGGGTCTGAGACCATGCGGTTGATGGTCGTGTGTCTGAAGTCATGCAGTGACCAATCTGTGCCCAGCACGGCATTCACCCGTTGCAGCATTCGCCGGGCAGCGTGATACGTCAAAGGCCGCGGTTTGCCGTGGAGCGCCCGCCAAATCAATTCATCTGGCCCGGGAACTCCGTGCTCATGGAAGTACATGGTCAGATACTGCAGGGACTCCGGTGAGACAGGCACCGGTTCCAGGACACGGGATCCTTTCGATACGACCCATACGCGTTGCCCAGACCAGTCGATCTGATCGCCGTGGACGCCGAGCAGCTCACTCGCGCGAGCCCCGGAGGACACATACATACTTACCAGGGCACGATCACGGCTGGTCCGCAGAGCCTCCATCAAATCGTCGAAAAGGTCATCCGGGATGGAACGGGGTAGCCATTCGGACTTCTTCTGCCGCAAAGGAGCCCGATTTACTCGTGGTGCTGTTTCGGTCCGGCCTCGATGAACCATGCGTCTCCGCCCGGCAGCCTCAGGAACCGGGTTTATCAATGGTCCACGACCGAAGCGTGCGTGGTAGGAGTAAAACGACGAAATCACCGAAAGGGCGTGATTGATCGTTGCCGGTGCATAGCCCCCGACCAAGGGACGCTTACCTGTGCGCGAATTCCTGCCTCGGTTACCGGTCCCCCGCCGCTGGGGATTCACCGCGGACCGCATCCACCCCACGAGGACCTCGACCTCCGCACGGGTGGCCTGCTCCCATCCACTGCCGAGCAGACCAAGAATGCGCCACCACCTGAGCAAGTCGTTGCCGTAAGAGCGGACGGTCAAAGGGCTCATATCGCTCAGAACGAGATCACGGAGGAACAGTGAGAAGTCCTCAATCTCTTGCCCCTTGTCGTCGATGACGACGTAGGGCAAGAGGCCCTCCGTTCTTGGGGCTACCGCGCCTATCGCCAGCAGACCAATCTGTCCCTCGAGCAGTTTGAGCCGCACTTCGTCCACGAGGACCGCCTCTCCGGAGAACCCTGATCCAGACTCTACGATGAAGTTCAGTTAACAGGACGGACAGCATCGCCTTGTTGTTCTCAATCAGGGTTTTGCGCTCGGCCTTTTGCTCCTCGGTCATAGGGCCTTTCTGGGCTGGGCGGCCGCCGTCGTAGCGTTCGTACTTCGGGGCGAAGCCCGTCTCCTTCCACCCCGCGATCACGTCGTGGGTCCGGTGCTGGCCCCGGTAGTCCGTGGTGATCAGAACGGCGTTGGCGTCGTCCTCGGTGGCCGGTTCCCCGTCCTCCCGTTTGGCGGCGGTGACGTAGAGGTTGTCGTCGTCGGCGTAGTGTCCGGCATCCTCCACGATGGTCGTTCCCTGGGCTTCCAGATCGGCGATCAGCGCGGCGAGGGCGGCGGCGCTTTCGCGCCGGTCGCGCAGCCGCTGCGCGACGTGCAGAAGCTGGTCAGGTTCGTCCATGATCACCGACTCGAGCTCCTCCGTGGCCTCTTCATCTGACTCAAACTCAGCCATGATTAGCGCCTCTTCGATGGTCCATCCTTTGCGCAGGGCGGCGGCTCCCGCGTCGGAGGACTTGGCCTTCAATGCGGACTCCACCGTTGTCTTGGTGCGCCCGGTCTTCTTGGCGATCGCGGCGGCCGAGACGCCGATCAGGGACAGTTGGTGGTAGGCGTCGGCTTCGTCCGCTTCGGTCAGTTCAGCGCGCTGGATGTTTTCCACCACCTGAGTCACGATACGTTCGGCTTCCTCGGGGCTGTCGATGATCATCACCGGGATCAGGGTCCGCTGCGCTTCCACGGCGGCGCGGGTGCGGCGCTGGCCCATCAGCACGTGCACGGTGCCGTCGTCCTTGCGGTGGGCGATCACCGGTTCCATCACGCCATGTTCTTTGATGCTGGCAATGAAATCGGGTGTCAGGGCGGCGTCCTTCCGGACGTTAACGTCGACGGTCAGCGTGGCCGGGTCGAGCATTTCAAGCGTGGGTGTTGCGTTCATGTGGGTGTTGCTCCTTTTTTGCCGAAAGGGTGGTGGGTGGGGCGGCTCAAGGTGACCGGCCAGCGTCCCCTCTCCCCCCGACGCTTCTATGTCTGTCAAGCGGCTCGAAAAGGGTGCGGGCGCGGACCAAGTTGTTTTGCCGGTGAGTGGGGCGGCTCGTGGTGACCGTTCAGCTTCCCCTCTCCCCCGTAGAGGGAATTTCGGTCCGGTCGTGGGAAGCGCTTTCTTCGTGCTTTGCCTGATGCACGCCGCCCTCACCACCACGCTTCGGGCTTCATGGTTCCCGGGTTCGGTGGTCTCTCGTTCCTGCGGCCAGAATTGGAACGCTGTGGGTACTCGGATAGCTGTAAGGGCCCCTACAGGGGCCGAAGTGGGCCGGCTGTGGCCGGTTGGTGATCGGTGGGCTCCAGCAGACCAGCGCCGGGTAGTGGTCATTGAACAGACAGCCCTGGCATGGTCCGGCGTCGTCCCGGTTTGCGTTCGGCCGGGCTTAGAGCCCGGTTAGCAGCTCGCGGGCTCTGTCGAGGGCGTCTTGGCACGTGCGAACCATTTGCCCGGGTTCGTTCGAGGTTCGGTAGAGGTCGCGTGCCCATTCGAATTCGGCAGCTGCCTCGCGGTAGCGGGCTTCGTCGAACAGTCGCCTGCCGATCTGGTATCGGATCATGGCCTCGCGGACGCGGGTCCCGGCCAGTTGTAGTGCTTCTTCGTGGATCCGGGCCGCCTCATGCCAGGCGTATTGGCGCTGGTAGGCGCGGGCGAGCACCAACAGGGGTAGGAGCCGGTCCCGGGCTGTTGCCGCCAGTGCGTGGCCGGCGCGTATGGCTTCCTCTGGCTGGCCGAGAAGCGATAAGATCCACACCCGTTCAAGGGCAGGGCAGGAGTCGAGGCGGGCCCACAGCGCCTCCCTGTCCAGGACGATTTCCCGCAGCGTTATCGGGTCCGTTCTCCACAGACTTCCCTGGACCTGGTCCGGGTCGGGTATCACAGGACCGGTGCTGCTTGATCAGAGCCCGGGACGGCGCGGCGCCTCCAGAGGTCCCTCTCGAGGGTGGTTCCGTACGGTACGTCGGGGCTGGCCTCCACCGTGAACAGCGACTGGCCGAGGCGGGTCATTAGGATTCCTCGTCTGTCCCCCGACTCTGCGGTGTCCCGGACCTGCTTCACGGCGACGGCCAGGTCCTCCTGGAGACAATGCGGATTTTCTACGACCACGACCCGGACAGCGGGGCTATCCGGCGCCGTGGACAAAGGTCCCCCGGGTGCAGGGTTGGCGGTGGTCATGTGTACCCAATCTCCTAGATCTGATCACATTCTGACTAACCATCGGTACCGGCCGGGATGGAAGGCACGTGCTGGTCAGCCGGACGGCAGTTGCACGATCTGCGCCAGCATAACCGAGCTTCCTGTATGGTCCACCAAAAGACGGCGTCAATTCGGGGCGCTGTTTCGGCGGCTTCACCGGGGTCGGACGCACCAGCCCTTCGACGCTGTGCGGGCGGCTGGTCGGCCATTAGGAGCTACGGACCGGGCGCACACTTACCGGGGCCGCAGTCTTCCGGCGACCGCGGCGGAGGCTTTTTCTTCCTGCTGTGCTGCCGCTGAAGTACCGAGGGCCTGTGATGCATGTAGGGCTGCGATGCATGTAGGGCTCTCCCGTCGGAATGCCCCTGCTTCGGAGTCTCTTTGGCCGCCGGGGCAGGTTGTACGGCGCGGATAAGGGTGGCGGACACCTATTGTTCCGGGCAGTCCGTGCGCACACTGGATTCGGAGCGGCCGGGTGTGGCCAACGGCGCCCGATAAGCTGGGGTCCATGACGTGGTTGGTGCTGATAGTCAGGCTCCGTGGCGCTGCACCCCGGTATCGGCGCCGCGTTTACGCCGCTCTCGCTGACGGCGGAGGTGTCGCCGTTTCCGGGGGTGTCTGGGCTATCCCGGATACCGTGATGCATCGTCCGGCCGTGGATGCCGCCGTAAGGCATGCCCTGGCCGGCGGCGGTGACATCGTTGTCATGGCCACCACGACGGACAATGGCGCCAGTCATGAGGTATTCGAGGTGAAACTTTCCGAACGGCTCACGGCCGAGGCAGAGGCTATCACCGGCAGGTGCACAGGTCTTGCTGCCGCGGCCGCGGCCGGGTGCGGGCGGGGTGGGCTGTCGACGGATCTACATGCCCTTCAACGGGACGTCCGCCGCTTGGCGCGCCTGGACGTGATCGGGCTTGAGGTCGTCGCGTCAGCTGAAGCGGCTGTGGCCCGGGCAGGGAATTTACCGGCGGCGTGTGAGTGCCGGGTTTGAGGAACGGGCCCGGTCGTTGCGGATTGCACCGGGCAGCTGTTCTCAGCGTCTGCTCAGCATGGTTGCCCTACGGTGAGGGCCATGGTTTCTTTGGCGCTGCCTGCCGGTGTGTTGTCCCGACCCGTTGCCGGGCTGCTCCCGCCGTGGCTTGATCCGAACGAGTTCCTGCGTGATCCTGCCTTGGCTCCATGGGTCGTCGGGGTCGTGTGTGTGTTCCTGTTCGTCGAGACCGGTCTTCTGGTCGGGTTCTTCCTGCCGGGGGATTCGCTTCTGTTCACGGCGGGATTGCTGGTGGCCACCGGCACTATTCAGGTGAATATTCTGTTTCTGGCGGCCGCCGCGTTCGTGGCCGCTTTCGTAGGCGACCAGGCCGGGTATCTGATCGGCCGCAAAGCGGGGCCCGCGGTATTTCGGAAAGAGGATTCCCGGTTTTTCAAACGCAGATACGTGGACCAGGCGCACCGCTTTTTCGAGAAGTACGGACGCCGGTCCGTTGTTCTGGCCCGCTTTGTTCCGGTGGTGCGGACGTTCCTTCCGGTCACGGCCGGCGTAGCCGGGATGAGTTACCGTTCCTTCTTCGCCTTTAACGCCATCGGGGCTGCCTTGTGGGGCGTAGGGGTGACGTTGCTCGGGTTCTGGCTGGGACGCTACGAGTGGATCGGTTCGAACATTGACCTGATTTTCGTTGTCATCGTTGCAATCTCTTTCGTCCCCATCGCAGTGGAACTGCTCAAGAGCCGACGACGTACCGCCGCCGCTCAGGGACGGGAGCACGAAAGATGCTGAACAAGGTAAGGGACGCAGGCGCTGGGGACCGGCCGAAGCTCTTTCCGGCGGCTGCTCCTTCACCGGTTGCCCGCAGGAAGATCAGAGCATCCCAAAGGCTCATTTCTGGCAGGCTCAGTCGCAGGGGCCGGGAACTTTGCGGCGGCGTCACCGCAGGGGTATCCGTCGAGGAAAATTCTGAGGACAGGAGCTCAGCGTGACAGCCCGAACTCGTTCGCTACGGAAGAGCACGCTCCCGCGGCGATCCCAGACCGCCACGCTGATGGCGATGGTCGCCCTCGTCGTCACGGCGGCGGCCTGCCAGTCGCAGGGTGGGCCGGTGCAGGGACAACGGGCCGGCACGCCGGGCCACGTGTTCGTGATCAATCTGGAGAACAAGGGTTATGACCGGGTGTGGGACAGCGGCTCCCCGGCCCCGTACCTCTCCGGAACTCTGCGCGCCCAAGGCGTGCTGCTGACCAACTATTACGGCATCTCGCACAACTCGCTGCCTAATTATCTCGCCCAGATCTCCGGGCAGCCGCCTAACATGAGCACCAAAAAGGACTGCCCCGTCTACACGCCGTTTACCGGCACGGGTGTTGATTCACAGGGACGGCTGATGGGCGACGGGTGTGTGTTCCCTGCCGAGGTGCCCACCATCGCCGGGCAACTGAACGCCAAGGCGAAAGCCTGGCGCGGCTACATGGAAGACATGTCCGCACCCTGCCAGCACCCGGAGCTCGGTGCCGTCGACGAACATGTGGCGGCCTCCCCCGGTGACCAGTACGGCACCCGCCACAACCCGTTCGTTTATTTCCGTTCCCTGACCTCCACCCCGGACTGCGCCAAAAACGTCGTCAACTACTCCAAGCTCGCAAAGGACCTGCAGTCGGTCAACACCACGGCCAACCTCTCCTACATCACCCCTAACCTCTGCCACGACGGGCACGACAGTCCCTGCGTGGACGGGACCGCCGGCGGCCTCGGTACGGCGGATGAATGGTTGAAGAGCCAGGTGCCGGCGATCCTGGCCTCCCCCGCCTACCAGCAGGACGGCATGCTCGTGATCACCTTTGACGAGGCCGACGGCGGGGCCGTCGGCCCCTCGACGGGCGTCACCGGCGGCACGACCGGAGGAAAGGTCGGCGCCCTGGTGCTCTCCCCATTCACCGCCCCGGGCAGCAGCTCGGACCGCCCCTACAACCATTACAGCCTGCTGGCCACCATGGAAGACATCTTCGCCCTGCCCCGTCTCGCGGGCGCCGGCGAACCGGGGGTCAACACCTTCGGGACCGACGTTTACCGTTCCGGTCCCTAGGAAACGCCTCTCCGCAAAGGGGAGGTGAAGGGGGTCCTTCGTTTGCGGCCGCGTTTGCCGTCCTGGGCCGGCGGAGGGGGCACCGGTTGTTACGGCCGCGGCGGTGTCGCGGCGTGAGGTTTCACCGTTTGCGCCTCACCGGGGTTTCGGGAGGGTGACTGGTGGCCGGTCTGTCGGGCGTGTTTGATGGGAAGTTTTTTGTATTTGGCGCGTCCGAGGACATGGCGGGCCAGCGTCAGGGTTTCGCGGAGTTTGATGGCGGGGAGGTATGCGCGGGTGATGGCGTTGCCGATGGCCGGAAGGGCGGCCGCGTCAGGGTAGAGCATGTACAGGGGTTCATAGCGGGGCTGGAACTTCGCTTTGAATGCCAGCAGGGACCTGAACCCGTAGACAGGTTCCAGGGCCGCGCCGAGCCGGCCTAGGAAGCGGTCGAGACCGCCGGTTCCTCCCGTTTCGGGGGTTTCCACGGTGGATGGTGTGGTGCCGCCCAGCCGGGCCAGTGGTGCTCCGGAGAGACTGATATAGCGGCAGCGCTCGGCTTGGAGGTCCAGGGCTGCGGAGGCGATGAGGAATTCAATGCCGGCACGGAACCCTGTGCTGCGGCGCCGCATGAAGTCCAGGGTCCAGCCTTCGATAGCGCCGTTGCGGTAGACGGGCAGCCAGGAAGTAACGGCGTGGATCTGGTGGGTGTCGTCAATGGCGAGCAGCAGGCGGACGTTGGGGTCGTTGAGTTCGTCCAGGCCGCCGAGGGTGAAGCCCATTTCCGGGACCTTTTTATCGGCTACCCATTCTTCGGAGATTTCCTGGATCTGGGCGGACAGGGTGAGGGGTGCGTCATGGTAGGTGGTCCATTCGGCGCGGATCCCGTTTTTGACCGCGTTGTTCAGGGCCGTGCGGATGTCCTGGAATTTTTTTCCTTTGAAGGACAGCGTGCCCAGTTCCAGAATGGTTTCCTGGGCTACCTGCACGGATCCCCAGCCAAGAGAAGCTGCGTGGTCGCGCAGTTGTTGGGGTACGGAGTAGAAGCACGGTGTCCAGCCGTGACCGGTGCAGAATGCTGTGAACTCCGCCAAAGAGGACTTTCCCTGGTGCCCGGGGCCGACCGGGCCTCCAAGGGTCAGGGCGATCCCGGCGATGGTCCGGTAGGCAATGAAGCTTTCTCCGGTGGCGGAGAACCAGTAGGTGTTCCCCGGCCAGGTTGTCATCCACGACAGGGTGCTGCCCTGCCCTGTTTTCAGAATTTCCCGGGCCCGGGCGGTCCCAGCGACGTGCTGGGCCGGGACCGGGTGCAGGAATGTTTTGAGGATCAGGACGGCGGTGACGGCCCAGAAGACGGTGCCGGTGCCTTCATAGAGGATGACCGCGGGGGTGCTTTGGGGGAAGAACGCCGGGGAGAGATCGAGCAGGTATCCCAGCGGCAGGAACCTGTCGGGAATATCGACCAGCAGGTCAAGCGGCGCCGGAGCGGGCGTGAAGCCGGGGGCCAGGAGGATGCCGGCGAGCAGGTAGACCGAGGCCAGGGCGGCGGCTGTTTTCCCGGCGCTGACCGCGAGGCTCCGGTAGGTTCCTGCCGGGGCGGTGAGGGGGAACAATTTGCGGGTCAGCAGCAGCACCAGCGTCAGTGCCACCGGCAGCAGCAGCGGCAGTATCAGGGCCAACGGGTGTGTGTAGCCGGGGACCTCGATAGGGCCCGCCGCTTCGCCGGCAGCGGTGTTTGGGGACGCCGGGGACAACGCTGCGGCAATGGTGATTCCTGCCAGAACGGACAATGCCAGCTCGATCAGCACGGCGCCGGCCCAGGCGAAGCGGCGCCCCCGCCGCAGCCCGTCGGAGAGCAGCAGCAACAAGAACGACGGGAGGACGGCCATGAAGATCCCGCCGGCACCGGCGCGCAGCTGCAGTTGCGCCCTCGCGCATTCCTTGGCCTGTCCAGGTTCTGTGCAGAGGCTTTGGAGTGTCTGCGGGTCTACGGGCTGGATGTTCGTAAACAGGAACCGCAACACCGAGAGGGGCCCGGCGGCGTGCGGGGCCAGGCCGGCGACGACAGGTCCGACGGCGGACACGGCCACCAGCAGGGCGACCAGGACCCGGCCTTCGTGCCGGGAGGTCACGGGACGGCCGAACCGGGGTGCCCTGCCATGCAGGACCGGGCCGAGGAGGGCGCCGGCAACGGCGGCTCCGAGCCGGACCAAATCCGCGAACCCGCCTGTATAGAGGGCCAGCAGAATCAGCAGGGCGAAGACGGCCAGGCGGATCCGGCGCCGCCAGAGGGTGGACATGGTCGCCGTGCCGGCCATGAGTGCCCCGGTGATGAGTGCACTGGGGCCGAGGAAGAGGTGCCCGCTCATTTCGCGTGTCCAGGCACCCATCACCTGGTGCGCGGCGGCCAGGAAGCCAAGAGCGGCGGCGATTCCCAGGACCTGGGAGCCAAGGGCGGCTGCAGCGAACCGTGCACTGCCCATCCGTGGTTCCAGGGCCAGCCCCACCACCAGGGTCAGGGCACTTCCGAGCAGGTACCCGGTCAGATTATGCGCCCAGAAACCTGAGGCGGGCAGCGCCCACCAGTGGCCGGGCACAGAGTGTGCCGCCGCGGCCACGTTCGGGCGCAGGGTCCCGGACGGGCCGTCGATGAGACTGGACGACACCGCTCCGGCGGCCCAAAAAATGAAAATCCAGCCAAGTGTGGCCGGCGCGCGGCGCAGCTGCCGGAGCGCAAAGGCCAGTGCCCTTGGAATGACCGGTTTCCCGGGCTCCTGAGGGGTCGCAGCCACAGGGTTCCTTTCAACGGAGGGGTAGCACGCTGACACGGGAGTGGCCCTCCAGGGCCTCTTTCCGCCCGGGTTACCCCCGGGTACGGTCCGTGGCCGTGCGGTCTAACTTCCGGATCAGCTGCACGCGGTCGATCCGGGGTGCAATGAGGGTATTCCATACCGGCAACCAGGCCAGGACCGCCGCGGTGCTGATGAACACCGAACCGACCACGTCACTGAGGTAATGGACCCCGAGGTAAAGGCGGGAGAACGCGACGACTGCCGCGAAAAGCGAACCCGCGACCAGCGCTGCCAGCCGTTGACCCTTGCTGCGGGCCAGGACCAGCACGGCGGCGAGGACCAGGGAGACGGCGAAGGCCGTGTGGCCGGAGGGGAAACTGTTGTGGCCTGTTTCAACGACCAGGGACGCTGTCACGTCCCCCGGCGGCCGGGAGCGGCCCACCAGTGCTTTGACCGCAGATGAGGCCAGCCAGCCGGCGGCGACGACGGACCCGAACGCCACCGCCTGCACCGGGTTGCGGCGGACCCCGAGCAGGTACAGGCAGATGACCAGGACGAGCGTCACCGCTCCAACCGGTCCCAGTCCGTAGTGGATGGCTTCGCTCAACCCGGTTAGGGCACTGTTTCGGCCGTGGCTCAGGGCAATGTCCAGTCCCAGTTCCGGTGACACCGGCCCGAAAGACTTCGCCACCATTCCGGCCGCGGCGGTGGTGGCGAAGATGGAGGCAGCCACGGTGACCCACCACCAGGACTGAAGTCCGGGAAATATTGTGCTCCGGCGGGCCGGGGAGGTATCCATGGTGCAGTCCTGACAGTTCGAGTGCTGATGCGCGGGGCGTGCCACCAGCTTGCGGCACCGGCTCTGAGAAGAACCTGAGAGGGGCTTCGACGTTTCTCAGGTTCCGCACAACAGGACTCCGGGATACTGCAACTATCAAAGGAAAGGGGTGCGGACATGCGGGTTCTGCTGGTCGAGGACGAAAAGATGCTGGCCGAGACGGTCCGGCGCGGGCTGGTCAACGAGGGGTTCGTCGTGGATGTCACCCATGATGGTGTCAGTGGTTTGTGGGCTGCGACGGAGAACCCGTACGACGTGATTTTGTTGGATCTGATGCTTCCGCTCAAGAACGGTTACGACGTTCTGAAGGAGTTGCGGGAGCGGCTGGTCTGGACCCCTGTGCTGATGCTGACGGCCAAGGACGGGGAATACGACCAGACGGACGCCTTCGATCTGGGAGCTGATGATTACCTGACCAAGCCTTTCAGCTTTATCGTCCTCGTTGCCCGGATCCGTGCCCTGATCCGGCGGGGCGCGCCGGAGCGGCCTGTCACCCTCACGGTGGGTTCGCTGACGTTGGACCCGGGCAGCCGCAGCGTGCGCCGGGGCGATACCGTCATCGAACTGACGGCCCGGGAGTACGGTCTGCTGCATTACCTGATGCGCAGCCATGGCCAGGTCGTGTCCAAAGCCCAGATCCTCGACAACGTCTGGGATCCGGCGTTTGAAGGCGGCGACAACGTGGTGGAGGTCTATATCGGCTACCTGCGGCGCAAGATCGATGCCCCGTTCGGGCTGCAGACCTTGGCCACGGTCCGGGGCATGGGGTACATGCTGGGCGCCGACCGGCCGGCCGGGTAAAAAACTCCGCCCTTGTCCTGATTGTCCTGGGTCCGTCGCGGTGCCTGAGGCCGCCTGCGGAGGTTCCGGCGCCGGTCGGGCCGGGGCTGGCTTAGGCGGTGCCGGCGTGGAACCGCCGGTGTGTGTGCGGGGCGGCTTCGCCGAATTCGAGTTCCTCCTCGATCAGCCGCTCATCGGTGTGGACTTCCTTGGGGTAGCCGGTGAGGACGTCCAGGTCAGAACCGCCGGGACGGTGAACTGCCGGGGCGGCAGTGTGGGCAGGTGTCGCCGGCGGCAGGATTTTTCCGTGCTCCGCCGCGGACGCCGAGCCCATGCCGAGGCTCAAAACGACGACGACCGCCAAAGCGGTGCCGGGTATGCTGCGAAGGTTCATGGGGACCACACTTCCTCACCGCTGCTGAGGAACCGCTGTGACGATCCGTCCCGCAACCCCGGCTTCCGCGGTCCGGATACCGCCGGCGCCGGGCCGGGGCTCCCGGATGGCTGCGAAGCCGGCCGGACACTTACGGGGTATCCGGCGCCCGCGGGTCTCCCGCCGTGACCGGGTCCTTTGGTTGGCGGGGTTCCGGTGCCGGGGCGAAGCCCAGTTCGAAGCGGCATCCGCCGCCGAGGGTCTCGCCGGTGCGGATCCAGCCGTGGTGGGCTGTCATGATGCCGGCGGCGATGGCCAGGCCAAGGCCGCTGCCGCCGCTTTCGCGGGACCGGCTTTGATCCAGCCGGACGAACCGTTCAAAGATCCGTTCCCGGTCGGCCGCCGGCACCGGCGGGCCGTCGTTATCGATCGTGATCTGTGCCCCGCTGCCGGTGTTGCGCAACGTGATGCCGATCCGGGACGCGGCGTGCCGGTCGGCGTTGTCCAGGACATTGCGTATGACCTGCCCCAGGCGCCGCGGGTCCCCGGTGATCCGGGAGGGTTCGAGGCTGGCTTCGATCCGGCGGGTGCTGGTGGAGCGCAACCGGCGGACTTCTTCGTTCAGGACATCGTCGAGGTCCACATCTGTAGTTTCCAGGCGCAGGCCGCCGTCGTTCGTTTTGGCCAGGGTCAACAGATCCTCGACCAGATACCGCATGCGGGCCGTTTCGCCGGCGAGAACGGTTTTCATGTGTTCCCACGTCGCCCCCGAGGCGTCGGCGGCGGCGATCTCCACACCGGCACTGAGAGTCGCGAGCGGGCTGCGGAGTTCATGGCTGGCATCCGAGACGAAGCGGCGCTGTTCCTGGTCCGAGGCCTGCAGCCTGCCCAGCATCATGTTCATCGTCTCCGCCAGCGCCTGGATCTCATCACTGGTCGGCGGGACGTCAACGCGGCCGTCCAGGTTCCGGGCGCTGATCCCTGCGACCTGGCCGCGGATCCGTTCAACCTGCCGCAGAGACCGGCCCACCAGCACCCAGACCGACACGCCCACAACTACCAGTAACAGCGGGGTGGCTCCGAGGATGAACCAGGCCACGGTGGACACCGTATCCGCCTGGACCTGCACCGTCGCGGCCACGACGACGGTGTAAAGGCGACCGCCGACGTCGGCGCCGGTCGCGACGATCAGGAAATCATCATCATCGCGCAGACTGGGCAGCCCGGACACATCCTGCGTGAGAGTCTGCCCGTGACCGGGCCGCAGGGAAGTGAGGGCAACCGTCTTCGCCGCCGGCACCGAGGCGGCAAAAACCGCCCCGCCGGGAGTAAGGATCTGCACATACTGGCCGGTGTGGGCGGTCGAGACAATGTATTGGCCCGCTTCGGCGACATCCTGCCCGGAGATCTGCGCGATCACATCCGCCGCCTGCCGCCGGGCGGCCGTTTCCGTTGAAGCGACCAGAGAGGTCTGCAGCAACACGAGCAGGACCAGCCCGCCCACGGCCAGAGCCGCCGCAACCACCAGAACCGCAGTTGCCGTGGCGCGCTTGCGCACACCCCACCGCGCGCCGCCGGCAGAGGGCAGAACCCGGTCAGCATCCATAATCCAAGGATGGGCCCGGCACGGTGCAGATACCAAACCCCTCCCGTGGCAGGGTACCGGATCCGGTTCAGCGGGATCTCAACCGGGTTAAGGGTCCTCTCAGGTCCCGCGGGACACACTGGATCCATAGCCCCCCGCACCGGGAGGCGCCGGCGGACCCGCAACCCGCCACGAAAGGAGCCGGACATGAACGTCAAAGACCTGAAAGCCAGGACAAAAATCGTCATCGTCAGCGCAGGAGTCCTCGGCCTGGCCGGACTCGGCATCGGGGCAGCAAACGCTGCCACCCCCTCCCCGTCACCGACCACCACCCAGTCCGTCACCGCGGATACCCCCACCCCGGGTGACACGGCCGACGCGCCGGGCACGGTGGAGAAGGCCACGCCCGGCGACGCCGCCGACGCCCCGGGCGCGGCCGAGGGAACCGAAAAGGCAGACGCCCCTGAAGCCCCCGGTGATACCGGACCGAACGTCGAACAGACCGGTGAGCACACAGATCCGGGCGACGCCCCCGGAACTCCGTAACACCGGGCACCCAGGGAAGAAACCAGCCGGCGCCACGGACCCCCCAGCCCTCACCCCCGGCATACCAGGACCCGCGAAGCACCCCGGCTTCGCGGGTCCTCCTGTCCCCGGTAACAAACCCCCGGCGTCCACAATGTCCTGACCTGTTAGAGGACCGCATGATCACCCTGACCGGAGTGGAGCTGTTGAGCGGGGCAGTCCCGGCCTGCACCGCTGTTGCTGCCGCGGCGGCCGCGCTCTTCCTGCTGATCCGCCGCCGGCGGCGCTGGTGGATGGCCACGGGCGGGGCCTTTCTGGCCGCGGCACTGCTGGCTGCGGGGACGGGCTGGGTTCTGGTCCACGCCGCGGGGGTTTCGGCCCAGGAGCTGCCGCTGCCCGTGACCGTGTGGATGGGGCTCGCGTACTGGGCTGTGCTGCTGGCCGGGCTGAACCTGGCCGGAAGCTCCCGGCGCCGCAGAATCCTGGCACCGGTGGCCATGACGGCGCTGATTCTGGTGGCGGCGTTACAAGTGAACATCTACTACGCCGCGTACCGGACCCTGGGTGACATGACCGGGGCCAGTACCGCCGCCATCGGGGCGCTGCCGCAGGCCGCGCGCGCGGTACCCCGCACCATGCCCGGGCCGGCTCCCGGCCCGAAGACCGGCCCGGTGGCCTCGACCTGGGTGAAACCGCCGGGGCTCCCCGCGACCGGGACGATAAGCTCGGTGCAGATCCCGGGTATCGTTTCAGGTTTCGCTGCACGCCCCGGGTACGTCTACCTCCCCCCGGCCTACCAGGCCCCGTCCCGGCCGGCGATGCCTGTCCTAGTCTTGGTGGCGGGCCAGCCCGGCTCACCGGCGGACTGGATCACCGCCGGAGGAGTAGCAACAACCATGGATGCCTTCGCAGCAGCGCACGAAGGGCTCGCCCCGGTTGTCGTCATCCCGGATGTCAACGGCTCGGCGCCGGGGAACACCATGTGCATGGATTCGAAGATCGCCAACGCCGGCACCTATCTCGCCACCGATGTTCCAGCGTGGATCAAGACCACCCTGAGAGTGGATCCGGTCCCGGCCCGCTGGGCGGTCGGCGGGTTCTCCTTCGGCGGGACCTGCGCCCTGCAGATGGCGGCACTGCACCCGGACATCTACCCTTCCGCGATCGACCTCAGCGGCGAAGCCGAACCCGCGCTGGGCCCGGACCGGTCCGCAACTATCGCCCAGGCGTTCGGCGGCAACACGGCAGCCTTCGATGCGGTCTCGCCCCTGAAGGTCCTGGCCGCCGGGCACTACAGCCACAGCAGGATCTACCTTGCCGCCGGGGCGCAGGATGGAACGTTCTCCGGATACCAGGCCCGGACCGCTGACGCGGCCGCCAAAGCCGGCATGAGCGTCAGGACCGTCCTGGTCCCGGGCCAGGGGCACTCCTGGGAGATCCCCCGACAAACGATGGGACCGGCCCCGGACTGGCTGGCTCCGGCCCTCGGCCTGAGCCGCTGACGCCCGGGGGCTCAAGAACGAGCGTCCGGGGTTCAGGGGTTCAGGCCCGTCCTCAGGTTTCTCTTACCGGCGTCGTCATAAGTTGCGGTGTATGACGGACATGGCAATCGAAACCAGCTCACTGGCTAAGGCTTACGGATCCAAGCAGGCCCTCCAGGCCCTGAGCCTCGAGGTACCTCGAGGGGAAATCTTCGGGCTACTCGGACACAACGGGGCGGGTAAAACCACCACCGTGAACATCCTGACCACCCTGCTGCCGGCTACGTCCGGCACAGCCCGCATCGCCGGCCATGACGTGGCCACCGGCGCTGACCTGGTGCGCCGCTCGATCGGTTACCTGCCGGAGAATGTCCAGTTCTACGACAACCTCACCCTCACCGAGAACCTGACGTTCTTCGCCAGGCTCTCCGGGATAGCGGCCCCCGCAGCCCGGATCGAAGCGGCCCTTGAGGCCGTGGACTTCACCGGCCACGGCCACGAGAAAATGTCCACGTTCAGCAAAGGGATGCGTCAACGCGCCGGCATCGCCCAGGCCATCCTGCACGAACCGGCGGTGCTGTTCCTGGACGAACCGACCTCCGGGCTGGACCCGCAAGGGGTGGCCAACCTGCGGGAAATCATCATCGGCCTCAACCAGTCACTGGGAATGACGGTGTTCATGAACACCCACCTCCTGGCCGAAGTGACCAAAACGTGCACCAGCATCGGAATCCTCAGCTCAGGGCGGCTGATCTACCAGAACTCCGTCGCGGCCACCCTCGGGGCCTTCCCCGACCAGGCATCCCTGGAAGACATCTACCTCCACATCGAAGCCGGCACCCCGTCATGAATCCCTGGGCCGCCACCGTCAGTCATGAACTGCGCAGCGCCGGACGTGAACGTCTGCCCCAGTTGCTCCTGGCCGTGTTTATCGGCATGACCGCAGTCTCGGCGTTCATCGGCTCGGCCGCGAAGGCAACCGTCACGAACGTGTACAACTCAGCCGCCGGCCAGGGACTGACAAGTGCCCCTAACCCCTTCGGCAACGTCCCGGCCCTCTACTACGCCCGCAATACCGTCATTTACATCCTCCTGATCGGGGCTCTCCTGGCCGTTGTGACCGGTGTGCAGTCCGGGATGCGGGACCGGCGTGCCCGGACGATCGACCTGGTCCTGACCCGGCGCCTGTCCCCGGCCGGGTACCTGGCCGCGAAATTTACCGGCATCAGCCTGGGACTCCTGGGCGTGCTGGCGGCCTCGGCGCTGATAAGCATGGCCTCCATCAGCGCGGTCACCGGCAGCATCCCGGCACCCGGCCAGCTGCTCCGGCTCACCGCCCTCTTTGCCCTGGCATGGATCTTCCTGCTCTTCTTCGTGGCCCTGGGCATGCTGGCCGGGCTCCACGCATCCAGCTACACCGCCGCGCTCCTGGTTCCCATCGTGGTCTGGAGCGTCATTATTTTCGTCCTGCCCCTGCTCGGCACCGCCGTTCACCCGGTCTCGCTGTTGAACCCGGTGACACCTCCCGCGGCCCCGCAGACCGGGATCTTCGCCGTCACCGGCTCCCTCACCGGCCCCCTGTCCCTCGGGGAGCAGTTCAAACACGTCGCTTCGATCCTGCTGCAGGACCCCCAGGCCAGCGGCACGATGACCGGCGGGATCATGGTCATCCTGGCCTTCCTCGCCGTCGGGGTCACCCTGATCGTCCTGACCGGCCGCGCGAGCATGCGAAAGGAACTCCATGACTAGCCTCCTCACGCTCTGCGGGAAGGAAATCCGGGACTTGTCCCGAAACCGTTCCATGCGGCTGCTGATCACCTTCCTGGCCCTCATCGTCGTGCTCTCCGTCCTCGTAGCGGCCGCAGACTTCCGTGCCAAAACCGCTGACTACACCAGCTACCTGGCCGCCCTCAAAGCCAGCGGCGGCACCGTCACCGCACCGCCCCCGGACCTCTTCCCGCTGCAGATGCTGCGGGCAGCGACGGAGTACCTGGAAATCGTCGGGGCACTCTTCGCCGTGATCCTCGGCTACGGACTGATCGCCAAGGAAAAAAACAACGGCACCCTGCAACTGATCTTCACCCGTCCCCTGGGACGCCACAGCTTCGCCGCCGGCAAAATCCTGGCCGCCTTCACCATCTGGGCCGCCGTCACCGCAGCCCTGTTCTCCGTCATCACCGGGGCCCTGCTCATCGCCGGCAACGCCCCCCTGACCGGCACAGACCTCACCCGACTAGTACTCGCCGCAGCCCACACCACCATCTACCTGACCATGTGGTCGCTCGCCGCGCTGGCCCTGGCCGCCCTCACCCGGACCCCGGCCACCGGCCTGGTACTGGCCCTGGTCCTCTGGCTCATCGTCGTTCTGGTGATCCCCCAGATCGGCGACACCATGGATCCGGACAACCAGATCCCCGGAGGGCTGTTCGCAAGCCTCCAAATCGACAAAGCACACGAGCACGCCGTTATGGCCAACTTCACCGGCTACGAAACAGCCCGCGACCTCATCGAACAAACCTCCCTCACCAAACAATACGAACGCCCCCTCTTCGCCTGGCTCGGTATCAAAAACCAATACAACCAACAGAGCCCCGCCTATGTATGGGCTCAGACCTTCAACCACACCCTCTGGCTCCTCGCCGGCTTCACCGCAGCAACGGGCTCCGCGGTCCTGGCCGCCACCCGGCACAAACTCCTCCGAAAGGCCTAAGAACAATGAAAACGCCCGCCCTTAAAAAAATCCTCCCTCTGGCCCTCATCGCCATCGCCATCCTGGCCGCCATCCTGATCTGGCAAGGGGCCTCCGGCCCCGGCAGCCCCACGGCCGGCACCACCGGCACCGCCGCGGCCGGCCCCGCAGCGACCGTACTTCCCGTGACAAAAAACCCCATCACCGCCACCGGGACCGCCACCGGACTGACCATCAGCAAGGCCAAGGCCGAAGACAACACCGACCCTCAAACCAACGCCGCAGTCCCGGACCGCCTTCAGTTCACCCTGAGCAACTCCACCCCCGCGCCGCTTACCGGCCTGGAGGTGTACTACACCATGAAAGACACCGCCACCGGACAGACAGAGTCCTACTACCAGAAACTCGACGGGCTGACCCTGGCACCTGATACGTCAGCGACAGTGTATTTCGACAACGCCACCGGCACCGGGCACTACCCGGAGAACAAATACAGCCTCTACCGAACCTCCACGAACGAAGTAAAAATCAACGTCGAAGCCGCCGCACCCGGACTCGCCCCGGTCACCGCCACCGCCACGAAAGCCAAAGGCACCGGAGAAAAAATCGACTAACCCCCTACCGGTCAAGCACTGGTGCAGGAATAAGACTCAGGACGCCCTCAGGAACCGCCAGCCATGCTGGTAGTACCGGAACGAAACCGCAGGAGGCACCATCATGCAGATCCCTACTAGCCCGAAACCGGCTGCCTGCCCCGGACCTCCGCGCCCGGCGGACCGACAGCAGAGGGCCAGCTCATGACCTGGATCATCGACGCCGTCCGCAACGCCGGGCCCCTGCCCGCCTACCTGATTATCAGTGCGCTGGTCTTCGCCGAAGACGCCTTCTTCATAGGTTTCATCCTGCCCGGGGAAACCGCAGCCGTCCTCGGCGGGGTCCTGGCCAGCCAGCACCACCTGCAGCTCTGGCTGGTCCTGGTCCTCGTCATCGCAGCCGCTATCGGCGGGGACACCGTCGGATACCAGATCGGACGCCGTTTCGGATCCCGAATCCTGGAAATCTCCTTACTCCAAAAACGCCGTGCCGGGCTGGACCGCGCCCGGGACCTGCTTGCCCGCAAGGGAGGATCCGCCGTGTTCCTTGGCCGGTTCACCGCGTTCTTCCGCGCTGTCATGCCCGCCCTTGCCGGGCTCTCCAACATGCCCTACCGCCGGTTCCTGGCCTTCAACATCGCCGGCGGCGCTACCTGGGGTGCCGCCGTGGTCCTCGCCGGCTACTTCGCCGGAAGCGCCTACCTCACGGCAGCCAAAACTTTCGGCCCCACAGCAACCATCGCCCTGCTGGCCGCCCTCACCGCCGCCGCGGCCGCGTGGTACGTTCGAAAAAGGACCAAAGCCAAACCTCCGGGCGGCCCAAAGCAACACCTCCGGCCGCCACGTATCGCCCGGCACGGCGGGACCACCTAAACTCCCGCCACGGGCCGGAGGCCGGCACCAGTCAAAACCTGCACAATTCAGGGATCGTCATCGATGACGCGTACAGACGGCCGCCGCAACTGACCACCCAAGCGCGGCAGGGACAGGCGACCGGCCGGCCGCACGGCCCCGCCCGTCCATGCGCGGACAAAAGATCAAAACCGATTAGCCGAAGCGTCCGCATCGAAGAAGAAGAAAAAGAAGAAGGATAACCCCATGAGTTCTCAGCAACCCCGGACTGCACTGACTGAGGCAAATGCCAGCCACGCAGAACGTGATGACGACACCTCCATGACACTGGACTCACAGGCGGAGGACATTATCCGGACCGTCCTGTCAGGAACGGACCCAACAGCCGCACCCGCCAGGCACCGGCTGCGCAGTCTGCTCGCCGTCCACCCCGGCGACCACATCGCTGTACTCAGACACCACCTGATCCAAACCCGCGCACCGCTGTCTCCGCCTCCGGACCGGGCCGCCGTAAACCAACGCCCGGAGATGCGTCCACGATTCATCACCACAACCGACGGGGAACGGCCATGACATTGCACCCGGAAACAGCACTCCGCCCCGGCTCCGCAGCAACCTCTCCGAACAGCCGCTACCGGCTGCTCTATCAAACGGACGGGAACCTCGTCCTTTATGGCCCCGACGGGCCCCTGTGGGACTCCGGGTCCAACGGCCGCGGTGCCGGGGCATGCATCATGCAGGCCGACGGGAACCTAGTCCTATACGGCCCCAATGACGAATACGTGTGGGACACCGAAACCGACAACAACCCCGGAAGCCGGCTCGTCATCCAGGACGACGGAAACGCAGTCATCTACCGGCCCGACGGTTCCCCGCTGTGGGCTACAGAAACATGCCAGCCGCCAGGCAGCGCCGACTCCCACGTCCTGCAGTCAGGATCAACACTCACCCCCACCCACGGAATCAGATCCGCCAACGGGCTCTACGGACTTCTTTACCAGACTGACGGGAACCTCGTCTTTTACGGCCCCGACGGACCCCTGTGGGACTCCGGGACCAACGGCCGCGGCGCCGGGGCATGCATCATGCAGCCCGACGGGAACCTAGTCCTCTACGGCCCCCACGACGAATACGTGTGGGACACCGAAACCGATAACAACCCCGGAAGCCGGCTCGTCATCCAGGACGACGGAAACGCAGTCATCTACCGGCCCGACGGAAACCCAACATGGGTAACGGGAACCCACTAAGGGCCGCAAGAGGGCGGCATTCCATACCCGTCACTGGCCCTGCGAACAAAATCGCCGGCGGCGGCCCGCCGGCAATCGTAGGGTGGAAAAGACACCCGCCTCGACCACATGGCCGCCAGGGCACCTCGCGCCAGGAAATCGAGCTCCAATCCGTGGCCCTGCAGGGGAGACGCGCCGGTACAGTCTGGAGGCTGACTCAGAGTGGAGTGCAGGAGCCGCTGGCCTTTGCCGCACGAACGATAAGTGGGCACAATTTCTGCTCCGAATGCGAAGCACAGCCACCGGCCTCCGGGCAGCCACAAAAATGCCGTAGTCACCGTCCACTGGAAAGTGGACGGTGCCAAAGTACACCACGTAGATTCGCGTGTATCCGATATGCCCTTCGGGGCCGGATCCCCGCCCCCAGGTGCAGGGTGCGGTGGAAGCCACTGAAGCAGTCCGGTGGAAAGAACGCACACGCGCAGAATGAGGCGATATGCCCACCTCACACATCACGCAATTTCTCCTGGAAGCAACAATTCCGGACCAGACTCAGGAACCCCTCGGGTCCGACTGCCTCTACGGGCTCTACACCAGCTGGTGCATTCTGCATCGCATCAGCCCCCTCGAGGCCCGCCACTTCCGCGACGCGCTCCAACACCACGGAGTAGAACCAGGCAAGACTCGACGAAGAATCGCAGGTCCCGCCGCCGCCGACTACATAATCTCCAGCTACCCGCCGTTTTCCAGCAACGCTCTATAACGACCACGTACCGGCACCACGACCGCGCACCGCTCGCCTGCTGACCCCCCCCCCCCCCCCACCCCGACATCGTCCGCGCCGCCGGCACGTTGGGCGGAGGCCACCGAGCGATGACAGGTTCCGCCGACTGATCAGCACGACAGCGGAACAATTACCGCCCGGCCGCGCCGAACCATAGGCTTAGCCTTCACGTTCCCCATTCACCATCCGGCAGGATGCCATGGCTGCGCAGGCTCCAACAGAGTCATTCATCCCATCACCGACCGTCAGTGCGTTCCATCTGGGACCGCTGACCATCCACTTCTACGCGCTGTGCATTCTTGCCGGCATCGCACTCGCCCTCTGGCTCGGGTCCCGGCGCTGGCAGCAGCGCGGCGGCCAACCGGGTCAGGTGCTGTGGACATCTGCCTCTGGGCGATTCCGGCCGGACTCATCGGCGGCCGGATCTACCACGTCATCACCGACCCCGAACTGTATATCCTCCCCGGTCGGAACCCGTGGAACGCCCTCGCCATCTGGGACGGCGGCCTCGGTATCTGGGGTGCCGTCGCCTTTGGCTGCGCCGGCGCCGGGATCGGCTGCCGCAGGCTGAAGGTCTCCTTCGTCGCTTTCCTGGACGCCGTCGCCCCCGGCGTCCTCTTCGCCCAGGCGCTGTGCCGCTGGGGAAACTGGTTCAACAACGAACTCTACGGCGACCCCAGCACCCTGCCATGGAAGCTCCAGATCCACCAGGTGGACCCTGCCTCCGGGATCGCCGCGACGGACGCGTCCGGGGCGCCTGTGGTCTTAGGATTCTTCGAGCCGACGTTCCTGTACGAGTCGTTGTGGTGCGCCTGGCGGGTGACTTCTAGCTCGGCGCAAAGTCCACTGACCGTTGTTTCGGGCTCGCCCTGGACATTGAGCGCGGAATTGGTTTTGTCAGCCTCACCGACTCGATCGACACCACCACCGCCTCCGGACGCTTCTTCTTCAACGTGATGGCCTCCCTGGCGCAGATGGAACGCGAGCTCATGGTCGAACGCACCCAGGCGGGCCTCCAGGCAGCGCGCGAACAGGGCCGGGTCGGCGGACGCAAGCGTGTAATGACTGAGGCCAAGATCCGCTCAGCTCGGAAGCTCCTCAGCTAGGGAACGCCGCCCAAGGAAGTTGCTGCCAGCCTCGGGGTCTCGGTGCCCACGCTGTACCGCTGGGTCCGGGCCTCGAACCCTGAAGCAGTTGCAGTCCCGCAGCTCGGTCTTTGGTGCAAACGACTGTTGAATAAATGCATGACGGTGCAGACGACTTCTGAAACTGACGAACGTAGCGGCGCGTTTCCTGGGCACGGTGATCGACCGTCTATCGGGCCCGCTGCGCAGGAAGGGTCAGCCTGACTCTCCCGCTCGTGTCTGCTATTTAGTTGACGATACTGTTGCGTCGTGACGAACAGCTATGACCAAAGCGATTTGAACATCTACGGTGCCGAGGATGACTTCGAGATGGACGCCATCCTCGATGCGCTGGACGAGGCGACTTCGTCGATAACGCTCGACTCCGCTGAGCCTGCGGGCAAGGATTGGAGTCGGCTCCTTGCGGCGCCGAGACGTGCTGCAAGTGGCCTGACCCGCGCGGATCTGCCGAATGAGCCGGGGGTTTACCTGTGGTCGCGTGGTGGGGTTCCGCAGTATGTCGGTACGGCGACGAGTCTGCAGAAGCGGCTCTCGACGCACCTTGGCGGAGGTGTGAGCCTTGCGGGATCTTCGTTGCGTCGGAATGTATGTGAGCTGCTGTTTCAGATCCCGCCCAATGTCACGGGCAATCCGAACCGGCAGAAGGTGACGACTGGGCAGGCGACAGCGATTCGGAGCTGGCTGCTGGGCTGTGATGTTTCCTGGCTCCGAGCGCGTACTGAGCGTGACGCTGCCGCGTTGGAGGCTCGGCTTCGGCATGTATTTCGGCCGCCGTTGAACCGGGTGTAGCCCTCAAGCTACGGACAGCGAGGCCATTCGCGCCTATCGGGCGATACCGCATCCCTAATCGTGCGTGTCTAGGTAGGTCCTGGATCGTGGAGTGATCCTGCCTCAAGCCGACGCGCGAAGTTCGACAGTGCGTGGCTTTGGAGCTTGCGGTCTGCCCCAAGCGCTGCGGCCGCCGCTACCTGCAGGGGTAGAGATGCGCGGTACACCTTCGCTCGTGCCAGCACGTCTGCGTCCACAATGTCCCCTACTTTGGCCGCGCCGTAAAACCCGATGAGGGGAGCAACATCGATAGCAGGGTCTGCCACACACGCATTGTCAAAGTCGATAAGGCCTGGTACGCCGCAGTCGTCCCACAAAATGTTGTGCGGACCGAAGTCACCATGGACGAGAGAAGCGGTCACCTCTTCCTCGAGACTCAGAACCTCCCGCACCACGATCTGGGCAGCTTTCCGCACGTGAGTGCCGGCATCTGCCGTGATGCGCTCAACGACGTCAGGCCAGGAGTCCCCGCCGCACCAGGAGCGTACGGGAGGCAACCCTGTCGGTAGTTGCGCGCATTGAAGGTCATTGAGGATAAGGGCAAAATCGTCCCGGACCTCGTGCCACGGCCGATCCGCCCTGTGGGCTCCCGCGACGACGGTGCACGCCATCGCAGACCAGGTGTCACCGGTCAGTGTCCGCAGGAGCGTCGGGATGCGGGTCTTGAGCCCGGAACTGCTCACGGCGAGGAGCGCAGCGCTCTCACGGGCGATCTGCGCCTCATGGTTAGAAGCAAACGACACGCGCACGACGCCGGTTGAACCCAGCACCGCGACATGATGAAAAGCTCCATGACTGTAGACGGGGCTCGTCCACCCCAACTCTGACCAAACACGCCGAAGAGCCGACCAAGCCGCGGAGGCGTCCCGCTCAAGAGTGCTCATATCCAGCAGTCTGCCATTACACCGAACGTCCCGCTGAGGGGTCCTTTAAGGGACACCACCTGAACCGTCTGCCCCCGCAACGTGGGATGAGGGCGGTTCCGCGGCGGCGTAAAGGGCGTTGAGTTGGCGGTAGAGGGTTCGGGCGATGTAGCGCTTGAGGGATCTGCGGATTTCGCGGTAGCTGCGGCCTTCTTGGGTGCGTTTGGCGACATAGTCCCGTGTTCCCGGGTCGTGGACCATCCGGGTCATGGTGATGGTGTGCAAGGCTCGGTTGAGGCGCCTATCACCGCCCCGGTTGAGCCTGTGCCGGACCGTGTTACCGCTTGAGGCCGGCAAAGGATTCACCCCTGCCAGGGAGGCGAAGGCAGCTTCGCTGCGAACCCTTCCCGGATGCGACCAAGCTGTCAGGACTGTAGCCACTGAGACAGCCCCGGCGCCCACCATCTCCAACAGCGGCGCCGCGGGGCTTTCCTGGATCAGCTCTGTCATGCGCTTCTGGTTCGCAGCCAGCTGAGTGGTCACTTCGAGAACGCGGCGCGCCAACCGAACTGCTTCCCCGCGCGCGATCGATAATTCGATCGGCTCCCGCCGTTCCCGCCATCTGGTGATCGTCGCGATCTGAGCAGGAACCAGAGGTTTACGAGCGTCGATTCCCAGATCATGTGCCCGGAGTAAGGCGAGGAGTGCGTTGGCATTCAATGTTCGGTCCCGGGTCAACTGATCCCGGGCCGCGCTCAGAATCCTGAGTCCGGCACGGGTTCCTTCATCCCGGCGCGGGGCTCGAAGCTGGGACTCCTCCAAGGCCAGGACAGCGGTTCCGATGGCGGCGGCGTCCAGCGGGTCGGATTTGCCGATCGCCCGGCGACCTCGGGCGTTCATCCGTGGAGCTTCGGCGAGGTCATAGCCGGCGTCGGTTACTGCCCGGGCCAGACGTGCCCCATAAGTGCCGATACCCTCAATCGCCCAGAGACACGCCATATCGCCGTCTGTCCGTCGGCCTACCCAGGCAAGTGCGCGGGAAATCCCTGCCGAGGTGGTCGGGAACTGCTCGCAGGCGACTTGTCGCTTGGTACTGACCTCGATGATGGCGTACGTGTGGGTGCGGGCGTGACAGTCCACGCCGATGACGAACGGGCGGGTCTGCGCAACGATGGTCAACGCTGCCACCCTCCTTCCTTTCGAACGGACAAGAACGGCCGCATGACGGCCGGCATTGAACCCGGCAAGAGTCACTTCGAGGCAATACTGTGATGAGCCACAACCTGCAAAGGTTGGGCAAGCTTCTAATCAAGCCAACGACGTGGGACAGGCCAACGCCGGCCGCTCCACCCAGTGCGGACAAGTCGGGGGAAACGCACCCTAAGGGGCAAGTTGTTTTTCGAGTCACGCACCAGGCAGAACGACCGGCACCAACACTGCCAGCTAGTCCCAGACCAACCACGTCAAGACTCACAGTTGTTTTGGCTGCTGGCGAAGCTTGCGGAGCTGTGGCCGACGGAGGCCTGTCTACCCATCGGGCAAGGGGCGGGAAATTCCCGGAGGAAATCAGCGACGAAGGAGCGCCGCAGGGACATTTCCTGCACCGCAGGCCCCGACGAAGGAGGGGCTAGACCGGCCGGAGCGGACACGTACAATCCGTCAGGACAGCAGCCAGAACTCTTTCAACAACCAGGGCCAGGGGCGGCGGAGCCCTGCGGAGCCGGCACTGGCCCCAACAGCCGGCCGCGCCAGCGGACGCCCTTTCAGCGGTTAAAGGGCTGAGGCAGGCCCCTTAGGGCCGGCCTCAGTTTTTCCCTCAGCAAAAGGAAAACCAGTGCTGCAGCGTCATCGCCGCGGAAATTTACAAGTCGAGCGGGGACTTCTCCCAGGAGATATCAACGATGGGCGCGCCTGGCTGCGGAATCGTCAACATCGAGAGCTCGAGGATGTCCTGGGCATGGGTCGCATCCGCAGGTGCGGCGTCGTCGTCCGTAAGGATGTACTCGTGGCTCATGTGCTGCCCCCAGGCTCTTAGTGGATGGTGTTCCTTTTCCACTGTAGCCCGGCGCCCAGCTGGTTCACGCTTGTGGTGCTGCGCCCGCGGCAGCGTGAGCGGCGGCCGGAGGAGCGAATGCGGGGGAGGCCGCCACCGCACCCAAGGGGCCGGACCGGTTTCCCGGCCCAGCCCCCACCCGTTTAGCGGTGCCGTTTGTAGGCTGTGTCCTGGTTCTTTGCGACGGGGGCGATGGTTCCTCGGCTGACCAGCTGGTCCATCAGTTCGGCGAGCCGGTAGCTCGGTGTGTCAGCCAGGGCGAGCTTGAAGTGGTCTCCGGCTACTGATGATTGGCCTTTGAGGTACGCCAGCCAGCCGATCAGGGTCAGCAGGGGCGCCCGGTACCCTTCGGGCGCGGCGTCGATGAGGTCGCGGGCGGTTTCCTGTGCCCGGTCCACGCGGTCCCAGTCCGGGGTGATCCCCTCGCCCACGAGCAGGTTCCCGCTTCCCTCGGCGTCCGGCAGCTCCGGGTCGATCACGTTGCAGAACAACGTGTCGCGCAGGTCGGGGCGCTGGAAGCACGCCAGCAGCTCCACCGCGGTCTCCGGGTCCATCCATCCGTCCCGGGTCAGGGCCTGGGCCCAAAGTTCCCGCCCCGGAGTCAGCTCCGCGCCGAGCACTCCCGGGAGCGCGTGACGGATCTGCTCCTCCCTGTCTTCCGGGCCAGCGAACGACGGATAGGTGGTGCCGGGCGTCTTTTGGTAGCTGCTTCCTCGGAACACCAGTTCGGCGTTCAGTTGCCCGTCGGTGATGGATTCCAGCGGTTCGGGCGGGCAGCATCCGGCGTCGCTGTCGCACAGCAGGTTTTGCCAGTGCGACGGGGTGACCAGCCAGGCGTCCTGCAGCGGCGTCCCTGCGTTGTCCAGCGCCTCGATGACGGCCTCGACGTGGTCGTGGAACGGGCGCTCCTTCCCGGGCGCGGGGGTGGTGGCCGTGTAGATCGCCAGCAGCACCGCCGTGGCCTGCGTGTCAAGTGCGAGATACTCCCTCATGGAGGCGGCGAAACTCGCGGGGTCCGCGGACGCGGGGGCGTCCACGCGCAGTGTCGCGCCGAGGGTCTTGCCCCGCATGGTCAGGAACACAAAGGATTCACGCGGTACGAACCCGAGGGAGTGCGGGATGAAACCGAGGATGTCGGCTGGGCTGGAGATGCGGATTGCGTCAGTCATGTTGAAAGTCCTTTGCTGAGGATTAGGTGGGTGGGGCGGCTGTGGTGACCGGCCAGCGTTCCCTCTCCCCCTTGTTGTTTTGGCTGCTGGCGAAGCTTGCGGAGCTGTGGCCGACGGAGGCCTGTCTACCCGCAGGGCAAGGGGCGGGAAAGTCCCGGAGGAAATCAGCGACGAAGGAGCGCCGCAGGGACATTTCCTGCACCGCGGGCCCCGACGAAGGAGGGGCTAGACGGGCCGGAGCGGACACGTACAATCCGTCAGGACAGCAGCCAAAACGGTAGACAGAACAGGGCCAGGGGCGGCGGAGCCCTGCGGAGCCGGCACTGGCCCCAACAGCCGGCCGCGCCAGCGGACGCCCTCTTCCTGGTGAGCGCTGCGAACCATCGATCAGCACCCCGGGTCTACTTTTCGGGCTCCGTGACTTCGGCGGCCGCGCGCCCCCGGTCATCGGCACTGCGTGTGCGAAATGGCGGTCCGCCGCCGCCAACCCCAAGCGGAAGCCGGCCATGACGGCGGACCGCCCGCGGTGACCGCCCCACAAAAGGGACGGCCACCTGACGGGCTTAGCCTGCGAGGAGTTCGGCCAGTTCGGCCGCGTCGGAGACCAGCACGGCCCCGCCTTCCTTCAGGAGCCGATGGCATCCGGCCGAGTTGGCGCTGTGCACGCTCCCGGGGACGGCCGCGACATGCCGGGCAATGGTCTCGGCATGGTGGGCGGTGTTCAGCGCCCCCGAGCGCCAGCGGGCTTCCACGACACAGGTCACCCCTGCGAGGGCGGCAATGATGCGGTTCCTCTGGAGGAACCTGTACCGGGTCGGGGCGGAACCGGGCGGCAGCTCTGAGAGGGTGAGGCCGTTGCCGCGGATCGCAGCAGCGAGGTCAGCGTTGCCGGACGGGTAGTCCCGGTCAAGGCCTCCGGCCAGTACCGCGAGGGTCGCCGGGCTCTCTCCGGTGCTTCCGGCCAACGCGGCCCGGTGGGCGTGCGCATCAATGCCGTAGGCAAGACCCGAGACGATGCAGATTCCACGTTGCGCCAAACCGTATGCCATGTCGCCTGTAACGGAGGCGCCATAGCTGGTGGAATCCCGGGAACCGGTCAGGGCCACGCACTGGGACGGTGCCGGGATGCCGTTATCGATGTTGCCCCGGTACCAGAGCCCGTACGGGGCGTCGGGCAGGTCGTCCAGGCCTTCCGGCCAGTGCTCATCCCCCGGGATGAGGAACCCGCCGCCCAAGCGTTCGATGGTAGCTAGGTCCTTTTCCGGGTCCAGCTCCGGTACCCGGGGCGCCCAGCGTTTCAATGCGTCGGCCAGTTCTTCGGCGGTGATTTCCGGGAGGGTGTGGGCGGGCTGCGCGCCGGTGGCAAGCCGCCGTGCGGCGTACGCGCCGAGCCTGCCCACGAGGGCCCGGCCGATGCGGTCTCCGGGTTCGAAGAGGCGGGTCAGGGCTGCGCGTGCAATGCGATCGTTCATGGTTTCTCTCGTCCTTTGCTGAGGATCCGGTGGGCGGGGCGGCTTTGGTGACCGGCCAGCTTCCCCCTCTCCCCCGGGCGTTTTTGCCTGCTGGCGGAGCATCGCGTAGCTGTGCCCGACGGAGCCGGGGCAACCCGAAGGGCAAGCAGCGGATGGGTTGTGGGAGGAAATAAGCGAAGCGCCGACACAAGGCATCGGCTGCGCAGCCGTCCGCAGGACAGTTGAGCCGGTGGAGCGGGCACGTACGATCCGCAGGAATCTCAATGATGTTGTCAACGGATATTGGCAGTGCTGCTCGGGTGTCCCGGCCGGTTGGTGGCCGGGACACCCGAGCGCTTCTAGTCCGTCCAGCCGGGGTAGGGTTTACGGTCCTGGTCGGGCAGTTCGGCGGCTGTGGTGGGGAGGTTGTCGGGGCCGTCGGACTGGCCGGAGGCCCAGTGGAAGAACACCTCGGCGGTGATCGCTTCGAAGCAGGCGTCTTGGGTCCGGAACCAGTGGGCGGCGGTGTCGCCCTCGACGTAGGTTCCGTAGCCGAACAGTTCCCCGTTCCGGTCCCGCGTGCGGGCGACGGCCAAGATGATGTAGGGCCACGCTCCGGCGTCCCAACCCTCGCTGGCCCAGTTCGGCAGCACCGACCACGCGGTGCCCTCGAGGGTGTCCATCCAGTCGTACCCGTCTCCTGTCCGGTCATCGGCGGGAAGGGCCGGGACGGTCACCGGTTCGGCGCTATCGGCTGCGGCCGTGCGGGTCATGATTTGGATACTCATGAGGTGATGCTCCGTTTCGCTCGGGCGGGGCGGGTGCCGGAAGTGCCGGTTTCCCTCTCCCCCACCATGTTTTTTGCCTGCTGGCGGAGCAGCGCGTAGCTGTGCTCGACGGAGCCGGGGCAACCCGAAGGGCAAGCAGCGGATGGGTTGGGTGAGGAAATAAGCGCAGCGCCGAATCCAAGACAGCCGTTGCGCGGCCGTCCGCAGGACGGTTGCGCCGGTGGGGCGGGCACGTAGGATCCAACGGACAGCCGCAAAAAAGAAAAAATGCTTGTGCTGTCCGAGCGCAGCGAGGACCTTTTCCTTTCCCGCCGCCTCTCAGCGTCCGACGTCTCCGTAGGGGGTTGGAGTCGAGCGATTCACGCAGCCTGAGCTCTTTCGGCACGGGGACCAGGGACCGGGGGTGCAGGTCACGTGGCAGTGAGGGCCGGTCCAAAGCCTCAACCACCCGCTTGTAGATACCCAACAAAATCGTGCCCTCATCGGAAGACTAGCCTCGGTTCTACGGCATACCAGCAACCAGGCAGCGCAAAGGACGATCAATGACGATTCAGGCAGATCCGGCACCTACCCGGTACGGGATTCTGGAAACCGCCCGCCGGCAGGTCCTCGAGGAAGGACACGGGTTGACGCAGGGCCAACTGCTGGAGGTGCTGCGCCTGCCCGATGAGGCCATCCCGGCGGCGCTGCAGCTGGCCCACGAGGTCCGGCTCAGGCACTGCGGTGAGGACGTCGAGGTCGAAGGCATCATCTCTATCAAGACCGGCGGGTGCCCGGAGGACTGCCATTTCTGCAGCCAGTCGGGGCTCTTCGATTCCCCCGTGCGGGGCGTCTGGCTGGACATCCCGGAGCTGGTCAAGGCTGCTAAGGAAACCGCTGCCACTGGCGCCACGGAGTTCTGCATCGTGGCCGCCGTCCGTGGACCCGACATCAAACTGATGAACCAGATCAAGTTCGCGATAGACCGTATCAACGAAGCCGTGGAGATCAACATCGCCTGCTCCCTGGGCATGCTGACCCAGCACCAGGTGGACCAGCTCGCCGCCTGGGGGGTGCACCGCTACAACCACAACCTGGAAACAGCACGCAGCTACTTCCCGCAAGTAGTCACCACCCACAGCTACGAAGAACGCCTCGAGACCTGCGCCATGGTCAAGGCGGCCGGCATGGAGCTGTGCTGCGGCGCCCTGATCGGCATGGGCGAATCCCTGGAGCAGCGTGCCGAACTTGCTGCCCAGCTCGCCGCGCTCGAACCCCACGAGGTCCCGCTGAACTTCCTGAACCCTCGCCCCGGGACTCCCCTGGAAAACCAGGGGATCATGGACGGCAAAGACGCCCTCCGCGCCATTGCTGCGTTCCGGCTGGCCATGCCCCGGACCGTGCTCCGCTACGCCGGCGGCCGCGAACTGACCCTCGGTGACCTCGGAACCAGGGATGGCCTGCTCGGCGGCATCAACGCCGTCATCGTCGGGAACTACCTGACCACCCTGGGTCGGCCCGCCGACGCGGACCTGAACCTGCTGGTCGAGCTGAACATGCCCATCAAGGAATTCCAGAAATCACTATGAAAACGGTCCCGGCTGCCGGGGGCGCGAACGGCTCGAGCAACGGCCCATTCTGCGGACACTGCGGGGGCCCCGACGGCGGCGGTCTCCCCGCGTCGGACGAGCACCGGCGCTGCGTCGAACTACTGACGCTGGAACCGCCACGCTACTGCGCCAACTGCAGGAGACGGATGAAGGTCCAGGTCACGCCGGCCGGCTGGAGCGCAGAATGTTCCCGCCACGGGGTGCTCATCCGATGACACAGGTATCGGCTCCGATGAGCCTGATCCAGCGGGACCGCGCACGCCTGTGGCACCCGTACGCCCCCGCGTCCCCCAGCCTCCCGTTGTGGGAGGTCGAGGCGGCCGACGGTGTGCGGTTGCGGCTCCGCAGCGAAGACGGCACACGCCATGAGGTCGTTGATGCCATGTCCTCGTGGTGGTCGGCGATCCATGGCTACCGCCACCCTGTACTGGACGCGGCCGGGAAGCGGCAACTCGATGATTTCAGCCATGTGATGTTCGGCGGACTCACCCATGCCCCGGCGGTGGAACTGGCCGAGCGGCTGGTGGATATGGCCCCTTCCGCACCAGGACGGTCACGGTTGGACCGGGTGTTCCTCGCGGACTCGGGTTCGGTATCGGTGGAGGTTGCACTGAAGCTGGCGGTGCAATTCCAGACCGCGTCCGGCCACCCCCGGCGGCAGCGGTTCCTGAGCATCCGCGGCGGATATCACGGTGACACCTTTGCGGCAATGGGGGTTTGTGACCCCGTGGACGGGATGCACGCCGCTTTCCCCGGTCTGCTGGCCGGCAACGTGTTTGCTCCCCGCCCCCCGGCCGCGGCGTCCGCAACCCCGGAAACGGTGCAGGCGTGGGCAGCCGAACTCCAGGCCACCGCGGCTGCGCATTCCGGGGAGCTGGCCGCGCTCATCGTCGAGCCGGTCCTCCAGGGCGCAGGTGGCATGTACCCCTACCCGGCCGAGTGCCTCACCGCGTTGCGGCAGGTGGCGGACCGGTACGGGCTGCTGCTCATTTTTGACGAGATCGCGACCGGGTTCGGCCGCACCGGCGAGCTGTTCGCCGCCGGTCATGCCGGTGTGGTCCCGGACATCATGTGCGTGGGCAAGGCCCTGACCGGCGGGTACCTCACCCTCGCCGCGATGCTCTGCACGGACGAGATTGCGTCAACGGTTTCCGGCGGGCAGGCAGGGGCACTCCTGCACGGCCCGACCTTCATGGGCAACCCGCTGGCGTGTGCGGTAGCCAACGCCAGCCTGAGCATCATCGACGGCGGCGGCTGGCAGACCGACGTCGCCCGGATCGGGGCGGGCCTGGCGTCGGGGCTGGCCCCCGCCCGGGGACTTGAGTCCGTGGCGGATGTCCGCACCGTCGGGGCCGTCGGCGTCATTGAGCTGCACGACCCCGTCGATGTCACGGCGGTCACGGCCGCGGCCATCCGGCACGGGGTCTGGGTGCGGCCGTTCCGGAACCTCGTCTACACGATGCCCCCGTACATCAGCACCGCGGCAGACATCGAACAGATCACCGCAGGCATGACAGCGGCCGTCGCCGAAGTCCATCAACGCGGCCCGGAACGCTCCGGAGTCCCAGCATGAGCACCTCGATGACCCAATGGCTCGAGCAGCAAGCCTCCGTCCGGGACCGCCGTGGTTTGGTCCGCCGCCCGCTCCCCCGCAACGCGGACGAACAGCTCATCGACCTGGCCAGCAACGACTATCTGGGCCTCGCAACGGATCCGCGGCTTGCCGAGGCCGCCGCGGCAGCCGTTTCATCGTGGGGTGCGGGAGCCACGTCCTCGCGGCTGGTTGCCGGAACCACCCGGCTGCATCTGGACCTCGAGCAGGAACTGGCCACGCTGGCCGGTATGGAGACGGCACTGGTGTTTTCCTCCGGCTATCTGGCGAACATGGGTGTGATCACTGCACTCGGCGGTCCGGGGACCCTGATTGTCGCGGATGAACACTGCCATGCCTCGATGATCGACGGATTTCGGCTCAGCCGCTCCCGCACCGAATCGTTCACCCACAACAGCGTGGAGGACGCCGGCCGGCTGCTCGCGGACCGGCTGGAGCCGCGCGCACTCATCGCCGTTGAATCCCTCTACAGCGTCCTTGGTGACGAAGCCCCGCTCGCTGGTCTGCTGGCCCTGGCCGGGCAGTACGACGCGGCGCTTCTGATCGACGAGGCCCATAGTCTAGGTGTCACCGGTGCCGGCGCCTTTCAGGGCCGCGGCTCGGTGGCCGGGACGGCCCTTGCCGGGCATCCGAACGTGATCGTGACCGCGACGCTGTCCAAGGCCCTGGGCAGCCAGGGCGGGGCGGTCCTGGGATCCGCGTTGCTGCGGGAACACCTCGTCAACCGTGCCCGAAGCTTCATCTTCGACACCGGCCTGGCGCCGGCCTCTGCAGCGGCGGCCCTCGCCGGGGTGCGGATCATCCGGGATGAACCTTGGCGGGCCGGATCCGTCCGAAGCAATGCTGCGGCCCTGGCCGCCGGACTCGCCCCGGCCCTTGCAGCCCGCGGCGCTGAGGTCGAGCACGGGGCGGGGGCGGTCCAGTCCATTCCTATGCCGTCGGCCGAATCGGCCCTGGCAGCCACCGGGGCCGCGCGCACCGCCGGCGTTCGGATCGGCTGCTTCCGCCCCCCGTCCGTTCCGGACGGGATTTCCCGGCTGCGGCTCACCGCCCGGGCCACCCTTACACCTAAGGAAATCGAAGACAGCTGCGCCGTACTGCGCAGCATTTTGGAGGAACTTCCATGAACCTGCCCGGCATCATCATGATCACCGGAACGGACACCGGCGTCGGCAAGACCATCACAACGGCGGCCCTCGCCGCCGCCCTCCACGAACAAGGGCGCAGCGTCGCGGTCTACAAGCCCTGCCAGTCAGGAGCCGCCGTCGGCGATTCCGACACAGCCGAAATCATCCGGCTCGCCGGCGACGTGACAGCAGAAACCGGGGTGGTTCTCCAGGAGCCATTGGCGCCCGTCGCGGCAGCCGCCATCGATAAAACACCCCTGCCCCGGGTGGCTGCGCACGCCGGGAGGGTCCGCGAGCTGGCCGCCTCCCACGACCACGTCCTGGTCGAGGGCGCAGGCGGCCTGCTGGTGGACCTGGATTCCGACGGCTGCACCCTCGCGGACCTCGGCTCACTCCTGGCAGCGGCATTCGTGGTCGTCGCGCGGCCGGACCTTGGCACCCTGAACCACACCGCTCTGACTCTCGAAGCGCTGCAAACACGGGACCTGCAGGTCCTCGGCGTAGTGCTGGGAAGCTGGCCAGGCAACCCAGGCGTCGTACACCACACCAACCGACAGGTGCTCGGATCCCTGCGGGTGCGTTTTCTCGGCGCCCTCCCTGGGCATGCCTCCGAACTGTCCCCGCCCGCTTTCCGTACCGAAGCAGCCGCCTGGCTGAACGGTCTACCCGCATGAACCCGACCCCAACGACCACCGGACCCGCGCAGCCGCTGGCAGAAAGCCCGGGACAGTGGCAGAGCTCTGAGCAGCCGCGCTGCCCGTACATGGTGGTGCGTGATCCGGATATGGTCCGCGAAGTGCTGCACCGACCGGATGTTTTCAGCCCCGCGAACGCCCTCGTCGCGGTCACGCCCCTGGCTGGGCCTGCCCTGCGCGTGCTGCAGCGTGTTCGCTTTGCGTTGCCTCCCGTGCTCGCCAGCAACGACACCGACACGCACGCCGGGATCCGTAAGATCGTGGCAGGGTTTTTCACGCCCGCCACGGTCGCGGCCATGGAGCCGCGGATCCGGGAACTGGCACAGGAAGCGGCACGGAATGCCGCAGACCAGCTCGTGAGGTCCGGGCCTGTGGACCTCGTCCAGACGGTGGCGGCGTTCCCCCCGGCAATTGTCATGCTCGAACTCCTCGGGCTGCCCGTACGGGACCTTGCAGACCTCAAACGCTGGAGTCTTGACTCCATGGAGCTGTTCTGGGGCTGGCCCGACGAAGCCCGGCAACTCGAACTCGCCCACAGCGCGGCGGAATTCTACCTCTGGCTGCGCAAACTCGTCGCAGAATCCCTGACGGCACCGGGATGCAACCTCTTCAAATCCCTCGCCGAACACGGCCTGTCAACCCCCGAAATCTGCTCGCTCGGCTATTTTCTGCTCATCGCCGGACAGGAAACAACCACCCAGCTGATTAGCACCACCCTGTTCCGACTCCTTGAAGAATCCAACCCAGTGGACTGGAAGGACGCCGCATCCGGGGAAGGCTCCAGGAGCGCGGTCCGACACGTGCTCGCCACTGAATCATCAGTCCCCACCTGGCGCCGTGTCGCCGCACACGATACCAACATCGCCGGCTCGCAGATTTCGGCGGGCACGGAAATCGTCCTCGAACTGAGCGGCAACCACACCACGAGACCAGCCCAAACCCGAGGTTCCTCGCCCCGAACGCAAGAGGCCCAGCACAAACCACCCACCACATACGGCCTGGTTTTTGGCTCGGGGATCCACCGCTGCCTCGGTGCCAAACTCGCAGAACTCGAGGCCGCCATCATTGTCCAGGAAACCGCCATATCACTTCCGCGAATACAGCTCCGGGACGTGAATCCAGACTGGATCCGGCTCCTGTCATTCCAAGCCCCCCGGACAGTTGTCGTGGCAGCCCAGCCACTCGGACCGCACTGACTTTGCTCAGAGGAACGAAATCGGCGGAATTCAAAGGTCCTACCGCCAGCGACGTAACCAAACACCAGGGACCGGCTGCGTGCGCAGCCCTCAACAGCACGGGCCCGGATTTCAAGGCCAACGCGCGGAATTAGTGCCCAGTCAGCCACCCGGATTCGGCCCCCAGGGATCGCGGGACCTGGGCAGCTCAGGCAGCCAGGCGGGCTGCCCGGGCCGGGACCGGCGTGTAGGTGGTGCCGTCGCGGAGCATGGCCCAGAGGACGTTCAGGCGGCGCCGGGCCAGGGAGAGCATGGCCTGGATATGGGTTTTTCCTTCGGCGCGTTTTCGGTCGTAGTAGGTCCGTGAGGCGGGGCAGCTTTTCAGCGCCGAGAGGCCGGAGAGGTAGAAGACCCGGAGGAGTCTGCGATCGTAGCGGCGGGGGCGGTGGTGGTTTCCGGTGATCCGGCCGGAGTCCCGGGGCGCGGGGGCGAGTCCGGCGACGCCGGCGAACCTGTCCGCGGTTTCAAAGACCGTAAGGTCCCCGCCGGTGGCGCCAAGTAACTCAGCGGCCAGGACGGGTCCGAAACCGGGCATGCTGAGCAGGGACGGGGTGTGCCGGTGTTCGCTGACTTTCTCGCTGATTAGCGCGTCCAGCTCGGCCAGTTCCTTGTCCAGGGTGATGATTTCCTGTGCGAGGGCGGCGACTATCTGTTCTCCAAGGTGTTGGGCCGGGACGGTGGTGTGCTGGGACTTCGCCGCCTCGACGGCGGCCTGGGCGACCGCGGCGGAGGAACGGGTGCCGTGTTTCTTCAGCCAGGCGTGGATCCTGGTCTGGCCGGTGCGGCGGATCCCGTCCGGGGTCCGGTGTTTGGTCAGCAGGGTCAGGGCCGCTTTGGAGCGGCTGTAGTCAAAGGCCCGCTCCAAGGCCGGGAAGTATTCGAGCAGTTGGGCCTGCAGGCGGTTGATCGCCCGGACCCGGTCCGCGGATTTGTCGGCCCGGCGGGCGGTGAGGAGCCGCAGCCCTGTGCAGATCTCATCCCCGGCCCGCAGCGGCTGCAGGTCGCGGCGCATCCGGGCCTGGTCGGCGATCACGGCGGCGTCTTTCGCGTCCGTTTTGCCCTCGCCGCGGTAGAGCTTGGAGGCGTGGTGGACGATCCGGCCCGGGATGTAGAGGATGGTCTGGCCGTGGGCGACGAGGATGGCGATCAGCAGCGCCGGCCCGCCGTGGTTCAGGTCCGTTGCCCAGATGACCTCGTCCCCGCCCGCAAGCTCCAGAACGGCGCCGATGAGCCCGAGCAGGGCGGGTTCGTCGTTGGGAACTCGTTGGGAGAGCAGCCGGTTTCCGGCGGCGTCGATCACAACGCAGTGATGATGGGCTTTGCCGGCATCGATACCGGCCCACAATTTCGTCAAAACAGCCTCCAGTCTGTCGGATGGGTCGAACCCGGCAGATAACCGCGCCGTCGTGTCCTTATCCGGCGATTCAAGTCGCGTCTCTCAATCAGCGGTCGGGTCATCGCGGGGCGCCGGGCGGCCAATCCTACGAAGCCGTCACGACCTGGATCGTCCGGACCACAGCAACAAAGCCATACCCGCCTCCCCCGGGTAGCCACGACCCTACAACGGCCACGGAACCACCCGTCAACACCATAAGGACAGCAGCCAAAAACGTCGTAGACACACAGGTTCAGGGGGTCCGGAGCTCTGCGACGGCGCGCCCTGGACCCAACAGCCGGCCGCGCCAGCGGACGCCCAACAACTGGTTGAAGCGCAGCGGAAACCAGGGCGAGCCCCGCGAGCCTGCCCTTCCACTCCCCTGCCCAGGGACAACCCAACGGCACCGCAGCCCATGGCTTGCCGCCGGCGGCCGCCAACCGTGCACCTGGTTACTGCGGGATTGGCGGTCCGCCGCTGGCGACCACCAACAAAGGCCGGCCACGACGGCGGACCGCCCGCGGTGACCGGCCCCGAAAGACCGGCCACCCTCGGGCCTATTCGCGGCGGTCGTGCAGCGGGACGGCTCCGTAGTGTCCGGCTGCGCGGCGGAACCGTGAGTCACTGCTGAAGATGAACGTGCCGCCGAACATGTACCACGGTGCGGGTTCACCTTCCGGTGTGACCGGCTCGGCGTGGATCACGGCTTCGCGGTGGAAGTGCTCGTTTTTGACGAGCCGGACGGCGGGCCGTTCCTCGGTGGCCTCGAAAACCGGGTCGATGCCCTCGCCAATGACCGTTACTTCCATGACGCGAGCGGAGATGCCCCGGTTCGAGAAGTCCGTGCCCAGGGCGTCGCGGTAGACCAGGGCGGTGATGCCCTTGGGGGCGGTGGTGTCGTTACTCATGTGCTGGCTCCTTTGAAGTCGTGGGGGCTGTACTGCCCGGCTCCCGGCCGGGCAGTACAGCGGTTGTCAGTGCTGGTTAGGCGGCGTCCCGGACGGCGTAGGGCATCCGGTAGCGGCTGGGCAGTTCTGCGGCGGCCTCGGGCAGGTCTGCGGGGCCTTGGGCCTGCCCGTTCTTCCAGTGGGTGAACGCCTGCTCGGTGATCGCGTCCCACAGCCGGGCCTTCGTCCGGTAGTAGGTGACCGGGCATTATTCACTGGATGCATCAGCGGCGGAATGCGCCAGGGTGCGGACCGTAAACTTCGGGTCCGGCCGGTGCCCCGCTGCAGAGGGCGGGACACCGGGGCCGGTGGTGGTTAGCCGGCGTTCTGAATTACGTGTGGCTGCCGGTATTTGGCGGGCATGCCATCAAAGGTGCTGGGCAGGTCGTCCGGTCCTTGGGCCTGGCCGTTTTTCCAGTGGAAGAACGCCTGCTCGCTGACGGCGGTCCAGAATCTGGATTTTGTCCGATAAAACGTCGTGCGGACGTCGCCCTCGCAGTAGGTCGCCAAGCCGAACAGGTTGCCAATCTTATCGGCGGTGCGGATGCCTGCGACCATGACGTAGGGCCATTGCCCGAGGTCCCAGCCGTCGCAGCCCCAACTCGGAATCACGACCCAGCCGTGTTCGCTGATGACGTCCATCCACTCGTAGCCATCGTTCATGTGGTAATCCCCGAGTACGGGGACGTCATGGATGACTTCTTGGGTGTCGCCGGTGGTCACGGTCCTGGTGGTGACTGCGTTCATGTGGTGTTGCTCCTATGCCGAGGTGTTCGGTGGGCGGGGCGGCTCGGGTGAGTGGCCAGCTTTCCCCTCTCCCCCGTTGTTTTGGCTGCTGGCGAAGCTTGCGGAGCTGTGCCCGTGCAGGCCCGTCTACCCGCTAGGGCAAGAGCCGGAAAATCTTCGGAGGAAATAAGCGACGCAGGAGCGCCGGAGAAGACTTTTTCGGAGCGCAGGCCCCGACGAAGGAGGGGCTAGACGGGCTGGAGCGGGTACGTACAATCCGTCAGGACAGCAGCCAAAAAAGAAGAACGCTTTGGCAGCCCGAGCGAAGCGAGGTCCGGTTCTCGGTGCGGCGCAGCCGTCCCGAGCTGCCCCTTCGGAGGTTGGCCAGGCTGGTGCCCGGCCACTGGCATCGGCTTGCCCTGGCCGGTGCGCCGGCTCACGCGGTGTTGTTAGAGATCTGTCAGGCCTGTTCCGGCATCGTCCAGACAGGGGGAGCGTTTGCCGGCCGGTGACCCGGTTGAGCGCAGGCAGGTGCACTGCGGGCCTTTCACGGCCGGTAGTGATGCCCAGACAAAACGCTGCATCTTGTTGTAGGCCCCGAAGTCCAGGACGGCTCCGTCCAGTTTGGGTGCGAGGTCATGGCTGACGCTGACCTCCAGCCTTGCACCGTCAGCCCCGGGCAGTGCGCAGCGCAGGGGCTTGCGGGGCACGGTACGGGAGAAGTAGAGGCCTTGTTTCCGGCATCCGCCCGGGCCCAGGTAGCAGTGCAGCGTCCCGCCGAACACAGCGATCATTTCCAAGGCGGCATCGGTGAGGAAGAACGTGCCGTGGCCCGGGATGGCGGCCGAAGTCAGTTCGGATCCCCTGCTCTCGCTGCCTGCAGGCTTCCCCGCTCTCCGCTCGTGCAGGCGCTGGGTGGTCGTGGAACCGGCAGAAGTCCTGGGCGTCATCGTCATAATCCTTCCGTCTGGGTGTCCGCGGCGGCGATTCAAGGATAACCTTTATATGTGCGTAATCACGCACATACGCACTTAGAGGGGTTTCATGCTTTCGGTTTTGAAGGATGTGACGTACCGGCGGCTGTTCGCCGCGCAGATTGTCGCGTTGCTCGGCACGGGCTTGCTGACGGTGGCGCTGGGGCTGCTGGCGTTCGACCTGGCCGGTCGGGACGCGGGTGCGGTGCTGGGCACGGCGTTGACGATCAAGATGTTCGCGTACGTGGGTTTTGCACCGGTGATCAACGCGCTGGTGGCGAGGCTGCCGAAGAAGCCGGTCCTGATCGGCGCGGACCTGATCCGCGCCGGGATGGCGTTATGCCTGCCGTTCATTACGGAGACCTGGCAGATCTACGTGGTGATTTTCCTGCTCCAGTCCGCCTCGGCGACCTTCACCCCGGCATTCCAGTCGCTCATCCCGGCGGTCTTGACCGATGAGAAGGACTACACCCGGGCCTTGTCGCTATCCCGTCTGGCCTACGACATGGAAGCGCTGGCCAGCCCTGCCATTGCGGCGCTGCTGCTGACGGTGCTCAGCTACAACAACCTGTTCCTGGGCACCGTGGGCGGGTTCCTGTTCTCGGCACTGATGGTGGTGCTGACCGTCCTGCCGGCCACGGCGTCTGCCCAGCAGGGCGGGGCGTCATCCCTGTGGCACCGCACGACCCTCGGGGCCCGGATTTTTTGGCGGAACCGGCGGCTGCGGTCGCTGCTCGCGCTGAACCTGGTGGTGTCGGCGCCGACCGCGCTGGTGCTGGTCAATAGTGTCGTGATGGTCCGTGAGATCCTGCACCGCCCCGACACGGACCTTGCCCTGGCGCTTGCCAGCTTCGGTGTCGGATCCATGGTCGTGGCGCTGTCCGCTCCACGTGTTTTGGAGCGACTCGGAGAACGGGCGGTCATGCTGACCGGCGCGGCCGTCATCCCCGCGGCCCTGGCCGTGGCGACAGTGCTGCTGTTCCAGCCCGCTTCGGATGCGACCTGGTGGTCGCTGCTGGGACTATGGTTCGTGCTCGGTGCAGGGAACTCCACGATCCTTACCCCGTCGTCGCGGCTGCTTCGCGAGGCGTCGACCGAGGCAACTCGGCCGTACGTGTTCACGGCCCAGTTCTCCCTCTCCCACGCCTGCTACATCATCAGCTACCCGCTGGCCGGCATCGCCGGGGCAGCCGCGGGCCTGGGCCCGGCTTCGCTCGCGCTGCTGATTCTTGCGATGATAGGGGCGGCAGGAGCCTTCCTTTCCTGGCCCCGGCACAGCCCCGGACCCGTTGATCGTTTGGAGCATGCTGATGAGCAGCCAGCCGGACCACACCGCGGCCGCCGCGTCTGAGGAGCCCTCGCTCGTCCATGACGTCGCGGCCGGCCCGCTGCTGCTCGAAACAGCTGCCGGGACCTTGCGGATGCTCGCCGAACCCACCCGGCTGCATCTGCTCCTGCAACTCACGGACGGCCCGAAGACCGTCACCGAGCTGACCGTAGCGACCGGGGCTCCGCGGACAGCGGTCAGCCAGCACCTGGCCAAGCTCCGGCTCAGCGGCCTGGTCGATACCCGCAAGGACGGCCAAAAGGTGATCTACTCCCTGCATGACGGGCACCTCGTCCGCCTGATCCGGGAAACCATCAACCACGCAGACCACCGCCTCACCGGCGAACCCACCCACGACTAAGCCAACACCAGACAGACACCCCGGCGGGGCGGCGGCAGGAAGGGACGATGATGCCAGCACAGGCACCCCTGACCCTGCCGCGCGCCCTGACCGTCGCGGGCCTGATCCTCGGGATCGCGGCCGCGGCACACACCGCCGGCGGCGGCCGCCTCCCCGCCACGCCGCTGCTCGTCTTGCTGGCCGCGCTGGTCATGCTCCCGGTCACCGTCCTGGCCCGGCGGAAGCTCGGCCTCGGCACGATCACCACCGCGCTGGGCACCGGGCAACTGGCCCTGCACGCCGCGTTCACGGCCTTTCCCAGCCCGGTCGAGCATTGCACTGCGGCGGGGATCGCCGCCCACGGACACCACCAGTCCGCCACCTTTCCTGGCTGCCTCACCGCGACCGGAACCATGGCCGCGCACGTCACGGGGGTCCTTCCAGGACCGGTCATGACCGGCGCGCACATCCTCGCGGTCGCCGCGACCGCGCTGCTGCTGGCACACGGCGAAACAATGCTCTGGCGGATGCTGGACTGGCTGGCTCCCCGAAGCTTCGCACTCCACCTGCCCGTGCTGCCGCATTGGACGACGCCGGCACCGCCTGCAGGGTTGGTGATCCCGCGACTGCACCCATGCCTGCGGATCCCGGCCCTGCGCGGCCCGCCCACCGCTTCTTCCAGGGCCGTGGCGGCTTTCGCCGCCTGACGGGCCCTGCCGGCTTTGACCCTTTTGATTTCCTTTGCCTGACAGTGCCGACCTGTGCCGCAGGCTGTCCCGAAAGGACACTCCAGTTATGACGTTTTCACTCCGCCGCGCCCGCGTGGCCGCCGCACTCACCGCCGCCGTTGCCCTGACCGCTCTGGCCGGTACTGGCCCCGCGCAGGCACACGACGCCTTGGCTTCCACCAGTCCCTCCGACGGGCAGACCATCACCGAGAACCCGGGCAAGGTCTCCATCACCCTCACTAATGCCCCGGACACCGGGCTCCCTGGCTCGAACAGCATCGAAGTCACCGCACCCGACGGGCACGTCGTCAGCAGTGGAGACGTCACCGCAGACGGGGCCACCCTGAGCATCGCCGCGGACATCGACCACGAGGGAAAGCACACGGTCGCGTGGCGGGCCGTGTCCGCTGACGGGCACCCCATTGATGGCACCTTCGCTTTCACCTATGCCCCCGCCGCTGGGGAGGGTCACACCGAGTCCGCCGTAGCAGCAACGACGGCCGCAGCCCCGGCATCAGCGGCCCCGTCCGCGGAAACGGCGGCCGCGACGCCCGCGTCCGCCCAGAGCGGTGATAACACCGGCCTGATCATCGGGGCCGGCGCCGTGCTGCTGATCCTCGTTGCCGCGGGCGCCTACCTCATCGGCCGCCGAACCAAGGCCAACGCCAGCAGCGCCGACTGACCCCGCAACCGATCACAGGGCCCGCCCGGAACACTTCCGGGCGGGCCCTGTCCCCCTACCCGCATCGCCCCGAAGGCTTCCTTTGCCCCCAGCCCTGCGTCACTGCTTCAGTAGAGGAAAACGTCAACGACGAGGGCCGCAACGGCGCCGAGCAGGGTCAGAATCACCACCCTGCGGCCCGCGGCAGCCCGCAGCGGACCCAGACCGAGGACCACTGCCAGGGCAGCCACAGCAAAAACACCCGAACCGGCATCCTGCCAGCTGACCGGAAACACCGGCAGCGGTGCGTCGACGAAAAACTGCGGCGCGTTCACGGCCCGCAGGATGGCGTTCCAGGCGAACGGACCCGCAAACGCACCTACCGCCACGGCGGCCAGCGTGACGGGGCGCCTTTCCCGGCCCACAAGAACCACCAACGCCAGAGCAGCAACTGCCGACAGCGCCGCCCCGTAAAAGATTGTTGCCCAAGCCAGCACCGCTGCCCCCTCGCAAAACCACTCCGGCCTGCAGTGTCTCACAACCGGGCAACAGGCACCCACTGCCCGCAGCTACTTCTGAAGTTGCGTTTAATGCATCATTAGTGACTTTCATGCTTCAATGATGCCTAAAGTATGTGGATTGGAGTCTTGATGGTTCGTTCGTTTGGGGCAGAAGTGCTCCCCTTAAACGTGGTTCCGTTGGATCCGATGGAGGCTGTCTTTCAAGGGATGCTCGCCGGGTGGGAACGACAGCGGCTGAGCCGGGGCCTGAATGGGGTGGCAACCCGGAGCAACGTCGCGTTGGTGAAGCGCTTTGCGAGGTTCACGGGTGAGTATCCGTGGACATGGCAGCCCGGTGACGTTGAGGACTTCACGGTCTCGCTGCTCAACCGGGCTGAGCCGGCATCGCACTCTACGCTTCGGGGCTATCACGGGGTGATTCGAGGGTTCTGCGCCTTCATCACCGATGCACGGTATGACTGGCCCGAGGTATGCCAGGAGCGCTTTGGCGCCCATCCTGTCCAGATCTGCCATGACTGGAACACCCGTCATCACGTCGCTGAGTTTGAGGCCCGCCCGGCGAAGCGGGCCTTGACCTTCGATGAGGCCGATGCGTTTTTCGCCCACGCAGACCTCAAGGTTGAGCGAATCCTCGCGGCCGGGAAGAAGGGAGCTCTCGGGGCGCTGCGGGACGCGCAGTTCTTCAAGACCGTTTACGCGTTCGGTCTTCGCCGGCGGGAGGCGTGCATGCTGGACCTGGCCGACCTGCGGTCAAACCCGAACAACCCGGAGTGGGGCAGTTACGGCAGCCTCCACGTCCGCCACGCCAAGGCCAACAAGGGAGGGCCGCCGCGCCGCCGGACCGTGCTGGCCGTGCCCGAGTTCGCTTGGGCAGTGGAAGGCCTGCGGCAATGGATCGAAGAGGGGCGCCCGAAATTCCGCCCGGGAAGCGCCAGCCCGGTCTGGATGACCGAGCGTCGTTCACGCTTGTCGGTGAGGCACTCCGATGAGAAATTCGCGCTCCTGCGCGACGAGATCGGCCTGGATCCGAAACTGACCCTGCACAGCCTGCGGCATTCCTATGTCACTCATCTGATTGAATACGGTTACCCGGAACGGTTCGTCCAGGAACAGGTGGGCCACTCCTACGCCTCATCCACGGCGGTCTACACGGACGTCAGCGATGACTACAAGAACCGGATCCTCGCCAAAGCCTTGGCCCGGGTCCGCCACCCCCGACAGCAAGGCCAGCAGCAATGACCAACGCCTACGTGATCTCCTGGAACATCCGCCAACTTATGGCCGCCAAGGGCCTCTACCAGACCACCGATCTGGTGCCGTTGATGGCCGAACACGGTGTCTCGCTCTCCCGCGAGCAGGTCTACCGGCTTGTCACCTCAACCCCGTCCCGGCTCAACCTGGAAGTCCTCGCAGCATTCTGCGACATCCTGGGCTGCACCCCCAACGACCTGATCACCTTCACCCGGGCAGCGGCCCTATCCCCGACCGAGCGCACCGCCTCCGGTGAAACCGCCGAGACCAGCGGACTGCAGCCTATCGGGGACCTTCGCCCCGTTCCGGCCCGGATCCGCCGCCCCGGCGACTGAAAACCCTGAAGACCCCGCTGCTGCAGATCCTGGCGAACCTTCCCGGTCCTCTCAGCAAGGCGGGGACCACCGCCCTCGATGCCTGGATCACCGCCAACGCCGCCTCCTCACGGGCCGAGAGCATCCTTCGCAAGTACGTCCAACAAGTGCCCGGCTTCGCATCCAGCGGCGACCCCTTCATGCCGCGGCTCGCCCAACGCCTGCTCACGGAACTGCAATCAAGCGGGATCGATGGAATCGTGCAGCCCCGGTGCATGGCATGCGGGGAGGAACGGCTGCTCGTCAAAACCCTGCCCGATGGCAGGCGCGTCTGCGCCCGCTGCGAAAGACGACTCATCGTGCACGCCTGCGGCGTCTGCGACAAGGAAACGATCATCATCGCCCGACCCGACGGGGTCGCGCATTGCAGGCCCTGCTGGCGGAAAAACCCCGCCTCATTCAAGCAATGTTCCCGCTGCGGCGCGATGGGGGAGATCGAAAAGCGCACGGCTGACGGGCCGCTCTGTTACCGCTGCGCCCCCGGCACCGTCCTCACCTGCCACAGTTGCGGGACGTTCTCCCGCATCGCCGCGCACCTGCTCGGCGGACCCCAATGCCGCTCATGCTTCCGCCGGATCAAAAGCACCGCCATCCGCTGCCCCGGCTGCGCGAACATGCGGATCATCGCCTACCTCGGGCCGGGCAACAACCCCTGCTGCGCCTCGTGCGCAGGGGTCCGGCCCCGCTACGCATGCGCAGACTGCGGCGGCGAGGAGAACCTGCACGGAAAACACTGCTACACCTGTGTCGCCCGACGCAGAACCCTTGAACTCATCACAGACCGCCACGGCGTCATCAATACCGCGTTCGAACCCGTCCGGCAGAACCTGCTGCAACGGCCCAAAATGACCGCCGTAGTCCAGGTCGCACACAACAGACCCGCTACTGAGCTGATCCGCGCCCTCGTCAACAACGACGTCCCCCTTGAACACGACACCCTGGACCAATGGCCCCGACCAAAATCCGCCGAGTACGTCCGGAGTCTTCTGACCGACACCGGCTTACTGCCGACCCGGGACGAGAACCTGCACCTCTTCGACACCTGGGCCAGAAAATTCCTCGAGTCACTGCCCCCAGCGACGCGGAACATCCTCGAGCCATACCTGCGCTGGAACGTCGGACGGAACCTGCGCATCAAGGCCCGTCGCCAACCCCTGACCCGCAACGCCCAGCACTACGGACGCGACAAACTCACAACAGCGGCCCGATATCTCGAACACCTCACAGCCTCCGGCCTGAACCTTTCCGAAGCGAACCAAACACACCTCGAAACCTGTATCGTCCAAAATCCCAGCCAGCGCCTGCGCACACATCTACCGGCATTCCTTGCATGGGCGCACACCAACGCACTGATTCCCAAACTCACCATCAACCGCGTCAGGAGCGATGTTAGCGGCCATGAAAAACTGCCCATAGGCGGCCACGAAAGTGCCCGCTGGCGGCCAGCAGAACTGCCCGCCGGTGGCCATGAGATCTGCCCACTTCCTTACTTGTTCCTGCCGCGTCTTTAAGCGGTGGGGGCCTCTCCCTGCGGTTTGATGACGGTGTCTAAGCGCACCAAAAGCGAACCAGGAAGAGGCCCTGTATGAAGTCTGACGGAGAAATCATGGAAATTCTTGCTGCCTACGATCTGACCGGATCGTTGCGCGCCACCGCGGAGCTCACGGGCTGCTCGCACCACACCGTTGCTAAACACGTCACCGCCCGTGACGCGGGCCGGCCGATCGGGGAACCCGCGGCCCGCGGCCGGGTCACCGACGCGTTCCTGCCCAAGATCGAGGAATGGATCGAAGCCTCCAAGGGCCGGATCCGGGCCGACAAGGCCCACGAAAAGCTCCTCGCTCTGGGCTACACCGGTTCGGAACGGTCTACCCGCCGGGCGATCGCGCAGGTCAAAGCCGCGTGGCGGCTGGGCCACACCCGCGTCCACCGGCCGTGGATCACAGAACCGGGGATGTGGTTGCAGTACGACTTCGGCGACGGGCCCCGGATCGGCGGGGTGAAGACCATCCTTTTCGTGGCCTGGCTGGCGTTCTCACGCTTCCGCATCGTGATCCCGCTCAGGGACAGGACCGCGCCGAGCGTGTTCGCGGCCCTGGACCGGTGCTTCCGGATCCTCGGAGGGGCGCCGACCTATGTCCTCACGGACAACGAGAAGACCGTCACCACCGCCCACGTCGCCGGGGTCCCGGTGCGCAACCAGCAGACCCTGGACTTCGCCCGGCACTACGGGGTGACCGTGCTGACCTGCCAACCGGCGGACCCGGCCACCAAAGGCGGAGTCGAAGCGTCCGTGAAACTCGCCAAGGCCGACCTCGTGCCCAAAGACACCAACCTCCGCGATGACTACCGCACCTTCGCCGAGCTCGAGGCCGCCTGCACGGCGTTCATGGACGAGGTCAATCACCGTGAGCACCGGACGACGCGGCGGAAACCCGCGGCCATGCTCGCCGAGGAAGCCCCGCGGCTGCACCGGATCCCGGACACCGCCCACACGGTCGCGTTCGGCCTGGCCCGCGGCGTTCCGGAGAACACCCCAATGGTCACCTTCGAAAACGCCCAGTACTCCGTCCCGGCCCACCTGCTCGGAGCCCGGGTGTTCGTCCGCACCCACGGCACCGGGCCCGGCGAGCAGGTCATCATCGTCCACCACGGCACGACCGGGCCCGTCGAAGTCGCCCGCCACGAACGGGCACGGCCCGGCAGCCCCGCCATCAACGACGAACACTTCCCCGGAACCCGGGCGAAGCTCCCCGGCGACTACGAGGTGAGGGCCCGCAGCGCGGACGAGGCCGCGTTCCTGGCCATCGGCGAAGGCGCCAGAACCTGGCTCGTCGAGGCCGCCGCGGCCGGGACCGCAAGGATGAACGTGAAAATGGCCGAAGCCGTTACGCTGGCCAAAATCGCCGGCACTGATCAGGTCGACCGGGCCCTGGGCGACGCCGCCCTGCACGGCCGGTTCGCGCACCCGGACCTCGCCTCGATCTTGAACGCCAACATCCGCCGCACTACCACCCACGCCGCCAACGAAGCCACCTCCCTCACCCAAGGAACAGGGGCGTGGGCCGCGATCGGCAACCCCGCAACCATCACCACGCCGGAGGAGGCCCGATGAGCCCCGTCACCACGACCAATACCGTGGCTCCGCCGCTACCGGCGGACCTGGAGGCCCTGATGCGGTCCCTGAAAATGCCCCACGCCCGGGCGCTGGCCCCGGACCTGATCGCGACCGCCCGCGCCCAGCGGTGGGAACCGGCCGAGGTCATCAAGGCCCTCTTCACGGAGGAAGCCGCCGGCCGGGCCCGGTCCATGCTCGCTTCCCGCCGCAAAGCAGCCGGGTTCCCGACCGGGAAGACCTTCGAGGCGTGGGACCCTGCAGCGTCCTCCATCCCGGGCCCGACCCAGCAGGCACTGCGGACCCTGGAATGGATCACCCGCAGGGAAAACTTGGTCGTCTGCGGGCCCTCGGGGACGGGGAAGACGTTCTTCCTCGAAGCCCTCGGCCAGCAGGCCGTCGAAGCCGGAATGCGGGTCGCTTGGTTCAGGCTCGAGGACCTCGGCGTCCTCATCCGCGCCCACCGAACCGATGACAGCGTCACCCGGGCCGTTGCCCGGATCCTGCGCGCCGAGCTCGTGGTCATCGATGATATTGGTCTGTTGCCCGTGGCCACGGACGCCGCCGAAGGCCTCTACCGGGTCGTGGACGCAGCCTACGAAAAACGCTCCGTCGCGATCAGCTCCAACCTCCACCCCGCCGGGTTCGATGAGCTCATGCCCAAAACCCTCGCCACCGCCACCGTTGACCGACTGCTGCACCACGCCCACGTCTGCCAGACCAGCGGCGATTCCGTCCGTCTTACCCAGGCCCTCGCCGGAAAAGGAGTGACCCGCTTGAACTGACCAACCCAACGATGGCCGACCCCGCCGAAACGAATCAGTGGGCAGATCTGTTGGCCATAACCGGGCAGTTTTACTGGCCACCAGCGGGCACATCAACTGGCCGCCCATGGGCAGAACGTAATGGCCATTGACAGGAGCGACACCCGGGGATCCATGATGACCGAAGCCGACTACCACCAGGTCGTGCACCAGCTCGAAACAGACACCACCATCCCGCCGAAAATTCGCATCGCAGGACTGTTCGTAGGCCTTTACGCCCAGCGCCTCACACACATCGCAGCACTGACCAACGCCAAGATCACCAGTAACAGCACACAAACACGGCTATGGTTCGGGTCATCACACATCCTGGCCGAACCCGTCCTGGCGGACCTGATCCACCACTACCAGCAAGAAACCCAGCGCCATACTCCCAACGCCACAGGATGGCTCTTTCCCTCCCGCAATGCCGGACAACACCTCAGTTCCTCTGCCCTGACCCGCGGCCTGTCCCGAATCGGGATAGACACCCGGCAACTGCGGGGCGCAGCGCTGACCAACCTGGCCGGGCAACTGCCCATCCAGCCCCTATGCGATCTCACCGGGCTCGGCATCGAAGCCGCCGTCAGCTGGGCCGACATCGCCGCCCGGTCCTGGAACGCCTACCCCCAACTACGCAGCGAGAACTATTCGAATAGCGCACGGATCGAATAACGCACCTGCACCAGTAGCAGGTCACGTCACCCTCGCAATAGGTGGCGATGCCAAACAGGTTGCCGACCCTGTCAGCGGTGCGGGTGACGGCGACCATGACGTAGGGCCACTGGCCAAGGTCCCAGCCGTCACAGCCCCAGCTGGAGAGCACGGCCCAGCCGTGCTCTTCGATCAGTTCCATCCAGTCGTAGCCACCGTTCATGTGGTAATCGCCCAGCACGGTCACGCCCTCGATGCTCTCCTCCGTGTCCGCGAGGGTCACGGTCTTTTTACTTACTGCGCTCATGTGGTGTTGCTCCTTCTTGCCGAGAAGTTGGGTGGGTGGGGCGACCAATGGTGACCGGCCAGCTCCCCTCTCCCCCCGTTGTTTTTGGCTGCTGGCGAAGCTTGCGGAGCTGTGCACGTGCAGGCCCGTCTACCCGCAGGGCAAGACCCGGGAAATCTTCGAAAGGAAATAAGCGACGAAGGAGCGCCGGAGAAGACTTTCCCGGGCCGCAGGCCCCGGAGGAACGAAGGGGCTAGAGGGGCCGGAACGGGCACGTACAATCCGAAGGACAGCAGCCAAAAACGTCGTAGACACACAGGTTCAGGGGGTCCGGAGCTCTGCGACGGTGCGCCCTGGACCCAACAGCCGGCCGCGCCAGCGGACGCCCAACAACTGGTTGAAGCGCAGCGCAAACCAGGGCGAGCCCCGCGAGCATGCACTGCTTCTTGAGCAGGGGTGTTGAGGTCGGGCGTAGGCTACGGCCTAGACAATTTTTGGGGGAATCAATGAACGTCGGTCCAAGCTTCGGAGTCCTGGCCGTGCTCTACATCGTCGTGATGGCCGTCCTGGTCGGCCTGGCGATCTATGTCCTGGTCCTGGTCATCACGTTTCTCCGGCTGCGGATCGCTGAGTTGAACCGGGCCGCGCCGCCGAAGGGATCCTCGGGGCAACCATGACGGAGTCCCGGCGCGTGGCGCCCGATCCCGGGTTTGTCCTGCAGTACCGGCAGGGTGCGCCGACATCGACGATCGCCGCCGCGGCCGGCGTCGCGGAAACCACCGTCCGGTACCACCTGCAGATCGCTGCGAAGGCAGACCCGGGCATCCGGGACGAACACAAAGCCGCGCTGGCCCCTGCCCCGCGGAAATCCGGGGCGGGCCTGCGGAACCTCGCCGACGTGCTGGCCTTCCATGAGGCGCATGGCCGCTTGCCGGTCAGCCACGGGAAGACGGCCCGGGAGCGCGCCCTGGCCGCGTGGCTGGCAAACCGCCGCAGGCAGGCGGCCGAGGGAACACTCTCCCCCACCTACCGGGCTGCCCTGGCGGTGATTCCCGGATGGGCCAGGCCTTCGAACCGCAAGGCCGAGGACAAGAAACGGTGGCACCAGCGGCTGGAGGAGCTCCATCGGATCAGGGCCGCCGGCGGTGACTGGCCCCGGCACCAAAAAACGGACGACCAGGTAGAACGGACCCTGGGCGTGTGGCTGCACGGGCAACGGATCGACTACCGCGCCGGAAGGTTGGACCCGGCCAAAGAGCAGAAGCTGAACATCCTCCTCCCCGGCTGGCGGGAAGGCCGGGGCCACCGCGGCGGCCGCCGAGGGACCCACTCTCGGCCGTAAGTCTCCGGAAGGCACGGCAACAGCGCCAGGCTGCGTGTCCAAAGGGTCACCGGCGGTCAAATCCGCCTAGGGTCAAGATCATGGAGCGGGATAGGTCTGGAGAGCTGGAAGGGCAAACATCGGTCAACGACCTGCTCGACGAACCCATCGGAGCCGAACCCCTCCAGATGGCCCTGCCCATCCTCGTACAGATCCGCCCCGGCGAATTCCGCCGCCTTTCCTGACACCACCCACAGCCGCTGACCACATCAGCAGGCAATCCCTTCGACGGTGAGACCGGGCACCCGGGTATCCAGCCGCCCATGTCCGGTGCGGCGGGTTGTGCACACTGGCGGGCAGGTGGAGCCCTCCGCACAGCTCAAAGCTGTCCCCACTGTGTACAACCCGCCGCGGCTTGCGCCTCCCGAAAACATCTCATGCACGAATGTCCGACCCCCGGAGTACACTGAATACTCGAACATATATTCGAAAAAAGGTGTGTTGTGGGCGTGATTGTCGGTCCCCGCGTGATAGATGCGGGCGTGTCCTTGTTGTCGGTGCTGGTCTCCCCGGTGCCGGTAGCGGCGGGCTTCCCGTCGCCGGCGCAGGACTATTTCGATGGCCGGATCGACCTGAACGCGCACTTGATCAAGGACGTCACCAGCACCTATGTGGTGCGGGTGTCCGGGGAATCGATGGAAGGCGCGGGCATCAGCGACGGGGATGAACTGATCGTGAACCGGGCGCTGGAACCGCATGACGGGTCCGTGGTCGTGGCCGTGCTGGACGGGGAACTGACAATCAAGCGGCTGAGGATCACCCCGACCGGGGTGGTGCTGCAGGCGGAAAACCCGGCGTATCCGGACATCGTGGTGCCGGCCCTGTCGGACCTGACCATCTGGGGTACCGCTATCCGCTGCCTGCACCACGTTTAGGGCCCGTGATGTCTAAGCCGGCCCTGATGCGGCACATGCCCGAGATGGGGCTTGAGGACCAATGCTCGGGAAAGTCACGCTAAGCCGGTGGGGGCCAGGTAGCCGGGGTTCTGGCCGGAGCTGCTGTTACGCCGGGCCGGGGGAGCCGCCGGCGGCTCGCCGTCCGATGCTTGTTTTGTTGAGGTGGCCGTAGATTGTGGAGCGCGGTACCTGGAGCAGGTCGGCGGCTGGACCCTACCTGACCTTCATCCACCGCGCCTCTTTGACTGGTCAGGAGTTCGCCGAGTTTCGCTGCTTCTTGACGGGGGAACCACACGGAGAACGGTCGGTCATCGCTTGTCCTCTCCAAGGTGTTTGTCCTCTCCAAGGTCACGGGCACGCCATTACCCGCGCCGTCAGCTACGAGATAGTCTGCCAGCGCCGGTTCGAGGTCCAATCCCATCAGGATGATCCCGTCACCGCCCGTGCTGTCCCATCGCTCCCCGGCATCCAGGGCTAAACGTGGGTATTCAGGGTATGGGTTGCTTGCGGCCACGCCCCCGAATACACCATAGAGAACGGGCGGGTGCTTCGGCGCTTCGAATACCGCTTGCCATGTGTATGGGACCGTCAGCGGCTCACGGCGGAGATTGACCAGCTTGCTTCATGCGACTCCCCCGGGTCGAGCCGGATCAGATCAACGCCGCTGTTAAAGGCATTCGGTGGGCATGACATTGGTTCAACAGCCAGGCCGATCCGGCTAGGGCCGTCAGGCCTGTCGGCCGTGTGCACCTGTAGCCATGGCCAGTGGCTGTCCCACGAAAGTTCGACTCCGGAACCGGAGGGATCGAACAGTTGCACCCGGGCGCGATCGTCCTCATCCCGGGAGATCCCGGTATAGGCATGGTCGAGCTGGATGTCCCCTAGCTCCCGCTCGCACCGAAAATCATTCGGTGTTCCGTCCACCGGGACTACCTCTCCCGGAACCATCCGCTCGCTGCCCACCAGCATGACCTCGGCGGCGGGGATGCGCACAGACCACTCATCAAGGGGCGCCTCTCCTGCCACGAGGTAGGGGTGAGGGCAAACTCCGTAGGGGGCCGTGCCGGTACCCCGGTTCGTTGAGCGCACGGTACCGTGAAGTCCTTCTTCATCAACCCTGTATCGGACTTCGATATAGAGGTTGAAGGGGTAGGCATCACTGCGGCTCACCTCGCAGCCCATTGACACGGAATCCTCCGTCACCTCAAGGGTTTTCCAATTCCTATTGAAAACCAGGCCGTGCAGGGCGGCGCCGTTGGCGAGATCATTTAGCGGCAGGTGCAGCTGGCGTCCCTCAGCGGTGTACTTTCCGTCGACAACCCTGTTGGGCCAGGGGGCACAGATTACTCCACGAAAGTCGGGGATCTCACCGTTCTCACCGAACGGCACGACGAGGTTCCTCCCCCGATGCCGCAGCTGCCGGAGAGCTCCTCCCCGGGTCGTGACGAGGGCCTCGTACTGGCCCCAGCGGATTTCGAAGTCCGTATCGGACACATCTCTCCCAAGGACAAATTAGTAGTGAAAAAGTGCCAGTGTTTCAGGCATGCCCTGCCCGTTACCCGCGCGGTCATGCGTCGGTATCACTGTCATTGAGTTCTCGCCGCCTGTTCGTGGCAGGATGCTCGACCGGTAACGGTTGACTTGGTGGCCCGGGTTTCTCGAGGGAAGGTTTAGGCCGTCCCGGCGGGGTCAGCGAGGAGCTGGGCAAATGCCAGCTCGGCGGCGCCAACCAATAGCAATTCGGACCCGAGGACCGCCCTTTTGATTTTGACGTCCGCTCCGAGTCCCCCGATCGTCTCCTCGGCCACGGCCGAGATAAGGCGCTCGGGGTCCAAGGAGAAGATAGATCCCAGAAACCCGCCGAGCACGATCATTTCGGGGTTGAAAATGTTGACAAAATTCGTCAGCGCCACCGCAAGGAGGTCGATCTGCCGTTCAACTTCCTCTTGTAGCTCCCGGGACGGACGCTCGGCAATGGCCCGCTCCAGCTCGTCCTGGTCCGCCCGGACACGGCCGAGGGGGGCGAGCAGCCGTTCGAGGCGGACTTCGGCATCCAAACACCCGGACCTTCCGCAATGGCACTTTTCCCCGTTGGTTCGCACCAGAGTGTGTCCGAGTTCGCCGGCAAAACCTGCAGAACCCCGCAAAGGCCTGCCTCCGGAAATGACGCCACCGCCGATGCCGCTGGCACTTCCGTTCAGATACACCACGTCCGAGACCCCCACGGCGGCCCCGTAAATACTTTCGGCGAGCGAACCCAGAGTTGCATCATTCCCGGCACGCACCGGACGGCCCAGGGCTTGCTCAAGGGAGGCCGCCAGGGGCTCATCGGCCCACTGGAGGTGCGGTGCCAGGAGTATCTGCCCGTCGGAGGATCTGACGAGTCCAGGAACGGCAAGCCCAACCCCTGTAATCCGGTCGATGGCCTCCAGGTCGGACTGCATTCCTTCTACAATCGCCCGGCTGATGTTCACTGTTTCCGTCACGGAAGGCTGTGTGGCGGCCTCATACCGGATCCTGCGATGCACGTGACCGCCGAGGCCGACAAGCCCGACGGTCACGGCATCTACATCTGGATTAATGGCTAAGGCCGCGACCTTTTCGTTGGGATGAACGAGGGGGCTTGGCCGTCCTGCGCGCCCGATGGCAGGCGGTTCTGTTTCGTAGGCAAGTCCGAGGTCGCCGAGCTCGCCGACAAGGGCGCTTATAGTTGACCGGTTCAACCCCGTCTGCTTCGTCAGGTGGGCACGCGATAGCGGTCCTTCCCTGTGGAGCAGGCCCAGAATCAACGACAGGTTGTTGCGTCTGATTGTGTCCGTGCTCTGGAGTGCCTTCGTGGTGGGTCTTTGCGCGCCCTGGAGCGGGGTCAGGTGTGGAACGGTCACTCTTTGCCTCTCGAAATTAGTTGTAGTCTCTGCTCATCGTCCTCCGGAACGGCGCTTGTTGAAAATATCGAAAGCGACGGCGAGGAGAAGCACGAGGCCCTTGATGGCCATTTGCCAGGCAGCATCGACGGAGAGAATCGACAGGCCCATATTAAGCACGCCCATGACGAGGCCTCCGATGACCGCCCCGATGATCGTGCCTATTCCGCCCTGGACTGCAGCACCACCGATGAATACGGCTGCGATGGCGTCCAGCTCATAGTTCTGCCCGGCAGAGGCGACAGCGCCGCCCGCTCTGGCCGTGCTGACAACACCCGCCAGGCCTGAGAGTACTCCGATGTTGACGAAGATGAGGAAGTTGACCCATTTTGTCTTGACGCCTGACATCTCAGCGGCAAAGAGGTTGCCGCCCATTGCGTAGATGTGGCGGCCGAACACTGTGCGGTTCAGGACGAACGTGTACACCAGGATGAGGGCCGCCAGGATGATCAGGATGATCGGCGTGCCGTTGTAGCCGGCGAGCAGCCAGGCCAGTGCCATGATGCCGATGACGGCGCCTGCGGCCTTGATGTTGAATGACGTGACGGGCTCTCTGGGCAGGTCAAGTCGTTTGAGCGTCTTCCGGGTACGGATAAGTTGGAGCACGAGGGCCGCAGAGGCGACAATCCCGATCAGGAGCGTGAGGCTGTCCTTCTTTGCGACCTCGCCAAAGATTGGAGGCAGCCAGCCTGCGCCGATGGCGGTGAACGGCGCGGGCAGTCCGTTGATGGTTCCCCCGGTCAGCAGGACAAGGGTCAGCCCGCGGAACAGCAGCATTCCCGCGAGGGTGACGATGAATGCCGGTATCTCCACGAAGGCTATCCAGAACCCCTGCCACGCGCCGATCGCTGCCCCCATAAGCAAGCCGAGAATCACCGCGGCCCACCAGGGTAATCCCCAGTTGTTCATCGCAATGGCGGTCACCGCCCCGACCATTGCCACCACGGAGCCAACTGATAGATCGATGTGTCCGGCGACGATGACGATTACCATTCCGATGGCAAGGATCAGAACGTAAGCGTTTTGTTGGATGAGGTTGTTCACGTTGCCCGGCATGAGGAGCCGGCCGTTGGTGAGGAACTGGAACAAGGCGACGATGATGACCAGCGCCGCCAGGAGTCCGTACTGGCGTAGGTTGATCGCGGCTTTTCGGGGGGAGGCCTTGGGCGTGGGCTTGAGGGTGGTGTCGGTACTCATGGTTAGTCCTTTCCAGCAGTCATGTAGTGCATCAGCACTTCCTGGTCCGCTGCTTCGCGTGGAACTTCGCCGGTGATGCGGCCTTCCGAGATCGCGTATATCCGGTCCGAAAGTCCCAAGAGTTCCGGGAGTTCTGAGGAGATGACGATGACAGCTTTTCCTTGTGCTGCGAGTTCGTTGATGATGCCGTAGATTTCGTATTTCGCCCCGACGTCGATGCCCCGGGTGGGCTCATCGAGAATGAGGATGTCGGGCCCGGAGAAGATCCATTTGCTGAGGACAACTTTTTGCTGGTTCCCGCCGGACAGTTTCCCGGTGATGGCCTCGACACCGGGGGCCTTGATATTCATCCGTTCCCGGTATGACTCGGCGACCTGGTATTCCCGGTGGCGGTCGATGACCCCCCACCGTGCCAGTTTGGACAAGGCGGCAGCTGAGACGTTCACGGTTATGTTTCCGATCAGGTTCAGGCCGTACCTTTTCCGGTCCTCTGTGGCGTAGGCGAGGCCGTTCGCTATTGCCGCTTCCACGGTGCGGACGTCTATGGGCTTCCCGTGCTTGAAAACCGTCCCGGAGATGTTTCTTCCGTACAGCCGCCCGAAGATACTCATCGCCAGCTCCGTGCGGCCGGCCCCCATCAGCCCGGCGAATCCGACGATTTCTCCTGCCCGAACATAAAAGGACGCGTCGTCCACGACACGTCGGGTGTGATCGACAGGGTGGTAAACGGTCCAGTTTTCGACCCGGAAGATCTCTTCGCTGATTTCGGGCTTCCTCGGCGGGAACATACTGGTCAGTTCCCGGCCTACCATGGACCGGATGATGCGGCCTTCGGTGCCATCGGGGCCGTGCATGTCGATCGTTTCGATCGACTTTCCGTCCCGGATGATGGTGACCCGGTCAGCGATGCTGCGTATTTCTTTGAGCTTGTGGGAAATGATGATGCTGGTTACTCCCTGTTGGCGAAGGTGTTCAAGGAGGTTGAGCAGGTGCTCGGAGTCTTCGTCATTCAGGGCCGCGGTCGGTTCGTCGAGGATGAGCAGCTTCACTCTCTTGGACAGCGCTTTGGCGATCTCCACCAGCTGCTGTTTCCCGACCCCAAGTTGGAGGACCGGGGTGGCGGGGCTTTCCCTAAGCCCTACGCGGGCAAGGAGAGCGGCCGCTTCCAGGTTCGTTCTGTTCCAGTCCACAATGCCGTTTCGCGCGCATTCATTGCCCAGGAAGATGTTCTCAGCGATGGACAGGTAGGGGCTGAGCGCAAGTTCCTGATGGATAATCACGATTCCCCGGGCCTCGCTGTCATTGATCGACCTGAAGGCGGCCTCTTCCGCTTCGAACTCAATGACGCCGCCGTAGGTTCCGTGTCCGTAGACCCCGGACAGGACCTTCATCAGCGTTGACTTGCCTGCGCCGTTTTCTCCACAGATGGCATGGACTTCACCGCGGGCCACCTCGAGCGAAACCCCGTCCAGCGCCTTTACTCCATTGAAATCTTTGGTGATGTCCAGCATCCTCAGGATGGGCACATTCATGGCTTCTCCCTTTCGTTGTGGTCTCAATATTCCGGAGACCCGGGTGGCCCTGACCTAGAGACGACGGTCAGGGCCACCCGGGCATGGGTTTTCGGTCAGAGACCCACGTCGGAAGACTTCAGGAAGCCTGAGTCGACGAGCTTTGCCTTGACGGTGTCCTTGGTAACCACTTCGGGGACCAGCAGGTAGGAGGGAACGACTTTCTTTCCGTTGTCGTAGGTCTTCGTGTCATTCACCTCGGGCTTCTGCCCGTCGGCAATCGACTTCACCATTTTGAAGACCTGCTCACCCAGTGCGCGGGTGTCCTTCCATACGGTCATCGACTGCTCGCCTGCAAGCATTGCCTTGACGTTGGCCTTGTCTGCGTCCTGGCCGGTGATGATCGGGTAGTTCGCGCCGGGGGCGTAGCCTGCCGATTTCAGGGATGCCTCGATGCCAATGGCAAGGCTGTCGTTCGGGGACAGAACGACGTCCACTTTCTTGCCTCCGCCGTAGAAGGAAGACAGGCGGTTGTCCATTTCCGCCTGGGCCTTGTCGCTGGCCCACCCCTGAATGCCGATGGACGCCCATTCGGCAGCGGATTTCGGCGCCTTGCCCGACGGAACTGTCAGCTGGCCCTTCTGGATGTAGGGAGAAAGTACATCCCAAGCGCCGGCAAAGAAGAACTTCGCGTTGTTGTCATCAGGACTGCCGGCAAACGCTTCAAGGTTGAAGGGCCCCTTGCCGTCCTTGAGTTTCAAGGTGTCCACGATGTACTGGCCCTGCAGCTGGCCCACTTTGTAGTTGTCAAACGTTGCATAGTAGTCAACGTCCTCGGTGCCGTTGATCAGACGGTCATAGGCGATGACGGTCGCGTCCTGCTTCTTGGCCTGAGCGAGGACAGGGGCCAGGGCAGCGCCGTCGATGGCAGCAACGACCAATATCTTTGACCCGCCAGCCACCTGATTCTGGATTTGGCTGATCTGCTGGTCGGTCTTGTTGTCCGCGTACTGGAGATCGACGGTGCAGCCCGCGGCCGCGAGCTTGGACCGCAGGCCCTCACCGTCGTTGATCCACCGCTCGAGACTCCGGGTAGGCATGGAGATTCCCACGTTGCATCCGGCTGTCTGGGGGGCTGCACTGCCACCGCACGCGGCTAGCGAAAGACTCAGGACCGCTACCGTACCGACGGCGGCCAAGGATTTGGATAGTGACATGTTGTTGTTTCTTTCTTCTCTGAACAGGACAACAAATTGAATTGTTGGGTCGCCGCGCACGTCGCCCATCGTAAGCGGAGGAAGCTGGCCGGCCGATGCTCAGGGTTCATGACGAAACCCTGCTTTTAGAATGTTGCTAGACACAACTTACTTTCTAACCATTAGTGATGCAAGTCTCCTTGCGTGAAAAAGTGCCGCACTTCCACTGCTGCACATTGCCCACATCGTGGTGTCCCGTCGGCAAAAGACCTCTTGACAACGTCTATACGTGCACATAAGTTGTCATCAACAACTAACCCTTGGAGACACATGACAACGACGCCTACGCCTCAGGACCGCTTCACTTTCGGACTTTGGACAGTGGGGTGGACCGGGGCAGATCCTTTTGGCCAAGCCACCCGAGCAGCTCTGGACCCTGTGGAAGCCGTTCACAAGTTCAGTGAACTTGGCGCCTACGGCATCACTTTCCATGACAACGACCTGATTCCCTTTGATGCCAGCGCAGCCGAGCGGGAGCTGATCCTGAAGAACTTCACGGCAGCCCTCGCCGAGACCGGTTTGAAGGTTCCGATGGTCACCACTAATCTCTTCAGCCACCCGGTCTTCAAGGACGGGGGATTCACCTCCAACGACCGTTCCATCCGGCGTTTCGCGCTCAGCAAGGTCCTGACCAACATTGACCTCGCCGCCGAGCTCGGTGCAGACACGTTCGTGATGTGGGGCGGCCGCGAAGGCAGCGAATATGACGGCTCTAAGGATCTCTCCGCCGCACTGGACCGCATGAAGGAGGGCGTCGACACTGCCGCCGCCTACATCAAGGAGAAGGGTTACGGCCTGCGCATCGCGTTGGAGCCCAAGCCCAACGAACCCCGGGGCGACATCTTCCTGCCTACCGTGGGCCACGGTCTGGCTTTCATCGCCCAGCTTGAGCATGGCGACATCGTGGGCCTCAACCCGGAAACCGGCCACGAGCAGATGGCTGGCCTGAACTTCACCCATGGCATCGCCCAGGCACTGTGGGCGGGCAAGCTGTTCCACATCGACCTCAACGGCCAGCGCGGCATCAAGTTCGACCAGGACCTTGTCTTCGGCCACGGCGACCTCACCAGCGCCTTCTTCACCGTGGACCTCCTGGAGAACGGCTTCCCCAACGGCGGCCCGAAGTATGACGGTCCCCGTCATTTCGACTACAAGCCCTCCCGCACAGACGGTTACGACGGCGTCTGGAACTCCGCCAAAGCGAACATGTCCATGTACCTGATGCTGAAGGAGCGCGCCCTGGCCTTCCGCGCCGACCCCGAAGTCCAGGACGCGCTGGCCGCCTCCGGTGTCTTTGAATTGGGCGAACCGACGCTGAGCACCGGCGAGACCACCGCCGATCTGCTGGCGGACGCCTCCGCGTTTGCGGAGTTTGACGCCGACAAGGCTGCAGAGCGTTCTTTCGCGTTCGTCCAGCTGAACCAGCTGGCCATCGAGCACCTGCTCGGCGCCCGCTAAACCGAAACCCAACCGAATCGTCGTTCCGCTGCCGCCGGATCCCCGATCCGGCGGCAGCTTTTCAGAAAGAACCTATCCATGCCGTTGGTAGCAGGTATCGACAGTTCCACCCAGTCATGCAAAGTGGTGATCCGTGATGCCCTCACCGGCCACCTAGTCCGACATGGCCGCGCCGCTCACCCCGCGGGCACTGAGGTCCACCCCGAGTACTGGTGGACTGCCCTTCAGGAGGCAGTAGCTCTGGCAGGGGGCCTGGACGACGTCGACGCCGTCTCTATCGGCGGCCAGCAGCATGGCATGGTGTGCCTGGATTCGGCCGGCGAGGTGGTCCGCCCCGCTCTGTTGTGGAATGACATGCGTTCTTCTGAGGATGCGCGCCAGCTTATCGTTGAGGCCGGAAACGGAGACGTCGACGCCGGTTCCGTTTTCTGGGCGCAGTCCACAGGCACTGTACCGGTTGCCTCCCTGACGATCACGAAGCTCCGGTGGCTTGCACGCCATGAACCTGGCAATGCCCGGCGGGTCGCAGCCGTCTGCCTACCTCACGATTGGCTCAGCTGGCGTCTGGCCGGCCACGGTCCCGGAACAGGCCCGTCGTCACTCCAGCTGCTGAGAACCGATCGCTCAGATGCTTCGGGCACCGGCTACTTTTCCACGGCAAGCGGAGCCTACCGTACGGACCTCGTGGAACAGGCGCTCGGCCACGTACCGGTGCTGCCTGCAGTGGTCGGCCCGCTGGAAGCTGCCGGCAAGACACCGTCCGGAACGCTCATCGGACCCGGCGCCGGAGACAACGCCGCGGCTGCACTGGGAGTCCAGGCTGGCCCCGGCGACGTAGTTGTGTCACTCGGTACATCCGGGGTCGTCTTTGCTGTTTCGCCGACGCCGGCGGCGGATCCTTCGGGCCTCGTCGCCGGCTTCGCCGACGCCTCAGGGAACTTCCTGCCGCTGGCCTGCACGCTGAATGCCACGCGGATTTTCGATGCAACCGCCGGGCTGTTGGGCGTGACGCTTGACGGGCTCTCCGAGCTCGCCCTCTCCGCTCCCGCTGGCGCGGACGGCCTGACCTTGGTTCCCTATTTCGAGGGTGAGCGCACGCCTAACCTCCCCCAGGCCAAAGGCTCCGCGTACGGGCTGACACTGGGCAATTTCACCCCTGCCAACATGGCCAGAGCTGCCATTGAAGGTGTGGTGTGCTCCCTAGCAGACGGCCTCGCCCAGCTGGAGGCCCAGGGTGTTACGGCCGTGCGGATCATCCTGGTGGGCGGCGGGGCGCAGTCCCCGGCCGTCCAGCAGGTTGCCGCAGCAGTCTTCGGGCTGCCGGTGGTGGTACCCGAACCCGGCGAATATGTGGCAGACGGCGCCGCCCGCCAGGCGGCGGCCATCCTCAGGGGATCATGGCCCGACTGGACCCCCAGCATCAGTGAAGTCTCCGCCACCGTCAGCGCGCCGGAAGTTCTGGCTCAGTATCGGAACTACGCAAAGGCGTATGTCAGTCACTGATGGCAAGGCGACGTCTCATGGTCACTCCCTTGAGTTGCCTTAGCCTCGGCTAGGCCAGTCAAGGGCAGGGGCGCCGACGGGGCCTCCAAAGTCGGCGAAAAGTAGCGCTTACTGGAGCAGTCAGCGGCGTCGATTGAGCCAGGTAGCAGGGGTTCTGGCCGGAGCTGCTGTTACGCCGGGCCGGGGGCGCCGCCGGCGGCTCGCCGTCCGATGCTTGTTTTGTTGAGGTGGCCGTAGATTGTGGAGCGGGGTACCTGGAGCAGGTCGGCGATGCGTTGGACGGTGTGGTCCCCTGCGTCGTAGAGCTGTTGGGCGTGGAGGGCCTGGTCGGGGGTGAGTTTCGGGCGTCTTCCTCCGGTTCGTCCGCGGGCGCGGGCGGCTGCGAGCCCGTCGCGGGTGTTGGCGATGATGAGTTCTCGTTGGAGTTCGGCGAGGACGGAGAGCATTCCGAACATCGCCCGTCCTTCCGCGGTCGTTGTGTCGATGCCTTGCTCAAGGACGCGTAATCCCACACCACGCTCCCTGAGGGTTGCGCCCAGGGTGACGAGGTGGAGGACGGAGCGGCCGAGCCGGTCGAGGCGGGTGATGACGAGCTGGTCGCCGACCCGGTTGGCCGAGGCAAGGGCTTTGTCGAGCTCTGGCCTGCTGGCTTTAGCCCCGCTGGCGTGGTCGAGATAAATGTTTGCCGGATCGACGCCGGCGCGGGTGAGAGCGTCTATTTGGTGGTCGGGGTTCTGGTCGGCTGTGATTCTCAGCGCTATATGGCCTTGATTTTGCAGCGCTATTTGGCCAGATCGTCAGGATCCGATGAGGAGGGTTTCGCGGGCGGCTTCGACGACCTCGGCGGTGATGGTGTTGAGCTGGTTGATGTCGCGGATGCGCCTGATCTGGGTGAAGAGGCGTTGGACGAGGCGGAAGTTGCCGTTGGTGATGCGGGCGACGGCCGCTATGGCTTCGGCGTCGGTGAATTCGCCGGGATCCAGGGGCAGGCCGAGTTCGTGCCAGCGGTTTTGGAGGACGAAGGCCAGTTCGCCGGTGTTGAGGGTCCGGTATTGATGGGCGAAGCCGATGCGGCTGTAGAGCTGCGGGTAGCGGGCGAGGCGTTTTTCGATGCCGGGCATGCCGATGAGGATGACGCCCATGGTGTGGCGGTCGTAGTAGTCGCGGACCTGTTCGAGACCGCCGGCCTTGAGCCGGTCGGCTTCGTCGATGATGAGCAGTTCGGTCAGTCCCGAGCTGCGTGAGTCACGCGGTGCGAACGGATCGATGACGCCGTGGTCGTGATAGTCGATCATCCAGGAAATCTGCTGGCAGATGCGGGGCAGGGCCTGGTCGATCTGGCGTGGGCTTGCGGTGACGGTGGGAGTCCAGAACGCGGTGCGGGCTTCGAGGATCCGTGCCGGGATGGGGGCCGGGTCGGCCTCGCCGTTGCGGTGCCATTGCTCCCATTCGGCGGTGCCGGCGTAGCGGCGGGCGGAGAGTGTCTTGCCGACGCCGGGCGGGCCGTAGCAGACCCCGATGTAGCGGTTCTTCCGCACGGTGTCGGCGAACTCTTCGAACCGGCGGTGTTCCTTGGTGACCAGGAACACCGGTGCACCGGTGGGAGGGCGCGGCGGGACGGATGAGAGCTCGCCGAAGGGCCCGGTGAGGAACCTGCGGCCATCGTCGCCTTCGTCCAGGATCGACATGGGTGTGCTCCGTTCAGTCGGTTTCGTACAGGCGCAGCTTCGCTGCCGGGGCGGCGGGAGGTTCCGTGACGTCCGGCGCCGGCACGGCGGTGTATCGGGTGTCGGGCGGAAGGGCGTCGGCGAGGGACAGCTTGCGGCGCAGCTGTCCCTTGAGTGCCTTGCGCCGTTCGTTCCGCGCGGCCTGCAGCTGTTTGAGGGAGACGGTTCCGGCCGCCAGTTCGGGTGCGATGGCCCGGCACAGGAACGTGTCCTCGTGCCAGACTCGGATCTCGGCCAGGTCCCGGGGGTCGTAGCGGATCGTGACGGGTTCGCCGACGTAGGCGGCGAGGGTCGGGGAGATGTAGCGGACGCCGCTGAAGCGGATGCCGTCCCGGTGCACGGTCCGTGCCTTCGCCACGGTGAGCAGCAGCAGGTCGAGGTCTTCGGCATGCTCGGGCAGGCGCGGCAGCCAGCCGCCGGCGGCCCAGTGTTCGGCCGGCGGCCGGCCTGTTTCCGAATGCGGGCGGCGGTGGTAGGTGGAGACGATGAACGTTTCGAGCGCGGCATCGAGTTGCTCGAGGGTCAGGGCCGGGGCCGAGGCGGGTTCGCCGCCGGTGCCGTGCGGAATGAACCCGGGCAGGTGGGGCAGCAGTTCCTCGGTGACGGTGCGGTAGAAGCGTTCGATCTTGCCCCGGCCCTGCGGCACGCCGGGGCGGGAGTGGATAAGCCGGACGTGGGTATCGAGACAAACGCGTTCGAGGCGGGCGCTGGTGAAGTCGGAGCCGTGGTCGCTGTAGAGGACGTCGGGCAGGCCCAGGACCGGCCAGGCCGGGTTCGCCTTCCGGTTCACGGCCTGGTGCAGCGCCAGGGCGGTGCGCTCCGCGTCCGGCGCGCCGAGGAACACGGTGTACCCGGCGACGGCACGGGAGTAGTCGTCCAGGACGACGGTCAGCCACGGCCGCGCGGTCTTTCCCTGCCCGTCGATGACCATGACATCGAGCAGGGTGTGGTCGCATTGCCACTGCCCGTTCGGACGCTTCGCGGTGCGGCGGTAGACCAGCTCGAACCGGTCCCGGTAGGCGGTCTCTCCCTCGTGTGCCAGGGTCCTGAGCCCGGGGTCGATGCCGGCCACGATCGCCCTGACCGTCGAATAGCTGGGCGCGGGAAGGCCGGCGGTCCGCGGCGATGTCGGCGATCCGGCGGTGGATGAACGCGACCGTCGGGGCGGGATGGCGCAGTGCGAGACCCTCCACCGCCCCGACGAGATCCGCCGGCAGCTGCCGGATGCCGCGGTCCGACCGGTCCTTCCGTTCCAGCCCGGCAGTGGTGCCGGTCCGGGCGAACGCGGCCGCCCATCGGCGCAGCGTCCGCGCCGGGATGCCGGACTCGTCGGCGAGCCGGGTCAGCGGTGCCCCGTCGTCGAAGTGGCGGCGCAGCAGCCCGATCTTCTCTTCGGGAGTCAGCCGCTGACCCGCCATGGCCGTCTCACGCCTGCTTCGCGGCCGGCGGATTGACCCGGGCCAGGTGCCACCGCCCGCGTCATACATGGCCCGTGCCTGGGCGATCTTCGTCGCCGTCATCTTGAACTTCGGACCGCCCTTCCGGCCCCTGGCCCGGGCGGCCGCCAGTCCGTCCTGGGTGCGCTCGACGATGAGGTCGTGCTCGAACTCGGCGATCGCGGCGAGCATGTGGAAGAACAGCCGTCCTCCCGGCGTGGTGGTGTCGATCCCCTGGGACAAGGCGCGCAGTCCGACGCCGCGCTCCTGAAGATCGTCGGCGATCTGCTTCAGATTCCGCACCGAGCGGCCCAGCCGGTCCAGCTTGGTCACCACGAGCGTGTCACCGTCCCGGAGATACCGCAGCGTCTCGTCCAAGACCGGGCGGCGCGCGAGAACCCCGGAGGCGTGCTCAACGAACACCTTCCGGCACCCGGCCGCGCTCAACGCGTCCGTCTGGCCCTCGGGGTGCTGCTCCCGGGTCGACACCCGCGCGTAACCGACCAAAGCCATGCCGTCAGTGTATTGCCAACGTCGCTTCGTTTATATACATCACGGACACGGGTCATGAGACACGACACGCCGTGCCGCCGGCCGGGCGTCCGGCTGTCTTGTCAGATTCAGAAGTCGTCTGCACGGAATGTCAGAAGTCGTCTGCACTTTTCGGACATAGCGCTGATTCATGAGGTTCCCGAGCCGTCCTCCAGGGTTTATTCCTGCTCTTCGGGGCTTCGGCTTGGCGTTGGACCGCGAGAGTTTCTGATCGCTTCTGCGCTGTGGGGCGTTCCCCGACAAATGGGACGTAGTACGGGAAGTGGAAGGGGTTTAGCCTTGTTGTAACGGTGATGGATCCCGCCGGGACCGGTTGTTTGCCGGTTCGGACCGCCGAGGTGGCTGATGGGTCCTGCCCCGAATACGGAGGGCGGGTCATTCGCATGACTGGAAATCGGAACGGGTCCGGCACCCTGGAGACGCGCGAACGGGACAACGTCACCGGCGCTTTGTTGCCCGTGCGCCCGCTGGAGCTGTCGGCGGAGGAAGTGCGCCAGCTGTGGTCTTTCATCCACGGAGACATTATGGACGGGAGCATGCGGCGACTGTTGCGTGCCTCGCTTGGGTTGTGTCCCCGGCACACCTGGGCGTACGCGGTGGTGGAGATTGAGCTCTGGCAGGCGGGCGCAGGGGTCCGCGGCGGCCACCAGCCCTTTGACGTCACGGTTCTCTATGAGGATCTCCTCGAACACGTCGCTGCCGGGCTGGGCCGGAAAGGCTCGCTGCTGCACCGGCATCCGGACGAAGTGCTCCTGCCGGTGGGGCCGTGCCGGATCTGTGAGGATATGGCCTCCCCGTCCCTGCCCGGATTGCGGATGGGTTACGCGAACTCCAACACCGAGGCTCTCACCGTTGAAGCGAACGGGCTGGCACACACGACAGCCTGGTGCAGGGAGACATTCCCGCTGTGGCGGGACAGGGTCTGCCCCGCCTGTGATCCTGAGACGTCGAAAGGGGCTGGCGACCCGGTGCTGTTGTGCCGTTTCCATTTGACGGCGCGACGTCCCTTGCCGGAGCAGCTGCGTCACGCAGTTGCCTCGCGGTTGCGCGAGATCAGGGGACGGATGAGGCACCTGACCGACTCGATGACGGACTACGGCGCCCCGGTCGGCGGTGAAGAAAATGCTTCCTGGATCGAGGCCGTTGGCTTCTTTGCCGGCTGGGGCCTGCCCCTGTACCTGGCCAGCAACCCGCGGGAGGCGGAACCCGGTCCGGAAACGACAGGAGCCGAGCGCAGCGAGTAACCGCGTCATATGCTGGCGGGCACCGCCGCTGTGCCTGTAGTCTCTGTTCACGGTGATGGATCCCGCCGGAACAGCCCGCTCAGAAGGTGCCGGGCGTTCGAACCGCCTCCTGGCTGATGGTTCCTACCTTTGCTTAATCGAAGGTAGGTGGCCCATGCCCGCACCCGGCTCGCTGATCCTGCTCCGCCACGGTCAAAGCGTCCTGAATGCCCAGGACCGGTTCACCGGTCTGCTGGACCCGCCGCTGACCGCAGCTGGCAAAGGCGAGGCTGAGGCAGCCGGGAAGCTCATGGCTTCCGCTGACTTCCATCCCGATGCCGTTTACACGTCCACCCTTTCCCGAACCCGGGACACAGCCCGCATCGTCCTGTCTGTGCTGGGGCAGGCTACGGCGCCGGCCACAGCGGCGTGGGAGATGAATGAGCGTAGCTACGGCTCCCTCACCGGGCGGAACCGCAGCGAACTGCTGAGCGAGCTCGGGCCGGAGGTCTTCCACTTCTGGCGCCGCTCGTACTACGGTGCGCCGCCGCCGATGCCACGGGCCGAACTGGCCGCGATCCGGCGCAGCCCGGCTATGGCAGGGCAGCCTCCCGAAGCCGTCCAAGCCACCGAGTCTCTTTGTGGAGTCGTCAAGAGGGTCAGGACGTTCTGGCACCAGCATCTTCGCCCCCGGCTTCGGGAAGGGGAGGATGTGCTCGTGATCGCCCACGGGAACTCTCTGCGGGCGCTCTGCCGGGTCCTGGACCGGCTCTCGGAAGCAGAAGTCGAATCGCTGAACATTCCCACCGGGCAGCCCTTGCTCTACCGTTTCAGCCCAGACCTGGTGCCGCTGGTGCGGGGCGGGGAGTACTTGAATCCGCTGGCGGCGCGGACTGCCGCCGCCCTGGTCGCCGCCGCCGGCGGGACCTGAGATGAGGACGAGGAAATGGAGAAAATCATCATGAATGAACTTCAGATCACCGGGGTGCGTGCCCTGCAGATCCTGGACTCCCGCGGCTACCCCACGGTGAAAGTCTGGCTCACCGCGGCGGATGGCACAGTCTCCGCCGCTTCGGCACCCTCGGGGGCGTCCACCGGTGCCCATGAGGCGGTCGAGTTGCGCGACGGCGGCCAGGAATACTCCGGCAGGGGCGTGCAGAAGGCCGTGGCGAATGTCCGCGGTGAAATCGCCGGGCTGCTGACCTCCCGGAGCTGGGCAAGCCTGACCGATCTGGATCACGCTCTCATATCTCTGGATGGCACACCGGGCCGCTCCCGGCTGGGCGCAAACGCGATCGTGGCGGTCTCCATGGCCGCTGCCCGGGCCTTCGCGGCCGCGGCAGGAACCCCGCTGCATACCTGGATCGGCCACGGCCTGGGCCGGGCAGGGCGGCTGCCGGTGCCGCACTTCAACGTCCTGAACGGCGGAGAGCATGCGGCGAACCCGCTGGAGTTTCAAGAGTTCATGATCGCCCCCGCCGGGGCGCCGTCGTTCGCTGACGGGGTGCGCTGGGGATCTGATGTTTATCATGCGCTGTCCCGGCGGCTGCGCAAACAGGGCCTCTCGACCGGACTGGGCGATGAGGGCGGCTACGCCCCTGACATCGCCCGCCCTGAGGAGGCACTGGACTTGATTGTGGCCGCCATCGGGGATGCCGGCTACGCCCTGGGGCGGCACGGGGTCGCGATCGCCCTGGATCCGGCGGCGAACTCCTTCTTCGGGGACGGGACCTACACGGTGGCGGGACGGGGCTACACCCCGGAGCAGATGATCGCCTACTACGACAGGCTGATCACCGACTACCCGATCTGGAGCCTCGAAGACCCCCTGGCCGAAGACGACCCCGAGGGGTGGCCGGCACTGACCGCGGCCCTCGGGAGCCGGGTGCAGGTGGTCGGCGATGACCTGTTCGTCACCTCCGCGGACCGGGTGAGGGAAGGTATCCGGACCGCGTCCGCGACCGCGGTGCTGATCAAACCCAACCAGGCCGGAACCGTGAGCGAAACCTTCGACACCCTCACGGCCGCCTCCGAGGGAGGTTTCGGGGCGATGGTTTCGCACCGGTCCGGTGAAACCGACGATACGTTTGTCGCGGACCTTGTCGTAGGTTCAGGCTGCGGTCAGCTGAAATCCGGGGCACCTGCCCGGGGGGAACGCGTCGCCAAATACAACCGTCTCCTGGAGATCACCGACGAGTATCCGGAGCTGCCTTACGGGCCGACCGGCACCCACCTCAACGACCAGTAGACACCGCCACGTTAGGAACGCCCATGAATGAGCCCGCAAAGGAACCCCGGCCCGGCACCGGACCCATCGCCTACGTACCGCGCCGGATTTCCGGGCCGGTGCTGATGGGGGTGGTCCCCGGCCAGCCCCTGGCCGTGGCACACCGCGCCGCGGAACTGGCCTACAGCCTGGACGTGAAGCTCATCTGCGCCTACGTGGACGTCACCACCTACCTCGCCGAGGAACCCGACGGGCGGATCGAGGCACGGCCGATTGATCCGGACGGCATCGATGACGACATCGAAGGCATCGCCGCCGCCATCAGGGAACGCCTCCAGGACGCCCTGGACGGAACCGGCATCGATTGGTCCTTCGCGACTCTCTCCGGGGAACCGGCCCGGGCGCTGGGACGGCTGGCCGAGTCCACGGATGCCTCGGTCATCGTCGTCGGCACGCGCGAACGCGGCCTCGGCGCCCGCCTCGAGGAGGTGCTGGTCGGCTCCGTCGCGGTCCATCTCACCCACCGCCAGCACCGCCCCGTGCTGGTCGTCCCGCTCGCCCCGCACACCAGACACCCCCGGCAGGAGGGCCACCACTGATGGAACCGCGCATCCCGGAGATCACAGCAACCGACCCCCCTTCGGCAGGACCCGACACCACGGCCATGGACCGGTTGCCCATCGATAGCGACCCTGAACAGGTAGTGGCGGATGACGCGGACGCCGGGACCCTCGGCGAGGTGAGCGCACACCGCCCGGTGCACCTGCACCCCGGGTTCGTGCTGGTCGTCATCACCGGAGGCGTGGTTGGGGCCCTGGCCCGTTACGGTCTCAGCATTGTCCTGCCCGCCCCGGGCGGGTGGCCGCTGCCCACCCTGATCATCAACCTGGCCGGGGCATTCCTGCTCGGGGTCCTGCTCGAGGCGTTGGTCCGCCGCGGCCCCGACACCGGCAGGCTCAGGGTGATCCGACTGCTCGCCGGGACCGGGTTCATGGGCGCCTTCACCACCTACAGCACCCTGGCCCTGGAAACGAACACCCTGCTCGGCTCCGGACGGACCACCGATGCTTTGATCTATGTGGCTGCCTCGCTGCTGGGCGGCACTGTCGCGACGGTGGCGGGGATCCGGGCTGCCGCCGGCCACCACACCCGGATGACCACCCGGCGCCGGGACGCGACCCTCCGCCCCGACCGGCAGGAAGGCCATCAGTGAACGTCCTGACCATTCTGCTGCTGGGCCTCGCAGGCGGCCTCGGCGCCGGAACCCGCTTCGTCGTCGACGGGCTGGTCCGCTCCACAATCCGCGCCGCACTGCCCATCGGCACGATCGCTATCAACGTCACCGGATCCTTCCTATTGGGACTCGTCGCCGGGTTCGTGATAGCCCACGCCGCCCCGGTCGAGCTGCAGACCATCGCCGGTACCGGATTCCTGGGCGGATACACGACCTTCAGCACGGCCAGCTTCGAGACCGTACGGCTCATCCAGTCCCGCCGGACCGGGCTGGCCCTCCTGAACGGGATCGGCACCGCCGCCGCCGCCATCGGCGCCGCAGCCGCAGGCCTCGCGGCGGCAAGCCTCCTATGAAACCGGCCAGCCACGGAACCATCTCCACGAACCAGCCCAAGGAGAAGCAGTGCCGGAAATGAATCAAGACCACCTCAGCACGGACGGAACACCGAAAACCCGCCTGCACAGGCTCGGACCCATGGGCTTCGTGCTGGCCTTCGGCGTAGTCAGCATGCTCGCCGACGTCGTCTACGAAGGAGCCCGGTCCATCACGGGACCGTTCCTGGCCACCCTCGGCGCGTCCGCGGTCATGGTCGGCTTCATCACCGGCTTCGGGGAAGCTGTGGCCCTCGTGCTGCGCCTGGGCACCGGCCCCCTGGCGGATAGGACCCGCAAATACTGGCCGCTGACCATCGCCGGTTACGCCCTGACCGTGATCGCTGTCCCCTTCATGGCCCTGACAAGCTCACTGTGGCAGGCCTCGGCCTTGGTCATCACGGAGCGTTTCGGCAAGGCAGTTCGCACCCCGGCCAGGGACACCATGCTCTCCCACGCAGGGGCCGAAATGGGCCGCGGAAAAGCCTTCGCCATCCACGAGGCCCTCGACCAGTCCGGGGCACTGCTGGGGCCCCTGCTCGTCGGACTCATGGTCGCCGTCTCCGGTTTCCAACTCGGATTCGGTGTCCTCGCCATCCCGGGTGCAGCGGCACTCGTTGCCGTGATCCTGCTCCGCCGGGCCGCGCCCGATCCTGCACGCTACGACACACACACGGTCAGCGAACCAGCCCCCGCGCCCGGGCAGGTACGGGTCCGGGTCCCGTTGCCGGCCCGGTTCTGGTGGTACAGCGCCTTCACCGCCGTGTCGATGTTCGGGTTCTCCACCTTCGGGGTTATCTCCTACCACCTGGAAGTCCAGAACGTGATGCCCTCGGCGCTGATTCCGGTGACCTATGCGGTGTCCATGGGCGCAGCAGCGCTGGCAGCCCTGGGCTCCGGGGCGCTCTATGACCGGATCGGGCTGCGCGGGCTGCTCATCGCCCTTCCGCTGACCGCGGCCGTCCCTTTCCTGTCCTTCAGCAACACGCCCGTCCTGGTCTGGGTTGGTGCCGTCGTCTGGGGAGCGGCCCTGGGCATTCACGAATCCACCCTCCGCGCCGCCGTCGCAGACCTCGTCCCCTCCGCCACCCGGGGCACCGGATACGGCATCTTCACCGCCATCTACGGCATCGCCTGGCTCGCCGGATCCACCATCATCGGAGCCCTCTACTCAACGTCCCTCACCGGGCTCATCATCTTCACCATCGGCACCCAGCTCGTCGCGCTGATCGCCTTCATCCCGTTGCTCAAATCCGTGCCCGCGCCCACGCAGGGACCCGCTGCGTAGCCGGGCGCGGACTGCCTGATGACGCAGGCGCCCCGTAGACTATATGAAGGTGAGCCGGGAAGTCTGGTCGGCAGTATTTTTTGTCGACCTAACTTTTAGGAGTCCTTCATGGGCCAGAAACTCCCCTCACCGCCGCCCCGGTTCACCATCTTCGGACGGGGCAGTTACGCGGAGTCATTGCGCATCGGCGAGATCCTGCGCAAAGAAACCGTCGGCGGCGTGCTCCTGGTGGCGGCCGCCGCCATCGCGTTGATCTGGGCCAACTCTCCGGTGTCCGAGAGTTACTTTGCCCTCCGGGACTTCAAGATCGGCTACGAGCCATGGCACCTGCAACTGAGCCTCGGCGCCTGGGCCGCAGACGGGCTGCTGGCCATTTTCTTCTTCCTAGTAGGCCTGGAACTCAAACGGGAATTCGTCGCCGGAGACTTGCGCCAGCTCAATAAAGCGATCGTCCCGGTCACTGCCGCCGTGGGCGGCGTGGTGGTCCCCGCACTCATCTACGCCGCTATCAACATCACGAGCCCCGAGACGCTTCGCGGTTGGGCCATCCCCACCGCCACTGACATAGCGTTCGCTGTCGCCGTTCTGGCCATTATTGGCTCGCACCTGCCCAGCGCCCTGCGGATCTTCCTCCTGACCCTGGCCGTGGTCGATGACCTCCTCGCCATCAGCATCATCGCGTTCTTCTACACCACCGAAATCCAGACCGGGCCGCTGCTGTGGGCACTCATCCCGCTGGCCCTCTACACGTTCCTGGCACAGAAATACCGGCGGTTCTTCAAGATGAAAGCCCCTGCGGCGTGGCTGATCCTTTTGCCGTTAGGCACGCTCGCGTGGGCGCTGGTGCACGCCTCGGGCGTCCACGCCACCGTCGCCGGCGTGCTGCTGGGGTTCGCCGTCCCCGTCCTTCGTTCCAAGGCCAGCGGCGGTCCGGACGCGGGCCCCGGCCTTGCCGAAGTCTTCGAGCACAGGTTCCGCCCGATCTCCGCCGGTGTTGCCGTACCCGTGTTCGCGTTCTTCTCCGCCGGCGTGGCCGTCGGCGGCTGGGACGGTCTGGTCTCGGCGCTGACGGACCCGGTGGCCGCCGGCATCATCCTGGCGCTGGTCCTGGGCAAGCCGGCCGGAATTCTCGGAACCACCTGGCTCCTCACCAAGTTCACCAGAGCGCGACTGGACAGCACCTTTAAATGGATAGACGTGCTCGGGGTATCACTCCTGGCGGGCATCGGATTCACCGTCTCGCTGCTCGTGGCCGAACTGAGTTTCGGTAACGGAAGCCTGCACGATGATCATGCGAAGGTGGGTATCCTCACAGCGTCCGTCCTGGCCGCACTGCTGGCTGTCGCCGTGTTGCGGACCAGGAACCGGCAGTACCGGCAGGCCCACGAAGCGGAGCTGATCGATTCAGACCACGACGGCATCCCCGACGCCTACGAACCCCGGAATTCCTCCTGACCGTTCCCATCGATACCATCCCGCGGACGATCGCTCAGCGAATCTACGAAAGATAAGGGCCAGCCGGACAGATTCCGCGCTGGACGCGCGGATGCAGAGCAGACGCAGAGCAAGAGTACTCCCAGAGCACCGACGGCAAAGGGGAGCTAGCCGGTCACGCCTCCTGCCGCCGAGGCTGTGCCTGGGGCATGGGCTTCGGTTCATGCCAGGAGGGGGCCTCGTGGTTGCGGTCCGCCGCCCATTCGGTCCTGCCAGCGTTGGCTGCATTCGCCGAGAATCCTGGCGGCTTCCTCAGGCGTGCCCCAGCCCAGGACCTGGGCGCGGGTTCCGGGCTGGAGGTCCTTGTAGTGATTGAAGTGGTGGGTGATCTGTTCCTGCCACCTGGTACCGAGATCTTCGATGGTGCGGATACGGTCCCCCTCGTCGCGGTCATCTGCCGGGACTGCGACGATCTTATAGTCCATATCGTCCCCGTCGCGGAAGTTCAGGACGCCCAGAATCCGGCCGCGCACGACGAGCCCAGTGGGCAGCGGTTCGCGGGTCACGCACAGAATGTCCAGTTCATCGCCGTCCTCGTCCAACGTTTGCGGGATGAATCCGTAGTTCACCGGTTTGGCGAAAATTCGCGGGTCTACCCGGTCTAGGTGGAAGAGGCCCGTGGTGCGGTCCCATTCGATCTTGTGGCTCGATCCCATCGGAATGTCAATAACACCGATGACCAGGCCACGGTTGTAGTCCCCGCACCCGAGGAGGGCGTTGTAGTCAGTCATGAGAGCACCCCATGTCGGCAACCTGGGTCGATGCAGGGCGAGAGTCTTTACGGTCCGCTTGGGGACGCTCATCCCGCATATGTGAGGCGGTGGCGAAATTAGGCATAGTTCTCCGTCTGTGCGTGGCACTAAACAGGAACTATCAGCCGGGTGCGGCGGTTCGGACGGTGGCCCGCCCCGGCGAGATCCATCACCGTCCCTGTAATCAACCACATGACGAGGCCCGCTGGCAAGGACTTGCCCGCCGTGTCATCACGGCGAGCCATGGGGGATGCTTACAGCTGCCCGGGCCATGCCCGGTCTTAGTGCACGTGGAGCTTCCTGCCTCGCGGACCGATTTTCTGGACAGGCCAGCCGGGGAACGTGCGGGACGACAGACTTTCGCGGGCTTGCCCGTTCGAGCCGCCGGCTGTGGGCACGTATGTCGGGGAGCGGAACCGAACAGGGCGGAGCTACGTGGCGGCGATGATCCCGAAGCCAAGAAGCGCCGCGAGGACGACGCCGAGCCCGATGCGGTATCCGATGAAGACCGTGATGCTGTGTTTGGCGACCAGGCGCAGGAGCCAGGCGATCGATGCGTACGCAACGATGAAACTAACGGCAGTACCGACGATGGTGGGTATCCAGCCAACCGTCGCACTGATCTCCCCGGCCTGGGTAAGACCCTCGTAGGCTCCGGCGGCGGTGAGCGCGGGGATGGACAAAAAGAACGAAATTCTGGTGGCCGCTACCCTGTCCAGATCCCGGAATAGACCGGCGCTGATGGTTGCTCCGGAGCGGGAGATGCCGGGAATGAGAGCGATGCACTGCATGAGGCCGATGACCAGCGTGTCTTTGAGGGTGACCGCCCGCTCGGGGCGTGTCTGCCGGCCCGTCCGTTCAGCCGCTGCCATGACGATGCTCCAGCCGATGAGGGCGGCAACGACAACCCAGAGGTTCCGCAGAGACCCGGCGATGAGATCCTTGCCGAGAAAACCGATCACACCGATCGGAATGGAACCGATAATTACGTACCAGGCGAAACGGTAGTCGGGATGGGTGCGGGCTTCGGCCCGGCGCAGCCCCTGGGCCCAGGCGAGGAACAACCGGGCAATATCGGCTCGGAAATACACGACGACGACGGACAGGATCGCACCGACCTGGATGATCGCCGTGAATGCTGTTACTCCGCCGTCGTCGACCTGCAGACCGAGGAGCTTCTCAACGATCGTCAGATGTCCGGTGCTGGAGACGGGCAGGAACTCAGTCACTCCTTCGACGACACCCAGGACGATTGCTTGAAGCAGGTTCATTCTTTCGCTGATCACTTTCCGGCCCAAAAAGGACCAGCCTCAGTTGACGGATCGAAGTGGAGCCGGTGAAACGCTACCTGATCCCGGTCCGGCCCGTCATATCGCACCAGGGGGCAGCCAGAACAGGAGCCGACATCGTCCGTGGGCACTCAGCGGCAGGGGGCGTGCGCAAGGGAGCCGCGAATAAACCTATCGGGAAAGAAGCCTTTCGCCATCCGGCCGCAGCTCTCCTGAGGGCGAAACATGACGGTACAAGGTTTGCCGCGTGATGCCCAGCTCGGTGCAAAGTTCGCCGACTTTGGTGCCTGGTCGGCCCATGGATGCCATGGCGAGCCGGAGTTTCGCGGGGGTCATCTTGTAGGGACGTCCGCCGTTCCTGCCGCGGGCGCGGGCGGCGGCGAGGCCGGCAAGGGTTCGTTCGGAAATGAGTTCACGTTCGAACTCGGCAAGGGCGGCGAAAATTCCGAAGACGAGCTTCCCTGACGCGGTGGTGGTGTCGATCGCAGCGCCCTGGCCCGTCAGGACCTTGAGCCCGATTCCCCGTTCGGTGAGGTCGTGGACGATGTTGACCAGGTGCCGCAGGTCTCGGCCGAGCCGATCGAGCTTCCAGACCATGAGGGTGTCGCCGTGGCGTAGAGCCTTGAGGCATGCTGCGAGCTGGGGCCGGTTATCCTTCGTTCCGGATGCCATGTCTTCGTAGAGCAAACCGGCGTCGACGCCGGCGGCCAGGAGCGCGTCCCGCTGCAGGTCCGTGGCTTGGGATCCGTCTGCTTTCGAGACGCGCATGTATCCGACCAGCACCGATTTCTCCTCTGTCATCTATACGTTCGTTTAAGTGACAGGTCGATTCCAAACCGGGCCGGAATCAAAATATGTCACTTAGCCCGTTTGTGACTTTTAGTCGGAGTTGGCGGTTAAATCGCAGTTTAGATTGGCGGTTTGTCGTCCCGCCCGGGAGCCATCAACGGGTGAGCGGCAGTTCATGGGACAGCGCGCGTTGGGGGCTGACCGGTCGAGCGGCGGTATGTCTCCTGATTTATCCGTTGACTCCGCCGCTGCAGGTCTCGCCGGGTTCGGGTGTCTGCGGACCCTGCTGAAATGCTTTGATGAATGCGAACAGCCGCGGATCTGCCGGGTCTGTGACGCTTAGTTGTTTTCCCCAGGCGGTTGCTTCGATGAGGGATCCCTGTCCGGGAAAGGGACTGACCAACACGTGGCTCTGGTTGGTTGCAAGCCGGGCGAGTTTGGCGATGTCATCGGCGGGAAGCCCGGGTTGGTAGCTGATCCAGACGGCACCGTGTTCAAGGGAGTGCACTGCCCGGGCTTCCTGCACGGGCCGGTCGTAGGCTCCGCAGTTCGTCCACACCGGTGAGTGGTCTCCGCCGACGCCGGGACGTTGCGGATAGGTCACCGCAGTCTGGACGTGGTTCCTGCTCAGGCCGGCATAGCTGATGACTCCTTCGATCATGGTCGGGCCCTTCTCTGCTGGCGGGGTCGGTTGGCCGGTGCCGTTTGCGGTGATTCCGTAGGTGAGCGCGCCGGCTGCGAGGAGGAGTGGCACGCCGACGGCGATCAATGGCCGCTGCAATCGGGCGGGCGACCTGGACCCTTTTGTGTTGGTGGGTGAGCGTTGCTGTGAACCGGGTGTTGTCCGGGGTTTCATGAGGCCACCTTCGGGCGCTGTTAACGGTTGCTTGTTTGCGTGAGGGGTTGCTGGTCCGCTGCGGCCCGCCTACGGTGCGGTCGTTGCGGGCTTCTGGAAGAGGGTGCCTTCGAGGATGCTGCCGTGGAAGGTCCGCGCGGCGACGATGATCCAGGCGACGACCAGCAGGGTGTAGCCTGCGACGGCCATTGCGTCGAACACGGCGAGGTGGGTGTGGGCGGCGAGGCCGGTCAGGCCGGTGACGCAGGTTCCGATGGGGAAGGTGAAGGACCACCAGGTCAGGGAGAACGGCAGGCCCTGACGGGCGGTGCGGATCGTGATGGCGGTTGCGAGGGCGGCCCACATGAGCGCGAAGCCCAGAACCGGCACCCCGTACAAGACGCCGAAGGCTTCCATCGCCCGGGCCAGGGTCCCGGACACGGCGAGGTGGGCGTTCCCGCCCAGGAGGTTCGCGGCGGTGATGGACTGGCCCAGCGGGCCCAGCACGATCCACAAGGTGGGCACTGCCGCGGCGGCCCCGATCTTGTGCCCGGCGAGGCGGTTCCAGATCAGTGTGGTGATTATGATGGAGGCCAGCAGGCTCAGTCCGAACATCGCGTAGCAGCCCATCAGCAGGGTCAGGCGTGCTTGCCCGGCCGGGACGTAGGGCAGCAGCAGGGCCCCGGTGGAGGCCGAAACCATGGGCGGGACGACGGGCATAAGCCAGCCGCCGAACGCACTGTCCTGTGTGACCTGGTGCCGGGTGAACTGCAGGTACGGGACAGCGACGGCGCTGGCCAGCCCCAGCAGGGTCCCGGCGATCCAGAGCACCGCGTCGATGCCGAGTGCCAGCTGTTCGCCCAGGACGTCTTTGCCCAGCAGCAGGGTACCGGCGCCGACGGTGAGCAGCGCCATGGGCGGTGCGCCGTAGAAGTGCGCCATCACCGGATGGCTGTGGTGGCTTCGGGCGGTTTCCCGGTGCCGGATCCAGTGCACCCCGGTCGCGGCACTCAGCAGGATCAGCAGCAGGGACGCCAGAGCCCAGACGACGGTGGCGCCAGTGCGCAGGCCGGGAAACTGCAGGGGCAGCGTCGCGGCTGCGGTCGCGACGATCCCGGTACCCATGATGGAGGCGAACCAGTTCGGGGTCAGGTTCGCGAACAGCTCCGAGGACCTATCCAGACGGCGCAGGACGCGCCGGCCCCCAGCACGGCGACCATGGGTCTGTGCCGGTGGTGTGGAGTGGTGTTCGTCGGCGGTCAGCAGCAGAGATTCCATACCTTCTATGCTCCCGGACCGGGACCTGCCGCAGTAGGGGGCATACACTTGTCAGGGTACAAGCCGGACTTGTATCACATGTGACGTTTCTGAAGGAGATTCCCCGATGCTCAGCCCCCGGATACCGGATCTCTCCGCCCTGGAAATGCTCGCCGCGGTCCATGATCTGGGATCCCTCTCCGCCGCCGGGAAACGCCTTGGACTGTCCCAGCAGGCTGTCTCCTCCCGGATGCGTTCCCTGGAGTCCCAGATCGGGTCCGCCCTGCTGACCCGGACACCGCGGGGATCCACCCTGACAGAATCAGGTGCACTGGTCGCAGGGTGGGCGGCGGAGGTCCTCGCAGCCGCGGAACGGCTGGACGCCGGGATCGCCTCGCTGCGATCCGACACCGCCCGGCAACTGAAGGTCGCGGCCAGCCAGACCATCGCCGAACACCTGCTGCCGCTCTGGCTGGTCGCGCTGCGCCGCCAGCAGGAGAGCCTCGGACTCGTCCCCACCGTCGTGGAGCTGACGGTGAACAACAGTGAAGCCACCGTAGCCCTGGTCCGATCCGGACAGGCAGCCATCGGCTTCATCGAAAGCCCGCACCTTCCCCCTGACCTGAGCGCAGCGGCGGTGCAGAACGATGACATGGTCCTGGTCGTCGCCCCGGAGCACCCCTGGGCCCGGCGCCGGATCCCCGTCACGGCAGCCGAACTGGCTACAACCGCGCTGGTCACCCGGGAACACGGCAGCGGAACCCGGGACGCCCTCGAACACCTGCTCACCGCCGCAGGGGCCCCGCCCCTGGCAGATCCGCTGGTGGAACTGTCCACGACGGCGGCCGTCCGCTCCGCCATCGCAGCCGGCACGGCCCCCGGAGTACTCAGCGCACTGGCCGTCCGCGACGACCTCGCCCTGCAACGGCTCATCGCCGTTCCCGTCCGCGGGCTGCCCCTGCGCCGCACCCTGACCGCCATCTGGCAGACCGGCACCACACCACCGCCCGGACCGGCCCGTGACCTGGCAGCCATCGCCGCCAGAGCGGCCCCAGGAACCGCCACCCGCCGAAAGTCATGAAACCAGGCGACTTCGCGAAGCAGGGAGGTTCGGCTACCTAAAACGACCGTATCTGCGACAAACCAACCGACTCAATGAAGAGATTCGATGCACCCCCGAATTTTGTAGCGGAACCCAGTGCCGGATTCTATGTGCCGGTTCTTCTGCTGGTTGACGGGTATTGGTACATTTGGGCGCATGGGACATCTGTTGGGCTATGCCCGGGTATCGACCGGGGACCAAGACGCGGCTCTGCAGCAGGACGCGTTGAAGGCGGCCGGCTGCTACCGCATCTTCACGGACACGGCTTCCGGGTCTCTGGAGTCCCGGCCGGAACTGACCAAGGTTCTGGATCAGCTACGGCCCGGGGACACTTTGGTTGTGTGGCGGCTGGACCGGCTTGGCCGGTCCATCCGACACCTGATTGACCAGCTGGCCGATCTCCAGGAGCGTGGCATCGGGTTCCGGTCCCTGCAAGAGGCGATCGATACAACTTCCTCGGGCGGACGTCTCGTTTTCCATGTGTTTGCGGCGCTGGCGGAGTTCGAGCGGGATCTGATCCGTGAGCGGACTAACGCAGGGCTTCAGGCGGCACGGGCTCGCGGGCGCTTTGGTGGCCGGCCCCCGTTGCTGACCAAGGACAAGCTCCGGACCGCCCGCCGGATGTATGAGCAGAAGGACATGACGGTCGAGAAGATCGGCGAGGTTCTGGGCGTCAGCCGGACCACCGTCTACCGGGCACTCCGGCGCGAACCGGCCCCTGCCGTGCCGCGGCGCCGTTCAGGGCAGAAAACAGTCCGGTGACGGCCGGAGGCAGCGGCACCCTCACCGGTAACACTGCCTCCATGCCTGACCAGACAGCGTTTATGCGCTGGCGGATCCTGCGCCGGCATATCGAAGACGGCGTGCCCCTTACTGCCCTTGCTGAGCACGAAGGCATCGGACTTCGGACACTGCAGCGCTGGCACGCGGCCCACAAACGCAACGGCATCGCCGGACTGGCTACTGCAAACCGAGGGACCACCCGACGCAGAAGCACCTCCGAGCTTGTCGCACTCGTCGAAGGCCTGGCATTGGTGAAACCGCCCCTGTCTGTGGCTGCCATCGCCCGCAAAGCCAACCGCGTCGCCGCCGACCACGGCTGGCCACCTCTCTCCTACAGCACCGTCCGCTCCATCACTGCGGGCGTTGACCCCGGCATGAAGACACTTGCCCAGCTGGGAACCGCCGCTTACCGGGACACCTATGAATTGGCATGGCGGCACCGGGCCGAGCGAGGAACTTGGGAGAGCGCGTAAACCGTGACAGCAGTAGCGAATGAAACAACTCTGGACGTCGAGGTCGACGTCCGCTTTACCGCGGCCGGCGCTCCCCTGGCCGTCAGGTTCGACGGCCGTATCTGGGCCGTGGGCGCAGACCCGGTGCACTGGTTCGCCAGGAACGACTGGTGGAACACCAGGCGGACCGCAGCGCTGGGCACAGGGGACGTCGTAAGTGTCGAATACTGGCGGGTGCAGGTGCGGCTTATCTGCCCTCAAGTGGGGTTCACAGCGATGTAGGTTCTGCATTAGGGTCGTCTCGGAACGCACGGATTATCTACCCTGACGAGGTACGTTCGTATGCCGCAGTCCCTGATTCCGTTTCCGTCGACCACCCACCCGATCGTCCCGATTTCACGGCGCTGGATCGCGTTCAGCGTCATCCACAAGGCTGGAGGCCCGTCCTGGGCAGTAGTGGACTCCTCCACCTACGAGTTGCATTCTGAGGCCAGCGCCTACCTTCACTACCTTCTGGGTTCTGCCCGGTCCGCCAACACCATCCGGGCCTACGCGCAGCGCCTGGCCGCTTTCTTCACCTGGCTCGGTCCGGCGAGGTTGGACTGGACTGACGGTGTTCCTGTCGTTTCCCGGTTCATCCGGGAGCTCGCCGTCACCGCGTTGAACGCCCCGGAGGGAAACGCGGAATATCGTGAGCCGCGCTACCGGAGCGGGAAAACAATGAACCAGTATGCCGCGGCAATAACCCAGTTCTACATGTGGGCCGCGCGCAGTGATCTGGTCAGTGAGAAGACAGCCGCAGGCTTCTACGAAACCAGAATCGCCTACGGCTATTCCGGTGACAGACTCCTGCCGGGCCAGGTGTTGAGGTCCCGGGCAGTTCGCGTCAAGGAAATCGAAGAAGCCCCGAAGTTGCTGAATGAAACCGGTGCGGAGTCGTTGCTGGAGGCGGTCTCCAACCACCGTGACCGTTTCCTGGTGGCACTGATGGTCGAAACGGGCGTCCGGATCGGTGAGGCCTTGGGGCTGCGGACAGAGGATCTGCACCTTTTCCATGACTCGCGTGCCGTCGGTTGTGTGTCCGTTGGGCCACATATCCACGTCCGGCGGCGACAGAATCCCAACGCTGCGCTGTCCAAATCCTCGAACCCACGCACAGTCCCGGTCACTGAAGCGGTCTGCACCCTGTATTACCTGTACCTTGAGGACCGCATCGACCGGTTGGCCCAGGATTCCAACCCGATGGTCTTCGTCAACCTGTATTCCCGGTCCCATGTCGGGGAAGCGTTGAAGTACTCCAACGCCGTGAAGATGTTCTACCGCTCTTCAGGCCGTGCTGGGCTCCGGGTAAACCCGCACATGACACGGCACACCGCGGCGACCCGCTGGAAGAGGGCAGGAGTGCCGACGCGGGACGTTCAGGCACTGCTCGGGCACCGCAGTCCCTCATCCCAGCTCGTGTATGAGCACTCCTCCGACCAGGACCTGCGCGAGGCCATCGAACGTGTCCGGTTCCGTTCGTCGGAGCCCACATGAGCGGCGGACAATCAGTCATCTTCGATGTTTCTCCGGTCCTACCGCGGCCGGAACCAGTCGACCCGGCCGCGGACCTTGCAGGCTTCCAGCACATGCTTGCCCAGGAAATCCGGGACGATTGGCGGCCGGAGGAATGGGACAGCGAGGCCTGGGTCTTCACCGGAGTTCCTGGCCACTTGGGCACGCTCGTCAACCAGTGCAGGTTCCCTGGCTGCCATGGCCCCTCATTTACACGCCGCAGCGGGCTGTGCAACGTCTGCACCGGCCGCTACCTCCGGCACACCAGACGCCTCGGCGCCATGACCGCCGAGGCCTGGGTCGAAAGGGCAGTCCAGCTGCAGGACACCAACTGGGCATCCCGCGTCGTCCCGATCCTGTGTTCGGTGACGAACTGCACAAACCGTAGCAAGGGACTTGGTGTGCCCTTGATGACCCCGACGGAGGGGAACCCCAAACGATGGCACCAGCAAAAAGACCGGCTCCCTCCCCTGTGTCTGGGCCACCAACCACGCCACACAGTCGAAGACATCAAGGAATGGATCGCGTCCCAAGCCGCCAATCCGGTAGCAGCGCCAGAGTATTGCGCAGTTCCGTGGTGCGGCTACAAACGTCACCACGCCAACCAGACGGGCATCTGCAGAATGCACGCCAAGCTGATCCACGACCCGAGTGAGCTTGCGCTGCATCTTGAACGCGAAGCTGTCGTCTCTCTGGAACCTGACGGCTACCGGGAAATCCACGCGCCGCCGGCGAGAACCGACGGGTACGAACTCAACCTGGCCCCTCTACGCCGCCGGCACCCGGGACTGGCCACGGAACTGCTGTGGTCCCTTCAGCATCAGGACCGCATTGGCTTCCCGATCAACATCACCACGACCAAGGCCCTCATCAAGTCGGCGCTGGAATTCCCTCAGGCCACGAAGTCCTTCCTGAACGCCGACACCCACGCACTTGCTGAGGGCAATATGCTGTGTTCCGTAAATGCCTGGTCCATGTTCCGGGTGGTGCGGGCGAGGTTGCTGGAACGCTACGTCCCGTGGTCCACGGACGGTGATCTGCTGCAATCGGACCTCATCCCGTTCGGTCTGCTCATGACCTCTTCAAACAGATCCGGCTCCGCACGATCCATGGCTGCCCTGGATTTCCGCCCGATCCCTCTGGACTGGGCCCGGCACATGACCAAGCTCTGGATCCTGGAGCGGTCCACCACCGAAACCTCCTCGACGACCCTCATCACTCACGTCGCAAGACTATGCACCGACTTCATCGTCCAATGCTCGGCGCGACGCCTTCCCGCGCCGACCAACGCATCCGGACTGACCCGCGAGCATGGCAAGGTGCTCGCACATGCACTGGCCGGCCTGACGCGGCTCGACGGAAAACCCCTGACCAACGCCTACAAACGCTTTCTCGGGTCAACCGTGGCGGGCATGATCGACTACACCCGGAAGAACTCTGACCTGTTCGAACACACCACGCTCTCCTTCTCCCTCGACTACGACCTGCAAATCCCGCTAGAAGACGCCCCAGGGACAGACGCTGACGACGAGACCGGACGGGCAATCCCCGAACCCGTCATCGAGTACCTCTTCAAACAGTTACCCACGGCCCGTGTCGCCAGTCCGACCTCGGCCGCGGTCCCCAATGACGTCTATAAAGCAGCCTTCACCTGCTACATGACCCTGCTGCGCGACGCCGGGAGGCGGCCGAACGAGACGGCAAGCCTCCGAAGGGAATGCCTGAGCTACGACAGGACCGGTCAAGCCACCCTGCTGTGGCACAACGACAAAGGCAGACGCAGGGGCAGGCGCCTCCCCATCTGGGCAGAAACCGCCCACGCCCTGGAGTCGTGGTTCATCATCCGCGACCGCCACATCGAGGCGATGCCTGCCGGGCAGCAGGACTGGCTGTTTCCCACGTTCCGCTCCCGCGCCCGGGACAAACACCTCAAAACGGCCTGGTTCAACCGCCGGCTCCGTGACTGGATCGATAACCGGCTCCCGGACCTGCCCGGCCCGGCAAACGGCCCCGGAACGGGGACTCCTTTCGGCAAAACCTCCGTCTTCGCCTATGCATTCCGCCACTCCTACTGCCAACGGCTGGCCGACGCAGGAGTCGCCCAGGAAACCCTCCGCCGCCTCATGGACCACCGATCCGCGGACACCACAGCCAGGTACTACACGGTGACCAACGCACGAAAACGTAAAGCCATCGAATCCGTCAAAAGACTCTCCTTCGACACCCACGGCACCCACGCCCCCGTCGCTGAAGAGCTCTACTCAATGGCCGCCGTGGCCGTCCCGTTCGGCAACTGCACCGAACCGACCAACATCAAAGCAGGAGGCAAGGCATGCCCCGCCCGCTTCCAATGCGGCGGCTGTACGTTCTTCAGATCGGATCCTTCCCACCTGCCTGACCTCAAGGCGCATCTGGAACGCATGAAAGAAGACCTCGCGTGGCAGATCGCCCAGAACCTGCGCCCCTCGTTAATCACGGACACCAAGAATGAAATAGAAGCGTTCACGGGCCTTATCCAGGCACAGGAATCACGCCTTGCCGACCTGCCTTCCATCGAGCGGGAGTCACTGGCCGAGGCCTCCGCTGTGCTCCGCCGGGTCCGCGCCAGCGTCCCGACCGCCGTCGAGAAGCCCTTCATCCCGGTCGGAAGCCTCAGACTCAGGACCGATAACGGCAAGGAGATCGAGTGAGCAAACATCCGGGCAACGCGGCCGCCATGGTCCGGCAACGAAAGAAGGACAGCAATAACAAACGAGGTGCGGTTCTGGCAACCCTTGAGGCCATGGAACGTACGCGCAGCCCCATCACGGTAGCCGAGGTTGCACGCCTCGCCGGTGTCAGCCCGTGGCTCGTCCGACAGGAACCCCTCCTGGACGAGGTCAGGAAAGCACAGAAACGACATGCCACGGGCTCCGTGACATCCCCGGAAACAACAAAATCAACGACGGGCTCGCTCCAAGTCGAACGTGATCTTCTGCGCCAGGAGAACCAACGGCTCAGGCACGAACTACAGAGGCACCAGCGACGCATCTCCGAACTGCTCGGGGACCAAATCGACGGCACGGACGCCCACTCCCAAAGCCTTCGCGTCCAGGAACTGACAGATCAAAACGCCATCCTCTCCAAACAAACCAGCGAGAGAACCCAAGAGCTTCATCACGCTCAGCAGCAAGTCGCAGCACTCTCATCAGACCTGCAAGCAGCCCACAGCGTTAACCGTTCCCTGATGACCGAACTAAACCGCCCAGAACGAACCCGCCCCGGCCGAACTTAAACTTCAGTCTTACAGCTTCGGTTGCAGCTACCTCTTCTGGTCTGGACTCGGGCCGAGGGAACAAGCTGTCCTGTCGCGCTCCGGCTCCCATTCGTCAGTAACTGGCCGGGCCCACGAAGGCACAGACAAGATATTCCCGGGAGGGAGGGCCTGCCGTTACAAGCTGTAGCACGGTCTCCTAGACGAGCGGTTCAGCAGCCACCCTGAGCTCGCGAAGTTCGTCCTCCACCGCACGGGCCGGCCAGTGGTCATGCGTCAGGTCCTGAATCCGGTTCCGATCGGCTGCCGGGAATAGCTTCTCAAGCAAGCGCGCTGCGTGCAGGAGTGCGATCAGCGCCCGGTTCCTGGGATCTGTTTCCGCGCGGGCAGTTTCTGAAGGCTCCAACTGCTCGGCACGGGAACCGGACGCCGATTCGGCGCGGCCACCGCTCAGCGCCGACTCGATCCTCTTCAGGAGCGCCGCTTCTGGAGTATGGTCCTTCTCCGGGTACCGCACGCTCTTGAACACGCCGAGGTGCTTTTCGCCGACTTGATCCAGGATGCCTCGGGAGGCCATGCTCTCGTAGACGCGCTGCACCTCGGCACGGCCCTCGAGCATGGAGACCCACTTTTTAGGTGGGTGCGGACGGGATTTGTGGCGGATGATCTCCAGTTCGTGCTGGAGGTGTGTTTGTGGCTCTGTACCGGTGGCCCGGACATTCTTGCCCTGCAGTTCGATTGCGCCAAGCAGGTCCAGTTCGGCCAGGATTGCCCCCGCCACCGTGGTCCTGAGTACGTAAGACGGCAGCTCCGGTTCGCCGTCGATATCGTTCGTTGCCAGCAGGAGGAACGCCTGTGGAAGGCTCAGCTCTCCGCCATTAGCTGTTTGAGGATCCATAAGATCATGGTGCTCCCGTCAGGGTTCCGTCACAACCAGTCGCGTTGATTCATAGAAGATGACTGGCTAGACGCGTGTCTGCCGTCCCGGCGCGGGGTGCGGCCACGGCAACGCGGATAGATCCCCTGTCCGTGCTGCCGTGGCTGTTGCCATAACTGCCCTAGTTACGGTCAGGCGGTCATTTCGTGGCGAAGGTATTGGAAAGCCGGAGCAAGGTGTCTACGACGCCTTGTCCGTCACTGCAGTTCTGACGCGGTAGCGGTGCCGTCCATGGCCGGCGTTCCTGCGTGCCCGATGTCCGCTCCCGTCCTGAAGTGCTAGCGATGTCATCCGGTAGGAGCGCTGACCCTCAAGCTTTCTGGGCTCGACCCACACCTCGTGTCCTTCAGCGGCTTCGATCAGAACACGGCCGGTGAGCCCGTCGGCGGCGATCCAGAGCGCCGAGGAATCGGGCATGACATCCTCAACGAGTCCTTCCCGAACGACCGTGCCGTTTTTCCGGACTTCCACGAGGGCGCCGAGAAGGGTGTGCCAGAGGTCATGGCGGTAGAAAGTCATGCGGGTACCTTTCGTTCAACTGCGGAGGGGAACGGAAACTGCGTTGGTGCCTTTCGGCCCGGATCCTACCGGGCGATAATGACGTCGAGCTTGCGGGGGCCGTGGACTCCCTCGACGCGTTCAAGTTCGATGTCGCTGGTGGCACTCGGGCCGCTGATCATGGTCAGGGGCCGAGTGCCGTCGATCCGGCGCAGCGCTTCGGGCAGGATCCCGGTTATATCAGTGGTTTTGACGATGCAGATGTGGTGGTCCGGGACCAGGGTGATCGCGCGGCGGCCCTGGTTGGGGCTGCCGTCCAGGATGATGGTCCCGGTCTCGGCGACGGCGACGGCGCTGCCGGTCACGACGGCGTCGATGCCGTCGAGCTCGGCGACGGACAGCGGCGCTGCGGCCGAGTCCTGGCGGCGCCGGCTGTCGTGTTCGAGTTCGAGTCCTGTGAGCCAGCCGGCGTCGAGCCCTGTGGGCACGACGTAGCTGCCGGCGTCGGCGAGGAGTTCCGCGATCCGCGCCGGGACCTCTGCGTTGTCCACGACCGAGACCTGTGCTTTGTAGTCGATCAGGCGGTCCACCAGCAGCTCGATCAGTGCCTCCTCATCCAGCTGGGATGCCGCCCGGTACTCCCGCGGGATCTCGGGCGCCACGGGGCTGTCTTTCAGGGCGGTGCGGATCCGCTCGAGGATTTCTTCGCGTGCGCTCATGGCTGGTTTTCCTGATCTTGGGACGCGGCGGGGGCAGCGTCTGGCTCTGGTGTCCGGTGTTCCTTTTTCCACCAGTCCCGGAAGGACTGCGAGGGGGGTGCCGGGATGTCGCGGCTTTGGGTCCAGCCGGCGGCGATGCCGGGCAGCTTGGTGATCTTCTTGTCCGGGCCGGCGGCCAGGCGTCCCAGCGGCAGCCCCTTTTCGAGAAGGCCGAGACGTTTTCCTGAGGACAGCGCCCAGGAGGCGGCGTTCATGCCGACATCCATCTGGGTGGGGATCTTCTTCTTGCCGCGTTTGCTGTCCACATCGACGCTGCGCAGGTGCACCAGGATGTCGGGGATGTTGATCTTTACCGGGCAGGCGTCATAGCAGGCCCCGCAGAGTGAGGACGCGTAGGGCAGCGAGTTGTTCTCCTCGGCCTGGATGCCGGTCATCAGCGGTGAGAGAATCGCCCCGATAGGCCCGGGGTAGGTGGAGCCGTAGGCGTGGCCGCCCGTGCGCTCATAAACCGGGCAGACGTTCATGCAGGCGCTGCAGCGGATGCAGTGCAGCGCGGACCGGCCCATTTCATCTGCCAGCGCGGCGCTGCGGCCGTTATCCAAAAGCACCAGGTGCACGTTCTGCGGCCCGTCGCCTTCGGTGACGCCGGTCCAGAGCGAGGTATAGGGGTTCATCCGTTCCCCGGTGGAGGAACGCGGCAGCAGCTGCATGAACACTTCAAGGTCCTGCCAGGTGGGGAGAAGCTTCTCCACGCCCATCACCGTAATCAGTGTCTCGGGCAGTGTCAGACACATCCGGCCGTTACCTTCAGATTCAACAACAGCGAGGGTGCCCGAATCTGCCAGTGCGAAGTTGGCCCCGGAAACGGCGACCTTGGCGGTAAGGAACTTCCGGCGCAGGTGCGCCCTGGCGGCACCGGCGAGGCGGGCCGGTTCGTCGGTCAGCTCCCGGTCGACGCCCTCCATTTCGCGCAGGAAGATGTCCCTGACCTGGGTCCGGTTCTTATGGATCGCCGGGACGAGGATGTGGCTGGGCTTGTCGTGGTCCAGCTGGACGATCAGCTCGGCCAGATCGGTTTCGTAGGCCGCGATGCCCTGCTCTTCAAGGTATTCGTTGAGGCCGATTTCCTGGGTGGCCATGGATTTGATCTTGACCGCTTCGGTTTCCCCGGTTTCCCGGATCAGACCGGCGACGATCCCGTTGGCCTCATCGGCGTCGCGGGCCCAGTGGATCACGCCGCCTCGGGCGGTGAAGTTTTTCTCGAACTGTTCGAGGAGTTCGGGAAGGCGGGCCATCACGGATTCCTTGATTGCGGATCCGGCGTCGCGCAGTTGTTCCCAGTCCGGCAGTTCGGAGACCACTTGGATGCGTTTGTCTCGGATGGTGTGGGTGGCGTGGCCGAGGTTGGCCCGGAGCTGGGTGTTGGCGAGTTCGCGGTGCGCGGCCTGGGGGAAGGATTCGGAGGCGTGCAGGTTGCCCGTGCCATGAACGGGGAGTGAGGGCATGCCCAGGTAGGTGCTCATCGTGTGGCCTTTCCGGTGGTGACGCGGACTTCGCCGGTGACAGAGGCCGGTTCTTCCAGGGTGCTGGCGAGGATTTCGGCCAGGTGCAGGGTGGTGACGTCGCTGCCCTGGCGGGAGAGGCCGCCGCCGATGTGCATGAGGCAGGAGGCGTCCCCTCCGGCGCACAGGCTTGCCCCTGTTGCCGCGATATTCGCCGTCTTGTCCTCGAGCATGGCGGAGGAGACGTCGGCGTTCTTCATCGAGAACGTGCCGCCGAAGCCACAGCATTGGTCAGCTTCCGGAAGTTCGGCCATGTCGATCCCTGCGACACTGCCCAGCAACCGCGCCTGCCGGTCCCCGAGCCGGAGCAGGCGCATGCCATGGCAGCTCGGGTGGTAGGTGACGCGGTGCGGGAAGTAGGAACCGAGCTGCGCGCCAGCATCGGTCACGCCGAGCACGTCCACCAGCAATTCGGAGAGCTCGTAAGTTTTGGCGCCGACTGCGGTTGCACGTGTTTCCAGATCCTTGTCGCCGCACGAGCGGGCGACCATAGGGTGCTGGTGCTTCACGGAGGCGACGCAGGAACCGGACGGGGCAACCGCGACGTCGTAGTCCTCGGTATCAAAGGCGGCGACGTGGTTGGCGATCACGGGAACCGCCTCTTTGAGGTAGCCGCTGTTGACGTGCATCTGCCCGCAGCAGGCCTGGCCGGACGGGAACACAACTTCGTGTCCCAGCCGTTCCAGGATTTTCACGGTAGCCCGCGCTGTGGCGGGGTACATCGCATCCACGATGCACGTAGCGAACAAAGCGATTCGCATGGCAGCCTTTCGGGCTAAGGGGTTGTGGTCTGACCATAGTAGATCACGTGACCGACGCCACTGGCAACCGGCGGCTCCAAGTGAAGCTGCTCACACTTTCAGAAAAATCTACGCTACACTCTGATGGTCCGACCACAAAGGTCTGACCATACCCCCCTGCCGTCCCCCTCAATGTGGAGGAACTCCGTGGATCAGTTCACACCCAGCACCGACCCGGTGCTCAACAGCGTCATGTGGTCGGCCATCGTCGCCCTGCTGCCGCTGCTGACGTTCTTCATCCTGCTTGCCGTCGTCAAAACCCGCGCCCATGTCGCCGGTGCCTTTGCGCTCCTGGCTGCCCTCCTGGTCGGAATATTCGCGTTCCAGATGCCGGCCGGGCTGGCGCTGCTCTCCGCTACCCAGGGCGGGGTTTTCGGCGCCTTCCCTGTCTTGTGGATCGTCATCATGGCCGTCTGGCTCTATCAGGTCACGGTCCTCAGCGGACGCTTTGAGGACCTCCGCCGCGTCTTCGATGTAATCGGCAAAGGCGACGTGCGCCTCCAGGCGGTCCTGATTGCCTTCTGCTTCGGCGGGCTGCTCGAAGCCCTCGCCGGTTTCGGTGCGCCGGTGGCTATCACGGCCACCATGCTGCTGGCGCTCGGACTGCCGCCGCTGCGCGCTGCCGCCGCGGTGCTGGTTGCCAACACGGCACCTGTTGCCTTTGGCGCCATGGCCATCCCGATCACCACCGCGGCCGGCCTCACCGGACTGCATGCCACGGACATTGCCTCCGTCGTTGGACGTCAGGCTCCGCTACTGGCCACCATCGTGCCGCTGATCCTGCTCTTCATCCTCGATGGCCGCAAGGGCCTGAAAGACTGCTGGCCCGCAGCGCTGGTGGTTGGCTTTTCATTCGCCACGGCACAGTTCCTGTGCTCCAACTTCTTCTCCTACGAACTCACCGATATCGTCGCCTCCCTCGTAGGCCTCGGCGCGGCCGTGCTGTTCTTCCGCGTCTGGACGCCCAAGGGAAGCGTCGCAGCACGCGAGCGTCTCGGAGCAGCCTTTGATGCAGCCTCGAAGAACACAGCCTCCACCACCGCCGGCGGCGGCTCCCGGCGGGCTACGGCTGTCGCCGTCAGCGAGGCCGCTGCAGACCGGTTGACCCCGACCCGGACGTGGCTCGCCCTGTTCCCGTACTTCCTCGTGATCGTCGTCTTCGGCATCGCCAAGCTATGGAAACTCGGTGCGGACGTGCCCGCATTCCTCGCCTCGACCGACGTCAGAATCCCCTGGCCGATCCTGCACGACGCTCTGGTCAATGCCGAAGGCAAACCCGTCTCCTCCACCATCTACTCCTTCCAATGGCTCTCCACCCCTGGAACCCTGCTGCTAATCACCGGCCTGATCGTCGCCTTCGTGTACTCGAAGTACAACGACGGCGGCCGCTACCCCATCACGGTGGCTAACGCGGTGAAGGAGATCGGCCGCACCATCTACAGGATGCGCTGGGCCGGACTGACCATCATCACCGTCCTCGCACTCGCCTACGTGATGAACTTCTCCGGGCAGACAGTATCCATCGGCACCTGGCTCGCCGGCACTGGCACCTTCTTCGCGTTCCTCTCACCCGTCCTGGGCTGGATTGGCACCGCCGTCACGGGCTCCGACACCTCCGCGAATGCCCTGTTCGCCAAGCTGCAGCAGACCGCCGGCATGAAAGCAGGAATCGATCCGAACCTTCTCGTGGCCGGCAATACCTCCGGTGGTGTTGTGGGCAAGCTGATCAGCCCACAGAACCTCGCCATCGCGGCGTCCGCGGTCAACCTTGAAGGCAAGGAATCGGTGATCCTGCGTAAAGTAGTCGGGTGGAGCGTGGCGCTGCTGCTGGTGCTGTGCACCCTCTCCTACCTCCAGTCCACTCCCATCCTCGGCTGGATGCTGCCTTAGCGTCCAGCCTACTCAAGACGCAGTGTGCGGGCCGCCCCCTGGCCCGCACACTGCCCGCCCGTAAGGAACCGCCCGTGATCACCGCCGAAGCAGGAGCAACACCCCGCCGTCGTACCCATGACGCGCTCCTGAAGGACATCGAGGCGGACCTCCGCTCGGGCAAAATCAAAGTCGGGGACCGGCTCCCGGGAGAACGCACCCTCGCCGAAAGCTACGGGATTTCCAGGGCGTCGGTGCGGGAGGCCATCCGGGTACTGGACGCCATGGGAATACTGCGCAGCTCGGTCGGATCCGGACCCTCCTCCGGGGCAATCGTCGTCTCCGACCCCTCCGCGGGCCTGTCATCGGCCCTACGACTGCACGTCGCCAGCAGCACACTGCCGGTCGAAGACATTGTCGAGACCCGCATCCTGCTCGAAACCTGGACCGCCCGGGCCGGCGCGAACCGTACAGGAGGCGACGAGGACCTAGAACAGGCAGCCCAGCTCCTGCAAGCCATGGACAATCCCGGCATCAGTCGTGAAACGTTCCATGAACTGGACGCCAGGTTCCATGTCGCCCTGAGCTCCCTGGCAGGGAACGCTGTGGTCGCAACCATGATGGAATCACTCAGCGGCGCCATTGTTGGCTACGTTAAAGGCGCAATGGACGCCATGGACGCCTGGCCCGACGTAATCTCCACACTTCGAAACCAGCATCACGGCATCTTCGACGCCGTCCAGTCACACGAAGGAGAGCTCGCAGCCCGACTCCTGCAAGAGCACATCGAGTGGTTCCATCAGAAGGCACAGGAAGCGACCGCCGCCGAAATCGGGAGCTGAACTAGTGTGACGATTCATGCAGGCGCTTTCGCACGTCCGCCACACTGACCGACCCTTACAGCGGGGTGGGAGCTAAGTCATGAAAATCAATGAACTAGCGCCATCACCAAACGACGTCATTGAAGCTGCGCGCTCAAGCCCTCCTCATGTGAACCTCTAACCGCCCAACCACGCCGTGAAGAAAAACGGCCATTTCTGGACAAAAGCCACACTACGAACAGCACAAGACCTCTGGAACTGATGGAAGTAGCTACAACAGCACCGACGTGCCCAACGTGGCTCACACCAGCACCAGCTCCTGACCAGCCCATACGATCCACAAGGGGAGATAATCCGGCATACGTCGGATTCACAGCTGCGGACCTTTGAACTGCGCCGTGAACCCCTCGCTGAGCAGTGGCTGCTGGAGGCCATCACTGACATCTGAGCCAGCTCCTGCGTAGCGTAGGGCCATGGAAATCAGGGCCGGGCTACCGGCAGGGCTTACCCCGCCGGTCAAAGTTGCACTGGCCCGCGCCATCGACAAGATGCCCCGCCGAGATGCAGCACACGGGGACCTGCTTTTTGAACCCAAGTGGGACGGGTACAGGTGCGTCACGGTCCGGGATGAAGCCGGGGCCACGCTGTGGTCCCGGCAGGGGAAGGAACTGACGGGGTACTTCCCCGAACTTTGTTCGGCGGTGGCTGCGGCCGTTCCTCCGGGATGCGTGATCGACGGCGAAGCCGTGGTCTGGAGCAAGGGCCGGCTTAACTTCGACGCACTGCAGCAGCGTCTGGGCGCCGGGCCAAAAACTCTTCCCGGCCTGGTGGCAGCAGCGCCGGCCAATTACGTGGCGTTCGATGTGCTGGCCGTTGCGGGTCATGACGCGCGGGACCTGCCCTTGTCCCAGCGGCGGGCGCTCCTTGAAGAACTGGCCAACGGGTGGGAGCCGCCGCTGTCCCTCTCCCCCACCACCACGGACCATAGTGTTGCCGAGCAGTGGTTCGAAGACCTGCCCCATACCGGGATCGAGGGGCTGGTCATCAAGAGCACGAATCAGGCGTACACGCCCGGTGTCCGCTCCTGGTTGAAGCTCAAGCACAGGGAAACCGTGGAAATCATTTGCGGCGCGGTGATCGGGCCGATAACCCAACCCTCTGAGGTCGTTGCCGGCCTCGTCCTGGACGGCGAGCTGCGGATCGTGGGCCGGTCCACGCCGCTTAAGGCGAGGGAGGGCAGGGAGCTGGCACGGTGGCTTCACCCTCCGAAGGGCGAGCATCCTTGGCCAACCAGTGTGAAAGGTACGGCCCTGGACAGGTTCAACAGGGACAAGGAACCCGTGGCACTGACTTTGGTGGAACCGGTGGTTGTTGAAGTCTCCGCCGACACTGCGTGGTCCGGCAGGTCCTTCCGGCACCCCTTACGGGTGCTCAGGGCCCGGCCGGAGCTGGATCCGTCTGAGTATGTCAACTATTTTTGGCCCCGTTAGGGCGGCCATATCCGGCCCCGTCCGGGTCAGGATTTTCTGCTTAGCCTGACCAGGCGCAGGATGATTCCTGCCGCGAACATGAGGATGCCGAGCACCACAGACAGCGGCGGGAGGGTGGTAACCAGGGCAACGCATGCCACGGCGCCAAGTACTTGCAGTGCTTTGGGATAACGGCGGTCCGTGTCCGGCTGCGTGAAAGCGGCGATGTTGGCGACCAGGTAGTAGATCAGCACGCCGAACGAGGAGAAACCGATCGCGCCTCGCAGGTCGGCGACGGAGATGATCGCGCAGATCACCACGGCCAGGGTGGTCTCGGCCCGGTGGGGAACTTTGTAGCGGGGGTGGACGGCGGAGAGCCAGTGCGGAAGGTCGTGTTCGCGGGCCATGGCCAGGCTGGTTCGTCCCAGCCCGGCAATGAGGGCCAGCAGGGCGCCCAGTGCCGCGACAGCTGCTCCTGCCCGGACTACGGGGCCAGCCCATGACATCGACCCGGCTTCTACCGCGGCGGCGAGGGGTGTGGGGTTGGTTGCCACTCCTTCGGGGCCGATGGTCGCCAGGAGGGTGACGGCAATGACGGCGTAGACGATGATGGTGATGCCCAGGGCGATACCGATAGCGCGGGGGATGGTGCGTTTGGGGTCACGGACTTCTTCGCCCATGGTCGCGATTCTGGCGTAGCCGGCGAAGGCGAAGAACAACAGCCCCGCGGATTGCAGGATCCCGTACCAGCCGTGAGCCAGCAGCCCGTCCCCGAGAATCCTTGCCGGGTCCGGGGAGGAGCCTCCCCAGCAGGCCGCAACGGCGATCGCGAGGGCTGCCAGCACGGCGACGACGAGGATGCGGGTCAGCCCGGCTGTCCTTGTTACGCCGTGGTAGTTCACGGCGGCGAGAACGATCACGGCGGCGATGGCCACGGGACGTTCCCACCCTGCCGGGGCGGCGTAGGCGGCGAAGGTCATGGCCATGGCCGCGGCGCTGGCGGTTTTGCCGATCACGAATCCCCACCCTGCCAGGAATCCGGACCAGGGACCGAGCCGTTCACGGCCGTAGACGTAGGTTCCGCCTGAGGTCGGGTAGACGGCGGCGAGCTGGGAGGAGGATGTGGCGTTGCAGAACGCCACGAAGGCCGCGACGACCAGACCAACCAGCAGGCCGGACCCTGCCGCGGCCGCTGCAGGGGTGAATGCCGCGAACACACCGGCGCCGATCATCGAGCCAAGACCGATGACGGACGCGTCGAATGTTCCCAACCGGCGGGCCAGGGCCTGAGGGTTACTCATACGGGTTCTCCTTCGGGGACGTGGGGAGGACTTCGGCGGCGAGTTCAGCAATGGACCTGCGGCCTTCAGCCAGGGCGTCAAGGCCTGCTGTCGTAGCCCGGTAGACGCGGCGGGGCCTGCCGCCGACTACTTCCTGGCGGGAGACCAGCAGGCCGTCCTGCTCCATCCGGTGCAGTGTCGGATACAGGGTTCCGGGAGAAATGGAATACCCGTGGTTGGCCAGCTCTTCGGACATCCAGGCGCCGTGGATGTCTTCCTCGGCGGCGTGGTGGAGGATGTGGAGTCGCACGGCTGCACGCATCAATTCACGCATCGCACTCCCAATGTCGAATACAGATATCGAAATCCGATATCTGGTCTGGGTTCTACGATACCTCCGCTCCGCGTCTTCTCCGAGCCCGAGGACACGTTCTCGGACGGAGGGCCTGGACCGCGCTTACTGGCCCTGGGCCGTTGCGAGACTGCGGGCGAGTCGGTAAGAGTCAGTGCCGGTTTCGATGATGGTGCCGTTGAATGTCAGACGGTCCACGATGGCTGCACAGAGTCGTGGATCCGTAAATGTCTTGGTCCAGCCGGAGAACGACTCGTTGCTGGCGATGGCCACGGAGTTCTTTTCTTCGCGTTCGGTGAGGACCTGGAACAACAGCTCTGCACCGCGCCGGTCCAGTTCCATATAGCCAAGTTCGTCAATACACAACAAGTCCACGCGCCCGTAGCGGGCAATGGTCTTGGCCAAGACTTTCTCATCAGAGGCCTCGACGAGTTCGTTCACAAGCCGGGTGGCGAGGGTGTATTTGACCCGGTAGCCCTTCTCGGCCGCTGCGGTGCCGAGCCCGATGAGCAGGTGGGATTTACCGGTCCCCGAGTCTCCGATGAGGCACAGGGGCGCGCCTTTGCGGATCCAGTCCCCGGTGGCCAGCGTGTGGATGGTCGCTGGGTTGATGTTCGTGTTCGCGTCGAAATCGAAATCCCCGAGCCACTTATCCCGAGGAAAGTTTGCAGCTTTGACGCGGCGGATCGAGGAGCGCCGGTCCCTATCGTCGCATTCGGCCAGCAGCAGCTCGGCCAGGAACCCCTGGTAGGACAGTTGTTCTTTCCCGGCGACGCTTAGTGCTTCGTCTAGGACCCCACGGATGGTTGGCAGGCGCAGGCGGCGGCAGGCTTGGTCCACGGCTGCGACCGCGGCCTGTTCGGTCAGACCGCGTCGTCGGCGCAGGACCGGAGTGACGTTTGTAGCAGGGGTTGTGGGGCTCATGAGATGTTCTCCTTCGAAGCGGTTTCCGCAGGGTGTTCGGCGCGCTTGGCCAGCAGCTCGTCATAGGCGCGGACTGAGGGCAGGGGCCGGCTATCAGAAGGCAGCCCCGCGATGACGGCCGCCGGGTCCATGAGTCGACGCTGCGTCAGGCTGACAACGCGTTGCACTTCCGCTTGAGCGTGGTCACCGCGATGACGGTTTGACCTGGGCCCACCCTCAGCGGCGGAAGTCATTGCGTGTCTGCGGGCTTCGACCGCGACGACATCGGCGCTGACCGCACCCACTCGCAGCGCGGCGGTGATTCCTGCTTCGATGTCTGCTCCATCCATGGAACGGTGGAGCAGCAGGACATCGATCAGCTCACGAGTCCCTTCGGCGTCGCCGTTGACCCGACGCGAGGCAGCCCAGAAAGCCTCATGGGCGCTGGTGAAAGAACCTGATGCCCGAGCCCGTGCCAAAGCCGTGGAACCAGGCAAAGCGCCGGGTTTGGCCTTGAGGACCTCCAAGTAATGGTCGAGCTGGACCGACTGGCCGCCCTTGGCGACAATTCTCTGATGCCGGGCCGCCACCGCACGGCCGTCGAACACCACAAGCTCCGACGCCCGCAAGGACACCCGGACCCTTCGGCCGATGAACCGTGCCGGTACGGAATACTTCACCATCCGCACCGTAATCATTGAGGACCTGTCCACTCTCGGGTTCAGCACAAGACCGGGGTCGAACTCTTCGGCCGGCAGCGGCGCCAGGAACGGACGCTCGGCGGCGAAGTCATGGCCGATGGTGCGGATCCTGCCATCAATCCGCCGCTGATCGTCCTGGACCTCGCGGTCCCGGATCCGGTCGTTGAGCTCCTCAAGGGACTTCACGACAGGCATCGGGGTAAGGCGGTTGCGGCGGAACCAGCCCACCTCGCCCTCGACCCCGCCCTTCTCGTGAGCCCCGGCAATACCTGGCTGGCAATAAAAAGGATCAAAACCGTATTCTCTGAACTCGCTCGAAAGGGATGGCTGGCGCTGTCGGTGATGATCAAATTTTCTTGGCGGAGGGCAACCCGAGAGAGACAGTCGGTTGGCCCGTCCGGCGCCGTTGAGCCTGGGCGAGTTTGTCTTCGGCTCCTGCGAGACTGACTTGCAGGCCTTCGATCTCGCCGATCCATCCTTCCCGTTCAGCCTCGGCGATGCGGGCAAGGAGGTTGTCGCGGATCTCGAGGAGCCGGCCATGCTGGGCAGGGTCGGGCCAAAGCATCGGGCAGCGGATGCAGGCGTGCTCGTGGATGCAAGGTGTTCCGAACGCTCGTCCGCAGGTCCCGGCCGCGACTTTGCGTTTCTCGAAGTGCCCGAGGAACTCTTTCCATTCTTCTTCGGTGGGGGTGCGGTATTCCTCGCTGGGCCGTAGCGACCGTCTGCGGGCGAGGAATGCCAGGTGGGCGTCGATGGCCTCGGTGGGGTAGACGGCCTTGTAGCCCATGGTGACGTTGATGTCTCGGTGGCCGGCAATGATCTGCGCGATGTGTGGCGGCAGCCCACTGAGGACGGCTTCGGTGATGAACAGCCTTCTAAAGTCGTGCGGTGTGAAGTGCAGCGGTTCTCCCGTGACGGGATTGACCAGGCCGGAATGTTCCAAGGCTGCGGTGAGCAGTTTGCGGATCAGTCCCGCGCTCATCGCGCGGTGCTCGCCCACGACGCGGCGCTGGAAAAGGAGAGGCGCCGCTGGTCTCCAGACTCGCTCGTGGTCGTCGTATGCTTCGACCAGCGGAATGGCTCCGGTCTTCGGGTTCTGGACGCGGCGGATGATCAGGCTGAGGACGTCGGCTAGTTCGGGACTGACCACCAGCAGCCGCTCGGTATCGGTCTTTGACGGCGCGATCTGCAGCAAGGGAACGATTTCTCCGGTGGTGGGCAGCCGGTATTGGATCAGACTGTGGTGGGACAGTTCGGTGAGTTCCTCGACGCGGATCCCGGTAGCCCGAAGGGTCTCGACGGCGGCGAAAGCCCAGAACGCGTGTTCTTCCTCGCGACCCAAATCGCGCCGCTGACCGGTGTCGGGTTCGACTGCCCAGATCTTCACGGCAGCCGCTCGGGATGGAGCCACTCGCATCAGGTTTTGACCGGCCGCGGTGAACGTCGCTCCCGGGGCCGTCCGGGTTGCTGATTCGAACAGTTCGGCGGCTTCCTTCCGGCGCCGGTTCACGCTCTCGACCAGGACTGGCAGGACCGGTAGGCGTTCTCGCGTGCGGGCGTCCATGCGGGACTTCAGGTGGCGCTTGGCCTTCCGGCGGTCGATCTCCTCCCTTCCGATCGGGCAAGGGGCGACCCAGTGCGCCCAGCGGGCCGGGTCCTCGACGGCCCACTGAGCCAGGTCGAGGTAGAGCGCCCGGACAGGAGTCAGGCATTCGCGGTAACTGACCCGCTCGACTTCGGCATCACGTTTACGGCCATCGGAGTCGGTGACGGAACGGGTGATGGTGCGCAGTCTCCGCTTCCAGGCCGCGGCGACGCCGGCGGGGAGGTCGAGGCTGTCAATGCCCGGGTGATGGCGTTCCAGATCGGCCCAGAACAGCCCCGCCAAGTGGTAGGTGATCGAGGTCAGACTACTGTAGTCGAGGCTTGCCTGGCGTTCCTTGAGGTAAGCGATCAAGAGACCGCGGATGTGGTCGGAAGAGAGTTGGTACTGGTCGATCATCTGTTCGGGGGTTTTCTGTCCGGCGACGCGCAAGTGGCGCAACGTGGCTGGCGCGTCGGGTCCGAAGGAGCCCATCTCGTGCAGCAGCCGGTAGAACAGGCCGGTCGAGCCGATAGTGGTGCCGCGCGTGGAGGCTTCGGCGTCCAATACTTCCACGACATCACCGGGGGTGATGTCGCTGATCGTCCCGCCCATGGCCGAGACCAGCGCGGCGGCGCGGTATAGGTTGCGGGTCAGTGCAGTCTGGGAGACGTTCGGGTCGGCGGTGCATTTGGCCCGGAGTTCGGCGAATCCGGCAGGGTCGCGCATGGCCGCCATAGTCCGGGCCAAGGACCCGGACCCGAATGCCGCGATGCAGAGCCAGGAGAGTGAGGGGCGGATCAGGTCGGCGCCGAATACGATGTGGAGCGAGCGGAGGAACTGTTCGTCATTCCATTGGCTCTCCCTGCCTAGGTTTCGCAGCCAGGCCAGGGGAATCTGCCGCCAGGGCCGACCTGCTGCTTCAACGCCGGTCGCCGACCATCGTTCCTGCCACGTCGCGCCCGGATGCTCGTCAAGCCAGTCCAGAACCCATTGACTGCCCTGACGGGGGATCTTGATGTGATCGCTCGCCTCTACATGTCGCGATCTCATGCGGGTCAACGCTGCGTCCCGGTCCAGCATCGTTGCAGCCCAGCGCGTGGCGGTCGGCCGGGCCCGAAGTGATTCGCTCAGCAGTGGTGCGGTGACCTGCTGGGTACTGCGGTGAGCTTTGGGATCGTCAACGACCAGGACAGTCATAGTCATGACCTTCCGAACAGGATTTGCAGGGTCTCGGGCGCATAGCCCGGTGCCGGCGCTGGAACTGCCCGGCGCTCGGCTTGGCGGGTCTGTTGCTCGTGGTGCTCCAAGACCCGCCGGATTACTTCCTGCTTGCGCGGAGTGAGGTAGATCTGCGTGGTCGTCAGCAGCGCGTGCCCGAGCACGAACTGGACATCGGTCAATGGCAGATTCGGGTCTTCGGCCATCCGGTAGGCCGCCGTATGCCGCAGCCCGTGGAGCGTCGCATCGCTCCCTGCCGCACGGACCGCCCGCTCGAACATTCGGTGCGCCGCATGGTAAGTCAGGGGACGATAGGGCTCCCGGAGCGTCCACCAGATCGGCATCGATCGCCCTTTCGGCAGGCGTCCTTGCATCTCGAGCTCATAGAGCCGGAGCCAAACGAACGCGTCAGTTGAAGCCGGCAGCTCCTGACTCGCCCCCGAGCCTTTCCGGATCACTGTGATCACCTGCCGGCCCGGATCAACACCGCTGCGCAGGGCCGACAACAGCTCCGAGGCCCTGGCCCCGGTGGAGACATAGAAGGCAACCAGCGCACGATCCCGATGTGAGGGCAGGCGCGCAAAGATCTCGTTGAATTTCGCGTCAGGAATGCTGCGCGGGATCCTCGAGGCAAGTCGCGGCCGGAACAGGCCGCTGCGTTCGTTTCGGTGGGGCTCCATTGGATTGTGATGGGCATGCGCACGACCCCCGCGCCGTGGACGCTCCAACGGGAACGGGTTGAGCAGTGGCCCGGTTCCTGTGTCGAGGTGGAAGTCGTAGAACCGGCGCAGCACCGTCTCGGTGTGTGCCCGGACCGCGGGCGAATACGGGACCGGCTTCGCCCGGCGCTTCACTGATTCGCCGGGCCTGCGCCAATGCGATCGTTGCGGCTTGCCCGATACCAGCATCCAGCGGGCGAAGTCACGGGCCTCGACCCGGCTCGCCCGGTTCCAGGCGACGTCGATCTCCCAGAGGAAGCGGAACCACCGCAGCAGGTCCATCCCGTAGGAACGCAGCGTCGAGGCCGATCTGCCTGCCGCCTGCAACTCGTCGAAGAACGCCGATACCGCCGCGATCGGTGCGCCTCCGGCATCAACTAGCCGACACGGCCGACACAGGTCCCCTGTGCTTTCAACCGCCCCTACCAGCGGCACCGACAGTCGAGCCAGGTCTCTGTCCACGTCTTCGCTCATCACAAGACAGACCGTAGTCAGCGAACCAGAATCTAGGCGTCAACCAGCACAAACGCGTGTCGTAGTTCAGTAAACGGGTAGAACGAGCGGAACAACACCCACCGGTCGTTCTCCTGCCGTTGCCGGCCCTGCCCGAACACCACGGCACTGACCGCGCTGGTGAGATTGTCGTAGCGGATGTGCTTCGTTGGGATGCCGCCCAAAACTTGGAAGGCGGCGATGTGGCCTTCCAGAAACGCTTCCTGGGCCTGTGTCGGGTAAATCCGGTGGATAGCCTTGCCGGAGTGGGATAACCGGAAGACGAACATATGACACTTCGTCTTCACACCATTCAGGACCACCCAGACTTCACCGAAATCCACCTCCGCCTCCGCACCCGGGGCATGCTCCTGCGGGACGAATACTTCAACCCGGCGGCCGGCCTCCACATCGATCTGAGCCCGACGGACCCGCACATAGTCACGCACGGTCGAATACGACAACTCCTCCGCCCCGCGCTCCTCAATGAGCCGGGCCAGAATCCGGCGGGCAGTATGGCGTTGCTTCCGTGGCGCCGTCGTATCCTCGGTCAGCATGGCATCGATCGCAGGCTTGAACGGCTCCAACCGCCAGGCCACGCCTTGTCGTGGTTTGCGTTCGGGAGGGGAAGCAGATTCCAGAGCCTGTCTCACAGTCCTTCGGTGAACCCTGTGCCTAGCCGCTAGTGCACGGACCGAGAGGCCCTCGACCCGGGCATCCCTTCGGATCTGCGCGAACAACTCCACTCTCGACTCCATCCAGACCAGCCTTCCGCCGCATCCATACACTGATGAATCCAAGGTTGAAGGTGGGGCCACATATAACCGTCACAAGGTGCCCGGCGAGTCATGAAGTGGGGCCAGAGATAACCGTCCTACCGGGGCCATTCAAACCTGTCACAGTCATCCGTCCGAGGTGAGGATCCCTGCGGCATTGAACGGCCAGCGTTGAGTTGCTTGGACGGCGCCACCTGCCCGCAATGGGCATAAACCGCCCAGGACGAGTTGTGTCCGCCGGAAGAGGACTTCCGGGGCGCCCCTTTTCCTGGCCGCCCGGTCCGGGGAAAGACCAGAAGCCAGGCGTCGTGACCGCCAGAGTTTGGCTATTTTTCGTTGGGAACGATGAGGACTGGACGTTTCTGTCGGCGGGCCAAGGATCCTGAGATGGACCCTTCGAGGATCCTGTCCATCCTTCCCAGTGGTCCTTGGCGGTCAGCTCCGACGATCAGCAGGCAAGCTCCAGTGTTTTCGGCCAGGCGGCATAGTGCCTTGGAAACGTCACCGTTGAGCACACGGAAGGACCATTGCTTTCCGGGCGGCCCCAGGAGTGATTCCAGGCGGTGCCGCAGTTCGTCGGCCGGATATTGGGCCTCTTCATTAGGGGCTGGTTCGAGGGACTGCGCGGTCCTGGACGGACCCGGTTCCCATTCCGTGAGGTAACCGGCCGGGTCGACGAAGGCACAGATAAGATGTCGTCCCAGCGCGGTCGCCAGCTCCGCCGCAGTGTGGATTAGGTGGGGGGAAAAGGTCCATTTGACGCCCAGCACGATGGGCCCGGTGATCCATCCTTTATCGTCCATGTCGCTGTCCTTGGCGGATGCGGAGTGGACCCAGGACAGTCAGGCCCGCGGCCATCCCTGCAGCGGCTGCCATGGCGTAGGCCATGGCTGTGTAGCTGCCAAGCAGGCCGGCCAGTGCGGAGCCTGCTGCGGGGGCGAGGGCGGTGATGATGGTGAGGGGTGCGGCGAACGTGCCCTGCAGGAGCCCGAGGCTGGTGCTTCCCCATCTGTCGGCGACGAGGGTGGCCTGCAGCAGTGTCTGGCAGCCGCGGACGGCACCGGCGAGCATGCCGGCGGCGATCAGCAGGGGCGCCGGTCCTGGCAGGAGAGCCAGGAGAAGGATGGCGCCGGTGGCAGTTCCGCTGACGGCGATGATGCGCGTCGTGGCGGGAATGGCGGCGAAGAGCATGCGTCCGGCTACTTGTCCTGCCCCGACGAGTCCGAGGCCGACCGCGGCCGCGGTGTGGTCGGCGCCTTTTTCCATGAGCAGCGGGATGATGTTCAGCGTCACGGTGTACAGGCCGAGGCTGAGCAGGACCATGAGTGCCTGCAGTCCCAGGAATTCCGGGCTGCGCCGGATGGACCGGACACGCGCCCTGTCACCAGCTGGTGATAATCCCGGCTCAACGTGCCGCCATGCTCTGTTCAGGCAGCGGGCGTGCAGCGGAACGGTGACCAGCACCAGCACGCCGGCGAGGATGAGGAAAGCAGCGCGCCACCCAAAGGTTGAGCACAGCGCCGCCGTGAGCGGGGCGAATATCGTGGACGCGAAACCGGCGACGAGGGTCAGGATCGTCAGCGGCCTGACCCGGGCCGGGCCGTACCAGCGGCTGATCACGGTGAAGGCTGACTGATACAGCACCGCTGCCTGCGCGGTCCCGGCCAGCAGCCACGCCGCCGTGAAAACGGGCAGGTTGGGTGCGGCACTGACCAGGACCAATGCCAGGGCTCCGAGCAGCGAACCGCCGGCCATCAGGTGGCGGGGGCCGGTCCTGTCCAGGATTCGGCCGACCGCGATTCCCGCGGCCGCGGACACCACGAGCCCGGCAGAAAACGCCGCGGTGACCAGGGCCGCGTCCCAGCCGGTGTCCTCGCTGATGGGCCGGACTGCCGCCAGCAGCGCGTAGTAGAGCACACCCCAGGCCGTGGTCTGCGTGATGCAGAGCGCGGCCAGGCCGCCGCGGGGTGCACCCTCCGCGACCAGTTCCTGTACCGGCGCCTGGGCGGACATCGCCTAGTTCCCGGTGAGCTCCGTGTAGAGCTTCTGGACCCGGTTCTTGATGTCGTCCCGGACCAGGCGCATGCGTTCCATGCCTTCAATGCCCCGTTCGGAGGGCTCGTCGGTCTCCCAGACTTCAAACCGGGTGCCCTCGTGGGGTTCGAGCTTCGCTTCGGTGCCCAGGACGACGACGGCGTCGACCGTGTCCAGGACCTCCTCGGTGACCGGTTTGGGGTGTTCACCGGTGATGTCGATGCCGAGCTCGGTCAAGGATTCCACGGCCTGGGGGTTGAGGTCCTTGCCGGGTTTGGTGCCGGCGGAGTACACGGCAATGGTGTCTCCGGCGAGGTCGCGCATGAGTCCGGCGGCGAGCTGGGATTTGCCGCCGTTTTTGCTGCAGACGAAGAGCACTGCAGGCCTGTGCTGGCCGGGTGTTTCGGTGGTCATGGGTGCGTTGTTTCCTTTGTGAGTGAGTCGACCAGGGTTTTAACCCGGTCGTGGATCTGGTCGCGGATTTCCCGGACTCTGTCGAGGGGCTGCTCTGCGGGGTCCGGCAGGTCCCAGTCCTCGTAGCGCTTGCCCGGGTAGATGGGGCAGGAGTCGCCGCAGCCCATCGTGATGACCACGTCCGAGGCCCTAACGACGTCGTCGGTGAGGGGCTTGGGGTAGTTCCGGGTCAGGTCCAGGCCCATCTCGGACATCACTGCGACGACGGCGGGATCCAGCTCCGCCGCCGGGAGGGAACCGGCCGAGCGGACGTGGATCCTTCCTTTCGCTTCGACGGTGAGCAGCGCGGCGGCCATCTGGGACCGGCCGGCGTTCTGTACGCAGACGAACAGAACCTCGGGTACCTCGGAGGCGATGGCGCCCTTGGACTTGGCAAGGGCGGCGAGCCGGTCGCCGGCGAAGTGTTCGGTCGTGGCGGGCAGGTAGCTGCTGATTTTTGCCGTCCGGGCCAGCGCGGCGTAGGACTCGAAGACATACCGCTCCACCGTTTCGGCCGCGAAAATGCCATGGAATTTCTCGCCGAGGCGGGCGCTGATGCGGTGCAGGATTTCGGTGTTGTCCTGCAGCCCGAGGCTGGTCTCACGGTTCTCAGTCATGGCAGCAATCCAGTTGTTTTCGGTGCGGGGTCAGTTGATTCCGGAACGGCCGTGGGCCAGCCCGGTGGGAAAGCCGACGAGTACCGGTTCGGGTGCAGCGCAGCACCCGCTCTCCTCCGCTGCCCCTCCGGTTGCCTTGGCGGTGGTTGTGGGGACGTCGCAGCTGGTGCCGGCGTCCGTGGAGCAGACCCCGGTCTCGGGCAGCTCGAGGTGGACGGTATCGGCGGCGTCGTGGTCCCCGGCCAGGGCGGCGACGACAGAGCGGACCTGTTCGTAGCCGGTGGCCAGCAGGAAGGTGGGGGCCCGGCCGTAGGACTTCATCCCGACAATGTAGAAGTCCTTGTCGGGATGGGCCAGCAGTCGCGCCCCATGGGGCGGGACGGTGCCGCAGGAGTGGAATTCGGGGTCGATCAGGGGGCCGAGCTCCACCGGGGCTTCGACGGCCGGGTCCAGGTTGAGCCGGAGTTCGCGCAGGATGTCCAGGTCAGGGCGGAAGCCGGTGCACGGCACGATGACGTCAGCTTCGATCGTGCGGCCGTCCACGGCCTCGACGATCACGCCGGAGTCGAGGGTTTTGAGGGCGGCGATGCCGAAGCTGGTGTGCAGTTCGATCTTGCCTGCTTCGACGAGGCGCCGGACGCGGCCGCCGAGCTGGCCGCGGGCGGGCAGCCCGTCGGCGTCGCCGCCGCCGTAGACCTTCTCGGCAGTGGCGCCGCGGACTGCCCAGAGGATGCGGGTGTCCGGTTCGTCTTTCGTGAGGTCGGCGAGGCTGATGAGGGTGTTCGCTGCGGAGTGGCCTGCGCCGACGACCAAGACCCGGCGCCCGGCGAACGCTGCACGGTCCCGCCCTGTCACGTCCGGCAGCGGGGCGGAGATCCGGCCCGCAGCGGTGTCTTCGCCGATGGCGGGCAGCCCGGAGGTGCCCAGCGGGTTGCGGCGGGACCACGTGCCGGAGGCGTCGATGACGGCGGCGACGGTGTGGTCGCGGGTTTCTCCGTCGGAGTGCTCAACCCGGACGGTGAAGGGGGTGGTGTCCCGGTCCCGGACATGGGTTTTGTCCAGGCCCTGCCGGGTGACGGCAGTGACGCGGGCACCCACCTGCAGACGCGAGGAAATCTCAGACAGCGCGGCCAGCGGGGCGAGGTAGTTGTCGATGAGTTCGCCACCGTAGGGCAGGGCGGTGGGCCGTGGGGCGATCCAGCCTTCGGCTTCGAGCAGGCGGAGGGCGGCGGCGTCGGTGTTGTAGCGCCAGGGTGAGAAGAGTCGGATGTGGCGCCATTGTTCGATGGCGGCGCCTGCCGTGGGGCCGGCTTCGAAGATGAGGGGTTCCAGGCCGCGTTCGAGCAGGTGCGCGGCGGCCGCGAGGCCGACGGGTCCTGCTCCGATCACGGCGACGGGCAGCGTGTTCTTCTCAGCCATGGTGTTCCTCATTTCCGTTGGTGGCAGTTTGGTTGTGGTGTGAGGTGCCTGCCCGGCCCAGAGGGGGAAAGGGGCCGGGCAGGGCGGTGCGCCTTAGCAGCAGTCCTGGTCGTCGCAGTCAGTGCCGCCGCAGCAGCCGGTGTCTGTAACCATGGGTGCTCACCTCCTCCCCGGGGTGGGAGTTTCAGGCGTGACGGGGTTCCTCGACCAGGGCGGTGGCGATGCTGTCGGCATCTTCCAGCGCGGCGAGGTAGCGTTCGGCGTCCAGGGCTGCCGCGCAGCCGGTGCCGGCCGCGGTGATGGCCTGGCGATAGCGGTGGTCCACGGCGTCGCCGCACGCGAACACACCCGGCAGGTTGGTGACCGTGGTCGGTGCATCGACCTTGATGTAGCCGTCGTCGTCCAGGTCCACCTGGCCGGTGAGCAGTTCGGTGCGCGGTACGTGGCCGATGGCCACGAAGATCCCGGTTGCCCCCTGGTGCCGGGTTCCACCGGTGACGGTGTCGGTCAGGGTCACGCCGGTGACCTTTCCGTCGCCGTGGATGGCGGTGACGGCGGAGTTCCAGGCGAAGCTGATCTTGGGGTTGTCCTTGGCCCGTTGGGCCATGATGCGGGAGGCGCGGAGTTCGTTCTTGCGCACGACGACGGTGACGGACTTGCCGAACCGGGTCAGGAACATCGCCTCCTCCATCGCCGAGTCACCGCCGCCGACGACGATGATGTCCTGGTCACGGAAAAAGAACCCGTCGCAGGTCGCGCACCAGGACACACCATGGCCGCTGAACTTCTTCTCCTCCGGCAACCCGAGCTCCTTATACGCGGAGCCGGTGGCCAGGATGACGGCGGGCGCCTCGTAGGTCTCCCCTCCCCCGGTGACCACGCGTTTGAGGTGGCCGGTCAGCTGGACCTCGGTGACGTCGTCAAAGACGACCTTGGCGCCGAACTTCTCTGCCTGCTCCTGCAGCCCGTCCATCAGTTCCGGGCCCTGGATGCCTCCGGGGAAGCCCGGGAAGTTCTCGACCTCGGTGGTGTTCATCAGCGCCCCGCCGGCGGTGACGGAGCCGGCGAGGACCAGGGGGTTCAGGCCGGCACGGGCGGCGTAGATGGCGGCGGTGTAGCCGGCGGGCCCGGATCCGATGATGATCAGCTGTTCGGCGGTGGCCGGTGCGTTGTTGGTGCTCACGGGTGTCGCTCCTGGTGTCCGGGGGCCGGTTACTTGGCGGCGGGGATGAGCGAGTCGATCAGGCCCTCGATGCGGGTCTTGATCTCGTCGCGGATCGGGCGGACCGATTCGACGCCCTTGCCGGCCGGGTCTTCCAGGACCCAGTCCTCGTAGCGCTTGCCCGGGAAGTAGGGGCATTCGTCACCGCAGCCCATGGTGATGACGACGTCGGATTCCTTCACGGCCTCGGTGGTGAGGACCTTGGGAACCTCGGCGGACATGTCGATGCCGACCTCGGCCATCGCCTCGACGGCCGCGGGGTTGATCTTGTCGGCAGGCTGGGACCCGGCGGAACGGACCTCGATCTGGCCCTTGCCGAGGGTGGTCAGGAACGCGGCGGCCATCTGGGAGCGGCCGGCGTTGTGGACGCAGACGAACAGAACGGAGGGCTTCTTGGCGGTTTCAGTGCTCACTGGTTATCTCCTGGAATCAGTTGCTTGGTCTGGGTGGTCATGCCGAACCAATACCCGAAAGACATTGATATTCATCGATGTACTGAGTATCGGCGCATAAATTGATGTTTGTCAATATTTTGAATCGGGTCAGGCTGCCCGCACGCGGAGAGCCAGATCATGGACGCGGCGTGAAATGTCGGCGAAGGCGTCCTCGAACGCGAGGTCATTGTTCAGCCGCAGTGGATCCGGAACCGACCAGTGAATCCCGCGCAGTCCGGAAAGTTCCTCGTGGGCGTTATCGCAAACGGTGACTATCAGGTCTTCATCGAGGGCCACCTGGTCAATACGGCGGGGCAGGGCATCCCGCAGGTCAAGGCCATTGCGGCGCGCTACCTCAACGGCGCCCTGGGCCACGTGCTCCGCGGGATGCGTTCCCGCCGACACCGAGGGAACGGTACTGACATTGCGCCAGAGTGCAGCGGCCAGCTGCGAACGTGCGCTGTTGCGGGTGCAGACGAACAGGACCCGGCGCGCATCATGCTCGCGACCCGGGACCAGGCCATCCAGGGCCGCGGGCGCGAGCTTGAAGTAACTGCGACGCTTGTCGGCTTCGGAGCGCAGCCGCACCGCCAGGCCGGCCTCTTCCAATGTCCGCAGGTGATGGGAGAGCAGGTTGGACGGCATTCCCAACTCGGATTGCAGCTCCTTGGGCGATAGGTCGCCCAGGGTCAGCAGGTCCACGATGCGCAGCCGCGCAGGATCGGCCAGGGCGGCATGCTTGGCTACCCTGGCCTGAAACGTCACTTCTTGATCAATGTTCATTGATTCAATTCTGACTGACCTAATTTGTTCAGTCAATCCGGGCGTCCCTGCGGAGGTTATGCGTTCGTTCCGATGCTGCTGGGGAAGTAGCGCTTGCGGGCCCATAGCGCCGCGTAAACCAGTGCCACGAGGACGGGAACCTCGATCAGCGGCCCGACGACGCCGGCGAGGGCCTGTCCGGAGGTGACGCCGAAGGTGCCAATCGCGACGGCGATGGCGAGCTCGAAGTTGTTCCCTGCCGCCGTGAACGCCAGCGTCGTCGTCTTGGCATAACCAAGGTTCAATAGCCGGCCAAGGACCATGCCCACCCCGAAGACCACGAGGAAGTAAACCAGCAGAGGTACTGCAATGCGGACCACGTCCAGCGGCCTGGAGGTAATCGTGCCGCCCTGCAGCGCAAACAGGAGCGTGATGGTGAACAGCAGTCCGTAGAGAGCCCAGGGTCCAAGCCTGGGCAGGAGCTTGCTTTCGTACCAGTCCCTCCCCTTGGCCTTCTCGCCAACGGTGCGGGTCAGGAAACCGGCCAGCAGCGGGATGCCCAGGAAGATCAACACCGAGAGGGTGATGGCCCAGAACGAGAAATCTGCGCTGGTGGTGGGCAGGCCCAGGAGGGACGGCAGCCATTGGAGGTAGAACCAGCCAAGCGCGCCGAACGCGAGCACCTGGAAGACGGAGTTGATGAACACGAGCACGGCCGCGGATTCGCGGTCACCACAGGCAAGGTCGTTCCAGATCATGACCATGGCGATGCACCGGGCGAGGCCGACAATGATCAGCCCCGTGCGGTACTCGGGAAGGTCCGGGATGAAGATCCACGCGAGGGCGAACATGAACGCCGGAGCCAGGATCCAGTTGATCACCAGCGAGGTGATCATCAGCTTCCGGTCGGCCAGCACCCGGTGCGCCTGATCATAGCGGACCTTGGCGAGGACCGGATACATCATCACGAGAAGGCCGATGGCGATCGGCAGGGACACTTCGCCGACTTTCACGGCCTCCAGCGCAGTGTTCAGACCGGGGATCAGGCTGCCAAGCAGCAGACCAAGCGCCATGGCGGCGATGATCCATACGGGCAGGAAGCGGTCAAGAGTGGAGAGTTTACCTACGACGGCAACTTCTTCCCGGCGTAGGGGTGGGGTATCGGTCCGATTGCTCACGGTTCTCCTGTGCAGCTCGCAATAAATTGACGGGGATCGATATGCGAGTATTCCCGGTTATATCGATGAATGTCAATCTGTGTGCATAATGGGACGCATGAACTCTCTGCAAACTTTTGAGCCCAAGGCCGACACCGCCTGCTGCGTGCCGGCTGACAAGCCGGCGCTGAGCGCTGAAGAAGCACAGCAGAAGGCCCTCGTTTTCAAGGCGCTGGCGGACCCGAGCCGGCTCCGTCTGCTGTCCATCATCAAGGCCTCATCGTCCGGTTCGACCTGCGTATGCGACCTCACCGAGCCCCTGGACCTGAGCCAGCCCACGGTGTCCCATCACCTGAAAATCCTGGTCGAGGCGGGCCTGCTGCTGCGTGAGAAGCGCGGCACCTGGGCCTACTTCTCGCTCGCCCCGGGCGCGCTGGAGGACGTCGCAAACCTCCTGGTCGCCCTGTGAGCGCGACCCTGACGGTCCGGGCCATGGAACCGTCGGACTGGCCTCAGGTCCGGGCCATTCACCAGCACGGCATCGACACCGGGCACGCGACCTTTGAATCCCCCGCCCCCCCGGGTGAGTAGTTTGACCAGTACAGGCTGCCCGGCCACCGTCACGTTGCCGCTTCTGGAACAGCCGGCCGGCTACCGTGGAGGACGAGATGGAATCGAAACAGGAAGAGATCCTAGCCGGCTACCGCCGGGCCCGGACCGACCTTGATGCCTGGCTGACGAACGCCACCACGGCGGACCTCCACCGCAAAAGCAACGGCACCAAATGGACCAACGAAGAACTGCTCTTCCACATGGTCTTCGGCTACATGATCGTCCGCGCACTGCTTCCGCTGGTTCATCTCATCAGCATGCTCCCTGCCCCCGTGGGCAGGGGCTTCGCCGCAATCCTGAACGCGGGCACGCGCCCCTTCGACGTCATCAACTACTGGGGCTCCCGCAGCGCAGCCCTCTACTACAACCACCGCCGGATGAGCCGGAAACTTGAAACCACCATCAACGCCATCACCCGGAGACTGGAACGCGAGAACATTAGATCCCTGGGCAGATCCATGCCATTCCCGGACCGCTGGGATCCCTTCTTCGCCCCCACCATGACCATCTGTTAGCGGCCATGAAAAACTGCCCATAGGCGGCCACGAAAGTGCCCGCTGGCGGCCAGCAGAACTGCCCGCCGGTGGCCATGAGATCTGCCCACTTCCTTACTTGTTCCTGCCGCGTCTTTAAGCGGTGGGGGCCTCTCCCTGCGGTTTGATGACGGTGTCTAAGCGCACCAAAAGCGAACCAGGAAGAGGCCCTGTATGAAGTCTGACGGAGAAATCATGGAAATTCTTGCTGCCTACGATCTGACCGGATCGTTGCGCGCCACCGCGGAGCTCACGGGCTGCTCGCACCACACCGTTGCTAAACACGTCACCGCCCGTGACGCGGGCCGGCCGATCGGGGAACCCGCGGCCCGCGGCCGGGTCACCGACGCGTTCCTGCCCAAGATCGAGGAATGGATCGAAGCCTCCAAGGGCCGGATCCGGGCCGACAAGGCCCACGAAAAGCTCCTCGCTCTGGGCTACACCGGTTCGGAACGGTCTACCCGCCGGGCGATCGCGCAGGTCAAAGCCGCGTGGCGGCTGGGCCACACCCGCGTCCACCGGCCGTGGATCACAGAACCGGGGATGTGGTTGCAGTACGACTTCGGCGACGGGCCCCGGATCGGCGGGGTGAAGACCATCCTTTTCGTGGCCTGGCTGGCGTTCTCACGCTTCCGCATCGTGATCCCGCTCAGGGACAGGACCGCGCCGAGCGTGTTCGCGGCCCTGGACCGGTGCTTCCGGATCCTCGGAGGGGCGCCGACCTATGTCCTCACGGACAACGAGAAGACCGTCACCACCGCCCACGTCGCCGGGGTCCCGGTGCGCAACCAGCAGACCCTGGACTTCGCCCGGCACTACGGGGTGACCGTGCTGACCTGCCAACCGGCGGACCCGGCCACCAAAGGCGGAGTCGAAGCGTCCGTGAAACTCGCCAAGGCCGACCTCGTGCCCAAAGACACCAACCTCCGCGATGACTACCGCACCTTCGCCGAGCTCGAGGCCGCCTGCACGGCGTTCATGGACGAGGTCAATCACCGTGAGCACCGGACGACGCGGCGGAAACCCGCGGCCATGCTCGCCGAGGAAGCCCCGCGGCTGCACCGGATCCCGGACACCGCCCACACGGTCGCGTTCGGCCTGGCCCGCGGCGTTCCGGAGAACACCCCAATGGTCACCTTCGAAAACGCCCAGTACTCCGTCCCGGCCCACCTGCTCGGAGCCCGGGTGTTCGTCCGCACCCACGGCACCGGGCCCGGCGAGCAGGTCATCATCGTCCACCACGGCACGACCGGGCCCGTCGAAGTCGCCCGCCACGAACGGGCACGGCCCGGCAGCCCCGCCATCAACGACGAACACTTCCCCGGAACCCGGGCGAAGCTCCCCGGCGACTACGAGGTGAGGGCCCGCAGCGCGGACGAGGCCGCGTTCCTGGCCATCGGCGAAGGCGCCAGAACCTGGCTCGTCGAGGCCGCCGCGGCCGGGACCGCAAGGATGAACGTGAAAATGGCCGAAGCCGTTACGCTGGCCAAAATCGCCGGCACTGATCAGGTCGACCGGGCCCTGGGCGACGCCGCCCTGCACGGCCGGTTCGCGCACCCGGACCTCGCCTCGATCTTGAACGCCAACATCCGCCGCACTACCACCCACGCCGCCAACGAAGCCACCTCCCTCACCCAAGGAACAGGGGCGTGGGCCGCGATCGGCAACCCCGCAACCATCACCACGCCGGAGGAGGCCCGATGAGCCCCGTCACCACGACCAATACCGTGGCTCCGCCGCTACCGGCGGACCTGGAGGCCCTGATGCGGTCCCTGAAAATGCCCCACGCCCGGGCGCTGGCCCCGGACCTGATCGCGACCGCCCGCGCCCAGCGGTGGGAACCGGCCGAGGTCATCAAGGCCCTCTTCACGGAGGAAGCCGCCGGCCGGGCCCGGTCCATGCTCGCTTCCCGCCGCAAAGCAGCCGGGTTCCCGACCGGGAAGACCTTCGAGGCGTGGGACCCTGCAGCGTCCTCCATCCCGGGCCCGACCCAGCAGGCACTGCGGACCCTGGAATGGATCACCCGCAGGGAAAACTTGGTCGTCTGCGGGCCCTCGGGGACGGGGAAGACGTTCTTCCTCGAAGCCCTCGGCCAGCAGGCCGTCGAAGCCGGAATGCGGGTCGCTTGGTTCAGGCTCGAGGACCTCGGCGTCCTCATCCGCGCCCACCGAACCGATGACAGCGTCACCCGGGCCGTTGCCCGGATCCTGCGCGCCGAGCTCGTGGTCATCGATGATATTGGTCTGTTGCCCGTGGCCACGGACGCCGCCGAAGGCCTCTACCGGGTCGTGGACGCAGCCTACGAAAAACGCTCCGTCGCGATCAGCTCCAACCTCCACCCCGCCGGGTTCGATGAGCTCATGCCCAAAACCCTCGCCACCGCCACCGTTGACCGACTGCTGCACCACGCCCACGTCTGCCAGACCAGCGGCGATTCCGTCCGTCTTACCCAGGCCCTCGCCGGAAAAGGAGTGACCCGCTTGAACTGACCAACCCAACGATGGCCGACCCCGCCGAAACGAATCAGTGGGCAGATCTGTTGGCCATAACCGGGCAGTTTTACTGGCCACCAGCGGGCACATCAACTGGCCGCCCATGGGCAGAACGTAATGGCCATTGACAACCATCGAAGATGTTTACGCGTACCCCACAAAACACTTCGACTTCCACGCCCGACAGCTTGACCTCAACCGGCCGGGCTAACTCGCACATCAGCGGCCGCGCCCAGGGTCTAATGGGATCAGCCGCTGCCACCGGGCAGGAGAACGAAATCATGAGACTCGAACTACTCCATATCGATGAGTGCCCCAACTCGGATCAAGCACGCAAACGTCTTGAAGACGCGCTGGCCGCCATGGGCCGCGAGGACCTCAAAATACACATACGGCTTCTGAAGACCCCGTCGGACATCCAAGGCAGCGGATTCGCCGGATCACCGACCATCACGGTCGACGGGGCCGACGTTTTCCCGACCGGAGCACCGACAAGTGAACTCGCCTGCCGCGTCTACCAAACGCCCAAAGGCCTTGCGGGAACGCCAACCGTTGATCAGCTAGTGGAAGCGCTCAAAAAGCATGGAGTCTAAACGCCAGCAACCTGCCGCTGCTGCGGCAGAACCATGGACCGATTATCCACGTGCCCAACATAGCTCTCCCCAGATTCTGCCTCTGACCAGCGCATTTCCCTCCTCAGGGCAGATAATCCGGCTCGCATCGAACTCGCTGCTGCGGACCTTCGAGCTGCGCCGCGATCCCCTCTCGGAGCAGTGGCTGCTGGGGGCCATCACTGACAACTGTTCATGGCCCTGCGTAGCGTAGGGCCATGATCCACCTAGCCAGGTTGCCCGCGGGGCTTGCCCCGCCGGTGAACTGCGTGATGCGCTGCGCTCAACCCCACTACATTGCCAAAAGGAAGCTCAACCGCCGCTATGAGCTCCGGCTCGTTACTTCAGCCGTCACGCACGACCTTTCAATTCCAGTGTGAGCCCCAGGGCCTGGGCGATCTTGGCAATGGTTGTGGTCGTGACATCATGATTGGCTTCCACCCGAGCGATGGTCGGACGGGAAACGCCTGATTTCTCGCCAAGCTCCGCCTGCGACCAGCCGTGCTCCCTTCGGGCTTCGCGGATGATGTCCCCAAAAGCCACCTGTCCGGCGCCGCTCATGACTCTGAGGCCTTTGTTGCAGCCCCCGGATCAGCCGCCCGGTGTTGACCGTGAAGCGCCTCCGCGGCAATCTCGGCAATCTGCCCCAGGAACGCGGGGTCGGTCATGTACGACTGGATTTCCTGTGACTCATTCACGGTTTTCAGTACTGCCAGTCCGACGGCTCCGCTGAAGCCCTCAGATGCCTTGAGCTGAGAGACGGTGTTGTTTTTCGCCATCGCCACGGCTTCTTTATTGGCATCGAGGAAGCCCCAGAACGTGGTGATGAAGCCGGAGACACTCTCCGGGCTCACATCGACGCCTTTTGCCTTGAACATCTCGTTCACCTTCTCGATGGCCTCATCGAGCGGGCCGCGTTTGGGCGCCTTTGCCCTCTGGTGCTCCCCGTCAAAGGCCGGCAGCTTGATGCCGTCGCTGCTCCCTTCGCTCAGCGAGTGGTCCACATTGATCGCCGAAGGTACAAACTGGACACCGGAGGGGGCAAGCAGGAAGGCCGGCGCCATAAGCGCCGACCTTCCTGTCCAGATTACTGAGGTTAGGTAGCGGGCTGGAACCTGAGGGCGGAATTCCATTGGAATTGCGGGAGCTGGTCGTTGGCAGAGAGCAAGATATTGAGGAATCCGGCTTGTTCGAGCTGCTGGGCGCGACGCAGTGGGCCAACGACGATCGGGGTCAATCCACCGGCCTTTGCGAAATCGGCGACAGCCCGTACAGCGGCGTCATCGTCGCCGGCGACGAGGACATCCAGCTGCTGACCGGCGACCTGTCCGTCGGTGAGAGTGGCGGCAAAAGTAGTGTTGAACGCCTTGACCACCTTGGCCCCGGTGGCTTTTTGCAGTTCCTCCGCTGCGGACGAACCTGCAGGAACTGTCAGGCCCTCGAAAGTGGAAAAATCGATCGGGTTGGTGATGTCGACGTAAACTTTGTCGTTGAGGGCATCACCGTACTGCGCGATCACGTCCTTGGAGGCGTCGAAGTAAACTGCGGGCACAACGATGGAGCCTGTGATGGCGTCACCGACAGTGTCCGCACTGACCTGCCCGCCCAGTTCCGCGGCAATGGATTCTGCCTTGGCCTTGTCCGAGTGGGCCAGCAGCTGGACACTTTTGCCGCCAGCCAGGGCGCGCGAGGCGAGGCCGCGGGCCATGTTGCCGGTGCCGATGATGGTGATATCAGTCATTTTGTTCTTCTTTCCAAAGAGGCGGGATAGGAGGTTCACTGCTGTTCTTTCCTCTCGTCTTACTTGAAGTTTCAACCAACCTTTCCGTTGTTCCATTCCCGGCGCCTCGCCGGTAGCCCCAACATCTTCGGAGAGTTCACCTACCCGGTACAGGGGTTGCCAACATGCCAGGCGCAGGACGTGACGATGTCGTTCGTACGCGCGGTCCCCTTGGAGGTGTGGCCGACCCGTTGTAGGGGTGTCCATGCAATGGGTAGAAGGACAAAAGATGGGGGACATTCTCCTCGACTTGCTGTGCTTTTGCCACCACGCAGCACGCCAGAACTTGGTGAAAGGTCCGACCGGCTCGGGCCGGTCGGACCTTCTCATGGCGCGTCGGCGGCCGGCAACGGCGGGTTATCCGACTTTGCCCGCCAGCGCCACGAGCACACCGGCTGTGGCGAAGAACTTGTTGCTCCCCAAGTCGCGGATGGTCTTGATGCCCATGCCGGCGAGCAGTTCATCGTGCTTTTCCGTCAGCCCGGCAAGGGCCGAGGGCGGCGCGGCCAGAACTTCGTCGAGAGTCGAGTTCTCGTAGGCCTTATCGAGTGCCTTGCCCAATTCAATAGAAACAGCCATGTACATGTCCTTTCATCGATACGGAACAACAGCACACCCGCCGCGGATCCTGCGAAGCAGGAATGGGGCATGCACGGACGCCGGGATATTTCCCCGCGCTCCTGGCCGGATACGCTATCGCAGTGCACTCACCAAAACATCAATATCCGGCAATTAATGTGCACAGACGCTGCGCACCTGCATCACGATAAGCCCGGACGGCGCTGGGGCGCCGGACATTCAATTTGCCCTACCCCGAAAGAAAGGCCAGCCTCTGGAGGCCGGCCTTTCCTCGTTGGCTACTAGCGGCGGTCCTGCTGCAGGGAGTCACGAATTTCGGTGAGCAAAGCAATCTGCGGATCCTCCGCTGCTTCTTCCTTGACATCCGGGTTGATGGCTCTTCGTGGTTGATGGTGAAACAGGTTCGTGTCTTGAAAGCTGAAGGGCTCGTAGCCCTGCTGTGATGGATGTTCTCTACGCATTCATCAAGTCAGGAGCTACGAGCCTTGATCGAGCCTACTTCGCCGCGCCCCGATGCTGCCACCGCAATTTTCAACCTGCCCGACTACCGCGTCACCGATACTGAGATCCTCGCTTTCGGGCAGCGCCGGATCCAAGTCGTGGCCACCGCCGAGGCCGGCTGCCCATCCTGCGGCGTCATCAGCACCCGCGTTCATTCCCGCCGGCCACAACGCCTGCGTGACATCCCCGTCGCCGGGCCGGTCGAAGTGGTCTGGGCCAAGCGGAGATTCTTCTGCGATGAGTACCTGTGCCCGCGCCAGACATTCACCGAGGAAACAACCCAGGTCCCGCGCCGGGCACGGTCCACCCATCGGCTCCGTGAGGCCCTGGTTGCCGCCGTCATCGGATCCGGCAGGGCAGCCGCCGAGGCCGCCGCTTCTTTCGGAGTCTCATGGTGGCTCGTGCAGCGGGCCCTGGACTCTGCGGCGCTGACGCTGCCCGATGTCGACGCCCTTGCACCGCGGATGCTCGGCATCGATGAACATCGCTACCGGTCCGTGCGGTTCTTCCGCGACCCGGCCACCAAGGCCTGGAAACGCTACGAACCATGGATGACCACCATCGTCGATCTTGACACCGGACAAGTCCTAGGGATCGTTGACGGCCGCGACAGTGAGGGCGTCGGGGACTGGCTTTTCGCCCGTCCGCTCGAATGGCGCCTGGGCGTGCAGGTCGTTGCCATCGACCCATCCGCCGCTTTCCGCAAAGCCCTGCGGATGTGGCTGCCACGCACCGCTGTCTCAGTCGATGCATTTCACCTGGTCAAGCTTGGCAACGACATGCTCACCGAAGTCCGGCAGCGCCTCACGCAGCAGGTTCATGGCCGGCGGGGACGCGCCATCGACCCGGTATGGGCAAATCGGCGACTGCTCCTGCGGGCCGGGGACACACTCTCGGACCGGGCACGGAACAGGCTCAGCACCGTGTTCGACACCGACGACGCCACCGGGAAGTTGCAGGCCGCGTGGCTGGTCAAGGAACAGCTCCGCGCCCTGCTGACCACCGGGTCCCTCGCCCACGCGGCCGCCGCGAAAGACCAGCTTCAGACACTGGTTGTCAAAGCCGCGCAGCCCGAAACCAACCGGCTCTGGCGGACGGTCTGCCGCTGGTGGAAAGAGATCGAAGTGCTCATCGTCACCGGTGCGACAACCGCGAAAGTGGAAGCCAACAACACCGCGATCAAGCACATAAAGAGGACCGGCCGGGGATTCACCAACGCACGCAACTACAAAACGCGTATCCTGTTGCGCAGTGCCGCCAGAACAGCGGCATGAACATCCTTCACGGCAGAACATTCACCACGAACCGTGAAGAGCCGGGTTGATGCCCAGGCGCCGGTTGCGGCGTTCGATCATATGGTTCATCGGGACAACAACGACGAAGTAGATGGCTGCAGCCACGAGCAGGAAATTGACGATGGCGGTGAGCAGGACACCGAATTTGATGTCGTTTCCGTTCAGGGTCACGACGGCGAAACTGTCGAAATTGGGCGATCCGACCAGAGCCGCAATGAACGGCATGAGAACACTTTGGACTAGGGCCGTGACCACGGCGCCGAAAGCGGCACCAATCACGACGGCGACGGCAAGGTCTACGACGTTGCCCTTCAGGATGAAATTCTTGAATCCGGTCAACATGTTCCTCAAGTTACTCCACTATGAAGCCGATTCCGTGACCAGCGGATAAATTACCGGGGGGGTGGCGAAGATGACAAGCCAGCGCTAACTGCCACGTCATCCCTTCTCGAGGAGAAAGACTTGGAAGATTTTCCCTTGGAATGCCGGTACTTTGACTCAGTTTGCCGGAATCCTGCAGATACTACGATCGCTTCCGGCAGACCTGCCATGACCGCGCAAACGGGATGCGGTAGTTCCGTGCCGGCCGAATCGACGCAGGAATGTAAATGGGCATGTTGTCAGCCGACAGGATTGCGCGCAATGCTGTGGGCGAGTCGGTAGGAGTCTGATCCGGTTTCGATGATGGCCCCGTTGAACGTCAGCCTGTCCACGATCGCTGCGCACAGCCGCGGGTCGGTAAAGGTCTTCGTCCAACCGGAAAAGGATTCATTGGAGGCGACGGCGATGGAATTCTTCTCCTCCCTCTCGGTGAGGACCTGGAAGAGGAATTCTGCGCCGCGGCGGTCCAGTTCCATGTAGCCGAGTTCATCGATGCAGAGCAGGTCCACGCGGCCGTAGCGGGCGATAGTGGGAGCGCCTCGATGCTTTGGGGGATGCATCGAGGCGCTTGGGTGAGCATATTAGGAGGCATTTTTCAAGTCAAATCGTTACGGCTGTCCCTGCGGAACCCCCAGACGCTACAGGTCCCTAAGCGGGGCGGCCCGATTTCCCGCGGCCTGCGATAGGACAACTCACGGCAATTAGTGGAGTCCCGCATAGTGGTGTAACGCCACGGTGGTTGTCTGCGTCGTTGCTGACGTGAAGGCGGTCACCGTGTGATCCTTCGAGGAAACTCTCACATCCCACTCGAAAGGCATCAACACGATGACCGCTCCTCATATTGTCGACCCCGCGACCGTGCTCGGCGAAGCCCTGACCGACGCGTCCCCGGATTTGATGCGGCATCTGCTGCAGACCATGATCAACGCTTTGCTGTCCACTGACGCCGATGCCGTCGTCGGCGCGGAGTGGGGCGAACGCAGCCCTGACCGCACCACCCACCGCAACGGCTACCGGCATCGGAGCCTCGATACCCGTGCCGGGACGATCGATGTCGCTGTCCCGAAGCTGCGACAGGGCAGCTACTTCCCGGAATGGCTCCTCGAACGCCGGAAACGATCCGAGGCCGCGCTCATCACCGTCATCGCGGACTGCTACCTCGCCGGCGTCTCGACCCGCCGGATGGACAAACTGGTGAAGCAGCTCGGTATCCACTCCCTGTCGAAGTCGCAGGTGTCCAGGATGGCGGCCGATCTCGATGAACACGTGGACGAGTTCCGGCACCGCAACCTGTCCGAGGCCGGCCCGTTCACCTTCGTTGCCGCGGACGCGTTGACGATGAAGGTCCGAGAGGGCGGCCGGGTCGTGAACACCGTGGTCCTGATCGCGACCGGGGTCAACGGCGACGGACGCCGTGAGGTCCTCGGACTCCAGGTCGCCACGTCTGAGACCGGTCCGGCATGGAACGCGTTCTTTGCCGATCTCACCGCCCGCGGCCTTACCGGGGTGCAGCTGGTCACCTCCGACGCGCACGCCGGGCTGAAAGACGCGGTCGCCGCGAACCTGCCCGGGGCAGCCTGGCAACGCTGCCGCACCCATTACTCCGCGAACCTGATGAGTGCGACACCCAAGAGCATGTGGCCGGCCGTGAAAGCGATGCTGCACAGTGTCTATGACCAACCCGACGCTGCCGCGGTGACCGCACAGTTCGACCGGACCCTGGACTACGTGAGCGAGAAACTTCCCGACGTCGCCTCGCACCTCGACGCGGCCCGGGCAGACATCCTCGCGTTCACCTCGTTTCCCAAGGACCTCTGGCAGCAGATCTGGTCGAACAACCCCAACGAGCGGCTGAACAGAGAGATCCGCCGCCGAACCGACAGCGTCGGAATCTTCCCCAACCGGGACGCGATCATCCGCCTCGTCGGTGGCGTCCTCGCCGAGCAAACCGACGAATGGACCGAGGGACGCCGCTATCTGGGTCTCGACATCCTCGCCCGCTCTCGCATGCGCCCCACCACTGACACCGGAAGCGAGGTGGACACCGACACGATCATGGCCCTCAGCACATAAGCGAAGGATCAACCGTTACACCACTCCACGGGACTTGACCCGGCAATTCTTTGCATGGGATGTGGCTCGATATCCGATTTCTTGACCCGGACTTCCCTTTCCAGTTTGATGCTGGTGACCTGGCGTGCGGTTTGGAATCATTGATGATGTATTGGGAAGCAGGAACGGCGTCCCTCTCGCAGGGGAACCAGCGGGTGGTAAGGGAATTATTGTGGAAGATCCACGACGAACAGCGCGACACCTGATTGGCCGGGGTGAGATAAGCCTCGGAGAGTTATGGCTGCGGTACTGGGCCAATGGCGGTGACGCGCAGCCGTTCGAGTTTGAGGCGTACATACATGAGATGTACGAACTAAGAGCGATCGATCAGGACCTTCTTGCCCTTGCGATGGAAGAACTCGAAACCCCCAAGAACCGCTGGGGGTAACCCCTGAGACGCATAGTCCGCTGGTTGCGCGGACCGCCCGTGGTCGTTTACCCGCCTGTCGTGCCTGGGGGTTTGGATCGTTGTTTTCCTTTCCTTGAACCAGGGTGAGCGGTCCGGGCGCAGCGGCCAGCCTATAGTGTTGGTCTGCGGCTGAGTGCCCGTGCTCTGTCCAGGGCTTGTTGGCAGGCCTGGACGAGGTGTTCGCGTTGCCCGGTGCTGCGGTAGGTCGCGGGCCCATTCGAATTCCTGTGCCGCTTCCCGGTAGCGTGCTTCGTCGAACAGCCGTCGGCCGATCTGACGGCGGACCAGTGCTTCCCGCGCCCGGGTACGGGCCAGGCGCAGGGCTTCTTCCTGTAGCCTCGCGGCCTCGTGCCAGGAGTATTGCCGCTGGTATGCCTGGGCGAGTAACAGCAAGGGATGGAGCTGGTCCGATGAAGCGTCCAGCAGTTTCTGTCCTTCGGTGATGGCTTCCTGGGTCCGGTCCAGCAGGCACAGGATCCAGACCCTTTCCAGCGCCGGGCACTGGGTCAGGCGGGCCTCCATTGCGTCCCGGTCCAGCACGATGTCCCGCAATGTCGCAGGATCTGTTCGCCAGATATCCCGGGGCGCCCGCGCCGGGTCCGGGGTCACAGCCCCGGACCGTCCCCCGGTTCAGAGGATGGATGGCTGACCGGGCGGTGCCAGCGGTCCTTTTCGCGGATGATGCCATGCGGGACATCACTGCTGGCTTCCACGGTGAACAGTGACTGGCTCCGGCGGGTAACGAGGATCCCCCGCCGGTCCCCGGGCACGGCAGTTGCGCGGATCTGTTCCACGGCCCGATCCAAATCATTCTGCAAAGACTTCGGGTCCCCGGCCACGATCTGAAGGATTACGGGGACAGGGTGAGAACCAGGGGTAACGGCCGCAGGCATGGGTAGAGGGGCCCTTCATCTTTTCCGGCACAGGCATAGCCCGCGTTGACGATTTTTTATCTGCCCTCATACCCGATGACGGTGCATACTACTTTCCCCCCCTTGCTCTGGGTGGAATAACGGGGATTCCTGCAAAGGGGGCCGGGCTAACCTGGGCCTTCACCAGCATAAACTCTTCCGGAACCGCCTACCAGCCTCCGGATCAACCCTCGGTTTTGTTCGCGCTGAAGCATGTCCGAACCGATTTCATCAGCACGAATCTGTAGGACAAGGGCTGTGTAAGGCGTATGTTAGGGAGAAGCAAAAATGAGCACGTGGTCGCCGCTGACCCTGGGGGCTGATTTCTATTCAATACATTTGTTGTGAGTGTGGACGCCCGGCCGCGCCTATCCTGCGCGCGCCAACGCTGACCCCGGCCAGGGAACAGGAACCCGCGGTGCATAACTGGTGCTGCCCGGACCCGTGGTGCAAGAACTCGATCGGCAGACTCAACGGCCGGCTCGGCTTCCGCCCGATGGACAACGGCACGCACAACACCCGCCGACGCTGAACCGCAAGCCGTGGGTGCTAGGCTCGGCCCGGTACGCTGGGAAAGCCTGACAATGACGCTCGTTTGCGCGCTATGAAACTCGCAGCCCACTGAGACCGCGCGTCTGGCCCGGCACCTGCCCCTCGGATGGGCCCTGACAAGGGCGCTGCGCAGGATAAGGACAGCAGCTGGGAATCATAGCTATTCAATAAATAGGAATCTAATGGCCGCATTTGACGTCGCCGAGGGCAAAGGGGCCCTTGAACTGAGAGGCACTATCCTCCGGCTGCGCTGGAAAGAAGGCCAGACTATCCAAACTGATGATGCTCTAGCCGTCGTGTCCCACCTTCGGGCGCGATACCAAGGCAAGAGCTATCCCATGCTCATTTTGGTCGACAGTGTCACTTTCTCCCGGTCCGCACGAAAGCTTCTTACCTCTTCGGGACGCGCATCCCGGATCGCAATTAGTGGAGTCCCGCATAGTGGTGTAACGCCACGGTGGTTGTCTGCGTCGTTGCTGACGTGAAGGCGGTCACCGTGTGATCCTTCGAGGAAACTCTCACATCCCACTCGAAAGGCATCAACACGATGACCGCTCCTCATATTGTCGACCCCGCGACCGTGCTCGGCGAAGCCCTGACCGACGCGTCCCCGGATTTGATGCGGCATCTGCTGCAGACCATGATCAACGCTTTGCTGTCCACTGACGCCGATGCCGTCGTCGGCGCGGAGTGGGGCGAACGCAGCCCTGACCGCACCACCCACCGCAACGGCTACCGGCATCGGAGCCTCGATACCCGTGCCGGGACGATCGATGTCGCTGTCCCGAAGCTGCGACAGGGCAGCTACTTCCCGGAATGGCTCCTCGAACGCCGGAAACGATCCGAGGCCGCGCTCATCACCGTCATCGCGGACTGCTACCTCGCCGGCGTCTCGACCCGCCGGATGGACAAACTGGTGAAGCAGCTCGGTATCCACTCCCTGTCGAAGTCGCAGGTGTCCAGGATGGCGGCCGATCTCGATGAACACGTGGACGAGTTCCGGCACCGCAACCTGTCCGAGGCCGGCCCGTTCACCTTCGTTGCCGCGGACGCGTTGACGATGAAGGTCCGAGAGGGCGGCCGGGTCGTGAACACCGTGGTCCTGATCGCGACCGGGGTCAACGGCGACGGACGCCGTGAGGTCCTCGGACTCCAGGTCGCCACGTCTGAGACCGGTCCGGCATGGAACGCGTTCTTTGCCGATCTCACCGCCCGCGGCCTTACCGGGGTGCAGCTGGTCACCTCCGACGCGCACGCCGGGCTGAAAGACGCGGTCGCCGCGAACCTGCCCGGGGCAGCCTGGCAACGCTGCCGCACCCATTACTCCGCGAACCTGATGAGTGCGACACCCAAGAGCATGTGGCCGGCCGTGAAAGCGATGCTGCACAGTGTCTATGACCAACCCGACGCTGCCGCGGTGACCGCACAGTTCGACCGGACCCTGGACTACGTGAGCGAGAAACTTCCCGACGTCGCCTCGCACCTCGACGCGGCCCGGGCAGACATCCTCGCGTTCACCTCGTTTCCCAAGGACCTCTGGCAGCAGATCTGGTCGAACAACCCCAACGAGCGGCTGAACAGAGAGATCCGCCGCCGAACCGACAGCGTCGGAATCTTCCCCAACCGGGACGCGATCATCCGCCTCGTCGGTGGCGTCCTCGCCGAGCAAACCGACGAATGGACCGAGGGACGCCGCTATCTGGGTCTCGACATCCTCGCCCGCTCTCGCATGCGCCCCACCACTGACACCGGAAGCGAGGTGGACACCGACACGATCATGGCCCTCAGCACATAAGCGAAGGATCAACCGTTACACCACTCCACGGGACTTGACCTCGCACTTCTAGGATCATCGCCCGTGGACTACGTCGTGGCGCTCTTTTTTCTCCACTGTCAAGCCTCGCCGTGCCCGATCATGTATTTCACCTCCCTCCGGAAAGCAATGTCCTGGCTCCGCGCCGACAATGGGGTGGATGTGAATTCGTCGAAAATCAAACGCTAAGCAACGAAACGTTCGCTAACGATCGTTCACGAGACATACCCGGAGCTTTTCAACAGACCGCTCCAACCCAGTGCTCAATTTGTAAAGCTTGCCGCGTACGCGCCAATGTAACGACTAACAGGGTTGGTGATACGTTGTGGTGATGCGCATTGGCTATGGGCGGGTCTCTACCCGCGATCAGCACCCCGAAGCCCAGCATGATGCCCTGGCCGCGGCTGGCTGCGAACAAGTGTTTGTTGATGTGGCATCAGGAAAGCTAGCCCGCCGCCCTGAACTAGACAAGGCTCTACTCTCGGCCAACCGGGCAGGAGACCAACTCGTCGTCACCAAACTCGACCGACTCGGCCGGTCACTGGAAAACCTCATCGAAGTCTCCAAGACTCTCCAAGAGCGCGGGGTCGATCTGGTGGTCCTGGACCAAAACATCGACACGTCCACCGCAATGGGGCGGATGTTCTTCCAGATCCTCGGCTCAATCGCCGAATTCGAACACGCCCTGATGTCCGAACGAACGCGTGACGGTTTGGCCGCGGCGAGGGCGAGAGGCCGGACCGGCGGCCAGAAACCCAAACTCGGCCCCCGCCAGGTAAAGCTGGCCCGGGAAATGTATGAAGAAAGAGGCGCGGACGGGAAGCGAGCACACACGGTCGAACACATTGCCCAGGAATTCGGCGTCACCCGGCCCACGATCTACCGGCACCTCGCGAAACCATGACCTGCCGCCCGGTTGTGGAACACGATGCCGGCATGTCCGTGGGGCGAGAGCCCTGCGCAGATCGTGCAGGTTAAACAACTACGAATTGTGCAGAGGAGTTTTGAGCGAAATGCGGTTTCGTGCAGGCGACTTCTGACACTTCGGTATCCATACTCGGCTGCACAACCCCGGAAACACGCAGCCAGTTGTGCAGACGGGTACTGAAAACGACATGTGATTGGCGGCAACTGCTAAGTCAACAGGCTGCTGATACTGCAGCCGTTCGCTTGTGGGTCGGGCTCACCCTGATTAGAGGACCGTCACGGCCCAAACGGGCACCTACGCAACCTCGCGCAGATTGTTCACTGCCAAGCGATCATTGACGAGGGCCGCGTTCGCAGCCCCCAGGTGATACGGAGTTGCTATCAAACTGATAGCAACTCCTATCAATAGCTCATTCGTAAGTATCGCGGACCTGCTCGAGACCGATCCTAAGCGCGCGCAATGCCATTGGATGCTTCTTGCGGCCTTCAAGCTTCGCCACGACCGCGAGCAACTCCATGAGCTCACGGTCCTCGTCGAAACGAAGCAACATCGTCCTGGCGCTTCCCTTGTCCCTCGAATCGCTCAGTGTGGGCGTCACGCTGGGCCTAACCGGAGCTCCACGCGCAGCACTGACAGCCGGCGGAGTCAGTAACGGTTCAGCCGCATTGCCGAAGGCCTCGATAGCCTCGTCCCTAGCCTTCTCAGACGCGGAACGCTTCTTGATTGCCACTACCCCATCAACTCCTCTGCCAACCCGCGGATTTCCCTCGCCGCTTTAGGGTTTTTCCACTCAACGACCCCGAGCCCCTCCCCCACCACGTCTCGATAAGCCTTGCGCTCGTACAGGACAGTTCGCAGTGGCTCGATACTCGGATAGTCGGAAAGGTAATCCCTGGCGTCACCACTTTCGGACTCGAACGCGTTGGTCGACACCCGCGTGAGGGCCCCCCTGACACGTAACGAGGGGTTGAAGTCCCGGGCTGTTTCAATCAACCTATCGACAGTCGCGAGTGTGTCGAGATCAAACTGGCTCGATTGCGTCAGAACCAACAATTGATGTGCGGCAGTCATGGCTGTCCGCATCTCCTTGCTGTCCTTCCCTGCCACATCAACGAGGACAACGTCATAGCTCGTATCCAGTTCACGCAAGGTCTCGTGCAGGCTGCCAAGTTTCTCCACCACAAAGATGCGAGGTTCATGCCCAGCCTCTTCTCGGTCTCCCGCCCAACGTGCAGTGGACCGCTGCCGATCACCGTCCACTACTGCTATGCGCATCCCTCGCTTCGCCAACTCAACGGCAAGGTTGGTTACAACGGTGGACTTGCCTACGCCGCCCTTTTCGCTACCCACAACAATGATCATGGCTCCAACCTAATGCCGACGTTGATAGCAGAAGGCTAGCGACACGCTACTTATTTGATAGCACTATGAAAGTAGTATCTAGGCCGCAGTTTCAAACTGCTATCAAAGTGCTACTTTGGCCTCACCGTCTGATGAGTAGCCCTGGGCTGCGGGGGCGACTCCGAATCCCCGACCCCAAGGCCCTCCGCTCGCGTCTTGGCCCAAAGCTATGCGGCATTCCAGTGTCTCGGCTATCAATATGCTACGAATTCGATAGTGCTTTGCTAGCGATTGTAGGCATGGGATGACTAATCCCTGCGAAGATAGCAATGGTTAGCGTAGTGCTACCTATTTGATAGCACTATCAAAGTACTACCAACCCTTGCCGCAGCGCGGATCGATGCGCGTATGCCCAGTTGTTCTAGCAGTTTCAAACTACTATCAATATGCTGCTTATGGCTCGGGCCAGCGAAGAGCGGCGCCAGGGGGCAACCAGAGCGAAGAATGCAGAAACTGGGGTGCCAGTGGTTGGGCCAAATCAAGATGCTAGCGACTGTCTATCAAAGCGCTAGCAGTGGCTGGTAATGTGCGAACCCGCCTGCGGACCCATCTGCAGCATGCCACCGTCGACAACCCAGCCTGCGCCGGTGACATAGCTGGAGGCCGGTGAGGCGAGGAACGCGATGACGTTGGCGATCTCCCAGGCGTTTCCCGGCCGGCCCAGCGGCACCCCGGGCCGCTCCGCCGTCGTCGGGTCCTGGTCCTCCTGCCCGGTCATCGGGGTGGCAATCTCGCCGGGGGCCACCGTGTTGGCCGTGATGCCGTACTGTCCCAGCTCAAGGGCAAGCGTCTTCATGAGGCCGCCCAGTCCGTGCTTGGAGGCGTCGTAGGCGGATGAGCCCACACGCGGCTGGAACTCGTGCACGCTGGACACCGCTACAAGCCTTCCGCCCTTGCCTGCCTTGACCATGCGCCGTGCCGCAGCCTGCAGGCAGACGAACGCGCCGTTGAGGTTCGTGTCCAGGATCTGCATCCAGTCGTCGATTTCCATGTCCAGGAACTTGGTGCTTGCCCCCGTCCCCGCGTTGTTGACGAAGACGTCCAGTCCGCCCAGCTCCTCGGCAAGTTCGTCGATGACGCCTGCCGCGTGGCGCAGTTCAGTCGTGTCCAGCTGCCGGACCACAGCCTTGCGCCCCAGGCCCCGGATTTCCTCAGCAGTTTCCTCCGCCCCCTCCTTGTCCGAGTGCCAGGTGACGCCGACGTCCATCCCGGCGCGGGCGAGTGCCACGGCAGTGGCCTTGCCGATCCCGGAATCGGATGCGGTAACGATGGCGGTGGTGGGGGCAAAGTTGCTGGTATCCGGCATGGCGGGCCTTTCGTTAGGTCGAGCGGTGCGTTCGGTTAACGGTCGTCGGGTCAGGCGGCGGGCGGGTCAGGCGGGGGGTGGCTCAGGCGGGCCGGCGCATGTCCGGTTGATAGGACTCGCTGGCGGCTTCGGCCGCGTCCTCGCGGCCCGCCGCCTCCGAATCATCAGCGGTTTCCGGCACGGCCATCAGCGGGACGGCGAAGGTCACCACGGGACGGCCGTCAGAGTCGTCTGCGGACCTGATGGTCAGGCTCCGGGTGCCCGGCGGTACCGACGGGCTGAACACCTGAAGATTGCGGGAACCGATGGCGGCCGATTCCCGCAGGGTGTATTCGGTACCAAAGTGGTCCTGCAGGATGAGCCGCGGTTCGGGTGCGTTGTCCGAGGGCAGATGGATGTTGACCACCAAGCCGGAGGCCCACACCTCCACGGAAAGGACGGTGAACTCGGTGGCGGAGGTGACATGCCGCCCGTAGGTGGGGGGCAGCAGCATCCGACGCAGTGCGCCGGATGGAATCAGGTTGCTCATGATATGTCCTGTAGGTCTTGCGCCGGCGGTTGGCGGGTAGCGCCGGAGGATGATCCGGTGCGCGTCAAGCGCTGGGGCGCGGGTGCGGCTTAGGCGTCTTCCCGGTTGGGGTTTTCCAACCGGAAGAAGTTCGATTGGGTGCCGTCGCTGCGCTGTTCCTGGTAGATGAAGTTGAGTTTTCGGGAGTCGAAAGTGTCAAACCATTCCTCCCAGCTAACGTGGCGGAGCTTGTCGTCCTTGCCACCGAAGTCGATCCGCAATACGCCGAGATGGTCGCCGTGTTCCGTGCCCTCCACTGTGGCGGGCACGCCATCGCGCTCTTCCGCCCACTGTTTGATGACTTCGTGGTGCGTTGTGGCCAGGCTGCGGCCTTCACGCTCCGGCTCATCCTCGGTTGAGGTGACTTCCTGCGAGTACTTCAGGGACTTTGCGGAGTCCGGTCCGCGGCGTATCTTCCCGCCCTCCGGGCCGGCCCCCAGGCCCTCTTCGTCCCCGCTTCCATCCGATTCACGGTTCTTGCTGCCTTTGTCTTCTGCCATGCCCGCCTTCCTTTCACCCCGGGCTAACTAGTAAGTCTACTTACCATGGAGCCTCCGGACAGGACCCGCTGTCAAGGGGACGGAAGACACTCTGCGGCCTGCCTGCGGAAGATGGGCAAAATCTGCGGGACCGGTGGAATGCTGCCGCTGGTGGGCTGCTCTACTTGCAGGGCGACTACCGGAGCGGGCGGACCACCGCGTAGTAGCCGGGCACCCGGTCCTGTCCCGGGACGCCGGTCACGGGGTTGGTTTCAATGGCCACGTGGCCATCCTCCAGCAGTTCCCATGCCGACGCCGGGAAGGCACGTTCGCGCTCTTCGGGCCCGAAGTGCCCCGGCATGGGGAGTCCGCGGATGGCGAGTTCCAATGGCGCCGGAATGCCGCGGGTGGTGGCTCCGAGGTGGGACACGTACTCCACCGGATTCCCCTGGAAATTGGTTTCGGCCATGAAGACCGTGCCGCGGCGGCCGGCAAGGTGCCGCAAGTTTTCGACGAGTGCCGTTTGGTGCTCCGGGTCGAGGACGTGCAGTACGCCGCGGATGAAAACATTGGCCCCGTCATCGCCGGCGCCAATGGACCGTGCCAGGGCTGTACCGGCACCATCCGCCGTCATGTCCCGTGCTTCAAATGCTGCGGTGCTGCTGCCTGCCGACTCCGCGCGCGCCCTGGCAATGGCGTGCCGCGACACATCAACGCCAATGACCCTGGGAAAGATCCCGGCGAGTGCGCGGGTAAAACTGCCGTGCCCGCAGCCGGTGTCCACCACGGGAAGCGCGGGATCGAGGTAGCGCAGGAGACCGTCCTTGTAGCCAAGGAACTCATGGTCGCTCCCGGAGTCCCACAGGACCTCCCCGCCCGGGCCCGTGGCGGTGATGCTGGCCCAGTAGGTGTCCCATGCCTTATGCCGGTCCTTCGGGGCGTTCCGCGAGAGCCTGACGAGTTTGGGGATCATCAGGTACTTCTGCCAGGCCGAGGAGGATGACTTTGTTGGGGACACGGCTCAAATATATGTTCCCTTGCTGGGAGCCGCGGCACGTTGGGCTGGATTACGGCGCGCCACGCCGCACATCGCGCGAACCGGGACGGAAACGGCAGAGGTGGGACGGGCGTCCTCCCTGGTAGACCCGCCAGGCTGCCATCCCCCTAGAATGTACTCAACTGGGAGGGAAGGGAGCACTGTGACGGCTGCGCCGAGTGACGTCCTCCTGCCCCGCACCGCCGTCGTCGCCGATCCCGACGCCGGCCGGCTGGCCACCAACGCCCGGGCACTGCGCGAAGCCGGATACAGCGTCTTCGAAGCAACCGACGCCGATGGCCTCGCCGCCCTGCTGGACACCACCGAACCCTCCGTCATCGTCGCCGATGCTGTCCTGTCCACAGCATTGCCAAACGCCCCCTCCGCCGCGCCCGTCCTGGTAATGGTGGACCTGGACAACCCCCAGGAGATCGGCGCGGCCAACCCGTCAGGCGTCCACGACTGCATCACCAAGCCGCCGGCGCCCAGGGAGTTGGTCCACCGCGCCTCCGTCCTGATCGAGCAGGTGTCCCGGCGCCGCGCATCCCGGCAGGAGGCCGAAGGGCTGCGCGGGCAACTGCGCGAGGTCTCGGCTGCGGTGCGCGCCACCAACGATCCCCAGGAGATCGCAAACCACGTCGTCGCCGGATTCGGGCGGACCTTCAAGGCGGACCACGTTGTCCTGGCCACCTTCGAGGACCACCGGGTCCCGGCGATCACTGCCGAGTGGCACCGACCCGGCCTGGCGGCCCTGCCCCCGGACGCCCTTCCCGGCGAAGACGAAGCCCGCGCCATGGCGGACACGCTCTGGGCGGGGACCGAGACCCTCTCTGCCGAGGGGAACGAGGCCGAGCCCAGGACGGATGACAAGCCAGCGGCCGCCGTCGCCGGAGCCGCCTCCACCCTTGCGGTGCCCATCGGCGAAGGAAATTCCTCCCTGGGCATCATCTGGATCGCCACGATGGACCGGCCCCGCACGTGGTCCAACGCCGAGCTGGGGCTGATCCAGCACGTGGCGGGCAACGCCGCCTATGGCCTGATCCAAAGCCACCTGATCAGCAGCCAGCAGCAGGTGGTGAAGCAGCTGCGCGAACTCGATAAAGCCAAGACAGACTTCCTGGCCACCGTGAACCACGAGCTGCGCACGCCGCTGACCTCGATCATGGCGTACCTGGACATGATCCAGGAAAGCACCGAGCACCCCGTGTCCAGGGAAGTCCACCAGATGCTGGACATCGTGGTCCGCAACACCGAACGGCTCCGGACGCTCATCGAGGACATGCTCAGCGTCTCGCGCGGCGGCCTCGACAACACGGAGATGCACCTGGCACCGGTCCGCCTGGGACACACACTGGACCTCGTGGCCGCGGCGCTCCGGCCGTTGGCCACACTGCAAAACGTGACCATCGACGTGGACCCGGTGCCGGAGGATCCGGAAATCCTTGCCGACGAGGTGCAGCTGCAGCAGGTATTCACCAACCTGGTGTCCAACGCCATTAAGTTCACGCCCAAGGGCGGAAGGATCGAGGTGGGCAGCGAATCCCACGCGGCGGAAGACGGCTCCAAGTGGGCCACCGTGCGGATCGCTGATACCGGCATTGGCATTTCGAGTGATGAAATCAACCACGTCTTCACCAGGTTCTACCGCGCCTCCAACGCCATGAATGGCGCCATCCCGGGCACGGGGCTGGGCCTTGCCATTTCCAAGGACATCGTGGACCGCCACGGCGGGCGGATCGACGTCGACTCCACCCTGGGCGCCGGGACCACGGTTACCGTCTGCCTCCCCCTTGGGACTGACCGCGTGCAGGCCAACTAGGCGCCGAAGGAGGACTGCCATGTTTGCCGACGACGACCCCCGGCTTTCCCAGCTGCTGGAAGGCATTGTCCGGCTTGCCTCCGGCGACCTCAATTCCCGCATCGAGGTCTCACCTGCCCGGGATGAGCTGGATGCGATCATCATGGGCACCAACCTGCTGGCCGAGGATCTGCAGGTCATTTACGAGGAACTTGAGCAGCGGGTCCAGGTCCGCACCCAGCTCCTGCACGAGGCACACCTCGAGATGCAAAAAATGGCCATGCAGGACCCGCTGACAGGCCTGGCCAACCGTTCGGCGCTGATCGAAGCCCTTCGCACCGCCCTGGAGGCGCGCCCGGGGCCGGAGCGGGAACCGGCAGAAGGTCCGGCCATCCTGCTGATGGACCTCGACGCGTTTAAGTCGATTAACGACAGCATGGGGCACACCGCGGGTGACCAGGTGCTGGTGACCGTGGGCGAAAGGCTGCGGACCGCCGTCCGGGCATCCGACGTCGTTGCCCGCCTGGGCGGGGACGAGTTTGCCATAGTCATGCCGTCGGCGTCGGCGGACCAGGCTGCGGTGGTGGCACACCGGATCCTGGCCTCGCTCAATGACCCGATTGAACTGCCCGGCCGCAGCGTGCGCTGTGGTGCCAGCATCGGGCTCAGCGTGGGCAGCGAAGGCCAGACCCCGGAGGACATGCTGATGGAGGCCGACGTCGCCATGTACGCCTCCAAGGCTGAGGGGCAGAACAAGCTGCACAGGTTCGAGCCGGCCTTGCTGCTGATGCGGCGGCTCCGGAGCCAGTTGGTGGACGACCTGCGGGCCGCCATCAAGGACGACGCGCTGACGCTGCACTACCAGCCGGTGGTGGAGCTTGGTACCGGACGGATTGAAGGCGTGGAGGCGCTGGTCCGCTGGAACCACCCCACCCGCGGCTTCATCATGCCTGAAGAGTTCATTCCCCTTGCCGAGGAAGCCGGGCTGATCTCGGAACTGGGCCTGTGGGTGCTCCAGACCGCGGTGAAGCAGCTCCGGTGCTGGACAGACGCCGAGTTGGTGGACAGCACCTTCTCGGTGCGCATCAACATTTCCGCTACCGACCTGCAGAGCCTGCAGTTCATTGAGGATGTGCGGAACATCCTCCAGGACACGGGGGTCAAGCCGGAGCAGGTGGTCCTGGAACTGACGGAAGTGGCCATCGTCAAAGGCAACGAGTTGGACCGGTATTCGCTGGGCGGGCTCCGCGGCCTGGGCGTGGGCATTGAAATCGACGACTTCGGCACCGGCTACTCCTCCATCAGCTATCTCCGCCGGCTGCCGGTGGACCGGGTCAAGGTGGACAGATCGCTGATCACTGGCCTTGAGAGCGACCCCAGCCAGCCTGCCCTTGTGGCAGCGGTGCTGCAGCTGGTGCGAGCCTGCGGACTGGAGGCGGTCTGGGAAGGCGTTGAGACGGCGGAGCAGGCGCAAATCCTGCGGGACCTGGGCTGCCGCAGTGCCCAGGGCTACTACTTCAGCCGTCCCGTTCCGCCGGAGCAGATCCCGGATCTGCTGGCTGACCAGCAGGAAAGCGCTAACCAGTAGCGCAAAACTACTGCGCTTTTGGAGCCGCCGTTATACGATCAGCGTGCGGTGTCCGGTTCGTCGCTGCCGCGGAATTCAGGGTCGTTCGGCACCGTACTTTTATAAGGCGTTTGGAAATTTGAACATAATTGGGCCATTGGGTCATTACTTCGTCAACTGGGGGCGTTGCTAATGTCGGTTCGGGTACAGGCATGGGGAATTATCGCCGCTGTCCTGGCGGATACGGATCCTGCGGGAGCGGCTGTCCGGCAGCGGTTGAGCAACAGCCTCGACGAAAATCCCGGCGTGCCGGAGCGGGCGCTGCTGGAGTATCTGCTTGAGACCAGGCGCAGTGATGCCAATACGGTGGAGACGCTGGAAACGGCCAGGGAAATGCGCCTGACCCCGCCCGCCCTGCCACCGCAGTTCGCGGAGCAGTTGGACGCCATCCGCAGCATGTCCCGGATAAGCGCCCTGCTCGAAAACCAGATGCTGATGACCGCCTTCCAGCCGATCTATGGGCTCGAAGGAAAAACCGTGGTGGGTGCAGAGGCTCTCTCCCGTTTCGTCAGCGACGACGGAGCCGCCGCTGAATTGTGGTTCGCCGAGGCAGCCGCCGTGGGCCTTGGGGCAAACCTTGAGTTTTCTGCGCTCGGCTCCGCTGCCGCGGCGGCCCGCACCCTGCCGGAAAACCTATATGTTTCGCTGAACATTTCGCCCACGTCCTGCACGGACCCGCGGCTGCCGGAGCTGTTCGACCACATCGAGCTTCCCATCGACAGGGTGGTTCTCGAATTGACCGCGGATATTCCGGAAGAGGAATACCTGCAATTTATTTCTGCGATTAATCCGCTGCGCGAAAAGGGGCTGCGGATCGCCGTCGACGACACCCACACCGGCGCAGGGGCACTGAGCCGCATGATCCACCTGCGGCCCGACTTCCTCAAGGTGGGCCGCAACGTCATCGCCGATGTGGACAAGGACGGGCTGCAGCACGCCCTTGCGTCGTGCCTGGTGGACTTCACCGAGCAGATTGGTGTGACTCTGGTGGCGGAAGGCATCGAGACTGTGGGCGAACTGAAGGCCCTCACCGAGCTTGGCATCAGCGCCGGCCAGGGCTACCTGCTGGGTCGGCCGTCCGTCCGGCCCGAGGACTGGGCCAACTGGAATACGCGCCTGGACATGGACGGCCTGGAGCGCCACTTGGCCGGCCCGGGCGAGTCGCGGAAGAAGCGGGGCACAACGGCGTCGTGACGATGGACCAGCGGCCGGCGGACCGAAAGCCGCCAGCCGCTGCCCACCCAGGCACTACTCGGAGTGGCCCTGGTCCCTGCTCATTTGGTCCTCGGCGGGCGGGGTCTCCCCGGGAGGAACTCCCCCGCCCGGCTCCAGGCCGGTGACGTTGCCCTCCGCAGGGTCGGGGTTCGGCGATCCGCCCGACTCTTTGCTGCGCTGCTCAGCGAGGTGGGGCTGGGCGGCGCCAACATCGTCCTTCCCGGGACGGTCGGGATTCGCGGGGTCATTTTCCGGATGGTAAGTGCTCATGCTGCCTTTCCTTCCTCTCCGGCTGCGGTTCGGTTCCCCAGCACTGGACTAATTGTAAGCATGCTGATAATTCTGGAGGAGTAGGGCCGGTAAGCCGCTGGGGCGCCGGCATACGACGTCGGAAGGAGCAGTCAGATGGGAATCGGCGACAGCATCGGCAAGGCAGCGGAAAACGCGATGGAGGACCTGGCCGGGACATCCAAGCCGACAGAAAAGATGGATGTTCCGAATCCGGCGGACCCCAATGACGACGTTGAAGTGCACTCTTCCCTGAGTGAGGGTTCGAATGCGATGGAGGCGGAGAAGCAGAAGGCTCCAGGCCTCAAGACCGGGGCCGCCCCGGCCCCGGTGTCCAACAGCCCGTTGGGCGGGGACGTTGATGAGACGGACAACCTCAGGGCGCACAGCGGCATGGCCCGGAACGACCAAAAGCAGAACGAGGCGTCGGACGACGGCGGCCTGGCCGGCGATGCGACAGCGCCCACCGAAGCGGACCGCGGCTAAGTCTCCCGACAGGTTGGATAAGCCGGGTGCGCTTCAGCCGGCCGGGTCCTCCGGCCCGGGCGCATGCCGCCACTGGCCGCGCGCCCGCAGCACGTCGCGAAGCAGGTCCGCCCGGTCCGTGACAATCCCGTCCACGCCAAGGTGGAGGAGCCGGTGCATTTCCGCCTCCTCATTGATGGTCCATACGTGCACCACCAGGCCCAGCTCATGGGCGCGCCGGATGAAGCCGGCAGTGACTACAGGTATCCGTCCATAGCGGACGGGTACCTGCAGTGCGTGCACGTCGCGCAGAGTCCGGCGCATCAGCCGCCGGAACACCGGGCGGGGCAGTACCGGGCCCAGCAGCGTGAAGAGGGCATTCGAGGCCACTCCGGCGGACGAAGCCACCGGTTGGCTGAGCAGCTTCAGCACCGCCCGCCGTCGGCGGTCCGAAAAACTGGTGACCAGCACCCGGTGGTGCACCTGGTGCCGCTCGATGGCGGCCGCAGTGCTGCGGACCGAGCCCCAGTCCTTGACGTCGAGGTTGAGCCGGGCGTCTGGAAGCTGGGTTACCAGTTCGTCGAAGGTGGGGATGGGCTCGCGGCCGTTGATCCGCGCCTTTGCCACCTCCGCCGCGGGCAGCTCCGCAACCCGGCCCTTGCCGTCCGTCACCCTGTCCAGGGTTTCGTCGTGGAAGAGCAGCAGCACGCCGTCGGACGTGGTGTGGACGTCCGTTTCGAGGTACCGGAAGCCGAGTTCAACGCCGGCGCGGAACGCGGCCATGGAGTTTTCCAGGCCCTCGCCCGAGAACCCGCGGTGGGCCATGGCGATGGGCAGCTGCCGCCCGGCGTCGTCCGGGTGCTCGAAGAAGGGCAGGGTCACACTGCGAGCGTACCCGAGGCCCGAGGCCTTCAGTCAGCGCGGCAGTTCAGCCAGCGCAGGGAAGGATGTCCACGCCGTCACCGCAGTGCAGCAGGGTCCGCCCGCGGCCGCCGTCGAGGTGGACCCAGACCGCCGTGTGGTCCGGCGTGATGGTGTCCACCACGCCGCCCGATTCAAAGCCGGGTGAAAAGAGGACCCGGACCCGGTCGCCCTGGCGCAGCTGCTTCCAGTGCGGAGCGGGCGTTGCTGCGTGGAGCGGCGCCTCGGCTGCGTGCTGCTTGGTGCTTCTTGCCATCGTTACCCCCTTCGAGCCGGCGGAGGTGCCTGCTCTCCACGCTTGACGCTACGGCGGGAAGGTAAACGCCAGGTGAGCGGAAGCTGGGAAAACGGTGGCGCCGGATGCGGCAGGCTGGGGTCAGGAAAACTGGACGCCCAGGGAAGCGAGGCGGGCCTCCAAAACCTGGGCCACGCCGTCGTCGTCAAAATGCGGTGCCTGCTGCCCCGCCGCGCGGATGGCCTCCGGGTGGCCGCTGGCCATGGCATAGCCGTGGCCAGCCCACCGGAGCATTTCAATGTCGTTGGGCATGTCCCCGAAAGCCACTACGTCAGCGGCCCCAATGCCCAAGGCGGACGCATACTCGGCCAGCGTGACGGCCTTGTTCACACCGGGCAGGGACAGTTCCAGCATCGCGACGCCAGGCGAAGAATGGGTGGCCGCTGCCAGGTGTCCGACAGCGGGAGCCACCTCGGCGAGAAAGTCGTCAGGCGTGCCGTCGCGGACGATGGCGAGGAATTTCACCACAGAGTCCTCGCCCGTGAGCGTGTCCTTCAGCGGCGCCGGGGTGAATTCGGCGAGCAGCTCGCTGGACTCGTTCTCGATGAAGCCCGGTTCCAGATGGAAGCCGGTGAGCGTCTCCGCGGCGAACAGCGCAGCCGGGCGGAGCTCCTTGATGATGTGCCGGACTTCCAGGACAGTGTTGATGGCCAGGGTACGGGCGGAGACCAGGCAGTCCGCTTCCAGGTCCCACACCACGGCGCCGTTTGAGCAGATCACTCGACCGGTGTGGCCCAGCTGTTCTTCGAGGGGGTGCAGCCACCGGGGTGGCCGGCCTGTAACAAAGACAAGTTCGACGCCGGCATCACGGCAGGCGCGGAAGGCGCGGACGGTGCGGGGGCTGATTTTTCCGTCATGCCCGAGGATCGTTCCGTCGATATCGCTTGCTACCAGCCGCATCCTGCAAGTCTACGTGGGTCATTGGGCAGCCGGAGTGCGCTGGAAGGCGGCAGGGCGTCGTCGTACTTCCCCGCAACGCACCTCCCGCGTCTGTTGGATCACGGACGTGCCCCTTTCATCAGGGGATGATGGCAGCCGATTCCACGGAGTAGAGCCGGGCATAATTCAGGCACATGCTCACGCTTTCGTCGGCGGGGACCCGGTTGCCGGTGAGGGCTACCGGGTCGCGGATGGCAAGCCGGGGGCCGGCGGGCAGGAGGAGTGTTTCGCCATCGAGGCTGGTTCCTTCGGGGAAGATCAGCGTGTAATCATCCCCAGCCTCCGACTGCAGGATGACGCAGCCTGCCCCGTCCTTGGCCAGCGTGCCTCTGAGCTCCGCCTCAGGCCCGGAAGCGGAAGGCTGGCCGGAATGGACCACCACTTTCAGCCCGTCCGCGCCCTGCAGCATGGCGGTGGCAAGTTCCGGGGCGGCCGGCACCGGCCGGAAGGCGTAGCGGCTGGCGGCGCCGTCCGCAGGGTTCATGAGGAAGTCCACTCCCCGCGCCTGGTCGGTGTCCAGGTTCCGAGGTGCCGTTGTCGGCGGCGCTGACGGCTTCGCCTGCCCCTCCGGCGGGCCGCTGTACTCGCAGCCCGTCAGCGCGGCGAGTATCACTGCAGGAACCAGCCAAAACCGCACGAACCGCATCCGCTTCCCCCAGAGCTGACAGTGCTCCCAGCCTAGCCTCTCCGCGCCCTGGGCCGTGAGGAGTGCCGGTTGTCAGCCTCCGGGGCTACACTGAAACTATCGAACATATTTTCGAATAAAGGTGTGTTGTGGGCGTTATTGTCGGTCCCCGCGTGATAGACGCGGGTGCCTCGTTGTTCTCGGTGCTGATCTCGCCCGTGGCGGTGGCGGCGGGCTTTCCGTCGCCCGCACAGGACTACTTTGACGGCCGGATCGACCTGAACGCGCACCTGATCAAGGACATCACCAGCACCTTCGTGGTCCGCGTGACCGGTGACTCCATGGAGGGAGCGGGCATCAGTGACGGCGACGAACTGATCGTGAACCGGGCGTTGGAGCCCAAGGACGGATCCGTGGTGATCGCGGTGCTTGACGGCGAACTGACGGTCAAGCGCCTCCGCATCACCCGCACCGGGGTGCTGCTCCAGGCGGAAAACCCCAAGTACCCGGACATCCGTGTGCCCGCCCTGTCCGAGCTGACCGTCTGGGGCGTTGCCACCAGGTGCCTGCACCATGTTTGAGGCCGTGAAGGCTGGGAAGTCCCATGGCTAAGCCTATGGTGATGCGGCAGATGCCGCAGATCGCTCATGTGGACGTCAACTGCTTCTATGCCTCGGCCGAGCGCGCGTTCGACCCCTCCCTGGAGGGACGCCCGCTGGTGGTGCTGTCCAATAACGACGGGTGCGCGGTGACCCGCTCCCCCGAGGCGAAAGCCCTGGGCATCACCACCGGTGAACCCTGGTTCAAGCTCGCGCCGCGGGCCAAGGAGTGGGGCCTGGTGGCAAAGTCGAGCAACTATGAGCTGTACGGGGATATCAGCGCCCGTGTGATGGAACTGCTGGGCAGGTACTCGGCTTGGCTGGAGGTCTACAGCATTGATGAGGCATTTCTGGGCGTGAAGGGCGGCCCGGGAGAGCTGCTGGCCTTGGGCCGCAGGATGAAGGAGGCAGTCCGGCGGCACGTGGGCGTCCCGGTCTGCGTGGGCATTGCGCCCACCAAGACCCTGGCCAAGCTCTGCAATAAGTGGGCCAAGAACAATCCTGCTTTTGGCGGGGTCTGCCTTTGGGAGTCGGTCCCGGCAGACATGCGGGAGGCACTGATGGGCCGCCTGCCCGTGGATGAGATCTGGGGCATCGCCGGCCGGCTCACCAGGCGATTGAACGTCCTGGGGATCTTCACCGTCCTGGACCTGGTCCGCGCGGACCCCGTGGTGATCCGCGACAGGTTTTCCGTGGTCCTGATGCGCACCGTCCTGGAGCTGCGCGGCACCCCGTGCATCCCCATGGAGGAGGAACGGATTGGACGCGACCAGTTGATCTTCTCCCGCTCCTTCGCCACGCCTGTGACCACCACCGCAGGCCTTCGGGAGGTGCTCAGCATCTATGGGCAGCAGGCGAGCGCCAGGCTCTCAAAGCACGGGCTGCAGGCCAAGGTCCTGACGGCGTTCGCTGCCACTTCCCCGTTCCGGGACAACGAGCAGGCCTACCCCTCGGTATGCGTCTCACTGCCCATGCCCACGGCGGATCCGCTGCTGCTCACCAAGGCCGCGCACGCCCTGTTGCCCCACACCCGCGAAGGGCTGAAGTACGCCAAGGCGGGCCTGATGCTGACCGACCTGCGGCCCACGGGAAACCAGCCGCCGCTGGAGCCGTTCGAGAACCGGCATGAGGAACGCGGGATCGGGCCGCTGCTTGAGGACGTGAGCAGGCGTTTCGGGCGGGGTGCCATCGGATTGGGGCACGCGGGCATCAAGTCCGGTTTGGACTGGACCATGAAACGGGACATGCGCTCCCCCCGGTACACCACGCACTGGGACGAACTCCCCCTGGTCAAAGCGGCCTGAAAAGCAGCAGGTCCCGCCGCCGGCACAGTGCCAGCGGCGGGACCTCATTCCTGCATGGAAGTCTTAGTCCGGACGTTGCCCGCCTAGACGCGCTTCCGGGCTGTGACGAAGTGGAAGATCAGGACGACTACTGCAACGACCAAAAGAATGTGGATAAGGCCGCCGCCGATGTTCGCGAGCAGTCCGAGAAGCCAGAGAACAGCGATGATAATGGCGATCCAAAGCAACATGAGAGTCTCCTTGACTAGTTTTTCAAAATCCCCATGCGGGCCACGTACCCACCAAGGCGGCAGCTGAATCAATGCAGGCGAAACAGGAAAAGCAAGCGTCGATCGCATCCGCCGCCGATACCGGCTGCCTATCAGCCCGAACCAAGACGTCCCGGGACGAATTTTGACTTCCCGCTACGCCGCGTTGAGCCTGCGAGTCGCCCCGTGAACGCCTGCTACATGATCGATTGTCGGGCCGCCGGGCGCTCCGTAATCTCGTCTCAGCATCCGCCCCAGCAAAGGATTTACCCATGGCAAACCCGCAGGACAACAGTCCGCAGAACCAGCAAGGCTCCACCCGCATCGTCGCCGGCCAGTCCGCCAAACCCAACCGCTCGGTAGGCCTGAAGATTGGGATCGCGGCAGCCGTCCTGGCCCTCATTGGCGGGGGTGCCGCCGTCGCCTCCTCCGTTAACAGCGCCACCCCTGCCGCCACGCAGGAGACCGTCCCGTCCGGCAACCCCGCCGCCGAACTGAAGCTGGGCTACTTCGGGAACGTCACGCACGCCCCCGCACTGGTGGGCGTCAGCAACGGCTTCATCGCCGATGAACTCGGCAGCACCAAGCTCAGCACGCAGGTCTTCAACGCCGGCCCCGCAGCCATCGAAGCGCTGAACGCGGGCGCCATCGATGCCACCTACATCGGACCGAATCCGGCCATCAACTCGTTCGTCAAGAGCCAGGGCGAATCCGTCAACATCATCGCCGGCGCAGCCGCCGGTGGTGCGCAGCTGGTGGTCAAGCCGGAGATCAACTCCGCCGCGGACCTGAAGGGCAAGACCTTGGCTTCGCCGCAGCTTGGCGGCACGCAGGACGTGGCGCTCCGCGCCTGGCTTTCGTCCCAGGGATACAAGACAAACGTCGATGGCAGCGGCGACGTCGCCATCAACCCCACGGAGAACGCCCAGACCCTCAAGCTGTTCCAGGATGGAAAGCTCGACGGCGCGTGGTTGCCTGAGCCATGGGCCTCACGCCTGGTACTGACCGCCGGAGCCAAGGTACTGGTGGACGAAAAGGACCTGTGGGACGGTTCGCTGTCCGGCAAGCCGGGCGAGTTCCCCACCACCATCCTGATCGTGAACCGGAAATTCGCCGCGGACCACCCGGACACCGTCAAGGCCCTGCTGAAGGGCCACGTGAAATCGGTTGAGTGGCTGAACTCAGCGTCCACCAGTGAGAAGGCCACCGTCATCAACGCGGCACTGAAGGAAGCTGCCGGCGCCGAGCTCAAGCCCGACGTTATTGACCGCTCCTTGAAGAACATCGTCTTCACGGTGGACCCGCTGGCCGGGACCTACCAGAAGCTCCTGGCCGACGGCGTGACTGCCGGCACTACCAAGCAGGCCGACATCAACGGCATCTTCGACCTGCGGGCGCTCAACAGCGTGTCCGGCGACAAGACCTCGGCGGCGGGACTCGGCAAGGAGTAGCTCTCACCCCCATCCATTGCTGCGCTGATTTCTTGCGCAAATCCTGTGCTTTTCCGGCGCCAAGGCTGGAAAGCCCGCCGCTAGGCTGAGGGGGTTGCCCTGCGGCGGGCGGCGAAGGATTGGGGGTGCCGGTGCACGGTTTCGGGACAAACAGGGATTCGCTGTCGGAGGTCCCAGGCGGTTTTCTCCCACCCAACGTCCGCCGTTCCGCCAGCGGACGGATCCCGCAGTGGGCCATCGATGAAGCTCTTGGAAAGGCCGAGCCCCCGGCATCTTGGCGCAGTCCTGACCCTTCCCCGCCTGGCCGGCGGAAATTCCGGCGCCGGCCAAGGAAGCAACAGCGCCGGCCGAAGCGGTCGGTGCAGTTCAGGACGATGCTGGGAATCGCCGTCGTGGTCTGCCTGTATTTCACACCGACGCTCTTCGACCGCGTGGTCCTCCCTGTCGCTGCCCCGTACCTGCCCGGCGCGAAGGTGCCGCCGCCCGGCGTCGAGGCTGCTCCTTCTCCCCTCGGGACGCCACCGGCAAGCACCGGTTCCACTGCATTCGTGCTGCAGGAGTCGCCCAGGGCGGGACAGTCCCTAGTAGCGTACGATCCGTGCCGCCCCGTGCACTATGTTGTGCGTCCGGACAATGCCTTGCCGGGTGGAGATGCCCTGATCAGCGAAGCGGTGGCATCAGTTTCCCGTGCCTCCGGGCTGCAGTTCGTCTACGACGGACCCACTACGGAGGCGCCGGCCGATCAGCGGCAAGCTTTCCAGCCTGACCGCTACGGGAAGCGCTGGGCCCCAGTGCTGATCGCCTGGTCAACGCCGACGGAAACCCCCGATCTCGCGGGAAACGTGGCAGGCCTCGGCGGGAGCGGGTACGCGGAAGCCGTGGGGCAACCGCTGGTCCTTGCCGCCGGACAAATCAGCCTGGACGCCCCTGACCTCGCCGGCATCATGGCCAGCCGGGCGGACGGCGCCGCGGAAGTGCGGGCCATCATCATGCACGAACTCGGACACGTGCTGGGCCTGGCCCACGTCAACGATCCAAGCCAACTCATGTATGCCGAGAACAAGGGCGTGCAGGACTTCGCCGCCGGCGACCGGGCGGGGCTTGCGCTGCTGGGAAGCGGCCCCTGCGTGCCGCAGTTGTGACGCCCGCCGAAGAAGAACCCATCGATTGCTGCGTACATGCCCTTTTGAACCCTCAAAACGGCACTTAGGGAGCAGCCGATTCCGGCTTAGGCTTCCTTTTCGGCGCCGCGCTTTTCAACCCCGTGCAGCTCGGCGCGGGTGGGCGGGTTCGCGCCGGGACGGGAGACCGTGACCGCTGCCGCACGGGCAGCGTGCTCCAGGAGCTCAGCCAAGGCCTCGACGGGGAGTTCCCGCAGGTCCTGCCGGTTCTGCGCCCCGTCCAGCTCGCGGTCCACCAGGCCCGACAGCAGCGCCGCCATGAACGAGTCCCCCGCACCCACCGTGTCCGCCACTTCAACCTTGGGCGCGGGAACGGATGTTTCGCCGGCGCGGCATACACCCCAGGGGCCCTCCGCGCCGCGGGTCACCACCACCATTGCCGGTCCTTCGTCACCGCCCAGCGCCAGCCACTTTCGCGCCGAATCCAGCACGTCCTCCCCCGGGTATAGCCAGGCCAGGTCCTCGTCGGACGCCTTCACCACATCCGAAAGCGTGACGAACTTCTCCGCCTGCCCCCGCGCATAATCCACGTCCGTGATGATGCTGGGCCGGCAGTTCGGATCGAAGCTGATGGTGGCGGACGGGTGGGCGTATTCGACGGCAGCCAGCACCTCGGTGGCGCCCGGCTTCAGCATCGTGGCGATGGACCCCGTGTGCAGCAGCGTGGTGCCCTGCAGCATGAAGCCGAGCCGGTCCCCCATGCCGGGAAGCTCCCAGGCGAGATCGAACGTGTAGGTGGCCGCGCCGTCGTCGTCAATCAGCGCAGTGGCCACGCTGGTAGGCAAGTCATCCGGGGGTACCGGCAGCATCACCGAACTCGCCCGCAGGTGCGCTGCCACCGAATCCCCGTAGGCATCCCGGCCGTAGCGGCCGATGAACTGCACCGGATGGTCCAGCCGGGCCAGGCCCACTGCCACGTTTAGCGGGCTGCCGCCCACGTGGGCCTGAATTCCGGAGGCGCGCTGGACAACGTCAACAAGGCCTTCGCCGATCACTGTGAGCATGGTCATACTCTGCCAGAAATAGGCCGCTGCCAGCAGTTCGTGTCAGCGCAGCAGCCTGCCCACCAGTTCCCGGCACGTCACATAGGCTTCCGCGGTGACGTCGATCAGGGAGAAGTGATCGCCCGGCACCATGACGAGCTCCGCTGGCACAGGGCCCACGCTGCTGGCATCCACGTACGTTGTGGACATGCTCAGCGGCACGTCCACATCCTCCGCTGCGTGGAGGGCAATGACCGGGACGTCCAGCGGCAGGGCGGCCATAGGGTCAGCCATTCGGTGCCGCACGGGGAAGTCCGACGACGGTCCGCCCATCAGGTTGGCCACGGCTCCGTTGCTGAGGTTCAGGCGTTCGGCCTCGGCCAGGTTGAGGACGCCGGACTGGCTCACCACGCCGGTGAGGCGGACGCCCTCATTCTCCATCTGCAGGCCGTCCGCAGGCCCAAGCCCGCGCAACCGGTCCCTGCCTGCGGCCCACACTGCCAGGTGGCCGCCGGCCGAGTGGCCCAGCGCCACCACTTTGCCCAGGTCCAGTGCGTGCGGTTCCGCGAGCGCGGCGAGCTTGTCGATCCCAGCGAGGATGTCCTGGAAGGTGCCGGGCCAGCCCCCGCCGTTCCCGGCCCGCCGGTATTCCAGGTTCCAGGCGGCCATGCCGTGTTCGGCGAGGTCCTTCGCCAGCGGCTCCCCCAGTTCTGCCCCGTACTGCGAGCGCCAGTAACCGCCGTGAATCACCACCACTACGCCTCGGTGTTTCCCACCGGGTGGAAGGTCTGGCAGGAACAGTTCGCCCCACTGGTCGGGGTCCTGGCCGTAGTCATAGCGGTGGCGTTGCGTCACACTGGCCCACTTTAGCTGCCCGGTTCCGCGGAGATGCCGCGGACTTTCGGGGCCACGGCCGTGAAAACTGGGCCAGTTTGTGCGGTCCGCGGTTCCGTTGCCCTTGCATCGTTTAGCCTGAGGCCTTTGTGGGCACGCCTCCTGGTATGGAAAAGCCTGAAGTGACCACCCAGGAATCGACGGTTGAGGAATGGACGCGCGCGCTGGCGGAGTCAACGGGTTCGCCCGGCGGCGGGGCGGGCACGGGGCTGATGCTGGCGGTGGCGGCGTCGCTGACGTCGATGGTCGCCGGCTACAGCGGGGACGAGGGCGGCGAGCCGGACAGGATCCGGGAGCGCGCCCGTGCGCTGCGGCAGGAAGCCCTTCGACTGGCAGATGACGACGCCTCGGCGTCCAAGGCATTCGGTGCTGCCTTCCGGCTGGAGCCGGGGGACGAGCGGGACGAAGCAATCCGCCGCGCATCCGTGGAGGCCGCGGCTGCTTCCGCCGTCCTTGGCGAGCGGGCCATCGAAGCGATCGACGACCTCGCCTGGCTGGCGACCAATGGCAACCGTGCACTGGTAGCGGATGTCGTCGTCGCGTTCGGTGCCCTCCGCGCTGCCGTGGCGGGTGCACGCACCAATGTCAGTTTCGATCTCGGATCGCTCCGATCGGCCGGCACGGACCTGGAACAGGTCCGGGAGCAACACCCGGACCTGTGGGCGGCCGTCGAAAAACTCAACGCCGGGATGGACCGGATTGACGAACTTACCGCAGCCATTGATCACCGCGCTGCCCCTACGGATGCCATCTGACGCTGCCGCACCGCATTTGGACCTGCCACCTGACCTGTGCTTATGGTGGACAGCATTGCTTGCCGAAGCGCACCTGTGGGGAGGGGTACCAAGTGAAGTCCGAAAGCACTGCTTGGGCGTTCCTCCGGCCCCTCCTGCTCGCTGTGGCGGCAACTGCAGCCTGGATTGCCCTGTCGGCCGCGGGCGCGTCGGCTGACTCCTCACCCTCCCGCGACTTGCTTCCGGGGGTTTTGGATTCTGCCGCCGCCAACCTTACCCACCAGGGTAAAGATGCCCCGGAACCGGTGATGGCAGGGCCGGACGGCGGGAAGGCCACGGCCACGGCTTCCACGGTTGCTTCACTTGTTCCGGCGCCGTCCCTCCGCCCCGCCGCGGAGGAGGTCTCCGGCCTGGCCGAGGATGTTGTGCAGTCGGTTCCGGCGGCCAACGAGCTTGTGCCCTCGGGAACGGTAGCGGCTGTGGTGGATCCTGCAGTGGTTGCCGTGGATGGCATCGTGGACGGGACGGTGGGGGCTGCTGTTCCGCTGGCAGTTACCGTCCTGGCACCCCTGGACCCGGTCCTTGAACCGGCCCTTGAACCGGTCATCGACGCAATGCCCCTGCCCATCGCTGCCCCGGAAGCAGAGCCCGTCGCGGTCCTTCCCGTCACTACGGATGTCGCCGCGGCTCCCGCTCCGGAGCCCGCACCTGCCTCTCCCCCAGCTGCTGAACTGCCGCAGACCACCGGGGGCGTGACGGGTCCCGCGCAGTCCCCCGGATTGTTGCAAAGCACCAGCCCGGAAAGCCGCGTCCAGATGAAGCTTGCGGCCGTAACGCCGGTGCTTTTCAAGGCCGGCCCCGAAGACGAGCCATTCCGCACGCCGTGGGATGTTCCCCCTGCCGTGCCAAGTGCTGCCACGAGCGGAAGCAGCCTATCCGGTGGCAACGACCCGGCGGCTTCGGGCTGGACCAGCTCACCTCACTTCCCAGCCCCGGCAGCTGGGACGTCTGCCATCGGGGGCCCTTTGCTTACCGCCCCCTCTCCGGTGTCCTTCGACCCCGGCTCTTCACCTGACTAGTTAAGGCCCTCCCCGCGTCGCTTTCGCGCGGGCACGCGCCAGCTTCCGGGGTAAGCAGTAGCCCCAATTCAACTTTCAGGAGAATTCCCCATGATGCACCGCACCTTCCGCAGATGCCTGTTCGGTACCGCTTTCGCCGGCGGACTCTTGGCCTTCGGCGGTGTCGCAGCCAATGCAGCCGCTGCGGCAATGCCAGTGGGCTACTCCTCAACTCCATCAACGCTGGCCAACACGGGCGTGAACAGCGGCCTTTTGATAGTGGGCCTGTTGTTTCTTGCCTTTGGTGGACTGCTGACGCTGGTCCTGAGCCGCAAACGCCGCTGAGCGCACCCGCTGCTGCCGGGCGCGGCCTGCGTCATGAACTAAAGCCGGCAGAAGTAGCGTAGGGACAACACCCACAAACCAGGGAGGTCCCGCATGGCACGCGTCTTCATTACCGGATCCACCGACGGGCTGGGCCGGGCCGCCGCCGCCTCGCTCCTGCAGGACGGCCACGAGGTGATCGTGCACGCCCGTTCCTCCCACCGGCTCCCCGCGGTGCAGCACCTGCTGGACCGCGGGGCGCAGTGCGTCACCGGGGACCTCGCCAAGGCGGCGGAAGTCCGGGGGATCGCCGACCAGGTCAACGGGATCGGCGGCATTGACGCCGTCATCCACAACGCTGGTGTCCTGAACGGCGCCGCGCTGCTGCCAGTGAACGTGGTGGCACCTTACCTCCTGACGGCCCTCATTTCCGGCCCCCGCCGGCTCATCTACCTGAGCAGCGGCATGCACCGCGGCGGCGACACCGGCCTGGACGGCCTGGACTGGTCAGGACGGACGACGACGGCCTCCTACTCCACCACCAAGCTCCAGGTCACGGCACTGGCGGCAGCCGTGGCCCGGCTTTTTCCGAACGTCACCAGCAACGCGGTGGACCCCGGCTGGGTGCCCACGAGGATGGGCGGCCGGTCCGCACCGGACAGCCTGGAACTGGGCCACCGCACGCAGGAATGGCTGGCCACCAGCGACGACCTGGCGGCGCTGGCCAGCGGCGGCTACTGGTACCACCAGCGCCGGCAGACCCCGCACCCCGCCACCCAGGATCCCCAGTTCCAGGACGCCCTGCTGGACCGGCTCGCCGAGCACACCGGTGTCACGCTGGACGCTCTTACTTAGTGCCCCGCCCCCTCATCGATTGCTGAGTACTTGTCGTTCTCGAGCCTGAAAACGACAAGTAGTCAGCAATGGACGGGTGTAAAAGGTGCGGAGCGCTCAGACAAGGATGGCGAGGGGTGGGGGGTTAGGGCGTGCGGAGGCGGCGTTCGACGTCGGCCGCTTCCGGGTAGGCCGCCTGGGTGCCTTTGCGAGTGGTGGCCAGAGCCGCAGCAACCGAGGCGAAGGCTGCAGCGTCCGCGAGCGCATCACCGGCCGCCAGCCGAACAGCAACCGCACCGGTGAAGGCATCACCCGCCCCGGTGGTATCCACGGCCTGCACCTGCATGGGCTGGACAAATGCCACCCGGGAACCCGCCGAAGCCAGCGAGTCCAGCACAACGGAACCCTGCGAACCCAGCGTCACCAATACCTGCTGGATTCCCCGCTCAGAGAACCGAGACCGCACCGCATCCCACTCAGAGGCAGCGGCGCCGGCAGCGGGAACCGAAGAACCCAGGAACAGCGCGGCCTCATGCGCGTTCACCAGCAGGATGTCGGCCAACCCGGCCAGGGCTGACGGAATCTCCGCATACGGCGAGAGGTTCAGCAAGACTGTGGCGCCGGCGTCGTGCCCTGCCTGGGCGGCCGCAAGCACCGTGTCCATGCTGACTTCCAGGCAGAGGCTCACCACGGCGGCGCCCTCCATGACATCCGCGGCCTCGGCGACGTCCTTCGGAGACAGCGTGCCGTTGGCGCCTGCCGAGACAATGATGTTGTTCTCACCGCGGGCGTCCACGGCGATCACGGCAACACCTGTGGGTTCGCCCGAGGTCCGCACATGCCCCACATCCACGCCGGCCCCGGCCACCGAGGCCTCGAGCATGGCGCCGTTGGGATCCTCCCCCACTGCACCCACCAGGCTGACGTGGCCGCCCAGGCGCGCCGCGGCGACGGCCTGGTTGGCGCTCTTGCCACCCGGATTCACCGCGAACCCGTGGCCCTGGACCGTTTCGCCGGGCTGCGGGAGGCGGTCGCAGTAAATGGTGAGGTCGGCGTTGAGGGAGCCGACGACGACGATCCGGCCCACCCCGGAGGCTGCGGCACTCATGGTGCCACCTCGGCCTCAACCGGTTTGGGGATCAGCAGCGAGGCAGCGAACGCGGCCACAGTCAGCGCCAGGCCGACCACCACCACGGTCAGGTACGACGCCGCCGCATCGCCAAGGGCCGACGTCGCCACCAGCACGGCCGGCAGGATCAGGAAGCTCAGGCCCGCGCCGAGGTTGAAGGCGCCGGCGTTCATGCCGGGCAGGAAGCCGGGGTTGCCGGCGGGCGAGAGGACAACGCCGAGTCCGTTGAGCATGATGTTGACCGTACCGGCGTACATGATGCCCAGCAAGACCGTACCGGCGATCATCATCGGCAGGCTGTGAAGCCCAAGGAACCCGATGATGGCGAGCGCGGCGATGCTGCCAAGGAGCCCGATGCGCAGCACCTTGGTGTAGCCAAGGACCGGGGCCAGCTTCCCGCTCAGCGGTCCTACAATCCAGCCGAGCAGGGCGTACGGGGTGAGGATGATTAGCGACATCTCGGTGGGTCCCACGCCAAACCCCGGGGAGGCGGCCTGGACGTAGGCGGGGACGATGCCGTTGATCACGGCGAAGATGCCGGTCATGGTCAGCGTGGTGGTCAGCAGCGGCGCCCAGGTGGCGCGCTGGCGGAGGTGGACCGTTTCCACCATGGGCTGGGCCGCACGCTGCTCGGTTCGCCAGAAGGCAAGGAACGCGACGGCGGCCACGAGCACCAGTGCCAGGCTCAGCACCAGCACGCCTGGGTTAAATCCGGCCACCAGCTTGGAGCCTTCGTTCAGGGCGGTCAGGAGGGCGCCCACGGCCACCACGATGAAGAACACGCCCAGCCAGTCCATCCGGGTGCCGGCGGCAGGCTTGCTTTCGGCGGCGAGGAGCAGGATGAGGGCGGTGGCCGCGACGGCGAGGACCACCATGAGCCAGAAGATGCTGCGGAAGCCGAAGTGCTCTGCGAAGTAGCCGCCCACGAAGGAGTCCACGCCCGCCACGCCGCCGTTGACGGCAGTAATAAGGCCCATCAGCGTGCCGTACTTGCGCGGGTTGCTGACGGCCGAGCGCAGCATGATGAGGCAGAGCGGGACGGTGGGGCCGCTGACACCCTGGATGATGCGGCCCACGAACAGCCACGTGATGTCCGGGGCAAGGGCGGCGATGACAGAACCCACCGCCATGAGCACCATCATGCCCACCAGGACCTTCTTGCGGCCCACGATGTCGCTCAAGCGCGGCAGGAACAGGGAGAAGAGCGCGGCAGCGGTGAAGAACCATGTCTGCGAAAGCCCGATCAGGGCCTGGTCCGCCTTGAGTTTCTGGCCCATGGTCACCAGGGCAGGGCTGAGCATGGAGGCGTTGAGCTGGAAGGCCACGCAGGCGGCCAGCAGGGCGGTCATGAGGGCGGCGATGTTGCCGCGGCCGGTCTTGGTTTCAGCCAGGGTTGCGGTCGTCATTTACTTGACCCCTCCGGCGGTGAGGTGGGCACTGTCCGGGCGTACGACGTCGGCTGCCCCGCCTTGGGTGCGGGCCGCACCAACGTGCGTGCCGCCGTCGTCCGCGTTGCCTTTGTTGGTTTTGTCGCCGGCGCCCGGCTCGCCGATCCTGACCAGCGCGTCGGTGACGAGGTCCCAGAAGCGCGCGTGGTCCAGGTCCACGGCCACGCTGGTGTGGCAGTCGGCGGGGGCGGGGGCGCGGAAGTCGGCGACGGTCATGCCCAGGGTGAGCGTTCCGGTCAGTTCGATGTTCACGGGGACCTTGCGGGTGCTGACGATGCTGGGGTCGATCACGTAGGCGACGGCACAGGGATCGTGGACGGGCGGGTAGTCGAAGCCCTGGGCGTCCTTGTAGGCATGCGCGAAGAAGTCCATCAGCTCGGTGACGAACTTTGCAGGCTTCGTGCCGATGGCGGCGATCTTTTCCACCACGTCCGGGGTGGCCAGCGCCTGGTGGGTGAGGTCCAGGCCCACCATGACCACCGGCCACTTCTCGTTGAAGACGATGTGCGCGGCCTCAGGGTCGATGATGATGTTGAACTCGGCCACGGCGCTCCAGTTGCCCACGTGGTAGCCGCCACCCATGAGGACAACTTCCTTGACGCGTTCGACGATTCGCGGTTCCTTGCGGGCGGCCATGGCGATGTTGGTCAGGCCGGCGGTGGGGACGAGTGTGACGGTGCCGGGCTCGTGCGCCATGACGGTGTCGATGATGAGGTCGACGGCGTGCCGCGGGTCCAGCTCGATGGTGGACTCGGGCAGGGCCGGGCCGTCCATGCCCGAGTCGCCGTGGATGTCCGGCGCGGTTTCGATGCTCCGGACCAGGGGGCGCGGGCAGCCGGCGGCGAAGGGGACGCCGGTGATGCCGGCGATGGTGCCCACGGCCAGGGCGTTGCGGGTGACTTTTTCGAGGGTCTGGTTGCCCACCACGGTGGTGACGGCCAGCAGTTCGATGTTGGGGTTGCCGTGCGCCAGCAGGAGGGCCACGGCGTCATCGTGGCCGGGGTCGCAGTCCAGGATGATCTTCCTGGGTTCTTGCTGGTTCGTTTGCGGATTTGGTTCCACGATGGTTCTCCACGTCATTGGGGCCTGCCTTTGGGGCAGGGGCTTCTGTCTTCCGGGAGCGATCATGGCAGGATTACGTGGCGTGCGTCAAACGCTTAACGTTGGTCGGGTATCAGCGCACGTCAAACGCTTGACGCCTTGCCCTCTCTAGTTGGTCCACCGGCGGATAGGATCGAGGTATGGATTCCGGCAAACAGGTGCAGCAGCGCGCGCGGCCAAGGCGGGTGACGGCGGCGATGGTCGCCGCCCGGGCCGGGGTGTCGGTGGCAACGGTGTCCCTGGTGGCCAACGGCAAGACGGCGGGCCGCGTCTCGGAGGACAACATTTCCCGGGTGCGCGATGCCATCTCCGAGCTGGGCTACGTGGTGGATGGGATCGGCAGCTCGCTGGCCAAAGGCGTCAGTTCCATCGTGATTTTGGTTGCGCCGGATATTTCCAACCCGTTCTTCGCCAAGGTGATCGGCGGGGTGCGCGAATCCTTGGGGCCCAGTTACCAGCTGCTGCTTTCCGTCACGGATTCGGGCGAGTTCCCCAAGGCCGACGACGTCCGGAAGCTGATGTCCCTCCGTCCCGCCGGGCTTTTGGTGGACGCGCCGAACGCAGGTTTCCTGGCCGATCTCTCGATTGCCGGGCCGCTGGTCCTGCTGGACGCGCCCGGCCTTGAATCGCTGGCCCCGGCCGTCAACCTGGACGTCGCGCAGGGGGCCCGGGAGTTGGCCTCCCACCTCGCCGCCGCTGGCCACCGACGGGTGGCCTACCTTGACAGTGTCACCGGGACGGAAACCTTCGCGATCCGCCGCGAGGCATTCCTGGCCGAGGCCACTGCACTGGGCATGTCTGTGGATGCGAACCACATGCCTGCCACCACCATCGACGTCGGCGAGGCGGCGGCCGCCTTCGCCGCAGCGTGGCCGGACTGGCAGAGCGAGGGGGTGACCGCCGTCGTCTGCGCCACTGATACGCATGCCTATGGCGTGCTGCAGGAAGCACGCGTGGCGGGGGTCCGGATTCCGGAGGAGCTGGCGGTGGCCGGGTTCGACGACCTCCCGTACTCCGCCACCAGCAGCCCCGGCCTGACCAGCGTGCACCTGCCGGCCAAGCTGCTGGGCCTCAAAGCCGGGGAACAGCTGCGCCGGCTAATGGAGGGCCAGGAGCTGGAGCAGGAGGAGCTGACGCTGGAAAGCTCGCTGGTGGTGCGCGGGTCCACATCGCCGGCCGCAACGTAAGGGCTTTTTGACCGGCTCGTGTCGGACCCCGGCCGTAAGCTGGGATCATGCCGAGTAACTGGGAAAGCCTGGACGCCCCGCTGCGCGAGTCTGTGCAGCACAACGTGGAGATCTATGAACGCGTCCGGCCTGCCCTGAAGCTTGTCACCCGCGACGTCCTGCTGACCCTGCGCGGCATGCTGAAGGACAGCGAGGTGACGCCGCTGTTCGTCACCGGCCGCACAAAGACGGTGGAGTCCTTCAAGGAGAAGATTTCCCGCACCGAGGAACCGCTGGAGCCGGGCGGCCGGCGGCTGCTGAAATTCCCGGACCCGTTCCGCACGCTGAATGACATGGTGGGCATCCGGGTCATCACCAAGCTGCCCGCGGAAAACGCCGTGGTGGCCAACATCATCAAGCGGCAGCGCCAGGTTTTCGATTGCCGCGGGGACCGCGAGAAGGACATCGGTTCCATCGAGTCCGGCACCTACGGTTACTCCAGCCGGCACCTGATCCTGCGGAGCATCCAGAACGAGGCCGTCAAGGAATACCAGCAGGTCTTCAACCCGGACGCGCAGCCCAACGGCAGCTACTTTTTCGAGTGCCAGATCCGCACCATCTTCGCCCATGCCTGGAGCGAGATCGAGCATGACATCCGCTTCAAGGCCGAGGATCCCCGCGCCTGGACGCCACACTTCGACCGGCAGTTCACCGCCACCGCTGCCATGCTGGAGACGGTGGAAACCGCCTTCGCCGACCTGCACGAGCGGTATGAGGAAGTCCGCAGCTACTGGGACATGGACGGCGAGGGGGCAGCCCCCCTCACGCCCAACCGGATCCGCGACGTCTGGCGAACGCTGCTCCCCCACGTTGACCGGAAAGTGGACGATGACTGGGGCTGGGCCGCCGAACTGCTCGCTGCACACGACCTGAACCAGACCATGCAGCTGGCCGGGCTCCTGAATGCCAACCGGATCACCGAGGTCCGCAAGGCCCTGGACCACCGCTACTCCCCCGGCCCGGACCGGCTCCTGGACGACCTCCTCCTCTGGCAGTACGGCACCAGGCATGTGGACCTCACCGCAGAAGCGCCCGACGTCGTCCCGCACCCGCGGCGCGACAGCCTCCTGCGGCGGCTGCGGCAGATCGAGCGGTACCGGCTGACGAACAAGTAGATGGCTTTGGGCGTGCGCCTGGTCCTGTCCGGGTCCGGTGCCGTGGGACGGGCGTTTGTTGACTCCGTTTTGGAGCAGGATTCCTTGTTGCAGGTTGCCGCGGTCCGGGGTCACGGGACGGAGGTTCTCCTTGCGCCCGGCTGCCCAGTGCCGGAGCGCTCTTCCTGGGGGCCTCTGCGGCCAATCGAGGAGACTCTTACCCTTACCCGGGCTGACATCCTGGTCCAGGCGCTGCCTTCTTCACCCGAGGCCCACGCGCGTGTCCTGCACGAGGCGATTGCTGCGTTGAGGAGCGGCGTCGATGTGGTGACGGCGACGAAGAGCCATGTACTCAGCCATTGGCGGGACCTTGAGCGTGCAGCTGGCCAAGGCGGGGGCCGGATCCGCATTTCCGGGGCCACCGGCGCTGCACTTCCCGCTGCCGACATGGCCCGCGTTGCGCTGAGGGGGATGGGCTGTACCGGCGTACGGGCTTGCCCCAACGGCACGTCGACGTTCATCCTGGATGAGCTTTCCGCTGGCACCGGGCTTGAGGCGGCGGTGTCGGAAGCACAGCGGCGGGGCGTTGCGGAGGCAGACCCTTCCGCGGACCTGTCCGGACAGGATGCAGCCACCAAGGTGCGGCTGATCGCCGGACTCCTGTGGGACTGGGACGTTTCCCGGATTGCGGTGGAAACGGAGCCAATCGACTCCACCACCCCCGCCAGGGCGTTGGCTGCCACTGGGAACGGCCTGCGCCTCCGCGGCGTTGCCAGGGCGTCCCTGGACCGGCCCATGGTGGTCAGCGTGCAGTTGGAAGCTGTGCCGCCCGGCGACCCGCTGTTCTCCCTCACTGGTCCGGAAAAGGCCATGGTCTTCAGCTGCCCCGAGGCCGGGGACATCACTGTGCAAGGAGGCCGCTCCAGTCCGAAGGGCGCGGCGCTGGCGATGCTGAAGGACGTACTTAACCTGGCCGGGTCAAAGCTGGGCGGTTTCCGCTAGCCGTAGGCGCCCTTTTCATCAGCGACGCACCCCTGTCCCCGACGAACAGCCAAAAGGTCCAACAGCGCAAAATGTGGTGCCTCGGTTCTGTCGTCGGAAATGTTATCGACGAGATGGCCCCGGGTTCCAAAATCCCGGCATGGGACTCTGGCGGCCAAACCGCAGCAAGCGTAGCGTCGAGCAGAGAGCCGCCATGGTCAAGAAACAGGGGCCCGATGGCCCCTGGCCAGCGGTTGTCGAGTTCCCAAGGAGACAGGTAATGGCGGGGTGGAACGCTGATACGGCAGCCGGACCTTTAGGGGCTGGAACTGTCACCCTGGTGGAAGGTTCGTCCTTCTGCATCTCCATGCCCAACGGAGATATCAATCCAGCGCATCCCCATGGCCTGTTCGTCCAGGACACCCGTTATGTTTCCAAATGGGCCCTGACAGTGAACGGGCTGCCGCTGGAGCCGCTCACTGCCGAGCTTAAGGAACCCTACCGGGCCCTTTTCGCCGGCCGTATTCCGCGTTCTGACGGCTATGCGGACAGCCCCCTGATCGTGGAACGGCTGCGTGAGGTGGGTGAAGGCATCCGGGAACAAGTCACCATCCGCAATTTCTCCCTTGAACCCATCGAATGCACTCTGCAGCTGGTGGTTGGCTCGGACTTCGCTGACCTCTTCGAAGTCAAGGAAGCCAGGATCCGGAGGCAATGGGAAGAGCTCCGGCACGCTGACGCGGGCATGCTGGCGATCCGTGGCAGGTGGAAGGACGTCCAAAAGGACATCGCATTCAATGCTCCCGGTGCGGACGTGACGCCGGAAACCATCACATACCGGGCCATCGTCCAGCCAAGGTCGGAATGGTCCACACTCATCAGCGCCGTACCGGCCACCGGGAAGTCAGGTCCGGCAAGCTTCAGCCACTCGGGGGGCGGGCTGTCCCCAAGTGACCGGCGCCGCCGGGAGTGGGTGGCAAGGATCCCGATGCTGCGGATGGGAAACCCGGCTATCGAGCGCACCCTCCGTCGCAGCTATGACGATCTGGGCGCTCTCCGGATCGAGGACCCGAACCATCCGGACCGGGTGGTGGTGGCAGCCGGGGCGCCATGGTTCATGACCATCTTCGGCCGCGATTCGCTCTGGGCCTCAGAGATGGCGCTTCCGGTCGACCCCTCCCTTGCACTGGGCACCCTGCAAACCCTTGCCGACCGCCAGGGAAGCGTGGTTGATCCAGTAAGTGAAGAGGAACCGGGGAAGATCCTCCACGAAGTCCGGCTGGATGTCTCCAGTGGGCTGTCACTCGGAGGAAAATCCACGTACTACGGCAGCGTGGACGCCACCCCTTTGTTCGTCGACGTTCTGGGCGCTGTCAGCCGCTGGGGCTTCGCAAAGGAAACCATCAACGCCCTGCTGCCCCACGCGGACCGCGCCCTGGACTGGATCCGCGACTTCGGCGACAAGGACGGTGACGGGTTCGTCGAATACCAGCGGCTCAACCCCAACGGGCTGGTCAACCAGGGGTGGAAGGACTCGTGGGACGGGATCAATTTCGCGGACGGACGGCTAGCCGAACCTCCCATCGCGCTGTGCGAAGTCCAGGCATATGTCTACGCTGCATACCTGGCCAGGGCCTGGATGGCATACGACGACGGCGATGATGGGCTCGGAGCCGCATATGCGGACCGCGCAGCGGTCCTGAAGAAGCGGTTCAACGAGGAGTTCTGGATCCCGGAGCGGGGCTATTACGCCATTGCCCTCGACGGTCACAAGCAAAAGGTCGACGCGTGCGCCTCCAACATGGGCCACTGTCTGTGGCTGGGCCTGGTGGACGACGACAAAGCTGCGGAAGTGGCCGGGCACCTGATGTCACCCGAAATGTTCAGCGGCTGGGGCGTCCGCACGCTGGCAAGCAACATGGGCGCCTATAACCCTGCCAGCTACCACAACGGCTCAGTATGGCCCCACGACAACGCCATCATCCAGGCAGGCCTGGTCCGCTACGGGTTCGTGGAAGAAGCGCAGCGGATCTCCACCGCGCTGCTGGAGGCAGCTGAATTTTCCGGTGGCCGGCTACCGGAGCTTTTTTGCGGGTTCAGCCGCGATCAATTTGCCGAACCCGTCCCCTACCCCACCGCCTGCTCGCCCCAGGCATGGGCGGCGACCTCGCCGATCCTGCTGCTGACCAGCCTGATGCGCTACGACGCCCATGTTTCCCGCGGCGGAGTCTGGATGGACCCGGTGCTGCCAAAATCCTACGGCGACCTGCAGATCACCAATGCACCGCTGGCTGGCGGACGCGTCACGATCAACATCAGGGACTCTGTCCCCAGCATGGACGGGCTTCCGGAGGGCATGGCGTTCCACCGCGGCCACCGCCCCTGGATTACCGAACTCGTAGAACAAGCCGACCACCGCAGCAAGAGCTGACCAGGCCGCGAGGTCAACCCTGAAGGAAGTCCTATTTCACGAACCGGGCCCCTGAACACCGGCCCATGCAGGGACATTTTTTCGAACGCCGTCCACTATACTGAACGCATGACTTCACGTAAGACCGTGGCCATCGCCGTCCCGCTCGAAGCTGAGCTCGTGGAACGGATCCGTGCCGTTGACCCGTCCATCACCGTCCTCTACGAACCGGACCTCCTGCCTCCCGAACGTTTCCCGGCGGACCATGCCGGTGATCCCGCCTTCAAGCGCAGCGAGGAGCAGGAGGAATGCTACTGGGCCATGCTCAACAGCGCCGAAGTGCTGTACGGCTTCCCCAACGAGAGCCCTGCGGGGCTGGCCCGGATCGCACGCGAAAATCCAAAGCTGCAATGGGTCCACGCCATGGCGGCGGGGGCGGGCGGGGCCGTCAAGGCTTCGGGTCTCAGCCAGGACATCCTGCAGAAGTTCAAGATCACGACCTCGGCCGGAGTGCACGCCCTGCCCCTCGCGGAATTCGCAGCGATGGGAATCCTGAACGGCTTCAAGCGGAGCGCGGAACTCGCGCAGGACCAGTCGGCAAAGGTCTGGCCCGAACTCCGGGTCCCCACCCGGCTGGTCAACGGATCCAACCTGGTTATTACCGGCCTGGGTGAGATCGGCCTGGAAACGGCCCGGATAGCCAAAGCGCTCGGCATGAAGGTCAGCGGCACCAAACGGACCGTTGAACCCATTGACGGCATCGACGAAGTGACAGACAACGAAGGCCTGCCGGGCCTCCTGGCCGCGGCAGACGCCGTCGTCAATACACTGCCCGGGACCGCCTACACGGAGAAACTGTTCAACCGTGAACTGTTCGCCGCCATGAAGCCCGGAACCACCTTCGTCAACGTGGGCCGCGGAACCGTGGTGGATGAGGAGGCGCTGCTGGAGGCGCTGGACAACGGCCAGGTGGGCTACGCGTGCCTGGACGTCTTCGCCGTGGAACCGCTGCCGCAGGACAGCCCCCTCTGGAACCACCCGAAGGTCATGGTCTCGCCGCACACTTCCGCGCTCAGCGCGGCGGAGAACAGGCTGATCACCGAGCGGTTCTGCAGCAACCTCCGGACGTTCCTGGACGGCGGGGATCTCCCCCACCTCGTGGACACCGTGCATTTCTACTAAGCCGGAGCACCCATGCGTATCGCCAGAATCAATACAGCAGCAGGTGCCCAGCATGCCGTCGAACGGGACGGCACGTGGCACCACGTCAGCGACCCCTTCGAGGCCCCCCTTTGCTACACGGGGGACGCCACTCCCCACGAAGAGGCCGTATTCCTCGCCCCGGTGGCACCCGCCGTCGTCATCGGCATTGGCCACAACCGGACCCTGAATGACCATCCCCTGCCCATCCAGGCATGGCACAAGTCCGTCCACACGGTGGCGAGCCCCGAGGATGCCATTGTGGCGGCCCGGGATCGCGGCATCGTCCATGCGGAGGGTGAACTCGCCGTCGTGATTGGCAAAACGGCCACGGACCTCACAGCGGAGAACGCCCTGGAGCACGTCCTGGGCTACACCTGCGTCAACGACGTCACCAACGTGGACCAGAACGCCGTGGACGAGCGGAACTTCCAGGGCAAGGCCGGCGTCAACTACACCCCCCTGGGTCCCTGGATAGAGACTGAACTCCCGGACCCCGAGCAGGCGGCCATCGACGTCCACGTCAACGGCACCGCCAGGGCCAGGTCCGGCACGTTCAACCTGCCCTCCAGCGTGGTCGAGTGCCTCACCTACGTCACGTCCTGGCTGACCCTTGAACCGGGTGACGTCGTGATGACGGGGGCACCCGACACCGCCGTTCCCGTGGAACCCGGCGACCGGGTAGACATCGTGGTGGAAGGCATCGGCACGTTGAGCAGCACCGTAGCCTGACGTCGGCGGCAGCGGCCTCGACGCCTTTATGATGGATAGCGTTCAGTTGACTGAACGCTCAGCCATCGTCCGGCGACCTAAGGAGAATCATGGTCGATTCCCATACCCCCGCTTCATCCGAAAAGCCGGGAGCCTCATCGCCGGCACCGGCAGTCACCCGGGCAGCAGCCGTACTGGACGCCCTCGCTGCCTCGGCTACCGGACGGCTGACCCTGAGCGACCTCTCGCGCGAGGTGGGAATTCCCAAGTCCTCCACCTCCAACCTCCTGCTGGCCCTGGAGGAAGCACGCCTGATCAGCAGACAGGGTGCAGAGTTCACCCTGGGCCGCAAGCTCGTGGAGCTCGGCGCGGCCTACCTTGGCCGCATGGATGAGGTGCAGGAGTTCTACCGATACTGCGAACAGGCCTCCGTCCTCTCCCGCGAGACGGTCCGGATCGCCATGCTGGACGGCGCGAACGTGATTTACCTTGCCCGCTACGAAGGCCATCCCGCCGTACGGCTCACGTCCAATATCGGCGACAAGATGCCCGTTTCCCTCTGCGCAGTGGGCAAGGCGCTGATCGCCCGGCTCAACTGGCATGACATCGAGGAGATGTTCCCGGATAACGCCGAACTCCCCGTCCTCACCCCCAAATCCCTGCGCACTGGCGCGGAACTGAAGGCACAGCTGAAGGAGATCCGCGAGCAGGGCTTCGCCTTCGAAGATGAGGAATCGACCACCGGGGTGGTGTGCCTCGCCGTCTCCGTCCCCACCCGCGGCGCCCACGGTCCCAGCCTTGGGCTCTCCGTCACGGCACTCAAGGCCACCTACACCCCCGAGCAGGGATCCCAGATGGTCAAGGAACTGCAGGGACTGGCCCACTCCCTGGGCAACCCCATGGGATAGGCGCGGCCCGCCCCCGCTTAACCCCTTCGCAAAACTGAAAACTATCGCCAGCCGTTCAGGATGCTGTATTGTGTTCAGCATAGTGACCGGCACAACAGGTGTTGTCGCTATCCCACCAGGCCAACGGGGGCCTGGAGTGCATTAGAGGGAGTTTTCGTGACAACTCGTACTAACTCACCGCAGGCCATCACGGACGGCGCCGTCGTCGATCCGGACCAGCTGCGAAGGGCAACACTTGCCAGCTCCGTAGGCTCCGCCTTGGAGTACTACGACTTCTACATCTACGGCCTTGCCTCGGCCCTGATCTTCGGACCGCTGTTCTTTGCCCCGCTTGGGGAGAGCGGAGCGGTCATCGCCTCCTTCGCCACCTACGGCGTCGGGTTCGCCGCCCGGCCGTTCGGCGGTGTGGTGTTCGGCCATATCGGCGACCGGTTCGGCCGCAAGATGGTGCTGATCCTGACCATCGGCCTGATGGGCCTGTCCAGCTGCGCCATCGGCCTGCTGCCCACCTTTGACCAGGCGGGAATGCTGGGCGCAGTGCTCCTGGTGACGCTGCGCATCCTGCAGGGCCTGGGCGCCGGGGCCGAGCAGGCAGGCGCCACCACCCTCATCTCGGAGGTGGCCCCGCGCCGCCGTCGCGGTTTCTTTGCTTCCCTTCCCTTCGTGGGCATCCAGCTGGGCACCCTCCTGGGCGCAGGCACCTTCGCCCTCATGGCGCTGGCTGACAAGGAAGTCCTGCACGGCTGGCTGTGGCGCGTTCCCTTCCTCGCAAGCATCATCCTGATTGCGATCGCGGTGTTCATCAGGCTGCGGCTCAAGGAGACCCCGGTCTTCCAGGAACTCGAAAAGCACAAGGCCGTGGTGAAGAACCCGGTGGGCCAGATCTGGAAGCACTCGAAGAAAAACGTACTGATCGGCATCGGCCTGCGGATGGGCGAAAACGGCAACTCGTCCATCTACTCTGCCCTGTTGGTCTCCTTTATCAGCATGCCGGCGGGGGTCTTTGCCGGGGACAAGTTCATCGGCCCCACGGGCCTGCTGATTGCCGCCGGCTTCGCCGCGGTGCTGGTGGTTGCCTTCGGCGCCCTGTCCGACCGCTACGGCCGGGTTCCCGTTTACCGCTACGGCGCGCTCTTCCAGGCCGTCATCGCCCTGCCCGCGTTTTACCTGGTCACACTCGGCAACGTCGCCCTGGTCTGGGTGGTCATGGTGGTGGGCATCGCCCTCGGCGTGCAGGCCATGCTCGGCCCGCAGTGCGCGCTGCTGCCCGAACTCTTCGGTTCCCAGCACCGCTTCACCGGCGTGGCCCTCAGCCGTGAACTCTCCGCGGTACTCGCCGGCGGCTTCGCCCCGATGATCGGCGTGGCACTGCTGGCCGCCACCAACCACTCCTGGCTCGTTCCGGCGCTTTATTCACTGGTCCTGGCAGCAATCTCCTTCGTCACCACGTTCGTCACCCCCGAGACCAACGGCCGTGACCTGGTGCTCGTGGAGGATGCCAGGTGAGCAGCGGCACCACCGTGCCCGCCCCGGCGGATCCTGCGCCCCAGCGTGCAGGGTTCGTCGGGCTGGGACTCATGGGTGCCCCCATGGCGGCCAACCTGCTCAAGGCAGGCTGGCAGGTCAAGGGGTGGAACCGCTCCCCCGGTGCCGTCCGGGCGCTCGAGGGGCTGGGCGGGACCGGCGTGGACAGCGTCACGGACCTGCGTGATGAACACGTCCTTATCTTCATGCTCCCCGACCTTCCATTCATCGAAGAGGCCGCGGCGGGGCTTCTTGAGGCGTGGCGGGAGGTGCCGCCCGCCCCTGGAACGCTCGTAGTGGTTATGAGCAGCGTGTCGCCGGTTGGTGTGCGGGCTTTCGCCAGCACTGTTGCGGACGCGAGTAATGGAAACGCCTCGGTGCTCGACGCGCCGGTCAGCGGCGGCACTGACGGCGCGCGGCGGGGAACCCTCGCCATCATGACGGGCGGATCGGAGCAGGACTTCCGGCGGATCCTGCCGGCCCTGGAAGCCATGGGCTCGTCAGTCCGCCTGCTCGGGGACCTGGGCGCGGGATCTCTGGCCAAGGCATGCAACCAGCTGATCGTAGGAACCACGACGGCGGCACTCGCCGAGGCTGCCGAACTCGCCGAAAGTTCCGGCATGGACGTCCACGCCCTCTTTGAGGTCCTGTCCGGCGGCCTGGCAGCCAGCCGGGTGCTGGAGCTCGTGGGCCCCCGACTGGCGGCAAAGGACTACACTCCGACGGGGCCCGCGAAGTTCATGCACAAGGACCTCTCCTTTGTCCTCGAAAGCGCCGGCACTGCCGGCACTGCCGCTCCCATGGCTTCGGCCGGCATCGACCTCTACGCGGATGTGGTGGCCCAAGGCCTGGGCGACCTGGACCTGGCCGCGGTGCGGCAGGCCATCGCCACTATGGGTACCGCGTAAAGTGCCACTGACCACCACCACGTAATCCCACAGCGCACATCGAGAAGAGGCCCCCTCCATGGACCACGCATCACCATTCGACCTGACCGGACGGACGGCCCTGGTCACCGGATCAAGCAGGGGCATCGGGAAGGCTTTGGCCGCGGGCCTCGCGCAGGCCGGTGCCACGGTGGTACTCCACGGACTGGACGGGGCACGCCTGGAAGCCAGCCGCAAAGAACTGGCAGCCATCTTCGGTGACGACAAGGTGGGCGCGGTCTCTTTCGACATCACAGCCGAAGGCCAAGTGGCGGCGGGGGTAGCCGAGGCCGAGGCAACCTTCGGCGCGCTCGACATCCTGGTGAACAACGCCGGCATCCAGCACCGGGTGCCCTTGCTGGAACTGGAAGTGGCGGACTGGAACCGGGTGCTCGCCACCGACCTCACCAGCGCCTTCCTGGTGGGCCGCGAGGTGGCCCGCCGGATGCTGGAGCGCAAGCGCGGGAAGATCATCAACATCGGCTCGGTCCAGTCGGACCTGGCCCGGCCAACCATCGGCGCCTACACGGCCGCCAAGGGCGGGCTCCGCAACCTGACCCGGGCCATGACGGCCGAATGGGCCTCCCAGGGTCTGCAAATCAACGGCATCGCCCCGGGCTACATCCACACCGAAATGACCCAGGTCCTGGTCGATGACGAGGCCTTCAACTCATGGATCCTCGGCAGGACACCGGCCGGCCGCTGGGGAACCGTGGAGGACCTGGCCGGGCCTGTCACCTGGCTGGCCTCGGACGCCTCCAACTACGTGAACGGCCAAACAATCTTTGTCGACGGCGGAATGACGACGGTGGTCTGACATGGCAACGGCAACAAGCAGCGCACTGTCAGGACAGGCCGTTGTGGTCCATGGCGTCAACGACCTCCGGATCGAAACCGTCGAACAGGCCGCCCCCCGGCCCCACGAAGCCGTGGTGGACATCGCCTACGGCGGCATCTGCGGATCGGACCTGCACTACTGGCTGCACGGGGCAGCCGGTGAATCGATCCTGCGCGCACCCCTGGTGCTGGGCCACGAAGTGGTGGGCACAGTTGTCCAGGCCGCGGCGGACGGCTCCGGCCCCGCCGTCGGCACCAACGTCGCCGTTCACCCTGCCACCCCGGGCGGAACGGGCGTCCGGTACCCGGAAGACCGACCCAACCTTTCGCCGGGCTGCACCTACCTGGGCAGCGCCGCGCGCTACCCGCACACCCAGGGCGCCTTCAGCCGCTATTCAGTCCTGCCCGCCAGGATGCTCCGGCCGCTCCCCAGGGGCCTGGACCTGCGCGCCGCCGCCCTCACCGAACCGGTCAGCGTCGCGTGGCATGCCGTCGCCCAGGCCGGCGACCTTGCCGGCAAACGCGTCCTGGTGATCGGCAGCGGTCCCATCGGCAGCCTCGTCGTGGCCGTTGCCAAGCGGGCGGGCGCCACGGAGATCATCGCCGTCGACATGCATGAGGAGCCCTTGAAGATCGCGACGGCGGTGGGCGCCACCGGGACCATCCTCGCCACCGACACAGACGCCATCGCAGCCGTGGAGGCCGACGTGGTGCTGGAATCTTCAGGCAACCACCGCGGCCTGGCGTCGGCGCTTCGCGGCGCCATGCGCGGCGGCCGCGTGGTCATGGTGGGGCTCCTGCCCAGCGGCGACCAGCCCGTCCCGATCTCCCTGGCCATCACCCGCGAACTCCAGCTGGTGGGCTCGTTCCGCTTCAATGCTGAGATTGACGACGTCCTGGCCGCCCTGGCCGACGGATCCCTGTACGTGGAGCCGGTGGTCACCCACGAATTCCCATCCACCCGGGCACTTGAAGCCTTCGAGCTTGCCAAAGACCCCACCAGGTCCGGCAAGGTGCTGATTTCGTTCCGCACCGGGTAAAGCCACCACGGATTCACGTGGCCGGTGAACCTGGCTGCGCCGGGACTCGACACTAACTGGCATTCCAATTGCTATATTCTGGTGTTTTCGCGCCGGGCAGGGGGTAGCCCGCGTACCGCACGTAGGAATGGCCCTTTATTGACAGCCAGCAGCAATGATCCAGGACCCGTGCAGGGGAGGGTCCACCAAAACGACTTCCTCGACTGCCCCACCGGCCTTGTCGAGTACTACTTCGAGGACGGAATCTTCCGCTGGTCTGACGGGCTGTACCGCATGTACGGGTATGAGCGGGGCGAGGTGGTCCCCTCCATGGACATGGTTATGCCCCATCTCGAGCCCGAAGACCGCCCAAGGGTCCAGGCGTATTGGGAGCACGTGTCCAAGAACGGCGGGCCGTCATCCATTTATGTGTCCATCCGGGACCGCAAGGACCGGCAGCACAAACTGCTTTACTCTGCCGACTACATCCTGGACGGAACCACCCCCATCGGTGTCTGGGGCGTAATCGTGGACCTGACCACGTCAATCCATTCGGACCGGCACCAACTCGCCACGGAGGCGGTGGCCGCGTCGGCCGTGAACCGGTCGGTCATTGAGCAGGCCAAGGGCATCCTGATGGGGCGCACCGGCATCACGGCCGACGAGGCCTACGGGCTCATGAGCCAACTGAGCCAGGATACGAACCGCAAGGTGTACGCGATCGCGCAGGAGATCGTCGAACGCACCACCGTCGGGGCCGGCAAACAGGGCAACCAGGACCATCCCCTGCTCTAGCTGCAGGACTGGAAGATGAATTACCCCTTCCGCTCCGCCCGGTAGACACTGGGGCTGACCCCGTGCAGGCGCCGGAACTGGCGGGAAAAGTAGAACTGGTCCTGCAGGCCCACTTCCCGGCCCACCTGCGCAATGGTCAGGTCGGTCGTATCCAGCAGATGCCGTGCGCGCGCCATCTTCAGGGCTGTGTGATGGGTAAGCACTCCCCCGCCGGTCGCCTCGCGGAACAGCTTGCTGAGGTGCGACGACGACACCCCCACCAGCGCGGCAAGCTCGGGCAGCCGGATGGTCCCGTCCGCCCGTTCCTCCAGGTAGTTCATCGCCTGCTGCAGCGGTGTCCCCTTCTCAGGGACGCGACGGTCCACCGCCAGCGTGGCCAGCAGCTTCCACGCCATGCCCGCCGTAACTACCAGCCGCGCCGGTGACTGGTCCTTCTCCAGTGCCGTGATGATCTCATCCAGCATGGCCGTCAAACGGTCCACGGCCAGCAGCGGGATGATGGGTCCATCGGGGCGTATCCCGGCCTCCGTAACCAGCTCGGGGACATCGCTTCCCCGCACGTGGCACCACCAGATCGTCCATGGATCATGTGTCGCGGCCCCGTATGCATGTGCCTGGCCGGTTCCGCCGGGAAGCACCACGGCGGTTCCCTTGCCTACGTCGGTCCGGGTACCGGCGGTTTCCACCCAGCCCCGTCCGGCCACGCAGAGGATAATGATGGTTTCCTCGGCACCGCCCGGACGGTAGCGTCCATGGTCCTCCGCGGCCGGGAAGACGCCTGCGTCCGTGACCACGAGGTGCCGGGTGATGGGACGGGCAAGCGCCTCACGGACCAGCGGACGTGGCACCACCACCAGCCTCTGGTTGGCGAACCCGTGTGCCCGCTCCACATCCGCTCCCTCCGTCACGAAACGTCCATCCTACGCCGGAGGGGCGCCTCAGGCTCGGGCTTCCCGCCATTCAGTCCAGTGCACCATCTGCACGCTGTCCAGGGCGAGCAGGTCCCCGTCCACGGCATCCCTTCGGAGCTGGGCCGGTGCGGGCACGCCCACCCTGGCTGCCTTGGGCAGCGGCAGGACCTGAAGGACGACGTCGGAACCTGGCTGGATGCCCACGTCACTGGTTTCGAGGATCCAGGGGGAGCCGTCCCAGAAACGGTCCGCCACCACCCTGCCGTCCACCACAAGGCGGGCGACATCGCCCGCCCAGGCGACCTCCAACTCAGCCAGCCCTCCCCCGGTGGTGGGTCCCGCCGTCGGAAGTTCCAGCCGGTACACCGCTGCGGAGTGGCTGATGGCTGCATCGTCCGGGGCTCCGGCCCGGCCCGCCAGTGAGCCGAAGAACGCAGGAACGGCCTGCGCGGAGCGGACAAGCTCCACCGGCACGGCCAGGCGTGCGGGCTCCAGTCCCTCCGTTTCGACGGCCACGTCCTCAAAGCAGCCAGGCTCCGGGGAGTACCGCCGGACTGCCGCCGTTCCCCCAGACCTTCCCGACAGCCGGCCCCCGGCATCCAGCCAGACTGGATCTGCGGACAGGACCAGCTCCCGGCCGCACGAGGTATCCAGGACCCAGGTCTGGTCCGCCAATACGGCGGGCAGCACCAAAATTGCCAAGGAACCTGTGGGGGTAGCCGCAGCCAGCGTCACCGGAGCAGAGGCAGCAACCACATAGGCGTTGCCCCCAAGCGCAGTTGCGGGGCCCTCCAGCACCGTCCCCTCCTGGAAACACAGCTGGGGCTCGATCCCCTCTTCGGCTGCAAGGACCAGGGTGGCCGAACCGTCGGCATCGAGAACGGTCAACGGCGTTGCCGTGGCCCACAGCAGCCGCACACCCCCAACTTCCAGGTTCACCGGCCACGCCGCGATGGTGCCGGCGGGAACGTCCACGGGCGCGGCGGGAAACGTCACCGTCTCCACATCGAGGTCCAGCCGGAACTGCGCACCGGAGTATTCCGGAAGGGGAATATGCGGCTGGTGCCAGGTGATGAAGACAAATCCGGAGTTCCCATCGGAGCGAAGGGCCCAGCGGAGGGTCGCCGAATCCTCCACCCCGGAGGGCACCCGGTCCGGCAGCGTGGAGGGCATCGGCGCCAGAAGCTCTCCGAACGCGGCCAGGAACGCGTGCTGCCGGCGCAGCAGCCCGAAACTCTGCGCCAGCCGGCCCGAGGTGCCGATCGGAGCGTGGAAGTCGTAGTCGAATGCCGGAAGATCGTTGGGGTAACCCGTCGCCTGCGATTCCTGCAGCTCCGGCCCCGGGTTCATGCCGCCGGCGAACATGTAGTAGCCCTGCCAACTGGAGCCGCTGCCGATCTTGTTGTTCGCCACCGCCGCCACATCCTTGCCCGAAGGCCAGGGCCGGCGCTGGTACGCAGTAGCCATGCCGCCGGTCAGCTCGCAGGTGGCAGGCGGGTAGAGCTCGGATGGCGAGCGCGGAGCGGAAGCCTCCGCCCCGGAAAAATGCTCGCGCAAATCCGCGCCGATGCCGGGATCGTCCCACTGGTGACTGAAGAGGTAGTGCTGTCTGAAGGTGGGGTTCCAGGGAGCGTCGGCGTCCACCCAGAACCCGTCGCCGTAGCCCCCGAAGACCGGCAGCACATCCTCCAAGGGAAGATCGGCACCGCCCCATGCAGTCGCCGTCCAGATCGGGGCAGTGATCCCCGACGCACGCGCCAGCCTCTTCAGCTCGGTGATATGCCCGGGCTGGTCGTACAGCTCGTTCTCCAGCTGGATGCCGATCACGTTGCTGCCCGGCCCGGTCAACCCGTTCAACTGGGCACCAATGAGGTTGAACCAGCGCTCTACCAGTGCCAAGTACGCGGGATCGTTGGTGCGGTGCCCGACGTCGGCGGCCTGCACCCAGTCCGGAAACCCGCCGTTGCGGGCCTCGCCGTGGGCCCAAGGCCCGATGCGCAGGACGACGTCCAGGTCCAGGGCCGCGCACAGCCGGACGAAGGCAACGACGTCCAGGTTGCCGTCAAACCGTGGCTCCCCCTGCACCGGCTCGTAGTGGATCCAGAAAATGTAGCAGGCCACCACGGTGATGCCGCCGGCCTTCATCAGCCGGAGCCGGTCCTCCCAGCGGTTCCGGGGAAGCCTGCTGAAGTGGATCTCCCCCGACACCGGAATGTAAGGGCCACCGTCGCGCTCCAGATAGTGGCTGGTAAGCCGCCAGCGGTTGTGCACGTCCTCGGTATTGCTCATGGCAGGCAGTTGCCGCCGCCCGGCGAAAGGCCGGTGGACGGCAGTCAGCAGCTCAAGGGCGGTGTGTTGGCCAGTCAATGCGGGAGTCCTTCAGTTCGCAGGGGCGGTAAGTATCAGCTTGTTGACGCGGCGTTGCCACGCCTCGTCGGCCCACAGGGGATGGTGGGGAGCCGCGTTGGAGCAGGGCACCATGCCCCATACGCCATGGTCCAGGGCTGTGCGGATGCCGTGCTCGGCCAGGTCCCGCCCTACCGGCCCCTCCTCGAACGTGCCCAGGAGCGGGGTGTACCCGATCCAGCCCTCACCCACCAGGGCGGGCACGTTTTTCCACCGCGCCCAGGCGGCGATGGCGATGACGCGGGACTCGATCTCGCGCCGCATCACCTCCCGGTAGGGACCGTAGTTGTTGTACAGCCAGGTGTCCCACGCGTCCGGGTCGATCCAGTCGTAGCCGTAAAACATCTGGTCGGTCACCACGGTGGCGCGGTATTTCCAGGCGGCGAGGCGGCCGTAGTCCGGAAAAGGAGGTGCGTCTGCCCGCAGCAGCGCACGCAGTGCCGGGTTGGGGAAGCCGTCGGTCCCCTCGGACCGAATGTCGATCTGCTGCTGCAGCGCGTCCAGCACGCCATAGCTGTAGACATGGAATTGCGCTGCACCCAGGCCGTCGGGCACCGTGTGCATGGCCAGGTGCGGGGGTTTTCCGTAGCTGGCCGTCACCAGCAGGTCGGGATGCAGCCGGCGCAGGCGCTGTACCTGCTCGCTGCCGCCGTCGGCCAGGGCCGGCAGGATGGAAAAGTCCACCTCGTTGTGCAGTTCCACGAGGGCGATGCTGTCCCGGTGCCCGGCGTCGGAGACCGCCCGGATCAACCGGTCCCAGGCTGCGGCCAGGACCCCGTACCGGTCCGCCAGCGGGACGGCATCGATGGCTTCGAACCACTGCGGCGACGCGGCGAACACCGGAGACTGCTGGTACTCCCAGCTGGCCAGGACCACCACCAGGCCATGCCGTTGGGCGGCGTCGAACAGGTCCAGCAGCCGCTGCCGCAGGTTCAGCCTGTACCCGCCCGGGGCGTCATACCAGCGCGTCCCGCGGCCGTACATACCGCCGTCGGGCGCCGTGCCCAGTCCCTCGATCTCCAGATCCTCCGCCAGCGCGTCCAGGCCCAGGCCTCCGAAGAGCAGCAACGGCGCGGCGCAGATGCGGATGGCGTTGTACCCGAGCTCCGCTGCCTTGGCACACGCCTTGTCCAGGTCCGCGTACGGCCCGCCGTCCTCGGCGCGGGTGTACCAGGAGAAGTCCCAGAGCGAGATGGCCATGCGGGAGGGAAGGTGCGCCGGCGGCGCGCCGGTCAGGCTGCGCGTGTCGACTTCCAGGGTCCCGGACCCGAGGTATCGCGGTTCTTCAGTCACCGGGAGACCTCTTCCTTCATTTGCAGGGGCCCGGACAGCCGGCCGCGCCTGGCCAGTTCCCGAAGCGAGGCCGCCGCAGCGCCACGCGACGCAGCGGTATCAGTGGCGAACAGCAAAAGCTCCGGCCGCGAGGTGGCGAAATAGTCGGGTTGCGCGGGCGCCGCCTCCAGTTCGGCTGCCCGGATTTCCAGGCTGTCCCAGATCCGGTCCGCTTCCTGGCGCCTCCCCAGACGGATGAAAGCCACACCCCTCCAGTAGTCGGCCGGCCCGGCCGGACCCCGATCCACGGCCAACGCATTCCCCCCGCCGCAGGCTGCAGCCCAGGCCTCCCTCGCAGCCACGCCGCCACCTGACCGTTCCAGCGCATCGCCCAGCGCCACGAGCCGTTCAGCCATGCTGTCCCCCGGATGCCGCCCCTCGCCCAGGTTCGCCGGCGCTGCGATGCCCTCGCGCAGCAGGGTGATTGCCGCCGTCGGCTCCTGCTCCATTAACGTCCGCGCCTGCTGGACCGCGGCCCGGTCGTAGGCGGCGAGCGCCAGCCCCTCGCCGCCTTCAAAGGGCTGGAAGGTGCGCGAGGCCAGGAGTGCCAGGGCGTCGTGGGCGCGTCCGACGTCGGTCAACAGGTTGGCGTAGAGGACGGCGAGATCAGCACGGGCCAGGACGGCGGGCCCCTGCTGTTCGATGTCCGCGATACGCTGCTCGGCAGGCAGGCCGCGCAGCCCCGACAGCACGGCCCGTTCAAAGACAAGCCGGGCGTCCCCCGGACTGAGGTTTAAAGCCCGCGCAAGGCAGTTGTCGGCAGTGGCGGGGTCGCCACCGGTGTTGGTCACAGCCAGGGCGCTGTTCCGCCACACCACAGGGTCTGTGCTGCCGTGTGCCATGGCCTGCTCCAGGTGGCCCAGAGCGTCGGCGGTCCGCCCGCTGTCCAGCAGCCAGCAGCCCAGGAGTCCGTGGGCCACGTGGTCGCGCGGGTCGGCTTCGAGGGCGCGGAGCAGCGCGTCATAGTCATCCAGGCCGTAGGGGAAGGCGTAGCACGAGTCCGCGCACCGGGCCTTCGTGCGCTCGGCAGCCGCGGCCCGGAAATCCAGGAGTTCCTCCAACCAACAGGCACGCAGATAGTGGCGGAGCGGACCGGGGTTGCCGAACGCCGGGTAGTCCGCGGCTTCGGCTTCGGCTTCGGTCAGGTCCAGGGCACGCTGCCACTGCCCCGCCCGGGCCAGCCAGCAGGCCACAGTCAGCCCGGTCTTCGGATCCGCCACGTCCAGGGCCCCCGCGAGCGCCAGGGCCACGGGATCCAGCGGGTCGGCGGCCACGATGTCCTGCAGCAACTGCCCACTCTCCGTCCTGCACCCCAGCTGTTCCAGCGCCAGGTACCGGAGGTGCCGTGCTTCGGGGCTGGTGGTTTCCAGGGACGATGCGGCGTCAGCGTGCTGCAGGGCACGGGCTGGGTCTTCGCCGCGCAGGGCCAGCCGGGCCAGCGCAAGCTGCGCCGGATGTGCCCATGCCCTGTCCCAGGCAGCCTTCCCAAACCGTTCCCGGGCTTCGTCCATGAGGCCAAGGCGTTCCAGGACGAGGCCCAGCCGGTAGCTGGCCTCCCCGCTGGGCGGGTTAAGGTTCCGCCGGGTCAGTCGTGCCAGTGCATTCGCCAGCAGGTCCCGCGCCTGGCCGTAGCGGCCTTCCCGGTACCTGGCTGCGCTCAAGGCGATGGACGCGCGGGAGTCCAACGGATCCCGGCGGATCATCTCCTCGAAGTAGGGCAACGGCGACCGTGTGGGGTGCCGGTTTTGCGCCAGGTGGGTTGCGGTGACAAACAGCTCGTCCTGGCTTTCCATATCCCGCGGCTGCGCGGGTTCGGTGGCCACCCAGGGCCCGGCCGCATTATCGACGGGCTCCCGGGGCGTCCAGGTAATGAGTTCGCGCCCGGCATCGAGGACCTGGAGCGTCAAGTCCGTTGCCCTGGCCGGCGAGGGCAGGTCAAAGGTGGCGGTAAACGGATGCGCTGGCGAGAGAAGGACAGTCCAGCTCCGGACCGTTTCGCCGGAGCACTTCAGGACAACGGCCGCATGTTCCCTGCGGGTGGTGCCGGAGACGCCAACGGTGGCGGTCCTGCCGGAACCGTCCAGGGAAAGCGCGACGGCGGCGTCCAGGTTCGCCTGGTGCGCTGGCCCCATCTGCCGGATGGGGTACCAGTACTGGCTGAAGGTGCGCGTCTCGCCCGGGGCGAGGTAGCTGAAGTCCGGCTGGTTGTCCGTGAAGACGCCGGCCATCAGCTCAACGTACGGGCCGTCGTCGTCCGTTAGATGCCCGTCCCATGCCTGGCCCACCGGACCGTTGCCCCACGTCCACTGCTTCTTGCCGGGCGCGATGCTGCGGTCCGCCCAATGGACGAACCCGGCATCCGCCTGGTGGTCGTAACCGCCGAAGAAGCTGTCCGCCGTGTCCGTAACCATGTAGGAGGTGGGGACGGGGATGTTGGCGTAGAAGTCGAGCCGGTCCGCGTCCGGCCGGCCCTCGGCAGGGCTGCTTGCGGCGGCCAGCGCGGGATAGTCCACGCCGTAATAGGGCCGGTCAGCGCGCGGAAAAGCGGTGATGGCCCGGCGGGCGTGGTCCGCCACGTACCGGACGTCGGTGGGAAAGAAAGACTGGTAGCTGTCATGCGCCCGCGCGGCCACGTTGGCCCACCAGAGGAAGGTCTGCGGCTCATCGGTCCGGTTATGCAGCCGCGCATCGACCTCGATGAGTGAACTGCCGGGCCGGAGCCGGACGCCGTGGGTGCCCCGCATCCGCTGCAGCGGGTCCAGGTCGCTGTGCCAGACGGTCACGTCACCGTTGCCGGCGCGCTCAACGGCCGTTTCCACCGGCAGGAACGTGGCGGGCCGGTGGTGCTGCGGCCAGTTGAACTCCACCCCGCCGGAGATCCACGGCCCGGCCAGGCCCACCAGCCCGGGCTTGATCACGTTGTTCCGGTAAAAGAAGTCGTAGCCGGTGGTCTTGTCGTAGCCGACGTGGATGCGGCCCCCGATCTCCGGGAGCAGCATCAGGCGGACGTACTCATTCTCCAGGTGGATGGCCTGCCACAGCCTGGGCTGTTTCACCGCCTCGATGCTGTCGATGAACGGCATCGGATATACCTTGCCGCTGGATCCCTGGTAGACGCGCCGGTCCAGGAACAGCGGATATCTGTCCGGCTTACCGGGTGCGTAAGTGTCGATCCATACCGGCTCGCTCCAGCAGGCCACGCCGCCTGCCGCCAGGAGGTCCTGCTGGCCAGCGGGGGCGTCGGGCAGGAGGATCATGCTGGGGTTTTGGGGGTCGCTGGTCACCCCTCAAGGCTATGGAGCCCTGGAACCGGTTCCCATGGCAAAAACGATCAGCTATATGGACGATCGTGTACCACGCGGGAGTGGACGCCGGCGATTCCCGCGGCGCCTGTCCGCCGGATTGCTACAGAGCCAGGCGCGGCCCGTCCGCCACTACCGGCGCCGAGGACACCACAGGCAGGGCGTCGGTGAGGGCCTCGACAATGGCCATCTGGCCTGTGGAGTCCGGAACGCCCGGGTACTGGACATGGGCAGCTTCCGCAGGCTCGGCGGCCGCCTCCTCCGAGCGCATCCGGACCAGCGCCACCGCGGAGATGAGGAACCACGCAACGTTAGTGACCACGGACGGCCAGGCGCTGTGCAGGGTGCCGTTGATGATGAAGGCCACGGAACCGAAGAGGTTCGCTGTCTGGAAGCCCTTCCCTGCCTTCAGCCAGCCCATGGAAACGGCGAGGTACGCACTGAGAATCGCAACCGCGCCTGCCCAGCCGGCGATTTCCCACAGCAGATTCATGGCGTCCTTTCAAGGGTCCCGAGCAGTATTCGGGCAGGGTTTAGGAGGGGGTGAAACAGGGTTGGTTTGCCGGTGCCGGGTTTCTCGAGCCCTGTTCGGGCGAGGACCTCATGCTGGTCAGCGGGATAATCATACCCTCCGCCGCAGGGTCAAAATGTCCACCGGAACCCCGGTGTCCGGACTCTGGACAACCCCTCCCGGACGTAGCACGATCGGAGCTGTGACCAGCACACCCGCCAATGATCCGTACCTGCGCGAACTCGTCCAGCTGAGGCGCGTCAAGGACCGGATGGACCGCGAGTACGCCCAGCCGCTCGACGTCGAATCGCTCGCCAAGGACGTCCACATGTCCGCAGGCCATTTCAGCCGCCGCTTCAAGCTCGCCTACGGCGAATCGCCCTACAGCTACCTCATGACGCGCCGAATCGAACGGGCCATGGCACTGCTGCGCAAGGGTGACCTCAGCGTCACGGAGGTGTGCTTCGCCGTCGGCTGTTCCTCCTTGGGGACTTTCAGCACCCGCTTCAGCGAACTGGTGGGAATGCCCCCGAGCGTATATAAGCAAGAAGCGGGAGGATCGACGGCGGGGATCCCCGCTTGCGTGGCGAAACAGGTCACCAGACCGGTCAGGAATCGAGAAGCGCCCACCCCTGAGCCGTTACTAGCATGACTGCCATGGACATCAACATTTCCTCAACCTTCCTTCCCGCAACCGATCCCGATGCTTCGCTGGCGTTCTACCGCGACGCTTTGGGCTTCGAAATCCGCAACGACGTGGGCCGCGGCACCATGCGCTGGATTACCGTTGGCCCCGCCGGGCAGAAGGACGTTTCCATCGTCCTGCACCCGCCTGCAGTAGACCCCGGAATCACCGAGGATGAGCGCCGTACCATCACCGAAATGATGGCCAAGGGCACCTACGCCACCATCGTGCTCTCCGCCCCCGACGTGGACGCCGCCTTCGCCAAGGTGGAGGCGACCGGGGCCGACGTTGTCCAGGAACCCATCGACCAGCCGTACGGCATCCGCGACTGCGCCTTCCGCGACCCCGCCGGGAACACCGTCCGCATCAACCAGCAGCCTTAGGCATATAAACAGCCACGTATATAAGGGACGACGCCGGTCGGAGACTCACAGTGCAGCCTCCGCCCCGCGCCGCTCCACGAGAAGGGGGACACCTTGAGCACGGACGCCGACATGGAGACCAGGCAGGCGCTGCACATCGCCGACAGCCACGACCGGATCCGGGTGCAGGGCGCCCGGGAAAACAACCTGAAGGACATCAGCCTGGAGCTGCCGAAGCGCCGCCTGACCGCCTTCACCGGCGTGTCCGGCTCCGGCAAGAGCTCGCTCGTGTTCGCCACCATCGCCGCGGAGTCGCAGCGGATGATCAACGAGACCTACAGCGCGTTCGTGCAGGGCTTCATGCCCAACCTTGCCCGGCCGGATGTGGACCGGTTGGAGGGGCTGACCACCGCCATCATTGTGGACCAGGAGCGGATGGGCGCCAACCCGCGCTCCACCGTGGGCACCGCCACCGACGCGAACGCCATGCTGCGGATCCTGTTCAGCCGCCTGGGTAAACCGTATGTCGGGCCGCCCACCGCCTTCTCCTTCAACGTGCCCACCCGCAAGGCCAGCGGCATCATGAGCACGGAAAAGGGCGGCCGGGTGGAAAAGAACGTGGTGCGCCAGGTGACCTACCTCGGCGGCATGTGTCCTCGCTGCGAGGGCATGGGGAACATCAGCGACATCGACCGGACTGCGCTGTACGACGATTCCAAGTCCCTGAATGAGGGCGCGCTCACCGTCCCCGGCTACTCGATGGACGGCTGGTACGGACGCCTGTTCGAGGGCATGGGCCTGCCCATGGACAAACCGATCGCCAAGTTTACGGCGAAGCAGCTGGACACGATGCTGTACGCCGAACCCACCAAGATCAAGGTGGAAGGCGTCAACCTCACGTTCGAGGGCATCATCCCCAAGATCCAGAAGTCCATGCTGTCCAAGGACGTGGAGGCCATGCAGCCGCACGTGAAACGCTTCGTGGAGCGGGCGGTCACCTTCGCCACCTGCCCGGACTGCGGCGGAACCCGGCTCACCCCGGAAGTGCTCAACTCGAAGATCAATGGCAGGAACATCGCGGACCTGTGCACCATGCAGATCAGCGACCTGGCGAAATGGATCCGTGACCTGGACGAACCCTCGGTCCGGCCGCTGCTGGCCGGGCTGCGGGACCTGCTGGATTCCTTCGCCGAGATCGGCCTGGGCTACCTGTCCCTGGACCGCCCGGCGGGCACCCTTTCCGGCGGCGAGGCGCAGCGGACCAAGATGATCCGCCACCTGGGCTCCTCGCTCACCGATGTCACCTATGTCTTCGATGAGCCCAGCATCGGGCTGCATCCGCACGACATCGAGCGGATGAACACGCTCCTGCTGCAGTTGCGGGACAAAGGCAACACCGTGCTGGTGGTGGAGCACAAACCGGAGATGATCGCCATCGCCGATCACGTCGTCGACCTCGGCCCCAAAGCCGGCACGGGCGGCGGCGAGATTGTCTATGAAGGCGACGTGGACGGGCTCCGTTCCAGTGGGACCATCACCGGCCGGCACCTGGACGACCGCGCCCGACTCAAGGAATCCGTCCGGAAGGCAACCAGCGCGCTTGAAGTCCGGGGCGCCTCCACGAACAACCTGCAGAATGTGGACGTCGACGTCCCTCTCGGCGTGCTGTGCGTGGTGACGGGCGTGGCCGGCTCGGGGAAGAGCTCGCTGATCCATGGCTCGCTGGCCAAGCGGGAGGGCGTGGTGGTCATCGACCAGGGCGCCATCAAGGGGTCCCGCCGCAGCAACCCGGCCACCTACACCGGCCTGCTGGAGCCCATCCGCAAGGCCTTCGCCAAGGCCAACGGGGTGAAACCGGCGCTGTTCAGCTCCAACTCCGAGGGCGCCTGCCCCACCTGCAATGGCGCCGGGGTGATCTTCACCGAGCTCGGCGTCATGGCCACCGTGGAGTCCACCTGCGAGGACTGCGAGGGCCGCCGCTTCCAGCCCGCCGTCCTCGAATACACGTTGGGCGGGCAGAACATCGCCGACGTTCTGGACATGTCAGTGGACGCGGCGCTGGCGTATTTTGCCGGGGGTGAGGCGAAGACGCCCGCCGCGCACAAGGTCCTTGAGCGGCTGGCGGACGTCGGCCTCGGCTACATCACCCTGGGCCAGCCGCTCACCACGCTGTCCGGCGGCGAGCGCCAGCGGCTCAAACTCGCCACGCAAATGGCGGAGACCGGGGACGTGTACATCCTGGACGAGCCCACCGTGGGCCTGCACCTGGCGGACGTCCAACAGCTGCTGGGCCTGCTGGACCGGCTCGTGGATGCAGGGAAGTCGGTGATCGTGATCGAGCACCACCAGGCGGTGATGGCGCACGCGGACTGGGTCATCGACATCGGCCCGGGAGCAGGGCACGACGGCGGCAGGATCGTTTTCGAGGGAACGCCGGCTGAGCTGGTGGCCGGGCGGGCAACGCTCACCGGGCGGCACCTGGCAACGTATGTGGGGGCCTAAAGGCGGCCCAGGAAGGCGACGGTGGCGGCGGCGATCTGCTGCTGGGCGGCCTGGCGGCTGACGCCGGGTTCGCCGTCGCCCGGCTGGTTGCCGTAATCGCCAAAGAACGCGTGCACTCCGCCCCTGACAGCCGCAAATTCCGTGTCGGCGGGCAGCAGTTGGCGGGAGGCGTCAATTTTTGCCGGGGTGCTTAGTCCGTCGCTACTGCCGGAGACGGACAGGATGGCCAATCCGGTCCTTCCCCGCAGCGACTCCACAGGGTAGGAGGCGTACAGGACCAGGCCCTTGATGTCGGCGTTGTGGAGGGCGAACGAGGATGCAGAGACACCGCCGAGCGAGTGGCCTCCCACGGCCCAGGTAGTGATGTCCGGGTTGTCCCCGATGGCGCCGCGGGCCTGGTTGCCGTCCAGCAGGCTGAGCCCCAGCGGTTCCTTCAGGATGACCACCCGGTACCCGGCGCCTACCACCGGCGCAAGAATGTCCTGGTAGGCCCGGGCATCCACGCGCGCGCCGGGGTAGAAGACCAGGCCCTTGGAAGTGGCGCTCCCCTCGGGTGACATGGTGACGGCGGCGTTCGTTTCGGTGACGCTGAAGTCCGACGTCGGGCCCGCCTCCGCCGTCGCTCCCGGCTGGTAGGCAAAGGGGTTGAGCCAGGCAAGCCCGGCAGCGAACGCCAGAACGGCCAACCGGCCCAACCATGCGCCAACAATCCTGGGTAGGGAGCGGGGCCGGGGAACATCCCGGCGCAGCCACAGCAGGACCGCCCAAGCCACGCCCGCGGCGCTGGCCGCCAGCAGGATTCCCGGCAGCAGCGGATGACCGGCCAGGACGGCGGGGTTCCCGGCCAGCATCCACACGGCAACCCCCGAGAGGGCCGCGGCGCAGACCACTGATACCCAGAAAATAGCCGTCCGCCGTCTGGGCGGCGCGACGGCGGCCGGGGAGGATGAGGTGTCCATGGTTCCTGATCCTGCCACCGAAGCGCGGGATTTCAATGCCGGCCTGCCCTACGCTGGTTTTACCAGGGCCCGCGGCCGCAGGGTTCCCTGGCCGAGCTTGCGAGGTGAGGGAACGGTTGGGGACCTACCGGTACGACGTCGAGATCCTGCATCTGCTGGTGTCCCCCGCGCATGCCTATTTCGGCCGTGCCCGGGACGGTGCCGCCGACGTTCCCACCACTGATGCAGACCAGGCGGAGGTGGTGGCCGGCAAGGGCATCGTGGGTGACCGGTTCTTTGGCAAGGCCGCGCACATGGACGCCGCGGTGACCCTGTTCGCCGTCGAATCCCTCGAAGCCATCGCCGCCGAGCTGGGCGCCCGGCCGTTCGATCCCCTGCTGACCCGCCGGAACGTGGTGCTCCGCGGAGCCCAGTTGGCGCCCCTGCTGGGGCAGGACTTCACGCTGGAATCCGGCGGGTCTGCGGTGTCCCTGCACGGCGGCCGGCACGCCCAGCCTTGTGCGTGGATGAACGAGATGCTGGCGCCCGGCGCGCATCCGGCCATGCGGGGCCGCGGGGGCATCCGCTGCCGGGCCGTCTCCAGCGGCTTCCTGCACCGGGGCCCTGCGGTGCTGGTCAGTCCGGTACCGCTGCACACGGACCGGGCCGGCGAAGCGACCCTGCTGCGGCCATCCCGCCTGCCGTAGATCCGGGCGCCCCGCGGCGGGGGACCTGCATCCTGTTGGTCCTGAAGCTCCACGGCAGTCCGGCGGACCGGCTTGAGGAACTCACCGGCGAGCCCCACACCCTGCGCCGCAAGCCTGGGATTACAGATTAGTTGAGCGAATAACTGATTCAGGAATCTTATTTACAACTTTGTCATACCGGGATAGGTTCATCCCCAGCGAACCACATCAGGTCCGCTTCACCCGAACCTACCGAGGACAGCTATGACATCACCCAGGACTCTGGCCACAAGCCTCATGAGCCTCACAACAGCAGCACTGTTCGCCCTCTGCTCAGCGGGTCAGGCAACGGCGGCGCCCGCATCGCCGGACACCAAGGACGTTGCCGGCGTCAGCAGCATGGCCCTCGCCGACACAACCGGCGCCGACTACTGGACGCCCGAACGCATGCGCTCGGCCATCCCGGCGGACGTTCTGGCGAAAAAGGCTGTGGACCGGCAACAGTCCAGCCCGGCCATCCTCCCGGAGCAGGCTAAGGTCCCGGAGACCAAGATCCAGGGCTCGGCACCCCAGATCCAGACCAAGGCCAACGCCAGCGAAAGCCCCGTGTCCCACATCGGCAAGGTGTTCTTCACCCTCGGCGGCACGAACTATGTCTGCTCGGCAAACTCGGTGGCATCGGCCAACCGGAACACCGTGTCCACCGCCGGCCACTGCCTCAATGAAGGACCCGGAGCCTTTGCCACCAAATTCACGTTTGTTCCTGCATACCTGAATGGCTCCGCACCCTACGGAAAGTGGACCGCCAAGGCGCTTTACGCCCCAACCCAGTGGAGCTCGTCCGGCAGCATGGAGTATGACACGGGCTTTGCCGTAGTAAGCCAGCTCAACGGCCGCAACCTCGCCGACGTCGTCGGGGCCTCCGGGGTGAGCTTCAACGCCGCCCGCGGCCTCGCCTACAAGGCATTCGGCTATCCGGCAGCCTCACCGTTCAACGGCGAATCCCTGAAAAGCTGCTCCGGCACCGCCACCAACGATCCCTACAACCCCCAGTTCAACAGCCAGGGAATTCCCTGCAACATGACGGGCGGTTCCTCGGGCGGGCCGTGGTTCATCGGCACCAGCTCCAGCGGCTACCAGAACTCGGTCAACAGCTACGGCTACGGCAGCAACTCCACCAAGATGTACGGCCCGTACTGGGGTTCAGTGATCCAGCAGGCGTACAACGCCGCGTCCTCAGCCCCTTAAAGCGGACGACGGCGATGCCCGGCATCTTCCGCTGATCCACGCCGGCTTCACAATGAACGCAGAAAGGTCCGGTCGGTGACTCACACCGGCCGGACCTTTCTGTGGCGTCACGGAGGGCACTCCCCAGTGGTCGGGGTCAGGTGATGGCTGTGGCGTTGGCCGGGGAACCGGTAGCCCCGGTGATGTTCAGGGGCTTGATGCTGATGAAGGCATCCCAGCTGCCGGTGGTCCTCATGTGCCGGGCCAGGGGCGTGAGTTTCCAGAGTTCGCCCAAGGGCAGGCCGAGTTTGGCCAGGAGTTGCTGGTGCATCATGCCGTGGTCGTTGGTGGCCGAAGACCGGTACGGGCTCTCAGGTACCGCTGGCAGGCATTCGAACGCGAAGTTGTCCGCGGCGACAAGAGCGAACTGGCTGTCCCACGCCCAGGCCACGAACTCCTCCGACTGTGCCACACCGGACGCCTTGCGGCTCTCGCGGATGCGTTGCTTCTCCTCCGGACCAAGCGCAAGGAACCATTCGCACCAGCCGGTGTGGAGCATGAGAATGTCGCCGGGACGGGTGGTGATGGATTGCGCCGCCATGGCTGCCTGGACCAGGCCCAGGGTGAGAGGTTCCCCGGCAGCGTGGTCGATCGGCTCTCCCGCAGCGTTCCGGTACCCCTCCACGTCGACGAGCACGGCCCGGCCGGTGATCGGGTGTTCCGCCCATTCCTGGATGCCGAGGTCCGGGGTGCCTTCAGTGATCCGGTCATCCGCGGTGCCGTTATAGAAGCCCACGTCGTCCAGGATGTCCCTGACAACCCGCCTTCCCGCTGCAGGAGATCGGCGAAGCGCGGAAACTGTTTGTGCCCGGTCATCGGGTGGTTGCTTCCTGTTGCTGCGGCGACTGCTTTTGCGGGCGCTTGTAGCTGAGCAGGAACCCGGCCACCGCGCAGACGGACGCCGCAATGCAGATGGGGGGCTTGATGAAGTTATTGAAGAAATCGAGCCATCCGCCCTGGCCGGCCACCAGCCCAGCGGCCTGCCCTGCCACAAACAGAACGCCACCGATGAGGAGCGCTCCGAGGGTGATGACGAAGACGGTTTCGGTGACTCTTCGAGATGTGTCCATGGTGGTTCCTTAGATCGGCAGGACGCCGAGGATGATCAACACGCCGATGACCAGCAGGGGCAGGGCGTAGTGGGTGAGCAGGCGCGCGAAGGTCTTGATGGGGTTGACGTCCGCTATGCCACAGGCAACATAGAGCGGGGCGCCGCCGGGCGGGACCGCCGCTTCGCAGGAGGAGAAAACCAGGACGGCGACGGCGGCCGTGGTGGCCGGAACACCGGCCGCGACGAGGGCTGCGACGCCAACCGTCCCGACGGCGGCCATGGTGGCCGTGGCGGACAGCGGGGCCGCGACGGCGATGACGATCAGGCCGATCAGGATGGCGAGCAGCCAGAGGGGGAGGTTCATGCCGTTCAGGAGTGCCGTCATCTGCTTGGGAAGGCCGGTGGCGGCGAGCGCATTGGCACCGGCGAAAGCGAAGACCACCGTCACGCCAACAATTCCGAAGCGCGGTGCAGAGCCTTGGAGCAGTTCGACCCAGGCGCGGCCGGTGCGTGGCAGTTGTTTCCGCCCCAGCAGGGCACCTGTGATGAGCAGGACCACAGGGATCCAGACGATCACGCTGACGGACTTGCTGACGTCACCACCGGTCCAGTCCGAGAGCGCCGACGTGAGGAATCCCGAGGTGATGACCAGCGGGATGGCGACGACGACGAACAGCAGGAGGGTGGCCCAGCCCTGGCCGAAAGCGGCCCGGACGGACATCCGGTGGGCTGCATCAAGGGGTGCCATCCCGCTTTTGCGGATCAGCAGCCAAGTGACGATGAGCCGGTGCAGGAAGCACCACAGGCCGCCGAAAAGCAGTGGCAGGACCAGCGCGTTGATGTTCAGGAGGGGCCCCACCGTGGCTGAACCGACCAGGACGAACATGGAGGCGCTGAACGGGAAGGTAATGCCCATCCCCGCGTTGCCTGCCACAAGGGTGGCGGCCGCGGGCTTGTCCAGCCGGGACTTCTCCATCCAGGGGATGGTGACCGACCCCACGGTCGCGGCGATCGCAGCCTGGTTGTGGACCACGCCGCCCAGCCCCGCTGAAGCCACTGTCGAAACCCATGCCGGCCCGCCCTTCACGCCGCCAATCAGGGAGTTGAGCAGGTCGATCAACCTGTCCAGGACGCCGCCCTTGTCCAGCAGGTAGCCCATGAAAACGAAGGCCATGGTGGCGTAGACAATTTCGTCAGTTGCAGCCGAATAGAGTGCCGACCATCCAACTTGCGCCGCGGCTGCGCCGGTGAACGGGAGGACCACCAGGAATCCCAGGATCATCGCTTCCCCCACGCTGCGCTTGATCAAGGTGGTCCAGAGCAGGATGACGGCCAGATAGGCGCCGAGTGCCCAGATACCGATCATGCTGCTGCTCCTGACGGCGGAATGCCGGTTGTTGTGGAAATCATGTGTTGCCTGTTCCTGATTGTGCCCGACCGGGCGGTCAGCGCAAGGCCGGTTCCGTTGCGTGCGCGATGCGGGTCAAGGCATTGGCGGAAGCGGTTGTCATCTCTGCGGGGACGCCAAGGTCCGAGAGGTAGCCGGCGGTGTCCTGCATCTCCCTGGACCGGCGGGCGGCATGTTTGGCGGTGCCGGTGAGGAACCTGTCGATAACGGCCTGGCCGTCACCGGCAAGCTGCCCGGCAATCTGGGCGCGGATCCAGTCCTCGAGGCCTGCGGCCTTGCCTGCCGTGACGGCCTCGACCACCACGGAGGCCAGGCCCTTCATGAGGACGCTGCGCAGCAGCTTGTGCGCCATGGCCGCCCCGGGGCCGCCGTCGGCGATTTCCACCTGGACGCCCAGGGGTTCCAGCAGGGCGGCGACGGCCTGGGCGCCGGGGCCACTGACCATCAAGGGCGTCTTCTCCCCCAGCGCTGAGACCGGGCCGAGGATGGCGACGTCGGCGAAGGCGGCCTGGGTGGGCAGCTGCCCGAGTTCCTGCATGACGCCGGGCGATGAGGAGGTGAAGTCGGCGTAGCAGCTGCCGGGGGCCAGGACCGGCAGGCACTCCTGGGCTACACTGCGGGCAGCTGCGGCTCCGGTCATCACCAGGACGATATCGGCCCCTTCACAGGCTTCTGCAGCGGTGGCGGCGCGGGTGACGCCGGCGGGGGTGGACGCTGCCACGGGGTCGAACCCAGTGACCGCGTGGCCGGCAGCGGTAAGTGCCGCGGCGTAGGTGGCGCCGGCTTCGCCGAGGCCAATGACGGTGCATGCTGTCATGGAATTGGTGTCTTTCTTGCTTGGAAAGGTGCGGCGGCTAGGAGCGTGCCGCGACGATGGTTTGACGGCGGTTGGTTTCGTCCGCGAACACGGCCTCCGCTGCTTCGGCGACGGCGTTTGCCTGTTCGCGGGGAACCACCACCACGCCGTCGGAGTCTCCGATGATGATGTCGCCTGGCAGGACAGGAACACCGCCAAAGGCGACGGCGGTGCCCATTCGGAACGGACCGTCCTTGTAAGGACCTGCCGGCGAAGTAGCCCGGGCAAAGACCGGCATGCCGATCTCACCCAGCGCCTCGGCGTCGCGCGCTGCTCCGTCCAGCGCAAAGCCCGCGACGCCGAGGTTGATGGCGCGCTCCCCTATTAGTTCCCCCAGCAGGGCGCGGGACTCATCGCCGCCGCCGGCAACGACAATGACGTCCCCGGGCCGCACCTGCTGCAGGGCGGCGTGGATTCCCTTGTTGTCTCCGGGCCGGGTCCACACCGTGAAGGCCGGTCCTGCGAGCTTTGCACCGGGCCAGACGGCCTGGATGGCCGAGTCGGCTACGCCGAGCCGGTCCATGGCATCGCCGATGTTCGCGGCGGGCAGCTTGGCGAGGCGGTCCACTACGTCCCGGTCCGGCCGGGCGAAGTCAACGTCAACAGTGTCAAGGGCTGGGGTTGTCATAGGGGTTCTTTCGGTGGGTGGGGCGGGTGGATCAGTCTTTTTTCTGGACCAGCGGGAGGACCTGCTTGAAGTCGCCTTCCTGGCCGGCCCACATCTGTTCGTAGTCCTTGGCCGTGAGGTAGCTGGTCTGCAGGCCCAGGTCCTTCATCTTCTGCACTACGGCCGGGTCTTCGATGGCCTTCTCAAGGGCAGCTTCGAGTTTCTTGGCAACGGCATCGGGGAGTCCGGCCGGTGCGGAGTAGCCACGGGCGGTGCCCGCTTCGACGTCGTATCCGGATTCCTTAAAGGTGGGCACGTCAGGCAGCGCCGGAGAGCGTTCGGCGCTCATGACACCCAGGACGCGGGCCTTGCCCTGCTTGGTGAGGTCGTTCACGTCGCTGACGTTGGCCACCAGGACGTCCACGTGCTTGCCGAGGAACGCGGTGGTTGCCTGCGAGGCCCCTTCGGAGAAGTGGACCGGGGCAAACTCGGAGCCGGTGACCTGCTGGATCTGGGCCAAGGCGAAGTGCTCGCCCGTCTGGATGCCGGTGGTGCTGGCGGTGAGGGACTTGGGGGTGGCCTTCTCGGCGTCCAGGAGTTCCTTCAGCGTCTTGTAGGGACTGTCCGGCTGCACGGCGATAACGGCGGGGTCAAAGACCTGCCGGCCCAACGGCTTGAAGCTGTCCCGGGTGTACTTTGCGCCGCGGGCGGGATCGAGCGGCGAGACGACGACGGACGGTGAGCCCGTCGCGCCGATGGTGTAGCCATCCGGCTTGGCGCTGGTCAGCGCTGTGTAGCCGATCTGGCCGCCTGCGCCGGGCTTGTTGACCACTTCGACCTTGGTGCCGAGTTCCTTCTCCAGGACGGGCTGGATCAGCCTGGCGGCCGTGTCCACGGCGCCGCCGGAGGAGAACGCGACGATCAGGTCGATGGACTTCCCCTTTTTCGGGAAGTCGGTGGCACCTGCGGTCGAGTTGGAGGCGCCGGCGTTGGCGTTGGCGCCGCAGCCGGTGAGGGCGATCAGGGATGCTGCTGCGAAGGCAGCAATGATTTTCTTGCGTGACAAGGGTCTTCTCCTTTGAAGTGATGCGGATGGAGCGGGGATGGGTGTTTGTTGGGGAGTCTTAGGCTTCGGGGTCCTCGGTGAGGGCTTTGGGCTTGCGGATTTTCAGCAGCGGGCTGCAGAGGATCAGCAGGCCGACGGCGATCAGCACGGCTGAGATTGGCCGGCTGAGGAAGACGCTGAAATCGCCCTGGGAAATCTCCAGCGATTCGCGCAGCGAGCGTTCCATCAGGGGGCCCAGCACCAGGGTGAGGACCATCGGGGCCAGCGGAATGTCGAGGTTCCGCAGTGCAAGGCCCAGGAGGCCGAAGCCGACCATGACGTAGACGTCGAAGACGCTGAAGTTGATGGTGTAGGCGCCGATGACCATGAACAGCAGGATCACGGCGGTCAGGATGGGGGTGGGGACGCGCAGGATGGAGGTCCACAGTCCCACCAGCGGAACGTTGAGCAGGAGCAGGATGACGTTTCCGATGAAGAGGCTGGCGATGATTGCCCAGGCAATATCCGAGTGCTCGGTGAACAGGCTGGGCCCCGGTGTGAGGCCCTGCTGGAGGAAGGCTCCCATCAGCACCGCAATGGTGGGCGATGCCGGGATGCCCAGGGTGAACAGCGGGATGAGTGCCGCGTTGGCGTGGGCGTTGTTGGCGGTTTCGGGGCCGGCCACACCTTCCACCGCGCCCTTGCCGAGCTCGTGGCGGAAGCGGGAAAACTTCTTCTCGGCGGCGTAGGACAGCAGGGAGGACACCGATCCGGTCATGCCCGGGATCAGGCCAAGGCCGAAGCCGACGCCGGTGCCGCGGGCCATGGACGGAGCGCTTCGCCGCCACTCGGTCCGCGATGGGAACAGCTGCCGGAAACCGGGAGCGTGGACGATGGGGGTTACGTCGTTCCGGCGGAAGGAGAGGATTTCCGAGAGCCCGAAGACACCCACGATGACGGCCACGAAGCTCACGCCGTCCAGAAGGTTGTCGATGCCAAAGGTGAAGCGGGGGGCGCCTGCCACGGGGTCGATGCCCACCATGGAGATCAGCAGGCCCAGCGCGCCGGAAATCACGGCCTTGACCAGGGATTTTCCGGCCAGGGCCACCAGCAGCGAGATCCCGACGACCATGAGCGCGAAGAACTCGGGCGGGCCGACCAGGAGTCCCATTTCACCGAGAGGCTTGGCCGCCGCCACCAGGCCTACGGTGGCGATGGTGCCGCCGATGAAGGACCCGACCGCGGCCAGCGTCAGCGCGGCCCCTGCCCTGCCGATCTTGGTCATGGCGTAGCCGTCGATGGTGGTAATCGCGGACGACGCTTCACCGGGGGTGTTCAGCAGGACGCTGGTGATGGTGCCGCCGTACTGGGTGCCGTAGAAGATGGCGCAGAGCATGATGATCGACCCCGCAGGGTCCAAATTCAGCGTGATCGGGATCAGCAGGGCCACGCCTGCCACTGGTCCTACACCGGGCAGGACCCCGATGATGGTGCCCAGCAAACAGCCGAGGAAGGCAAAAATCAGGTTCTGCCAGGTCATGGCGGTGGCAAAGCCGCCAAGGAGTTCATTGAGGGTTTCCATGCCTAAAGTCCGATCAGGTTCAGCGGAGCGAGTGACGAAACCGGGAGTGCCACGTTCAGGCCGTAGTTGAAGGCGTAAAAGGCGCCGACGCTCCCCGCCAGGGCGATGATCAGGGAGGGCACCCACGCCCGGTGTCCGCGGATTTTCAGGTGGTAGAGCAGGAACGCGAACATGCTCAGCTGGAAGCCCAGCAGGTCCATCACGGACGCCAGGATGACCAGGCTGGCCACGACGGAAATGACCACTCCTTTGTCCACACCTTCACCTCTGGCGCTCGGCCGGCGGAGTTCCTGGAGGAGCCAGACTGCCGACATCGCCACCAGGAGCGTCCCCATCGCGAAGGGGAACAGTCCGGCGCCCGGGCCCAAGGACGTCCAAAGGCCCAGGCCCAACGAGCTGACCAGGACGTAGATGCCGACGGCGGCGAAGGCGCCAATTCCCGCCAGCACACCGGGAGCAATCCGGATGGTGCTGCCTGCTTTCGTCGTGACTGACTCCGTTGTCATGAGCTTCCTTTTCACAGCGCGTCATTGCGTTTCACAGAATGAAACTATATTGCGTACTGAGAAATAGTGACAGGAGACACAGATGCTGTCAAGCGCAAGTAACCTTACATACAATGAAAGAATGGAAACCACGACTTCCACCCCGGCCAGCACGGCAGAAGAGAGCCCCAAGTCCTCGAACATGCGCTCCCTTTCGAGGGCCATGGAGGTCTTTGCCGAGCTGCAGCGGGCCGAGCGGCCGCAGCGGCTCAGTGATCTGGCGCGGAACTGCGGCATGAGCCTGCCCACCACGCTGAGGATCCTCCGGGTGCTGCAGGATTTCGGAATGGTGAGCCAAACGGACAAGTCCTACCGGATCGGCCCCGCCGTCCTGCCGGCGGCAAAGAGTTTCCTGGAAAACGATCCCTTGGCGGTCGCGGGACGTCCGGTTCTGCAGCAGCTCGCGGCCCAGACCGGAATGTCTGTTTCCCTGCACACCCGGCTCGGGTTTGAGCGGATCCTGGTGGCACGGGTTCAAGGCGAAGCGCCCATGCAGTATGACCTGCCCCTGGGTAAACGCCTCCCCCTGACTCGTGGCGCGGCCGGAAAGATCCTGATCGCGGGCGCCTCCGATGCCGAACTCCAGCAGGTGGTAGCGGCCGCTATCGCCTCCGGTCACGAGGAGCAGGGATTCACGGTTGAGGAACTGAAGTCACGGCTGCCCGAACCTGGTTGTGACTACGCCTATTCTGCGAATGAGCGTGTGGTTGGCGTGCTCTCCGTAGGGGTGGCATTGACGAACAGAGCCGGCCGCGCCAACGAATCAATGGCTTTGAACTGCCCAGCGGAGGCGACGACCGAGGAGAAGATCAAAGCCAACGTTCCGGAACTGCGCCGTGCCGCCAGGCGACTCTCCGAACTGCTGGAGGGCTCCGTCTACTGAGCGGCAGCCCTCCGGCCCACTGCAGGAAGGCGGACGACGGCGTCACGCACGGCACGCCTTCGGCCCACCCTTGGCGGGGGTACCCCGGAAACGCGGGCCACCGCCGTCGTACGCTGACTGAAAGCGTGCCCAGCGTGACGGACCTGCCGGAGAAGGGCTCCATGGGCAGGCGCGGGAAAAGGAGGAGACAGCCACCGGCTGTCCCCTCCTTTTCAGGTCGATGGTGAAGTTATGCGTGCAGGTTTCCGGCCCGGCCGGCCCTCGGCGCCTCAAGGTCCTCCAGCGAAGTGCCCTTGGTGTCGCTCGACATCAGGGTGGCCACCGCAGAGACCAGGCAGATGCCCAGCGTGGTCAAGCCGATCGTAAGCGGTACATTGGCGGATCCTGGAGGCGCGATCGCCGTGAAGATGCTGGGAAAGAACGAGGCAATCATGAGCCCGATGTTCTGCGATACCGCAAAACCGGTCACCCGGATCCGCATGGGGAACTGCTCCTGGAAGAACGTGGCGAACGTGGCGTTCCACATCTGGAAGAAGATGCCCTGCACGATTACCACGCAGACGAAGACCAGCGGAAGGCTTCCCTGCTCGATGGCCCACAGGTAAACGCCCACCAGCAGGCCTCCGACCATGCCGCCGGCCGCCATGAGCATCCGCCGGCCAACCCGGTCGCTCAGCGCGCCGAACAGCGGGATGGTCGCCACGGCCGCGATGTTGGCCACCAGCGTGACCCACAGGAACTCACTGCTTGAGAAGCCATTGCCGTAGCCCTTTTGGGTGGCGTAGGAGACACCGAAGATCAACGTGGCCATGCCGATGACGTTGGTGAAGGTCATGAGGACGCAGCGGACCAGGACCCCGGGGCGGGTGCGCAGGAGTTCCACGAGGGGAAAGCGGCGCTTGGTTTCACCGGCACCGGACTGCGCCACATACGTGGGCGGTTCCTGCACGCGGCGCCGGATGAAGTACCCGGCCAGGATCACGACGGCGCTGAGCAGGAACGGGATGCGCCAGCCCCAGCTGCCGAACTGGTCGGCCGGGAGGACTGCGGCGAGAGGGAGCAGGACCGCGGTGGCAAGGATGGAGCCCACCTGGGTGCCCTGCAGGCTGAAGCTTGCAAAGAAGCCGCGCTTGGCATCGGGAGAGTGCTCGACGATCATGGCACTGGCGCCACCCAATTCCCCGGCCACGGCAAAGCCCTGGATCAGGCGAAGGATCACCAGGAGCGCCGGCGCCAGGAGGCCTACTTGGCCGTACGTGGGCAGCAGCCCCACAGCGAAGGTCGCGAAGCCCATAAGCAGCATGGCGAAGACGAGCACCTTCTTGCGTCCGTGCCGGTCACCGTAGGCACCCAGGACGACGGCGCCCACCGGACGGGACACGTAGCCCACGGCATACGTGGCAAGGGAGGCGATGATCCCGACGGTTGGGTTCTCCGAAGGAAAGAAGATGGAGGGAAAGATCAGCGTTGCCGCCAATGAGTACAACGCGAAGTCGTAGTACTCCAGGGCGCTTCCGATCCAGCCGCTCATCGCCGCTTTCCGCGGATCCCGCGAAGGGGCGTCAACACCCTGGCTGGGAACGGCGACGCGGGTGGGGGTGGTGCTCATGTGCTTATGTCCTTCGTCTTCATTGGCAAGGAACCGGAACCGCTGGGCTCAGCAGGTGTTCTTGGCTGTGTCTGCGCCGGAATTGGTCCAACCGGACCTGAAGCGACAGCTCTTGAATCGATTCATCCAATATAGAAGGTGACCCCCGTTACGTCAACGGGCAAGCGTTATCCCCCATTCTCCCCGCGGTCCCGGCCGTTCCTCGGAAGGACCCTGCCTGCTACCGGCTGGCGTAATAGGCCGCAGCCATGTCCTGCTTGGCCCGACCCTGCTCCGACACCCGGTCCAACCTTGCGGCGAAAGCTTCCGCGCCGTCGAGCTTCACGCCCTGCTCAGCAGCCGCATCGACAATGAGGTGGGCATCCTTGCACGCCGTATCCACTGCGAAGGAGGCGGGGTCCAGGCCGTCTTCCATGATGAGGCCCATCTTGGTCCGCAAGTAAGGAAGGTCAAGGCCGCCGCCTTCGATCACGCCGAGGAACTGCTGCGGATCGACCCCAAGGGCTTCGGCGAGCGCAACCACTTCCCCGGCGGCGTTGGAGGCGGCGATGACCCAGCTGTTGACCACGAGCTTGAGGCGGGCTGCCGATCCGGTTGAGGCGTCTTCCCCAGTCCAGATGGTGCGGGCGCCGATGGCGTCGAGGACTTGCTCCACGCGCCGGCGCACAGCTTCGGGCGCGGCGGCAAGGACCAGCAGCTGGCCGGCTTCGGCAGGACCGCGCGTACCTGAGACCGGCGCCTCCACTAGGTCCAGGCCAAGCTCGCCGGCCAGGCCAGCCAGGACGGGTACGTCCCGCACGCCCACGGTGGTGGACTGAACCCAGGCCGTACCGGCCTTGAGCCCCGGGGCCGCGGAGCGCATGACCTGCTCCACCGCGGCGGCGTCGTACAGCATGGTCAGGACCACATCAACATCTGCCACTGCTTCGGCGGGGTTGGCGGCCCGGTGTGCGCCGTCTGCAGCCAGCGGTTCGGGTTTTGCCGGATCCCGGTTCCACACGGAGACGTCGTGACCGGCACGCAGGAGGTTGCGGGCCATGGCCGCCCCCATGATTCCGGTTCCCAGCACAGCCACTTTGAGCTTCGTATCCATTGAGCAGTCCTCCTTGGTCCAGGTTTGGCTTTCCCTACCAACTCAACGTCTCCAGGATTCACTCACTTATGCAAACAGCGTTCCAGCGGAATGTCGGCGCCCCCGCCTAGACTCGTACCCATGAGCGACAGCAACCAGGAAACAATCGGCAGCCCGGAACCCGAACCCAATGCAGGCCTCAACAGGGACCCGGAAGACTGGGTGACCGGGGACGAACCCATGACGGCGGCACAGCGCAGCTACCTCGACACGCTGGCGCGCGAGGCCGGGGAGGAACTGCCCGCGGACATGAGCAAGGCTGAGGCGTCAAAGCACATCGACCGGCTGCAGCAGCGCAGCAACCGCGTGGCCGGCGACGGGGCCGGCAGCTAGGCTGCCGGAGCCGCAACACGCTGACGACGGCGGCAGCGCAGGATGGTGCCTAAAGACAGGATTGCGCCAAAGACACCTGTGCGAAAGGCGACTGCCCAGCGGCGGCTACCGGAGGTTGGGTGACGAAAGCCCGCTGAAAAGGAGCCTTACCAGGCCTGGCACTCACGGGTGACGCCGAAGGGAACCGTCTCGCTGAGGTCAACGGTGAACTGGTTCACGCCGTGGCGGGTTACCAGGATGCCGTGGCGCTTGCCGCTGAGCGCATGGGCCTTAGCGGCTGCGACGGCGGCGTCGAGTTCGCTGTCCATGCTTTGGCGGTCGGACACGGTGAGGGTCAAGGGGAAGTTCATGGAGTTGCCTTTTGTTTCTTCGGGGGTGGTGGTCATGCACCGCCCTGCGCTCCCCCTGGCTGCATCGGCGGCGGACGCCTCAGCGCCTCGATCCATGGTGCCCGAGCATGCTTGAACCATCAACTTTACATAAAGCCCGCAGGTCAGGCGTCAGACTACCGGCCATGTCCTGACAATTACACCCCTGAAGCGCCGTCAATTAGAGTTGAACAGGAGTGGCAGTCGGTTTTCGAGGCCTCCGCCGCCTCCCGCAACCCGCTTTGCGGCATGACCCGAGCCATTATTGCGCGACCGCTGACTGTGCAACGACCTGACAAGGATTCCGCCATTTCCACCGACGCTCTTTTCGGCAATCTGACCAGGATCCGCAACCTCATCCTCCCCACCCCGGTGCGGAACGGATTGAACACGGGGCGCGGGCTGCTGGGCGGCTTCATCGTGGTCCATCTTGTCTTCCTGGTCTTCGCGGCTTCGCTCTCCCTGCGCGGCGAGGCGTTCAGTGACACCTTCATTTACCGCGACTGGGCCATGGCGGGGTTCAACGACGCCAACCTGAGGGGCGGCCCCAGCCCTTGGGTCTACCCCATCCTGGCGCTGATCCCCATGGCGATCGCAGGGCTGGCGGGACCTGCGCTGTTCTTCTTCGTCTGGGTCCTCATGACCACGCTCCTCAACGGCTGGGCGCTCCTGAAGCTGACGGATCGCGGCCGGAACAAACAGGCCATCCCTGCCGGTTGGTGGTGGCTGGTGTTCACCTTCCTGATGGGCTGGCTGGGCTTCGCCCGCGTTGACGGGCTGACCGCGCCGCTGGTCCTGGTTGCCTTGGCCTACGGCGTCCAGCGCCCGTTTGTTGCCTCGGTCCTGCTGGCCATCGGCACCTGGGTGAAAGTGTGGCCGGCGGCCATCATGCTGGCCCTCTTCGCCGTCGTGAAGAACCGCCTGCTGGTGGTGCTGGCAGGGGTGGTGACCACCGTCGGAGTGGTTGCGCTGGCAGCCGTGCTGGGCAGCGTTCCCAAGCTGTTGAACTTCCTCACGCAACAAGGTGACCGCGGAATGCAGCTCGAGGCCACCTTCACCACCCCCTGGCTCTGGCTTTCCGTCCTGAACGTGGGCGGCTCCCGCATGTACATGAATACGGACATCAACTCGATGCAGGTGGACGGGCCGGGCACCGCCATCATGTCCGTCCTCATGCAGCCGCTCCTGGTCCTGGCCGCCGTACTGGTGGCCGGGCTGACCTTCTGGGCCCTGCACAACGGCAAGCAGCACAGGGTGGCCGGCGGTGTGGACCGCACCGAACTGCTCCTGGCCGGCGCGCTGACCCTGGCCACCGCCTTCGTGGTGTTCAACAAGGTGGGCTCCCCGCAGTTCATGGTGTGGCTGGGCCCCGCCGTCGCCGTCGGCCTTGCCCACAGCTGGCGGGAATGGCGTGTCCCGGCACTGATGCTGATCGCCATCGCCGTGGCGACGTACTTCATCTACCCCCTCTTCTACGATGCCCTCAGCCACAACAACCCCTGGATGGCGCTGGTGCTGACCATCCGCAACGTCCTGCTGGTGGTGCTGTTCCTGTGGAGCGTCCGGCGCCTTTACTCGCTGGGCAAGAAGACGGCCGCACCTGCCCCCGCGCTCAAGGAGACCTAAGATTTCCACGAGGTTCTTTGACCGCCTGGTGACGGTCCGCACCAAACTGCTCCCGGCAAAAGTGGTGGACTGGTTCGCCCGCCCGTCCAGTGTCTGGTGGGGCTTCGCCGTCGTCCATCTCTATTTCCTGGGCTGGATGGCGTCCTTCTTCCTGAACGGCGATACGTTCAGCGACACCGAGCAGTACCGGCAGTGGGCCATGGACGGCTACAACCCGGCGGACCTGACCGGCAAGATCAGCCCCTGGGTCTATCCGGTGCTGGCGCAGATCCCCATCTTCCTCGCCAATCTTGCCGGGCCCAGTCTCTACCTCCTGGTCTGGTTCCTGATCATCGCGGCGCTCAACGCCGTCGGCCTGCTCTACCTCACCCGGGGCCCTCGGAAAGTGACGGGCGTTGCGCCGGCCTGGTGGTGGCTGTTCTTCACGGTCTTCATGGGCTACCTGAGCTTCGCCCGGGTGGAAGGCATCACGGCCCCGATCGTGCTGATCGCCCTGCTCTACGCCGCCGAACGGCCCGTGGTGGCGGGCCTTCTGCTCAGCATTGCCACGTGGATCAAGGTGTGGCCGGCCGCCGTCCTGGTGCCCATCGTCATCGCAAGCCACAAGCGCCTCCAGGTGGTGCTCGCCGGCGTTGCCGTCACCGCCGTCGTGGGCCTGGGGACGTGGCTGTCCGGCGGTCTCCCGCACATCATGGACTTCCTCCTGAACCAGGGCGAGCGCGGCATGCAGCTCGAGGCAACGTTCTCCACCCCCTGGGTCTGGTTGAGCGTGTTCCATATCGCCGGTTCGAAAATGGCGGACAACACGGCCATCAACTCCACCGAGGTCTACGGGCCGGGAGCCAGCACCGCGGCGTTCCTCATGCAGCCGCTGCTGATCCTCGCCGCCGTCACCGCGGCCATCCTGCTGGTGCGGGCCATGCGCCGCGGCGCGGAGCGTGAGGAACTCTTCCTTGAGGGTTCGCTCATGATGGTCACCGCGTTCATTGTGTTCAACAAGGTGGGCTCGCCGCAGTTCATCATCTGGCTGGCCCCGGTGATCATTGCGGGCCTGACGCACGACTGGGAGCGGTGGAAAGTCCCGGCGGCCCTGCTCATGGGCATCGCCATGACAACCTTCGTGATCTACCCCCTGTTCTACACCCCGCTCATCCACGCCCACCCGGTCATGGCCGCCATCCTCACCACCCGCAACGTGCTCCTGGTGGTGCTGCTGTGGTGGTCGGTGAAGCGGACGGCCGAGCTGGGACGGAAGACTGCAGCGACGGTTCCGGCGGGAGCCTAAGGGGCTTCGCGGCGTTCGACGGCGGCGCTGTCGCCCTGGCGGGCGGCCGCTGCCCGGCGCTGGGCCCGGCGTTCCAGAGCCCACTCCCAGCCCCGGCGGGCCAGGTCCAGCGGTTTGCCTTCGATGAGCAGTTTGCGCGTGTGGACGTCCAAAACCAGCAGGTAGAACGTGAACGCCAGGGCGGTGAAGAACGCCAGGGACGAGGCGTCGATGGGCAGTTCCACGAAGGACCAGACCGAGAGTTGGTCCTGGGCGCCGAACACGACAAAGAACGTCACGCCCACGTACAGCGACCGGATCTGCCAGTCGTCCCGGATCCCGGTGACGGCAAGGAACGGCAGGAACCACAGGATGTACCAGGGCTGGATGATGGGCGAGAGCATCACGACGGCGGTGAACGCCAGGGCCATCCGGCGCACCGCCCGGGAGTAGTCGCCGCGGAACATCAGCAGCAGGACCAGGGCGATGGCGGCCCACTTCATGGCGGTCCGCAGCCACGTGGCCAGCGTCCCGCCGGGCAGTCCCAGCGCGTTGGCGAGCATCTCCACCTGCTGGCCGAGGAAGCCTGACGGTGAGTAGCCGGTGTAGCCGGGGGTGGGATCCATGATGGCCCAGGTCCATCCGATGCCCAGATTGAATGGGATGCCGCTGAGGACCAGGACGCCGAAGCTGATGCCCGCCGTCGCGGCCCACATCAGGAACTTGCGCGGCCAGGTGGCGGAAGGACCGGCCCACATGATGCCGATGAACGGCAGCAGCAGCACGGTAATGGGCTTGATGCCGATGGAGGCGGTGACCAGGAGGATGCCAAGCAGGTAGCGGCGGGTGGCGGCGAGGTACACGCCCGCGACGGCGAGACCCACCATCAGGGCATCATTGTGGGCGCTGGCGATGAAGCTGATCAGGAAGAGCGGGTTGGCCACGGAGATCCAGAGGGCGCGCGCACCGTTGATGCCGTGCAGTTCGGCCAGTTTGGGCACGTAGATGACGCACAGCAGCACCCCGACGCCGGCCAGCAGCCGGAAGAGCAGGACGGACGCGTCCGGCTGGGCTCCCGTCAGTCCCACCACCGCCCGCGCCAGCCACAGAAAGTAGGGGCCGTAGGGGGTCCGGTTTTCGGCCCAGGCGGGATCGGCGCCCAAAGCGAACCAGTTGTTGAGGGTGGAAATGCCCACCTCGTACGGGTTCTGGCCCTCCATCACCAGTCTGCCTTGGCCGGTGTAAGCGTAGACGTCGCGGGAAAAGACCGGCACGCAGAACAGCAGGGGCAGGGACCACGCGGAGATGGCCACCACCACGGAACGCAGGGACGACTGTCCCCAGTCCCCCAGCCGCTGGCCCAGGCGCAGCCACGAGCGCATCAGCAGCATGGCGCCGGCCGTCAGCAGCACAGTGGACACCGCCACCCCCCAGCCTTCGGTGCGGAGCGCGATCACCACAGGCTGGCGGATCATGGGGGAACCGTTGGCGATCCAGCCCGTTCCGATGGAGCCGACGAACATCATGAGGGCGCCGATGAAACCCTCGAGGGTTGCCAGGTAGGCACGACCCTTGGCAGGCATGGAAGCGTCGGCCGAGGTGCCCGGCCTGCTTTCCGATGTCCTGAGGTGCGACCCGCCTGCCGTCATGATTGTGTGGTCCCCTACTTCGTTACGGCACTGCTCGCCCCAGCTTCACAAGGCCGCCCTGCAACCCGGTCATTTTATCAGCCATACTTACTGCCTCTTCAGGGCCCCGGGGTAGTGTTGCATGCGCAGCCGATATCACCGGCGCATTCCCTCCACCCCCATTGTCTTCCATGGCAGGGCGGGACCCGGCGCACCGTGGCGCACAGAAACATTGCACACCGCTCTCCCAGAGCCAAGTCCCCTGGAGCCGCTCCTTGGCCGTCGCTGACCGCACCCGTCCCCTTCGGCAACCGATCACAGTCCTCACCGCCCTGCGTTCCCCGCGGCAGCTCAGCCGCGAGGTCCTGGCGGGGATGGTCACCACGCTCGCACTGGTTCCGGAAGTCATTTCATTTTCGATCGTGGCCGGTGTCGATCCCATGGTGAGCCTTGTCGCCTCCATCGTGCTGGCCCTGGCCATGTCCATCCTGGGCGGACGCCCTGGTGTGGTGACCGCGGCCGCCGGTTCCGTCGCCCTGGTGATCGCTCCGCTGGTCCACGGGCACGGCGTCGAGTACGTCCTGCCCACAGTGCTCCTTGCCGGCGTGATCCAGGTTGTCTTTGGCCTGGCCGGGCTGGCGAGGCTGATGCGGTTCATTCCACGGTCGGTGATGATCGGGTTCGTCAACGCCCTGGGCGTGCTGATCTTCATGGCGCAGGTGCCCCATGTCCTCAACGTCCCCTGGCTCGCCTACGCCCTGTTCGCCCTGACGTTCGCCATCATCTTCATCCTGCCCCGGTTCACCAAGGTGGTCCCGTCGCCCCTGGTGGCCATCGTCGTCGTCACCGCATTCGTCATCATCGCCGGACTGACCGTGCCGAACGTCTCGGACGAAGGCCCGCTCACGGGCAAGCTGCCCGGGTTCACGGCATTCCTTTTTCCGGTAAACCTTGAGACCTTCCAGCTGGTCCTGCCCACGGCGCTGAGCGTGGCCTTCGTCGGACTCATGGAAACCCTCCTCACGGCGAAGCTCGTGGACGACATCACAGAGACCCCTTCGCACAAGGGCCGCGAGTCCTGGGCACTGGGCGTCTCGAACATCCTTGCCGGCTTCTATGGGGGCATCGCCGGCTGCGCCATGATCGGGCAGACCGTCCTCAACGTGAAGACCGGCCAGGCCCGCACCCGCATTTCGACACTCGTGGCCGGGCTGTTCCTGCTGGCACTGGTGACCGGGCTCAGCTCGATCATGGGCCAGATTCCCATGGTGGCCCTTGCCGCGGTGATGATGGTGGTTGCCGTGACCACCGTCGACTGGCACAGCGTGAAGCCGTCCACCCTGAAGCGGATGCCGGTGCCCGAGACGCTGGTCATGGTGGTCACCGTCGCCGTCGTGGTCTTCACGGGGAACCTGGCCTACGGTGTGCTGGTGGGCGTCATCCTGGCGATGGTGCTGTTCGCCCGCCGGGTGGCCCACGTCATCACGGTGGATCGGACCCTGGCGGACGACGGTGGAACCGTCCGCTACGACGTGGTGGGGCCGCTGTTCTTCGGAAGCAGCAATGACCTGGTGGAGCAGTTCGCGTACGCCGACGATCCCGCCTCGGTGACCATCGACCTCAGCCGCGCGCAGATCTGGGACGCCTCAACCGTCGCCGCGCTCGACTCCATCGAAACCAAGTACGCGGACCACGGAGCCACGGTGGCGATCGAAGGCCTCGACGAACGCAGCACCGGCTTCCACCGACGTCTCACGGGACACCTGGGCGCCTGAGCGGAACCTCACCCCCGGCATGCGGAAGAGGCGGGGCTGCAGACTGCCGCCCCGCCTCGTTTTTCCAGGCGTGCCTAGGAAAAGCGGCCGGGCCGGAACGTCGCCAGCATGGGGTGCTTCCTGCCCATCAGGATCTCACCGGCCAGCAGTTCGCCGGCGATGAGTCCCAAGGTGGCACCGGAGTGCGTAAAGGCGACGAAGCAGCCCGGTACCTGGCCCAGTTCGCCCAGGACCGGCTCGCCGTCGCCCGGGATCGGCTTGTAGCCCATCTTCCAGGAGGCCGGCTTGAGTTCCGGGTTGCCGGCCACCAGCTTGGAGGCCTCGTCGGCCAGTTCCTGCACCACGTCGTCCGGAATGGTGAAGGAGCCGTCCGCGTGCTCAGTGATGTGCTCCTCGTACCAGTCGTGGTCCAGGGCGAACGTGCCGCCCGGGTTGGGCCGCAGCGCGGCCCGGGGGGTGTTCATCACGGCGGTGACCTCGTGCTGCACCTGCTTGGTCACCACCAGCATGGAGACGGGCGAACCGTTGGGAATGTGCACACCCAGGGGTTCGACGACGGCGGGCGTCGCTGCGCCGCAGGCCACCAGAACGGCGTCGGCCGGGTACGTCCCGCCCGCCGCGGTTTCCACCCCGGCGGTCCTGCCACCCTCCACCATGACGGAGGCCTTGCCGGCGTTGAGCACCAGCTCGCCGCCGCGGGCGTGGAACTCCTCCATCAGGAAGTCGATCAGGTCCGGCAGGCTCACCCAGCCTTCGCCGGGGTTGAAGATGGCCTTGTCCGTGACGGCGCTGGAATCGACGCCGGGGGTAGCCGAGGCGATCTCCTCCGAGGCAAGCAGCTTCGAGTCATAGCCAATGGACTTCTCGTAGGCATGCCGCGCCTCCGTGGCGTCGGCCTGGCCGGCCGCGTTCCACATGAGGCCGCCGCCGAACTGGAGCCACTCCCGCTTGGGGTCCGAGGCGAAGAGGGTGCGGTAGCGGTCCACGCCGGCAACACGCAGCTGGTGGTACGGGGTGGACCGTTCGCCGGCGGAGTTGAGCCAGGACAGCGAGCGGCCGCTGGCTTCGCTGGCGAGTCCGCGCTCGGTCAGCAGGATCACGGAGGCGCCTTCGCGGAGCAGGTGCACGGCAGTGGAAACGCCCAGGATGCCGCCGCCGATGATCGCGACGCGCTTGGAAGCTGGAGCAGAGGACATTGGTGTCCCTTTCTGTGGAATTCGTGGTTGGGATGGACGCGAACGGTGCGTCAACGGAACAGAGCGCGGGCAGTCAGGCCAGGGCGTGGATGCCCTCGATGACCTTCAGGACTTCGAGCGGACCGGCGGGATCCACCGGCAGCGGTCCGTTCCCGCGAAGGGCGGCGGCCAGCTGCACGTAGAACTGCGGGTAGTCGCCGCGCTCGGCAGGAACGGGACGCGTTGCTCCATCGACCCCCAAGAGCCCCCAACGCTCCTGGGGATCGATGCCATAGGCCGGGTCCGACGGCGGGATCCCCGCTGCGAGGGCAGGTTCCTGCCCGTCGAGTCCCCATTTGGTGTAGGCGGCCTGCGAGCCAAGGATGTGGAAGCGGGCGCCCGCCTGGGCAGCCATGCCGTTCATCCACAGGCGTGAGCGGACGCCGGATGCGTGCAGCAGGGACACGAAAGCCTCAGTGTCGGCTGCGTCCGGATGCGGGCCGCGGTTGGCGGTCTCGCCGTAGCTCTGATCCACCGGGCCGAACAGCTGGATGGCCTGGTCGATCAGGTGGGCGCCCAGGTCGTGGAGGATCCCGCCGCCTTCGGCCAGGGATACCGTGTCCCGCCAATTTCCAAAGCCTTCCGGCCGCCACCATTCGAAACGTGACTCGAAGCTGCTGACCTGACCCAGCGCTCCGGAGGCCAGGACCTTCCGGAGGGTCAGGAAGTCCGCGTCCCACCGGCGGTTCTGGAACACCGTAAGCCGCACCCCGGCGTCGTCCGCCCTGCTGATCAGTTCCTCCCCCAAGGCGGACGTGGGCACGAAAGGCTTGTCCACCACCACGTGCAGGCCGTGGGCGATGGCCGCTGCCGCCAGCCCGAAGTGGGTGTGCGGCGGGGTGCCCAGGATGACCAAATCCAGGTCGGCGGACAGGACGAAGAGCTCCTCCGGGGTTCCGACAATCCGTGCCTGCGGGTAGAGGCGTGCCGCCTCCGCAGCCCGTTCCGGCTGCGCCGTCACGATCACGTCAAGCGAGAAATCCGGGTTGGCCGCAATCAGCGGCGCGTGGAACACCTTGCCGGAGATCCCAAAGCCGACGACGGCGGTCCGGATGGGTGCCGCTGCAACAGTGCGCATCAGAGCACCTCGGAGAGGAAGCGTTGGAGGCGTTCGCTGCGGGGGTTGTCGAAAAGTTGGGTGGGAGTTCCTGCTTCGACCACTTCGCCTTCATCCATGAAGACCACCTGGTCTGCGACTTTGCGGGCGAATCCCATTTCGTGGGTGACCACGAGCATGGTCATGCCGCGGCGGCCCAGGCCGGCCATGAGGCTCAGGACGCCTTTGACCAGTTCGGGGTCCAGGGCACTGGTGGCTTCGTCGAAGAGCATGACTTCGGGTTCCATGGCCAGGGCCCGGGCGATGGCGACGCGCTGCTGCTGGCCGCCGGAGAGGTCGCGGGGGCGGTGGTCGGCGCGTTCGGCGAGACCTACCTCGGCAAGGCGCTGGCGGGCTTTGGCCATGGCCTGGGCTTTGGGCATCCCCTTGACGGCCCAGAGTGCCAGGGCCACGTTTTCTTCGGCGGTGTGGTCCGGGAAGAGGTTGAAGTGCTGGAAGACCATGCCGATCCGGGTGCGCAGCGTGTCCGGGTTGCTGCCCAGGGTGCTGTCCCCGGCCAGGAGCACATCGCCGCCTTTGGGCTCGTGGAGCCGGTTGATGCCGCGCAGCAGGGTGGACTTGCCGGAGCCGGAGGGGCCGATGATGCAGGTGGTGGTGCCCGGGGCGACCGTGAGGCTGACGTTGCGCAGGACCTCGATGTCGCCGTAGGCCATGGTCAGGTTGCGCAGTTCCAGGGACGAGCCGTGGAACGTTGGGGCTTCCTGGCCGCTGGTGGTGTCTTTGGTGGGGGTGGTCATGTGTTGCTCCCGGTGGTGAGCGGCGAAGCGGAGGCGAGTTCCTTGACTTCCTTCAGCCCGCTGGTGGGCGGTACGGGGCGGCGGCGGCCGGTGCGGAACTTGTTGTCGAAGTAGTTGACCAGGTGGGTCAGCGGGACGGTGATCACCAGGTAGAACAGGCCCGCGGCGACCAGGGGTGAGAGGTTGCCGGAGAGCACGGCGGCGTCCTGGCCCACGCGGAACAGTTCGCGTTCGCTGACCAGCAGGCCCAGGAAGTAGACCAGGGAGGAGTCCTTGACGATGGCGATGAACTGGTTCACCAGGGCCGGGAGGACCCGGCGGACGCCCTGCGGGACCACCACCAGGGCCATGGACTTGGCGTAGCTCATGCCCAGGGCGCGGCAGGCCTCGCCCTGGCCCTTGTCCACGCTAAGGATGCCGGCGCGGAAGATTTCGCCGATGTAGGCGCTGGCGATCAGGCTAAGCGCGATGATGCCGAGTGGGTAGGGGGACGGGCCGAAGATCGACTGGCTCAGGCGTGCGAAGCCCTGGCCGATCAGCAGGATGGTCAGGATGGCCGGCAGGCCACGGAACAGGTCGGTGTAGATCCGGGCCGGGATGCGCAGCCACTTGGACGGTGAGATGCCCATGACGGCCACCACCATTCCCAGCACCGTGCCAAGGACGGTGGCGGCAATGGAAATGATCAGCGTGTTCAGCAGGCCGACCGCCAGCAGTTGGGGCAGGACCTCGGCCATAGCGCCGAAGTCAAAGAAAGTTCGGATGATGGTGTTGAACCAGTCCATGATTGCTCTCAGACGTTGATTGGGTGAAGGTGCCGGGCGCGCCGCGGGCTGCAGCCCGCCCGGCAATGTGCTGAAGCCTTGCTGGCTCCGGCGCCTATGTGCTTACTTGCCTACTTGCTCGGCGTGGGCGACGCGGAGGCGCCCTGTTCGGCCTTGGGCAGGTACTGCTCGGGCATCGGGGAGCCCGGGAACCACTTCTGGTAGAGCTTTTTCCAGGTCCCGTCCTCCATCGCAGCTGCCAGTCCCTTGTTCAGGGCTTCCTTGAAAGCGGTCTTGCCCTTGGCCACGGCGAACCCGGCCGGGGCGTCGAAGGACGGAATGTCCGCGGCGCTGACCAGGCCGTGCTGTTCCTCGTAGGCTTTCGCTGCCTCGTAATCCAGGAAGTGTGCATCCACCGTGCCGCTGTTCACTGCGGCAATGGCGGTGTTGTTGTCCGGGAACCGCACCAGGCTGGCAGAGGTGAAGTTCTTCACCGCGTAGGCTTCCTGCAGCGTGCCCTGCACCACACCCAGGCGTTTGCCGGCCAGGCCGTCCACACCGGTGATGCCGGAATTCTTCGTGGTGATCACCGTCAGGTAGCCGGCCAGGTAGCCGTCGGAAAAGTCCACGGTTTCCTTGCGCTTGTCCGTGATGCCGATCGCGGCCACGCCGGCGTCGAACTGCCCGTTGGCAACTGCGGCAAGGAGGCCGGAGAAGTCCTGTCCGGTGAAGACCACATTGTCCACACCGGCCCGGTGGGCCACATCCTTGAACAGTTCCACGTCGAAGCCGGTGAAGTTACCGGAAGCGTCGGCGAAGGTGTAGGGCTTGGAGTCGCCCAGGCTGGCAACGCGGATGGTGCCGGGCTGGATCAGGCCGTAGGGGTTGTTTTCCGTAGTGGAAGCGGCGGAGGTGGAGCTGCAGCCGGAAAGTGCCAGTACCGCTGCAAGTGCGGCGGCGGCAAATCCGGCCGGTCGGAGGTTCTTTTTCTTCACAGCGTTGTCCAATCGTTGGGAGGGAGGCGGTGCTGTCAGGGCCGCCGAAGAAAGTCGCCGATGCTCTTGTTGAGTCCGGTCTCACACTCTAGGATTGAGACCGGACTCACATCGATGGATAGAAATGTAGCTGAAGTCACAGGGGCCGTCAACAGCCCCTCGAAAGGTGAAGATGAAGGCTGAAGGAGCACGACGGCGGGACGTCACCGTTGCCGACGTCGCCAAGGCTGCCCAGGTGTCCAAGGCCCAGGCCGCGCGGGCACTAGGGAATTACGGGGCCGTCAGCGAGGATGTCCGCGAACGCGTCCTCGCTGCTGCCGAGGCGCTTGCCTACCGGCCTAATGAGCTTGCCCGCAGCATGAACACCGGGAAGTCACACACCATCGGGGTGGTTGTGGGTGATATCGAAAACCCGCACTTTGGCTTGGCCACGCGGGGAATCACGGACACCGCAAAGAAGGCCGGCTACAACGTCATCCTGGTCAACACGGACGAGGACCGGGCTGCCGAAGTGGATGCGGTCCGGGTCCTGCTGGACAAGCGCGTGGACGGTCTCATCGTCGCTCCTGCGTCATCGGTGGACACCGGACACCTCCAGGAAGTGCACCGGTCGGGACGGCCCTTGGTCTTCATTGACCGCACGGCCGGTGACATGCCGGTGGAGACCATGGCCGTGGACATGGCACGGATTTCCCGGGAAGCCACCCAGTACCTGCTGGATGCCGGGCACCGCCGCATCGCCTTTATTTCAACGCTGACGACAGACGCTCCCTACACGGCCGGGATGGCGCTTGGGTCTTCCCAGATCGCTGACCGCATCGAGGGCATGCGGGAGGCTTACCTTGACTCCGGGCTGGATTTTCCGGAGGACCTGGTCCGGCTGAATGCAGGCGACGAAGACTCCATTCGGAGCATTACGCGTGAGGTGCTGCGGGGGCCGGACCGGGCCACCGCCGTGGTGGCGTCCGACGGTCTGATCGCCCTGAGCGTGGTGGAGGCCATCCAGGAACTGGGCCTGTCCTTTCCGGGCGACGTGTCATTCCTGATGTACGACGACTTTGCGTGGACCAGGCTCACAAGCCCGCCCCTGACCGTCATCGCCCAGCCGGTCTACAACATGGGGGTGGCAGCAGCCAAGGCACTGATTCGGCAGATGGAGGGGCTGCCTTCCGCCGCCCCCGCGCAGTTCACGGCCACCCTGGTGCGGCGGGGGTCGGTGGGGCCGTGCCCGGAAAGGTCGGCGAACGAGCCGGAGCTGGAAGCTGTGGATCGTTAGCTCCGCGATCCACAGCTTCCTCTTGTTGTTTCAGTCAGCCCCGGCGGGCGGGCTTGTCGAAGCGCCACCCCTCTGACCTGAGTTCGGGAATGATCTGGTCGACGGCGTCGACTGTTTGGCTCCTATCGCCGCCGCCGTCATGCACGAGGACTACCGCCCCGGGGGTGATGCCCTCCCGGAGGCGGCGGACCAGTTCCGGCGTTCCCGGCGGCTCCCAATCTCCGATGGCCAGGCGCCACCCGAGAGGCTGCATCCCCATGTCAGCGGCTACCTCCGGCGTCTGTCCCCAGCTGCCGTAAGGGGCCCGGAAATAGTTGATGGTGGCATCCGGAACGGCCTCGCGGATGACGGCACTTGTCGCTTCCAGGTCCGCCCTGATCGCCTCGGGGCTCCACGTGGACATGTCGTCGTGGTGCATGGTGTGGTTGCAGAGCGTATGCCCGGCGTCAGCTATCTGCCGGACGATTTCAGGGTGCTGCTTCACGTGGTCACCCCAAAGGCAAAAGGTCGCCTTCACGTGGTGCTTCTCCAGCACGGCAAGCAGCTTGGGTGTGTTGACAGGATCGGGGCCGTCGTCGAAGGTCAGGCTCAGGTAATTGCCGTCGTGCCGGGTGGAGTCGACAACGGCCGGCGTTGCCTGGTCCGCAAGGGCAGGAGCCGCAGTTGCAAGCCCCGCCGGAACAGCGGCGGCTGCCGCCAGGGCGATGGCAGCCAGGGGCAGCACAGTCTTTGGCATCAGATCGAGACGTCGTGGTGGCATCTTCATTGCTACCTCTTCAGGTCACAGGAACTTCCGGAAACTTCCGGAATGCGAACAGCGTAGGGAGCTGTCCGGAGCCACGTCAAGGGTTATTGGGGGAACTGAGCCGAAGAGGAGAAATCACTGCCGGCGTGGCGGCGCCGTGCTCTCCCGTGGGACGAGCCTCGTGGCCAACTCCACGCGTGGACTCTCCACGCCTTCACCCTGCAGCATCCTGAGGATGGTGCGCGCGGCGAGCTTGCCCATTTCTGCCAGCGGTTGCCGCACGGTCGTCAGCGGCGGAGAGGCCCAGCGGGCTTCCGGAAGGTCATCGAAGCCCACCACACTGATGTCTTCCGGCACGCGGAGCCCGTTTTTGCGGACCGCCTCATACACACCCAAGGCCATCTGGTCACTCGCAGCGAACACGGCAGAGGGCCGGTCGGCCAATTCAAGGAGCCTGCAGCCAGCGCGGAAACCCGACTCGTAATCGAAGTCCCCCTCCACTACAAGGGCAGGATCAAAGGCAATGTCGGCAGCATCAAGGCCTGCCCTGTAGCCGTCCAGCCGGGCCCGGCTGCACCACAAGCCCGGCACACCGGCCACGAAGCCGATCCGCCGGTGGCCCAGACCGGTGAGATGCTCGGTGGCACCGACAGCCCCCATCCAGTTGGTTGCGCCGATTGTGGGCACCTCCAGGTCAGGGACGCCGGCAGGATCGACCACCACAACGGGCACGTCCAGGCGCTGCAGTTCCGCTTGCAGGAAGGGATCGAGGTCGGTAGTGACGAGTATGGCACCGTCGGTCGCCCTGGCGCTGAGGTTGTCCAGCCATTGCCGCGTGGACGTTGTGCCTGCCCTGCGGTGGATGGCCGACACCACCGTGGATGCGCCGGCTTCATTGGAAGCTTCCTCCACACCACGGATGATTTCAACGGCCCAGGGGCTGTCCAGATCGTTGAAGACAAGGTCGATAAGGCCCGACCGTACCTCCGGACGGACGCCCCTCCGCTTGTAACCGTGGTCGCGCAACAAGTTTTCCACCCGTTCGCGGGTACGTGGCGAAACGTCTCCACGCCCGTTCAGCACGCGGGAAACGGTGGGTACCGAGACGCCGGCTTCCGCCGCGATCGCGGAAATTGTGACTGCCGGGCGTTGGGTCTCGCGCACGCATTTCCTCCTGCTTTCGCTGCAAGTATAGGCCTTCACACATACGCGGATCCGAAACTTTCTGCGAAAACCCTTGACGCAGCGCTGGGAAGATTCCTAAGTTACAACGACGCGGTTCCGGAATTTTCCGGAACCGCGGGTCGGCTTCCCCACCCGATCCACTCGTACCTCAAAGGAGAGCTCTCAATGAAGGTTGCCAAGACTCTCGCCGCTGCAGTGCTTGCCTCGGCGTTCGCCCTTCCCACGGCACTACCTGCCCTGGCCGGCGGGAACGACACCCCGCAGCCGCCGGGACTGGCCAAGCAGGACACCCTGCGCTGGGCCGCGCCAAAGGATTTGCGCATCGGTACCGCCGTCGCCGGCGGCGGCCACCACGAGACCATGCCGTACCCCAATCCCTTCACCTTCGACCAGCAGTACCGCAGCGTCCTGGCCTCCGAGTTCAGCTCGGTCTCACCGGAAAACCAGGCAAAGTGGGAATTCATCCACCCGCAGCGGGACCAGTACCGTTTCGCAGAGATGGACGCGATTGTGGAATTCGCCCAACAGCATGGGCAGGTGGTCCGGGGCCACACGTTGTTCTGGCACAGCCAGAACCCGGCCTGGCTGGAGCAGGGCAACTTCAGCAAGGAGGAACTCCGATCCATCCTTAAGGACCACATCACCACTGTTGTTGGCCGCTATGCGGGCAAGATCCAGCAGTGGGACGTCGCCAACGAGATATTGAACGGTGACGGCACGTTGCGGACCTCGGACAACATCTGGATCCGCGAACTTGGCCCGGAGATCATCGCCGACGCCTTCCGGTGGGCGCATGAGGCTGATCCCGCCGCCAAACTTTTCTTCAACGATTACGGCGTAGAAAGCATCAACCCGAAAAGCACCGCGTATGTGGCCCTCATCTCCAGGCTCCTCGCAGAGGGCGTGCACGTGGATGGCTTCGCGGTCCAGGGCCACCTCAGCACGCAGTACGGCTTCCCGGGTGACCTGAAGGCGAACCTCCAGCGCTTCGATGACCTCGGCCTGGAGACGGCTGTGACGGAAATCGATGTCCGCATGAACATCGCTGCCGGGACCAAGCCCACGGAGGCGCAGCTGGCAAAGCAGGCAAGCTACTACCAGCAGGCGCTCGAAGCATGCCTCAATGTCGAAGACTGCAAGTCCTTCACAATTTGGGGCTTCAACGACAAGTACTCGTGGGTTCCCGTCTTCTTCAGCGGTCAGGGCGAAGCTACGGTGATGTGGGAGGACTACACGCGCAAGCCCTCGTACTACGCACTGCAGTCCGCCCTTCTTCAGGCGAACCCCGGCGGCGGCGCCCGCGACGCCCACCACCCCGCCTACCAGCAGTAGCGATTCCCGGAAGAGCTGGAGCGGTCTGGGAACACCTGTTTCCAGACCGCTCTGCTGTTCCTGTTACCAAGCTTCCGAAGCCGGTGGCGGTAACTCTCGAATCCCTGAAAGGAAACCCCGTGGAAACGATGCAGTCCCTCATTGTCGAGGCCACCACCGGCTCGGAGCTTGATGAAAAGCTCAACGCCTCGATCCAACGGCTCCAGGGCCTGGCCCAGCAGGCCCCGGTTCGGGGCATCCTCGTGACCCACCAGGGACCGGGCCGCTACTCAGTCAAACTGAGCGACCACGTCCCGTACGGCGAGACGTGGGAAACGGTTCAGTTTGTTTCCCACGAGGCAGAACGGCCCACCCGTTGCGAGGACAGGTAGCCCGCCTCCTGCAACGGTTATCGATGCCCGCCAATGGCGGGGCCCGCGGCTGCAGTGGCCAGGTTGAAGTAGGAGCGGGCATCCGGCGGGCGGATGTCAGCGACCGCATCAGTGAAGATCCTCATCGGATGCGGCGTGTACGGATGCTCGGCGATGGCGTCCAAGTCCAATTCGATGCCCAAGCCCACGCCCTCGGGGATGAGAACATCACCCTCGTCCGTCAGTTGGAGGCGCTCATTCGAGATCTCGCTGCGCCAAGGCACGTCCGTCGCCATGATCTCCAGGTAGCGGAAGTTGGGCAGGGTGGCGCCCAGTTGCAGGGTCGCCGCAGTACTGAGCGGGCCGCTGGGGTTATGCGGTGCGAACGGAACGTAATGGGCGGCCGCGAGGGTGGAAATGAACGAAAGTTCCAGGAGGCCCCCGGCGTGGGTGACGTCGGGCTGGACGTAGTCAACGGCGTTGCGGGCCAGGGCAGGGATGAAAGTATTGCGTCCCATCCACCGCTCTCCCGCTGCAATGGGGACGGGGGATTTGCTGCGAACCTCAATAAGCGCATCGATCCCATCAGGCGGGCACGGCTCTTCGAAGAACACCGGCTGGAACTGCTCGATTTCGCGTGCCACCCGGATCGCTGTGGGCACATCGAACCGGCCGTGTCCTTCAATGAAGAGTTCAACATCATCACCGACCGCCTCCCGGACAGCGGCGACGGGTTCGAGCATGCGCCGCAGGTCCCGTGGCTCCAGGATGAGGTCGGCCGCCTCGAAGGGGTCCCATTTGAGTCCCCGGAAGCCTTGCGCAACTGTCTGGACGGCCGCCTGGGCAAAATCTTCAGGGGTTTTGGCGCCGGAAAACCAACCGTTGGCGTAAGCGCGGACCCGGTCACGGACCTGTCCGCCCAGCATGCGGTGGACTGGCACATCCAAGGCGCGGGCTGAGACGTCCCACATCGCCATTTCAAGGGCACTTAGCGCGGTCATCGATACAGGTCCGCCGCGCCAGTAGGCATCCCGGTTGAGTTCGTAGACCGTCTGGCTGATCCGCGTTGGGTCCTTGCCCCGGACCGCGTCGGCCAGGACCGCCACGGCTCCCCGGACTGCATGTTCCTGGCCCTCGAGGGTGGCCTCCGCTACCCCGGTAAGGCCCTCATCGGTGCTCAGCCGGACGAAGACCAGGTTGGTCCGGTAAAAGTCCACGACCACAGTGTCGAGGTTGGTGATTTTCATACGTCCGCGTCTTTCGTTGGAGGCAGGGGCTCAGTGGGTGCAGTCAGGCCGCCGGCGGGGCGGTGGATTCGCGGACGATTACTTGGGTGGCCAGCTCCACGCGGTGGGAATCCAGCACCTCGCCCTGGGCCTGGCGCAGGAGTGACCTCAGTGCGGCCCTGCCCATCTCTTCAAGGGGCTGGGCCACCGAACTCAACGAGGGGACGGACTGCTCGCCCTGGTTCGTGCCGTCAAAACCGATGAGGCTCATGTCCTCCGGAACCCTGATCCCGTGGTGCCGCGCCTCGCTGAGGACACCCAGGGCAATGGAGTCGCTGCCGGCAAAGATGGCCGTTGGGAGGGCGTCCAGCTTCAACAGCTCTTTGAATCCGTTAACTCCGCCCTCGGTGCGGAAATGGCCTCCGGACACCACGTACTGAGGGTCCACCGCGATGCCTTGCGCCATCAGGGCAGCCATGTACCCATGCAGCCGCGCCTGATTGCACTCCGAGCCCTCGATCCCGCCGATGTAGGCGATGCGGCGGTGACCCAGTTCCAGCAGGTGTTCGGTGGCCGCCTTGCCGCCGGCCCAGTTGGTCGCGCCAACACTGACCACGTCCGCGGAGGGCGGGTTGAGCGGGTCGATCACCACAACCGGGATCTGGCGCCGGCGGAAGGCATGCAGTTGTGCCTCGCTGAATGCCGAGGTCACCACGATCATCCCCGCCCTGCCCTCTTCGAGCATGCGCTGGGCCCGGCGTTCCGGGGTCTGCCGGCCAGGAGTTGACCTGCCTGTCACGCTCACCAGGATTTCGACGTCGGCGCCGGCGGCGAACTGCAGGATGCCGTTCAGGACCTGGATGGTGTAGGCGGAATCGAGCACGTCGATCACCACTTCGACCACGGTCCCGCTTTCCGCAGCCGCCCGGCGCTGCACCGGCGACTGGTAACCCGCCTGCTCAAGCACGGCAAGGATCCGCGCCCTGGTTTCAGGTGCTACATCGTCACGGCCATTGACCACCTTGGAGACAGTGGGCGCTGAGACTCCTGCTTGCCTGGCCACGGTTGCGAGCGTGGGTTTGGTCCGCTCCGGCAATTTGGTCGTCATGGGTTCGCAATCTTTCGAAGGGTGGAGGTTCATTTATTCTGAGGACCGTGCACTTCATCCGTCAAGGATTGGTCAAATTAGGCTCATTTTTCAAAAATATCCTCTACGATCCCTTGACTACGGGGATATTTGAAGCTTTAGTTTACAGCGTGACTTATATCACCGTTCGAAATCTTTCGAACGAATGTCGGAGCTGACGCCCCGTACCTCGACAGCAAATTCACAATGGAGAAGCAATGAAGCAACCCCAGACCTCACGGCGATCCTTCCTCGCCCTCGCTGCCCTTACTCCCTTTGCCGTTGCCGCAACCTCTGCCTGCGGCACGTCGGGTCCGGGTGCCTCCAGCGGCGGAGGAGGAGCCAGCATGTGGTACCTGTCCGGCGAGCCGAACCAGACCACCATGCAGAAGGCCGTGGATGCCTTCAACTCGGCGAACCCCGCCGACAAGATCTCAGTCACTTACTTCCAGAACGACGCCTACAAGACCAAGATCAAGACCGCGATCGGCGCCAACCAAGCCCCCACCATCATCTACGGCTGGGGCGGCGGCGGGTTGAAGACCTATGCGGAGGCAAACCAGGTTGAAGACCTGACCGGCTGGTTCGACCAGAACCCGGACCTGAAGAAGAAGTTCTTCCCGTCCGTGTTCGGTGCAGCCACGGTCAACGGCAAGATCTACGCCCTGCCCAACCAGTATGTTGCCCCGATCGTCCTGTTTTACAACAAGGAACTCTTCCAGAAGGCAGGCGTCCAGCCGCCCAAGACCTGGGACGACATCATGTCGTTGGTCAAGACCTTCAACGGCATGGGGGTGGCACCTTTCTCCTTGGGAGGCCAGTCTCGCTGGACCTCGATGATGTGGCTTGAGTACCTCCTGGACCGCATCGGCGGCCCCGAGGTGTTCAAAGCCATTTTCGAAGGCAAGCCCAATGCCTGGATGGATCCCGCCGTCATCGAGACCGGCACCAAGATCCAGGAACTGGTCTCTGCTGATGGCTTCATCAAGGGCTTCTCCTCCATCACGGCAGACTCGCAGGCGGACCAGGCCCTGCTGTTCTCCGGCAAGGCAGCCATGATGCTGCACGGTTCCTGGACGTACGGGGCCATGAAGAAGGCGGGCCAGAACTTCGTCCAAAGCGGAAAACTGGGCTTTGTCCCCTTCCCCACCGTTGCCGGCGGGAAGGGAGACCCGAAGAACGGCGTGGGCAACCCTGCCGCCTACATGTCCATCTCGTCGAAGGCCAGCGACAAGGAAAAGGAGTCCGCCAAGAAGTTCTTCAAGGACGGAATCCTGACCGACACCGTGATCGATGCCTACATCAACTCGGGTTCGGTGCCCATTGTCAACGGCATTGAAGACAAGCTGAACACCTCCGAGGACAAAGAGTTCCTGAACTTCGTCTATGACATGGCCAAGAACGCCCCGAGCTTCCAGCAGTCCTGGGACCAGGCACTTAGCCCCACCGCAGCTGAAGCCCTGCTGAACAACATCGACCAGCTGTTCCTGAAGTCCATCACGCCGCAGCAGTTCGCCGAGAATATGAACGGCACCCTCGGGAAATGAGTAACGCCGTCTCCACCGCCCCGGGGCGCGCCGCCGGCGTCAAGGATTCAAAGCACACGGAACAGCGCAAGGCCGCCCTGGCGTGGCTGACGGTGCCTGCACTGTTCTTCTTCCTGGTGTTCGCGGTCATCCCGCTGGCCGGTGTGCTCATCCTCAGCTTCGCCAGCTGGGACGGCATCGGTGCCATCGGGGCGGCGGGCCTGGACAACTGGCTTTCCGTGCTGGCGGATCCGGGGCTGTACAACGCCCTGGGCCTGACCTTCCTCATCATGATCGTCTCGTGGCTTGTGCAGACTCCCATCAGCCTTCTTCTGGGGGTCTTTACGGCAGGAAGCCAGCGCTACCGGGCAGTCCTGGCTGTCTTGTACTTCCTGCCGCTGCTGCTGTCCTCGGCCGCCGTCGCCATCGCCTTCAAAGCACTGCTGGACCCGAACTTCGGCCTGGCGACCGGCTTGGGCCTGCCGTTCCTTGCCCAGGACTGGCTGGGTGTCCCGCAGTTGGCCCTCGGCCTGGTCATCTTCGTCATCGCCTGGCAGTTCGTGCCGTTCCACACGCTCATCTACCAAGGCGGCGTGCGGCAGATCCCGAAGTCACTGTACGAGGCGGCCCAGATCGACGGGGCCGGGACCATCAAGCAGTTCTTCCACATCACCCTTCCGCAGTTGAAGTACACGATCATCACCTCCTCCACGCTGATGGTGGTGGGTTCACTGACCTACTTCGACCTGATCTTCGTCCTCACCGGCGGCGGGCCCGGAAACTCCACCCGCATCCTGGCCCTGGACATGTACCTCCGCGGCTTCCGGGCCAACCTCATGGGTCCGGCCAGCGTCATCGCCGTCATTCTCGTCATCATCGGCCTTGCACTCGCTTTGTTCCTCCAGCGCCTTGGGGGCAAGGACAAGCAAGGCAGCCAATTGGAAGGTTTGTAGGGTGAGCACCGTCCTGAAAAGCAATACCCAGGAAGCCCGCACCGGGTCGCTTGGCGGCACTGCAGCCGCCAAGCGGGGACTTGGCACCAGGCTTCGGGGCCTCAATATCCCCGGTGGCCTGGGCGGCTGGATCTGGCTGGCCATCATCATCCTGCCCGTCTACTACGTGGTGATCACCAGCCTCAAGACGCAGGCCGGCTACTTCGGCCAGAATCCGCTGGCCATCCCCACCGAGCCCACGCTGGAGAACTACCAGCTGGTCCTGGAGGCGGACTTCGCCCAGTACTTCATGAACAGCGCCATCGTCACGCTCGGTTCCGTGATTCCCACGGTGCTGATCTCATTCATGGCATCGTTTGCCATCGTTCGCGGCGCCGGCAGGTTCCTGAAGCTGGTCAACGGCATGTTCCTGATGGGGCTGGCCATCCCGCTGCAGGCCACGATCATCCCCATCTACCTGATGATCATCCGGCTCAACCTGTATGACAGCCTGCTGGCGCTGATGCTGCCGTCCATTGCCTTCGCCATTCCGCTGACGGTGCTGATCCTGTCCAACTTCATCCGCGACGTCCCGAACGAACTGTTCGAGTCCATGCGGCTGGACGGCTGCAGCGAGTGGCAGACCATGTGGCGGCTGGCCCTGCCCCTGACCCGGCCGGCCATTGTGACGGTTGCCATCTACAACGGGTTGCATGTCTGGAACGGGTTCCTGCTTCCGTTGGTTCTTACCCAGAGCCCCAGCCTGCGTGTCCTGCCCCTCGGCCTGTGGACCTTCCAGGGTGAATTCAGCGTCAACATTCCCGCCGTTCTCGCCTCCGTGGTGCTCAGCACACTGCCCATCCTGGTGCTTTACGTCGTCGGCCGACGCCAGCTGCTCGCGGGCCTGACCGCCGGCTTCAGCAAGTAACGCCCCGGAATTTACCGAAAGGACTTTCAACATGACCACCGCTAAGCCCCTGCGGGTCGGAATGGTGGGCTACGCCTTCATGGGTGCAGCCCACTCCCACGCCTGGCGCACCGCGCCCCGGTTCTTCGACCTGCCGCTGCAGCCACAGCTCACCGCGGTGGCCGGCAGGAATGCCGACGGCGTGCGTGCCGCTGCGGACAAGCTGGGCTGGGACTCTGTTGAGACTGACTGGCGCCGCCTGATCGAGCGCGACGACATCGACCTCATTGACATCTGCACTCCCGGGAACACCCACGCCGAGATTGCCATCGCCGCCCTGGAAGCCGGCAAGCACGTGCTGTGCGAAAAGCCGCTGGCCAACTCCGTGGACGAGGCTGAGCGGATGACGCTCGCGGCGGAAACGGCCGCAAAGAACGGCGTCTTCTCCATGTGCGGCTTCAGCTACCGCCGCACCCCGGCACTGGCACTGGCCAAACGGTTCGTGGAACAGGGCAGGCTCGGCGAGATCCGCCACATCCGTGCCCAGTACCTGCAGGACTGGCTCTCCGACCCCAACGCCCCCATGACCTGGCGGCTGGACAAGAGCAAGTCCGGGTCCGGCTCCCTGGGTGACATCGGAGCCCACAGCATCGACGCGGCGCAGTGGGTCACGGGCATGAACATCAACGGGGTATCCGCAATGCTGGAGACCTTCGTCCGGGAACGCCCGCTTGCGGGCGACATGGTGGGCCTGGGTGGCCACGGCGACCTGAGCGACGACGCCCCGCGCGGGCAGGTCACTGTGGATGATGCGGCCATCTTCAGCGCAAAGTTCGACGGCGGCGCTTCCGCAGGTGCCATCGGCGTCTTCGAAGCCACGCGCTACGCACTGGGCAGGAAGAACGCCATGCGCCTGGAGGTCAACGGCACCAAGGGCTCCCTCGCCTTCGATTTCGAGGACATGAACGTCCTGTCCTTCTATGACGCGGCGGAGTCCCCGGATGCGGGCTTCCGGCGGATCTTCGTCACCGAGCCCGAGCATCCCTACGTGGGGAACTGGTGGCCCACCGGCCACGGACTGGGATACGAACACGGCTTCACCCACCAGGTGGTGGACCTCGTCACGGCCATCGGTGAAGGACGCCAACCCGAACCATCCTTCGCCGACGCCCTGCAGGTGCAGCGGGTCCTCGCCGCGGTGGAGTCCAGCGCCGCCAACTCCAGCCAGTGGCAAAAAGTCTGAGCAACGTACGGCTTCGATCAAATAGGAACTCACATGACACGACCAATCACGCTCTTTACCGGCCAGTGGGCCGACCTGCCCTTCGAGGAGGTGGCGCGGCTCGCCGGCGAATGGGGCTTTGACGGGCTCGAAATCGCCTGCTGGGGCGACCACCTTGACCCCCGCCGGGCTGCCGAGGACGACAACTACCTCCAGGGCCGCCTGGACATCCTCGAAAAGAACAACCTCAAGGTGTTCGCCATCGCCAACCACCTGACCGGACAGGCCGTGTGTGACGATCCCATCGACGAGCGCCACCGGGACATCCTGTCGGCAGAGACCTGGGGCGACGGCGAGCCCGAAGGGGTGCGCCGCCGGGCAGCGGAGGCCATGAAGGACACCGCACGGGCGGCTGCCCGCCTCGGGGTGAAGACGGTAACGGGTTTCACCGGCTCCTCCATCTGGAAGGCCGTGGCCATGTTCCCGCCGGCCTCGCAGGCAATGATCGACGCCGGCTACCAGGACTTCGCCGACCGCTGGAATCCCATCCTTGACGTCTTCGAGGAAGAGGGTGTCCGGTTCGCCCTGGAAGTCCACCCGTCCGAAATCGCCTACGACTACTGGACCGCCAAGCGCACGCTTGAAGCCATCGGGCACCGCGAGAGCTTCGGCCTGAACTTCGACCCCTCCCACTTCATCTGGCAGGACCTGGACCCGGTGATGTTCCTGCAGGACTTCGCAGACAAGATCTTCCACGTCCACGTGAAGGAATCCGTCCGCCAGCTTGACGGCCGCAACGGCCGCCTGGGCTCGCACCTTGCCTGGGCGGACCCCCGGCGCGGCTGGGACTTCGTCACGGCAGGGCATGGCGATGTGCAGTGGAACCGCATCTTCCGGACCTTGAACGCCATCGGCTATGAAGGTCCCACCAGCATCGAATGGGAGGACGCCGGGATGGACCGGCTCATCGGCGCCCCGCAGGCGCTGGCCATGGTCCAGGAACTGGCCCGGATCGCCCCGCCGGCAGCTGCCTTCGACGCCGCCTTCGCCAGCCGCTGACCATGCTTCGCCGGCACCAGCCGGCAACCAAACAAAGGAAACTTTAATGACAGATCGCAAGCACGCGCTGGTCGTCCGCGGCGGCTGGGACGGCCACCAGCCCTACGAGGCCACCGAGCTCTTCATTCCCTACCTCAAGGACAACGGCTATGACGTCCGGATAGAGGAATCGCCCAAGGTCTACGCCGACGCCGAATACATGGCCGGGGTGGACCTGATCATGCAGTGCATGACCATGAGCACCATCGAAAAGGACGAATTCGCCGGACTGCGGACGGCCGTGGAAAACGGCACCGGCCTGGCCGGCTGGCACGGTGGCATCGCCGACTCCTACCGGAACACCTCCGACTACCTGCACCTGATCGGCGGCCAGTTCGCCTGCCACCCCGGCAAGCACCCGGACGAGTGCGTTGGCGAACAGTCGGACAACTACGTTCCGTACACCGTCAACATGCTGCCCGCCGCGGCGGAGCACCCGATTACCAAGGGCATCAAGGACTTCGACCTGGTCACCGAGCAGTACTGGGTCCTCGCCGATGACTACATCGATGTCCTGGCCACCACCACCCAGAAAGTCCGCGAGTGGGATCCCTGGCACCGCGAAGTGACCTCCCCGGCCATCTGGACCCGCCAGTGGGGCAAGGGACGCATCTTCGTCTGCACTCCCGGCCACCGCGTCGAAATCCTCCAGGACCAGAACGTACGCACCATCATCGAAAGGGGCCTGCTGTGGGCAAGCCGTTGAACGTCGGAATCATTGGCTGCGGAGCCATCATCGCCCAGTACCTCACCAATTTCCGGCGGCTGGACCAGGTCAACCTGGTGGCCGTGGCGGACCTGGACCCGGCACGTGCCCGGGCCGTAGCGGATGATTACGAGGGCGTCCGCGCCCTCTCGGTCGAAGAACTGCTCGCCGCTGACGACATCGACCTGGTCCTGAACCTGACCATCCCCGCCGCGCACGCCGACGTGGCGCTGCAGGCGATCGCGGCCGGCAAGAGCGTCTACGGCGAAAAGCCGCTGGCGGCCACGACTGAAGAGGCACGCCAGGTGCTGGACGCGGCACGCCAGGCAGGCGTCGTCGTCGGCTGTGCCCCTGACACCGTGCTGGGCACCGGAATCCAGACCGCCCGCAAAGCCATCGACGACGGGCTCATCGGCGCCCCCATCTCGGCATCGGCCACCATGGTGACCCCGGGCCACGAGCGTTGGCACCCCAACCCGGACTTCTATTACCAGCCGGGCGGCGGCCCCCTCCTGGACATGGGCCCCTACTATGTCACCGCCCTGGTGACGCTGCTGGGTCCGGTGGTTTCGGTGCTCGGCGCGGCCAGCCATACCCGCGACGAGCGGACCATCGGCTCCGGGCCGCGGCAGGGCGAAAAAGTGCCGGTTACCATCGACTCCCACGTCACGGGCATCCTGGTCCACGCCTCCGGGGCGCTTTCCACGCTGTTCATGAGCTTCGACGCCGTGAAGTCCAAGTCGCCGAACATCGAGATCCACGGCGAACGCGGATCCCTGGTGGTGCCCGACCCCAACCACTTCGACGGCGACGTCCAGCTGTTCTCCCTGGGCGCCGAGGACTGGGAAACCCTGCCTGTCTCGGCGGGATACGTGGATGCCGGCCGCGGGTTTGGCATCGCCGATCTCGCTTCCACCCCCCGGGGCAAGGAACCCCGGGCAGGCGGAGCCCTTGCCTACCACGCGCTGGAGGTCATGGAATCTGTCCTCAAGGCTGCGCACAGCGGCATGACCGTAAGCATCCAGAGCACTGTTGAGCGGCCGGAAAGCGTGGCACTCACCGTCCTCGCCGAACAGGCAGACGCCCTCCAGGCGAAGTAGCCCTCCGGAACCGGAACCGCGCCGCCCGCCGCAGTGGAGCTAGTGCAGCTCATCGCTGCGGGCGGCGCGGTTCCTTCCCAGTGACTTGGCCCTGTACAGGGCCGCATCCGCTGCGGCGATGAGGCGGTCCACGTCGGAGGTCCCGCCGTCGTAGGTCGAAATGCCGTAACTGGCGGTGGGCATCTCCATGCCGTCCGGCGCTTCGGCGCCTGCCAGCCGCCTGCTGATTTCCTCGGCAATCGTCTCTGCCCGTTCGGCGTTGGCCCCGGGGACCAGGATCACGAATTCTTCCCCGCCATACCTGCCGGCCAGGTCGGTGGAGCGGACCGTGGCAACGCAGGCGTCAGCGAAGGCCTGCAGCGCCAGGTCGCCTGCGGCGTGGCCGTGGGTATCGTTGACCACCTTGAAATGGTCAAGGTCGGCCAGGATCAGCGCGCCGGAGCCACCGGTGATGGTGCGGTCGGCCAACTGTTCCGCAGCCAGGTCCAGGAAGGCCTTGCGGTTCAGGAGTCCGGTGAGGTCGTCCCGGGTGGCAACCACCCGCAGGGCGCGGGTCTGCTGTTCGGTGCTCAACCCGGCCATGCTGAAGGACACCACCACCAGCAGCACCATGGTCACCATGGTGGTGACGGCGGATCCAAAAACGGTAACGAAAATGGCCCCATCCGGGCCCTCCACCAGGAACGCCAGCCAACGGAAGAAGTAATAAGCGGACAGCCCGCCCGCGGCCACTGCCATGGGAATCCGCACCCGCGAGTAGCCCGGCTCGAGCCGCCACAGCTCACGCGACGCCAGTCCGATGGTCAGGCTCATGGCGGCGAGGAACACCGGACCGCCGGACCAGGTGTTGGTGGCGGGATGGTCCAGCAGGGACGCCACCAGGGTGGCAAGCGGAATACCCGTGAAGGCCCACCGGGGCCGGGGCACCGTGCGCAGCGAGCGGGCGCCCGCCCACACGGCAACTCCGCCATGCACCAGCAGCGTGTTACCCACCGGGTTGGCCCACCACTGGTGCGGCGTGCCTTCCAGCAGGAAGCAGGCGGAGCCGGAAAGGAAGAAGAGCAGGGCGCCGCACCACCAGGCGCTGTAGGGCGAGCGGGTTACCCGGTAGGCGGAAAAGTAGAAGAGAACCACCAGCACCAGGGCCATCAGGCCAAACGCGATGCGCAGGGTTGCCGTATCCAGAACCATGTGCCAGAAGTCCCCCCAGAAGCCCGAATGCTGCCCACGCCAGTATCGCACCCACCCATATGGCGCAAAGCATCCCTACCCCGGATGGGCACCCGTCAAACTCGCCTAGGGTGGGAGGTTAACCATCCGGACAACGTAAGGCCGCCAATGCTCCTCCTCTTCGGGTTCAAGACCGTGTTCAAGGCGCTGCCGGGCAGGACAGCAACCTGCCCGCACTGCGGCGCTTTCATCCACCACCTCCTTGAAGAACAAGCCACGAAATTCACCCTGTTCTTCATTCCGCTGCTCACGGTGTCCCGGAAGTTCCGGATTACCTGCACTAACTGTGGCTACGTTTCGTCCATCAGCGGGCGTCAGAAGCGGGCCTTGGAGCTGCGCCGGTAGGAGGCAGCGGGAACTTCCCCGGTGCCAGCGGAGTTGAACCACATATGGACGACCCTCCTTCACACATGCCCTGGCCCCTCTGCCAACTGACCGGACCACCGGCCACCACAGGAGAGGGGCGCTCCAATGTATGAATGGATCATGTTGGGCATCGGCCTGGTCCTGACCGTCGGCACCGGCTTCTTCGTCGCCTCGGAGTTCGCCCTGGTGAACCTGGACCGGCACGATCTCGAAGCACGCCAGGCCCGCGGCGAGAAGCGCCTGGGCCCCACCATCAAGGCCCTTCGCATCACCTCCACCCACCTCTCGGGTGCCCAGCTGGGCATCACGCTGACCACGCTCCTCACGGGCTACACCTTTGAACCGGCCATCAGCCGCATGCTCAGCGGCCCGCTGCAGTCCGTCGGCGTCCCCCAAGCCCTGGTGCCCGCCGTCGGCTCCGTTGCCGGCATCTTCCTGGCCACGGTCTTCTCCATGGTGGTGGGCGAGCTGGTGCCCAAGAACTTCGCCCTGGCCCTGCCGCTGGCCACCGCCAAGGTGGTAGTCCCCTTCCAGGCACTCTTCACGGCCGTGTTCAAGCCCGTGATCCTGCTCTTCAACAACACTGCCAACAAGATCATCCGCGGGTTCGGCATCGAGCCCAAGGAGGAGCTTTCCGGCGCCCGCAGCGCAGAGGAGCTAAGCTCCCTGGTGCGCCGCTCCGCCGTCGAAGGCGTCCTGGACCTGGACCATGCCACCCTGCTGCGCCGCACCCTCCGGTTCTCCGAGTACAGCGCCGCGGACGTCATGACACCCCGCGTCAGGATGGCCGCCGTCGGCCTGTCCGACACCGCAGAGGACATCGTTTCCCTTGCCACGGCCACGGGCTACTCCCGGTTTCCCGTGATCGGGCGGGACCGGGATGACGTCCTGGGCCTCCTGCACGTGAAGCAGGCGTTCGCCGTCGCCCTGGAGCATCGGGCGGACACCACCGCGGCGGAGCTCATGATCGAGCCCCTGCGGATCCCGGAATCCATGGGCGTAGACACCCTCCTGGGCCTGCTGCGGCGCCAGGGCCTCCAGGTGGCCATCGTTTCCGACGAGCATGGCGGGACCGCCGGGATCGTCACCCTGGAGGACTTGGTGGAAGAGATCGTGGGCGAGCTGGAGGACGAGCACGACCGGGCGCGCGCGGGCGTTGTCCGCGTGGGCCGGTCCGTCACGTTCGATGCCGCGCTGCGGCCGGACGAGCTGCTGGACCGCACCGGAATCGAAGTGCCGGACGGGGACGAGTACGACACCGTGGGCGGGTTCGTCACGGACCGGCTGGACCGCCTGCCCGAGCTGGGCGACGAGGTGGAGGTCGACGGCGGCACCCTCCGCGTGGAGCGCGTGGCAGGCATGCACGTGGAGCGGCTGCGCTTCACCCCCGCCGCGTCCGGCGAACCACCCCGGAGCCCGCACGACCGGATCATCGACGGCCTGACCAGGGAGCTGACCCATGAGTGAATACCTTCCCGGCATCATCTGGCTGGCAGTGCTCCTGGTGGTCAACGGCTTCTTCGTGGGCGCAGAATTCGCCGTCATTTCCGCCCGCCGCTCCCAGATCGAGCCAAGGGCCGAGGCCGGCAGCAAAGCGGCAAAAACCACGCTGTGGGCCATGGAACACGCCACGCTCATGTTGGCCACCAGCCAGCTGGGCATCACAGTCTGCTCGTTGGTCATCCTGAACGTCTCCGAACCGGCGATCCACCACCTGCTGGAGATCCCGCTGGGCCTGACGTCCTTGTCCTATGAGGCGATCAGCATCATCGCGTTCATCGTGGCGCTGCTGCTGGTGACCTTCCTGCACGTGGTGGTGGGCGAAATGGTGCCCAAAAACATCTCCTTTTCGGTCCCCACCCGTGCAGCCCTCCTGCTCGCCCCGCCGTTGGTCATGGTGGCCAAGGTGTTCAAGCCGGTGATCTGGACCCTGAACGGGATTGCCAACTCCGTCCTGCGGCTGTTCGGGGTTGAGCCCAAGGACGAGGCCACCAGTGCGTACACGCTGGATGAGGTGGCCACCATCGTGGAGCAGTCCACCCGGGACGGCATGCTGACAGACACCACGGGCACCCTGACCAACGCGTTCGAATTCACCGCCAAGACGGTTGCGGACGTCCAGGTGCCCATGGCCGACATGGTGCTGCTGCCCGAATCCGCCACGCCCGCCGACATCCAGCAGGCCGTGGCAGGGCACGGCTACTCCCGCTACATCCTGACCAACAGTGCCGGCGAGCCGGACGGCTACCTTCACCTCAAAGACGTCATGGACCTCACCGCGGCGGAAAAGTTCCACCGGCCGGTCCCGGCCAAGCGGGTCCGCCGCCTGGCGTCGGCATTTGCGGGCGCGGACCTTGAGGATGCATTGGCGTCGATGCGGCGGTCGGGAGCCCACGTGGCCCGGGTGTTCGACTCCGACGGCAGGACCACCGGGATGCTCTTCCTCGAGGACATCATCGAGGAACTGGTGGGCGAGGTGCAGGACGCCACCAGCGCGTAGCCGCTGCTTCCTGGGATTGGGTGCGGTTTCCTTCGGGGGCCGCACCCTTTTTGCGCCTGCACCCTAGCGCCCGACGGCGGCGGGAACTAAGGTGGGATCGGTTCTCCCCTGCCGTCCCCGGCAGGAGGACGAAAACCCGCACGAGGGAAGGGAGGTGGTTTTGATGACTGCTGTTGCCGCGCGCCCGGAGCGCCCCGCACCCACCCCATCACCCATCCTTCCCGGCTGCCCACGATTGACCGACGGCACCTGCCCGCCATAGCACCGCGGCACCGGGGACCCTCGCAAGGAAACCAACGTGCACAATTCTTCAGGCAACGCCCTGGACAACACCCCAAGTACCACCCAACCAACCCGCACGCTAGCCGCGTACGGCTACACCCCTGCCGTCGCCCGCCACTTCGACCAGCACCCCTGCCCGGGCGCCACGGGACGCGGACGGGTGGTCCGCGTGGACCGAACCCTGCTGCTGGTTGCAGTCGACGACGGACTGCTCCACCTGCCCTATCCGCTGTCCGGCGAGCCGGCGGTCACCGGCGACTGGGTCTGGACCGGTCCTAACCGCGCCGGAGGGTGCCAGATCCTGGCAGTCCTCCCCCGACGTTCAGAGCTCAGCCGCAAGCGCGCGTTCGAGGACTCCTCCGAGGAACAGGTCCTCGCCGCCAACATGGACACCGTGGGGGTCGTAGTTCCCGTGGACCGGCCGCTCACCCACAACAGGCTCGAACGAACCCTCGTTGCCGCCTGGGACTCCGGCGCCACCCCGCTGGTGATCATCACCAAGGCGGACCTGGCCCAGGTGGCTGACGACGTCGTCGGGAAAGTCATCCTGCAGGCGGCGGGCGTCGACGTGGTGACCACGTCCGCCGAAAACGGCGACGGGGTCGACGAACTGATGTCCCGCATCCCGCCCGGCGGCACCATCGTGCTCCTGGGACCGTCAGGCGCCGGCAAGTCCACCCTGATCAACGCGCTCGTGGGCCGGAAGGTGCAGCAGACCGCGGAGGTGCGGGCCGGTGACTTCAAAGGCAAGCACACCACCACCTCCCGCGAGCTGGTGCCGCTGTCCAACGGCACCGTGCTGATGGACACTCCCGGGGTGCGCGGCTTCGGGCTGTTCGACGCCGGGGAAGGCCTGGGCGGGATGTTCGGCGATGTGGAGGAACTGGCCGCCGGCTGCCGGTTCTCAGACTGTGCCCACGGGAACGAGCCGGGCTGTGCGGTCCGTGAGGCGATCGACAGCGGTAACCTCCCCGAGCGCCGCTGGAACTCCTATCTGAAGATGCAACGGGAGCTTGCAGCGCTGGCACGGCGGTCCGACGTCGCGGCCCAGCGCGCGTACCACCGCGAGTGGCACCAGAAGGTGGTGGCGGCGGGAAAGTCGCAGCGCTGGGCGGAGCGGGAGGCCACTGAGCGCGGCAACCGGAGCGAAGGGAAGGACCGGAAGCGGAAGCGGTAGGAATGCCGTATTCCGTGTCGGGGGTCGGGAGTAGGGTTCGGTCATGGACATCATCCTGGTACCCGGTTTTTGGTTGGACGCCTCATCGTGGGAGGGGGTGGCACCGGCCCTGGAAGCGGCAGGGCACCACCCCCACCCCCTCACCCTTCCCGGCAAGGAGTCGGCGGACGCCAACCGCGCGGGCATCAACCTGCAGGACCACATCGATGCGGTGGTGGAGGTCATGGACGGCCTGCCCGGCAAGGTGGTCCTGGTGGGGCATTCCGGCGGCGGAGCCGTCATCCATGGAGCCGTGGACGCCAGGCCGGACAAGGTGGAGCGCGCCATCTACGTGGACAGCGGTCCCCTGGGCGAAGGCGGCGTGATCAATGACGATTTGCGGGTTGTCGGGGACGATGTGCCCTTGCCTCCCTGGGAGGATTTTGACGACGCCGACCTGGTGGACCTCGACGACGGACTGCGGCAGGCATTCCGGGCGCGGGCAGTACCGGAGCCCCGGGGCGTGGCCCGCGGCAGGCAACAGCTGCATGATGAGCGGCGTTACAACGTGCCCGTCACCGTGATCACCTGCGAGTTCCCGTCCGCCATGCTCCAGGAGTGGGTCGCAGCCGGCAATCCTTTCGTTGCAGAGCTGGCCAGGATCCCGGACGTGGAGTACATCGACCTGCCCACCGGGCACTGGCCGCAGTTCACCAAACCGAGCCCACTGGCCACGGCCATCCTGGCGGCTGTTGACCGAACGGAGGTGGATGAAGCCTGAAACACTCTTGCGTGCGGCCAAAGCCGTCCCCATAATAAATGAATGGCATTCATTTATCCGACCATGGTCACGGGCAACGCCGCCCCTGGCCACGCAGTAATCGGCACCGCAAACCACATGCCCGCAGAGTGGGAAGCGCACCAGCGCACCTGGATGGCCTTCCCGCCGCCCAACGACACTTTCGGCCCGGTGGGAAGCTCCACCCTTGACCGGGCGCGGGCCGCATGGACCAGGGTGGCGCGCACCATCGCCCGCTACGAACCCGTCACCGTCATCGCCGATCCCCGGGACGCCACCGCCGCCAGGGAATGGCTTGGCAGTGGCATCGACGTGCTGGAGGTGCCGATTGACGACGCCTGGCTGCGGGACAGCGGCCCCACGTTCGTCCACGCGGCCGACGGGTTGCTGGCCGCGGTCGACTGGACCTTCAACGGCTGGGGCGCCCAGGACTGGGCCGCCTGGGGCAACGACCAGGAGGTGGCCCGGACAATCGCGGCAAGCGTGGACGTGCCCGTCCGGGCGTCCGCCCTGGTGAATGAGGGCGGCGGCTTCCACGTGGACGGTGCAGGAACCGTGCTGCTGACCGAAACAGTCCAGCTTGATCCCGGACGCAATCCCGGCGCCACCAAGGAATCTGTCGAGGCAGAAGTCCACGCGGCCCTGGGCACCACCAAGGCCATCTGGCTGCCGCGCGGGCTCACCCGGGACTACGACGAATTCGGAACCCGCGGCCACGTGGACATCGTGGCCGCTTTTGCCGGGCCGCGCACCATCCTGCTGCACCGCCAGGACGACCCCGCGCACCCGGACCACGCGGTCTACCTCCAACTGAAGACGGTCCTCGCCGGGCAACTGGACGCCCAGGGCCGGCCGCTGCGCATCATCGACGTCCCCGCACCCACCACACTCAAGGATGAGGAGGGCTGGGTGGACTGGTCCTACATCAACCATTACGTGGCCAACAACGTGGTGGTGCTCTGCAGCTTTGACGATCCGAACGACGCCATTGCGGCAGGCATCCTGGAACGCGCCTATCCCGAACGCACCGTGGAACTGGTGGACGCCCGGGACATCTTTGCCTTCGGCGGCGGCATCCACTGCATTACCCAGCAGCAGCCGGCCCCGCGGGAAGGCGATGCGGCATGAAACTGGCAGAGCACATGCGGCAGCCGGTGGCAGCGGAAACGTTCGACGTGGTGGAAGCCAGTATTAGCCAACTCCGGGCTGCCCTGGAGGGCGGTGACGTGACCAGCGAGGAACTGGTCCGTCTGTATCTTGAGCGCATCGAGAAGTATGACTCAACGGGCATATGCCTGAATGCACTGGTCGTCATGAACCCTTACGCCATTGCCGAGGCGCAGGCGTCCGACCGTCGCCGCGCTGCCGGGTTCACACTTGGCCCGCTCGACGGCATCCCCTACACGGCAAAGGACAGCTACCAGGTTAAAGGCCTTACCGTGGCTGCGGGATCGCCGGCCTTCAAGGACCTGGTAGCGCAGCAGGACGCCTTTACCATCGAGCGCCTAAAGGCCGGCGGGGCAGTCCTGATAGGACTGACCAACATGCCGCCCATGGCCAACGGAGGTATGCAACGCGGGGTATATGGCCGGGCGGAAAGTCCCTACAACGCCCGCTTCCTCACGGCGGCGTTCGCCTCGGGATCGTCCAACGGGTCCGGAACCGCCACCGCGGCCAGCCTCGCTGCCTTTGGCCTGGCGGAGGAAACCTGGTCCTCGGGGCGCGCGCCGGCGTCGAACAATGCCCTCTGCGCCTACACGCCGTCGCGCGGCGTCATCTCCGTCCGAGGCAACTGGCCGCTGGTCCCCACCATGGACGTGGTGGTTCCGCACACCCGGACCGTGGCGGACCTGCTGGAAGTCCTGGACGCCGTGGTGGCGGACGACACCCAAACGCGCGGTGACTTCTGGCGCACCCAGCCCTGGATCCCGGTGCCCAAGGCATCCGCCGTCCGCCCGCCGTCGTACCTTGAGCTGGCTGTCCCGGACGCAACCGCCGCCGCAGCCGTCCTTGCGGGCAAACGTCTGGGTGTCCCCCGGATGTACATCAACGCCGACCCAGACGCCGGAACGGCGCAGGCCCCGGGCATTGGCGGCCCCACCGGCCAACGGATCGAGACGCGCGCGTCCATCCTGGAACTGTGGGCTGCGGCCCGCCGCGACCTGGAAGCCGCCGGGGCCGAGGTGGTGGAGGTGGACTTCCCGGTGGTGTCCAACTACGAAGGCGATCGGCCCGGCGCGCCCACCATCGCCACCCGTGGCCAGGTGTCCCCCGAGTATCTCCGACGTGAAATCGTCGACCTCTCCGCTTGGGCCTGGAATGACTTCCTGGCCGCCAACGGCGACCCCCAGCTAAGCACGCTTGCCGACGTCGACGGTTCAATGATCTTCCCCGCTCCCCAGGGCGCTCTGCCGGACCGCTATGACGGGTTCGATGACGACATCGCGGACTATCCTGCCTGGATCCGGGAGCACGGCGTCCCTGCCCTCACTGACATCCCGCAGCTGCCCGAAGGCCTGGCGGGACTCGAGGAAACCCGCCGGGTGGACCTGGAGCAGTGGATGGACCAGCTGGGACTTGACGCCGTCCTGTTCCCGGCGGCCGCCGATGTCGCCCCGGCAGACGCCGACACCAACGAACGCTCGGCGGACATCGCCTGGCGCAACGGCGTGTGGGTGGCCAACGGGAACCTGGTCCCGCGGCACCTGGGGATTCCCACGGTGACCGTGCCCATGGGCCTCGCCGCGGACATCGCGATGCCGGTGGGACTCACGATCGCGGGCAAGGCCTACGACGACAACGCGCTGCTCCGGTTGGCAGCGGCGTTCGAAGCCACAGGCCGACGCCGTGTACCACCGCCCCGCACCATGCCGCGAGGAGCTGTAGAAAGCCCCTGACCCAGCAAGCCGCATGGGTAGTCTGGAGGCATGGCACCGCCCCTTGCCACCCCGGCTGCCCTGCGGCCTGACTGCTCGCAATGCTTTGCCCTGTGCTGCACCGCGTTCGGCTTCACCCGCTCGGCGGACTTCGCTATCGATAAGCCGCCGGCCCGCCCGTGCCCCAACCTGGCCGCGGACTTTTCCTGCACCATCCATGACAGGCTCAGGCCGCGCGGTTTTGCCGGCTGCACGGTGTTCGACTGCTTTGGCGCCGGGCAGGCCGTCAGCCAGCGGCTGTTCCACGGCACCAGCTGGCGGGACAACCCGGGTTCGGCGCCGGACATGTTCGCCGCGTTCAGGGTCATGCGCCAGCTGCATGAAATGCTGTGGCACCTGGCGCAGGCGGAGGCGGTTGCGTACAGCCCGGACGCCGCCGACGAGGTCCGCCTTCTCCAGATGAAAGTCCGGGAGGTGGCTGAAGGCAACCTGGGGAAGGTCCTTACTGCCGACGTCGGGAGCCTCCACCTGCAGGTGGGTGAAGCATTGCGCTGGGTCAGCGAGGAGGTCCGCGCGGGGTATTTCTCCGATGGGCCGCAACGCCACGGCCTGGCACCGGGCGCCGACCTGGCAGGAGCAAACCTGAGCGGGTCGGCCCTGTGCGGCGCCGATCTTCGCGGCTCATACCTGATCGGTGCCGACCTCCGCGGTGCCGACCTGACGGCGGTGGACTTCCTGGGCGCAGACCTGCGCGATGCAAGGCTCGACGACGCCGACCTCAGTGGTTCCCTCTTCCTCACCCAGGCACAAATCACCGCAGCCCGCGGCAACCTGTCCACGCGGCTGCCCCCAAGGCTTGAGGTGCCCGCCCATTGGATTCCATCGCCGCCACCCCCGCCTCCAGCCCGCCGGGTTCGGCCCACCCAGCGGAAGCGCCTTGACAGGCCCGATTGTTAGCGCTGACAGTGAGAGGAAACCGACGCCAATCGAAAGCCACTTGATGAAGAACTGGGCAGGAAACCTCGAATACTCCTCCGCGGATGTCCGGCGGCCGGAATCTGTAGCGGAGCTGGCCTCCATCGTGGTTGGTTCGCCGCGCGTCAAGGCCCTGGGGTCCCGGCACTCGTTTAACCGGGTGGGCGACACGGACGGCGTCCACGTGCTCCTCGATGCCCTGCCCCAGCAGGTCGAAATGGATTCCGCCCGTGGCACGGTGCGCGTCAGCGGCGGAGTGAGTTACGGGGCGCTCTGCCGGACCCTCGAGAAATCCGGCGTTGCCATCCATAACCTCGCCTCGTTGCCGCACATCTCGGTGGCAGGCGCGGTGCAGACCGGAACGCACGGCTCCGGGCTCAACAACCCTTCGCTTGCCGGTGCCGTGGCATCCATCGACCTGGTCCGCGCCTCCGGCGAGCAGGTCACGCTTACCAAGGCGGACGGGGACGAGTTCCTGGCCAGCGTCGTGGGCATCGGGGCCCTGGGCATTGTCACCGGCCTGGAGCTTGCGGTGCGCCCGAGTTTCCGGATGCGGCAGCGCGTCCTTGAGGACCTGCCCTGGGACAACGCCCTTGCCGACTTCAAAGCCATCGTCTCTGCGGCCTACAGCGTGAGCCTTTTTACCGACTACGCCGGTAACACCGTCAACCAGGTCTGGCTCAAAGCCCTTGATGAGGAGCCCGCGCTTCCCAGCCTGTTCGGGGCAACCGCCGCCCTGCGTCCGCGGCACCCCCTGCCGGACATGTCCGCGGAAAACTGCACGGCACAGCTGGACGAACCGGGATTGTGGCTGGACCGACTGCCGCACTTCCGGCACGAATTCACTCCCAGCAACGGCGATGAACTCCAAAGCGAGTTCATTCTTCCCCTGGAGCACGCCCCCGCTGCCCTCCAGGCAGTCCGCGGGCTGGCCGGACAGCTTTCACCCCTGCTTTTCGTCTCGGAAGTGCGCACCGGGGCCGCCGACGAGTTCTGGCTCAGCCCGTTCTACCGGCAGCAGAGCGTGGCGCTGCACTTCACCTGGAAGCCGATGCAGCCGGAGGTTGAGGCATTCCTTCCGGTCCTGGAGGAGGCCCTGCGCCCCTTTGGCGCCCGCCCGCACTGGGGCAAGCTGTTCACCCCCGGCGGGCACGACTGGGAAAAGCTGTACCCGCGCTTCGCCGACTTCCGTTCCTTCGCCGCAGGTCACGATCCTGAGGGCAAGTTCCGGAACGGGCTGCTGGACAGCATTCTGGGTGTCCCGGCCCACCGCTAGCCGCAGCCGCTCCCGGAAGCTTCGGCCGGCCGGAGCGGAGACGTCCGCCGGTACGCTGGAGCCATGACCTTTCGTACCGCCACCACCCGCGCCGCTGCCCTGTCCACCGTATTGATGCTGCTGACCGGTTGTGGCGCTGTCGGGGAAGCTGCGGGCACCGCGGCGAGCGATGCCGCGTCCAAGGTCGCCTCCAGTGCCGCCCAGGAAATCAACCGGCAAATATGCGCCGTAGTGGAAGACGGCCTGGTCAGCCCTTCAGACCGGCAGGCATTGGCCGGCTTGGTCTCGGCAGCACGGACGGCAGGGGTCCCGGCGGAAATCACGACGCCGCTGGGCAAGATCGCCGAGGCCGGGGACCAGGTGCCGGAAGACTCCGTCCGGGCATTGCAGGACGCCTGCCACGCCTAAGCAGGAAGCCCCACCGAACCCCTTTAGCCGCCTGCCCGTTGGTGCTACGGTGAAGTGACGAACTAGTAAGCCTGTGATACTAAATCGCTCGCGAAGGAGATCGTCATGGCAGAACGCGGCAACACCACCCACGGCCAGAATCTGGACGACCAGATGAAGCATGAAGCGCAGGGGGTGGTCCAGGGAAACCAGCCCGCCCATGCCGAGGAATGGCGCGAAACAGAGCCTTTTCCGGATGACACGGACCCGGCGGAAGTCCGGGAGGCGTTGAATCCTGTCGCCTCGCCGGACCCCCTTCCCACCGAGGAGGGGGAACAGTGACCACCAGCCTGCAGAAATACGCCGACCTGTACCGCCGCCCCGGACCTTGGTGCACCGCCTACGTGCCTGCCGGGACCGGAACGGTGGACTCACTGGAAGCCGGCGATGTCCGCCCGGGCAACGCGCAGGCCCAGCTCGAGGCGCAGGGGGCAGCCGCAGCTGACATTGAGGCAATGGAGCAGGCACTCCAGCCGGCAGCAGGGCTGCCCTCCCCCGTCTCGAGATTCGTCCTGGTCCACAGCGGGAAGGCCGAAATCAACGAGGTACTTCCCGGAGACCTCGTCCTCCCCGAACGGGTGGCCATGGAGTCCATCCCGGACCTGCTGCCCCTGGTCAAGCACCGGCCGGAAGAATTGCCGTATGTCGTGGCGGAAGTCAGCCGGGAACACGGCGAAATCCGGTTGTACCGGGCGGGCGCCGGGGCTCCCAGCAGCGTCCAGGAAGTGGAAGGCGAATCCGAGAACATACACAAGTTCCACGGCGGAGGCTGGTCGGAACTGCGGTTCCAGCATCACACCGAAGACGTCTGGCGCCGCAACGCGGATGAAGTGGCGGGTGAGATTGACCGGGTGGCCCGTGCCAGCGGCGCACGGCTCATCGTCCTCGCCGGTGATATCCGGGCCCGCGGCCTGGTGAAGGACAACCTCTCCGAGGCCAGCAAGGCGCTTGTATCCGAGGTGGATTCGCACACCCACACCGGCGGGGCGGACAGCGCAAACCTGGAGGATCGGGTCAACCAGCACGTTGCAGAGGTATGGGCCGAAGAACAGCGGAGCGTGATGGACAGGCTGGCGGTCCAGGAGGGACAGGCCAACCCGGAAGCCGCCCACGGTGTGGGAGCCGTGGTGCACGCGCTGCAGCAGGCGCAGGTGGACACCCTGATCCTGGATGACGACGCCCTGTCTGAACGCACCATGCTGGCCCTGGATGCGGAACCGTGGATCGCCACCGCCAAGGAGGAGGCCCTGGGTGCGGAAATCCTGGGCGAAGTCCCCGCTCCGGCGGCGCTGCTTCGGGCCGCTGCGTTGACTGACGCCCGCGTTCTCCTGGTCCCGGGACCGGTCCTGCCGGAGGGCGTCCATGTCGCGGCACTCCTGCGCTGGTCCTCGGGGCCGGGCGTCCCGTCGTCGTAAAGCCCTGCTAACCCTTTTCGCCGAACCATGTATTGGAAGGTGCGCCATGAGCACTGCAGATGAAAACCCGGATGATGTCCTCGACAGCGTGATGGTCCCGGAGGAGGACGCGCTTCCGACTCCTACCCGCACGGGCCACGGCAAGATGCCGGAAGACGTTGACGACGACGATTACCAAAAGGCCGTCGAACAGGAGCGGGTGGCGGCCGGGCTGGCCGATTACGCCCCCAGTGACGTTCCGCCGGCCACGGATCCATTGCCGCCGGAAGCGGCTGATGCCGCAGACCTTGCCCAGCGGGGCCTATTGGAAGAGGAACCGGACGACAACAGTTAGACCAAAAAGCAGTGGCCGGCCCTACGGGGCCGGCCACTGCTTTTGGTTTAGGCAACAACTTCGGTCAGCTCAGTTCTGGCCTGGCTGCTCCCAACCCCGCATGCCCGCCGCCCGCCCCGCCTGGGGACGGTGCCCGGTCCGGTGCTCCGGTGGGGCAAACGGGACAACCCCGGCATCGCGCGTGAGCGGCACCGCACGGACAAACTTCGTCAGTTCATCCCGCAGCACCTTCCACTCAATGTCCGGATCGTCCGGGTAGGCATTGATCTCAGCCTGTCGCGCCGCGTCAACGGCGGCAGCCCCGGCATCCGTCAGCTCAACCTTCAGCTGCCGGCGGTCGGAGGCGTGGCGGGTCCTGGTGATGAGTCCGGTAGCTTCGAGGCGGGTAAGGACCCGCCCCAGCGTCTGGCTTTGCACCCTGATCGCGTCTGCGAGCTGTTCCTGGTTCAGTGGGCCCCCCGTCAGGCCTTCCAATGCAATAACTGCCGCACGGGTGAGGCCAAGGGGGGCCAGTGCATCGTCCTGCCGCCGCTGGATCAGCCGGGCCGCCAAAGTGATCAGGCGGTAGCTGCTCCGGGCGTCCGGATCGAGATTGCTGGTCATCGGCCGCGGCCTTCCTGTAGGTGGCGAAGTGCTGGTCACCCTGCGTCGCTACACCCCTACAATAAGCATGCTTAGCAACATATTCGCAAGTAGGCTTACTATCCGATTGGCAAGCGGCGCCGGCGCCGGCCATCTTCCGACCCAAAAACCGGCACTGCCCCTTGCATTCGAAATGGGAAGTGTGCTTAGTATCTAATTAGTAACCTTGCTTACTAAGTCGCCAGCACTGCTGGTTCTTGATCGCCAGCTAACCCTTTCTGAAAGAGAGCGAAGATGACAGAGAACCAATGGCCCCAGACCCCGCACACCGGCGCCGACCCGGCCATCACTGATCCGTACGGAGCAACAGAGGTGGCTCCCGGGCAGGCCTCCTATGCTGCAGAGGGCGATACCTCGAAGACCCAGGCAGCCAAGGACGAGGCTTCCAACGTGGCCGGCGAGGCGGCATCTGCCGCCCAGGGAGTAGCGCAGACTGCCAAGAGTGAAGCCGCGAACGTGGCGCAGGAGGCGAAGTCCAATGCGCAGGACCTGCTGCACCAGGCCAAGTCGGGGCTGACCACCCAGGCCGGCACACAGCAGCAGAAAGCAGCCGAAGGCATCCGCAACATTTCCAGCCAGCTGCACAGCATGGCCAGCGCCCCGGACCAGCAGGGCATGGCCAGCGACTTGGTCCGGCAGGCAGCCGAGCGCACCTCCTCGGCAGCATCCTGGCTGGAGAACCGCGAGCCCGGTGACCTCCTGAACGAGGTCCAGCGCTTCGCCCGCAACCGCCCCGGCACCTTCCTGCTCCTCGCAGCAGGTGCAGGCGTCCTGGCCGGACGCCTCACCCGCGGCCTCACCGCGGGAGCCCCGGAATCACAGGGACAGGTGCAGGCAGGATCGGCCCAGGGCACGGGCCAGTACCGGGCCGTGCAGTCGCCGCCGGTTGCGCCGCTGCACCAGGAGACCGTGTACGCCGCGGGCACCGATGACCTCTTCGATGAGCCGGTAGTGGGCGGAGCCCCCGTTTCCACCAGCACCCTGCCCTCGGGCACCGCAGAGGAGTCCCCACTTCGGTTCGAGGACGACCCCTACCGGGCCGAAAATGGCGTGTACACCGGTGAAGAAACCTTCGGCAGCGAAGGCACCTCCGGCAGCGGCCGCCACCAGACGGGTGGTCTGTGATGAGTAGCCAGATTCCTGAGCCGCCGCCCAGCGCGGCGCATGTGAAAGCGGACAACGCGTCCCTGGGCGATCTGCTCGGTGATGTGACCCGGGACCTGTCCACCCTGATGCGCCAGGAAGTGGAGCTGGCCAAGGCCGAACTCAAGCAATCCACCTCCCGGGCCGGCAAGGGCGCAGGCATGCTCGCCGGCGCCGGCGTAGGCGGACACTTCGTCCTGCTCTTCCTCTCCCTGGCCCTGATGTGGGCCCTGGGCGCCGTCATGGCCCTGGGCTGGGCCGCGTTGATCGTCGCCGTGATCTGGGCGATCATCGCCGCAGTCCTGGCCTCGATGGGCCGCAAGGAACTCAAGCAGATCAAGGGCCTGCCCCAAACAGGCGAAACCCTCTCAGAAATTCCCCCAACCCTAAAACCAGGTGAGGTAAACCGATGAGCGAAAACCCTGACGTCATCCGAGCAGACATCGAAGCGACCCGGGCACGCCTGGGCACCAACGTCGACGCCGTAGCCGACAAAGTCACCCCGTCCAACATCGTGCACCGCCAAACCGACAAAGTCCGCGATGCCGTCACCGGGGTGAAGGAGAAAATCATGGGAGCAGCAGACACCGCCACCACCAAGGTCCACGACACAACCTCCGCCGGCGCCGGACACACCAGCAACGCCATGAGCTCGGCCGGAGACAGCCTGCACCAGGCCACCGACACCGTCTCGGCCAAACTCTCCGACGCCGGCCACACCGTCAGCGCCGCCCCGGACCAGGTCAAAGCCAAAACCGCCGGCAACCCCCTGGCCGCCGGACTCATCGCCTTCGGCGCCGGGCTCCTGGTCTCCTCCCTGATCCCGCCAAGCCAGAAAGAACGCGAAGCCGCGGACCAACTCAAAACCGCAGCCCAGCCCCTGGCAACCCAAGTCACCGACGCCGCCAAAACCGTCGCCCAGGACCTGAAGGAACCCGCCCAGGAAGCCATGGAAAACGTCAAGGCCACCGCCACCGACGCCGCCCAAAACGTCAAAACCGAAGGCCAACAAGCCGCCACCGACGTCAAAGACCGCGCCACAGACGCCAAAGACAACGTCCAAAACACCTAGCCCGCCTGGCTAGGCAAGGATAAACAACGAAGCCGGACCGCGTGAGCGGGCCGGCTTCGTTGCTGCCCGCCGATAAACCAGGCCCGTCAGGCCCGGCTAGCGCTTGCCCTTTTTGCGGGAACCCTTGCCGCGTCCCTTGTCCGGGTTGGGCGCGTAGCGCTGGGCCACCTTGGGCGCTTTCTTCGCTCCGGTGCCGCGGCGGTCCGGTTTGGGCTCCTTCTTCACCTTGGCAGGCTGGGCGGAGGGCTGCCGCGAGCTCTGGGCGGTGCGTCCGCGGACAATGCCGATAAATTCCTCCAGCACCTCGTCCGTGGCCTCGGTGGGCCAGGCCAGTGCAATGTCCGTCCCCTCCGCGCCCGTCAAACGGCGCGCAACAGTGTCCTTGACGTTGAAATGTCGGGCCACCGCCATGGGAAGGACCACCAGGCCCGCGCCGGAAGCAACCACCTGGAGCGCTGCCTCCGGTCCGCCCAGGGCGGCAACATCCAGGAACGATTCCTCAGCGAGGTCAGCAAACGGTACTTCCTCGAACACCGAGATCTCATGGCCCTTTGGGGCCACCACCACTGGCTGTTCTTCGTAGAGCGGGATCACGCTGAGGCCCTCCCGCTCGATGGGGAGGCGGACAAAGCCCATGTCCGCACTGCCGTCCTGCAGCGGCCCAAGCTGGGCAGCGTCCTCGACCATAAATGCCTGCAGGGGAATATGCGGCATGCGTTCTTCCCACCGGCGGATCCACTTGCCGGGTGTTACCCCTGCCACGTAGGTGATGCGCAGCACCCGCGGGGCCGCCTCTTCAGGGGCAGCGGGGGCATCGGGCGTGGGGGTATCATCGGCTGGCACGTCTTCACAGTACCCGCCGCCCGGATACCCTTGAAGCATGACCTCTGCAAACTCCCAGTCCATGAAGCCGGCCACCGTTGCCAAGAAACTTGGCATCTACCTCCCGGCCACGCCGCAGGAGTTCCAGGATTCAACCATCACCCGCGAGCAGTTCGCCGAGCTCCAGGCCAACCCGCCGGAATGGCTGGCCGAGCTGCGCCGCAACGGCCCGCACCCCCGCCCGGTGGTAGCCCAAAAGTTGAACGTGTCCATCAGCGGCCTGGCCCGCGGCGGCGTGGAGGAGGCATTGACGACGGCGGAAATCACCGCACTGCTGCAGGCCCCACCGCAGTGGCTGGTCGCCGAGCGTGCCACACACGCCGCCGTCCGGGCCGAAGCCCAGCGGGTCAAGGAAGAGGCCGCCAGGAAGCAGGCGAAAAAGGACCGCGCCCAGGCCGAGTAGCATCCAGTCACGTCTCAGAAGCTTGTTCGCCGGCCTGGACCTTGAACGTCCGGATGCGCGGACAAGCTTCGGTCGCGTCCCCGGGCCTCGTCAGTCCTGGTGGATCTGGATGTAGTTGCCGCAGCCATCGTCGAACACCGCGCTGGTCCCGAACGGGTCCGTGGTGGGCGGGATCTTGAAGCTGACACCAGCGGCCACCAGCCGGTCATACTCCGCCTGCACATCCGGGACCCCAAAGACGATGGCGGGCAGCCCCGCCTCGCGCACCGCGTTCATGTAGTCCGCGCCGATCGGGTTGTCACTGGGTTCCAGGAGCAGCCCGACTGAACTGTCGTCCGCTCCAGGATCCTTGATGATGTACAGGTTGTGCTCCGGCATCACCATGAGCGTGTCAAAACCAAGCGTTCCCGTGTAAAAGGCGTAGGCCGCGGCGGGGTCCTGGACATGGATGCTGCACATTTTGATTCGCATGGACCCACGGTACCTGCCAGTCCATGACCGTCTGCAGTGCCTTCTTTCCCTTCTCACCTGCCATTGACCCTGTGGACCGAACACGGTGCAATGGAAGGACCACCGCGGGCTTTTCGGCCGGAGGCGGTGTAATGGGGAATGCCGGGCGCCGGAGGTGCAGGATGTCAGCCGCGGAATCGTTGATGCAGGGACTGCTTCATAGTGCGTGGGCGGTCCTGTTGTGTGGCCCGGTGCTGGTTGCCGCCGTAGCCGCCACCGTTTTTGTCGTCCGGCGCCGGTCCCTTGCCCCCAGTGACAGCGCGGCGGAGCGGACGGACCAGCTGTTCTGGGACCTGTTTTTGGGTTCCTGCGTGGCCCTTCCTGCGTTGATCATTCCGGCGCTGGTGTCGCCGTTGGCGGGTTTGGTGCTGGCAGGGGCGGCAGCCGCGTCAGGTATTGCCGCGCACCGCGCCACCCCGAAATTCCTGGCCCGGCGTGCAGCACGCATCGAGGAACGGCAGCGGATTGCCGCGCACCAGGAAGCCCGGCTGCAGCACGATGAAATCCTGCTGCGATGGCGGCGCTACGAGCTGGATCCGGCCTGCGGCATCGACTATCCGGCGTTGACCGATGTGCGGCTTCCGGAAACGTCCGCGCTGATCAAGTCGATGCGGGCTGCGGACCAGCTGCGGACCGCCGCGCACAAGGGGTACCCGGATGCCGTGGACAGCCTGGCCGCGTCACTGGCAGCGGCGGAACGGGCAGCCGGCATTCCGGCCGGCCTGCCCGCAGAGCAGGCCGGCCGAGGTTAACTGCCGTGTCGCCGGCGTTGGATCGGCCCGGAGGACCGGCGATAGCATCCAAAGATGAAGCCTGAGGAACTGCCTGCCCATGACGAGTACGGCCGGCTGCTGGAGGACCGCGGGGTCTGGCGGCAGGCCACCACCCTGGAGGCCGCCGGTGAGTTGACCGCCCGCTGGTTAGAGGGTGGGAGCTCGTACCAGCCGGGGCATTTCGCCCCCGGCTTCGACACCGAGACCATCCCGCTGGCCGCAGCCTTGGCGGAGCTGAACCGCAACGGGCTGTTCACCAAGGAGTCCCAGCCGGGCATCCTCACCGATAGCGCAGCACAACGGGAGTATGTCACGGGCTTCTGCAGCGCCGGCACCGCCCGCGAACTGCTGGCCCTTTCCACGCGCACCGAACTGGTCACCGTGGCCCACGCACCGGGTGAGGCAAGCAATGCTGCGATTCCCGTGACCCTGGCAGGCACGGAGGTCACAACGGTGCTCGGTTCCAGCGAGAACCCTGTAGACGAGGCGCAGATCAGGGACTGGGCGGACGAAACCAATGACGCGCTGGCCCTGCTGCTCGCGGACTCCTGGTATGTGGAAGTCCTTGATCCGGTGTGGGGGCGCAACGACGTGCTGTTGCCGGCGGTCCTGCAGGCGTTGAAAGGGGCGGGGCAGCCCTAGCCGCCCCGCCCCTTCAACGTCCGGTACTACAGCTCCACGGTGCCGCTTTCGCCAACACTCATCCGGCTGTGGGTGACCTTGGCCTTCACCCACTGGAGCACCGTGGCGGCCGTGCCGCCTGGGCTGGTCCAGTATTCGGCGGAATCCGAGTCCACGCGCAACAGGCACACTTCGGGAGTGTCCGGGCCATCCGGGAACCAGGCTTCAACAGCCTGGTTCCACAGTTCGTGGATCTTGGCCCGGTCGGTGACCACTTCGGCGGTTCCGGCCACGGAAACCCATTCGGTGTTCTTGCCAAAGGCGACGTTGACGCGTGAATCAGCCCGGACGTGCGCGACCTGGGAGGTGCCGAGGCCGGTGAAGAACCACATGTCGCCGTCGTCCTTTACCTCCTGGACGGCCAGCGGCCGGCTGACGAGGGCGCCTTCTTCGTTGATGGTGGTGACCATTCCGATCCTGGAATCGTTGATGATCTCCGTAACCTTGCTGATGCTCTGGGCGTCAGTCATGCCTCACCTCGTTCGTCTGAAGTCGGGGACGCTCCCCGTCGCCAGCCTATTAGTAAGCATGCTTATTTACCAGCCGGCAGCCACCGGCACCTTTGCCACTTCGGCGATCCGGGCAGCAGTGATGCGGCCCATGCGGATGGCGCCGTCCACGTGCTGGTAGCCTTCAGCAGCAAGGTCGGAGGAGGACCAGTAAATGGGGCCCACAGGGGCGTGCTGGTCCTTGCCGTAGCGGTGGAGGCCGCCCAGGTCATAGCTGGAGGCATAGGCGCCGCGGGTCCATTCCTCCGAGCCCCAATCCGACTCGTAGTACACCTCCGGGGTGAGGGCCTCGTCGCCCAGGTAGCCGGCGATGGATTCCAGGATGGCCTTCCGGCGCTCTTCGGGGGGCAGCTCGAACATGGCGTCTGCCTTCTCATCCGAAACGAAGCCCACCAGGGTTCCGCGCGGATCGGCGTGGTTCGTGTTGTCGTAGACCTCCTGCACCAGGGCATCGGCCCCGAAGCCGGTGCCGGAGAGCCCCTTGTCCCGCCAGAAGGGGGTGCTGTAGACGGCGTGGACCTTGATGACCAGGCCCAGGGACTGGTGCTGGTGCATCTGGTGCTGTCGGCGCGGCAGCGGCGGATTAAAGGAGACGCGGGAGTAGAGGTTGGGCGGTACGGCCATGATGACGAATCGGGCGTTCACGGTGGCGCGGTCGGATACAACGGTCACGCGATGTCCGCCGTCCGCGTCCTGCTCCCAGTTGATGGTCCGCACCGGAGAGTCAAGGACGACATCGTCACCCAGCTCCTGCGCCTGCAGCAGCGACACCTGCTGCATCCCGCCCACCACCCGGCGGTCCAGGATGAAGTCCTCATCCGTGAGGTGGGTGAAGGAGCCGGCGGAGGCGGCCATCAGTACCGCCTGAAGGGCTGAGAAGGCGTGGGCCGGCTTGGTGAGCATGCCGCCGGCGATGAAGAGTCCGATGTTATTGCAGGCTTCCTCATTGGCGGAGTTCTGCCTCAGCCAGTGATGGAAGGAAATGGTGTCCAGCTCGCGCGCCTTCGGGTGGGCCCAGGGTTCGGTGGGGCCGATCTCGGCCGCCAGCCCGTCAAGGAGGGTCACCAGGCGGTCCATTTCGACGGCGGTGTCCGGGTCCACCGGGAAGGTGTCACCGGTGTAGCGCACGGGGCTGCCGTCCGCTCCAATGTAAATGGACTCTCCGTCCCGGTACCGCGGATAGGTTTCCAGATTCAGTTCTGCCAGGAGTTCCAGGAGGGCAGTCTGGTCCGGGGAGACCCATTGGCCGCCGATTTCGAGCATGGCGCCATCCACAGTGTCGGTCCAGGTCCGGCCGCCCACACGGTCGCGGGCCTCGAGCACAGCTACGGTCAGGCCGGATTTCTTCAGTTCACGGGCGGCGGTGAGTCCGGACGGCCCGGCTCCAACGACCACGACGTCGCGGTTCAGGTTCAGCATGATGTCCTCTCTGCGGCCCCTGGTGACGGGGACCACTAAATGAATGTCATTCATTTATTAGAACTATAGCTGCTGCCCGCTTTGAGCGGAAGTATCGGATGGAATAATGCAGGGGACACCGACGAAAGGGCAGGAATGCCGGCAGTATCAGCCGCACAGGCACGCTCCACCAACAACGGCGGCGCGCAGCGAAGGCGGGCCGGTCGCCCGTCCGCGGCAGTGCTGGACAAGTCCGGAATCACGGCGGCGGCGCTTGAGCTGGTCAGCCGCAAGGGCTACGACGGGTTGACCATGGCAGCCCTGGCCAAGGAACTCGACGTGGCACCGTCTGCCCTCTACAACCACGTGGCATCAAAGCAGGATGTGCTGCTCCTGGTGGAGGACCACCTGATGTCCCTCGTGGACGTCTCCGGTTTTGACGGCCGCAGCTGGGAGGACGCGGTCCGCACTTGGGCCCGGAGCTACCGCGACGTATTTGCCGAGCACACTCCGCTGATCCCCGTCATCGCCGTCCTGCCGGTCACCGACGCACCGCAGACCCTGGCGATGTACGAGACCGTGAGTAAGGGATTTTCCGACGCCGGATTTCCAGAGGAGCGCATTGTGCCGGCCATCGTGGCGCTGGAGTCCTTTATTTTCGGATCCGCGTACGACGTCACCGCCCCGGAGGACATCTTCGACTCCGGCAGCATGGCTGAGTCCACTCCGTATTTCACTGCAGCAGTGCGCAGTTCCTCTGCCGGCCAGGATGCATCTGCCGGCCAGGGCGGCCAGGAACGCGGCCGCCCGGCAGACACTGCCTTCCAGCTTGGGCTGGATGCCCTGATCGCCGGATTGGGAGCGCTGCGGAAGGGCTAGCGCCTAGTCCTCGGCGGCGGCCAGCTGGCCGCAGGCGCCGTCGATTTCCTTGCCGCGGGTGTCCCGGAGGGTGCAGGGCACGCCCGTGGCGCGGAGCCGCTCGATGAATTCCTGCTCCACCGGCTTGTCCGAGGCGGTCCAGATGGAGCCTGGAGTTGGATTGAGCGGAATCGGGTTGACGTGCACCCAGCCGCGTCCGCGCTGGTTGAGCTTCTTGCCCAGCAGGTCCGCACGCCACGGATGGTCATTCATGTCCTTGATCAGCGCGTACTCGATGCTGACCCGGCGGCCCGTCTTGCGGTAGTAGTCGTAGGCGGCATCGAGCGCCTCGTCCACCTTCCAGCGGTTGTTGACCGGAATCAGTTCATCACGGAGCTCGTCGTCGGGGGCGTGCAATGACAGCGCGAACGTGACGGGAAGGTCCTCTTCCGCCAGCTTCCGGATGGCCGGAACCAGGCCGACAGTGGAAACGGTGATGTTCCGGGCGGACATCCCCAGGCCCTCCGGCGCGGGATCCACGAAGCGGTGCAGGGCGGCCATGACCCGCTTGTAGTTGGCCAGGGGCTCCCCCATGCCCATAAACACGATGTTGGTGACCCGCTCGTCGTCGTGCTCCTTCGGACCCAGCTCACCGGCCGCGATGGCCCGGTTGGCAGCAACCGCCTGGTCAACAATCTCCGCCGTGGACATGTTGCGGGTCAATCCGGCCTGGCCGGTGGCGCAGAAGGGGCAGTTCATGCCGCAGCCTGCCTGCGAGGAGACGCAGAGGGTGATGCGGCCGGGGTAGCGCATCAGGACGGACTCCACCAGGGCACCGTCGAACAGCCGCCAGAGGAATTTGATGGTGTCCCCCTTGTCGGTGCGTTGCCGGCGGACCTCGGTGAGCAGCGGTGGGAACATCTGGGAGACAAGCTCCTCGCGGCCCGCCTTGGGCAGGTCGCTCATCCGCTCCGGGTCCACCGTCCAGTGCTGGAAGTAGTGCGTGGAGAGCTGTTTCGCCCGGAAGGCCGGCAAGCCAAGCTCCTTCAGCTTCTCACCGCGCTCGGCCAGGCTCAGGTCCGCCAGGTGCGCCGGCGGCTGCTTCACGCGGGGGGACGCGAATTGGAGCAGCGGCCGGCCTTCGACAGTACGCGCCTGCTCCCAGCCCTCGGCAGTGGGGCGGACCTGCGGCCGGGCAGTGCCGGCGGCTGCCTTGGAGGCGCGGACAGGAGTTTCAGGGGAAGGATTGGGGGAAGTCATCCCCTCTATCATCCCACGAGGGCAAAATAGGACGGGAATCGCCAAGAGACACGTGAGTTGGATTCGCACGGAGCTACTTGTAATACAAGTTTGATACTTATATCCTAGGGAAGTGGGCGAAGGAGCCCGCCCGTCTTCCAGGAGAATCAATGAGTCCCGTCGACATGATCCGGCACGTCAGGCTATCCACCGCCCGCCTACCCCTCGCTGTCCCCATCAGCGACGCCAAGGTTTTCACCGGCCGGCAAAAGCCCATGAGCGAGGTCGTCTTCCTGTTCGCGGAGATCAGCACCGAACTGGGGCACTCCGGCATCGGCTTCAGCTATTCCAAGCGTGCCGGCGGTCCCGCCCAATATGCGCATGCCAAGGAAGTCGCCGAAGGCCTCCTCGGCGAGGACCCCAACGACATCGCCCGGATCTACACCAAACTCCTGTGGGCCGGGGCTTCCGTGGGGCGCTCCGGCGTCGCCACCCAGGCCCTCGCCGCCGTCGACATCGCTTTGTATGACCTGAAGGCCAAACGCGCCGGGCTGCCGCTGGCAAAGTTCCTCGGCTCCTACCGCGACTCGGTGCGGACCTACAACACCTCCGGGGGCTTCCTGAACGCCAGCCTTGACGAAGTTAAGGCACGCGCCACCCAATCCATCGAGGAGGGTATCGGCGGCATCAAGATCAAGGTTGGCCTGCCGGACAGCAAAGAAGACCTGCGCCGCGTCTCCGGGATCCGCGACCACATCGGCCCCGACGTCCCGCTCATGGTGGACGCCAACCAGCAATGGGACCGCGCCACCGCCCTGCGCATGGGCCGACGCCTCGAGGAATTCGACCTGGTGTGGATCGAGGAACCCCTGGACGCCTACGACTTCGAAGGCCATGCCCACCTGGCACAGGTCCTGGACACCCCCATCGCCACCGGCGAGATGCTCGCCTCCGTGGCTGAACATAAGGGACTCATCGCCGCCAGCGGCTGCGACATCATCCAGCCCGATGCCCCGCGCGTCGGCGGCATCACCCAGTTCCTCCGCCTCGCCGCCCTGGCCGACGAACGCGGACTGGGCCTGGCCCCGCACTTTGCCATGGAAATCCACCTCCATCTGGCCGCTGCCTACCCGAGCGAACCGTGGGTGGAGCACTTCGACTGGCTGGACCCGCTCTTCAACGAGCGCCTGGAAACCAAGGGCGGCCGGATGATGGTTCCGGACCGCCCCGGCCTTGGCATCACCCTGAGTGACCAGGCCCGAGCCTGGACCACCGAGAGCGTCGAGTTCGGCGCATAACCCCGAAGCCGTAATCTTTAGCCATGACCCGGAACCTCACCGCGGACCTAGCCGCCGACCTTCGCAACCGCATCGTCGACGGCGTCATCCAGCCGGGGGAAAAGCTGCCCAGCGAGAACACGCTGATCAGCGAGTTCGGTGTCAGCCGGACAGTGGTCCGCGCCGCCCTTACCCGGCTGCAGGCCGAAGGACTGGTCGAAACCGAGCGCGGACGCGGCAGTTTCGCCCTCACTCCCCCGGCGGACAGGCCCTCGGAGGGTGTGGGGATCCGTCCGGTGGCCAGCACGGAGGACAGGCTGCACCTGCTGGCCTTCCGCATGGGAGTGGAGACCGAAGCCGCAGCACTGGCAGCCCGGAACCGCACCGAGCGGCATTTAAGGGCCGTGAGCACTGCCCTGGACACCTTTACGGAAAGTTCCGGGCACCCGGCGCATGCCATGAAGGCTGACTTCGAATTCCACCGTGCGGTTGCCGCAGCCTCCGGCAACCCCTATTTCTCCGATTGCCTGTCGGCCCTCGGGCAGACCATGATCGCTATGCCGCGCACCCGCTTGATGACGGACGCCGAGCATTACGCCCGCGACCATTTCGACCAAGTCGTGTTGGAGCACAGGTCCATCCGGGATGCCATTGCCGATGGTGACGAGGCTGCCGCTGCGGCCGCCATGCGAACCCACGTGGCAAATTCACGACGCCGGTTCAAGGCTTCGGCGCGCCCGTCCACCTAGGCCCCGCCCCGCCGTCGTCCATTGCGGCCAGGTGCCCAAGCACCCGCCACCGGACGTATCACCAGCGAACGCGGGGGTGTGAAATCCGGACGTTGGTGCAATCCCCGGAACTTGGGTTTCACGGCAGGAACGCAAAAGAGCCCCGGTCCAAAGACCGGGGCTCTTCCAATTGCGTGCGCGAGGGGGGATTTGAACCCCCACGCCCTTTCGGACACTGGCACCTGAAGCCAGCGCGTCTGCCGTTCCGCCACTCGCGCGCAACTTCTTCCACTCAACCGGACCGGTTTCCCGTTTCCGCGTCTCGTAAAAGCAGCGAGATCAAGCATAACGGACACTTGCCGGAAATTACCAATTGGCCTCCACCCGCCCCTCACCTCCCGCACGCGCACGGCGCAAAACCGCTGCGAATCGGGCCGCATGCCGGTGCCGGAAGCCGCAGGAAGACAGCACGACGGCGGGTTGCTGCGGCCCGGAAACCGAACTTTCGCGGGCGCCCGGCCGTTGCGGATTAAGGTCATTCACAGGGGTGGCAAGTAGTATCGGATGTAGGAGTGGGCACTGCCGGCGGGCGAACCGTACGGCAGCGGACTGCCCTGCAGGTGCTGGTCAGCAGCAACTAATGCCCCGGAGCCGGGGGGAAAGGAGAAGAACCATGGGTCTGCTGGACAAGGTGGAACGTGGCATCGAAAAGGCCGTCCGCGGCGTCTTCTCCACCGGTTCCAAGGCGCAGGTGGAACCGGTGGAAATCGCCAGCAGGCTCCGCCGCGAAGTGGACCACAAAGCCCTTACAGTGGCGGCCGGACGCACGCTGGTGCCCAACGTGTTCGACGTGCAGCTCAGCGACGACGACTTCGCGCGGGCACAGGAATGGGGCACCCCGCTGGCCGAAGAACTCTGCGATGTGGTGATCAACCATGTCCGCGGCCAGGGCTACATACTCCAGGGGCCCGTGCGGATCTCCTTCCGCCGGGACAGCGAGCTCCGTGCCGGTGCCTTCGAAATTGCTTCAACCACTGAAAAATCCCAAGGCGCGGGCGCCGCCCAGCCAAGGCCCAACGTTCCCGCCGCACCAAGCCGGCAGCCCGTCAGGCTCCAGCCGGTCCTGGACATCGACGGCCAGCGCTATTCGCTTAACGCCCCGTCCATCGTCCTGGGACGGTCATCCGAAGCGGACATCCACATTGAAGATACGGGAGTTTCCCGGCGCCACCTGGAAATCCGCACGGCCAACGGCGTTACCAGTGCCGTGGACCTCGGATCCACCAACGGCAGCTATGTGAACGGCCAAAAGGTCTCCGGAAGCACCGAACTCACAGACGGCTCCACCATCACGATGGGACGGACAAAGATCATTTTCCGCCTGCTTCCTGCCAACCCGGGTGGCCACGCATGAGCGACCTGACCATCACCGCGCTGCGGTTCGGGTTCCTGCTGCTCCTCTGGGTACTCATTTTCAGCATCGTCTCCGCCATGCGGCGCGACCTCATGGTGGGACGCAAGGCCGCGGCCGGCGCGCCCACCGCCCGGCAGGTCCGGCGGAATCCGGAACTCGCCGAGGCACAGCCCCAGCCTGTGAAGCAGCAGGCGCGTCAGCTGGTGGTCGTCGAAGGCCCACTCAAGGGCCGCACCCTGCCGCTGGCCGCCAGCCCCATCCTGCTGGGACGCGCACAGGAAGCCACCCTCGTTTTGGAGGACGACTACGCCTCCGGCCGCCACGCCCGGCTCTTTCCGCAGGGCAGCCGCTGGTTCATCGAGGATCTGGGCTCCACCAACGGCACCTACCTGGGAGACCAGCAACTTACCCGTGCCCTGCCGGTTGAGCCAGGGGTACCCGTGAGAATCGGCAAGACGGTCATTGAATTGAGGCCGTAACCGTGGCCGTGCCTGAAAACCCCGCAACCGGCTCCAGCCCGGCGCAGCGGCCCCTCATCATGCGCTTCGCGGCGCGGTCCGACGTGGGCCGGATCCGGTCCAAGAACGACGATTCCGCTTACGCCGGCCGCCACCTTGCCGTCGTCGCGGACGGCATGGGTGGGCACGCCGGCGGTGACGTCGCCTCGGCGGCGACCGTCCTGGACATGATCCACTTGGATAGTCCGGAATATGGGGACGACGCCGGCACCGTCCTTGCCGATGAGATCCAGACTGCGAATTCGCTGCTCTCCGAGCTCGTGCACATCAACCCCAAGCTCGCGGGCATGGGCACCACGGTCACCGCGCTCCTGCTCGCTGACAACAAACTCCATTTCGCGCATATCGGCGATTCCCGCGCGTACAGGCTGCGGGATGGTGAGTTCAAGCAGATCAGTGTGGACCACACCTTTGTCCAGCGCCTCATCGATGAAGGCCGGCTCCGCCCGGAGGAAGCCGAAACACACCCACACAAGAACGTCCTGATGCGCGTCCTGGGCGATGTGGATGCCAGTCCGGAACTGGACCTGGACACCCTGGACGCCAAGCCCGGCGACCGATGGCTGCTGTGCTCCGACGGGCTGAACTATGTGGCCGCGCACGCCGTCGAGCGGACGGTCCGGGAAACCCACAACCTGCACGAGTGCGCCGAAACCCTGGTTGAACTGACCCTTGAGGCCGGCTCCCCGGACAACGTCACCGTGGTCATGGTGGACATCGTGGAGGAAACGCCCGACGACGTCAGCACCGCCGCCGTCGACATCGTCCCGCCGGTGCAAGGCAGCAAGCCGGCCGCGGCTTTGGCGGCTGGCGCACCCGCCTCCGAAGCTGCAGCCACCGCCCCTGCGGGTCCCGCCGAGGGCAAGGAACCCGCCGAAAACGGTGCCAAGGATGGCGCCGCCGATGACGAGGCCTCCGACAATACGAACGCCGACGCCACGGAGCCCGGCAGCACCGACCCGCATCTCGGTGAACACCTGTCTGCCGAAGTGCTGCGCGAAGAGCTTGCCTCGCGCCCGCACGAGCTGGTGGGTGCGGCCGCCGCCGCAGCGGAATCGGGATCCATCCCCACTGTTGCCGGACGAACCGTCGCCCGGCGGGCTGCCACGCTCCTTACCCACAAGGCAGAACCCGCCGCCGACCCTGGGGAAAACCTGGTGCCGCTTCGGCCACGCCGCTGGTTGGCATGGTCCGTTGCAGCTGCAGTGCTGGTTGTGGTGGCCGTTGGGCTTTGGCTGGGCTACGCCTGGACCCAGACCCGCTACTACGTGGGTGAGTTCGATTCCCGGGTGGCGATCTACAACGGTGTCTCCCAGAGGCTGGGTCCCATCCAGTTGTCATCCCTTGAAGCCGTAACCGATATCCGGATGGACTCCCTCCCGCCGTTCTCGCAGCAGCGCGTGCGGCAGACGGTTCCGGCCAACGACCTTTACGACGCGCAGCGGATCGTCAAGAACCTGGAGCTCACGGGGACCACTTCTCCGGAGGAGGCGTGCCCCAAGCCTTCGGGCTCCGCCACTGCCCCTGCCCCGTCCGGCAGCCCCGCACCGCCTTCCAGCGCCCCACCCGCGAGTGCAGCGGCTCCGCCGCCCGCACCGGGCGCGTCCGCCCCTGCCCCGGCACCGTCGGCAGCTTCCCCATCACCTACTCCCACCATTACTTGCGAGGCGGCCAAATGAGCCAGGTAAGCAGCATGCCCAAGCCTCGCCGCAACGTCGAACTCGCGTTGCTGCTGCTGGCCCTTGCCGTAGGAATTGGGGCCAACATGCTGGTGGGCGTGGACCAGGAGAAGGCCTTCGACTCCGACTTCTGGTTCCAGTCCAGTCTGCTGGCAGTCGCCGCCCTGGTGTTCCACGGTGTCCTGCGGTTCCGCGCAAAATATGCTGATCCGGTAATACTTCCCCTGGTGGTTGCACTGAACGGCCTGGGGCTGGCTATGATCCACCGGCTGGATCCGCCAGGCGGGGACACGGGAAACAACCAGCTCCGGTGGACGCTGATTGCCATGGCGGTGGCCATCGCCGTCATCTGGTTCCTGAAAGACCATCGGGTACTCCGCAGGTTCACGTTCATCTCGCTTGCAGCCAGTGCGGTCCTCCTGGTCCTTCCCCTGATCCCCGGGATCAGTGCCGGGGAGATCCTTGGTGCACGGGTGTGGATCCGTTTGGGCCCCATGACGTTCCAGCCCGGTGAAATCGCCAAGATCACCCTCGCCATTTTCTTCGCAGGGTATTTGTCCTCCAACCGTGACCTGATCCTGCTGGCGGGCCGGAAGATCGGGCCGCTGCAGTTCCCGCGCTTCAAGGACCTCGGGCCCATGGTGGCCGCATGGCTGGTGAGCATCGGCGTGCTGGTCTTCCAGAGCGACCTCGGGTCCTCCGTCCTGTTCTTCGGCCTCTTCATCGTCATGATCTATGTAGCTACCAGCCGGATCAGCTGGGTTGTCATCGGCCTGGCCCTCCTCCTGGGCGGCGGCTTCATCGCTTCACAGGTCTTCTCGCACGTGGGCCTGCGCATCGACGGCTGGCTGAATGCCTTCACCGACGAGGTCTACGGCCGCCAGTACGGCGGCAGCTTCCAGATCGTCGAGGGGATGTTCGGCATGGCCAATGGCGGCCTGGTGGGAACGGGCCTGGGGCAGGGCCGTCCGGACCTGGTTCCCTTTGCCAACAGCGACATGATCATCGCCTCCCTGGGCGAGGAACTTGGCCTGATCGGCCTCTTCGCCGTAGTCCTGATGTACCTGCTCCTGTTCACCCGCGGTTTCCGCGCCGCCCTTGGCACACGCGATGCCTTCGGAAAACTGCTGGCCTGCGGCCTGTCCTTCGCCGTGGCGCTCCAGTGCTTCGTGGTGATCGGCGGCGTCACCAGGCTCATCCCGCTGACCGGCCTGACCACTCCGTTCCTGGCCGCCGGTGGCTCATCGCTGCTGGCCAACTGGATCATCGTGGGACTGCTCCTGATGATCTCGCATACGGCACGGGGCCCGATGGACACCACTCCCCTGCCGCCGTCAGCGGGGGCGGAATCCATAGGCATTGATACCCCAACCGAGGCGGTGAAGCACGCATGAACCAGGCAATACGGCACTCATGGGTAGCGGCCATCGCCATGTTCGCCCTCATCTTCGGTGCCATCAGCTATGTCCAGGTGATTGGTGCGGACGCACTGAAGGACAACCCCTGGAACAAGCGCGCCATCCTCCAGACCTACTGCAATGACCGCGGCTCCATCATCGTGGGCGGCACCCCGGTGGCGGAATCGGTGGAGAGCAACTCTGAGACGTGCAAATTCCAGCGCACCTACCCGCAGCCGGAGCTGTATGCCGGCCTGACGGGCTACTTCTCCCAGAACTACGGGGCCACCGGACTGGAGCAGTCCATGGGTGCCGAGTTGGCAGGCAACTCGGACCAGCTCTTCCTGGACCGGGTGGGCCAGCTCTTCCTGGGCAACCAGCCCAAGGGTGCCTCCGTCGAACTCACCATCGATCCCCAGATCCAGCAGCTGGCCTACAACCTGATCCCGGACGGCCAGCGCGGCTCGATCGTGGTCACCAATCCCAAGACCGGTGCCATCCTGGCCATGGCTTCCAAGCCGTCCTACAACCCGAATTTGGTGGCCACCCAGGATCCAAAGGCCGAAAGCGCCAACATCAATGAGCTGGTCAAGATCCCGGGCATCAACCTGAACCAAAATGTCAGCGGTCCCACCGGTGAGCTCCTCGCCCCGGGGTCGGTCTTCAAGCTCGTGGATACGGCGGCCGCCCTGGCCTCAGGGAAATACAACAAGGACAGCGTCCTGCCCAACCCCGCGGAGATGCCTTTCGACGGCATCCAGTACAAACTGCCCAACTACGCCGGCGGCAACTGCTACACCAGGGACACCGCCAGCTTCGCCTTCGCACTGCAGCAGTCCTGCAACACGCCGTTCGCCAGCATCGCGCTGGACCTTGGCCGGGACGCCATCGCCGCCCAAGCCAAGAAGTTCGGGTTTGGCGAGGACGTGGGGGACCTACTGAAGCTGGGCCATGCAACAGGTAATGGGTTCCCTGAAAACCTGGACGCACCCGGATTGGCCCAGTCCGCCATCGGCCAGAAGGATGTGCGGGTCACGCCGCTGCAGGTGAACATGATGACAAACGCCATCGCAAACGGCGGTGTCCAGATGGCGCCGAGCCTGGTCAAAACCCTGCGGTCCCCGGACCTGCGCGTCATTGATGAGCCCCAGCCGGCACAGCTCAGGACGTCCACCACCCCGGAAATCTCCAAGCAGATCACGGACTGGATGACCAGCGTCGTTACGGACGGTATCGCCAAAGGTGCCGCCGTTCCCGGCGTACAGGTGGCGGGCAAGACCGGCACGGCCGAACTCGGAAACGGAACCAACAATTCGTGGTTCACCGGGTTCGCCCCCGCTGACAACCCGAAGGTCAGCGTCACGATCGTCATGGAAGGCGTAGACATTTACGCGGGAGCAAAGCTGACCAGTCCCAACGCGAAGAAGATTTTTGAGGCGGTGTTGAATAAGTGAGGCCTACAACGGGAATCACCCTCGGCGGCAGATTCCAGCTGACCACGCGGATCGCCATTGGCGGCATGGGCGAAGTCTGGAAAGCCAAGGACCTGGTCCTGGGCCGCATCGTCGCCATTAAGGTGCTCAAGGAGGAATACACGGGGGACCCCGGGTTTCTCCAGCGTTTCCGTGCCGAGGCCCGCCACACCGCGCTCCTGAACCACGTGGGCATCGCCAACGTCTTCGACTACGGCGAAGAGGAAGGCTCCGCCTACCTGGTCATGGAACTGGTCCCGGGCCAGCCGCTGAGCAGCATCATCGAGCACGAGCAGGTGCTGTCGCCGGACCGTACGCTCTCGATCATTGCGCAGACCGCCCGCGCTTTGGCCGTGGCGCATGCCCAGGGCCTGGTCCACCGTGACGTCAAGCCCGGAAACCTCCTGATTACGCCCGACGGACGGGTCAAGGTCACCGACTTCGGCATCGCCCGGCTCGCCGACCAGGTGCCGCTCACCCAGACCGGGCAGGTCATGGGGACGGCGCAGTACCTGGCACCCGAACAGGCAACCGGCCAGACCGCCACCGGATCCTCGGACATCTACTCCCTCGGCGTCATCGGCTATGAGTGCCTCAGCGGCCACCGTCCCTTCTCCGGTGAATCGCAGATCGCCATTGCGCTGGCCCAGGTGAACGACGCTCCGCCGCCGCTTCCGGACAGCCTGCCTGCCCCGGTCCGGGCGCTCCTGATGTCGATGCTGGCCAAGGATCCCAAGGACCGGCCTGCCAATGCCATCAAGCTGGCCGAGGCAGCGGAAGCCATCCGCAACGGCGATATCAGCGCAGCCCGCGCCGCCGTGCCCGGAATGCTCCTCTTCGACGCGGACACCGGCCCCATCACCGCGCCCGTCGACACCACCACCGCCCCCACCGGCGTCATTGGCACCCAGCGGGATTCCCCCACCGCCACCTCTGCCCTGCCCGTGCTCGGTGCAGGTGCGGCCGGCGCCGCCGCCGCAATGGCTGCAGGGGCCCATGGCGCATCAGCCACTGAGGGCGACGCGCCTCAGGGTCCGCTTGCCCGCGCCAATGCGCTGGCTGCCCAGCGCAACTGGGACCAGCAGGACGAGGACACGTACGGCGGGGAAACGTACGACGACGACCGCACCGACGAGCCCCGGCGCAAGGGACGCAGTCCCTGGACATGGCCTCTGGTCGCCTTGATCCTGCTGCTCCTGTTTGCGTTGGTGGGTTTCCTCCTGAACCAGGTGGGACTCTTCTCGCCGTCCGGCAGCCCCAGCGCCAGCGCCACCGCCAGCAGCGCGCCGCCGTCGTCCGCGACGCCAACACGGACCACGCAGTCGGCGACGCCCACGCAGACACGCAGCACGCCGACGCCCACACCTACCCCGGAACCCACCCAGGCAACGGTCAACGTCATTCCTGAGGCTTACCTGGGCAAGCCGTACCGGCAGGTGCAGGCTGCCCTCGCCGGACTTGGACTGCAGGTGACGGTGCTGCCGCAGGAAAGCAGTTCCGCGGCCCCCGGCACGGTCCTGGAACTGAACCCCACGGGGGTTATTCCCAAGGGATCAGCCATTACCGTCGTCTACGCAACGGCTCCGGCTCCGGCGCCGACTCCCACGCCCACCACGGTGGTGCCGACCCCGGCGCCCACAACGTCCTCCCAGGCCGGGCCCACGCCCATCTCGCCGCTTGCAACCTGCGCGGTGGGCCAAGCGCCCGGGACGCCCCCTACCTGCACGCCGTAAACGTCAGGAAACGCCAGTGAATGAGTCACCACGCGCACCGTTGCACCGGGAGGACAGCCTCCCGGTGGATAACCGGCGTGTCCTGAGCGGCCGCTACGAGCTGGGGAACCTCATTGGCCGCGGCGGCATGGCGGATGTCTACAGGGGGATGGACACGCGGCTGGGCAGGACTGTTGCCGTTAAGCTGCTCAGGCCGGACATGGCCAGGGACCCGCAGTTCCAGGCCCGGTTCAAGCGCGAGGCCCAGGCAGTGGCCGCCCTGAACCACCCGTCCATCGTTGCCATCTTCGATACCGGCGAGCACACCGTGCATGACGGCTCGGCCGAGGACGTGCGGGTGCCCTACATCGTCATGGAATACGTTGAGGGCAAGACGCTGCGTGATTTGATCCGCGCCAACGACGTCACCATCGACCAGGCCATCGACTACACCCTGGGCGTCCTTGGGGCCCTCGAATACAGCCACAAGGCCGGGATCGTGCACCGGGACATCAAGCCTGCCAACGTGATGTACTGCCCCGGCACAAACTCCGTGAAGGTGATGGACTTCGGCATTGCCCGGGCCATCGCCGACTCCTCGGCCACGATGACCCAGACCCAGGCGGTGGTGGGAACGGCCCAGTACCTGTCGCCGGAGCAGGCCCGCGGTGAAACCGTGGATGCGCGCAGCGACCTCTACTCGGCCGCCTGCCTGCTCTACGAAATGCTTACCTCGCGGCCGCCGTTCGTCGGCGATAGCCCCGTGTCCGTTGCCTACCAGCACGTCCGTGAAATCGCCGAGCCTGCCAGCAGCCTCAACCCGCAGGTGTCACCGGCGCTGGACACGGTCCTGGCCAAGGCCCTGCAGAAGAACCGGGCTGACAGGTTCCAGGACGCCGCCGCTTTCCGGCGCGCCCTGCGGGCTGCCAGGGCCGGGGTCGCAGTCCCGGCCGTGCCGGCGTCCGAGGCGCCCACCGACCCCAACGACCACGTTCCCGAAGCAGCGCCTCCCACGGAGGCATTCGCTGCCGGAGGGGCGGTGGGTTTCCTTGATAACGCGCCCACGGGGCGGCTGGCCGCCACCAACCTATTCCATGACGACGGCGGGCCGGCGGTTCCGCTGGAACTTGCGGATGAGCACCGGACTAATGGGTACGACGGCGGCGGGTACAGTCCAGCTGCCGCCTTGCCGTTAGGCCTCCCTCCGGAACGTGAGCGGACCGCACGGCAGAAGTCCCGCCGTCGTGCGTGGATTGCCACCCTGGTGATTTTCACCCTGCTGGTCCTCGCCGGGGGCGGCCTCTGGCTGTACCAAACCGTCAACCGTCCGGCGCCCGCTCCCGCCAAAGTGCAGATCCCGTCGGTGGCATCCTTGTCGGAAACTGCCGCGCTGCAGGCGCTGTACAACGCCGGGCTTCGGCCCAGGATCGCGCGCGCGGCGAACGACACGGTGCTTAAGGGGACAGCCGTCGGGACCGATCCTGCCGCCGGCGGTGCACTCGACCCGGGCGCCGAGATCATCCTCAACATCTCCGACGGGCCGAGCTCGGTGAAGATCCCGGACAGCCTCCCGGGCAAGACAGAGGCCGCTGCACGGGACATCCTGCGCCAGGCGGGCCTTGTCGGCGCCCCGTCCACCACAACCGCCAACAGCGCCACCGTTCCGGCCGGAATCGTCATCACCTCCAACCCGGCGCCAGGGCAGAGTGTTGCCGTCGGCACCAGCGTGGAACTCATCGTTTCCACCGGCAAGGTGGTTGTCCCGGAACTTCGCGCCCTTACCCGGGACGAAGCCGAAGCCGCCCTGAAGCAGCTGGGCCTGGTGCCCTCGGTGATCGAAATGGAGAACTCGCAGGTAGAGCCGGGCAAGGTCACGGACCAAAGCGATCCAGCCAACACTGCCGTGGACCAGGGAAAGACCATTACCATCGTGGTGGCGAAGGCACCGCCACCACCGCCACCACCAACGGAAACCCCCACGCCTACGGCCACACCCACCCCGAAGCCGACCAAAAAAGGCTGACGTTTCGCTGGCCGGGGACAGTTCCGTCTAGTGCTGGATCAGCGGGCTGAGCTTCGCGGCCCGGGCAGCCGCACCCTTCATGCCCAGTGATTCCAGCCAGTTGCCGAGCATCTGGTACCCGCCCTCGGTGAGCACCGACTCCGGGTGGAACTGCACCCCGCACAGCGGTGCCGTCCGGTGCTGGAGCCCCATGACCACGCCTGATGCGGTTTGCGCCGTGACTTCCAGGACGTCTGGAATCGATTCCTTGACGGCGGCCAGCGAGTGGTAGCGGGTGGCCGTGATGGGGGAGGGGAGCCCGGCGAAAACGCTGGTGCCAATGTGTTCCACCTGGGACGTTTTGCCGTGCATGAGCTCGGGAGCGTGCGTTACCTTGCCGCCGAAGGCCTCTGCCAGCGCCTGGTGGCCCAGGCACACGCCAAACATGGGGACGCTGTTTTCACCGCACCACTTGATCAGTTCAATGCTGACTCCAGCCTCCGCCGGGTTCCCCGGACCGGGCGAAATGAGAACGCCGTCACGGGTGCCGGCAAGTTCGATCGCCTCCGCCAACGTGACGTCGTCGTTGCGGACCACCGTGGTCTCGGCGCCGAGTTCCTGGAGGTAGCCCACCAGGGTGTAGACAAAGCTGTCGTAGTTATCCACTACAAGGATCTTGGTTGTAGTCATGGCTGGTCTGCAGAACCAATCGTTGAGTCGGTGAATTGGGTGAAATGGGACATCCAGGGGAAAAGGAACTGGACCGTCAGGACCAGGGCAATGAAGACCAATGCCAGCGACATGATGATCCTGACCCAGAGCGGTCCCGGGAGGTGACGGAAAATCCAGGCGTACACGGTCAGCTCCTTCCGGTGGCTGCCGCAACCTGCGCCGCGATTTCTGCCGGCGGCCCGGCCGAGGCGGGGCGCCAACTGTCCAGCAGGGCGTAGGCAATGATGCGTTCTTCCGCGCCGAAGCGGGGGTTGCAGCTGGTCATGGTGAGGTAGCTTTCGGTGGGTGCGGCGCCGGGCTGGGTGGGTACCGGTTCCAGCACATCCGTGCGGGAGGGCATCACGATCTGGTTGTTCCGGAAGACATAGACGTAGTAGCCGTCCTTGGTCTGGACGTAGATCTTGTCGCCCGGCACCAGCGTGTGGATGTTGTCCAGCACGGCCCCATGGGTCTGGCGATGGCCGGCGACGGCAAAGTTGCCCACCGCCCCGGGCATCGCCGTGTTGCTGTAGTGCCCCAGGCCAAGGGTGTCCAGGACGTCCTGGCTGGTTCCCTCGACGATGGGGCGCGTGTAGGTAGGGCCGAACCGCGGGATGTATACGATGCCGATGGTGCCGGCGTGGGCGGGAGCAGTTCCCACCACAGGCTTGCCGAAGTCTTCGGGGGCAGCGGGTTGGGCAGCAGGCGCGCTGGTTGCCGGGGCAGGTGTGGCGGTGCCCAGGTCCTTGGCGAATTCCTTGATGACCTGGCTTTGTTTGGCGTCAGACTCCACGTTGGTCCACCACAGCTGCCATGCCACAAAGAGGAGGAGGATGACGCCTGCGGTGATCAGCAGCTCGCCAAGCACCTGGATAGTGCCGCGCAGCAGGGCACGACGGGGGGCGGTCGCAGTGGCGGGCCCCGCCTTCTCCTGCAAAACCACGCGTTCCCCTCCGGGCGTTTACCCTGGCAGTGCCCCGGCCACGCCCGCACGGGCGGCCCAGCAACTGCGGCTAGAATTGGCTGCTAGTAAGAATCCAGATTTGACCAAGATCGCGCAGACCGCTGGCAATTTCCTTCTTGCAGGATACCAAGCCCGGGCCGCCGAGCTTGCCCAGCCCGTCAAGGAGAGCCAGTGCCCGAGTCAAAGCCTCGCAAGAAGACCGCCAGCACCGCCCAGCCGGCTTCCCCACAGGCTTACAAGCCCAATCCCGTCTGGTTCAAGCCTGTCATGTTCGGCCTGATGATTATCGGCCTCCTGTGGATTATCACCTTCTACATCAGTGAGGGCCGGTTTCCGGTCCAGGCCTGGCAGTCCTGGAACATCGTGGCGGGTTTCGGCATTGCCATCGTCGGGTTTTTGATGACCACCCGCTGGCGTTCCTAGCGGCACGCAGCCTGAATCAGGGAGGACTGCACTGGCTGCCGGGTCCGCGGGGGTGATCGTTGGCGAGGATGGCCTCGCCCGGCCCGCCTGGGCTGCAACCGATCCGCTCATGCGGAATTACTACGACCAGGAATGGGGACTGCCCGTCACGGACGAGCAGGGCCTGTACGAACGGATCTGCCTCGAGGGCTTCCAGGCAGGGCTTTCCTGGGCAACCATCCTGCGAAAGCGCCCTGCATTCCGTGCCGCCTTCGCCGGGTTCGATCCCGAGCAAGTCGCCTTGTTCAGCGTCGCTGACGTGGAGCGGCTGATGCAGGATCCGGGGATCATCAGGAACAGGCTTAAGATCCTCGCCGCCGTCAGGAATGCCCAGGCCACCCTGGAGCTAAGGAACGACGGCGGATTGGTGGACTTCGTATGGAGCTTCCGCCCTGCCAGCACGCCCAGGCCGCAGGCAATCACCGACATCCCCACCCAGTCGGCAGAATCCCTTGCCTTATCCAAAGCGCTCCGAAAGCGTGGCTTCTCCTTCGTGGGACCTACCACCATGTATGCGCTGATGGAGGCCGTGGGGATTGTAGACACCCATCTCCTGGGCAGCCATCGCCGGGGTTCCTCGGGCATCTGGCCTGAGTAGCGCCCTTTCCCGCCCCGCCTCCTGCAACTGCCTGTCTGTCCGTAGTGCGTCCTGGTCCGGCTATCCAGTTATCCCCAGCTGTTGGGAAAGTTATCCACACTGTGGAAAAGCAGTGCTTGCATGGCCGGGGAAACCAGGCGCGGCGGTGGGCAGCAGGGGTCCGGCGTCATCCCGCCCCTCAACCTGCTGTTATTAACAGTGTGGAATACCTGTGGATAAAGCGTTGGCCGGGCTGGGATCGGCTTCATGCACAGTAACGCCGGTGGCTAAGGACGCTCCCGCCTGACGGGATGATGGCTGGTGATGGAGACCCGATTAAAGGCATTCATTGTCACGGCAACCCAACTCACGGCGGAAAATTCTTCAGCTGTAAGGCATTGCCGCGCGACTGCCTCTGCGTGCTCCCTGGCACGGTCGTCCGGGAGCTGCGTAATGCTTTCCACGAGCCCCAGTGCCGCCCGCTCCTTGTCCGTAAACAATGCAGTCTCACGCCATGCCGGCAGGACCGCCAGCCGCTGGGAGGTCTCTCCCGCCTCTCCTGCCCTCCGCACGTGCAGGTTCAGGCAGTAGGCGCAACCGTTGATTTGTGAAATGCGGACGTTGAGCAGTTCCAGCAGGCCCCGCCCTATTCCGGCCTCTTCCGCCGTTTCCTGCACCTTGAGGCCCAATCCGCTGATGGCCTTCCACAGGGCTGGATGCTGTTTGTCCAGGTACAGATGCTCGTTGACGCTCACGGGTGTCCTTCTCGCGGTAACGGCTGGCAGGCAACCATCATAGGCAGGATGGGAACCCTGCCCGGCTGCCTGTTATCCACTTACCAACATCGCAATACCCACAAGTTATCCACAGCTGTGGGAAACAGAGTGGAAATCCCCACCGCGAAGGGCTTTTGGCCCTACTCCCACGGGTTGATCCGGCTCGGGAACTACAACTCTGTGACTTATTAACACTGTGTATATCGCTGTCGATAACTCTACGCCGGGATCAGCCGTGGGGGCTTTGGGGCTGGAAATGGCCCGTTTTTCCACAGCAGCGTCCAGAATCCCCCGCTTATCCACTTACACACAGCGATATCCCCACAGGTTATCCACAGGTGTGGAGAAACGGCCGACCCACGAGGCAGGCTGGCCAGTACAAGCCGTCAACGCTGGGGTTGGTGCATGAACTACACCTTTGTAAGTTATTAACACTGTGGATAAGGGCTGTGGAAAAAGAAAGCGACTCCGCACCTTCCGGTCCGGAGTCGCTGAGTACTGCAGGCTCGAGGGGGCTAGAGAGACACGCGCACCCAACTCACGGCGATAAGCAGCGCAAACACGGCTGCGAGGCCCAATGCCTGGATGAGGCCCCGTCGCCGCCCGCGCGGAGCGTAGGCAAGGACGGCGGCACACAGAGCGCCGGTGACCAGGCCCCCCAGGTGGGCTTGCCAGGCGATGTGGGGGATCAGGAAACCGATGACGCCGTTGATGGCGATCAGGACCCACAACTGGCGGGTATCTCCGCCGCGCTGCCGCTGGACCAGGAGCATGGCACCGAAAAGGCCGAAGATGGCGCCGGAGGCGCCCACCAGCCCCATCAGTCCCTGCCCGGGCACCAGCAGGGGGTTCATTAGCAGGTAGCCCACAGAGCCGCCGAGCGCGGAGATAAGGTACAGCGCCAGGAACCTAACGCGGCCCAGGATCGGTTCCAGGGCCTGCCCGAAGATCCAAAGCGTGTACATGTTCAGGAGGATGTGCAGCAGCGAGTTCGGCGAGTGGAGGAAAGCTGACGTGATCATCCGCCAGGGTTCGAAGGCGCCGTACTGCGGGGCCGCAAAGATGTTGTTGTAGGCGAACTGCTTGTACACCCAGTCGCCGGGAATGAGCATCTGCAGTGCGTAGACAACAACGCACGCTGCGATGATGCCGAACGTCACCAACGGCTTGCCAGTGGCAACGGCACCGCCATAGACGGTCCGCACCTCCGGCGTCGCCCGTTGTGTTTCGTTGACGCAGTCAACGCATTGGAATCCGACGGCGGCCGCCCGCTGGCAGTCGGGGCATGCCGGGCGCCCGCAGCGCTGGCAGCGCACGTAGGACGGCCGGTCCGGGTGCCGGGGGCAGACCGGAACCTGGGCGGACGGCTCAGCCGACGGAATTCCGTAACTCATGGTGGAGCGTTACAGCTGTTCGATGTCGATGCTGTTGATGGTCACGTCTTCCACCGGGCGGTCGCCCATGCCGGTGCGCACGCCCTCGATGGCGTCGACGACCTTCCTGGATTCTTCGTCAGCCACCTCACCAAAGATGGTGTGCTTGCCCTGGAGCCAGTCCGTGGGAATGGTGGTGATGAAGAACTGTGAACCGTTGGTGCCCTTGCCCATCTGGATGCCGGCGTTGGCCATTGCGAGCTTGTAGGGCTGGTTGAAGTTCAGTTCCGGGTGGATTTCGTCGTCGAAGCGGTAGCCGGGCCCGCCGGTTCCACGGCCCAGCGGGTCGCCCGCCTGGATCATGAAGTCCTTGATGATGCGGTGGAAGATGGTTCCGTTGTACAGCGGGGTGCCGGTCTTGTCCTCGCCGGTCTCAGGGTGGGTCCAGGCCTGCTCGCCGGTGGCAAGGCCCACGAAGTTCTTGACCGTCTTGGGCGCGTGGTTGCCGAAGAGGTTAACCACGATGTCGCCGAGGCTGGTGTGGATGGTTGCTTTTGCAGTTGCGATGGCAGTCATAGGCCCCATTCTTCCATGCCGGTTCGGGCCGGCCACGGCTGCGCAGTCAGTTCCGCGCTGGGTGAAATCCCCCTAAAATCCGCAGAGTGAATAGCCCGTGAAGATCTGGGCACGTAGGCTAGCGACAGAACCGTCACATTAATCGGGAGGTAGTTGTGAAGAAATCGGATCGTATTGCCCGTGACCTTGAGCAGTCGGTCACCAGCGCGGTGGTAAACGCCAAAGATTGGGCGGCTCCCCGGGTGGAGGCTGCCGTGGACTGGGCTGTTCCCCGCCTGCAGCAGAGCCTTGATACTGCATCTCCCAAGATCCAGGAGGGCCTGAAGTCGGCCGCCCATAACCTGGCAGGCGGTGTTGCCACCGTAACTCCCCGGATCCAGGACGGACTGGCCCAGTTGGCTCCCAGGATCAACGACGTTGTCGAAGGCGCATCCCCCAGGCTGCACGAAGCATTGGACAAGGCCACCCCGGTGGTCCTGAATGCGCGTGACCGGGTTGTGGTGGAGTACCTCCCCAAGCTCTCGGACCAGATCGGCGTGGCGTCCGGAGCGGTGCACCGCACCCTGGAAAGCACTCCGGCGCGGGTTGACGCCGTGGCTCAGAAGCTGGGGGACGTGGGACTCATCAACGCCATCCAGGAGCAGGCCCAGGCGACTGGAGCCCAGCTCAAGGCCGCTGCGGCCGGCGCCGGCCGCGCGGTGGACGTCCAGTTGGCCCAGCCGGAAAAGCCGAAGAAGCGCGGCTGGCTGATCTTCGGCGTGGTGGCCGCAGCCGTGGCAGCCGGCGTTGCAGCCTGGAAGGCATCCAAGCCGGTGGAAGACCCGTGGAAGACTCCTTCGCCGGTCACGCCCACTCCCGCCCCCGTTCCCTCCACCACCGTCAGCGACGTCAAGGAAACTGCTGCAGACGCCGCTGGCAATGCTGCGGCTGCAACCGGTACGGCCGCAGAAGCCGTGGCGGACAAGACCGCTGACGCAGCAGAGGCCGTCAAGGAAAAGTCTGCCGACGCCGCCGAGAAGGCCAAGCATGTGGCCGACGACGCTGCCGAAGGTGCCCAGAGCGCCGCCAAGGATGACAAGGGCAGCAGCCAGGCCTAGCTTTCCCCGCGGCACAAAAGCCTGCACCTAAAAAGGAGCTCCGTTTCACGCGGAGCTCCTTTTTTGTGCCTACGGTCCGCTTCCGGGACCGGCCCCTCGGTCCCCGGCAGGAAGAGGCCGGATGCTAGATTTGAGGTAATGCCAGCCAACCGATCCTCTGGGGATGCCGTGAACGACGCAGCCATACAGCTCCGCGTGTCCATCGTTATCCCGGCGTACAACGAGGAGAGCGTGATCCGGCAATGCCTCATCGCTGCCATCTATCAGTCCGTTCCTGCCCACGAGATCATCGTGGTGGACAACCTCTCGAAGGACCGGACCGCTGACATCGTCCGTCAAATGCAGCTGGAATATCCGGAAAGCCCCATCATCCTCCTGACCCAGGACCGGGAGCAGGGGCTTATCCCCACCCGGAACTTCGGGCTCAACTGCGCCACCGGGGACATCCTGGGACGTATTGACGCGGACTCCATCGTGGAACCGGACTGGGTGGAACAGGTTCAGAAGGCGTTCGCCGATCCGTCTGTCCAGGCCGCCACCGGCCCCGTGGTTTATTACGACATGCCGATGCGCCGCTTCGGGCTTAAGGCGGACGACAAAATGCGCCAGCTTATGTTGAAGCTGGCCAAGCACCAGTACCATTTCCTCTTCGGCTCCAACATGGCCCTGCGTGCCAGCGCCTGGGAGACCATCCGCGACGAGACCTGCCGGGACGAAAAGGACGAGATGCACGAAGACATCGATTTGTCCCTGCACCTGGCCGACCATGAGCTACCGGTGCGCTACTGGCCGCAGATGGTGTCGGGGATGTCGGCACGCCGGCTGGAGGACTCACCCCGCGACTACCGCTACTACGTCACCAGGTTTGACCGGACTTACAAGGCCCACAACGTCAAGAAGATGGCGCTGAAGGCTCCCATGGTGGTCTTCTTCTCGGTGTATTTCCCGGCCAAGCTCCTTAGGGCCATCCACACGGTGAACACGGCACAGCCGATGCGCCGCGGCGGCCAGTAGCGCTCAGTCAGTTCCCAGCTCGGCCAGGCGTTCCGACGGCGGCTCCTCCTGGGTCGCCGCCCCGCGCCTGCCGGCCCTGCCGCTCCTTTGCCCCCTGCCGTTCCTTTGACCCAGGACCACGACGGCGAGTCCCACCAGGATCAGCCCGAGCCCGGCGTACGTGCCTGCAGGCAGGGTCTCGTGCAGGAACACGGCCGCCAGCAGGGCCGCGCCGGGGATTTCCAGCAGGATGATCATGGAGACGATGAGCGGGCTCATGGTGGCCAGCAGGTGGTTGAAGGCGGTATGCCCCACCAATTGCGCGCAGACGGTAATGGCGGCGATGCCGAGCCACCCGGCAGGTTCGAAGCCGGCGAGGGGCTGGCCTGCGATCAGGGCCAGCACGGCCACCAAAGCCGCGCACATGCCGTAGCACAGCGTGGTGTAGGTTCCAGTGGTCATGCTCTGCCGTGCCTTGCCTCCGGCCAGTGTGTAAAGGCCGGCCAAGGCACCGCCGGCCATGGCCAGCAGGTCACCCACGAGGGCTTGCGGGGAGGATCCCAGATCGAAGCCGGTGATGGCCACGACGCCGCCGAACGCGATGCCCAGGCCAACCAGTACCTGCCAGCGGTGCCGGGTACCGCGGACAAGCTGGAAGACCGCAATCCAGGCCGACTGCAGGCACACCAAGGCCGTGGCCGCAGCCACGGAGGTAAGCTGCAGGGATGTGATGAAGCAGGCAAAGTGCAGGGCAAGGGCGACGGCGGCCAGTGCTGACCAGCGGAACTCGCGGCCAGTGATGCGGCCGAACTGGCGGGGCTGCCGGACCAGGGTGGGCGTGGCCATGACGGCTGCACCGATGGCATTGCGCCAGAAGGCGATGGCCAGGGCGCTGACGCTGGTGGCACCAAGGGTGGCCGCGATCAAGGGACCTGAGGAAGCGACACCCAGCACTCCCAGGGCCGCGAAGAGGAAGTTCACTGCGGCCCCCTGATACTGGTTTCCCGGCGACGATCAAAAGCAAAAGTCCCGGCCTGCGTTATACGCTGACCGGGACTTTCCTATGGTGGAGGCACGGGGACTCGAACCCCGAACCCCCTGCTTGCAAAGCAGGTGCGCTACCAATTGCGCCATGCCCCCATAAGAAGCAACCCGTCCATCATACCCTAGAACCGTGGAGCGTCTGACCGCTCCCGGAGCAGGTGTCCGGGCTAATCAACCGTATCGGTTGACTTGCTCCAGACTGTTTTCCGGGCTTCGGACTCCTGTGCTTTCCGGTAGACCAGGACGCCTGCGATTGCCGCTGCCAGTACAAGCAACTTCTTCACATGCTCCCCGTTCCGGCCAGGTACCGGACGAACCGGACCAAACCTCCGTTTGAAACCTGCACAGGTTCCGTGGGCGTACCAGGACTTGAACCTGGGACCTCTTCGTTATCAGCGAAGCGCTCTAACCGCCTGAGCTATACGCCCCGATCCCTCATCGGGCCGAGACATGACTTTACAGCACACCCCGGCCCGATCTCAAATCGGGCTTTTCCGTCGGGCCGCAGCCGCCGGAAGTGGCTTCCTAATCGTCCGTGAGGGTTACACCAATACCGCCCACCAGGGTGGCGGAGATGTTGTAGAGGACGGCGGAAAGCATCGACAGTGCAGTCAGCAGGACAACGTTGACCACGGCAATGATGGTGGCGAACGAGGCCACCTGTCCCAGCGAGGCAACCTTCTTCAGTTCAAAACCGCCGCTTTCAGAGCCGGCGAGCGTGCCGAGGAGGCTGTCCACCTGGTCGAAGATTCCGGTCAGGTCCAGGACAGTCCAGAGGACGATGGCGGCCACCACGGTGACGATGCCCAGTGCCACGGAGAGCAGGAACGCCATTTTCAGGACGGACCAAGGATCCACCTTGCTGACCAGAAGGCGCGCGCGGCGGACCTTGGCCTTGGGAGCCGGCTTGACCAGGCCGGGCGTCCCCTGGCCGGAGGATCCCTGCGCAGGGCGCTGTCCTGCCGGTGCCGGGCGCTGCCCCTGCTGGCCCTGGAGGGGGCGCTGGCCGGGCTGCACAGGGCGGTCACCCTGCTGCGGGCGCTGACCGGGGACGGCGGGCCGCTGGCCCGGCGCACCGGCGGGGGCCGCCGGGCGCTGCTGCGGACGTACGGGGGCGTTCACGCGGGGTGCCGCTGAAGGCCGGTTCCCGTCGGGAACAGTACTGTTCGGCTTGGGAAATGAGTCGGAATTACTCACTCGTTACCTCCGTGTTGTCTTCGTTCGGCTCAGCGTCGCCCGAGGCGTCCTCTGACTCTACGGCCGGTGATTCTTCTGCCATTGCTGGCGCGGCGGATTCCCCAGCGGTACCGCCATCTTCAGCCAACGTTACGTCATCACCGCCGGATTCTTCCTCCTCGAGGCCACGTTCGCTGTTGCGTGCCACCTCGATGATCCGGTCATTCTTGTCCGGTTTTGCGAAGATGACGCCCATGGTGTCGCGTCCCTTTGCGGGAACACCGGCAACGGAAGACCGGACAACCTTGCCGCCCTCCATGACCACCAGTACTTCATCCTCCTCCTGGACGATGAGTGCGCCCACCAGGTGGCCGCGTTCCTCCTGGTACTTGCCTACCTTGATGCCCAGGCCACCGCGCCCCTGCAGGCGGTATTCCTCCACCGCCGTGCGCTTGGCATAGCCGCCCTCGGTGACGATGAACACGAACGAACCGTCGGTGACGACGTCGGCGGCCAGCAGTTCGTCGTCCTCGCGGAACTTCATGCCGGTGACGCCGGACGTCGCACGTCCCATGGGACGCAGCGCATCGTCGGTTGCCGTGAACCGGATCGACTGGCCCTTGCGGGACACCAGGAAAAGATCGTCGGTTTCCGAGACGAGCTGCGCGGAGACCAATTCATCGCCATCACGCAGGTTGATCGCGATGACGCCGGCCGAACGGTTGGTGTCGTAGTCCTCCAGCCTGGTCTTCTTTACCAGGCCCCTCTTGGTGGCCAGGACCAGGTACGGCGACTGCTGGTAGTCCTTCAGGTCCAGGACCTGGGCGATATGTTCATCGGGCTGGAATGCCATCAGGTTGGCAACGTGCTGGCCCTTGGCGTCCCTGCCCGCTTCCATCAGCTCGTACGCCTTGGCACGGTAAACGCGGCCCAGGTTGGTGAAGAACAACAGCCAGTGGTGGGTGGTGGTGACGAAGAAGTGTTCCACCACGTCGTCGCCGCGCAGCTGGGCACCCTTGATGCCCTTGCCGCCGCGCTGCTGCGACCGGTAGTTGTCGCTGCGGGTCCGCTTGACGTAGCCGCCGCGGGTGATGGTGACCACCATCTCCTCTTCGGGGATCAGGTCTTCCATGGACATGTCGCCGTCGAAGCCCATGAGGATCCTGGTGCGCCGGTCATCGCCGTGCTTGTCCACGATTTCGCCCAGCTCGGTGCTGATGATCCCGCGCTGCCGCTCTTCGGAGCCAAGGATTTCCTTGTACTCGGTGATCATGGCCTCGAGTTCAGCGTGCTTTTCCTGGATCCGCTGGCGTTCCAGGGCAGCCAGGCGGCGCAGCTGCATGTCGAGGATGGCACGCGCCTGAATCTCGTCGATGTCGAGCAGTTCCATCAGCCCGTCACGTGCGGCCTCGGTGGTGCTGGAGGCGCGGATAAGGGCGATGACCTCGTCCAGCATGTCCAGTGCCTTCAGGAGGGCCCGCAGGATGTGGGCCTCTTCCTCCGCCTTGCGCAGCCGGTACCTGGTACGGCGCGCGATGACGTCCATCTGGTGCGTCACCCAGTGGCGGATGAACGCGTCGAGGCTCAGGGTGCGCGGCACGCCGTCCACGATGGCCAGCATGTTGGCCGAGAAATTGCTCTGCAGCTCGGTGTGCTTGTAGAGGTTGTTCAGCACCACCTTGGGCACGGCGTCACGCTTCAACACGATGACCAGCCGCTGGCCGGTGCGGCCGGACGTCTCGTCCCGAAGGTCCGCGATGCCCTGGATCTTGCCGTCCTTGACCAGTTCGGCGATCTTGATGGCCAGGTTGTCCGGATTGGCCTGGTATGGAAGTTCCGTGACCACCAGGCAGGTGCGTCCCTGCAGCTCCTCCACGGCAACCACGGCGCGCATGGTGACGGAACCGCGACCCGTCCGGTAGGCGTCCTCGATGCCCTTGTGCCCCAGGATGGTCGCACCGGTGGGGAAATCGGGGCCCTTGACCCGAACCAGCAGCTCCTCAAGGAGCTCCTCACGGCTGGCCTCAGGGTTGGCCAGGTACCACTGCACGCCGTCGGCCACTTCCCGCAGGTTGTGTGGCGGGATGTTGGTGGCCATGCCCACGGCAATGCCGGACGAACCGTTTACCAGCAGGTTGGGGAACCTGGCCGGCAGGATGGTGGGTTCCTGGTTCTTGCCATCGTAGTTGTCCTGGAAATCGACCGTTTCCTCGTCGATGTCCCGGACCATCTCCATGGCCAGCGGGGCCATCTTGGTCTCGGTGTACCGGGGCGCCGCGGCACCGTCGTTGCCCGGCGAGCCGAAGTTGCCCTGACCCAGCGCGAGCGGGTACCGCATGGTCCAGTCCTGGATCAGGCGCACCAGGGCGTCGTAGATCGCGGTGTCACCATGCGGGTGGTACTGGCCCATGACCTCGCCCACCACGCGGGCACACTTGTTGAAGGAACGGTCCGGGCGGTAGCCGCCGTCGAACATCGCGTAGAGCACGCGGCGGTGCACGGGCTTGAGGCCGTCCCGGACGTCGGGGAGGGCACGGCCCACGATGACGGCCATGGCGTAGTCCAGGTAGGAACGCTGCATTTCCGTCTGCAGGTCCACCTGCTCCACGCGGTCGATCAGAACGTCGCCTTCAAGAACGGTGTCCGGAGTTCCGGCCTCGGGGGCGGGATTCTCGGGTGTTTCGTCGCTCATTCTTTATTTTCCGTTTCAGGTATATGTCTGGTTCTGAATACTTTGGAGCTGGTCCTTAGATGTCCAGGAACCTGACGTCCTTGGCGTTCTGCTGGATGAAGTTACGGCGCGATTCCACGTCTTCGCCCATCAGGACGGAGAAGATCTGGTCGGCGGCAAGGGCATCGTCCATGGTGACCTGCAGCAGGGTGCGGTGATCCGGGTCCATGGTGGTATCCCACAGTTCGGTGTAGTCCATCTCGCCCAGGCCCTTGTAGCGCTGGATGCCGTTGTCCTTGGGGATGCGGCGTCCTGCTGCCTGCCCTGCCACCAGCTTGGCGTCGCGTTCTCGGTCGCTGTAGACGTAGTCGTGCGGCGCGTTGGACCACTTGATCCGGTAGAGCGGGGGCTGGGCCAGGTATACGTAGCCGTTTTCGATCAGCGGCCGCATGTAGCGGAACAGCAGGGTCATCAGCAGGGTGGTGATGTGCTGGCCGTCCACGTCCGCGTCTGCCATGAGGACGATCTTGTGGTACCGCAGCTTGGCGAGGTCGAAGTCTTCGCCGATGCCGGTACCGAAGGCGGTGATCATGGACTGGACTTCGGCGTTCCCAAGGGCTTTGTCCAGGCGGGCGCGCTCCACGTTCAGGATCTTGCCGCGCAGCGGCAGGATGGCCTGCGTTTCAGGGTTGCGGCCGCGCTTGGCGGAACCGCCGGCGGAGTCACCCTCCACGATGTAGACCTCGCACTTTTCCGGGTCTTTGGAGGAACAGTCGGACAACTTGCCAGGCATGCCGAAGGATTCAAGCGGGCTCTTGCGCCGGGCATTGTCGCGCGCCTTCCTGGCCGCCATTCGAGCCTGTGCGGCGGAAATCGCTTTGCGGATCACATCGCGGGCGGGGCCGGGGTTGCGCTCCAGCCAGTCGCCCAGCCCGTCGGTGACGACGCGCTGGACGAACCCCTTGACCTCGGAGTTGCCCAATTTGGTCTTGGTCTGGCCCTCGAACTGGGGCTCGGCCAGCTTGACGGAGATGACGGCAGTCAGGCCCTCGCGGATGTCATCACCCGTGAGGTTGTCATCCTTCTCCTTGATGATGCCCTTTTCCCGGGCGTACCGGTTGATCAGGGACGTCAGGGCAGCACGGAAACCTTCTTCGTGGGTGCCGCCCTCGTGGGTGTTGATGGTGTTGGCGTAGGTGTGCACGCTCTCGGAGTAGGCACTGGTCCACTGCATGGCCATTTCCAGGGCGATCTTGCGTTCCGTGTCCTCGGTTTCGAAGGCGATGACGTCCTCGTGGACCACTTCCACTTTCTTGCCCGAGTTCAGGTGCTTGACGTAATCCAGCAGGCCTTCGTCGTACTGGTACACCACGGTGCGGTGTTCCGCGCTGACCTCACCTTCAGTGCTGAGGTCGTCGAGGTCCAAGTCGCCGTCGGCGTCACTTGACGCGGACTCGCGCTCATCGGTCAGCGTGATGCGCAGGCCCTTGTTGAGGAAGGCCATCTGCTGGAAACGGGCCCGGAGCGTTTCAAAATCGAATTCGGTGCTTTCGAAGATTGTGGGATCCGGGTAGAACGTCTGGCTGGTACCGGTGGCATCCGTTTCTTCGCCCTTGACCAGGCTGCCCTGGGGCTTGCCGCCGTCGGCGAAAGACATCCGCCAGACGTGGCCCTGGCGCCGTACTTCGGTATCCACCCGGCTGGACAGGGCGTTGACCACGGAAATGCCCACGCCGTGAAGGCCGCCGGACACGGCGTAACCGCCGCCGCCGAACTTTCCGCCCGCGTGCAGGATGGTCATGACCACCTCGACAGTGGGCTTGTGCTCAGTCGGGTGCATGTCGACGGGAATTCCACGGCCGTCGTCAACCACTTTGACGCCGCCATCTGCCTGCAGGACTACCTCGATATGGCTGCAGTAGCCGGCCAGCGCCTCATCCACGGAGTTGTCCACCACTTCGTAGACCAGGTGGTGGAGGCCGCGGGGACCGGTGGAGCCGATGTACATGCCGGGACGCTTGCGGACAGCCTCGAGGCCTTCAAGGACAGTGATGTCACTGGCGCCGTATTCCCGTGGAGTGGCTGCCGCAGGTGGAGTATCAGGGGTGCGGCCATCCTCGACTGCTGTATCTGCTGCCAGAATATCTGTATTGTCGTTAGCCACAGGCGCTGCGACTCCTCTGTTCTCGATGATGGCCGGCCGGTTTCTCTTCCCATGGGAAAAGCCACCGGCCAACAGGCACAAACTTATGGCGCCGGTGACTTGCTGACGGTTGGTGATCCATGCTCCGCACACGGGAAGTGCGCGGAGAACGGACTGAAGTCAACGTCTCATCCGCGCCCAGTTATCTGCGTCAATTCTACCGCGAACAGGCTCATATCCCCGCATTCCAGGGCCTTCGCCCGCAGCGAATATGCCCATGCGAGGCTCTACGCCCCGCCTAGGGCGGCCCAGCGGTACGCCCTCCGGGTGCCTATACACGCTGCGGTCCCTACAGCGCCCTACACGGCCTTGGACGCAGTTTCAAGAGCTGCCGTCCGGACTATCCATACGTATCCCGCGGCCCGCGGCCGTTGACGCTGCGCCCGCCTTTGCGCCAACTAGGTGCCGAGGGGCCAAGCACCTGGATGCTGGTAACCACGCCGTCGCCCAGTTCGCGGCGGAATTTCTCGAGCAGGCTGCTGCTCAGAAGCCGAAGCTGGGTTGCCCAGGCAGTGGAATCACACCGCACGTGGAGGGTGGTATCCGTGAAGCTTTCGGGTGTGCAGTGGGCGGAAATTTCCGGCCCGACCAGGGTGGCCCACTCGGCCATGACGGATCCAACGGCCACAGGCGAGGTCCAGCCGCGCTCCGCGACAAGCCGGCCAACGACCTTTCCCAGGCCCAGCGGATCGCGGCCGGTGGCGTGGAACTGGCTGAAACCCCTGGTGTCCCGGATGCTGCCTTTGGCCTTTGCGGCACCCGGCTTCGCCACTTTCCGGCGGACTTCGCCTCTTGCGGCCGCCGCTTCGCGCATGCGGTTCAGCGCAGCCTGCGGGGCGTCGATGTTGTCAGGTTCGCGGCCTGGCTGCAGCCCGCCGCCCTGTTCACTGCTCATCGATACCTCCCGGGATGACTTTCACCCGCCGCCCGGACAGCTCTTCCGGAATATCGGCGTCGACGGCGGCGGTCACCAGGACCTGTTCCGCGCCGGAGACTATAGCCGCCAGTTTACGCCGACGCTGGACGTCCAGTTCGGCAAAGACATCGTCAAGGATGAGGACGGGAGCGGAACCGCCAGTCCGGGCATCGTCCAGCATGACGTAGTAGGAAGCGAGCCGGAGGGACAGGCACATGGACCACGTTTCCCCGTGCGAGGCGTAGCCCTTGGCGGGCGCCTGGCCGAGCATCAGTTCCAGCTCGTCGCGGTGCGGGCCAACCAGGGAGATCCCCCGTTCCAGTTCCTTCTTCCGGGATTCGGCGAATGCCCGGACATACCGTTCCGTGAGTTGTTCGACGGAGAGAAGCCGCAGGTCATCCTGTTCGTCTGGGGAACCTCCGTCCGTGGTGCGCTGGGCGCCGGAGGCCGGGACGCCGTCGTCGTCCATCTGGTTCTGGAGGGTTGAACGGTAGGTGGCGTCAGCGGGCTTTGATGCGTCGGTGAGTTCCGCATAGGCGCGGGCGAGGTGCGGGCGAAGCCGTTCCACCAGCTCCAGCCGCGCGTGCAGCAATTCCGCTCCGGCCCGGGCCATGTGCTGGTCCCACACGTCCAGGGTTGACTCATGCGCGGCGGTGAACCGCCCGGCCCGCGCCGACTTTAGCAGGGCGTTGCGCTGCTTGAGAACCCGGTCGTAGTCACTGCGGGTGGCGGAGTGGTGCGGCACGAGGCTGGCAAGCAGCTCGTCCAGGAACCGGCGCCGGTTGGACGGATCGCCCTTGACCAAGGCCAGGTCCTCCGGGGCAAAAAGGACGGTCTGGCAGATGCCCAGCAGGTCGCGGGCGCGGACGGGGTTGCTGCGGTTGATGCGTCCCCTGTTGGCGCGGCCAGCATTGATCTCCAGCTCGAGGACTGTGGTCTGGGTGCCCCGGACCAGCCGGGCGCGGACCAGTGCCCGTTCCGTGCCGAACCTCAGCAGTGGCCCATCGGAACTGACCCGGTGGGAGCTCAGTGTGGCCAGGTACCCGATCGCTTCCATCAGGTTGGTCTTGCCGATGCCGTTGGAACCCACCAGGACGGTAACGCCGGGGCCCAGGGCAAGGTCAACCTGGGCGTAACTGCGGAAGTCGGTCAGTGAAAGGTGTTCCAGATACACGCGGTTTTCGGCAATTCTGGGAACCCTGCAGGTTCCCGGTGGGTGCTACTTGGCGGGACGGGTTGCGTGGCCGCCGAACTGGTGGCGAAGCGCGGAGACCATCTTCATGGCGGGTGAAGTGTCCTCCCTTGATGCGAAGCGGGCGAACAGTGCGGCGGTGATGGCGGGGGCGGGGACGGCGTTGGCGATGGCCTCTTCCACCGTCCAGCGGCCTTCGCCGGAGTCCTCCACGTAATCGTCGATCGAGGCCAGGCCCGGGTCCTCGTCAAGGGCCTTGACCATGAGGTCAAGCAGCCAGGAACGGACAACAGTTCCCTTCTGCCAGGCCCGGAACGTGCCGGGCAGGTCGGTGACGATGTCCTTGGCCGCAAGCAGTTCGTAGCCCTCGGCATACGCCTGCATCAGTCCGTATTCGATCCCGTTGTGGACCATCTTGGCGTAATGGCCGGCACCGATGCCGCCCACGTGGACAAAGCTGTCCGCCCTCTCACCCTCCGGACGCAGAGCATCAAAAACCGGAAGCGCCCGTTTGATGTCGGCGGCGTCACCTCCGGCCATCAGGCCGTAGCCGTTCTGCAGGCCCCAGACTCCGCCCGACACGCCGCAGTCGGCGAACTGGATCCCCCTGGCGGCGAGCAGTTCGCCGTGCTTCTGGTCTTCCGTGAACCTGGAGTTGCCGCCATCGATGACAAGGTCTCCCGGCTGCAGCTTCTCGCTGAGTTCGGTGACCACTGCGTCGGTGATGGGCCCTGCCGGCACCATGACCCAGATGATCCTCGGGGCCGGAACAGCAGCGATCAGGTCATCAACGGTGGCGGCGTCGGTGACATCGGGATTCCGGTCGTACCCGGTGACCTCCACACCGCCCTTGCGAAGGCGTTCGCGCATGTTGTATCCCATTTTGCCGAGACCGATCAGTCCAATGTGCACGTGGAACTCTTTTCTGCGCGGGTGGGAACGGGAAATTTGACGTTGCTGCCAGCCGGCGTCCTTGGCTGGGCCGGTCTGGAAGCCGTCAGCCAGCTAGTTGGGCAGGCGGACGGGCATCACCAGGTAGCGGTAGTCGTCCTGGTCCTCGCCGTCGGCATCGGCCTGGGCCGTGATCATGGCGGGCTTGGGTGCCGTGGTGAAGGAGAACCGGACGAACTTGGTCTCTATGACGCTGAGGCCCTCGATGAGGTAGTGCGGGTTGAAGGCAACGGTGATGTCCTCGCCGGACAATTGGGCTTCGAGTTCCTCCGACGCCTGGGCGTCCTCACCGGTGCCGGCATCCAGGTTCAGCAGGCCGGCAGTGAAGGCGAGCCGGACAGGGGTGTTGCGCTCGGCCACGAGCGATACACGGCGGACGGCTTCCACCAGTTCCTGCGTCTGGACCGTGGCGTGGATAGGCGTGGACTCAGGGAACAGCGAGCGGATCTTGGGGTAGTCGCCGTCCACCAGCAGGGATGTTGTGGTGCGGCCGCCGCTTTCGAATCCGATAAGCCGGCTGTCGTCGTTGGACAGTGCCAGGTTGATGTCTCCGCTGTTGCCAAGGGTCTTGGCAACCTCGTTGAGGGTCTTGGCCTTGACCAGGGCGCTGGTGGAGATGCCCGGCGTGACCGGCTTCCAGGGCACTTCCCGCATTGCCAGCCGGTAGCGGTCGGTGGCCAGCAGGGTGATCAGGTCATCCTCGATCTCCATGCGGACGCCGGTGAGGATGGGAAGGGTGTCGTCCTTGCTGGCCGCGATGATGACCTGGGAAACGGCCTGGGCGAAGGCATCGCCGGGGACGGTTCCGCTGATGGCGGGAAGGGCAGGCAACGGAGGGTACTCCGCCTCCGGCATGGTGGCCAGGTGGAAGCTGCTGCGGCGGCAGGTAAGTGTGACTTTGTTGCCGTCGGTCTCAACGTCCACGGGAGCGGAAGGCAGGCTGCGGCAGATGTCGGCAAGCAGCCGGCCGGAGACCAGGATGGTGCCTTCATCCCTGATGTCCGCGGTGATTTCAAGACGTGCCGAGGTCTCGTAGTCAAAGCTGGAGAGGCTGACGGTTCCTGCTTCAGCCTTCAGGAGCAGGCCGGAGAGGACGGGCACAGGCGGCCGCGGAGACAAGGACCGGGCTGTCCAGGTAACGGCTTCTGCCAGGACGTCCCGATCGACTCTGAACTTCACGGAGGGGTGCCGCCTTTCATTGCTGCTGCCATGTAAACCCGGGAATTTCGTGCGGAAACTCCGGAAGAAGTTGGGCGCACCCCTGCTGGTGCATGGTCCGCGGAGACGGAAACCACACAGAAACCCAAGGATGGGAGCGCTGCTGACAGCTTAGCCGGAAGATCCGGGATTAACCCATCCCCCCGAAGTCCAGTCCGGCCCTTGAGGGGCCGGCAGGACCCGTTGGTGGACCTGCGCATCGATCTTGTTGTTTGAGGGACTTCGATTTTTTGGGATTCGTAGTGTTAATAACTGCTGTGGAAACTGTGGATAACCCGGTCCTGCCCCACGGTTCCGCGGTTAAGCCCTGTTCATGGAGTGTGCGTTACCTGGGTTTTAAACAGGGTGTGGATGGGGACAACGCAAAAGCGCATTTTTAACGATCCACAGGCGGCTTAAGGGTTTTAAGCCCATTAACCGCGCTTGTCCCCTTAACTATCCACAGGCTTATCCACATGCCCCTGTTAATAAGGTATAGAGTGCGGGCCGCGGTGTGCATTCAGGAGTCGCGCTGCTGCTGCTTGATCCGGTTGGTCAGCTCGGTCACCTGGTTGTAAATCACACGGCGCTCGGCCATCAGCTCGCGGATCTTGCGGTCTGCATGGATGACGGTGGTGTGGTCGCGGCCGCCAAGTTCCTGGCCGATCTTGGGAAGCGACATGTCAGTGAGCTCCCGGCAGAGGTACATGGCGATCTGCCGTGCAGTGACCAGGGTCCGGGTGCGGGACTTGCTGCAGAGTTCCTCCATGCTGAGCTTGAAGTAGTCCGCCGTCTGCTGGAGGATCTGCGCGGAGGTGATCTCCTGCGCACCGTCATCGGTAATGAGGTCCTTCAGCACCATCTCGGCAAGGGCCACATCCACCGGCTGCCGGTTCAGGCTGGCGAACGCCGTGACGCGGATCAGTGCGCCCTCGAGTTCACGAATGTTGCTGGAGATCTTCGAGGCGATGTACTCCAAAGCGTCATCCGGGGCGGAGAGGCCCTCGCTCAGGGCCTTCTTCCGGAGAATGGCGATACGGGTTTCAAGTTCCGGCGGCTGGATGTCGGTCAGCAGGCCCCATTCGAAGCGGGATTTCATGCGGTCTTCGAAGCCCGCCAGCAGCTTGGGCGGCTGGTCCGAGGTGATGACCACCTGCTTGTTGTTGTTGTGCAGGGAGTTGAACGTGTGGAAGAACTCCTCCAGCGTCCGGTCCTTGCCGGCCAGGAACTGGATGTCATCGATCAGCAGCACGTCGACGTTGCGGTACGTGGTCTTGAAGCTGGCGCCTTCATCGTCGCGGATCGAGTTGATGAAGTCGTTGGTGAATTCCTCAGAGTTGACGTAGCGGACGCGGATACCGCTGTACAAGCGCCGGGCATAGTGGCCGATGGCGTGGAGGAGGTGCGTCTTGCCCAACCCGGAATCACCGTAGATGAACAGCGGGTTGTAGGCCTTGGCCGGAGCTTCAGCGACCGCGACGGCGGCAGCGTGGGCAAAGCGGTTGGAGGAACCGATCACGAAGGTATCAAAGACGTACTTGGGATTCAGCCGGCCGAACTCATGCGAGGTGCTGGGCAGCATGGGCTGCGGCTTCTGCTCGATGAGCTGGTCGGGTGCGTACGCGGGCTCGACGACGGGCTCAGGCTCTTCGTGGATGGGAACCAGATCCGTGTCGACGTCAATGGCGCAGCGGATGTCCTCGGAGAAGACGTTGTGCAGCGCGTCGTCCAGCGCGTCCTTGACCTGGGTCTGCAGTACTTCACGGGTGAGTTCGTTGGGAACAGCCACCAGGAGGGTGGAACCGATGAGTCCCTGCGCCTGGGCAAGGATGACAAAGCCCCGCTGCCGTGGGGAAACGCGGTGGTCCTGTTCAAGCAGGCTGACAACCCGGCGCCAGGAACTTCCGACAGTATTGGCGTGGTTGGCTTCGTCTACTGTCAT